>NZ_CP150298.1:0-4800000 GCF_045040625.1 Paenibacillus sp. FSL H8-0260
GTGGACAGCCATACTTCCGAATTATGGCAGCAAATTTTATCGATTATTCAAACCAAATTAAGCAAGCCGAGCTTTGATACCTGGTTTAAGGCTACTAAAGCGATAACCTTCAACTCCCAGGTTCTCATTATCTCGGCACCTACAACGTTTGCAGTAGAATGGCTGGAAAGTCGTTACACCAAACTGGTAGGAGCAACCGTCTACGAAGTCACAGGGAAACAAGTGGATGTAAAATTCGTGATTGAAGAAAGCAAGCCGCCTGAGCTTGTGGTTCAACAATCCGCTCCGACTCCCGTAGTATCAAGAGAAGAAGCACAAACGCATCTGCTCAATCCAAAGTACACTTTTGACACCTTTGTAATCGGCTCTGGGAACCGCTTTGCGCATGCAGCCTCACTGGCAGTAGCCGAAGCACCAGCCAAAGCATACAATCCCTTGTTTTTATACGGTGGTGTAGGTCTGGGCAAAACCCATTTGATGCACGCAATTGGGCACTATGTCCTGGAACATAACCCAAATAACAAGGTAATTTACATCTCGTCTGAGAAATTCACGAATGAATTTATCAATTCGATCCGTGATAACCGCGGTGAAAGCTTCCGTAACAAGTATCGTAATGTTGACATTTTGCTTATCGACGACATTCAATTCCTCGCTGGAAAAGAGTCTACACAGGAGGAGTTTTTCCATACTTTCAATGCGCTCCACGAAGAACGCAAGCAAATTATCATCTCCAGCGACCGACCACCAAAGGAAATTCCCACACTGGAAGAACGGCTGCGTTCCCGGTTCGAATGGGGCTTGATTACGGATATTCAACCACCAGATCTGGAGACCCGGATTGCGATTTTACGCAAAAAGGCTAAGGCAGAGAACCTTGATATCCCTAATGAGGCCATGATGTATATTGCCAACCAGATTGACACCAATATTCGTGAGCTTGAGGGTGCATTAATCCGGGTAGTTGCTTATTCTTCGCTTACCAACCAGGATGTAACCACTCATTTGGCAGCTGAAGCGCTCAAGGATATTATTCCTTCCAGTCGTCCCAAGATGATCACCATCGCTGATATTCAGCAAAAAGTCGGAGAATACTACAATTTGCGCCTTGAAGACTTCAAAGCACGCAAAAGAACCAAAGCCGTAGCGTTTCCACGTCAAATCGCAATGTATCTATCCCGTGAACTAACGGATTATTCGCTGCCTAAGATTGGTGAGGCTTTCGGAGGACGTGACCATACGACCGTAATTCATGCGCACGATAAAATTACACAGGCATTAAAGGTCGATCAGGAGTTGTACAAAGTGGTAAATAATCTTGCGGAGAAAATTAAAAATCCTTCCTAAGAGGAACAAAGAGCCTATACACAATCTATACACATGTGGGTAGGCTTAATTTTATGCTGTTTGGTGGGGTTATCCACATATTCGTCGCCCCTACTACTAATACTATTAAATAACTATAATAATTCATCATGTAAAGACGCGTAATTAACAGACTCAAATCCATCGAAATTCCCAATTTTTCAGCTAGGAGTGAAATCATGAAAATAAGCATTCTTAAAAATGAACTCAACGAATCCATTCAACACGTATCCAAAGCTATATCCAGCAGAACAACAATCCCTATTTTGACCGGTATTAAACTGGAAGTTAGCCATCAAGGCGTCACATTAACTGCAAGTGATACCGATATTTCTATTCAATCGTTTATTCCAGCAGAGAATGACAGCCACACCATCGTGAAGATAGATCAGCCAGGAAGTGTTGTCCTTCCCGCTAAATTTTTCGTCGAGATTATTAAGAAGCTGCCCTCCAAAGAAATCCACATGGAAGTAAAAGAAGGATTCCAAACGTACATTTCTTCCGGATCCACTGAGATTCAGATGGTAGGTTTAGACCCTGAAGAATTCCCAGTGTTACCGAGCATTGAAGAGAATGACACGATCTCTCTACCAGGTGATTTGCTGAAAAATATGATTAAACAAACAGCCTTTTCTATTTCTACCCAAGAGACAACTCCGATATTAACGGGTATACTATGGAATCTGAGCGACAATGAGTTTAAGTTTACAGCGACTGACCGTCACCGCTTGGCAACAAGAGCTGCTAAACTTGAAGGCACGGAAAATGTCAATTTCGGAAATATTGTTATTGCCGGTAAAACCCTTAATGAGCTCAGCAAAATTATCCCTGACCAAAATATGCTGGTTGATATTGTCGTTGCGGATAATCAAGTTCTCTTCAAAATCGACAAAGTACTGTTTTATTCACGGATCCTAGATGGGATTTATCCTGATACTTCTAGAATTATTCCAACAACCTACAAAACAGAACTAACTTTAGATACAAAAAAATTAAGTGAATCGATTGATCGTGCTTATTTGCTGTCCCGGGAAGAAAAAACAAATATTGTTCGTATGCAGACGCTTGATCAAGGCGGTATTGAAATTTCTTCAAGCTCATCAGAGCTGGGTAAGGTTCGCGAGGAACTTGAAGTCATCGATTTCAAAGGTGAACCTCTCAAAATATCTTTCAACTCGAAATATATGCTTGATGTATTAAAGGTCATAGAGAGTGAACAGCTCGTTATTGCATTTACAGGGATGATGAGTCCGATCATTTTGAAACCACTTGACCAAACCAATAGCTTGTATATCATTTTGCCTTACCGTACAACAAATTAATGCCAACATTCATGAACATGTGGATAAGTGGCTGAAAGGATAAAAACCATGAAAAAAATACTTATCCACAGTGGATACATTAAGCTGGACCAATTTCTGAAACTCGCAGATTGTGTATCCACAGGTGGAATGGCCAAAGCTTTATTGCAGGAAGGTCACGTATTGGTCAACGGAGAGGTAGAGGAACGGCGCGGCAGAAAACTTTATCCGGGTGACAAAATCGAAGTGCAGGATAACGGTACCTTTGAGGTTGAAGGCGGAGGAGTAAAAGAGTAGTACGCTAGGGGAGGAACCATTTCGTGTTTGTTAAAAATATCGGTCTGCAGCATTATCGGAATTACGGGCTGCTGCGTCTGGAGAGCCTGGGCGATGTGAATCTGATTCTGGGTCAGAACGCCCAAGGCAAAACAAACCTCATGGAGGCATTGTTCGTCCTGGCGATGACCAAAAGCCACCGCACCTCTAAGGACCGCGAACTTATCTCCTTCGACGCCCCCGGAGATGCAGCTCAGATCGTTGCCGAGGTGGAACGCAAGTATGGCGATCTCAAGCTGGAGCTCACCCTATCTGCCAAAGGTAAAAAAGCCAAGATCAATGGTTTGGAGCAGCGGCGCCTTAGTGAGTTTGTTGGATCTCTGAATGTGGTCATGTTTGCACCGGAAGATTTAGAGATTGTAAAAGGGACCCCTGGTATCAGACGGCGTTTTCTTGATATGGAGATCGGCCAAGTCCAGCCTAGTTATCTATTTCACCTACAGCAGTATCAAAAAATTCTCTTGCAAAGAGGTAATCTCTTAAAGCAATTATGGGGAAAAGAGGCTGCAGGGAAAGAGCTTCTGGAAATCTGGGATGCTCAACTTGTAGAGCATGGTGTTAAAATCGTCAAAAAAAGGAAACAATTCATAAAGAAGCTGCAAATATGGGCTGAAAGCATTCACCGGGGGATTACGAACGGCGGAGAAGAACTGAAATTGCTCTATGTCCCCTCTTTCGGCGATCGGGATGAGGAAGATGAAGCTGTCTTATTAGACAATTTTATGTTAAAGTTATCACAAACGAGAGAACAAGAAATCAGGCGCGGCATGACGCTGACGGGTCCCCATCGGGATGACCTGTCCTTTTTTATCAACGGAAGGGAAGCTCAGGTCTACGGTTCTCAAGGACAGCAGCGTACCACGGCTTTATCGCTTAAGCTGGCGGAAATCGAGCTGATCCATGAGGAAATCGGAGAATATCCTGTGCTGCTTCTTGATGATGTTTTATCCGAGCTTGATCCTTACCGCCAGACCCAGCTTATTGAAACCTTTCAAAGCAAGGTACAGACATTCATTACCGCTACCGGAATTGAGGGTCTGAATGCCGATAAATTAAAGGGCGCCAGCCTATTTCATGTTCATGATGGAAAAGTTGAGTTATAAAAGAGCGGAGGACGATCATGTATATTCATTTGGGCGGGGAGAAGATCATTAGGTCTTCGGAGTTAATTGCTATATTTGATATTTCGATTGAGAAATCTTCCAAGGTATCTAAGCAATTCGTTATTCACTCTGAGCAGGATAAGAAGCTTGAGCGGATTGGCGAAGAGGAAGCAAAATCTATTGTCGTAACTAAAAATATCGTGTATTACTCCCCCATTTCCTCCTCCACTCTTAAAAAAAGAGCCAAAATTTTGCTCGAAATATAACTTGCATTGGGTAACAAAGAGATAATCAGAAAGAAGTAGGTGAAGGCATGTCAATGAATCAACCGACATATGATGAGAGCCAGATTCAGGTACTGGAAGGGCTGGAAGCGGTTCGGAAACGTCCGGGCATGTATATTGGTTCGACTAGTTCTAAAGGTCTCCATCACTTGGTATGGGAGGTCGTCGATAATAGTATCGATGAGGCACTCGCAGGTTATTGTGACCGGATTCAAGTGATTATACATGAGGATAACGCGATCACTGTTATCGATAATGGACGTGGCATACCTGTAGGTGAGAATGTAAAGCTTAAGAAGTCGACGCTTGAAGTCGTAATGACCGTGCTGCATGCAGGCGGTAAATTCGGCGGTGGCGGATATAAAGTTTCCGGTGGTTTGCATGGCGTGGGTATCTCTGTAGTGAATGCCTTGTCTGAAAAGGTCCTTGTTAAGGTCAAACGTGACGGTCATATCTACCAACAGGAATATAGACGTGGTGCACCGCAGTATGATATCAAAATCGTTGGCGATTCAGATGAGACAGGAACGACTACAACCTTTCATCCGGATCCTGAAATATTTACGGAAACCACAGTTTTTGAATATTCGACACTGCTTACTCGTATTCGGGAGCTGGCTTTTCTTAACAAAGGAATCGAGCTTTCACTTCATGATGAGCGGACGGATGTCACCAACGTGTTCAAATACGAGGGTGGTATCGTTGAATATGTGAAATATTTGAATGAGAAAAAAGAAGCACTACATGAGGATCCGATCTACGTGGAAGGCTCACGCGATATGATCCAAGTTGAAGTGGCTCTCCAATATAACGATTCGTATACTGAGAACATCTACTCTTTTGCGAATAATATTAATACGCATGAGGGTGGAACGCATGAATCCGGCTTTAAAAGTGCGCTGACCCGTATCATCAACGATTATGCTCGTAAAGCGGGAGTACTGAAGGATAGCAATTCGAATCTGACTGGTGATGACGTGCGTGAAGGATTGACAGCCATTATTTCTGTCAAAATTCCAGATCCACAATTTGAAGGTCAAACGAAAACTAAGCTCGGAAATAGTGAAGTGCGGGGTATCGTAGAATCACTGTTCGGAGAGAAATTACAAGAGTTTCTGGAAGAAAACCCAGCAGTATCACGTCGCGTTCTTGAAAAGTCACTTTCCGCTTCACGCGCGCGAGAAGCTGCTCGTAAGGCACGTGAGTTAACCCGTCGGAAGAGTGCGCTTGAAGTCAGTGCTCTGCCTGGTAAACTCGCCGACTGTTCATCCAAGGATGCCTCGATCAGCGAACTATACATCGTCGAAGGTGACTCAGCGGGTGGATCGGCTAAGCAAGGACGGGATCGTCATTTCCAAGCGATTCTACCGTTGCGTGGTAAGATCCTAAACGTTGAAAAAGCTCGCCTTGACCGTATTTTATCTAACGCGGAGATCCGCGCCATCATTACGGCTTTGGGCACAGGGATCAGCGATGACTTTGACTTATCGAAGGCTCGCTACCATAAAGTCGTTATTATGACCGATGCCGACGTCGATGGAGCCCATATTAGAACGCTATTATTAACGTTCTTCTATCGTTACATGCGGAAGCTAGTAGACGCGGGTTATATCTATATTGCACAGCCTCCTCTCTTTAAGATTGAGCGCAATAAGGTTATCCGCTACGCAGGCAGCGAGAAGGAACGCGATGATATTATCGCTTCTTTTGGAGAAAATGCTAAGGTTAACGTCCAACGTTACAAAGGTTTGGGAGAGATGAATGCAACCCAACTTTGGGACACAACGATGGACCCTGAGACCCGTATGATGCTCCAGGTTACGATTGAAGATGCGATGCTGGCAGATAGTATTTTTGATACACTTATGGGTGACAATGTTGAACCAAGACGTGACTTTATCCATGAGCATGCCAAGAACGTTAGATACCTTGATGTGTAAAAACAATATTTAATACAACCTCCGGCTTCTATTCCTAACGGAATGAGAACGCTGGAGGTTCTTTGATTTCAAGCTTTTTTTAGGCTCTTGTGGATTGTTTATTGCGGGTCGAATAAGGGGATTTTCTTGCTTTTACACGTCCATAGGCTACGGCATAGCGATGTATTTTACGATAGATTGATTTATCAGGAAATAATTTGAATACAGCAATGGACGGAAGAGTGTTGACTTCCAGCAGCCACATATCCAGATGTTGATCCATGGCAATATCCAGACCAATCTCTTTGATTCCCGGATAGGCAGATTGAAGCTGTGCCGCGATTTGTATACCCAATGCTTTTAAGTGATTGATCGTAACTAGGACTTCAGAGGGCGGCATATAATTTTTTAGCAGAGTACTTACGGAAAGGATACTGCCTCCACTGTGATAATTGGTGACGATTTTTTGAGGGGCAGCTACTCTTCCAAGCATTCCTGTTGTTTCCCATACTCCTGATGGTGTCTTTTGGGTAAGAACCCGAAGATCAAAAGGGCGGTCTTGATGACGCAGAAGGTCAATCCCTTTTTGAATCAAATAGGTTCGATTCTGAATTCGTTTCTGTAAGTTCTCATACAGCTCTTCTGGTGAGAAAAACACTTCCGCAGTCTTCCCATATCTTAAAATATACAAGATCTGTTCTTCGGGCTCTTCTTTATTAACGTTATCGAGGTCGGTACCGTGTTCAGCTTTCTGTTTGCTAGTGCTAAGAGTTACAGTACGCTGCTCAGCTCTCATTACACCGATACCATAACTTCCTCGATCTGGCTTAATATAGACCATTGTATATAACGCAAGCATCTCCTTAAGAGCATTGACATCGAATTTACGGGTATCAGGCACATATTGCAATAGAGAGTGATTTTGAAGGATGACTTTCGTTTTAGCCCATTTGCTTGGGACGCGTTGAATCTTCATTATCTTCCTCCTTATGAGTTTTGTGCAGGAATAGGTCCTTTGGGTTCCTTGTTGTAAAAAATGCAGTGGCAGCATAATCTTTGACAGCTGAAAATCAGGACAAGCTACCTAAACAATGGTATAATATAAGGATATGGGGTTATGCCTTATCGAACGATATTAGGATAATAAAACCGTGTTTCTTGTCTTTACAGTCTATGTAGTAAAGATATTTGCGGAAAGGGCAAATACCCTGATAAGCGCAAAAAGAAATCAATATTAGAAGATAAAAGGCTATCATGTTTAATTGTGCTACTTTTGTGAAAGTAATATAATTAAGGGTAGCGGTTTTTTAACTGAAGGAGGTCCAGCAACTCATGGCTGAACAAAATAACCCACAAGTCAAAGATCGGGACATTGGCGTGGAAATGCGTGAATCCTTTATGGATTACGCAATGAGCATCATTGTTAGCCGGGCTTTGCCAGATGTGCGGGACGGACTCAAGCCGGTTCACCGACGCATTTTGTTTGCGATGTCGGAGCTTGGAATGTCTGCGGATAAGCCTCATAAGAAATCTGCAAGAATCGTCGGTGAGGTTATCGGTAAGTACCACCCTCACGGTGACTCAGCTGTCTATGAAACAATGGTACGGATGGCTCAGGATTTCTCGATGCGCTATATGCTTGTAGACGGTCACGGGAACTTTGGTTCGATCGATGGTGATATGGCCGCGGCGATGCGGTACACAGAAGCCCGTCTCTCCAAGATTGCAGGCGAAATGCTTCGTGATTTGAACAAAGAGACAGTTGACTTCGCACCCAACTATGATGGTGAAGAGAATGAGCCGGTTGTATTGCCAGCCCGTTATCCGAATCTGCTCGTAAATGGGGTATCTGGTATTGCTGTAGGTATGGCTACTAATATTCCACCGCATAACCTTGGTGAAGTTATCGATGGTGTGCAGGCGATGATTAAGAATCCTGATATCACGCCAATGGAATTGATGGAGTTTATCCAAGGTCCGGATTTCCCTACGGCTGGATATATTTTGGGTCGTGAGGGCATTCGTCAGGCTTATCGTACGGGGCGTGGTTCAGTAACCATGCGTGCGAAGGCAACGATCGAAGAGAACAACGGCAAGGCTCGCATCATTGTGCATGAGCTTCCATACCAGGTTAACAAAGCAAGATTGGTTGAAAAAATCGCAGAATTAGTACGTGAGAAACGGATCGAAGGTATAACGGATCTTCGAGATGAGTCTGACCGTAACGGTATGCGTGTAGTTGTTGAGATGAGACGCGATGTTAATCCAAATGTAGTATTAAACAATCTATATAAACATACTTCTATGCAATCCACATTTGGGATCAACATGCTTGCCATCGTAAATAACGAGCCGAAAATTCTTAATCTGCGTGATGTACTTTATCATTATTTGCAGCACCAGATTGAAGTTATTCGTCGTCGTACTATATTTGATCTTAAAAAAGCTGAAGCACGCGCTCATATCTTAGAAGGTCTGCGCATTGCGCTTGATCATCTGGATGAAGTGATTGCGTTAATCCGTGCTTCACGGACAACTGATATAGCCCGCGAAGGATTAATGAGCACCTTTAGCCTCAGTTTAGAGCAGGCTCAGGCTATCCTCGATATGCGGATGCAACGTCTGACCGGTCTGGAACGGGAAAAGATCGAGAATGAATATAACGAATTGATCGTTAAAATTGCAGAGTACCGTGAAATTCTGGCTAACGAGCATCTTGTACTGGAAATCATCAGCAACGAGCTGCAGGATATCCGCGATAGATATTCTGATGAACGCCGGACAGAGATTACGGTTGGTGAAGAAAGTATCCTGGATGAAGACCTTATTCCACGTGAAGAGGTTGTTATCACTATTACACATACAGGATATATCAAACGTCTACCTGTCAGCACCTACCGCAGTCAGAAGCGCGGAGGTCGCGGAGTCATGGGGATGGACACCAAGGACCAGGATTTCGTGGAGCATCTCTTCGTGAGTAACTCTCATAACTATCTGATGTTCTTTACCGATAAGGGTAAAGTTTACCGGATTAAAGCTTATGAGATCCCAGAATTGGGCCGTACAGCCCGGGGGACGCCAATCATCAACCTGATTCAAATCGAACAAGGTGAGAAGATTAGTGCGGTAATCCAAGTGGAAGATGGCGATAGCGACAAATATTTATTCTTTGCTACCCGCGAGGGTATCGTGAAGAAGACGCCTCTTGGGGATTATAACAACATCCGTAAAGGCGGTCTTATTGCTATTAATCTTCGTGAAGAAGATTCCCTAATCGAGGTTAAGCTGACTGATGGACAGCAAAATCTCATTATCGGTACAGCTCGCGGAATGTCGATTACGTTCTCAGAGAATGATGTGCGTTCTATGGGACGTAGCGCGACTGGCGTTAAGGGTATTACGCTTGACGGTAATGACCATGTCATTGGTATGGACTGTGTCGATAAGGAGCTTGAGGTTCTGATTGTTACTACCAAGGGCTATGGTAAACGGACACCAGCCGGTGATTATCGTTCCCAGACTCGTGGCGGTAAAGGGATCAAGACCATTAATCTCACCGATAAGAATGGTCCTGTAGTGGGTCTTAAGGTCGTTAAGAAGGATGAAGACTTAATGATTATTACGACTAGCGGTACCCTGATTCGTACCAGCATGGATGGAATTTCTACTATGGGCCGTTATGCTCAAGGGGTTAAGCTGATTAACATCCGTGAGGATGACGCAGTAGCTACCCTGTGTAGAGCTGACAAGAACGAAGAGGATGAATCTGAGGAAGTGGAAGGTCTGGAAGGCTTGGAAGGGCAAGAAGGCCTGGATGGGCAAGATACAGTCGAGGAATCTGGCGATATTGATCAGCCTGAGATCCTGACTGAGGACGAAGACACTGACTTAGAATAGGTTGAATTCAAAAAAGAGCAAGGGCTTCTATTACAGAAGTTCTTGCTCTTTTTGTTGCTTTTAGAATGACCGATGCTTCAAAAAATAAAATAAATATTTTGAAAGAATAGTTTTCACTGCACTAGTGTCTTCCATTTATCCGTACTATAATTAGCCAATAGAATCCTATAAAGTACTAATTTCTCAGAAATTATCTGTCTTATCAATGTGAGGTAATGCTGGGTGTACGGCTTATAGAAATTAAGGGGCTGAGTATATGCCAAATATATTGGTTGGAGAAGTTAAAGCAGGCTCAAAGATAATAAAGGATGTAATTACACCTTTAGGGGGGACTTTATTCACTAAGGGAAAAATATTGCTCCCTCGTGATCTAGATATTTTACAGGCTTTTTTGATTGGGCAAGTGGAAATCGAAGGTGACCAAGGTGAGGCGAGTTCGGATGGAGCCAAAACAACAGCTAAGCAAGCTTCCCCTAAAGCTGGAGCCATTATCAACGAATCGATGTTGGCCAAGACTAATTCTCCTCTACATGATGAATACGATAAAATGCTCACTCTTATTAAGAACAGCTATCGATCGGTAACGGCAGCTTCACTTCCTATTTTTGAGCTTCGCAGTCAGTTAGAGACATTAATAGGTTATTTGAAGGATTATCATGTCTTGAAGTTTACACCGCGCACTTTAAAATATGAGGATTACAACTATCACAATGCTGTGTTGTCCGCGTTGACCTCCTATAAAATCGCTCAGTGGTGTGGGTACCCACAAAAGGATTGGATGCAGATTGCTTTTGCAGGATTATTACATGATATCGGTAATGCTAAAGTAGACAGCTCACTTTTACAGAAACCGGAGTCACTTAACAATAGTGAAATAGAAGAGGTTCGCCGACACACTACATATGGTTATCAATTATTACGCAATGTTACAGCGATTAATGAAGGGGTAAGACTTGCCGCCTTGCAGCATCATGAGAAGATTGATGGCTCTGGTTATCCATTGAAGCTGGACGGCAGTCAGATTCATTTCTACGCTAAAGTAGTCGCAGTAGCAGATATATTCCATGCTATGACCTTAGAAAGAGCCTACAGAAGAGCACAGTCTCCTTATTTGGTACTAGAGCAGATTCTGACAGAAAGCTTCGGTAAGCTTGACCCAGTGATTGTGCAGACGTTTATACAGAAGAGTACTGATCTCTTTAATGGCACTAGAATCAAATTAAGTGATGGCCGTCATGGGGAGATTATCTTCACAGATCGCGCAAACCCTACACGTCCGATGGTTAAGATAGAGGAAACAATAGTTAATTTGATGTTGGAACGTGAATTGTATATTCAAGAAATCATTGCTTAGGGCGTAGGTACAAAGGAATAAGGCTGTGCTAGCCATTATATATTGCAGTATTGAGGCTTTTGGCAGCACAGTCTCTCATTTATCTAGTATATTTCAAAAAAACTCTTGCAATGCAACTCCATACATGATATATTCTAAGTCCGGCCAAGAAGTACACATGCCGAGCTCAAAAAGAAGTTAAAAAAAGAGCTTGACATTAAATAGCCGAACATGATATAGTATAAGAGTTGCTGCTGAGACATTAAACGGCGCCAACGAGAACTTGATCTTTGAAAACTGAACAACGAGTGAGTAGGAAATCACGCAAGTGAAATCCAAAATTAGAGAATTAATTTTCTCGTCAGATGTTTCAAAATGAGCATATCGCTCTTTTCAATACTAATTGGAGAGTTTGATCCTGGCTCAGGACGAACGCTGGCGGCGTGCCTAATACATGCAAGTCGAGCGGAGTTACTTTGAAAGCTTGCTTTCAAAGTAACTTAGCGGCGGACGGGTGAGTAACACGTAGGCAACCTGCCCTTCAGACTGGGATAACTACCGGAAACGGTAGCTAATACCGGATAATTTCTTTTTTCTCCTGAGAGAAGAATGAAAGACGGAGCAATCTGTCACTGAGGGATGGGCCTGCGGCGCATTAGCTAGTTGGTGGGGTAACGGCCCACCAAGGCGACGATGCGTAGCCGACCTGAGAGGGTGAACGGCCACACTGGGACTGAGACACGGCCCAGACTCCTACGGGAGGCAGCAGTAGGGAATCTTCCGCAATGGGCGAAAGCCTGACGGAGCAACGCCGCGTGAGTGATGAAGGTTTTCGGATCGTAAAGCTCTGTTGCCAGGGAAGAACGTCCGGTAGAGTAACTGCTACCGGAGTGACGGTACCTGAGAAGAAAGCCCCGGCTAACTACGTGCCAGCAGCCGCGGTAATACGTAGGGGGCAAGCGTTGTCCGGAATTATTGGGCGTAAAGCGCGCGCAGGCGGCTATTTAAGTCTGGTGTTTAAACCTTGGGCTCAACCTGAGGTCGCACTGGAAACTGGGTGGCTTGAGTACAGAAGAGGAAAGTGGAATTCCACGTGTAGCGGTGAAATGCGTAGATATGTGGAGGAACACCAGTGGCGAAGGCGACTTTCTGGGCTGTAACTGACGCTGAGGCGCGAAAGCGTGGGGAGCAAACAGGATTAGATACCCTGGTAGTCCACGCCGTAAACGATGAGTGCTAGGTGTTAGGGGTTTCGATACCCTTGGTGCCGAAGTTAACACAGTAAGCACTCCGCCTGGGGAGTACGGTCGCAAGACTGAAACTCAAAGGAATTGACGGGGACCCGCACAAGCAGTGGAGTATGTGGTTTAATTCGAAGCAACGCGAAGAACCTTACCAGGTCTTGACATCCCTCTGAATCCGCTAGAGATAGCGGCGGCCTTCGGGACAGAGGAGACAGGTGGTGCATGGTTGTCGTCAGCTCGTGTCGTGAGATGTTGGGTTAAGTCCCGCAACGAGCGCAACCCTTAACTTTAGTTGCCAGCAGGTAATGCTGGGCACTCTAGAGTGACTGCCGGTGACAAACCGGAGGAAGGTGGGGATGACGTCAAATCATCATGCCCCTTATGACCTGGGCTACACACGTACTACAATGGCCGGTACAACGGGAAGCGAAGCCGCGAGGTGGAGCCAATCCCATCAAAGCCGGTCTCAGTTCGGATTGCAGGCTGCAACTCGCCTGCATGAAGTCGGAATTGCTAGTAATCGCGGATCAGCATGCCGCGGTGAATACGTTCCCGGGTCTTGTACACACCGCCCGTCACACCACGAGAGTTTACAACACCCGAAGTCGGTGGGGTAACCCGCAAGGGAGCCAGCCGCCGAAGGTGGGGTAGATGATTGGGGTGAAGTCGTAACAAGGTAGCCGTATCGGAAGGTGCGGCTGGATCACCTCCTTTCTATGGAGAATCGTTCTCTGCAATGAGAACATTCAAATCGGAAGTTTAACTTCCAAAACTCAGGTTTAGGCCTGTTACTCACTCGTTGCTCAGTTTTGAGAGTTTAAGCTCTCAGTAAGACTTGATCCTTGAAAACTGGATACCGAAACGAATTTGCGTTTTAGAACATCTTTTAGCAACTTGTGTAAACAAGTAAATGTTATTAGTGAGATTTTTCTTCGGAAGAATCAAGGTTAAGCTAATAAGAGCACACGGAGGATGCCTAGGCGCCAGGAGCCGACGAAGGACGTGGCGAACAACGAAACTGCCTCGGGGAGCTGTAAGCAAGCTTTGATCCGGGGGTGTCCGAATGGGGAAACCCAGCTGTGGTAATTCGCAGTTACTCATTTCTGAATACATAGGAAATGTAGAGGCAGACCAGGGGAACTGAAACATCTAAGTACCCTGAGGAAGAGAAAACAATAGTGATTCCGTCAGTAGCGGCGAGCGAACGCGGAACAGCCTAAACCTAAGAGCTTGCTCTTAGGGGTTGTGGGACGTCTTACATGGAGTTACAAAGGAATATGGTAGGTGAAGAGGTCTGGAAAGGCCCGCGATAGAGGTAAAAGCCCTGTAACCTAAACTGTGTTCTCTCCGAGACGGATCCCGAGTAGTGCGGGGCACGTGAAACCCCGTATGAATCCAGCAGGACCATCTGCTAAGGCTAAATACTACCTGGCGACCGATAGTGAAACAGTACCGTGAGGGAAAGGTGAAAAGCACCCCGGAAGGGGAGTGAAATAGAACCTGAAACCGTGTGCTTACAAAAAGTCAGAGCCCTATTAATGGGTGATGGCGTGCCTTTTGTAGAATGAACCGGCGAGTTACGTTTAACATGCAAGGTTAAGCCGAGAAGGTGGAGCCGCAGCGAAAGCGAGTCTGAATAGGGCGAATTAGTATGTGGACGTAGACCCGAAACCGTGTGATCTACCCCTGTCCAGGGTGAAGGTGCGGTAACACGCACTGGAGGCCCGAACCCACGTACGTTGAAAAGTGCGGGGATGAGGTGGGGGTAGCGGAGAAATTCCAATCGAACTCGGAGATAGCTGGTTCTCCCCGAAATAGCTTTAGGGCTAGCCTCGGTATAAGAGTAGTGGAGGTAGAGCACTGATTGGGTGCGGGGTCCGCAAGGATTACCAAGCTCAGTCAAACTCCGAATGCCATATACTTATTGCCGGGAGTCAGACAGTGAGTGCTAAGATCCATTGTCAAAAGGGAAACAGCCCAGACCATCAGCTAAGGTCCCCAAGTGTGTGTTAAGTGGGAAAGGATGTGGAGTTGCACAGACAACCAGGATGTTGGCTTAGAAGCAGCCACCATTGAAAGAGTGCGTAATAGCTCACTGGTCGAGTGACTCTGCGCCGAAAATGTAACGGGGCTAAACACACCACCGAAGCTATGGCTAGATGCTTTGCATCTGGGGTAGGGGAGCGTTGTGTAGGGGTTGAAGGTGTACTGAAAAGAGCGCTGGACACTACACAAGTGAGAATGCCGGTATGAGTAACGAAAAGATCAGTGAGAATCTGATCCGCCGAAAGCCCAAGGTTTCCTGAGGAAGGCTCGTCCGCTCAGGGTAAGTCGGGACCTAAGGCGAGGCCGAAAGGCGTAGTCGAAGGACAACAGTTTGAAATTACTGTACCACCGTAATCCGCTATGAGCGATGGGGTGACGCAGGAGGGTAGTGACGCGGACTGATGGATGTCCGTCTAAGCAGTGAGGCTGATGTGTAGGCAAATCCGCACATCGTTAAGGCTGGGCTGTGATGGGGAGCGAAAATTGTAGTAGCGAAGGTCATGATCTCACACTGCCAAGAAAAGCCTCTAGCCAGGAGAAGGTGCCCGTACCGCAAACCGACACAGGTAGGCGAGAAGAGAATTCTAAGGCGCGCGGAAGAACTCTCGTTAAGGAACTCGGCAAAATGACCCCGTAACTTCGGGAGAAGGGGTGCCCCGGTAGTGTGAATAGCACGAGGGGGCCGCAGTGAAAAGGCCCAAGCGACTGTTTAGCAAAAACACAGGTCTGTGCGAAGCCGCAAGGCGAAGTATACGGGCTGACGCCTGCCCGGTGCTGGAAGGTTAAGGGGAGTGGTTAGGGGTAACCCGAAGCTATGAACCGAAGCCCCAGTAAACGGCGGCCGTAACTATAACGGTCCTAAGGTAGCGAAATTCCTTGTCAGGTAAATTCTGACCCGCACGAATGGCGTAACGACTTGGGCGCTGTCTCAACGAGAGATCCGGTGAAATTTTAATACCTGTGAAGATGCAGGTTACCCGCGACAAGACGGAAAGACCCCATGGAGCTTTACTGCAGCTTGATATTGAATTTGGGTACGATCTGTACAGGATAGGTGGGAGCCGTAGAAATCGGAGCGCAAGCTTCGGTGGAGGCGCCGTTGGGATACCACCCTGATCGTATCTAGGTTCTAACCTAGTGCCCTTATCGGGTACGGGGACCGTGTCAGGCGGGCAGTTTGACTGGGGCGGTCGCCTCCTAAAGAGTAACGGAGGCGTTCCAAGGTTCCCTCAGAATGGTTGGAAATCATTCGCAGAGTGCAAAGGCATAAGGGAGCTTGACTGCGAGACCTACAAGTCGAGCAGGGACGAAAGTCGGACTTAGTGATCCGGTGGTACCGCATGGAAGGGCCATCGCTCAACGGATAAAAGCTACCCTGGGGATAACAGGCTTATCTCCCCCAAGAGTCCACATCGACGGGGAGGTTTGGCACCTCGATGTCGGCTCATCGCATCCTGGGGCTGAAGTAGGTCCCAAGGGTTGGGCTGTTCGCCCATTAAAGCGGTACGCGAGCTGGGTTCAGAACGTCGTGAGACAGTTCGGTCCCTATCTGTCGTGGGCGCAGGAAATTTGAGAGGAGCTGTCCTTAGTACGAGAGGACCGGGATGGACGTACCGCTGGTGCACCAGTTGTTCCGCCAGGAGCATGGCTGGGTAGCTACGTACGGACGGGATAAGCGCTGAAAGCATCTAAGCGTGAAGCCCCCCTCAAGATGAGATTTCCCAATTAGTAAGACCCCTTGAAGACGACGAGGTAGATAGGTTGGAGGTGGAAGTGCAGCAATGCATGGAGCTGACCAATACTAATCGGTCGAGGGCTTATCCTATATGTAAAATGCAGATTTGTTTCGGATTCAGTTTTCAGGCATCAATCTCAGATTTATATAGTCCAAGTGACTGTATGATGATGAATTTGTTTTCAGCATTTGGCGATGCTGAGACCTGAATAATGCATTTGTACCGCAAATGCCCGTTTGGTGGCGATAGCGGAGGGGTTCCACGCGTACCCATCCCGAACACGACCGTTAAGCCCTCCAGCGCCGATGGTACTTGGACCGAAGGGTCCTGGGAGAGTAGGACGTTGCCAAGCACGCAAGACCACTGTTGAGTAATCGACAGTGGTCTTTTTGTTATGTATATTTACTTAAGGATTGTTGCAAATTAAATTATGTTTGACAGACTAGAGTGTTTAACCCATAATACAATTCATACTAAACATATAAGAATTATAGGGGGAGCGAATTATGTCGTACTTTAGTGTATCTATTAAGAAACCGATTCTGTTGGGGGCAATAGCAGTTTTGCTATTGATGTTAATTGCAGGGTGCTCGGGGTCTAATAATAAGGCTGATTCAAATAAAGAGGCACAGGAAAGTGCGAGTCCGGCAACTCAAAGTCCTCAAACTGCAGAACCTGCAACGGGAGGGACTTTCGTCTATGGACGACCTGCTTCTGTAACTTCGCTGGATTTGCATAATCAGATTACGTCCAACAATGCTTTTGCAATCGACAAAGTTTTTGAATCATTAGTCGCTTTTGACAGCAAAGGTGAAATTGTAGATTGGCTTGCTAAGTCACATAATATCAGTGAAGATGGTCTGACGTATACATTCGAGCTTCGTGATGGGTTGAAGTTTTCCAATGGTACGGATGTGACCGCAGAAGATGCTGTATTCTCTCTTGAGCGGCACTTGAAGGTAGGCGGCCCGCTGGCAATATCCGCAAAGGTCGACACAATCAAAGCGCAAGATAACAAAACGCTTGTTATTACACTTAAAGAGCCTTATACACCATTTATCTCGGAGCTATCTAATTTCTCAAATGGTATCCTTCCTAACAATTTCGGCGGAGTATCCGAAGAAGAATTCTTCAAGAAACCGATCGGTACGGGACCTTTTGTTGTTGAAACATGGGACACTGCTGGTGATCTGACCTTCACTAAGAATACATTCTACTGGCAAGAAGGTAAACCTTATATTGATAAGCTCGTTTATAAGCTGATTGAAGATGACAGCCAAGCGATTAACCAGCTGAAGGCTGGAGAAGTTAATGCTATTGAATCTTTGGCTCTGCAAAATGCCAATGAGATTAAAGATGGGGCTGACACTAAAGTAGTCACTAACGGTAGTTGGGTGACAGAGCAATTGTTCTTTAATACGTTGGATGAACATTTTTCTGATGTGCATGTCCGTCGCGCTCTGGCGCTGGCGCTTGATCGTGAGGGCTTGACCAAGGCGCTAACCTTTGGTTATGCACAAACAGCAAACTCATTGCTGCCAACAACGATTCCTTATAACGCAAATGATACAATCAAAGCACTGAACTTTAATATCGAAGCAGCCAAGGAGGAGCTTGCCAAATCTGCCTTCCCTAATGGCTTCACTACCAAATTACTTGTAGCATCCGGTAATAGCACAAGAGCTCAAGAGGCACAAATTATTCAGGCAGCGGGCCAAACGATCGGGATTAAGATTGAGATTGAATCGATTGAACTTGCCACTTTCCGTGAACGTTTCTTCGCATATGATTTTGCGGCAATGCTGAACAGTGGCCAAGCGGATTCCCCTGAAGCGAACTCAATTATTGCTTTCCAGACCGATCCGGAAGGCTTCAGCAAATCATATTGGACGCATTATACAAATGATGAAGTAACGAAGCTTCTATATGAGGGACAAAAAACTGCGGATGGAGATGAACGTGCACAAATCTATACTAAGCTGCTGCAGACCCTTGCTGATGAAGTTCCTTATATTCCGCTTTACTATCCAGATGTTTTAAAAGGTATTCGTTCTTCAGTTGACGGTCTCGTTGTTCTACCAAACGGCAGTGCCCGTTTCGAAGATGTCCGCATCAGCCAATGATGAATCCTAAGCAGGTGTTAAATCAACCGAAAGGAAGCAAGGGTTCTTACAACTGGCTTTTGATATCTCTTATAAAAGCATTGGCAGTGATCTTCTGCGTAATGATAGCGGTCTTTTTCATCATTCGAATCGTGCCGGGAGATCCAGCAAAAATGATTTTGGGAGAATACAGCACCCCTGAGGCGCTCAAGAGTATGCATCATACTCTTGGGCTGGACCTCCCTTTATGGGAGCAATTCATCCGATTTGTGAAGACGCTGTTTACTCAAGGAGATACTGGAAACTCCATTATTATGGGGACATCAACAAGAGAGTTGATTACACAACGGGCCCCTGTTACTTTGCTGCTCATCGTGATGGCTTGTGTGTTGGCGATTTTCGTATCCCTTCTGCTCGCTACGGTAGCCGCTACGCATAAGGATAAACTGCTGGACCATTTGATACGTATTTTTCCTACAATTACTCTAGGTATGCCAATCTTCTGGGTTGGCTTACTTTTAATTTTGCTCTTTAGTGTCCGGCTTGGCTGGTTCCCTGTTGGGGGAGTAAGTGAAGGGTGGGTCGGAACCTTGCATAGTCTTGCACTTCCAGCAATCACTGTTGCTTTTTCACAGGTTCCTACGCTTGTTCGTTCATTAAGAGCGCAGATGCTTGAAGTGTTAGAATCGGATTTTGTAGTCACCCTTAAGGCTGCGGGCATACCAAACAGGGTTATTTTATTTAAACATGTGCTGCGCAACTCTGCTCTTCCTACGTTAATGCTGCTGGGTGTGAATATTTCTTATTTAATCGGAGGCACCTTGGTCGTTGAGCAGGTATTTGGAATTAAGGGAATTGGCAGCTTATTGTTCACTTCAATTTCGAAACGGGACTTTCCGGTTATTCAAGGAATAGCACTTTACTGTGCGCTATCTGTTGTGATCATCAGTCTCTTGATTGAAATCATTTCCTGGTGGCTTGATCCCAGAACGAAAGGAAAACAATGAAAACTATAAGACTAGACTCGCGATTGTATGAAGACGGTAAGATAACAAGCGGCTTAAAGCGAATTTGGAATACCCCATCACTTCTAGTGGGAATTATTATGTTTGCAGCTCTTATTCTCTTGACTGTGTTTATACCTTATATAAGTCCTTATGACCCCTCTGAGCAAAATTTGAGTGCCTTTTTACAGCCTCCGTCAGCCGAACATTGGTTGGGAACTGATCAATTAGGGCGTGATCTGTTTACCAGACTGGTTTATGCAGCGAGGACTGATTTGAAAATCATGGTCTTGGCAGAAATCATTCCCTTTTGCACAGGTGTATTTCTAGGAATGCTGGCAGGATATTACGGCAAATGGATCGATACAGTTATTACGCTGTTGTCAGATACATTCATCGCCTTTCCTTTTTATCTGATCGTTATTATCGTGGCTTTTGCCAGTGGAGCAGGAGAACGAGGCATTTATATTACTTTTATCTTTGTAGGATGGATTGTCTTTGCCCGTGTCGTCAGAGGTCTTAGTGCTTCTTTTCGTAATCAGGAATGGGTGGCGTCCGCTCAAACCTTAGGGCTACCAGGAGTGAAAATTATTTTGCGTCATCTCCTGCCGAATGTACTTCCGCAAGCCGTGGTCGTCCTTATGACAGATATGATTGGATTGCTTGTTGCCATTGTTACACTCGGGTATCTTGGTATCGGCATTACACCGCCAACTCCTGACTGGGGGACAATGATTTCAGATGGACAGCCCTTCATCACTACAGCTTGGTGGCTCTCGGCCGTTCCGGGATTTGCAGTGGTGTATACGGGGATAGCTTTGTCGCTCCTAGGTGATGGTTTGGCAGACATATGGAGGAAAAAATAATGTCTATACAACCCATTTTAGAAATAGAGGCGCTATCGCTGGCAGCTAAGTCAAATGAGAGATTGGTCAATAATGTTAGTTTTTCGCTGAGTAAAGGGGAGAGTCTGGGATTAGTAGGTGAATCGGGATCAGGAAAATCGCTTACGCTGCGTGCAATTTTAGGCTTGCTTCCAAATGGTGTTGAACAGACTGGTGGCACCATTAAAAGTGACGTAAGCAGTGCGATGGTATTTCAAGATCCAAGAGGTGCGCTTGATCCGCTCTGTACGGTTGTCAAACAACTGGCTGAAGTTGTGTATTACAGACAGAAAGTAAGCCGTAAGACTTCGCGGGTAATTGCACTGGAACTGCTCGAAAGGCTTGGTCTCCCCGAGTCATTGAAGAAAAAGGACCGGTATCCGAGTCAGCTGTCAGGCGGTCAGTGTCAACGGGTAGTCATCGCTCTGGCACTGGCGTGTAAGCCAGGCGTACTTCTCTGTGATGAGCCGACAACGGCACTTGACGTCACGGTTCAACGGCAAATTATTGAGACGATCACGAGCCTCCAGCATGAGCTCAGTTTTGCCATGGTATTTGTTACGCATAACCTAGCGATTGCAGCAAACTTGTGTTCACGGCTATGTGTAATGAAACAGGGGCAGATTGTTGAGCAGGGCAATACTCTTGATATTTTGCAAAATCCGAAAGACCCTTACACACAGATGCTGATTGATTCGGTGCTTCCTTTGCCAGAGCTTGAAGGGAGTAGAGACTCATGGAATTAGCCTTGCAAATAAAAGATTTAACTGTTCATTATGGCGGCTTTACTGCACTGGATCGTATCAATCTGAATCTTGAGCAGCACACCACCCTTGGGCTTGTTGGAGAATCCGGATCAGGGAAATCTACGCTGGCGCGAGTAATTGCTGGACTGATTGCCCCAAATGAGGGACAGATTCTGTTGGGTACCCAAGAATTAAAAAAGAAAAGAAGCCGTGAGCAGCACAAAACAATCCAGATGATTTTCCAAAATCCAGATGCTTCGCTAAATCCTAAACATTCGATTAGGCAAATTCTTTCCGAGCCCTTATTGTTTCATAAAATAGTGGGGCGTACAGATGTTGAACAAAGATGCAAAGAGCTTTTGAATCAAGTTCATTTAGAACAAAAGGCGTTAGACAAATTCCCACATGAATTTTCCGGCGGCCAGCGTCAACGGATAGCGATCGCTCGTGCATTAAGTGTTGAGCCAAACATCCTGATCGCGGATGAACCTACAAGTGCGTTGGATGTATCTGTGCAGCTTAGTGTGCTCGAACTGTTCAATACGCTGAAGGCTGAGCTTAATCTCACCATGCTTTTTATTTCTCATGATCTAGGAGTAATCAATGCAATTAGCGATACGGTAGCAGTTATGCGGCAAGGAAAGCTCGTGGAGCAGAGTCCGCGGGATCAATTCTTCATCCGTCCTAAACATGAATACAGTTATGAGCTGTTGTCGGCGGTTCCGAAAATGCCAAAATAAAGTACATCAGGAGGTTTTTTTATGAACCGAGAACATAAAGGATACGTGCCACTTTCACTGGCTGAGTACAATAAGCTAACACATTTAATTTCCAAAGTCTTGTTTACTGAGCACCCTCCAGTTATCATTCCGGCTGAGGCAATCCTTGGAATCGAGGCGGTAGCCGCCGGAATAGCTGCACCCGGTCGAACCATTGTAAATATAGTAACAGGTCCTTATGGAAGTTTATTTGGAAAATGGCTTGAGCGGGGTGGAGCAACGGTTGTTGAAGTAAAGGTTCCTTTTGATGAAGTGGTCACTAGCGACCAAGTTGCTTCTGCGATTAAGGAGTTTAAACCTTGTGCCCTTTCTTTTGTTCAAGCTGAAGTGGTTACTGGAGGCTCTAATCCTGCTAAAGAAATATTTGAAATTGCAAAAGAATTCAATCTAATTACTGTGTCGGACTCCGTATCTGCGGTTGGGGGAGAGGCCCTGCTGGTGGATGAATGGTCCGTTGATTTTGCAGTTATAGGTGCGCAAAAAGCCTTAGCTGGACCCAACGGTGTTAGTGCCGTAAGTATTTCTCCACGTGGCTGGGAATTTCTTGAGTCGAATGAAAATGCTCCACGCAATTCTATTTTATCCTTGCTGGATCTGAAGCCATCACTGGGAGACGCCGCGCCATTGCGGGTTGCCCCAAACATTCCTACGCTGGAGGCTAGAGCCTTGACTCAAGCTTTGACACGAATTGAAGAAGAAGGATTGGATCAAGTAATCAAACGCCATGAGCGAGCCGCAGCAGCTGCTGTAGCTGGTATTAAATCCTTGGGGCTTGAGCCTTGGCAAAAGGACAGCAGACATTATTCTACGCTGACTACAACGGTGCGGATTTCTGGAAAGCAAGAGTTGCGGATTGAGCAGCCTATAGGCATTGTGGCTCCCGGAGACGGAGAATTATTTGGCCATCTTCTACGGATCAACCATTTTGGAACGAATGCTGAGCGGCAAAGTGTGGAGAAGGCTATATCCACGCTTGCCGAACTGTTGAAACAAGACCCAGTTCAGGCATTAGCAGCTGTTCGGCTGGCATGGGGGGAATGAAGATGATTCATAAGCATCCAGAGCTGCAGACGTTCAATGATATTTTTATAGCAGGTATCGAAGGCAGACGTTTTGATGTCGTGATAAAGGATGGTCGTTTTTCATCCATTACTGAAGCGGAGCCGCATCAAGTAGAGTCAAATCTTGCAGGAACAGATCTGTGGCTAAGTCCGGGTATTATTGATCTACATACGCATTTAGCTTGGACAGATTTTGACCACTCTGATCAATTGAAGCGCGATGCCAACGAGATCGAAATTATGCAGGCACAAGCTTTTGAAGCTACTCTTAGAACGGGTGTAACGACTGCCCGTGATGCAGGTGGGATTCTGCCGAGCACAGTGCAGCATCTTGTTCAGCAATATCAGCATCCATTAAGAGTGCAGACCAGTAGCGATATGATTGGAGCAGCAGATGCCCGTGGTCTCAAGCATTTAGAACAACGCATGGCGGAAATCTTTGCTACAGGAGCGGGTTGGATAAAAATCATGGCCACAGGCGGGCTTGGAGCACCTACCGAGAAAGTCGTTGACCCGATCTTTTCTGAAGAAGAGTTCTCGTTCATTGTTCGTAATGCACATGCCCATGATAAGAAGGTACTGGTTCATACCTGGGGCGGAGTGACGATAGACTGGTCCATCCAGGCCGGCGTGGAATCAATAGAGCATGGGATGTTTCTAACTGAGGATCAGGCAGGAAGACTTGCTAACTCGCGGGTAGCGTTTGTACCCACCACATCAATTTATCGTATTGCTGCAGACCCAAAAGGCGTTCTAGCGTTGAACCCGATCATTTGCGACCGAGCTGCCCGCGCTGCCGAATGTCATTCCAAGGCCATTCATTATGCAAAAAGAGAAGGCGTTCGTATTGGATTCGGTACAGATTATGCCACACCTGCACTACATGGCTATAACCTTCAAGAACTGGATACATTGATTGATTATGGCTTAACTCGGAGAGAAGCGTGGCAGGCTGCGACTAAAAGTGCTGCAGATATTCTGGGGAGCGGTAACGAGCTGGGACAAATTGCAGAAGGTTTTATTGCAGATGCTGTTGTTTTCAAAGTGGATCCATATGAAGCGCACAATGCGGAGGCACTTCGAAGCAATATCATTGCCGTAATTACTGGAGCGAAGGAAGCGGAATTAATCTAGAATCGTCTAAGCTTCTTCTAAAAAACAACTGTTATCTTCTGCAGTTGTTTTTTTACTTTCTAGATAATTAGATGATAAGGGGAGGTAGTTATTATAATACGATAATACATAGATGATGTTTTATGCATTTGATTATATATAAAAAAACTCTTGCAATGCATCTCCATACATGATATATTCTAAGTCCGGCCAAGAAGTACACATGCCGAGCTCGAAAAAGAAGTTAAAAAAAGAGCTTGACATTAAATAGCCGAACATGATATAGTATAAGAGTTGCTGCTGAGACATTAAACGGCGCCAACGAGAACTTGATCTTTGAAAACTGAACAACGAGTGAGTAGGAAATCACGCAAGTGAAATCCAAAATTAGAGAATTAATTTTCTCGTCAGATGTTTCAAAATGAGCATATCGCTCTTTTCAATACTAATTGGAGAGTTTGATCCTGGCTCAGGACGAACGCTGGCGGCGTGCCTAATACATGCAAGTCGAGCGGAGTTACTTTGAAAGCTTGCTTTCAAAGTAACTTAGCGGCGGACGGGTGAGTAACACGTAGGCAACCTGCCCTTCAGACTGGGATAACTACCGGAAACGGTAGCTAATACCGGATAATTTCTTTTTTCTCCTGAGAGAAGAATGAAAGACGGAGCAATCTGTCACTGAGGGATGGGCCTGCGGCGCATTAGCTAGTTGGTGGGGTAACGGCCCACCAAGGCGACGATGCGTAGCCGACCTGAGAGGGTGAACGGCCACACTGGGACTGAGACACGGCCCAGACTCCTACGGGAGGCAGCAGTAGGGAATCTTCCGCAATGGGCGAAAGCCTGACGGAGCAACGCCGCGTGAGTGATGAAGGTTTTCGGATCGTAAAGCTCTGTTGCCAGGGAAGAACGTCCGGTAGAGTAACTGCTACCGGAGTGACGGTACCTGAGAAGAAAGCCCCGGCTAACTACGTGCCAGCAGCCGCGGTAATACGTAGGGGGCAAGCGTTGTCCGGAATTATTGGGCGTAAAGCGCGCGCAGGCGGCTATTTAAGTCTGGTGTTTAAACCTTGGGCTCAACCTGAGGTCGCACTGGAAACTGGGTGGCTTGAGTACAGAAGAGGAAAGTGGAATTCCACGTGTAGCGGTGAAATGCGTAGATATGTGGAGGAACACCAGTGGCGAAGGCGACTTTCTGGGCTGTAACTGACGCTGAGGCGCGAAAGCGTGGGGAGCAAACAGGATTAGATACCCTGGTAGTCCACGCCGTAAACGATGAGTGCTAGGTGTTAGGGGTTTCGATACCCTTGGTGCCGAAGTTAACACAGTAAGCACTCCGCCTGGGGAGTACGGTCGCAAGACTGAAACTCAAAGGAATTGACGGGGACCCGCACAAGCAGTGGAGTATGTGGTTTAATTCGAAGCAACGCGAAGAACCTTACCAGGTCTTGACATCCCTCTGAATCTGCTAGAGATAGCAGCGGCCTTCGGGACAGAGGAGACAGGTGGTGCATGGTTGTCGTCAGCTCGTGTCGTGAGATGTTGGGTTAAGTCCCGCAACGAGCGCAACCCTTAACTTTAGTTGCCAGCAGGTAATGCTGGGCACTCTAGAGTGACTGCCGGTGACAAACCGGAGGAAGGTGGGGATGACGTCAAATCATCATGCCCCTTATGACCTGGGCTACACACGTACTACAATGGCCGGTACAACGGGAAGCGAAGCCGCGAGGTGGAGCCAATCCCATCAAAGCCGGTCTCAGTTCGGATTGCAGGCTGCAACTCGCCTGCATGAAGTCGGAATTGCTAGTAATCGCGGATCAGCATGCCGCGGTGAATACGTTCCCGGGTCTTGTACACACCGCCCGTCACACCACGAGAGTTTACAACACCCGAAGTCGGTGGGGTAACCCGCAAGGGAGCCAGCCGCCGAAGGTGGGGTAGATGATTGGGGTGAAGTCGTAACAAGGTAGCCGTATCGGAAGGTGCGGCTGGATCACCTCCTTTCTATGGAGAATCGTTCTCTGCAATGAGAACATTCAAATCGGAAGTTTAACTTCCAAAACTCAGGTTTAGGCCTGTTACTCACTCGTTGCTCAGTTTTGAGAGTTTAAGCTCTCAGTAAGACTTGATCCTTGAAAACTGGATACCGAAACGAATTTGCGTTTTAGAACATCTTTTAGCAACTTGTGTAAACAAGTAAATGTTATTAGTGAGATTTTTCTTCGGAAGAATCAAGGTTAAGCTAATAAGAGCACACGGAGGATGCCTAGGCGCCAGGAGCCGACGAAGGACGTGGCGAACAACGAAACTGCCTCGGGGAGCTGTAAGCAAGCTTTGATCCGGGGGTGTCCGAATGGGGAAACCCAGCTGTGGTAATTCGCAGTTACTCATTTCTGAATACATAGGAAATGTAGAGGCAGACCAGGGGAACTGAAACATCTAAGTACCCTGAGGAAGAGAAAACAATAGTGATTCCGTCAGTAGCGGCGAGCGAACGCGGAACAGCCTAAACCAAGGGGCTTGCCTCTTGGGGTTGTGGGACGTCTCACATGGAGTTACAAAGGAATATGGTAGGTGAAGAGGTCTGGAAAGGCCCGCGATAGAGGTAAAAGCCCTGTAATCTAAACTGTGTTCTCTCCGAGACGGATCCCGAGTAGTGCGGGGCACGTGAAACCCCGTATGAATCCAGCAGGACCATCTGCTAAGGCTAAATACTACCTGGCGACCGATAGTGAAACAGTACCGTGAGGGAAAGGTGAAAAGCACCCCGGAAGGGGAGTGAAATAGAACCTGAAACCGTGTGCTTACAAAAAGTCAGAGCCCTATTAATGGGTGATGGCGTGCCTTTTGTAGAATGAACCGGCGAGTTACGTTTAACATGCAAGGTTAAGCCGAGAAGGTGGAGCCGCAGCGAAAGCGAGTCTGAATAGGGCGAATTAGTATGTGGACGTAGACCCGAAACCGTGTGATCTACCCCTGTCCAGGGTGAAGGTGCGGTAACACGCACTGGAGGCCCGAACCCACGTACGTTGAAAAGTGCGGGGATGAGGTGGGGGTAGCGGAGAAATTCCAATCGAACTCGGAGATAGCTGGTTCTCCCCGAAATAGCTTTAGGGCTAGCCTCGGTATAAGAGTAGTGGAGGTAGAGCACTGATTGGGTGCGGGGTCCGCAAGGATTACCAAGCTCAGTCAAACTCCGAATGCCATATACTTATTGCCGGGAGTCAGACAGTGAGTGCTAAGATCCATTGTCAAAAGGGAAACAGCCCAGACCATCAGCTAAGGTCCCCAAGTGTGTGTTAAGTGGGAAAGGATGTGGAGTTGCACAGACAACCAGGATGTTGGCTTAGAAGCAGCCACCATTGAAAGAGTGCGTAATAGCTCACTGGTCGAGTGACTCTGCGCCGAAAATGTAACGGGGCTAAACACACCACCGAAGCTATGGCTAGATGCTTTGCATCTGGGGTAGGGGAGCGTTGTGTAGGGGTTGAAGGTGTACTGAAAAGAGCGCTGGACACTACACAAGTGAGAATGCCGGTATGAGTAACGAAAAGATCAGTGAGAATCTGATCCGCCGAAAGCCCAAGGTTTCCTGAGGAAGGCTCGTCCGCTCAGGGTAAGTCGGGACCTAAGGCGAGGCCGAAAGGCGTAGTCGAAGGACAACAGTTTGAAATTACTGTACCACCGTAATCCGCTATGAGCGATGGGGTGACGCAGGAGGGTAGTGACGCGGACTGATGGATGTCCGTCTAAGCAGTGAGGCTGATGTGTAGGCAAATCCGCACATCGTTAAGGCTGGGCTGTGATGGGGAGCGAAAATTGTAGTAGCGAAGGTCATGATCTCACACTGCCAAGAAAAGCCTCTAGCCAGGAGAAGGTGCCCGTACCGCAAACCGACACAGGTAGGCGAGAAGAGAATTCTAAGGCGCGCGGAAGAACTCTCGTTAAGGAACTCGGCAAAATGACCCCGTAACTTCGGGAGAAGGGGTGCCCCGGTAGTGTGAATAGCACGAGGGGGCCGCAGTGAAAAGGCCCAAGCGACTGTTTAGCAAAAACACAGGTCTGTGCGAAGCCGCAAGGCGAAGTATACGGGCTGACGCCTGCCCGGTGCTGGAAGGTTAAGGGGAGTGGTTAGGGGTAACCCGAAGCTATGAACCGAAGCCCCAGTAAACGGCGGCCGTAACTATAACGGTCCTAAGGTAGCGAAATTCCTTGTCAGGTAAATTCTGACCCGCACGAATGGCGTAACGACTTGGGCGCTGTCTCAACGAGAGATCCGGTGAAATTTTAATACCTGTGAAGATGCAGGTTACCCGCGACAAGACGGAAAGACCCCATGGAGCTTTACTGCAGCTTGATATTGAATTTGGGTACGATCTGTACAGGATAGGTGGGAGCCGTAGAAATCGGAGCGCAAGCTTCGGTGGAGGCGCCGTTGGGATACCACCCTGATCGTATCTAGGTTCTAACCTAGTGCCCTTATCGGGTACGGGGACCGTGTCAGGCGGGCAGTTTGACTGGGGCGGTCGCCTCCTAAAGAGTAACGGAGGCGTTCCAAGGTTCCCTCAGAATGGTTGGAAATCATTCGCAGAGTGCAAAGGCATAAGGGAGCTTGACTGCGAGACCTACAAGTCGAGCAGGGACGAAAGTCGGACTTAGTGATCCGGTGGTACCGCATGGAAGGGCCATCGCTCAACGGATAAAAGCTACCCTGGGGATAACAGGCTTATCTCCCCCAAGAGTCCACATCGACGGGGAGGTTTGGCACCTCGATGTCGGCTCATCGCATCCTGGGGCTGAAGTAGGTCCCAAGGGTTGGGCTGTTCGCCCATTAAAGCGGTACGCGAGCTGGGTTCAGAACGTCGTGAGACAGTTCGGTCCCTATCTGTCGTGGGCGCAGGAAATTTGAGAGGAGCTGTCCTTAGTACGAGAGGACCGGGATGGACGTACCGCTGGTGCACCAGTTGTTCCGCCAGGAGCATGGCTGGGTAGCTACGTACGGACGGGATAAGCGCTGAAAGCATCTAAGCGTGAAGCCCCCCTCAAGATGAGATTTCCCAATTAGTAAGACCCCTTGAAGACGACGAGGTAGATAGGTTGGAGGTGGAAGTGCAGCAATGCATGGAGCTGACCAATACTAATCGGTCGAGGGCTTATCCTATACGTAGGATGCAAATTCGTTTCGGATTCAGTTTTCAGGCATCAAGCCTGTAACACGCTTAGAAATTCATTGTCACTTCTGGTGATGAACCGAATTTCACGCGGCAGCGTCTGTTTGACAGACGCATGTTTGGTGGCGATAGCGGAGGGGTTCCACGCGTACCCATCCCGAACACGACCGTTAAGCCCTCCAGCGCCGATGGTACTTGGACCGAAGGGTCCTGGGAGAGTAGGACGTTGCCAAGCACATTAAGCCATTGTTGATTTATCAGCAGTGGCTTTTTTGTTTTTTTTGGACAAGAGTGTTATTTGAAGGGGAGTACAACATCTGAAGGGGCTGTAATTGAGTGACATTTTTGTTACCGACGCTGAGGTCGATACAAGTATAATAGATAAGTGCAAATAATAAGCAACATCTCTAATACGAAGGAACTACTCATAAATTCTAACTTTGAATTTTCTTGTGTCTTTAGATGCATTGTGGAGGTAAGGAGGATTTAAGGCATGAAACAAACAAGAATTATTAAGATATTAATTTTTTCGTGTATAGTAGCTTTAATACTGGCAGGCTGCGGTACGAAAGCGCCCAGCTGGGATGCTTTTGAGGGTGCGCTAAACGAGAAAAATTTCCCTGTGCCCCAAGAGGCGTACTCACCAGACCAGACTACGACAAACGTTGCTATGGATTATGTGCGTTATTCTTTACCTGGATTAAAGGAGAAGAACGGCATCCCAGAGGAGTATATGGATACTATTAAGGCCTGGGGATGGGTTGAACAGGAAGAGGAGAATACCGACTCATCTGGTGTTTTTCAGAAGGATGGAGTAACGGTTCATTTAACAGTGCATGATGATTATTTTATAGTTATGATTCCTAAAGAAAAGAAGGCCTTAATTAAAGGTCTTAAGACAAAATAAATAATCGCCGTCCTTTATGGATGGCGATTATTTATTTATATGCGAACACAGGTTAACTGTACTCTATTGAGAGTAATAGGAGGCATCGGATGGATTAAACTTCAGCATGCCTTCCTTGTTGCGTTGATTTATTTTGAACAGTGTATAGAGACGGGGCAGTAAAAGCCACAAGTGGCAAATAATCAGGGATACTGTAAATGCCGGTGGAGACCAAAAAATAAAGAGAGCTGCAATACAAAGACCAATATAAAAATTATGTAACTGTACTTTACGGAAAATGCGGTAACTAATGTGTTGATCTGGCATGAAGCCAAGCCACGGGATTTTAAATGAGATGGACCATCTTTTTGAAATAGGATGCCCGGAGATTAGAAGTACTGAGCGTGAAATAACATATTGAACCCAGAACATAACCGGAGCAGCTATAATTAAGTAGAGAATACTCCACCAAGAAAGAAAGACTGTCTCGAGCACAAGGACCAAAAGAGGGAGCAAAATATAAACACGCAGCAGAGGTGCCGTTAGATTAATTTTTTTGATTAATTTATATTGATAGAATGTAGCAGCGCCTTTGGTGTTGGGTTCCATATAAAATAGACTAACCTCCTCACAGATTCATATGTTCTTAATATCGGCGAATGAAAGCATTTTATTAAACTATGGGCGAATATTCACCGATATAGGGGCAGCGGAATATATATAATACACGAAACGAAGGATATGAAAAAACTATGAAAAGGTTTAAAATGATAGAAGGTGTATCATACTGTTCTTAAAAGAGTCAAGGTGGGATGGTTATGGAACAGCAAACCGGGCAAGCTTGTATCATTTGTGGGCAGGAAAAAGAAGAAGGTATTGTGATTGTCTCGCATTTTATTTGTGAGGATTGTGAGGCGGAAATGATCCGTACCGAGGCAGAAGATGCTAAGTACCGTTTTTTTATTGGCCAGATGAAGAAGATCGGATTGCAAAAGAACGCTTAAGTAGAGTAACTCTGTTAATTGATGCGGATAAGAGAGCAGTCTGGATGAAAGATATAAGGGCTGCATTAGAGATATTCATATACGGCTTCCTCGTTGTTTAAGCGGGGGGAGCCGTTTTGCTGTTCAGTCAGATGCTTTTATGAGGAAACATAGGAGTTTCTGAATATTTACGTTAAAATAGAAGGAACCCTATGGGAAGGAATTTAATATGAATAAATTACAACGATGTAGGGCACCTGTATACGAAATGCTGGAGCAATATAGAATTGTGGGTAATATATCTTATCATGTGCCGGGACATAAAAATGGAGCGGCATATGACGGCGTAGAAGGCGCTGGGTTTCTAGATGAGGTCATGAAGTACGATGTTACGGAGATTACCGGCACGGATGATCTTCATCATCCTGAGGGAGTCATTAAGGAAGCACAGGAGTTGGCTGCGGATTGCTTTGGAGCAGAGGAGAGTTTTTTTCTAGTTGGCGGAAGTACGGCGGGTAACCTGGCGCTGATTCTAACGGCTTGCCCCGAGCCAGGAATGATTCTGATTCTTCAACGAAATGTGCATAAATCAGTGATTCATGGTCTTATGTTAGCTGGAGTGAGGGCTGTTTTCGTCGAGCCGCTAATTGATCCACTCAGCGGCTTGGCAGTAGCGCCGGCGGCAGAAGCTGTTGAGGCTGCACTTGCAGCCTATCCGGAAGCCGCTGCTGTATTTGTCACCATGCCCAATTACTACGGCATGGGCAGTGACCTTGCGCCCCTCGCGCGTATTTGCCACGACAGCGGTGTACCGCTGCTTGTCGATGAAGCGCATGGGGCGCATTACGGGCAGCACCCGGCACTGCCTGCCGGGGCGCTTGCTTGTGGCGCAGACGGCGTAGTGCAGTCCACGCACAAGATGCTCACTGCGATGACCATGGGCGCTATGCTGCATGTTCAAGGGCAGCGGCTCGACCGCGCCCTGCTCTCGCAGCGGCTCGCCATGGTGCAGAGCTCCAGCCCATCATATCCTATGATGGCGTCGCTTGATCTTGCCCGGCGGCTGCTGCACAGCCGGGGCAGCGAGGCTTTCACGGCAGGGCTGGCCGCCGTGGATGTCCTGCGGCGCGGCCTTGCCGAGCTGCCGCGCTATGGATTGGTGCAGCCGGCAGAGCCGCTGCACGACGGTACGCCGCTGCATAGGGCGGCGTACGAGACGCAGGACCCCTTCAAAGTCGTCATTTATGACGCCACCGGGGTCCTAGGCGGTTTCGAGCTGCAGCGCAGGCTCGAGGCTAAGGGCTGTGTGCCGGAGATGAGTGACGACCGGCACGTAGTGCTGCTGTTCAGCCTCGGTTCGAAGGCTGAAGATGCAGCAAGGTTATTGCAGGCGCTGCAGGAAATAGATTCGGAGGTTACATCCGAATCACCGTACACCGCAGGCATTTCAGAATCTCGAAATATTTCCACGTGGAACAATTTGAATGTTTTACAAATCTCAGCACCTGTTCCCTTCTCTTTGAAGCCGGTGTCAGCCAATGAGGTAGAAAGTATTAATCTTGAACACAGCGTGGGGAGAGTAGCTGCAGAAATGGTAATTCCCTATCCACCAGGCATTCCATTATTATATCCGGGTGAGGTCATCACAGATCAGATACAGCAAAGACTGACTGGTTTAGCTTATGGAGGCGCGAAGTTCCAGGCTTGTGCTGATCCGGTCTTACAGCGTATTAAGGTATACAACATTCAGAAGGGCGGAGAAGTATAAGTGGGCAAAGAAGGTTTCTTTATAACATTAGAAGGGGGCGAAGGCTCCGGAAAAACAACGGTTCTGGGCAGAGTAGCAGCATATTTGCAGAATCGGTCCATGCCCTATCGAATTACACGTGAACCTGGAGGCATAGAAATCGCCGAAAAAATTCGCTCTATTATTCTGGATCCTGCCCATACTGCAATGGATGCACGTACAGAGGCATTGCTGTACGCTGCATCAAGAAGCCAACATCTCGCTGAAGTAGTAGAGCCAGCTCTTAGAGAAGGGCTTACAGTCCTCTGTGACCGCTTTGTAGACAGCAGTCTCGTTTATCAAGGACATGCAAGAGGATTAGGTATGGAAGAGGTGTGGAGTATTAACCGTTTTGCTATTGGAAATCGCATGCCCGATCTAACCTTTTATCTGGATGTAGAGCCTGAGATTGGATTATCACGGATTGCGGCCAATCAAGATCGCGAAGTCAATCGTCTGGATATGGAGAGTCTTGCCTTTCATCAGAAGGTTCGTGAAGGTTATCATTTATTAATTAAGGCGAATCCGGAGAGAATAGTAGTTCTTGATGCAAACCGCCCTATTCATCTGGTAGAACAAGATATCGTGAGAACTCTTGAAGAGAGAGTATTAAAGGGTTTTTAGGGTGTTTTGTCTAATATAATAAGAGAAGTGGCATATAACTAAGCGTTTGCTTATGAAGTGAGGTTACTACTAAGAACACATTAAGTAGTAATACTCCATAAAACTTTTTTGGGAGGGAATGCGAAGATGAAGTTGATCATTGCAATTATCCAGGATAAAGACAGTAACCGGTTATCCAGTGAGCTAGTAAAAGCCAATTTCCGTGCTACCAAACTCGCAAGTACAGGTGGATTTCTGCGGGCGGGAAATACGACATTTATGATTGGGGTAGAAGACAGTCAGATCGAAGCTGTATTGAACGTTATCCGTAACAGCTGTAAAGTGCGTGAACAACTAGTCACTCCAGTAACTCCGATGAGTGGCACGACGGATTCCTATTTACCGCTCCCTGTTGAAGTACAGGTCGGTGGCGCTACTGTATTCGTGCTTCCTGTAGATCGTTTCGAACATTATTAAGTATAATATAAATGAGCAAGTCATTTACAAAAAAGGGGCGGTAGATAACCTTTGAAGATCAATCCGGGATATAGGCCCTTAAAGAGTGAGCTTCCAAATGCAGAAGGGGCTAATAAGCCTGTTCAGCAGAAATCGTTCTCTGACGTTTTTCAGCAGCAAGGTGAACAGAAAACCAAAGATGAACTAAACCGCCAGATCAAAGAAATACAGTCACAAGGCGACCGTTTATCTAAGTCTATGACCATTCGTGAACTCACCATTTACCGGATGATGATCAAAAGGTTTCTGGAAGAAACCGCTCGTAGAGGCGTTATACTGAAAGAGACACGTGGATGGGATAGACGTGGGCGGGGTAAGCGTTACAAGCTGCTTGAGGAAATTGATGCGGCTTTGCTATCTATGGCAGACGATCTGCTGAATAGTGAGCAGGGCCGAATAGATCTGTTGGGACGTGTTGGAGAAATTCGTGGGTTGTTAATCAACCTTTCTTTTTAAAGTTTTGGGAGGAAATTATGCCTTTTCATGATATAGTAGGCCAGGAGCATGCTAAACGGCTACTCCAAAATGCCTTGCGCAAGGATGCTGTGAGCCATGCTTATTTATTTACAGGACCAGCAGGCAGTGGACAAATGAAGACGGCGCTGATGTTTGCCCAAGCAATTTTTTGCACGGAAAGCAAGGATGACGCCTGTGGCGAATGTCTAGAGTGCCGAAAGGTTGAGCATGGAAACCATCCTGATTTGTCATTGCTGCAGCCCGACGGTGCAAGCATAAAAATAGACCAGATCCGTGAGCTGCAGCGTGTCTTTTCCTATCGATCTGAGGGTGTGAATCCAAAGGTTTATATTATAGATGGGGCAGACAAAATGACGGTACAAGCTGCCAATAGTTTGTTGAAGTTTCTGGAAGAACCGCCAGCTCCGGCAGTAGGAATCCTAATATCTGATAATAGTCGTACTTTATTGCCGACGATTCAGTCACGGACTCAGCGGATCCCATTTAGTCCGTTAAATCCGGATATTATGCTTCAAGCGCTAGCAAGTGAGGGTGTGCCGATCCCCTTAGCTCGATGTGCAGTATCACTTAGTTCGGGACTTGATGGTTGCAGGGAACTTTTGGAACAGAATTGGTTTGCAGAAATGAGAAATCTAGTGTTACAATTAGCTAAGGAGTCCTTAAGCAAGGGCAGCTCCACGGTAGCAACTGCCGGGCAGAAGCTGTTCAAGACTGGGCTCGCTGAACATTTGGATATCCTTTTCAGCATGTTCCATCTATGGTTTAAAGATATGCTCTACTTCCTGTACCGTAAGCACGAAAGTATCGTTTTTATAGATCAGTTAGACTTTATTTCCAGGCATGCCCGTGGGCGCAGTGCGGAACAATGGGTGGCTTATATGGGATATGCTGCAGAGAGTACTAAGAAGCTGCATTCCAATGCCAATGCCCAGTTGTGTCTGGAGCAGTTCTTAATCCGACTGGAAAGTTAAAGGATTAGCAATGATATATCCTCCGGATGTCGCTTTACCTGGAAGTATCGTTTTAACAGACGAGGAAGGACAAGCATGGATCATCAGGGAGCGGACATGCCCATAGGTTCCTTTTACCGGCAAACAAGGGGGTTAATTTTTGTACAGCGTAGTAGGTGTCCGTTTTAAAAAAGCGGGTAAAATATATTATTTTGATCCACTTGATTTTCCGATTGAACGAGATCAATGTGTTATTGTTGAGACAGCACGTGGGGTGGAATACGGTAAGGTTGTCGTAGGCAAAAAAGAGGTGGAGGAGTCCGATGTTGTACTACCCCTCAAAAAAGTGATGCGTATTGCCGGAGAAACCGACGCACGCGTTGTTGAGGAGAACAAAAGCGCCGCTAAGGAGGCTTTTACCACCTGTTTAAATAAAATACGCGACCACGGTCTCAAAATGAAGCTCGTAGATGTAGAGTTTACTTTTGACCGTAATAAGATTATATTTTACTTTACGGCCGAAGGACGCGTTGACTTTAGAGAATTGGTTAAGGATCTGGCAAGTATTTTTCGGACCCGCATTGAGCTTCGGCAAATTGGGGTACGTGATGAAGCTAAGATGCTAGGTGGACTTGGACCTTGTGGACGAGTGCTTTGCTGCTCCTCTTGGTTAGGGGATTTTGAACCCGTATCCATAAAAATGGCCAAGGATCAGAACCTTTCACTTAATCCGACGAAGATTTCCGGACTTTGTGGACGTCTGATGTGTTGTTTGAAATTTGAGCATGACAATTATGAGAGTGTAAAGGAAGAAATGCCAGCGGTCGGCAAGATTGTCGTGACCTCATTGGGGGATGGCAAAGTAGTAGGGATCAATGCCGGAAACCGTACGGTTCATGTACAGTTGTTTGAAGTGGGCAAAGTTAAGGAACTTCCAATGGATGATGTTGTCGTCAAGTAAACCATATAAGGTTACTTTCGGGGTGGAAACTTGGAGAAGAAAAATATATTTGCACACATGCAGGATATGGAAGCGCAGATGGAAACGATGCGCGCCAATCTTGGAGAATGGAAACAGACGGTAAAAGAACTGATGGAAGCTAACCAGAGGTTAACTCTGGAGAATGAACAGCTTCGCAAAATTTTAAAGCGGGATGCACCTTTGGATCCTACCGTAGATTCTGCGGAGGCGGAAGCTCTTTTAGCTACCGGAGAGGGAACAGAAGAGGTTGTCGGGGAAGGTTATGACAACTTGGCTCGACTTTACCACGAAGGCTTTCACATCTGTAATGTTTATTTTGGACATTTACGCACGGAAGGTGACTGTCTGTTCTGTCTTTCTTTTCTTAATAAATGAGGATATCCAGCCGTAGGAGATTAATCCTACGGTTTTTTTTGAATTTTAGCCCATAGGCATATGGCTTTGAAGCAAGTTTTTCTCAACAAAACCTTTAGGAGATTATTACATGACGAATTCTTTTAATGATATATCTGTCCCCTTGTTACCGACGGAGCGGGTGGATGATTTACTAACACATGATCTGCGCATTATTCAAAGTGATGAAGTATTTAGTTTTTCTATGGATGCTGTATTGCTTGCTCGTTTCGCCAGTGTTCCGCCACGTGGAAGAGTTCTAGATCTTTGTACGGGAAATGGTGTAATACCGATTTTAATGACTACCCGGACAAAAGCTTCTATAGAAGGTATTGAAATACAACCTCGTTTAGCTGATATGGCTCGTCGTAGCGTGGCTCTAAATGGCCTTCAGGATCAGGTTGTAATTCATGAAGGTGATTTGCGCGAGTTATATACTACCGCAGGACATGGGGTGTATGATGCAATAACGGTGAACCCTCCTTATATGCCGCTTAATGGCAGTGATCTGAAGCTGAACAACCATCAGGCTATGGCTCGCCATGAGATAGGCTGTACACTGGAGGAGGTCATTCAGGCTTGTGTGCGATTGGTTCGGACGGGCGGAAAGGTAAGTATGGTTCATAAACCACAACGGTTGGTTGATATTATCAGTCTTATGAGACAATATAGACTCGAGCCAAAGATTATTCGGTTTGTACATCCACGTGCCCATCTGGAGGCAAATATGGTATTAATCGAAGCCGCACGTGATGGAAAGCCTGAGGTTCGTTTACAACCACCGCTCATCGTATATAATGAGGACAATCAATACTGTCCAGAGATTATGGACATCTACTATGGTGCTAAAGAGGGTAAATCATGACGATATCATGCCAAAGCAGTTTTCAAAACAAGACTAATACCAGTACTCAGGAGACAATAGGGTCGCTTTTTCTGGTGGCTACACCTATCGGTAATCTGGAGGATATGACCTATCGCGCAGTCCGCACATTACAGGAATGTGATATTATTGCCGCGGAGGATACGAGACAGACCCGAAAATTACTCAGCCACTTTGAGATTTCACCTTCGATGTTGTTTAGTTATCATGAGCATAATAAGGCCGCCAGTGGACCTGAGCTTGTACGCTATATAATAGAAGGAAAAAATTTGGCACTCGTCAGCGATGCCGGTTTACCAGCGATTTCTGACCCTGGAGCGGATCTTGTAGCCCTTGCTATAAGTCATGGAATTCCGGTGATTCCTATCCCTGGAGCTAACGCAGCGTTGTCAGCTTTGATCGCTTCTGGTCTATCTACGAATACGTTCACCTTTATCGGCTTTCTTCCCCGAGAGCGTAAGGACATCCGAACAGTATTAAGTCCACTTCGTTCGGCTCAAGGCACTTTGTTGTTCTACGAATCTCCCCATCGCGTAGTTAAGACACTTGCTCATCTTCAAGAAGCATTCGGTAATCGCCAGATTGTGTTGGCACGTGAATTAACGAAAAGATATGAGGAGTTTCTACGCGGTTCGATTGAGGAATGTACACTATGGCTGGCTGAACATCCTCCGCTAGGCGAATATGTTATTGTCGTAGAAGGGGAGAGCAAGGAAGATGCAGAAATCGCAGAATCGGCGTGGTGGCGTCAGTTAAGCATTGAAGATCATGTAGCTCATTACGAAGCACAGGATGTACCACGGAAAGAGGCTATGAAAAAAGCGGCATCAGACCGGGGTGTAGCCAAACGGGATATTTATAATGCGTTGCTTGATAGAGCAGAAGAGTAAGTGTTGTAGACGAATTCTTAGAATAACTAAGGATTTTCGGAGCCGTTTCGAGCTTGAGTGATTTATCTGTGGGTTAAATGTAATTTGTACAGTTATTTTGAATTTTTTTATGTATTTGTTCGTTTAGTTGTACTTCATACAGTTATAAAGGTGGAAAGGATTGATTTCACGGAGATATAGGAAATATAAGTGTACAAAATACAATTAATTCGTTTAATGGTAAAAAGCATTTAAAATAACTGTAAGAAATACAACTAAGTATTACTAGTTCCGTCTTGAAGCACATTGCCCTTAGGGAGGGGATAACCAGGAGGGCAAACCCAGACATAAAAAATACCTCCCGCGGTCACGGGAGGTCAAGGAGATATGAAAAGGTTAGAATTAACAATTTGATTAGTTCTATTATATACTATTTAATTTAGTTTGTCACAGGGGTAGGGATGGAAGATATGCATTCATGACAAACTATTTTTCCTTTAAAGTAAGTTACGTTCTCAGCGTTGCCACAGAAAATGCAGGCAGGCTCATACTTTTTAAGCATAATCCGTTCGCCATCAACGTAAATTTCCAGTGCGTCCTTTTCGCCAATGCCAAGTGTACGGCGTAATTCAATAGGAATAACAACCCGTCCAAGTTCGTCCACTTTTCTTACAATTCCTGTTGATTTCATCATAACAATCGTTACTCCTCTCAATGTTCCAAAAACGTCATTATTCGACATTGTTCACTGTTTTATGATACTTATAATACCAACGATTCCCAAATCAGTCAACCTTTTTTCATAGGCCGAATAAGAAAATTTCCATAAGAACTTTGAATGTCCCTATAAAAATTAAGAATTACCCTGAAAGCATTTTGTCGATTTACCAAGACCAAAAATGATACTTTTCGACAAAGTACGACATAATTACTTATTATATACTGATATTAGTTAAAATCATATTAAATTATTAGAAGGAGTTGATCTCATGAAGCAGCCGCTCACGGAAGAAAAAGTTTTCAAGGATCCCGTTCATAATTATATTCACGTACAGGATACGATTATTTGGCGACTAATTAATACAAAAGAATTTCAGCGTTTACGCCGGATTCGCCAGTTAGGTACCTCATATCTCACTTTTCATGGTGCAGAGCATAGTCGTTTTTCTCATTCTTTAGGAGTATATGAAATTACACGCCGAATCATTTCGCAATTTGAGCGCAGCGGGTATAAGGATTGGATTCCTGAAGAAAGTTTGCTTACTTTGTGTGCGGCTTTGCTGCATGATTTAGGGCATGGTCCATTTTCACATTCTATAGAAGAAGCTTTTGAAATGAACCATGAGGATTGGACCTGCCGAATTATTTTGGAGGACACGGAGATCACCGAAATATTGCGTGATGTGGAGGAAGATTTTCCTCGTAAAGTAGCCTCAGTTATCTCTAAGACATATGAGCATGAAATTGTTGTCAATTTGGTTTCCAGTCCGCTAGATGCTGATCGTATGGATTATTTGCTGCGTGATGCGTACTATACAGGTGTAAACTATGGAACCATCGATATTGATCGGATTTTGAGAATGCTTCGTCCTTATAATGGGCGGATTGTAGTAAAAGAATCAGGTATGCATGCCATTGAAGATTATTTAATGTCGCGTTATCAAATGTACTGGCAGGTATATTTTCATCCGGTGACGCGCAGCTCTGAAATTATTTTGCGTCAAATCTTCCGTAGAGCTAAAGAATTGTTCCAAGAGGAGTACAAATTTCGCTTTATGATCGCTCCGCTGGAAGATCTCTTTCGAGGAGAAGTAACAGTGAAGCAATATTTAATGCTTGATGAGGCACTGGTACAGACTGCCTTTATGCAATGGACCCTTGAAGAAGATGAGTTATTAAGCGACTTGTGTACCCGTTTTATTCATCGTAAACTGTATAAATATGTAGAGATCGAGAATTTGGATACAGATATGATTACGGAAATCCGCAGCAGTTTTGCGGGAGCGGGACTTAACCCAGAATATGACTTAGAGATTGATTATCCGACAGATTTGCCTTATGATGTGTTCCGTCCAGGAGCAGCCTTCGACAATAATCAAATTTTACTGCTTGATCGCAATGAGCAATTGCGGGAAATTTCAGAGGTATCGGATATTGTACGCTCAATAAGCGGGATTCATCGTGGCAGATATCACCTATATTTCCCACAGGATAAGCTGAAAAAAGCCCTTACACGGTTGCCCTCTTCTGTAGCAGAGATTTTTGCAAAATAATACAAATATTTATGGAACTATTGATAAAAACAACAAGGAGTGAGCTTTAAAATGTATCTGTTCGACACACATACACATTTAGATGCGCCTCAATTCGACGAGGATCGCGAGGAAGTTATAGCTCGTGCAGTAGAGGCCGGAGTTAGCAAGATGATCAATATTGGATTTAATCGGGAAACGATCCCTTCAACGATGAAGCTGGCTGAATCTTATGATTATATTTATGCAGCGGTGGGCTGGCATCCACAGGATGCGATTGATATGAAAGAGGGGGACCTCGATTGGATCGCCTCTCTTTGCAGCCATGAGAAAGTGGTGGCCATCGGAGAGATTGGGTTGGATTATTATTGGGATACCTCTCCCAAGGATGTGCAGCAGGAGGTCTTCCGCAAACAAATTGGACTAGCCCGTGAACTAAAAATGCCAATCTGTATACATGACCGTGATGCCCATGAAGATGTCGTACGGATTTTACGGGAGGAAAAAGCAAATGAAATTGGTGGCGTAATGCATTCTTTCTCAGGCAGCTGGGAAACCGCAAAAATGTGTCTAGATCTAGGATTTCATTTGTCATTTGGAGGACCGATCACGTTCAAAAATGCCAGAGTGCCTAAAGAGGTGCTTGCACAGACGCCATTGGACAGATTATTGATCGAAACAGACGCTCCATATTTGACTCCACACCCCTTCCGAGGCAAGCGAAATGAGAGTGCTCATGTGAAGTTAGTAGCAGAGGCTGCGGCTGAAATTAAAGGGTTAACATGGGAAGAATTGGCTAAAATTACGTATGCGAACGCACTGGAACGATTTGGGATTGTCTGAAAACAGGAGTAAAACGGGTGAAAAATAGAGAATGGCCGATATATTAAACTTTTTTAATATAAAAACGGCTGATTATTACAATATTTTAACCATATATTTGCGTAAACGTGGTTGAATCGTCCTTTACAACATGCATCAAAACAGGATATCATCTTTTCAGTGATGTGAGCTGTTGTTATTGTGACAGCCATTGATTCATGGATCGTCTCGCTGAGTCTCCGTATGGAGAACGGGGGAACCAATATTGAACTGCCGCATGCCTGTATCTTGAATACGACTAGGAATTGCCGCAGAACAATATTTGATTTCTTCACGTGGTCTTTGGGGTGAATTTAAGGGCAACCGCCGTGAGCGGGTGACCTGAAATAGGGCGTCTCTCTTTCGTCCGAACCCGACAGCTAACCCCGTAAGCGCAAGTAAGAGAGGCAACCTCGTGCACAAACATTCCCGCGTATTCTGACATCGGAGAAGCCACGAAAGAGTCCTCAAGAGAACTCTTTTTAGGCTTCTTTATTTTTGAATAAACTGAATGTTGCCCGCATACTGTTATATAACAGGTGTGGGAGTAGCTGTGCCGAGCAGGCGATCCATGAGCAGGAGACGCTAAGTTAATACGTGCGTATCCTGTGACAATCTCAAATAGTTTCGTCAAAGAAATTCAGTCCTCATGATATACAAATTGACGACGAGGCTATGTAAGGAGGATGGAGAGAATGGGCTTATTCCAACCAGAGGTATCCCATGATTCGCAGTCATCCAGCAGGTCTTTCGCATTACGGTGGGAGCAAGTAAATACTCGCGTACTTTTACTTGCAGGTGTGATTTCAATCGCAATCGCGCTGTTAATTCTGCTGTACGTACACGGTCAAAGTAATAAACAATTAGTTTTAGTAATAGACGGGCAAACACAGACACTTGAAACGCGAGAAGCACTTCTTGGTGATGTGTTGGAGAAAGAGCAAATTTCGCTGCAGCCGCATGATGAATTATCTTTAGGTCTGAGTGATGAAATAAAAGACGGTGACCGTGTCGTTATCAATCGTGCGCAGAAATTTAGCCTTACTGCGGACGGAGCAACAAAAACGTTATATACGACCGAAGACACTATCGGTCAAGCGATTGACAAACTGGGTATCAACCTAGAAGGCTATGATAAGATTTTTCCTTCGTTAGACACCACCATCTCTGCTGACATGGAGATTAAGATCGTTCGTATCAACAAGCAAACGGTACAGCGAACAACTAACTTACCTTTCCGTGTTATTAAGACAGCAGATCCCTCCCTTACTGTGGGAACAGTTAGAGTGGCACAGGCAGGCAAACCAGGCGTCATGGTTCAGCATATTGAAAAGATCTATCAAGACGGAGAACTGGCCTCTATGCGCATGATCGGCAAGGAAGTACAAACGGTAACAAAAGATAAGATCATTGCCGTTGGTACTAAAGCACTTCCTAAGCCTACTGTAGTTGCTAAAGCTACAACAACTTCCAAATCAAGCACTACCTCCAAAACGACTAAAGTTAGCGCTAAGACTAAGAACGTCACAAGCAAGGCTGGCGTAGACTTTGAGTACAAGAAGATGATTAAGAACGTCTCCATGACAGCTTATTCGTCAGAAGAGCCAGGGATAGGTACTAAAACTGCCTCCGGAACACGCGTAACGGAAGGTCGTACAATTGCAGTAGATCCGAATGTAATTCCTATTGGCTGGTGGGTTTATATCGATGGGCTTGGATTCCGCCGTGCAGAGGATACTGGCGGTGCCATTAAAGGCAATAAAGTGGATGTCTATTATGATTCCCTGAGCCATGCTCGTAATTTCGGCCGTAAATCACGTACCGTTTATGTGATTGGACCTGTGAAACCTGAGCTTAACTAGAACTGAAGCTTTTGCAAAAAATCCTTTGATAAGCTATAGTGATGATAACCGTTAAGGAACGCTGGATGATCATTTCGTTGATCGCAGAGCAACCGCTCATCACTTATACATTCTTTAACCAAAAGAAGAGGAGCGAATCCTCTTCTTTTTGCTTTTTTTGGAAGGAGTCAAGAAATATGATTAAGGAATTAATCGTCGTTGAAGGCAAAAGCGATACCGTAGCCATTAAGCGTGCTGTAGAAGCGGATACCATTGAGACAGGCGGCTCTGCTGTAAACCGGACTGTAATTGCTAAGATCGCGCTTGCTATGGAACGTAGAGGGGTTATTATTCTTACGGACCCGGACCATGCTGGGGAGCGAATTCGTAAAATCGTTTCAGCGAAGGTGCCGGGCTGCAAGCATGCTTTTATTCCAGAGAAGGACGCAACTCGAAAAGGGGATATCGGTGTAGAGAATGCATCGCCAGAGGCGATTCGTCATGCGCTGCGTAATGTACATACCTCTTTTGAAGGAGCACCTGCTTTGATTGGTATTGATGATCTTATGGCCGCTGGAATGCTTGTACACCCTCGGGCTGCTGAAAGACGTATGGCGCTTGGTAATTTGCTTGGAATCGGATATTGTAACGGCAAACAGCTGTACAAGCGGCTGGCGATGTTTGGGATTACGCGGGAGGAATTTGCCGGGGCTCTCGCCCAAATTGATCAGGGAGGCATTACTTCATGAGTGGTAGAGAGGAAATTTCGACTCCAAAACGGACCAAAGAGATTATTCAACGTTATGGATTCAAGTTCAAGAAAAGCCTGGGACAAAATTTTTTGATTGATCAAAATATTTTGGACAAGATTGTAGACGCTGCTGGACTAGATAGCGATTCTGGGGCGCTGGAGATCGGGCCGGGAATTGGAGCGCTGACGGAGCGTCTGGCACTAACAGCGGGTGCTGTAACTGCCGTAGAGATTGACCGTAGACTGATTCCAATATTAAAAGACGTACTTTCCCCCTATCCCCATGTTAAGGTTCGTAACGATGATGTCCTCAATGTGAACTTGCAGGAAATGTTCAAGGAAGATTTCACCACTGTGAACAAGGTCAGTGTGGTTGCTAACCTGCCTTATTATGTGACTACTCCGATTCTGATGAAGCTGCTCGAAGAGAGGCTTCCCCTTGATAACATCGTTGTAATGATTCAGAAGGAGGTTGCGGAGCGTATGGCTGCATCTCCAGGTGGAAAGGAATACGGAAGTCTTAGCATTGCCGTGCAGTACTACAGCGAGCCTGAGCTCGTCTGTATCGTGCCACGTACGGTATTCATCCCTCAACCTAATGTGGAGTCTGCTGTTATTCGTCTGAAGGTTAGAGAGCATCCTCCGGTAAAGGTGGAGAGTGAGAAGCATTTCTTTGAAGTGGTTCACGCTTCTTTCACACAGCGCCGCAAGACGATTGCTAACAATCTGAAGGCTCGCTACTTCCCTGAACAAGGACGTGAGCAGCTGGAGGCTTTACTCGCAGAAGCGGGTATTGAACCGACCCGTCGCGGAGAAACACTCAGTCTTGAAGAATACGCCCGCTTAAGCGGTGTTTTGCTAGCCGCTGGAATTGAATAAGCAATAGGAAACGGTTGTTGTCTTAAGGACGACAACCGTTTCTCGTAGAAATATAAGGATGTTATTCTGGTGGAGCATTATACATTCTTATATTTTAAAAATATGTTGAGTTATGAACCAACTGAGGCCTTTGCCCATACGATGGGGTAGAGGTGGTGGTTGTAATGAATTTAGGAGACTTGGTCGTTCGCAAATCTTATGGCGGTGATTTAACATTTCGTGTAGATAATATTGTGCAGGATAGAGCCGTCATTAAAGGCACAGATTTCCGCCTGTTGGCGGATTCTCCTCTGGATGACCTGGTTCAAGTGCCTCCTACCCGAATAACGGAACGGGGACAGCAAGCACAGATCAAAGCGAAGGAATCACTGACACAGCTGCGGAAGGACCGTCAGGAGCAAAGTCAGCGGAGCGGGGGAACCCTAACAGAGGGGACATGGGCTCCACCGTCCAAGGAAGCTCCTTATTTTGAAGTGCCAGGTAAAGTACTGCATCTGGATGGCGATCCGGCATATTTGAATAAGAGCCTTAGCTTATACGAGCAGCTGCGGATTCCCGCTGAAGGGCATCATGTTCATGAATCTGCAATGGCTGATACGTTATACCGGCTGTTGCCCCGTGTACGCCCAGATATTGTAGTGATCACTGGTCATGATGGGGTACTGAAGCAACAGCATACTTACGATCTGTATAGTCTGAATAGCTATAAAAATTCGCAAAACTTTATAGCTGCTATTAGGGTAGCTAGGGAGTATGAGCGGAATTTTGATGCGTTGACTATTGTTGCCGGTGCTTGTCAATCTCATTTCGAGGCCTTACTTGGAGCTGGAGCTAATTTTGCCAGTTCACCTGGTCGAATTTTGATCCATGCTCTGGATCCCGTGTATGTAGCAGCAAAATCATCCTTTACTTCCATCAGGGATACTGTAAATCTTAGCGATGTTCTGAATAATACCATCAGCGGAAATCAGGGTATTGGTGGTGTTGAGACCCGTGGCAGCTTCCGCATCGGAATGCCGCGACTGCAGAATCTGTCGGCGCTAAAAGTGACACCATCAGCCATTTAAGCGGCAGAGATAGGTCTATGGTGTCAGGAATATAGGTAATTTGAATGGGCTGAATAGAATATCCGAAAGAAAGGGTGAGCGCTGAGCTTAACCCTTTCTTTTTTTCTTTGTAATGCCTATATTACAGATAACAAGGATATTAGTCCGGCGCTGATTTCTCGCAAAAAAATTCCGTTGACAACGAAATATGCATCAACTATAATTAATTATTTATTTGCTTTGACATTGTCCTGAAAAAGTTGTATAATGGACAAGAAAAGAGGTGGTCGTCAGGTAATGGCTAATAACGCGCTGTTGGAAATCAAACGCAGTCTTGAAGCTCACGTCGGTCATAAGATCACATTGCGTGCAAACGGAGGTCGTCGTAAAACCGTTGAACGCACAGGTGTCCTGGAAGAAACGTACCCTTCTGTATTTATTGTCAAACTGGATCAGGAGCAGCAAACTTTTAAGCGAGTCTCCTATAGCTATGCCGATATACTTACTGAATCTGTGGAAATCACAGTTTGTGAAGACGATGGGCAGATGCGGATTATGTATATTAAAGCTTAATGTTTCACGAACAGTCTCCCTTGGAGGCTGTTTTTTGTTTGCGTTTTTTGGGACAAATATTTGGTGCATGATCCGTGTGCTAAGCAAGCATACTAATTGGGCAACGGGTTAATCATTTATTTTCATAAGGGAGGAATTCCGTAATGAGCCGCAGAAAACGAGGCATGATGTCGGAGGAACTGAAGACAGAGTTAGCCAAGGAGCTGGGTTTTTATGAAACCGTGGAACGTGAGGGCTGGGGTGGAATTACAACTCAAGACGCTGGCAACATGGTGAAAAAAGCGATACAGCTTGCTGAACAGGCTGCGCGGAAATCTTAAATTTTAGGCTATAAATTGAATATTACTGAAAAAGGGTGCGTCTAAATGGCGACACCCTTTTATTATTGGACTTCATTAGAAGTTTCTCATATAATATGTTAAGTTGTTTTTACGGGAAAAGCTGAAGGTGGGTGAACGCCTTGAAAATGTATGAAAAGGCACCAGCTAAAATTAATTTGATGCTGGATGTGCTGCACAAACGTGCTGACGGTTTTCATGAGGTGGAAATGATTATGACCATGGTAGATTTAGCAGACCGCTTAGAGCTGTCTGAGCTGCCAAGGGATACTATTATAATATCAAGTCAGGCTGGTTATATTCCCCTGGACGAGAAAAATTTAGCTTTCCAGGCGGCAAGGCTTATTAAAGACCGTTATAACGTGAAGAGTGGGGTACATATCCATCTGGATAAAAGAATTCCGGTTGCGGCTGGCCTGGCTGGCGGCAGCAGTGATGCCGCAGCTACGCTACGCGGTCTAAACCGTCTGTGGCGTCTGGGTATTCCTGCGCAGGAGCTACAGGAGCTTGGCGCTGAGCTGGGTTCTGATGTACCTTTCTGCGTCACAGGCGGCACAGCCTTGGCTACAGGACGAGGCGAAAAGCTGACACCAATCAATAACCCGCCACAATGCTGGGTTGTGTTGGCGAAACCACCGATCAATGTATCGACTGCAGAAGTGTATGGACGCGTTCGGAGCAATAATATAGCGGTTCATCCTTCTGCTCGAAAGATGCAGCAAGCGATAGAAGCTGGAGACTTTGGGGGCGTGTGCAACCATCTGGGCAACGTGCTTGAAGATGTTACCCTAAAGCTGCATCCAGAAGTTCAGCAGCTTAAGGAAGCGATGATAAAGCTTGGAGCAGATGGCGTACTGATGTCAGGCAGTGGACCTACCGTATTCGGATTAGTGTCCAAGCAGTCTAAAGTAGCAAGGATTTACAACGGGCTGCGAGGGTTCTGCAAGGAAGTCTACGCAGTGAGATCACTGAATTAGTCTGCTTCTCTTGTGTAAACCCGTACAAAAGTGATATATTTTTCTAAAATATTCGGTTTTGGCGAGGAGCATTCCGTGAAGAAATTAAAAAGAAGCCAACGTTTGGTAGACATGACTCAGTTTTTACTTGAGCGGCCGCATGAACTACTGCCGCTGTCTATATTTGCCGATCGCTATGGAGCGGCTAAATCCTCCATCAGTGAAGATTTGGCAATCATAAAAGAAGTATTTGAAGGTGAAGGCATCGGAGAGCTGCAGACTTTAGCTGGTGCAGCGGGTGGAGTACGTTATATCCCGGTTATGCCTAAAGATATGGCGCTTACCTTTGTGCAGCGCTTATGTGTGCAGCTAGAGCAGACTGACCGGATATTGCCTGGCGGTTATTTGTATATGTCGGATCTACTTGGGTTGCCGTCTTTGATGGAACAGGCGGGTAAGATCATCGCAACGGCCTTTTACGGATCGGAAATCGATGTGGTGATGACCGTTGAAACGAAAGGCATTCCACTAGCCTATGCAACAGCAGCGCAGCTAGGCTTGCCGGTAGTGCTTGTGCGACGTGACCATCAGGTTACAGAGGGATCAGCAGTAAGTATTAACTACGTATCAGGATCTCATAAAAGCATACACACAATGTCTCTCTCCAGACGTGCACTCAAGGAGAAATCGCGAGTACTTATCGTAGATGACTTCATGAAGGCGGGAGGGACTGTACGTGGTATGGTCGATCTGCTCGGTGAATTTAATGCCGAGGTTGCTGGGGTAGGCGTTTTAGTGGAATCAGGCGCTGTAGAGACGGAAGAGCGTCTGTTGCACGATTACGTGTCCTTGGTAAAACTAAGTGAAGTAGACTCGAAAGAGCGGAGAATTTCGGCGCATCCGGGCAACTACTTTTCCTCTTGATTAGCCATTCTCTTACATTTTCAAAAAGCGTGGAAATTGTCGAAAACGTAAGGAATATTAAGAAAACTACTCGATGTATGTCGAAAACAACATATCCTAAAAAATATATTTCTTTTTTAGGTATTTTATGGAATCAAAAAGAAGGAATTCGCTTTGCTGTGTGGAATTATACACCAAGTCTCTGATGGAAAAAGGTGGTGAACACACACATGCAAATTACGGATGTCAGACTCCGCCGCGTTAACTCTGAGGGGAGAATGAAAGCAATCGCATCCATTACCATCGATAACGAGTTTGTTGTTCATGACATTCGCGTCATCGATGGCAATAATGGGATGTTTGTTGCAATGCCCAGCAAGCGTACACCGGACGGCGAATTCCGCGATATCGCGCACCCGATCTCTTCGGGAACACGCGAGAAGATTCAATCCGCGGTTCTGGCCGAGTACGATCGCGCCGCTACGGAAGAAGAAGAAGTTATTGAAGAGGGAGCTTAGGCTTCCTCGGAAGACTGCTACCTTTTGGGTGGCGTAGGATCCGCCGTTTTTGATAAGATCACACCGACATACACTTCATGAATTAGCAGCCTGATCTTGCAAGAAAAGCTATTGCTGGTGAAGGATTTGACGACATCTTCGAAAGGCAGCGATAAATGCTTTTCTAACTTGGGGTTTATAGAAAAGAGAACCATGACTTCATGGTTCTCTTTTCTTTTTGCCCGGAATGAGATATATTCAGTAGTGAGTTCAAGAGTAGGAGGTTGGCATTCTTGAAAAGAATGGCTGTAGTACTTGCCGCAGGTCAAGGCAAGCGAATGAAATCTAAATTATATAAGGTGCTGCACCCCGTTTGCGGTAAGCCGATGGTAGGGCACGTGCTTGATACAGTAAAAGCGACCGGATGCCAGCGCACCGTTGTTGTTGTTGGGCATGGCGCAGAGAAAGTTAAGGCCTATGTAGGTGAAGGAGCGGAATACGTTCTGCAGGAAACTCAGCTCGGCACTGGCCATGCTGTCAAACAAGCAAAGGATTTACTTGCTGGCGAAGAAGGAACAACTATAGTTATTTGTGGAGACACACCACTCGTAACCACGGAGACCCTGGAAGGACTAATGGCGCTTCATGAACAGCGTAATGCGGCTGCAACCGTATTGACAGCTGTTATGGAAAAACCTACAGGCTACGGAAGAATTATTCGTGGTGAAGATGGCGGCGTTCTGAAGATTGTAGAGCAGAAGGATTGCACTACTGAAGAAGATGCGGTTCAAGAAATCAATACAGGCACTTATTGTTTTGATAATGCTAAATTATTTGCTGCACTCGAGAAGGTAACGAACAGTAATAACCAGCAGGAGTATTATTTGACTGATGTGATTGGGATTCTTCGTTCACAAGGGGATACCGTACTAGGATATCAGACCCATGACGCAGCTGAGTCTATCGGCGTTAATGATCGTTTAGCTTTGTCCGAAGCGGAAGCCTTTATGCGTCAACGTATTAATCGTAAACACATGCTAGGCGGTGTGACCATCATTGATCCAGCCTCGACTTATATCGGAGCAGATGTAGTTATCGGATCAGATACTACGCTTTATCCAGGAACTATCCTGAAAGGGAAGACTGTAATCGGGGACAATTGTGTGATCGGACCGGCTAGTGAAATCGAAGACTGTCAGATTATGGATGATGCAACGATTAAGCAGTCCGTATTGAATCAAGCTCAAGTTGGCGCACGGACAACCGTTGGGCCTTTTGCCTATTTGCGTCCAGGCTCTGTGCTTGGAGAAGAAGTTAAGGTTGGAGATTTCGTCGAGATCAAGAATGCTACGATTGGTGACGGTTCAAAAGTGTCACATCTTAGTTATGTTGGCGACGCATCTGTAGGTAAGAATGTAAACGTCGGGTGCGGTGCGATTACCGTTAACTACGACGGGTATAATAAATTCAAGACAACAATCGCAGACGATGCCTTTATTGGCAGTAATGTTAACCTTATTGCTCCAGTTACTGTGGGCAAAGGGGCTTTTGTTGTAGCAGGTTCGACAATTACACGTTCCGTTTCCGAGAACGATCTGGCTGTAGCTAGAGTAAGACAAGAGAACAAACCGGGATATGCAGAGAAGATCCGTTCCCGTGCTAAAGCGAAGAAAGACCACTCGAGTCCATCGTAAAGCGTTGCTAAGAAGCGCCGGACGGACTTATATTTCCGCGCCGGCGCCTTTGGAAAGCTAAATTCCGTCACGGAGGGTTTATATTTTATGACTTATTGTGATTCCAAGTTAAAGATTTTCACCTGTAACTCCAATCCTAAGCTAGCTAGTCAAATTGCTGATTACATCGGGATTCCGATGGGTGAATCACACACCACAAGTTTCAGCGATGGAGAAATTCAGGTCAAGCTGTCAGAAAGCGTTCGGGGATGCCATGTTTATATTGTTCAATCCACTTGTGGCCCTGTAAATGATAACCTGATGGAGCTTTTGGTTATGGTAGATGCGCTTAAACGTGCCTCCGCAAAAAGCATCAACGTGGTTATCCCTTACTACGGATATGCCCGTCAAGATCGTAAAGCCCGTTCCCGTGACCCCATTACCGCTAAGCTGGTAGCCAATCTAATTGAAAAGGCTGGCGCTCACCGTGTAATCACGATGGATCTGCATGCCATGCAGATTCAAGGATTCTTCGATATTCCAGTGGATCACTTGCTTGGTGTACCGATTCTGGCTCAGTATTTCCGTTCCAAGCAAATCGAGAACCCAGTTGTCGTATCGCCGGACCATGGCGGTGTAGTACGTGCAAGAAAGCTTGCTGATTTCCTGAACGCTCCACTGGCTATTATAGACAAGCGTCGTCCAGAACCTAACGTCAGCGAAGTTATGAACATCATCGGTAATATCGAAGGCAAAACAGCCATCCTGATCGATGATATCATCGATACCGCTGGAACGATCGTACTTGGTGCTAATGCTTTGATGGAAGGCGGCGTGAAGGAAGTATACGCATGCTGTACACACCCAGTATTGTCTGGTCCTGCACACGAGCGTCTGGAGAATTCTCCAATCAAAGAAATTATCGTGACGGATACCATTCCAATTCGCAGCGCGAATCCAACCTCTAAGCTCAAGGTGTTGTCCGTGGCTCCACTTATGGGTGAGGCAATTATCCGCGTTCATGAAGAGTTGTCGATTAGTAAATTGTTCGAGATTGAATAAATATAACGAATGAATAGTACAAAAGGGTTACACCTCCGTTCTCGGAGATGTAACCCTTATCGGCGTGCTACAGGTAGAACTACTGGATTTAATATCCGGGACGGGAGACAAAGGTGAATAAACTGCGGTTATATAGTGTCCCTTGTAGCTCCACGAAAGCTTCGTCTACCGCTGTTAATACACCGATATCAATATGCACGTCGCCCTTGTATATTTCCACGGGCACAGCATATTGGATGTGGTACTGAAAATGGCGTTGATGTGTCAATAATTCGCCTTTGTGCGGCATGGGTTATCACCTGTCTTCGGAGTATAATTTCGCTCTGGTTGCACAGAGATATGTAGATTAGATCTATTGTACCAAAAACGGACTCCTCTTGCCGGAGAGCCCGAACGGAAAGGAAAGGTTCGATAATGAAATGGATTGTCGGATTGGGAAATCCCGGAACACAGTACGCGAAAACAAGGCATAATGTTGGCTTTATGGCTTTGGATGAGCTTGCTGCCCAGAACGGAATTGCCTTCAACCAGAGCAAATGTAAATCCGTCTTCGGTGAAGGGGTCATTGGTGGCGTCAAAACCGTATTGATTAAGCCCATGACCTTTATGAACTTGTCCGGTGAGGCCGTTCGCGCTTATATGGATTATTACAAAGTTCAACTTGAAGATATGATCGTCGTTTATGATGATTTGGATACAGAAATCGGAAAAATCCGCTTGCGTTATCAAGGAAGCGCTGGTGGACATAATGGAATTAAATCCATCATACAGCATGTAGGAACACAAAATTTCAATCGGGTACGAATGGGTATTTCTCGTCCTGAGCCAGGTTTTGCTATTGTCGATTATGTTCTTTCTACTTTTCCTAAGAAGGAAAGCGATCCGCTTAAGCAAATGATCCTTAATACTTGTGATGCACTGGAATACAGCTTACAGCATTCATTCGAGCAGACGATGGCTAAGTTCAATGGTTAATCTGTAAACCCTGTTGTTTTTAAGGCTAAAGATGAAGCTGCCCGGACATACTGAAGGTATATAGTACCTTCAGGAGGCATATAGATGGCAATAAACTATGTTTGTAGGCACTGTAAGACATCTCTAGGCAGTATTAATAGAAGTGATGTTACAGAAATGCAGTTGGGCCTTCATTCCTTGACCCCTGCGGAGCGCAGAGATATAATAGCGTATAATTCAGAAGGTGAAATCACGGTAAAGGTTACTTGCGACTATTGCAAGGAGGCTTTAGAGAACAATCCGGAGCTTAGCCTGCTGACAAGTCCGCTTCAGTAAGGTGGAAGCGCCTGTCTCTATCGTCATCCGCAAGCCTTGGCGTTACAGCTGAGGCTTCTTTTCGATTCCAATCATAATAGGTGACGGTGGCTATGCCACCGTTAGCCTGTTTAGTAAGAGAGGTGCGCCTGTTGTTACAAGGTCTTATAGAAGCTTTTTCCAAGGATCCCGATTTCCAGTCTATCACCCATGGTGTTGCTGCAGGTATGAAAGAGCAGCTCATTTCGGGGCTTACAGGTTCTGCTAGACAGATTATGCTTGCAGCATTACATGAAGAGACAACTCGTCCCTTACTTGTAGTGACTCATAATATGTTTTCGGCCCAGAAGATGGCCGATGATTTGCAGGAAGCGCTTTCTCCTGACCGGGTTCTGCTCTATCCCGCCAATGAACTAGTGGCTGCAGAAGCGGCTGTATCAAGCCCAGAGACACTGGCTCAGCGTATAGATGTGCTGACCAAATGCGCTCAGGGCTTCCGTGGTATTGTTGTAGTTCCTTACTCAGGAGTGCGTAGATTGCTGCCAGCCCCAGAGGTTATGGCAGAGGCGCAAGTCACCGTTTCCCAAGATGGAACGCTTGCTCTGGATGAATTTTTGATGTCCATGATTGAAATGGGCTATGAAAGAGTAGAGCGGGTTGAAAATCGTGGTGAACTGAGCGTACGGGGTGGAATAATTGATTTTTATCCAATGACATCTCCTTTGGCTTATCGGGTTGAGTTATTTGACGATGAGGTTGATTCCATAAGAACTTTTGATCCAGTGGATCAGCGTTCTATTGATAAGGTACGTAGTGTGAAGATTACACCGGCTAAAGAGATTATAGCTAGTAGATTGCGCCAGGAATCTGCTTCTGCTGAAGCCTCAGCTATGATGGAGCGACAGTTGGAGAAGATGGCGGATCGCCAGGCGAAGCTCAGGCTGCGGGAAGAAATTGGCCGTGAGCTGGAAATGCTGCGGGAAGGTACTTATTTCCCGGAGATCTATAAATATATCAGTCTTTTATATCCTGAACGCTCTCATTTATTTGATTACATGGCCCAGGATACCATTCTTATTCTAGATGAGCCGACAAGACTGCTCGAAACGGCGAGACAGCTTGAACGGGATGAATCGGAATGGAACCTGCATTTGCTGCAAAACGGCAAATCATTGCCGGATCTAGATCTCTCTGTCGATACGGATGTTGTTATGTATCAGCGCCCGTTCCAAAGCCTGTTTATGTCAATCTTTTTACGTCAGGTTCCGCATATTCAGCCTCAGAACATTCTTGGATTTATCAGTCGTGGAATGCAGGATTTCCATGGCCAGATGAATGTGTTGAAATCGGAAATGGAGCGTTGGCAGAAGTCCGGTGTTAAGGTAATGATGCTTGCGAGCAGTGAGGAACGGATTGAACGAGTGCGCAGAGTTCTTTATGATTACGGCATTAACGAGCCGATGATTGTACAAGGAAATCTGGGTTCTGGTTTTGAGCTGCCCTCTATTCATCTAGCTGTTATAACTGAGGGAGAAATGTTCTCTCAGAAGCAGCGGAAGGCACGGAAGATCTCCAAAGGAATAGATAATGCAGAACGGATCAAGAGTTACACAGAGCTGAAAATCGGTGATTATGTCGTCCATCAGAACCATGGTATCGGAAAATATATGGGAATCGGCACGCTTGAGGTCAGCGGTATTCACCGTGATTACATGCATATTTTATATGCTGGCGGCGATAAGCTCTCAGTTCCGATTGAGCAGATTGACCTGATTCAGAAATATGTCGGTTCCGAAGATAAAGAGCCGAAAGTATATAAACTAGGCGGCAATGAATGGACACGAGTGACCAATAAGGTTCGTTCCTCCGTTCAGAATATTGCTGATGATTTGATAAAGCTATATGCTGAGCGCCAAAGTGCCGCAGGATATGGTTTTGAAAAGGATACACAGGAACAGCATGAATTTGAAGAAATGTTCCCTTACGAGGAGACCCGAGATCAGCTTCGGGCTATCGAAGAGATTAAGAAGGATATGGAACAAAACCGGCCAATGGACCGATTGCTTTGCGGTGATGTTGGGTATGGTAAGACTGAAGTGGCTATTCGGGCGGCTTTTAAATCAGCGATTGAAGGTAAACAGGTGGCGGTGCTAGTCCCGACAACGATTTTGGCTCAGCAGCATTATGAGACCTTCCGGGAACGTTTCGCTAATTACCCGCTTAATATTCAGGTCTTAAGTCGTTTCCGCAGCCGTAAAGAGCAGAACGAGACGATTAAAGGCGTTAGGGCAGGAACTGTCGACGTAGTTATCGGTACACATCGTCTGTTATCTCAGGACCTTGTATTCAAGGATCTGGGGTTATTAATTGTGGATGAAGAACAGCGTTTCGGCGTGACTCATAAAGAAAAGCTGAAAAAACTGAAAACAAATGTAGACGTTCTTACGCTGACTGCAACTCCAATTCCTCGTACGCTACATATGTCGATGCTCGGAGTGCGGGATTTGTCTGTCATTGAGACCCCACCAGAGAACAGATTCCCTGTGCAAACGTATGTAGTGGAGCATAGCCAGACCCTTACGCGGGAAGCTGTAGAGCGGGAATTAGCTCGTGGTGGTCAAGTCTATTATCTCTATAATCGTGTGCAGGGCATTCAAGAAATGGCCGCTCAAATCTCTATGCTTGTTCCTGAGGCTAGAGTTGGCATCGGACATGGTCAAATGTCGGAATCTGAGCTCGAGAAGACCATTCTCGATTTCCTTGACGGAGAATACGATGTGCTCGTCAGCACAAGTATTATTGAGACGGGCGTAGATATTCCGAACGTTAATACACTTATTGTGCATGATGCGGATAAAATGGGCTTGTCTCAGCTCTATCAGCTGCGTGGACGTGTAGGCCGGTCCAATCGGATCGCTTACGCTTATTTCACGTATCAACGGGACAAGGTGCTGACAGAGGTTGCAGAGAAACGTCTGCAGTCTATTAAGGAATTTACGGAGCTGGGCTCTGGTTTCAAAATAGCGATGCGAGATCTGTCTATTCGCGGTGCAGGTAACTTGCTGGGTGCAGAGCAGCATGGCTTTATCGCATCCGTGGGGTTTGATCTGTACTCACAAATGCTGGCGGAGGAAATTCGTAAGCGTAAGGTTACTGTGCTTGGGGAGGAAGATACATCCCTGAAAGAAGGCAATACAGTCATTGATTTGTCGATTGACGCGTATCTGCCGTCAGAGTATATTTACGACAGTATCCAAAAAATTGAAATTTATAAAAAAGTGGCGGCAGTAACCTCCTTTGATGATGCTTCCGAGCTTGAAGATGAGCTCTTGGATCGGTTCGGTGAGTTACCTGAAGCCGTGGTAAATCTACTATCGGTCGCTCGTCTGAAAGTGTATGGAAAAATGTATGGCATTGATTCCATGATTAGACGCGGAGATGATGTTACCTTGAATTTCTATGAGGGAAGTCTCGGCGCTTTAGACACAGCGAAACTCGCCAAAGTTGGAAATAGCTTCGAAAGACGTGTACAATTTGATAGGGATGCGAAAGCCAGTATCCGGGTCAAATCGAAAGATTTAAGTGATAAACAGCTGCTTGACTTGCTTGAACAGTTTCTTAAGGAAGCTAAACAGTCTTTTAAATCGAAGGGAGAACTACACAATGTCGTTAAATAAAACAAAATCATGGAAAGTGCTGCTCGTTTCATTGGCAGCGGCAGTTTCCTTTTCTATGCTAGCAGCATGTGGAAATAGTGCGGATGATAATCAAGCTGTGGCCACTTATAAAGGTGGAACGATTACACAAAAGGAATTTGCAATGGATCAAAAAATCATGAAATTCCTTTCTCCACAACAAGCGCAATATTTAGAGATTGATGCGTTTAAGGAGTCCATTCTGAAGCAAGAAGTGGGCTTTGAATATTTGGCTTCCCAAGCAACGGATGAAGCGAAAAAGCAAGCGGAAAAAGAAGCCGATACTCAAATTGCAAGCATTAAGGAACAATTGGGCGATACCTATAAGAAGACACTGAAAGATGCTGACGTTACAGAGAAAGATATTCGTACTTATATGGAGCGTGTGCTGACAGTTTATCAGGATATGCTGCTTAAAGTGACTGATGATCAAGTTGTCAAAGAATTCGAAGCGACTAAAGGCGACTTTACGGTTGCCACACTGCGTCATGTGCTAATTGGTCTGACAGATGCAGACAACAAAGAGCGTACCAGCGAAGAAGCGCTTAAAATAGCGAAAGAAGTTAAGGCGAAGCTGGATGGCGGTGCTGATTTCGCAGCCATCGCTAAGGAATATTCTGACGATACTGGCTCTAAAGAGGCAGGCGGGGAATATAAAGATAAAGCTGTAGGCACTTATGTGGAGGAGTTTAAGAAGGCTGCACAGACCTTGCCTCTAAATACCATCAGTGATCCTGTAGAAACTTCTTACGGTTACCACATCATCAAGGTGGAGTCCCGTACAGACAAGACTTTCGACCAGTTAACGGATGAGCAAAAAGAAGGCATTAAGAGCTCAATTGTATCCAAGAACCTAGAAACGTTCATGGAAAAGGATCTGGAAGCCATTATTGAGAACATCAATCTGCCAAAAAGCTCTGCTGCCGCAGATGAAACCGGAACAAATAGTGGAACAGAAGCCACTACAGCTCCAAGCGCATCCCCAAGTGCTTCTCCAAGTGCTACAGATGCGGCTGAATAAACATCGGTAAATATGGACAAGCTTACCTTAGAAAAGCCATCTTCACTTAAAGTGAAGATGGCTTTTTATTTCGCAGAAACGGTTGTAGAACTACCTTTATCTTGATGCAGATATTAATACATGTCAGCTTATGTATAAGGATCTGGGAAGAGATGAATACTATGGTCAGATATTACGATAAATCACTGGGATTATCCTTTCCCATAATGGACAGTAGTAAGACCATACTTCTTAAGAAAGCGGGGCACATGTGAAATGAAAGCTACTGGAATTGTTCGCCGTATTGATGACCTCGGACGCGTGGTTATTCCCAAAGAAATTAGACGTACTCTTCGTATTAGAGAAGGAGACCCACTGGAAATATTCGTCGATCGGGACGGTGAAGTCATCCTCAAGAAATATTCTCCGATTGGTGAGTTGGGTGACTTTGCAAAAGAGTACGCGGAGTCATTGTTCGAAGGTACTGGACACATTACGATGATTGCTGATCGTGACACCTTCATTGCCCTTGCAGGCGGCTCCAAAAAAGATTATTTGGAGAAACAGGTAGGAGTGCTGCTGGAGAAAGTCATGGACAGCCGTAAGACTGTGTTAGAAACCAATGAAGGCAGTTATGAAATTGCTAAAGATCATCCGGATTTGGTGTCCTCATATGTAGCCTCACCGATCATTTCCGGTGGAGATCCTATTGGTTGTGTAGTGATGGTGAGCAAGGATGATTCGGCGAAGATGGCGCAAATGGAAATAAAAATGGCCGAAACGGCTGCCGCTTTCCTGGGCAAACAAATGGAGCAGTAATCTTAATTTAGACCCCGCTTTCCTTTTGGTAAGATATACAAAGGGCAAACGGGGTTTTGTCGTTTACACAAAACCGTTTCTACTTGTGGGCATACATACGTTATAATATAGAAATTCATCCCATCAAAGTTGTAGAAGCAGGTATTATATGAAATCTAATACACAAACATCACGATTGCTGCAAGGCGCATTTATCCTTAGTGCCGCGGCCATTATCTCAAAGCTTATTGGCACACTTCAAAAAATTCCGCTGCAAAATCTAGGCGGAGATGCTGTATTTGGTATATACAACACAGTGTATCCCTTGTATACAATGCTGTTAACGGTAGCTATGCTAGGTCTGCCTGCGGCGATCTCCAAATTTGTCGCCGAAGCTTCGGCTGGGAGACGCGATGAAGAAGGCCGCCGGATTCTACTATTATCCGCGCTAATTACAGGCATCAGCGGCTTGATTATCGGCGCCATCACCTATGCAGGTGCACCCATCATTGCCGAATGGGTAGGTAACTCACATGTAATGCCTGCCTTGCGGACAAGCGCCTGGGGTTTGGCAGTTGTCCCTGTCATGTCAGCCATACGCGGGTATTTTCAGGGGCTGCATAATATGGTTCCTACTGCCGTGTCACAGATTGTAGAGCAGTCTGTACGGGTTACAGTGATGATTGTTCTTCTTTTATATCTCACTTCGCAGGGAGCAGGAGCTGAGAGCATCGCTGCTGGCGCGCTGCTTGGTTCTGCCGGAGGGGGAGCTGCAGGGCTTGTAATTATGCTGCTGTACTTGAGACGTCACCACCGGAGGGTAAAACAGGAAGCTGCTGCTGTCGAAAGTCAGCGTGTAAGAGCGCTGGATGCAGGACATGGGCTAGGTTCCAAGCAAGGGTTTATGGGCATTAAAGCAGGTACACTGCTGGCTTATGGAATTCCCGTAATGCTAGGTGCACTGGCTATGCCTCTTATCGGTCTTGTAGATGTATTCACTGTGCCTCGACTGCTGTCGTCTGACGGAAGTGAAGTAGCTGCGATGGCCCAGTTTGGTGTGTACAATCGGGGTTTGCCACTTGTGCAGATTATAACGATGATTGCCACCTCACTGTCTGTTGTGTTCATTCCAGCTTTGGCGGAAGCGAAGTACAAGGGAGATATGAAGCTGATTGAGACCCGCTGCAGCTTGTCGCTGCGTTGGTTCTGGCTGTTAGGTCTAGCGGCCTCAGCGGGCCTTGCAGTGCTTGCTGAGCCGATTAATATGGCTCTTTACGGCGATACCGCTGGCAGCAGCACAATGACTTGGCTGGCTTTTACCGCTGTTGGCGGTACAGTCAGCATCATCTCTGCTGCGCTCCTGCAGGGCCTCGGCTACGTGCGCGCCCCGGCCCTGCACCTTTTGGCCGCCGCGCTGCTCAAGGCGGCCCTGAACCTGCTGCTGGTTCCGCAGCAGGGCATTACCGGCGCGGCCATCGCTGGCGTGGCTGCGCATTCGTTCGCAGCAGCGCTTAACGTGCTGCTGCTGTACCGCCAGGGCCATCTGCGGCTTCGCCTCGCAGATGCCCTGGCACGGCCCGCGCTGCTCACAGCGGGCCTGGCTCTTGCCGCCGCAGCTGCCAGCTGGGGCACTGGCGCCGCGGCTACGGCCGCTGGCATCGGCGGCGGACGCACCGCCAGCTTGGCGCAGAGCCTGCTCGGGGTGCTCGCAGGCTGCGTTGTCTTTGCCGTAGGCGCGGTGGTGCTGCGGCTGCTCAGCGAAAGCGAGCTTCGCCAGCTTCCGGGCATCGGCCCGTCTCTGGCGGACAAGTTCAAAAAGCTGCGATTATTTCCATAATTAACCCGCTTAAAAGGAGGAACAGATATGAGTGCAACATTAACAGTTGTCGGTCTCGGGTCAGGTAATCCCGATCGGCTGACACTAGGAATTATAAAAAAACTGAAGGCAGCATCCGTTGTCTACGTTCGTACCCAAGAGCATCCAGTCATGGCTGCTCTCACCGAGCTTGAAATCGCCACGCAATCCTTTGATGGACTGTATGAAACATTAGCTTCGTTTCCTGAGGTTTATGCTGCAATTACTTCAAAATTGATTGAAGAGGCTCGCTCCGCCGCAGACGGTACAGATATTGTCTATGCGGTTCCGGGGCACCCCATGGTTGCAGAGTCAGCTGTTTCACAGCTGCGTCAGCGTTGCCCGGAAGAAGGAATAGAACTGCAAATATTAGGCGGGGAGAGTTTTCTGGACGAGGCGTTTGTGCGACTGGGGTTCGACCCTATTGAAGGCTTCCAGTTATTAGATGCTTCAGGCATTCGCAGCGCTCAGCTTCAACCTGAATTGCATACTCTGATTGGCCAGGTTTATGACAGCTTTACAGCTTCGGAGACAAAGTTATGTCTGATGGAGCTGTATCCGCCCGAATATGAAGTGGTGGTGGGTCATGCCCTTGGCGTGGAGAACGAAGAAAACATTGTGACTGTTCCTCTATACGAATTGGACCGGCTTGAGGGTTATGGCAATTTGTCTCTGGTCTATGTACCTGCGAATCGTGAGGAGAAGCTAAGAAATCGTACTTTCGCTCGCTTGCATGAGATTGTCGATATTTTGCGCAGTCCGGACGGTTGTCCGTGGGATCGGGAGCAGACTCATGAATCTTTGCGTAAAAATCTAATCGAAGAAACCTACGAAGTGCTTGAGACGATTGATGAGGATGACCCAGACCATATGAAAGAGGAGCTGGGCGACCTTTTGCTGCAGATCATGCTGCACTCCCAAATGGAAGAGGAGCTGGGCACGTTTAACGTATTTGACGTCATAGAAGGACTGAATGATAAGCTTATCTTCCGCCATCCCCATGTATTTGGTGACAAGAATGCGAATGACGCTGAAGAAGCTCTGATCAATTGGGAGGGCATGAAGGCAGAGGAGAAGCGGCGTAAAGGCGTGAAGCCAGAGGAATTATCCGCCCTCAGTGGGGTTCCGCGTGATTTGCCCGCTCTTATGAAGGCGTACAAGCTTCAGAAAAAAGCATCCAAGGTGGGCTTTGATTGGGACAACGCTACGAATTGCTTAGCTAAGGTTCGTGAAGAAGTAGAAGAGCTGCAAGAAGCCATCGATACTGATGCAGCCGCCGAGGATCAAATCCTGGAGCTGGGCGATCTATTATTTGCTGTTACCAATGTTGCCCGATTTATTGGCGCAGATCCGGAAGAAGCTTTAACCCGGACCAACCGCAAATTTGTGCGTCGGTTTCAGTATATCGAGCAAAGTCTGCGAGCCAAGGGTATGAGTGTAGAAGATAGCAGCTTGGAAGAGATGGAAGAGTTGTGGCAGGAGGCAAAGACTGAGGAACGAAAAGTATAGTAATTTTCTCAGACTATGTACGGTATACGGACCTTAAGATGAGGCAATGCTGTGAAAGTAGCATTCATCTCTGATTTAGATTATGGCGAGTAGTTTAATAGTGCTATAGAATAGATTCTGCGACGATTTCTGAGAAATAACTGTTTCTTTTTTTAAAAAACGACGATTCGTGGCAGGATTTTAAGATGACATCAAGAATATCATAAAGACGAAATGACGGCTTGCCCCATAATATGGCGGTGAATCTCGTTTCATTTATTTTTTCGTATCCTAGGAGGAACTTTAAATTATGAACAAGACAGATTTGGTAAACAACATTTCCGAGAAAAACGGATTGGCAAAAAAAGATGTAGAAGCAGTATTGAACGGATTCTTGGGTGAGATCACAGAAGCTTTGGCAAAAGGCGATAAAGTTCAACTGATCGGTTTCGGTACATTCGAAACTCGTAAACGTGCAGGACGTACTGGTCGCAACCCGCAAACGGGCACAACGATTGAAATTCCAGAATCAACTGTACCGGCATTTAAAGCTGGTAACAAGCTTAAAGAAGCCGTTAACTAATGCGTCTTGACAAATTCCTGAAAGTGTCCCGATTAATCAAGCGCCGTACAGTGGCCAAGGATGTGTCCGAACAAGGCCGGGTGCTGATTAACGGGCGGGAATCTAAGCCAAGTAGTGCAGTTAAGATCGGTGACGAGATTACTGTGCAATTTGGACAAAAGCTTGTAACGGTCAAAGTCGAAAAGCTAGTCGAAACGACACGCAAGGACGAAGCCGCTGGTATGTATACTCTACTTCGGGAAGAGCCTGTTGCCAAAAGCACCGGCTTGGACTGGTAGGAGTAACATAGTTAATAGTAAATAAGAAGGAATAACTTTACATATTGTAGAGTTGTGCCTTCTTTTTTCTTTTTTTATCTCTCTTATTTTAGTGGATTGGAATGTTCTATAACTTCTTCTACTGCCATAGATTAGAGGTAAGAAGGAGGGGTACATGCTATGATCGAGCCAGGAAAGGTAAATAAACAGCATGATCTGCACATGCGCAGTCGTAAACAGCTAGAGTTGACGGGCGTGCAAAATGTGGAGAGCTTTGATAGCGAGGAATTTTTGCTTCGTACAGAACTCGGCCATCTCACCATTCGCGGGAATCATTTACATATCAAAAATTTAAGTCTGGAGAATGGACTGTTGTCCTTGGAGGGCAATGTACATTCCCTGATTTATCTAGATCCCGGATCGCAGGGCAAAAATAAAGGTCTACTCGGTAAGCTATTTAAATGAATCCTGCAGTTCAGTGGCTAACGCTGTTCTACATGATATTGGCCGGGGTGACAATGGGACTGGCCTATGACAGCTACCGGGTGCTGTCGCTCAAGTTCAATTTTCCCAAATGGCTGAATGCCATGCTTGACCTGCTGTATTGGCTTTGTGCTGCTTTGTTTGTTTTTAGAATGCTCTATGCCGGAAATCAGGGGCAATTGCGATTTTATGTCTTTTTAGGTTTATTTCTAGGAATATGGATCTATTTTTTGATCTTCAGTGTTACGGTGCGGCGTTTTGTGTTAATGTTAATTCAATCGGTTCAGTATATGTGCAGATTGCTATGGAGACTTGTGGAGATTCTAATAGGTAAACCTCTTCGCTGGCTTTGGCGCCTTATTATAGGGTTGCTATTGCTGCTAGGTCGTATTCTATTATTCATCCTTAAGCTTCTGCTGCGTCTAACGAAGCCAATTTGGGTATTACCAGTAAGGTGGATTTCTCCATGGTTATCTCGGCTTAAGCATAGCGCCTGGATCGTGAAGATTACTGGATGGATTACCAAATGGCGGAAACGCTGACCTTTGAATTAGGGGGTACGCTGCATGAACAGATTCACTGCGGAAGAGAAAAGTAATCCCAGCAAAAATTCGGCCGCAGGCGCGAAGAGAAGAAGAGTTATGTGGATTCTCTTTGTGGCAGTATTTTTTGGCTGGGCGGGTTATACTTACTTCAATCAAAGTGCGGCAATTACGGACAAGGGCGAGCAACTCGCCAAGAAACAAAAGACTAGTGAGAGTGTCACAGCATCTTTGAATCAACTGAAATATGAAGTGTCCAGACTTAATGATGATGAGTATATTGGCCAATTAGCGCGTAAATGGTACAATATCTATCCTCAAGGGGAAACTCCTATTCGAACAGAGCAATCAGAGCAATAATACTGGCTAAAAGAGGCTTTTACTCTGTTGCCTTGCTTTGCTCTTTACTGTATAATCAAATCACCGCAGACAGGATGACCTTAATATTCGTCTGTATATTTTTAAGGGAGGATCATTTTATTCTATGGCAATTGAAGTGGGCACCAAGTTAGAAGGCAAAGTGACAGGCATCACGCATTTCGGAGCATTTGTGGATCTGTCAGGAGGTGTCACAGGTCTCGTTCACATCTCGGAAATCGCCGATAATTACGTCAAGGATGTTAACGATCATCTGAAGATTAGTGATGTAGTAACCGTCAAGGTGATCAACGTCGATAAGGACGGCAAGATCGGACTTTCCATCAAGCAGGCTGTTGACAAGCCAGCATCGGAAGTACGTCCGCCTAGAGCTCCAAGACCAGAACGTCCTAGCGGCGGAGACCGTTTCGGCGGCGGTGGCGGCAGTGGTGGAGGCGGCGGTGGATTCAATCGTGAACGGGGTGGGCGTCCATTTAAGCCTGCAGCCGGTAAACCTTCATTCGAGGATAAAATGTCGCGATTCCTGAAAGACAGCGAAGAACGGATATCTTCGATTAAGAAGAACACAGAAGGAAAGCGCGGAGGCCGTGGAGCCAAACGCGTATAATCCAATACCTGTACATCATAAATAACCGCAAGGGCATTTCGCCCTTGCGGTTTTTTTGTCGTGTCATATAAACTTGCCGACAGCATCCATGTCATTCTCACATAACTCTAGGGCAATCGCTGGCGAATGACCGCCAGGCTTGCGCCTAAAACTGCACTGGAAACAAGCTTAAGGAGAAGCAACCTACTGCGCCGCAAGGGATCGATCTATTTTTTTAGGAATAATGAACAAAGGCTTTTTTGTCGGAAATTTCTTATGACTGTCCCTCCATTTCTGACAAACTTTCTCAAATGACCCGCTATATAATGAGAACCATAAATTCTTAAACGGGTGGTGTAGGGAAATGAGTAAAAGCAATGTGGTGAATTTGCCAGAGTGGACAAGAGTGGGAAGCGAAGATAAGAAGCAGAGACAAGCCTTAGGCACGCGTATTATAGCTTGGGGTCAGAAGCAGCGATATATTCAGCTTATTACAGCGAAGAAGTGGATGCTTCTGTTAAGCTTTATGGGGTTTCTGCTAGGTAGAGCTATGATTCTGGACGAGCTGTCCCCTTTTGCTGTCGCATATTTTGCCGTCATTGTGTTTATGCGTCGAGACTCTATGTTACCTGTAGCGGGTGCTATTATAGCTGGAAGTCTCTTCACTCCGTTTCCGGGCGCCTTGGTTACTACGGCTGAACTGATTATCTTTTTTCTTGTTTATAGAGGGCTTGAAAGTTTCGAACGAATAGATTTGTCCTATGCACCCCTTATGGTCTTCGTATCTTCGTTTATGGTTGGCCTGTTCAAGATTGTTCTCGGACCGTCTCTTTCCTGGTACCCTTTTATGATGACTACTTTAGATGCTTTACTCGGGTTTGTACTTACGCTTGTGTTCATTCAGGCACTTCCTCTACTAACTTACAAACAAAAGAGCAGATCGCTGAGGAACGAGGAGATTTTATGCCTTATTATTCTGTTAGCCTCCGTAATGACAGGCCTTGTGGGCTGGACACTTAATGGTTGGTCATTAGAACATATATTGTCTCGTTATTTAATTTTGCTCTTTGCTATGGCAGGAGGCGCTCCGCTCGGTGCAGCTGTTGGGGTAGTGACGGGGTTGATCCTCAGTCTGGCTGATATCAGTGCTATCTATCAGATGAGCCTGCTTGCTTTTTCCGGAATGCTAGCGGGAATGATGCAGGGTGGGCGAAAGGGTGCGGTATCTATCGGCATGCTGCTGGGATCAACGATCCTTTCCGTCTATTTTACGGGTCCGGGTGATATGATGGCCTCAACATGGGAGACCTGCGCAGCAGTAGTGCTGTTTCTATTAACGCCTAAGGCGATGATATCAGCGATTGCAAAATATGTACCGGGCACGTCAGATCATAGCCGATCTCAACATGAATATGCCCGCAGGGTCAGGGATCTGACTGCAGAACGGGTCACTCAATTCTCACAGGTATTCCAACAGCTCTCCAGTAGCTTTGGTCAGATTCCACGTGCCGGAGAAGTGGGCAAATCGGATCGTGAAATGGAAGATTTTATGAATACGGTCACAGAAGGCGCCTGCGCTGGCTGCATTCGCCGTACCCACTGCTGGGATGCAAAATTCTATCAGACATATAGATACATGACAGATATGATGACAACTGTTGAGGAATGCCCTGATATTACGGCTGCTCAGCTGCCACCGGAATGGAGCCGTATTTGTGGCAAAACCGGAGAAGTGCTTGAGGTCATGAAGGGACAATATGATCTCTACCAACATGATATGCGGTGGAAAAGACAAATATACGATAGTCGCCAATTTGTTGCTGAGCAGTTGTCAGGCGTGTCACAGGTTATGGAAGACTTGGCCAAGGAAATTAAGCGCGAGGGACAGGCCATGTATCGGCAGGAAGCGCAAATCCGCGAGGCTCTTGAGAAATTGGGACTGTCTATTCATGGTATTGAAATTTTAAGTCTGGACCCAGGACGCGTAGAAATAGAAGTAGTGCACGCTTATAATCGCGGTTTTGATGAATGCCGTAAAATGATTGCCCCACTCCTCTCCGACATTCTGGATGAGAATATTGCTGTCATGAGTGAGACGGCGGTTCATCCCCGGGAAGGACTCTCAATGGTTACCTTTGGTTCAGCCAAAGCCTTTGAGGTAAACACGGGTGTGGCAGTTGTTTCAAAAGGTGGGGATATGCTGTCTGGCGATAGCTTCAGCACCGTAGAGCTTGGAAATGGCACTTTTGCAGTATCCATTAGTGATGGTATGGGGAATGGTGAACGGGCAAGGATGGAGAGCAGTGCCGCACTCGGCATGTTAGAAAAGCTGCTGCAATCCGGAATGGATGAGAAGCTGGCTGTAAAGTCGGTCAACTCAATTCTTTTATTACGCTCCCCTGATGAATTCTATGCTACTGTCGACATGGCTTTAATCGATCAATATTCTGCGCAGACAACGTTTATGAAGATTGCTTCAGCACCAAGCTTCATCCGGAGGGGGAGTGAGGTCATTCCAATAACCTCTAGCAATCTGCCTATAGGAATCATTAAAGATATTGATGTGGATCTAATCAGTATGCAGCTTCGCCCCGGCGATATTTTAATTATGATGACCGATGGTATTTATGATGCGCCTGGATATGCCGTTAATAAGGAGATATGGATGAAACGGATGATCCAAGAGCTTGAGGGTGATGATCCTCAAGATTTAGCGGATAGCCTGTTGGAGAAAGTAATCCGTTATCAGGGCAATGAGATCCTTGATGACATGACTATTGTCGTCAGCCGTCTTGATCATTTCCATCCGGAATGGTCCAGCCTGCATATGCCGGGCATCGGTCGTATGGAGCGCCCGCGTACGGTAAGTTAGTTATTTTAGGTTTAGTAGGTTTTAATGTTGGGCACGCGCGAAGCGTCGTGTTGCTTGTATAGTTTAAGGCACGCGCAAGATATAGTGCTGCTTGGGGGCACGCGCGAAGCGTCGTGTTTCTTGTGAGTTTGTAGCACGCGTAAGGCGTCGTGCTAATGGAGGCAGTCGAGGCGAGTCCGTGATGTGTAACTCGCCGGCCTCTACTATTCTCGTTTCAATGGTCGGCTGACTTGGGACGAAATCTGTAGATCTAAACTGTTTACTAGTGAAGGTATGGAACGGAGAGAAAGTTTGGAGCTGTAGAAGCGGAGCGTTCGCCTTTGTCCTCGGATTCCAACCGCGAGAGGCGGTTCTAATCAAGGAATCTGAGGACAACAGCGATCGAAAGCCCAAACATTTCTCGCAGTTCCCCTATTCACTACCCCCCCTATTTGATCGAAATTCCCACACTTAATATCGACCGTTTGAAATCTCTCATTTCTGGATATGCTAGAAACAGAGGTTCAAACAAAGGGGGAGTTGAGGGTTATGAAGCAAATTATGCTCATTACTGACGGTTGTTCGAATGTAGGAGAAAGTCCGGTGTTGGCAGCGGCGCATGCCCTGCAGGAGGGAATCACCGTAAATGTGGTCGGTGTAGTTGATTATGGTACGATCGGTGAAATCGGCAGCCGGGAGATTGCTGACATTGCCAAGGCCGGGGGAGGCCTTAGCCGAATAGTCGGAACACCACAACTGGCGCAGACGATTCAGATGATGACACGCAAGACCGTGGTTCAGACGATCCAGCAGGCGGTTAATAAAGAGGTAAAAAAGATACTAGGCGACGGCTCACTGGATCAGCTGCCTCCTGTTCAACGTTCACAGGTTGTTACAGTTGTAGATGAACTGACAGAAACAACGCCTCTGCGCATTGCACTTCTTATCGATGCCAGTGCCAGTATGAAGCCTAAACTGGGTGCTGTGGAAGATGCAATCCGCGATTTGGCACTCAGTTTAGAAGCACGGGAAGGCAAGAGTGAGATCGCTGTGTTTCATTTTCCCGGAAATAACAGCAGTGAAGATGCCAAGCTTGACCTGGATTGGACGCATGACATGTCAGGTATTCGTACGCTATTCTCTAAATTACACATGAGAGGCGCAACACCGACTGGCCCAGCTATTTTCAAGGTGCTTGAACATTATCGTTATGATACACTGGATGAACATCGTGGACGCCGACTAAGCGATAACCACGACGAAAGAGAAGGGATGATTGGTGGGTATGTCGTCTAATCCGTCCTATCCTACTGGTACCTTAATTAACGGCAAATGGCGGGGTAACCGTTATGTCGTTGAGCGGATGCTGGGAAGGGGCGCGAACGGAACCGTATATCTTGTGCAAAGAGAAGGCAGACGGGAAAGGTACGCGCTAAAAATCGGATACGATACACTTGAACTTCAATCGGAGATCAATGTACTGACCTCGCTGCAATCGCGACGAAAGCGGAATGAACATCGGGCTCGTCGTGAGAATCCATTGTCTTCTTATTTTTTGGAAGCGGATGATTTTGCGAATGGGGATAATATCCCCTTCTATGTGATGAGGTATGTTGAAGGCAAACCGCTGCATCATTTTTTATCGAAAAACGGTCCCGATTGGTTAGGCCTGGTAGGTCTTGGTCTGCTTGAAAAGCTGCGCACACTGCATGAATGTGGATTTGTGTTCGGTGATTTGAAGCCCGAGAACGTCATGGTATCAAAGTACGGCGAAGTCGAGCTGATCGACTTTGGGGGCACAAGCCCTATTGGTCGTAGCGTGAAGCAGTTTACCGAATGGCATGATCGTGGTTTCTGGAATGCGGGCAGTCGAATCAGCGATGAGGGTTACGATCTTTTCGCATTTGCTGTGCTGTGTCTTCGTTTGCTCAATGAAGAAGGGCTCAAAAAGGCAGCCTTACAGCTGCCGCAGACGAGAAGTGTGGACGAATTATTTAAGCTGGCTAGAAATTTACCCAACAAGAAACTATCCTCCTGGATTTGTATGGCGTTAAAAGGGGGGTTCTCAGGCTCTGCGGATGCTACTGAGGTCTGGCGAAACCATATTTATAACTCGCGCAGAAAGCGCCCGGATAGTATGGACACCCCGCGGTGGTTAAAAAATGCATTCGCATTGTCTTTGTTTTTGCTCGCCTTTACGATTTATTGGGTATTCCGCTTTTGAACTCATACATATAGTTGGAGAGAGAGGGGGGCGCATATGGAGCAAATGAATGGACTGGTGGAGTCTGTATTGGAGTCAGCAGCCGAGCATGAGCTGTGGGCGCCCCATGACACCATTGTAGTCGCAGTTTCCGGCGGCCCGGATTCTGTGGCTCTTTTGCATGTTTTACATGAAATATCTTTAAAATTTATACCGCTTACCTTAATATGTGCTCATGTGAATCATGGATTTAGGCCGGAGTCGAAGGAAGAGGCAGAGCTCGTACGTGGTATGGCTGAAGAATTGGGATTGCCCTTTGAGTTTGCGGAATTCGATATTCCCTCCTTGGCTAAAGAGAGTGGACTTGGTCCTGAGGGTACTGCACGTGAGAAGCGGTATGAATTTCTGATTGATACGGCACACCGATATGGGGCGCGTTCTGTTGCTCTGGCTCATCATGCTGATGATCAGGCAGAAACTGTAATTATGCGTCTATTACGCGGAAGTGGCTTATCTGGACTGTCGGGTATCAAGTGGAAAAGAACAGAAAAAAAGGTGGAACTCATTCGCCCATTCCTACGTATTAACAAAACAGCACTTTTAGGGTTATGCCAAAATGAAGGTTTTACTTATGCTGAGGATGCCACCAATCTGCTGACGAAATACAAGCGGAATGCCATTCGTTTGGAAGTTCTTCCTTTTCTGGAAAAGTATAATGGCAGAGTGAGGCAATCCCTCGTACAGCTTGCGGAAATTGCGGGAGCTGAAGATGAGTATATGGAGACGTCTGCGGCAAAATGCTTTGAAGAGCTAGTTTCGGAAGGGGATGGGAAATACACCTTTAACAGAGCTTCATTTGCTGCCATACCCTCCGCTTTACAACGGCGTTTGATTAAACTAATATTAAATTATCTGTCGGCGGATTTATCTGCCCTTGATTTCCCCAAGATTGAAGCTGTACGTCGGGGAACGCTGCAGAGCTATCCCACCACCTGGAGCTTGGATTTGGGTGGAGGCCTGACTTGTATGCGGCAATATGATAGTATCTTGTTCTCGTCCAAGCCCACGACGCCACAGGCAAGCTATACATATCGTCTGTTTTTACCGGACTCTGAGCTTAAATTGGAGGAAATAGGTAAGGTGATGTCGATGGCGGTACTGGAGAGAGAAAACTTTTTTGTACAGGGGGAGGATTATGGGAAGATGTCGGCTTGGTTTGACCGTGATGAACTGGTCTTTCCACTGACGATACGATCCCGATTGCCTGGAGATACCATAAGGATCATGGGATTAAACGGAAGCAAAAAGGTAAAAGATATTTATATTGATGATAAAATACCTGCTTCCGAACGGTCATTGATTCCCCTCGTTTGTGATGGTTTGGGCAATATCGTCTGGATTCCGGGCGTAAGACGCTCGATGCATGCCGCAGTAGGGCGGCACACGACCTCCGTACTTCTATTGTCTCTGGCAGAGCTGGATGACCACGAAGTCACGTAATGGTCGAAGTAAGTCTTTCATAGTATAACTTAGGAGGTTTCGCAAGTTGCAAAACGATATTCAAGAAGTATTGATCACCGAAGAGGAACTTCAGCAGAAAATTAAGGAGCTCGGTCGAACACTGAGCGAAGAATACGCAGGTCGTACCCCTTTAGTAATTTGTGTACTAAAAGGTGCGTTTATATTTATGGCAGATTTGGTTAAAGCCATTACAGTACCTGTTGAGATGGATTTCATGGCAGTGTCCAGCTATGGAGCATCCACCAAGTCCTCTGGAGTAGTCAAAATTATTAAGGATTTGGATGTATCGGTAGAAGGCCGCGATATCTTGATCGTTGAAGATATTATTGACAGTGGTCTTACACTCAGCTATTTAATTGAGTTGCTCCGCAACCGGAATGCTGCTACTATCTCTGTGGTTACCTTGTTTGATAAACCATCAGGCCGCACTGTTAATCTTGAAGCCAGCTACACAGGCTTCGTGTTACCTGACGAATTTGTAGTAGGTTACGGATTGGATTATGCCGAGCGGTATCGGAACCTCCCATATGTTGGAGTACTGAAACCTGAGATTTATTCCAATTGAACTAAGGACTGCCTCGATCATACGGATCGGATACCCACAACTTCCTTTATTTGAGGTGTCCCAAGAGGCTATGGTACAATAACTTGAGTGTTGTGAGAGGAGGTAGGGGATGAATCGGTTCATCCGGAATTCTGGTTTTTATTTGATTTTATTTTTAGTCGTGGTGGGTATTGTCCAGTTTGTGAGCAATGGAAATGAAGCCGCCGATTTCCCTAGATACGACGAGTTACGGCAGGAGATCAAGAACAACAATGTGAAGGATTTGACGGTTCAGTTTGAGGGTAATGCCTTTCTGGTCACAGGCGAGTATAGAGAGCTGCCTGCCGATACTAAATCGAAAAGCTTCTCCACATATATTCCTCCTACAGATGCCGCTATCAATGAACTGATTCAAGCCAGTGATGTTAATGGGATTGAATTAACTCAGAAGAAAATGGAAGGTACCAGCATTTGGCTGACATTCCTTTCTTCAATTATCCCACTGGTAATTATGTTCATCTTGTTCTTCTTCCTGTTTAACCAGGCGCAAGGTGGCGGCGGTAAAGTCATGAATTTCGGCAAGAGCAAGGCTCGGTTATATAATGAAGAGAAGAAGAAAATCAGCTTTGAGGATGTAGCAGGGGCGGACGAAGAGAAGCAAGAGCTTGTCGAAGTCGTTGAGTTCCTAAAAGATCCACGCAAATTTGCAGCTGTTGGCGCACGTATTCCTAAGGGCGTATTGCTTGTAGGTCCTCCGGGAACAGGTAAAACATTGCTTGCCCGTGCGGTAGCAGGTGAAGCTGGCGTTCCTTTCTTTAGTATTTCCGGTTCTGACTTTGTGGAAATGTTCGTGGGTGTCGGTGCTTCTCGGGTACGTGATTTGTTCGAGAATGCTAAGAAGAATGCTCCATGTATTATCTTCATTGATGAAATTGATGCTGTGGGTCGTCAGCGTGGCGCCGGTCTTGGTGGCGGACATGACGAGCGTGAACAGACGCTTAACCAATTGCTGGTTGAGATGGATGGATTCGGTGGTAACGAAGGCATTATTATTGTAGCGGCGACTAACCGCGCTGATATACTTGATCCGGCATTGCTTCGTCCAGGACGTTTTGACCGTCAAATTACGGTTGACCGTCCTGATGTGAAAGGCCGTGAAGCTGTACTTAAGGTTCACGCTCGTAACAAACCGCTTACGAAAGATGTAAGACTGGATGTTGTTGCTAAACGCACAACCGGATTCACAGGTGCTGATCTGGAGAATCTGCTGAATGAGGCAGCTTTGCTAGCTGCACGTCGTAACCGTAAAGATATTTCCATGATTGAAGTGGATGAAGCTATTGACCGTGTTATCGTAGGTACTGAGAAACGCAGCCGTGTGATCAGTGACCGCGAGAAACGTATTGTAGCTTATCATGAAGCAGGCCATACTATTGCAGGTTACTTCCTTGAGCACGCCGATATGGTGCATAAAGTTACTATTATCCCACGCGGACGTGCAGGCGGATATGTTATTATGCTTCCGAAGGAAGATCGGATGATCGTTACCAAGCAGGAGCTTTTGGATAAGGTTACTGGATTACTTGGTGGACGTGTTGCTGAAGAATTGTTTATTGGTGAGATCGGTACGGGTGCATACAGTGACTTCCAACAGGCTACGCGCATCGTGCGTGCCATGATTATGGAGTACGGTATGAGCGATAAGCTTGGACCTATGCAGTTCGGATCTTCTCAAGGTCAAGTATTCTTGGGTCGTGATATTGGGCATGAACAGAATTACAGTGACTCCATTGCTTATGAGATTGATCAGGAAATGCAGAACTTTATTACTTCGAGTTACGAACGTTGTAAAGATCTGTTGATCAAACACTCCAAAGAAATGCACTTGATTGCCAATACATTACTTGAGAAAGAAACACTTGAGCTTGATCAGATCACACAACTGATTGAACAAGGATTCCTTTCCGAGGATGGTAAACCAGAGGGTGGCGAAGGTGTTGCCCATGAAGTTGGCGAGCCTGTCATCGACAATATCGGTGATGTGCGAGTTCGCATTCAAGGCAAGCCTGAGGATGAACAGTCCACACTTCCTGACCTGTCGAAGGATATCCCGAATAACCCTGATTCTGAGGGTAATGACGGTTCCGGTGATGACAACAAAGGTGGGGGCACTAGCCTTACCTAATTGGGTCCACCATTCATATGATGTAAATTTATCCGGAGAACGTAACTGTTCTCCGGATTTTTTATTTTAAATTTTAAGGGATTCTATGCCTTAAAGCCTGTCCAGTTACATTGACAGAGGCTGGAACGTTGTGTACATTAGTGATTAATATTACTTACTATTTATATCAGCATGTTCATTTTTTCACCATGATGGCGCATGCCATTTGATAACATCATGTCGGCGAAAAGCCGCGAGGATTTAAGGGGGAGAACAATCGGTGGAAGCTCTGGCGCTTGAGCGCAAGCAGGAACAGAATCGAGAACTTCGTATACGTCTTGAACAGCTTAAAAAGGAACGAAACGCAATCATTTTAGCTCATTATTATCAACGTGATGAAATTCAGGAGGTTGCCGATTTCCGGGGCGACTCTTTTTTACTCGCTCAGAAGGCTGCAGAGACAGATGCAGAAGTTATTGTATTCTGCGGTGTTCATTTCATGGGGGAAAGTGCAAAAATTCTAGCCCCGAACAAAACCGTCCTTATTCCTGATGAACGTGCAGGCTGTCCAATGGCAGATATGGTCAATGTAGACGGTTTGCGTAAGCTAAAAGCTCAACATCCAAATGCTAAAGTAGTCACTTATATCAACTCGTCCGCCGAGATTAAAGCAGAAACCGATATTTGTTGTACCTCTGCTAATGCTGTGAAAGTAATCGAATCCCTTGACGCCGAAGAGATTATTTGGGTCCCAGATAAGAATCTTGGTCAATATGTACAAGATCAGACGGGCAAGAAGCTGATTATTTGGGAAGGCTATTGCAACACTCACGACATGTTGACCGTCAAAGATGTAGTAGAAATGAGAGCAAAATATCCAGATGCGGAATTTGTAGTTCATCCAGAGTGTCGTCCTGAAGTAGTCGCCATGGGTGACTATGTAGGCAGCACTACATCAATTCTGGAGTATTGCCGGAAATCGGATCGTAAGCAATTTATCGTTGGAACGGAAGATGGTACCGGATATCAGCTTCGTAAGGATAGTCCAGATAAAGAATTCCATTTTGCTACCAAATTTCTTGTTTGTCCTAATATGAAAGTTAATAATCTAAAAAAACTGGTGAAATGCCTGGAGACGATGAAGCCACAAATCTATGTACCGCCTGCTGTCGCCGACAAAGCCAGAACATCCCTAGAGCGCATGCTACAAGTCCGGTAGCATGCGCTACTCTTTCGTTGAAACAGGTGAAAAGCGGTCATGATTCCACAATATTTGGTTGATTTTGATCTTCGGGATATTCCTACGGTAAAGACAGATTGTATTGTTATTGGTTCAGGGATTGCCGGGTTATTCACAGCTATTAAAGCCAGTGAAGATCGGCGTGTCATAATGATCACAAAGAAATCAGTAATGGAAAGTAATACTCGCTATGCACAGGGGGGGATCGCAGCTGTTATAGCTGAGGATGATTCCCCTGCTTACCACCGGCAGGATACCTTAATGGCCGGAGCAGGTCTTTGCTCCTCAACAGCTGTCGATGCACTTGTTAATGAAGGGCCGGAAGGCGTTCATGAGTTAATTCGCTTAGGAACTCTGTTTGATAAGGAAGATGGGGTACTGGCTTTGACTCAGGAAGGTGCACACAGCCACCGCCGTATTTTGCATGCTAATGGGGATGCTACAGGTTATGAGATTGTTCGTGCATTGGCGGAACAGGTAGCCGAACATGAGAATATTGAGGTCTGGGATGATCATTATGTTATCGATCTCATCACTGAAGGTGGAGAATGTGTAGGCGCATTATTGCAACGGCCCGGTGGTGGAAGGTTGTTCCTGCAAGGGGATGCGACCATTTTGTGCTCTGGTGGAGCAGGACAATTATATCGATACACTACCAACCCAGAAGTAGCTACAGGAGATGGTGTAGCGATCGCCTATCGCGCTGGGGCTCATATACGAGATATGGAATTTATTCAATTTCATCCTACAGCACTTAGTTACCCGGGAGCTCCTAGATTTTTAATCTCCGAAGCTGTGCGTGGGGAAGGAGCAGTCTTGCGCAATATTAATGGAGAACGGTTCATGGAACGTTATCATGACCTGCTTGAGCTAGCTCCGCGGGATATTGTAGCACGAGCTATTGTAAGTGAAATGGAACATACTAAATCAACGTTCGTTTATTTGGATATTACACATGAATCTCCAGAGATGGTGAAGCATCGGTTTCCCACAATATATGAGACATGTATGGGCTATGGACTGGATATTACAAGTGATTGGATTCCAGTGGCTCCCGCTGCGCATTATATGATGGGGGGGATTAAGACCGATCTGAATGGAGAGAGCACCATCCCACGTCTGTTTGCTTGCGGAGAGGTTTCCTCCACAGGCCTGCATGGCGCTAACCGTTTAGCTAGTAATTCATTATCTGAGGCCATTGTATTCGGACAGCGTATTATTGATCGGATTCATGAGCTTTCCCCGCTGGACCGTGATGTATTATCGGTTAAGAGTAACGAGGGACGTGTAGATTCGCCAACTCAAGCTATTGTGGAACGTCGTTTGAAGCTACAGAAGGTAATGGTTCGATATGCCGGACTACGTCGTAACGAAGAGATGTTACTTAAAGGACTAGATGAATTAAAACGACAGCTGCCAATCTTTGGATCAGCATTGTCCAAACGTGAGGAATATGAATTTGCTAATATGCTGACCTGCTGTTTGCTTGTGACAGAGTCTGCTCTGGCACGGGAAGAGAGCCGTGGGGCGCATTACCGTGAGGATTATCCGCAGCGGGATGATGATCAGTGGCGTAAGCACCTGCTTCAAATTCGCGAACTGGGAATAGTGGAGGAATTAAGCGATGATGTTTAATGGTTACAATGAAGAGCTAGTACAATCCATCAAGGCCTGGTTGCGGGAAGATGTTGGTTCCGGAGATGTAACCACGCAGATGACGATTCCAGTGGGCCATGAGTCCAAAGGGATTATTCATGCCAAGGAAGACGGTATAATTTGTGGCATTCCAATTGCAGAGCTGGTTTTTGAAATTGTGGATCCGGCGCTTAGTTTTACAGCACTTGTCGAGGAAGGTCAAGCTGTAACCAAAGGGACTGTAATTATTGAGGTTGAGGGCAGCACACATGCGATTCTAACAGGTGAGCGGCTTGCGCTTAACTTGATGCAGCGTCTTTCGGGTGTGGCATCACGAACAGCTTCTTTCGTGCAGGTGTTGGAGGGATTACCAACTCGTCTAGTGGACACACGTAAGACAACACCAGGTCACCGGATGCTGGAGAAATATGCTGTTCGTATTGGTGGAGGCTTTAATCACCGTTTTGGGTTATATGATGCAGTTATGATCAAGGATAATCATATCAAAGGCGCAGGTGGTATTCGGCAGGCTGTAGGTCGTGCCCGGAAGAACATCCCGCATACGATGAGCATCGAAGTGGAGACCGAGAATTTAGAGCAAGTCGAAGAGGCGCTGGCAGCAGGTGCTGATATTATAATGCTCGATAACATGTCTAACGATATGATGAAGCAAGCCGTGGCTAGGATTAAATCGAAAGCTCCGCATGTTAAGACAGAGGCTTCTGGCAATGTATCGTTAGAAACCTTACGCGGGATTGCTGAAACGGGTGTGGATGTGATTTCTGTCGGGCGCCTTACGTACTCCTTCTCCAGTCTGGATATCAGTCTAGACCTTAATGCCAAGAAGGAAGGGCCTTTGTCATGATGCTTGCTGTCGATATCGGTAATACCAATATTGTTCTCGGTGTATATAGAAAACGCGAATTGCTGCATCATTTTCGGCTAAGCACTGCGCGTCAATCGACCGTGGATGAATATGGAGTAATGATACACAATCTTTTTCACATGTCAGGTATATCTGTCAAAGACGTTGAAGGTGTAATTATATCTTCGGTTGTTCCGCCACTAGTTAAGACTATTGAGGATATGTGTATTAAATATATAGGGAAAGACCCATTGATTGTTGGACCAGGGATTAAGACGGGGCTTAACTTACGTTATGAGAATCCGCGTGAAATTGGCGCAGACCGGATTGTTAATGCAGTTGCTGCGATTGAACAATACAAATGTCCACTTGTCGTTGTTGATTTTGGTACGGCTACGACTTTTGACTGCATAGATGCAGGTGCTAATTATCTTGGTGGGGCGATTGTCCCCGGTCTAGGCATTTCAACGGAGGCATTATACCAGCGGGCATCTAAGCTGCCGCGAATTGAATTGGAGAAGCCTAAAAAGGTCATCGGGCGTAATACGGTGCACGCGATGCAGGCCGGGATTATTTTTGGCTATGCGGGTCAGGTTGAGGGCATTGTTAAACGAATTAAAGTCGAGATGAACGCTCCCGAACTGAAGGTTATTTCGACCGGAGGCCTCGCCTCCCTAATTGCGGGTGAAACGGACTGTATCGATGAAGTAAATCCTATGTTAACGCTAGAAGGATTAAGAATTATTTACGATCGTAACCAATAAAGATAAAGAAGCCTAAAAGGCGAAGAGATAGGAGGGCTATGCACCCAATGGAAAAAAAGAAGGATCGACTAATCCGCGGCACGGCTCTTAATGGTAAAGTGAGAGCGTTTGCTGTCCGCACAACTGAATTGGTTGAAGAACTGAGACGCAGACACGATACGTATCCAACGGCTACAGCCGCAATGGGACGTACAGTTACCGCTGCAGCCATGATGGGCGCTATGCTCAAGGGTAGTGAGAAGCTGAGTATTATGGTTAAAGGGAATGGACCGATCGGACAAATCGTTGCAGAATCCAATGCATTGGGAGAAGTGCGTGGTTATGTGCATAATCCTCACATTCATTTACCGAGCAATAGCATGGGGAAGCTGGATGTAGCTGGAGCGGTGGGAACTGAAGGGTTCATTGATGTTATAAAAGATTTAGGTATGAAAGAGCCGTACAGAGGTAGTATTCCTATTATCTCCGGGGAGCTTGGCGATGATTTTACCTATTATTTTGCGGTTTCTGAGCAAACTCCAGCTGCGGTCGGCCTAGGTGTACTGGTAGATACCGATGAGTCAGTAATTGTGGCTGGAGGATTTATTGTTCAGCTTCTTCCTGGTCTGACTGATGCGGAGATCACAGAGATTGAAAAAGCTGTAGGGGCGATGCCTTCTGTAACAGCGCTTCTCGATCAGGGGCTGGAGCCAGAAGAAATGCTGCGCTACCTGTTGCCGGATGCAGTGGTTATGGATGAACTGGATATTAACTTTGCTTGTCAGTGTTCGCGTGAGCGGGTAGAGCAGACATTGGTTAGCTTAGGACGGGATGAACTGGAGAGATTAATTGCAGAAGATGAACAGGCTGAAGTCGTATGCCATTTTTGCAATGAGGCTTATGTTTTCAATAAGGACGATTTACAGGTCATTTTAGAACAAGCGAATTCGTAGGGTATTGGGATGATGACGAGACAGGAACGTGCACTTCGCAATACGGTTATTATTCTAGCTGTTGCAACTTTAATGCTCGGGGGTCTATTATTCTGGAGTTTGCGCGCCATGGCCCTTCTTAAAGGAGATACAACAGACAATGAATCACCGGATGTAGCGACTGCAGGCGGACAACCGATAACGGATCAGCAGTGGATGGATGAGCTCAAAAAAAAGCATGGAGAAGAAGTGTTAATCAGTATGCTTAACCATATTGTCGTGAACATGGAAGCTAAGGCATTAGGAATTACCGTGACAGACGATGAGGTTAAGCAGGAACTGGCACGCACTATAGTTGGGTACGAATCAGAAGCGCAATATTATGCTCAAATGCAATCTCAGCTCGGATTATCTCGTCAGGAAGTGTTCGCAGAGACAGATTATCGTCTGTCCTTACAAGCGATAGCCACGGTGGGCATTACAATCAGTGATGCCGATATAGATGCTTATTTAGAGCAAAATGCCGAGCGCTTCATTCCAAAAAAGGAAATGCAGCTTTCTATGATCAAGGTTTCATCCTATGAGGAAGGGCAGCAGGTAATGGATCGCTTGGAACAGGGTGAGAATTTCGCTGATTTGGCTAGGGAAGTGTCTAATGATGATGAGAGTCGGCAGCACGGAGGCAGCTTAGGTAAAGTAGAGGAAGACGACCCTTTTTGGCCAGAGGGAATGTTAAAGACTGCCGCTGGATTGGATGTGGGTGATATAGCCGGTCCGATCGAGACAGGGGAAGACTTCGCCATTATCCGCTTGGAGAGTATTCACTCTCCAGAAATGCCGGATCAGAAAGAAATTCGGGCGCTTGTACGTCAAGAGCTGGCTTTGGAGCAAGCCCCTCCCTTGCAGCAGGTGGAAAGCGATTTACGCAATAAATATGAGGTATCAATAAATATTGACAATAGCCTGCAAGATTGATAATATGATATTAACGTAAACCCTACCGTTTTAGTCGGAAATAACTGACGGTGGTCAACAATTTAAACTCCATACACAGAAGCATAAAGTCATAATTTACGTTCTTATATCGCATTTATCATTCTAAGGAGGTTTTTGCTCATGGCTAAAGTCGTTAACAACGTAACAGAATTGATCGGAGGTACTCCGCTCGTTCGTTTGAATCGTCTGGCACAGGAAGGCTCCGCAGATATTTATTTGAAATTGGAATATCAGAACCCGGGATCAAGCGTAAAAGACCGGATTGCAATCAGCATCGTGGAAGAAGCTGAGCGTGAAGGTCTACTGAAACCGGGAGGTACGATTGTAGAAGCTACTAGTGGTAACACTGGTATCGGCCTGGCACTTGTAGCTGCTGCTAAAGGTTATAAGGCAGTTATCGTAATGCCGGAAACAATGAGCTTGGAGCGCCGTAATCTCCTTCGCGCATATGGAGCGGAATTGGTGCTGACCCCAGGATCGGAAGGTATGAATGGTGCGGTTAAGAAAGCAGACGAAATTCTGAAAGAGAACCCAAGCTATTTCCCATCCGAGCAATTCAAGAATAAAGCGAACGTGAAGATTCACCGTGAGACTACTGGACCTGAAATCATTGACGCTATTGAATCCATCGGCGGTCCTTTGGATGCTTTTATTGCAGGTATCGGAACAGGCGGAACGATCACTGGTGCGGGTGAAGTGCTGAAAAGCCAATATCCTGATATTAAGATCTATGCTGTGGAGCCTGCTGCTTCCCCAATCTTGGCTGGAGGCAAACCAGGCCCTCACAAAATCCAGGGTATCGGAGCTAACTTCATCCCTGAGATTTTGAACCAAGATATCTATGATGAAATCATCCACGTTGAGAATGATGAAGCTTTCGAAACTGCACGTCGTGTAGCTAAAGAAGAAGGCGTCTTGTCTGGTATTTCTTCAGGTGCTGCTGTATTTGCCGCTCTTAAAGTAGCTAAAGATTTAGGCCCTGGCAAAAAAGTAGTAGTCATTATCCCAAGTAACGGCGAACGTTACCTGAGCACACCACTTTACAATTTCGAAGCGTAATTGTTTGCAATAACGTAAATCTATAAGAGTCTTCATACCACTTTTTTGGTGGTGATGGAGACTCTTTTCGTTGATTTAAAAGGCATTTGGTACTTTGCATATATGGCAGGCTAGACGTGGTAATTTTATTATTGTTGAAAAAAGCTCTGGTTTTTACAGGAAACGAAAAAATCATAATAATTTCCTATCGCTGAGGGCTTTTCAATAATGCCTTAAGTACAGTATACTGACAGGCAATATACTACTGACGATTGGACAAAACTAAGCAAATGCTTACGAAGCGAGTTTTGTCTCAAAAATTAAACTGTAAGATGATGCTAGACAAAACTTTTAGGAGGATGGCTTTGGAAATCATAACAACCTGGAACGAGTGGGAACAATGGGCTGCTGAAGACTGGAGCATGTTTCCCTTGATTATAAAATCCCCCCGGTGCACCAACGAATTACCCGCGTCCTGGGAGAAAGCCTGGGAGTTAGCTTCCCAGTATTCTGTAGTTTTAGAAAGTGGTAAGGGTGGCCGTTATACGTACTTGGGCTTAAATCCTGTTTCGATATTGAAAGGCAAGGAGGATAACGCGGAAGTATTTAGCTTCCCTACTGAATCTTTGGAATCAGCATCAGTGAACGAGGAGAGGACACCTGAGGCAACAACACTGCAGGGACAACCGCTGGAGCTACTGCAGCAATGGATGTCGGATTTTACGTCGCCTAAGTTAAAGGATGAAGATGTTCCTCCTTTCTCTGGTGGATGTATTGGATTCCTTGGTTATGATGTGGTTCGTTCTTTGGAACGGTTGCCTTCTTTTGCCCAAGATGATCCTGGTTTTCCTGATTATCTTTTTATGAGGTTTGACGAGATATGGATTTATGATCACGAAGAGCATGTGCTGTATTGTGCTGTCCACGTTCCAGTTCCAGCAGACTGTGGGCTGGAGGATCTGCAAAATCTCTATCTTGGCAGTATAGAACAGGCTGGACAAATGGTAGAGCAGTGGCAGCTGATATCTTCAGCTGCAGGATTGGATGATGAGGCTGTGGGCAGCATTGAGGCCCTTACAGTTTCATCAGGAGAGTGGCCGGGCATGGCTTCGGCTTTTTCGCCTGAGAAGTTTCAGCAGGCAGTGGTGGACGTTCAGGAATACATCCGCCAAGGCGATGTCTTCCAAGTGAACCTCTCGCTGCGCCAGGAGGCGCAGCTGAAGTCCTCGCCGGAGGATGTTTACGAGTGGCTGCGCAAGCTCAACCCGTCCCCGTACATGGGGCTCTTGCGGTCGCCCGGCTTCGCGCTGTCCAGCGCTTCACCGGAGCTGCTCGTCAAGCTGCACGGGGACAAAGTGAGCGCCCGGCCCATCGCCGGCACCCGGCGCCGGGGACTCACTCCCGCGGAGGATGCCGCCATGGAGGCGGAGCTTCGCGGGAGCGAAAAAGAGATCGCCGAGCATATTATGCTTGTCGATCTGGAACGCAACGACATCGGACGTGTCGCTGCATACGGTTCCGTCAGCGTGCCGGAGCTGATGACGGTGGAGCGCTACTCTCATGTGATGCATCTCGTTTCGCAGGTAGAGGGCCAGATTGCGCCGGATAAAGACGCTTATGCGGTTATCGCAGCTTTATTCCCGGGGGGAACCATCACGGGGGCTCCCAAGGTAAGGACAATGGAGATTATCGAAGAACTGGAGCCGGTTCGACGTGGACCCTATACAGGTTCGATGGGTTTTATTGACTATAACGGCAATATGGAATTAAATATTATTATAAGAACGCTGGCTGTAAAAGACGGGGTCGGATATATTCAGACAGGTGCCGGCATAGTGATCGATTCCGATCCCTACCGTGAATACCGTGAATGCCATAATAAAGCCAAAGCGGTAGTGAAGGCAGTACTCTGTAGTGAACTGCAGCAGGAACTGCCAGCTACCAGCGGAGCCGAAGGGGGAGTAGCACTGTGATCTTGGTCATCGATAATTATGATTCCTTTACGTATAACCTCGTACAGTATTTAGGTGAGCTTGGAGAAGAGGTTAAAGTGCACCGCAACGATGAAATTACTATCGAAGAGATTGAAAAGCTGGCCCCTGACCATATTCTAATTTCACCAGGCCCATGTACGCCAAATGAAGCGGGAATTAGTCTGGAATTGTTGCATCATTTCAAGGGGATCATTCCGATCTTCGGCGTATGCCTTGGACATCAAGCGATTGGACAAGCATTTGGTGGCAATGTCATCCGTGCTGAGCGTTTGATGCATGGGAAGACATCGCCTATTTACCATAACGGGACCTCAGTTTTTGAAGGTCTGGAGTCTCCATTTACAGCTACCCGATATCATTCACTGATTGTAGAGCGGGAGAGTCTCCCAGATTGCTTGGAGATTACGGCTGAGACTGAAGAGGGGGAGATTATGGCATTGCGCCATAAAGAATATCCTATTGAAGGTGTGCAGTTCCACCCGGAATCTATTATTACGGATCATGGTCATACGATGCTGCGTAATTTCTTGAAACGGAGAGCCGGAGAAACGGCATGAAATATATAGGATTTAACAATGGTGTCATTGACGCCCGAGAAGCCGTGGTTTCTGCCTTGGATCACGGCTTTTTGTACGGCATTGGCTTGTTCGAAACCTTTCGGACCTATGGGGGAGTTCCCTTTTTGCTGGAGCGTCATTTGAAGCGTATGGCAGAGGGGTGCAAGGAACTGGGCATTCCATTTGAGGCAGAAGCGGCACATCTACTTGACTGGATTAAGCGCGTGATGGACAAAAATGAATTAAAAGAAGCTTATATACGCTATACCGTAACAGCCGGTGAGGATATTCTCGGATTACCTGCTGGTGATTATCAAAAGCCCAATCATTTGTTGTACATCAAAGCGCTGCCGAAAGTACCAGATAAGCTTTACAGTGAAGGCAAAGAGCTGCAGCTGTTGTCCTTGCGCCGTAATACTCCTGAGGGAACAGTGCGATTCAAGTCGCTGCATTATATGAATAACATTCTGGCTAAGCGTGAGCTTAGAGGGTATGCTTCTGCGGCAAATGGTGCTGAAGGACTAATGCTGTCGGCAGAAGAATTTATTGCGGAGGGCATTGTCAGCAACATCTTTTTTATTAAAAACAACAGGCTCTATACCCCAGATCTCACCACAGGCATTCTTCCGGGAATTACCCGGGAAATGGTGCTGGAGCTGGCTCTTAGTGCAGGCCTTAGTGTTGAAGAAGGAACATATCACTGGGAGCAGTTGAAAGCTGCTGATGAAGTGTTTCTTACCAATTCCGTACAAGAAATTGTTCCTGTTACCGGGGTGTGGCACGGAGATGCAAGATTTACTATAGGTACTGGCCAGTGTGGAACAATTACTGCTGGCTTGATTTCATTATATAGAGATAGGACGGCGATTGCGAAATGAGACCAGTCCTCTTTAAGCGGACATATCGTTGTGGAAATACAGACTTGGAGTTAGGAAATCGAACATTGATTATGGGCATCCTTAATGTTACCCCTGATTCTTTTTCAGATGGAGGACTTTGGGATCATCCGGACAAAGCCGTTGAGCATGCGCTGCGTATGGCTGCAGAGGGTGCTGATATTATTGATATCGGCGGTGAATCTACTCGTCCTGGTCATCAACCGGTGGGACTTGAAGAGGAGTTAGCCCGTGTATTGCCTGTGATTGAGAGTATTCATAAGGCGGCACCTCATCTTCCGTTATCCATCGATACCTATAAAGCTGAGGTAGCCCGCCAAGCTTTAGCTGCGGGTGCTCATATCATTAATGACATATGGGGTTGTAAGGCCGATCCGGAAATGGCGGCAGTGGCCGCTGCTGCTGACTGTCCTATTATTTTGATGCATAACCGGCAGGACCGTAATTATACGAATCTGAGTGCGGATATGTCGGCTGATCTTAAGGAAAGTATTGATCTTGCGTTAGCCGCAGGTGTTAAGCCGGCCAATATCATATTGGATCCAGGTATCGGCTTTGCTAAGGATTATAATGAAAACCTGCAGGCAATGATGCTTTTAGACGGGTTGACTGAGTTAGGCTATCCGTTGTTACTGGCGACATCCCGCAAAAAATTCATCCGCACGGTACTTGATTTGCCGTCTGATGATGTTGTGGAAGGCACCGCAGCTACAGTAGCTTTTGGCATTGCTCAGGGTTGCCAGATCGTCCGTGTACATGATGTATCTCTAATTAAACGAACGGTTAAGATGTGTGATGCGATGTTGTATGCTGCACCTCCAGTGGTGTGTGAATAGCTATATTTTACGAAAAAGGGCGGATTAATCATGGATAAAATGACAATGCATCGCATGGAATATTACGGATACCACGGTGTATTTGAGGAAGAGCGTAAGCTGGGACAACGTTTTTACATTGATTTAGAGCTAGAGCTTGATTTGCAGGGTGCGGGCTTGAATGATGATTTGAGTCAAACTGTGAATTATGCTGAAGTTCATGAATTAGTCAAAAACATTGTCGAAATAAAGTCTTTTAAGTTGATCGAAGCTTTGGCAGAATATATTGCATCCTCCGTACTGGACACTTATACTGTTATCAATGCAGTAACGGTTAAGGTAACTAAACCTCATCCGCCTTTCGACATTCATTTTCAGGGAGTGACTGTAGAGCTGCGCAGAACTAGAAAGTGAGAACAAGGTCCATGAATATACATTCCACCTCTGAAGAATCAGAGGCTTATATTGCTTTAGGGGCTAATTTGGGTGACCGCGAGGGCACACTGTCAGAGGCTTTGAACAGACTGGACGCTCATGATGAAATATCGGTGGTCCGCTGCTCCAAAGTTTACGAGACAGAGCCAGTAGGTTATTTAGATCAGCCGCAGTTTCTCAATATGGCAGCAGCTTTGCGAACGACACTTGCGCCCGAGTCCTTGCTGGAAGTGATGTTGGGGATTGAAACGCAGCTGGGTCGTATCCGGGATATCCGCTATGGACCGAGAACGGTAGATTTGGATTTGTTGTGGGTTGAGGGTCAGGTACTCGATACACCACATTTAACGTTACCGCATCCACGCATGTTAGAGCGTGCTTTTGTATTGTTTCCGCTCAGTGACATCGTTCCACAGAATGAACAATCTTCCGGACTTCGCAAGCTGATTACAGCAGCGCTTCAAGACATAGACGGGAAGGAAGGAATTCGGTTGTGGACAACAAGCGTTTGGGACGGAGGGTCAGGGCATTCCGTAAGCTAAAAGGGTATACTCAACAGGATCTTGCGGATCTTGCCGGAATTTCCTTGGCTGTGCTTGGTGCAGTCGAGAGGGGTAACAGACGATTAGAAGATCAAATTTTAGATAAAATTGCGAATGTTCTAGGGGTTACAACAGAAGAGCTTGTGGATCCCAACTCATAATTTCCAAGAATTAAAAGGCAGGAAGTGATACGAATGCTGAAGATTGGCGATATTGAGATGAAAAATCAGGTTGTTCTGGCACCTATGGCTGGCGTGTGCAATCCGGCTTTTCGTCTGATCGCTAAGGAATTTGGTACAGGTCTGGTCTGTGCGGAAATGGTAAGCGATAAGGCCATTATTCACGGAAATACACGTACTCGCGAAATGTTGTTTGTAGATGAACGGGAGAAACCGCTTAGTTTGCAGATTTTTGGCGGGGATAGAGCGTCACTGGTGCAAGCAGCTAAAGTCGTTGATAAAGAAACCGATGCTGATATTATCGATATCAATATGGGATGCCCAGTGCCAAAAGTGACTAAATGTGATGCGGGAGCCCGCTGGCTTTTGAATCCCGACAAAATCTATGAAATGGTCTCTGCGGTTGTCGATGTTGTCGATAAACCGGTAACCGTGAAAATGCGGATTGGCTGGGACAGTGAGCATATTTTTGTCGAAGATAATGCGCGTGCGGTTGAACGTGCCGGGGGTAAGGCTGTCAGCGTACACGGTCGTACCCGGGAGCAGCTTTACACAGGCGATGCGGACTGGAACTACATCAAGATGGCAAAAGAAGCAGTTTCCATTCCCGTTATCGGCAACGGAGATGTTAATACACCTGAAGATGCTCGGGCTATGTTGGATCAGACTGGCTGCGATGGTGTAATGATCGGGCGTGGAGCACTCGGTAATCCTTGGATGTTGTATCGTACCATTCAATATTTGAGCACCGGCGAGCTTATGCCTGAACCTGGCTTGGATGAGAAGATTAAGGTTGCTATTCTTCATATGGATCGTCTGGTAGCTCTTAAGGGAGAAGCTGTAGCTGTCCGTGAGATGCGTAAGCATATGGCTTGGTATTTAAAAGGCTTGAAGGCTGCCGCTAGAGTGAAGGATGTTCTTATGACAGAAACAAAACGCGATGGAATGGTGAGGATATTGAATGATTTTGTCGTTCAATTAAAGCATGAAGAAGAGAGCAAGGGCATTGAAATGTCTTCTTCTGCTGTATAATCGCCTTTTTTCTGCTGATATTTGAACACATCTGACTTTATATGTGGTGTCATTGACATTTTGTAGCGGTTCCAATATAATTTCACAGTATAAAATCGCCGTTACAGTAAGAGCAATGCAGCAGGGAGGGTTCTTATCCTTCTAGATTAGCATATAGTATGGTGTTTTCAATAATTGTATACGACAGGAGAATCGGTTGAGATGAGCGATAAAGAAGTCATCCTTACGCCGGACGGGCTAAAACGTCTGGAAGATGAGCTGGAGACCCTCAAATCCGTAAAACGCCGTGAGGTTGCTGAACGGATTAAGGTAGCGATTGGCTACGGAGATATCAGTGAGAACTCGGAGTATGAAGACGCGAAGAATGAGCAAGCTTTTATCGAAGGACGCGTTCTCACTTTGGAGAAGATGCTTCGCAACGCGCGTATCATCAATAGCGACGAGATCGTTACTGACGTAGTAAGTATTGGTGTTACTGTAAGTGTCGAGGATTTGGAATATGGGGACACTATGGAGTATACGATCGTAGGTACAGCAGAATCTGATCCACTGAATAACAAGATTTCCAACGAAAGTCCGGTAGGCAAAGCTATTATAGGAAAAAAAATAGGTACGGTAGTTGATGTTTCTACACCTGCAGGAGTTATTCAATATAAAATTCTCGATATCAGAATGAAGTAATATACAGACCTTAATGTCTGTAAATAGATGTGCTGCCATATGTATTAGTCATTTCACTGTACATAGGTAGATAAGGGAACATGTTTGGGAAAGCTTCCTTAGGGAAGCTTTTTTCAAATCATCCAGAAACGATAGGTAAACAAACTGCTTATATTTTGAGCTGGAACGGGACTGTCCTCTAACTATGGAGACGGAGCCGTTTCTTCTTGTGTATATGATATTACTGAGTTATAAGGGGATGAATCGCATGACCGAGGAAATGAACAATGTGGACAATGCAGAGAACGAACTTAGTGAGCTTTTGCAGATCCGCCGTGCCAAACTGGACGAGCTAAGAGGGCTTGGTATTGATCCTTTTGGCAAAAAATACGAGCGCACAGCTAACGCTGGCGATATCGTAGCTAAGTATGATGGACTTTCCAAAGAGGAATTGGACGAGCTTTCTGTTGAAGTGAGCATTGCTGGGCGTATTATGGCAAAACGCGTTATGGGTAAAGCCAGCTTTGCACATATCCAGGACCTTAGCGGAAGAATTCAGCTTTATGTTCGTCAAGACAGCATTCCTGAAACTCAATACACGGCGTTTAATGTTCTCGATCTGGGAGATATTATCGGCGTTCGTGGAACAGTATTCAAAACCAAAACAGGCGAGACCTCCATCAAAGTGCATAATCTTGAAGTCTTGTCCAAATCCCTGCTGCCACTTCCTGAAAAATATCATGGTCTTAAAGATGTAGAACTGCGTTATCGCCAGCGCTATGTTGATTTGATTATTAATCCGGAAGTTCAACAGACCTTTATTGCCCGTTCAAGAATTATTCAATCGATGCGTCGCTATTTGGATTCACTTGGTTATCTTGAAGTTGAAACACCTACACTTCATACGATCGCCGGCGGAGCAGCTGCGCGTCCGTTTATTACTTACCACAACACACTTGAAATGCAGCTGTATATGCGGATTGCTATCGAGCTTCACTTGAAACGCCTTATCGTTGGCGGTTTGGAAAAAGTGTACGAAATCGGTCGTGTCTATCGTAACGAGGGAATGTCGACTCGTCATAATCCAGAGTTCACTATGATTGAGTTGTACGAAGCATATGCCGACTACAAGGACATCATGAATCTCACGGAGAATATGATTGCACATATTGCCCAAGAGGTATTAGGTACACAACTGCTGGATTACCAAGGCAAAGAGGTAAATCTGTCTCCAGGATGGCGTCGTGTAACTATGGTTGATGCTGTTAAAGAAGTAACCGATGTTGATTTCAGCGTTCACATGACAGATGACGAAGCACAAGCTTTGGCAAAAGAACATCGTGTGCCTGTTGAGAAACATATGACGTTCGGTCATATCCTTAACGCTTTCTTCGAGCAATTTGTAGAGGAAACTCTAATTCAGCCAACCTTTGTAATGGGACACCCTGTTGAGATTTCACCACTTGCGAAGAAAAACGATGAGGATCCACGCTTTACCGATCGTTTTGAGCTGTTTATTGTGGGTCGTGAGCACGCTAATGCATTTAGTGAATTGAATGATCCGATTGACCAACGTCAACGCTTTGAGGCACAGATCCAGGAGAAAGAGCAAGGTAATGACGAAGCTCATGAGATGGATGATGATTTCATCCGCGCCCTGGAATATGGTATGCCACCTACTGGCGGACTGGGAATCGGCGTAGACCGTTTGATCATGCTGCTTACCAATTCTGCATCGATTCGCGATGTATTGCTGTTTCCACATATGCGTAACCGTACTGAATAGTATCTATAGAACACGGGGCTTAAGGGAGCTGTCTAAGGGCAGTTCTCTCAGCTACTGTTGATTAGAAGCAGTGCTTTCACTTCATCGCTCCTATAGAATGTAGAGATTTAATATTAGTTTCAAAAAACTCTTGCAATGCATCTTCATACATGATATATTCTAAGTCCGGCCAAGAAGTACACATGCCGAGCTCGAAAAAGAAGTTAAAAAAAGAGCTTGACATTAAATAGCCGAACATGATATAGTATAAGAGTTGCTGCTGAGACATTAAACGGCGCCAACGAGAACTTGATCTTTGAAAACTGAACAACGAGTGAGTAGGAAATCACGCAAGTGAAATCCAAAATTAGAGAATTAATTTTCTCGTCAGATGTTTCAAAATGAGCATATCGCTCTTTTCAATACTAATTGGAGAGTTTGATCCTGGCTCAGGACGAACGCTGGCGGCGTGCCTAATACATGCAAGTCGAGCGGAGTCATTTTGAAAGCTTGCTTTCAAAATGACTTAGCGGCGGACGGGTGAGTAACACGTAGGCAACCTGCCCTTCAGACTGGGATAACTACCGGAAACGGTAGCTAATACCGGATAATTTCTTTTTTCTCCTGAGAGAAGAATGAAAGACGGAGCAATCTGTCACTGAGGGATGGGCCTGCGGCGCATTAGCTAGTTGGTGGGGTAACGGCCCACCAAGGCGACGATGCGTAGCCGACCTGAGAGGGTGAACGGCCACACTGGGACTGAGACACGGCCCAGACTCCTACGGGAGGCAGCAGTAGGGAATCTTCCGCAATGGGCGAAAGCCTGACGGAGCAACGCCGCGTGAGTGATGAAGGTTTTCGGATCGTAAAGCTCTGTTGCCAGGGAAGAACGTCCGGTAGAGTAACTGCTACCGGAGTGACGGTACCTGAGAAGAAAGCCCCGGCTAACTACGTGCCAGCAGCCGCGGTAATACGTAGGGGGCAAGCGTTGTCCGGAATTATTGGGCGTAAAGCGCGCGCAGGCGGCTATTTAAGTCTGGTGTTTAAACCTTGGGCTCAACCTGAGGTCGCACTGGAAACTGGGTGGCTTGAGTACAGAAGAGGAAAGTGGAATTCCACGTGTAGCGGTGAAATGCGTAGATATGTGGAGGAACACCAGTGGCGAAGGCGACTTTCTGGGCTGTAACTGACGCTGAGGCGCGAAAGCGTGGGGAGCAAACAGGATTAGATACCCTGGTAGTCCACGCCGTAAACGATGAGTGCTAGGTGTTAGGGGTTTCGATACCCTTGGTGCCGAAGTTAACACAGTAAGCACTCCGCCTGGGGAGTACGGTCGCAAGACTGAAACTCAAAGGAATTGACGGGGACCCGCACAAGCAGTGGAGTATGTGGTTTAATTCGAAGCAACGCGAAGAACCTTACCAGGTCTTGACATCCCTCTGAATCTGCTAGAGATAGCGGCGGCCTTCGGGACAGAGGAGACAGGTGGTGCATGGTTGTCGTCAGCTCGTGTCGTGAGATGTTGGGTTAAGTCCCGCAACGAGCGCAACCCTTAACTTTAGTTGCCAGCAGGTTAAGCTGGGCACTCTAGAGTGACTGCCGGTGACAAACCGGAGGAAGGTGGGGATGACGTCAAATCATCATGCCCCTTATGACCTGGGCTACACACGTACTACAATGGCCGGTACAACGGGAAGCGAAGCCGCGAGGTGGAGCCAATCCCATCAAAGCCGGTCTCAGTTCGGATTGCAGGCTGCAACTCGCCTGCATGAAGTCGGAATTGCTAGTAATCGCGGATCAGCATGCCGCGGTGAATACGTTCCCGGGTCTTGTACACACCGCCCGTCACACCACGAGAGTTTACAACACCCGAAGTCGGTGGGGTAACCCGCAAGGGAGCCAGCCGCCGAAGGTGGGGTAGATGATTGGGGTGAAGTCGTAACAAGGTAGCCGTATCGGAAGGTGCGGCTGGATCACCTCCTTTCTATGGAGAATCGTTCTCTGCAATGAGAACATTCAAATCGGAAGCTCAGCTTCCAAAACTCAGGTTTAGGCCTGTTACTCACTCGTTGCTCAGTTTTGAGAGTTTAAGCTCTCAAGTAAGACTTGATCCTTGAAAACTGGATACCGAAACGAATTTGCGTTTTAGAACATCTTTTAGCAACTTGTGCAAACAAGTAAATGTTATTAGTGAGATGATTCCAAAGAGAATGTCATCGTATGATATTTTCCTGCGGAAAAATCAAGGTTAAGCTAATAAGAGCACACGGAGGATGCCTAGGCGCCAGGAGCCGACGAAGGACGTGGCGAACAACGAAACTGCCTCGGGGAGCTGTAAGCAAGCTTTGATCCGGGGGTGTCCGAATGGGGAAACCCAGCTGTGGTAATTCGCAGTTACTCATACCTGAATACATAGGGTGTGTAGAGGCAGACCAGGGGAACTGAAACATCTAAGTACCCTGAGGAAGAGAAAACAATAGTGATTCCGTCAGTAGCGGCGAGCGAACGCGGAACAGCCTAAACCAAGGGGCTTGCCTCTTGGGGTTGTGGGACGTCTCACATGGAGTTACAAAGGAATATGGTAGGTGAAGAGGTCTGGAAAGGCCCGCGATAGAGGTAAAAGCCCTGTAACCTAAACTGTATTCTCTCCGAGACGGATCCCGAGTAGTGCGGGGCACGTGAAACCCCGTATGAATCCAGCAGGACCATCTGCTAAGGCTAAATACTACCTGGCGACCGATAGTGAAACAGTACCGTGAGGGAAAGGTGAAAAGCACCCCGGAAGGGGAGTGAAATAGAACCTGAAACCGTGTGCTTACAAAAAGTCAGAGCCCTATTAATGGGTGATGGCGTGCCTTTTGTAGAATGAACCGGCGAGTTACGTTTAACATGCAAGGTTAAGCCGAGAAGGTGGAGCCGCAGCGAAAGCGAGTCTGAATAGGGCGATTGAGTATGTGGACGTAGACCCGAAACCGTGTGATCTACCCCTGTCCAGGGTGAAGGTGCGGTAACACGCACTGGAGGCCCGAACCCACGTACGTTGAAAAGTGCGGGGATGAGGTGGGGGTAGCGGAGAAATTCCAATCGAACTCGGAGATAGCTGGTTCTCCCCGAAATAGCTTTAGGGCTAGCCTCGGTATAAGAGTAGTGGAGGTAGAGCACTGATTGGGTGCGGGGTCCGCAAGGATTACCAAGCTCAGTCAAACTCCGAATGCCATATACTTATTGCCGGGAGTCAGACAGTGAGTGCTAAGATCCATTGTCAAAAGGGAAACAGCCCAGACCATCAGCTAAGGTCCCCAAGTGTGTGTTAAGTGGGAAAGGATGTGGAGTTGCACAGACAACCAGGATGTTGGCTTAGAAGCAGCCACCATTGAAAGAGTGCGTAATAGCTCACTGGTCGAGTGACTCTGCGCCGAAAATGTAACGGGGCTAAACACACCACCGAAGCTATGGCTAGATGCTTTGCATCTGGGGTAGGGGAGCGTTGTGTAGGGGTTGAAGGTGTACTGAAAAGAGCGCTGGACACTACACAAGTGAGAATGCCGGTATGAGTAACGAAAAGATCAGTGAGAATCTGATCCGCCGAAAGCCCAAGGTTTCCTGAGGAAGGCTCGTCCGCTCAGGGTAAGTCGGGACCTAAGGCGAGGCCGAAAGGCGTAGTCGAAGGACAACAGTTTGAAATTACTGTACCACCGTAATCCGCTATGAGCGATGGGGTGACGCAGGAGGGTAGTGACGCGGACTGATGGATGTCCGTCTAAGCAGTGAGGCTGATGTGTAGGCAAATCCGCACATCGTTAAGGCTGGGCTGTGATGGGGAGCGAAAATTATAGTAGCGAAGGTCATGATCTCACACTGCCAAGAAAAGCCTCTAGCCAGGAGAAGGTGCCCGTACCGCAAACCGACACAGGTAGGCGAGAAGAGAATTCTAAGGCGCGCGGAAGAACTCTCGTTAAGGAACTCGGCAAAATGACCCCGTAACTTCGGGAGAAGGGGTGCCCCGGTAGTGTGAATAGCACGAGGGGGCCGCAGTGAAAAGGCCCAAGCGACTGTTTAGCAAAAACACAGGTCTGTGCGAAGCCGCAAGGCGAAGTATACGGGCTGACGCCTGCCCGGTGCTGGAAGGTTAAGGGGAGTGGTTAGGGGTAACCCGAAGCTATGAACCGAAGCCCCAGTAAACGGCGGCCGTAACTATAACGGTCCTAAGGTAGCGAAATTCCTTGTCAGGTAAATTCTGACCCGCACGAATGGCGTAACGACTTGGGCGCTGTCTCAACGAGAGATCCGGTGAAATTTTAATACCTGTGAAGATGCAGGTTACCCGCGACAAGACGGAAAGACCCCATGGAGCTTTACTGCAGCTTGATATTGAATTTGGGTACGATCTGTACAGGATAGGTGGGAGCCGTAGAAATCGGAGCGCAAGCTTCGGTGGAGGCGCCGTTGGGATACCACCCTGATCGTATCTAGGTTCTAACCTAGTGCCCTTATCGGGTACGGGGACCGTGTCAGGCGGGCAGTTTGACTGGGGCGGTCGCCTCCTAAAGAGTAACGGAGGCGTTCCAAGGTTCCCTCAGAATGGTTGGAAATCATTCGCAGAGTGCAAAGGCATAAGGGAGCTTGACTGCGAGACCTACAAGTCGAGCAGGGACGAAAGTCGGACTTAGTGATCCGGTGGTACCGCATGGAAGGGCCATCGCTCAACGGATAAAAGCTACCCTGGGGATAACAGGCTTATCTCCCCCAAGAGTCCACATCGACGGGGAGGTTTGGCACCTCGATGTCGGCTCATCGCATCCTGGGGCTGAAGTAGGTCCCAAGGGTTGGGCTGTTCGCCCATTAAAGCGGTACGCGAGCTGGGTTCAGAACGTCGTGAGACAGTTCGGTCCCTATCTGTCGTGGGCGCAGGAAATTTGAGAGGAGCTGTCCTTAGTACGAGAGGACCGGGATGGACGTACCGCTGGTGCACCAGTTGTTCCGCCAGGAGCATGGCTGGGTAGCTACGTACGGACGGGATAAGCGCTGAAAGCATCTAAGCGTGAAGCCCCCCTCAAGATGAGATTTCCCAATTAGTAAGACCCCTTGAAGACGACGAGGTAGATAGGTTGGAGGTGGAAGTGCAGCAATGCATGGAGCTGACCAATACTAATCGGTCGAGGGCTTATCCTATACTTAGGATGCAAATTCGTTTCGGATTCAGTTTTCAGGCATCAAGCCTGAGCATTTACGCTGTAAATGCCCGTTTGGTGGCGATAGCGGAGGGGTTCCACGCGTACCCATCCCGAACACGACCGTTAAGCCCTCCAGCGCCGATGGTACTTGGACCGAAGGGTCCTGGGAGAGTAGGACGTTGCCAAGCACGCAAGACCACTGTTGAGTAATCGACAGTGGTCTTTTTGTTAAGTAAATAAAGAATTCATTGGGCTATATTTTGAGATACTAAGTTGGAGATAAGCGTGGTTTAAAAGGTGAACAGAGGCAAACTGTAAATTTTTAACACACTAAATTGTCCTCTCAGCACGGACTAACGTCCAATAATTCGCTTACTCGGCGGCCGTTTTTTGAATACCTACTCTGATGATGTAATGTTCTTGACAGTCCAAATGCCCTTTGCTAAGATGGCAATAATATATTTTTGGATAAGCATCTCAAACCTTAATTGAAGATCTACACTTGTTCAGCCCCCAGATGTACAGAATTGTCTGTCGTGAATGGACTGGAGTCAAAGGTTCTTCTTTCATAAAGTTTGTAGGCGGGTATAATTTAAAACAACCGAGGAGGAATGACCCAGGTGTGGAAAGATAAGTTTGGAAAAGAAGGTCTAACTTTTGATGATGTGCTGCTGGTTCCGCGTAAATCTGAGGTACTGCCTAAAGAAGTGGATTTGACCACAGTTCTAAGTAAGAATGTGAAGTTGAATATTCCACTTATGAGTGCAGGTATGGACACAGTCACAGAAGCAGCCATGGCCATTGCAATTGCTCGTGAGGGTGGCATCGGGATTATACACAAGAATATGCCTGTGGAGCAGCAAGCGGAAGAAGTAGATCGTGTGAAGCGTTCCGAGAGCGGAGTTATTACGAATCCATTCTCACTTACGGCAGAACACATGGTATCTGATGCAGAGCTTTTAATGGGTAAATATCGCATTTCCGGAGTACCGATTGTAGACAGTGACAATAAACTTGTCGGTATTCTAACTAATAGAGACTTACGCTTTATTCATGATTTCAATATTCAGATTAAAGAAGTTATGACACATGAGAATCTTGTAACAGCTGCTGTGGGTACAACCCTTCAGGAAGCAGAAGGTATCCTGCAACGTCATAAGATCGAGAAGCTTCCCCTTGTGGACGAGAATAATATTCTTAAGGGCCTCATCACCATTAAGGATATTGAAAAAGCTATTCAATTCCCTAACGGAGCCAAAGATGCACATGGCCGTCTACTTGTTGGAGCAGCTGTTGGTATCTCTAAAGACACCTTCGAACGTACTGCAGCATTAGTAAAAGCTGGTGTGGACTTGATCGTCGTCGATTCTGCACATGGTCACCACATTAATATTATTGAAGCGGTTCGCCAAATTCGTGAGCTGTATCCTGATCTTACGATTGTTGCTGGTAACGTAGCTACAGGCGAAGCAACCCGTGAACTTATTGAAGCTGGTGCATCTGTAGTTAAAGTAGGTATTGGACCAGGATCGATCTGTACAACACGCGTTATCGCTGGTATCGGCGTACCTCAGGTTACAGCCATTTATGATTGTGCGACAGTTGCTCGCGAGTACGGAATTCCTATTATCGCTGATGGCGGTATTAAGTATTCTGGGGAGATCACTAAGGCTATCGCAGCTGGTGCTCATGCTGTAATGATGGGAAGTATGTTTGCAGGTACAGAAGAAAGCCCGGGGGAATCCGAGCTTTATCAAGGCCGTAAATTTAAAGTATATCGTGGTATGGGCAGTATGAGTGCCATGAAACAAGGCAGTAAAGACCGTTATTTCCAAGATGATGATAAAAAGCTCGTTCCTGAAGGAATTGAGGGACGTATTGCTTTTAAAGGGCCTCTTTCTGACACTGTTCATCAATTGATCGGCGGATTGCGCTCAGGTATGGGCTATTGCGGTACAAAGTCATTGGAAGAACTGCGTAACGATACTTCTTTCATTCGTATCACAAGTGCTGGACTTCGTGAGAGCCACCCGCATGATGTGCAAATTACAAAAGAAGCGCCAAACTATTCCGTATAATGGACTAACCGTATTATTTTTTGGACAGACAGGACTATTTCGTCCTGTCTGTCTTTTTTTGCGGGTACCCCTGTGTTAGAATAGAACAAGCTATTGATATGAGATTTAAAGGAGAGTCGTAATCATTGAAGCACAAACGAAAATTTAATGGTAAGCAAATTGTAATTAAGACAGCGACTGTAGGTCTGCTTTTAAATATGTTAATGAACCCAGTAATTCCAGCATTGGCTGAAGCGGGCAAAACTCCGGTTACAACTGAAGGTGCCGCAACTACTACTGAAACTGCACCCAAGACCAACGCAGTTAAGATCCCTTCTGTGGAATCTCTTAACTTGGAATTGAGTTCTGCTATTCTAATAGAACCAACTACAGGCCAAGTACTTATGGCTCTAAATCCAGATACACCACTCCCACCTGCGAGTATGACCAAGATGATGACTGAATATCTTGTATCTGATGCCGTGAAAAAAGGAGACATCTCTTGGGATCAGAAAGTTATCATTCAAGAGAATGCTTCCAAACAGGTCGGATCACGAATTTTTCTGGCAGCTGGAGATGAACATACGGTTAAAGAGCTATACATAGCGATGGCCGTAGGATCGGCGAATGATGCCACAGTTGCTTTGGCAGAATTGGTATCGGGTTCAGAAGAACAATTCGTAGAACTAATGAATCAGACTGCACAGAAGATGGGCATGAAAAATACCTATTTTATTAACTCAACTGGACTTGATCGGGCAGACATGCCGAAGAAATTCCGTCCTGATCTTGATAAAGAGACTGTGATGTCAGCTAGAGATGCAGCTACTCTTGCTAAATTTATAGTTACAGACCACCCGGACTTCACTGAATTTACAACGATTCAGTCTTATAAATTCCGTGATCGGGATACAGCGCCGATCATTAACTACAACTGGATGCTGGAAGCTAACAAAAGTATCCCCAACTTTAAGGCATATGCTTATCCAGGTCTAGATGGACTGAAGACTGGCCATACCACAAATGCAGGTAACTGCTTTACCGGTACTGCTGTGCGTGATGGAATGCGTCTAATCAGTGTTGTTATGGGTGCTAACTCGGAGGCACATCGATTCACAGAAACTAAAAAAGTGCTAGACTACGGATTTAACAACTTTGAAATCAAACAGGTTGTAGCTCCGAAGGCTGTTATTGCTGGCACGGAAACAGTTCCGGTACTGAAAGGCAAGAATAAAGATGTTTCTATAGTTACTGATGAAGGAGTTTCTTTCATTGTTCCTAAGGGAACGGTTTCTCCTGAAGTTACTACAACTGTTGTAACAAATGACCCTGCAACTTTGGTTGCTCCTATAGCTCAATCCTCTAAAGTAGGTAAAGTTACCTATTCCTACAAGGCTGAAGGCATGCAAGCAGCACAGGAGAAAACAGTTAATCTGATCACTGTAGAGGAAGCTGAGAAAGCTGGCTGGTTCAAGTTGTTCCTTAGAGCGATTGGTGATTTCTTCGGTGATTTATTTTCAGGGATCAAGAACTTGTTCTAATGCAGTTTGGTGTCGAAATCAGCAGTAAATCCGAGTAAATGGGTTGTAGATTTCCCTTCATTGGGGTAAAATTACAAGTTAGATTAAGATAGATCATTCGGGGGGTTAGGACATGGAAACAGGTACATCGCGAGTTAAAAGAGGCATGGCAGAAATGCAAAAAGGCGGCGTCATTATGGACGTCATGAATGCAGAACAAGCAAAAATTGCTGAGGCTGCTGGTGCAGTTGCTGTTATGGCTCTGGAACGCGTACCTTCTGACATTCGTGCAGCTGGCGGTGTAGCACGGATGGCCGATCCTACAATTGTAGAAGAGGTTCTCAAGGTGGTAAGTATCCCTGTTATGGCTAAGGCTCGTATTGGCCATTATGTAGAAGCGAAAGTTCTAGAATCTTTGGGTGTTGATTACTTGGATGAGAGTGAAGTTCTTACTCCTGCTGATGAAGTATTCCATATTGATAAACGTGAGTTCACCGTTCCTTTTGTATGTGGAGCGAAGGATCTGGGAGAAGCACTGAGACGTATTAACGAAGGTGCATCCATGATCCGTACAAAAGGTGAACCAGGAACAGGCAACATTGTTGAGGCCGTGCGTCACATGCGCTTTATCAACAGTCAAATCCGTAAAGTAACGAATTTGTCCAAGGACGAGCTATATAATGAAGCAAAGAACCTGGGAGTTTCCTACGAGCTGTTGCTCGAAGTACATGAGCTTGGAAAACTGCCGGTTGTTAACTTTGCCGCTGGGGGTGTAGCTACTCCTGCCGATGCTGCTCTTATGATGCATTTGGGTGCTGATGGTGTATTCGTAGGCTCGGGTATTTTTAAATCGGACAATCCTGAGAAATTTGCGCGTGCGATTGTTGAAGCCACTACACACTATACTGATTACAAACTGATTGCTGAAGTATCCAAGAACCTTGGTGCACCAATGAAGGGGATTGATATTGCAACTCTCACCCCGGCTGAACGTATGTCGGAGCGTGGCCGTTAATAGAGAGAAGGTTGTAGGATGAAGATAGGAGTATTGGCGCTGCAAGGCGCTGTTACGGAGCATATTGTTAGTATAGAGAAGACCGGTGCAGAAGGCGTGCCTATCAAGCGTGTGGAGCAGCTAGAAGAAGTTGAAGGCCTGATTATCCCCGGCGGAGAAAGTACAACGATTGGAAAGCTAATGAGGAAATATGGCTTCATAGAAGCCATCCGTGATTTTTCTGATCAGGGTAAGCCTATTTTTGGCACATGTGCGGGTATGATCGTGCTGGCCAAAAAAATTGCCGGTGGTGAACCGGGGCATTTGGAGCTGATGGATATTATCGTAGCCCGGAATGCATTCGGCCGCCAACGGGAAAGCTTTGAATGTGATCTGGAGGTTAAAGGCATTGATGAGCCGGTTCGTGCTGTGTTTATACGTGCACCGCTTATCAACGAGGTAGGACCGGGAGTTGATGTGCTTACAGTCTATAATGATGAGATTGTAACCGCGCGCGAAGGCAACTTGCTGGTGTGTTCTTTTCATCCAGAACTGACCGATGATTTCAGACTGCACCAATATTTTGCCGATATGGTAGAGGCGAATAGGGAAGTCCAACAACAAAATCGCATATAAAGAACATCCTGACTCTTTCAAAGCTGTAATCAGCATTTTGAAAGAGTTTAGGCTGTTTTCAGGAGGGAAACTTTGTGTTAGATGTAAAAATACTACGTAGTGATTACGCAAGAGTGGAAGAGGCTTTAGAAAAACGGGGCAAATCACTGGACTTAATTGCTGATTTTCCACAACTTGATTTGCGTCGACGTGAATTACTGCAAGAAACCGAAGGTCTTAAGAACCGTCGTAATACAGTTTCAGGTGAAGTAGCAAAAAAGAAAAAGAACGGCGAGCCAGCAGATGATCTAATTACAGAAATGCGTACAGTATCTGACCGAATTAAAGAGCTTGATGATGAAGTACGTGAACTGGAAGCACAGATTGCTGATCTTACTATGAATATCCCTAATATTCCTCATGATTCAGTTCCAGTAGGGAAATCCGAGGATGATAACGTTGAATTACGCCGTTGGTCGGAGCCTAAAGAGTTCGGATTCACTCCGAAATCACATTGGGAGCTTGCGCAGCAGCTTGATATTATTGATTTTGAAGCTGCAGCAAAGGTTACAGGATCCCGGTTTGTTTTCTATAAAGGACTCGGAGCACGTCTAGAACGGGCGCTGATTAACTTTATGATGGATCTTCACAGTGGTGAGCATAACTATGAGGAAATGCTGCCGCCTTACATTGTAAACAAAGACAGCTTGTATGGTACAGGACAACTGCCTAAATTCGAAGAGGATCTGTTCAAGCTACGGGATACCGAATACTATTTGATTCCTACAGCTGAAGTACCGGTAACGAACTACTATCGTGAAGAGATTTTGACGGCAGCTGACCTGCCTAAATACCATGTAGCTTACAGCTCTTGTTTCCGTTCTGAGGCGGGCTCGGCGGGCCGTGATACTCGCGGTTTGATTCGCCAGCATCAATTCAACAAGGTAGAGTTGGTGAAGCTCACCACCCCTGAATCCTCTTATGAGGAATTAGAAAAAATGACAGCAGATGCTGAAAGTGTGCTGCAGCTGTTAGGACTGCCTTATCGTGTACTTGGGTTATGTACGGCTGATATGGGCTTTACATCGGCTAAGACGTACGATTTGGAAGTGTGGTTGCCTGAGAGTGGGATGTACCGTGAGATCTCCTCTTGCTCAAATACAGAAGATTTCCAAGCACGCCGGGCAAATATTCGTTTCCGTAAGGATCCAAAATCGAAGCCTGAATTTGTTCATACGCTGAACGGCTCTGCTTTGGCTGTTGGACGTACGGTTGCAGCAATTCTTGAGAATTATCAGCAAGAGGATGGCAGTGTTCTGATTCCAGAATGCCTACAACCTTATATGCGCAATGTAAAATCGATACAACCAAAAACTATTTAAAGATATAGTTGCTTTTTCTTTGCATTGTATGGTACAATCCTAATGCATGTGAAATTTAAATGCATTTGGAGAGGTACCGAAGCGGTCATAACGGGGCGGTCTTGAAAACCGTTAGGGTGCAAGCCCACATGGGTTCGAATCCCATCCTCTCCGCCATTCCTTTATGAACTTAAAGAATAATTAGATAGAAACCGTTCCCTCTGGGGGACGGTTTTTTTGTTTTGTTTGGTAGACCTAGTTCTATTGAGAATAAAAAGCTTCATTTCTCCGCAATGTATTAGAGAAGGAGGATGATCATAATCATGGATAGATCATTAGAAGTTGATCAGCATAAGCTTGTCTCAGCCTGGCAGGAGCGTTTGCCGGCGTTGATGGATGATGGGGATAGTTTCAGTGTGCTGGCGGATAATGGGGATCCCAATAGCTTGCTGATTCATTTTAATGCGGCAGGTCATCAAGGCTATTCACTGGATTTTCGCTGCAAGTATGTAGATAGCAGAGAAGTGGCAGTGGATCTGTTGGATGTGGAACAGAGCGGTCTCCATATTGATGAGCGTAGTGATGCCGTACAGCAGCTAGCACAGCAATACTCACGGCAAATTCATGAATGTGCTCAGGCTCTTCAGAACTTGACCAATCCTTAGGAGGAATGAAAATGTCGAAACCAAAAAGTATCCCTGTTCCTGGGGCAGAGCCAACAAGTGGTGAGCGGAGAAAAGACCATACTCCTTCAGGTCCAGAACCACTTTCAGGTTCTAAAAAGGTGAAACAAGCGAACCATGTTGACCACCATAATCCACAAGGTTAACAAATAAAAACGTTAAGAATTTTAAAGAAGTGTTTCTTGATTTTTACAAATGGTTTATCATAGGAGGGGGAGAGATTTCTTTTACAATGGGAGAGGAGAACAATAATGAACAAAAAGTGGGGTTTGTCGGCCGCTGCATTGCTGCTTACAGCAGCAGTAATTCTGCCGGGATGTGCAAGTAAACAGGAGGCGCCAAAAGAGGCCTTAAAATCAGCCGCTACTAAAGCGACTACAATGTCATCTTATGAGATGAAGAGTAAATTCACGATCAACGATCTTACGATCGAGACTTCTGACGCTGAATCTGCTGCAATGACTACACAGGTACTTAGTATGCTTAAGAATGCTGATATTACCATTGATGGGGTATATCAAGCAGAGCCAATGCAGACAGAACTAACTATGGTTCTGAATCTGAAAGGCGATATGAGCATGAGCTTTAATGTTCCTATGGTAATGACTGCTGAGAAGTTGTATGTTAAGATTCCATCTATTCCTTTCGTACCGATTCCTGAGACAATCCTCAATAAGTTTGTAGAGGTTGATCTGAAGGCGTTGGCAGAGCAGGAGGGTGCAGAATTTAACCCAAGTACGATGGATACTCAAAAAATGCAGAAGCTGTCTAATGAAGTGGTGGACACTGTCCTAGCTGAATATGACGAAGAAAAATATTTTAACGAGATTGATCCCAAAGATGCTAATTTACCAGAAGGTGTGGAAGCTAAACAAGTCGTTCAGTTCCAAGTGACTAACGATAATGTTAAAGAAGCAATCACTATCTTGGTGAATAATGCCCTGCCAAAAATCATTGATATCGTAAGCAAGGAAGAATACAAGGATATGCTGCAGATTAAAGATGCAGATCTAGCTAAGGCTAAAGAAGAACTGACATCAGGTGAAGCTAGAACTGAATTGGATAAGGGCTTAGCTGATCTTGATAAGTACCTTACCATCAACCAGTTCCACTATAATACTGCGATCAATAAGGACGGATACGCTGTGTATCAGGATTTATTGATGGATGTTAAAGTAAATGATCCGGAAGATGGCACAAAAGTGGCCTTCTCAGTAAATGGAACGGGCCAATACAGCAAGATCAACGAAAAGCCGGTATTCAAGATTGGTATCCCTCAAGGTGATGATGTAATTACAATGGATCAACTTGGAGAAGAATTCGGTGGTTTGGGAACTTATTAATCCCAGTTCGCAAGATAAAGACCCGCATGAGGCGTATATTATACGCCCATGCGGGTCTTTTTTCAGGAAAAAAAGTAGACTGATTCCTGCGACAATGCAGAATCCTATTTCTGTTCCTCTGTCAGCACATCTTCAGTTAAGATTGCGTAGGTTTGGTGATCCTGCCACTGTCCATTTATTTTAAGATACTGACGGGCAACCCCTTCAGGTTTAAACCCACTCTTCTCCAGGACTCTTCGGGAAGCTTCATTATGCAATAAAATAGCTGCCTGAACTCTATGTAGACCTAAGGCTCGGAAAGCATAGCCAAGGACTAATCCGACCGCTGCTGTCATATAACCTTGTCCTTGCATCCGATGATCCATTAAATATCCTAAATCAGCATATTGTGCTACACCTCGTGAGACGTTGGACAATGTGATCTGACCGATTAGCTGTCCATCCAGCAGATAAATGCCGAACATATAAGCTCTGTCCTGTAGGGCGTCCTCAATACGCTGATTGATGATCTGTTGCTGACTCTCCAGGGTAAAGAAGTGCTCATCACGTTTTGGCTCAAACGGTTCGTGGGTTACCCGGTTATTTAAACGAAGCTCCAGCAGGCGCTGTGCATCCTTAAGCTCAAGTGGAGAAATATAGATCCCTTGAGAGGTATGATATAGAGTAAGGGTCATTTAGGAGTCCTCCTTTTGTTTAATTGGCTTTTTACGTAAACGGCGAAAGAAGGAGGTGAGTAGATCTGCACATTCTTCTTGTAAAACATCCTGTATTACCTCAGTTCTATGATTAAATCGCGGCTCTTCAAGCAAGTTCATGAGGGTCCCGGCACATCCAGCTTTAGGGTCAGGCGTTCCATATACCGTGAGAGGCACTCTGGACTGCACTATTGCTCCTGCACACATCGGACAAGGTTCTAGGGTGACGTACAGCTGGCAATCCAGCAGACGCCAAGAATTCAGGACATTGCTGGCCTCGCGAATGGCTACCATCTCTGCATGGGCTGTCGAATCCATTGTCGTTTCTCGTAAATTGTATCCACGTCCTATAATTTCACCATGTCGAACAATGACAGCGCCAATAGGAACCTCACCTAATGCCTCAGCTTTACGTGCTTCTGCGATCGCCTGCCTCATCCAATATTCATGAACCGCTTGTATATCTTCTGGCGATTCATCGGCTTTAATATTCAAGATCATCTTCCCTTCTTCTGTAACCATTGTACAACGAACAAATATTCGTTCTTAACAAAATGTGCATAACTCTGTGGATAACAGCCTACTTATACACATTTTTGTACACATCGGACTTTAATAATTTGTTTATATGTGCATAAGATGTGGATGGTTTCTTATATATTGTAGAGAAACACCTTTTGAATTTCAATATTTCGTGAATTAATAGGCTTGTTTTAAATGTCCTTTTCAAATGAGGGGGCAAAAGGTATGATGTTTATTATAGGCTCCGCAAGGATTTACCAGTGGATAAGAGGTGAATAACAGTTTGTCCATAAAGACAAAACTATCTGCTATTATTTTTGGAGCGGTACTGCTAATTTTAGCATTAAACCTGACATTTAACCTTTATGCCGCTCAGAATAATCTAAGAAATGAAAACGCAAATAATATGCAGATCACCGCTATGCAAATGGCTGTTTCTGTAGAACAAAGTAACTATAGCTCTAACTATGTAGAATATCAAATTGCGCATAACTTAAGAATGGCTGCCATCTTTGCCTCTAAGGAATTGGGTCCGGATTATAAGAATATAACCAATGCTCAACTTAAGGCCCTAACTTCCAAGTTGGGCGTGTCTAATATTTCAATTCTGGTAAAGACTGATAATGATATCGTGGTGACAAAGGCATCAAATCCTATTGATATTGGAATGTCCACTCAAGGTTGGGGGTACTGGTACCTTGCCCTTTTGGAGTTATTTGATAATCAGGAAGTCACTGTGGGACAAGGTCAGGCATTGGATCATTTTTGGTCAGGCCCATTTGAATATTCAACCTACAATCCCGATTTCATTGAGAAGTGGGGTTATTATCATGATGAAGAGAGCAACTACATCATAAATCCTGTTATTCTCAATACTGCGGCTAGTGAATATGTCAAAATCACCAATCCCGATCAAATTGTAGAACGAACCAAAGAAGTTAATCCTGGGATTTTAGAGCTTACAGGATTTAATCCAACAACATTTGGTTTAGCGAGTATGGCGGGTGACGGAAGCGATGCATTTAAAAAGAAACTTGGCAACCGCCCAATTAAGTTCGGTACCTATACTTATGGTAATGTGGAGCAAGATAAAGCGGCCATTCTATTAGCTCAGCAGAAGCAGAAGCCAGTTACACTGGAGACGAGAGTACATGGAAAAAGAGTACTCAAAAGCTTCATTCCTATCCAGACTGCTAAAATGGAACCTTATGTAATCGGTGTAGTTTTGGATTACTCTGTGATTTCATCCGTAGTTCATGAACAATTAACTAATTATTTGACTACGTCTCTGTTGTTGCTGGCATTATTTTTGCTATGTAGTTACATACTTTCAGGTTTTGTTACCCGTCCAATTCAGGCTATACTTGCTAAAGTCAATGATGTAGCGCGAGGTAAGTTCGAACCTCCATTAAGCGTAACCTCTCGTGATGAGCTAGGTCAATTAGCCTTGCGGATTAACGCTATGACTTCTCATCTTATGCAACGCACCAATCGTCTTAAGCAGACGCTGGAAGAGAACCGGGCGGTTAAGGAGCATTTGGAATCCGTAATTAACGGTACGTCGGATGCGATTCATACGTTGGATATGGAGGGACGAATCACTAGCACTAACAGAGCCTTTGAGGAGCTGTACGGATGGAGTGCAACAGAAGTGATAGGCAATATGCCATATCTTGTACCCGCAACAGCGCTTAAGCAAGAGGAAGAGCGGCTTGACGCGTTAAGAAATGGTGCAGTTCTGCCGCCGATCGAGACAGTGAGACTTAAACGGGACGGATCATTAGTTGAAGTTAGCGTTAGTACCTCGATAATTCGAGATGAAGAGGGTTATCCCCATTCCTTTATTCACGTTTCTCGTGATATGACGGAACGCAATCGAATGGAGGAGCTGCTTAGACGCTCTGAGAAACTAACTACAGTCGGCCAATTGGCCGCAGGAGTAGCTCATGAGATTCGTAACCCTCTTACCACGTTAAAAGGATTTCTACAGCTTCAACAGGAGAAGGAGCTCTTGGTTCCGCTTCATGTAGAGCTGATGTTATCCGAGCTGGAGCGGATTAATCTTATCGTCAGTGAATTTTTAATCTTGGCTAAGCCGCAAGCCGTTCATTTTCAGGAGAAAGATCTTCGCTACATATTAGGTGATGTAGTTTCTCTATTGGACAGTCAGGCTCATCTACATGATATTCAATTTAGTACGAAATTCTCTGAACAACCTGCTACTGTACATTGTGAAGAGAACCAGCTGAAGCAGGTATTTATTAATATTGTTAAAAATGCAATTGAGGCTATGCCTGAGGGTGGCGTCATTTCAATGGAACTGTGGAACTCTGTGGATTGCGTCTTTATTGTAATCAAAGATCAGGGTGAAGGGATTCCAGAGGACGTGCTGCCTAAGCTGGGTGAACCGTTCTTCACGAATAAGGAATCGGGGACTGGTCTTGGGTTAATGATTAGCCAGCGTATTATTCAGGCTCATAAGGGTCATTTGGAAATACAAAGTGAAGTTGGCCGGGGGACAACCGTTATGATTAAGCTGCCTGCAGCTGGAGGGGTTACACCTTGGCTTAACATTAAGGATGAACGGAGTGAAGAACAACGTGAGAATTAATAAATTCATCAGTGAGACAGGATACTGTTCACGCCGAGAAGCAGACAAGCTTGTGGATGCCGGCAGAGTTACGATCAACGGAGAGCCTGCTGTGCTGGGCAGTCAGGCTGTTCCGGGCGATGATGTGCGAATAGATGGTATAGCGCTTGAAACCTCAAGCCAGACGGTCTACATTGCTCTAAACAAGCCGGTTGGGATTACATCAACCACAGAACAGCATATCAAGGGGAATATTGTCGATTTTGTAGGTCATCATGAGCGTATATTCCCGATTGGTCGTCTCGATAAGGATTCGGAAGGATTAATCTTGCTTACTAATGATGGTGATATCGTTAATAAAATTTTGCGGGCGGAAGGCCGGCATGAAAAAGAATATGTGGTTACCGTGGACAGACCCATTACGCCTTCATTTATTACCGGCATGTCGAGCGGTGTGAAAATATTAGGTGAGAAGACGCTGCCCTGTGAGGTCACGCGTATTACGGAGCGTGTCTTCCGTATTATTTTGACAGAGGGCAAAAATCGCCAGATTCGTCGTATGTGCAGCGCTTTTGGCTATGAGGTGCGAAAGCTGCAACGCATTCGGATTATGAATATTCGCCTGGGGGCATTGCAAACGGGAGAATGGCGGGAGCTGTCTGCTGATGAGAAGAAAGAGCTTGGAGCTACGCTGAACTACGAGTTACTGTAGGAATGTTATTACAATGTTACAGGTCCATATAGAATGTAGTACTCGCAACAAAAAAAGAGCTGTCCGGGGTCTAAGACCTTTGGACAGCTCTTTTTATTACCTTACGAAATCACTTATTCAGCAGAGGGAACAATCCCTGTGAACTCTTTGGATTCTTGATATTTGCGAATGATGGAAACCTCTACCCGGCGATTCTTGCTTCGGCCGGTAGCTGTGTCATTATCCGAAATAGGATGATATTCGCCGTATCCAATCGCACTAAATTTGCGCGGATTTAGATTTGTGTTCTGCAGCAAAATCTTCATGAACTGAAGTGCCCGATCCGCACTCAGATCCCAGTTGGATGAATAGTTGCTATTGGAAATCGGAATATCGTCGGTGTGCCCTTGCACTACTACATCATAATCCGGGAATTGCTGCAGCATCGTTGAGATGGATTTAGCTAATTGCCGCGAATCATCCTTAACAATGGCTTGGCCAGAGGCGAACAATGCGTTATCACTGATCGTAATCATTAGCTGAGATTGATTAAGCTTCGTACTGAGCAGATCAGTTAGGCCGTTGCTCTTAATATATTGATCGAATTGTTTCTTAAGCTTCTCTAAATCCTCTTGTTCCTTTTGTCGTAGCTTTGCCATTTCTGCTTCTTCAGCTTTCTTGGAGGTAGAGCTACCCATCTTATCATTTTTGCCCAGATCTTCTTGAGTCTTACTAGGCATTGCTGCCCGCTCTTCAAGAATACCTGTACCGCCATTAAGTGCGGAACTGAAGGCTTGACTCATCTCTTCAAATTTCTTGGCATCCGTTGCGCTCATAGAATACATAACGATGAACAGAGCCACCAGAAGAGTCATGAGGTCGGAATAAGGTAACAGCCACGATTCATCGGCATGTTCTTCATGCTCTTCGTGTCTAGTCTTTTTGCTCACCTGATCCACCGTCCTTCTCATTTAACTTAACGCGTTGCGAAGGTGTTAGGAATACAGCAAGCTTCTGATTGATGGCAATAGTAGATACACCGGACTGTATGGACAAAAGACCTTCGACCATCATCATTCGAACTTCGATTTCTTGTTTGGAGAGACGTTTCAGCTTATTAGCAATAGGATGCCATAATACGTAACCTGTAAAGATACCAAGCAAAGTGGCGATGAAGGCAGCCCCGATTGCCGCAGCCAATTTGTTCATATCACTCATATCAGCCAGAGCGGCGATGAGGCCGATAACCGCCCCGAGCACCCCAAGGGTAGGAGCATACATACCTGCCTGTGAGAAAATGAGCGCTCCTGCTTTATGTCTATCCTCTGTGGCGTGGATATCCTCCATGAGGACATCACGGACAAAATCCTGATCATTTCCATCAATGATCATCCGCATGCCATTCCTGAGGAAGTTATCTTCTATTTCATCGACCTTTGATTCTAGAGCCAACAGACCTTCACGCCGTGTGATAGAAGCCCATTCCATGAACATAGTGATTAATTCGGGTTTACTGATTAATTTCTTTTTGATAAAAATCATTTTGAACAGACTTGGAATCTTTTTGACCTCGTTGAAAGGAAAGGCCATGAAAATAGACGCTGCCGTACCCACCAAGATAATAACGTAAGCAGCAGGTGTGGCCAAAGCATGAAGTGGAGCGTGCTTGAGGATCATGCCCCAGATTACAGCAACCAAACCAAAAATTAAACCAATTATTGTTGAAATTTCCATTTTGCACCTCGTCCGTGAGATTTAAGATGTGTTCCGACAATGCCGCGTATATCATCCTTGAAACAGCGGCAGGGCACTCTGTGCGAAACCGAATTAACGTATATTCTTATTTATCGACATCATTCGGTTTTTTGTGAAGTCATTTTTTCGGCTATAATGGATAAGGTAAGTAATTATTCATCTGTGAAGAAAACGGAGTGATATACGTGGGTGTAAAGCATGGTAGAGATTACGGTGAAATTCTAACAGATTTGACCGAAGCCGTCGGACGAATTTCCGATGGATATTTATTTTTTGAGATGGATCCGGACGAGTGGCAGGAACTACCCCAAGAATCAAAGCTGGAGGTATGGGAAGCATTGGCTGAGGATCTTTTCTTCGCGCTGGGTAATGAACCTATGATTGAAGTGGGGAGCGGCGTAATTATTTACGATAAGGACACGCACCGCATTAATATTTTAGTTGGCGAAGAGGATTTGGCTTCAGTAGTTTTGATTTAGGCAGAGGAGACGTCTGGACGTAATTTGCCCGTAGTTAGTAGCCCGTGTTAAAATTGATAAAGCCGAGTTATAATCGCTGGGATTTGTGAATACATTAAATCGAAAATATCGCCTTTATCCTGGCACATCCCTTGGACCTCAGAAGCTAAGGGATGTTTTGTTTAACGCCTAAGTCAAGTAAAGGGAACTGCGCACTTTACTGCAATTTTTTGTAAGGGAGGAAACGAATTGTTATTTACGGAAGAGGAACTGCGTGAGGAGATCACCAAGCTGGAGGGCTGGAAGCTGGATAATAATGTTATGGTGCGAAAATATATGTTCAGCCAATATATGAAGGGCATTGCGTTCGTTGATGAAGTAGCCACGATTTCAGAAGCCTTCGATCATCATCCACATATTACGATTGATTATAAAACAGTTACCCTGCGACTTGAATCTAATGAAGAAGATGGGATTACGGCTCTAGATCTTCGAGCGGCGCATGAATTTAATGAAGCCTTTGAAAAAAATCATTAGTTTAGCCAAAATCATAAAATAAACGCCCGTGCATAGATAGTCACCTATCTCATACACGGGCGTTTTTAGTTGCTTGATGGGTTACTTTTTCTCTGAGAGCCAGAGTGCGACGTTGGCGATCTCTTCAGGGGCTAGCTTCTCCTTAAAGGAAGGCATTTGACCACGTCCTTTGGTGACGATGCTGTAGATTTCCTCAGCGTCATGCTGGCCGCCTTCATTCTGAAGACTTGGTCCAACTCCACCTTGAAGCTGATCGCCGTGACAGGTGATACAGCTGGCTTTCACGGTTGCTTCTGCCTTTGCTGCGTCCAGTTGAACTACCGGCATCGTGGGCTTATTTTCTTCCGCTACCTCTTCTTTACCCGGAAGTGTAAACATGAGTACTACCGCAAAGGCACAGGCGGCAAAAAACAAACCGCTCATGATCCATTTCTGCATCCCAATTCGTCCCTTCTATGTAAGCTGCTCCCTACATTATAGCTTATGGTGAAGCGTTATCATAGGGTTTGTGACAAAAAAATGAACGAGAATACAATCATTCTTATGAAATTTCTGGTATTTAATATCATTTGTCATAGACCATGCAATAAAAAGGTTTGTCTCCTGTAGGTGTGCGGCGTTCATACGTATCTGTAATCGTAAATCCACATTTTTGATAAGTTCGAATGGCGCGTTGGTTCCAGGTCAGGACTTCGAGATCTATCTCACGATCAGGATAACGATTCAAGGCTGTCTGGACGATGGCATCCACGAATAGTTTGCCTAAACCATGGCCGCATAGATCGGGGCGCATCCCAACCCCTAAACGGACGACTCCTTCCATAGGGAACAACTGTGCGAATCCGCATAAAACCTCATGTTCATTTAATATGGAGATATATTGTTCCTCCCGGAGCTGCGGATCGCCAAACTCGATGCCAAGGGCCTGCATCTGCTCCCACGGCATCCAGCCATAAATATTATATGGAGGCGTATAGCTCCACTTACAAATAGCTTCTCCGTGAATTGCCTCCATAGGAACTACATGAAAAGTTACCGAGGGATTTATCATAAGGTCAACGATCTCCTTTCACGAGGACATTGCTATATTACTAATTATATACAAAATGGGGGAGGTTCGACTCAGAAAATTTATATGAGGGGAATGTTTTACAAATTATGAGAGGGGTAAATAAGTAATAAGACAAAAAAACAAGCTCTCCTCCAAGAATTACCTTGGAAAAGAGCCTATGTACGTTATTTATTGCACATCATCATTGTCTTCCGATTCAGCAGCAACCGATTTGTAAGCATCTGTGCTCATAATGCGCTTGGCACCAACGTAGCGTTTCACGTAGTAGCTATCACTCAGAGAGCTAATGGTAACACCGCGTGAGGTAGAAGCGTGTGCGAACTTACCTTCACCGACATAAATGCCGACATGGGAGACACCTTTGCCACTTGTATTGAAGAATACAAGATCTCCGGCTCTTATATCATCACGGGAGATTGCTGTGCCCATTTGATATTGGGAACCTGATTGGTGTGGAAGGTTAATGCCAATCTTATCAAACACATACATTGTAAATCCGGAGCAATCAAATCCGTTAGTGGATATACCGCCGGATACGTATTTAGTACCGATGGCCTTGTCAATCACTTTATCCATTTTGGAATCTGCGAAAGCGCTTCCTGCTCCGATGGTGAGGATGATGGAAAAGCTTAGTACTGCTGCTGCTAACTTCTTCTTCAAAAGTGTATACCCCTTCCAAATGCCTACGAGGTTAGCTTAAGGGTTCGGTTGAAGGTCCCCTATGACCCCTCTATATAATGGAGGTCAATTCACCCAAAGTTGGTTCCCCCGTTTTCCTAATAGTTAGGAAACTCGGCTCATACTGTTGATTAGGATTAGCTTGTAATCAATACATGACAAAACCTTTGTAAATAACAACTTAATGATTACAAAAATGTTACTAAAATCTCACTGCGCTAATTGTAACAAACAGAAAGCCGCTTGGCAATCGTTTTTAACATATTAATGCAGAAAAATTGGCATTTTTACGGTAGAAAGGCATATGTAAGCGTTAATAATGACCTAATTTTTAATATAATTGCAATTTTTATCAAATAAACGTGTTTCAATTGGGCTCTAATAGTGTAAAAATATATTATGGAAAAAAGAAAAACCCGAATTTGATTACGGGCATAATCAGATTCAGGTTCATATAGTTGTAATTATGAGGTTATAGTTGTGAGGAAGGTTTCAATCGAAGGCTACAGCTTGATAAGCTGAAGTACTCATTACTCTTTTAGCGCCAACATAACGATTGGCCCAGTAGGCCTGACTGAGTGAAGTGATGGTTACTCCACGCGAAGAGGACGATTGTGCGAATTTTCCGTTTCCAACATAAATGCCGACATGGGATACTCCATTGCCAAGTGTGTTAAAGAACACTAGATCACCAGAACGCAGATTGCTTTTGGATACAGCAGTTCCAACGCTATATTGAGCTTTTGATGTACGAGGTAAAGTAAGACCTACATTCTTGAATACATATTTTGTAAATCCAGAGCAATCAAATCCGGCAGTGCTTGTACCTCCGGTTTTATAGGCAACTCCAATAGTCTTTGAGATTACAGTGTCCATCTTAGAGTCGGCAAAGGCGCTTCCTCCACCAATAGATAATGCCATTACAAGTCCTAGCGCCGCAGCGACGCATTTTTTTCTTAAATTATGTCTTTTCAAAAGATGTACTCCTTCCAAGGCCTGCGAGGTTAGCTTAAGGGTTCGGTAGAAGATTCCCTATGATCCCTGTAAAGCGAGATCAATTCACCCAAAATATGGTTCCCCCACTTCCCGGTGCAAAGGAATTAGGCGTGTTAAGCACCAAGAGAATGACGTTTCGACAGTTACACTTACGATAAATACATTTAGTTATGTAGGAATCGTTTCAATTGATTACAAAATTGTTACTAATAGCACAGGACTTATTGTAACAGAGCTTTTATGATTTTGCAAATACTCTTCAGTTATCCGTAATGAGAAAAAGTCCCAGCTCCTGAATACAGGAATTGGGACCTTTTTATTATGTCAAATAAGGTTAATTTATTGTGGAAATGCTTTGCTACACCATAGATGATATTGTGCAGAGATTCCCCACATTTTTAAGAGCGTAGAAGGTAGTGGTGAGATTTGCCGTATTATAAGTGCCGGCAGGCCGGGACAGAACAGACCCGTCAGTCCGCACACTAGCAGTAAGAGCAAGCCTCCCGCACCAAGTACAATGGAAACACCTATAGCAGGAATCAGTGACCGCAAGCAGATGAACAGTGAGGAGAACATTCCTGTACCGCCGGTGTAACCAAACTGCATATATAGAAGAAACAGGCGCACGATAAAAATATATATAAGCCATGCCAATACGTATGGTACTAAATGAAGTAACAAAGTGTAGTTAAACAAAGAGGATAAGAACAGCCCGTACATTTTTGGAGCAAGCCAGTAAAGCGGCAGCAGGGTCAGAACCCATTCGATTAGGCTAAAGACTAAGACAGGTAGTCCATAGATCTTCATGCCGGGGAAAAAGAACAGTCCGCGCTCGCCCCTTCGCTCCTGGTGGAGCTCATGCAGCAATCCTGCCCTTATGAAAGGAGAAAGCAGAAGTCGCAAGACAACAAGTCCTAGAAGCATCCATAACCAAGTGCGTATCGCAGGGTCAGTATTCAAGCTGAACTGTCCCTCGATATAATACAACAGTCTGCCCATACCGCTGCCGCCGGCGTCTTTATCTGGATAGCGCAGTAGAATTGGAATAATAGCAGATCGGATGAAACCATACATAAAGTAGCCCCAGAGCAGTCGGTAGATGAAGAGCAGAATTAAAATATAAAATTGCTCCTTCATGCTTTGCCAGCCGCGGGTTATCGATGTTCTCACAATCATTCACCTCACCAGACAAGAGTTCCGAGCACGGTTTCAAGTAGTTTAGTTACACTTAACGTCCAGCGAGAGAGCGTCTTGTGCTCTATTTCCGCCAGCCTAAAGTTGTTTAAATGTTTGCTCTCCAATAAGATGGAATGCTCAGGGTCAATCTCAGCAGAGAGAAGAGGCTTATCGCTTAACAATTGAAACGTAGTCTCTGCTCCTTCACCGTTCCAGACCCGCTGCACCGAAGAGCTGTCGGCGAATGTGAATTTCACGGGAACATCAACGTAATGGCTCCCTTTATTTGAAATCTTCACTAATGATTCGTAGCTTTGAGCATCGCCGCTGTTATTTTTTTTAAAAGTAATCGTATCTACTGAGAAGTCAGGCGCCCCATCGCCATAAATGTAATCATCGAAATATGCCTGCCATGATTTTTTGGTTACCTTCTCAACCACTTTCTGAAAATCTGCCGTAGCGGGATGCTGGAAACGGAACTTACGAGCGTAGGAGGACATGATGTTGTTCATTGCTTTGGTACCTACCTGGCGTTCGATATCTTTAAGTACAAGCTTGCCGCGGATATAAACATTTCGGCTATAGGAATCCGCCCCTGCATATTTCCACGTTTCCAGATTTAACGGCTCAGGTATAGTTACCAGGCTGGCCTGTAAAGGCAAATTAGACTTGATACCGTATTCTTGTTCCATAAGTCTGTCTTCGGCATAGGAAGTAAAGCTTTCATCCAGCCAAGCCTCCTCGAATTCATTGCTGGCTACCATACCGTAGAAGTATTGATGGCCGATCTCATGAATGACGGTTCTTTCAAGTGAGGTATCTGGAGAAGAATCCGCGGCCCCAAAGGCTGTAATAAGGGTAGGATATTCCATTCCTCCCGCGCCGTTTCCCTCCTTAGGTGGGACGATAATAGACAGCGTAGAGTAGGGATAAGGGCCATACCATTTGCTGAAGTAGGTCAGGGCAGCCTTGGCAGCTTGAAGGTAACGCTCTTGTAAGTCTTTGTGCAGAGGGTCGAGATACACCTTAATTCGCACTCCAGGCACCTCCGGCGTAGAGAAAGCTTCCTCTGCTACTGTAAAATCAGGGGATGCAGCCCAAGCGAAATCGTGGACATCATCGGCGTAGAACTGATATATTTTCTGATCTTGTTTGAGCTTGGCATTTTTTACAGGAAATCCGGTCGCTGCCACCGTATAGTTGGAAGGAACGGAAATCGTTACATTAAAGATGCCAAAATCACTGTAAAACTCAGAAGTTCCGTGATACTGATGCAGGTCCCAGCCTTCTTCTTTAACTCCGCGCGTGCCCTTAGGCTCGTATACACTAAGCTTAGGAAACCATTGCCCAGCCATAACGAAGTTACCTGAAGCACCCATGCGAGCAAAGATTTTGGGCAGCTGGACTTCATACTGAAGCTTAAGTGTTACACTTTCCCCACCATTAACAGGCTGAGGAAGATGTACCTTTAGGAGTGTCTTATCGTTGATATTGCCGTCATCAGGTTGGACATATTGCACTCTTTGCATTAGCGAAGTTCCTTCTGTCGTGCGCAGATCGGTCAGCGTCATATTTCCGAAGCCGTTCTCAGGCATGCTGTCGCCTCTGAGCGTCCCCCCGGATTCCTTCATAAAGGTGGTATCTGATGAGGCAAATGCATTTGGATACATGTGAAAATATAAATCACTTACTGGCTTTACTCCGGGGTGTGTCCAGGTTACTGTCTCAGAAGCTTTTAAGGTTTCTGTGTCAGGAACAAGCTGGACATCAATGTGATACTCGACTACCCGCTGGCTTAAAGCCTCCTCTGCCGGGACGGGTGCGCTCTCAGGCAATACCTGCTGTGGTACGGCTGCAGGCGCTGTGCCGCTGGAGGACTTGGCCTCTTTTGAAGCAAAGCTAGTAACAGAAGCTGTTGAGCTATCTCCTGAAAAGGCCCATATTCCTCCTCCCAGCAGCGCGAGGATGGCCAGGGTCGCAAAGATGATGTACTTTAATGACAGTGACTTCATAGTGTGATTCCTCCCGTGACAAGCATCTACGGGATGTATATGTTTGCAATCGCCGCATTATTAGCTAAAATTAAATTATTCGTAAGAGGAAGGGTGTGCACTCGTGGACAACATACAACCGGAGGGCAAGAAACAGATTGCCTTAAATATTGTGAACGCTAAAAGTAAACATAAAGGCTTTGGAGCAGGCTCTATAGATCTCAACAACGTTTCACCTGTCATTATTGATGGTGATGTGGCGGTTATTGATATCGGTGCCATGCATGCCAAGAGCAAGGTGGAAAAAGGAATTAAATTTTCCATGAATCGTGAAGATGTACCGAATGGAAGACAGGTTTGGGTGGTATGGGTAGCGGTAGACCGTACATTGGAAGCTCAATTTTATGGTGGAATCACAGCCTGTGAAATGTGGATTGATACAGAAGCGCGCCGCGGATGGAAAATTCTTGCCGAGCATGTCAATAAGCTGGATGCAGCTCTTAAACGCAAGATCGATGTGGCAGGGCTTGGAGCCATTGAGAAGTCGGCGCTCAAATCCCTTCTGATCTCTCATAATGAAGCATGGTGGAATGCATCCTCAGATGAGCTTAAAGCTGCACTGACTGAATAGTATAGGAGCCTCCAGAAGGGTTATCCGATATAAAAAAAGCTTCGACCTCCGGAAACAGGAGCGTCGAAGCTTTTTTAATTTATGATTTGCTTGTACTGCTAAGCTTGCGTTTGAGCTGACTCACTCTGGCTTGGCTAATCCCGAGGATTTCTGCAAGTTCTTTTTGGTTGGCATAGGGATGATCTTCAATAGCTTGTTCCAGACGTTGGCACATTTCCTCTGTCTTCGACTTTCGGATGCTGGTGTTGTGCTCTGGTGCCTCAACAACAAAATCCTCACGTGACTCTGGCAATTGAGACATGCGTTCAGGATCGACAATTTCTTTTAGACAGCTGCTACAAATAAACTGCTCTTTATAGTAGGTGACATGGTCGTGGCTTCTGCAAAATGTACACTCTGTCGAGGTGTACTTCCTAAGGACGATGATTTTTTCGTCTAAAACAAAAAATTCGATAGGATCACCAATGTCGATATTACGCGTCATACGGATTTCTGCGGGAACCACAATTCTCCCAAGACTGTCTAAACTCCGGATCATGCCTGTATCCTTCATCCCATGTCCCTCATTTACATCATTATATTTTGGTTTCTAATAACTATTATAGCAGTAATTGTGAGTTAAGAGAATGGGGTAAGCATAATAAATAAAACGGTTACATCCCTTATGCGACAAGTGATATTTGAATTTAGAAATCCTGTTGTTACTACAATATATGACTTATAAAAAAAGAAAAACCCCTTCAATATAAATGAAGAGGCTAATTCAACCACCAGCGTTTAATGTTCTTCCATAGGGAACGATTCTCTTCAGCAGGATCTACCTTGCTTTGTGTGTCATCGACAGCAGGAGCGGCGCCAGTTCCATGCAATTCGCAGTATTCGGTGGGCTCAGTTCCACTAATAAAGGTTTCCAGTTCTTTGTCGGGACATGCTGCTGTAGCAAGTTTACCGGATTGCGGATTGACGTATACGCTGACCACTCCATCTGGAATGGGGAAAATTTTTGGAGGGACATTTTCCAGCGCTTTTTCAGTAAATTGGGCGAAAATAGGAGCCGCACGCCGTCCGTCGGTAGTTGCGATGTCGCGCCCCTTGTCGTATCCAACCCAGACGGCCGTGGATAGCTCCGGGGTGAATCCTACCATCCAGCCATCTGTATCCGTAGTGCCGGTCTTGCCGGCTACCGGACGTTTGATTATGGAAGCCACGCGATTGCCCGTCCCCCCAGTCTCGAATACCCCCTCCATTAAACGAGTCAGGACATAGGCAGCTGAAGGTTCTACGACGGTTACTCCTTTGGGTTGAGGTGCTTCATACAGGACCATGCCATTTGAATCGGTTATTTTTAGAATGGCTGTGGTCGGCATTTTCTGACCGCTGTTTCCAATTACAGAAAAAGCCGCAGCCATTTCAAGCGGACTGATCGGTGAAGTGCCTAGTGCCAGCGAAGGTACGCTTTGAAGTGGACTGTCAATGCCCATCTTCGCAGCCATTTCGCTCACTTTATCCGCGCCGATCTTCATAATTGTATTAACAGCATAGATATTGTCCGATGCTGCGATAGCTTGCCGCATATTAATTTCACCCAGATACTTATCCCCAAAGTTTCGGGGCTGATACGTTTTGCGGTTGTTATCATAATGAAACATCGTTGGCTGACTATTGAAGACCGAAAGTCCTGTCATCTCTTTGGAAGAGAGTGCGGCCAAATACATAATCGGCTTAAAGGAAGAACCCGGCTGGCGTGTGGTGGCCAAAGCATGATTGTACTGGTTGGTACGATAATTTTTTCCGCCGACCATTGCTTTGATGTAACCGGTGCGAGGATCGATGGATACAAGCGCAGTCTCCAGATCACTAGTTTGATCCATCTCTGTGTCAACGGCATTTTCTGCGGCATGCTGCATGTCAGGGTCAAGGGTGGTATAGACATTTAGTCCGCCTTGCTCCAGCTCATCATTACTGATGTGGAGCGATTCTATAGCCAAATTGCGGATATAATCCCGGAAATAAGGCGCAGCTACAAGCGTATCCTTTTGCCCTTGCGGCTTGAAGTTTAAGTTCTCTTGGACAGCTTGTCCGGCTTCTTCCTGAGTGATATTACCTAAATTCGCCATGACGGTCAGGATGATTCTCTGGCGCTTTTTAGCATTATCGATGTGGTTGTATGGTGAATAATAGGTAGGTCCCTTTGGAATTCCAGCCAGCATGGTACTCTCTGCCAGGTCTAAATCAGCTGCAGATTTACCAAAATACATCCGTGAGGCTGCTTCAATGCCGTAAGCACCGTGGCCATAATAGATATTATTTAAATACATGTTCAGAATTTCATCTTTGCTGTATTTCATCTCCAGCTGCATCGTATAGACAGCTTCTTTAGCCTTGCGCGTCCACGTTTTTTCATGGGATAGGTAGAGGTTACGTGCGAGCTGTTGAGTTAGCGTACTAGCACCCTGCGACCGGTTCCCCTCTTCCAGATTGACAAGAACAGCTCGTGCCATCCCTTTCAGATCAAATCCGGAATGCTCATAAAATTTACGATCCTCGACTGATAGTGTAGCTTCAATGAGCAGGGGAGAAATTTGACTTAATTTGACGGGTTCACGGCTGCGGCCGTCTGAGGTAAAGGTGGCAAGAACATTGCCCCGGGAGTCAAACAGCTTGGAGCGCACATCATCGCTAATCGGTGGAAGATCTTTTTGATATAGATAACCGAGCAGAGCTCCGGTGGTTATTACAAATAATATGATCAAGGCTGCCAGCAGCCGAAATAAACGCCGGAAGCGGCTTTTTCGTTTCGGTGGATTCGTTGATTCGCGTGTCATGGCACCAGACTCCTTTCTTTCATATTATGGGGAAGGATCTGGAAGGATATTCATTAGGGATATGGAGGGTAACAAATTGTTTCTATTTTGTGATTGTTTAAGGTAGATAGGGTATCCTCTCTGGCGGTATAACAGAGTAGGGATTGTGAGTAAGGGTATATACATATTAGGAGGTGTCATCATGAAATGGACGAAAAGGATTCATAAGACGACAATAACCGCCCTCTCGGCGACGCTTATTATGGTTTCAGGCTGGAGTGCACCTGTAACTTCTGTACATGCTGCACCAGCACCAGCGACTTGCGGCACGGGAGATCACGGCTTGCTACAGGCCCTGCAAAACAAGCATTCAGGCGATGTATCCACACCGCTTAGCTTTTCTGATGTTCAGTTTTTGAATGGGAATATTGGACGGGCAGCAGGTAATGGATTTATGATTGGTACCTCTGACGGAGGTTGCCATTTTCAAGAGATCTATCAAGGCCAATGGAGCTTCAAACAATTCGATTTTCCCGATAATGTACATGGCTTTGCTCTTGCTTCTGTAGAGGAGGGGCAGGCTCAATATTTAATTGGTACCTCTAACGGTGGCTCGGAGTGGAAGAGACTTTCGAACAATGCCGTCAGCTTTGAAAGAATAAATTTTATCGATAGTAAGAAAGGTTTTGCTTATGAGAGAGCCGCCACGTTTTACACCAAAGACGGGGGGCTGAGCTGGAGTAAAATTTCCACCCCACCCAATACACGAGGCGCTTATTTTAGTGACCGGAATACCGGCTGGGCGGTTGTAATCGTGCCGGGAAGCGGATATCGGGTAATGAAGACCACAGATGGAGGGGGAACTTGGAGCCTTTCATTGAAGGCGGCTTTTGCCGAGCCCGAGTTTGGACAAATCTCCGCTAAGGGAGATCAGGTCGCTGTATTGCTCTATGGCGGTACGGGGATGAGTCAGACCTCTTACTCGCTGTATGAAAGTGCGAACAGGGGGAAAAGTTGGAATCGTGTGATCGCTCAGGAAACTGCCGGCGGCGGACCTGCGCCAGGCAGTGGCAAGGCTGAATTCAATAAAGGGCCAGCCGCTGGCAAACCCGGGAATCTGCAGCTTGTGGGAAACAGCACATCTTTTTTAGTGGGATTTTCCCCAGCAGCAGAGAAAGTGGCAGTTGGACGCTCTTATAACGGCGGTAAGCAATGGGCTAATCTTCCGGAGCTCGCTGGTTATGACGGGGTAACTTCCTTTACTAGTAATAAAGAGGGCTGGCTCGCCATCCATGAGCTTGATTACTCTTCCTTGTATGTGACCAAAGACGGCGGAGCTTCATGGGAACGCAGGTTTTCTTTAAAAGTGATGACCCAATAATTCTCTTCAATAAAAAATATAAGGGTCCGAAGTATTGTAAACATCGCAAATAGGCTGCTCTGTATTTTTTATCCTTGGTTGCTTGCTTGAATAGTACCCTTATCAGTGGCCTTATCAGATCCCTCATCCTCGGAGGGGTACGGACCCAGTTGACGTTATTTGCAAATTTTCGGCCTTTGGGATAGGGTTTCGGACTCCAGTAACACTATTCCCTAGAAAGAGGTTCAAATGGGTTGTTTTTTATGCCAATAGCGACTAAGGGGTCCGTTATCACACCGAATATGGAATCATCCTGCGTTTAGGGTCATCTATGTCCGATAGGTGCTTGGTAGGTGCAAATATTATCGAAGTAAATGATATACATAGAGAATGGACGTTCAAAGTGTGCTTTTAATCATCAATATGGTAATATTTTATGTGCTTATGAAGATATGCTTGATTCTGTATTGAAATGCTTCTTTGAACTGGATTATAGTGTACAATGGGAAAGCGAAATAGGCCTTTGATTAATATAAAAATGTTTAAGCTTTGCCATTAGACGTTTTTCTTATGCAGAATGCAGAGGCTTGCAGAATGGAGGAACGTGTGATGCCTGAAATACAGTCTGACAAATATGATGTCTCTATAACGCTCGTGAGCCTTCAAGATGGTCAGCGAAATGTTATGGAAGCGAATGGAGAAGTAACATCCAAGGGACCGCATCTATATATTCAATATGAAGAATTAGAGCAGGGTCCTCGCGGAGAGGAAGTTTCTGTTCGTACAACGATAAAGATTGCAGGCAATCAACTGAAGCTAATCCGCCATGGCGGGATTCAGTCGGAGCAGAGCTTTGAAGCTGGACGGCGTCTGCCAGGATTCTACCGCTCGCCATATACTCAGTTCAATCTTTCTACGGAAACGAACAAGCTGGAAGTTGTGCGCGAAGGGCGTTCTTTAACGGTTGCCTGGGAATATGATTTGTACGTTTACGAGGAATTGACAGGAAAGTTCGCTATTAGTTTGCATATACAGGAGGAACCGAAATTATGACACATAGTAAGAATCCGTTAGAGCTTGTAAATGAACGGGTAAAAGAAGCCATCGCCGATGCGATTGTGAATGCTGGGCTGGTTGCACCGGAAGAGGTTCCGGATATTGTACTTGAAGTACCAAGAGATAAGGCGCATGGTGATTTGGCTACGAACGCTGCTATGCAGCTGACCAAAATTGCTAAACGTAATCCACGCCAGATTGCTGAAGCTATTATTGAGCATTTGGATACGAGCCGAGCTTCTATTGAGAAAGCGGAGATTGCAGGACCAGGCTTTATTAACTTTACCCTGTCTAAGAATTACTTGTACCCAATCATCAGCCTTGTTGCTGAGCAGGGGGATGACTATGGCCGTATTAATCTGGGTCAAGGTCAGAAGGTTGAAATGGAGTTCGTCAGTGCCAATCCAACGGGTAGCCTACATTTAGGGCATGCCCGTGGTGCTGCTGTCGGTGATGCGCTGTGTAATGTGCTCGATTATGCAGGTTATGAGGTGACCCGGGAATATTATATTAATGATGCCGGTAACCAAGTGGCTAATCTGTGTAAATCCATTGAAACCAGATACCTGCAGGAGCTGGGTCAAGAGGCAGAAATGCCGGAAGATGGTTACCATGGTGAGGATATTAAGGGTTTTGCGAAGGAGCTTGTGGCAGAAAAGGGCGATACCTTGCTCGAGATGAGCCCTAGTGAGCGCGCTGCTTTTTTCCGGACCTATGGACTTAATAAAGAGTTGGATAAAATTAAACGTGATCTAGGTCTTTTCCGTGTAAACTTCGATATCTGGTTCAGTGAAACTTCGCTGTATGAGAACGGAGAAGTACTGCGCTCGCTGGACGAGCTCCGTGATCGTGGAGAAGTGTACGAGCAAGATGGGGCAACCTGGCTGCAAACGACAAAATACGGGGATGATAAAGACCGTGTCTTGATCAAAAATGATGGCACATATACCTACCTTACCCCGGATATTGCTTATCACAGCGATAAGTATGGCCGTGGTTACGATAAAATGATTAACATTTGGGGCGCTGATCACCATGGTTATATTCCGCGGATGAAGGCGGCAATGTCAGCACTTGGCAATGATCCTGAGAAGTTAGTGGTTCTGATTGCTCAGATGGTCAGCCTGTTCCAGAATGGTGAAAAGGTCAAAATGTCCAAACGTACCGGCAAAGCGGTTACGATGGAAGATTTGATGGAGGAAGTAGGAATCGATGCGATTCGTTATTTCTTCACCATGCGCAGCATGGATTCTCATCTTGATTTCGATATGGATTTGGCGATCTCTACTTCTAATGAAAATCCTGTATTCTATGTTCAATATGCGCATGCGCGTATTTGCAGTATTTTCCGTCAGGCAGAGGAGCAAGGGATTTCTATCCCTGATTACGCGGAAATTGACTTCTCCAAGCTGACAGCAGTGCATGAATATGACCTGCTGCGCAAAATTGGTGAGCTCCCGGCAGAAATCGCTGTTGCGGCTGAAGGTTATGCTCCACATCGCCTCATCCGTTATGTATATGAGCTGGCTGCGATGTTCCACAGTTATTACAAAGCTGAACGTGTAATTACTGAGGATGCTGCTCAAACCGTGGCGCGTCTTGCACTGCTGGGCGCAACACGTACTACTATTGCCAATGTACTGCGTCTTGTCGGAGTTTCTGCACCGGATCGCATGTAAATCAACAGCAAACGACAAAAAATCCGCCTTCCGGTTTCCTGGGGGGCGGATTTTTCTTTGCTGCCGTTCTTCGCACCGGCATCAGCTGCGCTAACGTCAGAGTGACCCACCCGGTGCCCGGGCGGGTCTACACGTTCGCGGAGACCGAACGCTTCGCCCTTACTCCTGCTCTCAGCAGGCGTAGGGCATCGGCAGAGCCGCCGCCTAGGGATGCGCGGCGCTGCCCCTTACGCAGCCGCACCGGGGACGCGGTGCGGCGCAAGAGCAGCTTCAGCTCCCTTGGCGTGAGGCCCGGTCGCAGTGCGAGCAGCAGTGCTGCGGCTCCCGTGACATGCGAGGTCGCCATGGAGGTGCCGCTCATTTCTTTGTAGCCCTCCTTCAGCCAGCAGGAGGGCACGCCTTCGCCGGGCGCGTATACATCGATATATGAACCGCGATTGCTGAAGCCGGCAACCCGGTGTCTTTTATCGATGGCGCCCACGGCTATCGTCTCGGGATAACGTGCAGGATAGTCCCCGCCACGTTTGCCGTCATTCCCAGAGGAGGCAATGACGGCGATTCCGGCCCGATACGCTTTTATAACCACATTGTGGAGCGCCTTGCTTCTAGTCTTCATTCCAAAGCTCATATTAATGACGTCGATTCGGTTCTGCACACACCAATCAATACCTAGCACAATATCGGATACATAGGCTGATCCACTATGATCAAAAGCCTTGACTGGATATAGCAGCGCTCGCGGCGCCACTCCCATCATTCCGCGATTCCCCCCTGCTGCCGCTAAGGTTCCGGCGATATGAGTTCCGTGCCCATTATCATCCAGCGGCAGCATTCCGCGGTGTAGTAGGTTGACTCCAGTGGCTAATGAATGCTTCAGATCGGGATGACGGTAATCCGCGCCGGTGTCAATGACGCCGATTTTGACGTGAACTCCGGTTGATTTAGACCATGCCTGAGGAGCATGAATCGCTTTCACCCCCCATGGGAGCGCTGCAATTCCGCTTTTTTCGTTAGCTATGGAATGGATTTGGATTTGCAGATCGTCTTCGACATTTAGAAGGTCTGTAAATCGGTTCATCAGCTTTCCGGCGGCAGCGGGCACGAAGAAGGCCCGAATCAGCGGAGATACCTGTACTTGCCGCAGCTCGGGCTGCTTTGCTTTTAGAGCCTTCCATTGGGAGAAAGCTCCGGCATACTGGCGGGGATCGTTGAAGGTAAGAATACGCCGCTCACCATTTTTGGGAGCAACCGATATTTCTTCAAGAAGCATGTTCCAAAATTTGTAATAGTCCATAGGTTTCGCTGTCCCTCCTCGGTGCCCTGCTGCCATATTGTATGAGCGGAGGGAGGGGTCCGAATGGGAACTTGCCCTTTTTTAAGGAAATGGGCTGCCCAGCGTGTCAAAAGACGGCGCTTTACATAAAATAAACAGAAGAGATTAAAACTCTCTTTGTAACATCCCGTAAGGAGCCGATCCTTGGCGTGGATACAGTCATGCGCGGAGGTCTTCCTCCGCCTTTTTAAATCCCATTTCTAAAAACTTTGGGTGCGGCGAACCTTGCTACAATTACATATCAACTCTTCTTGATGAAGACAGGTTTCCTGTATGGATAATAAGCAGGAGGCTTTTTCTGTTGGGCGGTTCTTGCATTTGACTTGCATTTTGTTGTTAAATAGGTTTTACTTAGTTTTGTTAATGGATATTATTGAAATAAACCGTAATGTGAACAATGCGTGAGAGGAAGTGTCCTTTAGTGAGTACGCCACTCAATTTAAAGCTAGACCCTGAGAAAGTTAAAGAAATGCCAATGGTGGATCTTGCCTTTCTGGTGCTTAAAGCAGCCAATACACCGTATTATTACCGTGATCTGATGGTCGAGGTAGCCAAGTTACGCGGCATGACCGATCAAGAAAGCCAAGATACTATTGCCCAGTTATATACCGAGATTAACATTGACGGGCGTTTTGCCTGTGTCGGAACCAACCTTTGGGGACTGAAACGCTGGTATCCTCTTGAGCGCTCCGATGATCCGGTTGGTAACACTAAACGGGTGCGCATCATCAACGATGAAGACGATGATTTAGAAGATGACGATTTTGCTGATGAAGAAGAAAACTACACAGCTGAAGAAGAGGATTTCGACGCTATCGATGAAGATCGCGACGACCTCTATTCTGACGACGACAGCGAAGAAGAAGTCGACGAAGATGTCGTGATCGATGAAGATGACATAGACGAAGACGATACGGACGAAGACGATGCAGAAGATGGCGACGATGAAGATTCCGAGGATGACAAGTAAGATCAATAATCAGAGAGTCTTGTCTGTGGCATAATTCCTCCCTTGACAGTGGGGGATCGTCAGAGTAAACTATTGCATGGGCTTATCATGTAAGTTAATAAACGTGTTTTCTAAAATAAAAAGTGCCCCGGTTCTACGGGTGTCACTTTTTTGTTTTTTTAGATGCAAAGTAGCTGTAGATTAATGGAATTTGAGGGATGACCGTTTATGTTTTCCCCGGTGAATTAAACTTTTGATTTCCCCTGTTTTGATGATAGTAAAACGGGTTACGATAAACACCATGTGCCGCTTTTATGTTTGGACTTTATTTAGGAGGGTTTTACAGTGACAAAGTATATTTTTGTAACGGGTGGCGTTGTGTCTTCCCTGGGTAAAGGCATTACCGCCGCTTCGCTGGGCAGGCTGCTCAAGAACAGAGGTCTAAAGGTAACGATTCAGAAATTTGATCCGTATCTTAACGTAGACCCTGGAACAATGAGCCCTTACCAGCACGGAGAAGTCTTCGTAACGGATGACGGTGCAGAGACTGACCTTGACCTTGGGCACTATGAACGGTTTATTGATATCAATCTGTCGAAGAACAGCAATGTGACGACAGGTAAGATCTATTCATCCGTAATCAGCAAGGAACGTCGTGGAGAGTACTTGGGTGGAACTGTACAAGTTATCCCGCATATTACGAATGAGATCAAAGAACGCGTGTTCCGCGCGGGCCGCGAGACCAACTCTGATGTTGTTATCACAGAGATCGGCGGTACTGTAGGGGATATTGAAAGTCTTCCGTTCCTGGAAGCGATTCGTCAAATCAAGAGTGATATTGGCCGGGAAAATGTGATGTATATCCACGTAACCTTGATTCCTTATATCAAGGCTGCTGGAGAAGTGAAGACGAAGCCGACACAGCATAGCGTTAAAGAGCTGCGCAGTATCGGTATTCAACCGAATGTCATCGTGTGCCGTACGGAATATGAGCTTTCCGCAGATATGAAAGCCAAAATCGCACTCTTTTGCGATATTGATGCTAATGCTGTTGTGGAATGCCGCGATGCTTCGACGTTATATGAAGTTCCATTGAACCTTCGTGATGAAGGATTGGACGAGATTGTTGTTAATCATTTGAAGCTTACAACACCTGCGCCAGATATGCGCGAATGGGAAAGTATGCTTAGCCGGATTCAGAAATTAGAGAAGACAGTAGAAATCGCAATTGTAGGTAAGTACGTAGCACTGCATGACGCTTATTTGAGCGTTGTTGAATCACTTTCACACGCAGGTTTTGCTGCGAATGCAGAGGTTAAGATCCGCTGGGTGAATGCAGAGGAAATTACGGATGAGAACGTGGACGAAATGCTGCGTGGTATTGGCGGTATTCTTGTTCCTGGTGGTTTCGGTGATCGGGGAATCGAAGGTAAAATCTCCGCTATTCGTTATGCCCGTGAGCAATTGATACCTTTCTTTGGCATTTGCCTTGGAATGCAGGTTTCTGTAATTGAATATGGCCGTTCTGTTCTTGGACTACAAGGTGCAAACAGCTCCGAAATCGATCCAAATACACAATATCCATTGATTGATTTGCTTCCTGAGCAAAAAGATATTGAAGATATGGGCGGCACTATGCGTCTTGGGTTGTATCCTTGTAAGATTATTCCGGACTCTCTGGCAATGTCTTGCTATGATGATGAACTGGTATATGAGCGTCACCGTCACCGGTATGAGTTCAACAATGCTTACCGTGACGAAATTGAAAAAGCAGGACTGGTTATCTCCGGAACTTCTCCGGATGGCCGTCTAGTTGAGATCGTAGAGCTTCCAGAGCATCCGTGGTTTCTCTCGGTTCAATTCCACCCGGAATTCACTTCACGACCGAACCGCCCGCAACCGCTATTCCGTGAATTTGTCAAAGCCTCTTTGACGCATTCCGAGCAGCAATAATTTATACACAGACAGAAAGAACCCTCGGTTCTTAAATAGTCGAAGAGAGCCTTCATCCGAAGGCTCTCTTTTTGCATTACCCTTTAATAGAAATATTGTAACTGACATTTATTTCATTTTAGACTCTTTATTTACCCATTTTATCCAATTAGCAGGATTTGGACAGTAAAGCACGAATAATAGGTTTCGTATGGAGTAGTTTCTAAAGGGGCCGGTCGCTGTGGAGAGCGCGGTATAGTCAATCTGCCTTAATTTCTGGGAGGGTATCGTATGGAAAAGAAGAAAGTATTAATTGTCGATGATCAGAATGGGATCCGGATTCTTCTTATGGAAGTGTTCAATAGTGAGGGATATACAACATTTCAAGCGGCTAACGGAAAATTGGCATTAGACATTGTTCGCAGCGAGTCACCCGATTTGGTCTTACTCGATATGAAAATACCGGGAATGGATGGACTCGAGATTCTGAAGCATCTAAAGGAGATCAATCCGTCCATTAAGGTCATTATGATGACGGCATATGGTGAACTGGACATGATTAAGGAGGCGACCAAGCTAGGGGCGTTAATGCATTTTACAAAGCCGTTCGACATAGACGAAATGCGCGTAGCGGTAAACATGCATCTTCATAACAAGTCTGTGGATCAATGCAGTTAGAACGGTGATTTCTGTATCGGTCCTATTTCGCGTGGTGACTCCGAAGAGGATGAGTGTAATTGTTATATGGGCTGGATAAAAATCGTCCCACCGGGACATTTTTTTGTTTACCCTATTTAGTATTTGACACAGGATGTGCTATAATAAGCCTGTATGTGATGTCGGTTTAAAAACATAGCCAACCAACATTCTTAGGAGGATGAAACCATGCCATTAGTATCTATGACAGACATGTTGAACAAAGCACTTGAAGGAAAATATGCAGTAGGTCAGTACAACATTAACAACTTGGAGTGGACTCAAGCTATTCTTGGTGCCGCTGAACAAGAAAAATCACCAGTAATCCTTGGTGTATCTGAAGGCGCAGCACGCCACATGGGCGGCTTCACTACTGTTGTTAAAATGGTTGAAGGTCTAATTATTGACATGAATATCACTGTTCCTGTAGCTATCCACCTTGACCATGGATCTAGCTTTGATAAATGTAAAGCAGCAATTGATGCTGGATTTACATCCGTAATGATCGACGGTTCCCATCACCCAATCGATGAGAACATCGATATGACTAAAAAAGTCGTTGAATATGCTCACGCTAAAGGCGTTTCTGTAGAAGCTGAAGTAGGTACTGTTGGTGGACAAGAAGACGACGTTATCGGCGGCATCATGTATGCTAAGCTTGATGAGTGCGTACGTATTGTGAAAGAAACAGGTATCGACACCCTGGCTCCTGCACTTGGTTCTGTTCATGGACCTTACCATGGCGAGCCTAACCTCGGATTCAAAGAAATGGAAGAAATCCGTGACGCTACTAACATCCCAATGGTTCTTCATGGTGGTACAGGTATTCCTGAACATGACATCAAGAAAGCCATCTCCCTGGGTACTTCCAAAATCAACGTGAACACTGAGAATCAAATCGTGTTCGCAAAAGTGGTTCGCGAAGTTCTAGCTGCTAAACCTGATGCTTACGATCCACGTACATTCATCGCACCAGGCCGTGATGCAATCAAAGAAACCGTTATTGGTAAAATTCGCGAATTTGGATCCAACAACAAAGCCTAATCATTGTAGCTTCCGCCTCAGGTGGACAAGCAATTTGTTAAAGGATAGGGCTATTACTCTGTCCAGTTGAATAGTTTGATGAGGAAAGCACACCGCTTAGCCGGTGTCTTTCCATTTTCATCACTAAAAGTCCACAGCACGTATTGCCCACCCAGCTGCAATACACGTAGGGGGAAATTGATAAATCTATGGAAAAATTAATGATTGGCGGTGGACGTCCGCTAGAGGGCGTTGTAACCATCAGTGGAGCAAAGAATAGTGCCATCGCGCTTATTCCTGCGGCAATTTTGGCCGAATCTGAAGTTGTTCTGGATAATTTACCGTCCCTTAGTGATGTAGCCGTTTACTCCGAAATCTTGCAAGAGCTTGGCGCTAATGTATCCTGGTCAGGCAATCAGATGAGAATTGACCCTTCACGTATTGTATCTATTCCAATGCCCAATGGGCCGGTTAAGAAACTTAGAGCTTCGTATTATATGATGGGAGCTCTGCTTGGAAGATTCAAAGAAGCGACAATAGGTCTTCCTGGTGGCTGTAATTTTGAACCTCGTCCAATTGATCAACATATCAAGGGATTCGAGGCTTTGGGAGCAACAGTTACCAACGAACATGGTTCTATCCACTTATATGCAAAAGAGCTACGCGGTGCGAAGATTTATCTGGACGTATCAAGCGTAGGTGCCACAATAAACATCATGCTGGCGGCTTCACGAGCCAAAGGCTCTACAATTATTGAAAATGCGGCTAAAGAGCCTGAGATTATAGATGTAGCTACCCTATTGAACTCTATGGGCGCTGTTATTAAAGGCGCTGGTACAGAAACCATCCGGATCGAAGGGGTCTCGGAAATGCACGGTTGCCGTCATTCCATTATTCCCGATCGGATTCAAGCAGGAACTTATATGATTGCCGCTGCGGCTACGCGTGGTAATGTGTTGATAGATAATGTTATTCCTAAGCACTTGGAAGCCTTAACAGCCAAGCTTTTAGAGATGGGCGTGGATATTGAAGAGCTTGATGAAAGTATCCGAGTTATAGGTAGAGCTAATTATGAACATGCAGATGTTAAAGCACTGACCTATCCTGGATTTCCTACAGATTTACAATCTCCTATGACAAGTATGCTGACACAGGCAGAAGGGGTTAGTGTGCTTAGCGATTTCGTCTACAGCAACCGCTTCAAGCATGTGCCAGAGTTGGTAAGAATGGGCGCAAAGATTCGTGTTGAAGGCCGATCTGCAATTATTGAGGGCAGTAAACTTAATGCTGCTAAAGTAAAGGCAGCTGATCTGCGTGCGGGTGCAGCCCTTGTTATTGCCGGGTTAACAGTAGAAGATGGTATTACTGAAGTGACCGGCGTAGAGTATATTGATCGTGGTTATGATAATTTAGTGAGCAACCTTCGGCAACTTGGTGCTCATGTTTGGCGTGAGAATGAATAATATTAGGATATCCCGCTTGGAAGGAGTATTAATTTGCGGCCAAACCGCATATTTCCTTCCATTTGGGGTAATACTAACCTAATGAGCATTTTAATAGAATCATATTTTTGCCTAGTAGATAGACTAGGAAGAACTCATTTAAAAATTGAATAGGTGGTTATTACATGGATCTTCAAATTTCCGATCTGGAAGAAATGAAGCTGACCGAGTTATATAAGCTGGCCAAGAAATACCAGATTCCTTATTACGGACAGCTGAAGAAACGGGAACTGATCTTTGCGATCCTTCGGGCACAGGCAGAGCAGAGCGGTCTCATGTTTATGGAAGGCGTACTAGAAATTTTGCCTGAGGGCTATGGATTTCTTAGGCCGATTAACTATTTGCCCAGTGCTGAAGATATTTACATCTCAGCTTCACAAATTCGTAAGTTTGATCTCAGAAGCGGAGATCTTGTGTCTGGTAAATGTCGGACACCAAAAGAAAATGAACGATATTTTGGCCTGCTTCAAGTCAATGCAGTTAATGGCGAGAACCCTGCTAGTGCAGCGGAGCGTCTTCATTTTCCAGCATTAACACCACTTTATCCGCAAGACAAGCTACCGCTTGAAACATCCCCTACTCATTTGTCTACCCGAATAATGGATTTGCTCGCTCCTGTAGGTTTGGGGCAGCGGGGTTTGATTGTAGCACCTCCAAAAGCAGGAAAAACGCTCCTCTTAAAAGAAATTGCCAATAGTATTTCCACTAATAATCCTGAGATTGAGCTCTTTGTATTGCTGATTGATGAACGTCCTGAAGAAGTAACCGATATGCAGCGTTCTGTAAAAGGCGAAGTGGTTGCATCGACATTTGATGAGCTTCCAGAGAATCATATTAAAGTGGCTGAGCTTGTGTTGCAAAGGGCACTTCGTTTAGTTGAGCACAAGAAGGATGTAGTTATTCTTTTGGATAGCATTACGCGTCTGGCGCGTGCTTATAATCTGGTGGTTCCACCATCTGGACGTACACTTAGCGGGGGGATTGACCCGGCGGCTTTTCACCGGCCGAAGCGGTTTTTTGGTTCTGCACGGAATGTGGAAGAAGGCGGCTCATTAACTATTTTGGCAACAGCATTAATAGATACTGGCTCGCGTATGGATGATATTATATATGAAGAATTTAAGGGTACCGGTAATATGGAGCTTCATTTGGACCGCAAATTGGCGGAACGCCGGATATTCCCAGCTATCGATATTCGTCGTTCAGGTACACGTCGCGAAGAAGTGCTCTTGAGCAAAGAAGAACTGGATACGATTTGGGCGATTCGCAAAAATATGAACGAGTCCTACGATTTTGTGGAGGGATTCATCAAAAAGCTGCGTGATACGAAGACTAATGCTGAGTTCTTGGCATCCTTTGACGTTGCTGGGGCAAAAACAACACCAAACGGGACTGCAAGTAACGGAGGCACCTCCAACAGCGGTACAGCTGCTCGTCGTACCACACGGGCGAAGACACCTTCAGTACCTACAACTTGAGAATTGATAATAAGAGGAGACTAACATGTATTTGGTATATGCCGACGGGCAAGGAAACGTATATGATCATCCTGAACTGTACGGGCTAGCCCGTAGTGGGGATATGATTGTTGAAATGCTGGAGGAAGAATTAATTCCATTACCAGAAGGTGCTACGCTCGTGGGCTTGCCTAGTACACGTGCTGTGGGTATGAATCCTGAGACGGGTGAAATGATGTCTTTGCCGGAAGGTTCGCAGGCTGTCGGAGCGCTGCTGCCGCAAGGCTACACTCGTCTATGTCTTCCTGGTTATGTGAAGACAGATAAGTCTTATAAGCTTCCTCTGTTTGGGTATTCGGCTGTAGTGTGGAAGGATGGCGGGTTCTATGTTGCGGCAGACCCTACCGATAATCCAGAGAAATGGAATCCACTTAATTGTGACAAAGAAGATCTTGAAGTCAGTGTTGGTGAGATGACAGCCAAATATCCTGATAACCGCCTCTATGAGCATCTTTCTAACTGTGCGCTTGGCTATGAATGCCTGACTTCCTCCAATACCTTTTTAGGGCGTTGGGAGGGCGGTGTGCCCGTCTCTTATTCATGTAATGCTGGATGTTTTGGCTGTATTTCTGAGCAACCTGATGATAGCGGCTTTGTATCTCCGCAGACTCGGATGAATTTCCGGCCTACGGTCAACGAAATTTCACAAGTTATGTTGGAGCATTTAAAGACGCCTGAATCGATTATCAGCTTTGGACAAGGCTGTGAAGGGGAACCTTCCACGCAGGCAAAACTTATTATAGAAGCTATTCGTGAAGTGCGCTCGATTACTGATATGGGCTATATCAATATCAACACCAATGCGGGATTAAGCGATCATATGCGAGGAATCGTTGATGCTGGGCTCGATTTGATGCGTGTCAGCACAATCAGTGCCCTTGATGACCATTATAATGCTTATTACAAACCACGCGGTTATACATTGGCCAATGTAGAGAAATCTTTGAAATACGCTGCTTCGCAGGGCGTTTACACATCGATCAATTATCTGATCTTCCCTGGAGTGACTGATCGCGAAGAAGAGATTGAAGCGATGCTGGAGTTTGTAAGACGTACTGATCTGAAGCTTATTCAGATGCGCAATCTAAACATTGACCCGGAGAGTTATTTAGAGTTGATTCCTCCTGCCCAGGGTGAAATCCTTGGGATGAAGACGATGCTTGATATTTTCCGCGATGAACTGCCGGATGTAGTTATAGGCTCTTATACACATGTGCCACCAGCAGATATGGCGCGGGCTAAGCGGCGGGGAATCAATATTTAAGCAGCTAAAATGTAAAAATGAAACATATTGCCCAATTTGATATTTCGTGCTAAAATACCACAGTGTAATCATATAACTCTGGGTCCGCATGAGGCTTAGGGCATGAGAGGTGAAATTCAAAATGCAAGAAGCAATTCAACCAAAGTATAATGTAACTAAGGTAACCTGCGCATGTGGCAACACTTTCGAAGCTGGCTCTGTTAAACAAGAGCTTCGTGTCGAAATTTGCTCCAACTGCCATCCGTTCTTCACTGGCAAGCAGAAGTTCTTGGATGCCGGCGGTCGCGTTGATAAATTTAAGAAGAAATATGGTATCTAATTTGAACAGTCGCTTTGCGGCTTAACAGTTAGATTGAGCCCCCAGCTGTATAGCTGAGGGGCTCATTTTATGTCTTAGAGTTGATTTTTGTCCGAGCGTGAGCTATACTTATCTTCGCCGTGCTAGACGGGGAGGTAGCGGTGCCCTGTAACTCGCAATCCGCTGTAGCGAGGTTGAATTCCTGTTAGAGGTGCTATCGATGTGAGGCCTTGGTTCCTACGGGCTGTGTTGACAGTTGGGTCCTCCGCAATGAGTGCTTATGAACCTGGTCAGGTCCGGAAGGAAGCAGCCATAAGTAAGATTACTCTTGTGCCGGAGGGTGGCCTAACTCGAGCAGTCATGTAGGGTTGCCGCTTGGATCGTAGCCATCAATAACAGGTGCACGGTTTATAATTCTGTTTATCATAGCATCTTTGCCACAAGCAAAGATGCTTTTTGTTTTTGGTCAATAGCCGATGAATATAGTATAATAAATTTGCGACAAATGCCGGGAAAGCGGCAGCTTAAGAGAGGGTAATGCATAGTGGAACATATCGCGCTGTACCGTGCTTGGCGGCCGCAGTCGTTTCAAGACATGGTTGGACAACAGCACATTATCCAAACGCTGCAGAACGCAATTCGTGAACAGCGGGTTTCGCATGCCTATCTGTTCAGCGGTCCGCGGGGAACTGGTAAGACAAGTGCTGCTAAAGTCTTAGCTAAAGCGGTTAACTGTGAACGTGGGCCAGGTCCGGAACCTTGTAACGAATGTCCATCCTGCTTGCGAATCGCTGCGGGTAATGTAATGGATGTGCAGGAAATAGATGCGGCATCAAACCGGGGCGTAGAGGAGATTCGTGATCTGCGTGAGAAGGTGAAGTATGCACCTACCGAGGTGCGCCGTAAAGTGTATATCATTGATGAAGTGCATATGCTGACGACAGAAGCTTTTAATGCTCTATTAAAGACTTTGGAGGAACCGCCGTCACATGCGATGTTTATTCTTGCGACAACGGAACCTCACAAATTGCCGGCGACAATAATTTCCCGTTGTCAGCGTTTTGACTTCCGTAGAGTGGCGTTAGAAGAACAGACCGCCCATCTGACTGCTATTTGTGAGAAGGAAGGGATTACAGCGGATAACAACGCATTGCAGTATATTGCCCGTCTATCTGATGGGGGTATGCGTGATGCATTGAGCTTGCTGGATCAGATTTCATCCTTTACAGATGGTAATGTTACGTACGAGCAAGTGTTAGGAATGACAGGGGGAATTCCCTCCGAGCAATTTGCACGTCTTGCCACTGCCATATTAGAAGGTGATATGGGTCTTCTTCTGGAGCTCGTTGAGCAGCTTATGCATGAAGGTAAAAGTGCAGATAAATGCCTAGAGAATCTCATGTATTATTTCCGTGATTTATTGATGATTAAGATGGTACCCGAGGCCGATCAATTAACAGAGAGGGTGCTGAATCCTGCTGAATTTAAAGATATGGCCACCGCATTTTCTCGGGAGCGTCTATTTCAGATTGTAGATACAATCAATAAATACCTAGGTGAAATGAAATACGCAACACATCCTCAGACACTGTTTGAAGTGGCGCTGATGAAGCTTTGCAGCTTGCAGCAAGAGGTAAGTCAGAGCGCCGCATTTGCTCCGTTAGGTGAAACAAATGCCGGAGTAAGCGCGAATCATTCGAGCGTTGACTCTGGTGAACTTGATCTTCTCAAAAGACAGATCGCAGCACTGGAGAAGAAGCTGGAACAGGCAATGCAATCCGGTGGTATTTCCGGAGGAGGGCGTGATGGTGCTCCTGCACCGAAATCGCACGCGGTTCCAACACCGCGGGTTTCTTCAGCCTCGAAAATGCCTCCTAACGTAGATAAGTTTATTGCTGGTAAGGATAGTCCCGATTTTGCAGCTATCTATAAACAGTGGAGCCTTGTCCTGCAGGGAGTAAAAGAGGAAAAGGTAACGGTTCATGCATGGTTTGTAGACGGTGAGCCAGTATCGATTATGGAGGATGCGGTACTTGTTGCATTCAAGAACACGATTCACCGCGATACTACTGAGAAGCCGGCAAACAGACAGGTTATTGAGAGTGTGCTTGCAGCGCGTCTAGGCAAACCTTATAGACTTGTAACCATGATGCTTCGTGACTGGAATGAAGCTGCCCAGAAGTCTGTGGGACAGACTGGCAAAGAAGAACTGCAGCTGGAGCATGAACACGATACTGCAGAAGCTAAACCTGAACCTTGGATTGATGAGGCTATCCAGCTTTTTGGAGAAGACCTTGTTGTCATAAAAGAGTAATATAAACTTACTAGCGCTAATTGCGCATTCCAAAGGAGAGACGATGTATGAATAATATGAACCAAATGATGAAGCAAGTTAAGAAAATGCAGGAGCAAATGCTTAAAGCTCAAGAGGAACTCGGAGGCAAGGTTATTGAGGGTTCATCAGGTGGCGGCGTAGTTACTGTTCAAGTAAACGGCCACAAAAAATTGCTGTCTATTCAAATTAAACCGGAAGCCGTTGATCCGGAAGATGTTGAAATGCTGCAAGATCTTGTAATCACTGCTGTAAATGATGCATTGACTCAAGCTGAAGAGCTTGCTAACAATGACATGGGTAAATTCACTGGTGGAATGAAGATCCCAGGCTTGTTCTAATAGCCCACTCCACTTCAGTCTAAAGGAGAATTATTAATTTGTATTATCCCGAACCGCTAGCTAAGCTGATCGATGCTTTTACGCGTTTGCCCGGGATTGGACCGAAGACAGCCGCCCGGTTAGCTTTTCATGTGCTTAACATGAAAGAGGATGAAGTCATTGATTTTGCAAAAGCGCTAGTAAGCGTCAAACGCAATCTTCACTATTGCTCGGTCTGCTGTAATATTACGGATACGGACCCATGTAAGATATGTCAGGACAAAACTAGAGATCCTTCAGTGATATGTGTGATTCAAGACTCTAAGGATTTGGTGGCTATAGAACGAACCAAGGAGTTTAATGGATATTACCATGTTCTTCAGGGTGCTATTTCACCTATGGAAGGTATCGGCCCTGATGATATTCGCCTGAAAGAATTATTGACCCGTCTGAGTGATGAGAGAGTAAGCGAGCTTATAATGGCGACTAACCCCAACATTGAGGGAGAAGCAACGGCGATGTACATTTCTCGTCTTGTTCGGCCGTTTGAGATTAAAATCACCAGGATAGCTCATGGCTTGCCTGTAGGTGGCGATCTTGAATACGCTGATGAAGTTACCTTGTCCAAAGCGTTGGAAGGCCGTCGCGAGCTATTCTAGCAGCTCTATAGTGGTATTTTTTAAAAAGGAAGCCCTAGGGTTTCCTTTTTTTTGTTCTAAGTTTGTCCCTATCCCGATATGAATGAGAATAACGAGATGTGTATTTTGGATCAAAATTATTCTGAGGAGGAATTAAAATGGGATGGTGGAGAGAGCTGTGGTGGGGAGTGGATAAGGAACAAGGCAAAAAGGAAAGTGAGGGATGGGAAACCCTCTTAGAGGTCCGTAAGGCGCATTCAGAGTGGGAGAGGGCGTACCTGATGTTCGACGAGGCGTTGGGACAGGATCAGATAGATTACGCGATATATATTTTGGAGGCTGCAGAACGTAAATATCAGATACATCTCAAACATGCAAAAAGCTTGGGGTTGAACAGCAGTCAAATATAAGGGCTTATAAATAATTGTATAAGGGGGATCTACATGCTTAGAATGATAGCTATGGGCGTATTGATATTATCCGTTATCTTATTAGGTTTAGTTGTATTTAGAAAAAAGCTGGGTTTTGGGTGGCTAAGTTTATTTGGGGTTCATTTGGTATTGGCTGCACTCGGGATATATGTAGTGAACTTCTCAGGTTTGCTCACGCAGGTGTATATCCCTTTGAACCCTGCAACTATAGGCGCAGTAACGGTTCTTGGGCTTCCTGGCGTGGTTATGTTACTCGGATTAAGAATAATTTTATTTTAATGCTTGACGTGGCTTTGAAAAATATGATACATTAAGTCTCGCCCGTTTGGACAAGCTGTTGATTAACAACTTGCTGAAATGGTCAAGCAAAAAAAGAAATTAAAAAAATGCTTGACGAAAACAAAGGCGCTGTGATATATTATAAAGGTCGCTGCTGACAAGCAACGACGACGAAAGATGAGACATTGATCTTTGAAAACTGAACAACGAGTGAGTGGGAAATCACGTAAGTGAAATCCAAAATTAGAGAATTGATTTTCTCGTCAGATGTTTCAAAATGAGCATATCGCTCTTTTCAATACTAATTGGAGAGTTTGATCCTGGCTCAGGACGAACGCTGGCGGCGTGCCTAATACATGCAAGTCGAGCGGAGTCATTTTGAAAGCTTGCTTTCAAAATGACTTAGCGGCGGACGGGTGAGTAACACGTAGGCAACCTGCCCTTCAGACTGGGATAACTACCGGAAACGGTAGCTAATACCGGATAATTTCTTTTTTCTCCTGAGAGAAGAATGAAAGACGGAGCAATCTGTCACTGAGGGATGGGCCTGCGGCGCATTAGCTAGTTGGTGGGGTAACGGCCCACCAAGGCGACGATGCGTAGCCGACCTGAGAGGGTGAACGGCCACACTGGGACTGAGACACGGCCCAGACTCCTACGGGAGGCAGCAGTAGGGAATCTTCCGCAATGGGCGAAAGCCTGACGGAGCAACGCCGCGTGAGTGATGAAGGTTTTCGGATCGTAAAGCTCTGTTGCCAGGGAAGAACGTCCGGTAGAGTAACTGCTACCGGAGTGACGGTACCTGAGAAGAAAGCCCCGGCTAACTACGTGCCAGCAGCCGCGGTAATACGTAGGGGGCAAGCGTTGTCCGGAATTATTGGGCGTAAAGCGCGCGCAGGCGGCTATTTAAGTCTGGTGTTTAAACCTTGGGCTCAACCTGAGGTCGCACTGGAAACTGGGTGGCTTGAGTACAGAAGAGGAAAGTGGAATTCCACGTGTAGCGGTGAAATGCGTAGATATGTGGAGGAACACCAGTGGCGAAGGCGACTTTCTGGGCTGTAACTGACGCTGAGGCGCGAAAGCGTGGGGAGCAAACAGGATTAGATACCCTGGTAGTCCACGCCGTAAACGATGAGTGCTAGGTGTTAGGGGTTTCGATACCCTTGGTGCCGAAGTTAACACAGTAAGCACTCCGCCTGGGGAGTACGGTCGCAAGACTGAAACTCAAAGGAATTGACGGGGACCCGCACAAGCAGTGGAGTATGTGGTTTAATTCGAAGCAACGCGAAGAACCTTACCAGGTCTTGACATCCCTCTGAATCCACTAGAGATAGTGGCGGCCTTCGGGACAGAGGAGACAGGTGGTGCATGGTTGTCGTCAGCTCGTGTCGTGAGATGTTGGGTTAAGTCCCGCAACGAGCGCAACCCTTAACTTTAGTTGCCAGCAGGTTAAGCTGGGCACTCTAGAGTGACTGCCGGTGACAAACCGGAGGAAGGTGGGGATGACGTCAAATCATCATGCCCCTTATGACCTGGGCTACACACGTACTACAATGGCCGGTACAACGGGAAGCGAAGCCGCGAGGTGGAGCCAATCCCATCAAAGCCGGTCTCAGTTCGGATTGCAGGCTGCAACTCGCCTGCATGAAGTCGGAATTGCTAGTAATCGCGGATCAGCATGCCGCGGTGAATACGTTCCCGGGTCTTGTACACACCGCCCGTCACACCACGAGAGTTTACAACACCCGAAGTCGGTGGGGTAACCCGCAAGGGAGCCAGCCGCCGAAGGTGGGGTAGATGATTGGGGTGAAGTCGTAACAAGGTAGCCGTATCGGAAGGTGCGGCTGGATCACCTCCTTTCTATGGAGAATCGTTCTCTGCAATGAGAACATTCAAATCGGAAGCTAAGCTTCCACAATAGAACCTTCGGGTTCGAACACTCACTCGTGTTCAGTTTTGAAAGAGCAAGTCTCTTTCGTATGCGTTTGGTGGCGATAGCGGAGGGGTTCCACACGTACCCATCCCGAACACGACCGTTAAGCCCTCCAGCGCCGATGGTACTTGGACCGAAGGGTCCTGGGAGAGTAGGACGTTGCCAAGCGGACAACCAATTCATTGGTTGATTCACAATGTTATATATGTTATATGGGCTTTTAGCTCAGTTGGTTAGAGCGCACCTCTGATAAGGGTGAGGTCGGTGGTTCGAGTCCACCAAGGCCCACCATATAACATTATAGAGTAATTTTATGGGGCCATAGCTCAGCTGGGAGAGCGCCTGCCTTGCAAGCAGGAGGTCAGCGGTTCGATCCCGCTTGGCTCCACCATAAATTTTAAATGAATAACTTTTTAAACTTGATCCTTGAAAACTGGATACCGAAACGAATTTGCGTTTTAGAACATCTTTTAGCAACTTGTGTAAGCAAGTAAATGTTATTAGTGAGATGATTCCAAAGAGAATGTCATCGTATGATATTTTCCTGCGGAAAAATCAAGGTTAAGCTAATAAGAGCACACGGAGGATGCCTAGGCGCCAGGAGCCGACGAAGGACGTGGCGAACAACGAAACTGCCTCGGGGAGCTGTAAGCAAGCTTTGATCCGGGGGTGTCCGAATGGGGAAACCCAGCTGTGGTAATTCGCAGTTACTCATACCTGAATACATAGGGTGTGTAGAGGCAGACCAGGGGAACTGAAACATCTAAGTACCCTGAGGAAGAGAAAACAATAGTGATTCCGTCAGTAGCGGCGAGCGAACGCGGAACAGCCTAAACCAAGGGGCTTGCCTCTTGGGGTTGTGGGACGTCTCACATGGAGTTACAAAGGAATATGGTAGGTGAAGAGGTCTGGAAAGGCCCGCGATAGAGGTAAAAGCCCTGTAACCTAAACTGTATTCTCTCCGAGACGGATCCCGAGTAGTGCGGGGCACGTGAAACCCCGTATGAATCCAGCAGGACCATCTGCTAAGGCTAAATACTACCTGGCGACCGATAGTGAAACAGTACCGTGAGGGAAAGGTGAAAAGCACCCCGGAAGGGGAGTGAAATAGAACCTGAAACCGTGTGCTTACAAAAAGTCAGAGCCCTATTAATGGGTGATGGCGTGCCTTTTGTAGAATGAACCGGCGAGTTACGTTTAACATGCAAGGTTAAGCCGAGAAGGTGGAGCCGCAGCGAAAGCGAGTCTGAATAGGGCGATTGAGTATGTGGACGTAGACCCGAAACCGTGTGATCTACCCCTGTCCAGGGTGAAGGTGCGGTAACACGCACTGGAGGCCCGAACCCACGTACGTTGAAAAGTGCGGGGATGAGGTGGGGGTAGCGGAGAAATTCCAATCGAACTCGGAGATAGCTGGTTCTCCCCGAAATAGCTTTAGGGCTAGCCTCGGTATAAGAGTAGTGGAGGTAGAGCACTGATTGGGTGCGGGGTCCGCAAGGATTACCAAGCTCAGTCAAACTCCGAATGCCATATACTTATTGCCGGGAGTCAGACAGTGAGTGCTAAGATCCATTGTCAAAAGGGAAACAGCCCAGACCATCAGCTAAGGTCCCCAAGTGTGTGTTAAGTGGGAAAGGATGTGGAGTTGCACAGACAACCAGGATGTTGGCTTAGAAGCAGCCACCATTGAAAGAGTGCGTAATAGCTCACTGGTCGAGTGACTCTGCGCCGAAAATGTAACGGGGCTAAACACACCACCGAAGCTATGGCTAGATGCTTTGCATCTGGGGTAGGGGAGCGTTGTGTAGGGGTTGAAGGTGTACTGAAAAGAGCGCTGGACACTACACAAGTGAGAATGCCGGTATGAGTAACGAAAAGATCAGTGAGAATCTGATCCGCCGAAAGCCCAAGGTTTCCTGAGGAAGGCTCGTCCGCTCAGGGTAAGTCGGGACCTAAGGCGAGGCCGAAAGGCGTAGTCGAAGGACAACAGTTTGAAATTACTGTACCACCGTAATCCGCTATGAGCGATGGGGTGACGCAGGAGGGTAGTGACGCGGACTGATGGATGTCCGTCTAAGCAGTGAGGCTGATGTGTAGGCAAATCCGCACATCGTTAAGGCTGGGCTGTGATGGGGAGCGAAAATTATAGTAGCGAAGGTCATGATCTCACACTGCCAAGAAAAGCCTCTAGCCAGGAGAAGGTGCCCGTACCGCAAACCGACACAGGTAGGCGAGAAGAGAATTCTAAGGCGCGCGGAAGAACTCTCGTTAAGGAACTCGGCAAAATGACCCCGTAACTTCGGGAGAAGGGGTGCCCCGGTAGTGTGAATAGCACGAGGGGGCCGCAGTGAAAAGGCCCAAGCGACTGTTTAGCAAAAACACAGGTCTGTGCGAAGCCGCAAGGCGAAGTATACGGGCTGACGCCTGCCCGGTGCTGGAAGGTTAAGGGGAGTGGTTAGGGGTAACCCGAAGCTATGAACCGAAGCCCCAGTAAACGGCGGCCGTAACTATAACGGTCCTAAGGTAGCGAAATTCCTTGTCAGGTAAATTCTGACCCGCACGAATGGCGTAACGACTTGGGCGCTGTCTCAACGAGAGATCCGGTGAAATTTTAATACCTGTGAAGATGCAGGTTACCCGCGACAAGACGGAAAGACCCCATGGAGCTTTACTGCAGCTTGATATTGAATTTGGGTACGATCTGTACAGGATAGGTGGGAGCCGTAGAAATCGGAGCGCAAGCTTCGGTGGAGGCGCCGTTGGGATACCACCCTGATCGTATCTAGGTTCTAACCTAGTGCCCTTATCGGGTACGGGGACCGTGTCAGGCGGGCAGTTTGACTGGGGCGGTCGCCTCCTAAAGAGTAACGGAGGCGTTCCAAGGTTCCCTCAGAATGGTTGGAAATCATTCGCAGAGTGCAAAGGCATAAGGGAGCTTGACTGCGAGACCTACAAGTCGAGCAGGGACGAAAGTCGGACTTAGTGATCCGGTGGTACCGCATGGAAGGGCCATCGCTCAACGGATAAAAGCTACCCTGGGGATAACAGGCTTATCTCCCCCAAGAGTCCACATCGACGGGGAGGTTTGGCACCTCGATGTCGGCTCATCGCATCCTGGGGCTGAAGTAGGTCCCAAGGGTTGGGCTGTTCGCCCATTAAAGCGGTACGCGAGCTGGGTTCAGAACGTCGTGAGACAGTTCGGTCCCTATCTGTCGTGGGCGCAGGAAATTTGAGAGGAGCTGTCCTTAGTACGAGAGGACCGGGATGGACGTACCGCTGGTGCACCAGTTGTTCCGCCAGGAGCATGGCTGGGTAGCTACGTACGGACGGGATAAGCGCTGAAAGCATCTAAGCGTGAAGCCCCCCTCAAGATGAGATTTCCCAATTAGTAAGACCCCTTGAAGACGACGAGGTAGATAGGTTGGAGGTGGAAGTGCAGCAATGCATGGAGCTGACCAATACTAATCGGTCGAGGGCTTATCCTATATGTAGAATGCAGATTCGTTTCGGATTCAGTTTTCAGGGAGTCAAATTCCTGTTTGGATTGCTGTGGTACTGATATCGTTTGGAGAGATACCCAAGTGGCTATAAGGGGACCCTCTGCTAAGGGGTTAGACTGCGTAAGCGGTGCGTGGGTTCGAATCCCACTCTCTCCGCCATTTTCAATCCATAGCAATACTAATTATTGTGGCGGTGTAGCTCAGCTGGCTAGAGCGTACGGTTCATACCCGTGAGGTCGGGGGTTCGATCCCCTTCGCCGCTACCATAATACCTGGAGGCTTAGCTCAGCTGGGAGAGCATCTGCCTTACAAGCAGAGGGTCGGGGGTTCGATCCCCTCAGCCTCCACCATTTTCATCTTTTTAGAATTGCTTTTACACCGTGCCGGTGTAGCTCAACTGGTAGAGCAACTGACTTGTAATCAGTAGGTTGGGGGTTCAAGTCCTCTCGCCGGCACCATTTTTTATTAATGCGGAACCGTGGTGTAGTTGGCCTAACATGCCTGCCTGTCACGCAGGAGACCGCGGGTTCGAATCCCGTCGGTTCCGCCATTTTTTCCACAAAATGAGTGGGAAGTGTAAGACTTTTCCGCTTAATTGTCATGTAATCTTATGGCTCGGTAGCTCAGTCGGTAGAGCAGAGGACTGAAAATCCTCGTGTCGGCGGTTCGATTCCGTCCCGAGCCACCTTTTTTGGGGGATTAGCGAAGTGGCCAAACGCATCAGACTGTAAATCTGCTCACGTACGTGTTCGGTGGTTCGAATCCATCATCCCCCACCATTTATGAGCCATTAGCTCAGTTGGTAGAGCACCTGACTTTTAATCAGGGTGTCGAAGGTTCGAGTCCTTCATGGCTCATCCCAAACAGAAAGTCATCACCTTAGGGTGGTGGCTTTTTTTGTGTTTTTATGTCGTATTATAGTAGCGCGCTGCTGTAGTGATTAACATAATATTAGAGAATATGCTAAAATAGGCGAAAAGAGCAAAAGTGGTGGAGTATGGTGACTATGGATAGCGAAACATTGCGGAAAAAGTTAGAGCAGCTCACCGGAAAGAAAACCGGAATCAAGCAGTTAGGTAGGCAACATTCAGCTTCTCTTTTTATTATGGGATTGGAAGCACAGGAACAGCCGGTAATCCATGAGGGTCATCTTTGGGCACCATTATATGAGACTGATGGACGTGTAACCGCTGTCTGGGTGGAATTGGATGGACTTAACTCTTTGGAAATACAATTAGTGAATTATGCAGTTCGAAACTTTGCAATTGCACTAAAAGCTACTGGGGTTAGAGAAGAAGGGGAAGCGGAGGCTCGGCAGCTGGGTATCTGGTTGAACACCGAACTGGAGCAAGAGAAAAATGACTCTGAGATACCCGATGAGATGGCTCTAAAGGGACGTTTATTCGGAGATATGGTTCCATTCCTACTTAGCAGTGAGAATGCACATAGCCCGCAGATCACTTATCGTTCCTTAATGAAGCTGCTGCGCAGCTATTTTGAGAATGAAATTCTGCTTATACCTCTTCAAGAAAAAGAATGGTTAATATTGGCCCGGAAGGAACTACTCACGGGCGGAGATGATAAGGATGAGGAAGAAGAGAGTGTAGATGAAATTCTGGCTCAGACCAGTATGGGCTTACACGAACTGATAGCCAGCGAATGGGTAGGTGTATTCCATTTGGCTGTAGCTCCGGCTATAGTCCCTGTTAAGGGATTGACGGGATCCGTGGCCTTGCTGAGGGAGACCATTGTACTCGGACGTATTTTCCAAGTGGGTGAATATATTCATTTACCTTGGGAGCTGCATTTGGAACGTTTGGTTAACAGCATTCCTGATGCACGGCGTAAACAGTTACTTGGACAGATTGGCGACTATTCTTCCGTATTATCGGATAAAGAGATGCTGATGACCCTGGAGACGTTTTTTGAGATGGATTGTAATGTAAGTGAAACAGCCAAGAAGCTATATATTCATCGCAACACGCTTTTATACCGTCTGGACAAGATAAAACAGGAGACGGGTGCCGATGTGCGTAGCTTTGGGGACGCTGCTATTGTGAAGCTTACTATGCTTTTGTATAAAGTGACGAAAAGGAAATAGGTTTTTTGTGAACGTTACAAATAGCCACCGTGTCCCGTCTAGGGTAATATAAATGTACAAGGAAAAAAGAATTTTTCAATTAATCAATAATTAACTCGAGGGGGAAATACAATGGCAGGCGTACGTTTAGAGCATATTTTCAAAAAATACCCGGGTTCAGATAAAGCAACAGTAATGGATATCAATCTTGATATTAAAGATAAGGAATTTCTAGTATTGGTTGGACCATCCGGTTGCGGTAAATCCACAACTTTGCGTATGATCGCTGGTCTGGAAGAAATCTCCGAAGGTAAAATGTACATTGGCGATCGTGTAGTCAACGACGTTGCACCTAAAGACCGCGATATCGCGATGGTATTCCAATCCTACGCCCTGTATCCGCATATGAGCGTATACCAAAACATGGCTTTCGGTTTGAAACTTCGTAAAGTGAAGAAAGATGAAATCGACAAGAAAGTACGTGAAGCTGCTAGAATTCTCGATATCGAACATTTGCTAGATCGTAAACCAAAAGCACTTTCCGGTGGTCAACGCCAACGTGTCGCTTTGGGACGCGCTATCGTACGTGATCCACAAGTCTTCTTGATGGATGAGCCTCTTTCCAACTTGGATGCTAAACTTCGTGGTCAAATGCGCGCTGAAATCACTAAACTGGTTAAACGCCTTGAAACCACTTGTATCTACGTAACGCATGACCAAACAGAAGCTATGACAATGGGTGACCGTATCGTAGTTATGTATGATGGTATCATTCAACAAGCTGCTTCCCCTGAAGAGTTGTACAATGAACCAACTAACCTGTTCGTAGCTGGATTTATCGGATCCCCTACAATGAACTTTATCAATGGTACTTTGTCCGAAGCAAACGGTTCTATCCGTTTCCGCGCTGAGAACCTTGATGTTGAAGTACCAGGCGGAAAAGCTCAAATCATCCGCAGCAAAGGCTACATTGGCAAAGAAGTAATTATGGGCGTTCGTCCAGAAGATATCCATGAAGAGCCAGTATTCTTGGAAGCTTCCCCGAACACAATCTTTACTTCATTGGTTGATGTAACTGAAAACCTTGGTCACGAAATGCTCCTTTACTTGAGCGGCCTTGGTAAATCTACTGTAATCGCTCGTGTAGATGGACGTTCCACTACTCGCGAAGGCAGCAAGCCAAAATTGGCTATCGATATGAACAAAGTTCACTTCTTCGATAAAGAATCCGAAGTTAACATTCTGTTGGGATAAGATCGCAGGATCTTTTCTCTCTTGATAAAGCCACCCGAAAGGGTGGCTTTATTGTTTAATTAGGGTCGTAATGGATAGGCGTTAAGATTGCATTCACAAGCGTTATCAATTAAGATAGCAGGAGAATTACCTCCGGAATTGTAATGAGATCGCTGTCAACCGGACGCAGTAAGCGGACATATACCGCAGGTGACGAAAGGACGAATTTACATGGCTAAGAAAGTAAAAGTATCTGAATTGGTACAACATTTTCAATTAGAGGTTATTTCCGGCCAGGAAGGTCTAAAACGACCTATTACGGTCGATGACCTGAATCGCCCTGGACTAGAGATTGCTGGTTATTTCGAATATTATCCGGAAGAACGTGTTCAACTATTAGGTAAGACAGAACTCGCATTCTTCTCCATGCTGCCTGAAGCTGAACGTAAAAGTAGGCTTCGTGGAATCTGTAATGACAATACCCCTTGTATCGTAATTACCCGTAGTTTGGATGTGCCACAGGAGTTAATTGATATAAGTAATGAAAAGGGACTTCCTGTGCTTCGTAGCTCGATGGCTACGACTATTTTCTCCAGCCGTTTGACGAGCTTCTTAGAAGGGAGATTAGCCCCTACAGCAACGATTCATGGTGTGCTCTGTGATGTATATGGTGTAGGTATGCTGATTACTGGTAGTAGTGGTATTGGTAAGAGTGAGACAGCCCTTGAACTTGTAAAACGTGGACATAGACTGATCGCTGATGATGCCGTGGAAATCCGCCAGACTTCAGATAACCAGCTGCATGGTACAGCCCCTGAGTTGATCCGTCACTTGTTGGAAATTCGCGGAGTAGGTATCATTAACGTAATGACACTTTTTGGTGCGGGTGCTATCCGTAATCATAAACGGATTACACTTGTCGTTAGATTAGAGGCTTGGCAGCAAGACAAGCAGTATGACCGGCTTGGACTTGATGAGGAAACAACGCGGATTATTGATACCGATGTTCCACTTGTAACCATTCCTGTACGTCCAGGACGTAACCTTGCCGTTATTATTGAGGTTGCTGCGATGAACTATCGCCTGAAGCAAATGGGCTTTAATGCAGCCCTGCAGTTTACGAATAAGTTAACTGCGACCATATCTGAGGATATGGACGATCTCGATTAGGAGTGTGAGACAATGTTCCCATTAGCAATAGATCCTATTGTATTCTCAATTGGATCACTACCTGTACACTGGTACGGGTTAATACTAGGGGTCGGTGCACTCGCGGGATTATTTCTTGCGATCCGCGAGGGCAAACGGTTCGGAATCCCGCAAGAATTCTTTATGGATATGCTGCTACTGGGTGTACCCTCGGCAATTATAGGGGCACGGATTTATTTTGTAGCTTTTAAATGGGACGATTATAAGCATAATCTGATAGACGTCTTTAAGATCTGGAATGGCGGCATCGCCATTTACGGCGCATTAATAGGAGCGATTATTTGCGGAATTATTTATTTCCGTTATAAGGGTTACCCTTTCTGGCGTATTGTTGATATTTGCGCACCTGGACTACTGGCGGGTCAAATGATTGGCCGCTGGGGAAACTTTGTCAACCAAGAGGCATACGGCAGCGTAGTTGAGGAATCTTTTTTACGGGATAAACTGCATTTGCCTGACTTCATCGTTAATCAAATGTACATAGGGGATGCTTTTCATCATCCGACCTTCCTGTATGAATCTCTTTGGAGCTTACTAGGGATTGCGTTATTGATGGTTCTCCGTCGTCAGAAGTTTGTACGTGCTGGAGAAATCTTCATGTCTTACTTTATATGGTATTCCATCGGTCGGTTCTTCATCGAGGCTGTGCGTACTGACAGTTTAGCGTTTAACGGAAGTGCAGGACTGGCTTCGTTTATAAACGGCTTATGGAGTCCGATGGAATGGTTAGGTTTTGAACAAGGATATTTGGATCCTGCCTATGGTAATATTCGTATTTCTCAGCTGCTTTCTCTACTGATTATTGTGGCAGCTATATTGCTGATCGTTATTCGCAGAGTAACCGGAGAGCCTAAAGCACATTATTCTGACCCTATCGTATGTACTAAACCGATCCAAGCAGATACTGTAGTGCCAGAAAGCGCAGTAAATACACCGCAGAAAACTCGTCAAGGAACACAACCTGAGCAAGGACAGCCAGCGGATGGAGATAAGAAGGAGCAGTAAAACTTATGATAGAATGCGTTCTTTTTGATCTGGATGGAACGATTGTCGATACGAATGAGCTAATCATTAGTTCATTTATGTACGCGCTGAAGGACAATGGTCTGGCTCCACTGACCAGAGAAGAGATAATTCCGCATATGGGAACAACCCTTCAGCAACAGATGAGAGTATTCTCTGGACTAGAGGATGTAAATGGTACGTTAGAAAAGTCCTATCGTTCTTATAATAATGAGCATCATGATGAGTTAGTGCGTTCTTTCCCGCTTGTAAAGGAGACTATTGAGGAGCTCTCGCGTCGTGGGATCAAACTTGGGATTGTAACTACTAAGATCCGTCCAACAACGATCAAGACCCTGGAAAGGTTCGATTTGCTTAAGTACATGGATACGATTGTGACTGTGAACGATGTTACTGAACCAAAGCCACATCCGGAGCCCGTTCTGACAGCGGTCCACAATCTTGGTGTTGATCCTCGCAAAACCTTAATGATAGGTGACAGTGCAGTTGATATTCAATCAGCCAAAGCTGCCGGTGTATACGCTGCTGGAGTATCTTGGTCTTTGAAGGGCGAGGATACGCTCCGCAAGTATGATCCGGACTTTATCATCCATAACATGAAGGATATTATAGAAATTATGGAGCGAGGAACGAATGAATCGTGAGAAACGTAACCCGTTATCCAGTAGAAGGTCATAACTCACTTTGGTATATTTACCGTACGGTCAGCCCTTGGAAGGGTGTCCGCAACTTTATTTTTATTCAGATTGCCCGCTATTGTCCGATTCTACCGTTAAAGAATTGGATCTATCGACGGATGCTGGGGATGAAGGTTGGTAAACACACGGCTTTTGGTCTTATGGCAATGGTGGATGTGTTTTTTCCGGAGAAAATAACGGTAGGTGAGAATTCTATTATTGGTTATAACACGACGATTCTGGCGCATGAGTATCTGATCAAGGAATATCGCCTGGGCGAAGTGGTGATCGGTGAAAATGTATTGATCGGCGCGAATACAACGATTCTTCCCGGTGTAACCATTGGAGATTGGGCAGTTATAGCTGCTGGCTCCGTGGTGCACAAAAATGTGGCGGCTGGCTCTTTTGTCGGAGGCAATCCTCTGCGAGAGCTGCGCCCCTCTTCAACGGAAGAACATGCGGAACAAGTGTAAACGATGCTTTTTTAACCCTGCAGTTACATATTGCGTTTTTTTAGCGCAGGTTCTGCAGGGTTTCTTGCGTCTTAGAGAAGATTATTAAGGAAACTTTAAGTTCTTCTTAAGTTTTTAGAACAGATACATTCGATATAATTAGCGTTAGTGATAAGGCGAATCCCACGCTAGGCATTCAGCTTCAAATATCAGAATGTAAAATCAGCAGGTGCAGGCTTCCTGGTATTTTCAGTTTCCACATTCCGCTTAGCGTCTCTATGAACAACCATCATAGTAGAGAAGAGGAATATAATATGAACACTGCGAGACAGGAAAGGCTGCCCCAGCTGGATATTTTCAGAGCATTAGCGATCTTAGGCGTATTGCATGTGCATTCCTCATCTTTTGCGGCTGGAGAGCAGGCACTGCATTCCCCTTATTATTACTGGCTGAACTGGATCAACATTTTCTTTAAATTCGGTACGCCCTCATTTATTTTTCTGAGCAGCTTCGTATTGTTTTATAATTATTATGGGCGTCCTGTGACACGCAGCTTGATTATTAATTTCTACCGTCGTCGATTAAAGTATATTTTATTACCTTATCTGCTAGCCTCTATGGGCTATTATGCACTAACCTTATATGTGAACGGACGATTGACCCAGAACCTCGGTGGCAACCTGTACAGCTTTATTAGAGCGTTATTCTCAGGTTCCGCATATGCGCATTTGTATTTTGTATTTATCAGCATTCAGTTTTATTTGCTTTTTCCAGTACTGCTTAAGCTACTCCAGAGTTCCCGCTTTTTAATTAAATGGGCGGTTCCGCTCGGATTGGCACTTCAGTGGGGGTTTATTTTCTGGAATAAATACGAACTGCACATTGTTGAAAAAGGGAGCCTGGCGATCTCTTATCTGGCTTATTATATGATGGGTGCTTATATCGCGATTCACTTTGAGAAGGTGAAGACGTGGCTGATGAAGCCATGGAGGGAGCTAACTGCCAAGCAAAAGGGATGGACTGCCCTGTTAGTGAGCGGGTGGTTAATTGCAGCCTTTATCCATGTGCAGCTTTGGTATGTGGCCCGCCATTTTGGGGTGTGGACGGATTCGCTGTGGTACGAGCTATTATGGAATGTCCATACGATGTTATTAGCATTGGTTCTGTTGTATGCTACATTCCTGATCTACCGTAAGGCCTCTCGCGGGATTGTTGCTTTTTTAACACGTTTGGGTGAACTCTCATTTGCGATATATTTGGTTCATCCGCTATTGCTGGCGGTATATCGCAGGTTCCGATATCAGATTCCCCTAGAGTCGCTAACATATGTTTTGTTCATCTACGGAGGGCTTGTGGTCGCACTGGGAGGGAGCTGGCTTATTGTGCAGTTTGCTTTCCGGCGAGTTCCGGGTTCATGGATTATTTTTGGAAGCGTGCCTCGCTCTTTGGAATCCAATCCGCAGGAAAAGTCAGGTTATATCTCTGAGGAACGGGCAAAGGGGTTCGTGCAGCAGGAGAAATAGCGTTAGAAGAAGGTCTGATACACGCACACGCTTAAACGTGGGGAAGTAGCCTTCATAATATTTGATTAAAAAGGCATCATTTCGATGCGGAGCTTAACAGGAGGAAAGATTATGAGACAAAAAGAAAGAATTCCGCAGCTGGATATTTTTCGGGCGATTGCTATTTTTGCAGTGCTGGCTATTCATGCTACTTCACGAACGTTGGCGGAGACACTAGGTACAAACATGTTTCATCCGTTCTTATTTATTAATAAATTCAGCCAGTTCGCCGTACCTTCATTCATATTTTTGAGTGGGTTCGTGCTCTTCTATAACTATATTGACCGTCCGCTGGGTGGCAAAACGCTAGGAAAGTTCTACACTAGAAGGCTGCTTTATATTATTGTGCCTTATGTAGTATTTTCACTGCTGTATTTTGCGTTAAAAATGAATGCCGGGAATACTTGGGGCTTACCTCCGGGGGAGATGGCTTCTAAGCTATGGAAGTATTTATGGACAGGAACGGCATATACGCATCTGTATTATATTATTATCATTATTCAGTTTTACGTGTTATTTCCGCTCATTTTGTGGTGTTTGCAAAAGGTTCGTCATCTGGCGGCTTGGGCGCCGCTGATCGGGTTATTACTACAGTGGGGTTTTGTGTTGCTGAATAAATACATGACCAATCACGGGTATTGGCAGTTATCCAAGGGGAGTCTGGCGATCACTTATTTCTCGTATTTCCTGCTGGGTGCTGGGGTTGCAGTGTATTACTCTTCTTTGAAAAAATGGTTAGTGCCTTCACGTGAAGGCTGGCGCGCCGGTAAAGGTCCGGTTTGGATTACGTTGTGGTTGTTATGGATTGTAGCAGGGGTTGTTCATGTTGAGCTATGGTTTAACAATTACACGGAAAAAACTGTCATCAACAGCTTATGGTATGAGGGTTTCTCTAATCTACATGCGCTGCTCTCTTGTGTGGTGCTGTTGCAAATCTCCTTCTTGCTCTATGGGGCGGGTCGTAGCTTGCTGACAAGACTTTTGGTATCTGTGGGAGCATGCTCCTTCGGAATTTATCTATTGCACCCTATGCTGCTGTATTTCTATAGAAAATTACCATTTCACGGGGGTTCTCTTGCGTACATCGCAGCGATTGTAGGAGGATGGCTTGTTGCGCTGCTGGTTTCATGGCTGGCAGTGGCTCTCGTCTTCCGGTATGTGCCTGCGTCTTGGATTATTTTCGGATCAGGCGCACAAAAGAAAGCAAAAACAGGCTCCATAAGCACATAGTCTACTGCTAGGTAATATAAAAGCGCCGGTCTCCCGTATATGCGGGTTGACCGGCGCTTTTATTTTTTGTCTATTCTCCAGCTTGTTCCCGCTGAAACTCCGCAATAGCTTGATACTGGCTTTCCAGACTACGGTAGACGGAAATATAAATCGGCAGCAGCTGCTTGTACACTTTGGTATGTTCATCAATCGGATCATGCTGGTAAGTTGAACCGATCATGTCGAATACAACATCGAAGGAGTCCACACGGCCCGTTGCGTATAGACCAAGCACTACTGCTCCGAGGCAGGAGCTTTCGATACTCTCCGGAATGATGACCTCTTGATCAAAAATATCAGACATCATCTGCCGCCAGATTGAGGAACGGGCGAAGCCGCCTGTAGCCAGAATTTTGCTAGGACGCCCGATTTGCTCTTCCATAGCCAGCAGAACCATATACATATTGAAGATTACGCCTTCTAGTACCGAGCGAATCATATGCTCCTTATGGTGATTCATAGAAAGGCCGAAGAAGGAGCCACGAGCATCAGGATTCCACAGCGGTGCCCGTTCACCAGTTAAGTAAGGATGGAATAGAAGACCACCGCTACCTGCCGGAACTTGTTCCGCGATGCGCGTTAGAACCTCGTAAGGGTCAATGCCAAGACGTTTGGCGGTTTCGACTTCAGAAGCAGCGAACTCATCCCGTACCCAGCGGAACAGCATACCACCGTTATTAACGGGCCCTCCGATCACCCAATGTTTTGGGGTTAAGTTATAACAGAAGGTCCGTCCTTTAGGGTCGGTAAGCGGGTGATCCACTACGGTGCGAATCGCTCCGCTTGTTCCAATCGTTGCGGCCACTACACCGGGTTTAATCGCGCCTACGCCAAGGTTGGACAAGACGCCATCACTGGCTCCTACGACAAAAGGTGTCGTCGGGAGCAGTAGTAGCTCCTCTGCTAGACCGGGAAGCAGGCCTTGCATGATCTCTGTGGTGGGAACAAGCCGTGAGAGTTGACCTGGTGAAATATGGGCTATCTCCAGGGCCTCTTGATCCCACTCCAAAAGTTCAAGGTTGAGCATGCCTGTAGAAGAGGCAATGGAATGATCGATGATGTATTCGCCGAACAGCCGAGCGAATATGTATTCTTTTATAGAAATGAATTTATAGGTTTGTTGAAACAACTGAGGCTGCTCTTCCCGAAGCCACATTAGCTTGGTAATCGGTGACATAGGATGAATAGGCGTTCCTGTGCGCAAATACAACTCATGTCCGTTGAACTCGTTCTTCAGGCGAAGTGCAGATCCGGCACTACGGTTGTCAGCCCAAGTGATGCAGGCAGTAAGTGGTTTACCCAGCTGATCAATTGCAATGACACTGTGCATGGCTGAACTGAAGGAGACGAATAGGATCTTATCTGGAGTTACGGCGCTTTGCCGCATGACATTAGAGAGGGTATGAAAGACTGCACGTAGGATTTGCTCTGGGTCCTGCTCCGCTATAGAAGGGGAGGGTTGATGCAAGGGATAACCCATATTCGCTTGTGCAACTATGGCTCCATTCTCCTCGAAGAGAACTGCCTTTGTACTTGTAGTACCAATATCAACGCCAATCATATAGGATTTAGTCAAGCGTTAGCCCTTCTTTCTAGTTGAAAGTATATTTTTAGAACACCAATTACAAAATTATGAAGTACAATCGTATTAGCTCATTATAGTATTCGATAAGCGGGGAGGCAAAAATAAAGAAAATGCCAAACGCTCGACTAAGGGTTTGATTGACGAAAAAGCAGTGAACATGATACGATATTGAAAATACTTTAATTTGCTACCACTTTACCATAGTAAAGTAAACATAAACAGTATCTAATGATAACTGACGAGGTGAACAATGAAGATGTCCAAACCAAAGGGATTTGAGAAGCCGTCTGGCGTTCGGGACTATCTGCCCCGGGCCGTAACGAAATTGCGCAAAATTGAGAACGATGTACTGCATTGCATGAGTCGCTGGGGATATCAGCAAATGATGACTCCAACGTTGGAATATTACGATACAGTTGGCGTGGCTAGCTCTACGTCGGACCAGAAGCTCTATAAATTACTTAACAATCGTGGTCAGGCTTTGGTGCTTCGATCAGAAATGACTGCCCCGGTTGCCCGTGTTGTTGCCTCTCTATTGAAGGATGAGCCACTGCCATTGCGTCTGTCATATCACGCGAATGTATTCCGTGCCATTGAGGAAGAAGCGGGGCGGGAAGCGGAGTTCTTCCAGACAGGTGTAGAGCTGGTAGGTGATGATTCACCTGAAGCCGATGCGGAGGTAGTTGCGCTTGCTATTTCTTCGCTGCAAGCCGCGGGTGTGAAGTCTTTTAAGATCGCTATGGGGCATGTAGGCTTTCTGAATGGGTTATTTCAAGAGGCACTTCCTGAACTGCCTGAGGCTCAAGAGGAGCTGAAAAGTCATTTGCTGGGCCGTGACTATGTTTCTTTCCGGGAGACTTTACGGCGGCTGGATCTTACAGAAGCGCAGAAGAACGAACTGGATGGGCTGCTGCGTCTGCGCGGAGGCAAGGAGATTTGTGGACAGGCGCTAGAGCTGAGCAATCATCCGCTCGCGCGTCATTCGATTGATCATTTGTGCAAGGTGTGGGAGGTGCTGGTCTCTTACGGCGTATCACAGCATGTACTGATTGATCTGACGATGATCGGGGACTTTTCCTATTATACAGGCATGACTTTTGAAGGTTATGCAGCGGAGTTAGGATTTCCGGTATGCAGTGGTGGTAGATATGACAATCTGCTGCAACAGTTTGGGCGTCCGATCCCATCCACAGGATTTTCCTTAAAAACGAATCGCATCCTGGATGGTGTAACTGGAGTGGCCGAAGAGGAAGAGCTGCCTATTTTGATCCAATATGATGCGATTCGCAGAAAAGAAGGCTTGGAAGAGGCAACACGCCTGCGGTCAGAGGGTCATGCAGTCGTTACTAGACTTGCTGCAGGTCCAGAAGAGCTTGAAACGGTGAAGCGTTTGGATACGGACACGGTTGAAGCAGAGGGTGTACGGTACGGTGAGATCTATACATTCGTATCTTTTGTAAGTGAGCATGGCTGAGGATATCGCTAGTACAAAAAGCGATTAACATAAATTTTGCATGGAGATGGAAAAGGAGGCAACTTAACAATGGCACAGATATTGAAGGTGGCTATGCCAAAAGGCCGGATTTACGAAAAGGCTGCTGAGCTGTTCCGCCAGGCAGGTCTTCCGATTCCACCGGACGGTGAGGCATCACGCAAGCTTGTTATTCCGCTGCCTGAGGCAGGGATGGAGTTTATATTGGCGAAACCAGTAGATGTACCTACATATGTAGAATATGGCGTGGCGGATATTGGGATCGTGGGCAAGGATGTTTTGCTGGAGGAAGATCGTGATGTATACGAGCTGCTTGATCTTGGCATTGCCCGCTGCCGGATGTCGATCATCGGATTGCCGAACTGGCAGCCGGGAATTCAGCAGCGTGTAGCGACGAAATATCCGAATGTAGCTTCAAGGTATTTTAGGGAGCAGGGGCAACAGGTCGAGGTAGTGAAGCTAAATGGATCCATCGAGCTTGCACCACTGATTGGTCTGGCCGATCGTATTGTGGATATGGTAGAGACCGGGCAAACGCTGCGGGACAACGGATTAATCGAAATGAAGAGTATATTCGAAATTACAAGCCGCCTGGTGGCAAATCGTGTGAGCTATCGGATGAAAAATGAAGAGATACAGCAACTGTGTGACCGACTACAGGCAGTTATAGGGCAACCTAATTTGCGGTAGGCGGCAACAGATGTTAGGGGTAAAGGGAGGAACCAGCGATGAAGGTTGTGTCGAGCAAGGACTTTAAGCTAGAGCGGGAAGTGGAGTATGGTACGCCAGAGCAAAATCAGGCGGTAAAGGAAATTGTGGCCGCCATTAAAAAAGAAGGAGACACAGCGCTTCTTCGCTATACGGAGCAATTTGACCGGGTTGCACTTACGCCGAATCAACTGCGGGTAACGCCGGAAGAGCTTCAGGCAGCGTATGGCCGAGTAGAGCAATCTTTCGTATCTGCCATTCAAGCAGCTGCAGCCAATATCCGGGCGTTCCATGCCAGACAGAAACGGAATTCATGGATGGATTTGCAGCCGGATGGCACGATTCTGGGGCAGATTATTCGTCCGCTGAAGCGGGTAGGGGTATATGTACCTGGTGGCAAAGCAGCTTATCCCTCCTCGGTGCTGATGAACGTGATCCCAGCACAGATCGCGGGTGTGCCGGAGATCGTCATGGTGACTCCGCCATCCACCGGCGGCAAGGAAGGGATTGACCCTTATATCCTGGTTGCTGCCGCAGAAGCAGGTGTGAATGAAATCTACCGTGTGGGCGGAGCACAAGCGGTAGCTGCTTTGGCTTTTGGTACGGAGAGCATAGCGCCGGTAGATAAAATATGTGGGCCCGGCAACATATACGTTGCGCTGGCTAAACGCGAGGTATATGGCGCCGTGGATATCGACAGTATCGCGGGTCCAAGCGAAATTGTCGTGCTGGCAGATGAGACCGCTGAGCCGGCTTATGTCGCAGCGGATCTACTTTCGCAGGCCGAGCATGACGAGATGGCCTCGGCGATTCTGGTCACGCCATCGCAGAGCCTGGCGGATAACGTGGCGGCCGAAGTGGAGCGTCAGCTGCAAGAGCTGCCGCGTCAGGCGATCGCCCGTTCTTCGGTAGAGAATTACGGCGCGATCATTGTTGTGGAATCTATGGAGGAAGGGATCTCCGTAGTGAATAGACTGGCACCAGAGCATCTGGAGATTGTTGTCGAAGATCCTATGGGCCTCGTAGGCAGCATTGAGAATGCTGGAGCCATCTTCCTGGGAGCGTATAGCTCCGAGCCCGTGGGTGATTATTTTGCCGGGCCAAATCATATTATCCCAACCAATGGGACCGCACGTTTCTCGTCACCAGTGGATGTGGATGATTTTATTAAAAAATCAAGTCTGATCTATTACAGTAAGGAAGCACTCTTGCGTGATGGGAAGACCATTATAGAGCTGGCACGTCGCGAAGGCTTAGAAGGCCACGCACGAGCCATTGAGATTCGACTCAAGAACGAAGGAAAAGGTGGAGACGGATATGGAGAACAATAACGAACAGGCCCTGCGCCAAGCTGGATTAAGCCGTAAAACAAACGAGACGGATATAAAGTTGTCTCTTAACGTAGATGGAAGTGGAGTTTCAGAGCTGGAGACGGATGTTCCTTTTCTGAATCATATGTTGGATCTGTTCACGAAGCACGGACAATTTGACCTGTCTGTACAGGCACGTGGAGACATCGAGATTGATGACCACCACACGGTTGAAGACATTGGGATCTGCCTAGGGCAGGCACTGCACGAAGCACTGGGTGATAAAAAAGGAATCAAACGTTATGCGAGTGTTTTTGTACCGATGGATGAGGCGTTGGCGCAGGTTGTGATCGATATCAGCAATCGCCCGCACTTTGAATATCGTGCAACCTATCCTTCACAGCAGGTGGGCAGCTTTTCGACGGAGCTTGTTCAGGAGTTCCTGTGGAAGTTCGCGCTCGAAGCACGGATTACGTTACATGTTATCGTACACTACGGTTCTAACACACACCACATGATTGAGGCTGTATTCAAAGCGCTTGGACGGGCGCTGGATGAGGCAACTTTGATTGATCCCCGTGTGAAGGGTGTGCCTTCTACGAAGGGAGTGCTGTAGGATGACTGTTGCAATCGTCGATTATGGCATGGGCAACCTGCACAGTGTGAGTAAGGCGGTAGAACGTCTCGGTTATGAGTGTGTAGTGACGGGTGATGCCGAGCAAATTCTCGCTGCTGATAGTGTCATTCTGCCAGGTGTCGGTGCATTTGGCGATGCGATGGGGCATCTGCGGGAGAATGGTTTGGATCTTGTCGTCAAACAGGTAGCCGCTGGTGAGCAGCCTCTGCTTGGGATCTGTCTTGGTATGCAGCTGTTGTTTAGCACCGGTGAAGAGCATGGCAGCCATGAGGGGCTAGATATTCTCTCGGGTTCAGTGGTGCGGTTCGCTCCTAGAGATGGCTATAAGGTGCCGCATATGGGGTGGAACAAGCTTAGCTTTAGACAGCCGGAGAATCCGCTTTTTGTTGGCCTTGAGGAGGGGCATGTGTATTTTGTCCACTCTTATCACGCGCTTGTAGCAAAAGAGAGTGATCTGCTGGCCGTCACAGATTATGGTTACCCAGTTACAGCTATTGTCGGGCAAGATAATGTGTTCGGTATGCAGTTCCATCCGGAAAAAAGCGGAGAGCTGGGAATCAAGCTGCTGGGTAATTTTTTAAAGATTAAGAGAGAGCGGGCGTAAGTCACGCTATAAATATAATGTAACGAAAGTGGGGAGCGCCAAATGTCTTCTTTTATTGTATATCCGGCGATTGATATCCGGGATGGAAAATGCGTCAGGCTGCAGCAGGGGGATTACAATCAGGAAACGATATACAATGATAGTCCACTAAAGGTGGCAAAATCATGGGAAGAGCAAGGTGGAAAGTTCATTCATTTGGTGGACTTAGATGGTGCGAAAGCGGGTCATCCTGTGAACGATGCGATTATCGGTGCTATTGCTGCTAATGCTAACGTTCCTGTGCAGGTGGGTGGCGGTCTTCGCAATCTTGCGGACGTAGAGAAATTGCTCGGACTTGGCGTTAGCCGCGTTATTATCGGTACTGCTGCGATTAATGATCATGCTTTTACCGAAGAGGTATTGGCAAAATACGGCGATAAAGTCGCGATCGGCATTGATGCGCGCAACGGTTATGTTGCGACACACGGCTGGCTGAACACCTCTGAAGTACGTGCTGAAGCTCTTGCCAAGGAATTGGCGGCAAAAGGAGCCGAGACATTCATTTACACCGACATCTCCCGCGACGGGATGATGCAGGGACCGAACGTGGACGGTATCCTGTCCATGGCGCAGGCCAGCGGTAAAACTGTGATCGCGTCCGGCGGAGTCACCAGTCTTGATGATCTGTTGCGTCTGAACGTGCACAGCGGCAGCGGTGTAGGCGGAGCTATTGTTGGCAAGGCGTTATATACGGGCAATATTGATCTTTCTGGAGCTTTGCGAGCGCTTGGGCAGAAATAGCGTTGGGCGAGCGCGCTAATTGATGAGCGGATGAACAAAAAGACGACATGAGCTAGCCAAGGAATAGTGGATCAATGAAACAGACAGAACCAACAGTGGGTTAAAGAATTAGACTTAACAGTAACGTAGTGAACAAAAATCACTAAATCACCAAACTAATTAATAAACGAGCGAATGAACAAAAAGACAACAGTTGAGCAAGCCATGAGCAGTGGATAAAAGAAATAGACGTAACAGTAAATGAGTAACTAATAATAATTAAATGAACGCACAGAGAAGCAAACTAGCAAAAGTTAAACGAACAAACCAGCAAAAGGGCTTAATAACAAAGCAACAAACCAATATACCAATATACCAACAAAAGAGCTAAAACAAACCAGCTGGCCAATAAAGCAACAAACCCAACTAGCTAATGTGTTTTCACTTTGCAAAAATCTCATCTCATTACGAATGGCGTAACGACTTGGGCGCTGTTTCAACGAGGGATCCGGTGAAATTTTAATACCTGTGAAGATAGAGGTTACCCGCTAGCTAAAACCCGCTGCACAATCTGCTACAATAGGCGTAATGAGGCGGCGGGAAGGGTATTTTTCCTCGGATGATGATTTAAGTGTACTTTATACAGCTATTTTTCACATTTAGAGCTGATTAGCTAATTTAGTTGTATTTCGTGCAGCTATAACTCAGAGATGAGTTGATTTATAAGCTCATCCCCAGATTTAGTTGTACGAAATGCAGTTAAAAGAGTAGCTTGCAAAAAGGGTGATAAAATAACTGCACGTTGTGCAATTAAATACTCGTGGGCTTGCAGGTGGCGTGAGCCCTTCCGACCACATAAGGGCCAAAACCGCGGAACATGAAGGTGTTATGGGTCAAGGAAGCTGGCTACGAAGGGGTTAGCGATCATAGCACATGTTCAGCCGTGTGGGCTATGGTTCAGCCGGATGGGCTATGATCCGCCATGCCAACAATGAAGGTTTCCAAAGCGCAGGGGCCCTTGGGCTCCCCCTGGGGGCTAAGAGGGCTTTAGGGGGACGGACACACTTTAGGTGCTTGAAACGCTTTTTAAAGAAAGGGGGATTTCATAATGTTAGCAAAACGTATCATCCCCTGTCTTGACGTTAAGGATGGACGGGTAGTCAAAGGCGTTAACTTTGTGAATCTGCGTGATGCTGGAGATCCGGTAGAGCTAGCGGCGCTGTATGACCGCGAGGGCGCAGATGAGCTTGTGTTTCTCGATATATCGGCTTCCGTAGAAGGTAGAGCAACGATGATCGAGGTTGTGCGGCAGACCGCTGGTGAGATTGCTATTCCTTTTACAGTGGGTGGAGGGATCTCTACAACTGATGATATGAAAAGAATTCTTCGTGCAGGCGCAGACAAAATCGGCATTAATACGGCAGCCATCACTAATCCTCAGTTAATTTTGGACGGTGCTCGCCGATTTGGCTCCCAGTGTATTGTAGTAGCGATAGATGCTAAATATAATGAGGCTTTTGGTGAATGGGAAGTGTACACTCATGGCGGGCGTAAGCCCACCGGCATCCGTGCTCTGGCTTGGGCTAAAGAAGCTGAGAAGCTGGGCGCAGGCGAGATTTTGCTCACTAGCATGGATGCAGATGGCACAAAAGACGGCTTCGACCTGAAGCTAACCTCGGCAGTATGCGATTTGCTCAGTATTCCTGTGATTGCTTCTGGCGGCGCTGGGAAGAAGGAGCATTTTTACGATGTATTTACGGAAGGGAAAGCCGATGCGGGACTTGCGGCGACCATTTTTCACTATAAAGAGATTGCAATTAATGATTTAAAGGCAGATTTGAAGCAAAAAGGGGTAGAAATCCGATGAGCGAAACACAAAACAATACCACATTAAGCCAAAAAGAAGCTCTGGCAGGCATTCGCTGGAATGAAGCGGGTCTGGTGCCTGCCGTTGTTCAGGATGCTAGCAGTTTAGAGGTACTTATGGTTGCTTATATGAACTCCGAATCGTTACAGCTCTCACTGGAGAGTGGTCAGACTTGGTTTTGGAGCCGTTCACGCAGCGAACTTTGGCATAAAGGCGGAACCTCAGGCAACACACAAGCTATTACCTCCATATCCTATGATTGTGATAGCGACACACTACTCGTGAAGGTTGTGCCTGAAGGACCAGCTTGCCATACTGGAGCTACGTCATGCTTTTTCCGTGAGATTCCTTTGAATAACCCAACAACGGATGCTTCGAAATCAGTGTCTAGTCTGACGGATGGTGAGCGTTTTGCTGTTCTTGGTGAGCTGGAGCGTGTGATTGCTGAACGGGAAGTGGAACGCCCGGAAGGCGCGTATACCACTTATCTGTTTGATAAAGGCGTGGATAAGATCCTCAAAAAGGTAGGCGAGGAAGCTTCCGAGACCATAATTGCCGCCAAAAATAAAGATAACGCCGAGCTGCGCCTTGAGGTCAGTGATCTGATCTATCATCTGTTGGTATTGCTGCAAGAGCGCAAGCTTCCACTGGATGAGATTATGGAAGAGTTGAGTACCCGTCACGAACGCCCACGCCGGGATCAGTACTAAGGGAGGACTGAGTGATGCACATTGATTACCACACGCATCATGAACGCTGTGGCCATGCCGTGGGTAAGCTTGAGGAGTATGTACAGCGCGGGATAGAGCTTGGACTTCAGCAGCTGGGATTATCCGACCACTTGCCGCTCATCCACGTAGATCCCGCCAGCTATTATCCTGAAATGGCTATGCCAATGGCTGAACTGCCTCGTTATGTGGAGGAATGTCTAACCTTAAAGGAGCGTTACCGTGGAGTCATAGATCTGCGGGTGGGGCTGGAAGCCGATTATATCGAAGGTTATGAAGAGCAAATCCGCGAGATTTTGTCGCCGTATCCATGGGATTATCTTATAGGTTCTGTACATTTTCTTGGGGAGTGGGATATTACGGATCACCGCCAGGTTCATGGTTGGGAAGGCAAAGATGCGCTAGAGGTATATCGTCTTTATTACGATGCGGTAAAGAAGTCGGCGTTATCGGGATTATATGATATTATAGGACATATGGATGTTATTAAACGGTTCGGTTATGGCCCACAAACACCGGAGGGCACGGCTGAGGTAAGGGCGCTGGAGCTAGAGACCTTAAAGGTTATAGCGGATAGCGGAATCGCCATGGAGCTGAATGCATCCGGACTTACGAAGCCTTGCGCTGAGATGTTCCCGGCCGAGCATCTGCTACAGGAGGCCCTAAAGCTCGGCATACCGCTGACATTAGGCTCCGATGCACATGATCCTGCCAAGCTGGGGGACGGGCTGCAAGAGGCGCGTAGTATGCTTTGGCAGACTGGTTTTCGTGAGCTGGCTGTATTTGAGGGACGCCGCCGTACCACTGTTCAGTTCAAACTATAATAATTTATAATCCGCAGGAGGGTATTATGCATCATCAACAATTACGTATTTTTTCCGGTTCGTCGAATCCAAAGTTAGCGGCTGATATTGCGGAGCGACTTGGTGTTGAATTGGGGCAGATAAAGCTGACCCGCTTCATGAGCGGCGAGATTTACGTGCATTACGAAGAAAGCATCCGGAACTGCGACGTATTTTTGGTGCAATCCCTTTCGCATCCCATTAATGAGATGTTCGTGGAGCTGCTGGTGATGATAGATGCTGCCAAACGGGCTTCAGCTCGTACAGTGAACATTATTGTGCCGTATTATGGATATGCTCGGCAGGAGCGGAAGTCCGCACCTCGTGAACCGATCTCGGCTAAGATGGTGGCTGATGTGCTCACGACCGCTGGAGCAACCCGCGTAATCACCATCGATTTGCACGCAGCGGCGATTCAAGGCTTTTTCAACATTCCGGTCGATCATCTGACTGCACTCGATTTGATCAGCAGCCATTTGAAAGCCAAGGCAATGTCTGATCTGGTCATTGTTTCCCCGGATGCAGGGCGTGCGTCTATGGCTGAGAAGCTGGCGAATAAGCTGGATTCACCTTTTGCCATTATGATCAAGAAGCGCCCAGCCCATAATGAATCGGTAATCACTCATGTCATTGGTGATGTCGAGGGACGGACACCTATCATTATTGAGGATCTGATCGATACTGGGACGACCATTGTGAATGTGGTAGAAGGTCTGAAGGAGAGAGGTGCGAAGGACAGTATTGTCTGCGCGACGCACGGATTATTCTCAGGGCCCGCGCTACAGCGGCTTGACCATCCTTCTATTCAGGAAGTGGTTACGACAGATTCTATTGCACTGCCTGATGACCATTCAAGTCGGTTTACGGTATTGTCTGTTGCACCGATGCTTGCCCAGGCTACGCACATCATCCTTGAGGGTGGTTCAATCGATAAGCTATTTAGAGATGCGGGAATTTAATTCCCCGTCTTTTTTATTTTTTGTCAAAAAAGATGTTGTAAGCAGAGTGGTAGAGTCTTTCTCAACTTGAGATTCTCGCTGTCACATGTGGTATACTGTGTGGAGATACCCGCGCCCAATAAGGGAACGGAATAGCGATTAAGGATGGAGCTCCGGCATACCCCATAGGGCGCCGCCCTCCTATTTTTCGTTAGTATAAGGAAGCTTCTTATAAGGGAGGTGCCTTGCTTCCATGATTGAGAGAACTTCAGAGTATGAACTGGGGAATGATAATGTGATTCCTGTAACTCTGAATGCCAATTTTTTCTTTGAAAGAGCCGTTCGGTCCTTGGATCGCTTTCAATATGATAAGGCATTAAAGAATTTTCGCAAAGCTGTAGAGTACGAGCCGGAGAATCCGGTCAATCATTGCAACGTGGCTGGCGTATTATCAGAAATGGGTAATTATGAAGCGTCCAACGACATTTTAACCCATGTACTGGAGAATATTGATCCGGCAATGACGGAATGTTATTTCTATATGGCTAACAACTTCGCCAATATGGAAAGCTATGAGGAGGCAGAACGCTCACTCGTCACTTATCTCGAAGAAGATGTGAACGGTGAATTTCTGGCCGAATCGGAAGAATTGATGGAGCTGCTGCAATATGAGCTGGACCGTCCTGCTCCACTTATCCGGATTAGAAGCCGGGAAGGTGTAATAGAGCATGAGCGAGCCCGAGCACTGTTGGAGGAGGGCAAGTTTACACAAGCCGTCACTTTGCTTGAAGAGATTGTGAGCAATACGCCTGACTTCCTGGCGGCACATAACAACCTAGCCCTAGCGTATTTTTACATGGGTCGTTTTACCAAAGCTAAGGAATGTATTATGCGGGTGCTGGAGCTGGATTCCGGGAATTTGCATGCACTCTGTAACTTAGCGATCTTCCTTCAGTATGAAGGTGACCGCGGGCAACTGGATGGATTGTTACACCTTCTGGAGACCACCATTCCGTTTCATCAGGAGCATCTGTTCAAAATGGCCACCACCATGGGGATTCTGGGACGCCATAGAACCGCCTATGGCCATTTTAGACGTCTGTTGAAGGATGAAGAGGTCGGTGGCGACGCCAGTCTCTATCATTACTGTGCGGCAGCTGCCAGCAATAGTGGCCTGTATACAGAAGCCCAGCGCTGCTGGCAGAAGGCGGCTAAGCTCGATCCGGAATCGGCTGTGCCGAGATTTTTTCTTGCTCAGCTGCAGCAGGCGCAGGGGGAAGGTAAAACGCTGTCGCTGGTCAGCTACAACTATCAGCTTCCTTTTCAGGAGCAGCTGAAGCTGTGGAAGGACAACAAGGGCAGCTTTACCGAAGAGGTACGGAACAATCCGCTGCTTCGCTCTTCCTTCTTCTGGGCGCTCCGCTACGGGGATGCCAATACGAAGCTTCAGGTTACAGAAGCTCTGCGGTGGATCGAAGATGAAGAGATGTCCGAAATTCTGCAAGGACTTCTAAAGCAGCAGCCCTTGCAGGAAGAAAAGCTGCAAGAAGCGGCACTTCTTAGTCTGCAGCGGCTGATTGGAAGTGTTCCTGAAGAGAATGTGCTTCAGGAAGTCAAAGAAACCTCTTCCCCGCGTCTGAAGGGACTGCCGGAATGGAGAGAGGATTGGCAGAAAGTTATCGACCAGACCCTTAGTATGATGGATCGAAGATATGATGCAATCCACAAAAAAGATGCTGAATTACTGTGGAAGCAATTTCTGAGCAGCCTTTATCCGGATGTTCCGTTTATCCGTCATGCGAATGGCTGGTGTGCTGCCTTAGAATATCTAATCGCTAAAACGCATAACCTGCCGGTCACCTACCGTGAAGTAGCCCAGCGTTACAATGTTTCCGTTTCTATGGTCAGTCGTTATGCTCGGCGCATAGATGAGGAATGTAGTTTCGAGGGAAGTGTGAGCGACAGCCTTCCGCCATTTACCGAGAATATCTAAATCGATCATGTAGTATTTCGTAGAAACGGAGCCCTTTTTATATGTCTTGCGTAACGCTAATGTTCCTTATAGGGACATCGAAGGCGTCTATGCTCGCCAAAAAAGGGCCCGTTTCTTCTAAATAAACCCTATTGTGAGGAGGCCACTGTTATGTACAAAACGATTGTAATCGGAACAGGCCCAGCCGGGCTTACTGCTGCAATTTATTTGGCACGTGCTAACCTAAACCCACTTGTGATTGAAGGTATGCAACCAGGTGGACAACTGACAACGACGACAGAAGTCGAGAACTTCCCAGGCTTTCCTGAAGGAATTCTAGGCCCGGATTTAATGGACAACATGCGCAAGCAGGCTGAACGTTTTGGGGCTGAATTTAAGAATGGTTGGGTGGATTCAGTTGATTTTTCACAGCGTCCATTTAAAGTGACTGTAGATGGATTGGGAGTATTAGAGGCGGAGTCAGTGATCATCTCAACCGGCGCATCTGCCAGATATTTAGGAATCCCCGGGGAGCAGGAGAATGTGGGCCGTGGGGTCAGCACTTGTGCTACTTGTGACGGATTCTTTTTCCGTGGCAAAAAGATTATTGTCGTCGGTGGTGGAGATTCAGCGATGGAGGAAGCCAGCTTTTTAACCCGGTTCGCTTCTAATGTAACATTGGTTCACCGTCGTGATGAGCTTAGGGCTTCGAAGATTATGCAGGCTCGCGCACGGGATAACAGTAAGGTATCGTGGGCTCTTAACCGTACACCGCTTGAGGTTACAACCGACGAGTCTGGCGTTAAGGGACTGACGGTTCGCAACAATGAGACGGGAATTGATGAACTCATCGAAGCGGACGGAGTGTTTGTCGCGATTGGGCACACGCCGAACACCGGATTTTTAGGGGGGCAAATTACGACCGATACCAACGGCTACATTGTGGTCAACCCTGGAACGACAGAAACGAACATCCCGGGCGTATTCGCTTGTGGCGACGTGCAGGATACCCGTTATCGTCAGGCAATTTCCGCAGCGGGATCTGGCTGTATGGCAGCAATGGATGCTGAGAAGTACCTAGAGGGCACGATGGTGCATGACTGGAGCGAAACACTGGATAGTTAATTTTGCGAGAAATCGTAGTCGATGACATATAAGCAGGTTATCCTTTTTCTAAAGGGTTGCCTGCTTTTTTCAATATTGGCGGGGCCGTGTCCAGATATTAAATATGTTGTTTATTTATTACCGCTCGGAAGTTAAAATAACTGTAACAATGTCTTTATAAAAAGACTTGCGCATTTTAAAAATACGTTTACAATGAAGATATAATGTTAACGTGAACAATTTACACAAACCCTATTATAAGCAATAATTTTAAGTTTAAAATATTTATTAAGAAATCGACCGATTGAATAAATGTTCACGTTAAACTTTGTGTAACTCCCATTCGAACTTAAAGGAGAGCAGCAAACCTCATGAGTAAAAAATTCATGGATGAGAACTTCTTATTGTCGAGCGAGACCGCAATTAAGCTGTTTCATCATCATGCGAAAGACATGCCCATTATCGATTATCATTGCCACCTCAGTCCAAAAGAAATTTATGAGAACAAAACGTTCAACAATATCACCGAAGCTTGGCTGTATGGCGACCATTATAAATGGAGAGTGATGCGCGCTAACGGTATAGAAGAGAAATTTATTACTGGCGATGCCAGTGATTATGATAAATTTTTAGCCTGGGCTAGAACGGTTCCGATGATTATCGGGAATCCGCTATACCATTGGACGCATCTGGAGCTGCAACGTTTCTTCGGTGTATATGAGTTGCTGAATGAAGCTAACGCACCAAAAATCTGGGATGAAGTGAATAGACAGTTACAGGGTGAAGGATACGGAGCAAGAGATTTGATCATTAAATCGAAGGTAACTACGGTTTGTACTACCGATGATCCTGTAGATAATCTGGAATATCATGAGAAAATCAGTAATCTGAGTGGGTTCAATGCTAGCGTTGTGCCGGGATTCAGACCAGACAAAGCGCTTGAAATCAACCGTCCTACCTTCCAGCCTTGGGTAGCTCAGCTAAGCGAAGTTTCGGGAATGGCTGTTAAGAATTACGGACAGTTTCTTGCAGCATTGGAGAGCAGAGTGAGATTCTTCCACGCCAGAGCCGGCCGTGTATCTGACCATGCTTTGGATGCGGTAATGTTTGAGCCTACTACCTTGGAGGAAGCTACAGCTATATTCGCTAAAGCACTTTATGAAGGCACTGTAAGTGAGAGTGAAGAAAAGAAATATAAAGGATTCACGCTAGTATTCCTCGGCAAATTGTATAACGAGCTGGATTGGGCGATGCAATTCCATATTCATGCGCTACGGAATAACAACAGCGTAATGTTCGGACGTCTCGGACCTGACACGGGTTATGATTCTATCAATGACGGCGTGATTGCTAAGCCTTTGGCGGGTCTGCTCGATGCGCTGGATCGTGAGAATGCGTTGCCTAAGACCATTTTGTACTCATTGAACCCTAATGATAATCATGTTATTGCCAGTCTAATGGGCAGCTTCCAGGGCGGCGGTATTCCAGGGAAGATTCAATTCGGAACCGCATGGTGGTACAACGATAATAAAGACGGCATGCTGGAACAGATGAAGACACTTGCTAATCTAGGCGTACTTAGCCAATTTGTTGGGATGTTAACAGACTCCAGAAGTTTTTTATCGTATACCAGACATGAGTACTTTAGAAGAATCTTGTGTGATCTAGTAGGCTCTTGGGTTGAAGCTGGAGAAGCCCCGGATGATATGGAGTTAATGGGCAGTATGATTGAGAACATCTGTTACAATAACGCTGATCATTATTTTAATTTCTCGAAACAGGCATTGGTGACTAGGTAATCGTTATGATATCCTTACATGGAAGAGCCAAACCCGTTTAATAAGGAAGGTTGACCCATGGCACCTACAATCAAGGATATCGCCAAATTGGCGAATGTATCGCATACAACTGTATCGAGAGCACTTAACAATAGTCCACTAATTAAAGAGGTCACACGTAAAAAAATTGCCGAGATCGCTGCGCAAGTGGGTTACGTCCCTAATTACAATGCCAAAAGCCTTGTGATGCAGCGATCCTATACCATTGGTCTGTTCTTCACGAGTATTGCCAACGGCACAACTTCTGGTTTCTTCTCTGATACGATTCGTGGTGTAAATAGGGTCATAGATGTAGAGTACAATCTGTTCATCCGTGGGATCGACGATTATGCGGATTACTCCTCTATTCATCGCAAACGTTTTGATGGAATTATTCTAATGAGCCAGAGTGAAGCAGATAATAAATTCATTTACCATGTTGTCCAGCAAGGCATTCCAATCGTTGTGCTGAACCGGCAAATTGATGACCGTTCCATTATCAACATCATCTCGAACGACCGGGAAGGTGCTTATAATGCAGGCAAATACCTGATCGAAAACGGGCATCAAGACATTGCAATTATTGAAGGTGTCGAGGGCTTTAAATCCACACAGGAACGCAGAGATGGCTTTATAAAAGCTTTGATTGACCATAATATCCCTGTTCGTAATGACTACATGATAAGCGGTAGTTATGATATGCAAAGTGGATATGAGGCGATGGGCAAGCTGCTGGATCTCGAGAAGCCACCGACTGCTGTGTTTTGCTCCAATGATGATATGGCGATCGGGGCTATGAAAGGCGTGTTTGAGCGAGGGCTGCAGGTGCCAAATGATATCTCTGTTGTTGGTTTTGACGACATTGGGTTTTCACTTTTTGCCAATCCTTCACTCACCACGGTCAAACGTCCTATTGAGAAGATTAGTGAGCAAGGCGCTCGCCAGCTGTTAAGCTTGGTCAAGGAACCCTCAGAAAAAGACGGGCGAATCTCGATCGAGACAGAGCTTATTGCCAGAGAATCAGTCAGGAAGTTGCAGAAGTAGAGGCTGCGCATAGCAGCCTAATCCTTTACCTTCGTAAAGGGTTGCTATTTAAAATTTTCACGTGTGCATATATTTAATTAATTAGTAATATAAATATGATTTTATATAGTTTATTTAATAAGTTTATCGTGTGCATTTACTATTAGGAGGCGTTAATATGAAAAGATTAAATAGTGATAATTGGACAGCTTACAAGCAGTATCCTGAGAAGGTTCTACAATTTGGCGAAGGCAATTTCATGCGCGCCTTTGTAGATTGGCAGATTCATACCATGAATCAAAAAACGGATTTCAATGGTGGAGTGGTTGTTGTACAGCCATTGGCTAACGGACTGGCAGAAATGCTGAATGATCAGGATGGGCTGTATACCCTTTATCTGCAAGGCATTAAAGACGGAGCGGCTGTAAAAGAACACGAGGTAATTAATTGTATTACGCGGACGCTTAATCCCTATTCACAGCATGAGGAGTATATGAAGCTGGCTGAGAACCCTGAGCTGCGCTTTATCGTGTCTAATACTACTGAAGCGGGAATTGCTTTTGAAGCTGGCGACAAGTTAACCGATACGCCGCAGAGTAGTTTCCCAGGCAAGCTGACGGCCTTATTGTACAAACGTTATCAAACTTTTAATGGGGAGGCTTCTAAAGGTTTTATCATCATTCCATGCGAGCTGATTGACCGGAATGGTGATGAGCTCAAAAAGGTTATTTTGAAATATGCTGAGCTGTGGAATCTTGGAGAAGGTTTTGTGAACTGGTTGAATGAAGCTAATACCTTCTGCTGCAGTCTGGTGGACCGCATTGTTCCCGGTTATCCAAGAGACAGCATTGCCGAGATTACAGAAGAGCTGGGTTATGAGGATAAGCTGGTCGTTGTCGGCGAGCAATTCCATCTTTGGGTGATTGAAGGGCCACAGTGGATTAAAAAGGAGTTCCCGGCTGAACTAGCAGGTCTTAATGTGCTGGTGGTGGATGATATGGCCCCTTATCGGACTCGTAAAGTGAGGATTTTAAACGGAGCTCATACAGCTATGACACCCGTAGCGTATTTGTACGGTATTGATACGGTTGCTGAGGCCATTGAGCACGAAGAGGTTGGAGCGTACGTGAAGTCCTTAATCTATGATGAGATTATTCCAACGCTGGATCTGCCGGCAGAGGAATTGAATTCTTTTGCAGACGCGGTATTAGAAAGATTCCTGAACCCTTATGTGCAGCATTACTTGATGAGCATTTCCCTTAATTCTATATCGAAGTTTAAGACAAGAGATCTGCCTTCTTTACTGCAATATGTAGAGGCCAAAGGACAATTGCCTGAAAAGCTTGTCTTCTCATTGAGCGCATTAATTGCCTTCTATAGAGGACGCAGAGGGGAAGAAAACATTCAACTGGCTGATGATACGGATATTTTGGAATGGTTCGCCTCCTTATGGGGAGGATGGGATGGCACAGACACCGGGCTGCGCGCACTGGCCGTCGAAGTACTTGCCGCAACCAATCGCTGGGGCTGTGATCTGAATGAAGTGGCTGGACTTACTGACAAGGTGACAGAAGGACTGATTGCGATTGAGAAAAATGGCATGAAGCAAGCCTTAAAAGCGTTCGTGAAGAGACCGGCACACAACTAATACCCTGGAGGTGACAAATATATGATCAAGACGATGAAAGAAGTATTGCAGATTAATGAGGCTGATAATGTCGCTGTTGCACTTAAAGACTATAAAGCAGGCGACACCATTGTGATTGGTTCAAAAGAGATTAAAATTACTGAAGATATCGCTAGAGGCCATAAAATTGCACTATCCAGCATTAGCGAAGGTGAAAACGTATTGAAATATGGTTACCCCATTGGTCATGCTATAGCGTCTATCGCGCCGGGGCAGTGGGTGCATACCCATAACACTAAGACAAACCTAACAGGGGTAGAGGAATATACCTTTGAGCAGAAGCTGACGCCGAATCCTTTTGCAGCGGAGAATTTGACCTTTAAGGGGTATCGCCGCTTTGATGGATCTGTAGGTATCCGCAATGAGCTGTGGATCGTCCCTACTGTTGGTTGTGTGAATGGAGTGGCGGAGCAGATCATCAATATTTTCAAAGCAGAGGTTGGAGATATCGCACCTTTCGATAACGTGCTCGTGCTTAAGCATAACTACGGTTGCTCCCAGCTGGGCGATGATCATGACAATACACGTACGATTCTGGCTAACGCGGTTAAACACCCGAATGCGGGCGGCGTGCTTGTGCTCGGATTGGGCTGTGAGAATAACAATTTGCATATTTTTAAAGACATGCTGGGCAGCTATGATGTGGATCGTGTGCGTTTCCTTGTCTCCCAGGAGGTTGGGAATGAGATTGAAGAAGGCGTGAAGCTGCTGAAGGAAATCTACAATAATGTACAAGGTGATCAACGGGAAGAGGTATCACTCTCCGAGCTGAAGATCGGTCTGAAATGTGGAGGCTCCGACGGGTTATCCGGTATTACTGCGAATCCGCTCCTTGGACGTCTGTCTGATTATATGGCTGCTCAAGGCGGGACCACTGTACTGACAGAAGTGCCTGAAATGTTTGGTGCCGAAAAAATTCTAATGGAACGTGCTGCGGACGAAACTATTTTCAACAAAATTGTCGATCTCATTAATGACTTTAAGCAGTATTTTATGGACTATAAACAGCCGGTATATGAAAATCCTTCTCCAGGGAATAAAGCCGGAGGAATTACTACGCTTGAGGATAAATCATTGGGTTGTACTCAAAAATCGGGGAACGCTACAGTTATGGATGTCCTCAAGTACGGGGAGCTTATCACTAATAAAGGCTTAAATCTCCTTAACGCACCTGGCAATGATCTTGTGGCTTCCTCTGCACTGGCTGCTGCTGGCTGCCAATTGGTGATCTTTACGACCGGGCGGGGAACACCATTTGGTACATTCGTGCCTACGATGAAGGTATCTACCAATACCCCATTGTATGAAGGCAAACGTCATTGGATCGATTTTAATGCAGGTGTGTTGGTGGAAGATGGTTCTCCAGATGAGGTCCTGCGCAGCTTCATAAACTATATTATTGCGGTGGCCAGCGGTGAATGGGTTAATAATGAAAAGAATAATTTCCGTGAGATCTCCATATTCAAAACAGGAGTAACGCTATAATAAATCATTAATTAATGACAAATCAGGCTGTCTCTTATGCTTTTTAAGCGTAGGGGGCAGTTTTTTTAGGTTCACAGGAGACATAATCCGTCTTAAAAAGAACGATAATTGCATTCTTTTGAATTAGTGATTGCAATCACAATGGTCCTGTACGGCCTGTGCTAATCTTTTATTGAGAATAGTTCTCACATGAAGGAGAAGAGTCAGATGGAAAAAGTGCTGAGTTTGGATGAATCTATATTCGAGATGGTATCACGGCATCCGGAGGTCATCGAGATTATGGTAGAGCTGGGCTTTAAGGATATTGCCAAGCCTGGCATGCTGCAGACCGCTGGCCGTTTCATGACCTTATCCAAAGGAATTAAGCTGAAGAAAATGGAACTCGAGCACGTGAAGCTAACTTTTGAACGTCATGGTTTCGGGATTATTTAATAAAGGAGTGTTAATATGAGCGAACTGATTAACAACCGTGAAGTTGATGTGCCTGAACAGACTCGTCGCCAGGCTATGCTTAAGGAGATTATTAAAGAGCTGCATGCAGGGAAAAGTGTAGAAGAGGTTAAGGCGCGGTTCGCCGAAGCTGTGGGTGATGTTACCGTAGCGGAGATTTCCGCGATGGAGCATTCATTAATGACCGAAGAAGGAATTCCGGTATCCGAGGTCCAACGTCTTTGTTCGGTGCATACAGCCATTTTTAAAGGCTCTATTGAGCAAATTCACCGCTCGTCCCAGCCCGAGGAGCAGCCAGGCCATCCAGTACACACCTTCAAATTGGAGAATCGTGAGATCGAAAAACTTGTTAACTTCCGCATGGATCTGCACGCAACAAAGTTTCAAAAGAATGATAGTGAGGAACTGATCTTCAAATTGTTGGAGGATCTTAGCTTGCTGCTGGATCTTGATAAACACTATAGCCGAAAAGAAAATCTGCTGTTCCCATACCTCGAAAAATACGGCATTTATGGCCCAACCAAGGTAATGTGGGGAGTGGATGATAATATCCGCCGTATGATTAAAGAGGCAAAAGCTGCGCTCAGCACTTATAGCGGAAACGCAACAGAAATAGGCATTCAGCTTGAGGAGATCATCAAGGAAGTTAATGAAATGATCTTTAAGGAAGAAAATATTCTATTGCCCATGGCCCTGGACAAACTGACGGAAGATGAATGGGTCAAAATCGCCCGGGAGAGTGATGAGATCGGGTTCTGCCTAACCGCACCGGAGCAGGAGTGGATCCCTGAGCGGGCCGCTGAGCCGGACGGCGCAGTGCTGGAAGAAACAGAAGGAGCTACGCCGCAAGGCGGGTTTATCCGTTTTGAGACAGGGTTGTTGTCACTGCATCAGCTGGAGACCGTACTCAACCATCTTCCTGTAGATCTAACCTTCATTGATGAGAATGATGTTGTCCGATATTTTTCACACGGGAAGGAACGTATCTTTGCCCGAACTAAAGCGGTTATCGGCCGTACAGTACAGAACTGTCATCCCCCGCAAAGTGTTCATGTGGTAGAGAAGCTTTTGGAAGACTTTAAGGCAGGCCGTAAGGATGCTGAGGACTTCTGGATCAATATCAAGGATAAGTTTATCTACATCCGTTACTTCGCTGTACGAGACGAGTCAGGCCAATATATGGGCACGCTAGAGTTCACACAGAATATCGCTCCAATCCGAGCATTAGAGGGCCAAAAGCGCATTTTATCAGAATAAATCGGTGCGTTGGGTTATTTTCCAGATAATAATATAGGTACAAGACTCTCTTACTTAGGCGTAAGGGGGTCTTTTTAGAATATAATAGAGTATACTCTTAAAATAAGGAATTCCCGGGTGTGTTGTCTTTCCTTGACCACAGAGAGGGCTTCTATTATAGTTGGTACTTAGGATTAACTATTTTAGTATAAAAAAAGGTGGCTTGTTACATGTCTGAGAATATCTACGTTGGCGTGGATTTGGGTGGAACTGCAATTAAGGTTGGAATCTGTAATGCTGAAGGTACCCTGCTACATACTTATGAGGGACCTACAGGAACTGCAGAGGGTGTCGATACTGTTATCGATAATATCGAGAAGTATGTACGCCAAATTGTGGAGGATTCCCCGTACTCTTGGGATCAGCTTGCAGGTGTAGGAGCGGGTGTAGCCGGGTTCACAAATATTCGTGAAGGAATCATCATCCTTGCGCCTAACATAGGATTTAGAGATGTGCCGATCCGTTCCATTTTGGAAGATCGTTGGAACAAGCCTGTCAAAATAGACAATGATGCGAATGTGGCTGCACTGGGCGAAGCTTGGAGTGGTGCGGGACGTGGCGTTGATAACTGTGTCTGCTATACGCTTGGAACAGGTGTCGGTGGCGGAATTATTATTAATGGAAAGATTTATCAAGGCTTTGCGGGATTAGCTGGTGAGCTTGGTCATATCACAGTAGTGCCGGATCTGGAAGCTATTCAATGCGGCTGTGGCAACATGGGCTGTCTGGAAACCGTTTCCTCCGCCACAGGTATTATCCGCATGGCTAATGATGCAGTAGCTCGTGGCGATCGTACTTCCCTCTCTATGGTAGAGAAGATTGCTGCGAAAGAAGTCTTTGATGCGGCTAAGGCTGGCGATGAAGTAGCTATCCGTATAGTGAATCGTGCAGCGTACTATCTGGGTAAATCCATGGCTTCTGTTGCGGCTGTGCTTAACCCTGAAGTATTTATCGTTGGCGGCGGTGTGTCTAAGGCTGGAGATATTCTATTTGATGAGGTTCGTCGTGTGTTTGCGAAATTGACACCGGCTCCGCTTCAAACTGGTGTTTCGATTATTCCAGCTGAGCTTGGTAATGACGCAGGTATTGTTGGGGCTGCCGGCCTTTTGCTGCGTTCTTAAAAGACGGGAAGTATTCATATACTAAATCTAGGGAGGGGACGCTTTTATGACCGAATTGGACAATACCCCAACGGCTGGAGCCACCCTGATTATTATTACGGGAATGTCAGGTGCGGGGAAGACAATTGCTGTACAGAGTCTGGAAGACCTAGGGTTCTTCTGTGTCGATAATTTACCACCGGTGCTGATTCCCAAGTTCGCAGAGCTAATTGAACAGTCGAAGGGTAAGATTGCCAAGGTAGCCCTTGTAATTGACCTGCGTGGTCGAGAATTCTTCACTGCTTTGTCTGAGTCTCTTGCCTATATCAAGGATGAGTCAACCATTGGCTGTGAGATCTTGTTTTTGGATGCTACAGATTCAGTACTTGTTCAGCGTTACAAGGAAAGTCGACGTCATCATCCATTAGCACCTAAGGGGCTGCCGCTTGATGGTATCAAGCTAGAACGTAAAATGCTTGAAGAATTGAAAAATTCAGCTACGTTATGTTTAGATACCAGCAGTATGAAGCCCGTGCAGCTTAAGGAGAAGATCGTTTCACGGTTTTCGCATCTAGGAAAAAGTACGCTTTCCGTCAATATTACATCCTTCGGATTTAAGTACGGTATCCCTATTGATGCAGATCTTGTCTTTGATGTCCGCTTCTTGCCTAACCCACATTATGTGGACCATCTGCGGCCTAAAACCGGCCAGGACAGTGAAGTCTACGATTATGTAATGAAGTGGCCTGAAACACAGGTGTTCCTGACCAAACTGCTCGATATGCTTCATTTTCTAATTCCGCAATATCGCAAGGAAGGTAAGTCCCAGATTATCATTGGCATTGGCTGTACGGGAGGTAAACACCGTTCCGTAGCCATATCTGAGTATTTGGGTAAAATGCTGGGCGTTAGCGAGACGGAATCCGTAACCGTTAGTCATCGGGATTCCGAGCGTGATCGGCACTAGAGAGAAGGGGTCATAGTGGCTGAAGAACAAAGACAGCGTCCACGTATCGTCGTTATGGGCGGTGGCACGGGGTTATCTGTTATGCTTCGTGGTTTAAAAGAGAAGCCATTAGATATTACTGCTATTGTTACCGTTGCCGATGATGGGGGAAGCTCAGGTATTTTGCGCAGTGAACTGCAAATGCCTCCTCCTGGGGACATCCGCAACGTATTGACAGCTATGGCTGATGTTGAGCCGCTCATGGCAGAGATTATGAGATACCGTTTCAACACGGGTGAGGGACTAGCTGGTCATAGTCTCGGCAACTTGATTCTTGCTGCGCTCACGGATATATCCGGCGATTTCGTTACAGCTGTACGGGAGCTCAGTCGATTATTCGCTGTTCGCGGCCGGGTATTGCCTGCGGCCGGTGAGGCTGTAATCCTGCATGCAGAAATGTCGGACGGCACGATTATCACGGGGGAGTCCAAAATCCCTGAAGCTGGCGGGATCATCAGACGAGTGTCCTTGGAGCCGCCAGATGTAGAACCGTTGCCCGAAGCGCTTGAGGCGATTCGGAATGCAGATGCGATCCTGCTGGGTCCTGGCAGTCTGTATACGAGCATTCTTCCCAACCTGCTTGTTCCGAAACTGGCAGAAGCGGTTGTATCTTCGAATGCTATCAAAATTTTCGTCTGCAACGTAATGACTCAGCCGGGTGAAACGGATAACTATACCGTCAGCGATCATCTTCAAGCTGTATATGATCATATCGGGATCGATTTATTCGATTATGTTATTGTTAATGACGGTGAGATTCCGGAACAGGTCCAGACGAAGTACGCCGAGAAGGGCGCGCGCCCGGTGCAGCTTGATAAAGAAGCGCTGGATGGCAATGGATACAAGGTTATAGCCGATAAACTGGTTTTATTCCGAACTTATTTGAGACATGATACCGATAAGCTTAGCCATCACATTTATCAGCTTGTGCAGGATTGGATAAACAGAAACCCTAGGGTATAACTTATAGATGAGAACGAAGTACTTATCAAGAAAGAGGTGAGACCCTTGTCTTTTGCGGCCCTTACCAAAAAAGAGCTGACGATGGTGGAGAGTGAACCCTGCTGCGAGAAGGCGGAAATGTCAGCGCTTATCCGTATGAATGGATCTGTGCAGCTTTCAAGCAAAAAGGTTATTCTCGACATTTCGACGGAGAACGCCGCGATTGCAAGGCGGGTATATTCTTTACTTAAGAAATATTACCAGGTCCATATTGAGCTACTCGTGCGTAAAAAAATGCGTTTGAAGAAAAATAACGTCTATATCGTCAGAATCCCAAACCGTGTACAAGAGATCCTAAAGGATCTTAGAATTGTGTCGGAAGGATTTATTTTTACCGATGGTATTGATGATGAGATTGTTGGGAATAACTGCTGCAAGCGTGCTTATTTGCGCGGTGCCTTTCTGGCTGGCGGATCGGTTAATAATCCGGAAGGCTCCTCCTACCATTTGGAGATTTCCTCGATGTATGAGGAACATTGTAAAGCATTAGTGGATCTGGCTGGGGAATTCCACCTAAACGCACGCTGTATTGAACGTAAAAAAGGGTTCATTCTTTACATTAAAGAAGGCGAGAAGATTATTGAATTCTTAAGTTTGATTGGAGCGCATCAGGCGCTGTTCAAATTTGAGGATGTAAGAATTATGCGCGATATGCGTAATTCCGTGAATCGGATCGTGAACTGCGAGACCGCAAATCTCAACAAAACTATAAGTGCTGCGGTGCGGCAGATTGAAAATATCAAGCTGTTGCAGCGAGAAATGGGACTGGAGAATTTGCCGGATAAACTGCGTGAAGTAGCAGAAATTCGAATGGCGCATCCAGATATCAACCTCAAGGAGGTTGGTGAAATGCTCAAAGGTACAGTCAGTAAGTCGGGAGTAAATCATCGGCTTCGTAAGATTGATGAGCTGGCGGACAAGGTTCGAGGCGGCTAATTACTTTTTTTCTAGTGTGGTTTACGTTATAATGATATAATAATATAAAATTAATGTGAAACTTTTGGGGAGAACTCAATTAGGGGGTAAGCGTTTCATGACAAAGCACCCGGTAGTTGTTCGGTTGAAGACAGGGCTTCATGCCCGACCGGCAGCATTGTTTGTGCAAGAAGCTAACAAGTTTTCGTCGGAGATTTTCGTGGAAAAAGATGATAAAAAAGTAAATGCTAAAAGTATTATGGGGATTATGAGCCTCGCTATCAGTTCCGGCACGGAGATTTACATTAGCGCGGACGGTGCGGATGCCGATCAAGCTGTAAACGCTTTGACAAGTCTGGTCAGCAAAGAAGAGCTTGAGAACCAATAATAGGAAGACAACATCGTTTCTGCTAGGAAGACTTTATTTATCGCATGACCAAAAGCCCTTCGGGGCTTTTTTTAATACCAAAAAATAGATGGAGAACGTGCAACATTTACCAAAATGACTCGTCTAGAGGATAATAACAAATCACAAGAAATGAAAGGGGCTGGCAAATATGAAAGGTTTATTGAAGAAAATTGGTTCAGTGATGATCGTAGGGAGTTTGTTAATTGGAGGGATCAGCATGAGTGGTGTTTTCCAAGGTCCTGCAAAGGCTTACGCAGATGAAGTGCAGAAAAATGTCGTTAGTGTAGTAGGTAAAGGCGAATTGTCCCTCAAGCCGGATATCGTATACTTGTCCATCGGTGTGGATACTACGGCCACAACTGCGCAAGAAGCGCAGAAGACCAATGCCGCTAAAATTCAGAAGATTATGACTTTACTGAAGAATACTTGGAAAATTGCAGATAAAGATATTCAAAGCACGCAGTTTTATGTGCAACCCAATTATAGTTACAGCGAAAAAGAAGGACAGCAAGTGAAGGGGTACAACGCCAATCATACGCTGTTAGTGTCTTATAGAGATCTGACCAAGGTTGGTGAATTGCTGGACGCTGCATCTGCGGCAGGGGCGAATAATATCGGAAATGCACGTTTTTCTGTGGAAGATACTTCTGCATTTGAAGCTCAGGTGATTGAAAAAGCGATGGCGAATGCAGATGTTAAAGCAGGGGCTATTGCTAAGGCAGCTAAACGCAGCTTGGGTCAAGTGATCACGGTCAGCCAAAATGATGGCGATATCACTCCGGTTTATTTTGAACAGAATCTAAAAATGAATATGGCTGCAGCAGATGCTGGTGCAAGCACATCCGTGCAACCCGGAGTAGTTAAAGTTACAACTCAGCTGAGCGTAATGTATGAATTGAAATAGTATCAGAACAAGGTGAATGCAGAGAGGAGAGGTGATCTTCCACTAGTAATAGTGGGGGGCGCCTCTTTTTTTGTGTAAGTTCTCTACGATTCTGTTTAATAAATTGGAAAGGAGAGGAAAAATAAGATGATGAATATTATTTCAAAAGAATCAGCGCGCAAATGGGGCATAGGTCTGATGTCAGCAGGTTTATTGTTTGGTGGAGGTCTGCTGCCCAGCGAAACGGGTTATGCAGCAGCTAGTAAAACGGAGAATAAAACTATTGAATCGCGTATCGTTTTAAAGGCAAACGGGATAAATTCGTTGCAGGAAGGTATTTTGAAGGAAGGACAGGCCTGGATTCCCCTAACTTTTATGCGAGGTGTGTTGGGATTACCGCTTGTGTATGATAAGAAGGAAAATGCGTACATGATTGGAAAAGGATCGGCCAAGGCCAAGTTGATGTTATCCAGCTACGGTACTTCTGTGTGGGTGAACAACTATTTCATTCGAGAGTATGAAGGGAAGTTAATTAATAATCGCCTCTATGTTCCATCAGGATTGTTAAATGATTATATGGGTTATAAGGTAGATTGGAGTCGGGCCGCCAGTAGGCTGAATGTGCTGAACAGACCGCAGAACGCGCTGACGGTAACCACGGAAACTTATGCTAAAGATCGGGCAGAAGCTTTTATTCAGCTTGATTATCCGAAGATCAGTGGATTGGGCAACTCCAGTGCGCAACAAGCTATTAATAATACTTTGAAGGAAAGTGTTATGAAATTCGCGGCGGGTGCAGAACAGGATATCTCCGATCGAGATGGAGCAGAGCCCAAATACACCTATGATTCAGGTTATGTAGTGACCTACAATCAGAATGGTGTGATCAGCATAGTGATGCATCAGTATAGTGATACGGGCGGCGCCCATGGAATGACTAACCGTGAAGCCTTCACCTTCTCGCTTAAGGATGGTAAACGTCTACTGTTGGGCGACCTGTTTGGAGCTAATCCAAACTACAAAAAACAGCTGAATGCAAAGCTGAGCAAGCTGCTGAAGGCAGAGGATAGTTATTTGGGAGGATTCAACGGATTGAATACGGAGAAATATTTCTATCTGAAGGACGACAAGGTTGTTCTGTTCTTCCAATTATATGAGTACACAGCGTATGCTGCAGGCTTCCCTGAGTATACTTTTAGTTTCAAAGAGCTTTTGCCGGATGGCAATAGCCCGTTTGCTGGCATGAAATAAATGGCAATGTTTCGTCTCCGCTAATGTCGGCACAAGACATCTCCCCCTTACCAGAGTTGTCTCTTGTTCATATGCTAAAGGGAGTAACTAGTTTATGAACGGGGGAGAGCTATGGGCTACCAATATACTGCAATTGGCGATTCCTTGACGACTGGATTTGGTGCTCTGCCAGGTAACGGTTTTGTACCGGTGTACCGTAGAATGGCAGAAGGGAGACTGCGGACTACTGTAGCCTCTACGAATTTAGGCGTGAACGGAATGACTACTTCAGAGCTGGAGCAGCGGCTGCGCGGAAATTCCATGATGCGTGAGGCCGTTCGAGTAGCCGATATCATCACTGTGTCTATCGGTGGTAATGATTTGATTCACGCGGCCAAATCAGCAGCAAGACAGCAAGGCAACTTATCCGCAGAACTGCGCAGATCGCTTCAGGAATGCAAACAAAATTTCTCTGCAATTATGAATATCCTTATACAATTGAAGGCGAGGACGCGTAGACCTTTTATCATTAGAATTGTGGGATTATATAACCCCTATCCTCAGGTGGTTGGTGCGACAGAGTGGGTCAGGCAGTTTAATCAATACGCAGCACAGTACAGCAGCCGAGTATGTGGATTTGCTTCGATTTACAGTGAGTTCGCAGGAAATGAGAGAGGGCTGTTATCCATTGATCATTTGCATCCGAATGGCCGGGGTTATCGCGTAATTGCCGAGAAGCTGGATGCGCTAGGTTATGGCGGGCTGGCTTAATTGGATTTAGGTCTTCTATAAAATATAAAGAGGCTGTGCTCTAACCATAACGGATAGAGCACAGCCTCTTTATATTTTTACTTTATAGCTTACACACCGCTAGGCAATGTCTTCTCGATTACTTTATCTACGATACCGTATTCAGCCGCGTCTGCAGCAGTCATGAAGTAGTCGCGATCTGTATCCTTCTCAATACGTTCTAGAGGTTGACCCGTACGTTCTGCTAGAATACGGTTCAGCTTATCGCGCAATTTGAGGATGCGGCGGGCACGGATTTCAATGTCCGTTGCTTGACCTTGAGCACCACCCAGAGGCTGGTGGATCATAATCTCGCTGTTAGGCAGTGCGAAGCGTTTGCCTTTGGCGCCAGCGTTTAGCAGGAAAGCTCCCATAGAAGCTGCCATACCCACACAAATGGTGGAAACGTCTGGTTTAATGTACTGCATTGTATCAAAAATAGCCATACCTGCAGTAATGGAACCGCCTGGGCTATTCACGTAGAGGTGAATGTCCTTGTCAGGATCTTCGGCAGCTAAGAACAGCATTTGTGCGATGATAGAATTGGCTACCACGTCATTAACCTCCGTTCCAAGGAAAATGATGCGGTCCTTCAGCAGGCGGGAATAGATGTCATAAGCGCGCTCGCCGCGGTTGCTCTGTTCTACTACCATAGGAATATAACTCACGTGGAAAACCTCCTTGATATTGGTTCTTTAAATGTATTCATTTTTACTCTTGCCGTATTACCCACATGATAAACAAATTCAAACAAAAAGTCAAAGAAAGTCAAACTTATATTCAAAAAAAAGAGCCGACAAGCGGCTCTTTGGTTAAGTAGTAGTATAGGCACTACTAAATTATGTGCAAAAATGAAATTAATGGCGCGCCCGCCAAGAATCGAACTTGGATCTCAGGCTTCGGAGGCCTACGTCATATCCATTGGACCACGGGCGCAACAAAAATGATTATAATACAATTTTTACACAATTGCAATGTAATATTAATACTGGACAAGCGCTCTAGGGACAGGCATCTGGCGCTATATCTTTTTCTGACCTTATTAATGTATAAGAAGACAAGCGCTTGAGAATTCTACTCTCGGAAGACTTGCGCTTCGAGCAATATTTGGTTAGAATATGGGTGGGACTTAAAAAGTTTACCCGGGACGTTTTGAGACCATGAACAAGGGAATAGAGGAAGACGAAGTTGCAGGAGTGAAAGTATGCGTAATTTATTAGATATCCAAAAGCAGCTTCTGCCTGATCTCATGGAAACCCTTAAGAGACGGTACACGATTCTTCATCAGATCATGCTGTCCGATATTATTGGGCGCAGAACGCTAGCCGCTTCGCTAGATATGACTGAGCGGGTACTGCGTGCCGAGACGGATCTTCTGAAATCGCAAGGGCTTATTGAGATCGAGAGTGTTGGCATGCGCATTAGCGCTGCTGGACGTAGACTGCTTGATTTGCTAGAGCCGGTTGTTAAGAGCCTATTTGGTCTGGATGAGCTGGAAGAGAAAATTCGAGCAACGTATGGTCTGGATAAAGTTATTGTAGTACCGGGTGATTGTGAGTCATCGCCGTTCACCAAACGAGAGCTTGGCCGAGCGGGTGCGAAAGCGCTGCTGAGTATACTTCGCGCAGATGATACAGTTGCCGTCACAGGTGGATCGACGCTTGCCGATATGGCTGATCAACTGGCACCGCCGTTGTCCCTTTCCTATAAGAACGCTTGGTTTGTTCCGGCGCGTGGAGGATTAGGAGAGAGTATGGAGATTCAAGCCAACACGATTGCCTCAACCATGGCAAAGCGGGTTGGAGCCAACTACCGGTTGTTGCATGTCCCTGATTTGCTTAGCGGGGATGCATACCAATCGCTGGCACTTGACTCTAATATTGGAGAGATTGTACAAACCATCCGTAGTTCGCGTATTATTGTACATGGGATTGGGGATGCCATTGAAATGACCCGCCGCCGCAAACTGGACGAGGCTACAGTCTCGGAAATCCAGGGTGAAGGGGCAGTGGCCGAATCTTTTGGCTATTATTTCAATGAAGAGGGTCAGGTTGTCCATACCATGCTTACGATGGGTCTACGTCTAGAAGATATTATTCGGACAGAGAAAGTCATCGGTATTGCAGGAGGCAAACCCAAGGCCAAAGCCATTCATGCCATGCTGCGTTTCGGGCAGGAGAATATTCTCGTCACGGACGAGGCTGCTGCAGTAGAAATAGGCAAGGAAATTGACAATCAACTACAGCTATCTTCGTAGTTTTTAGATTGCAGGCAATAACATACTTCTTGCATCATACTTAACATTGTTGTCATGACAGACCTCACCGTCTGTTTTGAATAAATAAAACGAATTCTAGGAGGAACTATTCAATGAGTGTAAAAGTTGGAATTAACGGTTTTGGACGTATTGGACGCCTTGCTTTCCGCCGTATTCAAAATGTAGAAGGTATCGAAGTGGTAGCAATCAACGACTTGACTGACGCTAAGATGCTTGCTCATTTGCTTAAATATGATACAACTCAAGGTAAATTCCAAGGTGATGTTGAAGTGCATGATGGCTTCTTCAAAGTCAATGGTAAAGAAGTTAAGGTTCTTGCTAACCGCAACCCTGAAGAATTGCCATGGGGCGACCTAGGCGTTGATATCGTACTTGAGTGCACAGGTTTCTTCACAACTAAAGAAGCAGCTGAAAAACACTTGAAAGGTGGAGCTAAGAAAGTAGTTATCTCCGCTCCAGCTACTGGCGACATGAAAACTGTCGTTTACAACGTTAACGATGACATTCTTGATGGTACTGAGACTGTTATTTCCGGCGCATCTTGCACAACTAACTGCCTAGCTCCAATGGCAAAAGTACTGAACGACAAGTTCGGTATCGTTGAAGGCTTGATGACTACAATTCATGCTTACACTGGCGACCAAAACACTTTGGATGCTCCACATGCTAAAGGTGACTTCAGACGCGCTCGTGCAGCAGCTGAGAACATCATTCCTAACACTACTGGTGCTGCTAAAGCAATCGGTCTGGTTATTCCAGAACTTAAAGGTAAATTGGATGGTGCAGCTCAACGTGTTCCAGTTGCAACTGGTTCCCTGACTGAACTTGTAACTGTTCTTGATAAGAGCGTTACTGTTGAAGAAATCAACGCAGCAATGAAAGCAGCTTCCGATCCAGACACTTATGGTTACACTGAAGATGAAATCGTATCTTCCGACATCAAAGGTATGACTTTCGGATCCCTGTTCGATGCTACACAAACTAAAGTATTGACTGTTGGCGACAAACAACTGGTTAAAACTGTTGCTTGGTATGACAATGAAATGTCCTACACTGCACAATTGGTTCGTACTTTGGAGAAATTCGCTAAAATCGCTAAGTAATTGACTTGATATAAGCAACATCTATAGAGCGGAAACAGAAATTCCTTGTTTCCGCTCTTTCTAAATGTATTTCTTGTTTCCTGCTAGAAACAATTTTGGGTGTGGAGGAATTAATCATGAACAAAAAAAGCGTCCGTGATGTAGAAGTAAAGGGTAAGCGCGTATTTGTACGCGTGGATTTCAACGTACCTGTAGAAGACGGTAAAATTACTGATGATACTCGTATTCGCGAAACACTTCCAACCATTAAATATTTGATCGGGAACGGTGCAAAGATCATTCTTGCGAGTCATATGGGTCGTCCTAAAGGCGAATTCGTAGATTCCATGCGTTTGACTACTGCTGCTGAACGTCTGTCCGAGCTCCTTGGCAAACCAGTAGCTAAAGCTGACGAAGCAATTGGCGAAGCTGTAAAAGCAAAAATCGCTGAGCTAGGCGAAGGCGACGTACTTGTACTTGAGAATGTTCGCTTCTACCCAGGTGAAGAGAAAAACGATCCTGAACTGGCTAAACAATTCGCTGAATTGGCTGATTTGTTTGTTAATGATGCGTTTGGTGCGGCTCACCGTGCACATGCATCGACAGAAGGTATCGCTCATTTCTTACCAGCTGTATCCGGTCTTTTGATGGAGAAAGAATTGTCCGTTCTTGGTAAAGCTCTTTCTAACCCAGAACGTCCTTTCACTGCGATCATCGGTGGTTCGAAAGTTAAAGACAAGATTGATGTTATTGATAACTTGTTGTCTTTGGCTGATAACGTCCTGATCGGCGGTGGATTGTCTTATACATTCACTAAAGCACAAGGCTTTGAAATCGGTAAATCACTAGTAGACAACGACAAACTTGACGTTGCTCTTGGATTCATCGAAAAAGCAAAAGCACTTGGTAAAAACTTCATGCTTCCTGTTGATGTTGTTGTTGCTGATAAATTTGGTGCTGACGCTAACACTAAGATCGTTGATTACAATGAAATCCCAGAAGGTTGGGAAGGACTTGATATCGGACCTAAGACTCGTGAACTTTATGCCGATATTATCAAGAACTCCAAGCTGGTTGTCTGGAATGGACCTATGGGCGTATTCGAAATCGATAAATTCGCTGAAGGTACACTTGCAGTAGCAAAAGCTTGTGCAACTACTGAAGGTTACACTGTTATTGGTGGCGGAGATTCCGCAGCAGCAGCAGAGAAATTCCACCTGGCTGATCAAATGGATCATATCTCCACTGGTGGCGGTGCATCCCTTGAGTTCATGGAAGGCAAGGCGCTTCCTGGCGTAGAAGCACTGAACGATAAGTAAGACCTAAGAAGGAGGCAACATAAGTCATGAGAACACCTATTATTGCAGGTAACTGGAAAATGTTCAAAACAGTTCCTGAAGCAGAAAGCTTTATTGCTGAAATTAAAGGCAAAGCAGAAGTAGAAGGCGTTGAGACTGTAATCTGCGCTCCATTTACTAACCTGCCTGCACTTGTAGCAGCTGCAAAAGGTACTGACATCAAGATTGGTGCACAAAACCTACACTTTGAAGATAACGGTGCTTACACAGGCGAGATCAGTGGTGTAATGCTAAGTGATCTTGGTGTGGACTATGTTATCATTGGCCACTCTGAGCGTCGTGCTTATTTTGGCGAAACGGATGAAATCGTGAATAAGAAAATGCATGCTGCATTCCGTCACGGAATTACTCCTATCGTATGTGTTGGCGAAAAGCTCGAAGAGCGTGAAGCTGATCAAACTAAAGCAGTATGTAAAGTACAAACTGAAGCTGCATTCCAAGGTCTTAGTGCCGAGCAAGCAGCAAAAGTTGTTATTGCATACGAACCTATCTGGGCTATTGGCACAGGTAAATCTTCCACTTCCCAAGATGCTAACGAAGTTATTGCTTACATCCGCAGTCTTGTAAAAGATCTGTATGATGCAGCAACAGCTGAAGCTGTTCGTATTCAATACGGCGGCAGCGTGAAGCCTGAGAATGTAACTGAGTACATGGGCCAAAGCGACATCGATGGTGCGCTTGTTGGCGGTGCCAGCTTACAACCGGATTCCTTCGTTCAATTGGTTGAGGGGGCGAAGTAAGATGTCAGCTCCAAAACCCGTAGCTTTGATCATCATGGATGGTTTTGGTTTGCGTGGAACGACAGAAGGTAATGCCGTTGCTCAAGCCAACAAACCTAACTATGACCGTTACCTGAAACAATATCCTAACACTACACTCACTGCTTGCGGTGAAGCTGTAGGCCTTCCGGAAGGGCAAATGGGCAACTCCGAAGTAGGGCATTTGAATATTGGTGCAGGCCGGATCGTTTATCAGGATTTGACTCGTATCGATAAATCGATTCGCGAAGGTGAGTTCTTCGATAACGAAACCCTGGTTAGCGCAGTTAGAAATGCTAAGAACAGTGGCAAAAAGCTTCACCTTTACGCGCTTGTATCCGACGGAGGGGTACATAGCCATATTAACCACTTGTTTGCTATGCTTGACCTTGCTAAAAAAGAAGATATGCATGAAGTGTATATCCATGCTTTTATGGACGGTCGTGACGTAGCTCCTGATAGTGGGAAGAAGTTTGTCCAAGATCTAGTAGCTAAAATCGAAGAGGTTGGCGTGGGTACAATTGCAACGGTGTCCGGACGTTATTACGCAATGGATCGTGATAAACGTTGGGAACGTGTAGAGAAAGCCTACCGTGCTATGGTTTATGGTGAAGGCCCTAAATACACGGATGCTGTGCAAGCCATCACTTCATCTTATGAAAACTCGGTATTTGATGAATTCGTTGAACCTAGTGTAATTGTAAACAGTGAAGGCAAACCTGTAACGGCAGTAGAGAGCGGCGATTCCGTCGTATTCCTCAACTTCCGTCCTGACCGTGCTATTCAATTGTCACAAGTGTTCACGAATCAAGATTTCCGCGGTTTCGATCGTGGTCCTTTGTTCCCGCAAAACCTGCACTTCGTATGCCTAACTACTTTCAGCGAAACGGTACAAGGTTATGTAGCCTATTCACCGAAGAACCTGGATAACACATTGGGTGAAGTGCTTGTTCAACAAAACAAGAAGCAACTGCGCATCGCGGAAACTGAGAAATATCCGCATGTAACCTTCTTCTTCAGCGGTGGACGTGACGAGGAGCTTCCTGGTGAAACTCGGATCTTAATCAACTCTCCTAAAGTGGCGACCTATGATCTTCAACCTGAGATGAGCGCATACGAAGTGGCTGCAGCCTGCGTAGCGGAAATCGAAGCGGAAAGACAGGATGCTATCATTCTTAACTTTGCCAATCCTGATATGGTTGGACACTCCGGCATGCTGGAACCAACAATCAAGGCTGTAGAAGTGACGGATGAGTGTGTAGGTAAAGTAGTGGATGCGGTTGTTGCCAAAGGTGGCGTTGCCATTATTATCGCTGACCATGGTAATGCAGATATGGTATTTGACGAGAACGGTCGCCCGTTCACAGCTCATACAACCAATCCTGTTCCGTTCATCGTGACTACTGAGAATGTTGTATTACGTGAATCCGGTATTCTTGCAGACGTAGCACCAACAATCCTAGATTTGATGGGACTTCCGCAACCTGCGGAAATGACCGGACAATCCATGATTGCTAGCCGTAAGTAAGGTAAGGTATAACGCCTTTGATTTTAAGCTATACAAGTAAGACCAAAACAATGTTAAAAGGAGATTAACTTACATGACTATTATTTCTGATGTATATGCTCGCGAAGTCCTTGACTCCCGTGGTAACCCTACTGTAGAGGTTGACGTTTATCTGGAATCCGGTGCTAAAGGCCGCGCTATCGTTCCTTCCGGCGCTTCCACTGGTGCTCACGAAGCTGTAGAACTTCGTGATGGCGACAAATCCCGTTACATGGGTAAAGGCGTTCTGAAAGCTGTTGAGAACGTAAATGAAATCATCGCTCCAGAAGTTATCGGTATGGACGCTCTTGACCAAGTGGGCATCGACAAATTGATGATTACTTTGGACGGAACTCCTAACAAAGGCAAATTGGGCGCTAACGCAATCCTAGCTGTATCCATGGCAGTAGCTCGTGCAGCTGCAGCAGCTTTGGATATTCCTTTGTACGTATACCTGGGCGGATTCAACGCTAAAACTCTTCCAGTACCAATGATGAACATCATCAATGGTGGTGAGCATGCGGACAACAACATCGACGTTCAAGAGTTCATGGTTCTTCCTGTAGGAGCTCCAAGCTTCAAAGAAGCTCTTCGCACAGGTGCTGAAATCTTCCACAACTTGAAATCCGTACTTCAATCCAAAGGCCTGAACACAGCTGTAGGTGACGAAGGTGGTTTCGCACCGAACCTTGGTTCGAATGAAGAAGCAATCACTACAATCATCGAAGCTATTGAAAAAGCTGGTTACAAACCAGGTGTTGACGTATTCTTGGGTATGGACGTTGCTTCCACTGAGTTCTACAAAGACGGTAAATACACCCTTGCTGGCGAAGGTAAATCTTACACTTCCGCTGAGTATGTTGACCTTCTTGCTTCATGGGTTGAAAAATATCCTATCATCACAATCGAAGACGGTATGTCCGAAGACGACTGGGATGGCTGGAAATTGCTTACTGAAAAATTGGGCGATAAAGTCCAATTGGTTGGTGACGACTTGTTCGTTACTAACACTGAGCGTCTTGCAACAGGTATCGAAAAAGGTATCGGTAACTCCATCTTGGTTAAGGTTAACCAAATTGGTACATTGACTGAAACTTTTGATGCTATCGAAATGGCTAAACGTGCTGGTTACACAGCAGTTATCTCCCACCGTTCCGGTGAATCCGAAGATAGCACAATCGCTGACATCGCTGTTGCGACTAATGCTGGTCAAATCAAAACAGGTGCTCCTTCCCGTACAGACCGTGTTGCTAAATACAACCAATTGCTTCGCATCGAAGATGAGTTGGGTGAATTGGCTCAATACAACGGCCTGAAATCCTTCTACAACCTTAAAAGATAATCTGCTTTTATAGCAGACTTCGAAGACCCGCCGTTATGGCGGGTCTTTTTTATGATTTGAAGAAGATAGACTTTAATAGGTTTATCCTTATCTTGCAAGAAAAGCTACGACTTAACAGTCTAAGCTGTTGTATTACCGACAGCGCTATGATAAAATAAGAATACTGTTTATGTATCGTGATAACCTAAATTACCATAGATAGTGATGCTTAGGCGTAGGAGGTGGAAGTGAATGGATATCTTTTTGAAAGTTGTGCTCCTGATTTTTTCCGTCGGTCTTATTGCGGTCGTTCTTCTGCAAAAGGGGAAAAGCGCGGGTCTTTCCGGTGCCATCTCTGGCGGTGCTGAGCATCTCTTTGGTAAAACAAAAGCTCGTGGTATGGAGCTCGTACTACAACGTGTAACTGTTGGACTTGCTGCTGGTTTCTTCATCATGGCGATTCTAGCTGCTATTCTAATCGACTAAAAGATCTACCGTAAGCCCCCGCTCTGTTCTAAATGGAATAGAGCGGAGGCTTTTTTGTTATATTAAAAGGAGTTAAAAAGCACCTAAGGGTGCTTTTCTTTTCATATTCGCAAAGAAAAAGGCTGGATCGATAGGAAGTAAATCTGAAATTGGCATGGATGTATTTCAGCAGTTAAAGGAAATTTTGTACTGTGTTAACCTTTGGATGACAGTAACAGGGATGCGCAGGATTGATTTCGTGTATACTAGGGTATGAAGTAGTAAAGGTAAAATTTACTTGGCATTACTGCAGGGCAGGACAAGATATACATATTTGCCAGCGGCTTGAAGCCGCGGAGGGCTGGGGTGACGAACATGATAACACAAGAAATATTACTCGATTTCATGCGGGAAACTGCATATAAACCAATGACTTATGAAGAGCTGGTGAGTCATTTTGCTCTAGAGGATAGTGAAGGGTTTAAAAAGTTCGAGGAGCTGCTGATTGAATTAGAGCAGGATGGAAGAATTGTATTGACCCGTACTGCACGTTATGGCGTGCCAGAACGGATGGATTTGCTGCGTGGACGTTTACAAGCACATGCGAAGGGTTTTGCTTTTTTAATCCCGGATGATCGTGATCATCCTGACGTATATATCCATGCAAATGATCTTAAGGGAGCTATGAATGGCGATATCGTTCTGATTCGTATTACCTCTAAAAGTCCGTCCGGCGGACGTATGGAAGGCGAAGTAGTACGTATTGTAAAACGTGGCGTGTTGCAGACGGTAGGTGTTTTTCAAAACCTGGAGACCTATGGCTTTGTGCTGCCTGATGATAAGCGGATTAATCGTGATATTTTCATTCCGAAGCAATCCTTTAAAGGTGCTGTAGATGGTCAAAAGGTCGTTGTGCGTATTGTGAGTTATCCGGAAGGCCGAGCAGCGGCAGAGGGTGAAATTATTGAAATTCTCGGACATAAGGATGATCCGGGTGTTGATATTCTTTCCATTATCCGCAAACATCAATTGCCTGAAGCATTTCCAGCTGAAGTGATGGATGAAGCCGATAGTGCTCCTGATTCAATTACAGAAGAGGAGATTGCGGAGCAAGGAAGACGCGACCTGCGAGGGCTGAACATTGTTACGATTGATGGCGAAGATGCTAAGGATTTGGATGATGCGGTAAACGTACAGCGCTTGGAGAATGGACATTACAAGCTGGGCGTCCATATAGCAGACGTAGGTTATTATGTGCGTGAAGGCTCTGAGCTGGATAAAGAAGCCTATGACCGCGGTTGTAGTGTGTATTTGGTAGACCGGGTTATTCCGATGTTGCCGCACCGTCTATCGAACGGGATTTGCAGCTTGAATCCACAGGTAGACCGGTTAACAATGTCCTGTGAAATGGAATTTAACGAGCAAATGAAGGTTGTGAAGCACGATGTCTTTACGAGCGTGATTCGCACCAAAGAGAGAATGACTTACTCCAATGTTCGTAAAATTCTCGAAGATGAAGATCCAGAGCTGCTGGAACGTTATAGTCCACTAATTGATGATTTCCGCCTCATGAAGGAATTGGCGATGAAGCTGCGCGATGCGCGGATGCGCCGGGGTGCGGTTGATTTTGATTTTGAAGAGAGCAAAATCATCGTCGACGAGAACGGGAAGGCTGTAGATATCGTGAAGCGTGAACGTTCTGTAGCGGAGCAGATTATCGAGGAGTTTATGCTGGCGGCAAATGAAACGGTTGCTGAGCATTTCCACTGGTTGAAGGTTCCGTTCCTTTACCGGATTCACGAAGATCCAGATCCAGAGAAGCTGCAGAATTTCATGGCTTTTGCGGCCAATTTCGGATATCACGTCAAGGGCCGTGGCAATTCGGTTCATCCACGTGCTTTGCAGGATCTGTTGGAGCAAATCCAAGGCACAAAGGAACAGACGGTCATCAGTACGATGATGCTGCGTTCCATGAAGCAGGCAAAGTATGATGCGGAGAGCACGGGCCATTTCGGACTGGCTGCGGAATACTATTCTCACTTTACTTCTCCAATTCGCCGGTACCCCGATCTGGTCATTCACCGCGTAATGCGTGAAGTGATTGAGAATGGAGGGGCACTGACCCAGAAACGGCATGATTATTTGTCTAGCCGGATGCCTGACATTGCTCAGCAGTCCTCGGAACGCGAGCGTGTGGCGGTAGAAGCTGAACGCGATACGGAGCAACTGAAGAAAGCAGAATACATGCAGGATAAAGTAGGCGAGGAATTCGAGGCTATGGTCAGCAGTGTGACCAGCTTCGGAATGTTCATCGAACTGGATAATACCGTCGAAGGTCTTATTCGTCTCAGTGCAATGAGCGACGATTATTATCACTTCGACGAAGGTCATATGGCGCTTATTGGCGAGCGCACATCGCGTGTGTTCCGCATTGGTGACGAGGTGAAGATCCGAGTTGCCAAAGTAAATATGGATGACCACACGATCGATTTCGAGTTGGTCGACATGAAGCCACGCGCGCCAGGTGAGCACCGCGGCGGTGGCTTTGCAGGCGGCCGCGGAGGCAAGGGCGGCCGTTCGGGCGGCGGCTTCATTAAGCCGGCCGGGGGCAAAGCTGCCGCGGGCAAGGGACGCGGCGGTAAAGGCAAGCCCGGCGGCGCTGCTGCAGGCGCGGGCAAGGGCAAGCCGGGCGCAGCTGTGCGCGCCGGTGAAGGGCCGCGCGAAGCGGCCGGTGTTGGCGCAGCGGGCGGACGCGGTAAGCGGAAGCGCGGGCGCGAGGCCGGCGAGGATGCGAGCCGGGTAGTTGCTGCGCCGGGCGCAGAGCGCGGAGGCGAAGCCGGCGGCAACGCAGGCGCGCCGCGTGAGCGCAGCGGCGGGCGAGGCCGCGGCGGAGACACCGGCGGTGCCGGTGGTGCCGGTGGTGGACGCGGCATCAGCTTCGGCTTTGGATCAGGCAAAGGCGGATACGGCGCTCCTGCGTCCGACGCCTCCGGCGGCGAAGCGCGGGGCGTGGACGGCAGCACGAAGTTCCGCAGCCGCGAGGATCGCGGGGGGAACTTTGGCGGTGGAGAAGGCCGTAACGGCGCTCCTACAGGCAAAGGCCGCCGCAAAAAGAAAACCAAAGGCGGCGTGTTCATCGGCCAGTCCGTGACACCAGGCAACGTAGAGACGTTTGAGCAAGTTACTTCTAAACGAAGTGACAATAATGGCGGCGCTCCAGAAGGAGCACCACGTAAGCGTAAAAAGAAATAAATGACGGTTATGCGTTGCGTAACTCTATAATGTTACTAAGCACCGTCCCTCCTGGGGGCGGTGCTTTTTAACTCATAACAGGCTTGGTTAATTGCATTATGTGCAGTTAAATTTGGGTTATGTAGTAAAAGTGGCAGTTAGTTGCATTTTGTACATCTAAATCTGATGAGTTACCTCTAATTGGTCTGATTTCGCTTTTTTAGCTGCAGAAAGTGCAACTAATTAGTTTTTTGGCGGTGATAAGGCTTAAATAGTTGCACGAAATACATTTATATAGAAAAACGTAGGTGATAGCAAAGTGGATAGGTAGAGGATAGGTACAGTATACGATAGGCACAGTATACGATAGGCACAGTATAGGTAAAAGCGGCACTATTTGAATAGGCGTCGAATAGATGTATATCCAAGTAGGGGGAAGCGGATAATTGAGAACAATAGGTAATAAGTAAATAGGGTAGATGGATATAGATATGTAAGAGATTAGTGGATAACTATCTGTTAATTAAGGCGCACAAGCAAAAGGCTAACCTCGCTATTTTCTAAAAAATCCAGATCAACTCAGCTTAATGTTTTTTTGTAACAAATGCTAGATATTGGGTAATGTTACTGACAACTATATGACAAATTAGGTGAGGTATATTTGGTTGAAGGTTCCTTGCGCTCACTTGATTCCATTTGTTACAATATAGATCAGACGTTCGATGGCTGTGTCGTTTAAGATTAGACAGACATGGTTACTTTAACTTATGAATATGATTCAAGGAGTGATTCTCATGGGTAAAAAAGCAGACGGGAAAGTACTCGCCCAGAACAAGAAAGCTTCCCATGATTATTTTATCGAGGATACTTATGAAGCTGGCTTGGTGCTGACGGGTACAGAGATCAAGTCGCTGCGTAATGGCCGCGCTAATATTGGAGATGCTTTTGCTACGATCCGCAATGGTGAGATTCAGATTCACAACATGCATATCAGCCCTTTTGAACAAGGTAACCGTGCCAATCCTACTGATCCGACACGCACACGTAAATTGTTAATGCATAAGGAGCAAATTCATAAACTGCTGGGCTTGTCCAAGCGAGATGGGTTTACGATTGTGCCACTCAAGATTTATGTGCGGAATGGCTATGCGAAGCTGCTGATTGGTCTTGGTAAAGGTAAAAAAGAGTATGACAAACGTGACTCGGCTGCCAAGCGAGATGCTCAACGTGATATCCAGCGTGTACTGCGTGATAAGCAAAAGATCGCCAGATAATCTGGGAGAACTAGACGATTCAAAGGAGTTCCAGTTTCAACCTTCAATTCCTTTAACCCACGTGTTAAAGTGTTGATAAATGTGCTATACTGAGTAAGTAAGTAAGTAAGTTAGTTATTGCTTCGTTACAGTTTTCTTGAATAAGAAGCTGTAGATTGGATCTCTCTTGCTTGGAAGATCCGCTTGATCCGAAGCGCCCTTTTTAATGAGGGGCCGTTCTTGGATTCGACGGGGATAGTTCGAGCATGAGTAGCGAGTAGTGGGGACGCGTCCGCTTCATCAACGCTAAAGCCTATTAAACGGCAAACAACAAAACAACTACGCTTTCGCAGCCTAAGAAACTGTGCGCGTGCTTCTACTCTGCATCGCCCATGTGACAGGGATAGGGGCTAACAAATAGTGGGATACGCTGTCTCATCTCCGCCTGCGGTGAGCTGAAGAAGACAATCAGGCTGACCCAACGTATAGCCGGTTACGGGGCGATACTCGGGTGACATCAAAACTGTGACTACACTCGTAGAAGCTTATGTGCCGTTATCTTCGGACAGGGGTTCGACTCCCCTCGGCTCCATCCTAAAACCCGCTCCCAGAGCGGGGTTTTTACGTATGTAGACTAAAATTGTAGCCAAATTGTAGCCAACACTCGTTTAACTGCATGATTTTTGAGGGTAGCTGTAGTCCATTTGGCTACAGTTCTATCTATTAACAAAATATCTTGCAGCATGCTATCCTAACCTTAGGTAGAGGAATCCCCTACGGCAAAGAGAATTAGGAGATGATAGCATGGCAGGAAGCATCACCAAGGTCGGAACCAAATTTCGGGTTACATTTGATTTTGGTACAGATAGTAAAGGCAAACGAATCAGGAAATATACGTCTGCTTCCTCTGAAGCCGAGGCTAAGAAGTTACTGAATGAATTTGAATATAATCAGCAACGTAATTTATTGGTCCAAACGACAAAAATGACTTTTTCCGAATTTCTTGAGCATTGGATAGAGAAATACGTAAAGTATAACTGCGAAGAGACAACCATCTATGGTTACAGAAATATTATCTTTAAGCATATTATCCCCTTTTTGGGTAACTTCGAGTTACAAAAGCTGCAACCTGCACACATCCAACAATATTATAAATATCTAATGGATGATAAACTACTTTCTCCAAATACTGTACATAAACATCATGCCTGTATTCGGAAAGCGTTGGATTACGGCCTGAAGCAGCAATTTGTGCATCGTAACGTATCGGACGCGGTAACTCTTCCTAAGAAAGAACGGTTCGTAGGACAGTCTTATACCCGTGAGCAATTAAATATTCTGCTAGACAGAGTGAAAAACACAAAGCTTGAATTACCCGTATATCTGGCCGGTTATTTGGGACTTAGACGTGAAGAGATTGTAGGTCTTCAATGGAAGTACATTAACTTCAAGGATAGGAGCATTCAGATAGCAGAGGTTCGTACTAGCGCAGGCAGTAAAGAGATCGTAAAAGCCCCTAAGACGGAACAGAGCAAGCGTGTGCTTTATATGACGGATGAACTGTTTGAGGTCCTCACCAAGGCCAGAGAGCGTCAAGAAGAGTACAAATGGATGTTGGGTGATGAGTACATAGATAGTGGCTATGTTTATATCCAGGACAATGGAAAGCCGTATCGTGTGAATACGCTGACCGAGCAATTTGGCTTATTTCTAGAGCGTAATGTATTACCTAAAATCAGACTTCATGATTTGCGTCATACTTTTGCAAGTATTCTCTATGAAGCGGGTGTTGACTTAAAGGCAATCTCAGAAGCATTAGGGCATTCTGATTTGGCTACAACAAACAAGATCTATACTCACCGGTTTGATAAAACGCATAAGAAAACAATCAATGCGATGAGTACAGCACTTGGGAGAGATAAGGATTAACTCTGGGATTAGTTTTATATAGATCGACGATATTGTATCAACTGCTAATTTGAGTTGACGTATATAGGATTTGAAGGTAATATGTTGTCATTCAAGCTCGTAATGAGCGACTATCGTAAGTTACAAATTAAGGTTCGTAATGAACCTACGAAAGCTCGAATCTTCGGATTCGGGCTTTTGTTATTTTACAAAACATTTTCCAGTTCCATTGGTAGAAAAAGAGTGGAAAGAAATTAAAGTCATAGAATGCCGCTGTGTTGTTCAACTAACGTCCCCGTTAGCGGAATAACTTGAAAAAGCCCAATGAGTAAAGTTCCCGCATTCAAGAACCATCACTGGCGGTAAGGGGCATCAGACCCGGACAGACTTAGCCAGTGTGGGTGTACTCGGCTGACCCAGCTTCTTCGAACACTGAAATGCCTCCACGAATTCACTCCAATCTTTGGCCGGACCGAGGACCGAATGGCCCGATGCGTGAAATGGTGTTATGTGATGTTATCGCCTTCTTTGATTTACTAACAATATGATTTTTCATCCTTTATCAGGAACAATTTTTAATAATATAGATTTATAATCTTCTACCACTCCATATAAAGAATTAATATTATCGACAAAAAGAGAATGGACAGCTCTAAGTCTTTGATCAACATTATTGTTATCTATTAAAATTGCATTTTTTATCTCATTCCCTATACTTTCGTAGGGTTTATGCACTCCATCATTTCTGATTTTTCTTATATATTTTTCTATTAATCTAATAGTTATGTGGTCACTCTCATTAAACTTATAAATATTACCGTCAATGAATTTGATCATTTTATAAAATTCTGACTTGTTGGAAAATTTTTGGTTTAATTTTTTATATCTCTTGTATTCAAGTTCTTTATTCATTTCTTTAATAATTAATTGCGTGCTAGATTCAATAAAAGAATATGTATTTGAATAATCTTCCATTAATGTTCTGTTTAATAGTTCTCCAAATGAAGAGAAATATCCCTCAAACTCTTTTAACTCTGTTTCAGTCTCAGGTTTGAAATAAGTATTTAGCACTGTTCTGCTCTTAATGTCAATTTCAAATTCATCTGGCATCACATCTAATATTGAGTCTAATTCGGTGCTAATACTATTCCATTTATGCTTAATGTAACTAACGAGTAGTTTATAGTTCTCTTCAATTTTATTCATATTTACCTCTTTATATTTATAGGATTTATTCTTTGCAGTAATATCACATAACGTCTTATATACGAACTTTTTTATAACTCAATATAAGAGTATTCGCGAAATCATTAAGCTGTCCTTTAGCTTAATGAAGCATCGTTAGTCTAATACTTTATTTTTCAGTCTAGATCTTTATTTTTTTTCTGACAATAATAAGACTATTGGTAATCGGCGTACCCGAAAAAGTAACCCGTACCACAGAAAGCTGACGAACCGGTCGGCTGAGTCGCCATTTTTGACATTATGCACTCGATCATGGTGATTCAGTGGACGGGCTGGTTCGCCCGCCTGCAGTGGAAAGGAGCCCGGCGGCTTTCTGCGGAAAACAGCAGAAAGCTGGTTAGTTGCCAGCAGAGTCCGCCGGTGGGTCGTAGAATTTATCGTAGTTGGTGATATGCTCGGCCATCCATGTATGGTTTAAAATCTGTGTGCTGATACCCGCCTCAAATGAACTGCATTTTTCGGCCGGGATAATTAAACCAATGTCTCCCGTGTTTACATAAGGAACTGCCTCCGGATTATCTAACTCTTCCATTATGATATTCGCCAGCTGCTGGTAGTTTGGATTACACATAGGCTGGCCTTTAAAATAGAAGATCCCCGTTTTATATACGGTTCGGTCAAGAAAGTCATCTTCAACCCATTGGTTCATAAAGTACACTGTATCTCCTACCGCACAAGGGATTGGGTCAACCCCCCCCATTAACCCGAGCGGATCAAACAATACATCAACCTCTGAATCAGAATAATCCTTGATTTCATTAACGACTATGACTCTGTTAGTAAGATGATTTTGGAGCACCATTTGTCCATCTATGCGTTGAAACGAATAATGATATCTTCGGGGAGGTCCATAAGTGGAAAAACTACCTCCATGAGTCTCGATCCCCGTCATATTAAAACCACCTGCAGCAAGTCGGGAGGTTGCGAAGACGGGTGATATGCCCAACTTACGGTAAGCGGATGCTCCGCATCGAGTGATGTAATCAGTAACTTCTCCTTTCAATTTTGATTCTATTTCAGGTACATTGTCTGGCTGTTCCGCTTTATGCTGATTCAGGACGGCGCCCAACCTATCCTCAATCATAGGAATATTTTTGCCACTTCCCATGACAATACATCCATCTTCAAGAGGGGTTATGCGAAGACCTCTTGAAGCTTCTCCTTCTAAACTGAAGACGATATTGGTTCCCGTTTCCTCGTCAAGCATGAAACCAATTCCTCCATACTTTAGTCTGGGTTTATCACGAGCGGTAGGGATTGATTCTGTATAACGTGTCAGGGCCAGCTGCAGTGGCCCCTCTTCTGCTACGTTATCCATTGTAACCTCTCGCATAACCGATTGGATTATTGGCACAGCGCCTTTCCATAATTCCAAATTGCCCGCAGTGAAAATACCAAGTCTGTTATCGAAAGTAATAAACTTGGATAAGACATCTACCTGGTTCTTTCCATCATAAGAAACCCGGAAATCAGATACAAATACAGCGTTATTCTCCCATCGATACATCGCTAAAATCGTCATGTTAATTCCCCCTTGAATATATCTATCTATACCTGTAAGCGATTTTCACTTTATCTGTCAAGGAAAAAACATTGGGCTACGAGGGCGGCCGTTGTTCGGCGCCCACCTTTGAAGGGAATCTCTGCAGCGCCCGTTTCATCCGGAACCAGGGCAGAAGGAAAAAGTAGGCTTAGCTAGTCAGCCGACGCGCTCATACACTCCTTACGCGCCCAATCAGGATCTCCTTAATTAAAAATTAGAGATAAAAGATCGACATGCAGATCTCGCACTGATACTGTGAGACTCTCACTGGCAGGGTTATAGGTATTTGTTTATCAGCTGCCGGACGTTTGTTTTTTCTACGCCGCACTGATGGTTGTTCTTCAATGCTGGCTACCATAAAGGTATGAGGGCTTGGAAACACTCTTTTATGACCGCAGTTTTGGGCACTTTTTCTCCTGCAGCAGGCTCTTCTCGGTTTCCGTTAAGGTCAATAGTAATTCCAGGACCGCCTTATTATCACACTGTGATACGTTTTCCTTCGTAATGACGGGAATATGAGTCGAATGAACGGTGTACAGATGCTCAATGCCCTCAATCACTTCCCTCGGTTTGATCATCCGTATGTATTTATTCTTCTGCCACTGGGACACGTACACTATAGGTGTTAATCCTGAGTTTCCCTCCGGATCCGTAAACGAGATATTATTATACTTTAAGTCCAATTTACAGACCGTTCCACAATTCAAAACAAGAGATAGCTTATAGGTCAGTTCGGTATGGAAGGGGAAAGCGAGCATGTCTCTGCGTACCTTATCCTCCACTTTGTGCTGTTCCTCCAGAACAGCTGTAGCCTTCTTATTAAAATCCTCTATCTCTTCCAGGAGTCTTTTCCGCAACATGAAGCTGGGAAGTCCATATTCAATTCGTTGATCGATTAGTGCGCACAACAGCTTAAAGCTGGGTTGAGAAAACTGCTTTCCGATCATGGTACTGTACACGTTTTTTGTTAACATCATCATAGACTCCTAAAAGTTATTGGATTTAAAGCCAATCTGGTTCCGTTTGCTGGTCTAGCACGAGCGGCAATGAGCGGAATCTTTAAGGTTTTGCCGGTTAGGGCGCAGTCCGCCCGGATGAGCAATGAAGTGAAACGTATGAGGTTTTCAAAGATCAGTACATCCGTATACCGTAGCTGTCATAGCCTTGTTTGCCATACCGGTTCTTGCCGTGCAAGGTTCGGTGTGGCTGGCTGTGGATGACAGCTACGGTAGGCTCTCAGATGTATCTTTGAAAACGGAAGAAGTGGAACGGTCTTGCTGGATGGACGTTGGCGACTGCACCGGCTGGGTTTTGCGAACTACCACTGGCAGTCTGCCCCCTTTGCTTTCTCCCGAAATCTTGAGGTGGGCTGATGAGCGCTGCTTCATTAATGATGAAAAAAACCACCAAGTAGGAGGGGCTCCCTTCCAACTGGGTGCTTCTTTTTGAACGGAAGTAATTCATTTCTAGATTTTTGGTCAAAAAAAGGCGAAAATATTAGAACAAATATATATAGGTACTTTTACCGGAAAAGAAGAGAGGTGACTTGAAATGGACTTTTATGTGAGTGGTTACACCGTAGATACGGGAAGGGAAATCTTGGAGTATGTCGAGGCTGCTGATAAACGCCAGGCTTACAGGATGGTTTCAGATAAACATGGTCAGCTAAAAAGGGGGTACGCTATCTGTATTGTGTCGCATCTGGATGGAACAGAGGAGTTTCCAGAAGTGAAGCACTCGCTTTCTTCTCCAATCTTAGCTGATGAGGAAGTCTTCAGGATTGCTGCGGCCGTTTGCAGTAACGATGCAACAAGGGATGAGTATCAATTATTTACTGCGTACTTCACACCAATGGTTAAAAATGCAATTAGGCTTCGATGGAACGATATTGATGACATTTCTACAGAGGAAATTGAAGTCGAGTTGATTGAAGCCATTGCTACCCGTTTTATGCCCCGTGTCGATGGCAGGGGAACCTTCAGAGACTTTATAAAAATTAATGTGCATAGTGAGCTGACAAAAAGGTGGCTCAGAAAGAAATATGTAAATGGGAAAAAGGGTAAGCCGCGCAAAGAGCTGTTTCAAATCTACCTCGAAAAACAGGCTATTACTCTGGAAGAACGGGACCCGGTTCTTCTTCGAGCTAAAGTTATCGAGACTGTGAAGCAATTGAGGGTGGATAATCGGAAATTGAGCCGTAAAGAGAAGAAAGACTTTTATGGATACATGATTCTTCCTATAGGCATGCATAAGGAATACTTAAAGAGTCTACCTCAAATCGAAGCCTTCGAGCGTTGTTACGGGGAGGGCGCAATTACCGAAGCCGAATGCGCGGAAATGCTTGGAACGAAGCAGCAGACAGTTCACAGAAATAAACGGCGAGCAGAGGATAACATCCTGGAGTATATCGAAAAATTTTTTTTGGATTCGGGGTAAACGTCTGTTTTTTAAGGACAACCCGGGTGAACTATATAATATATCACGGTGTCCCGTGAAGGATAAGTATCCATTAATACTCATAACGCTCATCTGCTAATTGGGCTCTGGTCCATTTCAGAATTGAATCGCAGGATCCTTCTTTATCAATAACTACATATTTAGGATATCTATAGCCCTCCTGGAATAGGCATAGTTCTATTTCATCGGAGGACTTTTTTTGTTTAATAACGCAATCTGATTGATCCAGAATAGCCCTGTACGAAGCCGATTTTTGGCTATCGTATGGGGCTTTTTTTGTTTTCCGTGATCAGATAACAAAATACTCCTCCTTATCATAACTTTATAGTTTAGGCCTCGGGCCCAAGTGACAGTCTTTCATGGCTGCTACTTGGGCCTTTTTTTGTTTTCCACAAATATTCAGCAAAGCGCAGGAATGTTCTCCTGCGCTTTTTTTATTTCACCTCAAAGGAGACGAGCATTATGAGAGAGCAATCAAACAATCATGGTTTTGGCCTGCACTTAACTGCCTCCACAGAACGGGCATTAAGCATAGCAGAAGATGGGCTGTGTACGGCAGCAGTTAAGGACAACAGGGAAGTAACCCTAACCAAAGTAGGCAGATGGATGTCTAAACAGGAGTACGACTCTATGCTAAGAACAGAAAAAGTGATAGAAAGTCATACCGGCACAACACATGTTGCTCTTCCTGCAGATGTTAATGCATTTCGAAAACAAGCAAAGCCAGGTTCTATGTATATTGAGTTTTATGTTCCTGAAGCTGCTTTAAAACAGACAAATGTTGGTTGGGCAAAAATTGTTGGCCCCCGTTCACTGGAAGGCAGGTTTGCGGCTAAAAAAGGTGGACGCCTACTAGAAATGCCTCCAGCCACGAACATAAGGATAGTAGGTATGAAGTAGGAGTTCGGTGAAAATAAAGTATTAGTCTGGAGTCATTGATTTAACGCGGTTTTGAATTGAAAGATCTTCAGCTTTTGAAAAATAAGTTTTAGACTGATCCACTAATAAAAACAGCGGCTAACCAAGACTTGATAAATAAGTCTTAGACTGCCGCTGTTGTCGTTCAACTAACGTTTCCCGTTAGAGCTTAACGCGTCTTCTGATCTGCCAGATCGCTTGCGTTACAACGCGAGAGAATAATTACTATTGTATGAATTGGTATCATCATTGAAATAGCATTGTAACAAATAGTTATTGTACAATAATGGAAATGGTATGTGGGAGGGCGTCTAGTGGGTAGTAATGAAAAAGTTTCGCAGGAAAAGTTTGATAAGATGTTCGAACAAATGAATGCCTCTTGGGGTTACGAAGACCAGGCTCTAAATCAACTAGAGAAGGAATTGGTTTTTAAACGTATTAATAATGAAATTTCAGATGAAGAGGCACTTAATTTAATTCTTAGTGGCAACTCAGACAACAAGAAAATGCAAAATATTATAGAAGCATTCGAAGCAAAGAAAGAAACGTTTTACGAAAAAATGTTAGCTGAGGAAGACGAATTGCTCAAAAAGAACAGAGGGCGCGAGGAATAAAATGGCAGACACTGATATTGTGATGCGTTCGGTTTATATACTTGAACTAGAGGATCAATTTATTTATGTTGGTGAATCTACAACTGACGATTTGGATAAACGCATTCGAAAACATGGCACTAAAAAAGGTGCTGAATGGACGAAGATACACAAACCAAAAGCAGTAATTGAGGTCATTTCAGCTGGTTGCTGTGATAGATTTGCGGCTAAAAAACTTGAGGATCAAATGACACTTAAGTACATGGCTATGCATGGCTGGAGCAAAGTTCGCGGAGGTAAATATTCGATTACAGATGATCTGCTTCTTTATTCCAAGCTATGTGAATTAAAAAAACAACGACATGTAGACTTTGTAGTGGAAAAACCAGATACTGTACCGCCGTTGCATCAACCGAGAATCTATTCTGGGGTGAATAGGAGAAGCGGGGAAAAACCGAAAAATTTCATTCGATTTTCGGAACAAATTCGTGCCAAAATTAAGATGTCCATAGGAGGATGGTTTGAGGCAAATACGCAACATTTCAACAAGGCGTTATTACTTCAAATTAACAACAGTGATATGAGTATATCTTGGTTGACGACAAAGGGATATGCATTGGGCGTTAATGATGAGGATCTTAAAGATATTTCTGCACAAATTGAATATTTGAAGATAGGGAAAGTGAGTAGAGTAATATAATGCACTCACGGATTTTCAGGGTGTGCTAACGGAAAACGATATTTGAGAATTAACCGCCCCGCCCAATTGTCGGAGCGGTTTTTCTTTTGCATTAAAAATCAACAACCGAGGATAACAAAGTCAACAAAAAAAGCGTGTAGTTGCTTCATTCACCCATTATCAACTTCCTCCTACAGCGTCACGAGAAGCAGTTGAGAATAATCCAGATCTAATTGCTTTTTGCTCCATTTTTGAGGCATTCTATTAAGCGGTCAAACTATCCTGCACGTTAGTTGAATGCCCTCAACAGTCTAATACTTTATTTTCTTCTGACAAGAGTCCTTCGAGAAATGGACAAATGGATTCAAGAGGGTTCAGGGTGGGCCTTTGAAAACAATGGAAGAAACCCGAGAACCAAAGTTCATAGGCTTCTATCCTTAGGTACGCCCGAGGATAAAGCCTATGAATGAGGGGATATCCGAAAAGGGTATTGGTGAATAGTAGGGAGTCCAATTCCTTTGAATAACACTGGGAATCCAATGGACTTAAGAATTTATTGGACAGATACAAATCCACACGCAATATTTCATGAACCGCTGTATACCGAATGGTATATACGGTGTGAGAGGCCGAGGTTCGTCACTCAACTCAAGAGACAAACGTTTTGGATTCAATCCATTTATATAGCGCTTCTCTGGGTATTCGAATCTGTTTACCTACCAATATGTGGCAAATACCTCCTTGCTTAATCAGTTGATACATTACGTTACGACCCACCCTTAAAATACTTCTCGCTTCATCTATAGTCAAGAGAGTTGGTTCCATTTTGAGTCCTCCATTTTTTAAAAGATGTAAAGAAAGGAATTAACATAAGAAGCGGGTATTACTCACAAAATGTTATCCAAGTAACAACCTTTCTTTCCAATATATACGTCTACAACAGACAATCGATTATGACCAAGATCCTGAGATACAATTTGTCTAGCAGCATCGTAACTGAATCCGTTTAGAAGTAGTTGTTTCATTTTGTTCTGAGCATATGAATAACGTAGACCATGCCAAGTTATCTCATTAGTAAAGGTTTTTGCTGATTTTTTGATGATTCTTGTTCGTATCCCTTCCTCGCTAATTATTTTACCTCGAATGCAACGTAAAAAATGTTCATGCTCGTTTACTGCCAAGTGCGTTTTTTGATCAGGTTTGATGAAAAGGTGTCCTCCTCGTGGCACCTCGGGTAGACGCCGTAAGAACATTTGCTCTGCCTCAGGGCTTAAAGGGACTTTACGCCATCTTCCATTTTTAGCCTCGTGTTTGACTTGATACTCCCTAGTGCGAAGTGCATATTCTGCTTGCGCCCTGGTCGAGGCAACTGCCTCAGTAATACGTAATCCCATGCTAATGCAAAGAACAGACACATCAATGGGATTATAAGCACCGATATTTTTACAATTTTGAATGAATGTCTCATATTCATTGATTGCCCACGCACGATTACCCGGATTTAGAGGCTCATTACCCAACAGTAGATCATACTGTTCTTCGATTTCAACATTTGTTAATATCTGGTAGCGCGGATTAGAAACATGATCCATCAGAAAACGAATAGCCGAAAGATCATCGCAGATTGTTGTTCCAGCAATATCATTTTTTTGTCGGGTCACAATATAGGCTGCTAGATGATCAGTGTTAATGTTTCGAATGTTACTGACTTTATAAGTATTATGACAGAATCGTGCAAAATTAAGACACTTGCCCATATATTGAGCCCGGGTTTTGTAACTACCCGTACGTATATGCCTAAAGAGCTTTTTGGTTTGTGCTTCCAACGGTGAGGGACCTGAAGTCATATTCAATTTACGGATCCCACCTTATCCATGAGATAGCCCAATAAAGTTTCAACGGTTGCAATTAGTTTCATGTGATTTTGTTTACTTATCGGATAACGCTTTTCTTCGTAGCAAAAGGTGGTGTTATGATAGACTTTGACAATGTCTTTAATAATATTTTCGACTGGAACTTCAGAAAGATTTTTCATAACTAATGGGAAATGCTCGCCGGAAGAAGCTCTAATAACTTCATCAAACGTTGTGAGTTCCAAATCCTCCTCTGAAATCTCATCAATAGGTTGTAATAGGTCATTCTTAAATTGTTCAATCAAGGTGTGAATTTCTTGGCTTCCCATATTCCTAATATCCAATCTAGTAATAACATTGTAAAAGGCATGTTGCTGCTCCTCATTAAGCTTAGATGCAATCTTGTTTCCAATGCTAATTCCAATTTTGTCTTGAGAAACTAAGTCTTGAATAGAAGGAATAAGCTGAAGAAGTCTCAATAGCCTAGTTATCTTCTTTTGACTACATTTAAGAAGATCTGCTACATATTTTGCATCTTTTGGGTCACCGTGTCCCAATTTCCTACCTCTTTTGATATCGAAAATTTCATAAAGCCTTTTAGCGATTTTAGCTAGCTTAATGAGATCCTGTTCATTATCCCTTCTAGATCTGTTTAGCGTAAGTAGCAGGAATTCTTCAGAGTTACAATTGGAATCGGAATCGATTATATAAACCTGCACCTCATAGATACCTAGTTTCTGAGCTATCAACCATCTTGTAGTGCCATCAATAATTTGATTATGCTGATTGATAATTAGAGGATATAGGATTCCTTCTTCACGGACACTCAACTCAAGAGATTGCATAGCGAGAGGTGTGCATTCTGAAATCACGTTATCATGACTCGGGTGCACGGTTAAATCACAAATCATTCTTGTTTCAATCATGTACTAGACCTCCTCTAAGAATTTAAAATAGTCAGACTTATTCCAATGGCATTGCTGATATCTTTCAGCAATCTTTAACTAGTAGCTATATAATCAGCGGCCGGAGAGCTTGCTTGGAGCGGGTTCAACGAAAACCAAGTTCAAGTACATCTCTTATTAAAGCTCGCTGTTATTTTTTTGAATTGAGTAGTATCAGAGACATAAGTGAGCCGTTATGGGCTCGCCTCCCGGCAACATAAAAAGTATTGTGGTTGCCTGCTAGCCCTTGAGTCAGAATGGCGGACGGGCGTATCCATACCATTCGGGATCACTTGTTTCAACCAACTCCGGTCGCAAGCGTCCGGGGTGATCCTTGGTCTGATGATTAGAACGTCCGATAAAATCGGAAATTGATATTTTGCCGTCTAGGTAACATATATATAAAAAGGCCAAAGAATCATTTAGAGATCCCTCAGCCTTGGATATTTAGACTGTAATTGGCATTCCTACCTCGGAAGGTTTGAACGCAAAAAAGCCCTAATGGGAATTGAAATCATCCATTAGGGCTTAAAGCCAATTATAAATAGTTAGTAGCATCAGAGCTCATTAAAAACATATTAACACGTTTAAAGGTTATTAGAATTAGTTTCCCTTAAGACTCATGTCAAGGGATGAAGTATGAATTAGATAGTTTATGAATCATATACTAAGAGCATAAGGTGATATTGTCAAGAACCTTTCTCGTACTTTGAACTTGGAAGAGTATTGCGGCATTAACTGCGGCTATTAGCCGCAGTTAATGCCGCAATACTAAAGTGCTTGATTTGTTTGGTTATTACGAAATAATATGGGTTACTTAACGAGTAAATTAGGGGGCAAAAAGTCTGTTAGAGAAACTTTGCCGGCAGTGAATGAGGCTATTAGCCGCAGTTATTGAGTAGAATCCACTCAATAACTGCGGCAATATATATTTTACTTCCCGTTAGAATGATCAATGGTATCAAACACCTGTCGTGCAACCTTCTGAATGAGCTTAATCTCATGTAGTTCTCTCGATAATAGTAGCGCCTTTATTAACTCTACGTTCGTTCTCTTCTCGTGAAGTTCCTCACTTTCAATTTCACTAAAGTTAAACAACTCCCACGGCTCTACTTCTAGAGCGGTTAGTAATTTAGAAATTGTTTTTAATGACGAGTTTCTCTTTCCGGTTTCTATACCCGTCACATATGAGGATTTAATACCAGCCCTCTCGGCAAGTTCCTCTTGGGTTAGTCCCCTGGATCGACGTATGCTCTTTATGCGCTCCCCAATAAGACGGATAAAACTATATACATCATCATCATATTTAGATGAATCGATCATATTATCACCTCAACCCAAACATTAGAGATAAGGAATGATAGTATGAACACCCTTAAAAGTTTATATATTGACAAAACATACATATAAGGGATACTTTCTATCTATGACTTTTAAAAATTCTAATTATTAGTATATGGAGGGCTTATTGAGTTTGATGAATACATCTAGCGAGACCAAAGCTATTAGGAAGCTTAAGTTATCGGTGTGGTTCGGATGGGCAGTGATTCTTATTTGGCTTGTCACTTGGATCATTAATAAAGACAATGCTTGGGGTTGGACCTGGGTGGTTGTTATTCTTTCTCTCAGGTATAGCATTTTTAAACCGGCCATACTAATCGGTAGTGCTACTGCAGGTTGGTTGTTATTCTCTTTCTGGGACTATTTCTCAAACCGCAGCCGCAATGCTGATTCCGGACCTGTCGTATTCTTTATGATTCTTGTATTTGGGTTGGTCCTTATGTTAATCAAGGGTGCTGTTTTGTCCTCCTACTTTCTCATCAAGGAGACTGCTGCTTTACGCAAGGCTTTGTCCTATCCTCAAAAACCCGCTCTATATACCGGCAAGGAAGTGCACAGAAGTATTGCAGAAACGGCTAGTGCAGAGGAGTATTTGGAACCTGAACTGATACAGAAGGATTTTATCTTGGGACCTGATCATGGAGATAAGTATTTCCGGCATATTGGCCCAGTTAAGATTGCAGAAAACTTCTATGGTACAGAGAAGGCAGATTTTGTGTGGAATTGGTCCTTGAAATCCTCAGATCGCAGTCGGTCTAATAACCGTGTACTGTTTATTGGGGGTCAAAAGAAGGATCGGTTGAAGACAATTGATGCTTTATGCCGGGAGCAGTTTATTCATGATCCCGTTTCAGTGTATCGCATTCACTTCGACCATGAGATGGACTCAGGAAAAGAATACTGGCTCGGCGGAGCACTAAGAGACATTGAACTTATCCCGGATCGGGAGTTTGATCTGGACGGCGAAATGCGTGAATTCGGTGAGGCCACCCTGCAAGGACGCTCATTCTTCGCTAGGACCTATATGGAGATGCTTAGCAGGGTACATGGTCATTCGGTAGATACGTTGTTTCCAAACGGCGCATCCTTCGACCGGAATTCAGCAAGCCCGCTTAAGGGTTACGCAGATCAGTTCGAATTAAGTCCGCACCGGGATTGTCTAAATGAATATATGTTAAGCTTCGGCGAAAAACCGTGGCTAAGAACCAACGAGGGATTCGTTCGTAAAATCCCAACCGGGTTAACTCTTCAGGAGAAGGCTCTACTGCTTTTTGAAACGATTTGGGAGATGTACAACATTCCTGCTTTGTTCTCGGCGCTGGAGTCGGCACATCATTTTATTTTTCATATCGATATCCCTAACGAACTCATAATAGATGGCAATTATGGCGGATGGTTCGAAAGAGCACTACAGCATCTTCTATGGAGGGCGGATTGGAAGAACTTCGATTTCACTGTTGTACTCACAATTGATGAGCCTAACCCGCTCTGCATGCTGCCGATCCATCATCATGTACTCTTCGATACTAAAGATGTTGAAAATTACAGTCGTCAGACTAACACGTCAATTCCAGCCGAGCAGCAGCAGGTTCTTCATCATGTGAACTCTGGAACATGCTTATGGATTGACTATGTGGAAGCAAAATTTTATGCGCTGAATATGCATACCGATCAATCTGTGCGTTTTATAGCACCTCAGGGAGGAAGTCTTTCATGAAAACGTTCCGGTTCCTTCCCCTATTAGCACTCATTTGGGTGCTGCTAGCAACTGTCGCCTATGGTGCTCCTTCGTTTAGAGATGTGTCGGACAAGCATTGGGCACATGAAGAGATCGCTTGGGGTGTTGCACAAGGCATCATTAGCGGTTATCCAGACGGGAGCTTTCGGCCGAATGACACGATCACTTTTAAGGAGTTTGTATCAATACTGATCAAGGCTTACGAGGATCCAAGTAGTTTCATTGCAGATAAAGATCAGCCATGGGACTCTAAAACAAGAGCATATGCATTGCATAGATGGGGCTACTACTCTTCACAGGAGCGTCCGATGACCAGAGGTGGGGTTGCCTCGCTAACTATTGCTGCGCAAGGTTTTAACTGTTCCGAGGATCAGTCGATACAATTTTTACTTAATGAGGGGATGTCCAGGGGTAAGACATCACCAACCATTGAAGGTTATGGCAAAGACGACTTACTCACTCGTGCGGAGGCCATTACGTTTATCAAGAAAATGAAGAAGCAACTCGAATCTTTAAGTGACAAACCGCCCTATCCAAGTCCAAATTGCCCTGTGCCGGGCAGTAGTGCTCGGAGTGACCTTGAGCCTGGTCCCTTTACTCAGATTCAAACGTTGACTAATACAAGTGTGATATCCTTGACCGCACAATTTAATAGCGATTCTAATTTTGAAATTATCGTCAATCAAAATGGTGTGAGGCTCTATTATCAAAGTGTTGATACTATAAATGGCCGACTGAATACGAAGATCTATCTTCACAATGGACCAGGTAAATATGTAGTTAGTATTAAACCCAAAGGGTCGGGTAGTACTGACGTCGATTTTGGAAACCGGGAGCAATTATTGGCCCATGGTTATGCGGGCTTCACCGTGATGAATTCAGATCAACGATCCCCCGACTTAATCGCATCAGCTTACGTGAATAGTGATGATCCAGAAATAATTGGGCTGGTGAGGAGTATAGCGGGAGGGAAGGCGAATGACTACGATAAAACCAAAGCCATTCATGATTGGGTTACCCAAAATATCGCGTATGATACGGTTGCATACTTTTCAGGTGATATCCAGCTTAAAACTGCAATGGAAGCCTTGTTAAATAAAAAGGCGCTTTGTAATGGTTACGCACATTTGACGGCAGCTTTAAATCGAGCCATAGGAATTCCCACCCGAATTTATACAGGCACCGTAAAGGGGATTAGGGAAACGAATGCTATCGACACCTCGGTCGTGGATTCTCTGCACACCTGGATAGAAACGTATGTTGACGGAAAATGGATTATTCAAGATACGACTTGGGATGCCGGATATCTATCGTCCATCACGAACAAGTTTGTGTTCCAACATTCAAACCGTTATTTCGATCCTAGCCCTGAGATGTTTGCCTTGGAGCATCAGAAAATCAGGGGAGAATTGTATTAAAGTAAAGGGAGGCTATAAAAGAGAATGGAAAGAATAATTAGCACCGTCGATACAATGGTTATTGAGAACGAAGAGGGTGAGCAATTCATTCTGGAAGTGGATGCCCCGTTTCTCCATGATAACGAAAGGTATATTTCAGCTAAATCCCCAGAGTATTGTCTGTTTGAAGTGGTGGACCTACAGAACATCATCTCCATGGACCAGACTAAAGTACTCGCTAATAATTTCTTTTCCTCATGCCCCTACAAATACCAATTTGGTCAAAACCGAAAATATAAAGTTGTTGGATTGACATACAATACAAGAGATGAGGGTGGTCGTGTAAGTACAAAATTTTCAATCGCGAATGGAGATAAGCACAGAGATATGGTTAGTCTTATTTTCACAAGTCCAGATGGCGTTAAAAGAATATAGTGAATGGTTTGTTTTTAAAGTGGTTGATATGCGATAACAATAGTGTTGATGATGCTGAAGCTCTCTTATTGTAGAGAGCTTTTGCTATAGGTAGACGGATATGTCAAACCAACTGAACTTCTTTAAACCTAAGGAATGAGTCATACTCTGGGAGATTTTCTAGTGCATCAATACCAATGAAAAGAATAACAAAAAGAAAAATTATAATACCATGCAAATATTTAGTATTGCAATACTAAATATTTGCATGGTATTATTTAGGTGTAAGTTCCTAATGCTAGAGGGTGATAAATTGATAGAATCGTTCTGGAATATTTGTTTACTTCATGATATTAGCTCCCGGGATCAATTGCTTCGGGAAGCTGTAAGAGTCACACACACTAGAAATGTATTAGAACAACAGAAAGTAGCTAATCACACGCTTTTAGAACCGGAAGTATTGTTTCGCTGGATGAAGGAGCATGTCGGCGAGAGAGAACTTGGACATTTCCCAGGGGATCAGTATTTATTTTATAAACTGTATCAAGCTGGTTGGAATATCGACTTGTTGGAATATGCCCTGCAGACCTTACAGCAAGATCGTGTTACGGGAGGAATCATCGTCCATTCTGGTATCATGGATAGGTTTGTAACTATGTGTGATCATCATCATTACCAATCCCTTCTCATTACGGAGACAGAGAAATATATTCGAGGGCTAGTGGATAAACAGTGTTTCAAGCAGTCGTTCAGGTTAACGCTGCTGACAGAAAACTATATTTTCGCAAAACTTCTGAAGGTATACTTTGAACCTTATCCTAACGTCAATGTCATTCAAGGATCTATATATCATCCGTTGCCGCTAAATGAAAAATTCGAGGCCATATTAGCCATTCCGAATTTCGGAATGAAAATGGACGAAGATGACGAAGTGACGATTCGGGACTCCGAGGGCGTAGCAGTTAATCATCTAATACCGCTCTTACAAGACGGCGGAAGGATTAGTGTAACTTTCCCCGCACGGATGATGTTTCAATCGGGGAGTATCGTAACTTGGCGTAAGCAAACGAATGAACTGATCCCCGTCTGTAATATTAATTTGCTACCAGATGGGTTGTTTCGTCCCTTTACTTCCATTAAGACCTATCAAGTCGAATTTGGAAATTTGCCAGCAAAAGAAGTGCATTTAGGCCGATTACAGCTCCAAAAGATGGCGCTAGTTAGTGAGCGGGAAATTACCATTCATGCCGAGCAGTTTCTACAGCTGGAGAACTGGCGAATCGACATGATGCTGGAAGAAGATCACGACTTGTTACACGTGTTCCAGCAAGCCGCCGTTCCTAAGGTGAAACTTAGGGATGTCGCAGAGATTTTTCGGGGAAAGTCCATTTTGAAGCAAAATTTAAAATCAGGAAGCATTAGAGTACTTAACATCTCCAATTTGGATGACAGCGAAGTCATTCTTGATGAACTAGAAACGATTGATGAGGAAGAGCGCAAGGTTAGACGCTACGAAATCCTCTCGGATGATCTTGTAATGACCTGCCGGGGAACAGTGAACAAAATGGCAGTATTTCCGGGGTCTGAAGGGATCGTCATCGCCTCTGCAAATATTATCGTTATTCGTTTTAAATCAACAATCCTAAGTCAGTATGCAAAGATATTTCTCGAGAGTCCTGTGGGATCTACGCTGATTAAAGGACTTCAACGCGGGACAACCGTCATGAATTTGAATCCCGCAGATGTGGCCGAAATTGAAATCCCTCTTCTCACAAAGGAGAAACAGATAGATCGGATTAATAAATATAATGAAGAGAAACAGCGATACAAAACAATTGTCCAAGAGGCAACAACCCGTTGGGAGCAAGTGAAAAATCAACTTTACGGTGAACTATACTGAGGAGGACCAAGAAAACATGGCAACAGCTAATATAGGATTTGAAGAAAAATTATGGAGCATGGCGGATAAGCTGCGCGGGAGTATGGATTCCGCAGAATATAAGCATGTCGCGCTTGGCTTACTGTTCCTGAAATATGTATCCGATGCATTTGAAGAGAAATTCGAGGCACTAAAAAATGAACCCTATGCAGATCCAGAAGATCGGGATGAATACATAGCGGCAAATATCTTCTGGGTTCCAAAGGATGCGCGTTGGAGCAACATTAAGATTAATGCCAAAAAGCCAGAAATCGGACAAATTATCGATCAAGCGATGATCGACATCGAGAAGGAAAATCCATCGCTTAAAGGTGTATTGCCAAAGGATTATGCAAGACCGGCACTCGATAAAACACGGCTTGGTGAAGTCATCGACTTGTTTTCGTTCAAAGTTGGGGATGAAGAAAGTCGTTCTAAGGATGTACTCGGCAGGGTGTACGAATATTTCTTGAGTAAATTTGCAAGCGCAGAAGGTAAGAACGGCGGCGAGTTTTACACCCCGAATAGCGTTGTTCAGCTACTGGTAGCGATGATTGAACCATTCAAAGGCCGTGTCTATGATCCGTGCTGTGGCTCGGGCGGGATGTTCGTGCAAAGTGAGAAATTTGTAGAGGAGCACCAGGGTAAACTTGGGGATATTGCGGTATATGGTCAAGAGTCTAATCCGACCACTTGGAAATTGTGTAAGATGAACTTAGCCATCCGCGGACTCGACAGCAACTTAGGTGAGCATCATGCAGATACGTTTCATAATGACCTGCACAAAAACCTAAAGGCGGATTACATTTTAGCCAATCCCCCTTTCAATATTAGTGACTGGGGTGGCGCTAGACTGATAGACGACGCTCGTTGGGCCTATGGAATTCCACCTGCTGGAAATGCCAATTATGCTTGGATTCAGCACATGGTAAATAAACTTGCTCCAAGTGGTGTGGCTGGTTTCGTGCTCGCCAATGGTTCGATGTCTACGAGTACCACAGCAGAACTTGAGATTCGAAGTAAGCTGGCCAATGAGGATTTGGTGGATTGCATCGTATCTTTGCCGGGCCAATTGTTCTATTCGACGCAAATCCCAGTTTGTTTGTGGTTTATGGCCAAGAATAAATCTCCTAAGGGGTTACGCGACCGCCGCGGCGAAATCTTGTTTATCGATGCTCGTAAAATGGGACAGATGGCTGATAGAACTCATAAAGAGCTAAATACTGAGGATATTAAAACAATTTCTGATACGTATCATGCTTGGCGCGGACAGCTTGATGCGGGAGAATACGAGGACGTTAAAGGTTTCTGCAAAGCGACGAAACTTTCAGAAGTCCAAGAACACGAATATATTTTAACACCTGGTCGGTATGTTGGAATTGAAGATATAGAGGAAGACAGTGAGCCGTTTGAAGATAAGATGGTTCGTCTGACTACAGAATTAGCAGAGCAATTCACTAAATCCCGTCACTTGGAAGATGAAATTCGTAAGCAGCTTGGGGGGATTGGGTTTGAGTTTTGAAAATCATTTGGAAAGAAGTTCGGGAAGTACTCAATGGGTAAATTGCACTTTAGGAGAACAAATAACTTTACAACGTGGTGTTGATATTACCAAGAAGGTTATGAGAAATGGAAGTATTCCAGTCATTTCTTCAGGTGGGATATCAGGATATCATGATACATATCATGCAAAAGGGCCCGGCGTAGTTATTGGTCGCAAGGGTACATTGGGAACAGTTTACTTTGTAAAAGAGGACTACTGGCCACATGATACATCGTTATGGGTCAAGGACTTCAAAGGAAACAATCCGAAATTTGTTTATTATTTTCTGAAAACACTTGATCTAAAAAGATATGACGTTGGTTCGGCTAATCCAACTCTTAATAGAAACCATGTTCATCCAATTAGTGTTAATTGGCCTGTTCTAAAAGTGCAACGAGAAATTGTTGGTATTTTAGAAGCCCTCGATGAAAAAATTGAAATCAACAACGCCATCAACAAAAACCTTGAAGAAGTGGCACAGGCTATTTTTAAGCGTTGGTTTGTAGATTTTGAGTTTCCGAATGAAAATGGAGAGCCATACAAGACTAGCGGCGGTGAGTTTGAGGAAAGTGAACTAGGGTCGCTTCCTAAAGGGTGGAAGTTTGGTCTCCTTTCCGAACTGGGTGAAATTGCTGGTGGATCTACTCCTTCAAAGAATAATGATGAATATTATACAAACCAAGGTATTCCTTGGATAACTCCAAAAGACCTTTCAATTAACAAGAATAAGTATATCTCACGGGGACAAATTGACATAACAAAAAAAGGTTTTAAAAACTCAAGTACTAGGCTATTACCTAAGGGGACTGTTTTGTTTAGTTCCAGAGCACCTATTGGATACATGGCAATTTCTAAAAATGAAGTAACAACTAATCAGGGTTTTAAATCAATAATTCCATCGAAACATGTAGGATCAGAATTTATCTATTATTTATTAAAGTACAATACAGACAATATTGAAAGTAGAGCGTCTGGTTCTACATTTAAAGAAATTTCTGGTGGAGAGATGAAACGAGTGCCAGTACTTATTCCCTCACTGGATACGATCGCTCATTTTAATAATATAATACAATCAAGCGGGTCTTTGATTGAGAAATGTGAGAGGGAAAATGAGTCTCTTGTTTTAATTAGAGATACCGTCCTCCCCAAACTCATGTCTGGTGAAATTCGGGTATCTGTGGAGCAAGAATATGCACAGGTTGTTGATCTGCCAATGGTTGCAGAAAGCAGTGAAAAATATAGTACCCATTAACTAATCAAGGGAGGTGCATCTTATGGCCCTATACACCACATCCTACACCGAGAGCGACTTGGAGCAAGCTACACTAGAGTGGTTCGAAGAGTTGAATTATAACAGAGCTTACGGTCCGGAAATCTCACCTGAAGGTGAATATCCGGAAAGGCTGCTCTATCAGGATGTGATTCTGAAAGATCGCCTTCGAGAGGCTCTGATCAGAATCAACAAGCGACTGCCAAGGGAAGCGATCGAGGAAGCGATTCGTATTATTGAAGTTCCTCGCAGCCCAAGCCTGATAATCAATAATAAGGCCTTTCAGAAAATGATTACCGATGGTATTGACGTACAGTACCGGGCGACTAACGGAGACTATCCAACGGAGAAAGTTTGGCTATTCGATACTCATCCTGACCGAATAGATAATAACGACTTTCTGGTCGTTAATCAATTCACAGTAATTGAGAATCAAAAGGATAAGCGGCCGGATGTGGTGGTTTTTGTGAATGGCCTTCCGATCGCAGTCTTGGAGCTGAAGAGCGCCTCCAATGAAGAAGTGGGAATTAGTGATGCATACAACCAGGTACAGACATACAAAAAGGCAATCTCATCTCTTTTTACATATAATTCGTTTTTGGTCATCAGTGATGGTGTTAATGCTCGTGTAGGAAGCTTGACGGCAGATGAAGAACGGTTCATGATGTGGCGGACAATCGACGGGGAAGATGTGGCCCCCTCCACTCTCCCTCAACTAGAAGTGTTGATCAAAGGTATGTTCGAGAAAAGCAGGCTGCTTGATATTATCAAGCATTTTGTATTGTTTCAGACGGATGGGGAACAGCTCTTCAAAATATTAGCCGGTTATCACCAGTACCATGCAACTAACAAGGCGATAGCGTGTACTGAGAGAGCGACGATGGAGGAAGGGGACCGAAAAATCGGTGTCATCTGGCACACGCAAGGCTCCGGCAAAAGCCTATCCATGGTCTTTTACGCCGGAAGGCTAGTCCTGACCATGGATAATCCGACGATTGTTGTCGTAACAGATCGAAATGATCTAGACGATCAACTGTACGCTACGTTCAGTAAGTCGAAAGATTTACTGCGTCAAACCCCGCAACATGCCGAAAACCGTACACATTTACAAGAGTTGTTATCGGTAGAGTCAGGTGGAATTATTTTTACAACGGTCCATAAATTTTCACCTGAAGAAGGGGAATCGAAATACCCAGTACTCACCAACCGCCGTAATGTTATTGTTATCGCGGATGAAGCTCATCGTAGTCAATATGGATTTCAAGCTGAGATGGTTACAGGAGATGATTCGGCAAACATTAAGTACGGATATGCCAAATACATGCGCGATGCATTGCCAAACGCCTCCTATATTGGCTATACAGGTACACCTGTTGAGTTGACCGATAAGAATACCCCTGCTGTCTTCGGTGATTATATTGATATCTATGATATGACGCGAGCAGTGGAAGATGGAACAACCGTCAAGATCTACTATGAAAGTCGAATTGCCCGGTTGGAATTATCTGATACTGAACGACCTATTATCGATAATGAATATGAAGAAATTACGGAGTATCAAGAATATACACAGCAAGAAAAGCTGAAGTCCAAGTGGGCGCGGTTAGAGGCGTTAGCTGGCTCGGAGAAACGGATCAAACAAGTCGCCAAAGACATGGTCAATCACTACGAGCAACGGCAAGGTGGCATGTATGGTAAAGCGATGATCGTTGTTATGTCGCGCCGTATTGCCATCGATTTGTATAAAGAAATTATCGCGCTTCGACCGGACTGGCACAGTGATGACGACAACGAGGGTAAAATCAAAATCGTTATGACAGGAACCTCCAGTGATCCAGCAGATTGGCAGCCTTATATTGGAACGAAACGCCGTAGAGAACATTTGGCAAAGCGGATGAAAGATTTAAAAGATCCTCTTGAGATTGTAATTGTCCGCGACATGTGGTTAACGGGATTCGACGTCCCTAGTATGAACACCATGTACATTGATAAGCCCATGAAGGGACATAACCTTATGCAGGCCATTGCACGTGTAAACCGTGTATTCCGAGACAAGCCAGGCGGTCTAATCGTGGACTATATCGGCATCGCGGATATGTTGAAATCAGCACTTCAACGGTACACGGAAAATGATCGCAAGACTGCGGGTATCGATACGGATCAGGCGGTTGACTTCATGCTTGAGAGATTACAACTTATCAGAGAACTTTTGCATGGACACGGCTATACTAGATTCGCTTCAGAAAAAGCCTCTGAGCGGATGAAGGCCATCGTTGAAACCGTCGACTATGTACTGGGACTCGGAGATCAAGGAAAACGTGATTTTGTGAACTGGACAACGGAGTTGGCAAAAGCATATGCTCTATGTGCAACTACTGAAGCTGCAGAGCAAGTGAACTTGGAGATTAGTTTCTTCAAGGCTGTCAAATCAGGAATCGTCAAAATTATCACGACAGAAAATAAGAAGAAAACGACGAATGAACTAGATGCTGAATTAAATCAGCTGATCTCCAAGTCGATAATGTCCGACGAAGTCGTTGATATTATGGAGGCAGTCGGATTGCAAAAGCCGGACATCTCGATATTGTCCAATGAATTCTTGGAGAATGTACGGGGGATGAAGCAAAAAAACCTTGCGGTAGAGTTATTGAGAAGGCTGCTTCAGGGTAAGGTGAAGGCCGTTTCAAGAGTCAGCATTATTCAGTCGAAGAAGTTCTCTGAGATGCTAGAAGAAGCTGTGCGTAAATACAACAATCGTACCATCGAGACAACGCAGGTCATTGAAGAGTTGATCCAAATGGCTAAAGAGATGAACGCTGCCGTAAAGCGCGGTGAAGATCTTGGACTCATTAAAGAGGAAGTAGCCTTCTACGATGCCTTGTCCTCAAACGAAACAGCCAAAGAATTAATGGGCGATCTCGTTCTAAAGCAAATTGCTCATGAATTAACCCAGGCCATAAAAAGCAATATCAAGGTGGATTGGACGCTTAGAGAGAATGTCCGAGCCCAAATGCGGATTACCGTCAAACGATTACTTAAGAAATACGGTTACCCGCCGGATCTTGAGAAGATGGCTATAGACCTCATCATTCAGCAAGCAGAATTGATGGCTCAGGCAGAGACAGAGGATTTTAAATACTAACAGACATCAGGCGTAGCTAAATGAAGTTTTATTTAGTTACGCCTTTTAACTTTATTAGAAATGGGAGATGATTCGGTTGAGAGCTTTTATAGTTGATCCATCCATTACATTAAGCGGAGATAATAAAGCGCATGAATTTTATCAGTTCTGTCTAAATGAGTTATCAAAGCATGCCGATACAAAGCCAATCCAAAATGAAATGATACTACATCAATCGATGGCTCAACCAACAGATAAAGATATTATTATTTTTTTTAATCGTGAGGATAACGATTATTCTACAACGTTTGTGACATTCCTTAATGAGGCAGTTCACGCCAATACAAAATTCTATCCAATATCGATGACTTCTGCTCATCGTGTACCACCTAAATGTATACCTGATCCCCAAAGTTTTGATGTTAAGGATGCTCTTGAACGAAGAAAACTAACTAATTTGCAACTAGAGACCATCGCAATTGCTGTAGCTAGAGATGCTATTTCAATCTTACAACCTACGTTAACAAGGAGAAACATGGCTCTCTTTTTAAGTCACCGTAGATCCGATGGTGAAGCAATTGCAGGCGGATTTTATGATGCATTATGTTTAAGGGCTCAAAATCGTTTTCGAGATTTAAGTGATATTCTTGTTGGGGAGCAAGCCCAAGAAGTTATTGAAAGTAATCTTCGTAAGAGTGATGCTGTAATTTTTCTGGACACGCCTCAAAGCGGTGAATCTCCTTGGATTGAGTTAGAACTCGAAATGGCATTATCAATGAATTTGCCCATTGTTTGGGTCAAACTCGGTGATGAGACCAATCGAGTAGATCTTAGAATAAAACCAGCTGATTCTCCCCATTTTTTGGATTCTACAATAGATTTAGGCTTGCGACAAGTTGATGAAAATCTAGTTGATTCTGTTATCCATAAAGCATTTGAAATTTCACGTGACAAAGCCATGGCCATCTTTGGAAATTTGCAAAGGATGCGTGAGTTGGATCGAGAGGGGAAAATAACTCTTGAAATCATAAGTGAGCAATCCTACATGTATCAGGTCAATATACCCAGAAAAGGATTTCGCTATATACAACGACCGATGACGCATCTTGTTAGCTTCTATGGAAGAATACCCAAAGATGATGATCGGGTTATATTTAACAATACCATTCTGGAACAGGGATATTCCAAGCACCCTCGTCTAGGTCATGTTTATGATGCTGCAATAATGCTTGCTCCGATGGCATCACAAAACAATCAGGATTTAGTTGATGATCCTCACTTTGTTGATTCTTGTGATGAGTATATATCAAGCTTAGAACTTTACTCTAGAGGTCAACTACCATCATTCAATCAAAAAAAAGGAGTAATTGTATCTGGAGCATTTCCAGATTGTGAACCTGAATACCAACAGACTTTGTGGAACGCACTCTATGCCATTATACAAGTAATTCTTGACAGGAATGGCACAGTTATTTTTGGAGCCCATCCAACCTTCCAACAAGTTATTTTTGATATTGCGAAGTTAAGAAGGGCTAATGATTTTACTCAAGCAAATCATATGTTTATCTCGAAACACTTTGTTACGCAGGCAACTATAGATGAGGTATCTTCTCATTCAACGGTAACAGGTGTAGATCATGTGGAACATGATCGTGGAAAGAGCCTAACAGCGATGAGGAAAGCAATGGTTAGTCATGAAAATGCGGCATGTATGATCGTATTAGGGGGTAAAACTCAAAGGCCGGGTATTCCACCAGGTGTTGATGAGGAAATTGAGTTAGCAAGATCTCGAGATCTTCCAGTATTTCTAATTGGATCAGTCGGGGGAAGAGCAGCAGAAATTGCATCAGGATTTCAAAACTCTGGATGGCAGAGCAAGCCCAATCATTTATCTGTAGAGTTTAATCAAGAGTTAATGGTTAGCCCCGATTATGCTTTGCTCACAAATAAATTGCTTGATGCCTTAGGTATCTAATTCAATCCATAAACATTTTATAGGAGTGATGAAGTTGGGAAGAAAAATTTTTATCTCATATAAATATTCGGATAGCAGTGTTTATCCTCTCAACGGTAACTATTCTACGACCGTAAGACATTACGTAGATGAATTGCAAAGTAAGCTAAAAGAAGAAGATCACATTAACAAAGGTGAGGCTGATGGTGAGGATCTTAGTGATTTTAAGGAAGATACGATATGGACAAGCTTGAAGGACAAGATTTTTGATAGCAGCATAACCCTTGTGTTTATTTCAAAAAATATGAAGTCGGTTATTACTAGCGAAGAAGACCAGTGGATACCGTGGGAGATTTCATATTCACTGAAAGAGCTTACGAGAAACGGCAAAGCAAGCGGGACTAATGCATTACTGGCGGTTGTTTTACCAGACCAATTCAACAGCTATGAGTATTTCATTCAGGATAATACGTGTCCCTATTGTAATTGCAGGACACTGAAAACCAATACCTTATTTACAATATTAAGAGAAAATATGTTTAATATTAAGTCACCAACTTACAACGATTGTAGCAATCATAGTGAAGGTAACAAAATATACACAGGAGAGTACTCGTACATTCGTTCTGTTAAGTGGTCTGATTTTATTGATAATATCGATGGATATCTTCAAATGGCATATAACATTAACGGAAATAAAGACCAATATAACATCCGAAAAGGTGTTTAAAATATACTCGTAAATAGGGGAATCGCAAGTATGCCTGGTATAGCCCAAAGGAAGTATGTTGGTGAAACAATGCGAATCAATAAGAATTTAAGTCAAATATTGAGACGTTTATCTGATGTGTTACCTTATAACTACAGTGCTGAAACACTCTTGAAATTATTTCAAGATCTGTATCCTAGAGAGTGGGAGGAATTAGATCAACGTTATCATCAATATAAAAAGAAAGATGCATTTTTAGCAAAGAACGGTAAGAAGATCAGATACAAGCCCGTTCCCCCGAGAGAACACTTTCTTAATTTGCCTAAAGTCAAACACATGCTATCTAAGGGTGCGATTGCCAAGCACAAGGCTAACTTTGATAAGAGTGGTTACCAACAAAGGCTCGATAATTATAAAGCCAAGAGGCAAATTGCTATTCAAAGTAGGAATAAAAAGATTGCTAAAGCTAATGAACTTATTCAAAACGTTGAACCACTTTATATTGATGCATTTATTGCTGCTTATCACAATAGAGGCATAAGTATAGATGGAAAGCTTGAAATATTTAAAGAACTTCAGAAATTCAAATCAAGAAAAGTTATTGAGTTTTTTTATAAACTTAATGATAGTGAACGGAATAACCAAATTAGGGATATGGCGTTTAAGTACTTACAATCGACAGGAAGCTACGCTAAATTAAGAAAACATTATAAAGGAAAGAAAAAAGAATATATGACAGAGAGAAGTCAGTTTTACATGACTCCTCTCGATTTATTAAACAGAATTGAAAGTAACAATGTGCAAAACAAAAAAGTATATGATGTATTTATTTCACATAGTTACAAAGACTCAGAAATAATAAAGAAGATAATGAAAGCCTTCAATAAGCATTCTATTAATGTATACTGTGACTGGACAAGTGACAATGATTTCTTGAAAAGAGAGCTAATAAGTGAATATACAAAAGCAGTGTTGCAAAAAAGATTAGAGCAATCCAGAAACCTGGTATTTGTTAAAACAAAGAACTCCATTGAGTCCGAATGGGTTAATTTTGAGTTAGACTATTTTAGTAGTCTAGGAAAACCAATACTTTGTATCAATCTTTTAGGTGAAGAAGACATGTTATTTACAGGACTTGATTATAGTGCCGAGCATGAAACTGTTCAATGGATTCGGAGTGATTGACATTAAAATTAATGAGTATGAAAAAGGCTTAGTTTGGAATGAGAATGATGAATTTATTAATCAAGGATGGAGAGAACTAAAAGAGAAAATAAAGAACACTCACGGCGGAATAGGCATCATAGCAGCTGATTTTGATGAGTTGTTGAGGTTTTGGGAATTACATCAATTTTCGCAACCAGAACGCAGACGAGCTCATTTTGCAAAAATAGTTGAGAATGCTAAATCAGATGAGGATATTGAATTATTAACCGAAATATTGTCAATTATTTTAATTAAACCATGGAAAACAAATTTGCAAGCAGGTTGGTTCATATACTACCTAAGAAAAGGAAAAGATCTTGAGTTACTTGATGTCGAACGTGCCTGTAGAGTTCTTAATGAGTTATGGGATATTCATAAAGAAGCTGCGAAAGTGCTTATGTTTACACTAAATGATTTTGTTTGGGAAGACAATAGAGTGAATGAGTTATTGGAAGAAACAAAGTTATTGCGTAAAGAACTTAGACATATAGTAAATCCAGCTAAGGTATTCATCTCCTATTCGAGAATTGATAAGAATATTGCATTACAATTGTGTAGGCGACTTAAAGATTATGCATTAGAAGTATGGATCGATACAGAAGATATTCTCCCTGGTGAGGATTGGAAGATAAAAATACGACAGACACTTGAAGAGTCAGAATTTGTTATTGTATGTTTTTCTGAACAGTCGATTATTCAAGCGGGCTATTTTCAAGAAGAATTAAAAATAATAAGTGAACTAATGCATTCAAGAAGCCAAGGCTCTTTATTTTGTATTCCTATTTCTTTAGACCAATTCGATAGAGCGATTACACCCAAAGGATTTGATGAAAAGCATATGATAGACTTGGATGAAGATATGGATAATTGTATAACGAGAATCAATAAAACCATTGTTAAATATAGACATTCACCGGGTATTGCTATAGAAAACTAAGTCTAATACTTTATTTATTTTCTTTGGACAAGCGGCGCATTTGGATTATTTCCTACCACCATGGAAATCAGACACGATTTTGATAAGATAAAAGTGGCACTTGAAACTGAAAAAAGCTATAGCAGTAGCTACACAAGCGATATTTGGATTGATGAAGGCAACCGTAAATATCTCTGTTACACTTATTGGATAATTTCAGAGGTTTCGCAGTGATGTGCGTTATCGTATCGTTATTGACGTATCTACTTTTGTGTAATCTATAAAAGATAGTAGCCCCGTTGTAAGGGGCTACTATCTTTCGTTTTTTCGATAATCTCCTAAATTCCCCTTTTATCATACATGAGGATTAGGCAATAGTAGCTTAAAGGTAACTTGAATAACGGCAAACGTGTTTCTTCTATTACAATAGTGATTACTGTTCCTTATCTTCATACTCCCTAACGAGCTTATAAAAGGTCGTTTTTTTAACTCCTATTTCACGCATAGCATCTACAGCTGTTATCTCTCCTGATTTCCACCGAACATATACCTGCTCAAACCCTACAGGGAGATTAGCCTTGGGTCGGCCAAAAACCACTCCATTTTGAAGAGCTAAATCAATCCCTTCACGCTGCCGTTTTCGAATCCGATCTCGTTCCTCCTCTGCCATCCAGGAAAGTATCTGCAAAACTAAATCGGCAATAAAGGTACCCAGGCTATCTTTAAACTGGGTAGTATCCAGTAAGGGCATATCCATAACCACGATATCTGCCTGGATATTTTTCGTGATATCATTCCACTCCTGAAGGATCTCTTCCTTATTTCGCCCAAAACGATCTAAGGAATGAATATATAGAACATCTCCTTTACGGAGCATGCGTTTTAATAATGGATAGTTCACTCGATTAAAATCTTTTCCACTTTGCTTATCCATGAAAATATCTCGTTCATGAATTCCTTGCTCTTTCATGGCCTCAAATTGGCGTCCTTCATTCTGATCTTTTGTACTGACCCGTATGTACCCAAATTTACGAACGTCCATATACCGCACTCCTTTTTTGTAGGACATGCTTATATTCTATCAAAAGCGTTCGTAAATGTATATATTATTAATAGAACGTTTGTTAAATGAATTATCACTATTGCGAACGTAAATTAAAGTTCTATTTCCTTGATTTTATATCGTTCGCAAAAGTGTACTTTTATGAACGTCATTAAAAGAGTACGTCCCCGATTAGGTTGGTCGGGTATCATTTGAACAGTATCTTGCTCATTGTTCCGAGGGCAACGGTATATTATAAACACTTAGGGGGAAACAACTATAATACAATCACTATGAAATAAGATGTGAAAGAAATAACATTATATAAGAAGTAACGCATTACGGAAGTGTCTTGTGAAAAAGATCGGGAATTAGTGGCGATAAAAAGAAATATCAAGATGGATTGGGATTCGTAAGCATATACAAGCCTAGATGCAGATTAGTGTCAAAAGATTATTGAAGAAATTAGGGTATCCGTTGGATTTTGAGAAAGTGGCTATAAATCTTGTCATTCAGCAAGTGGGATTTATGGCTCCGGAAGAGATGGGATAATAATAATTTATATAAAAGAAAACATTGTCTGTGAGAGATAGTATGACTAGTAATAGTCCAAATGAAAAAGGTGTTATTAAGCAATTTTACAAGATTGTATTAGATCCATCGGAATGAACCGTCTCATAAGTAAGGCGAAATTTTTTGAGTAAGACTAGTGCAAGTAAAAATGTTATCCTTGATAGTAAAGCATTGATATAATTAGTATTCAAAGTGAAGAATAATATGATTTGGAACATTTGGAAAGGATGATTACCTTCTAAGATAGGCGCCTGCGTACATTGAATTGAAAAAAGAATGAGTCCTTAATTAAATGATATAAAATTTTTAAGATGTGGGGGAATTTTATTGTCTATTATTCGGTTGACAATTACTAATTGTAAATCAATTGATTATATTGAATTAAATCTTCTTAATAACGTAAATTGTTTTATTGGAACGAATAACGTTGGCAAATCAAATATAATGAAAATTCTGCATTTTTTTTATTTGAATTTAACTACTAAACATCATGATTTGGACATGTTTAACAAAAATAATCCATATAATGATGAATTAGAAATAAGTGTTGAATATGACTTTACTGAGATAAATGAGAAAAAAGAAACTGCTCAGACCCGCACAATTTTTTCGAATCTGATAGAGCCGACAAATGAATTATTTGAAAGAATTGATGAATACATAAAAAAATACACGATTGAGAACAGGGTGGTTTTATCATTAAAATATAACAAGAATGGAACTTTGGTTTGGAGTAATGATGACTATGAGTTCCGCTCATTTTTAGCAGTTAGATTTCCAATATTTTTTCTTGAATCACGTAGTATTGATCTACTTAAGTGGGACTCTTTGTGGGAGTTAATAGGAACAATTGCACCTTTTAGACAGAGAGTTGATATTAATGAGAGAATACAAGGTATATTTGTTGATGAAGACCCAATCACAAATAATTACCAGGGCGTACTTACTAGCATACTAAAAATATTTAATACTAATGGTATACGTCTACAGAAAAGTACAGTTTATCAGAAAATAAGCCAAATAGTTAAATTGCAACTAGGTGGTTCGGAATTTAGTTATGATTCACATCCATTGAGTACCGGGTCAAATGGAATGAATTCATTTACATATATGAAGATTTATGTAGATCTTATTTTAATTCTTTTTGAAGATAAATATTTTTCATCAGCTTTAATAATGATTGATGAACCAGAGTTGCATCTTCATCTAAAGAAAATCGAAGATTTTGTTAAAAGTATAAAAGAAAACAAAGGATACGAAACAACAAAGTGGATTTTTTCCACTCATTCACCTACTTTCGCAAAAAATATAATAATAGAAAACCATAATTACAATATTTTTCATATTACCAACAATCAATTTTATAACAGTACAACTATAACTAAAATCAATGGTTTCAAGCAAAAAAAATACAAGTTAATATCAGATAATGAAGCTAATATGTTTTTTTCAGAGGCCTGTTTGTTTGTTGAAGGTGATACTGAATTGGAACTATTTAAGAACAATAGACTTGTAGAAATATTCCCGAGTATCTTAAGGTATGATATATATTCCTTTGAAGGAAAAAATGATAAGCTGCAGTTAGTGAATCCAAATGATAGAAAGTCTAAGATTAAGTATTTAGTACTGTTAGATATGGATAAAATACTAAGTTATGTTACAAAAAAAAATAAATTTAGTATATCGGGAAGTTCTTATGTTAATGCATTGAAAAATGATGATATACAAAAGCAGGAACAATATATGTATAAAGATAAATTCAAAAATTCATTTAAATTAAGAAAAGAGATTAAAAACATAATAAAAAACTCTACCTTTACTATTGACTCTTCAGGATTATGTTTAGAAGAAGAAAATGAACGAATAGATTTGATTGAAATGATACAGAGATACTTTTGTCAATATAACTTATTCCCTCTTCAAACCACTATCGAAGGAGCGATTATTACAAAAGAAAATCATCATTTAATATATCAATGGTTAAACACCTTTATAACTAAGAAGGACTTATTAAAAAAGTTATATTCTGGATTAAATACTGATGTTCAAAAAACAAACTTATTAAAGGTTTTGTTATTTGGTAAAACAGATTGGTTAAATACTGAAAGTGATTCTGAAGATCAGAATGTTATCTTCTATAAAATACTGGAAAAAATTAAAGTGATCCGAAAAAGTTTAAAGACATCAAGTGCTATAATCGATGGAAAAACAAGCGGATGGATATCAATATTTTTAGAATGGGTATATATAAATAAAATAAATCCTACAGGAAAAAATGATAAATATAAAATGAGGCATGAATTCCAAACACTTTTCCCTGAATTAGGAAAAGTACTTGTTTACTTAGAGGATTTGGTGTAAAATTTTATTGTTTAGGGGAAGTAGTAAATTCGAAACAATCATATTTATTATGGTTTTTCGCCATGAAGAAAAGAAAGTTTATTCTTTTTTTTATCGAAAGAACTGACAATTCTTTGGGACGTTTCATCTAATGGTAGAAAGAAAAATCCATGGTATTAAGCTTGCTAAAGATCGCGCGAATATTCATCGCACTCGTATTATCGGCCGGAATAAAAGTCGAGGTTCTGGGATGTACTTTCCCCTAAACAGCATTTAAGGAGAGCACTATGAGGATTGAAAGTATAGAAAGTTTTGAAAGAAAGATTCTCAGAGGAAGCCTGTTGGATTTTCTCACTTCGTTAACGGATGCGGAAATTTCCAATGCATACTACAGCAAAGAAATTGATAAGAAAAAAGGGAAAAAAAGGATTTTGAATTGTATTCTAAATGATCATTTATTATATAAATTTCAAAAACAGTTAAAAAACAACTTTTTTGATTTCATACCATTATCTAATTCCGCATATGGCTATGTTAAACAAAAATCATATGTTGATTATTTAAATGTTCATAGAGGTAAAAATTACTTTATTAAGTTTGATATTAAAAATTTTTTTAGCAATATTAAATTGTCAAAATTAAAAAAAGTATTAGAGCATTATATTGCTGATATAAATATCAGTGAGAGCGTTAAATTAATAGATTTTATAATGAAAACTGTATCATTAGCTGGGGAAATTCCACAAGGAGCGGTTACTTCACCGGTATTGTCGAATATCTACTTTCGATCCTTAGATATTAGAATAAATAGATATTGTAAGAAATTTAATATTACATATTCTCGCTATGTGGATGATCTTCTGTTTTCATCGAATGATTTATTCATTCATAAAGAGATATTTGCTAATGGAATAAGCAAAATACTTAGATCTGCTGGATTAACTTTGAACTCACAAAAATTGATAAAGACTAAAAAGGAAATTTCATTAAATGGTTTTGTGATTGGGAATGAGCTCCGATTGTCAAGAAAGAAAACGCAATATTTATCATCAATTATCTATTGTTATCAAAGAGCTAGGAAGAAAAACCTTACCGAATTTACCAAAGAAATTCATAGGCATTTTCAAAATACTAATCAAACAAAAATTGATTACGTATGGCTTCATAATTATCTAGCAGGTTACAGATCATTTCTTCTTGGAATTCTTCCTTTTGATAGTATAGGAGTGTTACCTGAGAAATTATCCAAAGAAAATTCAAAACTATTATCTAAAATTAACATAATCGAGCAAATTCTAGTTATCACAGCAGATGCAATAGTTTAATGTAATAGATAATTTATATATATTTGATTCGAACTTTCTTTTATTATAATATTTTTATGTAGAGAGCATTCAAAATGAGTGTTCTCTTTTATTTTTGCATGTAGATGTAAAAAGATGTTTCCATGATTTTATCATAAATAATGATACGACGAAATTTTTTGAGCGCCTAACTCTTGTTGCTAGGACTAAACAGTCATGCGTTATCATATTTAGAACTTCATAAATTAACGATAACGATAATATTCTTAAGCATAAAGGGGGAGACAAGAAATTAGTGTCGAATCCATAATATACAAAATATACCAATAAAGTGTGTATATTGATGTATTTTATGGAAACCGTGCCGAATATTATTGAGAACAAAAAACTTAGAGAGCCACAAATTGAAGCGTATATTAAGATAAAAGAATACTGAGTCACTTATTTTGGATAGAGAGTATTAAAGTTCAGTTATCTAAAACTTGCGTAAATGCGTGTAAAGGAGATCGGAACTATTGTATAAATCAGTAATTAGAGAGGGAAAATTTATTGTTCTTCTAGCTGATGGAGTGTTTGAATTTCAATTAATGGAATTACCTACAGAAGAACTTGCTGATAAAGTAGCATTTGAACTCCAAACAGCTTGGGATGAAGGTGAATCATGGGGGGCTTATCAAGTGCGCAATGAACTTGATAGTGAAAGTTCCGCTAAAGAAACTAGTAAAGCATTTAATAAAATAAAGGCTATGAGTCAAGCAGAGCGAGAAGATTATTACAAAAAAATGCAACGGCGACATGAAAGAGTTCAAAAAGTTAAGCAAGCAAGAAGGTGGCAGGGTGTGTTAAGTTGGAAAAACCATTGGAATTAATCAGTAAATTAACACTCTACTCCTTCATTGTTAAAATTACAAATGTAATTTGCATTGAATAGCTACGGTATGAAGAGTGGCTTCTTTGAGAAACGAAATGCGGAAGGCTGCACGAAAGAAAACACTACTAAAAGAACCCTTCGCTTCATTGAGTCCGGCATACAAGGTTTGTTTCGTGGATTTGCCCAGGAGAGCAAAGGTAGATGATGGAACGGTGCGATAGCGATGGAATCATCTACCCTTCGCGGTGGTTGAGTTGTCTTAATCCTATTTCGCCTTCTTTGTTTCGACCTCGTCCGTAGTCGATTGTTATATAGTCCATAATGCCATTAAACAGCAGTGTGTTCGCCAGTGATGCAATAACCTTTCGACGTTTATCGGAAAAAGTGGTAGCTTCGAACCATAAACCACGGACATGTATCCCCTCCGCATGTACTCAACGGCATCTTTGTACCGGTATTTTTTATCTCCGACAAATAACAGTTGAACAATCATATGCTCATGCGGACCTACAATATTATTAGCTACATGTGTTACTTCTTGTATGATCCGTTTATAGAGCAAGTGATTGGCATGACATGTCTCTTTGGTAATAAGCACGTTGGTCGGCAGATTGGACACTGGATCTGGCGTTTGATGGCTTCTTCTACCCAGGCATGTCGTATTCAATTAGGCCGTTTTCTGTCTTCCCTTCAGAACAAATTTATAGCTGTCTACTAAACCTTTGATCGTACGATAGATGTTCAGCAACCAAATTTTTTTCGTATGTCTTCAGTATCTGCATTCTCAATGGGATATTTCCACGAGATCATCTTTGGGGTTGTAGTCGTTCTCCGGTGCAGGTAATAACTCAATCATTGGGCGCAACTTCTCTCTGCACTTGTCATGCGTATTTGATATTAATGTAGAGCATTTATAATGTTAAATTACTACGGATATATGAAACTAACATCACTACTTAACGTATTTCTGATTAAAAAATACAGGGAGTGGTACGATTTGGAACAAAAAACAGGGTTGACTATTCTCCAAACAATTAGAGACTTACAGTTGTTTTATAAGGAGAATCTTTCGAATTACAAATTAATGGGAGATCGTAAAATCAGACTCAAAGCGGTTATAGCTTTGATCATAATGTTGATAGGCTTCACTATATTCGTTAGTTCAAATTTAAACAATTCTGCTTCTTTATTTCTAATTAGTTTTATTTTGATGAGCACTGCATCTCTATTATTTATTAACGTTCTAAAATCATCAAGAAGGTATCTTTTCAATACTTTGACTGATTATCAGACCTTAATAAAGAACAATTTATCTTCTTTTGAAGAAGATATCTTACTTGCTTATAGGACTGATGAATTTGAAAAAGAGCTAAAAAATAAACATATAAGTCCTGAATATGTTCAAACAATAATAGACTATCTCGGTACAAGAAGTGAAAATATTAAAACCAAGAAATGGTTTCCTGTGTCTGTTGGTGCCGTGGTATTTTTTCCTCTCTGGTCAGAATTTGTAGGAATACAATTAGGTAAAGATCTTTCCAATGCTATAGGAATCACATTTATCGGGTTGATTATTACTTTTTTAGTGATCGGGACTAATGATATTCTAAAATTTTTCCTCTGGTCAGAAGCTCTACAATATGATCACCTAACTAGAATTTTGAAAATCGTATTAACATCAGAATCATTCAGAACTCCGTCTGAAAATGCAAGTTAACTCGGAAGAGTTACTTGTTGAATCTGGATGTATATCTTTCGATATTCCGAAGGCATCTCTTACACGACGCATAAATTCTTCAAATCTAATTCAACAGATTTTTTCACATTCATAGTACTGATCCTCTCCTTTAGGGAGCCGACACAGTTCAGGGATGATGGCCTATGGCAAAGCGACAAACCCAAATCCACTCAGTATCTTCGAGAGCCTTTTCACTTTCAGCGCTCTCGAGGCTGTCATAACATACGAGTGTACTTCATCAGTGTAGTGGTAGTGATTTGACATGCTGCTTGGCTTCTTCCTTAGTCAAGAACATCGTATTCTCTTGGATAAAGTGTTCTTTCTTCTCTGGGTGAAGGCTAGCGCCGTCGTCATAAACTCCTGAATCCACTCAAAGGAACTGTCCTGACAACCAATCTTCTGGAATGCCACTAGCGCTTTGGCTGAATGCTCCTCTTGTTAAAAAATAAATGATCTCGTATACACTATCCATTGATAATCGCCAACTGTCCAGAACCTGCGGGACCCCTTTTCTGATTTTTCTGTGGTTCTAGAAATGGGGGATTCCTGTGAATAAGCGAGCATTCACAAGAAAACGATATTGAATCGAGAGCAGTTTAATAAAGCATCGGTGGTATTCTCCCTAGCTACCGATTTCTATAATTCATTCCATCATAGATGGAAGTGACTTGATTTCATAGATGTCTATTAACGTAAAATAAATTTTACCGTATTCTACTCCAGAATCCCCTCGATTTTTTGTAGTCAAAGTGTAGCCAAACGGATAAAACAGGGCTAATTTCTGCTAATACAGTTCAATACAGGTTAACACTTTTAATTCTAAAAACCCTTATATAGCAAGGCTTTTCAGCATTTAATAATTTACCTTAACACAAGCTAAAATGTACTAAACAGGGGTTCGACTCCCCTCGGCTCCATATGGAGTAAAGTAAAAGACACCTTTAGGGGTGTCTTTTTTACGTTATCGTGCTGAAATGATTTAATCGTGACCGAAGATGCTCAACCTGCGATTATTGACATGGAACTGTGGAATACCGATCAGGCTTCTTATTGAGTCGCAGACAGTCCAGGTAATATTGGCCTCATTTATCAGCAGGTATGCCCTCATGGGTGTGCCTGCTTTTTTATGCCCAAAAATCATATACGAAAGGAAAGTGTAATTATGAACATATTATGTCCGTGTGTCATCTGAGCGTCAAGCAGAGAAAGAGTTGTCTATTCCTGCTCATTAAGCCCCAACAATATTGTTTGGAGAAGGGGTGGAGTATCGTCGGTGAGTTTATTGAAAAAGGGAAATCTGTCAAAACGGATGATCGTCCGGAATTTCAAAAGATGATCGCTTTAGCCAAACGCTCCAATCACCTTTTTGCAAGGTGCTGCTTAATCAATTTGGGGTGAAGGTCATTTTAATTATGGAGAAGATGGAAGGGGAGACGCTGCAAAATATGCTGCTGGAGGGAATGCTTGAAATTATTTCTGATTTCTTCAATGCCAATCTTGCTGTAGAGGTGTGGAAAGGAATGACTCAAAAGGTCAAACTGGGTTACGACAATGGTGGAACGCCGCCATACGGATATCGGACGGAACACATTGCTTTGGGACATCAGAATACGAAGTCGGTGTGAGTGCCGGGGCCGCGTGAAGAGATAGATATTATCGGGTGGGTATTTAATCAGTATGCTTTTGAAAACAAAGGCTACCATAAAATCGTATCTGAATTGAATCAACAGCAAGTGTCTACGGAAAAAGTTGGAACATGGTCAGTCAGTACCATCTGCGCAATTATTTTTAATGAATCGTATATCGGAAGCAAAATCATCACCAAGAATGCTCATCCAGCGTTGATTACGAAGGAACTATTTGAACAGTGCTCCCACTGTTATACGAATCAATGTCTCTAGATGTTCTGTAACTTCAAAGTGATGGGTAAAAAGTCCTCATGTATAGACTGGAAATTATTCCAAAATATTTATTGGTTTGCGTACTTTCTTTCGGTGCTCTTTTTAACACTGCATCAGCAAATCCTGTTGATCCTGCAGAGGGAGGTAAAGGGATTCTAGTAAGTCAAACAGTTTCTAATGAGTATGACTCTTTCAAAAAAATTCAGAGTACATCTTTTGAGGATTTAAAAGCAATGGGTTATACTGAAGAAGATATTGAGTATATTAAGAATTTCGATTACGAAGCGAGTATGCAAGTGAAAGTGAATAAGTTACAAAAACTAGATGAGTCCTTGCTAGAGAATGCAGGATACGATGAAAAACAAATAACCACTATCCAAAATTATAGTGGCACAGAAGAACAGTTAGCTCGTGCATCTGCTACGTTATCATTATCTACTTATAGAAACGGTTCTTCGAGTTCAAGTACATTCAGTTCTATTACTTTCTCAACTTACTACAATTGGTCTAGTGCGCCGAACTTCCTTCTTACTGACATTGTGGCAGTACCTTGGTCAGAAGGAATGTATTTAGATAATTCAAATAGCAATGCTACTATTTCTTACGTTGATCTAACAACAGGGGCGTTTATTAAAACAGCTAATCCAACAGTAGTACCAAACATAAATACAGGTGCATCTATTAAGTTTGGTCTTGGTTATGCAATCAATGGTACTGAAGCCTATGCAAAATCAGGTAATTTCAATTATAGATTAACTAAAAATAGCAAAGTAACTGAAGTCGCAATCCAACCAGCATATGGACATACTTTTTTGTCTGTAGGTTCGCCGACAGTGACTTACCCAGGCGGATTAGCAGTAACATTTTCATACCAAGTAAGTAAAGAAGCTGAAAATTATGTTTACTCCGCTCTGTAACTAAAATAATTCATAAGCGAGGCGATTAAGTTTGTCTATAAAAATACACCGTATATAAAAGAGGTTAAATGATGAAAAGAAAGTTTCTATTACTCCTTTTGGTTTCTTTAATGGCAATAGTCACTGGGTGCATGAATCGTAGCACAATAAATATACAGTATCTAGATACGAATGAAACTGAAGGTGTAGTGAGTAAATGGATAGATAGTAAAGATAAAAATAACGGTATCTACCTAGGCAGAATCAAAAATGAAAATAACATATACGTATATTTAAATTATAAAAATGAAGAGAATAATGAAAAATATACAGTATCGATGGTAAACATAGATTACCAAGATCAGAAATTAAGTATAAAAGTAAATCCTATAGCATCTGATCATACTTTTGAGAAAGTTTTTTTAGTCAAAGAAAAAAAAATTAAGGAAATTATTCTAAATCGAGAGGAATTAAAAATAGAAGAAATAGAAGAAATTAAATAATTTTGTGGTCCACCTTTACAACTAAGTAAATCATCTAAGATCATCTGAAAAAATAAGCATGAGAAGAGAACTTCTTGTTCTTGCTTGAAGGTCTCTTATAGAGCATTTGTTCTGGATTTTAGGTCTTCTATAACGTTGTCCTTCACAATGGTTTCGATGTTTTACATTTTTTTATTTTTTGGTATGTTCTCGTTCTCAAGTTCATGGTTGTTTGCTGTTCTCGGTATTTCTCACACAGTAGCACCGTTGTGATACTCCCATCCCTTTCGGTTACAACAAACATATCTTTTTTTGTCAAATTTCAGAGTAAGAACTGACTAGTCGTTCCCCATGGCTAATTGCCCAATCGTTGAGTTTCCAGTCAGCCTCGCTGATGACTCCCCGTTTACCATATGCGTGACAATTTAGTGGGAAAATAGAACCTGCGTGACGGATCATCTGTAGGGCTTTTGGTGTTACTACTATTTCTCCTAGCTCAAACAAAACTTCCGTATCCATTTTATCTCCTCCTTAACCGCTAACGTTAGCAGATTCTACCACATAAAAATTCAGTTGCACAATCTCCCTGTTTATCAGAATCTGTGCTTTGGAAGGCTCTGCGATTTTAAACCAGTGAGTAAAAGTTTTCTCAAGAAAATGGTTAGTCAGGGACCCTCTGTTCAAAGTTGGTTTGTTCGTTTTACGAAAGGTTCCAGATTGCTTTTTAATGATTTCAGCCAATTCCTCAAATGTGTACTTGTGGTTTATCATGTCTACTATGAGGTCTCGGAATGTTTGGTATGCATATTTTTAAACTGCAAAAGATTTCTCTACCATCACGAATACCGTCCGCATGAGGATGGTTCCCATACTATTGTTAACTGTACCCTTTTGCAAAGTTTCTTTGTTATAATTATTATAATAATCTCTTTATTGGCTGGTGATTATGAATGAGTGAAAGATTTTGGTTAGTAGTACAGTATCCTCTGAAAAGTGAAAAAGGAAGCCAACGTGATAACTGGTTAAGAGATAAAGTAATAGAATACCTGGACACATCTCTAGTAGATACTAACTTAGGTTGTGTTGATGGCTTTGATATGGGTAAATGCACTTCCGACCCGAAAAAGTATGCTCTTAATATATTTTGTATCATTACGGAAGAAGAACGGAGTATAGCCTTGATAAAGAGAGTTTTAAAAGATAGCAGGCTTGATTATACTCGTATAAAAATTGCTACAATGCCCTATGGAAAAGAAGAAGAAACATATAGGCTTAAATTTCCCTATAAAAAGGGTGATACCGATTTTTCGCTATAGCACAGTTTTGAGTTTAGAATTACAACTACACCGTAAAACAATCTTCTGGCGGGAGTCATGAATTTTGTGACATCAAAACTGTAATTACACTCATAGAAGCTTATGTACCGTTATCTTCGGTCAGGGTTCGACTCCCCTCAGCCCCATAAGAAAACCCGCTGAAATAGCGGTTTTTTTGCTGTTTAGTGATTGAATTGTAGACGAATGCAGGCAAGGAATTATGGGGAACTAAATGTATTTATTTTTGTAGACATGTTGTCTACACCTAAAATTAGATCATTCACTTTGAAGTTAATAATTCGTGACACATTTTCCGAAACTACATCTATAAGAGCTCGAACTGATATAAGATTATGGCATAAGCATTCAAAAGCAAAAACATTCGGAGGAATTACTATTATGAGTTTTACTATTGATTATGTTAAAAATAAAAACAGAATTATTGTAACATCGGACGGTATGGAAGTTGAGGATGCCTTTGCGTACGCAGAACAATTTCCGAAGATACTGAAGAAAACTAAGCGAGGGTTTACAGGTATGACTGTAATCACTGGTGGTCTGGTATTTAAGCAAGAGGTGATGGCAATTCTTGCTCCAACTGGTGAAGATGCTGTCAAAGCTGGAATGTCCACAAAACACAAATGGGTGTATGTTGCGCCTACGGCGTTCTACAAAACGCAAATGAATCGTATGTTTAAAGATATTGCAAACTTGTACGAATCAATAGAAGAAGCTGAAGCGTATCTTGATTCCGCAGGGAATTAGCAATTTTTAAAAAACTTTAGTAAACCTTCTGGTAGTATACAGAAGGTTCATCGTTCTTCATTCAACGTTGAGGTCGGTGATCATAATTGTTGCTTGGATCCAGCCATCATCTGTAGCGCCAAAGGTACTTTCTGCGTATCGAAGAAGCACTGTGAAAAACCGATATATTCACGATTAACTTATATAATTGCATCACTATACTAAGGAGTTATTCCTATGATCAGTCTCCTTAATCAGAATGACTCATCAAATATTGGTTAGAATGCTTCTAGGGGTCATCAAAACTGTAATTACACTTGTAGAAGCTTATGTGCCGTTATCTTCGGACAGGGGTTCGCCTCCCCCGGCTCCATATGGAGTACTATTGAAGACACCATGAAAGGTGTCTTTTTTCATATTTTCAGAATATGATCTGGACTATGCGTGGCGGTTCAAAAAAATGAGTATCTTGCTAGATCCAGTATCTTTCGTATGTGGAATTAAAGATTGCAGTGAAGAAGGTGTAAAGATAAATTTAAGGTTCTATATAGGGATAAAAAAGACAAACCTAGGATAGGAAGAGTTAATAGGGAGATATAAATGAAAACCAGTATACTTATGCTATAATTTAATAAAGTGACTCTGTGTTTTAGAAAAATTGGATAAAGGATGCATTGACCAACCATGTATGAGAATCAGACTTCTATGCACCACAAGCTGTTTATTATCGGCGCAGGTGCTGCTGGATTAATGGCCGCTGTTACTGCGCGGGATATGGGTATCGATACGGCCATTCTGGAGGGTAACGACCGGATTGGAAAGAAGATATTAATGACAGGTGATGGCCGCTGTAACATTACGAATGAATCCACTGCGACGGGTACGGATGAAGCAATTGCTTTATCGCACAAGTATCACAGTAATCAGGCCGGATTTCCACTTGCGGTATTGCAGCAATTTGGCATCCGTCAGACTATAGATTTTTTCTCCTTTCTCGGGCTTCCACTTACAAGATTGAAGGAGGGCTTGATGTATCCAATGTCGCTGCAGGCAGCAGCGGTGCTGGATATTTTCCAGCTTGCGCTGGAGGATCGGAATGTTCCGGTATACCTCAATAACAAAGTGTTGGATGTTACTGTTTCGAAGAATCATCCGCGCTTCAAGATAAAATGCCAAACGGAGACAGAGGAGGAGGTTGTTTATACTAGCGACTATCTACTTCTATCTGCGGGTGGCCTTGCCGGTCCAAATGCGGGAAAAGAACCTCCTGGGTATACACTTGCCGAACGTCTGGGGCACACCCTGATTGAGCCTTTGCCGGCCATTGTGCAATTGAAGCTGCAATATCCGAATATGAGGGCACTGTCCACTATCAAATCTCAGGGACAAGCCCATATCATTGTGAACAGTAAAGTCATCTGCAGTGAACAGGGTGAAATTGCCTTCACGGATTATGGTATTACCGGCCCGCCGATTCTTCAGCTAAGCAGGAAGGCTGCGTATCATCTTGCAAGAGGAGAACAGGTAACATTGTCGGTTGATCTGATGCCGGGCCGCACGGAGGAAGAGTTAGTTGAGTTTTTAGAAAGGCTCTGGGAGACCTTTGGACACCGGACTGTGGCGGATTGCCTTGTTGGCATCTTCAATAAGAAGCTTGTTTCTGTCCTACTAAAAGAGACTGGCTTAGATCAACAGCCAGAGCTGCTTTGCCAGGATCTATCGATGAAAACCAAGGGGGAATTTTATCGAATCTTGAAGCGTTGGGAATTCAAAGTGACGGATACCAATGGCTTTACGAATGCGCAAGTGACAGCCGGCGGCATTGATACGTCGGAACTCATCGAAGGAACGCTGGAATCCAAGCTGGTGCCTGGGCTGTATTTGGCTGGCGAAGTGATGGATGTCGACGGAGATTTCGGCGGCTATAACCTGCAATGGGCCTGGAGTTCCGGATATGTGGCCGCCATGGCGCTAGCTAAGTCAATTCAATAAATTTATTAGGAAAAGGGATGCATCAATTAACATGTATAAGGATCAGACTTCTAAGCACCACGAGCTGTTCATTATCGGTGGGGGTGCTGCAGGTCTAATGGCTGCAGTTACAGCGAGGGATCAAGGTATTGATACAGCAATTATTGAAAGCAATGACCGGCTTGGGAAGAAAATAATAACGACGGGTAACGGGCGTTGCAACATTACGAACCAATCCACCGCCACCGGTACGGATGAAGCGGCCGCTTTATCACGCAAGTATCACAGTAATCAGGAAGGATTCCCAATACATGTATTGCGGCAATTCGGTGTCCGCCAAACGATCGAATTTTTCTCCTCACTCGGGCTTCCTTTTGTAAGCTTGGAGAATGGCCGGATGTATCCGATGTCGCTGCAGGCGGCTTCGGTGCCGGGTGTATTTAAGCTGGCGCTGGAGGATCGGAATGTTCCCGTATATTATAAACATAAAGTGTTGGATGTTACCGTTTCGGCAGGACATCCGCGGTTCGCGATAACCTGCCAGACGGAGACAGAGGAACAGGTTGTGTATACCAGCGACTATCTTTTTCTATGTGCAGGCGGCCTTACCGCTCCCAAAACGGGAACGGACGGCTCCGGTTATACGCTTGTCCAACGCCTGGGGCACACCCTGATCAACCCGGTGCCAGGCATTGTACAATTGAAGCTGGATTATCCGTATTTGAAGGAACTATCGGGCATCAAATTTGAGGGAGAGGCCCATGTTATCGTAAACAATGAAGTCATCCGCACTGAGTCTGGTGAGATTCTTTTTACGGACTATGGTATCTCGGGCCCGCCCATACTTCAGCTCAGCAGAAAGGCTGCGTATAATCTCGGAATAGGAGAATCGGTGACATTGTCGGTTGATTTAATGCCGGAGCGCACGGAGGAAGAGTTAATTGATTTTCTGGAGATCCACTGGGGGATCTTCGGACACCGGACGGTTGCCGATTCTTTTGTGGGCATCGTCAGCAAGAAACTGATTCCAGTTCTGCTGAAGGAGGCTGGAATTGATCAACAGCCGCACTTGCTTTGTATGGATTTATCATGGAAAACCAAGAAAATATTTTATCGAATCTTGAAACGTTGGGAATTTAAAGTGACCGATACCAATAGCTTCACGAATGCACAAACAACAGCCGGTGGCATCGATACGACGGAGCTAATCGAAGGAACGTTAGAATCTAAGTTAGTCCCTGGGCTGTATTTGGCAGGTGAAGTGATGGATGTGGATGGAGATTGCGGCGGCTATAACCTGCAATGGGCTTGGAGCTCCGGCTACGCCGCTGCTATGGCGCTTGCTAAGCGACGTGCCAGCACCACGTAAGGGGACAGAGGGTTGCTGTAACAAGTCTGGTTTTAGTAATGTGAAAGCGATGAGAATTGTTTCTCATCGCTTTTTTGTGATTTTTTAAAGTTTGGTGCTCATTTTATTCGTTGCTTAACTCTGATGTCTTTATTTTACCTCAACTTTATTGTCGTCCCTTTATTAATCCTTAAGTTTATCAATTAGAGTTAGTATTCGTCTATTTTTTGTGTCTTCCTTTTTAGCAAGCTCAATATAATTAATCTGCTCTCGTTTAATGTAATCAGGCTGGTTTAGAAATGTATTCAGCATGTGGTACTCTTCAAGGTTTGTAGTAATGTAATCTGGAACAATCAGTTTACGATTTTCCTCGCATTTCTTAAGTATTATATGTAATGTATCACCGAGCTCTTTTTGTACTGCTCTTCGAATAAATTCGTTATAAACAAAATAATGCCCATTCTTTGACGGCAATAAAGTATGGTCAAATTCGTACCCGTCAACAGAGATTTGAATAGGTACTTTACCATTAGTATTGAATATCTCACTATCAAATTCATAAACCATATTAAATAACACTCCTCGTGGTAAAGAAGCTGATTTCGGTCACTAATTTTATCATAGCCACTTTGCTGTTTGTAGGTGATTCGAATTCAATATGCTGTTGCAATAACCTATATGATGTTGAACATGCCTTATCTGCATGAGGATAACATCAGTTTTAGTTATTTCTTCGTATAGTACACATGGTTCCAATAATCTGCCGTCGGTAAGTTCAGTAAAAAAATTACGAGCCACACTCATTATCTCCTCTACGTACTCCGTCATTTCCTCCTTAGTAGGGTAGTCAGAGCACTCCTTATCTAAGTCTTCTGTTATATCTTTACCGAAGTCAGGTATCGTGAATTCTTCATCCTTCTGCTGCCTAAACCAAAATTTCATGCTGGTTGTAGCATGGAATATATGCTTCCAGTATTTATGCTTGGCATCCTTCCAAAAATGATCAGGACATACTTCGATAAGATTCTTCAACATTTCTACGGTTGGATCAAACTGTCTTCTAAAAACAGTCACCATCTTATCACTCATGTTCATCAACTCACTTCTCGGAATTTAGAATCTTAACTTTATTCTTGTCCTAAACAACCAAAACCTTCCATTTTACGATGATGCATTTGGAAAATTTGTGAAATATACTCAATCACAAACCCATAAAATGTAAAAATGTCACATCATAATTTAATGACTGCTGTCACTATTTATCTTAAATTAAAAGCATTACAATATAGGATAGGTTTCGCGATTCAATCCTAAAAAATTTATTACTTATACTGGAGGAACCTCTAGAAGATGAACCCACAACTGTTACGGGATTTTCCGTTCTTTGAACATCTTGATGATGAATATTTAGCTGAAATTGCTAAGGTATGTAACGAGCGTACTTATATAAAAGGAGAGTCCATTTTTTTTGAGGGTGAAGAGGGAGAGGAGCTTTATCTGGTTCTCTCTGGAGTTGTTCAAATCTATCAAGATAACCACTCTAGGGATGTAATTCTTTCTATTTTTAGAGAAGGTGATTTCTTTGGAGAGATGGCTTTGTTGCAAAACGAAAGAGCGCGCTCTGCTTCTGCAAGGACCATTGAGAAGTCTACCTTATGTATTTTGAAAAAACGTGATTTCATTCCTTTACTAAAAAGTAATCCGGAAATACTAATCGGCATTTTGGAAACAGCATTAGATCGTCTGCGGGATGCCAATAAATTAATAACAGACTTAACCGTTATCGACGTGCGTACGCGTATTGCTCGCGTGTTGTTGCGTCTAACAGAACAGCACGGAGTGCCCTCTGATGAAGGTGTTCTAATCGATTTGAAATTAACGCATCAACACCTGGCGGATATGACAGGAACGGCGCGTGAGACCGTGACAAAATCATTGCTTGGATTACAGGATGAGCAGTTGATACGTATTGATCAGAGGAAAATACTTGTGTGTAACATAGATAGACTTAGAAATATACTTGACGTAATCTGAGTGAGTTCAAATGTTTGAATTTGTAATTGGGGTTACAGACCATAAATCACCCTAAATGATATAACAATATTAACAAAGAACGCGTACATTTTGCTTTATTAATCGTGATGACACAATGATCATCCATAAATGAAAAGGGGAAATGAAATGAGTGTAAAAAAATTGGTTTTATCTATGTCAGGTACTTTTTTACTGGGGATCATTGTAGGAGGGGCCTTGTTATATAACAATTCGGTTTATAACTCTGTTAAGGATGCCCTGAATGGAAATGCCACGCAAAACTCGGTAGGTAGCGTTAATTTGGAGGGGATGACACAGGTTAACATTCAGGGCATGGATCTTGAAACCGCAATGATGGCTGTGCAGGAGAATCGTACTAATATGTTAGAGAGTCAGTTAAAAGATCAAATCACAGCTGTACAAGCCCAGAATGAAACAATCGCAAAACTGAATCAATTGTTGGGAGTTATTAATGAAGAGCTAGGGAAGCTTCCTTCTGGTGCTGAGGCCGGCTCTGCTGTGGAGCTGGTAGATGACAAGGGTGCTATGTTTACTGCTATGGGCATGGCTATACCGCAAACCAAAGGGGAACTTGAGAAGCTGTTAGGGCAAATCAAGTCACAGATTGATAGTGCAAGTAATAGCCAGCAAATGGACATGCTGCGCCTGCAAAGTTTAACGAATAAACGTAACGAAGCCTTCGATGTAATGACGAATTTTATTAAAAAAATGCAAGATTCCAGAAGTAGTATTATAGGGAATATGCGGTGATGAGTTAAAACTATGATATCCAAAGCTGCAGTTGATTTTCTACGAGATCATCCGTTTTTACGAGGTATTCCTGATGATGAGCTACAAAATGTAATTAACGCTATAACACTTGTGTCTTTAGAGGATGGACAACGACTTCTTATGGAAGCGTCCACCTCTAAGGACTGTTTCATTTTATGGCAAGGGAAGGTGCAAGTAACCTCAGTTAACTTAGTTGGGAAAACACTGCTCTTAGCTGAACTTGGACCGGGAGAGTTAGTGGGAGAGATGGGTCTTATTCGGAACGAACAAAGATCAGCTAGTGTTACGGCAATCGGGCCAGTAAAGGCGTTGCGTCTAGACCGTCCATCCTTCGAATATTTGGCGAACCTAAGTCCATTATTTTACGAGAGTGTGCTTGTGAACATACGGATCCGAATGATCCATAGTATGCTTCGTAAAGCTACAATCTGGTCGGTCATACCTGATGCTGAGCTTCGGGGTCTTGCAGAGATTACAATGTTCAAGAAAGTCACGAAGGGTGAAGAGATTATCGTGGAAGGTGCGGTAATTGATCATTTTTTCATGATTAACAGCGGGAGTATCGAGCTTCGTGGCCAAAAGCGGCGTAAGACTGTTCTTCGAGAAGGAGATTTTTATGGAGAGACAGAGTTACTAACAGACACGGCTGCCTCACACACGTTGATCGCGGTAGAAGATAGTGAATTACTTATCATGGGCAAGTTAGAGTTCTTAACTATACTCGACTATTACGCTCCGGTTCGTCAACAACTCATTAAGGTTCTAAACATACGAACACCCCATCTGCTGGAGAAAGTTACAATTGCCATCGGCGAGGAGTCTATTGCCGAGGATAAGGAATCTCTACCTAAAACCAAAGACAAGTGGATTGACCAGCTGTTATGGCTGGTAGGTGGATTTCTTGTAGTCTCCTTCTTGGCACTATTCCTTCATAGCCAATGGTGGAAGATCGCCACCTTGATTGTTGGAGGAGTGGTGGGTCCCGCAGCCTTCGTAGCTTTTGTGAGAAGTCAGCAGTTAATAGGCTTCCGTCAGCGGAGACTTGTTTTAGTTTTTGTATCTACCGCGGTTGTGGCTATCCCTCTGGCTTGGTATTTAGAGCGGATATGGCTTTTTGAAGTAAAAGCAAATTCTTCTGATTTTTCACAGCTTTACGTACCTTTGTCTGTAGCCCTAATAGAAGAAACAGCGAAATTATTAATTTGTGTGATGCTCGTTCGAACGCGGAAAATCCAATTTCTAATGGATGCAGTGGTGTTTGGTGCGGCAGCAGGCATGGGATTCGCGGCAGTGGAAAGTGTTATTTATGGATGGGTTCATCTAGACGAGGCATCGTCAATAGGGATGCTTACCGTCCTATGGATGAGAGCATTATTATCGCCCTTCGGTCATGGAACATGGACTGCGATTGCCACTGTGGGGATATGGTATGCAAGTAGCATGCATAAGAATTCGAGCTTGGGGGACGTCAAGCCATGGACAAGATGGCGACGCGCAATTGAAATGTTTTTAGTAGTAGTTGTGATGCATGCATTATGGAATTATCACTTTGAACCGGGGCTGATGAAGGCCGGTGTTATGGCCGTAGTCGGGATTATGGGTCTCTTTTTATTGTTCTTACTCATTCGTAGGGGAAGAAGAGAGGAATTCCATGCCTTGAATATGTTAAATCCAACAATGAATGAGGCGATCCGACATGACGAACAAGTGAAGCCTATGACGCAGGAGCTTTATTGTGAAGGCTGCGGGTCAATGTCTCCGCCGGGTACACGTTATTGCACACGTTGTAGCCAGGCACTAAGGATTAAATGATTTGATACGGCTCCATAGGTAGTAAAAGAAAAGACACCTTGAAGGGTGTCTTTTTACGTTATTGCAGCTCGAAAAAAAGATGCCAACATTATCCCTGACTTTAATGAAAGTTCCCGGTTTCATTTTCCGTGAATTTGCCGTCGCTGTCATGCTGGGATTGCTTGCGGCGATCATTACGGGCTTGTTGCTGCTGTTGGGCTTCCAGGCTGTTTACGGGCGTGGCTTCCAAATCTTTTACAGTGTTGATCAGATTCTTGTCTGGTTTACTTGCGCTCAATTGAAAATTCCTCCTTGATTACCTAATGGTTGTGAATTTTATTATGTGCTGGCTACTGTGTGGCTATTCGTGTTGTATGATCACAATCCATTCGCTGTCCTATAATCATTAGCTCAGAACACGGTTAGATAGGGGAGATATGAGTAAATGATTGTTTCGGAACCTTTTTTAGTTTTGATATGTTGAACGTGTTATGGTTCCAGAATTTGTATTATTTTCGAAGGGATACAGGGGTTAGATGCAGGATCTCTTTCTAAATATTTAGGAGGTGAAAAGAGAAACTTCATTCTTTTGCAAGCGGTTACAAGGATATCTGCAACAAATTAAAATAGGGAGGAAATAAAATGAAAAAAAGAGTTGCAAAGGTAACCAGTATTGTTGTGTTGTTTTCTCTTGCTCTTTCTTTAATAGTAGGTGGATGGACAAATACGGTGGTGCATGCTGCTGGTCTTGCGGTAACAGGCAGTGGAGGCTGGAATGAAACGGCATACGTGGAATGGTCACCTGTAAGCAATGCGACAGGGTATAACGTTTATGTTAAATTGGCAAGTGCAGCGGATTCTGGGTATCAACAAATTAATAATGAGTTAATCCGCAAATATCCTTCCTACTGGAGAGCAGATGCTGTAGGGCTTGCAGCCGGAAATTATGTGATGAAAGTTGAAGCTACTTTGTCAGGGGGTGGGACGGTAAGTGCGGTTTCAAATCCACTATCCGTAACGTCATATGACCGCTCAGGATTTGCTTTTTCGACTAGTTCGCAATATGGTACAGGATCAGGGGCTTATAATGAGAATGGAACCCTCAAGAATGGTGCTCAAGTGCTTTATATAACATCTCAGACTGCGCAAACCATAACCCTTGGTGTGAAAATCAACAGCTCCGGCGCTGTACAAATAGGGGTTGGCCTGGGCGGTATTTTGGCACTGAGACAAAAAGGCTATGATACCACTCCACTTGCGATTCGAATTATCGGAAAAGTTACAGCTGCTGATCTGAGTGGACAGCTTAACAGCAGTGGGTATCTTGAAGTCAAAGGTAAAAACAATTATTCGGAAATGAATATTACTATTGAAGGTATCGGAAATGATGCTTACGCATACGGTTGGGGAATGCTTCTAAGATATGTAGGTAATGTGGAAGTAAGAAACCTGGGTGTAATGTTATTCCCCGACGATGGCATTTCAATGGATTCTGGCAATATGAATGTCTGGGTGCATAATAATGATATTTTTTATGGAGCTGCTGGAGGCGATGCAGACCAAGCCAAGGGCGACGGTTCCACAGACCTTAAAAATGGATCCAACTATATTACAATCTCTTACAACCATTACTGGGATTCCGGAAAATCTTCGCTAGTTGGTTTGAGTGAGCCGGCTGAATTTTTTGTTACCTTCCACCACAACTGGTTTGACCATTCGGACTCCCGTCATCCGCGGATTAGAGTGGCATCCGTCCATATCTATAACAACTTTTTCGATGGTATCTCCAAATACGGTGTGGGTGTTACTACAGGTGCTTCAGCTTTTGTAGAATCTAATTATTTTAGACATGCTAAGTTTCCAATGATGATCTCTTTACAAGGTACAGATGCTTTAGGGGAGGGCACATTCTCAGGCGAAAATGGAGGTGTGATTAAAGCCTATAACAATCTTATTGTAGAGGCTTCAAGTCTCATCTATGCGAATTCAAACACAGGGACAGCTCCTGCTAATGTTACCTCATTTGATGCTTACTTAGCTTCGTCAAGAAATGAAACCGTCCCAAGCTCATACAAAGCATTAAAAGGGGGAACAGCCTATAACAACTTCGACACGAGCGTAAATACAGGAGTGAACGTATCTAATATTGATAACGTAAGCAATGTTGAACAGATTGTTATGGCAAAAGCCGGACGTCTGAATGGCGGAGACTTCACATGGGAATTTAATGATTCAGTGGATGACGTTTCGTATGCGTTGAATACAGCGCTGATGTCTGCAATCAGAAGCTACACAACGGGACTTGTCTCTGTAGGGGGGAATTCAAACCCAACGAACCCGACTCCGACTCCATCAGTAACACCTACGCCAACAGTAACTCCTGTGCCAACAGCGACCCCAGCTCCAACAGCGACTCCAGCACCGACGACAACGCCAGTGCCGACAGCGGGAGCAACCGTTCACAACTTTACTACGGATGGAACAACAAGCAGCTTCTTCAATATTCAAGGCAATCTCTCAACAAGTAAGGGAACTGTGGCCTATCAGGGTTTAACCCTAACCCAATGTCTAAAAATCGAGAGTGTTACCAGCATTCAATTCACTGCTGCTAAAGCTTCAACGCTAACCCTAGTGTTCAACACAGAGGGATCGAAAATCAAAGTGGATGGAACAAGTTATCCTATAACCAATGGCATTGCCACTGTCTCTCTAGCCGCAGGTGCACATACCATTACAAAAGATAGTACGGCGAATCTATACTATATGAAGCTGGAATAGGGGAATGGCTGCCTCTACTTTAATATGGAGTATCAGAAACGCAGAAAAGCGACCTGTAGGGGTCGCTTTTCTTTGCTTTTTCTTATGATCTTATTACTTGAGTTATTGTCGATTCAAAAACTATTAATTTTGTGTTGATTTGATTAATCTTTATCATCAACCAAATCAATAATCTCACGAATATCCTCAATATTTAAAGCTTCTGCAATTTTGCCTATATGACTAAAGTTAATATTCTCCCTTTTTCCATTAGCTAACTCACTTAATGCGGCATGTCGGACATCGGATATTCTGGACAATTGTCGTAGGGAAATCTTATGTTTTTTGGTCAATTCTGATATTTTTACTATAACTCTCTTTCCCACTTCTAATCCCCTCACTAACTCTGAGTTTTCATCTTGACTATATGCATAAGACGGATTTTCTTTTCATGAGAATAAACCTCTCAGTTTTTAAGAAAGCTGCTGTAAGTAAAGTAAAAGACATCTTAACCGTGTCTTTTACTTTACTATATAAGCACGTTTCAACACTTCAGGATAGTTGACCAGCTTATACTAATTCTCGGTTATTCCCCATACCGGTCAATCGCCATAGCTGCGGATTTCAGCATGCGCCGCTTAAGATGCTCACCCTCGACGATTTTTACGCGGAGGCCAAGAAAACGGATTTTGGACAATAGGAATTCGCTATCGTCTCTCATGTAGATGACTTTGATTCGATAGATACCCGAATTTTCATCAAAGGACACGGATTTATCAAAACAGGAAAAGGCGTACAGAATTCGTGATAGCTCAGCATTAAAGGTGGGGATGACTTGAATACATGCACATTCCTTCTGATCCTCTAATAATCGCATTATCCTTGCTTTTAAATCATTAATCCGTTTGGCAGGGAAGGGAGCTACTTCAACAGAAATAATGTTTTTTAGTTTAGTGGACATAAGAGAACGTTGCCGGGTGCTGTACCATTGCAGATACCACTCCCGCTTATACATGTTGTATTCCAGCTTGTGAGGGAACCCGGCTTGGTCAGTTCGTTGGCCTCCATGCTTAATATGGAAAGTAATAAGGATCGCTTGATTCTGCATGATTATACGGCGGAGTGTACGAAGCATTGGATGATAGACCTGCCGCTCTTTGCTTTTAGCTTTCTCCATAATAATTTGCCGCACTTCTGTGGACGCTTCTGCCTCCAATATGGCGTTCAATTTACTTAAGGTATCCAGTGTAAAAGCTGCTTCTGAGGCCGGGTGCATTAACATGGTTTTCAGCCAGGAACGTTCCTGGGAGGTCAGCGCTAATGAACCCACTTCGTCGAGGCGTGAAATGATTTGGAAGTTAAATATTTTCTCAAATGGATTCATAATAGCTGTGAATCTCCTTCCACTCCGCGATAAATTGCTTACGCAGCCAAGGGGGTTCTAATACCTCGCAGCTCGAGCCAAAGCTTCGTAACCACGGCTTAATTTCATAAATACCATTCACTATGATCTCATAAAGGAATGTAGAATCGGACTCTTCCGTAATTTCTCCCCACTGTCCCTGCGCTTCAACCCGCTCCCGAATAAAATTAACACCTGGGCGATTGGGGTTATAAAATCTCGCCACCACTTTAATTGCACGGGTGGTATCTATAACCCAGCTGGTTGTCATCTGTTCTTCCAGATTGCTGAGTTTCTGAGCAAACTCTGCTTCTTCCACAGTGTCGCCCTCCTCAATTTGAGTAAGGCCCTCCATTCGGAATTTCATGATGCCCATACGTGAATTATGTCCGATTAAATACCAGCGCCCATATTGATGGTCATAGATGACGCGGAGCGGAAGAACAGTTTCTGTGACGCCCCTTGTTTCCCGCTCAAAGAGAGGATTGGTATTCTGAGAGGCGTAGTTTTTGCCCTTTTTAGGGGATAGATATAGAAACTTGATTTTTTTTCGCTGCTGAATGGCTGCAAATATCGTATATAGGTGTGCCTCATCAAGAATACGTGAATGATAATTATATTTGTATCTATGGGTTTCCGTAGCTTCGAGGGTATAACCCCGCTTCCGCAGGACCTTTTTTAAGGTGTCGCGCAGCAGGTAACCTTGTACAGACGGAGTCTGCGTGTTGGCGATGACATCAACATAGTCGTAAAGATCCAAGAGCTGATCGCCGGATAATTGATCAATCAGATCGTTAGCAGCCTTGTATCGATAAGGCCGACCTTCGTTTACACGAAGAATAACGCCAACTTCCTCAAGGTATTTCAGATCTCCACGGATGGTTTTCTCATCGGGCATTGGATAATCGGTTGGCATTTGCTCACTGCAGACATCCTGTAGATCTTTAGCCGTTAGCTCCTGAGTCTGGAGCGCAGTTAATAGTAGAGTAAGCCGGATGCTCTCCGTTTCCTTAAGCGACTTCGCCCGGAACAAGAACAGGAGCAGCGGGTCGGCAGATTCATAGTAGTTATAGCGGAGCCACTCAGAGAGTTCTGTTCCTTGTTCTGTAGGCAGATCCTGTTGTAAGACGGTTACCATGCCCTTCAGGTTGCGCAGCGTTTTGTCATAGGTATGTACAGAAATGCCGAGACGATCGGCGAATTGTTGTCTGCTGTAAGCTCCCCCCGCTAAAGAGAGCATGCGAAGAAATTGAATCTCCTTGTCAAAACTTTCCCGGGCCATTTGTATCCCTCCAGCCTGTAGCGAATCCATAAGAAATAGTAGTACTCATTATATTAAGCACCAGAGTTGAATAAAATGGAAGTGTTTTTGGCCGCCGCCATACTTCCGCCCTGTTCGTTACAGGGAAGATGAGCGAAGATAGATCCATGAAGCCAAAGCAATTCTGATGAGGCGTTCGAATAGTAACAAGGGTAGAGAATAGGGAAGTAACCGATCTGGAGGGATGAAGATGGATCCTATAAACAAGCTTATCCGTGAGCAGCTGGAACAGATTGAACAGGAGGAGCAAGTTACAATATTGTATGCCTGCGAATCAGGCAGCCGGGCGTGGGGATTCCCATCGCAGGACAGCGATTATGATGTGAGATTTATTTATCTGCATAAACCGGAATGGTATCTATCTATTTTTGATAAGCGGGATGTGATCGAGCGTCCTATTAACAATATGCTTGATATCAATGGCTGGGATTTGCGGAAAGCACTGAATTTATTTCGGAAGTCTAATCCACCGCTGCTGGAGTGGCTGCAATCACCCATTCAATATGCAGAAAAGTACAGTACAGCAGAGAAGCTTAGAAGCATCTCCCCGTACACGTTTTCGCCGAAGTCTTGTATGTACCATTACTTAAACATGGCAAGAGGGAACTACCGTGATTATTTGCAAGGCGAACAGGTCAAGATCAAAAAGTACTTTTATGTACTTCGTCCCGTTCTAGCCTGTGAATGGACTCACCGATATGGAGAGATGCCGCCGATGGAGTTCGATGTACTGGTAGAGCGGCTTATTCCGCAGGATGAAGAGCTGTGGCAGGTGATTCAGCAATTGCTGGCACGAAAAAAATCCGGTGAGGAACTAGACTACGAGCCGCAGCTAACCGCGATTAACGATTATTTAGAAGAACAGTTCCAAGTGTTGGATAAGGTGGCGGCGTCCTTGAATGCTAAGGAGAACAACAAGGATCATCAGCTGGATGCTCTATTTCGAGAAGCTTTACAGGAAGTATGGGGACGGGCCCTATAGAAAGATTGATAGGAGGAAGATGGTAGTGGCTATTGTACAACTGAAATCTACGAATCCAAAATTCACTTTTTTAATTAAAAAAAATCCAGTGACAGGTATGCAGCTTCGTCCGGTTCGTCAGGGAGTGGCGTATGGATGGTATTCTGATGAGGCAACTTATAACGTTTATTTTAAGGACGCAGATAACGATATATCCTACAAGCAGAATGGAAGCGAGGGCTTTGAGTATCTAAATGTCTCCCGGTTTAACACACCTCTATTTCCGCTTAATGCGGTCAATGAGTTTTTCTCTACACCCTTCAAAGCCCAGGATGAACGGGATGCGGAAGGATATGAGCATTCTTTTTTCATCAATATGGTTCAGGTTGAGCGGATACACTATGTTGAATTTTTCCAAAAGCATTTAAAGGGCTATACCTTCTCCTTGCAGCATCAGGCACATAAGAGCTATTCGCTGACGATTACCACACATAAAAGCTTGTATCACCTCTTACATGTTGTTGGTGTGCTGTCCTTGTTCTTATCCATATTTGGGGATGAGTACATAGATATTTCGGATGCTATTTTGGATAAATATATCCGCAGCCTTAACGTCATTGATGCACCTTTTTATATAAGAAGTCTATTTGCAAGGAATTTCCTTACCTCTAAGGAACGGTTCAAGCGATATAAAGCCTCCATCGAACAAACAGACCAGTATTCTATTGGGCTGGAGTATGGCGGTACTGCGATGCAGCGGCGTACTTTTATTTCGAGTGTGTTTCCATTCAATAAGCCGATTCTGGACATCGGCTGCGGAGAAGGTTTCTATGCAATTCCGTTTGCCGGAAAAATAGAGAGCACCTATTATGCGGTAGATATAGCCGAGGCGTTGCTGGAGGTTGTGAATCGGAAAGCGAAAGCTAAGGACATTGATAACATTGCAACCTTTGGCTCACTGGACCATTTTCTGGAGTCGTACAATGGGGAGCAGGTTGATGTGATTCTAACAGAAGTTGTAGAGCACATGAGTGAGGGTGAAGCGGCAGAGCTTATTCAGCAAATAATCGGTAATGTGAATTTTCAACAGCTTATTGTGACGACACCAAATGCTGATTTCAATCGTTACTATGAGCTGGAAGGATTCCGGCATGAAGATCACAAGTGGGAAATGGGACAGGAAGCGTTCGTGCAATGGGTTTTGGATACGGTTCAAGGTTTAGCAGTCGAGGTTGAATATTTGATGGTTGGTGACCGGGTTGGCGAGATCCGTACGACGCAATGCGCTATTGTGCGAAGAAAGGAGGAGTAGACAGTGGAAATTCAAACGCGTGTACATACCATATTTCTGCTTGTAGGAGCAACGGAATGCGGGAAATCAACTTTTGCTAAAGAAGTTCTGATCCCGCAGTTAAAACTAGAGGATGCCTCCAAAGGTTTACGTACGAATGTGCAGTATTTATCCTCGGATAGTATCCGCCAGGAGATATTGGGCTACGACTATGATAAGTATGATCAGGTTATGCTGGAGGCGAGTTCGCATACCTTTCAATTATTGTTTGAGAGATTGAAGTTAGTCACTTCTTTTCCGATTAATTCGGAGTTTGTGGTGATGGATACCATTGGGCTATCCGAAGATTACCGTAGTAAAGTCCGTGAGATCGCCGGGCAAAATAATTATAATCTGGAGGTTATTCTGTTTGATTACCGTAAACGGGAGGATTACTACGTCTCGGAGCGCTCGAAGAAGCTGATCTCCAATCATTTAAACCGGCTGAGAAAAGAAGTCCTGCCTGTTCTGTCACGGGAAGGTTACAACAAGATTCATAAAGTGCGTGCTAAAGATTTTATTCTCGAGGGTGAAGGGATACCTAACCCGGACTACCGGGTGATTATACAGGATTGGGATACTTACGCATCTACGGTACTTCTACAAGCACAAGAGTATATTGTGGTTGGGGATGTTCATGAGTGCGTCGAAGAGCTTCAGGGACTATTACGTAATTACGGCTACAGGGTGCACGAAGGTAAGTTAAGTGCAACAGATAAGCTCAGTAACACACGAGTCATTCTTGCTGGTGACTGGATTGATAAGGGCAAAAAGACACGGGAGACGATTGAGTTCTTATTTGATAACCGCGAGCATTTCCTATTTGTTATGGGCAATCACGAGAACTTTGTATACAAGTACGTAAAGGGTGAGATTCAAGGAACCGATCCGGAACTGCTAAGAACGTACTTTGATTCCACCCAAGTGCTTAAGGAGGATACCGCGCTTTTTAGTAAATTTTCGGCTTTAGTGGAGCAATCTCAGCCCTTTTACCGCTATATAGGTATGCAAGGTCCTTCTTTTTATGTTACTCATGCTCCTTGCCGTAATAAGTACATTGGTAAGCTGGATACGAATTCACTACGCCATCAGCGTAACTTTCGGCTGGATCGTGAGGTTTCCTTTGAGGAACAGCTTGATTTCCTAAAGCAAGAGGCTGTGAGTAATCACCCCTTTCATCTCTTCGGACATATTGCAGCCAAGCAGACTTTTCGGATCAAAAACAAACTCCACCTCGACACAGGGAGTGCGCAGGGTAATGAACTAACTTCTGTTCGCATGTCGTTTAAACCTTTCTATAAAAGTCAAAAATCGCGTGTGACTACGGTGCACGAAGAGCTACCTATCCTGTTCCGGGAAAAGCAAACCGTATCCTTGTTAGAGCTTGATTACGAGTCTGTGCGCAGACTGCAGTATTCCTCGCAGAACCGGGTCAACTTCATCTCCGGGACGATGTCACCTGCGGATAAGGATATGGCTGCCGGTGAGCTTGAGTCTCTGCGAAAAGGGTTGGATTATTTTGCCGAGCGTCGTATATCTGAAGTCGTCCTGCAGCCTAAATATATGGGATCACGCTGTAGTGTGTACCTTTACCGGGATATAGAGCAGTGTTACGCAATTAGCCGGAACGGCTACAAGGTTAAGGCGGTCGATCTGACGCCTATCTACGAACAACTGCTGCATAGATTCGGAACCTATATGGCTGAGCAGGGGATCCGTGTGCTTTTACTGGATGGCGAGCTGCTGCCTTGGAAAGCGCTGGGGGATGGGTTAATTGAGCGTCAGTTCCGGCCGATTAGCAAGGCGCTGGAGACAGAGCTGGATTTCTTAAGACAATATGGATTTGAGGAGTCACTGGGTAAACTGATACAGGATTTTGAAGCAAGCGGGTTTGAACAAGACCAGCACCATATGTCGAAAGAGGCGCTTAACAACAACTATGGGCCTCATGTTTACCAGACTTTTAAGTATGTCCGTGACATAAGAGAATCGTATGTTGATCTTGACCAGCGTGAGGAAGCTTACAGAGTATACAAGCAGCAACTGGAGTTGTATGCGGGTGATGCAGAATTAGCGTACAAACCTTTTGCAACCCTGAAGGAAGTACTGGAGAATGGTGCTGAACGGGTACCTGACGGTAAAACCTCCGAATTATACAGGTTCTTAAATGATGATGAATCTCTGGTTTTGGACTTGAAAGAGCCTGATGCCTACATCAGAGCAGAGGAGTATTTCGCAAAGATAACGGTAGAGAAACATATGGAGGGAATTGTAATCAAACCGGAGCAAGAACAGCAGGGGGTAGTCCCATACATGAAGGTCCGCAATCCGGGCTACCTGTCGATCATCTACGGGTACGACTACAAGTTTCCACATAAGTATGCCAAGCTGATGAAACAGAAGAATATCGCTCCTAAGCTTCGGACGTCCTTAATCGAACACCGGCTGGGCAGACAAATGCTAGAAGTGAAGCTGGATGAGATCTCGTCTGACAACGAGGACTACAAGCAAATTGCAGCAAACCTGTTATTCGAGGTAACGAAAGAGAAAGACATTGACCCGAGGTTGTAGAGGATTGTTACAGGCGAAGAAACTTGGTTTGCCAATTATGAGAATGAGTTCAGGCTGTCGGGAAGGTCCCGGCAGTCTTTTTTTCGTCATTTGAATCCAGCTCAATCGCGGTCATAGAGCCGGAAGGCAAGTGTACAAGCCTCGTTCTAATTGTAAAAACAGGAGGACGCACCTTATCGGGTCCGTCCTCCTATCTATTCCTCATAAATACGCCTTAACCCATAATAACGAGCACGTTGTTTTCTGGCGCCATTTTGGCCACCGGGATCAGGTTGCCTTGAATTTCTTCACCGTTAATAACGATATGGGTAACCCCTTTTTGTACACCCTTCTTGTTCTCCACCTGGATGTTCAGCTTCTTCCCACGGAATTCCCGGACCATGGAAAAGTCTGTCCAGTCGGAAGGAACACACGGGTTGAGGCGAAGGCCATCAAATTGCGGTTGAACCCCCATAATGCCTTCCACCAAGGAGACCATCACGGTTGAAGCGGTGCCGGTCAGCCAGTGGACATGCGCCCGGCCTTGATATGGGCTGTCCTTGGACTCGACAAACTGGCCATGTACATAAGGCTCGAGTTTACGGATTTCAGCCTTATCGTTCATGCTGGCCGGACTGCAATTCAGGAAGTATTCGAACGCGCGCCCACCGTTGCCGATCATGGTTTCCGCCAGAATGAGCCATCCCTGCGGCTGGCTGAAGATGCCGCCGTTTTCCTTAGTTGAGGCGTTGAAAAGAGCCATCAACGCTACTGGCAAACCGTATTCACGGAACGGAGGGTAGAATAACATAGTGCCGTAATCGGTCCGCAGATTCTCATACACTTTGTCCATGGCGAGCTTCGCCTGATCCGGGCGGGCTGCACCGCTTAATACGGCCCAGCTTTGCGGATTGAGCCAGATCTTGGCTTCATCATTCTCCCAGGAGCCGATGGTATAGTTGTCTTCGGTAAATCCGCGGACAAATTGATCGTTCTCCCAAGCGTGCCTTTGAATGTTATCGTCCAGCTCATCAAGCAGGCCCTGCGCCCATTGAATATCTTCAGGCTTGTTCTTATTTTGTGCGATTTCCATGAATACCTTGAATGCCATATACAGCTGGAATGCGACGAACAACGACTCACCCTTGGCTCCAAGCCGTAGGCAATCGTTCCAGTCGGCATGAAGCCCAACCGGCATGCCGTGTGCGCCCATACGATCCAGACTGAACTGAAGTGCCTGGCGCAAATGCTCGTACACTGTGCCCTCGCCTTTATCCGAATAAGGGATTATTTCATCTGTGAAATCCCAGTTGCCACTTTCATTCAAGTATTTAATGACGGTGGGGAACAGCCATAAAGCGTCATCAGCCCGATAATGGGGGTGACCGGTTTCCCGCACGTATTCTGGATCATCCGGTGTGCCCTCATGTCCAGGGTTGTGGTCAAATTTCACCAACGGAAGTCCACCGCCGTTGGAAACCTGGGCGGATATCATCAGTCTTAGACGTTCAAGGGCCATCTCATGATCCAGATGAATGATGCCTTGAATATCCTGCACGGTATCCCGATATCCGAGTCCATTACGAAGACCGGAGTATTGGAAGGAGGCTGCACGTGACCAGATGAAAGTGATAAAGCATTGATATGCATTCCAAGTGTTGATCATGTTGTTCAGGTTATCGCTTGGTGTCTGGACCTGGAAGCGGTTAAGCTTGCTGTGCCAGAATGCTTTTAACTCTTCGAGTTCTTTATTTACCACGGACAAGTCCTTATAATGGCTGAGAATCTCGGAAGCGCCTTTCTCATCATACTGTCCCAGTAGAAATACGATTTCTTTCTCTTCTCCCGGCTGTAAATCTACGTTAATCTGCAGGGCCCCGCAGGAGTTAGTATTGTAGTTTAATGAATTGGAGCATTGGCCGTTCTCAACAGAGGCCGGATTGCCATAACTGCGGTAATCGCCTAGGAACGTATCCCGGTCACCGTCATAAGCGGTAACTTCTGCACCTGCAGCCCCGAAGAATCTCCAGGTTTGTTCTTCGGGGGTGTTTTCATTGATGACTTGAAGGATCATATTATTTTTATAGTAGGTCCGTGAAATAAACAGAGTGTACTGAAGGTTGACGGTATCCTGCTCATAGTTGTTATTGTTGGTTAATTCAACAAATCCGAAGAGAGCCAGCTTGCGTGCTTTGGAGCCATCATTGCGCACCTTCATGCGCCACACCTCATAGGTTTTGTTCAGTGGTACATAATATAATGATTCTGTATGGATGTTATCGTAGTCCGAGACGATGCTCGTGTATCCGGTTCCATGATGGCATACCGACTTATATTGCTCCAGATCTTTACCCACTGGCTGCCAAGAGCCGGACCAATAATCCCCGTTCTCCAAATCTCTCACGTAAATATAGCGTCCGGGCTCGTCCTTAGAGTTGAAGTGGTAGCGGATATGCCGCCCATTTGCGCCAGACTTTACAAAGCTATAGCCGCCTGCGTTACCTGAGATGATCGCACCGTATTCCGGCGAGCCGAGGTAATTCGCCCAAGGGGCAGGCGTATTCGGCTTGGTAATGAGATATTCCTTGTTTTTTCCATCAAAATAACCATATTGCATGACCATTCCTCCTATTAAGTGGTTAATGGGCCGATCTATAAACGCGCGTTCACAAAGAGGTGAAATATCCATGTGTAATTTTATTATAAGATACTTTCAGTAAATCGATAACCCTATATTTTAGCGAAAAAACGAACAAAAATGCTAACTTTTTTAGTAGGGTGCAAAGCGAAAGACACCTAAAAAGGTGTCTTTATTTATTTTAGCGGCAATGTCTACTCCACTAAAACACCATTAACAAACGTCATAGTTTTATCTTTGAATTCAAGAATAAACTTGTTTGGAAAATCTAGATCGGTATGAATCTCCGTCCCCAACATAACTTTTTTGCCTACATCATCAAAGGGATTATGAAGTAAACCTCTAGGCGTATACCTAGTTTCAGAACCGATTACATTATTATTCTCATCGCGGATAAATTTGGTTTTTCCTGAGAACACGAGGTCCTTGCCATTTTCCAAAGTTAGATGAACTTCCAAACGATCCTTTGTCTTCTGATAATCTATAACTACATCTTTAGAGGATACAGGGAAACCGATAACAAAAAGTCCAATAAGGGCTGTAGCCAGTATGAGTACCGATAAGACGGAAAAAATGAGAGTTTTTATATTCTTTTTTTTCACTTTTTTAAAATAATTGAGTTTGTTAACTTCCTCTTTATCAATAATAGGCACACTTAGATTTGCTGTGGCGTTCATTTCATTATAGAATTGAAGGCAGCTTTCACAGGATTGCAGGTGTTTTTCGATTTCTTCGTTACTATGTACAGAGGTTAGCTTTTCAATATAGGAAGGTAATAAATCCTGAATGATCTCGCATTTCATGAAGATCTTCCTTTCATTAATTTTTGTTTTCCACGGTAAAAGGTAACTCTTGCCCAGGTCTCATCTCTGCCAAGAATTTCGCCAATTTCCCGAAAACTGAATTCTCCGGTCAAACGCAGATATAATACTTCTTTGGTGTTTGGATCAAGTAAATGAAGTTGTTTAAATAAATCCATTTTGTCCTGAGCAAAAATGAACTGGGATTCTGTTGAATTTGCGTTAGCCAAAGGAGCGTCTTCTAATTCCTCAGACTTCCGCTTGCGCTGCTTGTCCAGCTCCTGATACCACACATGTTTAGCAATTTGACAAAGCCAAACGTATACTTTGCAGGTCCCATCGTATTTATCTATCGATTTTATAGCTCTATAAAAAGTTTCTTGGGTGATTTCTTCTGCCAGCAAGTGATTATGACAAAAGCTAAATACGAATTTATATACTTGGGTTGAATATTCCCTGTATAATTGCTCGTTGTCCTGCATCCATTCACCTCCTCAAGTTATATATCCGTAAAAAGCTATAAACGTTACAAGTTTTTTTAAATAAATTTGATTTATAAAATAATCGCTTTCAACCCCGGTATGTGAGGGAATTAAGGAGGTTTAGCGTTAAGGCTGGTTTCACAGTTGGTTTACCCTTTATAATTACATGAGATCTTATTGTACAAGTTACAAGGGGGTTCATATATGATAACAAAGGTAAACCGGCAGTTAAATGAGGGTCCTAAAATTCAAAAAGAACAAGAGCTTGTTACCAAAATGATTCGTATATATTGTAAGAAAAAACATCATCATAAAGGCTTTTGTGAGGAATGTCAGGAATTAAACGAGTATGCGCTGAAGAGGTTAGCCTATTGTAAGTTTGGTGAAGAGAAACCAGCTTGTGCCAAATGTCCTGTTCATTGTTACAAACCGGATTATCGCCAAAGAATTAAAGGGGTTATGCGTTTTTCTGGTCCGTGGATGCTGCTCTATCACCCCATTGAGTCGATTAGGCATATTCCGCTACCTAATAAATTGAGAAAATAAGTAAAAACCGGACATCATTTGATGCCCGGTTTAATGTATTTTTAGGTATTATTCTCCCAGCTTTTCAGCCTTCACCAAAATCTCTCGCAAAACACGGGCAACCCGGCTTTTTCTTCTCTTTACTTTTACACTTATCCGTCTTAACGACTCTTGGTATAGGGCGGTATCATTGGGTTCATAGAGCTGTTTGGCGGCAATCCGTAACGTCCTTCTCATTAATATTGCTGATGAACGTGTTGACTTCGTTCGGTATCCTCTGCGCAAGACCCGTATAGTATGTTTGTATTTCTCCAGGTCTTCGTTTGGAGGAACAAGGGCGAACAGATTTAGGGAAGAGTCATTGAACCCGTAGCTTTTGAACATGATTTTTAGATTCTCAATATTTATGAGATTTCCTCTGAAGTGGGTTGGATGTTCTTGGTGAACGCCGACAACTTCTTTGATGCTGTGAAAAGGGATTTTTAATCGATGCAGTCGATACCCAAGATCCCAATCTTCGAGTCCATAGAGGATAAACTGTTCATTAAAACCTCCAGCCCGTGTTAATTGGCTGCGTCTTATGGACACACAACGTGTGACGAGTAACATCCAAGGGGCTACATCTGTGCTGGCAAATTGCTTTTTAGTATTTGGAGGAACTCTTGAGGCAAAGGTGACTTTTGATAACGTCTCCGTCTGCTGAAGGATATCATTGGGTGTGATTATTGGGATAATTTCAGTCGCTGATTCGAAGTCAGGATTCCATAAGTTAGAAGGCGAAAGTGTATTGCGGCAATGTTCTTTTTCTTCAGGAGAAAAGTCTGGGTAGTAGTGGGTATAAGCGTCATCCCATGAGTGTGGAATACCTGAAATTATCGACTTAGGATATTTACGGTGATACTGGTTTACGATCCTAATGAATTCAGGGAATACCAGAAAATCAGCATCGCAGAAGATGACGTATTTCCCTTTTGCCTGACTCAGCCCCAGATTTCTTACGGCAGAACGGCCGCGTTGTTCCTGCTGAGCGACATAAATAAGCGGATAAGAAGTTTGAAAGCTTTCGACCATTTCCTTAGTACCATCTGTAGAACCGTCATCTGTGACGATCACCTCGAACCGATCCTTCGGATAGGTCTGTGTCTCGAATGAAGTGAGTGTAAGTAGCAGCTGCTGAAGTCGGTTATAGGTTGGAATTATGATGCTGTAACGGATAGCCAGAATGATCACCCCCACCATTTAATAAAAGTCCTTGAATAGGATAAATAATAACAATATATTCAGGGACTTTAGCCTGGTCTAGTCAAACGCCTTTAAGGGTGGAAATAGGCAGGGGACAGGGTTTAGCACGAATCAAAGATTTTATCTTTTTGTGAACTTACCTAGCTCCGTCTCATCTCTATTGTAAAGAACCCGCTATATTAGCGGGTTCTTTACTGTCTGTGCACTTAATTGTAGTAGACAGAATGCTCGGTATATGTGAAGTGCTATTAGTGAGATATAAGAACCCCATATTGTTTAAAAAAGTTGGTGATTTCAGAGATGTCCATCCGTTCATCAGGCAGATCTTCTGGATAATAAATGCCTGGGACCAATGGTTCTTCCTTTGATATCCGCAATAGCTTTTCTGCTTGGACAGCAGCTCCCAAAGCGGTAAGATGAGTCTGACCAAGCGGGTCAGAAATCGCTATTGTCCGTTCAACCCAGTGCCCATTATGATCCAGGCCCTTTAGATGAATAAGGATATGATGTGCGCTGCCAGTACCAGGATTGTAGAGCAGTCTTCGTCTAAGCGAACGGAATCGGTCCCCGCTGATCATCTTCCATATTCCGCTGTTAACTAGTCCGACAAGGATGGAGGTGGAGGCTTTGCTGTCGAAGGAGATGCGGAAGCTGGCGGAGTCGATATGCTCAGCTGTTGGCAAGGTGACATGATCTGGGGTGTCAAGCCGATAGCATTTTGCTGTATATCCATCTGGAAATTGGACTTTGATAGGGTCAGTCATTGGAAATACAAGACGTTTTTCCCCCCGTTCTGTAATATGGAATGGAATGGTCATACGATCCATGTACGCCGCGGAGTCGGGTCCTGCTTTGTCACGTAGAGAGTACAACGCGTGAATATCAACGGCGACGTTTTGAAGTGTGGCCGAGTGCAGCATGGCGAACAGCGAAGCAGTTCCCGCCATCCATCCCGAAGAAAGCACGATAGGAGCATAGAGGTCTGCTTTTTCTAACTTTGTGATTGATTGTTGGAATATCTCTGTCCAGCGAGTAAGATCGATCAGTGGGATTTTTCTTCTAACTGCAGACATAAGTAGCCGATCCTGCAGATCGTTGACGGAATTGATGATTAGCGATACATTATCGCCTGCATAAAGCAGTGGATCATCCGCATTATTATCAACTACGACTGTTTGTACCCGTGTGGACTCAAAAGGTGCTGCTTTTTGCGGTGACCTTCCTCCCAATATAATCTCGAGATCGGGATGTCGATCGTGTAATATTTGAGCAATTTGTCTGCCGACGGCACCGTATCCTCCTACAATAAGTACCTTTTTCCTATGCATATCTGCAACCTCCGTTTAAATGTTTATATGTTTAAGTTATTTAACATATTGCTTAAAAAAATAGGAATGACAAGTGCTAGTCAGGTTAATGGCATTAATTAGCACTGGCATTCCTCTTCAACGAAATGGACAAGTTGTTTCATAAGCGCTATCGCTTCGTCAAACTCAAGTCTGTAGAACATTTCCGTGCCCTTCTTCTGAACCTTAAGCAGCCCTGCTTGCCGTAATATTTTCAGATGATGAGAGACTGTAGGCCGGGACATGGGGATATGCTCTGCAATTTGGCTCACATTCATACTCTCTTTGTCGATCAGCAATGCAATGATTTGCTGACGAATAGGATCTCCCAAGCCTTGGAAATAGGGGCTTAAATTCTCGAAAATATGAATCGCCTTCTGATTACTATTAGATTCGTTCATAACTCCCTCCGTTATAATGTTTAATTGTTTAAACGTATCATAATATATTTCAGGGAATAATTCAATGCGTTGATAATCTCCGTTATTTTGGAGGAATCCTAGTTTATTAAATATAATCAAGGGACATATGGATATTTGTATTAAAATTGTGAGGTCATATGGTAAGGCGGTTTTATGGATGAACTCAAGTAAAAAATAATCATGTCCTTAAACAAAAGACACCTCGATGGGTGTCTTTTGTTTAAGGAATTCCAGAAAGTAGCATACAAAGCTCGGCTTATTCGCGGGGATAAAAAAGGATCAATAAGAGGCTGCTCTTTTTTATGTTCTATTTTCCACTAGGTAATAATTTATTCAATAATATTGCTGCCAATGAAGCAGCTAGGATAGGTGAGCCTAATAAATACTGCACGAATGTAGGTAAAGAGTTCAAGTAGTCACCAGGAATGAGTACCAACGCCAAGGTGATGATCATAGGTAAGGCAATAATGTACATTTCTTTTTCGCCGATGGTTACATTCTTCATTACTTGCACACCATTAATTGCGATGATGCCGCAGATGATGGCGAAGACGCCGCCGATTACAGCGGATGGAATGGAAGAGATCAAAGCGGCGAGTTTACCGGAACAACCAAAGAGGACAAACCATCCTCCTACAGCGAGAAAAACCCGGCGGCTGGCAACACCTGTAATGGAGATGATCCCTGCATTAGTTGAATAACCTGTAACAGGAGTCGAACCGAGCACAGAAGCAATAAGACAGCCAATTCCTTCTCCAATTACGCCGCGGTTAATATTTTTGTCTGTCAAAGGTTTATTGATTACATTGCTGACCGCAAACCAGGTGCCAGTTGTTTCAGCCAGCAGCACGATATAAATAATAACCATGGTGATAATAGCTGAAAAATTGAAGGAAAAGCCGAAATCAACAAAAGCGATCCGCGGCATGCTAAACCACTTGGCACTACTTATGGCTGAGAAATCTAAAACGCCCATAATATTAGCCGAAATACATCCAACTACTAACGCCATCATTACGGAAAGAATTCGGAAGACAGATCCTTTATTACGGAACAAAGTACCGAGAACCACAAAAATAAGCAGTGTAGCACCTGAAATAAGGGCTAATAATACATTTTGATTAATTGAAGCCCCGGAGGCTCCGTAGATATTATCTCTGATCGCAACAGGCAATAAAGATAGACCTACAATGAAAATGATTGTGCCACCTACGATAGGCGGGATAAAGTTTTTAACGATTTTATTAAAAATCCCCGCATAACCCAAAATAATAACCAGGATGGCCCCGATTAAACTGGCACCTAACACGGAGCTCCAACCGAGCTCCCCGCCACCACTAGCTGCATAAATACTGACGATCGCACCCAGTGGAACATAAGAAGGACCTTGAGCGATAGGCAGCTTCATACAGAAATAGGTTTGCACAATCGTTGCAAGTCCTGCGGCAATAAAGGTGGATTGGATTAACGCGCTGGACTGATTGGGCTGTAAGCCGATTAACATCGCAATCAGGAATGGCACTACATAGACATCCATAGCCAATACATGTTGAAAGCCGAGAATGACGGATTTACTAAATGAAACTTTTTCATCGGGTAGGACAGTTAGTAGCTGTGATTCCAAATGTGCTTGCTCTTGTACGTTTGCTTGTGTTTTCACTCCGATGCCCACCTTAAGTTTTCTAGTTTAATTAATCTTTAACGCGAATGAACTTTTTCACCCTGTACCCAGACTTCACGGATATTTTCAGGTCTAGCCAGATACATTATCTTTTGAAAAATATCTTGCAAATCTTCATTCTCATCAAAGACGGGCAATTTCGCCGAGTGTACTTTCGTATCGATTATTTGAACATCCCATGCATAACCTTCTAGTAACCGGCCGATAGGTAAGCTTAAGCTTTCTCCGCCGCCAGCGGTAGCAAGATAAAAGGATTCATGGATCGTAATTCGTGATCCCGGTACTCCGCGGTTTTGTGCAGAAAGTGAGGGATTCACACCATCCTCCAGCATTCTTGAAGACATTACGGCTTGTCTAATGTTGTCGAAGAGACTAGGTGAAAAACCTCCGGAAATATCAGAGCCTAAACCAATCTCAACGCCTTTGGCATGGAAGTCAGCGATCGGAATGACACTATTGGCAAAATACGCATTGGATATCGGACAATGCGCAATAGCTGTTCCTGTCTCTGCAAACAAATTCACATCATTTTCATCTAAAAAATTACAATGAGCCATGACAGATTTATCACTGAGCAGACCAAAATCATGCAAGGCAAAAGCATCGTTCTTCTGGAACCGTTCTTGCACATAACCATGTGCCCAATCACTTTCACTACAGTGCGATTGCACATACGTATCATATTTAGCGGCAAGTTCTCCCAAGCCTTGTAAAGCCTCATTAGTGCAGCTTGGAATGAACCTTGGTGTCACTACTGGATAAACGCCTTGTTTAGTAGATTTAGCGAGTTCTTGTACAGCTAGTATAAATTCTTCCGTATCCACTAGTGCGGTGTGGGTGTCGGAGTCGCGGTAATTCTCAGGATTTCCCTGCGGATCGTCCATAACCACTTTTCCAACGAGTCCACGTTGTCCTTTTTCCGCACATATTTTAGCCAATAATAGACTGGCCTCTTTATGCACCGTTGCAAAATAAAGTGCTGTAGTGGTTCCGTTTGCGAGCAAAGTACCAACCACGTCATCGTAGACTTTTTTTGCAAAAGCCAGGTCCGAGAATTTAGACTCCAGTGGGAAGGTATAAGTATTTAGCCAATCATAGAGCGGGATATCTAATGCAGTTCCAGATTGAGCCCATTGTGGCGCGTGGACATGCAGATCGATAAAGCCGGGCAAAAAATACTGGCCCTCGGCTAATACATGAAAATTGTCCTGACCTTGATAAGCATCAAGCAAGGGTTGATAGTCGGCGTGCTCCGGTGCAACGATCATTTCTATCATCCCATCCGAATTGATACAGAAGAGATGATCCTTTAAAATTTGAATTTCTTTTGGGGATAGGCTAGAAAATGAAGTGCCTAGGAATATTCGCATATAATTTCTCATGATTTCCGCCTTAATGTTCGTCTTTTGGTGTGCATTCGTTATTATAATCCGTGAAAAAGGATAAGTCCAGACCAAAAGTCGAATAAAGGCGTAATTGACAGATAGGAGGAGCTGAGGAATTGAAAGCGAATATGACGCATAGACGTCACGTTCGCTAGGCTAGAATACAGAAAAAGATAGAGGGAAGTAAAAAATGCTGATCGGCTTCGATTTCTTTACGGTTATAGGAAATGAATGCGGTTACTATCTTGTGATATAATAGATGAAATCGATCAATAGTTTGAGAAAATTGGATTAGGAGTGTTGCCTGGATGAGAAGATACAACATTTGGCGCCCGTTGATGTTAATTATTGTTGCTGTACTTACAAAAAGCTTGGTCACTAACCTATGCATTTTGTTTGGTATGCAGGCTGAATCAGCAAGTAGTATGGGGACGCTGGGCATGGTCATTGCCGGTTTAGTGATGTACAATCGCATGACAAATCGCCGACGTAAATAAGCTGGCCGGATAGATTATAAACGTCTGGTTATTATGTTATAGTAAAGATTGAAATAAAACTTGTATCGACCTGAAAAGGAGTACTTCATGACACAGTTTGTCTACAAACAAATTATTGATGACTTAAAAATGAAAATTTTTGCTGGGCAGTTTCCCGATATGAAATTACCGGATGAACGAACGCTTAGTGAAACTTATCAAGTGAGTCGTAGTTCTATTAAAAGTGCTCTGACTAAAATGGCAAATGCCGGCATTATTTTTAAAAAGCGTGGCTCAGGGACATTTATAAATCCTTTATACATAAAAAATGAATCTATTTTTAACTACGAAGGCTCTAATTTAGGTGTCACCGACAATTTTCAAATGAATGGGAAGAAGCCAAAGATTAAAGTTTTGAAATTTGAGGTCATTCCACCAACGGAAGAACTACAGCGGGATCTGTTTTTAGGCCCTCATGATTTTGTTTACAAAATCATTCGCTTACGTCTTTTTGATGATGAACCCTTTATGATTGAAACGGGTTATATCCCAATCAAAATCGTGCAGAATTTAAATCAGACCATTATTGAAGGATCTATCTTTAATTATTTGGAGGATTCACGAAATCTGGCGGTAACCAAATCCTTTTTATCGATATCCGCAGAACCCTCTGAGGCTACGGATCAAGAGCTGCTGCATTTGCAGGCAAATGAGCCAGTAAGCATTATGGAAGGGATTTTCTTTTTAGATAATGGCACGCCATTTGAATTCTCCCATATGCGCTTCCACTATAAATACTTAAAATTTAATACCTTTGTGTCCGTTCATTAAAAGTAAGACTGGGGAATTTTTCTCGGTCTTATTTTTTTTATTTTGCGCAAAATAGAAGAAGGACAAGTAGCAAATACCCCCGCAAACTTCAGTCCATATTTTTACATATATATTAATATTGACGTATTTTTACAGACAATTGACACTGTTTTTCATACTATGTTCATATTTTCACAAAATTGGACCGTATCATTTGTTGAAAAGGTTGAATTAATTTTTCGCGGCGGTATGATGTACTTGTGGAAGAAATTACGGCAATGTAGACACAGAAAAAATTTTGGGGAGTGGAAGAAATGGTATTATCCATGGATGTTGATTACTCATCAAAAACTTATTTAGAGAAGCTTGATGCATACTGGCGCGCAACTAACTACATCTCTGTAGGTCAACTGTATTTGAAAGATAATCCGTTGTTAAGAGAACCGCTGAAAGAAGCAGACGTAAAGATTAAGCCCATTGGACACTGGGGAACTATTCCAGGCCAGAACTTTATTTATGCCCATTTGAATCGGGTCATTACTAAATATGATTTGAATATGTTCTACATCGAGGGCCCTGGTCATGGCGGTCAGGTTATGGTTTCGAACTCCTATCTCGATGGTAGCTATACTGAAATTTATCCGGAAATCACACAAGATATCCCAGGCCTGAAGAAATTGTTCAAACAATTCTCTTTCCCAGGTGGAGTTGCTTCCCATGCTGCCCCTGAAACACCTGGATCGATCCACGAAGGTGGCGAATTAGGTTATTCTCTATCCCATGGTGTAGGTGCAATTCTGGATAATCCAGATTTGATCTCCGCTGTTGTTATTGGTGATGGAGAGGCTGAAACTGGCCCATTAGCGGCTTCATGGTTCTCCAACCGGTTCATCAATCCAGTTACTGATGGTGCAGTTCTGCCGATCTTGCACTTAAATGGTTTCAAAATCAGTAACCCAACGATTCTGTCTCGTCAATCCAAAGAAGAAATTACTGCATACTTTAAAGGTATGGGTTGGGAACCGTTCTTCGTTGAAGGCGAAAATCCTGATCTAATGCATCCGGAAATGGCTAAGGTGCTTGATACCATCGTTGAAAGAATTGAAGCGATTCAAAAGAATGCACGTGACAACAATGACCTGACGCGTCCGGTTTGGCCAATGTTGGTCTTCCGTTCTCCTAAGGGCTGGACGGGTCCAAAGCAATGGGATGGTGTTCCGAATGAGAACTCTTTCCGTGCCCATCAGGTGCCGATTCCAGTGGATCAAAAAAATATGAAGCATGCTCCGGCGTTATTGGAGTGGATGAACAGCTATAGACCAGAAGAATTATTTGATGACAATGGTCGTCTGAACGCTGAACTTGCTGAGATTCTGCCAACTGGCGACAGACGTATGGGAATGAACCCAGTTACTAATGCTGGCAACCAAATTAAAGATCTAAACTTACCGAATTTCCGTAAGTTCGCACTTGATAATTCCAAACCAGGTGAAGTAATAGCACAAGATATGGCCGTTCTGGGTAAATACATGAAAGATGTTATCTCTCTGAACGAAGAGAACCGCAATTTCAGAATTTTCGGACCGGATGAAACAATGTCCAATCGTCTGGGACCTGTCTTTGAAGTGACGAAACGTCAATGGTTGGATCAAGTGATTGAGCCGAATGACGAATTCCTAGCTTCTTATGGCCGTGTTATCGATTCCCAATTGTCTGAACATCAGGCAGAAGGTTTGCTTGAAGGTTACGTATTGACAGGTCGCCATGGTTTCTTTGCAAGCTATGAAGCTTTCTTGCGTGTCGTGGATTCGATGATTACTCAGCATTTCAAATGGCTGCGTAAAGCAACAGATCAAAGCTGGCGTGCTGATATTCCATCATTGAATGTGGTAGCAACTTCAACTGTATTCCAACAAGACCACAATGGTTACACTCACCAAGATCCAGGTTTGCTAGGTCACTTGGCTGATAAAAAACCAGAATTTATCCGTGAGTATTTGCCGGCTGATGCCAACTCCTTGCTGGCTGTTTTTGACACCGTCTTAAATGACCGTCAAAAAATTAACTTGATTGTTTCTTCCAAACATCCTCGTCCACAATGGTTCAGTGCGGATGAAGCACAAGAGCTGGTGGATAAAGGACTGAAGATTATTGACTGGGCAAGCACCGATCAAGGTGGAGAGCCTGATGTTGTCTTTGCTTCTGCAGGTACAGAACCAACTATCGAAAGCTTGGCTGCCATCTCTATCCTGCATGAAAAACTGCCGAACCTTAAAATTAGATATATCAACGTGGTAGACTTGTTGAAACTGAGAAGTCAAAAATTAGATCCGCGTGGCTTATCTGACGAAGAGTTTGATCAATTTTTCACAAAAGATAAACCAGTTATCTTCGCTTTCCATGGATATGAAGGTCTGATTAAAGACTTGTTCTTTGATCGCCATAACCATAACCTGCACGTACACGGATACCGCGAGAATGGCGATATCACAACACCATTCGATATGCGCGTATTGAATCAAATGGACCGCTTTGACTTGGCGAAGGAAGCTGTTCTGAGCTTGCCTAATGCTAACGACTATAAAGCGATCGCAGATGAAATGGATGCTATCGTTAAGAAACATCACCAATTCATTCGCGAAGAGGGTATTGATTTGCCAGAAGTAGAGAACTGGGTATGGAAAGCTTTGAAATAAGCGTATAGCCAGTACCATAGGAAGTAATACAAAAAGACACCTTTAGAGGTGTCTTTTGATTTGTTTAAATAACCATACAAAACAATTATAATCATTTTTTCATCTTTACCACTGTAAATATATGTGAGTAAATAGGTGGGTAAAGAAAGGGGAGAAATGTATGACATCTATTGATAAACTTCCCAAGTCTATAGAAATACAGCTTACAGAACAACCTTTATTTCACTCTGTATCCGATTTAATGAAAGATGGGCAATTCGGTGAGCAGTGGCTTGTATTGACTGAGAAGGAGATTTCCGTTTGGGGAACGGACGGGAAACTGGTCTCAAAGCTTCTAGTCTCGAATATTACTGATGCCCGGGTAGTAGGCGGGGTAGGCGGCGGATCGTTGCTTGTGGATACCCAAGAGGGGCCTATTATACTTATACGTTATACAGCATCACTTACCTCTATATTTGGTTTTGCTTCTAAATTAATTGGCGCTGTAGCTAAAGGCGAGGAACGGCCAACCGCTTCTGAAAAAGAGTTTCCAAGGAATTGTCCAAAATGCCGCAATCCACTGCCGGAAGATTCGCAAGCTTGTCCGGTGTGCAAGAGTAACGGCAAGGTTCTATTTCGGATGCTGAGCTATGCCAAGCCTTATAAGATCCAAATGATCGCTGCGGCGATTATGTTGATTTTTACTACATTGGTAGAGCTTGTTCCACCTTTTTTGACGAAGATGATCGTTGATAATGTGTTGACAGAAAAGGATATGGGCTCAACGCTTCTATGGATTGTGATCGGGCTAGCAGCCACATCCCTAGTAATTACTTTAATGCAGACTGTACGTGGACTTATAGGGGTATGGATTGGTTCCAAAATCATGGGTGATCTTCGTCATGATGTGTATTATTCCTTGATGAAATTATCTTTATCTTTTTTCGACCGAAGACAATCTTCGCAATTTATTGGACGGGTGAATAATGATTCAGAGGCGATGCGGCAATTTATGACTGACGGTGTAATCTGGGTCTCGGGTGAATTGCTACGGGTAATCGCTATTTTCACTATTATGTTCAGTATGGATTGGAAGCTAACGCTGCTTGCTATGCTGCCTATGCCGCTTATGGTGGTGCTGTCGACAGTGTTATGGCCGATGATTGGCAGACGTTGGTACCAGCAGTGGAGATCTATTTTTAGATTAAACGCTTTGGTTGGCGATTCTTTGCAGGGGATTCGTGTAGTCAAAGCATTCGGTCAGGAAACAACAGAGATGTCACGTTATACAGTCGCCAATAAGGAGCTGGTTCGGCATAATATTCGGATCGAAGGCTTATGGCAGGGGATGTTTCCTGCTTTTGCGTTGGTTGCTGGTGTAGGTACGTTATTAATTTGGTTTTATGGCGGGAAAACGGTGCTACAGGGACAATTATCCATCGGTACGCTAATCGCTTTGGTGACCTACCTTGGGATGCTTCTCGGACCTTTGCAGTGGGTGAGCCAAATGATCAACTGGGCCAGCCATGCGATTTCAGCAGCAGATCGGGTCTTTGAAATTATGGATACACCGTCAGATGTGCCTGATACTGTGAATCCAGCAGCCATCGGCCGCGTAAACGGTGAGGTTGAGTTTAAGCGGGTTACTTATGGATACGAAAAACATCATCCTGTGCTCAAGAATGTGAATTTAAAAGTGGGTGCGGGCGAGATGATTGGTCTGGTCGGACATTCAGGTGCCGGTAAGTCGACATTCATTAATATGATCTGTCGCTTCTATGACACAGATGAGGGAACCATTACCATCGATGGTGTGGACATCCGAAATATCAGCCAGTCAGATCTGCGTAGTCAGATCGGTGTAGTGCTGCAGGAGACGTTTCTATTCGACGGAACGATTGCTGAGAATATTGCCTATTCTAAACCGGACGCTACGGAATTAGAAATCATGCGCGCTGCAAAAATTGCCAACGCCCATGATTTTATCGTTCAATTGCCGGATGGCTATGATACAAGAGTTGGGGAACGTGGCCATAAATTGTCCGGTGGAGAGAAGCAGCGAGTGTCTATTGCCCGAGCAATAATTCACGATCCGCGAATTCTAATCCTAGATGAAGCAACAGCTTCTGTAGATACAGTGACCGAGCGGCAAATTCAAGAAGCGATCTCGCGACTGGTAAAAGGCAGAACGACATTCGCGATTGCCCATCGATTATCCACGCTAAGAAATGCGAACCGTCTTGTAGTGCTTGAACGCGGGAAGATCATTGAAGTGGGTACACATGAGGAATTGCTTGCTGCAGAAGGTGCTTACTTCAAGCTAGTTGAGGCACAGAAGGAAATGTCGCAGATTAAGGGGGTTGAGATGCATGAGTGATCCGAATCTTGTTAACGGGGAATTGAATCCTAAAGATCCCTATGAGATTAACATTCTTGAACCGGGTGCAATCTCTTTTAGCCGCAGTCAAGGTGGCGTGTTTCAAGGAGTAGTGGAGGGTCAAGTCTATGAGGAATTAATTCTTTTTCGTATATTTCCATTCCAATATACCACGGAGTATATTTCAGTTCGTAACTCCAAGAGTGAGGAGATCGGGGTCATTCGTGACATTGATCAGCTCGATGAAGAAAGTCGGGTGGAAGTGGACACAGAGCTCCGGCTGCGGTATTTTCTTCCGGTTGTAACCCGCATTGATTCTATTAAGCAAAAAGCGGATATGTGGATTTGGGAGCTGCAAACGAATCTGGGCCAGACCCGGATCGTTATGCGGAACCTGCACGAGCATATGCAGTATCCAAGTCATAAACGAATCATTCTTACGGATATCAATGGAAAAAGATGCGAAATCCGTGATTATCTAGCCCTGGATGTTCAGAGCCGAAACAAGCTGAAGGATGTTTTATAGTCTAGTTATGAAAAAGCTCCGCAGCCATTTGTTGATGGTCTGCGGGGCCTCTTTTTTTTATCCGTAGTTTCTGCTAAGGAAAAATTTGATGGCGTTCTCTCTTCGGTATGGTAATATATTACAACCGGATCTTTACCATAGGGGAGGTATGTGAGTGAAGCATAAATGGATCAATTCGCCGTACACCTTTGCTTTAGGGATGTTTGCGATGATGGTTCCCAGTCAGGCATTTAGTTCATTTTACAGTTACTTTTATGTTGAAAAATTAGGATTGGGCATTGGACTTGCTACATTAGCCAGAACCATCTTTCTGATCTGGGATGCGGTAAACAATCCGTTATTCGGCTATTGGTCAGATCGCACAGATACTCGTTTGGGTCGACGCAGACCATGGGTGTTTGGCTCAATTCCGTTATTCATGCTGGCATTTGTACTGGTTTTCTCCCCTCCCGGCGGATTATCTGAAAATGGATTGTTCACTTGGTTTCTAGTCACACTTATTTTCTATGAGGCTGTCGCCACTGTGTTGTGGGTGAATTATGGAGCGTTACTCCCGGAGCTCTTCCGTGGAGACCGTATTCGGGCAAAAGCCTCCGCGATTCAGCAAGGTTATCAAGTTGTAGCTTTGTTAATCGGTACTGCCTTAACCCCAATTATTTTTGCAGCTATTGGTTTCTCTAATATGGCTATAGTGTATGCCTGTCTCTTTGGAGTGTTTATGTTTTTATGTATGATGAATGTCCAAGAAAAGAAGGAGCCCACAGAGCAGGAACCCTTGAAGTTGATTCCGGCTTTTCGGGAGACCATTCGGAATAAAAAGTTTTGGGTGTTTAATATTTCGAACTCTTTTGCCCAAACGGTGAATGGACTTGTAAGCTCGATGATTCCTTTTTATGCAAAATATGTACTTCATATCTCAGAGGCTCAGGTATCGATTTTACTTGCAGCTGTTTTTGTTTCGGTCATTCCATTAGTATTCGTGTGGTACTGGATGATTCGTAAGATGGACGGGGTTAAGGCGTGGCGGTTATCACTGATCTTATATGCGTTATCGGTAATTCCGTTATGGTTTGGTTATGATCTCTTAAGTGGTGTGGCTGCTGGCGTAGTTGTCGGTTTCGGATTAGCCGGATTTCTAGTGACCCCAGCAATAGTAGGTGGCAAGATTATTGATGAGGATGCGGAAAAAACAGGTCTGAGAAGAGAAGGAATCTACACGTCTGTAAGCGGATTCATTACTCGTTCAAGCGGGTTAATCTCTGCGTTAGCTTTTTTCATTGTAGGTATGATCTTTGGCTATCAAGGCGGCGATGATCCAGGGTCCGATCCTGAAGCGACATTTAGGTATTTAATAAGTGTGGTGCCATTATGTCTGTTGGCCATAGCTGTTGTCATATCCTTCACAATGAAATTTACATTTATGGACTCTTTGAGAGGTGAGGCTGACTATGAACAAAAAATTAATCATCAATTGTGATGATTTTGGGCAAAGTCCCCCCATGAATCAGGCGATTAAACATCTGCTGGAAGAGGAAAAGGTATCCTCAGCAACGATTATGGCGGTGGCCCCTGGGTTTGAGGAGGCCGCTGCATGGTGTAGTCGCAGGCAACAACGGAATGTGGGACTTCACTTGACGATGACTAGTGAATTTGAGGCTTTGCGCTGGGCGAGCCTGACGGGAGAGACTTCTCTTCATGACGAGAGCGGACATCAATATAGGACGGTAAAAGAGTTCGAACAGGGGGCGCAGACAAAAGCCGTACTAAAGGAGATAGATGCGCAGTACGAGCGAGTAAAACAGTCGGGAATAGTGATTAGCCATGTAGACAACCACATGGGTAGTTTATACGGAGTGGAAACAGGACGCAGCTTGCTACCGCAGACGTTGTGGAAAATTTCGCGCTGGGGATTGCCCTCACGATTCTTCAGATACATCCATGCTGAGGATCCGCTTTTGGCATCGCTGAAAAATATTGAACGACCAGTTGCCCTTGGAGCAGGGCTGGCGGATACGTTTGGGGTGCCGATTCCCGACTATTTGCTATCGCATCCTTTTGGTGTAGAGGAAGGCGAGACGTATGAAAGTTTTAAAAGATCTATTATTGCTAAGCTGTATTCGTTGCCGGATGGCGTTAGTGAGACCTATATTCATCCCGGGATAGACGATCCATGGATGCAAGCAAATATTCCGCACTGGAGTAAGCGAGTTTGGGAGTATAAGTTGCCCTTTGATGATGATTTTACCTATGCCCTCAGTGATGCTAAGGTTGAATTGACCAATTATCGTTATGTACAGGAGCATCTAAAACATCCACGGTTAAGATCTGCAGCCAGATTGTTAAAGAACCTGATAAGATTATGAGCAAAAATAAAAGACACCTTGAGGGGTGTCTTTTGATTATCCCATTAATCCTTTTAGCCCGTTAAGGAAGGGGGAAATAGATTTAATCATATTGTAGCCCATCTTCATAACCGGCATAGTTTTTTGTACCATTCCAATAAAGTTGCCGATTCCCCCGAACCCGCCAAATCCGCCAAAACCACCGCCTCCAGAACTGGCAGCCCCTGCTCCTGCGGAGCCTAGAGCGCCTCCACCCATTCCGAAAAGTGAGCCGAATAAGGGCATTAATCCTGATACGTTTGCTTTCCGGGAGCGGGAAGAAGAGTGTTTTTTTGATTTTCTGTGTTTGTTTTTACGTGGTTTGGAAAGGGTCAGTCCATTCTTATCGAGGCCGGTTATCCATCCTATATACGTACGTCCATCATGTAACGTAATGCACACGGGTCTACCTTTCAGCTGTTCAGCACGTTTGCGAATCTTCGTTGTATTTGCCATTTGTGGATCACCTCATTGGTCTATTTACTTCTATATTACTCAGATATTTTTGTGTTGCTTGTGCTAGTTCATCATAAAAAAATATTTGGGTGAAAGAGCTACCACTTGTGTTGATGCCCATAATAATTCATTACACTCATATAATTTAATGTGCGATAAATAAATTATGGAGGGGTGAAAACTTGATATCAGCATGGATTGGGAGTATTACTTTTTTGGGAGCAGTGATTCTTTATATACTGCTGTCTCTGGGATTGCCTTATGGGGAATTTGCAATGGGAGGAAGACATAGAATTATGCCTTCACAAATGAGAGTCGCGTGTGGAGTTTCAGTAGTGATACAGCTAGTTGCCATCCTGTACTTATTGCAGGCAGGGAATGTGATCTCTATTGGATTACCTTTTGATAGAAGGGTATGTTATTTTTTTGCCGTCTATTTAATGCTTAATACTATAATGAACTTATTGTCGAGGAGCATGAAAGAAAAACTTGTGATGACACCCTTATCTTTAATAACTGCAATCTGTTTTGGGATTACTGCTATGAATGGGTAAAAAGTAGTGCCGGACATAGATTCGACTTTTCTAGACTTTATATAGGATTGTTTTTAGGACACATCTGGTGAAGATGTGTTCTTTTTGCATCTATTGACTCTTGACCTATAAAAACGGATTCATAAGTCTAGGTCTTTCTTCTTATGTTATTATATTTAACATTGTTTTATATTATTTTTACAATTATATGATAATTGGTTATGTTTGTGTGATATAATATCACAGAAATTATGTGAAAATGATAGGGAGGACTAATATTATTATGGGATGGAAGACACGATGGAATAAGCCGCTTGCGTCCGTGCTGGCAACTGCTGTGCTATCAGCGCAGGTACTAGGCGGAGTCGTTCTGGGCACAGTTTGGAGTCCAGATAAGGTAGCTGCTTCACCCGCATCTGGAGCAAAGGTTGAGCTCCGGTTAATGAGCACAACAGACGTACACACCAATGTGTATGGCTGGGATTATTTTAAGAATGCGGCATCGGTAACTGTCGGTCTTGACCGCACAGCAAGCTTGGTGAAGAAAGCTAGAAGCGAAAAATCCAATACCCTCCTGCTTGACAATGGGGATCTGATTCAAGGAACTCCGTTAGGTACTTACGTGGCGAAAAAATCGGAACTTAAAGATCCAACTGAGATTCATCCGATGATTGCGGCCATGAATGCTATAGGATATGACGCTGCGACTTTTGGGAATCATGAATTCAATTATGGATTGGAATTTTTAGATCGTACTATAAATGGTAGTGATGGACATGAGGATACAACAGGTGCAAATTTTGATTATGTGAATGCAAATATATATAAAAAAGATGGCTCGAATGCCTTTACTCCTTATGTCATTCTCAATGAGAAATTAAAGGATAGTAATGGTCAAGAACATACGATTAAAGTCGGCCTGATAGGCCTGGTTACTCCACAGATTATGGAGTGGGACAAGGTTAATCTGGAAGGCAAAGTTACCGTTGAAGATATTGCAGCAACGGCTACGAAGTTTGTCCCAGAAATGAAAGCTGAAGGAGCAGATGTCATTGTCGCTATGGCCCATGCTGGGTTTGACATCAATGCTGTTGAGGGTGATGGCTCTGAGAACGACATTAATGCGCTGAGTAAGGTTGCAGGTATTGATGCAATCACGTTCTCTCATACGCATAAGGTATTCCCGACTGGAAAAGACGATACCCTGGATGGTTTGTTCAAGGACCCTGTTACTGACAAGCCATATAATAACGAGAAAGCAGTAATTGATAATGTGAATGGCCACATTAACGGTACGCCTGCTGTACAAGCTGGTTACGGCGGTGCTTATTTGGGTCTAATTGATCTGGATATTGTACAAGGTGATAAAGGCTGGACGGTAGATAAGGAAAGCTCAAAAGCTTCAGCACTTTCCATTTACAAGACGGTGAACAAGGTTAACATTCCTACTGTTGAGCCTGACCCGACTGTAGATGCTGTGGTTGCAGCAGCGCATAATGCTACTATTGCTTATACTGAACAAAAACTGGGCGTTACGACGGCTCCAATGAACAGTTACTTCGCAATGGTTCAAGATGATCCTACCGTCCAACTTGTTACGTACGCACAGAAATGGTACGTACAGAACTATATTGATGTCAATGTTCCTCAATATAAAGATCTGCCAATTCTAAGCGTGGGTGCTCCTTTTAAAGCAGGGCGTAACGGTCCAGAAGAATACACTAGTATTGATGAAGGGAACTTGACTATTCGTAGCGCAAGCGACCTTTATCTATATGACAACACGCTTAAAGCAATCAAGGTTAAGGGTTCTGTTGTAAAAGAATGGCTGGAAATGAGTGCGGGCGCATTTAACCGCATCAAACCAGGGATCTCGACTCCGCAGTCTCTGTTGAATACGAAATTTTCAGTTTTTAACTTCGATGTAATCGATGGGGTTCAATATAAAATTGATGTGACGAAAAACGCGAAGTACAATCCGGATGGTACGATTAATGATGCTTCTTCGAGTCGTGTAACGGATGTCACTTACAATGATCAACCTTTAGATCTAGATCAGGATTTCATTGTTGTTACTAATAATTACCGCGCAAGTGGTGGCGGGAACTTCCCGGGTGTTAAAGGTGCAGAGCTGGTTGTAGACTCTCAAGATGAGAATCGTCAGGTTCTGATGGACTACATCAGTGAAGCTGGTACGATTGATCCAACTGCTGATGGTAACTGGTCCTTGGCACCCATCAAGGGCAATGTGAATGTTACATTTACAACAACACCTAAAGCGGCAAATGTACTCCCAGCGAACATTTCCGATACTGGACAGCAAGATAATAAGGGCTTTGGAATTTTCAAGCTAGATCTAAGTGTGAAGACACCTGCACCGACGGAAGATGTGGAGGTTCACCTTCTTGGAATTAATGACTTCCACGGTCAACTCGACACTGTTTCTACAGTGAACAATAAGTCTGTAGGCACAGCAGCCTATCTCGCGACTTATTTGAAAGCAACCCGTGCAAAATATGAGAACTCATTACTCTTCCATAATGGTGACTCCGTTGGAGCATCCGCTCCAGTATCATCCCTTGAGCGCGATGAGCCGACTCATGCTTGGATGAACATGATGAAATTTGATGTGGGTTCTCTTGGTAATCACGAATTTGACCAAGGTGTTGATGCACTGATGACACAGCTTTATGGCGGTGTCGACCCTAAGGATAATAAAGTTAACCATGCTGGATCTGATTTTGATTATGTTAATGCGAATGCAGTGGATGCCAAAACTGGCGAGCCAATTATTAATCCTTATGTAATCAAAGAAGTAGGCGGTGTGAAGATCGGCTTTATTGGTCTGGTAACGAAATCCACACCAAGCAAGGTAGCACCTTCCGGTACGGCTGGCGTGCATTTCCTTACGCCTGATGAGGAAGTGGCGGCTGTTGAGAAATACGCTAAGGAACTTCAATCTAAAGGTGTTGAGACGATTATCGTGCTTGCGCATGATCCTGCAACAACCAAAGATGGTGTGACTACAGGTGAAGCGGCTGATCTAGCCAATGCGCTTCCTGCGGAATCCCCTGTTGATGTTATCGTTGCTGGTGATAACCATGCACTTGCAAATGGAACAGTAAACGGCAAGCTGATTGTACAAGCTTATTCTTACGGTACAGCATTTGAGGATATCAAGTTGATCATTGATCCTAAAACAGGTGATGTGAAGGACAAGTCTGCTGTGGTAACTTCCACCTTCCATGATGGGGTAACCCCAGATCCGGAAAGTGTGGCACTGGTTAATGCTTACCTTGAGAAACATCCTGAGCTCACTCAACCAGTGGGTACAACGGACGGAACTATCACTCGTACCGATGCTTACAATAATGAGGCTGCACTTGGTAATCTGATTGCTGACTCTATGCGTAATGCTGACTTCGGCGATGGTGCAAAAGCTGCCGATTTCGCCTTTATGAATCCAGGCGGTATCCGTGCGGACCTTCCGAAAGGTCCTGTAACCTTCGGCGATCTGGCTAAAATTCAGCCATTCGGCAACACGCTTGTGAAGCTGACACTAACCGGAGCGCAAATCAAAACATTGCTGCAACAGCAATGGAATGTAAAAGCTGATGGAACACCAGATATCAAAACGCTGCAAATTTCCGGACTGAAATATACAGCGAATATGTATCTGCCAGTAGCCGATCGTATTGCGAGCCTCACACTAACTGATGGAACACCAATTAATCCTACGCAGAAATATACAGCAGTAGTAAATAACTTTATGGCTGCGGGTGGAGATAACTACAAGGTTCTGACTCAAGCTAGTGATTCATTGGCTGGACCTATTGATTTGGACGTGTTCTACGACTACATTGTAAAAACGTTTAATGGCAAAGAGATTAAAGCAGCCATTGAAGGTCGTATTATTAATAAATTAAAGGCTGATTCGGGATCAGGCAGTGGCAGTGGAGGCGGTTCTACCGGTGTAACTCCAACGCCTACTCCAACCGCGAAACCAACAGCAACACCAGCACCATCAACAGCGCCAACGGCAACACCTGCACCAACTACTGCGCCAGCAGCAAACTTCAAGGATCTGGGCAAGGTAGCTTGGGCGCAAGAAGCTATTGAAGCATTGGCTGCTAAGGGCATTCTGAAAGGTCTGGATGCAAATACTTTTGCGCCAACCAAAACAGTGACTAGAGCAGAGTTCGTTACGATGCTGGTACGCGCACTGAATCTTACGGGTTCAGCAACAACCAGTTCGTTCAACGATGTTAAACAAGGAGTTTGGTACACGGATTCTATCGCCCTTGCGGTGAAGGCTGGACTTGTACAAGGCTCTGGAAATGGCAAATTTGAACCGGGTCGTGAAGTGACTCGTGAAGAGATGGCCATTATGGTTGCTAACGCACTGAAAGACAAACTACAGCCGATTGATAAAAATGCAGCATTGGGTAAGTTTGCAGACAAATCCAGTATTGCTCCTTATGCACAAGAGGCTATCGCACAGCTAACTCAATTGGGAATCGTCAACGGTGTTGATGGTGGGAAATTTGCACCTAAGGGTATAGCTAATCGCGCTCAAGCAGCGGTTATCATCTATCGCATGCTTGGACAAGCATCATAATTCTATTGTTCTAACTAAAAGTGTATCGATGATCCTCTTGAGGGCATCGATACACTTTTTTTAAATATAAGAAAGTATAAGTGACACCAATACTCTTATAGTCTTCCCTTAAACGCTTACTGCCCTTACAAGGACACCGAAGGCGCTTTTACTTGTTAAATTTGTTGTTGCTCTTTCTGTGAAATCATGTTAACTTATATTCTGCACTGTATTTTTTTATATCTTGTGCGGTCGTGGCGGAATTGGCAGACGCGCACGGTTCAGGTCCGTGTGGGCTAACCCCCGTGGAGGTTCGAGTCCTCTCGACCGCATACCTAAGTGCATATAAACAGGCAATACTTTTGAATCGCTCTTCAACCTGAAGAGCCTTTTTCTATTTATACGCATAATTCAATTTGACAAACTCTATGTAAAAGAAGTGAAGCAAAGATGGAGCCTAATGTAGGTGTAAATACGAAGCAAAGTGTGCGGTTTCTGGAAAAGTATTTTTCTGGGGAGTCGATAGATTATCGTCAGATGATTGCTTTATTCATCCCTATCCTAGTGGATCAGGCCTTTGTGGTGGGTCTTAATCTAGTGAATACAGCTATGATAAGCTCGTCTGGTGTGGCAGCTATCAGTGCGGTCAATATGATAGATTCTCTTAATATTTTTCTCATTAGTGTGTTTATTGCCGTCTCAACAGGTGGGACGGTTGTTGTTGCGCAGTATAAAGGGAGCGGCAATGACCTCATGGTGTCAAAAGCTACGGCAGGTGCTACGTCATCTGTTTCGCTGATGGCATTTGCTATTGGGATGTTCGGAATTCTTTTTCACAATCCGCTGTTGAATTTACTATTTGGAGCGGCCTCACCGGAGGTTATGGAGAACGCCCGAATATATTTAATCGGGAGTTGTATCTCTTATCTTGGTATAGCTGTTGTGGAAGCGGTATGTGGTGCTCTTCGTGGAATTGGTAGAACGAGGGCCTCGCTTGTACTTTCGCTAATTATGAATTTAACTTATGTCTTATTGAATCTCGTCTTTATTAACCTGTTGCATATGGGTGTTCTGGGGATGACCATTTCTATAAATATAGCTAGATACCTGGGGGCGTTCTGCGCACTTTATTATCTATTCCGATTGGACAACGATCTGCATATCCGTATTCGCGATCTTGTAGCGGTTAAGCTGTCTATGCTGAAAAAAATAATGTTCATCGGGATGCCGTTTGCGGCAGAGCAGATGTTCTTTAATGGTGGTAAAATTCTGACTCAGATCTTCATCGTTAGTCTGGGTACGTATGCACTTGCGACTAATGCGATTGCCTCCTCCTTTGCAGGGATTATGCAAATCCCGGGGAATGCGTTGTCCTTGACGATTATTACAGTGGTGGGACAATGTATGGGAAGCAATAATGTTAAGGATGCTCGAAAATTTATTAAATCATTCCTTGTCGCCTCTTCTCTTTCCCTGGTGGTGATGGGGTTGCTGATTATGCCTTTTTTCAATCCATTAGTGTCTATGTTCCATCCTCCTGCTGAGATTGTGGGTGATATCTTCCTGATTGTGCTCATCAATACGATTGCGCAAATTCCGTTATGGTCTATAAGCTTTATTACGCCTTCGGCGCTTAGAGCGGCAGGGGATTCCAAATTCACCTCCATGGTTTCGATGCTTACGATGTGGCTGTTCCGTGTAGTGCTCGGATACATCTTAGGTATTGTTCTGAACTTTGGTATACTCGGCGTTTGGCTGGCGATGAATTGTGAGTGGGGGATCAGAGGTTTGATTTTCCTGCGGCGATTTATGGGCAAGAAATGGGTTCAGCATCGTGTTATATAATAGATATAAAAAAATCAAAGGACGCCCTGAGGGGTGTCTTTTTTGTATGCTCTGATGAGTGCCTTTGGAGAATGCAGCTTGAGTATTTCTTGGGTAGCGGGGTAATAATATGTAGGAATTGCGTCTTTATGCTTACTAAAACACACAACAAGGAGTCTTGCACAATGTCACATTTCGTTAGATCCGTTACTTCACCAAAGAAATTTATCTCCGGCCATAACTTACTGTCAGATCTGAATGAGTATATTAAGGCGTTTGGCGATCATGCCTATGTGATCTGTGATGAGTTCATTTTGGAACGTGCTAAGAAAGAGGCGGGGAGTTCCATCGAAGGTGCGGGGAATAAGGCTACTTTTGAAAAATTCAATTATGAATGTACTCAGGAAGAGATTAATCGTAATCGGGAACTTGCCCGTAAAGCTGGGGCGAATATCATCGTCGGTATCGGTGGAGGTAAAACACTGGACACCGCCAAAGCTACTGCGTATTATGAGAAGCTGCCTGTAGTTATTTTTCCGACGATTGCATCTACTGATGCACCATGTACAGCGCTGGCTGTCATTTATAATAAAGATGGTTCATTTGATCAATACTTATTCCTCCCAAGTAATCCGGATGTGGTCTTGGCGGATACAGCGATTTTAGCTTCAGCGCCTTCCCGTTTTTTCGCAGCTGGAATTGGCGACGCACTGGCTACTTATTTTGAAGCCCGTGCTTGTTATGCCTCTAATGGCGACAATCTCGTACTCATGAAACCTTCTACAACGGGTCTAGGTATATCAAGACTTTGTTATGAAGCTCTACTTAAGAATGCGGTAAAAGCTAAACGTGCGGTCGATCAGAAGCTCTATACACGCGCGGTGGAGGAGACCATTGAAGCGACAATTTATCTAAGTGGTGTGGGTGCTGAATCTGGTGGTCTGGCTGCCGCGCATGCTATCCATAATGGGATGACAGCCGTTCCTTCACTACACAAAGCTCAGCATGGTGAAAAGGTTACGTTTGGTCTTTTAGCCCAGTTAGTACTGGAAAATGCCTCAAATGAGGAGCTGGAAACTGTCATTGAGCTTATCAAGGATGTAGATCTTCCGCTAACCCTCGCCGATCTGGGGTGCACGGAATTTATCGAATCCGAATGGCGCCAAGTTGCTGAAGCTGCTTGTGCAGAAGGAGACACAATGGGCAATATGCCGTTCCCGGTTACTCCGGAAGATGTGTACAATGCGATAGTGGTGGCGAACTCGCTGGCAGAGTCTTATAAATAACTAGCACAACTAATATGTAGTGATAATGAAGGCGCCCTTGGGGGTGCCTTTTGTTTTTATATAGGTTAAGCTGTTGAAGTAGAGTAGGGGTAAAATTATGCTTATAGGTATCGGCTTCGGCATACTTAATCACGGGATAGGGTGCCTACGGAAACGAGATTATTGCTAATCGCCCCGTTGCTGTGCCAATATCACTCTATGTAATAAGGAGGAAAGATGAGAAAAAAACATTTAGGTTATCTAGTCCTTATTATCATAATTATTGGAGCGGTAATAATAGCAGTAATTCACGGAAATTCGGAGCGTCAGAACAAGCAGGCAGCAGGAAGCCTTGGAATGGATTATGTGTGCAAAGAGTACACGGAAAGTGCGTCGCTGAGAGTTGCAACGATTTGCAAACCCTTATTTGGAGGGTCGGGTTATCAGGTAGTGCTCGAGGATTCAAGTGGGCAATCTTATTGATAAATGAATCGGATCTCATCTATATGATTATTGGGAGGCACTCCTGCGGGGTGTCTGTTTTTGTTATGTTAAATTGAATTTTGTTATTTATTTTCGGAATAACTAACATTAATACTAACTTAAATAATAAAATAATTATAACAAAAGGGAATATTTAGATTGTTTTATGCCAATGTAACCGCTATAATCTTGCATATACCGAAATATCTAACGAAATTAAAGTATTTTGTTAGTGTTTGTTATTAATAACGAAGCTGAATATGTGGAGGTGAATAGTTAGCGAGTAGGTCTGTAATTGTCTTCTATAAGGACAGATAGTTATTGGGTTCATAACAGCTGGTTGGCTATTCTTATTATCAAATCCATTCATTTTCGAAGGAGAATTAGGAATGAAAAAAGCGAAAAAGTGGCTGGGGAGTATACTTGCCTGTGCAATGATAATGTCTCCTTTCCCCTCTGTAATTTCTGCAGCAGCAGCGCCATCGACTGTGGGATTCGGTGATACACAGGGTCACTGGGCACAACAAAATATTGCGAAGTGGGTAGAAAATGGCGTATTAAACGGGTATCAGGATGGTTCTTTTCATCCCAATGAAGGAATTACAAGAGCTGAGTTTGCTACGATCTTGAATAAGGTATTTGGTTTCTATATGAAGTCAGATCAATCTTTTTCCGATGTAAAAGCGACCGATTGGTATGCAGATCAGCTTTCGTTGGCACGATATGCTGGGTATTATGAAGGATACTCAGAGAATAAAGCACAAGCTACTGATTATATAACGCGTCAGGATGCGGTGACGATGTTGGCTCGGATATTTACTCTTCAAGCTACTGAAAGCGCTTCATCGATGAGCGGATTTAGTGATTCCGCTCAGATTCAGGCTTATGCTAAGGATGCAGTTCATGCGCTCTCAGGTTTGATTACAGGGTATGAGGATGGAACCTTTAAGCCGCTTGGAAGGATCACCCGTGCCGAAGTTATAACGTTAATTAATAAAATAGTGAAGAGTTATTACTCGCAATCTGGAAGCTTTGAAGGAGGAATAGTTTCTGGGAATGTAGTCGTTAATCAGGATGGTGTTGTGTTAAAAAATGCAACGATAAACGGAAACCTGTATCTAACTGCTGGGATCGGTAACGGCGAAGTGACCCTTGAGGGTATTAAGGTTACGGGCACCACATTTATTGCAGGTGGCGGTATAAACTCCATTCTTATTAAGAATAGCTCATTAGGCAAAGTAAATATAAATCGTAAAGAGGGTGAGGTTCGTGTCCTCACGAGTGGTACAACCCAAATTTCTCAGCTAACGGTAGATAGTCTAGCAAGACTGGAGTTTGGAACTGGGACGATGATCACCACGGGAATTCTAAATAGCACTGTGGGGCTGATCCTAGGTGAAGGCGCATCGATTGCTAATCTAAACGTAGCTGTCAAAGCGACTGGAACCACTCTTTCCGGTCAGGGCGACATTGCAAAAGCGGACGTTAAAGCAACAGGAGTAACGTTGAACGGTAAGCCCATTGCTCCTGGCACAATTGTCATTATCAAAGGCAATCAAGGTCCTGTAGCAACGACTACCCCAGCGCCTACCTCGGCATCAGGCTCATCAACAACGCCGGCAGGTCCGACTAATCCAACCGCGGCACCTACAGCGACACCAATACCAACGGAAACACCGACACCAACAGCGACACCGACAGCAACAGCAACACCGACACCGACAGACCCGACGGGTCCTGTGGGACGTATCGAGAATTTAGCGGATGTTGATGCAAGTAGTGAGACTAGATCGCTATTCGCCTATTTACAGGATATCCGCGGCAGTGAGATCTTGTTTGGACATCAGCATGCTACTACAGAAGGACTTTCTATTACTGAAAAGGACGGAACGCAGTCTGAGGTCGAGAATGCAGTAGGCGACCTTCCGGGGCTGTTCGGCTGGGATACGCTTAGTCTTGAAGGTTTTGAGAAACCAGGCGATCTAGGTGCAACCCAGCTGGAGAATCGTGATAAATTAATCGGCGTGATGAAATCTGCTTATGAAAAAGGCGGCGTGCTTACTTTAAGCTCGCATATGCCGAACTTCGTCACAGGAAAGGACTTTTATGACACCAAAGGGAATGTGCTTACGCATATATTACCCGGCGGTGACAAACATGCAGAGTTTAATGCATTCCTGGATATGATTGCGGACTTTGCGAATAACTTAAAAGATGATGATGGTAAAGCTATTCCAGTCATTTTCCGTCCATTCCACGAGCAAAATGGTGGCTGGTTCTGGTGGGGTGCGCCTTACCGTACGAAGGAGCAGTATGCTGAAATTTATCGTTATACCGTTGAATACTTAAGGGACAAAAAAGATGTGCATAACTTCTTATATGCGTTCTCACCGGGAAGTCCATTTAACGGCACAGATGCGACATTCCTTGAGACGTATCCGGGAGATGACTATGTCGATATCCTTGGCTTCGATAATTATTATGACGGAACCACTGAGGGTTGGTTTGATTCAGTCGTGAAGGATGCTAAGCTGATCTCGAAGCTGGCGGATGATAAGGGGAAAATCGCAGCATTTACTGAGTTCGGTTATTCGGGTGTGAAGCCAACTGGAACGAAGGACCTGAAATTCTTTACCAAGCTAATCGCTGCACTGCAGTCTGATCCGGATGCTAAACGGATGGCGTACATGCAGACTTGGGCGAATTTCAATACAGATTCTATCTTTGTCCCTTATAGAAATGCTCCAAACGGGCTAGGGGATCATGAACTGCTCCCTGATTTTGTAGACTATTATAATGATCCGTATACAAGCTTCAGCCATGAAGTGGCTATTGCGGATGCGTATTCGAAACAGGTAACTACAGAAGCCGAGCAACCTTTTTTACACATTGCCTCACCAACGGCAAACCAAACAGTGCCCACGACAAAAACATCGACCCTTCGTGTTCGTGTGTTGAATCAGGACGTAGATAAAGTAACCTACCTGATTGGGGATGACACAACAGAGTACAGCATGGCAGCTGACGCAGAAGGTTTCTATTACTTGGCAGATTGGACACCAGGTGTAGCCTTCGACGAATCTGGCGTGATGCTTACTGTTAAGTCCTATGCAAAGGATGGTTCTGTACTTTCACAAACGATCCAAATCTTTGTAAGTGACGTAGAGGGCAATGGGGACCCATTGATTGTAGATACTTTTGAGAATTACAAAGGGAATGATGAATTACTTCGTGCGGCATTAAGTCCTGCGGGTGATCTAAATACGATCTCACTTGATGCGGACCATAAAAATGATGGCAAGTATGGCCTGAGATTCGATTATAATGTGGATGGCCAAGGTTATACAGGTCGTACCAAAAACATGAATAATGCCGACTGGTCGGACGCCAACAAATTGAAGCTCTGGATTGCACCTGATGGCAGCGACCACAAGCTTGTTATTCAGGTCAATGCAAGCGGCATTTCTTTTGAAGCTTATCCTTCACTGGCAGGTACGACACCTGGCTTGGTGGAAATTCCATTCAGCCAGTTCGCTCCAGCGCCATGGGATACAGGAAATGCCGGTAAAGTAATCACTAAAGAGAACCTTAAGGACATTCGGGCAGTGTCTATCTACGTAAATAAAAAGGACATAGTAGCAAGTACGTCTGGTACGCTGTACTTCGACGATATTGCAGCGTTTAATGATGGAACGGGTGGCGTTCCTAACGGGGGCGAAGGCCCTGGCAGCACGCCAGAACAGGCGAAGCTGTTGTATGGTTTCGAAAAAGATACTCAGGACTGGACAGTAGAGCAAAATAATGCGAGTGCAAGCGCGGCAGTGATCTCGACTGATGAGGCTGCTGAAGGAACTCATTCGTTAAGCTCCTTGTTCTCACTCGATTCAGGTGGAGCTTTTGAGCTCAGCAAAAATGGCAGTTTGGATCTGAGCGCGGTAGATAAATTAAGCGCACAAATTAAACTGTCGAACGGAACAGCGGATGCACGTTTGTATATTAAGACGGGATCAACCTGGTCTTGGGCTGACAGTGGAGCTGTGAAAGTAGATTCGAGCGGATTTACTACGGTTTCGCTCAACTTGGCAGGTATTGCAGATCTTAATAGTGTAAAAGCCATAGGTATCAAGCTCGAGGGATTCAGTGGTACGGGAACTTCTACGCTGTATCTGGATGATGTTCGGACCCTGAAGAATGGTACCGCACCTGAAGCTGTCGTCTATGGCTTCGAGGACAATACACTGCAAGGCTTCAGCATCAATGTGGATGAAAATAATAAATATAATACAGCGCTGGCTCAGAATCTATCGGTGAGCAATGCTGTGTATGCTGAGGGAACTCATTCGATGCAAGCGGACTTAACATTGAATGGAGGGCAATTCCAGCTGCGTCGTATGGTGGTTACCAACTTAGCGAATGCATCAACAATTACGCTTAAAATCAAGGTTGTACCTATTGATGCAAGCGATGTTAGCGGTGTAATGGCTCAGCTGTTTACCCAAAGTGGCTCAAGCTGGGGAACATGGACTGCTTCTACGGCTACACCAGTAGATGCCAATGGATTTACTACAATAACACTGGATATCAGCAAGGTAGCGGATCGTAATTTGACCCAAGCGATTGGCGTTCAAGTCATGACCACAGCAACTGATCCAGTAGGTAGTGCTACCGTATATGTGGACGAAATCACGATTAAATAGAAAGTAGTAAAGCCGGAAGCGAACATTTTACGATGTTCACTTCCGGCTTATTTATTTAGCATCAAATTTATTCATTTTAAGTCGAGTATCTGCTTGAAATTAACGAAGCTTAATAGACCCGCCATCTACCATGATAGTCTGGCCCGTAATATAATCGGAATCTTCACTCGCTAGGAATACCGCAACACGACCAATATCACTTTCCAGTTCACCCAATCTTCTCAAAGGGATTTTTGAAATCATGTTTTGGTAATACTCAGGGTTTGCTTCTGCCCATTCAATCATGCCAGGGGAATTAGCAATTGGAGCAATGATGTTTACGTTGATACCAAATGGACCAAATTCATTAGCGGCTACCCGGGTAATTCCACGGATGGCTTCTTTTGCAGCAGCATATGTTCCTTGATTGGTATCCCCGTTGAGGCCAGCGCCCGATGCAAAATTAATAATTTTACCTTGTGTTTCTTTTAAATACGGTAGTGCTGCTTGCATAAAATAGAAGGTTGGATAGAAGCCTGTATCAAAAGATAAATCGAAATCAGCCTGTGTAGTTTCTTCAATAGATTTCATTCTGGATGCGTGGGCATTGTTTACTAAAATATCTATTTTTCCAAATTTATCAGCTACTTGTTTAACAAGGTGAGCTATTTTATCGTGTTCCTTGAGGTTCGCTTGAATAAAGATAGATTCAGGTTGATATTCTTGTAATTCTTTAATTGTTTCTTTGCCGGTTTCTTCATTGAGGTCAATAATAGCTACCTTAGCGCCTTCTTTAACAAAAGCCAGGGCCATCCCTTTACCAATACCGCCTGCTCCACCAGTAATAATAGCTACTTTTCCTGCAAGTCTGCTCATGTTGGTATCTCCTTTTTGTGAAAAAAATGTAGTATCTAACTCTTATCAGAGGTAAGGTGTAATTGTTACTTCGACTATATATTACCCAAAATAGTAGCTATATTTACCATGAAGTAGAAACGGCATCATTTACCAGTAAAAATATAGATGGTGACCGACGATGAATGTTCAAGTAGCTGATGAGGCCTGTTCCAGCTCTTATGTACATGTTGAGCGATTGAATTAAGCGGCGCACCAAGTGATGAGCAATTGATGATTCATGTGTCGCACCAAGTGATGCTGCAAGTGATGCAATAAGTGAAGTATTTATAGAGTAATTAGGGAAAACTTACCTGATTTTCGGCCGATTTAGTAACTAATTAAGAAATCCCCCTAATTATTAGGGAGGAATTCCCTGATTTCGTGCATTTAGAGTGAATATCGGCTATTTTCAGGGAGTTTTTCCCTAATTAGTTTAAACCCTACCGCAAGCCGTATGAAAAACTCACCTAGCAAGTCGCCCACCGCCCACTGCCTACACCCACCGCTCACCGCCCAACCGCCCACCGTCCAACCACCCAACGCAATATCAGAGAACACTACGCGTGGTATATAGTCATATGGCACAGTAAAATCCATTACTTTTCTATTCCATAAAAAAGAAGCTGCCCCAAGTAGAGTTTACTACTTTTGAGACAGCCTCTTATGGATATTTATAAAGGAAACCCCATCGAGATTACCGCACCGCCATTTCTTCGGTTGCCTGCGCTGATCTGACCTCCACAACGCTCGATGATTGCGCGGGAAATAGCCAGTCCAAGTCCGGATTCTCCGTCTTTTCCTTTTACAAAACGATGGAAGAGATAGGGAAGCAGATCGTCCGAAATTCCAGGGCCATCGTCACTTACGGATAACAGAGCCCGGCCCTCCTTGACCGAAACATGGATATAGATATGTTGATTAGCATAACGTGCTGCATTGGAAACTACATTAAGAAGCGCCTGTAGCAGCTTATCCCTATCCGCACGGATCGTAAGAGAATCTTGATGATCGTGGGAGATATGGAGGGTTAATTCTTTTTTCATTAATAGAGGGTTCATTCGTTCGATGGTTTCTGTCAGTAGATCTTTTAAACAAATAACCGTAGGCTTGAATATATCTTCCTCGCTGTCCAGCTTCGCAAGTAAAGTCATTTCGGACACGAGCTTCTTCAAGCGGCTGCTTTCGCTCATGATAATGTCTAGCCCTTTTACTACATTCTCACCTTCAAAAACACCATCCTTAATCCCTTCAGCGTAGCCGGAAATGGACATTAAGGGAGTTTTTAATTCATGAGACGCATTCTGGAAAAATTGTTTCTGCACATGGTTGAAACGATTTAATTCATCTGCCATGTCATATACCGATTGAGCGACAGATCCAAGCTCTCCACCAGCTTTAATTAATTTAACATCTGAGAAGTGCCGTTCTTTGACTTTGCGGAGTTCTAGTTGCAGCCTCATTAGAGGTTGAATCATCTTCTTGGTGATAAATAGGCCAAATAGGAACATAAATGCTCCCGCTGCGCTGAAAACGATCAGCAGTCTTTTGAGCAAAGCTTGTTCAATAGCAGTGACTGCGCTCATAGGGGTTAGCAGAGTTAGCGTGCCTATAGGTGTAGCCTTCACTTCAGTAATATACCGTGTATCTGTTCCATTCCAAATGTTCTGGAGCTCAGTGGCTTGGCCTGTGACACTCTTGGCATCATAGTTTATTGCAATTGAACTCATCTCTGATGATGTGGACAAGACTTTTCCTGTCTCATCGCTAAGAATGGCTTCGACGCCTGCAGTGCTTAGAGAAGGTATGGTCACCGGCAGAGCTTCCAGCTGAGTGCCAATCTCCCCGATGTATTTACTTTCTTCAGTCAATGTAACTGACATCGCCGCACCAATGGTTCTTAAATCCTCTTTTTGTGTTCCGACAAAATGGTTGAGTAGTACAAAATGGATCACGACTGCAGTAATAGATAGTAGCAATACCAATGCAATACTAAAGGCTAAATTAATCTGATGTGCTAGTTTCATTCGTATGCTCACCCCCATCTGTTCTCATGCGGTATCCGTGTCCCCATACAGCCTCAATGGGCAAATGCTCCAGTTTTTTGCGCATCCGTTTAATGAGATGATCCACGGCGCGATCACTTCCAAAATAGTCGTCCCCCCACACATAGCTCAGCAGCTCATCTCTTGTAAATGCCCGGTTAGGGGCATCAGCGAATACTTTTAGCATGGTGAATTCCTTGCTGGTCAAGTCTACCTCTTCACCACACCAAAATACACGTCTTTCTTCCGGCAATAGTAGAAGCTGGTCGATTTCAAGACGGGTGGAAGTGGTCTGACTATTCAATTTTTCGGCCTGATTACTCATTTTGTACCAGCGTTGAAGCTGCCGTTTGATCCGGGCGACTAATTCACGAGGGCTGAACGGCTTGACTAGATAATCGTCACTGCCAAGCTCCAATCCTAATATTTTATCCACTTCATTATCTCTTGCGGAGATCATAATGATCGGTACTTCGGCTTCGTTACGAATCCTTTTACAGAACTCATAACCATCCATGCCGGGGAGCATAACGTCGAGTACCCACATATCCGGGGGGCTAGTCTGCCACAAGGTCCATGCTTCCTCAGCGCTGCCAAGGCCGATGGTGTGGTAGTTTTCTTTTTGTAAATAAGCTTCAACAAGATTGCGTATATGTTCATCATCGTCGACTACGGCAATGAGATATGGATTATTCATTTCGGGTTACCTCCAAATTATTCTCCTACAATTATATCAATCCAGAGGTGGGTAAGGGCGGCTGCCATTGTTTTTCCACAAATTAACCAATGTTCTGCCACACCCATTATGTAAGCTTGGTCTTGTAAGATCATTCGATTCGACGAGGAGTGTTGTATTTATGAATCAACAGATGTTATTTAAAAAGTTAGCGCTGTCCGCCCTGCTAGTGTCCGCCGTTGCTGCACCGTCTGCAACGAACGCAGCAAGTGGAGCGCAAGACGGAAACACGAAAACAACGGCTGCAGCCGTGGTTACTGCTGCCTCTAAAGGAACAATTGCCACTAAAGTAACCACTATTGATTGGGTAGATCCCCTAGAGTTGGCTAAGACCTACGCACCTAATACCCAAGAAGATTGGAAGAACACCTTGGATCAGTATTATAAGGTTGCTGGATTTAGTGTAACCGCACTTGCCGAGCTTGTGCCTGCGGAACTGGTGGAGGGAGTTCAATTATCTAAAGAAATACTATCCACCGAAGCTCTACCTGCAGGATATATTGAAGCTGGTCGTAACCTTGAAGTAATACCTGTAGTCGATGATATGCAGGTAGATAGCAATATCACTACTTCAATGAAAGCTGTAGACGCGACTTCAATTGCTATTTCCATTCCAGATCTTAGCGACGCGGATAAAGCTTTTTTCAAAGCCCAAGATGATCTGAATAGTGCCGCTATATCCAAAGATGTGACTGTGATCAAGGAAGCTTTAGCTAATCTGTTGGATCAATATAAAGAGAAGATCAAGGAGCTTGAAACAGCCAAATAACGGCGATTAGTGAGGCTTGCTACAGAATAGAGATACTGAAAAGGGTAAAGATAAAAGACACCTCGCGGGGTGTCTTTTTTGTATGCATATCAATCTTCACGCTTTGCCTTTGGCCCTTACTTGCTTCCGCCAGTTCACACCGATCACCCCGGCGATGATCATCACTGTACCGGTCCAATGGTACCATTCCAGTTGCTCATTCAGCAGAAGTACACCACCGAGAATAGAGACAACTGTTGAAAGACTGCCGAAAATGCTCACGCGTGAAGCTTCCATCCGTGATAAAGCATAGTTGGAGAGGAAGGAGGTCACGAGGGAGGAGAGTACGCCGAGATAGAGCATGGAGAATATAAATTTGGGCTCTTGAAAAGGTGTGAAATACTGATCCAAGGTTCCTGCCGAACCATGCTTAATGATCGACAGTCCATTAAAAAATATAAATCCGAACAAAGTAATCATATAGGTAAGTTCTTTGGGACTCCAGGTACGTGTCAGCTTTCGAGCCGCAACATTATAACCGGCAAGGGATAAAGCTGAGATTAGGATGAGCAAGACGCCCCAAAGACTAGAAGAAGAGATACTCAAACCTGGAATGGCAAAGATAAGAATAATGCCTGCAACTGAGATTAATGTAGAGATCTTTTGGAAGCTGCTCGTGGTTTCCTTCAAGAACATCGCCGCCAAAAGGATGGTGAAGATGGGCATTGTCGCCTGAATAATACCCGCTACAGCGGAGGTTGTATACAGAAGTCCATACGCCTGAAGGGTGAAATATAACGCTGGATACATTAAAGCCAGTGGGATTATCACTGCTGCCTTGGATATTCCAAACTTCACCCGCCCCCACCCTGGAAAAGTAAATAAAGAAGCGGCAAGGAAAGATAACGTGAAGCGATGAGCTAGCGTATCAAAAGGATCCGAGACGGTTAGGGCCATTTTTACAAATATAAAGGAAAACCCGACGATAATCGCATTCATGACAGCTGCTGCTATCGCTTTTTGAGTAGAAGATGTATTCATTAGTAAAGACCTCCAAAGTGTTGCGCGCATTTAGGTACCGGTCCTGTTCTGCTCTTTATTCTAAGGCTAGAGTAGCTGTGCTACAATGTAATTATTATTCATCTGTACCGGTACAGAATAAGCTTGGAGGAAGGTGAAAGGGATGTATAAGTATTCGGAGTTAATCAACGAGCTGGAAGCGCAAATTGCCGAGGATACGTATCGTGAGGGAGATAAATTACCGTCTATCCGGGAGTTGTCCTTACGTTATGGATGTAGTAAAAGTACAGTAATTCGCGCTTTACAGGATCTTCAGGACAAACATTTAATCTATGCCGCCTCAAAAAGTGGTTATTATGTCATGAAACGAAGCGGACAGCGAAAAGACGAAGGTGCACATTGGATCGATTTTACGGTGTCTGCACCCGACCCGGATATTTTTCCGTATCTGGATTTCCAACATTGTATTAATAAAGCGATTGATATGTACCGCAATGACTTGTTCATCTATGGAACGCCGCAGGGGCTTCCTTCTCTTATTCGTGAAATGCAGCGGCATCTGGCTTCTTATCAGGTATTTGCCAATCCGGAACAGATTTTTATTACCTCAGGTGTGCAGCAGGCGCTTGGCGTATTGACCCGAATTCCTTTTCCGAATGGCAGGCAGCGAGTGCTGATTGAGCAGCCGGGTTATCCGCTTTTTATGGAATATCTGAAGACGTATGGCATTGAGACAGAGGGGATAAAGCGTTCGGATGCTGGGGTGGACTTGAATGAATTAGAACGGTTATTTAAGACAGGCCAGTTCAAGTTCTTTTATACCGTCCCGCGATTTCATAATCCGCTTGGCGTCTCCTATACCCGTCCCCAGAAGAAGGCGATTGCTCAGCTAGCAGCTAAATACGATGTATACATCGTTGAGGATGACTACATGGCGGACTTGGAGCAGGATGCAAAAGAGGATCCGATCTACGCTTATGACGATGCTTCCCATGTGATCTATTTGAAAAGCTTTTCCAAAATTATATTTCCGGGTCTGCGTGTCGGTGTCGCTGTACTGCCAGCGGTCCTGTGTGACTCTTTTAACCGATTCAAAAGACTGATGGATATAGATAGCTCTATGCTGTCTCAGGCTGCCCTGGAGTTGTATCTGAAAAGCGGAATGTTCGAGCGCCACCGAAAAAAGATGCGTTCCTGCTACGAAAAAAGATCCACGCTGCTCCATGAATCGATTATGAGAGAGTTAGATACAGCGACAGCACAGCATTATTCCTACCATCCAACCGGCCAGCTTGGTGTGCATACGTATCTGAAGCTTAGTGACAGCATAAAGACAGAACAGATGAGCAAACGTCTGCAAAAAAAGTTCATTCGCATCGAAATGGCGGACAGCGGGTATCTGCCCTCTTTTAATAAAGAGAAGATTCTAAAGCTCAATGTATCCAGTGTAAAAGAGCCGGATATTCGCTTTGGCATTGAACAGGTAATGCAAGAAATACGCTGAGAGCGCAGCAATAAATGAGTGGATGATAATGGTGGAAATGCTGGGAGCCCATTGGAGTAGAAACAAAAAAGCGTTCCTCCAGTAACAGGGATCGTTTTTTTGCGTTGTGGGTCGTTGGCAAATCTGGCAGCAGTGAACTGATGGACAGCAGATCTCATTATCGGTACAACTCGCAGTAATCTCTGGTTCTTCTATAAATATCCGAACACATTTTCTGTGCAATCTTCGGCCGAGTCATGCGGACCCAGATAACGTTATTTGCTAGTTTTTAGCCTTTGGAGCAGGTTTTCGGACACCAGCGCCGCTATTCAATTAGAAAGGGGTTATATTGGGTGGTTTTCATGCTAATAACGGCTATGGGGTCCGCTAGCACTCTAAAAATGTGAAAAAGCCGCTTTTAAGGTCAGCTGTGTCCGATAGCGAATTCGCTAAGTGCAAATTACCAAGATGCTTTATTTATCTTTGCTTCGGTAGCGAGTATCAGCAACAAGCGCAAAAAAAGAGACCGGGTTCGGTCTCTTTTAGTTATTTCTCGATAGGAGGTATGAATTAATTCGCAAAAAAGTTCGGCAGGAACTCTTTATTAGCTTCCAGCATTTCGTCCAGCATCCGAATCGCTACGTCCACGGACGGAACAAGCGGGTGATGTGCGAGCGCCTGAAGGGCAAGGGCGCGGTCTCCGGTTACAGCGGCGTCAATCGCCAGCTGTTCATAGGTTTTGACAGCATGAATGAGTCCTTTAGCCATGGTTGGAATTTTGGTCAGTGGCAGAGGTAGCGGGCCGTTTTTGGTGACCACGCAGTTCACCTCAATGCTGGCGTCATCTGGCAGGAAGTCCAATATGCCACGGTTAGCGACATTTAGGGTCTGAATGTCGTTTGATCCGTTATGAAGCGATCTCATGAGATTAACAGCTGCTTCTGAGTAAAAAGCACCGCCGCGCTGTTCCAGCTGCTTCGGCTTCTCGCTTAGCTCTAGATTACCATAAAGCTCGAAGAGCTCTTCTTCTACACGTTTGACGACTTCAGCACGGTTAATGCCTTGCTTATGGGAGTCCATCTGCTCTTCGAGCATGGCATCGGTCATATAGAAATATTTTAAATAGTATGAGGGCAGTGCATGAAGGGATTGCAGGAATTCCGGGTCCCATTCTCTTGCCGGTACGTTCTTAGCGCTGTAGCTGGTTGTATCTGCAAGCATATCATCCAGCTTGTCTTCACCTTCAACATCGATACGAGTAATCCAGTGCAAGTGGTTGAGGCCCACAAATTCGGCATATACGCGGTCTGCTGCTACATTATATTTGGCAGAGACTTGCTTGATCAGGCCGATAGGTGCGTTGCACAGGCCAATACTTTTTACCTTAGAATATTTCAGAACGGCTTCGGTGACCATCCCAGCAGGGTTAGTGAAATTGAGCAGCCATGCGTTGGGAGCCAGTTCCTCGATATCACGGCATACATCCAGAATAACAGGGATGGTGCGCAGTGCTTTCATCATTCCCCCAGGACCTGTTGTTTCTTGGCCAATAACGCCATATTTGAGCGGAATCGACTCATCACGGGCACGGGCATCAAGCATGCCGACACGCATCTGAGTGCTGACGAAGTCGGCGCCTTCGATCGCTTTACGGCGGTCTGTTGTCAGATGAACCTCAATCGGAAGGCCGGATTTCTCCACCATACGTTTTGCCAAGTTACCTACAATATTCAGCTTGCGAAGACCAGGCTCAATATCTACAAGCCATAATTCGCGCACGGGAAGTTCTTTATAGTGAAGAATGAATCCCTCTACTAATTCTGGGGTATACGAAGAACCTCCACCGATAACTGCAATCTTTAATCCTTGGTTAGCTGCCAAGATTAATCACTCCTGTCTTGTAGTTTGTTTGATCGATTCATAATCCTGAAATTTCCGCATTTTCTCATATACTTCACTACTAAGGGTCAACCCATCTTGATCCATAGCTGACCATACTGCACCGACTACAGGCTCTGTGGCAAGGGTAACCACGGTTGCCTGAGGGGCTGCAGCGTGTACAGCTTTCTCGATAGGCTGGCGAATCCAACCGCGATCCCCTCGGGTTAGCAGACTTCCTGCCAGCACCACATCGAAGGCCTCCTGCTCCATGCCTAGCTTGTGAATGATAGCTGCCGCAGACTTCCCTAGTTCAACCCCTTGCCGATGTAAAATCTCCAATGCTACGGCATCTCCTTCAGCTGCTGCTTCAAAGAGCAGGCGGGCAACATTTACGGGGACTTTTTTCCAATGATCAAGGAAATCGTGAAACATATGCCCAACTTCCTCATAACCTAACATTTTTAGCAGTAAGCCTGTTAATAGGGTGGGCTGTTCCCGGCCGTCCCAAGCTCGGATAACGGAACGAAACACCTCAATATTGAGTGCGCCACCCCCGCCAAAATCACCGTACATATAGTCAAAGCCGCCGCATTGATAATGCTCTCCCTGCAGGTTTCTGCCTGCTGAATTGGTGCCGGTGCCGCAGATGAGCGCGACACCATATGGGCGATTCGTTCCGGCGCGTAGACCGATCATAGTGTCACAGTTAATGGTGTATTTGGTGAATCCTATCTGGCGTATCATCGGATGGAGAATAGCATAGTCGGCCTCGCGATCAGCACCGGCAAGTCCGAGATAGGTATGCTGGATGTCTTCCAACCGGAGTCCGGCTTCAGCCAGCGCCCCGAATGTGGCCTCTTTAATACTGTTGGCGGCCTCAAGGGCGCCTGTCTGGTGGTTGCCGTTACCACTCTTGCCTTTGCCAAGAACATTGCCATGTTCATCGCTTAGCAGAGCATAGGTTTTCGTGCCTCCCCCATCGATCCCCAAGTAGTAAGTCAATGGTCGTCACTCCTAGTGTATAAATTTAATCTACTCAGCTCCGGTAGATTCACGTACGATAAGTTCAGGATCAATCCGCATCCCGGCTCCACGTTTCATCTTTCCGGAGATGCGTTTGAGCAGCATATCCGCGGCTGCCAGCCCGATTTTGTCTGCAGGCTGACGTATTGTTGTCAGATGTGGATGAAGCTGTGAAGCAATATAATGATCGTCATAGCCGACCACTGCCACCTCTTCGGGTACCTGAATGCCCGCTTCCATCAGGGCATTGATGACTCCAAGCGCGATATTGTCATCCCCGGCAAATACGGCGGTGGGCAGCTTTCCTTCCTTCAGCCAACGTTTGCAGGTATCGTATCCCATCCCAATATCGAAATCACCAGGCACGATCTCAAAGGGGGCCAGTCCTTGTTCCCGAAGCGCCTGTAGAAATCCACTGCGCCGCTCCCGCGTACTCCGGAACATTTCCTGACCGCAGAGATGAGCGATTGAAGTGTGTCCCAGCTCCAGCAGATGACGCGTAGCTGCGTATCCCCCCTTGAAGTTGTCGATCGTGATGGAGTAGGTATCATTTTCGGGCTTCTGATTATCTATCAGCACATAAGGAATACCCCGCCGTTTTAACTCCACAATATAATTGTCCTCTTCCATCGGAGAGAGCAGAATTAAACCGTCTACACGATCCTCCTGAATTAAATAATGGCTATCATCCGATTCGATGCCTGTTGAGATGGATATGGCTAAAAAATAACCATGCATCGCTAATATTTCATTCAGCTCTTTGACCACTGCGTCAAAAAAGGAATCTTGCAGGGTAGTGACAATAATGCCGATAATTCCCGTCTTACCGCTTGCCAGACTGCGTGCCGCAGCATTAGGGCGGTAATCCAGCTCTTTAATTGCCTCCAGCACCTTTTGGCGATTATTCTCGCGTACCGATTCGGCCCCATTTAACACCCGGGATACGGTTACAACGGATAATCCGGATTTTTTGGCTACATCAAAAATACTAACTTTCATCTTTAATTCTCCTCACGGCAGATTTTCCGATCCTGTTTTCTACTTTCAGTATACAGGGTTGGCAGACTGTCCGCTAAACGTATGATTTCACGCAGGTATACCGTCCCTAAAGGGGGCGGTATACCTGCCAAACAGTTATCGCTGAATGATCTCTGTAACCTTCTTCTGAATCGTCGCCATCACCTCTTCAACCGTCTTATGTCCAGTTTCTACTGGCTGCAATTCATTAATGAACATGTCATTAATTTGCGAGTAGTTGGTGATTAAGTGGTTATAGGATTCGAAGCCGTAGTTAACAGCACCCTCGTAGACATTTTTGATATCCTGTGGATCGATACCTTCAAAATGTTTATAGTAAGCTTCTGCAGCTTCGGTGTTGACTGGTGGGTTACCGCCACTAAGCTCAATGGATTTCTCTTGCACTTCGCTTGTGATCAGGTATTTGATCCATTCAAAAGCTTCCTTCGGATGTTTGGAGTCCTTCAAGATCAGCAGCGGATCGACATAAAGGGTGCTGCGTACCTTTTCGTTTCCTCCCCATGGTACAGCGGCTACGCCAATTTTGAAGGGGAAGTCATTTGCACCTGCAAGGTTCCATGAGCCTCCGATAGACATGCCGATTTTACCAGCAACAAAGGGATCGCCGTTCTGTCCAGCTACACTTTTGCTCCATTCGGAAGAAGGAGAGACTTTATCCTTAAAGACAAGATCAAAAAGCTTGTTGTAGGCAGCGATCACTTCAGGGGAGTCAAAATAAGTCTCGGAAGGCACGCCGCCATTAGTCCATGTATCTTCTGAGTAAGGCTCCGCTCCAAAATATAACGGCCGCATATCGCGTTCGGACCAAGTGAAGTCTACGCCATATTGAGTTTTGGCGATATCATCGGATACAAGCGTCATTTGTTTAGCTTCGTCGACCATTTTTTCAAACGTCCAGCTCTTATCTTCATAATCGCTTGTTGGATAAGTCAGTTTGGCAGCATCAAACATGTCTTTGTTATAGAGCATTAAGGTGACATACATATTGACCGGGATGCCGTAAGTGTGATCTTTAACCTTGTAGATACCCATTAGATTCTCTGGGATACTATAATCCTCTGCCTTGAAACCATCCTCTTTCATAAGGTCGGTCATATCGAACAACATACCCTTATTGTAGTATTCTGCGAAACCTCCATACCCCCAGTGACTTGTCACGTCGGGCGATTTGCCGCCGGCAATTAGCGTTTGCAGCTTGCTGTCGAACTGCTCATAAGGCGCTTTTTCCACTTTCACTTTAATATTCGGATGCTGCTTCTCGAAATCAGGGATTAATTTTTCGACAAATGTGCGGTCTTCTGAATCTATTGTGTAATGGGTAATCGTTACCGTTTCTGCTTTGCCTCCAGAATTAGTAGAGCCACCGTTTCCTTCAGATAGGGCGTTACCCGCCGATTTGCCGCCGCTACAGCCTGATAAGGCTAGAACAACGAGCATGGTAGCTGCAAGTAAAAGCGCAATACTTTTCCTGTTCTTGTTCATTAGCTAAACCCTCCATGATTTCAAGTATATTTGGCCGCCGGATGGCGGATTATTACTTAATCCCTGTAAGTACAATCCCTTCGACGAACTGTTTCTGGGCTACAGCAAACAGCGTAACGATTGGGACCATAGCTAGAACCGAAGCAACCATTAGCAGATGCCAAGGTGGTATGCGGAACCTCGATGAGGTAAGAGAAGCCATCCCGACGGGTAGCGTGAACTTATCTGATGAGCTTAAGTAAAGCACTGGCGTAAGCAGATCATTCCAGTTGTAGATAAAAGCAAAGATAGCTACGGTCGCAAGTGCAGGTTTGGAGAGTGGGATTGCTATGGTAGCCCACATCCGTATTTCACCACAGCCATCAATGCGTCCGGCATCAAACAGCTCTTCAGGCAATGTGGAGAAGAATTGGCGCAGCAGAAAAATATTATAGGCTGAGCCGAAGAAAGCAGGCACGATCAGGGGTAAAAAGGTATCTATCCAGTTCATTTGCGAAAAGAGTACAAATTGCGGAATCATAATGGCCGGATAGGGTAACATCATGGTGCTCAGCAGCAGGATGAACCACACCTGATTACCTGTACCTCTGAATCTGGCGAATCCATAGGCAACCAGCGCCGAAGAAATCAAGGTTCCCACAACACTAAAGCCGGCGATAATCAGACTGTTTTTATAAAGTGTACCGAACTGCAGGGTATCAAATATTTCTGTGTAATTGCTCCACTGCCAGCTCTCCGGAAGAAAGGTGGGTGGGAACTTCAGCATCTCGCGTTTGGACTTAAGTGAAGTGGAGACCATGAAGAACAAAGGAAGCAGCATCAGAAATGTTGTAACTACTAGAGTAATAAAGCTGAAAATCTTAACAGGCTCCGCTTTCCGGCGGCGTTTTGTTCCTTTAGTCCGGGGGCTTAGCGCTCTGACTGTACTCATTTGCGTCCGCCTCCTTCATAGTGAACATAACGGTTAGACAATTTCATAATTAGTGCAGTGCAGAGCATAACTACGATAAGGAGCACCCATGCCAAGGCTGAGGAATAACCGGCACGATATTCTTTGAAAGCGCTGGTGTAGAGATTATAGACATAGAACCAGGTAGAGTAATTCGGCCCCCCTTGAGTCATGACAAAAGCTTGGGTAAAGACTTGGAAGGAATCAATTAGTCCCATGATCAGTTGGAAGAGCAGCACGGGAGAGATCATCGGTAAGGTAATGTTCAGGAAGATTCTGAAGCGCCCGGCACCGTCAAGGTTAGCGGCTTCGATCAAGCTAGCCGGTACGCCTTGCAGACCTGCGAGGAATAAAATCATTCCTGAGCCTGCTGTCCAGAAGGTCATGATGATTAAGGCATATAGAGCAGTGTCTGGGTTCATCAGCCAAGCTGGTCCATGAATGCCGAACCAGGAAAGGATGTAATTGAAGAGCCCGATCTGCGGGTTGAAGATCCAGTACCACAGCAGGGACATGGCCACGCCGGATACCATGCTTGGGAAATACATTGCTGTTCTGAAAAAGCCGCGCAAAGGAATGGTCTGGTGGAGCAATAGCGCAAAGCCAAGACCGAGTGCAAGCTGGATAGGTACACCGATGAAGGTATATCTCAGCGTGACAACCACCGATTTCCAGAACAGGTCATTGTGAAACATCTCTGTGTAGTTAGCGAGCCCGATAAATTTAGGTGGGTGTATGATGTCATAATCAGTAAAGCTGAAGTAAAGCGATGATAAGATAGGATAAAGGGCGAATACTAGGAAGCCGATAATCCAAGGAGAAATGAACAGATACATATAGAACGTCTGCCGCCTGTTCTCGCGATTGATCATGACACACCAACCTCTCGTTTTAAAAGTATAAGCGCTTTAACCTTTGTTCATACTAACACTATTAATTAGCAATAATACTAGGTACCTAGAGATTAAAGTTTAACCGCTTTAACTTTTTGATTCGCTTTAATAAGCTTATCATAGAGGATGATCACTAAATAATCAACACTTATTTTAACTATAAAAGCGCTGTCAGTCATTAAACGTAACATACAGTCTGTCATTTTTGTGAAAAAGGGACCTGAAATAAGATTCGGGAGATTATTGTGTTAACTATTATAACGCAATTTTATTATTTTTTATTAATATTCCTCATGCTATGATTAGGGTTGGTCATATTTTGTTAGAAATGAGGAAACTGAATGACGACTAGACCTTACTTAAAAATGATCCAGCATTCTGTTACAGCCTCAGGGATTAGCTTTGAGGAAATTACACCGAATTTCGTATATAGAGCGACAGATGGAGTGAAATCATTTGTGATGGTAGACGCTGAGATCGGACTAAACAAGAGTGCTTCTACGATCATTGCCATGAGTAAATCTCTAACTTATGATGTTTTGCATAAGGCGAATATCCCAGCTGTAGAACATATTTATTTGCCGCATCCTGACTCCAAATTTAGCAATTTGAATCCTTATCCATTGGCTGAGCATTATTTCCAAGCATGCAATGGGGAGGTAGTTATGAAGCAGGATAACGGGGCGCAGGGAAATCATGTGTACAAAATCAATGAGATAGCCGATCTGCACGAAAAGCTGGATTTATTATTTTCTTTACAGCTTAATGGGGCAATAGGTCCTTATTATGAAGCGGAGATTGAGTATAGAATTGTAACTTTTAATCATCAGGCGCGTGTATTCCTTGGCAAAAAAAAAGTTCGTTCGTGGAAGCATAATTTGATTAACGGAGCTGTTACGATTGAGGTGAAAGATCAGGCCAAACAAGAGGCGCTGGCGGAGCTTGCCTCCCGGACCTCTAAAGCGCTGGGCCTTGATTTCTGCTCAGTAGATATCTTAGAGACAAATCAAGGCTTGATGGTGATTGAGGTCAACCATAAGGTGATGTTAGATGAATATTGTAAGCAAAATCCAAGTGAAGTACCTGGCCTCTCAGACCTTTACAGGGAAGTTATTCTTCAGCGTATGAATCAGTTATAAGCCGATATTCAGCAGCGATTGCCCGAATAATCTTTTGGCATTTCCGATTAGAGTTTGCGTACCCACGATTACAATAATCTCCGAAGGTGATTGTTCTTTAACATACGTAAGAGCATCCTCTAAATAAGGGAATTCGGAACTTTTTTCGAGAAAACTTTTAGCGATAAGCAGGGCATCCGTTGGGAAAATTAGATGGGTTATATCGGGTTTGGTTACGATTAGTTGATCCGAGACTGTACTCATGACTTCGATGACCCCTGTGTAATCTTTATCCTTAGGGACACCGATGATGGATGTGACGGTACGGCTGCGCTCAGGATTCACTAATTGAATAAGTTCAGCCAGATAGCTTGCAGAATCTCTATGAATAGCTCCGTCAATAATCGTCAGTGGGTCATGACAGATAACTTCACAACGTCCCGGCCATTGTAATTGTTCAAAACAGTGATGTACGATCTCCTGATCAAGGGGTCCCCCTGTAATCTCTTCACAAAGTGCGACTGCGCTGGCAGCATTGACCGCTTGAAACTGTCCCAATAGCGGAAGGGTCAAGGCTGGATAAACGGCTGGCTTCGTCCGGACATCAAAAGTAGTTCCGACAGAAGTGGTGGTGATAGATTCAGCTAAAAACTGTTCTTCATAATATTGCACAGGGTTGGAGGACAGGTTGTCCTTCATGATCGCAAGAACGTCGGATTTCTGTTTGCTAACATAGACGTTTGTTATGTTGTTTTTGACAATCCCAAGCTTGTGCAGTGTAATGCTGTTCAGATCAGGTCCCAAATGGGCTACATGCTCTTCCATAATCGGGGTAATGACAGCCCAGTCATTGCTCAGGACATTGGTGTCATCAAACCTTCCTCCTCTACCGCATTCAATCACATTGATATCTGTACCCTTCTCCTTAAAGTACAAAGCCGCAATAGCCAAAGCAACCCCAACCGGACCTTGATATTCATCAGCAGCAAGCTGCTCTTCGATCTGGTGGAAGCCCCCGCAAATTACATTACCTAATCGTACAAAATCTTCTGTGGCTATTGCCTGCCCATTGATCCGGATTCTTTCGTTGAAATCTACCAGGTGAGGGGAGGTGAATAACCCCACTTTATATCCCAAGTGACTTAACAGAGAGGAAATAAATCTAGAGGTGGAGCCCTTACCTTTACTGCCTGTGACCAGTATGTATTTTTGATTGCGATCCGGACTTCCGACTGCATCCAGTAATGCTCTGGTTAACTCCGGTTTTCTAACTTCTTCATCCAAAGTCTCTGTAATGTTGTTAATGGCCCTTAGGTAAGAGCTGTAGATCATATCTTCTACTTGGGATTGTGAAGTGAATTCCACGGAAATCCCTCCATTTAATTAATTTTGGCGCGTTCCTCAGATAGTGTTGTGTAGATGATAATCGGAAGTAACACAAGAGAAATGATGACGGTCAGAGCGATGCTCCAGTTCAAATCCTTATATAGCTGTACTATGGTGAACAACAAAGCGATAACAGGTAAGACCAGTTTGTTTAAGTGCTTTAGGAATAAGGAGTACATACTTCTTTTTACGGTAACTGATGTGCCGATGCTTGGGATTTCTAACTCGTTACGCGATAAGGCGGTGATCCCGATAAATAAGTGGCTGTCGATAAATTTAAGCTGCTCATTATCCGCATGAAGCTTGACTGACTGGGCAATATGCTCCGTATCGATGTCTAAGATGGGGATGGTGATTTGTTTGGAATTATAGGAGATCACGATCTGATCTGTTTCTTCCATGCCTAGCAGTTTTCTAACATTCGGATGAATTCTGCATAAATTCTGGTGCTCATCAAAAGGGTAAGGATGACCCACTCTGAGGGTGAGCTCTCTTTTGCCAATAAAAAAGTTCCCTAATGCACTTAAGGGCCGTTGGATCAGTTGATTTATAAGTTTATGTATGCCTGGCTTGGGTTGAGAACGCGTCCTAGCGCGAGTAATGATTAATGGATCATGCCCCTCGGAATGGGTTTCAAGCAATAACATGATGTATCTGTTGAAGTAAAGGGTATTCGGTTTGGCTGTGCTATCTTCTCGTAAAGTTAGGTTTACCCGGAAGCCATTTTTGGGATTGATAAGTTCTACTTGATTTGTATATTTACGGACGAGTGCTGGACAGGCTTTTACATAGGGTTTGGCAATCTCGTCCTTTAGGAATTCCCCGAAGAACTGTGTCGTATTCTGGCTTCGTTATTGTTAATCCTGTAGTCAGGCAGTCCCCGAGCTTGTCCTTTGCCCGCTTGGATAATTGGATTGTACCTCTTGGCACCTCATCTGCCGTTAAAATTAAACAGCTGACTTTGACACCATTCTCTGCTGTAAGATCAACGAAGATATGCTGGACTAAACCTAATTCCTTTAACTCTTCGGAGTTCATTGTGATTTCTTCACGAGGTTGAAGGCTTTGTTTGTCTAGAATAGTAAAGGTTTGCTCGATAATAATGTCAGACACCGCCCAATAGTTTAATGATTTGTTCAAGGGAATGAATGGTTTTTTGGAATAAATCAAACGCATTCGGGTTACGATAATTTCGATTAATTTCAATTTGAATACTTTGAACTAACAATTCCTTAGCGCAATATGAAGTAATCGTTCCAGGATGGGATGCAGAAAATGTATGATTTTGTCGAACATTGGTAATACCATTATTGTTAAAGATGCCTATGACGTCATTTAAATTATTCTCTCGTATAGAGGTTCCGTACAGTGTCCCTAGGTCAATATCAAACTCTCGAAGTTTGGAAGCTCCGTGCAGATCGATCACAAACTGAATGCGATGTTCTTTGACAAGCGCTCGTAGCGCAGCCTTATATTCTCCACCTAAGATGTAATTTGGGTCTTCTTTGGAAAAGCTATTCGAATAAATACAGTAGCAATTGGTGAGCTTTTGTAACAAGAGGGCAAGGGAGCCTGTATACATGTCAGCTGGTTTTACAGCATGTTCTCGAAAATGATTAATGGCATGTGGAGCTGAGACTAGTACAGGAAGGGAGCCTTCTACAATGGAGTAAGAGGGATCTACCCCGATATCGCCAAAATAATTATTATTGGAGAATTGTAGCTCATACTGTTCGATCAGAGATAAAATATGCAATCACCTATTCATAGTTATTTAATGGGTCGTTAACCATTAGTATGTCCTAAGCATTCACCATTCATGAATAAGGATGAATCTATTATAACGCTTGCAAGGTTTGCCGTGGGCAGTTTTTCCATAAAATGATTCTAAAAGATTGGCTATTGAAAAGTTCAAAATGGTGTGCTAATATTTCAATTGAAAACGTTACCGATAAGGATACCGAGAAGGATACCAAAAAGTAGGCTGGGGATTACTTAAGCAAATGAAAACGCTGACATAATTTTCACTAACAGCATCGGAACGTCTTCATGCGAAGTAATCTAATAAAAAGTACGAGGGGGAAGAAGAATGAAGAATATCAAAAAATATTTAGGGCTCATGTTAGTAATGTCTATGGTTGTTGTCTTAGCGGCAGGATGTGGGAATAAAGAAAATAATTCTGCATCCAATGATGGAAACGCTACATCTGGTAAAAAAGGGTCAGTTTATTTCTTGAACTTCAAACCTGAGATTGCAGAAATATATGAAAAGATCGCTAAGGATTACGAAGCAGAAACAGGAGTTAAGGTAAAAGTCGTAACGGCTGCTGCGGGTACTTACGAAACTAAATTGAAATCCGAAATCTCCAAGTCTGAAGCGCCAACTATTTTCCAAATTAACGGACCTGTTGGTTTTCAATCCTGGAAAGATTACACCTTGGATTTGAAAGATACTAAGCTTTACAGCTATCTGTCCGACAAAAGCTTGGCTGTAACTGAAGGTGAAGGCGTGTATGGTATCCCTTACGTAGTTGAAGGATACGGCATCATCTACAACGACGCAATTATGAAGAAATACTTCGCTTTGGCTGATAAAGCGGTATCGATCTCCTCCACAACTGAGATCAATAACTTCGACACTTTGAAAGCAGTAGTAGAAGATATGACGGCTAAAAAAGACCAACTGGGCATTAAAGGTGTATTCGCCTCCACTTCCCTCGCTGCTGGTGAGCAATGGAGATGGCAGACTCACCTTGCAAACTTGCCGCTGTACTATGAATTCAAAGACAATACTGAGTTTGACAACACCGTTCTTGCGGGTCTAGCTTCTAAAGAAGTTGAATTCAAATACAACGATAAATTTAAAAACATCTTCGATCTGTACATCAAGAACTCTGTAACTAAAGAATCCTTGCTGGGTAGTAAATCCGTAGCTGACTCCATGGCTGAATTTGCACTTGGTAACGCAGCTATGGTTCAAAATGGTAACTGGGCATGGTCACAAATCAACGATGTTGACGGTAACGTAGTTAAAGCTGAAGAAATCAAATTCTTGCCTATCTACACAGGTATGGAAGGCGAAGAAAAACAAGGTTTGGCTGTAGGTACAGAAAACTATTTCGCAATCAACAGCAAAGTATCTGCTGAGAACCAACAAGCTTCTATCGCTTTCCTGGAATGGTTGTTCTCCAGTGAAAAAGGTAAAGCTTATGTAACTAACGATCTAGGCTTCATCGCACCATTCAATACCTTTGAAGACAGCGAAAAACCAGCAGATCCACTTGCTAAAGAAGTATCTGCTTGGATGGAAAAAGATCTTACTTCTGTAGCTTGGACATTCGCAGCATTCCCAAGTGAAGAATTCAAAAACGTCTTTGGTGATGCCCTCTTGCAATACGCTCAAGGAAACAAAACTTGGGATGAAGTTGTAACCATCTTCAAGGACACTTGGAAGGCTGAAAAAGCAAAATAATAAATGCATGGAAAGATGCTTGAATAACTCTCAGTTGTCATACAGATAAAAGCTTAGTGCCACTGGGCTCCCTCGGGATTCAGTGGCACTAAGCAACAATTGGAGTGGATCTTGCTACATCTGTTTCATCATTTTCCATACTGAGATAGGAGAAGACTCCATGGAAAAATCGATAAAAAAATATTTTGCTCTTTTTGCATTACCGACCATAATAGCCTTTGGAATTGCCTTTGTGATCCCTTTTCTTTTGGGTATATATTTGTCTTTTACAGAGTTTACTACAGTCAATGATGCAACATGGATAGGGTTTGGCAATTACGCTAAAGCTTTTTCGAATCAAGAGTTTCTAAATGCATTAGGTTTCACCGTTAAATTCACAGTTTTATCTGTTCTTACTATTAATGTGTTCGCCTTCATCTTGGCGATGTTATTAACTAGAAAGCTAAAAGGTACCAACGTATTTAGAACGATCTTCTTTATGCCTAACTTGATAGGCGGTATCGTATTAGGATACATCTGGCAGCTGATTTTTAATGGGATTTTGTACAAATTTGGTGTCACTTTGACCTCTGATGCAACGTATGGATTTTGGGGACTAATCGTTCTTATGAATTGGCAATTGATAGGGTACATGATGATTATCTATGTTGCAGGTATTCAGAATGTTCCTAAAGATATAGTAGAAGCCGCAAGAATTGACGGAGCTTCACGTTCTAAGATTTTGCGTAATGTGACTATTCCACTCGTAATGCCGTCCATTACTATTTGTTTATTCTTAACCTTATCCAATTCATTTAAATTGTTTGACCAGAACTTAGCGTTGACCGCTGGTGCTCCTTCTAAGCAGACCTCCATGTTAGCACTGGACATCTACAATACATTCTACGGAAAATCAGGATGGGAAGGTGTCGGTCAAGCGAAAGCCGTCGTATTCTTTGCTTTAGTAGCCTTAATCGCCTTAATACAACTTGTCATTACTAGAAGAAAGGAGGTTGAGAACTAATGCAAAAGACTAGAGCAAAAGATTACTCTATATTCACCATTTTGTTGGTCTTGGCCATTGCGTTCTTATCTCCTATTTTTATTGTTCTGATGAACTCCTTCAAGGGTAAGTTCTACATTAGTGATACGCCGTTCTTATTCCCTAATGAGACTACGTTTGTTGGTTTAAAGAACTATACTAGTGGTGTAGCAAAGATTGATTTCTTCAGTGCCTTCGGAATGTCCTTGTTTATTACGGTATGCTCGGTGGCTGTGATCGTGTTATTTACTTCCATGACTGCATGGTACATTACCCGGGTGAAGTCCAAATTCACAGGCATGATGTATTATGCGTTTGTATTCTCGATGATCGTGCCTTTCCAAATGGTTATGTTCACAATGACTAAGACTGCAAACGTGCTGCATCTCGACAATCCGATTGGGATTATCTTAATCTATTTAGGGTTTGGATCAGGGCTGTCTGTGTTTATGTTTAGCGGATTTGTGAAGTCTATCCCGCTTGAGGTTGAAGAAGCGGTAATGATTGATGGCTGTAATCCACCTCAGGCCTTCTTTAAAGTGGTATTGCCCATCCTGAAACCTATTGCTGTAACTGTAGCTATCCTTAATGTAATGTGGGTATGGAACGACTTCCTATTGCCAGACCTGCTGATTGGTACAGAATATAAAACGATTCCTATTGCGATCCAGTACCTAAAAGGTGGATACGGATCGATTGACATGGGAGCTATGATGGCGATGCTGGTCTTAGCTATTGTGCCAATCATCATTTTCTACCTGACTTGTCAAAAGTACATCATCGAAGGTGTCGTTGCAGGTGCGGTTAAGGGTTAAGCTTGATCTACCTCGTTAAATAAATTAATATTCATGTAAGAAGCGAGTAGGGTGTTTTTCTTGGTGGGTGACCATCAGGAATCCCCTGCTTTCTTATTTTGACTATGAAGTTGAATAAGGATTAAGGAGTTTGATAGATACTAACAAGTAAAGGATAGATAGAAATGGAGAGACTGACTATTATAGACATCGCCAAATTATGCGGTGTTGGCGTGACTACTGTATCAAGGGCTATTAACAATCATCCGGATATTAATGAAGAAACAAAAGCGATGGTTATGAGGGTTATCAAAGAAAATCATTATGTCCCGAACAACAGTGCAAGAAATTTAAAACGTTCTGATTCGAAAACGATTGCAGTATTGATTAAAGGGATATCCAATCCATTTTTTAGCCCGATGATCAAAGTGTTCGAAAAAGAGATTCAACGCAAGAAATACTCCTTCATCCTACAACGAGTTGATGAGAATCAAGATGAGATCGAAGTGGCGATTGAGCTGGAGAAAGAAAAAAGGCTGAAGGGAATTGTCTTTTTAGGAGGTTTATTCTCACACTCTCAAGAGAAATTACAGCAATTAACGGTTCCATTTGTCCTTAGTACGATTGGGATGACGGAAGAGTTTGATTTGAGCGACTATTCTTCTGTATCTGTAGATGACTTTAATGAGAGCTATAAGATTGTGGACTATTTATGTAATCTGGGGCATGAGAAAATCGCAGTCATTACTGCACCAGAAGAAGATGTAAGTATCGGTAAGTTAAGATATGAAGGTTATAAAAGGGCTTTAGCTGATCATGGAATCGCTTATAATGAACGGCTAGTGCGGCGGATGAAAGAGGATATCGACAGTTACAGTATGGAAAATGGGTATGCGGTTACAAAAGAATTGCTAGAGTTAGGTGAAGAGTTCACCGCTATTTTTACCTTATCAGATAGTATGGCTATCGGCGCCTGTAAGGCAATATTTGAAGCGGGCAAGCAAGTCCCGGAAGATTACTCTGTGGCTGGTTATGACGGATTGGATATTTCCTTCTATTATAATCCTTCTATTACTACCATCAAACAGCCGGTAGTGGAGATTGCGGAAGCGACGATTAAGATTCTTTTTGATCTCATCAATAAGAAGGTTAAGCATGCGCATCAGATTTTCCCGGCTGAATTAATAGTTAGAGAATCTACAAGGTCTTTATTGTAGTTTCAACAAGTGAGTATGTTTAAGTTTATTTACGAATCGGGGTGGGGAGATAGAACCGCAAGAGATTAAACCTAACGATATCAACAGCATCACACGGTTTCTCACCGCATTTGGTGATCCTACTCGGATTCGGATTGTTACGTTATTAGGGAATAAAGGTCGGCTGAATGTTGGGGAAATTGCAGGTGAATTCGAAATAAGCAGGCCAGCGATTTCACATCATCTCAAAATCCTACGGGATGCCCGCATTGTTGACCATAAAAAGAGAGGCCAGGAAGTCTATTACTGGCTGGAGCGTGAACGGCTAGCAACAAACTTTAGGGCGCTTGCTGAATTGGCAATGTCGTTTAATCATGGGGACTAAGCCATCTCAAGGGAATGGTTCAGTCCCATTTTAGGATAACCAGGCATTTACCATATCGGAGACGGGTTTATAGATAAATATCATCCATCCCAATGGGTTAGAGACCGAAATATGTAACGCATTAATAAGACTGAAGAAAGTTCCCAGCAACAGAAGAAATGAGAAAACCCACATCTCCTTGATTAATTTTTTCCTCCACATCAGGGGAACTTCAATGGCTGCTATAACGGCTACAACTATGAGAATCACTACTATACCCAATATTCACAACCTCCCAAACCATTTAGTTTCGAGATATTAAGTCTTTGCTCAGTGCTCTTCTGAACATTACTACGCTTAACAAAACCAGGGGTAGAAATAACCCAAAGGTTATAACATAATACACCCAATAATTATCAAAAATTTCGCCGTAATAAGTGTAATTTGGGGCTATAAGAGGTGCTAGTGCGACCAAAATCAACCCTGTCGGTAAGGATAACACTCGATACTCCTTCAATTTTAATAATTGGGACAACCCCAGAATAAAAGCATAGAAATACAAAGTTACTTTTATAAAGAAAGTTAACATCCACTGTAGAGCTATCATGGCTTCCACCCGCTCAAAGATTCCACCAACAGATATGCGCCTTGCGATGTTATAGCTGGGATATATATCTCTGGCCGTCAGATCCGGACCTAAGACCAGTATGGAGACGATGAGCGTTATGAAAATTACAGTCCCCCCTAGGAGGGTGCCTTGTAAAAAACTCCTTGTTATCTTTTGTTGTTTATCTACATAAGGAAGTATCATTAGAAAGACGACTGGTTCTAAAAAGGTGTAGGCCGTAATGGGAATAGTCCCTCTCAGTACTGGCTTTATTCCATCTTCCAGGATGGGGAATATTCTGATAATTTCCATCTGAGGAACAATTGCGACCGTCAGGATCAGAAATAGGATAACGACCATTGGAGTGAAGATCTCTCCCGCTCGTCCGATAACCTCAATACCGAGCCGCGTTGCCATAATTACGATAAGTATAAATAAGAGCAGAATGGCCGGGATAGGAGTTCCAGGCAACATTTCTGAAATCACAAAATCACTGATCTCCCTCATACTTCCAGCGATAACTATAAGAAAAAACAATAAAGTCATAAGCGATAGAATAGTCCCAAGCCATTTTCCGAAGGCCTTTTGAATTGCCTCAATAAGCGTTAATTTGGGATATAACTTTGCGAACTTGCTGTACATATAGTTGGCCAGCAAACCTAATGCCATTCCAATTAAAGTGGAAATCCAGGCGTTTTGTGTGGCGTAGTGTGTGGATGAAGAAGGGATTATAAGGATGGAATCCCCAATAGTAAGGAGCATAACCAGTAAGGTTAGCTGGCGAGTACTTATTTTTCCCTTTTCCAACATGGTTTTGTTCACTCCAATTCATCACTTCGCCTCTTCTAGGAAAGAGTTAGTCACTTTCCCTAACAGGCGAATCTTAATATCCATCTTTACGCTTACTGGAAGGTTAACAAAGGTCTCATCCCAATTGTTTCGCAGTTTCTTCCACGCCTGCGGGTTAGAACGATGGATGATTTCGCCGAATCCAAAAATATCACTTTTGTATTCAGTTTGTACCTTTTTAATTGTAGCTTCGAATAGATTTATTACTTTTTTATTGGCGATTTGTTCTAATTGAGTGATGGTCTTTGGGTCCCTTAGATCAAGATTTCTGCATTGTACCTCTCCTAAATCTGATTCTAAATGCTGCTCAATAGTGATTTCTGGTTTGCCACTATGGATGCTGCCTTTCATTTTGGAACGGGCTTCAAATACATCAAGTGAAACCTTTTTACCTTCGGGACATTGGATATAGAAAACAGTGCTCCTTACTTTATTGGTTAAATAGTTATACACTTTTGATTCCTCTGGATTTAGCCAACCAATCAATTTGTCCTCCTTGAATATGGCCAATCCGGAGTATTTCAATTCCGTTGGAGAGTCTACCGTTTCAACATTCTTCGGAGTTTCTCCTTCATCTACACTTCCATCGATGACAACACCTGTTAAGACTGGATTTTTACCTTTACTCACAAGTTCTGTAATTAGGGTTCCTAATGTCACAGTAGATGTAGGTGCCCAATTTTTCTCAGAGGTTTCCAGACTGGAAAACAATCGCACGGCAGGAATCTTTTCAAGACTGGTTAATATTTTCAACGCATCTTCTGCCCTCGCATCCTTTGCTACCACTATAAAATAATCATTTCGCGTATCGTTGTCTCTTGACATGAAATCAAGAACATCGCTGATTCCCTCTTTAGCCAAATCCTCGCCAAGGACTAGGATTCGTAAATGAGAGATATAAATTTTACGTGGACTAACGGTTGTGATTTTTCTAAGGGCTTCATATACGGTATTTCCCGTCGCTTTATAAAGGTTGACTGGTGCCTGAGGAGAGCCCCCCTTTGAGCCAGCGATTTGACTGGGTAAGACCACTTGCGCAGAAACTTGATATTGATCTCCGATTTTATCGATACCTATTCCTACAGCAATCGCAAGATCATTTAATTCTCGGCGGCTCCAGCAACCTGTTACAAATATTTGCATGAGAATAAGAACACAAATCAGAAGCGATCTTCGTTTCATGAATTATTCCTCCGTGAGATCTCCAGGTTTTTCCGGTGGTGTACTCTTTTCCCGAACGATATTTTTTTTATTGATAAGTCTAGGGCGGGTAAACATAGCCCAGTGCGGCATTCGGAAAAAGGTGTCCTTTTGATCGGCGAGGTTATAGGGAGCAAACGGGCTCAAATAAGGAATTCCAAAGGAACGTAAGCTGCACATGTGAAGAACTATCGCAATAACGCCGATAATGATCCCAAACAATCCAAAGGATGCAGCAAGGAACATCATTGGGAAACGGAGCATTCTGATGGTCAGGGCAAGATCGAAGGATGGCAGCACAAAGCTGGAGATAGCAGTAATAGCGACGACAATAAGCATGGCAGCAGAAACAATGCCGGCATCAACTGCCGCAGTCCCAATCACTAGGGTGCCTACAATGGATACAGATTGGGCTATGGTTTGAGGCATTCGTACACTCGCTTCTCGTATAATCTCAAAGGCAAGCTCCATTAAGAGTGCTTCAATAAATGCTGGAAGCGGCACGCCCTCCCGTTGTGCGGCTAGACTGATCAGCAGGGTTGTGGGCAGCATCTCCTGATGAAAGGTAGTAATAGCTACATACAAAGATGGGGCAAGTAGTGAAATGAAAATACTGAAGTATCGAAGCATTCGTACTAAGGTGCTAACATCGGCACGTTGATAATAATCTTCCGCCGTCTGCATGAAGGAAACAAATAAGGTAGGCACCGTCATTACTATAGGAGTCCCATCTACTAATATGGCTACTTTTCCTTCCATAAGAGCAGCTGCTATAACGTCAGGGCGTTCCGTATGATGGATGGTTGGAAATGGGGTATAGGTTTCATCCTCGATTAATTCTTCGATATAGCCACTTTCCAGGATACCGTCAATGTCGATCCGATCTAAACGTGAGTGGACTTCTTGCAGAATCTCATCACTAACAATGCCATTGATATACATGAGGGCTACGTCTGTCTGTGTTACACGTCCAATTTGCTGTGTTTCTAACCAGAGATTGGGGTCTTTTATTTTCCGCCGGATTAATGCGGTATTCGTGCGTAAGCTTTCTGTGAAGGCTTCCTTAGGTCCACGAATCACCGTTTCAGTGGCACTTTCCGTTACGCCACGGTCTTTCCAGTCACGCATGCCTATGGTGAACCCTTTGGTATATCCATTGAGTAAGAGTATCACATCTCCGGATAATAGAGAGGTGAATAAAGAATTGAACTCCGTCGTATCTTTAATATCCCCTACAGTGAGCATGTGATCTTTTAATAATTGATAGTTGGTTGTTTGTGTATCAAGACTTGGATCTGGAAGTTCTAAGATTAGTGATTCCAGAATGAAATCCTGAATAGCTTTACTATCCGCCAATCCATCTGTATAGAAAATAGCTGCTTTAATCTGGTGTTTGGAACCAATAAAGAATTCTCTAATCACGAGATCTGTACTATTGCCGAGTGTTGTTTTTATATATTGAATATTATCTTGAAGTTTTTCTTTAATAGGTTCCTTGGGTAATTCTTTAGTGGGGTTAGGGTGCCCTAATGAAGGGTTCTTAAAAACTTTTGTTATTGTTCTGTTCAGAAATCCCATAGTTGTTATCCCTCTTCCGCTGGTGCTGTAAATATAGCTATTACCATAATGAGGTGGGATTATTCTGAACCACGGATGGGTCAACGCATATCAAAAAAAGCCGCAGAGAGATTCTCTGCAGCTAGCTAGAAGCGCTTAATTAAGACTTTAAGACGTCCAATCGTTATATAGATGCTTCTCCGTTAGGATGGACAACAACTGAATACCAACCTCATTATGGCCACCTTCAGGGATGATCAGGTCAGCGTATTTTTTGGATGGTTCGATAAAAGCTTCATGCATGGGTTTAACTGTACTCAAATATTGATGATGGATCGACTGGATGCTCCGTCCACGTTCTTCAATATCTCTAAGGACCCGGCGGAGAATACGTACATCAGGATCGGCATCCACGAATACCTTGATGTCGAGCATTTCACGGAGATTCTCGTCAGAAAGGACGTGGAGTCCCTCAATGATTACAATATTGTTTGGCTTCAGTTCTACCGTCTCTGTAGTGGAGCGGGCATGGACTGTAAAGTCATACACGGGAGCGAATGCGGTCTGTTCTTCGCGCAGAGATTTAAGATGCTCAATGAGCAGCTCGTTATCGAAAGCGAAAGGATGATCGTAATTAATGGATTCACGTTCAGCAAAGCTGAGATGTGAGTGATCCTTATAGTAGTTATCTTGAGATATGAAAGTTACCTTTCCCGTTCCAAGACGGTCAATGACGGAGCGGGCTACGGTTGTTTTTCCCGAGCCGGTGCCGCCGGCGATACCAATAATGAGCATGTGATTCAATAACCCTCCCTAAGATTGCCGTTGCAATTCCAATATTGTAGCACAGCGCTCATGTTTTTTCACCTTAGATCGGGTAAAATTAAGATGGGATTTTTGGAAATTCGTCTATATTAGGGACAAGGCAAATCCGGAAGGGGTTATCCAACGAATGAACGGAAAAAAAACCGTACAAGAGGCTTTTAATGAAACGGCCTATCGAATCGCAGGGAATGGGAATAGAGATGTGCAAGTGTTGAAGGAAGCCTTGGCAGCCGTAGAGAACAGTACGGCATCTGATATTTATGGAACGGGCGAAGTGATTGAAGATTTCCAGACGAAAATGGCGAATATCCTGGGCAAAGAAACCGCGGTTTTCTTTCCGAGCGGAACGATGGCGCAGCAAATCGCTTTAAGAATTTGGTGCGATGAAAAAGAGGTGAAAAAGGTAGCCTATCATCCCTTATGTCACTTGGAGATCCATGAGCAGGATGGCCTGAAGGAATTACATCATATTGAGCCTATCTTGCTTGCGGACAAGAACCGATTAATCACTTTGGAGGATGTGGCGAACCTAAAGGAGGATATCGCCTGTCTGTTGCTGGAATTACCCCAGCGCGAGATTGGTGGTCAGCTGCCAGAATACACGGAGCTTGAAGCTATTTCTGCTCATTGCCGTGCACGCGGCATTAAATTGCATTTGGATGGGGCAAGATTATTTGAGATCCTCCCGTATTACGGGAAGTCAGCAGCTGAAATCTCTGCACTCTTTGATAGTGTGTATATATCCTTTTATAAAGGAATTGGAGGAATCGCTGGGGCAATTCTTGCAGGCAGTGAAGATTTTACGAAGCAATCAAAGATATGGAAACGGCGGCATGGTGGAGACTTAATCAGCTTATATCCGTACATCATTTCTTCTGATTATTATTACCAGCAAAGAGAAGGCAACATGCAGCAGTATTATGAAGGTGCAAAGGAGCTTGCTGCTTGGGTTAATCAATGTCACGACGTAACCACTCTGCCCGCTCAACCTGTCTCCAATATGTTTCACATGCATTTTCAAATGTCTAAGGAACAAATTGAACCGATTCTGTCAGCGGTGTATGAGGCGACAGGAATCGGTTTAAGCGCGGGTATAAGAGCTACCGGGGAACATGCTTCTTATTGTGAGATCAGCATTGGAGACAAGTATGCCGACATCCCGAAAGAAAAGCTTAAAGAGTTTTTTCTGCTGCTCGATAAGCTAATGAGCGAATCATCTGCCGAGTAGCGTGCGGAGTAAGGAGATTCGTAATAGTTGTTTTTTAATAAGCTTCATGCGAAACTCATTTTTTAATTGATTGTAGATCAGCGGGCAATGGTTAAGCGCCCAATGGTACATGAATTTAAAGTCTGTAGCGTCTTTTGCAGAATTTAATAAATAGTATGAGATCGTATCGTAAGCATTGTGGTTGAACCATTCCGTCATTTCCTGTGCGTTATATCCATATTTCTGCACGGCCATATTCTTAATGAGTTTCTTTTCTTCCAGATTCTCAATTAAAAATCCTTGGCTCAGATTAAAGGTGATATTGTTCCCGTGTATTCTGTACACGCCGGCAATCACATCAATGAAGCCCGCATCACCTACCAGCAGGGAACGCAAATAGATGGAAGCATCGTTGACCATATTCATATCTAGGATATCCATAGCCATTAAGGCCTCTCGTTTAAAGACAGTAGTTAAAGTAGAGGCGGGTTTTGGATATCCTTTTTTCTCGAAATTCATGAAATAATCGCGTTTCTTAATAATGCTGCTAAGCTGCAGATTGGAGATTTTTAGTTGTTTGGCTTTGGAATACTCCAGGAACACATTCGCAGCTACAAATGAAATTTCGGGATGAAGGAGGTGGAAGCGGACTGCTTTACTGAAATAATTCATGTCGATCAGATAATCATCATCATCGAGAAAAAGAACATATTCCCCATCACCATGTGCAGCAAAAGCTTTTCGGCGATTATTTCCAGGTCCGCTATTGGTAGCATTGCGCATGTAAATGACCCGTGGCTCCGCCCCAAAGTGTTGCTGCATTAACTCTTTCGTGCCATCTGTAGAACAATCATCAATCACTGTAATCTCTTTATTGGGATAGTCCTGCATTAAGATACTTTGGATCGCTTGATATAGGAATTCTTTTCTATTATAGGTGGTGATAATGACACTGATCTTGGGAGAATCGGATAAGGATTGGACTGTTGGGTAGGAAATTTCCGTATCCGAAATGCGGCTTTCCATTTTAACCAACCCCTGAATTAAACCTGCGATATCACTGGCAACAATGTTGAATTGTTCAGACAGATAGAATTTCAAAGTATCCTCTGAAGCCCTCCCCGTCAGAAAGGCATGAATAACCTCAGATAAGGTTTCCAGATAAGGTTTGATTTGTACATTTTGTTCTTGATCTATGATCTGGCGGCATCTTTGCAATAGTTCTGTATCCTCTATTTGGATGGTAGGTGAATGGTTTATTTCGTCATTTAGGTCGTTTAGAAAGACGTAACAGGCTTGCTGCAAAACCTCGCTATGATCCATTTCCAGTCCTCCTGTTGTGTTATTTGGATAAACCACTTACCTCAGGCTGAGCGTTAATTTTATTTTTGAGTTTGTATCGATACTTTTTGAGATGTTCCCATGTATAGAGGAAGACTTCCCGTTCCATTAAAGAGCCGATTACAAAATATACAGGCAAGATCACTAGTCCTAGAAGTACACCCCAGATCATAAGCCCCAGATAGGAATGGATCGGGATGTCGATGGCAGTTGTGATGAGAATAATGCCTACAAAAACTACTGCATTCGTAAGCCATCTTCTAAAAGTGACCCATGGACTGCGGTCCAGCAAATGTTTGCTGGCATAGATCACAATATCTATGGAGCGGTATAGGAGGGCAACTATCGTTCCCATCAGTACACCGTAAATTCCCATGAAGATTACGAAGACAACAGAAGCCACCAGATTAATGGCGGATTCCAGAATGGAACGGTTTTGTGTTTTTTTGAAATGTCCAGCGATGGTAATCACATTATTGGAAGACGTTCTGGCATTGGTTAATAATTTGATGACTACGAACAAGACCGGCAGCCACATATCAATGTAATTCACGTCGTTTACCCCAGCGGTATACAATTTCATAAAGGGTAAAATCAAAATGTAAGCCACCGTTAGAATCGAGAAGATAAGCCCCATAAAATACACTTCGTAAGCATCATAAAATTTAATAAATGCTTCTTTACTCTCATGGTAGCTTTGCCCGAGGGCAGCCTTCACACTTCCGTTTATGGTCTGGACGATATTATCCACGATCGTAAAAATCATATTGTACATAACATAGATACTGACGATTTTTAGATTCGTAAAGATGGTTAATATAAGTACGTCCGTATTTCTAAACACCAAATAGGAGATTTCATGGACTAATACGGAATTCTTTTGACCAATGGCTTCATAGTCTGGTTTGAGATTCAGGTTGATCCACTTGTAATTCTTATTCATATAAATATAGAAAGCGATGATTTGAAGTAAAGTTAAGATAAAATAGGAAGCTTGAACCGCAATAATGTCCACACCTTGCAGTAATAACAGAATCCGGATCAGGCTGTTCATAATATTAGCCACAGTGACAATAGAAGTCTCTACATAGCTTTTTCCCTCCGCAGCGAGCAGGACCTTGAATTTCCCCTGAAAATAATAATTGATTGCTCCGCCCATCCCCGTAAGCAAAATAATGACCATAATCGATAATTTATCGATCTCAGATGAGATCACTAGCGGGTACACGATGGCGAGTAGCAGTACGGCGAAGAAATAGTAAATACCTGTTTTTTTATAATAGCTGGAGGTGGCAGCCAGAATAGAGTTGATATTGTTTTTATTATCCGAAGCTACCGGCTTGTAAAGTGCTTGGATCGAGGCCGCCCCAACACCTGCTTCCAGCAGCGCCAAATAACTAATAATCTGCACAATCGAAGCGATCAGCCCATTGGCCTCAGAGCCATAGTTGACCATTATCAGTCTGGGTATAAAAAAACCGAGGATGATCGTGATGAGTTGACTTCCCAGTCCAAAGGATAAGTTAAGAATGCTCCGCTTGGCTTTCATAACGAATCCCCCTTTCGTAAAGCGGTAAATACGTATCTAGATGCTCGAAATGTCTTTCGGCTTGTTTTGCTTGCAGTGTGACATCCATAGAGCAGGTGATCATACTTTCAAAAATCTGTTCAGGCTGGACCTGTTCCAGCGTGTTGAAATCGGCATACAGACCTGTGAATCCAACATCTTCCATTACATTGACCATTTTTTTGCTGTAGGCTACAGGGAATACCGGTTTATTAAATACCCAGCCCAGAATCATTGCATGGAATCTTGAAGCCACAATAGAACTGGCATTAGCTAACACGGACAACACTTCTTCCATGTTCGTTTTATATAAATGCACTTGAATAGCATCCTTGTAGGAGGGACCGATAAGGCGCTGAATCTCTTCAATCGCCAGTTGATCGCCTTCGTGTTCGCAAAATGACATGAAATGAACCGCGTAACCTTTTTCAATGAAATAAATTGCGAGTTCTTTCATTTTTTCATAATAGAGGTTGTCAAAACCGTTCAGACCTTTCGCTGAAGGTTTAATAACGGATAAGACGATGTAATCCTCCGGTTCGTTTGGAATATCTGGCGGGTCTAGCTGAAAAATAATATCTGGGGCTAAGCGGACATTATCCAGATCCTTAAATAAATCATAAGAGTACTGTTCTCTGAAACATATATCTGTATAATCCTTGAAAATCCGCTTGTGCTCATCATAGTATTCTTGATTTGTAAAAGGGCCAAAATTAGATCCTAACAGATAGTAAGGCTTATTTTGATTACGAATGACTTCTGCATTCTTGAAATGCTCTGCCCAGTGGTCTGCTTCCATGAAAATCGAGCCGCCGATATGAACGACGCCATCTGAGTGATCTGCCAGATATTTGTGAGCTACATTATGTATCTTTAGCTTCCTGCAAATATAGCCAATGCCTCTTAGAAGAAGGGAATCGGAAGGATACACTTTGAGGTTAGGGAGCTCTTTGAAACATTGTTTATAGAGGCGTGGTGCGCAAATTCTGAATTTGGTATCCGGATATCTTTCGCACAGCACCTTAATGAATAGATCATCGCCCAGATTAAATTCGGTATAGGCGTATATCAGCATCTTTTTCATATTCTAGATTCCTTTCGGGTTCCGTTCCCTTTAAGTAGGTTTCGCTTGAACCTGGATAAGCCTCTCTCCACAGAGATGAATCTGTGATATAGAAGCGGGGAGATTAAAAATGTTCTGATATAAAGGGTTAATCTGCGATTATCTCCTCTATAACGTCTTATGAGTTCATCCATTTCTTGATTGAGCTTTGGATAGGTATGGTTGATGTCACGAAGTAATTCCTGAATGCTTACCCCTTCCGTACCATTTAGACAGGTTTTGAGGTTGAAAAAGTAGTTCTCGATCAGCTCCCGGTTCATTAACAAAGGGGAGATCGTATCTAGTTCAGCAAAGGGATAGGTTTTGAAATATTCATCCACCCTTTTGAAAGCATCCACTACATCGAATTTATTCACGTTATAGCTGTTGGAGATGGAGGAGTTTCTCTGTAAATAAAAGGATAGTATATCCGGGATTGAGATGACTCTGGCTGCTCTGGACAAGGCTTTGTAGATGAACTCTTGATCCTCTCCATTCACACAGCGTTCTGTATAACCTAGCCCGTGGAGAAGTAAGAATTCTCGCTTATAAGCGATACTCCCTGTCCATATTCGCAAGCTTTTGTTCACGAAAATCCGCGCCAGTGCTTCACTTCCCGTCACGTCGCTGAAATCAGAGGTACAGCTCAATAGAGTTTCTCTGCCTTCGGAGACATGATTATAACCCCAGCAAATAATCTCGGGTTGTTCATCTTGAGTATATGACTGAAGGGTTGAGACCAAGTCTGCGGAGACATAATCATCTCCATCTACAAAAAGAACATAGCTACCTGTGGCTTCAGCTAAACCCCTATTTCTAGCCGCGCTTACTCCATGATTCTCCGTTCGAATGACTTTACAGAAAAGGGCGGGATTACGCGAAAGAACCTTTTCTATAACGTTGTAAGTGTTATCCGTAGAACCATCATCTACGATGATGACTTCGAAATGCGGATCGCTTTGATCAAGCAGTGAATTAAACATAGGGGTTATATACTGCTCTATATTGTATACCGGGATCACAAGGCTTAGATTCATGGGCTCGCTCCTTTCCTGTGTAGAACTGGATGATAAGCTATCTTAAGCTTACCCCTCGTATGAAAAGATTGTATATACTACTTTAGTTTACTTATTGCTGGCTCTACTCGTTGTAGCATCATGTGAATAATAGTTATTACAATATGTAAAATGAAAATATTATGGTTTGGTTTAACATAGATAGAAAGCCAACAAAATGCTCGAAGCGGAGGGATCTGGGATGCAGCTGCAAAAAATATTCGTGAACGGTGAGAGACTGAAGAATACAATCGAGGCATTTGCCGATTATGGGCGTACAGATAAAAATGGCGTGACCCGATTATCGCTGACGGAAGAGGATCTTAAAGTTCGGGATTATTTTCGTGCCTGTTGTGAAGAGCTCGGAATGTCTGTGAAGATGGATGATATGGGGACGATGTATGCCACACTGGCAGGCGAAACTTCCGGGCCTCCGATTGTGATTGGCTCGCATATGGATACTGTGAAAAAAGGGGGCAGATTCGATGGCGTCCTAGGGGTTATCGCGGGTCTAGAGGTGGTGCGGACGCTTGTAGATTACGGGATTAAGCCGAAGTTTCCGGTGACGATTATGAATTTTACGAATGAAGAGGGGGCACGTTTTGAGCCATCGATGATGGCCTCTGGTGTGCTGTCCGGAAAGTTTGATAAAAGTGTTATGTTGAACAAAAAAGATCCAGCAGGCATCACCTTTGGTGAAGCGCTGGAGAAGAGTGGATATAAGGGAGAAATGAGCAATCGTATCACCGAAGCCACCGCTTATTTGGAGCTTCATATCGAGCAAGGGCCTGTTCTTGAAAAAGAGGAGCTGACGATTGGGCTGGTTGACTGTGTAGTTGGTATGGCCTGTTACGAGATTGAGGTGACGGGAGAATCCGATCATGCGGGCACAACCCCTATGGCGATGCGCAAAGATGCTTTGTTTGCTGCCACAGATCTGATTATTGAGCTGCGGAGCAAGCTGGGGGCGCTCGATTCCGAGCTTGTGTATACCATGGGCAGAATGAATGTGCTTCCTAATATCCATACCGTCATTCCCAATAAAGTGATTTTCACCATTGAAGCCAGACATAAAGAGATGGAGATTGTGCGTGAAGTGGAAGCCATTATCAACGGTTTGCCAGAGCAACTGCTGGATTGTGAAGTAAGCAAGACTAAGCTTTGGGGCCGAGATACGGTGTGGTTTGATCAGAATGTGTGTGATTTGGTGGAGCAAGCGGCTCAAACCTTGGGTTATTCCAGTCGAAAGATCGCAAGTGGTGCAGGGCATGACGCACAATTCGTAGCCAGCTTTCTGCCATCCGCAATGGTGTTCGTGCCTAGCGTGAAGGGTAAAAGCCATTGTGAAGAGGAACTAACCTCCTATGAAGACTGCGAAAAAGGGGTAAATGTGGTGTTAGAAACAGTGATGTTGTTATTATCAAGATAGTTAATGTCACTTAATATAACATCATGCGATATGGTAGTCGCTTTAATTTCATACAAAATCGTCAAAAAGGCACTCTATAGGGTGTCTTTTTTTATGAGATAATATAGATGGTTGTGTTGAGTACCAAAATGATTAAAGATTAATGGGCAGTTAAGTCTGATCCTTTGTGTAAAAACACAATCATGGTAGATAATATTTTAATTTTTTAACAAAATGGGAATGCTAATCATATGTTATCATTCTTTACATAAGGGATCTACATTAGATGGGAGAGATGAATGATGATTATCGGAGTACCTAAAGAAATTAAAAACAATGAAAATCGTGTTGCCATAACCCCTGCGGGTGTAGTTAGTTTAATTACTGAAGGTCATCAAGTGCTCGTAGAAGCTGGAGCCGGTGTGGGCAGCGGATTTCCTAACGAAGAGTATGTCTCTGCCGGAGCACAATTGATTGAGGATGCAGCAAAGGTCTGGAGCTCTGCTGAAATGGTGATGAAGGTAAAAGAACCATTAGCAACTGAGTACCCCTATTTCCGTCCAGGCCTTATTCTATTTACGTATCTTCATCTTGCTCCAGAGCCTGCCTTGGCTGCTGCGCTAAAAGACAAAGGCGTCTTTGCGATCGGATATGAGACGGTTGTTCATGGACGCACCTTGCCGCTGTTAACACCGATGAGCGAAGTAGCTGGCCGGATGTCCGTCCAATTGGGCGCGCAGTTCCTGCAAAAGAACTACGGCGGACAAGGTATTCTTCTTTCCGGAGTTCCTGGCGTTAGCCGAGGTAAAGTGAGTATTATTGGCGGCGGTGTAGTAGGTACTAATGCAGCTAAGATGGCTATTGGCTTAGGCGCAGATGTTACGATAGTTGACCTCAGCGCGGAGAGACTACGTCAATTAGATGATATTTTTGGAGCACAGATTAATACGTTGATCTCTAACCCTTATAATATTGCCAAAGCAGTGGCTGAAGCGGATCTGCTGGTAGGTGCCGTGTTAATTCCGGGTGCTAAAGCACCGAAGCTGGTTACTGAAGAAATGGTCAAGACCATGAAGCCGGGATCAGTGATCGTTGACGTGGCCATTGACCAAGGTGGCATTGTAGAAACCATCGACAGAGTGACGACACATGATAATCCCGTGTTTGTGAAACACGGCGTGCTGCATTATTCCGTGGCTAATATGCCAGGCGCTGTTCCTAAGACCTCAACTATTGCCTTAACAAATGTTACAGTTCCATATGCCCTGCAAATTGCCAATAAAGGTGTGATCAAGGCGATTCAGGATAATGACGGCTTAAGAAGCGGCGTGAATGTAGCCAATGGCAGAATCACCTGCCAAGCTGTTGCCGAAGCGTTGGGTGAGACACCTTATTCGGTTGAGCAAGCCATGGAGCAGACATTCACATTGATCTAAAATAGACACGTTCCATAATGGAATGAGCCAAACAGCAAGCTCTCTGCGGGGAGCTTGCTGTTTGGCGTTTCTTGCGATGGAGACCGGGTGGAAGTTGGTCAGTACGATGTTAAAGTAAATAGATTGTGTTTCAGAGTAATTAGATACAGTAGTTGTTTGCTCGTACGGTGCTATGGTGGATAGATTAAGTAGTGAAGTTGGATGGATCGGGTGAAAGCTTTGATGGAGATTTCCGGGGGTTATTCCCTAAAAACCACTTATAACATTTGGTAAACACCAACAACTATTAAACCTTCCCAAATACCCCGACAAAACTCCCCACACCCCCCACCAATCATCCCCGTCCCAAACACCTTCCTCAACAAGCCGATCTCGCCCCTCACCTACACCAGCTATTTATCTTATAGTCAGCTAGGGGGATGCATACTATAATGAAATCACTCTAGAGTACAGGATTTGGTTATTCTTCAGGTGGGAGTGAAGCTAGTGACAGATAAGGATCCATTATTTGATCGTTTCTTCGACAGTATGGAATCATTGGCGGATACGATAAGTGAATCGCTACAGTCTCAAGTTACCATCGAGGACAGCAATCATCATGTGATTGGCTACAGCTCGCATGAATTTGAGAGTGACTCCGCGCGGATTTCAACGATTATCGGGAAGCGTGTACCTAACGCTGTGATTATTGGCTTGCGCAAAAAAGGGATTATGCAGCAGCTGGAGAGCGCGGCACATCCCATTCGAATTCCTGCAGTGCTGGAGGTGGGACTTGGTCCCCGGCTGGCCATTTGTATTAAACATCAAAAGGAAATTCTCGGGTACATATGGGTAGTAGATACAGGCAACCTGGTAGAAGGGCATGCCGAAAATATCGTTGAGAAGGCGGCAGGTATCGTAGGCCGTTATTTACTTAAGCAGCGAGGCTGGAAAACGAAGCAGGACAAAACGCATGAGGACTTTTTCTGGAAGCTGATTACCTCCCACTACGACAACGAAGCAAATATTAAAAAGGATGCGGAATTTTGGTCCATTCTTTTGCCGGAAAAATATTATATTAGCGTGTTTGAAAGTGACAAGGTAATCGATGATCATTTAATACTCCGGTTTCGGCAGGTTATGGCATCTTATTCCGGTCTGCAATTACTATTTCTGACGGCTGAGCATAATCGGCTGATTATTTTGTTTTCCTTCAGCTTTGTGATCGAAGGGGCGGGTGGATTATCTTCATTCCTGCATAAAACAATGGAGGATATGTATAAGAGTGAAGGCTGCACACTGGCTGCTGGCTGTAGTCTCGATTACACTGAATATATGTCCGCGGCTATTGCCTATTGGGAAGCGGTATCCATTGTGGAGATCAAAAAGCTGCTGCCTTTTCATGGGCGGGAGCTGCTATTGTACGAGGAGATTGGATTTTGGGCTTATATACCGGCTATTATGGAGCAAAAGCGCAGTCGAATTCGTAAAAGCCCGTTGCTATATCCGCTAAAAGAACATGATCGCGAGCATAAAAGTGATTTTCTCAAAACGATCGCTGTCTATTTATCATTAAGCGGCAATTTAAAGGAATCCGCGGCTTTTTTACATATACACACTAATACATTGCTTTATAGATTAAACCGAATTGCAGAGATTACGGGCAAAAGCTTGAAGGATACGGGTTATCGCACTTCTATTTTCCTGGATATTTTGACGGAAGAGACACGGCAGCTTAACCAGTGGTTCGTGGATGCCAGGGAATCATGAGAATTAAGCACCAACCCGGTGACGAACACGTACAATAACCTATATTTAGAACCTATAACATTGGAGGGACTAAGCATGGTGAAGGAAGTTCGTTCACCCGATGCCCTTGACTTTGAGCGCAAAATGAGAGAAAGCATCGTGGAATCGGCTGAAGCTTTAAATGAAAGTGGAGTGGATTTTGCAACATTTGATGATTCCCGCTGCAATCCGCAGTTTTGGACACGTACAGAGATTGGTGGGCTTCAGCTGAACGCTGGCGTGGAACCCACAGTGGGGATTAAAGATATTTTTCGGAATGGTCATTTATATGCCTTTGAATGCGCGACAGCCATGGTCATTGTTATGTATCGGGCGACGATTGAAGCTATAGGTGAAGAAGCGTTTAATAAGTATTTCAAGGACTTGTTCTTATGGGACTGGAATTATGACGAGAATTTACGCTTAATCACGAACTACAACAAGGAACTAACGCAGCGGGGAGACGTTGTATATTTCAAGAATCCCGATCATGCTCCGAGCAAGCCAGAATGGCAGGGCGAGAATGCAATTAAACTCGAAAATGATCTGTTCTACGGCCATGGCATAGGGATTACTACTGGAGAGATTATCATAGACTCTCTGAATCAGGAAAGAGTATATGGGAGTGATATCTCGGCCTATTTAACGGATGAATCGGTGCATCCAGACTTTAATTACTTACAGCGGTTATCTGCAGGAACGGTTTTACCGGCAGCCAACAATAGAAGCTTCCGATACACTGTATGTTCAAGAATAGGGTCTAGAAACTATATTTATAAGATCTAGCGTCTGCCTATTTTATACTTACTGAGCAATGCAAAGAGAGGGCTCTTTTGTATTGTTCATTTTTTTATTCACAAAAGAAAGGGATAGAGCTTCAGATAACTCTGAAAACTCTATCCCTCTTTTTTAATTAAGGATTACCACGTCGTTCCTAATTTGTTATAGCTCAATAAAATCGTTGCGGAATTTCTCAAAATCAGATTTTCTGCATTCCAGCTCAAGGCGTGTGCCTGTTTCTTCATAGCTAGTAGATTGAACATGGGCGTGTTCATTGAAATAAGAGACTACATTACCCCGATCAAATGGAACCAGAATCTCACACTGGACATAGTCCGTAAAAACATGGCTGCGGATCAGAGCGGTAAGTTCAGCCATTCCACTATTTTGCTTGGCGGAAAGGTAGACATTGTCACCTTCAATTTGCGGGTAAGGCAAATCAGTCAGATCAGCTTTATTATAGGCATAGATCGTTGGAAGCTGGTCAGCGCCGAGTGCTTTGAGCGTCTCATCTGTAACCGCCATATGCTGTTGATGCTGCGGATCGGAAATATCGACTACATGAATCAATAAGTCCGCTTCGGTAACCTCTTCAAGAGTGGAGCGGAACGCTTTGACCAGATGATGGGGAAGCTGGCTGACGAATCCGACAGTATCTGTTAATAAAAAGGTTTTGTGATCAGGCAGCTCAATGCTGCGAACCGATGTCTCTAGTGTAGCGAACAGCATATCCTTGGCGAATACTTGTTTATGGGAACCCGGATGGTAAGTCTCTACCATGACATTCATTAAGCTGGATTTTCCGGTGTTCGTATAGCCTACCAGGCAGACGACGGGAACTTCATTTTTATGCCGTTGTTTCCGCTGGATTTGGCGTCTTGCTACTTGTTGTTGCAGTTCAACCTGTAAAGCAGTAATCCGCTCTTCAATTCTTCTGCGGTCCAGCTCTAGCTTGGTTTCACCAGCACCTCTGTTTTTAAGTCCAGCTCCGCCACCTTGTCTGCCCAGCGACTCACGAAGACCTGTGAGGCGCGGCAGCATATATTGCAGCTTGGCTACTTCAACTTGCAGCTGGGCTTCCTTGGTCTTCGCTCTTTCCGCAAAAATATTCAAGATCAGAATGGTCCGATCAATGACCTGACGATCCAGTGCGGACTCCAAATTGCGGATCTGTGAAGGTGACAGTTCGTCGTTAAAAATAACAATAGGAGCATCGTGTGCCTCTAAAAGTGCCGATAATTCCTCGATTTTACCTGTCCCGATATAATGGGAGGGGTTAATTCGACTTGCCTTTTGACTAAGCTCTCCTACGACTTCAAGGTCACAGGCAACTGCCAGATTGCTCAGCTCTTCCATCGAATAGGCAAAATTCGTTTCGTTCTGAAGCTGGACACCGACTATAATTGCTTTTTCTCGTATTTGTTCCATATATTTATTCATCCTCCAATAGTAAATAATAAACGCAAAAAAACACAGGCAATCTGCCTGTGCTTACGGTTCGTTAGAGGACGTCAGAGTTAGGGCCTTCCATAGGTAGAATGAATTAAACAACAGTCCAGTCGCAGGGAAGAGTCACTTTGATCCCTTGCGAGCAGCAGTTGGCTAATCGGCTTCTATGGATGTTCAATTCTTAAAGGAATGGAGGTGAAGAGAATCCTCCCTACACGCTGTTGTTAAATTATCGGGTTACCTTTAAAAATGGGTAGACCAATCCTGAGTCCTCTGCACATGGGCAGAGCTTTAGCGCTATTCAATTAGCCGCGCAAAGTTCTAACTCGGATAAAGTCTATCACACGTAACCCTCCGTTCATAAAAAGTTAAGTCGAGTTTACCACATTCGTTATTTAGTGGCAAATCTCTATTTATGCTCTGGAACATCTCTTGTATTTTAATTACACCCAATAATTCTAAACAATGTTTACATATCATATATGAATTGATATATAGGAGGTGTGATGACATTGCCTGTTCTGTCCACAAACACCATTATTAATTTACCAGTCGACGGTACTCGGCCAATAGATCAAGTAGTGATCAAAGTTGTCAACAATGGATCGGCTGGCGCGTTTTGTTATATTACGGGCTTATCCAATAGTGTCAGTCCCCAGGCCATTTTTGTTGAAGAGTTATTTGAGCTGCAATATCAGGAGACCTTAAGCAAGACCTATGTCATGGTAGAGGATTTATTCCAATTTAATTTTGTATATTCGCAGGAGCAGATGAAGATTCAGGTTTTCCTTGTTGATGTGGACGGTGTATGGACGGCCGTTGATCTTGAAGTGTTTCAAGTGAGCCGAATAACCTCGGAAATACGTGATAACGTGACCGTTACATCGACTGACTTCGCAGCGATCAGCTTTATGAGACGTCCTGGCTTTGCTATTCCACAAGGTCTTGCGGCTGAGATTCGACCGGCAGCTTTAGATGTTATGTCCAAAAGACCTGTGCGATATATGGTCGTTGCAGGCGGGACCCTTGATGGGGCCTTCGAGAATTATCCTACACCGACTACAAATATTCCTGTCACGGACACGGCGCTGCTAGTGAACTATACCTGCACTACGGTCACGGGTGGAAAAGTTATTATGCAAGGTACAGGATCAGGGATTTCTGGGGCGTATGCGAATCTGGCGGTCAATTTACTTAATGAGCGACTCTCATACGAGTTCCATGATGAACCTGTCACATTGGTGGTAAACTCCCTCTCGGGCGGGGACGATCTCGCAGTTACCTTTAAAATGTCCGAGCAATGGTAATTATTCTTGTGAAAAAGGAACATTCGCATTTACGCGAATGTTCCTTTTTGCTAGTCATTTAAGTCACGACGCAAGGTGAAGAGATCTTTCAGAGCCTCTGTGGACAGCTCGGTAATCCAGCCTTCCGAGCTGGAGATCACATTATCGCTGAGCTGCTGTTTATTCTCCAGCATCTCATCAATCCGTTCTTCGAGTGTGCCCAGGGCGATGAATTTATGCACCTGCACATCACGAGTCTGGCCCATGCGGTAAGCGCGGTCAGTTGCTTGATTCTCCACCGCTGGATTCCACCAGCGGTCGAAGTGGAATACGTGATTGGCTGCAGTTAAGTTCAGGCCAACTCCCCCAGCCTTGAGTGAAAGGATGAATACATTCGGCTGATCAGACGGCGATGTGTCTGGGCGTGTAGACCCATCTTCCGCCGAAGGGGCTGGTGTCTGAAACCGCTCGATCATGCGGTCGCGCGCCTGTTTGGAGGTACTTCCGTTCAAATAAAGGACGGGTTCGCCCAGCTCCTGCTGGAGAACCGCCTGAAGCATTTTTCCCATACCCACATATTGAGTAAAAATCAGGCAGCGCTCGTCTTCCGCGCGCAGCTCCTTAACCATGTCCAGCAGTCTTTCCAGTTTGGAGGAACGGTTAATAAGAAAGCTGGTATCCAGTTTATTGTCCGTATCAAGCTCAGGGATAGCTTCTTTTGTCACAAGCATCGGGTGATCGCATAGCTGCTTAAGCCCGGTCAGAGCCCCGAGAATTGCCCCTTTGCGCTCAATGCCTTCCAGCTTCTTCATCCGTTCCAACAGTCCGTTTACGGTTTGATCGTAAAGCGCCGCTTGTTCGGCTGTCAGATGAACATAGGTTTTCATTTCATTTTTATCAGGTAGATCGAGCTGTATATTAGGGTCTTTTTTCTTGCGGCGCAGCATGAATGGTTTTACTAGATTTTGTAGGTCCGCTGTACGTTTCGCGTCGCGTTCCTTTTCAATAGCATTCGTGAATCGGTCATTAAAAGACTTGGCGCTGCCCAGATAACCTGGGGTTATAAAATCATAAATGGACCACAGCTCGGATAATCTGTTCTCTATCGGCGTCCCTGTTAAGGCGACCCGGTGTAGAGCTGGAAAACTACGTACAGCTGCGGATTGTTTGGTTTGGGCATTTTTGATATTTTGAGCTTCATCCAGGCAGATCGTCGCCCAAGTGAATTCCTTTAGCAGCTCTTGGTCAAGCGCAGCAGTCGCATAAGAGGTCAGTACCACATCGGCTTGCGAAGCTGCGCCATAGAAGAATCCTGCGTCCAGACGGCGGCTTCCGTAATGAAGCATAACATTCAACGAAGGCGCGAAGCGTTCCAGCTCTTTCTGCCAATTGCCTAACACGGAGGTCGGGCAGATGATCAATGAAGGCCAGCCTGGTGGGTCGGTCTGCCGCCGGGCTGAGCTTGCATCCGTGTTTTCTTGGATGTCTAGCAGATAGGCGATGAGCTGTACTGTTTTGCCTAGTCCCATATCATCGGCTAGACAGGCCCCCAGCCCAAAGCGGCGCAGAAAGGTCAGCCAGGCGAATCCTTCATGCTGATAGGTGCGCAGCTCCGCTTTAAGGCCTGCGGGTACGGGCGGCTTAGGCCATTCTGAGCGCTGGCCCAGCTGACCGATAAGGCTGATCAAATGCTCGTTCAGCTCTACCTCCAGACGCAGACGCGCGGCATCCTCTTGCAGCTGCTCTTCCGTAGCATCAGCGTCTGCCTCTTCACCAGCTCCTAGCAAGTGGAGCTGAAGCACGTCTTGGAAGGACAAGCCTTGCGACTTGTCCATTCCCGCCATGGCTCTTTGGATTTGCGCCAGCAGAGCCGGATCGAGTGAGACCCATTTGCCCTTGAAGCGGACGAGCCGTTCCCCTCTTGCGACCAGCTCGGCAAATTCGGCTTCAGTGAGATCCGCATCGCCGATGGAGATTCGCCAATCGAAATCGATGATCGAATCGAGACCAAACAGCGACTCGCCACCGCTGCGTTTGTCTTCGCCGGAGCTGATCTTTGCGCGCAGGCGCGGCTTTTTCCGGCTGGCGGCTTCCCACCACGCCGGCAGCAGCACTTGCCAGCCTGCTTCCAGCAGCCGCTGGCTCTCGGCCGTCAAGAACCGCCAGGCGATGGCATCGCTCAGCGGTTCGGCCAGCACATCGCCGCCCGCCGCGAAGCGCTCGGGCGGCAGACTGCCGCGGAGGCGCTCCAGCCATCCCGCGGCCCGTTCATGCACGTGAGCCGACCACGCGGCCGGCCACAAGCCGTACGGCTCGCCGTTATCGGCGAGCCTGATGGGAACAAGCGCGGATTCATCGCGCTTGTCCTGAAGGATCAGCTGCAGCCGCCAATAGGATTCATCCTCATCGGGCTCCAGCAGCTGTAGAGCGGGCCGGAAAGGCGCGGAGTCCGCCTTCCAGCCAATGGCGATAAGCCACGCGGCGGTATCCATGCCCGCTGCAAGTGCTCCGCTTCTATCGAAGAGAAGCGGGAATTCGCTGCGGAGGTCGCCGGCCTCGGCCTCCGTGCTGTAATAGCGCTGCGATACGGCGGCAGAGAACGCCGCACGTAATCCACGGCTAAATTCGCTGCCGCCATTTAGCGCCTCAAGGGCTCCCTTAGCAGTGTCACTGTCCACTGCCACCTGCGCAAGAGCCCCCTCGTCCCAAGTCCATTGCAGCCTCCCGGCGCGGTAGGCGGAGATGTCGGGAATATACTGTTTGTGCTCCAGACATATAGCCAGAAGTGGCGCCAGTTCTGTGAGGTGGGCGGCATCGCCCTCCCAGCTCCATTCGATATGCGCCAAAAGCTTCTGCTCGGCAAAGAAGGGGATGACCTGCTCAGCAGGAAGAATCACTAGCTCCACGCCTTCGCCAGCGGGCTGCACGGTTAACTCTGTACCATAAAAAGACGCCTCATGCCAGGCGAAAAGCCGCTGCTTAAGCTGCAAGCCCGGCACGAGATCTTCGCGCTCATTCATTCCAAATATTAAAGCATCGCCATACTGGCTTAATGCAAGCCGGATGGTTAGCGTGCGTAAATGCATGTTCATGGTATTAGCTTTCCTTTCCGAAGCTCCTCTTGCAGCGCACGGAGCCTGCTATGCCTAATGGCGAAGGCAGTGAGGAACTCTTCCCAGCGTTCTTCTTGTTTCAGCTTTTTATACAGCTTGGATAATCGTTTCAACAATTTCACAGCCGCTTTGTAGCTATGTCTGTTCTTATCCAGCACGAATCTTTCGGCGGCCTGATGGTAAAAGGGCAGCAGAACCTCAGGTGCATTCTTTTCCACCGGTTGGAGGTCTTTGACACGAAATTCGGAGGGCTGTTTACCGATGGACAGCTGATAATCCATCCAGGTCTGCCATTTCTCATAGGTGATTAACTTCTCTTCATAGACTTCGCCAGAGATAGGTAACATGGTGGCTAGTGTGTCCCACATTTGCAGCTCAGCTTCAGGCAGGTGGCGAACAGCTTCTTCCCAACTGGTTGAATAGCTATTGAGATTATAGAGTCTGCTGCTCAGCAGTGGACCGATCTGAACAAGCCAACCCACCAACCGGGACCAATCCCCTGCATCCAGCAGCGGAGAGGTGAAGCTCATGAGCTCATCGGGATGGAGACCCGGGCGTTCGGCAGCCTTATTCAGTAAGTCCCAAGCTTTCTGGTCATCCATCAGATAGTAATACATGCGGCTCTGAGCTAACAGCCACGCATGTTGTGACAGGGAAGCGCCTAATTCACCTTCTGCTTGCTGCAGCTGTTCGATTTCATTCAGGTAAAGCTTAGTTCCACCTGTATTCGGATAAATCCAATTTCTCCACAGCAGATCATAGCTAAGAGAAAAAGAGGGTTGATCCCGTGAGCGATCCCGTGACTCCGTCAACATCTCGCGCCGCAGATAAGATAGAGTATCGATGACGTATGGCCATAGATCCTGCTCTTGCTCGGGGGACAGCGGAAGTGTCTTTTTTAAAAGACCTGTGATTACTTCCTGTAGCTCTGAGACTGCTACCTGTGTGTAATAACCAAGAGAAGGGGCGTAAGCGGCCTGACCGACGGATTGCGTGGAAGGCTTAGCGAGCTTTTCCAACAGATAAAGATGAGCATGCAGAGTGAACAGCTTCTCCGTTTCCGGAAGCATTTTTGGTTTGAATTTATTAATTGCAGACAAGGCCCGACTCACATATTCAGGATTTCGGGTAGTATGGGCTAGAGGGGAGATACAGAATTCAAAATACTCCCGCCACTCCATTATTTTTCCGCTAGCGATGCGGTTGGCCATCTCTTTCATTTGCTGCTGACGAGTTGCATCGGCTCCAATAGAAGTACTTGTTGCTGTACTTGATATTTTGGGCAAAAAGGAAGCAGCTTTAGCGTTAGCCAAAACCTGTACAGATCTATTTTGTTGTTCGGCATAACTCAACAGCACGGCAGCCATATGCTTGCAATGACCTGATACTGGACAATTACAATGACAATTGGTGAAGCCGTCGAGATCAATGGTGACGCGGTAATCCTCTCTACCTTCAACTAGAGCGTTAATCTTACGAGGCTCCGTCATGGTAAACGGCTGCACTCGATTTTGTTTATAATATTGGAACCCCCGCTTGAGGGTAAGATCATCGAAATAATAGGCGACATTTTGGATGAGCTTACTCCACTGCGTATCATCCATAGGATAGGTTGGTTGCATACAATTGGTCTCCTGTAACGAAAATGGTCTTTAGTTGTCTTTCATTATATCACTTCTGCTGGCTTCATCTTTAAATCGTTAAATTTTGATAGATCGTAAGAAAACTCTGTGTAAAAGCTGGCGTGAAGATGATTAGAAGCTAATGGCTTGTATTGAACGGAAGGTCTGAACATATAATAATCGTACTGCAAGTTGGATCATGATTAAATAGGTGTCATTTACGAAAGATCAAACAAAGGTCAAAATTGGTCAAATAAATAAAAAGAACTAATTTCGTTGTGGAAAATCAGCTAATTCGCCTGAATTTGAGCGATAATCGGCTTAAATCGGTTTTGTTATTCCTCGGGTAGGGGACTATAATAAGGTCATAGGTCAAATAAAGTCAAAGTCAATGAGAGGAGAATGGATAATGTTTGATATGGTTCCTTTTGGTAAACGTAGAGATGATGCTTTTGGTGTGCTGGCTAAGTCCTTGAATGATGTTTTTAATGATGATTTTTTTGCACCGATTAAGAGCTCCACGATGTCCTTCAGAACAGATATTCGTGAGAGTGAGCAGGCTTACCTGATTGAAGCTGAACTTCCTGGTTTGAAAAAAGAAGAAATCGACATTGATTATGCCAGTCCTTATTTGACGATTAAAGCGGTACGTAAGGAAGAAAATGCCGAGGAGAACAAGGAACATCAGATTGTACGCAGAGAACGCCGATATGGTGAATATGTGCGCAGATTCTATGTTCAAGATATTGCCGAGGAAGAAATTCGCGCGTCTTTGAAAGATGGAGTGCTGAAGCTGGAAGTTCCCAAACGGCAAAAAATGCAAGGTAAACGCATCGAGATTCAAGACGGAGATTCTAATTCTACGGGTTCGCAGTCTGAATAAGCATAAATTAAGCGGAATGAACTTCCGCTCAGTCTTTTAGAGATGGCAGCGGGCTTTTAATATAGTGTTATGAATAGAAGGCGCATTGTAGTGGAGAATTCCGGCTATGGTGCGTCTTTTCTCGGAGTGCAATGGTGGTCAATATGAGAATAGGGATGGAAAGGAGGAAGCGCGAGTGGCTAGTAAAAGCTATTATGATGCTTTGGGTGTGAGCAAAAAAGCTACTAAACAGGAAATTAAAAAGGCTTATCAGAAGCTTGCCAAGAAGTGGCATCCCGATGTTAACAAAGCCCCTGAGGCAGAGGCGAAATTCAAAGAAGCAGCTGAAGCCTATGAAGTGCTTGGTAATGAGGATAAACGGAAACTCTATGATGAAGAGCTGCTTTATGGAGCTCAACGTGGCAGAGCTAGTGGAGGGGCGGCGAGTGGAGCCTCCTCTTGGGATTCAAACTTTGGTGGAAGTGGAAGCTGGAAAGGTGGAACTTATTCAACAGGAGGTTCTGGTATTTCGGAGGAAGATTTATTCGGGATGTTTTTTGGGAATCGGGGCTCGGCGGATCGGGCTGGCTTTGATTTTTTCTCGGGAAGTGGAACGGGGCGTGCGAATGGCAATCCGTGGGGAGAGGCCCGCAGTACCATGCAGGCGCAGCTGGATATTACCTTGGAGCAGGCTTATAAAGGCGCCACTGTAAGAGTACAGGTCAGTGACAAAACGGTGGATGTGAACATTCCGCCTAGATCCTATGAGGGTACAATTATTAAAATCGCGGGAAACACTCCGGGTGGCGACGTGTTGCTGGCACTTCATATTCTTCCTCATGATATTTATGAGATTCGCGATGGCGACTTATATGGCATGGTTGAAATCGCTCCTTGGCAAGCGGTATTGGGTGGAGAAGTAAAGGTTCCATTACCGGGGGGCGGCGCCGTGAAATTGAAGATTCCAGCAGGAATTCAGAGCGGCAAAACGCTACGTATCCCCGGCAAGGGCTTAAAACGTGAGAATGGTGCGAATGGCGATATTTTATTTGAAATTGAGATTGTTATCCCTGAACCTATCAGCGAAGCGGAGAAAAATCTCTACCGAAAGCTGGCAGACTCCAGCCCTTTCGAAGCCAGAGCTAAACGTCAAAGCACTGGCACCCAGCGGCAGAAGGCGAAAGTGGGTAATTAATAGATAGGTAGAAGAGGTAGAGGTGAGGTGATTTCACTCGTTTGTGATCAACTCTGGTTGGTGAATAAGGTGATTTGAATGCTAGTTGCAGAACAGTAACTTATTTAGCCACTAACTATAAATGAACGTTTCGCTCAAACGGTGAAAGTCGGCACTATGGTGGGAAAAGAGAGTCAAAAGAGAGTCAAAAGTGCTTTCGAAAGTGCCTTCGAGAGTGCCAAACTGGGATCGATGGTCGAAAAGAAAGGCAAAAATGCCTTAGAAAGCGCTGAATTAAGCTCGATGGTCGAAAAGAAAGGCAAAAATGCCTTCGAAAGTGCTGAATTAGGCTCGATGTGCGAAAAAAGAAGCAAAAATGCCTTAGAAAGTACTGGCGAGGGCTCATTGGTCGAAAAGAGAGGCAAAAGTGCCTTAGAAAGTGCCGAATTGGGCTCGTTGTTCGAAAAGAACGGTAAAAATCCCGTAGAATGAGCGCAAACCAACTAGTTACTCGAAAAGAACGGGATAAATCCCGCAGAATGAGTGCAAACCAACTAGTTACTCGAAAAGAACGGGATAAATCCCGTAGAATGAGTGCAAACCAACTAGTTACTCGAAAAGAACGGTAAAAATCCCGTAGAATGAGCGCAAACCAGCCAGTTACTCGAAATAAGCGGGATAAATCCCGTAGAATGAGCGCAAACCAGCTAGTTACTCGAAAAGAGCGGCAAAAATCCCGTAGAATGAGCGCAAACCAGTTAGTTACTCGAAAAGAACGGTAAAAATCCCGTAGAATGAGTGCAAACCAACTAGTTACTCGAAAAGAACGGTAAAAATCCCGCAGAATGAGCGCAAACCAACTAGTTACTCGAAAAGAACGGTATAAATCCCGTAGAATGAGTGCAAACCAACTAGTTACTCGAAAAGAACAGTATAAATCCCGCAGAATGAGTGCAAACCAGCCAGTTACTCGAAATAAGCGGGATAAATCCCACTAAATTAACCTATCCCCGGCCCAAAAGGCCGATTTAATATAATCACTCCTAAATAGAAAGGTGAGAGAGCTATGGATTTCAATAAATTAACTCAAAAGCTGCAGGAAGCAGTAGCTGCGGCGCAGTCGCTGGCATCAGACAGCGGTCATCAGGAGATCGATAATCTCCATCTGTTAAAAGCGTTGCTTCAGCAGCAAGAAGGATTGCTGCCAAGATTGCTGCAAAAGATGAATATCCCTGTGGCTGAGCTGATGCGCAGCACAGATGAACTGCTTCAACGCAAGCCGAGCATCAGCGGGTCAGGAGTAAGCACGGTAAGGCGTTACGCCTCGCAATCGCTGATTCATCTGCTGGAGCAGGCGGAGAAGGAAGCGGCGAAGATGCAGGATGAGTTTGTTTCTGTGGAGCATGCGGTGCTGGCCATGGTGTCGGATTCGAGCGGGGAGAATCGTGAGCTAAGGGATCTTTTTGTCCGCCGTGGGCTGACCCGTGAGAAGCTGATGTCGGTGCTTGCTGAGATCCGTGGACATCAGCGGGTAACCAGCCGGGAGCCAGAAGCTACTTATGAGGTGCTGGAGAAATACGGCCGTGATCTTGTAGCAGAGGTTCGCGCGGGCAAGATTGATCCAGTCATTGGTCGTGATGGCGAGATCCGCCGGGTAATCCGGATTTTGTCCCGTAAAACGAAAAATAATCCTGTGCTGATCGGTGAACCAGGTGTAGGGAAAACAGCCATTGTGGAAGGCTTGGCCCACCGGATCGTGCGCAAAGACGTACCAGAGGGGCTGAAGGATAAGACGATTTTTTCACTGGATATGAGTTCACTTGTGGCAGGCGCGAAGTTCCGTGGTGAATTCGAAGAACGCCTGCAGGCGGTATTGAGGGAGGTTCGCGAAAGTAACGGCCGCATTATTCTTTTTATTGATGAGCTGCATACGATTGTGGGAGCAGGTAAAACCGAAGGCTCGATGGATGCGGGCAATATGCTGAAGCCGATGTTGGCCCGGGGTGAGCTGCACTGTATTGGTGCCACAACGCTCGATGAATATCGCAAATATATAGAGAAGGACCCTGCGCTGGAGCGCCGTTTCCAACAGGTGCTCGTGAGCGAACCCGATGTAGAGGATACGATCTCCATTTTGCGTGGTCTGAAGGAGCGGTTTGAAGTTCACCACGGGGTCAAAATCCATGACAGCGCACTGGTAGCCGCAGGGGTATTGTCCAATCGTTATATTACGGATCGATTTTTACCGGATAAGGCGATTGACCTAGTGGACGAGGCTTGCGCCATGATCCGCACAGAGATAGACTCCATGCCGGGTGAGATGGATGAAGTGACCCGCCGCCTGATGCAGATGGAGATTGAAGAAGCAGCGCTTAAAAAAGAAACCGATGACGCCAGCAAACGCCGTCTCGAAATATTACAGCGCGAGCTCGCTGACCTGAAGGAGAAGCAGCTAGGAATGACGGCGCGCTGGGAGAAAGAGAAGTCGGCCATCCAAGGGATTCGCGACCTCAAAAAACGGCTGGAGCAAGCACGTAAGGATCTGGTTGATGCACAGGAGGAATATGATCTTAATAAGTCAGCCGAACTGAGCTACGGCATTATTCCTGATCTGGAGCGTCAGCTGAAAGCAGCGGAAGAAGCGGCACAGCAGGATCAGGATACAAGATTGCTACGTGAGGCTGTTACTGAAGAGGAAATCGCAGATATTGTCTCCCGCTGGACCGGCGTTCCGGTTAGCCGACTGGTAGAAGGCGAGCGGGATAAGCTCCTGCGTCTGGAGGATACGCTGCATGAACGGGTAGTGGGCCAAGACGAAGCTGTCAGCTTGGTGGCCGATGCAGTGCTTCGGGCAAGAGCGGGAATCAAAGATCCGAATCGCCCGATTGGCTCATTCCTGTTCCTTGGCCCGACGGGTGTAGGGAAGACTGAGCTCGCTAAGTCGCTTGCGGTATCTCTTTTTGACCGCGAAGATGGCATGATCCGTATAGATATGTCGGAGTATATGGAAAAGCATAGTGTCTCCCGTCTCGTCGGCGCACCTCCAGGATATGTTGGATATGAGGAAGGCGGGCAGCTCACGGAAGCTGTGCGGCGTCAGCCTTATACTGTAGTGCTGCTCGATGAAGTGGAGAAGGCGCATCCCGATGTGTTTAACATTCTGTTGCAGCTGCTTGATGATGGACGGCTGACTGATTCACAGGGCCGAATGGTTGACTTCAAGAATACAATCATCATTATGACTTCCAATATCGGTTCACCTCATCTGATTCAAGGCACCGATGAAAAAGGTCAGCTCACGGAAGCTGCAAAGGATAGAGTGATGAAGGAACTGAGTGGTCATTTCCGTCCAGAGTTCCTGAACCGGGTGGATGACATTGTAATGTTCAAGCCGCTGACACTGGGTGAGATCGAGAAAATTGTGGACAAACTGGTGGATGGATTGCGTCTACGTCTGGCAGAACGGGAGATCGGGCTGGCATTAACTGAATCGGCAGTGCGTTTTATCGCTAAGGAAGGTTTTGATCCTGTGTATGGGGCAAGACCGTTGAAAAGATTTATCCAGCGCAGCTTGGAGACACGTGTGGCGCGTGCGATTATTGCTGGTGAAGCCGCAGAGGGATCAGTTATTCAGGTGGATGAATCCGGCAACGAGCTGACAGTAACCATTCTGAAGCCAGAAGTCGATGGACCAGAGAGTTCTGAATTGAGTTCTGAATAAAAAAAGGGCGTTCACAAAACCCTAATGGTTTTGTGAACGCCCTTTTTATTGTAAGCCTCATTCCACCCAAGGGATTAGATGAGGCTGTTCATCCAAGATGGACATGTACTGCTCTTTCCAGCCGTATTTGCCGTCGGGGTCGAGGAGCATATAACGCAGATATTTTTCCAGCCGGAACTCGGCTTTGGACCAACCGAGATGCTTGAGCCGCAGATTGCTTAGCTGATGAGACAGCTCGAAAATATTTTCCGGGAACCGCCCACAGTGCTGTGGGGATTCATTCCATACATAGTTGAAGTCTTCTTTATAGCGAAGCAAAAAAGGGCGGTAGTTCAGATGAGAGCGCCAGTAGGTATCCTCCCTGTAATGGTTCGCGTTCCATAAATCGTAAAGGCGGAAGCAGAACAGATCGACCCCATCTGCATACAGCAAGGAATCTATATTTTCTGCAAAGCTGGCTTCAAAGATCTCATCCGCGTCCAGACTCAGAATCCACTCGGGATTTGTCTTTAGGACTTCCTCCCACTGCTGTTTTCGCAGCTCAATTTCATTGCTGAACTTGGATTCGGTATTATGCACGAGACGAACGGGAAGGCCTTCAAGTGCTTCCAGACAGACAGCTGCTGTATTGTCGGTGCTGCCGTCATCAATAATGACAGCCTCATCGATATATTTGCGGTGTTCCTCCAGAACCTGTCGCAGGAAGCGCCCGCTTTCATTTTTTACAACCATGGTAAGGGTTAGCTTGGGACGCTTTTTGGTTATAGGAGCAGCTGCAGCCTCATTGGAATTTTCCTCGATGGGTGTGGGTGCCGATTCAGCTTTTACCCCTGTTGTTTCTCTGATGAAATCTTCAACTTTGTTCAAATCACTATCTCTGTACAAATGAAGGGCAGGATAATGGGTGTCAACAAATAGCGGAATGCCAAGGGCCGCGGCACGAATGCAGAAATGGCGATCCTCGCCCCAGTATGATATGTTCCGGATCTGATTGTAGCTCACCCCGGCTTTTATCGCATGCTGGCTAATCAATGTACAAGCGCCGAGACCCCCCACTTCATAGATTCCAGGATTGCGGAGTTTGGTTATGAATTCATGAAATCTGCGGTTGATCTCCTCGGGTTGCAGTTTTTCGCCGGGAAGTATCTCCCACTGATTATATTCGTCATGCATCCAGACCTGCGGCTGAAACATGGTATCTGGCTGCCACTGTGTCCAAAATACCTCTGAAATAATATCTTTGTTCGTCCCTATTAGATGTCTTAGCGTATCGGGGTGGAGGATGAGGTCTGAGTCGATCAGAAACAGGTAGTCGTAGTTCAGGGTTTGCGCTCGGTTAATCATGAGGTTTTTGAAGTTGGCGACTTTCCAGACTAAATCAGAATTCCAATAGTGAGTCGTATCATTGCGAATGTACGCATCGTTAAAGCCGGAGCTTTGAATAAAAATATGCTCGCCCTTGCTTTTAAATTCCTGGAGCAGCCGGCTGGATTCCTCATCATCATTGTCATCAATCAGATGGAAATCCAGTTCGATTTGCTCGATATTCAAGCGCAGCAGGGAATTCAGAAATTCCCGTAATACATTGGGCTTTTGATGGATCGGGCTGCCGATTAATACGCGTGTCTTATTCATTGCGGCCTCCTTGGGGGACTCTCCCTTTCTTCCGAGAGGTATAGGTATGTTCTCAATATATTTACAGTGAGAGAGTAATAATCCTTATTTCGCAAAGTTCTTATAGTAAATTAGAAATGAGAGTTGGATAAATTGAACTTTTTAGATATATTAATTTTGATGAATCTGCTGTACAATTACCGGATAATTAGATAAGAATGCAGCCAGATGAGCACAGGAATGAGACTATGGATAAATCACCACTAAAAGTTCAGTAGTTAATCAATCTGTTACTGGCCATGAATCCTCGTGCGGATGTGTTCTGGGATGATGGAAAGGGTGAATACCGACCTCTGCTGAATGAGGATGCTGAGGAAATTGATTGCACCGGAAGAGACAGCGAAGACTGAAGCTCATATTGGTGGCTGAACAGAGTTTGATTATTGCGACCCTTGGCATACTGTATTCGGAAGAGTCATTTCAGGTATGGACCCTGTGGATACTTTAAGGCGTGGGGATGTCATGAAAAAGGTTGAAACTATCAGTTCCCTCAATATTACATTAATGTGAAATGCTATCCATTGTAATTCCTAGTATCCCGATATACAATATAAAAACAAACAAAGACAATATAGACACGGGGGAGAAACTTATGCGTAGAGGATTATCTGGAGTTATTACTTTGGTTTTGTTAACATTTTTGATTAGCGCGTGCTCCGGGGGAAATAACGCCGCTTCGACAAATACAAATCAGACGCCTACGGCTACTGAAGGATCGACAGCAAGCACTGAACCAAAAGATGGCGGCAACTTAATTATTGGGGTCGCTGCAGATCCTGTCATTCTAAATCCGAACTATGCAGGTGATCGTGTCAGTCTGACGATTGACCAAGCGCTCTACGCGCCATTGTTCCAAGTGAATAACGGAGAGAAGACCTTCTACTTGGCAGACAGCCTGACACTTTCCGAAGATAACCTGACTTATACATTGAAACTGAAAAGTGGACTAACTTGGCATGACGGAGAAAAGCTTACAGCTGACGATGTCGTGTTCACGATTGATAGCATCCTCGATGAGAAGCAAAACAGCATGCTGAGAGCGAACTTATTCATCGGTGATAAACCCGTTAAGGCAGTTAAGGTGGATGATCTGACTGTAGAGTTCAAGCTTCCGCAGGTCAGCCCAGCTTTTGAAGCTACACTAGTGCAAGTATTTCCGATTCCAAAGCATATTTTTGAGAATGAGACGGATCTAGAGAAAAGCACCAAGAATGCTGCTCCGGTTGGATCTGGCCCATTTAAATTTAAAGAATACAAAGCAGGCGAATATGTTACACTCGAGAGATTTGACAACTACTTTGGCGGCAAACCACATCTTGATTCTATAACGTACCGGATTGCTAAAGATACGAATGCTGCGAATCTCGCACTTCAGAATGGTGAGATCAACATTAAGTATCTAGATCCACAGGATGTTGGAACGATTGAGGCTTCGAACAATTTCGAAATCCTGCCTTATAGTGAAGGCCGATTGTCCTACCTGTTGTTCAATGCAAACAGTGATAGAGGTGCTCTTGCTAAAAAAGAAGTTCGTCAAGCCTTGTCTTTAGCCCTAAATCGTGATGAAATCATTCAGGCTGCTTATACTTCTAACGAGTATGCAGACCCGGCGAAGTCCTTTTTGACTCCGGATGCATTGTTCTATACTAATGACGTACCTTCTTTTGATAATGATGTAGAAAAAGCCAAAGAGCTTCTGCAATCGGCAGGGGCTAGCGATCTGAAATTGAGATTGATTGTATCGAGCGGTAATAAAGCTCAGGAAGCCATTTCACTATACGTGCAGCAAAAGCTAAAGGCCATTGGCGCTGAAGTTGAACTGCAAAATATGGATGCCTCGGCATATGGCCAGAAATTCAGTGATATGAATTCAACAGATTTTGAACTTGCGATTGCAGGTTATATTATGGGTTACGATCCTGATGCTTACAGAATTTTGTATACTTCTACTGCAGACTCTAACTACTCGCATTATAATAATGCTGAAGTCGATAAGTTGTTCAATGATGGTGCAGGAGAAGCAGATGTAACTAAACGTGGTGAGATCTATAAGAAGATCCAAGAGATCATTGCTGACGATGCACCGATTTATCCAATTGCTAATACTAAGACTATCGTAGCTGTCTCCAAGAACTACGGCGGTCTAGAAGAAGCAGTCTTGAAGCCTGTCGTTATTTTTGAAGATTTATCGAAAATCTACCTTAAATAAGAACGGGAAAAAATAAGCTGGTCAATCCAGCTTATTTTTTTACCGATATAGAACTGGGAGAATATACGTATGAGACAACTTATCGTCCGAAGATTACTGCAAACCCTGCCGATGCTGTTTTTTGTCTCGGTTGTGTGCTTTGCGATGATTAAGCTGGCTCCGGGGGATCCGGTACTATCCTTCGTTACGCCGAATATGCACGCGGATGATATTGAGCGCATCCGGCATAACCTTGGGCTGGATAAGCCAGCCTACATTCAATATTTTATATGGATCAAAGAAGTACTGCAGGGCAATTTCGGTTATTCCCTTGTGAATCATCAGCCTGTATTGGAGCAAATTCTAGAACGTTTACCTGCAACAGCAGGTTTGATGGGCAGTGCAATCGGCTTAGCCGTTCTGTTGGCGATCCCGATGGGTCTGCTTGCTGGAGCTAACCGGAACCGCTGGGTGGATAAACTAATTAATTTTTTATCCTATATCGGAATTTCAGTGCCTTTATTTTGGCTGGCCATCTTACTTATGTACTTATTCGCAATTAAGCTGCACCTGCTGCCTATAATGGGGATGCGAACCATTGGTGTGGAATCAGCGGTTGATGTATTGAAGCATGGTATTTTGCCTTGCGCCGTATTGGCGTTTGGATTTCTGGCCGGTTACGTACGATACATCCGCTCTAGTACGATTGGACAGCTAAAAGAAGAATATGTGCAGATTCAATATGCTTTTGGATCCAGCAAGACAACGATTCTGTTCCGTCACGTGCTTAAGCATGTACTGTTGCCAGTAATTACATTGCTCGGGATGTCGATGGGTGATCTGGTGGCGGGTGCAATTGTAACGGAGACGGTATTTTCATGGCCGGGTATTGGCTCTTTAGGGATGACTGCGGTTAAAGGGATGGATTATCCCGTAATTATGGGAATAACTTTGTTCTCTTCTTTAATGCTGATCATCGGCAATCTGGTCGCGGATATTCTATATAGCTTCGTGGACCCACGAATTAAATTAACGAGGTGACCTCATGAATCGCAGTAAATGGAAAAGTGTTGGAGATGAGCTATTTACGAATAAATTGGGTGTCGCAGCCCTCATTACTTTAATCGTCTTCACACTAGGCTCTATATTTGCTTTTTTATCCGGACATGATCCGAATGCAATGGATGTTTTGGCACGTTTGAAAGCACCCGGGGCGGATCATTGGTTTGGTACGGATGATTACGGCCGGGATTATTTTGCCCGAGCTTTGTATGGTGGCCGGGTATCTTTGCTAGTTGGTTTTGCTTCAATGATCATCGCCACGGGTATAGGTGTGACGGTGGGCGTAATCAGTGGATATTTTGGCGGATGGATTGATAATCTATTGATGCGGATGCTTGATGTAGTGATGTCCATTCCATCTTTCCTTGTGCTGCTGCTGCTCAGCGTATTTCTGAAGCCGAGTGTAGGAAACATCATTTTAATTATTGCTCTATTAATGTGGATGAACATTGCCCGTGTGATTCGTGCGGAGACGATGACGATTAAAGAACGGGAATATGTACTGTATGCAAAAACTTCCGGCCAGAGCAACTTCGGAATTATTTGGCGTCATATTCTTCCGGGGCTAGTACCTGTTGTGATTGTAGGTGCGACGAATAATATCGCTTCCGCGATTATGATGGAGTCGTCCCTAAGCTTCCTTGGGTTCGGGGTACAACCTCCGAATGCCACTTGGGGCAGTATGCTTAACAATGCGCAGGGATATATCGCTCAGGCACCTTATTTGGCATTGTTCCCGGGGTTATTGATACTATTAACGGTTCTGAGCTTTAATGTTCTGGGCGATATTTTGCGGGTTGGCTTTGAACCGAAGCTGATCCGAAGATAGGAGTGTGAAGACATCATGACGGAACGGCTATTGTCTGTTGAGAATTTGAAGGTTTCCTTCCAAACTCGGGATGGAGAGAATCAGGCAGTTCGTGGCGTTAGCTTTCATATAGATGCTGGAGAAACGGTAGGGATTGTTGGTGAATCCGGAAGCGGGAAAAGTGTAACTGCGAAGGCGATTATGTCGTTGATTACACCTCCGGGTAAAATTATCGCTGGAAATATTAATTTTCGTGGTGACAATTTATCTAACCTTTCGGAAAAAGAGTGGAGAAAACTGCGCGGTAACCGCATAGCGATGGTGTTTCAGGACCCCATGACTTCTCTTAATCCTGTGAAAAAAATCGGCCAGCAGCTTACGGAGGTCATCCGGCGGCATCGCGGCTTAAATAAGGAAGCAGCGTTTAAAGAGGCAGCAAGTATCCTGCGGCAGGTGGGCATTAATAATCCTGAGCAGCGGCTGCAGCAGTATCCGCATGAATTCAGCGGCGGGATGCGGCAGCGGGTCATGATCGCTATGGCTCTTTCCTGCCAGCCAGAGCTATTGATTGCGGATGAGCCGACAACTGCGCTTGATGTAACAATACAGGCCCAAATTCTTGATCTTTTTAAAGAGCTAAAAAATAATACCAGTACAGCTATAGCGCTGATCACTCATGATTTGGGTGTGGTGGCTCAGGTATGTACACGGGTTATCGTAATGTATGGTGGACTAGTGATGGAGGAAGGTACGGTGGAGGATATTTTTTATCGCCCACAGCATCCTTACACGAAAGGTCTGCTTCGCTCCATTCCGAAACGTGACGGCAAATCGCGTGAACGTCTAATTCCAATCGAAGGCACACCTCCGGATTTGTTGAATCCTCCTTCTGGCTGTCCCTTTATGGAACGTTGCCCTAATGCTTTTGCCCGTTGCAGCGAACGTCCTCCGGTAATCGAATTATCGCCCGGTCACCGTTCGATGTGCTGGTTAGCAGATGGCGTGCAGGAGACTCCAGCCGTAGCTGGCGTTGAAGGGAGCGGTTCGGTTGAGTGACAATAAGATTCTAGTGGACGTAAATAATCTCAAAAAACATTTCTCCAAAGGCAAGGATATGTGGGGACGCGATACATCGGTGCTTAAGGCAGTAGATGGCGTAAGCTTTCAGATTCGTCAGGGAGAGACCTTTGGGCTGGTTGGAGAGTCGGGAAGCGGCAAGTCCACGGTTGGACGCTGCTTGCTGCGCTTATATGACTACACAGACGGTGAAGTGTCTTTTGACGGGCAGCCGCTGAGCAAGCTTGGAGAGAAGCAGCTAAAACCTTTTCGCAGACGCATTCAGTCGATCTTCCAAGATCCCTATTCATCACTTAATCCAAGCTTAAGTGTGCTTGATCTGATCAGTGAGCCGATGAAAATCCACGGTATCCACGAAGGTGAAGAACGCAAAGAAGCTGTTGCGGCATTGCTGGAAAAGGTAGGTTTAAAAAGAGAACATCTCTACCGCTTCCCGCATGAATTCAGCGGTGGCCAACGCCAGCGGATTTCGATTGCCAGAGCATTGTCCGTAAGACCTGAATTTGTTGTGTGTGATGAACCGATCTCAGCGCTGGACGTGTCTGTCCAGGCTCAGGTAGTGAACATGCTGGAGGATTTGCAGTCCGAATTCGGCTTGACCTATCTCTTTGTCGCACATGATCTGTCGATGGTACGGCATATTTCTGACCGGATCGGCGTGATGTATGGCGGTCGTCTAGTGGAGGTAGCCGAAAGTGATGAGCTGTACGAGAATCCTATTCATCCTTATACAAAGGCGCTGCTGTCTTCCATCTTGGAGACGGATCCCCGGCGGGCCAATCAGAGAATTATTTTAGACGGATATTCGCAAGAGTATGGCAGAGCTGAGACTTCCACACTACAGGAAGTAAGTCCGGGCCATTATGTTGCTTATGATTTTACGGTATGATTAGACTCTATATATAGATTGGGAGGGATCAGAATGTCAGAGAACTTAAACCGGGTAAAGTTATCCCAGTGGGATGCGTTATTGGTGGAATCACTCCGCTCCTTGGGGTGGTCTGATGAGGATATTCTTCGTAAAGTGGCAGAGGGCGATTTGCCCGTTGACAAGAGCGAATACCAATTTGATTATAAGCAGCTGACTACGTTGCAGTCAGAGCAGCCGGAGTTGTTCGGGCAAGCGGTGAAGACAGGCTATCAGATTAAATACAACACGATTCGTGGGATTCGCAGCTGGATATGGGTAGCTCTGGGCAAAGAAGCGGCTCTGGAGCTTGAGGAAGGTAAGGAAGCCGCTGAGGTGGCTTTAACCTTGGCCGAGAAGGAACGTTTGGCTTCTGTGTTATCCTTCGGTTGGCAGATCGGGAGCGATACGAAGGCAGCGGTTGGAGATACAGCTGTCTACCGGATTGCACCGATTGGACGTTAAGCTGAATAGCTACAGTAAAAAACGATTGTTGCGGGGAAGGACTCCCTGTGCACAATCGTTTTTTTGTTATATTTCTCGCTTAAATGCTTATCTTTAATATACGCTTACCGCTGGGTAAAATACCTCATAGTGTGCAGCCTCAATCCAGCTTCCTGTCTTAAAATCTCTGCCCCGGACAAGCACTTTATCGCTATACACTTCTACATAGAAGCCTTGGCTGCCCTCTTTATGTTTATCTTCATTAGTCCAAAGATAGGCGACAGAAGCAGCATTAAACATCGTTGCGATCTCTCCATCGCCAGGGAACATAGTGTTGTCTACCTCCAGCTCCCAATGGGTATGTCCAGTGAATAACAAGGTCTGAGGGTATCTCGACAGGATTTCTTTTAATTCCTTATCTTGTGTGACACCATACCAATCTTGCGATTCCAGCGATCCGGCTACGGTGTCTTTAAGCGGTTGATGCAGGAAGAGAAAGATAGGCTGATCTGGTGAAGCTTGTTCTCCAAGCTTATGCTCCAGCCAATCAAGCTGTTCAGAAGAAATATCACAGAATTTGGGCAATCCTTGTTCTGTCCCTAGCATAATAAAATGATAGCCATTGACCCAGTGATCATGATAGGGTCCGGACATTCCGGTCTGTGACGTATACATTCCTAAACGTGATTCCCAATTTCCGAGGCCCACATCATGATTGCCTAAGGTAAAGGTAATCCCGGGCAGTTCGGTTTTGTATTGTTTGAGGATACGAAGCATTTCTTCGTATTCAGCAGGGAAGCCGTGGTCTGTGACATCACCGATATGCATAATCCCGCTGCTGCCTTCCCCATGCGCTGCTATATCACGGAGAGCCAGCTCGAAGTTAAGATTGTACTCATGATTGCGGTCAGCAGTGACATGGGTATCCGTAATGATCTGAAAGGTGATAACTGGTTTATCTTCAGGTGATGTGTTCGTACTCATGTTTGGGCATCCTCCTTCATCTATGAACCTATCCAATACTGTTGCTGTTCGCTAATGCGTCTTGCCGCTAATATTCAGTCCTATGATCCCGACAATGATGACGGCTATCCAAAGTAGTGAGGATAGGGTTAGCTTTTCTTCAAAGAACAGGGTTCCTATGAAGGAAATCAGGATGATTCCCGCTCCTGACCATATCGCATAAGCTACGCCTACCTTAATAGAGGTGAGAGCATAATTCAGGGAGGTGAAGCTGGCTCCATAGAACAGGAACATAAGCACGGAAGGCCAGAGCTGGGTGAACCCTTGAGATATTTTCATTGAGAGGGTCCCTGAGAGTTCGAACACAATAGCCAGCGCCAGAAACATCCATGCCCATATTCCTTCTATTCTCACAGGGGAGTAACCTCAATTCTGAGCTCAGCATAAGATTGTACAATGAGATCTGCATCCGGGAGAATATGTGTTGAAGCAGTAGTACCGTCGCTTTCTGCTAGGCCGATAGCTACCTGTACACCCGCTGCTTTAGCCATTCGCATATCCCCGTTAGTATCGCCGATAACCGCTGTGTACGCGGGTTCCACGGCTAACCTTTTGCAGGCAAGCTGCACCATGTCGGGGAAAGGTTTACCCTGATCCACAAGATCTGTTCCAATTACCTCGGAGAAATAATGCCGTATGCCCAGCCATTGGAGATGTTTGTCTGCGGCCTCTGTTTCATCTGCGGTCACCACGGCGAGAGGAATGCCTGCACTCACACACTCATCAAGAAAACGATGAAGTCCCGGAAGGGAGTGAACGGGGCGTTTCTCTTCTAACCTAACATCCGCTTCGAGACGGCATTGATGGACAAGCTCCATGGACTCCGCCCAAGATAAACCTTGCAGATAACCCTGCCATGACAGAATGGCATAAAGATCACTCATAGTCCCCATAGCCAGCGGTCCGTTGCGATCATAATCGGTAATGCTCCCCTGGGCATTGTGTACAGTTCCCATTAATGCAGGGAGCTGCTCTTCTGCAATCTGTAGCCCTCTTTGTCTCATATACTTCGTGAATCTCTCTAAAAAACATTCGCCCCAGCTGCCCCAGAGGGATACGAACTGGAGCAGCGTACCATCCTTATCGAATAGAATAGCTGCTACAGCATATCTGCCTTGTGGAGTGATGAGCTCAGACATGAAGTCCACCGCCCTTTATTTTAATTTATCAAGCGCTGCTTGTGCCGTTTCTTGTGCTTCCTTAAGTGCTTGTGCTGCTGGGATATTCTCAATCTGCAGCTTATCTGCGGCGATTGTCAACGCATCGTTAATTTTGCCGCCAGTTGGGTCTTGGAAAGGTGCAGAACCATGAGAAGCTTGCATCAATGGAACCTTAATCTGTGGATTGCTTTCGCTGAATGACACAAACGCCGGGTCTTGCAATGCGGATTGGCGCACCGAAATATATCCCGTATTAATGGACCAGGACGCAGTATTCTCAGCATTCGTGAAGTAGGTTAGCCATTTCATAGCTGCTTCCTTTTCACTGTCGCTGGCTTTGGATAGAATGCCGGCCATAAGGGCTTGGGCTACGGGTTTGCCCTCACCGATCCCTGCCCAGCCTGGCTGCTCCATAGCCGAAACAATGCTGAAGTCCAAGTCGCCCTGATCGCCGCTGGAGCCAGTGTAGCCTGCGGCTTGACCCTTCATTACATCGTCAATCGTCTTGTACCAATACTCCCAGCCTTGACCGCCGGAATGAATCCGCATGATCTTATCCTCGTGAATCCACTTGCGGAACAAATCCCAGGTTTCAATCCACTCTTTAGAGTCGACCATAACTTGTTTTCCATCCTCACTAAGGATAGTGCCTCCTTTGCTGAGTACGGCATCAATCATGTTCCCTGAACCCCACATAGGCTCCCAACCATAAAGGGTGGTTTTGCCGCCGTCCTTCACTGTCATTTTCGCAGCTGCGGCAGCCAGATCTTCCCAAGTCTTTAGTGTGCTCGCATCAATTCCATTCTTCTCAAAAACATCTTTGCGGTAGTACATGACCTGCGTTGTTCCATACATCGGCAGGAAGTATTGCTTACCATCAACCTGGCCCTGATTTAGAAAGGTTTGGACAAAATCCTCTTTATTAAAATCTGGCTGCAGTGCCATAAGCTCGTCTATCGGAGCGAAATATCCTTTACGGGCCCAATCTACATTGGAGGAGAGAGCAGCCGCAGGTACTTTTCCTGTAGCGATAGCTGCTTGCAGCTTCTGTTCGGTTTCCGTGTAGTCTGCCTGCGCGATACCTTTGACGATGACCTCTTGCTGAGAGGTATTAAATTTCTGAATCAGTGCCTCCATATTCTCACCAAGCTTGCCGCCGAGACCATACCAGAATTCAATTGTTACCGGTGCATTTTGTGTGGGCGCAGCCTCTGTGGAGGGGGAGGAAGAAGCTCCATTCGCCGCTGTAACATTGCCTGTATTCGCATTTCCTCCGCAAGCTGTTAACATTGTAAATCCGGCAACTAAAGACAGGGTGGACAGTCTCTTCAATACGTTCATCATCATTCTCCTCTTATTAAAATAGAATTGTTAGCTTATCCTTTGCTGGAACCAGCGGTCATATTGACACTTTGCATGATCGTTTTCTGAGCTAGTAGAAATACTAGCAGCAACGGGGTGATGGTGAATGCGCTAGCGGCCATGATCAGCGGCCATTTTAATCCGTAAGCACCTCCTTGAGTAAAGAAACTACGCAGACCCGCCGAGACTAGCTGTAGATTAGGATCTTTGGTGATGAGCATCGGCCAGAAATAGTTATTGTACTGATCAATGAAGGTGATCAGGGCTAGCACAGCAAAGGAAGAACGTGTAATGGGGACAAGAATGGTCCACAGAATCCGCATATGTGAGGAACCGTCCACTTCTCCAGCCTCCACCAGCTCATGGGGAACCTGAAGGAAGGCCTGGCGAATTAGAAAGATGGAGAAGACACTTACACAGTTGGATAGAATTAATCCGGCATATGAATCCAGTAGATAGAGCTGGGACAATACCAAATATCCGGGAAGATAAACTGCGGTGGCTGGAACCATATAGCCGAAAAGAATAACGCCTGAGAACAGCCCTCTGAAGTGGAATTTCATATGCGTAAGCGCATAGGCCATCATCCCGGAATTTATGACCTGCAGAATAACAATCGACACAGCGACAAATATGCTATTGCCCATATATCTGAAGAAAGGGGCTTCGTGCCAGGCGGCTGAAAAATTACTCCACAGCGCATCCTTAGGCCAGATTGTGGGCGGAGACTGCCAGATTTCATCATTGGTTTTTAAGGCGCTGGTGACCATCCAATAGAAGGGGAAGGCCATGATCAGTGCAATAGCTGTAAAAAATAGATGGCGGGTCAGCTTGCCCACGCGTACAATCGTTGCATTCATCAGTCGTTCTCCTTTACAGCAGTTGTTATTGATAATGGGTTGTCCGTTTACTAACCTCTAGTGAGATTACGGAGAGCAGCATACATATAAATACCAGAATCATTGCGACACTAGAGGCTTCTCCAATCTGAAAGGCTTCAAAGGCAGACTGATAATACATGTAGAGCAAGGTACGTGTTGATCCTGAGGGTCCACCTTGTGTAAGTACGTTAATCTGGTCGTAAGCCTGCAACGCCCCGATGATCTGTACGATGAACAGAAATAGTGTCGTTGGCGAGATAAGCGGTAAGGTAATGCGGATGAACTTTTGAACAGCATTTGCTCCATCCAGTTGAGCAGCTTCCAGCAGATCCGTAGGGACATTGCGTAGTGCCACCAAGTAAAAAATCATCGCCCAGCCTACCGATTTCCATATTGTCACGAGCAGAACGCCAAGCAGCGCCCATTTAGGGTCTTGAAGCCAACCGATTTTTTCTAGACCTAAGAGGTCAAGTACAGTATTGGCAAGGCCGATTTCGGGTTCATAGATCCAGGACCAGACAATGGATACAGCCACGGTCGGCGTGACCCAAGGGGAGAACAGCAATACCTGATAGAGGGTGGACCCTTTCAGCTTCCCGTTCATCAGGAGTGCTAGTCCAAGTCCGATCAGAATAACGGGCAGCACACTTCCGGCACAGAATAACAGAGTCACTCTAAGTGCTTTATAGAAGGCAGGATTGCTGAACAGATCCAGATAGTTGGTTAGTCCGACAAAGGTTTTCTCAGGGCTCATGAAGTCCCATTCCGTAAAGCTGAGATAAAATACATAAAGTAATGGCGCTAGCCAAAATACAACGAATGGAATCATTGCCGGCAAGGTGAAGAGCACCGGTTTCAACTCCCCTATAAATCTCGAACGTTTCATTATTCTGTCGATACCCCATTCCATCTTCTGTTTTTTGCGGTATAATTCTGAGGAAAGCTCTTCCGTTCAAAAAAAATTGTACACTCATCGGGCGGCTGCGTGGTCAAGTGGACGTAAAGATCGATGCGAGATTATGTAAAAAATTAAGAGATTAGCGCAGGTAGTTGCTATTTTGTGTAAAATAGAAGGGTAGATTCTAAGTGGAATGAAGGTGCAGCTATGAAACAGGTAGCCTTTGGTGAAGAGAATAAAGACTTATCTCCACGCGAGCAGCTGCTGCGTCCGATGATCGATGCGATTGCTCAGACGATGGACCTATATGGTGCGAATTATTCATTCGGGCAGCTGTATGGAATTATGTTCTTTGAAGACCGTCCGATGACGCTTGAAGAGATGAAGAATGTGATGAATATGAGCAAGAGTAATATGAGCTATGGAGTCCGTTCTTTGATGGCCTCCAAGATGGTCACTAAGCTGGAGGAGAAGCGGGACCGAAAGGATCTGTATGCAGTGGAAACAGATTTCTTTCAGACCTTTAAGAACTTTTTTGGGATGAAGCTACAGCGGGAGATTGATGTCATGAAGCACGCTTTAGACGTTGTCATTCCTGAGCTGGAGGGATTGGTTCAAGCCGTAGATACATCTGAGGAGGAGCGGCAATTCTGCCTGAAGGATCTGGAGAAGCTGGAGCATGCCGTCCAATATTATCATTGGCTGCAGCAGTTCGTGGACGAGCTTGGGGAAGAGAATTACTTCGCAGATAAGAGAAGGTCCTAGACCGTCTACAATCACATATAGATGTACATAATTGTATATAGATCTCCATTTTGCGGGGTGTTCCTTAAGCCGGTTCAGGCTTGAGGTTCGCCCTCTTTTTTATGATAAAGAAACAAAAATAAGAAGAAAATGTAACCAATAGCAGGTGGAACTTCCATAAAATATATAGTTACATAGGGACAAGAAATGTTGTTAAGGAGATTCTGAGATTGAAAACAAAAAAATATATGCTGCTTGTTGTCATAGTTCTACTGCTGAGCCTTGCTGCTATTTTGAATACACAACGTGAACCTTCAACAATTATTATTAACGTAAATGGTCAAATGATAAAGACGATAGCTGCCAACCCAGCCTCGCCTGATGATCTTATGATCCCGAAGGCGGTAGCTGAACAGGCACTAAATACACAAATCGGCTGGCAGAAATCCGGACCTCTTCCAAAAGGTATTTACTACAGAGATCAGGTGGCTGTGCTGATGTATCATCATCTTTCTGAGAAGCCCATGCCACAGTTTCCTTGGGTGTTATCGGTTGATCGGTTTGATGATCAAATGAATCTGCTGAAGCAGGAAGGTTTTCATGTGATCAACATGGCGGAATACCGTGAATTTATGCTGAATAACGGCGCAGTTCCGGACAATGCAGTGCTGCTGACCTTTGATGATGGATATGAGAGTTTCTATAAATTGGCGTTCCCCGTTTTGCAAAAATACGGATATACAGCCGTTAATTTTGTTATCGTATCTACAATAGATCACCCAGATCCGAATAGCGTACCGAAGCTCACTTGGGAGCAAATGCGGGAAATGAAGCATGCTGGGATGGGATTTTATAGTCATACCTATGATTTGCACCATTATGGGATTGTCGATGCCGAGGGCGGGCAGCGGCCAGCTGCAAGTGCCTTGTTATATGTTGATGATGAGAACAGGAATGAGATGAATGTCGAATACTACAGCAGAGTTACACGTGATCTGGCTAAGGCGGAGCAAAGGCTGAAGGAAGAATTGGGCAATACGGATTCGGCGATTGCTTTTCCTTATGGGTCCTACAATGACAGATTGCTGGCTGTTTGTGATTCGCTGGGGATTTCACTGACCTTCAAAATTGAGGATGGGATTAACACCAGAGCGGATCGGAATGCCGCACGAATTAACGGGGGAAGTGAGACACTTACCGCTGCGTTGACGCTTGATCAGATGAAGCATATCGATTTGCCTATGGAATTGACCTTGAACAACCAAAAGGTGAATATGGTAAGGAATTCTCCTGAAATGAGGAAGGGAACCTTGATGGTTCCATTTCATCAATTATGCAAAGATCTGCATATAGATATGAAATATGATCCGAAACGCCGAATCGTTGAATTGATTCATATGGATGTAGGAGCATGAAAAGTGTCACTTTTATAGATGATGAGATTACAAAAAGTGAGTAAATTCGTCATTTTAGGCGAATCACTAGTTGCTATAAGTGAATTCCTTACTGTAGACTATAAACAGAGTACTAATTGGTAAGCGAATGGAGAGAACTGATGGAATTGTTTAAGCGTTATTACGCAAATTTAACGGTCCGGCGTTTTTTGATTTTAGGATTGGTTGCTCTACTGCTATTCAGTATTAGAGATATGCTTAATTTGGTACTGTTGACGTTTTTGATTGCGTATGTAATGAATAGCTTTCAAGTGCTGCTCACGAAGCGCATTAACAAATATGTAGCAGTTAACAGCAAAGTGATTATTGTTATTCTATACCTTGCCTTAATCGCTGTAATTGTCATAACCCTCGTTAATTATCTGCCTAAGGTTTTCATACAGATTAAACAGTTAACGAATTTTTTGACCAATTTGACCCCTGAGAACATCCCGCAGAATGATATAGTGCAGTATATATTCGCCCAGCTTAAGGATTTGAACTATCAGTCGTACATGAAAGACGGTATTGAATATGTCTTGAAAATAAGCAATTGGGGCACCAGCTTTGTTTTATCAACTATTTTGAGCTTTGTATTTATACTTGAGAAGAACAGGATCGTTAGTTTCACTTCCCGCCTTAAAGAGAGCAAAATCTCTTGGTTCTATGTAGAGCTTGAGTATTTTGGCAGAAAATTTATCTCCTCTTTCGGAAAAGTGATCGAAGCACAAATTCTGATCGCGTTGTTTAATACATGCTTTACGGTGATCGGGCTCTGGATTTTAGGTTTTCCTTACCTTTTCGCATTATCCATTATGATCTTCTTGCTTAGTTTAATTCCGGTTGTAGGTTTTGTTATCTCGCTAATCCCACTTTGTATTATTGGTTACAATATTGGTGGCCTAGTCATGACTATCTATGTACTGGCAATGATTGCCGTGCTTCATTTTGTAGAAGGCTACTTCCTAAATCCTAAACTGATGTCATCCAAAATGAATTTGCCTATGTTCTATACGTTTATCGTGTTGTTATTCTCTGAGCATTATCTCGGGGTTTGGGGTCTGATTCTGGGGATTCCGATCTTTGTATTCTTCCTTGATATTCTGGAGATTAACAGAGAGAACAAGATAGGGACTTAGGGATTCTGTTATAAAATAAGTATTAAATATACAAAACCCGGCTAAATGGAAGATCCATTTAGCCGGGTTTTTTTTGTGTATGTTACAGCGTCGCTGTATGTATTCCCTTAACCGAAGGAAGTATGGACACTATCTGAAACGATGTCCCTCAGCTCCGCTTTATATGCCGCATACTGCTCGGTTGTTATGCTTCCAGCGGCTAACCGTGAATCCAATTGATCCGTTAGCTGGGCAACCTGTAGATCGATTACAGCTTCAATATCTTGGCCTTGTTCTGATGCAATATCTTGAAGTGACTTACCGTCATATATGGCCTCGTATAGATCCTCGTCTGTTGGCTGGTTAAGTACCTCCAATAATTCGTCTTGATCCGCGACCTCTGCCGTGGACCATTTTACAGGCGAACTTGCATTAGCGGTAAGACTAGTCCAAGCATTTCCGAAAGACATCACTACAACTACCGTTCCGACTATGATCACTCTTTTTATATCCATTAGAGTCCTCTTTTCTTGTTCTGCAATAACTTATCTTGCTTAAGCATCCGTCTAAAGTATCGTTTAAAATGGGTTCTAACTAGTTATATTGTAACCCGCGAAGCTGAACTGAAGCTTAAGCAATATTAAAAATAACCTAAAGATTTAACACGGCTATGATATAGCGATAATACACCGCAGGTATACTTTCCAGATGAGATTCATTGCATATTTATGCATTGAATCACAATCAAACAAATGGGGAGTGTTCGGAGTTTTGAGAATAACAGCAAAAGCTAAACGTTTATTTTCCAGCATAATTGCCAGCAGTTTGATGTTGGGAATCATGGCTCCAGCAGGATATGCCGAAGAGCAGCAGCTGGAGACGGAGCAGACATCTTCCGAATTAGAGGCGCATTTTGATGAACAGGTTGAGCTCGACACGCTTTTAAGTCAACCGACTGTAATGGCAGAGGTGTACGCGGTACCTAATAATCCAGGAGCGCTACTGATTACAGAGGTTGTTCCGGATACTAAAAATGTAAAAGGGACAGATGGAACCTCTGTAGATGGTTACGAGTTTGTTGAGGTCTACAATAATACGGACAAGCCGGTTAATTTTAAGGATTATTATTTCTTTTATAATGACAAAGATTCATGGGCACCTAATGGTGATGCTGTAATACCGGCGCATGGAAATATTGTTTTCTGGATTATGAACGGCAATAATCTGAATGTTCCTACGGAGGATTTCATCAAAAACTTTAATCCTTCTGCAGCTTTGCAGGAAGGAGTGAATCTGTTCCGGATCAACGGTGGCGGGGGGATGGCTAACACTTCTGCGCGTAATTTACAAATTAAAAGCAAAGCAGGAGATACGCTAATTGTTTCTGCTTCCTATGGAAAAGAACAGGTGAAGGAGAATAACGGGATCTTCTATCAATACTTGCAAGCAGATAGCTCCGTTATGAACCTCATGGTGAATTCGGGAACGGTTGTGGCTACGCCTGGAACCGTAGAGGCAGAACAAGTGCCTGAGCTAGTTCCTGGGAACAAGCAGCCAGTGATTGAACATATTGCACAGAGTAGTGTCGATCCAGCCGATCTCCCTATCAGTGCGAAGATTACTAATCTGGAAAGCGGGGCAGATGGATCACTACCTGTAGTGAAGCTACAGTATGGCTCTCCTTCTCAGGCGAAAGATACGGTAATCACCATGACCTCAAAAGGTGGGGATGAATATGCGGCAATGATTCCTGCAGCTGCGCTGGAAGAGCCGGAGCTGCATTACAGCATCCGCGTTAATAATGTGACAGAGAGTTATTCTGTTCATGTGAACCTGCCGGCGTTTGATTCGAATAATGTGCCGCCGTTGTTAATCACAGAGCTGCTGCCGAATTCGACGAATGTAAAAGGAACGAGCAGCGACGCTTTTGAATTCATTGAGATCTATAACAATACTGATGCACCTGTTAATTTCAAGGACTACAAGGTCTATTATCGTTATCCTGATAAAGGTAACGCTTCCGATGTGAAGTGGCCTTCGACGCCAGAGAACTTTCTGATTCCTGCACAGCAGTCCGTGGTGTTCTGGGTTATTAATAGTGCCAATAGTACTTACACTGCTAATGATTTCAATACAGAATTCAACACAAACTTAATTGAAGGCACCAATCTCTTTTTGATCAAAAGCGATGGTATGGCGAACTCTGGCCGCCGGGCAGTCGTAATCAAAAGTAACACGGAAAAAGAAATTTCCTCCGCGTATTATGATGCTGACCTCACCTACGATGGTGGAGCTAAAGGTGATGACACCAAAGAGAATAAAGCCCTTCTATATAAGTATCCTGTGAATGGGCTGAGCAAAATGCTCAAGATCAGTACGGGGTCAGCCGTTCCGTCACCAGGCCAGACGGATGTAACACAACTTCCAAGCACACCGATCCATGTGGAGCCGGATACAGAGAAACCAACAGTAGAAGATCTGACGGGCGTAACGGAGATTGATCAGTCGCTGGGTCTCGATTTGAAGGCTTTTGCTGATGACAATAAAGCTGTTACTTCTGTGGAAGTTAGAGTGTCTTCGGACAAGCAGCCGGAGGCTGTTAGCCACAATCTATCCCAAGACTTCAACGACAGCTTGTATCACTTCAAATTGACCTCTGCGGATTTGATTGGCAGAAATGAAATCCAGTATTACTTTGTTGTTTCTGATGGAACGAATGAAACACAATCTCCAGTAATGAAAGTAAAAGTTACAGGAGGACAGGATCAATCACCCCTTCGTTTGAATGTGAAGGAAGGGCAGTTGATCAATGGCTCCGTGACCGTAAAGGGAACCTCTGCCACCGCTAAGGCTGATGTCTTAGGCTTGAGCATTGACAGTAAGTTACTGGGCAATAACGAGACATATAATGCACTGGAGAATGATGCCTACTTTGTATTTGAAGCTAAAAATGTGGACTATTATTTTAAAAATGCGATCACGATGGGACCGGAAGAACTAGGAGATGCCAGTATTCTGTATACCTTTATGGACCCGATTACTACGTATACTACATTGACTTTTCCTATTTCTTCTGCCGCTTTAAAAAAGGGTACGGATAATGTGATTTACATTCGGGCGGGCTCTAAATCATCTCCATTTGATCCTCGTCCTGAGGAGAATAAGGATGATTTTGAAGTGAAAAATGTTCGTCTCCTGCTGGCAGATGGTACCGAAATTTGGGACCCGGCTTATGCAGAACGTGATAAGGAAATCAAGATGGGGGACAGCGCAGGTAAGCATGAATCCCTCGGCTTCCAGTTTGATCTAAAAGCGGATTTGTTCCGTTCAAAGGCGTACAACTGGAATACTAAGGAAGCAACTGACGGAGAACATAAAGTAACGCTTACCGAAGGTGTGACGAAAGTATCATCAAACGTAATTGTCGACAACACGCCACCATCCATCAAAGCATCCATAGAAGAAGGACAAACTTACCGTGGCAATTTTGAAATTGCTGCTGAAGTTAAGGATACTTATGCGGGTGTAGATAAGGTCAGCGTGAAGCTGGATGGTAATGTTATTGAACTGCCCTATGCTACTTCATCCGGGAAGTTATCGGCTGGGGAGCATACGCTTTCTATCACAGCCTTAGATAGGATTGGCAATCAGGCAGAAAAGGTCATTACATTCCATGTACCGAATGAGAATCCATTTGCGCCACTGCTTATTTCTCCTACAAACTGGGAGACCGCTGTAGGTACTAATCCGACTTTAAAGGTTAAGGTTGAAGATCCTAATCAGGATAAGATAAACGTTACCTTCTTTAGAGGATTTAAGTACGATGCTAACCATCCGGAGCAAGGCTTTGCTGGGTTTATAAATGCATCCGATACAGAGCCGCCGAAACAATCCGTACCTGCGGGCGAACAAGCGCTTAGCAGTGATGACTACAGTAAAATAAGTGCGGTGGACGGACAATATTTAATTAATGATGCTGTCAATCAATTCCCTTATCAGCGTTATGAAATTAAGCTGGATGAGTCGGTTAAGGCGTCAGATCGTGTAGATATTGAATGGAAAGGGAATTCGTTGCCGGGACGTAAAGTAAGTCTCTACGCATGGAGTCCAACTCAACAAAAATGGGTACAGCTGGATCATTTAATCGCTGGAACAGAGGATTTTGAGCTGAAATCCACGGTTACAGCTGGAGAATATGCTAATGGAAATAGCATTGCAGTAATGGTTCAGGACGAAATTGCTTCGGTGGCTAAGACAGCACCAACAGTAACACAAGATACGTATGACTTTTCTTTTGTATGGATGTCTGATACACAATATTATTCACAGAGCTACCCTTACATTTACCGTAAAAATGTAGAATGGATAGCTGACAACAAAGAGAGCTTGAACCTGAAGTATGTTATTCATACAGGAGATATCGTGGATAAATCCTATCAGGAGTATGAGTGGAAGGAAGCTGACCGGGACATGAAGGTTCTGGAGGAAGCTAACATTCCTTATGGTGTTCTTGCGGGTAATCATGACGTAGGCCATCAAACCGGGGATTACACGAAATTCTGGGAGTATTTTGGAGAGTGGAGATTCAAGAATATGCCGACCTTCGGTGGCTCTTATGACAACAACAGGGGCCATTACGATTTAGTGTCTGCGAACGGAAATGATTTTGTTATTGTATACATGGGCTGGGGATTGGCTGAGGAAGAAATCGAATGGATGAATGAGATCGTTGCCCGTTATCCAGAGCGTAAAGCGATTCTTTGTCTCCATGAATACTTGCTGGTTTCTAATAACCGTGCACCTATTGCGGATAAGATTTTTGAGATGGTTGTGAAACCTAACAAAAACGTAATCGCAGCACTGTCCGGCCATTATCATGATGCTGAGCTTAAGGTAGACGAGCTGGATGATAACGGTGACGGTATTCCAGACCGCAGTGTCTATCAAATGCTGGCAGATTACCAAGGCGCTGAAGAAGGGGGACTCGGCTATATCCGTCTGCTTCAGTTCGATGTTGCTAATAACAAACTTCGCGTGAAGACTTATTCGCCTTATTTGGATGATTATAACTACTATGATGAAGACGAATATCCAGGCAAAGATGAGTTCGTTCTGGATCTGGATTTACAGCCTGTGACTAAACGTGTGGCTACCGACTATATCGGAGTCAAGGTTTACAGCGACCAGGAAATTGCGGCCAATCCACAAGTAGAGAGTGGCGCGGAGACTCAGGTCACTTGGAGTAAGCTGAATCCGGATAGCTACTACCAATGGTATACAAAGGTTGAGGATGATCACTCCGGTAGTGTGCTTTCAGATATCTGGGGCTTTTACACTGGAAAAGAGGATGTGATGCCGACACCAGAGGTGACACCAACACCAACACCGACACCAGAGGTAACGCCGACACCAGAGGTATCGCCATCGCCAGAAGTGACGCCGACACCAGCACCAGAGGTGACGCCGACACCAGCACCAGAGGTGACAACGGCACCTCCGGTAGTTTCACCAGTGCCAACAGTGACTCCAACGCCTACAGCCACACCTGGAGCGGGAAAGGGAAACATTGAACTGGCATTAGGAAGTAATGGGACGTATACAGCTGATCCGTCAGCCTTGAAGAAACTGATAGAGGAAGCTGCTACAGGGGGAAGCCTAAAGATTAGCGCAGGCGGAGCAACCCCGGCTCAAGATCAGATTAGAATTGCTCTTGATGCAGCCGCTGTTCAACAGGCTGTCGAAAAGAAGTTGAATTTGAATATTGTTTCATCTAACGTTACCTTGAGCATACCAACAAACTCCTTACCAGCCATTCCGGCAGGCAGTGATATGCTGCTACTAAGCATTGATACGAGTATGATATCTGTACAGGCCAATGACGCTGGAATGAGTCCATTCAGAGCTAACGTTACGCTGAACCTCAGTACATCTGCAGGAGGCAAAGAAACGGCTATCCACCAGCTTAAAGGTGCTGTTACGATTACCTTGACGCTGACTAAGGAACAGCTTGCTAAGCTTGATACAGATTTTGCGGGTGTCTATTATGTAAATGGCAGCACGTTGGAATATTTGGGTGGAGTGTTTAAGGATAATACCGTTACCTTCACAACAAATCACTTTTCCTCCTTTGCGGTACTGGAATACCATAAGCAATTTAGGGATACTGCTGGTCACTGGGCAGAGTCGTATATTTCCAAGCTGACGGCTAAGCATGTGATTAAAGGGATCGACGATACGCATTATGGACCACAGGCGAATGTAACCCGTGCAGATTTTGTTACACTGGCCGTTCGTTCTCTCGGATTGGATGAAGCAAATGGGGCTATCGTACAGAGTGCTTTTGCAGATGTATCTAAAGATGCTTATTATGCACAGTCGATAGAGAAAGCTGTCCAGCTTGGATTGATCCAAGGCAGTGATGGCAAGTTCCGACCTAAAGATGCGATTACTCGTGAGGAGGCGGCAGTTGTCCTGCAGAAACTGATGCAGTATAAAGCAGGATTGCAAGCTTCCGTTGCTGCTGCTGCAAGCTTTAAGGATATGAATAGTGTATCTGAGTGGGCGAAGCAAGCGGTAATTGATTTGCAAGCAAAGGGAATCCTTGACGGCAAGGGCGACAATAACTTTGACCCTCGTGGCAAAGTGACCCGTGCTGAAATCGCAAAACTGTTATATGGAATAATCAAATTATAAGATAGGTTGGCAAAGGCAGGCAGAGGAGACTCTGGCCTGCTTTTTGTCTTTTTTGCGTGTAGTCTCCTTTTTCTTCTATGTAAAAAGGAAATTTCCACTATTCATATGATTTTTCATATATAATATTTTTGAATTAATTTTAAATTTTCAGAATCTTTCAAAATAAAAGTAAATTGCAAGGGAAGCTGGCATTGTCTCTTCTCTAGTACCGTTTTTGTTAGCAGTAATTCAGCTCTTTACGGCACTTCTTCCGCTTGGCGCAGGGCTTGGCATTCATTTATGGGTGCTTGTACTCCTCATCCTGTTATTCACCGACCCCTTCTTCTTTACGTATCAATATCCAACATACTGACCGCTGGTTTGGACTCATTCCATAATACATAGATTGGAGATACCGACTTTGAGAATGAAGTTAGCACATATCCTCCTTTTGCTTACTGCGGTTTTTGCGTTCCTTCTGTATCGGGGAAGCCTTGATTCCATCGATCAGCAGTTACAAGATCGTGTGATGCAGCACGAGAGAGATGTGGATACTACGATTGCTATCATCGGGATTGACGATCAGAGCTTGGAGGACTTCGGCAGCTGGCCATGGAGCAGAAATGTTCATGCCCAGCTCTTGGATACACTCTCCGAGGGCCATCCTGCAGTGATCGGCTTTGACCTCACATTCCCAGTGGGCTCGGAGGATCCGGAGGCAGATGCCGAATTCGCTGCGGCTGTCGCACGAGCGGGGAATGTAGTCCTGCCTGTATATGGCACGTTTGCCCCAAATACTGAGCAGGGGAAGATCGAAGCGTTGGAGTTATCCCAGCCGTTTGAGGCTTTAAGAGAGGCAGCGGCTGCGACCGCCCATATCAATACCATTACCGACATGGACCATGTGGTGCGTAAAGCTCTTTTTTCTTTTGACTATGAAGGTAAACCTATTAACAGCTTGTCATGGACACTCTATCAGAAATATCGAGAGGCGATGGGGGGGACTGCGGATCCGCAGAAGCTACCTTTAGATAAGTTTGGGCGCTTCTATATCCCCTATTCAGGCGGCAAGGGTGATTTTGAAGAGATTCCCTATTCGGAGGTGCTTAACGGGGAGGTTTCTCCATCCTATTTTGAGAATAGAATTGTGCTTATCGGGCCGTATGCTACAGGGTTTAAGGATGACTTTCTAACCCCGATCAGCGGTAAAAACACGTTATACGGCGTGGAAATACATGCGAATATTATTCAATCGCTGCTGGACAATAATTATAAACGCGTGCTGGATTGGAAGTGGAACGAAGTAGTTTTGTTACTAGCTGCACTCCTGGCATATCTACTATTCCGTAAAGTGAAGATGCTATATTCCTACGCTGTCATTGCGGTCATTATTGCACTCCTTATTTTTGCAGGTCGTTATTTCTATGATCAGGGAATGGTGATTTCACTAGGTTATGTGATTCCGTTTCTAATTATTAGCTGCATTGTCGTGATAGGGTTTCAATATTTAGAAGAACTGATGGAGAAACGTAGGGTTACGGATATCTTTGGCCGATATGTTGCCCCGCAAGTTGTGGATCAAATTCTTAAGAAGGGTCAAGAAGGATTGAAGCTGGGGGGGAGCCGCAGAGAGCTAACCTTGTTGTTCGTGGATATTCGCGGGTTTACTCCGTTGTCGGAGGCTGCTGAGCCTGAGGAGATTGTAGAGATTTTGAATGAGTATCTGGATCTCACCGCAGGTTGTATTTTTAAGTATGATGGCACATTGGACAAGTTTATCGGGGATGCCACGATGGCGATTTTTAATGCTCCATTGCTGCTGGAGGATCATCCGATGCAAGCGGTGAAGGCGGCGTGGGCGATGAAGGAAGGCTCGTCTGCAGTGGAACAAAAGCTGTTCGAGCGTTTTGGCTTAGTCGTGAAATTCGGCATTGGGGTGCACACTGGCCCAGCTGTATTCGGGAATATTGGCTCGAAGACACGGATGGATTATACAGCGATTGGAGACACCGTCAACACGGCGGCCCGTCTGGAAAGCAATGCGAAGCCTGGACAAATCCTCATTAGTGAAGCTACCTACGCTTTTGTAAAAGATAGAGTATCAGCTGTTTCATTAGGAGAGATCAAGGTAAAGGGCAAGGAGCAGGGAATCAGTGTCTATGAATTGGAGGGATTGAGATGAAGTCGTTAAAGCTTACACTGGCATTTGTTCTTTTGTTCAGTATTCTTTGGCCAGCGGTTGTCACAGAGGCGAAGGATAGCGTCAAAGTGGGGAAAATAACTGCGGTCTCAGGCAAGTCAGAGGTGAAGAAAAGCGGAGGAACCAAGAAATTTAATGCTTTCAAAGGGATGGCGATTACGCAAGGCGATACGATTATAACAGGCTCGGACGGACAAATCAGCCTCGACCTTGATGCCAACAAAGAAGTTACGATCGGAGCAAACACTACGCTTACCATCAGCCAACTAGTCGAAAGTGCCAAAGCGCTGGGCGGTAAGACAAGTCTGAAGCTTCAAAATGGGCAGGTCCTGATCAAGGTGAAAAAGAAGCTGGAGGGTGACTCCCGGTTTGAGATTGAGACCCCGACGGCTATTATGGGCGTTATGGGCACAGAGTTTTTTGTTAGCGTTAATAGCCAAGGCAATGTAGTCCTTAATGGTGGGGCAGGAATTAACGGCGATTATTTGGGAGTTCTGGAAGGAACAGTTCATGTAGTTTCGCCTGTAGATGCTACTCTTTCTCAATTAATAGGAGCCTCCCAACAGCTTATTATAGAGAATCAACAATGGATACAGGGGCACTTGTCCCTGAATGTATTGCCGCAATTTGCGTTAGAGCAGCATTTGGAATATCTGAACGAAGAAGGGAAATTAACCGAAGCAATAAAAGATCAGTTCGATCGACTATTTGAGCAAATAAAAGCTACTATGCCTGTCCACCCACCTATACCATCAATTCCACCTAAGATTAACTATGATCTATCTAGTCGGGCTCCCTTAGATATAACGAAACCAACACCACCGACGAGACCAACGCCGACACCGGAGCCGACGTCAACACCGAAACCGACGTCAACACCGAAACCGACGCCAACACCGGAACCAACAGCAACGCCAACACCGGAACCAACAGCAACGCCAACACCGGAACCAACAGCAACGCCGACGACGGAGCCGACAGCAACGCCGACGCCGGAGCCGACAGCAACGCCGACGCCCAATCCGCTTGACGCGCCTGAGCTGAACCAGCAGGAATTTAGAGAACATATCTATGACTATCTCGTCCGTGATAATGAGATTGCTTTGCCGTTTACTGCACCTTTAGCCTTTAATATCGCAGATGACTCTAATCCTAATGCTGCGAGGGATGGGGTGAGTGTTACTTTGAATCAGAGTGCGGACACGCTCGATTTAGGAGAGGTATATATTCGAGAGAATGAGCTTATCATTCAACTGCGGCAATCACTTCCTTATAAGTCATTCGTTCAAATCAAGGTTAACGGTGGTTTGTTAAAGAATGCCCTTACCGGGGGGCAGGTACAGGAAGAGGATCAACAGATAGCAGACGGCGGGTTTTACTTTGAAGGAGAGATCACTCCGAGTTATTTTAATCATACGGGTCCTATAGGTGAAGATGAAGCACCGGAATTTATCATCCATTCGCTAGGTTATGATGTAGGGGAGATTAGATATCGTTATGAATATGATCTTGGAGATCCATTACCACTAGAAGATACGGATTATGTACTGGATCGGAATGATGAGAATACCTTTGTGCTTAAACTTACTCCAGAATTTTTGAATAGACTAACTCCCGAACCTTATAACGTTATCATTCCTCTGGTGAGGATTGAAGATACTGAAGACGGCCCTGTACAGGTAATAGTAGACACGCTTAAGATCAGCTTATCTTTGTTATTTTAAAGGCGCAATAACCTTCGGGAGGAGAAAATAACGTTATGAAAAAAGAACTCATCTCCATCGCTTGCGGAATTATGCTTATAAGCGCAGCCCTACCTAATATCGTAGCCGCAGAGGTATTGCAGCCCATAAGTGGTGACATTCAAGGGAGTATAGTCCAGAATGTTTCGTCTAATGTTGGACTCTCTCTTAAGCAACCGTTGGGAGTGGCAGCAGTGCCTGGCAGCAATGACCTCATTATTGTGCAGTCAGCAAGCGGCACAATTAGCAAGTGGAGTAACGGAACCCTACAGACGATAGCCGGAAAAGGTAATACTGGGTATAGTGATGGGCAGTCGGCAGAGGCCTTGTTTAATCATCCGACGTACACCGCCGCTGACAGTAAAGGTAATATCTATATCAGTGATACCGACAACCATGTGATCCGCAAAATAGAGGGAGGCACAGTCTACACCCTTGCAGGAACGGGAGTCGCCGGGTACAAGGATGGACAACCCAATGCGGCGCAGTTTAGCTCTCCGGGTGGCCTAGCCATAGACAGCAATAATAACTTATATGTAGCGGACACACTTAATCATGTGATTCGTAAAGTTACTCCAGAAGGGGTCGTTACTACATTTGCGGGTCAGCAGGGGAATGATGGTGCTTATCTGGATGGAGCGGTAGCTTCGGCAAAATTCAATGAGCCAGTGGGTCTTACGTTTGATGAGTCCGGTAATCTCTATGTAGCTGATAGCGGAAATCAGATGATCCGGTTGATTAAAGGCAGTAAGGTTGAGACCTTTGCAGGCAAATCAACCACAGTTGACCCTGTGACTGGCTATATGGCTGGAGGATTCCAGAATGGAGACCGACTGTCTGCTCTATTCAATCGTCCACGGGGACTGGCTTATGCTGATGGAGTACTGCTGATTGCTGATAGTCTGAATCATCGGGTTCGGGCTATTCAGAAGGACGGCAAGGTCATTACAGTCGCAGGACAAAGTACCGCGGGAGATCGGGTCGGAGCTTTGGACGATGTAATGTTTAATCAACCTTCCGGTATCGCTCTTGTGTCCGGGAAGCTGTATGTGACGGACACGTTAAATAACAAATTGAAGGTATTAGATCTCGATGTACAGGCCCTTAAGCCACTGCGTAGTGAAGCTGATCTGCTGGATGCCGTTCCGCTGCTGCCAGCAGGTAAAAACATGCAAGTATGGTTGGACGGAGTGCAAGTGAAATTAAATACCTCTAATCTGCCACTTCAGGAGTCGGGTAAAATATATTTACCAGTTAGAGCGTTATTTAGCTCATGGGGAGCGGACATTAGCTGGAACGCGGTCAACAAGGAAACCGTGATTAGCAAGGGGGATTGGACACTTTCCCTTAAGCCTGACGCAAGTCAGAAGGTACAGATCCTAAAAGGTACTTTATACGTGGCAGCCGATTATCTGCCGACCATTTCATCTTTTATGCAGGTATACGATGAGGACAGTCTCGCAATTGTGCTGGAAAGTGGTCTATAAGCTTCCGAGTTGGAGGACACCTTTGAAGGTGTTCTTTTTTTGAATATATAAAACACTTACTTGACAGGTAGGAATAAAGGGGTATATGATATCACCAATACTTAAACAGTAATTAAATGAACAGTGAAATAATTCAACTGAGCTGATTGGACCACCAAAGGCTCCCGTACTTTTCCCTTGTCAGGGGTAGGTGCTGGGAGTCTTTTTTTATGGGCTGATTGGGAGAAAGCAGAGGTAAGTAAGCCATGAACGAACAATATTGGAGACAGCTGGAGGAGACAGATTGGGCATTTCGCAAGGCGGTTCGCAGATTCGTGAAAGAGCGGGATAAGGTCGCCGTAGCAGGCATCTCCTTACCAGGCATGCTGATTCTGCACAAAATCATTCGCGATGGTGAACAAAGGCTAGGAGACTTAGCGGATGAACTAGACTTCACCTCAGGTGCGATTACCGCATTGAGCGATAAGCTTGAGGCGGGTGGATATACCGTGCGCAGACGTAAAGAAGGCGACCGTAGAACGGTAATGCTGGATATTACGGATAAAGGCCGCAAGCTGGCGGAGCAGAACAGCAACATCGGAGAACGATGTATTTCGCTTTTGTTTGAGGGGTTTACGGAGGAGGAATTGGCGCAGCAAAATGACTTTTATCAGCGGATCATTAGCAATTTGGAAGGATTCTCGGATATCCTGCTGAAGCTCGCCAAGGAGAATGCAGAGACCTCTCCAGCCCTTGAACAGAAGCCACGAACAACCACCAAAAAGAGTAATTATCTTAGCTACTAAAAAAATTGAACGTAGGAGAGATGAACGATGGGACATTCAACCATTTATCCAACTGGAGCAACCGTATATAACCCTAACAAAGCCTGGAGTGGCTATACCGTATTTCAAGCTGGTGAAGAAGGTGTTGTACTGATTGATATGAACGGTAAAGAGGTGCATTTGTGGAAGGGGCTGCTTGGATTTCCGGCTAAAATCTTCCCGGGTGGTTATGTGCTGGGCAGCACAGGAAGAAGAGATCCTAAATTCGGAATACAGGATAATGTAGATCTGGTACAGGTGGACTGGGATGGGAACATCGTGTGGAAATATAACAGCTATGAACATATAGAAGATCCGGGTTATGAACCCCTCTGGTATGCCCGCCAGCATCATGACTATCAGCGCGAAGGCAATCCGGTCGGATATTTTGCACCGGGGCTTGAACCCAAGGTAGACAGTGGAAAAACGCTAATTCTTGCTCATAAAAACATCTACAATCCTCAAATCTCCGACAAACAATTGCTTGATGACACGATCCTTGAGGTGGACTGGGAGGGGAATATCGTCTGGGAGTGGGCTCCAAATGAACATTTTGATGAGCTAGGCTTTGATGAAGCGGCCAAAAATGTACTATTTCGTGATCCTAACTCACGCTCTTTCGGAAATCTAGGTGGTGGTGTTGGAGACTGGCTGCATATCAATTCGGCTTCTTATGTAGGACCCAATAAGTTTTACGATGCAGGGGATGAGCGTTTCCATCCGGATAACGTGATCTGGGATGCGCGTGAAGCAAATATTATTGCGATCACGGATAAGCGTACCGGAGCCATCGTTTGGAGAATCGGTCCGGATTACTCGCTGCCAGAAGTGAAGCATATCGACTGGATCATTGGCCAGCATCATGCGCACATCATTCCGAAAGGTTTGCCGGGAGAAGGCAACTTACTTGTATTCGATAACGGGGGCTGGGGCGGTTATGGTCTTCCAAATCCATCTTCTCCTTTTGGGCAAAAAAATGCACTCCGCGACCACTCGCGAATTCTGGAGATTAATCCCGTGACTTTTGAGATAGAGTGGCAATATACAGCGGCAGAAGCAGGTTTCTCTGTCCCAACCGATTCTTATAAATTCTACAGTCCATATATCAGCTCCGCTCAACGGCTTCCGAATGGCAACACCTTAATTACAGAAGGTTCTAACGGCAGACTCTTTGAAGTTACTCCAGAACATGAACTGGTATGGGAATATATTTCGCCATTTACGGACTCCAGAAATACCAACATGGTCTATCGTTCCTACCGTGTGCCTTATGCATGGGTACCACAGCTGGAAACGCCAGTTGAACAAGCGATTGAGCCAATAGACATAACGCAGTTCAGAGTCCCGGGGTCTGCACCTAAAGGATCGGATTCTGTGGTAAGTGTGGCGACAACCCTGCCATTTATTGAAGGAGCTGCTTGTGTGGCGACGACGGATGAAGGCAGCAGCCGCAAGGTAAATTAACAAATTTGAGGAGATGTGTCGGTTGAAAAAATCATGGATCAGCTCAAGCTTTCTGCTCTTATCTTTATCAGTGGTTATCCTTTTATCGGGCTGCAGCTCCAAGGGCGACGCGTCTGCCTCTAATGCCGCTAAAGAGGGAGCGGCGAATAGCAAAGCAGAGACATTAAAGATAAAAATTGCTGATATCAATACGAATCCCACTTTTCGGGTGGCACTAGATAAAGGCATCTTTGCCAAACACGGGATTGACGCTGAACTGGTCAACTTTGGTTCCCCTGCGGAAGGTGTAAATGCCCTTTTTATTAAACAGGTGGATGTGGCTTTCGGGGCAGACTTCCCCTTGCTGAACGCAGTGGCGAAGGGCGATTATGCTATTATCGCCTCGGCGGGATTAGCGACTGATGAAGCGTCCACTGAATGGAAATTGTTCGTACAGGATGATATTCAGAAGGCTGAAGATTTGAAAGGGAAAAAGCTGAGTTTCATACGCGGCACCTTCATTCCGTACCTTTGGGATGAATATTTGAAAGAGCATAATGCTGCTCTCGGTGATGTGGAGTTAATAGGACAGGGTGCCTTTGATGAAGCTTATATCGCTTTGAAGCAAGGTGCTGTGGATGGAGCATGGTTTTATGGTTCGGTTCTGAATGATAAGCTCTATGCACTTAAAGGTGTTCATGAACTGACGGATATGTCTAAAACCACGGTTCGATTGGGGATGGGGATTGTAACGGGAAATGATTTTGCGGCTAAGAATCCGCAAGGTATAGCGAATTTCCTAGCAGCGGTGGATGAAGCCGGAGCCTATGCTCAGGCTCACCCAGATGAGGTTGCTGATCTGATGTATAAGGAAGTGAAGCAGCCTAAGGAATCAACGATAAAAGATCTGCCGAATAATCCGTGGGCACTAGGATTTACTCAAGCAGCGTATGACAGTTTGACCAAGCAGAAGAAATATATGGTCGACAACGGAATCATTGAGAAGGATTTCGATCTGGATAGTAAACTGAATCTTGAGCCGCTGGCGAAGGCATTGCCAGAAGAGGTTACGTACAAGAAATAGGGGGGTTCAGCATGTCATTACCTGCTAAGCAGCATACCATTCATATTGAGCAGCTCCGTAAAAGCTACAGCGAACCGACTGCTGGGGACGTTCACTACATTATAAAAGATGTAGATCTCGTAATTAAAGGTGGGCAATTCTTCATTCTACTCGGGCCGAGTGGTTGCGGGAAATCAACACTGCTGAATATGATCGCCGGGTTTGTCTCCAAATCCGGTGGGCATCTACGGGTGGATAATGTAGAGGTGAATAAGCCTGGCAGAGATCGGGCGGTTGTGTTCCAACAGGCGGATTCCTCCTTATTCCCTTGGTTAACCGTCCGTCAGAATGTGGAGTTCGGATTGCGGATGAAGAAAATCGCAAAGGGGGAACGGCACACAATATCGGATAGGTTCATCGGGCTTGTTGGGCTGAACGGGCATGAGGAGAAGTTCCCGAAGGAGCTGTCTGGGGGTATGAAGCAGCGTGTTCAGCTGGCTCGGGTGCTGGCGAATGATCCAGCGATTCTGCTGATGGATGAGCCATTTGGTGCGCTGGATGCGATGACGCGCCGAACGATGCAGAAGGAATTGGTCAACATTTGGCGCCAGACACATAAGACGGTGATTTTTGTAACTCATGATATTCAGGAGGCGTTATTGCTGGGGGAACGAATTGGTATTATGTCCGTAGGACCGTCCTCTAATATTACGGATATTTATGACAATACACTGCCGTATCCGCGGGACGTAACCTCACCGGAATTCTACTCGTTATACAATCAAATTCAAGGTCATTTCGAAGAATAGGATAGGGTGAGACAGATGAGAAAATGGGTGGAGAGGAAGTGGGTATCCGTAACCCTTCTATGGATTACCGCGCTCTGCGTCTGGCAGCTTGGAGCTGTAATCTATGGCCCCGATGTGATCCCCGGACCATGGAGTACACTTAAGGGCGGACGGGAGCTGCTGGAAGACGGAACCTTGCTGCAATATATCGGGATTAGCTTTTACCGGGTGCTCATTGGTTGGGTACTCGGCAGTTTACTGGCGATTCCCGTAGGGCTAATCATTGGGAAGGTGAACTTGATCCGTATTTTTGCGGAGCCTTTCCTGAACTTTATCCGTTTTATCCCGCCGATTGCATTCATTACATTGTTCTTAGTATGGTTTGGTATTGGGGAGCAGTCGAAGATTGCGTTAATTATGTACGCTACCTTTTTTATCGTGGTGCTGAATACTTTAACCGGTGTGATGTCCGTGGAAGAAGACAAAATCCGCTCAGCCCGCAGTATGGGCGCCAGTGAGTGGCAAATTCTGATTCATGTGGTCGTTCCGGCGACGATCCCTTATATTTTTACGGGTATCCGGTTAGCGATGGGCACCTCATATATGGCGATTATCGGCGCGGAAATGATTGCTTCGAACGAAGGTGTAGGTTATCTGATCTGGAATTCCCGGTTGTTTTTCCGTACGGATTGGATCTTTGTCGGGTTGTTCTGCCTTGGCTTTATGGGCTTCTTTACGGATCGTCTTTTTGGCTGGTTCGGCAAGAAGGTGCTTTACAGATACGGTGTTGTCAGTGTGGCAGCGCGTAGACGGTAATTATATTCATACATGTAAAACTGCCTGGAAATGTCGGGCAGTTTTTTACTTGGACTGAAGTTTATACGAATATTTTTTGTCATTGTAATTAAATTGGATGGAATCCAGTGATGAGGGATTAAGAGAATAATCATTTATTTTTTCTTTGTTGCCAGTCAGAAGATTATAAATATAAACTTCGTAACTATAGCTACCATCTGCATTTCCAGGAAGTATGGAAACCGATAGATAAAGTTTTTCTTTTTCATCAACTGCATAACTATAAAATTTACCTCCAGATGAATGGAATTGAGCAATTTCTTTATTAGATGTTGGATCGTCTACTTTCATCACCCAAGCTTGTTCTCGTATCGGCTGAGCGCCATCAGTGAAAATGGAAAAGGTATGATAGAGGATATAATCATCTAATCCAAAAACGCCGCTAACCACCAGAACAGCATCGCCATCATTTAAAGGTAACGTCAATAGCTTCTTGGACTTTTCTACAGCTAGTGATTTTTCATTAGGAGAACTTAAATAGAAAGTGAATGGCTCTGTTGGAAAATAAAAAGGATTTGCTTCTGTTCCAGGGGCAATGTTCATTTTTGGGGCTGGCAACCATACGATACCGGCAGAGGTATTGACAGCGTAGTTGTATTGTTCTGTATTCTGATCACGTAATGGGAGGGTGTAAAGATCACTGTTTATTTGAATGATTTTATTACTTGTATCTGGCGTGTTATTTTTAGGAGGAGTAGCTGCATTGTTGCAAGCTGAGATAAGCAAAGTACATAGAAATAAACCTGTTACCATCTGAATTTTTGTAAACGGCATTTTTCAAGCTCCTCTGAGGGTCATTTCTTATTATGAATAAATACTACTATACATCAGTAAAGTTCTATTTTAGTGTAATTAATGTAATTATTTTCATAAAAACATTTCTAAGGGAAACGGCGGTCATCTAAAAAAGACGACAGGTCGTTTCTTTTTATTTACAAATATTCCTATTCTCTTTAATGCCGCGAAAATAGTACACGCCTATACTGCAATTGGGTGCCTAACAGTTGGACATAAAGAAGCCCGCAAATAAGAAATAGGAGTGAAGGGGAAATCATGAAAAAAGGGATCAAAAATCAATTATCGATGGGTCTAATGTTATCCTTGCTCGTCCTGTTGCTTGCTGCTTGTGGAAATTCAGCCAAGGCTGAAGAAACAACGAATGGAAAGGCTGGCACCAAAGAATTAAGTCTGACTGAGATCGAGAGTAAAGCTAAAGAAGAGGGCAGTATCGTCAGTGTAGGAATGCCGGATTCCTGGGCGAACTGGAAAGATACATGGAGTGATATGAACAGTAAGTATGGTCTTACACATTCGGATACCGATATGTCGAGCGCGGAGGAAATTGCCAAGTTTGATGCGGAAAAAGACAAACCAACGGCCGATATCGGAGATGTGGGGATTGCGTTTGGCTCGGTTGCCGTGGATAAAGGGGTAACCCAGCCTTATAAAACATCCTACTGGGATGAAATCCCCGATTGGGCTAAGGATAAGGACGGGAATTGGATCGTCGGCTATCAAGGCACCATTTCTTTTCTGACTAACACTAAGCTCGTGGCGAATCCACCGAAGAGCTGGGAAGATCTGAAGAACGGTAACTACAAAATCATCGTTGGTGATGTAACCAAGGCTGCTCAAGCACAGATGGCTGTATTGGCCGCAGCGATGGCCTTTGGTGGCGACGAGTCGAACATTGAACCGGGGATTGCTTTTTTCGAGGATTTAGCAAAAAACGGACGTCTCTCCAATGCAGAAGCTTCCCTTGCCAACATCGAAAAAGGGGAAGTAGAAGTTACCCTGCTGTGGGATTTCAACGCTTTGAACTATAGAGATCAGATCAACAAAGATGGTTTCGCAGTAGCCATTCCCCAGGAAGGCAGTGTCGTGAGCGGGTATGCCACGATCATCAACAAATATGCGCCGCATCCTAACGCGGCGAAGCTTACACGTCAATACATCCTTAGCGATGAAGGACAGATTAATCTTGCCAAAGGTTACGCTCGTCCGATCCGTGACAGTGTAACATTGCCGGATGATGTTGCAGCTAAGCTGTTGCCAAAAGAAGAATACGTCAACGCTAAGCCTGTTGGTGATTACAAGGTATGGGAAGAGACGGCAAAAATCATTCCTCAATTGTGGCAGGAACGTGTGCTTGTGCATTTGAACTAGTTCTCCCCAAAAAAGAAGCAGGGCGCCTTCGTCACGATGCCGTAAGGCGCCTTTGTTCTATTCCCGCGACAAGGAGCGAGTAAGATGAAACAAAGAAGCCGCGGTGTGATCCTGGCACTTATTCCATTTGCACTAATGGTGTTAGCCTTTCAACTGGTACCTATACTATCCATGCTGACGGGAAGCTTTCGCACAGCGGACGGAACGGGATTTACGTTAGGAAATTATCTGCATGCGTTGCAAAGTGCCTATTACATGCAGGCGATTAAGAACAGTCTGCTAATCTCCATAACCTCAAGTCTGATAGGGATCATTGTCGGACTTTTTTGTGCTTATTGCATTACCCGGTTTACCCCGAGAGTACGCGATAGACTTCTGATGCTGTCGAATATGACCTCTAACTTCGCAGGTGTTCCGCTGGCTTTTGCTTATATCATTTTGCTCGGAAATAATGGGGTGTTTACACTCTTATTTAAACAGTGGGGCTGGAGTGTTTTTGCCGATTTTGATCTATATAGCTGGTCAGGTCTAATACTGGTGTATGTATACTTTCAGGTTCCGTTAGCCTTACTGCTTTTGTACCCGTCCTTTTACGGAATTCGTGAGCAGTGGAGAGAGGCAGCGTCCTTACTGGGGGCTGGGCCTTGGCAGTTCTGGAAGACGATTGGCCTGCCTATTCTAACTCCGGCGATCTTCGGCACACTTGGAATTCTTTTTGCTAATGCAATGGGGGCTTATGCCACGGCTTACGCATTGGTTGGCGGAAATTACAATCTGTTGGCGGTACGTATCGGTTCACTGGTTGCCGGAGATGTGGTTACACAGCCACAAATGGGGAGTACGCTTGCTGTTCTGCTTGGTCTGACTACGATTTTGGCGGTTTATCTGAACCATTTAATGGTGCGGTGTGCGGAGAGGTTCGGAACGAAAGCGCTCAGTAAACCGGATGTGAAAATCAAAGCTTCCCGGCGTTTATGGACAGCTCGTGAGGAGGCAGGGCAATGAATATACGCAAAGCAGGCTTCGCTCCACGCACCTTCATGCTGCTGCTCATGGTGTATTTGCTGCTTCCTCTTTTGGCAACGGGCATTTATGCTTTTGCACAAGATTGGCAGAATACCTTGCTGCCCCGAGCTTGGACGCTGAATTGGTTTGGGGAAATGTTTGAGGATATTCGCTTTCTGGAGGCGCTTTGGACCTCGCTTTATTTATGCCTGATCAGCGTGGTGCTGAGTCTGGCCGTGATGCTGCCAGCTGTTTTTGTCATCACCCTCTATTTTCCGCGTTGGGAGAGCTTTATGAAAGGTATTGTTGTTTTGCCTTATGCGGTGCCTGGTGTTGTGGCTGCGGTAGGTCTTATTCGTACCTATTCCTCTGGTCCCTTTGATATCGCTGGAACAGCGTATTTATTAGTGGGGGCATATTTTGTGGTCATCCTTCCCTATATGTATCAGGGTATTCGCAATAGTCTGTTAACGGTTAATGCCGTTGAACTGCTGCATGCTGCGGAGCTGCTTGGTGCCCGCCGAAGAACGGCCTTCGTGAATGTGATTTTGCCTAATATATGGCCTGGGGTTATCGTCTCTACACTGTTATCATTTTCAGTTCTATTCGGCGAATTTGTCCTTACGAACATGTTAGTTGGCGGACATATTCAGACGATTCAGGTATATCTATATCAAAGGGTTGGTGAAAGTGGACATTTAGCCAGCGCGATTGCGATCTCTTATTTTCTGTTTATTCTAATTCTTTCGATGGTACTCATGAAGCTCGGTAAAAAGATGGGAGGGGGCGTTAAGGGATGAATGATTATCTAAAGCTGCAGGGTGTACGCAAAATGTTTGGGAATACCTGTGTGTTAGACAATGTTGATTTGGAGATCCGCGAAGGTGAACTTGTAACACTGCTAGGCCCCTCCGGTTGTGGAAAAAGCACATTGCTACGCTGCATAGCCGGTCTTTCAGAGCTGGATGGCGGCAGAATTCTTTTGGAAAATAAAGATCTGGGAAGTTTGCCGCCCCGTAAGCGCGAGGTAGGAATGGTGTTTCAGTCTTATGCCTTGTTCCCCAATCTGACGGTGAGCCAAAATATCGAGTATGGAATGAAAATGCGTGGATTATCGAAATCAGCCCGCCATCATCGCTGCGCGGAATTGCTGGCATTGGTCGATCTGGAGGATAAACGGGATGTATATCCGCAGTCCCTCTCCGGTGGACAGCAGCAGCGGGTAGCGCTGGCTCGTTCTCTAGCGGTGCAGCCCAAAGTATTGCTGCTGGATGAACCCTTAAGCGCACTAGATGCTAAGATACGCAAGAATTTACGTGCAGAAATTCGTGATATCCAAAAAAGGTTTAACATGACGACACTATTCGTGACACATGATCAGGAGGAAGCGCTGATTCTTTCTGACCGCATCTGTATTATGAACGGTGGCCGGATTGTGCAGGATGGCACACCTGAGGGGTTGTACTCCGCACCACGAACAGAGTTCGTTGCCCGGTTTATGGGCAGTTACAATGTATTGACCCGATCAGAAGTGATGACGTTGTTCCGGGGGATAGATAGCACGCAGGACCGCTTTGCTATTCGGCCTGAGGCGGTTACGCTGCTGCATGAGGGCGCGGGACTTCACGAGGTTGCTGCCGGAGTGCAACTGGTGGATGGCATCATTAAATCTGTCTCCGTGTTGGGCAATATTATTAGGTGTACGGTAGAGGTAGAAGACATTTGCTTAACGGTTGATCTTTTAAATGACGGACGCTGGCTGAGGCTGGTGGAAGGGGCTAACGTCACCTTGGCTCTGAACCCTTCTGAGCTGCTGCATCTGGAACGAGAGGGAGCGTAATAAGATGACTGAAATGAACAATAAACTTATTGTGGTAGTGTTGGACGGACTTAGATATGAGGCCGCACGTGAATATATGGGGTATATGGAGCATTTGGTGGAGCAGGGGAAAATATCATGTCACCGAGTGAAGTCGGAATTGCCTAGTCTGTCATGCCCGCTTTATGAAGTACTCTTGACGGGGACACCTGTGACCAAAAATGGAATTACGGCTAACCATATTGTGAGACCAAGCCATGAAGAGAGCGTATTCCATCTCGCAGTGGCCGCTAATTTGCGCACAGCTGCTGTCGCCTATCATTGGGTCAGTGAGCTTTATAATTCGGCCCCTTTTGATCCGCTGGCTGATCGCCATCAGCACAATGTGATGAAGCCCATTCAGCATGGCAGCTTTTATTTCGAGGATCACTATCCCGACAGTCATGTGTTTGCCGACGCTGTGTATTTACGGAGTGCCTATGATCCGCATTTCCTATACATTCACTCCATGAATATAGATGACGCCGGGCATCGTTATGGCGGAGAGAGTAAAGAATATGAGCTTTCAGTGCGTAATGCCGACGGTCTGCTGGCCACTGTTTTGCCTATTTGGATAGAACAGGGCTATAAGATTATGATTACGGCAGATCACGGAATGAACGCAAATGGGTACCACGGCGGGATAACCCCGTCCGAGCGAGATGTGCCATTATATACGTTTGGGGTAGATGTGTTATCTTCGGAAAAAGAGGAAGAAGTGCTGCCACAGCTGCGAATGGCACCTTTAATGTGCCACTGTTTGGGGCTGGACCCTTCGGCAGCAATGAGTAAGGAGGGCTTGCCTCCACTTGTGCAGAAGCAATCTCATGACAAAGTGGAAGAACCTTTGCCGTTGGTATGAAATAAAATAATTAGCACGAGAAAAATCATATATTTTACCCAATTAGGAGGTTGTCTATTGAGCGCTTCTAAAGCTATGAAATGGATTACGGGTTCCTGTGAAATTATTTTGGCAATTCCAATTCTGGGTGCTGCTATTGTTATTGGCACGGGGTATTCCGTTCTGGGGTTGATGTTTATTCTACATGTGATTACATTGATTTTATCTTCAAGAGACCGTGAGTCTATCTACGGTTCAGTGCTAGGAATTATAACTTCTTTATTGGCATGGATTCCTTTTGTAGGCTGGTTCTTGCACTTAATTACTGGGATTCTGTTGATGGTGAGTGGAGGACAGAAGTCCCGTTATCCGTCGAACCATATCTATCCACAATGATGTAAAATGACTTCAATACAGCCCAATTCGGACGTTTGTCCGGTTGGGCTGTATTCATGTTATAATGAGGGCACATTTTAGCAGTAAGCACAGGGAGGAGGCGCATCCATATGGAAATAACCGCACAAGAAGTAGCAGAATGGATGGTGAAGGAGATTCGTTTTACGGGTACCTTGCATCAGACGGCGGCGATTGAATATGTGAAAGAGAATTTTGGAGAAGAATTTGTATTTGTGAATGAGAACGGCAATGCCTCACTCTCCAAAGAAGTGAAGAAAGCTTTCCGGAAACTCCATGGCGGGAGAATTGCTTGGGATCGAGACGGGTTCTTGTGGGCTTGGACCTAGGTTTGGCGCTTAAAAAAATTTATAAACTGTTCAACTTATATAATGAGATAAAAAACGGACCATGCATGTATTGCAATGGCCCGTCTTTTTGCATTCCTTTTTGTTAGATATATTCTGTCATTCCCTGTTCCTTTAGAAGCTCCACGATATCTTTGACTGACTGCGCTTTATCCTTGGGACAGATTAATAGTGCATCCCCAGTATCCGCAATGATGAACCCGTCTACACCAATGGTCGTGATCAGTCTGCCATTTCCATAGATGATTGAATTATGGGTATCTATCCCCACATGATTTGCTTTTATAATGTTGCCTGCATCATCCGGAGGGAAGATTGAACCCAGTGCATCCCAGCTGCCAATATCATTCCAGCCAAACTGCCCGGAAAGCACGACAACTTCATCAGAGCGTTCTAAAATGCCGTAATCAATCGAAATATTCTGAAGCGTTGGATAGATGGCATTAATAACTTCCTCTTCCTGATCTGTACCCAAACAATCACTGATGGGCAGCATGGTTTTGTAGAGTCGAGGTAGATAACGTTTGAAATTATCAATAATGACAGAGGTCTGCCAAATAAAAATCCCACTATTCCATAGATAATTACCGGATGCCAGATAACTCTGTGCATTCTGAAAGTTTGGTTTCTCTACAAATTCATCTACATCATATACAGCCACTGGGCTTGTCGCAATCGGCGTCTTATCAAAGGCAATATAGCCGTAGCCAGTAGATGGGAAAGTAGGCTTGATTCCGATGGTTACTATTTTGTCTGACTCCATGGCAACAGTACAGGCTTCGTCTAGTGTAAGACGGAATTGTTCCTCATCCGTTATATAGTGATCGGAAGGCAGGACGACCATTAAGGAATTGCCATGAGATTTCTCTATAGATAATGCTGCAAAAAGAATGCTAGCGGCTGTATTTCGCGCCACAGGTTCAATTAGAATATTAGCTTTGAGAACGCTGCTGTGCATAATACTCTCCAACAATACTGCTTGGGTACGATTAGTAACGATAACTGTATTCTCCTGAGGAATAATCCCTTTGAAGCGTTCAATCGTATCGTTTAGCATAATGTCGTTGCCACTAATATTCAGCAGCTGCTTTGGGATTTCTTGTCTGGACAGGGGCCAAAACCGTGTTCCGCCCCCGCCGGCTAGGATCGTAGCATATTTATTCATGATGCATCACCAACCGGGCAATTGTGAAGGATATAATGCTCTCCGAGCCTTGGTTCAGGTTGAGCCCCGCGGCATGGATGCCGTCATAACAAGCACCAGTCTGCGGATCGATCAGAGGGATTCCCAAGGAATTATGCCCTAGATACCAGTTGTAGCATAATTCTGCTTGCGTAAGATAGGCGGGGTCCTCAAGAACAACAGCTGCTTCCCGGCAGGCCAGCAGCATCTCGCAGGCTTCAATGGGCTGTTCATCATAGGGTGCAGCCAGCCCATCACGCAGCAGCCAGCCATGGCTGCCGATCGGTTTATAGTAACCTTTGCTGGAGAAGGTGGTGGAAGCTAGGAAATCCAGGCTTTCCTTGGCGGTCTCCCGCAGGTCTTTATTCCCGGAGATCAGGAAGGCCCGAAGCAGAGCCCAGGGCAGCATGGAATTGCCATAAGTGATGCTGTCCTCGAACCAATTCCAGCCGTGCCCCTTATAGCGGGTATATTGATTATGCAGCCGAATCGCAATATTTTCGATCAGACTCTCAATGGTTGCCCTTGGAAGAAAGGCGGCTTCTTCGGTCGTGTTTTCAGTATGCGGGTATGGAAAAGCATAACCTAATGAGCCCGGTGCTTCGGTAAGATAACTTAGGCCGATGATGGCATAGGCTCCGGCCCGAGGTGAGCCCAAGGCTTCCAGATGCGGCAGTGCCTGATTGATCAAATACCGGCAGGTATTCATCAGGTTATCGGGCAGGGAAGCAGCATGCGACAGGGCGAACCCGAGTGCCCACAAGGTACGTCCCTGACAATCTTCAGAACCTTTATCCTCTATAAAGGAGCGGTTATAATCCATGAAATTGCGAAAATTGCCGTCCGCTGTCTGGGAATGATAGATAAAAGAGATATACGTATGAATGAGATCGAGTGCCACGGCATCCCGGGAATTCTCGTACATTAAGACCGCAGCAATCAGAGCGCGGGCGTTATCATCGGTAGTGTAGCCCTTGGAACGGTCCGGAACCCCAAACTTGGTATGCTGAAAGATTCCTGTATCGTCCGTGATTCTGCGGAGATAGCCTGGTTTAGCCTGTACTGTGGTGGAGGTTTCCATTAAATCACGCTCCGATCAGCTGACGCCGAGCTCTGGATATGGCTGTGGAACAAGGCGGCATAGATTTTGGCGATTTCGTTCCAGCGCATAGTGAGCCCGAGCTTCAACGTACGGTCTTCCATCGTTTGCACCAGGGCGGGGCTATTCAGCAAGCGCAAAATGCAGGCTTCCAAGGAAGCAGAATCATGAAAATCAGCCAGTAGACCGCGGCCTTCTGCCAACATTTCCTGGGCGTAGCGGTAAGGGGTCGACACGATGACCCGGCCATAACCGACTCCGTAGGCCAGGGTGCCGCTGACGGCCTGATCCTTACCCAGATAAGGAGTCACATAGATATCTGACATGACCAAGGACTCTATTACTTCTTCTTGGGTCAGCAACTTATCGACGAATTGGACATTGTCCTGCAGGTCAAACATTTCTACGAGGTCCGTCAGTTTCTGGCGGTAAACTTCGCCGGATTCCAGCTTGACGACCGGATGGGTCTTGCCCCAGACAATGTAAAGTGCTTCGGGATGTCGCTTGACCACGCCGCGCATAGCTTCGATGCTGTATTCAATCCCTTTGCCGGGACTGAGGAAGCCGAAGGTGGAGAGGATTTTGCGGTCTGGATAACCGTATTGTGCTTTGAGGCTGGAGCGTGAAGCTGTGCTCACTTGAGGGACACCGTGATGGATGAATGTAATTTTGGAAACTGGGATCTCATAAATAGTAGATAAATCAGTAAGGGTTGATTCCGCCATCGTCACGACCTGCACGCTACGCTCGGCCAGACATCGGATGATCTGATGCTGCTTAGGGGAGGGCTTGGTCAACACTGTGTGAAAAACAACAACATACGGAATGTTCAAACGTTCGACAAAGGGCAGCAGGTATTCACCGCTTTCTCCGCCGTAGATGCCAAATTCATGTTGGATGACCAACAAATCGGTATCAGAATTGTTGAGGAAATCGGCCGTATCTATATAATCTGCGTAATTATGCTGGTCGATCTGCCGTATTACCTGCTGATCGTAAGCGTAGGTTTCATTGTTGTTTATGGCAATAATCCGGGGCGGGTTGAAGCCGGGAAGGTGGATAAGTTCATCTAGCAGATCCTGTGTGAACGTGGCGATACCGCACTCTCGCGGCAGACTGGTTCCCAGGAACACGATGTTGTGATTACGGACTGTATTTTTCATTCAAAGAGCCTCCCTAATGGTCTTGCGATTGGTCTGGATACAAAAAAAGAAAATAAAGAAGACTTTATTTTCTGAATAGGGAAAGGTATTTGTTTTTTCTGAAATTAGAAATGTTGCAAATTATTTCCTAATCCCACTGTAACATGACCATTTAATCTTGTCAATTTAATTGACTCCTTGGGTGAGTGCGGATATATTATTGGAGGAGGTGGATGAATGCCAGTCATACGCAGTAAACTGAGCGAGGTCATGCTGAGGCATGATCCGAAATTATCGATCCGTAAGCTTGCCAAAGAGATCAATTACCACTTTGATTCAGTACGCCGAATGTACAAGAATGAGATGGTGCAGTATCCAAGGGATCTGCTGCTAAAATTATGTGTATACTTTAATGTCCAGCCCGGCGAGCTGATCGCCATGGATGCGGAAGACAACGATTGGGTAATCGATCGTTCAAATGATTATGAGGAGGACGATGATGACAAGGAACCCGGCACGGACAGCCACCTGTAAGCAGCTTCTGGACACATATCATGCCGGACGCGGTACAACCATAGTAAATAAACTGACGTTCACCGGTGTCGGGCACCGGGATGTCTATAATATAACCGCCCCGTTTATGTATAACGGGGAGGAAGTACTAATGGGAAGAGTTGAGGAACGGGACAGTGAGTTCTCTCAAGTCTTCTTTTTTACATGCCATGATGGAGTCTGGAGGCCTCGTGCGCATACGCATACGTACAATTTACAGGACCCGTGCTGGACCCGGATCAGGGGGGAACTTATTGTGGGCGGGGTGGAAGTGATTACGGCAGCGGATGATCCGCACCGGATTACCTCCTGGGTGACCCAATTCTACCGGGGGTATCACATCGATTCTTTAACCCACTTTTCTTCAGGTCCCGGCACGATGAAGGATATCCGGCTTATCGAGCTTGATAATGGCAGTGTAGGCGTATTTACCCGGCCACAGGGCGAACGGGGTGGGCGAGGACAGATTGGGTTCACAGTGATTCCTTCGCTGGACGAACTGAATGAGCAGACCTTTATTGATGCCGAGGTGCTTCAGGATCAATTCGTGCCCGAAGAGTGGGGGGGAGCCAATGAAGCTCATCTGCTGCGGGGTGGAATGGTGGGCGTATTGGGCCACATTGCTTGCTTCGATAGCGCCGGAAACAAACACTATTATGCCATGGCTTTTTCGCTGAATCCTGAGACTTATAAAGCAACTCCGGTCAAAATAATTGCAGTCCGCAGTGATTTTCCGGCGGGCCCGGGCAAGCGCAAGGAACTGGAGGATGTCATCTTTAGCGGTGGCTTGAAACGTCTTGGAGGAGGCCGGGCGGTATTATCTGTAGGGGTGAGTGATGCTGAAGCATATGAGATTGAGATCGCGGACCCTTTTGACGAATACGAATCCTAGCATTCTTCCAGTTGGTTTGACTAGATTATATGGTCATGTTACACTTAGTGTGACAAGAATTTATGGTCAAAGAGAGCGGGAAACCCAATGAATAAGTTTATTCAATTCAACACACGTAAGACTGACACCAAGTCCAACATCAATCAGGCGCGTAAGCAAGGACGTATTCCGGCTGTATTATATGGTATTGGTAAAGAGACTCTGACGTTGGAAGTGAATGAAAAAGAACTTCTGGACATTCTCAAAAAGAATCCGCGCGCAATTCTGCAAGGTAAGGTATCGGAAGAGCTAGAGGTTCCGGTCGTGGTTCAGAACATTCAGAAGGATACCCTGTCCGGCAAAATTCTGCATATTGATTTCCAACATGTAAATATGAAAAAGAGCATGGACAGCAAGGTGACTATTCATTTTGCAGGTGAAGCCGTAGGGATTAAAGCAGGCGGTACGCTTCAGGTTGAAATTTATGAAGTGGAAGTTCGCTGTATGCCTGAAGATCTGCCTACCTCCATGGAAGTCGATATCAGCGGACTGGATATTGGCGACCAGTTGCTAGTCTCTGATCTGATCTTCAAGGACGGTATTGAAGTGTTGACCGAACCGTCAACCGTAATGATCCAGATCAAGACCGTGCATGAAGAAGAGGAAGAAGAAGCAGTAGTAACTCCAGCTTAAACCTATATTTTTATAAAAAAGGCAAGTTTCCAGGGAAGAGGAAACTTGCTTTTTTTGCGTTGAATCATACAGGAACTTCTCGTTGGTCCTTTGCCATAGGGGAACTACATAACGGGCAGGGCTTTGAGGTTAAATGATCCTCAGCTCCGCCCGCTTTCATGCGTGTCCAGCCAGGACAGGTACTGCTGGTACAATTCCATACCGGAACGACATGGGTTCTTGTCGCAGTTGTCCGGCTGGTAGGTAAGGATCTTGTTGTCACTGTTCTGCTCACCGTAGTCGTTGCTGTGGAAGAAACGGCAGAGCGGAAGGCTGATAACATGAAGCGGGAGACCTCTGCTTTTTTGCCTCGATGCCTCGCAGGTGAACTGATAAATAGCTCTTCCCGGGCTCTAGTAACAGCTACGTAAGCCAGTCTTCGCTCCTCTTCCAGGGCAGCCAAGCTTGAACTCCCACTATTTGCAGCGGCCAGCTTGCGGTCCTTGAGCCGGTCGCCCTCCAGGGCGGAGCTATGCGGGAGAATTCCTTCAGAGGCTCCAATCAAAAAGACCACAGGAAACTCTAATCCTTTGGATTTGTGAATGGTCATAAGCGCGATCCGATTCCCTTGTTCTTTGGTGCTTGGCTGACGATTATGTTCATTACGTTCCGTAACATTATCTATGAAATCCAGAAAGGCAGGAATACTATCAAATCGCTCTGCAGACGATTCTAGTTCATCTAGCATTTCTTTTAACGTTTCGCGATGCAAGGTTGCTTGATGCCGCTCATTCGCTTCGATGAAATAATCATAGAATTGCGTGCGGACCTGGCGGATCGCTTGGACTGGGGTTAACTCGCGCATATTGCGAATTAGATCCAGCCGCTCTCTAAGCTTAGTGCCCTTGAAATCCTCCATGCCGGGCATGGACAACAGATGGATTAGTGGGCCTTGCTTTGGTTGTCTGGCTTCCATCTGCCGGATGTGATTCATACCTTTTTCACGGTTCATATAAAGAGTAGGCAGGATGTTCTCCATAGCCGCAAAATTCCGCCGATTCACGGAGAGACGCATATGATCCACGACCGGGGAAATTAGCCAGTGTTCGTACAGTAATTGCCCTTCTCCATAATCAATATAGGGAATATCGCGTAAAAGAAGTAATTCCAGAACGGCCCGGTTGCTGCTGGACGCTCTATATAACATGGCGAAGTCGCTATATTCTCTTTTGCCGCTCGAAACCTCGTTTAAAATATGCTCAACCATCTGCTCGGCTTCCTCGTCTGCTGTTTGGGGACGCATATACCGGGGCTGACTCCCGCTGCCTTTGGCAGCTTGCAGGGTTTTGGAACGCCGGCGCGTATTGTGCCGGATAATACCGTTGCCGAGTCCGACTATAGCTGGACCAGAACGGTAATTAATATCAAGTGTAATAACCCTTGCTCCCGGGTACAGCTTCTCGAATTCCAGAATGAATTCACTGCGTGCCCCGTTGAAGGAATAAATCGTCTGGTCATCGTCGCCAACCACCATCAGATTATGCTGCGGGTGAGCAATCATTTTGACTAACTCGTACTGCAGGGCATTGGTATCCTGAAACTCATCCACCATCACGTATAGATATCTCATCTGCAATTCCTGTAAAAGCGTAGGACGCTCCTTTAGCATCCGATAGGCGATTAAGAGGACATCGTCGAAGTCGATTTTGAAATTGTCTAGTTTCCATTGTTCGTAGATTTCCAGAATGGATTTCATTTCTTTTTCAGCGGTGGTTCCTTCAGGCAAGCCTTCTGCGGTACCCATGTTCATCTTGCAGGAAGAGAGCAGGGAGAGTAGCGTTTCCGGTGGATAGGCATCTTTAGGTAGCCCTAGCTCACGCATGATTTGTTTCAACAGGATGTGCTGGCGCCGCGTCTCACTGAAAATCTCTTGCTGCAATCCTTGTCTGCGCAAGAAAAATAAGAAAAAGGAATGAAACGTGCGGGCCTGCAGCCGCGCGACGTCCGCTGGGCCTACTCCCGGTAATAGGGCGATCCGTTCGCGCATTTCCGCCGCAGCTTTACTCGAAAAAGTCAGCAATAGCAGCTGACTTGGCGAGACACCGCGCACGGACAACAAATAACCGGTTCGGCAGATCAGAACCGAGGTTTTGCCGGAGCCTGCGCCGGCCAGTGTTAGAAGCGGCCCTTTATGATGCCGTACCGCAGAAATCTGCGGACGGTTGAGCAGGATGCCGCCTTCTTCCAGCCTGCGAAAATAAGCGGAGTCCTCATCCTCCCGCTTCACCAGTTCTTGGCTTGTCTGCGCTGAGGCAACAGCCGCTTGCGGGATCCGCTCACCAGTAGCTCCCAGCGGGATATTATGAAATAAAAGCTTATTCAATAGATTCACCTTCATTATTTCTGTATAGAGTGGTCTCAACAAATCTAGTTCTATGATGTTTGAGTTCATCTTAAAATGTGCCGAAAATTTAGCCAATCTACAATATACCATCCCAGGCTTTTTACTGCACAGGAAAAGTGTTGGATATTGAGCCAGTAAAAATCTGGGGATTGGTGTGGGAGTGGGACACAACGGTGGTATAAATCCCGCAGATTGGGTGGAAAGTGGCTGCGTGGGCGGAATGTACGGTATAAATCCCGCAGATTGGGTGGAATGTGACTGAGTGGGCGGAATGTGAGGCATAAATCCCGTAGATTAGCTGGAATGTGGCTACGTGGACGGAATGTACGGTATAAATCCCGCAGATTAGCTGGAATGTGACTGGGTGGACGGAATGTACGGTATAAATCCCGTAGATTAGCTGGAATGTGGCTGCGTGGACGGAATGTACGGTATAAATCCCGCAGATTAGTTGGAATGTGACTGGGTGGACGGAATGTACGGTATAAATCCCGTAGATTAGCTGGAATGTGGCTGCGTGGACGGAATGTACGGTATAAATCCCGCAGATTAGCTGGAATGTGACTGGGTGGACGGAATGTACGGTATAAATCCCGTAGATTAGCTGGAATGTGGCTACGTGGACGGAATGTACGGTATAAATCCCGTAGATTGGATGGAAAGTGGCTGCGTGGGCGGAATGTACGGTATAAATCCCGTAGATTGGATGGAAAGTGACTACGTGGGCGGAATGTACGGTATAAATCCCGTAGATTAGCTGGAAAGTGGCTACGTGGACGGAATGTACGGTATAAATCCCGTAGATTGGATGGAATATGACTGGGTGGGCGGAATGAGAGGCAAAAATGCCCTAAATAAGGGCGAATCCGCCTTCGTAAGCGAAAAGAGAGGCATTTATGCCCTAGAAAGAAGCAGAAGAGGAGCTGGGACGTGGAAGAGAGGCAAAAATGCCCTAGACGAGGGCCAATCCACCTTCATAAGCGAAAAAATTGGCATATTTGCCCCAGTAAAGGGCGCCGGGTGCAGGTCTATTTCTATTTTTATAATATAAAAATTTCTGCCCGCGCATCGCAGGCTTGTCCAGCGCACATTTGCCACTCTCCTGAACAATTCTGTGATGCCCATTCCCTTTTCCTATCATGCTCATATCCTAAAGCAAAAACATGATATGGAGATGACCCTATGCCCTCGCCCAGTAAGGCCCGCATCAGACATGCCGTTACTATAGATGTACTGATTCCCGCGATTGAAAAAGATTTACAGACCCTTCCCCATGTGATTGACGCTGTTAGAAAGCAGGTTAAGCATCCCATCGGCCGGATATTAATTGTTGCTCCCAAAAAGAAACGGATGATTGAGTTCTGCCGCACAAAAGGCTGTACCTTTATTGACGAGAATACGGTGCTGCCGATTACGAAAAAAGACATTCATTACCGCTCACGCACCTGGGAACGTTCCGGCTGGCTATTCCAACAGCTGCTGAAGCTGAATGGCGACAAGCTCTGCACAGCGGATTATTTTTTGGTCATTGATGCCGATACCGTTCTGATCACCCCCCACCATTTTCGGGCGAATGGCAAGACACTCTTTTACAGCCGGAACTGGAGCCAACCACAGTATTTTGTAACCTATAGGAAACTCATGGGCCGGAAGGTGACCGCAAAATCATCATTTGTGACCCATTATATGCTGTTTGAACGCAGTCAATTGGCTCAAATGAAAAGAGAGATAGAAGCAAAACACCAAATGCCCTGGTATCGAGCTATTTTACACAGTATGAACCGCTCCAAGCAATTTGCCTTTTCCGAATTCGAAACCTATGCCAATTACCTGTATTCGAAGAATCGCGAGGGAATGAAGATTCAAAAAGCGCGTAATAAAGGTCTCCATATGAATGCAGGACAGCTATCCAAGCAGAAAGTGAATCAGCTGGCTGAGAAGTATAGATCATTGTCTTTTCATAAACGAAAGGGGTATGTGAGAACACCGGGGGCTAAATCCAGGGCAGGGGGGCGATAGGGTTGCAGATCGTACTCCTTTCAGGGGGATCGGGGAAGCGGTTGTGGCCGCTATCAAATGAGATCAGGTCAAAAGCTTTTTTAAGGCTGCTTCCAACAGAAGCTGGCGGTATGGAGTCGATGATCGAGCGGGTATGCAGAGGGCTGGAAGAGGTAGATTTGTTGGATTCAAGCTGCATAGTGACTCATCGCAGTCAGGTGGAGATTACTCGCAAATCCGTTGGTGCTCAAGTCCCTTTATTAGCGGAGCCGCAGAAACGGGGGACTTTTACTGCAGTAGCTCTGGCGGCAAGTTATCTGCATTCTGTGAAGGGTATGGACTCAAAAGAGATCGTAGTGGTCATTCCGGTGGATTCGTATGTGGAGACTTCTTTTTTTAAACAGCTTCATCAATTTCCAAGTGTGCTTGCCGAATCACAAGCGGACATTGCTTTGATTGGTGTTTTACCTGAATTTCCTTCTACACAGTTCGGTTATATTCTGCCGGGTGAAGGGTCTGGGGTAGGGGGGACGTCTTTTTTAAATGTTAAGCAGTTTGCGGAGAAACCGAACGAATCGACAGCCGCCGAGTTCATTTCTCAGGGAGGACTGTGGAATTGCGGCGTGTTTTCCTGCTCATTAGGGTACTTGCTCTCAAGTATGGTCGAACGGGATCTTCCAGTAGATTACATGGAGTTTATGGAGCATTATGATCAATTGCCAGAACGAAGCTTTGACTATGAGGTGCTAGAACACACGCGGCGAGCGGTTGTCATCCCCTATATTGGGGTGTGGGCGGATATCGGCAGCTGGGATGCACTTGTTCCCCATTTGCAAGGAAGAGTAATTGGCAGTGGGAGTATTTCTGAGGATTCAAAAGGTACCCATTTGATCAACGAACTCTCTTGTCCTGTGCATATCATCGGCGCTCCTGGTTTAATCGTGGCGTCGGGTCCAGATGGCATTTTGGTTGCTGGGATAGAGCAGGCAAAACGAATTAAGCAGAAGCTGGAGGGCCATGCGGCGAAGCCGATGATTGAAGAAAAACGCTGGGGCACCTCACGCATTTTGGACTTCTCTCGTACGGCGGCAGGTATTGAGGTTACGACCTCTAAAATAACCATTTTGGCAGGCGAGCACACCAGCTACCATTTTCATCGGCATACTAAAGAAGTTTGGTCTTTTCTTTCTGGAAATGGAGAATACCGGATGAATGGCCATCTTCATGCGGTTGCCGCCGGGGACACGGTCACGGTACCTGCTGGTACGAAGCATGGACTGCGGGCCATTACAGCGCTCGAATTGATTATTATTGAACTGTTGGAATTTCCTGAGGTGGATGACTACGTACGAGTGTCTGCTGAATGGGAGGGGGAGGGAAGCTTCCTTGATGATTTGGGATGAATGGAAAGGTAGTTCGCTTTAACCCGGAGGCAGTTGTAGACATGGGGAGATTGACCGGCTGAAGTGAAATAGATGTATTCAGTGCAACTATTTCGTGGAGTAGCGAATCCCTTGCGATTTAGATGTAGTTTGTACAGTTAAAAATCGCGAATTTTTGCGTTTTGAATAGATTTGCTGAATATAAGTGTACAGAGTGCAATTAATCCGAATTAGCGCCTAAAAGAGGGCATTTAACTGTACGAAGTACAACTAATTCTTGAGAGGGACGGGGGATGCAATAGGCAAGCCACAGTAAGCTACAGGAAAGCGATAAGTAAGCAATAGGTAAGCCACAGTAAGCTATAGGCAAGCCACAGTAAGCTATAGGCACGCCATAACCTAAACCTAAAGTGTAAATGAGAGACCCCTACCTAGCAAAAATAAACCCACAAATAGCACCGTGAGCAGAACGCCCACGGTGCTATTTGTGCATTCACTGCTTTATGCAGAAATTATTCTTTAGAATTTCTTTTCAAAAGATGCTCAATTCCTGCCGCGACTCCGTCTTTCTCATTACTGGTGGTGATGAATTCCGCCATTTCCTTAAGAATTGGCGCTGCGTTAGCCATAGCAATCCGGTAGCCGGCCTTCTCGAACATCGGCTGATCGTTATAACTGTCGCCCATGACAGCTACATCCGCTAGCGGGATACCATAATGGTCAGCAAGCATGGTTACACCGGAGCCTTTGTTGGCCTCCTCATGGTTAATCTCGATATTATTTACATGGGAGGCGGTAATAATTAAGCCCGGAATAGCTGCGAAGCGGGTGGAAGCTTCCTTGAGCAGCTCTCGGTTTAGAGAAAAAGCCAATGTTTTATAAATAACATTTTCCTCCTTGCTCCACACCTCTTCCATACTCTCCACATAGGTAACTGCTGCTTGTTGAAACTGTTGATCGATCATTGCTTTCAGCAGCCAGCTGACTTCTTCAGGAACTTCTTCATCGCTTAGTGCAGATAATTTCTCTAACCGTACACGTTTGTTCAGCTCTACATAAACGTTATCCTCAGTGTATACCTCGTAATACAAGTCCGGAATTTCGTTCATCCAGCGTAGAGCGGGAATGATGTCTGCTTTATTCAGCGGCGTGCTTGCCGCGAGGGTGCGATCAGATAATGTGACGACTGCGCCATTTAGACTGACTACAGGACATTCCAGATCCGCTAGCCGAAGCTGACGTTCTGCATCCATAAAAGAGCGGCCTGTGGCAATGATAACAATGTGACCTAGTTTCTGAGCTTTTATAATAGCTTCGCGGTTTTTTGGACTGATGTTTCCTTCTTCGTTCAGTAATGTTCCATCCATATCTAAAGCAATCAGCATATTGTATGAGCTCCTTTTCCAGGTAAAGTGGTACTTTTTAAGGGGTATTGAAACGTTACTTGTATCTTATCATTAATATTCTGAAAACCAAAAACCATTTTCATGCAACTGTACAATAATGAACGTCCAACAAGAGATAAGAGGTTTTTACAGTATATTTTTAGATAATAGTTCAGTCGTGGTACAATAGTTATCAAACTAACCGACTAGCCGAATCTATCGTCAGCTTATGTTCGTGGAACGTGACCGACGGTATTTTTCCTGTGTAAGGACATCGGCAGCTGCTTATGTAAAGGGGACTATTTATGAGATCCAAAAACTTAGCCACCATGTCACTCGCCTTTATGGCATGTGGGTTTCTGATTACACTGTTTCTACCTGAAAACCTAGCCGTGATTCTACTGAGAGGTGGTTTCGAAGCCGGTTTGGTAGGGGGGATTGCCGACTGGTTCGCGGTAACGGCGCTGTTCCGCCATCCGATGGGGCTACGTATTCCACACACCTCACTACTGCTCAAGAATCGCGATAAGATCATCCAATCACTAATCACCGCGATGGAGACTGAGCTTCTTAACAAGGAAAGCATTGAGAACAAGCTGCGTAAGTTTGGCTTTATATCAATGGGCTCCAAGCTACTGACAAAGTTCTTTAGTAAAAAGAAGGCAAGAGTACAAATATTGGAGCAGCTTGGCGAATTCGTGTCTCGTCTTCCGGTAGAGAAGGCAGTACCGTTTCTGCAAAAGGCAGCCTCCGAATATGTTCGTGAAGCTGAGCTTGGCGTTGCGGCTGATAAAATAGTTACTAAGTTAATGAATGACGGTAAAGATGTAGCTGCTCTAGACTATGCGCTGGAAGGGGTGTCTACTTGGAGCGGACGTCCTGAAACGAAGGCTATGCTGGGCAAGATTGCCAGCGAGAAATTAGCTGAAGTGAAGCTTGGCGGACTTAAAGGTATGGCTTTTCAGGCTTTTGTCGGGTTTATGGATGCAGATATGCTTGGTGAAATGCTGCAAGGTATGTTGCAGTCCGGTATCCGCGATTTTCGGGAAGAGGATAGCCCATACCGTGAAGAGATTATCCGCGAGATTCGAGTGGCCCTGTTCCAGATTGTTAATGACGAGGCTAGACTGGCTTCATTAAAAGAATGGGCACTGAATGAGCTTGAAGGCGAAGCAGCAACCGAATTCCTGCATGCGCAATTGGAGAACATTCGCAGCAAAGCAATTTCCCTGTTGGAGGAAGATCGGGCGGCTGGCGGACGCAAGCTGTTCACGTTATATACCCTGCTTGTACGTCGTATTGGCAAGGAACAAGAATGGATCAGCAGCTGGGAAGAGCGGATTCGCGCTTCGCTAATTGCCTTTGTAGAGGCTAACCACTACAGAATAGGTCTTTTGGTAAAAGAGAATCTGGACAGCATGGATGACGCTAGTCTAGTGAATATGCTGGAAGATAAAGTGGGTAAAGATCTGCAATGGATTCGTGTGAACGGAGCTTTATGCGGGTTTGTCGTAGGGCTTGTGCTTACAGTTATTCAATTGATTTGAATGAAACTTACCTATTTATTGTAAAATCCGGAAAAAAAGCAGAGCAGCGATTCTCCCGTGAGGCAGGATCGCTGCTTTTTGTTGTTGCTCATGGCCTGTCTGCATCGTGGAGTAATAATCCTCCTCTGAGGCTTATGGACCGATATGACGTTATTTGTTAGTTCTTGGCTCTTGGAACATGTTTGCGGACTCCACTGGCGTTATTCCTATGGATGACGTTCATATGGGACATTTTTCATGCCAATAGGGGTTATAGGGTCCTTAGCATTGCAAATGAGGGATAAAGCTGCGTTTGGGGTCAGCTGTGTCCGATAGCTACCTTGTATGCGCATATGTTACCTAATTCATTCGGAGATTGGTGTTTAGCTCAAGCAAGCTCCAAAAAGAAAGGGAGCCAGCAACCAGTTGATGGCTTAGGAGGCCCCTACTTTGGGTGAGTCTACAATTGCATTCCATCTGCAAGAGTTCTGTACCCTTGCTGTGGTGTTGCAGAAGCTTGATACAGCTGTTCTAAATGGTTTGCGGTTCGCTGCCAATTGAAGGCTTCAAGCGCATCTGCTCTCCCTTGTGATCCGATGGTAACTGCCAATTGTGGATGGCGGGCTATCCGCAGCAAATGCCGGGCAAAGGGTAAAGCCTCGCGATATCGTTCTACCAGATAACCGTTATGGCCAGAGGCGACAATCTCTCGGATGCCCCCATTATTAGAAGCGATAACAGGTAGACCGGAGGCCATAGCTTCTACATTAACAAGGCCGAAGGATTCATGATTCTGGGAAGGGCATACAAAGCAGTCTGCCGCCTGATAAAGGGTGTGTATATTCTCATGAGCCACATTTCCTAGAAAAGTAACAGACACTCTCAGCCGCCGTGCAAGGAGCTTCAACTGCCGTATGTACGACGGTTTGCCTTTGCCGGCGATGACCAGATGAGCGGGGAGGTGTTTGTTTAAATGCGACATAGCACGGATTAATATAGGCACCCCTTTGCGGGGTATAACCCGACCCACGAACAAAACTGTGAAGGTCTGCGGGAGTTTGTAGAAACTACGAAGCTGTTGTTTTTCAGATATCTGCACAGGGGTAAACCGGTCAAGATCAGCTCCCAATAAGACAATATGAATCCCTGTGGTCAGTTGCGGGAAGCGGCGATCCAATCTTCGCTGTAAGGAATGGCTGTTGGCAATGATCAGATCTGCTTTTGCTAAGGCATTTGCCACTTTATCTGTACCCGGTGTGAAGGTAAGCGAGTGCAGGAACAGAAATACCGGGATATGAGGAAGCTGCTTCTTTACAGCAGACATAAGATGGGGGCGATTATCAACCTGAATGATGTCAAAGGATTCTTTCTGAATGTATTCTAATACCGAAGTAAGATAATGGGCTGGGGTGCTTGCAGGCAATCGGATAATTCTGACCTGCTCCAATATAATGGCAGCAGGTAGTCCAGGTACCTTCCGACTAACAATGGTTACCTTATGTCTCTCCGCCAGTCTTCTGGCAATGGCCCAAATGCAGATTTCTACAGAACCGTCTCCCGGAACTGGGAACTGCTCCGGTGCAATGATACAAATATGCATGGTTCACGCCTCCTTTTATCCGCTAATGGATATCCTCTTCCACCATATGCAACACAGTAAACAGTAGATACATCCGAAAGCGGAGAGGGCGTTTCACTCATGCCATTTGTACAGTTGCAGCATAAAATACTAAGGCTTACTAAGGCCGTGATTATTTTTTGAGGGACAGGGGAGAGGACAGTTGGGAAAGAAGTTAAAGTCTGCATTGACCAGCAAATGGATTAAAACCAAGGTGCTCATGCGAAGCGCTGAAATTTCACCGTTGATTCCCGAAACGATAAAATTCAGTAAAGTCAATCTGAAAGCTATGCTGCTGAAATATGGAATGGTTTATGTTAAACCGGAATACGGTACCTACGGCAATGGTGTGATGAAGGTTGAGCAGAGTAGAGAGGCTCATGGAACAGAATATAAGTACCAAAGTGGAACAAGACTCAAAACCTTTAGAACCTTCGACGCCTTCCATTTATCTTTAAAGAAAGCGACGCGTGGACGTAGTTACCTGATCCAGAGAGGAATAGTTTTGCTAAAGCACGGGAAACACCGCTTTGATATCCGTGTGATGGTCCAGCTCAGCCCGCAGGGTAAATGGGAAACTACCGGTCTGATCGGTCGGGTAGCTGAGAAAGGTAAGATTGTTACCAACTATCATAGCGGTGGCAAACTAACTGCTATGGAAAAGCTGCTGTCTCCTTATCTGAACGAAGCTCAGCAAGCGCAAATGCTTAAGATCCTGAGAAAGCTAGGAGAAGATACCGGACGTTTCTACCATAAGAAATATCCTGGGTTTAGACAGATTGGTGTCGATGTAGGATTGGATAGATCCATGACGCCTTGGATTATTGAAGTGAATACTAGTCCGGACCCGTATATTTTTAAACATCTTTCTGATAAAAGCATGTACCGCAAAGTAATGGCTTACCGCAGAGCGAATGAGAAGAAAAAGTCCGTTAAATGATCTGTTTCCTCGTATTTGCAATGACAGCAGAAATCTTTTGTTCTAATTCTATGATTTTTTGCTTGTGTGTTGCGATTTGGCGGTAACCGGAGACGAGTGAGGACAGAGACTGAGTGGTTAATGTAAGGTTTTGCTTGCGAATCGCTGCTTTGAAGTCACTCCAATCTGCGGAAATCCGTTTATTCAATGAGGTGACTACGCTTTTGTTTGATTTAATTGAGACCTGTGGACTATCAATGCCAGACAAGGTATTGCGGGCATAGGTTATCTTTCGGGTACGTGTCTGTTTCGCTGCATTCAACTGATTCTGTCTGTCGCTAATTTCTTTGCGTGCCAACTGAACCAGGATCTTCATAGCATCACCTTGGGCTTGTAATACGGTATTCAAAGTCTTGTTTTTAAGACCCTTGGCGATCTTGATACGCTTATTAAGCGCATTGTACTGGTCGAATAAGGGCTGATAGTGCTGTTTGCAGCTCTTAACGGTAGCCTCCAGTTGAGCTACGGTTTCTAAATCAATCTCTTTAATTTGCTTACGTACTGCAATCAGTGTTTGCTCATTATTATAGTGAAGGGTTCGGATCTGCTCCTCACGATTATTGTATTGCATCTTTAAAGTAGATAAATCATTGTACAGATTAGTCATCTTTATCCTTGTAGGACCGTCGGCAGTCGCAGCTGTTAGATCAAAAGCCGCTTGAATAGAGGGTGTTAATTCAGTCGTTGCTGCAGCAAAAGCTTCCGTTGATGTGCTTAACGATAGCAGGATCACCAGTAGTAGTAAGGGGAATGACTTTAGTGCGTTCATTAATTCGCTCCTCCTTTTGTCCGTATCCCTGAAGACAACAAAAAAGCACCCGTAGCAAAGGCAAAAGCCTTTATTACGGGTGCTTCCATCGTAATAGGTCACGAACGATATATTTATTCTTAAATATAAGTTGTTTATTTGCTTGTGTCAATAATTTAAATTTAAATATTTCCAATTTAAAATAATGCGCTAGACATTTCTTTCCCCAGTTCTCTTATCGTATACTGACATAAGAAGGTATGAGAGCTTTAGCACTAGCAACAAAGGAGGTCTGGCTTAAATGGGCAGCTCGGTAGAATTTAACGCAATTCTGGATCATGCATTTATGAGGTCTCCAGAAGGAATGGCCGTACTGTTTTCGAATAACGGCGATTTCAACTGGATAAAAGTCAATCCGGCTTTTTGCAATCTACTTGGCTTTACGGAGGCCGAGTTTCTTGCCGGGGCTCTTTTTACAGAATCGGAAAATAGAGAGGCACATTCAAAAGAGCTCTCCTATAGATTAGTAATGGACGAGCTTCAGAAATCGCCAGCGGGCAGCTGGAAGAAGGAACATTGTTTTTTAAACAAAGAAGGTCAACCCGTTTGCCTGTCTCTCATGTTCTCTGGATTAGGAGCAGAAGAAGGACAAGCCCCTTCGTATATTATAGTATACGCCGAGGATATTACGGAACTAAAGATCGCAGCTCAGGAAACGGTGGATCATCGGGATCAGCAGCAGCAAATGGAAGAACAAATTCGCCAAAGTGAACGCAATTATAGATTGATGTCTGAGAATTCGCTGGATTTAATCTCGCGTCATGCGGTCAAAGACAGTGTTTTCTTATATTGTTCTTCGGCTAGCCGTACCCTGCTTGGTTATGAACCTGAAGAGATGGTTGGGACAAGCGCCTATAATTATCTTCACCCCGATGATCTAGTTATGATGCAAGGTTTAATGGAGCAGAGCCGCAGCTCTGGCGTTATTCCGGCTGTAGCTTACCGCTACCGCCATAAGAATGGCACCTATGTCTGGTTCGAGTCGAGCAGTCGTTATACCTATGATGATGAGGGAAATGTCATGGAGATTATAGCGATTGGGCGGGAAATTACGGAGCGCAAGCAGTTCGAGTTCAAGCTTAAGGAGAGCGAGCAACGGTATAAATCATTGTTTGAATACAATCCATCTGCTGTGTACTCTATGAATTTGCATGGAGACTATTTGACTGCCAATGCGAATTTGGAGAAGTTGACCGGGTATTCGCTGGAGGAACTGATCGGAATGTACTTTGGCCCCATTGTGCATGAGAAGGACATAGAGAAGACGTTGTATCATTTTAACTTAGCCGCCCAGGGTTATCCTCAAAGCTATGATCTAACGCTTATTCATAAAGACGGACACTTTGTAGAAATTAATACTACCAATATTCCGATCATTGTAGATGACCAAGTAGTGGGTGTGTATGGGATTTCCCGTGATATTACAGAGCGCATCCGTTATACAGAACAAATTGAGAAGCTTAGCAATGAGTATACCCTTATTTTAAATGCGGTTTCAGAAGGCATCTTTGGACTCGATATGGAGGAGAAGGTGACGTTCATTAACCCTGCAGGTTTGCAAATGCTGGACTATGAACATGATGAAATTATGGGCCATCCTTATTTGGATCATATTCAGCAAATAGCGCTTGATGGGAGCCATTATCGGCCGCAGGAATCCCCACTGATGAAGGCTATTAAGTCAGGTGTATCTTATCAGAGTAAAGATGCGGTCTTGTGGCGTAAGGACGGTTCTAGCTTTCTTGCGGAGTACCAGGTAACCCCTCTGTTTGATAAAGGGGAGCCGAAGGGTGTTGTTGTAGTGTTTCGGGACATCACGGATGAGAAGGAAATCATTCGGGCGAAGGAATCCGCAGAAAAAGCAGACCAGGCTAAGTCTGAGTTCTTAGCTATTATGAGCCATGAAATCCGTACGCCGATGAACGGAATTGTAGGGATGACGGATCTCCTGGCGGAGACGGAGCTTGATGAAGAACAGCTTGGATATACTGACATTATTAAGGAGAGCAGCAGCTCGCTCCTATCTATTTTGAATGAAATACTGGATTACAGCAAAATTGAAGCCGGAAAAATGATGATTGTAAATGAGCCCGTGCAGCTTCAAGCCGTATTGGACAGCGTAATCGATCTATTTACAGCTAAGGCTTTGGAGAAAAATATTCAGTTATCATGCAGTATGGCACCTGGAGTCCCGCCACTGATTATGGGCGATGCCGGGCGGTTGCGTCAGATATTGGTCAATCTGGTCAGCAATGCAATCAAGTTTACAGATCGGGGCAGTATCAGTATTTACGTAGAGCAGAAGCTGTCCGCAGATCAAAAGAAATTAACTTTGAAATTTAATGTTAGGGATACGGGGATTGGCATTCCTCTAGAGAAGCAGCATCGGCTGTTTCAGTCCTTTTATCAGCTGCATTCCTCGTTTAATCGCAAATATGGCGGGACCGGATTGGGGCTGGCGATTTGTAAAAAGCTCGTTGAGCTGATGGGCGGAGCTATCGCAGTAGAGAGCAGTGAAGGAGAGGGCTCTAATTTCTATTTCACGCTGCAGATTAATCCTGATAGTAGTAAATCTGAGATAAATGTGGAAGATACAGTGCAGATAGAAGAACGGGAGACAACAATGGAAGGGGCAGCAGCTGCAGAAGGAGAATTGGATGCCGGTGCAAATGTAATTCTACTTCCGGAGGCAACTCCACATTGTGCTCCTAAGTCTAGCCCTTTAAGAGGGGATCTATCCGAATGAAGCATGGACAGCCTCGGATTAGCAAGAAACTGCCTGCGGAGCCATATACACAGTGGGAGGTTGGGGTCGAATCCCCGTCCTCTGCATGTGGCCCAGCTACGATGGCAGCGTTAGCGGAGTATTGGAACACCCATTTAGGAGCGGACTTTATTCGGGGCAAAGGTCATTTTCCTTCCAAAGCCGCTCATATTAATTACATATACAGCCATCACGGTGGAAGACCTTGGGGGATGAGTGTGCGCCGTTTTACCAAAGGACTGAAGAACTATATCCATTCAGTGACTTTACCTAAGGATCAGCAAAAGTTACATATTACTACGTTTAATGATTTTGAAGTATATAAAACAGAAATTGATGCCGGCCGGCCTGTGGCTGTTAAATTTGATAAGTGGTTTCGTCTGCGGTGGAGAGGTGAGTTTACTTACGATTACCATTGGGTACTAGGTATAGGATATGAGGGATTTGAGGACGGAGAGCGTGCTACCCTGATTGTCCACGATAATGGTGTGCGGTACAAGGACGGTAGAGTCACTCTAGGGAAAGAACGGCGTATTCCGTATTTTGCGAATAAAGACATTATTACGATGGTCGGGCTAGATATTGCAGATGCATCGAGGTAGAGGGATTGTCCTGACAAAATAGCTTGAAAAATTCGAGTCCAAACGTTTGCACTACTTAGACGATCATACTATAATCCAGTTAATAACTGGAAAAGGGGATAGGTGCTTTGTCCGTACAAAGGGAAATGAAGGAACCCATTTATTATGGGGATCCTGCGGCTACTAGAGGGATTTCCGTGTTTGCTCAGGAGTTTGATCAGTTATTCAGCTATGATGGGGACGATCTTGGCCTAACGTACTCACCGGGGAGTTCAGCTTTTTGTTTATGGGCGCCCACCGCTCAAGAAGCGGAGCTGGTACTCTATAATTCATGGCAGGGAGCAGCAGAGTGTAAGTATTCTATGGTCCGTGATGTCCGGGGAACGTGGAGAATTACAGTTGACGGTGATTTAGATGGCAAGTTCTATACCTACCGAGTACGTCTTGGAGAACAGTGGAATGAGGCGGTTGATCCTTATGCACGTGCTGTAGGAGTGAACGGTGATAGGGGAGCTATTTTAGATTTACGCAAAACAGATCCGGAACGGTGGACGGAAGATAAGCCACCCTTGGATGATCCTGTGGATGCCATCATTTATGAGCTTCATTTGCGTGACTTATCCATTCATCCAGCAAGCGGTATGACCCATAAAGGACAATATCTTGCTTTGGCGGAAGAAGGAACCCGCGGACCGGAGGGTATTCTCACTGGACTCGATCATATCGCGAACCTCGGTGTAACCCATGTGCAGCTATTGCCTGTCTATGATTATTCTACAGAGAGTGTAGATGAGACGAGGCTGGATGAACCGCATTATAACTGGGGTTATGATCCGAAGAATTATAATGTGCCAGAAGGCTCCTATGCTACAGATCCATATGTGCCTGGACTGCGTATCCGGGAACTAAAAACAATGATTCAAGCACTTCATGATCGCGGTCTCCGCGTCATTATGGATGTGGTTTACAACCATGTGTACGATGGCTATCGCGTGAATTTCACCAAGCTGGTTCCCGGCTATTATTTGCGTTACAAGCAAGACGGAAGCCTGTCGGATGGCTCTGGCTGCGGGAATGACGTGGCTTCAGAACGCTTGATGATGTCCAGCTTCATCGTGGAATCCGTAGTTTATTGGGCCAAAGAATACCATATCGATGGTTTTCGTTTTGACCTGATGGGCTTGATTGACCTCAACACGATGGATGAAATCCGGCGTCGTCTGGATGGGATTGACCCGTCCATCATGACGATTGGTGAAGGTTGGATGATGGGGACAGAGTTGCCGATGGAGCGGCTCGCTCATCAGAAGAATGCTGCACTTCTGCCGGGAATCGGACATTTTAATGATGATTTCCGGGATGCCATTAAAGGGAATATTTTTCTGCATGATCAACCGGGCTTCATCAGCGGAATGATGGGACTGGAGCTTGCGATAAAGGCAGGGGTCGCGGGAGGCATTGCTTATGCCCCAGGCATTGGGCAATTTGCCGTGGAGCCTCAGCAAACCGTCAATTATGTGGAATGTCATGATAATCATACGTTATGGGATAAAATATTACTGTCCACACAAGGGCAGACGGACAAACAGCGCCAATCTATGCATAGGTTAGCTTCTGCGATAGTGTTCATGAGTCAGGGAATCCCCTTTGTCCATGCGGGTCAGGAATTTATGCGCACGAAAAACGGGGTAGAGAACAGCTATAAATCCTCGGTGAAGATCAACCAATTGGATTGGGAACTGTGCGCTGCTCATCAAGATGATGTGGTTTATCTGAAGCAGCTAATTGCCTTGCGTAAAGCACATCCGGCTTTCCGTATGCGAACGGCAGATGACATTCGGAATCATCTAGTATTTGAAAAAGCACCGGTAAGTTCGGTAGCGTATACATTGCGTGGCCATGCTGGAGGCGATGCGGCGAAGCATATCTATGTGCTTTTTAATGCTAATGTAGAACAGACGGCTTTGGTTCTGCCACAGCTTGGTGCATGGAAAACAGTTTTTGGAGCCGATCTTGCGCAGAATCTGACGGGTAATAAGCTAACTGTAAGCGGGATTGGAATGGTAGTACTGACGGTGAACTAGATGTTTTTTTACAGAGAATTCTTTAAAAGCATGCAGAGTATTGTGCTCAATGAGTACAGTACTCCGCGTGCTTTTTTGTGTGGAACTTTCTTTTGAATGGATGCTCTTATTTTACATAAAAAGGTGACATTACTCATTTTCGTTAAAGATCTAGGGTGCTAATATTAAGGCATTTACTTTGGCGCTTTAGAGTGGCATAACAGCAGAAAGTGACAGAGAGTACTTTTCTTTGGTAGAGAGGATGAAAGAGATGGGGAAAGCAACCGGATTTTTAGAGTTTGAACGACAGACACCCTCCGAGTGTGAGGCATTGGAGCGAATTAAGAATTGGAATGAATTCTCGATACCTATGGATGAAGAAAAGCTGCGCGAGCAAGGGGCGCGTTGTATGGATTGCGGTACGCCATTTTGTCATGTAGGACGCCTGTTGTCTGGTATGGCTTCCGGCTGCCCTTTGCACAACTTGATTCCTGAATGGAACGATATGGTCTATCGTGGAAATTGGGAGATAGCGCTGAAACGTCTGCATAAGACTAACAACTTTCCTGAATTTACAGGCCGTGTCTGTCCCGCTCCTTGCGAAGGCTCTTGTACGGTAGGGATGAATGGCAAACCTGTCACCATTAAATCTATTGAGAAGTCGATTGTAGATAGAGGTTTTGCAGAAGGCTGGATTGTGCCTGAGCCGCCGCTTCATCGCACGGGTAAAAAGGTAGCTGTAGTGGGTTCAGGTCCGGCGGGGCTTGCCTGTGCGGCACAGCTTAATAAGGCAGGACATACGGTGACTGTGTATGAACGGGCGGACCGGATTGGCGGTCTGCTTACCTATGGTATTCCCAACATGAAGCTGGATAAAAAGACTGTACAGCGCCGGGTGGATCTGCTTGCAGCTGAGGGCATTACCTTCGTAACTCGAACAGAGATCGGCCGAGATCTCCCGGCATCACAGCTCAAGGCAGAGCATGACGCTGTAGTACTGTGTGGTGGATCTACACAGGCACGTGATCTGCCGATAGAAGGACGCGATTTGCGTGGGATTCATCAAGCTATGGAGTTTTTAACGCTGAATACAAAGAGCCTACTGGATTCAGGGCTTGCCGATGGGGAATTTTTATCAGCAGCAGGTAAGGATGTAGTTGTAATCGGCGGTGGGGATACTGGAACAGACTGTGTAGCCACTTCGATCCGTCACGGCTGCCGCAGTGTGACTCAGCTTGAGATTATGCCACAGGCGCCGCTGACACGTCAGTCTAACAATCCTTGGCCGGAATGGCCAAAGGTGCTTAAAGTGGACTATGGTCAGCAGGAGGCCGCTTCACTGTATCAAGAAGATCCGCGCCGTTATCTGGTTTCGACGAAACGGTTTGTCGGCGATGAGGGTGGGCAAGTGCAGGAGCTGCGTACAGTGCGCATTGAATGGACTCATAATGAACAGGGACGAAGGGTACCGGTCGAAGTGCCGGGCAGTGAGGAGACCCTGCAAGCGCAGCTGGTATTACTGGCTTTGGGATTCACAGGACCCGAAGAAACTATACTGGGCGAGCTTGGGGTGGAACGCGATGAGCGGGGGAACGCCAAAGCAGAGTTCGGAGCACAAGTAACCAATGTAGAAGGTGTGTTCACAGCAGGCGATATGCGGCGCGGGCAAAGCCTTGTAGTCTGGGCTATTGACGAAGGGCGTCAGACTGCGCGCGAAGTAGACCGCTTTTTGATGGGATCCTCGAATTTACCGTGAGTGTTAAGATATAGCAAACAGGGCGTTCCTTTGGGAACGTCCGCTTTGCGTTGTGGTATGTTCAAGGTTAAGATTATTGTCTAAGCGCATATTTAATTAAGTTAAGTTGAAAAGGAGAATACATGATGAAGTTAATGTTTATTTCCGACATTCACGGATCTTTATTTTGGCTGGAACGGGCTTTGGAAAAGGTGGAAGAAGAGCAGCCGGACAGTCTTATTATTCTAGGAGACTTTTTATATCATGGTCCAAGAAATCCGCTGCCGAAGGACTATAACCCACAAGAGGTTGCTAATAAGCTTAATGCATATAACAAAAACAAGCCGATAACCGCAGTACGTGGAAACTGTGACGCCGAGGTAGACCAAATGCTGCTGGAATTCCCGATGATGGGCGATTATGTTATGCTTTTGCACGAAGGCAGACGGATTTACGCTACACATGGTCATGGCTTTAGCATTGAGCATTTGCCGGCGCTTTCCGAGAAGGATATTTTTATTCAGGGACATACCCATATACCAGTTGCCGATGTAAAAGAGGGAGTGTATGTGCTGAATCCCGGCTCCATATCGCTGCCTAAAGAGAATAATCCGAATTCCTATGCTATTCTAGAGGGCGGGGAATTTATCGTTAAGGATTTTGAAGGCAATGTGGTAAAAAAGATTACCGTATAGTGAGAGATATCGTTTAAAGGAACTCCTGAAGATTGAGAGATTGAATAAGGGAGACAACGCCGAAAGACAACATTACCAATCCGGACAGTTTGTTGAACATGAGCTGTTTCGAACGTCCTGACATTATGTTGTTTCTGAACAAAGCGGTGCTCCCTGTCAAACCTATCCACCATAATGCGGAACCCAGAAAGACGCCGCTAACTAGAAACGGCATATTGGAGCTGCTATGAGACAGAAGGACGCCAGATGCGGAACTGGTCATGCGGCCGTTGCTTTTCAGTAATTCCAAGATTTGAAGATCGATGTCATCCATTGCAACCCACTCCTTTAAGCTAATTATATAAAATCCATTAGAAATGAAAATAGAATCACTAAAATAAGTAAAATTATTAAATGATATCCTGATTTATATTAAAATAATTAAATTTAGCTTCGTTGTAACGGATGAAAACTTAAATTTTTTAACTGTAAAATGGGGGCTGCGCACAAAAAAATTCCTTCCAACATTATTAATGTCCCAGGGAATTGAGCACTAGAACATATTATTGTATGATGAGGAAGGAGTTTTAAGGGTAGGACTGGCTCCAAATATATTAGTAAAGGTAGTTAACACATGAATCCTAAAGATTTGAACTATACAATGCCACCGGAATGGGGCAAGCATGAACGTACTTTTATCTCCTGGCCGGTGCAGGAATCTATGTGTTTCCCGGATAACCACGAGTCAGTGTGCCAAGGTTATGCTGACATTATCACAGCCATCGCCGAGTTTGAACCGATCACGGTTATTGTGAACCCGGAGGATGTGGAGCGGGTAGAACATTTGGTCGGCGGACCGAATGTAACGCTGCTGCCTATTGCGCATAGCGATGCTTGGCTGCGTGATAACGGACCTACCTTTATTGTTAATAAAGAAGGACAAATGGCAGGTGTGAACTGGAAGTTTAATGCTTGGGGCGGTAAATATTCACCTTGGGATTTGGATGACAAAGTGGCTCCGCAGATTCTGGAGCATGCGCAGATCACCCGTTTTGATGCACCGCTTGTGATGGAGGGTGGCTCGATTCATACGGATGGAGAAGGCACTTTGCTTACTACAGAAGAGTGTCTGCTTAACCTAAACCGCAACCCGGAGCTGAAGCGCGAAGAGATCGAAGAGTACGTGCGGAACTATACAGGTACAGAAGCTATTATCTGGCTGAGACGTGGCCTTAGTGGCGATGAAACCGATGGTCATGTCGATAATATTGCTTGTTTTGCTGCACCAGGCAAAGTTATTATCCAGGTCTGTGAGGACCCGCAGGATGAGAACTATGAGATTACGCAAGAGAATCTGCGTATTCTGGAGAACACTACAGATGCCAAAGGGCGTAAGTTGGAGATTATCAAGATTCAGCAGCCACCACGGGTCGATCATGACGGCAGTCGTCTGACGCTCAGTTATTTGAACTTTTATTTCGTGAACGGCGGAATTATCTTGCCTGTGTTTGGCGGCACCGCGACAGAAACGGATACACTTGCTGAGAAAGTGCTGGCTGGTTTGTTCCCGGATCGCAAGATTCGTACAGTTAACGGAATGGCCGTTATCACCGAAGGCGGAAATGTCCACTGCACTACGCAGCAAATGCCTGCACAGCTATAATTGAAGGAAACTAGACGTCCAAAGGGACATTTATATACAAGGAGGACAGATACTTGAGAAATGTAAAAGTAGCTGCGACACAAATGAGTTGTTCCAGCAATATTGAGGAGAATATCAGCAAAGCCGAGACATTGGTCAGAGAAGCGGCAGCACAGGGTGCGCAAATTATTTTGCTCCAGGAGCTGTTTGAGACTCCGTATTTCTGTCAAAAAGAGAAAGCTGATTATTACGCATACGCAACAGAGCTTGAGCATAACAAGGCGATTAATCATTTCAAAGCAGTAGCCAAGGAGCTGCAAGTGGTACTGCCGATTAGTTTTTATGAGAAAAAGAATTACGCGCGTTACAACTCACTTGCTGTAATTGATGCTGATGGAACGGTGCTGGGCAAATACCGCAAGAGTCATATTCCAGATGGCCCAGGTTATGAAGAGAAGTTCTACTTTAATCCGGGAGATACTGGCTTTAAGGTATGGAACACTCGTTATGCCAAGATTGGTGTAGGCATCTGCTGGGATCAATGGTATCCAGAAGCGGCTAGAGTAATGAGCCTGATGGGAGCAGAAATTCTGTTCTATCCAACGGCTATTGGGTCTGAACCGCAGGATGGATCGATCGATTCCAAGGATCATTGGCAGACCTGTATGCTTGGACATGCGGCTGCGAATCTTATTCCAGTCGTGGCTTCCAACCGTATTGGTGAGGAAATTGATGAGGATTCGAGCATTAATTTCTACGGCTCATCGTTCATTGCAGGTCCTCAGGGCAATAAAATCGTTGAGGCTGGACGTGATGAGCAAACCGTGCTGGTAAGCGAATTCGATCTGGATGCTTTGGAAGTTGGCCGGATCGAGTGGGGAATCTTCCGTGACCGCCGGCCGGATCTGTATAAATTGATCGGTTCTTATGATGGAGATATCACACTTTAATAGGTTTAAAGTTAAATATGCTAAAGGCATTGCTAGAGAGAATACAATCTCTGGCAGTGCCTTTTTGTGTTTGATGAATTTTTTTGAGAGTGATGTACGCATAAAACGTATAAAATAATAATATTGTGTTATAAAACCTTACATAATTTAGAAAAGTTAATTGTCATGAATCCTTTAATCTGTTAAAATCTCTTTAAGTTATTTTCGAAAATAGGGGGAATGGGGATATGAAAATAAAAAGTCGTGTTTTAATGTCAGTTTTTATATCATTTGTGGTGGTTGCATTGGTAGGTTGTGGAGCAAATAACAGTAAAGCTGGTAATGAATCCTCAGCGGAGAAAATTAAGTTTGCCAGTGATGCCAGCTACGCTCCTATGGAGTATATGGACACGGATAAAATCAAAGGATTCGACATCGATTTCATTAAGGCAGTTATGGAAGAAGCGGGAATAGACTATGACGTAACGAACACAGGCTGGGAAACGATGCTGCAAAGTGTGAAGCAGGGAACGGAGTATCAAGCAGGGCTATCTTCAGTATCGATTACGGATGAACGTAAAGAAACCTATGACTATTCCATCCCTTATTTCGAATCTACCAATATGATTATGGTTAAAGAAGGCAGCGACATCAAAAACGCACTTGATCTTAAAGATAAAGTAGTTGCAATACAAGGGGCCACAACTGCAGATGACCTGATGAGCGGAATAATGGGTGTCGACAACCCTAACTTGAAACGTTTTGACAGCAATGCGGTGGCATTGATGGAACTGAATGGCGGCGGAGCCGATGCGGTTGTAGCGGATATTGCCATTGTACGTGAGTACATGAAAAACAATCCTAAGCAGAAACTGGTGGGGATTGTAGACACAGAGAACTTCGGAGCGGAATATTACGGCATTCTTTACCCTAAGGGCAGTGAGTTAAAAGCGAAACTGGATCCGGCTATTAAGAAGGTATTGGAAAACGGAAAGTACGCGGAAATCTACAAAACTTGGTTCGGCGAAGAACCTAACCTGGATAGCTTATTGAACGCAAAATAAGGAAAAAACCTAATAAGCATGCGTAATGATAGCTATTGCGCATGCTTATTTTTTTAAAGAGAGATGACATAAAGAAGAGAAGGGGAGAGTCCTATGGATTTTAGAATGGACATTATTATTCATTATTTGCCCGTCCTTTTAAAAGGGACACTGCTGACTATCGGTATTTCTGTAGTTTCTATTTTATTTGGCTCTATTTTGGGACTGGGGATCGGATTTGGCAAAATGGCCCCAAAATGGTATTTGCGCTGGCCTTTTCATTCATATATCAATTTTTTTCGAGGAACACCATTGTATGTGCAGATTCTGATTGTTCACTTTGGAGTGATTCCCCCGCTTTACGGCAAAACCAATGCTCTAATTACTGCGTTTGTTGCTCTGTCGCTTAATTCGGCTGCTTATTCGGCTGAAATTTTTCGGGCAGGCATTCAGTCGGTTGATCGTGGGCAACGGGAAGCGGCTATTTCACTGGGGATGACTAGTCGGCAAGCGATGAGATTTATTATTTTACCGCAAGCGATCAAACGGATGGTTCCGGCTTTTGGTAACGAGTTTATTGTGCTTGTGAAAGACTCCTCTCTTCTGGCTTTGGTGGCTGCACCGGAAATAATGTATTGGACCAACACGATGAAAGGGCAATATTTGCGGATATGGGAGCCTTATTTGACAGCGGCACTTATTTATTTCATTCTTACCTATTCTCTTAGCAAGCTGCTGAATTACGTTGAACGGAGGCTGAAATAGGATGGAGCCTATGATTTCAGTACGGAACTTACATAAATCATTTGGAACAAATACGGTGCTGGCCGACATAAGTATCGATATTTTCAGTCAGGAGGTAGTGGTGGTTATTGGGCCGTCCGGATCGGGTAAATCCACCTTTTTGCGTTGCCTTAATTTACTGGAGCAGCCGCAGGGGGGCGAGATTGTAATTGAAGGCACTTCTTTGATGGCGGCGAGTACGAAGATTAACGATATCCGTACAGAGCTTGGGATGGTGTTTCAGCAGTTTAATCTATTTCCTCATATGAAGGTTATAGAAAACATTATGCTGGCGCCGGTTCAGGTGCGTAAATGGTCTCCGGATAAAGCGCGGCAAAAAGCGCTTGAGCTGCTGCAAAAAGTAGGTCTAAGTGAAAAAGCAGAGATGTATCCAGCCTCATTGTCTGGGGGGCAGGCTCAGCGGGTAGCGATTGCAAGGGCGCTGGCTATGGAGCCCCAAATTATGCTCTTTGACGAACCAACCTCAGCGCTTGACCCGGAGATGGTGGGGGAAGTGCTGGCGGTGATGAAGGAACTGGCCCGTGAGGGGATGACGATGGTCGTGGTGACACATGAAATGGGCTTTGCGCGTGAGGTGGGGGATCGGGTGCTGTTCATGGAACAAGGTGAGATTGTGGAAGAAGGAAGTCCGGAGCAGCTGTTCGGAAATCCTAAGCAAGAACGGACACGATCCTTTCTATCAAAGGTGCTGTAATTTAGTGGAAAGTAGAATCTTGTTATTTTATCAGGTATATTAGAAGAGTAACGGTTAATTCAGGGATTTATATGCAAAATCTGTCGGAACGTGGAGAGGAGGCTCTGGGGATATCTTTTGTTATCATAATCTTGCAGTGATAGAGGGAGAAATACGATGAGCACATTTAAAAACTGGTTAAACACAACCAAAAACGGACTAACAGATCAAGTGAAAAAATTCAAAAATAAAGACTTCATGAACGCGATAGTTGCAGGCTGCGCTTTGGTTGCTGCGGCTGACGGTAAAATAGAAGATGCAGAGAAGAATAAAATGGTCGGCTATATAAATCTAAGTAATGAATTGAAGGTATTTGACATGAGAGATGTCATTGCTCAATTCAACCATTATGTTAGTAACTTCGAGTTCTCTCCGGAAATAGGGAAACAAGAGGCTTTGAAAGCGATCGCTAAGTTTAGCAGCAAACCAGAAGCGGGCCGTCTGATCGTGGGCGTATGCTCGGCAATTGGATCAGCTGATGGTGATTTTGATGATTATGAAAAAGCAGTTGTGCGGAATATTTGTGGTGTCTTAGGATTAAACCCTAGCGAATTCAGTTTATAAATTAGGTGAAGTCATAGATAAAAGTTCGTTGAAACGTAATTTATTCTTTATCGTATCACTGATATAACACCTAAAAGCTAGACTAACAGATAATAGTTTTATCGGAAACGGAGGTACGTTGATTTGGCTGGAATTAATCTGGTAAAAGGTCAAAAGATTGATCTGACTAAAGGTAATGCGGGCTTGTCCAATGTAATAGTTGGCTTAGGCTGGGATCCGGTAGAGGCTAAAAAGGGATTTTTCGGTGTCAAAAAGCAGGCTAACATTGATTGTGATGCTTCAGCTTTGCTGCTGAATGAGGATGGCAAGCTAACTAAGAAGGGTAACCTGATCTGCTTCCACAACAAGCAAAGTCCTTGCAACTCGGTCATTCATTCCGGAGATAATCTGACGGGTGAAGGCGACGGAGATGACGAGCAAATCATGGTTAATTTGAAAGCTATTCCTGCCGATGTTCATAAGGTTCTGGTTGTCGTTAACATTTACGATGCGGTGAATCGCAAACAGGATTTTGGAATGATCAAATCAGCGTATATTCGGGTAATAAATGCTGCCGGGAATAGTGAGTTGATTAAATTCAACTTGTCAGACAACTACACAGGTTTTACGGCACTTATTTGTGGAGAGCTTTACCGCCAAGGTGGAGAATGGAAGTTCGCTGCAATTGGTGAAGGCAGCCACGCCGCTCATATCAATCAACTTGCAGAACGCTACGTATAATCCAAATATAAGAAAAGAGGTATGTAATCATGGCAATTAATTTATCCAAAGGTCAAAAGATCGATTTAACAAAAGGCAACCCAGGTCTATCCAAAATCACTGTAGGTCTTGGCTGGGACACTAATAAATACGACGGCGGAAAAGATTTCGATTTGGACGTATCCGTCTTTTTGACCAATGCTAGTGGTAAAGTTGATAAAGAAACCAACTTCATTTTCTTCAATAACAAGCAAAATGAGAATGCTTCTGTTGTTCATACCGGAGATAACCGTACAGGTGAAGGCGATGGTGATGATGAGCAGGTTCAAGTGGATCTTCAGAACATCCCTGCTGATGTGGACAAAGTAGCTTTTACTATCACAATTTATGATGCTGAAGCAAGAAGCCAAAACTTTGGACAAGTCTCCCGTTCCTACGTACGTATCGTAAACGATCTGAACAATGAAGAATTGATTCGTTTCGACCTCGGTGAGGATTTCTCTATTGAAACTGGTGTTGTTGTAGGCGAATTGTATCGTAACGGTGCAGAATGGAAGTTCAATGCTATCGGCAGTGGCTACAAAGACGGCTTGAGCGGTTTGACTCGCGACTACGGCCTGCAATAAATTTCGTTCTGCATGCTAAAGTTGAATTGAATTCATAAATGAAAGAAGGTTTTGTCAGTGACGATCAGTCTCTCTAAAGGGCAACGGATTGATCTTACCAAGACTAATCCGGGTTTGACGAAGGTAGTGGTAGGATTGGGCTGGGATACTAATAAGTATAGCGGCGGCCAAGATTTTGACCTTGATGCTTCAGCCTTTCTACTGCATGAAGATGGCAAGGCCAAGGGCTCTGATGATTTTGTATTCTACAATAATCCATCGGGTGGAAATGGCTCCCTGACTCATACAGGTGATAACCGTACGGGTGAGGGTGATGGAGATGACGAGCAGATTGTTGTTGATTTCAGCAAAATCCCTGCTCATATTCAGCGCATCGGAATAACGGTAACGATCTATGATTATGAAACTCGGGCACAAAACTTTGGACAGGTTTCCAATGCTTTTGTACGTGTAGTAGATGCTTCTAATGATCGTGAAGTGCTTCGCTTCGATTTAGGTGAAGACTTTTCAACTGAAACAGCTGTTGTATTCTGTGAGTTCTACCGCAATGGTGCGGATTGGAAGTTCCAGGCGATTGGAAGTGGCTTTGCCGGCGGTCTAAGCGCTTTATGCAGAAACTATGGACTGGACGCGCAATAACATCCAAGTGGGCGGGGTCATTACCGATCCTGCCCTTTTTATAAATATTTAGAGCAGTACAGACTCCACTTTGTGGGGTTCTTTTTTACAAAATTATTAGTTGGTTTACTCCATTTATAAAGGTGGCGTAAGAATGAGTGTTAACGTAGTCAAAGGGCAAAAAGCTGATCTGACCAAAGGCAATGCTGGACTTCATTCTATAATCGTAGAGATCGGCTGGAATGCTCAGGCTGCTCTGGAGATTGATAGCTCTGCTTTCCTGCTTGGATCAGAGGGTAAAGTAAGTAAAGACGAGGATTTAATATTTTATAATAATCCAGCCACATCGTATATTAGGTATAAGGATGTGCCAGGATTCAATGACCGCAAGCAATTCGAAGTTCAATTGGATAAGATTCCTTCCGATGTGATGAAGATTGCCTTTACGCTTACCATTTATGATGGGGAGAAAAGGGGTCAAAGTTTTGGGCAAGTTAGTCAGGCCTATTTTCGGATTCTCAATCAAGTGACAGGTGCGGAACTGCTCCGATGTGATCTCGAGAATCTTTTCTCCGTGGAAACGGCCATTGTGGTAGGGGAATTATATAGATATAACAGTGAATGGAAGTTCAGTGCCATTGCAGCGGGGTTTGCCGGAGGTTTGAAAGAGATATGCAGTAACTTCGGTATTGAAGCGAATGAGGAGCCTGCTCCTGCTGCTCCACAGCCGGAGGTTAAGCCGCAGATTCCACCACAAATCTTCGCAACGCCGCCTGCGCAGCCAGTGAAACGTGAAGAAAGCTCTCCACCCACACCTCCGCCTTCGCCAATGAATCTCAACTTGAAGAAAATCGAGCTGAAGAAAAAAGGCGATTCCATTAATTTAAAAAAATCAGCCAGTGGTGATCTAGGGGAAGTGTTGATTAATCTCAACTGGAACCAGAAACAGGGCGGACTCTTTAGTCGTAAAAATGGCGTAGATCTAGATCTTGCTTGTCTGTATGAACTGAAGAATGGCAGTAAAGGAGTGGTACAAGCGTTGGGCAATGCCTTTGGCTCATTGAATCAACCTCCTTATGTCATGCTTGATGGGGATGATCGGACAGGCTCCGTAACTACTGGTGAGAATTTGCGTATAAATGGTATCAAAATTTCCGAGATTGAACGCATTCTAGTGTTTTCCTTTATTTATAAAGGGGTAACCAACTGGTCGGAGGCCGATGGGGTTGTCACCATCAAACAAGGCGGAGGACCTGATATCATTGTAAATTTGGACGAGCATAACAACCGAAAAGGGATGTGTGCCATTGCGTTATTCCGGAATGTAAGCAATGAAACATTTAGTGTTGAACGGCTGGTGCAATATTACAGTGGTCATCGTGAGATGGATGAAGCCTATGGCTGGGGGCTGCGCTGGGTTGCGGGCAGCAAATAATCGATTTTACCGGAGGCGCAAAGTGTAATGGATTGGTTCGCAGATTTTTTTAGAAATATTAGTGAGAATTACGGGCATTTTTTCTCATGGAGTGATGTAGTAGGTACACTCTCTGATCCTGTGAGCTGGGGGATTATCGGGAGCTTAATTCTACTAGAAGGTTTGCTCTCTGCAGATAATGCGCTTGTGCTTGCCGTTATGGTTAAGCATCTACCTAAGGAGCAGCAGAAAAAGGCGCTTTTCTACGGTATCTTAGGGGCTTATTTGTTCAGATTCCTGGCCATTGGACTAGGGACATTTCTTATTAAGTTTACTTTGGTTAAGGTTCTTGGTGCACTGTATCTCTTTTATATCGCATATAAAGGTTTATTTAAAGGTAGTGGCGAAGAGCATACGGAGAATAAAGGCACTTCTTTTTGGAAGACGGTTCTCCTTGTTGAATTAATGGATATTGCTTTCAGTATTGACAGTGTTATTGCAGCATTTGGACTTAGCGATCAGGTTTGGGTTCTCTTTATGGGTGGTATCTTAGGGGTTCTGATGATGCGCGGAGTGGCGCAGGTATTCTTGAAGCTTATTGATAAATTCCCTGAATTGGAACAGGCAGCGTTCCTGCTTATCGCCATTATTGCGGGTAAGATGCTAGCGGGTGCTTTTGGTTTTGAATTGCCGCATGTCGTATTCTTTACAATCCTTATAGCGGTATTCGTGGGTACGATCCTCTATAGTGCTAGACGTAAGAAAAAAGATGCCCATAAAAGTGCATGATTAAAAAAGTAATTGCACCATAGAGAAGTCGGAGCCGATCATGCAAGAATAGAAACGCCTGCTTCTTTCAGGTAATCGTATATGTTATAGCGTAGGCCTTCACTTATATTTGAGAGAGCCAAGATGCCATCCCCAAGGGAGAGTATTGCCGGTTCTGACACTCTCTATGAGGAGAGGTCTACGCTTGTTTTGCTTGGCTTCGCAAAACTATAAGGGGGAACCGATTTGAGATACTTCGATTACCTGACGAAAGAACAAGAAATCTCTTTGTTTTACACTCCGCCTATCTCATTTGATCATACCACGAACAAGGAACTGTTAGCCTACGCTGTCGGCGCTGCCCTCTATATGCCGGCTACCCGTGCAAGTGTTGCAGAAGACATCATTAAGCTCAAGAATGCAGGTCTAGTGACGGTTATTATAGATCTGGAGGACGCAATCGGAGATGACCAGGTTGACAATGCAGAGGAATCTATTATCCAGCATCTTATTTACCTAGCTGCTTACGCAGAAAATGAGCTGGATTCATCGAACAGCCTCCCGCTTCTTTTTATACGAGTACGTAACCCGGACCAACTCCGGCAAATGATTTTCCGCTTGGGATCCTTGGTAACGATGTTAACAGGGTTTGTATTTCCTAAGTTCTCTGTGGACAATGGAATTCAATATTTTGAAACGTTAGCTGAGTACAACAATACGCGTGGTTATAATGATCCTGTGCTTTACGGGATGCCAATCTTGGAAACTGCACCTATTATTTATCGGGAAAGTCGAGTGGACAGTCTGCTATCTATCCGTGATTTACTCCGTAATTACCGTGAGCTTGTCCTAAACGTCAGAATTGGGGCAACGGATTTCTCCAGCCTGTTCGGACTGCGTCGCAGTCCTGATGTTAGTATTTATGATCTTACTCCTATCCGTGACTGTATCTCGGACATTATCAATGTGTTTGGGCGGGTTGAAGAGGGATATGTGATCTCAGGACCTGTCTGGGAGTATTTTGCGAATAAAGGTCATCGAGTTCTCCGGCCGCAGCTGCGGCAGACGCCATTTGAGGATACTTACGGCAAAAACGGCCGTGATATGCGGAATAGCTATATCTCGAGCAGTGTGGACGGGCTAATTCGTGAGGTTATTTTGGATAAAGAGAATGGAATTGTGGGTAAGACGATTATCCATCCTTCTCATCTCAGACCTGTTCAGGCGATGTATACAGTGATGCATGAGGAATACGTCGACGCTTTAAGCATTGTAGAAAGTAATGATGGCAGTCTGGGCGTGTTTAAGAGTCAATATTTTAATAAAATGAACGAAATTAAGCCCCATCTGAATTGGGCAAGACGAATTTTACTACGATCTCAAATATACGGGGTGTTACATGAACAACAGCATTTTGTCGGATTATTACCCGAAAACGAATTTACGCACGTATAACATAGTCGAGAACCTGCAAGTGAATGTAACCGAAACCTTTAACCCCTTTCATATGCCTCTGGATTCTTTATTTTCTATGGCGGCGCGAATTAATAAAAAACGAACTTTTCTGTTTGTCAGTAAGGTGCTTGGCAAGCATATCCCCGTCGATCCGTATACTTCACTTCTAAGCGGAGCAGCGTTGGCGCTGCTGTTATATCAGGAGATGAACGGCGATTCCGTGGATAGTGATCGTATGACAAAGTTATTGGATATGGCGGTTCATGGGCTGATTCATCCTGAATTTGCTAAGGAAGCCTATCAGCATTTACTAGCGGCCCGGCTGGTTTTGCCCAAGCCTGTGGTTTTTATTGGATTCGCAGAAACGGCAACTGCACTGGGTCACAGTGTGTACAACATCTTTGCTGAGCAGGCATCCTATATTCATACTACGCGTGAGCATATTCCTGATTTGGAGTCTGTTGTAAGTTTTGTAGAAGAGCATTCCCATGCAGTTGATCATCTATGTTATGCCTTGGATACCGAACTCTTATCTGGGACAGAGCCCATTATATTGGTAGATGACGAGATTACGACCGGGAAAACCGCGATCAATACGATTCGAGATATTCAGTCAAAATTCCCGCGGGAGGAATATGTGGTAGTCTCTCTTCTGGATTGGAGAAGCGGCAGCAATCTTCAACACTATAGTGAGCTTGAGCAGGAGCTGGGGATTCGCATTAAGTCGTTATGTCTGCTGCAAGGGAATATTGAAGTGATAGGTTCACCGGTGTTTAATAAGGATACTGAGCAGCTGGATAGAGAGGCCATTTTTGAGTGTGAGGTTGTAACTACTTATGCTCAAGATGGAATGGAACGACTGGAGGTATCCTCTATCGATTCCTATGGTGAGATCAACACAGCGCCGTATATGAAATATAGTGGACGGTTCGGAATGGAGTCACAGGATAATCTGGAGCTTGATCAGGGTGTGAAACGAATAGCTGAGCAGCTGCGGCAATTGCGTAGAGGACCGAAAGCCTTGGTAATGGGTGTAGGAGAATTTATGTATCTTCCGATGAGAGTGGCGGCGGAAATGGGGGAAGGGATTGCTTACCAGTCTTCCACTAGAAGTCCGATCCACCCTGAGCGTCGGCCGGATTATGGGGTACATAGTGCTGCTGCGTATCCTTCAGCTGGTGACCCGGAAATCACAAACTTTATTTATAATATAGCTCCTGGTCAATACGATGATATATTTGTGCTGATTGAGCGTGATGTACCGCATGAGCGTATGAAACCTATGCTTGATATACTGAAGAAACTGGCCCGCCATAAAGTGCATCTTATTGTACTGACCTCGGAAAGAAGAAGTGGAGGCCCTACCTATGAAGGGAACAGTAACTGAAGAAATTCTAAACAGAAGTATAGCCGAACCGGTTCCGCTAGGCAGCTATTCTCCGTCAGATGTTATATTTTTGCTTAAGGATCTGAGCGATGTTTCACTGGAGCGGGCGACTGACGAAAGAGAGGCCGCCATTCAATCAGGCGTACACTACTCTGAGATGCTGCCCGTGGAATATCAGCCTACTGAGCAGTATATTGAGTTATTTCACGAGACGCTGGAGCAATCTGCGGAGAAGGTTGCTCTAGCAGTAGCGGTAGTCTCTGAGATGATTGTCGCTCAACGGGGACTTGATACGGTGTTAGTCTCTTTGGCAAGAGCGGGAACACCAATTGGTGTACTGATTAAGCGTTATATCCAAGAGCGATATGATGCTGATCTGCCGCATTATAGTATCTCTATCATTCGGGGCAAGGGGATTGATGAGAACGCAATCCTCTATATTCTGCAAAAGCATGGGCTTGACGCTGATTTGCAGTTTGTCGACGGATGGACGGGGAAAGGGGCTATTCGCCAGGTATTGATTGAGGCGTGCAACAGCCTATATGAGAAATATGGCATTCGGCTAAATGATGACCTGGCCGTATTGGCTGATCCCGGGAACTGTTCAGGCACGTTCGGGACTAGAGAGGATTATCTTATTCCTAGTGCATGCCTCAATTCTACGGTGTCAGGATTGATGAGCCGGACAGTGCTGCGCGATGATTTAATCGGTCCGGAAGAATTCCATGGGGCTAAATTCTACAAGGAATGGCTCGATACGGATGTATCTAATGTATTCATTGCGGCGATCTGCCCGTATTTCTCCTCCGTTGCGGAAGAAGCGCAAGCGATTGCTGAACAGATGCAGCAATCCCCGCCAGAAATTACATGGCAGGGCCTGCGTGATATTCAGAGTATTCAAGAAGTGTTCGGCATAGATAACATCAATTTGGTCAAGCCCGGAGTCGGAGAAACTACCCGAGTGCTGCTGCGCAGAGTACCGTGGAAGATTCTTGTCGATACTATGGATAATCCAAATCTTCGTCATATTATTCTCTTAGCAGAGGATAGAGGGGTTCCAGTAGAGGTATTCCCTGGACTCACCTACTCCTGTTGCGGGATTATTAAGCCGCTGAGAGGTGAGACGGAATGATCTATGCCAGTGATTTGGACCGAACGTTAATCTATTCCCTAAATGCAATCGGTGTCCCGGAGAATACTCCGGGCCTGGTTCCTGCGGAGGTTGTGGATGGCAAGACGGTTTCATACATTTCCCAAAAAGCATTAGCTGATCTGATGGAGCTTACTTCCCGTATTATCTTTATGCCCGTTACAACACGTACCATAGCGCAGTATAAGCGTATTAATCTGTTTCAAGACACGATTATTCCAGACTACGCGATTACTAGTAATGGCGGGAATATTCTGATTGGTGGCGAAGTAGATAAGAGCTGGAGAGCTTCGGTGGGCAGGCTTGTTCAAAACGAATCGGCTGCGGCAGAAGAAGTTAGAATGCACGTTAGGTCTGTAGTGCACGAGGAATGGATCATTAGTGAGCGGTATTGTGATGATTTATTTTATACTTTTGTAGTAGTGCGTGATTTATTACCTATGGATGAGATCACGAATCTGGCAGAGCGATTATACGATTTGGGCTGGCGGGTATCCTTACAAGGACGCAAGCTATATGTCGTTCCTGCCGCTGTGAATAAAAGTGATGCGATTGTTCATGTGCGCCGGACGGTTCGTTCAGAACCGATGGTAGCATCGGGAGATTCCTTGTTGGATAAGAGTTTACTAGAAAGTGCGGACTATGCGATTGCTCCTTGTCATGGAGAAATATTTGCAGAGCAGCAGAGTGGTCTTGTAAAATCAAGGTATCCCTTTACGAAGCAAGCGGGTGTTTTTGCTGGTGATGAAATTCTACAGTATGTAAACATGATCTATAATAACTTAACCGTATTGGGAGTTGGGCCACTATGAAAAAGGTAAACATTTATTTCAATCGCTGGTTTTCCGTCGCTTACCATTATATGAATCTCATCCGCAATAATGAGGATGGCGTTCCTGTACAAATCTTCGCCACGCATCCTGATATTCACCATATGTCCCTTCAAGGTGCTGATGTTGCTGGGACTGAACCAGCACTGACTGGAATAGAATATGTTCAATTCTGCGTGGATTTCTGTCGCCGCAATGAGATCGATATCTTCATTCCACGGTTACATATGCTGGATATAGCTTTGCATGCTGCTATGTTTGATGCGATTGGCACCAAGGTTCTGGTCTGTAGAGATTTGGACTTATTGGAGACCATCATGGATAAGGGGAAGTTCTACGAAAGTGTTAAGGAAACAGGGATTATGACAATTCCTGATTATCATGTGGTGAGTACAGCAGAGCAGTTCAAAGAGGCTTATCATGATCTTGTAGCCAAAGGACACCACGTATGCTTTAAACCCACGGAGACAGAGGGAGGCCTTGGCTTCCGTATCATTGATAACACACGTAGTCCTTTACAGGAGCTGTTTGGTCATGTAACTCCGCTGATATCCTTCGATGAGGCCTATCGTATTCTGGGAAGTGAACCTACATTCCCTGAACTTATGGTGATGGAATTGCTGGAAGGTTATGAATACAGTATAGATTGCTTGTCAGATGAGAATGGCAGGCTGTTAGCGGCTGTACCCCGTCGTAAAGCTGGCGGTCGTCTGCGGCTGATGGAGCATATTCCGGAGCTGGAGGAGATCGCTTCCCGGGTAGCAGAGGTATATAAAATACCTTTCAATTTCAATATTCAAATGAAGTATAGTGGTGGAATTCCTAAACTGCTGGAGATTAACCCCCGGATGTCTGGAGGTCTTCATATTTCTTGTCTGTCTGGAATTAACTTTCCATACCTGGCTGTCAAAAGTGCACTCGGCGGAGAGGTCCAGCCTGCGGAGTTCGGCGATAATGTGCTTGCCAGCCATGTAGAGCAGCCGCTAATTATGAAAATAAACGGCGAATCCGTAATTCCGGATCCCGTGAATTGAGCGTTCGCAATCTCGCTCACAAGAGGTGAGAAAAATTAAATTTAAATCGAAAATATTGCTGTATGCCGGTATTGGCTATGTTGTCGCTGTATTAACGAGTTCTTTTTTGCCTGAGTTACTCTCCTTGCTGTTGCCTGTAGCGGGTGCAGCGGTAGGGGTTCTTGCAACGAGAAGTCCAAGAACCAACCTTCCGGCTGAGGTGCTGCCAGCAGGTCCAGAGACGGTGCCTGTTGCTCCAGCTCCCTCTGCAAATGCTCCGCAATTACCTAGTGCGGCAAATAATGCTGCACCAGGTAATCCGGGCAATAGTGGTAGAACTGAGGCCGAACCAACGAAGATTGGAACGGAATTTGCTCCAGTAGTTGAGTACCTTAGCATTCTGGAAGATATGATTATCTCCGAGGGGCAGAAGGATACACTGGACAATGAAATTGTCGAGAAATCACTGGCGCTTTTTGCGAGACTTCAACGTGTAATTCCGCTGCTGCAGGAGCTCAATAATGGCGATATTAATCATACGGTCCGCAGATTGATTCTGAAGGATTTAAATGGTGTGATTAACCCATTTTTGCGCCTAAGTGGTGAAGCGAAGACGAAGAATCGGAGAACGCTGCTGAACGGTCTAAGAGATGTTGATTCCAAAATATCGGATATTGCTTCGACGATCGAACATAAAGACCTGATGGAACTTCAGACGAAGGCGGAACTGATTCATCAGCGGTATAGCAGTTCCGAATTATAGGAGGGAAACCCATGTCCACGCAGTTGATCCAATTAAAAAAAGAAGATGAACAAAAGGTAGTCGAAGAAGCCGCACAATTGATCGAGAAGGTATCCCAGACAGATACAGTCACGTTGGATTCTTTAATGGATGATATCGGGAAGCTTGGGGTGAAGACGCAGGAAAAAGCAGGCCAAACGCTCAAGCTGCTGGATCGTCCGGTAAATGACCTGATGTCCGGCAAGCGTGTTGAAGTGCCTAACATGATTATGAAGCTGCGGAATGAGTGTGAAAATCTGCAACAGAGTAAGAATGTTAGCTTTTTCGGCAAAATGCTGCGGAAGAGTCCGATGAAGAACTATGTGTACAAATATCAGTCTGTCCGCACAAATATTGATGCGATTGTTACTGGTCTACGCGACGGCAGAGATACCCTCGAAGAGAGTATTGTAAATATGCGCCAGCTGAAACGTACCTCTATGGAGGAGATCTATAACCTTCAAACCAAAATTGCCTTCGGCAATAAGCTAAAAGAGCTGTTCGAGGTGGAGATTGCGAAGCCTGAGAATGAGTTCCGTAAAGCTTATCTGGAGCGTGGTCTGCGTAAAGTGATGGTTCGTATTCAGTCCATGACAGAGATGATTCTGCTTTACAATCAAGCGATTGCTGCTACAGATATCATCAATGACAATAATGATAAACTGATCGATTCCGTAAATAATGCGATTGATAAAACTTCTAATCTGATTACAGTGTCGGCAATGATTGCGATGTCGCTGGCCGATCAGGAGAATGTTATCAACGCTGTAGAAGCAACAAATAAGACGATTGAAGATCAGTTTAAAGAAAATGCACGCTTGCTGCGTACGACTACAGAAAAAACGACCGAGCTTCTATCCAAACCTTCCATGTCTATGGAAGCCGTGAATCAAGCGATCGGCGATCTGCTTAGCGCATTGGATACTTCGGAACAGTCAAACCGTCGTATTATCGAAAGCTGCCAGGATTATACATCCAAAATGACGACGATCAATACCCAACTGGGCAATCGTCTAGGACTCAATGAAGCGGACAAGCCTGAGGCGCTGAAACAAGGTGAAGCAGAGAGCCAACTGAGCAGCTTCTTGAACTAATTATTTTTAAAAAAGTCCGTAAAAATATAGCAGAGCAGTGAGCCTTCATTTCTGGGGGTTCGCTGCTCTGCTTTTTTTGGATATGAAGTAGCTTGCTTCAACTACTGCATAGGCGTAAACGTGATCTAATCAAATGAAGTTTGCTGTAGCCAAACATAAAGCCCTATCCACATACATAAGTTGTCACAAGACTACATGTGGAGGAAGTGGGGATAGGCTATGGTTTTAGGCTGTTTGATACTCGTGCTTATCATCGTCGCCAGCAGTGAAAAAGCAGAAGCCATTGCTAAAATGAATGAAGACAATTAGCAAGAGGTAGCTTCGCTTCCCCGTAAGTATTCAGGGATTTTTTGCCGCGAGTTGGTTCAAGTAATTTCCAGCGGGTTATTGGGTATAATAACGCAAGGCTGTCGATTAGCCCATAATCAGCTGGAAATACCAAAATCCCTAAGGAGGTCACATGGAGAACGAGGCACTGCTTCAGGTTGAACAATTAGCACTTAAGAAACAGAAGATATTCCGGCAAAGCGTAATGCGCTATATTGCCAGAGCCATGCTGGCCAGTATGTTTATCGGATTCGGTGTAATTGTAGCATTTAAGACAGGCAACTATTTCTTTATGGAGCAATCCCCCTTTGCATATCCAATGGCTGCGATTACTTTCGGAGCGGCTATTATTCTAATTTCTTTTGGTGGTGGGGATTTATTCACCGGAGATACTTTTTATTACACATACACGGCACTAAGACGGAAAATGAAATGGTCTGAGGTTGTCCGCATGTGGATCATGAGTTATATCGGTAATATTCTTGGGGCTGCCGTTTTTGCCTTGCTGATTTTTTTGACAGGACTGTTCTATAGCTCAGATGTAAACGGTTTTTTGCTATATGTAGTGGAGCATAAGATGGAAGCCCCGGCAGGTCAGCTTTTCTTTCGGGCTATTCTTTGTAACTGGCTCGTTTGTATGGCTTTTTTTATACCGATGAATATGAAAGGCGATGGGGCCAAAATGTTCGCCATGGTCTTATTCGTATTCTGTTTTTTCATCTCCGGCTATGAACATAGTATTGCCAATATGTGTACCTTTGCGATTGCGCTTGTACTTGATCATCCCGGAACGGTATCGTGGTATGGCGTGGTGCATAACCTTGTCCCCGTTACGATCGGCAATTTAATTGGCGGTGGCGTACTGATGGGGGTAATGTATTATTATGTGAATAAACCTTTTTTGGATGATACTAAGCATTAACTGAAAAATAGAAAATAATAATTCTCCAAAACTTCGCTCTTGTATAGGGGTGGAGTTTTTTTGTGCAGAAAGTTATTTTTTAACATTGGGATTATTTGATTTTTAAGGATTGAAAAGGATTAGAGGGAGAGAGGTAGAATACATAATTATGCAATGCAAAATTGAAGATTCATACAGAATGGGGTAAGGGCTTTGGATGAGACAACAGGGATACTGACGGATGAGACCATTATTAAGGCTTCCAATCAGCATTGTATAGACCAGGGAATTGATCCTGAGCAACCGCCTGTCTTTGCAAAGGGATATTCTACTGATGAATTGGGGGCACAGCTTAGCGTATATAGTGAAGTGATTGAGGTTATCGAATTTTTTGTCAAAAAATTTCTTTCCTCAGTCAAAGGGAACCCGATCCTAGTTACGATTTCGGATGATGCAGGTTATCTATTGGCGTTCCAAGGAGATGCGACGATTATTGATCTCGTAGGACAGGTAGGCATCAAAGAAGGCGTGCAGATGAATAAAGAGGTGGGTACCAATTCAATCGCTTTAGCCCTTGAATATCAGAGGCCATTCCAGCTGACAGGACGAGACCATTTCCATCATATTTTGCATCATTTAGTATGCTGTACAGCTCCATTTTATAAAGAAAATGGGCAAGAAATTTTAGGTACAATTTCATTTATGGCAGATATAGATGTAGCCCATCCCCATCTGCTGCCTCTGCTCTGTACGATGGCTGACTCGATTGAACGTGAGATTTTGTTGCGGAGAGGGAATTCTCAGCTGCAATTATTAAATCGGATTTTGCTAGAGACCAATTACTTAGGGGTAATCATAACAGATCAATTCGGAACAGTCGTGAATATAAATGAGAACGGTTTAGCTATGCTTCATTTGGGTGGTGAGCATCAAGACTCTGTGGTTGGAACTAGTGTCTTTGAAATTAGGAATGTGGGCGCATACTTTCAACATGTCATCATACATCATGTCGCATGTGCCGGGTTAGAAGTGATTCAGGAGAAAAACGGGTTGTTCGAGCATTATATGTTAGATGTACTACCCGTTTACGATGCGAATGGTTACTTAGCGCGTGTGATTGGAAGTTTGCGCAACATCACGGAGATGAAAAGAACAGAAGAAGTGCTGCGCAATACAGAAAAGCTAGTGGTCGCAGGACAACTGGCTATGAGCATTGCACATGAGATCCGTAATCCCCTGACTACGGTGAAAGGGATGCTTCAACTGGCTAATAAAGATTCACGACTGCTGCATTATGATCTCATTATGTCTGAAGTGGAAAGAATGAATCTTATTGTGAGCGAGTTTCTTATTCTGGGTAAACCGCAGGCTGCGCATTATATGACTGAACAATGTAGCACGATCCTGCTGGAAGTATTGAATATCTTCGCGATTCAGGTGGAAATGAATAATATAGTGTTAAATACAAAGATCCATTATGATGCTGAGATCGAATGTGACCGCAATCAGATTAAGCAGATTTTCCTCAATATCCTAAGAAATTCAATGGAAGCTTTGCCTTTTGGCGGGAGCATTACAGTGACTCTTGATGTGAAGGATGAATTTCAGGTGATTACCTTCACCGATAATGGAGAGGGTATGAACAAGGAAATTCTGGAGAAATTAGGAGAGCCTTTTCACACGACCAGAGGCGATGGGAATGGACTTGGCTTCATGATTGTCAAAAAAATCGTGACTGCCCACAGAGGATATGTGGCAATAGCTAGTGAAGAGGGAGTGGGCACGGCCGTTACAATTTATCTTCCAATGGCACATTCATACCACAAATGAAACAGCAATAATAATTCATAATTAAAAAGACTCTTCCGCCTATATAAGCGAAAGAGTCTTTTTGTATACCCATTTGCATCTAATGGTGAGGAATTACCACTTAGAGCCACCCGATGAATTTCCACCGGATTTGCCGCCGCCACCGCCCCAAGAAGAGCCGCCGGAGGATTTGCCGCCACTGCCGCCACCACCCCAGGAAGAGCCGCCGGAGGAACGTCCCCCACCGAATCCGCCTGAAGAAGGAGGACCGGAGGACATCCGTTTACGGGCTTGCGCACGCCGCTGTTGCTCTCTCATCATGGCTAGCTGGGTAAGCCGTTCTTCCTCTTCTTTTTGGCGAACGATTCGGTTCGCTTCATTCACAAAGGAAGTGATCTGAGCGTCATAAGCGCGGCCAATCGATTCCAGTTCCTCCAGGTTGTAAGGCCGGGATGACAACCGTTGCTCCAACTGGCTATATTCCGGCAGTAAGGATAACTCAAAGCGGATTCTGGAAGATAAGCCTCTGCTGTGCAGCATTCGCTGGGTCGTCTCTACCCGACTTTGTCCTTCGGAGAAGAGACGTTGTACTTTATCCAGTCTTTCATTTAATGCATTTAGACTTTCAGAGACGCCGTCATATTGCCGGCCAGCTTCATCCTGCAAGGACAGCAAGCGCTCCAGCGCATCGTGGGCCTTGTCATATTCGCCCCGTTCATCACTGGTCCAGTTCTCAATTTGCGCCACTTCACCTGCGCCTTCCCGAAGACGTGTGCTCCACTCCGTCAGAATGTTCTCTACGCTAACTATATGCTGTTCTTCGAAATGTACACGTGCTTCTGTAATTCGGGCCTGCAGCTCGTCTCGCCGCTGCTTCAAGTGGCTCCATGTGGTGCGGAATGTCTCTAGATCTCTGCGGTTATTCTGCCGCAGCAGTGCTTGCTGCTCTGTCATAGCAACAGCTTCATCCAGAAGCAGATCTAGACTGGCGCCGATTCTGCGCACCTCATCCATATCTCCTATACGCAGCGGCGCTTCAAGAGTCAACGATTCTACGCGGGCCTGCTCCAGGTGGTCATATGGCTTAACCTTCATATTGTGCAGTGAATTCTGTTCAATGATCCCGGTGATTTTGGCACGTGCCGCAGCTAATACCGTAGGAAATTTGTTTAGCTTATCATCATAGAGATCAACATCCTTCAGATCCTGTTCGATTTTTTCCTGACGTTCCTGTGCATCCTCGGTAACCTCTTGTGCAGCAATGGGATCAAAAAGCTCCAATTGGTCTGCCTTAGCAGTTTCCTCCGCAAGCTCCTTAAGTTCCTCTACAATTTCTTGAAGCTCATATCCGGTTTCTTTAACTGCACCTTGCAGCTGTTCTTCAAGCTCTGGCGTATCCTCTTTCAGCTCTGTAATACGCTGTTTGACATTGCGGTCAGCTTCGCTAATGACAGCTATGTGTTTCTCTTCCTCTTCAAGCGCTGTGCGGAAGGCAGCTTCGGTCTGCTGCAATTGTTTCACGGCTGTCTTGAGGGCAGCCAAACGATAAAATGCTGGCTGAACGCCTTGAACTTCACTTTGTAGTGCGGAGATTTCAACGAGCTTGGCGGACAGCCGCTTGGAAATACCTTCGACTAGCTCTCCCGTCTTCCCTTGAACGATCCCTTGAAAAGGGTTTAGCGATTCCAGTGCCCGATTTGCCTGGACCATTAAATTAGATAACTGTTTCTGTTGCTCGCTAAGCTGCTTGCGTCGACGCAGACCTGTAACCATTACAAAGAGTAGAAGGAGGATTAGAAGGGCTCCGATAAGAATCGCTGCAATCATAAACATGGAGCTGCTGGAGCGGTTTACATCATTCCCGACCCCGGCTGCGCTCCCGCTTCCTGCGGTTCCTCCAGTATTGCCGGCACGATCTCCGATGGAATGGATGGCATTAATCAAAGCCTTTGTCCCGCCAGCGAAGTCCCCTTTTTGGGCATAAGGAATGAAATAGGTGTCGAGCAGTTTTTGGATGGCTGAACTTCCCGAGGACCCTCCCTGATTCTTAGACCAAGTATTTAACGAGCTTTGAAAGCCTGGATTTAAGAAATTTAGCTCAATGGACTGGTCACCAGCGGAGATCAGCAGTAGAAGATCCCGCGTGGACAGTTTCCACGAGTCGTAAACCTTGTCTGCATACTTATCAGCTGGAGTACCGTCTGTGGAATCTACAGTGAGTACATGGATGGTCATGAGTTCTCCAGTGGCGGTAGCAGAAATAGACGCGGCTTCTGCGGAACTGAACATTTCAGCGTTATCGGTAACAAATCCCTGCTGTGCAGGAATTCCAGCGGCGTATGCACCAGGTACCCATAACAGGCTGAGCATTAAGAATAAAGCTATATACTTTTTCAAGCTGACACGCTCCGATCTGAAGGACTTTTTATTCAATGTATTATGCTGATAATTATACTATATCATTAACCATCAGGTGACCTGGAGATACTCCAATTATTATATAGTTATGTCTGCATACCAACAAAAAAAGCCATGCCCCTAAATAAGGGAACATGGCGTATAATCGGAAGCATTATCTTGTCGGCAGACAGAGAATGTATTGCAATCTGGATTTAATTTCTTTTTGCCATTTCAAATCTCCAACTTTAACGGCAAGATTGAGCAGATCCAGATAATCGTCAACCTGTAATGTTGTTCGGGTAGAGGTAACGTTCATGGGTGATCAGTCTCCTTTTAACTTAAATATAGTAAATTGAAATTATTAACGCTTATAATAATGATAATCATTATCATCGTTTGTCGTTATTGCTATTATCCACATTTTCTATGTAAAAAGCAATATAAAAATCAAGACTTCGTAACTTTTATCATTTACAAATAAAAGAGTCCATCGAAAGATGGGGATTTGCGTATAATGTGTGGTTTTAGGAAAGAATTAGCAGGAATCTTACCATATTTTGTCGAATACTTTTTAGAATAATGCTTTAAATTCTAAATTTTAGCAAAAAGGGGAATTGGGCAATGAAGCGGTGCACAATGTTGCTTCTGATTATTTTTCTGCTTTTGCTCGTACCTCCTACAGCCGCTCACGCCGAAAGAGAGGATATAAGGTACCAAGTAGAACTGGAATATCCACCTTATAAATATGTAGAAAACGGGTATTTGACCGGGTTTGATATTAATTTGAGCACGATGATTTTTGAGAAGCAGGATTACCTTATTCACTACAGTACTGGGCAATGGGATGAAGTTTACAGTCGGCTGATTCAAGGAGATATTGAGATAGCAGGTCTTATGGCAATTACGGAGTCGCGTAACCAAGAGGTGTTATTTTCAGATCCAGTTATTAAGAATTATATTTCCATCTATGCAAGGCGAGAGCTTGAGGATGAGATCGATTTAAAGACGTTGGGAAGTTATAAGATTGGGTTAGGGAATGGACAGTATTCTGCAACCGTGCTGAACAGCAAGGTGGGGATTACAAATTACATAGAATATGCAACGACTCCTGAAGCTTTGAAGGCTTTAGAAAAGGGGGAAATCGACCTTCTATTTGAGAATCAGGAAGTGATTGATTATCTGATTGCAGAGCAGAAATTGAAGGGGAGTATTATCAAAAAAATGAGCAATCTCTACCCTAGGGATGTCGCTTTTGCAATAAGTAAATCCTCTCCGGAGCTAGTGACTTATGTTAACGAGAGATTGGATCGCCTGCATCGTTCAGGTGCTTTTGAAGAGCTGTATCAGCACTATTTCTTCGTTCATTCGGATTATTATAAAGTTATGATGCGCAATAGATTTATTGTGGGAGCCATTATTCTGCTCGGCCTTCTGATCATTAGTGCGGTTTTGCTAAAAATGTATATTAATCACTTACGGCGGGCGGTTTATTCGGAACAGCAATTTTTTGAGGATGTAATAGAGCATAGCGGTATGGTGGTTTGGGCTGTGCAGGCGGATAAAAAGGTAGTTCGGTTTAACAATTACGCTGAGCGAATGACGGGCCTATGCGAGAATGAAGTAGTGGGCAAAAACATTGAGGATATAGAGGGGCTGACAGGCAGTACGGCGGCTATTCGGAATCTGCTGGAAAGGGCCGTACAGCTTGACTATGTTGATAATATCGAGCATAAACTTCCGGACAATTCGCCAGCAGCGCGGTATTTTTCATTTCGGACCACCTTGTTGAAAGGATTGGATAAGCAGGCAGCTGATATTTTTGTGCTTGTAGGAGTGGATATCAATGAGCGCAAACAAAATGAGCTAAGGCTTCAGCAAAGTTATGAGGAACTGGAAGCTACTTACGAAGAGCTGTCAGCGACAGAGGTCGAGCTACAGGAGCAATTTGCTAAGCTGCAAGTAGGTGAACGACGGTTCAGTCTCGCGACAGAGGGTTCTGGTGCATACATGTGGGAGCTTGATTGGGAGACAGGACTGTATAATCTATCGGATCGCTGGTACAAGCTCATGGGCTATACGGAGGATGAAATCAATTCTTTCGAAAATGGGGTGCTTAGTATTATTCATCCCGATGACCAGCCATCATCCCAAAAGGCAAGACATGATCATCTGGCAGGTTTAACACCTATCTACGAGACGGAATACCGCATGCGGACAAAAGATAATCAGTTCGTCTGGTTTGAGGTAAGTGGTAAAGCTATCGTTGATCCAAAGAATGAAGTTGTGTTATTTATCGGTTCGCTGATTGATATTAGTAAGCGGAAGCAGGTAGAGCTAAAGCTGAGCAACAGTTATCAGGAGCTTGAGGCAACCTATGAACAGCTTACAGCCACACAGCAGGAGCTTGTAGAGCAATACGATATGCTGGTGGAGAATCAAAAACACATGCATCGTCTAGCTTATGTGGATGAGCTTAGTAATCTACCCAACCGTGTATGTCTACTGGAATCTATGGAGAAATATCTGCAATGTTCAGGAGGCAAGGCGGCGCTGTTGTTCGTAGATACCGATAATTTTAAATACATCAATGATACCTTAGGGCATAAATCCGGTGATGTTCTTATTCAGAAGGCTAGCAAAAGGCTGCAGTCGGTGGTGCGGGAAGGAGATATGCTCTCTCGGCTCGGCGGGGATGAATTCGTGATTTTTATTAAGGATATAGAAAACCACGAGGATGTGCTAGACCTGGCGGAGCGTATCATGAGAGCGTTCAGGCAGTCCTTTTTAATCGGAGAGAGTTATTTGTACGTTTCCGTAAGCATCGGAATTTCCTTTTATCCGGAAGATGGTGAGACCACCGAGCAAATCTTAAAAAATGCGGATGTCGCTATGTACCGGGCAAAAGAGGATGGTAAGGGGACTTATGTGGTATATGACAAATCTATGCATACTGCGTTTAATGAACGGATGAATATAGAGAAACATTTGCGCAGTGCCATGAATAATAATGAGTTTGAGTTATATTATCAACCGCAGGTGGATATCCAGTCTGGATTAATCTCTGGTTTTGAGGCTTTAATTCGCTGGAATAGTCCAACGCTGGGCTTTGTATCTCCACTTTCCTTTATCAAAATCGCCGAGGATTCCAGGCTGATTATTTATATTGGAGAATGGGTGCTTAGGGAATCGTGCATCTTTATGAAGGGCATTCAAGATCGTATGGGCATTCCTTACAAGATATCAGTTAACATTTCCATTATTCAACTATTGCAGGATGATTTCGTCGAGATGGTGCAGGAAAGTCTGGCTGAAAGTGGGCTAAAGCCTAGTTGTCTTGAACTGGAAATCACCGAGTCTATTTTTATGGAATCGTTTGAGAGTATCGTGAATAAGCTTCAATTCCTCAAATCCCAAGGCATTCGTATTGCGCTGGATGATTTCGGAACGGGATACTCATCTCTTAGTTATTTGCAGCAATTGCCGATTTCTACGCTTAAAATGGATAAAACCTTTATCGATTCGCTTTCGGAAAAAGCTTACAGCCAGTCTTTTGTGCAGACCATTATACAGCTGGGCCACAATATGGGGCTGGAGGTCGTTGCGGAGGGAGTGGAAGAGATCAGCCAGCTGGATTTCCTCAGAAAATCGGGCTGCGATAAGGTACAGGGATATCTGGTTAGCAGACCTGTTCCGAAGCAGGAAGTGGTGGAGCTTTTGGAACCGCAGAAGCGTTACGGAATATAGCAGTGGATACACAGCCCTCATCTCAAGGTGGGGGTTTTTGGTATGAAATGCTTCTGAAATTAAGGCTTTGCAAAAGAAAACAAGCTCCGACAGATAAACAGTGTCTGTGGAGCTTGTCACTAGCTGATGACAATTTTGTTCTTCCCGGTGTTTTTAGCTTCGTAAAGTGCATCATCAGCCTGCTGAAAAGTAGAATTTTTGGAGTCTGCACCTGTGTAATCATGCATCCCGATACTGACGGTTATGCTTTTCCCTTCCATTTCGGCAAAAGGGGTATCGGCGACTTTGGCTAGAATCTGTTGCATGATTTCATAGGATTGCTCAAAGGTTTTGGTTGTCAGAATGACAATGAATTCCTCGCCCCCGTACCGCGCGGCGAAATCATCAGGACCGATATACTCTAGCAGGATCGCTGCGACTTTTTGTAATACGACATCTCCAACGGAGTGTCCATAGCAATCATTTACTTTTTTGAAATTATCGATATCCATAACTGCAAGCTGCATGGAGAATGGATTACTCTGCTGATGCTCGATTAGCCAACCCAAATATTCGTGAAAAGTCTTGTGGTTATACAGATCAGTCAGGGGATCTATCTTAGATAGACGATCCATGATTATATTCTGAATGCGTAATTCCTGTTCTGACTTGACGGAGTTCTGCAGGGATTGCATCAAATCACGTCCACGAACGATTACTGCAAAACCTGCCAAAGCAGTGCCTGCAAAAATAAGAGCGATAATGATTGTTTGGGTGATCGGGAAGTACTCGTGAATGGATGTCTTGGTGAATAAAATGATCGTGTACAGTAGAGAAATAGCAGAAGTGGCTATCATATAACTGCTCTTCAGATAGATCATCGAGACTAGTAGCGGGAACAGCATAATTAATGATTTAACATGCAACTCATTGCTGAGATTGACGATAATCAAAACCGCAAATAGATGGCTTGCAACCGTAATGGCGAGTTGGGCCCACAGAGGCCTCCATCTATAGATTACTTCTAGAATAATGATCAAACTCACTATGATGGAATCAGAAATCAACGAGTGCTCAATATAATCGTTCCTGGTTGGGGTTTCCGGACGCTGGCTCCATAAGGATAGAGAAACAATGAACTGAATACTTAAATACACAATCAGGATGATCCAGAATGAATTGAGAAGCACACGATTCCAATAGGTCTGACGAGGAGTTTGAGGTGTGGCGCGCATAATGTGATCCTCTTTTCCAGTGGCAATATGCTTATATATTCGACAATAAGCTCAGGTTTCCTCTTGATGGCTTTCTTGGAAGCGGGAGATCAACAAGCATCTTTATAAGGGGAGATTGCCTGGCCCGGGGAATGATTGATCGAAAAGGAATACTATGGAAAGTATTTCCTTTAATTAACTCTGCTGATATAATGTTAGAATACATAACATCAATCGAGTGGAGTGGAAGTAAAGATGCAGATCCGTCGAAACCAGATTTTCGTAGTCGTCCTGTTGCTTCTTGTCAGTGTGTACAGCTTATTGATTGATATGCTCTGGATGCATAAGCTGGTGATTATTCTGCTTATGGGTTCTCTAGGATGGTTCTCGCTGAATACATCCCGCTACGGTTATCGCAAAGAAACGCTGCTGAAGGATTCACAGAACAAAGTGGAGCTTCTTGGCAATGAGATTGTAGTTACCTCGGATCGGCTGCATGGTGCGCTTGAAGAAATCAGCCGCCATACAGAGCAGCTGCAGCAGACGGCAGATTATTCACACGCGTATGAAACGGATTTAAGGATTCGCAGCAACGAAGCTAAAGCCAATATTGAAGGGGCTTATCAGACGATGGGCGGTGTAGCCTCAGTTACAGCACATATCGAAGAATTGACGGAAAAACTAGGCTCGAATATGCAATATGCTCGGCAAGGAATGACAGCAATGGTAGATTCCCTGAGCATTGCAGATGTGGTGATGAAGGATCTGCAAACACAGAGTGGGGACATGTTAGCTAAGTTTACTACCCTGAGTAATCATATTGCGATGGTAGAGGAGATCAATACATTGATTAACTCCATTGTGAATGAGACCTCGTTGCTCGCGCTGAATGCTTCTATTGAAGCGGCCCGGGCCGGTGAACAGGGCCGCGGATTTGCAGTAGTGGCCAGCCGGATTCGGCAGCTGGCTGATCAAAGCAAGAGCTCGGTAGACCGCTCCTCAGGCATCTTGCTTGACATTAATAATGGAGTACAGCAGGTGCTGGAATCCGTTACGAAAGAGCAAGTCTCAGTGGAGCGTGGGGTGAACGAGGTCGGCACGGTTAAGCTTCGACTCGATGATATCGCGTCGAGAGTAGATGAAGTAGGCAGCGCCGTGACGGAAACAATCGATGCTGCCGCGAAGCAGGGCAAGCTGATTGTAGAAGTGACAACGGAGCTGAGCGGTGCGGTGGCTATCGTGAATGAGACGATTGCCAATGTAGACCTTACGCTGGAGCAGGTGACACGGCAGCGGGATCAAATTGGGCAGCTGAACGAAGTCAGCGCCAATCTGTTAGCGGAGTCGCAATCCTTGCAGCAATCGGTTACTAGCATTGCGGGCAGAGCGGAAATTGAGATGAGCCAATATGCAGCCCGGCTTCAGGAAATGCAGAGTCTCTTGGAGACGATTTCCGCCAAGGAAGAACTTTACGCTCCAGATACTGAAGTTCATCAAGGTGTTTTGAAAGTTTACATTAAGAAAATTCCAGATGTACAAGCCATTTGGTCCAATCGGACGGATGGAACCTTTATCTACTCCGAGCCAGCGGCTGGCCTGTTGAATGCTAAGCGGCGTGATTGGTGGAATGGGGCCATGAATGAGGGTGAATATGTCTCTAAACCTTATGTATCCGCGATTACGAAACGTTCTTGTATTACATTATCTAGAGCAATCCGGAATCGTCAGGGAGATGTAGTAGGCGTGGTTGGTATTGATTTAGCGGTGTGATAAAGCAACAGCAGCAAGCCCTTCTGTAGCAGAGGCTTGCTGTCTTTTTTATTCCGATGCTAACACAACTTAGCTTTAGGTAGCGCTGACCTGCAATTGCTTCCACGTTGCCTGCCAGTTTTTTTGTGCCATTCGTTTTTCATAAATAGGTAGTAAGTTCGGATTATTGTTGAAATGAGGGGTAGCCCGTAACACTACATTAATAACATCTGCAATCCCATGCGGAGCGGTTAGGATAACCTTACCGTATTCATCTAAGGAAAGCCCAAGCGCTGTAGCTGTTTCCGGAAACTTGGAGATGGCATCTACAGATGACGTATAGGGCGCAAGGTTGTTAATGGTATGCATTCTTGCTTCATTCTTAACGGACCATGGCACATGGGGATTTAAATTTCTTAGTTTTGCCTCCCAATGCTTTTCCACTTCCTCATGAAGATTGCTGCCGTCATAATAAATAACATCAATATCTGGCAAAGGGGTCCGCTCTTCAAAGCCATGTAAGGTATCCCAGATTTTTGAACGTACAAACCCAGCACAAACCCACCAGTCAGGTAACTGTAGCAATCTGGCATTTTCTAAAATATCCATCATCCAGGGGTCATTATGTACAAGCTGAATGATATCTGCCTCGTGTTCTATCTTGTGCAAACTGCCACCTCCGAATATTCATGCTTCCAATCTGTTAATATCATACAACAAGAGTTTCAATAGAGGTATAAAGGGACAGGCTGAATGGACAGAGGCATGAACTATCTTTATAATGAATCGACATCGAGACCTTTGGAGGCGGTGACCGTGCAATATACGTTTACTATATTACTGCAATTGTTGGAAAGAGCTGCGTTATTGCTGATGTGTCTGTTTGTATTGACTCGTCTGCCGCGGTTTAAAGAGGTTTTTCAAAAAGGGAGTTACGCTCCGCAAGAGCTTGCTATTGCGACGATGATCTTCAGCTTATTTGCCATTTTCGGCACTTATAGCGGGATTAATGTGGAAGGTTCGCTTGTGAATGTGCGAATTATCGCCATCGTATCTGGCGGGATTTTGTTCGGACCATGGGTTGGACTTATAACAGGCATCATCTCAGGGGTTCACCGTTTTCTGATTGATATCGGAGGGGTAACCTCTCTTCCTTGTCTGATTACGAGTATCACCGCAGGCATAGTGTCTGGGATAATCTATCGCCGCACCTCTGGTGAACGTCGCTGGATAGCAGGGATTTTGGCGGGAATGGCCTGTGAGGCACTGACGATGCTGCTCATTCTAGCGATGGCTCAGCCGATGTCGCTGGGTGTGGATATCGTGTCCAAGATCGCTTTTCCGATGATTATGAGCCAGATTAGTGTCGGCCTGATTGTTGTGCTAGTGCAGAGCGTGGAAGGTGAGAAGGAACGGATCGCGGCTAAGCAGTCCAAGCTGGCGCTTGATATTGCCAATAAGACCTTGCCGTATTTTCGCAATATTAATCAGGAGTCGCTGCACACCATCTGCCAGATCATCAAAGAGGATATCGGTGCAGACGCTGTAGCGATTACGGATACTCGGTTTATTCGTGCCTATGTTGGCGTGGGTGAGGAGGATTATGAGACAACTAACGATATTATCAGTGAGGAAACTAAAGTAACGTTGTCCAGTGGTGAAATTACCATCCGTAACGATGATAGTGATTACGTGAATCCGCAGATCAAGTCGCTGATCATTATTCCTTTGAAGGAAAAGGGTGAGGTGACGGGAGCGCTCAAAATCTATTACACCAAAGCCCACAAGATTACCTACTCGCTTCAAGCTATGGCCGTGGGTCTGTCGCAAATGATCTCTACCTTGATGGAAGTGTCGCGGGTGGAAGGCATTAAGGAAATGGCGAACAAAGCGGAGCTGAAGGCACTGCAGACCAGCATTAACCCGCATTTTTTGTTCAATGCACTGAATGCGATTGCGTCCTCGATTCGAATTAACCCGGATAAGGCACGCGAGCTGATTGTGAATCTGTCCGGTTATATGAGATACAATCTGGAGCTTACCGATGAATTCATTGATATCAAACGAGAGCTACAGCAGGTCCAGCAATACGTAGAGATCGAAAAGGCGCGTTTTGGAAGCCGGCTTAACGTGCTTTATGATATTGATGAGGTTCAGGTTCGGATTCCGAGTCTGATCATTCAGCCGCTTGTAGAAAATGCGATTATACACGGCATACTGAAGGTAAGAGGGACAGGAACAGTAACGATTTCTGTAAAAGACCACGGGGATACCGTACGGGTGGGCATTCGCGATACCGGAGCTGGCATCAGCGAGGAAACGATAGAGAAGGTCTATACTGGCGATATGCCGGAGAATAAAATCGGGCTGTTTAATGTACACCAACGGGTAAAGCTGATCTATGGGACTGGACTTACCATTCAGAGATTGGATAAAGGGACGAACATCTTTTTTGATGTTAAAAAGGAGGACCAATGAGAGCGATCATCGTAGAGGATGAAGAGCTGGCAAGACAGGAGCTGGCTTATTTAATAGAGACGCACAGCGGGATCGATATAACGGCACAGTTTGAAGATGGGCTGGACGCGCTTAAATTTTTGCAGAGTGATACGGTAGATGTGATTTTTCTGGATATTAATATTCCTTCCATCGATGGGGTGCTGTTGGCACAAAATATCAGTAGATTCTCGGTAAAACCCTACATAGTGTTCATCACTGCGTATAAGGAGCATGCCGCTGAGGCGTTTGAGATTGAAGCTTTTGACTATATTCTTAAGCCTTATAGCGAGGTACGCATCAAAGCCATGCTGCACAAGCTGGAAAATGCGTTTGCCAGCCGTGGACGACAGGGGGAAGAAGAGCGTAATCCGGTCAGTGACAAGGTTAATCTGTGGAAAAATGAAAAGATTATCGTAGTGAATGCCGACGATATTTATTACGCCTCCGCGCAGGAAAAAAGTACAAGTGTGATGACTAAAGGTGAGGAATACAGCATGGCACTTAGTATTAGCGATTTCTTTCAGCGGCTGCCGCAGGATCGTTTTTTTCGCTGCCATCGTTCCTATATTGTTAACCTCTCCAAGATCAAGGAAATCATCCCGTGGTTCAACAATACGTATTTGCTGCGCCTGCATGATTTAGGTTTTGAAGTGCCGGTAAGTCGTAGTAAGGTAAAGGAATTCAGGCAGATTATGCGCTTATAAATGCAATTCATTCTTCATTTCCGTCATCTCATGCCGGATTTCTCTCAACATCGGCTGGTTTAGCTACAATAAAGAGGCGATAGAAGCTCTTGTAGCAGACAACGAGAGAGAAAGAAGGAAAAGACCATGACTACGACAATGGACAGCAAAAGCACCAAACGGTGGCTAATCGTATTAGGTACAGTAATTATGCAAATGGGCCTAGGTACCATCTATACATGGAGTTTATTTAATGCGCATCTGGTAACAAAATTTGGCTGGGAGCTTAACTCCGTTTCGATTACTTTTTCTATAACGAGCTTTGCACTCGCTTTCGCGACTTTGTTCGCAGGGAAGCTGCAGGATCGTTTCGGGCTTCGCCGTTTGACTGCTACTGCTGGGATTGTGCTCGGACTAGGATTGATTCTTAGCTCTCAAGCCAATTCACTCTTCATGTTCTATTTATTGGTTGGGGTGATCGTTGGTTTTGCGGATGGGACAGCTTATATCACTTCATTATCTAATTTAATTAAATGGTTTCCGAATAATAAAGGTTTAATCTCCGGCGTGTCCGTTGGTGCTTATGGAACGGGGAGTTTGATCTTTAAATATATTAACGGCGGGTTGATTGACTCAGTGGGTGTGTCTAATACATTTATGTATTGGGGTTTGATTGTTATGGGCATGATTGTAATCGGTTCCTTGCTCGTAAGAGAAGCTCCGGTTCAAGCGGCCCCAGCACCAGCGGGTTCAACGACAGCTACAGTAATGAGTTCACCGAAAGACTATACGGTCAAAGAAATGCTGAGGACAAAAGAAGCTTATCTGCTATTTATCATCTTTTTCACCGCTTGTATGTGTGGTCTGTATTTGATCGGTATTGTAAAAGATATCGGCGTGCAGCTGGCTGGACTTGATGTACAGACAGCAGCTAGTGCGGTGGCTATGATTGCGATCTTTAATACAGCGGGACGTTTAATTCTGGGTGCTTTATCTGACAAAATGAGTCGCTTGAAGCTGGTAGGCGCATCGCTTGCTGTAACTGCGGCGGCTATGCTGACCCTCAGCTACGCGACCCTGAATTTCGGACTTTTCTTCACTTGTGTAGCAGCCATTGCGTTCTGCTTTGGCGGGAATATCACGGTGTTCCCCGCCATTGTCAGCGACTTCTTCGGACTGAAAAATCACAGTAAGAACTACGGAATCGTTTACCAAGGTTTTGGTATTGGTGCCCTTTCCGGTTCGTTTATCGCCGTCTTCCTAGGCGGATTTAAACCAACCTTTGTTATCTTTGGCCTCTTGTGCCTGCTGGCCTGCATCATCGCGATTTCTCTGAAACCGCCAGTGGCGAAGTCGAAAGAGAAAAAAGCGCTGCGTCTCAAAGCAACGGAACGTACGGCTTAAGATGTAATTGAAGCTAGAACCAGACAGTGATTCTCCCGTTAGTGGAGAATCGCTGCCTGGTTTTTTTGATTTGTGGTGGCTTGCTGAGCTGTGACTTGTTTGGGCGGATTATCTTCAATTGGGAGAAGGAGTTTTGATGGGATCTGAGAAGTAACTGCATTCTGTGCAACTATTCCGTATGAAATAGTGAATCTTCGGATTTTAGCTGTATTCTGTACAACTAAAAACTCGAGATGTAGCTTAAAGGCGAAAAAACCAAGGAAATAGTTGCACCAAATACAGCTATATCTAATGGTGGCGTGATGCGTGAAAAAATAGTTGTATGAAATACAGTTAAATGTGACTACCCTTGCCCCAGCCCCAGCCCCAGCCCCAGCCCCAGCCCCAGCCCCAGCCCCAGCACCTACATCACTACGAGCACCTACACCAGTACCTGCATCTATCCCAACATGTGTGTGCTTGCACCATCGCTTTTGCTATCCCTTTCCCTTCGGCTCTCTTTTGCGTCTAAACATTGCCTCTGTTACTGCTCAATATAGTTACTTAGAGGGTAGATAGATTTGTCGGACGCACAGCGGATTTTTTGTAACTAGGTAAGCAAGTACATCAATAGGAAAATGTGGTCGAAGCAGTGTTGGACATGACCTGATTCTTGCGGAACTCGGATGGGGACATCCCGCTAAGTTTATTGAATATGCGGTTGAACTGGGAGAAGCTGTTGAATCCGCATTGCCCGGCGATCTCGGAAATCTTCAGGCGGGTGTAGATCAGCAATTGCTGGGCATTACGGACCCGGGTCATCTGAATATATTCTGTCAGCGTGGAGCCGGTAATTAACTTAAATTGGTGTGATAAGTAATAGGAGCTGATAAAGAACTCTTTAGCGAGGAAATCAAGGGACAACTCGCTGTTGTAATGGCTATGGATGTATGCGGTGATCGAGTAGATTTTTTGCATAATGGCATTTCCGATCTCCTCTGGGACATAGCTGTTCTGGTCTCTACGCTGGTATAAAGCACAGAGGAACTGTTGGAAAAGGCTGTGAATCAGTACTGGATTTAACGGTGAAGTGCTGTGTGATAAGGTGAAGATAGCGTTAAGAGGATCAAACACGGCTTTGCGCAACTCTTTTGGCAAACGGTAGATCGGTATTTCTTCCCAAAATGAGAGAAACATACTTTTGTAAGCGTTATCTAAACCGGGTATATCCTTGGGCATGGCGAAGTTTATGATCAGCCGCTTAAACGGCGGCCCTTCCGGATATTGTGTCTTATGCAACCGATAAGGACGCAGGAGCACGATGTCATACTGCTGGAGGGCGCAGACATTCCCATCGATAATATGAGTGGCTCGGGAATCCATCAAGATATGAATCTCGTAAAAATCATGAAAATGCTGAAACTCCATATTGATATCGTGAGAACGCTGGTCATAATCAAAATAATAAAAAAGGGGATCTACGGGCGTGTTGATACGTACGCTATACCCTTGTTCGTACAGTAAGTCGCTTTCAAGCAAATGCTCTCACCGCCTTATTCTGTAATATGCACTTATTATAGGTTCAGAAAAGCAAGATTTGCAATATATGAGGGTTATTACAGCAAATATAAAGTAGTTTTTGTATGGAATGGTTTGATATATTACGGGTGAATGGAACTACCCAACATGAGGGAAGACCCAAAATGGCAGGCGAAGGGGCGCAAAACAGATGAACAACAGCCGGATTAGTAAAGTTGAGATCATTGAAAAGCTGAACCGCGTGACGGATAAGCTGCTGAAGCTGGAGCGGCCGGAAAACGAAGCCGAACTGCAAAATTTAGGGGAGGATGCGGGACGACGGGGGTATTTTGCCCGTGATTTTGGCATGGAGGAATGGGATTGGCCGCAGGGAGTGGGGCTTTACGGACTTCAAAAGCTCGAGCAGCATTTCAAGGATGAGCGTTATCAAGAATATGCCAAGCTTTGGATGAGCAAGCAATTGGGCAAGGGACTGCCGAGCCGGAATATCAATACAACAGCACCGCTGCTGTCATTAATGGAACTGAAGGAAGCGGAGGAATTAAGCCTGGAATGGGTACAGTGGTTGATGCATGGCCTGCCGCGGACGGAGGAGTCTGGTTATCAGCATGTTACAACAGGAGCGAGCAAGGATGAAGTTACGCTCAATGATAATGAAATCTGGATTGATACGTTATTTATGGCTATTTTGTTCACGGCAAAAATGGGTGTCAAATACGATAATTCCGCATGGCGGCAAGCGTCGCTTTACCAACTGCTGCTGCATATCAAATACCTGTATGATAAAAAGACGGGGCTGTTTTTTCATGGCTGGCATTTTGGCGGCCGGCATAATTTCAGCGAAGCCTTCTGGTGCCGGGGCAATAGCTGGTTTACACTCGGCCTGCCTGAATACCTGGAGTTGATGGGGCCGTATCTGGACAGTGGAGTGTTTGAATATCTTCAACAGATCCTGAACGCACAGGCAACAGCTTTATTAGCCTGCCAGAGCGGAGACGGATTATGGCATACGCTGCTGGACGACTCTAACAGTTATACTGAAACGTCAGGCTCAGCAGCTATCGCAGCGGGTATTTTGCGTAGCGTACGCAGGGGGTTGTTGCCGGAATCGTATGCAGATCATGCCCTGAAAGCGATCCGGGCGGTGCTGGACAGAATTGACGATGAAGGCACGGTGCTTGGTGTATCCGGCGGCACTCCGATTGGTGCTGCAAAAGAAGATTATAAGGAAATCATTATTGCCCCTATGGCCTACGGGCAGGCCATGGTTTTAGTCGCACTAGGTGAAGCGTTACATTACTGTTGAGGAGGAGTAGATAGCTAAGGAGAGAGTTAAAAAAAGCTGGAGAAATATTTGCTTGTAACTTCACTTGTGCTTGGAGTATACTATTTTCGGGATGGTTAAGCGCTTACCTTGAAGGAGGATAAGCAAACATGGTAAATCCGATCGTAGTTGGCATTATTGGGGCAGGCAGAATTGGCCGGCTTCATGCAGATAATCTGCGTGTGATGCCGTCGTTTAAGTTGAAATCCATTGCGGAGGCTGTGGTAAGTGAGGAATTGCTGGTCTGGGCAGAGAGCCGGAATCTTGGCTCTGCATTTGTGAATGGGCAAGACATTCTGAATGACCCTGAGATTGAGGCTGTGTTTATCTGCACACCTACGGATACCCACGCCTCTTGGATTGAGCTAGCGGCCCGGGCTGGAAAACATATTTTCTGTGAAAAGCCGATCAGCCTGTCGTCAGAGTTTACCCACCAGGCACTGAAGATAGTGGAGGATGAGGGTGTATTGCTACAGGTCGGCTTCAACCGGCGAATGGACCCTAGCTTCCGCAAACTTAAGCAACTGGTTCAATCAGGAGAGCTAGGCAGTCCACATATTGTGAAGATCACATCACGTGATCCGCAGCCTCCGGGTGAGGCTTATGTGCGGTCTTCCGGCGGGATGTTTATGGATATGACGATTCACGATTTTGATATGGCCCGTTATCTGATGGGTGAGGAAGTAACAGAAGTTTATACCCGAGGTGCCAATCTCGTTGATCTGATGTTTGGGCGCTGCGATGATGTGGATACAGCTGTCATCACGCTGACCTTTGCCAGTGGCGCAATCTGCGTCATTGATAACAGCCGTAAGGCTGTATATGGTTATGATCAACGCGTGGAGGTGTTCGGTTCCTGCGGCTCAGCCACCGCCGACAACTGCCGTCCAACAACTGTAGAGGTTTCAACCGCTGCTTCGGTCACACGCGATCAGCCGCTTCATTTCTTTCTCGAGCGGTATAACCAGGCTTTCGTAGAGGAGGTTGCCGCGTTTGCCCGGGCAATCCGCCTGCAGGAGCCTATCATTTGCAGCGGGCTTGACGGGCAACAGGCGGAACGGATTGCCGAAGCCGCTAAGGAATCCTATCTTACCGGGCTTCCGGTCAAGTTGTCTTCTTGTGCCGGAGAGGGAATATCGGCAACACAAGCTTTGTAAGCGGATGCAGATGCTGAAGGAAGATGGGGGAGGTCTGTGAAGATGTCCAATCTAATCATAAAAGCCGGAGCACCCGGCAAAGATGGACTTGTAGCGGCAGTTAGCAAGGAGAGCGCTGGATGGGAGTATGTAGGTTTTGAAGTGTACCAGCTGCAGGTTGGGGATACGCTGAGCCGCAGCGCGGAAGGGAATGAAATCTGTCTGGTGCTGCTGGCGGGCAAGGCGGATGTGAGAGCAGGCGCCCAGTTGTTCGCCGGGATCGGTGAACGTATGTCTGTATTTGAGGATTTGCCGCCGTATGCGGTGTATATTCCGGCGGGAGGGCATTATGAAGTTACGGCCTTGACGGAGCTGGAACTTGCGGTTTGCCTTGCACCAGGAACGGGCAAATATGCGCCGCGTTTGATCGCTCCGTGCGATACTGTGGCCGAAGCCCGCGGTTCTGGCAGTATGTCACGGCGAGTGGTCAACATTTTGCCTGAGCAGAGTGAAGCCGAGAGCCTGCTGGTCGTGGAAGTACGTACGGGTGGCGGCAATTGGTCCAGCTATCCTCCGCACAAGCATGACTGTGACAATCTACCTGCTGAGTCTTACCTGGAAGAGACATACTACCACCGGGTTAACCCGGCTCATGGTTTTGTAGTGCAGCGGGTGTATAATGACGATCGCAGCCTTGATGAGACGATGGCCGTGTCTGACCGCAGTATTGTATTGGTTCCTGAGGGCTATCATCCTGTATCGGCTCCGCCGGGTTATGATTCTTATTATCTCAATGTGATGGCAGGTCCGGTCCGCACATGGGTTTTTCATAATGATCCGGAACATGAATGGCTGTTCGAGATGCAGCAACACCAGAAGGATAAGAAGAAATAGTGTAGCAGCACGCACGAAAAGGGGGCTTCCGCAAGGCGGAGGCTCCTTCTTTGTGTCGATGTATTGACCAAATGATCGCCACAGTAACAGAGTCTCTTGCACCGCTGAATAGACACTGTCAGAAGAGTTCCTTATAATCTAGGTATAGGATTGTACGAACGTAAAGGCGGGCTCACTAACGATGAAACCTACGATATATGATGTGGCACGGGAAGCGGGAGTCTCCATCGCTACGGTGTCCAAGGTGTTGAACAAGAACGGGAGAATTAGCGATAAGACACGGGAGAAGGTTCATCGGATCATGGAGGAGCTGAATTACCAGCCGAGTCTGGTGGCCTCTGCGCTGACGAGTCGCCGAACGGGAACGATCGGGCTGATGATTCCCGATATTTCCAACCCTTTTTTTGCTGAGGCGGCCCGAGGTATTGAGGATTATGCCCAGGAGCAGGGAAGCGACTTGATTGTATGCAGTACAGACCGGGATGATGAGAAGGCGGCCCGGTATATCTCACTGCTCCTGCGCAAACGGGTGGACGGTATAATCATTGCTTCTCATACAGGGAATCCGGATATGGTCCGCCGCCTGCTGGCTGATCACGTACCGCTTGTGTTATTTTCGGCTGATATCCGGAGGATGGAGAGCAACAGCGTCACGGTGGATGACTATAAGGGAGGCTATCAGGCGACAGAATATCTGTTGTCGTTGGGCCATCGCAGGCTCGGCATTATCTCTGACAATTTACCGGGGAGTAAGCTGCGCGTGGAAGGCTTTATGGATGCGCTCAAGGCAGCGGGTGTTGGCTTTGACAATCCGGCTAATCTCACGCATACTTCAGCCACGCTGGAGAACGGCCGCAAAGCGGCTGCCGCGATGCTGGCTCAGGCGCAGGAAGACCGGCCGACCGCCATATTCGCCTGCAACGATCTGCTCGCGATTGGGATATTGAAGGAGGCGCGCAGCGCAGGCTTGTCAATACCCCGTGATCTGTCCGTGGTGGGTTTTGACAATACAATGCTGGCTGAAATTTGCCATCCCACCTTGACCAGCATTGCTCAGCCTCTGCGTGAGATGACGGAACAGGCGATGATTCTGCTGAACGAATCTATCGACAATCCCGATAGTCCTAAGCGCAAGATCATGCTGATGCCGGAACTGATAGTCCGCCATTCCACCGGACCGGCACCGCATTAGGAAGACACAAACTCTACAAACGGAGTAAGAACGCCGACTCCTATCTGAAGACCTGTCCCTCGCTTAGCGGCGAGGGACAGGTCTTTTCTTTGTTTTTTTCTGGTACATGGGTTCAGTTCCCAACTTCGTTTAAGTTCAGGATTGCCAAACTCCAATTTCTAAACTATACTAATGGAAATTAGGTTAAGCGCTTAACCCATCCCCCGATGTTGTTGTATCTCATTAATCCATTTTACTGAAGTTTTCTCAAGGAGGCGTCATAATGAACGGTTTACAGTTCGATCCTGCACGACCGCTGGATTTAATTGCTGTCGGTCGGCTCTGTATTGACTTAAACGCTAATGAAACCGGAAGACCAATGGAAGAGACACTGACGTTTACCAAATATGTCGGCGGCTCTCCCGCCAATATCGTAATTGGAGCAGCACGGCTAGGGATGCGCACTGGCTTTATCGGTAAGATATCCGATGATCAGATGGGCCGTTTTATCCGAACTTATCTGCAAAGGAATGGCATTGACGATAGCCAGGTGAGTGTTGACCAGACCGGTGCAGTGACTGGGCTTGCTTTTACTGAAATAAAGAGTCCTCAGGAGTGCAGCATTCTGATGTACCGGGATCATGTGGCTGATTTGCTGCTGAGTACGGAGGAGATCTCGGAAGAGTATATTCGGAAGTCCAAGGCACTGCTGATCTCAGGTACTGCACTGGCACAAAGTCCGTCCCGTGAGGCTGTGTTTGTCGCTTTGGAGTTCGCCCGCAAGCACAATGTCACTGTATTTTTTGATCTGGATTATCGCCCCTATACTTGGAAGTCAGCCGCAGAAACAGCGGTCTATTATAATCTGGCAGCTGAGAAATGCGATTGTATCATCGGTACCCGTGAGGAATTTAATATGATGGAGAGCCTGTACAATGTGACAGATGCAGATGACGAAGCAACAGTTAACCGCTGGTTCTCGCACCAAGCAAAGCTGGTCGTTATCAAGCATGGCGGGAGTGGTTCAATCTCCTACACGGCGGATGGGCAGAAGCATCGGAGCGGTATTTTTCCCGCTAAAGTATTGAAGACATTTGGAGCCGGAGATTCTTACGCCTCAGCCTTCATTCACAGTCTAATGCGGGGAGAAAGCGTCGGTGAGGCCATGCGCCGCGGCAGCGCGTCGGCATCCATTGTCATCTCCCGCCACAGCTGTTCGGATGCCATGCCAACCTTGGACGAATTGGAAGCGTTTTTATTGTCTAACGAGGAAATCACTTCAGGTGCAGAGTAAGTAGGCAGAGGTTGGAGAGGACACAACTCAAACAACCCCAGATCGAATAGCTATGCAAGATTAGATTAGATTAGATTCGCGGGATCGCATTAATAGAGATGAAGGAGTGAGTAGAATGGCACAGCAAACCGTGCAAGTGCTGAACAACTATATTGACGGGCAGTGGGTAGAGGCGGCTACGGAGCACTCAGAAACGGTATACAATCCAGCGTCTGGAGAGGAGATGGCAAGGGTTCCGCTGTCCAGCAGAGTCGATGTTGATCGGGCGGTGGCGGCGGCAAAGGCGGCTTTTGCAGGCTGGTCCAAGACACCGGTGCCGCGCAGAGCGCGGATCTTGTTCAAATATCAGCAGCTGCTGGTGGACCATTGGGATGAACTGGCGAAGACGATCACGCTGGAGAATGGAAAAAGCTTCAAAGAGGCCTACGGAGAGGTGCAGCGCGGCATTGAGTGTGTGGAATTTGCGGCAGGTGCGCCGACGCTGATGATGGGCCGGCAGTTGCCCGACATCGCGACAGGCATCGAGTCTGGGATGTATCGCTATCCCATCGGTGTAGTCGGCGGGATTACACCGTTTAATTTTCCGATGATGGTGCCTTGCTGGATGTTCCCGTTGGCCATCGCCTGTGGGAATACCTTTGTGCTGAAGCCCTCCGAACGCACACCGCTGCTGGCAGCACGTTTGGTCGAATTGTTAGAGGAAGCCGGGCTTCCGAAAGGTGTGCTCAATCTGGTTAACGGTGCACATGAGGTGGTAAACGGCCTGCTGGAGCATCCTGATGTGAAGGCGATTTCCTTCGTTGGCTCACAGCCGGTGGCCGAATATGTCTACAAGAAGGGAACGGCGTGTTTGAAGCGGGTTCAGGCGTTGGCAGGGGCGAAAAATCATTCTATTGTGTTGGCAGACGCGAACCTTGAGGCTTCAGCAACACAGATTGTCAACGCAGCCTTCGGCTCTGCGGGAGAGCGCTGTATGGCTTGCTCCGTGGTAACGGTGCAGGAAGAGGTTGCTGATGAGCTGATCTCCATCCTCCTGCGTGAATGTGAGCAGATGACCATCGGCGATGGTTTGGACGACGACACGTTTCTTGGGCCGGTTATCCGCCAAAGTCATAAAGACAAAACGGTCGCTTATATTGAACAAGGCATGGCCGAGGGCGCTAAGTTGCTAAGAGACGGCCGGGCGGATGCTGCGGTGCAGGGACAGGGTTATTTTATCGGCCCAACGTTGTTTGATGGAGTGACCCGGGAAATGAAAATCTGGCAGGAGGAAATTTTCGCGCCTGTCCTGGCAGTGATCCGTGTCAAGGATGTAGAAGAGGCGATTGAAATTGCCAATACCTCTCGTTTTGCCAACGGGGCTTGTATTTTTACGAATGACGGCGGGAAAGTGCGCTATTTCCGGGAAAATATCGAGTCAGGCATGTTGGGTGTCAATGTCGGAGTGCCAGCCCCGATGGCCTTTTTCCCTTTCTCCGGCTGGAAGGATTCCTTCTATGGCGATCTGCATGCGAATGGAAGCGACGGGGTTGAATTTTATACACGCAAAAAAGTCGTCACTGCCCGCTGGCAGTAACAAAAACGGCGAAAGGGAGGTTTCACGTGGATACGATTAGATTAACGACGGCGCAGGCGCTGGTGAAATTTCTGAACCAGCAATATGTGGACTTTGACAATGGACCGGAGCGTTTTGTACACGGTATATTCACCGTTTTCGGCCATGGCAATGTACTTGGACTGGGGCAGGCACTTCAGGAAGCGCCGGGTGAGATGACGGTCTATCAGGGGAGGAATGAGCAAGGAATGGTGCATGCGGCGACTGCCTTTGCCAAGCAGAGCCGCAGACGGCGAATCATGGCCTGCACCGCTTCGGTAGGACCGGGTTCAGCTAATATGCTGACAGCCGCTGCCACTGCGACGGCGAATCAGATTCCCGTGCTGCTGCTCCCCGGCGATACCTTTGCCACCCGTCAACCGGATCCGGTACTTCAGCAAATGGAGCACACCTACAATCTGTCGATAACGGTCAACGATGCCTTCAAAGCGGTGAGCAAATATTGGGACCGGATTTATCGGCCAGAGCAGCTGATGACGGCATTGCTGAACGCGATGCGTGTGCTGACTGATCAGGCAGATACCGGGGCAGTTACGATTGCGCTGCCGCAGGATGTGCAAGGGGAGGCCTGGGACTACCCACTTGAGTTCTTCCGCAAGCGCATCCACCGGATCGTTTCCCGTACTCCGCATCCGGATGAGCTTGCTGCGGCAGCTGATCTTATTGCCAGTAAACAGCGACCTCTGCTGGTCTGTGGGGGGGGAGTCCGGTATGCGGATGCAGGAATGGAATTACGTGCGTTTGCGGAGAAATTCGCCATCCCATTCGGTGAGACGCAAGCTGGAAAAAGCGCCGTGGCAAGCGACTGTGCCTACAATCTCGGTGGCATAGGAGTTACCGGGAATGGCTGTGCCAATGCGCTGGCCACAGAAGCGGATCTGGTGATCGGTGTGGGTACCCGGTTTACGGACTTCACGACAGGTTCGAAGAGTTTGTTCGCCCATCCCGAGGTGGAGTTCCTGACAATTAACGCTTCCCTTTACCATGCCTCCAAGCTGGATGCGCTGGCTGTGGTCTGTGATGCTGCCGAAGGTCTTAGGGCGCTGTCTGCTACGTTGGAGAAGCGCGGTTACCGCACCGCTTATACAGATGAAATTGTAGTGGCAAAAAAGGCATGGGAAGTGGAAAGAAAGCGTCTATCTGACGTGGAGTATACGGTGAATCAGGAGGCAGATCGTCCAGATCGTTCTTCAGTTTCCTTCGTGCCGGAAGTTGCCGGACATCTTGACGAGAAGCTATCTGAATATGCGGCGAAGTTGAACACTTCGCTGGCGCAAACACAGGTACTCGGGATCCTCAATGAATATCTTCCGAAAGACGCCATTGTGATAGGAGCCGCAGGCAGCTTACCGGGCGACATGCAGCGGATGTGGAATTCCACTGTGCCGGATACTTACCATATGGAATATGGCTTTTCGTGTATGGGGTATGAAATCTCCGGTGCACTCGGTGTGAAATTGGCGGAGCCGGACCGGGAGGTATATGCATTGGTGGGCGATGGCAGCTATCAAATGCTGCATTCGGAACTAGTGACGAGCCTTCAGGAGAACAAGAAGATCAACGTCATTCTGTTGGATAACATGGGGTTCGGCTGTATCAACAACCTGCAGATGGAGCAAGGACTGGATAGCATGGCGACTGAATTCCGCTACCGGGGCCCGGAAGGTCAGCTGAGCGGCGAACTGATAAGCATAGATTATGCAGCAAGTGCCGCGGGATATGGAGTGAAGACCTTCCGTGCGTCAACGGCTGAGCAGTTGCGTGACGCTTTGAGGGAGGCTCTGCTGCAGGATCGTTCCACCCTAATTGACATTAAGGTGCTGCCCAAGACAATGACACATGGTTACGGAGCCTGGTGGAATGTTGGTGTTCCAGAAGTGTCCGGCAGTGAAGCCGTTTGGGCTGCCTACGAGCAGAAGCTTGAACAGCTTGGAAAGGCCCGCAGTTATTAGTATTAGTAATACTGTGAAACGGAAGGGGTAGAATCGAGGATGTTCAAAGAACATGCGGTCAAGCTGGCGATTGCTCCTATCGCTTGGACTAATGATGATATGCCTGAACTGGGAGTAGACAATACCTTTGAACAGTGTATTAGCGAAATGGCGCTTGCCGGGTTTCAGGGAAGCGAGGTGGGCAACAAGTATCCACGCTCTCCGGAACGGCTGCGCCAGGCACTTGAGCTTCGTGGACTTGAGATTGCCAGCGCTTGGTTCAGCGCGTATCTGACTGTGCGGCCATATGAGGAGACAGTGGAGGCTTTTTGCGCGCATCGTGATTTTTTATATGAGATGGGTGCGAAGGTGATTGTCGTCTCAGAGCAAGGGCGGAGTATTCAGGGACAAATGGATACGCCGCTGTTTGCTAATAAACCTGTATTCACAGAAGCGGAGTGGGCCGCACTTGCCGATGGACTGGGTGGGCTTGGCCGGCTGGCTGCTGAAAAAGGTATGGCGCTTGTATACCATCATCATATGGGGACAGGGGTGCAGACTGGGGCCGAAATTGCTAAGCTAATGGAGCTCACGGAACCGGAAGAGGTGTCTCTGCTGTTCGATACCGGTCATCTAGCTTTTGCCGGTGAGAATCCCTTAGAGGTGTTGCGCATCCACTTACCTCGGATTAAACATGTCCATTTAAAGGATATACGTCCGGAGGTTGTTCAGCGTGTGCTGCGGGATCAGCTCAGTTTTCTCCAGGCTGTAAAAGCGGGCGCATTCACCGTACCTGGCGATGGATGTATATCCTTTGCGGAGATTTTCAGCGAATTGGCAAGTTACTCTTATACGGGATGGTTTGTAGTGGAAGCGGAGCAGGATCCGGCACTTGCCGATCCGCTGGAATATGCGATCAAGGCGCGCCGTTATATCAGAGATCTGAGTGGTTTATAGGCCGAGGAGGACTACCACTAGGTGCTTGGCGGCTGCTCGGACAGATTTATATGCGGGGGTTCACGGCTATGGCTGTGCGCACCTCGCCTTTTTAATGAGCAGGTGTAAAATACGAATGGCTTCGTTGGTCGGGCTCATGTTGTATGTGTTATAATGGCAGCAAATTAGGCGGAAGAGTTTCCATTTCCATGATGGTGCAGCCAAATATCTATGAACTACTCGTGCATTAACGGCTGAACCGTGGCCGGGTATCCTAACGGTTGTACAGAGGGGGTTATCTATTGTTCCGTTCCTGGTATCGCCGATTGCTGCTGTCCTACTTTCCTATTTTTTTGCTTACTGTGACGATACTGATTTTTGCCTCTTTTGTATTTATTAATGATATTTCACGAATGGAAACTAAAAAAGCGGACCGTATCACCGCCAGTTATCTTATGGATAATGTGGACCGAACGATCAAGGAAGCTGAACTGTCAGTGCTGGAGGCTGCTGAACGCAGCGATGCTTATAAACGTTATTTTAACAATCAAGGCCAGATTGATATGGCGACCGTCTACGCTGTTGCCCAGAATCTACGCAACCTGACGCGTGAATCGCCCTATATTCAGTCCATCTATCTTTATGACAAGAGAAATGAAAGCGTTTTAACAGAAACTGGATTAAAGGACCTTTCAGGATTTGTAGACGAGGATTGGATTGGCCGCATCACCTCCGGCTCTTTATCGGAAGGCTGGCAGCCTGTTAGGGAATACAAAGATGAATTTCAGCGTACGTCTATACGTGTGCTTACCATAAATAAAGGTATGCCGCTGCCCTTCGGCTCGGAGGGAGTGCTCGTAATTAATCTCAAAATGAGCGGAATGGAACAGATCGTTGACGGTATGGTCAATGAACAGTTGTCCTTTCTGACCATCTTTGGTGCAGATGGACAGGTGGTCTATCAGGCGCATTCGGACAGTGAAGGTGCCAAGAATGGGAAGCAGTTGAATACTTTATATATGGAAAGGCTTGGCTGGACGTTTTCCAGCGGGATCAAAACGGGCAGTCTATTCAGCTGGGTGTCAGTGATTTCTTACCTTTGGGTAGCTATTGCCTTAGGTACGGTTGTGTGCGCGATTTTTTACCTGATCTATGTTACGCGGCGGAACTATAAGCCAATTCAGGTGATTATGAACCGGATTGAAGGTCATCAAATTCGCAAGCTGGACCAATCCAGCGACAGACCGGACGAAATGATGCTCATTGACGGGGTGCTGGAAGATCTAATCAACCATATGACGGATTATGATAAGAAAAGCAGAGAGAATTTGCTGTTACAGCGCAGCAAGCTTTTCAACGATCTCTTGCAAAGCGAGCGGTTGGACAATGTCGTTCAGCGGATGGAAGAGCTGTCGCCGCTCTCCGGAGCTCATTCCACAACCCGCTTTATGGTTGTGCTAAGCGAAATCAACCGCTACGACAAGGTTTTTCAAGATCGGTATACAAGGGGAGATCAGAACACGCTTAAATTTGCCCTGATGAATGTCTTTCAAGAATTGGCGCGGAGTGCGGAATTGCAAGCTTGGGCGGAGTGGATAGGGACTGACCGGGCGGCAATTCTCTTCCTGACCACAGGAAGTGATGAAGAGATGGCAGAGAAAATCCGTGTATTCGCTGAGGACTGCCGCACCTGGGTGGAGCAGAACTTGCGCCTCTCCTTAAGCTTCGCTATCGGGCCAGTGGCGGCTGGGCCAGGGGAGATCCGGGATTCCTATGCGGCAGCGGAGAATGTGATGCAGCACAAGCTTTTAATGCACGAAGACATCGCTTTAACGGAATTTGGAGAAACGCGCCAGCCGCTTCTTGAGACATTCAAGTATCTACAAATGATCGCTGAGTTTGTTAAGCAGTTCCGGATGTCGAGCGGCCAATGGCGGGAACTGCTGGAAGGTGTTTTTGATGGTTTTAAACAGGATTATTTACAAGATGATGATATTCGCTCTCTAATTCAGGCCATGCTGCAGATGCTGAGCCGGGAAGTGGCTGTCATGTCTGAGCAGCTGCAGGATGAGCTGTCAGCAGAAAATGCGGAGAAGCAGCTGAAGCGGCTGGAAGAGGCAGAATCCATAGATGAAATGAAGGGGATTTTGTTTGAGTATTTGACTGATTTATTCCGCACTTATGTTTCTGTCAGTGAAACTAAAAGCTACCGGGCGATGGTAACCGAGATGAAGAATTATATTGAAGAGAATTTTACAAATCCCGATCTTTCCCTAAAGCATTTGAGCGACCGGTTTCAGGTATCCGGCAAATATGCCAGCTATCTATTTAAAACAGAATTTAAAATGAAATTTGTTGATTTTCTTACAGAGCTACGCATGAAGGAAGCCGAAAAGCTTTTAGTGGAAACGGAATGTTCGCTGCAGGATATCGCACTTCAGGTGGGGTATGCGAATGCAATTACATTCGGCAGGGTATTCAAACGAGTATTAGGAATCACGCCGGGTGACTACCGTTCTTTAAAGCGCGGGCGCGGGAGCTCCAGATTATAGGCTGCCGACTTTATTAATCCAATAGCACGTGAACAATAGTTTTTATAACCGCATCTGTGCACGCCAACCTCTATGATGAGGGCGCGAACACCGATGCGGTCTTTATTTTCACACTTTTGAAAGCGGTTTATTCTACGAAAATGGTTGTATGGATAAACCGGAAGTCCGATTTTGCTGGGATATGAGCATCCGAAAGAGGTTTATTGTCAGACTGCCGGAATTCATGAAATACTGTGGGCATCCAGAACAACAAGCGACCCAGTAGCACGGCAGTAAAAAGCATCACGTGATATGGATTCCGCTGGGGATGGATAGAGTTAAGGCTAGGGGATCATAAATACACCATTAAAGCCTGCAAGGGCGAAGGGGATGGAAAAATGACAGTGAACGTACATCAAGGAGTTCTGAAGAAAGCAATCGGGATCGGATTAACCGCAATAATGGGCGTTTCTCTGCTAGCAGGCTGTTCCAATGATTCTAAAAACAACACAGCATCCGAGGGTGCCCCAGCCGGCGAAAGTGCCAAGCGCGTTACATTAAAGGTGGAAGTGTTTGACCGCGGCAACAGCCCAGCCCCTCATACCATTACCAATAACTACTTAACTAAACTAGTGCAGGAAAAGTTCGGAGATCCGAATAACATTGATGTAGAATTTGTACCTATCCAGCGTTCTGAGGAAGTTACCAAGCTGAATGTTTTGATGGCGAGCAATACGGATGTGCCCGATATCGTATTTACGTATGATTCCAGTGTGTTTTATCGGTATGCCCAGCAAGGTGGCTTGACTGATGTCGGAGAAATTCTCGATGAATATGGCCCGAATCTGAAAAAGTTTATTGGCGAGGATACGCTGGCGTTCGGCCAGCTTGAAGGCCAGCAGTATGCGATCCCTGGTAAACGGGCGATCACAGGCCGTTATAGCTCCTACATCCGTCAGGATTGGTTAGATAAATTAGGACTGCCTGTGCCAACGACGACCGATGAGCTGTACACTACTTTGAAAGCGTTTAAAGAAAAGGATCCGGGCAATCTCGGCAGCAAAAACATCCCGATGGGCATGGCACTGGCACCAGCCCAATTCGAGACGTTGATTTTCTCTTTCATGAAGCCGATCAGCGGCGATCTGACCTACAGCCAACGTTATGAGCTGCCGCTGCATGAGGGCTTTAAGGATGCCCTGCAATTTCTTAATAAGCTCTACAATGAAGGGATGATCAGTAAGGACTTCAGTCTGGACGAGGATAAAACACAGTTGGCCAAGGATATCCAGAACGGCAATGTAGGCTACTGGTCGGAGGATGTGGATGTCTTGTTCTATGCCGATGGTACCCTGGATAATCTCTACAAAAATGTAGAGGGAAGCAAGGTGCTGCCGGTAGACGTCTTAACCAACGCCAACGTTGATAACAAGCACATTAAATCCCGGTATGCCTCCAACGGCATGTACATCATGATTCCGAAGAGTAGTAAACGCGCCGTGGAAGCCGTTAAGTATCTCGATTGGATGGCTTCGGATAATAATCTGATTGATATCCAAAATGGCGTTGAAGGTGAAAACTACGACCTGGTAGACGGTATTCCAGTGGCCAAAACAGATGTTTCCCAGGAGTTCGCCGATCGTCTATTTAATGCTGGCGACATGGCCATTATCTCCAACGGCAAAAACATCGGTGATCAGGCCACTAATGAAAAAGCATGGGCGCTGGGCTTCCCGGAACGTAACCGGGAGATGCTGACTCAATCTATCGCTATCGCCAACGCTGACACGGTGGGTCCGCTCGTCTTCGGCAAGCCGATAGAAGCGGAATCGCAATATGGCACAACGCTCAAAGATAAGCTCAACGTAATTATTGTAAAGACGGCAATGGCCAAACCAGAGCAGTTTGAAGCGGTTTACGAGCAGGAAATGAAAGATTACATGACTTTGGGCGGAACCAAGCTGAAAGAGGAACTGGAGAAGTCGTTTAAGGAACTTTCGGCTCAATAAACAAATATATAGTGAAAACCGGGGGGAGATGGTGCTGCGCTCCACCCGGTTTTTCTCCTTAGGAGGAAAACGACTTGAGCAAAGCGACATACTTTAGACGGTATTGGCAATTGTACGCGCTGCTTTCGCTGCCTATTATTTATTTCCTGATCTTCCGCTATGGTCCGATGTATGGTGTGCAGATTGCTTTTAAGGATTTCAATTTGTTTCAGGGGATTGGAGGCAGCGAGTGGATTGGCTTTGATGCGTTCCGCGAGGTTTTTGGAATGAGAGAGTTCTACACCACCTTGCGCAATACCTTTATGCTGAATTTTCTGGATTTACTTGTCTCTTTTCCGGCTCCGATTATCCTGGCGATTATGCTGTTCGAAATTCGTTCGGTGTGGTTCAAAAAAATATCGCAGACAATTTTGTATATCCCCCACTTTATTTCCTGGGTGATCATCGGGGGAATCGTATATCAATTGTTCGGCAACCAGTCCGGTATGGTGAACGGTGTGCTGGAGAGCTTAGGCCTTACTCCCATCCCGTTTCTGACTGAAAAAAATCCGTGGCTGATCACTTATTTATTCACAGGCGTCTGGCAAAGTGCCGGTTGGGGGACTATCCTTTATCTGGCGGCGTTAACCGGTGTCAACCGAGAGCTGTTTGAAGCTGCTGAAGTGGATGGAGCGACAAGGCTGAAGAAAATCCGCTACATTACGCTTCCTAGCATAAAACCAACCATCGTGACGCTGCTTATCCTCAATCTGGGAAAGATGGTCAGCATCGGCTTTGACCGCCCTTACATTATCGGTAACACTGCTGTGCGTGAGTATTCTGATGTGCTCAGTACCTTTGTGTACCGGGTGGGTCTAGAATCCGGACAATATACGTTGGCTACTGTAGTCGGATTGTTCCAGGCCGTGGTGGGACTGGTGTTTATTTTTGGCTCCAACTATATTTCGAAAAAAGTGACCGGAGACGGTATTTTATGATAAAGAAAGAAGGAGGCGGAGTGCTATGAGTGAACGTACCTCAAACCGGATATTCGATATCGTCAATATAACGTTTGTTGCCTTGTTCGTTTTGTTCTGCTTGGCTCCGTTTTTGCATGTGATTGCCGTGTCGCTTAGTTCCAACCGGGCAATTACTTCTGGAGAAGTAACGATTTTCCCCATTGAATTGAACTGGAATGCATACATTAATGTTTTTTCCAATAATGCGATGATCCGCTCTCTTGTCTTTACGGTTATTCTGACGTTTGCCACAACGGTGCTGTGTATGCTTTTCACTGTGGCAGCAGCTTATCCGCTGACCAAAAGAAAATTGAAGGGCCGTAAATTTTTTATGTATCTGATCGTTATCACTATGTTTTTCAGCGGCGGTATTATTCCTGAATATTTGTTGATCCGTGATTTGCATTTGATTAATTCGGTCTGGTCGCTTATCCTGCCAGGTCTGGTCAGCCCCTTTAACCTGATTATCCTGATCTCCTTTTTCAATAACATTCCTGCCAGCCTGGAGGAATCGGCCGAAATCGATGGCAGTTCCCATCTTCGTACCCTGATGAGTATTATATTGCCGCTATCCATGCCGGTTATGGCCACATTGGCGCTTTTCTACGCAGTGGGAAGGTGGAACGGCTTTCAGGATTCTTTGATGTATATCAATAATCCGGATTTGTATCCGCTCCAGCTCAAGCTGTTCCAGATGGTGCAGAACAACATGGTATCCGAACTGACACAAATGGAAGGTGCCAACCGGACCCCACTGACACCAGAGAGCCTAAAAGCGGCCACCGTTATCTTTGCAACAGTACCGATCCTTGCCGTATATCCATGGCTGCAGAAATATTTTGTCAGCGGTGTAATGCTTGGTGCCGTAAAAGGTTGAACCGTAAGCTGTAACAAGGGAGGAGAAAATAATTATGGAGGACAAAGGCATGTTTTCGTTCTCAACTTGCTGGAATATTAAGCGTCATTCCATCGGCAGTGAAATGCTGCGGGAAATCCGCGATCTCGGCTTTCAGCAGGTGGAGCTGAACTATAATGTGACTAAGGAAATGCTGGAAACGATCGAGCCGATGCTTGAGCGGGGGGAGATGGGGATCTCCAGTGTCCACAACACTTTCCCGCATGTGCAGGACTCCGATTATGGCACAGATTCCGTGCTGCTGGGTTTTGAGGATGAGGAGAAGCGGCAGCGGGCGATTGAGCTGCTGATTGGCTCGGCTAAGTACGCTCAGCGTTACGGAGGAGAAGCTGTTGTTGTGCATCCCGGTGAGGTACCCTTTCCAAATGATATCAGCAAAGAGCTGGAGCAGATTTATAACGGAGAAGGTAGAGATTCTAACGCTTATCGCAGCAAATGGGCGGAACTGATGGAGCGGCGGGAAGCCTATAGCGCCGGCTATGTGCAGAAAATTATTGAAAGCCTAGATGAAGTATGTAACCGGGCAGTTTCTGAGGGGATAAACGTACGCTTTGGTATCGAAACACGTTCCAAACCGCAGCAGATTCCGACGCTTGCGGAAGCCAAAATGATTATTAAGGCGCTAAAAGGAGCGCCTGTGGGCATATGGTATGACACCGGGCATGCCATTATGATGGACCGTTTGGGTTTGTACGACAGTGTGGGGGAAATGGAAGGTCTGATGGATGATATTGTAGGTGTTCACATTCATGAGACCATCGGTCTGTCTGATCACTGGTGCCCTTATGTAAACAGCGGGAATATGAAATTCTATGATGCTTATCTGCCGATGATTGAACGGGCGCGGGTCAAGGTGTATGAGTTGAAGGCAGCTTGCCAGCCGGAAGAAATTGATGAAAGTCATCAGCTGCTTATGGCCAAGTTGGCGCGTAGAGGACAGGTCTGATGTTGAACGATGAAGACCGTAGGTTAGCTATGAAGTATGCTCCGCGCTTATTATTCGATCAGAACGAGCCATTTTTTCCGGTACGTCTCGGTATAACGGTGATGCGGCAGGAGGAAGAGTCTCCTTCCTTCCGGCGCCGTCTAGCTGTGAACCATCCGGATGTGCTGGCCGTTGTGGAATACGCGATTTATTACGATTATGATATTCAGCATTTATATGATCTGGAGCATGTGTGGGTTTACATCGGTAGAGACGGGGAAGTGGTGGATGCCGAAGCGAGCTTTCACGGGAAATTCCTTAAAGCGCTGCTGCGCGGGGGCAGCAATCTAAGCGGGACACGGGTGGACCTCTATGTCCAACCCGGCAAGCATGCTCTTGCCCCGTTCCCTGAAGTCTTTGAGCTGTTACCGGGATTCGCATCCAGTACACAGGATGGAGCAGGTGCGGAGGGTCTGATTTATGGCGACTTTTTTCACGGCATTCTGGCGTCCGATGGAGAAACTGACCGTCTTGTCCACCGTTATCTGCAAACCTGCCGGTTCACGCCTTCCCTGTCCTATTCGTGCTGGGAATATGCGGACCGGGAGGAATTGTTCGTTTCTTGGAATCAACTGTTCACGGAAATTCCTGAACGTATCCGACAAGAGCTGGCGCGGCTTCAGCTCATGTTACCACCCAGACATTGAGCAGATTGTTAACATGGAGGGAAGTATAATGTACAAGCAACTGGTAGCCAGTAATGATAGAGCGGCAGTGGAGGGATTATCCCGGCAGGTGCTTGATCCGACGAGCCGCTATTATGGAGGGACAATAGATCCGGGTACTGGCGTTGCCTGGGTTAATCATACGACCGGCACACCAACCGATATGTGTTATTGGGGAGCGGCTCTGGTTAACCCGGATTCCGCATTCTACCGTGATGAGCTGCTGCTGGCCCGCCTGCTGCTGGCGACGGAGTTCGTGCTGCGTTCACAACATGAGGATGGCTCGATCTCTCCGGGCTGGACGAACTATCATTCTCCCCCGGATACAGCCTTTGTCATCGTCGGCTATGCTCAGCTATACCAACTGTTGGCGTCGCAGGATTGGGCGCCACTGCAACAGGTGCTTGATAATATGCTCTTGTTTCTTAAGCGAACTATTCCCGTCATGCTTACAGGGGGCTGTCACACGCCGAATCACCGTTGGGTATTGTGTGCAGCACTGGGGTTTCTGCATGAACTGTTCGGACTGGAGGAGGCTGTCCAACGGGCGGATCAGTGGTTGGCTGAAGGGATGGATATTACACCTGATGGAGAATGGACGGAGCGCAGTAACGGTATTTATAGTGCGGTCAGCGACATCATGCTGATTCATGCCGCTCGTCTGCTGGATCGGCCGCAGTTGCTGGAGCCAGTTCGTCTGAATTTACACATGATGGTCTATTTGGTGCATCCTAAGGGCGAAGTTGTGACCGATTATTCTGGACGCCAGGATCTGGGGAGCTTTCACGACCTGTCTCCATATTATTTACCGTACGCTATTCTGGCCCGTTCCGATAAGGAGCCATTGTTTGCGGGGATGGCCGAATGGGCAGGCAGAGCACTGGAAAATCCGGGGGTCTGCTCTGTTAACGTACTTGTACGTATGCTGCTGGAGCCGGAGCTTCAGCAACCTTTTGAAGATTCGGCAGCTCTGCCTGTAAAATATGAGAAAATACTGAACGGCGATTTTCCGCGACACGGCTATCTGCAGGATATGGAGAAGTCCGGCCATCAAGGGCGAATTTACCACAGCCGGCTGCATACTGATTTCGGAGCACCGGTTGCGCGTTACAGGGACGGGAACACTAGCGTGACCTTAATCACGGAGACGCCGTCTTTTTTTGCACTCCGTCACGGTGCTGTCAGGCTGCTTGCAGTGCAGCTGGCTTCTTACTTTAATCCGGGATATGTCCCGATGCAGAAAATGATCAAACTACCTGACGGATACCACCTGTCAGGAGAACAAAAGAAGGGTTATTACGGTCCTGTAGAAGGTGAACTGCTTCCGCAAACATCTGGGGAGCCGGTAAGCCCTTGGTATCTGCTACCGCATCAGAGCCGCGCACTTACGCATGAACAGACATTCCGTGTGGAGACGGAGGTTCAACGCACGGACAGAGGGTGGACCCTCCGGTTGCATGCTGAGGAACCTACAGAGGTTATGACTCAGCTGTCTTTTATTTTTGGACGGGAAGGATGTTTCACATCGGGTGAATTGCAGGCTGTCGGAGAGGACCATTATCTCTGGAACGGCGGTAACCTCCGCTATAGTTGTGAAGAGGACTGGATTGAACTGTCAGGGGGCGAGCTTGGACATCTGGCGGCTACGGTGCGTGAGGCGAAGCTGCAGGATAACTGCAAGGCGGTGTTGGTCAATTTTATGACTCCGTTCGATAAGACGATTACGATCACTCTATCTCCTTCCATGATAAGAGAGTAACCTTTGCAACAATTTACAATTTAGCAGACGTTGACGTTACACCTCAGTCTTAGAATAATAAGCCTTATTAAAAAACCTTCCATTAGAAGCAAACCTGGAGTTATCAGGTCTAATGGGAGGTTTTGTTATGCATCTGCTAAGCATAGACTCACCAGATTTTAACCGTGCATAATGGTATAAGTAAGAAATCCGGGGACACCAGCCGTCAGTGATTCAAACATTCTCCGAAGCCGTGACTGTCAGCTTTTATAAAATTTCCTTTAGTTTGGTTTACATAGGCACTTTTTTCGGTGGTCAAGTGTTATAGAGATATAAGGGTTAAGGAGGTGCTTACATCGCCACAGGATTCGCTAGACTCGACAGAGTTGGAAGAGCTAATCGTTAGGATTCAAAAGGGAGATTCCGAGCAGTATGCTTTAATTGTCAGGTCATTCCAAAAGCCGATCTATCGATATTGCTATCGTTTGTTAGAAAACAAGCAGGATGCGGAGGACGCGGTTCAGGATATTTTGGTAAAGGGTTATCAATCTATCCGGCAATACAAATCGCAAATGCATTTCTCGGCATGGCTCTATCGTATCGCATATCATCATTGCTTAAATCTGCTGCGCAGGCGTCGTCTGCATAAGCAAGTCATGCGTATTTTTCGTCCGGAAGTACTGTCTGCAAGTCCTGAACAGGAGCTGGATGCTCGGTTGTATAGTCCTTCATTGTCTGCGGCTTTAGCGGGATTGTCGCTTGAGGAGAGAAACATGCTTATTCTGCGGGTGTTTGAAGAACAAACTTATGCAGAGATAAGTGAGATTCTAGGGGTCAGTCCCAATGCGCTAACTAAAAGAATGAATCGGATCAAGCTAAAGGTTCAGGAAGCTATGAAGTCAGAGGAGGAGATCACATGGAAAGAAACAAAATCAGCAATGAATACCAAGATATAATTTATGCCTCGGCGGGCAATGAACTTTTGGATGAGGTAGATGTAGAAGATAAGGTCATGGGGCGTATTACTGGCATAACAGGTCGAAAGCGATCGTTCTCGCTGAGGGTGATGAATAAAACAACGGCAGTGGCCAGTATGTTAACGCTGTTTCTGCTGATTTCTGTGACTGCGTATGCTGCGTCTGAATATATCCAAATCCGCAATAGTGAAGGAGTAGTGAAGGTCCAACATGTTGCGCCGACTGAATCTGCAGAAAGGGCTTCTTATGATAAATATGCGCAGCAAGCAGAAGAGTTCGCTAAACCGGGTGAATTGATCGCTTATCTTGTGAAAAATAAAGCAGGTGCAGCAGGCTTGGCGACAGAATTGCAGTTTAAGTATAAAGAGCAGCGGATAGATGCGTATTCTGATTTTTTAAAAGAAATCAAAAGAACAGGGGCGCCAATGCTTCCCGAAACGGCAGCGGGGTACGCTTTTAAATATGGTGTAATCCATCCTAATTCTCCGACTACGGATACAGCTAAGCCAGGTTCTCTGTATAAGGAAACATTAAATGATCTTACCGCTCAGGCAAATAAGGACAAGGGGACCCGCAATTTGTTTATGAAGGCTATACCGTGGTCCGAGCCAGGGGCGCTAAGTGTAACTTATTCGAAGAACAATGCTTTTATAGGGATCTCAGCAACGCTCATGCATGGCGGCAAGGTTTTCGTGGAACAAACGCCTGAGAATCAAGCTAATAAGCTCACAGTTGCAGGGACAGAAGTTATCTATAACAAGGTGGTAAGGGAAGAAGTCAGCTATGATTATCTGAACTGGTATAACGAGAAGCAGGATGCGTATTATACACTCACCAGCTATGGAGATAAGATTTTGACCCAGGAGCAATTTTTACAGCTGGCTGAGGAGCTATTGAAGTAGAGTTTTGAAGTTTGAAGTTTGAAGTTAGAAGTTTGAAGTTTGAAGTTTGAAGTTTGAAGTTAGTAGTGTGTAGTTTGATGTTTGATGTTAGTAGGTGCATGTGCATGCGCTAAGTTAGTTGTATTATGTGCAATTAAAGTTCACCAATAGCTGTATATAGGCCCTTTAGTTGTATTTGATGCAGCTATTACTGGTTAAATTAGTGGAAATAGACGTTTTTACGGATTTTAGTTGTAGAGAATGCAATTAGAGAAGAGGCTATGAGCGGATCAGAAATAAATAAGTGTATAAAATACAGTTAAATCGTATGCAGGGAAGGCTGAAATTGGATCCAGATATAAAAAAAGGTATCCCCAAAGCGAGAGCTGTAGGGATACCTTCTTAATATTCTTATATCTTCGAAAATTCGAAGAGCGTTAGCCTTCTAGCAGTAGTGCTTCCGGATCTTCCAGCAATTCCTTCACTTTGACCAGGAAGCTTACCGCTTCAGAGCCGTCAACGATCCGGTGATCATAGGAAAGGGCGATGTACATCATTGGACGGTTTACGGTTCTTTCTTCGTCCAGCGCGATCGGACGCAGTTGGATCTTATGCATCCCTAGAATACCCACCTGTGGTGTATTCAGAATCGGTGTCGATAACAAGGAGCCGAATACGCCACCGTTGGTGATGGTGAATGTTCCGCCTTGCAGCTCGGAGAGGCTGAGCGTATTGGCACGTGCTTTGGAAGCGAGCTCGCCAATCTGGCGCTCGATTTCCGGGAAGCTGAGCCGATCCGCATCACGGACTACGGGAACTACAAGTCCTTCTTTCGCTGCAACAGCAATACCGATGTCGTAGAATTTCTTAACGACCAGATCTTCACCGTCGATTTCGGCGTTCAGCAGTGGATAGGTTTTAAGCGCACCGATCACGGCTTTGGTGAAGAAGGACATGAAGCCTAGTCCAACTTCATGTTTTTCTTTAAATGCATCCTTGCGGCGCTTGCGGATGTCGAGGATCGCTGTCATGTCCACCTCGTTGAAGGTGGTAAGCATGGCCGCGGTCTGCTGCGCTTCGACCAAGCGGCTGGCAATCGTGAGCCGTCTGCGTGACATGCGCTTGCGCTCCACGTTTTTGCCCTCGTCCGGCGTGGCTTTGCCCGCTGCCGGCTTCGCTGGTTCCGGCTTGCCTTGCGGCGCCGGAGCTACCGGTGCAGCGGCCTGCGGCGCTGCTGCACCATGACCGGACACATCGGCCTGACCAATCCGGCCGATAGGATCACGGGCGCTAACCTCGCCGAGGTCGATGCCGCGCTCCCGTGCCAGCTTGCGTGCGCCCGGCGATGCCAAGGCAGCATGGCTGTCGCCACCTGCTGCAGGCACTTCGGGCGCAGCTACAGGCGCGGCGGCTGCAACTGCGTTGCCGCCTGCCGGAGCCGCTTTAGGCGCTTCGGCTTCGCTTTCAGCGGCCCGTGGCGTACTGCCGCTTGCGGCTCCAATGATACCGATGGCTTCGCCAACGGCTACGTTCTCGCCCGCTTGACGCAGGATGGTGGAGATGACACCCTCCACCTCTGCACTAATTTCCAGATTGACTTTATCCGTTTCCAGCTCAGCAAGCACATCGCCTTGACCTACCGTGTCGCCTTCTTTAACCAGCCATTTGTAGATGGTTCCTTCGGATATGGATTCTCCCAGATCGGGTACTAAGATTTCTGACACAGGCCGTTTCCTCCCCAAACATAATGGTTTACGCTATTGTGATACCGTCCTCTTAAGAGGACGGTACAGCCGCTTGTACGTTCGAATTTGATTTTAGGGCTTCTGTTACAATTCTACGTTGTTCGAAGCTATGCACATCTGCATAACCACTGGCCGGGCTGGAACGTTCCGGACGGCCGATATATCTTACGCCGGCATTTTTCGGTGCGATGGCGCGTAACCGAGGCTCACTATAGCTCCAGCCGCCCATATTTTTCGGCTCTTCTTGCACCCAGACAATTTCCTGAAGGGAGCTGAAGGAGTTTAAATGTTCGCTTAACTCTTGTTCCGGGAACGGATAAAGCTGCTCTAGGCGAAGAACATGCAGCCATGACCAATCCTTATCCGGTGCTGCTTCCAGTTCTGTTTGGATGTCGATAGCGACTTTACCGCTGCAGACTACGAGCCGTTTAACTTCACTTGGTTTCTGGCCAAGCAAAGATTCAGCTAATACAGGCTTGAATTGTCCTGAAGCCAGCTCGGTTCCGGCAGAAGTGCTGCGCGTATTCCGAATGAGACTTTTCGGCGTCATAATGACTAGCGGTCTAGCATCTTCCTGCCCGCATAACGCTGCTTGGCGCCGCAGCAGATGGAAATATTGCGAAGCGGTAGTCAGGTTAGCGACCGTCCAGTTCTCCTCAGCGGATAGCTGCAAGAACCGTTCCAGCCTACCGCTGGAGTGCTCAGGTCCCTGTCCTTCGTAGCCATGCGGCAGCATGATGACGAGATTGCTGCGCTGTGTCCATTTGGCGCGTCCAGCGGCAATGAACTGGTCAAAAATAACCTGACCCGCATTGGCGAAATCACCATACTGTGCTTCCCAGATTACGAAGGTTTCCGGTGCAAACACATTATAACCATATTCAAAGCCTAATACTGATGCCTCTGACAATGGACTGTTGTATACGCCAAAGGAGGCACGGGAATCGCTTAGCTGATGCAGAGGAGAGAATAAATCTCCTGTTTTACTGTCGTGCAGCACCAGATGGCGATGTGCGAAGGTTCCGCGCTGGGCATCTTGACCGCTCAGTCGGATGGGCGTTCCATTTTTCAGAATGGTAGCGAAGGCTAATGTTTCAGCCAGTGCCCAGTCGACCTTTTCACCCTCATTCAGTGCATCTTTACGACGTTGTAAAATGCGCTCCAGCTTCGGATAAACCTGGAATCCAGCAGGAACCGTCAACAGTTCACGATTGATCTCCTGCAGGCTGGAGATGGATACCGCTGTAGTGTTTGCCGCTGCGCGGTCCGTTTGTAGAGGAATGAAGGCTTTGGGTTCTTTTTTCTTATGATTGCCTTCCTTCATAGTATCGTACGCACGCTGCAATACGCTTTCTGCTTCAGCATTCATCCTTTGTACGTCTTCGGCGGTAAGAACCTTTTCGTTTTTCAGTCTCTCTGCATAGACCTTGTAGACGGTTGGATGATTGCGAACCTTACCGTAGACAATAGGTTGTGTGGTTTCAGGATCATCCATTTCGTTGTGACCATGACGGCGGTAGCCGATGAGATCAATTACGAAATCTTTTTTGAATTGATGGCGGTATGCGCTAGCTAAACGTACAGCTGCTACGCAGGCTTCTGGGTCATCAGCGTTGACATGGACTATTGGGATTTCATACCCTTTGGCGATGTCACTCGCATAATGCGTAGAACGGGAATCTTCACTTTCAGTCGTAAAACCAATTCGGTTATTAACAATGATATGGATCGTCCCACCATTTTGATAACCTTGAAGTTTGCCGATATTAAGCGTTTCTGCAACAATTCCTTCACCTGGAAAAGCAGCATCGCCATGCATCAGCACCGCCATAGCTTTACTGGTATCAATCTTCGGCAGTCCTGCAGTGCTCCGATCTTCTTGTGCGGCACGAGTGAAACCTTCCACAACAGGATTGACGAATTCCAAGTGACTTGGGTTATTCGCTAGTGTTATTCTTGTGCGTACGGTTTCTCCTTCACGGACAGCACGGTCTGCACCGAGATGGTATTTCACATCACCTGTCCAACCATAGTTAATGCCTGTGGAGCCTTCGGAAGGGAAAAGCTCCTTGTTCGGAGAATGATGAAACTCTGAAAATATGATATCATAAGGTTTGCCCAAAATATGTGCAAGAACGTTGAGGCGGCCGCGATGCGCCATGCCCATCAAAATATGCTCCGCACCGTCATGTGCAGCAGCACGTACGATTTCATCTAACATCGGCACAAGAGCATCATTGCCTTCAAGACTGAAACGCTTCTGACCTACAAAAGTCTTGTGGAGGAAGGTTTCAAATTGCTCTACCTGAATCAGGCGGTTCAGGAGCTCTTTGCGTTCTGTATTATTTAGGGGTGCTGGTGAGCTGGTGGATTCTGCCTGCCTATTTAGCCATTGCAGTTCTTTTTCTTCATGCACATGCCCGAATTCATAGGCGATAGTCTTGGTGTATGCCTGACGCATACGTTGCACGGCATCCCATCCGGTATGCACATCATTCGGCGCATTTTCCCATATAAGCGTGGCAGGCAGTGCGATCAGGTCTTCGCGGGTCAGCCCATAGGTTTCAAGCTCAAGATATTTTGCCATGGGATTCTGATCGCGTACCAGCGGATCAATTTCAGCGGCCATATGGCCATATATACGAATATTGGCGATTAGCTTGGAAGCTCTTACTGCTTTTCTAAGCCATTCGGTGTCTCCCGAGATGCGCGGCTGAGGAGCCGGTTCGCTATCCGGAGTTAGGGGAGGAGGTCCCGAATTTGTAAAAAGCTCGCGATAATTATTTTCTACGGTGGAGGGATCTTTCACAAACTGTTCATATCTTTCTTGAATGTAGCCTAAATTGGGTCCGTAATACTTACTCCAAATGGATTCGTTATAGGGCTCTTTGGCTGCCATGAATACATCCTCCTTAACGGATGAACTCCATACGTGACATTTTGTGTCAACGCTTACTGGAGCTGTGATGATTGCGGTTTCATTTCTCATCTTATTGTGCTACTTTCGGCCACTGTAATCAATTCATTCTTTCGTCCAATACGTTCGCAAAATGGTATGGGTTAGCTTGTTCTAATGAAAAGAAGGGTGTTTCTTCTCATTACCCATTCTAAAGGCCTATTAAAATGATTCTATTATCCTTATTTTTAACTATTAGGTCAGTAAATATTTATTTTGCTAGTACAATTTATTTTATGTAACGGACGAGTATCGTGATAATCGGACAAGATCTTTGAAAAAAAATCTTTTATTTTTCGTTTTTAAAATAGAAAGTAACCAGGAATCGACACACTTTTCCGCTTTCTTTTTGTATAATGTTATTGCAGATAGTAATTTTATAGTTTTTTAAGTAGATCCTTTCGTGAAAAGGGTCCAGTAAAAGGTAAACTTGCCGAAAGGCAGGGGCACAAAGTCGCGGGTCTAAGGTAGAGATACTATGACAGCCGGATTGCCTGGGGACGTAAAATCTTAGGGGGAGATTTTTTGGAAAAGTCCAACCAGGGTAGCAACAGAGAACAGCAGTTTATTGATCTGGATCAAGAGTGGGTACATTTATTATTAGCAGCTAAGAAGGCTGGCATTAAGGCAGATGAAATCCGCCAGTTCTTTCATGAGAAAACTGTGCAGATCGTGCAGTAATACATTAGAGGGGTTACATATCGAAAAAGGGCACAGCGGTTCTTCGCTGTGTCCTTTTTCGATATGATTTAGTAGAAGAGAGGATCGTACCAGATTAGTAGGAAGTATTAATCCTTTTGATCGAGCTTCCATTTCTGATAGTCCAGAAATTCTTTGAATTCGCGTTTGCTAATGCCTGAGTCCATAGCTTCCTGCACCAATCGGAACCATTCCGAATCTAAATGTGATTCCTCTGCATCATTGGGTTCTCCATAGAGTAGGGCATGAATGGATACCTGAAGCGCGTCAGCGATTTTTTCGATAAACTGGATGGATGGATTGGATTGGATGTTTCTCTCCACGTTGCTAAGATACGACTTAGCCACATCTGCTCTGTCCGCAAGCTCAGATAGGGAGAAACCCTTGTCTAGGCGGAGCTGCTGGATACGTTGGCCCATATTCTGTGGCACTATGCTGACGCCCCTCCGTAATTTTTGTTATTAGTATAGCAAATATCAATAAATCGGACAAAGTTTATTGTAAAGAGAAGAGCAGCAATCTGCTTATCCGTGGCCGGATTCAGGATCTGCTGCTCTTCGAGTATTTTATTAAATTACTTTATTGATCTTAGTAGTCTTTTTTCGCACCTTGTTTAGCTACGAAATCCCAAGTCAGTGTTAAGCTATCGCCTTGGAAAATATTTTGATCTTGGTTATTTTCCACAAATTCGAATTGGACGGAGAAGCTGTCGTTGGTACCGGCTTTAATACCGGATGCTTCGGTAAAGAGTTGATCCCAACCTGTATTTTTTACGAGATCCGGATGCTGACTTTTTAAAGCAGCAAGTGTAGTCTCATAAACTACATTTTCAGGAGAGACGATAGGTACTCCTTTATCATTATTTCTAAGGAATTTAACTTTAATGAACTCGGCTAAATCCAGGTAGTTATCTCCTTTAGCATCCGTGATTTGAGTCGATGTATTCAGAATAATAGATCCGATATCGAGCGAACCATCGTTTTTCAATTTGAAGGATTTAGTTACCGTATCACCTGGTTTCAGGTTAGGAATATTAACGATGACAGAAGGGTCGGAGTTCAGATCGAGCGTGCCCGCTGCGAATGTAGCTGTGCTTTGCGCAGTGTCGCTAAAGTATGCGAAGGTTCCTCCGCCGATTAATGATAAACCCAGTGCTGCAGATGCTACGCCAAGACCCAATGTTTTCTTGATACCCATAATAAAATTCCTCCTCAAATTTGTGTTTGAATTTTTTATAAAATTTATATATTGTATCTTCCGGTTCGTAAGCGGAAGTGGACAATCAACTTAGGGCTGTGTTTCTGTTGGGGGCGGTGAGGCTGGCAGTAGGGCAGCATTTTTCTTTTCTAATGCAGCTACAGCCTTCCAAGAGGTATACAGAGCATAGAGCAGAAGCATCAAGCCAGGCACGATCATGAGGACTACACTTCCAGCTTTGGAAACCGCGAAATTCATAGCGTAACCGACATAGGGTACAGTGACCCCGGTATACTGAGCTACAACATTCACAGAACTGGTAGGGTTCATGTCGGGCGCGTCGTTGTTATCGCCTTTAGTGCGATAAACAGCTTCACCAGTAGCGTTATTGACGGTCGCTTCTACAATCCGGTGAGTAATGAGCAGATTATCTTCATTCCTAAAGGTGATGACATCGCCTGGTTTGAAACGATTCATATCCCCTCCGGGTTTTAATGCGACAATTGAGCCTGTCTGAATTCCTGGTTCCATCGATCCTGAGAGTACGGTTTTGATCTCATATCCGAAGAAAGCAGGTTCACCGCCGGAGGCCTTGGATAACACTACGGCTGCCACCAGCAGAATAAAGATCACAAGCATTAAGCTCGATAGGGTATTATTGATAATTTTTTTAATTCGCATCTTATTCTCCACCTTTCTCAGGTTGAGGGTCCGAAGGAGCTTGGGTTGCTACCGGCGGGGTAGTCGTACTGTCTTCCGCCTTTGGCGTCTCTTGTGGAGCCTCTTGCTGAGGGACATCTTTTGGAATTGTAAGCTCTTCGTCAATTTCCGGCTTAACCGGGTCAGTGGCTGGGGCTTCAGGTTGTTCTTTATTTGGGGCTTCCGGAGCAGTTTCGCCTGATGTTGGAGGGGTTGCCTCAGCTTTCGCTTTATCCTCGGCTTCTTGTTGCTTTTTCTCCTCAGCCAAACGTTCTTCTTCTTTTTTCGCTTCTTCTTCTTTCTTTACTTGCTCTTCTTCTAGCCGAGCTTTTTCAAGCTCTTCTAGTTTTTGCTCGCGAGTCTGACTGATCAATTGGAGTTTATCTTGAAGGGTAGTGATACCTGAGGTTGCCGATTCTTTATGGTTAGTCAATTCGGTATTTAGAGCTTCATAAGATGAGGTGAGGTCGCTAGAGATCACGCCGTCTGGTTGAGTGAAGGTAATCAGGAATGGCAGTGGCTGTGGGAACTCTCCTTCGCGTAATTCAAGTTGTCCATAAACATCACTGGTAACTACCGAAGCGAATGGAAGACCGACATCGTGTATGGAGGTTAGGTAACTAATAACTCCATTTAAGGAAGCATTCAAGGATTCCGAGATCACACCGCTTTGATTCAGGCTGCTTTGTAAATCTCTGAAAAATTGCTCGTCCTTGATTTCTAGACAGTTGGAATCTAGAGAAGTCATATATCCTCCTATCTGGAAGAGTAAGGCTGCTGCTGCACTTAGCTCATTGTGGATTTGATTCCAAATTTGGCTGTTAGCCGCCAGTTGCTCGTTAACGCTATCTATTTGGGATTGAAGCGCCGCTATTTGCGAAGAAATCTCTTCTGCAGCGACATCAAGCTCTTCCAGCGACATCCCTTCTATTCCCGAAACGTCCGAGTAGTTAGCTGATGAGGAAAAGGGCTGTAGTGATTCTTTTAAAGTGAGCGCTCGATTAACATGCTCTTTGAACTCTGTAAGCAGTGCCTTGATCGAATTCGGAAATACTTCGCAAAAGCTAATCGTGCTAGTGGTTTGCGTAGCGGCTCCAAAGCCTCCATAGGTACCACCAACTTGCTGCGAGGTATATAGAAATAAGACGGAGACAGCCATTCCTGATTGCAGTATACGTAATCCGATTTTCCTGTTTCTTCTAGCTCTTCTCCTTGCTGATCTGGGTCTCAGAGGAATACCTCCCCTCAATGTCTGTTTCTTTGGTTCGTTATTATCGTTCTTTATTAAGAACAACTTCTGTAATGAATCATACATGGAATAAATCAAAAAGAAAACTGCCAATAACGCGCATTTGTACTCTATAAAGAACGAAAATGATAATTTATCTCTAAATAACTCCATATATCGCTCGATTACTAAATTTATTCGCAATAAAGAACGATAAGTTAGAGTGATTCGTAAAAAAATACCCGGCTCGCAGTAGTAACGCGAGCCGGGCATAAGCGGAGTAATGAAGTTGAGAATATAAATGTATATGTTACGGAAGTTTTGAACCGCGTGAACTAACATACAGGTCATACCATTCTTTACGGCTAAGCTCCAGCTTGTCCGCATCGGCACAGGCAGTAATACGTTTCGGATTCACAGTTCCAATAACAGGCTGAATGGCAGCTGGATGTGTCATTAGCCAAGCCAGTACAATGGCTTCGGGTGTTGTTCCTTTTTCATCTGCGAGCTGTTGGACCATAGCTGCTGTTTGGACGATATTCTCCGGTTGATCCTCTAATGAACGCCCGCTAAATAGACCTTGGGCGAGTGGTCCCCAAGCTTGAAGCTGAATGTTCTCCATTCGACAATGTTCAAGGGTTCCCTCAGGGAAGATAATATCCTTCCAGGGTTCACGATTTACACTGATTCCAGCATCCACCCAGCTGATCTTAGCCAAGCTCATATGCAGCTGGTTTACGATAAAAGGTTCATCGCAATAAGTCTGCAGCAGCTTGATCTGAGCGGCGCTCATATTGGAAACCCCGAAATGACGAACCTTACCAGCGGCCTTCAGTTGATGTAATGCGGAGGCTACTTCCTCGGGATCCATTAAGGGATCAGGTCTATGCAGTAGAAGAATATCAATGTATTCGGTCCCAAGTCGTGACAATATTCCATCTACACTGTTCAGAATATGTTGGCCAGAGAAATCAAACGTATTAGTGCTGTCTCCAGGCTCCATTAGCTTAATTCCACATTTAGATTGAATTATGATTTCTTCACGTAGTCTTGGACGATCCTTAAAAATCTGACCGAATACCTTCTCCGCCTTCCCACGAGTATAGATATCTGCATGATCAAACATGTTGATGCCGATGGAAAGGGCGGCATCAACCGCTTCATGTCCCTGTTTAACATTCTCCACAGTAATCGGCTCATGGTCCCAGTCACCGCCTAGCCCCATGCAGCCTAAAGCAATGCGGCTTGCGGGAATCCCGCGCTTGTTTAAAGGTAACGCTTTCAACAATGTGATTCCTCCTTGGAAATTATGATTGCGTACTTGTAGATATTGTACACTCTCAGAAGCCCGTATGGTATTTTTTGTCGCTGGAAGAGCGGTGTTTGGTCTCTTCTTTATTCTTTTCTTCTTGCTTTTCCAGCGTCAAATCTTCCATCGGAATCGGGTCTACATTCTGCTCACTTTCATGAAGATCGAATAGACTTTCTTTCTCTGTTGGATATTGTTCCGGGTGATCCCGTTTGTCACTATTCCGCTGATGTTTTTCTTGAGTCATTTTTACCGCCTCGCCTTTCTTTGAGATTTAATGGCTATTGTGCTCGTTAATAAACGTATTTTGACTCCCTTAAACAGAAAAAAGAGGCCATTAGGCCTCTAAATTCAACGGTGTCCCTATGTCTTTTAGCTTGCGTGCTACAACATCATCGTATAGGCGCTGCAGCCATTTCAGCTCAGTCAGGGTGTGCTCATATGTACCGTACATTAGATGCAGGGCAGAACGAGGCACGATGGAGATATGCTCCTCGTATACCTGATAAGCCAGATTAACCTGATGTTCTGTTTCCCGGAGGCGTTCCTCGAGCAGCTTCTCAACCTTGCTCTGATCGATATGACGGGACATAGCCAGGGCCATATACATCGGATGATAGAAGGGTTCGTTTTTCTTAATCTGTTGCAGGATAAGCTGTTCGAATAAAGCTTTACCTTGCTCCGTTATGGCATAGATTGTTTTGTCCGGCCGATCACTGCTGCGGATGACCTCTAAAGCTTCTATATAACCATCTTGTGCAAGCTTATCCACAGCATAATAGAGTGATCCCATCTGCAGCTTCGTGATCCGGTCCATGGAACGTTCCTTCATCACTAATGTGATTTCATAGGGATGCATGTTCCGCTCCAGCAGTAAACCTAGAATGGCTAATTTCATGGACATAATGGTTACCTTTTGCCCTCGGACGCCTGAACAGCTTTAGCAGGAATGGTAAGACGGTCTTTTGGCATGAGCAGTACAAAGACTAGACCGAGCACTGCAGGAATCAAGGCCCACATAAAGGTTTGTGCAATAGAGGTGGATAACGCACTTGATATTTTCTCTAATATTTCAGCAGGGATCTTCGCTCTTGCTTCAGGTGTTAACGCAGCGCGTGGATCTCCGAAAGCTGCTGACTGTTCACTACCGCCAAAAGCATCGCTTAGACTGTTAGTAAAGCTATTCCGCTGAATAATCCCGAAGATCGTAATTCCCAGTGTCATTCCAAGGGAGCGCATGAAGGTACTGGTCGATGTTGCCGACCCCCGTTGGCGCATATCGAAATTATGGATAGCTGCCATACTCAGCACGGAGAAGGAAAAGCCTACGCCGAACCCAGTCAGAGCCATAAATACATTAAGCATGAGGCGGGAGGTATCTGGTGATAAAGTGCTTAGGCTGTAGACCCCTGCGACAAAGCAGACTGCGGATAGGATCATAATGTTGCGGAAGCTGGTTTTTGTTGTAAGCAGCCCCCCGGTCTGACTGCCAACGACCGTACCGATCATCATCGGCATAAGGATCAGCCCTGAGTTCGTAGCTGAGCCGCCAAATACACCCTGCACAAAGATAGGAATGTAAATAGTAGCTACGATAAAAGCAGAGCCATAAAATAGGCTGGTCACGCTGCTTGTTGCAAACAACCGTTTGCGGAACATAGCGAACGAGATCACAGGTTCAGCAGCTACTCTCTCAATAAGGATAAACGCCAGCAAGAGAACAGCAAAACCTACGAATAAGCCAAGGATGGCACTGGAATCCCAAGCATATTGATTACCACCAAGTTCCAGAGCGAACATTAGGCAGATAATCGCACCAACCAGAGTGAAGGCTCCACCCCAGTCAATGCGCTGTTTAGCGTGGGAGATCGACTCCTTATAAGAAGTTGCAATCAGGAACAGTGCAATAATTCCTAGCGGCAGGTTAATGTAGAATACCCACTGCCAACCAACATAGTCGGTAATATAGGCACCGAGTAAAGGTCCAAGTACACTGGAGATTCCGAAGACGGCTCCAAAGAGACCGGTCAATTTTCCTCTTTTTTCAGGCGGGTAAATGTCGAAAACGATGGTGAAGGCGATTGGCATTAGTGCACCGCCGCCGATCCCTTGAATGGCACGGTAAATACTGAGCTGTGTGATACTGGTGGCAGTACCGCACAAAGCCGAGCCAATCAGGAATACAATCAATCCGAAAATGAAGAAACGTTTACGTCCATACATATCAGAGAGCTTGCCGAAGATAGGGGTTCCGGCCATTACCATTACCATGTAAGCGGAGGTGACCCATACGATTTTATCCAGACCGCCAAGATCTGAGACTATCGTTCCCATAGCTGAAGCTACAATGGTATTGTCCATTGCGGACATAAGAATACCAAGCAGCAGGCCAACCACTACGAGTTTAAGATTACTTTCTTTAGTATGCATGCTTCGCAGCTCCTTTTTCTTAATAGTGATAGTGATAGTTCTGTTCGAAAAATGTTCATAATTAGAAGCAGAATTTATTATATTCAAATTTGAATAGGGAGGCAATAGTTTTTTTAAAAAAATAGAGATGTATAACCAACCGTAGAAGAATACGGCGGTAATATAGGGACAAACTATCCGTGGAGATCATCTGTGGATGAATTAGGAATGCCTCTTGACATACCCTACGGGGGTATATTATATTATAACCAAGGAGGCTGATTCTTATGTCTACTGCCAAGAAAGAGCTAGCTGCAGAATCCTGCGACATAAATTGTCATTCTTCATCATCAGGAGAACGAAAAAGTCATCATTCGGCAGAATTCAAGAATAACTTGAATACGCGCCTCAACCGGATTGAAGGCCAGATCCGCGGGGTAAAGGGTATGATTGAGCGGGATACCTATTGTGATGATGTACTCAACCAGCTCGCAGCGGTACAGGCGGCGTTAAATGGTGTCGGTAAGATGCTGTTAGAAGGACATATGAAAAGTTGCATTGTTGAGCGAATCGAAGCTGGCGAACATGAGGTTATCGACGAGCTCCTAATTACGGTTAACAAATTAATGAAATAATAAGCTAATGCTTCTAGAGCATAGCTTCACAACATTTATTGGAGGTTATATTAATGTCAAACGCTACATTAAACGTTGAAGGAATGTCTTGTGGTCACTGTGTTAACTCCGTAGAGAAAGCCGTAGGCAATCTTGGAGCCACAGCTAAAGTTGATCTTGCTGCTAAGAAAGTTTCCGTCGAGTATGATGAGAACAAAGTAAGCCTTGGTGCGATTAAAGAAGCAATTGTAGATCAAGGGTATGACGTAGTTTAATTTGAAGCACAGTAATAAGGCTTGGAGTGATATGGGGAAGCTACCCAAAGCTCCAATGCCTTTTCTTTTAGAAATTATCATACCCTATAGGGGTATGTGGAGGCGTGGAAATCATGGATAAAACCAAAACAACAGCTTCACCAAACGAACAGCAGGCAACTGTACAGATTACAGGCATGACCTGTTCCGCTTGTGCAACCCGAATTGAGAAGGGTTTGTCCCGGATGGACGGCGTATCTCGTGCGAATGTGAATCTAGCCTTGGAACAGGCTACAGTTGGATTTGATCCGACAGTATCAGGGTTGCCACAAATTGAGGATAAAATCCGTTCTCTTGGTTATGACACTATTAAAGAATCTGCGGATTTTGATATATCGGGGATGACCTGTGCTGCGTGTTCCTCACGGATTGAAAAAGTGTTGAGCCGTACACCGGGTATAGCAGCAGTTAATGTGAATTTAGCGCTGGAAACAGCACATGTAGAATATACACCCGGTAACATCAGTCCAAGGGAGATCATGGAGAAGGTAAGCAGTATCGGCTATAAAGCTTCTCTTAAAGAAGACCGCAAGGATCATGTGGATCGTCGTGGAAAAGAAATTCAGCATAAAAAGTGGAAATGGATCATTTCTGCAATTCTTTCGTTCCCATTGTTATGGGCGATGGCGGGTCATTTCTCCTTCACCGGCTGGATTCCAACACCGGATATATTTATGAATCCTTGGTTCCAGCTTGTGCTGGCTACCCCTGTGCAATTTATCATCGGTTGGCAGTTCTACGTCGGTGCTTATAAAGCCCTTCGTAACCGGAGTGCCAATATGGATGTGTTGGTCGTATTAGGGACGTCGGCAGCTTATTTCTACAGTCTTTATCTGACCATTGATTCCTTAAGCATGAAGGGAATGAATCATACTGTAGAAATGTATTATGAGACGAGTGCTGTACTCATTACACTTATCCTTGTCGGTAAATGGTTTGAGGCGCTGGCGAAAGGCCGTTCCTCTGACGCAATCAAAAGCTTAATGGGTCTTCAGGCAAAAACCGCCCTCGTAATTCGGGATGGGCAAGAAATGAATATCCCGACAGATGAAGTTATTCCTGGTGATATTGTATTGGTGAAGCCCGGAACAAAGGTACCTGTGGATGGTGAAGTTGTCGAGGGGTCTTCTTCTGTGGATGAGTCGATGTTGACCGGAGAAAGTATTCCTGTGGAGAAAAAACCAGGGGATACCGTGATCGGTGCCACTATGAATAAGAACGGTATCTTGAGAATCAAAGCCAATAAAGTGGGTCGCGACACTGCGCTGGCTCAAATTATCCGAGTAGTGGAGGAAGCTCAAGGCTCCAAAGCTCCGATTCAGCGGATTGCCGATGTAATCTCAGGGATTTTTGTGCCGATTGTTGTGGGTATTGCCGTAATAACTTTTCTGATCTGGTATTTCTGGGCAGCCCCTGGCCAGTTCGCTGATGCCCTCGAAAAGGCCATTGCAGTGCTCGTAATCGCTTGTCCATGTGCGCTAGGTCTGGCAACGCCAACCTCCATTATGGCAGGATCGGGCCGGGCAGCAGAGCTTGGAATTCTCTTCAAGGGCGGGGAGCATTTAGAGGGAGCGCAAGGGATTCAGACCGTTGTGCTAGATAAAACAGGTACAGTGACGAATGGTAAACCCGTGCTTACCGATGTTGTGACTACTACTGGAATTGCAGCTTATGGAAAAGAAAACGCGGAAAACCGTTTGTTAGCTTTAACTGCAGCTGCTGAAAAGCTATCTGAGCATCCACTTGCGGAAGCTATTGTTGCTGGCGCTGCTGATAGAGGCTTGGCTTTGCCTACTGCTGAGCAGTTTGATAATGTGCCCGGACGTGGAATTATGGCCGTTGTCTCCGATCAGCAGGTTATGGTAGGCACGCGGCGGATGATGGAAGATCATCAGCTTGATATCACAGAATGGACTCCAATTATGAAGAAGCTGGAGGAGTCGGGAAAGACAGCTATGCTAGTAGCGGTAGAGAGTGAAATCGCTGGGATTGTGGCCGTTGCTGATACGATTAAACCGACCTCAAAAGCGGCTGTAGCCGCGCTCCATGATATGGGTATTGAAGTCGTAATGATCACTGGTGACAATAAAATTACAGCTGAGGCTATTGCGAAGCAGGCAGGGATCGAGAAAGTGTTAGCAGAGGTTCTGCCAGAGGGCAAAGCCGAAGAGGTTCGCAAGCTCCAACAGAATGGGACTAAGGTTGCCATGGTTGGGGATGGGATCAACGATGCTCCGGCACTGGCTACTGCCGATACGGGTATGGCGATTGGGACAGGAACGGATATAGCTATGGAAGCAGCTGATATTACGCTGATGCGCGGGGATCTGAAGAGTATTCCTGATGCGATCATGATGAGCCGCAAAACGATGAGAAATATTAAACAAAATTTGTTCTGGGCGCTTGCTTACAATACAATAGGAATACCGATTGCTGCACTTGGGTTTCTAGCCCCATGGCTGGCAGGAGCTGCGATGGCATTTAGCTCCGTGTCTGTTGTCTTGAATGCACTTCGGCTACAGCGGGTAAAGCTGTAATATCACTATCACTATTTAGGGAGTGGCCACAGTGCAAGTAAATAACGATACAATTTCTCTGTTAATGAAACATGCATCTGTCCGCAAGTTTCAGGATAAGCCAGTAAGTGAAGATCAGCTTAGCGCTATTATTGGAGCAGCTCAGATGGCTTCAACCTCAAGCAATGTTCAGGCTTATAGTGTTATTGCAGTTACTGACCCGGCACTAAAGACGGAGCTTGCGGGACTAGCGGGCAATCAGGCTTATATAGAACAATGCCCAGTGTTTTTGGTCTGGTGCGCTGATCTGTATCGGCTGCGCGAGGTGACGAAACCTCATTTGCAGGGAGAGACTTCTTATGAAGATTCTGCTGAGAACCTGATTGTAGCTACCGTTGATGTTGCGCTTGCTGCACAGAATGCTGCAGTGGCTGCGGAATCACTAGGACTTGGAATTGTATATATCGGTGGAATCCGTAACCGGATCGCGGAGGTATCGGAATTGCTGGGACTGCCTGAATTGGTCTATCCGCTATTCGGGATGTGTGTAGGTTATCCTGACGGAGCTTCGGGCCTGCGTCCGCGGCTTCCACTAGAGGCTGTTCTGCATCGTAATCGCTACAATGCGGAAACCACTGTGGAGCAGGTCAAAACTTACGATAAAGTCTCCTCAGACTATATGCGTGAGCGGACCCACGGCGCCAAAGACACCCCTTGGTCGGCCATTATGGCGGAGCGATTGGCACAGCCAGCACGGCTGCATATGAAGGAGTTCCTGCTGGAAAAAGGATTCCTCCGGAGATAACTAAACTCTCTTCACCTAAAGAGGCTGCCTTATTAGTAGTTCATTCTACTGATAGGGCAGCCTCTTTTTTTTATTCGAAGCCAGGAAGGTGACAGTTGTCATCTTAAAGAAATGACAGTCCATACTAATGTCATGTCTTCTTTTTCCATATGATTGAAATAGATCAAACGCATTCGGAAGCGGAGGGATTACGTTATGGATAATATTATAGAAATGCACGGGGTCAGCAAAATATATAAGGATAAAAAGGCCGTAGATAATATCAGCTTTAACATTGCTAAAGGTTCGATTACAGCTATTCTGGGACCGAACGGAGCGGGTAAAACAACGGCATTAGGCATGCTGCTGGGGCTAATAGAGCCTACCGAGGGTACAGTGGAGTTGTTCGGTCATCATCCGAAGGATAAAGCAGTACGTGAAAAGACTGGAGCGATGCTGCAGGAGGTAAGTGTAATGGATCGGCTAAAGGTGCGGGAGATCATTGATCTGATCCGCAGCTATTATCCAAAGCCTATGGATATGGAGTTTCTAATTAAGACTACTGGACTTGCGCCAGCCGATTTGAATAGATACGCCGAGAAGCTCTCGGGCGGTCAAAAGCGTAGTTTGGGCTTTGCGCTAGCCCTCGCGGGTAATCCGGAGCTGATCTTTTTCGATGAACCTACAGTCGGACTTGATATTACTTCCCGGCGGCGGTTCTGGGAAACGGTTCGTGGACTTGCGGAGCAAGGAAAAACGATTGTGTTCACGACCCATTATTTGCAGGAAGCAGAAGATATTGCGGATCGTATTCTATTATTCAGTAAAGGCCACTTAGTTGCGGACGGAAGTCCAGCTGAGATTAAATCGCGGATTGTGAAGCGTTCCGTGTCCTTCCTGCCTGTGGGTGATCGCTCGCAATTGCGCAGAAACCTGCTAGATTTAGCTGCTATAGAGGATTGTTATGAAAAAGATGGCCGCATTCACGTGACCACAGAGGATACAGATGAGGCGCTTAAAGCGATTTTTGTGGCTGGACTTCCTGTGAAAGATGTTCGAATTGATCAGGGACGTTTGGATGAGGCTTTTGAACAATTGACCATGAACCAAGAGGAGGCTGTCTAACCATGAGACTAATTACTGTACAGTGTAAAGCGGAAATGCTGCGGATCATCCGTAATCCCTATTATGTGTTCTGGTCTTTGCTCATGCCCATCATGTTCTATTTCATCTTCACCCGGGTGGTCAATACAGGTAGCGATGACCTAACGTGGCGTGCTCATTATTTAATGTCCATGGCGACCTTCAGTGTAATGGGCTCAGCCATTATGACGCTTGGCATCCGGTTGGTGCAAGAACGAACACAAGGCTGGACCACCTTTATTCGGATTACACCGCTGCCGGGATCGATCTATTTTTTCGGAAAAATGTTCGGACAGACGATGATGCATCTGTTTTCGGTCATTTGTATTTTTATCGCAGGCTATTTAATCAATGGCGTCTCTTTATCCGCAGGTCAATGGGTGCTTAGCGGGCTGTGGATCCTGATCGGTTCTCTTCCATTTTTAGCGATTGGTACGCTTGTAGGTGCTATGAAACGGGTGGATACAGCCAGTGGAGTCAGCAACGTGATTTATATGGCTCTTGCTGTAGCAGGAGGCATGTGGATGCCGATTGAGATACTGCCACGATTAATGCAGCGGATTGGTCATTGGTTGCCTTCCTATAACTATGGGAATGGAGCCTGGGAAATCGTTCGTGGCTCAGCTCCGACATGGAGTAATGTCTTGATTTTACTCGGATATTTGGTAGTTTTTATGTTACTATCGGTCTATATTCGAAAAAAACAGGAAGCGGTGTGAATGAATGTCTGAGCGTGCGAAGTTCCGGTTATTTCCACAAAAACAGGGTTTTTTCCCTTTTGTATGGGCTGTTTATCTGGTTTTGCCCATCCTGAATTTGCGCGGGGAGACTGGAATGAAGCTCATCCTGGGCGGGATTATGATAGCGGTGTTTGCCATCAGCTATCGCCAGCTGTATTGGGTGCGGGGTGGAGTGTTTAATGTTTGGTTATTTATTCAAATGTTAATCATCGTGGTGCTTAGTTTGTTCTATACCCCCTATAATCTGTACATGGGCTTTTTCACCGCAAATTTTATCGCATATTATACGGAGAATAAAGGGTTCAAAATTGCATTTGCTTCTTTTGTGATCATGATCCTTTCGGTGCTGGTCTTAGTGGGTCGTGAGATGGAGTGGGGAAGCGTGATGTTTTTAGCTCCGTTTATTATTATTATGTTGATTAGTCCGTTCGGAGTGAGGTCCATGAATCGGAATCAGAAGCTGGAGAAAGAGCTGGATCAAGCCAATGAGGTGATTAAAGAGCTGGTGAAGCGTGAGGAACGAATGCGAATCGCCCGTGACCTGCATGATACTCTTGGCCATACCTTGTCCTTGATTACGTTAAAGAGCCAACTCGTAGAGAAGCTGGTGACGAAAAATACGGAGCGAGCCCAAGAGGAGGCGCGGGAAATTCAGCGCACTTCACGGGCTGCGCTCCGTCAAGTGCGTGAGCTAGTGTCGGAAATGCGTGCGGTCTCAGTGGCAGAGGAACTGGCTGAAGCTGGAGAGATGCTGCGGACGGCAGAGATCGCCTTAGAAGTGGAAGGGGATATCTCTCTGGAGGGGGTATCCGACCTGACGCAAAATATCCTCAGCCTCTGTATCAAAGAAGCAGTGACTAATATCGTAAAGCATAGTAGAGCGGACAAATGCTTCATAGGAGTGGCAAAGCTGGCTGGAGAAGTGCGAATTACCGTTAAGGATAACGGCATTGGTCTACAGCATGGGGAGAGAGGGAATGGTGGGCTTAGCGATGGAAATGGCATGAAGGGAATGGCAGAGCGTCTATCCCTGATTGATGGCTCCCTGTCGCTAAGCTCAGCTGAGGGTCAGGGAGCTACGCTGATCGTTACCATCCCGCTAATCGTAAAAGATGCACAAGGGGGTGAGACTGCATGATAAGCATTGTTATAGCGGAGGACCAACGTCTGCTTCGGGGAGCGATGGCTTCTTTGCTGGATCTTGAAGACGATATCGAAGTAGTCGGAGAAGCTTGTGATGGGGCGGAGGCGTTAGCTTTAATCGACAAGCTTCAGCCGGATGTCTGTCTCATGGACATTGAAATGCCGTTCAAGAGCGGGCTGGAGGTTGCAGAAATATTGCGGAGTAAGGGTTGTCCGACCCGAATTATTATTTTGACCACCTTTGCCCGTCCAGGGTATTTTGAGCGTGGAGTAAAGGCTGGTATTCAAGGGTATTTGTTGAAGGACGAGCCTGTAGATAAGCTAGCTGAATCTATTCGTCGTGTCATGGCTGGACATCGGGAGGTATCTCCTGAGTTAGTCTTCGGCAGTCTGCGGGAGGAGAATCCATTAACAGCACGGGAGCGCGAGATTTTAAAACTGGCTGGAGAAGGGCAAACCGCGAGCGAGATAGCCTTTTCGCTGCATCTGTCTTATGGCACTGTCCGCAATTACATCTCTGAAATTCTCAATAAGCTGGAAGTGAAAAGCCGGATTGAGGCGGTACGGCTGGCGGAAGAAAAAGGCTGGATTTGAGGGGAGGAGGGCATTGTTATGCAAATATTTCTGATTCGTCATGGTGATCCGGACTATTCCATAGATGATCTAACGGAATTCGGGCATCAGGAAGCAGCGGCATTGGGAAAACGCATGGCATCTATCGGACTGGATGAATTATATGCTTCACCATTGGGTAGAGCACAGACAACAGCAAGTTATGTGGCCAAAGAGACGGAACTTGTAATTCAGACAGAACCTTGGACTTGTGAATTGGATTGGACAGGGGTTATGTTGGATGGACAAATGGCGCCTATATGGGATAGTCCCGGAGAACATATTAGTGAACTATCGAGTGGAAAAAGAGAATGGTCTGATCAAACAGATCATTGGTTAAAACAAGAGGAATACAGATTGCGGTTTAGCGAACTACAAGCGGCTTCAGATCAATTCTTGCTTAGCCACCACTATAAAAGAGAAGATGGCCTATATCGTATCCTCGAGCCTTCTACCAAGAAGATTGGAGTTGTGTGTCACGGTGGCTTTGGCCTTGCATGGCTAGCCCATTTATTGCAGATTCCTTTAGCCTTGGCTTGGTCCGTATTTTGGCTTGCTCCAAGCTCGGTAACGACGATCTTGTTTGAAGAGCGCAGCGAGCACTATGCAGTTCCCAGATGTATTGGATTGGGAGATGTCTCCCACCTCTATGCTGGGGGTATGAACTATCGCCCAAGGGGATTAATGGGTAATCATGTTTAAGGTGACTGATTAAGAGCGAGCAAGGACATTGTCTATGAAGTGAAAAGCCATCCTGTAGAGGATGGCCTTTTTTAATAATACAAGAAAGTATAAGTTTGGCACGAGACATTATCCTTCTATTTCTCGCATAAACGCTTACCGTCCTTTAGGGGCACCGAAGGCGCTTTTGCTTGCATATAAGAATCATGCCCCTTGCCCAGTTCCTGATTTCCACTTGCTATTGTGCTAACGGACTTAGATGCAGCTATTTGTACATTTTAAGCCTTTTGGAGGAAGTTGCGGACTCGAGAGATCTTATTTTCCATAAATGGAGGGAATATCGTGCTATTTTAGTGATATAAAGTCTCTGAAGTCCGTTAGCATCCCAGAACAGCGAAATAGTTACGAATAAGGGCTGTGGTGTCCAAACGCAATTCTGAATTCTGCTCGCAATTAAGCTACATTTGCTGATAGCAGCAGCTTTTTCATGAAATGGTCTACTGATTTTGGTTTTGAGCCTAAATTATCTGAAATTCCACTCTTCACCGTGGATTTAATTTCACCTGTGAACCTTTGCCGCCTGTCTGGATGCCGGTATCTTTGACTCCGACTTCCTTGAGGTCAGCTACGAGGCGTTCTAGTACCGTCTTTGCGGCAGCAGCTTCCTTCGCACCGGATGCTTTGACAACTAATTGCACCGGCTTGCCGGAGCGTAGATGCTTCTCGGCCTGACGGAGCTTCGTATCGTAGTCATGCTCTTCAATATGAGCAGTGAAGCGGAGCTCTTTGACCTTCTCCTTGCTGCCGCCCTTTGCAGCTGAGCCACCACTGGCCTTGCGTGCTGAGGCTGCTTCTTTCTGCGCGGCCGCTTTTGCTTTGCCCTTTGCAGTTAGGCTGCAGGGCGGTGGGCTGCTCATTAGCGAGGTGCATACCAGATCAGCTCCCGCTGATCTGGCCATGGCCAGCGCCTCTTCCCGTGAGACGATCCCCAGCTTCTCACCCCTAAGTCCTGTAAGAACTACTTCGGATGCTCTGATTTGTTCATTGATTAATACTGCCACTTCTATGAATCCTCCCCTGATAACGATGATAAAGCTATCATATATGGAACTAGCTTGAGGTTCAAATGTGGAGCGTAGGATTAGCATTACTAATCCTCTCAATTTCTTCTTTTATGATTTGTAGGATTAGTTCTTTAGATGATATTGCTAGATATTCTCGGTTGCGCCGCTGCAATATACCCACTTGAATGAACGGCTCGCTTAGTTCAACATCTATTTTTACGATATCTGTCATTAAAGCTGTCGAATCAAGCACTACCCCCACCCCAAGGTTCTTTCTTACAAAATGAGGAATAGCAGAAATTTGGCTTATGGTGGATAAAGTGGGCTTTGATTCGAATCTCGAAAATTGCTTAGCTAACCGAAGGTAATATAAGCAAGTGCGTCCTCCAGCTATAATTGGATATTCAAGAATTTCTCGAAATGAAATCTCGTCTCGTCCGCTTAAAGGATGATTTTCATCTACTATAAAAGCGATCTTTTCGTGATAGAGCGGTTCGAAATAAAAGAAAGACAGGTCGGACGGCTCACCGCAGATGGCAAAATCCAGTTCACTTTGTAGAACAAGTTGTGAGAGGGAATCAGTGTTACCCTGAATGAAGTTACATGCCATCTTTGGTTTTTGCTCCTGAAACTTTCGCAAGGCGTTCGGTAGGACGGATTCCATCATGGATTCAATGCCTCCGATATGAAGTATGCCAATTTCGTCATGCTGTAAAGCTTTGGTGAGTTCTGATACATAGTTCCAATGTTGAATAAGGTTATCGATTTCCGCTGCAAAAACTTGCCCGGCACTTGTCAGTTCTACTTCCCAGCCTCTGTGAAAGAGTTGTATGCCCAGTTCTTTTTCAAGTCGTGGAATTTGGTTGGTAATAGTAGACTGTGCATAATTCAACTTCTCTGCAGCGCGTGAGAAAGTGCCTTCTTGAAGAATGGTCTTAAAAGCCATCAGTTCTTTTAGATCCATCGATTGTCACCTCTATCGGTATAATTGATTAAGATTAATATCTTATTCAATTATATAAATCAAAATACTGAGAGTACAATAAAAGAATTCCAAAGAAGGAGTGAATTAAAATGCCATTCATTAGAGTCAGTTATCTGGAGCAACAATACGACATTCATCAGCTAGAAGGAATATGCAGAGCGATTATGAGCGCGTTAATTCAGCATTTCCATGTACCGGAGGATGATATGTTTCAGGTTTTTCATTCGCATAAAGCGGGGGAATTTTTTTATAGTAAAGATTATTTAAATATTGAACGAAGCGACGGACTGATATATATCCAAGTTACGCTAAAATCCGGAAGATCAACGGAACAGAAGAAAAGCTTTTACGCGAGGCTAGCCGAGGAATTATCGATGACGCTAAACATCAGAAAAGAAGATATATTCATTGTGCTCGTCGATACGGAATTCGAAGATTGGTCGTTTGGTAACGGTGTTGCTCAAATGCTACAACCTCCGGTTAGGGAGGTGTAATATGGCGCATCAGAAAATCGTCACAAATGTACGGGAATCGTTAGGGGAGTTCGCTCCGGCATTCGTCGACTACTCGGAAAATGTGTTATTTGGGGACTTATGGAGACGTGAGCAATTATCACTTCGGGATCGTAGCATGATTACGATTTCTGCCTTGGTGATGGGGGGCATGACGGAACAACTCCCCTATCATCTGCACTTGGCTTTAGAGAACGGCTTACAACTTGAAGAAATCGTGGAGGCCATCACCCACCTTTCTTTTTATGTAGGTTGGCCGCGAGCCTCTTCAGCTCTAGAGGTTGCAAAGGATGTAATAGGAAAAAATAAATAACGTCTGACTTTTCAATCCCATCCGTAACCTTTAGGAACTTCATTGGCACTTGTATATAATACGGAAGAAGGGAGCGGAGGACAGATGCTTCAGTATATCGAAGAGGCTAAACAAGGAGACCGACAAGCTTTTGAACAGATTGTTAAGCACTTTACACCGATGGCCAATGCAGTTGCGTTCGAAAAGCTGCGTGACTATCAATTAGCGGAAGATGCTGTGCAGGAAGCTTTCACAGAAGCCTTTTTGCATTTGAATAAATTACGAGCAGTAGAGGCATTCCCGGGCTGGTTTAAAGCTATTGTGGTGCGGCAATGTTATCGCATCTTGCGAAGAAAGCAGCATCCTGCATTACCCTACGATGAAGCTGCGCAAGCGACAGAATCTTCATTTTCTATAGCAGATATTATTGAGAAAAAGGAAACCCAACGGCTGGTTCACGAGTCTATAGCTGCATTAACGTCCAATATGCGGATTGCCGTTCAATTATATTATTTTCAAGGCTACTCACTACAAGAGATTGCTGACTTTCTGGGGACTTCGGTTTCGGTATTGAAGAAGCGACTTTTTGATGCCCGCCGCAAGCTGAAAGGTGCATTGCCTGTGGCAGATGTTCTTTCCGTATTCAACCATTTGTACGAAGGGGGAAAAGCTGTGCTTCACATTGTAAATGGAGATGTAGTGGGAGAGAAGCTGCGGCAAGGAATCGTGAAAGGTGATGTACTAGTGTGGAGAGAGGTATATTCGCATGGGCCGGTATTTTTGGATCCTGCCGATGGAGATAACCGCGCTGTTCGAGCGCAATATTTGGAACAAACGATGGGGATTCCGCAGAGGGAATTTATCGCCAATAGTGAGAGGCAAGAGAAGATTTTAGCTGATTTCCATAAATATGAAGAAGTGGTGTTATGGTTCGAGCATGACCTTTTCGATCAGACGATGCTCAGTTATTTACTCCATTGGTTCTCGAAGCAGAAAATGTTAACCACCAAGCTAAGCTTACTATGCATTGGAGAGTATCCGGGAATAAAGTTATTTCGAGGACTTGGACAACTTTCTATAGAGCAGATGGAAACATTATCAGGCACATGGAAGCTAATCGGAGCCAAAGAATTAGAAGCAGGTCAAGCACTCTGGGAAGCCTATGTATCACCGAATCCAGAATTACTGCAACAACGATTAACTACAGATACATCGGCGTTACCCTTTGCACATGACGCCTTCCGGGCGCATTTATCGCGCTTTCCTTCTACTACAAACGGACTTGGCATCGTAGAACAAATCACGCTGGAGATGATCCATGAGGGAATAAAATCACCCTATGAGCTGTTCAAAAATGTGGGTGATAAGCTTCATATCTTGGGAATGGGCGACTTGCAATATTGGCATATCCTAAGAAAGATGGTACAAGGCACGTACCCTTTGCTACAAACTCATGGATGCAATGAGTTCCCTGTTTATAACGATTCAGTAATGCAATTTAAAGACTGTGGGCTTGTATTAACAGAGCTAGGTAAGAGTGTAATAGCTGGAAACGAAGACTGGGTGCAGAAGAATGGCAGCGATGAGTGGTTTGGAGGTGTACATCTGCAAGGATTGACTCCGCGCTGGCGGTGGAATCCGTTGGTCGGTGCGCTTCAGGAGAGAAGTGCCGAGGCGTAATTTATTAATCTAAATGTTTGCTACCCAAGGCATATTGAGCATAAAAAGACTTCCACTAACTTGGAGATACTCAAACGCTCCAGAGGGGGAAGTCTTTTTTGTTGTATCCATATATTATATGAATAGTAAATATAGTATATATCATCTATTTAAAGGGTGATTGATCTTTGTTGGAGAATATTATCTATAGAATAAATAGTGAAAGTATTCACTTGATGATGCAAAGGGAGGAATATTCGTTATACGATAGGAGGATGATGTATCAATGTCCATACAGAATAAAACAGCAATGATAAGAATTGCAAAAGCAAATTTAAAAGCGGAAAAAACCAAAAATTACTTTGTAGGCAGTGTGATAGCTTTAGCTGCGTTTTTATTAACTGTTGTAATGACCTTTGGTTATAATTCTTTTACTAACCTACAACATGAGTCGAATTTCCAGGCTTTATTCTATAATCTCAATAACAATGAAATCTCACGATTGAAAGAAATAGAGGGAATTAATAAAATCGGACTCTATAAGGAAATAGGCAGAGAGAAAAAAGAAGAACGTTTATTGTCCATTCTCTACACGGATCAAGCCATGATGGATTTATCAAATGCCAATATCGTTCTGGGGAAGTTCCCTACAAAAGAAAATGAAATTGCAATAGAAAAAGACTTTCAGTTATCCGATGATCGAAGCCTGGGGCTTGGCGATTCTATTTCTTTGCAATTTAGAAACAATGCCAGCAAAGAATTTCAAACCAGCCAATTTGTGATTTCTGGAATTCTGCAAACAACCGCATCAGGTAACGAGAATCGAATCGGCTACAATGCTCTGGTATCAGGCGCGTTCGTTGAGGAAGATCCGTTTCTTTCCAAAGAGGATTTCTCCGCGGCAATTAGCATCAACAACAGCAGCAGTTATTCCAACGAGGAACTGAAGTCAAAAATCAAAGAAATAGGGCAGCGAATGGGTATCTCTGAGAGAAATGTTCAGATCAATAATGTGAATGTGGACAGTAATAATCTGTCAGGAAGCACTGTGATATCCATCTTGTCTATCATGCTGATTATCGCACTGGCTTGTTGGCTTGTCATCTACAATATCTTTTATATTTCAATTACTAAGCGAATTAAACAATACGGACAACTTAGAGCAATCGGTGCAACAAAAAGGCAGATAAAACAGCTAGTTCTATATGAAGGGAAAAATCTTTCAAGAAAATATATCCCTATTGGAGTTATTTTTGGATGTTTAATGAGCTGGATTTTAAGTGGCTTTCACTGGAATGCAGTTCCAAGTTTTTTACTTGCATTTTTAGCAGGTTTGCTCACCAAAGTAACAGTTAGAGCTTCATTAAACGCACCATCTAAATTCGCATCAAGAATCTCTCCTATAACGGCGATTAGACATGTAGATGCCGATGTTAATACAAAAAAGGAGAAAAGAAACTCGAAAAGACTCACACCATTTTCTTTAGCTGCATTGAACTTATCAAGAAGCAGGAAAAAGACGGTGTTGACTTTGCTGTCTCTTTTTTTAAGCGGAACGCTATTTGTTTCCTTGGGGACATTGTTAAACTCGGTCGATCCAATCTCAAAAGCAGAGAAATATTTTCCGAATCATGGTCGGTTTGATATTCAAATTAATAATGAGTTGTATTCTGAAACAACCTCATTAAGTGATCTTCAGACGGAAGGGCAACTATCTACTTCTTTAAAAAATAAAATCTTAGCTATAAATGAAGTTGAGGACGTAATCGAACATCAGTATATTGAAGCTGCTATCGAAGGAATAAAAACGGATGACGGGGCCGCGATAGTCAGTATTGAGAATATCCCTACGTTAAACAACGAAAGATGGAGTAGTCATTTGGCTGAGGGGAAGATCCCGGATGTTGATTCGTCGGATGCATCCTACATTCTCCTTAACAGCGCCAGTAGTGACTTAGATTATTACGGGGCTCATTACGCTGTCGGTGATCATATTTCATTCATAATTGCTAATGATCAGGAGAAGGTTAAACATGATTTTGAGATCATTGGAGATATTACGGATAAGAATTCAGGAACTTCATTTTATCTTCCACCCAAAGTAATGCAAACTGTAGCCCCTTTTAATAGCAATAAGAGCTACGAAGTTATTACTATGGATAAATCGAATGAAGAGTCAATAAAGAGTGAGTTAGAGGGTGTGATTCTCAATGAGGATACACTCAAATTATTGTCTTTTTCCGAAGTTGTGGAATCCAATAGAATTGCTTTTAGAACTATCACTATTTCAGTGTATAGTTTTATGGTTTTTATAGCAGTATTCAGTATGATCAATCTCTTGAACACCATAATCACCACTATTTCTGCAAGAAAAGGGGAGCTAGGCCTTATGCAAGCCATAGGAATGAGCCGAAAACAATTAATGGCTATGTTAACCTATGAAACAGGATTTTTAGTGGTTGGAAGCTTTACGATGGCTCTTTTTACGGGCAATCTAATGGGATACATGATAAGTAAGAGTGCAGGGAATATGGGGGGGCTTTCCTACATTCAATACCAATTCCCTTGGAGTGCTATTTTCCTGTATTTCTTGGTTATTTTACTTGTCCAGACTGGTATGGTTCAGTTTGTTAGACGATCAATATCGAAGCAGAGCATTATAGAGCAATTAAATTAACGATGCGGAAAGTTTAGCTATATTTAATAAATCCCTCGCCTTTATACGGGCCAAACGTGAAAATAAATAGTGAGTAGCAATTAACGTTGAAGGGTGATTTATATGCTGAAACTACCGGTGTATCATTCCGTAATTTCTTCCCATGCCATAGTACCCGTAATTAATGATCTTTATGAAATCGGGGATGTTCTGGAGTGTGGTTTTTATGAGAACGGACTTAATGATACCTATTTACTAAAGACCTCTATTGATAAATACATTCTTAGGATCTATAAAGCTCATTGGCGAAATAAACATGAGATTGATTTTGAACTGGAGTTATTGAATCACTTAAATAAGAAGAATATCCCGGTATCGGCTCCGGTAATCAGCAGGGAGGGTGGTTACCTAATTGAGCTGGAGGCTCCTGAAGGAACACGTTACGCAGTTCTGTTTACTTTTGCAAAAGGCAATTATTCCGATGGAAAAGCTAGCTGTGAATTATACGGTGAACAAGTGGCTAAGATGCATCTGGCTATGGATGATTTCGAATGTGGGCAGCAAAGATTTACGCTTAATCTGGATCATCTGCTTAAAGAACCGCTTCAATCGATTCGCAAGCCTTTATCCCACAGGCAAGAGGATATCGATTATCTAGAATCTTTGTCGGAAGTATTGGCAAATAGCATAGCTGAAATCTCATCAGAGCTGGATTGGGGGGCATGTCATGGTGATCTTCATGGAGCGAACGTACATTTCTACGAGGATACCCTGACTCATTTCGACTTTGATTGCGGAGGTTTTGGCTGGAGGGCCTATGATGTTTCCGTGTTTTTGTGGTCAAGGGTTAGAGGGAAAGAACGAGAGCATTTTGACAATGAACAATGGACTGTTTTCCTGGATTCATACCAAAAGCATAAAGTATTATCTGAGAACGATTTAAAGGCAATCCCTATATTTGTTGCTATCCGGGAGATATGGTTGATGGGTCTGCACACAGGGAACGCACAGGTTTGGAGTTGTGGGTGGCAAAACGATCATTACTTCAATACTAATCTGCAATTCCTACGTAATTGGTGTGAAGTTCATTCTATCCAATAGACAATACCCAAACAAGAAGCCACTCCATATTTAGGGGTGGCTTTACTTCAGTCATTATTCATAAACGTCTTATGATAAGCGTTACGATATTGGGTGGGCGTCATGTTTTCGTATTTTCGGAAGAGGCGCATGAAATATTTATCGTCGGTGAATCCCGTCTCTGTCGCGATGTCCCTCACGCTTAATGCGGTTCTGGTTAGTAGCTCCTTCGCTTTAGTCACACGTACTGAATGGATATATTCCAATGGCCCCATGGAGGTATGCTGTTTAAATAGCCGAGCTAAATAGTCCTTGTTGTAATTGAATTTATCCGCGATGATGGCCACGGTAAGCGGTTCGCTTGCATGTATCCTTGTCCACTCAGCTATTTTGACGAAGGTGACATCTTGCTGTGCGCGGATCAGCTTACTGGCGAACGGCTGAAGTGCATGCTCAGACAGCTCAATTAAAAGCGAGGTCAGCAAATAATTAACGCTGGAATAGGTTAAATACCCCGAGTTGGCCACATGAAGGATTTGATTCGCCAGAATATGAATCCGGTCACTATGTTGGATTTTTATGATTTGGGGCAGATATAGATCATGTACGGACCATAAGCGCTGTGTGCGCGAAAAGATTTCTTCTGCCTCAGGCTTCATTTCCTCCTCACTCAGTAATAACCCCTCGGTTGTCAGTTCGAAATGAAACCAATAAAACTTAACCCCGGGTCGTGACTCTCTATAGCCGACATGTGTGCGATTAGGCATGAGCAGAAGAGCTTCGTCAGGGCCTACTTCAAATTGTTTGTTCTCCTCACTCAAATATACGGTTTCGTTCACGCCAATGATTAGTTCGTAGTTCCCCATAACACGCTCTACATGCTTCCATGGTGTTTCTGAGATAAATTCACCTGCCGCTGTAAAATGAACAGGTGCATCTGCATTTATTTTTAAATAGCTCATGCGGTCCTCCTAGTATTCAATAAGTCGGGTTTGTCCACTATTTGTACGACTGATCTACCGACAAATCAACGTTCCGGTGTTATCTTATGGATACAAATATACACTTGTCATCTAACCCTGACAAGATTGCGAGGGAGCGATTTCATTGAAGACGCAAGCTTTTGATCTACAGAACGTACGAATTGATTCAGGTCCACTTCTCCATGCGATGGAGTTAAATACTGATTATTTACTTAAGCTTGAGGCAGATCGGCTTCTGTCGCGTTTTCGCGAATATGCTGGCTTAGAGCCTAAGGCTGCTCACTACGAGGGCTGGGAATCTCAGGGTATTAGCGGCCATACGTTAGGCCATTATATTTCTGGATGTGCGTTAATGTATGCCTCTACGGGAAATGAAGAGCTGCTACAACGCGTGAATTATGTAGTAGATGAATTAGAGCAATGTCAGGATGCGCATGGCAATGGCTTTATTTCCGGCATTCCTCGTGGCAAGGAGTTATTTGAGGAAGTGAAGGCAGGCGACATTCGCTCACAGGGCTTTGACCTCAACGGAGGTTGGGTGCCGCTTTACACGATGCATAAGCTGTTTGCAGGTCTTCGCGATGCTTATCGATTGGCCGGCAATCAGAAGGCGCTCGTTATTGAAACGAAGCTGGGGCTGTGGCTTGAGGATATTTTTGCAGGGCTGAGTAAAGATCAGATCCAAGAGGTGCTGCGTTGTGAGTTTGGCGGCATGAATGAAGCGCTGACGGATTTGGCAGAGGATTCCGGAGAAGATCGTTTCCTCGCGTTAGCGGAAAGCTTTTATCATGGGGAAGTGCTTAATGATCTGGCCGTAGAAAAAGATACCCTAACTGGAAGACATGCTAATACACAGATTCCAAAAATCATCGGAGCTGCTAGACAATATGAGGTAACTGGGCAGGAGCATTATGCAGGTATTTCCCGCTTCTTCTGGGATCGGGTCGTGAATCATCATTCTTATGTGATCGGTGGCAACAGCTATAATGAGCATTTTGGTGAACCGGATAAGTTAAATGATCGATTGGGTGAAGGTTCCTGTGAGACATGCAACACGTACAACATGCTGAAGCTGACTAAGCATATGTTCCAATGGGATGCGTATGCAGCGTATGCAGATTACTACGAACGTGCGATGTATAATCACATCTTAGCCTCTCAGGAGCCGGTAGATGGCCGGGTATGTTACTTCGTATCTCTCGAGATGGGTGGACATAAATCGTTTAATTCGCAGTTCGAAAGCTTTACGTGTTGTGTAGGTTCGGGAATGGAAAGCCATTCTATGTATGGCTCGGCGATATACTTCCATAGTGCAGATGAGCTTTATGTCAATCAGTACGTACCTTCTACAGTGGCTTGGAAAGAGCAAGGCATTAGCTTGCAGCAAGAGACCAAGTTCCCGGCAGAGGGACAAGGTGTACTGCGGATCAGTGCAGGACAGCCAACGAAATTCACATTAAAGCTAAGATATCCTTACTGGGCTGAGCAAGGGATGAGTGTTAGCGTAAATGGTGAAGATGTTCAAGTAAATGTAGGCAAATCTAACTACTTTACTTTGGATAGAGAGTGGCAGGATGGAGACGTTGTCGAATACGATATTCCGATGTCGGTGAGAATCGAGACGATGCCGGATAATCCGAACCGAGTTGCATTCCTTTACGGGCCACTTGTGCTCGCAGGTGATTTTGGGCCTATAAATGCAGAGGCCAATAGCGATCGCGCCCTTGCTTCCGTATTAATCGGAGATCGGGACACACTGACGAACAACCTCATCCAATCTAATGTGAGCAAAAATGTGTTCCGGATGAAAGGTTTAGGGTATACAGGGGATCATGAGCTTCGTCCGTTCTACCCTATGCATGATCATCGTTATTCCGTGTATTGGGATTTATTTACACCGGAAGAGTGGAAGCTGGCAGAGGCTGAATATCGCGAAGCCGTGGAGAATAACTTGCTGCTTGAGCAGTTAACTGTCGATTCGGTACAACCTGCTGAAATGCAGCCTGAACGCGATCATAATTTCACAGGTGAATTTGTAGGCTTAGGTAAAATCCACAATCGCAAGTATCGGGACAGCTGGATCAATGGCTGGTTCTCCTTCACGATGGAAGTTTTGCCGGATGAGCAAGTGGATCTGGTGGTCACGTATCTGAAGTCGAACGATACTTCGCTGGCATTTGATATTTTGGCGGATGGGGAGCAACTTGGTGTAGGCACTCTTGAGTCTGAGGAGATGAATAAGCTGGAGACGATTCGCTATGAACTCCCGCAGCCGATCACGAGCGGCAAATCAGCAGTTACGATCAAGTTTGCTTCTCATGAAGGACATAAGGTTGGCCAAGTGGCCGGACTACGTATCGTTAAACGGAACTCTTGAATAAAAAGGCTTACAGAATTATAATAGGAACAATTCTTTTAATTGAGGTGAAATGGATGTCTTTCCGTACCGTTACAAGGAACTAGTTATCGGGCTGGGTGAAACGCGTACCAGCTATCAAGGGGGGAATCTACCCTTTTGGTTACAACTAACTAGAGCTTTGAACGGTGCCATAGGCAGCTATTTTTGTAGAGCCAGGCACTTAACCTATTTAACTTAGAGAACCGTTTATTTGTGGATGGTTTTTTACAGTGGGATAGGGGCGCCTGGCTTTTTTGCATTCAATTAAAAGAGGGGATAAATGATATGTTAAAAAAGAGTCTAGCTCATCTAAAGTGGTGGGTATGTGGTTATATTTTATTGGGTTTTGCCATTCAGCTGTTAAGTAGTTTAGGGGTTGTTGTCTTTCAAAAAATATTAGATAAGGCCACGGTAATCAACAGTTTTGGTGAAATATCCACATTAATTATAGTGTATGGAGCTCTGCTAGCTGGAGTGGCGATCCTGAATTATATAGACGAATACCCGAGTGTGTTTTTATCGAACAGCATCACGGAGCGGTTAAAGATTCTTGCACTGTCCAAAATATCAAAAATGGATTATCAAGCGTATCAGGATATGGGAACAGGGCAGATGATTAAGGTGATCGAGAACGGGGCAGCGGCTGGAAACAGCATTATTTTTTCTTTTTTTCTCAAAACACTACATGAGTTGTTACCTACTCTTCTATTCAGTCTAGTCTTTATCAGCTTCTATGATCTAAGGATCATGTTAGTGATTGCAGCTGGCTATGTGGTCGTCTTTCTGATAACAAATCTGTTGTTGAAATTTCTGTATGCCATGAAGGCTGCCATTCTCCAAGAGCAAGAAAAGATGTCCGGATTCTCTATCCGCGGGTTTATGGAATTGGTCGTCTTTAGAACCAACAAGAGATATGAGAAAGAGATCGATAAATTAAGCCAGACCGCACGCACTATCATTCATAAAAATGCTCAGCTAAAAATGATTCATGAAGCTTTTTTTGCTATATTCGAGTTATTTGTCACGATCATTAAAGTTGTTGTCCTGATTTATGGTGTGAAAAGCATTGTCGCAGGCGAGACCTCACTAGGTATTGTGGTCGCATTGTTTATGTTCATCGATAAAATTTATACCCCAATTGCCATCTTTAATGTTTTATTTGTAGATTACAGACTGAATAAAGTGACCTACAGAAGATTCGAGGAATTTATTGCTGCCCCAGAAGATAAGAACTTGGAATCCGGAGAAGCCATCACTGAGCTCCAAGGCAATATTGAGTTTAGGAAGGTGTCCTTTACTTATGGGAATGTGCAGATACTGAATAACCTGTCTTTTTCGCTTACGCGAGGAGCTTCCGTTGCTATTGTCGGATTAAGTGGAGGCGGGAAATCTACGCTGATTAAATTGATTGTGGGGTTATTAAAAAAGGGCGAAGGTGAACTCTTACTGGACGGTAAGGATATCGATGAGATTCGTTTGAATAGCTACTATGATCATATTTCCTATCTATCCCAAGATACGCCGATTTTTGATGCTACGATAAGGGATAATATTGTATTTGATGAGGATACTCTGTCCGATGAAGAGCTATATGAGATTCTGGGAAAAGTTCATTTGCAGGAAAAAGTAAGCCATTTACCGGATCGCTTAGATACTTTGGTAGGCGAAAAAGGTCTCAAATTATCAGGAGGCGAAAGACAGCGATTAGCGTTTGCCAGAGTCATTGCCCAAAAAAGAAATATTCTAATTCTGGATGAGCCCGTGTCAGCGCTTGATAATATCACTGAGCAAAGTCTTATGGAGACGATTTTGAATGAATTTAAGGATAAAACTATCATCATTGTGGCCCACAGGCTTAATTTTATAAAAGACGTTGATAAGATATTGGTAGTGGATCAAGGATCAATTGTTGGGGAAGGGAAGTTTGATGATTTAATAGAACAGTGCGAAGCTTTTAAAGCGTTATGGAATAGAAAAATATCGTTTACAGATTATCGATAAATTGCTAGACTCTTCTAAAAAAAGAGATGCTATCTATGGCTTGGCCAACACATATTGTAGCGGTGGGTGGAATTGCAATAAATGAAGAGGGAGATATTCTTTTAGTAAAAACACATCATGGTGGCTGGGGATTTCCTGGAGGACAAGTGGAAGTTGGAGAAAACCTAATGGATGCACTAATTCGCGAGATTAAAGAGGAAAGTGGAATAGATGTTGTTGTTTCTCAATTGATTGGCGTGTATTCGAATACAGGTATGCATAAATGGTATGACGGTGAGACGGATGTTCCTACCAAGGTCATGTTAGACTTTATCTGCAAGCCCGTGGGTGGAGAATTAAGTACTTCGGAGGAAACATCTGAAGTGATGTGGGTAGCCAAGGAGAAGGTGCTGGATCTGATTTCTGCAGCGGCTATTCGTACCCGCTATCAAGCTTATTTGGATTTCGACGGAAATACTAGGTACATGGATTATGTAACTGGAGGTGCGTTTGAAGTTAAATTGGATCGGACGGTGTAAAAAAAGAAGCTTTGAGGCTTTCCCGAAAGGGAAGGCCTCTTTTGTTGGGAATGAGCAATCATTCCGCTATATCGTATAAGGATTGTGACGAATCATCTCAATTAAATTCACTGCGGCTGCTGATAAGGGCTCATTTTTACGTGTACAGATCGCAATGGTATTTTTCAGATGGACGCCTTCTACATATACTCGGCACAATTCTCCACGCTCTACATATTTGCGTACGACTAATGAAGAAACGAAGTTTGCGCCATATCCGGCGATAACGGCTTTGATGGCTTCATGTAGTCCATTAAATTGCAAAGAGATGATAGGAGCGGGTGTGTTGTATGTGCGGCATAAAGATAATAATCGCTCCCGCGTGGAACTCCCTTCTTCACGCATAACGAAGGGTTCCTTCATCATTTCGATTAGAGAAACTTGCTGATTGGCATAACGATGATCGGGTGCGACTACAAACCATAACTCGTCCTGAAATAACTCCTCTGTCTGGATTGTATCTGGATAAGCCTCGGCGATTCCTCCATAAATAGCTATATCCACATCTACATTTAACAGCTGCTTGAGGGCATCACTTGAGTTGGTAGTGGTGATCATCATCTCCACTTGTTCATATTGCTGCTTAAACTTTGCAATCCAGGTAGGAATGAGAAAGTGAGCAGGCAAATACGTTGCGGCTAGACGGATACTTCCGTTACTGCCGTTAACATAATCTTGAGCGAATTGCTCAATTTGTTGTTCTACGGCGAACAGTCGTTTGGCGAGTATAGTAAGCTCTTCCCCTGCATCCGTTAAAGCAATTCCTCTGCCTTGAGGTTTAAATAGGGCAAAGGACAGTTCCTTTTCGAACTTCTTAATCTGCGCAGTGATGGCAGGCTGACTTATATTTAAAATTTCTGAAGCGCGTGTCACACTGCCTGCCGATGCGATTACATGGAATAAGCGTAAGGCATGTAGGTTCATGGTTAAACTCCCATCCTTCAATTCATATATTAAATATATAAATTAAATTTAAAGATATATTATATTTATGATTATAACTGATTTACAATACAGATATAAAGATGAACTTGGAAAGATGAGATTAGGGAAAGGAGTAATGGAGAGGAGGTTTGGAACTGTAGGAGCGTAGCGATCGCCTTTGTCTCCGGATTTCAACCATGAACAGTGTCTAAATTGAGGAAATCTGGAGACAACAGCGACCGGAAGTCCAAACACTCCTCGTAGTTACGAACGATCCCTAAATGTGGAAATTATAAGTTCATCTAAACCAAAATCAATACTAAAGGAGAAGTGATAAATATGAATCAAACGACTACTTGGGATAAAGTCGATCAGTATATTACAGAGCGCCTGATTCCACAGGACGCTGTGTTGGAAGAAGTGTTGGTCACCAATCAACAGGCAGGGCTGCCGCCCTTTGATGTTTCGCCTAGTCAGGGGAAATTCCTCAATCTACTGGTGCAAATGAAAGGTGCACGCCGGATTTTGGAGATTGGCACCTTGGGCGGGTACAGTACGATTTGGATGGCAAGAGCCCTGCCGTCTGACGGACAGATAGTTACCTTGGAGCTGGATCCTATTCATGCGCAGGTAGCTAAAGCTAATCTTTCGCTTGCCGAGGTGGATCATCTGGTAGAGCTTCGTGTAGGGGATGCATTAGAGCAACTGTCTCAGATGAAACAAGAGGGCGTTGAACCCTTCGACTTTATTTTTATAGATGCCGATAAACCGAATAATCCTAACTATTTAAAGTGGTCGCTGCAATTCTCCCAGCCCGGAACGGTGATCCTTGGAGATAATGTGATTCGGGAAGGGGAGGTCATTAACGAGAATAGCGAAGACGCTCGTGTAGTAGGCGTACGGGAATTTTATGATCTGTTGGCTGAAGAGCCTAGAATTTCGGCTACTGCCATTCAGACGGTGGGAAGCAAAGGTTATGATGGATTTGTATTGGGGATTGTGAATAGCTGAGGGATTCGACAGATCCTCTGAGCGTTACGGACCCCGTTGGCGTTATTTGCGAATTTTTAACCTTTAGAGAGGGTTTCGGACTCCAGTGGCGCTATTGCTTAGAAAGAGGTTCATCTGTGTCCGATAGATGCCGGTGCCTCCTACCTGTAAATGATATCAAATCAAACAAAGGTGTCCCTAAGCCATGATGGCTTTAGGAACACCTTCGTTATTTTAAAGCGCCTCTTTAATCACCTTTTTGTAATAGAAGACGGACAATATTGCAAAGATCGAATACAAAGCAGTGTATAACAGCATCACCAGAATCATCGGTGTCCAAAGCTCTGTGCCGAATAAGAACCAGCCGGATTTAACGGCGAAGTAGCTGTGAAGCAGACCTATGACTAATGGAATACCGAAGTTGAACAATTGTTTCATCTGTATACCTCTGAGCAGATCGCCTTGCGTGAATCCAAGCTTTCTCAGAATAGTGTAGTTAGGTTTTTCATTTTCACTTTCATCCATTTGTTTAAAGTATAGAATACATCCGGAGGTAATCAAGAAGGTTAACCCCAGAAAAGCAACGATAAACATAATGAGTCCCATATTTTGTTTTTGACCTTTTATCGACTCTAATTGAGAGTCTTGTTTGTTTTTCTCATCAAATTTCAAGGTCTTGAAAAGTTCATTTGCCTGTTCAACGCTGGCCCGGACTTTCATATCAATCCCGATATTAAGGGAGGATCCCCTTTGAAGGGCAGGATCTAAATCCTTCTTTAAGCGCTTAAAGATCGATTCGTCTACAACCGCAACCGGTAAGCCACCACCTGTGTAATACCCTGAAATGGGACTTTCGATATCTAATCTTTTATAATCCTGTGGAAAAACCTCATGTAACCCTTTGAGTTCAATCGCACCTTTATCTTTCATAGTAACAAAATTATCCAGTGCACTGCTTGATTTCGTAAAATAAGCTTTATCTGGAGTTAGATCAACGTCTTCAAGTGCATTTTCACTTATGACCGCCAGGGTCATAATATTTGAAAACATATTGTCTCCGTCCGGTTTTTTAACAAGAATCTCTTCAACATCTACATCGACCTGAAGGACTTGGGTCCTTCTTTCTGTAAATACTAAATCATTTGCCGTTAGGATCTTTGTAAATTGTTCAGCCTCTTGGGTATTCGTGAATACAAAATCCGTTGGGACATATTGCTTGGAAGTTTTCTCAGCAGAGTAAAAGGAAATGTAGCTAAGGGATAATAAACCCAGGGCTAGTGCCGATACCGTTGTGATGATGGTCAATAATACGGCATTGGATTTCATGCGAAACATAATGGAGGAAAGAGATAGAACCTCTCTAATGTTCAGATAGCCGTTTTTCCGCTTACGAATGATATGAAAAATAAAACTTACCGAGCCTTTATAAAATAGATAGGTCCCAATAATGACGGATCCCAAAATAGTAATCATGGATATAGCCAATTGATTCATTGAGGTTACGTCGTCGGTAAGTAATTTAGAGGAGAGCACATAGCCCAGTAGGATTAGGCCAATTCCGACAATCCCTATGATCATTTCAAAGAAGGATAACTTTTTCACTGTACCTTCTGTTGTTGAGGTTACCCGGAACAAGGATAAGATACTTTGTCTTTTAATAAATCCATAATTCATCAGCATGATCAAAAGATAAATCACACAAAATACGATCAACGTCTGAATCAAAGCTTCGATAGAGAAATGAAGGGAGGCTATAGCATCGACCCCCATTATTTTAAATAAGATCATGAGGATCAATTTTGAGATAGAAAAGCCTACTAATATCCCTAGGATCAGGGAACCGAAATATAGGATAAAGTTTTCTGCCGAAAGAATGCGGAAAATTTTATTTTTGGTCATTCCAATTAACTGAAATAAGCCAATTTCTTTGCCGCGTCGTTTGATAAAGATCGTATTAGCATACAACAGGAAAATAGAGACAATTACGACTAGTAAAACCGAGGCAGCCGTGATGGCTGCGCCCCCTTTGATAGAGCTTTCCAGCTCATCCATCGAGGGATCGTATTGCAAGGTGACAAAGGCGAAATATAAGGCCACACTAAAAACTAGCGCAAACACGTATAGGTAGTAATTTCGGATGTTTTTTCGCAGATTTCGAATCATTAGTACATTAATGCTCATTCTGCACACCGCCTAATACACCCTGTGTTTTTATAATGTCATTGAAGAAAACTTGTCTTGATTGTTCTCCTTTATTTAGTTGCGTATAGATTTTTCCATCTTTTATAAAAATAACTCTACTGCAATAACTGGCAGCCACTGGATCATGTGTAACCATAACGATGGTTGCTCTTCGTTTTTGATTGAGTTCACTTAGCTTATTTAATAAATCAGAAGCGGATTTAGAATCCAGCGCCCCGGTAGGCTCATCAGCAAAAATAATACTTGGATCATGAATGAAGGCACGAGCTGCTGAGGTACGTTGTTTTTGACCGCCAGAGATTTCATTGGGGTACTTATTTTTTAATTCCAAAATCCCCAATTCCTTTGCGAGACTTTCGAATTTCTGATTGGCGGCTTTCTTGGGTGTATTGGTAATGGATAGTGGCAGCAGGATGTTCTCCTTTACCGTCAGGGTGTCCAAGAGATTATATTCTTGAAAAATAAAACCTAAATGATTCTTGCGAAATTCAGCAAGCTGCTTCTCTTTCATATTGGAAATTTCATTGCCCTCGATGGTAATAGATCCGTTACTGATTTTGTCGATCGACGAGAGTACGTTGAGTAGGGTGGTTTTACCTGAACCGGAAGGCCCCATGATGCCAACGAATTCGCCTTCTTCTATACGAATATCGAGTCCGCTTAACACGGATTGTTTGTTTAATTTATTGCCATAGCTTTTATGAATTTTAGTAGCTTCTAGAATTGCCATAATGATTCACTCCTTCGTTTCTTCTTGTATAGCTTTATTATAAAAAAGTTTATTGTTCTTATCCTGCGATTGCCCGAACAAAATATAAAAGCATGTGACATTGTTGTCACATGCTTGAGATTTTAACGAATTCATTTTTGAGTGGGAAGGTTAGCGTAAATGTTGATCCCGCTCCGAGCTTGGATTGAACCCCGATGATGATGAGTAAGGATTGAGCTGCTTTCTGAGCTAAATATAAGCCCATGCCTGTGGCGGCATTGTCGCGATGTACAGTAGTGGAAGTAAACCCTCTGTCGAAGATGCGCGGCAGGTCCTTCGGATCTATCCCGCGCCCGCAATCCTTCACCTCAAGAACGATATGTTCAGCTTGCTGGTAGCTATTCACTGTAATATCAGAAGCTTCACTATATTTTACGGCGTTGGTTAGGAGTTGTCTGAGGATAAAAGCCAACCATTTAGCATCACTAAGCACTTCGGCAGCTTCTAAGTTCAACTCAAAGCCGATTCCCTTCTGAATACACCAAGACTGTAACGTCTTAATCTCACTAAAAATAAGCGTTTCTATATCAATTTGCTCCATATACAGATCGTTTTCAATAAATGGTATCCGTCTTTGATGGAGCTGCTGATCCAGCAGCAGGTGAATACGCAGCCACTCATAGGTCAAGTGCCCCTTCATAACATCATCTTCTATACGCTCAATCATTAGATGCATTGCGGTCAGTGGAGTCTTTACTTCATGAATCCAGGATAACAGCTCATCCTTCTCTTGCTCCAAATTCATTAAATTGTCTGAAGCAGTCTGCTTTAACAGTCTCACTTGGTTGGTGATGCTCTCTTCGATGATTTTCTCAAAAGGACTTTCGGCAAGAGCGATGCTTGTCAGATCGAGATCATCGTCGCGCTCATTTAAGCTTTTATAAAATCTGGTTTCCTTAGGATAGCGAATGACTAGGAAAATTACGAAAAAAATCATCGATAAAGAGACCAGATAGAGCACTGAAGACAGGGGGATGGTCGGGTCCATAAAGGTGATAAAGAGCATAAATAGATGTACAAAGAGAAAAAGAAAAATCCAACCGAGTCTTTCGAGCAGGTACTTTTTAATCATAGAGAATCCTCTTCAATGGCTACGTAGCCTTGTCCAACCTTCGTCTCAATAAATGCCCCTAATTCAAGCTCGTCGAGCTTTTTGCGCAGCCGATTTACGTTGACGGTAAGGGTGTTATCGCTAATAAAGCGCTTATCGTCCCATAAGCTATTAATTAATTCCTCGCGGGTGACAATTTTATTCTTTTTCTCAATGAGCAATTTCAATATGAAAATCTCATTTTTGGTAAGCTCAATCGTTCCCGTGTCGTTGGTCACTGAATTCCGCTCATAATCGACGGTAGCTCCGCACCACGTTTTGAGTTCAATGTTATCCGTATTGTAATTGTACACCCGCCGGAGAATGGCTTGCACCTTGGCAATGAGTACATCGAAATGGAAGGGCTTTTGGATATAATCATCGGCTCCCAGCTGCATGGACATCACCATATCTGTCGGATGATCCCGAGAGGATAAGAAGATAATCGGCAGATTAGAGTGAGAGCGAATCATTCTGCACCAATGAAATCCATCGAATTTGGGTAATTGGATATCAATTATCACTAAATCAGGTTTGATTTCCGTGAATTCCTGCGTAACATTGTTGAAATCTTGAATGCCATATACATCATAAGACCACTGCGTAAGCCGTTCTTTGATCTCATTAAACAGCGTTGTATCATCTTCGATTAATAAAAGCTTGAACAAATCGGTCACCACACTTTTAGTTTCGTGCCTTGTGTTTAGAATACGCTTAAATGATTGAAGCCATACTTTGATTGTGCTTAGAGCATTGCAGATAACACTGTCTGATAATGTGCAAATTCCTTCGTTTCATTAAACTGAGGGCACATTTTCAAGGAGAGCAGGGCGCTTTCGATTAAGAACTCTCTTGGTTCCTTATTGTTCATGATCTCTTCTTGGATAAAATATAACAGCTTCAGTGCATTGGACAGGCTGGGATCATCGGCGGCGAATGATTTATCAATGATTTTTTTTAAGCTTACAGTCGCAAACGATAAATCATTATTAAAAAAATCAGTGTATTCAGCAACAGGCAATAGTTTCCCTACATGATCGGGGGAGATAAGCTGCATTCCTTTTTCGCTTACATCCTCAACAATCGTCTGGATAAGAGTAGTGCAATAATTAATGATTTGTTGAGAGGTAATGACTTCATTCATGGCACTGTTAATTTGCAGCATATGTTGCAAGATGCCTGTGAAAATGATGGCTCCATCCAGTAGATAGGGTTTTTTATCTTCAGAAAATATATGCAGGAAACGTTCATGCACCCAGGTTAATAAGGTGAATTTAGTTTTTTTGATGAACGTAATTAAATCCGGATCATTGGAGACTAGGGCATCTTCAACCAGCTGCAACAATTTATTTTTTTTATTGATTTTCATAACCAGTTGAACTTGTTTAGCGAATATATCAATGTCAGAGGGGTCCTGGCCAATGAGCAGGCCATTTCTGCCTTCTTCCAGCTGGTCATGAATAGAGGTGAATACAGCTTTAAAGAGATCCCCCTTGGAAGGGAAATAATTATAAAAAGATCCTTTGGAGATCCGGCTGTGATTCAGAATGTCCTGTATGGATGTGGCGTGGTAGCCTTTTTCAATAAATAATTCATGTGCTTTTTGAATCACTTGCTCTTTCCGTTTATTTATCATCTTAGGTGCCCCTTTAAGCTGGACTCTTTTGTGCAAAAAAAACACTTCACGTAGAATAGACTAGCTTATATTTCCACTTAATACAATTTAGTTTTTAAATGAATTCTGACTTGCCAAGCAGTAAATATAAGAGTAATATATTCTACATTGTAACATAAGTTCAAAATTGAACCGACGGTATGATTATAGAATGGAGGATTCCAAAATGAAAACGAAAGAAAGTAAAGCGTCCTATGGGATTTTGGCAATCCTTATGATTGGTGCATTTGTTGCTTTACTGAGTAATACCTTGCTCAATATAGCTTTACCATCGATTATGAAGGATTTTGATGTCAGTGCCTCAACGGTACAGTGGTTATCGACGGGTTATATGTTAGTGAACGGGATCATGATTCCTTCAACGGCCTTTTTAATTCAAAAGTATACAGCCAGACGATTATTCCTAATCGCCATTGGATTATTTGCAATAGGGACCTTCATTGGAGGCTTTGCTCCAAGTTTCCCTGTATTATTGATTGCGAGAATGGTCCAAGCCTCAGGGGCCGCGATTATGATGCCATTATTAATGAATGTATTGTTCACCACATTTCCACCTGAAAAACGTGGCTCGGCCATGGGGATGTTTGGTTTGGTTATGATTTTTGCACCAGCCATTGGTCCTACACTCTCAGGATGGATTATTCAGCATTATGAATGGCCTGTGCTGTTCTTTATGATTGCACCGATCGCCGTATTGGTGTTCCTTCTTGCCTTCTTCAAACTGCATGATCCTAAAAAAGATGTGGCTATTAAAATTGATATTCTATCCGTAGTTCTATCAGCGATTGGGTTCGGGGGTCTTCTATACGGCTTCAGTTCCGCTGGGAATAAAGGATGGGATGATCCAATGGTCTACTCCACCCTTATTATCGGGGTTATTGGTTTAGTGATATTCATTATGCGCCAGATGAAGATGAAGGAGCCTATGCTTAACTTCAGAGTGTACAAATATCCGATGTTCGCTTTATCCTCAGCGATTTCGATTACACTGAATATGGCGATGTTCTCAGCCATGATGTTAATGCCGATTTATCTGCAAAATATTAGAGGCATTTCACCTTTGGATTCGGGACTCCTAATGTTGCCTGGTGCTTTGATTATGGGGGTTATGTCTCCAATCACAGGTAAATTGTTCGATAAATTCGGCGGCAAAGTCTTAGCGTTAATCGGTCTGGCTATCGTAGTGATCAGTACGTATTTCTTTAGTGATCTAACTGAGACAACGAAATATTCGACACTAATGATTTTGTATTCTGTGAGAATGTTCGGGATTTCAATGGTTATGATGCCTGTGATGACCAATGGTCTGAACTCCATCCCGGCTAAATATACACCACATGGTACAGCCATGAACAGTACGATTCAGCAAGTCTCCGGGGCGATTGGCGGGGCGCTGCTTGTAACGATTATGTCAAACAGTACCACATCACATGTCAAAGATATGGTAGCTGAGGCTGTGAGTAAATTAACGGCTAAGCCTTCTGCAGAGCAATTGCTTGGCATTCAAAACCAAGTCATCGCAAAAGCAACGATCGAAGGAATTAATGATGCGTTCTTAGTGTCAGTAGGCGTTGCCATTATTGCTTTTATCCTAGCTTTCTTCATAAAAAGAGGGATACAGCCTAAGGATACAGAAACAGTCGAGGAAAAAGTGGCTGTTAAACAAGTTTCATCCGCTAGATCGATGTAATTTGATATGTAGAAAGACGCCCACCTATGGTGGGCGTCTTTTTGTCTTAATTAAAAATAGAACTCTGAGTGAGTCTTGGTCCATCCTGAATGACCGTTATGGAGTCATTTCCACCTACATAAATTCTATTTGTGAGCGGGTTTAGCACAGTGCTGCCTGATACGGAGGAGAATCTTGCGAGCCGTTTAAACGTGGTGGCGTTATAAACGGACATATGATTTTTATCGAAATTACCAACAAATAAATGATTTGTATTCGGGTTGATAATCGTGTTGGAGGAGGTAGGCAACACCTTTGTGGTTATAATTTTGTTGTTGCGCCCATCTATGACAAACAGCCTGCCCTTACCCTCCACTTGTGCACTTGAGACATAAATACGATTCGTCAGCGGATTTATAACGACCTCACTTTGCAAACGTCCCAGCTGTACATTACGCAACAATTTATTGGTTCGGCCATTGATCACAGAAAGAAACCGGCTCAAGTTATTAGCGACATAAATACGATTGGTAATTTTATTAAGTGCTGGCGCTATCACGGGGTTACTTCCGACTTTTATTGTCGCAATGATCGCCTGTGTAGTTCCGTTAATGACGGTGACGCTATCATTTACTGTATTGGTCACATAGACACGGTTGGTAAGCTCATTGATAACAATTCTGGAGGGGCGTCCACCGATTTCAATCTTTTTACGGACCTGATTTGTTTTCCCGTCTATGACGAATAGGGTTCCGAATGCGCTAGTTACATAAATCAGATTGGTTCGAACATTTACTCCGATATTGTCTGGGAATCGGCCTACTTTGACAGTTTTGATTACCTGGTTTGTCCGCCCGTTTATGACAGATACGTTTTCGTCACGGAAGTTAGGTACATAAATCCGGTTGGGTTGGGGGTTGATTCCGAGCTGAGACGGCAGTCTTCCTACAGGGATCCGAGCGATAATGCGATTAGTTCTGCCCTCCAATACCCCGATAGTTCCAGCCTCGGTGTCTGGGTTTACAAAGTATACTCGATTCGTGACGACATTTACTTTTATATCTCCGATCGGTCCGGCAGAGCGGACTGTAGCAATCACTTTTGGCTGCGCCATGCTTTTACCCCTTTCCAAGTAAATAGATACTTCATTATATTTAGGCTTAGGCAAAAGGGTACTTCATTTATCCTTGCAAGATATATATTAGGAGTGTAGAATGGTACTCCATTATCCAAATATTAGGTTAGGTGTAAGCGTTTTATTTTTTGAGAAATTGAGATTGATTGGAGGTTGGGGTTGAGATGGTGAAATCAGTGTTGTCGGATATTTTATTAACACCTGATAAGACGCAGGTTCATAGCGAATTATTAGAGGAAATTGGGCAGTATATCACACAAGAAATTCTAAATCATCCGTTAATGAAAGAGGAGAGTCAGCGGGTAAGTATTCTCCTTGATGGATCGACCGCACTTGGTGTGGTGGATGAGCAGTCGGATGTGGATGTAATCATTATTTGTCAGGATGAGTATTATAGCAGCATTAATCATCGGTTCGAGCAAGCGGGGCTGATCCCGGAGCAAAGTAGTTTTTTTATGGATTTACGACTTCCCAGCGGCAAGACCGGACATTACACACTGCATAAAATATCAGAAATCAAAGCGGCGTTAATGAGCGGAAATATGGAATGGCTGTGGAATGCTTCTATTTCTTATATCTACTATGACCGATTGGCTGTAAAGTCACTTTTTGATGCCTATGTGCCCCTCCAACCTGGAGTCCTAATGAGATTTCGTAAGAATTCATACATACAGTTACGAAGTTATGCCAAAAGCTTAGATAATCCTGTAGTGCGTGGCGACGCCTTTCCTATTTTATTTTTAGCGGTTTCTCTTTATAAAGAAGCATTACGCTGTGCCATTACTATTGAAGGTTACCCCTACCCCTATGACAAATGGCTGGTACCTGTAGCCAAACAAACGACTGTCGGCCGAAAGATTTTGGAGTGTGCGGGCGATTTTTGGATTTTTATTAGAGATGATGAATCCTTTGCCCCTATGTACCAAGAGGATAATAACTTTGTCAAAATGGAAAAACGATTCCGGAAGATACTTGTAGAGGAATTCCGCATGCGGGGGATCGATGAACCTTGGTTAGTAGAGTGGTGGAAGTTTATGGAGGAGTGAGTGGAGCTATAGGGTGTTTGGGTGAGTAGAGTAGCTGTGGTGGCGGGGTTGCTGGGGATGGCTATAGTGGGCTGAAATGGTTGAAGCGGTGGAATGGCTGAAGTGTTTGGGTAGCGTAGTAGCTGTGGTGATTAAGTAATTTAAATGACTCCCCTTCCTCCTCTTGATTATGGTAAGGTATATTGAAGTGGAATTTTAGTGAGAGGTGATTATATGGACGGGACAGTTTCAATATTAGGAGTTCCCTTTTCAAAACTAACACTACATGAGACAACACTTCATCTAACAAAACATATTCAATCTGGGGAATCGAAACTTTTCCATTTGATCACGGCTAACCCGGAAATTACGATAACAAGTCAATCGGACGAGCTGCTACGAACCATACTTCAAGAAGCGGATTTAATCACTCCTGACGGGATTGGCATTGTGATGGCATCAAAAAGAAAAGGCGATCCTATTGCTGAGAGGGTAACTGGATATGAGCTGCTTCTTGAGCTTTTGGAGCAAGGAAATAGCTTGGGCTGGAGTTTTTATTTCTTGGGAACAGATGAGCTTACCAGCTGTAAAGCGGTCGAAAAGATCACGGAGTTATATCCGAATGTGAAGATTGCAGGAAGACATAATGGTTTTCTTACCAAGGAAGAGGAGCCTGCCATTGTAGCAGAAATACGGCGCGCACAGCCAGATTTCTTGATCGTTGCGATGGGTGCGCCATACTCTGACAAATGGGTATATAAGCACAAACAGGAGCTTACGCAGGTAAAAGTTGTTTTTGGCGTGGGGGGCAGCTTAGATGTAATAGCGGGAAAAGTTACTCCTGCACCAGCGCTATGGAAAAAACTCAATCTGGAGTGGTTGCATCGACTTTTGTTCGCTCCCGTTGCGAAGGGACAAAAGTCGCGATGGCGCAGACAGGCAGTACTGCCCAAATTCGTGTTCCGAGCTATGATTAGGAAATGAAGAAAAGGCCTCGTTTATGGGGCCTTTTTTAGGTTCGATTGGTGGGAGAGGAGGAGGGAGCAGGTGTGAGAGTTGGAAGTAAGGAGTAGGGGGAAGAGTAAGAGAGATTAGTGGGAGTAAGGTGAGGAGTATGAGCAAGAGTGAGTAGTGAGATTGAGGTAAGGACTAGGAGTAGGAGTAGGAGTAGGAGTAGGAGTAGAGTAAGAGTAAGAGTAAGTAGTGGGATTGAGGTAAGGAATGGGAGAAAAAGTGAGTAGTGGGAGTATGTGTAAGAGTGGTGAGTAGGATGTAAGTGCGACTATAGCTGTGACCTTTAAACAAATTAATAATAATAAACAACACCGATTCTGGTTGATGCCATAGTCTCGTATTTAATTCAAACTAAAAGCTAAAGAGGAACAATAAGGGCAAAAATGCCCCTGAGTCACTGGAATTCCGCCCGAAGAGGCAAAAGAAAGGCAAAAATGCCCTAGATCGGGCGCAATACAGCCCTAAGGGGCAAAAGAAAGGCAAAAATGCCCTAGATCGGGTGCAATTCAACCCGAAGTGGCAAAAGAAAGGCAAAAATGCCCTAGAATCGGTGCAATACAGCCCGACGAAGCAAATCAACGGTATAAATCCCGCAGAATGAGCCAAATCCGGCCCGACGAAGCAAATCAACGGTATAAATCCCGTAGACTGAGCCGAATCCGGCCCGACGAAGCAAATTAACGGTATAAATCCCGCAGAATGAGCCGAGTCCGGCCTGAAGCAGCAAATCAGCGGTATAAATCCCGCAGAATGTCCCAAACCCGCCCGGTTACTATCCATTACCAACAGGGTGTCGGTTTTCGCCACACATTTAATGTGATCCCTACTATGATGAGTGAAATTTGTTTAATTGAGCAGATACATCCGCGTCAATTATAAATAGGGTAGGAGTTTATCGCTGCAAAATAAAAAACTGACACCGCTATACCAGCGATATCAGTTTACAGTGCTTAGCGATTAAGCTAGCGGCTGCCTATTTTTAGCTTGTTCCTCTCGCATCCACTGTGACAACTGGCGTTTGAGCTTAAGGAACTCGGGAGAGTCCGTAATCTCATCACGGCGTGGCCGCGGAAACGGCACATCGACTGTATGCAGAATGGAGCCGGGGCGGCCGGAAAATACATAGATACGATTAGAGAGCAGCAACGCTTCTTCGATGTTGTGAGTAATGAACAGCACAGAGCGGCGATTCTCTTCCCACAGCTCAAGCAGCCAGCGCTGCATTTCACTGCGAGTTAGTGCATCCAGTGCGCTGAAAGGTTCATCCAGCAACATTAGCTCCTGCGGAGCGAGCAATGCTCTGAGAAAAGCTGCACGCTGCTGCATCCCGCCAGACAACATATGCGGATAAGCATGTTCGAACCCGCTTAACCCAACCTTGGCAAGCCACTGGCGCGCTTCCTCGCGGGCTCCATCCCGCAGTGCGCCCTTGATCTCCCCAGCAAGCAGCACATTATCCTCAATTGTACGCCAAGGAAAAAGCGCAGGCTGCTGCGGCATATAACTAATTTCACCGCGTTGACCTGTAACGGCCTTACCGTTCATGAGGATCGTGCCTGCATCGGGTTTCACAAGGCCGCCAATCATATGGAATAAGGTGCTTTTTCCGCAGCCGGAAGGACCAACGATCGAAACGAACTCTTGTTGCTCTACCTTGAGAGAGACATTATTCAGAACTTTCGTCTCACGGCGACGATGGGAAAAAGATTTGGAGATGCCGCTCACTTCAAGGGCGGGTGCCACGGTATGAGCTTCAGGAGAGCTTATGACTTGTGTTGTTCTGTGTTGCATTTGCGTCGCTTGAGACATACAGGCATCTTCCTTTCTATGAGTTACGGCGCGGCTTCCAGCGAACCAGCCATTTTTCCAGCAATGCAATAATAGCAAAGAGTACAAGACTTAAAAGTACAATAATAACAATAGCGACAAACATCCGATCCGTACGATATGCGGATTTCTGCAGAAGCATATAATAGCCAATACCTTTATCCGCGCCAATCCATTCAGCGACCACGGCGCCCATAACCGCATAAGTAGCAGATATTTTTACGCCGGAAAATAGTGCCGGGATAGAAGAGGGCAGCTCCAGCTTGGTGAAGATTTGCCACTTGCTTGCGCCAGCCATTTTCATATAATTCATCATGACCTGATCACTTTGGGCCAGACCGCCCATCGCAGCGACAGCTACCGGGAAGAAACATACTAGTGTAATCAGCACGATTTTGGGCAAAAGACCAAAGCCGAACCAGATAATGAGCAGGGGTCCGAGCGCGATGGAGGGAACATTTTGACTCAGAATAATAAGTGGATAAAAAGCCCGTCTAGCCCAAGGCAAAAGATGCAAAAGCAAAGCAACGATCAGGCCTACCCCCGTACCAATGGGAAAACCAATTAAAGTGAGCCGCAGCGTAGCCATCGTATGAGCCCAAAGACCAGAAGCGTTACTGGTGGATTCACGGGCAATATCAGCAGGACTCGGCAGAATCCAGGATTCAATATGAAATACAGATACAGATAGCTGCCATACGGTTAAAAAGAAGACGACCGCCACAAGGGGCGGCCATATTAGCTTCCAGGTCGATCTCACGGCCGATATTTCTCCGTCAATTTATCCATGCTGATTCCGTTAGGATTATGAGCGATTTTGATCTGCGAAATTACGCTTGGACTGCCTGCTTCGATCAACGCCTCCTGCATCTGACGCACAACCTCCAGCAGCTCGCTAAGCTCACCTTCCATTGTGGTTTCCAGTGGATTCACTTGATGTTTAACACCGGATTTCTGAATGACCTCAATCGCTTTATCTACGTATGGGATGGAATCCTCATTGTTCGGAGTTTTTGGAATTACTTGAATGCTTAGTAGGGTGTTAGCCACAATAATCAATCCTCTCATTTTATAAGGTAAGTTCAAAAAGCCAACTTTGATAACGAAGTAATTCATTACAATTGTTGTTTACTCCGCCGGTAAAAAATCATTACTGAATGCACTAGCAGCATCCAGCGGTTTATCCAGCAACTTCAGATCGTACATCCAGTCGCCATAATTCTGCCAGACCTCGGTTTTTTGCTCGCCCCAGCGGGCAGCATCGTCCTTGTATTTTGGGCTAAGCCATTTTTGGCTAGCTAGGACAAGGTCGGCGTCCAGGTCAGGAACGGCCTTCGATAACATACCGGCAGCCTCTTCCGGATGATCAATGGCATATTGATAACCTTTTGATGTGGCTTTCATGAAGGCCTTCACCAGATCAGGATGATCTGCAATTTGCTTCTCACTCGTCGTCAGCACAGGCGTGTAATAATCGAGCTGCGGCGCATAATCCTTTAAGTACAGCATATCCAATGGCTCGCCACGCAACTCAGCCTCAACACCAGTCCAAGCGTAGAAAATCCAGGCGAAATCAATGTCACGTTTGACGGCGGTAAAATAATCAGCTTCACCGATACTGATCAGCTTCACCTTTTTTACATCGCCACCTTCAGGATCCATGATGGCTTTCATGGCTGCTTCTTCGGCCGGTGAGCCCCAGCCTCCGTAGGTTTTACCTTCGAAATCCTTTGGTGATTTAATATTGCGATCTACTGGAGCGGCGAATCCCGACGTATTATGCTGAATAATAGCTGCTATCGAGACAAGGGGCACGCCTTGTAGACGGGCTAGCGTTAATCCTTCTTGGGCGCTGATGCCAAAAGCGGCTTCGCCAGAGGTAACCATAGTATCAGAACCCGCTGCGCCTGGCTGAACGATTTCGACATCCAGACCTTCTTCAGCGTAGTAACCAAGATCCTTAGCTACGTATAGACCGGTATGATTCGTGTTCGGTGTCCAGTCGAGTGCGACTTTAACTTTGGTGAGCTCTTTTGGAGCATCCGTCCCAGCCGCAGCAGTTGGATCAGTAGCATTTGCTTTGTTTCCGGCTGTATTCCCATTGTTGCTGCCGCATCCGGCAATGGCAAGAATGAGTACACAGGTGAGGCACAACGTAAGTGCTTTTTTGAGGTGCATGTCTTCTTCTCTCCTTTAAGGTTACAAGAATCCCGTCTTCACAACATGAACCCGTAAAGTGTAGTATGTACGTTTTTCTACATCTTTTAGTGATCTTACAAAAAAAGCGCCCCGAGTGATCGGGACGCTGGCTTGGCGCAAGGTTAGTTAAGGTCACAGGGACCAGAACCAATTGGCGATTCCTACGCTGGCATTATCCAGATCAGGTATAAGGGTCAGTATCTTGTGGGATACAATCTCAGCCGGCCAATTCCAGCACCCCTGGTTCTATGAAGTTAACGGGTATTTCTATGTGCAATATAAGTAAGCATAAGTTTTGTACCCATACTTTATATCTTATATTTCTCGCATACGGTGTATTATAGACGGCTGTACTCGGAATGTCTAGTAGTGCACTCCTGAATTTTTCCAATCCAGTAGTTTCTTTTTTGCTAGTCTAGATCTTTATATTTCTTGCGGTGACGCCGTTTAAGCTCACTAACCAGCGCCCCTAGCGTGAGGACAACGCTGATCAGAATCCCGCTCATGATCACGAAGAGGGCAAGAAATTCAAAGGGAGAATAACCAATCATTTTACTCCATTGAATCTTTCCATCCAAATCGTCAATGACCTGATTCATGCCGTAAATCCCGCTTACTACCGTAAATACAGTGAGAATCATCAGCAGATTATCCCGTCGCTTGGACTGAAACTTATCCTGATACTGAAACAGGTCATTTAAGGTTTCTTTCACTTCCTCGAACAAAGCATCGTTTCCGTATACTTTACGCAGCTGAAGAAATATCTCCCGGCCCTGCGACTGGGAAATCAACTCCAAGAAGTAGAACTTAGCCGAGAACTTATTGATGGAGTAGATTAGATTGTCTATTTCCTCATAATCATGATTAATCCGAAGTCGGGAGTGCATATTGGCGAGCTTTAGCAGAACGATTTTGTGGAAAATATTGAGTAAAAATCCGTAATAATATTGCCCGTACATCTGGTTGGCTAGACTAACAGCAATCTCCTGTTCAGCGCGGGTCATGCAGCAAAAAGTCTGCTCATTCATCATATAATACGTGTCTGGACCCCAGCGATTATAGGAATGCTCATGACAATAGTTTGCAATATACGCTGGATCGCTGGCACTGGCATAGGGCTTTCCGTTGAGATCAATTCCATCAAGCTGTGAGGCACGATAGCGCAGATTTACACTAATCTCATCAGAGCTTTCTTCATTCTGAAAGCCATAAAAAGCTTGCACCTGCATTCTTTCATCTACGAAAAAAGGAAGGGTCTCGAAATAAGCCCCATTGATATCCGATTGATCCAGATATGGCTCCAGTCCATCCACCAAATTTCGGAAGACAAAATCCTCTACCATCTCATAGGTCTGTTCCCCGCAATGAATATAAGTGTAATCATCCTGTATGAAGGTATTCTCTAGCGCACGGAAACGATCCGCGAATTCTAGGGCAATACTAAAGGGAATTGAATCCCCCTCCAGCTGGACACGTATCGTCACGAATCCAAGCTGAAAAGGACATATGAATATATCCGTCGAGAGAATTTTGAAAAATATAGATTGCTGCGGAATCTCCAGAATGCAGTCGAGATTATTTACTCTGGAAAAACGGCGAAACGAGTCGGCATCCTTCCTGCGTGGAAAAAGGACATGTGCAGCAAACGGTAAATAGGTGCGCTCCATTCGTTCATGGGAAACACAGTAGCCATCTCCGTAATAGGCAGCTTCAAGCTCTTTATTATCCAGAAAAAAACGTGTGAAGCCGTCGTCCTGTAATTGCTGGATAAGCTGCTTAGAATCGCCCTTTTTTATAGAAAAGGGAAATATAAACTGCATGAGCGCAGTATGTAACAAAGGCTCAGTTGAAGACTCATTCATTCATCGTCCATCCTTGTGCTCAGAATATGCTTATAGATCACATTACCCTAAAAGGATAACGTTGATACTGTTCTAAATACGGGAACTCTTTCCTTTCACCGCTTGCATGGACTGGAACCTCCATGCGGCAATGCTTAGCAGAAACAAGAAGGCGGCAAAAGCGGCGAGTAATCCGGCTGTTTGTGCCACTTCTAAATGGTCCATAGACCAGCCCATAAACAGAGGTAGCAAAGCACCGCCAACACCTCCGGAAGCAATCATAATGCTGGGTGTTGACTCTTCGGTGCCAGGCAGCATTTTGCTGGAGAAGACTAAAGCAATGGAGAAAATACCGGACATAAACAGCCCCAGCAGCAGAATTACAATGAAAGCAGCCATTCGATTGTCAGTGAACGGAAAGAGTGTCAGCAGTAACAAGGTTAGTAAACAGCTGCTGAGAATGTACACGCGATAAGATATTTTTTCGGCAATTACACCCGCAAACAATCTTCCTGTAGACATCGCCAGCCAAAAGAAAGTGACTGTCAGTGCTGCGGCAGACTCCGTCATCCCTAGCTTGGCAATAAAGATAGCCGGCATAAAGTTGACTAAACTCATCTCTGTGCCTACATAAAGAAAAAAGAAAACGATGAAGATCCCTAACAGAATCCATTGCTTACCTTTATACGGAAATTTTTTGTTAGAACGTGAGCTTGAGGATTGCGAATTGTCTGCTCCTTGGACAGAGGCACGTTCATCCAGCATTCGTTGTAGATTACCGAAGTGCCCTCTTGTCCAGAGGATAAGAGAAATTAAGGAGAAGGCAGCGACGATTAGAAAGGCCAATCTCCACGCTCCGGCAGCAATGAGTGGACTGGCGATAAGCGGCATTACGAGTGCGCCTATCCCGAATAGCACTTCAAGCCGGCTCATTGCAATAGCAGTTCCTTCGGTTACAGCACCAATAATAATGGTGCCGATAACCGCTTCGATCATCCCGAAACCAAAACCTGCGGCAACAGCGATAACATACATCCAGCCCCAAGGCGGTAGAAAGGCGTAGGCAATTTCTGCAACTAGTAGAAGACTGGTGGCAATGAGGATGCCTCCACGTTTACCGAAGCGGCGATTAAGCAGGGGAGAGACCAACACACCTGCTAAAAAACCAGCGAATTGACTAAAGATTAATTCACCGCCAGCACTATAATTTTGGTCATAATGTTGCAGTAGAACGGGCAGAATAGATCCCAGCACAACATGTGCCAGACCGATAACGAAGTAGGAAAGACAGCCGATCCAAATCAGTTTTTTCACGAAGTAAGCTCCTTATCTTGAAGTAGTTTATGAGGTAAGGTCGGATTCAATGTGAACCTGAAGGGTACATTATAATAAGCACCATTGTTATGATAAATCCAAACGGTGAGCTTGGATATATAAACTTTTATTTACATGCTTGAAGGGAGAGATTTACGTAATGGATAACAAACAACTGGAGCAACTCATTATTAAAGCATTGGATGACAACAAGTTCGGTTCCTTTGGTACGATCGAAGAAGGAAATAAGCCGAAAGTACGTTATATGGCCATTTTCCATGAGGGTTTGAAGATTTATTTGGCTACAAATCGCAAAACTCATAAAGTGGAGGAGTTATCCGATAATCCGAATGCTTTTGTACTGCTTGGCTATGAGGCAGGCGGAAGCAAAGATGTGTTGGAGATTGAAGCAACTGCTACCGTCTCTAAGGATGAAGGCTTGCGCTCCAAGGTATGGAATAAAGAGCTGGAGCCATGGTTTACAGGACCTGATGATCCTAATTATGTAATTCTGGAGCTTACTCCAACACGTATTGAGTATGTAGGCAGCAATAAAGAGCATGGAGTATGGCAGCCGTAAGCTATAGCGTTGAATTGATCAAACAGCCCTCCTATCCCATATGGGGTAGGAGGGCTGTTTGATGTGTTATAATGACTTCAACTTTTTAGGTATTCATATCGGGGAGGAGCTAAAGCTACATGAACGTTACTCTGTTATATATTGAAGATGATCGTGAAATTGGCAGTGTAGTGTCTGCTGATTTAAGCGAAAGAGGATATAGTGTCCGCTGGTTACGGAGCGGCGAAGGAGCGATGGAAGAAGCCGGCGCCTGCCAACTGGCTATTCTCGATGTTATGCTACCAGGTCTGGACGGGTTTACGATCGGGCAACGTTTGAAACGTTCTTACCCTAAGCTGCCCATTTTGATGCTCTCCGCCCGGACCTCGATTGATGATAAGCTGCAAGGTTTGGAGTTCGCAGATGATTATTTGACCAAGCCCTTTCATCCGGATGAATTGGCCGCTCGAATCGAGGTGCTGCTCCGAAGGAATGGGGCATCGGTTCAGGATTCACTCACACTTAAACATCTAGTCGTATATGAAGGGGATAACCGCGTGATGAATGCTCAGACTCAGGAAGAAATCATGCTTACAGGTAAGCAATTTCAGATTTTTTCCTATTTGCTGCGTCATCTTAACCAAATTATGACGAAGGAGCAGATCTACGAGGCCGTGTGGGGTGAGGCTTATATCGAAGGAGATAAAACTCTGATGGTACATATTCGTTATTTGCGTGAAAAGCTGGAGCTTGATCCGGGTAATCCGGAAATTATCGAAACTGTCCGTGGGATCGGCTACCGGGTAAGAGCATGAGAGGATTAGAGCGCATTCGCAAGAAACGTAATTCCTCTTTGTTATCAGGGTATTTGCTAATTATCGTATCTGCACTGCTATTTATCCCTGTGGTCCTTCCGTTGTCTTTTGTTGGCTACAATATTCTTAACGAAGTGACCAAAGGTGCCCCGCCTGTAGATACATCCCTGTATTCGAATATTGCACCGCTGGAGACTATGTGGCATAAAGAGGCACTTCACTTAGAAAGTGCCTCTTCGGAAGCCATAAATCAGCGGCTGCATGAATTGAGTCGAAAATACACTGAGGCTACTATGTTTTGGGTAGACGGGCAGGGAAAAACCCAGTTGATTCTCACGCCTGATGAAGGGGATAAGGATAAGATTTACCCTGAAGTTCCTGATCAGTGGACTGCGGCTGAGGCTATCTCATTTATGAAAGAAAGTACGAATCGTGATCCTTTAGCCATCGTTGCTTTCGTGGGGGACAAAGTGGAGGCAGACAAGGGATTTATGGTGATGCAAATTCCAAGCAAGCTGCTGAACAAAGGGGCTTATGGGGGATTAGGGGCTTGGGCTTGGTATAACTTTGTGTTATTTACCCTTTTTGGAGGGTTCGCTCTGGTTTCGTGGATGTTCTTTAGAAAAATTCGCAAACGGCTGCTGCAACTGCAAACCGCGATGACGATCACAGGCCCGGATAGAATGCCTAAGTCTATAGTGACAGGAAAACTGGACGAGATCGGTCGCTTGGAGGAAGCTTTTAATACGATGGTAACTAAACTGGATGAAAGCCGACGCAGGGAAATAGAAGAGGAAGAGTTGCGTAAGCGTCTAGTCTCGAATTTATCTCACGATTTACGCACACCCCTAACCGTCATTCGCAGCCATATCCATGTTATGACCAAAGAGGATCTGACCTCAAAAGGTAAGCAGTCCTTACAGCTTATGGATGAGCGTATTGCGGATCTTAGCGTCCTGATTGAGAATCTTTTATCTTACAATCTGCTCAATAGTGGACGGGTAACCTTAAAGCTGGAACGTAAAGATGTTCTACGCTTGTTACGGGAGAGTGCGGCTGCTTGGTACCCCGTATGGGAAAAAGAGGGCTTCGATATTGATATTAACCTGGAAGCCGAACCGCTATTCTGGAGGGTGGATGAGGTCTGGTTCCGCCGTATTCTCGATAATTTGTATCAAAACATTGTACGACATGCCAGCAGCGGGCATTATGTCGGGATCTCAACGGAGCAACGTAATGAACAACGTGCCATAATTATTGCGGATCATGGTCGAGGCATTCAGAGTCCATCCGATTACAGGGGGGCAGGTTTGGGATTGTCTATCGTCGATCTTTTGATGAAGCATATGGAGCTGGAATGGGTTGTGGAGAGCACAGGCAAAGGCACTTCTATTGTAATCTTTGATCCGCGTCGTGAAATTTAAACAAAACTTAAACTTGGCACTTCCTTGTTCTTAACCTTGGGACGTTATGCTGTATACCGAGGTGAAGAACATGGAAGAAACAGTGATTAAAACTAAGGATTTATTGAAAAAATATCGTGGCCGGGCTGCGGTAGAAAATTTGAATTTAAATATCCGTAAGGGAGAGATTTATGGTTTTCTGGGTCCTAACGGAGCTGGGAAAACTACAACAATCCGTATGCTGCTTGGCCTAATTACACCGACATCTGGAAAAATTGAAGTGTTCGGCCAGGATCTTCGGAAGAATAAGCTGCAAATTTTACGGAAGGTAGGGTCGCTTGTCGAATCCCCCTCGTATTATGGGCATCTGAGTGCTGTGGACAATCTCGAAGCAATCCGCCGCATTCTGGATGTTCCGAAGTCACGAATCGCTGAGGTGCTAGATATTGTTTCTCTAACCGGGGAAGAGAGACGTCCGGTCAAAGGGTTCTCCCTCGGGATGAAGCAGAGACTCGGTATCGCAGCTGCCTTGCTAGGGAATCCAGAGCTGCTTATTCTGGACGAGCCAACGAACGGACTCGACCCGTCAGGGATTCAGGAAATTCGTGGGCTTATCAAACGTTTGCCACGGGAGCAAGGAATTACGGTTGTAGTATCCAGTCACCTGCTTAGTGAAATTGAACAAATGGCAGATACCGTGGGTATTATTCGCCAAGGGCAAATGGTATACCAAGATACAATAGCTAATCTGCAACAACAGGCTGCTGGCGAGATACGCCTTGCGGTTTCGGAACCAGAGTCTGCGTTACGTCTCGCTGGAGGCCGGGGGTATGAAGGGACACTACAAGAGCAAAAACTGATTTTTTCAAGAATGAACGATGCAAGAGTAGCGCTGCTAGTCAAGGCTTTGGTAGAGAATGGGCACGCTGTCTATCGTGTAGAGGAGCGGAGACAATCGCTTGAGGACTTCTTCCTACAGGTTGTGGGAGGCGGGGAATCATGATGTGGCGGGCGTTGTCAGCGGATTGGCTTAAAATCCGCGGCAAAGGAATTTGGTTTCTAGTGTTTCTAGGACCGATTGGTCTGGTAGCCATGCAGGGCCTTAACTTTGGCCTTCGTTATGATTATCTGCGTCAGCAGTATAGCGCGGATTTATGGGGAGGACTTCTGGATAATGTGTCCGGGTTTGTGCCCACAGCTCTTTTTCTGGGGGGCACTTTAGTATGCTCGTTGATTGCAAATGTCGAACATCAGATGAGTTCATGGAAGCAGCTCTTGGCACTGCCTATCTCTCGTACCTCAGTGTTTATGGCTAAGTTAATGCTCTGTCTGCTGCTAGTGGCAGTTTCCTGCTTGTTGCTCTCAGTGGGGATAGTTGTTTTAGGGCTTATTTTGGGCTTCAAAGCGGATCTTATTCCTTATGTGGATGTAGTGCGGATTGGCTTTATGTCCTATATTGCGGCTCTGCCGGTCATCGCGCTACAGCTGTGGCTTTCCCTGGCTAATCGTAATCAGACACTGCCAGTTGCCCTGGGGATTACATTATCTTTGACGTCACTTTTCTCCATGTTCCTTTCGGAGTGGGTGCCTTTAACATGGCCATATTTGGCGTGGGACTCCTCTAATCGCCTTTTGTTCAGCGGTGCGGGTCTGCTGCTGGGAATGCTGGTGTTTTTGCCGGGTGCAGTGCATTTCGCTCGAAAGGATGTGGATTAAGATGATGTCATTTTGGAGAGTATTGTCCTCAGAGCGATTAAAAATGTCTAAATCATATGTTTGGCTTTTAGTCATAGGAAGTCCGGTTTTATCACTGGTTCCCGGATTGTTATCGGATAATCAAGGTGAGAAGATGTCTTGGGAGCTGCTGTTAAGTGTGATGTCAATGATGCATGCTTTGCTGTTTCTGCCTGTGCTTTCAGGCATTTTTGCGGCCCTGATCTGTCGTTATGAGCATCATGACGGTGGTTGGAAGCTATTGTTGTCTCTGCCTGTAACCCGGTTGTCGGTGTATCTCTCAAAATATGTGATGATCATCGGATTGCTGGCTGCTGTGCAAGTAACGTTCCTCATTATGGTGCTGGGAATGGGCTTGTTCCGAGGGGCTCCAGATCCAATCCCTTGGGCGCAGCTGCTAAAATCAGTATTTGGCGGCTTTGTAGCCTGTCTACCTCTCGCCGCATTGCAGCTGGCGATCTCGCAAAGCTGGAGCAGCTTCGGCGCACCGCTGGCGCTGAATGTGAGTCTGACCATTCCCAATATACTGATCGCTAATTCTTCAACCTACGGCCCCTATTATCCTTGGGTACAGCCGTTGTTGGCCATGAGTCATTATGGTGATGACGGATTTGGTGCCTTTAATCTGCCTTTAGAGACACTGATGATGATAGTGGGAGGAAGCTTGATTGTCTTTTTTGCCGCAGGACTAATCTCCTTTTATCGTAAAGCAGTCTAATTCACAATCAGAGGCTATAAACTCCTCCTCAATGGACATCCCGTGCTGTTTTTCTTATAATTAAAGAATATAATTAGCTAAGATGGAGGAGGGCGAGAGCATGGAGCCAACGGCATTAGAGGACTGCGACAATACATGCAAGGGTTCAGAGCTTGAACCGGAATCCATTGCATTGATCCTGCCAGACCGTGGGATTACTGATAAAATGGCAGAAATGTTCAAAGCGTTGGGTGATCCAACACGAGTGCGGCTCATTTACGCTTTGTCACAGCAAGAATTATGTGTACATGATTTGTCCGTGATCCTTGATATGGGCCAATCTGCGATATCCCATCAGCTCCGTTATTTACGGAATCTACGGATCGTGAAGCGGCGTAAAGAGGGGAAAACGGTATTCTATTCGCTGAACGATGCGCATGTGGAGCAGATCTTTTTGCAGACCCACGAGCATGTCCGACACGAATAGCTAGTTGCAAAAAAAGAGGGACTCCAGCAGCCATTGAATGGCTTTTGGGAGTCCCTCTTTTTATTATGCCGACGAGTCCCAACCATCCACTACGGCTTACGGACCCAGCTGACGTTATTTGCACAATAATCGCTTTTTGAGCAGAGTTGCGGACCTCAGTGCAGTTATTCTTTAGAAAGAGGTCTTATTTTGCTCTTTTTCATGCCAATAGCGCCTATGGGGTCCGATAATATGCTAAACCGGGGATAATACTGCTTTTAGTGTCAATTGGGTCCGTTAGCTGTGCGGTTTGCGACAAATATTGCTCTAATGAAGCTAAGTGGCATCTCAGCTTAACTAAGTAACATCTCAACTAAACTAAGTAGCACCTCAATTAAACCAGGCTGCATAGGGGTTAACCAATGCGTTTAAATCCACTGAAGCCTTGTATTTTGAAGTAAGGATTTAGCTTATTAGCTGGCTTGATTTAGGTTCTTCGTTAGGTTTGGTTTTCTAAAGGACAACACTAGCCAGACACATTGCACAGCAAGCACTAGCAGGATAAATAGATCGATTCCCATGTATTCACTCGTATTATCGTTGCCCACAAACTGAATTAAATTATGTATAAAGTGAAAGGATATCAGCGGAAGAATATTATTATTTTTTAGCATCAACAAGGCTAGCGCAAAACCGATCAGAAGCGCATATACGAGTTGTAGAAGAATTTGTGTGATATCTGTGCTGGATAATGCATTAAGTAAGTGGGTAATAGAGAAAAGAATACTTGAAGTGATCACTGCTGTTTTAGCCCCTTTAGGAAGCAAGGTCTTTAAAATCAAACCGCGATAGATACTTTCCTCCACAAAAGCGACCAGCAGGGTGAAGAAGATAAAGAACAGTACCTCAGATGCACTGATCTCACGAAATCCCTTAAAGGATATGGTAATCAGGACCACTACTAGCGGGGCATAATAGATCCAGTTGCCCGAGGATATGGTGTTTAGAGGTCGGAAGCCAAGCGTGCTCCATTTGCGCTTAACTGTAAAGTAGATGATGAGTACAAGCGCGATTGGGATGAAGGAGATAAGTACAGGGGCGGTGTACGCAAGTTCCTTAATTGTTGCGTAAGCCCCGGCGGCAGTTACGGCTACAAGTAATAACACTTCGATAATAACTACGCTCCAAATAGGGTGTTTCTGTGAAAAAGAAGACGTTTTGGCTAGCTTTGACATGTTCTAAATTCATCCCTTCTGTGTAAATCATTTGCCCATCGAGCTTCATTGATAATGGGGTCATTCGTATGTAAGAAACTTACTTTGGGTCATACATGATTTTACATATTTTCACGTAAAGGTCAATTGATTTAATTTTTAAGATAATGTAGAAAAATGGTGTATATCGCGTATTGACCTTGAAATATAAAGGGAATATAATAGGGCTAAGATAACATATGAACAAGTGCTCATATATGGTTTTTATTTGAGGAGATGTGCCGTATGGATACAATGCAAGGAAAATTAAAACGTCAGTGGGAATTAGAAGGCTTGGATTGCGCCAATTGCGCGATGAAAATTGAAGATAAGGTGAAGAAGATTGAAGGTGTATCGTCTTGTTCCGTTAATTTTGTAACAAAAACAATGACGTTGGAAACTGCCGCAGGGTATGAGGAGTCAGCGATTGTAGAAGCGAAGAAAACGGTGAAGGCACTTGAGCCCCACGTAAATGTGAAAGAGAAGGTTGGGGGCAATCACAAGGCGCGCAATAGTGGCGCTCATGAACATACGCATGATCACGAGCATGGTCATGAGCACGGCCATCAAGCTGCTGGACATCATCATGGTCATGAGGATGCTGAAGGTCATGGTCATACGCACGAGCATGGGGAAGGTGATACACGCAAAATATTGCTGCGGTTAGGCGCTGGTGGAATTCTTGCTCTAGCTGGGATGTTCCTGCCCGTGAATGGAGTAGTTGAATTGCTGATCTTTTTGGCAGCCTATCTTATCGTGGGTGGTGAAGTTGTCTGGCAGGCGGTTAAGAACATCATCCGTGGCCAGGTGTTTGATGAGAATTTCCTGATGGCTCTGGCAACTATCGGTGCATTTGCGATTGGTGAGTATCCAGAGGGCGTGGCTGTAATGCTGTTTTACCAGATTGGAGAACTGTTCCAAGGTCTGGCTGTGAATCGTTCACGCCGATCTATTACGGCACTTATGGATATTCGCCCCGAGTTTGCCTATCTCAAGCTTGGAAATGATCTGAAGAAGGTCTCACCAGAGGAAGTAGCCATCGGAGATTTGATTGTTGTTAAACCCGGTGAGAAGGTACCCCTTGACGGAACAATACTTGAAGGTAACGCCATGATGGACACATCTGCACTTACTGGAGAGTCGGTACCACGATCAGCTGGTCCAGGAAGTGCGGTGTTAAGTGGTTTTATTAACCGGAACGGCGTAATTACTGTGCAAGTTACTCAGACCTTTGGAGAATCGGCCGTATCCAAAATATTGGAGCTAGTGCAGAATGCATCAAGCAACAAAGCTAAAACGGAGAACTTTATTACTAAATTTGCACGTGCCTACACGCCTGTAGTAGTGATCACAGCAGTCCTGCTGGCCGTCGTTCCTCCACTGCTGATCAGTGGTGCAACTTTTTCGGATTGGATTTACCGTGCACTTGTATTCCTCGTAATCTCTTGTCCTTGTGCGCTTGTGGTCTCGATTCCACTGGGATTCTTCGGAGGGATTGGTGCAGCTTCACGCAGCGGTATTCTGATTAAGGGAAGTAACTACCTGGAAGCCCTAAATGATGTGAAGGTAGTTGTCTTTGATAAAACGGGAACGTTGACCAAGGGACAGTTTAAGGTGACAGGAATTTATCCGTCGGGTGGCAAATCTAAGGATGAATTACTGCGGACAGCCGCTTATGCGGAGAGCCATTCCAATCACCCGATCGCTGAGTCGATTCGGACGGCTTATGGTGAACAGATTTCTAAGGAAGCTATCTCGAATTACAATGAAATCTCTGGTCATGGTATCGAAGTAACTATCGAAGGCAAGACCGTATTTGCAGGTAACGCACGTCTGATGGAGCGTGAGGGAATTGCTTATGAGGTCCCAGAGCAGAGCGGTACAGTTGTTCACATAGCGGTAGATCATCAATATGAAGGTTATCTGGTGATCGCTGATGAAGTGAAGGAGGACTCACTGCAGGCCATTCAGCGCCTCAAAAAGCTGGGAATACGCAAGACGGTGATGCTGACAGGTGATGCTTCCGCCGTAGCTGAAGATGTAGGGAAGCAGTTAGGGGTAGATGAGGTACACGCAGAGCTTTTACCACAGCATAAGGTAGAGGCCATCGAGAAGCTGGATCGTGATAAGTCTCCACGCGAGAAGATTATTTTTGTCGGAGACGGAATTAATGATACTCCTGTACTGGCTAGAGCCGATGTCGGCATCGCTATGGGAGGACTTGGTTCCGACGCTGCCATTGAAGCAGCAGATATTGTAATTATGACCGATGAGCCTTCGAAGATTGCTGTAGCTATCGGAATTGCCAAGCGTACTCGAGCCATCGTATGGCAAAATATTATTTTTGCTTTAGGTGTAAAAGCTATATTCCTTCTGCTCGGTGCATTTGGGATTGCCACGATGTGGGAGGCTGTATTCTCAGATGTAGGGGTAACCGTACTTGCCGTACTGAACAGTATTCGAGCTTTAAAAGTGCAAGACGAGGGTTAAGAATCTTTGGTGTATTAAATAAATGAACTCAACAAAAGTAAGCTTTAGGATTCCGGTTTTAGGGGTCTTAGGGCTTATTTTTTTTATTCTCCAGCAAAGAATTTGTCTATTTTTGCCGATATAGAAGATATATCCACATCAGGAGATATTATAACAAATGGAGTGAGGAGGCTATTTCATCGTGAATGAAAATGAAATGAAAGGAAACAAGATGAAAAAAATGAGAAAAAATGTAACGAAGAGAAAAGCGACGTCAATTCAACTTAAGTGGTCATCTGTTATATTAGCTATTGCAATCGTGCCGCTCATGGTGGCGACCATATTTTTACTTGATTATTTCGGCAATGTCACACGCACAGACAGTGAGCAAATGGCGCAGGACACCATTAATACGAACACATTCCGGATGGATGAGTGGCTATCCAACAAAACCTCGTCCGTAAAGGATCTGGTGTCCCAGCATCCTGAGTTCGATTTTACAAATCCGGCAAGTATCTTCCCTGTGATAGAAGTGCTGGAGGAAAGTGACAGTGAGACAGAAGGTTACAGTGTCATTAGTAAAGACGGCCAGTTAACCAATATGATGAACATGACCGCAAATGTAGCAGATGCGAGCTATTTCTTGAAAGCGAAAGAAACACATGCGCCTGTGTTGGGGGAAATGTCCTATCTGGAGCAGCTTGATAAATATATCATTCCAATCGTAGTTCCTGTCATGGATAAGGATAAGCAATTTATGGGAGGTATTGTCTTCTCGATTACTCCTGAAGTTCTTGCCCAAATGAGTAATGAAATTACTATGGCGGATACCGGATTTGGATATGTAATCTCAAATGATGGCATGTATTATACATATCCAGACGTCAGTCGTATGGGCAAAAAAATTACCGATTACGCTAAAGAGCCGGCTCTTCAGAAGGTCGTTGACAAGATTTTGAGCAACAAAGAGGGGTCCGAAACTTATAAGGGCGAAGATGGTAAGAAAGTCATTACATACTTTAAGACAATTCCAGATACTGATCTGAAGCTTCTTGTAACAGTGCCGGAGAAAGAGGTTTTTGCTAAAGTGACCTCTGCACAAAGAACAGCAATGTTCATCTTACTGGCAGTTATACTTGTCATAATTTTTGTTTCACTGTACCTTACTCGTCTTATCGTTAGACCCATTAAAGCAATTTCCTCGACTATGAAAAAGGTGGCAGAGGGTCATCTGAATGAGAGGGTTAAAGTGCAGTCCGGAGATGAGATCGGCGAGATGAGTCAAAATATCAATGATATGATTGAGACACTCTCCGGTATTGTCAACAAGATTGATACAACAGTAGTGGAGGTTGCTTATTCCTCAGAAGGAATGCTGAAATCGGCTCAACGTTCGTCCTATACTTCAGCAGAGGTTGCCACAGTTATCCAAGAAGTAGCTCAAGGAATGGAAGAGCAATTTAGAGGGTCCGAGCAATCCGCAAGAGCAACGGAAGAGATGGCCGTAGGTTTGCAACGTATTGCTGAGTCCTCTGCAGCGGTATCAGATCAGGCTGAGACAGTCAACTCAGAAGTAGAGAGTGGCTATTTGGAAATTCAATCTACACTGCAACAGATGGCTGTTATCAGTTCCACAGCTAATCAGACTGCCGAGATGATTGGGAAATTAAGTGAGCAATCGGAACAAATCGGACAAATTGTGGATGTAATTTCTGAGATATCCAATCAGACAAGCTTATTATCTTTGAATGCTTCTATTGAGGCTGCCAGAGCTGGAGAACATGGTCGTGGCTTCGGTGTAGTTGCGAATGAGGTGAAAAAGTTAGCAGAGCGGACGAACAGTTCCATCATTAGTATAGTGGAGCTAATCGGCGGCATTCAGTCTTCAACAACAAGTGCAGCGGATTCCATGAAGAAGAGTATTGAGGAAATTGGCGATGGAATGGGGAAAATGCAAAACGTCGGTGTTTCCTTTGATCATATCCGTTCTTCGATCCGTGAAGTATCGTCGCAAATACAGGATGTGTCAGCAATTAATGAAGAGATGTCAGCCGGCACGGAAGAAATAACGGCTTCTATATCCGATATGCTCGGAATAGCTAAAGAATCTGCTGAGAATGCTCAGGCGGTCTCCTTAGCTTCAGGGGAGCAGACAGAGATTATGAAGGATGTCGTGTCCTCCGCGGAATCACTTAATGAAGTGATGTCTGTGCTGAAAGAAGAAATCGAAAAGTTTAAAAAGTAGGAGATAAACTGAGATTCATCTCCTAATAATACAAAAAATCGCTCTCTGGGAGCTGGCGGGTGATCTCACCCATTCCCAAAGTAGCGATTTTTTTTATGAATTAAACGCTGTCTTCCAGCTGTAGGCTCTCGATGCCTGCACGTACAATGTTGCAGGAGTGGTTCAATTTCTGGGTTTCCTCTGTATTTAAATTAAGCTCCAGCAGCTCTTGAATCCCAGTGTTGCCTATGATGGCGGGCACGCCCGTGCATACACCGCTATGTCCGTACTCTCCATCCAGAATGGCGGATACGGCGATAATTTTGTGCTCATCATTCAGGATCGAACGGGTAATGTAGGCAAGTGCGCTGCCAATCCCGAAATGGGTGGAGCCTTTACGGGTGAAAATTTCCCAGCCGGCATCTTTTGTCTTGCGGGAGATATCCTCCAGATCCAAATGCGGGAACCGCTCGCGATGCTGATCTAAAATTTGCAGAATAGGCTTGCCGCCAATTGTTACATGGGACCAAGCTACAAATTGGGATTCACCATGTTCACCTAAGGCGTAGCCATTAACACTACGCGGGTCAATGGAGAACACATCGGAGAGCAGGGTTTTTAGGCGCGACGAGTCAATGGAGGTCCCGGTACCAATAATTCTGTGGCGAGGCAGACCTGATATTTTCCAGACCATATAAGTGACAATATCGACCGGATTAGCGGCGACTACGAAAATTCCATCAAATCCCCCAGCCATGATGTTGGTAATGATTTCTCGAGTAATAACCGCAGAGGCTTCCAATACGTCAAGTCGGGTCTGCCCGGCTGTTGGATTAGCGCCAGCGGTTAAGATAACGACATCCATTTTTGCACAATCGCTATAGGTTCCGGCATACACCTTTGTGCGTGTGCTTGTGAAATCCATACAGTGCGAGAGATCAAGTGCTTGTGCCATAGCCCGATCATAGGTGCGGTCGATCATCATAATTTCGTCGCAAATGGCCTGATTAACCATGGAGTAAGCACAGCTTGAACCCACCATTCCGGCCCCGACGATGGCTACTTTTCTCGATTTACTTTTCAATTGCCTTGTCCTCACTCTCTAAAAGTTATACGCAGTATAGGCTTCCAAATGATATTTATTTCAGCATTAAGGTCTTTTGGAAGCTTATCGTTAGGTATGCTTATAGTTTAACGTATCCCTTCGCAAGTTACCTGACATCGGACTTGCAAAGATTATATTTTTTCTGTTTAATGCTGAATAGGTGACATGATGAGTTAGTTATTTCAGGAGATCTATCCCTATAGTGTATGTAAAGTGCTTAAAGAGGATGTAATAAGAGGATGGCTAATTGATGTCAGAAAAGGGTGAAAAGTAGAAAAAAGCAGAGGAGAACATAAGCTTGAGTTACAAGAGGTAAGAAGTCATCTCAAGGATATCGGGTAAGAACCCTGAGATGGCTTCTTAGGATTATTATTGATAATCATGGCTGCGGCAGCAGACTCACCGAGGAGGTCATAGCCTTATAACGCTTGAACATAAAAAATCTCCAATGAACAATCATGCCGAAGGCTAAAATAAAGAACAAACCACCGGACTGTGGAATAGACACATAACGGTTAATAAATTCATGGAGTAAAGTGCGGACTAGAAGAAGTCCGAGCAGGATAAACGCAAAGCTCTTGGAGCGTTGAGCGTAAATTTGTCCATCACGTTGTTCAAAGTGGGTGCTGCGTATAAGAGGATACGCGAAGATGAACCAGCCAATCAAAAAGGCGACTGCCGCCCACCATAATGGGAATCTGACCGCAGGTGCCACAAACATGGCAAAACCCGTCGACATACCGAGAGGTGGAATCCATATTTTTCGAATAGTAACCGGACGTGCGCTTGCTTTTAGACGAATGAAAATAACCATCAGCGCCATGAACAAAGCCCCTAATGTGGAGCCAATATGTAGAAGCGAGGGGTTTATGTTACCCATGATACACGACCTCTCTATGATTTCAGTCACTTGTATCTTCATTATAACAGAAAAACGATGGCAAAACATTGAAGTGTATTGGCTCTATCCCTGCAACAATTCCAGCAGAGGAATTTTTTCTTAAAGGAACGATACATACAAAAATCCCCGCCAGAGCATACTCTGACGAGGATTTATTGATTTGAATATTATTATCTCAGCCCAGACTTACGAACGGCTGCGTCCACTTGTCGAGCGAAGAATAAGGCTCACGATAAAGATCAGCACAACGGCACCGATCAAAGAAGGGAAGAAGTAGAAATCACTTACTTTAGGTCCCCAGCTTCCCAGAAGCACGCCACCCAGCCATGAACCGATAATACCAGCGATGATATTACCGATAACACCACCAGGAATATCTCTGCCCATAATCAGACCAGCCAACCAACCAATAACCCCACCAACGATTAACATCCATAGAAAACTCATGTTACTTCAACTCCTTCGTTTTGTTGTTTGCGATGTCTACTATTAACCTTTGTGACCATCTTTAAACCACATGGAAAAACTTACTTCTTCCGGAATGGTTAGGAAGTAGGCTCTAAATGCAGTTTCGATAATGTATTACAACTATAAACATGCTATAGTGAAAAAATATTATAAAATTATGAGTAAACCCCTATTAGTAAAGGGTAAGTAAGAAGTAATACAATACATAAAAGATAAAGGAGCCACTATTATGGAACGGGCTAATGAGGCATTGTTTTATGCAGGAACGTATAACTCTGAGAACGAGAAGGCGATTCAGTTATGTGCGCTTAGTCTTTTGTCGGGGGAAATGAGAATTCTTGAGGGTACCGAGGGAATTGAGAATCCATCGTTTTTAGCTGTGAATAAAGCAGGCAGCGTGTTGTATGCAGTTAGTGAGAAGGATCAAGGTGAGGTTTACGCATATGCAATTGATCCCGCAACTAAAGCGTTGAAATCACTTGGAAGTCGTCCTACGGAAGGTGGCGCTCCTTGTTATGTCTCCATTAGTCCTAAGGAAGATTACATATTCGTCTCCAATTACTCAGGAGGCAATGTTAATGCTTTTCCTGTAAATGAAGATGGTTCGCTTCAAGAGATGTCCGACCAAGTAAAACATGTGGGTTCAGGCATTCGTGAAGACCGTCAGGAGGCTCCGCATCCGCACTCTGTCATTCCGGACGCAAGTGGTAGACATGTGCTGGTGTGCGATTTGGGACTGGATCAAATTGTGATCTATCGCCCTGAAGAGGGCAAACTGGTAAAACATCGTGAGCTTAATCTGCCACCTGGTTCAGGTCCACGTCATCTGGCGGTGCATCCCTCTGGACAATGGATCTACCTGGCGAATGAACTGAATTGTACAGTAACGGCATTTGCTAATGATGAACAGGATGCAAATCTAAATGTTTTACAGCATCTTAGCACGCTTCCTGATAATTATACTGCCGGTAGTGACGATACAGCTTCCGATATTCATGTCTCCCCTTCTGGCAGATTCCTGTATGTCTCCAATCGGGGACAAGACAGTATCGCCCTGTTCCATATCGATGAATTAACGGGTCTGCTTGAAGCAGTGGATTGGCAGGGTACCGGCGGGCGTACTCCGCGTAACTTTGCAATTATTGGGGATAAGCTGCTTGCTGCTAATCAGAATAGTGATAATATTACCTCGTTCTCTATCGATAGTGAGAGTGGCAGATTAATCCCTACAGGAAATGAATTGGAAATGAAGTCACCTGTTTGTGTGCAAGCGTTGTAGGCTGAGACTAGGTTATTGTATGTCGTAAAAATAAGGGCTATTCCCGTATCCATTCATTTTTTCGTGAGTGGAGGTTGGGAATAGCCCTATTTTGCAAATGAAGTCCTAAGGATAATAGCAAGTGATTTTTAAAATGTATTTCGGATACCTAAATCGTAAAAACCGATGTCATCCAGCATGATCCGGTCGCCTTCTTCATCAAGATAGAAGGTGATTTCTGTCAGGTTATCAGGATCCAGCTCTGGTTCTTCCTCTTGAAATTGTTCGAACGGCATCTCGTAGGTTTGAAATACAGCTTCGGAAAGGTCACCGTATTTGCCATCGTTTATCCGCTCTTCAAGCCATGGGAATAACGTGAACTGAGTTTGTGGAAGCGGCAGTATGTCCATTACTTCATCCAGCGTCAAGCGGGCTGAGGTATCATTATGGTCAGTTAACTCCACCTCAACCTTTGGAGGTAGTGGAACATCCATTTCTTCACTAATGTCACCATTCAGATTTGCCATAGAGAACGTAAGGCCATCTGCCCCTAAAAGAGCAGTTTCAGTACGGACACTGCCGTTAAGCTTAATGTTGTAATAAGCTTCTTCGTTTTTGCTGGCTGTGCGTTCAAGGACAACACCATAGGTCGCTTTGCTTTTCGACTCCCGGTCTTTAGCCAGCTCTTCTGACCAAGAAACACCCGATGCTTCTGCTGTTCCCAGTTCTACTGTGTTTTTGTTACGGTCATCGTCGAATGTGGCTACAGGACGATATCCCCCGCTTTGGAATCGATTGTAGTAGGCGGTATCTGGTAACCACTTCAGCCCGCTGCGATAATCCCGGAACAAGCTTTGGTATTCCTCTTTTTCATGCAAGGTGGTCTCCAAGAAAGCTGATACATAGACCTTAGCGATTTGCCGTTGTTTGTCTGCATCCATGATTTGTGCCCGATTTAAAAAGAGTCCAGCTGGCAAGGTCTGATCATACCCGCCCCAATCGCTGTTGAATTGACTGTGATTGGCGTCCGCAATATACAGCGAGCTTTTGAAAGCAGACGATCCTTGGGAATAGGAGGTACGTATATACTGCCGATCACCATAGAAATCATGTACATCTCCATCGCGGGCTCCCTGGAGGGTCAAATAATTGATGTCTTTGAGACGGGCTTGCTGGTCATCTATCGTTTTGTCCGTTGGTGCAAGCGCGATTACAGAGGTTATATTAAAGCGATTAACTGCCGCCATCACCGGATCATCCTTGAACCAACGAGTGGCATCCGCGGCCATAGCTACGGCTTGTCCTCCGCGGCTATGGCCGAGCAGGGCGGTTTTTGTGAAATCTATTTTCTGATAAAAAGGACTGCCCGGATCATCTGAAAAGTCTGCTAGCTGCTCTAAATGTTTCAGTAGGGTCCAAGTCCGTACTTTAAAATCATTGTCCGGAATACCGGACCAAGCAGAATAATTCAGGAAATTCTCATCGAGCGAGATCGCGATAAATCCCCGGCTTGCCAATAGTTCGCCGAGATAAGCGTACCCGCCATCAGAGTAATCCTCCATCATATGATTGCCGTGCACCATCAGTACTACTGGATATGGACCTTCGCCTTCTGGCATCCATACGCGACCATTCAAGGGAAGTGCCTTATAATCGAAACCCCAGAATAAAGTGCGCAGCTTTGACCAATCCTTAATATAAGCAGAAGCATCGGCCGTAGAGGATATCAAGCTTGTATCCTTACCGTATTCGGCACGATGTAGATCGGTACCACTGGCATAGGTGAAGGTCTGATAAGCTAGATTACCTGGTTTTCCAGGATCGGAGGCTGTAAGTGGAACAACTTCCGTATCGTTGATGTCGACCGACTCTGAAATAGGCAGTTCTTGCACTCCGCTTGCCAGCGCAAGTGGGGAAAAAGTCACTGCCACTGTTAGCAGAAGTCCTAATGTTATTCTTTTGCTGCGGAGCAGGCCAATGGCTAATCCGCCTAGTGCTCCTAGCAGTGCAAGCACGACCGCAATGACAACCGCAGCCTCAATTTCAAAATCTGCATAATATAAGATTAGTAGAATAGCTCCAAAATCACTCAATACACAGCCTGCGAATAATCTTGGGATACGCAGTCCGGTCAACGCTAGCAGAACAGCCAAGATATTGCCGGAAATCGCCAGCAGGACAGTGCCTGCACCTGCAGCAAGAGCGATATCGGTAGGTTTACCTAATCCAGTAGGAATGCCTAACACGGCAGTACTAAAGGCTAAAAAGCATACTATCCACAGACCGGCTATAGCTGTTCTCCAAACTGCTGTATCGTAACGGTAGGTTCCCCTAATTCTTCGTCCAATTTCTTGAGCCATACGTCTGTGGAGCCGCGGTTTCAACGGCGCAGGGACGTACTCTAAATCCATACCCATGACTCTCTCCCCTGACATAAAGCGGTAATTTCTCTTAACCCATAAGCTGTAGCAATAATATTACTTTATAGCATCAATAACAAGTGGATCTTACAGGAACCGACCCCATAGCTTGTATGGTGTGGTGTGTGTGAGTTTTCTTTGACATAGGCTGGAAAAAAAGGTTTGACACAGTTAAAGGGTTTCAGTATTATATCCATATAAACCAACTAAGTAGATAGGAATAATTGAAGAAAGTTCTTACCGTACGAACGGAGGAACGCCTGCATTAGGCTCGCAGACACGGTCTTAGGACCGGTTTGACCTGCCATACGTAGGCTTTCCTCCGTTCTTTTTGTGTTACCCAAGGGTTTGTCTGGTACGAAAAAACATGGGGGAGTGGAAAAGATGAAGAAAAAGATGAATAAAGGGCTTCTTGTAGGGTTTAGCTTGTTGCTGACGGCAGGGCTTACTGCTGCTTGCGGCAGCAATAACAATAACGGCAATAGTGCTAGTCCGGCAACAGACGCACCAGCAACAACCAATTCAGCGGAGGCCACAAATGCGGCTGAAGCCACCAAAACTCCATCTAAAGATCCAGTAGAACTACTGAACGTATCTTATGACCCTACTCGCGAATTGTACGAGAATTATAATAAAGCTTTTGCTGCCTATTGGGAGAAAGAAACAGGACAGAAGGTCACCATTAAACAATCCCACGGTGGATCGGGGAAACAAAGCCGTGCTGTGCTTGATGGCCTGGAAGCGGATGTTGTGACATTAGCACTTGGTTATGATATTGATGCCTTGCAGGAAAAGGGACTGATCAACGAGGGCTGGCAAAGTAAATTCGATCATAACAGCTCGCCTTACACCTCGACTATCGTGTTCCTTGTACGCAAAGGGAATCCGAAAGGAATCAAGGATTGGCCAGATCTGCTCAAAGAGGGCGTAGAGGTTATTACACCAAACCCGAAAACATCAGGTGGAGCACGCTGGAACTACTTGGCGGCTTGGGGTTATGCACTAGACCAGAACAATAACGATGAGGCTAAGGCTGAGGAATTTGTAAAAGAACTGTTCAAGCATGTGCCAGTGCTGGATACCGGCGCGCGTGGATCTACGACAACGTTTGTGGAGCGTGGAATTGGTGATGTGCTGATCGCATGGGAGAATGAAGCCTATTTATCCGTGGAAGAGCTTGGACCGGACAAATTTGATATCGTGAATCCTTCGGAGAGCATTCTGGCTGAACCGCCAGTAGCTATAGTAGATAAGGTTGTGGACAAAAGAGACACGCGTGAGGTATCCGAGGCGTACCTGAAGTATCTCTATAGTGAAGAGGGACAAAAAATCGCGGCTGAGAACTATTACCGTCCTACATTAGATAGTGTGAAAGAAGAATACAAAGATAAGTTCCCGGAAATCAAGCTGTTCACATTGGCTGACAAATTCGGAACCTGGAAAGAAACGCAAGAGAAGCATTTTAATGATGGCGGGATCTTTGACAAGATTTATGTGCCGGGTGCCAAATAACAGATGAATGAAATGCAGGATATGATTATTGAGATTTGTCCCGGTAGGGGCTGATCGGCTAAAAGGCCGAAGGCGAGAAAGGATGAATAGGGGATGAATGTCACCACTACGGCTGCACCAGTAGCAACGCGGCGCAAAATACTGCCCGGCTTCGGGCTGACGATGGGCTACAGTGTTTTATACCTGAGTCTAGTGGTTCTACTGCCACTTTCGGCGCTACTGTTCAATTCTACAGGTCTGAGCTGGGCGAAATTCTGGGATGTAGCTACGGACCCGCGGGTATTAGCTTCGTATCGTGTGAGCCTGTCGACAGCTGCTGCGGCTGCTTTTGTAGATGCAATTCTAGGTCTTTTGCTGGCGTGGGTACTGGTACGTTATGAATTTCCGGGCAAAAGAATATTTGATGCGCTGATCGATCTCCCGTTTGCCTTGCCGACAGCTGTAGCTGGTGTCTCCTTGACGGCGCTCTATGCAGGCAATGGCTGGATTGGGTCTTGGCTTGAGCCGCTGGGATTAAAGGTGGCATTCACTCCGCTCGGGATTACCTTGGCTTTGATGTTCATCGGCATACCGTTCGTTGTCCGGACGGTGCAGCCGGTGCTGGAGGATTTGGACAGAGATATGGAGGAGGCTTCGGCAACCCTTGGCGCAGGCCGCTGGAGAACCTTTCGTTCAGTAGTTCTGCCTGAGCTGTTTCCGCCACTGCTAACAGGTTTTGCTCTAGCTTTTGCTCGGGGCATCGGTGAATTCGGCTCCGTCGTGTTCATCTCCGGTAACATGCCGATGAGGACGGAGATTGCTCCGCTGCTTATTATGTCTAAACTGGAGCAATATGATTATGCCGGAGCTACCGCCGTTGCCCTGCTATTGCTCCTCATCTCTTTCTTAATGTTACTTGTTATTAATACACTTCAGCGCTGGGTTCGTAAGACTTCTCGTTGAGGGTAATCGCCGTGACAGCAGACGTCCGAACATGTTCAAACTTACTCGGAGACACTCGATATCTGCCGTTGATATTGAATATTCCAAGCTATCTTGTCTTCGTAAAACCCTTTAAAGGAGGAATAATTTTGGCCGGTACCGTCCCTCTCCATACCCCCCGGCTACAAAAGAATGCGTCCTCGTCCGCGACAACGGAAACCCCAATTGTAAAATGGGTGTTGATCGGAGCGGCTGGGCTAGTCCTTTTTTGGCTGATTGCTCTGCCATTAGTTGTTGTGTTAACCGAGGCACTTAAGAAGGGCTGGGACGTATATATTGCTGCCCTGACTGATCCGGATGCCCGCTCAGCGCTGCGATTGACGCTGCTTGTTGCGGCGATAACTGTGCCTCTGAATACCTTTTTTGGTGTAACAGCGGCGTGGGCTGTAACCAAGTTCCGTTTCCGCGGCAAAGGGTTTCTGATCACCTTGATTGATCTCCCTTTTGCAGTCTCGCCAGTCATCGGCGGCCTAATCTTTGTACTCGTCTTCGGAGCAAACGGATGGTTTGGCCCTTGGCTGAGCGCCCATGATATTAAGATCGTATTTGCGCTTCCGGGTATCGTGCTAGCCACGTTGTTTGTGACGTTTCCTTTTGTAGCGCGTGAGTTAATCCCGCTGATGGAGGATCAGGGTACACAGGAGGAAGAAGCGGCAATTACACTCGGCGCACATGGGTGGCAAATCTTTTTCAGAGTCACGCTGCCTAATATTAAATGGGGGTTACTATACGGCATTATTTTGTGTAATGCGCGGGCCATGGGTGAGTTTGGTGCGGTTTCTGTGGTGTCCGGGCACATCCGTGGGGAGACGAATACGCTGCCGCTGCATGTTGAGATTTTGTACAACGAATATCAATTTTCAGCATCTTTTGCAGTAGCTTCTTTGCTCCTGTTATTGGCTTTGGTAACGATGATTATTAAAAGCTGGTTGTCGCGAAAAAATGCCCATTGACATGACTTTTAGTTCCATGCTAAGTTAATTCATAGTATACTGGTTGGTAATAACGGAATTGAAGAAAAAAGGAATTTAGGCGGATATAATCCTTTGGTGAGAAAGGGAGGCTAGAGAATGGCTAAACCGCTGAAAGTGGACGATTTATGGCTTACGCGGATTGCAGGACTTCTGGATGATATGGAATTTGGCTCATTGCATATTGTGGTTCATGAAGGTCAGATTGTTCAGATGGAGCGTACGGAACGCAAACGGTTTGAGAATAGCAGTGGCAACGCAAATGGACGTTATATTGGTGAAAGCGGCAGCCGGCGGGCCGATTCTCAATCGGCGGGACGTTGATTCAATCTCTGGGCAATCATAAAGGTATATATCATCTTTTTGGATAAAAGATTATGGAGTTGTCACATAAGCCACGAAATGGCTGTTGGGGCAACTCCTTTTTCTTCGTATGCTTGATATTTGGCACGTATGACGCACCATATGACGCACCCCATCGGACTCAGTTGACACTAAACGCAGTATTATGCCACATTTGCCCCGCTAACGGACCGCATAGCCGCTATTGGCATAAAAAACACCACATATGGACCTGATTCTAAGCAATAACGTCCCTGGAGTCCGAAACCACGCTCCAAAAGCTGAAAAGGCGCAAATAACGTCATCTGGGTCCGTAGGTCGCAGGAATGATGAGTGATGAAGCAGACCGCCCCGAGTAAAAACACAGCAATATGTCATCTGGGTCCGCAGGTCGCCGGGAATGATGATTGTTGAAGCAGACCGCTCATGAGTAAGAACACGGCAATATGTCATCTGGGTCCGTAAGTCGCAGGGAATGATGAGTGTTGAAGCAGACCGCTCATTAGTAAGAACATACAATACGTCATCTGGGTCCGTAGGTAGGTCGCAGAGGATGATCTGTCTCTTTACGACATATACAAATGATCAGCCCGTAGGGCAGCTACATATTTTGATGACGCAGTACGTTTGTTAATAACGAGGGGCTTGGCGTGAGGCGGATACGCCCTCCATCAACAGGATGAACGCAGTAATGGCGTGCATAATCCAACCAACGATCGGAACAAAAGCTAAAATCGAGGTGATAATGCCCAGAACGTTCCCCATGAATGGTTTATGTTCTCTTTGCAGCACAACAACGGCTACAGCATGAAGCAAAAAGGCAATGGCCAAAGGGACCCAACCATTAGCAATGATAAAGAGTCCGCCAATCAACGGCAGAGCCAGAAAAGCTTCATAAAGGCATGTTCCCCATTTAAACAGCTTGGCTACAGGAGACATAATGCTTCACCCACCCTTTTAAAAATATTGTTACAGATACTATTCCACACAGTCAGTAAAGGAATTCAAGAATATAATGCTTATCCCTCAGTTTCAAAAACATCCCTAGCAGTGAGCCTTGCCTGTGAACCATGCAGTCGTATATAGTGGGAACAGCAATGCTGAACGGAGGAGTGCGGATGGAAACAACAAGTAAGCTTGATATACGCCATGAACAGCCTTCAGTGGAACAGTATTTGGCACTGAGAAAAGAAGCTGGGCTGAGTGAAATGAGTGTGGAAGGTGCAACGATCGGTTTGCCTCGTTCTATTTTTGCGGTAACTTTGTATGAGGAGAATAACCTAATCGGGATGGGACGGGTGATTGGCGATGGGGGATGCTTTTTTCAGGTCACGGATATCGCGGTCAAGCCTTCACATCAAGGACGAGGTTTGGGAAAGCTGATCATGCAGGAAATCAGGAAGTTCCTTACTACTGTACCGGACAAGGCGTATGTAAGTCTGATTGCAGATGGAGAAGCCTCGAAGCTCTATGCACAATATGGATTTGAATCGGTTATGCCACATTCTCAGGGAATGTTTTTGCGTCGCTAAGCTAAGGCGAATTCATGCTGCTTTTTTAGTAGAGAGTGCCCCTTGTATTGGTTAAGGGGTTTTTGGTCTGGAAGTGGAGTAGTAGGCGCGATCTGGTTTCGATCGGATTTGAGCGGATAAATAATGTTTAAAGGCTGTAAGGGAAAAGCTATTCAGATGAGCATCAAAAAAATAATAGAGCAGGAAGGCTGCACGATAATGGCCTTGCTCGTAGAATGTGAGGAACAACAAGATGGATGTTGTAATATTGGGCGCTTCAGGAACGATTGGAAAGGCAATTGTACAGGAGGCATTAAAAAGAAAACACGAAGTAACAGCTGCGGTACGCAATCCAGAGTCAGTAACTCTCGAACACGAGCGTTTACATGTCACAACGGTGGATATTCTTGATCCGGCTTCAGTAGCGGCTGCGGTCCGTGGCCATGAAGAGGTAATCAGTGCTTATGGACCAGGAGCGGGCCACGAGCAGGATCTGATTACGGCGGCAAAAGCGTTGGTGGAGGGTATGCAGACGGCAGGGTTAAATCGGCTGTTGGTTGTTGGAGGTGCAGGTAGCTTAAAGACTGAAACTGGAGAGCTGCTGATGAATACACCGGATTTTCCTGAAGAGTTTAAACCAGTTGCAGAGGCGCATGCGCAGGCTTATGAGATTTACAAAAATACAGAATTGGATTATACGTATCTCAGTCCTGCTGCGGTAGTTCATCCAGGTCGTCGTACAGGTCATTTCCGCATCGGATTGGACCGTCTTATTCTAGATGAGAATGGTGAAAGCAAGATTAGTGTGGAGGATTTCGCTGTAGCTATGGTGGACGAGCTGGAGGAAGGGAATTTTAGTCGGGCCAGATTTACTGTCGCTTACTGATATCAGACTTGCGCCGGACTTGCGCTCGGACTTGTACTTGGAATTGCGTGTGAAGCTTTGGAACGGTAGATAGCGGAAAGGGGCTAAATCATGTATCTGGTAACTGCTGAGCAAATGAGGCAGCTGGACAGCGAAACGATCCAGCAGCTGGGGATTCCAGCGATTGCGCTGATGGAGAATGCGGGAAGAGTTATCGCAGAGGAGATCATCGCGCTTTGCCGGGAGAGAGGCGGGGCAGGCTGCAGGAATGCAGCCAAAGGGAACGATGCCGGGCTAAAGCAGGCCGCGCTGGGTGACCTAGGCAAGGCATTTAAGGTCAGCGCAGATCATGCGCTGACGCTTGCCTCTGCCGCCGCCGAGCGATGGTTCATCCTCGTCGGCAAAGGCAACAACGGCGGCGATGGCCTCGCCGCCGCACGGTACCTTCGCGAGACCGGCATCGCCGTCACGCTCGTCTATGCGGTGCCGCCGGAGTTGCTCTCCGGCGAGGCCGCCCTGCAGCGCGATGCGGCTGCAGCCATGGGCCTGCCTGCCGTAGTATACGGCAGGGATCGGCTGGACCTTGCCGAGTGCAGCGGCATCCTGGATGCGCTGCTCGGCACCGGCGGCGCGGGAGCCCCGCGCGGCGCCTATGCGGAGCTGATTGCCGCAGCGAACAGCAGCGGCAAGGTCATTGTGTCCGCGGACATCCCCAGTGGTCTGAACGCGGACACAGGAGAGACGCATGAGCCTTGCATTCATGCGTCAGTGACGGTATGCCTCGCGTTTCTCAAGCGAGGCCTCCTGCAATACCCCGGTGCAGGCGCAGCGGGGCATGTCAAGGTACGGGCCATCGGCATTCCGACTGCTCTGGCTCTTAACAGCGGTGTGCAGACTCATCTGCTGACACCGGAAGTGCTGCATGCCCATTTGGGTGTCGATCTGGCCCGGCGGCGGTCGCCAGAAGGCCATAAGGGAACTTATGGGCATGTACTCCTTGCTGCCGGCACCTTACGGATGAGCGGCGCCGGACTACTGGCAGCCCGTGCTGCGCTGCGCACGGGCTGCGGACTGGTGACGTGGGCGCTTCCTAAGAAGCTGTTACCTTCCGTCATCGGTGTTGTTCCTGAACTCATGCTGGCTGATGTAGGTGGCAGTGAAGAGGGAAACTGGGAGGCTGAGACCGCGCCCGAGCTACTGAAGTTAAGCGAAGAGCGAGATGTAATCGCTGTGGGACCAGGTCTTGGACGGTTCCCGGGTGATACAGATTGGCTTCGCAGTCTTTGGAAAGGCAGTGATTGCCCGCTGGTTATCGATGCGGATGCTTTAAATATTCTGGCTGACTCCGATTATAAGAGTTGGGCGCGGCGCCGTCATTCTGTAATTCTGACACCTCACCCAGGCGAAATGGCTCGCCTGGCTAACCTAACTACGGCAGAGGTCCAACGTGACCGAATCGGTCTGGCTATGGACTATGCCAAGGAGCATGGGGTTACGCTTGTGTTAAAAGGAGCACATACCGTGATAGCAACTCCTGAAGGGCAAGCTTATGTAAATACCACAGGCCATCCCGGCATGGGCACTGGTGGAGCTGGTGATGTGCTAACGGGCATGATTTCCAGCCTGCTGGCTCAGGGACTTCATGCTACGCAGGCAGCAGCTTTTGGGGTATACCTGCACGGATTAGCAGGAGAGGGAGCAGCCCGTCAGCGGAATAATCCGGCGGCTATTATTGCCGGAGATATCATTGAAGCGCTTTGAGTATCCCTAATAAGGCTTATGACAGCAGTAAGCAGAGCAGTGGCAGAAATAGGGCGAATACTGGCAGCAACAGAGGAAACCTTTCTACACCAAGCTGGGTCACTCTGAGAAGGAGTAGTCCAAGGACTCCACCCAGACCCCATAGCAGATACTCTGCACCTTGTTCCGCTGCCAGCCATAGACCTGCACCAAAACCCGTGACGACATATACAGCAAGGGGCAGGATAGGGGATTTGGAGCGCAGAATACGCAGCAGTACATCTGCTACTAACGCCGCAGGCAATCCATAAGCATAAATGGCATAAGGAATCGATAGTGGCCAGCCTTCAGGAATTCCATCGGATTGTGGAAATCCAAGCATAAATAAGGTAATAAGGACGTAAGTTAGCCCTGCGCAGGCTAATTTGGTTAATGCGTACATGCCACTGCTTAGGCGGACAGAAGAGATATCATAATCATTTATCTTATTCATTTGATATACATTCCTCTCGTGGTGTAATGCATCAGCTGGTGACCATGTCTCCTCCATTGACATGAATACATGTCCCGGTAACATACGAAGAATCCGGTCCCGCTAAATAAAGATAGGCTCCTGCTAACTCATATGGCTGTGCGGCACGTTTAAAGGGTGTATCCGTCCCAAATACACTAACCTCATCTGCAGAGTAGCTGGAGGGAATTAGTGGTGTCCATACAGGTCCGGGAGCTACGCTATTGACACGAATGCCAGAGTCTACGAGTGATAAGGCTAAAGAGCGGGTAAAGGAGACGATCGCGCCTTTAGTTGAGGAATAATCTATAAGCTCTTTATTTCCTTGATAGGCAGTAATGGAAGCAGTGTTGATGATGGCTGCGCCTTTTTTTAGATGTGGAAGTGCAGCTTGTGTCAGGTAAAAGAATGGAAATATATTCGTCTGAAACGTTTGGTAGAGCTGTGCTTCCGTGATATCCAGAATACTTTTTTGCGGATACTGGACGCCATGATTGTTGACGAGGATGTCCAGCTTGCCAAAAGTGCGAAGGGTATGCTCCACAGCCTTGAAGCAGTTTTCCTTATGGCGTAAATCAACTTCGATCCGCAAACAACGTTGCCCTAATTCTTCAATTCGCCGCTGAGTGACCTCTGCATCTGAAGCTTCGTATAAATAAGCTATAGCAACATCTGCGCCTTCCTTTGCAAAAGCAATGGCTGCCGCTTTACCAATTCCGCTGTCGCCTCCGGTGATGAGCGCAATTTTTCCTTTTAGCTTTCCGCTGCCGGTGATCTCCGGATTTTCACTGATGGGGCGAGGATTCATTAGACTCTCTAGACCAGGCTGACGGTCTTGGTGCTGTGGGGGAAAAGCAATAGGCTGTTCCTTACATATCGTTTGTTCCCCATAATAGGGGTAGGTGGGGTTCATTTTTACATACACTCCTCCTTGCCTTCTATCTTCCGTATATTTCTATGCATGCGCCTAGAAAAGCGTGCGCTGTTATCCGGTCCTGCCTGTGTTTATAACCTAGTTCGAGGGAGCGTTTGTCAGAGATGAATGATTGGCGAAACATAGATTATCTGAATCGTGGAACTCCAGTGCAAAAAGAGGTCTATACCCTGTTAAGAAAATTAAATATTATGAGTTTGCTGGCCGACTATAACCCGGTGCTGGTTGGCACAGTGCCGCTTGGAATTCAGGTGAAGGGCAGCGATCTGGATATTATTTGTGAGGTGCATGATTCCGTAAAGTTTACGGACATTGTTAGTCGATATTTCGGAACCATGGATGAGTTTACTAGTGTATCGCGTGTGGTTGATGGGGTCCCACGAACGAAAATTAACTTTATGGCCGGTGGCTGGCCTATAGAACTGTTTGGGCAGCCGCGACCCACAGCTCTGCAGAATGGTTACTTACATATGATCATTGAAGCGGAAATTCTAGCTCAGCTGGATAATGATTTTCGCCAGCAGATCATTACAATGAAAACAAACGGGTGGAAGACCGAACCTGCCTTCGCGCAAGTGCTGGGCTTGGAAGGTGACCCTTATGAAGCGCTGCTGATGCTGGAAAAGCTTCCGCGGAGTGCTCTTTATGCTCTTTGTCATTCTATACAAGCGAGGGGATAGACATGAATTATCGAGAGATGATTGCGGATGATTATGAAGCTACCTACCAGCTATGGGAAAATACAGAGGGAATGGGACTTAGTGAAGCGGATTCGAGACTGGAGATTACGTGTTATCTGGAGCGTAATGCTGGCTTCAGCCAGATCTGCGAGAATGAAGACGGCCGGATTGTAGGAACTGCATTGTGTGGACATGATGGGCGAAGAGGTTATATGTATCATGTTGCAGTTAGTAATGACTGCCGAGGCATGGGCATCGGGCGTGAGCTTGTAAAGCGTTGTCTCGGTAATTTACATGCAGCTGGTATCGCAAAATGTCATCTGATGGTGATTGGAACCAATGAACAAGGAAGAGGATTCTGGGAAGGGATAGGCTGGCAGTATAGAGGTGGAATTATGTTATACTCCCAGGATATCTTGTGATACATAAGATGCGAAATGAAAATACTATCTAAGTAAAATATCATTAGATTAGAAGTGGATATATCACAGCAAATGTAACGGTGAACTCCGACTGCCAGTGCAGTATACTATATATGAGTTTGATAATTGCCTATTTTGCAGGCAGGAGGTCTTTTATGCGTTTTAAAGATGTGTTTTCAATTATTGGTCCGGCCATGGTCGGGCCTTCAAGCTCGCATACAGCCGGTGCGGCACGGATCGGAAGGGCTGCAAGGCAGGTGCTGGGTGAAGTTCCGCATGTGGCAGAAGTGACGTTTTTTGGTTCTTTTGCAGCTACTTATCAGGGCCATGGCACAGACAGGGCTATTGTCGGAGGACTTTTGGATTACGCTACCGATGATCATCGGTTACCCGACTCTCTGGAGTTAGCGGCTGAAGCTGGGATGGACGTATCTTTTGAGCAAGGAACGGGATTGTTTCCTCATCCTAACACAGTTAAACTGCATCTTATCGGACAAGAGACAGGAAGTGAGCTGACTTTAACGGGGACATCCATCGGTGGTGGAAACATTGAGATCGTCGATGTGGATGGTTTTGGAGTAAAGCTTACGGGAATGTATCCGACGGTATTGATTCATCATATGGATTATTTAGGTGTTTTGGCGAGTGTTACAGAAGTGATGCGTAACGGACAATTTAATATAGGGCATATGTCTCTGGATCGGAAGAATCGCAGCGGTGCAGCCTTAACGGTGCTGGAGCTGGATGAAGCTGCTACTCCAGAGCTTATTGAAGCGCTTAAAGCGCTCACTGCGGTGAAATCGGTGAAATTGGTTAATTTAAACGAGGGTAAGCAAGATGAGAAGGGGAAGGAAAGCTTAACATGAATTTTCAAACACTTAGCCAACTGGCTGTATTATGTGAGGAACGTGGCCTCACCATTGGAGCCCTTATGCTTGAAGAGCAAAGCGCGGAATCGGGACGTTCCAGTGAACAGGAATTTGCCACTATGCGTGAATATTATGGGGTGATGAAAGAGGCTGTTCATCGTGGGATGCATGAAGATACCACTTCGCGCAGCGGTCTTACGGGAATGGATGCCCAGCGTGTAGGAGCCTATAACGCAGCAGATGAACCATGCCTAGGTGGACCCGCTGGTCAAGCAATGGCCTATGCCTTGGCTGTGTCCGAGGTTAATGCCTCAATGGGCCGCATAATTGCTACACCTACCGCAGGTTCATGCGGAATTATTCCGGGTGTATTTCTCAGCTGCCAGGAACGGTTTGGCTGGGATGATGACTATATGGTTACCGGTTTGTTCGCTGCAGGAGCGATCGGTTATGTCATTGCCAACAATTCGTTTGTATCTGGTGCAGAGGGTGGCTGTCAGGCGGAGGTCGGGTCGGCCATCGGGATGGCGGCAGGAGCTTTAACCGAACTGCGTGGAGGAACGCCTGCACAAGCAGTGCATGCTGTTGGACTGGCGCTTAAGAACACCTTAGGACTGATTTGTGATCCGGTGGGAGGACTTGTAGAGATTCCTTGTATCGTTAGAAACGGATTCGGTGCAGTGACCGCGCTCGCCGCCGCCGATATGGCACTAGCTGGCGTACGTAGCGTGATTCCTTCAGATGAAGTAATCAAGGTCATGCTTGAGGTAGGCTCAGCTATGCCAGAAAAACACCGCGAGACCGCAGGTGGCGGATTAGCACAGACACCTACCGGCCGCAAGATCATGCAGGATTTACGTAAAAAGAAGTGATTTTAGAGCATTTTGAAACGTTCCAACTGTTCCCATAATCCTTCCTTCCGAAGGATTTCTGCTTGTTTGGGTCCCAAAAGGTCAAAGTGGGGGAATGGCGAACGATTATGAATATATTTAGCCGGCAGTCCATTTTCCTCACACCAATATGTTAGTCTGGTCAGGTCACTACAGCCGACCTTGGTGACAGTAGTCATGCCGGGAAAACGCGGGTCTAGCCAGTAATGGGTTAAGAAAGCGATCTCTCCTGCGGAGACAGCCTTTTTCCAGCGGGTTAATTCTTCTCTGTTGATGCCGAAGGCCATTACGTCTCCTCCTTATGTAGTATAGTTGACAACATTATAACCCATTGAAAGGGGATTACATCATGAACGGACAGGTAAGAGCCGATATTCGTCCTGGGCTTGAAGTGGATATTGTGCTTAAGCAGGATCAGCCGACGGGTAAGCTAACACATGGAACGGTAAAGGATATTCTCACGAACTCACCTCGACATCCGCATGGCATCAAGGTGCGTTTAACCAGTGGACAGGTAGGACGAGTTAAGAATATTGTTGCTAACTAACAACAATAAACTTTACCTTTGATTTTTATAAAAAAGCGCCCCTAATCAACAGAGATTGGGGCGCTTTTCTTTTTTATCTGCTCATAAAATCCTCAACGGACTGATCGGCTTTGGTCTGATTACATAACGTACAAGCGCAAACGCAATTATCCGGAGTAGTATGGCCACCTTTAGCACGGGGGAGCAAGTGATCTATAGTGTCTCCATAGGAGCCACAGAAGTAGCAAGTATAGTTGTCTCTGGTCAATATATAAGCACGGAAATCCTTATTGCTGTAAATCCGGCGGATGGTTCGGCGATTCACTACGATAGCGGCATGTTCTCTGACTAGAGTAACTGCAAGCTCGTAGTCAATTTCCTGATGCCAGCGCCGTCCTTTATCACTGTGGCCACGCATTAGAATTTTCCCTTTGGCAGAGGGAATCAATTGCGTTGGATCTTCGGGACTCAGTTTCGCGCCTTGAGAATGAGAATGTTTCCTTCGTTGTTCCAAGCCCCGTATGCGCTGATTTGGGTTGGATTGCGGTGAAGAAGCAACCGTGGAAGAAGGCTTTCCTTGTTTGGAGCGTTCCTTGACAGCCAAAGAAGGGGATTGAATGGTATCAGGTTGTACTGGAATGGGACCTGCTGCAAGAGTGAGATCTATGTTTTGTCGTTGTTTGCGGCACTCCCGACAAGCGCCACGGCGAGACTGACCTTTGGAACGTTTGCCGGTACGTTTACGAAATTCAGAGAGCGGCTTCTGTTGCTGGCAATAGGTACATTGTTTGGTGGATAAAAGATGGGTATCGTTCATAGATATGTTAGGTTCAGCGCAACTTAGCGCCCGTCCTGTCTCCTTGTTTTTTAGGATCCAATGTATTTTATTTATTAGATTCAGTCGGCAGGGTTAACATTTCGTTCTAATCTTAGTATAGCGTAAAATACAATCGTTCACATCGCACTCAAAAAAAGCTTAAATACGGCTTTTTGTGTGATATCTGTCTTGGTGACATTCAGGAAAAACATGTAAAATCGAAAAGAGCTGTAAGGAATGCTCTACTTTTTAAACATGGGAAGGGGTACTGAAATGAAGCCAACCAAAAGAAGGCCGTTTACGGTAACATTGCTTTATATTTTTCATATATTTTTGGGGGTTGGAGCGTTAGCAGGAGGCGGGTCAATGGTCATAGATCCTAGTGGTGATCTGATACACATACCCACATCTATGCTGGAAAGATCGCCATTTTCAGATTTTTTAATTCCGGGTATTTTGCTATTCATCGTATTTGGTATCCTGCCCATGCTCGTGTTATATGGGTTGATCAAGAGACCAGAATGGCATTGGGTGAATACGTTGAATCCCTTTAAGAAATTATATAGCTTCTGGGCATTTTCCCTATATATCGGATTTGGTCTAATTATTTGGATTATGGTACAGACGTATATGCTCGACAGTGTGGTAATCATACATCTGGTCTATATGAGTCTAGGGCTTTTGATCCAAGCTGTTACGCTGCTTCCTTCCGTACAAAGTTACTTTTTGCTGGACGGCGGTACCGAAAGACGTTAAAATTGCAGTGAACAGAAGGTATTTCATTAGTCTGGGCAAGGAGTGAACCGGATTGACAACTATATACGATATTGCCAAAAGAACCGGTTACTCTCCTACAACGGTATCCAAGGCGTTTAATAATTATTCCGATGTACGGGAGAAGACTCGCCAGGAAATTTTCCGGGTTGCCCAAGAAATGGGATATTTGCCGAATTCCCATGCCCGTACACTGACTACTAAGAAATCATGGACCATTGGTGTATTGTTTGTAGAGAATACGGGATTTGGTATTCGCCATCCCTTTTTTAGCGCTGTGATCGAGAGCTTTAAGAAGGTTGCTGTGGATAAGGGGTATGCCCTCATGTTTATTTCCAAGGATGTTGGGGGTAAACAAAGCGGGTATTTGGAGAATTGCCGAATCCGTGGTGTAGATGGTGTTGTCGTTTTCTTGTCTGATTACGAGGACCCCTATTTCCGTGAGCTGCTAGAGAGTGATATTCCTACTGTGATTCTGGATTTTGAGACTAACCAGTCGCATACGGTATGTTCGGATAATACGGCTGGAGCTCAGCTTGCGATAGAGTATTTAGTTTCTTTGGGTCATCGCAAGATTGCTCATATTTCCGGGGGGATGAACACTTTTCCCGGTAAAACTCGGGAGTTAGGGTATAAGAACGCTATGAAGCAGCAGGGGCTTGAAGTGCCGGAGTCCTATGTTGTGAATGGAGCTTTTTATTCTCGTGAAAGTGGTTATAACGCGATGCTGGAGCTTCTTAAGCTACCTGATCGGCCAACCGCTGTTTTTGCTTCGGGTGACATGTTAGCTTTAGGGGCTATTATGGCAGCAAAAGATAGTGGACTTTCCGTCCCGCTGGACCTTTCAGTTGTGGGATACGATGATATTGATCTAGCTGAGTATGTTACACCTGCATTGACAACCATTCGTCAGGATACGGCACTTTTAGGAAGCCGGGCAGCGGACATTCTTTTAGCATCGATTGAAGGGAAACAGTTGGATAAGGAAGCGGTTTTAGTTCCGGTAGAAGTGATCGAACGGGAATCCTGTGCACCTCCGGCTAGCGGGAATTAGGGCTGTATCAAATTCCATAACTACAGAGAGCGGGCTGCTATCCACAGGATAAATCTTGACGTAGAGAAAAGAGTCCTGATAAAGTAGAGGACATCATAGCTTGAATTTTTTCTATGCGGTATTTGCTACAGCGTATTCAGAGGAATAGGGCTATAATGGGCATATTGTTATGCCGCTTTTTACCTGCTCTCGTTAGATCATTTTTTTTCGTTATAATCGAAACCGGTTTCGATTATAGGTTTCGAATTGAGATGAAATCAAAATTTACCGAGGGCTTCCTTGAATTTTCTCAAACGTTTCAGTGGCCCATCGCTCCGAACCCTAACATCGGATGGTGATCCAGTAAAGGCAGTGCTTGTTGTTAGTAACAAAACAATTAGAGGAGATGGATGAAATGGCAAAAGTTCAAACTGTAGTAACTGCAAAAGATACAGGGGAACGCTTAACTCCGAAAGAGGCAATTGTTTTTAGCACAAGAGTAGATTCTGGATCTGCCGATGTAGAGCTTAGGCCAGAGCAGGAGTTCCAAAAGATGATCGGATTTGGCGGCGCTTTCACAGAAGCTGCGGCCTATACGTTGTCACGGCTCAGTCCTGAGAAACGGGCAGAGGTTATTCACCGCTATTTTCATCCGGTAGAGGGGTTAGGCTATAACATGGGTCGTGTTCATATCCATAGCTGTGACTTTGCTCTTGGAAATTATACTTATGTCGCTGATCATGATACGGAGCTGGCTACCTTTGATATCTCTCATGATCATAAGTGGGTGCTTCCGCTGATTAAGGATGCAATGCAGGTAAAAGGCGGGCCGTTCACGATGTTGGCGTCTCCTTGGAGCCCTCCGGCATGGATGAAAACAAATGGTGAAATGAATAATGGAGGATCACTCAAGCCAGAATACGCTGAAGTTTGGGCACGCTATTATACCAAATTTATCGAAGCTTATGGGAAGGAAGGCGTACCTATTTGGGCGGTTTCTGTGCAAAATGAGCCGGCTGCTGTTCAAGTCTGGGATTCTTGTATTTATAGTGCGGAAGAGGAACGCGATTTTGTTAAAAATCATCTCGGTCCAGTGATGCAGCAGGCAGGCCATTCCGATGTGAACATTGTCATCTGGGATCATAACCGCGATATTATGGTCGAACGTGCTTCGGTCGTATTGTCTGATCCTGAAGCTGCACAATATGTGTGGGGTACAGGCATCCACTGGTATGGTGGTGAGGAGTTCGACAAGGTAGAAAAGGTACATGATCTATTTCCTGACAAACATCTATTGTTCACTGAGGGCTGTCAAGAGGGCGGCGTCAAGCTTGGCGAATGGTTTACAGGTGAACGTTACGGCAGAAATATGATTGGGGATCTCAATGCATGGACAGAAGGGTACCTGGACTGGAACCTGGTACTGGATGAGACCGGCGGGCCCAATCATGTAGGGAATCTCTGTGATGCCCCAATTATTGCAGATACAACAACAGACGAATTGCACTATAACAGCTCTTATTATTATATCGGGCATTTCAGTAAATTTATCGCGCCAGGTGCGGTACGGATTGGCTTTACTTCTGAAGCGGAAGGAATCCTATCCACAGCATTCCGTAATCCGGACGGCAGCATTGCTGTCATATTGATGAATGAGAGCGAAGAAGTTCGCGCAGTAACCCTGGGGCTTGGCGAAGAGATTGCCAACTGCGAGCTATCCCCTCATTCTATCGTAACGCATCTGATTTCATAAATAAGTAACAGTTTAGGAGGACATTAACGTGAGTAATTATTATTTCCAATCAGGTAACTTTGTAATGGAGCAGTTTGATACAGGAAAGCCTTTCTCTAGTTTCCTGCCAGGTCTTGCAGGTCTTAAGGGAATTCCAATGTGGACTTTTTATGTAAACCGGGGGCAAGCGATTTGCAGCTTTGGGGTACGCGACAAGAACTCGCCAATCATGGAATTCTCTCCAGCAAATATCTCTTATAAAGACGTAGGAACCACCGGATTCCGAACCTTTATTAAAATAAAAGGCGAGCAAGAGATTTATGAGCCATTTCAATCGGCACGTCCAGATCCTGCCGCCAAGCGGATCATGACCATTTTGCCTAACGGACTGACCCTTGAAGAAAGCCATGCCGGGCATGGGCTGAAGACGACTGTACACTATTTTAATCTGCCTAATGACGATTATGCCGCGTTGGTACGTCGGGTGGAGATTGAGAATATCGGTGGCAAAGAGATTGAGCTGGAGCTGATGGATGGTCTGCCTGAGATTTTACCTTACGGAGTAGAAAACAGCGGCTACAAGGAGATTGGTAACCTGCTGCGCAGCTGGATGGACGTATACAATCTGGAGAACGGTATTCCGTTCTATAAGCTGCGTTCCAGCACCAATGATAGTGCACAGGTTAGCGAAATCACAAATGGACATTTCTATCTGTCGTTTACTGGAGAAGGAGAAAAAGTCGCGCCAATCGTTGATTTCGAACTTATTTTCGGCGGCAATACCTCTCTTACTTACCCAGACCGCTTTGCGGGATTAACGCTTTCGGAGCTGAGTGAGCTTCCACAATATCCAGTCAATAAGGTTCCTTGCGGCTTCAGTGGTGTGGCTAGACGTTTGGCACCCGGCAGCAGCTTGACCCTGAATACTTTGGTTGGGCATGTAAATGACATCGACAAAATCAATAAAAAGGCGGAGCAGTTATGCCGGGATGAATATATCCTGTCCAAATCCAAGGAAGCCGCAGGTCTGACAGAGCAATTAACAGAAGACATTGCCACGCACACTTCATCGGCTGTGTTTGATGCTTATTGCCGTCAGTCCTATCTCGATAACTTCCTGCGCGGAGGCTATCCTTTTATTTTTGACAATGGCGGAGATGGCTTTGTAGTTCATTTATATTCCCGCAAGCATGGCGATTTGGAGCGCGACTATAACTTCTTCTCACTTGCCCCAGAATATTATTCACAGGGGAACGGTAACTTCCGTGACATGAATCAGAACCGCCGGAACGATGTGTTTTTTAATCCGAAGGTGGGCAGCTTCAACATCAAAATGTTCTATAGCTTGATTCAAGCAGATGGCTACAATCCACTAAGTGTTCAAGGAACAACCTTTGAAGTGAAGCCAGACAGCAAAGCGAAGGCTGCGGAATGGATCGGAGAAGCGGCTGCGGATCATCAAGCTGAGCTTGTTAAGCTATGCAACAGCCGGTTCACCCCAGGCAGCCTGATCAATTACATTGCGGATCAAAACGTTACGCTGAAGGTTAGTGAGCAGGAGTTTCTGTCGGGTCTGCTGGCTCTTTCACAGCAAAACATTGAGGCTGCTTTTGGCGAAGGCTTCTGGTCTGATCACTGGACATATAATTTGGATCTCGTAGTAGGTTATTTGGATATTTTCCCTGACAAGAAGCAGGAGCTTTTATTTGGGGATAGTACTTATGCGTTCTATGACAGCCCAGCATATGTGCTGCCCCGTAGTGAGAAGTATGTAATTAGTGACGGAAAAGCCCGGCAATATGGCGCCCTCCTTGAGGATGAGGAGAAGCTGCATAAGCTGAAATGGAAAGCTGGAGATACCCATTGGCTGCGTACCAAAGGTGGGCAAGGTGCTATTTACCACACCAATCTGTTCGTGAAGATGTTGTCTCTTGCTTTGAATAAATTTGCTACGCTTGACCCTTACGGCATGGGTGTGGAGATGGAAGGCAACAAGCCGGGCTGGAACGATGCTATGAACGGTCTGCCGGGATTGTTTGGCTCCGGAATGAGTGAGACTTTTGAGCTGAAGCGTACTGTAGTCTTATTGCTGGATGTGCTGAACGGTGCTGAGAATGTACAGGGAGCTGTAAAGCTGCCAGAAGAAATCGCGGAGCTGCTTGAAGCGGTATATCACGCGGTAACTGCTGTCCTAGCAGGAGAAGTGGAACAATTCAACTATTGGGATACAGTAGCTTCAGCCCGTGAAGCTTATAGAGCAAGTATCCGGTTTGGAATTACGGGTGCTGAAACTGAAGTAACCTTGGAACACATCCGCGAAGCCCTTTCCAAGTTCCTGGTTAAAATTGATGAGGGGATCAACAAGGCGGTAGAAATGGGCAATGGACTTACCCCAACCTATTTCCGTTTTGAAGCGGAGAAATTCCATCAGGTAACAGATGCTGAGGGTCAGCCAGTCATTAGCGGATACGGATTGCCAAAGGCTGTGGTAGAGGAGTTTAAGGCTTATGCCTTGCCTTATTTCCTTGAAGGACCTACCCGCTGGTTGAAGACGATGAAGAATCCGGTGCAGGCAAAAGAAATCTATAATCTGATTAAGCAAACAGAGCTGTATGATCAGGCAACATCTATGTATCAGACCTCTGTTAGTCTAGATGGTGAATCGCATGAAATCGGACGGATGAGAGCCTTCACACCAGGCTGGCTAGAACGGGAGTCTAACTTCCTGCACATGTCCTATAAGTATTTGCTTGAGCTGCTGAAGGGCGGGCTGTATGAGGAATTCTACGGCGAGCTGAAGACGTCGCTGGTGCCATTCCTTGATCCTGCTGTTTATGGACGCAGTACACTGGAGAATTCATCATTTATCGCAACTGGAGGCAATCCTGATCCAAATAACCATGGTAGGGGGTTCGTAGCGAGACTTAGTGGATCGACCGCGGAATTCTTAAGCATGTGGAGAACAATGATGGCTGGAAGCCATGTTTTCAGAATGGAGGATGGAGCGCTTACGCTGTCTCTCGATCCGGTATTGCCAGGATGGCTGTTTGATGAAGAGGGCAAACTGTCTTTCACTTTCCTAGGGAATACGGAGGTAATCTATTCTAATCCAAAACGTGAAAATACCTTTGGCGAGAAGAAGGTTAGCATTCAATCTTTGATGCTTGTATACCGCAATGGAACTGTGACTAAAATATCTGGAGCGTTCGTGCGCGGTGCAGAGGCAGAGGCTCTGCGGCGTGGAGAAATCGTGCAAATTCAAGCAGTATTAGCATAAAAATAGAGGGGCGAGCTGCGGCTCGCCCTTAAATTTTCACTCAATCCGAAAAATGGTACCTATAATCCGAAATTCAAAGCCTTACGGAGACAGGCAAAAGCAAATACAATGGATACATAAACATTGTAAGCGCTTTAGATTAAATACAGATATAGAGCCTGGAGGTCCAAAGGATGGAGAACAAAAAAAGCATGGAAGTAAGCTCAGCGATGAAGCCGTTAATTCCTGGCAATTTCGAAACCGGTAAAGTAAATCGGAGCCCGCTTTGGAAGAGGTTCATTGCCCAGCGCCATTTGCAGACAATGGCTCTACTCGGCATTGCGTGGATGATAATCTTTAACTACATTCCCATGTATGGAATTATCATTGCTTTTAAAGATTACAACATCGTTAAAACGATTGCAGAAGCCCCATGGGTGGGACTTACACATTTCAAAGAGTTCATGGATGATGACAATCTCTCGAATGTAATTAAAAATACGCTCGGCATCAGCTTGTTTAAGCTAATTATCGGATTTCCATTGCCAATAATATTTGCTCTATTTCTGAATGAAGTTCGTTCAATGAAATTCAAGAAGACCATACAGACGATTTCGTATTTGCCCCACTTTCTCTCATGGGTGGTACTCGGAGGGATTTTGGCTACATGGCTTGCTGATGTAGGAATTATCAATAACATTTTGCTAGCGCTTCATCTGATTGATCAGCCAATTACATACTTGGCTGAGCCTGGTTACTTCTGGACAATTATTATCTCCTCTGATATCTGGAAAGAACTTGGATGGTCAGCGATTATCTATTTAGCAGCAATTTCCGGTGTATCTCCTGAAATGTACGAGGCGGCGACAATCGACGGCGCGGGCAGATTTCAGAAGATGTGGTATGTTACCTTGCCGGCGATTAAATCGACAATCAGCATTCTCTTCATTCTCGCGGTCAGCGGAGTGCTGAACTCCAACTTTGATCAGATTCTGGTCCTGCGCAACTCACTGAATGATAGTGCAAGTAATGTAATTGATTACTATGTGTACTATACAGGGATTCTCTCAGGCCGCTTCTCTTACTCAACTGCAGTTGGATTGTTAAAATCGGTTATCGCTCTAATCTTGCTGCTGATTGCCAACCAAGTATCTAAAAAAATCAACGATACATCGTTGTTCTAGGATAAGGAGGACCATATATGTTTGCACTTAAGCGTAAAACGAAGGGCGAGGCCCTGTTCGATATCATCAATAACCTCATCATGTTATGTATCTGCTTCATAACGCTTTACCCGATCTGGTACGTATTGGTTAACGCCTTCAATAACGGTAATGACGCCATGCGGGGAGGAATCTACTGGTGGCCGCGGATGTTCAGCTTTGAGAATTTCGAGGCCGTGTTTGCCAGCCCCGGCATCATGCAGGCGATGTGGGTTACTGTCGCCAAAACACTTTTGGGTACTGTACTGCATGTATTTTTCACAGCGATGGTAGCTTATGCATTCTCCAGAAAAAACCTCATTGGTGGTAAGTTCTACATGCTGATGGGTACAGTGACTCTCTTTTTTGGCGGGGGACTCATTCCTACCTTCCTGCTGATGAAGGACCTTCACCTATTGGAGAATTTCCTAGTCTATATTATTCCGGTTATGTTTAGCTTCTTTGATCTTATTATCTTCATGACCTTCTTCCGGGAGATTCCCGATGGGCTGGAAGAAGCGGCACGGATTGACGGTGCTAATGATTGGTCCATCTTTCTAAGAATCGTACTTCCAGTATCCATGCCTGTAATTGCTACCATTGCGCTGTTCCATGGCGTGTATCAGTGGAATGATTACTTCACGGGTATGATCTATATCAATAATACTGATCTACAGCCGATTCAGACGTATTTGTTCCGGGTCGTCGCACAATCGAGCTCTAGTCAAATGATGGTCGCTGTACAAGGCAGCAGCGTTACGAGAAGCGTAACGTCACAGTCCATTAAGCTGGCGACGATGGTAGTGACCACACTGCCGATAGTATTCGTGTATCCGTTCCTGCAGCGTTATTTTGTTAAAGGGATGATGATCGGCTCCATTAAGGGCTGATGTCTAGCAGTGATAACTCCTCCGGTTGCCTACAGCTGTAGGCACTGGGGTTGAGCTTATAATTAACATTCATAGAAAAGGGGTAAACAAGCATGGGCATGAAACGTAAGCCAAAAGCAATGGGAGTTCTGCTTCTCGCAATAATGATGTCATTGTCAGCCGCAGGCTGCTCCAGCGGGAATAATGCTGGCAAGAATGCCGAAGGTAATGCTAACAGCGCTAAAGCTACTAATACGGAGGCAAGTGCTGAACCGACTGCTGCTGCATTATCAGCAGATGAACCGGGATGGAAGATTGATACTTCACCTATTACATTTGACTGGTACCTGAACTTCTCATGGTTCCCTAATAAATGGGGCGTGGACCCAACCTCCCAATATGTAACTAAGAAGACCGGAGTTGATATTAATTTCATCGTTCCGGCTGGTAACGAGAATGAGAAGCTTAACACGCTGATTGCATCCGGTAAATTGCCTGATTTCATCACTTTGGGCTTCTGGGAAGATGCGATTAAGAAAATGGTCGAAGGTGAACTTGTTCTTCCATTGAACAAACTTGCTGATGAATATGATCCGTACTTCTTTAAAGTATCCGATGCTGATAAGCTGGGCTGGTATACACAAGAAGACGGCAATGTGTATGGCTATCCTAACTCTTCTTCCTCTCCTGCCGACTATGAGAAATATGGAGAAAATTACGTATCCAACCAAGTATTCGCTGTCCGCAAGGATATGTATGAAGCTATTGGAAGTCCAGATATGCGCACACCAGAAGGTTTCTTGAATGCGCTTAAATTAGCGAAAGAGAAATTCCCTGACGTAAATGGACAGCCGCTTATTCCACTTGGTTTGCATGAATTTACCGAGAACGGTAACGATTCTTTGGAAGGTTACCTGCAGAACTTCTTGGCAATCCCAAGAGAAAAAGATGGCAAGGTATATGCTCGTGAAACCGATCCTGAATATATCCGCTGGATGAAGGCACTTCGTCAAGCGAATCAAGACGGTCTGCTGGCTAAAGATATCTTTATCGACAAACGCCCACAAATGGAAGAAAAAATTGCCCAAGGCCGTTATTTCGCAATGCTGTATCAACGTACAGACTTTGCAGCACAACTAGGAACGATTTACCAACAGGATCCAACTAAAACGTATATCGCTGTTGACGGACCTTCCAATACGAACTTGGATAAACCAACCCTTGATGGCCCTGGTATCTCCGGTTGGACGGTAACACTGATCTCCAAAGATGTTAAGGATAAAGCACGTGCTATCCGCTTCCTCAGCTACTTGAACAGTGAAGAAGGCAACAAAGACTTGTTCTTAGGCGAAAAAGGTGTCAGCTACGATACGATTGATGGAAAAGATCAATTTAAACCAGAAGTGTTTGATTTGATGAATAAAGACCGTTCGACGTTTGATAAGCAAATCGGATCTTCCTTTACATTCTGGATGCTGCAAAATACGAATATCACAGACCAATGGGCTCCTAAATCGGTAGAACCATTTAAGCAATTGGAAGATTGGACTAGAGGTAAATCCATAGGCTCCTCGGAGTTCCAACAAATCGAACCAACAGGAAACTCTCCTGAAGGTATCATCGCTTCGAAGCTGAAACAGCTGCGCGGTAAAACTATGCCGAAATTGCTCATGGCTTCCTCCGATGCGGAATTCGATAAGATTTGGAATGAGTATTTAGAGAAGAGAAAGAAGGAAGGCGAAGATGTATTTGATGCCTACCAACAAAAGAAATATGAAGAGAATAAAGTGAAGCTGTCCATAAAATAAAAAGCATGACCCAAAATGCCCGCTAACTGCGGGCTTTTGGGTTATTTTCGAATTATAATAAGGAATAGATATTAAGTATTTGAATATTCACTATTTTAGCGAGGTGGACAGGACAGAAGTGTATAAAGTGAATAGGCGAGATCGAACCAGAGCATTATGGCATTCTTTTAGTTATTGGTGGGGGCGAAGATCACTTCAGAGCCGTTTAATTGCAGCTTATGTTTTTATTGTTTTAGGCCCGTGTATGCTGGTTTCTGTCTACTCCTATAAAGCCATTAATAATACCTATCTCCGCGATGCCGTCGAGAAAAATGATTATTTGTCGCAAATGGAGAAGCTGCATATTCATAATCAGATCGAAGCGATGGAACGGGCGGCGCAAATGGCTTATTCTGATGCCGAAGTAGAAAAATTCTTAGCGAATGAAACCGAACCGCAGCTAGTAGATTTGGTTGATTTTAATACAAATGCTTATGTGAATATGACTCGTATTCAATTTAATAATCCGAATATTGAGCATTTACGGCTGTATTCGAGAAGTAATAAGGTGCATGAAATTTGGCCGATTATCTTTCGCGAAGAGCGGGTTTCTTCCACCCCATGGTTTCAGAAAGCGCTTCAATTGAAGGGGCAGGAATACTGGTCTTTTCAGAAAAATGATCCGGATTTGATGCAGAGATACTTGGGAGCACCGACGGAGAGTCTGCCAAAGGTTTCTTTGCTGCGTGAGAAGAGTCGGCCAGCAGACAATCATATCGGCATGGTGCAGGTGGATATGCTGCTTAGTCGATTTACACCCAAGACGTATACAGATGTACGGGATAATCAGACCCAGATGTTTCTTGTGGATAGTGAGCTGCAGCTTTTCACCAGGCCGGACAATTCTTTTTTGCAGGATAATCTAGAGATGGCTGATATGATTGCAGAACGGTATAAGCAGTTCCGGGAAACTGGCGAATGGGACAGTAATTACTCGGAGAATGGTAAATCGTTTTTGTTAATTAACACTCCGCTAGAACGAATTGATGCTTATTTGTTAAATGTAGTGTCAATGGAAGGAGTGATGAAGGATATCTCCCGCACGCGCAACTTAATCATTGGAGCCAATGTTGGTTTTATTACTTTACTAACGCTGATCGCTTATGTGACAAATGCCTTTATTCTAAAAAATCTGCGTAGATTGACCGAAACGATGAAAAAAGTGCGTAGAGGTGAAGCGTACACTGGAATAATGATTCGTGGTGGAGGGGAAGTCGGGGAGCTTGCCCATCATTTCTCCAAGCTGATGAACACCATCAATACGTTGGTGGCTCAGGCAGTGAGCAAGCAGGCGTTGTCTAAAGAGGCTGAACTGCGTACGCTGCATAACCAGATTGACGCACATTTTTTATATAATACGCTGGAAAATATAAAAATGCTGGCTGAAATTGAGAACCAGCGAACGATCTCGGACGCACTGACCTCGCTGGGTGGGATGATGCGCTATAATTTTAAATGGTCCGGAGAGTATGTGAAGCTGCGGGATGAAGTCCGCCACATTGAAAATTACATTGAAGTGATGAATATTCGTTTTGAATATCCGGTTAAGTTAGTGCTTCATATTGAACCTCGATATTTGGAGCTGGAGGTGCTGAAAATGTCACTGCAGCCTATTGTAGAGAACAGTGTTAAGCATGCTTGGTGCGACGAGAAAGAGAATTTACAGGACCCGAACATTCATATTCATATTTCGGAAACGGAAGGTGATATTTGCATAGAGCTTCGTGATAATGGCATCGGCTTAACTCCAGAGCGTTTGGTTGCTTTGAACGAGGCGATTTATGCGAAAGATGAGCGCTGTGAGAGTGCTTCAGAACAGAGGGATGTTGACCGCCGAACAGGTGGTATTGGACTGAGAAATGTACATCAGCGACTGCAAATCTTTTATGGTGATGAATATGGGCTTGTAGTACAGAGTGAAGCAGGGAGTTGGACGATGGTACGTCTGACCTTGCCGAAAGTTCTTTTGACAGGAGAAAAACAACTATGAAGAAGCTACTGATCATTGATGATGAAAAGAATATCCGTTACGGTCTCAAGACTATGATAGAAAGAGAATTTCCGTCCGTGTATACCATCACAATGGCGAGTAATGGCGCAGAGGGTTTCGAGATATTTAAGACCGAAGGTGCAGATATTATTATTACAGATATACGTATGCCAGTGATGGATGGAATTACACTGTTGGAGCAGATATCTAAGCTAAAAAGTGGTGAGAAAAGCCCAGCAGTGCTCATCTTAAGCGGTTATGATGATTTCGAATATGCCAAAAGCGCGATTCGTTATCGCGTAAAGGATTACTTGCTGAAGCCGATTCGCCGAGATGAGTTGTTCGAAATTTTGAAGAATATCGATAAGGAACAGGAAGAACAGGATCTCAGCGCAAGGCAGCTGGAACAGGAAACGGAACACTTCCGCAGGGAACTGCGGTCCAGTCGTTTACGGGGACTGCTAATGCAGCAGGAGGTTCCGCTGGAGCGTGAGCAGCAAGAGTGGCTAAGTGATCTGCAAGCACCTTTTACAGTTGGTGTGTTGAATTACTATTACAATGACGGAACAAGAATGAAGTCGGGGGATGTTCAGGGACTGGCGGAACGATTGATCGGACCGCTTGAAAAGTTTTTCTCGGAAATCACAACGGATTGGGATGGCAAATTAGTCTTGATCGGGAGCAGAAAACAGGATTTTATAGAGCTGTCCAGACAAGCTGAAGCTAAGGAAATAAAGGGATTATCGATTGGGATTAGCAGCGAAGGAGGAAGTCTTGAGGACCTCCGTTCCTGTTATAAGGAAGCATGCCGGGCACTGCAATATACTTTTTTATATCCGCAAGTGAGTTTGTTGGATTATGGGGATGTTGGTCAGGGACGGTCTAACTTTCCGTTACCTAAGGAAGAGCTTCGCAAGCTGCTCAATATGCTGGGAACAGAACGCGAGAAGGAGATGAAGCATCTTCTATCTGTGATTTTTCAAACTGAGCATTTGAAGGAACTGGACCTAGCTTATCTGGAGTCCGTGGGACAGAATGTAAACGAACTGGTGTTGGATGAAGTATTTCGGGTACATGGCGAAGCCTCGGTAGAGGTATTGAAGCTGTATCGCACGGTAGGCAATATGTACAACTATCGTCATTTCCACGAATATTATCGTGCGCTGGAGAACTTACTCTTGAGTGTGAATGAATACATTGTAGGCGTAAGGTCCGCGCATACCGAGCATGCGGATATGGAAGAGGCACTGAGCTATATTGAAGCCAACTACGCCCGTCCACTGAATATGGCTATGGTCAGCAATCATGTATCCTTGAATTATTCTTATTTTAGCGAAGCCTTTAAGGCATATACCGGTGAGAATTTTGTTATTTATTTAAAAAAGGTCCGCATCCGTCATGCTAAAGAGCTATTGGCAAAAGGCTGCAGTAAACTCGCAACAGTCTCAGAAGAGGTAGGCTTCGAGAACAGTAAACAATTTGCCCGTGTTTTTAAAGAGCTGGAAGGGATTTCCCCAGGTGATTATAGAGCGAAAATAGTATCCGAAGAGTGTTGAGGCTATTGAAGATGCATTTAGAAGCGGCCCTCCTATATAATGGATTTGAGAAGATTCATTGGAGGAATGAAGGGTGGAAGAAATACAAGGCAATTTGATTACGGTTCAGACATTAGCAGCGGATTTTCGTCGACTGGGCGTTAAGGCGGGCATGACGATTTTATTGCATTCTTCTTTTAAATCGTTAGGCCAATGGGTAGCCGGGGGCCCGGTCGCTGTTATTTTGGCATTGGAGGAGGTCCTCGGAGAATCTGGCACGCTGGTAATGCCCACACATTCCAGTGACCTGACTGATCCCGCAGGCTGGAGCAACCCACCGGTGCCGGAGGCGTGGTGGCAGAGTATCCGCGAGCAGATGCCGGCTTATGATCCAGACCTGACCCAACTTAGAGGAATGGGGGTTATTCCGGACTGCTTCCGTAAACAAAAAGGAGTAAAACGCAGTGACCATCCGATTCATTCGTTTGCCGCTTGGGGCAAGCATAGAGACGAAATTATGTATGGTCATTCGCTTGAAACGGGTCTGGGGGAAGATTCTCCGCTGGCTCGTATTTACGATTTGGGCGGACATGTACTGTTGCTGGGTGTTGGCAATCTTAATAATACTTCCCTGCATCTTGCCGAATGCCGCGCATCTTATGCTGGCAAGAAGGAAACCCTTGGCGGGGCGCCCATTATGGTGGATGGAGTTAGGCAGTGGGTGGAATTTAAGGAGCTGGATTGGGATTCTGACGATTTCGTTCAGCTGGCAGATCAGTTTGGACAAGAGACGAGACTTATTACATATGGACAGGTTGCTTCCGCAACCGCTCAATTGATTCCGCAACGGGAAATCGTTGATTATGCAGTGAACTGGATGGAACAGAACAGGAAGTAAAACCTCATTGGATAGGGGAAACGGAAGGAGAAGCTGGCATGAGTACAACAACGATATTTTTAACCCGGCATGGTCAGACGGAATGGAACGTGCAGCATCGGATGCAGGGACATATGGATTCTGAACTAACAGCGCTTGGTGTACAACAGGCTGAATGGCTGAGCCGGGGGATGCACACTGAACAGCTGGATGTCATCTATGCAAGCCCCAGCCCAAGGGCGCTGCGCACAGCTGAAATTATTCGAGGAGAGCGGAGTACTCCGCTTAAGACCTCTGAGGCGTTCAAAGAGATTGGCATGGGGGTATGGGAAGGCCGTGATTCTACTGAGCTGGAGAGCGAGTATTCGGAGCAGCATCGCAATTTCTGGCAAGACCCTGAGCAGTTTAAAGTGGAGGGTAGTGAGACCTTCGCAGAGGTGCAGGCACGGGCGCTGGGTAAGCTTCAGGAAATTCTCGTTGAGCATCAAGGTGAGACCATTCTTATTGTCACACATACAGTAGTGATTAAGCTGTTAATGGCCTATTTTGAGGGCAGAGCGCTGCCTAAGCTCTGGGATCTGCCTTACATTTATCCGACCTGCTTATGCAGGGTTGATTTTACGGATGGTGTGCCCGAAATCCTGCTGCATGGGGATACGAGCCATTACGAAGAGAGTGAAGCTGGGATGGAATCATAACACTTCCTGCAAGATCAGATTGGGTTTATAAAAAAGGCGGTTCCTCGGGTGCATTACGCACTCGAAGAACCGCCTTTTTGACTTCAGAGCTGGAAATCAGCTTTTGCTAGTTGATAAACTGGAGAGATTTCAATGTCTTCTCCAGCATCGTAACCGCTTCGGCACGAGTTGCCAGCTTCTGTGGAGCAAAGGATCCATCTGTTGCTCCTTGGATAATTCCCTCAGCAGCGATTTCTGCTACTGCTGCTTGAGACCAAGCTGGAATGCTTGCTGCGTCACTGAATTTAGCCAGTACTGCAGGATCGGCATTTAAGGTTTTCCCTGTGTACTTGATGGCTTTCGCTAATACCGAGGCCATTTCCTGACGAGTGATTGGGCTACCCGGCTTAAAGCTGCCATCGGTATAACCGGAAATCAATCCGGCTTCTGCTGCGGTGCGAATAGCATCAGCATACCAAGCACTTGGGTTTACATCTTTAAATGTGGTCTCACCATTAGCTGTCGCAAGTCCCAGAGAACGCGTAATTAATGCCGCGAACTCAGCACGTGTGATCGACTGTGAAGGAGAGAACGTATCGTTGCTTGTTCCGCTGACGATCAGCTTGGAAGCTAACAGATCAATAGATGATTTAGCCCAGTGTCCGTTAATATCTGCGAACGTTTTGGAAGACTTAACAACGGTGTAGTAGCTGTTGCTGTTCCGTTTAATCGTAACGTCCGTTGTTCCATCTGCTTTAGGAACAAAGATAGCAGGCACGAAGGAGATCTTACCTGAAGCAGGATCGAAGACCACTGCCGTTGCGTTATTTGAATTTAAGACGGCAGGTACATTGATCGTGCGCTTCACGTAAGTGCTGCCGAAATTGTTCAACTGCACACTCTTAGTTCCGGCTTGCGCTGAAACGCTGAATTCGATTACTGGAGCAGCTAAAGTAGCATTACCCAGCTGTGAGGCGATAGCTTGGTTTGTGCTGTTTAGTGTTCCCGAATTCGCTACTAGAATGGATACCGTAATTGTAAAGTCGCTGGTGCCTAATTGAGCGGCAAGTGCTGCGCTGTTTACAACACGGAGTGGCAAGGAATAAGAAGCACCATCCGTAGTAAAGGTAAGAACTGTGTTAGGTTGTGCTGCTGCTTGTTTTACAAGCACACTGCCTGGAAGCACTACTTGAGCGCCGCCTGTAGTGGCTTTAACCGGAATAACCAGCTCTTGGCTACCCGTTGGCAGTTCAGCAAGTTGTTTGGTTAGATCAGCAGCATCAATTGTTGTTACTTGTGCTGAAGCAATTGGAGCCACAGTTGGAGCAACAGTTGGTGATGGTGTAGCTGTAGCTGTTGGTACTGTTGGAGCCGATGTTGGTACTGATGTTGGTACTGATGTTGGTACTGAAGTTGGATCTGGTGTTGGTGCTGGTGTTGGGTCTGGTGTTGGGTCTGGTGTCGGAGTTGTCTCCGGCAGTGGTGCACCTTTTAGATCAACAATCCGGCCTTCAACGGCAGAAGTGTTCGCAGTGACCGTTCCAACCTTCTGCAGATACTTCGTAAATACATCAAAGTCCGGTAGGTACAGCAGATTCACACGGCCTTCTTTATAAGCCTTTTCAAGTGAAGTATAGAAATCTCCACCCTTAGCTGTGAAAGCATTAGTAGCTACTTCATAAGATGCTTTTAGATCTAGAGGAACGTATTTATCCCCGTTTTTCACTTCAATACGCAATACACGTTCGTTCACAGGTTTCGTAGAGTCGTAATAGAATTTCAACCCTGCAACGTGTGGGAAACGTCCGTCTGCTGCCGGCGTTTTGGAAACCCCGTTCTCCATAGCATCCTTAATTTCTTGTCCAGTCAAAGTGATCGTAACCAGATCGTTGTTGAATGGAAGTACGCCGAGTACTTCGCCTTGTGTGATCGGTCCTTCGTTGATGGATTCGCGAATACCGCCGCCGTTTTGCAAGGCGATTACGGCATTAGTGCCCGCTTTTTGAGCTGCATAAAGCATGCCATCGGCAATCAGGTTACCAAGATTAGTTTCCTTTGTGCGCACATTATCACGAACGCCGTTTAGAACAACCTCTGAATTTCCTACTACCTCATTGGTTAGTTCTTGAATACCCGGCTTATACTCGGTATCCAGGATCTTTTTAGCTTCAGGGTCCTCTGCGATAACGTAGTTAGTACCGTTTTTAGCATCGATGGAGATTAATTGGTCTTTCCAATCGGTCAGTACGCCATCTTTGTTAAATTTAACTTCAAGTTGGCCAAGGAAAAGACCTTTTTCACCAGTTTGTACAATTAGCTTCGGTGCTTTTGGATCGGTGTTATCAACAACGGCTTGATTCAGTTGCGTGTGGCTGTGACCCCCAACGATAATATCAATGCCGTTAACGGCTTTGGCTAGCTTGAGATCTTCTTCATAGCCAAGGTGAGAGAGAACAATGATCTTGTTAACTTTCTCTTTTTCAAGCATAGCGACCGTTGCTTCCGCTTTAGCGAAGGCATTCTCAAAGGTCACTTTACCTGGTGAAGCAATGTTCGCCGTATCTTCTGTCGTCAGACCCATGATACCGACCTGTTGGCCGTCTACTTCTTTGATCAGCGCAGGGTAGATGGTTCCAGCATTACCTGACCGGCCGATTTCATTGGTGAACATTTTACTAAGAATATCATCCGCTGAGAAGTTCACATTGGAGGAGACAAATGGGAACTTTGCGTTGCCAATGAATTTGGACAGTACATCGGAATCTTTATCAAACTCATGATTACCGAAAGTCATAGCATCATATTTAACCAGATTCATAAAGGCCAGATCTGCTTGACCCAGATACTTATTGAAGTAAAGCGTTCCGGAGAACACATCACCTGCGTCTACAAGAATAGGATTCTCTGTAGTCGCCTTGGCATCTTTGATTGCTGTTACACGGCGCAAGATGTTGTTTGGCGAGCTGACAGTATCTAATCCTGCATGTGTATCATTGGTGTGCAGAATGGTTAGTGGGAAGTCTTCAGCAGTATTAAAATCAATCTGTGCTAAAACCGCATCATGATCGGATACCCGACCGTTCGATGGTGAGAAGTCGGCATTTAGATGAACGACATCTACTTTAGAAGAAGCCGTTAGATTTTTACTGACAAGAATATGATCTAGCACTTGAGAGTTTCCATCATAGGTGTACGTATACTGCTCATTTAAAGGTAATCTATCGATCAAATTGTCTAGTTCTGTACCTTTTAAGAGGGTTGCAGTTTTAGTAAATTGGAAATCATTCAAATCGCCAAGAGCTACGATATTGGCTTTAGGATTTGCAGTCAGAACCTCTTTGACAAATCCGTTTACGACCGCCGCTATTTTATGGCGTTGTGTTTCACTGGACAATACAGGGGGCTGAACGTTTCCGAAAGGACCGGTATCGCCGCCTTTTGAATTGAAATGGTTAGCGATCACAATTACTGTTTCGCCACCGAATACGAACTGTGCAGCAAGGGGTTTACGTGAACTTGCAAAGGCAGAGTTTGTTGGATCAATTCGTCCTGGATTGTAGGTCAATTGATCTGCCGCTGCGTTATATCCAACGGATTGTGTAGCTGTACCTTTTTGTCCGTTCACACTGTCCGCAAGCTGTACTCTTACTGGATTGTACAGGAATCCTACGCGAATGTTTCCGCCTGGGGCACCGCCATCCATATTGTTCTCCGGAGCGATATCTGTGTATTTATATACAGGACCGCCAGCGGTTTCAATAGCCTTAATCAATTCGGCTGCACTTGCTTCAGTGATACCATTATTGGCTTCACCATTGCTGTCCTGCATTTCGACAACGCCGATAATGTCAGGTTTTTTCATATTGTTTGTGATGGAGTCGGCTAGTTTCTGGATTTTTGTTGCTCCGACACCCGGGTAGAAGTTTTCAATGTTGTACGATGCGATCAACAACTTACTATCATTGACTTCAAGAGTAGTTGTTTCTTGCTTAAAGGTACTTGGAGTGATGGCTGGAAGCTTACCGTTTTCCGGAATCACTTTGAAGTTACCGTTATTGTATCCGATGACGCCAGTTACATCTCCCGCGAACTTATCTCCGGTGATGACTTCTTGACCCGGATTTCCGTAAGCAATGATGAGGCGCTGAGGATTGTATTGGTTGTATTCTTTGAGAACTAATCCACCAGCTGGTGTGATGACATCAGGTGTTTCATTTTCTACTCTTGTAGGGATGTTATACAGCATTGAATTTCCGCTACCACTTGTCCAGTAAGGACTGATAATCGTAGGGGTAGGGAGCTTGACGAGCATACCTTCTAACGATTCGTAGAAATCAATTGCATCTTCATTAGGCTCAAAATCAGCCATGCCGTCATTGTCAATTATGGAAGACGGAATGGCTCTCCCGCCTTTACCAAGTACGACAGGCTCTGGCACAGTATAACTTGAAGAGGCGTCTACTTTTATTGAAGTCATAGTAATTTGAGTAGAGGTTAAATTACTTGCGTTACCTTCGTTGTATTCGGAAACAGCTCCACTAACTTGGACTAAATCTCCAATTTGAGGCTTAAGGGATGAATTAGTGCTGTATACAAAAATACCTTCCGAAGTGTTTACATTATCGTCTGGCTGAGGGTCTTGCATAAAGAAACCTCTATAAGCGCCAGTGGCGAAGGTGTACCCATATTGGGTAACGATGCCTTCTACATCGGAAACGTTCTGACCTGCATACTCAGAAGTATGAGATTCTCCTTGAATATCATGTATACGAGGGAGTTCAGATGCTTTATATGCAAAGGTATAAACCTTACTTGTCTTGCCATCTGCTACGACAATTGCATGGATGGTAAGATCTTGATTAACTGTAATCGGATCTGAATAAAGCTTACTTGCTGTTGTTGGTTCAGTTCCGTTGGTCGTGTAGTAAATCTGTGCTCCAAGAGTAGGGCTGGATAGGGTCACAGAACTTCCTTTGATGATGCGACCTGCGCCAGGGCTGGCCATAACGGAAAAAGTTTCTTCCACCAAAGCATTTTCATTAAGTGGAATGAATTGATAAGTCGTACTATATTGCTCGATAAACCCAGTGATATTGTCAAAGGTTTTACCCTTAACTAGTTTAGGCAGGGTTGAAAAAATTGTGAATTGTTGTCCACCTTGGCTAGCAGTCACCGTGCTGCCATTTACATTGTCTATGGTCACATTATTCATAGTTACCAGCTGAGCTTCGTGGCTTTCGCCGTTCGCGGCAGACAAGTCGGTTGCTGTAATCAATTTTGGTGCAGGCACCCCAACATTTTGTGCAGCTACATTGTATTGAAGTCCACTTTGGAATTTGATTTCTTGCAGGTTGCTGTAGATATCCATTGTGCCGCTTACTTCAACACGATCTCCAACGTTTGCGAACTCTGGGAAACCATAAAGTACGATCCCGCCGGATTCATCCTGAATATACATTTTTGCTGCATTAATGTGAGTTACGATACCTTCTGTTAAAATATTCTGACCTTTACTAGCAAGGCGTGCTGTTGCAACATCTGTTTTGGCCAGAATGGTGTAATCAAAAGTCGATATAGGGCTGTCTGGCATATTTGGTTCTGAAGCATACGCTTTAATCGTAGTGTCCTCAGTTAAGGTAATAGGCCCTGTGTAAGGTTGGAAATTAGTTGAACCACCTGATCCATAAACAGCTGCATAGACGGATGCTCCAACCGTTGGAGAATTCAAAGATATTTCTGTACCAGCCGGCCAGGCATTAGGGGCTGGTAAAGCTACTGCGGAACTAGCAGTTTCCGGTAATTCAGGTAACGTACCGTAGGTGCTGTTCCGTGGACTTGGTGCTTGGACAACAAAATCCGTAGAGTTGTTATCCGTATCTAGACCGCGGCTGTCAGCCGGTGCACCAGCCGCAGCTTTACGGATAGCGGCTGTCGTATTGGAGAGAGCAGCGGTCGCACTTCCCTCGACATTTGTAGCTGTTCCGTAGCCAACTAAATCAATTGTTGTACCTGATTTATCAACGAGGTCGACTTTGCCGTTTGTACCACTCATAGCAAGGATTCCCTTGCTAACATCAGGAGTAGGCAAGTCGGTAGTTCCTCCCGTTCCAGCGGCCTCCTCAATAAGGAAGTATCCATTTGCCGGGATGGTTCCATTTAAGTCTGTTCCGCTACTAAAGGTTCCGGCCGCTGAGGTATAGCGAACTTTCCATCCAGTCAAATCTACTGGATGATTTGTGGGATTGTATAATTCAATAAAATCATTTTTAAATTCCGCTCCGCCGTTTCCACCACCACCATAGACCTGCGAGATAACAATATTGCTATTATCCGGTGCTGCCTCGGCGGTCTGGACAGCTGGTAACACACTGCCGGCAACCATTAACATTGCCAGTCCAGTAGCGAACCATTTCCTTACTCTTGAAGAAATAATCATTTGGATAAGTCATTCTCCCCTCGAATCTTTTATTTACAACCTATTAAATCTTAGCATTCAAATGTAAAATGAAAGGTTGTCTTTCATGAATATAAATTAAAGTTTGCATCAATTAAATCTAAAAATTGAAATGTTGTGATTTTAGTATAAAAACAGTGCATAAATACAATATTAATTATAAATTTAGTATTTTTATGGTTAATAGATCACCGATATTTTAATTTTATGTTATATATATTGTTGAATTTATTATGGATTGCGACAAATTTATTCTAGAGTTTTGTTAATTTTTACATAGGGAAAATAATAGTGATTAGAATTATATAGAATGTATCGGAACAAAAATAATGCCCCTCCAGCTTCTTATCCAGAAGTGGAAGGGCATTATTGATTTTAAATCTACTTGGACAACACATCACTGCTGGTGCGGAAGCTCAAGCCGTTCAATTCCATCCATATATTTACGCAGTGCCTGCGGAATGTAAATGGATCCATCCTCCAGTTGATGATTCTCCAGCAGCGGAATTAGGATCCTTGGTGTAGCCACTGCGGTGTTGTTTAGGGTGTGGCAGTATTGCAGCTTACCGTCGGCATCCCGGTAACGAATGCCCGAACGACGAGCTTGGAAATCGAGCAGGTTGGAAGCCGAGTGTGTCTCTCCGTATGCATCTCTGCTTGGCATCCAAGTCTCGATGTCATACTGCTTATGTGTCTTCAGGGACATATCTCCTGTGCAGACAGACATGATCCGATAGGGAAGTTCCAAGAGCTGTAGAATATGCTCTGCATTCGCAAGAATCTCCTGCAGCATGCCCTCTGATACGCCCTCATCATTCCGACATAAGATAACTTGTTCGATTTTTGAGAATTGATGAACACGGTACAGGCCACGCACGTCTCGTCCCGCCGATCCTACTTCACGGCGGAAGCAGGCCGACATTCCGGCGAGTCGCATTGGCGAATCCAGTTCGACAATCTCATCGCTATACAGCGAGACAAGCGACACCTCCGATGTGCCTACCAGCCAGCGATTGTCTCCGTTTAGCTCATAGGTCTGATCCATCCCGCCGGGGAAGAAGCCCGTACGTTCCAGCGCTTCCGGACGGACAATCACGGGAACATCCATCACCGTGAACCCGCGGGCAGTTAGTACATCAATGGCCAGCCTTTGTACAGCGAGATGTAACAACAACCCTGCACCCTTCAGCACATAGCTGCGTGGGCCGCCTGCTTTGACGCCACGGGGGATATCGATGATATTGTGGAGCTCGCCTAGCTCTACATGATCACGCGGTTTAAAGCCGAATTCCGGCAACGTTCCGGTTCGTCGCAGTTCTACATTATCTTTATCATCATGGCCAATCGGTGTATCCTGAGATACAGGGTTTGGTGCGAGCAGCATGAGTTCTCCACAGCGCCGGTCTGCCTCAGTTAGTTCTGCCTCATAGAGATTCAGGCGGTTGTTCAGTTCTCTTACTTGTTCTTTAACTGCTTCTCCTGCCACGCTGTCACCCTGTCGTAAAAGTCGTTCAACCTCTTTGGTCAGCCCGTTACGCTGGGCTCTCAACTGTTCCGTATCTTGGCGCAATTCGCGCCGTTTCTCATCCCATTCCAGCAGTTCATCCAGTGGGAAGTCGACTCTTTTCCAAGCCGTAATGTTTCTTACAAGTTCCTGATTGTCTTTGATCCAGTTCATATCCAGCATACCGTTTCGCTCCTTTTTGGTTAAAAAAACGCAAAAAACGCCCTCATCCATGGGACGAGGAGCGTCAGCTCGCGGTGCCACCCAGGTTGATCGAATCTCCTTAACTGCAGGAACAATCCGACCCTCTTTGGTCTTCGCGGTAACGGGCGAAACCCGGTGAACTTAGGGAGTTGTTGTAGACTCCGGTCGCAGACGCCTCACGGTTGGATGCCGATCATTGGCCTGATTGTTGGATTTAATATTGTTGCTTAGTATAACGTAAGAGTGGGAGGAGCGCAAGTGGTTATGGTTTGACAAAAATATCAATTCTACGTTAGGATTAGTATTAATTTAAAGTAATTTTGTCGGGATAATAAATAAAGCAGTGTGAGCTGCTTAAGTGGGATGGAAGAGGTGGAGAAGTGGCTAAAATTGTTGTGATTAATGGAACGCCTTCCCTGGTATCGCGTATCAATGCAGCTATAGAATATGCGGAGGCCAGCTTAACCAATCAGGGCTTCGAGGTTGAGCGTATTAACGTAGCAGAACTACCAGCGGAGGATTTGATTCACACTAAGTTTGAAAGTGAGTCTATCGTCAAAGCCAATGGCCTTGTAGCGGAAGCTGATGCGGTAATTGTGGTTAGCCCGGTTTATAAAGCTTCTTATACAGGCGTGTTGAAGACCTTTTTAGATCTGGTTCCACAAAAGGGATTGGCCGGAAAAGTTGTACTCCCGCTTTTCATGGGCGGCAGTCTTGCACATCTGCTCACAATTGATTACGCATTGAAACCTGTGTTGTCTGTACTGGGCGCGCGTTACATTCTTGGCGGCGTCTATGCCGTGGATTCTCAAGTGGTTCGTAATGATCACGGAGTGGTAGAGCTTGCTGAGGAGCTGAAGCTGCGCCTGAACGATGCATTAGATGAGCTTGCAGAAGAAACTACACATCGTGTGGAACGCAAGGCATAAGACTAAGTAGCAAGCCTTCTGTGCTTAGTGCTAATAACAAACGTATAAGCGTCTCTTTCATCCCTGATACCAGGGGAGAGGGGCGCTTTTTGCATTATATAAGCTATAGCAAAAAGGCCATCTCACTAAGAAAGTAGAGAATGGCCTCTTTTTTATATAGGGATTATTATATATCCGGTCTTACAAATCGTCGAATCCGTTATCGTCGCCAACCTTACCATAGTTGCGGGACTTAGCTTCGAAGAAGTCAGTTTTGGTAGCATTAAGCGCATCATCGGAGAAAGGTTTGATCCAAGGCATACAGTTAACGTCAACACCTTGGTAAGCTTTTTCCATACCCATCAAAGTCAGACGTTTGTTCGCTGTATATTTGATGTAGTCGCTAAGCTCGTTAAGATCAATACCACGCACGTTAGTAAGTGTGTAATAAGCCCAGTTGGTTTCGAGCTCTACCGCGCGGTCGATGGTACGGTATACATAATCCATGTTTTCTTTGGTGTTCAGCTCAGGGAAGTCTACGAGCAGCTGCTTAAATACTTCTGCGAAGAAGTAGCAGTGCTGATTCTCGTCACGTTGAATATAAGAGATCATTTGGCTGGTTGCCATCATCTTCTGGTCACGGGCCAGATTGTAGAAGAAGGCGAAAGTGCTGTAGAAGAAAATTCCTTCCAAGATGAGATCTGCTACCAGCGCATGGAAAAAGGTCTGTCTCGTAGGGTTATCACGGAACTCTTGATAAATATCAGAGATAAACTGATTGCGTTCCAGCAGGACAGGGTCTTTTTTCCAATATTCAAAAATTTCCTTCTGCTCACTCTCCGACACGATAGAGGATAGAACATAGGAATAGGATTGGTTATGCACCACTTCTTGCTGCCCGATAATAGCGGAGATAGCTTCCAAAGAGGAATCGGTGAAATAACGCTTCACGTCGCTCACGAACATCGTCTGCATCGAATCCAGCACAGCGAGTAGGGAGATATTAATCTTAAATACGCGTTGTTCCTCGGCATCCAGCATCGGGAATTGTTGCGCATCCTTGGACATTGGAATTTCATCCGCGATCCAGTGATTAAGCAGCAGTACCTTATACAGCTTGTACATATGAGGCATGCGAATATCATTCCAGTTCAGAATACCTGAGCATTCACCGTCGATAATGCGTGTGGATTGGTTAGGTGCTTCAGTATTAAAAATCTTTTGTAATTGCATTTCTTATCCCTCCATTTTTTGCGCTGGTAATCTTTCTTTGGTGTCTTGTTCATAGAAAGACGGTGATGGAGTAACGGAGAGGAAGTTTGGAGCTGTAGGAGCGTTAGCGTTCGCCCGAAAGCTTTCCGTAGGAAAGCTCGCATCGAAAGCATATGCTGTCATCGGATGTCATCCGCTAATAGCGGTAAAGATCTAGACCTCTGATGACAACAGCGGCCGGAAGCCCAAACATTCCTCGCAGTTACGAAATTCATCATCGTTTTTCTATTCAGGGCACTAAGATAATTAGCTAGCGCAAGATTCACACTCTTCTATAGTCAAAGCACGGCTACGCACATAATAAGTTGATTTCAAGCCGCCCTTCCAGGCATTCAGATGCAGTTCCAGGAACTCGGTAGCCTTGATGTCAGGACGGACATACAGGTTGAAGCTTTGGCCTTGATCGACGTGACGCTGGCGAGCAGAAGCCATGCGGATCGACCAGTTTTGGTCAATCGTAAATGCTGTCTTATAGTACCAGATCGTTTTGTCGGACAGATCCGGTGCTGGGTTAGCAATCTTATAAGTTGTTTTTTCTTCATAGGAAAGCAGTTCATACAGCGGATCAATGCTGGCGGTGGAGCCGGCAATAATCGATGTAGATCCATTCGGCGCAATGGCGAACATCCAAGCGTTACGTACGCCGTCCTTAGCTACTTCTTCTTGCAGCTCGCGCCATTGCTCAGTCGTTACATATTTACCTTCTTGCTCACCGCTAACATAACCGCGGGAAGTGAAGTATGCGCCAGTCTCCCAATCGGATCCAGCAAATTTCGGATAACGGCCTTTTTCACGGGCAAGCTCCATGCTCGAACGAACCAACAGGTAGTTGATATGTTCATATAAATGATTGTTATATTCTACGGCTTCATCGGATTCCCAACGAATGCCCTTGAGTGCCAATAGGTGATGCAGGCCGAATGTGCCGAGACCTACTGCGCGGTACTGGCTGTTCGTGTATTGTGCCTGCAGAACTTCAATGTTATTAATGTCTATTACGTTATCAAGCATACGAACTTGGATCGGAACAAGTCTTTCTAATACGCCAGCTGGAATCGCCCGTGCTAAGTGAATCGAATTCAGATTGCAGACTACGAAGTCGCCAGGGATTTTGGAAATAACGATCCGGGTCTGGCCATCTTTAGTTACTAATTCTTCTTGCTCAATAACTGTTGCAGACTGATTCTGCATAATTTCTGTACACAGGTTGGAGGAGAAAACCATACCTTGATGACGGTTTGGGTTGGTCCGGTTCACGGTATCGCGGTAGAACATGTACGGTGTACCTGTTTCTAGCTGTGATTTCATAATCCGTTTCATGATGTCGATCGCAGGAACAGTGATCCGGGATAATTCCAGGTTCGCTGTAGCTTCAGCATATTTTTCACGGAAAGTACCTTTGCCAAGCTCTTCATCGTAGAAATCTTCCAATCCTAGTGGACGGCCGTTTTTATCTGTCCAGCCCATGACCTTTTTCACTTCATGAGGGCAGAAGAGGTTCCAATGGCTGCGCGATTCTACAGCTTCCATGAACAGGTCAGGCAGGGAGACGCCATGGAACACGTCATGTGCACGCATACGCTCGTCACCGTTGTTCAGCTTAAGATCGAGGAAAGCGAGAATATCTTTATGGAATACATCAAGATAAACAGCTACAGCACCTTTACGTGTGCCCAACTGGTCTACACTGACTGCTGTATTGTTCAACTGGCGAATCCAAGGGATTACACCGGAGCTTGTGTTCTTGTGGCCACGGATATCCGAACCACGTGCCCGTACTTTTCCGAGGTAAACGCCGATGCCGCCGCCCATTTTGCTTAGACGTGCTACGTCTGTATTGGAGTCAAAGATACCCTCTAGGGAATCGTCTACAGTATCAATAAAGCAGCTGGATAGCTGTCCAGCGACCTTTTTGCCGGCATTGGACATTGTAGGTGTAGCAGCAGTCATATAGATGTTGCTCATAGCCCAATAAGCTTCTTTTACAAGCTCAAGACGTTTCTCAGCTGGCTCACGGTGCATCAGGTACATAGCAATAATCATATAACGTTCTTGTGGAAGCTCCATTACACGGCCGTCAAAATCATGCGCCAAATAACGGTCGGATAGCGTAAGCAGACCGATATAGTCAAACAAAAGGTCGCGTGTATAATCGATACACCCGCCTAGTTCGATAATTTGTTCTTTGGTGTAATGACTTAGAAGTTCTTCGCGATAGATTCCTTTTTTCACGAGATCCGTAATTAGTGGATACAATTCACCGTAAGGCTCTTCTGGATAAGCTTTGTAGCGGCGATGAACGGCAGCTTTTTTATAAAGGGTAGTCAGAAGGGCGCGGGCAGCTGCGAACTTCCAGTTAGGCTCTTCTTTTGTTACAAGCTCTAGAGCGCTCATGGTGAAGGCATTGCTGATTTCTTCTCCGCTTACCGAGTCACGACGCAGTTTGGAATTCACTCCACGCAGCAAAGTTTCTTTATTTAGTTGATCGAGACCTTCCAGAATACGGTCAGCGTAGACGGAGAGACGGTTCTCATCAAAAGCCAGTTGGCGATTATCCGGTTTTACTACGAATTGCGGCATAGTTAGTTCATCCCTTCTTATTTCAAATTAATTTTCAATATCAAAAATTGATATATTATAGCGCAGCAGGCTGCCACAGAAAGACCTCCGAGCCGTTCATGCTGGCCGGAATGTCGATAATGCGTTGGTTGGAGCTTCCCCGGTAGAGAAGCGTAGTATCTTTCAGTTCTTCTACAAATCTTCCATCTATTAACACCTGACACTGTTTAAGTAGATTCCACTCCGGCGTACCGGGAAGGGCTGTAAGTTCTTCGTACGTATAACCACTGTAAATCCAGATTGAGAACCCTGGCAGTACAGTGCGAAGCTCATGAATGAACCCCAGCAACTCTTCTGCTGAGAAAAAAGGATCGCCGCCTGCCAGTGTCAGACCATCCAGCAAAGGGTTAGCGGCGATTTCTGCAATGATTTCATGTTGTCGTTCTAAGGTGAAGACTTCTCCATATTTAAAGTTCCATGTCTCGGGATTAAAACATCCCGGGCAACGATGGCGGCAGCCGCTGAGAAAGAGGACGGCCCGCATGCCCTCTCCCTCGTTAATCGACTCCGGATAGTAACCGCAAATATTCATAGATGCTTAACGCGATCCCGAACTTCAGCTTGTTTGGCGGCATTAAAGCGGGTCTGATAGTCGCCGGTTAAATAACCTGTAACTCTGCGCAAACGGCGGATGTGCACGTCATTCTCATGTGCGTTGCAGGAAGGACAGTTTGTCCCAATTACGCCTTCGTATCCACAGCTGGAGCAGCGGTCAATCGGATGGTTAATGCTGAAATAACTGACCTGTTGTTCGAGCGCATATTTAATGATTTTGATAAAAGCCGATGGGTTGTTGCGGGCATTGCCGTTTAATTCGACATAAGAAATAGCCCCGGCATTGCAGTATTCATGGAAAGGAGCTTCCAAGCTGATCTTCTGAGCAGCACCCAGATCGAAGTATACAGGGATGTGAAAAGAGTTCGTATAATATTCACGGTCGGTTACGCCCGGAATGGAACCCAGTACCTTGCGGTCAACTTTGGTGAATTTACCGGACAAACCTTCTGCTGGAGTTGCGAACAGGGTGATGTTAAGATCCAGTTCCTCACTTTTCCGATCGCAATAGTCCCGCATATGACGCACGATAGCCAGCGCCTTGGCATGAACTTCCATATCCTCGCCATGGTGTTTGCCGTACATAGCTTTCATACATTCCGCCATACCGATGAAGCCAAGAGACAGACTGCCATGCTTCAGCAGATCGCCTACAGTGTCATCGGGTGCAAGATGTTCGCCGCCTTCCCAGACGCCTTCTCGCATCATGAAATCGGAAGCTTTAGCTTTTTGTGCGGTTTGGATGTGGAAGCGATGGAGAAGTCCTTCCAGCGCAATATCCATATAATGATTTAGATCTTCATAGAAGCCAGCTTCGTCTGCGACGGTACGTCTGCCTGTTACTGTGCCGTGTGCCAGACCTAGCCGAACCAGATTTAGTGTATTAAAGGAAAGGTTGCCCTTCCCAGAGCAATGATTACGCCCAAAACGGTCACCGAGCACTCGGGTTCGGCAGCCCATTGTAGCGAACTCCGTATCAGGATCACTTGAATCATAATACTGCAAGTTGAGCGGAGCGTCCAGATTAGCGAAGTTTGGATATAGTCTGCGCGCAGAACATTCAGCTGCTTTTAGGAACAGTTCATAGTTAGGATCGCCTTGCTGTTGATTGATTCCTTGCTTGCATTTGAAGATTTGAATCGGGAACACTGGTGTTTCTCCGCTGCCAAGTCCGTTCATAGTTGCGGTTAGCAGAGAACTGATCACAAGCTGACCTTCTGGTGAAGTACAAGTACCGTAGTTGATGCTGGTAAACGGTATTTGTCCACCGGATCGGCTGGACATGGTATTCAGATTATGTACCATACTTTCAGCCGCTTGCAGAGTTTCGATTTCGGTTTCCTTTAGTGCAAAACGGAACGCTCTTGGATATAACTCCGCCAGATCGGTCCGGCTCATCGTAATCTCGCCCAAAGATTCATCAGCTTGTCCTTCTTCAAAATAATCCAGACCCTTGCGGAACAGCTTGGCGAAGGATTTGGTTACATAAGGTGCCAGATCATAGTCGAGTTTATTGGCGGATACACCACCATATTGAGCATTTTGCTGGGATTGGAAAATAATCGCTACCAGAGACATAGCTGTCATTATTGAGTTCGGAGGACGAACGCTGCCGTTGCCGGTATTGAAACCTTCACGGAGAAGTTTATCAAACGGGATAAAAATACAGTTCGTCGTTCCAATCGCGTATTGATCCAGATCATGCACGTAGACGACATTGTCATCAATAGCCTGCACTAGCTGTGGCGGCATCGTAAAATTGCGGGCGTACCATTTTGAATATTCACTGCCGAACTTGCTCATTTTACCGGAGAAACTCTCTCCATTCAAATTGGCATTCTCGCGCAATAGGTCCATATCCCGACTGTCGATAATATCCCGGCCTAAATCAATGAGCTCTTCTAAAAGAACTTCCCGTGCATTTTCTACTCCATTAAATTGTCTCTCCAACAACGTCATTGTACAGCTCTCCTCTCAGTATAAAAGAAAAACATCTATCATCAAATCCATATATCCATAAGAAGTTGGACTGCTATAAGCAGTCGTATATTTGTTCAGATTACATAAAAAAAGCATCCCCTACCCGAGGATGGCAGAAAATGCCCGATGCGTTATGTAAATATCCACACGGATATTTGCAGAGGTCTCTACGTAGATGACCGCATGCGGACACCATCCCTGTTCCTCGCAGGCATCAATAGTTGGTGTCGTCGAAACAGGTAGGTCTCCTGGCTTCCGTGGGATCTCTCGGCGCCTTCCCAAGGGTGTTCCTAACCCTCAGTGGCATCTGCCGGGAGATGTGGATTCTCAAGCTTCCCAGAAGCTTAAGAAGGCCATCCGGTTACAGTGGCGGGACCGCAGCGGATTCTCACCGCGCTTCCCTATTAAGCTCTAAATCCGGTTAAGGATCAAAGCGCCTGTCTCCACTATATTTTGTTGTCGTTAGATAAAAATAACCCAAGATGTTGTGTTTGTAAACAGTTTTTTAGAAAACCCGCGCGGGGAGCGGGTTCTTTAAAAGTACTCCACAAATGATCCACAGGCTGTCCATAAGTAATCCACAATTGATCCACAGGGAGATGCGAAATGATTCATAAATTGTCCGAAAAGATGCCACAAAGAGTCCATAAATATAGTGCAGATGACCCTAGAATTTGCTCATGAGAAAATACTCTTAGCCCAAAGTCATATTTTGAAGTAATCAGAAGAAATAGAAGAGATAAGGGAGGATAATCTTGCTTAGTTTGTGACAGAGCGGTGGAATTGTTACAATGGAAGGAGACAGCTACTATAAAATTTCGAGGAGGTATTCTCATGCCTATTGCTGAAGTTACAGTTATTCCAATTGGAACAGGCAGTACCAGTCTTAGCAGCTATGTTGCGGATATGCAGCGGGTGCTGAAGACAGTAGAAGGGATTACTTATGAACTTACGTCTATGGGTACGATCATCGAAGGGCCTCTGCAACGCATTTTTGCCGCGGTAGAAGCTTTGCATGAGTCTCCTTTTGCCGCAGGTGCAGAACGTGTCTCTACCTCACTTAAAATAGACGACCGCCGCGATAAACCCTCTACTAGCCGTGGAAAGTTAGAGTCTGTGGAGCGTAAGCTACAGGTGGATTAGCAGTTTAGGAGGGCGGAAAACAGGGAGAAATAGGCTTGCGTTTCTGGCTGAAAGTTGTATAATATTTTTTGTTTGGCAGAAAAACAGCGTTAAGCTGGTGTAGCTCAGGGGTAGAGCAACGCACTCGTAATGCGTAGGCCGGGGGTTCAATTCCCTTCACCAGCATCCCAAAAAACCATACGTGGCGCGGATTCTTGAAATTTGGAGAGTCGCGCTTTTTTGTTTCTTCTACCATTAATATTACAAAGTGATTTTACAAGTGTTTGGGAATATGAAAAACCCCACCAGTTTAAGGTGGGGCTTTTGTTACCAAGTATTATAGTTCGATTGATACTTAACTTGCTTATTCACATAGCTCTCATTGGGGTAATCACTTCTGACAGACTGCAAGTAACCTGAAATTGCAAATGCTGCAATAAGCCCTCCTATAATTCCTGTGATGAAGCTGAATGTTGAAAATCCGAATGTGGCAACTACTCCAATGGAAGACAATGCTACAAGCAATAGACTGAATATTTTCATCTTTATACACACCTCCATTTTGTATATGTAGTAATTTGGAAATTAAGATTGATACGTTACCTTGTTTGATCGGTTTCGATAAAAATAATAAAAATTCAGCAAATCTTTAGACGGGCTTCATACTTATTTAAGCTAAGAGGATTATAGTAATTACATAACCCCCTTATAATATAGATCTAGACCCTGCCGGAAGTTGGTGGGGTCACTTTTTTGCACAGAGTAATTTTATAAATATGGTTGCCCAATATAGAAGAGAAACAAGAAATATAAAATGTAGAGAATGGGTAGCTTTATTTTTAATTTCTTGCAGGAATTTTTGAATTTTTCTGAGGTCTTGGACAGATTCTTCATCACATATCCATAAATGAGGAATTGTCCAATAATAAAGAAAATGAGCTTAAGGGGAAAGTTGCCCATTTTTATCTCAGTGAAAATAATAGTGAATGTGACACTCACAAAGGTTAGTGATACAACTTTTAAAAACTGTTCATAACGATCTTGTGGTTCTTTGATAGGATCCTGCTGCCCCCATTTTCTCTCATCAATTTCTGTCATGGTAAACCTCCAATCTACTGAATGTTATTAGTATTTCACCAGATTGAGATGCTTTTTGAACAGGGAGAATTAATTGGGAAACCATTATGAGTATAGTTGTCTGTTGCATCTTGTTGAAAGCTTACTTGTTGTGGAGATAGTACATTGCCTGAAGTTATAAGCTCCTATAGTTGTTACATCGTAAGGTTTCAGTAATTCCAACAAAGAGTGAACTCCCAAATGCTTGGGATTATGCCCACTGGCTTCGGCTGGTGAGCTTTTTTTCGTTTACAGAATGTCCCGGAATTATTATATTCAGATTATGTAAATGTTTAGTCCGGGATAGATTATTCATAGTAAATATTCGGAAGGGTATTTCTGCTTCGGAAATTCCCGTAACAGAGATGTTGAGAGTATATAATATTCCATATTATATACTCTGATTTCTCTTTAAATCTACTATAAAGAAGCGCCGTCCCTTTTGGAGACGCCGCTTCTTTATAGTAGATTCTATTCTTTTTGCTCAATTCTTGATTTTGGTGATCTTTTTGGCGGTAACTTGTGCAGGGAATGAATCATCACTTACTTCAAAAAATACTTTAATCTCATCGCCTTTTTTATATTTAGAAGGTGCAACTTTATTTACCCAAATGGCTTGAGAGTACTCATTAGATTCGAGAATCTCCTTGTATTCCTTGTTCAAGTCTTCTTCTTTTAATTCAGAAATTACTAAAATTCTTTTATTTTCTACATCTATTGTGTGTACAATTCCTTTCAAAACTTCATTATTCTTACTACAGGCGGTGACGAATAACAAAAAAACAAAAATAAGAGTCCATTTAATAGTAGTACGTGGTTTTTGAATCATGGACCTTCCCCTCCAGTGGTTACGACATTAGTTTAAAATCGGTTGCACAGGCATAGCATTTAGTACATTACCAATATAAGAATAAACAGCAGCCTTTCCATTATGACGACCTTTATTGATTCTGGGGAGTTACAGGTGAATGTCTGTAGTATTGATATTTTCATAAGAACTTTTGTTTGTATATAATAAAAATAAATGTTCTTATTTTAGAGGCGATCAATGATGGAAATGAGTATCGACCAAACGGTTGGGATTATTTATCAGGTCAAGGTGAACAAGATTACACAACGCGAGATCGAGATCCGTGGCATCCGTGACAAACGTCCAACATAAACAAAGGGGATAAATATCATGCGGTGTATAACAATACGGCAGCCTTGGGCGACCTTAATTGCTCTTGGTGAAAAAGAGTTTGAAACTCGTTCATGGAGAACAGCCTACCGCGGCGAGTTAGGCATCCATGCCGGAATGAGGATTGACAAAAAGTTTTGTGAACAGGAACCGTACAAATCAGTATTGGCGAAACATGGCTATACAGCGAATAATTTGCCGACAGGAGCTATTATTGCTACAGGTCAGCTCGCGGGATGTTATGTGGTTACTCCAGAGGTGGATTTAAGGGAATGGATCAATGGGAATGAATATGATTTTGGCGACTATAGTGAAGGACGGTTTGCCTGGAAGCTTGAAGGGGTTCATCCATTAAGCCATCCAATTCCAGCTAAAGGTCGGCTAAGCTTGTGGGAGCACTCTAATCACTTCTGAACGGCGAACAATATTTTTAATGTAATTTTTATGTGCCTATCAGCTATTTTTCAGGTTCGAGGTATATATTAGAGACACCAAACACCCCCCAGTGTTTTGTGGTATATCTCTCTCAGGTCTTGCCAACTCCCATGGTAAGGCCTATTTTTTTGTTCACTAATTGATTGGGGGGAGAGAGCGCAGCGGCTTCTATACAGCTTTACTTAATCTGGTACTGTTCTTCGTAACTCTTAAAAGATGAAATATCCAGCCCTAGGTATCTGCGCATATGGATGGCAGCTTGAGCCGCAACAATGTCATTCAACAGCAGCATTCGTTCATGATAGCCACGACATATATACTTGGCTTCAATTCCAGTATTAAGTCTGTTTTGCTCATACACCTTGATTCCCCGTCTTCTCATTTCTGCACGAACATCCCTTAGATCTGTTGTAGCTACTGCAGCAGCTGTTCCAAGCACCTCCAGATAAGGGGCGGGTGTTCGTAAGTGTGTAGATAAAATGGCGGAGTCCCGTTCGAAAGCTGATAAAATCATCGGAAGCAATAAATAAGATTTCACCAGCATGTTGTCCCTGCTTTCTGCTCTATGCATGAATCTCATCACCTCTAATAGGAACGTATATTCGTATTCTACCCCGATATTCCAAAAATAATCAATGGTATTTCTAAACAGCTTATCCAATGTGATTAAATTCACAACTAAATAACGAAGAATAAATTATATTAAAAATTGTAATAATAAAAATTAATGTATCGAACGCAAATAAAGGAGAATTATGATGGAAAAAGAGGGCAGCCTCCAGCGTGGATTGTTTTTTGGTTTAATTCTGAGTATTCCCTTATGGATATCCATATTGGGCTATATACAGTTACTTTAAAATTTAATGAAAAACCTTATGCGAAGCGCCTTCAGGCGCTTTTTTTGTGTGGTACTAATGCGGGGAATTATCGAAAGGAATTGATTGACAATTGTGGGTGTCGGGCGCTAAACTGTTATTAATTCAAAAGTATTAAAAGTCATAGACTGTTATTGGATAGAATGCTTCAGCTACCAGTTCTGGACTTGCAGTGTAATACATATATATAGTCATGATAATAGCAAACCGTCTGAAAGGGCGGGACGCAAAGTCCAGGAGTCTAAAGTGTCTTAAAGGCACAATGACCGTCCGACTGCCATGAGAAGGGAATTTCACTTCTTTTTGGCGGTCTTTTTTGTTGTTAGGTCCTTTAGAGTTTCTGGTAATTATTCTGATTAATATAAATCATAGTTTTAGGAGGTGTGCCATTTGAAAAGAAGAATAAAACCGTTACTCTCGCTTGTATTAGCTGGGATTTTGACGGTAGGTAGTGGGCTTTCCTCATTGGGAGCTGGAGTTGCTGGAGCTAGTAGTTCTTCTACATTGGGAATTGCAGCGGTCTACAACGTGTTTATTCTAGGGGATATAACAACAGTTTCGGATACGGAAGGAAGGTTTGCTGCTGGAGGTAACGTTAACTTAACCAACTATAGTGTTGGAGATAGGTTGACCGCTGCAGAGGTTTCCCTGACTGACACACTTGTTGTTGGAGGGAATCTTACTTTCAACGGAGGTACTGTTTATGGGAATATCGTGCACGGGGGAGATTTTTCAGGGAATGTAACGCTCCTCAAGGGTGGTACAAAAAGACAGGGGAGTACGATTGACTTTTCAGCAGTAGGTCAGTCTTTGAAGGACAAATCAGCAGAACTTGCAGCATTGCCGGCGAATGGAACAACAGTGTACCAATATGGCAGCCTTATCCTGACAGGTACAGATCCTGCGGTCAATGTTTTTAATGTTTCAGGAGATAACGTCTCTAATACCTACGGAATTACAATAAATGTTCCTTCAGGATCTACTGCAATTATTAATATTGATGGTTCTAACGTAAAAATGAAAAACTTCGGATTTCTACCTAATAACGTGTTGAACAGCAAGAAAATTTTGCTTAACTTTAGCCAAGCTGCGTATCTTGATATGGCAGGCATAGGTGTAATGGGAAGCATACTTGCCCCCTATGCTCATGTTGATTTTATTAATGGTCAGATTAACGGTACTTTAGTGGCGGCTTCACTCAAAGGTACTGGTGGTGGTGAATTTCACCACTATCCATACGATGGTGATGAACCTGGACCAACACCGACACCAACGCCGACAGTGACGCCAACACCGACACCAACGCCAACAGTGACACCAACGCCGACACCAACGCCGACACCAACGCCGACACCGACGCCAACGCCGACGCCAACGCCAACGCCGACAGTGACACCAACGCCAACACCAACGCCAACGCCGACAGTGACACCAACGCCGACGCCGACAGTGACACCAACGCCGACACCAACACCGACAGTGACACCAACACCAACACCGACAGCGACACCAACGCCGACACCGACGCCAACACCATGTCCGACGCCAACACCAACGCCGACAGTGACGCCAACACCGACACCAACACCAACGCCGACGCCAACGCCGACACCGAAGCCAACGCCAACGCCGACAGTGACACCAACGCCAACACCAACGCCGACACCGACGCCAACGCCAACGCCGACAGTGACACCAACGCCAACACCAACGCCGACGCCGACAGTGACACCAACGCCAACGCCAACGCCGACAGTGACACCAACGCCAACGCCGACAGTGACACCAACGCCGACGCCGACAGTGACACCAACACCAACGCCAACACCAACACCAACGCCGACGCCGACAGTGACACCAACGCCGACACCAACACCGACGCCAACACCGACGCCGACAGTGACACCGACGCCAACGCCGACAGTGACGCCAACACCGACACCAACGCCGACAGTGACGCCGACGCCGACACCAACGCCAACGCCGACACCAACACCGACGCCCACAGTGACGCCGACACCAACACCAACGCCGACGCCAACACCGGCACCAACGCCGACAGTGACGCCGACACCAACACCAACGCCGACAGTGACACCAACGCCGACACCAACGCCGACAGTGACACCAACGCCGACACCAACGCCGACAGTGACACCAACACCAACGCCGACACCAACACCAACGCCGACAGTGACGCCAACACCAACACCAACGCCGACGGTAACGCCTGAGGCAACACCGACACCGACGGTAACACCAGAGGCAACACCGACACCGACGGTAACGCCTGAGGCAACACCAACACCGACGGTAACGCCTGAAGCAACACCAACGTCGACACCAGAGACTTCGGTGTTCCCGACACCAACGCCATCATCCGTAATTGGCACTATAGTTCTTGCAGAAGATCCTGTGCCGCTTGGGCCTGTAGCTTCGCCGACACCAGCGCCAGTACCAACACCGTCGAATAGCACAGAAGTACTTGTTGATGATGATGAGATCCCATTAGGTCCGGTACCGGCAGTGACACCAACGCCAACACCAACACCTGATGAAATCATCGTAGTGGACGATACGTTCCCATTAGGAAAGCCACCTGTGAAGGAATTGCCAAAAACGGGTGAATCAAGTCCTGCACCTTACTATGTAGCAGGTTTAGGTTTTGCACTTATCGGATTATTAATGAGAACCAAGTTCTCCAAAAAGAATAAATAATAAAGGGTAGATCAACATAGAGTCGCTTTCGGGAGTGTTCCGATGGCGGCTCTATTTGTATGTCATGATTGCGATAGTTTGGTGCATTCTAAGTAGATGGTATACTCTTGTTGCAAAGGAAATGAAGAGGGGATGGCGAAGGCGAATTGATATGGTTCATTATTAGCGCTGTAATCATCATAGGGATTCTAATCTATGTGGGATTTTTCTTCTATGGTATTGCTATTAAACGAGCGCCAAAGGTATTTCTAAGTAATAATCCTAATCTGAAGGCTGATCCTCCGGTTGCCGGAGCTTCTTGGGGGGAGGGGAAGGATTGGGTCTCTCGCCAGAGCTTCGAGAATATTGAGATCGTATCTGCAGATGGACTTAAACTAAGAGGTTACTTACTCCGATCTAATCGTGCTGCGGGACGCACAGCCATTCTAGCCCACGGTTATTCAGGTAAAGCAAAGGATATGGGGGCGTACGCCAAAATCTACTACGAGAACTTAGGCTTTAACATCCTAATTCCCGATGCAAGAGGGCATGGAGATAGCGCAGGGGATTACATTGGTTTTGGTTGGCCGGAACGAAAAGATTATTTGCAATGGATTGAATACATGATTAAAAAGACTGGGCCTAGTGCTCAAATTGTGCTTCACGGTGTCTCTATGGGTGGTGCTACAGTGCTAATGACCTCAGGGGAAGATCTTCCGCCGCAGGTAAAAGCTATTGTTGCGGACTGCGCTTATACCTCAGTAAAAGCACAATTATCTTACCAACTACGACGCATGTATCGCTTGCCAAGTTTCCCTTTCGTTCAAAGTGCAAGTCTAATCACCCGCTTGAAGGCGGGGTATGGCTTTGGTGAAGCCTCTGCATTAAAACAAGTGCGGAAAGCGAAGGCTCCGATTCTTTTTATTCATGGGGATGCGGATAACTTTGTACCTTTTGCTATGATGAATGAATTGTATGAGGCATGCCAGAGTCCAAAAGAGAGGCTCATAGTGCCGCAAGCGGGGCATGGATTGTCTTATGATACGGATAAGGCGGGGTATACAGATGTAGTAACAGCTTTTATAAGTCGATATGTAAAATAAGTCCTGAACGTAGACAGCGCCCGATATCCGCTAGGTAGCGGTTATCGGGCGCCTATATTTTTCCACACATGACGTAGTCCTTGAATAAGGATCGTACCGTCATGCTTTCTCGTTATATTCATCCCCCGCCGTTCGTGAGTAACGGGTGTCTTGATTCCTTGTTATTTCCAGCAGCCGTGTGGCGAGAATAATCCTTCCAATACGACAAAAGCCCTACCTCTCTTTTGCCCTTGCGGCTCCATTGACCGCGCCAGTGTGAATCGGAATGCTATATTTCGAATTTAATCTCATAAAAAGGAAGAGTACTGCAAGAAAACATAAAGCCTCTTTGTCCAAAATGCCGATGTGTATAATAGTCGGCCTGACATCTTCTTGGTGGGGATATTCAATATATCGAAAAACAAATACCATATAAATATAACACACTATTGTTTAAAAGGCAAATATAATAATGAATTCCAAGATAAGGTTTATTTGATTCTAGAGAGGAACAAACCTCGATAAGGGGCGCTTAGATTTTGAAAGTAACTTAAATTGGGTTAATTGTGAATTATTCCGGAAAAGCTAGTAAACCAGAGGAGATGGGCGATCTCGGTGCAAATGGGCTAAAATGTAAGTTGGATTTTTTTGCAAACGCTACAAACTTCAACTGAAAATGCCAGAGACGAATGGGTTGTGTCTGCTGGGGTTATTTTGCGTGCCTATTTTGTGAACAGCTCTCTAAAACTGACAATAAACTCCAACATTGATTGAAGGATTGAGGGTAGACCGTTATAATTAATAAGTCTGGATTTTAATTAAAAAATAAGGGAGATTTTTATGAAACGCGCAGATGTGTGGCTGATTTCCATCGTATTGATTGCTGCGCTCGCTTTTCTCGTACCGAGATGGTTTTCGGACAATGATGACAAAGGTGGGGCCGGTAAAAATCTCATAGCCAATGTAACGGTGGACGGTGAGTTATTTAAAACGGTAAAGCTTACAAAAGAAGAACAAACCATTGAGGTCCGCACGGAACGCGGCTATAACATTTTGAAGGTGCATGATTACGGGATTGAAATGTACGATGCCGATTGCGCTGATAAAGTTTGCCTAGGTTTTGGTTTTATTACCCTGCCCAAACAGACGATTGTCTGTCTACCGCATAGAGTATTAGTCGAAATCACCAGTGCGTCGGGGGAGGATGATATAGATGCCTATGTCCAGTAGTGAATCTGCAACAGCTTTAAAAAGAACAGTGATTATTGCGATTTTCGCCGCAGTGGCAGTAGTGTTAAGTTTAATAGAGGCACAGATTCCGTTATCCGGGATGGGACTGGTGCCGGGTGCTAAGCTCGGACTGGCCAACATTATGATTTTGACTTGTATTTACTTTTTACGTGGACGGGATGCTTTGCTGCTTGTCATCCTCAAAACACTGCTTACTGCATTTCTGCTAGGTACCTTCTCAAGCTTGCTGTTTAGTTTATTTGGTTCACTTTTTAGCTTTGTTGTTATGTTTGTGCTGATGCTGATTAGTGGCAAAGGTAAGAGTATAAGCTTGATCGGAATTAGTATAGCCGGTGGGATTGCGCATAATATCGGTCAGCTGCTGGCAGCTTCTATGGTATTTGCATCACTTAGTATTTTTTATTATCTTCCCATGCTGCTGATCACTGGGGTAGTAACAGGAATTGCCGTGGGCTATGCAGTCCGTTATTTGGTGGCGTCATTGTCAAAAATATCGCTGTTTGAAGAATTTTTGGACTGATTAGTCACATCAGCGGAAGGATGACTAACATGAATGAATCATACGAAGGTCAAGACTTAGAGGGAGAGGGACAAGCAGTCATCTCTCTGGATGGGGTATCGTTTGGCTATGATCCCGAGCATCCGATTCTTCAAAATATAACGTTATCTATCTCTCAAGGACAATGGGTTAGCTTGGTTGGTCCTAATGGCTGCGGGAAGTCTACGTTGGTCAAGCTGCTCAATGCTCTGCTGCCTAAGGGGGCTGGTGAGATTGTGGTTAGTGGCATGCTGCTTAGTGAGGAAACGATCGGAAGCATTCGGCAATGTATCGGAATGGTGTTCCAAAATCCGGATAATCAGTTTATTGGAGCCACTGTAGAGGAAGATATCCTATTCGGCCTGGAAGGGCTTTGTTTGCCGTACGAAGAGATGGCTGAACGTTTGCACTCCTATACGACGAGACTAGGAATAAATCATCTGTTGTCCAAGCATCCGGGTGAGCTGTCGGGAGGTCAAAAGCAGCGTGTTGCTATCGCTTCCATTCTTGCTATGGAACCAGGCATCGTCATTTTTGACGAGGCCTCTTCTATGTTGGATGAAGGAAGCAGAAATGACCTTCTCGGTATTCTGCAGGATATGCGGGCAGAAGGGAAGTACACGATCCTCATGATTACGCATGATGCAGATGAGATTTTGGCATCGGATCGGGTGCTTGCACTGCATGGAGGTGGTTTGGCTGCAGATGTTACACCGGCGGAGTTGTTCCGGAACGAGGAGCTTCTGGAAAAATGCCATCTGCGTGAACCTTATCCTTGGCGCCTTGCACGCGAGCTGCAGAACCAGGGTATTCATGTGGATGTTCCGACCAGTGAAAAGGAGCTTATAGACACGTTATGGCCATAGAATTACAGCAAGTAAGTTACACCTACGCTGACCGAAGCCTCTGGAAGCTGACGGCGCTCCGGGACATTAACCTCAGTGTACCCATTGGCTCGATGGTTGGTATTGCGGGGGCGACGGGCTCAGGTAAATCGACGCTTCTACAATTGTTTAACGGGATACTGAAACCAACCGAGGGTACGGTAAAAGTGCTTGATGTAACTATTCAGGCTGGTGAGAAGTCACCTAAGCTAATGCCACTGCGCCGCCGAGTCGGATTGGTATTTCAATTTCCGGAGCAGCAGATGTTCGAAGATACGGTCGAGAAGGATCTCATTTTCGGTCCCCTTAATTTCGGCATGAGTCTCGAAGAGGCAAAGTCACGTGCACGTCAGGCCATGTCAGATATGGGGCTGGATCTCGCACTGCTAGAGCGGAATCCTTTCCAATTGAGCGGTGGACAAATGCGTAAGGCGGCTATCGCTTCCGTGCTAGCTATGGACCCTGAGGTCATCGTTCTGGATGAGCCCACGGCAACGCTTGATCCCATTAGCCGTGCAGAGCTAATCAGCTTGCTGGAGAGATTATGTCGTGAGCAGGGCAGAACGATCATTATCGTCACGCATCGGATGGATGAGTTATTGCCCTATGCGGACAGCTGGGTTGTACTTAAAGAGGGCAGCACGGCGTTTCAGGGCAGTGTAAAGGCGCTTGCAGATGATCCTTCGATTCTGGAACAGTGTGGTTTGACGGTTCCGCAGTCCCTTCGTTACTGGCGTGCAGTTGCTGATCATTTAGGTCTTGTGGATGAAGCACCCCGCTTGACGGCTGAGAGTCTGGCAGAGCTTATAGCTTCGCTGCCAGCGGAATCAATAAGCACTGGTAAGCCCGATGGAAAGAGGGATGACCATGAATGAGAAACTGATCTTAGGTCGGAGTATTGAGACCGGTTCGTGGGTGCACAAGCTGGATGCTCGTGCCAAAATCACTGGCATGCTATTATACGTAGCTGTTATCCTGCTCTCACGTTCGTGGATGGCCATGGCTGTGCTGGCTATTTTTTCGATAGCCGTTATGGCTTCAACGAAGATTCCGCTTAAATACTTCCTGAAAGCAGCTAAGCCTTTACGTTATTTAATGTTGTTTATCTTTATTGTGCAGGTGGTGTCTGTAAAGACAGGGGAGGTAGTGCTGACTCTTGGTTCCTGGTCTATCTATGAGGGAGGGCTAAGATTAGGGGCATTTTCGGTCATCCGCATGTTCTTTCTTATCACCTTTACAGCGCTTCTGACCTTCACAACAACGCCGGGGAAGCTGAATCAAGGGCTGGAGGGGATCTTGACACCCTTCAAAAAGCTTGGCTTATCCCCTGACCGTATCACGCTGATGATCAGCATTTCACTTCGTTTCATTCCTACGATTCTAGATGAATCGCAGATCATAATGAAAGCGCAGGCCTCAAGGGGAGCCGATCTAAAAGAGCTGCCTTTGAAGGAAAAGGGACGGATGTTAGTCTCCCTGCTGGTCCCGATTATCGCCAGTGCTTTTAGGCGTGCTCAGGATCTGGTGTATTCCATGGAGGCCCGCGGTTTTCGCATGGATGCTCCCCGCAGTCGGTATCACCGCCTAAGGTGGGGCAAATTCGATACTGTTTTTATTGGGATGTTTGTGGTCATGGGAATTGCAGTAGCTTTGTTATAATACTCATTCCCTATTAGTAGTATCAACTTGGGAGGGAACTTGAATGGCACGTTATTTTAACGGTAGAGAAGTCGAATTACTCGCACCCGCAGGAACGTTTGAGATTTTCAAGGAAGTGATCCAATCACGGTGTGATGCAGTTTATTTTGGTGGACCTGTATTGAATATGAGAATGATGCGTAAAGGTTATAATCTTACTCATGAAGAGATCGTAGAGGCACTTGATATCGCACACCGTCTAGACAAAAAAGTGTATATCACTGTGAATAATCTTTTTAGTGAGGAAGATGTGGAGGAAGCTAGAGAATACTTGCGTTTCCTTGATGGTGCTCGGCCAGATGCCTTGATTGTTCAGGATATGGCAGTGTTGGAGCTTATTCGGGAGATGGAGCTTAACCTTCCTATTCACTCTTCTGTAATGATGAATGTTCACAACCTGGAGATGATCTATGCGCTGCGTGATCTGGGTGTAACTCGTGTAGTTACCTCGCGGGAAATGGACCTGCAGACAGCTAAGCTGCTTGGTCAGCGGAGTGGTATGGAGCTGGAATATTTTATTCACGGGGATATGTGCTCTGTGCATGGTGCAAATTGTTACTTCAGTTCCCATGTTTTTGGCATGAGCAGCAACCGGGGAAAATGTATGAAGCCTTGCCGCTGGGATTATCGGGTTAAAAAAGACGGATATGTATATCCTGCTGAATATCCACTGGCTGTCAAAGATATGTTTATGTATGAGCATCTTCCGGAATTGATTGAATCAGGCATTACTTCCTTCAAAATAGAAGGCCGTATGCGTGATAAGGATTTTATGGTGATGCTGGCGAATAGCTACGGCGAAGCCATTGACCGATATATCGATGATCCGATTGGCTTTGATCGTACGGTTGATACTAAAGAGCTGTACAACAATCGCAAGCGTGACTTTTCGACAGCTTATGCTTTTGGTAAACCAGGGTTAGCTAACATTAACCGTCGTTATGAAGGTACGGGCAAATTCTATAGCACTGGAAAAGTTTTTAGCACCCCAACCGCAGAACGTGAGCTATCTGAAAAACGTGTAGAGGAATTGCGGGAACGTTTGGCGCAAGAAAAAAAACCAAAGACAACAAAAGCTAAGTTGGCTGTACGTGTGAATAATATGGAACAGGCGCGCGTAGTATTGGAGCTGGGTGTGGATAGTTTATACTTGCCGGGGGATGTATTTGAACCGGACAGACCTTTTACAAAACGTGATATTAAGGAACTTGGTGAGCTAAAAGGCGATAGCAAAATCTATTTAGGGTTGCCACGCATGATGACCGAGCTGCATTTTGATCAATATGATCAATTGCTTGGTGGAGAACGCTTGCCGATCGACGGTCTAATCGTTACTAATTTGGGAGCGATTCGCAGATACAGTTCTACAGGTTATCCGTTAATTGGAGATGGTAGTTTAAATGTCTACAATCATCTTTCAGCCCAATTATATGCAAAATTAGGTTTAACTCAGCTTTCGGTTTCACCGGAAATGACGCTGGAGCACTTTGCTACCTTTGCCTCGCGTTGTGACACGCCTTTGGAAGTTGTTGTACATGGTACACCTGCACTAATGTATATGGAACATGATCTTTATGAGAATACTGAAGTAATGGAGCCTATTGCTGAAGAGGATAATCAATATGTGCACAATAATGTATTGGTTCTAAAAACAGACAAAGGTGAAAATCCGGTATATCGTGATCAGCACGGCCGTTGCCATCTTTTGTTCGCGAAAGAGCTCTGCTATTTGCCGTTGCTTGGTGAGATGATTGATCTAGGCATATCTAGTTTCCGTATTGAAGGAGCGACATATAGCGCTAAGCAGTTGCGTGAAATTATAATTTCTTATCAACAAGCTATGAATCGTACTGAAGTGAAAGATGATATGCTAGGTGGTCTTGAGCCCATTTATGCGGGTTATACTCTAGGTTCGCTGCAATTTAACTAATTCTATTTTTTGGGGCAAAATACCGTCTGCTAGTAAGAAGAATGCACAGTACTCTATGAATAAGTTACTATTTTCACAAGAAGAGAGGGAATCAATCATGGAACAACAAGAATTCATCGGAAGAGAAGCCGTAGCGGCAAAGCGTAAGCAATATTTCTATCCGTGTACACAGCATTTTTACCGCGATGCGCCTCAGCTTGTGCGAGGTTCGATGCAGTTTGTGTATGATGAACATGGCAAACAATATACAGATTTCTTCGCAGGTGTATCTGTAGTTGCCTGTGGGCACTGCAATCCAGCCATAACTGGACGTACGATTGAGCAACTGCAGCAGCTGCAGCATACGTCTACGATCTATTTAACTCAGCCAAATGTGGATTTGGCTGAACGTCTGGAAGAGGTTATGCCAGGCGGTCTACGCCGAACCTTTTTCGTGAACAGCGGCTCAGAGGCAAATGAAGGCGCACTGCTGCTCGCTCGGATGTATACAGGACGCAAGGGGTTCATTGCACTGGAAAGTGGTTTACACGGCCGTACCAATCTAACTATGAGCGTGACAGGTCTGCCGATGTGGCGTACCGATAAATACTTGGATCATGACGTTGAGTTTATTCCTCGCCCATATCATCCAGAACTATCTCTGGAGGAAGCCGCTGCACTATCCTTGGAATCTCTGGAGCGAGTGCTTGAGGAGAAGGGGAATACTATCGCCGCAATGATCGTAGAGCCAATCCAAGGCAATGGTGGTATGATTATGCCAACGCCAACCTATTTCAGTGAGGTCAAAATGTTGCTGGAGAGATACGGCGTGCTTCTGATCGCTGATGAAATTCAAACTGGATTTGGTCGTACAGGCAAAATATTTGCTATGGAGCATTTTGACGTAGTGCCCGATATTATTAGTATGGCCAAGGCACTGGGGAATGGAATTCCGGTGGCAGCCTTTGCGACAACGGATGAGATTGCACTCGCGCTGAACCGTCCGTCGGCTTCCACCTTTGGAGGTAATCCGGTATCTGCTGCAACGGCGCTGGCTGTGCTTGATTATATTCGCGATGAACGGCTTCCTGAACGCTCAGTGCTGCTCGGAGAACGATTGAAAGCAGGGCTAAAGACCCTTCAAGACCATTATCCTTCGCTTATTGTGGATGTACGGGGAATTGGGCTTATGTTGGGAGCGGAGCTTGCTGGTGAGGATGCAGAAGGCTCTGCGGCGCTTACAGATCAAGTACTGGAAGCGATGAAAGACAGAGGATACCTGATCGGCAAAAATGGCATAGGACGCAACGTACTAGCCTTTCAACCGCCGATGATTATTACGGAAGAGGATATCGACGGGCTGCTTAACAACCTGAATGAAGTCCTTGCGGAGCTTAATGACTAATACAATGAATTTCAAGTAGCGAAGAAAGAGGAAAACGAATGGCTATTCTAAACATTTTTAAAACTGCAGGCCTAAAGCTTAAAATGTTCAGTGAACTGGTGATGTTCTCTCATACGCTTTTTTCGCTGCCGTTTGCCATTATCTCGATGGTGTGGGCTGCTGGGGGCTGGCCATCAGGGCATGTGATGATCTGGGGTCTGATTGCATTGATCGGTGCCCGTAATGGCGCTAATGCATTCAATCGGCTGGCAGACCGTACGTTTGATGAACAGAATCCTCGTACGGCACATCGGCATTTGCCACAACGGTTATTGGCAGAAAAAGAAGTGGTAGTCTTTGTTATTGTCAATTATGCCATCTTTATTGTGGCTTCAGGCATGCTGAACTTGCTCTGCCTGCTCTTATCGCCGGTAGCAATCGTGTTAATATCGACTTATTCTTATACAAAACGTTTTACCTTTCTAAGCCATTTATATTTAGGCTTTGTTATTGCTTCCGCACCGATTGGTGCATGGTTTGCCGTAACCGGAAATATCGCATTTACCCCGTTTGTGATCGGGACGGTAGTTATGCTCTGGATTGCCGGATTTGATATTATCTACGGCACTCAGGACATTGAATTTGACCGGCGGCATGGGTTATGGTCTATTCCGAGCTTCTTTGGATTAGAGAATGCGCTGCGTATCGCCAAAGGTCTACATTTCATTATGATTATGCTGCTATTATTTCTATACGTATGGCAGGATCTCGGCTGGGTGTATCTAGTTGGGATTGGCATCGCTACAGTGCTCCTGATGACCGAGCATAAGATTATAAAACCTTCGAATCGTAAGCTGATGAAGGTGGCTTCTTATAATCTAAATCAGGTAATCAGCATAGTGATATTATTGTGTACGCTGATTGATTTTTTCTATGTTAGTTAGGGAGCTGGCTTTGGTGAGCCGGCTGGCTGAGCATTGGCACATTGCCCTCAAACTAACAACAAAAGACAATAGCCTACCCAAAAGGGGGAGGCAAGGGGATCGGAAAGCTGGCTACGCTAGCTTTCCTTTTTTGTGTTGACTCGGTTCCCCGCTCTGCAAGGGGGAAGCTACGAGTTGAATGCAAAGATTAGGGAAAACCTCCCTAATCTTATTGATTTTTTTATCCTTTGACTCTGTTTTAGGGAATTTCTCCCTGAAATATAGCTGGTTACTTTTAAAAGCATGCTAAAGTGGACTTTATTAGGGAGGAATTCCCTAATATCGTGGTTTTCGAACGATTATTAGCTAATTTTAGGGAGGTTTTCCCTAATTATATCCGATGGAGTAGAATGACTAAATTAGCTCATATGCGCTACGCTGCGTTTGCGTGTTTAGCTTGTCTTGTTGAAGCAGAAAAATAGCAGTTTGAATTTGCGGCAAGATCAATGAAATGATTTGTTTAAAGCAAAAAACGGATACCCCCAAGTGAATGGGAGGTATCCGTTTTTATTTGTATTAGAACGTACTCTTTAGCGATCACGGTCCGCAAAATATTGCAGCAACGTTTCCAGATCAGCATGCGCCGGGTAGGAGGAGAGCTGCTGCACAATAGCTGCAGCTTTATCCAGATAGTTCTGGCTGACCCGTTCAGCGCGAGCGAGGGCATCGCTATTGTTAATTAGGGTGAGCACATGTGCTACTTCAGCGTCGGAAGAATCCGGGCCGATTGCACGGATCACAGGCGAGAGCTTAGGGTCCTGCAAGGCGTACAGCACTGGCAGGGTGACCTGACCATGTCGCAGGTCGCTACCGGCAGGTTTGCCTAGGACATCGGCGGACTGTGTGAAATCTAGCAGGTCATCTTGTATCTGAAAGGACATCCCTAAGGCTTCTCCAAAATTATAAAGGAGATTGGCAACTTCTTCGGTGCTTTCAGTGGACAGTGCACCAACCCGTAAGCAGGTTGCCATAAGAAGAGCGGTTTTGTTTAAGGATTTCTCCAAATACTGATCCATTGTAATTTCATAATCAAAAGCATGTTCCATTTGCTGATATTCACCCAGACACAGCTGAGCGGTGGCTACAGAGGATAAGTCATGAACGTATCTGTTTTTATCTCCTGTATATTTGCTCAGCAGCTCGATGACCCGAGCGGACATGTAATTACCAACATGTACTGCTGACAATGTCCCCGTCTTAATATGTAAGGCGGGTACGCCCCGCCGTAACTCAGAACGGTCAATGATATCATCATGAATTAATGAGGCGGCATGAATAAATTCAGCAGCAGCAGCTAATTGAAGCGCTCTGCGACCGGTATCCTTACGGCCAAACCGACTGCCAACAATGACCATGAGGGGACGAAGGCGTTTACCACCGGAATTTATAAGCTCTAGAACACTTTGCGCGAGCTGAGATTTCTTAGGTACATCTTTATCACGCGTCACAAGGTTTACGATTTCGCGGTTGATTTCATTTATGTCTATATTTAAGGCCTCATGCAGCTTCATTTATGGATCCCACCTGTCAAATGGCTTTGCTTGTGCGACTACGCTGTCTGCACTCTTGAATCAAGAACTCTTCGATTCCAGTAGCTGGATCATGTTCCGCGAAGTCTCCATTTGACCGTCTAATCTGCATTTTTTTGATCGAAGGAGCTAGATAAGCAACTAAGTCGAGCTCACGGCATTTCACCGCAAACTGCAGGTAAAAGCTATACAAATAATCTCCATCCAAAATGTTGCGTGTAAGGTCGGGATGATGTGGGATACATTCCATATGGCGCTCTGCTGCCAAAGTGAGAATAGTGTAAATACCCAGCAAATTGACTTTGCGGCTGTATTCCAGATCATGGCGTTCCAGTACCGAGATTAGCTGTTCACATGCAGCCGGAGAGGGCTGAAGCTCAATTCCGGCAATAGGTGACATTTCAGTATGCAACAACCGGAGGGTATCTTCTATGAGTTGTTTGTTCACAAGATTCTCTCCTTCTTGTCGGTTTTGCCGGAAGAAACCATACCCCGATCATCCCTACAAAACCATTCATTCAAGAAAAAACCACCATTTCCTAGGATTAGGAAGGTTATTTTCTTCTTGTAAATAAGGAGAGTAATGTGTCCTAGGGACACATTACTCTGAAGTATATCCATATTTAACCCTAATAAAATACAATTTGCACATATGTTCTATATGATAAATTACACAAATTCAGGGTTTTATTATCAGTCGGTGTATAGATACCATCGTCTGACGAGCGGAATTCTCTTCCACTGTTTCTTAAGCCAAGGAAGTACATAGTAGTCTAGACCAAGTGTGCTTCCCGATCCGCCGATGCAGGCAATACCAGCAGCAACGTACCATAACATTTCTGTCGAGGCCATTTTGGTTGACCAAATCATGACCGACATGCCTACGGTCGCTATAGAAGCAAGTGCTGTGAAGAGACCAACGATGAGCATAATACCGAAGACGATTTCTGCACATACCATACCGATTTGGAACCATTTCGCGAGGAAAGTATAACTTCCGTCGTTGTTGTAGAACATCAAATCCATGAACCAGTTTGTAATGTTGTATACGAAGTTAGGTACAGGCAACGCTTCAACTGCTTCTTTTGCAGTGGATACTGCTGAAGCTGCAGATTGTGCATCTACGGTGTCTTTAACTGCATCTACTGCAACACTGGCTGCTGATGAAGCATCCGTTGCAAAAGGAGCAGCTGGAATCAAGAAAATCTTATCTGGATCTTTCCAAATCTTTTGGATCTTCTCAATACCTTCGTATAACCACATACCCCCAAGTAGAACACGAAGTGGAACGAGCCAGAAATTAGGTGAACGTTTGGAGAAGTGACCACCCAAGAAGCTCTTGCGGTTCTCAACATGGAAGAATTCATGCATCATATATGTCCATACTTTATTGAATCCGACAACCTGAGACAGGTAGAACATATTAATAAAGTGTTTGGATAGCATTGCCATGAATCCAGTAAGCATAAAGAACTTACCTGGCAGACCAACGTTAGCTACGCCGTAGCGGCTACCAATGGAGACCATTGTACCGTGGAAACCTGGTTTGTAAGCTTTTTTAGCAGTGTTCTGAATGTCGGCGGCAATGTTGCCAGCAACAATCGGAGCGGCTTGTTCAGCGTTCTCAACCATTTGTGGTACAGGACGAGTTTCACCTTCAGGAATGTAGAAAATGTTGTCCCCTACTACGTAGACGTTCTTATGATCTACACTTTCCAGGTTCTCATTCGTAACAATCCGTTTGCGGCCTTGTTGTTGAACTTCAAGTCCACCAACGATTTCGGAGCCTTCAACACCAGCAGTCCAAACAATTGTTTGGGAATCGACGACGTTTTTCTCACCAAGGGCAACACTACCATTGCCTACTTCGGTGATTTTAGCGCCAGTAACGATTTCCACGTTCAGCTTACGAAGGCGAGCTTCAGCTTTTTGAATCAGCTTATCTGGAAGGATAGGCAGAATCTTCGGAGCCATATCAGCCACAATCAGTCTTACTTCGGATGGGTCGATAAAGAACTCCTTGCATAATTCCTCGCGTTGTTCAGCCATTTCACCAACCAGCTCGACACCAGTAAAGCCGGCACCGATAATAACGAAGGTCAGCATAGCACGGCGTACAGCTGGATTTTTCTCCATAGCCGCTTTGGTATACATATCGCGGATTTGGCGTTTCAATGCTACCGCATCATCGTAAGACCAGAAGGAGAAGGTGTTTTCTTCTGCGCCTGGAATACCGAAGAAGGTTGGTTTGCTACCTGTGCCGATTACAAGGTAATCGTAAGCGTAGGTAGCTTTATCGGACTTAAGTTTTCTGCTTTTGAAATCGATATTGCTGATCTCATCAAGAACAACATCTACTTTAAGGCCCGCAAAAATTTTCTTAAGATCGATCTTGATTGAATCCTCTGGAGCACGGTTCGCGGCAACCTCATGCAGCTCAGTCAATAGAGTGTGATATGGATTCCGGTCGATCAGTGTAATTTCAACATCTTTGTTTTTCTTAAATTTCTTTGCCAGTTTCTTAGCCGTGAGTACGCCGCCGTAGCCGCCGCCCAAAATGACTATTTTCTTCAAGAGAAATTCACCTCATTCGTCTGATTAGCTGCAGAAGGTCCTGCGAAATTATTTCGCGCCTTCGAGTGCTTTTTCTGCAAGTGTAAAATATTCACCAACATGAATACTCACGCCGGAAATTGCATCAGTTTTGCCTTCAGCATCAAGCGTTGGAGCAGTACCTTTGTTTTCAAGGAAGTATTTTTCAGCCAAAGCGATTTCTTCATGCCATTCAGCAGAAGCGCCGCCAGCTTTCATACCATATTTACCATCAACGGAGAATTGCTTCTTGTCATCGCCAGCAGCATTCAAACCACTGAATTTAACAGCTACAACATTACCGTTAGCAACAGTCAGGTCAACAGTGGATTTCCAACCGGATTCAGCGTCCATTTCGCCTTCAGCATGGTAGCCTCCGTCTTTATATTGACCAGCTTCTACTGGACCAGCAGCAAGAGCAGCTTGAGCAGCTTTTACAAAGTCAGATACGTGTACGGATACACCAGAGATGGCATCAGTTTTCCCCTCAGCATCAAAAGTTATAGCTGCTGGATCTTGTTTTTCGATCAGGAATTCTTCAGCTTTAGCTGCTTGCTCGTGCCATTCAGAAGAAGCACCGCCAGCTTTCATGCCATATTTACCATCTTCAGAAACCTTTTTCTTCAGGTCGCCTGCAGTGTTAACGTTAAAGGCATCCCAGTCAGCTTTAGTGATCTTTCCACCTTCTACAGTTAAGAGTGCGAAATATTGCCAGCCAGTTTTAGCATCAACGTCAGCAGTACCGTAGTAAACTCCGTCTTTGTACTGTCCAGCTTCAGTTCCAGCGTTACCGGAATTTGTTGCAGGAGCAGTTGTTTCAGCTGGTGCGTTAGTAGGGGCTGCGGCGTTGTCTGTGTTGTTACCACAACCTGCGAGCAATCCAAGGATAAGTGCGCTCGACAAGATAACAGAAGCTTTTTTCATTTCAAATGACCTCCAAAAATATAGTTTAAAATATATATATTAAAATGTAAAACATTTTAATAGTCGAGCGAAGTGATAAAAATCACTTTATAAATGATATTTGTCACTTTAATCTCATACCTCATTACCCGTTTGTAACAGTATCATGACTTATATCGGCATAGATTAGAAAAAAATTTAATGATGTTGTTTTATCTCCGATGGCATTCTAGCACATGGACTAGGAAAACATTTGTGAAATAAATCACTTAAAAAATTAAATATTTAATTTATATCTGGATTATATCAAATTTTAAAAGATTTGAATACATAAATTAAAAAATATATGTGACAGAATACGACTTAATTTGCTAATGCCATGAATGGCGGAAAGATTCATAGCGAATGGGGAAGGGTAAGTAAAGGTAACACGGGATAACGATCCTACCCTAATTAATTCAGCTAAGGAGATGAGCTTATAATGGACAACAATGTATTTAAAGGGAAATGGAAACAGCTCAAAGGCGAGGCCAAGAAGCAATGGGGCAAGCTTACAGATGATGATCTTGACGTAATTGATGGTGAAAAGGATAAATTAGTAGGTAAACTACAAGAACGTTATGGACACACGAAAGAAGACGCGGAAAAAGAGTACCAAACTTGGGGACGTTCCTACCGCGATTAATTCGTTACTAATGACGTCTATAATAAAATTCCAGAAGAAGAGCGCAAATCGCATCTGATTTGCGCTCTTCTTCTGCGTCCGTGGGCGGTTAGTTATCGAATAGGGCTTTAGTATGGTAGTATTATGAGATGAAAGTTGTAATTTATTTTGCCAAGGTGGGAGTGAATCTATGGGTTATCTTAAAATATTTTTTGGAAACACCGCGATGCTAATAGCTGTAGCCTATTTGGCTAATCTTATATATAAAAGCACCATTTCAAATGCAAGTGTAAGAATAAAGAAAGTAAGCTGGGTATTACTAGCCATCTTTGCCGGGTGGATTAGTACTCTTTTTGGATATAGGCTGGATGAGCATGTGATTTTTGATTTACGTTTTGTGCCACTTATTATTTCAACGCTGGCTTATCCGCATCCTTTCATTCTTGTTTTGATTGGTATAGGAACAGGTCTTACACGGTTAACTTTTGGAGTAAATGAGGCAGCAATGGCTGGTACAATTAATTTGTCCATTCTAGGATTTGTTTGTGCTGCGCTTAGCTACTGGGTCAGACGATCTAGCTTATGTATAGTGAACAAAGGTTTGATCGTGATTCTAGTCGTAAATGTAATGAATGCAATCAACATTATGGTGTTTGGTGTGATTCCCGCCCCAGAGTACATAAGAGAGATTATGCCGATTACTTTCCCTGCAGGGTTGATTCTAAGTGTTCTATTCTCCTTAATTATTCGTGACTTTCAATTAGGACTCTTACGGAATGTGCAGATTCAGCGTGCTAATGAACAACTGTCCGCCCAGACGGAGGAGCTGCATAAGAATAAGATAGCGCTTGAAGAACGTGCCGATCAGTTAATGATGGCTTCGCAATTTAAATCCGAATTTCTGGCCAATATGTCTCATGAGCTTCGAACACCACTGAATAGCATCATTAATTTATCGCAATTAATTGAAGACAATGATAATTCTCTTACGGAAGCAGAAATGAGTGAGTATGCAGCCATTATCCGCCGTTCTGGTGAAGAATTATTGATGATAATTGGCGATATATTAGATCTCTCCAAAGTGGAAGCAGGTCGATTAGATATTATAAATGAAGATTTAAGTGTTATTGAGATCCCAGAGATCCTGGCTATGCAATTCGCTGTCACGGCTAAACAAAAGGAACTGGAATTTACTATTGCTATGGAAGAAAATATCCCGCAAATGATTCATTCCGATCCACAGCGGATTCAGCAGATCCTGCGTAATTTGCTCTCTAATGCTTTTAAATTTACAAAGTCTGGCCATGTCGCACTCCGTATTCGTCAAGAGGAACGTGGGGAAAGGGCTATTGTGAAGCATTGGATTGTATTTGAGGTAGAAGATAGTGGGATAGGTATTGCACCAGAGAAGCATGCCATGATCTTTGAAGCCTTCCAACAGGCAGATAGAACAATTAGTCGAAAATATGGCGGAACAGGATTAGGACTTTCTATTAGTAATGATTTGGCCAGACTGCTCGGAGGGTTCATTACTTTAGAAAGTGAGGAGGGTAAAGGGAGTCGTTTTTCGCTTTATTTACCCCTCAAATTCATAGAAGAGTAAGCTCCAATATTATTTGTTAATTTGGCGTATTGACAGTAGATTGATGCGGAGTAGAATGAAGCAAATGCCGCATCAAAGGAGTGTTACCCCTTTCTATGAACAACATGGAAACTAAGCACACAGTTACTAGTTCAAAGCGTGTCCGTAAAACCTCAGTACATCGCAGGAATTTGCGCATTGCTACCTGGGAAGGTGTGCCATCGACCATTTTCCAGGTCCTGCTGCAAGGGCAGTTTCTAACAGGATTCCTGCTATATTTAGGAGCCACTTCAAGTCAAATTGGATTTGTGCTAGCGCTTACCACTTTGGTTAACGTGATGCAGATCGGGGTAGCTTTTTTGATTCAGAAGCTGCCAAGCCGCAAATGGGCTATGGTTACTTTTATCGGTCTGCATAGGATACTTTGGAGTTCTACTGGGCTAATTCCGTTTATTTTTCCTAAAGAGTATTGGGTCATGGCTTTTATAGCCTTATATACTACTGCTTTTATTGCCAATACGGCGGGTGGTGTGCTGTGGAGCTCTGTGATCAGCGATCTTGTTCCGGCACGTGTGCGTGGACGCTATTTTGGGATTCGTAATACGTTCCTGAATGCACTCGGTAGTCTGGTAATGTATGGTGGGGGTATCGTTTTGGATCGTTATCCCGGGAGCCATGGCTTTCTGATTCTTTATATTGTTGTGTGGATCTTCGCGATCTCTAACGTCGTTGTATTCTTTTTTTATCCCGACGTGCCTTTCGAGAAATCGGAAGAACATAAATTTTTACCGATGTTTAAGAAACCGCTTAAAGATACTTTATTTATGAAGTCTACTTTGTTTCTGGCCGCCTGGTTGCTGCTGCAGAATTTAACTGTTCCGCTATACTCGTATGTCATGTTGCAGTTACTTCATATAAATTATGAAACGTTATCACTGCTTAATGTATCCCAGACTCTTTTTATGATGGCTAGTTTCTATGTTTGGGGTAATCTAAATGCAAAATATAGCAATAAACGTCTGTTGTTCTTTACGTTGCCGATTATTGCCTTGTCCTCGTTGATGTGGGGACTCTTGTCTGTGTTGCCGATGCTGTTGGTGTTGTTTGCCGCTCATATTGTTTTTGGTGTAGGTGTAGGCGGTTTCAACCAGCTGGCCTTTAATTTTATTATTGGAGACACGCCGAAAAAAGAACGGCCTATGTATATGGCGACCTATGCGGCGCTTACGGGTTTATCATCCTTTTTTGGTCCGCTTATTGGGGGACAGCTGTATGAAAAAATTGCCCACTGGCCGCAATGGACCCAAGTATACGGTATGCAGTTGGTAGTGGGAACGCTTATGATCGCTCTTGCCTTCCTGCTGGGCCGTCGTATTCTAAAGGACGAATAGAAGTAAAGGGGACTATTCCATGTTAAGGATTGCGTTGGTATTAGGGGCTACTGGATTAGTAGGGAAAGCGGTTACGGAGGAATTGCTGAATCGTGAAGGTTGGGGTGAGGTGAGAGTGCTTGTACGGACTCCATTAGCTTTAGAACATCCTAAGCTTAAGCAAATCGTTGTGGATTGGGAGAGCCTGGCGGAGTATAGCGATTCGTTCGAAGGCGTTCATTCCATCTTCTGTTGCCTCGGGACTACGATCAAGAAGGCAGGTTCACAAGAGCAGTTCGAACGTGTCGATCTGGATTATCCGCTTGCAGCTGCTGCTATTGCGAGAGATCACGGTGTTAAACAGTTCTTGGTTGTTTCATCCATGGGGGCAGATGCCAAATCGCGCAATTTCTACAGTCGGACTAAGGGGAGAGCAGAGGAAGCGTTAAGCAAAATCGGTTTTCAAGGGCTGCATTTGTTTCGGCCATCCTTGCTGCTGGGTCATCGTGAGGAATTCAGACTGGGAGAACGCGTCGCGGCTAGATTGATGAAAGCACTGGAGTTTGTGATGGTTGGCAAAGCGGCTAAATATCGTGCCATACCTGGTGTAACTGTGGCGAGAGCTATGGTTAATATTGCCTCTGCTGACACGCATGGTCTGCATATCTACACGAATGAAGTAATACATGTGATTGGAAAACGTTAAGTTTTTCGGGCTGCTAATAAATTTGCATTACGGTGAGAATAGGACTTACAATGGACAATAAATGATCAGCGTTTAATGGAGAGGGGTAACAAGATGAGTAAAAAACAAGTAGCTACTACAAAAGCACCAGGAGCCATTGGTCCTTATAGTCAAGCCATTACCACCGGTAGTTGGGTATACACTTCAGGACAACTGGGCCTTAATCCCGAGACAGGGAATTTGGCTGAAGGCGTTCAGGAACAAGCTCGTCAAGCACTTAGCAATGTACAAGCTATTCTTGAGGAAGCTGGTGCATCACTGGATCATGTAGTGAAGACCACCGTATTCCTAAAAGATATGAATGATTTTGCAGCAGTTAACGAGGTTTACAGCACTTTCTTTAAAGAACCTTATCCTGCCCGCAGTGCCATTGAGGTTGCTCGGCTGCCCAAAGACGGACTTGTTGAGATCGAAGCGGTAGCACGTAAGAAATAAATATGATTTCGCACTTCTAGATTATTCTACAAAAAAAGGCAGGTTAAGGAGGATCACCTTCTTAGCCTGCCTTTTATATTATCAAGAGGACAATCAGTATCTGCTGTATCTTCTGCGGCGTGGTGTGAGCAATAGCCAAATGCTGTAGAGCAGCAGAAGACCTGCCGTTACTGTGCCCGTTACAAAGACTGCATTAGCTTCTCTATGTTCCAAGGCGATCGCGATGAAAGCCCATACGAAGACCAGAGGATAGATGCTGTCTCGGTTAGGGTAGCTGACTAACACCGCAAGCAGTGTCCCCACGCAGAGCATGATCACGGCCCAGGTTATCCCGCTAAGTCCAAACCCATCCCAATGATTTTTCTCCAGAACAACGCTAACATTCACGATAGTCGCCACAGAGATCCAGCCAAGGTATATACTAAAGGGTAGCTTGATCAGCCATTTCTCACCTGAAGTAGGATTTGCAATCTGGCGCGTTCGGCGATAGATAACAATGATGGAAATTAACATTAACACCATGGCAATCAAAGAAAGCTCGATGTATAGATACTGCCAGAGGAAAAGCCAGCTCATATTAAAAACACAGCTCAGGATAAACCAGAACGAAATAGCTCGTACAGAATCCCTAGAACTTGTATAGGAGCGGAATTGATAAATAACGAAACCGGCTAACAAGAGGTAGATCAGCGACCAAATGGAGAACGCGTAGCCAGCAGGAGTCATGTAAGTCTTATATTTGTCAGAGATTTCTCCTGTACTGTTTCCGCCCAAAGGCAAGGTTACCGCCAGCACATTTACGATAATTACACCCACAAAGAATACGAGGTTCCACCATTTATAAGGATTATAACGTCTCAAATAATTCACTCCCTAGCTTTTTTAATAGGGTGTTGCTTATTTAGAATATACCCCTTTTTGGCCTAATTAAGACTATAAAAAGAAAAGAAGTGACTAGTGAGTCATAACATTCTTGGATAGCAGGGCAGTAGTGCGGGGTATTTTAAATGAATCAAATTACTGGGTGTTTCTATATCCTTCAACTTTATTTCATAAAAATCTACAGAAAATATGCAGAAATGTTTTTAAATCAGCGCTTTTTCGTATAAGATGAAGAGATGAAGATTCAAGAAAATATAAGTTTTGTCCTAGTTCTTTATCCTTATATTTACCGCAGGAGCGCATCGCCTCTCTAAAAGAGGAAGAAGCGGCTTCTACTTGTATAGCTTCAAAATTTATTTCTCGCGGAAAAGGTTGCAGTTACCCTTCCTGATGGTAGGGGGCTGGTTCTTTTTTTGCTTGCTTAAAAGACAGGAGATCACCGATGACTAAGCATCTGTATGCAATATGGTTAGGGGACGTTTTATTTTGCTTCTCTGGCGAAACTTCGGAGCCGAAGGTTGACGCTTGGACTCGCGTAGTGAAGCGGATGGAGCTACAGGGAGGAGTGCGTCCTTTTGCAACTGCTGCTCTGCGTCTGGCAGAAGTGAAATATCCGGCTCCCCCTGTAGAGGGGAAGCCAGCCCGGCGCGGATTGCCCGGACGAACGTTCGAAGGGCTCGCCTTGGTTCCTAGCGATGCATTTCAACTGCTTCTGGCATGGGATGAGACGTTATGCCGAGATCAGGGAGTGGAGCCAGGCGGCGAACTGCGTTACTGGGCAGCAGCGGCACGTTTTGCGCTGGAGCTGATGGGTACGGGCGGGATTACGCCGGGGGCCTTGCCACCACGCCCTGTGGGCTCACGTCGCCGCGGCGGCGAACAGGCGGCGACGGTCTGCTGGTCGCCAGCTTTCCGAAAGCAGGAGGACAAAGAGATCTTTCTGCAGCTGGCAGCATCCATGCCTGTTCTTGCACTAGGAACGCATATCGCAGAGGCAGGGGATTTATCCTCTCGTGATGAGGCTGGAGCATATGTGCTTTACTCCTTTATGCAGGCTGTAATGACTGCTGAGATAAAAAAAGTAATTGCGGGCATTGAAAGTGAGTTACTCCCTTATAAAGCGAATTATCGCCGGGGTTATTCCCCTTTAACAGAACTGTGGTGGAATAGCCTTCTCACGGGAAGCCGAGATATACCCGTGCAAGGAACTCCGGCAGAGGTGACAGACCTTTTGGTCACTGTGAACGAGACCGCTGGCAGCGATGTGCCACATTCAGAACCAGAGGAAGCACGGAGCGGGCAGCTGGGTCTTGGGTTACGGCTGGAGCCGCCAGAAGACAATAATGAAGTCTGGCGGTTAACCTTCTGGGCGGAGAATAAGGAAGAAGGGGAATTCTGGTTTCCCGCCAAATCGATCTGGAGTAGTAAAGAACGAGAGTTTACGTTATGGGGTAAACGCTATCGCAATATCCAGCAGCAGCTGCTTATAGCGCTGGGCCGGGCTGCGAAGATATCGCCGGATATTCAGCGCGCTCTTGCTAAGCCTGCGCCTACGGGGGCGGATTTGGAACCGGAGCGTCTTTATTTCTTTTTGAAGGAGACGGTGCAGCAGCTGCGCGATCGGGGAATAACGGTGCAGATGCCTTCGCGCTGGAGCCGTGAGGGACGCCGCCGCATTGGCATGAAGATGAAAATGCAGCCAGGCGTGAACGGGGGCGATAGCCCTGCGCCCGCAGCTCTGGGTATGGAAGAGCTGATCTCGTTCCGTATTGAGGCCTCGCTTGGAGATAGTACGATTAGTGAGGAAGAATTAAATGCATTAGTAGAGGCCGGTGTACCTTTTGTACGTTTCCGCGGGGAATGGATCGAGATAGATCCTAAAGAAATCCGCCAGGTTCTTAGATATATGAAACGCCATGAAAACGGAGAAATGACTGCCGCGGATTGGATGCGTCTAGAAGCCGAGGATGGTGAAGATCGGCTCTGGAAAGGAATGTCCGTCACTGGAATGGAGACATCCGGGCTGTTGGCATCACTTATGCGCGGAGATGTATTACGTAATCTTCCGGTGCGTCCTGTACCTGAGGGTCTGCATGGAACTTTAAGACCTTATCAGGAGCGGGGTTATCAGTGGCTGGCCGAGCTCAGTGGTCTGGGTTTTGGGGTATGCCTCGCCGATGATATGGGTCTAGGTAAAACGGTGCAGGTTATCACCTGCCTGCTGGACCGGGCGTTAAGTGCTCCCCCTGAAGAGAAGCAGGAGCCTGTACTGATTCTCTGCCCAACATCGCTTCTTGGCAACTGGCAGCGGGAGCTGCAGCGCTTTGCACCTTCGCTTAATGTACACATACATCATGGTGGACGCCGTGTTCGGGGAGATAGCTTCTTAGAACTGGCAACCAGTCATGATATCGTACTGACGACCTATCATTTGGCAGGCCGTGACAGTGAGGATTTAGCCAATGTCCAGTGGTCAACAGTGGTGCTGGATGAAGCTCAATATATTAAAAATCACCGTACGAAGCAGGCGCAGAGTGTGATGAAGTTATCAGCGCCGCATCGCATAGCTATGACAGGTACTCCGGTAGAGAACAGACTTGGCGAGTTATGGTCTATTTTCCACTTTTTAAACCCGGGCTATTTAGGAACCTATCATTCCTTCCGGCAGCGTTATGTGTCTGGTGAAGGTGGGGAACGCCTGCGGGAGCTACATCGCTTGGTATCCCCCTTCCTGTTGCGGCGTCTGAAGAGTGACCCGGATATTTCTAAGGATTTACCGGAGAAGCTGGAGCTGAAGTCTTATTGCCCGCTGACCGAGACCCAAGCTGCCCTGTATCAGGGTGTCGTGGATGAAATGCTCGGTGTGATCGGGGAGAGCAGTGGTATGGCTCGCCGTGGACTGGTGTTATCCTCTCTGACGAAGCTGAAGCAGATTTGCGATCATCCTCAGCTATTCCGGAAAGAAGAAGGACGGAGTCCACGCAATGAACATTCCGGTAAAATGGAGGTTATGTTCGAGGTGCTGGACAGTGTCGCTGAAGTTGGCGAATCTGTGTTGATCTTTACGCAATACGTAGCGATGGGTGAGCTGCTGGTGAGCAAGCTTACTAAGCGTTATGGTACATCGCCGCTGTTCCTTCATGGGGGGATTCCAAAACGGGAGCGGGACGAGATGGTGCATGATTTTCAAGAGGGCAAGGGTCCAGCCTTCTTCGTGTTATCTCTTAAAGCGGGCGGAGTAGGTTTGAACCTAACCCGGGCCAATCATGTTATTCATTACGATCGCTGGTGGAATCCGGCAGTGGAGAATCAGGCGACAGACCGGGCTTTCCGAATTGGGCAGGATAAGAACGTACAAGTTCATAAGCTGATTTGCCAAGGAACGCTGGAGGAACGTATTGACGAATTAATTGAGCGGAAGAAAAGCCTTTCGGAGCAGGTTGTTGGTTCTGGTGAAACATGGTTGACCGAGATGTCTAATCATGAACTGAAGGAGCTTATTGAACTGCAGGATCAGGATTGGATGTAAAGAAAGACATGAGCAATACGGAGGGATCGAACAATGAGTGAACTGTTAGAGATGCGGCTGGAAGTTGTGCCTGGATTAGTAAAAGCAGCATGGACGGCTTCGCCCGGGAAAGTGACGGGAGGGTCGCGGGCAAAAGGTGAATGGAATGTCGGTACTTCTGCTGTTCCTCAGGGACAAAGAACGGAGCAACCTCTCTCTCTGAAGGTTCCAGTATGGCATGCTGCCCGTAGAAAAGAAATATTGCGGCGTCTGGCGCTAAGTCCGGATGAGGTATTTGCTTTGCTGCAAGGGAGATTGACGGGTGGGCTGGCGGAACTGGAGCTTCTGCCTACAGATACTGAGCTGGAGCAAGCCCTCTTTGAGGGGGAAGGGTTAGAGAACCAGGCGGAGACTCTGCAGCTTATAAAAGAACGACTTGCTGAAGAGCCGCTGCTGGCGCTTTCTCTGAGAGGATTTACTAAGGGAGAACTCCTGGATGGAATATTTGCCCTTTGGGCTGAAACTGATATAGCTGCCGATGATTCTGAGACAGAGGCAGCCCCAGCTAGTGAGCTTGCAACAGAATTAGCACGGCTAGAGCGCAAGGGCCCCGCAATTTCTTCTGGAGAATGGCTTGCAGAAGCGGCTGCTGAAGGTTCGCTTCACCAGCCGGGACCGCAGTTCCATGAGATTACGGCTAGGCCATTTCCTTCATCGCCGGTAGTAGCAGCGGTAACGGAAGACTGGGGAGCTTTGCTGCCTCAGACACCTAAGGCTCTAGAAGGCCTAACTTTGATTATGAATCGAGTAGCAGAAGCTGCTGCCCGTCGTGCAAGTAAGGCGTAATTAAACAGCAGTGGAGTTTAGAGAAGCCGCATCCTATCTGAGGAGGCGGCTTCTTCTTTGTGTAATGCTTCTGTAACCTTTTACCATTAAACTCTGTCTATGATTATAGAATAGAAGGAAATGGAAAAAGGAGGATTTCATTTGAGACTATATGCCGTTTTTGCCCCGATAATCATTGCTGGGTTATTTCTGCAATCCTACATGGTAAACGATAATCTTGGTTTAGATTCGAGTATGGGGACAAATACCGCTGAGCTGAAGACGAAGATGAATTCTTTGCAGGGGTATCCTGCTAAATTTCGCATGAATGACATAAAGCATGGATGGGGAATAGACGAGACTGGATTATGGACTACGAACGATGGAGGAAGTAGTTGGTACCATCCGGACAGCAATATCGTTCCTATTCCACAAGAAACAGGCATCTTTGCCGCAGCAAGCTTTTTCCTGAATGCCACAAATGGCTGGATTATTAGTAGTCATGGTATGGGTCAACCTATTCAGATCTATCATACCTCTGATCAGGGCCAGACCTGGAAGGAGACAAAACTCCCCGTCACGGAGGATTGGGAGCAAGGATACAGTGGCGGTTTTATTCATTTTATCGATGTGAATAACGGGTATGTGTTGCTGGATTCAGAACCTGGTCTCGGGATGATGGAGAAATCCTTGTATCGCACGGCTGATGGCGGGAACAGCTGGAAGCGAATCGGAAATCTAACGGGGAGTATTAAAGCCTATCCAACAGGGATAACCTTTCAGGATTCCCAGAATGGCTGGATCACCTCCAGCAACCATGGGCAAGAATACATTTTAACATTCAGAACTACGGATGGCGGGAAGAGCTGGAAGCCGGAGCAATTAAAGAAGCCAGCTGCTCTGGCAGCCTTTACTTACAGTAATAGTTATCCGCCTAAATTCTCAGGCAAAGACAATATGAAAGGCATCCTGCCGCTGGAGATCGTTGACGATGGGATTCGAAGTATGGTGTTTTACACAAGTGATAACGGAGGCAGGACATGGAAGCTTGGCCCTCAATTGCTCGGTACTGAGGCAGCGAGAACAACATGGCTGAACGCTCGTGAAGGTTGGGCTTTGCAGGAGGGCGGCAAACTGGTGGCGACTGTCAACGGGGGTGTAAGCTGGAGGTTGATTGCGACATCACAGCTATTCGCGAAGGCAGAAAACATTCAGTTCGTTACGCCGAAAAACGGCTGGTTGGCGGGTCCAGGATTTCTACAGACCACTACAGATGGCGGCGTCACATGGAAGCCTTTGGTTAGTAAGCCTTGAGGCTGAATACAGCGGAACGCCGGGTCATGATTAGCCGTTGGTTGAGGTTTAGGGACTCAGGAGGCGTTATTCACACATTTATCGCCTATCCAGCATGTTTTCGGACTCCAGTGCAGCTATTTCATATAGTAGGGCGCAGATCGGGTGTTTTTTATGCCGTTAGCGACTTTGGGGTCCGTTAGTATGCAAAATGGAGGATTATTTTGCGAATAAGATCGGCTGTGTCCGATAGCACCTTGCTTCGGCGGCGAAGGGTAATGATCAAACGGCCTAATCGATTAAAAAGAAGGGGGTGTCCCAGCAGCCATTGTCATGGCTTATGAGACATCCCCTTAATTTTTGAGAAATGTAGAAATATGAAAGCTTAAACCTGCCCGCCGGCAGGGGATTCCCCTTCTGCAAGTTCCAGAATCTCGCGGCGTAGGCGCAGCATTTTTTGATCCAGTTCATCGGCGGCGCGTGCGGCATCCTTCAATTCCTCCGCAACATGCGAAGGAAGCTGCTTATCGAATTTATAATACAGAATATGTTCCATACTTGCCCAGAAGTCCATGGCTAGGGTTCGCAGCTGTATTTCGGCTTTGACCCAGCGTGTTCCTTCCAGCAGGACGAGCGGAATTGCGACGATAAGATGCAGGCTTTGATACCCATTCGGCTTGGGATGGGCTATATAATCTTTGATCTCCAATACGCGAATGTCTTCGCGTGTGCTGAGGTGATCAACCAGACGGTAAATATCTTTAACAAAAGCACATACAATCCGCATACCTGCAATATCGTGAATGTGCTGCTCCATATTTTCCAAGTTGAACTCGAAACCTTTGCGCTCCATCTTTTGAAGGATGCTCTTGGGTTCTTTAATTCGGCATTTAACATGCTCGATGGGACTGAAGCCGTCACGGACCTGCCATTCCGTTTTGATCACATCGATTTTATTCTCAAGATCGTTTAGTGCATGGCGATAGAGTGCTGGCAGAGACTTGAACTCATTGATAAGATTTGTGAAATCCTCGTTATCTTGCCAATGTTGCAGATCCTTAACGTGTACCTGCATCTGTTTTAGCGTAAGCTGTGTGCTGTCATGTTCTTCCACTGAAACTCTCCCAATTTCGTTATTTGTGATTAATTCTATTTTAACCGATGTAGAACCCCTGACGCAAAATAACGTCTGAAATCAGGGGAAATAAGAATTTATAGGAACATTCTCCGCTAAATCGCGTATTAAAGCACATTAATGAATCTGTTCGATACATTTGGTATGATAGAAACACGTATCGCTGGAGAGGGAGGAACTGTAATGAGTTTTATGAAACGAATCAAAGATAGTGCGAGCCGGGTTACCGAAAAAGCACAAAGCTCTGTTGAGATCGGCAAGCTGAACGGGCTTATTTCCGATATTGAACGTGAGATGGAAGTGGAATTCACGAAAATGGGCAGGCTTTTTTATGAAGGGTATCGCTCTAAGGATATGTCTGTAGCTGAAGGCAAAATGGTAGAACTGGCACGGACCTGTTCCAAGCTTCAGGAAAAAATTGAAGTCCAACGCGCAAGAATTGCTGAACTGAAAAATGAACGGTTATGTTCTTGTGGCAATGTTGTGGCGCTCGATGCAAATTTTTGTCCAAAGTGTGGAAGTAAGCTGGAGGAGCTAACCACATCAAGAAAGATTCCGTCACCGCCGGTATTCGTCAAAACTGTGGATGAGGACGAAGAGGATGAGGATCAATACTATGGTGCGGATGAGCTAACGGATGAAGAGAAGGAGATTGCAATGAAGCTCCATCCGCAAAGTGTGGTGTATTCTGAGATCCTGCCTTCAGAGGATGATGAGCTGCCATTGGAGGAATATGCGGCGAACGAACATGACATTGAACGGGATCGCAGACATGCTGATCAGCTGGAACGGGAAAGACAAAGACAGCTTGAGCTGGATCGTCGCATCCGCGATTGGAACGCGAATGAACATCAGGACGAGTCCGCAGTCACCCAGGACAGTGGTGTTCGTGATATGATTAAGTGTCAAATCTGTCGGAATGAATTGCCAAAGGGCTCCTTATGGTGCCCGCGTTGTGGATCGGAGCAAATATAGTACAGATATCAGTCAGCTTAGGGCTTAGGGGGACAACAAGATGGAACAGCTGCTGCTGCATCTGCGCAATCTGGGCTTCACGGAGATGGAGTCCAAAATCATGGTCGAGCTTGCGACTAAAGGTCAGGCTTCTGGCTATGAGGTTGCCAAACAGCTCGGAGTTTCAAGATCAAATGTGTATGCGGCGCTTCAGCGCCTAACACAGCAGGGATATGTACGATGTGGTGAAGGAGAGCCTGCGCGGTATAGTGTTCTCAATCCGGAGGAGCTGGCGACGATGATCTCGGGAAGAGTTCAAGCTTCGCTGGCTTATATGGAAAGTGAGATGCCTCGCGGGGGGCCTGTTAGTCCTTCTTTTTATAATGTAGAGGGCGACCGCAATGTAATGGGGGCGCTGATTCGCCAGCTTAACATGGCAGAGCAGGAGATTGTAGTGGATATGTGGCGCGAGGAAGCGTCGCTTCTGCGGAGCGAACTTGAACAGGCCGAACTGCGTGGCGTTAGGCTTTTATGGGCTTTTGACGGTGGCAATGCTGCTGCTGCCTCTTACCCGGTATGGCCGTCATTCGGAAAAAATTCGCAGCGGGCGGATGGACGGAAGTTCTCATTTGTGATTGACCGGAGCTGGTGTATGCTGGGGATGCGTTATGATGATGGGTCGGCGCAAGCAGTGGTAACAGAGCACCCGGTGTTAGTGGAGCTGCTGTTGAATCATTTCACACAGGAAATGGTCTTGTTCGAGCTGGAGCAGGATATGGGCGCAGAATTAGTAGAGCGTTATGGAGAACGTTACAGCAAAATTCATAGCAAATATGTTATGTATGATCAAGGCGATGATGGGGAAGAACAGGCGCAGTAGTTATTATCATAGGGAGGTGAGAAGCATGGAATGTATCGTTCATTTTGAAGTGGTGCACAATGATGGTCCTAAAAAATTGCGTGGACTGTTGTTTCTGGATAAGGGAGCATCTCCTGGAGAAGCAGAATTAGTCGAAATGTTTAAGGATATGAATTTTAACGTGAGACTGGAAGACCGCGAAAAATTGATTTTTAAACCGGTAAATCCGGGGGATTTCTTGGAGATTCGAATTACGGGTTATGATAACGGTCAGGAAAAGAGCAAGGATGATCATAATTTAAAATCGATCGTTGGAAATTTATTGCCTCAGAAGCCGACAGGTCTGTAATGTGGGGAGAATGGATTCAATGATGGGAGAAGGAGGAGCACTATGGAGCTGTTGAGACAAAAAGTGTTGAAAGAAGGTATTGTACTCGGGCAAGGAGTGCTCAAGGTGGATTCTTTTCTGAATCATCAGATGGACCCCTTCCTGATGCGTGAGGTTGGCCGTGAGTTTATCCGCCGGTTCGCTGGCGAAGAAATTACGAAGGTGCTGACTATAGAATCCTCGGGGATTGCTCCGGGGATTATGACAGCATTAGAGCTGGAGGTTCCGCTGATTTTTGCCCGTAAGCAGAAATCGCTGACGCTGACAGAAGACATTTACGTGGAGAAGGTCTACTCCTTCACGAAGAAAGAAACGAATGAAATTACCGTTTCGAAGAAATTCATTGCTCCCGGAGAACGGGTGCTGATTGTTGACGATTTCTTGGCGAATGGTGAAGCCGCCTTCGGACTTGCCCGTATTGTTGAGCAGGCGGGGGGAAGTGTGGTTGGAATTGGTATTGTGATCGAAAAAGCGTTCCAGCCAGGAAATCGGCTGCTGCAGGAAGCGGGATATCGCGTAGAATCACTTGTGCGTATTGCTTCACTGGAGGACGGAAGAGTCACTTTCGTGGAAGACGAGGAAGAGCCTCTTATTTGAGGCTTTTGGAATGAATTCTCAGTCAAAAGCTATAGGATATACAAAACAGCAAGCGACTTGGTAATGAACCAGTCGCTTGCTGTTTTTTGTGTGTATGGTATGCACGGGTCAGGGTTACCCGTTGCTGCCGCATGCCGCTGCAGTGTCGGCGGGCAGCTGTACGCTGTCCGCTGCCAGCGGCGATAGCACCCGCAGCGCCCCCGGCTCGCAGCGAACGGCCAGCGGCCCTTTGCCGAGGCTCTCGCCGTCGCCGATTGCAGGCCGGGCCTCGGCAAAGCCCACAGCTACGCTGCGTCCGCGCAGCATAGACACGAAGGGCAACGCCACATGCTTGCCCTTCAGTACCGTGGGGAACAACCGCAGCAACTGCCCGCGGCTGCACCCATGCACGACGCAGACGTCAAGCTGGCCGTCATCGGCCTTTGCCTGCGGGCAGATCAAAAGCCCGCCGCCGTAGCTGGGCAGGTTGCAGATCGAGACCAGCCATGCCTTCTCGAAGGCGTGCTCCGTGCCGTCGCAGACTACACTTACCCGGCAGGGCTTGAATGTCATCAGCGTATGCAATATGCCGATGATATACGCGAGCTGGCCTGCTCCAATGGCATTGCACAGCCTTTTGTATCGGCTGGCATTCACATTCTCGGCCACTTGAGCATCAAAGCCATTGGCAACGGCTGTTACGGTCAGTCCGTTTGCTCCTGAAAGCAGATCTGCTTCGATATACCGCTCGCTAAGGGCGGCCTCCAGCGCGGCTTCTATCGAAAGTGGAATGCCGAACCCCCGGGCGGTGTCGTTGCCGGAGCCGGCAGGAATTACGCCCATGGGGATATCTTTGCCGCAAAGTGCACCCAAAATGCTATGGAGCGTGCCGTCACCGCCGATTACAATCACGGCTTTCCAATCCTCGCGATGCTTTAGTGTATTTAAAACAAGGGCTTCTGCACCCTCTACGCTGTGCGTAAACAAGGACATGAAAGGCAGCGAACGCTCCTTCATGAGCGCCTCTACAGTATGCCAGGTCCGGCCGCCTGCTCCCCCGCCGGAACGCGGGTTTATGATAAATAGATACATATGATTTCCTCCAGCCTGTAGAATTCCATTGATGCCCTTTCTACATTGTAAGGAGTGGATGGGCAAAAGGGAATACTTTTCAGCGATCAGAGGGGCTGCTTTTTGGGGGATTACAGATGGCGAATCTGACTTTCTGCGATATCACCTGCCCAAGGAAGTTTATACCACCTGCCACTTAAGGCATGGTAGATCATTAACAGCCACACCCCAAAGCTGCAAAGAGAGACGAGGGCACTCATCAAGGGACCGAGGAATGGGACCAATCCGGTTAGAACGTGGAGGATCATCAGCACCCCGAAGGTAATCAGTGATTGCAGCGAATGGAACAGCACAAAGCGGCTGCGTTTCTCCAATGCGAGAAAGACGACGCCGCCGAGAAAAGGGAAAAAGTAACATAACGCGCCCGCTATATTATCGGGCAATCCGGTGGATGATTTAAAAGGGGACAATGGGCTCACTCTCCTTCTGCTTGGAGAAGAAGGGGCTTGATTGTTCGAATCCTTCTTCCTTACAAGCCTATGACTTGTCAGGAAAAAGTATGTTTAGCTCATTGAAGGGAGAACATACTTTTCAAGCAGCCTGCGAGGGTTCTTCCAGTTGTTTGTCTTGCTCTCTGCTGTAAAGACCACTACAGCATCCAGATTGGGAAAGAGCAGAATCTGCTGCCCGCCATGCCCGTGGGCGAGCTTGTAGGGCTGCCCGCTCATCGTACCGATCCAAAACTGATATCCGTAATCACCAAACGCTGGATATCCCTTTGCTTGAGCGGTAAGTGCATCCTGCAACCAATGTTCTGGGATGATTTGCTGCTCTGCAAACACTCCATTATTCAGCAGGCAGATTCCGAATTTAGCCATATCCCGAGACGTTAGGTGCAAACCGATATGACCCATGCTATGTCCTTCGGGGCTAGGTAACCAAGCGGTATTAGCCATTCGGAGTGGAGTGAATAAATGCTGTGCTGCATAGGAAAATGCATCAAGACCTGTAGATTCACTAATCATTATCGAGATTAGATGTGAGTCGATGCTTCGATATTGGAACTGGCCGATTTGTTCTGGAATAATGTTCAAGCTAAGGCCAAAGGAACCCCAGCGGCGGCTGCGATGGAGGTTCCGAACAAGCGGTTCACCAAGCTTCTTCCCTGTGATCCAGCTAAAACCGGAAGTCATGGTAAGAAGATGACGGAGTGTAATTTTTGAGAGATGTGGGGAGTGAAGGTATGGAATATGCTTGCGAAGGACCTCGGACACAGAAATATGGAGATCAGGCATCTCTCCACGGCCGATAGCGATTCCCGTAAGGACACTGACAAAACTTTTGGTGGCAGAACGGAGATCATTTAATGCTCCAGCATGATGGTCGTTATAATAACGTTCGAAGATAAGTTTTCCATGACGCACAATAAGCATGCTATGCATCTTGGGGTATTCTTTTAGGATAGCTTGATGGGCTTGTTCAAGACCCTCCCGGCGTGTATCGGTGTCTTCTGGCGTTGCGGTAGTCATTAGGGGAATTACAGGCTGGGCCATAAAGATCTCCTTCTCATTTGTTGATAAATACAATTTCGCTTGCTGTATAGGTTATTGTATTTTAACCAGTTTGGAGACATCTGACTTACGAAGACAGCTGTTAAAAATAATATTTTCCAAATAGTACATTTTACAAGGAAAGGTGGAAGTTAATCCGGAATATGATACAATATAACGATAAGGCCCGAAAGGAGTGATTCAGTAAGTGGCTCTTCGGGTAATAAAAGTGTCAAGGAGCTATCGTTCATCAGGCGTCCTTACTCTCAGCCCAAATCACGACGAACCTGCTTCACCGGCAAGGCGGTGTTTCAAAGGCTAGATTTAGCTTTAGATTCCACGTTTTGACGGATAGTGCAAGCCACGTATGTGTAATGGATACTTCACTTGCATTCGAGGTTACGGCGTACTTTTCATCATGCATTCTCTACAACGGAGCATTCATTTTCAATGTTTTGGGAGGGAACTGATCATGGCAAGTAAAGGTCATAACGAAGTCAAGGAAAGTCTACGGGAAATGACACGCATTTTCCGGCCCAAAGATCCCAAGAAATTCGTAAAGGAGTACGTCCGAAAGTATCGGATTACAGGAGGCTATGAAGAAGAACTGACCATGGTCGTGGAACACGAGTTGGTACGGATGAATTCATCCGTCTCCTAGCTAACAGATACGTTTGTCACTTGCTTAACTTTAGACATCATTTTGAGTAATAACATCCACGAGGATTCTTATAAACCGTGCCCGAGCAACTTTTGTTGCTGGAATCGGTTTTTTTTGTATGCGCATTTACGAATAAGGAAAAGTCTTCCTCATAGAATAGTCAAATGAATTAATAGACACATTTTAAATTGAATACGCTTCCTTTATTATTTTTTATTTGTTTGCGTTTTCATAAAATGCTATAAAATCCAGATGGGACAAGGATTTATTGTGTCGAAAATTACAATGTGAACTAGTTGTGAACGATTGACAAAACTTTCCCTTAAACTTATATTAATAGTGATTGTTATAATTGACAGAAAAAAACAGGAATCTACGAAATCGGGAAAAGCGGGGTAGATCAATGATGAAAACGTGGCAGGCTGTAAAGCGACTCCTTCCCATGACCGCTATGTTTGGACTCTTTCTTGCCGGGTGCGGTCGTGAGGACTTGTCAGTACTCAGACCACAGGGACCTGCAGCAGACAGATCTTACGGATTAATGGAGCTGTCGATCAGCATTATGATCGTGGTGTTGCTGATTGTCTTTACGATTGCAGCTTATGTACTGATCCGCTTCCGCAGAAGACCGGGTCAGAATGAAATCCCTGAGCAGGTTGAGGGCAGTATGAAACTTGAGATTCTCTGGACAGTCATTCCGCTCATCCTTGTTGTAGTACTGGCCGTGCCAACGGTTAAAGCTGTGTTTGCCGCTGGAGATGATCATTCCAATGACAAGAATGCGATCAAGGTTAAAGTAACCGGCCACCAATACTGGTGGGAGTTTGAGTATACCGACTATAAGGTAACTACAGCGCAGGACCTGATTATTCCGGTGGGCAAAGATATCGCCTTTGAACTGGAAACTAAAGATGTGCTGCACTCCTTCTGGGTCCCTTCTCTTTCCGGTAAAATCGATACCAACCCAGCTGGAACGATTAACCGCTTTAGCTTTAGTGCGCCTAATGAAGGCGTTTACCGTGGGAAATGTGCGGAGCTATGTGGACCTTCTCATGGATTGATGGAATTTAAGGTGAAATCAGTTAGTGAACAAGAGTTTCAAAAGTGGATTGATTCTATGAAAGCACCTGTAGCTGTGCTGCCAGAGGATCCTGCTTTAGCTGAGAAGTTCAAAGCGGCATGTCTGACTTGCCACGCTGTAGGTGATCAAGGGATTAATAATGCGCCGAACTTGACCGGAATTGGTTCTCGGGAATCGATTGCTGGAATTCTGCTCAACGACGACACGAGGGAAGATGGTGCGCCGATTGAAGAGAATCTCAAAACCTGGCTGCACGACCCGCAATCCGTAAAACCAGGCAATCTGATGCCTAACCCCAAAGATTTGGGCCTGAGTGATGCTGAGATTGATGGCATTGCAGAGTATCTGGCCAACTATAAGCTGGACTAATGCCTTAGCCTAAAGGCGGGCGGAACTTTCGAAAAGGGGGGACGAACTTTGGCTCAAGCAGCGCATACCTTGAATTCATCCAAGCCTCTGGGGCACGGCCACAGTGTGAAGCGCCATACAGGACTTATGGATTGGCTAACAACCGTCGATCACAAAAAAATCGCGATTTTGTACCTATGGGCCGGAGGATTATTTTTTGGCATCGGGGGAATTGAAGCGCTTCTGATTCGTTGGCAGCTCATCAAGCCGATGAATAACTTTTTGGATGCACAAACGTTTAATGAACTCATAACCATGCATGGTACGACGATGATCTTCCTCGGCGTCATGCCAGTCATCTTCGCACTCATGAATGCCGTCATTCCGCTACAGATCGGTGCACGTGACGTAGCCTTTCCTTTTCTAAATGCACTTGGTTTCTGGACCTTCCTGTTCGGCGGGATTCTACTGAATCTTAGCTGGGTTATGGGTGGTGCTCCTGATGCCGGGTGGACCGCCTACACCCCACTATCTACGAGTACATACAGCACTACACACGGTGTAGACTTCTATACGATCGGCTTGCAAATTGCCGGATTAGGGACCCTCATCGGGGGGATTAACTTTCTAGCCACGATCATTACGATGCGTGCGCCGGGAATGACCTATATGCGGATGCCGATGTTCGCCTGGACTACATTTATTACTTCCGCCATTATTTTGTTTGCTTTTCCAGCAATAACAGTAGGTTTAGTACTACTGACATTCGACCGGATTCTAGGAGCCAATTTCTTCGAAGTCGGAGCCGGAGGAAGTCCAGTGCTATGGCAGCATATCTTCTGGATATTTGGTCACCCGGAAGTGTATATTCTCATTCTGCCTGCCTTCGGGATTATTTCCGAGGTCATCCCAACCTTTTCGCGTAAAAGACTGTTCGGATATAGCTCCATGGTGTTTGCAACCATCTTGATCGCCTTCTTAGGTTTTATGGTTTGGGCTCACCACATGTTCACAACTGGACTTGGACCTGTAGCTAACGCGTTGTTCTCCGTATCAACGATGTTAATTGCGGTTCCAACCGGGATTAAAATTTTTAACTGGTTGTTCACGATGTGGGGCGGGCAAGTACGTTTCACAACCCCTAACCTGTTCGCTGTAGGATTTATTCCTACATTTACTATGGGGGGAGTTACTGGAGTGATGCTGGCGTCCGCACCTGCTGACTTTCAGTTCCATGATACGTATTTTGTTGTAGCGCATTTCCACTATGTTATTGTAGGTGGTTTGGTGCTTGGCCTGTTCGCAGGTCTGCACTACTGGTGGCCAAAAATGTTCGGAAGGATGCTGAGTGAGACGCTGGGCAAGTGGACTTTCTGGACGTTTATCATCGGATTCCATCTGACCTTTTTTGTACAGCATTTCCTTGGGCTTATGGGGATGCAGCGCCGCGTATTTACTTATTTACCAAATCAGCAATTTGATTTGCTAAATCTAGTCAGTACCATTGGTGCAGGACTTATGGGTGTTGGTATGATTATTTTCTTGGTGAACATCTTCCTGACTTCCAGAAAACCAGCGGATGCAGGCAATGATCCGTGGGAGGATGGACGTACATTGGAATGGACCATTCCTTCACCGCCGCCAGAATATAACTTCAAGCAAACACCTCTTATTCGGGGGATTGATGCCTTCTGGAAAGAAAAAGTAGCAGGGAATAAAGGCATGACACCAGCAGAGCCGGTGGGCTCAATTCATATGCCGTCAGCAACGATTTTACCGTTTACGATGTCTATCGGAATTTTTATCGCTGGGCTTGGCTTTATGTTTAGCCGTGATGAATTCGGCAATGCTTTTATGAGTTTCCTGTTTAATAATTATATCGTTACAGCCATCGGTCTTATTATTACATTTGGATCCATGCTGATGCGTTCACTGTATGATGATCACGGATGGCATATTGAACCTGAAGAGCTGGAAGGAAGTGAGCGGACATGACAACGGCACATGCAGAAGCTTCTAAGGATACCTTTCCGCACGAGCCGGAAAAAGCTACGCTCGAAGGACGCAACAAGGTTCTTGCCTTTTGGTTGTTTCTAGGCGGCGAAGCGGTATTGTTCGGCACGTTGTTCGCTACTTTTCTCGCACTGCGTAATCAGACGAATGAGGGGCCTTCGGCGAATGAACTGTTTCACCTGCCGCTTGTTGCCGCTGCAACATTCATCCTGCTGGTAAGCAGTCTGACGAGTGTATTCGCTATTCAAGCGATGCACAGAAATCGGCCGGCACTGCTACGGAATTGGCTTTTAGTTACTGTAGGCTTAGGTTTAGGTTTCCTGGTTTTGGAGATCTATGAGTTTACTCAATATGTAAGACACGAAGAATTCGGAATGACCACAAGTGCATTCAGCTCGGCATTCTACACACTGGTAGGATTTCATGGTGCGCACGTAGCCTTCGGGATCGCTTGGATCTCCATCTTGATCGGGCAGCTCGCCCGCAAGGGGTTAACGGTTGTTACTGCACCAAAAGTGTATGTGTCAGCCATGTACTGGCATTTTATCGATGTAGTATGGGTCTTCATCTTTACGGTTGTATACCTACTCGGAAAGGTGGGCTAGGCACTATGACGACGGATCAGCATATGCCAGATAGCGGCGGGTATAAGCAACGTCATCGGCATGAAGGACCACAGAAACATATTGTTGTCTTTATTTTCTCCATTGTCTTAACATTGATTGCTTTCGCTGCTGTTGCGGCTGGGGGCGTAAATGCAACCTTTGCGATTATTTTGCTGCTGGTAATGGCTGTTCTTCAGGTCATTGTGCAGATGGGCTTCTGGATGCATCTAAAAGATAAAGGGCATCTTCTGCCGATTCTCTTCATGCTGGGTGGCTTCTTTATCGCTGGGACCTGTATTGTTATGTCGCTGTATTGGGTTTGGTGGAATTAACGGACGATAATGAAAGAGGTGGGCTGCGATGCCCCCTCTTTTTGATGTTTAGATATATGAATTCCTGCGCTAGGAGGTTGGGATTATGCTGGGATTAGAATACTTTAGCTTTGCTGAACTATGGAGTCCGCTTTTTCTAGCGGTAATGCTGCTGCTGACAGCAGGTTATTTTGTGTGGATTGGTCCGATTGCTGGGCGTTATGCCGATTCAATAACGGTGCCATTTTGGCGTAGAGCGTTATTTGTCTGTGGGATGCTTGCCCTTTACCTGGCACAAGGAGGACCCATTAGCCTTTTAGGGCATATGATGTTTTCCTTCCACATGGTCAGTATGGCCTTGTCTTATCTGGTAGCGGTGCCGCTGATTATGCTTGGAATTCCAGATTTTATATGGCGCAGGATACTAAAGGTGAATCCGCTTCGGCGGTTATCTTTTTTAGCTCATCCGGTAGTAGCTGCTCTATTGTTTAACGGACTTTTTTCCTTGTACCATATTCCTGTTATTCATGATTATGTGATGCTGCATTTTACTGTTCATCGTATTTATTACATTGTTTTGTTCCTGACTTCTGCTTTAATGTGGTGGACACTGATTAATCCGCTGCCGGAACATCGTATGGCGAGTGGGCTTGGGAAGATTGGATTTATTTTTCTGAACATGGTATTGCTGACGCCGGCTTGCGGGCTGATTATATTTGCCGATCATCCGCTCTACGCCACTTACAGTGATCCAGAGACTTGGGCGCGTGCTATGGGCTATTGTATCTCGGGTGACCCCTCTGTTTTACTTCAGAATTTTGGAGGTCCTGCATTCTTTGAAATGATGTCGCCTAAGGTGGACCAACAGGTGGGAGGCATCGCGATGAAGTTCATTCAGGAATTTATTTTTGCCTCTATGCTTGCTTATGTGTTCTATCATTGGTATAAAAAAGAGAACGGACAAGACGACGATGAATTGTCGACGCCATCCTCAACACTTCAGGAGAGCAACTTGAACCGTGCATAACTGGTAGACTGCCGAGGGGGAGAATCATGGATATTTTCACAGTGTTTCCGACTATTAGTACGTCATTCATCGTGATCAGCGCGGTGCTGGTGGCTATAGGTTGGTGGCTCATTATCAAGGGCAAACGCGAGGCGCATAAGAAAACGATGATTGCTGCCGCTATCGCTGCGCTGCTGTTTTTTATTGTTTACGTATCGAGAACGTTGTTTGTGGGAAATACCTCATGGGGTGGACCGGATGAACTGAAGACAATTTATCAAGTGTTTTTGATCTTCCATATCGTTCTGGCAACCGTAGCTGCGGTATTCGGACTTACTACGTTAACGCTTGGTTTCAAGGCGAAGTATTCCAAGCACCGTAAGTGGGGCAGAGTGACATCCATAATCTGGTTTATCACAGCGATTACAGGCGTTATGGTGTACGTGCTGTTGTATGTTTTGTATCCAGGTGGACATACCAAGCCGGTGTGGGAAGTTATTTTGGGTGCGTAAAATAAGTGCTTGAATAGAGCACAGAGTTTAGTGCGTTGAGCGAATGAACAGCACTAAAGTAGCAGAACCGTAAATAGTTATGAAATAAGCCTATATATCTGCATGTTCCTGAGTAGGGATTGCGGGTGATGGGCTTATTTTGGTTTGTAGAGCTTCGGGATCTGTCCTGAAATTGAACGAAGTTAGCACGAAAAAGATATAATTGGGGAAAACCTCCCTGAAAATGAACGGAAATAGCTCAAAAAGGCCATAATTAGGGAAATCCTCCCTAAAAGTGAATGGATTTAGCTCAATAACGGAGTAATAGCTGAATTTTTAGGGAGGATTTCCCTAAAAACTAATAATCTAAGCTCGGTTGGGCAGATTTTAGGGAGTTTTTCCCTAATGTTAATCCGTCCGGCAGTCGCCCATATCCCATACCTGAAACTGCACTAGCAGCCGAACTAGCATTCCACACCTGAAACCTGAACCAGTCAGCAGCCGAATCAGCACCCCGCCCCCGAAACCGCACCATCCGCAATACCCGCATCACACAATCGGAACTGCACCATCCGCCGCTCACGCATCACACAATCGGAACTGCACCATCCGCCGCGCACGCATCATACCCCCGAACCAGCACCACAGCCGCACCAGCATACTAACCCGAACCAGTATCCGCTCCGGCACTCGCCTCCATAACGCACTTCACACCAACGCGTTACATAGAAGCAAGAGTGAGCTCTTACTACTTCATTTCCAGAATGAATTATCTAATAAACTCAATTATCCCAGTTATATTCGCCCCGTAGCATTCTGCCTCAATTCCCCCTCGTTGTAGATAATCCTAACAAATAAGCTTTACCTAACGTCTGAGAGTGTCTTCATAAGCTTGAAGTATGAGGTTGCTTAAACCTCCTATTTCTTTTGAATAATTTCCAGTTACAGGATTGACAATGTAAAATTAAGGTCATATACTGTGTATATAGATATATACAGTAAGCACAGGGATATGAACACCTGCTTCTGCTAGACGCTGAAGACATTGTAAAGCGAGGTTAGCATTAATGAGAACATTAAAAGATTCATGGTTTATGTTGCGCTCTGATTTTCGCGGAGACAAATTAAAAATATTAGGGACCCTCGTAATAACAGTTGTTTTTATGAGTTATCTTGGTGGACTGACTAGCCTGATAGCAAATGATGTACTAGGTGAGCAGGATCGGACGATGCTAGCGGATTTCTTATTTCTCTCCTTTATCCCCTTATTGGGATTAACATTCTCTCGCCGCTCCATGAAATATTGGAGTGAAGATTCTTACACAAAAATGTTGGTTTACTTACGAACTTTACCGATTCCAGCTGCAGTAATATTATCGCGGAGGAAACTTCAGGGTGTGGGCTCCTTTACTCTAAATGGTACGTTATTCTTCGTTATTATTTACTTGTTAGGAGAGAATTTCCGGGCAGAGCTGGCGGTTCCTTCGTACATAGCTTTTGCGATTACTTGGCTTGGCTTCGGATTCATGGTCTCAGGTCTATATATTTTTATTGAATATCTTTTTAGCGGCAAAGCTTATCTATGGCTAACATTGCTTATCGTAGTTTTATCGTGGGCAACATCGTTCTTAGTTACACTGGGCGGAGGCAGTTTGTTCTTATACAGTATCTCCTATTCGAAGGAGTGGGGGCTGTTATCTCCGATCATGTGGGGGTCACTACTGCTGGGAACAATATCTGTGCAGTTATTCTCTAAATGGACTATACATCGGCTGAAAAGTCGCAATCTCATATAAAAAATCGGAAATGGCAAGGACTGCGCTCTAGCACGCTAGAGTGGAAGGCGAGGTGTAAATAATGTGGATACCGGTACAAATCAACGAAAATAGTGCAGAGCCCCTCTATCATCAAATAGAGACTCAGCTTAGATCATTAATCATTAGCGGAGTCATTACAGAAGGTACGCTGCTGCCCTCGATTCGTGAGTTCGCAGGAGATCTGAAATGCAGTGTAATTACAGTGCGGCGCGTATATCAGGATCTGGAGAACGAAGGTTTGCTGCGAACGCGACAAGGAACAGGTACCTTTGTATCCCATGTAGGTGACGGAGCCATGGAAGAATATAAACGTGAAACGGTTGGCAAAGCACTTGAAAGTGCAGTGGATATCGCCCGATCGGTACATTGCAGCAAGGATGAACTTGAACAGATTTTTATGGAGATTGTAGAACGCAAGTATAGAGAAAAGGATTGAGAGGGGGCGCTTACTCATATGGTACAGATGGCTATAGAATTGCGGAATGTACTTAAACGGCGGAGAAACAAGACGATAGGGCCACTGACCCTGAATCTGCCTAAAGGATATATTACAGCTTTGGTAGGTCAGAATGGATCCGGCAAAAGCACGCTGCTGAATCTGCTGATGCAGCTGACTAATCCAGAGGAAGGCGAGATATATTGGTTCGAGAACAGGTATGATAGCGGGTTGTCTCTGGAGCTTCGCCAGACCATTGCCTATGTTCCTGAAACGTCAATTACTGAGGAGAACCACTGGAATGCAGAGGAGGCAGCACGATTTCGGAAGTATTGGTATCCAAATTGGGACGATCAGTATTTTCACGAGCTGATGGATCGCTTTGAGGTTCCGTATCATATGAGACTTTCGAAGATGTCTAAAGGGGAGCGCCGGAAATTCGAAATTGCTGCAGCACTTGCGGCACGGCCAAGTCTGCTGCTATTGGATGAACCTTCATCGGGTCTTGATCCTTTTGCCTGGAAGATTATGATCGAGACACTTCGTAAATATATGGATGAGCACAACGCAACGATTATCATCTCCACACACATTGTGGATGAGGTGCGACGGCTGGCGGATTATATCGTCCTTATGCATCGGGGAGAACTGCTGGGTATGGCTGAAAAAGACAGTCTGTTCGGTGCTTGGACCGAGGTTTGGGTGAATGCTGCGGATGAAGAGGAGCTTGCGGAGTTATCGGCTGAGTTGCCAGGAGGCTTGCACTTTACCATGGATACACCGGGTGTAGCTTCTTTTATCATAGAACAATTTTCTGAAAACGAGAAACGCATTCATGACTTGGGCGTAAAGGTTATCAAGAGCCGCAGTTTGGAACTGGACGAAATATTAAGTTTATGGACACAGGGTCATCGTCCTATTCTAATTGACCACAAGAGAGGGGACTAGAGAAATGGAAGCCTTAAAGCTGGAAAGTGTAGTTAAGCAATATGGAGAAAAAACCGCAGTAAACGGAATTAACCTAACCGTAGGTAAAGGGGAAATTTACGGATTACTGGGGGCGAACGGCGCGGGGAAAACAACCACGATGCGTATGGTGCTCGGCCTAATCTACCCTGATGAGGGCAAGATTTTGTATAACGGAAAACCTTTCAACAGTGAACTGCAGCAACTTATGGGTTATCTGCCCGAAGAACGTGGACTATATCCTAAGGTGAAGATCAGCGATCAAATCGTTTACTTGGCCCGCCTGCGTGGGATGTCAGCTAGTGATGCAGATAAGAGCTTGCGCTATTGGCTGGATCGATTCGAGGTTCCGGATTATTACAATAAAAAAATAGAAGAGCTTTCCAAAGGAAATCAGCAAAAAATGGGCTTTATCGCCGCTGTCGTTCATAAGCCGCAGATTCTGATTCTAGATGAAGCTTTCAGCGGGCTGGACCCAGTAAACGTGGAGCTGCTGAAAGATACGGTCAAAGAATTACGTGATTCGGGAACAAGTATCCTCTTCTCTACGCACCGGATGGAGCATGTGGAAGAGCTATGCCGTAACATTACGATTCTCGATCGATCCAATACGGTCGTTCAAGGGGATATCCGCACGATCAAGAATGGCTACCCGCGGGAAGAAGTATTGCTGCGTACAGCTAATGAGGTAAAAGGTTTGGAGTCCATCGCAGGTGTTACAGCAGTTAAACAGCTGGAGCGTGGGTATCTGTTATCGATCAGTGAGATCGGTGCAGCACAGCGTATTTTACAGCAGGCGATAGCACAGGGTGAAGTGGAGCATTTTGAAATCAAGGAACCTACGTTAAACCAAATCTTTATCAGAGCGGTGGGTGAATCTAATGAATAAGATGGGGACAATTATCGGCTTTACCTTTAAAAATAAAGTTAGAACGAAATCATTTATGATTACTACTTTGATTCTAGTATTATTGCTCAGCATAGGGATGAATCTTCCCTATATCATCGATCAGTTTAAGGGTGATTCGGCCAAAAGTGAAGTTACTCAAATTGCTGTGATTGCTGAAGAGGGAAATCAGGTTGCAGAATTGTTGAAGGCTTATACTGCGCCAGAGGGCATGCCACAGGCTAAGATAGTACAATATGCTTCTGCGGAGGATGCCGAGTTAAAGAAAGCATTAGATGAAGAGACCGTAGAAGGTTATGTTACTTTTGCGGAACCTACTGGTGAAGGGCTTCCACCCGTTACTTATCATAGTAATGATGGGGAACTAAACGGAGATGTGCAAGTTTATCTCCAAAATGCACTTCAGCAAGCAAACACACAATTCATCGTTGGCGACAAGCTGACCTCTGAACAGATTGCTGCAATGTCAACGCCTGTGCAGATTACTACACAACAGCTTAACGCAGGCGGTGGCAGTGAAAGCTCTCAGGAGGACACTCCAGCCATTAACTACATTATCGTATATGCCATGCTTATGTTGTTCTTTATGTCCATTATGATGACAGGCAACATGATTGCCGCAGAGATAACTTCTGAGAAAAGCTCGCGGATTATGGAGATTCTGATTACAAGTGCCTCACCTTTAGCGCAAATGTTCGGTAAAGTTATCGGTGTTTTCCTAGTAGGAATATTGCAAATTGGGATCTTTGTCGCAGCGATCGTCGTCAATTTGACGCTCCCGCATAATGCGACTGTATTGGCTGATTTTGATCTCGATTTAGGCCAGCTCAATATTAACTTGCTGCTCTATGGATTTGTCTTGTACGTATTAGGTTACTTCCTCTATGCCTTGATGTATGCGGCTGTAGGTTCGATTGTCAGCCGTACGGAGGATCTCGGTCAGGCGGTAATGCCAATCATGATGTTAGGCTTCGTAGCGTTCTATGTTCCACTGTTCAGTATCTCCAATGCAGATACTCTAGTGGTTAAGATAGCGAGTTATGTGCCCTTCACCTCACCATTGACGATGCTGCTCCGAATTGGTGTCGGCGAGGTGGCGATCTGGCAAGTCATTGTATCGCTGCTGATCCTGCTTGTGACTACCTTCATCTTCGGATGGCTGGCAGCCAAGATCTATCGTACCGGCGTACTGATGTACGGCAAACGCCCAAGTATTAAAGAAATTAGAAAAGCAATGAAAGCTTACAAGATCTAAGATGACCTCATATAACTTTTAAGGAGTGCTAATGATGTCTACAAGCGAACAATATACCATTATGCTTTTAATGAGTTCGGTATCGCTGGCTACGGTTAGTAGAATGCTTCCGGATGGCTCCACTTTTATGGATTTTGTTCAAGGTCTATTGACTGGTGTTGCTATAGTGGGGATGTTGGCGGGATTGTGGATGTACGGTAAGGCGCGTAAGAGTAAAGCGTAATAGTAAGCACTGAGTTTTCGGGGGTATCCTAACAGCCGTTTATGGTTGCTGGGATATCCCCGTTTTTGAGTTGGCAATCTCTTTGTATACGAGCTGATATAGCTAACGGACCCAGCAGCACTTAAATGCAGCAATCATCGAGATTTGGCAAGATATCGGACACTATAGTCGCTATTGGCATGAAAAAGGGTGAATCAGTAGCTCTTTTAACCAAATAGTTGCACTGGAGTCCGATACTATGCTCAAAAGGCGATAAACGTGCAAATAACGTCATCTGGGTCCGTAAGCCTTGGTGGAAGATGATTAGGGCTTGCTTTAAGACGATCCGAGACGTTCACTGCTCGGGATTTCTACTGGAGTCCGAACGCCGGCTATATTTGTGGAAAAGCTTCAATTAAAGGCTCCTGAGTCCGTTAGATGCTTCATGCGCTTAAAGATTGTCTGAATTCTTGTCAGTGACTAAATTATAGAAAGATTTGCGCTCGTTAGTATATCCGTTTGGGTGGTCATCTGCTCCCGTAGAGCTCTAAGCTGTGTTTTCAGTGCGGGAACACTTTTTTGCAGAATAATGCTTATTTGAGAAAGAGGCAGCTTTAGGCCGTACCACATGACCTTCACAAGCTGTTCCTCCCAAGGTAATGCCTTAGCCGATAGAAGGGAGCGCCGGGCAAAAGAATCAGCACACTGGTGAATACAAGTGCGGTAAGCGTGGATAGAGAATAACTGAGGATCAAAATCATCCTGACGATATATTTTATGAAGCTCTGTGAAGGTGCGGATAGTAATCTTGTCTGCCTCATTAGATTGTTCTAACAACATGGAACTAAGTACGTAGACTTCATTAGTATACTTTTGAACACACTCTGCAAATTTAGTACTGTAGGTGGACTCGGGAGGTAAGGGGTCAGGCATGGTGAACACGATCCTTTCAGATTGAGAGATTTGCTTGAATCTATAATATAGAAAAGTAAGAGATGGATTTATTGATAAGATCGGCGGTGTCTGGTTCCGGGCAACTGTGTTTCTGCTGGGAGGCAGTGGATAAAGCTTTTGAAGGCTTGTAGTAGAGCCGTTCACTTCTGGAATTGCTCCCCCCTGCTGCAACACTGTACAGACGCCCTTGCTGAATATGCCCTGCCAAGGATTTACCCTGGAGCTTGGCCTTTAAATCCTGCAAAGCACCCTGAACTAGCTCAAGCTTAACCTGTTCCCAATCTGAACCTTCGCGGCGGACCTTATCCAGCGCTTCTTCAAGACGGCAATGACAGATGGCCCGTAAAAAAGAACTCCATTTAATGAGATCGAAATTTTTGGTGTTGGCAGAGATCAGACAAGCCCCCCAACTGCAGCCTCCCTTACAGGTGAGCTTCAGAATACCATAACGGCAGCCTTCAGCCCCTTCCATTCCATAGTGAATAGGCTCGGGTTCATCCAATACAAATACTTCAATGCGGGATAGTCTGCGCTGGTCCATAGTAGGGTTCCTCCTTAGATTTCCAAAAGCTTTAAGTCTACATGATGAGTGACACTAGCCCTTTCTACACAAGCGAGCATTTCCATTTTATTCTCACAGACTGCGGTATGCTCTAGCCATAGTCGGAACTTCTCTTTTCGTATAACAGATAGATGTAAGGGAAAGGTGCTGCGGGATCTCAAGACATACCAACCGGCGCTTACATCTTTCCAAGGCTCCTTGAAGGCTGTAAACCACGGGAGCTTTTGGTGCGATGACCAATCCTGCTGCTGCTGTTGTTCTCGAATTTTTTTATATATCTCATATACAATCTTAGAGTCTAAACAGTCTTTACAAGAAGAAGGTGTGCTGAACTGGCGAAGGGCTTGGATCTGGTTCTGGCCAAATGCATAGCCTACAATGTACCTGTGATTATGTTCTTCGAACCACAAGGCCCCGAAACAAACGTAATTTAGACTTATCGGCTCAAGCAGCCCTTGATGTATCCCTAAATAATAGTGCTTCAAAACATTCACTCCATCCAGCGTGCTATCACCTAATAAGCTCAGGTAACGCAAAAACCGCAGCAAGAGGAGGACCTCTGCTGCGGTTTTGGATTACAGGCAGATATACCTGGGCCAAAGCGTGGCGGATCAAGGGTCTCTCTCTTTACGCTTACGAGGTTAGCTGTCGGATTCGGACGGTGAGAGTCGCCCTACCTATTGAGACTTATGCAGTCTCCTTTGGATTCACCCCAAGTAGGCCAGGTGGCCTGATGGTTCCCCCGTTCCCTGCGAATGCAGGAACTCAGCGTTGATTGTTTTTCATGAATTAGATTCAACCCGAATCATACTCTTTTCAAGATTTTCTGTAAAAAACGGAAAATGTTCTTTTAGAGCAATTTTAACCATATCCTGCCGACTACGACTGAAAAACGAGGTAAATAGGTATTTATGGCGTGTTATCGCGCCTCTTTCTCGCTCAGCCTCAGCTTCTTGCGTTTCTACCTATAATGGGAATTTGCAGTATTTTCGCTCTAAAAAGGTGAATAAAATCACATGGGTTATAGATAGCGATTAAACGCTCCAAACTCGAGTAAACAAGAGATATAGAGAGATTAGATATCAAGTAAGCGCTATCTAATGGGAAAATAGTTTTTAATTTGCATTATTTTGGCATCATTCAGGTTTTACAAGTCTTCGTGCATAAGAGTATGATTACTCCTGTTTCAACGACAATCGAATATTTGATCCGCTTAATTTCCGGTAAGGAAAGCGGGGGAACCAACAATCGGCAGCCGATGTGAGAGTCGGAAGCAGATTATGGGGTGAATCCTGTAGAGGGTGTGAGTGAGCTCGCATCTATACAGGTAGGGCGACTCTCACCGCCCGAATCCGACAGCTAACCTCGTAAGCGTATGGAGAGAGGATGAGTGCAATGTGACCGCTAGCGAGCCACAGAGGAGATCCTTTGTGGCTTTTTGCTGTGCTCTTAGAAGCAAAGCATTTATGGAGGCCTCCCCTAAGAGGTCGCTAAATTCATCATTAGCGGTATTTGTAAGGCAGCGTCTAATGACGTGACACAACCGAGCTTTAGGTTGTGCCCGAAAATGACGATAGGTCAACATCCTTTCGGAGATTTTCGTTGCCTCCTTGTTGTAAATGAGCAGGAGGAGAAAAAAAGATGACGGATCAGAATGAATATGTGCTTGTATGTGCGCCTACAAAGGCGGGAGAACATTTCATTAAACTTCTGAAGTTCAGGGGTATTAAGATGGCGGGATTAACCAACAATGTGGCTGAGAAAGCTTTACTTGAGGAGCTCGGGATTGAGCAGGTTATTCTAGTGGATACCCGCCATCAGAGCACTTGGTTTCGCCCATCGTTCCCGGTAGGCAGGGTATATCTGTTTGAGAGCAGCTTTCCGCTTTGCTGCCGCTATATTCAGATGTGCCGTACCTGGACGACACAGCCGATTTTTGTGATTACAAGTTCAATAAATCCTAGATTGGTCTATAAAAGACTTGGTGCGAGCTATGTAATCTATTCCCATAGTGGTGATGCTGATTTTCTAATCGATAGATCACCTCATCAAGGATAATGGAAGGAGTGCGGAAGATATGATGGATCTGTATATGGTGGCTTCGTTAGCTGTAATTTACGGGTTATTTTATGGCTTTATGCGCTGGTGCGCAGGTGTAGTTGAGGATACGGGGAGGGATAAGCTGTGATTCTAGTAATCGCTGTTACCCTACTGTTGTTTTTATATCTGGTTTACGCGTTGATTCATCCTGAGAAATTTTAAGGAGGGGCATTCATGGGCATTTTGCAAATAGTCGTCGTAATTGTAATTCTCATCTTGCTGGTCAAGCCGATGGGAACGTATTTATATCATGTATTTTCTAACGAACCGAATCGTACGGATCGCTGGTTTGCAGGCACAGAGAAAGGTATTTATAAGCTGATCGGCCTGAAAAAACGGGACGGAATGTCCTGGAAGAAGTATGCACTCAGCTTTGTTTTAACTAATATCGTACTGGTTGCTTTCAGTTATATTTTTCTGAGATTACAGCGGGGATTGCCGCTGAACCCGAATGGAATTGCCGATATGGAACAGACGCTTTCATTCAATACGGTGATCAGCTTTATGACCAATACGAACCTGCAGCATTATAGCGGGGAGACGGGACTATCGTATTTTTCACAAATGGCAGTCATCACGATGATGATGTTCACGTCTGCAGCGAGCGGATTTTCTGTTGCGGTTGCTTTTGTCAGAGGGATTACAGGACAGAAATCAGTCGGGAACTTTTTCGAGGACTTCGTAAAAGCACATATTCGTGTATTCATTCCATTAGCTCTGCTAGTTTCATTGGTGCTGGTAGGATTGCATGTGCCACAAACGCTCAAGCCATCGCTTGAGGTCACTACACTCGAAGGGCAGACACAACAAATCGCTATCGGTCCAGTCGCTTCTTTGGAATCAATTAAACACTTAGGTACGAATGGTGGCGGCTTCTTCGGAGCCAATTCAGCGCATCCTTTCGAGAACCCTAATCCACTTACGAACGTGCTGGAGATTCTCTCTATGTGGATGCTGCCAGCCTCTCTGCCATATATGTACGGATTGTTCGCTAAGAACAAACGTCAGGGCTGGGTGATTTTCACAGCAATGATGACCTTGTTCGTACTACTGCTGGGATTGAATTATTATGCGGAAACCAAAGGCAATCCAGCTATCAATGCGCTGGGGATCGAGTCTTCGCAAGGCAGCATGGAAGGTAAAGAGGTACGTTTTGGTATCCCGCAATCTTCGTTGTTCACTTCGGTAACAACGGCAGCTACGACAGGTAGTGTTAACAATATGCATGATACGCTGACACCGCTGGGTGGCATTACCCCTCTGGCCCTAATGATGCTCAACAATGTCTTCGGGGGAAAAGGTGTCGGACTAATCAATATGCTGATGTATGCCATCATGGGTGTCTTCTTATGTGGACTAATGGTTGGCAGAACACCAGAGTTTCTCGGGCGAAAGATAGAAGCCAAGGAGATGAAGCTAATTGCGATTGCTATCCTTGTGCATCCGTTCATTATCCTTGTACCAACAGCAGGTGCGTTCTTAACGGACTTGGGCAACGGTTCCATCACGAATCCCGGATTCCATGGACTTAGCCAAGTGTTATATGAATATGTCTCTTCTGCCGCGAACAATGGTTCAGGATTTGAAGGGCTTGCGGACAACACCACCTTTTGGAATGTTACAACCGGGATCGTAATGCTGCTTGGCCGTTATGTCTCTATAATCGCGATGCTGGCAGTTGCAGGCTCACTGATCCAGAAGAAGCCAGTTCCTGAGACGATTGGCACATTCCGCACAGACAATGGTCTGTTCACCGGAATTCTGATTGGTACCGTAGTAATTATCGGTGCGCTGACGTTTCTGCCGGTCATTGTGCTCGGCCCGATTGCAGAATATTTGACCTTACGGTAGGAAGAGGGAGAACAAGATGAGTACTGTAAAAAGAAAAAAGCTGCTGACGGGACCCATACTCCTAAGCGCTATAAAGGATAGCTTTATTAAGCTTAACCCGGTGACGTTAATCAAAAATCCGGTCATGTTCGTAGTCGAAATCGGTACGATTATTGTATTGCTTATGGTACTGGCCCCCGGATATTTTAATGCAGAGAAATCGGTAGGCTTCAATATCACAGTGTTGTTCATTCTGCTATTCACAGTGCTGTTTGCCAACTTCGCTGAAGCGCTGGCTGAAGGCCGCGGGAAAGCCCAGGCGGATTCACTCAAGAAAACGAAACAGGATATCACAGCTAACAAACTCGTTGGAGGGTCTGTGAAGACCGTTTCTTCTTCCGAGCTTCGTAAAGGAGATATTGTCATCGTCAGTCAGGGAGAACTTATCCCTGGCGATGGTGAAGTAATTGAAGGGCTGGCCTCCGTAGATGAATCTGCAATAACAGGTGAATCTGCACCTGTTATTAAGGAAGCCGGCGGAGATTTTGGCTCAGTCACAGGCGGCACCCGGGTAGTCAGTGATGAGATTAAAGTCAAAATTACCAGTGACCCCGGTGAGTCATTCCTGGATCGGATGATCTCCCTCGTTGAAGGGGCGAAACGTCAAAAGACACCCAATGAAATTGCACTAAATACACTCTTGATCAGTCTGACGTTGATTTTCCTGATTGTAGTAGTGACCTTGCGGCCAATTGCGACTTATCTGGGCGTTGATCTAGATATTCCTGTTATGATCGCCTTGCTGGTCTGTCTGATCCCGACCACAATCGGGGGTCTGCTCTCCGCTATCGGGATAGCAGGGATGGACCGCGTCACACAGTTTAATGTCCTTGCTATGTCAGGGAAGGCCGTTGAAGCTGCCGGCGACATTAATACAATGATTCTAGATAAGACCGGTACGATTACTTTCGGAAACCGGATGGCGAGTGATTTTGTGCCAGTTGGAGATGAAACGGAAGCTGAGCTTACGGCTTGGGCAGCTATTAGTTCGCTAAAGGATGAGACTCCGGAAGGACGTTCTGTTATTGAGCTGGCTAAGAAGCTGGAACGCAGCTATGACAGCAAACTTGCTGAAGGCGGAGAGTTCGTAGAGTTTAAGGCTGAGACCCGGATGAGTGGTATAGATCTGCGTGATGGACGATCTGTTCGTAAAGGGGCAGTCGATTCCGTGAAGAAATGGGTACAGTCGAAGGGCGGAGTCATTCCCGCGAACCTCGACAGTAATTCCGATGCTATCGCTCGGATGGGGGGGACCCCGCTTGCTGTTGCGGTAGACAACCGGATTTATGGACTTATTTACTTAAAGGATACAGTTAAGCCAGGCATGAAAGAGCGGTTTGATGAGCTGCGAAAAATGGGAATCAAGACTATCATGTGTACAGGGGACAATCCGCTGACCGCAGCTACTATTGCCCGTGAAGCAGGGGTAGATGATTTTATTGCAGAGAGTACACCTGAGGATAAAATAGCGGTTATCCGCCGTGAGCAGAACGAAGGCAAGCTGGTGGCAATGACTGGTGATGGTACGAATGACGCACCTGCCCTTGCCCAAGCTGATGTGGGCTTAGCGATGAACAGTGGGACTACAGCCGCTAAGGAAGCAGCAAACATGGTTGATCTGGACTCCGATCCCTCGAAGATCATTGAGGTTGTAGCTATTGGTAAACAGCTACTGATGACGCGGGGCGCGTTGACAACGTTCAGTATTGCGAATGATATCGCTAAATACTTCGCAATTATTCCGGCAATGTTCATGCTCGCCATTCCTGAAATGGAAGCCCTGAATGTCATGGGATTGGGTTCACCTAGCTCGGCAATTATATCTGCATTAATATTTAATGCGATTATTATTCCGCTGCTGATCCCATTGGCTATGAAAGGTGTCTCGTATAAAGCGATGAGTTCTACGAAGCTGCTGGGACGTAATATTTTTATCTATGGTTTAGGTGGAGTAGTCGTTCCTTTTGCGGGCATCAAGCTTATTGATTTGCTCGTAAGTGTATGGATTTAACAACGGATTGACTAATCATTGAAAGGGTGAGAGCATCGTGAATAACAGAAAATCGATTGCGGACGCTGAAGAACAGTTGTCATCATCGAAGGGTGCTAATTTCTTTATTATATTACGGCTATGTCTAGTGTTTATTGTTCTTTGCGGAGTGATTTATCCTCTGACTACTACAGCGATTGCTCAAGTTCTGATGCCATCGCAAGCGAACGGCAGTCAGCTGAAGAATGACGCTGGAGTAGTTGTGGGCTCAGAACTCATCGGGCAAAGCTTTACGGACCCGGCATTATTCCATGGCCGTGTATCCAGCATTGATTATAAAGCGGAAGCCTCAGGCTCCAATAACTACGGCCCATCCAACCCGGATATGCTGCAGCGGACGAAGGATTCCATCACACAGTGGCAGCCTGATAATCCGGATGTGCCTGTAAACAAGCTGCCGGTTGATTTAGTAACCAACTCGGGTTCAGGTCTTGATCCGCATATCACTCCTGCGTCGGCAATTGTGCAGATTCCCCGGATCAGTAATTTGACTGGGATTCCAGCCGCGCAGCTGGAAGAGTTAGTGAATAAGCAGACCGAAGGTCGCGATCTAGGGCTGTTTGGTGAAAAGCGGGTAAATGTTCTTAAGCTGAACATGGAGCTGCAGAAATTAACGAACAAATAAATATAGCTAATATCCCTGCCCGATTGTTCAAACTGGGTCAGGGATATCTTGCTTTCTGGCATAGAAGAGTGAATGGATGAACGGGTTATTAAGGAGTGGTCTTGATGGGAACATATCGGAGGAAGACGCCGGAGGAACTGCTGCTCTCTATTTATGAGCTGCATCGTGGACGTCTGAAGATCTATATAGGTCCGGTCAGTGGATCAGGCAAGACCTATCAGATGCTGCGTGAGGGTCAGGCGCTGAAAGCACAGGGCATCGATGTTGTAATCTGTGCGGTTTCAACCAACCAAAGTCCAGAAACAAGGGATCAGCTGGGTGACTTGGAACGGATTCCAAGTATTCATTGGTTTCAGAAGGAGATCGAGAAGAAGGATCTGGACGTGGAGGCCATTGTGGCGCGTAATCCAGAGGTTGTACTGACCGATGGATTGGCTCATCATAATCGCGAGGGTGCGGAGAGATCAACTAGGCTGGAGGATATCAAATATTTATTGGGCTGTGGAATTAGTGTCATCACAACTGTAAACGTATACGAGCTGGAGGGCGCAGCAGATCTTGCGCGGAAGTGGACGGGGATTGAGGTGGAATATTCCTTGCCTGCGGAAGTGCTCACCCTTGCAGATGATATCGTTCTAATTGATGTGACTCCGGAAAAGATACTTCAACGTTTGTCCGAAGGACATTTGGGCAAGAAGCAGCGGACTTCGCTTTTTAACAAAGGGAATCTAAGCAAGCTGCGGGAGCTGGCGCTGAGAATGGTTGCGGAGGATGTTAATGGTTCGCTGGAGAAGCATCGGGAGGAGCAAGGATTGCTGGGGGCTTCGGGGATTGCCGAAAAAGTGTTGGTGTCCGCACAGTATTATTGGAATGGCTCGATTCATATCCGCCGTGGGCAGCAAATCGCTAAACGGTTAAACGGAGATCTGGCGGTGGTATCCTTCTGGAAGCAGGGCCTGACGCCCTCTAAGGAAGCAGCAACCTTCAAGCGATCCCTATGGAAGCTGACTGAGAAGATTGGGGCCTCGATGGAGGAGATTTCTTTTCGCTCGAAGAGGGAGATTCCGGGACTTCTAGTGAAATACGCCATCCAGCATAATATTACCCGTATCGTTATGGGTCACTCTAAGCAAACGGCGTGGCAGGAGCTGTGGAAGGGTTCGATTGCTAACTCATTGTTAAAGCAAATCCGCGGAGTAGATGTGTTTTTCGTGGCTGATCGTGCTGAGCGTGAGGGAGAACGTGTTCTTCCTACCCGGCAGAGCCGAAATGAGCGGAAAGCTGATGCCTATCACAGATTAAGCACTCAGGAAGTAAAGGATAAAATCGATGCGATTCGTGGGGGCACATTTAAAGTGTACATTGGTGCTGCTCCCGGGGTGGGCAAGACTTATAAGATGCTGCGAGAAGGAAATGATCTCTTAAAGAGAGGGATCGATGTTGTTATTGGACTACTAGAAACGCATGGACGTAAAGAAACCCTTGAACAGATCGGTGATCTGGAGATCCTTCCGCGACTGAGCATTGACTATCGGGGGACTGTCCTTGAGGAAATGGATACGGCAGCTATTATTAAGCGTAATCCGGAGGTCGTACTGGTAGATGAACTGGCACATACCAATATGCCGGGCAGCAAGCATAAGAAGCGGTATATGGATGTTATGGAGTTATTGGATGCGGGGATCTCTGTAATCTCCACAGTGAATGTTCAGCATTTAGAAAGCTTGAATGATGCAGTAGAACAAATTACCGGAGTTAGAGTTAGAGAGACTTTCCCGGACAGCATTCTGCAACGGGCCGACGAAGTTGAACTTATCGATGTATCCCCCAAAACACTGCAAGAGCGGATGAAGGATGGAAAAATATATGCGATGACCAAAGTGGATCAGGCGCTGGGTGCTTTTTTCAAAATCGGCAATCTAATCGCCCTCCGTGAACTGGCGCTGCGGGAAATTGCTGATGATGTGGATGAACGTCTGGAGGCCTGGGAACGTGTCGGGTCGCTGCGGGGACCTTGGCGGCGGCAGGAAGTGATCTATGTGTGCATCACCTTAGGAGATCATGCGGAACGTCTGATTCGGCGCGGTTTTCGGATTGCCTATCGTCTAAAAGCTTGCTGGTATGTTACGTACGTACAGGAATATAAGCAGAGCGGGCCTTCTTACGATAAACGAATTAATGATTTGAAAGAATTGACGGAACGACTGGGTGGAACGTTTAAGATGATTCCTAACGTGCTCCCGGCACGAGTGTCTTCCTTGCTGCTTGAAAGGTCTCAAGCCTTACAGAGCACACAGATTATTATCGGCCAGTCCCAACGCTCATGGGTGCGCAAATGGCTACGCGGGGATGTCACTAAACAGATTTTGCGTTCGGCCAGAAATGTAGATGTACTGGTCGTGGCAAATCTTATGCGTGAGGAACCCTAAGCTTTAGAACAATGAAAAAAAGGGATTCCTTGCCGAGTGGCTGCTGGAATCCCCTTTTTTGTAAGCATATATCAAGTGCTAAATAATTAAACGAATGAATTACTGAGCAGCTTCGAGAAGTGCTTTCAGCTCGGGAAGATTGAATCCTTTGGTGGCGTGATCCCCTGCTACAGTAACAGGAACACCCATGAAACCAAGCTTTTCGACTTCCTCTTGATAGACGGTGCTAGTCATAACATCTCTTACTTCAAAAGGGATACCTTGCTCCGTAAGATATTGTTTGACCAGATTACAGTCGCTGCAGCCTGCTGTTGAATAAACAATCACTTGCTGGCTCATTGGTTCACAGCCTCTTTGATAGCATCTCTTGTGATCTTCCAGTGGGAAGTGTTCCAGCGGACCTCATTATCCTCAAGCAGGAAGAGCTGTGGAGATTCATGCTTAATCCCGAAATCCTCGGCAATTTGATTGGAAACTGGACGATCCTCGATGACTAGAACTACTGCTGCTGCAGTATCCGCATCCTTTAGATAAGCCTGGAATTCTTCATTAGCTTTGGCGCTAATCGGGCAGGTAGTGCTGTGTTTGAACAGCAGCTTCTTGCCAGGTTTAGCCACATACTGCTCAAGATCTTCCAATGTATGAAGTTGTTGAATAGACATAGATATCACCCTCCTGGGATCGTTATTTTACTAACCATTGTGTTGTTAACAACCTGTAATCATGATTGTAACATATATTAAATTTAAAACAAAAAGGATTCTGGAGCAGCTAATCCAAGGATGGCTAAACCCTCATTTTAGCGCGTTGAAAAAAAGAGGACGGCATGCTAAGGTGAAAGGAAGACAACTTGCTTCAATAATCCTTACTAGGTAGGAGTGTTGATAAGAATGAACAGAGTCGCATGTGTGACTGGAGCTGATCGGGGTCTCGGATTGTCTCTTGTGCACTCTCTTTTAGAGAAACAGTTCTCAGTATTTGCTGGACAATACATGAGAGATACAGATGAATTGAAAGCGCTTAAAGAGGAGTATCCGGAACAGCTGGAACTTATTCCACTCGATATTGGTAGTAAGGACAGTGTAAAGCAGGCAGCAAGGGCTATCGCCAGCAGAACTGTGCATGTTGATATTCTTATTAATAATGCCGGAATTATTCATTCCGCAGATGATGCTACGATGCTGGTGGATATGGATGATGAGGGCATGGCGGAGATTTATAATGTGAATACACTAGGCGCGTTGAGAGTCAGCAATGCACTTATGGGACTTTTATTGCAAAGTAAGGATAAATTGATTGTTAATATTTCTTCGGAAGCGGGCAGCATTGGCAGAAATAAACGTATTAACATGTACGGCTACTGCATGTCTAAGGCGGCTCTCAATATGCAATCCTCCCTGATGCACAATCATCTAAAGACGCTTGGGGGTCAAGTGATGGTGTTTCACCCCGGCTGGATGAAGACTTATATGCATGGCGAAAAAAATGAGCAAGCCGATATTTCACCCGATGTGTCTGCAGACCAGATTATAAGTCAGGTTATGGAGTATAAAAAGTATCTAGGGGATGAGCCGGCCTATCTTGACGTGGATGGAAATACATGGCCTTGGTAGATGGGCTTCCCGTAATCAAAAAAACTACACGAAGAAAGGCGATGATAGGATGTCTACACTAAAAGCACTGGCACTCGGAAGTTATTCGGAGGTTAAATATCACCCATTTGCGGGAGTAGACCGGGAGATTGAGCAGATCCTTGCCAATGACCTGCAGGTATTCTCCTCGGAGGATTATGGGCTGCTTAATAAAGAAACATTATCTGACTACAAGCTGGTGATCTCTTATACCGAATTCTCCGATGATAAAATACCGGCGGAACAAAGCAGCGCATTGCTCTCCTATGTGGCTAACGGTGGTGGATTACTAGTGGTACATAACGGAATCTCCTTACAGCGTAATCAGGAGCTAGGCGCTATGCTGGGAGCGCATTTCACTCATCATCCAGAATTCACTTCGCTCCAGATGTCCATACCGGCACGGGAGCATCCCATTATGCAGGGGATCGAAGAATTTGTGATCGATGATGAGCCTTATTATTTTGAGCAGCATCCCTATTTCGAAACAACTGTGCTTATGGAATATCCTCATGATGGGGCAATGAGACAGGCGGCTTGGTGCCATGATTTTGGTCTAGGCCGGGTTGTTTATTTAATGCCTGGTCATCATTTGCCGTCATTTTCCGTAGAGCCCTTTCGCCAGATGATTCTTAGAGGTGGACTTTGGGCGGCAGGATTATTATAGGATATAAGCGGATATACCTGTTGTAAAATAAAACACGAGTCCAACTGCGGGTTAGCCGCGGTTGGATTTTTTTTGTTGACTCTAACATTGGTGTCAGGGTTTATACTGGTGTAGAACAATTCTCATGAACCCCGGGGAGAATGCTATGAAAATAGGTGAGCTTGCTAAACTGACGGGCGTAAGCGTCCGTTCACTTCGTTACTATGAGAGTCAAGGATTAATCTCGCCGATCCGTCAGGCCAACGGATATCGGGAGTATTCTTCACTTGCTGTAGAGACGGTAGAAACGATTAAACTATATTTGAACCTGGGTCTGTCGACAGAGCAGATCGCGGGCTTTCTACATTGTGTCTTGAAGAACAAAGAAGCTTTCTGCGCAGAAGTGATGCCACTATACCGCAGTAAATTGGAAGATATTGAACGTCAGCTTGTAGAGCTGAATCAGATCAAGAGAAATTTGGAAGAACGAATGGCATCTATTCTGCAGGAGCAGGATGAGAGCAAGTTGGGAACGTGTCCACTGGAGAACTTGGAATAGTACTGCTGGTGTTGAAAAATATGAGGAGGAATGGCAAATGTCTATTATAAATGCCGATAGTGCGGATTGGGTGCGGTCAGAAATACGTGGTGGAGGAACGGTACTGGTGGATTATGGTGCGCCATGGTGCCCCCCTTGTAAGGTGCTGCTGCCTGTTCTGGAAGATCTTCACCAGGAATACGGAGACGATGTTTCTATTGTTAAGGTGAATTGTGATGAACTGCCGGATTTGGCTGGAGAAGCGGGTGTTATGGGGATGCCTACAGTCATTGTATATAAAGAGGGGCAGCCTGTGGAAAAGCTGGTCGGTCTGCGTCCGAAAGCAGCCTACCAAGGCATACTGAACAAGGTTCTTCAAGCATAAGGCGATAATTTTAAAGATGAAATTAGGGAGACTCCATATTGTGGGGTCTTTTTTGCGTGCATGATTTACCCATCTTCGGTAAAAAATACGAACACAGTTATAAAGGAGGTGATGAGGGTGTGGAATATTATTCTAGAGATAATTCCTAAATGGAGTGTGATTTTCCAAGCTATTATGATCTTTTTCGTTCCGTTTATTCTAATCCGGATGATGAGTTGGGCTAATGTAAAGGAAGATACGATAAGTACTAGAGCAAAAAAAGCTGCCGGCAGCATAGGCGGGGGTGTTCCTTACGGAGAAGCCTCTCTAGGTTCTAGCAATACGAAAAAGGTTGCTAAGGCGGACGATTCTGTTGGAATCAGTGAAGAATCTTCTACAGGAGCAAGCTATAGCGGTCAATTTCGGGAGGATTTGCAAAGATTTAAAGAGATGAGCACAGATATGCATGATGTGAGTTTTCGGGAGTTACGTATCGGAGGTATAAAGCTGCAAGCGGCCCTTATATTTGTAGATGGACTGACAGATAAAGATAAAATGGATCGGAATATTCTGAAGCCTTTAATGAATGCCTATAAGGTTTTTAAGGATCCCCATACGATACCGGAAGCAAAGGATCTAAAAGATATTCTCATTCATGAGATCGTGCTTATTTCGGAAGTTGAGTTTACAGATGATGTGAAGCTCTCCCTTCAAAAGGTGTTGTTCGGCTCTGTAGTGCTGTTAGTAGAAGGGATACCGGAGGCTATTGTGCTCAGCACCCCGAAGGGGAACACAAGAGGGATAGAAGAGCCTGAATCAGAAGCTGTCTTGCGGGGATCTCGAAGCGGATTTAATGAGACGTTAAGTGATAACACGGCATTACTGCGCCGACACGGGCAGAGCACAGAGCTAGCCATGATTTCTTTTACTGTAGGCAAGAGGATGAAGAAGGATCTGGTTCTAACTTATATCAAGGACATCGCGAATGATGAACTGGTCGAAGAAGTCAAAAGAAGAATCAGGACGATTGATATAGATGATGTGCAAGAATCTGGTTATGTGGAGCAATTAATCGAAGATAATAGCTTCACGCCATTCCAGCAGATTCAGAATACGGAAAGACCTGACCGCGTAATGGCAGCGTTATTGGAAGGGAGAGTAGCTATCCTGCTGGATGGCACACCCTTTGCCTTGATCATGCCCGTGTCCTTCGGGATGCTGTTGCAATCCCCAGAGGATTATTACGATCGGTGGATGGTGGGGTCGTTGGTGCGCTTACTGCGTTTTCTCGCCGCATTGATATCAATGTTTGCACCGGCACTATATATTTCCTTCCTCTCGTTCCAGCCAGGATTAATTCCGACTAAGCTGGCCATATCAATTATCAGCTCCCGCCAAGGTGTACCTTTTACAGTATTAATCGAAGCCTTAATCATGGAGACCTCGATTGAAATATTACGGGAGGCTGGACTCCGGCTACCTAAACCTATCGGTCCTGCAATGGGGATTGTAGGCGGTCTGATCATCGGCCAAGCCGCGGTAGAAGCAGGAATCGTGAGTCCTATTCTAGTTATCGTTGTTTCAGTTACAGCGATTTCCTCTTTCACCATCCCTATGTATAGTGCAGGAATGACGCTGCGTATGCTCCGTTTTGTAGCCATGTTTTTTGCAGCAGTCTTTGGATTATATGGAGTGGTGTTATTCTTTCTTTTCATCAGTGCCCATTTAATCAAGCTAAAAAGCTTTGGCATGCCTTATCTTGGCATGTTTATCCCGTATAAGATTAAGGATTGGAAAGATTTTATATTCCGTATGCCGCTGCAATTTCTAACAGGCCGCCCTACGCTGTTGAAGCCGAAGGACCCCCGACGCAAAGGGTGAGAGATCGAAGTAAAGGAGGAAGCGAATATGAGTACCGAGGTGAAGGACCGAATTACTGCTGTTCAAGCGACGATCATATTAGCCAATTATACTATTGCGGCAGGGATACTTACACTTCCTCGGACGATTGTAGAGGCGAGTGAAACTCCAGACGTGTGGATCTCCGTTTTTTTAGGGGGAGTAATTACCTTTTTAACGGGTTTAATTATAGTGAAACTTAGCCAACGGTTTCCAGGTCAAACTATTTTTCAATTTAGCGGGAAAATCATTGGCAAGCCACTTGGAGTGATGCTCTCTATATTAGTGATTGTTTATTTTCTGTGTATAGCCAGTTTTGAAGCACGTTCCGTACAGGAAGTGACCTCTTTTTTTCTGCTGGAGGGAACCCCTCCTTGGGCTATTGTTGCTGTGTTTATTTGGATAGCCTTCTATTTATGCAGAGGAGGACTTAATGCTATCACTAGCATGTGTAGGTTGATTGTTCCGATTACTTGGACAGTTTTTGTTGGAGTATGCTTGCTTAGTATTGAAGTTTTCGATATCGATAATTTGCGGCCTTTCCTTGGAGATGGTTTAGGACCGGTATGGAAGGGCATCAGGCCAACCATTCTGACTTTTACTGCTGGTGAAGCGATGCTGTTCGTTGTTGCTTTTATGGATAAGCCACAAAAAGCAGTAAAGGTAATTATTGCTGGATCATGTATATCAACGTTCTTTTATCTTTTAGCTGTTGTAATGACTATTGGTGCGTTTTCTATAGATGGAGTGGTCACAAGAACTTGGCCATTTCTTGATCTAGTGAGAAGCTTTGAGGTGAATTATCTTATTTTTGAGAGGTTTGAATCGCTGCTGCTGGTAATCTGGATTATGCAAATTTTCTGCACCTTCTGCATCACTATTTATGCTGCTGCTTTGGGAGTTTCTCAAATATTTAATAAACGATTTAATAGCTGCTTATTGGCTATACTTCCAGTAGCCTATCTAGTTTCCAGAATGCCACCAAATGTGAATGCTCTATTTGCATTAGGGACAGTCGTAGGTAATTGGATGATCGTTTTATTTGGATTAATTCCATTGCCGCTATTGATCATCGCACATTTCCGGAGGGCGGCTTCATGAAAAAATGGAGAGTGTCGATTACATTTCTTATAGTATGTATTCTGTTGACCGGTTGCTGGAGCAGTACACCTGTTGAGGAGTTAAGTATGGAGATTGGTGTTGCCCTGGACAGTGCGGAGCAGAACGAGAATGAAGAGGCTACTCAGCAAGGAGGTGGGGGGAAGCCCATGCCTAAACAAATCATGAGTACTTATCAGTTTGCGATTCCTCAAGGCTCGGGAGGGTCAGGTATGAAGTCTGGTGCGGCCTCATCCTCAACCAGAAATTACTATAACATGAGTGAAGTAAGTGATTCTATGTTTGAAGCATTACGGGCACTCTCACTGCGTACTAGACGTACTCCAATCGGACATCACCTTAAGGTCATTGTGATCGGTGAGAAGCTTGCACGCTCCACCAAGTTTTCTGAATTAATTGATTTCTTTAGCAGGGATAACGATATCCGTCCCAGTGTTCTACTATATGTCAGCAAGGGAAAAGCCAGAGATGTATTGGAAAATGCGCTGCCCGGCCAAACCCCTTCATTTGTATTAGAGGGGATTTTTGTGAATAGAAGTCGGAGCACGAGGATATGGGAGCCGGTTTCAATAGCTAAAGTGGCGGGTCCTTTGCATGGTAAAAGAAGTTTCATGTTGCAGAATGTGATTTCTTTAGAAAAAGAGAAGGAGACAAAGCTGGATGGAGCAGGCGTAATTAAAGGGAAAACGGGAAAGCTCGTTGGTTTTTTAGATGCATCGGAGCTGGAAGGTATGGTCTGGCTGACTGGAAAGGGAGAGGGGGGTGCTCTCAAAGCATACGACCCGTCTAACAATAAGCTCATTACCTATGAAATCAAATCTCTGGGTAGTAAGTATAAAGCTAATGTGAAGGATGGGAAGATCTCTTTTCATGTGAAAATAGAATCTACGGGGAGATATGGTGAGGCTTTTGCCAAGAGTGCAAAGAAGTTACATGACGGCATTGTAAAGGAGGATAAAGCAGTGCTGGAGAAGCATGTCTTAGACATGCTTCAGGTCACTGTGAAAAAAATGCAGAAGGAGCTGCATACAGAGGTTGCAGGTTTCGGCAACGCTTTGCGTATTCAACATCCAGCCGTATGGCGGAGCGTAGAGGATAACTGGGATGAAACCTTTAGTGAGATTCCGATTACCTATGAAGTGAAACTGAATATTGAAGAGTATGGTGCATCAGATACAACGGCTGAATAGAAAGGACCATTTGCAATGTTGTATGGAGCTACTTCGTTTGTGTCTGGATAGGAATGACATCATTATGATGCAGTGCATCGAGCACTTCATCCTTTAATTGCGACGTGAAGGCATTCCATGCTTTTTTACCGATGTCCAGCTCTTCACGTCCAATAGCATTCAGTGTTTCCAGCCATAGACGTTTGTCGTTAATCAGCCCAAGTTGATCTTGAATCTCCTTATAGATCTCCTCATGCGCATGGAATTTCTGATTTATTGCAAAATCGGCTGCACTCGCGGTATAACGCAGTTCCTTAGCAGCGATTCTTAGCTGGTGCAAAGCGTCGAAGGCTTCTTTAGATTCGGCATTGTCTTCATGGAAAATAGCTTTACAGGTTTTTTTCTTCTGCTCATAAGCGATCTCAAGCTCACGCATAACAACGTTAACATTCTTTTTGGCGGCTAGGGCTTCAAGCTGCTCGCTTAGGAAGGTCTTCCACTTTTCCTCGAGGTCTTCATTAATTAGTTCAGGCAGCTCCTTAGCGAGCTTCTTGCGGTAAGTTTTGCGCTTGTCCTTTTGGTACGCAATCACTGCCTTTAACAGGTCTGCAGTTTTGGAATCTCCGTTCTCCTTCGCCTGCTTGCGCTTGTTCTTGAAAGATTCTATTAGAACATCTGCATCTCGCACTTTACCTAATCTCTTTTGCGCTTTCTTGAAAATAGGGTACAGGCCTGAAGTGTGCCGCGGATCAAGAATGGATAATAGACTTAGCAGCTTACGGCTGTTCACTCTTGCCTGGTGGATATCTTCATCAGCGAATTTATTTAATGCGTCATGGCTGTAATCCCAAAAGTTGATATAAAGGTGGTTAAGGGCTTGTTCCCATTGCTTTGTTTTGGTTAGCTGTCGTTCTTTGGTCAGCTTGTCTCCTGTCATGCAGCATCACTCCTTAACGTTTGGGATAGCATGAATTTAGGGCTTCCCCTATTATGCTCTGGGGTAAGTCCATTTACTATAAGAATAGCGTTATCATAACCTCATTTCAATTCTCTGCTCACAGCATGGAGACAGATCGGTTACAATATTACTATCATTATTTATACGGATAGGCTTGGATCTTTAGCTGGTAGAGAATAGCAGGTCTCGTGGCTCATATTCGGGAAAGAGGGGCTTTGGTGGATACTCGTGAGTATGATTCAATATTTAGTAAACTTCCTTCAGAAATGGGGCTCTTTCAACATCTGAGTGCAAGGGATGAGAGCAAAGGTACAGAAGCAGGGAGCTTAGAGGATATGCTGGTCCCATTCGCTTTTGAGGAAACCTTATGCCGGGATGTTGGAGCGGGACTTATACCTCCTAGCTTACATCTGTGGAGTCATTCTGGTGGTGTGGCACTTGGACTTCGGGACAGTAAGCTACCGTGTGCAGCTCAGGCGATGCTTACGCTTGAGGCGCAAGGGATTAGAACAGCGGTTAGGCATTCCGGCGGGGCTGCGGTGCCTCTGGATGCAGGGATCATTAATGTTTCTCTAGTTCTGCCCAAAGGACGTGGAAAGCTGGACTTTCATGATGACTTTAAGCTCTTGGCTGCTTTGATCACGGAAGCGGTTGCTATTAGTCATCCACAGGCTGCGGCGCAAATTGAGGCTGGTGAGATTGTTGGTTCTTACTGCCCTGGTGATTTCGATCTGGCCATTGGTGGCCGGAAGTTTTGTGGTATTGCTCAGCGTAGGCAGAACAATGCCTATTTTGTACATGCATTTGTTGTAGTTTCTGGCTCGGGACAAGAACGCGGTGAACAAATTCGTAATTTCTATGCGCAAGCCTCCGGAGGAGACTCCTCACTATCATATCCACAGGTTCGTCCAGAGACGATTGCTGGACTGGGTGAACTCGGTGGACCTGAAGTGGCGAAAGTGTTTGGGGAGGGGATTATTCAGGCTTTGATTCGTCGTGGAGTCTCTCTTAGAGCATCCCGCATTTTGCAGCAAGAGACAGGATACAGCCTGGACTATGATGATCCACGTGTGCTCGATGCAACGCGGGTGCTGCGCGAGCGGTATTCCTAAGGGCTGAGCATGGGTTAGAGTCTGTTAAAAAAGGACGTAACGGAAAGCTGGATAATGCCAGCCTACGTAACGTCTTTTTTAATATTCAACAATGACGCTCTTTTAATTATACAACTCAGGACGTCTGTCCGAAAAAATCGGAATTTGTTTCCTAATCTCACGCACCTGATGTAAATCGATCTCTCCGGTTAGAATTTCTTCCTCTTCAGAAGCCTCACACACAATATCTCCCCAAGGATCAATAATCATTGAATGCCCAGCAAAGATATTGGCAGGATCGCTGCCTGCACGGTTGCAGGCTACAACAAAACATTGGTTCTCGATGGCCCGGCTGATCAACAGCGCCCGCCAGTGGGATAATCTGGGCAGTGGCCATTCAGCGCAGACGAACAGGATTTCCGCCCCTTGTGCGGTATGGGCGCGAACCCATTCCGGAAACCGGATATCATAACAGATTAGCCCTGCACATAACGTATTGTCTAATGTGAATAGTCCTTTGGCTTCTCCCGGCTGCAGATACAAATGTTCATCCATCAGCTGGAACAAATGCAGCTTGCTGTATTGTCCGACGAGCTCACCTGATCGATTAAATACATACATACGATTAGTTACACCAGTATCATTTCGGCTAGCGACAGAACCAGCGATGATATTGATGCTGTATTGTTTAGCCAAGCTGGAGATAAATGTCTTGGTAATTTCTCCTTCCGGATCGCCAATATCTTCTAAGCGAGTTAGATCATAACCAGTGGTCCATAGCTCAGGGAGAATCAGACAATCGGGGGCAGCGACAGCGGCTTCTTTTATTTTCTGGACAACAGCAGCATAATTCATAGTGGGATTGCCAAATGCTATATCCAGCTGAATCAGGGATATTCTCATAGGTATCCTCCTCTTTTGTTCAAGCGTATAGCACCGGATGAGGATAAGCAATGTTGATTTTTTAAAAATGATTTGATATATTAGTTGACGGGTCAATGATTATGCGTTAGTATAATTTTATACAAAACAATTGCATGCAATTAAATATAGAAAGGAGGTATATTTTGACGGAGTACTGTCCTGAGGAAGAACATATATTTGAACTGCTGCAGGCCTTAAACAAAGGAATCTCTCCAAAATTCGAACGTTGTGCAGGGATCAGTCCCACACGGCTTCGCCTCCTGCATGAACTGTTTCGGGTAGATGAAGTCAGCCAAATCAGTCTGCAAAAGGAAATGGATATTGATGCGGCAGCCGTCACACGTCATCTGAAGGGATTGGAAGAGAGTGGCATGATCGCTCGCCGCAATAACCCAGCCGATAACAGGGTCACATTGGTCTCATTAACCGATCAAGGTCGGGAAAGAATGGTTAAATATAGCGAAGAGAAAAGGCGGTTTATCGCTACTCTGCTAACAGGTTTTAACGATCAGGAGCGAGCAGTGCTCATTGATATGCTCAATCGTCTGCAATCTAATATCATTCTGTTGTAACTTACAAAACACACTAAAAGGAGAATTAAACATATGAACGCTACACAAACAAATGATTTTCAAGAAATTATTACAGGACGCCGCTCTATCCGCAAATATGATCCATCCGTTAAAATCAGCAAAGAAGAAATGACACAGATCCTTGCCGAAGCTACACTTGCTCCATCTTCAGTGAACATGCAGCCTTGGCGTTTTCTGGTCATTGAAAGTGACGAAGCTAAAGCTACTTTAGCGCCTCTCGCTCGTTTTAATAACGTACAAGTAGAGACTTCTGCGGCTATGATTGCCATCTTTGGTGATCTGAACAACTTCGATTACGCTGAAGAAATTTACGGTACGGCTGTTGAACGTGGACTTATGCCTGCTGAAGTAAAAGAAAATCAATTAACCAGATTATCCGCTCATTTCGCTAACCTGCCACGGGAAATTAACAGAGACACCGTGCTTATCGATGGCGCACTTGTTGCTATGCAGCTGATGCTGGTTGCTCGTGCACATGGTTACGATACAAACCCAATTGGTGGATTTGAAAAAGACCAAATCGCTGAAGCGTTTGGTATGGAAAAAGATCGTTATGTTCCTGTAATGCTGCTCTCCATTGGTAAAGCTGTTGATGCAGGTTACCCCTCTGTTCGTCTGCCTATCGATAAAGTTGCTGAGTGGAAATAATTATTAAAGTTAGTAAGCCAACACGCTACCATAAACACTAATCTTAGGAGGAATATACAATGATCATTATTCATGCTGTACTTAAAGTTAATCCAGAGCGTCGCGAACAGTTTTTGACGGAGTCTAAAGCATTACTGGCTGCTACTCATGCTGAAGAGGGTAACCTTTCTTATGAGCTATATGAGAATGCTGGAGAAGCCAACTCATTTATTATGATTGAGCAATGGCGTGATGCTGAAGCAGTATCCAGCCACAATACGAGCGCTCATTTCACTGCTTTCTCAGCTAAAGCTGGCGAATTCTTGGCTGCTCCTCTAGATGTTAAAGTATTTAGCGCAGAACAGGTAAAATAAGCTGTCTCCATTCTTAGCGAATTCTATTTAAACCTAAACAGGGATGATCCATAGCCATAAAGGCTGTGGGGCATCCCTATTTTGCATTTCACCCCGTTTATGAAAAGGAGATCTAGGGTATCTATCCTTACCTTGATTCAAAGGCATGCAATATAAACGATGGGGGACTTTACATATGAAGACACAGAGAAATATGATTGATTTCTTGAATTATTATCTATCCGGCGGATCGCTTGCCCGTATTATGGGTGTAGCAGGAGAAGAGGTGGAGCGTAAGCTTGAGGGGATAGACCTAGAGGCTGCCAGAGCCTATCGTCAGACGCTTGGCGGAGTCATTACGACAAGTCAGCAGCTATTCCAGCTTCCTGGATTTAGTCCAAGCTTACTGGAACAACTTACTGAAGTATTGGGCAGACTAGACTCAGGCAAGCTAAAGGTTCTGGCTCCGCAGACTACGTGGAATAATCAAGTAACACCTTACGTGAATGGTCCGGAGTGTCTAGGAATGATATTAGAGGAGATCAGAAAAGCGCAGCATTATATCCACCTGTCTGTCATGCTTTTTTTTAATGATCGCTCGGGCAATCTGGTTGCAGATGAACTGTTTTATGCTCTTAAGCGTGGCGTTAAGGTAAGGGTTATGGTCAATTACACATTGACGGCATTGGGGCACGGAAATAATCTGGAGTACGGCCAGTTCTCCAAGATTGCTGATCAGCTCGAGAATGCAGGCGCCAAGCTGTTGAATACCTTCAATTCGTATTATTCAGCTATGGAATGGCGGGTGAAACGAAAGGCGCTGGAGCAAGAGGGAGTGCCGGAAAGTATCCTGTTTCTGCAGGATAAAGTGCAAGAGGATGTTGAGGTCACAGGACTGAATGTCATCGATCATCGGAAGTTTATGGTCATAGATGGGGTAACCTCGATTATAGGCAGTGTAAATATTGGTGACCAATATACGTATGAGACCCCAGTGCAGGCATCCTCTGCAATGAGTATAGATGGACATCCACAGGGGATTCCTAGTAAAGAGGCTGAGTGGCATGATGGCTGCTTCCGGATTCGCGGCGCAGCAGCGCAGCCTTTGAATGCGATGTTCTATTCTCGCTGGCTGCTTCTAGGCGGAGATCATTTTGATGTGAATGATGTCTTTTATTATCCGGATGTGGATTATCATTTTGGTGAGGAAGAATGTACGCTGTTAGCAAGCTTTCCAGGTAACCCGGTTAACCTGATTCAACAATATTATCTGGATCTAATTACTTACGCGGCTGAAGAGACTATCATCGTGAATCCTTATTTGATTGATCAGGATTTTTGGGATCGGCTCGGGCTGCTTGGTCCGGAATGCTCGTGTAATTTGAACATTTGTAACCCGCTGGAGGTTAATGATCATCCTACAAATCGCGCGGCGGTAAGAGGCAATATGTATATGCCGTTTATTAACGGTGTTTCCTTCTATGACTACAGTGCCACCGGTCGATTTTCCCATTGGAAAATTACCTATGATCATAGATCACAAGCCGTTTTTCATGGTTCATATAATATCAACGAAAGAAGTGCCTGCCACGATTTTGAGCTGGGAATGCTGGTAAAAGGGGAGGCCTTTGCAGAGCAGATAAAGTCTATGATCGATTATGACCTGAGTGTCTCGCGGAAGATTACCAGTAAAAGTGAGTTCTTTAAGCATCCTTGGTTACACCCTAGTACTTATTTGAATAAGGCAACCCAGAATTATACTTGATAAATTGGGCTAATTCTCATGATATAATGATCGTTATAAATCATTAGGGTGGAGTATGGGCTATGCAAATCAAAATTACAAAAAGTGGTTTGAAAAAGGACGAGGTATTTTTTCTCACAGAATTTGGGGAGGGCCGGGGAGTCTGGTGTGGTGCTCCTGTGAATCCAGGGGCAGAAATGGATGTGGAATTGGAGCTTTCGGAGCTGCTTATGAGGTGGGTGGATATCCATCCTGTGCCTGCAGGTGAGTTCAACATCAGGCTCGAACAGGATAGGGTTATTTTTACGGGCGTATTGGAGAATATTGAAGAAGATGGCACAGGATTTTTACGAATAGGTGAAGGGTTAGTGATGTTCGAGTGTCTCGGTGAACCTATGGCACTGGGTGTGTTCGTAGAATTGCAGGTCCGTGATGTGCGAATCTATCCCTTCAGTATTTGACGCTTCTTAGGGACTAAGATAACATACAAAGATAACATTAGATTCAGAAAGTTAAGCATGAGGAGTAGAAAGCTATGAACACCGAAATTCAGCAATTTAAGACCGAATTCTTCAAGGCGCTGGCTCATCCGATGCGTATTCGTATTCTGGAGCTGCTTAGCGAAGGTGAGAAGAATGTGAATGAACTGCAGGCTATTCTCGGCTCGGAAGGTTCTGCTGTATCCCAGCAGCTAGCTGTTTTACGCGCCAAAAATGTAGTAACCAGTGTGAAAGAAGGCACCACAGTCATTTATGCCTTACGTGATCCTCTGATCAAGGACCTTCTGGTCGTGGCCAAACAAATATTTGATAACCATCTCGTGAATACCATTTCATTACTGGAAGGCATGCGCGGCGAGTGAAAATGGAATAGATTAACGTTATTTTGGCGTTGACAACAGTCGCGTCCTAGAGTAATGTTCTTCTTATATTCAAATAATCAGATATTTAAAGAAAAGAAGGTTTGAACATGACAGGGCGGGGTCGTTATAAAGGCTACAACATGAACGCTTTTCGCAAGGATTTGATATCAGGGACAATCGTCGGGGTTATTGCCATTCCTTTAGGGATGGCATTTGCTATTGCTTCTGGTGTAAAGCCGGAATATGGCATTTATACGACAATCGTTGCGGGCATATGTATTTCATTGTTCGGGGGATCGAAATTTCAGATTGGTGGACCGACAGGTGCATTTATTCCTATCTTGTTCGCTATTGGGATGCAGTATGGTTATGAGAACCTGCTGTTAGCGGGGATGATGGCGGGGGTTATTTTAGTCCTCATGGGATTGTTAAGGCTGGGTGTACTGATTAAATTTATTCCGAAGCCGGTCACGATTGGTTTCACAGCAGGCATAGCGGTTATTATCTTCACCGGACAGATTGCTAACTTCCTTGGGTTAAGGGATATTGAACGGCACGAGAGCTTTGTAGATAACATGAAAGAAATTGGACTTCATCTATCGACGATCAATGGATATAGTATCCTGACCGCCGCGATTTGTCTGGCTGTTGTTATCCTAGCGATTCGCTTCGCTCCGAAGGTGCCGGGTCCATTGGTCGGTCTTCTTTGTGCAACTGTCATAGCAGCGTTATTTTTTAGCGGTAAGGTGACTACGATTGGTTTGGCCTATGGGAATATCCCTAATACATTGCCAAGCTTCCGTTTTCCGACCATTACCTGGGAGCGGATTACACTGCTGATTCGTCCGGCCTTTATCATCGCGATGTTGGGTGCTATTGAATCCTTATTGTCAGCTGTCGTAGCTGATGGGATGACGGGCAGCCGCCATAACAGCAACCGTGAACTGATTGGTCAGGGAATCGCCAATATTGCAGCTCCATTGTTTGGAGGAATTCCAGCCACGGGTGCCATTGCCAGAACCGCCACAAATATCAAAAGCGGCGCAGTTTCTCCGATCTCAGGGATCGTTCATGGGGTAGTGGTATTCCTAATTCTTCTGTTGTTTGCACCCTATGCTTCTAGTATTCCGTTGGCAGCGATGGCTCCTATCTTGATGGTAGTGGCTTGGAATATGAGTGAGCGTAAACAATTTCTTCATTTGCTTAAAATCAAAACAGGTGATTCTTTGGTATTATTCATCACTTTCTTGTTGACGATATTTGCAGATTTAACGCTGGCCGTAGAGGTGGGATTGATTCTTGCGGTGATTTTGTTTGTGAAACGGATGGGAGAGGTTCATCTGGTATCCAAAGTATTGCCTGATCCTAATTCCGTCAAGGTAGGAGCACATATGGTAACGGAGAGTCATGATTGTCCGCAGATTGGGATTTATACCGTGGAAGGACCGCTGTTTTTTGGCGCTGCGTATAGATTTGATGACACCATGCCGGGTTATGGCTCAGATCAGCCGAAAATTATATTAATGCGGATGGGAAAAGTGCCATTCATGGATACTACGGGTGAATCCAATCTGGCGGAGCTGGTGCGGCATCTCCATGCTGTTGGAGGGAAACTGATGATCTCCGGTGTTCAGCCGCAGCCGCTTGAGCTACTTAAGAGAACCGGGCTATATGACAAAATAGGAGAGGCACAGTTTTATCACCATACCGGTGAAGCGATCAATGAAGCTCTTAGCAGTATTAATCACAATAAATGTATCGGATGCAGTCATGCGGCGTTTAGGGAGTGTACGGCATTATCCTGTCAGGAGGATGCAGGTGGACTACGAGGTCTGACAGGACGCAAGAAGCCAGCATTGCCTCTGAACTAATCAGCGGTACTTGAGCTTAATAAATAAAGTCGGCCTGGGCGCTATTCTTGCGTCTGGGCTTTTGTATTAAAATTGGACTTCGGAATTCTGAATTTGTACAATTGGGTATAAGTTTAATGTAATCAATATCGATAAGGAGAATATAAGCTCATGAAGGAATTGAATTATCCGAAGGTGTTTATGCTCTTGGCGGGATTGTCTGTCGCTACATTGGCGGTATATCGTGTAGTGTCACTTCAGACGGATTCGTTTTACGGTTTTTTAATTTGGAATTTGTTCTTAGCTTGGATTCCGTTTTTATTTTCCATGGCTGCTTATGAGCTAGACAAAAGGAAGATAGGCGGTTTATTACTTCTTCTTTTGGGTGTCGCGTGGCTGCTGTTCTTTCCCAACGCGCCTTATCTCATGACTGACCTGGTGCATTTAACGGTAAGAAAAAGTAGATATATCGTGGAGGGGGCCATTCAGAATCGCTACTGGTATGACTTGGTCACTCTTTTATTGTTCACCTGGAGTGGATGGTTGACCGGTTTTTTCTCATTGTATCAGTTCCAGACGGTCATTTATCGCAAAAGCAACCTGCTGTGGTCATGGGTATTCGTGCTTGCGGCATGTATGCTCGGGGGATATGGTGTACTGCTTGGCCGAGTCTACAGACTCAATAGCTGGGACGTCCTGACGGACAGGCATCAGTTGTATCAACTTGTTCTGGATAGCCTGAATCTCCAGTCCGTATTTTTCAGCTTGTTCATTGCCTTTGTCCTGCTGGTCATTTACGCGACGATGTATTGTCTACTCAATGCTCTTGGCACCGGAGAAAGACGAAGAGTTACCAGAGGGTACTAATCGGCACACTCCGGCTCAAACTGGAATTGCTTCAGATCTACCACACCTTTTTCACTAAAACTAACTCCCTCTCCCTGTAGATAGAGCCTCTGGAGGGAGTTAGACTCATCCTCAGTTAGTGCGATCATTCCCTTAGCATTAATGACCCGATGCCAGGGCAGCTTATATTTTTTGCTCATGGAGTGAAGGATGCGAACGACCTGCCTCGCTCCTCTTGGGCTGCCTGCCGCGCGGGCAACTCCTCCGTAAGTCATCACTTTACCTTCTGGTATAGACTGTATGATATGAATGACTCTCTCAGTAAATGGTGTCATAGCAAGCTCAAGCTCCTATATCTTATTTTTATCCAATGAACAACAGATAAATCAATTCTAAACGAAACGGGGGACGAACAGGAGGATTTTTTGAGAATAGCAAAAAAGGGGTTGCAAAGCAATAAATACGCGTGGTATATTTTAACTGTAAAAATAATCTAAACGTTTAACAACGTGATTGAAAGAGTTCCATAATAAGATAGGAGAAGGTGTAATGAGGAAAACCAGCATTAAAGACATAGCCGCAAAGGCTAATGTTTCGATTGCTACAGTCTCCTATGTGCTTAATGGTACCCGCAATGTACGTTCCGATACAAGGGAACGAGTTGTTGCAGCCATTGAGGAGTTGAATTATAAGCCGAATGCTATTGCGAAGAGTCTCAAACTCAACCGTACGAATACAATAGGTGTTATTGCAGAAGATGTGACGGTATTTAACACCCCCGATATTATCGATGGAATTAATGATTTTGGAGATCGTAATGATTTGCATATTTTACTGGTGAATCTTCGTTTGGACAAGCGTATCGGCCGTAACTTCTCGAATACGGAAGACTATCGAAAGTATGCCGCTAATGCGGTTGCCGAACTGCTCAGTAATCAAGTGGATGGGATTATTTATATCGGTGTTCATCCCCGTGATTTAACGGGTTTAATCGATACGGAAGGTAAGCCTATTGTGTATACCTACTCTTACACACAGGACGATATCTCTATCCAGTATAATGATGAGCAAGCTGCTTACCAAGCCATGTCCTACTTGGTTAACCAAGGACATAGCAGAATTGCTGTAATCAGTGGTTTGATGGATTCAATCCCTTCCAGATTAAGACTGAACGGTTATTACAAGGCCGTTACTGAATATCAATTACCATTCGATCCACTGTTAATTAAGATGGGAGACTGGGAGAGGGAATCAGGGTATCGTCTTACCTCCGAGTTGCTCGCTTTGCCGGAGCCTCCAACCGCGATTCTTTCCATGAATGATGTAATGGTTGTAGGTATTTTGCAGGCGGCAGAGGAAAAAGGGTTTAAAATACCGGATGATCTGTCGGTTGTCGGTTTTGATAATCGTGAATTCAGTGATTACTTACGCCCGCGTATAACAACAATGGGACTTCCGCTACATGAGATGGGCTATCAAGCTATTGAGGTGTTGTTCAATTTAATCAAGGGGACGAAGATGGATTCACTGACCATGCCGGAGTGCCGGTTGATCGAACGTGATTCCGTGGCTACGTTAAAAAATGCTGTGAGACAAAAATAAGTTTCACAGCTCCTTTTTCCTCATAAATCTAAACGTTTAACTTAAAATATTGAAGAGGTGCTAGGCAATGACGATTCTAGGCAACGAAAATTTCAGGATGGAGTTAAGCGACCGCGGAGCGCTTCAGTCTCTGATATTACAGGGCGACCCTAGTGAAATGAACTGGGTAGTTGATCCGTCTTATTTGGAAGAGGCAGGTTATGCGGATACAGATAAGCTATTCGGAGAATGGACAATAGAGCTAGACGGGAATATCATAAAAAGCACTGATCTGTTGCCCAATATCACGCTAGAAGGAAAACACCGTGTAATTGTGGATTTTGAAGGCGCGCCGATTGCAATCAGACTTACATATTCTTTGGAAGATGAGCGACTAAGATGGACTATTGAAGCTACGAACCGCTCAACACAGTCTGTAAGAATTAATGGACTTCATGTGTGGTTTTCGCTCGCTTATGTCATGTACCGAGATGAAAATGTGCAGCGCAATATGAGTCAGTCCTGTGCAGTATTCCCCCATCTTGGTGGAGATTTCGCTAAAATTGCTGCCATTCGACGGAACAACGAAGCACCACATCTGGGTGTTTATGGTGTTCAGGGCAGAACAGTAACCGTAGGTACTTATTGTAGTTATAAGAATCGTTTTCTTGAGCAGGTTTCCCCTTCTTTGGATGGTCTGCTGTATCATCGGCTATCGTTGGTGGAGGACGGATCATCTATGACCGAATCTGCAGCTGCCGACTGGATATATGGTGGCGCTTACAGTCCGCTGGATCTTGACGCTGGAGAGACCTCCAGCTGGGAATACATATTCCATCCCTGTCAGAATCGAGATGATTTCTATAGGCAGGGTATGGCCTATGGACATCCACGCTGGAGCTATACGCCTGTATTAACCCGGGGAGGAAGGTTCGAAGCTGTTGTTGATCTGCCGCAGGGCCAGGCTCTACGTGAGCTGCGTTTGTATAGCACTTCACCGGTAACGGAGCTGATCCGCCAGGAGAATATTACGAACGAAGCTGTACGGTTGGAGTCAGGCAGCAGCTACACTATATCTTTACAGCGTTTGGAGCCGGGAGAACATAAGCTGGAGCTGGGGCTAGAAGATGGACGGACCGATATCCTGGTCTGGAATGTACTGGAGTCGATTGACCTGATTCTGGAAAAGAGAGCCGAGTGGTTGGTAAATAACAACTTTGGAGGGACAGGTGAGGCCGAGAGGCCATATGCCTTCCGTCCGCTATCGAATCAGGGAGAATCGCTGGGTAAGGTTGCTTTTCTTCTGATGAAGAATAGCATGGCCAAGGCTGTCCCCGAACAAGTAGCTAAGGCCGAGATTGCCGCAGTATTGGATGTGAAGGAGCATTGGTTTGAAGGCGGAGATTTCAATCATCCGCGTCCCTTGTATGGAGAATTCTACCGCATTTATGATCTGGATTATATTGGGCATGTCTTTTATCTATTGTCACGAATGGATGGTTCATTACTTAAAATTCATTCTCCTAGAGAATATCTACAATGGGCTGCCGAAATCATGTGCCTTCGCCTAGACCCTGATCGGCATAGTGGGCAGCGTGAGCAGGATGAGAGCCGTCTAAATGGTATATTTGTGCTCTATATTCTTGATTTATTAGAGGCACTGAAGCAGAGCGGTCTTTCGGAAGAGTATAAACGTCTACTTACCTTATGGGAGCAATTTGGCAGAAATCTGGAGACAGGGATACAGCAGTATGAGGGAGCTATAACGGAGCATTTTTACGATAATGCAGGATTTGGTCCTACCTGTGAAACATTGTGTCACCTTGGAAATAAAGAGGAGGCTCAGCGTTATGGGCAACTAATTCTGGCAAATATCGGATTCAGCAATGATTACAGAGTGCAGAATCCGGATCGCTGGTGGGAAGCTTTGTCGTATATGATTCATTCCCTTTGGGGTGGATTGGTAGCAGGAGCATCCCGGGTTGCCTATGAATTCCTTGGAGACCCTGAATATTTGGAAGCCGCTTACCGTTCTACGATGGCAGTATTCAATTGTTACGATTGGAATGTACGCTCTACTCCACGCCGTTTGTTGCCTGGAGAGGCAGCCTCTACATATAGTGTGGCAGCTCCTAACCTGAACATGCCAGAATTGTCGCGAAACCGTTTTGGGCAATCCGTATTTGTGGGGGCAAGTGATTCCTTGTTTGCTTCGCTGTTCTCGGGTGTGACAGGAGATGATTGGGATATGGGGGAGGAGCTAGTGGCCTATCTAATGGGCTTCGGGACAACCACATATTTGTACAGGGATCCACGCGGAAAGATGCGCTGTATTAACGGTTATATTGAAGAAGACTCGGAGGGCTGGATCGTAACAAGTTACGCTGCATATCCGTCAAGATATGTGCTGCTTGAGGATAAGCTCGAATATCGCACAACTGAGGGGATACTAGAGTCTCGCGTAAGACTGGCAGGCGGAGGAATATTCAGCCCTTGTCTGTAATCGCTAAGAATGACAAACCATGATGATTTTAGGCTAAAGCTTTAAATGCTTGGCTTGAAATAAATAGATATGAAAAAAAGGGAGGCAACAAACATGAAGTTTGGAAAACGTACTCTAGTTCTATCTTTAGCATCAATGATGGTTTTTTCCGCACTGGCAGGCTGTTCGGGCGATTCCAACAACGCGGCTCCAAAGGCATCTGAAGGGTCTGGAGCAGCCAACAAAGAAACTACGCCTGATAAAGATGTAACCTTGGAATTATTGTATTGGGGTGATGATGTACAGAAAAAGCTGGTAGAAGCGGCAGCAGAAAAATATACAGCCGACACCGGAGTGAAAATCAATGCACAAGTACTTCCAGCAGATGGCTCCTTTGATACATTTATTCAGACCCGGCTCGAATCCGGTGAACTTCCAGATATCAGTTATATGGGTGAAGGCGATATCCAAAAGTACAATGAAATGGGAATTATCGAAGATATCAGCGATTTATTAGCGGACGGAAGCATTCCTGAAAAACTATCAGCGATTACAATCCATTCACCTGAGCAAAAAGTGATTGGAGTCGGCCTATCCAACCAGTTGGAGCTGCTTTACTATAGCAAGTCCAAATTTGATGCAGCAGGTCTTGAATATCCACCCTCCAAAGTTGAAAATGCGTGGGATTGGGATACATTCGTGACAAACGCGAAAAAGCTAACGACAGATACTAAAGGAAAAACAGCGGCAGATGAAGGCTTTGATGCTGCTCTGACCGAGAACTACGGGCTTGGTATGACAGCGGGACGGGAGTTCCACCACTTCTGGGCAGCTTATGCCAACGGTGGCGGGATTGTTTCCCCGGATGGAAAGGAGTTTCAATGGGATTCTCCCAAAACGGTTGATGCCATCCAGAAGCTAGCTGATCTCGTTAACAAAGACAAGGTTGCATCCGCTTTCAATTACACTTGGAATTCTGGAATTGGTTCTGCGGTAGACGCTTTGAGTGGTGGTTATGCCATGGCAATCAGCGGCTCTTGGGATCTAGCTAATATCAAAGGTAATGAAGATATCGGCGTTGGCGTTCTGCCTAAGATGGAAAAGGCAGTAACGATGAACTGTGGTGCTCCGCTTGTTGTGTACAATACATCGAAGCACATTGAGGAAGCTAAGAAATTCTATGCTTACATGGTCAACCCTGAGAACAGTCTGGAGCTGCTGAAGAGTGGTGCGTGGTTGCCGAACCAGGCAGATTGGTATACCGATCCTACCTTGGTTGAAAAGTGGACCTCCGATCTTCCTGAAAGCGCAAAAGAAACTATCCTTAGTTATTCCACAACGAAAGACTCTATCGCACAATGGCCTGCATATTACGTTCCTGCCTACCTCAAGATGAATACTGAATATGAGAAATCTATTGATCAGGCGTTGGCAGGTAAGAAAAGTGTTAAAGAAGTCTATGACGCGATCATGCCAGCGATCAAGCAGTTGTTCGAGAGCGGCAAGGTTTCCTAATTAGAGCTTATATTTGAAAAGAGGGCTATTGCTTATGAACCCAGAGAGCAAAACCGAAACGGCTGCGGTCTATGTTAAAAAGCATGCCAGAGGTGTCACCAAAGAGGCGGTGGCTGGATATTTGTTTGCAGCACCGGCCATTATTGGATTTTTGGTATTGACGCTTTATCCGATGTTGGCCAGTTTGTTTTACAGCTTTCATAAAATAACGATTATGAGCGGAAGCCAAGTTATGGAGTGGATTGGACTGGATAATTTCCGGTACATATTCACCAATACCAGCTCCGAATTCAAGAAATCCATAACGGTAACCTTGATTTATGCCTTCATTAACGTGGCGCTTGTAATCACCTTTTGTCTGATTGTTGCACTCTTATTGAACCGTAAATTTATCGGCAGAAACTTGATGCGGGCTATATTCTTTCTGCCGTCTGTAGTTCCGATGCTGGCGACAACGATTGTGTGGCAGATGCTTCTACAGAACCAAGCCAAGGGTGGATTGCTTAACTGGATTTTATTGCAGATAGGAGTAGCCCCTGTTGATTTCCTGACAGATCCCATCCGTATTTTTGAGACATTGTTTATCATGAGCTTGTGGACCTGTGGTGGGACGATTGTTGTGTTCATCGCTACGCTGCAGGATGTTCCGGGAGAATTGCTGGAAGCTATCGAGATGGACGGGGGAAATGCTTGGCACAAGTTCCTCAAAGTAACCTATCCGACGATCAAGCCTGTCCTCTTTTTCCAATTGATTATGTGCATGATGACCTCTATCCAGATTTATACGCAAAGTGTGGTGTTGTCCAGAAATGGTGCACCCGATCGGATGACTTATTTTATCAACGTTATGATCTATGACCATTCATTTGTTCAGGTAGGGATGCGCGGTTTGGCGTCTGCTGAGGCATGGGTCGTCTTCCTAATCACTATGGCTATTACTGGTGTGCTGTTCTACTTCCAGGGCGCATTTAAAAGGGACGATTCGATGGGCAAAAGAAAGAAGGCGAGATAATGGCGGCTACCGCAATTATGAATTATACAAGTATCCAGAAAAAAAAGAAAAGAGCTAAAGCCATCAATACCGGGCTGATTCTGCTCTCCTGTCTGCTCGCAGTGGTGTTTGCTTTTCCGCTTTATTGGCTGCTGCGAGGTGCCTTCGTGAGCCATACAGAAATACTGGCGCGGCCGCCTGTGTTTTTCCCCGAGTCACTAAATGTCGATAATTTTCGGCTTGGGTTGGAACGTATTCAGTTCCTGCGGCAGCTCTGGAATTCAGTTTCGATTGTAGTTCCTTATGTGATCGGGACGGTGCTGACGACAAGCTTTGCGGGGTATGCCTTTGCTAAGCTGAACTTTCCGCTGCGCGGGATGTGGTTCGTGCTGGTCATCAGTACGATGATGCTGCCTAGTGCCGTAACCCTGCTGCCACAATATTCTCTTTACACTTCTTTGGGACTGGCTGGCAAACCTGCTCTTATTATTCCGGCCTTTTTCTGTGCAGGCGGCAACGCGTATTTTGTCTTTTTGCTCCGGCAATTTTTCATGACGATTCCACTAGAACTCAGTGAAGCTGCCAAGATTGACGGTGCGGGTTACTTCCGTATCTACTCCCGCATCATGCTGCCGCTTATACGTCCCGCAATGATTGTTGTGGCGTTGTTCAGCTTTATCAACTGTTGGAATGAATTTTTCTACACCATGATTTATTTGAAGACTGAAGCAGATTATACGCTGCCTATGGGCTTGTATATTGTGAACGGGATGCGCATTCCGAACTATGAACAGGTCATGGCACTGGCGCTCGTCGTTACAGCTCCTTGTCTAGTATTTTTCTTGATCGGCAACAAATATTTTGTTGAGGGCATTACATTAACAGGAATCAAGGGATAAAAAGGAGGAATTCATCCAAATGACAAGTCATAAATGGCCCAGAAGAGCTTCTGTAGCGGCATTATGCGCGGCTGTGGTATTAAATGCAGGGATTGTTCCCGTATCGGCTAACTACACGACTGATTTCTATCATGAAGGTGTAGGCACCAATTACGGGCAGGCGAAGTGGAAGGATAATTCTATTGTTAAGGAAGGCGTTAATTTCAGCGATGTCACCGTCGGAGAAATGATGCAAGCGATTGAAGCTTTTGATTTTGAGGCTTTTGCAAAAGATAATTCCGATTTGCCTTGGCTTGACGCCTTGCTAGTTAACGAAGGTGTCATTCCGGATGATGTCAACGACGAAGTTAGCGCCAATACTCTGTTCAGCCGGGGAAGCGCTTTGTACATGAAGACTCAGGATAATACCAAGCTGGGTTTTGTGGGAACGGTGCATTACGCGGATACTTTGAACAAGGACACGATGTATAACATCACCCTTTCTACAGGAGACTTGGCGGAACAGAAAAATGTGCGGAAGAACTACCCGAGTCATGAGAATCAGACCTACACAAGCGGAGGCCTGGAGATTAACCAGCGGAAATTTATTTCCAGCTATAACAGTGCTGTAACGCTGCTTCAATTGAAGAATCCTACAGCCAGCGATATAACGTTGACGATGAAGGTTAAATCACCTTTCGTCTCAGCGGCTGAGGGTGATGAGCTGGTGGGTTACAGAGTGGCTGCTCCGCTAATGATAGGCAAAGCCGGGCAAAAGGTAGTTGAAGCAATGTCCTACGTGGATGTTCACCTGAGCGGAAACGGCATGAGTCCTTCCGGAAATGAACTGGTTAAAGAGATTACAGTGCCCGCCGGTGGCTCCGTTGACCAAAAGGTAGTCATGGGTTGGCTCGCGGATGAAATACCAGGCTCAAAGCTGCATTATGAGAGCTTTAAGGCTGCTGACAGCAATGATACAGCCTTCTCCGCACAGGTGCGGGAGTACAACGAGTGGTGGGCAGAGAATATTCCATATATCGATGTTCCCGATGAGAATGTGAAGAAGGTACTTTATTATCGTTGGTGGTGTAACCGCTTTAATTTGCTGGATGCCAACATTCCGGGCAATGACTGGCAGTTCCCGATGAACATGGAGGGCGTTCTCGGCTACAACAACGGGATTACGGTCAGTGTACCTTGGGCGATGCAGGATCTGAAATGGCTGCGTGATCCTTCCTACTTGTATGGAACCTGGCTGGCTCAAGGGGAATATTCCGAGAATAAGAACTATAAAAATAATCCCGGACGTCCTAACATCTGGACTTGGGATATGATGCAGAACACGTCGCAAGTAGGCTGGGATGCTTACAAGATTTACGGTGGTGGTCAGGAAATATTGAAGAAGTTCGCTGATTTTTCCGCCACTGATGTTACCGGCACACTTGAACATTTTAAAGGCACTAATCCAAATCTTGTTTATTATAACCATGGTCCGATTACAGGTAATGACGGAGATACCGTATCCATGCACTGGAATGGCAGTGGTAACTATGCCCGGCTGGATGGCTCTTCTACTACCTACGCCAATGCAGTGGCAACAGCGAAGATGTACGAGCAGCTTGGAGATACTGCGGGTGCAGCTAAAATGAACACTGTGGCGCAGAATATTAAGAATTCAATTCTGAATGAGATGTGGTACGACAAGGCTGACTTTGATGGTGACGGTGTGGCAGATACGAATGGTACAGGCAGCTTTTTGCACAAAAAAGTTGTAGGCGGTACCGATGTATTCAACCCTTGGCGGGATAATAACATGTTTGTCTTTAATTTTGGTGTAGTACCAACTGAAGGTGAAGAAGGATATGAGGCGAAATATTTATCCCAGTTGTCTGATTACGCAGATCCGAATTATTATCCGATCTTTCCTTTCTTTACAGCGGATCAGAACAGCATTATGAAGCGGGTGGAAGATTTCAAGAATGGCAAGACGGATGCCTTCGGTACAGACCAGTTCGCATGGTGTAACTTCGGCAACTATATTAATACCGTTCGTGCCTCTCTGCGCTATTATCCTATAGATAACATCAATAGTGACGTTTACAAAACACTGTTTGATTGGGGCGCTTGGTTGCATACAGTGGAGCCGGGCAATACGGACCACCTGGACTCTAATGAATTTTTCTGGCTGGAGGATTACTTCTTCGGCACGCCATGGACAAAAGACAATCCTCCTAACCCTAGTGGAGATATGGTACGGGCATGGATTCACCACGATACGCTTGGCATGATGAATTACACTGTGGTTGAAGATATGGCGGGTATTCAGCCACGGACAGATGACAAGATCGAGCTATGGCCAATTAATGTTGATTATGACTATTTTGCTGTAGATAACGTGCGTTATCATGATGCTAACTTAACTATCGTATGGCAGGATCCTGCTAAATACAGTGACAATCCTCATTATCAAGGTATTCCAGCAGGTTATTCACTCTTCATTAATGATGAACTCGTAATGACAACTAACGAAATGTCCCATCTGATTTATGATACAGCTACTGGTAAGGTGGAAAAACCTTCAGGTGATGTAACTGGGGCTGTTGGCGACAACTCGAAGACACAGGTGTTATATGAAAAAAGCAGTGCTACGACACTTGCTGCGGCAGATCAAACATCCCTAGCTAGCAATGAGAAGACTGTCGATATGTTTAATAAAGCAGGCGTAGATATTGTTAATGACGGTACGAATCTGGCTGTTGCTTCAGGCACTACTGTTGAATCGACTTATATCAAGAGCGGTTCGAACATCCGCAACCTGGCGGACAATTCGACAATCGCATCGATTAATCATACCTCAAACACAGCTTTATTCGGAGGTTCGCCGAATTCCGTCGATACGGTTACGTTCAAATTTGATGGAGTCCAGGCTGTGGACAATGTAAAAGTCTATTTCTATAATGACCGGCTTCTGAACGGTTATGGTACACCACAGACATTCGGTGTCGAATATCAGGATGCTGATGGAAGCTGGAAACCAGTGGAGGGGCAATTCCGCTATCCGGAGTATATTGCTTCCAACTATAACAATGTAGAGTTCCAAAAGGTCAACACTGCAGCGATTCGCATTCATGTGACGCATTCGCTGGAACTTGCGACCGCCATCAAGGAGATTCAGATCTACAACAATAATCTGGAGGTTAAGGCGGCTGCCAATCAGGCACCAAAGGTTTATCTAGAAACACCATTGAAGGTTGAGCAAAATGTGCCTCTGACGATTATGCCGCAAATCGTTGATGATGGATTGCCAAGTGGCAAGCTGACTTATACCTGGGAGAAGATTTCAGGTGAAGGAGAAGTAGAGGAGACAGGGCTTGATAAGGCCATGCTGCAAGCAACCTTTAAGGCGACTGGTGAATACGAATACCGCCTGACTGTCAGCGACGGGGAACTTGAAACTGTCGTGAAGGTTCCAGTCACCGTATTTGTAGCTACTGCAGAACTGACAGAGATGATCGCGAAGTTTGCGGATCGGGATTCCGGCAGACTTGTCCGGAACAAGGATGATTTTACTGCGGCAACATGGCAAGAGCTGCAAGCTGCACTGACTGCTGCCAAGGCATTGCTGGCTCAGGGAGAATATACACTGGAAGAGATCAAAGTGGCAACGGATCAAATGCGGATGGCGGTGGATAACCTTAGATACAGAAATGCTGCCCTTTTGGCTACCCCTAGTGCCTCTTACACTTCGGCATGGGAGTCTGTGTATGGCATTAATGATGGTTATATCCCTTATACTTCAGCAAGTATTTACAATAGCGAAGCAGAAACTCAGTATGGGAACTGGGGCGGCCCCGGTGAAAGCCACTGGCTACAACTGACCTGGAAAGAGCCCGTGACTTTGTCAGGCAGCTCCGTGTACTTCTATGATGATGAAGGCGGTGTACAGGTACCGGGAGATTACAGCTTCGAATATTGGGATAAGGATGCCGGAAAATACGTACCGGTAACGGGCTTGAGCGAGAAAGGCAAAGCAAGAAATGCATTTAACGAGGTAACCTTTGACGAGGTGAAGACGGATAAACTCCGTTTGATTCTTAATAAGCAGTCCACTAGTATTTGGACAGGCGTTAAGGAATGGCGGGCAATTTCGTCTAAGCCAGAAGGAGAAGTTCCTGCTCCCGGCGACCATGGTGCGATTGTAAGCATTGAACAGATTGCGGTGAGTACGACAGTTAACGTCGTGCCTAATCTTCCAGCTAAGGTTACGGTAACTTACGCCGATAAAACGACAGGCTTGGCAAGTGTGGTATGGGAGGAAATTCCCCTTAACAAACTCACCATTGCTACAGACTTCACTATATTTGGTAAAGTGGCGGGCACCGATATTGCTGCCAGCTGCCGCATCAGTGTGAGGTACGATAAATCTAAACTTAAAGCAGCCATTGATACAGCGGAAGATCCTTCGATAAATGAAGAGAATTATACCGGAACGCCTGAGCAATGGGAGGCACTACGCATTGCACTAGAGGCTGCTAAAGCCACTTATGCAAATGACGGTGCTACCGATGGTGATATTAATGTGGCATATTCCAATTTGAAAAATGCCTTTGAAGCCTTACAGCCTGTCGAAGCTCATGATGCAACGATCAGCGGAATCACAATTCCGGGCGGATCTATTGATCAGGTAGCCAAAGAAATTATTTTACCGGATACGACTACACTTGATGAGCTGAAGGAAGGACTTACTGTTCCGGTAGGGGTTACCTTCGCTGTGTATGAACCCGATAGCATTACTATTGCGGGAGAAATTCAAACGGGTTACAAGGTCATTGTGACGGCACTGGATAAAACAACGACCAGAACGTATACCTTAACATTAGTTTCTGTAAATCCACCTCTCATAACGGCAGCCTTGGAGGAGAAGCTTAGAGCAATAGAGGCTCTGGATAAGAGCCTTTATGTAGAGGAGAGCTGGAATACTCTTGAGAAAGAGGTAGCACGTGCAGTGATGTTGCTGGAGAGTGGAACTGCTACTCAGGCAGACATTGATGAGGCATTAAGTCAGCTTACTGCGGCGGTTGCGGGCCTGAAGTTGCTTTCAGAAGCTACGCCAACATCAACACCAACATCAACACCTGCACCGACAACGACACCAACGCCAACGGCAACGCCGAAACCAACAGAGGCACCGGGTACTTATGTGCCGGTAGCCACGGCAAAACCTTCGCCTAGCGCGTCTGCGACAGCTGCCCCTGCTGTAAGCAATGGTAAAATCATTGTCCAGATGGTTATCGGAGCAGATGGAAAAGCATTGGCTGAACTGGCTGCCACAGATGTTGAAAAGGCAGCAAAGGATGCAAAGGATGGTATTCTGTCCATTGTCGTGAATCCTACCGGAAACGCGAAACAAATTGTAGTTGAGCTGCCACTGCAGTCACTGGCAGCAGCGGGGAATGTTAAATCCCTCAAGATTGATACAGGAACAGCAAGCATAATGCTGCCGGAAAATTTCCTGAAGACTTACAAAGATGCTAAGAACGGCAAACTTAAGCTTATTGTGGGCACTGGAGATATATCCGGATTGCCACTTTCGGTAAGCAGTCAGTTGAATGCAGGTACAATTAAAGACATCAGTCTTAGCGTAGATGGTGTGATTATTCCAGGCGATGTACTGAAGACATCGGGGATCAAGCTGGCACTTCCTTATACGCTGAAGTCTGGTGAGAAAGCACATAAAGTAGTGGTTTATTACTTGAACAGTAATCAGCAACTAGAGATCGTTAAGAACGGAAGATTTAATACAGGAACACAGATGCTTGAGTTAAATTTGCAACAGCTTGGCAGTTATGTAGTGGTTCACTCGAATGTTTCATTCAAAGATACCGCTACAGCTAATTGGGCGGTAAACAGCATTGAAGCACTCGCAGCACGAGGCGCAATCCAAGGGATGGATGCTGAACACTTTAATCCAAGTGGAAATGTGACCCGTGCAGAATTCATCAAAATATTGATGAACGCTTTTGATTTACTAGATGAGACGGCTGTAAGCACATTTACAGACGTTAAGGATGGGGCATGGTATGCCAGTCTGATTGCGAGCGCTCAAAAGCTCGGTATTGTTAAAGGCAAAGCGGATGGCAACTTTGGTGCAAGCGAGGAGATTACTCGTCAGGAAATGGCGGTCATGATTTATCGTTTGGCTCAGACGATTAATATCCCATTGACCGACGGAACAAAGGCTTCTGGTGAAGCATTCTCTGATGTGAACCAGTTGTCTGCGGATGCAGCCAAAGCTGTAGAAGCGATGCGTATTAGTGGAATTATTAACGGTATGACATCCAACCAATTTGGACCAAACGGCAAGGCTACAAGAGCGCAAGCAGCGGCCGTGATCTTCCGCCTGTTTGAGCAGCTTCAATAATCATGCAGCAATACAAGATATAAAAAAGACGCAGGTGTCCCGTAGTCATGATCATGACTGCTGGGCACCTGTGTTTTTTTGCTGCCAACCCCAAACGCCTAATCTCATGCTCGTATCCACCACGCTCTTAAAACAAACTTCGCTTCATGGTATGTAATTTGCACGCAAGAGATCGCTAACGGACCCAATAGCCCCTAAACGTTGCATTTATCGACTTTTGGCATGCTATCGGACCCCATAGTCGCTATTGGCATGAAAATCGCCCGATTAGAGCCAATTTTGATGAAATAGCTGCACTGGAGTCCGGAAATGTGCCCCAAAGGCGGTAATTGAGCCAATAACGCCTCCTGAGTCCTTAAGCACTTGAAGATGTACTGGGTGTTATCGTGCTAGGTCGGTAAGTTCCAAGGGATGACTGGGATGCGGCGGTAACGGACCCAGTAGTCCCTAAACGTTGCATTTATCGATTTTTGGTGTGCTGTCGGACCCCATAGTCGCTATTGGTATAAAAAAAGCCCGATTAGAGCCACTTTTGATGAGATAGCTGCACTGGAGTCCGAAAATGTGCCCAAAAGGCGATAATTGAGCAAATAACGCCTCCTGAGTCCGTAAGCGTCTGAGGATGTATGCGGTGTTATCGTGGCCGAGTCCGTAAGCGTCTGAGGATGCGTTGGGGGTTATCGTGTCTGAGTCCGTAAGCGCCTGAGGATGTACTCGGTGTTATCGTACCTAGATCCGTAAGTACTTGAGAGTGTATTCGTGTTATCGTGCTAGGTGCGTAAGCCCCAAGGGATGAGTGTGATTCGGCGGTAACGGACCCAGTAGTCCCTAAACGTTGCATTTATCGACTTTTGGCGTGCTGTCGGACCCCATAGTCGCTATTGGTATAAAAAAAGCCCGATTAGAGCCACTTTTGATGAGATAGCTGCACTGGAGTCCGAAAATGTGCCCAAAAGGCGATAATTGAGCAAATAACGCCTCCTGAGTCCGTAAGCGTCTGAGGATGTATGCGGTGTTGCGTGCCTGAGCCGAAAGTGTCTGAGGATGTATGCAGTGAGTCGCTATTGGCATGACCCCAAGGGCTGATTTAGTGACTTACCTGCGGAACCCAGCCTATGGAGCAGTCTCATTTTCTTTCTTGTTGATCCCTTTTCAGTATAATTTTGGCGGATAGGATTTGGAGAGACGGGGGATAATTTCTAGGAAACCTAATTCTGACAGGAGTGACTACTGTGGAGGAACGGCCAGCAGGTGGGAACAGCAATACGTCTCAAAAAAACACAAAATCTGAGCAGACTCTGAGTACGTCACTGGATAAAATGATGACTTTGTTTAGAGACATATTCAAGAACGATGGAACGCTTAGAATCAGAGTGTTTAGCAACATGTTTAGTGATAGTCTTCGCTTTGGATTAGTCTATGTTGACGGAATGGTTGACAAACATATGATCCAAGAGGGGATTATCAAGCCCGTCATGGCATTTGATTTTACCGAAAAGGATTGTGGCAATAAAGCCGAGCTGATGGAGAACATCCGGACGCAGGTCATTAGTATTAGCGATGTGGTTGCCTCTGAGAATTTTGATGAAATGATCTATGCGATTATAGCTGGCAAGACCTTACTGTTGATGGACGGTTATGCCGGTGTTCTGAACATTGGTGCACAGGGTTGGGAGACAAAAGCTCTTGCGGAACCGGTGACCGAAAAAAGTGTCAAAGGTCCAAGGGAGGGATTTACGGAATCACTGTTAGTAAATCTCACTCTTATTCGGCGCAGGGTACAAGATTCCGAGTTGAAATTTGTTTTTAGTTCACTGGGAACACGGTCTAAAACACCGATATGTATCTGTTACATGGAGGGGTTAGCATCACCGGCTATTCTCAAAGAATTACAGAATCGAATGGAACAGATTGACATAGATCTTATTCTAGATACGGCATCTCTGGCGGAATTAATTAGAGACGAGCCCTATTCGCCCTTTGAAATGACAGGAAGTACAGAGCGCCCGGATGCTGTAGTCAGTAACATGATGGAGGGCAGAGTTGCCGTGCTCATTGAAGGCAGCCCGTTTGCAATGACTGTCCCCTATGTATTTGTAGAGAATTTTCAAGCCAGCTCGGATTATTACATTAACTTTTATTTTGGTTCCTTCAATCGAATGTTGAGAGTTTTTGGAGCTTTTTTGTCGATCAGTATACCTGCTCTTTACGTAGCTTTAGTTACCTATAGCCAGGAAATGATCCCAACCATGTTGTTGCTCAGTATTTCTACAGCAAGAGTAGCAGTCCCTTTTCCTACAATAGTAGAAGCGTTATTCATGTTAACTATATTTGAAATATTAAGAGAGGCGGGTGAGCGGATACCTACCTATATAGGACAGGCTATCAGTATCGTAGGCGCTCTCGTGTTAGGACAAGCAGCAGTAGAGGCTAGAATAGTTAGTGCTCCAATGATTATTGTAGTCGGTTTAACAGGAATCATGACGCTACTTAACCCTAGGTTGACCGGTCCTTTAATTATCGTAAGAACATTGCTGCTGGGTGCGAGTTTTTTTCTAGGGATATACGGTTATTTTCTTGGAATGCTTGGTTTAGTAGTTCATTTGATGAGTCTGCGTAGTTTTGGGGTTCCATACATGCTTGGAGTAGGCTCAATCCGTCCTCAGGACATTAAAGATACAGCGATCAGGGCGCCGTGGTGGCATATGTATCTGCGTCCGGCGTTAATTGGGGCACGAAATATGAGGAGAAAAGGTTCCAATAAAATAAGGAGAAGACCATGAGCAAGCTGAAAAGGATACTTCTGATTGTTACATCCATGATGCTTCTGATCTGCAATACAGGCTGCTGGAACTACTTTGAAATTGACGATATGTCGATTGTTGCCGGGGTCGCGATTGATAAGGGGAAAAAAGACGGTCAGTTATTGGTGACAACAGAGATTGTAGATACGAAGGAAGGAATGAAATCAAGTCAGGCTGGCTTCAAAATGATCACGCTCGCGGGCGAGACCATGTTTGATATTGTGAGGGGAATGATCTCGATCACTGGAAAAAAGTTATTTTGGAGCCATTCTAAGGCGATTATCCTTAGTGAGGAGATTGCAAGGGAGGGAGTCACCAAAGTAATAGATTGGTACAACAGGGATACGGAAACCCGATCGGATGTGTATATTTTTGTCGCTAAAGAGAAGTCGGCTCAAGAAATCATAAGTCTCAGCAGTTCGACTGAGAGTATTATGTCCTATGCACTTGCACAGCAGATGAGGACTGAGAAAAATGTAAGTACAGCGCCGGTTGTGGAAATTTGGGACTTCATAGATAAGCTCGAGGCTTCTGGTGAATATGCCATCGCTCCATTAATTTATGTTCATGAACAAAATAAGACGAAGAATGCACGAGTTAGCGGAACAGCTATTTTCAGGATGGATAAAATGATCGGTATGATCAGTGGCGAAGAAACGAAATACATGTTGTTTGCCAACAATCAAATCCAGGGAGGTGTGTTAATCGTAAAGGATGAAAGTGGAGAACCTGCCTTTTCCCTCGAAATTTTATCCAATCGTACAAAAATAAAACCTGTATGGATAAACGGTAAGCTCCAAATAAAGCTTAATACACTGACACACGCAGGACTGGACGAGGTCAAATCTTCGGGGGAATTCAATAATCTGGACAGCAAGAAGACTATAGAAAGGTGGGCTGAAAAAGAACTGGAGGAGCAGATTCTCTCCGTTATTCATAAGGTTCAGAAGGATTACCAAGCAGATATTTTTGGATTTGGAGAGCTTCTTCATGAGAAAATGCCACGGACCTGGGAGAAAATCGAGAAAAACTGGGGGAAGGAATTTTCCAACGTAGAGATAGTAGTGAATTCCAAGGTGATTATCGAGAGCAGTGCACAAACGTCAAGGTCTATCAAGATTCATCAAAAATAGGTGATAAAATTGGTTGTTGTGGTCATATTTATCTATGCGGTAATTGTTTTGAGTGATCTTTATGGTCTATGGAAACAGGGGATGAAGCGGGATTTTTATGTTTCTTCCGCACTATGTCTGGTATCATTCTGTATTGCTTTTGCATTGGCAATGAGATGGTCACTCCCTAGTCCTTCACCATACCTAGAACACTGGATTAAGATGCTATTTTAGGGGACAAGCCTAAAGGGAGAATAGAGTATGAACAAAGAGATCGTATCAACAGGGCATGCTATTAGTATTGCTGTCTTGTTTATTATGGGGACTTCAATATTTATGGGTGTGCCGGGAGAATCCGGTAACAGTAACTGGATCGCCGTATTATTAGCCATGGTACTGGTGGTCCCACTGCTGCTGATATATGCCAGACTACACATCTTATTACCAGGCAAGGATCTATTTGATATGTTGATTACCGTGTTTGGAGGCGTCTTGGGTCGAATCATTTCTTGTCTCTATATTTGGTATACCTTTCATCTAGGGACACTAATTCTTAGGGTTTTTGGAGAATTCAGTAGATCCGTTACTTTAACCGAAACACCAATGATAGCACCTATGGCATGTCTTGGACTGTTGTGTATATGGATAGTTAAGGCTGGGATTGAAGTGCTGGGGAGAAGTTCTAAGCTTCTATTACTGTTCGCAATATTTGTTAATCTAGTCATTGTCACCTTAGCTTTTTCCAAAATGGAATATCATCACCTACTTCCGCTGTTGGATAAAGGCTGGAAGCCATTATTTAACGATACGCTGGGCACATTTTCTTTTCCATTTGCAGAGGTTGTAGTCTTTCTGGGGGTATTCGGTAATTTATCGAAGAAGAGCTCAGCGAATAAGGTATTATTTGGTGGCGTAGCGATTGCTGGGGCAATTATTATTATGGCTACACTACGGAACCTATTGATGCTGGGTCCTGAGGTCTTGTCTAGTTTATATTTTCCGGCTTATGTGTCTGCAGGGCGTATTAATGTAGGAGATTTTTTGACCCGAATTGAAGCGTCATCGGCAGTGGCTTTTGTAATCACAACATTTATAAAAGGAAGTTTATGCCTTTACGTATCTTGCATTGGAGTAGCTAAAGTATTCAAGCTCAAGAGTTACCGCTCCGTTGTGCTTCAGATGGGACTACTCATGATCTATTTTGCGGATTTTGTGTACAAGGATATTATGGAAATGTACTATTTCTCTTACCATATTTATAAAATATACGCCTTTCCTTTCCAGGTGATTATTCCGTTGATATTATGGATTTGCGCTGAAATTGTTGTGAGCCGAGGTAAAAATAAACAGATAGCGCCGCAGTCGTAGCAATAGCTCTAAATAGGAGGATACAGGTGTCTCGTGAGCCATAAAAAGTGGCTGTTGGGATGCTTGTGTCCTTTTTGTTATGAGTAATTAGGTGAAATCCCACATTCGGAATCTTAGCGGAGCGCATAGTTGTTATTGATTAGCGTCCTCTGAGTCCGTAAGTTTCAGGAGAGGGCGATGATGCTATAATGATAGATACATAGAATAGAGGTTACTTTTTTTGAGAACAGGGGAGCTGATCCATCATTGAATACATATATTCTTATATATGATAGCTTTGTGCAGTTTGAGGTTACATTGGCAGCTTATTTTATGAAAACAAAGGGTGAGGTTTATACCTTAGGTTTGGAAGATAAGGCGTTAATCTCCTGCGAGGGTTTTTCTGTGAATCCATCCGTATTGGTTGAAAATGTGGACGTTAGCACCATAGATTTATTGATTATCCCTGGTGGGGAAACAGATAATTTAATAGGGCAGGAGGCTCTATTAGATTTAATCAGAATCCTGAATCGAGCAGGCAAAGTCATCGCGGGCATTTGCGGTGGGGTATCCATTCTTAAGGCTGCCGGAGTACTGGATGGTAAGGTTTATGTGGACAATGAATCCGGCGTATCTAACGTCGTTGTCGATGGAACAATCATCACCGCTAAGCCGAATGGATATGTAGATTTTGCGCTTGAAATTGGGCGAGTAATGAGTATCTATAAAGATGAGGCAGATTTGCAAGAAACGATAGATTTCTTTAAATATTTTAAATCCGTTTAAGGAGCAGAAGAGGGGAAACATGTATGAACGTTAGCAATATCATTATGTCCTCTTATTGGGGTAGAGAGGTTAAACATAAATATATCACCCAAGGTTCCAAAGCGCTGGCTGTTATTTTTCCGGGTAAAAATTATTCAGCTGATCGCTCTCTGCTGGATTATGCGGCTAAAGCTGCCCGGGAGCATAATTGTGATGTTCTGCTTTTAGAATATGGTTACCAGAGTGCTAGGGTGGATTTCAAGCGTGAAGAAATGAGTATTATCATTGAGGAATGTAAAGCCGTGATTGCTTCTCTGCCGGATTATAAGAGGTTTCTTTTTATAAGTAAAAGCATGGGAGCTGTTATTGCAGGTAGAATAGCTGAAGAGCTAGAAATACAGAAGAAGACGTCTCATCTATATATCACCCCGTTGCCTGAGGCGGTGCCGCTGATTCAGCGGAGTCGGGGGACTGTAATTTATGGTGGCAGTGACCCCTTATTTGGTGAAGAGCATTCGGGTGAAATTAGTGGGCTGAATCATTTGAAGGTGTATAGAATCGATGATGCCAATCATTCGCTGGAGGTAGGCAGTGTCAACGAGTCACTAGCAATACTGCTGGTCATCATTAATTTCTATCATGAATTTTTCCGGGATGCTTTAAATCCATAACTTTAGGAGATGATGAGTGTGATTTTGGAAGCTGCGATGCTGCAAGTGAAGCCTGGTTTGACTACTGAATTTGAGCAAAGCTTCAAGGAGGCATCAAGCTTAATCTCCTCGATAGAAGGTTATATGGGCCATGAATTACAACATTGCTTGGAGGATGATCATAAGTATCTGTTGCTGGTGAAGTGGAGAACGCTTGAAGACCACACTGTTGGATTTAGAGAATCCAGCCAATATCAGGAATGGAAAGCACTCCTTCACCATTACTACGACCCATTTCCGGTAGTTGAGCATTTTACCCGCATTAATCTGGACTAAATGGAGGATGCCGAATGAAGGCAAAGCTTGTTGGGGAAGGCAGAACAGCGGAGATCTGGCAGCATGACGATCAGAGGATTCTTAAATTGTACCGGGAGGATATAGCAGAGCAACATGTCAGCCGGGAATATAAAATCAGCCAGTTTGTACATGCGCGGGGTGTTCGGACCCCCCAGCCTTTTGAGCTTATTTCTGAACAGAATCGACAAGGTATCGTTTTTCAACAAATTCAGGGTCCCTCTTTACTAAAGGTGATGGGTGAGAAGCCTTGGAAAGTTACCCAATATGCCAGGCTGATGGCGGGGCTTCATTGTGATTTGCATAAGCTTGAAACTACAGAGGAAATCGGCCAGCAAAAGGATATGCTGAAAAGTCAGATCATGGTTGCCCCTATGCTGAGCGAAGAGGAAAAATCCGTCATTTTAAAGTATCTGGAGAAGCTGCCGGAAGGTACTCGTTTATGTCATGGGGATTTTCATCCCGACAATGTGCTTATGGATGAACAGCTCTGGGTGATCGACTGGATGACGGGTGTAGTGGGAGAACCTGCTGGAGATGCTGCGCGTTCCGTAGTGATGTTCAGTTTGGGAGCTATGCCTCCGGGAGCTTCGGCCTTCTCCAAATTAATGTTAGGTTTTATAAGAAAAAGATTAACTAAGGGATACATTCAAGAGTATCTCAGATTATCAGGACACACTTATGAGGACGTAGACCGCTGGATTTTGCCGATCGCTGCCGCACGTCTGGTGGAGGGGCTTTCGCCTCCAGAGAAGGAGCTGCTGGTAAAAGAAGTTCGTAAACGTCTACACACCTTAGCCGCAGAGGTAAGCTGATCATGGCACAAAAACGGAGGCGTATTCTATGACTACCTATATAGCGCTGCTGCGTGGAATTAACGTGGGCGGGAACAAAATTATTAAAATGTTGGACCTGAAGGCGATGTTTCAAGCGCTTGGATTTGCAAATGTACGAACGTATATTCAGAGCGGAAATGTCGTGTTTGAGAGTGATGAAGGTTCGGTGAGCCTGCTTAGCGGAGTCATTGAACGTCAGATTCATGAGGTTTTTGAATTCGAGGTCTCTGTTATTATCCGTACTTTAGCAGAAATGGAGAATGTGATCGCTAACGATCCCTTTCAGCTGTCCGAGCCAGAGGAATTCAAAAGATGGTATGTTACTTTTTTACCAGCCGAGCCTTCAGCGGAAGCATTGGATAAACTGCGCACTTATGAGAATGGACCGGATAAAGTGCGTTTTGTCGGCAGAGAGATGTATATATTATATGAGGTCAGTGTGAGCCAATCGTCGCTTTTTAAAGTCCCTTTTGACAAAATACTCGGGATGCCCGTTACCGCACGCAACTGGAACACGGTGAATAAGCTTGTTGCCATAGGCAAGATGGAATAACATAGTTTGGATTGAACAGGGTACCGAAAGGCTCCACATTGTGGGGTCTTTTTTGCGTGCCGGCAGCCTCATTTATTCAGCAAACATTCAGCTTGCACTCATTGAGAGTTAAGGTATGGATGAAATAATACACCTACGGAAAGCTTGGGCCGGAGTTACAGAACTGCCGGCATATAGAATGATCAAGGGATAGGAGTGAAATGGAGATGAGTTTTGCTAGAAAAATAAGCTCGGATCTTATACTGTGGCTCATTTTAATACTCGCTGCTTTTTTGTACGGTTATGGAGTTTGGAATGACCACTATGTGAATACATACTACACCACTGCCGTGGGAAGTATGCTGCAAAACTTTCATAATTTCTTCTTCGCTTCACTCGACTCTGCAGGTTCAGTCACGGTGGATAAACCACCAGTCACCTTTTGGATTCAGACTCTTAGCGCACTCATTTTCGGGCTGCATGGCTGGAGTGTGATTTTACCTCAGGCGCTTGGGGGCGTAGGCTCCGTGTTGCTCGTATACCTTCTGGTAAAACCTACCTTTGGTAAAGCAGCAGCACGTTTAGCAGCGCTGGCCATGGCAACAACTCCAGTAGCGGCGGCTGTTAGCCGGACGAATAACATTGATGCTCTGTTAGTATTCACGTTACTGTTGGCGGTTTGGTTTTTATTTAAAGGAACGAAGAGTAATAAGCTGGGCAGTCTCCTTGCCGCATTTGCTTTAATCGGTGTTGGGTTTAATGAGAAGATGCTGCAGGCGTATATGGTTTTGCCGGCTTTTTATCTCTTTTATGTCTTGGCTGCGAAAGTGAACTGGAAGCGGAAAACCGGAGTATTAGCGGCCTCGACAGCTATATTACTCGTGGTCTCGTTATCCTGGGCAGTGATAGTGGATTCAATTCCCGCTAGTAAACGACCTTATATCGGCAGCAGCGGTACTAACTCCGTGCTCAATCTGGCCTTTGGTTATAATGGTGTCGCCCGATTGACGGGTGATCGGGGGACAGGTGGTGGCGGAGGTGGAATGCCTTCAATGAATGGTGGTGAGATGCCGAACATGAATGGCGAGATGCCAGCTATGAACGGTGAAAGACCCGCTATGAACGGGGCAGATGCTGAAAATGGTACGGATAGCGGACGTGGAGCATTTTCGGGTCGGCAAGGTATAAATTCAACCTCAGACAGTCAAAATGGCGCCGATGATGGAGGTTCTCCAGGGCAACCACCCGGCGGTGGAACGGATAATCAAAACCGGCAATTTGGTGGTGAAGGTGGAGGTCAAGGACAACGCGGCGGCATGAATGGCGGCGGAGGTGGAATGTTCAATACTGGAACCGCAGGTCCACTGCGCCTGTTCCAATCAGAGCTGTCAGGTCAGGCAAGCTGGCTGCTGCCTTTTGTATTGTTTGGCTGCATTGGATTATTCGCTAATCTGCGGAGAAGGAACTTTACGCAAGGGCATAAAGAAGCTCTATTCTGGTTAGCATGGCTGGTGCCGGTGATGGGATTCTTCAGTATTGCGGGATTCTTCCATCAATATTATCTGGTGATGATGGCTCCGCCGATAGCCGCGCTGGTCGGTGCAGGCTGGTCAAAGCTCTGGAGTCTGTATTGCGAGCACTCTGGTTGGCTGTCATGGCTATTGCCAGTTGCAACGCTGGTTACAGCAGCTTTTCAGTGGTACATTATTCATCCTTATGACGATACGATTGGCAGGGGCTGGTCGATTGGCATTCTGGCTGCCGGTATAGTTGTTTCTCTGGTGCTGGTCGTTCTTAAAGGCAAACAGAAGCCATTTGTTTTCTCGGCAAGTATTGTTGCTGTACTAGTATTGTTAATTGGCCCGCTCTACTGGGCAGCTACCCCAATTACTTATGGCCTGAACAGTCAAACCCCTGAAGCAGGACCAGGCAGCAGTGAGGGCAGAGGAGGAATGGGCGGCAATTCTAGCAACTTTGGACGTAATAGCGCTACAAGTGCAAATGAGAGTCTGTTGTCCTATCTGGAGGAAAATAATACTGGGGAGCCTTATCTGTTTGCCGTATTGGATTATGGCACAGCAGCTCCTTATATCGTCGATAAGGGGGCATCGGTTGTTATTCTGAACGGGTTTTCCAATTCGGACACAGTATATACCACAGATACCCTAGAGGCGTTAGTAAAGAGTGGAAAGGTGAAATACTTCCTGCTGAGCAGCGGCGGTATGGGGGGGGGACGTGGAGGGAACTCTACGCTATCTACCTGGATTACCGACAATGGTACAGAGGTTCCAGCCGCGGATTGGGCAGGAAACGATGCTGGTAACAGCGGAACGTTATACAAAGTTACAGTTAACTAGTTCAGTGTTTTAGAGTACGAAGCGTGCTAATACATTTGCAGGCACGCTTCAGCATTCAAATTAAAGGAGGAGCTGCTCATGAGCATCAACGTGCGCTATTCCATTATTATACCGATGTTTAATGAAGAGGCAGTCATTCAGGAAACGTATCGCCGTATTAAAAAAGTGATGGCAATGACGGAGGAAGTGTATGAGCTGATCTTCGTGAATGACGGCAGCACCGACAACTGTGCCCAGATGATCGAGGAATATAGCTACTGGGATGAGAGTGTGAAGCTGATCGATTTGTCACGTAACTTTGGACATCAGATCGCTATTACTGCCGGAATGGACTATGCCCTTGGGGATGCAGTTGTCATTATTGATGCTGATTTGCAAGACCCGCCTGAGCTGATCTTGGACATGATTGCGGAATGGAAGAAGGGGTATGAAGTTGTATATGCTAAACGGGTGAAGCGTAATGGTGAATCCTTATTCAAAAAGTGGACGGCCAGCCTCTTTTATAGAATTCTGCGTTATTCAACCGATATTTCTATCCCTGTGGATACGGGTGATTTTCGGCTCATAGATCGTAGGGTCTGCGAAGAGCTCAAACGTCTACCGGAGAAAAACCGTTTCGTGCGCGGACTGGTCAGCTGGGTTGGTTTCCGTCAGAAGGCGATTGAATATGAACGGGATGAACGTCTGGCGGGGGAAACTAAATATCCACTAAAACGTATGATCAAGCTCTCTTTGGACGGAATTACCTCCTTTTCCTATAAGCCGCTGAAGCTGGCAGGATATTTGGGCGCACTGCTGTCGGCTTCTGGTTTTCTGTACCTTATGTATGTTTTGTACCTGGTGATTTTTACAGACTCAGTTGTTAAGGGCTGGGCTTCGATGATTGGAATTACGCTGACCTTCAACGGATTTGTACTCATTATGCTAGGAATACTAGGTGAATATGTCGGCCGGATTTATGACGAAACTAAAGGACGTCCGCTTTATATTGTCCAAGAGTTCTATGAAGGTAAGGGGCAGCAAAAGAACATTCGTGAGCACCCTGTGACCCATCTCCGTAAATAAACTGCAAGGGAGGGATTCATGATGAAGATTAGAAAAGCTGTCATTCCCGCCGCGGGCTTAGGCACTCGTTTCCTGCCTGCCACTAAGGCTCAGCCAAAAGAAATGCTGCCCATTGTGGATAAACCAGCGATTCAATATATCGTAGAAGAAGCCGTCCGCTCTGGTATTGAAAGTATTATCATCGTGACCGGCCGCAATAAGAAGTCGATTGAAGATCATTTTGATAAATCGGTGGAGCTGGAGCAGACGCTTTTGGAAAAAGGGAAAGAGGAACTACTTCGTGAAGTCCAGCTAATTAGTGAGCTAGCGAGCATCCACTACATTAGGCAAAAAGAGCCGCTGGGACTAGGCCATGCCATCCTTTGTGCGGAACAATTTATCGGTGATGAACCTTTTGCTGTTTTGCTTGGTGACGATATTATGGTTTCGGAGGACCCGGCGCTGCTGCAGATGATGAGATTGTATGAGCAAGAAGAGCAGACTATCGTCGGTGTGCAGCAGGTGCCACGGCAGGAGGTTAACAAATATGGGATTATAGCCTCCAGCGGCTCACTAAATGGAGTTCATGAAGTAAAAGGATTGGTAGAGAAGCCCTCGCCTGAAACAGCTCCTTCAGAATACGCCATTATGGGGCGATACATTTTGGAGCCTTCGATATTCTCAGTGCTGGCTAACCTCAAACGTGGAGCGGGCGGTGAATATCAACTGACGGATGCTTTGCACGAGGTATGCCGGCAAGAAGGATTGCTGGCGCTGGATTTAATCGGCAAACGTTATGATATTGGTGATAAATTTGGTTACATTAAAGCCACGCTGGAGGTAGGTTTGATGCGGGAGGATTTGCGCCCATTATTGGTTCCGTATTTGCAGGAGCTGGCTGCTAGTCTTAAGGGAAGAGAAAAAGAAGTGGATTCCTTGCATTGGAGTATACACAGTTGAGGGAGAGGAACTGTTTCAAACGATCATAACATCGGCTTCGGCGGTGGGATGAGGTTTTGAAGCAGTTTTTTTGCGTGTGGTGTTCAAAGGACGGTGAGGGACGAGCAAATAAGTGTACTTTATACAATTAAAAGTATGGGGGACAGCTGCAACTCGATTTAGTTGCACTTGATACATCTATATCTTCACATTTTAACTAGAATGCTCATTTAGTTTGTTTTTAGTTGCATAAAATACACTTAAAACAGCCGTGTGGGTGTTATTGTATGAAATAGCTGCATCAAGTGCAGTTATTTTTAAATTTCGTAACTTGGTTCTCCTGGGTGACGAAAAAATCCGAAAGACCGATTCCTAAGAATCATCCTCCGGATTTATGTTTTGAGTATAGATTAAGCTTTCAGCACATCATGATCAACGTAACGCGTACCATTTAACTCGCTAATTACATTAATAGCTACCTTCGCACCATCGCCTGCGGTAATAATGGCATGTACACTTACTCCAGCAACAGTACCAGCAGCCCAAATGCCTGCGATATTCGTTTTGCCTTCAGGATCTACGGCTACTACAGTTTTGATTCTTGGCTCTGTACCATCCTTAGTCTCTACGCCAGCTTTGGCAGCTAGATCTGTAAGGGCGCCTGTGGCGAGAATGACATGTTTTGCTTCATAGATAATTCCATCTTCAGTTTCAATGACAAAACCATTGCCGCTGGAGGTGAGGTTGATAGCCTGTTCGGAAACCAGCTCAGCGCCAAATTTAACGGCTTGCTTATGCCCGGTTTCGACCAGCTCAGGACCACCTACTTCGGAAATTCCATAAAAGTTCTCAAACCAACCTCTGCGGGTCATGCCCTTATCGTTGTCGATCAGCAGCGTTTTTTTGCCCGCCTTGGCGGCGAACAGGGCTGCGCTTGCACCGGCAGGACCGGCGCCAATTACGGCGATTTCGTACATGTATTTACCTCCTAAAAGTTTTGTGGAGCGATGCTCCTTAGAATGGACTACATAGCAAAACTGGTAACGAAAGCATACGCTTGGTTTTGTGGAGCAAAACTCGCTTCGAAAGCATACGCTTAAGTTTTGTGGAGCGACGCTCCAGTTCCTCTTAATTATAACGGTTGTTACTCTTCCTTGGCTAATCCTTCCTCGCAAGGCAGGCTAACCGTAAACGTTGTCCCCTCGCCAACGGTGCTATTTACACTAATCTTGCCGTGATGTGCCTCGACAATAGATTTTGTGATGGAGAGACCCAACCCTGATCCGCCGTATTTACGTGTGCGAGAGGAATCACTGCGGTAGAATCGATCAAAGATATGTGGGATATGCTCCGCGGCAATTCCGTAGCCATTATCCCGCACGCTTAATAGAGCTTGATTTCCTTCCGCTTGTAAAGAGAGATGAATGCTCCCTGTCGTGGCATCGGTATGCTGAACTGCATTGTGGAACAGATTCAGAATCACCTGCTTGAGCTTATAGGGATCATATTTACCACGGATGCCATAGGAAATATCAAATGTAACTTTCCGTTGATCTGCGAGCAAAAGCAGATGCGGCTTCATTTCGTGAATCACCTCGCTGAGAATCAGATCAGTCATCTGCAGCTGTGGAGCTCCATCCATTCGAGCGAGCAGTAGCAGATCCTCGACTAGCTTATTGATTCGTTTCGATTCACCATGCATGCTTCGCAACGAGTTATATAACTGTTCTTTATTATCGGCGGCGCCCCGCAGCAAGACCTCAAGAAAACCGTGTATTGAGGTAAGCGGAGTTCTAAGCTCGTGGGAAGCATCGGCAGCGAACCTGCGCATCTGCTCCTTGGCCTCCCGTTCATTATGAAAGGATATTTCGAGACGTTCGAGCATACCATTGAATGAATGAGCAAGCTTGTCGATCTCGGCTTGTCCTTGGTCAACTGGAAACCGAATGTCCAAATTACCGGCATTAATGATCTCAGCCGATTCTCCCATATTAGATAGAGGAACTAACGTCTTTCGCAGGGCCGGTAAGTATAGGAATAATCCAGTCAATAAAGCAATCACTGACAAACCTGCGTAGATCAGCAGCTGCTGCATTATCACATCCGTCAATGGCCCCGTGCTCACACTCATTTGCAGCAGCAATCTAGTATTTCCAGGTCTATAAAGATTCATGAATATAGCTAGATGTTCAGTTCCGTCTTCAGCTTGGATGAGCTTGTAATTTCCTGTTGCCCTATCCGTGGTGTGAATTAGCAGCGCATCGTATTGCTCATTGGTCAGCCTGGGTGCTGCTATATCTGAGAGGGTTAATTGCTGTAAATCCCTGAAGGTGCCATCCGAGCTGTACATGGCGAGAGTTGTATGGGCATCAAGCAGAAGCGGGCGCCGGTTCTCGCCAGTTCGCAGCCCACTTGGCATTTTATTCATGTCTTCTCTTTCCAACGGGAAATTGCTGTTAAACTCGTTGTTCGTGTCATTTATACCTGTGCTGTCCTCGTCATAGGAATTTAAAAAGTTAAAAAACATCTCACGGGGGACAGAACGTATTTGCGCTTCCATAGACTCGGCTCTATTGCTGTATATAAAATCTCGCATAAGGATATATTGTAAGACTCCAATTAGCAGCAGCAATCCTGATAGAATAAGCAGCGATGTGGCAAGCAGCTGTTTACGCAAGGAACGTGGTGCAGGCAGTCTGCGAAGCCATCTGAAGATGGGAGTGCTCATAGATCCACCCGGTAGCCTGCGCCCCGCAGGGTACGGATAATACGGTGCTCCTTATCTCCGAGCTTCTCACGAAGCGAACGGATATAGACCTCAACAATATTTTCCTCACCGCCAAAATCATAGCCCCACACTTTATCAAGAATCATAGGCTTGCTGAGTACAAGGCCGTGATTGATAACGAGATACTGTAATAACTCGTATTCCGTAGGGGAGAGTTCAAGTACTTCCTCCCTGAAGCGAATTTCCTTTCGCCGACTGTCAATTCGGAAAGGACCGCAGCGGACCTCACCTAGCAGCCCCGGAAACTGATTCCGCAGCCGCGCTTGGATCCGCGCTAGTAATTCATCAAAGCTGAAGGGCTTGACCATATAGTCGTCAGCACCAATAGATAGTCCTTTTACGCGATCATCCACTTCGTCTTTTGCAGTAAGCATGATGACAGCTACCTCTGTCTCTTCTGAGCGCAGATAGTGACATACCTCGAATCCATCCATACCCGGCATCATAACATCCAGGATAGCTACATGGGGCTTGAATTCAGCTGCAATCGAAATGGCGCTTAGCCCGTCCGACGCGGTTCGTACATCAAAACCTTCGTTAAGGAGACCCAGCTCCAGGAACTGTAATATATGAGGCTCATCATCTACGAGCAGAAGTCGAACTCCTTGTACTGCTTTCATTATAGGTTCCTCCAAATCGGTGATAGATAGCTTCATTATGCCATATCCGGTTGAATGTTTGCTGAAGACCGAATGATTCTTTTTCTAGAATAAATGAGTGAATTTCTTTCACATGGCTTTAAATTGGTTAATCTAGTTATAAGGAATATTAACGTGTTTAATGACAAACAGGGTTAAAAATTCCGGATTTTCGGAATTGCGATAAAGGGTTTTGACGAAGAATATAGAACACTTTACAATAAGGATAATCTCCTGATTCAGGCTCCTGATTTTGGAGAATGCTCTCCCTATTTTAGGTTAGATCATCCGAACGTGTAAAATTTCCTTCCTCGTTTTTTCAACTTTGTCATCTTCCTATCAAGGCTCATTTCTTTCTGGTGTATTTCTTTTCTAATTCACTTCTTTTTGGAATTCTGTTCATTCATCCTAGGTTTGCTGAACTTTATATTACCCATAAGTCAAGGGAGGCTTTTCCATGAAGAAAAAAGAAATGGTAGCCATGCTATTGGCTGGAGGCCAAGGCAAAAGATTGAAAGGTTTAACCAAATCGCTTGCCAAGCCCGCTGTCTATTTTGGGGGCACTTATCGGATCATCGACTTTCCTTTAAGTAACTGCTCCAACTCGGGTATTGATACTGTCGGTGTATTGACACAGTATGAGCCACTTATACTACATTCTTACATCGGAGTAGGCAGTGATTGGGATTTGAACCGTAAGAATGGTGGAGTATTCGTATTGCCACCGCATGAACGTGAGAATGGAAGCAGCTGGTATCGGGGAACAGCCGATGCGATTTATCGAAATCTTAAATTTGTAGATCAGTTCGACCCTGAGCATGTTCTTATTCTATCCGGTGATCACATTTATAAAATGGATTATCATGCTATGCTGCAATACCACAAGGAGAGAAATGCAGATTGCACAATTTCTGTGATTGACGTTCCGCTGGAGGAAGCAAGTCGATTTGGAATCTTAAATACGGAGGACGATCTGAAAATTTACGAATTTGAAGAGAAGCCTGCACAGCCAAAAAGCACGCTAGCTTCTATGGGTGTGTACATCTTTAAATGGGAAATTCTCCGCAAGCATTTACTGGAGGACGGAGAGAATATAGGGTCATCTCACGATTTTGGTAAGGATATCATTCCTTTGATGCTGGAAGACGGAAACTCTTTATTTGCGTACCCTTTTGAAGGGTATTGGAGAGACGTTGGTACGGTAGCAAGCCTGTGGGAAGCGAACATGGATTTACTGAGCGATAATCCACCGCTTAATCTAAATGATCCCAACTGGCGCATATTTACACGCAATCCGAATCAACCTGCTCAATATGTCGCACCTGGGGCGAAAGTGTCAGGATGCATTATTAATGAAGGGTGCATTGTGCATGGTGAAGTGAAGCACTCGGTTCTTTTTTATGGCGTAGAAGTAGGTGAAGGCAGCGTGATTACGGACTCCGTAATTATGCCTAAGGTTAAGATTGGTAAGAACGTACGCATTCATAAAGCGATTATTAGTGAAAATACGGTAATCGACGATTATATGGAAATAGGCATCGAGCGGGAGAACGAGAACGAAATTCTGCTGATCGACAATAAAAGCAAAAAACGTAAATCAGCTGTGGCCAAAACCATATAATCAAGCTAAAACGCCTTCGGCGTCCTTCTAGGGACGGTAAGCGTTTATGCGAGATTTATAAGGATAAAGTATATAGTGAAACTTATACTTTCTTATAAATTATAAGAGGACGGTGGATTCCGATGAAGCAACTCATGGGTGTAATTAATCTGGATCATGAACTCGATAAACTAAATGAACTCACTTATTTCCGCTGTGGTGCAGCCGTACCTTTTGCCAGTCGTTATCGGTTGATAGATTTCGTGCTTTCCAATATGATGCGTGCGGATCTGGAGAGCGTGGGCCTGTTTGTTCGCCGTAAATATCGTTCTTTAATGGATCATTTGGGTGACGGGAAATCTTGGGATATGAATCGCAAGCATGGGGGACTATTTATTTTGCCTCCGGACTGGAATGATCCCACCGATACTTCTCTTGGCGACCTTCAGCATTATCATAATAATCTGGATCTTTTTAAACGGGGATCTGCAAAATATATTGTGTTTTCCGGCAGCCAGCATATTAATACTATCGATCTCCAGGACTTGTACAGCTACCATTTGGAGAAGGGTGCCGATGTTACAGTAGTATACAAAAAAATAGAGCAATTGCAGCCAGAGCATGAGTTATGCCAGCGTATTGAAGTGGACGAAGAGAATAATGTGACCAATATCCATCATGAGAAGGATCATCCCAATTTATATCTCGATATCTTCATTATGGAGAAAAAACTGTTCCTGGAGCAGGTGGAACATTGCATTGCACATGGGGAGAGTTACTTTTTCCGTGATGTGATTCAGAAAAACCGCCATAAATTCAAAATCGCTGCTTATGAGTATCATGGCTATCATGCCGTAATTAATTCATTGGAAAGCTATTATAAGAATAGTCTGGAACTGCTTCAGCAGGAGAATTACTTTAGTCTGTTCAAAGAAAGTCCAGTGCAGACGAAGATTAAATATGAGGCTCCTACCCGATATTTAGAGAGCGCAAATGTCAGCAATTCACTGGTGGCTAACGGCTGCATTATAGCTGGAACGGTGGAGAACAGCGTGATCTTTCGTGGGGTTCAGGTACGTAAAGGAGCGAAGATCATCAACTCTGTAATTATGCAGAAGTGCATTATAGAGGAAGATGCTGTTATTGAGAATGTGATCATGGATAAGGACGTACATTTAAGTAAGAATCGAATTCTCGTCGGGGATAGTAAACGTCCATTTGTGATCGCCAAGAGCAGCAAAATATAAACCAACTGGATTAGATGAAACGAAACAGTATAACCTATCTGATCTACAGGCATAGTCTAATGCATCCCTAAAAAAGCTTTTGTCAGGAGGAACCTGCTGTTGTTTAACGATAAAGAAACTTTCAAACAGGTGTTTCGCGAGACGCTCATCAGTAAATTGGGCAAACCTTTGGAGGAAGCCTCGAATGCTGATGTCTATAAAATATTAGGCAACATGATTCGCGAGAATGCCGGGAAAAATTGGGCGGATACCAATCAAAAGTACAAGACGGATAAGGATAAGCAGGTATACTATTTTTCTATGGAGTTTCTGATCGGAAGACTTCTGGGGAACAATCTGCTGAATATGGGCGTGCTGGAGGTCGTGCGTGAGGGATTGGCCGATCTTGGTTTCTCGCTGCAGGATATTGAGGAGGTAGAAGCCGACGCTGGGCTTGGCAATGGAGGACTTGGACGTCTAGCTGCTTGTTTCTTGGATTCACTGGCCTCCCTGCAATATGCGGGGCATGGTTGCGGTATACGTTATAAATACGGCCTGTTCGAGCAGAAAATCGTTGACGGGTATCAGGTGGAACTGCCCGATTACTGGCTGCAAAATGATAATGTATGGGAAGTGCGTCGTGAAGACAAACAGGTAGAAGTAAGGTTCTGGGGCGTGATTGAGACTCGGGAGGAGAACGGGCGGCTTATCTTTGAGCATAGTCAATATGAGGCCGTTCGTGCAGTTCCGTATGATGTGCCTATCATTGGTGCAGATCGGCGGCATGTGAATACACTGCGCAACTGGAGTGCGGAGTCCATCACCCAGCCTACCAGAACCTTTGGCTCTTTTGCCGGATCAGACTATCATAAATTCCTGGAATATAAGCGTTCCGTAGAATCCATCTCGGAGTTCCTGTATCCGGATGACTCTCAATACGAAGGCAAGCTGTTGCGGTTGAAGCAGCAATACTTCCTCTGCAGCGCTGGCCTGCAAAGTATTCTGCGAACCTTTGGAAAGCTTGGACTCCCTATACAATCGCTGCCCGACAAGGTTGCACTTCATATCAATGATACACATCCGACGCTTGTAATTCCTGAATTGCTGCGGATTCTGATGGATGTACATGGATTAGGATGGGATGAAGCGTGGAGTATTACAACTCGTATGGTGTCCTATACAAATCATACGATCTTGAGCGAAGCCCTGGAGAAATGGCCTATTCAAATGGTCAGGGACTTGCTTCCACGTATTTTTCTTATTATTGAAGAGATCAATGCCCGCTTCTGCGGCGAGCTGATGAGTCGTTATCCCGGTGATCAGGACCGGATTTCACAGATGGCAATTATTCATGACGATCAGGTTCGCATGGCCCATCTGGCGATTGTGGCGAGCCATAGTGTCAATGGGGTAGCGGCGCTGCATACAGAAATATTGATGAAACGCGAAATGCGGCTCTTTAATGAAATGTACCCGCACCGCTTCAATAATAAGACGAATGGGATTACTCACCGGCGCTGGCTGATGCATGCCAATCCAGATCTGGCTAATCTTATCAATCAATCGATAGGAACCCGCTGGATGAGCCATCCGCAAGAGATGATTGGCTTGATTAAATATTGTGAGGATGCATCCTTCCAGGAACAAGTGGCCAGCATTAAACGGCGGAATAAGCTCAAGTTGGCTGAATACATCTACAGCAAGCATTCGGTACATGTAGACCCCGACTCTATTTTTGATGTTCAGGTGAAGCGCCTGCATGCTTATAAGCGGCAGCTGCTAAATATTTTGCATATTCTGCATATGTACAACCAAATCAAAGATAATCCTTCGATGGATATGGTACCGCGCACGTTTATATTCGGAGCAAAGGCGGCGCCAAGCTATCATTTGGCGAAACGAATTATCAAGCTGATCAATACTGTGGCGGAGGCTGTCAACAAAGATCCGGATGTTAAAGGCAAGATTCGTATCTTTTTCCTTGAGAATTATTCGGTATCTTTGGCCGAGAAGATCATTCCTGCTGCGGATATTAGTGAACAGATTTCTACAGCGAGTAAAGAGGCTTCCGGTACGGGGAATATGAAGTTTATGATGAACGGTGCATTAACCGTAGGTACGATGGACGGCGCTAACGTGGAAATGCATGAGATGGTAGGGGACAACAATATGTTCCTGTTCGGTCTTCGTGCTGAGCAGGTAATGGATTATTATCAGCATGGCGGCTATCACGCACGTGATATCTACAATGGGGATAGCCGTGTGAAGGAAGTATTGGATCAGTTGGTTAATCCGGGACCTATATGCTGTCATGGTGCGGAGTTTGAGACCATTTTCCATTCTCTTTTGGATAATAACGATGAATTCTTTGTGCTTAAGGATTTCGCAAGTTATGTCGAGACTCATGTCGAGATTGACCGGGCATACCGCAACCGTCAGGAGTGGCTGAAAAAGTCTATTATAAATATTGGTCATTCCGGTAAATTCTCAAGTGATAACACGATTAGCCGCTACGCGGCGGAGATTTGGAATATCAGTCCGGTACGGCTATAGGCTCAACAAGAATAGGCTGTCTTATAAGTAGGAGATTCCTACAAATGAGACAGCCTATTTCTTGCTCTATAGAGTTGCTTTAGATAACTTCCGATACCAGGGCTGCGAATCGCTCCAGGAACCGGCGTTCCTCATCATCAAAACGATCTTTCAGCGGACTGTCGATATCGAGTACGCCAAGCAAACGATCATCCTTGATCAGCGGGACGACAATTTCGCTGTTTGAAGCGGCGTCACAGGCGATATGTCCCGGGAATGCATGCACATCTCCTACTACTAACGTGCGTCGTTCCGCAGCAGCCGTTCCGCAGACTCCACGAGATAACGGGATGCGGATGCAGGCAGGAAGACCTTGGAAAGGCCCGAGCACAAGCTCCTTGCCATCAAATAAATAAAAACCGGCCCAATTCGTATCCGGCATAGCGTGTTTAAGCAGTGCCGAAGCATTGGCCAGGTTGGCCGTTGCACTTGGTTCGTCCTTTACTAATGCTTCTAGTTGGATTAGAACCGCTTCAAACTGCTCGTTGCGTGTTCCATCGTAAGGCATAGCTTGAAACATGAAGCATCACCTTCCTGTACTTTAAATTCAAATATCAACTCATAACTGTAATTATCAACATAGTACAGCTAGACATGATACGTCAAGCGACAATACCAATCTGTAACAATATGGAATCTTCCTTGAAGTCCATGAAATGCGGAACAGCCACAATAATGTTTCCGGGGATCGGTCAGAGGGTAATGCTAGTATAAATACCGAAGGCTATATAGCCGGAAGAGGTGGAATATGCGCGCTGATGTACAGAACTTGTTCATAGGAATTCATATGCTTTATTGTGCACGGGATAAAGATGTGACGATCTCAGAGATGCTGCTCGGACTTGAAGATCTGGGGTATCGTGTAGGAGAACGCGAAGTGAAACAGGAATTGGAAAAGCTGACACTGGACAACTTTCTGACTGCCCATACCGAAGGGTACAGTATTACGGGGACTGGAATTGAAGAGTTCAAGGATATTCGAGCCAAACTTCAGGTGTTATGCAGTGAAGTTATTCATGAAGCGGAATGAAATCATTGTAGTTAAGTTTAATAAAAAGCGTCTGTATTTAGGGAGTGTTTGCTCCCTGTTGCAGACGTCTTTTTACGTTAACGCGTAGAATTTGTTCTTTTCAATGTTAAAGAATTTAGAACTTTTATCTTAAGGATATACTCTTGAATGATGTATAATTGATAAGTTGAAGGGGGGCAGAGACTTGTACATCTGCAATGGAGTGATACCCACACTGGTCGGCAGTAGAGTGAAGCTGTGTGCTATGACTACTGAACATGCTTCAGCATTGTATCAGATCTGGTCTCATCCAGAGGTCACCCGCTGGCTGGGGGTTCCAGCATTATCCTCTATCGAAGAGACTGAGCAACTGATTGCATTTTTATCACAGATGGCTCAGGAAGAGGACAGCTTACGCTGGAGTATTGTAGGACCCGGAGGTGAAGTTATAGGGAGCTGCGGGTATAACTATTGGCAGTTACAGGGAGCTTACCGCGGGGAAATTGGCTGCGATCTGGCGCCTGCCTTATGGGGGCTTGGATATATGAAAGAAGCGCTTGGTTTAGTGCTCAACTTCGGCTTCAATAGGATGGGGCTGAATCGGATAGAAGCGCTGTGTCATCCTGATAATAATCGTGCGGAGAGGCTGGTTCAAACGCTCGGCTTTCAGAAGGAAGGTATACTGCGTCAATATCGTCAGACACCTTCCGGCTTTCAGGATGTGACTCTGCATGCGCTTCTGCGTGGGGAATGGCAATGATTTTATTACATAAAGAGAGGGTTTGGAACATTGAAGTCAACAGGGGATTTAGAACGTAAATTAATACTGATAGGGGTGCTGCTAGCTACCTTTTTGGCTGCGATTGAAGGAACGGTAACAGGACCAGCGGGTCCAGCTATCGTAGGTGAATTTCAGGGAATGCAGTGGCTTAGCTGGATTTTCACTTCTTATTTGCTGGCAATGGCTATTACTACTCCTATTTTCGGCAAAATCAGTGACCTCTTTGGACGCAAGCCGGTGTTCATGTGGGGGGCAGCTGTTTTTTTATTAGGCTCATTATTATGCGGTATTTCGCAAAGTATGGAACAGCTGATCCTGTTCCGGGCAATACAGGGGATTGGCGCGGGTGCGCTCATTCCAATGACCTTTACCATTATCGGGGATATTTACAGTATTGAAGAGAGAGCGAAGACACAAGGATTACTTAGCTCTGTATGGGGGATTTCCTCTTTGGTAGGCCCTCTTCTTGGAGGATATGTTGTAGATTACCTAAGCTGGCGCTGGGTATTTGTCTTTAATCTGCCATTTGGTTTACTAGCAATGGTATTTATTGCCCGTTATTTGAAGGAAGAGAAGGTACGCCGGAAAGCACAAATTGATGTGGCAGGGGTGCTGCTATTCGCTGCTGGTATGGGCGCATTACTCTTCGGTCTCTCCACAGGAGGACAGAATCTGGAGTGGACATCCCCACTGCTAATTGCAACTCTAAGTGTGGCTGTTATCCTGCTAGTCTTATTTTTCTTTGTGGAGCGTCGTGCTCCTGAACCTATGTTGCCGCTGGGTCTATTCTCGAACCGCAATATCGCAGTATCTACAGGCGCTAACCTGCTGGTAAGCACATTAATTATTGGGCTTTCTACGTATGTGCCATTATGGGTGCAGGGTGTATCCGGAAAAAGCGCCGCCATCTCAGGTTTGCTACTGGCGCCGATGTCGGTAGGCTGGATGTTTGGTTCGATCGCCGGAGGGCGGATGATTCTAAAAGCAGGTTCGCGTCGAACCGCAATGCTTGGGTTGATTATGATCGCTGCCGGGGCTATTGGTCTGGCTTTCTTAACAGGGGAGTCTTCACAGCTGCTGCTCTTATGCTTGATGCTGGTCTGTGGAGTTGGCTTTGGGTATTCTTCTACAGTCTTTACGATTATCGCGCAGTCCTCTGTTGCGTATGAGCAACGGGGAGCATCTACAGCGCTTAATGCGTTCACGCGTTCTTTAGGACAGACTGTTGGGGTGGCTATTTTTGGTTCCTGGCTGAACTTGAATATTGATAAGCTGTTAAGAAAAAAACCAGATTCGAACATCTCAGGAGATGATATTAATAAGCTGCTTGGATCACATGCAGGAACCAACCTGTCTGGGGAAGTATCAAACAGTCTGCGTGATGCCCTTGAAGGTGGTCTTCATTCATTATTTATCGTAATGGCAGTTTTCGCTGTTTTGTCGCTGATAATTTCCTGGGGTTTGCGCAAGGGTGTGCCTTCAGTAGAGGATGCTTCATCGTCCTTGAAAAAGGCATAACTTATTAGGTAGATAGCGTTTAAATGTGCTTGATCCATACGAATTGACTTCCTGGAGTGGCGTACGGACTAACGGACGGAGTGGCGTACGGAAAGACGCACGGAAAGACGCATGGAGTGACGCACGGAATGACGCACGGAATGACGCACAGAGTGACGCACGGAGTGATACATAGAATGACGCACAGAGTGACGCACGGAGTGATGCATGGAATGACGCACAGAGTGACGCACGGAGTGACGCACGGAGTGATACATGGAATGACACATGGAATAACGGATGGGTGGCACGCCAGATTGATGTAACCTCTAGAGTAGAGCGTCGATGGAAGCAGTGGAAGCAATCGTTAGGCAAATTTAGTTGTATTTTGTACAACTATAATCCTGCCGTTAACTCTTCAATGGATATAACTGTATTTAGTACACCTATTTTCTTGTTTTACTCGCCTAGGGGTACTTTTTCTGTTTTTAATTGTACAGAATACACTTAAAGTTAGAATAATCCGATTTGCATACGAAATAGCTGTACAGAATGCAGTTATTCCCTAAGTTACTGCTCAGGTTCATCAAGATCGGGCGCTGAAAATATAGCGGGTTATATCAAAAGTGGGTTTTACTGAGAGTGATAGTTACGGTCAGCTAGAAGGGACGTCCAATCGGAAGTGTGTTCGCCAAGTCCAATCGGAAGCGTGCACGCCAAGTCCAATCGGAAGTGTGCTACTCCAAGTCCAATCGGAAGCGTGCACGCCAAGTCCAATCGGAAGTGTGCTACGCCAAATCCAATCGGAAGCGTGCACGCCAAGTCCAATCGGAAGTGTGTTCGCCAAGTCCAATCGGAAGCGTGCTACGCCAAATCCAGTCGGAAGCGTGCACGCAAGTCCTGCCGAATAAGGATGATGATGATCCGAGGTTTGCCAAAAGCGGACCTCAAAGTCCGTCTTCGGCATCGACTTACTGCCCTAACTGATCAGTTCCCAACTAATGTTCGGCTAACGGAGGCTGTAAAAAGGCACTCAAATTTTGCTCAGAGGGGTCATAAGGACTTATATCATCTGCTCAAGTAAACTGCCGCAGAACAAAGAAAACCAATAGGCGATTCTCAAATAAATCGGAGAATCGCCTATTGGTTTTCTTTTTACCATTAACAGAAATCAATAACAGCTTGTCTAAAACACATAAATAAGCGACTCTTACTTACGAGGAAGAGGGGATAGCTTCTCAGCTTGTAGACCCATCTTTTTGAGCAGAACAATCATTTGTTCCTTCTCATCATCATTCAGACCGCTGAAAGCAAGATGCAGGCGTTCTGAATATTTCGGATACATCTCATTCATGAGACGTTCACCTTCCGTAGTCAGCTCCGCAAAAATCACACGGCGGTCGCTCGGACAAGGCTTACGCTGCAAATAGCCGCGTTCCTCAAGCTTATCGATTACGTAAGTAACGTTGCCGCTTTGCAGCAGCAGCTTGGCGCCAATTTGTTGAATGGGTTGTGGTCCCTTATAATACAACACTTCCATAACGGCAAAGGCAGTCGGATTAAAACCTTCAATTTTGCTGCCGGTAACAGCATGTTCATTAATGCTCTTAAAAGACTTGGCAAATACCCGGTACAAATGTAGTGTTAATTGCGTATCACGTTCGTAAGATTGTATCATGCTTCTCCACCCTCTATCGTTAATCATGTGTGAACTCATCGCACAGTTTGCAATCAATAGTCATTAGTGCACGGGTTACCTGTGCAACGAACCTTGAGATAACCTTAGAATACGTGAAAGAGCGAATGAAGAACATGTGATTTGTCACAATGAGCACACTTTTAATTATTAAAAATCAAACAATTTTTTGAATACGATAAAAACAAAGGTTTTTTTGATTTCAGTCTTTGAAAGGATAAGAATTTCAGTCTTAGGTTCAAGCGCTATTTACGCCTCCAGACGGATGATTGATGTTCTCCAATATTTTACTATTACTTCATCGAGAAATAGTAACGGGGAGTGAAGTAAGATGGAGGAACAACTGGCTCATGATTCAAAAGAAGGAAAGCTAACGGCGAATAAGCCCTTTATGCTGCTTATTGCCGCACAGCTTGTATCGAATGTGGGAGACTGGTTGCATATCCTAGCGCTACTGACAATGGTAGGTTTTAAATGGAATGCGACACCGTGGGAAATTACGGCTATATCTTTATGTATGGCTGTGCCGTTGCTCTTAGGAGGACCGTTCGCAGGTTATTTAAGTGATCGTTTTAACCGCAAGGCGCTGATGATTGGTTCGGATCTAGCTCGTGCCGGAATCGTTGTTTGTTTGGTATTTGCAGGTTCTCTCTGGCAGGTATATGTCCTGCTGGTGGCTAAAGGGATCATGGATGTACTCTTTTCACCAGCCAAAAGCGGAAAGCTCAAGGAGCTTGTCCCTGCGGCCCAGATGGATAAAGCCATGGCGCTTAGCTCATCTATCGAACAAATAACCAAAATTGTAGGTCCTGCTCTAGGTGGACTGCTGGTTGCCGCATTTGGTATTGCCGCTTGTTATGTGATTGACTCGGCTACCTTCATTTTATCGGCGGTCATCTTAATAGGACTGCCGCGTGCGGCTGCACTGAAGAAAGATGCAGCAGAGGATAACACAGGGGAGAATGGTGCTCGGAAGTCTTTTCGCCAAGAAATGTCGGCGGGTCTGCAGGTGATCGTGGGAATGCCTGTAGTACTTTGCGGGATTGCTATGCTGGTGTTAGTGCTGCTAATGCTGCAAATTGGTGATTCGCAGATTGTAACGTTATTCCGGGAAATTCCGGGTGTGAACGGTGATCTGCTGGGTTGGTGTGTGGCAGCCAGTGGTCTTGGCACCTTACTGTCAGCCCTGCTTGTAAGCCGTATAGGCAGTGGTAAACATACGCTCGTCTTCATGGGATTGGGAGCTGTAATTATGGGGGTTGTTTTCTCAAGTGCAGGAATTGTAACTGCCCACGGTCAGGCTGGATTATGGATGAACATCGCTTTGTTTGGTTCTTTTATGTTTGCTGGTGTGGGGGCAGGCCTTGCGTTCATTCCCTTCAATTCAATGCTGCAACAGCGGACCCCTGCGGAATACACGGGCCGTGTATTTGGGACTATAGGCAGTCTAACAAGTGCGGCTGTTATCTTGGGACCTGTAGCCGGTGGGGCTTTAGTTACAGCGTCAGGACCTGTCCCGGCTTTCATTCTCTCTGGTTTGCTTACAGCCCTGCTCGGAGTGTTACTGTTAATGCTGCGGGGTAAAATCGAGCGTAGAGATGAAGCGGCAATTAAACGTGAAGAAGAAATTTCAGCAACAAATAACCTAGAGCTTCTCGGACAGACCTCTCTTTAAAGGGAGGTTTCTTTTTTAAATAGGAGAGTAGTTCTCTGAGCTGTGAAAAAATCAGTTTGCTTCCTTGGAGAAAGTATATATAGTACGATTAGAGAAGCTATCTTTCTGGATTGGAATTTTGATAATAATATTCATTAGAAATATTTAGGAGTTGGCGAATATGGAGAATGTAGAAATAACAGGGGATACCGAGAGCGACGAAGAGATTGTACTCGATGTTGAGATCGATGAAGCAGGCTATGAAGCAGGTGCCCCGTGCATATTCGATATTTCATTTCAGGTGCGGCGTGGACAGCTGCTCGGACTGATCGGACCAAACGGTGCGGGAAAAAGTACTACAATCAAAACACTGCTCGGTTTGCTTAAGAATACCAAAGCTAAGGTCTCCTTTAATGGAGTTAATAAATCCTATGCTTATGTACCGGAGCAACCGGTGTTTTATGAGGACCTGACCTTATGGGAGCACTTAGATTTGGCTGCTGCTGCTTATGGACTAAAATATGAGCAGTTTCAAGAAACGGCGGAGAGGTTACTGAAGCAGTTCGGCATGAATCATGTCCGTGATGATCTTCCAGCTGGATTCTCTAAGGGTATGAAACAGAAAATGATGCTGATGCTTGGCTTTTTGGTGCAGCCGGATGTTTATATTGTGGACGAGCCTTTTATCGGCTTGGATCCTCGGGCCACTAAAGATTTCCTGCGGCTGCTGGAAGCGGAGCGGCAGCGCGGAGCTGGTGTATTAATGTCTACGCATGTATTGGATACTGCTGAGAAAATTTGCGATGATTTTGTGCTGATCTCGGGTGGCAGGGTTGCCGCTGCAGGAACGCTCGAAGATATACGTGATTATGCTGGGCTGCCGGAGGCGTCGTTGTTTGATTGCTTCGACGAACTGACATGAGTAAGCAGAAGCAGCGAGGGTTTGCTTTTCCTACCTCCAAAAAGCTATTCTGGCGGCGATTATTTTCTCATTGGCGTGAGCAATCTGCTATTATTCGTACGGCTGCCGATTGGACTGTGCTGTTATATATACTGATTCCCGGGGGATTTCTGGGAGGACGGTTATATTACGGGTTCTGGAACGAGGCATTGCCAGCTTGGAGTGGAGATTTGCCGTTTATGCTCATTCCTTCATTATTAGTGCTCCTGCTCTGTAGAGGGGGACTGGTGCTATTATTGCAGGAAGGCGATCTATTATTTCTAAGACAACGGCAGCGATGGATAAATACGATTATGTTTCGCGGGTTGCTGTATAGCCTGATCGTAACATCGTTGAAGTTCTGTGTAGCTTTTGTGCTGTTATTACCTTTTCTGGTTCGGGGATATGGAATGCTGTCATCCGAGGTATGGGCGCTGTTCGCTCTGACTCTGGCATGTAGCTGGTGCGTTAAATTACTTGGGCATATTGTAAAAGTACAAAAGCAAGGCTGGCGGCGCTGGCTGTGGCTGATTCTGGCCATCTCCGTTCCTTGTGGGATTTATTTCCGTGCAGCTACGTTTTGGAACAACAGTCCAGTTTTTATGCTGCTGATTGCAGCACTCTTTGCAGTCGTAGCGGTAATCGCTCTTCAGCGGCGTATAGTGATGCGTGGGACGTTCATGAACGATGTGCGTGAAGATTATAAGCAGCGGATGAAAATAGCGGCCCTATTACTCCGCGGCGTACTGGATAAGCCACGTCCGACCCGCCATAAGCCGTGGATTTTCCGGAAATCACAGCCTTTGCTAAAATCAAAAACTGCCGAGAGCCGTTTCTCTGCGGCAGCGATTAAGGCACTTGTACGGAATCCGGCTCATTTAAAGCTCTACTTATCGTTTACTGCTGTGTCCCTTTTAGCGATATTTATCATTCCATCAGGGTTCAAATGGCTGGGCTTTATAGTTTTAGTTTCTCTCATGACCAATTGGCTGTTGTCGTTCTGGTCGTTATTCGTGGGAGATGATTACATCGGAATTCTGCCGTTTACGAAGGAACAAAAAGCCGAAGCGGGGCTGCGTGCGGTCCCTATCTTACTGCTTCCTTTTTCAATCATTTGTTCTGCGCTGATCTGTATTTCCTTATATGGATGGTTTGGGATTATCCTGTTCATCCCGCTAGGTTATATCGTTGCACTGTTTAGCTCTAGAATATTTGGAACATTTCGCTTAGCGAAATAAAGATATAAATAGAACGGAAGAGTGCCCTATAAGCCGTGAAAAGGCTGCTGGGGCACTCTTCTTTTTTTGTCTTGATTCGATCTATTGCACGCACGTATGTACGAGGTACCTAGCTAGCCTATCGGACACAGCTGCCCCTAAACATACTATTTTTCCACTTTTGGGATGCTAACGGACTCCATAGTTGCTATTGCCATGAAAAACACCATATATGAGCCTCGTTATAAGGAATAGCGTCGTTGGAGTCCGAAACACTGCCCATAAGGTGATAAATTCGCAAATAACGTCATCTGGGTCCGAAGCCGCAGTAGCTGATTAGGACAGACGCTCCACATAGCAGCTGAGGAACCCAAAACAGAGGAGCGATTCTCCAATTAATGAGAGAATCGCGCAGACCGCCATTTTCAAAGTAGTAAGCTGCTTGGAGGATATTCACGTTGCATTAGAGATTATCCCAGTCGAATGTCAGCAGCGTGCTTGCCTGCTGTATATCCTGTTGAGAAGGCCGCTGTTATATTGTAGCCTCCTGTATAGCCATGGATATCGAGTACCTCGCCGCAGAAGAATAACCCCGGCATAAGCTTCGATTCCATTCTTTTGGGATCGATCTCCTTCAGGTTTACCCCGCCCCCGGTAACAAAGGCCTCGGATAGGGAACGGGTGCCATGCACATAAACCGGCATGCGTTTCAAAATCCCAGCTAATAGAAGCAACCCATTCTTGGAGACGTGATGGCCAGTTGTATCCCCATCTAAGTCAGCTTTAGTCAGCAAGAGGGGGATGAGACGTTCTGGCAACAGTCCTTTCAGCGAATTGCGGATCGCTTTCTTAGGTTCCTGATCCAGCTTATCCTGCAACATAGATTCTACTTCCTGTGTGTTCAGATCAGGGAAGAGATCAATGGACATCTCCACCGTATCTGTGCCGGATTTACGTTGGACTTGTCTCAGAAATTGGCTGCACCGCAGTGCAATGGGCCCTGATAATCCAAAATGGGTGAATATCATATCTCCTCGATGAGAGATGACCTTCTTCCCTTTAGGATTCCACACAGTGAGGGCTACATCACGTAGTGACAGGCCTTGCAGCTCGCCGGACTTAATCCATTCTTCCCGTGAAAGAATCGGCACCTCTGTCGGAAACAGCTCGGTGATCGTGTGCCCTGCGGCTTCTGCCCAAGGGTAGCCATCTCCAGTGGAGCCGGTCTGTGGTACAGACTTGCCTCCGGTGGCGATGATAACAGCAGTGCAGGCGATCGTCTTGCCTGAGTTCAGCTGGACTCCCTTAACAGCCCCTTCGTCATAGATTATTCTTGAGACGGGACTGTCGGTCATAATCTGCACGCCTAGACTCCGTACTTTGCTGATTAAGGCAGATACGACACTAGAGGCCTTATCGGAAACGGGAAACATCCGCCCGTTATCTTCTTCTTTTAATGCAATGCCTAAACCTTCAAAAAAGGCGATGATATCCTGGTTATTAAAATGGTCGAAGGCACTATACAAAAAACGCCCGTTTCCTGGAATATGGGCGATTAGCTCGTCTCTTTCCTTGACGTTGGTAACATTGCAGCGTCCGCCACCAGATATTCCGAGCTTTCGGCCTAGTTTTGCTCCCTTGTCGATTAGCAGAACGGATGCCCCGTGTTCTGCAGCGGCCACGCTTGCCATTAGACCCGAAGGGCCGCCTCCAATGACGATCACATCGTAATTGCTCATGAAATTTTACTCCTTTACATGTTAAGACACGGAAGCGATTTCCGCGGGTATTCCTAACGGAATCATACCATTCTGATTCACATGTAACCAGTCTTGTCCAATCATTAGGTGATTATCGTTGTCAGGAGAGTAATCCTGTGCTTTAATCTAAGCATGTAGGGTAATTTGTCCATTTTGGGGTGTGATTGTAATTATTGGTGCGGTTAAGGATATCTTATTGCAAATATCGGCAGCATGCTCCTTTCTTTTTCTTTTTCAATGGTGGGTGGACCGTAGATTTGTGACTCGGAAAAAGGGGAAGCTCCCAAATGATCAGACCTTTTTAATTTTGGCGTGTACGTTTAGTCTTATCCTGTGCTCTCTTCTTTCGACAACTCTGTTTGGTGTAGCCTATTTGAATTTAGGATTAATCCCTGCGTATATTGGTATTTTATATGGAACTACCCGTTCGGGCATTTTACTGTCCATTTTTTTGCTTATCTGCAATGTAATCATTGCGGAGCCTACAGGAATCAGTAACGTGATATTGAATTCAGGGGTTTTATTATATCCGCTACTGTTTGGACTGGCCAAACCTTTTAAGAAAGGTACAGTAGTTGAGAAGATCGGTATGTTATGGATGATTCTTTGTCCAAGCATGCTATTTATTGCGTTAGTCCCGATTATAGGCGGGGAAAATATATATGAATCAAATTCCGTGCAAGCATTTCTGATTACGGTATATCTGTTTTTCACCATCGCTTTAGGTGGTGTTTTTGTATATTTTGTTGAGATGGTTAGAAGTAGATTGCGGGATAAAGTACAAATGGAGAGTATCAGTGAAAGTTTCCAGTGGGAGTCCGAGAAGCTGCAGCAGATTACCAATGTAGTCCCTCTGAGTATTATGTCTCTGGATGAACACGGAGTTGTAACTGATCTTAATGATTGTATGTTAGGAATGATGAGGACTCATTATCCCAATTTGCGAAAAGAGGATATTATTGACGAACCGGTAAAAAAGTTTTTTCACAGCTCAGTGGATACACAGGCCTATATGCGGGTAAGTGATAATATCCGCTCTAAACGGCGTTCCAGTGAAAAAATGATTCATGAGTCGCGCATCTATCAGATTTATTCAGCGCCGTTAATGCATAAGAGCTCAGGGGTAACAAGTGGTGCTGTAATTATTGTGCAGGATATGACCAATGAGGAAAAACTACGTGTAGAGCTGGATCATGTGGAACGTTTGAGCTTGGTCGGGCAGATGGCTGCTGGAATTACCCATGAGATTCGTAATCCTATGGCGGTAGTTCGGGGTTTTTTGCAGCTGATGAGAGAAAAGAGTGCTCAAGAATTGGATTCTTATTATCAGATTGTGATGGAAGAGCTGGACCGCGCTAATAGTATTATTAATGATTTTTTATCCTTGGCACAGAGCCGGGTTTCTGATAAAGAGAAGGTGCTGCTGCACCATATTATAGAAGAAGTTAGTCCATTGCTGTGGGCTGATGCTAATCTTCGCGGTCAAAGTGTGGAACTGAAGCTGAGCCCATCACTGCATGAATTGGAGCTAAATGTCCGGGAAATCAAGCAGCTTATTCTCAATTTAGGACGTAATGGTATGGAGGCTATGGGACCCAAGGGGGTGCTGACGCTGGAGACACGCAGTACTCATGATAAAGTGGAGTTGATTGTCACCGATAGCGGTGTTGGTATGTCAGAAAGTCAACGCGAGAAGCTGTTTTTACCCTTTTTTACGACGAAAATTCAGGGAACAGGTCTAGGCTTATCCTTGTGTCTTAGTATTGTGGAGCGGCATAACGGTAAAATAAATGTAGAGTCTGTAGAAGGAGAGGGCACGGTTTTTACGATCTCCTTCCCATTGGATAAGGAGGAACCCAGCGGGGTTCGCTCTTAGATTGAATCACCCTCTACAGCATCTCTTGCTTTCACAGAGTATGAATGTATAATAAAGTTAGTAAGTACTGCTGTAATATTATCTGACAAACAGTTGAAAAGTGAAGGAGAGTGCAGAGAAATGTCCATGTCTTTTAATCAATATATGAGAGATTCAATTCAGCCTATGCGTGATGACCTGACAAGTATCGGGTTTCAGGAGCTTATGACTCCAGAAGAGGTGGAAGCAACTCTTCCAACCGCAAAAGGAACATCGCTTGTAGTCGTAAATTCGGTCTGTGGTTGTGCTGCTGGACAATGTCGTCCAGGTGTAGCTCAGGCTTTGCAAAATGAAATCACTCCGGATCACTTGTTCACAGTGTTTGCAGGTCAAGAGAAAGAAGCTACTGCTAAAGCACGTGAATATTTTGCTCCTTATCCGCCATCCTCACCTTCCATCGCACTGATGAAGGATGGAGAACTCGTTCACTTTATTGAACGTCATGGTGTAGAAGATCGTTCGGCTGCTGAAATTGCTGCTGAATTGAAAGAAGTCTTCAATCGTTTGTGCCAGTAAAAACAGTTATTCCATATAATCTCGCATCAGCCGGCAAATCGGCTGCATGCGGGATTTTTCAAAATATAAGAGCAATAATGGGATAGAATATGCTTAGAAGCATGAGCTTCGTTTGGGTGGATATTTTGATGGATATGGAACCATTTCTGATGGAACGAGGTGTGTTTGGTGAGTTTACAGAAAGAAATTATTGCTGATCTTGGCGTGAAGCCAACGATTGATGTAGAGGTTGAGGCACGAAAACGGGTTGATTTCTTAAAGTCGTACGTGCTGAACGCAGGGGCTAAAGGATTATTGATCGCCATTAGTGGTGGAGTGGACAGTGCGGTAGCCGCGGGTCTTTGTAAACAGGCTACGGACGAGCTGTCGGCAGAAAAAGGCACAGAGTATATGACGCTTGGCGTATTCCAGCCTTATGGGGTTCAGGAAGATATTCAGCACAGCTACGATGTTGCCAAAGCTTTTAATCTGACTCATACTGTGGAGACCAACATTGAGGAAGCGGTAAATGAAATTGCCCTTGAAGTTGAGCATGGTCTGAAATCAATAGGCCAACACCGCCATATGACGCATCAAGGCAAAGGAAATGTTAAAGCCAGAACACGTATGGTTATGCAATATGCACTCGCTTTTGAGAACAATCTAATTGTAGTAGGAACGGATCATGCTTCTGAAGCGATTACCGGCTTCTACACGAAGTGGGGCGATGGCGCTGTAGATATTACACCACTATCCACACTTAATAAACGTCAGGTACGTCAATTGGCTGCACATATCGGTGTGCCTGCGGATATTGTCACAAAAGCACCTACGGCGGGCTTATGGCCGGGTCAGACGGATGAAACCGAGCTGGGCATTACTTATGACGATAACAGCGACTATCTGGAAGGTAAACAGGTTAACCCTGAAGTAGCTGAGAAGCTTGAGAATTATTACCGGAGAACGGCACATAAGCGTAATGTTATTCCGGGGATTTAGAATAGGTTGAACTAGAAATCGCCACGGGTCTGCGTAGCAGCAGAGCTCGTGGCGGTTTTTGTGAGTTGGATAGCTGGATAGACTAAGAAGAATAATTATTCTGTAAGCGTAAGTGTCTGATCGATAAAATTAGTTGTCGCAGCAATCGCGAACTCTAATTGCGGAGTCGTGCCAGCAAAAGGATGCACAGTGTTGAACGTATGATTACCCTCAGGAACCTGCACCCAGCTAATATCTGGCCGAAGTTTGATGAGATGCTCAGATCCTTGGCGGAGATGTACTCCATCTTGACTGCCTTGAATAAGGACAACTGGGAAGGACGCTTTCTGTATGCGTTCAAGGATGTTATAGCGTTCTTTGTTGTTCTCCATATCTTCTAAAATTACAGCATCCAGCGGCATTTGTTGGCCAGTACGTCCATTAAGGACATAGGTTCTTCCTGTTTCCTTCATCTGCTGCTTTTGTTCTTCCGTCAGCAAATCGAGTTTCGTAACCCCGTTCCAGGAGATTACTCCGCTGATCTCATTGGGATGATCAAGCGTGTAGACCAAACAAATTCCCCCTCCGAGACTGTGGCCGAGAAGGAATAACGGCAGGCTGCCGAATTTCGGGTGTTGACTAAGATAGGACAACAGGATTTCCATGTCCTTCAAGCTGCGGCGATAGGTGTTGCGGGCGAACTTCTCAAGTTCAGTGAAATGCAGCAGATCTTCCCCGATGCCAGCATGAGAGAAGTTAAAAGTAATTACTTCATGCTCTTGGCTGAGAGTTGTGGCTATGTAAGGAAACATTCCCCAATCTTTAAAACCTTTGTAGCCATGGGCTATAACTATAACGCTTTTGGCTTTGCCTTGGGCTGGGAAGTGTGAGCAGCGGAGAACAGCTCCGTCTCCGGCAGGTATTTCAAAATTACGATGATTCATAGGGTAATCCCCTCTCCATATATAAAAATGAAGTAAATCAGCTAGTCTATCGTGAAGTCGCTGGATAGTCTTATTAGACTTAGAGCGCATTTTCTTTTAAGATAGCAGAAAGAATCTTGCAGGACTATTACTTTTAATAATACTTCATATGATTGATCATACCATTATTGAAGCAAAATGGGATACACGTCCATAAGGAGCGTGAAGTGTTGATTTACGGAATCGGACATGATGTGTTAGAAATTGAACGAATCTCAGAGGTAATAAATAGAGGACTGGGTAAGAAATTTAACCAGCGGGTCTTAACAGAGCAAGAATATCAACTTGCTGAAGAGCGAAGCGGGAGGTTGGCTGAGTTCGTAGCCGGACGTTTTGCTGCCAAGGAAGCAGTTGTGAAGGCTTTAGGCTGTGGCATCGGCAATGTAGTTGGGTTTCAGGATATTGAGATATTGCCTGATGCTAAAGGAAAACCAGAGGTAACTTTATCGTGTGAAGCTTGGAGCAGACTAGATCTGCCAAATGGACAGAGGTACACCATTCATCTTACGATAACACATGGCCGTGATTTGGCTTCGGCTTTTGCTGTCGTGGAAGGGCCAGGTTCATAAATTGAACCCTGATTATAGAAGGGCAAGGAGCGTTATAATGACACAACAAGATATACAAGTTCAAGACGGACAGGAGCTGCGGGAGGCTAAGAAATATTTCAGCTATCATTTGCTGGAGTGGTATCAAGGGCAGAAACGGGATTTGCCTTGGCGTCGGCACCGCAATCCTTATTATATTTGGATTTCTGAAATAATGCTGCAGCAGACAAGGGTGGATACGGTAATCCCGTATTTCAATCGGTTTATCGAAAGGTTTCCTACCGTGGAGTCGCTCGCCGATGCACCAGAAGAGGACGTGCTTAAGTGCTGGGAAGGCTTAGGTTATTATTCTCGTGCTCGCAATATACAGCATGCGGCCAAACAGGTCAAAGAGCTGTATGGCGGGCAGGTGCCGAATGATCGCGAGGCTGTGTTCAGTTTAAAGGGAGTGGGACCTTATACGGCAGGGGCTATCCTTAGCATTGCGTTCAATCGGCCGGAGCCAGCGGTCGACGGCAATGTGATGCGGGTGTTGTCCCGATACTTCCTGATAGAGGATGATATCGCCAAGGGACCCACCCGCGTAAAAATGGAGCGCCTGGCAGCTGAACTGATCCCGGAGGGGGAAGCGGCATCTTTTAATCAGGCGCTGATGGAGCTTGGGGCGCTCGTATGCACTCCTAAATCACCGCGCTGTTTAACCTGCCCGGTGATGGAGCATTGCGCCGCGCGCCTGGCGGGCTGCGAGACCTCGCTGCCCGTCAAGACCAAGGCCAAGCCGCCGCGCCCTGAGGAGCGGCTGGCGGCCTTAATCGAGGGCCGCGGTGCCCACGCGGGCCAAGTGCTCATCCGGCAGCGGCCACAAAGCGGGCTGTTAGCCCGCATGTGGGAGCTGCCGCACTGGCCGGCGCCGCCTGTGGAAGGCGGCGCCAAAGGCGCGCGGCTGCCGGAAGTCGCGGCGCTGGACCGGCTGCGCCGGTCACTGCGGGAGGCTGGGATCTCTGCCCGGCCTGAGAAGCACTGGATGGCTGCTGAGCATATCTTCAGCCATATCGTGTGGACGCTGCAGGTGTACCGCTGCAGCGAAGAGGACGCCCTTCCGCTGCCGATAGCGGCAGAAGGACGGGCGGTGTACAACGCGGATGCGGACTTGTTCTCAGGAATCGACAGCAGCATGCCTATCGAGAGATTTGAGGACGGGACCGCTAGTCCAGAGGACGGCGGAGCTGTGCGCTGGATCAGCCGCGAAGACATGGCTAACTATGCGTTCCCTAACGTTTTTCTGAAGCTATTGAACCTTTATTTTGATGAGCAGGAAGAGCGGGCGAAGCTAGAGCAGTAGGGGATTCGCTGTGTTGTGTTGCTAAAGTGCTAAATGTACAAAACCTGAGTTTGATGTATGCACCTAAGTAGGGTCGTATGCACCTAAGTATGGTCAAATGCACCTAAGTATGGTCATATGCGCCTAACTAGAGTAGTATGCACCTAAGTATGGTCATATGCACCTAAGTAGGGTCGTATGCACCTAAGTAGGGTCGTATGCACCTAAGTAGGGTCGTATGCACCTAAGTAGGGTCGTATGCACCTAGGTATGGTCGTATGCTTCAGTCTCATCGTAGCAAATATTCATTTATTTGGCTCAGATTAGTTCAGTCTTGTTCCAACTAAATTCTTCTGGTGTTCTATGGCTACGAGAGTGGTAAAGATTTAATTAGGGAATTCTTCCCTAAAAATAGGTCGATTTGGCTTGTAATTGATCATTTTAGGGAAAACCTCCCTAATAATTGGGGAAATATCGGTTTTATGCCCAAAACGGATGATTTTTAGGGAGTATTTCCCTAATTACTCGTGTTTATGGAGTATATCGCAGAATTTTAGGGAGTTATTCCCTAATCTATTGCTCAGCGACTCCAAACGCAGATTCTCGTAAGCCGAGTATAGATTTATTGCGATTTATTCCGATCTATTCTCATCTATACCGATCCAGTGCATCCATTTAAGCGACGCAAGGGGCGTGAAATGCGGTGTCTGGGAGGATCTCAATCAATCAATCAATCAATCAATCAATCAATCAATCAATCTCTGTCTTCATCTTCATCTTTCTCTTTCTCTTTATCTTTATCTCCAACCTAAACAAAGAAGGTATCCCTTAGCCTATTCGGCTCTGAGATACCTTCTTTTTTAGTTAAATGGCATAAGCCAAATGGAATTTCTTATTTTGCGCTTTCGTAACGTTTGCCAACTTCTTCCCAGTTTACTACGTTCCAGAACGCTTTGATGTAATCAGGGCGTTTGTTTTGGTAGTTCAGGTAGTAAGCGTGCTCCCATACATCCAGTCCGAGGATTGGAGTAGCGCCTTCGCTGATTGGGTTGTCTTGGTTAGGTGTGCTTGTTACTGCCAGTTTGCCATCTTTAACAACTAGCCAAGCCCAGCCGCTGCCGAAACGAGTAGTTGCTGCTGCTGCGAAATCTTCTTTGAATTTTTCGAATCCGCCCAGTTCTTTATCGATAGCTTCAGCCAATGCGCCAGTTGGTGCGCCGCCGCCGTTTGGTCCGATAACTTCCCAGAACAAAGTGTGGTTAGCGTGTCCGCCACCATTGTTGCGAACAGCAGTACGGATAGCTTCAGGTACAGCGTTCAGATCTGTAAGAAGCTCTTCAATGCTTTTGCTTTGCAATTCAGGTGCTTTTTCCAAAGCTGCATTCAGATTAGTTACATATGTGTTATGGTGTCTGTCATGGTGAATTTCCATCGTCAATGCGTCGATGTGTGGTTCGAGTGCGTTGTTCGGATAAGGAAGTGCCGGTAATTGAAATGCCATGGAAAAATCCCTCCTGAGTTATATTAGAATTTTGTTATAGATAAAGAATTCTGGCGAACTAACGTCAAAATCCTTTATTGTAAATATGTACTATAGGGTTTCGCCCAATAGGATACTTTAATTAAACCGTATCTAGACCAATAATGCAACACTAAACAAACATAAATGTTTATAAAGTATAATTGGAGAGGGAAAGGGTTTTACAATTGTATTTAGAATGTTAAAATAAATAGTCCCTAACCTATAGACATATATCCTTATTAATACCCTTTTAATGAAGAAATGAACCCCATCCGAAATGTAAACGCTTGATATTAAGCGCTTTCAAAAGAAAAATGATGATATCACGAGAAAAGTGTGCTTTAATAGATTTAAAAGCAGGTATTCCTCGATATTTGATGCTTTTTTTTATTTTCTCTATGTTAAGGGAACCCCTTCTTTTTGTTAAATTCATAAGCCATAGACAAGGGAGATTTTAAAGAATGCACGTTCGTTCCTTTCAATTAAGCGACGTTAGCCCTGTGACTGATTTGCTGCAAACCGCATTATCGGAAGAGTGTTTCGAGAACACTATCGAGCCTTTCTCCAGGCAGCTTTCTTGGGATTCAGATCTCATTGTAGTTGCGGAAGATGAAGAAGAAATTGTTGGAGCACTGATTGGTACAATTGAGAAAAACCACGGTTGTTATTTCCGGATTGCTGTACATCCTGATTATCGCCGCAGAGGAGTCGGTAGAAGTCTGGTATCAGCTATGGAATCCAGGTTTCAAGCTCGTAAAGTCAGTGGTATCTATGTAGCCGTCGATGAGCATAATTCTTTTGCTTTGCCATTGTATGAAGCTATGGGATATAGCGAGAATCAAATCTTTAAATCTGTCCGGAAGCTGAGCATTGTTGGGTAATTTTGATCACTCAGCTGCGAAAGCGGAAACATTTTCTAGAAAAAAGAACTATAGCTGACGATATAGTCTGTTTCATTCATACTCGAGCGTATTTTCCAGAAGTCCATTGCTAATGGCTGGGAGATATGCTTTTTTATTGTTATAATATCTGCAAGTATAGACTTCAATTATTGAGAACAGAGGTGACATATTGAATCAGGAGCCCCAAGTAGATTACACGAGAAATAGGAAACAAAGACATAGATCCTCCAGATCCAAGACTACCCTGGGCGGTCGTTTGGTCTCGGAAATGAAGGATTGGCTGCTTACAGCTGTGATTGTTTTTGCTGTGATGTCTGTTCTTAATGTTTTTGTGTTCAATATATCAACGGTTAAAGGTCAGTCTATGCAGCCAACGCTCTGGGAGGGTGAGAGGCTCTTCATTAATAAAATTTCATTGCTCTTCGTAAATCCAAAACATGGTGATGTTGTCATTCTTCATGATCCAAGTACCGGACCTAGTCATAAGGAGTATTTAGTGAAGCGAGTGATTGGCATACCTGGAGATATCATAGAGGTATGGAATCATCAGTTATACGTGAATGGAAAAATAGTGAATGAGCCCTATATCGATACTGAGATTGAAGATCCGGATTTTGCAGCGTTAACCGTGGAAAGTGGCAATTATTTTGTAATGGGCGATAACCGTCATGCTTCAGCCAGCAAGGACAGCCGTTACTTCGGCTCTATTTCACAGGATATGATTGTCGGCAGGGCTGATTATATATGGTGGCCTCTGTCAAAACTGAATAGATTATAAGAAAGTCAGCGAAGATATGAAAGGAGAAGGCGGAAATGACCAATACATTTCAGTCATCGTATGCTCCCCCGCCTTCCAAGTGGGCACAGCTTAAAGCAGAGATTCAGGAGGCTGCGACATCACTCGGTATTGATGATATCGGATTTACAACAGCAGAACCTTTTTTATATTTAAAAAATATACTGCAAGACCACCGGGACAAAGGATATGAATCTGGCTTCGAGGAACCCGATCTGGATAAAAGGACAGTTCCAGCATTGTCTTCTGGAGACAAGCCGTTATCTATTATTTCGATTGCAGTGGCTTACCCTTCTAAAATGGAGAACCCTCCTAAATCTGAGCCGGGTGCACGTAGAGGCATCCTCGCCCGGGCATCTTGGGGCAGGGACTATCACCATGTGCTGAGGGAAGCCTTAAGTAAGCTAGAGGAATTTATTCACGAGCGTGTACCGGAGGCTGTGCTGGAAAGTATGGTGGACACTGGTGTTCTAGTAGATAGAGCGGTAGCGGAAAGAGCGGGAATAGGCTTCAGCGGCAAAAACTGTTCTATCATCTCGCCCAAATGGGGATCATGGATTTATCTTGGGGAAATGGTTACGAACATTCCTTTTGCTCCGGATGAACCTGTTGAAGAAGGCTGCGGGGAGTGTACTAAGTGCATTGATGCTTGTCCGACCGGAGCGCTGGTGGGTCCGGGTCAGCTTAACGCACAGGCTTGTATTTCTTTTTTGACGCAGACTAAAGGGTTCCTCAGCGAGGAGTATATGACCAAGATCGGCAATCGTCTATACGGCTGTGATACTTGCCAGATTGTATGTCCCAAGAATAGGGGTAAGAACTGGAATCATCGCCCTCAGATGCAACCTGATCCTGAAATTGTGAAGCCGCTGCTGCTGCCGATCCTTGATCTTAGCAATCGTGAGTTCAAAGAGAAATTCGGCAATAGCTCAGCAGCCTGGAGAGGCAAAAAGCCGATGCAGCGAAATGCGATCATTGCCCTAGGCAATTTTAAGGAAGCCGGGGCTGTGCCAAAGCTATCAGAGATTGTTCTGAAAGAGCCGCGGCCAGAGATGCGGGGCACTGCTGCTTGGGCGCTTGGACGTATTGGCGGTGATGAGGCTCTAGCGGCTGTAGAAGCGGGTTTAGAGCGCGAGGAGGATAGCACGGTGAGGGAAATGCTAAGCCGGGCGCAGGATGTGCTCCTTACTGGGAAGAAGGCACGAGAGGACAGCGATATTAAGGGAGGAAAAAGTTCATAGACAGGTTGCATATTGCCAATTGCTGTCCAGTTCCCGAAATGCTATGATAGATTCGCGTGCCATATGGCGATGCAGACAATAGAGTGTAGAGGTGGGCTTTAGATGAGTATCGCATTACCTATTATTACATTGGTCGTAGGTCTCATCGGTGGTTTTTTCATCGGTGTATATTATCTGCGCAAACAAATGACAAACATGCAGAATGATCCTGAAATGCTGCAAAAGGTTGCAAAGCAAATGGGTTATAACCTGAACGGGAAGCAAATGCAGCGTGCCCAGCAAATGATGAAGACTCAGGGACAGCCAGGTGCGCGCCCAGGAGCAGCTAAAGGGAATAAACGTAGAAGTAAGTAACCGGGTCCGGATAACATGTATACGGGTGCGGAAGGGGGAGACATCATGGGGAACATCAAGGAATATGTGAACGGTAAAGTTGCAGAGAACCGTGAGCAAATCGAGTATCACGTTGAGAAAATATTAGAATTAATCGGTGAAGATACCGGCCGCGAGGGACTGCTGGAAACACCGGCACGTGTTACGCGGATGTACGAGGAGATATTCGGCGGTTATTCGATAGATCCCCGCGAGGCGCTCGGCGTTACTTTTGATGAGTCTCATGAAGAGCTAGTGATCGTTAAGGATATCGTCTATTACAGCCAATGTGAACACCACATGGCTCCTTTCTTTGGTAAAGTGCATATAGGATACATTCCGAGCGGACGTATTGCTGGACTCAGCAAATTAGCTCGGCTTGTTGAAGCAGTAAGCCGGCGTCTACAGGTTCAAGAACGCATTACGGCGCAAATTGCTGATATTATGACGGAGGTGCTAGGCCCCCACGGTGTTATGGTTGTTGTGGAGGGAGAACATCTGTGTATGTGTGCACGCGGAGTGAAGAAGCCAGGCAGCAAAACGGTAACTATGGCTACTAGAGGGGTCTTCCGTGAGGATGCCGCCGCTCGTGCGGAGTTTCTAAGCTTGATTAAGGAATAAATATCGGGGTGCATACCTCGAAATTGGAAGGACCCATCGTTCACGTAATGTGAATGATGGGTCCTTTTTGGTCAGGGTGTGGGAATAAGAGTGATGTTCACTGTGAATTGAAATAATATCAAAAAGGCTTCCAGGCCAGTTTACTGGCAGCAGCATAACGTTCTGAGACGTAAGGCCAGTTAACGACCTTCCACCAATCCTCAATATAATCGGCCCGATTATTCTGATGTTTAAGGTAATAGGCATGCTCCCATACATCCAGAGCCAGTAACGGAACCACGTCCCATTGTGACAGGTTCTGATGTTTCTCCGCAGTCAAAATCTCCAGTCTATGACTGCGTGGACTCCAGACGAGAATAGCCCAGCCGCCACCTTCAACCTTATTCGCAGCTTCTGTGAACTGTTTCTTGAAGTTGTCATAGCTGCCAAAGCTTTGTTCAATGGCTTCCAGTAAGGCTCCAGTTGGACGCCCGCCACCTTGTGGAGACATTACGTTCCAGAAGATTGTATGGAGATAGTGGCCTGCCCCATTAAAGGCTAGCTCCCGCTCCCAATGCTTAACGAGATCGAAATCTCCTTTCTTGCGAGCCTCAGCTAGCTTGTTCTCCGCTTTATTTAGTCCATCTACATAACTTTGATGGTGTTTATCGTGATGAATCCGCATGGTTTTCTCATCGATGTATGGTTCCAGCGCATTATAAGCATAAGGCAATGGAGGCAGCGTATGTCCGCCAATTGGCACAGCACTCATTTCACGAATATCAAGGATAGTATCTGTAGAAGGAATAAGTCCCTCATTCCGCGTGACATTGTCCTCTTCTGTTCTTACGACATAGTCGGCTGCTGTATAATCTCTCATAATTTGCGTGAGCTGTCCGGGCGAGCTCAGAGTGTGCAGTACGGCAAGGAAATACTCTGATTCGCGAATAATATGCAGGATCACAGTGGTAGCAAGGGGGACGGCTTTGACGGCTGCGCTACTTTCCATAATGGCAAAAAGCTGCCGAACAAATTCTTGTGATTGGGTACAGGAGATATGCAGCAGCTTTTCTGTTTCCGCAGTGAGTTCAGCCTGACTTGGTGGAGAAGCAGAGAGGGCAGAATTCAATAACTGCTGAGCGGCCATCTCTGTGGCACCGAAGACCACTGCCCATTCATCCAGCAGTTTAACATAGGGTTCCTCCAGGTTAGGTACGATTGCTTTGATAACCTCGGTATGCTCTTTCTCTTGTGTTTTCCAGAATACGATTTCTTCTAAAATACGTACTGGCAGCATCGGCCCGTATACATATAACATTCCAAGAAAACCTCCCGTGATATGTCTTCATTAGTCCATTATATGTGTGCTCATGATAGCTTATGAAGAGCATAAGAACGCGATAATAATATCGTTGACAACCGTTTGATATGGTGAAATAATACAGGAAAATAAAGGCAATGATACCGAAAGGTACAACCTCGCGAAAAGGAGGGTGTACCTTTTTTTTGTCGTGTGGACCGATTAATGAAATCCTATGGGGTAGTAGAAAAACTTTGAGAAATGAGATGAGGGTATGAACAAGCTTGAGAAGAAGCAATTTTATAATCAGCTTTTAAAATTAGCGGTACCGATATCCCTCCAAAGTCTAGTCATGGCGGTGCTGTATTTAGTAGATCAATTGATGGTAGGGCAGCTTGGGGGTGTAGCAATCGCTTCGGTTGGGATGGCTAGTAAAATCTATAGCGTGATTTCAGTGGTACTGGCGGGTCTTGCTACGGGTCTTGCTATATACGCGGCTCAATATTGGGGGAGTAAAGACCGAAAGAGCATCACACCACTACTGGGATTAAGTCTTGGAATTGGCCTGATCTTGTCGGGTTCATTTACGATATTTGTTTTTTTCAACCCTCGGCTATGTCTGTCTATTTTTACAACGGATAAAGAAGTGTTGGAGAATGGGTACATTTTTCTGAAAATCGTTGCCCTCAGTTATATTCCAACGATGTTGACGATGCTCTATTCGGCGGTTCTACGAAGTTCAGGACATGTAAAGTATCCAATGATTGTTAGCATAGCTGCTGTAGGAATGAATATTATTTTAAACTATGCGCTTATTTTTGGGCATTGGGGATTTCCAGAGCTTGGACTTGCAGGTGCGGCATATGCAACGTTAATCTCACGTATAGTCGAAAGTGCCTTGATTGTCGGAGCTGTATATCGTGGAAAGCTGCCGGGTGCCGGAGGTATTAAGGATCTCAGTTCGTTTTCGAAAGCGCTGTGCATACCTTTTTTAAGAACGATAGCGCCTATTGTTTTAACGGAATTGGTTTGGGTCTTAGGGGAGGCTTGTTATTCCGTAATATATAGCCGTATGGGCACAGCGGAGATGACCGCTATGACAGTGACCTTTCCGCTGCAGGGGTTGACGATTGGACTTCTGGCAGGGCTTTCTGGTGCAGCTGGCATTATGGTCGGACATAAGCTGGGAGAAAATAATAATGCAGGTGCTTTTCAGTATGCTCGTTTTTTTGTTCGAATAGGAGTAGGGATTTCATTGCTGCTTGGTGTGCTTATTGCTGTTCTTGCCCCGCTCTACGTCTCAGCCTTTAACTTAACATTGGAAGAACGCCGAATGGCCACTTCCGTTATCTGCTTTTTTGCTCTTTTTTTATGGATAAAGGTGGGCAATATGATGATTGCGGGAGGGATCCTGCAGAGTGGTGGCGATAGTAAATTCGTCTTTATTATGGAAGGCTCGACAACTTGGTTGCTTGGGGTGCCTCTAGGGCTACTGTTGTCATGGGGATGGAAACAGCCTCTTCCCTGGGTATACTTCTTTCTGTCCCTGGAAGAGGCTGTTCGATTGGTTATAGGTTACGTGCGTTTTCGCCGTGGTAAATGGTTGAAGCAACTGACCCATCAGGGGACAGAGGCGGATTGTAGTGCTTAACTAGTTACTTGCCATCGCCGGCTGGTTGCCATTGTAGGTTTTGGCTAGTTGAACATTTCCTAAGAAAGCAGAGACTCGCCGCAAATACTCACGCGGGTGCTCACGGAATAGCAATTCATGATGGCTGCCCTCTACGACCCAGGAATCTGAGAACGGATTGCTTTGGTTCGCGGCCAGCTTTTCGGCAATAGGATAAGGAGCTTTATCATCTTCGGTTCCATGCATGAGTAGAATAGGGAAAGGATAATCTTCGGATTTGACCTTCGCATAAGGAATTTGATTCAGCCCCGTACCGTTCAGAACTGGGAACAGCATTTCCATAATCGCCAGGGAAGGCTGGCGGGGCAGATCAATATTTTGCTTAATATTATGATACAGCGTATCTGGCTCTAACAAAAAGGTGCTGTCCAGAATCATCGCGTCAATGTCCTCTGATACTAATCCTGTTTGCAGTGCTGTGCCTGCTCCCATGGAGAAGCCCCATACCACTAACTCCTCAGCTCCACGTTCCTTAGCAAAATCAATAGCGCCTAGAAGCTGCTGGGATTCTTTTTTACCTCCGGTTGCAATATCCTTGTTGCCTTGGGCAGCAAAGCCGTAATCAAACATCACGACATTGAAATTCAGACTGTGTGCATAGTGAGCGAGATCGTACATAGGTACCCAAGATTCTTCCCGGTTGGCGCCATAGCCATGGCTGAACACGATAGTTTTGGTAGCCCCTTCGGAGGGAATATACCAGCCGCTCATCATCCGACTTCCATCTTTAGCTGGAAACGTCACATCCTCGTATGCGAGACCTTTGGCCTGCATGGGATTGGAATACAGAGGTGCGACCGTTGGATTAGATAATACCCAGGCGATATAGCCATGAAGTGAGACAAAGCAGAAGGCTAAGAAGAAAAAAATAGATAATAGCAGTGCAACGATAATATGCTTCACACGAATCATCCGCAGCGATAGCCGGGACGAACTGCCTTGTTTAGGTAGTTTAGGTCGACGGGAGACGGTTGTGCCGGTTTGGCGAGTTGCCAGATCCATATGGTCCCCTCCTAGAATGATGTGAGTACTAGTGCCTAGAAGAATTTGTAAAAATGATTCTAAAGCATCAGTAGATAATTTAATATGTTAATCGTATGAAAAAGCCCTTACAAAGTCAATGAATTAGACGCTTTTGTAATGTAACTGTAAAGTGCGGCCCAACCTTTTCCGGCACATTTTTGGCACAACTCCGGCGGAGTGAATATACTGGACTTTCCATAGAGTTTTGCACTAAGATAGAGTTAGTTATAATGTAACCGAGTTTCATTTGATGAAACACGAGGGGGAGATTGTCATGGAGGACCGAAAGCTTACAGTGCGTGCGGTAGAACGTGCGCTTGATATATTGCTTTGTTTTACGCAGGACAGAGATTTAGGGTTGACGGAGATCGCTTCAAAGATTGATTTACATAAAAGTACCGTCCATCGGCTGCTGGCAACCTTGGAGGAAAAGGGCTTTCTCATTCGTAATCCGGCCACTGAGAAATACAGTTTGGGTATACGAATTTGGGAATTATCTACGCATTTGCCTGCTTTTGATGAGTCAGCCGCGGTATTATTGCCGTCAATGGAACGGCTGCGGGATCGGCTAGGGGAGACTGTTAGTTTATACTTACGCGACGGCATAGAACGTGTGCGGATTCAGGCGGTTCAGAGCCAGCAGGCCATCCGGCGAGTGGCGCAGATCGGTGCGAGATTGCCTTTATCTGTGGGGGCATCAAGCAAAGTGCTGGCAGCCTATGCTCCTCCAGAGGTGCTGAAAGAATTGCTGGAGAGTTCGGGATGGCCGGACTACGTTGAGAAGGATGTCTATCAAGAGCAGCTTAATGACATTATCCGGCTCGGATATGCCACTAGTTTCGAGGAACGCGAGCCCGGTGCGGCCGCGGTGGCGGTGCCTGTTACGGGCCGCAGTGGAAATGTGATTGCGGCGTTATCACTGTCCGGCCCAGTTAGTCGCTTATCCCGAGATACGCTAGTGGAATATGCCGCGGTACTGAAGGAAGCGGCTAGTGAAATGGGCATGATGATTCCTTAATTCGCTGGCTGAGACATACCTTGTTAAACAGCAAAGCAGCGATCTCTCCGTTACTGGAGGATCGCTGCTTTGCTGTTTTGGGGAGGGACTTAGCCGATTGTGGGTAAGTGGCAGGAAACGATGGGTAACTGACAGCCTGATGGGTAACTGACGGCTGACGACTGATGGGTAATTAACGGCTAACTGATGGGTAATCAACAGCTAACTGACGGCTAGCTAATGGCTAACGGCTCCCCTACCTTGCGTTGGTTTGGTGAGCTTCAGTGAATATACACGTTCCTTTGGAAGCCTCAGTAACTCGTAATCTGAGGCTCGAGCGTTTGAACCCCGGGTCTAGATAGGCAGAGGGACGGAGGGGCGGGAGGATGGAAGGACGGGAAGGTAGAGAACCCGCTATGAACCTATGAGCCAACGAACCTACGAGCCAACGAACCTACGAGCCAACGAACCCACCAACCAACGAACCCACGAACCAACGAACCAACGAACCTACGAGCCAACGAACCTACGAGCCCACGAACCCACGAGCCAACAAGCCAACGAACCCACGAGCCAACGAACCTACGAACCTACGAGCCAACGAACCCACGAACCTACGAGCCAACAAGCCAACGAACCAACGAACCCACGTATCTCATAACTCGTACACAAGTAATCCCGGGTTGTTATTTAGATATTCCCTGAGGCTTCCGGACTTAGAAGACGCTATTTGCCCATTTAAAGCCTTTTGGGCATAGTTTCGGACCCCAGTGCAGCTATTCGGCAAAAATGGGCTCCTGTAGCGTGTTTTTTATGCCAATAGCGACTATGGAGTCCGATCGCACGCCAAAAGTCGGATAATCGAGCGTATAGAGTCATCTGAGTCCGATCGCGCGGAATCCTAAGCGTCCCCTGGGGCGTGCGGACTCAGGGGACGCTATTTGCGAATTGACAGCCAGTTTGGCATAGTTTCGGACTCCAGTGCAGCTATTCGACCAAAACAGGAACCTTTAGTATGTTTTTCATGCCAATAGCGACTATGGAGTCCGATCGCGCGCCAAAAGTCGGATAATCGAGCGACTAGAGTCATCTGAGTCCGATAGCATTGAATCCTAGGCGTCCCCTGAGGCTTTCGGACTCAGGGGACGCTATTTGCGAATTGACAGCCAGTTTGTCGTAGTTTCGGACCCCAGTGCAGCTATTCGACAAAAATGGGCTCCTGTAGCGTGTTTTTTATGCCAATAGCGACTATGGAGTCCGATCGCACGCCAAAAGTCGGATAATCCAGCATATAGAGTCATCTGAGTCCGATCGCGCGCCAAAAGTCGGATAATCGAGCGAATAGAGTCATCTGAGTCCGATAGCATGGAATCCTAGGCGTCCCCTGAGGCGCGCGGAATCCTAAATGTCCCCTGAGCCTCACGCAGCAATGGTGAAGATCCCAAAGACAACAGACAGAGGCACCCTACCCGCCGCAAATTGGCTACTGAAACCACCCCATAAAAAAGGGACTGCTCACAGCCACTCATGGCCGTGAAACAGTCCCTTTTTAAGTTACTTTAAATCTATTCTACCGACACCGCGGAAGAGTCTGTAGCATCTGCCAGCATCTGGCGAAGAACAGTCTGCAGGATACCGCCGTTGCGATAGTAATCAATATCGACTGTGCTGTCGAGTCTTGCAATGACAGGGAAATCGAATTGTGTGCCGTCTTCACGGGTAGCCGTGACAGTTAGCTCTTGACTTGGTGCCACGTTGTTATCGAGACCAGTAATGTTGAAGGTCTCGCGTCCTGTCAGTCCCAAGCTGCTCCAGCCGTGGCCTTCTTGGAATTGAAGTGGGAGTACACCCATACCGACCAGATTGCTGCGGTGAATCCGCTCAAAGCTCTCAGCGATAACTGCTTTAACGCCAAGCAGAAGCGTACCCTTAGCTGCCCAGTCACGTGAGCTTCCTGTACCATACTCCTTACCAGCGATGACGATCAGATTTTGTCCAGCATCCTGATAGAGCATGGAAGCATCATAGATGGACATAACCTCGTCGCTTGGCAAGAAGGTAGTAACGCCGCCTTCTGTACCAGGAGCTACTGCGTTACGAATCCGAATGTTAGCGAACGTACCGCGCATCATGACTTCGTGGTTTCCGCGGCGTGAGCCGTAGGAGTTGAAGTCTGCACGTTCTACACCATGATCGCGCAAATATTCGCCAGCAGGACCAGAGGTAGAGATATTACCCGCTGGTGAGATATGGTCGGTTGTTACGGAATCAGCAAGCAGCGCTAGAACGCGTGCATCTTTGATATCCTTAATGTCTCCCAGACCGTCTGCCAGATGTTCGAAGAATGGCGGATTCTGGATGTACGTGGAATTATCATCCCACTCATACAGCTCGCCTTGCGGAACAGGAATCGAATTCCAACGTTCGTTAGCGGTGAATACATTTTCGTATTTGCTACGGAACATCTCCGGACTAAGGGAGAGACCAATGGCTTCACGAATTTCAGCAGTGGTTGGCCAGATATCTTTCAGGAATACTGGCTCACCTTGCGGATCAAATCCAAGTGGCTCAGTTTGCAAATCGATATTTACTGTACCAGCCAAGGCGTAAGCAACTACGAGCGGCGGTGAAGCCAAGTAGTTTGCTTTTACCTGAGCATGTACGCGGCCTTCAAAGTTCCGGTTACCGGAGATGACTGCGGCTACGGTCATGTCATTGTCAGTAATGGCTTGACTAACTTCTTCAGGCAATGGACCGGAGTTACCGATACAAGTGGCACAGCCATAACCAGCCAAGTAGAAGCCCAGTGCTTCGAGTGGTTTCAGCAAGTCTGCTTTTTGCAGGTATTCAGTAACCACCAAGGATCCTGGAGTCAAGCTGCTCTTAACATAAGCTGGTTTGGTCAGACCACGTTCCACAGCTTTTTTCGCCAAAAGACCTGCTCCAAGCATAACGCTAGGGTTGGAAGTATTCGTACAGCTAGTAATAGCTGCGATTACGACTGCGCCTGTGCTGAGCTTGCTGGTAGTATCATTTTTGTGCTGTACTTCTACGACTTGAGCGATTTTCTCATCGCTGAGACCATAACCGCCTTTGTCTACAGGTGTACGGATAATACCTTCGAAATTTTCCTTCATATGCGTAAGTTCGATCCGGTCTTGTGGACGTTTTGGTCCAGCCAAGCTAGGAACGACAGAAGCTAAGTCAAGCTCAATCACATCGCTGAACTCAGGGTCTGGCGTATCCGAGGTACGGAACATCCCTTGTGCTTTGTAATAAGATTCAACCAACGCCACCAGATCATCCGGACGGCCCGTGCTGCGAAGATAAGCGAGTGTCTCGTCATCTACAGGGAAGAAACCGATAGTTGCTCCGTATTCTGGCGCCATGTTGGCAACAGTTGCCCGGTCAGCCAGACTGATGTTAGCAAGGCCAGGTCCGTAGAATTCGACGAATTTGCCGACTACACCCTTTTTACGCAACATTTCAGTTACTGTCAGTGCCAAATCCGTTGCTGTAGCTCCTTCGATAAGGCTGCCTGTAAGCTTGAAGCCCACTACATCAGGTGTAACAAAATAGAGCGGTTGTCCAAGCATTCCTGCTTCAGCCTCAATACCGCCTACACCCCAGCCCACAACACCCAGACCATTGATCATCGTGGTATGGGAATCCGTTCCTACAAGGGAATCTGGATAAACGACAGTTTCACCATCGATAGTTTTAGTAGTGGCAACGGAAGCTAAATACTCTAGATTTACCTGGTGCACGATACCTGTTGCTGGTGGAACTGCACGGAAGTTGTTAAAAGCTGTCTGTGCCCAACGAAGGAAACGGTAACGCTCCTCGTTGCGTTCGAACTCAACGTTCATATTGTATTCCAAGGCGTCTGCTGTACCGAAAGCATCAACCATGACAGAGTGGTCAATTACAAGGTCAACCGGGACAAGCGGATTGATCTGTTTAGGATCTCCTCCGGCTTTTTTTACAGTATCACGCATAGCTGCGAGATCCACGACTACCGGAACTCCGGTGAAATCCTGAAGCACGATACGAGCAGGGATAAATGGAATTTCTTTATTACGGTCAATGTCACCTGACCAATCGGCCAGTTGTTTCACATGTTCTTCAGTAATTGCCCGTCCGTCAAACTGACGTACAGCAGCCTCTAGTAGGACTTTGATCGAAAAAGGCAGGGAAGAAATAGAGCCCAATCCTTGTTCCTCAAGGGACTTCAGATCATAATAGCGATAAGATTTGCCGCCTGATTCCAGGGTCCGAGCCAATGAAAAATGATCCTTGCTTGGCATATATGCGCCTCCTTGTTTCGTCTAATGAAACCCAATTTCAAATTGCTTCTAGCTTAATTATAACGGTTACAAAGTGGGGAGTAAAGTTTTTTTTCCTACATCTAAAGCCCGAATTATGCCTGAGAAAATGCCAAGCACCCTTCCATTGTTACATTGTATCGTTTCGGGATATTCTTTTTACCTCAAAAAGAGCCATTTAAAGGAGATAATACGAAAGAATTCACCGGAATCCTTGGTTTTACTTAATTATTAGGCAAAATACACACTGAATTTCTCTTCCTCAGTCATTAGGTGATAGGGTCCTCGTTGTCGATGTTGGATTGAGATGTCGGACTTGGGGTTAGAGTTTTTGCTTGAAACATCCTTAACTATTCAACCGATCTGTATAGCGGCCTGTTTCCTTTCATATACATAGAACAGCAGTTAAAAGGGAAAGAAGGGGCGCGAGTATAATGGAACAACAGTGGAAGCAAAGTCTTTATGTATATGTTGATCAAGTGAATAAGGCCAGGGTGGAGCCTAAGTCATCATCGCATACCGTTTCCGTATCCGTTAAAGATCCGCGTTTTCTGGTAGAACAAGGGGAGCGTTCAAGACGTCTTGCGGAGTGGTATAAAGAACGTGGGATAACTCCTTTGCGCGGAGAGACAGGGGTTAAGACTTTGCGGACCGTCCGGCAGACTCCGACCGAGGTAGTAGCAGAGGTTACACTGCATAGTGCGCTTTATTATGAAAAAGGCGGTGTTAACCACCGCGAGGATATTATCGAGCTGGAGCGGCTGACCTTTGTACGGGACGGCGGGGGCTGGGAGATTGCTGGTGTGGAACGAAGTGTCCCTGAAAGAAATACGGTTCATCGGGGAGAGGTAGAGCTATCGGGCAGACTATCCAAATGGGGAGAGGCTTTGCCGGCACCGCTGCCATCACAGCCCCTGCTAAACCGGAATGTTCTCGGAGAAATTGCAGGTTCACGAGAGGTTCGGTATAACCGTGAAGAAGCTGTGGCGTATGCCGACCGCTGGTGGAAAGACGGCAATCCGGAGTTCGAAACCTTCGAGGTGGATTGCACAAATTATGTCTCCCAATGTCTCTTTGCAGGGGGAGCACCTATCAACTATACTGGTAAAAGAGAAACGGGCTGGTGGTACAAAGGTTACCAAGGCAAACAAGAATGGTGGAGCTATAGCTGGGCTGTGTCAGACAGTCTGCAACGCTATTTGAGCGGAAGTCGGAGCAGTGGCTTGCGTGCGGAAGTCATGGAGCGGCCGGAGCAATTGATGCTGGGCGATATCATTCAATATGACTGGGATGGCAACGGGCAGTATCAGCACAGCACAATCGTCACAGCTTTTGATGCAGGAGGCATGCCGCTTGTGAATGCACGTACCGTTAGCAGCCGTCATCGCTATTGGGATTATCGTGATTCCTACGCATGGACTGATCAAACGAAATACCGTTTTTTTCATATTAACGACTACTTATAGTACAGAAAGAGGTTAAGGGAATGGGGAACGCAAAACTAACCGTAGGGCTGGTGTACGGGGGCAAATCAGGAGAACATGAGGTATCGCTACAGACGGCTTTTGCCGTGATGAACTCATTTGATTATGATAAATATGAGATTATACCTTTTTACATTTCAAAACAGGGATTGTGGAAGGTTGGAGAGAAGTTATCAGCGCCTTACAGCCAAGTGGAGCAGCTCAAGCTTGCAGAAGCGACCGAAGATATGGGCACAGCCCTGAACGTGGTATTTAGTGGATTATCCGGTGCGGACAAAACAGTGGACGTAATGTTCCCGCTGCTGCACGGCACGTATGGTGAGGACGGAACGATTCAAGGGTTGTTCGAAATGGCGAATATTCCTTACATCGGTGCTGGTGTTCTTGCCTCTTCGGCAGGTATGGATAAGGTGGTCATGAAGAAGCTGTTCGCTGATGCCGGTCTGGATCAATGCGAGTTTTGTTATTTCAACATCAGCGCTTGGAAAAGAAAACGTCATGAGTTGATTGTTGGTGTAGAGGATAAACTGGGGTATCCGGTATTCGTGAAGCCTGCCAATCTAGGCTCAAGTGTAGGTATTTCTAAGGCTGCCGATAAGGATAGTCTTGTAAAAGCTATTGATTTTGCTTTCCGCTATGATACCAAAGTTATTATTGAGGAGTTTGTGGATGCGCGTGAGGTAGAGGTTGGCGTGCTTGGAAATGATGAACCAGAAGCCTCTGTTCCGGGTGAAATCGTTTCTTCTGGTGAATATTATGATTACGCAGCCAAATATACGGACGGCAAATCGCAAATGATGATTCCTGCACCAGTGGATTCTGAAGTGGCCGATCGTTTACGGGAGTCCGCGATAGTTGCTTTTCGAGCGATTGAGGGCAGTGGAATTACCCGGGCAGACTTCTTCTTGCGAAAATCGGATGGTAAAATTCTAATTAACGAAGTGAACACGATGCCTGGTTTCACTCCTTACAGCATGTATCCGCTATTGTGGCGTGAGACGGGTGTATCTTATAGAGCTCTGTTAGACCGAATGATTGAGTTAGCCTTGGAGCGCTATAATTTTAAACAAGGCCTTAAGTACGACAACGAGTAATAGAAGCTATAGCGGGAAGATCCCGACTGGAAGGAGAGAAGAAACATGGGTTTTCAAACAGAATTCAACTCCGTCTGCAAATTCAAGAGTGAACAAGAGCTGTACGAGCTGCTGGAATATGGGCGCACCAAAATGGTGAAGCAAGGCTTTCGTGTGTATCCGACGGGTCAAAAGGTTATTGCTTACACCCCTGAGAACGTAGCTGTAGCCATTGTCAAAATTTCAGCCTCGATTGCAGAGATTAATTTTCAAGGGCATGAGGTTACCGCGGTAGAGATGGAGCTTGTGCGTAAGCTGAATGAAGAAGAGTCCAGAGTGCAGACGGCTTTGGCTGAGGAAATGTTTTTTGGAGCACAGGGATGATTGTCCGCTTCGGATATGTAGCGATGTCCACCGTTATCAAAGACTGCTCCCCATCTAAGACAATGACGATGGCCTCTTTTAAGAAGCTGGATGACCGTGAAGCGGCACTTCGGCGTTTGGAGAACATCGCTAGAATGAATCTGCATAATACGCTGCGGTTGATGAAGCATAATGTGGCTTCGGACATCATGGTGTACCGCCTCACTTCCAAAATCATTCCTCTGGCGACGCATCCGGATTTGCAGGACTGGAATCCGTTTGCGGCGCTCGCCGAGGAATTTGCGGAAGTGGGCCAATATGTGAAAAAGCACGGGCTGCGTGTTTCTTTTCATCCAGATCACTTTACAGTACTTAGTACACCCCGTCCGGAGGTGCTGATAAACTCCGTACGGGATTTGCAGTACCATGTGGACATGCTGGTTGCTATGGGGCTTCCTGCCATGGCGAAGAACAATATCCATATTGGCGGAGCTTATGGGGACAAGCCTGTAGCGGCGAAGCGATTCGAGGAGCATTTCCGCGCGCTGCCGGCAGCGCTGCAGGAGCGTATAACGCTGGAGAATGACGATAAGACATTTACAGCTCCGGAGACACTGGCAGTCAGTCAGAGCGTAGGATTACCGATGGTGCTGGATATTCACCACCAATGGGTGAATAATGAAGGAGAGCTCCCTTGGGAGCTGTGGCCTGACATTTTGCAGACATGGCGAAGCGAGCTAGCACAGAAGGACGTTCCTTCTGGAGAGCTTTTGCCGCCTAAGATTCATGTATCCAGTCCGCGCAGCCCGTCTGATCCGCGCAGCCATGCGGATGGCGTGGAACCTGCGCCTTTGCTGGCTTTTCTGAAACGTATTGCCGCAGATACGCCTGCTGTCGATGTTATGATTGAGGCGAAACTAAAAGATGGCGCGTTATTTGGATTGATGGAGGCTATGAAGGAGCTGGCTGAGGCCGGTAACGGAATTTCCTTATTAAATGGGGCAAGCGTGAATATTGAACCTTAAACAATGAAAATAAGGAGATAGGTCCCGAATACGGGTCCTATCATGACTTGATATGTAACTTGAAATAGGGTACGTTGAATGAAACTTTAATCGCTTATCGTCTTTATATGGACCTGGGGCATTTATGCTCGCAGGTGAGAATTGGGTCCTCTTTTGGCGGAACTTTGGGAACTTGGGGAACGTTTTGACGTATTGCACGGTATTGTGAATAGGATTGCTTTAGAATTAAAGCCATTGGCGATTATGTTCAAGAAAGTGGAGTGAAGATATGAGTCCTTTAAATCCAGAGGGTAAGAATGAACGTGAACCCTATGTAGTAACAAGCAAGGGACATACGGCGGTGGCCATTAATGCGGCTGCCAAAGCAGGAGAATGGATAAAGAGCAGACAGGGTCTCGTGAAGGAGCTGAATACAAAAACTTCAGCACAAGATCTGGTTACGGAAGTTGATAAAGGCGTTGAGCAAATGATCCGCAGGCTGATCCTGACACATTTTCCCGACCATGCCATTCTCGGGGAAGAGGGGGTTTCGCCGGGAGCAGCAGCGGCTACCGCTGCATTGGAAGAAGCTCGTGAGCATGAATATTTGTGGATTGTAGATCCTGTAGATGGTACGACTAATTTCGTACACGGATTTCCTTTTTACTGTGTCTCCATAGCATTGGTGATTCGCGGTGAACTAACAGTAGGCGTTATTTATGATCCGACTCGTGATGAAATGTTCGTCGCTGAAAAAGGAAAGGGAGCTTACATGCACGGTGTCCCTACCTCGGTCTCTACGGAGACTGATTTTGGAGACAGCCTGATTGCTATGGGCTTTCCTCCGGATCGTGAGTTTGCACAACCTGTGAATATGGCCGGACTGCAAAGTATTCTTCCGCAGATTCGTGGTATTCGTGCCGGAGGCGCGGCTGCTCTACATTTAGCTTATGTGGCGGCAGGCCGTGTAGATGGCTATTGGGAAGTGGGCTTAAGCCCTTGGGACTGTGCAGCAGGAGTACTGCTTGTACTTGAATCAGGAGGCAAGATTACGGATACCCTAGGACGTTCATATGATATTGGTACACGCCATGTAGTAGCAAGTAATGGCCACATTCACGAATATTTGGTTTCGTCACTGAAGAATGCTGAAGCAACAGGATATAAGCTTTAGGGAGGACGATACAGCATGAGTGAGAAGGATGATTTGGAACGCAAGCTGAGCGAAATGTTGGTAGATGGTGAGATGGAACAAGGCGATCGTACGGCTAAGGAAATCCGGGAAATCTCACCTAAATATGAAATTCGTATTCAGACTACGCTCGATCCTATTGTGGAAGAAACATTACGTTATCGTAAGATTGGATATGAGCTGGATGACCGTTATGATAAATATCTGGAGCGTGCAGGGCAGAAGTTAGAGTCAGATGAAGAGTCAGACAATAATAGCCAGTGATTTGCGAGGGGCGGTTTCCTGAATATAGGAGGCCGCTCTTTTGCGTTGCTATCCTGGATGGTAGAATGGAATTAGAACAATTTGGGAGGGATACGATGCTAGGCAATTGGAAAAAAATTTGGGCAGCTGGCATAAGCAGCCTGCTTTTGTTATCTGCGCTGATTAGCGTAGGAGCAGGCACGGCAAATGCGGCTGACACGACTGCGATACAAGACTCTGGGCAAGATGTCTTTCGCATCGTAGCTCTAGGTGATTCCATTACTGCTGGCTACGAGCCAGGAATGACGGACGTGAATACTAAGCCATACGGCTATGCGGAGAGATTGCTTGAGCAGGGCTGGTATCATGGCAGAAGTGCACTTACTAATTATGGTATTCTAGGGCTGACTACGGCCGGATTACGTAATTACACAGGAGCGATCAAGGATGGTTCAGTGATTACTGCTGAAGGAGTTCAGGCAGGTCTCCCAGATCCACGAATAGAGCAGTTCGTGAAGCTAACTCCGCAGATCGCAGCAGAGCTTAAGGAGGCTGATCTGATTACCATTACGATTGGTGGGAATGATGTAAGCAGTCTGTTCTTGCAGTTCAAGGAGCTGACGGATGCGGATTTCCAAACACAGCTGGACCAGCGGCTAGCGGATTATCAAACAAATGTGAAGGCAGTGCTGGAGAATATTCGTGCGGTAAGTCCGCAAACGACGATTATACTGGCCGATCAATATCAGCCTGCCCCTAAGGTTACGCTTGGTCAAATGTACAACAGATTAATGACGGCAGCGGGCAAATTTACGGAAGCAGCGGATAGTGTAGCTGCAAGCGTGAACCAAGAGGGAGCGAAGGTGCTTGTAGCTCATGTTGCGGAAAAGTTTGCCGGGGTAGAAGGCTCGCTGACACATATTATTGGAGCAGGGCAAACTGATTTTCACCCGACGCAGCTTGGATACGAGACTATTGCTAAGGTCTTTGCGGAGTTACAATGGGGAGAGTATCGCGTTCCTACTGTAGCTACAATGGCTACTGCATCGGTACCGATGTCGATTGTAGTGAAGGGCGTGGAGTTGAATACACCCAATAAGCCTATCCTTAAAAATGGGCAGAACTTTTTGGCGCTAAAAGATATTCTAAATGCCGTGGGCGCAAGCGGGAAGTGGGATAACAAAACCTCCAGCGCTACCATCGTGTATGGTGGAAGAACCGTTGTGATCACCATTGGCTCGAAATTTATTAAGGTGAATGGAGAGAACGTGGCTATTGATACTCCAGCTTTTCTGCAAAAGGTAGGCAAGGAGGACAAAACCTACTTACCCCTTGCCGCTTTGGCGACAGGACTTGGATTCGATGTTAATTACAGCAGCAAACTGCGAACTGCTTTCATAAATCCATAAAGCTGCATACTATACATCATAAGAAATTAAATTAAGCCCGTAAGGAAAAGGTGGATGGAATATTGTCTAGTTCAAAATATAATGCTGAATATATCATCACCATGGATGATATAGTGCGGGAGGGTCATCCCGTACTTCGTACCGTAGCACAACCAGTGGAGCTTCCATTACAGGCGGAAGATCGTGAGGCTTTGCAATGTATGCTTCAATTTCTGAAGAACAGTCAGGACCCGGAGATTTCCGAAGAATATAAGCTGCGCTCTGGCGTAGGTCTGTCGGCGAATCAAATCGGACTGGAGAAGCGTATGTTCGCGATGTATCTTACAGACGAGAGAGGGCGGGCTGTAGAGCATGCTTGGGTTAACCCTAAGATCATAAGCCACTCCTTGTCTATGGTGTACTTACCAGAAAGCGAGGGCTGTCTGTCCGTTGATCGTCCCGTGCATGGCTTTGTACCTCGGTATGAAACCGTGAAGGTGAAGGGTTATGATCTGGAGGGCAAGGAGGTTGTCCTTAAATTTAAGGGCTACCAAGCTATCATCATCCAGCATGAAATAGACCATCTCGATGGGATTATGTTCTATGACCGAATTAACAAGGAGAATCCGTTTAAGCTGCCTCAGGGCGTGGAGATCAGGAACTTATATGAGTAGGAGAGTAACTCTGAATTAAAAAGCGGGCGACCTTACAGCGTAAAGCTGATGGTCGCTTTTTTTTTACCTATCGGCAAGATTATAATATTTCAAATATTTTACAAATCAATCGGAAGGATGTACCCTTACAATTAATGGATTTAAATTAGTAATAAGAGGAGGGCGTTAAATGAACTGGAGCAGAATGCCAATTAGAGGATTCGCCAACGAATACAATGATGAGGTTAAAAAGATTGATGAGCAGATTTTGAGTCTGATTCAGGAACGTAAAGCTATAACAGGCAAGAAACGATTATCCCCTGATAGTAAGCTACTTGAGGAATGGGCAACTAGATTCGAGATGAATACTACTCAGATTGTGCAGCATTTGCACCTTATGAATGAAACTGTACCCAGAAGACAATATTGGGAAGAGCCTGGTTTATTGCTGGGAGTGCTTCCGATTGTGAAGCGGACGGTCGTTGAAGAATGCGAGTATATACTTACGCATGCTATGCAGTATGAAGCCTTCAGCATAGTTACTGTGGAAATCAAATATTTAAAAGAAGCTGTAGGACATATCCATCTTCGAACGGCTTTAACGCTTGAAGTGGCGGGTGAGAATGAATATGAAGTGCAGCCGCATGGTGGTCATGGAGGTGGAGCGCATACACAAATGCAATTCTTGGTCGCCCCAACGCTGCCGGAGCATCTGGAGGGTGTAGAGTTTTCACTAGTACCTGGGAGCGAGCAAATGTTAAGACCGTTAATGACTGAGATTACGTTGGACAAGCAGGTGGATTTTACATGAGAGCAGTAGAATATTTGGACTTCCAAACGCTGTTAGCGGATGAAATCCGTAGATAAAGGTGGTCACTATCGCTCACACTCTTACAAAACGATTCTTTGTTTAACCCCTAGACTATATACGGTGTGTTTCTGCTTTTTGCGGTGTGAGCTACAGAGTTATTAGGGAAAACTCCCTGAAAATAACCTATATTCTCTGTAAATGAACAGAATTAGGACCGTGGATGAGTAAAAATGTAGAGCAGCGATCCTCCAATATAGGAGAATCGCTGCTCTTTTAACATTTGCGGTTTATGGGACTGGGACAGCCCCTTAATCTATGCAGCTATTATTCAGCTTATAGAGCACTGCGTTTCATAATCCATTCTTATTTCTCAGCCGCCATAGCGCGGAAGGATTCTTCAGCTGCGATAAGTGTAGCATCAATATCTGCATCAGTATGTGCTGTGGTCAGGAACCAAGCTTCGTATTTCGAAGGGGCAAGGTTAATGCCACGGTTCAGCATATGCCGGAAGAAGCTGGCGAACAATTCGCCGTCTGTATCCTGAGCCTCGTCATAATTCGTAACCGGATGATTACAGAAATGAGTGGAGAACGAACCACGGATGCGGTTGATTGTCAGTGGAATGCCATGACGGTCTGCAGATGCTTGAAGTCCATCAGCGAGACGGATTGCAAGCCGATCCATTTCTTCGTATACACCCTCTGCACTCAGAACCTCTAAACAAGCAATCCCTGCAGAGATAGACGCAGGATTGCCCGCCATTGTGCCGGCTTGATATGCCGGTCCAAGTGGAGCTACCTGTTCCATAACATGCTTGCGGCCGCCGTAAGCGCCGATAGGCAGGCCGCCACCGATGATTTTGCCAAGTGCAGTAAGGTCAGGAGTAATGTCCTCATGATTATCCAGCCCCGCATAGGTTTGTGTAGAACCATAATGGAAGCGGAAGGCAGTAATGACTTCGTCATAAATAACAAGGGAGCCATTATCGTGAGCCAGCTTGCAAAGTCCTTCGAGGAAACCAGGCTTAGGCATCACCATGCCGAAATTCCCCACAATCGGTTCAACCATAACAGCTGCGACATCTTCGCCCCATTTCTCCAGCGCCTCTTTCAGGCTGTCCAGATCATTAAAGGGAACGGTGATTACCTCCTGGGCGATACTGCTTGGAACACCGGCACTATCTGGAATGCCAAGTGTAGAAGGTCCGGATCCTGCTGCTACAAGCACCAGATCAGAGTGGCCGTGGTAACAGCCAGCGAATTTTACGATTTTGCTGCGTTTTGTATAGGCACGGGCTACACGGATCGTTGTCATAACCGCTTCGGTTCCAGAATTGACGAAACGTACTTTATCCATAGAAGGAATGGCTTCTTTTAGCATTTTAGCAAGTTTAATTTCGAGCTGGGTTGGGGTTCCGTAAAGAACACCATTTTCTGCTGCTGTCGTAATTGCTTTGGTAATATGAGGGTGGGCATGGCCGGTAATGATCGGTCCATAGGCTTGGAGATAATCGATATATTCATTGCCGTCTTCATCCCAGAAGTGAGATCCACTGGCGCGTTTCATAAATACAGGTGCTCCGCCGCCAACGGCTTTGAAGGAGCGGGAAGGGCTATTTACACCCCCAACGATATGCTGGAGGGCTTCGTGATAAAGTTGTTCAGATGTGGAGCGATTCATAATGTGATCATCCTTTCGATTGTTGGTGCTCAAGGGAACGGGCGAACAACGGTGTTTTCCGTTGTCCGCCCGTATTATACCAAGTCACTGCTTTGTGTACATGTGAACTTTGCTTGTCAGGCCCTTAATGGGTCCCGCCAGAACTGCTATTGGAGGTGTTCTCCGGTGTAGGGGTTGGTGTTGGCTCAGGACCATTTATGGTATCCTGTATAAATTCTTTTAGCTTCTTTTCGCTACGAATTCCGATAACCTGTGATCCGTCACTTGTAGTCTCCTCAGTGAGCAGATCCATTGGCGGAATTTGCTCACTGCCACCCATACTGCTATTATACCCTACGCTTGCCAGCTTCCACATATCATTAACTGACATATTGGTTTCAATATAAGGCGTAACCTGCGACAGGATATTTGGCAGCTTGACAATGGAGGTGGTGCTGATCAGCTTATCAGCCACAGCCTTGAGAAAACCGCGTTGGCGCTCGGTTCGAGTGAAATCGGAGGTAGCGTCATGCCGAAAGCGAACATATTGTAGCGCCATGTTGCCGTCAAGATGCTGATATCCTTTTTTTAGATCAATATCATATTCCGGACCGTCTGCAACGGTTTTGTAGACCATATCTTTTTCGACTTCATAATCCACACCCCCAACGGCATCAACCAGCTTGATGAATCCTTGGAAGTCCGTGTAGACATAATATTGAATTGGGATACCGAGCAGATCGCTGACGGTCTGCATCGCAGTATTAGGTCCATAAATAATCGCTGTATTAATACGTTTCTCGCCATGATCTGGAATCGGAACGTACGTATCTCTCAGTATTGAAAATACACTGATTTTCTTCTTCACAGGGTCAAGAGAAGCGACGAGCATTGTATCTGAACGGGGGATTTCCCCTTTCTTCACACCTCGGGCATCTACACCCATTAATAGGATATTAACAGGCTCTGTACCCTCCCACTTAGGAGGCTCAGGGGTATCGACATCAACGGTCTCTGCATTTTGAAAAGGTGAATCTTCAGTATTCGACATGCTACCAAGCTCATTGTAAATGGTTGTAATGTAGAAAATGGCCCCACCGATAATAAGGAGGAGTATAATGGCCAGCGTCCAAAGCAGCGGTTTCTTTTTTGACTTACCAGTCTTTGCGTGCCTTTTCTTTCTAGGTGGCATTTCTCGTTCTTCCTTTCGCATTCACGTTGACTACATTATAATTTCTTTTGGGGATACGTGCAATTTAGGAATAATTCCCCAATCTTAAGAAGGAGTGGATATATCTTGATCGAAGTAGCTATTGGACAAAAAGTACCCAATTTCACTCTTCCCTCTTCCAATGGGTATGAGGTTAGTTTGAGTGATTTCTTGGGCCGAAAGGTCATCTTATATTTTTACCCTAAAAATATGACACCAGCCTGCACGCAGGAGGCCTGCGAATTTCGTGATGCTTTTGATCAAATCACGGCGGTGGGTGCGGTTGTTCTGGGTATTAGTCCGGACTCTTTGGCCTCACACGCTAAATTTACAGAGAAGCATAGTTTGCCCTTTCCACTGCTGTCTGATGAGGATCATAAGGTAAGTGAAATGTTCGGCGTATGGCAGCTCAAGAAACTTTACGGCAAAGAATTTATGGGAATTGTGCGATCTACTTTTCTGATTGATGAGCAGGGGATATTAGTGGAAGAATGGCGGAAGGTACGGGTAAAAGGGCATGTCGCAAACACGATAGCAGGAATAAGCGAATCATAAATTTTACTAATTACTTTTTATAGATGTCTATTACATTTTTAACAGCTTATATAAGGTGTTGTCATGATATAGTTTCCTCATAATTGCTTCAAATTTGGAGCAAGAAGAGGTGGTGGAGTGATAATGCTGCATATTGGGCTTGATATCGGATCAACTACTGCTAAATTAGTTGTCATAGAGCGGGACATCATTGTTTATCAAGACTATGTAAGACATTATAGCGATATTAAAAAAGCGGCCCTCTCTCTTCTGTCTGATGTACGTGACAGATTCCCAGAGAGGGGAGCTAGGCTTACTGTAAGCGGTTCCTCGGGGTTGTCTTTATCCAAATTAGGTGGAGTTCCCTTTATTCAGGAGGTGATTGCCTGTACGAAGGCGATCAGTGCGCTGATCCCGGAATGTGACACGGCGATTGAACTGGGTGGAGAGGACGCTAAGATAATATATCTTCGGGGCGGTATTGAGCAGCGTATGAATACAGCCTGCGCGGGCGGAACGGGAGCGTTCATCGATCAGATGGCAGCGCTGCTGCAGACCGATCCGGCAGGCTTAAATGTTTTGGCGGAGAAGCATGAGCGAATCTATCCCATAGCTTCACGCTGTGGTGTATTTGCCAAAAGCGATGTACAGCCGCTGCTTAATGAAGGAGCGCGCCGGGAGGATGTGGCGGCTTCGATCTTTCAGAGTATCGTTAATCAGACGATTAGCGGTCTTGCTTGTGGACGTCCGATTCGAGGACGGGTGGCTTTTCTTGGCGGCCCGCTGACCTTCCTGCCTGCCTTGCGGCAGCGTTTTTCGGAAACGCTGGAGCTGGCGGAGGAGGATATCCTGTTCCCGGAACGCTCACAGTATTTCGTGGCGATTGGAGCTGCGCTCTCCGAAGCTGATCCAGTCGTATTGCCACTTTCAAGCTGGATCACGCGAATTGCGGCGGTTGATTTTACTGCGGATCGAGCTGCGGATGCTGAATTGCCTCCGCTTTTTGAGAATGCCGCTGAGCTTGCAGAATTTCGGCTTCGTCACGGCAAAGCCTCTGCAGCGAGATCAGATTTAGCCTTATATCGTGGACCTTGTTATCTAGGAATTGATGCCGGATCAACCACAACTAAACTCGTGTTAACCGGTTCGGCTGACGAAATTCTCTATACCTTTTATGGCAGCAACAAAGGCAACCCGCTGCATTCGGTCAGCGATGCACTGAAGGAGATCTACCGGGTTCTGCCTGAAGGCTGCCATATCGCAGGATCATATGTGACAGGGTACGGTGAGGGGTTAATCAAGGCCGCTCTGCGGACAGATGGCGGAGAAGTAGAGACTGTTGCACACTACAAGGCAGCTTCCAAGTTCATGCCAGAAGTAGATTTCATACTGGATATCGGTGGTCAGGACATGAAGTGCATCAAAATCCGTGGCGGTGCTATCGACAGCCTTATGCTCAATGAAGCTTGTTCAGCCGGTTGTGGCTCTTTTCTGGAGAGCTTTGCCTCTGCCCTCGGACTTGGGATCGAGGAATTTGCCAAAACTGCACTCGAAGCGACTCAGCCTGTTAATTTGGGCTCGCGCTGCACGGTGTTCATGAACTCTAAGGTCAAGCAGGTTCAGAAGGAGGGCGCATCATTAGCGGATTTATCGGCGGGTCTTGCCTACTCTGTGATCAAGAATGCTCTGCAAAAGGTAATTAAAATCCGCAATCCGGAGGACTTAGGGCGAAATATCATCGTTCAGGGCGGTACCTTCTATAATGAAGCTGTATTGCGCGCCTTTGAGTCCTTGACGGGGCGGACGGTGGTTAGACCGGATATAGCTGGCGTAATGGGAGCTTACGGCTGTGCACTGATTGCGCGTGAGCAAGCAGGGGTTAACGGATCCAGTACGCTGCTTGGACCAGAGGAGCTTGCCAGCTTTAAATATGAGGTCTCCTCAGGCCGCTGTGGCCGCTGTGGGAATAACTGTGCGCTGACGATCAGTCGGTTTCCGGATAAGAGCTTTTATGTGACCGGCAATCGCTGCGAACGCGGCGCAGGAGTCAAAAAAGAGAAAAATGTCCTGCCGAATCTGATGCAGTATAAATATGAACGGTTTTTTGAGTACGAGAGTTTACCGGAAACAGGGGCATGGCGGGGGACCGTCGGGATTCCGCGTACCATGAATATGTTTGAGAATTACCCGTTCTGGCACACTTTTTTCACCAAACTGGGCTATAGGGTGATTCTCTCCCCTAAATCAAGCAAGAAGCTCTTCGAAAGCGGCATGGATACGATTCCTTCAGAATCGATATGTTATCCTGCGAAAATGGCCCATGGACATGTGCAAAGCCTGATCGGTAAAGGTGTCGATTTTATTTTTTATCCAGCGGTGGTGTATGAGAAAAAAGAAGATGAAGCTGCGGATAATCACTTCAATTGTCCAGTGGTCGCCTCTTATCCCGAAGTCATTCGCAACAATATGGATGGGTTAAAGGACAATGGAATCAAGCTTGTCAGTCCATTCCTGACCTTCGATGATATTTCTGCGCTGACCAAAGGGCTGGTGAAGACATTTACCAGCATTCCGCGAGAAGAGATTGCGTCCGCGGTGCAAGCGGGACTTACAGAGGCTGATAACGCCAAAGGTGATGTGCGTACCAAAGGGGAAGAGACCCTTGTGTACCTAGCTGATACTGGAACCAAAGGAATCCTGCTCTGTGGACATCCTTATCATGCCGATCCTGAGATTAATCACGGGATAGCGGATATGATAACCGGGATGGGACTCGCCGTGCTGACAGAAGATTCTGTCTGCCATCTGGACCACAGCGAAGGGGATGTGGCTGTTGTTAATCAGTGGACCTACCATGCCCGGATGTACCGTGCAGCCCGCCTTGCTGCAGTCCGCTCGGATCTGGAGCTTGTTCAATTGACTTCCTTCGGCTGTGGGATCGATGCGATCACTTGTGATGCCGTACAGGATATTATGGAAAGACATAACAAGGTATATACATTGATCAAAATCGATGAGATCAGCAATCTTGGTGCAGCGCGCATTCGGCTTCGTTCATTGCTGGCGGCAATGCGTGAGCGTGAAAAAGGTAAGGTAGTGCCGCAAAAGCCGCCAAAAGTGCAGGCTAATGTGTTATTTACAAAGGAAATGAAAGAGACCTATACCATTCTTGCGCCACAGATGTCGCCTATTCATTTTGAATTGTTTGAGCAGGTGTTTCGCGATGCCGGATACCGCCTGAAGATACTTGAGACGACCGGACCCGAAGAGACAGAAGAAGGTCTGAGATACGTTAATAATGATGCGTGTTATCCGGCAATTGTGACGATTGGCCAGATTCTGTCGGCGCTGAAAAGTGGGGAATACGATCCGGATCGTACTGCTGTGATTATGTCACAGACGGGTGGCGGCTGCCGGGCTACGAATTATATTTCTTTGCTGCGCAAAGCCTTAAAGGATTCAGACCTTGAACAAATTCCGGTGATTTCACTCAATGCTTCAGGGATGGAGAATCAGCCGGGTTTCCGTATCAGTCTTAAGCTGGCGAATCGGTTGATAGCTGCCGCTTGTTACGGTGATCTTATGATGCGGATGTTAAATCACTTTAGGCCGCATGAGGTTGTTTCAGGAAGTGCGGAAGTTCTATTCCGCAAAGGGATGGAGCGTTGCAAGGCAAGCTTATCCAACTTTTCATTCCGAGAATACAAACGCCTGATTCGTGAGATTGTTGCAGAGTTCTGCAAGCTGCCCGTTACAGGTATTACTAAACCAAGAGTAGGCATTGTCGGTGAGATCCTGATCAAATTCCATCCGGATGCCAATAACCGCATTATAGAGATGATCGAGGCAGAGGGCGGGGAAGCGGTAATGCCGGACTTCCTGGATTTCATTTTCTATTGTGTATATAATCCGATCTACAAAGCTGAGCAATTCGGCAAAAGCAAACGGCTCGGCTATATCAATCCCATGCTGATCTCTTATCTGGAAATTTACCGTAAGCCGATTAAGGTTGCCCTTGAGGATGCGGGGCTGGCTAAAGGACGGGAGAATATTTATGGTCTTGCCGAGAAGGCCAGCCGACTGGTGTCCGTAGGGAATCAGATGGGTGAGGGCTGGTTTTTAACCGCAGAAATGATGGATTTGATGGATAATGGTGTGAACAACATCGCCTGTATTCAACCGTTCGCGTGCCTGCCCAACCATATCACCGGGCGTGGGATGATTAAAGGCCTTAAGGAATTATATCCGGGTGCAAATATCGTGGCGATTGACTATGATGCTGGAGTTAGCGTAGTCAACCAAGCGAATCGGATTAAGCTGATGATGTCAATTGCCAGCAGCCAGGAAGAGACTAAGCCATCTAATTTAAAACTGCAGGATAAGCCTCAGCAGCAGACTTTACCTGAAAGTTCATACAGCTTAACCTGAGCATTGTTCAGACGAAAAAGCGGGCCAAGGATCTACCTTGGTTCGCTTTTTTTATGCTTTGTGCACTTATGTATGATTTTCATGTTTTTCCTGCAATATAAAATTACCTTTCAGAAAGTTACAGCAAAATATTGACCGAAATTTAGTTAAGGTGTAAAATAGTACGCATGCGAACTATTAGATGGTCTAACTAATTAATTCTTTGGAGGTGAAGATTTGGAAGATAAGGAGCAGCAATTAGATGATATTTTCTCCTCTTTTCGCCGGATTAGCCATGCATTCCAGCAGCTGCTGTGGAAGGATGCCGAAGAGCTGGACATCACACCAACACAGTTGATGGTTCTCCGCAAAATATCTGCAAATCCCGATATTGGCATTACAGATCTTGCCGAGCTATTACATTTGGGGAACAGTGCAGCGAGCGGAGTAGTGGACCGGATGGTGAAAGCCGATTTGATCACAAGACAGCGCTCTGAGGTAGATCGGCGTATATACAACTTGGCGATTACTGAAAAGGGCAGAGAGATCAGGGAAAGAAGTAAGCAATCGCTCAGAAGACACTTACTTCCACTATCCAATATACCTGCCGAGGATGCAGGCGAATTACTTAGGATTCATACCGAAATCATTCAGATCTTAGAGCAGGGGAGAGACAAACAGAATTTATGAGTACAATTACAGGTAACGCTGCAGCGGCAACTAAGGGAATACGTAGAGGACCGATTATTGCAGCGCTCTTAATAGGTGCATTTGTCGCACTTTTGAACCAAACACTTCTTAATGTGGCATTGCCGAGCATAATGGACGATCTAAAAATCGCAACGAATACGGCACAGTGGCTAACAACGGGATTTATGCTCGTGAACGGTGTGCTGATACCGATTAGTGCGTTTCTGGTGGAAAAGTTTACGACCCGCCAGCTATTCATCACCGCGATGTCACTTTTTTCGTTAGGTACACTTGTCTGTGGAATCGGAACAGGCTTTGAAATGATCATGGTCGGCAGAGTCATTCAGGCGGTTGGCGCAGGGATTTTGATGCCGTTAATGAATATTGTGTTTCTTCGCATCTTCCCAATTGAAGAGCGGGGAAAAGCGATGGGGCTAATGGCGGTAGCCATGATTTTTGCTCCAGCTGTAGGTCCAACGTTGTCAGGGTGGGTAGTTCAGAACTATTCTTGGCGCGTATTGTTCTTTATCGTTCTTCCGCTGGCTATTCTTTCTACCTTGCTAGGTATGAAAACAATGCAAAATGTAGGGCAAACAACTTCTCCGAAGCTGGATAAAACGGGTGTTATCCTGTCTACCATTGGTTTTGGGGGATTGTTGTACGGCTTTAGTGATGCTGGAACCGATGGTTGGGGAAGTGCAACAGTCATTACCTGCCTCATTGTGGGTGTGATTGCACTGGCTTTATTCGTATGGAGAGAGCTTAAGGCTGAGACACCACTGCTTGAGTTCCGGATTTTCAGATACAATATGTATTCACTCACGACATTAATCAATATCATCATTACGATGGCTTTATATTCGGGTATGATTTTGCTGCCGATTTATTTGCAGACGATCCGTGGCTTTACGCCAATGGAGTCCGGTCTTATGCTGTTGCCGGGAGCCATTCTAATGGGAATTATGTCTCCAATCACGGGGATTATATTTGATAAAATCGGGGCAAGATGGCTGTCTGTGGTAGGCCTGATTATTACAGTAATTACGACCTGGCAATTCAGCCAGCTTACAGACAGTACGACGTATACGCATATGATTATTACTTATACGGTTCGGATGTTAGGCATGTCGATGTTATCGATGCCGATTGTAACGGCTGGACTTAACCAGCTTCCACAGCGTTTAAGCTCGCATGGTACAGCAATGTCGAATACGTTGCGGACGGTCGGAGGCGCGTTGGGAATGGCGTTGTTCGTCAGTCTAATGACCAATAAGACGAAGAGCACAATCACTGATACACTTATGAGCGGAACGGTTTCGTTAAACGATAAAGCAGCGATGCTTAAGCTTACGCAAGAGGCTACAATTAGCGGGGTTACGCATGCCTTTAACATTGCTACCTGGATCACTGTAGTTGCTTTGGTATTGGCTTTCTTTATTAAAAAGACTTCACCGCAGCCAGACTTCCTGAAGACGGAAGAAGTGCAGCCACAGCAGGACAATCAATAAAAAACTGGGTTAACAAAGAATGGAAAAAGGAGCGTCCTACGAACTGTTATGGTTCCGTAGGGCGCTTCTTTTGTTGTGATGCTATTAGTTAGCTGGAGACACAGCTGCAGGATCGCTCCAACGTTTCAGATGTGGCAGCTGCTCCGCGAGAAGTTTACGGGCAACATTCTCATCCATTCCTTCTTCGACCATATAGCCTGTACAAATGTCAGCCATTTCTTGCAACGTGATGTTAGGCTGTTTGAATGCGCCATTCTCATAGCAGTACACGCAGTAATCTTCGATCTTGTTGCCATTCTGGTCCGTTCCAAGCAATTCCGCCGTAGGCATTGGCATCCCACAGCTTTGACAAATTTTAAGATCTCCTTGCTCTACATGTTCATGTCCCATATTTAACACTCCTTTAAAGGTATGCAAGCTCTCGAGCGCCCGCTTTAAGTTCAGTATAGAACAATAAACCTGACGGCATTCCGTCAGGTTTATTGTTAGGTTATATATTTTGCTGCTATGCCTGCTGCAATCTGCCCCAGCTTTTGCCGAATATGCGGTGGCTCTAAGATTTCTACATGCATCCCGAAGCTTAGCAGGAATCCATACAGCCATCCATCCTCAGGATAGTTGATGGTAACCTTGTAACCTCCATTACCGTCGGGCAGTAGCTCGGTAGAATCAAACCGCTCTTCCGCTAGATGTTTGCTTTCAGCCTTAAACTGCAAAACGATGGGTGTTGCTGTTGTTACGGTTGATCTCTGATACTCGTTGCTCCAAGGCAGCTCGCTTGCATCCACATCTTTTGCAATAAAAACTTGGGTATTCTTAACGAGCTCTTTCATGCGCAACAGCTTAAATAGACGGAAATCCTGACGATTGAGACAAAATCCATATAAGTACCATGCTTGCCCCTTCAGCACTAAAGTATAGGGCTCTACCGAACGCTGGGTTGTCTGACCCGCAGCATCCACATAATCAAAGTTTACGGTCACGCTTTCCTCAAGTGCTTCTTTTAGAGTGGCAAGCTTTTCTTCCAGAATACGTTGAAGACCCCATGGGGAGAAGTCGATGATGAGCTGAGTCGTTTTGCTGCGGAAGGCGGCGGATTGGGAGGGCGGGATTACGCTGCTGATTTTTTCCATGAGCAGAGTATGTTCACTTCCTCCATAAGACGAGACGCTCTGCAGAGCCGTGAAAATATCCGCCAGCTCACGATCCGTCAAAACATTGCGGTCCAGCCGGTATCCTTCCATAAGCCCGATCCCACCGTTCGCTCCCTGATAGGTAACGATAGGAATTCCGGCCCCATTAATGCTTTCAATATCACGATAAATCGTGCGCACAGATACCTCGAACATATCGGCTAGCTCCTTCGCCTGAATTAGGCGGCGGTTCATTAGCAGGATAACGATAGAGAGCAATCGATCTATTTTCAAAAGACAATTCCTTCTTTCCCGGAGATTTCCGTGAAGTAATGCTGTATTTCATCTTAGCAAATCCTTAAAAATAAAGCATTGTCATAAATTATTGATTCGATTAATATCTAATTAGATATATGTGTAAATAGATGAAATGAGGTTTATTTTATGAATAATCACTCAGCTGTTGCGATGTTTAGGAGTCATAAGGGATATTCACGATTGTTCACAGCCGGCTTGATCAATGGAATTGGTGATCGTTTTACTAGCGTTGCAGTACTGGCGCTGGTTCTGCAGTTGACGGGATCAGGCATGGCGGTAGGGATTTCGTTAGGTGTGAGACTGTTTCCTTATTTATTTCTGGCCCCGCTTGGAGGCATACTTAGCAGCAAAATTCCACGCAAATATATCATGATAGCTACAGATATGCTGAGGGTCCCAGTAGCCTTAGCCTTTTTATGGGTGGATGGGGAGGAGAAGCTGTGGTTGTTATATATGGCAAGTTTTTTGCTGGCAGCGGGTGAAGCCATTTACAGCCCTGTTCGTAGGTCCACTATCCCCTTGCTCGTCACCAAAGCTTCTCTGCTGACCGTCAACGGACTAGAGCAGTTAATGAGCGGCTGCGTGCTGATCCTTGGAGCGTTCAGTGGAGGGGTGGTGTCGATGTGGTTTGGTCCGGAGGCAGCGTTCATTATGAATGCAGTGTCTTTTTTAATCGCAGCGATGTTCATTTACGGTATCGATTTTCCACAACATACGGAAATGGTGACGGTGGCTAAGAAGGCTACATATTCTCCTGAGGGGGACTTAGAAAAATCCGATAAAGAAGCACAATACGGTCGGCTGCGTGCTCTGGGAATGGTAATTGGCGGAAGCTTAACGTTGCAGGTCATTTTCGGTTATGAGCTGTTGGTGCCGTTGCTAAATGGTCTGGATAATGTACTGATCAGTGTCTATGCGATACAGGTATTTCACGCGGGGGATATTGGAGTGGGGGCATTTTATGCGGCGCTTGGCATCGGTCTTAGCCTTAGTTTTTTTACCTCACGTTATTTAAAAAAGGGGCTGCTGATTGTAGCCATCGGAGGGCTTTTACTAGAAGGTGTGTTACTCATGGGCATCAGTGTCAGCAATCATTTTGCGGCAGCATTTATGTTATACATCCTGCTGTCATTTGCCGGGGGGACGGGGAATGCCTGTCTGGATACGCTCGTTATGCAGGAAACCCCATCTGCTATGCAGCCCTTTGTGTTTGGACTCCTGTCTGCAGTAGGAAATACGCTGCTGGGATTATCTATGCTGTTCGCCGGGTGGCTATTAGAAGGGGTGGAACCAAGAATGGTAGGGTTTGCTGGGGGAGCGGGATTTGCCATAGTTGCGCTTTTACTCGCAGGATACGCGGGGGTACGCAGCAAGAAAAAACGTACTTAAAAAGGGCGGTGGCTTCACCGTCCCTTGGAAGTTTTTTTAACCTGAGTCTGTAGCTTTATGGCAGCTTTGCGCGGGAACAGGCGGATGCTTATCTTTTTGCGGTAGCGATACAGGATTACAAGGGCAGCTATAGCTACACCGCCAGAGATAATCCATAGTGCATATAACTCGAATAAATGGAAAATACCCATCCACTGCGGACCAAATACCCGTCCTATGCCAAGAAACAGCACTACCCAGAATAACGCTCCACTATAAGCGTAGAGGGCGAATTTACGGAAGGGCAGCGCAACTATACCAGCAAAATAGCCGGTAAAGTGACGAACGCCTGGAATAAAATATCCGATGGAAATAAGGATACTGCCGTATTTCTCGAACCATTTTTGCGTTTTATCCAGCTTGGCAGGGGAGAACAGCAACCACTTTCCGTATCGCTGGATGAAGGGCATTCCGGCTTTTAAGCCGACAAAATAGGTGAGGGTCATCCCGGCTGTGGTCCCAGCAAACGCCACTAGAATCAACGTTATGAAATCAAGTCTTCCCGTATAGGAAAGAAAACCTGCAAAAGCCATGGTAGTTTCTCCGGGAAACGGCAAGGCAACGAATTCGAGCAGCAATCCAAAAAACAATACGCTATATCCATATTTGCTGAATAATTCTTGTATAAAGTTCAGCATTTCCATAAGATTCTCACTCTCCAAGGGGCAGTTGCCTTATTCTATTTTGAAGCTTGTCTTCATACAATCTACCAAATGGCTTTTGAGCCAATAGAATGCTGGAGGTAGAGAAGATGAAAGGTAACAAAAACACTCACGGCCGCCGAAACTTGATAAGCGGATTGCTTGTTATGGTTGTAATCGTCATCGTAATGCTGGGATGGAACGCAGGGGAGAGTGTAGATTCTTGGATGAATCGTTCATTACAGTCCGCAAGTGCGGAGTCTGTCTCTGTTAAGAATAATCTCCCGTTAGTGGCGATGCAAGAATTGCCTCCTAAAGCAGAGTCCATTGTGACTGCTTCTCCAGAAGTTAAATTGAATTCCAGTACGGCACAAGTATCCAAAGTGTCGACAACATATTCAGCAATTACGGCCGCAAAGAAAGCTTCAAAAACGGTCTATATTACATTTGACGACGGACCGAGTGACAATACCTTCAACGTTCTAAAAATTTTACAGCAGCAAGGTGTGAAGGCGACCTTTTTTGTCCTTGGTAATCAAGCGAAAAGCCATCCAGAGCTAATTAATGCCATATGGGAACAAGGACATGCTATTGGCAATCATACCTATAATCATAATTACCATGATTTATATAGTGGATTCACTGAATTTTGGAGCCAGATTAAAAAGACCGAAGAAATTGTTCGGGGCATTACAGGGGTTCGCCCACAACTTATCCGCGCCCCGGGCGGAACCTTTGATCACTTTGATAATACCTACTTCAATTTGTTGAAGCAAGCCGGTTATATCGTTACGGATTGGACGGTGGACAGCGGGGATTCTAAACGCAAAGGGGTACCGGCGTCAGAAATCTTAAAAGAGTCAACTGCAGATCTGAAGTCCTCTCGGGTTATTCTTCTGCTGCATGATGGCGGCGGCCATCAGGAGAGTGTTAAAGCACTGCCTGATATTATTGCGCGTTATAAGGCTGCTGGGTACAGCTTTGGCCTTTTAGATGAGACGGTGGAGCCTGTACAATTCAGAGTCTCCTCAAAAGCAAATAGCTTGGGCAGAGTGAAACCTTCGGAAGCTTGGATCACCTCGAATATCATACCGAATGCAGAGCTGTTTGCGCCCGGCAAACCTTTGGTGCTGGAGGTTGGAAAGCTGGAGACGAAGCTGGCGCCAGGTGAATATGCTCTGCAAAAAGGGAAATATATGGTGCCACTTCGCGCTGTGATCGAACGGTTGGGAGGGCAGATTAGTTGGGATGCGGGCAGTCGCAGTGGGAAGATTGCCTGGAACGGCAAAGATATCATCGCGGATGTGGCGAACAAGGAACTCCTGTTAAATCTTCCTGATCATGTTCAAAAGATAAACGGTGCCAGTGTGGAGATGATTGGCGGTTCTATCTGGGTATCGCTGCGTGAGCTGCTGGAGACAGCCGATCATCCTCCTTTAAATATAAGCGTGACGGAAGGTGAGCGCCGGGTAATAGCCTTCTGAGATTTAGCGCTCAGGCAGTTTTTTTAAAAGAAAAAAACAATGTCTGGGCACCCTTTTTCATGGGAAGAATAGATAGTAATAAGTTCCTCAGCTGGGAACAAGTCTAGACCCAAAGGAAGGGTGTTCGTTCCATTGTCCTCTTCAAAAAAAGTAGAACACAAATTAAATAACAAGACTGAAAGAGTTAGAAGCTATCCGCGTAGCCGTAGTGCGTTGGGTGAATGGCTGCGGATGCTGGCTGTGGCTGGAATTATAGGTGTTTTATATGCATGGCGCGGAGGCGCATCACTCTTATTTCTGCTGATCGCTGTAGGCGTTATCATGGTTGGCGGACTGATTGTTCAACTTTCAGGTCCACGGGCGATAAAGATTGAACGGACAATCACTCCAGTAAGACCGATAGCTGGAAGTACATTGCTTGTGAAGGTGCGGGTGAATTTCTCTGCCCGGCTTCCACTGCCATGGCTGACTATCGCTGATTTTTGGGGGGACAGAGGACATCACAAGCTACTGTTTCCGGGATTCAGACGCTCTTTTGAATACACCTACCTTCTTGAGAATATGCCGCGGGGACATCATCATTTGCAGGGCTGTAGAGTAACCTGGGGAGATTTGCCCGGCTGGTTCACAGGCCGATCTGAGCCTGCTGAAGAGCATAGCGTTAAAGTGCTGCCAGCCCCCCTATATTATGGCGGGGCAGTCCCGGACAGCGGCTTTATTAGCGGTGATTCGCGCTATTCCAGAAGGGGAAGAAGCAGCAATGATGAGACCATGGAATCGCGGGAATATGAGCCCGGTGATCCGCTTAGCCGAATTCATTGGAAGAACAGCGCCCGGCTAGGAAATCTGCAGAGCAAAGTTCCGGAGCGTGAAAAGGCAAGAATGAGCTGTATCGTGTTGGCTAATGATCCCAAAAGCTATGAGATTCCAGCCAATGCACTTACACCTCGTGGCAGTCGGGAGGAGCAGCCTCCGGTATTTGAGAAGGCGGTGTCAACGGCGATGGGGCTGATGCTCTTTGCTGAGCAGTCAGGTGCTTATGTCCAGTTATTTAGCGGAGGCTGGCCGGAAGGAATGGCTAGGCATGAAGGACTGGGTAAAATCCCAGGGAGAGTGCTGGATATTCTAACTGATATTTCTCCGAATGGAACAAGAACCCTGTCCGAGCTGTTGGAGGATGCTTCTAGAGGCTGGATTCCGGGAATGACCGTTGCTATAGTGACCGGAAGATTAGAGGAACAATCCGCTAAGGTTATCGCTAAATTCTTAGTGCAAGGTGTAAAAGTTGAGCTCTATTATGCTTGGGATCAGCCAGCTCCGCTGCCTGCTGAGGTAATGCTGCAGGAGATCCGCCAGCCTGTGCGGGGAACGGTCGGGGATAGTCTGGGTCGTCTGGGAGCACGGATGTTTTGTCTGGATGATGCATTGCCAGCTTACAGGCTCAGGGAGGTAGAGTACCATGAATCATCCGGAAAACCAACGCTACGGTAAGCGGATACCGGGTGACACAAGCTTCTCTATGAATGAGCACAGTGGGAAGGAACCAAAGCAGCTCCATTTGGAAAAACTGGAGAACAGTCATGCCGGTAAACAGAGAAAGATACCTCTGTATTATCGCATGCTGTTCTCTTTGGCTATTTTGGGGCTGTTTTTAGAATGGCTGCTCCCTTTATATAGAACGACTTCATTGGAAGATACTGCTAGATTGCTGCAGATTCTGATGATTTCTGCTGCCGTGCTGTTGATGTGGGGAATCCTTCAGATTCCCGGGTGGCTATTGCTAAGTATCCAATGTTTGATGATCGGAACAGCTTGGCTATATCTATGCAGCGAGAGCGTAGGGACAGGATGGCTGGGCATTTATGCAGTAGAAATTCCAAATGATCTGATTTTGCTCTTTTCCGGGCATGTTTCTCAGCTAAGCGAGATCAGCAGACTTTTGATTTTGATTGTTGGCTGGGGGCTGCTGGTATCTTCGGTGCAGCAGCTTGCACTTTTCAGAGGTAGTACGCTGCTGTTTACAGCGGTGACCCTCATTTATCTATTAGTTCTGGATATTGGCTTTGGCGTTAATACGACAACGGATGTTGTAATATCAGTGGGGCTTATTGTATGGATGCAAGCAATGAGTGGTTTGCTCCGTCTGCGGGAACGGGTGGGCAGCATTCACCTGCCGTATGCCCGATGGGGAGTTTTGGCATTAGCGGCTGCTATATTCGTCATGATGACAGCATGGTTTGGTGGGCAGGTATATGAAGTACGACCGCCTAACCAAACTACACTCCAGTCAACCTTTGAAAAGCTGCAGGAATGGGCTTCGGGCCATATGCCCGAAGATAATGAGGCTATACCTGCAGGAACAACAGGGTATAGTACAAATGATGGAGAACTGGGTGCTCCATTATCACGCAATACCGAGCCAGTCTTCACAGCGTTGACCAGTCAGCGTACCTATTGGCGCGGGGAGAGCATTGCCTACTATGACGGTCGCCGTTGGATCAGAGGTGGTGAGGAGTTTACTCCGCTTAACTTGTCCAGCCTGCCTCAGATTCCGGCGACGGTAACCACCACTAATGGGGGGCGGACTTTGCAACAGCGGATACAATTCGCTATTCCCTCTTCCGGTGGAATTCCTGTATTCAATGCGGGTACCCTAACAGATGTTGAGACAGTTCAACTATCCAATGGCAGCCAGCTTGGTTATGTTCTGGCGAATAAGGACAGGGATACCTTTCGTCTGCCAGATTCGGTGGGGTCAACTCGGATCACTGAGTATATAGTTGATTCTATACTTCCCGAGAGTAATCCAGTACTGCTGCGCGGGTTGGGTGACGCTGATCCACAAGAAATAAAGAATAAATACTTGCAGCTGCCTGATTTATTACCTGAGCGAGTGAAAGCTCTGGCAGAGAAGCTCACAGCTTCCTCGGGCAACCGATATGATTCCGCAACCGCCATTCGGGATTATTTGCAAAACGGGTATTCTTACACGCTGGATACCATGGTTCCGCCAGCTGGGGCTGATTTTGTGGATCATTTCCTGTTTGAGACCAAACAGGGTTACTGTGTGCATTTTGCCACAGCGATGACCGTATTGCTGCGAAGCACAGGTATTCCAGCGCGGTATGTTCAAGGTTATGGACCTGGAACCCAGCAGGAGGAAGCCATGCCGGCGAAGTATTTAGTCACCCAAGGGGATGCGCATGCTTGGGTAGAGGTTTATTTTGCCGGCGCAGGTTGGGTTCCTTTCGATCCGACGCCGGGTCCTGCGCTTGCGGCTGGCTTCCCTGCGCCGGCACGGCCTGCGGCCGCAGCAGTCGCACCGCAAGCAACGCGCAGCGCGGAACTGCCCGCCCTGCCGCTGGCGGGCGGGCCCTTTTCAGCGCCGCTCGCTGCCGCGGCGCTGCTTCCCGCCGCCGCTTGGCGCTGGCGGCGCAGCCTGGCTCTGCTGCTGGCCGCGCGTCGCGGCAGCAGCTTGAGCCGGGAGAGGCAGCTGCGCGCGGCCTCTATGGCTTGGCACGGGTTGGCGGAGCGGTTTGGACCGCCGCCGCCCGGCGTTACTGGCAGGGAGTATGTGGACTCCCTGCGGATTTACGATGCCGGACTAGATGTAGCCGTCCGGCAGTTTGTCCGCCAGTGGGAGACCCTGGCGTACGCGCCAGCTTCGGCCTCCACAGCCGTGATCTCTGCCCGCGACAATCCCGTAGACTCCGCTCCCGCCCTTGGCGGCGAACCTGCGGCTTCTGATGCGGCCGCGTTTATTCGCGAATGTCTGCTCATTACCTTCCGTTTAACATAAACGGCTAATAACGCTTAGATCCGCTATCTAATTTATGCCATAGCAAGGAAGGTTCTGCATGAAGTTTTATCACTCTCTGATTATGAGAGGCGTGTCCTCCTTTCCTTGACGATGAGAATTAACCATGAGTATAATGAATCCAATAATCAAGGGAGGCACGTAATGAACAAGCCAAATGAAATTATCGTCGTTCTCGATTTTGGGGGACAATACAACCAACTTATCGCGCGCAGAATTCGGGACCTGGGAGTATACAGCGAACTTTTGCCGTACAATACGCCAGTTGACAAGATTAAAGCACTTTCGCCTAAAGGAATTGTCTTCTCCGGCGGACCTAGCAGTGTATACGCTGAAGATGCACCACACGTAGATCCGGCTATTTATGATCTAGGAGTGCCGATCTTCGGTATTTGTTATGGTATGCAGCTGATGGCTCATCAGCTTGATGGTAAAGTAGAACGTTCGGCTAAACGGGAATATGGTAAAGCTGATGTTGACTTTGCAGAAGGAACTGCTTTAGTTGCAGGATTGGAGAACCGCCAGACTGTATGGATGAGCCACGGTGACCATGTAGTTGAGCTTCCAACAGGCTTCAAGCTGGATGCAGGTACAGAAAGTGCTCCAATTGCAGCAATGAGCAACGCGGAGCGCAAACTGTTCGCTGTGCAATTCCACCCAGAAGTACGTCACTCCGTTCAAGGTAACGAGATGATCTCGAACTTCTTATACCAAGTTTGTGGTTGCGACGGCAAATGGACAATGGAATCGTTTATCGATGAAGCCGTTCAAGATATTCGCAATCAAGTCGGAGATAAAAAAGTACTCTGCGCTCTTAGTGGCGGAGTGGATTCTTCCGTTGTGGCTATGCTTATCCACCGTGCAATCGGAGATCAATTGACCTGTATGTTTATTGACCACGGCCTTCTGCGTAAAGGTGAAGCAGAAAGCGTTATGGAGACTTTCGTAGGCAAATTCGATATTCATGTAGTGAAAATCGATGCACGCGATCGCTTCATGAGCAAACTTGCAGGTGTTGAAGACCCTGAGCAAAAACGTAAAATCATTGGTAACGAGTTTATCTACTGCTTCGACGAAGAGTCAGCTAAGCTCGGAGATTTTTCATTCCTTGCACAAGGTACGCTTTATACGGATATCGTTGAGAGTGGAACAGCTACAGCGCAAACCATTAAATCCCACCACAATGTGGGCGGCCTGCCAGAAGATATGAAATTCAGCTTGATCGAGCCGCTAAACACCTTGTTTAAGGATGAAGTTCGTAAACTCGGTGAAGAACTGGGTATGCCACGTGCGATCGTATGGCGTCAGCCTTTCCCAGGTCCAGGTCTTGCTATTCGTGTCTTGGGTGAAGTAACAGAGGACAAGCTTACCATCGTTCGTGATTCTGACTACATTCTGCAAGAAGAAATTGCTAAAGCGGGATTAGACCGTGAAATTTGGCAATACTTCACTGCCCTGCCTAACATGAAGAGTGTCGGAGTTATGGGTGATGCTCGTACGTATTCCTACACAGTAGGTGTTCGTGCAGTAACTTCCATCGATGGCATGACCGCTGACTGGGCACGTATCCCATGGGATGTTCTTGAGAAAATCTCTGTACGTATTGTCAACGAAGTTGAGAATGTAAACCGCGTAGTGTATGACATTACTTCGAAACCACCTGCAACGATTGAGTGGGAATAGCATATAGCAATAAGAAACCTGTAGCTCCTTATTTATTAAGGGACTGCAGGTTTTTTTATTAACCGTGAAGCTTGTGACGGACCCTATATAGCAACTTTAGAGAATGTGATAAACTGGGAAAAATAAACTTACAGGAGCCATTAGAATGGGATTCTCACTTATTGGAACACTAATAGCTATGGTTATTCTTGCCCCAAGTTTACTGATGATTAAGTTTCCGCCCGATCATGTTCCCAGCGGTTTAAAAGATGCCGGCATCTTTTACACTCTTTTGGAGAGAGTAGGGCAGTTGGGGTGTATAGCCATTCTTGCGATTTCAAAGGATGACTTTGAAAATGTAGAATTCGGGATCTGGGCTGCACTTATCTTTGTGTTTATCACGATTTATTACGGTTTATGGATTCGTTATATGGTTAAGGGACAGCAATTCAGATTATTATGGGCTCCATTATTGTTTCTTCCGATTCCCATGGCAGTTCTCCCTGTTTGTGCATTTGGATTTGCGGCTATATGGGGCAGATCTTTCTGGTTGGGTATTGCAGTGATTTGTTTAGCTATAGGGCATTTTGCTAATTCTTGGCATAGCTATCAGTATTCCAAAGGGCAATAAGCCAGGGAACATCGAAATTGTTTTATAGGGAAAAATACCCATTTGATAAGGCTTTTGATAGTTAATAAGCTGCATGATTTAAAGGATTTTGGGGTTGAAGTTAAAGATAAAAATGTATGAATTACGAACAATAGAAAAAATAAAGTCGAAAATGTTCGCTTTTTTCATTGACAACTTATGTGATGTCCACCTAAAATGATAAAGCACAACAACATAATTCTTTCGTATATTTCCGGGAATAGGCCTGGAAGTTTCTACGAGGTCACCGTAATGACCTGGCTACGATTAAGAAGAGCTGAGCAACCCGTATTGTCCTGAATCTAGGGCTATAGTCATGGGTGCTACTCTTTTTTTCGAGCCGGTGTCGATCAGATACCGGCTTTTTGTTGCTGTCAGCCACAACATACCTTAGGGGGAGAACAATTTGAATCGGTTTTTCAAGTTGAAAGAGAACGGCACTACAGTACGTACAGAGATAATGGCCGGCTTGACTACGTTCATGGCTATGGCTTACATCCTGTCGGTTAATCCGAGCACATTAACAGCATTTGGCCGCATCGATATGGGCTGGTACTCTGTATTTCTAGCGACTGCGCTGGCAGCAGGTATTTTCACCATTGCAATGGGCGTGTTTATAAACTTTCCAGTAGCATTGGCACCAGGTATGGGACTTAATGCATACTTTGCTTCCGTAATTTTGTCTTCTGCAACCTCAGAACATCCATTCACTTGGCAAATGGGTCTGACCGCAGTATTTATTTCCGGTTTGATCTTCATCCTGCTCACGGTTACCCGAGTGCGGCAGATCTTACTGACAGCCATTCCTGACAGCTTGAAGCATGCCATTACCGTAGGTATCGGGATGTTCATTACAATCCTTGGGCTTAAGAACAGTGGTTTGATGACGATTGGTGTCGAAGCTGGTAAAGATATTTCCGCCAATACATTCACAGATGTCCTATCCTTTGAAACAATTATTCATATGGGTAGCCTAGAGAACACTGATGTACAATTGGTAATTATCGGATTGCTTCTTATTTCCATCCTGATGGTACTGCAAGTTAAAGGTGCGATTTTATTCGGTATCTTGGGTACAACCCTCGCGGGTATACTGATGGGTGTAGTTGATTTTGGCTCATTGTCCAGTCCGACAACCCCTTGGGTGCCTGACCTGACGCAATTGAACTTTTTCGAATTTGACTGGGATGGTATCCTGCACACCGGTATTGTTTCAGCAATCGCAACATTCACTTTTGTAGAATTGTTCGATACATTTGGTACACTTGTAGGTACTGCTCAACGCGCTGGTATTATGGACAACCCTGAAGAAGGTAACAAACGTGTAGGTAATGCAATGTTTGTCGATGCCATTGCTGTTGCTGGTGGTGCGGCATTGGGTACTTCCACTACTACTGCTTTTGTAGAAAGCGCGGCAGGTGTTGCTGAAGGTGGACGTACAGGTCTTACAGCTGTAACAACGGGTGTGTGCTTCTTGCTTGCGTTGTTCCTTGCACCAATAGTAGCTCTGATCCCTGGATCTGCTACAGCCGCAGCATTGATTGTCGTAGGCGTGCTCATGGCACAATCGATTCGCGAAATTGATTTTCAAGATATGGTTGTTGCGATTCCAGCGTTCCTTACTCTAGTAATCATGCCTTTCACTTATAATATTGCTAATGGTATTTCCTTTGGTATCGTAACTTATGTAATCCTTGCTTGTGTAGCTAACCTTGCTGGCAAGAAAAAATACGATATTCACTGGATGATGTGGGTACTTGCTATTCTGATTATTCTCCGTTATGTATTTCTTGGTAGTGCGGGCTAACTCATATATAGCATACAGATGTGCATTCAACGGCTCCTTCATAACTGAGGGGGCCCTTTTTTTATATTTTTGTTGGCACTTAACCATTCAGCCTAGTCTATGTTTCTAGCTTTTCATCATCTATGATTTAGATTATATTGTTGAAGAGGTGATGTTCAGGACGAGGCAGCCTTGGCGTTAGAGTCCAATTTGTTCCCTCCTTGATCCTGATCTCTGTTTATTTTGTACTGAAAATACTTCAAACCCCTAGGTGGTCCTATGGTCTTACCATTTTGTTAGTTCTCTCGCTTTATGCTGATAGAATGGCCTGTTTTTTTGCTCCGGTATTTGCTTTAGCCACTGCGATTCTTCTATTCTATATAAGAGTCTATATAAGAGCCTTGAGGCTTAGGGCGATCCTATGGAATGGAATATTGTGGATGGAAGGGTCTGCGATCCAGATAAGGTTAACATACCCTATATTTATATGCTCTTTTATGAGAAAATTAATCCAAATGATTTCTTAGCAACGGTGAAATACACTAATTCGGGAGCTGTTTTTCAGAAGGGATATGCTTTTGGCTGGACTAAGATGAATATAGGACGAGGTGAGGTTGGGACGATGATCAAGAGTACACGTGCGGCCGTAATGACTGTATTGATGCTGTTATTGTTTGTGCTTCCTGTAACAAGCATTTATGCAGAGGGGAATCTATTGCAGAACCCTGGCTTTGAGGAGGGGGGAGATAATGCGCCTTCTAACTGGACTAAGGATATGTGGATTTCAGGAGACAACTCAGCTCTACTTTCAATCCAATCGGAGGAAGTTCATTCCGGCAGCAAGGCGGCAGTCATTGAGAATATCGAGCCCAATCATTCGAAATGGGTGCAGACGATTGAGGCTACGCCGAATAGTTATTATAAAATCTCTGGATGGATCAAAGTAGTAAGTACAGCAGGCGAGGGAATGGGCGCCAACATTCTTGCCGTTGGAGTAGGCGGGGGGTATCCCAGCGTAACTGATACGGCAGGTGAATGGCAGTATCTTGAATATATCGGCCAGACAGGACCGGAGCAGAAGTCATTTGGCATAGGCGCAAGTCTGGGCGGCTACTCTAGCTTGATTCAAGGTAAGGCTTATTTTGATGATTTTGCTGTAGAAAAATTAGACGCGACTCCCGAAGGGGCTAACGTCATTTCGCTGGATAGTTCAGCGGTTAGTCCAGATGCCGGCGATAAAAAGGCAGACACTCCACATAAAGTATCTCCAACTAAGATGTTGCTGATCTCAGCGCTGTTTAGCATGTTTTTTGCAGTGCTTTATACTAAGGCATTCCGTAGTGAGAAGCTTATGAAGCAGCCTGAGAATATTTATTCCAAATGGCTGAGCATTGCCATCGGAATTGCTTTTATCCTGAGAGTGTGGATTGGTCTTACCGCGCAAGGATATCAGAATGATATGAATACCTTTATTTCTTGGGGACAGCGTATGGTGGATTTAGGTCCAGGCAAATTTTATGAAGAAGGTTATTTTGCCGATTATCCTCCTGGCTATTTGTACATATTGTACGTGCTTAGCGCCATTCGTGGCGTTTTAGGATTCACTCAGGGCTCAGGTGGAGAGAATTTGCTCTTCAAGCTCCCTGCGATCCTTTCTGATTTGGTGCTCGGCTACTTCATTTATCAAATGTCACGCAAAAAACTCGGCACAGGAATAGCTTTCGGCTTAATGTTGTTGTTTCTGTTTAACCCAGCGGTACTTATTAATTCAGCGGCTTGGGGACAAGCAGATTCATTCTTTTTGATCTTCCTGCTGCTCAGTATCCATGGCGCTGCGAACAAAAAGTTTGTCCGCTCCGCAATTTTGTTTGCCTTAGCGACGCTAATTAAACCGCAAGCGTTGATATTCACGCCGGTATTGTTGTTTGCTTTTTATCATCACCGCGCTTGGAAGCAGCTTGGATTCGGAGCTTTGTATGGATTAGGGATCTTCGGATTGCTTGCGGCACCGTTTTTCTGGAATAACGGAGGTCTGGTAGGGATTATTGATCTTTACAAGAGTACGTTATCTTCCTATCCGTATTCTTCAGTGAATGCATTTAATCTGTATGCACTGACTGATCCGATGTGGTCATCCCTTGATCTAACCTGGCTTGGCATTCCATACCGTGTATGGGGCTTCATATTTATTTTAGTGGCTGTAGCTGTTGCGGCATTTTATTCCTTTAAAAAGGATCGCTTGGATCTGACCAAATCCTATTTTATCGGGATGGTGCTTATAGTAGTGGTCTTTGTGCTTGGCACCAAAATGCATGAACGTTATATGTTCCCTGCTCTTATTCTTTGTTTGTTTACTTATATAGAAAGTCGGGACCGCCGCTTTTTATCGCTATTTCTCGGATTCAGCTTAACGCAATACATCAATGTGGCGTACACCTTATCCCACCTGAATGCAGATGTTAGCCCGGGTGCAGACGGAATCGTATTAGTGACTGCTATAGCTAATCTAGCATTGCTGCTTTATATGCTGAATATCGGATACGATGTGTATGTCCGCAAGGGAATAAAACCTCTTCCAGCGCCAATTACACCGGAAGAACAGTATGAAGAAGATTTGAGAGTTGTCGGGCAAATTAAACCGCATCAGAAGGGAGGGCGATTTAACGATGAAGTTTAAGCGTATAGATTGGATATGCATAATAGCTATCACGGCCGTTTACGCAGCGCTTGCTTTATATAATCTTGGCTCTACTAAATCTCCAGAGACCTTATGGGAGCCTGCTGCCAGTGGTGAAAGCTTCTATGTAGATTTGGGGCAGAGTAAACCATTGGAACGGGTCAATATCTTTGGTGGCGTGGGAACGGGTAAGTTCAAGCTGGAATTCAGCGACAATCCTGAGGTCTGGAGCAGTCCGATGGATGTCAGTGAGGATGTCGGGAATGTCTTCATCTGGAAAAGCCAACCCCTGAACGTTACAGCGAGATATGTGAAGTTAACAGTTACCTCTCCAGGGTTCACTTTGAACGAAATGGCCTTTTATGAGCAGGGGGGAGAAAGAATCCCCCTTCCTATTGCCGGTGTGACACCAGATGCTAACGCAGTACCTAAAAGAGGAGCAGCGGCCAATCTTTTTGACGAGCAGGCGCTCATTCCGGAATATTCTAACTTTATGAATAGCACTTATTTTGACGAGATCTATCATGCGCGAACAGCTTATGAATATACACACGGGATAGTGCCTTACGAGAATACGCATCCACCGCTTGGCAAGCTGTTGATTGCCATAGGTATGGAGCTGTTCGGAGTCAATCCATTCGGCTGGCGTATTATCGGAACCTTGTTCGGAGTTGCCATGTTACCTCTTATATATGTAATGGCGCTGCGTTTGTTTAAGAAAAGCAAATACGCCGCCCTCGCGGCAGGATTGTTTGCGCTGGATTTCATGCATTTCACACAGACAAGAATCTCCACGATTGACGTATACGGAGTATTCTTCATTATGTTGATGTTCTATTTTATGCAGCGGTATTACACAATGAATTTCTACAAGCAGCCTTTAAGAAAAACATTAATTCCGTTATTCTGGTCTGGCTTATTCTTCGGAATCGGCGTAGCTTCGAAATGGATTGTGCTCTATGGAGGAGCAGGGCTGGCCATTATGCTGGCTATCTCCCTTTTTGAACGCTACAGAGAATACCAAGCCTCCGGACGCCTGCTGGCAGAGGGGAAGATTAAAGATAAGGAATTGCTGGGCACCTGTCGTGAAGCAGTAGATTCTTTTTGGAAAAAGACTATTATTACGTTGGCTAGTTGTATCGGGTTCTTTGTAATTATTCCAGTAATTATTTATAGCTTATCTTTTGTGCCGGGGTTATCTGCATCAGCAGAGGGCTTCACTATAAAAGGTTTGATTGATTCCCAAAAGAATATGTACAACTACCACAGCCAGCTTGTAGCTACACATCCTTTTGCTTCCTCATGGTGGCAATGGCCGTTTATGAAGAGACCGGTCTGGTTCTTTAGCGGCGGTGAAGGTTTGCCGGAAGGTCAGGTCAGCAGTATAGTGACTATGGGGAATCCTCTTATCTGGTGGACGGGTATTTTTGCGATGCTGGCAACGCTGTGGATTACGCTGAAACGTAAAGATAAGAACCTCTACATGATCTGGATCGCCTTCTTCTCGCAATATGTTCCGTGGATGCTTGTCCCAAGAGAAACATTTATTTACCATTATTTTGCTATGGTACCATTTATGATTCTTGGTATTGTATATATAATGAAGTTGCTGGATAGTAAATTCCCTGAGGCCCGTTACGTACAGTATGTCTATGTAGCCGTTGCTTTGCTGCTCTTTATCGCTTTCTACCCGGTACTGTCAGGGATGCAGGTCAGTGGAGATTACGTGAAAGATATGCTGCGTTGGTTCCCAACTTGGGTTTTCTAGGATTTAATAAAAATCTATAAAATAAGTTTATGAATGCAGCGTTATTATGAAGTGTAGATGGATGTAACGCTCCAAAAAGCTTGTAGGAGGAATAAAGGTGAAAGCCAGATATAGTGTGATTGTACCCATGTTCAATGAGGAGCAAGTAATTAGCCATACTTATGAACGTTTGAAAAAAGTAATGGACGAGTGCGGCGATACTTATGAGCTGGTCTTCGTCAATGACGGCAGTCGTGATCGTTCCGCCCAGATGATTCGGGAGATCTGTGAACGAGACGAGCATGTCAAGCTGATTGACTTCTCGCGTAATTTCGGACATCAGGTAGCGATTACAGCTGGCATGGACTATGCCGAAGGTCAAGCGGTTGTTGTTATTGACGCTGATCTTCAGGATCCTCCGGAGGTCATTTTGCAAATGATCGAGAAGTGGAAAGAGGGCTACGACGTTGTATATGCGAAACGCCTGAAGCGCCACGGAGAAACGATGTTCAAAAAGGTCACCGCGAAGCTTTTTTACCGCCTGCTCAGCAGTATGACAAGTGTGGATATTCCTACGGATACAGGCGATTTCCGTCTTATTGACCGTAAGGTATGTGATGTCCTGCGGGGACTTAAAGAAAAGAACCGCTATGTCAGAGGTTTGGTGAGCTGGGTTGGCTTCAAGCAGACTATGGTGGAATATGAACGGGAAGAACGTTTTGCCGGAGAAACCAAATATCCGCTGAAGAAAATGATTCGTTTTGCGTTAGATGGCATCACCTCTTTTTCACATAAGCCGCTTAAGATTGCTACGTATATTGGATTCTTCCTTTCATTCTCTAGCTTTCTCTATTTATTTTTCGTCTTGTTTCAAAAGATATTTTTTACCTCCTGGACGGTTCCGGGCTGGGCTTCCATTGTAGGCGTTAATCTGCTCTTTAACGGTATCGTTCTGATGCTGTTGGGTGTGATTGGGGAGTATATCGGACGGATTTATGACGAGTCTAAAGATAGACCGCTATATATTGTTAGTGAGACTAAAGGCTACCAGAACGAAGAACAACTGGACCGCCGGAAGGACCACAATGATGTTAGATAAGAACTTGCGCGCTGCATTCATACAGTTCCTCAAATTTAATGCCGTAGGTTTGCTCAATACGCTTATTGATTTTGTGATTTTTACATTGTTGAATTCACTAGGGATGGTATACGCATTGGCGCAGGTGATCTCCTATAGTGCAGGCACGGCGAATAGCTTTATTTTGAATAAAAAAGTAACCTTTCGTGATCGCAACCGGGGGAATAAAGAAGGCTTCGACCGCGTGCAGCTGGTCAAGTTTATCGTGCTGAATCTGGTAGTGCTCGGAATATCACTGCTGCTAATGCATCTGTTGACAGACAAACTAGGCATTCAAGTCTTGATCTCCAAGGTGCTGGTTACCTTTATCACGGTGATCATCAATTTCTTTGGAAGTCGTAAATGGGTATTTTAAACATTAATTTCAGGCAGAAGGAGTTGCTATGCTTAAAGGCAAGTAGCTGTTTCTGCTTGATTTGTATATAACCATAGAAACAATATACGGAGGTGAATAACATTGCGTAAATTCTCCTATCTACTCATACTGGCTGGGATACTTATCATGTTATATCCGACAGCTAACGAGTGGTACAACGACAGGCAGCAGGAGAAGTTATTAGAAACGGCTGAACTAAGCACTGCCGATAGTACTCCCCAGCCAGATCTAAAGAGCAGGTATGCTGAAGTTACTCAGCTGTTAGCAGAGGAATCGGTTCTGGATGCTCAGGCACAGCCCCAACCCCAAGAGACAGAAAAGCCTGAACCGGAGATTGCAGTCGGTGGCAAAGTAATCGCACTAATTGAAATCGATAAGATTGATTTGAAGCTGCCTGTATTAGAAGGGGCTACAAAAGCTAATATGAAACATGCTGCAGCCCATATGAAAGAAACGGCACCCCTTGGAGAGATCGGGAATGCTGCAATCGCGGCGCATCGGGCTAGAACTACGGGTCGTTTGTTTAACAGATTGAATGAGGTTGTTGTGGGGGATGTTATCACGATAAAGACTAGTGATCAGGTGTTTAACTATGAGGTGTATGATATTTCTGTAGTAGATCCGAGTGACGTCTCCGTTCTTGACGGGAATGACAAGGATAAGATTCTTACTCTGATTACATGTGATCCGCTAGTGAATCCAACGCATCGGCTGATTGTTCATGCCAAATTAACAAAATGAGAATAGTGAATGACAAGAACAAATACCGGGAGATATTTATAAAATAATGGGTAATCTAGTAAATTAGGTCTTGTTCACAACTATAAATATGATAGTATTATACTATGAAAGCTAAACACGATAACGGCAAACCTTCCGAAAGGTAGGGACGCAAAGCTAAAGGGCCTTTTCCCAAAAGGATGGCAGCCAGCTACCGAATGAAGAGGCTTTTTTTGTTTGTTTCAAATGGATTCTATCAATTATATCTAGTAAAGCTAGAACAGATAGAACTTATACGATAACGGCAAACCTATCGAAAGGTAGGGACGCAAAGCTAAAGGGCCTTCCCGAAAGGATGGCAGCCAGCTACCGAAAGGAGTTTTATCCGTGAAAAAGGTTTATTTTATGCTGGTGGCGTTGTTCGTCCTAATGACTTCAGTTCCAGTAAGTACAGCTCAAGCTGCAAGTGCAGATGCCAGCTGGTTGATTACATCCAAAGTGGCTCAAGGTGTGATTGGTATTAACTATGATATTCCGAAAGATAAAAGAATCAAACTCATGATCACCAAAGATAACAGCAGTTATACATATAACTTGTATGCTTCTGGACAAGCTGAGGACTTCCCTTTGCAACAAGGAAATGGGACTTATAAGGTTTCTGTTCTGGAGAACACAACCGGCAATAAATACAAAGCATTATATTCCGAAGTAGTAGACGTAACCATGAGTGACTCGAATTCCGTATATTTGGGCTCCGTACAGAATGTGAAATGGAGTTCTTCTGATAAAGCGATTGTCAAAGCTAAACAATTAGTACAAGGCAAAACAACAGACGAAGAGAAAGTTAAAGCGATCTATAACTATGTAGTTGCGAATGTACAATATGATTACTCTCTTGCTAATAGTGTAACTACTGATTATATTCCAAGCATCGATAAGACATTGACTACTAAAAAAGGAATTTGCTATGATTACGCTTCTCTTTTTGCCGCAATGCTGCGGAGTGTAGATGTTCCTGCTAAGTTGGTAATGGGGAATACAAGCTACGTTACGCAATATCATGCCTGGAACGAAGTGTTGCTTAATGGGAAGTGGGTTACCATTGATACTACAGTGGATGCAGGACTTGCAAAGAGTGATAAGAAAACCGATTTAATTAAAGCCTCAAGCAAATATACTGCGGCAAAATACTATTAAGTTCGTCGCTAGAAAGATAACTCTATTAAATAAACAACTAGCTTAATTATTAAGCTAGTTGTTTATTTTTATATTAGGGGTTGCTTTTCTATTAATAGTTGGGGTATTATAGGTAAGCGTTGTTAGACAGCGTACAGGCGATATAGACGAGGCTGATAAAAAGCTTCGAAAAATAAAGCTTGCATTTCTGAAAACAACATGATATATTATAAGAGTTGCTGCTGAGACATTAAACGGCGCCAACGAGAACTTGATCTTTGAAAACTGAACAACGAGTGAGTAGGAAATCACGTAAGTGAAATCCAAAATTAGAGAATTAATTTTCTCGTCAGATGTTTCAAAATGAGCATATCGCTCTTTTCAATACTAATTGGAGAGTTTGATCCTGGCTCAGGACGAACGCTGGCGGCGTGCCTAATACATGCAAGTCGAGCGGAGTTACTTTGAAAGCTTGCTTTCAAAGTAACTTAGCGGCGGACGGGTGAGTAACACGTAGGCAACCTGCCCTTCAGACTGGGATAACTACCGGAAACGGTAGCTAATACCGGATAATTTCTTTTTTCTCCTGAGAGAAGAATGAAAGACGGAGCAATCTGTCACTGAGGGATGGGCCTGCGGCGCATTAGCTAGTTGGTGGGGTAACGGCCCACCAAGGCGACGATGCGTAGCCGACCTGAGAGGGTGAACGGCCACACTGGGACTGAGACACGGCCCAGACTCCTACGGGAGGCAGCAGTAGGGAATCTTCCGCAATGGGCGAAAGCCTGACGGAGCAACGCCGCGTGAGTGATGAAGGTTTTCGGATCGTAAAGCTCTGTTGCCAGGGAAGAACGTCCGGTAGAGTAACTGCTACCGGAGTGACGGTACCTGAGAAGAAAGCCCCGGCTAACTACGTGCCAGCAGCCGCGGTAATACGTAGGGGGCAAGCGTTGTCCGGAATTATTGGGCGTAAAGCGCGCGCAGGCGGCTATTTAAGTCTGGTGTTTAAACCTTGGGCTCAACCTGAGGTCGCACTGGAAACTGGGTGGCTTGAGTACAGAAGAGGAAAGTGGAATTCCACGTGTAGCGGTGAAATGCGTAGATATGTGGAGGAACACCAGTGGCGAAGGCGACTTTCTGGGCTGTAACTGACGCTGAGGCGCGAAAGCGTGGGGAGCAAACAGGATTAGATACCCTGGTAGTCCACGCCGTAAACGATGAGTGCTAGGTGTTAGGGGTTTCGATACCCTTGGTGCCGAAGTTAACACAGTAAGCACTCCGCCTGGGGAGTACGGTCGCAAGACTGAAACTCAAAGGAATTGACGGGGACCCGCACAAGCAGTGGAGTATGTGGTTTAATTCGAAGCAACGCGAAGAACCTTACCAGGTCTTGACATCCCTCTGAATCTGCTAGAGATAGCAGCGGCCTTCGGGACAGAGGAGACAGGTGGTGCATGGTTGTCGTCAGCTCGTGTCGTGAGATGTTGGGTTAAGTCCCGCAACGAGCGCAACCCTTAACTTTAGTTGCCAGCAGGTAATGCTGGGCACTCTAGAGTGACTGCCGGTGACAAACCGGAGGAAGGTGGGGATGACGTCAAATCATCATGCCCCTTATGACCTGGGCTACACACGTACTACAATGGCCGGTACAACGGGAAGCGAAGCCGCGAGGTGGAGCCAATCCCATCAAAGCCGGTCTCAGTTCGGATTGCAGGCTGCAACTCGCCTGCATGAAGTCGGAATTGCTAGTAATCGCGGATCAGCATGCCGCGGTGAATACGTTCCCGGGTCTTGTACACACCGCCCGTCACACCACGAGAGTTTACAACACCCGAAGTCGGTGGGGTAACCCGCAAGGGAGCCAGCCGCCGAAGGTGGGGTAGATGATTGGGGTGAAGTCGTAACAAGGTAGCCGTATCGGAAGGTGCGGCTGGATCACCTCCTTTCTATGGAGAATCGTTCTCTGCAATGAGAACATTCAAATCGGAAGCTAAGCTTCCAAAACTCAGGTTTAGGCCTGTTACTCACTCGTTGCTCAGTTTTGAGAGTTTAAGCTCTCAAGTAAGACTTGATCCTTGAAAACTGGATACCGAAACGAATTTGCGTTTTAGAACATCTTTTAGCAACTTGTGCAAACAAGTAAATGTTATTAGTGAGATGATTCCAAAGAGAATGTCATCGTATGATATTTTCCTGCGGAAGAATCAAGGTTAAGCTAATAAGAGCACACGGAGGATGCCTAGGCGCCAGGAGCCGACGAAGGACGTGGCGAACAACGAAACTGCCTCGGGGAGCTGTAAGCAAGCTTTGATCCGGGGGTGTCCGAATGGGGAAACCCAGCTGTGGTAATTCGCAGTTACTCATACCTGAATACATAGGGTGTGTAGAGGCAGACCAGGGGAACTGAAACATCTAAGTACCCTGAGGAAGAGAAAACAATAGTGATTCCGTCAGTAGCGGCGAGCGAACGCGGAACAGCCTAAACCTAAGAGCTTGCTCTTAGGGGTTGTGGGACGTCTCACATGGAGTTACAAAGGAATATGGTAGGTGAAGAGGTCTGGAAAGGCCCGCGATAGAGGTAAAAGCCCTGTAACCTAAACTGTATTCTCTCCGAGACGGATCCCGAGTAGTGCGGGGCACGTGAAACCCCGTATGAATCCAGCAGGACCATCTGCTAAGGCTAAATACTACCTGGCGACCGATAGTGAAACAGTACCGTGAGGGAAAGGTGAAAAGCACCCCGGAAGGGGAGTGAAATAGAACCTGAAACCGTGTGCTTACAAAAAGTCAGAGCCCTATTAATGGGTGATGGCGTGCCTTTTGTAGAATGAACCGGCGAGTTACGTTTAACATGCAAGGTTAAGCCGAGAAGGTGGAGCCGCAGCGAAAGCGAGTCTGAATAGGGCGAATTAGTATGTGGACGTAGACCCGAAACCGTGTGATCTACCCCTGTCCAGGGTGAAGGTGCGGTAACACGCACTGGAGGCCCGAACCCACGTACGTTGAAAAGTGCGGGGATGAGGTGGGGGTAGCGGAGAAATTCCAATCGAACTCGGAGATAGCTGGTTCTCCCCGAAATAGCTTTAGGGCTAGCCTCGGTATAAGAGTAGTGGAGGTAGAGCACTGATTGGGTGCGGGGTCCGCAAGGATTACCAAGCTCAGTCAAACTCCGAATGCCATATACTTATTGCCGGGAGTCAGACAGTGAGTGCTAAGATCCATTGTCAAAAGGGAAACAGCCCAGACCATCAGCTAAGGTCCCCAAGTGTGTGTTAAGTGGGAAAGGATGTGGAGTTGCACAGACAACCAGGATGTTGGCTTAGAAGCAGCCACCATTGAAAGAGTGCGTAATAGCTCACTGGTCGAGTGACTCTGCGCCGAAAATGTAACGGGGCTAAACACACCACCGAAGCTATGGCTAGATACGTATGTATCTGGGGTAGGGGAGCGTTGTGTAGGGGTTGAAGGTGTACTGAAAAGAGCGCTGGACACTACACAAGTGAGAATGCCGGTATGAGTAACGAAAAGATCAGTGAGAATCTGATCCGCCGAAAGCCCAAGGTTTCCTGAGGAAGGCTCGTCCGCTCAGGGTAAGTCGGGACCTAAGGCGAGGCCGAAAGGCGTAGTCGAAGGACAACAGTTTGAAATTACTGTACCACCGTAATCCGCTATGAGCGATGGGGTGACGCAGGAGGGTAGTGACGCGGACTGATGGATGTCCGTCTAAGCAGTGAGGCTGATGTGTAGGCAAATCCGCACATCGTTAAGGCTGGGCTGTGATGGGGAGCGAAAATTATAGTAGCGAAGGTCATGATCTCACACTGCCAAGAAAAGCCTCTAGCCAGGAGAAGGTGCCCGTACCGCAAACCGACACAGGTAGGCGAGAAGAGAATTCTAAGGCGCGCGGAAGAACTCTCGTTAAGGAACTCGGCAAAATGACCCCGTAACTTCGGGAGAAGGGGTGCCCCGGTAGTGTGAATAGCACGAGGGGGCCGCAGTGAAAAGGCCCAAGCGACTGTTTAGCAAAAACACAGGTCTGTGCGAAGCCGCAAGGCGAAGTATACGGGCTGACGCCTGCCCGGTGCTGGAAGGTTAAGGGGAGTGGTTAGGGGTAACCCGAAGCTATGAACCGAAGCCCCAGTAAACGGCGGCCGTAACTATAACGGTCCTAAGGTAGCGAAATTCCTTGTCAGGTAAATTCTGACCCGCACGAATGGCGTAACGACTTGGGCGCTGTCTCAACGAGAGATCCGGTGAAATTTTAATACCTGTGAAGATGCAGGTTACCCGCGACAAGACGGAAAGACCCCATGGAGCTTTACTGCAGCTTGATATTGAATTTGGGTACGATCTGTACAGGATAGGTGGGAGCCGTAGAAATCGGAGCGCAAGCTTCGGTGGAGGCGCCGTTGGGATACCACCCTGATCGTATCTAGGTTCTAACCTAGTGCCCTTATCGGGTACGGGGACCGTGTCAGGCGGGCAGTTTGACTGGGGCGGTCGCCTCCTAAAGAGTAACGGAGGCGTTCCAAGGTTCCCTCAGAATGGTTGGAAATCATTCGCAGAGTGCAAAGGCATAAGGGAGCTTGACTGCGAGACCTACAAGTCGAGCAGGGACGAAAGTCGGACTTAGTGATCCGGTGGTACCGCATGGAAGGGCCATCGCTCAACGGATAAAAGCTACCCTGGGGATAACAGGCTTATCTCCCCCAAGAGTCCACATCGACGGGGAGGTTTGGCACCTCGATGTCGGCTCATCGCATCCTGGGGCTGAAGTAGGTCCCAAGGGTTGGGCTGTTCGCCCATTAAAGCGGTACGCGAGCTGGGTTCAGAACGTCGTGAGACAGTTCGGTCCCTATCTGTCGTGGGCGCAGGAAATTTGAGAGGAGCTGTCCTTAGTACGAGAGGACCGGGATGGACGTACCGCTGGTGCACCAGTTGTTCCGCCAGGAGCATGGCTGGGTAGCTACGTACGGACGGGATAAGCGCTGAAAGCATCTAAGCGTGAAGCCCCCCTCAAGATGAGATTTCCCAATTAGTAAGACCCCTTGAAGACGACGAGGTAGATAGGTTGGAGGTGGAAGTGCAGTAATGCATGGAGCTGACCAATACTAATCGGTCGAGGGCTTATCCTATACGTAGAATGCAAATTTGTTTCGGATTCAGTTTTCAGGCATCAAGCCTGTAACACGCTTAGAAATTCATTCTCACTTCTGGTGATGAACCGAATTTCACGCGGCAGCGTCTGTTTCACAGACGCATGTTTGGTGGCGATAGCGGAGGGGTTCCACGCGTACCCATCCCGAACACGACCGTTAAGCCCTCCAGCGCCGATGGTACTTGGACCGAAGGGTCCTGGGAGAGTAGGACGTTGCCAAGCACACGAAGCCATTGTTGATTTATCAACAATGGCTTTTTTGTTCCCTTTATCGCTTAATTTAAATAATGTGGATAAGTTATGGGGAATTAACGAAATTATAAAAGTTACTAACATGTGGATGAAATAATAAAATATATTCAAAAATGAAAGTAGTCCCCAATTTATGTGGATAGAGCAGTGGTATATGTGGATACTTCAAGTAAATGCAAGGATATTTTGCATGGCAGGAGGATAAACAATGGACAACAGTAGCAATCTTGTGTGGATAGAAGATTTTTCTGTACATGCGAGCGACACGGATTATCGTTCGCAGGGTAAGTTATCCTTTATTCTGGATATCATGCAATGTGCGGCAGACTTCGCAGTGGGTAATTTGGGGATAAGTGTGGAAGAAATTCTGAATGCAGGAATGGGCTGGATGATGATTACGTTAGATCTTGATTTTAAGCGTATTCCCCGCCCGAATGATGTGCTTAGCGTACATACCTGGAGTAAAGGAACTAAAGGGGCACTGTGGCAACGGGATTATCGTATTTTCGATGCAGATCATATAGAAATCGCCACAGCACGATCCATATGGGCTTTAGTAGATATTGAGAAGAGAAGGATACTTAGACCGAATGCCCTTCCGGTTCAGGTTAGGCACTATAATGGCGATTCAGTAGGCGATATGCCTGTTAAGGTAACGATCCCTTCTGATATTACTATGGAAGAAGCTTATCGGTATCAGGTAAGATATAGTGGGCTTGACAGCAACGGACATTTGAATAATGCCCGATACGGGGATTTATGTTGTGATGCGCTCACTTTAGCGGAATGGGATAATGCAGAGTTCACACGCTTCCGGATTACTTATCTACAAGAAGCTAAGTTTGGGGATGAACTGACTATTTTACGTTCAGCTGTAACGGATGATGGTATATATGTACGCGGTCAGAATAGTGATACTGTATATTATGAAGCATGTATAGCGTTAAAAAGTGTCCAATAGTACGAATAAGTAAGTAATTTATAAATATGGAATATTATTATAAAAGCGATTTCTCCGAACATCAATCGGGGCAATCGCTTTTTTTATTGAAAACGGATGATGTTTCTAACATATTTGGAAAATTTTTTTGAGCCTGTCACAATTAAAGGGATCACATTCGTTATATAGTTGTAGTCAATAACAAGGAGGTGATTCTTTGGAACGTCGCAGCCCCGGGGTCCAAGTGAATCAAACAATAATTGAAGAGGCTATCGATCAGGTACTTGCGGGTAACCGCGAAGCCTATAGAACTATAATACAAGCCTATGAAAGAAAGATTTATACGTATTGCTATTATATTTTGAGAAGTCATGAAGAAGCAGAGGATGCTGTGCAAGATATATTTGTAAAAGTGTATCAGGAACTCAGACGTTATGAGAAACGAGTCTCTTTTAGTGCATGGCTGTATAAAGTGGCCTATCATCATTGTCTGGATCAGGTTCGCAAACGCAAGCGAAGAAACCGTCTGTTGTCGCTATATAAAGAGCAGCAGCCCAAAGCCTATTATAATCCTAACGATGAGGAGCCATTGCAGAAGTTATTTATGGATGACCTGACAGCCGAAGAGAGCAATCTCCTGATTCTTAAGGTGGTTGAGCAGTACAGCTTTGAAGAAATGGGTCAGATTATGGATTGTAATTCAGCTACTTTACGCAAGAAATTTGAACGTCTACGCAAAAAGTTAGTCCGGCAAAGAATGAATGAAGGAGGCAGCCCTCATGGAGAAATGGCAAGATCGAACTGAAAGTCAGAAGATGGAGCACATTCGTCAAACATTCCAAAATCATGAAATGCCGGTAGACAGTTTCAGCGATTCAATTATGAAGCGAATAGGAGACGAGGGAATGGAAAAACGAGCGTCAAGAAAGAATGGAAATAAGTTTCTGAAAAAATCATTGGTGGCTGCCTCGGCAGCAGCAGTGTTGGGTGCGGGGATAATCGGTAGCGGATTTGTATCCCCGGTCATGGCTGAAACATTGAAGCAGATTCCTGTTGTAGGAAGTATTTTTAAGGGGATTGACGATAAAGGTCTAAATGCTGCTGAGGAAAAAGGATTATCTACTGCCCCTAACCAAAGCGTTACCCATGATGGAGTGACCTTAAAGGTTACCGATGCCTATTATGACGGCTCGCGGTTGGCTTTTGCGATTGAACGGGAAGGCATTGATAATGATAAGATGATGGCTGAGATGATTATTGAACCGATTGAGTTCGATCCATCGCTAACAGAACAACATGCGAAAGTGACAATGAACCAGTCCGAAAAAGGGTTGTTGGGTTCAGCAGAAGTGAAATTGCCGAATGGGAAAAAACTGGAGAGCCAAATGTCATCTTTTGGTGATGTTGAGGGAAAAAAGAATGCTATTTTATACGATTACAGAAATCTAAATAATATAGAGGCTTTGGGGGATGAATTTGAATTAAGCATCAGTGTGCCGGTTACACAAATTGCAGAGCCTTTTGTAATCAAGGTGCCGGTGAAAAAAGTAACGGAAGGAATTATCAAGCTTGATCTGAACCAAACAAAAGAGGCAGAAGAATTCAGTTATACGATTACCAAGCTGGAATTAACTCCAGCCACAAGCAGATTACAGCTCAGCGAAGAAGGTAAAGCGCCAACTGTGAAAGAAAAGGATGGATACACAACCTCTGAAATGTTCTATGAAATTGTTGATGAACTAGGTAATGCGTTCTCATCGGGTGGGTCATTTAACTTGCCAGCTATAGTCTATCCTTTGGTAGACAAAGATTTCATACCGTTCGCGCAAACACCAAAGACAATTACAGTTAAGCCGTTTACTTACTCCATTGATGAAAATCATAAAGCATTAAGGGATGAAGAAGGAAAACAAGTTAAACATTATTATCCGGAGCTTGAACAAACGATTCAGGTGGAGCAAAAGTAACTATTAATCCCATAAGCAAAAAAGCCCGTGTCTGCATAGCAGATACGGGCTTTTTGTTAAAAAATGAGAATTTATAAGCTACAAAACTATAATATCTTTATATTTCTAAGAGTAACGGTTGTCATCTATAAAAGACGACAACGTAGTCTCTTCTTGTAAAAATTCTAATGGAATGTAGATTTCACTCACCGAGTTTTCGTTATCTGGTCCAAGGTAAAATTCACCATAATATTCCAATTCAAATGGAATGGACATCCTGTATTCTGTTTTCGGCAGCCAGATTCCGTAGATATATTTATAGGTAGAAGGGATATCACAAGAGCGGCCTTTATGGATGAATTTCAGATAACGTATGGGTGGTAAGATCTGAAGGGGGAAAGTCTGATTGTGGTCTGCTTTTATAGGACTGAGTTCGCAGGCACACATGATCGAAAACCCATTACTCTCATAGTCATCTGGCCAGAAGCCAAGCTGATAATATTTTTCAGGCTGTATTCTATCCGATATAGTGGCTACCTTATTGAAAAGCAAAGGCCAAGTATCAGAAATGACGGAGAAATCATGGTCTACTTTAACTATGGGTCCTTGAAGTATAATTTCTCCGAAATCAACGAGCTGGGGGGAGAGATCACTATCAGAAAGGACTTGAAGTAGATCCTGTTCATATAGTCTAGGGAGCAAAGGGAGTTTCGTTTCAGTAAGTCTTTTTCGAACAAGAGAGGGAGTCGTGTGCAGCATTCTTTTGAAGGCACGCGTAAAGGTCTCATAGTTACTAAAGTTATAGTCTAAGGAGATGTCCTGGAGTGAACGTTCTGGCATTCGATGAATGTCTAAGGCTGCTTCAGTGATTTTGCGTCTGGCTATATAGTCGCCGGGTGCTATCCCAGTGACTGCTTGAAATAGACGGGTGAAATGATAAAGGGAGTATCCCATTTCTTTGGAGAGGACAGCTACAGGAAGAAACGTAGTTAAGCGACCCTCAATGAGATCTAAGGCTTGAATGATTAGTTGGCGATTGTTCAAGAGATGTCCTCCCATAACAGTTAATAGAAATGGTGTCTAGCACGATTACTTCAATGATTTGCTGTCCAGTCGCCCCAAGCAGCAGCCCAATCGGGAACAGTCACTTCCATTACGCGATCTGCACTAGGAAAATAGGCTTTGATGTCGAGAACCGGTGTGCCCGGATAGGCATCAAGCCCGGCCACCTCTACTATTCCAGAGTCTACATCGACAGACAGGATTGCTGCTACACTTAGCCCAATCGGATTAGGGCGAATAGGGGAACGGGAAGCGAATACTCCAGTTAAGGTCGCATCATAAGGAGGCTGAATCTGTGTAGTCTGCCGGAAATGATCCTCTGCAAACTCATGCAGCCACCAAAGCACTTGGCAATGACTAAACTGAGATAAACCTTTAAGCGCTGGTCTGAATTCCGGGTTGATTTCAAGCCGCAAATTATGTGCTGTACCTCTAACCGATCCTATAGATAATATATTATAGCTTTCTTGTTCATTCATTGACTATGACTCCTTTCGGGTATCAGATATGATCTAGTGTATAACAGAGGCATACGGTAAAGCCTGACGATATTTGCTAACATTCATTTAATGCTATAATGAAATTTGATGTGGAAAGGGGAGCATTATGAAGACATTAGTATTGGCGGAGAAGCCGTCTGTTGCACGCGAGATTGCACGGGTCATGGGATGTAATAATAAACAGAAGAGTTATATTGAAGGTCCAAAATATGTGGTTACCTGGGCGCTGGGTCATTTGGTCGGCCTGGCAGAACCAGAGGATTATAATAAAAAGTTTGCAACTTGGGCCTTGGAGGATCTGCCGATTTTGCCGGAGAAGACCAAGCTGAAGGTGCTGCGGGAGACCAGCCAGCAATATAAAGCTGTCCAGCATCTAATGAAGCGTCAGGACATTGAGGAGCTTATTGTTGCTACAGATGCTGCCCGTGAAGGGGAGCTGCTGGCTCGCTGGATTATGAATATGGCAGGGTGGAAAAAGCCATTCCAACGGTTATGGATATCCTCGCAGACTGATAAGGCAATTAAAGAGGGATTTGCAAAACTCCGTCCGGGCCGGGAATTTGATCGGTTGTATGAATCTGCACGTTGCCGCGCAGAGGCGGATTGGATGATTGGACTGAATGTCACAAGAGCTTTGACCTGTAAGTTCGGTTCGCCGCTCTCAGCAGGACGGGTACAAACGCCGACATTAGGGATGATCATGGATCGTGAACAGGAGATTACGGGTTTCCGTTCCGTCGATTTTGAGACGCTGACTGCTGATTTTGGGGATTTCCAAGCGGCATGGCGGGCCAGTAACGGTGATGGTCGAATATTCGAAAAGGATAAGACAGCCAGCTTAAAGGATAAGCTTACAGGACGCAGCGGCCGTATTATTAAGGTACAGAAGAGTGAGAAAAGTGAACCTCATCCACTGGCTTATGATCTGACTGAACTGCAGCGTGATGCGAACCGGAAGTTCGGCTTCTCCGCGAAGCAGACCTCCAGTGTGCTGCAGCGGTTATATGAGCAGCATAAACTTGTCACATACCCGCGTACGGACAGTCGTTACTTAACTTCAGATATGACGGGCACACTCAAGGAAAGACTGGATAGTGTTGCGGTCGGTCCATATGCAGCGTTAGCACGTCCATTGCTGCGCAAGCAGCTGCCGATTACGAAGCGAATCGTGGATGACAGTAAAGTCAGTGATCACCACGCTATTATTCCTACAGAACAGACCGTATTGTTAAATGGTCTGAGTACTGAAGAACGTAAGTTGTATGATCTGATTGTGCGGCGTTTTATAAGCTTGTTCTATCCGCCAGCTCGTTATGATGCGGTAGCTGTAACCGTCAATGTGGAAGGCGAAAGCTTCCATGTCAAAGGGACGACAGTAAAAGATGCCGGCTGGCGCGAAGTATACGGCGGAGATATGAGTAGTGATGACGAGGAGGAATCTGCGGACGAGCCGGCAGCGGGCAGTGTAAAGCTGCCTGAGCTGCGCGAAGGGGCTGCTGTCACGATTGGCCGCTGTATGGTGCGTGCTGGCCGAACACAGCCACCGAAGCGTTATAATGAAGCTTCGCTGTTGACGCAAATGGAGAAGCACGGCCTCGGAACCCCGGCTACACGCGCGGATATTATTGAGAAGCTGGTAAGCTCTGATACGATTGAGCGGCAAGGTAATCTCCTGCATCCGACAGGAAAAGGTAAGCAGTTAATCGAGCTGGTATCCACTCAGCTACGAACCCCGGATCTAACCGCACGTTGGGAAGCTGAGCTGGAGAAAATAGCGCGTGGTCAAGGCAAACCGGAGCTCTTTTTACAAGGTATCCGCAGTATGGCACAGGAATTGGTAACAGGTGTGAAAACTAGCGGAGCAGAATATAAGCCGCATAATGTCTCTAACAGCCACTGTCCGGAATGCGGTACAAGACTGCTCGAGAAGAAGAGCAAACGAGGGAAGCTGCTGGTGTGTCCTGCAGATAACTGTGGTTACACCCGTGCAGGTGAGAAAAGACTATCGAATCGCCGCTGCCCACAGTGCCATAAGAAAATGGAGCTTAAAGAGGGTAAAGCAGGCATGTTCGTACAATGTCTAGGCTGTGGAATCACAGAGACCTTAGATAAGGATCACAAGCATGTTAATAAACGTGAACAGCAAAAGCTGGTGCAGCAATACAGTAAGCAGGAAAGCATTGGTTCTAACCTTGGGGAACTGCTGAAAGCAGCGCTTGAAGGACAAAAGAAGGATAAGTAGTAGGAATCATCGGATGGTTAGCTTCAATTAAAACGAATGATTAGAATAATGAAGGCTGCTGAGTGTGCTCAGTAGTCTTTTTTCTATCCTAGTAAGTTTATGTGGTCTACGGATAGGCTTTGAATTAGAATGGAAAGCAAATGAGTGGAGCAGGTGATTAGGTGGCAGCTGAGCAGCAGGCGAAGCCGTTGAAAGCGGCAGATCGCCCACAGGGGCAAGGAAGCAGCAGGTTTTTCTTTTTGGTTATTGTATTTATGTTTTGGTTCTCTTCTTATATTTATGTGCCGGTGCTTTCACCATATGTTGAGCATTTGGGAGCATCGTATTTTATGGTGGGCATGGTGCTTGGGATATATGGGTTAATGCAGATCCTATTCCGTATACCCATTGGCATCGGTTCAGATTATTTAAATAGGCGGCGGCCGTTTATCTATCTGGGATTGATTGCGAGTGGAGTCAGCTGTTTTCTTTTTATGTGGGGAGCACAGCCGGGTTGGGCGTTGGCAGCACGTGCGGTATCCGGGATAGCAGCATCGGCATGGGTTGTGTACTCTGTGATGTTCGCAGGATATTTTCCAAAAGAGGAAGCTGGAAAAGCGATGGGCATGCTGCAATTCACTACAGTAATCGCCCAATTGACCAGCATGATGATCAGCGGCTATATGGTAGAGCATTGGGGCTGGAATGCCCCCTTCCTGATTGGTGGAATTGTAGCTATTGCGGCACTAATACTTGCGCTTCGGTTACCGGAACAAAAGCAGGAAAAACGGCAAAATGCCATACAGATCAAGGAACTGGCTGGTGTCGTAAAGGAACCTCTGCTGGTAAAAGTATCACTGTTGTCTGTGCTGGCGCACTGTGTGCTATTTATAACGATGTTCGGATATACTCCGAACCAGGCGCTGAATATCGGAGCAAGCAAAGAAAGCTTGGGCTGGCTAACACTCGCTTTTATGATTCCGCATGCCATCGCAACGCTCTACGGCTCACGTCTGTTTGGAGGGCTGCTGGGTGATAGAGGGAAGCTTATGCTAGGCTTTGCGGGAAGCGCACTGTTTACGCTGCTCATTCCTTCTATGCCGACGTTAGCGGCGCTTTGTCTGACTCAGGTGGGGAATGGTTTTATGCAGGGACTTATTTTTCCGCTGCTGTTGAGTAAATCCGTATCAGAAATAGATCCCTTTAAACGGGCTACAGCTATGGGCTTCTATCAGGCCGTTTATGCGATAGGGATGTCAGCAGGGCCATTCGTAGCAGGTTGGATGAGCTCTGTATATGGCTTGACCGGAGGATTCTGGTTAGGTGGAATTGCGGCGGTGTTGGCTACAATTTTATCCTGGGTATGGATGAAGGATACGAAGCAGAAGCAGCTAAAAGAAACTTAACAGACTTGGCAGAGCGTGTAAGGATGATTGGTTTTTTGTGCAAAAGGGGAATATAATAGAGATAGGAAGCAAGGAGGAGGAGCCCGGGAGAATGGTCAAGGTTGTAATGTTGTGGTTTGTGGTAATTAATATAATCGGGTATGTAGTGATGTCCGAGGACAAGAACAAAGCCCGCAAAAGGCGGGAACGTGTACCTGAGAAAACACTTTTTCTGCTGGCAGCCATGGGCGGCGCACTAGGTGTGCTGATTGCCATGTACCGTAAGCGCCACAAGACGCGTCATACATCCTTCAGGATCGGAATTCCGCTTCTGCTGCTGCTGAATATTTTTTTGTACAGCTATTTTTTAAGATAATAGTCTTTAGGATTACAAACTAGAAAAAGAGGTGGCGTACATGTTATTCTCTAAAATTTTGCTAGCCTATGACGGTTCAAAGGCTTCTAATCAAGCATTGGAGCGCGCAATTGAACTCGCTAAAGTCACACCAGGTTCTATATTGCATGTCGTACACGCATTTGAATTCCCAAGATTTTTTATCGGAGAAGCTCTTGCACCACTACCAGCTTCAGTAAATAAAGAATATTATGATTTGGCAGTGCAGACAACCGAGGAAGTGAAGGGACGCCTTGAGGCTGAAGGCCTGAATGCTGAGGTTGAGCTTTTACAAGGATCTCCTGCGGAAGTGATTTTGAAATATGCTAAGGAAAATGCTATAGACATCATAGTTATCGGCAGCCGCGGGCTTGGCGGTATACGTGAATTTGTTCTGGGCAGTGTCAGCCATAATGTAGTACAAAGCGCTCGTATTCCAGTGCTGGTTGTAAAATAATATAGAGTTCAAAGGGACGCTGATAGCGTTCCTTTTTTTCAATTTAAGGCTGTACAGGTCTTAATCTGGAGCTTAAACACCATAGAGCGCTAGAGGTAGGAGCGTACGGAAAGAAGTACTTCTTCACAAAATATAAGGTTATTGAGAATTTAAATTCGCCCAAAAGCGAACATTTATTATGGTGATTTTACCAATGTTCGTGTTTGAGTTGACATCATGTGTAGGGGATTGTTAAACTGATGTCATGAAGAGCTCGTATAAAACCGGGAATATGGCCCGGAAGTTTCTACCCGGGAACCGTAAATTACCGGACTACGAGGAAATAGGATGCTAGAATGCGATAATGCAGTCCAGATAATGGAGTGATGCATTGTGCAGCTTTCCGCGCTTAATGCCAGTTTGGTGAGAGGCAAGCGGGAGTGTTTTTTCCTAATTCCTTTACTAGTCCGATCCTCCCGCAGCAAAATGCGTCTGGACATCGGGCTTTTTTAATATAAGGAATAAGTTACACGTAATACATCAACCTTATATTATTAAGGAAAACGATAGTCATCCCTGAAGGACGAGAATGTAGTCTCTGCTTGTTCGGATTTACAAGATAAAGATATCTCATACTAGTGATTGGAAGGTAGGTCGAATCATGTCTGTGCAGGTAGCTGTCATCATGGGTAGTAAGTCGGATTGGGATACGATGGAGCACGCTTGTGGGGTGCTGGAAGAGCTGGGTTTGTCTTATGAGAAGAAGGTAGTATCCGCGCACCGTACACCGGACTTGATGTTCCGCTATGCGGAGGAAGCCGCTGGCCGCGGTATTCGTGTGATTATTGCAGGAGCAGGCGGCGCCGCACATTTGCCGGGTATGGTGGCTGCAAAGACGATCCTGCCAGTGATTGGAGTGCCCGTGCAGTCGAAAGCACTTAATGGGCTGGATTCGCTGCTCTCTATCGTGCAGATGCCTGGAGGCATACCGGTAGCAACGGTAGCTATTGGTAAGGCAGGCGCTGTAAATGCAGGCCTGCTGGCCGCACAGATCATCGGAGCGTTCGACCCTGAAGTGCAGCAGCGTGTGCAGCTGCGTCGGGATGCGATCCGCGATGAAGTATTGGAAAGCAGCGACAGCTTATGAGGCCGGAGGAGCTGAAGCTGCAGGAGGCTGGCGGCGCAGCTTCGCCAGCTGCACAAGCGTCCGGTGCGGACACCGTCCGGACGCTGCTGCCCGGCTCGACCGTCGGCGTGCTCGGCGGCGGGCAGCTCGGGCGCATGATGGCGCTGGCCGGCAGCGCCATGGGGTACCGCTTCGTGGCGCTGGATCCTGCGCCGGATGCGCCTAGCGGTCAAGTTACGCCGCAGATTACGGCGGCGTATAACGACCGGGACGCGGCGCGGGAGCTGGCCCGCCGCTCGGACGTCATCACGTACGAGTTCGAGAACGTCGACGCGGGCGTAGCAGCGCTGCTGGCGGAAGAATCGTACGTGCCGCAGGGCAGCGAGTTGCTGTATACCACGCAGCATCGGCTGCGCGAAAAAGCCGCCATCGAGGCGGCGGGCGTTCCGGTCGCCCCGTACCGGAAGGTGGACAGCCTTGCGGAGCTAAAAGAGGCGGCGGCTGAACTTGGACTACCTTGTGTGCTCAAGACAGCCACAGGCGGTTATGACGGCAAGGGTCAAGCTGTGATTCGTCAGGAAGAAGAGCTGGAAAAAGCTTTCTGGCAGGTTGCACCCGGTGAGGTGATTCCGGAGCTGGTGCTTGAGAAGTTTGTAGCTTTTCAATGCGAAATATCCGTTGTTGCTGCACGTAGTGCATCTGGGGAGGTCAAAAGCTTCCCGCCTTCTGAGAACATTCATGTAAACAATATTTTGCATCTGTCCATTGTGCCTGCAAGAGTGTCAGCGGACATTCAGCGCAGAGCTTGCGAGCTGGCTGAGACTTTAATCGCAGGCCTGAATGCGGTTGGACTGCTTGCCGTGGAAATGTTCGTCACAGCGGACGGTGAATTGTTCGTCAATGAGCTGGCACCAAGACCGCATAATTCCGGCCATTACACCATGGATGCTTGCGTGACCTCACAGTTCGAGCAGCATGTCCGGGCGATTTGTAATCTGCCGCTGGGCGATACAACGCTTTTGACACCTGTAGTTATGGTAAATGTATTAGGTCAGCATTTGGATGGTGCGATTAAAGCGACCTGTACACATGAGGAAAAAGATAATAAGCTGGGTATTGTACCTAAGCTTCATATATATGGCAAGACTGAGAGTAAGACTGGTCGTAAGATGGGTCATATCAATCTGCTGTGCAAGGATACCGGAGACGGCCTATCCTGGGTGGAGCAATCTAAACTTTGGAGGAACTAAAGAATATGATCGAACGTTACAGCAGACCCGAGATGCGGGCCATTTGGACTGAGGAGAATAAATTCAAAGCGTGGCTGGAAGTGGAAATATGCGCTTGTGAAGCATGGGCGGAGCTGGGAGTAATCCCACACGAAGACGCTGCTAAGCTGCGTAAGGATGCTAAATTCGACATCGCACGTATTGATGAAATCGAACAGGAAACACGTCATGACGTAATCGCCTTTACACGTGCGGTTTCCGAAAGCCTTGGCGCAGAACGCAAATGGGTACACTACGGCCTTACGTCCACAGATGTGGTGGATACAGCACTGGGTTACTTGCTGCGTCAAGCGAATGAGATTCTAGAGAAGGATATTATTAACTTTATTGAGATCCTTAAAGATAAAGCTATTGCTTATAAAGATACACCGATGATGGGCCGTACACATGGGGTTCATGCTGAGCCAACTACTTTTGGTCTGAAAATGGCATTGTGGTACGAAGAAATGAAACGTAACCTGGAGCGTTTCCGCCATGCTGCGAACGGTGTGCAATTTGGCAAAATCTCCGGAGCCGTGGGTACGTATGCCAACATCGATCCATTCGTAGAAGAATTTGTCTGCCGTAAGCTGGGTACAAGCCCTGCACCGATCTCGACACAGACTCTACAGCGCGACCGTCACGCTGAATATATGGCAGCTCTTGCTCTGGTAGCAACCTCGCTAGACAAATTCGCTACCGAAATCCGCGCTCTGCAAAAGAGTGAGATTCGCGAAGTAGAAGAAGCTTTTGCCAAAGGTCAAAAGGGTTCATCTGCTATGCCGCATAAACGGAATCCTATTGGCTGCGAGAATATTTCCGGTCTATCCCGCGTGATTCGCGGACATATGGTTACAGCTTACGAGAACGTGCCGCTCTGGCATGAACGCGATATCTCGCACTCTTCAGTGGAGCGTATCATCCTTCCGGATGCAACAATGCTGTTGAACTACATGCTGAACCGTTTCGGAAACATCGTGAAGAACCTGACTGTATTCCCAGAGAATATGAAGCGTAACATGAACCGTACCTTCGGCGTTCCTTTCTCTGGCCGGATCTTAACCAAGCTGATTGATAAAGGCTTCAGCCGCGAGCAAGCGTACGATACCGTTCAACCACGTGCGATGCAAGCTTGGGAAGAGCAAAAGCAGTTCCGTGATATCGTGGAAGCTACACCTGAAATCACTAATGTCCTCACCCCAGAAGAGATTGAAGATGCATTTAACCCTTCTTGGCACCTTAAGCATGTGGATACCATCTTCCGCAAGCTAGAACTTATCTAAGAAAAGATAAGTTAGTGGTGAACTAAGGAGCTAGGAATAGTACGAGCGGTTAAGGTTGTGCAGAATTGAAATGCAACTGGTCGATAAGGAACGGAGAGAAATTTTGGAACTGTAGAAGCGTTAGCGTTCGCCTTTATCCTCGGATTTCTACCGCAGCAGCGGTTCAATCAGGAAATCTGAGGATAACAGCGATCGGAAGTCCAAACATTCCTCGGAGTTACGCCTTTGAGACCAGATAGTTATTAGGGAGATCATTAGTTCAAGGGAGGAAAGGTCATGACATCATCGGCCGTATCCACAGCCGTGGAACTCATCAATGCGCCGCTGCTCTACAAAGGGAAGGTTCGTGAGCTATACGATTTAGGGGAAAATGTACTGATCGTAGTTACAGATCGGATATCTGCTTTTGACTATGTGCTGGACCCGGCAGTCCCTGAAAAGGGCAATGTGCTTAACCGTCTGAGCGCGTTCTGGTTCGGACAGACTAAAGAGCTGATGGAGAATCATGTCGTTCATATCGATGTGGATCTGCTCGGCGACGTAGTTAAGGACAAAGAGGCTCTCAGAAACCGTGTCATGGTGGTACGTAAAGCTGAGCGTATTGATATCGAATGCGTAGTGCGTGGATGCATCACTGGCGGCGGCTGGAGACAGTATCAAGAAACCGGCAAGGTAAATGGTATTGAACTTCCTGCTAACCTCCGCAAAAACGCGCTGCTGGCAGAACCGATTTTTACTCCTGCGGCTAAAAATGATGTAGGTCACGATGAGGATATTCCGTTTGAGAAAATGCAGGAATTAATCGGAGCTGATCTGGCGCTTGAGCTGCAGGAAAAGAGCTTAAAGCTGTTCGCTTTTGCTAGAGAGTATTGTGCTGAGCGTGGGATCATTCTTGCGGACTGCAAATTCGAATTCGGCTTGTTGGACGGTAAGGTGATTCTGATCGATGAGATTTTTACACCGGATGCTTCCCGCTTCTGGGCTAAGGATAAATACGCGCTTGATATTGAAATTGATAGTATGGATAAAGAGCCTGTTCGTACGTATCTATCTGCATCTTCCTGGGACAAGAATAGTAAACCTGATCCGCTCCCACTGGAAGTAGTAGAAGAAACTACACGGCGTTATCTGGACATTTATCATCGTCTTACTGGCAAGTCTTTATAGTTCAACATAGTGTGTGCACTCATGGGAATAAATTCAGTATATATTTTTGAAGCTAAATGTACTCATTGTAGAATTTCAGTTTCAGAGGGTATGCTCATTAAAATTTAGGAGGAACTACAAGCATATGTTAAAAGCGACGGTATATGTCACCATAAAGAAAAGCGTTCTTGATCCACAAGGGGTAGCAGTACAAGGAGCACTTCATTCGGTAGGCTTCCAAGAAGTTGAAAGCTTGCGTATCGGGAAATATATGGAGCTGACTTTGGATACGGATAACCGTGCTGAAGCGGAAGTTCGTCTCAAGGAAATGTGCGAAAAGCTACTTGCCAACACGGTGATCGAGGATTACCGCTACGAATTGGAGGACTAAACGACATGAAATTTGCTGTACTTGTCTTCCCAGGCTCCAACTGTGATATTGATTGCTACAAGGCGGTAGAGGACAGTCTCGGCGAACCAGTCGATTATGTGTGGCATACAGCGACGGATTTGTCGGCGTATGATTGCATTTTGGTTCCAGGCGGATTCTCATATGGTGATTACCTGCGCTGTGGCGCGATTTCGAGATTTGCTCCTGTTATGGCGGAAGTTGCTAAAGCAGCAGAGCAAGGGAAATATGTGCTAGGCATTTGCAATGGGTTCCAAATTCTTACTGAGGCTGGTTTGCTGCCAGGTGCGCTTCGCCGCAACATGTCGATGAAGTTCCGCTGTCACGATACAGTGCTTAAGGTTGTTAATAATGAAACCCCATTTACTATTGACTATGCTAAAGATGAAGAAATCATCATCCCAATCGCACACGGTGAAGGAAACTACTACTGTGATGACGAGACTTTGGCAGAGCTGAAAGCTAACAATCAGATCGTGTTTACCTATAGCGATAATCCTAACGGCTCCGTAGCCGATATTGCGGGTGTTAGTAACGTACAAGGGAATGTGGTTGGCATGATGCCTCACCCTGAGCGCGCGGCTAATAGTTTACTTGGTTCAGAAGACGGCAAAAGAATGTTTACATCCATACTGAAGACTTGGAGGGATCGTCATGACGCAGCAAGTATCCGTTAAGGAACCGACCGCAGAACAGATTGCGGAGCAGAAAATTTACAGCCAGTTCGGTGTGTCGGACAGCGAATATGAGCTGATCAAGTCTTTTATGGGACGTTTGCCGAACTACACTGAAATCGGCGTATTCAGCGTAATGTGGTCCGAGCACTGTGCCTATAAGAACTCCAAACCCCTCCTGAAACGTTTCCCAATTTCCGGACCACGTGTCCTGATGGGACCTGGCGAGGGCGCAGGGATTGTAGATATCGGTGACAACCAAGCGGTTGTTTTCAAAATCGAAAGTCATAACCACCCTTCAGCGGTAGAACCTTTCCAAGGTGCGGCAACGGGTGTCGGCGGGATTATCCGTGATATTTTCTCCATGGGCTCCAGACCTATCGCAATCCTCAATTCACTACGTTTCGGGAAGCTGGAAAGTGATCGAGTGAAGTATTTGTTCGAGCATGTTGTGTCTGGTATTGCCGGTTATGGTAACTGTATCGGGATTCCAACGGTTGGCGGCGAAATCATGTTCGATGATAGCTATGACGGTAACCCGCTTGTTAACGCAATGTGTGTGGGTCTGATCGATCATGACAAAATCCAACGTGGTGTAGCTAAGGGTGTTGGCAACCCAGTCTTCTATGTAGGTCCTCCTACAGGACGTGATGGAATTCATGGTGCTACTTTTGCATCGGTAGAGCTTAGTGAGGAATCAGAAGCTAAACGTACCGCAGTACAAGTCGGCGATCCATTTATGGAAAAGCTCGTTATGGAATCTTGTCTAGAACTGATCGACAGCGGCATCGTTATCGGGATTCAGGATATGGGTGCAGCTGGCCTTACATGCTCTAGTGCGGAGATGGCAAGTAAAGCAGGCAATGGTCTGGAGCTGTATCTTGATCAGGTGCCACAACGTGAAGAGGGCATGACGCCTTACGAAATGATGCTTTCAGAATCACAAGAACGGATGTTGTTCGTCGTTGAGCCGAAGGATGAGGCCCAGGCACAAGAGATTTTTGACCGCTGGGGTGTTATCTGCTGTAAAGTCGGTAAAGTTACGGATGATGGCCGCTTGAAATTGTATCATCACGGCGAGGTTGTTGGTGACATGCCAGTAACGGCGCTCGTGGATGAGTGCCCAGTATATAACAAACCTTCTGAGGTTCCTGCTTATTATATTGCGAATGAAAAGGTAGATACCCTTCGTTACGAGGAAGTTACGGATCTGGGCGGTGCATTGCGTACAGTACTTGGATCACCAACCGTAGCAAGTAAAGCATGGGTATACAATCAATACGATTACATGGTGCGGACGAGCACAGCTGTACGCCCTGGATCTGACGCGGCTGTAGTTACCATTCATGGTACTCGTAAAGGACTTGCGATGACTACAGACTGTAATGGCCGTTATGTTCATCTTGATCCTGAAGTGGGCGGACGTATTGCAGTCAGCGAAGCGGCACGTAACATCGTTTGTTCCGGTGCTGAACCGCTGGCTATAACGGATAATCTGAACTTTGGAAATCCTGAGAAGCCTGATGTGTTCTGGCAAATGGAGCGTGCGGTTGATGGTATGGCTGAAGCATGTCGTGTGCTGGATACTCCGGTGATCGGTGGTAATGTCAGTCTTTATAACGAAAATACTACGGGTTCCATCTATCCAACGCCGGTTGTCGGCATGGTTGGTTTAGTAGCGGACACGGATCATATTACGACTCAAGGGTTCAAGCAAGAAGGCGATTCCATTCTTCTGCTGGGAGTGACCAAGGCTGAGCTGGGCGGCAGTGAATTCCAATATGCTGTTCATGGTGTGACCGAAGGTCGTCCTCCGGCTTTGGATTTGGCTACTGAGAAAAAACTGCTGAACGCAGTCCTTACCTCAATTCGTGGCGGTCTGGTGCGTTCCGCACATGACTTGTCCGAAGGTGGACTTGCCGTAGCGCTTGCAGAGAGCTGTATCAGCGGCGGAATCGGAGCGAACGTTGAACTTTCAGCTAACGGTCTTAGATCTGATGTAGCATTGTTTAGCGAAAGCCAATCACGCATTGTGCTGACAGCCGCTCCTGAACGTGCGGAAGAGCTGAAAGCAGCGATTGCAGCCAGCGGTGTTCCCGTGGAGATCATCGGAACTGTAGGTGGAGACAGACTGCGCGTAAATCTGGACGGTGTGTCCGCACTAGATGAAGCTGTAGCAGAATTGAAATTCGTTTGGGAGGATGCTATTCCATGTCTTATGAAATAAAGACCGGGAAAGAGCAGGAGACTCCTATCCTGTGGACTGGTGACTTTTACAATGAAGGAACGGGCTCGGGAGATATTTTTGACACATTAAAAGAAGAATGCGGCGTTTTCGGGGTCTTCGGACACCCGGAAGCGGCGTCCATGTCTTATTACGGCTTACACGCCTTACAACACCGTGGAGAAGAAAGTGCGGGAATCTGCGTAGCAGACGGTCGCGATTTCAACTATCACCGCGGGATGGGGTTAGTAAAAGAAGTATTCGACAAGGACAAAATTGCCTCATTGGTTGGAGACATGTCCATTGGGCATGTACGTTATTCCACTAGTGGAGACAGCCGTTTAACCAATGCGCAGCCACTGGTATTTAAATATCGTGACGGCGATTTGGCAATTGCTACGAACGGCAACATAGTAAATGAACCGTTGATCCGCAAACAGCTGGAGCAAAGCGGATCGATCTTTCAAACTACGAGTGATACAGAAGTGCTGGCGCATCTGATTGCCCGTTCGCCAAAGGATTTTGTTGAGGCGGCAAAAGATGCGCTGCAGCAGCTCGTTGGCGGGTTTGCTTTTCTGCTTATGACAAATGATAAGTTAATTGTCGCTTCAGATTCCCATGGCTTGCGTCCGCTAGTGATGGGACGGATTGGTGAAGCGTATATTTTTGCTTCCGAGTCCTGCGCATTAGAGGTCATTGGGGCACAGCTGGTTCGTGATATTGAGCCGGGCGAACTGCTAGTCCTCGACAAAAACGGTCTCTTGGAGGACCGTTTTACCGAACCCAAACGTAAAGCGCTGTGCGCGATGGAGTATATTTACTTCTCACGCCCAGACAGTGATATGAACGGCTCTAACCTGCACTCCGCCCGTAAGCGGATGGGTAGCCGCATGGCACTGGAAGCTTTTGTCGATGCTGATCTCGTAACCGGTGTGCCGGATTCCAGTATTTCAGCAGCCATCGGGTATGCCGAGCAAACGGGAATTCCTTATGAGCTTGGGCTCATTAAGAATAAGTACACTGGACGGACCTTCATCCAGCCGAGCCAAGAACTGCGTGAGCAAGGTGTGAAGATGAAGCTGAGCGCCGTGCGCAGTGTAGTTGATGGCAAACGTGTCGTTATGATCGATGATTCCATCGTTCGTGGCACGACCTCACGCCGAATCGTCAATCTGCTTCGGGAAGCGGGAGCTGTTGAAGTGCATGTGCGGATTACTTCGCCACCGTTCAAGAATCCTTGCTTCTACGGCATTGATACACCAGACCGCCGCGACCTCATCGCGTCCTACAAGACCATTGAGGAAATGTGCGAAGAGATCAACGCCGATTCCTTGGCATTTTTGTCGCCGGAAGGCTTAATCTCTTCCATTGGTGGACACAACAAAGACGACTACAAAGGCGGACTTTGCCTTTCTTGCTTTGATAATGATTACCCGACGCAGGTGGATTTTGGCGGGGCAGAGAAAGATGGCTGCTCGTGTTGACATCCCCCTAAGTCCCCCTTTCAAAGGGGGATTCCGAAGGGCTCTGCCCTCCGGCCACCCGAAAGCTCGGCGGTAGGAATTGGGTTATAACTTGCTAAGAAGACTTGGGTACGAGTGCTCGCTTTGTCCCTGTGTGCTGCGCACGGACGGGACACGCTTTACGGCGCTCCGCCCCCCGGCTGCATCCGCCGCCGGGACTGGCTCGCCAAGCTTCCCTCTGTTTGCTTCGCAAATACGAGGGCCGCTTGTCTCGCTTAAGGAGGTGCATGGCGCAGCTCATGCACCGAGGTCTTGAGGTCCGTGTGCAAGGCGCGCACTGCGGCTTGCAGTAGGGACAAACCGGTGGTTGGAGGGAGTTATGGAGAGGAAGTTTGGAACTGTAGAAGCGTAGCGTTCGCCTTTATGGTTGGATTTCTACCGCGAAGAGCGGTTCGAATCAGGAAATCCAACCATAACAGCGATCGGAAGTCCAAACATTCCTCGCAATAACTCCCCTACAACCACCCAAAAGCCGAATGCGCCCAAACGCGCTCTAAACTATTAAAAGATGAGGTGTCCAATAGTGTCGGAAGCTTATAAAAACGCCGGAGTGGATATTGCGGCTGGTAATGAAGCGGTAGAACGCATGAAAAAGCACGTAAAACGTACTTACCGTCCAGAAGTAATGACGGATCTTGGTGGGTTCGGAGCGCTGTTTGGCCTCAATAAAGATAAATATGAAGAGCCAGTGCTTGTATCGGGAACCGATGGTGTAGGCACAAAGCTCAAAATCGCGTTCGCGGCGGATCGCCATGATACGATTGGCATCGACGCTGTAGCTATGTGCGTGAACGACATTGTAGTGCAAGGTGCAGAGCCACTCTTTTTCCTCGACTATCTGGCTTGCGACAAAGTGGTGCCGGAGAAAATTGAGGCTATCGTAGCCGGAATCGCTGAAGGCTGTCACCAAGCGGGTTGTGCACTGATTGGCGGTGAAACGGCTGAGATGCCGGGTATGTATTCAGCAGGTGAATATGATATTGCTGGATTCACAGTGGGCGTAGCTGACAAAGCGAAGCTGGTAACAGGCGCTAACATCGCTGCTGGAGACACAGTGATTGGTCTGGCTTCCAGTGGTGTGCACAGCAATGGCTTCTCGCTGGTGCGCAAGCTTTTGCTTGAGCAAGAGGGTTATGGCCTGAATGATGTGCTTCCTGAGCTTGGCGCTCCGCTCGCGGATGTACTCCTTGCACCAACTAAGATTTATGTGAAGCCTTTGCTGGCACTGCTGGAGCAGCTTCCGGTAAAAGGTATGGCTCACATTACGGGTGGCGGATTCATCGAGAATATCCCACGCGTATTGCCTGATAATGTAGATGTGGAGATCAATTACGGATCGTGGCCGATTCTGCCAATCTTCAGGTTGATGCAGAACAAAGGTAACGTAAGCAACCGTGATATGTTCACTACTTTTAATATGGGAATTGGTCTTGTTCTGGTAGTTAGCGCTGCTGATGGAGAACGCGCTCTTGAACTGCTTAAAGCTAGCGGAGAAGAGGCGTATATCATTGGGAAAGTAACAGAAGGGGAACGCAAAGTAACCTTTACTGGAGCTGAAGTGTGATGCAATCAAGTCGAATCGCTGTTTTTGCTTCGGGGCAGGGCAGCAATTTTGCAGCACTGATCGAGGCACAGAAAGCAGGTTTGCTTGGAGACGGCAGGATTGAATTGCTTGTCTCGGACAAGCCGGAAGCGCCTGTAGCACAACGTGCGGAGGATGCGGGAATTCCCGCCCTCCTGCTGCGGCCAAAAGACTTCGCCAGCCGTGAACTCTACGAAACAGAGATTGTAGCAGAGCTTCAGCGGCGGGAAATCGGGCTGGTTGTGTTGGCAGGGTATATGCGCCTCATTACACCAGTGCTTTTAACGCCGTATGCGGGTCGGATTATTAACATTCACCCATCGCTGCTGCCTGCTTTTGCTGGAAAGGATGCGATCGGACAAGCGCTGGATTATGGCGTGAAGCTGACGGGAGTCACTGTGCATTTTGTCGATGGAGGTATGGATACCGGGCCGGTTATTGCTCAGCGTAGCGTAGTTGTGTTGGATAACGACACGGCAGATTCATTGGCGGAACGGATTCATAAGGTTGAGTATGAGTTGTATCCTGAAGTGGTTGGCGCTTTTGCCAGCGGGAAAGTGGAACTGAGTGGAAGAAAGACGATTATCCGCGAAAAGTAAGCCACACTGTAGCCATTCGAAGTTTTGGATCGACATTTGGTGACAGGCGGAGAGATTTTAGGGTATTTCTCGGGAAATATTGCATAAGCGGCATTATGTGTCGTGTAGTAGGTAATAGAGTCAGATTCTTTCTTATAGTAATTTCCCAAGCTTTTAGATGTCATCACATTAAATCGCACGTACAACCCGAAGGAGGACTATTCAAAGTGAGTATCAAAAGAGCGCTAGTTAGCGTATCGGATAAACAAGGTATCGTGGATTTTTGCCGCGAGTTGTCTGCATTAGGCGTAGAGATTATTTCCACAGGTGGAACAAGCACGCTTTTGGCTAAGGAAGGTGTTCCAGTCATCGGTATTTCCGATGTTACAGGATTCCCGGAAATCATGGATGGACGTGTCAAAACCTTGCACCCGGCTGTACACAGCGGATTGCTAGCGGTTCGTGACAATGAGGAACACACGCGTCAAATGAAAGAGCTTGGTCTGGACTACATTGATCTGGTAGTAGTAAATCTGTATCCGTTCGCGGAAACCATTGCTAAACCGGATGTATCGTATGAAGAAGCCATCGAGAATATCGATATCGGCGGACCGACGATGCTGCGTTCTGCGGCGAAGAATCATGCTTTTGTAAGTGTAGTGGTAGATGCTAACGACTATGCTACAGTGCTTGAAGAGGTTCGCGCAGGTGGAGATACAACGCTGGAAACACGCAAACGTCTTGCGGCAAAAGTGTTCCGTCATACGGCGGCTTACGATGCCTTAATTTCCGATTATTTGGCTAATGTTACTGGCGAACCGCTTCCTGAGCGCTACACCGTGACTTATGAGAAAATTCAGGATCTGCGCTATGGCGAGAATCCGCATCAAAAAGCGGCTTTCTATCGCAAGCCTTTGGCTGCGGGGGATACTCTTACAGCAGCTGAGCAATTGCATGGCAAAGAATTATCCTACAACAATATCAACGATGCTAACGCAGCGCTGCAAATCGTGAAAGAATTTGAGGAACCTGCTGTCGTAGCCATTAAACATATGAATCCTTGTGGTGTAGGTGTCGGTGAAAGTGTATACGAAGCTTATCAAAAAGCTTACAACGCAGACCCAACCTCTATCTTTGGCGGAATTGTAGCCGCTAACCGGATTATCGATGCAGACACTGCTAATCTGCTGAAAGAGATTTTCCTCGAAATCGTATTGGCGCCAGGGTTTACGGATGAAGCACTGGAAATCCTTACGAAGAAAAAGAACCTGCGTTTGCTCAAAATCGGCAATCTTAGCACGGCTAGCGCGCGTAAGAGCAGCTTCGTAGTCACCTCTATTGATGGAGGAATGGTTGTACAGGAGAGCGATGTGCATTCTGTGAACCCGGATGATCTGCAAGTTGTTACGGACCGTAAGCCAACCGAAGAAGAATTGAAACAGCTGTTGTTCGGCTGGAAGGTAGTTAAGCATGTGAAATCTAATGCGATTGTATTAGCGGCGGATGATATGACAGTTGGCGTAGGTGCAGGGCAAATGAACCGCGTTGGCGCGGCAAAAATTGCGATTGAACAAGCTGGCGAGAAGTCCAAAGGATCAGTCCTTGCCTCTGACGCCTTCTTCCCAATGGGAGATACACTTGAAATGGCAGCTAAAGCAGGTATTACCGCAGTTATTCAGCCAGGCGGCTCCATTAAAGACGAAGAATCGATCAAGGTCGCGAATGAGTATGGAATTGCTATGGTCTTCACAGGCGTCCGTCATTTCAAACACTAGAACGCTGGGAGGATTTTATTCTAATGGATATTTTAGTGGTTGGCGGCGGCGGCCGGGAGCATGCGATTATTTGGAGCCTGTCCCAAAGCCCCAAGGTTGGTAAAATCTATTGCGCACCCGGCAACGCCGGAATCGCGCAGCTAGCAGAATGTGTGCCTATCGGTGTGTTCGAGTTCGATCGTCTGACGGCTTTTGCCAAAGAGAAGGAAGTTGGCCTTGTCGTAATCGGACCGGATGATCCGTTAGCAGGGGGCATTGTGGATGCTTTTGAAGCACAGGCTATTCCAGTGTTTGGTCCACGTAAGAATGCAGCTGAGATCGAAGGCAGCAAAACCTTTATGAAGGATCTTTTGCACAAATATAATATTCCGACAGCAGCCTATGAAAAATTTGATGGCTATGAAGCTGCACTGGCTTACTTACGCGAGCAACCGCTGCCGATCGTAATCAAGGCAGATGGGCTTGCCGCAGGAAAAGGCGTGACCGTTGCCTATTCACGGGAAGAGGCAGAGCAGGCACTAGCTGATATTATGGTAACCAAAGTGTTTGGTGAGGCTGGCGCTCAGGTTGTCATTGAAGAGTTCCTAGCGGGTCAGGAAATGTCGATTTTGGCTTTTGTTGATGGAGAGACAGTTCGTCCGATGGCTGCCGCTCAGGATCATAAGCCCGCTTACGATGGAGATAAAGGTCCTAATACCGGTGGAATGGGCACCTATTCGCCTCTGCCGCATATCGACGAGGCGATTATCCAAGAAGCGATTGAGACCATCATTAAGCCAACAGCAAAGGCTATGGTAGCTGAAGGCCGTTCTTTCAGCGGCGTTTTGTTCGCAGGGCTGATGATTTCTCCAGAAGGTAAACCAAAGACCATCGAATTTAATGCCCGGTTTGGGGATCCGGAGACACAGGTCGTGCTGCCTAGATTGAAGAGCGACTTGTTAGAAATCTTTTTGGCAGTAACCGAGGGTAGACTTGCGGATATCGATATTGAATGGAGCGGCGAAGCAGCGGTGTGCGTGGTTCTCGCTTCTGGAGGATATCCAGGCTCTTATCCTAAGGGAGTGCCGATCGAAGGGCTTGAGGACAGCCAAGGAGGGCTGATCTTCCATGCCGGTACAGCACGGGGGGCAGATGGCAGCTGGGTAACGAACGGCGGACGGGTCTTAGGCGTGGTAGGCCTGGGTGCTACGATTGCCGAAGCTCGTTCAGCAGCCTATGCTAGGGCTGAAGGAATCTCTTTTTCCGGGAAACAGAATCGCAGCGACATCGCTATGAAGGCTCTGGTATAAGGATAAAGCACTGTATCTAGCAATTTTTTGCGCTTTAAGTCCTAAAAAAGGACTGACAAGTGATAGAAGAAGTGCTATAATACTACACGTACGGGGGAAAATGTGCGGATATATACAGATAAGGGCCTTTCCGATCATGGGAAGGCCCTTTTAAATCGGAGTCCTTCAGACTTTGTGCAGTAACCTTATAAAGGATGCCTCGTGCCTGAAAATGTTGATACTTATAGTGCATACTAGCGATACGCTTATGGCGAATGGCTACTCACAGATTTAAGGGGGAATTCGTTTTGAGTAAGATTGGAAGAAATGATATGTGTCCTTGCGGAAGCGGGAAAAAATATAAGAAATGCTGCCTAGGGAAAGAAACTTCTGCAGTGGAATCCATCATGCGACTGGTAACAACGGAAGAATCCGCTGCTACTGTGGCTGTGGCCGAGAAACCAGAAGCGGCAGCAATTCCTGAAGCTAAGCTTACCCTAACTACGCTCAAAAAAAAGGTGTCACGTGATCTGAAATGGGAGCATCCGGCGCATGAGCAATTGGCTCTGCATCTTATTGAGACCATGAGAGACAGCTATGACCGGGAGCTAATCTGGGAAGGTCTGGTTCTATGGAATGGTTATTCCCGTCACATCAAGCCTGCAGTGAAGAAAATGGGCTCCTTCTGCGCGGCTATCGAATTTATCTTGTCTGAGGAATATGGATTCCTTCAAACTCAAGCTGATCTAGCGATCAAACATGAGGTTACTGCACCTACCATCTCCAGAAAAGTTAAAGAGATGCTTAATTATATCGAACAGTACGGCATGGGCGGGGCAGAGGAAGAATTACTTTTGCTCAACGTTTCAGGCACTCCGAAGGATCAGGAACAGGCTTTGCTGCAAAAAGCAATGGAAACTAAAGCTTCCAATCGCCGGATACAGCTAGCAGAAGCGGCATTGGAAGTTTATCCGGACAGTCCGGACGCCTATCTCATTTTGGCTGAGGAAGCCGAGAATGAAGCAGATGCCCGTGCTTATCTGAAAGCAGGGATGGAAGCGGGTGCGCGTGAGCTTGGAGAAGCCTTTTTCACTGAGAACAAAGGACATTTCTGGGGTCTTTACGAGACACGTTCGTACATTCGAATCTGCAAAAGCTACGCTGACTCCTGCTGGTTTAGCGGAAATGCAGAAGAAGCACAAAAGACGCTGGAGCACATTCTAGAATTGAACCCAGAAGATAACACAGGTGCACGTTACCTTCTAACGGCAACGTACCTTTACACTAATAAGCTTAAGAAGACCGAGAAGGTACTGGAGAAGTTCGGCAAGGATGCAGCAGCAACAGTAGCATATGACCGTATGGTTTTAGAATATAAGAAGAACGGGATTACTTCCCAGCTCAAAATGCTTTACCGCGTGGCGAAGAATGTGAACAAGCATGTGCCAGATTATCTGTTAGGTATCAAAAGATTGCCGCATAACCTGCCTGATTTTGTAGGCGTGGGTGACGCTAACGAGGCTATCGAATATGTTATTGTACATTCACGTTTGTGGACAAGCTTACCAGACCTGGTGAAGTGGATGCTGAAGCAACAGGACTAGTAGGTTTCATAGCGTAGGGATAGCAAATATTAGTAAGAGACTATAGGGTTCCTTTAGTCTCTTTTTCTTTATCACTGATTAGGATGCTTGAAAAAATGTCCTCGGGAGAGTATGTTACAAGAAGTAGAATAACAGATAGATAGTGAGGCGAGAGGGTTATGAGAGAAGAGGAAGACCGAATCGTAGGAATGGAAGATATTGTGCGGGCTCATCACGTACTGCGTGAAGTCATAATCCGGACACCCCTACAACGTGATGCTGTGCTGTCAGCCAAGTATGATTGTGATGTGTATTTGAAGCGCGAGGATTTGCAGATTGTACGTTCTTTCAAAATCCGCGGAGCTTATAATATGATTCGTAGTTTGTCAGCAGAAGATAGAGCGAAAGGCATTGTCTGTGCGAGTGCGGGCAACCATGCACAAGGCGTAGCCTATTCCTGTAAGGCGCTTGGAATTAAAGGCAAGGTCTATATGCCAAGCACTACGCCTAACCAGAAGGTTAAGCAGGTTCGGCGGTTCGGCGGTGAGTTTGTTGAGGTCATTCTGAAGGGCGATACCTTTGATGACGCTTATGATGAAGCACTGCAAGCTTGTATAGATCATGGGATGACGTTGATCCACCCCTTTGATGAGCCACGAATCATTGCGGGCAACGGCACCATTGCAATGGAAGTGATGGAGAGTCTGGACAACCCTGCAGACTTTATGTTCGTAACCATTGGTGGAGGCGGCCTGGCAGCGGGCATAGCCACCTATGTGAAGACAGTTAGTCCTTCTACCAAGTTGATTGGTGTGGAGCCACTCGGAGCAGCTTCTATGACGGAAGCGATTAAGCTTGGAGAAGTGGTGACTCTAAAGGAAATTAATAAGTTCGTGGACGGAGCGGCTGTAAAACGTGTTGGCGGATTGACGTACGATATTTGCTCCCGTCATCTGGATGACATCGTGATGGTGCCTGAAGGTAAAGCTTGTACCACGATTCTGGAACTATATAACGAGAATGCCATAGTGGTTGAGCCAGCAGGTTCGCTGCCTATCGCAGCGCTTGATCAATATCGTGATCAAATCCGCGGCAAAACAGTTGTCTGTATCATAAGCGGCGGCAACAACGATATTGACCGGATGCAGGAGATCAAAGAGCGTTCATTGATTTACGAAGGCTTAAAACACTATTTCATGGTGAACTTCCCGCAACGTGCAGGTGCGCTGCGTGAGTTCTTGGGCGAAATCCTTGGACCTCACGATGATATTACCCGTTTCGAGTATATCAAGAAGCATGATAAAGAAAATGGTCCCGCGCTTGTTGGCATTGAATTATTGTCAACGGATGCCTACGAACCTCTCATCGAACGGATGCAGCAGAAGGGCGTCGATTATGTAGAGATCAATAAGGATTCTAATCTCTTTAACATCCTTATTTAATTCTCGCATCCACTTCATAATCACGTTAATGAACATAAATAAGCCCGTCCCAATTCAACTCAGGGACGGGCTTTTGTGATTTCTTTATTAGAGAGGTAACGAAGTCTTACGATATTGCTCGACCTCATCGGTCAATTTATAGCTATTGTCTTTCATTAATTTCATGAAGCTATCCAGCTTTTGTAGAAATGGGCTGTTGTCATTATTTTTGGTCAGAATACTGGAATAAGCCTTTTGCGCCTCCAAATCCATTTCCAGATTGTCATAATGGAAGAGAGGAGTGTTATTCTGGCCGTAAAACGTATTATTCACATACATAGTATACAAGGCTTTTACAGCAGAAATTCGGTTTGATTTCGGATGATTTTGAATGAATTGCTCTTGAGATAAAGCTCTGGCTGCTACCTCAGTCCAGGCGATAACTAGCCCATTGTCCTTGGAAGAGGGCAGGTCCGATTCGGTGGCCATAATGGTAATATAAGCGCCGATATCATTGGTGACGTATAGCTTGTACTTGCGGTAAGCCCCATAATCGATCACCGGGAAAAAAGTACCCTCTGCTGTCTCCAGCTTATATCCGCTTTCGCTGGCACTTTTCAGCAGTGTACGTAGCTGGAGATCATCAGTAATAGCGGCAAGAGAAGACATGCTGGCGCCTGCTTTATAAATGGCGGTGAGCTTCCGCTGGACAGTGCTGGTACTGAATTTACTCTCCCAGGCTTGCAGCGCAGCTTTATGCAGATTCTCAAGCTTCAGCGTCATCATTGTTGCACGATACGAACCTACCGCATACATATTGGAGTTCAAATATTTTATGGCTTCGGGTAACTTGTCAGAGGTAGATAAGAGCGGTAACGCAGCTTTATAGACAGCCTCTGCATGATTATTGCTAGCTGCTTGGGTTATTGCCTTAGCGCCTTCCTCAGGAGGGCTGGTAGCACCTTCGGCGTGAATAGCACTGGGCACTATGCCTAGCCCTAAGGCTATAGCTAGAACGGAGTAGAGAATATAATGCTTCTTAATCATGGAAGTTTCCCCCTATCTATCGGATGGAATAAAATTTTCAGCCTAGAACTTTATTTTTTGAAAAATATAAACTTCAGTCCCAACCCCCCAATGATGCACAGAATTAAGCTTACCCACGGGGATATTGTAATGACGGGAAATAACCGATCGAGGAACATGCCGATAAATACAGCAGCTACTGCGATGCCAATATAGATGCCAAGGCTTTTTATATCAAAAGGTTTGGCACTGGGTGCGTCGCTCTCCGACAAGGAGGACATCCATTTCATAATGAGTTCAATCAAGATAATGGAGCCTACTCCCACAGCGAGCAGGGTGAAAAGGCTGATCTGTCCGAACATTCCAGGTGAATTGTCAGTCCATTGGAAGAAGAGTCCACCGATTGCTAATATCCCAAAAAGACAGGTCAGAGCTGCGCAGGGAATCATCAAGTAATAGTTCCATTTACTGCGCACCGGGCGCCCGGGAACACTGTCTATGATTTCTTTAAAATAATCGTGCGGATTCTCGCCAAAAACCTGCTTGGCATTTTTCCCTTTACGTTGTTCCTTCAACAGCAGCTTGGCCGCATCCAGCAAAAGTTCTTCTCCGCGCAGGGGTTCAATTCGACTGGCCCGCACCGCAAGAATCATATCTTCTAAATAGGAGCGATTGAAGGGCGTCAACTGCTCACGCAGGGCGTTATTTTCCTTAATCATATCTTTCACTTTCATAATTTGGATGTAAACCTCCAGTGTTGTTAATCGGTATAGTCTTTAACCTAGAGTATACGTTTGCATGACAGGTCTACGCAAGGACAACCATTTCTATGGCGATATGCATAATCCTTTTAGAAGAGTGAACACTGATAATGTTGTTGCTTGATCAATATAGCATTGGGAAAGGTTGGGAGCTTTATGGAACATGAGAACAAGAAGGAACAGGGAAGATCCATGGGCAACGGTTTCGAGCCTACGCCCAATAATTCAATGGGGGATTGGGGCGGCTCCGATGGATTCAGCATGTGGGATTCCGCAGAAGATGCTCCCGAGGGCTTGCTTAAGGATTGGGAAGGCAGCCATGAAACCCATGAGATGTTTAACGACAGCTACGATTGATTAACAACCCTGGTCATTCATCTCGAAAAAACAATAGAGCAGCGATCCTCCGATACTGGGGATCGCTGCTCTTTGTTTTTTGGTGGGGTTCTGAAACCCCGAAACCCCGGAACCCCGGAACCCCGGAACCCCGGAACCCCGGAACCCCGGAACCCCGGAACCCCGGAACCCCGGAACCCCGGAACCCCGGAACCCCGGAACCCCGGAACCCCGGAACCCCGGAACCCCGGAACCCCGGAACCCCGGAACCCCGGAACCCCGGAACCCCGGAACCCCAGAACCCCAGAACCCCAGGACCCCAGAACCCCGGAACCCCGGAACCCCGGAACCCCGGAACCCCGGAACTCCGGGAACCCCGGGAACCCCGGAACCCCGGGAACCCCGGAACCCCGGAACCGCAGAACCCCAGAACCCCAGAACCCCAGAACCCCGGAACCCCGGGAACTCCAGAGCTCCCAGACCCCCCAGACCCCCCAGACCCCCGGTTGTCGTAGTATCCACCATCTTTCGGACTCAGATGACGTTATTAGCCAAATTATCGCCTTTTCAACACAGTTTCGGACCCCAGTGAGGCTATTGCTCGAAAAGTAGCTCTTATTTGCTGTTTTACAGGGTGATAGCGGCTATGGGGTCCGATAGAATTCAAAAAGTGTGCTAAATCTGCGAATAGGGTCTTCTGAGTCCTATAGAGCTGCTGAATCCGATGGATTCAGCAGCGGGATTTCCGCGGAAGATCCCCCCGAGGGCCTGCTTAAGGATTGGCATGGAACCCATGAAACCCATGAAACCCATGAAACCCATGAAACCCATGAAACCCATGAAACCCATGAAACCCATGAAACCCATGAAACCCATGAAACCCATGAGATGTTTAACGACAGCTACGATTGATTAACAACCCTGGTCATTCATCTCGAAAAAACAATAGAGCAGCGATCCTCCGATACTGGGATCGCTGTGTGTTTTTTGGTGGGGTTCTCAAACCCAAACCCAAACCCAAACCCAAACCCAAACCCAAACCCAAACCCAAACCCAAACCCAAACCCAAACCCAAACCCAAACCCAAACCCAAACCCAAACCCAAACCCAAACCCAAACCCAAACCCAAACCCAAACCCAAACCCAAACCCAAACCCAAACCCAAACCCAAACCCAAACCCAAACCCAAACCCAAACCCAAACCCAAACCCAAACCTCAAGCACCCCAGACCCCCGGTTGTCGTAGCATCCACCATTTTTCAGACTCAGATGACGTTATTAGCCAAATTATCGCCTTTTCAGCACAGTTTCGGACCCCAGTGAGTCTATTGCTCGAAAAGTAGCTCTTATTTGCTGTTTTACAGGGTGATAGCGACTATGGGGTCCGATAGAATTCAAAAAGTGTGCTAAATCTGCGAATAGGGTCTTCTGAGTCCGATGAAGCCGCTGAGTCCGAAGGAGCTACTGAGTCCGCTGGAGCTACTGAGTCCGCTGGAGCAGGTGAATCCGATAGAGCCGGTGAGTCCGAAGGAGCTACTGAGTCCGCTGGAGCAGGTGAGCCCGATAGAGCAGCTGAATCCGCTGAAGCTACTGAGTTCGATGAAGCCACCGAGTCCGAAGGAGCTACTGAATCCGATAGAGCTGCTGAATCCCGGATTGGCGGTTCCAATCCACTCGACGTGGGTGCCCCAGAGCATCCTCATGACTTACAGGACACCCTGTTTGTCGCGCAGACTCTAATGCCCAAATACTCCGTGCGTTTATTAAGAATTGTCCCCTTGCTGTTGACAATATGAACGAAATCTTTATAATTAGATTATAATTCATACTAAGTTAATCGGAATTCTAATAAATTAAAATAAATTAAATTATAAATATAAATATAATTATAGGAGGATGCGGCAATGGAACGGAATATTGTAATCCGGCATAACGGAGAAGAATTGACGGCGAGCATACATTACCCGAACAAAGAGAAGGGAACCTCTTCGCGTTGCAAGGATAGACTGCCATTAGCCGTGATCTGCCACGGATTTGTGGGGAATCGGATTGGCGTAGACCGGATTTTTGTGAAGGCTGCTCGTGAGCTGGCACAAGAGGGATATATGGTTATTCGTTTTGATTATGTGGGCTGCGGCGAGAGCAGCGGGAATTATGGCGGCGAAGACATGGAATCGATGATCGCTCAGACTAGAGCGGTGCTTGATTACGGAATTAGCTCTGCTGATGTGGACCCACAGCGCGTGACGCTGATTGGCCATAGCCTGGGTGGCGCGGTGGCGCTGCTGACAAGTATTCGCGATCGCCGCGTGAAGAATCTCGTGTTATGGGCCTCTGTTGGTTATCCTTTCAATGATATTGTGAAAATTGTAGGGCGGGAGGCGTATGATCGTGCTGTGAAGAATGGATCAGCCGATTATGTGGGCTACTCGTTTACTCCGGTATATTTTAATTCTTTGGCGGCTTTTCAGCCCTTCCAAGAAGCGAGCAAATTTAGCGGCGATGTACTGGTCATTCATGGCACCTCTGATGATGTCATTCCGGTGGATTACGCTTTTCTTTACCAGAAGCTGTTCTGGACACGTCCCGAAGGACGTTGCGATAAAGAGATCATTTTTCAAGGGGATCACACCTTTCTTCTGGACCGGCGCAGCAGCAGCTGCTTAAGCGGACTATAGAATGGATGAACGAACAAGAGCATCTGCAGACAGAGTGGCAGAATTGGATGATTTAGGAGAAGGTTTTTATTCGCATTAACTTGCAATAAGCGGTAAAATAAAGATGCACACCATATACTGGGTTATGGAGGTTGGCATCCTATGAAATTACCGTCATTTTTTATTGCGCACGGTTCTCCGCTCCTCGCACTGGAGGATAACGATTATACCCGTTTTCTGGAGCGGCTTGGTCAAGAACTTGAAGCGCCACGCGGTATAGTAGTTTTCTCAGCGCATTGGGATAGCCCTGAACAGCTACTTACCGTTGATGAACTGCACGAGACACAGCATGACTTCTACGGATTCCCTGAAGAAGTTTACACGCTGACCTATCCGGCCCCGGGCGATCCGGCCCTAACAAGACGGATTTCTGAGCTCTTCAAGGATAACAATCTATCACATCAGCCCGTTCTGGGGCGAGGACTCGATCATGGAGTCTGGGTGATACTGAAAAAAATGTTCCCCAACGCCGACATTCCGGTAGTTGCTTTATCCGTCGATTCCCTGCGCTCTCCCAAGGAGCAGTACAATATCGGGCGGATGTTAGCACCGCTTCGTGACGAAGGCATACTGCTGATTGGAAGCGGTGGACTTGTTCACAATTTGCGGATGCTAAGTGAAAGTGAGCAGCCTGAGGATTGGGCACTTGAATTCGATGCCTGGATTGCCAAGGGACTAGAAGCCTGGGATTTGCCTTCACTTTTTGCGTATGAGAAAAAAGCTCCACATGTACGCGATGCGGTTCCTTCTTATGGAAGAGAGCATTTTGCACCTCTCTTTTACGCGATGGGAACAGCGGATGGCAGCAGGAAGGCAGAGCGGATTTTTCAGGCTTATCAGTATGGGACATTAAGTCTTAATTGCTGGAAGCTAGACTAACTGAATGAATAAGAGACCCGCAGGGTGCAGCCGCAATGGCTGTACCCTTTTTTTAATATAAGAATTTATCTATTCCATGCTATAAAATTTCCTTATGCTTGCTATGAAAAAAGGGAGAAGGTGATCAAGACAAATGGGACTGACTGTGATTAAATGGAAGGAATCAGTGAGTTTCATAAAACGTTTAGGAGGAACTACAAGCTTATGAAAGTAAATTGCTCTTCTTCCCGTCTGTTATCTGCCATTGTATTGACCACCCTATTGCTCTCCGCTTGCGGAACACAGAGTGCAAATAATGTGATCACCCCGACACAGCAGCCTACCGCAGAGCCCACGCCTATCGAAACGATTCAACCCTCACCTACTATTGATCCCGCTGCTGAGCTCGTATCCGGATTAACAGGTCTTCCAGTTTCTGAAGACAGTCTTCCACGTCCCTTGGCCGTAATGATAAATAATGCTCCTGCCGCCCGGCCGCAATCGGGGGTTAGTGAAGCAGATATTTTGTATGAGATTCTTGCCGAAGGTGGTATCACACGTTTGATTGGTATTTTTCAGAGCCATACAGGTGTGGTGAAAATCGGACCGATTCGCAGCATCCGCCCCTATCTGCTGGATATTGGCGAGAGCTACGGCGGTGTGACGGTGCATGCAGGAGGGAGTCCGGCGGCTTATGCCATTTTGCAAAAAGAGAAAAAAGAAGATATGGACGAGATCGGCCGTGCCGGAGCTTATTTTTGGCGGGATAAAGCGCGAAAAGCACCACATAACCTGTACAGCAATGCAGCCAAACTGCGGGAAGGTGCCGAGAAGCTTGGATTTGCGCAAAGTGTGAAGGTGCCCGGGTATCTTTTTAACAATCCAGATTACATACCGGCGGACGGAGAGAAAGCCGCTGAATTTAGCATAAACTATCTGCTCAAAAGTTATAAAGTTGACTATAAATATGATCCTAAACGTCAGACCTATCAGCGTTATGTGAATGACAAACCTCATTTGGATCTAAATAACGATAATCCGGTGGAAGCGGCCAATGTGATGGTTATAGGAGCCGATCACAAAGTGCTTGATGATGTCGGAAGACTTCAGATTGATGTGGAGCTTGGCGGGGAAGCGTTGCTTTTTCAGCGGGGACAGGTCACCAAAGGCAGATGGTCGCGTGAACCAGGGGATGTGATCCGTTTTGTGAGGGATGGAAAAGAAGAGCTGATGTATCCAGGAATTACCCATATTTTGGTGGTCCCTAATGCGCCTTCATTTAGCAGTCATGTGGTATATGGCGGGGCGGATGGTACAACATAAGAAAGTCGGAATATCCAGTGTTATACAGATTTGTGTTCGGAATAATGGGTATGTGTTAATAGAGTGTAAAAAAGTTCATTTCTATAGCTTCTATACCTTGAACGGATATGATAAGATAACAAGGGTTGTCATTCATTTTCATGCTTTTTACATATGAATGGCTCTGTATTCACGGTAATTTTATGTAAAGGGGTTTAAAACAATGAAGTTGAGAAAAAAGGACATATTCTTTGAGACGCTGGAAAATATGGCCGATACTATTGTCCAAGCTGCAGATTATTTTGCTCAGAATATCACTGATCTCCGGAATAATGTCGATAATTTCGCTGCAGAGATGAAAAAGTACGAATCCCAATGTGATACTTACACGCACACCGTCATCAAAGAATTGAACAAGACGTTTATTACGCCGCTTGAACGTGACGACATTATGGACTTGATCACAAGCATGGATGATGTCATCGATGGTCTGGAGGCATCCGCCTCACGTTTCTATATGTACAACCTTCTTGACCCGGATGAATACATTGTACAATTCGCCGAAATCCTTCGCCAGTGTGCTTATGAAATCCAAAAAGCGGTTCATTTGCTCTCCCAGAAGAAATTGTTGGCGATCCGTGAATATACAATCCGTCTGAATGACCTTGAGAATCAAGGGGACGAAGTGCTGCGTATTTGTACTAAGGTCCTGTTCGAAACTGTAAAAGACCCGATTGAGCTGATTAAACGCAAGGAACTGTATGAGCGGCTCGAGACCACTACAGACAAATGTGAAGATGTAGCCAACATGTTGGAATCGATCATCATGCGCAACTCATAAGGGGTACTAGAATATGGAAACATCTATATGGATTCTTGGAATTGTTATATTTCTCGCGCTTGCGTTTGACTTTATCAATGGATTCCATGATACGGCCAACGCAATTGCTACCTCTGTCTCAACACGTGCCTTAAAACCGCGAACAGCAATTATTATGGCAGCACTGATGAACTTTGTTGGGGCCTTGATGTTTACAGGTGTGGCCAAAAAAATCGGCGGAAGTATCACCGACCCGACCTTGCTTGAAAATGGGTTGGATATCATAATAGCGACGCTGATTGCTTCGATTATTTGGAATTTGATTACTTGGTGGCTCGGGATTCCATCCTCATCGTCTCATGCACTGATCGGCGCTTTAGCGGGTGCAGTATACGTGGGGGCAGGCTCAGCACACATCAATTGGGGCGGGTTTGTGGAAATTGTCGAAGGACTGATTTTCTCCCCAATCATTGCGTTTGTTATCGGTTATATTATCATGACCATCCTGAAATGGATCTTTGCTAAGCGTAGTCCACATACGGTCAACAAGGGCTTCCGCTCTATGCAGGTCCTTACGGCAGCGTTACAGTCGTTCACACATGGTACGAATGATGCGCAAAAAGCGATGGGGATCATTACTTTTGCACTCGTTACCTCAGGACGTCAAGAAACTATGGATGTTATCCCTTTGTGGGTTAAGATAGCTGCAGCTACGGCTATGGCGCTCGGTACCTCCATCGGTGGTTGGAAGATTATTAAGACTATGGGTACGAAGATTTTCAAAATCGAACCTATTAACGGTTTCGCGGCTGATATTTCCGCGGCATCTGTTATTTTCTCAGCAACGCTGCTGCATTTGCCAGTAAGCTCAACGCATGCGATCACATCAGCGATCCTTGGGGTAGGCTCTGCCAAACGTTTCTCTGCAGTGAAATGGGGAGTAGCCGGACGTATTGTGGTCACTTGGTTCATCACGATTCCAATCAGTGCGGTGTTATCAGGTCTGATTTTCAAAATCATTTTTTAAACACCCTTTAATAAAGATGTCAGTTAGCCATTGGGCTGCGGACATCTTTTTTTGATGTTTGGACAGGAGGATGAGTGAAGAATGTACGGTATAAATCCCGTAGAAATGGCGGAAATCGGCGATGGAGGGGGAATGTACGGTATAAATCCCGTAGAAATGACGAAGTTTGGCGTTGGAGGGGGAATGTACGGTATAAATCCCGTAGAAATGACGAAGTTTGGCGTTGGAGGGGGAATGTACGGTATAAATCCCGCAGAAGTGACGAAGTTTGGCGCTGGAGGGGGAATGTACGGTATAAATCCCGTAGAAATGACGGAGTTTAGCGATGGATGGGGAATGTACGGTACAAATCCCGTAGAAGTGACAAAGTCTGGTGTTGGAGGGAGAATGTACGGTATAAATCCCGCTGAATTTACCAAATTCGGGGATGGTGACAAAAAGAAGAGCATTATTGCCCTAGAATTGGAGACACTTCGTCGAAGAAGCAGAAATAAAGGCATAAATGCCTTAGAATTGGTGAACTAACGTCGAAGAAGCAGAAATAAAGGCATAAATGCCTTAGAATTGGTGAACTAACGTCGAAGAAGCAGAAATAAAGGCATAAATGTCTTAGAATGACGTAACCTGACTTGAATGAAGGTGGACCAGCCCAAATTAACTCAGCCCAGTCCGACGTAACACATTCCAACGGAATCCACCGCACCACAGTCCGATCTTGCGCAAAGTAACTAGTACAACCCAACCCAACCCAACCCAACCCAACCCAACCCAACCCAACCCAACCCAACCCAACCCAACCCAACCCAACCCAACCCAACCCAACCCAACCCTTACCTTTCTCCATGCTTTTCTGCCGTCGAAGAATATCGCCTTATTTCCATTATCCTTTCTGCCCGGAACTTTACAGGTAAGATGCAAGAATTGCATCCCAATCCCACAAATCACTACCAGCCCAAAGTAAAACATATGTTACTTACGGTAAATGAACGCGAGGCGATGAACTTAATCTTTTACGAATTCAAGTTCAGCTTGCTTACGATCGAAGGGTTGTTTACTATCCCTTATGAGCACCTTTTCACCAACTAATTAGTAAAAATAGCGATAGTAATTCACAGCTATGAATTCATCTCACTCATAAACCCGATACCGACAGCAGAGAATAAGGACAGCTCGCCCCCAGCGCAACCAACCTTACACAAATGAATCGAGCATTAACGAACGACGAAGCACCAAATGTTTCTTAGTCTAGCTTGAGCGGTGCTGCTGGCTATGTTTTTTGCTTTTTGGAAGAGTTGTCTTCTTGCTGTACAATAGAGGCGTGGAAGAAGATGAAGCGGAGGAACATTTATGATACGTACACTTGTTGTCACACATAAAGGTGAGGTGCTGACAGAGATCCCTCTGCAAAATATCCGGCTGGAGGATTATGCTTGGATATGGGCAGATTTTGCTACGCCTACGCCAGAAGAAACGCTTTTGCTGGATCAATATTTTCATTTTCACCCCTTAGCGATAGAGGACTGTATGCATGTGTTGCAGCGGCCGAAGCTGGATCATTATGAGAATGTGCAGTTTTTTGTGCTGCATGCGCTGAATGAGCGGACGTTGGATGCTGAGGAGGTTGACCTATTTTTAAGCGCGAACTTTCTTGTCTCCTATCACCATCAGGAAAAAGCAGAGATGAATGAAGCGTGGGAACAAGTGAAAAGCGAAATACATAGTCGAAAAGGCTGGTCGGGTGGGCCGATGGCAGCTGCATATACGGTGATGGACAAGCTGGTGGATAAATATTTTCCATGTCTCTACAGTTTAGAGGACGAGCTTGCGGATCTGGAGAGCAGCGGCAGCAGTGAGTCGGTGGAGGAATTGATGAGCCAGGTGTTTGGCGTGCGCGGAAGACTCCTCAAAATGCGGCGGACGATTGTGCCGATGCGCGACTTGATGTACCGGATCGTGAATTCACAGCATGTCCAGAGCAATGGCGAGGAACGGATTTATTTTGGCGATATTTATGACCATCTCCTAAAACTCTCCGATATGATTGAGGCTGATCGGGAAATGACAGCGGATTTGCGTGACAGCTACATTTCACTCAATTCCAACCGGATGAATTCGATTATGAAAACACTAACGGTAATCACCACCGTATTCATGCCGCTGACGCTTATCGCCGGGATCTACGGGATGAACTTTGTGAAGATGCCTGAACTAGAGTGGAAGTATGGTTATTTTGGTGTGCTGCTGTTTATGCTGGTAGTTGGTTTTGGGATGTTCCGATGGTTTCGACGGAGTGGCTGGTTTAAGTGAAAATAGAGCAGAAGCGCCAACAGCAAATCTCTTTTCTGCGAGAATTGCTGTTTTTCTGATACATAGCTAGAAAACGTCACCGCTATTTGCGGCGACGTTTTCCGGTGGAAGAAGTAGAGCGCCGGCGAGTAGTTGTAGTAGATTTGCGACGGGGTGAGGTGGAACGCTTTTTTTTGCGGCGATTAGGACTGTACAGGGCGGCATCCTCTTCGGCGGCTAGTGCGCCTGCTGCGCCTTTGTTTTTACCGAAGCTACCCATGAACAGCTTAACCATTGGAGCCATCTGCTGGAAGCCGGACATCACCTTTTGTACTTTACCCATAGAGTTTACGATCCCGTCAATGCCGCCCATACGATCGATGATACCTTTGATTTGCTCCATATTCCCACCAATTCCGCCACCGCCGCCTAAGCCGCTGAGCAGTCCGGCAAGCCCGCCGCTTGCCTTTGTTGCAGCTTCAGCTGCAGGGAGCGCTAACGCAGTTTCGGTGGCAGCTTCTGCTCCTAAAGCAGGAAGGATTCCGGTCTCACCTGGGAGAGCTGAAGGCGCATATGAACTGAGGCCGGGGTAGGCAGAGGCATTATACGAATCGCTCAGTGAACGCTGATTCCGGCGGGAATGATTATAGTAATGATCAGGCATAATATCACATTCCTTTGTTAGTGGTCTGCTATACTGTATGTCATGGGCGAACATACGGTATAGACGAATGCCCGGGTAATAGGGATAGGAGCGGAAAAGGGCGTATGCCTATAAACAGGTTAAAGTAGTGAAGAAACCGTGTACGAGCTTGATTTTCGGCGCTTTTGTAGTACTATAGTGTAGGCGATAATTCTTATGTAGAGAAAAATACTTGTATTGGGGTACATAAATGGTGTGCGCGTGGGGTGGACGTTTGTCCATCATTTTCGTTCTTTACAGCGTGAAATCGTTAATGCTTGAAAAATGCGCTCCAGTGCAATATAGTAAAGGCAGGATAGTGACATTAGGTTGATGTTTCCGGAGCTAGTTTTGTACGGAGCTTAATCAGAGAAACTAATGCTGATAGAACTTTTAGGGGATGAAAAATTGATGCAACTTAAGAAGTTAAATGATAAAAGTATAGACCAATTATTTGAAGCCATTTTAACATTAAAGAATATGGAAGAATGTTATGTTTTCTTTGATGATTTGTGCACCGTGAACGAGATTCAATCGCTGTCGCAACGACTGGAAGTAGCACGTATGCTCGGCAAAGGCTCGACCTACAATCAGATCGAAGCAGAGACAGGAGCAAGTACAGCTACTATTTCCCGTGTAAAACGTTGCCTGAACTACGGAAATGATGGTTATAAATTAACGCTGGAACGTTTGGGACGCTAATTTATGGTACCGGGCGTACTTATTATCAGTCACGGCTCCCGCGACGAGGTTTGGGTGTCGATCGTGGAAGAGGCCGTAAGCGAATTATCGCTAGATGAAGAGATGCCAGTGGTGGTCTCTTTTTTAGAGCTGGTAGAGGGCCGTCTGATTCAAGATGGAATAAATGAACTGGAACATGCAGGGGTCACAGATATAATTGTGATCCCATTGTTCGTTTCCTCGGGTAGCACACATGTCGATGAAATAGAATATGCACTAGGGGCTAAACCTGCACCTGAACGTGAGACCGATTTAGAGCCGTTCCACGTGAAGGCTAAGGTTCACTATGGTTATCCTGTCGACGATGACCCGGACATCGCTGTGATGATCTGGGACAAGCTCCGTAAGCTGTCTACGGAACCGGAACGTGAGACAATTCTGCTAGTGGGTCACGGCAGCATCTATGAGGGCTTCCGCCAGCGTTGGCAGCAGGGCATCTCTTCACTGGCAGGACGTGTACGTGAGGTGAGCGGCGTAGCAGCTGCCGATTACGGTCTGCTGAATCCGGACAGTGTAAGAAGCAAAATGGAGTATTGGCAGGAGCAGGGTCACGAGGTTTTGGTGGCGCCGCTTTTTTTGAGTGAAGGTTATTTCACTAAACATGTGGTTCCGAACAGACTTAAAGGGTTAACCTATAAGTATTCTGGCCAGACGCTTTTGCCGCACCCGCTTCTTCCGCATTGGATTGAGAGACAGGTAGAGACACTCCTCGAACAGATTCGAAAAAAGAGTTAAAAAGCTTCCTTTTTAGCCCACTTAATCATGAAAAATAGTGCCCATTTCCGTGGATAATACGGGATTTGCTGCATAGACATATATATAGTTATTTTTGCCTAATAAGGTGTCGTGAATTGTTGTATAATGGAATATTTACGATAAATGTCCTCTGACATTGATTGTAGTGGTCCGAATTAGGTATAATCAATTAGGTTATTCTATTATAAAAAACAGGTGGCGTTCCGGTAATGAAAACTGCGAGATTGATTTATAATCCCACTTCTGGACGGGAAGAAATGAAGAAGCGGCTCGCCGACATTTTGGACCGGCTGGATACGGGTGGCATTGAAGCCTCCTGCCATGCAACGACCGGAGAAGGCGATGCTATGTTAGCTGCTGCGGATGCAGTAGAGCGCGGTTATGATCTAATCATAGCAGCCGGTGGGGATGGCACTTTAAATGAGGTTATCAATGGTATGGCGGAGAAACCTAATCTCCCCCCGCTTGGCGTATTGCCACTTGGGACTACCAATGATTTTGCACGTGCGATGGGGATCCCGAAGAATTGGGAAGATTCCGTTGATTTGATCCTTCGTCAAGAGTCGCGTCCGATTGATATCGGTAAAGCCAATGATCGTTATTTCATTAATATAGCAGGCGGTGGCAGTCTAACCGAACTGACCTATGAAGTTCCAAGTAAGCTGAAGACCATGATAGGGCAGCTTGCGTACTATTTAAAAGGTATTGAAAAAATGGTCAGCCTATCTCCTCAGGAACTAATCATTCGTGCCAATGGGCAGGAGGTTATTCATGATGAGTTCATGCTGTTCCTGATTGCAAATACGAATTCTGTCGGCGGCTTTGAAAAACTTGCCCCAGGCGCTCGAATCGATGATGGTCTGTTAGATGTTATTGCGGTTAAAAAATGCAACCTGGCAGAGTTTGTCCGGTTGGTTAGATTGGCCCTTCGTGGCGAGCATTTGCAGGATAAAAAGGTTGTGTATTTCCGTACGGATGCAATGGATGTAATCTCTCCAGGGCATGTCCAATTGAACTTGGATGGAGAACTTGGCGGAGAGCTGCCGGGTCGTTTTCGGATTTTACCGCAGCATCTGCGGATTTTTGCTCAGAATAATTAGGGTTGATTGAAAGTAAGAGTGTGGGATTATACAGCGATGATAATGAAAGAAGTGAACAATAAATAATGAGTAAACACCGCAGTGGACGCAGCACCAGCCGCCCAGCCGGCAAGGCGCCTGTCGCCGGACTGCCTGTGAATAAAAATGATGAGGTTATGCTCGATATTATCGGCATGACCCATGAAGGCGAAGGGGTAGGCCGCGTAGAAGGCTTTACCCTTTTTGTGCAGGGAGCCCTTCCCGGAGAGAAAGTCCGGGCAAGGGTGCTCAAGACCAAAAAACAGTATGGCTACGCCAAGCTGCTGAATATAGTAGAAGCGAGCAGCGCCCGCATCGCGGCGCCTTGCGAGATCTATGACCAATGCGGCGGCTGCCAACTGCAGCATATGGACTACACTGCTCAGCTGGCGTGGAAACGGCAGCTGGTGGTGGACAACCTGGAGCGGATTGGGAAGCTCCGGGTGAGTGGTGGCGGGGATAGCGGAAAGAGCAAAGAGAATGAAGCTGTTGAGAGTCAGACGGATAGTGCCAACGATGGTGGCATCGTGGATGGTGCGACTGATAGCGCTGGAGTAGCTCAGACAGATGGCATTCTTGTCCGCCCTACACTCGGCATGGACGAGCCTTGGCGTTACCGCAACAAGGCTCAGGTACCAATTGGCGTAACCGAAGGTGGCCTTGTAGGCGGTTTTTACGCACGGGGAAGTCACCGTATCATCGATATGGAGACGTGCTTAATCCAGCACGAAGATAATGATGACGTTGTGCGCAAGGTGAAAGACATCGGCAGAGAACTTGGCATCTCTGCTTATAGTGAAGAAACCGGTCGTGGCCTGCTGCGCCATGTCGTCGTGAAGAAAGCTTTCCGCACCGGTGAAATGATGGTCGTCCTCGTAACCAACGGCCGCGACATCCCACACCTGGACGCCTGGCTCGGCAGCATCCGCGAACAGCTGCCGGATGTAGTCAGCATCTGCCAGAACGTCAACACTCAGCGTACGAATGTCATCTTCGGTGGCGAAACCCGCGTCCTGTGGGGCAGAGATGTTATCTATGACTACATCGGCGATGTACAGTTCGCTATCTCAGCGCGTTCGTTCTATCAAGTGAACCCGGCACAGACTGAGGTGTTGTACGGTAAAACCGTTGAATATGCCGGACTGACTGGCAATGAAACGGTTATCGATGCCTATTGCGGCATCGGTACGATCTCCCTTTTCCTGGCGCAGCATGCGGCTAAGGTATACGGTGTCGAAATTGTACCGGAAGCTATTGAGGATGCCCGGGCGAATGCGAAGTTAAATGAGATGAAGAATGTAGTGTTCGAGGTTGGTGCCTCTGAGGATGTAATCCCTAACTGGAAAGAGCAGGGGATTACGGCAGATGTTATCGTTGTCGATCCACCGCGTAAGGGTTGCGATCCGCGGTTGTTAGAGACGATTCTGGCGATGAAGCCAGAGCGTGTGGTGTATGTGTCGTGTAATCCATCGACACTGGCAAGAGACTTGCGGGTGCTCGAAGATGGAGGGTACAAGACAGTGGAGGTAACTCCGGTGGACATGTTCCCGCATACGGTGCATGTGGAGTCGGTGGCGTTTTTGGTGAAGAGTGGAACAGTGAAATAAAACCCTTTACTTAGTTGGATTCTCCATGTGGTACAGATTGAAAATATTGGTGGTACAGATAGAGGGGATCATACTTGATGTAAAATTGATGTGAAAATCCATCGAATTTGAGCCTAAATGAACAGAAGACACCAGGAACTCCTGTGCGTCTTCTTTTTTTTGTGCTTGTGCAGAATCAGATGTAAATATCAATTTGAGGGGTGAATATTCAAAGTGAATAAAGTATTAGTCTGGAATTTTTGGCCCTATACGAATTTCTGAATTGCTAAACCGTCAAGTTATGCTGGATCTATCAGAAAGGAGAAACTAAATCTATCCAAAAAGTACCAGAAGTCAATTGCTTTATAGAAAATCAAAACACATATTTATAATGACTATAAACTAAAAGTGAATTGGAGATAAACAAATAGTGTATTTACAATACACTATTTGTTTATTATAGTAATTACATTAGATAATTGATCATACAGGGGGCTTGGAAATGAACGGACTGACTAAGGATATTGGGATGATGTACGACATTTTGCGTGACAGCATGGATACCGTAAACATAAAAAACTACGTAATACCTATGATGACTTTAAAGTACATAAGTGAAAATTCAGATCATGACTATTTGATTCCAATGAACTCACAATGGGAACGTGTTACTTCAAATGGATTGGAGTATGGAAAAAGAATGAACATGGCGTTTCAAGAATTAGAAGAAGTTAATCCATCATTAAATGGCGTTTTTACACTTACTGATTTCACACGTGTTTTTGACCAAATGAGTTTGTTTAAAGTGGCGGATTCCATTTTGAATCGCTACTCATTTGCGAAGAAGAGTCCTGATGGTGGTGGAATGGCAATTGAATTTATAGATCGTCTATGGGAAATACTCGTTGATCGAGAAGGGGTTAAAGGCGGCGAATTCGTGTCCCCTCTATGTATTTCAAGGCTTATGGCTCAGCTTATCAATATTTTCAGTGGTACGATTTATGATGGGGCATCTGGAATCAATGGTTCGCTTATTGAGGCTCATAATTTAGCCGTTCAACATGGTGGTGATGTCTCTTTATTTGGACAAGAGGTGAATCCTCAAACGAGATCATTGGGAATAATGAACCTCATTCTCCACGGGTTATATTCGGAGCATACTCATGTTTATTTAGGTAATACAATTAAGGACCCAAAATGGATTGAAGAAGATGGGCAATTGCAGAAGTTCGATAGTATACTTACCGCGCCGCCATTTGCACTTAGCCGGTGGGGATATGAAACAGCTGAAAAGGATCCATATGGACGCTTCAAATATGGGATACCGAGTAAATCTAATGGAGATATGGCATTCGTGTTACATTCCTTAGCCTCACTTAAACCGGATGGAAAAGCAGTGATTATCATTCCTCCTGGTGTTCTTTTCAGAGGAGGATCAGAAGGTAAAATTCGTGAAGCATTAATTCGTGAGAGCTTCATTGAAGCTGTCATAGGACTTCCGGCTAATCTTTTTTCGGGCACGGGAATCGCTGTCGCTGCACTTGTCTTGAATAAGAATAAACCTCATTCATTGAAGGATAAAATTCTCATTATTAATGCCGAAGAAGGATTCGAGAAGAGCAGTCGTGTACAGAACGTGCTTCGGGACAGTGATATTGAAAAAATTGTAGATACGTACCATCATCACAAAGAAGTTGAGCAGTACAGCAGAGTAGTGGATATCTATGAGATCATGGAGAATGATTGGAGCTTACTACCAGTGCGGTACCTTGAAAGAGTAGAGGTTGTAACGAAAATCGGCAAAATCGAAATTAATCGCAAAGCGTACGAACAATCGGAGCTCGTCATGCTTAATGAACTAGCCGATGTTGCTCGGGGCTATGGACCTGTAAAAGAAGTGGCTGAGGGGGAGGATTTCTCGCATTATCTCGTTAATTTGAGCGATGTTCAAGATGGATATATTCAGACATTATCAAGAGTGAATGTATACGAAAAAAAAACAGGGGATTATGAACTTCAACCTGGAGACGTACTTCTTTCTAGTCGAGGAACTGCACTAAAGATTATAGTGATATCGCAATCTGATATTTGGGACAAGCCCATGATATATTCTCAGAACTTCTTACGAATCCGAGTGAATACAAAGCTATGTGATCCGTATTTCGTCAAATCTTTCTTGGAAAGCCCTGTTGGTCAGTATTATTTGGCAATGTATCAGAAAGGGACAACTGTTACCGTGTTGAGCCATAAAGATGTGGGGATAATTCCAATTCCGAAGCTACCATTACAACAGCAATATAAGATTGCGGAATATATGAGAGAAGCAGATCAATCGTACAGAGAAGCCATTGAAAAAGCTGACAGGAAAAAGGAAGAAAACTATATGGAAGGCTGTCGCATGATGGGCATCTCTGAATCGTTTCAAATTATTAAATAGGGGAGGCATCACTCCCCTAATCTGATAAAATAGTAGATATATACCACTAGACATATACGGAGGCTAAACAATGATTACAGGTGAAATTCGAAATAAAGTGGATACGATTTGGGAAATGTTTTGGACGGGTGGGATTGCGAATCCCCTTTCCGTAATCGAGCAGTTTACATATTTGCTATTTATGCGGCAGCTTGATGAACAGCAGAAAAAGATAGATCGGCAGACACGGCTCGGTGCAGTTATCGCTAAATCCATCTTTACTAAAGATGAAAACGATATTCGGTGGTCACAGTTTAAAAACAAAACGGATTCTGACGAGATGTTTAACATTGTGAAAGACAAAGCCTTTGCACATATGAAAAAGCTCGGGGGAGAGGATTCGAAGTTTGCTAAGCATCTAGAAAATGCCGTTTTTATTCTTCCACCAGGCTCATTATTACAACGCGTTGTATCAGGGATTGACGATCTTCTCACCACCATGGATGAGAAGAATGCAGGCAAGGAAGATAGTCAAAAGGATACGATGGGAGATTTGTACGAGTATCTCCTTTCGAAAATAGCGACTTCCGGTACGAACGGACAGTTCCGCACGCCTCGCCACATCATTAAAATGATGGTCGAACTTATGCAACCCACACCTGGGGATACAATCGTGGACCCGGCAAGTGGAACGGCGGGTTTTCTCGTCGCAGCGGCGGAGTATGTGCTTAATCATTACCGCGAAGAGTTATTCGTCAAAGCAGGTAATGAGCAACTGAAGGATCACTTCAAGAACGAAATGTTTCATGGTTTTGACACCGATCAAACCATGTTGCGTATTGCCAGTATGAATTTAGTTCTCCATGGCATCGAGGATCCGAATATGGTATATAAGGACTCGCTCTCAAAGGGGAATATAGAAATGGAACGGTATTCAATGGTTCTGGCAAATCCTCCTTTTAAGGGTTCGCTTGATTACAGCGATGTAGCAGATAACTTGCTCGCCAAGGTGAAAACGAAGAAAACAGAACTTTTATTCTTGGCGCTTATGCTTCGTTTATTGAAGAACGGTGGTCGGTGCGCAGTGATCGTACCAGAGGGCGTTTTATTTGGGGCATCAACTGCACACGTGGCGATTCGCAAAGAGATTATTGATAACCATAAACTCGAAGCGATTATCTCCATGCCTTCCGGCGTATTCAAGCCGTATGCTGGGGTATCGACAGCTATTATGATTTTCCGTAAAACCAGCATCGGTGGTACCGATCAAGTGTGGTTCTACGATATGCATGCGGATGGTTATTCACTTGACGATAACCGCCGAGAACTGGATTTAAGTAACCATGAGGATAATAACATTCCAGATATTATTAGTCGTTTTAACAACCCTGAAGCGGAGGAATCACGTGCAAAGACCGAGCAATCTTTCTTCGTGTCCGTCGATGATATTCGGTCTAATAAGTACGATTTGAGCATTAACCGATATAAAGAACAGGTTCACGAAGAGATGACTTACGCTTTACCAAAGCAAATCCTTCAGGAAATCGGTGCATTGGAAGAAGAAATTGCAGCAGGACTGCGTAAACTGGAGGAGATGTTGCGGTGAAATATTCCAAACTTAAAGAAAGCTGTGATGTTCTATCTGGATTTGCCTTTAAATCTGAGTTCTTTAACGATAAAAATCTAGGAATGCCCTTAATAAGGATAAGGGATTTAAAATTACGTAACCCTAAGACATTTTTTTCAGGAGATTACAGTGAAGAGTACATTGTAAATGATGGAGATCTACTTGTGAGCATGGACGGTGAGTTCAGGGCATATCTCTGGGATGGTCCGTCATCATTATTGAATCAGAGGGTCTCAAAAATTTCAGTCAGAGACGATTGCGCTGATCTTGTATATATTTGTTACCTTATCAATAATGAATTGAAAAATATAGAAAATAAAACTGGTTTTACTACAGTGAAACATTTATCAAAAAAAGATATAGAGAATATTGAAATTCCATTTCCAGAAAAAAAAGAACAACGGAAAATAGCTTCCGCTTTGGCGGAAGCAGACTCCCTGATTCAAAAGCGAAAAGAAGTGATTGCCAAGCTGGATGAATTGGTGCAATCGGTGTTTATAGAGATGTTCGGGGATCCGATATCCAATCCTAAAAAGTGGGATATTGTTAAGTTCGGTGAACTTCTCCAAAACATTGACAGTGGTCGGAGTCCAATATGTAGCAATATACCAGCACTAAATAAAGAATGGGGAGTATTGAAATTAAGTTCTGTCACTAAAGGAATATATATGTCCCAGGAAAATAAGAAAACTCTCACAGGCACAGCTTCAGATAGTACGATTGAAGTGCAGAGTGGTGATCTTCTGTTCACTAGAAAAAATACAAAAGAACTTGTAGGCGCCTGTGCATATGTTTTTGACACTCCTTGTCATTTGATGATGCCGGATACAGTCTTTCGCTTTCAATTTAATCAAGATGCAAGCGTTAATAAACTTTTCATCTGGGGTTTATTTAACAACAAAATGTACAAAAAAACAGTTATTCAAAAATTAGCGGAAGGTAGCGCTGGTTCGATGCCTAATATATCCAAAACCAAGCTTTTAGAGATGGAGGTTCTACTTCCGCCAATCCATATACAACAAGAGTATGCTTTATTCATAAAAGAAGCCCGTGAACAGGAAGCTCAAATGTTTCTACAGCTCACCAAACTCGAAGGAAATTTCCAATCTCTCTTACACCAGGCTTTTACCGGACGACTCCAATTCTGCGAATAGAAGGTGGATGACTATGCCATTAAACGTTGATTTTCTAAAAGAGTACCCACAGTGGAATGTCCTATATGAATATGCATCAGAGGCGGAAACTAACGTTTTCGCCAACCCTCGTACGTCCCTTTTCTACTGCCGCGCGTCGCTGGAGCGCGCGGTTCGGTGGATGTACAGTGAGGACGGTTACTTAGAATATCCGGCAAAAGAGAGATTCACTCTAAGTGATCTTGTACATACAAAATCTTTTCAGGAGACTCTCCATTCGAATTTATTTCAGCCAATGAAGCTCATTATTAAGCTTGGCAACATGGCGGTTCATGATGATGCACCAATCTCACAAGAGCAGTCATTACTTATTTTTGAACATCTCTTTTTCTTCCTTAATTGGCTACAAGACTATTACCTAGAGACGCCGAGTCATAATTTAACTTTCAATAGGGAGCTCGTTCCGGTAAATGCTAGAAAATTGGCGGAATCAACAGATGATTTGCAGTGGCTAGAGAAACAAATTGAAGAAAAAGATACGCAAATTCAAGTGATAGAAGAAGAAAACGCTAAGTTAAAGGAAAAAATCGTTGAGCTATCAGCCAGAAGCAGCAATTTGCTTTTTGAAATCACACCGGAAAACGAAGCGCGTACTCGCAAGCTGATCATCGACGTAATGCTGCGTGATGCCGGCTGGAATCCTTTTGGAGAATATGTACGAGAGTTTGAAGTAGAGGGTATGCCAAATCGCTCGGGTTTTGGATATTGCGACTATGTTCTGTGGTCAGATACTGGACTGCCGCTTGCCGTCATTGAAGTAAAGAAGACGACGCGTAGCGCGAAAGAAGGGAAAAACCAAGCTGCAAAATACGCAGATCTCCTTCAAGAAAAATACAGCCAGCGTCCTATTATGTTTTATACCAATGGGTACCAGACGTGGATGTGGGACGATACATTTTATCCGGAACGTCGGGTATCGTCATTGTTCTCCAAATCTGACCTTGAGTGGGCAATTCAAAAGCGGACAGAGCGCAAAAACACGGCTGAATATAAGCCTAATGCACTGATTGCAGGGCGTGTTTATCAAATTGAGGCGATCACCAGGGTGGCGGAGAAGTATGAAAATTGTTACCGTCGTGCGCTTCTAGTGATGGCAACAGGAACAGGTAAAACACGGACGGCCATTGCCTTAGTGGACTTCCTTAAGCGGGCAGGGTGGGCAAAGAACGTATTGTTCCTTGCTGATCGTACAGAACTTGTAGGTCAGGCATGTGGAGAGTTTAAAAAGCACCTTCCGAGTGCTACCACATGCAATCTTCTTGAAGACAAAGATGATCCCTCAGCTCGTATTTACTTCTCGACTTACCAAACCATGATGGGGTTCATTGAGCCAGGAAGAAGACCGAAATTTTCTCCAGGTTATTTTGACCTCATCATTATCGATGAAGCGCATCGTTCGATCTACAATAAGCACGGACTTGTGTTCCAGTATTTTGATGCGTTGTTTTTGGGACTCACGGCGACTCCAAAAAGTGACGTGGATCATGATACCTATAAATTTTTTGATTTGCCGGATAATATCCCGACATTTGCTTACGAATACACTCAAGCAATTGAAGACGAAAACTTGGTCCCAGTAAAGCCAGTTTCGATGTTCTTTAAGTTTCTCCATGAGGGAGTTGATCGCACGGAGCTTTCTCCTGAAGAACAAGAAGAATATGACGCCAAGATCTTGCCTCATAAAAAAGAAAATAAAGTAAAATCTGAAGAGCTTAATAAATTTCTCTATAATAGGGATACCATTAGGAAAGCGCTAGGGCTTGTATTGGAGCATGGAATCAAAGTCGAAGGTGGAGATCGGCTTGGAAAGACCATTATTTTTGCTCGTAACAAGGCTCATGCGGAGCTGATCGTGGAAGTCTTCGATTCAATGATCCCTCATTTGAAAGGGAAGTTTGCTGCGGAGATTCATTACGGAATTTCATATGCGAGCACGCTCATTTTAAATTTTAAACAGAGTGACAAAGATCCGCATATTGCGGTATCCGTCGATATGCTAGACACGGGAATAGACGTTCCGGAAGTTGTGAATTTGGTGATTTTTAAGCCAGTGTTATCTTTATCGAAGTTTTGGCAGATGATTGGGCGGGGTACACGTCTTTGTGAGAATTTATTTGGACCAGGGCAGCATAAAACCCATGCCTTGTTGTTTGATTTATGTGGAAACGTAGAGTATTTCAAATTTTCTAAAAAGGAAATCCCCAATCCGACACCGCTCCACATTACAGGGCAGCTATTCCAAGAACGTGTCCACTTGGTTAGGGAATTGTTCGGATCAGGGGATACTTACGATACCATTCGGCATGAACTCATTGAAACACTGACACGCCAGTTGAACGGTATGGATGAGCAACATTTTTCCATCCGTCCACATATCCCAACTTTGATTAAGTTTCGAAAAAAGGAAAGCTGGGAATGGCTTGAGGATATTGATGTTCACCAGTTAACAAGCGAATTTGCCAAACTGGTTTACGATTCAGAGCCAGAGGATAAAAAACGGGTAGATCTGCTGCATGTCAGACTACAACGTGCTGTACTTGGGATTTCCGAGATACCAGGAACGAACTTCAATATAAAGAAACTGCAGGAGATTGCTGAAAAATTATATCGTAAACGAATAGAAATTCCACAGTTAGTTCAGCATCTGGAGATGATAAAATCAATCATGGATGTTCGTTTTTTTGAAAGAACTTCAGCAATTGAACTTCATGATTATCGTAAGGTGATTCGTGAATTTATCAGGGTTTTGGATAAACAAGAAAAGAAGATCGTATATACCGATTTTCAGGATGAGCTGATCAGGGATATTGATTTTGATGGTGAACTCCCTTCGTTCGGTGACTTTACGGATTATAAGAGCCATATCAGCGATTATATACGTAAACATCAAGATCACATTGCCATTCAAAGAATCCGGCGCAATCGGGAAATTACGCTGACGGACGTGGAATCGTTTGCGGAAATGCTTGAGAAAGAACAAGGAGGGACCAAAGAGCAATTTAATAAGCTTTTTGTCTCGGAGAATGAAAACTCCTTTGGTATTTTTGTCCGAAGCTTACTTGGACTGGAACGATCTGCAGCCCAAGATGCATTTGCTACATTGCTTCAACGGGCAAATTTGAACGCAAATCAAATCAATTTTATCAATATGATTATCGATTATCTAACGGTAAACGGCATATTAGAACCCGGTAAATTGCTTGATCAGCCGTTTGTTTCACTGCACCATGAAGGTGTATACGGATTGTTCGATGAAGACACAGTCGATGATATTGTGAATGTCGTTCAGTCATTAAAAGAAGGTGTTAGAATCAAGATTAGTTAAATAATATAAGAGGGCTGGGTTAGGATGTTAAATCCATAGGCAGCCCTTTTTTTGAAGTGTAGTATGGCTTGAGTAAATATCTTAGATTGTAGATTTGAAGACATCGTCCAAGCAATGATTACTGTAGGGAGAAGATACTGGGATTGGGTAACTAGTCATGGTTCGATGAATCACTCCAGAAGGGGATTTTTCTTAAATCCAATGAGAAAAGAAGACGCCAGGAAAATTCCTGTACGTCTTCTTTATTGTCCTTGTGTAGCATTAGATGTAAAAAACGATTCGAACTTATCAGCAGCAGCCTGATCAGCAGTTTGCAGAGCGTGCCCATATATGTTCATAGTGGTTGCGATGCTCCCGTGTCCTAGTCGCTCTGAGATAATCTTAGCATGAACGCCTTGGTTAATCAGAATCGTAGCTGAGGTATGCCGGAGATCATGAAATCGAATGTACCGAAAGCCATTTTTCTTTATGAATTGTCGGAACCAAAGGTAAGGGCGCTCATGATGAAAAGGTTGTCCATTGGGATGTGAGAACATAAAAAACCAATCTCCGCTATACCATGAATCGCCAACGTCATTTCGTTCTTGCATTCTGTAAGCGTAGTATTCTTTCAGCTCCTTTAACATAGAACTTGGTAACGCTACTTTCCGAATAGATTTTTTTGTTTTGGGAGATTTGACAATGACCTCACCTTTAAGAGCATGAATCAGTGATTGTGACACATCCAAAATCCCATTGCTGAAATCAAGATGCTTCCATTCCAGCCCGAGTAATTCGCCCCGCCGCAATCCGGTTGTAAGAGCCAAAGTAACCATGACCTTCCAGTGATATGGCTCTCGTTGCAATGCTCGAAGCATTTGTTCAACTTCTGTTTCATTATAGGGGACGATCACTTTTGCATTGACCTTTGGTTTCTGCACATCGATAACCGGGTTTCGCTTAATAATTCTCCATTCCACTGCACGTTTGAGTATGTTTTTTAAGATACGGTGTTGAATTTCGATTGTTCCAGAAGCTAAGCCTCCTGCTTTTTTATCTCCACGGCTACCTGCCTTTTCGAGCTGATTCAGATAATTTAAAATGTGAAGTGGTTTAATTTCCTCCAGTCTTAGATGCTGAAAGTACGGAAGAATTCGGGTCTTAAGATTAGAGTCATATGTGTATAAGGTCTTGAATCCCAGATGCTTTACGGCATACTTATCTCTCCATTCTTTGACGAACGCTCCAAATGTTAGTTTTTGAGGCGATACATATTCATCCGCCTCGACTTCCATCCGAAATTTAGCATATTCGCTTTCCACTTCTCGTTTTGTTCGGCAATGAACGGTTTTTGTGAAACGAACGTATTTTCCTCTAGCGTCTTTACCAGCATTAACTGTTAAGAACCATGAATTATCACCACGTTTTTGGATATTTGCCAAGTTAAAACACCTTCTACAATGGATTTTTATATTAGTCATTATGTCCATTCATGAAGAAGTGAGACCTTACCTTAATAGATTAATATTGATTGGTATCACCTCAGGTATCCTCAAGAATCTTAGTCAAATCATTCAAAGGTGGTACATATCGCAACGTTGTTCCTACATTTTTATGTCGCAGCTGATGCTGAATATCGATGATGCTCATACCACCTGTCTGCATCAAATATCCTGCTGTTCGTCTAAGATCATGTGGCCGAATATGTCTGCCAAGGCCTGCATCTTGAGCTAACTCAGATAGTATCCGTTTAATCTTATCGATGGTCATGATTTTTCCTTGTTGATGGAATAGGTACTCATCCCCCTGATTAGCATACTTAAGATATTCAGGATGTTGGATGTACCGTTCAAGTTCTGCTGTGAGATCTTTAGGGAGGGCGACAGGTCGTTTCTCGGTTTTTTGTGCATCAAAAACATGGACGATCCGTGTATCCAAGTGTACCCGTTTCCGCCTTAGAAAGCGGACCTCTGAGAGTCGAAGACCCGTGATCAGCATGAACCAGAGAAACACAAACTCTTGCCGGTAGAATGGGCTTCTATGCAGTGCAGCTTGAAGAAGGGCGAGACACTCTGCTTTTGACAAGGCTGTGTTTTGAATGGGGGACTCGAATTTTGGCCTAGGATATCCGAGTAGTGGGTTATGTTGAATCAGATCCGCTTCATACAGGAATTCAAAGAAACATCTTAACACGGTAATGGTCGCTGCCAAATTCATATTCGACATACGCTCATGTTGTTTTAAGTCCATAAAAAAACGATCAAAGACCTGTCGCTGAATCGGGAGAAATCTGCCGGGGTGCTCGCGACTGGCATGAAATCGATCAAAATCAAGTTCGCCTTCAAAACCGTTGTGAAGTAAGAAAGCTTCGAGTTTCTTAAGTATACTTATATATTTTTCTTTGGTTGAATTTTTTAATGTGCATTGATTGCTCCAGAATTGGAAGTAGGCGGACTGAAGTAAAAAAGCCATAAGGTTTACCTCCTGATTCAAAAGAGATCGCTTGCTTTAAGCTGAGCGAGTGGATGCTGGTCGATTGCTTTGACCAGCATGCCATCAAATAACTTTAGATAAACCTCCGTTGAACTTAGCCACGAATGCCTCATGAGCTCCTTAATCGTGTATAGATTTACACCGGACTCAAGCAGATATAGAGCAAAGGAATGCCGTAAAGAGTGCACGGAAAGCTTATATGGTTTTTTGTCGGATTCGGGTATAGTTGTTGCTTGATCAATCAAGGCGGCAAACATCTTCTGAATAGTGCTTTCGTGTAGAGGAGATGTTCCTCTATCATCCGAAAAAATATATCGTTCTAGATAATCGTGAGCGTCTTTAACACCGTGATAACGAAAGCTCACATATTTGCTCAGTATTTCAAGGGAGGATTTGGTTATTTTGCTAGGTTGCTTATATCCCTTTTTCCCTTTTCCGCGTACAAGGATCTCTTGCCGGGAAGAAACAATATCACCAATCTGTAGATGTAACAATTCGCTCAGCCGAATACCCGATCCTAAAAAGGTCCATAAAATGGTGAAGTTTCGGTGAGCCTCGCGCCCAAGTCTAACAAGGCACAGAAGTTCATCCAGCTGTTCTTTGGTAAACGCACGTGGCTCACGGTTTTGATCTATTTTTACAGAAAGGGTTCGTTTGAGTTTCCGGATATCCTGGTTGAAGAAATGAGCAAAAACCTCTCCTAGAAAACTTTTCAAAAAAGCATTTTTTTTGTTGCGTGTATTAAGGCTTTGAACGGGGGCTAAGTATTCGTTTAAAAAGGCAGTAGATGAAATCTCCTTGATGTTTGGGTGAGTTCCTTTTAGGCGTTCGCAATAACGTATGAACAAATTCATTTCACAGCGATATGCTTGTTGTGAGGTTTGTGCTAAGCTCTGAAACGCATCACTCTCGTAATAATGAAGAACTGCATCATCCAATAGAACCGATTCCTTCATTTTTATCGCTTCAGCATTGTTTTGAGGAGAGAGGCGCTGCAACATCCGTTTAAACGCATCCGGTCCGTATTGATCCGCCAGTTGGAGTAGGTTTTCTTCAAAAGCAATATCATTGGCTATCGTATCATCATATATAGGCATAACGTACCTCCTCCTTACTCATATTTGAGCAGATCAATTTGACTAATCATGTGCTTGTCTCGGTGCGCCATATGCATGTATAGACCTACCGTATCCAGCATACTTACACGGGCTAATTCTTTAATCGCTTGCGGAAGAACGCCTTTGTATGCAAGACGCGTAATAAACATATGGCGGAAGATATGAACGCCACCTGGAAACGGCCAACCGGTGATCATCGCATAAAGAATGAAATATTCATATACCTCGTGTTTAATCGTAGAAATTTTTTGTCCCATGAGGTAGGTTGTCCTCGGCTGGGTGTGAAGCTCTTGTAAAAGGGAATGGAGCTTTCCAACGAGAGGTAAAACGTGACTCTTTTTGCCTTTACTGTGGATGAGGATCGTTCTTGTTCCTAAATTAATATCACTCCACTTGATATGCGCTACTTCCGATAAGCGTAACCCTAGATGGAACATCAATCGGTACCCAATCTCTTCACGGACAGGATTTCTTGCGTACTGCGCCACCACATGAAAAATGCTTCGATTTGCTGATCCGTTGGAAGTTCACGAGGGCTGTATCGGGGGGCCTTCACGGAGTAGAAGCGCTGTAAGGGGGCCTCATAGCCAAACCTCTCATGCAAATAGCGATAGAATGAGCGTATGGCATATATACTGTGTGCAAATGAGATTCGGCTGTTGCCATCATCCCTTACAAGCCTTAGTTTGTAGGTGCGGTACATCAGCAAATGTTCATTTTTAATTTGGAAAATTGAGATCGTATCTGGACTTGTTGTCCTAAACATCTGGACATTTGCACAAAGCCAAACCAAGAGTTGGTGTACGTGGGTAGCTGTATTCCGTATATATTTACGGGATAACCCTTTTTCTTCCATATGTATTTGGAAGCTGAGGACTCTAGGATGCATACGTGGCTGTTTGTCTGATGCTTTAGGGAATGTGAAGCCTTCATCTAACATTCCGTTTTGAATGGATTTTCGCATTAGGAAGTGGAATAGAGTTGATGTGAATCCATCTTTAGCTAAACCTTCGAAACCCTGATGAAGAGACTTTGGATCAAGCAAGTGCCTATCTTGAATTTGAAAAGGGTCGATCTCATAAAGCTTCGCAATCTGAAACAGCAGATTACGAGTGATTTGGAATTTCCTGAAAAAGTTATGAGGTGTATTGTGCATACCACGACTTAAATACTCTTGTAACAAGCTTTGAGATATTTCAGTTTGTACTTTGTTCTCCCAGATCCATTGATTAATACCTTTTGCACCTAGATAGGCCTTATCTTCAATAGGTTGAATTTCCGGTATCAGTTGTTTGGCATACAGCATATGTTCCACCTTCTCACGCGTGACTTTTCTAATATCATGATCGTCACTGAGGGTGGGAAACATACCCTGAACGTCAAGAATCTTTTCGGCAAAAGAAAAATTCTGCCGAAAAGATTCTCGGGTTTCGTCATTTTTCAAATGCTCGTTCTTAGTGATTAAATGGTTATCGTGATCCACTGTTTAGCCCTCCCTGTTTTGTCTTACCTTTAGGATGGCCATGGTTAACATGGACTTTGAAATTTCTCAGTCTAACTGAGAAAGCCGTCTCCAGATGGAGACGGCTTAGTGGGATTACCTAAGATGACAGTGGACTGTAGCATCCCTAAATCCCTTGAATTCTGTAATGAGTCCTTTATAGTCCTGCTCCCGTCCCACTTTCGGCATCATGACCCAAAGGGATCTCATTTTCGATCTAAAGGGGACATAGGTTGTTATCGCATCGTTAGCAAATGGAAATATGTTAAGGATACGTTTCTGTAAAGCTTTATCCAGTACGGGCTCATGGTAGAGATGGAACTCGAAGTAATCCATTTCAGGATAAGTAGTAACCCAGCGTCCGGTCACAGGAGGCAGTTCTAGTGGGAAAAGTTCTTGGGGGTCTAAAATGACAAAACCCGCAATACTTTTTACTTGGGTTCTCTCCTTAGAAAGATCCTTAATGTGTATCTTTTTTGCAACTCCGGGGTCGAAGTACTCTGTTGGTGAAGAGTATGAGTATACCTCTGGGTCATTTTTGTTAACCAATTGCCAAGGATGATTGAGCAAAATGGAAAGTTGGAATGGTCTGGGCCAATGTGGCATGCCAGATGAATTAAATAAGTTATGTGCCGCGCCTGCTCTTGTAGCAGAATACCCAAGTGCTTCTGCTACGTCCGGCTCTGAAAGATTAAATAATCTTCTGCAGAGCGTGCGTCTAAAATAAAGGTCTGGATCATTCATAAGTAAATGCCAAAGCTCAAAGGAGTTTTGCAACGCCAGCACATCCACATAATCCAACCGACATATCTTGCGTTTTATTGATTTTAATTTTGCTTGTAGCTGTTTTAAATTACTTGTATTTTCCAGCTTATGCATTACTGCAAAATACTCATCTACAAGGGAACGAACATGACTTTGATAGACGCCATCATATTTGATGGTAGTGTTCATAGCATCACCACTAACCATATTAATGCATATTGGGGGGCATTATAGAAACTCTCAGTTGAACTGAGAAAATTGAACCAATGCGTTAAATTGGGGAAACTGATATTAAGACACCTCCGAAGTCTTGTTGGTGAAATATTCTTGATTCAATGGGAGGGAATTGCAGTTCTGTAGTACAATGGTATTTGCTTGACTAGTACATCTGTAAGTCCCAGGTACAACTTAGGCATGCCGGATTGAGTTAATAACTGATGCATAACATTACTGAAACCGTAATTAGATATTCAAAGATGTTGAAACTCTAAAGCGTAAAGGCAATTCTGGCAATAAGATATCCATAAGAAATCATATCAAGTGAGATCTGTAATCTTAAAGCTCATATCAAGAGCATCAATCACTGTGACGGTTACTTTATGTAAAGTGTTGATTTGAATAATACTCTTGGAGGTGATCTTTACGGGCGAATATGAAATATTACGAATTCAGTTATTAAAAACACTAGTACAAATGGAAGAACAGCTGCTAATCAGTATCGGGAAAGAAAAGGTTCAATCTAATACAACTGCGGACAGTAGTGATGGAAATTCAACCTTACAACAAGCTGAACTTCAAATGAAAGCTGTATTTTCTGTATCGGAGTTGTCTGATTATCTTGGTGTTTCAACAGACTGTATCTATACAATGGTACGTGAAAATCAAATTCCCTTTATAAAAGTACGAAGAAGAATATTATTTTACAGAGACTCAATCAATTCATGGATTCACACTAACACCTCATATCTTTAAATAACAGTTGACCGTTAATTAGCTTATTTGCTTCTAAAAATGTTTAATTAGAAAAAAAACCACCACAAATTATCTCATCCTATATGGATGAAATTTCTTGTGGTGGTTGATTATTTTAAGAGTACAGTAGAATTAACATTCAAAACAAGCGGTAAATAATTCCTGCCTTTTTAAGGGTTCTGATGAATGACTATATCGTCAATAAAACTATTTCAGTGGATAATACTTATTGTAGGTTTCATGGTATGTTGGGTATTGAGGAAGGTAAAGCTATAGATGAAAATTCTAATAAGAACTCTATATTGAAATGGATAATCTGGACAAGCCAAGGAATTCATTTCATTGCTCATTTCGATTCTTTTATGAGGAGTGGAACGTATATGACCCGGAGTGAAACTCAACGTACGATGGGTGAAATATATATGAAGGCGGTAATTAAAAAGTTGCAACAAATTAAGGGTTTGGATGAACCCAAGGCCAAACAGCTTTTTGAAAAATACTATCGTCCCGTTTACAAGAATTGGGGAATAGAACCAAATGTCGAAGAATTCGCCGAAAAGATTCAGAAAATCGATGAAATTGCTAATCCGATAGGTACAGAAGTAAATTCAGAAACCTTTGTCCCGAAAGGGACCTCTATCAACAGGGAAAAGTTGATTAAGCTAATAATGAGTTTACCGGAAGAGAAGTTGTTACTTATCGATGAATATGTTAAAAAAATTAATACGTTTTGAACCATCGAAACTCTTTTTGTTTGCTTCCACACTTCCTAACGTTGTTCAGAACGGTAGCTCTTCGACATCATTACGATAATTTTAAGCTTATAACCTATAATAATTATATTAGAGCACCCAGCGTTCATCGGCTAGGGTGCTCTATGGGTTTTAATAGTTCATAGTAGAGGGAAATGACTCATGATGGGAAGTGTAATGGAACTTTTTACTCGAATCGTGCATGTAGACTTTGATAACCAAAGAAACAGAACACTAAAAGAACGTAGAAGAAATCATTACCCAAATGTTAACAAAACGAACGGAGAATGTCGTGAATAGATATTACATTAACTTATAGGAGTAGTAGGCGAATAACTGAGTTATTCGCCTACTTTTCATTATTGCCATAAGTTCAGAATAGTTGGTGAGGTGATTAAGCGAACGGGCAGGATAGCCTAATGATTTCGCGAATACTCTATATAACGTCTTATTTACAAAGTTCTTAAATATGACGTTATCGGGGAACATTAGAAAAACTTTAAGATACTTCATAATGATGGATGTGAGTCTGAGTGACAATGCATTCACGCTGCGAGTTGGCATTCGCTGTCTCTTGGTCGCTGAGAGGGGTTTCAAAGATGCTGATTTAGGCGACAACCCTGCACCGACTAACCGCATCGCGGCCGGACCTAAAGGTCCTTAAGGTGGTGGGGCGTCATGAATACAACAACGTTAGGTAAAATATGACAAAATATATATAAAGAAAAGGAATTCTAACAATCATCTAGAATTATAGTCTCATAGATCGGAGGAGTCACATGAGTAACGATAAAGAAAAAAGTAATTATTTTTCACATGAAGATATGTATCCAGATGCTGACATACTATTTCAATTTAAAACTAAACCAATTAATGAGATTAAAAACGAATGCCTTGTCGTTTTAGATACCAATGTGTTATTAATTCCTTATACCGTTGGTAGCAAGAGCCTGGATGAAATAAAAAATGCTTTTCGTAGACTTATATCACAATCGAGGTTGTTCGTGCCAGCACAAGTTGTTCGTGAATATATTAAAAACAGGCCTAATAAACTATCGGAGCTCTTTCAACAAATTTCAGATATAAAGAGTAAAGTAACCAAGTTAAATACTCCAAGATATCCACTATTTGAGTCATTACCTGAATACAATGAAGCTCTGAAAAAGCAAGAAGAGATAAACACATTAATTTTGCAGTATCATTCAGAACTCGGTAAAGTTCTTGATTATATTAAAAGTTTGAATTGGGATGATCATGTGAGTAAATTGTATAGCGAATTATTTACAAGTGATCAGATAGTTAATTTAGTTGCAACGAGAGAAGAGTGTATAAAAGAATTTGAATTTAAAAGCCAGTCTAATATACCTCCTGGTTTCAAGGATAAAGGCAAACCTGATGGGGGAATTGGGGATTTCTTGATATGGAAAACCATATTACAACTAGGGGCGTTGTACAAGAAGGATTTATTATTTGTAACAGGTGATGAAAAAAATGATTGGTATCATCAATCAATGAAACAGCCATTATACCCTAGGTACGAGTTAGTTGATGAATATAGAAGGTCAGCAGAAGGAGCAACTGTTAGATTTATAAGTTTTTCTGGACTATTAACTTTGGTAGGTGCAAACGAGAATGTTATTGAAGAGGTACAAACTATAGAGAGTGAACCAAAATCTCAACAGCCAGAAAAGTATGTAAACATTGGGAAAATAAGAAACAGATCAATGTTGCTGCGATCCCAAGCTTTAAAAAAGGCAAATGGGCAATGTCAAATGTGTGGAATTGAATATGAGTATCTTGAAATATCACATGTTATGCCAATTTCTCGAGGTGGAGAGGATACTATTGACAATGTAATTGTTCTTTGTCCAAACTGCCATAGAAGTTATGACATGGAAAAGCTAGGACATAAATAGTCCTAGCTTTTTAACGATTTTTAAGTTTAATCAAGGAAGTGTCATACTTCACCTAACACAACATACACGCATTGGGCCATAAGGCCTTCGGTCCGCAGGTAGAATTTTTCGGGGAGGCGGATTCAGCGGACAACCCTGCACCGGCTAAGTCTTATGACTGGTTCGCTACGCTCAGCGTCATAGCTAACACTTATAAAGACTCCAGAATTTAACTTGTCATATTCAGCGGTCTCTATTTTTTGGAAAATTAATGACCAGTGTTCTTGGTATAGTAGCTCCTTTAAGATTAATTGAATACCCGCGTGTAAATTAATAACACAATACTTTAACTCTTTATCAGAATTATTTATTGTTTTTAAAGCATTTAGTATGAAATCTAAACCAATATCAACCATATCAAATTTGATAAGCGCTTATTAGATAAATTAGAATAGCTTAGAAAAGAACGAAACAAAACTGAACATTACCATCTTGAGGTCTCAGTTGATACCTTGAAGTCAAATATTGTAAAGCTTCTTTCATTGTTTATTCCATTTGTTAAGAAGGAATTAGTCACGCCAGGTTATATAAGTGAAGATGATTCAAGACTATTTTATTTGAATGATTTTGAGGACTATGTCAAGGTGCGTTTAGTTCTGCTGGCAGGTTCACTGGATAAACTTGATATTGTTTTACAATGTCCTGTATGCTACCAGGTAAGTGTGGAATTTAATGATGAGTCAGATGTCTTCTGTCACTTTTGTGACGAGAAAATAGAGGATTTTGCTGAAAAATATATCAATAATATCTTGGATACATACAGTTACATAAAAGATGGTGGAGAGGCACCTTTACTTGAGTGCCCAGAGTGTGGCCTTGAGACATTTATTAATCTTGATGAGGATCAATATATCTGTTTGTCTTGTGGAATAACTCCAACCGAAGATGAATTAGCAACCTGCGATGGCCCGATTTGTAATGGGATCTTTGTTTATTGAAGATATGATGATGCTCATTTTTGTCACTATTGTACTGATTATTTCAGATCTATGTAGTATTCCAGGAAGCAAGCTACTTTAGCTAATACCGTATTAACGCGGCATGTCTGACGGTCCTTGGTCTACTGAAGATTTTCGGAGAAGCGGTGTCAGCAGACAACCCTGCACTGGCTCTTATTAAATATTATAAATAAGTATTAATTTATAATGAAAAATGGAAAGGTAAAAGTATATGTCAGGGTACTTGTGGAGGTGAGGGCTTGAATATAGGTGATTATTTTAATACACGAAAAGGACAAGCTTCGCGTCATCTTTATCAGTAATTTTATCGTACTCGTTTATTCATAAAATATCAGACGAAAAGTAAAAAGTCTTTAAGATTAAATGAAAAAATTGATTTTCAAAAGCAAGTGTTAGCTCAACTTAGAGATAGTCGAAAATGTACTTATCAGAATATTAATATCATACTTGAAATACAATTTCATTTTAATACGAATAACCAACCTGCCATGAATACAATGGTCAGGGCATGCTTAGATCTATTATATAAACCCCTTGATCCCAAACAAACTCCGAAAGCGACTACTCATACAGAACGACCGGGATGTAAAAACTAGATATTCTACTTGAATTAATATAAAAGGTTTACAAGTACGTTGAATTTATTATTATATCTGTTGATAAAAAATTCTTAATGGAGTGGAGTCTTAGAAAATGTATCTGAACAGTTTGAGATTATGGAATTGGCGTAAATTCTCGAGTGTGGATGAGAATCCGGGGATTGAAGTTGAATTTAGTGAGGGTCTTAATGTAATAGTGGGTGAAAATGATTCAGGTAAAACAGCGATAATTGATGCTATAAAGCTAACTCTTAATACAAACAGCCATGATATGAACTGGCTGACAGAACAAGATTTTTATGAGGGAAGTAAATCATTAAAGATTGAATGCATTTTTCAAAAGTTGAGCCCACAGGAAGAGGCCTTTTTTTATGAATGGCTAACTATTCAGTCACAAACCTCGGAACTCCGTATATTATTAGAAGCAGACATTTATGAAGATATCAATAAGCAGAAAAAAATTAAAAAAAGTATAAAGGCTGGTCCAGAAAACTTAGAAAGTGTTATGGAAGACACTACTCGACAATTGCTTGCCATTACATATTTAAAGCCTTTACGAGATGCTGCAAGTGAACTAAGTCCAGGCAAATATTCCCGCATTGCGCAGGTCATAAAGAGTCTTAAAGATTTTGCAGACGACAGTCAGGATAAAGAAGATGTCATTAAAAGCTTCTCAGACGCATTTGATGGATTGAAAAGGGTTTTAGATACTCCGGTTTTAAAAAAGATCGAATCAACTATTGATGATTTTTTTGAAAAGAATAATAAAAAGTCACCGATTATTAATAACAAAAAAATGGATTTTCCAGAAATTTTAAAGAAGTTAGAGTTGAATTTAGGTGAAACAGGAACTGGGTTGGGAAGCTCAAATTTGTTATTTATGGCTGTGGAGCTTTTATTATTAAGTGAGACTGAAATTGGGCCTAAAATAGCACTAATTGAAGAGATTGAAGCTCATATTCATCCACAGGCACAATTAAGAGTTATAAAGCACTTTGAAAAGAATGCTTTAGAAACAGGAATGCAGTACATCTTTACTTCTCATAGTCCAATACTAGCGGCTTCAATAGATTTGAAGCATATCATATTTATATATAACAATAAATCCTTCTCAATGAAGCCAGGTCAGACAAAATTAGAAGAAGATGATTATGAGTTTTTAGATAGATTCTTAGATGCAACTAAGGCTAACCTATTCTTCGCTAGAAGTGTGATATTTGTAGAAGGTGATGCGGAAAATTTACTCTTACCAGCTGTAGCTGAAATAATAGAGCGCCCATTGTATAGGTATGGAGTCTCTATTATCAATATTGGTAGTCTAGCTTTTAAAAGATACTCTAATATCTTGTTAAGATCAAACGAAAATAAACCTATGAATTTCCCTATCTCCTTAATCACAGATTTGGACCTTAAACCCGTCGATTACTACGAAGATGAACCTTGCTACTTTATGATTACAAGGAAATCAAATGAACAAATATCAAATCTTTATAAAGATGCAGTTCTTGATCCAGCTCTTGAAGATGAGATTTTTGTTCAATTGAAAGACCTTATCACTAAGGCAAATACACTATATGGTGGTCAGGCTGTTAAGTCTAAAGAGGAAAAGAAAAGATTAAGTAGTGAAATAGCTAAGGTTATAACTGAAGAGGCTGCTTATACAGTGAGTAATACAGAGGGAACTTATTATGAAAAATATAAAACGGAAAAAATAAGCACATTAAAAACAAGATATTTTGATAACAACGAACAAACTAGAGTGTATATCTCTCATCCATGGACATTAGAACACTCCATAGCATGTAGCAGTTTAGGGGAGCAATTTGAGGATGTTCTATTACAATCACATTATATTAAAATAGAGAACCAAAACACTCAGAAAAGTGAATGGAGTGGTATTGCAGATAAGAATAAAAGAGGTACAGAAGTATACTCATTTTTATTAGAAAAAGAAGTTTCTAAATCCATAGTGGCTCAACGATTTGCTAAGTATCTAATTGACAACAAGAGTTTATTAAAGGAGCAACTACTAGCTGATGATTCGTTGAAGCATTTAATCGATGCAATTAAACACGTAACTGGAGGAGAAACAGGTGGTGTTTGAAGAAATAGATTACCGAGTAGTTGAGAAAATTTTATTAGGTGAATCCAATTTTAATGAACAGCAGAAAAGCTTTATTGAGTTGTTTGAATCAAAAACGATTGTAGCGGGTCCAGGCGCAGGAAAAACAACCGCTTTAGCTGCGAAAATTATTTTATTACTACAGCACTTAAAAAGAACGGGTAGTTCAGATGGTTTATGTATAATTACCTATACAAATGTTGCTGTAAAAGAAATCAACGATACTTTGTTAAAGGCAGGTATTGGACTGCTTACACATCCACATTTTATTGGCACCATTCATGAGTTTTTTAATAAATTCTGTGTTATCCCGCACTTTAAAAAGGAATATAAACATAATTCCCTGTTTTTTTCTGATGATGATTTGCTAAGTAAAGAATTTTATATAAAATTCCTTACTAGAAATCATCATTGGATGCAAGATAAAACAAAGACAGCAATAGCACAAAGGATTTGTGGTAGTAAATTGATATATAACGAAACAACAAAAAATTTGGAATTAGAGAATACTACAGCTTGGGAAGACAGGTTATTCACCAACCATAAAGCTAAAATGCTTAATGCAAAAATCCTTCGTAGAAAAAATGGTTATTTGGAATATGATGACACATTCTTGTTTTCACAGTTTTTTTTATCTGATACTCGTTTTTTAGAAATTATAAGAAAACGATTTAAATATTGCTTTATAGATGAGTTTCAAGATACATCTGTATCCGGATTGGCGTTATTACGCAAATTGTTTGATGTTGAAAATAATATTATGCAAATGATAGGGGACCCTTTTCAAACGATTATTTATGATCAACCGATGCCCAGAGTCGATGAAGGAACTGTATTTCGATTAAATATAAGCAACAGATTTGGAAAAGAGATATCAGATCATTTAAATATAATTATGCCAGAAGCCAATATCCAAGCTGTTGAAAATAAGAAATCATTTAAACCTATTATTCTACTTTACAAAGAAGATAAAGACATTTATACGTCTTATAGGTCAATTATAAGTGAACACGAAGAAGAACATGATTTTTACAAAAACTGTGAAAAGGAAGATAAAGTTCTTGTATGGAGTAGAGGATGGACTTCTCTTTTGAAAGAGGGGAAAGCTTATTCTAACAAGAAGAGAAAAAGTTTTGAAACTAAAAATCATCAAATCAAACACCTAATTATTGAGTTCATTTGTGAAAAGATAAAAAGTACTGATGAAAATCATTCCATATTGAAAAAATGGATTCATGATCACCCAGCAATGATAGAGCTTAACGGTATATTAGTAGAAATCATAAAAAATGGAGTCATTAATCCTCATAAGGAAAACCTTAAGATTCTCATCAACCGGTTATTAGGTGAAAAGGGAGGAGGTGTAATAATCGCAAGTAATCATATTTTTAAAAATATTAAGGACATTCTTACCAACACGAATACATTCGATCCGAAAATAATTGATTATGAGTCAAGTGATGATATCTTTACCATTCATTCAGTTAAAGGGGAAACTTTGCGTTCTGTGTTAGTTGTAAATTTTAACGGAGGTCCGTTAACGAAGATTATGTTCCACAAATATGAAATAAAAGATGATGCTGATTATATTTACACAGATCATAATTTACTTTATGTAGCTATGAGTAGAGTTACTCACTTATTTGTATATGCTCTGCATATAGATAATTGGAATGATGATGTGAGAAACAAACTACAGGATAATTGGACTATTAAAGATATAACTTAAAATTTTGTATTTTACACCGTAATCCGGCTTAATTCGTGCTCCGTAAAACGATGTCTGTTCGCTGTTGTCTTTGTGCTATCTGTCATTTAAGACCTCGCTCCTTTGTAGTTATAAATCATTATAAATACAAATGACCCGGAGGGTGGGCGCTTTTTTAAAGTGTCCACCCTTCGGGTCACAGTCAATATACGATTGAGAAGGGTTTTTCTTGAGGACAGCCAGCTCTACAAGCGAAACGGAGTAAGCTAAACTCAACCGTATTATTTCTGTATAATTAAAATATTATGCACTTAGCCGGAAGTCAAGTAATGATTGGGGGCTTGTGTGATATTGAATCCGATATGATTCTCCAATTATCAGGAGACAGGAGGAGTTTCGTCACGAAATCATACGATCTACTAGCATCACTAATCGTATTCTTAAGCTCCAGAGTGTAGAACAATTTATGGTCACCTTTAGTGATTTGTGCTGATGTTAGTGAAGCCTTGTGCTCCTCAAAACATGATTTACAGCAGATGGTTTTGACATATACGGTTTCTCCTTCATATTGCGCTGGAATGATCACAACTAAAGTGTTTGTATTGGCTGAAGCTATTTTGGTTCCTTGAATGTTGAGCGTAGGGACATCATTACAGATCGGGCAGTGGTCGTCATAGGACATTTCGCTAGATAAAATGGTATAAATATCTTCCATTTTCAACTTATTCGCGTCGCTCATAAATGATAACGGTTCTTCTATTTCAAAAGGGTACTTGTACTTCATTTCAGGTCTCTTCAAATACTTATCGTAATCGTAAGAGGAAAGCTGTTTATAATTAGAAGTATTAATAAAATGATTAATATAATATGGAATCTCATCACCGAACTGCATATCATGTAAAACAGCAGATAGCGCTGATTGTTCATCTTGGTTGCTATAAAATACTATAAGCTCTCTCACTTTTGTATGATCTCCTGGTGAGATTTCCAGATCCTCTGTACTAATACGTAGGAATTTAGCTTCAGCTGACTTCATAACCTTTATTGTATAAAAGTTGTTCGAACTAGTTAATACGTACCCCAGAAAATGAGCTCGATTTCCTCCTGAATCTATTCTCTCCAATCTAATATGGATATCTCCAAGGATAGATTGAACAAACTTAACAATATCCGTATTTTGAAATTCACATTTAATTTTAGACTTAATATTAATGCTTACACTTTCGGTGTAACCAGATAACCATTTGAATATGTCTGAAACTAGACTTAGGTTTGTTTCTTGAATATTACATCTTCGTAGATCATTTATTTGATATTTGGGTGAACATTTACTGTTGTATTCATCGATGGTCTGCCTGATAGATTTAAATAAATTAAAATTTAAAATAATGCAGTTCAAAAAGTGGATTGTGAAGTATCTTAGCTTTCCATTCCAACCTGATGTAGCTCTGTTTCGGTTATAGTTACGTAATGTTATTTCACGTGTAGCATCGTGTATAAATAAAGCACCGTAATCATTATTGAATCCGACTTGTAATAATCCCTTTGACAACAAACTCAAAAATTGCATGATATGGTTTTCGTTTATAGTTATTCCTGAGTAAGTATCAACATGAAATTCCGAATACCAAAGGTCAGCGTAAGCATTCCAATGATAGGATTCGTAGGAATGCAAAGTATAAATACGCTCTTTTAATAATTCTTTTAAGTCACTATAAGATTTGTCGTATTCCTTGCAAGCCTCTTGAAAAGCTTTATCGTTAGTTTTATCCTTCGAGAAGAACAACCAATTTGTTACATTGTGGTTAGAATAGTTGCCCATATAATCAAAGCTTTTATCAATGCCAAACCGTGCTATAAGTTGCTTAATAAGAATTTGATCCTGTACAGCTTGGTTGGATATGAAGGTCATGATTGGATCAAAGCTATCTCCGCCAATACGTTTTGTAATTAACTCTTGAGCACGGGTTATGAATGGTAATTGGATCCTGATAAGCCAACTTTTAACTACCTCGTTTTTGTTACCCTGCGTATTAAGCACCTTACTCGACAGCATGCGTATCCCTGCGGGTAATTGCTTATAATCCTCTTCACCGTAAACAATTAAGTCGCACCCCACGAAAATCCGATTATAACAGTCATATAAAGCTTGGCAATTATTATCGTCTGCTATTGCAGGCCTATTGATATTAATCTTTTTTTCAGCGTCATCAATGTTATCGCCAACATCTTTAAGAAAGATATATCGTTTATCTTGATCTAAGTACAGCTTATTATTGCTGCATAATGTCGTTAAAGCATCCGCAGTTCCTTCAAAAATGCCTTTAGGCAATAAATCATCTTCATCATCATATTGAACACTGCTATATGCGCATAGCAGGTGACACAGCACATCACTGGCACTTCTTTTGAAAGCTTCACTAGAGCTGCTATCATTTAGTATTGCTATTAAATCATCTATGGTTTTCTTTCCCATGTGCTTGATGGTTTTCAAAATTGCCGGTTCTTTTTCGTTTTCTCTCTCTAATCCAGAGCGCGAGGAATTAATGGCTCTAGTATTTACGAGGCAGCCTGTGCTCACTTCTAATAAAGCACTATAGGTATCCACGAAATAGGTTGCGTAAATCCTATCGCTTAGGCTAGCCCCGTCATGATTAATAGCATAGGCGAAAGATAATGAGTTATCCTCATTTGTATTATTATAGTGAAAAACTAGATAGGACAGGTCATGCTTGATTTTAGAAATTTTAATGATACTACATTCTGCACCTACATGATACAACTCATCTTGAACCCCTATGGCATAAGAATGATCACCGGTAGAAAACTGTATCGTTTTGATGCTGTTTTCTAGCTTTCTACCATTTCTTAATTCTGTGAAAATTAGCGAACGAGGATCGAAAAGGAGTTCGTTATCATTTGTGCTGTAAAAATAAGAGCTAGGATCCTCATGACTACATAAAGCATCAATAAAATCTGCAAGCTTCTTTACATTAAAGCTTGCATGCTTATTGTTGTCATCATTCTCCTTATCATATTCGAACTTAAAGGTGAACTTGGTTGTCCCCGGCAATTCCTTCAGGTTACTAATGTGTATCGTGTCAAGGAGGTTTGTACGGGAGGACAATTCGATCTTAATATTATTTTCTATGGATAGATAGTTAGCGAAGCAGAACAAGGATTTTATACCTATGCCATAAATTCCTTCTTGTCCTTTTTCGGTTGATTTATTAGAGTTCCCCCTAGAGCAAAATCCATAAATATCGGTTATTGAAAATCCTTTATCGGGGTAACTACATTGTACTGTATACACGTGATCTTCTTTATTGCATATGACTTGGACAATAGGGTTTATACAGCCTGAGGCTGCAACTACATCGTTAGCATTTTGGATAATTTCATTGAAATATCCTTCTTTGTATTTTTTTAAGTCATCTTTCTTTCTGGGATTATTCCTAGCCTTGATACAGCTATTCACAGTTACTTGCAGCATATCACGAGTTATGTCCCAAAATTCACTTATGGCCTCTGGTTCAGGGAGCTCAGTGTTTGCTTCCAACAAGTAGCGATTTAGATGAGCAATGTGATGTTGTATATCCTCTGTGATTTCCTCGCGCTGAATTGCATTCGCAATGTTTCTAGCTATGGAAGTGTAATTCACACCAACAATCCTCCCTCTTGCATTCTAAAGGTAGCAACTGACTTGTTCTGAAATTTACCATTTGCCCAAAAAAAGATTCCGGCTGCATCTTGATTGATGTTGTCTTTGGGCAAGCTAATCAGAATGGCTTCACATATTTGGGCTAAAGAATAGGTTTCGTCAATAATGGCTTTTCTCATGCTGAGGATAGTTCTGAATAACTTTTCTGTGTCATGTTCGAAAATGGGGGTATCCTGCATATTATAGTTACTATCATCCATTTCGATATCCATATGATCATTGGTTATGCTATAGGTATCCTCGCTCTCAACTACAATAGAAGTAGTTAGATTTACTCCCCACAACTTTAGTGTTTTGTGCAGCCAAATGTAATACTCCAGGATCTCATCTATAATCTTCTCAAATGCTATGTACCGGCTGTTATCGATATCTCTAAATGTAGTTAATATATTGGAGTGCTGGCTTATTGTATCGTTATTGGTAACGTGGGTCAGTATTGTTGTGATTTTATCGCATAAATGATTAGCATCGTTTACCTTAGCTTGATCCTCTGAAGACAGTGATTTCTTGATCTCAGCTAATATGCGTTCCACATTTTGTTCTTGTTTCTTATAGTTTATAAAAGCTGAAATAAGCTCCTGGCCAGTATCGCTATCACATATTTGATTAAATTGTGTAAAGTAATTTTGTGCAGCGCTAGTTACTGTTGAAGTAAAGTCTGGATGAAATAATACAGTATTCCTTATCGGCATATATTCACAGGCTTTGTTAATTTTATTCACGGCATAATAGAGCATTCTGTTCGTGATGAAGTCGCTTTCCCTACTATTATCTTGAGCTTCATTAGGTTTGTTAACTAGAAAAATCATTTCGTTTTCAATCTTAATAGCAGTGTCACTATCAGAAGACTTCACGATTAAGTCATCAGCTCGTTCTATACGACCAAATCGTTGCTCTAATTCGTTATTCGTATAGGGGAGCTCATAGTGAACAACGGTATGAAATTCGCCCATATTAAGGCCTGTACCCCCACTTTTCCCCGTAGTGACAAGTATGGATCGATTACCATGCTTAGCTCTGATATGCGTTTTCACTTGTTCAATCACTATCTCTGGATTACGAGTAATATTCTTGATCTCGCCTATGCTGCTGTACTTCTTGGCTATCAACACGGTTTCGTTGGATAAGTATGATAATTGGTCGTAAATCATCTCTACTGTGGCTTGCAATTCGCAAAATATAAGGATGGACTTTTCTTTATATGAGGAGTAATCTCCATCTCCACTAACAATCTCTTTTAGCTTCTGTAGCTTAGCATTCTTATCTATGGAGTAGTCTTGAAGATCATCATGAAAGCACTCCTGCATCTTAGCTGCAAGTCGATTATCATCTTGATCCGCATACATCGCGGTGAAAAAGTCCTTTTCATCACGCAACTTACTAAACCAAGCCTGGCGTTCTTTGGTTCTCTCACAAGGAATAAAGGTGATTTTCCGCTTAATATTCACATTGAAAATATCCTCTTTATAATTGCACACAAAAATATCTTGCTCAGTTGGATTTGTAGTTTCAATAGGATTAATAGTTAAGTGATTCCAAGCATAATAATCTAGCCCTAGTACACTCTTCATTAACGATTTATAATGACTGAAGTCTCTAACGTTACCTCCCTTAACAATGATAGGTGTTGCTGTTAAGAGCATTACTTGATCGGCTCGAATGTTTTTGTAATTATCAAAGCAATTATGACACTCATCAATAATGACTAGATCCCAGTTTCTGTCTGGTAGGAATGCTTTGAATGATTTTTTTAGTGCCGAATGGCTGTCATCACTAGTCCCATTAGAGCATCCCATTATATAGATCAATGGTTTATTTGGATTGGCGGACTTTTGTTTGATTATATATCCATTGTCGCTTTGGCTAATAATAGTAGAGTTTCTTCCTAGCTGTCGTTTAATGTCGTTATGCCAATCTTCTCTTTTAAGATAGGGGCAGATAAGGATTATAGCTGCAGAAGGGAATCTATCATTTGGATTGGTTGCTTTCAATCTATTCTGAATGGCATGCTGTATAGCATAAATACCTGCTACAGTTTTACCGGTTCCGACCTCATCCAGTACCATTGTGGCACGGTTATGTTGCAATTGTTGTGCCGCTAATGTTTGTTTTCCGAAGTATTTCACATCCAAGACAGGTTGATTTCCATCAAAGAACACCTCAAATACACTCTTGCCCTCATAGAAGTCCTTACTATCGTAGTCAATATTTTTATCGACACTTATACCTTCAACCCCATTTCCCAGTATGGCGATCAAGTTTTCATAATACACTTTCTTTTTATTTGATCTTAAGAACTGCATATTTTTGGAGAGGCATTTTTCAATTGTAACTTGGGTATCTTTGAAGGTTTTTCCCTTAATCTCATCCCATTTCAGGTTTTGTAGCTTCGCCTCCGTACATACCTCGTCCCATCTTCTGCACATAATGGCATAGAACAAACAAACGATGGGATTATTAACATGTTCCTTGAGTTCATTCTGGTAAGTCTCGTAGTTTAAGACTGGCATGATGTCGCTCCTTCTAATTTTATGCATAGTGGAAATGCTCACCTAGCGTAAAAAGACATTTAGCAGCATCCTCGTATACCTTCTATCGTTAGCTTGGCGATAACTGGATGAAGAAAGCCTGGAAGAATGTCGGGATGATCTGAAACAATATATCAAATATTTGAGTGAATTTCATAATTCAAAAACCTTGCTGTAACTGAGTTTTTTAATCTTGAAAAAAGGAGTGCCTCACCAAATTTCGAAGTGTTAAGTATCGCTACATCACACAGAGAAAGCTTGGACTCCTTATTTATATTATTCGGCAAGAAAGCATGTTATCCTTGGAGCAATTGCTGAAAAGATGTCCGGAGGAAAAATACTGCTTGTTCGTTAAAATGATCGACGTCACGCCATCATACGAGTGCTAGGTAAGAAGACGGACTTAGGCGCACCGGAATCGCTAAACTTTCGAGCAATGGTGTATTCGTTGTTCATCCGCATGATTGAACGGATGCCCTTTGTGAAAGATATGGTTCTTCGTCTGAGGACCAGTGAGGAATTTCAGTATCATTTTGCCGATTTACAGGATCGGATGCAACCCCAAGCGAAGCCGCTTATTCTCGACTATTTGCTGACCTTAAAGGATTACCTTTGTTTTAAGAGCTACATAACAAGCTCATTGAAGAAGCCTATAAGGAAGGGGGTATCCAGGGTTCAAAAGTAGCCATAAATGCAACACATGTTGAAGCCACGGACGTCTCATGTCTGTGCATTCCCGCAAGGAGAACCCTAAAGCAGCACAATCGGCAGTCCAGATGGAGTTAGCCATTCAATCTCCCACCGGATTTAACACCGCCAGAGCCGACGGTTGAAAAAAGCGCGGATGCAAAAGAAAGGAAGAACGCGAACAATCGCTGTAGGAGCAAGCCGACATCGAAGCGACTAAAAACGCTTTTTGAAAAAATCTGTACGGCATGCTCGACCACTCTCACGAAGTGATCCGAGCCCATACACCGCAGCATTCTTCGTGGGGAACTAAGAAGAGCACCGAGAATAAAATGATGTAAAATTGATGTAAAACATCAACAGAAACGCACCTAAATCAGCATTGCAGAACGGATGAGCATTGTAGAAAAGCCTGTCAAATCAAGGTTTCTGCGGATTGCAACAGCTCACATCCTAGTGTTATATGTTCCCGCATACGGTGCATGTGGAGTCGGTGGCTTTGTTGGTGAGGAACCCTTGCCAATTAGACCCTAAATAATTGGGCAATTTTAATTCCACTAACGGAGAACGATAAAAGAGCAGCGAGTTAGACGAGCGCCCTAGACTCCACCATAAAAAACCGCCCTGTTCGCAATGTTGCTAATGAAGTGACCCCTTAAAGTTAGACAGGTATATAATTAAGCGACTTGTTGGGCCTGAGTTCGGTACTGTACCGGACTCAGGCCTTTTAGTTTTGCCTTAATTCGCTTGTTGTTGTAATAATCGATGTATTTTGATAGCTCTTGTTTGAAATGTGTGATACTTTCGAATTTCTTTAAATATAGAAATTCAGATTTCATGATACCAAAGAAGTTCACAATGACGGCGTTGTCGTAGCAATTACCTTTACGGGACATACTTTGCTTGATATCGCGTTCTTCAAGGGCATGACGATACTGCTTCATCTGATAGTGCCAGCCTTGGTCAGAATGAATAAGGAGGTTATCTTCATCGGTTAATCGATGGAATGCTTGATCTAACATCGTTGAAACAAGCGAGTAGACCGGTCTTGAACCGATTGTATACGTAATAATCTCACCATTATATAGATCTAGGATTGGATAAGTACAGCTTTTCTCCAAATAATTTAAACTCTGTAATATCCGTAACCCACTTCTCATTTGGATTCTCAGCGTGGAAGTTACGTTCTAATATGTTCGGTGCGAGTTTGCCAATCGTCCCTTTATAGGAACGATATTTCTTCATACGTACCACACACTTTAAACCCATTACCTTCATCAAGCGTTGTACCTTTTTATGATTCACATGGTGTCCTCGATTCACTAACTCGTCACGAATACGACGATAACCATAACGCCCCTCATGCTCCTCGTAAATCGCTTGAATAACGTCTTTTAGCTCCTTATCTCTATCGGGCATACCAAACGTTTTTACCACGAAATAATACGTACTACGAGGGATATCTGCTAGCTGTAGGAGTGCTTTCACCGAAAATCGGTTCCTAAGTTCATAGACTACTCGTGCTTTGTCTTGTTTGGTGATTTTTCCTTGTTTTGAACTAAGGCATTCAACTTTTTTAAATATGCATTTTCCATTCTCAAACGCTCTACCTCTGCTTGTAATGCCTCAACAGACCCTTCTTTTAACGTTTGAATCTTTCGTTTATTAGGTTCTTTTTTCATGGATGGACGCCCCTTCTTCTTTGGTTGTAGGGCGTCCATTCCATGTAACTCTAAGCTTCTATGCCAGCTTAAAATGGTACTATGACTCGCAATATTAAATATCGCAGCCGTTTCTCTAACAGACGTCCCGAATTCGTTCATATAATTAAGTACGTCTAGTTTAATCTGTGCAGGATATGATGTATAGCCCTTTTTAAAAGCTTCTTCACCATGATGCTCATATTGACTAATCCAGTTTAAAAAGACAGAATGGTGAATCCCGATTGATTTTGCAATGGCTTTCAAGCTCTCGGATCCCTTTTTATAACGCATAACGGCTTGGATTTTTTCGTTTGTACTGTACCTGGTCATAAAAAAACTGCACCTCCAAATGTTAGTTGTGTCTAACAATTGGGGTGCAGTTCATTCGCAATGTTGCTAACAGGGCGGTTTGCTATGTCATAGAGGGCAGCTTGAAAGTTAGCAGTCAACCGGCACTCTACAAGTTATCTTGCACGTTTTTAAGGCTAACTTATTAATAGAGCAGTTACGCAAAAATAAGATTACTCTGCTACAACTTGTTTGCCTGCAATCCGGCCGAATGTGAAGATATCAGCGATGGCATTACCGCCAAGACGGTTTGTACCATGAATGACCCCTGTTACTTCACCTGCAGCGAACAACCCAGGGATGACTTCGCCTTTTTCATTCAAAACGCGAGTCTTCTCGTCGATCACCAAGCCGCCCATTGTATGGTGAACGGAGGGTACAGCTTTTTCGATGTAGTAAGGGCCTTTTTCAAGAGATTTCAATCCACCGCGATGTTTGAAATCAAGGTCTTTACCTGTTTTCGCATAATCATTTACTTTATTAATCGTTTCTTTCAAAGTGTTCACGTCAATTTTAAAGAAATCAGCGGCCTCTTCAATCGTATCGGCTTTAAAGAGCAAGCCTTGTTTAACGAGTTGATCGTATTCGTCTTGATGAACTTCTATCGTTTTACCGATATCCTCAATGCCTTGATTCCATAATTGATACGTATATCCGCCCGTTTGGGCAAGAATTGCTTTAGAAATAACGTCACGACGTTCTAATTCCTCAACGAAGCGCTTGCCTTCTTGGTTAATCAGGATTGCACCATCGAAGCGGGAGTCTGCAACCAGAGAAATAACACCTGTCTCAGGATTACAGATTGGATACGTTTGAATACTCTCCATGTTTGTCAGTTTGGCGCCAATCGTTTCTGCCATAACGATACCGTCACCTGTAGATCCTGGTGTATCGGTAGACATATATTTCTCATCCATTTTAGGGTTATACTTTTTACGCATCTCTACATTGGATCCAAAACCACCGGTAGCGATGATGACGCCTTTGTTCGCATGGAATGTGATCTTGTCGCCAGTACCCGAAGTCGCAGTTACACCTGTTACTTTGCCGCTTTCGTCCTTCAGCAAGGTTTCGGCTTTCATATTCGTTTTGATCGTGATTTGATCAGCGTCTGTTTTGGCTTTTAACTTAGTAATCAATTCAACACCTGTATGACCTACAGGAATCAACGCACGTTTTCTGGAATGGCCTCCAAATTGGAACAGATGATCAGGTAAGAACTCTACCTTGATATCATCGCGCAGCCATTCGGCAGATGCTAGAGCATTGTCGGCAAGAATACGAACCATCTTTGGATCCCCGAGGTTGTCTCCGCCTTTCATCGTATCATTATAGAACAAGTCAGCCGTGTCATCAGTGATGCCAAGAGCACGTTCAACCCAGTTGTCCGGCGCATTCATCTCACCACCGGAGATCAATGTGTTGCCGCCAACAGCTGGCATTTTCTCGAGCAGAACTACATTAGCTCCAGCGCTCTTCGCTTCGATAGCCGCACTAAAGCCAGCACCCCCGGCACCGATGACGACAACATCATAGGTTTGCTCGACTTCTTCTTTGTCTTTGCTTCCACTGACTGCAGCGCCAGCGACAAGGGTAAGTCCAGACTTCGTAATTGCATCTTGAATGGCTTCGAGATATCCTTTGCTTGTAACTGTAGATCCGCTAATGGCATCAACTTTTGCGCTGTTAGTTGCCATGACCTCTTGCTTGAGCTGCGTATAAACAGGTTCTGCAAGTACTTCATTTTCCTTATGCTCTGTCACTTTAATGTCAGTGATCTTGTTATCTAATAAGGAGACTTGTACTTTAATATCGCCATGTTTACCTTGCCCAACTCCTTCAAAGACTTGAACTCCGTTTGCATCTGCAGCGGGCTCTGCATCTTTACTGCCGCAAGCAGCAAGCGTGAACATAAGACTGAGGACTAGTAGAATAGATAACAGCTTTTTCGTGTGAGTTCGCATAATATCTCCTTCATTCTGTTGTGGATTGGTTACATACACTAGGGAGAGGAAGATTTGCTAGGCAAATCCTTTATCTCTAGCCTAGACATGAATGTTATTTCATGTGAAAATATGCACAAGACCTATTATAGATTTAGTACAGCATTATGTATTTGCACAGATTAGTGTTTTTTTGTCTTTTTCGGGCATGTAAGAAACGGATATTGTGAAGGGCTATGATTACAATGAAATCAATTCACTTAAAAATTACGTTAATCGCAGGAGGCTGCTTCTTGCTGCTGTTCGTTGCATTGCTTGTAACAATATATTTGGAGATGAACCATACGGTTGTCCCTTTGAATAAGAACTTAACGCAGCAAGTGGTTACTGCACGCAGCGACCAGATTGATTATTGGTTTAATCAGCGCATTGGAGAGATAGACATGCTTGCTTCTCTAGCTTCGGACCATCAGTGGACACGAGATGAATTGCTGCAAGAGTTCGATAAGTTCGAGGCGAAGAAGAAAGTAGAGTACGAATCCATACGCGTGGTGGATATTCACGGAAATTCCTGGTCAGCAAGGGACAAGCCTTTTTCGATACTAAACCGACCCTACTATCGAAAACTGCTGAATTCAGATTCCAATTATGTGGTAAGCAATCCGATCGTATCCAAAGCGAATGCAGCCGAAATCGTCGTCATTCTTTATCGCGTGAATCCATCGGTGAATGATGAGGTAGCTTATATTGCCGCAGCCGTCTCCGTCAAGAAGATGAGGGAGATTGCTCAAGATGTAATGCTATATGACCAGTCAGGCCAGCTTATCGTCGATTGCAGAGAGCTGGGTGAAGAAGATGGAGCGGAGGATACAGCAGATAAGAAGAACATGAGTGTATTTGAGGCTCCAATTCAAAATGTGGAAGGCTGGAAGTTAGTACTCAAAGTACCGAATTCAAGTCTATCGTTAGCGGTGATCAAAACCCAGCGGACTGCATTGCTGGTAGGCGTTCTTATCGGTAGTGCGTTTATCGTCTTTCTGGTGCTGCTTGCTTCTTCCATTATTCGTCCAATTCAGTCGCTTCGCCAGGTAATGGAAAATGTGCAGAACGGCAACCAAACCATACGAGCAGATGTTACGCGCTCGGATGAGATCGGCGATCTTGGACGAAGCTTCAATGACATGCTTGTTCAATTATACGCTGTGGAGCAGGACCGAAAGGAGATGGAACTCAGACTGATTCATGAGCAGATCAAGCCGCACTTTTTATACAACACATTGGATACGATCCAGTGGATGGCAACGGAACATGGAGCAGACAATGTGGTGGAGATGGTGGAAGCGCTTAGCGCGTATTTCCGATTAGGGCTTGGCACAGGCAGTCCCTACATTCTGCTTGATCAGGAGTTGTACCATGTCGAGAGTTATCTTCATATTCAAGGTGTGCGATATGAGGAGATTCTGGACTACGAGCTTCGATATGATGAAAAGCTTGCTCAGTGCCAAGTCGTTCGCTTCATACTGCAGCCTTTGGTGGAAAATGCGATTTATCACGGGATTAAGCCACTTGGGGATCAAAAGTGCAAAATTTCGATTACAGCATATAAACAGGCCGATTATTTGGTCATTAAGGTTGAAAATAATGGGGTTATGATTCCGGAAGAGAAGCTTGTGCAGATAAATCAAGCCCTTCTTGATGATACATATGATCGTTCTGCCACAGGCTTTGGGCTATACAGTGTAAACCATCGCATTCGACTAGCTTACGGAGTGCCATATGGCCTTGCAGTGAAGAGCGAAGATGGCATTACCGTTATGGTCATTCGAATACCTTTGGACGGGGAGTGGAATGAAGATGTGGAAGATTGTCATCGTCGATGATGAAACGATCATTCGCAAAGGCTTGCGACAATACATTGAGGAGAGTCCGTATCTTTTTGAGGTTGCAGGAGAAGCGAAAAGTGCAAACGAAGCATTGAATATGGTGGAGGAAGCCCTACCACATGTATGTCTTGTGGACATCAACATGCCGAATATGAATGGGCTCGATCTGATGAATATATTGCGCGAACGCTGCCCGTCGGTTCTGGTTGTCATCATCAGCGGGTACGATAACTTTGAATATGCGCGTCAAGCCGTGCAACTGCAAGCATTCGATTATGTATTGAAACCTGTGCCGAAGAGTGATCTGAACAAGCTGCTTCATCGGATCGATGAGCATCTTCAGGTAAAATATCCTTTGCATTCACATGAAGGCAGGGTGGATAAGGAGCGGGAGCTTCCCGGGTATACAGGGGATGGAACAGTGCTTATCCAAAAAGTGACCGAGTATATTGACAGTCATTATCAGGATCCGGAGCTGTCTATTACTCGAGTAGCAGCACTATTTCATATCAACCAAACCTATCTTAGCAAGCGTATGAAGCAAGAAATCGGTGCTTCATTCCTTGACTATGTCACTGAGCTTCGGATATCGAAGGCGAAGGAGATTCTGGATGACGTAATGCCGAATATCAAAATCGGGGATCTGGCCGTGAAGGTAGGGTATAAGAGCCAGTACTATTTTAGTCGTGTGTTCAAAAATAGAGTCGGCTCAAGCCCCTTAGAGTACAAAAAGCATCCGTTCGGTTATGGATAGGAGGGCCATTCTCGTCCCTCTGCAGCACGCCATAGATGCTATGCTCGGTTCAGATCTTCAAATTCCTATCAACCATGAAGAAATTGAAGCGGTTAGAAAAGATAGTAAGGGGATCATCCCGGAGGATCGGCTAATAGTCATTGCAAGAAGCAGAAAAATATCAGAACTTGCAAAGGAGCTTTTGTCAGCTCAGACATCATTAAGTAAATCGAACTTTATTGTTATAGCTACTAAGCATTTATCTATTTCCATAGAGGAGAGCTTAGAAAGCGACGATATCTTATTGAATATTCTAGCTTTAGTGGACAGACGAGTTGGAAAAAAGCGTATTTTAAACATGAGCGAGAAGATGAAGTTAAAGCATCCAATTGTGCAATATTTTTATGAACTAAGGCGTCAAGAGCAGATAAACTGTCCGGAAGTGTCTTAGGGCTCCTCATATAAGCTTGTTCACATTGTCCACCCACGTATGTGGAGAGTGTCGCTCTACTGGTAAGGAAGGATACAGTGCTATGAGATCCTTATATTTATTGGACTTTACGGACAAGTATGAGAAAAAATGTTGTTAAAGAGATGGCATCATTGCCGTCTCTTTTTTGTTTCACTTTTTTAGCATTGCTCTGACTCTGGTTCCCACTACGGCATCCTACGATCACAAGCATGAAAGACTGCACGAAAATTAGTGTTGATGCTTATGTTTAACCCCTCTCTGCTCTGCTAGGTGACAGGCATCATAGACGTGCCTGCGTGATGTTGCTACGATGTTCCATGGAAATTAAGTGAAAGTGATCACAAGAAATTACAGAAGGAGTTATTTATCGTGAAAAGAATCGTAACACTGAGCACCCGCAAACTGATGGATACCGCAAAACACGGCGGATGCGGCGCATGCCAGACCTCTTGCCAGTCCGCTTGTAAAACTTCCTGCGGCGTTGCAAACCAGAAGTGTGAAAATGCAATGAACAGATAGGATTCGGAATTTTACCGCCCATTGCTCTGCTGATGGGCGGCTATTTTTAAGAAATGGATACTATCCCTAAAGGATGGCGAAGCCGTTTCTACTTGTGTGCAAAAGGAGCTTGATTAGTAAGTATGATTCATCAATATAAACTAAACGGATACAATATCGTGCTCGATACCTATAGTGGCTCGGTGCATGTTGTTGATGACCTAGCATATGAAATTATAGCGCTTTATGAGAAAACTTCTGTCGACAAAATCGTGACAACGCTGTTGGATAAATATAAAGATGATTCCAGCATTTCCGAGAGCGACATTCGAGAAACCATCGCGGATATCGAGGAGCTTATAAATGATGGACAGCTCTTTACAAAAGATGAGTATGAGAACCTCTCGCTCGATTTAAAAAAACGGAAAACTTATGTTAAGGCACTCTGCCTCAATGTTGCGCATACCTGTAATTTGTCATGCGACTATTGCTTCGCTAGCCAGGGGAAATACAACGGAGATCGAGCAATCATGAGCTATGAGGTTGGACAAAAAGCTATCGATTACCTGCTTGAAAATTCGGGTCATCATCGTAATCTTGACATCGACTTTTTCGGCGGGGAACCGCTCTTGGCTTGGAAAGTGGTTAAACAGATCGTAGCTTATGCAAGAAGCAAAGAACAAGAATACAAAAAGAAGTTCCGCTTCACCTTCACGACGAACGGGATGCTGCTGAACGATGAGGTCACCGAGTTTTTAAATCAGGAAATGTACAATGTCGTATTAAGCCTGGATGGAAGAAAAGAGGTTCATGACCGTCTTCGCCAAACGGTAAACGGAAAAGGCAGCTACGATCATATTCTTCCGAAGTTTCAGGAATTCGTTCGTAAGCGCGGAGACCAAGAGTACTATGTACGGGGAACTTACACTCGTAACAATGTCGATTTCACCAATGATATATTTCATATCGCAGATCTTGGTTTTGACAAAATCTCGATGGAACCGGTCATCTGTGATCCAAGGGAACCCTATGCACTTACCGAGGAGGACCTTCCGGAGATATATAACCAGTACGAAATTCTCGCAAAAGAAATGATTGGGCGCGGCGAAGAAGGCAAGGGGTTTACCTTTTATCATTACATGCTTGACCTCTCGGAAGGACCCTGCATCCAGAAGAGAATCACTGGCTGTGGTTCAGGAACAGAATATCTTGCTGTCACCCCCGGGGGAGAGCTTTTTCCTTGCCACCAGTTCGTCGGGGATGAAGAGTACAGCATGGGAAACCTCTGGGATGGCATCACACAACCTGGGTTGCAATGTCAATTTAAAGAGAGCAACTGCTACTCGAAGCCGGAATGCAAGGACTGCTGGGCGAAGCTCTACTGCAGCGGCGGTTGTCCTGCCAATGCGCTGCACGCGACGGGTTCCCTGGTCGGAACCTATGACTTCAGCTGTGACGTCTTCCGCAAAAGAGTCGAATGTTCCATGATGGTAAAGGTGGATGAATCCATTAGAGCGATGGAAGGGCAATCTAGCTAGTTAACGTAACGGATGAATAAACTATAACCGAGAAATAGACACTTTTAAATAAAGTGCCTTTCTCGGTTTTTTTGTACGGAGAAGAAGGACTGTAAGACAAGAGAGACGATCAGTTTCTGCAAAGGGCAGGTCACTGATCGTCTTTTAATCTGAATCTATGGAATGAATTCCGTGCCATAGGTTGGTATATCGTTGTTATAGCTATGTATTATTTGATGTCTACATACATAGCATGATGAATGTTACCTGAAAGCGGACCGTAGGATAAAAAGCTGGGGGTCAGATATTGCCTCAGGCCTCCATTTTATTGGACGACGTAGGTACGTGTCTAAATCTGAATAATAAATCCCTTCAGGGATTCTGCATAAAAAATTTGCAGATCTATGTAGTATCTATTTAAATGAAAATAACGATCTATTCCAAAAACAGAGAGTTATCTCCCACTATCACTTCACTAACCTTCCCCCAACAACTCCCCAACAGAAACATCCAGCGCTTTCGCAATGGCAACCACCTCATAATCCTGCACAAGTCTATATTGACCTTCCAAGCGCGATAAACTGGTTGGACTGATGTCTAAACCGAAGGTTTGCAACCTGGCAAGGAAATCCTTTTGCTTCATTCGCTTAGCTTTTCGAATAGCTACAACTCGGGTTCCAATGATATTTTTGTCACCCGGGGGCTCTTTGCGATGCCTCATTTTGGTGTCACCTCACAATTTAACCAAATTGTATGCGAGGTAAGTATTGTTTTAATGCGAATATCGAATTAAAATGAAATAAACCGATAAACGCATTAAAATTTCCATACATCGTCTACAGATATAGCTTTTCCCGGAAGGTGGGGGTGCAATGCAACATCTGATGTGCAAATATGAGGAGGAAAAGCGCAAGCTGAATGAACTCGGACAGCAATCACTGGAGCAGGGAATTCCGTTAAGCAGCAATGAAGCGGTTCAGGCCCAGAGTCGTAAGGTGGACGAACTGATTAATCGGATGTACCAAGAAAAAAACGGACATGCAGTGTCATTTCGTTTGAGTTTCTATCTTGGAGGGGATATGTTGAGCTTTCCTGCATGGTTTTTACAGACGATTCAAGGTCGATTGGATGAGGTGACCGCACAGATTGAACATCAATCCGAGCCTAGGGATGTTTTTGAAGAAGAGCGCAAAGCTTTTCAAGCGTTGTTTGACTCCATGGACATTGCAGGTATACCAGAGTTTGAGTACTGGGAGGATAAGCTTCAATTGAAGCAAGCCGTTCTTTATGAACGTCTATATCTACAAGGACTAAAGGATGGCATGCAGCTTGAACATGCCCTTACTGCCCCTTCAGTTCTCACGGACTAAGACATGTCCTGTTGCTGCCGGAAAAGCACATAGGGATCGGAACCGAAGAGGATAAACGCATACTTTATTTTCGGACTGTCCATGCGATAGTCTTTTTTTGTATATATGTTTGGAATTTTTGTTTTTTTAGATGCTGTTCATCCAAAAAGAGGGCAGACCTCCATTCATGATATGAATAAAGGGATAACTTCCCATATTGTCGAATAACCATACATATTGTAAATCTATATCAGATGAGGTTTTGATATGTTTAAAGCGCTATTGTCTCTCTTTAAAAAATCCGACACTAAGCCACCACAGGCAGTGCGTAAGGCACAAACTCCCAAGTCGAAACCGAAGGTTGCTTCCACACGAATTGGAGAGTTAGGTGAGCATAAAATCAATATCCAACTTGACCAGCTACCTAAGGAGTGTAAATCATTAAGCGATCTAATGCTTCTTAATCCCAAGTCTCGAACAGGTTACACCCAGATTGATCATATCATTATTTCCCCGTATTGCTTATTTGTCATTGAGACGAAAAACTACAATGGAGAAATTAAAGGTGGGCGAACGGATCAACAATGGTCAGTGAGCAACCGTTACAAGATGTATAATCCGCTGAAGCAAAACTATGGACATATCAAGGCCATCGAGAGTCTGATACAAGGTATAGCTGCAGTGAAATTTATCTCTATGGTTTCATTCACGATGAGATGTCGGTTTAGTATTGATCCGGAGCTTCGGAAAATCCACTCGGACGAACTGGTTGTCTATGATGTGGAACTAAGTGAGTTTATCTCTAGGAAGCTGATCAGTTTAAAAACAGGAACTCCTGAACCTTCTATCTCTCCGGCGCAAATACAAACGATTTATGAGCATTTGCTTCAGGCTAATATAACCGATGCGGAGATTCGCAAACTTCATGTACAGAGAATAAAGGGAGGTCCACTATGAAAAGTATGTGGCTTGTTCGAGCAGGAGAAAGGGCATATCTTATTAATGAATTTAAAGATAAGCAAGCTGTAGCGATTGGTTGGGCTCCATTGGGAGATATCGGTGGGGTAAATACACTGCAAGAGATGAAGAGGCTTTTGAAGGTACGGTATCCTGGATATAAAGAGGGTAAGATCAATATTACTGCTGGTCAGATTTTTCGTTTTGTAAGTGAATTTAAAATAGACGACCAAGTAATCACATATAATCCTGAAGAGCGACTCTATTACATAGGAAGAATCAAGTCGAATTATGAATTTAAGCCAAATTATATTACGGATAAGCCTCATATTCGCAGAATAGATTGGGAGGGGACTGTATCTAGAGATGTTTTGACGGCAAGCGCCCGGAATACTCTTGGTTCCATAATGACTATTATATCTATCCCGAATGATGTTCAGAAGGAATTGCTCAAACAAATGGTAATCGGACAGACCGATGGTAATCAACCAAGTCAACCCATAGAGTCTGTGCAAGCTGAGACGGAGGAAGAAGCCGAAGAATTAGAGCTAATTAAGGAAGACGTCATTGAGAAGTCCAATGAATTTATCAAAGATAAGATTGCTAAGTTAGACTGGGAGCAAATGCAGGAACTTGTTGCGGGCATCCTTAGAGGAATGGGCTACAAGACACGAATATCACCCAAAGGGCCGGACCGGGGAAGAGATATTTTTGCATCCCCAGATGGTCTAGGGCTTGAAGAACCCAGAATTATAGTGGAAGTAAAGCACCGTTCAGGCAGTATGGGATCTAATCAAATACGTAGTTTTACCGGAGGATTAAGAGTAGGAGATCGGGGGATTTATGTATCTAGTGGTGGATTCACAAAGGAAGCAAAATATGAAGCGGAAAGATCGAATATTCCTTTATCGTTAATAGACTTGGATTTGCTCGCGGAGTTAGTAACACAATACTATGATCAATTTGATTCAGAGACACGGACATTAATACCGTTAAGAAAAATATATTGGCCGTTATAAATTTGAATGTTTTTCTATATAGACATTCTTTTGAAGAAGAGCAAGGCCTTCCAAGCGTTATTTGTCTCCATGGATATTGCACGTAAGCCAGAGTTTGAAAATTGGGAGGATAAAGTTTCTTTAAAGTAATCTGTTGTTTATGAACTTTTATATCTACAGGGGCTTAAGGATGGCATGCAGCTTGCTAATGCATTTGCTCCATCTGTTCTCTCGGATTAAGACGGAATTAAAAGGTATACGTTAACTATATGTTGGGGCTGTCCATGCGACAGTCCTTTTTCTTATATGCATGATTGGAAGGAATACATTCCCATATTGTCGAATTACCAAATATATTGTAAATCCAGATGACTCCGTATTGCTTATTTGTCATTGAAAGACGAAAAACTACAATGGAGAAATTAAAGGTAAGCGGACGGATCAACAATGGTTAGTAGGTAACCGTTACAAGATGTATAATCCACTAAAGCAAAACTATGGCTATATTAAGGCCTCAATTACAGGTAAAATCGATCTATGACCAACTGAGCCAAGCAAATATTACAGACTCAAAGATTCGCAAACTTCATGTAAAAAAATATGACTACTAGAAATCGTTAACTAGTCTTGGAGGTCAACATGCCATTACCGGAATCAGTCACGCAGATTTTCAAGCGTAAGCAAAAATCATACAAAATGGTCCTCATCCTATCCTTAATCGAAGAGCTGAGAGCCTTTCATCAGGAGCGCGTATCGTACGATCACGTGAAGCAGCGGTTTCTTAACTATTTTATAGCTGAACAGAATAGTGGAAACCGGGTAGATCTGCCACCAGGTCGAGAACTATGGAGTGATGCACCTAAAAGTCAGCTTAAAGATATTATTAACAGTCCAGTTAATGCGCTCTCGCATATTTTGTTTGTGAACTCGGAGGATAACACCATAGGTTTTCATAGCCAAATTCAAAGACAGCTAGGGGAAGAGGAGCTATCGCAATTAGAGAGACTAGCTAATGACGAACTCCAGTCTTATAATGCCGCTTTGCAGCATTTCTCTTTGCAAGGTTATCTGGAGAAGATCATGGCGGAGTACATTTCTGCCAAAAAAGAAACCTTTGCAAGTCATGCACTAGGTGCGTTATTTCGTCAGACACTTCCTTCTGAGCTCAAAGCGTTACCATTCTTAGATGATCAATATAAAATTCAGGGTTCTGTTGGACAAGGGAATTGGGCAACGGTTCCTTGGCTTGCAATACTGGATAAGCGGATCACGGAAACGACTCAACGAGGGGAGTATGTTGTGTATTTGTTTGCTGAGGATATGAGTGCTGTCTATCTTACTTTTAACCAAGGAGTGACGGCGCCTATTCAAGAGAAGGGGCGCAGAGATGGCTATGCCTATCTGCGAACTCGAACACAAGAAATACAAGGGCTCCTTTCACTGAACCATATGAATAAGGATGATAATATTCACCTGGTAGACAGCGGTCTAGGCCAAGATTATCAGGTGTCTACTGTCGCTTACATCAAGTATGAAAGAGGAGCCGTTCCGAATGACGAGCAACTAATCCAAGATCTCGAGAATGTGATGGAGGATTACCGTCTATATGTGGACACTGTGACTTCTACAGGTAATGTAGCTGATAATGAGGAAGTGGAAGTAGTGACGCAAGAAGCGGAGCCCTTACAGGATGAACAAGTAACAGGTATCCTCCACCAAATCCAATCCCACATCCGTCGCAAAGGTTTCTTCTTCCCTGAGCACCTTATTGAAAACTTTTACCTCTCGCTAAAGACTAAGCCTTTTGTCATTCTGGCAGGCATATCCGGAACAGGGAAGACTCGGTTGGTGAAGCTGTTTGCAGAAGCTCTTGGTGCAACGGGGAATAACGGACAGTTTACCTTGATCCCAGTGCGGCCGGATTGGAGTGATCCTGCGGATCTGCTGGGGTACAAGGATCTTTCGGGCAGGTTCAAACCGGGTCCGCTTACGGGAGTATTAGTAGAGGCGCGGAAGCCGGAGAATGGACATAAGCCATATTTTATCTGTATGGATGAGATGAATCTGGCGCGGGTAGAGCATTACTTCAGTGACCTGTTAAGTGTGCTGGAAACGCAGGACTGGCGGGAGGGGAAGATCCAGACTCAGGATCTCATATCTTCTACCATGCTGGATACGTCTGAGGATCAAGTGAAGTTTGGCAGCCTAGGTGTCCCGGAGAATGTGTTCTTGATCGGGACTGTGAACATGGACGAAACGACACATCCTTTTAGCAAAAAGGTACTGGACCGAGCTAACACACTGGAGTTCAATTACATCAATCTGCAGCAGTATCCGGACATGAGTGAGCAGGAAGAGACGGATGATCCCGCTGATCTTGCCGAACTGAACCATCTTTTTCTGCGCTCCGATTATTTGCAGCTAGTGGATGCCTATGATGCCAACAAAGAGCTAGTTGTCCGGACGACAGAGAGATTGGTTAAGATCAATGCTTTGCTTGAGGATGTCCATGCTCATGTAGGTTTCCGGGTACGCGATGCGATTTGCTTCTATATGATCTATAACGAACGGTACAAGCTGATGAGTGAGGAAGAAGCTTTTGACTGGCAACTGCTGCAAAAGATACTGCCGCGCATTCAAGGGAGCCATTCTTCGGTTCGCCGGGTATTGTTGAACTTGATGAAAGGGGCTCTTGGTACAGGATCTGGTGTGACGGTAAATATTGAAGATCTTATGGACAATGATGCTTCTCCACTCTACCTGAGATGGGCTGCTGGACAAACTCCCCCTACAGCCAAACATCCACAAAGTGCGCGTAAATTGGCTTTTATGCTTAGGAGGCTGGAGGAAGATGGATTCACCTCATACTGGCTCTCTTAATCAGGCGGTAGAATTGCTCCGTGTAGAAACGGAGCTTTTTACGCTTTTTCTTCAAGGAAGGCCATATCATCCTACTGTGGAGACCTTGCAGCTTCATCGTTCTTCTAGTCAGGAGTGGGTAAATGCTCAGTTTGGGATTACATGCTCCGAACGGCTTGGTAATGTTCAGATTAAAGTGTTTTCTCCTGAAGCTAACGGGATGGTGGACTGGCAGCCGGGGGAGTCAGTTTTTCCTTGTTTTTATGAGACACAGTCGTATGAGCTGGTGATTCAGAAGAAGACCGCTGCTAACCTATCTTTTTATCATGAAAATGTGCTGCTTCGGCAGGCGATTAAGCCCCTAGGTGAGTCTATTCTTGCGGGTGTGCTGAACTTTGGGAATGAGGTAGGTTTGACGGAGTGGGAGATCTGTAGTTCAGGACAGGCTTTGCTGCGGGTAGAGATGGAGATCTTTCCCTCTAAAATGGATTACAAGCTGGATTACCAGAATATTTTAAATGAAGTGAATGAGAAGATTTATAATTTGGCCTTTGATTTTTTGCGTAAAACCTACCAATTAACAGGCCTGCGGGAAACGCAGCATCAGAGCTTGACGGAGTTTTTCACTATACTTCAGCATGTATTTAGACAGCTTCTGGATGCCGTTGAGCGGATTAACAAGAATCCTAATTATGCTCTGCTCCAGGATCGCCGACTAGTGGACGCCAATCGGGTCAAAAAGGCAGGAAGAGAGAACATCCGCGAGCTCGCGAAGCATCCCGAACGATTAAGAGAAGACATGGACCATGGATTCCTGACCATCGGCAGCCGAAATTACACAGCTACACATTTAATGGAGACACGAAGACGCCTCGCCTATGATACTAATGAGAACCGATTCATCCGCTGGATGTTGGAACGTATTCACGGGAAGTTAAAGGAGCTCAAGGCTCACTGGAAGACGAAAGGTCGAACCCCAGATCCATTACTTATAAAAAGGTTAGACACCATGCTGACTCAGCTCGAACGCGTGCTTAAGATGGATTTCTTGCGTGAGGCTGGAGTGCTGAAGCAGATGTCTGTTACGCTTGTACTGCAGATGGCTCCAGGATACCGCGAAGTTTATCGCTGTTATCTGATGCTGCTCAAAGGCTTGTCGATCCAAGGTGATCTGCTGCGCCTGTCTATGAAGGATGTCGCGCAGCTCTATGAATACTGGTGCTTCCTCAAGTTGAATCAGCTTCTGGGTCAGAAGTATAAGCTGGTGAAGCAGGATATTATTAAGGTGAATCGGAATGGTATTTTTGTTACACTTGACCGCTCGCAGAGCGCTAAGATGGTGTACGAGAATCCAGTTAACGGAGAGCAGTTCATCCTGTATTATAATGCGATTCCTAGCTCGGATAAGGCACCGACGCTCAATCAGCGTCCGGATAATGTGCTGACACTGAAGAAGAAGGATGCTGGCAAAATCAAAGAGTATAAGTATGTTTTTGATGCGAAATACCGATTAAATCCGGCTTATGAAGGGACTTCCTATCACCGCACTTATAGGCAGCCTGGTCCTGAAGAGGATGACATCAACACCATGCACCGCTATCGGGACGCCATAGTATATCAGGAGAAAGATTCGGGAGAATACGAACGAAGCATGTTTGGCGCCTATGTTTTATTCCCCTACCCGGATGAGGAGCGGTATAAGACCCACCGATTCTACAAAAGCATCGAGCTATTGAATATTGGCGCTTTGCCATTCCTACCGAATTCTACAAGCCTAGTGGAGCGATTCTTGGATGAGATTATTCAGGATAGTCCGGAAAAAGCTTATGAACGCTCGACTCGTCCACGCGGCACGAAAGAATACTATACCAACCAACTCGCGGGCAAAAATGTGCTTGTTGGTTCTGTCCGGGGACCCGAGCAAGTGGAGGTGGCGCTGCGGAAAGCTTTTTATCATATGCCGTTAAGGAATCTTGCAAACCAGAAGATCCTAACGCAAATTGAATACGTAGCGATGTGCCAATCCCGTAAAAAGTTCATTGATCCTGCAAAAACGGGGATTCACTGGGTAGGGAAAGTAGCGGATTGGAAGGTGCTGCGGCGTAATGAGATTAAAGAGGTTCCTTGTCGCCCGGGTACTGAAGAAGATCTGTATGTACGATTTACGGTCGAGGAATGGAAAGCAATTACGTCTCCTATCATGCTAGGTGGTCAAAGAATACAAACGGTGCTCTATACGAGTAAATATATTCTGGATCGTGCCTTGGAAATCGCGGAGCTTCGCTTAGAAACGGAGGGAGATCTTCGTGAATGGCGTGAGAAACGCCGAAGGGGCAGAGTGAAGGTGAAGTTGGATCATGAGCAGTATGTGGACTTGGGAAAGGTTGTTGAAGTTCGGAATATTTAAGGTTAGTGAACATGAAGTAAGGTTTGTTTAGTTAATTCCATAATTATGAATTTATTGTTGACAACCCCAGCGGATTAAAATATAGTAATCCCATCAGATTAATACAAATTATTGATGTTTAAATTTTAGTGATTGTGAGTACGAAACGGAATATGCTGACTGGTTCCACCAGAGGCTCAGGGGACAAACGCTAGTCGTTGTCATCTGAGCCTTTTTGGTGAACAATCACTTTCCCGTAATAATAACTAAAAGAGGTGAAGTCAATGGCTGCTGCTGAAAAAATCAGATTTGAGAGTGTCACCAAAACGTTCAGTGTCCGAGATTCTAAGCAAAAGGAGGGAACGCAGCAATTCACGGCGGTAAAAGAGTTGGACTTTTCCGTAAGAAAAGGTGAATTCATAACGATAGTGGGGCCAAGCGGGTGCGGTAAGTCAACTTTGCTTGATTTGATTAGTGGTTTATCATCCCCCACACAGGGTCGCATTTTAATAGATGGTCACCCAATAACAGGTCCAGGGCTTGATCGAGGTATTGTGTTTCAGCAGTATGCTTTATTTCCTTGGAAGACGGCGCGTGGCAATATTGAATTTGGGTTAGAGGCAAAGGGGATTCCGAAGCATGAACGTAGCGAGCAGGTTGGGCATTTTCTTTCGTTAGTTGGGCTTAGTGATTTCGGAGACCGTTATCCACATGAGCTTTCCGGAGGGATGAAGCAGCGTGTAGCCATTGCCAGAAGTCTTGCCTTTAACCCGGACGTCTTGTTAATGGATGAGCCTTTTGCCGCACTGGACGCCCAAACACGTGAATCCCTGCAAAGTGAGCTTTTACGGATTTGGCAGAAGACCCAAAAAACCATCATATTTATTACGCATGGCATTGATGAGGCCGTTTATCTTGGGGAGCGGGTAGTCGTCCTGACACCAGGGCCCGGGACGGTGAGGAAGATTGTAGATATTCCGCTTCAATCACGATTGGAAGATGCGGATATTCGCTCACATCCTGATTTTGTGAAGGCTCGACATGAGGTATGGGGTTATTTGCATGAACCTGAATACAAAGGTGCATATATTTAATCTATAAAGGGGGGGATTCCCATCGAATCCGTTAAGTCTGTTCATTCAACGTTACAGCTAAAGAAACGAAATCCTATTTCTTTTTCCGGCGTGCTTAAGGTGTTCAAACAGTCCATTGTCTTAGTCTTATTGTTCTTACTATGGGAAGTCGCACCACGGACCGGCTTAGTTGACGCAGCATTTTTCCCGCCTATTTCTGAGGTAATCACCGCCTTATGGAATTTGATAGCTTCAGGTGAGCTATTCACTCATTTCTTAGCGAGTATCATTCGCTCGTTCAGTGGATTTGCATTAGCGTTAGTGATTGCGATCCCATTAGGTTTATTAATTGGCTGGTATCCCTTAGCTAGGGAGCTATTAAATCCAGTGTTGGAATTGTTCCGAAATACAGCTGCGCTCGCTTTACTTCCGGTATTTATGCTGCTGTTAGGGATTGGTGAAACCTCTAAGATTACAATCGTCTTATTTGCTTGCACATGGCCTATTCTTCTAAACACGATTGCTGCTGTAGGTAACGTCGATCCCTTACTTATTAAAGCGGCTAAATCCATGAATATTAAGTCGTTCAAGTTATTTCTAAAGGTGATTTTGCCGGCATCCGTGCCAACTATTTTTACAGGGATTCGAATGGCAGGAACAGGGGCGATATTAGTATTGATTGCTGCAGAAATGGTAGGGGCAAAAGAAGGCTTAGGCTATTTAATCACTTATTCTCAATATAACTTTCAGATCCCTCAAATGTACGCCGGTATATTAACCATTGCTTTGTTGGGTTTGCTAATCAACCAAGGCTTGACCATGCTCGAGCGTAAATTTTCTAAATGGAAGCAACCGGTGAATGAATAGAAGGATGATTTTGAATGATATTTTTTATGAATAATACCAACTAAACAAATTGAATTAATTGTACTTAAAATAATCTAAAAAGGAAGAGTGGCGGAGGGAAGTTTGGAACTGTAGCTCAGAAAAATACAATTCATTTGGAAAAGGAGAAGCGAGATGAACAAAACAGTAGCACTGCTTATACTTGTAGGCTTGGTTAGTGGTATTTTATCTGGCTGCTCAGAGGGGAAGTCCTCCGCCAAAAGTGGAGAAGATCAGATCCTGCAATATCAGTCTGCACCTGGAAGTGTCTCTTTCCCAGAGTTGGCCGCCGATTTAGGTTACCTAGGAGATTTGAAGTTAGAGTCTATAGGTGACAGCGTGGGTGGTCCGGAAAGTATTCAATTAACCGCGACGAAACAAATTGACTTTGGTGCAGCATTCAATGGAGCCATTATTAAATCCTACGCCAAGAATGTAAAAATAAAGTCGGTCATTGGCTCCTACGGCAGTGATCAAAATACGTATGTAGGTGCATATGCCCTCGAGGGGGGAGCTATAAAGTCGGCTAAAGATTTTATTGGTAAAAAAGTAGGGGTGAATATTCTCGGTGCCCATTCGGAATTCGTCATTAAAGATTATTTACGCCAAGGTAACTTGACCGAAAAGGAAATTGAACAAGTAACCTTAGTGACAGTTCCAAGTTCTAGTGCAGAACAGATTCTGCGAAATCATCAGATCGATGTGGTTATGTTAAGCGGGATTGCCCGGGATCGGGCTTTAACAACAGGTGGGGTCGCAGAAATTTTTAAGGATATTGATGTGTTTGGCACAGAGTTTACTGCGGGTGATTATTTCTTTACAGATCAGTATATCAAGGATAATCCGAATACCGTCAGGCAATTTGTAGATGGAGTTGCAAAAGCCATTGAATGGGCCCGAACGACACCTAGGGAGGAAGTAATTAAACGATTCGAGGAAATTATTAATAAGCGTGAACGCAAGGAAACCACAGATAATCTTAAGTTTTGGAAGAGTACGGGCATCTCTGAAAAAGGCGGTGTGATCACACCCTCGGAATACGATGTCTGGATTGATTGGCTTGTGGCAAATGGGGAGCTAAAGGAAGGCCAAGTGAAACCGGAAGAGTTATATACGAACGAATTTAATCCATTTGCTAAATAATTTTTTATATAAGTTGACTCTACAACAATCTAAAAAGGGAGAGTGGCAGAGGGGAAGTTTGGAACTGTAGGAGCGTGAGCATCCGCCTTTGTGTACGGATTTCCTTAATAGAAAATCAAACAATAGGAGTGGTTAACATGACAAAAAAACAAATGAAATTAGGGGCATTCATTAATCTACCCGGTCATCATGTAGCAAGCTGGCGTCATCCTTCTTCAGGGGCAAGTCGGGCATTTGATTTGGAGTATTTAACGGAGATTGCACAAACGGCTGAGCGTGGCAAGTTCGATATGATATTTTTTGCAGATGTATTAGGTCAAAAGCTGTCCGGAAATGCACAATCATCATTAAAGCTAGATCCCGTTATTATTATCTCCGCACTTGCAGCAGTGACTAAGAATATCGGGTTAACGGCGACCTTGACTACTACCTATAACGATCCATACCATGTAGCACGTAAATTCGCAGCGATTGATCATTTGTCCAAGGGGCGTGCCGCCTGGAATGTAGTAACATCAGCCAATGAGGGTGAAGCTCTCCTGTTTGGTAAGGATAAACATTTGCAGCATGCGTCCCGCTATGAACGTGCTGAGGAATTTGTGGAGGTTGTCAAACAGCTCTGGTTGTCTATTGAGTCTGAGGCGCTTGTTATCGACAAGGAGCAAGGTCGGTATTTAGATGTAGAAAAGGTACATCCTGTTGATCATCAGGGAGCTTGGTTTAAGGTACAGGGTTCACTGGATTCATCAACCACACCACAAGGGCATCCCGTGATTGTTCAGGCCGGATCGTCTGAATCTGGAAAAGAGTTAGCCGCGAAGACCGCAGAGGTTATTTTTACAGCATGGCAGACGCTTGAAGAAGCGCAAACCTTTTATCGTGATGTGAAAGGGCGGTTGGCTAAACATGGACGTAAACCGGAGGACTTGAAGATTATGCCGGGTGTGTTTATTACTGTAGCGAAAACAGAGGAAGAAGCTTTGCTGAAGCAGCAGCAATTAAACAGCTATATTTTACCTGAAGTAGGACTATCGTATTTGTCGTCTTTCACTAATATTGATCTGTCAGGGTATGATGTCGAAGAACCACTTCCGGAATTCAGTTCAATTGAAGATGACACCAATCCGCGGATCCGCTACAACATTATTCGTGATATCGCTAAACGTGAGAATCTGCAATCTATTCGTGCAATCTATGAGCGTATCGCTGGAGCACGCGGACACCGGGAAATCGTTGGAACCCCTGAACAAATCGTAGATCAATTAGAAGAATGGTTCTTAAACGATGGTGCAGATGGATTTAATGTGATGCCTCCCCATTTCCCGGAGGGCTTTAACGATATTGTTGAATTAGTGATTCCTGAATTGCAGCGTAGAGGCTTATTCCGTACTGAATATGAGAGTTATACGCTTCGAGGAAATTTAGGGCTATCTGTACCTGTTGTAACAACACTTGAAAAAGCACTAACAAGTGCGAGTATAGGAGGGAATGTGTAATGAGCAAAGCAGTCATTATTAATGGAGGAAATACTAGAAAATCTCGATTAACTGCTATTCATCAGCAGGTTGAAAGATTTCTAACGCAAGAGGGGATTTGGCATCATTCGATCTATGTACATGAGTTACCAGCGGACGATTTGCTTACGGCCAATTTCGCCAGTGAGGCGATTCTGCGGGCCAATGCGCTAGTGGAAGAAGCGGATATTGTCGCCGTATTAACGCCTATCTATAAAGCCTCCTATACGGGAATCTTGAAGACCTATTTAGATCTCCTTCCGCAAAAAGCGCTGGTTGGTAAGCGAATTGTACCTATTGCTATTGGGGGTTCGTTAGGCCATCTTCTAGCGATTGAATATGCATTAAAACCCGTCTTATCTGTACTGGGTGCTACTGAGATTTTAAATACGGTTTATTTCTTGGATCGGCAAATTGAACGTTTAGAAGCTGATGGGTATCGTATTGATGAGGAAGCGGAGCAGCGGCTAACCGTGGAATTACTAAAGCTTGCACCTGCAAAAATAACTAATTAGACTAGGGAGAACAGGAAGTTAGGGGTTAACGTTAACGCAGCCTTTCGGGGTTGCGTTTTTTGTGTTGTGATTGTTAATCTCATGAACCAACGTTGAAAAAGGTCCCTAGTCTCCATTTGGTGAACTATAAGTTGTATGATGGTTTTTTGCCATTCCACGATTACATCAAAACATTTGTTAATGGTTTGGGCGTTTCTCCGTATTAACATATGTAAGTTTCTTCACAACAAATTGCGCAATTTGTTTAGCTTTTCGATGAAGGTGAGGTGGAAGGAGGGTGGAGATGGAGGTTATCCAGGGTAAAGTGGAGCGTTACATGAATACCGAAAGATCACGTGAAGCTATCATGTCCAAAGAGGAATTTACCCGGATGTATGATACGTACTACCAACGTGTTTACAAATATATCTGTTATCGGATTAATAACCACCACGCGGCAGAGGACATATGCAGTCAGGTGTTTGAGACTGTGATGTGTAAGTATTATAGTTTTTCACAAGAAAAATCCAATTTTGAGGTGTGGCTGTTTGCCATTGTAAGAAATGCTGTGACGGATTACTTTCGGGCGCAGAAGAAAAGAAGCTATACCTCACTGGATTCGTTGCTGGAACTTATATTTCCCAAGCCGTCTCCTGAGGAGCTGGCGATCCGTGAGGATAATAATCAAGCACTGTTCAAGGCGCTCTCCAAGCTGCGTGAGAAGGAACGCAATATCATTGCAATGAAATATGGGGCTGGGCTGAAAAATTCCGAAATTGCACAGATCATGGGAGTTAGTGAGTCCAATATCGGTGTCGTAGTATATAGAAGCTTGAAAAAACTGCATATTTCCTTAAAGGCAGGAGGGTTCAAAAATGAATAAGAAAGATGATCTCACCAAATTCAACAAGACCATAGAACTGCTTGAGAATGCCGAACAGGGCAGCACTACCGCCAAAGAAAGAATCTATAACCGCTTGATATACAAATTGGACCATGGGGCACTTAACCCCCAATCAGAGATAAAGGACGGGATAACGATGAAAAAAAGCAGCTGGAGAAATGCAATAGTGATTGGCAGTGCAGTAATTTGTCTGGGTGGAGCATTCTCTGCAACCTCCTATGCACAGGATATGTTCCAGTCGATCATGGCAAAGTTTGAAGTGGGAAATCTCGAAATCACACAATACGATAAGGAAATCCCATCGGCTGCACAGTCAATGACTCCATCTGAAGATGCCCAAGGTGGGGAGAATGCGGTCATTGAATTGCCGGTTGCAGCTAAGTTGAGCCTAGATGAAGCACGTGCAGCACTTGGCATGAACTTCCCGGCACCCGATTGGATGGGAGACTATGAGTTTGTGAATTGTGTTCTTCAGGGGACCAGCATGGTTGAAGTGCAGTATAATTCCGGTGAGAATGCTGTGAATTTTCTAATCTCCAAGGGCGGGGACAATGGGATCAGCACTACGGAAGAAGTGAAGACAGAAGTAATTAACGGGACTAAGGTTTATTATGCAAATGGAATTGTGATTTGGGAAGAGGATGGCTATACAGTAGAGTTGTATTCCCAAGTAGACTTTGACCAAGCTACACTAGGGAAAATCATTGATAGCTTTAACATTGGTGCGCCTGTTCAGCCTTTAGAGCAAGGTCAAGTGAAGGAGAACTCGCAAAAGAATGGCGCAGCAGTTGCAGCTCCGGCTCCGGCTCCGGCTCCGGCTGTAGATTCAAAATAAAAGACTTACTCTGGGCAGCAGCAGCCTATAGTTACAGACAGAAGACGCGAGGGGATTAGTCCCCTGAGCGTCTTCTTTTTTGAGCACACTTTTATAGAACGTTCCCCAACCATTGCCACCCCCCAAAAACAAAAGTATAATTGATAATGATTATCAATTGATGAATGAATAAAGAGTTAAGTGCATTTATATAAGCAGTAAAGAGGTGACAGAATGCAAAAACAATCGCAAAAGACGGATTTAAGCGAGGTTAGAAAATATATAGAAGAGAATTTCACGAAGCACCTGTCTTTAGCACATTTAGCTAATCTTTCTGGTCTTAGTTCCAGTTATTTTTCCTCGGCGTTTAAACAGGAATATATACAAAGTCCAATGGAGTATGTTACCCAGCTGCGGATTCAAAAGGCTAAACAATTATTGCAAAAGGAAGACGTTCGCTTGAAGTTTATAGCAGAAGCGGTTGGATATAGTGATGAGTTTTATTTTAGCCGAGTGTTCAAAAAGGTTGAAGGGATCTCGCCAACGATGTATTCCAGCCAGCAAAAATCAAATATCGGTGTTGTAACTGGGAACATGATGGGGTATCTACACGCGGCAGGGATCATCCCGTTTGCTGCACCTTTAAGTGCAAAGTGGACACCGTACTACTATAATTTGTGGGCGCAAGAAATCGAGCATAAGGTAACCTTGACGCAAAACAAAAATTATTGCAGCCCCAATGAGCTATTGCATTTGCCAATTGATCTTCTTATTTCTCCCAAAGATTTGTCGTCAGAGCTGGTAAAACGGATAGAGGATCATTTTCCAATCTATTGGCTGGATGATAAGCAAGATTGTTTAGTAGCCTTAACTGAACTTGCTGCCCGACTAAATAAACAAGAAGAAGCGAAACAGTGGATCACACAGTATAGGGCAAGATTGGAAGACGTTCGGCGCAGGTTAGACTGGACCTCTACACCACCTAAAGTTCTAGTTATACGTATCTATCAGCAGCAAATCTTTGCTTATTGTAATACAGGCATTCAGCATCTTTTATTTCAGGATTTGGGAGCGGAATCTAGTTATGAGCAGCCCGGTCTATATAATACTGAGATTACTTTTGATGAATTAGGTAAATTGAAGGTAGATAAGCTGTTTACGATTATCTGCCCCGATGATGAGTCACGAGCAACATGGCATCATTTGCAGAGAGAGGTTGGGTTCAGACAGTTAGAGGCTATTAAGCAGCAACAAATCTATGTTATTCACTCCGATCCTTGGTTTGAATATTCGCCTGTAGCTTTAAAGCGGATGCTAGAGGAAGTTGCAGTAATGATGATACCTTGAAAATGTACATGTCTAATCATAAGATGTTACATGGTCAATGCGTCCTATCTCTTATACACTCAATACTGAGAATGATTATTATTGAGAATATAGGAAAGAGGGAAGGTCTATCATGAAGGGGTTTAATACAAAAACAATAAGTTATGTTGTAATGGTTGGTTTATTATCCATTCTACTGACAGCTTGCGGCGGCAATAATACAGCTGATCAGCAAGCAACAGATACTCCAGTAACAACCAGTGAAGCGAGTGCAACTGCAACGGAGGAACCCGCTGTACAAGAACCGGAAGTAGCGGCTAGAGAAGCGTTTGTAGTAACTGACCAAGTAGGCAATACAGTAAACATTCCGGGGACTGTACAAAAGGTGTATGCCCCTGGTCTAGAGGATTACTTAGTTACCCTTGGTGTAACCCCAGTAGCCCAATGGTCCACGGGTGAAAGACCGCAGCAGTATCTACAGGATACGTTAAGTGGTGTAAAAGAAATCAGCTTCGCTAATGGTGTTCCCTCTCCAGAATCTGTAGTAGATTTGGAGCCGGAATTAATTATATTCCCCACTGCTTTTTATGCACAAAATGGTGTTTATGAAAACTACTCGCAAATTGCTCCAACTTACGTGTTTAAGAATGCACTCGGCAATGTAGTGGAGGCCACAGAAACGATTGCGAAATTGCTAGGTTTAGAGGATAAAGCAACAGAAGCTATTGCTGCTTACAATACAAAGCTAGAAGCAACTAAAGCACAGTTAGCCAGCGTTTCTGCCGGTAAAAAAGCAATTTATATTAATGCGAATGCCCGTGCAATCTTTTTAGTGGGTAACTTCCATTACGGGGGTTATGTGCTGAGTGAGCTAGGCTTTGCTCAAAGTGCTCTTGTAGAAGGTGAAATGTCCGCTGATATTTCGCTGGAAATGTTGTCTGATTTAGACGCGGATTATATCTTTATTAACGATAATGATGGTCTGGGAGATGCTTTCCTGGCAGACATTAAAGCTAGTCCTTTATGGAAGGCGCTGCCTGCAGTTCAAGCAGGTAAAGTGTTCGAGGTGGATGGCGATCACTGGAGATCCAGTGGATTAATTGCTTATCAAAAAACGATGGACGATATTGTAGCGTTCCTGCTGCCATGATTATCAAACCGTACGTAAAACCAAACTATGAAACGATGCTGATCACGAGTAAAGCTAACAATAAGGACTATGAAATTTTTATTGCCAAACCTTTGGATGAGCCTGCAAAAGATGGCTACGGCGCCATTTATGTTCTTGACGGCAATGGGCTTTTTGAAACCGCTGCTGAAATCACCCGATTGCTGACGCGTAAGCCTAAAGGCTATCCACCCGCGATTGTTGTTGGCATTGGTTATCCTGGAGGTGAGGCGTTTGATACCGTGCGTCGAACCTATGATTTAACCATGCCAGCTGAGCTCGCGAATTTACCGAAACGTCCCAACGGGGAGCCTTGGCCTGAATTTGGCGGGGCAGATGAGCTGCTAGCTTTTTTTGAAAAAGAGTTAATGCCAGCCATTGCCCAGCGGTTCGTTATCAATAAGCAGAAGCAAGCATTGTTTGGTCATTCCTTTGGCGGATTATTTGTTCTGCATGCTTTGTTTACACAACCCACGTTGTTCTCACATTATATTGCGAGTAGTGCTTCCATCTGGTGGAATGATTACGCACTTTTAAAGGAGTATGAGAATTTTAAAGCTGATTTACACAGCAATACGCTAAGTCAGTTACCTAAAACGCTTATGATTGCCGGTGGAGAAGAGCTGGATTATATGGTCAAGGATAGCTTGGATTTATGTAACAGCATGATGGCCTTACACCTTCCAAGCTTCGAAGTAAGCTGGGCATTGCTTGAGCAAGAGGAGCATGTGAGCGTAATCTCGGGTGCGATTAGTCGGGCCGTCAAATTTTTGCTTACCACATCCTCTGACTTAAGTTAGATAGAAATCATATTCGTTTGCATCTGAGCTGGCCCTTGGCTGGCTCTTTTTGTAAAGTGAAGGGAAAGGGTTGGAAACATTGGCCGCAAATGTTCAGAAATCATCACTAGCAGGAGAAAAAAAGTTCTCCTTTTTATTATTGCTAATCCTCATGCTCCTCCTATTAATAGGCGTATTAGTGCTTGCTATGGCCCTTGGCGCGAAAAAAATACCCTTCGCAGATGTATTCATGTCGATCATCGCTTTTGATGATAAGGCGTCTACTCATCAGGTGATCCAGTCGATTCGTTTACCCCGGGTACTTGCCGCTATGGCAACGGGCGCTGGATTTGCAGTAAGTGGAGCAATTATTCAAGGGATTAGTCGCAATCCTTTAGCCGATTCGGGGATTCTTGGATTAAATGCTGGGGCCGGGGTCACGTTAGTTATTGCTATGGTTTTCCTGCCGACGATTTCATTCACAGGTACACTTTGGCTCTGTATTCTAGGTGCGGGATTGGGCGCAGGTTTAGTCTTTAGTGTGGGCTTATTAAGTAAACGAGGCATGACGCCTATTCGGCTTGTATTGGCGGGTGCTGCCATCTCTGCTATGCTAACTGCCCTAAGTGAAGGAATAAGTATCTTTTTTTCAGTGGCACAGCAGGTGGCTTTTTGGTATGGAGGAGGTTTAAGTGGCATTAGCATGGCCCATCTACAGCAAATGTTGCCTTGGATGCTTCTTGCGCTATTACTTGCCATCGTAATTTCAAAGTCGATTACTATACTTTCTGTAGGGGATGAGACAGCGGAAGGGTTAGGCGTTAATATAAAACTTATCAAAAATCTCTCGCTTTTAGCCGCATTCATGTTAGCTGGGATCTCATGTGCTTTAGCCGGATCTGTAAGCTTTGTGGGCTTAATTGCTCCTCATTTGGTACGTTACATAGTGGGTGTGGATTATCGTTATATTATTCCATTATCCGCAATTCTGGGAGCCACCCTTGTTGTGCTTGCTGATTTAGTGGCACGTATCGTAAATGCCCCTTATGAAATCCCTGTAGGTGCTGTAATTGCGGTTATTGGTGTTCCGTTCTTTCTATATTTGGCTCGTAAAGAAAGGCGGGAGCTATAGTGAAGCTAAGATGGAAGTTTATAATTATAGCAATCATTTTACTGCTAGGCTTTATATATAGTGTATCTACTGGTCAAAGCAGCTTAAGCTTACAAGAGTTATGGCAAACCGTATTAGGAAAGGGAACACCGAGGCAGGAGCTTGTACTTTTTCAGTTTCGTATTCCACGTATGATCTTGGGTTTTCTAGTAGGTGGCGCGTTGGCAATAGCAGGAATGCTGCTGCAAGCCATAAGCCGAAATGCTTTAGCAGACCCGGGCATATTGGGGATAAATGCTGGTGCCGGATTATCCATGATGTTATTTTTGCTGTTACAAAATAGCTCAACCGGCTTACATACTTATGTTCAGCCACTGTATGCTTTATTGGGCGGATTTATCGTTGTCGCTCTATTATTTATGCTTTCCTATGATCGCAATCAAGGCATTATTCCCATTCGATTAATTTATACTGGTATTGCTGTTGCGGCTGCGATTAGTGCATTTATGATTGTGTTAACCTTCGTACTAGATCCTTCGCAATATCAGATGATTAAGGTGTGGCTGGCAGGGAACATAGGGAATAGTAATTGGAGCCACGTGTATGCTATGCTGCCTTGGTTACTTCTTATTGTGCCTTTATTAATTCGGAATCATCTTATATTGGATGTACTAAGGCTTAACGATCCTGTAGTCATTAGTTTAGGGGTATCTCTAAATAAGTATCGTGTTTGGTTTTTAGTGTGTAGTGTCTTATTGGCGGCACCAGCGGTTGCCGTTAGTGGAAGTATTGGATTCGTAGGTTTAGTAGTTCCACATTTAGTTAGACGACTCTTTCGTGGCCATAAAATAATGATTCCCGCATGTTTATTAATCGGTGGCGGATTAGTTGTTATTGCAGATGCGCTTGGTAAAATGGTAGTAGCCAATACTGAAATACCAGCAGGAGTAATCGTGGCTTTAATCGGTGCTCCATACTTTTTATATTTATTAATTAAAAGTGAATAACTGAAAAAAGCTATTGTGTGATTGATGCTGGAAATAAAAAAAGAATGCCTTGATTATGCAATAATCCAAGGCATTCTTTTTTATATCGTTTTCGTTTTCAGCTTTTCTAAAAGAACTTTCCACCAGTGTATAGATTGCTCAAGTTGAGAAGCGTAGTAGCTTTCCATGAAATCTACACTTTCACGAGTGGAGCTATCTACATCTATTTGCTGGTAGATTTGATTTAATTGATCTTTTTTTATAAGTGACTGTTCAATTTTCTTCTCGATAATCGGGATCACTTTATCAGTCTCTACAAAACGAAGATTCACAAGAGCGACAATCATATCTGAAATAGATTCTGCATCTTCTATTACCTTATAAATTTTGAGCGGGAGCTGCTTGCGCCCTTTATCGGTAATGGAAAACACCTGTTTGTCTGGACGATGTTCTTCTTTGATAATCTCTACCTGTTCAACTAAGCCCTGTTTCGTAAGAGATTCAAAGTGATAATATAGTTTGCTTTCAGATAGATTGAGCAATTTATCAAAAGGAATAGGGGTGGATAGTTCTTTTTTTAATTTATAAGGATAATTATTTTCATCCATTAACTTACTTAAGATATAAATTTGAATTGACATCACAGAACCCACTCCTAATTGTTGGCTAAACTCTATCTTACCAAACCTAGGCGGTTATTTCAGCTGTATTTTTAACTTCAACGGGCAGTATAGTTTCTTTAGTCACAGGTACAGGTTTATGAACAAACCGGACGATTACAATGTTAATCATCATAGCCCCGGCAAATACGCCTGCTAATCCCCATAAGAAGGGTGCTGGACTAATAGAACCAAACATTTGTGCCAAATAAGCTTGCACAGAATAATACATCGGGGTGATGCGGCCGAACCAATCGTATGGTGTATACATCATATCACGAGGCATGGTAGCACCATTGGCGATGGTTTGCATGAGCAGGATTGGAATATTTAAGACCATACCGCCTTCGCCAACTAGGAAGACCATAATCGCACACACGTTAAATGCAGCCATATACATTAGAATTTGCTGAGCAGCAACTGGTAACAGTAAAGATAGGTCTACATCTGCAACAGAGAAGGCAATGGTTAAAGCAACGACTGTTGATAATACAGCGATTAATAAAGCTGTCAATTGAACGAACATAAACAGTTTTGTCTTGCTTGCTTTCCCGCGGTTCGCTTTAAAAGAAGCAACTAATTGCATGGAGGCAATCATTGCCCCAACATAACCAGCCATAGTTAAGAACATAGGTAACATGTTGTTGTGCATGCCGTCCGGAACATCATTGATGACAACATAATTCCCGACATAACTATTTTCAATTTGTGTAGCCATTGCGGTGGCTTGTTCTTCTGGTACGTTAAAGTTCATTAACACACCTTTTGCGGTTTGCTCTGAGAAGTTCGCGCTTAATTGTTTGTTAATTTCTCCTACAACGGAAGACATGGCTGAAGATACCATGGTGGCAGAAGCTTCGTTGACTGTGAAATCAATACTTGCGGATACCTTACCGCTTTGGACGTTGGCAGAAAATTCTTCTGGAATATGGACAACTAGAGCTAACTTATTATGTTCTAATTCATCCATCGCTTTTTTATTCGATACATCGGTTTTTATCGTTTTGAATGGTAAACTCTTCGAGAACTGACTCGAAATCTGAGCCCCATATTGACCTGCATCATCATTGACAATAGCAATTTTTAAATCATCCATGTTCCCTGGAAGTGCTGTATACCCTGGTAAGAAAATACCAAGCATCGCAATGGCATAGAACACACCCATAAAAATAGAACCGATGGCCCCTTTGGACTTCAAAAACTGTGAAAACTTCAACTGTATTCCTTCTTTCTTCTGAATAACACTTTTATTTTAGTACTTAAATTAAAGTACTTTTAACTGAGTGGAATTTATAGTACGATAATTCATTAGAAATGTCAAATTTAAGATACAATGGGTAAGTAGTGAATGATTAAAAAAATGAATAACTGAAGGGACTTCGAATATGAACAAGGTTATTGTAATTGGTGCAGGCATATTAGGGGCTTCAGCAGCTTATCAGCTAAGTAAGTTAGGTGCTGAGGTCATCATTATAGATCGTAAGGATGTTGGACAAGCAACGGATGCAGCAGCAGGGATTATTTGTCCATGGTTGTCTCAACGCAGAAACAAAGCATGGTATCGTCTTGCTAAAGCGGGAGCAAGCTTTTATCCGGCACTTATTCAAGAGTTGGAAGAGGCTGGAGAAACCGAGACTGGATACGCAAAAGTTGGAGCGATATGTATCCATGAGGATTTGAAAAAGTTACTCGCGATGAAAGAAAGAGCGGAGCTGCGCAGAGAGGACGCCCCTGAAATAGGGGAACTTACGATGCTGACGGATCTTGAAGCGCAAGAGAAGTTTCCATTATTGTCGGAAGGTTACCATGCGCTGCATGTATCCGGTGCAGCAAGAGTGAACGGACGTGAATTACGTGATGCTTTGCTAAGGGCTGCTCAGCGTAATGGTGCGCAAATGATTGAGGGCGATGCTATTTTAGAGCATGCTGATCATGAAATTAAAGGGGTTAGCGTAGGAGAACAGACATTCACAGCGGATGAAGTGATTGTGTGCGCAGGGGCTTGGTCTAACGCTTTGCTTCATCCGCTTGGGATCATGCTTCAGGTGCGTTATCAAAAAGCTCAAATTATGCATTTGAAGCTTGCTCAACAAGCGAGTACAGAGCAATGGCCGGTGGTAATGCCGCCTACAGATCAATATATACTCGCATTTGCGGATCAAAATATCGTGGTAGGTGCTACTCACGAAAATGATGTCGTAGGTTATGATACTGCTGTAACCGCAGGAGGAATGCAAGAAATTCTAAATAAAGGTCTGCAAACGGCTTCCGGTCTTGCGGATTGTAGCCTAAATGAGATAAGAGTAGGGTTCCGTCCATTTACAGCAGATTTTCTTCCCGTGTTGGGCAGGGTTCAAGGATGGAATAAACTAATTGTTGCTAATGGACTAGGATCATCCGGATTAACGATGGGGCCCTTTCTTGGTGAACAGCTAGCCAAGCTGGCCATGAATCAACAGGTAGATATTCAGCTTGAAGACTATGCATTAGAGCATGCGATAAGTTTGGAACTGTAGGAACGTAGTGTCCGCCTTTGTCACCGGATTTCAACCATGAAACATGGTAATATTCGAGAAATCTGGTGACAACAGCGGCCGGAAGTCCAAACATTCACGGGAGTCACGAACTTACCTTAATAGAAAAATCTTAAGTTCAACTAGTATAGCGAAGCTTTTTTTTATCCTTTATACTGAAAAGACCAATTAATCTTCCTAGGAGTTGTCTAACGAATCATGATAAAGAAAGAAGTCGCGCATATACGCAAGCAATTTAAGCTGGATCACGATTTAATGAGTATTTACGATATTCTCAACGTGTATATTATGAAGGAAAGCAACGAGATCTATCATTGGGAGCGCCAGCCATTTGGAATGGTGGACAGAGAGAAGCAGGAGCTGTATATGGGCAATTTCAAAAAACTTCTGACCGGTGAACTGGATCAGAAATTGTTCGAGTTGAAATTTCAAGCGGAAGCGGAGGAGCCAGCGCAGGTGATGCTTCATCAAGCTTTGGTGACAGGGGATCCGGATGAATGGCAGGACCTGATGCTACTGTTGGTGGACAGAATGATGGCGGATACTCATTATGAACGGGATACGGTGATCACTTTCGTTCGCGGACAGTATTTCCGCCCGACTAAAGATAGAAACGATGAAGCCGAGGAAAGTGAGAAAAACGAACTATTCGCGCATCCTTTTATCCTATGCAGCGTGAATTCCACGGAGAAACAACGGAAAGCTCTCTTGTTTGATTACGTGGAGCGGGAGTTCAAGTACAATGTCATTGTAGATCCGATAGTCAAATTAAGTACGCCGGAGCAAGGTTTCTTTTACCCAAGCGTGACGGACAATTATTCCGATGTGAACCGCATTCTGTATTGTACGGGGAAATCGAACTTTCCAGATCCGCATTTTGTCGGAGAGGTCTTGAATGCCGAAAGATCCATGACAGCACTGGAAGAGAGAGCTATATTCGAAGACATCGTGAAGGAAGTGGCGGGCGAACAGCTTGATGCAACCACTCTCGCACAGGTGTACGAGGAGATCCATCAGGTCATCGAAACCAACGACGATAAGGAAGAACCTCCAAAGCTCGATTATAGAGACCTGGAACGTGTACTGACGGTAAGTGGCGTAGAGAACGTGACAATGGAAAAAGTGGAACGGGCGTTTGAAACGATCGTTGACGATAAGCATTATGAGATGAAGGCGAGCAGCGTGATGCCGAAATTCACTACCAAATCGATTAAGATCGATACAAAGGTAGCTACGATTTCGGTCAGCCCGCAGGATTTAAAATATGTGAAGCAAGTGAATTATCATGGGAGACGCTGCATTTTGATTGAGGTTGACGAAGATGCCGTGATCGAAGGCTTCACACTTACTACAGAGAATCTTTAGACCGCTTCAACAATGCTATGGGCTATCCTTAAAGTCTTTGAACAAGACTAAGGATAGCCCAATTTGTTTTGTATCAAATACGGTGATTAAAGATATATTCGATATATTCTTTTGCGCTAGTATTAATTTCTTCATCGCTGGCTTGAAATGAAGCTCCAAAAACAGCAAAGTACGGTAGGGCTTCTGCGCCTACATGTTTGGCACTGGCTTTAAAGGGTGCGATCACTTCGTCTACGGTAAAAGAAACAGAGCCCGCTGGCTGATAATTTTCTTTTTTATCACCGATGGACAGGGCCAGCCCTAACTTTTTCCCGTTAAGCTTGTTCCCGTTTGATCCATAAGCCCATCCGTAAGCCAACACATCGTCAAACCATTTTTTTAATAGCGGCGGATAACTGTACCAATACAACGGGAATTGAAAGATCGCATGGTCATATGTTTCCATTAGATTCTGCTCTCTAGAAACATCAATATTCCAGTCAGGGTACTCCTTATAAATCTCATGAAGGGTAATATCGTTGGGATATAATAGCAGTTCCTCTTTCCAGCGCTGGTTGACCCTCGAATTCTCAAGGTTCGGATGCGCCAAAATCACTAGTGTTTTCATGATGAATCTCCATTCTCAGGCCTATATTATTTATGAATATTATTATTATCTTGCAGGTTGTAAAAAAAGAAAATACACACAATAAAGTAAGATGGTTACTTTATTGTGTGTACTGGACTCCGAAAAAAATATATGCAACAATGAAGTTTTGAGTAAGCTTAATTTGATCAGCATGAACGAGGTGTTATTCTATGAAACAATATCATTTAGGGATAGAGGCAACACTAGAAATCATCGGCGGAAAGTGGAAAGCTTTGATCATTTGCTTTTTGATGTCCGGTGCCAAAAGAACAAGTGAATTACAGCGTAATATTCAAGGCATCTCACAAAAGGTTCTGATCCAGCAGCTTCGTGAACTTGAGAGGGATGGGCTTGTCAAAAGATTCGTGTACCAGCAGATGCCGCCAAAAGTTGAATACAGCCTCACGGAATATGGCGTTACAGCCAATAAGATCGTGGATGTTATGTGTTCTTGGGGAAAAGAAAATATAAAAATAAGACAAAGACGAGGAGAAGAGATCGTCTTGTTGGAGGATACATGTCCTGGAGCAAATTAAAGCAACAACTGGAGAGTTTTCTATGTCCCGCGTTATCCGGCAAGGTTGAATATCGCGCAAGCAGCTACCGTTATTTACCTGATAAATCAGGGAGCTGTTATATTTCGGTAGATAAAAAGAACGTACTCAATATGAATGATAGAACTAACTCAATCAGATGGTATCAGACGGAGCAGGAGATTAAGAATGATTCAGAACTCCAAATTCCAATCCACCCTGAAGACATTGAAGCGGTTAGAAAAGATAGTAAAGGGATCATCCCGGAGGATCGTCTAATAGTCATTGCAAGAAGCAGAAAGATATCAGAAGTTGCAAAGGAGCTTTTGTCAGCACAGACCTCATTAAGTAAATCGAATTTTATCGTTATAGCTAATAAGTTTCTATCTACTTCTATAGAGGAATGCATAGAGAGCGATGATATCTTATTGAATATTCTGGCTTTAGTGGATAGACGGGTTGGGAAAAAGCGGATTTTAAACATGAGCGAGAAGATGCAGTTAAAGCATCCGATTGTGCAATATTTTTATGAACTACGTCGTAGTACATTGTGAATATAACTAAACTCTCCCTTGCTCAATGGCACCTGCTTCATCCATTATAAATAGGTAATCATCTCCCCCATAGAGCGTATCTTTACCTGTATCCATAAAGGAGAGAAAATAGGATGGAACTCAAAAAAATAAATGACTCTATTTATTATTTGGAAAGTGTCAGAGAAACAGACAGACCTGTTTTGGGATATGTTGTAGGTGACAGCTTTTCAATTATGATTGATTGTGGTAATTCAAAATCGCATTTAGATACCTTTATAAAGTGTTTAGATGATAACAATCTGCCACGTCCCAAATATGCTTTGATCACGCACTGGCATTGGGATCATACCTTTGGTATGCATGCTTTTGACGGGGAAACTATAGTCTCTTCAGCAACGAATGAGGCACTAAAGCGCCTGAAAGAATGGGAATGGGATGAAGAAGCTGTTGTAAAACGCTTAGAGACCAAAGAAGAAATAGAATTCGCCTATAACTGTATGAAAAAAGAATATGATACGTTTGATAAGATTAAGGTTAGCACAGGAAATATTATGTTCGAGAATGCTTTAACGCTGGATTTAGGGGGCACCACTTGCCAGATTATAAAGGTAGGAGGGCCACATGAAGACGATTCTTGTGTTGTATATATAAAAGAAGCGGGAGTATTATTCGCAGGCGATGCACATAGCGGGGATTATTATCATGGAGAAGGTAAAATTGATCCGATAAAAATGAAAGAATATATTGAGCTTTTATCGACTCTTTCATTTACTACGTATATCCCGGGGCACGACGCCCCTATGAGCAAGGAACAAATCATTCCCTTGTTAAATAGATTTTGTGAGGTAAAGTAAAGGCTAGCCTTACCACATAACAGCTTATTTTATTAGGCGACTTGTTAGGTATGAATTCGGTAGTGTACCGGACGCATGCCTTTTTGTTGTGCCTGATGGGGCAGTTCAGAGGGGGGGGCTTATTTGCGTTTATTGGGAAGCAGCGTTACGATTAACCATAAGCAGCCTTGCTTCAGACCCCTTCCGAGCTATTAGAAATCTTAGACGAATTATACATCGATGGCTGGGGACTTGTACAGAAAGGGAAACAGAAATGGATAAGAAAATAAGCGTAGAGAATCTAAAACTGACACCACAAAATGATACTTATTATATTGCTTGGAGTATCGGAGTCGATAAGAAGTATAAAAAGCATATGAAAAAAGAAATAAAGAGCCAACTCACAGACGTTCTAGGATCCATGACTCAAAATAATGCTGTGGAGGATATTTCAGTTTACAGTCATAACAAAACAGCCGAAAAACATGGAGAATTCATTATATGGGATTATCTTATCCTAATGCAGATCAAGGAAAAAGAAGATGCCGAATTCATTTTACCTAACTTAAAAAATGTGAATATACCTTTCGTGCTCGAAACAATCCGTATGGAGTTACTTGTAACCACACCAAACAGCACGTACCCTACACCAGGGGAAGGCGCGCGAAAACGGCATGTAAAGCCCTTTTATGCAATTGAATATGTCGATGTTCAGCCTAATCATTTAGATGAATTCCGAGACATAATGATTAACAATAATGGACCGGCAATGAAGTACGTAATGGAGGAAGCGAGATGGTGTCATAATTTTTATGCATTAGAAACGCTGACTGTCTTCTATCATCATTCAAGTTATCCTACTTGGAACCAGATTCATGTCATAGGTTTGTATTTGGAATCAATTTTTCTATATAAAAAAGATTTCTCAAAAGGGCTGGCACTGACCCACAGCATTTCATTTGAAGAAAACTTTGCGCAGTTAAAGAAGATAAGAACCATGTTATATAAAACAATCGGGAGAAAGATGATCTAGAATAGATCAATGGATCAATGGATCATACCCACCCCGTAAACTCCAATATAGACGCTTTAGCGGATTGTGCTTCGGATTGTGCGCCTTTACGCCATTGTTTAGGTGACTCACCCATAAGCTTGGAGAAACATCGGTTGAAGCTGGATATGGACTGAAAACCGACTTGCTCAGAGATGGAGAGAATGGAATCATCCGTACTTTTTAACTGCTTACAGGCCTCTTCAATACGGGTACTGTTTAGGAAGTCGAGAGGTGCGGACCCCATAATCTCATGGAATTTCCTGCGGAAATGAGTGGTACTTAGGTGGCACAGATCAGCTAAAAAATCGATGGTAACTGGCATCATGTAGTTTTTAGTGATGTATTCCAGAACAGGTGAAATGACAAAATCGCCCTTCAGGCTATGCTCTGTGTCTTGATCAACCAAGGGTTCATTCCGGGAATGAATTCTAAGGAGCTCTATATAAAGCGATAACAATAAGCCGTAGGCACTTTCTTGATAGTAAGGATTTTTTTGTTTCAATTCCTCCACGACCGATGTCGCAAGGGTATAAACCTTGGGATGTTCCTCTTTGTTCAAAATACAGTTTATTCCCTTTATTGCCCACAGATTCGGCTCAAAGTTGCTGTAAGCGCTCTTGAAGGATTGCTGAAAAAGATCCTCAGGCGAAAAAAAGATATAAGACCACAGACTGGCTTCATTCGGCGAACTATAAGTTGTATGAGGGAGATACCTAGGGATGAAGGTCACATCTCCGGCTTTAAAAGGTACAGATTCTCCTTTGATCTCCATGATGCCGCTATCCGAATGGCAAATGCCAATCTCCAAATGATTATGGAAATGCAGATGTTCACTTTTAATATCAGAAATCTTCCAACGTTCACCGCTTAACAGCAAGATAGGAAAGTTTATCGGTAAGCTGTAGTGGCGGTATTCAATGACGGGCTTCTTTTTTCTGGGCATATTCTCAATACTCCCATTCTTATTACGTAGGTTGAGTAGATTATAGGTTAACGTTATATCAAATTCAACTATATAAAGAGAACTTGATATTATACAATTTGGGAAAAAAGTGGCGGAGGTGAAGTTTGGAACTGTAGGAGCGTTAGCGTCCGCCTTTGTCAGCAGATTTCCACCGCGAAGAGCGGTATAAAATCAAGAAATTCTTACGACAACAGCGGCCGGAAGTCCAAACATTCTCTGTAGTCACGGCCAATCCCGAAATATAAGAACTACTAGTTAATGGTTGAAATTGCACAGTTTAGTTATGAATATGCTTAGAATCAGACCATTTTACTACTTACAATAGAGTTAGTAAAGCGTTTACAATATGGACGGACAGCTCTCAAGCGCCTTTGGGGGCGTGTGCGAAAGAGAGGAGAAACAAGATGCTTCAATTAACTTATGACAGAGAAGAGATTTTAAGGGTCATTGACAAAGTGGTCAGAAAAACAATGGCGATGGATTTAACATGGGACTGGCCTTGTGGTGTGGCTTATTATGGGGTAACCAGAGCTTATGAAACTACAGGAAATAAAGAGTATTTGGATATGCTTGTCCAGTGGGCAGATGAATATATCGAGCTGGGTCTGCCGGATTGGACGGTAAATACCTGTGCCATGGGCCATATGCTGATCACTTTGTATGAGGAAACAGGCAATCAGAAATATTGGGATATTGTGATGAGCAAAGTAGATTATCTACAGAACAATGCGCTTAGATTCGGAGATCATGTGTTGCAGCATACCGTCTCTATTTCTAATGATTTTCCAGAACAGGCATGGGCGGATACCCTGTTTATGGCGGCATTTTTCCTGCTCCGTGTAGGAAGCAAATTAAAGGATCAGGAAATGATCCAAGATGCCTTGAATCAATATTATTGGCATATCAAATACCTGCAAGATCCTAGCAGCGGGTTTTGGTACCATGGCTACAATAATGTGAAGCAGGATCACATGTCTGGACTATTCTGGGGCAGAGCGAATGCTTGGGGCGCATACACCATGTCGCAAGTTAAAAAGCTTTTGAAAGAATGGTATCTGTATCCGCAGTGTATGGACGTGGAGTGTTCGCTGCGCGATCAGCTGGCCGCACTCAAGCTGGTGCAAACGGAGAACGGCCTGTGGCGGACAGTACTCGATGACGAGGAGTCTTATGAAGAAGTATCCGCGTCTTGCGGTATTGCGGCTGCTATGATCAATAACGGCAATCCGCTGCATACCAAATATGTGCAAAAAGCCCTGAAAGGTATTTTGAACAATATCAGCGAAGATGGACGGGTACTGGGTGTCTCTGGCGGAACAGCGGTTATGAAGGATCGGGAAGGATACCGCAATATTCCAAAAGACTGGATTCAAGGCTGGGGGCAAGGCTTAGCATTAGCTTTTCTATCCGATATGCTTAAATAGGAGGGATCCAAGTTGTCCAAACAAACAACGGGGGCCTTTACACTGCCGGGAGAATCCGGTTATGAGGCATTGACCCTGGAATTAGCTGAACGTTGGGGTGCCGATGTCATCCGTGACAGTGACGGCACACAGTTGTCCGATGAGATTATCAACGCAGGATACGGCATTTATTCAACAATCTGCATCATCAGAGATCATAACGAATGGGCGTCCCAGAATTCAGACAAGCTGCAGCAGAGCTTTTTAATAACAAATCCGAAGGTAGCGGTACAAGATTATTTATCCATCTATCTGATGGAGGATTTTTTTGCTGAACAATTCCGAGTGAATGATTCCAAAGAGGCGTTTAAGTACTGGCAGGTTTTTGACCGAACGACGGGCGAAGAGGTTCCAAGAGAACTGTGGAATTATGAGCGGGAATCGGGAAATGTAGTCATTACTGGAATAACGCCTTGGCATAAATACACAGTCAGCTTCATGGTCTACCGGATTTGGGAAGAGATCTCCATGTACAATCACACCACGAATCACTGGGAAAAAGAGCATCTGATGCAGATTGATCCCATCTATGTAGAAACGCAAAAATATTTACTCCATTGGATTGAAGATTGGTGTCGTAAGCATAAGGAAACAACAGTGGTTCGGTTCACCTCCCTCTTTTATAATTTCGCCTGGATCTGGGGCAGTGATGAGCGCAATCGCCATTTGTTCTCGGACTGGGGTTCATATGATTTTACGGTAAGCTCAAGGGCGCTTGATCTGTTTGCCAAGAAATATGGGTATTCGCTCACGGCCGAGGATTTTGTGAATGGTGGGAAATATCGGGTCAGTCATATCCCGGCGCAGCAGCGGAAGCTGGACTATATGGCATTTATCAATGATTTTGTCATCGAATTTGGTAAGCAATTAATTGATATTGTGCATAAGCACGATAAGCTGGCGTATGTCTTCTATGATGATAGTTGGGTTGGCATGGAGCCTTACAATGACCGTTTTGAGGAGTTTGGTTTTGACGGGATGATTAAATGTGTGTTCTCAGGGTATGAGGCAAGGCTTTGTTCTGGTGTAAAAGTAGATACCCATGAGATTCGGCTGCATCCCTATTTATTTCCGGTTGGATTGGGAGGGCTTCCTACGTTTATGGAGGGAGGTAACCCTACGCTCGATGCCAAAAAGTATTGGATTAATATCCGGCGCGCCTTGCTCAGAGAGCCTATAGATCGGATTGGACTGGGCGGATATTTGCATCTTGTAGAGCCTTATCCGGATTTTTGTGATTATATCGAAAAGATCGCGGATGAATTCAGAGAAATTAAAGAGCTGCATCATAAAGGCAAACCGTATCACATTAAGACGAAGGTAGCCATTTTGCACGCTTGGGGCAAATTGAGATCGTGGACCTTGTCCGGGCATTTCCATGAAACGTATATGCATGATCTGATTCATATCAACGAGGCTTTGTCCGGGTTGCCGGTTGAGGTGCAGTTCATTGATTTTGAAGATATCCGTAAGGGAGTATTACAAGAGTGTGATGTAGTGATCAATGCCGGCTCGGCAGGTTCAGCATGGAGTGGTGGAGAATATTGGAGTGACCATAAGTGCGTGGACTTACTGACAGAATGGGTTTATGAGGGCGGTACTTTTATAGGTATCAATCAGCCTTCGGCGCTTGATGGTTATGACAGCTTTTTCAGAATGGCACATGTGCTTGGTCTGGATGAGGATACAGGCTCCAAGGTAGCTCATGGAAGATGGACATTTGAGGCTAGAGATGAGCAAGGTTTAGTGCCTGAAGGAGCCAGCATAACACCTAAAAATAACATTTATCTTACGGATGGCTCAGCAGCGGTATTGTGTGAAAAGAGTGGGATGATAACATTGTCCACCCATGCCTTTGGTAAAGGAACGGGGATCTACCTGCCTTCTTTCACCTTAAGCTTTGAAAATACAAGATTGCTGTTAAATGTGATCCGTTTTGCCGGCAATGAGTTAAAGGAAACAAAGTATATTACGGATAATTTATATACAGAGTGTGCTTATTATCCAGAAAGTAAAATACTCGTCGTGATTAACAATAGCGACCAGCTTCAAAAAACTACGATCGATACGGAATATGGACAACAAACCCTGGAATTAGATCCGTTTGATACTATTATCCGAACTATTGGCGATTAATCCCATTAAAAAAGCTCAAGCCAGCGGCTAACTTGCCGATGCTTGAGCTTTTTGCTGTGAGGCCTATAGTATCTGTTATCTACTTATTTTGCTTTTATGAATTCAGCAGATTTGATCCCGGCTTGACGACCAAAAATAATGATTTCTGCAACAGAGTTGCCGCCAATCCGGTTTTGTCCGTGTAAGCCGCCTGTAACTTCGCCTGCCGCAAACAGACCAGGGATAGCTTCACCATCTTTATTTAGAACCTCTGTGTTCGTATTGATCTTCACGCCACCCATGGTGTAGTGAATCCCAGGAGCAATTTTAATAGCGTAGAAAGGACCAGTGGACAGGTCATTGTCCATTCCTGTAGTTCTGCCAAATTCGGCATCCTTTTTATTCTTAACGGCGCTGTTCCAAGTATCAAGCGTTGTTGCCAGCTTATCCTCTGGAACACCGATTTCTTTGGCCAAAGCTTCGATGGAATCCGCCTGAATCACGAAGCCCATTTTGTCATATTGTTCAATAGCCTTCACACGGGATTTAACACCGGAATCAAAGACCAGCGTAGCTGCTTTATTAGGCAGTGTATTGATGGAAGCTGTTACTTTATCACGGGTATCCAATTCATTGGTGAACCGTGTACCTTCACTGGAAACAAGGATAGCGCCTTCCCCACGAACAGCTTCGCCGATGAGGTAGGATTTTTCTTGCTGCACAGTCGGGTGAACTTGGATTTGATCCATATCGACGGTTGTGCCGCCGAGTTTCTCAATCATCTTGATGCCGTCCCCGGTACTGCCGATTTGGTTAGTAGTAACGTAGCCTTCCAAGTCAGGTCTTACTTCGGAGATCAAATCCATATTGGCACCGAATCCGCCAGTGGTTACAACGACAGCATCTGCCGTAATTGTTTTTTCCTCTGTTTGGTTAAAGAGGACTTTGACGCCATTTACTTTGCCATCTTTTTCAGTGATTTCTTTGACATCAGCATTCACGAAAAGAGGGATTTCTTTCTCTTGTACGTTTTTCACTAAACCTTTGACAAGGTATTGTCCCACAGCAGAGCCATCTTCAGGACGGTGTGTACGTTTTTCGTTCATGCCGCCTGTAATGGTGATATTGTTCAAGCGGATTCCGATGGAATCCAGCCAATCGATCGCACTCGCGGAATTATCAACGAAGAAACGAAGCATTTCTTTGTCGTTAGTGTCATGGCCACCTTTTAATGACTCTTCATAAAATAAATCATTGCTGTCTTCAATGTTTTGTTCTTTTTGGAATTTCGTTTCAGAAGCGTTCATCCCCGAAGAGGATTTGGTTGTGTTCCCGCCGGCAACCGGCATTTTTTCCAAAATAACAGGGTTCATGCCTTTCTCTTTGGCCTCAAGCGCCGCGGACATTCCCGCACCACCCGCACCGACAATGATGATATCATATTTATCTTTTAATTGATCGAATGGTGTGTAGCTTGCTTCAGATGCCCCGGAGACGGCTTCAACTTCTTTTTTCTCGTTGTTATTACTCTTGCTCTCGTTCACCTTGTCGTTTCCATTACCGCAACCTGCGATAACGAGCATGACAGAGAGGACGAGACTCAGAGCACCAGCTGCTTTCTTTTTCATTGTTAACCCTCCACTTTTATATTTCTCTATTAAGATGTACCAAAAGAACCCGACAAAAAAGAAAGGAAGTATCAGAGGGAGTTGGAAGTGGAGAAGCGCGCGCGTCGCTGTTATTCTCCTAACTTCAAATCTTCTACGGTTACGTCCACAGTTTCCATCGTTATTCTCTTTAGTTCATCTTCTTATTAAGTATACCATCAATCATGACTATTAGTGAAAGTTTTCACAAATTATACAAGTCGTCTATTCTAACATAGGGTAACGAAATATTGAGCGGATTAGGCGGAAAATGGACCATAAACCATATAACTAGAAGATTTGGCGTGAGATTTTCTCACTGTAGAAGTGGTAACTGTCACGGATTAGTAAAGCGGTTTTTGTTCTTCTGGATTTTTAAATGGTAAAATGAGAGTATTGCCTACTAGTCAATCTGGAAAGACTAACATGAGACATAGAAACAAATTCTAATTAATAGGTGAGAATATGGAATTTAATAATGTAATAAAAGAAAAAGTAAAAGAAGATAACTATAAAGTGTTTGCTTTACTAAGCCGCTATTTGAATAATACCCCCGACTTTATTAACAAAGAAGAAATTGAAGAAATCGTAAACTGTGGTGTATCTTATGAATACGCTTTTGGTTTAATGCTGGCTGCTGCTTTTGGGATGGATACGGTTGATAATGTTGATGATAAGGAATTGTTCAACCAATATTTTAGCAATATGCTTCATAAGCTTGATGCAAATGAATATTATGACAATCCATATTATAAAAATATCAAGATACCAACTATAAAGATTAATAATAGTGAATTAAAATATGAAAAATATAAACCTTTTGAAGGTTTTGTTTGCAATGATATCATCCGGACAGAAGAGGGAAGACAAATTCCTCAGGTTGGTTTTTTTCAAACTGAATTCATGTTCCCGGCTGTCTTGGAGAATGAAAGAATCTGGATGACGATCACACCAAATGAAATAGAAACAATGAAAGAAGCTGTTGATAAAGCGTTTGGGAATGTTCTTACATTTGGGCTTGGACTTGGCTATTATGCTTATATGGTTTCTGAAAAAGTTAATGTTGAAAGCATAACGGTTGTTGAAAAAAATCAAGATGTCATTGATTTATTTAATAAATATGTACTGCCACAATTCAGTAATGCTCACAAGATCAGGCTTATCCAAGCAGATGCTTTCGAATATGCAGAACAACATATGTCTAAGGAAAAATATGATTTTGTATTTACGGATTTATGGCATGATGTTTCTGATGGAATGGACATGTATTTAAAAATGAAAAAGTTTGAAAAGAAAAGCCCGGATACTGTATTTATGTACTGGATAGAACAATCTATTTTATGTTATTTGTAATTTTGAGTTGCGTTAATCTGTTGTAGCTGACTCCGAAAGGAAGACCCATTTTTGAAAACTCCTATATCTATCATAAATTGGCTAGAGCACAACGAAATCATAAACGACTTATTAAATCAGGAAGACAGCTTAACTGCGCATACAATGGATCAAGGATTTGAAGCTGAGGTCATGAGGATTAATTCTGATCAAGAGAGCTATGTACTGAAAACATGGAATAAGGAATCCAGACCGGATGTCCAGTTTCAATATCGTTTATTGGATGTTCTATCCGAACGAGGAGTAGCCGTCTCTAAACCAGTGGGCTGGGGAATCAATCCGGAGGGACATAAGGTGTTGTTAACAAGTTTTGACGGAACCCCTATTCATAAAATGAATACCAGGAAAATGAAGGAACTCGCAAGCCTATTAGCAAAAATACATAAAATTCGCGTTGAAGAGATTGGAAATATACAACTGCCAAAATACGATTTCATCGGCTATTTTTTCCCTGAAGCCAAAGAACAATCTGATATTTATAATGTGTTGACTGCTCTTGTTGAGCAAACTCCAATGAAGCAAGACTGTATCATTCATGGGGATTTTCATATCGGAAATATAGTGGAGGATAAAGAGCGATATACCATAATCGATTGGACGAACGGCCAGTTGGGAGACTCTAGATATGATTTTGCCTGGTCACTTATTCTGCTGAAAATATATATCTCTGAGCGTTATGCTGATGTGTTCCGAACTGCTTATCTATTGGAAAATGATATGGATCAGGAAGAACTTGAGATCTTTGAAGCTTGGGCATGTCTACGGTGGATTTTGCTGAATAGAAGAGGTAGCACACCGAAAGGGCCTAATACAACGAAGAGAGTGAAAGGCTTAATCGCTAATAATCGGTTTTTAAAAAAGATGGATAGTAAATTGTTCTGATGTACGCAAGGATGGATGGATTTTCTGGGAGATTGGAAATGTAATGTAACACCGTACATTATTACGTTATTAAATTATTTGTGGTATATTAAAGGTAGAAAAGACGTAAAATGCAAAGAGAGCCGTGCTGTAACACGACTCCCAAGGCAATAGCCGCTTTTAAGGGCGGTAGGCTTCAGCAAATAGGACACGACAGATAGACCGCATGCCTTTGTGAGTGGGCGGTCTATTTGCGTTTATTGGACAGCAGCGCTACGATAAGCGAACCAAAGGTTAGCATAAGCATCATTGCTTCAAACACTGTCACAAGGCATCCCTCCCTTCGGTGAGAGGTAGCCGACCGACCCTTTAAGCCTATTCTATTTGCTCCACCAGTATAGCATAATCGTTTGAAAGAGAATTAAGACTCTTGTCATAATACTCCCTAGGATTGGAGTAGTTTTCCATTTCCTCTCTTTGTCTCCGCAACTCTCTCCATTTTGAAACTTCCGTATCACATTTGCGATTTTTTGATTCCCAATTGTAGGACGTCCCTCTCTTTCTAAATCTCTTCTTTGCGAATTCCCAAACTTCCGATTTTCATTGGATTTTCAGTTTGGGTGTTTATAATGCTTTTTATGAATCGGGGCAGCGGATTGTAAAGGGCTTTCGATTGCGCAAAGGAGGTTTTCCATGATAAGAGGAATTCAAAAAACATTGTATCTCATACTTGCATTCTTTATCGGTCTTTTTATCGCATCCTCCTTTTTTATTAGGGCGAAATATAATTATTTCGTATATGGGGACACGCCAATTTTGGAGAGACAACAGCTGGGTCTTTTTATTCTAGTGATCGCAGTGGTGCTGGCATTAAGCGTTATTTTGTATAAAATGTGCCTGAAGCTTAATAAGTACAGTTGGAAAATAGTCATTCCAGCCATACTGCTGTTTTCTTTTGCAATCCAGATGGTGATTATCTTTCTGTTTCCACGCTTGCCGACGGATGATTCGCAGACAGTGCTTTCATTGGCACTCGACATGCTGTACAGGAATGATTATTCGTCGTTTGACACGAACGGCTATCTGCATATGTTTCCGTTTAATTTTTCGATCGTTTTATATTTAAAGACGTTGTTGTTGATCTTTCCGGATAATTATCTGGTAATCAAAATATTTAATATTCTGTTTACACTCTTAACCTCATTAATGATTTACATGCTGTATAAAGAGCTCAATTATAAGTCCAAGGATAAGGATTATGGCATCCTCGTGTTTGCTGCAACCTATATCCCTTCATTGTTTATGAGTAATTTTATCTATAACGATGTGATCGCTACCGCCTTTCTGACAAGTGCTTTATATTTTGCCATAAGATTTATTAAAAGAAGGTCCATTAAGGATATTCTCTTCGCAGCTCTCTTACTGGCAATAGGCAACTATTTCCGCAGTATCGGTGTTATTTTTCTGATTACCGTGGTGGCGGGTCTTTTATTTAACATACGTTCTATCGGGGTGAAAAAGGTTTTTAGCGCTTTGTTTATCACGGCCATATTGTTTAATGTTCCCGGCTGGACGCAAAATGCTGTGCTGCAGGCGACGAATGTTGTAGATGAACCGATGAACGAAAATTCCGCACCTGTCTACATGTGGCTGAATATGGGGATCAATCTGGAGACGTTTGGGTTCTGGGACAACCGGGAGAGCTACGCTATCTATCAGCAGGATGCAAATTATAATAAGGTAGAAAGTACGGAGTTATTTAAAGAAGAAATCAGTAATAAACTCTCCGAGGCGGGCCTAAGTGACTTAGTGAAGATGTATTATAAAAAAATCGTTTGGACCTGGACGGAAGGAACCTACCAGATGGAACGATATGGGCTCGGAAATGACGGATCATCCAGTAACGGGGGAAGAATGGGCTTTGTCATGGACCGTTATAGCTACACTAATGCTGCTACGGATTTGTTTAAGGCAGACTCCAATTATAGAAGTGGAATGTTATGGCTGCTGTATGTTCTGAATTTTCTGATGTATGTATTTATACTCGTTCGCTTAATGGGTGGAATAAGAGCCAAAAGATTTGAAGAGACCTCTTTGATTCTTGTGGTGCTGGGCTTTATCGGATTCTATCTTTTATGGGAGATCAAGTCCCGGTATATTTACCCGGTGTATCCGCTGCTGATCGTATTATCCTACATGGGTTTTAAGGACGTATACGATTATATGTTAAAAAGATGTTTTCCACGTTAACTATGTTCGCTCGGAAAGAGGGGATTCAAAGATGCGGACCAAGCGGTATTTCGCTTTGCTCATAGCAGTGCTAAGTTGTTCCATGGTGCTCGTCTCCTGCGATGCTATTACCGCACAGAAGATAACGAGTACTGACTCCGGGTCAAGAGCGAACGGGGGACAGGGCTTCACCGGCGGGCGGGGGAAAGATGGGGGCGGATCTCCCAACATGAATGGTGGGACAAGGAGAAACGGCAACCCAGGTACAGATGGCGGTGGCGCACAAGGTGGGCGGCAGTGAACAAATTTCATGAACTTGCCCCAAGCCTACGAAGATTAAGTGTGATAGGATAAGGTTACATTTAAATTCCCCGCGGGGGTAAGAAAAGGGAGCACCATGAGAATCATTATATCGCCTGCCAAGAAGATGAAGATGGATACGGATTTCTTGGATTGCCGCCAGATGCCGCAATTCATAAGCGAGTCGCAGACTCTTCTGGCCTTATTACAAAAGTTGAATTATGAAGAAGCCAAATCGTTATGGAAATGCAATGATGCCATCGCCACGCTGAATGTGGAGCGGATTCGGGATATGGATGTAACACGGGATCTTACACCGGCTATCTTTTCTTATGAGGGTATCCAGTACCAGTACATGGCACCAGGGGTACTTCAAATGGAGGAGCTGGAATATCTTCAGCAGCATTTACGGATATTATCCGGATTCTATGGAATCGTCCGGCCATTTGACGGCGTTGTGCCGTACAGGCTGGAGATGCAGGCAAAGCTTAGCGGACCTGGTTTCAAGTCTATCTACGAGTTCTGGAACAGGAAGCTGGCAGATCAGCTGTTTTCGGAGACTGACATCATTCTGAATCTGGCCTCTAAGGAATACAGCAAGTGCATCTCCCCTTACATTGGCGGGAATGTTCGAATGGTTAGTTGTGTATTCGGGCAGGAGATCGGCGGTAAGGTAGTAGAGAGAGCGACCCTGGTCAAGATGGCCAGAGGTGAAATGGTACGCTTCATGGCTGAGCGGCAAATCAGCTGTGTGGAGGATATCAAAGGCTTCGACGGATTTGATTTCAGCTTTGCTGATGAGCTGTCGGATGAGCGTACGTATGTGTTTATTCAGAAAAAGAATGACTAGAGCAAGCAGTACATGATGGGTAATTCTGAAGGGGGTTGAATAACCTGCTTCAGGGTTACCTTTATTTTTTGGTCAACGAAACCAGATGCTGAATTCTAGTTTTTTTAAAGGGGATAGATTAGGGTATAGAGAATAAAGTTCGGGTGGAATAAGAACAGGTTAACGAGGAGGACTTATGATTTTCAAAAGAGATCCATTGGATAAACAGAGCTTACTTAAAGAATTGGATTCGCTAGGTTATTCCGACAGAATCAAGAAAGTAGCAATCCTAGGCCGTGATCATCTCGGATCTGTCCAGTACTCCCAATTACTAGCCTCTTTGCTGGAGGATGGCGTTTATGAAGCACGACTTGCCTTAATCGGCGCCATTGCAACACAAGATGCTGCTATTATTCTATCAGCACTGCGGCATCCCAAGGCAAGTATCAGAAATACGGCTGCGGGTCTTTTGGCAAAGGTGGCTTTGGATGCTGATATTGAACATGAGCTCCCTCATTTATCCCATGATTGCCGCCGTAAGCTGCTGCACAGTATTTCACAGATTAACCGTCAGGAATTGGCGGAACGTTTATTGCCTATGGTGTACGCCCGGTGGGGGGCGGAGGAAGCCGCGATTATATTGCCGGCCTGTTATTCGGCAACGGTAAGTAAATGGCTTGCTGATATCGGATATGCCATAAAAGACTGGAAGAAATTATCCAGCCGACATATTGACGTAGTAGCAGAATACTTTGCAACAACACTGGAAAGCACACCACTTAGGGAAAAAGGCTATGTCTGGTGGAGATTCTCATCAGCTCTGGAGATCCTATGCAATCTGCAGGCAGATTTGGTGCTGGAGTGTGCGCTGAACCATGGACCTATGGGCATCATACATCCTGCGTTAAAAGAACAGCTTGGCACGCTTGTACGCCAAAATCCTAATAAGGTATATCAACTGTTAACACGAACGGAGTCGCGGAGCGATCTGATTTCTTATGGTGTTCCTGAAGCTGTTCTTAAAAGGAAAAAATATTTATCCATGGATCAATGGATGGAGATAGCGAAACTACTCGCAGATCACCCTATGCACATAGCAAAGCTGCTTCAGAATATTGCACCCTCTAACCGCAAGGTCATTTTCGATGCTGTGTATGAAGAAGATAAACGCAATGAACGCATTTTTCCGGAAAGATTACTATATGTATTACCACATGTCTTGCGTGACAAGGAAGCCACCCGGATGCTTGGCCTTCGTGAAATCAATGATGACCGGGAGAGAACAGTCAGATTTACTGCTTGCCGTTCTATTCTTCATTCAAGAGCGGGACTTGAACAAGCAACACAGGTATCCAGTGCAGACGAACGTGCCACGGCGCTTATGCAGCTGATCAGAAGTACCGTTCTGTCGAGACAGGACATGAATGAAACTTTGGTGTACCTGGGCCGGATTAAAAATGATCAGGATCCTGTCCGGGGCGCTGTGTTTAAAGAGCTATCGGAAAGTCCTGCGTCTGTGTTCACGGATGCCCATGTACAAGAGCTTACTTTGCTTGTTGATAGTGTTATAGAGGCCAGAGATACTTCATATGGTACAAAATTTTCCGTTCAACAACTGGCGTTTGCTATTCTCCGGCATAACGCATTACATCCTCACGGTGAGCTGTTTAAGTTTTCTTTAAATACGATTCAGAAATTGGCCAAGCAGAATGGGCAGCTTTCCCTTCCATCCTTGGAGAAGAATTTACCCCGGGGAGTAGAAGAGATTATCTTCGACGAAATTTATACATTAGCTGTACAGGCCAACAAAAGAGAAGATTACAATCTGGTGTTAAGCCTAGCTAGCTCTTTCGGTAAAAGAGGTTACGGCATCATAAAACTTCAGAATCTGTTAAAGGAAGCAACGAGGGCAAAGGCGGATTCTACAGCCATACAAGCGGCCAGATACTGGCTTGCGCCTCGTACAACGCGTGATGCCAGAGTTAAGGAATTATTAGTTTTAGATAAATCGTATATTACGATCCATGAAGTGTTCCAGCATCTGCATCTGAAGCGTCAGGAATGGCTCGATCCTTTTATTTCAGGAGCTGTCATTAAGGGCAAGTTCCTATCAGGCAAAACTATCTATCTTGTGCCGGCCGCGGATGGATTCTACAGATGGCTGCCACGTCAGCAACAAGCTTTAAGTGCCTTATTAGAAAAAATTGCATACGATGCCAAACGTAATCTTTGGGAGCGTGCAAGCGTTATTAAGATCATGGCAAGCATGCCTGATCTCGGTTCGGATAGGTTACTTGGGCTTATGCAGGATAAGGAAGTAACTGTAGTAGAAGCTGCACTTCATGCCTTTTCGCTTATGGAAGAACCGGAGAAGGCACTTCCCGTTCTGCTGGAGAATCTGGATGGGGACCGGGCCCGTGTAGCCATGTACTCGATACCCAGATGCATCCGCAGGGTGAATCCGGTGTTACTGGTTACCATGCTGAAAGAGCTTCTGAATCGGGATAAGCTGAAGATCACTGTCAGAAAAGAAGCCATCCGCTTACTGGGCGCTTATAGAAGCGATGACAGCCTTCCGCTATTGATGAATGAGTTCGAGAAACCCAATGCACACAAGGATGTAATCATAGCCATAGGGCATGCTGCCAAACAGCTTTTAGATGATGAACGCGCTTGGGATATGTTAAGTACAATGGCTTCTTCATCAGAAAATGACATCGCAGGAAGTTTATTATCTCAACAGCCTAATGCTCTTCCGCTAGACTTTAGACCACGTTATCTAGGATTAATCCTTGAAATTGTAAGGCACCAAGATGCGTATATTGGCAGATATGCTTTCATTTCTATGATGCGGTGGACAAATGGAAATGAAGGGATTGTTGCAGCTGCCACCGCTCGGTCTATTACGGATTTGGAAGACAGCACTAGATGGGAAACTGCTATGAACACGCTGGTAGAAACCTGTCGCGATGGTAAGATCAATGAGGTTGTAGTTGGTGTATGTCAGAGACTGGTTAGTGCAGCGATAAGTGATGAATGGAACGCCACTGCCAAAAGAGATTTGCCTCATCGGCAACGTCTACTGAAATTAGTCAACCAGCTGATAGCTTTGCCAAAAATCACCCGGATGCACCTTATCCCTTTGTATACGGACCTGATTGACTGTCTGGCATCTGATGAGACCTTACAGCAAACTGTGATGAAATTGTATATAGCAGCAATAGACTGGAATAACGTGGAGGAATCCGCCAATTATCTGAATCGGATCGTTACCACTATTTCAAATCAACCCCAGCTATTAAGCGATGTCTATAAGCAGGTCGCGTATAATTTAGAAGTGAGCACGGGATACTGGAGTCCGGAAATTTTATTGGAAATTGTAGATGTTCTAGGGTCTGAGAGCCGTTATGAATCTCAGTATATTGGACTTTCGTTGCTTGAAGTTGCCGGAAGTGCTCTATTGTGGAGTCCAGAGCCTGCAGAGCGTCTGCGGTTGTACAGAAATCACACGAACCTTGCGGTTCGCTCACTTGCGCTAAATATTTGGACGGCGATAGATTAGTTTTTGATATTTTTTGAAAATATAAAGCACCATAAGAGCTCAGGCTGCAAATCGGCCTGAGCTCTTATGGTGTTTATTCAATTAAGCTTCCATCTTCTGTGCTGTGTAGAGGCGGTAGTAAAGGCCCCGCTGTGCGATAAGCTCATCATGTGAGCCGCTTTCCGCGATGCCTTTGTTAGATACGTACATAATACGATCGCAGTTTTTTACGGTGGAGAGGCGATGCGCGATAATGAACGAGGTGCGTCCCTTAAGCAGTTCATTCAGCCCTTTTTGCAATAAGCGCTCAGTCTTCGCATCAATGGAAGAAGTGGCTTCATCCAAGATGAGAATGCGCGGATCTGCCAAAAGTGTTCTTGCGAACGAAATGAGCTGCCGCTGTCCTTGAGACAGCTTGGAGCCACGTTCATTGACCTCTGTCATGTAGCCTTGATCGAATTCACGGATGAATTCGTCGGCGCAAACGGCCTTTGCAGCGGCGATTACTTCTTCTTCGGTCGCATCCAGTCGGCCGTACCGAATATTGTCCAGAATGGTACCGGAGAAGATGAAGCTATCCTGTAACATAATCCCCATCTGGCTGCGAAGAGATTTTAACGTCACCTGCGAGATATCCTGGCCGTCGATCAGAATCTGACCACTGGAAATGTTATAAAAGCGTGAGATCAGATTGACGACGGTTGTTTTGCCCGCACCTGTGGGTCCTACCAGCGCGATGCTATCTCCCGCTTTGACCTTGAAGGAGATATTCTCCAGAATATTAAGCCCCGGGTCATAGGCGAAAGTTACATCGTCGAAGGTGACATGGCCCTGTACAGATGGCAGTGTTTTTGCATCCGGGATATCACTGACGGTAACCGGTTCATCCAGCGTTTCGAAGATACGCTCAAGATAGGCAACGGCGTTGATGAAGTTATTGTACAGGTTCGAAAGATTCAGAATCGGCTGCCAGAAGCGGGCAGCGTAGCTGCTCATCGCCAGAATGACACCGAGGGTCATGTCTTGAGGACTCAGTGTTAGTAGGCCTACAAGGAAAATTAATGATGTAACGATCGTAGACAAGTTGTCTACAGAGAACGGAATAAGTAAGTTGTAACGTTGAGCCTTCATCCATTCTTTACGGAAATTACCCGCGAGACGTGTGAAGATTCCTTCGTTACGTTGTTCCCGGGAGAACATTTGTGTCACACCAATACCGCTAATGCTCTCTTGCAGATAGGCGTTCAGGTTGGAGCTTTTGTTGGACACTGCTTGCCATGCCCGGCGTTGCCGGGTTTTGATCAGCAGCATGATGCCAAGGAAGACTGGCAGTCCGGCAAGGATGACAAATGAGAGTCGTACATCGACAGCGAACATGAAGGCTGCGATAAAGAGCAAATTCACGATTTCTAGAATAAAGTTGATAATCCCGTTGGACAACACATCTGAAACGGCGTTGACGTAGTTTACGACCCGGATAAGGATCTTGCCCTGTGGGCGGTCGTCATAATATTTGAAAGGCAATTCTTGCAGATGCTTAAACAAATCCGTTCGGATGTCAAAAATAATATCCTGCCCAACACTCGTCATGATGCGCGAGCGTATCGTAGCCAGATAAACGCTGACCACGATGGTCACAAGCATCAGTGCAGCCCAACCCAGCAGTGCAAGCTTCTCTTTTGCCGGAATGGTCACGTCGATGACATGTTGCATGATCAGCGGAGCCGACAGTGAAATGGCTGCTGAAAGTGCACTGAGCACGAACGCAACAATCATTGGGGTTTTCTTTCGTTTGATATATACCATCGCACGCCGGAAGTGTTTTATATTAAACGGCGATTCAAGATTTTCATCGACGTCAAATTTATTCCTTGCCACTTGCGGTCACCTGCCTTCCAATACCCTCGTTCTGCAGTTTAAACACTTCGTAATAGTAACCACGTTTCGCCAGCAGTTCAGTGTGTGTCCCTTCCTCAACTAGCTTCCCGCCATCCAGAATGAGAATACGGTCGGCTTGCGAGGTAGTAGATACACGCTGCGCAATAATAATTTTCGTACAAGGATAGTCCAGTTCACGTAGACTTTTTTGGATATGCTCCTCCGTCTCAAGGTCGACCGCAGAGGTCGTATCATCGAGAATCAGGATAGGACGGTGTACCGCCAAAGCACGCGCTAAGGCAATACGCTGCTTTTGCCCCCCCGACAGTCCGACTCCGCGTTCCCCGACAACGGTATCATAACCTTCAGGCATTTTGGTAATGAAGTCGTGTGCGGCTGCGAGCTCTGCATAACCCATTGCATCTTCTTCCGGAAGATCAGGATCGCCATAGGCGATGTTTCCATCAATGGTATCAGAGAACAAGAGTACATCTTGGGTCGCCATGCCGATATTTCCACGAAGTTCATCAAGCTCCAGCTGCCGAACATCAACACCGTCTACGAGTACGCGCCCTTCAGCTACATCGTAGAAGCGAGGGATGAGGTTGATGATTGTTGTTTTGCCTGATCCTGTCGCGCCCATGATTGCTACAGTTTCACCGGGTTCAACGGTAAAGCTAATATCGTCCAGTACGATAGCGCTATCATATTTGAAGCGGACATGATCGAATTCAATACGGCCTTCATAACGGCGTTTGTCAGTGACAGTATGCTCATTAACAATATTTGGCCGGGCATAATAGATATCTACGATTTTGGACAAGCTCGCAAAAAAGCGCTGAATGTCGTTGATAATGATACCGATGTTGCGCATAGGGTTGGATATAGCCCAAATAAGCGAAGAGAAGGCCATAAACTCACCGAAGGTGATCCGGCCGTTCATAAGGAACAAACCACCAACCAACATAAGGATTACGTTGAAGCCCTGAGCGAAGGATTCCAGATAAGGAAAATAATCAAGCCATACAAGGGCGGCCTTTTTGTTCGCTGTAGAATAGTTGACATTCTTCTCTGTGAATTTTTCGACCTCGAATTCCTCACGGGCAAAAGCCTTGACCACACGGTTGCCTGAGATATTCTCCTGTGTAGTCGTGTTAAGCTGGGACAGCCGTTCACGCAGGTCAATATACATAGGACGGACGCGTTTAGCGAATATGTAAGCCACGATAAAAATGGGCGGTGACAGGATAAGCATCCACAGCGTCAGTTCCGCATCTATGGTGAAAAAATAGATAACGGCGGCAAGGAAGATCGTTAGCGATTCAATGATCGTCTTAAAAATCCAGGCCATAGAGTGACGGACCATGTCCAGATCGCCTGTCATCTTGGTCATGAGATCGCCGGTGCGATTATGATCGTAGTATTTTCTGTCCTGTCCCTGAATTTTGTTGTACAAATAAATGCGGACATTGTACATCATATTTTGCGAGGATATCTCGTACTGCATGGTCGTGAAATATGCGAGACCTGTGCGCAGTAGAGAAAATCCGATCATGCCCAGACAGAGCATAATCAATAATTGCCGTTCTTGTGTAAGATTCTGCAGGGCGTTGTCACCGGCTATAAACGTATCGACAATGCGCTGACTGATGTACGGATTCACGATTGTAAGACTTGAGCCCACCACCGAAAGGCAGAGTGCCAGAATATATCGCGTCCGGTTTCCCTCTAGGTTCTGCCATAGCCATTTCAGTTCGAACATCTGATCACCTGTTTCTGATTGTTCTTGTTCTTTCACTCTTGCCTGAAAAGAGTAAATAAAACAAAGTGATTATAACATTATCAAATGACTAAGTATCGTTTACGGTAAAATTTCCTTGTTACATTATTGTTACAAAAAAATGAACTTATTAATGATGTGAATTTCACCTTGTGTAATGAGGGTTTGCCATTCGGGCTTGGGCGTTCTAATTATGATAAACTGAGACAATGTAGAGTAATTAGACTTAGTTCGGATAGGGACAGGAGGAAGAGGAATGAGTTTTGTTGCTGTAAAAGGGGAGTACAAGCGTTACAAGATGGGCGAGAATGTAATTGTCGCGAATGACGGGATTGATTTTGAGATAAAAAAAGGTGAATTTGCCGTGATCGTCGGCCCAAGTGGTGCGGGTAAATCTACGGTGCTTAATATTCTGGGTGGCATGGATTCCGCCGATGAAGGTCAGGTCATTGTGGATGGCATTGATATCGCCAAGTTTAGTGCCATGGAGCTGACAGGCTACCGCCGAAATGACGTAGGTTTTGTATTTCAGTTCTATAATCTAGTACCTAATCTGACCACACTGGAAAATGTTGAGCTTGCTTCGCAGATTTCCCCGCGTGCACTAGATGCACGTAAGGTGCTGGAGGATGTGGGTCTGGGCGCGCGGTTAGATAATTTCCCGGCTCAGTTGTCCGGTGGTGAGCAACAACGTGTCGCTATCGCCAGAGCGTTGGCTAAACAGCCGAAGCTGCTGCTCTGCGACGAGCCGACAGGGGCGCTTGATTATAACACCGGCAAGCAGGTGCTGAAGCTGCTGCAGGATACTTGTCGTAACACCGGGACAACGGTCATCGTAATTACACATAATCTGGCGATCGCTCCGATGGCTGACAGGGTTATAGAGATTAACAACGCTAAGGTACGGAAGATGGTGATCAATCCTTCGCCGGTATCCGTTGACGATATTGAATGGTAAGGAGAAGGCATCTATGAAAAAGCGAGCATTGTGGAAAGATATTTTTCGTGAAATTGGGCATACCAAAGCCCGGTTTATTTCGATTTTTGCAATTATTATGTTAGGCGTCAGCTTTTTTGCCGGAATCAAGGCTACTGGGCCAGATATGTTGAATACAGCTGGAACCTTTTACAAAGAGCAGCGCTTGATGGATCTGAAGGTGCAGACTAACTACGGCCTGACCGAAGACAACATCGGGTTACTCAGAAATGTACAGGGGATCGATGAGATTCAGCCGAGCTATAGTGCAGATGTATTCATAGGTGATAATGCCTTAATACTTAAAGTCAATTCTTACAACACGGATAAACCACTTAATCAATACCGTATTATTGAAGGCCATCTACCGGAGCATTCCGGTGAAATCGTGCTGGACGATAAGCTAGCGGAAGAATATGCGTTGGGTGACAAGGTATCTTTTAGTGGAAACGGTACGGATGCGGAGCTGTCGAACAGCTTCGAAAGACTGGAGTATACTGTAGTTGGCTTTGTTAGAAGTCCACAGTTTATTGAGCAAAGTACCCGGGGCACCAGTGGGATCGGCAAAGGTACGGCGGATGCGTTCGCCGCGATCCCGGAGTCAGATTTCAAGCTTCCGGTGTATACGGAAGCCTATCTGTCCTTTAAGGATACAGCCGGAGTGAAGGCTTATTCGCCGGAGTATGAAGATCTGATCGAACAGCATACCCATGCTGTAGAGCAGGCGATGTCCGGCGTGCCGGAAGCACGGCTTGCTGAACTGCGTGCGGAAGGCGAGAAAGAGCTTTCTGGTGGCCGCGCAAAGGTGGCCGCCGCCGAGCAGCAGCTTGCGGATTTGCAGCGCCAGCCGGAGGAAGTGCAGCAGGAACAGGCTGCAAGTATGACGGCAATTGCTGCCGGACTTGCTTCTGCCAAGGAGGAATTGGCGGCAGGGGAGCAAAAGCTTGCAGAGCTGGAGCAGCTTAAGGTCTACGTTACTGACCGAAGCGCTAATCCGGGATATGCCGAATATAAAGATAACGCTGATCGGTTATCGGCGATTGCCAGTGCGTTTCCTGTGTTCTTTTTCCTGATAGCTGCGCTGGTCAGCTTGACGACCATGACACGGATGGTTGAGGAGCATCGCCTGCAGATTGGGACACTGAAAGCACTTGGTTATGGCAACCGCGACATTATGGCCAAATTTCTGGTCTATGGTACGCTTGCCAGTCTGGCGGCTTCAATTGCGGGTCTTGCGGTTGGTTTTACCCTGTTTCCGGGTATTATCTACGATGCGTATAGTGCAATCTATAATTTACCGGATATCACGAAGAACTTCTATCTTTCGTATTCGATCATATCCGTTATCGTAGCGTTAATATGTACTACGTTGACGGCGTGGATTGCTTCACGGGTAGAATTACGCAGCAATGCTTCCGTATTGATGCGTCCGAAGGCACCGAAGAGTGGCCAGCGTATTTTACTGGAGCGGATCACTTTTATATGGAAGAGATTGAGCTTTGTCCAAAAGGTTACCGCACGGAATCTATTCCGCTATAAGCAGCGGATGTTCATGACTGTATTCGGCGTGGCTGGCTGTACAGCGCTGATCCTGACGGGATTTGGTCTCAAGGATTCAATTGGCAGCATCGCCGGGTCGCAGTTCGGCACGATTATGAAATATGATGCACTTGTGGCGCTGCATGAAGATGTGTCTGCCGATGTGCTAAAAGCCTACGACCAACTAATCACTGGTGAATCTGCAGTAACTGGGACGCTGAGTGTGGCGCAAGAACGGATGACCGCACATGCTAGTGGTGTAAATGACCAAGAGGTTCATCTGTTCGTTCCTACCTCCGTTAACTCTTTATCCGATTTCGTGGAGTTGCGTGATCGAAAAAGTGGAGAAGGACGGATGCTTACGGATGATGGGGCTATTATCTCAGAGAAGCTGGCTAAGCTGTATGGGCTGGAGTCTGGCGATAAATTGACCGTGGTGGACAAAGATAATGAAACATTCGAGATTGAGGTCGCGGCGATTACAGAGAATTATGTAATGCACTATGTTTATATGACACCGGCATATTATGCTTCTGTGTTCGGAGAAAAACCAGTATTCAACACAGAACTTCTGAACTACACCGCACATGATAAAACATGGGAAGACAAATTTGGTGAGAAGCTGACGGCTAATGAGGGCGTCGCTGCTATCAGCTTTTCCAGCAGTGTAGGTTCCGCCTTCGATGAGACTATGAAGAGTATGGACGTTGTAACTTTGGTGCTCATTGTTTCAGCGGCGGCGTTGGCTTTTGTCGTCCTCTACAATTTGACCAATATCAATGTGTCCGAGCGGATCCGGGAGCTGTCAACCATTAAGGTACTGGGCTTCTACGACAAGGAAGTAACCATGTATATTTACCGCGAAAATATGCTGCTTAGCCTACTCGGTATTGTGGCTGGATCGGGTCTCGGCATAGTGCTGCATAGCTTCGTCCTGAAGACGGCCGAGCTGGATGCGACGATGTTCGCTCCGATCATCAAGTGGCCAAGTTATATTTATGCGGCGCTCCTAACCCTATTGTTCTCCGGTATAGTCATGGCGTTCATGCATATTAAGCTCAAACGAATCCATATGATAGAGGCTTTGAAGTCGGTGGAATAGCATCTAAAAATGCCAGAGCTACGGCTCTTTCTATGGAATATAGCTTCACTGGAGTCCGAAAGTATGCCTCAAAGGCGATAAATGAGCAAATAGCGCCATCTGGGTCCGTAAGTAACTGGGGATGGTTAGGAACTGACGCTATCAGATGCCAACCGACGATATCGGACGATATTGGACGCTATTGGACGCTATCGGACCCTAACGGACCCAGATGACCTTAAACGCCGGATTATCCGCCAATTTCAATGTTATCGGACTCCATGGCAGCTATTGGCATAAAAAACGCCAGAAATGATGCACTTTCTATAGAATAGCGACACTGGAGTCCGAAACTATGCCTCAAAGGTGATAAATGAGCAAATAGCGTCATCTGGGTCCGTAAGTAACTGGGGATGGTTAGGAAACGACGCTATCGATGCCATCCGATGATTTCTGACGATATTGGATGCTATCTGAAACTATGCCTGACGCTATCGGACCCAGATGACCTTAAACGCCGGATTATCCGCCATTTGGAATGTTATCGGACTCCATAGCAGCTATTGGCATAAAAAACGCCAGAAATGAGGCTCCTTCTATAGAATAGCGACACTGGAGTCCGAAACTATGCCTCAAAGGCGATAAATGAGCAAATAGCGTCCTCTGGGTCCGTAAGGAACAGGGGATAGTTAGGACCCGACGCTATCGTTCGTTATCGCTGCCATCCGATGATTTCTAACGATATTGGATGCTATCTGAAACTATGCCTGACGCTATCGGACCCAGATGACCTTAAACGCCGGATTATCCGCCATTTGGAATGTTATCGGACTCCACAGCAGCTATTGGCATAAAAAATGCCAGATGTGAGGCTCTTTCTATAGAATAGCGACACTGGAGTCCGAAACTATGCCTCAAAGGCGATAAATGAGCAAATAGCGTCATCTGAGTCCGTAAGGAACAGGGGATGGTTAGGACCCGAAGCTATCGGACGCTATTGGACGATTTCTGACGATATTGTACGCTAACGGACCCAGATGACCTTAAACGCCGGATTATCCGCCATTTGGAATGATATCGGACTCCATAGCAGCTATTGGCATAAAAAACGCCAGAAATGATGCTTTTTCTATAGAATAGCGACACTGGAGTCCGAAACTATGCCTCAAAGGTGATAAATGAGCAAATAGCGTCATCTGAGTCCGGAAGCAACAGAGAGCTTTGATTTGGCGATGTGCATGAGGGTATATGCGTAGATTTAGAAGTGAATTTAGAAGTAGAAGTAGAAGTAGAAGTGGAAGTAGAAGTAGATACAGCTGAACCGAATACTCGGAGCCGCTACGCCTATCTACGCCTAGCTTCTCCTATCCGCTCCTAGCTTCGCCAACCTAAACTGCAGACAACTAAACAACAGAGCTGCGTTCTCAAACGAGAGAATCGCTGCTCTGTTGTCTTTTTTACAATATTAAAATGCATTGAACTGTCTCCTGCATAGGAAAAAGCTACTTAAGCGACATGTGCAGGATAGGAAAAGGATTACCTTGTTCGTCGAGTGCTGAACGCTCAAAAACCTGAAATCCCATATGCTCATAGAAACCTAAAGCTTGGGGATTTTGCTCATTCACATCCACGAGGTGTACGGCGAGTTTCTGCATGACATAAGCTACTAGCGCTTTTCCAACCCCTTTTCCCATTGCAGCAGGTTCTACGAACAGCATTTCAATCTTTTTATTCTGAACCCCTATGAAGCCAAGCAACTGTTCCTCATCATCTGTAAAAGCAAACAAATCGCTTATGCCCTCAAGCGCCTGCGTGACCAGCGGCCGCAAAGCATCAATATCCTGCTCGGATAGAAAAAGATGAGTATGCCGCACGGATGATTCCCAAATGTTCAGTAGACGGTTTAACAATTCTTCATTTCTAGTTGTGAAGATTTTTATTGAGTCCATATCTTTCCCTCACGATTCAATCTAATTCGAAGAAGAAGCTGCAGCCGCAGCTGATGCAGCCGCTGCCCCGGCAAGAGCAGCCTGTTGCGCAATTATAATATTGGTAATGTTGGTAGAAAGCATCGTAGTTAATACGCCGTTTTGCACATCCTCCACAGATCTGAAGGCTACCAGTGCAGAAGACAAGAGCAGTAATTCCTGCTTGCCAATAGACCAGTTCCCGAAGCCCTTTTTTGTACGCAAAAATTCGTAAGTCTCCGAGACATCAGTAACGATGTCCTCCTTGTTGCAAGGGAGCAGGGATAACACGCCCAGTGAGGAGAGGGTATATTCCTTGTCTAGCCGGATACCCTGTGCACGAAATGCCTCTCTTAATGCCAATACACGGTCCGCTGCTTGAGGGGCTTCTTCCCCAAGAACCAATACCTGGGTCAGGGCTTGCACACTGTTGCCTGACATAAACTCGGGCTTAAGCGTTACATAGAGCTGCTCCATGCGGTCCACGCCACTCTCAACATCGATATCGGAAAGACCAAGCATCGCGGAGAAGATATAATCGTCCTGTCCGGTAAGGAAACGATGTTTTGCCTTCATACTATCGTAAAATAGCTTTGCCCGTTCTACCGTACGCTGATATTGATCCGATGTTTCATTAGCAGCGATTTGATAGGCAGCAACGACGAGATAATCAGAGGCTCTGAATTTGGCTTCCTTCATTAAATCATACACGGCAAGTGTGTTTGCAAGCAGAGTTTCCTTCTCGTCAGAAAGAGAGAGCAGGGCAGCAATGCTGATCACCGAAGTCCCTCTAAATTGAGAGAAAATCCCGGTACTCTCCTTAATTAGCTCATAGCTGGCACGGATGGCTTCGTCATCTGCAACTTTGTCTTCTACAGCATACAATAGTGCCGCTAACCGATTAACCATTGCATTTTGCCATGGGAAAGCTTTTTTGATCCTCTGAGCGTTGTCTGCGAACAATTCAAGCCTAGCAGGATATTGCTCCTTCATTGGATACACCTCTTATCTCTACTTTTAATTCATAACATTACGAAAATCCTGTGTTGTAGATTCATTTTACTATAAAAAATAAATCGGATGCCCACGAAAGCGGCTTACTAATAGGCTAGAGGTTGTTCAGGTGACCCGATGATTGAGTTTACTATGAGGATGTTATAATAATTATAAGATGGATCGACTGGGGTTTAAATGACAACAAAGGAGAAGAGCGACGATGACTGAGAGAATACCTGAAATCGTATTGAACGATGGAGTGAAGGTGCCTGCGATTGGTTTTGGTACCTACGCGTTAAACGGAACTGAGGGAGCACAAAACATCACTAAGGCGATTGATGTTGGCTATCGTCTGATCGACACTGCGTTTAATTATGAGAACGAAGGTGCTGTAGGCCAGGCTGTTCGGCAAAGTTCTGTGCCTAGGGAAGAGCTACTCATTACTTCCAAACTGCCAGGACGCCATCACTCTTATAAAGAAGCGTTGTCTACTATACAGGAGTCTTTATTCAGAGCCGGATTGGATTATTATGATTTCTTTCTATCTCATCCACTGGCCTAACCCTAGAGTGAATTTATATGTTGAGGCCTGGCAGGCGATGATCGAGGCACGTAAGCAAGGTTTGATTCGCTCCATCGGTGTATGTAACTTTTTGCCGGAGCATATTGAACGTTTGATACAAGAAACTGGTGTAGCGCCGAGTATGAATCAGATTGAGCTGCATCCTCATTTTAATCAGGAAGAGCAACGTGCATGGAACAAAGAGCATGGGATAGTGATTGAATCGTGGAGTCCATTGGGACGGGCTAGCAGTGTACTGGAAAATGAGGAAATAGCGGAAATAGGCAAGGTTCATAATAAATCGATATCGCAAGTTATCTTACGTTGGCATATACAGCTTGGGGCTATTCCCATTCCAAAGGCTTCTTCTCTAGAGCATCAGCGTGATAATCTGAATATTTTTGATTTTGAATTATCGGAAGCGGAGATGACCGTTATTTCCGCATTAACCTCGCCAACAGGTCGCATAGCTGATCAAGATCCCGCATCGTATGAAGAATTTTAATAAATTTAACTACAACACGCCATTTATTGGCGTGTTTTTTTATATTAGGCTCTTACTAGCGCTTTGGCATACTGTTTGCCAGACGAGAGTAGGTTGTCGCTTAGTTCAGGATCTTTAACCGTCCGTGCAAGAACAAGGGAGCCAACCATAGTACTGAACAGTGCACTACCTTTGGACGCGTCAATTCCCGCCAGATTAGAGATAAAAGCAATCATCCGCTCCAGTTCCTGCGTGAATACCTGCCGAACTTCTTCTGAGGAACGGGATATTTCGCTAGAAAGGGCAGGAATAATGCAGCCCATCTCCATTTTGTCGCGGTGATACGGACTTAAATAATAATCAATGACAGCATTGATTTTGGGGTTCTGCTCTTCCTGGTCAGCGACCTTCTGCAGAAGTGCGATGGTATCGCTGATGGCATACCGGCAGGCTTCCGCGACAAGCTGTTCTTTGTTGTCAAAATGGGAATAAAACCCGCCATGAGTTAATCCGGCCCCCTTCATAATGAACGGAACGCTTACATCGTGAATACCGTTGGTGCGAAAAGCCTGAGCAGCACTTTCAACGATTTTATTTCGAACTTTTATTTTATGACCTTTGGGATATGGCATTGTAATCACTCCACAGCTTCATAGTTCTACTTTTAAAATATTATATGCGTCATAATAAAGCCTGTCAATTTAGCGATTCTGAGAAAGTTAGCTTGTGAAAGGCGAGGCAAGGTTATTGACTGTTTTAAAATATGATGGTAATAATATATTACGATCATCATATTTTAAAAAAGTTCAACAGGAGGTATCAGGAGATGAGTAAGCTTGAAGCCGTAGAAACATTGGTCATTGGATCAGGTCCGGGAGGTTATGTGGCGGCGCTGCGATCTGCACAGCTTGGGATGAAAACAGCAATTGTTGAACGCAACCAGCTTGGCGGAGTCTGCACGCATGTTGGATGTATCCCATCCAAAGCATTAATTGCTGAATCACATCGCTATGATTTGCTCAGTCCTTTCAATTTTGTAGATGCGTCAGCATCTTTTAAAAATGCTCAGGATTTTAAACAAGGAGTTGTGAATAAGCAGGCAGGTGGAGTCAGTTATTTATTAAAGACTGCTGGGGTGAGCATTTTCGAAGGAGAGGCTAGCTTGGTTGATGAACATACAGTTATCATCAGTCAGTCTGGACAGGAGCAAACCTTATCCTTTAAAAACGCTATCCTGGCTACAGGATCTCGTCCGATTGAGCTGCCAGCCTTTCCTGTTGGCGGACGTATTTTGTCTTCCACAGAAGCGCTGTCGCTCCCTGAGATTCCAACTAGCCTAGTAGTTATAGGTGGGGGCTATATTGGTGTCGAGCTGGGGCAGATGTATGCCAAATTCGGAACAAAGGTAACGATTCTGGAAGGGGGAGAACAAGTGCTGCCTGGATTTGAGGCGGAGCTTGTGAGCCCTGTTGGAAAGCAGCTGAAAGCCGATGGCATGAAAATTATTACCGGAGCGACAGCTGTGAACGTAGTGGAGAGTGCAGATACCATTACCCTGCATTATTTAAAAAATCAGGAACAGCAGCATGTTACAGCGGAATATGTGTTAGTTACTGTGGGCAGAAAACCAAATACAGACGGCAATTTAGGACTAGATCGCATAGGCTTGCCAGTGACGAGTAGGGGATTGATTGCGACGGACGAACAGTGCAGAACGGCTATCCCGCATATTTTTGCAATTGGAGATATTACGGCAGGCCCGACTCTCGCTCATAAGGCATCCTACGAAGCCAAGATTGCGGCAGAGGTCATTGCAGGTCTCTCCTCCGAAGTTGATTATCGAGCCATCCCGCTCGTTGTTTTTTCGCACCCAGAGCTGGCCAGTGTAGGCTTAAGTGAAACAGAAGCAAAGGCAAGAGGCATTTTGCTGGTTATTGGCAAATCCTCCTTTGGGATTAACGGGAGAGCCTTGGCCTTGAGGGAGACGGAAGGTTTCGTCAAGCTTGTAGCGGACCTAAATTCAGGAGTCGTGATGGGGGCACAAATCGTTGGAGTAGAGGCATCCACACTCGTGTCGGAGCTTGCTCTTGCTATTGAGATGGGAGCCACTGTGGAGGACTTGGCGATGACCATTCACCCTCATCCCACATTGGGAGAAGTAATTATGGAGGCTGCTGAAAATGCAGTTAAAAAAATGGTGATGAAAGAGAGTGGAAAATGAAGATAAAAGCAGGGCTATATATAGGAATTGCGATTGTGCTGATTGTTGGTGGGGCGCTTCTTGCTGTAAAAGGAAAGGATGCAGTCAGTCAGGCTGAGAGCAGGAAACAAGGGATTCTGGATGCGGAGCAGAAGACAATATTTTATCAGAATAGTCCAGGGTCAATTGTCGAGGTCGGTGTGGCTGTAGGTGATTCTATAAAACAGGGAGAGGTGCTGTTTAAGGTTAAATCTGCTGAAGGAGAAACAGATGTAGTTGCGCCGGAGGACGGATCAGTCAACAAGATTATTGTAAAGCCGGGGGATCTAGTCCAGCTAGGAATGCCAATGGCGGTTTTGCAAAAAAACAGCTTTTATACAGATCTCTACATACAAGAAAGTGAAATCCAAAAGCTAGAGGTGAATCAAAGTATTGGCGTTCATTTTCCATATTTGGAGCACCCAACGGAGGTGACAGGTGTAATTACATCTATCGCAGCCGCCCCTCAATTTGCGAGCTTACGTATGTCACGTGAAAAAGGGCAAGCCGATTTAAGCATGTTTCTTGTCCGTGTAACTATGGATGGGAATGCTGATTTGCTTCCGGGGATGACAGCGGAGGTGAAGCTCGATGAAGTCACTGATTGACGAATGGAAGTACGTGGCGGGTAGTAAGTATTTACGCCTGATTTTTATAGGTCCGCTTATTGCGGCCCTGTTTTTTGGCTTAATGTTCTCGAAGAACCAAATCAGCGAATCGCATGTTATTGTCATTGATGAGGATCACAGTTCGTATTCACGACAGCTGATCTCTAAGATAAATGCCTCTCCATATATGAACGTAACAAATGTGTACTCCAGCCGCTTGAACCCAGAGACGTTACTGGCAAATGAGCAGGCTGTAGCGGTCATCATGCTTCCCAAAGAGCTGGGGCAACATCAGCAGCAGGGGATATCAACGAATATTGGCATCTTAATGGATAATACAATGCCATCAGGGTTAACCGGCATCCGGACTGCGATTCAGGAAGTCATCCAGACGGAAAATGTGACTCTTTCTATGACCCGGCTCCTCCAAAAGGGGATGGACGCCGAAACCTCTAAAGGGCTTGCTTCTCCGTTATCTCTCCAGCAGCGGATGTTATTTAACCCTACCACAAGTTATGTGGGCTTTATGGTCATTGGATTTGTGAATATTGTGGTGCTGATGATTACAACAAGCGCAGCGGGTTCAATTGTCCCTCGGTTGCGACAGGAGGGGAAACTCTTTGCAAACGGGAAGTCTCCTTGGCAGATTTGGGTTCGCAGTGTACCTTACGCTGTTTTGACCACTATTTCGCTGCTCCTATGTTACGGCTTATTAAAGCAGGTGGGGGGAATGCGCTTTGAAGCGGAGCCTTATCTGTTTATTATTCCGCTGTTTGTATATGCCTTTGCCTTGTCGCTTATGGGCCTGTTGATTGGTTATACTGCCAAAGACGTATCCAAAGTTAATTTACGAACCAATTTCGTGTTGTATCCGTCGTTTCTTGCTACTGGAATCCAGCTGAGTCCACTTGCCTTTCCAGAGTTCTTTCAAATTTCCGCATGGGTATTACCTATGAACTGGCTTAATCGCCTCATACGTGGAATGGCTTTTCGGGATGGGGCGCTAACAGCCTACAGTCAGGAGCTGGGGGCGCTGCTGATTATTATCGGCGTTGTATCCTTATTCATTGGATTGCTGGTGCTTAGGGAAATGAAGAAACCAGAGATTCAGTTCTCAGAATCAGTCAGCGCTTGAGTAATTTGATCTAGTCTAGTTTAGTCCAGTCGTGCAAACCGTTGTTCTGTTTTATCAAGATGCTTCACCCGCTCTTCTAAGCTGCGATCTGACATCCCGGCATAATTATACCAACGGAGGTTCTTTCGTATTCCCATTTTGCGGAAGGTGCCTCTAAATAGAATTTTGGTGATGGGGTTGCCAAAAATCCAGCGATAAAAGAAGTCGGGCGTGTTCATTACGGTCAGCAGGGACACTCCTTTAATATTCGGGAGCAAGCATTTGAAGGGCCGCCCAGGTTTAGTTTCTTCGTAGACAATGCCTTTTGCGAAAACCTTATCAAGAAAACCTTTGGTAAGAGCGGGCATGGCTTCCCACCATATAGGGAAAATGAAGACAATATGATCCGCTGCTATAAGACGCTGCTGATAATTGGCGACTAGCGGGTCGGGGGTTCTCTTTTGCCGCCAAGCAGTGAGTTCTTCGTGCGACATGACGGGATCAAATCCATCGGCATGCAGATCGTATTCGCACGGAGTTTCTCCCCGATAATAAAAAAGAAGTGCTTTTTCTTACAACACCTCTAGGGAAAGAAATATTCGATTTGCATTTAGCCCTACATAAGCAGATGAATAAAGGGATAAACCGGTTTCTACAGAGATATAACCCAGATGAATTGTTATTTATAATCCAAGCCTTCGAGGATACTTTGGAAGCGTCATGGGTTCATTCGGAATCGGTTGCTGAAAAAGAACCATTAACTGCCGGAGCATCTCTTGAGCCAGTGGAAAACGATGAAATGAGTCAAATCGTAGACATGCTGAACCAACTGGATACGCGCAACCTCAAAAAGGCTAAGGCAGTTCTCCAAGCTATGTTTTTCACCCCTTTTGCTTAGCTTTATATTTTTTGATAGTGATTTACGAGTTGCTCTAATTTATCTTTGATTATTTGTTTTAAGGCTTCAGGTTTCACGGATGTAACAGCATGACCATATCGCATAAAATAATTAGCCAAGAAATCCTCTTCACCTGGATTATAGAATCCCTTAATGACTGTTTTCGGACCAACTTCTATTTTCATAGAAGGATAATGCTCTTTATAAAAAATATCCTTTGCTTGTTCCGCAATCTCAACTTCAAAGTCAATACTCTTCGCAGACTGATAGATTTCTAATGAACGACTAAGAAGTTCTTCTATAGAATAACGAGCTTTGCTTTCCTCTTCTTCAATGAAGGTTATTCGATCACATCTAAAAACTCTATATGTATTCGTCGTAAGCTCTATTCCAGTGGCATACCATTGACCAAACTTAGCGGAAATCCTAAAGAATTGAACAGGGTAGCTTTTTGTTTGGTTTTCTTTTGTATATGCAATGTTACAGGCACTCTCATTTAGAATACTTGCTAGGATTTTATCTAAAAAACGGCTGACATGCTTATGCTGATACATTTCGAATTGCAGGACCTTTTTCATTTTGTGAATTTGGTTGATTTGTGTACTCGAAAGACAGTGCTCGAACTTTTCGTTTAGCTTGTTAACACTCAGATGAAAGGGTGTAGATTGATAAGATTCTAACGTCAGCATGGCAAAATACAGCGCATAGACTTCATCTATCGTGAAAATAATAGGGGATAACAATCTGTTTTTTAGAATACCATAACGTCCGTGTCTTCCATGTTCTGCGAAAATAGGCATACCTAATTGTTCTAATGAACTAATATCGCGTAGAGCTGTGCTTTTTGAAATAGCGTATTTATCCATGAGATCACTTAAATTAAAGAATTCTCGACTGTTTAAGTACCTCATCATGTCATTTAATCGTTCTGATTTTTTCATATATAAAACTCCTTATAAAGGTGTCATGTTTTGATACCTTTATATAGGATAATAAGTTTAAGGCCAGATATCAAATATATAAAAGGAGAGAGTTATACTATGAGTACAACACTAGAAGTAGCTATTTTTTTATCGATGAATGGAAGAGCTAAGGAAGCTATAGAATTTTACAAAGAACATTTTAACGCAGAGGAATTGCTACGTGTCACCTATCAACAACTAGCAGAGCGTGACAGCTCCATACAGCTTACGGATGAAAATAAGGATTATATTACTCACTCTGTCCTGTTAATCGGAAAAACAAAAATAATGATAGCAGAAGATACAATGAATACGAATGAGAAATATACAGTGGGCAATAACACCTCATTATGTATTCAAAGTGCTGACTTAGAGGGGATTGAAGGTTTTTATAAAAGCTTAATCACAGACGAGCGCGTGAAAATTATTGCTCCTTTATCCAGCAATGTGTTTAGCAAAGCCTACGGTATCATTGAAGATCCCTTTGGTATTCAAATCCAACTCATGTTTGATGAAAGATTACATTAAAAAAGCTTCCTGCTTCTAAAACAAACTTAGTTTAATATTCAGCCGACTAAATTTCAGGTGTATTGTCCTGAGTTTGGCCGGCTTTTTTCTTGAGAGACGGGTTGTCCCAACCAAACGATAGAACGCAGATCGCGAGACTGTGCAGATTGTGCTTTTTACGTTCATTTCAAAATTAAGGCGGCACAGCAAATTACCGATAAATATAATAGCTAATGATTATATCTAATGGAGGAAAGACGGATGAAGAGGATTTTTAGTATATTGCTGATGTTATTACTGGTTACACCAGCACTCGGCACTACAACCTTTGCGAGCAATACGGTGAAGGCTAAGGTAACCGAGAGCAGTACATATTTTGATGGAGAACAGCGGAACCTGAATGGGTTCAACATATCGAATAACAATTATTTCAGACTACGCGATTTGGCAGAGTATTTCTCGGGAACGAGCAGCCAGTTTGATATCACTTGGAATAAAGCGAACAATGCGATTGAGATCATAACTGGACAAGCTTATACGCCCGAAAAGAAAACAACAAGTAACTATTATAGCCGCAATAAAAATTATGCTGCTACGCTTTCAAGCTCTAAGGTGCTAGTCAACGGACAGTTACAGTCTATTACGGCGTACAATATTGATGATAACAATTATTTTCAGTTGAGAGATTTGGCGGGTAAAATCCCGTTCGATATTGAATTTGACGTTCAGTCTGACCGCATATCGTTATTTTCCAAAATCCCAGATCATGCTTACCGGGTAAAGACGGCGGCTGTAGCTGAGAGTAACGGGGAATCTTCTTATTTTCCTAGATGGAAAAGTACGGCCTCTTCTTATCTTGTGAATAATAAGGATGGGACTGTAAGTGTCATTGAGGCGAACAAAGAGTTTACGATTGAAACGTACAATGAGAAGTACGAACTAACAGGCAATAAGAGCATTCCTTTTGAGCTTCCGGTGTTTGGTGGATTCTTTAGTGGGGAGAAGTATAACTATATTGCTTTTGGCCAAGAGAACCGCGAAGAGAATGATAGCAAGGAAGTCATTCGTATTGTCCGTTATGATAAAAGCTTCAATAGAGTAGACAGTGTCTCCATAAAGGGTGGGGAGAGCTATACCGTTAGCCCTTTTGATTCAGGCTCCGGCAGGATGGCTGAAGCTGGAGATACGCTTGTATTTCACACTTCACGTACACGATACACGACAGAAGATAAATTAAATCATCAATCCCAGCTTACCATTATTGTAAATACTAAAACCATGACCGTGACCAATGATCTGGGAAGATTCCAGAAGAATCATGTCAGTCACTCTTTTGACCAATATGTATTGTTTGATGGTACTGCGCATGTTCTAGTCGATCATGGCGACGCTTATCCCCGTTCGATTGTTCTGAATAAAGGAGACGGAGCCAGTTATAACGAAGTGGATTTATTTAATATTCCCGGCAAAATCGGAGCGAACGCGACGGGGGTTTCTATAGGCGGATTTGAGATGTCTCCGGCGAACTATATAGTCGCTATGAATTCGGTAGATCATTCCCTAGTCAAAGAGTATACATCTTATGAGATGGAGGGTTTGGAAACAGACCAAAGGGATGTCATACTTAGTGTGTTGCCCAAGTCCAACCTGAGCAGTACTTCGGTGAATCACATTACCTTGGCTAAATATGTAGGCACGAACCTGATCGCGTCCATCCCTAAGCTAGTAAAAATCACAGACGATAAAATGATGGTGCTGTGGCAGGAGTTTGATAAAGAGAATCATCCGGGTGATCTGAAATATGTTCTTATAGATGGAGCGGGAAAAGCTACTAGCGACATCCAAACGATCAAGCATTTTGCCTTATCAGAGTGCAGTCCTATTATTAATGGAGACAAAATCATTTGGTATACGAACAATAAAGGATCCAGAGTGTTCTATTCGATCCCGTTAAATTAACGGATTCAATTAATAACAAAGTGGGTAAATTAGACTATAAGCTATAAATAGGACCTTCTAAATAGAAGGTCTATTTTTTCACGCAAAAATTACATCATCCATGGAGGTCGCTATGCATCGCGTAAATCTAAATCAGGAACAATTCAACCAACAGGTGATTAATCACGCCTCCTTTGGGATCGCCCTTTTATCGCCAAATGGTTTGATTCTGACCGTAAACCCGGCCTTTGAGCAGACTTTTGGTTATTCCACTGAAGAGTTTGAGGGTATGCGGTTAGAAGACCTTTCTCACCCCGAGGATTTCGGCAACCTTCATGATTTAAAAGCAGTTTTGGGTGAGGAAACAGAAGTGCAGATGGAAAAGCAGTTTATCACAAAAAATGGAGATTATATTTGGGGACAGCTCACGCTCCACCTTTTCAGCGACGAGTCGAACCAGCCAGCATATTTCATTTGCCAAATCGTTAACATTACAAAGCAAAAGGAATCCGAGCAACGCCTTCAGGAGTCTGTTGAACGGTATACGTCGCTTAAAAAATATAACCATGACGCCGTCATTTCTTTTGACCTTGACGGTCGAATCATTAACACCAATAGTATGGCGGAAAAGATAACGGGCTATGCCATCGAGTCCGAGTTGATCGGGATGAAGCTTGCGAGTCTGATTGGAGAAGAGAATGTCCAGCGCATTCTGGAAAGAGCCCTTTACGATAATACGGTTGAGCAGTATATCAATAAGCTTGTTACTAAGGACAGCGAAGTCGTTGAAGTGCTCACCAGTATTGCACCTATTTATGTGAACAATCATAATATCGGATTTTATCTTATATGCAAGGACATTTCCGAGCAAAGGCAATTGTCGCTAGCTAAGGAAGCCGCAGAGTCCACGAATAGAGCTAAAAGTGAGTTCCTGGCTATGATGAGTCATGAAATTCGCACTCCCATGAATGGGGTGATCGGCATGACTGATATTTTGCTTGAAACAGAGCTTAATGAAGAACAACGTGAATATGTAGAAATCATTCGCAAAAGCGGAGGAATCCTGCTCAATATAATTAATGATATCCTTGATCTTTCAAAAATTGAGGCAGGCCGAAGCGAGCTACAAGAGGATACATTCGATCTGCGAACTTGCCTCAAGGACAGCTTTTCTGTTATCGCAATAAAAGCTGAACAAAAACATCTGGAGCTCACCAGCATCATAAATCATGATGTTCCTGACTTTATATACGGTGACGAGGAACGCTTGAAGCAGGTGTTCTTGAACCTGCTAGGGAATGCTGTGAAATTCACACCCGCGGGCAGCATATCGGTAAAAGTGAGGCTTGTAAAGGAAGAACCCTTCCTGCTGGCCTTTACGGTAACCGATACTGGCATTGGAATTGATCCTGATCGACTTACTGATATTTTTGAACCGTTTGAGCAGGTGGATAGCTTTATGATGCGGAGACACGAAGGCACGGGTCTTGGCCTTGCCATCAGCCGCAGAATTGTCGAAATGATGGGTGGCGAGATCTATGCGGAGAGTGACGGCAAGAGCGGTACTTCGGTTACCTTCACAATCAGGCCCAAGAAATCAGTGGTAATTCCTAGCCAAGAGGCTAACATTAACAAGCTTCATACCGCACGTGAGGCAAGAATTTTACTTGCTGAAGACAACTCTATCAATGCGCTAGTGCTGACCAAAATACTCGAAAAAATGGGTCACAGCGTTATCGCCGTCACAAACGGCATAGATGCGGTTGAAGCAGCACGGAAAGAACCCTTTGATCTTATTTTATTGGATCTTCACATGCCCATTATGAACGGTATAGAGGCTATGAAGATGTTAAGAGATGAGCATCAAGAGAAATGTCCGCCCATCATCGCGGTCACGGCTAATGCTTTGAAGGGTGACCGTGAAAATTGTCTAGCTGCCGGAATGGACGAGTATATCAGCAAGCCTGTAAAGCGTGAAGTCATCATAAAGATGTTAGATCAGTTTGTGATCTAATATAAACAGCATAACCTCTCAGTGATATTATCCCCTTCAGGTGAACAGTAAAAAGCCAGTCCATTACTGTTACACTTGGAGGGGATCGCTCTATCCATTGAATTACATAGCATTGCACGTTATACTTTGATGAGAAATACGGACCCGCTTATCATATAACAGATCCGTCCTTCTATAAGGTATGGATCTTATTTTTTGTATGTATATATTCAGTCAGAGACGGAGGCGCAACATTGCAGCTAATCAATCAATCGGAAGTACAAGATAGGATCGACCTGCTTAAAGATCAGGATCTATATATCCATCTTGAGATGACAACGGGAGCCTACGCTGCCCATTTAGATAGTTCGAAGCATCCAGCCGCTACTTTTATTACTAATGCTGTTATTCGATATTCCCATGGTTCGATTTCCGGCAACGGTCCTTATCGGGTCGGCTTAAAAATGTCGCAGGGCTGGGTTTACTCGGAAGGGCTAACTCACTATGAAGAGAGTGAGACAGGCAGATTGATTATGGCTGGACATGATGCTCAAGGCAAACTGATCGTATCGTTACAATTAAGCCGAGAGCCGTTCTAATGGAAGAGGAGATGAAGAGTTCTGTGGAAAAACATATTCTTGTTATTTTGCCACATCCGGATGATGAGGCCTTCGGTATATCAGGTACCCTTGCCAAACATATACAAAATGGGACCCAAGTTACCTACGCATGCCTAACGCTAGGAGAAATGGGCCGCAATATGGGCATCCCGCCCTTCGCAAATCGGGTAACCCTCCCAGAAATACGTAAGAAGGAGCTGGAGGAATCCTGCGAAGCTATTGGCATACAGGATTTAAGAATGCTTGGTTTTCACGACAAGACGATAGAATTCGAAGATCAAGTCTTGCTCGATGGGCAGATTGATGCGCTCTTGAAAGAGCTTAAACCTTCGTTGATCATCACTTTCTATCCAGGGTACAGCGTTCATCCTGATCACGATGCTACTGGAGCCGCAGTGATCCGAACCGTTGCAAGACTTCCAAAGGAAGAAAGACCTCCTGTTCACTGTATAGCTTTTGCTAATAATATTGTAGAGATTGGGGAGCCAAAGGTTATCAATGATGTGAGAGATTTCCTCGAGCACAAGATGGCGTCCATTCAGGCGCATCGTTCCCAATTCCAAGCTGCTGAGCTGTTGGGCAGCAAACCTTTAAATGATAAAGAGATCCAAGCTCGTTTTGGAACAGAACATTTCTGGATTTATCCGTTTGAATGATAATGATCTGCTAACTCATATTTACTATACAAAAGCTAAGTCCGGGCATATACGCTCGGACTTTTTTTGCTCATTTTCTACAAAAAATTCATTATTATGACGTTTTTTCTCGCTTACAATCGAATTATGATAGAGACCTTAGGTCTTTACTCCCTTTTTCAATATACATAACAAAGATCGGTGTTTTTTATTCACATGTATGGTAAGGTTTGGTAGGTTGGTCGACCAAACTAAATGCTTTTAAAAAGAGTAGAGGAGAGTTACATTGAAAAAGAGAATAATTTCAATTATGGTTGTTGCTATGCTTATTTTCATTCCAATAAATGCTGATGCAATGAACGTCAATCAAAATGAGACAGACTTTAAGGCTATTGTTGCTGGTATATCAGTTAATGAAACAGCGATCATGAGCATTGATGAGGTTCCTGAAATAACAATTAACTGGTTGCGTGAGCAAGGTGCAGCTGTCAATGAGGATAGTGCTATACAGTTTGTACCTGCTACTCAAAACATTGCAACAATGCGGAGTGGTGAAATAAATGGCGAAGCCATTCGTATTTGGAATGAATTGGATGACGGCGATATAAGTGTCAATACGATATTACCAATCTCACAAGCTAACATAATAAATAAGATAATTGAGGCCGGCAAGCCAACAGGAACACCGGGAACAGTCGGTTACGGATTGAGTTCTGTTAGTATATTTACTGCACATGCAGATGCGTATAACAACGTTACTTATATTCGCCCCTTGCGGCAAGAGGTTACGGCTTATGCAAACAACGGGTTCAATATTAATAATTTTACAGCTACCTGGGTTACTTTGGGTACTCTGCTGACCTATCCAGGATATACCGCTGCATCTGAAGCGAATGATTTTCCATTCAGGCATGAAATAGTTACAAGTGTCAGTTCACCAGTTATGGGTACAAAATATACAGGGTATAATGCATTAGGTAGTAATAGGGTATTTCTTGTAGGAGGGGGGCTCGCTTGGGCTTGCGGAGTGGTTTATGATATAAATGTAAACGGTAACATTCAACATTTTGAAGTTACCGGTATCTTGTAAAACATTTTGAAGATATTGTTTCTAAAAAGGTATAGTTAATAAGTGTTTTTCCTGAGATTTGTCATCTATTGATTTCGTCAGGTAAGGAGGTGTATCCGTTTGAGAAAATCATACTTCATTCTCATTTGTGGAATAGTCGTTCTTTCGCTGTTATCTACTGCATGCAGCAAGGATAAACCTAAGTATGCTGAGCTTTTCACACATGTGGAGAAGCATAGGGCTGTGTTCATGCAGCCGCGCGAAGAAGGGCTTGCTGCTTTAAAAATTACGGATGCCGTGGGTGAATACGATACAACTTTGGGTACAATCCTGCAAGATGATATCCTAACCGTCAATCAAATGGAGTTTATACAACAGGTTGTGGTAGATGTTAATACTAATAAAATCATAGGTTACCGGATAGGAACCGTTTTCCCTAGATCGGAAAGTGGCTTTCAAAATGCAAGAGAACTGGTGCGTGCTTTTCTGGATCATTACGAACCTGTGGAAGATGAAGAGACTGACAAAGTCGAGAAATCAGTCCAAACGATTGACAGGATGACTCTTCCGTTAAAGCCACTGGTAGGAAGTATTGAAGAATCATGGTCATACGGCAAGGGTGAGAATAAAATGCTCATCACCTATAAGATGACGAACAGTCTGGAAAGTGATGATGAATTGCCGCTGAATTTTTATTTCAGCCATGAAGAGAAGTAGGGATGACAACAGAACAGCTTGGAACCCATTTTTTACAGGGTTCAGGCTGTTTTTTTATTTGTGTGAATTGATGGCCCTTGTGGCTTTGTTATTTCAAAGACAATATATGATTTACAAAAAAATTTCCAGAGACTATTATATTTCTATGCGTAATATTTTCCTTTTTTAACTAGATTATTGTAAGAATTTATCTTTGGAGGTTCAAATGAAAAAGCACGACAAAATCATTTCCTTCATCTTCATGTTCATTATGATGGTGACGGCTATTTTCTGGGTAAACTCGACCACTAGTTGGTCTATGATGGGTACCCTTGCTTCCGTGGCCTGTTTCGTACTTTTTGTATTATTGGGACTCCGCATTATACCTGTTTTGACAGATTTTGTTCTGACAAATCCAGCACCTGAAGTAACTCTGGAAAATAAAACACGGGACAGAAAGCAGGCTTGGCTATATATTATCGGCTGGGTAGTGGCTAGTCGGGTCTTGCTTATGATTATCGGGTATATATTTTTGATCATACAGAATGGCTATTCCGGCGGTTTGTTTAGCAAAATAGCTGAGACCTGGCATATATCAGGAATCGACGCTTCACATTATTTGGGCATCGCGGAGAATTGGTATGTGACGGAGGGAGATCCGAAATACCATATTGTATTTTTCCCTTTTTTTCCAAATCTAATTAAAGTAGTTCAGGTATTCGTAGGGAATTATCTCGTCGCTGGATTCATCGTTTCTAATATTTGCTCGCTTGTCGCTGCCTTGGTCGCCTATGAGCTTGCCGCACTAGACATGCATCGAAAGAGTGCTATGCGAGTAGTAAAGTATATTTTTATATTTCCGGCTGCGTTCTTTTTCTTCATCCCAATGACCGAATCTTTATTTCTGGCCTTATCGCTGTTGTGTTTATATTTTGTGAGAAAAAAAGAATGGCTCATCGGATGTTTATGCGGTGCACTTGCAGCGTATACGCGTTCTCCAGGGGTACTGTTGATTGTACCGGTTGCGATTGAATTTGCACGAGAACTTATCGGGAATTATAAATTACTAGAGAAAAAAGCGTTTATACATAAACTGACCACCGCCATTGGCTGTCTTGCTATCATATCGATGGGTTTGCTGGCTTATCTTTACATCAACTACTATGTTACGGGAAATGCTTTTCAGTTCAGTATTTACCAGAGGGAGCATTGGTCACAGAAGTTCTATCTCTTTTTCGATACCGTAAGATATCAGATGGAATATGCGGTGGGCACCTTTAAAAGTGGAGATAGCCGTTCTTTTCTCGGCATGTGGCTGCCTAATTTAATCGCTATATTCTCAGCACTAATTATCATGTTTATGGGAGCAAGAAAACTACGGCCATCCTACACTGCTTATTTTATCGTGTATTTTGCTTTCGTAGTGGGAGCTACCTGGCTGCTGTCAGCCCCGCGTTATTTGCTTGTTGCATTTCCGCTAGCTTTTGCTGCCGTTGCGCTCACTAATGAAAAGCCGAAGGATGTTGCACTCACTGTTATATCTGTTGTGGGTAGTATACTGTACTTGGCAATGTTTGTAGCGGGATATCCGGTGTATTGAGGAATCGTGTTAAAATAGGAGAACGCCTAGGTGCGTTCTTCTTTTTTATTGCGAATAATCTTATAGAAACGATGGTGGGTATGAAGATTGATTACGACAATCAGGTGATCGAGTTTAATGTTCAATATGGAAACGGGAAAAAAATCTCCATTCATATAGATTCGTCAGGGCGCATAACACTCAAGGTACCTAAGAAAACATCTGAAGAGACGATTAAAAGTGTGGTTGAGCGTAATGGAAAAATGATTGTGGAGAAGCTGCAAAGTCTCGAAGCGGCTCGTGAAACGCCAAAGATGATCAGAGCGTACGAAGATGAAGGAAAGTTCCTGTATCTAGGCAAATATTATTCTCTGCATGAGCTTATAGAGACAGCGGAGCTAAGAGAAGAACAACTTCAGTTAAAGCTGAAAAAGTTCTATTTCTCTAGCTGCAAGAAGCTTATAGGAGAGCGGATCACTAGGTACCAGACGCAGCTTAGAGTAAAACCTAAGAGTATCGAGATTGTAGAGTCCAGGACCAAATGGGGAAGCTGCAGCTCCGATAAAAAGCTAACCTTTAACTATCGTCTGGCCATGGCTCCCGTGGAGGTTATCGATTATGTGATCATCCATGAGTTATGTCATTTGCTGCATATGAACCATGATCGTTCCTTTTGGCGACGGGTTGGAAGCCTAATGCCGGATTATAAGGAGAAGGAAGAATATTTAGCAAGATATGGACGGGCTATGACGTTATGAAAAAAGGGTATTCCAGTGCAACTAGAGTAATGGTTGCCGGGAATACCCTTCGTTATTTTAACCCCTTTGCAGCAATCGATAGAGGTTAAGTGCCAGTTGAATCTCGAATAGCTCATCTGAGTTTTTCAGATCTATATTTAGCAAATCTTTGATTTTATCAATCCGGTAAATAAAGGTGTTGCGGTGAATAAACATCGCTTTGGCGGCTTCGGTTACATTCTGATTGTACATAAAATAATACTCCAAGGTAGACATGAATCTCGTGTTCATCGTCTGGTCATGTTCATGGATGCCTCCCAGAACTTTGTTAAAGAATGTCTCCATTTCCGTAGGCTTAATATTGGAATCCAAAAAATGATAGACAGAATAATCCTCGAAGTGAGCAATGCTCCGGCTGTCTTTATTAAACCGCTGCATGAGCCGCATAGCTTCCTGGGCCTCGAAGAAGCTTCGATGGAGATAAGCAAGTGTCTTATACTGACTGCCAATGCCGATGAGAAAATGATTTTTAGTCATTTCCTGAGCCAGCAACTGCAGCACCTCTTGAGCAAAGGCTTTCGTATCGCTTACGGAAATTGGCGGTTTATTTTCATTTTTTCCGATCAAGATGATGATTTGCTGATTGCGATAGTAACAGATTAGCTCTCCACCTGCATTACTGGACAAGCCATAGATCAAATTGACACATTTTTTGACCATATGCTCCATTTCGTATTTTCTATAAACCATGTCCGTGTAGTTTTCCAGCTGTGTAGCTTCAATATGGATAACTGTACAATAATACGCATAGTTAACTTTAAGCCCATGCATAGCAGATAGGGAATGCAGTGTTTCTGTTGAAGTAATATTGCCAGCTAATAAGTCGTCGAAGAAGTCCTGCCTAATTTTATGCTTTACCTCTTCGATTTCCTTGGCTTTGATCCGGTCCAGTGCAAGCATCGTGGATACATGCTCTAACGCGGTGTAGTCAAATTCAACCAGCTTGCGTACCGTTTGCAGAACGACGATATACGCGTAAGCGTTACTGGATACAGAAACCGGCATAATGCAGCACTTGTACGGCTGTCCCTGAGAATAGTAGGTGCGTTTGATGGATTTTTTGATTTCAGTAATATACTTTGGGAAAGCTACCGTGAACTCTGGTGGAAAAACTGGCCTGTTCTTCACCAGTGGCAGGAATTCCTGAAGTGGAGATGGGTTATCCTTATGATCCGTATAGCAGAGTAGGTTCCAGTCTCTATCTAATATAAGAACAGGGTTGTGGATCGTGTCGGACAATTCCGCCGATATTTGCTCAATACCGCCTCCTTCGAGTGCGATTTTGAACAGCGCATTATGAAGGTCGAGCGAACGTCGGTTCACTGCATCGTAATCCGCGTTGGTCTTTTCGTTAATGATCGCAATGACTCTGGACAAGGTGTATTCAAAAGGGAGCTCCAGTAGCGGGAGTCCATGCTTATCAGCAAGCTCGATCATATTCTGCGGGATAGCATCGAAATATCGCTTCATTTTGATGCAGAGTCCTGCACAGTTATTCTCCACCAGCTCATGAATGAATTTGTTCTGCAGCTCCGTGCTGTCTTTGAAGATATATCCGGTGGATAAAAGCAGCTCGTTCGAGGTCAGCCAGTCAAATACGTCCGGATTCTCGATGATATTAACTACGGAGATTTGATTGTTTAGGCCAGAATGCCCCGCAACGATCTTTATGCCTTCGATGGATTTGATTTGTAAGATATCTTTTATCGTTAGCATCAATTCACACCCCTTATCTTCACCCATTGTGCAATGTGCATAGTGATTACTTGTTGTTTTTAGTGTTCTTGTATGATGACCCCCAGTGTGCGGAGGACTACAATAAGGGTGTCAGGTAACGTTTATCCGTTAAACTGTGATATATTTCACAAAAATATCCTTTTTCACACAGAAAGCAGCTCAATCTTCATCATTCTTGGAATTTTATGAACTGAGTGTAACATCTTCTATCATTCATCATCAACCGTTAAGGTTTTTTATGAGAACGCTTTCTATATAGGATAACCTGACAGTAAGTGACCAAACCATTATCTACTTCCTTCTCAAGGGGGCGATCAAACGGAGCATTCTCAGAGCAAGTGTACCTCTTATTTAAAAGCTGGGATATCCAGTGATAGCGCGTTCTTTCATCGGATTCGAGAATCAAGATTTTTCGGAAATGTACACAGCATATTTGAGCGGACGATAAATGTAAGGTGCAAGACAACTGATGAATTATATACCATTGCGAGCAGTAGGATAGATAATGCGCCTAATACTTTGATCACAGAGGTTAGTAGTTTTCCGGATCTTGGACTGGTTGTGGGAGAAGAAGTTTTTTCGGAGAATGATCAATTATATATTGGCACTAAGCTTTCAATATCGATCAAGGAACTGACAGTTTGGCAGAGCTCTTTATCTATTTTTCCAATAGAACTAAAGACGCTAAGAGATAATTTGGCTGCGGCAAGGGCTTATATCAATAGCTATGGAAAACCAGGCGGTATGAAGCAGTTTGCGGGTTCTAGCAGCTTTGAGAGAGAAACGATGCGGCTGCTGGAAGAACGATCTTCAGGTCTTCTCAATGCCTTGGCGAATGACAGCATGGAAGATGCTGCTCATTATGCAATTCGACTAATGGGATTAGGCCCAGGGCTGACTCCGTCGGGAGATGATTTTTTAGTTGGATTGTTTGCTGTGATCCATCTGCCTCGGAGTCCTATTAGTAAATATCAGCCGTGGTGCAGGGAAGTCGTGATCGAAGCAGCTGAATTAACGAATGAAATAAGCTATATGGCTCTGAAAAAATCGGCTTGGGGTCAGGTGAGAGAGTCAATGGGTCAGTTGCTGCATTCGCTCATGTATGAGAGTAAGGAAACTATGCTTCTTGGCTTATCGGCAGTGCTGGATATAGGTTCTTCTTCCGGAACAGATATTGCCTTGGGGATCATTAGCGGTTTGAATCTTAATCTAGAACAACGTTGGAGGTAAGATATGTCGACTAAAATAGTAATTAAAAGAAACACATACTTTGATTCCGTCTCGCTCATGTCGTTGTCGACCAAAGCGAATCAAATAGAGGGTGTCGAACAAGCTTTTATCGCAATGGCTACTCAAATGAATAAAGAGGTATTAGCGAATATAGGGCTGATAACCCCTGAGCTAGAGGAAGCTAAGAATAGTGACCTGATGATCGTAATCAAAGCAGCATCCCCTGAGCTGGCTGAAGTTGCCTTTGAAGCAATCGAAGAGCTGTTTATTAAAAAAGACAGTGCAGTTGGCGGTACAGAGCTTAAATATCCAACAATTGAGTCGGCAGTGAAGAATATGACAGCAGCTAATCTTGCAGTGATTTCAGTCAACGGAGCGTTTGCAGCCAGAGAAGCAAGAAAAGCGCTGGAGAATAATCTCCATGTCATGATGTTCAGTGACAACGTAAGCGTAGAAGACGAAATTGAATTAAAAAAAATAGCACATGAGCGTGGATTGCTGATGATGGGGCCGGATTGCGGAACCGCGATCATTGGAAATATGGCCTTATGTTTTGCTAATAAGGTTCGTAAAGGCAATATCGGCATCGTGGGTGCATCCGGCACAGGAAGTCAGGAAATCAGCGTGCGGATTCACGATTTTGGCGGAGGCATCTCACAGTTGATTGGCACAGGCGGCAGAGACCTAAGTGAACGTGTCGGCGGAGTAATGATGCTTGATGCGATGAAAGCGCTTAACGAAGACGAAGCCACTAAGGTCATTGTGTTGATTTCCAAGCCACCCGCCAAAAGTGTGGAACAAAAAGTGCTGAATGAAATCAAAAATATGCATAAGCCTGTCGTGGTCTGCTTTATCGGAGGAACGGAGGAAGCTGTTCTGGAAGCAGGTGGACATTTTGCCAAAACAACCAAAGAGGCCGCGCTGAAGGCGGTAATTCTATCCGGCATTGATGAGAGTCAAATTGACAAGCATCCGCTAAACCTTCCACTGATTGAAGAGATTAAGGTCAAGCTGAAGCCAGAACAGAAGTATATTCGCGGGTTATTCTGCGGCGGTACTTTATGTGATGAAGCAATGTATCTAGCGATGGAGAAATACGACGATGTCTATAGCAACATTCCAAAAGATCCGGAATATCAGCTGGGTGATATCCATATCAGCCAAGGACATACGTTTATTGATTTTGGGGATGATGGGTTCACTAACGGCAAACCACATCCGATGATTGATCCTTCTTCACGGATTGCCAGATTCAAGCAGGAAGCAAAGGACCCGGCGGTGGGCGTGATCATTATGGATTTTGTATTAGGCTATGGATCGCATGAGGATCCAGTAGGTGTTATGGTACCTGCAATTATTGAGGCTAAGCAAGCAGCGGAACAAGAAGGCAGACATTTGGAGATTGTCGGCTATGTACTTGGAACCGATCTGGATACACCTTCCGTCCAAGAACAGCTTGATAAGCTGGTATCCGCGGGCGTTACCTATGCAAGCAGTAATACGAATGCAGGACTTCTTGCCAGAGGTTTTGTAGAGAAGGGAGTATAACATGAACAGAATCAATGAGTTATTTAAGAGTGAACTTCACGTTATCAATGTCGGCCTAGAAATGTTCAAGGATGATATCCTGAAGCAAAAAGGCAACGTAACCCATCTGGAATGGAAGCCACCTGGTGGAGGTAAGCCCGAATTAATTGCCGCACTGGATGCGTTAGAGCAAGAGGGAATTGTTGCAAAGATTGAGGCTGCCAACAAGCTGGCTGTAGAGCGAATCGTGAATTCACAACCGGTATTGGTTGGTTTTGATCAAGCGATCAATGTCGTACCAGGGATGACTAAGACTACGATATTACATGCAGGGCCTCCGATTACCTGGGATAAGATGAGTGGTCCCATGAAAGGTGCAGTTACCGGCGCTTTGGTCTTTGAGGGCTTGGCGAAGGATCTGGATGAAGCTGCCGAACTAGCGGCATCAGGTGAGATTACGTTCTCCCCTTGTCACGAGCATAATTGTGTGGGGTCCATGGCAGGGGTAACCTCAGCCTCTATGTTCATGCACATTGTAGAGAATAAAACGTATGGCAACATCGCTTATACGAACCTTAGTGAGCAACTGTCGAAAATCTTGCGGATGGGTGCAAACGATGAAACGGTCGTTGCACGTTTGATCTGGATGAGAGATGTGCTTGGACCGATGCTGCGTGAGGCGATGAAGTTCTCTGAGAACGGCATTGATCTGCGGCTCATGTTATCACAGGCGCTCCATATGGGAGATGAATGCCATAACCGCAACAACGCTGGAACGACTCTTTTGATTCAGGCATTAACGCCGCTTATCCTGAGAACGGATTTTACTAATGAGCAGAAAATCGAAGTGTTCGATTTTGTGGCAATGAGTGATTATTTCTCCGGACCAACCTGGATGGCTCTTTGTAAATGTGCGCTTGATGCTGCCCATGGCATCGAGTATAGCACCATCGTAACAACGATGGCCCGCAATGGCGTGGAATTCGGTATTCGTGTCAGTGGAATGCCAGGCAATACCTGGTTTACCGGCCCTGCGCAAAAGGTTGTCGGACCGATGTTTGCAGGGTATAAGCCGGAAGATTCGGGACTCGATATCGGTGACAGTGCGATTACCGAAACGTATGGTATAGGTGGCTTCGCCATGGCAACCGCGCCGGCGATTGTAGCATTAGTTGGGGGAACCGTAGATGATGCCATGAACTATTCTGTGAAAATGAAGGAAATTACTACAACGGAGAATCCAAATGTGACGATTCCTTTGTTGAACTTCCGCGGAATTCCTACTGGAATCGATATTCGTAAAGTGGGTCAAACCAGCATTATGCCAGTGATCAACACGGCTATTGCCCATAAGGATCCAGGTATCGGAATGATTGGAGCCGGAATCACTCATCCTCCAATCGAGTGTTTCGAGCAAGCCATTCTCGCTTTTAGCCAGAGCATGCATTCATAGAACCACCCGCCCTTCAGGCCTATTCAAGGGCCTGAGGGCTTCATAAGCCATTGGTATGTAAGCGCTAACGATCTAGGGGGAGATTTATTATGGATCAAGTATTTATGAAGATGTTCTGGAAAAAGGGAGATTGGGCCGCGTTTTTCGGGCTGCTTGCTAACAATTTAACCAATCTGCTTACGATGATTTCATTGTTAATTTTTGTAGTAGGATTTCCGGAAGGTATGGTTTACGGCAGAGTCGTTCCTGCGTTTGGACTCGCGATTTTTATCGCAAGTATTGCTTATGGCTGGTTTGGATATCAGCTAGCCAAAAAAACAGGCCGAACGGATATAACCGCATTACCTTCAGGACCTAGTGCTCCATCGATTTTTACGGTAACTTTTCTAGTGTTAATTCCCGTATTTAGAGAAACCAATGATGCATCATTTGCGCTGCAAATTGGTCTCGTATGGTGCCTGTTCGAAGCTTTGATCCTTATTGTCGGCTCATTTCTGGGAGATGTGCTGCGTAAGGTTATTCCAAGAACCGTACTTTTATCTTGTTTGTCTGGACTTGGATTGTTATTGCTGGCCATGAACCCGATGCTGCAATCCTTTGAAACACCAGTGGTTGCCTTTGTTGTACTTGTGATCATCTTTATTAACTGGTTTGGCAAATCGCCGATATTCAAAAAAATTCCTACAGGATTTCTGCTGCTGATTGCTGGAACCGCGCTGGCTTGGATATTCAGTTTGCAGAATCCAGAAGCGATCACAACGGCTCTTTCAACACTGGGGTTTAATCCACCTGAGGTGCATATTACCAGCTTAATTCAAGGGATTCCGCATGCCTTGCCATACCTGGCTTCTGCAATTCCATTGGGACTGGCGAATTATATTTTTGACCTTGAAAATATTGAGAGCGCACATGCTGCGGGAGATCCTTATAACACTCGTAACGTTATGCTAACGAACGGGGTTGCTTCAAGTATTGGTGCTTTTACAGGTAATCCGTTCCCGGTAACTGTGTATATTGGTCATGCAGGCTGGAAATCTATTGGGGCTGGACTTGGTTATACCATAGCTTCTGGTTTCTCCATGTTAATTATTTGTCTCTTTGGCATAGGGGCACTGCTGTTGTCTATCATACCTGTTGTGGCGATTGTTCCGATTCTGGTCTATGTCGGGGTCGTTACGGCGAATCAGGTGGTTCGAGAGACACCTAAAAATGAAGTGCCCGTTATCTTTATCACCTTGTTCCCATGGATTGCTAACTGGGCTTTAACGCTTGCGAACAACATTTTTAATGCGGCTGAAACTTCGGCTTCTAAGGTGGGGATTGATCTCTTATTAAGTAAAGGGGTTTATTACAATGGGCTGATGCATTTAGGAAATGGTGCACCGCTTAGCAGCTTGATTTGGGGCTCCATCACTATTTTCTCTATCCTGAATAAACCACTGCGGGCTGCTGTCTTTGCTGTAATCGCGTCTGGCCTATCTTTATTTGGGATCATTCACGCGCCGACTGTTGGATTTGCTCAAGCTTCACTTATGCCGTTCGTATACGCCTATTTGATGGTTGCAGGATTATTTGTTTATAAGCATTTTTCAGACCTTCGTGACCCAGCGAACAAGCTGCAATCCGAATAAATAATTGATAAAAAGAAATAGGAGAGCTAAAGCCATGACTAATCAAACTCTGTCAGAAGATTTAATTCAAGCAGCGGATCGCGGGGATTTAGCTGCCGTAGAACAGCTTTTAGCTCGTGGTGCCGATGTTCATCATAAGGATGCCGGTGGTCGTACTGCGCTGATGGCGGCAACGCAAAAAAATCATATTCCTCTCGCTCAAAAGCTGATTGAAGCAGGCAGCGATGTGAATGCAAGAGATATCACTATGTTATCACCCTACCTGTGTGCCGGTGCCAATGGATTCCATGAGATTCTGTCTTTAACTCTTGCCGCAGGTGCGGATACAACCAGTGTAAATCGTTTTGGGGGAACTACACTGCTTCCTTCCAGCGAGAAGGGGTATCTAAGAACTGTTCAGAAATGCCTGGAAGCAGGTGTTGCAGTTAACCATATGAATAATCTGGGATGGTCTGCCTTGTTGGAGGCAGTAATTCTCGGGAATGGTGGCCGTTTATACTCCGATATTATTCAGTTGTTGGTGGATGCTGGAGCGGATGTTCAATTGCCGGATCGTGACGGCAAATCATCGTTGCAGCATGCAGAAGAACTGGGACAGGAGAGGGTCATCCGTATTCTCAATAAAGAAAAGCTACCGATTCATTCAAGTATTCAAAGCGCTCAAGAGCTAGCTCGGGCAGAGGATTTCCGGAAAGCAAGTTTGGTTATGGAACATGCAATGCAAGAGGACAGTAATAATTCAGACTTCTATTACTATAAAGGATACTTCTTAGGGGAACTCGGGAGATATGGGGAAGCTTTGGCAGCCTATCAACAGGCACTTACTATCGAACCGGATGACCTTGATTTCTATTTCTATACCGCAAATGCCTACCGAATGATGAAGCGATCCGAGCAAGCGTTAGCAGAGTATGATAAAGCGATAGAACGCGATCCTGGCGAAAGCTTCTTCCGCTATCATAAATCCAATTATTTAAGAGAGTTGGGCAGGCATGAGGAAGCGGTTAAAGTTATGGATCAGCTTCTGGAACAGCAGCCTGAACGGTATGATTTCTCGTTTCATAAGGCGAACAGCTTGAGATCACTTGGCCGGCATCAAGAGGCAGTTGAGGCGATTGAGAACGCAATTGCTAACGATCCGAGCAATCCTTTATATCATCATCATAAGGCACAGTCACTTGGTTTACTTGGTGATCATGAAATGGCCATTCAAGAAATAGATATTGCTATCAGCTATAATCCTGCCAATCCGGATTTTCACTCCGCGAAGGAACAATTTCAGCTGGCCCTTAAACGCTAATAAATGAGGATCAACTGATCCGTCAGGAGGAATGGAATGAGTAAATTTATAGTTGTAGCCATTGGCGGTAATTCATTGGTGAAAGACAATGGCCGCGATTCTATAGAGGATCAATCTGAGGCAGTACGTGAAATTGCTGTCAATATCGCTGATCTGGTGCAAGCAGGCAACGATGTGGTGGTTACTCACGGCAACGGTCCACAGGTTGGATTCGAGCTGAGACGAAGCGAGGTGGCTTCGGAAGTCACTGGAATGGATGTTACTCCGCTGGTCAATTGCGTGGCGGGCACGCAAGGGGGCATAGGCTATTTAATTCAGCAGGCCTTAACAAATGAATTCATTCATCGCAGATTAGACAAAAAGGTTGCCACAGTCATTACTCAGGTCGAGGTTAGCAAAAATGATCCGAATTTTCAGTCTCCCTCGAAACCAGTGGGCTCCTTCTTCACGCTTGAGCAAGCAGAGGAGATGAAGCGTGCCAAGCCAGATTGGGTCATCATTGAGGATTCAGGTCGTGGTTACCGCCGTGTTGTTCCATCACCTAAGCCGATTGATATCGTTGAAAAAGACGTCATTAAATCACTCATTGAGACGGGTTATGTGGTAATCGCTGTTGGCGGAGGCGGGATTCCTGTGATCAAAACCGAAAATAATACCTACGAAGGTATCGATGCGGTCATTGACAAAGACTTTGCTACAAGTCTGCTGGCCGAACAGATCGATGCAGAATCGCTGATCATTACAACAGGAGTTCCTCAGGTATGTGTGAATTTCGGTACGCCTGAGCAGAAGGCTCTTGAAGAAGTTACAGCGGCAGAAATGTTGGTATATGCGGAGCAGGGTCATTTTCCTGCTGGCAGTATGCAGCCTAAAATTGAAGCAAGTCTTAGCTTTTTGAAAAAAGAGGGACGTAGAGTTATCATTACCAATCCGGAAAATATGAAAGCTGCGATGAGCCAACAGGCTGGCACACATATTGTAAATTAATAGGATCTAATTTATCTCATTATTTCATGGAAACCGCCACTGATCTAAATCAGGGCGGTTTTTTGACATATTCATGAATTGTTATCTAACTGTTGCTTTCAGATGGCCATATTCTGGTGAATAAAAGGAAGATAAGAGGTAAAACTATGTCCACTATAGAGAAAAAAATACATTAAAATGCGGGGGTAAAAGATGATATCGAATAAAGGAACAACACAACGTTTTACCAGGGCTACAATTCTTTGTTGTATTTGTGCATGTATGGTATTGCTAAGTGGTTGCACTAAAGCAGCGGATGAGACTCAAGTGCCTACTCCAACAGCTCAAGTAGAAACTGCAGCACCTTCTGCAGAAGCAACTACACCTGTACCTACAAATAACGTAACAGAACAACCCCTAACATCTGCGTCACCCGGCTCAAATACTGGGAAACTTCCAGAGGGGGTTAGCGTTCAGAGAGTTATCAAGGAGGTTTCGTTAAAAGATAACTATCATAAAAAGGTTGAGCTGCTAACTGACGGAGGCAAGCAGGTCACCATTACAGATTCGAATCAAAAGATTGTTTTGCAGCAGATTGAATATGACGGAAGGATCACTGCTGTTAAGGGTAAACAGGTTACTGTTCAAGTAGAGGGCGGTAAAGAGCAAACCTTAACGATTCCTGATCATATAGTCATTGAAGATGAAGACAAGCTCGGATTGAATAATGGCGTTGAAATCGAGTGGACGGTAAATGCAGATGGACAAATCGAAAGTGTGGAATTGGACGATTAAAAATTTACCGAGGTGAGCTGGATGAAATTTCTAATCGTACTTGGTAGTATTCTTGTTCCCATTGTTATGCTGATGTTACAGGGGAAATCGATAAAGTGGCGTATGGTTTTTAATGTTGTTTCGGTCTTAAGTACGATTATCTTTGGAAATATTTCCGCCTTGGCGATTTACGAGATATTAAGAGATCGTGCTGTGTTTATGACCTCGATCCATGCGATATTTTTGAATCCAATGTTTCTTATTACCGGAGCCTATCTTGGCGTATATTTAATTTATCGGTTGATGATAATTTCGTATGATGAGGTTTATATGTGATAGGTAGAATACAAATAGGGATGTTCCCTGAAGGGACACCCCTATTTGTGTTGTTAACAGGACCGATGCTTAAGAGGACTTTCCTACAACGTTTGTTCCGCTCTTCGTGATCTTGTAGGTGATAATATCCCCATTCCAGAAGTGGAACTTCAGGATAACCTCGCCGTCTTTAACATCTTTAAAGAACGCGGGAAGCAGCTTGATTTCTTTAGTGTTATAAGAAGGTGAGAAGGTATTGCCGAATTCCTTAAATGGAGTCCAGTCCTGCGGACCTGCATTGCCACCAGCGGTATATACAGCTTCCATTGTGGCAAGCTGGTTACCATTAAAGGTGGTCGGAATGGCAAAGGATTCAGTCGTGCCTTTTGCATCGCTTAATTTAGCTGTGTCATACACAATGACCTTAAGTCTCCACGCAACACCCTTGTTGAATTTCAGAGTCAGCACGGCATTTTCACCGTATTTTTGGGAAGCTGTGAGCTTTTTGAGTTGGCTGGCTTTGAGGGTGAGCTCCTCACCATTTAAGGTGTAATCTTTACCTTTGGTCAGATACTTTCCGTTGGCACTAATGGTGGTCAGCTTATTGCCGTTCAGGTTTAGCTTAACCTTGGTATCTTTGATTTGTGCACCTTTTTTTAGGTAGACCAAATCGCTTTCGGTGCTGGAGGAACGCTCCTTCAGACCAGACATTAATACATTGTGGAGTTCAGGATCAGACCACTTATAAGTTTTACGGTTGAAATGCTGCCCGTTATCCCAGAGCATGGAAGTCATTTTCTTTTCTTTCAAATAATAAGTCAGATACTCAAAGAATTTAAGCTTCTCGCCCTGTTCAATCACACCCGTGTCTTTATCGAACCCGAGTAAACCAAATTCACCGACGATGACAGGGATGCCTTTAGCTACAAATGTATTGTAAACGTTATCAAAAGTTTGAGTGATATCGTTTTTTGTATCTTTTTCAAACGTGGTGTAGCCGGCAATGTTCACACTAAAAGGCCAGAAGCCATAGAAGTGAACGGTCGCAATAATATTTGGATCGTTCAGAGCCGTAATCGTCTTATAGAGATGATCCATTCTTGTTTGCGTAGGTGAAGACTCTAATGAAGGTAATACAAGTGGGCGGAGGTCGTTTTTCCCACCGGATTTGCGCACGATTTGATAGAAAGAGTTATTAAGTTCAGTAAGCATTTGCTCCATTTTTGCTTCGTCTGTGCTTCCACCATCGGTGAATCGAGGTTCATTTATGCTCTCGAACATCAGCTTATCGGATTTGTCCTTGAAGCGATCGGCAATTTGAGTCCAGGCTGCATTATAACGTGCCAGCGTTTCATCGTGTTTTTCTTCCATATGGCTTACCCATAGCCAGGAATCATGATGGACATTAATCATGACATAAAGCTTGGCGTCCAGTGCCCAGCCGACAACTTCTTCCACGCGGTCGAGGTAGGCCTTTTCTAGGGTATAGTCTGGTGCCGCACCCATGTGAGTATCCCAGGTCACAGGAATCCGAATGCTTTTATAGCCTTGAGCGGCGATCTTTTTAATAAGATCTTGGGTCACACGTGGATTGCCCCAGGAGGTTTCATCCTCACCTGTAGCATCTAAAGTATTGCCAAGGTTCCATCCGGGCTGCATTTCGTCTACATAGGATTGGATATTACTCTTTGGCGCTGCCTTAGCTTGTTGCTCGTCCTTAGTTGCAGCTGCGGCCATGGATGAGAACAGAGAGAGCAGAAGAGCGGTGACAAGTGTCAATGATAAGAAGGATTTCTGGATTCGCGTAGTCATTGAATTCTCCTTTGTGAGATAAATTTAGGATGCTTGGACCTGGCTTTGACGCTGTACTTGGTGGTTAGATGAACACAAACACCTCCAGTTTTATTTTGTAAACGCTTTCTGAATATACCCTAACATAGAATACACTTAGCGAGTACCTTACTAATTTGTGGTAAATTCATATAAGAATTAGTGATTTAAATTAATTTACCCCACAGTTGGATAAAGAAATTATTTGAATAACCCTACTCGTAGAAATTGGTTATTAAATAGGATTATCTCTAGCTGCCCGTTATACAAAAAAGAAATATAACATGACAAAAACATATATATTAGATATGATGAAGCATGAAAATTTAAAATTAGGAATAGGTGCCAACTATGAATGTTGCGGAAGTACAATCATAGATTGGTTAAATGGAAAGCGGGTGTGAATCCCGCGCGGTCCCGCCGCTGTGAAAGAGGAGTCCTTGCAAAATGCCACTGGGAAACTGGGAAGGCAGCAAGGGTGATGATACTTGAGCCAGAATATCTGCCTTTTTCTGTTACACCATCAAACTCTACGATCGATAGAGAGGTGCTTGAATAGTGTTTGCCAGCTATTATTGTGGTTCACTATCTTAACCTCTTGACGTTTATGTTGAGTGGTTTTTTTGTGGTTATGAGAAAGTTTATTCTGTTTTTTATCATAGGTATGAAGGGAAGGGTTATGGAAAAATGAAGAAAAATAAGTTTTTAGCGTGGTTACTTATTGTAGCTGTATTTATTACGACATTCTCTACAAGTGTAATCCCGGCTCAAGCAGATGGAGCAAGCTCTACCCTTAAAGGGTATGTATCTGTATCCGTAGAGAAATTCACCTTAGGCCAAGGGTATATTAACGAACCTATTAAAGTTCCGATTTATGAAGGCGATAATGGCGCATCTTTAATAACACGTGCGCTAGGTGATGGGAATTATAGATATTTAGGAAATATAGATAGTGGTTTTTATTTATCAGAAGTTAAAGATAGTGGCAGAAGTGAAGTCAATATTCCACAATATATTTTAGATATGATTTCAGCCGATGGGAATACAGTCGGCACTAAAGCAGACCCAGATTGGTTAAGTCAGTTTGACTACACCTCCATGTCGGGTTGGATGTATGCAGTAAATAATGTGTTTCCTCCGTTTGGGATGACCGATTATAAGCCTCAAGACGGTGACATCATTCGAACTCAGTTCACCACTTATGGCTATGGTTCTGATCTTGGCGGCTGGGGGGAAATCCCAGTTCAACTTGCCAATAAGGATGCTTTAACTGCGGAAATCGCCGAGATTAATAGTGCCCCTAATAAAGAAACTATTTTGGACAGACCAGTAGTGCAATCGGCAGTTTATGAAGCCTATTCCGTGCTCGAAAACATGGCAAGCTCTCAAATAAGTGTAGATCATGCGCTTGTCGGTCTTAATAATGCATTAGACATTGAACCCCCTGTTATTACAGTAAGTGGCATACAAGATAAACAGGAAGTATCCAATAAAGAAATAAGCTTCAAAGTAGCTGTCACAGACAATGTATATTATGACATTACTCCAGAAGTGAAGCTGAATGGAGTTACTTTATCACCTGCAAATGGGGAGTACAAAGCTACTCTGAATTCAGGCAGTAATGCAATTACTGTAACGGCTCTTGACGGAGCTGGAAACAAAACAAATGTAACTTATCAGGTTACTTACAAACTGGAAACTACAGTTGCCGTCAAACAACAGTTAGATAAAAACCTTGCTTATATTTTAAATACTGTAAAGAATCCAACGTTTGGAACAGGCAGCGGAGAATGGTCGATCCTTTCTCTGGCACGGGCGAACTATACAGTACCTAACGGTTATTATGATCTCTATTACAATAATGTAGCTACGAAAATAGCATCAATCATTAAAGAGGATGGAAAACTCGACGCCAATAAAAGCACAGAGAATTCCAGAGCGATTCTAGGACTTACCTCTATCGGAAAAGATATCACAAATGTTGCGGGATATGATCTGAGAAAAGCACTCGCTGATTATCAATATATCCAAAAGCAAGGCAATAATGGTCCGATTTTTGCTCTGATCGCGTTAGATAGCCATAACTATGAGATCCCTGTAGTTGATGGAGTTACAGAACAGACCACAAGAGAAAAACTAGTTCAGTACATTTTAGATAAAGAGGTTAAAAAAGGTACAGCAGAAGCTGGTGGCTGGGCATTAGGCGTAACCAAAGCCGATGTCGATATGACTGCGATGGCGATGCAAGCTCTTGCACCTTATTATGCAACCCGTGATGATGTAAAAGCTGCCGTGGATCGGGCCATCCAATGGCTGTCCGATAACCAAAACAATCAAGGCGGATTTACAAGCTGGGGAAGCACTAGCAGCGAGAGTATCTCGCAGGTAATTGTAGCCTTAACTGGTGTAGGTGTAGATCCGCACACTGACGCTAGATTTGTTAAAAGTGGAAATTCGCTTATTGATGCATTACTTAGCTTTGCTGCACCTGAGGGTGGATTTAAGCATATCCTCACAGGCAAAGTAGACAATATGGCAACGGACCAAGGTACGTATGCACTTGTGTCCTATGATCGTCTGCTCAATCATAGCAACCGTCTCTTTGATATGAATGATGTGAAACTGGAACAACCAGAAGAACCGGGGCCTGGGCAACCAGAGGGTCCGAAAGAACTTCCGTTACCTTCTGGGGAGAACCCGAAAGTTGAAATCCCAAATGACGCTAATGATTATATCGTTCCGATCAGCGCTGGAGATAGCAACAAAGAAATCACAGTAGCTATTTCAGAAGAAAATCAATCAAAGGTTAGTGTCAATTTACCAAGTAATAGCGTCCTTCCTCAGATAGAGGCCATAAAAGGTAACGTATCTGTAGTCATTCCTAAGGGTGCAAAAGTTACAAGTGGGGATGCCTCTGCGATTGAACTGATTTCAGCTTTAACCGGTGCAGAATCTGCACTAAAAGATAGTGTGAATCAGATTATTCCTGGGGACAAGAAGCTTGATAACATTCTTCAAGCATTTTCCATGGGTGGTAGTGCAAGAGTAGAATTTAGTCAATTTATTACGTTAACCTTTAAGGACCTTAAAGGAAAAGAAGCTGCTTATATTCAAAATGGCACCCCTCATGCCATTCAAAAATTTGCAAGTGATGACTTAGGTTTTGCAAGCGGTAAGTCTGAGTATGCCTATGATAGTGGAAATGACTTAATTGTAAAAACCAATCACTTCACTGACTACATTGCGTATGCTTCCAGTGCAGTACAAACACCTGGTGGCGACGGTGGTAACGGTAATGGTAGCGGAAATGGTGAAGGAAATGGCGGCAACAATGGTGGCGGAACCACTCCATCGAAACCATATGTAATCCTGTCCGTGGATAAGCTTACGATTAATAAGGGATATGTTGTTCCATCTGTACAGGTAGAGCTACAATCTGGTGACACAGTGTGGTCTGTACTAAAAAGAGTGCTGGATAGCCGCGGTATCGACTATAGAGATTCCTGGAACAGTGACTTTGGAAGTGTATATGTTGAATCCATAGCTGGTGATGGGGAATTTGACCATGGCAGCGGCAGTGGATGGATGTATAATGTGAATGGGAAATATCCTAATTATGGAGCATCTTCATATGACCTAAGTTCCGGGGACAGAATTCAGTGGCGTTATACTACGAATTTGGGTGTGGATCTAAATGCACCGATACCAACTACAAGCCCTACTCCAACCCCAACGCCTAAGCCTGGTGCTACTCCTGCTCCTGGTGGGGGAGCTAATCCGGAAGCCGGCGTTGATCCAAATGTGAGTCCTTCTCCAACAGTGACTCCTAAGGATCCTACCCAGAACACGAATGATATTAAACAACTGTATACAGATGCTGATAAGATCTCTTCCTGGGCCTATTCAGCGATTGAAACAGCTACAGTAAAAGGATATATCCAAGGTAATAATGGTCAGGTGAATCCGAAAGCTTATATCACAAGAGCGGAGTTCACTAAGATTCTCGTTTCTGCATTAGAATTTGATATTAAGAGTGATAAAGGTATTACCTATAAGGATGTCGCTCTAGGCGATTGGTTCTATCCATATGTGAATGCTGCGCATAAGGCAGGTCTAATCACAGGCTTTAATAATGAATTTAAGCCAAATGACAAGATTACTCGTGAGCAGATGGCAGCAATTATCGTCAGAGCATTGGCCATCCCGGCGACGAAGCCAGGAACAGCGATTAAAGATATCAACACCGTATCGGCATGGGCCAAAGCAGATGTAGAGACCGTTGTTGCGACTGGTTTGATGTTAGGTGATGATAATCAATTTAAACCTAAAGAGCTTGTAACTAGAGAAATGGCGGCTGTTGTAGCTACTAGAACCCATGATTATAAGAGTGGGAACAAAGTGGTTAGTCCGACTATTCAGAATAAAGCAGTTAGTTCTTATATTCAGAACACAGCTGCCTTTTTGCAAAAAACAGTAACAAACCCGGTTATCTCCTCGGTTGGCGGGGACTGGACAGTGTTCGGGCTGGCACGTTCAGGCGTGAAGGTTCCAGATAGTTATTACACTAAGTACTACGCGAATGTAGAAACAACTCTTAAAGAAAAAGCTGGGAAGCTGCATAGCGTAAAATATACGGAATATGATAGAGTTATTTTGGCATTAACTTCAATCAACAAAAATATTGATAAAGTGGCGGGTTATAACCTACTGGAACCGCTCGCGGATTTTGATACTGTAATTAAGCAAGGTATTAATGGACCTGTGTTTGCTCTCATTGCACTGGACAGTAATCATTACGACATTCCAGTGGTTAAGGGTGTAAAGACGCAGACGACTAGAGAGCTGCTCATTGATTATATTTTGGGCAGAGAGATCAGCGGCGGTGGATGGGCACTAGGCAGTAATGCTACAGCGGCTGATCCAGATATCACGGGGATGGTCATTCAAGGCTTAACGCCTTATTACAAAACCAACGCCAAAGTAACAGCTGCTGTGGACCGGGGGATTGCCTGGTTATCCAAAACACAGACTGCAGACGGTGGTTTTGCAAGCTGGGAATCTACAAATTCCGAAAGCATCGCTCAGGTGATTGTAGCTTTAACTGGCCTTGGTATTGACCCGCATAAGGATTCCAGATTTATTAAAAATGGACATTCCGCAGTAGACGCATTGCTTAGTTTTGCTGCACCTGAAGGTGGCTTTTATCACGTGAAGCAGGGTGGAGTAGGCAATGGAGGCGCGCAACCAGGAGAAGTAGATCTTATGGCTACGGATCAGGCGATGTATGCACTGGTTTCCTATGATCGGCTCGTTAATGGCCAGACACGTCTTTATGATATGACTGACGTCAAATAGAATTTTATTTAGAGAGATAAGCAAGGGTAGCGTGTATACCCTTGCTTATTATTTAAGGTGGGACTAGAGAAATGAACAAGAAGAAATGGTTAACCGCGATACTAATCATAGGTGTATTGGCTATTGCCTTCTTTTGGGGCGGGGATTACCAGAAGAGCCCAAACAAGGTCGCAAGTAGTAGCGTTGAGACACAGGTTATAGAGCCAGAGAACACTGCTTCCGCAACAAATGATGATGTTGAACACACTGAGGCCATCGCTACCGAGACAACAGAGATAACACCGTCAGCTACGCCAAGTGAAACAGCTAAGCCCATTGAAACCCTAAAACCAAATGAATCGGCAACACCAACGGAAGCTGTAACACCAACAGGAACTGCAGCACCAACAGAAGTTGTAACACCGGTCGCAACAACAAAACCTGCTGCAACGAAGCAACCGACCGCAACGCCGAAAGCGGCTAAAACGTCCGTGCCGGAAACGAAAGCGACGGCAAAACCAGTAATCAAACCGGATTCAAAAGTAGCGACAACAGAAACCAAGCAGGAACCGAAAAAGGATAAATTCCTTACCGATCCAGTACCGAGCGGGAAACCTAAGCCCGTGGAATGGCAAGATGCAACGGTAGATAAGAAGAAGCAATTAACGGCTACCTTGTCCGTCTCAGCGGCAACAATTTTAGATAACATGGATATTTTTAATCAGGATAAGCTTGAAGTATTGCCGGCAGATGGTATCATTTATAAAGCGCAGAAGGTAACCTTTTATGAAGGTGAGTCTGTGTTTGATGTTTTACTAAGAGAAATGAAAAAGAATAAAATCCATATGGAATTCAGTATGACGCCGATCTATAACAGTAATTATATTGAAGGTATAAATAATCTGTATGAATTCGATGCTGGAGAGCTTAGTGGATGGATGTACAAAGTAAATGGCTGGTTCCCTAACTACGGCAGTAGCCGTTATGTTCTCAAAGATGGAGATGTCATTAATTGGGTATACACTTGTGATCTAGGTCGAGATGTGGGTGGTTATGTAGCCACAGGAGGAGCTCAGAAATAATGAAGGATAGCTTTTCTACCTTTCATCCGTTTGTGAATTTTCTATATTTTGTTGTTGTATTGCTGTTTAGCATGGTGTTCATGCATCCTATATTTCAAGTGATTGCCCTTATTAGTGCTGTAGCCTACTCAATTATGTTAAAAGGAAAAAAGGGCATCCGATTTAATCTGCTTTACATGATTCCTTTTCTGCTGTTTATGGCAGTGATGAATCCTGTTTTTAATCACCAAGGGGTAACGATCTTGTTCTATTTAAACAACGGGAACCCTATTACGAAAGAATCGATTCTTTATGGCGTGGCAGCGGCGTGTATGTTTGTGACGGTAATTATTTGGTTCTCCTGTTATAACGTCGTGATGACCTCGGATAAGTTTATTTATATATTCGGAAAAATACTGCCGGCACTGTCGTTGATTTTTTCGATGGTGCTTCGTTTTGTTCCTAGATATTTAGCGCAAATCAAGGTGATTTCGAATGCTCAAAAATGTATAGGCCGGGATGTCTCACAGGGAAATCTCCTCGCGCGTGCGCGGAATGGCATTACGATCCTCTCCATTATGACTACCTGGGCTTTGGAAAATGCGATTGAGACAGCGGATTCCATGAGATCGAGAGGGTATGGATTGCCGGGCCGTACAAGCTTTTCTATCTTTCGGTTAGATGCCCGAGACAAAGTAGCCCTCTTGATCATGACAGGCTTAATTGCGCTGGTAGCCGTAGGGGCAGTGATGGGTGAGAACACCATGAGATTCTATCCGTCGATTAAAGCGAGCGCAATTACGCCTTTTAGTATTCTTATATATATCGCTTATTTTGCGTTATGTATGATCCCAGTGCTCATCAATATGGTGGAGGCAATGAAATGGAAATCTATCGAATCGAAGAACTAAGCTTTACTTTTCCTGAACAAGAGCAAGCGGCTCTTTCGAATATTAATCTTACGATTGAAAGTGGAGACTTCATTACTATTTGTGGAAAGTCAGGCTGTGGCAAAAGCACTCTGCTTAGGCAACTGAAAACAATTCTAACACCACATGGCAATCGCCAAGGGACGATTTATTATAAGGGTCAACCTGTAGAGGAGATCGATCAACGCACACAGGCCGCGGAAATTGGTTATGTACTCCAAAGTCCGGATAATCAAATTGTGACAGATAAAGTATGGCATGAGCTTGCCTTTGGGCTAGAGAGCTTGGGGTATGATCATTCTACGATTCGTCTGCGTGTGGCGGAAATGGCCAGTTTTTTTGGGATCCAGACCTGGTTTCATAAAAGTGTGACTGAGTTATCAGGCGGCCAGAAGCAGCTGCTTAACTTAGCCTCCATAATGGCTATGCATCCCTCGGTTCTAATCCTCGATGAGCCTACCTCCCAGCTAGATCCTATTGCGGCTTCCGATTTTCTGGAGACGGTCAAAAAAATAAATCGTGAGCTGGGAACAACCGTGATCGTGACCGAGCATCGTCTAGAGGATGTTCTTCCGCTTACAGATCGGTTGATTGTGCTGAATGAGGGAGCTGTGATCGCCGATGATACCCCGCAAAAGGTGGGCGAGGCTTTAAGTAAGCTGAACCATCCGATGTTTCTGTCCATGCCCTCACCGATGCAGATTGTTGCAGGAGTAGATCATGACTTAGCGTGGCCTGTGACTGTGAAGGAAGGGCGCCAATGGTTGGATGCTTTTCTAAAGGGTAAGACTCCTGCAACGGTGGCAGAAACTCAGCCTAGCACGAAAGAGGCCGGCCCTGTAGTCATAAAGTTTAAGGACGTATGGTTTAAATATGATAAAAATGGACCGGATATCATTAAAGATTTGTCGTTTGAAGTGAAGCAAGGGCAATTTTATTGTATTGTTGGCGGGAATGGAACAGGGAAGACATCGACGCTGTCGCTGATGAGCGGGATCCTTCAGCCATACAGAGGGAAGGTTCTTATCGGCGGGAGCAACCCTGCGAAGATGAATGCCAAAGCGTTGTTTACTAACAATCTGGGCATCCTCCCGCAAAATCCGCAAACCTTATTTGTGAAAAAAACAGTCGAGCTAGATTTATATGAAATGTTATCCCAGCTCTCTTTGACGAAGGAAGAAAAAACCGCCAGAGTTGAAGCTGTGGTAAAGTTCGCAGAACTGGAACATCTCCTCTCCATGCATCCGTATGATCTCAGCGGGGGAGAACAACAGCGTGCAGCGTTGGCGAAGGTGCTTTTGTTAGAACCAAAGATTCTGCTGTTGGATGAACCGACCAAAGGACTGGATGGACCCTTCAAAGAGAAGCTAGCCGTATTCCTGCAAAAGCTCAATGCCGAAGGCGTTACTATTGTAATGGTCTCGCATGATGTTGAATTTTGTGCCAAGTATGCTGAGGTCTGCGCCATGTTTTTTGATGGAAGTATCATCACTACGAATGAAGCACAGAAGTTTTTTGCGGGAAACAGCTTCTATACAACGGCCGCCAACCGTATGGCGCGTCATGTATGGAATGAGGGAGTAACGATAGAGGGTGTGATTGATTTATGTCAAAGAAGCAGATAACGGATCGTCGTTTGAGTCGTCGAACTTTATTAGCGGCACTACTAATCCTCATAGTCATTCCAGCTACGATTTTATTAGGCATCTTTGTGCTAAATGATCGGAAGTATTATTTTATCAGTCTATTAATTGTTATCTATACGATGATTCCTTTTGCGATGGTATTCGAGAACCGGAAGCCGCAGGCGAGGGAGCTGATCGTTATAGCGGTGTTAGCAGCCATTGCCGTGGCGGGACGCGCAGCCTTTTTTATGTTGCCGCAGTTTAAGCCAGTGGTTGCTATTGTCATCATCGCAGGGGTAAGCTTGGGTGCGGAGGCAGGGTTTCTGGTTGGCGCTGTTGCAGGCTTTGTCTCGAATTTCTTCTTTGGGCAGGGGCCTTGGACGCCTTGGCAAATGTTTTGTTTTGGCATCATTGGCTTCCTGGCGGGCATTTTCTTCAAGAAGGGTCTGCTTAAAAAGAATAAGCTGTCGCTGTGTATATTCGGAGGCTTAGCGACGTTTTTCGTATACGGAGGCATTATCAATATAGGCTCGTTGATGATGTTCACTTCAGAGTTCTCATGGCCGGCTTTAATGACCACTTATATTTCAGGTTTTTGGTTTGATATGGTGCATGCGATCTCGACGGTGGTGTTTTTGTTTTTTATTGCTAATCCTATGATTGAGAAGTTGGATCGGATAAAAACGAAATATGGGTTGATTGAGCCTTAGGTTCTTGGTATTAGCTTTTGGACGTTGTGCGCTTTTTACGCTGGCGGACGCTCCGCTTTTCCACAATCAGTCCGTTCTCTCCGCTGCTATCAGCGCGAATTCCAAAACACCAACACACAAACACAAATACAAACTAAAGGCTCAACGCCTCCCGCTTCGGTTTTTACCGGAAGGGGGAGGGGAACTAGTGGCTACGAATCAAGCCACTGTGACAAGCCACTGAAAAGAGAATATACCTAGTAGTGATGCTCCTAGGTGAAGACTTATAAAAACAGGCGATGTTCCGGTATCCGGTATCGCCTGTTTTTGTCGATTCTGTGGAGTATCTCATTCATTATGCCAAACGTCCTAGAAGTTCATATCCCTATTTTTTTATTTAATGTATAATTCAGAGTGTTTTTTAACATTTTCTTACGAAAAATGGAAGTAAACTAGGTAGCTCGCTCATTTAGAAAATTATAGAACCTTTAAATAAATAGATTAAAAATAATGGGGAGATTTATTTGAGCACACATGTTACCAAAACATTCAAGTCTTTAGACCAACAAATTGATTTATTAAAAGAAAGAAAACTAATTATTAGAGATGAAGAAAAAGCTAAACGACATTTATTAGAAAAGAATTATTTTGACTTGGTAAATGGATTTGAAACATTGTTATTAACTGATTCAAAAGCTACTAATAAAGAATACAATGGTCTTTTTTTTGAAGACTTTTTATTGTTGTATGATTTTGATAAAAAATTGAATTTAGAGATTTTGAAAATTATAGATAAATTTGAAATCCGTTTGAAATCTTCTATGGCATATCGGTTTTGTGAAAAACATTATTTAAATGCTTCTGATTCTGCATGTTACATTGATATTAATAAGTATACGAATCCACGTTCAAATCATTTGAGTTTACCTAAAGATTTAGCTAAGAATATTTCAGGACATAAAATATTTCAGACAAATATTTATTTCAATGGGGCTACGTATAGTAATTTCATTGAGCATTGCAGAGCTAAATATCCTTATATATCTACTTATGATCACCCGCCGTTCTGGGTGACTATTAAAGTCCTTGAGTTTGGTTCTCTCTTTAGTTTATTATTAGGATTTGAAAGAGATGTTTTTGAAAAGGTCATTGAAGATATGGGGATGAAGTACATTGATAAACAAAAGTTTATCAACTCAGTACGAATTTTTATTGAATTAAGAAATACTTGTGCACATTTTCAATTAGTTAATAGATTTCGGACATCGAATCGTTTAAGGATTGATTCGGGTTTGATAAATGATTTAGGTTTAAGAACCAAAATTAATACTGCAGGAATTTCAACTTATTATGAAATAAGACTATATGACACTTTATTAGTACTTTCCCAGTTTGAAAGTCTAAAAGATATAGAAAAGCTATTTAAAGATTTTTATTTTAGACGTTGTAATTCAAAACGTGAAAAAAGCTTAATGGTAAAGATGTTCGAAAGAATGGGGCGGGGAAAGCATTCAGATTGGTTTAAACTAGGTATTAAATGATTTTTTCTTTATTAATTTTAGAATATATGTTATTATTTATACATAAAATAATCGTGCGTGACGGCGAGTTATCCGAGACAAAGGTTAACTGTTTAGTCAAAAAAAGAGATGCTTATAAGCATCTCTTTTTTTTATTCATTTCATCATAAATAATTAAAATGAATTTTTTAAAACCTATTACCATCTATCGCTCCGTTACAACACTTTGCGATGAACTTTGCACCACGGGCTGCCTATGAGTGGCTTCAAGTGTGGAGAGGTCACCGTCCAGTGTTTTGAGTCCGGGGAGCAGCAAGGCTGCGCTGGCGCAGAGCATTGGAAGCAAGCCGGCGATGACAAAAAGTGCAGGCACACCATAGAGTTCAGCAATCGCGGCGCCGGCAAAAGCACCAAAAGGCTGTAAACCGCCACCGATTAAAAAACGGATGGAGTTGACTCTTCCTTGCAGATTGCTCGGAACCAGACGTCCATGGAGTGAAGAGCTTAAGGAGCCGAAGAAGGGGCCTATCGTTCCGGTGGCGAATACGGCGGCGAGAGCAAAAGAAAAACTAGGAAACAACCCCCATAATGTTGTAACTAAACCGATGGTCCCCAGACTTCCGAGCATGACAAACCGCCTCTTTTTAATTTCCCCTATCATGGAAATGACGCTTAGCCCGACTAAGGTTCCAAGTGCGAAAACTGTACTAAGTGTGCCCATCGTCGCCGCATCACGGTGGAGCACTTCGCGTACAAAAGGAACCATCATGGTCCAGACGGCAATGGAGCTTAGATTACTAATAGAGGCCATCATCATTATCGTAAGCATGGCGGGGAATTGTTTATAGAAGGTAAAGCCCTCAGCTATTTCGCGAACGTAGATGGCAATGGAGAAACGGCCTGGAGCTGGAGAGGGCTTGGGTAGCTTCTGCAGGCACAGCAAGGTAGTGATGGCCGCAACGTAACATAACATGTTGATGCTAAGGGCTGGCAGCGCGCCACTGGCAGCGGTCAACGCCCCAGCCAGGGCGGGGCCCAGCAAGACTGCTGCACTTTTGCTGCCATCGATGATAGCAAAAGCCCGCACCAGCTTCCGGCTATCGGCAACGCCGGGAATAACAGCCATGGCTGTTGGCATGAACAGGGCGGCGCAGGCCCCGCTGAGACCAGCGGCGACAAACAGATGCCACAGCTGCAGTTGGCCAGCCAGACCCATGCCAAGTGGCAATGCTATAGCCAGCAGGCGAATGGCTGCCAAGCAGGCCATAAAGCGTACCCGGTGGAGTCGGTCGGACAGCGGCGAGCCCAGCAAGCGCAGCAGCAGCTCAGGTATGCCGGAGCTGAGTGCGAGTGCTCCCATCGCTAGTTTGGAACCCGTCAGCTCATAGACGAGCCATTCCATAGCCAACAAGCCAAAAGCATCCCCAAAAGCACTTAAAGTTATGGTTGAGAGTAAACCATAATAGCTGCGTTTTATCATAGCCTGTTCGCTCCTTTCTTATATTTCTCGCATATACGCTTACCGTCCTTATAAGGACGCTTAAGGCGTTTATGCTTGACTCTCTAGATATGACCCAATCTGTTGCGGTAGCCCATTTAAGGCTTCCAATCGCAGGCTATACGATGTACTTTTAACGTTGGTATGGACAATGACCAGCCCTGCTGCGCGCAGCGCGATCAGATGGTAGTGGATTGTACTTTTAGAAAGTCCGACTTCCCGCACGATTTCCGTGAAATTCAACTGCTTGCCTGTAAGCAGACGAAGGATATACAGCCGCGTCTCATCCGAGAGTGCCCTGGTAAGGCGAAGTAGTGCTGGAGCAGGCCGGCCAGCTTCCGGAGGGAGAACATCACAAGAGTAGCTAGTGAACACGAATTCATCAAACATAGAGGTGGTGACCAGTGGGCGGGCATGATATTGCGGAATGATAATGACCTGCTTCAGACGTTCGTTTGGATAGAGGCGCATTCCGTCGGTTGCTGCTTCAAAGACTTCCATATCATTGTTCCCATTCAGTGTCGTTCGTCTTGACTCGGCTTCCTGTTCAAGCCCTTTGAGGATATTAGGGTCGATTCCATTGAAGTAACCCGCGTTCCATTCGCGCAGGATGTCAGAGGCAGTGTCCCTTAGCTCGGAAAGATTAGAGGGGACCGATTGGCCGAAACGTCCAGATATTTCATACAGTTCACCCGAAGTTAACCCATCAAACCAATCCAGAAAGCTGCTAACCGAACGTTCTACCGGACAGCACCAAATGTAGGGAGCCAAACTGAAATCATCAAGTTTCTTAACGACCTCTTGCATTTTACGAAGCAACATCGGGGCAAATCTTGCTTGGACTTCACGTACCCAGAGCTTACCGGAATCCATAGCAGTATGGTTCTGCTTGCTTAGAAAAGCAGTCATACTGTTCACACATTCATACATGGGGGCAAAATCGACTTCTAATTTATATTCCATGAGTTTCTCCATCCTTTGATTAAGTTACTGAAACATTTATTAGTTCTATAATTATAGAACTTTTTATTGGTTTTATTGTAAACGAACTATATTCCATTTTCAATAGCTTTTCGACTGAAAACAAAAGAAATTTTAATTACGAAAAAAAGACAGTTCCGTTGGGCACATTTTGTGCATTAGGAACTGTCTTTTGATGTCTACACAATTTATATAATTTTTAGGAGTTCTGAGTAGATTGCTCAAATATAATCAATTGATTATATAAGTGTTTGGTTATATAATAAATCTGAAAATCAGATGAAGAAGGTGTTTTTAGATTTGAAGGAATTTCAGGGCATGAATGATTTGACTCAGGGTCCTATTATGCCTACCTTAATGAAATTAACGCTTCCCATTATTGCGACGAATTTCATCTCCACAACCTATGGCCTCGTCGATATGATTTGGGTTGGAAGATTGGGAAGTGGTCCTGTTGCCGCGATTGGCACGGCGAGTTTTTTCATTAATCTAGCGATTGCATTGTCGACTATGATTACGATCGGTACAGGGATTAAGGTTGCGTTTTGTATGGGATCTGGCCAGATAGAGAAGGCTAAATCTTATATGAAAAACGGGTTTGCGATGTCTATTTTATTAGGACTTCTCTATATGAGTTTAGTTCTGTTGACCAACAATCAGTTGATTGGTTTTTTTGATCTTGGAAGTGATGAAGTTGAACGGATGGCACGACAATTTTTAATGATTTCGATCTTCGGGACGGTATTTTCCATCGTAAATACTTTGTTTGCCACACTCTTAAACTCGATGGGAAATAGTAAACAACCGTTTCAGATCTTCTCTGTTGGTCTTATGGTTAATATCGTCCTTGATCCATTTTTAATTTTTGGCTGGGGCAGTTTTGAAGGTTGGGGAGTAGCGGGGGCAGCCACGGCAACATTGACAGCGAACATCTTAGTTACGGCTCTTTTTATCATAAAGACAAGAAAGTCAGAAATCATTTCGAACACATCAGCATGGGACATTCGTCAAATGAAAGAAGTAATTCGTATGGGACTTCCGATCACAATCCAACGGGTCACCTTTACGCTCATATCGATCGTCATTGCTAAGATCATAGTACGTTTTGGGGCGGATGCGATTGCGGTGCAAAAAGTAGGGATTCAAATTGAATCTATTTCTTATATGACTATTGGAGGACTACAGGGAGCTATTGCTGCCTTTTTTGGACAAAATTATGGAGCACGCCGATTGGACCGTATAGGGCAGGGATATCGTAAGGCTTTGATCTTAACCTCCATCTTTGGCGTGATCATATCGCTTATATTTATTGCGTTCCCGCAGCAGCTATTTTCCTTGTTTTTATCAGATCAGACAAGCCTGGAATTAGGCACTGATTATATGCGCATCATTGGCTACTCTCAATTATTTATGTGTATGGAATTAATGACAGTAGGTGCGTTTAACGGCATTGGCCAAACTCATATCCCGCCGATCTTCAGTATTACATTTACTGCACTGCGAATTCCACTAGCCTTGATTTTATCCGAACCTTTTGGCCTGAATGGGGTGTGGATGTCGATTGCTCTAAGCAGTGTGTTTAAAGGGGTTATTCTTGTGTTCTGGTTTAGAAGATCTTTATTCAAAATGAACAAACAGCAGATAAACTACTAAGCAAAGGATGATCGTTGAAATGGCTTTATTAAATCGTAAACTCATACAGCTTCTGAGGGATAACCATTTGAATAAGGAGCTTTTTCACGGCGAATTTGGACTGGAAAAAGAAAATGTCAGAGTGGATCCAGAGGGAAGGCTTGCGCTGACACCACATCCTAAAGCTTTTGGCAACAAAATGGAGAACCCGTATATTCAAACCGATTTCTCAGAGAGTCAAATTGAAATGGTCACCCCTTCTTTTGATTCTATTGATGAGACTTATAACTTTCTGGAGGCGCTGCAGGATATTGTGTCGCTTGAGCTCAAGGAAGAATATCTGTGGCCGAGTAGTAATCCTCCAAGGCTACCGAATGATCAGGACATCCCCATTGCCAAGATGGGTAATCCGATTGAGGATGAATACAGACATCAGCTAGCAGACAAATACGGTCGCAAAAGACAATTGCTGAGCGGAATCCATTACAATTTCTCTTTTGATGAACAATTTCTGAGACAGCTTCATGACATAACAGATCCACAGGTGAGCTTTAAAGAATTCAAAGACGCTACCTACTTAAAAATAGCCCGTAACCTATTGCGGTACCGTTGGCTTCTTATCTATTTAACAGGCGCCAGCCCTGTTTTTGATAAGACTTATATGGAACAATGTGTAGCTCGCGGGGAAACAGATGACGACAAAAGCTTTTATTATCAGAATATGAATTCACTGCGGAATAGCGAATGTGGGTATCGAAATGAAAAACCTCTTTATGTATCTTTTGCTTCGTTAAGGGATTATGTTCATGATTTACAAGCTTTGATCGAATCGGAAGAATTATTAAGTGTAAAAGAGTTTTATAGTCCGGTTAGAGTGAAGACAGCAAGAGGCAAACATCCTTTAGAGGAACTGATGCAAGATGGGATAGCTTATTTGGAGCTTCGGTTTATTGATTTGAATCCACTCTACAAAATAGGAATCGGCAAAGAAACGATGATTTTCATTCATCTTTTTATCCTGTATATGCTGCTGAAGGAGGACGAACCGTTCGGAGTAGAGGATCAGAAGATGGCGAATCTTAATCATGATCAACTAATCATGGAAGGAATAAAGGGATGTTTGCATGATTACGGGGATTCATGTACAACGATGGAGCAGCAGGCATTAACTTGTATTCATGAGATGCAGGATATGATCCAACTGTTGAACCCGGAGAATGAAGTGTTTTTGAACGTATTGCATGGAGCTAAGAATAAAATTGTAGAGCCAGACCGGAGTTTTGCAGCTATTGTGAAGTCGGAAGTTCAACAATCCTCTTTTGTACAATACCATCTGAATAAAGCTAAACAATATGCTAAGGAAAGTCTTGCGAATGGATACCGTTTTGTGGGATATGAGGATCTGGAGCTATCTACACAGCTTCTTTTGAAGGCAGCGGTTAAACGTGGCATTAAGTTTCAATTGATCGATCGGGAAGAGAACTTTGTAGTTCTTACGCAAGGTGATCATAAAGAATATATTAAGCAAGCTACGAAGACCTCCCTTGATTCTTATAGTACGGTATTAATCATGGAGAATAAGATCGTTACGAAAGAAGTTCTTAAACAGCAAGGCATTCGTGTTCCCGCAGGAGAAGCTTTTCGAAATCTGGAAGAGGCAATGAATGCGCATGGCACTTACCGTAACAAGGCTATTGTGATTAAGCCCAAATCAACCAATTTTGGACTCGGTATTACTATTTTTACAGACGACTTCTCTAAAGAAGATTATCAAAAAGCCTTCGAAATCGCCTTCGAGTTTGATCGAACAGTGCTACTAGAGGAATTCATGACGGGTAAAGAATATCGTTTTCTTGTCATGGGTGATGAAGTAGTCGGAGTATTGCACCGGGTTCCTGCAAATGTGATTGGAGATGGTGTACATACGATTGAACAACTAGTGCACGAGAAGAATAAGGATCCGTTAAGAGGCCGTGGGTACAAGACACCACTTGAGAAAATTCAGATCGGTGAAGCAGAAGCGATGTTCTTGAACAACCACGCTCAGGCTTGGAGTGATATTCCTCCATTAAACGAAGTCATCTATCTTCGGGAGAACTCTAATATTAGCACGGGTGGTGACAGCCTGGATTTTACGGATGAGATCCTAGATAGTTATAAGGCTCTGGCGATTCAAGCGGCTAAAGCTGCGGGCGCCACTTTTTGTGGAGTGGATATGATGATTGATGACATCAAGGAAGAAGCCAATGATACCAACTATAGCGTTATTGAGATTAACTTTAATCCAGCGATTCATATTCATTGTTATCCTTATAAAGGGAAGAACCGAAAGGCGGATGAACGGATTCTGAATCTATTATTTGGGGAATAAACAGAAGCTCAACCAGTACCTTAGGTTGAGCTTCTGTTTTTAAAGGGGCAATTCGCTCCCTCACCCACTACATGTTCATGTTAGGAGTTACCCGCAGCTGCAACGCCACTAAAGTTTCTGGCTTGGACATTATTAAAGGGATCTGTTGCAGCTGCATTTGTGAAGATCTCTGCTGTGTACTGAATTTGACCTGTTGCGACAGCCGCTGGTGGTGGAATATCTACTGCTGTAAAACCGAAAGCTTCATTTTCTCTGCTGATCGCAACCCCAAATGTCGTGGTGAAAATGATCGTTCCGTTTCTGCGAACATTAACGGTATTGGTATTGAAAAGAGGATTGTTTTCTACTTTTAGAAATCCGGTCAAAAGTACGCGGACATTGCCTTGATTCTCAGCCGACACGCCTGCGGTCTGAATACCAATATCCCCAAAAACAAGGGGAGTCGCTGCTAGTGGAATAACTGCTGGTGTAGCATCCGAAGCAGCTTGGTTGGATAGTCTTAAATCTACAAACTGAATGGTCATCTTATATTCACCTCCTAGAAATAGAATATGATAGAAGGAGAGTTAACTCTTGGATTTGCTATATAATTCATCAGCTACCTACTTGCATGGCTTGATGATCAAGTGTTAAATGAAAGAAGGGTTAGAAGTTTAAGGAAAGGCGGAGCTATTATCAAATATAGGAATAAGTCTAAAAGGATATTATTGATTTCATTGATGCTGTTGGCAGTAGTTATCATTGGTGCGGTGGTGCTTGGGGAACGCGGAGGAATAATGAGTAAATCCGAGAGCTCTTTCAAAAGTCCTGCTGAACCGTCGCCCCTTATCATTACACATGAGAATAGTACAGATGCTATAGAGAATTATGTCATTCTAAAGACGAGCTGGAATGGAGCGGACTATGATCGGGCTTCCTTTTACTATACGGCTTGGCATAGTGAACCTACGCTTCTAACGGGGCTGCATCGTTTGAAACCAGGGGAGAAACTGCAGGTCGACTTTGGAGATTACGCACCGAGTGAAGTCACAGTAAAGATGGCCTATCTAACTGAGAGCTTTGATGAATCGCAGCTTCCAATTGTAGAAGTTCCTGTAACACTCGTCGAAGGGAAATATGAATTTGTGAACCCTCCAGCATCCACCAGTGATATTCCCACTTCGGGCCGCGTCTTTAGTGTTATAGCTAGATGGGGTGAGAACATCTGCGAATATGTCTTCGCATCAGATGGCAAGTTTGATAACTATGAATATGATTTGTGAGGTTAGTCGAAGATAAGAGATGTTCTAAAGCCGGTCCGGTTTTGGAATATCTCTTTTTTTGTCTCGATTTTAGACAAATCTAACGATGTGTCTATTTTTTAGACAATGTACCGTTATTGTCTAGTTGGGGAGGACTGTTAACCTGATTAACCATTTAGGGCTAAGTTTAATTAGATCGAGAGACGGATGAGAGAATACCCGTTTTTAATATTATGAAAACAACTTTAAGACGAGGGAGGAGTGAGCGTCATAGGTACAGAAACGGAAGAACTGAATTATGATGACATTCAAGGAATCGTCTTACAAGAACGGCCTACCCCCTACGTAGGAACCTATGTATTGCTGTCTATCGATCATCAACAGGACGGGAAAGTGATGCTGAAGCGGCTTCTCGACGAAGTGACGTCGGCCGGACAGTGGAATAATCCTCACGAAGGTGCTTGGGTCAACGTTGGTTTTACCTATCAAGGACTCCAGAAGCTGGGGATTCCCAAGGAGTCACTCAACAGCTTCGACCTGGAGTTCCGGGAGGGCATGGCTGCGCGGGCAGCTAAGCTAGGGGATGTAAACGAAAGCAGCCCGGAGCACTGGGAAGACCCGCTGGGTACTGACAAAGTCGATGTGGCGCTTGCTCTGTTCGCGCCTACCAAAGAAGCGCTGCTTCAAGCAGAAGAAGCAGCCCGTCGAATCCACTGCGAACTGAATGGTGTATCCGTCGTTTACCAGCTGGATGTCGGAATGAATCCTGACGGACGTACTCATCTGGGCTTCATGGATGGAATCAGCAATCCGAGAATCGAAGGAAACCATATACCCAATGCGGTGGGGCAGGAAGCGGAGATTAAAGCCGGTGAATTCCTGTTCGGGCATTTAAATGAATCCGGCACTATAACACAGGGACCACAGCCGGCAGAACTTGGCCACAATGGAAGTTACCTCAGTTTCCGCAAATTGCATATGAGGGTCGCGACTTTCCGTCGTTATTTGCGGGAGCATGCGGATAACCGGGAAGAGGAAGAACTTTTGGCCGCTAAAATGGTAGGAAGATGGCCGAGCGGAGCCCCTTTAAGTCTGGCTCCTGAAGCAGATGATCCGGCACTGGGCGAAGATGTCAGCCGACGGAACGCATTTACGTATGGGGATGATCATAAAGGGTTGAAATGTCCGGTAAGCTCGCATATCCGTCGTGCATTTCCCCGAGACAGCTTGCAGGATTCGGTTGTTAATGTGAACATTCACCGGTTGCTCCGGCGGTCAACGATGTATGGCCCTATACTGCCAAAAGGTGTAATGGAGGATGATGGTCAGGATAGAGGCCTTATTTTTGCAGGTATATGCAGCTCATTGTCCCGCCAATTCGAGTTTATCAAGACCGATTGGTTAAATGGAGGCAATTTCGCGGGCATGTCAACCGAGAAAGACCCTATTACCGGTAAGAATGAGGGGGAAGGGATGTTTACCATTCCGGACAAACCTATTCGCCACCGGATGAAAGAAATTCCAAGTTTTTCAATTACCAAAGGCGGGGAGTATTTCTTTGTTCCCAGCATGACTGCATTGCGGTGGATGGCAGAGTTGGATCAACATACATCTAAGGAGGAATAAACATGTTAGAAGGACAAGATCAGACTAATCCGATTACAAGCGCTGGACGTGCCGGCCTGCGGGAAGGTGAAATATCTGAGCTTACCATCATTGCGCCGCTTAAAGAAGGTGGGGCGGATCGTCTCCGTGAGAAGCTGAAAAAAAGTGCATCGAGACAAGCCGAAACGATGGCGAAGATCGCGACCGTTCACGACATGCGCTTCGTAATCTTTGATAACGACACGCGGCTGTTGTTTGCGACGGCTTATGATGGAGATTGGGATAGTTATATCGATGATTTTGGAACTGAAATTCCAGAGTTGTTGAATAACATGTTTAATGAAGTGAAGGATTTTCCGGGAATTGAATCTTCGGAAGCGAAAGACTTCATCGCTAACCATCAGATCACTGCATCCGGCTGGTACAGTGCTTATCCCGATGCCACGGTCAGAGATATTTGGCGCGGACAGCGAATTACGAAGGCCTGGAACGACTTGCTTGACGCATCACAAAGCTAAATAACTAGAAAAGGGGGCTTTGTCCCCTTTTCCTTCCTGATAAATTACAAAGAGGTGAACGAAAATGAACAATAATAAATTAGTGTCGTCTGAACTCGCAGAAGAAGCGGTAAACTCCATTGAGGAGGTAGCAGGCAAATATCCGGGTTATCGACGCGCGCACGCCAAAGGTGTTGTCTACCAGGCGGTGTTCACCCCTAACGGCCAAGCGGGTCCTTTAACAACAGCTGCACATTTGCAAAATCAAGAGGTGCAAGCTCTCGTACGCTTCTCCAATAGCTCGACTAATCCGTCCATCCCTGATGTTTTTTCGCCTGCAAAAGGAATGGCGGTTCAGTTTGTATTGCCTGATGGGGGCGTGACAAGTTTGGTGACAATTACATTGCCGATCTTTTTTGCCAAAACACCGCAATCCTTTATTAATATCTTACGTACAATTAAAGAAAATTCGTTTGAGGGAGCGACCATTGCAGACAAATTCAAAGCCGTCATGGAGAAGTATTCGGAAAGCCGGGCTGGGCTTCAAGCCGTGAAAATGCTGCAACCGCCACTCAGTTTTGCAACCAACCTTTATCATTCCATTCATGCCTATTACTTCACCAATGCTGCTGGCGAGCGGCGGGCTATTAAATATGAGTGTGAACCGGAAGCGGGTCTGCACTTTCTGGCCCAGGAAGAGGTGGAGAATCGATCTCCCGATTATTTGGAGGATGAACTAATCGAGAGACTGTCCAAAGGTCCTGTGGCGTTTCAATTGACAGTAATCCTCGGACAGGAGGGAGATCCTACGGATGACCCGACGTCTGCTTGGCCTGAAGACCGGGAACGGATTGTTGTAGGCCATTTGTCGATCACCGGCGTGGCAGACGAGAAGGCTCAAGAGTACGTCTTTGATCCGACAGTTGTACCTGCCGGCATTGAATGCTCTGAAGATCCTATTCTGAACTTTCGTCATGATGCCTATGCGGAGTCACATTCCCGTCGAAGTACTAATCAGTAAGCATTTATTTTATATTCTATGAATATGATCGGGCTGTCCTAGAATGTCTGCCGACATCCTTAGGGCAGTCCTTTTAGGTATGTCTTGTGACACTCTTGTAACAGAGATTGGCTACGATAGGTTACGAGGTGAGAGAATGAAGAAGTTTAAAGGATTTATCGTATTGATTTTGTTGGCAGTCGTAGGATGCAGTGCAGCAACACCACAAGCAAATCTTGAACCGGAGAAGGAGGTAAAGAAAGAGGTCAATGAGAAGATCGCTTTCTGGGATCAACAGCGTAAAGGAACGAATTTCATGAATTCCAAATCTATACCCGAAAATTATGATGCAGCGAAAGAAAATAATATAGAGTTCATTCGACTTGCGCCAGATAAATGGGCAAAAGATAGTGATTTCCTGTTTAACGATCAACCGGATGCCAATCCAGATAAAGACTTTTTAATAGGGAATGCAGATAAATACGAGGGGCTTGTTGAGGATGATTTTACAGCGTTAAAAGCAGACTTGGATGCAGCCGAGGCGCGGGGTTCAAAAGTAGTGCTGACAGTCCTTAGTCTGCCCGGAGATCGGTGGCGACAGTTTAATGATTATACAAATGATGATCGAATCTGGAAGGATTTCAGTTATCATGAACAAGCGGCAACGTTTTGGAAGGATCTTGCGGAAAGATTAAAAGATCATCCTGCGGTGGTCGGCTATAATCTGATTAATGAGCCACATCCTGAACAAGCTACTGGATTTAATGATTTCTGGACAGAGGATTACAACGAATGGTATAGCTCAGTGGAGAATACTCCGGCGGATTTGAATCTTTTATATGAGACTATTGTGACAGCGATTCGAACCGTAGATACGGAAACCCCTATTATCGTCAATTCTGGTCTGTATGCTACACCATGGGCCTTTAAATATTTGAAACCCATCGATGATGCGAATGTATTATATGCTTTTCATATGTACGAACCCTACGAACTCACCAGCCAAAATAAGAAAAAAGGCTTAACCTATGAATATCCTGGAACAGTTAAAGTAGGTGAGGAGAAGACGGAAAAAGCATTCAATAAGAAAGCCTTAAAGGATTTTCTAGAACCTATCGCACAGTGGGCAGAAAAAAATAACATCCCTGCTAATCGTATTGTCGCTGAAGAATTTGGCACGAACCGGCTTGTAAAAGGTGCAGATCAATACTTGGCTGATTTAATCTCGATTTTTGCTGATTACGGCTGGCACTGGGCGTTTTATGCGTTCCGGGAGGATACTTGGGATGGCATGGATTATGAACTTGGCACTGAGCCACCAACCTGGGAGTATTGGGAAGCGATAGAGAAGGGTGAACAGCCTGATCGAAAGACGGTCGATAACCCGATATGGAACGTACTGACGAAGGGATTAGGTGTAGAGAAGTTGCAATAACGTAGCATGAAAATATATGAAAAGGTGAAACCTGTAAAGGATTTCGCCTTTTTCTTCTGATAATTATAGGAAGGAGAATCTACTTTGAATATTTTAATTGCGGATGATGAGAAACATATGACCACTATATTGAAGACTTATTTTGAAAAAGAAGGCTATAACGTTTGGACAGCAGCGGACGGTGAAGAGGCGCTTGAGCTCTTTTTTTCGAATAGGATCGATCTTGTAGTGCTGGATTGGATGATGCCTAAGCGAAGCGGGCTTGAGGTTTGTAATGAAATCAAGAAGGTTAGTTTGGCTAAAGTTGTAATGCTGACCGCAAGGTCTTCCCATGATGATGAATTCAGTGCCTTGGATATAGGGGCAGATGAATATATAAGAAAACCATTCGACCCAAGGGTTTTGATGCTTAGAATTAAAAAAATGCTAGGCACTGAAAAAGTGGCTGCGATTAGGGATTTAGAAATCGATTTTGAGCGGAAGAAAGTGTACAAGAATGGGGCCGAACTGGCGTTATATAAAAAAGAATTTGAATTGCTAACCTTCCTGTATGAGCATAAAGGACGTATTTTATCCAGAGATGCCTTATTGTCTGCGGTTTGGGGAATGGATTATCTGGGCGAAGAAAGAACGGTAGATACGCATATTAAGAGGCTGCGCGATAAAATTGGGGCTGACCACGTGATCACGCATAGGGGAATGGGGTACAGCTTCCATGATAAAAATTCATAAAATAAGTACGAAGTTATTGATCATGGTGAGCATTATTTTGCTGATTGTTTTTGGTACGTCTTATTTCCTGCACAACTATTTCTCAGCAGATTATTACCTATACAAAATGAAAACCAAGATCAACACCATTTATGACGAAGTAAAGGATCTCCGTTTGGATCAACTCATGGAAGATGAAAGCAGGATCGAGAACAATAATAACGTAACGATTGTTAGGGTTGAAAACAGTGGAAGTACAGCAGAAATTAACGAAAATATTCAATTTGCGTTGTTTAAAGATAAGGTGGCACTTAATAAATTTTGGATCACAGATGAGGTATTACAAAAAGTAAAACAAGGCGGCACGGTTAATCTTTTATTTAATCAGGGCAAATTGAAATCGAGTCTGTTAACGAGAATATACGAGCAGGATAGCAGTCTAATCCTCATAGGAACTGTGGTTGTGCACAATACAGATGCCTTGACCCTCGTAAATCAATTCAGCTTTTACTCCATTCTACTGGGGATTATTATCAGTTTGCTGTTAGTGGCTTATTTTTCAAAAAAGATCATTACACCGTTAGAGCAATTACAGGATGTCGCGAAGGATATATCCAATCTCGATTTTAAACAAGTGACGATTCAAACGGGGGATGAAATCGAAGAGCTCTCGAAAAGCATCAATCAGATGAGTCAGCGTCTAAAGAGCACCCATGCCAAATTAGAGGAGAAAAATCAAAGTTTAAATACCCTTATCTCAAGCATTTCGCATGAAGTGAAAACACCATTATCCTTAATCCAAGCCTATACGATTGGCATTCAGGACGGTCTGGATGATGGCACGTATCCGGATATCATTTTGGAGCAAGTGAAGTATACGTCGGATATGGTGGATTATTTAATTAAATTGTCCAAGATCCAGAAGTCAGAAGTGCATAAAGAGCCTTTTGATCTTAAAGAGCTTCTGCTAAAAGTGATCTCACATTATAATATTACGTTAAAAAATAAAAACATAACCTTAATGAGCGACTTTCATTCGCTTGAATCCTCAATCGTTGAAGAAGATATCAGCCAAATCGAGATAGTATTCAACAACTTAATTAGTAATGCCATTAAATATGGTGAAGAGGATTTTTTTGAAATAAAACTAGGGAGTGACACTACTCGTACATTAAAATTTACGATCTCCAATAAAACCACTCGCCTGAAAACGGAGCATTTAGCGTATATCTGGGACCCATTCTATGTAATTGAAGAGTCTCGAAATAAAGAAATCTCCGGTACTGGACTTGGTCTGTCCATCGTCGCGGAGATTCTTGGCAAAAATGATCTGAAATACGAGTCCAAATTAGAGGACTCATATATTAGTTTTAGTATTTGGTTTGAAGTTAAGGAGGGAATTTTGGAACTGTAGGAGCGTTAGCGTTCGCCTGAAAGCTTTCCGAAGGAAAGCTCGCATCGGAAGCATAAGCTGTCTCCGGATGTTATCCGCTGATAGCGGTAAAATCAAAAACATCTGGAGACAACAGCGACCGAAAGTCCAACATTCCCGCAGTTACGCACAACACCTATTAAAGATCTTTTCACCGCATCCATCGCAATATCATTAATTTAACTTCAATAGCGCCGCATTATCAATAAAAGTAGCCGTATTAAAAAGCAGCAAGACATCCTTGATATCATTTTGAGCCATATAATCACTGATGTTTCCATTATAATAACGGATATCGATCACATGGATTTCAGGCACATGCTGAGTCAGGAAAGGAATAACGCTATGTGCATAAGAGTCCTTGATGACGAGCAGTTTTTTCTGTTTGACCGTTGTTGGATCAAGCTGGCTGGTGATTTTCATGAGCGCATGTACGCCCCCTAAGAAATAAGAGTACTTATCCTTTTTCTCCAGATAACTTAGGTCATACATACTTGTTAAAGTCTCACCGGTATCTTGAATGTACATTTGGGTGGATACCTCATGATTAGGTTTGTACATTTGAATGGAATCAGGTGTGACCCCGATAAATTGCCCCCGGGTATGATAGCTTCCGAGAAATGAATTACTCACAGTCTGAATCTGGTATTCGCTCTGGGACAGAGGCTGCCAGCCCATGCTTTGAGCATAGGCTACATAAGCTAAGTAGGCACCGTAGGTTGTCCAGTGATGGTCGGTCCGATAGTAAATGGGTTCTGCGGCATGTGGGCTAAGAACATCAAATCCATTTATAAAAGTAAGGCTATCTCCTACATCCTTAGCTATTGTTTGATTCACCTCAGCTTGCGAGTAGACAGGAGCTAACCAGGGGAGACGTTCCTTGTACAAGCCAACCGATGTCGGTGCGAGTAAGAAAGTGGTGTTTGCATCAGGATTGTTATCGGCAAAGCGTTTCACAGCTGCTGCATATTGCTGAACTTTAGTGTAATCAGGTGCTGCGAATTTTTCGAAAAGATAGCCGTCTTTTCCTTTATAGATTCCGTTATTCTCTTGCTGCAGCCTCATCTGTTCCACCGCCGATTTCACCCATACCCATTTGTCCCGAAATGGAAAATGATCAGTTACAAAGCTTTCGGCCTCTTCCGCATAGGTGTGGGATAATAAATTGTCCCATGTCAGATGGGGGGCTTTTTGCAAATACCGGTTCTCAAGCTCAGAGAAACGCTGAACAGGCAGTAAGAAAAAGAGGATAGCGACCAGAAATAACGTTGCAACAAATCCTCCAACCAGGATTCGATCCGTCTTCTGCTTCATAAACAATCACCCCCTAATGGTTAGAACCGGAAATATAAAAATGGATTAAAGGTTGCATCTACTAAGTAGGCAACAGATAGGAAAAATAATACGCCATACCAAACAAGAGCAGGAACCGATCTAGGATCCATCCGCTTGGAGAGCTTCACAGGTGTAGAGGCAAAGGTTAACACCACGAGTAGAATCGCGTTCGTGTAAGTGAAGTATAAAGTGGTGTTATTCCATAACGGCTGTCCATTAAAGCCAAGCATCGCTTGTAAGTAGCCAATGACCAGAGGAAGTTCTTCAAAAGCGAATAAGACCCATCCGATGAGTATAAGTACTACAGCATATAAATGTCTTGTCCAACGGGGGAGGCGGCTTAATAGCTTTAATCCCCACCATTTTTCAAAGATAAGAATGACCCCGAAGTATAATCCCCAGAGCAGAAAATTCCAGCTGGCCCCGTGCCAGATACCCGTGAGCAGCCATACGATGAGGATGTTGCGCACTTGAACGCCTAACCCCTGGCGGTTGCCTCCAAGCGGGATGTAGACATAGTCACGAAACCAACTGCTAAGGGAAATATGCCATCTCCGCCAAAAGTCAGTAATACTCTGAGAGATATAAGGTTTGTTGAAGTTCTCGTTAAAGCGGAAGCCGAACATGAGACCGAGACCAATAGCCATATCCGAATACCCGCTGAAGTCAAAATAGATCTGAAAAGCAAACGCAATAATCCCAAGCCAAGCGGTAAAAGCAGGCAGGGAATCTAGATTGGAGCTGGATATGGTGTGCCAGAGCAGACCGATGTTGTTGGCGAGCAGTACTTTTTTGGCTAATCCGATTATGAATCTCCGTACACCTTCTGCGAACATGGGGATATCGACCGTACGTTCACGTAGTTGCCCGGCAATGGTGTTATATTGAACAATCGGACCTGCTACTAACTGTGGAAACAGGGCTACAAATGTACCGAAATCAATCCAATTGCGTTGTGCTTTCGTAGTTCTTCTATAGACGTCAATAATGTAGGACATGGATTGAAAAGTATAAAATGAAATCCCAATAGGTAAAGGTAAATCCGTTAAAGGAATATGTGTACCGAGGAGTCCATTTATATTTTGGATGAGAAAATCTGCGTATTTAAAATACGACAAGAAGCCTAGATTAATAATGACGGAACTAACCACAATCCACTTGCGCTGCACCGCAGTCAGCTTTGGTCTGCTGAGCAGTAGACCAAAGCTGTAATCTGTAATGGTGGACAGCAACATGATTACAATGTAGACAGGTTCGCCCCAAGCATAAAAAACCAGGCTGCTTAAAAACAATATGAGGTTTTTGATTCGCCAGGGCGAAACATAATAGAGCGCTAGGACAGCCGGCAGGAATAGGAATAGGAAAAGTAGGCTGCTGAATACCATGGTTATTTATTTTTCTGTGAAGTAAGTATCGAAGTCTGCTACGAGTTTATCTTGATCCGCAGGATCAGCAATAACGAACAGGAAATAGTTACCCTTTTTAATAAGTTTATAGTTCTTGGCATTTTCGTATTGATCAGGCAGATAGGTTTCGAATTGTTTTTGAACATCTGTTGCACGCGCTTTGATGGCATCCTCAACAGTAGTCATATCTTTTACATCTTTAACTTTCAGAACCGCAATTTCGTTAGTCTTCACATTCATCATAGGCATTCTAATGCTATAATCTTCAAGCAATTCTGGGTTCAGATGATATAGCTGTTCAACTGTAGCCGCATCAAGCTCCATTAAAGATGGCTGCTCTACTTTGCTCAGCATTTGATCGACCATTTCTTTTGCAGTTAGATTCGTTTCAATGGCAGCCCCATTGTTACTGTTGTTGCTGGAACAGGCGCCAAGCACCACACTTAGTACAATGGTTAACGCTAGCATGAAGGTATGCTTTTTCAACTTAGGTCACTCTCCTTGATGTATTGTCTGAATTTCTCTAGTTACTAACGTATATAGTCGATAGAATGTTGCGCTGGGGACTTACTCCGGATACTTTACCCATATTTTTGCGGAAATATGATATTCACATGAATTCATGCAAAGATCTTCCTCTCTTAGCTTGCGCAATGGTTGGTTATACTGTTACTGTAAGATAGATAGTTTTTAATAGAAGGGGATTGAACGGAATGATCGAAGAACTGAACAATGAACTACCGGAGAATTATGAGGAATTAAAGAAAGCTGCCAACCGCTCTGCGGATTGGAGAGCGCGTCTAGAAGCAGTTGAAGAGCTGGGACAGACCAACCACAAACAAATTATCGATATCCTGACGCGTTTAATGGAGAGCGATCCTGTATATACAGTTCAAGAAGCTGCTTACCTTAAGCTGAAGGCTTTTGGTGAAGACGTTAAGGTGCCATCGAAGAACAAGCCTGAACTAGTTAAAGGCGTATCCAAGATCCTGCTGAGAATTAAAAAGAGCCTGCCAAGAGATCATTCTTACGAGGACTTCAAAGAGAAGCTGAAGAAGATGAGAGTTGACGTGTACGACGCTTATGAAGGTGAAAAAGGCGCTGACTTCGATACGTGGCTGATGAAGATGTGGACTTCCGCAAATAAGTAAAGGATGACAATATGCACACCAATAAATTGACAGAACAATTTCAAGAATACCTTAAGCTGTCCGCAGAATTACGCCCTGATTATATTGCCAGCTTGGGCAAGGGTGGTAACGAAGCAAAGATTACGGCTGTTTTGCCGGAGACTCCTGAACTGCTGAAAGCTATTTATAGCACTGTCTCAGGGACAAGCAGTGAGGAAGAGGAACCAAGCCTTATCGAATTTATTCCAGGGTACCGCCTGATTCATATGGATGAATATGAAGAGGAGATGAAGGTATTAGCTGGGATATTGGAGGAAAAAGGTCAACATCCTGATGGAATTATCTTGCCTATCTTAACGAACTATGGCAGTGATTTCATTTGTTATTATAAGTCTGCTGAGGGTGTGGAACAGGTATGTGACCTGCTCCATGATTTCGGCGATTTAATTGTGATGTATGATTCGCCTGATAAATTCCTGGAGACCTTATGCGAGTTCTACAAGCAGGAGGTTTATTTCCTGGATGAAGAGGGCTACCTCGATTGCGATTTAGTATTAGAAGGCGAAGTTGGTGCGGCGCTGAACCCGGATGCGAAATATTGGTCCGAGTAACGGCCTGATGCCAAATAAACAAAGAGCAGCAGTCCATTTATGGACTAGCTGCTCTTTATTTTTTAATAAGGTGAATTTTATGGCTATGTTTATTCCTGCGCAGCTTGGTTCTCTTGCTCACGAAGCTCTACTCGCCGTATTTTACCGGAGGTCGTCTTCGGAAGATCCTGAATAAACTCGATTTTGCGCGGATATTTATAAGGGGCTGTCCACTCTTTAACATGGGATTGCAGCTCTTTTACAAGCTCTGGTGAACCAACAATCTCATCCTTGAGCACGATAAATGCTTTAACAATGTGCCCACGGATCTCGTCAGGACTGGCTACGACCGCACATTCCTTGACGGAGGCATGCTTCATCAATGCTTCTTCTACCTCGAAAGGACCGATAGTATAACCTGAGCTAATGATGATGTCATCCCCACGACCCTCGAACCAGAAATAACCATCTTCATCTTTCTTTGCCCGGTCGCCGGTTATGAAGAATTCGCCGTGTGTGGAGCTTTCTTTTCTGCCGGGATCTTTGTAGTAGGTGTGGAACAGGGCTGGCATACTCAAATGTACGGCAATATCACCAACCACTCCAGCAGGCAGTGGCTTGCCGTCTTCGTCCACAACCTCGACTAAGCCGGGTGCGATTGATTTACCCATAGAACCAATGCGTATTGGAGTATCTTTGAGTGTTCCGATAATTAGGGTGCTTTCCGTCTGGCCGTACCCATCACGGATCGTGATATCGAATTCACGCTGAAAGGTGTTAATAACCTCTTGATTTAATGGCTCTCCGGCAGATACTGCACATCGCAGGGTAGACAAGTCGTAACGACCTAAGTCTTCTGTTTTAGCCATTAGACGATATTCCGTTGGGGTGCAGCATAATACTTGAATTTTGTGATCCTGCAATAGCTGCAAATATTTTTTGGGATGAAAGGATCCACTATATACAAAACCTGTAGCTCCGTTGCCAAGAACGGTTAAGAAGGGACTCCAGATCCATTTTTGCCAGCCGGGAGCTGCTGTTGCCCAGACGGTGTCAGATCCTTGAATATCCAGCCATTGAGGTGAGGTGATCCGCAAGTGAGCATAACCCCAGCCATGACTATGAACGACCGCTTTAGGGTTGCCGGTAGTACCTGAGGTGTAAGCGAGAATAGCCATATCATCCCGGCGGCTTGCGACTGCTGTAAAGGTATCTGGTTGTCCAACCATCAGACTTTCTAGATCCAGCCAGCCTTCACCGAGTTCGTCTGAGCTGCCAGATACGGAAAGACGGTAATCGAGAGCAGGAAGATCCTCTGAGATTTTATTCACTTCCCCGGTTACTTCGGACCAAGCAATAACGGCTCTGGCTTCAGAATGGCGCAGGCGGTAGGATAAATCTTTGGCACGCAGCATTTCTGAGGATGGAATGATGGCAAGTCCTTGTTTCAGACAAGCTAAATAGATGACATAAGCGATGATGCGGCGTGGAACCATAACAAGAATACGATCCCCTTGTTGCAGCCCAAGCTTCGCAAGTCCTCCGGCCAGCCGGTTAGCTTGTTTGCGTAATTCACCGTAAGTAATTTCCTCATAATCTCCTTGCTCATTTAACCACTTAAGCGCAATCTTCTCAGGAGCATGGCTTTCCATTTCCGAAGTGAGATTGTAGAACTCAGGTGCGATCCATTGCTGATTATCCAATATGAACCTCTCCTATATCAAACAAGATGTGTATAACTGTTCTATTTAGTATATCACGTTATCCTAGTACCAGGTACTAGTACCTTGAGTTCTTAATGAATTTCGGGTTAAGATAATATGTGTAAGGTAAACTTATAATAGACCACAAATCCAGAAAGTGAGAACTTATGTTATGAATCACACAACTTTTGATGAAATATTCGCTATTATGGAAGCCTCATTTCCTACTTCTGAGATCAGAACCTTTGAGGGACAACAGGAGTTATTGGACGTTCCAGATTATCGTCTCATTACCGAGATGAATTCTGAGGGTAAAATTGTTGCTTTTATGGCCTGCTGGGAGTTTCCCGGTTTTCGTTTTGTAGAACATATAGCAGTCGACCCGAGCATCAGAGGTGGAGGAATTGGCAAAAAGCTGATGACTGAATACATCAGTCTATCTAACAAGCCTGTCCTTTTGGAAGTTGAGCGGCCACTGGGTGAAATGGAGCAGCGGAGAATCGGCTTTTATGAGCGGCTGGGCTTTCATTTGAACCCTTACGATTATGTGCAGCCTCCTTTGCGTGAAGGAAATGAAGATTTACCACTCTTAATTATGACTTACCCTAACCCTGTTGATGAAGAAGAATTCCAACTTTATAGAGAAATTTTATATTCAGAAGTGTATAAGGTTACAACTCCGTATCAAGGTTAAAGCCCTCAGCAATCCGTTAAATCCTTATGGGATAAGCGGGTTGCTGTTTTTCTTATACAAACCAGAGCTCCAGATGAATAGTTTCTTTACAAATTGGGTACAAGTTAAATACAACTTAGAGACATATTCCTTTAAAACTTGAGCTAAAGTAAAAACCGAGATTGATCTTCTAAGGAGGCATAACATATGAAAAGTAAAAAGTTCATTATAGCAACGATGGTATTTGGGATGGCAATTACAGGTTCGGCTGGTGTGTACGCAGGAACTAAGCTGCAAAAAATCACAGCATACCTCAATCACAGCATTGGATTTAAAGTGAATGGTGCAGCTTATACGCCTGTTGATAATAAAGGTAACACATTAGCTCCGATTACTTATAACAATACAACCTATCTTCCTGTACGTGCCTTGGCTGATGTGTTGAAGGTGCCAGTGACTTTTGATGCGGCAGCGAATCAGGTCATTCTGGGTACTGGAACTGTGGTGCCGGATAAAGATACATTAACACCAGTACAGTACAGCAACGCTCAAAAAGAACAAATTTCTAAAGCTTTTGCAAATTTCGATGGGTTTAAAACGGTTTATGCACCAGCACAAATGGTGAGTGGAGACGCTTTTCAAAAAGCAGCTAGCTCTGAAGATGGAGTGTACTTTTTGTTCGACCATATGAGGGTGAACGTTTCTCCACGTGACTACTCCTATGATTACAAAGGCGATACCGTAAAGCTTTCCAATGGTACAGAAGCTAAGTGGTACAGCCCTACCAGCGATTCATTGTTTTTGACCTATAAACTGGATGATCGTTTTGTGACGATTAGTTCTCCAGACAAGGCTTTGAGCAAGGCGCAATTAGAGAAGGTAGCAGTGAATGTGGTGAAATGGAGTAAATAACTCCTTTAAAAGCAAAGCTCAATTTACAAAAAGTAAAGCAGCAAGTCACTCCGATCCGGGAGGGCTTGCTGCTTTTTTTGTTTTCGTGTCTGCGTGTTCTATTTACTGTGCTGTTTATTAGGCAGCTTTTGGCTTGGTGTTCCTTTACCGTGATTCTGTTTGTTCTTTTCTGCTTTCTTCTGGGTGTCGTGTACTTTGTCTACAAAAGCCTGAGTATCGTCCATGTTTGTCCTCCTTGATCATAACCTTGCCGTTACTGTAACCACTTTTGCCTGATTAAATACACAAGCCGTTTTTACAAACTAGTGGATCAATCCGTACATTGTGAAAATATTTAGTAGTTACTATGAATGGATGCAAGCATTTCATAATAACAGTAAGGGAGACTGATTATGAACAGGTTATTAAAACAAGCAGTATCCATGACACTAGCCTTTGTTATGGTACTGGGACTTACATTTACAGGAATGCCAGCTTTTGCAGAAGACAGCAATGAGGATGCTGGATTACTGCAATTACAAACGCTAGAGCCAATTACACTACTGGCGGGCAATTCTACATGGAAATATCTAGATAACGGAACGGATCAAGGTTCGGTATGGCGGTCTGTTTACGATGATTCTACATGGGCATCAGGCCAAGCGCCGCTTGGTTATAAAGATTCTGGGGCCGGAGTCAGCAGCAAGCAATTTGGTGCTCTGAATACAAACATAAGCTACGGCACGGATAAAAAGAAGAAATATCGTACTTCCTATTTCCGGACAAATGTAACTGTGAATAAGGAAGAAATTACGAAATCGGATAAAGTATTAGGTAATTTTGCATTTGATGACGGAGTAGTGCTGTATCTGAATGGTGCAGAAATCTACCGCGAGGCTATGCCAGCTGGTGAAATCGACTATCAGACACTTAGTACAACTAATGGCAGTGATCCAAATGAGTATACAAAGGTTGATCTAACGGAAATCGTAAAAGCCAATCTGAAGGATGGAAGTAATGAGCTTTCAGCTGAAGTTCACCAGACGGGCGACACTAGCTCTGACCTTTATTGGGATATGAGCCTGATTGCTTATCCTGTAGTGGAGACAGTAGAACCTGGAGTTGGGAAGCCTGATTCTATCGCAATTACTTTTAATGGCAACCCGCAGACTAGTATGGGATTCAACTGGTATGCACCTGAAAGTGTGACTGGCACCAAACTGGAAGTAGTAGAAGCTTCTAAATTGGAGAATGGCCAGTTTCCTGCGGCAGACGCTCAATCTTATGAAGGGACATCCGTTACAACTAGTGTGTATATGACAAAAGCGGATAAATCAGCTAAAAAACCAGTTGTGCTAACCAGCCATAAGGTAATAGCGGATCATCTGCAGCCGGGAACGGAATATGCTTACCGTGCTGGGGATGGACAAGCTGATAACTGGAGCGACGTAGGAACTTTTAAGACAGAAGGCTCCAGTAATCAGGCTTATAAATTCTTATATACAACGGATTCCCAAGGAACAACTGAAGAAGATTTTGATATCTGGAATCATACCCTTCAAGAAGGATTAGCTAAATTCCCGGAAAGTGAGTTTATCCTGAATTCTGGTGATTTGGTGGATAACGGTGATATTGAGGAGCAATGGGGATGGTTTTTCAATAAGCCTAAGGATATTTTAGCGAATATTCCGTTGGTTCCTTTGGTAGGCAACCATGAAAGTAAAAACTATAGCAATTATAGCTCTCATTTTAATTTGCCGAACGTATCGAATACAGGTGCGAAACCTGATGGTTCTGTATATTCTTTTGACTACGGTTCAGCACACTTTATGGTAATTAATACAGAATATTATGGTGCAAGCTCAAATCTTGAGAATAACGAAATTTACAATAAACAAGTGGAGTGGCTTCGTAGCGAAGCGGCAAAAAGCAATCAGAAATGGAAGGTTGTGCTTCTGCATAAATCTCCTTATTCCGTTGCCAATCACACCAATGATACAGATGTACTCTTTTACAGAGCGCAATTAACGAAGGTGTTTGATGAGCTTGGCATTGACATGGTAATTGGCGGGCATGACCACACCTTTGCTAGAAGCTATCAAATGTACAACAACAAGCCATTGACGGATATTGTTCCGGACTCAAACGGAGTAGTAACTGATCCTAAAGGTACTTTATATCTGATTACAAATGCAGCGGGCAATAAGAAATACAACGTAGCTTCAGGAACATTCCCTTTTGCAGCTAAATACGGACAGCCTGGTAAGGAAATGTTCACGGGGATGACGGTAACGAATGATGAGCTTTCTTACGAAGCCTACACCACAACAACTGGTGGTTCTACAGATTTGTATGATAACTACAGCATTCATAAATCGGAAGTAGCAGTTAAACCTGTGCAAAATGCAAAGGCTACTGCAGCAGATGGTGGTAAAATAACGTTGACTTGGGATGCGCCAGCTTCCGGTGCACCAGTGTCTGGATATCGTATTTATGAGCAAAATGATCTGGTATCGGCAAATTGGACGGTCAGTGTTCCTAATGAAGAAGGTAAAGCCTCTTATACTTACACTGTAGAAAATACTAATCCAAACCAAACCTATCAATTTGTTATCAAAGCTGTAAGTGAAAGAACAAATTCAGAAGCTGCTATCGCTTCAACGGATTCGATTAAAAAAGTTACAGTTACCTTTAATGGTGACCCAGTGAGTGCAAAAGGCTTCACTTGGTACACAGCGTTGAAGTCTACTGGAAATGATCTGCAGGTTGTAGAAAATACGGGCGTTACTCCAGACTTTGCTAAGGCTGCTGAGTTTACAGGACGTTCGGCGGTTTCCAGAAATTCAAAGGATGAATTAGTTCATAAAGCGGAAGCTTCGGGCCTGAAAGCTGATACAAAATACTACTTCCGTGTAGGGGATAAAGCACTAGGCCTGTGGAGTGCAGTGGGAACTTTTGAAACTGCCGCTAAGACAGGAGCATTTACTTTTATCGATTTGGCTGATACACAGGCTAAGACCGAAGATGAAGCGATTCTTTCCGGTGAAACGATGGCAAAAGCACTTACGACGTTCCCGAATGCTGAGTTTGTGGCGATTAACGGAGATATCGTGGATACCGGAACTAATGAATCCCAATGGAATTGGCTGCTTGGTCATTCGCAAGACACCCTACTTAACACGACAATCGTGCCAGTAGCAGGGAATCATGAGGATAAGGCAAATGCCTTCTATGAGCACTACAATATTAAGGAAGCACCGGGCTCCGCAACAGAAACAGGAGCTTATTATTCCTATGACTACAGCAATGCTCACTTTGTAGTCCTGAATACAAATGAGAATTCCGATGAATTTGCTAACTTCAGTCAAGCACAGTTGGATTGGATGAAGGCTGACGTAAAAGCAGCGAAAGCTGCTGGTGCGAAATGGATTATCGTAGCTATGCATAAAGGTCCATACACAACCTCTAACCATGCTACTGACAAAGACATTATGGGTACAAATGGAGAAAGAGCGAAGGTTGCTCCAATGATGGCTGAACTGGGCATTGACTTGGTTCTTCAAGGCCACGACCATATTTATGCCCGGACCAAGCCAATTAAAGCTGATGGAACTGCGGCAGACACAGTGAAGATCAAGGAAAGCTTCAATGGTCAAACTGTAGAGTACACAGTAAATCCAGATGGAACGATCTATCTGATCCCGGCTACAGCGGGAGCGAAGGTTTACTACAAGAACATGAAACCAGAATTGGGAGATGCGTATTATAATCTCTTCGAAGTAGCAAATGAGAATACAGCAGCTAAATACGGACCGGACCCAAGTGATGCTACGCGTCCCAAACGCGGTCAAGTTCAGACCTTTGTAGGTATTACTGTAGATGCTGGTAAATTAACAGCTGTATCTTATGAGATCGATCAGAATATTAATGATGCTAAACCATACGTTCTGGAAGAGTTCGGTATTATTAAGGAAGCAGATCCTGAAGTAAACCCAACACCAGAACCGACAACAACGCCGACAACGGAACCAACAACAGCGCCGACAACGGAACCGACAACGGCGCCAACGACAGCACCAACAACAGGATCATCAACAGGACCAGTGGCAACAACAAAACCGACAGCAACGCCAACGCCAACAGTAGCACCAACAGCTACACCAGCACCAACAACGGTGCCTACACCAACCGCAACACCAGTAGTCAAACCATCATTGACGGATACTGGCAGCCATTGGGCAGCAGCGGCTATTGAGAAAGCAGCAGCAGGGGGCTTCGTTAGCGGTTATCCGGATAATACTTTCCGTCCTAATCAGAAAGTAAATCGGGTTGAATTTATCACTATGCTGGCTCGTGCCCTGCAATTGCCAGACAGTGGTAGTACTTCAAGCTTTAAAGATTCAGCGAAGATTCCGGCATGGGCTAAGTCTTTTGTAGCTCAGGCAGTAGCTTTGCAAATTATCAGCGGCTATGATGATGGTACCTTCCGTCCTACGCAGGAGCTTACTCGCACTGAATTAGCAGTTATGGTTGTTAGGGCTCTGGGTATTACAGTAGATCCAAAAGCGACCTTAACCTTCAATGATGCTAAGGATGTACCCGCATGGGCAGTGCCATATATTGCAGCAGCAGCAGAAGCGGGCATTGTGAATGGGATAGGACAAAATCGTTTCGCACCTAACCAGGTAGCGTCCCGGGCCGAAGCAGTAACAATCATTCTGAACTTGCTGGAGAAGCAAGGAAAGTAACTAAATCGGATGGTTTGAAAAAAGATTGCCTCAAGGTCATCGTTGATGACGGAGAGGCAATCTTTTTTTCGTAGCTGGGTAGTGTGAGGGAGGAGGCGATACGGTGGTGTGGCGGAAAAGAGAAGCAAAAGAGATTACACTCCTTCATCCTCTTTATATTTTCAACCAACATATGTTTAACGACCCACTCATTGCCAGGATATCGAGCCCTGATAGCACGATAATCTTTAATTTATCCAGCATATCTTTAATTTTGCGGCTATTTGTAAGGAAAGATCTGGGTTAGATTAGGGTGGACTAATCAAAGTAAGGCAGGAGGGTTGCCAACAAAATTGAATGCGCTTGCACGACCGGGGTTGAATACAGAATGTGCCTGCACGAACGGGGTTGAATACAGAATCTGTAGGCAGAAGAGAGTAGAAGTAGAAGTAGAAGTAGAAGTAGAAGTAGAAGTAGAAGTAGAAGTAGAAGTAGAAGTAGAAGTAGAAGTAGAAGTAGAAGTAGAAGTAGAAGTAGAAGTAGAAGTAGAAGTAGAAGAGGGGAGGAGCAGCAGAGGGACGGGACAACAGAAGTAATCTACTTGCTGTTCGGCGACATACACAGCACACATTACGCTTCATGGATGAGAGTAACCGAAACAACTACAGGACGAGGAGAGTGGAAAATGAACCTTCACACCGGTAAAAAGGCGCGTCGTAAGCTGACATCAGCTGTTCTGGCGGCAGCTTTGCTAGTTTCAGGACTTCCCCTAACGGCTTACGCCGGCGATACGTGGCCTTTTACAGGAGACAGTGCGCCGGGTGCCAATCAGCCTAATGTACATGGATATACGAGCAGCCATATTGCGAACTGGAGTCCGGCAACCGATCCGGATGCAGAGCTGTTGAGATCGCGGGTGCCGCTGCAGAAGCGGAATGCCCCATTTGCTGCAACCCAAGCTAACCCAGCGCTTAGCGCAGATACACAGATGATCAACGTTGCTGGCGACTACGGGAATGCTTTTATTGAGAACGCGCCGTATACGAACAAGTTTGCGCAGTATCATTTTAACTTTTGGCAATATATCGATTACTACTCCTACTGGCATGGTACAGCGACTGCGTATACCCCGCCGGAATATTATGATGAATTGGCCCAGAAGGACTGGCAGCAAAAATGGTTCGAATTCGGCATGCTGAACATCCCGAACCCTACCTACACCGATGCAGCGCATAAGAACGGCGTGTTGTCATTGGCGGGGATCTTTTTTTCCAATAATGACCGTGGACAGCAGACGTACAAACAAATGATAGTTAAAGATGAGAATGGTAATTTTCCGGTGGCGGATAAACTGATCGAGATGGCCGGGTATTTCGGGTTTGACGGTTATTTTGTAAATCAGGAAGAGATGAATCCGAATGTAGCGACCCAGGATATCCCCGATTACATCGCGTTTATGAAGGTGCTGCAAGAGGGCGGCCTGTATGTACAGTGGTACGACTCGCTGAACACCAATACCGGTGCTAATACGTTCGCCCGGACGATTAATGATACCAATATCTCCTTTTTAGTGGATAAAAGCACCAAGGAACCCGTCTCCAATTCGTTTTTCTTCGACTACGGGGCTGGCAATACACAGATTACCAACGCGGCTAGTTACTTAAGCAATCTGAATGCCAGTCTGGGAACAAGCTACAACTTGTTTGAAGTTGGTTTTGCAGGGCTGGAAGCAGGCCGTGACCGGTTCAAGTCCGTTAACGGAACAGCGTTGATGAACAAGCTGGATAGCAATGGCTTGCCGCGGCTCAGCTTGGCTACACTCGGTGCGGACTTTGTTCATGCCGGTCTGGATGAGGACATGAACCTGTCTTACCCGGTCTCGCACAGATCCGAAAATGACTACCAATGGATGACAAAACTGCGTGAGCAGCTATGGTGGTCAGGCCCGAACGTGGACCCTAAGAATACGGTCAAATCGGCAACCAATACCGTTGCCGATGTTTATGCCGACAACCGTTACTGGCCGGGAATCTCGTCCGTCATTGCGGAGCGTTCGGTGATTAAGGACAAGAACTTTTACACCAATTTTAACACTGGACAGGGCTTGTCCTATTCCGTGAACGGTGAAGTATCGAACCCGGATGAGTGGTCTAATATGAGCCTGCAGGATATCCCAGTGACTTGGCAGTGGTGGCAGGATACTGCTGGCAATAAGCTTACTGTAGATTTTGATTATGGACCGGAGTACAACCTTGCGAGTACAAACCGTTACAACTATGAGCAGATCGGTGCGTATAACGGTGGCAGTTCACTGGTGGTGAACGGCAATCTGAATGCGAAGAACTTCTTGCGTCTGTACAAAACAGAGCTGGAGGTCAATGGCAACTCCAAGCTTTCGATCAGCTTCAACAAGCCATCTGCCACAGATGCTTCGGCGATGGCAGTAGGACTCATCCTGGCTGATGATCCGAATACCGTCGTAGAGGTCGCTGTTCCAAACAGTGGTCAGCACTCGGACGGTTGGTTGACAAAGGAGCTGGACCTCAGTGCATACGCAGGTCATAATATTGCAGCCCTTGGACTGGTCTTCGATCCCGGGCAAGGAACAGCGTCCACCTACCAGATGAACGTCGGACAACTGCGCGTTTATGACGGGTCTGCCGTAAAGCCCGCAGCTCCTGCGGAATTAGCAGTTGCGGAAGCTTTTACAGATACAGGTGAGATGGTTGTGAAGTGGAAGCTAGATCCCGATTACACTAAGATCAAGCAATATAATGTGTACGTGAATGATGTATTTATGGGCGGCAAATACGATGAGGTGTTCTACCTGAAGCATCTCCCGGTGAAATCCGGAACCCTTAAAGTGGTTGCAGTGGGTGCGGATGGAGTGGAGGGTGAAGCGGCAACGCTGGCTTTTGATCTGGATGCGGCGGTTTCCGGAGTGAAGGTGGATTCAAGTCCGGACGGGGAGTTGACAGTGAACTGGACGAACTCCGCCCAAGCCTCCGGTGACATTACCGTTCGAGTGCAGTCTTTGAATTGGATTACGACATCCGAACCGGTGTCACAGCAAGTGGTTGTCCCGGCAGGTGCAAGCACTGCGCTGTTCACGGGGATGCCGGTAAACGGCGATGATTACATTGTCACCGTTACCGCAGGCAACACCGATCCAGTCTCGGTCAGCGGCCAGTTCATCGACACGGTTGCGGAACCTTACGCGGAAGAATGGTCCTGGACGGACGGTAAGCTGAATCTGCCGATGCCGAATACCAGAGACTGGCGGTATATGTATGTGTATGAGGATGGGAATGCAAAATCTTTTGCCACAACGTATAGCTCTGGCAATAAGCCGATGATTATCCGTGGACGGACAACTAAGGCGAGCTTAAGCTTCACCTCGTCGGCAAAAGTTGTGCATGTGGTGATGGAGGATTATGCAGGCAACCGCTCCAAACCTGTCTATCTGAAAGGAAGCTATCCCGTTCTCTTTGATGCTAATGGGGGTGAACCAGCAAATACTGTGGCCGAGGCTGTGTATGGCACTTTGCTGATGGAGCCTACAGGCATTGCCAGAGAGGGTTATGACCTGGAAGGCTGGTACATTGGAGAAGGAGAAGATGCGCGAAGATGGAATTTTGCCGAAGATCTAATAACCGGTGAGCTGAACTTGCAAGCGAAGTGGGCCTTGCAAGTTCCAAAGGTGCAGATCGTAGGGGAAGGCTCCTTCCGTGAAAATACGTCCGCGACACTAACGGCAGTTGCCACTGGCGCTGGGCAGCTGACTTATGCCTGGTATGCGGACACAGGCAGCGGTTATGGAGATGCGTTGGGAGTGTCCGCCTCCTATACTATCCCTGCTTTGACTACCGGGATGGATGGCAATAAGTACAAGGTCATCGTCACCAATGAATCTGGTGACAGCAGTGAAGCAGAGTACACAATTAACTTAACTCCGGCTGAAGCACCATGGGAAGCACCTGATTTCATAACCGATCTTCCTTCTGCACTTGATGTCATTACTGGTGAAGAAGTGAAGCTGTTCATACAGATACGCGGGGATGTGGAATCGGTTCGCTGGGAGACGAAGGCAGCAACCGCAGAGGAATGGACTGTGGCGGAGAGCGTGACTTCGGCGGTATACGCATTTACTGCTTCTGAAACAGACAGCGGTACGCAGTTCCGTGTGGTTCTGACTGGAAAAGAGGGAACGGAGCCTTCAACAAGAACCGGTAATGAACTTACGGTGACAGTACATCCGGCACCCGATGCGCCAATTATCACCTCTAATAGTGTAGATAAGAATCCGGCAGTTGTAGGTGATAAGGTGTCTTTTGCCGTAGTAGCTTCTGCAGTTTATGGCGAGTTAAGCTACCAATGGTTGAAAGACGGGCAGGCCATTGAAGGTGCTGTGGAGCGTAATTATACGATTCCTTCTGCAAAAGAAACAGACAGCGGCGAGTACACGGCCGTAGTCACCAACACCAAAATACTGAATGGCCACCCTTACACGGCTGTTCAAAAGAGCGGAATTATTAATTTCAAGGTCCACAATACTCCTGTATCTACACCGCAGCCGACATCGGCTCCAGGGACAGGTACGGGAACTGGTGGAACGACTCCGGCAGCGACAGCAACGCCGCTTCCAATTCCGACTAGTGCAACATTGACGGTTTCAGCAAGTACACTCAGTGCACCTACTGAGAACGGCAAAGTGACGGTAAAGGTGCCGGCAGGCGTTACAGCTATCGAGCTGCCTGTAAATGCAGGTGAGTTGCTAGGGATCCGTCAACTTGAATTGTCCGCTTCGGGAACCACACTTGGTATTGCGCCGGAATTGCTGGTGCAATTGAAGGCTCTACTTAATGAAGCCCAAGCTTCAGGCAGCAAGATTCAGGTGAAGCTCAGCCCGGAGACTTTGAACATGAGCACACTGAAAGCAGAGCGTGGGGTGGTCTTGCGGGGTACGGGTATGACGTTTGATCTGAGCATCATCGCGGGGAATGGCACATCTAGCCGTCTTCCAAGCTTCAGCAAACCAGTAACCTTACAATGGAGTGCAACAAATACGGATTATAATACTAATTTGCTTGGTTTATATGCTATTGCTGAAGGGGGTTCGCTTACCTATCTCGGCGGAGTGTACGCGAATGGCTTCCTGCAAGGGGAGTTTAGCGGAACAGGCAGGCTGGCTGTGCTGGAGTACAATAAATCCTTCGCTGATGTACCGTCTACTCACTGGGCTGCGGACACTATCCGCCAGCTGGCGGCTAAACATCTGGTACAAGGCACTTCCGAAAATGGATTTGAACCCGCCCGCAGGATTACAAGAGCGGAATTTGTGAAGCTGCTGGCTGGCGTGCTGGGACTGCAAGATCAGGCGGAATTGAAATTTAGTGATGTGCCTTCTGGTGTCTGGTATGAGCAGGACCTGGCGCGTCTGGTCCGGGCAGGTATTGTAGGCGGACGCACTGCTGAGCACTTCGATCCGAGTGCGAACATCAGCCGCCAGGAGATTGTCACTATGCTAATGCGTGCCTATGTACTGGAGCATGGAGCGCTTCAGTCATCAGCCCCGGCAACATTCACCGATTCCGGTGAGGTAGCAGCCTGGGCGGCAGACAGCGTGAATGCTGCTTCATCACTGGGTCTGGTGAATGGCCGCACGGACGGGAAGTTTGTTCCCGGTGGCTTGGCGACCCGTGCCGAGGCTGCGCAGTTCATCTTGAATTACATCCGGTAGATTATATAGCCTCACCACGGTCTGCCCAAGGAGCCCTTTGCTCCATGGGCAGACTGTCTTTGCTTGGCGGAGGATTGCAAGCTTTTACCAGCCACAGGCAGGAAGCACCTCATGCTATACTTTATTCATAATGACAAGCAGCGAAGCTTAGTCTTCCCCCTGCTGTAGGAGGTTGCTGATGTTTCCGGGGAAATTGTACAGAAAGTATCTGAAGAATAATCTGTTTATGAAAATCATCCTGCTCTTCTCAGTCATTGCCGTGGTCACCATTATCACCTTCTCCTACCTGATGTTCTTGCTCATGTCTCAGGCTGTAGTGCAGCGGCAGATGGAGATTCAGAAACGTACCGTGGAGAGCATCAACAGCTATATTGAGCAGAAATATGACTCTGTACAGTCTATGATGCGGGACGTGTACCGGGACACGGAGCTGACTGCTAATACGTCGTATTTGCTGGAGCATCCGTATGAAGATTACGTGAGGTACCGGCTGGACCGCTATTTCAACGAAAGTAATGCTACGACGGATACCGTGCAGTTTTTTCGCAATCAAGTTGAAGATGATCCTGATATCCGCAGTTTAATGCTCTACAGTGCAGCTGAACAGCAGCTGTATGTCTATAATGACCAAGGCAAATTTCAGATTATTTCCACTAATGCAGCCCACTCTTTCGTACCGGATGCGCTGTATCTGGAGGAGGAAGGCAGTGTCACCGCTCCAAACACTTGGGTCAGTCAGGCGATCTCATCTCCGGAGGGGCCGATGTTTACGGTTCGTACCCCGGTCAATAACAAGATATCACTTCGCAACATTGGTCAGCTTCTAGTCTATTTTGATGCCAGCGAGGTCTGGGGGAGTATGGGCAATTATAAGGATGACTTCAAGGGAAAGATTCTGGTGCTGGCAGCGGATGGGGATGTGTTATTTGATACCTCGGGCACCTATTATGGAAAGCGCTATCCTTATCCCGAGCAGATGAATTCTGCCTATACAGATGGTGAAGAAGTCGGCGGGATGATCATTACTAAGCAGACTCACACCCAAGGCGGATTTACTGTGTTGAGTGCTGTACCTAAGCAGGAATTAGCCGCCACTTATAGGGGATTGCGGAACATGATCTTCATTATCTGCTTGATCTGCCTGTTGTTTGCGATTATTACGCCCACTTTATTTATCAATAATTTTGCCAGACGGACTCATAAAATTATCAAGTTCACCCGCAAAGTGAAAAACGGTGACCTGGATGCCCGGATTACCGATGTCAGAGAAGACGAGCTGGGGCAGATCTCCAAGAGTTTCAACGACATGCTGGATGAGCTGAATCTTCATATAGACCGTGTGTTCAAGGCTGAAATCAAGCAAAAGCATACCGAAATCGCCGCGCTTGAAGCCAGGGTAAATCCACATTTTCTCTACAATACCTTGGAGGTGATCCGAATGAGGGCAATCTCTCAAGGAGCTTCAGATGTCGGGGAGATGATCTACAGCTTGTCGGTGTTGTTCAAAAGCTATGTTCACCAGAAACCCAAGCATACGATGAAGGATGAACTAGAGGCCTGCCGTTTATATCTGGAGCTGTTCCGCATCCGTTATAAGGATAAATTCTCTTATACAATGGAATGCGGGAAAGAGCTTACCGGAAGAGTTGTACTCAAAATGTCGCTGCAGCCTATCATTGAAAACTACATTCTACATGGGATGCGCGTGGACAAGAATGATAATCACATCAGTGTGGCTGTGGCCAAGGATGGCCAATATTTGCGTGCGGTAGTTACAGACAATGGGCGGGGGATTGCGCCGGACAGATTGGTCCAGCTCAAAGAAGGTCTTTTGCAGCCAGATGAACAATCGGAATCATTCGGCCTGCGCAGTATTCATGAACGTTTGAAGCTGCTTTATGGCAGTGAGTATGGCATTGAATTACAAAGCGAAGCGGGTACCGGCACAACCGTGACTGTGTATTTTCCCGATCTGGGAGAGGATGATCCAAACCATGTATAAAATTTTCATTGTGGACGACGAGCCTTTTATTATCGAAGGATTATATGACATTGTGGATTGGGCAGCACTGGGGATGGAGATTGTCGGCCACGCCGAGAACGGACAGGAAGCGCTGGAGTCGTTGCGGTTTGTTCCAGCGGATATTCTGATTACGGATATTTCCATGCCGCTGATGAACGGGCTGGATCTGATCCGGGCTGTGCGGGAGATTCAGCCGGAGATCAAAGTTGTTATCCTCAGCGGCTATGATGAGTTCGGTTATCTTAAGGAAGGAATGGCGCTCGGCATTGAAAATTATCTGCTCAAGCCTATTAATTTGCAAGAGTTCCGGGCAACATTAGTGACTGCCGCCGAGAAGCTGGGTGTCTCCCGTCAAGAGAGTCAATTCAATGCGCATAGTATTTCCATTCTGCGCGATAATGTGATGTACCGCTGGCTGCGGTGCCAGATTGGGCCTAAGGAATTCAGTGAACGGACTGATTTTCTGGGACTTAGACTAGATAAGCCGCTGGTGCAGGTAGCCCTGCTTCGCCCTGAACAGGACGCTGCCGAGTTATTTCAGGCGGTGGAAGAGGTTGTAGGCGGTAACCCGTCTTTGATTGCATTCCGGGATATGGATGGAGATACCGTGCTGCTGCATCTGCTTAGTGAGTATCAGCAGGGTAAAGAAGCGGTGGAAAGGCTTCATGCGCAGCTGCTGTTATCCCTAACTGGCGGTCCGCCAATGCGTCTGTCCGTAGGAACGGTGGAGGAGATGGAGGAGGCGGCGGCTCAGAGTTATGCCCATGCAAAGATGACTCAGGAATATTTCATGCTGTTTCCAGAGCGGAATTTGCTGCATTATGAGGAAGTTCAGGACAGGCATGAGGTTGCCGTCCAAGGTATGCCGCTGAATTGGGAAGATGATCTCAAGCTGATTATGGCGAAGGATAAGGAAGCGCTGCTGGTGCGGATCCAGGATCATTTTGAGCAGCTGCGGCGGATGGAGGGGATTACACCTGTGCTGCTGCAAGGCATTGCCATGGAATGGTTGATCCGCTTCAAGATGCAGCTGCAGGAGATTCGTCATGTGGAAGAACCGGAGCTTTTCGCAGACGGTTTTGGCCTCATTCGCTCTACAGTTTCCATAAATGAACTGACTCAGATTATTCAGGAAGCCGCTACCATTACGGTAGACGCCTTAGTTCGGGACGTAAAGAGTCCAGTCGTGCAGCAGGTGCTGAATTATATCCATGAGTCCTACAATGAAGATGTGTCACTGAAGACCCTCGGTGCCCAATACCATATTCACCCGGTGTATTTGGGACAGCTGTTCCATAAAGAGGTGAATGAGTCATTCACCGAATATATCAATAAATACCGGATTGAGAAGGCGAAGGAGCTGCTGCGGAATACCTCACTTAAAGTTCATGAAATCGCTCTCAAAGTAGGCTATTGGGAGACCGGCTATTTTTACAAACAATTTAAGAAGCATGTCGGGATATCTCCTACGGAGTACAAAGGGCTTGTCTAGCGGACCCCCGCTGCAAGCTTTTTCTTTATTTTCTACATGATTTATTTAGTTTAGCTTCTGTTTGAAAATGCTTTCATAAATTACAGTAAAGATAGTCCTTGAAGGAGAAAGCTGCTGGTTTAATTCCGGATTAGGCCAGCGATCTTGAGGTAAACAAAGGGGAGGTTATACAGGAATGGGCAACAACAAAAGAAAAAGGTTTTCCCTGTTACTGACATCACTTATGGCATTCTCGCTTGCGCTCAGCGCATGTGGCGGCGATTCAAACAACGCGGCAACTAACAGTTCAGGAGCGGGCGGCGACGGTGCATCATCCGAGAAACCGGTCGAACTGATCTGGTACACGATCGGCGGACCGCAGAAGGATCTGGACCGTGTCGTGGAAGAAGTCAATAAGTACACTAAAGAGAAGATAAATGTCACCCTGAAGATGAATATGATTGATTTTGGCGATTATACACAAAAAATGCAGGTTAAAGTAGCCGCTGGTGAACCCATGGACATTCTCTTTACATGCTCCTGGGCGTTCGATTATGTGCAAAATGCCCGCAAAGGCGCTTTTATGGAATTGGACAGCCTGCTTAATGAATATGGAAAAGGCATCGTGGACACGATTGATCCGGCGTTCCTGGAAGGCTCCAAGGTAGATGGACATAATTATGCCGTACCTGCCAACAAAGAGCTTCCGGCGCAAGAAGTTTGGCGCTTCAATAAAGAGCTGCTCGACAAATATAACCTCGACATTTCCGGGGTGAACACAATGGAAAGCATTGAACCACTGCTGAAGACGATCAAAGAGAATGAACCGGGCATCACGCCTTACGCTATGGTGAAGGATTTCATGCCAGTGCTGCCGTTCGACTACATCATTGAAAAGATGCCAATGGCTGTTTATATGGACACGAAGGATTACAAGATCGTGAACATTCTGGAAACACCTGAACTCAAAAGCACTCTTGAAACCGTTCGCAAATATTACAAGGCAGGTTATATCTCGCCGGAAGTAGCAACTACAACTTCGGTGGATGATCTCTATAAATCTTCGAACTGGTTCATGGATCGTGCGGCTACCCAGCCGATGGCGGACAATCTGTGGTCGGCAAGCTACGGCTATCCTGTAGTTTCCACGCCAGCTGGCAAACCTTACATTTATAACTGGTCCGTTATGGGTTCGATGCAAGCCATCTCGGCTAACTCCGCATATCCGGAGAAAGCGATGGAGTTCCTGAACCTGCTCAACACCGATCCGGTGCTGCGCAACATGATTGACTCCGGAATCGAAGGCGTGCACTACGAGAAGACCGGTGAGAATTCTATGAAGAACCTGGATGAATCCAAGAACTATGACATGCCAACCTTCTCGCTGGGCAATATCATGATCAACTATTTGAACGAGGGTGACCCTGAGAACAAATGGGAAGAGTTCAAAAAGTTTAATGAATCCGGTGTGAATGCACCGCTGCTTGGTTTTAACTTCGACACTTCCAAGGTGACCACTGAAATCGCTGCGGTTCAGAACGTAAAAGAAGAATACTGGTCACCACTGATGACTGGAACCGTTGATCCTGACGAGTATCTACCGAAAGCTATTGAGAAATTCAAGGCAGCTGGTTTGGACAAAATTATCGCTGAAGCGCAATCGCAAATTGATGCCTGGAAAGCGTCCAACAACAAGTAAAACATCAACGTAAGAGAAGATCGGGGCAGGGGCGTGGCCTCTGGACCCGGTCTTTTTTTGAAATATAAGGACATACAGGAGGGATCTAAGTGTGAAGACAATCAGCGGATTTATAAAAAATATTATGAATAACAAGATTATGCTGCTCATGGTTTTACCAGGTGCGCTTTGGTTTCTCTTTTTCTCTTACCTGCCGATGATAGGGACGATTATTGCATTCAAAGAATACCGCTTTAGCCGCGACGGCTTCTGGGCGAGTATTATCAACAGCAAATGGGTGGGGTTAGACAACTTCAAGTTTTTGTTTACCACCAATGACGCGTACATTATTACCCGCAACACCTTGCTCTACAATGGAGCATTTATCCTGCTTGGCTTGATCTTGTCGGTTCTGATGGCGATTGTGCTGTCCGAGATTGTGAACAAGAAGCTGGCCAAAGTGTATCAGACCGGCATGTTCCTGCCCTACTTCCTGTCATGGGTCGTTGTCGGCTATTTTGCATTTAGTTTCCTGAGCTCCGAACGCGGGATGCTGAACCAGATCATGGGCTTTTTTGGCGCAGAGTCAATTCAGTGGTATTCGGAAAAAGCCTACTGGCCGTTCATCCTGATCCTAGTCTATCTGTGGAAAGCAGTTGGTTACAACAGCGTAGTTTATCTCGCAGCTATTATGGGGATCGACAAGTCGCTGTATGAAGCGGCGATGATCGACGGAGCTAGTAAGTTCCAACAGATTCGCAATATTACACTGCCGTTGCTGAGTCCAATTATCACGATCATGACCCTGCTGGCCATCGGTAAAATCTTCTACGCCGACTTCGGTCTCTTTTACCAGGTGCCTCGTAATTCCGGTACGCTCTACAGTGTCACGAATGTTATTGATACCTATGTCTATCAAGGCCTCAAAACAACGGGTGAGATTGGTATGAGCACTGCCGCAGGTCTGTATCAATCGGTTGTCGGCTTTACGCTAGTCATGACCTCCAACTATATTGTCCGCAAATACAACAAGGATAGCGCTTTGTTCTAGAACCTCATGAAAGGAGTGGGCCATATGTCTTCCATTACTAAGACTAAAAAAGAACGTGATTTCCACCATCTCTCGACGCCCTGGAATATCACTTTTAATCTGATAGCCGGCATCTTTGCGTTTCTGTGCGTGTTTCCGTTTCTGTTCGTCGTGATCATCTCCTTCACCGATGAGGTGGCGCTGGCGCGGGATGGCTATAAGCTGATTCCGGCAAAATGGAGTCTCGGCGCATACCGTTATGTGTTTGAATCAGGAGATATGCTGCTGCGTTCTTATGGTGTGACGATTTTTGTAACGGTGATAGGGACGATTATCAGCCTTTTGTTTATCGCTTTTTATGCGTATGCCATTTCCCGGAAAAGCTTCCGTTACCGCAATTTTTTCTCGTTCTTCGCGTTTTTTACCATGCTGTTCAACGGTGGACTTGTGCCGACTTATATTATCGTTACGCAGTTTCTAAGCCTGAAGGATACGATCTGGGCGCTGATTTTGCCGCTGGCGGTGAATGCTTTTTACATTATGATTCTGCGCACCTTCTACAGCACGAGTGTGCCTGATGCCATTATCGAATCCGGTAAAATCGACGGGGCGGGCGAGTTCCGTATCTTCCTGAAATTGGTGTTGCCTTTATCACTGCCCGGTCTGGCTACGATTGCTTTGTTCAGCACCCTCGGCTATTGGAATGACTGGTTCAATGCGCTGCTGTACATCGACAACCCGAATTTAGTCCCGCTGCAATCGATGCTGATGCGGATCGAGACCAGTATGCAGTTTATTTTGCAGAACTCCCAGAACAGTTCGCTAAGTCTGGAAGCTCTTCGCTCCATGCCGCAGGATACATCGCGGATGGCGATGGTCGTGCTGGCGACAGGGCCGATTATTTTTGCCTATCCGTTCTTCCAGCGTTATTTCATTCAAGGTCTTACCGTAGGGGCTGTTAAGGAATGAGTTATACAAACCCGAATTTACCTGCTGAAGAACGGGCGGAGCATCTGCTCGGACTGATGACTTTGGAAGAGAAGGCCGGTCAGCTGATTCAGCCTTTTGGCTGGCAGGCCTATGAACATAGAGACGGTAAGATGACCTTGACAGAAAGCTTCAAGGAGAAGGTTGCCGGGGGCGGCGTTGGTTCGCTTTACGGGATGTTGCGCGCTGACCCGTGGACCGGTGTGACGCTGGCTACTGGCCTGTCTCCGCGTGAAGGTGCGGAAGCGGTGAATACGCTCCAGCGGTATGTGCTGGAGCATTCGCGGCTGGGCATTCCGGTATTGATCGGCGAGGAATGCTCGCATGGCCACATGGCGATCGGGGCCACCGTATTCCCGGTGCCCCTGTCGCTCGGCAGCTCCTGGAATGTAGAGCTGTATCGTGAGGTCTGCCGCGCCGTAGCGCTGGAGACACGCAGTCAGGGCGGCGCGGTTACGTATTCGCCGGTGCTGGATGTGGTGCGCGATCCCCGCTGGGGCCGCACCGAGGAGTGCTTCGGCGAGGACGCTTACCTGATCAGCGAGATGGCGGTTGCGGCTGTTGAAGGTCTGCAGGGGGAATCCTTGCAGAGCGGCGGCAGCGTGGGGGCTACGCTGAAGCATTTTGTGGGATACGGCAGCTCAGAAGGCGGCCGGAATGCCGGGCCTGTGCACATGGGCTGGCGTGAACTGCTGGAAGTGGATCTGCTGCCCTTCAAAAAAGCGGTCGAAGCGGGTGCAGTCTCCATTATGCCTGCTTATAACGAAATAGACGGCGTGCCTTGCACGACAAATACAGAGCTACTAGAGGATATACTCCGCGAAGCATGGGGGTTTGAGGGTCTAATCATTACCGACTGCGGAGCTATAGAGATGCTGGCCTCTGGCCATGATGTGGCTGAAGATGGCATGGATGCAGCAGTGCAGTCACTGGAAGCCGGCATCGACATGGAGATGTCCGGGGAAATGTACGGCAAATACCTGGTGGATGCCGTTCGTGAAGGCAAGCTGGACCCGGCACTGCTGGATCGTGCGGTCCGCCGTGTGCTGACGCTCAAGTTCAGGCTGGGCCTGTTCGAGCAGCCATTCGCTGATCCCGATGCGGCTGAACGCGTCATCGGCAGCAAAGCGCATCAAGAGCTGGCCCGGCAAGTGGCGGGCGAGAGCATCATCCTGCTGAAAAATGAAGCAGGTGTGCTGCCATTGTCCAAGACCGCCGGCACGATCGCCGTCATTGGCCCTAACGCCGATGCCGGGTATAACCAGCTCGGCGATTATACCTCACCGCAGCCTCCGGCTAAGGTAGCGACCGTGCTCAGCGGCATCCGCAGCAAGCTGGCTGCAGAGCCGGAGCGGGTGCTCTATGCACCGGGCTGCCGGATCAAAGGCGATTCGCGCGAAGGTTTTGAAGCCGCGCTCGCTTGTGCAGAGCAGGCTGATACCGTTGTTATGGTCGTCGGCGGCTCCAGTGCACGCGATTTCGGGGAAGGCAGTATCGATCTCAAGACAGGCGCGTCCAAGGTGACGGAGAATGCCTGGAATGATATGGACTGCGGCGAAGGCATTGACCGGGTGTCATTGACCCTGTCGGGAGTGCAGCTGGAACTGATCCAGCAGGTTCATCAGCTCGGCAAACCTGTGATTGTTGTTTATATTAACGGCCGTCCGGTGAGTGAGCCTTGGATTGACGAGCATGTACATGCCATTCTGGAAGCCTGGTATCCAGGCCAAGAAGGCGGGCACGCTGTTGCGGATATCCTGTTCGGCGATGTGAACCCGTCCGGGAAGCTGACTGTATCCGTGCCGAAGCATGTGGGCCAGCTCCCGGTCTATTACAACGGTAAACGTTCCCGTGGCAAAAGATATCTGGAGGCCGATTCCCAGCCTCAATATCCGTTCGGCTTCGGGCTTAGCTACACTGAATTTACGTACTCCGGGTTGAAGGTGGAGCCGGAAGTAATTGCGGCTGGGGAGACGGCTACAGTTTCCGTGGACGTTCAGAATACAGGAGACCGTGAAGGCGCAGAGGTGGTGCAACTGTACATTTCCGATGTCGCCAGTAAGGTCACCCGTCCCGCCAGGGAATTGAAGGCTTTTGACAAAATCAAGTTGGCTCCGGGTGAGAAGCAAACCGTGTTGTTCACGGTAGGGCCGGAGCAATTGCAATATATCGGACCGGATTTAAGACCTGTTGTAGAGCCAGGAGCGTTTAAAGTGCTGGTGGGTAAGCATGTAAATGATACACTGAGCACCGATTTGACGGTGAGGGGGTAAAGACATGGAACGCATTAAACGCTTCATCCGCGAGCTCTCCGAGCAGCAATGGCTAGAGGTGCAGGAATTGCGCGATTGGGAGATTTTGTCCTCGGTGTATCAATTGCCGGGACAGTATGACAAGCTGCAGCCTTATAAGGACGGCAGCAATTATGATCTGTTCCCGAGTGTGCAAGGAACGACCTATTTCTTCCGCCGTACTTTGGAGATTCCGGCTAACTGGCTGCCGGGCCACATCGGGTTGATTTTTGCTTCAGGTGGGGAAGGGCTGCTGCGGGTGAACGGTGAATCGCGGCAAGGACTCGACCGCAATCATACCTTTGTGACCCTGACAGGTGATCCATCTGGCCGTCCGTTGGACCTGGAAATCGAACTCTTCGATCCGGTCCCCGAGCCGGTGGACCCATTAAATCAACAGGCGGTGATCCAGCCGCCGATTCGGATGATCCACAGCCAGCTGGTGCTGGTGAATAGACCTGTGCAGAGTCTAATGTACACGGCAGTAGTGATTCGCGATTCGGCAATTCTGCTGCCTGAGCAGGACCAGCGCCGTAAGCGGATGCTGGAAGCTTTGTATGTGGCAATGGATCAATTCGTTGGCCTTACCACGCAGGAGATCCGCGAGGGTGGTGAGATTTCGCGAATCGAGCAGAAGCTGCGGGGCAGAGTCGGGGAGATCGGCGGTCATGCCGAAGGAACAATCCACATGGTGGGCCAGTCCCATATCGATATTGCCTGGCTGTGGCCTGCGCGCGAGACCGTGCGCAAGACGAGCCGGACGTTCTCGACGGTGAATGCCCTGATGGACGAATATCCTGACTATCAATATGCGCAGAGCCAGCCGCTGCTGTTCGAATATTTGAAAGACAATGACCCGGTACTCTATGAGAAGGTCAAGGCACGCATCCGTGAAGGACGCTGGGAACTGGTCGGCGGGATGTGGATCGAACCGGATCTGAACATTCCGAGCGGAGAATCGTTGATGCGGCAAATGCTATATGGTCAACGCTTTTATCTCGAAGAGTTCGGGCGCACCTCGCAGATTGAGTGGCTGCCGGATACCTTCGGCTACTGCGCTTCTCTGCCGCAGATTCTGCAGCATGGTGGCATCAAATATTTTATGACCACCAAGCTGGGCTGGAATGACACAAATGTCTTCCCTTACGATCTGTTCCATTGGGTCGGCATTGACGGCACGCCGATGTTGTCTTACCTGAATCATGGGGTCAATGAGAATACGCTGCCCAAAGATATTCATGAACACTATCAGTCCTTCCGTGAAAAAGATAAACATAATGAGCAGATGCTGCTCTATGGGCATGGTGACGGCGGCGGCGGGGTCACCCGCGAGATGCTGGAATATATCCAGCGTGCCGAGCTAATGGTCGGCCAGCCGGAGAGTAAATACAGTAATGCCGCGGATTTCTTCGCGGGCATTACGCGCAGTCAGCCGCAGCTGCCGCAGTGGCGGGGCGATCTGTATCTGGAGCTGCACCGCGGCACCTACACCACGCACGGCCGCAACAAGCGGAACAACCGCAAGGCGGAAGTGTTGTACCGTGAAGCGGAGCTGTGGCAGACATTAGCTTCGCCGCAGCTGGACACGAAGCAACATACCGTAGTTGCCGGGCAGCTGCATCAGGGCTGGAAGCTGATTTTAATGAACCAGTTCCATGATATTATTCCGGGCTCGGCGATTACCGAAGCATACGAGACCTCGGAGAAGGAGTACGCAGAGGTGTTTGAGCTTGGCCGTGTTGCGCTTCAGCCGGGGCTTGCGGCATTGGCCGGGAACATTAACACGTCAGGCGAGGGTACACCTTACATTGTTTTTAATGGTTTGGGTTGGACGCGGGATGCCGTGGTCGAACTTGCTCTCAGCGAAGAAGTAGCCGCCAGCGGAAACTTTGCGGTGTATGGCGAGGATAACGTACTGCTGGAAGCAGATGTCCTGACGGAGGAGGCAGCAGTTTCTGGTGTCTCGGTTCTCGTTCCTGAGATTCCGGCCTTTGGCTACAAAACAATCTGGATTCGTGATCTGTCTCAGAACACATCCGATGAAAGTAATGTAGAATCTGCCGCTGCTGAACATAATCAAACTGCTGTAGGAGCTGTTCCCTTCGGCGACCGTTGGGAGACGGACTATTATCGTATTACCTTTAACGAGCGGGGAGAAGTCACCAGTCTTTTTGATAAAAAAGGAAACCGGGAGATCGTAAAATCCGGTGAGCCGGCGAACCGCTTCCACTTTTTCCATGACCGTCCGACGCTTTGGGATGCCTGGGACATTGACAACCGTTATGAAGCCCAACCCGCCGGGGAGGCTGAACTTATAGAAAAGGCAGTGGTCCGCACTGGTGCGGTGCAGGATATTTTGCGCTTCCGCTGGAAGCTGGGCCAATCCGAGATTACTCAGGATATGATTCTACATCACCATAATCCCCGGATTGATTTCCAGACGCATGTGAGCTGGAACGAAGCCCATAAGCTGCTTAAGGTAGGGTTTCCGATTGATGTTGTGACGGATAAGGCGACTTACGAGATTCCATTTGGTGCGCTGGAACGTCCGACCCACCGCAACACCAGCTGGGAGCAGGCGCAGTATGAGGTTTGCGGGCATCGTTTTGCCGATGTATCGGAACGTGGATATGGCGTCAGTCTGCTGAATGATTGCAAATACGGCTATGACATCCAAGGCAGTACCATTCGTTTGTCGCTCCTGCGCGCGCCGAAATGGCCGGATGCTACTGCGGATCTCGGCGAGCACGACTTCACCTATTCGCTATATCCGCACCGTGGGGATTGGCGGGAGGCTCATACTGTTCGCCGTGCAGCAGAGCTAAATCATGAGCTGTATACTTTTGCCGCTTCATCAACACAGGGGCAGCTGCCGCCAACAGGCTCATTTATTGGATTCTCCGGTGAACATGTGGTGCTGGATACGATTAAGCCATCCGAGGACGGGCAGGGGACTGTTCTCCGTTTCTACGAATCCTCGGGAGGCCGTGAGCAGGTTCAGCTCAAATGGCAGCATCCAGTTCAGAGCGTCTACCTGTCCAATGCTCTGGAAGAGCAGCTGGAACTGATCGAACATACGGCTGGCGGTGAATTGGAACTTCACTTTGCCCCTTACGAGATCAAAACAATTTACATCAGAAATTAAATAATCACATCACAGATGCAAAGGAGCATATCTCACTTGGAACAATTCCGATTACCCAAAATAGCAATGCCCCAGCTGCCGCTGCCGCAGGCTGTGCAAGAAGTACTTGCCGAAGCAGAGGAGAAGCTGGCACATCGCCCGAAGCTGTTGCAGCTGTTCAAGAACTGTTTTCCGAATACGCTGGAGACGACGACTAAACTGCTGGATGACGGAACCACCTTTGTGATTACCGGCGATATTCCGGCCTCCTGGCTGCGTGATTCAGTGGAGCAGGTAATTCAATACGTGCCTCTGGCCAAAAACGATCCCGATCTCCAGCGCATTATCGGCGGTCTTATCAAACGCCATATTCAGTATATTCATATCGATCCTTACGCCAATGCATTTAATGAGTCGGCCAATGACTGGCACTGGAACACTACGGATGTGACCGAGATGTCGCCATGGGTGTGGGAGCGTAAATTTGAGATTGATTCGTTATGTTTTGTTGTGCGCCTCGCTTATACCTACTGGAAAGAGACGGGCCTGACTGATTTCTTCGACGCTGGGTTCAAGTCGGCCATGCGCCAGATTTTCGATTTGTTCAAAAGAGAGCAGCGGCATTTCGAGCAGTCTCCGTACCGGTTCAGCCGCAATAACGGCATTCCGGAAGATTCTCTGCGCAATAGCGGTCTCGGCATGCCGGTGAACTATACCGGAATGATCTGGTCGGGCTTCCGGTCCAGCGATGATGCCTGTGATTTCCACTACAACATTCCTGGCAATATGTTCGCTGTTGTCGCGCTGCGCCAGATGCAGGAATTCGCGGAGTGGGTCTTCCGCGATCTAGACTTCCTGGCTGAACTTAAAGAGCTGGAGTTTGAAGTGGATCATGGCATCAAGCTCTATGGCATTTATCGCCATCCGGAGTTTGGTCCGATTTATGCTTATGAGACCGACGGCTTCGGCAATTACTGCCTAATGGACGATGCGGGAACGCCCGGACTGATCTCCATTCCGTATCTGGGTTACGCTTCGGCGGATGATCCCATCTACCAGAACACCAGACGTTTCGCATTGAGCAAAGAAAATCCGTTCTATTATGAAGGCACAGCTGCCAAAGGGATCGGCAGCCCGCACACTCCGGAGAACTATATCTGGCATATGGCGTTGTCTATGCAGGGCATTACGGCTCAGACTGCCGAAGAGAAGCTGGGACTGATTGCCATGCTGGAAAGTACGGATGCCGGAACCGGATATATGCATGAAGGCTTCCATGTGGATGATCCTAGTGTATTTACCCGCAGTTGGTTTGCATGGTCGAACAGTTTGTTCTCGCAGCTTGTCTATCGGGCGATGAAGGAAGGTATTCTGTGAGCGGGGGCCGTATCATCCTGTTCGCGGACCCGTCTTTTCCCGGGTATACCGCAGCGGGCGGACTGACAGCGGAACAGGCACAGTCTATAGGAATACATCATACTGACCCTCCTGTTCATGCAGCACAGCTAGCCGAAACGCTGGACAGTGCCAAGGCCGGGGACTGCTTCGTTAGCTTCCATGCTCCATACTTCCCAAAGGAAGCTTGGCCTTCCATCGTCGCTTATTTGAGCAGAGGCGGCAGTTTGATCAGCATTGGCGGTGCCCCGTTTAAGCATCCAGTCCGCCTAGTCGCTGAAGAGTGGCGGGTCGAAGCTGAGCAGACTGCCTATCACCGCCAGCTGCATATCCATGAAGCGCTGCGTGTGAGCAGCGCAGATCGCATACAGCAGCATGTCGCGCTTAGAGACATTCCGCTCTTCGTAGGCGATGAGCAGCTGCTGGCCCTGTCGGATACCTGGAACCTGGTGCCGCATGTCACTAAAAGCAGTGACCTGCCGGAGCAGATGGGTTCCAGTGGACCCATGGACACGCGGATCTACCCGCTGCTTAAGGGCATTACCGCCGCCGGGCGGGAAGTTTCAGCTCCAGCTGTGCTGTGGGAGCATATCGGCGGGCCTTTTGCCGGTGGCCGCTGGATCTTCATCGGCCAACCGCTTACGCCTGATTTCTGGAATCAAGGCGGAACGGAAGCATTAACCCGCTGGGCAACTTTTGCCGCTCGGGGAGTAACAGAGCTGTGGCTGAAGCCTAACTATGCTTCTTATGAAGAAGGCGAGCGGCCGCTGCTGTTTTTGCAGGGTCAGCGGCTAAGCCGTAGCCAATCGTCACCGACATCAGCGCAGTGGACCCTGAACATCACTCTGAGCAAAGACGGGGAGTCCATCCCATGTTTCACTCACGAGTGCAAGCTTGAGGTCAGTCGCGAGCTGAACTTCCTACGTGTACCGCTTGCTATAGAAATTCAACCTGGCCTGTATCATCTTTCTTGCCATGCTGTATCGGAAGAAGGCGAAGTGCGGATGTTGCGTCAAGGCTTTTGGGGATATGACGTGGGCCTGTTATCGCAGGGGGAACCGATTAAGGCTGGAAGAGATTATTTTATCAAAGACGGTCAGCCTTTACCTGTTGTCGGCATGACTTATATGACCTCTGACGTAGCGCGGAAGTTTCTATTCCTGCCAAATGCTGATGTCTGGGATCGGGATATGGCACAGATGCGGAAGGCAGGCATCAACTGGATTCGTACCGGCATCTGGACAGCCTACCGCAATATTATGCAGGTAGACGGTCATGCCTCGGAAGAAGTGCTGCGGGCGATTGATGCTTTTCTACTGACTGCGAAGCGGCATGAGCTGCAGGTTACCTTTACGTTCTTCTCCTTTACGCCCGAGACTTGGGAAGGGACGAATCCTTATCTCGATCCGCGCAGTGTAGAAGCGCAAAAACGGTTCATCCGCTCCATCGTCGCACGGCATCGCAAGACAACCCATGTCGATTGGGATTTGATCAATGAACCGTCAATGTTCGATCCGCCGCGGATTTTCTCGGACGGACCGAGCTCGGCGCGAGATAAATATGAACGCGCTGCTTTCTCTGCTTGGCTGGAAGAACGCCATGGTGATATAACTTCGCTGCAAGAGCGCTGGAATATGACGCCGCTGGAATTGCCGGATTTTGCGGCTGTACAACCTCCTGAGCGAGAAGAGATTAACTTTAGTGTGCAGGATATTCATTCCGGGAAGCGCGGCACACGTTGGCTCGACTACTGCCTGTTCTCCATGGACATGCACAACGTATGGGCAAGGGAGCTTAGCGGCACTATCAAGGAACTCTGCCCAGATCATTTAGTGACCGTAGGGCAGGATGAGGCTTTAGGTGCCCAACGGCCATCGCCGTTCTTTTATGAGCGCGATGTCGATTACACCACTGTTCACAGCTGGTGGTTGAATGACAATCTGCTCTGGGATGGAATTTTTGCCAAAACCCATCATAAACCGAACCTCATTCAGGAGACCGGCATCATGTACGTAGAGACGCCAGACGGACGGGCTAAACGCAGTGAGGAAGAATTGCGGGCCATGCTGGAGCGCAAATATGCCTATGCGTTTGCTTCTGGAGGTGCCGGGGCTGTGCAATGGATCTGGAACACGAACTTTTATATGGATAATGCCAATGAATCACAGATCGGTGCGCTGCGGGCCGATGGGACTGAGAAGCCGGAAGCGGATGTGTCTTATGATTTTGGGCGGTTCATCGGCGAAGCCGGGGGATTATTTGACGGGCGGAAGCTGGAAGAGATTGCCGTAGTTTTCCCTTACTCGAATGACTTCTCTAACCGGAAGCTCGCCTATGATGCGACTACCCGCCTGACACGGATCTTATCTTATCAGCTTCATTTGCCTTTCCGCGCCGTATCGGAATACGATCTGGCTCCGCTGGAGGCAGAGCCGGCTAAGTTGATTCTCCTGCCGAGTGTGCACAATCTGGATACTGACGCCCTTCAGCTATTGCTGGACATAGTGGAGCGTACAGGTGCCGTTCTGCTCATTACTGGAGCATTGGGTGTTGATGCGTATTGGCAGCCTTCGGATCGTATGGACGCAATAGTAGGAGCCCGTAAACTTGGCAACATGCGCCGTGAGGAGCAGCTTCTATTGAACGGACGCAAGTTTGCAGTGTCCTACGGACAGAAGCGAATCGCAGAGCTAGTCAAAGAAACGCCAGCAAATGCAGATGTTGATTCGTCTAGCTCAGGAGGTGTAGGTGATCATCTCATCGAACGCCAGCTTGGCGCAGGTCGCCTGATCTGGTGCCCGCTACCTTTAGAACTGAATGACCGCGACGAGCCGATCGCCGCGCTCTACCAATATGCTGCACAAGCCGCAGGTATCGAAACCGGGCTGGAATGGATCAGCGGTGGAGACCTGCCAGGTGTGTACGGGCGAAAGCTTGCTTTTGCAGAAGGTTCATTGTATATCTTCGTATCTGAATACGCCTGGGATGCCGGACTTGAAATAAAAGATCCTGCAACTGGAGCTCATTACTCATTTTTACTGGAGAAAGAACGTTCGGTGTTGTTTGCAGCTGATTCAGCGGGCAAGCTGGTAGCTGTCTACAGACCTGAAGAGGTTAACATTACGCTTAATAAATGCTGAAGAACTGAGGTGTACACACAGATGACCCACACAACAACCAAAACAGCCCATATCGTGTCCCATACTCACTGGGACCGTGAATGGTATTTGCCCTATGAGAAACACCACGTCCGTCTGGTTCAACTGGTGGATGCACTGCTTGCGAAGCTGGACGGAGATTCCGCCTTCCGCAGTTTTTACCTCGATGGGCAAACCATTATTCTGGAGGATTATCTTCAGGTTCGGCCAGAGAACAAAGAGAAGCTGGAGAAGTATATCCGGGATGGGCGAATCTTGATTGGACCTTGGTACATTTTGCAGGATGCGTTCCTGACGAGCGGCGAGGCAAATGTGCGGAATATGCAGATCGGCCATCAGGATGCCGAGAAATACGGTGAGCCTTCCAAAATCGGTTATTTTCCTGATACCTTTGGATTGGTCGGACAGACTCCGCAGCTGATGTTGCAGTCAGGGATTACGAATGCTTTTTTTGGACGCGGGGTGAAGCCTACGGGATTTAACAACACTGTATCGGATGCAGGTTATGAGTCCTCTTTCTCCGAGCTGATCTGGGAAGGGCCGGATGGATCCAAAATTCTCGGTATCCTATTTGCCAACTGGTATTCTAACGGCAATGAAGTTCCTGTTGAGGAAGGTGCGGCTCGGGAATTCTGGGACCGTAAGCTTGCGGATGCAGAGAAGTATGCTTCAACGGGGGAGTTATTGTTCATGAACGGGTGCGACCATCAGCCTCTGCAATTGGATTTGCCGGAAGCTATCCGCACCGCCGAAAAGCTATACCCTGAAGTGAAGTTCGTGCATTCAAATTTCCCGGACTATCTGCAAGCCTTGGATCAGCAATTATCCTCGGGTCAGCGGGAGCTCTCCACCGTTACAGGGGAACTGCGCAGCCAGCGTACAGACGGATGGGGCACCTTAGTGAACACAGCCTCAGCCCGGGTTTATTTAAAGCAGATGAACCAGCTGGGCCAGACTCTTTTGGAAAAAGTAGCCGAGCCGCTGGCCTCCATCGCCTGCCTGTCCGGACAGGACTACCCGCACCATCTATTCACCTATGCCTGGAAGACGCTGATGCAGAACCATCCGCATGACAGTATCTGTGGTTGTAGTGTGGATGAAGTGCATCGTGAGATGGTAACTCGTTTTGATAAAAGCCGGCATGTTGCTGAGAGCATCATAGATGACAGTGCTAAGTTTATCGCAGATCAAGTGGAGACTTCTGGCTTTTCCGCATACGGGGAAGATGCAGTTCCTTTTATAGTGATGAATACCACGGGGTGGAAGCGAACGGGAACGGTAACTATAGAGCTGGATGCTGAACGGTTATATCTGCGCGAGGGTTATCCTTTGGATGAGACTGCCCGCAGAATGCTGGCTGTTGATTTGTCCGGCAGGATTCTCGTCGATCACACAGGGGAGGAATTAGCGTCTACAGTGGAAGATCTGGGTTTAAGCTTTGGTTATGATCTGCCTGATGACCAATTTCGTCAGCCGTATATGTGCCGCAAAGTGAGACTTACTTTTGAAGCACGCAATGTGCCTGCACTTGGGCTTTGTACTTACGCTTGGGTACAATCAACTACGGAATCCGCTCAGGGAAGCTCTTTAATAGAAGGAGAGCGCAGCTTGGAGAATGCATCTCTCAAGGTAGTTGTTGCTGAGGATGGTTCATTTACGTTATTGGATAAGCATAGCGATACCACTTATCGTGAGTTGGGGATTTACGAGAATACCGGAGACGTAGGCAATGAATACATGTACAAGCAGCCAGAAGGTGAACAAGCGCTGACGACCAAAGGCCAGCCTGCAGTTATTAAGGTGATTGAAGACTCTCCCTTCCGTGCGGCCATTGAGATCCGAATAGATTGGGAGATTCCGGCTTCGGCGGATGACACCTTGGAGGCGGAACAGCGTGCACTTGTGTATTATCCTGAGCGTAAAGCGCAGCGGAGTGTAAATACGGTGGTTTTGAAGCTTCGTACCGTCGTATCGCTGGAGCGGGAAGGCAAAGGTGTGCATATTGAATCCACAATTAATAACCAAGCCAAGGATCACCGGATACGAATGCTTTTCCCGACCGATCTGTCTACCGATGTGCATCGTGTGGATTCTATGTTTGAAGTGGCTATCCGAGATAATAATCCAGCACCAGAATGGGCAAATCCGAGCAACACTCAACATCAGCAATCCTTTGTGGATGTCAGCAATGGCGATGTAGGACTTACGGTAGCCAATCAGGGATTGAACGAATATGAGGTTCTGCGGGATGGACGCAATACTATTGCCATCACCTTATTACGCAGTGTAGGGGAATTGGGGGATTGGGGCTGGTTCCCAACACCGGAAGCACAGTGCCTGGGCGAATACACAGCACAACTGGAGCTGATTCCTCATTCTGGTGAGGGAAGTGAACAGCGGGCATATACAGAGGCCTATCAATTCCAGATCCCTTGGACGGTATGTCAGACCGGCCTGCATAGCGGGAAGTGGAACTCTGGATATACCCCATTGGTTTGGGAGGGAGACAACATGGCCTTCTCATCCATGAAAATGAACGGAACTTCCGGCGACTTGTTTTTGCGTTGGTACAATATGTCCGCTCAGCAGACACAGTTGCAACTGGAAGTGAACAGTCCTCAAGAGTATTTATTTAAAAGCAATATCTTAGAGCAGCCTAACCCTGCTTTACAAGGAGTAACGTCTTCGGTTCACCACTTAGAGGTCGGACCATCTGAGATTGTAACTGTAGGTGCGAAATTAAGCTTCTAGGTAAAAAGATGCCCCGGCGCTTCCCTGCTGGGGCATCTTTTGATTTACTTTCTTCTATAAGACTTGTGCCAATCTTGAATGGCCTCTTGGCGGGAGGGGAATCTCAACTGGATCCAATGGTTTGTTTCCCATTCATGAATCGCCTGCTGTTTAGTTTGGTAAAAGCTGTAGTCGCAAATGTTCCAGCTGTTATACAGTTTCTGATACCATTTCCCTTTAGGGATGTCGCCAGGATAGCGGCGGACGGCTTTATTGGCTTGTTTTTTAGCCCATGAGGAACCGTGTTTCTGTTGGTCGCTGCAAACGGGTTGCTTTTTCACACTTCTGCTCATTGATTCTCCAACCTCCTTTTAGAGGGAAGCTAGAGATCATGTAAGGTCTTTATATGAATCACCTCTTTGCCAAAAAAATAATGGAATTGATACCTATGTATGAAGGGGGCTCTGATGTTAATAGATAGACGCGGAAAAGGGGAAGGCGGTTGCGATACAATTGCGGAAAAGTATGTGTTTAGTTTTATTAAAATAAAGCTTGCAATGCATCTCCATACATGATATATTCTAAGTCCGGCCAAGAAGTACACATGCCGAGCTCGAAAAAGAAGTTAAAAAAAGAGCTTGACATTAAATAGCCGAACATGATATAGTATAAGAGTTGCTGCTGAGACATTAAACGGCGCCAACGAGAACTTGATCTTTGAAAACTGAACAACGAGTGAGTAGGAAATCACGCAAGTGAAATCCAAAATTAGAGAATTAATTTTCTTGTCAGATGTTTCAAAATGAGCATATCGCTCTTTTCAATACTAATTGGAGAGTTTGATCCTGGCTCAGGACGAACGCTGGCGGCGTGCCTAATACATGCAAGTCGAGCGGAGTCATTTTGAAAGCTTGCTTTCAAAATGACTTAGCGGCGGACGGGTGAGTAACACGTAGGCAACCTGCCCTTCAGACTGGGATAACTACCGGAAACGGTAGCTAATACCGGATAATTTCTTTTTTCTCCTGAGAGAAGAATGAAAGACGGAGCAATCTGTCACTGAGGGATGGGCCTGCGGCGCATTAGCTAGTTGGTGGGGTAACGGCCCACCAAGGCGACGATGCGTAGCCGACCTGAGAGGGTGAACGGCCACACTGGGACTGAGACACGGCCCAGACTCCTACGGGAGGCAGCAGTAGGGAATCTTCCGCAATGGGCGAAAGCCTGACGGAGCAACGCCGCGTGAGTGATGAAGGTTTTCGGATCGTAAAGCTCTGTTGCCAGGGAAGAACGTCCGGTAGAGTAACTGCTACCGGAGTGACGGTACCTGAGAAGAAAGCCCCGGCTAACTACGTGCCAGCAGCCGCGGTAATACGTAGGGGGCAAGCGTTGTCCGGAATTATTGGGCGTAAAGCGCGCGCAGGCGGCTATTTAAGTCTGGTGTTTAAACCTTGGGCTCAACCTGAGGTCGCACTGGAAACTGGGTGGCTTGAGTACAGAAGAGGAAAGTGGAATTCCACGTGTAGCGGTGAAATGCGTAGATATGTGGAGGAACACCAGTGGCGAAGGCGACTTTCTGGGCTGTAACTGACGCTGAGGCGCGAAAGCGTGGGGAGCAAACAGGATTAGATACCCTGGTAGTCCACGCCGTAAACGATGAGTGCTAGGTGTTAGGGGTTTCGATACCCTTGGTGCCGAAGTTAACACAGTAAGCACTCCGCCTGGGGAGTACGGTCGCAAGACTGAAACTCAAAGGAATTGACGGGGACCCGCACAAGCAGTGGAGTATGTGGTTTAATTCGAAGCAACGCGAAGAACCTTACCAGGTCTTGACATCCCTCTGAATCTGCTAGAGATAGCGGCGGCCTTCGGGACAGAGGAGACAGGTGGTGCATGGTTGTCGTCAGCTCGTGTCGTGAGATGTTGGGTTAAGTCCCGCAACGAGCGCAACCCTTAACTTTAGTTGCCAGCAGGTTAAGCTGGGCACTCTAGAGTGACTGCCGGTGACAAACCGGAGGAAGGTGGGGATGACGTCAAATCATCATGCCCCTTATGACCTGGGCTACACACGTACTACAATGGCCGGTACAACGGGAAGCGAAGCCGCGAGGTGGAGCCAATCCCATCAAAGCCGGTCTCAGTTCGGATTGCAGGCTGCAACTCGCCTGCATGAAGTCGGAATTGCTAGTAATCGCGGATCAGCATGCCGCGGTGAATACGTTCCCGGGTCTTGTACACACCGCCCGTCACACCACGAGAGTTTACAACACCCGAAGTCGGTGGGGTAACCCGCAAGGGAGCCAGCCGCCGAAGGTGGGGTAGATGATTGGGGTGAAGTCGTAACAAGGTAGCCGTATCGGAAGGTGCGGCTGGATCACCTCCTTTCTATGGAGAATCGTTCTCTGCAATGAGAACATTCAAATCGGAAGCTCAGCTTCCAAAACTCAGGTTTAGGCCTGTTACTCACTCGTTGCTCAGTTTTGAGAGTTTAAGCTCTCAAGTAAGACTTGATCCTTGAAAACTGGATACCGAAACGAATTTGCGTTTTAGAACATCTTTTAGCAACTTGTGTAAGCAAGTAAATGTTATTAGTGAGATGATTCCAAAGAGAATGTCATCGTATGATATTTTCCTGCGGAAGAATCAAGGTTAAGCTAATAAGAGCACACGGAGGATGCCTAGGCGCCAGGAGCCGACGAAGGACGTGGCGAACAACGAAACTGCCTCGGGGAGCTGTAAGCAAGCTTTGATCCGGGGGTGTCCGAATGGGGAAACCCAGCTGTGGTAATTCGCAGTTACTCATTTCTGAATACATAGGAAATGTAGAGGCAGACCAGGGGAACTGAAACATCTAAGTACCCTGAGGAAGAGAAAACAATAGTGATTCCGTCAGTAGCGGCGAGCGAACGCGGAACAGCCTAAACCTAAGAGCTTGCTCTTAGGGGTTGTGGGACGTCTCACATGGAGTTACAAAGGAATATGGTAGGTGAAGAGGTCTGGAAAGGCCCGCGATAGAGGTAAAAGCCCTGTAACCTAAACTGTATTCTCTCCGAGACGGATCCCGAGTAGTGCGGGGCACGTGAAACCCCGTATGAATCCAGCAGGACCATCTGCTAAGGCTAAATACTACCTGGCGACCGATAGTGAAACAGTACCGTGAGGGAAAGGTGAAAAGCACCCCGGAAGGGGAGTGAAATAGAACCTGAAACCGTGTGCTTACAAAAAGTCAGAGCCCTATTAATGGGTGATGGCGTGCCTTTTGTAGAATGAACCGGCGAGTTACGTTTAACATGCAAGGTTAAGCCGAGAAGGTGGAGCCGCAGCGAAAGCGAGTCTGAATAGGGCGATTTAGTATGTGGACGTAGACCCGAAACCGTGTGATCTACCCCTGTCCAGGGTGAAGGTGCGGTAACACGCACTGGAGGCCCGAACCCACGTACGTTGAAAAGTGCGGGGATGAGGTGGGGGTAGCGGAGAAATTCCAATCGAACTCGGAGATAGCTGGTTCTCCCCGAAATAGCTTTAGGGCTAGCCTCGGTATAAGAGTAGTGGAGGTAGAGCACTGATTGGGTGCGGGGTCCGCAAGGATTACCAAGCTCAGTCAAACTCCGAATGCCATATACTTATTGCCGGGAGTCAGACAGTGAGTGCTAAGATCCATTGTCAAAAGGGAAACAGCCCAGACCATCAGCTAAGGTCCCCAAGTGTGTGTTAAGTGGGAAAGGATGTGGAGTTGCACAGACAACCAGGATGTTGGCTTAGAAGCAGCCACCATTGAAAGAGTGCGTAATAGCTCACTGGTCGAGTGACTCTGCGCCGAAAATGTAACGGGGCTAAACACACCACCGAAGCTATGGCTAGATACGTATGTATCTGGGGTAGGGGAGCGTTGTGTAGGGGTTGAAGGTGTACTGAAAAGAGCGCTGGACACTACACAAGTGAGAATGCCGGTATGAGTAACGAAAAGATCAGTGAGAATCTGATCCGCCGAAAGCCCAAGGTTTCCTGAGGAAGGCTCGTCCGCTCAGGGTAAGTCGGGACCTAAGGCGAGGCCGAAAGGCGTAGTCGAAGGACAACAGTTTGAAATTACTGTACCACCGTAATCCGCTATGAGCGATGGGGTGACGCAGGAGGGTAGTGACGCGGACTGATGGATGTCCGTCTAAGCAGTGAGGCTGATGTGTAGGCAAATCCGCACATCGTTAAGGCTGGGCTGTGATGGGGAGCGAAAATTATAGTAGCGAAGGTCATGATCTCACACTGCCAAGAAAAGCCTCTAGCCAGGAGAAGGTGCCCGTACCGCAAACCGACACAGGTAGGCGAGAAGAGAATTCTAAGGCGCGCGGAAGAACTCTCGTTAAGGAACTCGGCAAAATGACCCCGTAACTTCGGGAGAAGGGGTGCCCCGGTAGTGTGAATAGCACGAGGGGGCCGCAGTGAAAAGGCCCAAGCGACTGTTTAGCAAAAACACAGGTCTGTGCGAAGCCGCAAGGCGAAGTATACGGGCTGACGCCTGCCCGGTGCTGGAAGGTTAAGGGGAGTGGTTAGGGGTAACCCGAAGCTATGAACCGAAGCCCCAGTAAACGGCGGCCGTAACTATAACGGTCCTAAGGTAGCGAAATTCCTTGTCAGGTAAATTCTGACCCGCACGAATGGCGTAACGACTTGGGCGCTGTCTCAACGAGAGATCCGGTGAAATTTTAATACCTGTGAAGATGCAGGTTACCCGCGACAAGACGGAAAGACCCCATGGAGCTTTACTGCAGCTTGATATTGAATTTGGGTACGATCTGTACAGGATAGGTGGGAGCCGTAGAAATCGGAGCGCAAGCTTCGGTGGAGGCGCCGTTGGGATACCACCCTGATCGTATCTAGGTTCTAACCTAGTGCCCTTATCGGGTACGGGGACCGTGTCAGGCGGGCAGTTTGACTGGGGCGGTCGCCTCCTAAAGAGTAACGGAGGCGTTCCAAGGTTCCCTCAGAATGGTTGGAAATCATTCGCAGAGTGCAAAGGCATAAGGGAGCTTGACTGCGAGACCTACAAGTCGAGCAGGGACGAAAGTCGGACTTAGTGATCCGGTGGTACCGCATGGAAGGGCCATCGCTCAACGGATAAAAGCTACCCTGGGGATAACAGGCTTATCTCCCCCAAGAGTCCACATCGACGGGGAGGTTTGGCACCTCGATGTCGGCTCATCGCATCCTGGGGCTGAAGTAGGTCCCAAGGGTTGGGCTGTTCGCCCATTAAAGCGGTACGCGAGCTGGGTTCAGAACGTCGTGAGACAGTTCGGTCCCTATCTGTCGTGGGCGCAGGAAATTTGAGAGGAGCTGTCCTTAGTACGAGAGGACCGGGATGGACGTACCGCTGGTGCACCAGTTGTTCCGCCAGGAGCATGGCTGGGTAGCTACGTACGGACGGGATAAGCGCTGAAAGCATCTAAGCGTGAAGCCCCCCTCAAGATGAGATTTCCCAATTAGTAAGACCCCTTGAAGACGACGAGGTAGATAGGTTGGAGGTGGAAGTGCAGCAATGCATGGAGCTGACCAATACTAATCGGTCGAGGGCTTATCCTATACGTAGAATGCAGATTTGTTTCGGATTCAGTTTTCAGGCGATTAAGCCTGAGCATTTACGCTGTAAATGCCCGTTTGGTGGCGATAGCGGAGGGGTTCCACACGTACCCATCCCGAACACGACCGTTAAGCCCTCCAGCGCCGATGGTACTTGGACCGAAGGGTCCTGGGAGAGTAGGACGCCGCCAAGCGGACAACCACATTACCCGTGGTATTTTTTTTGCCCTTAATATTAATATGTCTTAGAAGGGCCTTTAGCTCAGCTGGTTAGAGCGCACCCCTGATAAGGGTGAGGTCGGTGGTTCGAGTCCACTAAGGCCCACCATATTCCCTGATAGCTCAGTTGGTAGAGCACTCGACTGTTAATCGAGTTGTCACAGGTTCGAGTCCTGTTCGGGGAGCCATTTATGGAGAGGTGTCCGAGTTTGGCCGAAGGAGCACGATTGGAAATCGTGTAGGCGCCACAAGCGTCTCGAGGGTTCGAATCCCTCTCTCTCCGCCATAAAAATTATTAGCATGGCCCGTTGGTCAAGGGGTTAAGACACCTCCCTTTCACGGAGGTAACATGGGTTCGAATCCCATACGGGTCATATCATGGAGGCTTAGCTCAGCTGGGAGAGCATCTGCCTTACAAGCAGAGGGTCGGGGGTTCGATCCCCTCAGCCTCCACCATATTATTTTCACTGACGCGGGGTGGAGCAGCCCGGTAGCTCGTCGGGCTCATAACCCGAAGGTCGCAGGTTCAAGTCCTGCCCCCGCAACCAATTTACTCTTATACATTATGTTTAGGGATAAGCTGGTATGGTGAAAATGAATAGTATATACTAATTAATGACGCGGGGTGGAGCAGCCCGGTAGCTCGTCGGGCTCATAACCCGAAGGCCGCAGGTTCAAATCCTGCCCCCGCAACCAATTTACACTTATGCATTATGTCTATGGAACCGTGGTGTAGTTGGCCTAACATGCCTGCCTGTCACGCAGGAGATCGCGGGTTCGAATCCCGTCGGTTCCGCCATTTAGTTAATTATTATTGGGGATTAGCCAAGCGGTAAGGCAACGGACTTTGACTCCGTCATGCATAGGTTCAAATCCTATATCCCCAGCCATTTATGAGAGCCATTAGCTCAGTTGGTAGAGCACCTGACTTTTAATCAGGGTGTCGAAGGTTCGAGTCCTTCATGGCTCACCATTTTGTTTAAAGTGTGCGCGTGTGGCGGAATTGGCAGACGCACCAGACTTAGGATCTGGCGTTTCACGACGTGGGGGTTCGAGTCCCTTCACGCGCACCATGTTTTTGCGGACGTGGCTCAGCGGTAGAGCATCGCCTTGCCAAGGCGAGGGTCGCGGGTTCGATTCCCGTCGTCCGCTCCATATAGATTTTGCGCCCTTAGCTCAGCTGGATAGAGCGTTTGACTACGAATCAAAAGGCCGGGAGTTCGAATCTCTCAGGGCGCGCCATTTTTATTACTAAGCAGTTATAGTATTGTTAACGGGATGTAGCTCAGCTTGGTAGAGCACCTGGTTTGGGACCAGGGGGTCGCATGTTCAAATCGTGTCATCCCGATTTTATACCTTTGCGGGTGTAGTTCAATGGTAGAACTTCAGCCTTCCAAGCTGATAGCGTGGGTTCGATTCCCATCACCCGCTTATAAAGAGAAACACCTGCCGGTATTAGGCGGGTGTTTTTTTGTATAGTTAAGCACGTATGGATACAATAGGAACTAGAGATTTTATTTGAGGAGGGGCCAATGTTTGAATTTGAAGCAAGGTTAGTCAGACCAGATATGAATGGGAGTTGGACATATCTTACGGTTCCTTTTGACGCTGAACAAATATATGAAACTAAATCAAGGATACAAGTTAAAGGAAGCCTGAATGACATTCCCTATAGAGGAACACTCATGCCGCATGGTAATGGGAAACATTTTATGGTCGTGAAAAAAGAACTGCGAGACTTAGCCCATGCTCAACCTGGAGATATAGTTCGGGTGACAATGGAACAAGATCATCAATTGCGGGAGATAGAAGCTCCAGAAGATTTTCTGGACGCACTAAGCAGCAATGAGCAGGCAGAGGTATATTATAACAGCTTGGCTTATTCCTATCGGAAGGAATATGTGAGCTGGATCGAAGGGGCGAAAAGACCGGAAACCAGAGCAGCAAGGATCCAGAAGTCAGTTAATAAGCTGGAAGAAGGTTTGAGGCTTAAATAATAGAACAGCGTCCTCCTCCTTAATATCTGGAAAGGGACGCTGCTGTAGCGGGTATATAAGGGATCGTCCTTATATAAGAACGCCTACTTCACCATTATTCACGAACTTAATGCTTTCGATCTTCACCTCTAGTTGACCTGAAGGAATCGCTAGCTGACAAGTACTGCCGAGCTCAGCCAGCAGCAGCTGCATGCCTATAGGTGACAACATAGAAATCTTGTTATCGTTAGGTTCTGCTTGGTTAGGAAATACGATGGTATAGATATCTGTAGTATTATCGTCCAAGTAACGAAGCTGCAGCTGACTTCCGATAAAGACCTGTGAATTTAAATCTTCACCATTGAACTCAGTTAGTAATTGTTCCAGCTCGGAGCAATAACGGGATAACAGCGTTTCAGCGTTGCTTCTATCCTTGCTCCGTACCGGAAAGTACTGATTTAGAAATGCGATTTTTTCCTCATCAAAATAGATAAGCTGCTGAAGCAGCTGTGTCCGTGAGCCTTCATAGATAAGACTATGGTTCATAGTAGATTTCACCCCCTCTAAGTAGCACATTCCTTGTAAACCTGTTATGGTGTGTTGCCATCTTAAAATCCCTCCTATACAAATAGAGGTCCCCCAATGGAGACCTTCTGATCAGTATACCAGCTTCTATTTGTAAATCCAATCCATTTTAAAAGGGGAATTAAAACCTTCTAAATATTGTAATGAAAACCTTTGACTATTACATACTTGGGTGCTATGATAGGCTGATGCATAGGCATTTCGTAGAAAACTGCGAAATGCCTATACTGTATTTTGAAGATATTTTTACATTAATTGTTACCTGGGGAGTGATACGCCATGTACATTTCGTTGAGTTCACATATAGATTCCAGAACTATAAAATAACTACTTAATTTATTAAAGGAGGAGATCAGGATGATTCAAGTTAAAGAGTTTGTAGATGCTGATAATTCTTATGCAGAGAATAAAGCTAATGAGTTCCTGGCAGGACTACGGGAGGAACAGATTGTGAATATCTGTTACGGTTCGGTAGTTAAATCATCACGTGATGGGGCAGAGCACCAAAGAACCACTATACTGGTCGTGTATAAGACAAATGAAAGGCAATAACTGGAACACGTTTTTTTCATGTCTATCCATTGTCTCCACGCTGGGCGTTGTGATTGTCATCATTTATTATGTTTTCAGCTAATTAGCAAAAAGAGGACCTTTCCCATCTACGGGCAAAGGTCCTCTTTAGTTTATAAGTGCATTTACAATCTTACATTCCGTCTGGTACAGATAAACCCAAACCGGATGCGATACGCTGTCCCAAGTCTGGATCAGCTTTAAAGAAATGCTCAATCTGGAGACGTTTGATATCGTTACTTTCAACAGGAGTCATAGCGCCAACGATATTTTGAACTAGACGGGTACGTTCTTCTTCAGACATTAGACGGTACAAGTCACCTGATTGTGTATAGTGATCGTCACTATTGTAGGAGACACTATCCGCATAACCAGAGACTTCGAACGGCGATGTTTTATGCTGCGGTGATTCTTTAGGTCCTCCTAAGCTGTTAGGCTCGTAATAGGCACCGGAACCGCCATTGTTGCCCAAGGCCATACCACCATCACGTTGATAGTTCTTCACTTCTACTTTTGGACGGTTGATAGGTAAACTGTTATGGTTGGGACCAACCCGGTGACGGTGTGCATCACCATAAGCGAACAGACGGCCTTGTAGCAATTTATCAGGCGAAGCTTCAATACCAGGAACGAAAGAGCCGGGGGAGAATGTAACTTGTTCTACTTCAGCAAAGTAGTTCTCCGGATTGCGATCCAATACCATACGTCCAACCTCGATTAACGGATAATCTTTTTGCGACCAGACCTTTGTTACATCAAATGGATCAAAACGGTAAGTCTTCGCATCCTCGATTGGCATAATTTGCACGTAGAGCTTCCAAGCAGGGAAATCTCCTTTATCAATAGCATTAAACAAGTCCTCTGTATGATAATCCGGGTTTTCCCCAGCGATTTTGGCAGCAAGGTCTGCATCTAGATTTTTAATGCCTTGTTCTGTTTTGAAATGGTATTTCACCCAGACTGCATTGCCCTCGGCATTTACCCACTTGAAGGTATGGCTACCGAACCCATGCATATGTCTCAGCGTAGCTGGAATTCCGCGATCCGACATCAAAATCGTTACCTGATGCAGAGATTCAGGCGATAAAGACCAGAAGTCCCATACAGCATTCGGGTTCTTCAGATGTGTCTGTGGATCACGTTTCTGTGTATGAATAAAGTCCGGGAATTTAATCGCATCACGAACGAAGAATACAGGCGTATTGTTACCTACGAGATCATAGTTTCCTTCTTCAGTATAGAACTTCACGGCAAATCCACGAGGGTCGCGTACGGTATCAGCAGAACCTAATTCACCAGCTACAGTAGAAAAACGAATGAACAACGGTGTACGTTTGCCTACTTCAGACAAAAAGTTAGCTTTTGTGTATTGGGTTAGATCTTTTGTAACTTCAAAATACCCGTGAGCGCCTGCACCTTTAGCATGAACGACACGTTCAGGAACACGTTCTCTGTTAAAGTGGGCTAATTTCTCAAGCAAATGGACATCTTGCAGTAAAGTGGGACCGCGGTCACCGGCTGTCATTGAATTCTGATTGTCGCCTACTGGAGCACCCCAGCTGGTTGTAAGATTATTATTATTGGAGCTCATTAATAGAATCACCTCATGAGATTTGATTTTAGATTTAGTATAAGTTCTATATTAATGTTTTTTAGAGAAATTGCAACACTTTTTAAATAATTGACTCATTACAATATGTGGTAATCGTCAATACATCGTTGGCACATTCAGATATATATGATAGACAAAGTGATTAATTGCTTAGCAGAATTAAAAAAGAAACAGCGCATCCCTACCATCACTGAAGGGGTGCGCTGCATTTTTTGATATAGATGATATTCGGTTCTTGTACTTAGGCTTTAATGTACATTCTGTTGTAATATTCATCTAACATTCTTTTGGTGGCAAACTCCGTACGGGTGGTTTCGATACTCTTTTTCATCATTTGTACCCACTGTTCACGATTCTCGTAAAAGGTTGGGAGCACACGTTTCAATAAGGTGTTGTACAGTGCATCACTATCATGCTTATCCAGAACCTCAAAGTCTGTAGTTTCGAAGCCGTCTCCAATCTGCCAGCCATTCTCGCCATCGATGCAGGCTTCCGGCCACCAGCCATCCAGAATAGAACAGTTCAATACACCGTTCATAGCTGCTTTCATCCCGGAGGTGCCGCTGGCTTCCAATGGTCTGCGTGGATTGTTGAGCCAAATATCAGCACCGCGCGTCAGCTGGGCACCAATCGTCATATCGTAATTCTCGAGGAACACAACACTCTTTGGATACTTTTTCATCATCGCTACTAGGTTACTGACGATTTTTTTACCGTTATCATCGAGTGGGTGCGCTTTGCCGGAGAATACAATTTGTATCTTTCCAGACTCCAGATAAGGTTCGATAATTTCTGGCTGCGAGAAGATCAGGTCGCTTCGTTTATATGGAGCTGCTCTGCGTGAGAAGCCGATGAGTAAATTGTCAGCATTTAAGCTAATGCCGGAACGTTCTTTGATGAACTGGATCAGTTCGCCCTTGATCTCTTTATGCACTGCCCATAAGTCTCCATCCTGTTCGTAGGCTTGCGTCATTCTATCATCTACCCAGGTAGGAGTATGGATGGCATTAGTAATGCCTATAATTTCTGATCTTCCGGCTACTTCCTTCCACATTTTATTAGCCGTATCGGCGTGTAGCTGGGCTACTGCGTTGGAAATACGTGATAGTCTTAGACCTGCAACCGTCATATTAAATGGCTCGCCGCCGATCCGCTCCATCTGGTCACGGGTTAAGCCGTTGAACGCACTCATATACTCAAGTCGGTCGAGAGGATGGGTTTCGTTGCCTTCTTTGATTGGTGTGTGGGTAGTGAATACGACTTCTTCGCGAGTGGCTTTCCACGCTTCTTCGAAGGTATGGCCTCCGGACATTTTTTCACGGATTAGTTCGATAGCCGCTAGAGCCGCATGACCCTCATTGAAGTGATAGACATCAATAGGGATTTGCAGCGCACGCATAGCTTTGACTCCACCAATCCCAAGCACGATCTCTTGTGCGATCCGTTCTTCGCCGAACCAGCCGTACAATTGGCCTGTGATCCAGGCATCATTATTCTCGGGAATATCCGTATCCAGTAAATACAATGTGCTGTTGCCAAAATAATCAGTTTTCCATACTTTGCATACTACATCGGTTTTTCGGACTTTAACAGTTACCTTAACCCCTGTATCTTCAAGAAACTCATAAACATAATTGTGATAGGAGTCGTACGGATTGCCATTGGCATCAATCTTTTGGTCCGTGTAACCTTGTTTCCACTTCAGCCCAATAGGGATGATAGGGGCGTTGATATCTTTTGCACCCTTGATGTAGTCTCCGGCAAGAATGCCCAGACCTCCGGCATACATTTTGAAATCGGAATGCAGCCCGTACTCCATACTAAAATAAGCGACTGACGGTAATTTTTGTTCGTTCACTTGATAAGCCTCCTAATCACGGATTAGATTAAATTGCAGTGAAGCTGCGGGCATTATCTTAGGTGCAAACGTTTGCTCAAAATAGTGCAGGCAATCATTGTGGAAGCGATTGCACCACTATTCTAGCACACTCGATGAATAAAAGCATAACGTCAATTTGGTGAAAACAACCATTTTGAATCCAATTGAGCGGAATTGATTGATAAAGTGGACAGAAGCCCCTAAGATAAAGAGATTGAAGAAATAATTAATGGTGGTGTCTAAGTTGGATATAGTTGTGATTGGAAGCTTGAATATGGATATGGTGGTACGTACAAACCGGTCACCAAATGCAGGAGAAACCCTGATTGGACAAGCCTTTGCTCTATCTCCTGGCGGAAAAGGGGCAAATCAGGCCGTTGCCGCAGCACGTCTGGGTGCAGAGGTTAGTATGATCGGAAGAGTTGGAAAAGATACCTTTGGTAGCGAAATGCTGGAGATTATCAGGAATGAAGGCATTCATATAGAGCATATTTCTGTAAGTGAACATGAGGCAACAGGAGTCGCCTCAATCGTTATTGAAGAAGATGGAGAAAATCGGATTATCGTGGTACCTGGAGCGAATATTGAGCTTACGGTAGAGGATATTCAGGCATTGGAGGCTGTGATTAGCCAGGCTAAGATCATTGTGCTGCAGCTTGAAATGGATCTGGCGATGAGTGAGCAGGCGATTGCGATTGCCCATCGTAAGGGGATTCCGGTCATCCTTAATCCTGCACCAGCTAGAGTGCTAAAGGATGAGATGCTGGCTCAGGTATCTTACCTGACACCTAATGAGACGGAAGCCGGGATTTTGTCCGGAATGACTGTGGATAGCGCAGAGACTGCTGAGCAGGCAGCCCGTATTTTGCTGCAAAAAGGAGTACAGAACGTAATTGTAACCTTGGGTTCAAAAGGTGCCCTGATTGTGAATGCTGAAGGTGCCAAGGCTGTTCCAGGCTTCCCGGTAAAGGCGGTAGATACAGTTGCTGCCGGTGACTCATTTAATGGCGCATTAGCCCAGCAGCTGGTCTTAGGGAAGACCTTGGAGGAAGCCGTGAGCTTCGCTAATGCTGTAGGTGCATTGGCTGTAGGGAAAGAAGGGGCGATCCCTTCATTGCCGCAGTTGTCCGAGGTCGAGCAGTTTCTAAAACGTAAATCGCTGTAGAATAGACAGTACAGGATATTCAAGATCTATACTAGATGAGATAGGATAAGGAGCTTAAATAATGAGCAGAACAGTAACCGTTAAAAATGTGATCATCGGCGAAGGAATCCCTAAGATATGTGTTCCGCTAATTGGAGCGACCTTGTCTGAGCTGAAGCAGGAAGCGGAAGCGCTGAAAGTACTGCAACCTGATTTGGTGGAGTGGCGGACGGATTTTTTTGCTGAAGTGGAAGACGTTGCAGCTGTAAAGAACGCACTAAGCGAAATCTGTTCTGTGATTCCAGATCTGCCGCTGATTTTTACTTTTCGGAGTGCAAAAGAAGGCGGAGAGAAGCAAGTCAGCACGGAATATTACACAGCACTGAATAAAGCTGCTGCCGAGAGCGGTCTAGTAGATATAATAGATGTTGAACTATTTAATGATGAGCAGGATGTAAAGCTACTGATCGAAGCTGCTCATGTTCATAACGTGTCTGTCATTATTTCAAATCATGATTTTCAGGGTACACCTCCTAAAGAGGAGATCATCTCACGGTTATGCAAGGCGCAGGAGCTTGGCGGGGATTTGCCCAAAATTGCCGTTATGCCCCAAGATGCAGGCGATGTGTTAACTTTGCTGGAAGCTACACATATCATGAAGGAAAAATATGCAGACCGTCCGATTATAACGATGTCTATGGCGGGAGCCGGGGTGATCAGCCGTTTGGCAGGTGAAGTTTTTGGTTCAGCGCTTACCTTCGGAGCTGCACATAAACCTTCTGCACCTGGCCAGGTAGCTGTCGCTGAGCTTCGGAATACATTGTCGCTGCTGCACCGCAGTCTGTGATTTCTGCTGATTGCTATTGCCTCAAAAAAAAGGCATCCGGAGTATCCGGATGCCTTTTTCTATTTTAAAATATTGTTCGTGCGCTTACGCATTTTTTCCCGTATATACATGTACGGCATCTCTTAGAAACGCAGCGAGTCCAGGGCGGCGTTTGTCATAGTATTCGGTAAAACGTTCATCATCAACATACAATTGTGCAACACCAGCATGAGCTTCTTTGGAATAGGAATTCCAGTAGAAGGAGAGCCACTCACGGTGTAGGTCTGCACTTTTTTGCGCTAATACACTGGCAGGGTCTCCATGCTCCATTGCTTGCAAGAGTGTTTCGAACATCTCTTCCTCAAGCTGTTGTATAGCGGCATATTGTTCTTCTGTCATTCCTTTAAGCTTTTGGTTGGATTGATTAATGGTGTCATCTCCGTATTTCTCCCTTATTTCTTGGCCATATTTCTTTTCGTTGTCATCTACCAGCTTTTGTTTAAAGCCTTCGAATTTTTCAGTATCACTCATGCTAATTCTCCCTTCTTTTTGAGCCAGCGTCTTTTCGACGTTAGCGATTAATAGATCTAATTGCTGTCTTTTTTCCAGTAGCTTGTCATGATGCTCCCGCAGCGCTTTGGCTCCGTCGAATGAGGGCTCTGTCATAATAGCCTTGATACGTTCCAGACTTAAGCCAAGCTCCCGATAAAATAAAATTTGCTGTAGTAGATCTACTTCGGTACGGCCATAGATACGATACCCCGAAGAGTTGATTCTCGCCGGCTTAAGAATGCCAAACTCATCGTAGTAGCGCAGGGTCCGTGTGCTGATTCCAGCTAACTCTGCGAGCTTCTGCACTGTGTATTCCGTAGTATCACCTCCTACAAATCAAATGTACACCTTTACGTAACGTGAAGGTCAAATGGTTTTTTTAGCATATCCAAAACAGCGGCAGCTACCCTCTGAATGATCATGGGGAAGTCTGCCGCTGCTATGAATAAGTCTATAATGTTGAGCTATGTTGAGCTTTGCTGCTTGAATTTATTTATGGCCCATCTGTGCTGTGAAATAATTGTGCAATTCCTCCAGCTTACGAGGGTCCGCAAGGGTTGCTTTGTCTGAGAAGTAGTGTTCAACGACAAGGTCCCAGGTAGGTACAATTTTTTGTGAGGTCATAGCCTTTATGGCTACCTTAACTGTTTTGCGTTCTTTGGCATTGGAGAAGGTATCTACGTAATGCTGTGAACGCTCAAAATCCAGATCCTTAAACACGGCGCGGAAGATCTCTGACGTCATCCGTGCATCATCCAGCGCCCGGTGTGCAGATCCAGTAGGCTCAAGCTCAAACAATGCCATCGCGCTTTCCACGCTGACATCATTGCTAAGACCACGCGCACGAAGAACTCCTTTGAGCAAATCGAAATACGTAGCGGACATCCAGTAGGATTCGTCCATCTTGTGCATGCGCACATCCTGAATGATTCGCTTCATGTCTTCGCCACCCCAGGTAAGCAGCAGAACTCCGTCTGTACTTAGATCAAGCCACTCTCTAAAAGCAGTGATGACTTTGGGGAAGCGGGCGGCAATGTCGATTTCCTCTTGAGGGATACCCGTTTTTTTCTTAATAAAGGAATTTAGGGTGGAGAAATATATAGGTTTGATCAAGGAAGAAAATTCATCCTTATACTGCAGTGAAGAGTCTAACCGGACGGCTCCAATCTCAATGACCTCCATAGGGTGCTCGCTGGCAAACTTACGGCCGTTGAATTCGATGTCCAGAATAATATAATCCACAGGTACTTGCCTCCGTTTCCATGACTGACGCTGTAGTGCTTAATACGTCGACTTCTCTATTTTAACAAAAAAAGTGATGTAATGGGGAATATGGAGACAAGCTAATATTTGCACAAAAAAATGAACCAGCACAACATCTGCGTACTGGTTCATTTAATCACTATTAAAATTTAATCCTATAAAAGATTAATGTCCTGAATCGGCAGCAGGTTCAGGCATATGAATCGGCTGTTCATTTATAACGGATCCGTCATCAAGACGAAGCCAGGTATTGAAGTCTTGAGTGCCTTTGACCAGCTCGATGACGCGTGCTCCCCGCATAAAGCCTTCTTTTCCATAAGTATTGTAGCCGGTAGCACGGCCATAAGAAAGACGTATGCCATACAGGTTGCCGCTAAAATCGTTGATATGGTCATGTCCGCAGAAGGTGCCAAGCACATCACCCATTTCCAGCAAAGCTGAGAATAAGCCCGAGTTCACCTCAGGTGAGCATACACGCTCAAACTTATGCCCATGACAGACTTGTGTAGACCAGACATCCCGATATTCGGGAATTGGAATATGGAAGAAAGCCAAGGCAGGCAGCCTGTTCTCAGCAGTCTTCGGATTCAGCCGCGCAGATTCAGCCGTCAGCCAGTTGATCTGATTCCGCCCAATCCAATTGTAGCCCGGGATATCCTCATACTCGGAGTAGCCGCCAGAGTCCAGAAAATACAAAATAGCAGCCGAGTCGTCCTCCTGATCTTTAATTTCAAGAGTGTAATTGCCCGAGCCTTCCAGCTCTTCTGGACCGGATTCGGTCAGGCAGTGGGGATGTTCCAGGGCAATTTGCATCAGTTCACTCTTTGAAATCAGAGTTTCTGTGTCATGGTTGCCGAATACAAAGGTCCAAGGAATGCCGGATCTCTCCACGGCAGCGACAGCTTCACGAAAAGCTTGTGCGGGGTGCTCGCATGCCTTGTTTCCCGGTGATACAGGACCCGTGTAAATAAGATCTCCCGTGAAAACCACAAGATCAGGTTGTTCCGCATCCAGAATGCGTTCCATCAGTGCCTCGGTAAGCTGATCCTCAGCTCTTCCATCCATCCAGTGCAGATCTGTAAATTGTACGATTTTAAAAGTGCCATCTTGCTGAAATGATAAACTGTGTCTCATTAGAATAATCTCCCTTACTATCGAATATTGAATAGCAAGCTGTGGAGGCGCCAACCCCTCATTGCGCCAAGAGGGCAATAAGGGCTGACGTCGTTAGAAGCATAGCTATACGCAGGTCAGCCGATCCAGATCCGCTGAGTGCAATGATCTCCAGAGTTTCTACCGATCATAATATCATATTCCCCAGGCTCGAAGACCAACTGATCGTCTTTTCCGTAGAACATTAACATTTCTCTGGTGATTTCGAAGGAAACCACCTGTTTCTCATGCGGTGCGAGTGTAATCTGCTGGAAGCCTTTCAGTTCCTTGACCGGGCGCACGACACTTGCGCTGACGTCGTGGATGTAGAGCTGAACGGTTTCCTTGCCGGCGATGTCCGAAGTATTCTCAACTTCAATGGAGGCAACAACCCGATCCGCAGCTTCAACATTGAAGCTGTTGTAAGCAAACTTGGAATAGCTCAGGCCATAACCAAAACAGAACAGCGGGTCATTCGGGCAGTCCAGATAACGGGTCACATAACGCACATTAGGATACATAGGATCATAAGGACGTCCCGTTTGATAAGCATTGTAGTAGACAGGAATTTGCCCAACCGAGTAGGGGAAGCTCATCGATAAACGTCCGGAAGGATTATAATCTCCGAACAGCACATCGGCCAGCGAATTTCCTGACTCTGTACCCAGAAACCAAGCCTGCAGCAGAGCGTCGCTGGCATCAAGAACGGGTTTCAGCTCCAGTGGTCTGCCGCTGAATACAATGGTGACGACCTTTTTTCCGGTATCCTTCAGACGCCAGATCAGCTTCTCCTGATTGGCCGATAGGCGGAGATTGGATTTGCTTCCTCCTTCCCCGGTATCCTGCTGATTCTCACCGACAGCGGCGAGAATTACATCACAATCCTTCAGCGCCTGGTAGGCGTCTTCAATTTCATCCTCCACATCAAAAATACCCTCAAGCATGCTTCCGAGCTCACCAGTCATGGCCGTAAAAATATTTTCGGCAGATGTTTTTTGCGAAAGGCCGGTGTAGAGTGATACAGCCGGATCTTTTTCTGTCCCGGCCCAACCGCCCAGCACATGAATGGAGGTGGCGAAAGGACCAGCCAGACCAATCTTCATGCCACGTTTAAGGGGCAAAGCATCATTGTCGTTTTTGAGCAGTACAACTGAGCTAGCTCCAAGCTCCCGTGCGGCCTGCAGATGCTCCGCGCTAGGTTTCGGAGCCTCATCCACCAGCGGATCTGCATCCTTAAATGGATTATCGAACAAGCCAAGCGCGTCCTTGAGCTCAAGCACCCGGATAACAGCTTCATCGATCAAGGCGATATCAAGCTTTCCTTCCTCGACCAGAGCAGCGCCGTGGTTTAGATAGTGAGTGGACATCATCTCAATATCCAGCCCAGCAGCCAGACTTTTCTCGGCTGCCTCACGGCCATCTATCGCGGCGCCATGGGGAATCAGCTCATTAACGGAATTGAAATCGGCGATGGTAACGCCGTTGAAGCCCCATTCTTCCCGTAAAATCCCGCGAAGAAGTTCGGAATTACCACTTGCCGGGATACGGTCAATGGTATTAAATGCGGCCATCACCATGGCCACACCAGCATCTACGGCAGCCTTATAGGCTGGCAGGTAGAACTCACGCAATACGCCGGAAGACATATCCACCGTGTTGTATTCCCGTCCGCCTTCGGGAGCACCGTAACCAGCGAAATGCTTCACACAGGCAGCGATGCGTCCTTTTTCTTTTAGGTCTTTGCCCTGATACCCCCGCACCATACTTTCGGTGACACGGGCATTCAGATAGGGATCCTCACCAGATGTCTCCATGACGCGTCCCCAGCGCGGGTCGCGTACGAGATCAGTCATGGGCGAGAAGGTGACGTGAATGCCGGCAGCCGCACTCTCCTTGGCGGCGATTTCAGCAAACCTTTCACAGGCTTCAAGGTCAAAGCTGCTGCCCATGGCCAGCGGAATCGGGAGGATGGTCCGGTAGCCGTGAATGACATCCGCCATGAAGAGCAGAGGAATCTTTTGTCGGCTGGTTTGCAAATGTCGGGTCTGTTGCTCGATTACATTCCGGGCTCCAATACCATTCAGAACACTTCCGATGCTCTCCATTACCTGCGGCTTAATATTCAGTTCCTTAAATGGACCAGTTAAATCCACGGTATCGTCCAAACCCCAATAGTGAGGACCTAGCTGGGTTAATTGGGCCAGCTTTTCGTCCAGGGTCATATCGTTCACAAGATCTTGGATAAACGTTTTAGTCATGGTTAACTCCTTCCTCGTGAGCGCATTGAAAGTTAGTTTGTTAAATAGATGTGTAGTTCCCCGCCGGGCAGCGTAAGCATGATTTTATTAGCAAAACTTACGTTAGATAGGCGACTAAGGATGGGAGTGAACCGTTTACTCTCCTGGCACACAGCTCCGAGATGCGGAATGGGCCTGAGCTATGATCAGGTTCATTTGTTGTGAAAATCATAGCATTTCTCTCTTCGGATACAGGGCTGAGGCATAAATTAAATCAGAAGAGGATTGCATCATTAAGATGTTACATATGGAGACTGACATGTCTATGAAAGAAAAGTATAAAAACGTTTCCACAAACGATACACCTCGATATTAGTCTGAACACCAAAAAAAGTCAATCGCCTTTAGAAAAACAGCTAATTTATATTTTTTTACGTGAAATATGTAACTTTAGTACTTGTAATTCAAAAATAAAATGAATTGACAGCGCATACATTTTGGGAGTATGCTTCTCACACAGAGAGTTTTACAGAAACACTGGAAACGTTTCTACAACGCTCGATACACTTTTTTATGAAGGTTGGGCAAACTGTTTTTATTCTGGCTGCTGGACAAGAAAGGAAGGTAATTTATGCATGTGACTGAATGCATCTTTCAAATTGGAGGTGGGCACTTTGGCGAGACTGAAGCTTGTGGGTGGAAACATTGTCCGGGAAGTCATTAAGAACAAAGTTCTTTTTCTAATGTTGCTGCCTGTAATCGTATATTTCGTTATCTTTCACTATGCTGTAATGCCTGGAGCTTACGTCGCATTTGTAGATTACAAGCTCAATAAGGGGATTTTTGGAAGTAACTTTATCGGCCTTAAGAACTTTGAGTTTCTGGTTCAAAATGGGGATCTATGGAATATTACCAAGAATACGCTGCTCTATAATATCGTCTTTCTGGCTTTAGGTAATATCATTCAAATAGTATTTGCCATTATGTTGTCTGAGATCTCAGGCAAGTGGTTCAAAAAAATATCACAATCCGTTATCCTGTTACCGAATTTCATCTCCATGGTTATCGTCGGTGTGTTTGCCTACAATATATTCAATTTCAATTCCGGGTTTATCAATACGATGTTAACTGGAATGGGGCTAGACCGTTACGAGTTCTATTCCGATCCGGGCATCTGGAAATATATTATTGTGGCTTTCAAGATCTGGGCGGGTACCGGATATGGAATGATTGTTTATCTGGCAACGATCACAGGGATTAATCATGATCTGTACGAGGCTGCTTATATGGATGGAGCGACTACCTGGCAGCGAATCCGTTATATGACCTTGCCGATTCTGAAGCCAACCTTTATTCTGCTTCTACTGTTCGGTATGGGTGGAATTCTCAAGGGATCCTTTGACCTTTTCTATAATCTGATCGGTACGAACTCTGTACTGTATCCGCAGACAGATATCATCGATACCTATGTCTTCCGTTCACTGGTGGGACAATTCAACTTCTCTATGGGTGCCGCAGTGGGCTTCTACCAATCCTTATTCGGTCTGATCCTGGTGCTTGTAGTTAACTTTATTGTACGCAAGGTAGAACCGGACAGCGCTTTGTTCTAAGACTAGACACGAAACAGGGGTGATAAATATGGAAAAGAGTACAATCAAACAGGATTCCGGAAGCATTCTCATAAAAGCAGTCAGTTATATCTGTATCGCTATCTTTGCGCTATTCTGTTTATTTCCCTTCGCGTTGATGATCTCCTCATCGTTCATGAACGAGCAGGAAATTGTTCGTGAAGGCTACAAGCTGCTGCCGAAGGCATTTTCCTTTAAGGCTTACGAGATGCTATTCAACAACTCTACTCAGCTGGTGAATGCTTATCAGGTAACTATCTTCATCACCGTAGTGGGTACGGTACTCGGACTGTTTATGATGTCGATGGCCGGATTCGTGCTCAACCGTAAGGATTTCAAGTACCGCAACTTCTTTTCCTTCTTGATTTACTTTACAACACTATTCAGTGGCGGCTTGATTCCGACATACATCCTGATGGTTAAGCACCTGCATATGAAGGACAACTTATTCGCCATGATTCTTCCGGGTGTAGTTGGTGCATGGTCCATCTTCCTGATGCGTAATTTCATGAAGGCGATTCCGGATTCCTTATATGAATCCGCTACCATTGACGGTGCTGGCGACTTTCGCATCTATTGGCGGATATTTATTCCGCTGGCGGTTCCATCCTTGGCTACTATTGGGCTTTTCTCAGCACTCGGCTTTTGGAATGAGTGGTATAACGGGATGTTGTATATTGACAGTCCGACGAAATATCCGCTCCAATACTTTTTGCAGCGAATGGTCAATCAGACGAACTTAGGAGCGCTAATCAACTCGGGAGCGGTCATCAATACTGCTGATCTTCCGACGCAATCCATCAAGATGGCTACAGCTGTGCTGGCCACTGGACCGATTATTCTCCTGTATCCATTTGTACAGCGTTATTTCGTAACAGGCCTCACCATCGGGGCTGTAAAGGGTTAATGGACGCAATCTTCTTTTCGAAGAGCGTTTATTATAAATGAAAGTTTCATAAATAGAAGAGAAAAGGGAGGCTTACCTAAATGAAAGGTAAAAAGATCGCGTCTTCTTTAATTGCTGTCCTCATGCTTACTGGAGCACTGACAGCCTGCACATCCAAGAACAACAATGAGCCGAGTAATGATCCGGCAGCCACGAAAGCTCCAGAGGCATCAGCCAATGCAGGCGGAGTGGATACTTCCAAGGAAGCTAAGCTGGTGTACTACCTGTGGGGCAGCGAAGGAGTTAAAAATAAAGAAATCCTCGCTGAGATTAACAAGAAGCTCAAAGCTGATCTAAACGCTACGATTGAAGTGAAGTATATTGACTGGCCGGATATCGCTACTAAGTACCCGCTGCTATTTGCTTCAGGCGAAGAATTTGATATGTCGCATGCATCTCCCGGAGCTCCGGTGTCTTATTTCACATTGGCTAGTGAAGGCGCTCTAGTGGACCTTACAGATATGCTGGATAAAGTTGCTCCTAAGCTAAAAGCGGAAATCCCGGAAAGTGTGTGGGAGAATACAAAATACAAAGGCAAAATTTACGGTGTACCAAGTCTTTATAGCGAATACACACCTGCCGGTTATGCCTATCGTTCTGACTTGCTGAAGAAATATGGAATGGACAAAATCACTTCCATTGATGATATGGTTAAATACATGGATAATGTGGTTGCTAATGAGTCCTTCCCACCAATTAACGGCAAGGCAGAAGATGCAGCCAATATGTTCAGAATGCTCGTAGATACTACAGGGATGTGGCTTAACGCTCCTGGTATATCTTTGAATGAGCTGAATCTTGTGACCAAAAGTCCAGAGGACTACAAGACCGTCTTCCATCCAGCTTTCACTCAGGAATTTGAAGATTGGGCTGTGAAGATGCGTGAATGGGCGGATAAGGGTTACTGGAGTAAAGATGTGCTGTCTGCAACCCTAGGCAGCAAGGATAACTTCAGAGCAGCTAACTCCGCAGGTTATTTGACTCATGCTCAGGACTGGATCGGCCAATACGGTGCGGATTTGAAGGCGCAACCGGAATCAGATCCTTACTTCTTTACTTTTGCGGAAGCTAATAAGAAGATCAAACGTAAGATGGGCGTTGACAACTCGACTGTAATCAGCACGAACTCAGCTAATCCAGAGCGCGCTCTGATGGTGATCGAGAAGTTCATGACCGATGAAAGCTACTACAACCTCATCCAAAACGGTATTGAAGGCAAACAATATGTGATGGAAAATGGTGTTAAAAAGCAGCCTGCAGGCTTCAACGATAAAACGGACGGCGGAGGTTTCGCTGCTTGGTCACTTCGTAATGACAAATTCGTAGTTCCTACGGATACAGAAAACCCAATCCGTAACTCCTTATTCGCAGAATGGGATAAAGTGGCTATCGATGATCCTTACAATGGCTTCAGCTTTGATCCAACCAATGTTACAACTGAAATTGCTTCGATTTCCAACGTGAATTCACAGCTCGGTATTCAATTGATGCTTGGTAAAACAAGCAAAGATCCAAAAGCAGCTGTTGCGGAGTACCGTGATCAGCTGAAAAAAGCAGGAGTTGACAAGGTCATTGCCGAAGTAGAGAAGCAATTGGCTGCGTTTGTTCCTGTCAACTAAAGAAAGTTAAGGGGTGTAAGGGAGCTATAATTCGATATAGCTCCTTTACCCATAAATGGGGGAGTAAAGTGGATGTAAATATCAAGGATATCGCGCGGATTTCCGGTGTGGGCATCTCGACGGTCTCCAGGGTAATCAATAACAAGGGACCGGTGAGCAAGTCTACACGTGAGAAAGTGATGAGTGTGGTTAAGGAATACAATTATATTCCCAATTCCAACGCGCGGAATTTGAAAACTACACAATCTAAGAACATTGCACTTATGGTCAAGGGGATTACCAATCCTTTTTTCTCTAATATGATCAGAGAAATTGAACGGCAGGTCAATCTGCGGGGCTACCCGTTTCTTATCCAGCAAGTAGAGGATGGGACCGATGAAATCAATGCTGCAATTCAACTGGTGAAGGAGAAAAATCTGTGCGGGATTATCTTCATGGGTGGAACCTATGATCATTCTGAAGAGAAGTTCAAACAGCTGACGGTTCCGTTTGTGCTGACAACGATCACCTCAACGCAGGAAGTGAACCCGCTTATTTTTTCCAGCGTTATTATCAATGAAACGAAGGAAGCCTATAAGGCTACCAATTATTTGATCTCATTAGGTCATACGAATATCGGCTTTTTAGCCAAGTCTCCATTATTGGATGAAACCACGGGCAACCGGCGGTATTTAGGCTACAAAAAAGCACTCGAAGAGCAGGGTCTGCCCTATGATTCAGGGTTGGTTGAGGATTGTGAATACAGTCCCAGCTCGGGATTTAATGCTGCGCGGAGACTGCTCAACAAGAATAAGGGAATTACAGCTATATTTGCCGCTTCCGACACGATTGCCATCGGTGCTGCCAAAGCGGTGCTTACCGCGGGGTTATCTATCCCTGATGATATTTCGATCATTGGCTTTGACGGGATCGAGATGGCTGAATATTATCATCCTTCTCTTGATACAATCAGCCAGCCGGGTACGGAAATGGCCTTATCCAGTGTAGGTGTTCTGTTTGATCTCATTTCCGGACGTTCAAACCATCAGCATATTGTCTATGATGCGGTATTGCTCAAGCGTGGTTCCTGCAAGATGATTAAACCTCGTTAAGATCACACTATAAACCTTTATTGGAGTGGAACCGAAATGCAAGATACACTGAGAATAGGTACGATTGTACGTGGTGGAGAAGCCGTTAAGGTCATTCCACAAATTGTGGGGCATGGATTTGAATCATTTAATCTGAACTTTTGGCAGACCACCGGCGAAACCGATTTGATAGAAACGGCTGCACGACTGAGGGAGTTAGCTGCTGAACATGATTTTGTCATCTCTTCTGTGGGCATCTATGGCAATCCGCTCGCAGGCAGCGGCGACAATGCCGACACGTTGGCAAGCTGGGAGCGGCTGATTGATCATGCACATTTATTTGGCACAGATATTATAGGCGGATTCACCGGCCGATTGCCAGGTTTGTCCATTGATGAGTCCATCCCGAAGTTTACAGAGGTGTTCGGAGAACTGGCGAAGAGAGCGGCAGATCGTGGCCTGCGGATTGCTTTTGAGAATTGCGCTATGGGCGGAAACTGGCAGAGCGGAGAGTGGAACATCGCTCACAATCCTTCGGCCTGGGAGAAGATGTTCAATGCCGTTCCGGCGGATAATCTGGGATTGGAATGGGAGCCTTGCCACCAGATGATCGCATTGATTGATCCGCTTCCGCAGCTGCGCAAATGGATGGATAAAGTATTCCATGTGCATGGCAAGGATGCGACCATCGCTTGGGACATCGTTAAGGAATACGGTATTCATGGCCCCAAACCTTATGTATGGGACCGAACCGCTGGCTTCGGGGATACCAATTGGGTAGATGTAATCACCATCCTGCGCCAAGCGGGTTATAAAGGTACGATTGATATCGAAGGCTGGCATGATCCAGTGTATCGTGATGAGCTGGAAATGACCGGCCAGGTGCATGCATTGAATTACTTGAAATATTGCCGTGGTGGCAGCTTTGTGCCTAATCCGGTTTAAATGGTGCCGTATGAAAACAACCCAAAAATGACCTCGAAATCCACAGTGAAGTGGAGGATGAGGTCATTTTTTATAGTTAATCCTGATTTAATCCTGAATCAGATATCCTTGTCCCAGCTGTATTTCTTTGAAGCCAGCCAAATGGCGGGCTTGAAAGCGGATAGGGGTGCTGCCGCCAACCATAATGATATTTTGGATATCGGCAGCCCCTTCTGAAGGCAGGGAAAAGGCTCTGATATAGGCGTACTCTTCGGCTAGCGTCGTATAAATCGCGTTGATCAGCGGGTCATGTTCACCTTTTCCCATTAGATTCATGAGAATATATCCGCTTGTGTTCAACTTCGAACGGGTAATACTGAAAAATTCACGGGAGATCAAATGCCTTGGTGTACCAGCGGCAGTAAAGGCATCCAAAATGATGTAATCATATACCTGCGGGTCTTCGCCTTCAAGGATCTGACGTCCGTCACCGATCACTACGTTATCTTGACTATATCCAAAGCAGCGGCGGCTTAATTCGACTACTTGTTTGTCTAGCTCGGCTACTTTAAATCTTTTGTCCGGAAAATGTCCGGCAATTGTTCCAATTCCATGCCCAATAAGAAAAACATCCTCAAAAGAGGGGAGGTTGAACTCCATGAAGTGAATGATGGCCCGCGGATATTCAAAGAGAATCCGTTGCGGGTCATTAAGATCCATCGCACCTTGAGTGGCATGATTCGAGAACTGCATAACACGGAAGGAGCCTTTTTCACCATATAGTTCTGTTGTGTCGTAGACGGTTATTTCATGATTTTCGCTATTTCTTTGAAGCTCTGAATGCAAGTGATCAATCTCCTTATACAATACTAATTCGTTTATATTCATTGGGTGTAACCCCGACAACACGTTTAAAAAGCTTGTTGAAGTAGGCAGGATCGCCATATCCAACCTCTGCCCCAATCTCGTGAACCTTCAGGTCGGGAGCATTCTTGAGCAGATGTTTGGCTTTGCGCAGCCGAATTTCCGTGATGTAGTCCGTCAGTGTAAGTCCGGTCTCTTGCTTGAACAGCTTGCTTAAATAGCTTGGAGTCAAAAAAACCATATTTGCCAAAGTGTTCAGATCCGCATGCTGATTATAGTTAGCGGATATCCAGCGTTTTATGGTTTCTATGGCTGTGCCGGACATCTCCAGACGATGGGTTCTGATTTCGGTCAGAATGTTTGTGAAATGAGCGGTAAACATCTCCTCAATGTCGCAAAAGCTCATGCTGGACGCAATTCTGTCATCCAACCTGAGGTCGGGAGCACTTTTATTGCGGGCCTCGAATTCTTGCAGTTCCTTTTGTGCAGTTTCTTCAACCCATCGACAGACCCGGAGAATTTGGTCAGGACCGGCTTGTTGTGCTTTCAGCACTGAGAACAGGTCATGAATCCATTCTAAGACGCCTGTCACATTCAGAATCTGCAGGTTATGGATCAGCGGTTCTCTAATTGTATTAAAGTGATCCAGGAGGTTCATCTCCGGCTGTTGAATATTCTGAATATTCGCGTAATGTACAGGCTCCGGATTATATATGCCCATGTTGCAGGCTTGTTTAGCATCTAGGTATGCCTGTCTAAGCTTGGATACCTCATTATAACAACCGCTGGTACCTACATGTAGGATCTTTCCGTGTGCAGATATCCGCATAATGTCACCGATATCTTTTAAATCGTTGTCTGACAGCGGCTCAGCAGAATATACAATCCAGACGTAGAGTCCTTTTTGAATCTCCAAGCTGTCGAAGCTCAACGCCTTCTCTTGCCGCAGACTGTCTGCGCAGGAGCAGACGGTTTCTCTGGCGCTCCCTTTGAGGACAAAGACCGAGAAATAAGGCTGGGGCAAGGTAAGGCTGGATAATAGGAGAGGGGAAGAGGGCTCTTCGATATGTAAGACTGTCAATAAAAGCCCGGAACGGTGGCGTTCTTCCTTGTCGCGCGCGAGCTGCCGTTCTTTGTCTAGCCGATAAAGCAGCTCGAACAGCTGCTCTTTATTAATTGGTTTTAATAAATAGTCTACAGCTGAGCTGCGGATGGCTTCTCGGGCATAATTAAATTCAACAAATCCACTCATTAGAATAGAGTAGATCTGCGGATGGGTGGCTTTTAACTGTTTAATCAGCTCCAAGCCATTGATTTGCGGCATACGAATATCTGTAATCACAACATCAAGTTGAAGTGTGCTTAACTTATCTAATAGATGTTTTCCGTCGGAGTAGGTGCCGATGACCAGAAATTCGGCGCTTTCTTTACTGATCATTCGGGCCAGTCCTTCGCGGATTAAGATCTCATCATCCACAATCGCAATACGCAGCAATCTGAGCAGCCCCTCTCCTAAATAAATTCATCTTCACTGTATTTAGCGTTAATATCCGCAATGCGCAGGGTAACACGAGTGCCGATTCCAAGCTCACTCTCAACAAGCAGACCAAACGAACTGCCGTAATGCAGGCGAATTCTTTCATTTACATTTCGTAGTCCAATCCCGAACCTTTCATTGTCCGTTCCAGTCTGCAGACTATTGTTTAAGGAACGAAGGGTGGTTTCATCCATACCGATCCCATCATCTTCTACACAGAATACGGCATCTCCATGCTCGCTCCATGCGGTGATGCTCAAGGTGCCCAGTCCTACCTTTTGATCCAAACCGTGAAAGACAGCATTTTCTACGACCGGTTGAAAGACAAGCTTAATAACAGGAAGATGAAGGAATTCGTCCGGCACGTCGATGTTAAGTCTGAACTTGTCTGGGAATCGGATTTCCAGCAGCTGATAATAATTTCTCACATGATCCAGCTCTTGTCTAATTGTAACAGCCTCTTCGTTTCGGACAATGCTGTAACGCATTTGAAGCCCAAGTAAATAGGTTAGCTTCGCCACACGTGGATCATCATTGCTCTCTGCAAGCATGCGGATGGATTCCAGCGTATTATAAATAAAATGGGGATTAATCTGGTTTTGAAGCGCCCGCATATCAGCCTTTTGCTTCCGTTTCTCCGTGATGGACACTTCTTGTAACAGATCTTTGATCCTTATGATCATCCGATTAAAATGACTGCCCAGCATCCCAATCTCATCATTATATTTGGAATGCTGCCAGACATCCAGATTACCATGCTGCACCCGTTTCATTAAGCGGACCAAGGATTTAAGGGGTTTGGTCAGGGCATGGGAAATTATAGTCGCAACAAAAAGTGCAAAAGCAATGATAATCAGTGTGGTCAAGATAAGCGTATTACGATTCTTTTGTACAGGGGACAGGATACGTGTTAAAGGAATCGTAACCATAGTGGTCCACCCGGTCTGTTTCGAGACGGTATACACTGCAAGATAAGACTGGCCATTCAAGTCTATTTGAAAATGATCCTGCTGCTGATTTACTTGCTGCAGCAACAGCTTTGTATTCAGAGTTTGTGTATCGGCAGCCAGATTCGGAACCGCGGAATCTTCACTGGCATAAATCAGATCTCCATTGTTATCTACAATGAACGTGTTTCCTTGCGTAACTGCATTTACGGGATCGATAATGCCCTTAAACAGATTGATGTCTACATCGAAAACGAGAATTCCTATATTCTGCAATGTGCTTACAGAGTTAATCGTACGCAGAACACTAAAGACCTCTTTATGGACATTCGAGTTGGTGCGGATCGTATGTCTGCCCTGAATGACAGGCGCTGCTCCGGCATCTTCACTCATGGTTCTCCATTTGGCTAATCGTTCCTCTGGATACAGTTCATTAATTCCAGCGTCTTTATCATAAAAGACAGAACCGTACTGATCCACCAAATACACGGCAATGATCTCTTCCTTAGTATGATTCAAATAGCTAAGGAACATCGCCATGCCCGTATTTTTTTCCCAGTCGGTATTTTGCTGTGTCAGGTAGACTTGCACATCGGTGTTATACAGCGGCAGGGCTGTATATCTTTTGAGGTCGGCAATATATCGGTCGATGGTATCTGAAGCATTCGATGTCATTTGACCCGCACCGTCAGTCGCATTCACAAGAACCGAGTTGAACATGGAGCGGGACGATAGATAACTTACATAAGTAATCGGCAGAGAGATCAGAAAGACAAAGATAACAATCAGCTTGCGCTCCATCGGTAGATTGGCAAGGAACAACCACATTTTGCGTAAAGTTAACCGGATGTATGATAGCATTTGCGTTGTTCCTTTCCTGTAATAAGCTACCTACCTTATTTGACCGCTCCACTGGTTACGCCTTCAAAGATGTAACGCTGCAGGAAGAAATATAGAATTACTGTTGGCAGCAGGATAAGCAGAATAGCCGCACAGATTAAATTCCATTCCCCCGAATTGACTCCTTGAAAACGCATTAGGATCGTCGTAACTACACCAAGGCTTTGTTTCGGCATGTAGAGGTAAGGGATGTACATGTCATTGTAAATGCTAATGGTTTTCAGAATAATCAAAGTAGCCGTAGCTGGCGTAAGTAAAGGGAAAATAATCGACCGATAGATTCTGAACAGAGAGGCACCTTCTACCATCGCACTTTCATCGAGATCCACGGGAATATTACGGATAAATTGCAGATATAAAATAATTTGAATTACATCCGCTCCAATATAAAGCACGATCGGGGCGCCAAGTGTATTGTAAAGCCCCATGCTTTTGATGATACCAAAAGTCGCCACTTGTGTCGTGATACTAGGAATAATGGTGGCTACTAGATATGCACCAAAGACTACGGGTTTCAATTTGAAAGAGAAGCGTCCCAATACAAATGCTACCATAGTGCCGAACAGGATGTTCAGAATTAAAGTAATAGCTATAATGATTAACACATTACCAAATCCGTTAAGTAGACCCCCGCGCTGGAAAACGGCAGTGAAATTATCGAAATTCAAAAAGCTTTTTGGCAGTGCCATGGAGCTGCTGCTGTTAAATTCGTCAGTGGATTTAAAGGCATTGACGATGACCACATACGGAGGAAAGAGTACAACAAATACGCCGATAAGCAGCGAGAAGTATTTAATAACATCTGTGAAGCGAAATTTGGAGTATGTCATATCTATTTGTCCCCTCCCCGGCTTAGAACTAGTTGCTGTACTAACAGTACGACGACGACAAAGAAGAGCAAGATAATACTCATGGCAGAAGCGAGGCCGTAATTATTGTAAGCAAATGCAGTATCTACAACTTTTTGTACGTATGTTTCGCTGGCGCCTGCGGGGCCGCCCTTGGTCAACACGAAGGGGAGATCGAATACTTCCAGTGCCCCTGTGACGGTAAGAAATAAGTTAAGCTGGATGACTGGCTTCATATTCGGTAAAGTAATTCTCCAAAGTGTTTGAAAAGGTCCGGCACCATCGATCTTTGAGGCCTCATAGATATCGTTTGGAATGGCCTGTAAGGAGGCGATGTAGATTACCATGTTATAACCCATGAAACGCCAAAATCCTGTGGACGCCAGAGAATAGTTAACCAGTCCTTCTGTTCCAAGCCAACTGGTCTGTCCTAGTCCGGTAAGACCAATGCTATTCAGGAACATATTCAGAGAGCCATTGGTGGTGTCAAAGACATAACCAAACATAAAGGCGACGGCGACACCGTTCATAATGTAAGGGAGGAACAGTAAGATTCGAAATGCATTTTTTCCTTTTAACTTACTATTGAGCACAATCGCAAAATAAATAGCGACGATATTCTGGAGAATTCCCATCGCGAAATAAGCAAAGTTATGGGTAAATACCTTGAAAATATCGGGGTTGGAGAAGACTTCGCGGTAATTATCGAGACCGACCCAAGGCTTCTCAGGGCTATAGCCATCCCAGTTCGTAAAGCTGTAATAAATCAGCTTGAGTGCCGGATAATACGTGAATGTTGCGAGCAGCAACAAAGGAATCGTGAGGAAGGATACAATGATAATCGTCTTCTGTTTGTTATAGGAAAGTGTTCCGAACATCGCTAGCCCTTCTTTCATAAAAACGTGGTATGGAAAGGCAAAATGGATTATCCGTAAAAGCAATAATCCATTTTGCTCCGTAGTGTACTTCGAATCAAAAGCTCAAATTAATAACCGAGGTCCTTCTTGGCTTTAGCCCAAGCTTTATTCCACTTGTCTAATACGGTTTGTGGATCTTTGGCAAGTACAAATTCCTGTACAACAGCAGGGAGATCCAGCTGTGCCTTGTTGCCGATTTCTGTAACCTTTGCATCGTCAACAGTTCCTTCTACCAGTTCTACTCCGGTAGCTTGGAATTCTTTCAGCTGAGTCAGATTGGATTCCTTGCCTTTTAATGGAGAGATAAAGCCGGCGAAATCCTCATAACCTGAATCCTCAATCATCCATTTTACGAAGGCTTTAGCTGCCTCTAAATTTTTGCTGTTTTTGGCAACGGCATAGAAGAAGTCAGGGCTAAGGGTAGCAGATGGTTTACCCGAATTGTCATAAGGGAATGGGAAGAAGCCAACATTGTCTGAAGAAGCGCCTGCTCCGATAACTTGGTTAATAACCCAGTTGCCAAGATAGTACATAGCGAATTTGCCGGAAGCGATGTCCTTTTTCGATTGCTCCCAGTTGGTGGAGTTGATGTCTTTTTCCAGATAGCCTTTTTCATTGAGCTCTCTAAGTAGGCTGAAGGCTTTGCCATAACCGTTGTCCATAGTGAATGGTGTTTCAGAGTTCAGCTTAGCATTTGGAAAATCAGGATTGCCTTCAATTAAGCGTGGTGTGTCATAAGCCCAAGTACCAAGTGGCCATTTGTCTTTAAAGTTAGAGGACATTGGAATAACACCTTTTGCTTTCAGCTTCTCGCAGGCAGCCAGGAATTCATCCCAAGTCTTAGGCGTTTCGGTGATGCCGGCATCAGTGAATGCTGTTTTGTTATAAACAATACCGGAAGTAGAGTTCCCTGTAGTAATTCCGTAAAGCTTACCATCAAAGGATTTGAAGTCTTTAAAGGTGATCTGATCGTTCAAGCCGAGATCATCCAGTGAAGCAAAATATTTTGGCAGGTCGGAGTTAGGGATGGAAGGAATAAACATAACGTCTGGAAGCTCGCCGCTGGCCATTCTGACTTTAGCCTGTTGGTTATAGTCGGTTTGGGAAGCTTCGAATTCGACTTTAATGTTCGGGTATTTTTCATTAAAGCGCTTTAAATATTCGTCATATTCTTTGCCGATCATGTCTGTTCTGTTAGTTAGGAAGGTGATTTTGCCGCTGATATCAGCTCCTGCTGCAGGTTCGGCAGTTGCATTCGTGTCACCGCCGGTATTCTCTGCGTTAGTTGCTGCGGGCTTTTCAGTTGCGGCAGCACCGTTATTCGTGGTGTTGTCATTATTCGAACCACAACCAGCAAGTGTTGAAGATAAGACCATAATCATAACAAAGGATAACGAAAATAACTTATTTCTCATAGTTTAATCCCCTTTTCGTTTTTATTGTTAGCGTTTACATGAACATTATAGCTTTATCGGAGCCGTTAATAAATGTATTGTATTATTATTTATTGTCTTTATTTGTTTTGTTTCTGCGTTTATAATTAGCATGTACCTAACAATCAGATAACAAAATACAAAGAATATCAAAAGGGTTCAATGAATTAATTGAAGTCTTATGCTATTTTTGAGAAGTCTATGCTTACAAAACTTTAGGCATCTGCTTCCGAAGCGAGTTTTGCGCGAAGTCATTCAGAGAAGTCTATGCTTACAAAACTTTTAGGAGGTATTATGAAACATTTGCATATGGATCTTGCGAAGTGGGAATTTAGAGGCTGTGGTGATGAGGAGTGGCTTCCGGCGACTGTGCCAGGTACAGTCCATACGGATTTACTAAAGAACGGGAAGATTTCAGACCCCTTTTATGGAACAAATGAACATGATCTACAGTGGATCGATAAGAAGGACTGGGAATATCAAACCTCGTTGCAGTTGGGGGAAGAGTGGCAGGAGCTTGCTTGTACGGAGCTAGTTTTTGAGGGACTGGATACTTATGCAGATGTGTACGTGAATAATGTACATGTGCTCGCTGCTGATAATATGTTTCTGGCATGGAAAGTGGATGTCAAAGATCAGTTAAAGACTGGAGAAAATAATATACGGGTGAAGTTCCGCTCTGTGGTTAAGGAAGATTTACCGAAATTAGCGAAGCTGGGTTACGCGCTGCCTGCCTCGAATGATCAATCCGAGCTTGGGGGATTAGATGAACAACGGATTAGTATTTTTGCGCGCAAAGCACCTTATCATTACGGCTGGGATTGGGGCCCGCGTTTCTTGACCAGTGGAATATGGCGTGCGGCAGCTCTGGTGGGACGTGACACCGTTCAAATTACAGACCTCTATATCCGTCAAAATGTGATTGCTAAGGAAGAAGCTCGCCTGACCGCAATTGTAGAAGTGGATGCTCCTGCTGCTTGGCGGGGAATGCTGCGAATAAGTGCCGATGGTTTGGAGTGGATGCAAGCGGTTACTTTAGAAGAAGGCAAGCAGCAATTAGTGATGAATATTGTTATATCCGAGCCACAGCTCTGGTGGTGCAGAGGGTTCGGAGAGCCTCATTTATATACATTCCAGGCAGAATTGATACAAGATGCGGAAGTAGAGGTTAGCAAAAGTGTAAAAACCGGACTCCGCAGTATTGAATTGATTCGGGAGCGTGATGTCAAAGGAGCTTCGTTTTCTTTTGCGCTGAATGGAGTTTCCGTCTTCGCCAAAGGTGCCAATCATATTCCAAATGACAGCTTCACCACAGAAGTAACCGAGGAGCGGTATCGGCATGAAATTGCCACGGCAGTAGAATCGAATATGAATATGCTGCGCGTTTGGGGTGGCGGTATATATGAAGAAGATATTTTTTATCAGCTCTGTGATGAATACGGACTGCTGGTCTGGCAGGACTTTATGTTCGCTTGCAGTATGTATCCCGGAGACGAGGCGTTCCTTGAAAATGTGAAAAAAGAAGCCGAATACAACGTCAAAAGATTGCGCAATCATCCCTGCATCGCCTTATGGTGTGGCAACAACGAGATTGATTCGGCCTGGTCACAGTTCGAGGAAAATATGGGCTGGGGCTGGAAAGAAAAACTCGGCGCTGAGCAAAGAACGACAATGTGGGCCGATTATATTAAAATCTTCCACCGTATTCTGCCGGAGGCTGTAGCCGCGTTCCATCCGGGAGTGGACTACTGGCCGTCTTCGCCGCTGCGGGAGCTGACTGGTGATATTAATCAGCATGCGACACGGATTGTGGGCGAAGGGGATGTGCATTACTGGGGCGTGTGGCACGGGATCGAGCCTTTTGAGAACTATAATACAAAGGTTGGCCGCTTCATGAGTGAATATGGCTTCCAGTCGTTCCCGGAACTAAAAACGGTAATGAGCTATGCAGAAGAGCAGGATTTGGAGCTTACCTCAGAGGTGATGCTGGCGCATCAGAAGAATGGTCGCGGTAATCTGCTGATCAAAGAATATATGGATATGTATCTGCCGCAGCCAAAGGACTTCAAAGCCTTTTTATATATGAGTCAAATCCTGCAGGCCGAAGCGATCCGAATCGCGATTGAAAGCCACAGAAGAAATAAACCTTATTGTATGGGCACTTTATACTGGCAGATGAATGATTGCTGGCCGGTGGCTTCTTGGGCGGGCATGGATTATAACGGGCGCTGGAAAGCCCTGCAATATACCGTGCGTTCAAGCTTCAAAGATGTTCTGTTGTCTATCGACGGTACAGACCGTGAGAAGGTAGACATTCATGTCGTATCTGATTTAAGAACAGCAGTGAGCGCTGAGTTGGTGCTTACTTTGTATCAGTTTAACGGTTCGGTGCTGCGAGAGTGGGCACATCCCGTTGAGCTGGGAGCTGATTCTGCTGCTATCGTATTCTCGTCTCCTGTGGCAGAGCTGCTAGAAGGTCAAGGGGTGGGTGATGTATTGCTTGGAATTTGCTTGCAGGCGGATGGCCAGGTGATAGATCACAAGCTGCATTATTTTACTCCGGAAAAAGAAATTCCATTGCAGCGCTCAGTAATTACCGTGCTGGAAACTCCAGAGAGCGGTGGATTAAGCTTCACCGTGACCAGTGATGTATTGGCTAGAGGTGTATACCTGACTTCGGAAGAGGAAGGAATATTCTCTGACAATTATTTTGACCTTCTCCCAGGTCAGACCAAGACGATAGAGTTCTCACAACGCGGGAACGATGGAAGAGACTGGATTCCTGCCGCACCTAAAGGGCTAAAGGTTCAATCGATGGTTGATTTTGTGAGCGAAGATTTGCTGTAAATCCTAAGGAGAGAAGGACTGGCACATGGGGATTTTAGTTCAGGAAGATAAGGGATTATTCCATTTACAGAGCGCAGGGATGAGTTATATTCTTCAGCTTGTTAATGATTATCCGGCACATGTGTATTGGGGCAAGAAGCTGCGTAGTGGCAGCAATTTGGAAGGGCTGTTGAATCTGGGAGGAAATAGGGGTCTCGACCGGCTCCCGCAGGAATATCCCCAATACGGCACGGGAGATTTCAGAACACCTGCTTATCAAGTTAGGCTCGAAGACGGCACTCGTATTACAGAGCTGAAATACAGCGGGTACCGGGTAGTTGAGGGTAAACCCTCACTGCCGGGTCTGCCATCTGTATATGTTGAGTCTGCGCAAGAAGCACAGACGTTGGAGCTTACACTTAAGGATGATTACGCCAAGCTGAGTGTTATTTTGCGCTATACGGTTTTTGAACATACCAACGTAATCACCCGCTCTGTGGAGTTCACCAATGCGGGGGAAACACAGCTGCGATTGCAGCGTGCACTGAGTGCTAGTGTCGATTTCTCGTCTGGCGATATGGATATGATCTATTTGGCAGGAGCTTGGTCAAGGGAAGGTAATCTGACCCGTAGACGTCTGGTGCAAGGGGGTACGACCATTGGGAGCCGCAGAGGGATGAGCAGCCACCAGTTAAATCCATTTGCAGCGCTGGTGAAACCTGAAACGGATGAAAATCATGGAGAGGCCTACGGCTTCAGTCTTGTATATAGTGGAGGCTTTGAAGCTGAGGCAGAGGTCGATTCCTTCGGGATGACCCGGTTTACGATGGGGCTGAATTCTTTTGATTTCGCCTGGCTGCTGGAGCCAGGCGAACAATTCCAGACCCCAGAAGTAGTGATGGTGTATTCTTCCGAGGGGATCGGGGAAATGTCGAGAACCTATCATCGCTTGTACCGGACCCGTTTATGCAGAGGGTTATATAGAGATAAGGAACGGCCCATTCTCGTCAACAATTGGGAAGCCACCTATTTCAACTTCGATGCGGATAAATTGGAGTCGATTGCGGCGGAAGGAGCGAAACTCGGAATAGAGCTATTCGTGCTGGACGACGGCTGGTTTGGCAAAAGAGACGCAGATAACTCCTCTCTCGGAGACTGGGTAGAGGATCTGCGCAAGCTTCCTGGCGGATTATCTGATGTGGCGCAGCGTGTGAACAATCTAGGCTTGCAGTTTGGCCTCTGGTTCGAGCCGGAGATGATCTCGCCAGACAGCGAGCTCTATCGTAAGCATCCCGACTGGTGTCTGCATGTGCCGGGACGCCGCCGTAGCGAAGCCCGCTGGCAATTGGTGCTGGACTATACTCGGGAGGATGTACGTCAGTACATTTATGAGTCACTGTCCCGGATTTTCTCGACCGTGCCCATTAGTTATGTGAAATGGGATATGAACCGTTGTTTAACGGAGATTGGCTCTGCAGAGTTACCTTCTGAACGCCAAGGGGAAACCGCTCATCGTTATGTGCTTGGTCTGTATGAGCTATTGGAGCGAATAACTTCAGAGTTTCCGCATATCCTGTTCGAGAGCTGCTGTAGTGGTGGTGGCCGCTTCGACCCAGGCATGCTGCATTACATGCCGCAGACCTGGACCAGTGACGATACCGATGCTGTGGAACGACTGAAGATTCAGTATGGAACAAGTCTGGTGTATCCGGTTAGTTCGATAGGCGCGCATGTGTCTGCCGTGCCGAATCATCAGGTAGGACGGATCACCCCGCTGTCTTTTCGTGGAGATGTAGCTATGTCCGGTAATTTCGGTTATGAGCTGGATCTTACGAAGTTTACAGACGAAGAGAAGGAACTTGTGAAGGAGCAGGTTGCGAACTATAAACAAATCCGCAGTCTTGTGCAGCAAGGTAATCTGTACCGGCTGCAAAGCCCGTTTGAGGGCAATGAGACAGCATGGATGTTCGTGTCCGATGATCAGCGAGAGGCATTAGTTTATTACTTCCGGGTAATGGCTGTGCCGCACCCGCCCCGCCGTAGCCTGAAGCTGAATGGTTTAAATCCGCAGCTGGATTACATTCTGGAGGCAAGTGGTGAGGTTTACGGTGGTGATCGGCTAATGCAGGCTGGACTGGCTCTGCCGGATATCCAGCAGGATTTTGTTAGCGGATGTTATAAATTGAAGGTGCAGGAATAGAGTTTATTGCAAGTCATCAGCAAGCCATGAGCCTAGCTCGTGGTTTGCTTTTTTTGTTCAAAGATGAATTTGAATCAGCTGAAGCTGCGGATGGCAAGGCAGCCTTGATCGTATCCACCTCCACACATATATTTCTCCTGTTATGGCATCCTGTGCAGCTACCCTTGTGCATGACGCTATAGCTTTTTTGCATGTTCATATTCCGTTCATATTGAGGTCATAGAGAGTACATCTTCATTGGTTAATCTTAGCTTAGCAGTTAGTTATGGTAGTCCAAAACACAGCTGATGACAGGAGAAGATACGAGTGGAAATAAAAGAAAGAATGAAAATGAAGGCGGGCACGAGAACAAGTAAAATACTAAACATACTACTTAAAGTAGTAGGAGCAATAATCATCGCAATCGTGCTTTTTCTCGCTATTGTCTACACAGTTAATTTAATCAGCAATAAATCGGAACAAAATAAAATAGAACCCTATGGTCAGTTAGTACCCGTAGATGGGAAAAACATGAATGTTTATATTCAAGGAAAAGGTGAAGAAACAGTCGTGCTACTACCGGGTTATGGCACAGCAGCGCCAGCTCTTGATTTTAAAGCATTAATAGATGAACTGTCGCCGTTTTACAAAGTTGTCATGATTGAGCCTTTTGGGTATGGATTAAGTGATCTGACCAAAAAGGAGCGCAGCACAGAGAATATTGTAAGTGAAATTCATGAAGCTTTACAGGCTCTTAATATTGACCGTTATATTCTAATGGGCCACTCTATTTCAGGGATATATGGACTAGATTATGTTAACAAGTATGAAAATGAAGTGAGTGCATTTGTCGGGCTTGATAGTAGTGTTCCATCGATAAGCGAGAGGAAGATCGAAGCTTCGGAATTAAGAGCTATAAATCTGCTCAAAAAATCCGGTTTAATCAGATTGCAAATGAAATTTAGTGCTGACCCAATTGCTGAACTACCATTTGATGATAAAACAAAAGAACAAATGAGACTGATCAATCGCAAAAACATATTTAATCCCACCCAATTAAATGAAGCTGGAATGATGTATTCTAATTTTAAATCAGCTGAAAGCTTAACATTTCCTAAAAATCTTCCTCTTATTTTCTTTATACAAGCGAATCAACCAGCAACGGATAGATGGATACCAGAGCATGAAAAGCAAATCAAGGACTCTGTGCATGGAAAAATAGTGAAGTTTGAAGAGGGACATTATTTATATCGCACTAAAGCAAAAGAAATCGTAAAAGACTTTCAGGCATTTATGAAAGAAATAAAATAAGTGCTGCCGTCGAGCCGACCGGATTTCAGGATTTCCTCTGATTTTCGTTCGGGTTTTTATTATTCTGTAAGATATGGGGGAGTGCCACCAGTTAACGATGCTCCAATCATTATGGTCTGGTCTGGGATAAGAATGAGAAGGCGCCGAATACATATGATGGAGAGTTCCCTTGGTTGCTGCTAGGTTCCTAGGTACCCTGCTTCGGATCGGACTCAGGAGTCCTTATTTGCTAGAAAAGAGGCAATTGAGGCTACTTTCGGACCCCAGCGACGTTATTGGCTAATATCGCGACCGTATGGGGGTGTTTTGGAGTAAATAGCTGCACCTGAGTCCGATACCATCTCAAATATGCGGTTTTTTCGCAAATAGCGTCTGTGCGGTCCGTAAGTAAATAGGGAGTAGGGGTGGTATGAGAAAGTATGAGGAAGTATGAGAAAGTATGAGGGAGTATGAGGTAGTATGATGGGGTTCCACCAGTTAACGATGCTCCAATCATTATGGTCTGGTCGGGGATAAGAATGAGAAGGCGCCGAATACATATGATGGAGAGTTCCCTTGGTTGCTGCTAGGTTCCTAGGTACCCTGCTTCGGATCGGACTCAGGAGTCCTTATTTGCTAGAAAAGAGGCAATTGAGGTTACTTTCGGACCCCAGCGACGTTATTGGCTAATATCGCGACCGGATGGGGTGTTTTGGAGTAAATAGCTGCACCTGAGTCCGATACCATCTCAAATATGCGTTTTTTTCGCAAATAGTGGCTATACGGTCCGTAAGTAAATGGGTAAGTACGACCAGTGGCGAGTAACCAACTAATCGAATGGGTGAGTACGACCAGTGGAGCGTGACCAACTCATCGAATGGGGGAGCCTCACCAGTGGCACACGGAGCAACTCATCGAATGGTACTTTCCAATGATCGCCGGCTGACTCGCTAATTATCCGTAGTTTCCAGTAATCTACGGTGAGCCCTATCTTTCCACAACCTCCATAAATCCCACAATGAACACCACGGTAGCCTTTTTTAAGCTAGAGCATGTCCTATTTCCCTATAATCCACATTGACTTGGGTTTGTCACACCCCTATGATGATTATTAATATAAAAATATATGACACGAAGAGGAGCGAAACATCATGGCTTTGGAGATCGAACGCAAGTTTCTGCTGCCGGAATTTCCGGAGCAGCTGATTCAAAAGGGAGAATTGAAGATTGTTACCCGTCATAATATCGATCAGACATATCTGGCGATAGATGGTGGTCAAGAGCTTCGCGTGCGTAAAATTACGGATCTGGACTCAGGTGAGGTAACCTACACGCATACGTTTAAGGATGGCAAAGGGATCAAACGCGAAGAGATCGAATATTTTATCTCAGAGGGTTTATATAATCAGATGATCGAAGCGGTAAATGCGGTAGCTTTGGTCAAAGAGCGAATTACAGCGGTGTGGAATGGCACAACGGTTGAGATCGACGTATATTCCCAGCTGAAATTGTCCGTATTGGAGGTTGAATTTGAATCTCTGGAGGAAGCGGAAAGCTTTAAAGAGCCGGAATGGTTCGGTAAAGATGTTAGTACAGAACGGCAGTACAGCAACAAAACGGTCTGGAGAGAGCTGCAAAATAAGACAAAGAATTAACGGACTTTAGCGCGTAAACGTGGTAGTATATAGGGAAAACAAGCAGAAATAGCTTTATCATCCCTAGCTAGCTTAAGGATAACGTTTAGGGTGAAACTTATAGTTAATTATAAGAATTTATAAGTGGTGCAACTATAATAGCCTTATATTTCTGCGAGAAACAGTTGTCTTCTATATAGGACGACAACATTGTTTCTTCTTATCATATATTCTTGTCATATATTCTTGTCATATATTAACGAGGGGTTCAGGAGGATGAGCATGAAGTTTATAAGCACAAGAGGTAATGTGGAACCTAAAGGTTTTATTGATACGGTGTTGATGGGTCTTGCGGACGACGGTGGGCTGATGGTTCCATCCGAGATTCCAGTGGTTTCAGCAGCAACGTTGGAAGAGTGGAGAAGTCTTAGCTATCAGGAGTTGTTCCTGAAGATTGTTGCCTATTACACCAATGATGAGATTCCTTACGAGGATTTGCAGGAAATGGTCAACACCAGTTATGCCAATTTCCGCACACCTGAAGTAACACCTATACACCAAGTGGATGATTCTTTATATGTCCTTGAATTGTTCCATGGGCCTACTTTTGCTTTCAAGGATGTAGCGCTGCAATTTATGGGTGAGCTGTATTCATATATTTCCAAAAAACAAAACAAAATCATCCACATCCTCGGTGCAACCTCTGGGGATACTGGAGCGGCGGCCATTCAAGGTGTACGCGGCAAAGAAGGCATCAAGATCTGTATTCTCCATCCACATGGTAAGGTAAGTAAAGTGCAGGAGTTGCAGATGACTACGGTGGACGATAGCAATGTATTGAATTTGTCTGTTCATGGTAACTTTGATGATTGCCAGAAGGTGATTAAGGATCTGTTCGCAGATCTGGACTTTAAAGGTCGGTATCATCTGCGTGCAATCAATTCCATTAACTTTGTGCGGATTCTGGCGCAGACTGTTTATTATTTTTATGCATATCTGCATGTCGATGGCAGCAACGAGAAGAAGATTAATATCAGCGTGCCTTCCGGTAACTTCGGTAATATTTTCTCGGGCTATTTGGCTAAGCAAATGGGGCTTCCTATTAACAAGCTGATCATTGCTACGAATGAAAATAATATTTTGGAGCGTTTCGTGAATACTGGCGAATACAAACCAGGTAATTTCACAAGCACTTACAGCCCTTCGATGGACATCCAAGTGGCAAGTAATTTCGAACGGTATCTGTATTATCTGGTAGGCGAGGATTCTGAGAAGTTATCCGCGTATATGTCTAAGCTGCAAACCGAAGGCAAGATTACGGTTGAAGGCGAGGCGCTTCAGCAGGTGCAGAAGGATTTTGCAGCGCTGGGTGTAAAGAATGATCAATGCTTGAATACGATCGCTAAGTATCAAAAAGAATACGGCTACCTGCTTGATCCACATACAGCATGTGGAATCGCGGCTTACGAAGCTTTTAATGGCCCGGATGAGATTGGCATTACCTTTGCGACTGCACATCCAGCTAAGTTCGATGAGGCAATTACTTTGATCGATATTAAGCAGGAATTCCCGGCACAGATTAAAGCATTGTTCGAGATGCCACAACATCAAACCGTAGTGGATCATGACAAGGATGAAATCGTGCGTCAGCTGCAAGCTTTTTACGGATTGTAATATCATATACAGTCCTACTTCACAGCACAGCCCCCGTTCTTGGGATAAGGACGGGGGCTGTTTGTGCGTTTATAGTAGCTTCTAACATTAACGTTGCGGCGTACGGGTCTGCTCCCTAGCTTTTTCACAAAAAGCAGCGACCTTGTAAGAGACATAGTACGACAGCATTTTTTCAGAATCGGTAAAGTCGGTGTCCAGCAGTCTGCTGATAAGATCGAGCTTATATCTGAGTGTATTCCGGTGAATGTACAGCTCGTCTGAGGTAATCTGCATGTTCCGGTTATTTTTGAGATAAACGTAAAAGGTATGATACAGATTGGACTGGTGCACAGTATCGTATTCTTGAAGCTTGAGCAGCTCTGGATGGTAGTAGTTATTATCCTCGTTAAACACAACATCAGCAGAGAGCATCTCATAGAGCTGGATATCTGAATAGTAAGTCAGCTGCTGCTGCGGGCTGAGAATGGTACCGATCCGAATAGCGTTTCGGGAGTGAAGATAGTGTCTCCTACATTGCGTAAGATTAGTGAACATATTGCTGATGCCAAGCGAGATGCCGGTTTGGGCTAGAAATTCCTGCAGCTGCTTATTTACAAGCTCTTTGGAGAGATTTCCATCATGGATCATTACAATCTGCCCGTCATAATAGGTGGAAGGACTGCCCGGAAAAAGCTGTTGCAAACGTTCTCTTAAATAATCATCATAACGGCCTGAACCTTCATACCAGGTAAGATCGAACAGCAGCACAAGCAGCTGATTCCCGAACTTTAGTCCTGCACTCCGCATCCTGTCCTGAATAATCCGGTTGTCCTGAAGCTGTTCCTCTAGCAATGCGCAGATAAAATCTTCAACTTTTATATTTTTGGCGTTGCGATAGTAGCTATTTTTGCCCATCTCTTCGGCAAGTATGGTAGCGGTGATGGACAGCAGCTCGTTATCTCTGGCACGAAAAGGATTTGTGCATCCTAGAAGCAATACATTGCCGATTTGTTTGCCGGCTACTTTTATTTTGGAGATCAGTTTGGAGTTTGATGTTTCCTCGCAGGTTACCTCATAAGATTCATCGCTTTGTTTCCCACGCTGGACACTGTTCATTTTGCTCACAGCCGCAATGAAGTCGTAAGAGCAATAACCTTTGCGGATATTATCACTCCATATGTAATCGTCGATATCGGAAAGGTCAGAGTGAGCTACAATTTTGAAGCTGCAATCAAATACAATGACGGGATTCTGCAGTAGCTCGGCAGCTGTCTGTACGATAGCTGAAAGGCCTGCACCTGAAATGTATGCAGTAAACAAAGATGCGGTATAATGCTCCATTTCGATTTTACCTGATACTTGCTCATTTAAGGAAACATCCATTCATATCGCCCCCTGGTTCAATAATAGTGCAATATGCACTATAAAGAAGTGATTTTTGGTGCTTGTAAATATATTCACAAAGTATTGGACGCCTTAAACTAAAGGTGGAGGTGCTAAGCAGATGAAATATGAAAAACTGTTTGCAGCAGGTAAAATTGGACGCCTTGAACTTAAGAATAGAATTGTATTGCCGGCTATGGGAACGTCACTGGCTGCGGCCAGTGGTGAAGCATCGGATGAAATGATTGCTTTTTATGAGGAACGTGCCGCAGGTGGCTGTGGTCTAATCATTACGGAAATTACGCGTGTGGATAATGAGACCGGAGTAGGTACACCGAACCAGCTGAATGCAAGTGACTTGCTGTTTGTGCCGCGTCTGGAGAAACTGGCAAGAGCTGTGCATCGTCATGACAGCAAAATATTTCTTCAGCTTCAGCATCCGGGCCGGCAAAATCACGGACGGCTTATTGGAGGTAAACAAATTGTTGCTCCTAGCGCAGTGATGTCTTCAGCGATTGGAGAAATGCCCCGGGAGCTGTCTACTGAAGAGGTAGAAGAATTAGTTCGTAAATTTGTGTTCGGAGCTTATATAGCTAAAACAGCAGGTATTGATGGTGTGGAGATCCATGGTGCCCACGGCTATCTCGTAGGACAGTTTCTGAGCCCACTTACCAATCTGAGAACTGATAAATATGGCGGTTCACTGGAAGGTAGAATGTCATTCCTGAACGAAATTGTGCTTGGCATCAAAAAGACCTGTGGCGCAGGATTCCCTGTATCGGTGCGAATCGACGGCGATGAATTTGTCTCAGGCGGGATTACACTGGATGAGGCTATCCAGACTGCGAAACATCTGGAAAGCATCGGAGTGGATTGCATAAATGTAAGCTCCGGCACTTATGAATCATCCAATACGATCATTGAGCCGATATCCTACCCGCAAGGCTGGAAAAAACATCTCTCCGCAGCCATTAAGCAAGCGGTGAAAATCCCAGTGATTGCTTGTGATGTGATCCGTAAGCCTGAATTTGCTGAGAGTCTGCTACAGGAAGGAAATACGGATTTTGTAGCCCTTGGAAGAGCCCAACTGGCCGATCCGGAGTGGGGTAACAAAGCGGCAGCAGGCAAAGAAGCAGAGATCAGAACCTGTATCTCTTGCCTGTACTGTATTCAGGAAGTAATGGAGTGCAAGGTAATCAAGTGTGCTGTCAATGCCAGAGTGGGCCGTGAGCTTGAATTTGCAGAACCAACAAAAGATGGCGCTGGCAAAGTAGTAGCTGTGATCGGCGGGGGTCCAGCAGGTATGGAAGCAGCACGGATTCTGGCGCTCAGAGATTTTAAACCTGTACTGTTCGAAGCCAGAGATGTGCTAGGCGGCAGCGTGGAGCTGGGAAGCCGGCCACCATTGAAGGAGAAGCTGAACTGGTTTATTGATAATATGCAGCATCAGTTAGAGGATCTGGATGTTGATGTCCGTCTCTCTACGAAACCTACGCTGGAACAACTGAAGCAACTGAACCCTTATGCGGTATTTGTTGCTGCTGGGGCACAGCCTATAGTGCCTGTTATTCCGGGAGTGAAGAAGGCAGCGGTCTGCACCGTTGTTGACGTACTTAGTGGATCAGTTGTGATTAAGAACAAGCAGGCTGTGGTCATCGGCTCCGGCATGACAGGGCTGGAAACGGCTGAATATTTAGCCGATATGGGAAATCAGGTCACGGTGGTGGAAATGCAGCCGAGGGTTGGTCCAGATGCCTATCTGCCAAATCTGATCGACATTGTGACTAGACTGAAAAAGAACGGCGTGGAGCTCTTAGCATCAACCAAGCTGGTAGAAGTGCAGGATGGCGCGATTGTGCTTGAGAATACGTCCACGGGGGAAACTTCGCTGAAAAAGACGGATGCTGTTGTATTATCCATTGGTGTTACACCCGATCGCTCATTCGTTGATGAGTTGAAGCAGGTACTGCCTAATGTGAAGGTGATCGGCGATGCAGGCAAGCCAGGCCGAATCGGACAGGCCATTCAATCTGGATTCGAAACGGCTTTTGTGCTGAACTAAAGGGTTACTAATCTAAGGAGGGTTCATTCATGGTGAGTTTTGTGAAAAGTTTCGCAGATATGCAGAAATACGGAGGCAAGCCAACCACCTTTTATGATGCAGAGATGCTGACGGTGTATTGGGAGACCAAACCAGAGATTATCGAGCGTTTGTTGCCGAAGCCACTGAAGCCAACAAGCCGGCCGCTGGTAAATGCTTTTATCGCCAATTACCCAGTTACGAACTTTTGTCCACCTTATCGTGAAGCTGGATTGTTCGTTCTAGCGGACTATAACGGACAATTAGGCAACTACTGCCTGTCGATGCCTATTACAAGCGATATCGGGATGGCTATGGGCCGGGAAGTATGTGGGCTGCCTAAGAAAATGGCCGATGTGCGTATGAACACCTCAGAAGATGGCATTGATGGGGCAATCGGCCGGCATGGCATTGACTTTTTCAACGTAAAAGCCACTATGGATGGACACTTCAATGACAATGGAGCCGAGAAGATTCTGGAGGAATATTACGGCAAAGATATCCCTTTGTATAACATCAAATATGCCAATGCAATTGACGGAAACGGCTTCGATCTGATGCCAACCTTGGTCACACAGCGTTTAGTAAGTGAGGTTAAAGTCTATAAAGCGGCTGAAGCCTCTATCACCTTCCAAGACTCCCCGCATGATCCTTGGAGTGAGCTTGAAGTTGTGAATATGCTGGGCGCGGTTTACACCGTCAGTACAAATGTGCTTGAAAAAGGTAAAATTCTGGAGCCTCTGAATCCAATGGAGTATCTTCCATACTGCTATCTCCGCTGGGACTGGTGGGAGAACAATTTGCAACCTGTTTCCTCAGTATAAGCCTACGTGTTTGAAGTGAGTTTGTGCGAAATGAAACCGAAGAAGGATCGGCTAACTAAACATTAGGAGGAATTAGAATGACTAACCTTTTTGATTTGACGGGTAAGACAGCTATTATCGCAGGAGCATCCAGTGGGATCGGGGTACAATTCGCAGAGATGCTTGCTGAGCAAGGAGCAGACATTGCTATTTTGGCCAGAAGATATGACAAGCTTGTAGCAGTAGCCGAGGATATCCGGGCTAAATACCCTGAACGCAGAATAATTCCTATCGAGTGTGATGTAAGAAAAGAGGACCAGATTATTGTGGCTGTTCAAAAGGTTATGGAAGCCTTTGGCAAAATTGATATTCTGTTGAATAATGCTGGTGTGGTGGATGCGGTTCCGATTGAGGCGCTGGAAGAAGAAGCTTGGGATCGGGTACTGGATACGGATTTAAAAGGTGTTTTCCTGATGTCGAAACATGTGATCCGGCATATGAAGGAACGGAATTACGGCAAAATCGTCAATACAGCCTCAATGCTAGGCCTTACAGCTTCTGCTTCGGTTCCTACGCATTCTTACAATGCTGCTAAAGGTGGAGTGATCCATCTGACAAGAGGGGTGGCGGCAACTTACGCTAAGCATGGTATCACTGTTAATGCGATTGGACCAAGCTTGTTCAAAACTGAAATGACTGAGAATACGTTATTTGCAGAAAAAGCGCTAAAAATGTACAACGCAGTGTGTCCGATGGGGCGCCCTGGTAATCCGGGAGAATTAAACGGCGCCGTGCTCTACTTTGCTTCAGATGCTTCCAGCTACACTACAGGTCAGACCTTGTTTGTAGATGGCGGCTGGACAATTATATAGAGTTCATCTGGTTCTGTAAGCTCGGGGAATGATTGTAACTCCAAAAAAAGGGTATCTCAAAAGCCATGAAAGGGTGGCTGGGATACGCCTTTTTTTGCGTTGTACGATGAGCGGTGCTCCGCCAGTAACAAGAGAATTGCTGAATTTATCAGAAATTGTCGTTAATTTGCCTTAAAAAGTAGACATGACTACCTATGAGTGAGAAAATAGCATGTAGAGTTAGTAATAACTAAAAAGGACGGGATAACATCATGACAATTCGTTTCGGGGTCATTGGAACAAACTTTATTACAGACCGCTTCGTGCAAGCCGGCTTGGAGAATGAGGAGTTTATCCTGACAGCCGTGTACTCTCGCACAATGGAGAAAGGTCAGGCCTTTGCTGCTAAATATGCGGGAGCTACAATTTATACGAATTTGGAAGATATGGTGAAAAGCAAAGATGTAGATGCTATATATATTGCCAGCCCAAATTCTATGCATGCAGAACAAGCGATTATGTGCTTAAATCACAGCAAGCATGTGCTCTGCGAGAAACCGGCTGCATCCAACAGTACGGAGCTTAAAGCTATGATTGAAGCTGCGCGCACAAATGATGTGCTACTGGTAGAGGCGATGAAATCGACCTTTATGCCGAACTTTGGAGTGATTCGTGATAATTTGTATAAACTCGGCCAAGTTCGCCGTTATTTTGCAAGTTACTGTAAGTACTCCTCCAGATATGATGCCTACCGGCAGGGGACTGTGTTAAATGCGTTTAATCCCGCTTTTTCCAATGGCTCGTTAATGGATCTTGGAGTGTACTGTTTGTATCCAATGGTAGTGCTCTTTGGCAAGCCTCAATCAGTACAGGCAGTGGGTGTCATGCTCTCGTCAGGTGTGGATGGTGAAGGAAGTCTCATTATGAAGTATGACGATATGGATGCGGTAGTTATGCACTCCAAGATTTCCGACTCCTATCTGCCAGCTGAGATTCATGGAGAGAACGGTACGATGGTGATCGACAAAATCAATGAGCCTTATCAGGTGAAAATTTACTATCGTGATGGTACAGTTGAGGAGCTTACGTTGCCTCAGGTGTTTGAACCTATGTATTATGAGGTGGAAGAATTCATCAACTTGATTAAGAATGGTGAACGGGAGAGCAGAATTAATACTCATGAGAACTCCATGGCCGCAGCAGAGATTATGGAGGAAGCCAGAGCACAGATCGGTCTCCGCTATGCCTCAGATTTATAATAAATAGAATGGGGAGCAGGACTTGAAGACTTTTAAAAAGGTTTATATTGAGATAACAAGCGTCTGCAACCTCGCCTGCAGCTTTTGTCCACAAACCGCCCGGACGAAAAATTTCATGAAGCTTGATACGTTTAATACGATATTGGATGAAATTAAACCACACAGCAATCATATTTATCTTCACGTCAAAGGGGAGCCGTTGCTGCATCCCAAGATCGGTGAACTGTTGGATGCTGCTCATGCCAAAGGGTTCAAGGTTAATATTACAACCAATGGCACGTTAATTCATAAAGCCGGACCTAAAATTGTTGGTAAGCCCGCACTGCGTCAGATGAACTTTTCTCTGCACAGCTTTGATGGGCATGAAGGGTCAGAGAACCGTGAAGGCTATCTTTCAGAGATAATTTCTTTTGTACGGGAAGCCTCAGCGCAAGGGGTCATTATTTCTTTCCGCTTGTGGAATTTGACGGAGGATAATCTGACGAATCTGGAGAGAAACCGTAACCGTGAAACCCTTGCCCTGCTGGAGGAAGCCTTCAACTTGGATTTCAAGATCGAAGAAAAGGTTGTGCCTGGCAGTGGTGTCAAGATTGCCCCACGCGTCTACCTTAATCAGGATCATGAGTTCCGTTGGCCAGCGCTGAATGAGCCGGAAGATGACGGAAAAGGGTTCTGTCATGCCCTGCGGAGCCAAGCGGCAATCCTTGTGGATGGCACGGTTGTGCCATGCTGTCTGGATGGTGAAGGAGTAATTAACCTAGGCAACATCCATGAAACTCCGTTCTCAGAGATTGTAGAGGGGGAGCGGGCGAACAATTTATTCTATGGCTTCTCACGTAGAGAAGCGGTGGAGGAGCTGTGCCGCAAATGTGGGTATCGGCAGCGGTTCGGAACCTAATGAATGGAATGCAAACAGAACCGGGACATGGCTATTTCATGAGTCCTGGTTCTGTTTTTTAATTAACGGGATTGTATATATATAATAATAGGTCTTTATAGTCTCCACTTTGGAGCGAAGGAGGAGCATATGCTGAAATCACTGGAAGCCATCGCCTTATACCGTGAAGGTGTGCAAGATCATTTGGAGGATCACCTCTGGCTGAAGCTTATTGTCCAAGCGGAGGAGCAGATTGTAAATTTGGAACGTGTGGAATCTCTGGAGGAGCTGGATCGCAGGAATCCCGTACTAGACTATGTGGAACGTAGCTTGCAGATTCTGGACCAACTTCCCCGTTCTATTTGGATAAAAGAGCTGGTGGAAGAAACGTTAATTTGGTCAGAAACGGCTAAGGGAGGTACAGCAAAGGAGCGGCTGGTTTGGCAGGAGGAAGGGATCAATTGTTTTGTACATAATTTAGGTTCCGCACAGTTATATGAGAGATATTTAGGGAAGGCTGTCTCCGAGAAAGGTACGATGATTCAGCGGCTTATTGAGACTCATGGACTTATAGGACAGCAAATTCGCGGAGAAGTGCCGCCGGAAGTCAATAAGCCACTCCATGATATAGTGGAAGATCAGCTGCTGACCGCGGAGGAACTGGAACGCCTGCTGACCGTGCTCAATCATTGCATCATCGGAGCTGTGTCTCCCGAGTTATGGCAGAATGTGCAGCATGAAGTGAAGCAGCTTATTGAGCTGATTTCTTCAGGCAATCTTGCTAGTCCTATGCCGATGAAGGAACGACTGCGCAGAATGCGGCTGGGTCCGATCTCTAGAGGAGAGGATTTCACTACGGAATGGGCTAAGCTGACGCAGGAAGGTTTCCATGCTGAACGGTTGGTTTCATTAAGTAAGATTACCTTCTGGTATGTAGAATCTGCACTACAGACCTTTTCGCTGGAGCAATTTCTGAAGGTGATGGTGCTTGCTGCCCAGAGGGCGCAGAATGAATCCTTAAGCCATATCAGCTTCGAGCATGTCATGAACAGCATTTACTACGATTACAAGGGTGTTAAGAAGACCAATGTTTATAAGAAGCGGATTATCGAAAAATATTTAGCGGAGCTTACATGGAAGGATATCGAGCAAGGGACTTTGCCTGCTGAGAACCCTCACCTACTCTTGCGGCAATATTCTAAGGAACATCTGCCAGACACGGTATTTTTTCAATTCCAATTCTCGGCAGCGGCAGAGAAGCTGATCGAATTCTGTATGGAAGCTGAAAAATCACCCTTGTATGAACGTGCTGTATTGCTGTTATTCGATCTATTCGAGCTGCGCAGGGATGCTTTTGACCGTTTTCATAATGAAGATACCTACTTAAGCCAAATGAATAATGCAGCAGATTATAAAGCTGTAATTCTAGATCATGTCACTGGACAAAAAGTGCTGGATATCGGTCCGGGCGGCGGTGTGCTGCTGGATTTACTGGAAGAGCGTATGCCCGAAGTTACTCCTATCGGCATTGATATATCAAGCAATGTAGTGGAAGCCTTGCGACAACGCAAGCAGCGGGAAGGTCGCCACTGGGAGGTGCTGCAGGGAGATGCGTTGAACCTTAAAGATTTCGTGGAGGCCGGAACGGTGGACACGGTAATTTTCTCTTCGATTTTGCATGAGCTATATTCTTATGTGCCGCTAAATGGTAATAAGTTCAATCACGACACCGTCTCCGCAGCTCTGCGAAGTGCCTTTGCTGTATTGTCAGCTGGCGGGGTTATCATTATCCGCGATGGGATCATGACTGAACCTGCATCATTGCTGCGGAGAGTTCGCTTTCTGGAAGAGGACGGTCTGGTGTGGCTGGAGCGTTATGCGAAGGATTTTGCTGGACGTCAGATTCAGTTTCAGAGATTAGGGGAACAAGAAGTACTCATGCCCGTTAATGATGCCATGGAATTTTTATATACTTATACCTGGGGCGAAGAGGCTTATATTCACGAAGTCCAAGAACAGTTTGGTTATTTCACCCCTACGGAGTTTGCCTCATTTATTGAACAGATTTTAGGAGAGCAGGCAAAGATTGAGGTCTTCCGGCATTACTTGCAAGAAGGTTATACCGAAGCTTTGCGTGATAGAGTAAGGTTCATGGATGAGAGCGGACAGGAAGTGGCGCTGCCGGACAGCACCTGCTTTATTGTGATTCGGAAGGAATAGCCGAAAAATACATCAGCTGCATCTAAAAAAAGCAATCGGCAGACCCTCTGCTGCGGAGGAGATCCGATTGCTTTTTTATATAGAGATTCTTGCCCTTGTTAGATTAGTACTTCTAGCTGCGACTTATCAGATTCTTCGGCTAAACGTTGAATTTCTTGATAGGTAGCTAATTGTTCTGTCCGCTCATTGGTGTTCTCTTCAAAAGGTTTAATTTCTGTTGAACCTGCTTTATCGATCTGATCTTTAATTTTATCTCCCGTGTCTTTCATGGCATCGCCTAACGTTTCGTTCATTTCCGATAGTTTAGTTTCGATTTTGGATAACTGCTCCCGTTTGGCTGTTGCGGAATGAGTAGAACGAGCCTCATCCAGCTCTATTTCCTTGGTCAGAACTTTTGCCTCGCCACGCATCTTAGTGTGGGTAGAAGAAACTACCTCCATTTGGCTAACATCTTGGCTTACAGAAACAATCGTATTCAATCTTTCGTTCTGTATCTCTTGCTCGGTTTTAGGTTCATCCTTTGGATTAGCTTTTTGAGCATCTTCTAAGTTCTTTTGTTGCTCTTCGAAGCTGTATTTTGCAATTTGTTGGTCAATCGTTTGGAGCTGCTTGTCGAACTCTTTAAGTTGATCTTGAATAGATTCGAGATTATGTGAACTTTTGGTAGTTCTTTCAATCAGACTGTTCTTACTGTCGATGATATTTTGTTTTTGTTTAAGCAGGGAGTTAACCATTCCGTCCATTTTGGATTGATTTTGAAAAGCAGCCTTTGCAGATTTACTTATTGATAATTTATCTCCATTACCATTACCATTACCACTAGTATTGCTGTTTGATTTCATAGTTTTATCATTAGTTTGGTGACTAACAGATACATTAAACCTCGTTCCCATAGATGAGGTCATATTCGTTATATGCATGGTTCATTATCCTCCTACGACGATAAGATCTATCTATAATATATCGGCAAATCAGCAGTAATATTTAATAAAGAGAGCTGTTAGCCGCAGCGTTGTTTGATGGACGCTTAACAGCTTTTTTGTCCAAACTATCCCGGAAGAGGAAGATATTTTCCATTTCAGGCTTTGTAATGTCTATTTACCGGTGAATTTTTGTCGAAAGTTAGAGGGAGAAATGCCTTCTTTCTTGGAGAAGCAGGAAGAGTAGTAAGTAATATGATGGAAGCCAACCTCTTCAGCGATGCGGGCAATGGACCAGGAAGTTTGAATTAACAGCCGTTTGGATTGTTCTAGACGATAGGACAGGAGATAGGCCATAGGGGTCACACCGTATATTTTTAGCATGTTTTTGGCGAGATAGTTAGGATGATAGTTAAGTTCTTTTTGAAGTAAGGAGTTAGAGACATCACGAGTATAATTTTGCCGAATGAACAATTCAATCTTCTCGGCAAGATGAATGGCGGTTGCATCGGATGCCTCGGCCAGATCGCGGTCCAAGAATTGCAGGAACTGTTGAAAGGAGGCTTGGCGCTTCCAGTTGCGCATCGACTGGGGTTCTTGTTCCAGATGGAAAAAGAACTCTAATACCTCCATTGCCTTCTCTGATATTTCCATATACTTCGGAATAAAGATCGAGCATACATCGCAGTGATTTAAATAAGCTTTTTGTTTATGGCTTTCGATGAGCTCGCTCTGATTCTCCAGACATTCGTTCATATCCTGACACTCGATCCAGCTGCCGAAGGTCTGGAAATGAATCCAGATGATTTCTGTTTCGATAGGACAAGGGGCAAAGCCATAGTGATGGGCATCTGGACGAAGGATGAGGAATTCTCCTTCCTTTAGCTCCCAGTGCACCTCATTCTCGGCGATGGGCAATATCCCCTTTTTAACAATGATTAGATCAAATACGCCGATGCAATTACGACTGATATGATAGTCTCCAGTATTGTAGTGAGCACGGCCACAGTCTATGAAATAAGGAATAGGCGGTGTGATAAAGCTAAGAATCGGTGAGTTCATCGCGAGCCTCCAATTGGAATCCATCGTTTTTTATGATGTAGATGAAACTAGCCTGCACCTTTCCTGAACTCCGAAGGCGAGCATTTCATCGCTTTACGGAAAACCTTTATGAAATAGCTTACATTATCAAATCCGACCTCGAATGCGATGTCGGATATTTTTCTTTCACTTTGTTGCAGCAGATCGGCAGCCTGGCGAATCCGGTATGAGTTGATGTAATCGACCGGCGTTTTACGAGTCATCATTTTGAAGAAGCGGCAGAATTGCCCCTCGCTCATGGGAATAAGCTCTGATAGATCACGGGTACGGATCGGTTCCTGATAGTTATCTTGGATATAAAGAATCACCTTTTTAAGGCGGTTAATTTTGGTGGTATCAGCATCATCTGATTGGCTGCGGTTCTCAAATCGGCCCTCTGCGGTAATCTTGGAAAGCATGATTAGCAAAGTTCCTTTCATAAAGGTCTCAAATCCGGGCATTTTATTAGCGTATGCCTCCATCATTTGCTCCAGATGATGAAGCAGCTCCTGCTGCCAAGGGACATCTGGTGTAATATGTCTCGGAAAGCTCTGGCGTTTCTCTTGCAGTGGCAAAATCGCGTTTTGCTGGATCGTATCGTACTGGGCGCTAGCCAAAAGATCAGGCAGAAATACAAGCGCACAGAATTTGCAGGGGGTGTCTTCGTTCAGCACATAGGCGGCGTGTATATCGCCAGATTCGATAAATACCGCTTCGCCCGCGCGGAGTGGAAAATATTCTGTGTCTACTTGGAACAGAATTTCTCCTTCTAGCAGCATAAAGAACTCCGCTTCTTCATGCCAATGTGTATCGAGTACATGCGTTCCGGATGGAAGTTCTATCCAATAAGCTGCGAGTGGAAACATACTATCTCCATGAACTCTGTTTTCTTTTAGCAAACTCTGAGTTGTACGGTCCATATAAAGGCCTCTTTTCTTAGAAAAACATCAAAATAGTGTTATAAATGAGCTATATAGTATTAGTTTTGTTCATTTTTTATCGGTATAATGCAACTATAAACACCAAATTGAAAGGTGGCAAGTACACAATGAAATTTACTGATGGACTCTGGCTGGTTCGTGAAGGTATCACGATTAACGGCGCAGTTCAAAATTATGTTGTAGAAAAGACTCCCGAAGGATTAACAGCAATTACACAAACGACTCCAATCACAGGGCGCGCAGCAACGCTGAATTCAACCCTGCTTACTGTAAAATTCCATTCCCCGCTTCCAGGCGTGGTAGGCATTAAAATTATTCATCATGATGGTGTACAGGAACGTGGTCCGGTTTTCGAACTGACTAAAGGTACTGGCGATCATGTGAAGATTGAAGAAACGGATCTCGAAACCGTGCTGATCAGCGGCGGACTTCGTGTAGTGATTCGCAAAGGCGAACAATGGGCGGTGGATTTCTATCGCGGCGAAGAACGTATTACAGGCAGTGGCTTTAAATCCATGGCTTACATCACCGACCAAGACGGTAACACGTACATGCGTGATGAGCTGGATCTCGGCGTAGGCGAATTCGTATATGGTCTGGGCGAACGTTTTACCGCTTTCGTGAAAAATGGACAAACCGTTGATATCTGGAACAAAGACGGCGGCACTAGCTCTGAGCAAGCTTACAAAAACATTCCTTTCTACGTATCAAGCAAAGGTTATGGCGTATTCGTGAATCATCCGGAATTGGTTTCCTATGAAATCGCTTCAGAAAAAGTAAAAAAAGCCCAATTCAGCGTAGCTGGAGAAAGCTTGGAATACTTTGTGATTGATGGACCTACCATTAAAGACGTTATTAGCAACTATACTGCTCTTACAGGTAAACCAGCGCTTCCACCAGCATGGACTTTTGGCTTGTGGCTGACAACTTCGTTCACTACCAACTATGATGAAGAGACTGTAAATTCCTTCGTAGAAGGTATGGCAGAACGTGATCTGCCGCTGCATGTATTCCACTTTGACTGCTTCTGGATGCGTGAGTATCAATGGACTGATTTTGAATGGGACAAACGTGTATTCCCAGATCCAGAGGGCATGCTGAAACGCCTGAAGGAAAAAGGCCTGAAGATCTGCGTATGGATCAACTCTTATATTGGTCAACGTTCACGCTTGTTTGAAGAAGGCAAGAAAAACGGCTACCTGATCAAAAAGCCTAACGGCGATGTTTATCAATGTGACCTGTGGCAAGCGGGTATGGGGCTGGTGGATTTCACTAACCCTGCGGCTTGTGAATGGTATGCCGGCTACCTGCGTGATTTGGTAGATATGGGCGTAGACAGCTTCAAGACAGACTTCGGTGAGCGGATTCCTACAGATGTAGTTTATTTCGACGGATCTGATCCGATGAAAATGCACAACTACTACACTCAACTGTACAACAAAGTTGTATTTGAAGTATTGGAAGAGAAGCTTGGTAAGAATGAGGCAGCATTGTTCGCACGTTCTGCAACTGCTGGCGGCCAACAATTCCCAGTTCACTGGGGCGGAGATTGCTACGCAGATTATGAATCCATGGCAGAAAGCCTTCGCGGCGGTTTGTCTCTGGGCTTGTCCGGTTTCGGTTTCTGGAGTCACGATATCGGTGGTTTCGAGAACACTGCTCCGGCACATGTATTTAAACGCTGGTTAGCTTTTGGACTGTTGTCCAGCCACAGCCGTCTGCACGGCAGCACTTCGTACCGTGTGCCTTGGGCGTACGATGATGAAGCTTGTGATGTTACCCGCTTCTTCACGAAGCTTAAATGCAGCTTGATGCCTTACCTGTATGATGTGGCTGGGCAGGCTGCAGAGCATGGCTGGGCTTCTATGCGGGCGATGGTTATGGAATTCCCGGAAGATCCAACATGTGAAGTACTCGATCGCCAATACATGCTGGGTGATTCCTTGCTCGTAGCGCCTATTTTCCAAGAAAACGGCGAAGTGAAATACTATCTGCCAGCAGGTCGCTGGACTCACCTGTTATCTGGTGAAACTGTACAAGGCGGATCATGGCGCAAAGAGAAATATGATTTCTTCAGCCTGCCACTGTTCGTTCGTCAGAACTCCTTGCTGGCAATCGGCAGCATCGACAACAAACCGGATTATGACTTTGCGGATGGCGTGAAATTTGGCCTGTATTCACTTGAAGAAGGTACTACTACTTCTGCAACCGTACGTGATCTTAAAGGTGCTCCTGAATTGACTGTGAAGGCTGCCCGCAAAGGCAACAGCGTAACAGTTACTGCAGAAGGCAGCGGTAAAGAATTCTCGCTTTCCCTTAAAGATCTGGGAGCTATCGCTTCCGTAGAAGGTGCAGAGCAAGTGGATGAGACTAGAGTGAAAGTAAACGCAGGTGCAAAATCCGCATCGTTTACCATTACATTGAAATAAGATGATTTCTTAAAGCATATTGATATAGCCATAACCTCTCTTGTAGATTGGGTGAATGATCCGTTCCCTGGTTTATAGGAGAGGTTTTAGTGTTACAATCTTAACTAATAACGGGGGAAACGTTATGAATACTAATTTAATTAAGGGAAGTGGAGTTTTGAATCAGACGGACTATACCTCTGCTACGGTTCTTTCAACCGCCGCTAATTTTATTATGAATAGGCAAGAACCTTTTACACATACCTTCCGGACTTATATTCGTTTACGGGAAAACGGCCCGGTGCAGCTGAAATTTTGGCATAGCAATGCGGTGGATTCCACCTGGGATCAAGGGCTTGAAGCTTCGGGCAGTGAACCTGGGGGCAGTTGGGTGATCGAATCGGCTTTTATCGCGGATGGGGGCACTGAGCCAAACGGAGCTATTATTGAGCATACACAACATGCTGTCACTTTTGAAGGCAATGTCTCCAAGTCAGTAGCGGCCGGTGAATGCTTCTGGAGTGATGAGACAAGCATCAACCTACCTGATGGCCATTACTTAGCGTTTACATGGACGATTAAGACAACTACTGCGGGCAAATCCATTCCTTTCAACGTAGAAGGGATGCTGGCAACCGCTTATGATGCGCCCGGAAATCTGGCTGCACAGGAATCAGCCGATGGGTTTACAGAATCTGACAAGCTTTTGGTACTGCCAAGCTATATCGGATATAAGAAAGCTGTGAATAAGAAGCTAGTATTTTTGGGAGATTCGATTACTCAAGGTGTGCGGACATTAAAGGACGGATACGAATATTGGGCAGCGAGAATTGCGGATGGTCTTGGTGCAGAGATTGGTGTATGGAATCTCGGCTCAGGCTGGGCTAGAGCGTATGATGTAGCTGCGGATGGCCCTTGGCTTCACAAAGCTAAACAGAGTGATGAACTGATGATTGTCCTCGGCGTAAATGATATTGATATTGGCTGCCGCTCTGCAGATGAGTTACTTGGTGATCTGACAACTATTATTGCTAAGATCAAAACAGCAAATGCTGATGCTAGTATTATTCTAAGTACGGTGCCGCCGTTTAATTTTCAGGAGGCAAGAGAAGAGACTTGGCGTAGAGTGAATCATGAAATCCTGACTAACCCACCCGCTGGAGTAGACCGTGTGTTTGATATAGCAAGCCTATTATCGTTGCCTGCACCAGACGATCACCGGATCAGACCGGAATATATGAGTGGACAAGACGACCCGCATCCGAACGGCATAGCCGGTAAGACGGTTGCGGACGCCTTTTTAAACTGGTATTGATCAACTCTTAAATGTGTCCCGGTAGTCCTTAGGTGAAGATCCAACCTGTTTCTTAAACACTTTGCTGAAATATTTAACATCATGAAAACCGACCATTTCGGAGATTTGGGCCAGCTTCAGACGAGGATTCTGCAATAGTAGTTTAGCTTTATCTATTCGAATATTAACAATAAAGTCGGAGAAGTTAATCCCGTATTCCTGTTTGAATCGGCGGGAAATATATTCACGGCTAACAAAAAACTTTCCGGCCACTTCCTGTAAGGACAGGTCGGAAGCGTAATTAAGCTCGATGTATTTGACGATATCATGCATCGGATTACGTTCTTTAGCTTGTTTCAGGGCGATTACTTCGGCCAGCTCCTGCATTAGGGTATACGACCAGTCACGCCAAGCGAATAAGGAGAACGAGTAACCGTTCGTATAAGGAGCTGGGTGAAGCTGGTCGGCCTGTTCAAGCTCGGCCAGTGCGCCTTCAGCTTCAGGGCCTAACATTTCCCGTACCAGCTGGGAACGAAATAGTAGAGCATCATTTTTCCATGAGTTTAGGATTTCTGGTGTCACAACCCCACCTCGGCTAAGCTCATCTACCCAGTGCTGCGCAGCTGTTGATAATATCTCTGGACTTCCGCTGATGACTGCCATTTTCCAATCTTCCTTGACGTCAGCAAAGTTCGTTGTTGATACATTACCGCGAACCTCTGCTTTGGCGATCTCTTTACGATCTCTGAACTCCTCGGAGGAAGAGGAGAAATGGCAGTAATCCTCATGAATTAATAAGTTTCGGCGTTGTAAGGCCTCTGCCACCTCTGCACGCTGATAAGGTAACTGCTTAGGTAAGTTGCCGATGCTGCTGATTCCAAAATGCATTCGGACCTGCAAGGTAGAGTAGATGCCATGATTGATTCTGCCTATTAGCTCGACCACAGAGGTTTGAATATCCCACAGAATAATCGCAATCTCCGGAGGACCTCCCCAATAACGAAAAGCAACACCCTTAAGCGGACTGTGCAAAAATTCATTACAAATATTGACGATAGCGTAGTTCATTAGCTCGGTGTCTCCGCCAAAACGTTTAATCAACGGATTGTTACCCGCATCTGTCTGCACCAATATTAACCGAGCGGAATGGATGTTTTCCGGAATGATACCATCACTGCATAACCTCCGCAAAGATAAATCAGAATTGATCGGATCATCAATTAGTGCAGATAATAGCTTTTCCCCATAAATGGGCTTGAACTCATTAAGCTGAATACTCTGTTTCTGCCGTTCGCTTCGGTCGTCTTCTTCTGAGCGCCAGGCTGCAACTGCTTTAGCTACCGCTACATTGATTGCCTCGGCTTCGATAGGTTTCAGGATATAATCAATACCCCCATGCCGCACAGTCTGCCGTACGAACTCAAAATCATTATGTCCGCTGACTACAATAAACTTAGTGTTGCCGGCGAATTCGTTCACCCAGGTCATTAACTCTATCCCATTACCTGATTCCATCATCATATCCATAATGACTAATGCTGGTTTAGCCTGCCGGATGATCTCGATGGCTTCATTTCCATTTCCGGCTTCCAGAATTTCATCTATTTGATGGGCGTCCCAGTCGACAAGCAGTCTGACTGCCTTTCTAACTCTTGCCTCGTCATCAACAATCAACGCCTTCATATCTTTTCACGCTCCGCTATAATTTCAATTTCCAATTTCACTACTACTCCGCCTGCTCTAAGGTTATCCACAGTTAAAGTGGCACTATCTCCGCACACAAACTTGAGTCGAGCCAGAACGTTCGGCAGACCAATACCTGATCCTGTAGCTTCCTTGGTTTGCTCTGTATTTCTTAATAAATCTATATCTGTTCTAGTAGGATGCTGTAGCTTCTGCTTTAAAAGATCTAACTTCGCTGAAGGGATCGCATTTCCGTTATTTTGGATACAGATTTCCATCCGGTTGTCATCCACTCTTGCTGCGGTGATTTCAATGAATCCGTCACTGCGGGAAAGATTAAAGCCGTGTTTGAAATAGTTTTCTATAATAGGCTGTAAAATCATTTTCGGCATAAACGTCTCTAAAAGTGATTCCTCCATATCGTAGCGGAAACTGAACTTATTTTCAAAACGTTCCTTTTGCAGTTCAATGTAGGCTTTGACATGATCCAGCTCATCCTTAACAGTTACGATCTTCTCCTCATTGTACATGCTGTAGCGCATCATTTTGGCTAGAGCTGAAAGAAGTGAGTAAATTTGGGGCACTTTAAGCTCTAAGGCCAGCGTGCCAATGATCTGTAACGTGTTATTCAAAAAATGCGGGTTGATTTGTGCCTGCAGTGCCCGCAGTTCATTGGTCTTATTGGACAATTCCAGCTTGTACTCTCTTAAAATCAGGTTGTTGATCGTGTCCATCATACTGCGGAATCGCTCGGTAACTACGCCAATCTCATCTTTGCCCATAGGTTGAATTTCAACATCAAGATTACCGGTCTGCACCTGATTCATGTAACGAGTCAACTGCTTGATAGGAGCCGTGATTCGAAAAGAGATCAGGGTCGTTAACGTGGCAATTGTAATCAAAAGTAGAACAAGGAGGAATATATTGATCGCTGCCGCCTCATTGGCTTCCCGGAAAAGATAGGACGTAGGAATCTGCTTCACGAGGGTCCAATTTAAACCTTGGGTTTCGATTCTTTGGTAAATAAACACAGCATCTTCCTCTTCAAAATACCCTTGCGAGCTTTGATTTGTGGCGATTTGCTTGTTGTACCAAGAAGCGTGTAGGCGCTTGCCGTATTCCTCACTGTTGCTTCCGTATACAATCCTGCCATCGCCATCCAGCAGCCAAATGTTCTCCTGCTTCTGATCATATAACTGGCTGACGATGTCGGTAAGAGCCGTTAGCTTAACATCGATCGACAGGAAGCCGAGTGGGGTGGTAGTTGGAATCCTTTCAATTCGTCTATGCAATGTAAACACAGGCTCCGGTATGAGTTGCGGGATAGGTGAGGTTAGGCCATAGCTGTGACTTATATGTGTACTTTGTATAAACACAGGAGAACTGCTAGTGATCTCTGAGTCGGCATAAGGGGGGATACCCTGCCAACGTTTGGGTGTATTTTGGGTGAGCAAAGTGGCTTTTCTATCCTTTACACCGTAAAGATACACCTGGGATATATCTGGCATGGATGAAGAAATGTAATTTAGAGAAGAATAAATTCGTGTATTTGCTGCCATATCCTCATATCCCGCTTCGAGCAGTCTGTAGAAATCTGAATCTGAATAGACGATAAGGGAGAGACGATTGATCTCCTGAATCAGACTTTCGATGTTTCTATTGCCTTGAAAGAGGAGGTTCGTATTCTCATCTACTGCCCTTGTTCTTAGGGATTGAGTGCTATAGTGATAGCTAATAAACATGGTGGCCATAATACAGATTAACGTTGGCAGTAGGATAAAAACGATCAATTTTGTGCGAATCGTGTTCCATTTCATCGAAATTTGTCACATCCGATCAATATTTTACACCTGAAAGATCACTTTAGTAGGTGTGAGGTACCCTGAAAAAAACAGATAATATGTGTATAAAGCATAAACAAGTAAGTGAGCAAAAGAAAGGGGGGGGCAATAAATGCGCGGCACTAAGTTGTCCCAGTTAGGTCAACAGCTTTTTTTCGTTGGTCCGGCAGTTTTGTTTTTTACCTTAATAACGATTATCCCATTTTTGATGGGGATGTATTACTCTTTCACAGATTGGAACGGTGTATCCGGTAATGTAAGTTGGGTCGGATTTCAAAACTTTTCCACTATTTTCTCAAATGACCCTGACTTCTGGTCTTCCTTTTGGTTCACGGTAAGATTTACGGTGTTAGGTGTGATTTTGACTAACGTGGTAGGCTTCTTCTTAGCTTATCTGTTAACTAAACCTTTAAAGACACGTAACATGCTTCGGACTATTTTCTTTATGCCGAACGTTATCGGGGGATTGTTGCTTGGTTTCATCTGGCAATTTATCTTCATCAAAGGGTTCGCCACTATGGGCGACCTGACAGGATGGTCCTTCTTTAATCTTCCTTGGCTCGGTGATGCCACAACAGGATTCTGGGCGATTGTAATGGTCTTTGTTTGGCAGTCTTCCGGTTATTTAATGGTTATCTACATTGCCTCGTTGAGTAACGTATCTAAAGAAGTACTAGAAGCGGCTGATATTGATGGTGCTTCCCGTTGGCAGGTGCTACGCAATATCGTAGTTCCGCTAATTATGCCTGCTGTAACTATCGGATTATTCTTGGCCATTTCCTGGTCATTCAAAATGTTTGACCTTAACTTGTCCTTGACGAAGGGCGGACCGTTCAAATCGACGGAATCCGTTGCTATGAATATTTACAATGAAGCCTTCCTGAACAATCGTTACGGGCTGGGTACTGCAAAAGCGCTGCTGTTCTTTGTAATTGTAGCCATCATTACTCTGATTCAGGTCCGTATCACGAAGAGCAAGGAGGTTGAAGCGTAATGAAACCTACGGAAAAAAAGAGATGGAATATTGGTACGGAAGTGATAATGATCCTTCTGGCGCTGCTCTTTCTCTCTCCATTCTATTTCTTGCTCGCAAACTCGGTGAAATCCTTTGGTGAAATTCTGAGTGATGCGGCAAGCTGGCCAAAAGTATTTATGTGGTCGAACTATTCAACCGCCTGGAAATTAGCCCGTTTCGGTGAAGCATTCCGAAACTCGGTTATTATCACAGTGATCAGTGTTATTCTAATCTCTCTGTTCAGTGCGATGGCATCCTATCGTATGGTTCGGGCGAATACGAAATTCAATCAGTTCTTGCTGCTTATCTTTGTAGCAGCAATGGTAGTTCCGTTCCAAACGATTATGATTCCTATTCTGAAGGTCGTAAATGTTATTGGAGTAAACAACTCTTTCCTTGGTTTGATTATCACGAATCTAGGAATCAGTGTTCCGATGGCGATCTTCCTGTTCCACGGCTTTATCAAGTCCGTTCCTCTTGAAATTGAAGAGGCGGCTACAGTAGATGGATGTAATCCTATTACCGTGTTCTTCCGTATTGTGCTTCCTTTGCTGAAGCCAATGGTGATGACAACAATCGTGCTAAATGCACTTGGAATATGGAATGACTATCTGTTGCCATCCTTGATTCTTCAGGCACCAGAGCTTCGGACCATTCCACTAGCGACTTTCTCCTTCTTTGGTCAATATACCAAACAATGGGATATGGCACTTCCGGCTCTCGTAATCGGGGTCGCACCAATTATCATTTTCTACCTGTTTATGCAACGTTACATTGTTGAGGGAATAGCGGCTGGCTCGGTGAAAGGTTAACACCGAGCCCTCCGTTCCAAATATTTTTTAAGCAGTCCACTATTTTAAGGGGGAATATATAATGAAGAAGAAACACTCCGCAGTTGCTCTATCAGCAGTAATGGCAATGAGTTTAGCTCTAACGGCATGTGGTGGTAATAATAACGCTTCTAGTAACTCACAAAATGGAAGCGCTGGCACAAATTCAGGTGAAGTGAAGACCGTTAAGATCTTCCAATTCAAAACTGAAATCGTAGAAGGCCTCAATGAGCTTAAGGTTGAATTCGAAAAAGAATACCCTAACATCAAGCTGGATATCCAAACAGTTGGTGGTGGTGCGGACTACGCAGCAGCATTGAAAACTAAATTCGCTTCCGGCGATGCGCCTGATATTTTCTCCAATGGTGGATATGCAGAAATGGAACTTTGGGGAGACAAGATGGAAGATCTGTCCGACCAACCTTGGGTAAAAGATCTGATTCCTATGGCTGCAGAGCCTATGACTAAAGATGGCAAAGTATACGGTATGGCAATGAACCTTGAGGGTATCGGTATTGTGTATAACAAGGACTTGTTCGCTAAAGCGGGAATCACTGAAACTCCAAAAACATTGTCACAGCTTGAAGAAGCAGCTAAAAAGCTGCAAGCTATCGACGTAACTCCTTTTGGTAATGCATATCAGGAATGGTGGCTGCTAGGTAACCAAGGGATCAGCGTAGCCTTTGCACAACAAGATAATGTAGATGAATTCATCAAAGGTTTGAATGAAGGAACTGGTACAATTGTAGGCAATAAAACGTTTGAAGAGTGGAGCAAGTATCTCAAACTGACTTTACAATACGGACAAAAGAATCCTTTGACCACAGATGCTAACACTCACCTGGCAATGTTCGCAAAAGGCGAAACTGCAATGATGCAAGAAGGTAACTGGGCACAAACTCTTGTTGATAACATCACTCCTGATATGAACATTGGCATGTTCCCTATGCCAATCAATGAAGATGCTGAGAAGAATGACAAAATGACTGTTGGTATCCCTGCGAACCTTGTAGTCAACAAAGAATCCGGTTCTAAAGAAGAAGCAAAAACGTTCTTGAACTGGTTGGTAACTTCCGATATGGGTAAAGAGTACATCGTTAAAAAATGGAAATTCATCCCTGCTTTGTCCACAATCGAAGCAACACCTGAAGACATCGGTATGCTTGGAGCAGACGTATGGAACTATGTAAAAGAAAACAAAGTTTATGGCCTGCAATCCTCTAAATTCCCTGATGGTGTAACGCAAGAATTTGCCAGCGTGATTCAACAGTTCATTGCTGACAAGGTTGACGTTAACGGTTGGATGACTGGTATGCAAGCTGCATGGGACAAGCTTAAAAAATAAGTAAAGCACATTATAGAGAAGATTTAATGGATATTAGTGGTTAACAGAAGCGCTCTCCGTATACCTCATCAATTTGAGACGGGGAGCGCTTTTTTTGGGAAACAGGGCTGATTATCAAGGGATGGGGAGAAGCGCCAATGAAACGATATGATCATGTTCAGATGGGTGTGGACTATTACCCGGAGCATTGGGATGAATCCATGTGGGAACCAGATATCAAGTTGATGAAAGAAACAGGTGTTAAAGTAGTCCGGGTTGCTGAGTTCGCATGGAGCCGACTGGAGCCGGCTGAGGGGAATTACCAGTTTGAGTGGCTGGACCGTGCGCTGGACCTTTTTCATCAATATGATCTGCAGGTTGTGATGGGTACGCCAACAGCTACACCACCAAGATGGTTAACGACGAAATTTCCGGATGTGCTTCCGGTGTTTGCTAATGGAGAGATTTTTCACCCGGGGGTACGTGGACACCGCTGCTATAACAGCACATCGCTGCGTGAGTATGGCAGCCGTATTATTCTGCGTCTTGCCGAACGTTACAGTGAACACCCGGCCGTCATAGGCTGGCAGACTGATAATGAATTTGGCATGTTGGATTGTCATTGTGACGCTTGTAATACTGCTTTTCGAGCATGGGTACAAGCTAAATACGGAACACTGGCTGAGGTCAATGCAGAATGGGGAACCGATGTTTGGAGCGGGGAGTACAGCGATTGGAATGAGCTTACCGTGCCGTTGGGCGGATCACCTCATCAGAATCCATCTTTTCTGCTGGACTTTCAGCGGTTTCAGTGGGATTCGGTGGTAGCGTTTCAGACAGCGCAGATCAATATTTTGCGTATGATTTGTCCAGAGCATTTCATAACCCATAACTTTCACAGCTATCCGCAGCGTCTCGATATGTACGCAGTGGGTGCAGATCTGGACGTGGCTGCGTTTGATTATTATCCGAATACTTCGCCAACCAAACAAGAGACAACGCCTTATAGCGGAGCACTTTCATTGGACGTAACCCGTGGCATCAAACGCCAAAACTTCTGGATCATGGAGCAGCTGAGTGGATCTCCGGGTTGTTGGATGCCGATGTGGCGAACCCCTTATCCGGGACTAATTCGTGCCTATGCATGGCAGGCGATTGCTAGAGGTGCGGATACTGTTGTTCATTTTCGCTGGAGAAGTGCAACTTCAGGAGCAGAACAATTCTGGCACGGGCTGATTGATCACAGCAATGTTCCCGGACGCAGATTAGCGGAGTTCACGCAGCTATGTCATGAGGTTAATGGGCTGAGCGGCAAGCTCCAAGGAACGATGCTGAAAAACGAAGTGGCTATCCTCCATTCTCATGAAGAGAAGGCTGCGCTGGATATTCAGCCGCAGGCAGAGGGCTTTGATTATTATGAGAACATTAAGCAGATTCACCGGGCGGTGACCAAGCTTGGCATGGGCTGCGATGTTATCGACCTCAGACAACCGCTTGATGGATACAAAGTAGTAATCGCTCCAAATTTATATTTGCTGGATGAGGAGATCGTACGTAATCTGGAGGATTTTGCCCTCGCTGGCGGGACCTTGCTGATCACCAACCGTAGTGGCGTCAAAAATATAAACAACATCGCAGTCATGCAACCGCTGCCTGGGCAGCTGAGCTATTGTACCGGCGTTGAAGTGCTGGAGTATGATCCGATTGGCGTTGAAACACATGTCATCGTGGATGCGGAGGGTAACCCATATGAATGTACGCAGTGGTGCGACATCCTCCGACCTGTAGTGGCCCAGCCAATTGCCTGGTATGGTGATGATTTCTATCGCGGCACACCCGCTGTAACTGTTAATTCCTTCGGCAAAGGTCAGGTTTATTACTTTGGAACCCATGCGGAAGAGCAATACTGGTCAGTTCTATTGGAGAACCTGGCTAAGGAAAAAGGGTTGTTATGCTTTGCAGGATTGCCAAACGGAGTACAAGCCTCCGTGCGGACTGGAGATCAGGGAAGCTTCTTGTTCCTGCTTAATCTGAGCCGCGAGTCGGTGATCGTTCCGTTGCCACGAGAATACAGCAGCCTGCTGGATAATAAGATTCGATCGGGAGAGCTCCAGCTCGAGCCGTATGGTGTTGAGGTGCTGGAGATTTGAGTGGTTTTGAGTAAAGAGATTTTGGAGTGGGTTTGGGAGTGTGGCAGGAGAGGGGAAAGTGGAGTGGGGAATGTGTGGAGTAGGGTGAAGTGAAGGTTGGTGAAGATGGAGTGGGGGATGTGTGGAGTAAGGGTGAAGTGAGGTTGGTGAAGATGGAGTGAGGGATGTGTGGAGTAGGGTGAAGGAAGGTTGGTGAAGATGGAGTGAGGGATGTGTGGAGTAGGGTAAAGTGAGGTTGGTGAAGATGGAGTGAGGGATGTGTGGAGTAGGGTAAAGTGAGGTTGGTGAAGATGGAGTGAGGGATGTGTGGAGTAAGGGAAGAGCGGTGTAGGGGAATGTGTGGGGTAGGAATAGTGAAGTAAGTGGAAGTGTGGAGTAAAAAATGAGTGGAGTAGGGCATGTAGAAACTTCAACAGAAGCACAACAGAAGCACAACAGAAAATAGTTGCACTTCGTACACTTATTTGAAGTGTTGGAGTATTTAATTGGTTTTAGTTGCACTTTGTGCAGCTATAAATTGGCTAATCCCGCTGCAAGGCCATATTCCGAGAATATAGTTGCACAGAATACACTTATATGGATAATTTCTGCCGTGCAGGCTATTTTAAGTGTACAAAGTGCAATTATTTCGTCTGACTTACTCATACTGACTGAAGAGAGCTGCACAATGGAGTCCCCAACATGAGCAGATTTTCACAAGGAGTCCACCATGTGCAGATCTGCACGATCCATCTCACAGGTGCCGTACACTCGCAGCCAAATGCACCCAGCCACCGTACCGTACCGCACTTCACCGTACCGCCCAATTCTACACAATAGTAGCGCATACCATACTCTTACTACGTTCTAGCCGCATATTCGCAGCGAGCAATTTCTCCACAGCAGGCGGGGCATATTTAATGTAGGCGTCTAAATTGCTCCGGCGTAGTCCCGGATTGCTTGCGAAAAGTGGCTACATAATGGCTGACATCGCGGAAGCCGACTAGCTGGGAGATAGCTTTTACCGTAAGATCGGGTTGGCTTACGAGCATTTCTTTGCTTTTGCGGATGCGTAACCGTACGAAATAGGCATAAGGCGAGAGTCCGAAAGTTTGGACAAATAGGTTGTTAAGATAGCGCCCAGATACGCCTAGTTCATCGGCTAGATCGTTCAGTCCAAGATCGGGATTGCCATAATGGCTGTCCATCCATTTTAGCAGTGGCTGCAGCTTATCTACATTGCGGGAAATCGCCGTATTATTTTGAAGCTGGCCATATTTACTCAAAGTAAGCAAAAAACGATAAGCATCTGTGGAGGCGCCGAGACCAAACATATCCTGATAGGCATCATGACGATCCAGCATTTCCTTCAGCAAATTGGGGAGAGGCGCTTCATTTTCCCAACGGTAAAAAGAATTACTATTCATCCCAAGGGTCTCCAAAATAGAGTGTGCCGAATCGCCACCAAACGTTAGATAATAGGTACCCCAGTTTTTAGTGGAAGCCTCATAACGATGGGGTGTATAAGGAAGTAGTAATACGCCGCTGCCTTCGGGCAGGGAAAAGGTTTTATTGTCAAAATGGATGATCCCTTCACCTTCTGAGGTTTGAAGCCAATGATACGTGTCATAACCATCGGGGCGGGATACTTTTTCCTGATCATGATTGTGCCCCATACTGTCTAAAGTGATTGGCAAGTGCTGTCCACCTTCATGGACGAATACGATCCTGCGATGCATGATTTCGAACAATGTTATCCTCTCCTGTTAGTTCTATATTCTTATATGTATGAGATATTATTTTATATTTAAAGGGCAACCTTAACCATTTACAATAGATATATAATTATACTATAAAGGGTGTGCGAAGTGTGATTAACGATAAATTACCTAAAATTTGGTACGGTGGAGACTACAATCCGGAGCAATGGGATGCGCCAGTATGGGCTGAGGATGAACGGATGTTCAAGCTGGCGGGAATTGATGTTGCCACAATTAATGTGTTTTCCTGGGCTTTAATCCAACCTTCCGAAGATACTTATGATTTCTCCTCATTGGATGAATTAATGGATAGACTATATAAAAATGGAACTTATGTATGTCTAGCTACAGGAACAGGAGCACATCCAGCTTGGATGGCTCATCGTTATCCTGAAGTGACCCGTGTCGATGTGCAGGGCAGAAAACGTAAGTTCGGCGGACGTCATAACTCTAATCCGAACAGTTCAGTTTACCGCAAGTATGCAGCGAAGCTGGCTGGTAAGCTGGCAGAACGCTACAAGGATCATCCGGCACTGGTAGCTTGGCATATTTCTAATGAATATGGTGGCTATGATTATTCCGAACAGTCCGCTGCTGCCTTCCGTGTCTGGTTGAGGGAGCGTTATGGTTCGCTGGATGCTTTGAACAAGGCTTGGAATACACGCTTTTGGGGACATGCGTTTTATGATTGGGAAGAAATTGTGGTGCCAAATGAGCTGAGTGAAGAATGGAACGGTAACCGTACTAACTTCCAAGGAATCTCGTTGGACTATCGCCGGTTTATGTCTTATAGCTTGCTCGAATGTTACAAAATCGAATACGAAGCGATCAAAGAACACAGCACCAACGTACCTGTTACAACGAACCTGATGGGCTTTTATCCGGAGCTGGATTATTTTGAGTGGGCCAAGCATATGGATGTAATTTCTTGGGACAACTATCCTTCACTGGACACACCGGTCAGCTTTACAGCAATGACACATGATCTTATGCGTGGATTAAAAAATGGCCAACCATTCATGCTGATGGAGCAAACACCGAGCCAGCAGAACTGGCAACCGTACAACTCTTTGAAACGTCCAGGCGTTATGCGTCTATGGAGTTACCAGGCTGTAGCGCGTGGTGCAGATACTGTGTTGTTCTTCCAACTGCGTCGTTCGATAGGGGCTTGTGAAAAGTATCATGGAGCGGTAATTGAGCATGTGGGTCATGAACACACACGGGTATTCCGTGAATGTGCTGAGCTGGGTAAAGAGCTGGAGCAGCTTGGAGATCAACTACTGGATGCGCGCAGTGCAGCTAAAGTAGGGATCATCTACGATTGGGAAAATCGTTGGGCGCTTGATCTCTCAAGCGGACCGTCGGTTGCCTTGGATTACGTGAATGAAGTCCACAAATATTATGATGCGCTGTATCAGCAAAATATCGAAGCCGACATGATCGGGGTCGAAGAGAACCTGTCCAAGTATGAAATTGTTATCGCACCCGTAATGTACATGGTCAAGCCAGGTTTTGCAGAGAAGGTTGAAGCCTTTGTAAAAGCGGGCGGCACATTCATTACGACTTATTTCAGCGGTATTGTTAATGAGAACGACCTTGTAACGGTTGGAGGTTATCCAGGCGAGTTACGTAAAGTGCTTGGAATTTGGGCAGAGGAAATCGATGCATTACTGCCAGGTATGAGCAATGAGCTCGTGCTGGATAAAACGTGGGGTAGCTTGAGTGGTTCTTATAAATGTGATCTGCTCTGCGATCTGATCCATGCCGAAGGGGCAGAAGTTTTGGCGGAGTACGGTTCTGATTTCTATAAAGGAATGCCTGCATTGACTGTGAATAAATTTGGCGAAGGTAAAGCTTATTATGTGGCGACTAGCCCAGAAGCTGGATTCCTACAAGGATTCTTAGCGAATCTATGTGCCGAAAAGAACATTCAACCGCTGGTAACTGCACCGGAAGGTATCGAATCTGTTCAACGTGTGAAGGATGACGTATCTTACTTGTTCTTACTGAACCACACTGCCGGGGATTTAAGCGCGGATATTGGGGCAGCTGAGCGTACTGATCTACTGACAGGTAATGTAATCAGTGGTTCAGCAGTTGTACCGGGTCGTGGAGTATTGATTTTGTCGGATAAAAAATAGTTGAGTCTCGTCTAACCTATATAAATTTGAAATCCCCACTACAAAACGCTTTTTTGAAGCTGATCGTAGGTGGGGATTTTTTTCTGTTATTTTTTGGTAGTTCAGTCGCTGCTCTTTTTGCCTTCAGCCATCCCCATTGGGGTTCCGCTGCTTAAGGTAATGCTCTCCGCCACAGTGGAATCTGATTTAAGCGTATATTGGATAATGTCATCAGCTTTCAGGTCAGCTAAGCTGATCGTGTTCTCCTGACGCGTACCATTGTCAAAGGTCATCGTTACAATTTTGGTATCAGCATCAATTGTAATATCTGTGGTTTCCTCGGAGAAGGTTTGCTGCATCCCGCCGCCCTGTGGTCCACCACCTTGTCCACCGCCGTCAGGGGCTCCGCCTTCCGGTATTCCCCCCTCTGGAGGTGTACCGTTTTCTGAGCCTTGATCACCTTCGGGTCTTTCCGGTGGAGTACCAGCCTGGACGTTCTGCATATCGGCTCCAGCCGTATCTCCAGTGCCTTGTGCGGGCGGGGAAGGCACTTCTGACGTATAGATTGTAATTGTGTTGTCGCTAATACTCTTAATCTTGCCGAAATTCATGGACATGCCGGGTCTGCCGTTTTGTTGATTGCCGTTTCCTTGAGATCGCTGTGCCTCAGCGTTATCTGCGGGTGCCGTGTTCGCTTGGTTATTAGTAACAGCTGTTCCTTCGGACTCCGAATTGGTGCTGCAGCCAGCCAATAGTAGAGAAGCAAGTAGACTTCCTGAGATCATAATCGGTATTAATTTCTTCATTTATTTTCTCTCCTTAATAGTTTTAGATTGATTAGGAGAAATATATCAGACGGTTCTGAAAGGTTGCTTAAGATCAGCTGAAAGTTTGCCTAAAGAAATAGATCATGTAAATGCTATATAATAATCATATAAGTGGGATAAAACTCTACAAAGGTAAGTCATGGTAAGAGATAACCAACGTTCAGGAAAGAGGCAGTACATGAAGAATTTACTCGTAACAGGCTACCGTGCGCATGAGCTCGGTATTTTTGACAATAAGCATCCGGGAATTCCTTATATCAAAAAGGCGCTGTCTAACAGATTAAAGCCGCTAATTGAAGAAGGCGTCGAATGGATTATTACCCCCGGCCAGTATGGTGTCGATCTTTGGGCTTGTGAGGTGGTATGTGAACTCAAGACTCAATATCCTGAATTGAAATTGGGGATCATTACGGCGCATACTGGACAGGAAGAGAAGTGGAAGGAAGAGAAGCAGGAGGAATACCGACGTATTATTGCGGGTGCGGACTTTTGCAGGGCGGTCAGTAATGCCCCTTATGACGGCAGCTGGCAGTTCAGGGCCAGAGATGACTTGTTGTTCCGCAAAAGTGACGGGATATTGCTCTTTTATGATGAGGATGCGGCGGAAGGCAGCCCGAAGTTTTTTAAAGAACGAGCGCTGAAGCTGCATGCAGAGGGGGACTACGAGCTGTTTCTTATTCATTCTGATGAGATTCAAAATATTGCCGATGAAGAAAATCAGCGAGATTATGAATAAAGCTACGAACGAAGATATCGCGAAATAAAAAAGCCCGAATCGGCATTGGGAAATCACCGTTACGGGCTTTAGTTTCTATTTGAACGAGAGGCGGAGAATAGGATGAGTGAGGTCAATCAAGCAGATATTTGTTATGTTATTTTGCTTAGCCCGACGAATCAAGACCGTAGAGACATGGAGATTATTCGTGGTCATGTTAAGCATTTACAAGAGCTGGACCGTAAAGGACAATTAGTGCTGTGTGGTCCCTTTAGTGATTGTCCTGGCGGTATGGTTATTGTAAGAGCGAACTCACGCGAAGAAGCCGTTCTCCTTGCCGAAAAAGATCCTTACGTGCTGTCTGGCATTCGTAGCTATGAAGTGCGTACATGGAGTCTGTCCCATGAGGGGAACAGGCATTTAGGTATTGTTCCACTTCAGGAATAGGTTTAATCAAATGAAGCTTTTTAGCGAAGGTGCTTTTCGCACCTTGTAATGCTGCTCATAGGCATAGGCTAGCTTGATAAGCGTAGGCTCCTGATAAGCTTTTGCTGAGAAGGTTACACCAAAGGGAGCGCCGGCCGAAGTGTATCCAGAAGGAACGACGATGGACGGATATCCTGCTCTGGAAGTAATTCTGGCGCCAAAATCGGCAGGGAACAGCAGGGCATCCAGATTGTATTCTTTCATAGTGGCATCGATCCCTTCTTCCTTGCACAGCTTCAGGTCAGTCGCACGATGGCGTAAATATTGAGCTTCGCTTTGTGTGCCGGAGGAGGTATATTCCGCATCTATTAATGTAGCTTGACCAAATCTCAAAGTCTCCACAGGGTGTGCATGATTAAAATCAATAATATCCTTCAAGGTTCGCATAGGTGCTCCTGGACCCAAATGAGATAAATAAGCATTCAGTGCTGTTTTGAATTCGTTTAATACCACCGAAGAGTAACTAATTTCGCGGGCGGTCTTAATATCCGCAGGATCAATGATGGTCGCTCCAAGCTCTCTCATTCTGTCGACGGAAGCGTTGAACAAAGCAAGCTGCTCATCTGTGAGCTCCTCAAAATAATAATCACGTGGTATCCCAATCCGAGCGCCCTGCAAACCATTCGGATCAAGGAATACAGTATAATCCTCGTGGATTTTACCTGTATTTGTTCCCATAGCTGCATCGTGCTGATCCTTGCCCAGCATGGCGTTTAGCAGTAACACGGCATCATGAACGGTTCTAGCCATAGGGCCTGCGGTGTCTTGTGTATTGGAGAGCGGCAGGATTCCTGAACGGCTGAGCAGCCCCACGGTTGGCTTAATGCCGATGATGGAGCCCAAATTACCGGGATTAAGAATCGATCCCGAAGTTTCTGTGCCAACAGAGACCGTACAGAAATTACAAGCGACAGCTACTGCTGAACCCGCACTAGAGCCGCCGGTTGGCGTAGAAATATTGTAGGGGTTAAGGACTTGCCCGCCACGGGAGCTATAGCCGGAGGGCATGCCGTTCGTCATAAAATTGGCGAATTCGGTCATATTGGCTTTACCCATAATAATGGCGCCGGCTTCACGCAGCTTGGTAACTATAAACGCATCTTCCCCGGCAAAAGAATTCGCCAAAGCCAGCGAACCCGCACTTGTATGCATTTTGTCCCCAGTATTGATATTATCTTTCAATAACACAGGTATCCCGTGCAGGGGGCCGCGTGGGCCATTAATTGCCCGTTCCACATCCAGAGATTCTGCGATAAACAACGCATCAGGATTAATCTCCAGTACAGAGTTAATCGTCAGGCCGTTTTTGTCGTGATCAGCAATGCGTTCATAATACATGAGAACTAGTTGTTTTGACGTAATTTCTCCGGCTTCTAATGCAGCTTGGATGTCCGGTATGGTGGCCTCTACGATTTCAAAACTCATATGCGTTCACGCTTCTTTCCCTCTAGGATATGGCTTCTCCTTCATCTAACCATAATTTGGGTGTCGTTGGTAGTTTTCTTTTTAGACTTACATTTTGATTGGCCATTTGATATATTCAGGTGTGCATTGTAATTTTTTTATTTTTCTAGATTAGGAGCTAAATTAAGAACATGAAAAACCACAACTTTGCTTCAAAAATTATCACTTTTTTTGTGGTGATGATAAGTTTTGCTGTTTTATCTTCAAGTCAAGCCTTTGCGGAAGACAGTGATCTCAAATGTTATTTGGACGGTAAGCAATTACATTTTAATGTAAGTCCTATACTGAAAGATGGAGTTACATACGTACCTATGCGGGCGATCTTTGAAGCTTTAGGCGCAACTATTAAATGGGATAATCATGCGAAGTCGGTCTCAGCGGTTAAAGGGGATATTAACATTTTTTATCTGGTCAAGGAAGGAAGAGTAATTGTAAACGCCAAAGAGCATGAGCAAGTCTTAAAGGGTATCAATTTTCAAAATAATACACTAGTCCCTTTAAGATTTATTAGCGAAGTGTTGGGTAGTAGTGTCACTTGGGACGAAGGTACAAAATCTATTTACATAACCTCACCAGTTGCCGAGGAGAAGCTTATTGCCCCGGTCAACAGAACAATTTCAGTAGGAAGCCAAGAGCAATCAAAATCGTTATCAGATGAGAGAAACAGGTTTGTTATAATCGTAAAGCACTACGGAATTAAAAATAATCAGCTGTATAGCTTGCTCGAATTTTCTAACATGGATAATAAAGACATCTCAATAAATTTTAAGTCTGGTGATCAAAAAATCATAAAGACATTCTCAAAGGAAAAGGACCCCATGCCGACTCTGAAAATTGAAAATTGTACGGAAGTAACCCATAAAGTAGTTATCGATAATATTGGCGGGAATATATATAAAATCCCGGAATTTTCAGTTAATCAGGCGTGTGTCAGTTCCAACCAATCCCAACAAGATGCGCTTGATGTATGGCGGAACAACAATTCCGGCCTCTCGGAATTAGGCAGTAACCTCGTATCTGTCCGTAAATATATTCAAGATCAGACGGGTGGGCTGCAAAACTTTATGATCCCGGCCAATAAAACTGAACAGCTGATCTTGGTCGCCCCAGTTGGAGGGAAGGATAGGTTGGTTGTGGAGGGCAGTTATTTTGTAGGAGGTCTATCAAATAAGACTATAGAATTCCAACTAGATTATGAAGTGGTTTCCGAGCTCGATTTGGGTATTTATAGTTACATATATACGGAACCTGTATATTAAGGATCGTTTTATTAGAAAAGAGGTGTCCGAACGGCCAAAATAAATGGCTGCTCAGACACCTCTTTTGTTGTGAGTGTGTAGATTAAAGTCTGACAATTACTCCTGCGCTGCTGTAAATCCCTCTTCCGCTAAATATTCTTTAGCTTCCTCAAGCGTTTCAAACGCCATCTCCAGATTGAGGTCGGCATAGACATACCATAAATCATCCTCAAGCTTTAGGGTTAGGGTTTGGCCCTCATCATTAGTCCAGAGTGTATCGGCAGTTGCCGCAGCCTTTTTCTTTCTTTTGCTGGCTACAGGAGCATCAGGAATGTAAATAGACAGTGAGGTGATGGAGGCATCCAGCAAACTGCGCAGCTCGGATTCCGAGTAGTCGCGAATATTCACGAAGCCCTTATCGTCTGTCTCGTAGCCCCGCAGTAAGCCTGCGAACACATAGCCATTACCATTTGGATGCAGGTGAAAAGCCACGGTTTTCTTATCATGCTGGCTTTCCTCGTAGTGATAGTTCACGCGCCCAAGGGATACATTTTTGCGTTCCAGCTGGGGGTAAGAGTCGAGAATCGCTAATTTTTGTTCAAAAGTAAGCATATACAGCCTCCGGTTTTCGGTGTGATTGTGCACATGATTATACCATGTCGCTGGATCGCAGACTATTTTTTAATCATCAAGCGGCAGAGACAGCACGAAGGTGCAGCCTTTGTCTGAGTGCTCCTCAAGCACGAGGCTTCCGTTCATAGATTCGGCCAACAGACGGCTGAAGGTTAGGCCGAGTCCTAGACCACGCAGTGTGCTCTGCTTATCGCTGCCCCGGAAGAAGGCTTCGAAGACATGCTCACTATGATTGGATGAGATGCCAAGCCCATTATCTTGAACACGGATTTCGGCAAAGCCATGACCTTGCTGCTCCAGCAGGTCTATCGTAAGCTGCACCTTTCGATCCGGAGCTTTGGCTTGTACGCTGTTATTAAGTAGATTGACGATAATCTGCTGGATACGAAGGGAGTCCCCACGCAAAAATAAGGGATTGATCGGCATATGGAGCACGGGTTCAGCAACATCTTCCGCCTGTGTCAGTTTCCATTGATATACGATTTCTGATAGTAGTGGTACGGCATCGAGTCGGTCGTGACGAACGGAAACCATTCCTGCAGTCAGGGCATTGTAATCCAGAAGGTCGGCTACCATTCGCTGCAACCGCCCAGCCTCCAGCAGGGCAATATCCAGAAATTCCACAGCTTCATCACCTTCAACGACCCCTTCGCGGACGGCATGCACCAGGCCTTTAATAGAGGTTACGGGTGTTTTCAACTCATGGGAGACTCCGGCCAGCATTACGGCTCGAGACTGCTCAAATTGCTGTAACTTGCCTGCCATCTCTTCAAAAGACATCATCAGCTCATGAATTTCCCGCTCTTTAGCATCCTTATCTAGAACGATATCATAACGGCCATGGCTGATTTGAGCCGCTGCCTCGACTACCTTCTGAATGGGTTTTGCCAGTTTACGAGATAAGAGGTAAATGGTTAGCCAACTTAAGATGATTAGAAACAGCAGCAGTATGGAGAAAAATATGATCTCCTCCTGTGGAATATGCCGCAGTGATTTTTTGGATTGCAGGACAATAACCTGTCCCAGTGTTTTGTCATCCGAATTTATGGGAGCCACAGCAGCTTTGAACTCCGGACTGCGGGAGTCGTTCAGGCTATCATTTAGCTTATATCTCATTTCCTTGTCAGTTAGAGGTGGCAGGGAGAATAGCATTTGACCTTGTTGATCAGTAATGATCACGCACATCTCTATGGTTAACTTGAAAAACCGCTTCCGGTCTTCGATCAGTTTTTCGAGATTTTGGCTGATTTCAATGGAGCCTTCCATATTTAAGCTGCGATCTGCAATCTCCTGTGCCAAAAGCCCCGCAGTCTGCAGACGATTGCTCATAGCCTCCTGACGGATCCACCATAATGTAGCTAAAGCTGTGAGGAGCAGGCCTACACTAATAATGAGCAAATAACGTATCGTCCAGTAAGAAAGGATAGAGGTACGTTTGGCGTTGTTTCTCTTTAAGTTGTCCATAATTGATATCCCGTCCCCCTTAGGGTACGGATTTCCCCCTCACTAGTTGGCCAGTGCGACAACGCTTGGCGTAGTCTTTTGATCGACAAATCTACCGCCCGGTCGCTTCCTTCATAATCCATTTCCCATACAAATTCTATTAATTGCTCACGCGTACAAATCTGATTAGGTCTTTCAGCGAGAAATAACAGCACTGACATATCCCGAGGACTAAGACTCAGCTCAGCCCCATTTAAAAAGACAGCACGTGCTGTGAAGTCGATAAACAAACTGCCATAATGCCGTTTACGGCTGCCATCAGACCACTGCGAGGGACGGCGTAAGACAGCGTTCACGCGTGCTACCACCTCCTCGGGAATAAAAGGTTTAGACATATAATCATCCGCACCACCGTCGAGGCCGGCTAGCCGGTCATTGATCCCATCTCTTGCCGTCAGCATGATCACAGGGCAGCTGCTTTTTTCACGGATGAGCTTAAGCAGTTCAAAGCCGTCCATGTTTGGCAGCATGATGTCTAGTAATACTAATGAAGGAGGAGATATAGCAAAAGACTCCAGCGCAGCGCGTCCATCGGCTACACGGGTGACTTGAAAGCCTGCTTTTTTCAGATAAGCACTGAGGACCCTAGAGATGGCTTCTTCATCTTCTACAACAAGAATGGATTTCGTCAAATTGGAGTACCTCCAGTCCATAAAATTTACGACAAGTTTAACACATCATAGCCCGTTCTGCTCTGACTTCTTCCCGACATATTGCTTTGTTAGAATGAGGGACGAGCTTGAGAGCATACAGAAATTATGAATATTGGAGGGAACAGGATGAAGAGAAAAAGAATAGCCTTGATCGCTGCAGGAGTTATTATCGTAGGAGTAGTCACAGGTTATACATTACTGGATAAATCGCTGGGCAATAATGTAGAGATCGAGTCCGTGATTCCAAATCAAGCAACCACAGCAGATGCTGGAGAGACAACAAATAACACTGGAGCATCAGCAGGGGTGGCGGTCACAGCCGAACAATTAAACGGGGATTGGACCCTTGCGGAAACCTCTAAAGTCTATTGGTCAGTGACGACCTCTAAAGAGACAGTAAACTTCGTAGACAACAAAGTTCAGGGTACCTGGAAGGTAAATATAGAGGATTCTACTTCGATGGCCGGGGAAGGGACAGTGGATATGAGCGCTCTGGATTCTGGCAATAGCCAACGGGACGAGCATGTAAAAGGAGAGGATTTTCTATCCGTTACGGAATTTCCACAATCCACGTTTGTAGTGAAGTCATTTTCGGAGCTGCCGGCAGAATGGACTGAAGGAGCAACTGTGCCTGTTGAAATGCAGGGGACGCTTACCGTAAAAGGAGTAGAAAAGGACGTCACCTTTCAGTCGCAAGCGGTGTATAGCGGGGGACAGTTGATGTTGTCGGGAACGACAACAGTGGCCTTTTCTGACTTTGGTCTAAGCAATCCCCACACCGTTGTGCTGGATACAGAAAATAATCTTGAGGTTCGCTTGGAACTTGTGCTGACAAAATAGTAGCTCTTTCGTAAGGATAACGCTGCTGTGAAATTTATAGAGAGACTGTACTGAAGAGATTTTCCCAGGCTGTGTTGGCTTTTGGGAGAGTCTCTTTGGTTTGGAATGAATTGTATGTTTTAATAGTAGTATCTGTCGAATAACTAGCAATAGTGGAGGTGTTCTTTGTGATCAAGGTGGCGGCAGCAATTATACATAATGAAGAAGGGCAGATTCTTATTGCCCGGCGGCGGCAAGGTAAATCGCAGGCAGGTCTGTGGGAATTTCCTGGTGGCAAAATAGAGCAGGATGAGAGCATCGCAGAGTGTCTGCAAAGAGAGCTTCAGGAAGAGATGGGGATCACAATCCTTCCCTATGAGAGCTTTGGCATGAACGAGCATAACTATGGAGAGATAAAGATCCAATTGATTGCTTGGAAAGCGCGGTATCAGGGAGGTGTAATTGATCTGGTCGATCACGACGAACATAGGTGGGTGCTTCCGGCTGAACTGGATCAGTTCATGTTTGCTCCGGCTGATCTTCCTTTTGTAGAACGTCTAGTGATGGAATCAAAGCCGGATTGAAGGGAGATATAATATAATGTAGAAGAAAGGAAGAGCTTAAATGCCTGTATATGAAAAGCTAGTGCGTGACGGCATCCCCGATTTGATAGCTTCTCAAGGTAAAGATTTTAACACAAGGATATTAGAGTCCAAAGAATACATAACTGAACTACGTAAAAAATTGCAAGAAGAGTCGAAGGAATATTTTCAGGCAGCAAGTGATGAAGAAGCTCTGGAGGAGCTTGCCGATATGCTGGAAGTGATTCAGGCTCTGGCGGAGACACACGGGAGCAATAGCGTGGAGCTGGAGAAGCAACGTGCAGAGAAAGCTAAACGTCGCGGTGGATTTAAGAAGGGGATATATCTGATTGAAGTGGAAGGAGGGTAAAACGTTGTTCAAAACCAAACTGACGATGATCTTAAGCAGTGTGGTGGCCTTGATTCCTGTAGCTATTTATTTATTCCTTTATTCCAAAATGCCGGATACCGTGCCGATTCATTATGATGGGAACATGGCTGATCGATTTGTAAGTAAAGCTAGTCTGGAGGTTATTTTGCAAAGCGGGCTGGGTTGTTTGGGATTCATAATCATGAAGCTTTTACAGTTCCTTTTGCAAAAAGCGTTTATTCAAAGCTCTAACGAGCACTCAGCGGCCTTGAGCAAGATCTGGAATATTGCTATTTTGGTGGTGACGGTGGTGTTTGCTGGCATCAGTTCCTATACATTCATTAGAATGGTCTGATAGAATTAAAGAGACTTAGCAGAAGGATTAGGAGGAACATGCAAATGAAAATGGATAACGCTTACAAGGTGAGATGGGGAATTATTAGCACAGGCTGGATTGCTCATCAATTTGTTACTGATTTGGCGCATGCCAGTAATGGTGTGGCTTATGCCGTTGGGTCAAGATCTCAGGAAAGTGCCGATGAATTTGCTAAAAATCATGGGATTCCGCATGCCTATGCAACCTATGAGGAATTGCTGAATGACCCGAATGTAGACGCGGTATATATTGGAACGCCGCATCCTTTTCACAAAGAAAATGCTTTAATGGCGCTGCGTGCAGGCAAAGCTGTCCTGTGTGAGAAACCTTTTACCGTAAACAGCGGTGAATTGGAAGAAGTTGTGGCCTATGCTAGAGCACATAAGCTATTCCTGATGGAGGCAATGTGGAGTCGCTACATCCCGGCGATTGTGAAGGTTAGAGAATGGATTGCTGAGGGTAGAATCGGTGATGTTCGTTTGGTGAAGGCAGACCTAGGGTTTCGTACCGACTGGAACCCGGAAGGCAGATTGCTGAATCCGAAGCTGGGCGGGGGGGCGCTGCTGGATGTGGGGATTTATCCGGTTTCTTTTGCCTCCATGGTGTTTGGACCTCATCCTGAGTCTATTTCCAGCACAGTGCACATAGGTGAGACTGGAGTGGACGAGCATTTCTCGATGCTGTTGTCATATGGTAACGGGAAAACCGCTTCGTTGAACGGTGGTATTCGTCTTAACATGTTGGAGGAAGCGCATGTGTTTGGCACAGAAGGCCGTATTATTGTAGAGGGTACATTAGTGAACCCGAAATCGGCTGCGCTTTATATAGGAGATGAGAAGGTAGAGAGCTTTGTGGACGACCGTGCTTCTATTGGATATTGTTTTGAAGCGGAGGAAGTAGGACGTTGTCTTCAGGCAGGGCTTACAGAGAGTCCGGTGATGACATTGGATGAATCGTTAGCGATTCTGAAACTGCTGGATCAAGTGCGTGCACAGTGGGGGCTTAAATACCCTGGAGAGTAATTAAAATATAAATTAAACACCCCTCGGTGCAGTGCTACACAAGTAGCTCCGAGGGGTGTTGTTATATTAACTCAGCTGCGCTAGTTCTGATTATTGGCGTTTTTGCCTGCCTGGACCCAGCCGGCCACTTCAACGGTACGCTTCGCTTGATGAAAAACAGCGTCACGGATCCGATCCTGATCTTCGATCATTTTACCGTCTCCATCTACACTGACACTTGTTCCGTAAGGGTTGCCTCCCGCACCAAATGTGACTGGATCGGTATAACCGGGTGCTGCAACAATGGCTCCCCAGTGATACATCGACGTGTAGAGTGCCAAAATCGTAGCTTCTTGTCCACCATGCGGGTTCTGTGCTGAGCTCATGGCGCTGACGACTTTGTTTACTGTTAATCCTTTGCCCCAAATACCACCGGTTGTATCAATGAACTGCTTCATCTGGGAAGCAATGTTACCGTAACGGGTTGGGGAACTGAAAATAATCGCATCCGCTTCGACTATATCGTCGGGTGTGGCGACTGGGATATCTTTTGTTTTTTCAGCTAGGGCTTTCATGGCTGGATTTGCTTGAATTTTGTCCTCGGGGACCAGTTCCTGCACCTTCAGCAGTTTTACCTCAGCTCCTGCTTTTTCTGCGCTTTCCGCGGCCCATTGTGCTAGCTGGTAGTTAGTTCCTGTGGCACTGTAGTAGATGACAGCTAATTTGATTTTTGACATGCTGTAGTCATTCCCTTCGAGTGTAGTTCCATACTATTAATTACCCTAATGGTGTCTTTATAACCCAGAATGAAATCAATCTATTCGAACTGGACAGACAGATGTCCACTTTGCCTGTATATACTAAGTTCAAGCACAGGAAATGAGGGAGAATGGATGAATACTTATTTTGTAGAGAAAGCAAAAATGACCTTGGCGGGGGTTAGCATACGCACAACTAATGAAGCAGAAATGGGACCTGATGGAGGTTTGTCGCAGCTGTGGGAAACTTATTTTCAGAGTAATATTGCGGGGCAGATAGCTACGGTAAATCCTGAGTATATCTATGCTTTGTATACGGATTATGAGAGTGATGCGAACGGAGCGTATACCGTTGTGATCGGGCATGAAGTAGCTGAGGAGAGACATATAGAGGGAAGGCAGCTAGAGGAAGGCGAGCTAGAGGAAAACGAGCTAGTGGAAAGCGAGCTAGAGGAAAGCAAGCTAGAGAAAAGCGAACTAGAGGAAAGCGAACTAGAGGAAAGCGAACTAGTGGAAAACCAGTTCACCTATGCGGCTGTACCGGAGAGCAAATACATGGTTTTTAAGACGATAAAAGGTCCGGTATTTGAAGTAGTCGTGCAAGCGTGGGGGGAGATTTGGGCGTACTTTAAGGAGTCTGGGGAGGTAAGAACTTACACGGGGGATTTTGAGATTTATGATTCACGGAATTTTGACCCTGCTGACACGCAGGTTGAGATTTATATTGCGATTGAATAGATAGGGGAAGGATGGTTTTGTGTGCTTAGTGGGTTAAGTGCTTAAGCGGGAGATTTTAGGGAAAGTGTTATAGGAAGTGTTTATAGGGAAGTATTTTATAGGGAAAAAGGGATTTAAGGGAGTTGCTTCTGATAGTAGTATCAAGCAGCTTGCGAGAGAAAGGGGGGCTGCCGAGAGGTAGTCCCTATTTTTGCTGACGGCCAGGTACCGGGGAGAAGGGTTACTTGACGGTGGAAGAGAATATAAACAGCTTAAAATTCTCGGGATGTGTTGTTAATCTTTGCTGAGGCTTGCATTTAGGCAGACGGGGGGAGACATAAGAAAAGCCCTAGAGTATATATACTTAACTAATGTGTCTGCGGAAAAATATACGGTAAAAATCCCGTAGATTTGCTGGATTGGGCTCAAGTGGCGGGGATGTACGGTAAAAATCCCGTAGATTTGCTGGATTGGGCTCAAGTGGCGGGGATGTACGGTGAAAATCCCGTAGATTTGCTGGATTGGGCAGAAGTGGCGAGAATGAACGGTAAAAATCCCGTAGATTTGCTGGATTGGGCTCAAGTGGCGCGAATGAACGGTAAAAATCCTCTACATCAGCTGCATAGCGTCGAATTAGTCAGAAATAGGAGCAAAAATGCTCTATATTAGCCGCCCCGAGCTAAAATAGCAGGAAAGAGAGGCAAAAGTGCCCTACATTAGCCGCCCCGAGCTAAAATAGCAGGAAAGAGAGTCAAAAATGCCCTACATTAGCGGCAAACGCCGCTTGGACCTAGTCAAAGTTAGTTTGATGGAGGAGCTAGTGGAACTGTTGTTGTTAGTGGAGTTAATGCGCTTAAGGAACTGATTCAGTTGGTGAAACTAACGGAGTTGATAGAGCTAATGTAACTGTAGAAGTTAATGTAGTCGGCAAAGCTAGTTAGTTAAGCAAATGTGGTTGATGGAACTGAGGTGATTGGTGAAGCTGTTGTAGTTCATGTAGTTCATGTAGTTCATGTAGTTCATGTAGTTCATGTAGTTCATGTAGTTTATGTAGTTTATGTAGTTCATGGAACTCATTGAGTCGGCGGATCCGATAGAGTTGAAGTAGAGATGACCAATTAGCCAACACACAAATATACAGAAATGGAGAATGCCAAATGGGAAAACAATTTACCGCTATACTACCTGTACATGAAGAGTTTATCCTTCGGCAGCATCTTTTTTTCGTAGGGTCGGCGCCGCTTTCAGAAGATGGGCATGTTAACCTTTCGCCGAAGGGACATGATTGTTTTCGGATATTGTCTCCTAATCAGGTGGCCTATCTAGACATGACCGGCAGCGGTAATGAGACGAGCGCGCATCTGCTGGAAAATGGAAGAGTGACGGTTATGTTTTGTGCGTTTGAGGGGCCGCCTAATATTTTAAGACTGTATGGAACAGGGGCTGTGATTTTGCCTGAATCAGCAGAATGGGAAACACTATACCCTATGTTCACATCTCTGCCTGGAGCTAGACAGATCATTTTGATAGATGTTCATAAAGTACAGACTTCCTGCGGATTTTCGATCCCATTCATGAGTTATGCGGGTGAGCGGGATACGTTGCAGCGTTGGTCTATCCAAAAGGGCGAGGCAGGCCTGAAAGAATATAGACAAGAGAAAAACACTAAGAGTATAGACGGGCTACCCACACCTCTTGGACAAAAAAACTGACCAGAGAGGATCTCCCATACTCATGGTCGGTAGAAGGAAGGCACAAACCATAGGGTTGCTTACTCAAGTCATTAAAAGTTGTCTGCTTCGTATATGTACACCCAAGTCGCTATAGTTGCTTGACTACCATTATAAATGTTCACTAGTTGGATACAGTGTATGCTATAAACCAGTACATTCGATCTCATTAGGCAAAGTAATAAGCTAATCGAACGCAACAAGTAATCCCGTAATCCTTTAACCTGTAATCCCGTAATCGAAAAAATGAAGGACATAAGGGTGACGATTCATTTGGCATCCCATTGGAGGGTTTTTTAGAGTGTCTTTCCCTATTTAATAGTCTATTAAACTTATTGCTTTTACTGTTATTTCTATCATCGCATGCTCGTTTATTTAAACTTATAATGAAGGCGATGGGATGGGCTGCTTTTCCATCAATCATCGTTTACATTCTCATGTAGAAATCATTTGAAACGTAGATTAATAAACGGACAAAGGAGATACAGCATGCTGCCATCACTCACATTTCTTAAACGTCAATTAGAGGGAATTTTACGCAATAAATTTGCACAGGGGCATCAAACCTCGGGTTATTTAGCCAAGCTGGAACAGCTTCCCGCAAGCTATGATGCCTATCTGGAATTCGCTCATAGCTTGGTGGCCATTCCAATGAGGGACAATTGGCCTTACTATGAACCAAACGATTTACAAGAGATATGGCAGGAATGCGATCCGGCACGACCTTTAGGCCAGGTCGGCATCTTGAATCTTAAGGATAGCTCCAAGCGTGTGGAGGCGGGATTCCTCGCTTCAGTCTGTGGTTCAATGCTAGGCAAACCGATTGAGGTAAACCCCAGCTTGTCGGAATTGCGTAAAGCTTTAACTTCTGTAGGGGAATGGCCACTGAATGATTACATTTCTGATGAAGTTCTCCATGCTTTAGATCGTCGACATTGGTCTTGGTTTGAGACGACGCGGGGGCGGATTCGTTATGTGGCACCTGATGATGATATCAATTACACATTAATGGGAATGATGGCGTTAGAACAATTTGGCGATGGTTTTACGAAAAGAAATTTAAGAGATTTATGGATAAATCATCTTCCGATAAGTACTACTTGGGGACCGGAGAGGACCATCTTGCTTCGATCGGGGATTAGCTATCTGGAGCATGATAGAGAACTATTCAATCATTCTGAAATAGAGGCTTGGCCCGACTTCATGGTGCAAGATACAGAACTATGCGGAGCAGCGATTCGCGCAGATGCTTACGGTTATGCCTGCCCCGGTCAACCCGCTCTTGCCGCTGAGCTAGCTTGGCGTGATGCAAGTTTTACACATCGCCGGACGGGGATCTACGCCACGATGTTCATCGCCGCTGCGATTGCAGTTGCGCAAGTGCTGCGCGATCCTATTAAAATAATAAGTACTGCACTGCAATTCGTACCTGAAAGGAGCCGATTCTATGAGATTACTCAGGATTGCCTGCAGAGGGTAGCGAATGCAGATAACTGGCTGGAAGCTTATCAGAGCATTAACCATAAGTATGCAAATTATAGTCACTGTCAGGTTTATCAGGAAATAGGTACCTTAATTAATACATTTCGATTTGCAGACAATGTCGGTGACGGGATATGCAAGCAGGTGATGCAAGGCAACGATACGGATAGTTTTGGAGCAACAGCAGGCTCTCTGCTCGGGGTTTATTTCGGTTCTGACAGCCTGGAAACAAGATGGCTTGAGCCTTTCCAAGACCGGATTCATACGGGATTATCTAATTTTCATGAGCAAAAGCTATCCCGTTTGGCTGAGCGGATGGGGCGTTTGCCAGAGCTGTTGCATACTCACCAACATCGAATTGAACCCAGCGAGCTCTATGTAAACGAGAACACCGATTTAAACCTTTGAATTTGATTTCATCAAAAAAATGGTTAAGTGGGACCTATATAGAAGTGCTTTAGAAATTAAAAGTGCCAATTGAGTAGCTGAGTAAAAGTCACCGTGCTTAATGCAATACGACATTATCCCGTAACAGGTTACTTTTTGATTTTTTTCATCTATCCATAGACTGCTAGTACATGGAAAAAAAGACACCAACCCCCGGTTAGTGTCTTTTTGTCTAGCAACAGGTACTGCTAACAATGGCAAATTTGCTTGAAGATGTTACATCAAACGTAGATCACATAAGGGATGATGCGTAACCAATGGTGTGAAAGCGTCTAGAGCAGATTACTTGAAAGTTCAATGGATTGTTAAAAACATCCACAATAGGTAAATTAACGAGACTTAGACTACAGGATAATTACGAATGATTAACGAGCTATGTGATCTTCATGGCATTACGTACCTATTAACCATCGAAGCGCTGTTCAACGCTAGTTGCTATAAGTGGTGGAGCTTACAGGATCGTCGAGCCGACACAAAGACAAGGTTATCCCGTATGCCGTATGCCGTATGCCGTATCCTGTATCCCGTATCCCGTATCCCGTATCCCGTATCCCGTATCCCGTATCCCGTATGCTGTATCCCGTATCCCGTATCCCAAATCCCTACCGCCCAAAGCTCATGCTACCTACGGATTCCACTATAAACACAGGCACATATTGCTCGCCCATGTCTGTTCCAACGAGCTCATATCCATTCTGATATTGGCCACTAACTAACGCGTTACCTGTAACGGAACCCACTTCTCCTTGGAGCAAAATATAAATCCCATCCGAGTAAGCAAGACTATTGCCGAAGTTATCTACGACGATCTCACAATGAAAAGAGACCTTTTCAAAAGGATGAGTGGTCAGATCCGCAGCTGAGATTACGGCATACTCCTGAACAATCTCCGCGAATTGATAGATGCCGTCTACTTTACGGTAAAGTGCCGTTTGCCCGTCAACACCGTCTCCAAGATCTGCATTAGGCACGAGAATAGAGTCATCCGGCTGCAGTTCATAACTATCACCAGCTAAAGAAAATAACTGCGAAATACCATTCGATTTCATCTCATACGCTGTGAAAAGGGTGCGTCCACCTTCAACCTCAGATTGGGCTAAAACCACAGGTACACCTGAAGAGGTTGCCAACTGTTCATTAAAAGTAAGACTGCGCAGACTCTCGAAGCGTGGCAAGCTGTTTCCGGTTAATGTGACCACATTGTCGTCGTTATTCATCGCGGCATAATAGAGCACGCCACTATTATCCGTCCCGGCAACGATCACTTTTGTGCTCGATAGTCCTTTGCGTGAGATGACGTTGTTGTATTTGTCTTGCTCTTCTCCCCCAGGAAGGAGGCGAACAGGCTCTGCGATATTCCAGGCAATTCTAGCAGCGGCAATGTTTGTCGAAGTATCTTCTAGCGGGGCAAGATCTCCGTATAATTGTATCGCCTCGGCATATTGACCTTTAGTAGTCAGACGTTTGGCATTTTTTAGTAGCTTAGCCTTAGTGGTATCGATCAAAGTCAGCACCTTTGATGAAGTGATACCTGCCGATCCTGCAAAATTACGATAAGCTACAGCATGCCCTGCAAAAGCTGTGATATTGTCACCTTCAAGATCCTTGTTCAGGATGATCTTCCCGCTGCTTTCTGCTTGTTGAAGTACCCAAGGAGCTTCGTAATTATGCTGGCTATAAGCACTCATCAGGGACAGGGTGCTTTCCAGCATGCCGGTAAAGTTTCCTGCTCCTGCTAAGGATTTTAATATAGCTGTGTCATGGCTTTTAAACTTTGAGGCTAGTAAATCCTCTTTGGAAGCTGTACTTCCATAATAAGCATCAGGAATCTGCAAAAGATTCCATTTGAAGTTCTCTTCATTACTCACCCCTCCGCTCTGGTTCTGGGCAAGCTCGGCAAGGAACTGCTCCTTAAACTGACGGAAATAAGAGGTGAACTGGTCTGAAATGCCTGAGGCCGACGATAACTGGCGATAATAGGATTCATAGGAACCGCCTGGCTTCATATATGTAGCTTTTAAACTGAGCAGAGCTTGATAGCTCTTCATAAATCCGGTAAAATCCTTAGTCGCTGCTTCCTCCTTAGTAGAGGTTAACAAATCATTCAGAACCTTGCGGATGTCTGTGATTGGAGCTAATTCATCCAGACGTTTTGCGACTCTTTTTTCCTGGTAATCAATGGAATAGTTGGCCGCTGCTTGACGGTACTGATTCTCTGCATTAATCAGATCCCCGGCAGCGTAGAGACGGTCGGCTTCTTTGGTGATTTGTATTTTATCTGCGATGAGAAAAACCTTCTGTCCAAGCAGCACAAGCATGCATATACACAAAATGATCATAAAGTTTCGCAGGGTTATTAATTGTTTGAACGTCATATAGAGTAGCCTCTTTTTTCAAAATATAAGAAAGCCTAAGAAAGTATAAGTTTCACGGTATACATCATCCTTATATTTCTTTGAGAAACGGTTGGTTGTCATCAATAAGGATGTTTGCTTTATATTGGTTCATCTTGGCTTTCAGGTCTATTGGACCTCCGGGTCCCAGCGATATTTAGCTTCACGAATGTCAGCTACCCTGAGGTCTAAGCCGTTCCAAGGTTCATGGGGATTCGCAGCAATGAGTTTGGACAACCGCATAAAACGGTCCTTGGGCAGATCTTGCACGTATCGGCCAATCATATTGGAGTAGAGCAGGGCATAACGCTTCATTCTTACCGCCGCTCCTGCAACGCTCGTAAGGATGGTTAAGCCGTTAGCCATCTGGCGAATCTCCACTTCATAGTTCTTCACGTAGCGTAGTGTGCGATCCTTAATGAGATCAGGACGGACTTTAGCGATCTCGCCGATATATTCGGCTAGCAGTGGTTCGAAGTCTTTTAGAAGAAGCTGCTCCAGTTCTAGATCCATATCCTTGCGGAGTAAAAATCCATGCAGCAAAGCCACTCGCTGCCGCGCGATCCGGTCGCCGCGAAGCAGGATGGAGAGCTCGCGCAGCTTCTCATAGGCAAGAACATCATCCTCACGGAGTACGGAGACAGCTTCCTGACGGTTGACCTCCAGCCCTTCCTTGATGATGCCGATCCCACGACCAAGCAGCTCATTGAGAGAACGAAGATTCTCGTTCTGCCTTACTTTTCGCTGCGTATAGTACAATAGTCCAGCAAGCACAAGACCCCCGGCACCACACAATATCATTTGTTGGATGCTATTTCCAAAATAGACAGAGGCTAGTGTGAGCAGTAAGATGAATAGTAGGCGGGTATGCATCTTCCGTCTGGCTAGTGATGCTGCGTGCTGCTCTACAGCAATAAGTGAGGCTCTGCCACATTTGCTACAGCGGTCTTCGCCAAGAGCGGTATACCGCCCGCAGTGGCGACAGATTCGCAGCTTGTCATAAGCGTAACGCGGGGCCTTGAAAGGCCGGAAGGTAACGGGTCTTTTCTTATTCACGGCCTTTATCGCCTCCGTTCAAAGCGGCTAGCAGTCGATCGTTAATATCATCACGTGTCAGTGGTTTGCGCTGATGTGCGGCATAAATGGAAATCTGAATTACGGCAATTAGGAACGTAATCCCAAGAATGACGTATGAAATCATGGAACAATCCTTTCTCATGGACGCTCTGCAGTCCAGATGGCTTTTAGAATGATAATCTTCTATGCATCAATGCACTGGGTCCGGCGGTCCTAAAGTTGAAGTTTACAAGGTTTAATTATATCATAATGGCATGCTATTTACAGATTTTAGCGATAGTGCTGAACCTGTCATATGTGCCTAATATAACACAAGAGGAGCCCTATTTATGCTTCGTAAATATCAAAGTATTAGAACAACCAAGACTCTCTTTCTACGTATCTTTCCGGCATTGCTCCTGGCTCTTTGTCTAGCTGCCTCGCCTTTTGCAGCTGTTAAGGCCTATGCGGCAACGTCGGCGCAATCTCACATTGACGCTGTGCTTCTTATTGATGTCAGCAACTCCATGAAGACTAGTGACAAGAACAAAATCGCCAACGAAGCGATGAAAATGTTCATAGATATGTTATCCACCCAAGGTGATAAAGTAGGTATTGTTGCCTATACCGACAAGGTGCAACGGGAAAAGGCCCTGCTGCAAATTAGCTCGGAGAGCGATAAGCAGGATTTGAAGGATTTTATTGATGGTTTGGACCGAGGAGCTTACACCGATATCGCTATTGGCGTAGAGGAAGCTGTAAAGGTTCTGCAGAATGGAAGTGACCCTTCCCATGAGCCTATCATTGTAATGCTCGCTGACGGCAATAACGATTTCAATAAAGCGACAGGCCGGACGCAAAGTGAATCAGATAAAGAGCTGACGGCGGCCGTAGAGGTTGCCAAAAAAAATGGCTATCCCATCTATACTATTGGACTAAATGCAGATGGCAAGCTGAATAAACAAAGCCTCGCCAACCTGTCCAGTGAGACGGGTGGTAAAGCATTTTCGACGGACTCAGCAGATGATCTGCCGCAAATCCTGAGTGAGATTTTTGCCAGCCATTTGAAGCTGAAGGTAGTGCCTGTGCAGTCGATTACTGCAAATGGCGATTATCAGGATGTGACCGTCAACGTGCCTAACGGCAGTGTTTTGGAAGCCAATATCTCAATTATGTCTTCACAGCCTGTGACAGCGAAATTAACGGACCCGTCAGGGAAAGAAGTTACGATCCCCTCAAACAATGTCCTGCTGTCCAAGTCTTCTACTTATAGCTTGATTAAGCTACTGTCACCGCAGGAAGGAGATTGGAAACTTCAGGTTAAAGGTGTGCCAAAGGATAAGATTGATATTAATCTAGTCTTTAACTATGACCTGGAGCTTAAGATCGATGCGCTGCCATCAGCAACCTATAAAAAGGGTGATGAAATCGACATCACCTCCCATCTGTTCAGCAACGGTACTCAGGTAACACTCAGTAATTTGTATCAAGATATGAAGGCGGTACTGCTTGCTACAGATATTGATACAGGTGATGTGCAAGAAATCGAACTGGATAACTCCGGAGCTGTCTTCAAGGGTACATTTGAGGTAAAAGAAAGCCATAACTACGAGTTGAAGGTACGGGCAGAGGAAAGCAGCTTTTATCGGGAAAGTGCACCTATCCAGATCAGCGCGAAGACAGGCGGAGCAGCAACAACAGCACCTTCTACAGGGACTGGCAACGAAGAACCCCTGAAGGAAGCCTCATCCAAAACCCTGTATTACATTATAGGGGGCATTCTTTTAGTGCTGGCAGCGGGTGCAGCATGGTATGTGCTGAATAAGAAATCGGCACGTGGTTTTGTTGGACAGCTGGTAGTAGAGGTTAAAGACAGCAATACGGGTGAGAAGACCTACCCACAATATAAGAAGCTTGCAGGCTTCAAGGGCAAGTTCAGCCTTCATCAGCTGCTGCAATTGGCGCCTGAACTGAAGGAGAGCGAAACTGTTATTTTCACACCGGCTAAGAATGACCGATTGCTGTTACGCAGCGGAGAAGGTGTTACTGTGGAGAGATCCGGACGTGCTGCGGATGCTTCGCGTGGTCTTGAACTGAAGAGTGGGGACCGCGTTTCAGTATCTCTACAGACGGTAGATAAGACGATTTATCTGGAATATTTAGTATAGTAGGCAATGGCAATGTATGCCGCAGAAACAGTTTTGCTGCAAGATATCTGAAGTACAGCTTCCGCAAAACTTTTAGGAGGATAAGCATATGAAACCAGTAGTAAGAGAGCATATACAGCAGTTGGATGTATCACTAGGCGGCGGGATTGTCAGCGATAAAATCAGGGTGGATACGATTGATAATCCGATCCTGATCATTGGACTAGGCGGCACGGGCATTGATGCCCTGCTGCGTCTTAAATATCAGATTAACCGCCGCTTTAAACTGCCGGAGGATCCTATATCCAAGAAGAAACGGGACAAGCCGGATAATGTAGAATTTCTAGCTTTTGAGACGAATGAACAGGATCGCGGAAAAAAATACAAAGGCATTGGGCTGGACCCGCAAAATGAATTTGTACTCCTGGCGAATGCGGAAATCGGCGGACTGCTACAGAACCGTAGTATCCTCGATTCGTACATTACGGATTGGCTGTCACCTGAGCTGAGTATCACAGATGGTATGAATGGTGCTGCTGGTGTGCGGCAGGCTGGACGTCTGCTTTTGTTCACCAAGATTAATCAGGTTGTAGGCGCGATTGATAAGAAGATCAAGACGTTATCCGTAGGCACTAACAAAAAGCTGATGGTCTTTCTGCTGACAGGTCTGTCGGGCGGTACAGGCAGTGGGGCTTTCTTGGATATTGCCTATATCGTGCGCGGTATTATTGAACGTGACTATGGATCAGCCGGTATTGACCGTGTGAACACGCTGGGTTATCTCTTTACACCTGACGTGAACCTGTCTAATAAAAGTCTAAGCGAGCACACGCGTGAATATATTCGCAAGAACGGTTATGCAGCGCTAAAAGAGCTGGATTACTGGATGAATGTGGACAGTCGTGGTGAGCGGTTCCAGCAGCAATACGGTAATATTTTGACAGTAAATTCACCGCTGCCTCCATTTAATCTATGTCATTTGATCTCTGCAACGAATACCGAGGGTAAGCTGCTGGAGAATGCGTACGATTACTGTATGAACGTAACGGCGGAGAACATCACGAACTTTATGGCGAGTGAAGAAAAACAGTCTGGTGAAGAATTCGCCATCCATGATTATATCAGCAATATCCGCACCAACATTGCGCAGATGAACAAGACCTACCCAGCTAACTATGAATACAACATTATCGGTGCCTCGTCCGCTGTGCTTCCGATTGAGGAAATGACGACTTACCTGGCTTTCCGCTTGTTTGATAAAATGGAAAAAATGTTCCAGCAGGCGCCAGGTCAAGAGGATGTAGAAAAATTCGCACGTAAGCTTGGAATTGATCTCGACAGTATGATCAAGACGTTTGAATCCCGTGTGCCTGAGCCGTTGCCAGGCTACGAGAACAGCGAACGCTTGAGCCATGCCAATGTTGTTAAGAATCAAGTGGTAAGCATGGATACAGAGCTGGAGCAGAACTTCCTGGCTCGTGCCCGTGAAGAATATATCAAATCGAAAAAGCAGCTGCCTGGCGAAATTGTGGGACGTTTCAGTGAAGAGCTGGAGCGCATATTCCTGCATCCAGAGCAAGGACCGTTCTACGTTTCCCGCTTGCTGTATACCGAGAAGGGCTTCTGTATTTTGAAGCTGATTCAGTCTTATATTGAGGCTTTACGTGAAAGCTTGTTGCGTTTGCCACGTGATATTGAGACAGCGCAGGACAGTGCGGATGAGAAGCTGAGCGATGCCCGCAGTGCTTTTGTCTCCAAAGAGAAGAAGAAAAATGCCTATATTGAGGCTAAAATCAATGAGTATTGGCTGCACGCCGATGTAGAACGCACTGAGCAAATGATTCAATTTTACGAGGACTTATATGAGCTCTTAAATGATGAGAACAGCCGGATTTACGGTGTGTTTACAGAGATTCTTAGTGCGCTTAGCTCGATTTTTGCCAAGAACGGGGACATCCTTATCAATGGCGAAGAGCAGGCAGACTATAAAGGAAACAAAACTTATTATTGGAACATTGTGAACGTGCCGGATATTTCGGCGACCATCTCCAAGATTATGGATCAGAAGGACGGCGACGACCTGATTCGTGACTTCACCCGTGAAATGCTGAAGCATTCCGGACGTTGGGTCAAAGAGCAGGAGATTGATATCGTTCGCTCAATTTCGGAATTCCTTAGCGATAAGTTTGGCGATCTGATTACCCGTTCGATGGAGGATTTCCTTGTGATGAAATTCGGCCATGAAGAGCCGCTGGATAAATTCGTTGAGCGGATTATTGCCGGTAAATTGGACGAAGAGGCTGTGCCTACCTTCCACCTTAGCAATAGCTCAGGCAGCTTACATTTCCCATCATGGGGTTTCGTTTCCGTGCCTGTTAAAGCGCCGGGTATCCTAAAAGGGATTCGTAATTATCAGAATAATGCGCTTGGCAAATCGCAATTTACGATCAAGGAGAGCCAAGTGAAAAACCGTATTTTCTGGCTTAATACACGTAACGGTGTGCCACTTTTCGTATACACGCCGCTGCGGGTGTTTGAAGAAAACTATGAGCGGACCATTCTCGACAAGGAAGGGATCGGCCGCCATCTCGTGATGACGGATAAGAACAACTGGACGTATCTGCCTTCTCCGATTCCGGAAAAATCATGGGGCGACACTTACGTCAATTCTCGTGTACGTGATTATAACGCTAGAGTGCGTGCAGACTTTGCAAATGCGCTGGCAAGTGGAGTCATTATTGAAAAAGGTGTAGATGAGAACACAAGTAACAGATATTCTGTTGTGTTCACCAAACCTTTTGATCTGGACGCCATTTTGAACGGTTTCGATATGCAGCTGCAATCTACACGCCCAAATCTCGGTGAAGTGAAGAAGGCGGTTGATGAGCTGAAGAGCCTGCGTGAGAAGGGCTTGGAGCGGGAAGGCATTAAAGATATCTTTGGCAGCATCAACAAGGACATGGCGCAGGAGAATCTCATTCGTTCACCGCAGCTGATTTCACGTGTTCGTGTGGAGCTGGCTAAATATGCTGAACTGACTGCCAAAGCCGCTGAGCTTGAAGGTGTGCTTCATCAATATCTGGACGAAGATAAGTGGATGGATCAGTTCATTGAAGCTTTGTATACGGACAGCATTATCAAAAAAGGCGCACTCTACGTTTATGACCGTGATGAAGAAGAGGACGCTTGGGAGCCGTTTGCTAATTTGATGAAAGAGCGCAGCTATGTAGAGTATGCCGTGTATCGTCACTTCCGGGAGCTGGATGAGAAGAGCCGCAGCGTACTGCTGCGTAAGGCAGCACGTCGTGCAGGTGAAATGACTGCCGCTGAAGACGTTACCCCGCTGCTCTATAAGCTGGAAGGACTGTATGTATCATTCCTGGAAGCACGCGACAGCTTGGAGTACGAACGGGTAGAGTATGAGAGCGGCGATGAGATGTACGGATTCTACAAGAGCATGACTAGCAAGCTCGGCAGTATCCGCAGAAAGTTGAAATAGGCCTATGATCAAAACACAGGCATTATCTTATGGTGAACAATATGCGGTACAGGAAGAGGCACAGCGCAGCAAAGGGGATGGACGCAGCAGCATCCATTACCCTGCCCTGTTTCTGTTCGTAGGCGACAAGGTTGCTCCGGCCATCGGTCCGGTGCTGGATAGCTGCGAACGAAAATGGGATAACGCCGGCGGTGTTATGGCATTACATGCTGTGACAGGTGCGGCAAAAGAGGGAATAGACGGAAGTATAAGTGGATCTGTTGCGGGAGGAAAAGACCGGGTGCTGGCCATGGCCTTGCCGGAAACGGCAGGGTCAGATCCACGCACTGTGCGTCATGAACTTTACCGCAAGTTTCATGAGGATACACGTTATCTTGCTGAAATGAATAAAGTTATCCGGCGGCTGAGCAACAGTATAGCGGATTATGGACGTCTATATTCATCTTTTGACGTCATCCATCTCTCTATCATTACGCGGGTTGATGATCCGCTTAATGTATTGCTGCCGGAAATTACACTGCTGGCTCGTGCTGTACTCGGCCAGTCCTTTAAGTCCGTACAGACAGATCTCTACGCTCTGATCAATGAGCGGGAGGAAGGGGATAATTTTGGATATTCCAGCTCAGTAGGGCTGGCTTTTCTGCGTGAATTGGACAGAATGCAAGCTACGGACTATAAGTTTAATGCGCCGTTACTTGTGACGGAAGACGGTCTGTCGATTCCAGTTGCCCATGGTCCTTCCGCATTATTTGACCTTGTGTATCTGCTCTCCGATAAGAATGAGCGCGGTATGATGTCTGCACACGGTATGGATGACAACTACGAGATTATTTCTCATATTAGTCTGCTCAAAAATCGGGTCCGCCCGGCTTCTGATCAGGCTACTGGTCATGGCGGATATAACAATATGACCTTCAAAAGCGGCATCAGGGGCAGCACTGGAAGACAAGGCTACGCCTCTGCTGGCTTTTCCGGGGTAAGAAGACCTAATGTTCAAATTGCTTTGGCGGTGCTGTATCATGCGTTCCGGCGGCTTGTCTCCGATATGCGTGAGGGTAGTTCGTGGACTATACGTGAACGGCAGGCGTTGTTAGGGCTGGACCCTGACAGCTTGCGGGAACACGCGGTACACCTACTTCCGGAGAAAGACGGCCTGAATGAAATGACGGGGTTAATGAGTCACGGACGCCCTACCTATAATGAACTGAAGCAGCTGTCACTTCGTGAAGCTGAACGGCAGTTGTTCGGTGACGGGGGCGAAGCTTATTTCCGCAATAACTTTGTGGCAGAGTCAAACCGGAGAGTAGAGGGAATGAATCCATTACGCCAATGGCGCACTATGCTGGCGGCACAGGAAACATCTACGCCAGCGGTAAACTTTTATCAGCTTACGGAGTGGACGGCAGATCGTGATGAAGCCGGAAGTGTGCTCCATCTTTTACATCAGCATATGGCAGGCTTACGTTCCGCGATTCTCTCCATGCAGGAGGAGCTTGAGGATCTTTACGCAGAAAGCGTGGAGCGCCAGCCGTTCCAGCGTGTGCCGCTTTTTGATAAAAGAACAGTACGTAACTTCATTCATTATTTATTCTCAGCCGTATATGGCAAAAAATATGAACTATTGGGCCTAGAAAGTGAGCTTGCCCTATGCAGTCGTTTGGAATCTGCACTTGAGCAGCTTCATATGGAAAGTATGGCTCGTGTGAAAGCTATGGAGACTTTGGAGGAAGAATTGCGTATTACTGTTATGGACAGCATTGGGCGAACAAACGAAACAACGGGTCAGAACGTAATGGAATACTACCGCGTAGTCACAGAAGAAGTGATGAAGGATATCGAAACCCGGCGTGGACCTGGAATATTCTTCAGTGAGAAGTACATGGGCAGTATCTCCAAGCTCTTAGAACAAGGGAAAGAAGCTGTGATTGAGCGTTTGATTGATATTTGCCGCCGGGAGCTGCTGACAGCAGAACCTTTTAATTTATCTTTTGAGGAAGAGCTTCTGCGGCGTGCAAATGTTGCGGCAGCCTATGAGAATCGTCAGGTTCTATCGAGGGAAGAGCTGTTCAAGCGCTTGTATCATAATTTGGAAGAGGGCGCGGCCATTAATGTTCGGCTATTCGAATACACGCAAGAGCATCGTCATGAGGAGAAATATTTCTTCGGAGACAGCTCATCAGAATTCCTACGCTACGCCTTTGGAGTGGATGAGACAACCCGGATTTACCGGTTAGGATTCGTGCATGAGCAGCGGAGGAGCGGAGTGGAGAAGCTAAACCTGATGGGCGGCTTTCATTTAGAAGACCTGCTCTATTATCGCAACGGTAAGGTCTATTATGAGACTTATGCTCAGAATGGCTATCAGCTCCATGGGCTGAGTGAAGATCAGCTTCCTGAGATGCGCTGATGGCGTAATAGATAGGTACCCTCACTTTAAGTCCCTTTATTGCCTTGGTGCAATAGAGTCATCGGATATAACTCTTAATTAGATTTCTGGGATAGGGACATTTCTCCTTATTTCCACTGCACACTATGCAATAGAATAGAAATAGATGTTTCTCCTATTCCATTCTATTGCACAAAGTGCAATTTGGGGGATGATAACACATCCGGGTAGCCCGTTTATCAGGCAGCATAACCCCCGGAATGTTTAAAGGATAAGAGTACAATTCAGATTTTACCCGGAAAGGAAGTATAACGATGCAGAGAAAAATCAATCTGCTGCTGCTCTTCTTCAGTCTGATCGGCGGCGGGGTCGCCTTTCTTTTTGGCGAATGGCTGCTAAGCTGGTATAACGATCTGCCTTCCATCCTGCTTGTGGGTATTTATTTTGCTATTGTGGCGCTGGGAGTCGGTGTAGGCTGCCTGCTTGCAGAGATGATCTCGCCACGACTGAACGGAGCTTCATGGAAGCAGCGCTATCTGGGGTTATCGTGGAAGCTGCTGCCTCTGATGATTGTACTTGCACTTGGTGTTGGAGCTTTAACGGAGTTTGTTTATGAGCTGAATTTTGGCGGAGCCAGACCAGTTAAGAATGTAGTAATGGCTATCGATGACTCAGGCAGTATGACACAGAGTGATCCCGATAATAGCCGGTATTCCGCAGCAAAAGCGTTAATTACAAAAATGGACACTGACAATAAGGTAGCCGTGGTGACCTTTAACAACGAAGCGGTAGTTGTCCAACCTTTAACGCCACTCTCAAATTCGGAGAATCGTGAGAAGGTGCTGACTGCAATCGATAATCTGCAGCCAACCGAAGGCGGCACGAATATTAGCGGTGCGGTCTCAGAGGCACTCAAGGAGATTGACAGTGACGGCAAAAAAGACCAAGGAGCCATGGTCATCTTGTTGTCTGACGGAGTGAGTAATTTCGATACCACAAGAGAGTTGCAGGCTTATGTAGAGCGCGGTATTGCCGTGAATACCATTGGTCTGGGCTTGAATGATCCAGCAGGCACTCAGCTGTTGCAGGATATTGCGAGAGTGACAGGCGGACACTATTATGATGTCAAGGATTCAGCCCTGCTGGGCGATGTGTTCCAGCAGATCTATGACCGTCTGGGAGATCGGACGCTGCTAACTGAGCGCAGTGATTCAACGGCAGACAGTCCTTATTATGCTGCGGTTCGTATTTTGTCACTGATGTTGATGGGAGCTGCGCTTGGATTAGGTCTGGGAATTATGTTTGATAACCGTCATTTGGCTAAAAGCTTTGGGATTGGCGGCGTAATATCAGGCTTGTTCGCAGGACTGATTCTGGAATTTGGACTTAGCGGTGACTCCTTTACAGATAGTCTTATTCGTCTTCTGGCTGTTCTTATATTAGCTGCTATTATTGCATTATTTACAGGCGTCATTCCGGTAGGAGAAGGACGTATTTATCGAAATAGAAGAAACAATAACGCAGCGCCTGCACCAGCATCGGATAACTTTCCGGGTCGGCGCAGAAGCCGGAACAGCAAAGGATTCTAGTGTAGCGGAAAGGGGTTTACAGTAATGAGGTACGCCGAGGTTAATGCTTCCGCTCCGGGAATAACGGATGTGACATCCCAAGTGGATGACCGATTCTGTACGCTGAGATGGCGCTGGCCGGACGGCGTGCAGGCGGTGTACATCCACAAAACCTCCGCAGAAGCGGCTGACATAGGAACCGGAGATGATCCGCCGGTCGGGATGAAGCTCTACACTCGTGAGGAATACAAATCTAACAATGGTTATCGTGATCGATTGGATGAGATCGGATTGATATCCTATACGATATTTGCTCGTCTTGCTGAGAACGGTGAGACTGCCCTGGTGAGGCAAAATGATGGTGTGAACCGGGTGATGGTCAGTGCAGGCAAAGCCCGGATCTATTATTCCATTCAACAAAAAAAAGCCTTATTCGGAAAACAAAAGACCGTACATATGGCGATTACGGCAGAAGTGCCCGTGGCACGGGATGTCCTCTGTTATGTCAAGAAACGTGGAGGGCATCCTGCAGGGAAAGAGGATGGTATTCTCTTTCCCTTCGTCCAGGATTTCGCTCCTGGACGCAATGTACTTCCGCCGATTGAAATCGGTAAGGATGATTTTGTACGCATCTTTTTCACCGATGGCAAGAAATATGGGCTTTATTACGAATTGGTACCGGAGTGAGACTGGGTCTACGCGTACAAGCGGGTAATGAGCAGTGCGTTCATAGCAAGTACGTAGATACAACTTTTGGGAGGATGAGTAGATGTCTTTTTTTAGCCGTTTTATGAAAAAGAATCAGCCGGAGCCGCGGCCGCTTTTTTACGATATAGTGTGCCCGTATTGCTTCACCAAGTTCTCTCCGGAGGATGTCGTCTTTCGGGCTATGCACAGCCGGGAGGACGATGAAAATTACGCATTGGGTGAGGATGACGCCTTGAACAAATACCGTGAGCGCTTTGGGCTTGATACGGTAGATGACATAGAAGCGATTATCAACCCGGCGGATATTCCGGAAGAATATCATCATTACACGGATCATGTGTTAACTGGGCTTACGGATCGTTACGGTGTGCTTACGCGCAGACGGCTTTGCCCGTCCTGCCATAATGAGCTGCCGGTGACTGCCGGGAAGGTGCCAAGTAACATCATCTCGATTATCGGGGCATCCCAAGTCGGGAAATCGGTGTATATGACCTCGCTGATCCACACATTGCAGCATACTACAGCAGGTCATTTTGATGCCGCTTGTATGCCGCTTAATGCAGAGATTAGCCGTAAGTTCCGTACATTGTATGAGGAACCGCTTTTTGAGCGTGGAGATCTGTTGGCTTCTACACAGAAGGAAAAAATGCAGGAGCCTTTTATCTTTCAATTTGTCTTTAAGGATGAAAATAAACCGCCACTGACACTTGTATTCTTTGATGTAGCAGGTGAGGGTATGGTGGATCAGGATTATCTTGGACTTCATGGTCAGCATATCAAGAACTCTGCGGGTATTTTGTTTATGGTCGATCCGCTGCAAATCCGTTCTATCCGTGAAAAGATTCATATTAACATCGGTGACCGCCCGGGAGAATGGGTCTCACAATATGACGAGCCGCGCGATGTGGTGCTGACGATGTTCGGTGATTTTATTGCCTATCAGGAAAAGAGCAAAACAGACATTCCAACAGCGGTTGTGCTTGCCAAAAGTGATATGCTGCATTCACTGAAGGATGAGGATGGCGATTACATCAAGTCCAACAGCAATGTGTTCAATAACTATGTTCACCGCAAAACATTAAACATGGACGAATTTCATAATATCGACGGGGAAATTCGCAGATTTATTGGTAAGGTGGACAGACCCTTTAAAGATACAATGGATGTTTATTTCGCGAATACGGGTTATTTTGCAGTATCTGCGTTGGGCAGCAACCCTGTGAATCAAAAGATTGAGGGTGTAGTAAGCCCGATTCGTGTAGACGAGCCTTTTATTTGGCTGCTGCATAAGCTGAAGTATATTGAGGGGAGCGACGGCCCGTGAATGTTTTCTCAGGGTCAACAATCGCCCAACAGATGTACACCCGCGAACGTCGCGGAGTGTTTCGTTCCACAGAAGGCTTCGATACGGTAGCGAAATCAGATAGTCTAGACAATAATTTTGTGAAAAAAATCCTTCATCCCTTCTGCCTCTACGATGCTCCTGCGGAGTTAACCGCACGTGGAGAGAAGGATGAGGCTGCATATCCTGGTGCGCTGCACCTATTTCATGCTGAGAACGGGGATACAGTTATTGGGCTTAGTCGTTATCAAGCGGCCGATTTCACAGGCCAACGAAGCGCTTTTTTTGCACATAACTATGTAGTTCCTGCTTCACGTTCCGAAGAAATTGTGCAGAGCTATGGAGACTGGCTGCATGCTGATTTTGCAGAGCGTTATACGGGAGAGCTTGGTGGAACCTTGCCGGAGCTGCCCTCTATTCCAGTTGTTCGCACAGACCGCAGCCCTGATCCAATCGCAGGCTTACGCCTGTTAGGGATTGATGAAGGGATATTCAAGGCATTATTGCAAGCGGTGATGCTCTCTGTAGCAGGTAAGAAAAAAATCTACGTGGCTCTAAACGTACCTATCACCGAGTTGTCTGCGCGGGCGGTGGAACTTACAGAAATTCTGTATAGCGTGCTGCCGTATGAATTCCGCCGTAGATTAGGCGTGATTACCTATGCGAATGAACCGCAAAGCCGTAAATATATACATCTTAGCTTTGTGGAAAAAGGTTCACTTCGTCCCGGTGACCGCAGTATTGAGAAGGATTATACCTTTGATTTGGCTTCCGGACGGATGGGAAATGTCGATTTTGGCGATTCCCGCCAGCCTTATGCTGATTTGGTATGGAAGCTGTTACTGCTGAATCCAGGAGATATTAACGACTTCGTAAGCTTCGCCGATCAGATTCTGCGTGGAGAGAGTCCTGAGCACAAGCTATCCCTTTCTTTCTATAATGAGCTGGCTATATTTTATGAGATTGAGCAAGGGAACGAGCATTTATATACGGAAAACAAGAGTGCGGTGCTAAGTGGTTTGCTTTCTTACCTTAAACCAGATGGTGCAATTCATTCTAGAATCCGCTTGAATGATATTTTCCTAGAAAGATTTGACCGGGAATTTGATCTGATTCGGCAAAGAAATGTGCCAGATCCGGCGATTATGGAATGCTTTAAAGAGTATTTTGTACTTAAGGATCACAATTACAGGGTCAGAATCGTGGATTATTTCATCAATGGGATGCTTCATAGTGTGGAAGCGGGCCGCAAGGATATTTTGAGTGCTGCTTACGGGATCATTGAGAGTAATGATGAGTTAAGTGCAGCTTACTTCCAGCGCGTGATGTCTGAAACTTATTTCCGTAAGCAGCTACTTGAGCCTTATATGGAATCAAGACTAGCTGCGGCGTCCAGATCTGCGGATATTCTGAGCTTTGTGCTCCATTGGGGGCGGTTCCTGCCAGTGGCGTTAGAGCAGTCTTTTGCTCAAAATGCTGTGAAGGATTATTTGCTAGAAAAGCTCCAGCTGGAGCATGATCCGGTGGCTTCTGTGGCGGAAATTCATGAAATTGTAGATAAGGCAGAAAAAGATCGCCGCAAAGGAACAGGAGTTGCTCCTAAGGCACTCTCCCTAATGCAGGATCTTGCTGCTTCAGCAGATAGATTCTTACTGAACCGCTTATCGCTTTCTGATATGACGCAGGAGGAGCTTCTGGAGGTAGTTTTTTTACGGTATGGTAATGTTGTCGATTGGCAGCCGCCACTGGATAGGATTAGCAAGCAGAAAGAGAATGCGCTGCGTGCCGCTTACCGCTGGTTTGGTGAAGAGAAGCCGAATGAGGAGATTTTTACAGGATTGTCTCCGCAGGAACTAGACGATGTGCAGCTACTGGGTCGTCGTTTGCTAAAAGAGGCGCGTGTTCTGGAACCCTTTGAACGGCTTCCGCTAGCCTTTTACTATACAACTCAGCGTGAAGGGGGTCCGCTGGATTACGATGCGCTTCTGGAGCTGTTAAAGCGTAAAGCCGGTTCCGACAAAGAAATCATCTATCGGTTTTTTGCTTGGTCGCAAGGCAATCCTTTATTTACGGTTTCGAATAAAAAGCTGCAACCGGGTTACCGTAAGGCGATTCTGAAGTATTTCCTGAGCAGTGATCGTGAAGCGTTCAAGAATCGGGAATTCCGAAAGAACTATGTCGCGGCAGCTCGGCCTGCTCTGCAAAATGTGTACAATGAAGCCCGCTCCCAACTGGCTTCCCCGCTGGCGCGCTGGATCAGCCGCAGCCGATTTCGACTCTTAATCTCCGGCTCCATTACGGGTATTCTGGTGATTATTGCAATTATCGTATTCAGTATGCTGCGTCCGGATGATACGAAGACGGCTCTGCCGGGGACAAGCCCTGAGCCGACCCCTGTCCAGAGTGCAGGCAATGTGCTGCCTCCGGCTTCAGTATACTTGAAGGATCAGAGCGTCGAAGGAGATAAGGGGAGCAGCATATTGGTGTTCACCTTCGCAAGTGCAGATGACTGTGTGCAGTTTCAACCGACTGAGGTTAGTTTAATGTCTTCGTCTACAGAGATAGATAAAAGCTTTAAGGTCGCTGCTACAAATGGCACTTGTCCAGTGCCGTCAACGGATGGGACGGATGAGGGAAACACCGCTGACGAGTCAGATACCGCTGGCACTACTGGAGGAACAGCAGAAGGTGCAGATGCTACTAATTCTGTAGCTGATGCATCTCCGTCTCCTACGCCTTCCTCTGATACTGAGAACAGCACTGGGTTACCTTCCGCAACAGCTGTGACTGAAGGTGAACAACCTTCCTATCAGGTTGAGGTTACATTGGAGTCTGGAGCGACAATTCTAGAGAAAAGTATGATCAAAGCCGGAAGATTTACATTGATCGTAGATCCCGATCCTAATATTCCACCAGCTTCTGATTCAAGTGCTGAACCCTCCCCGACTGCAAGTCCGGATGGAACAGCCGAATAACAAGCTTTCTGAACAGCAATAACTACCGGAAGGTGGCGTATTGCTGTTCATTTTTTTGCTGCCCATACTAAGCTTTTCTATAGACATGCTATGTATTAATAGATATGATTATGGATGTCAAAATAAGATACTACATACTGGAAAAGGTGCAGACTAAATCAATCTAGTCGTCTGCTTAAAAGGGAAGTCCGGTGCAAGAGTCCGGCGCGGTCCCGCCACTGTATGTGCGGAGCGTTTCTTCTATAAGCCACTGCCCCGAAGGTAGGGTGGGAAGGTGAAGAACAGCGATGAAGCATTAGCCAGGAGACCTGCCTTTTTCGTGAGCGTTTCTATTCTTCGTGGGGTAAGAATGTGGAACATATACAGATGGACTGTTGGCAGGAAGCAAGCGCCGCAGCCTCAATTTGTAATCTTCCCTGACCGCCCTCCAAAGGGGCGGTCTTTATGTTATGCGTCTTATTCCCGGCAGTACCCATTCTTATACAGAAAGAGGTTAAACAATGAAGAAAATCATGTCTTCCAAGTTTGTAGCACTTGGGCTGGCCTTATTCATGGTCATTTCAATTCTAGGAACATCTCTTGCTCCGGCGGGACAAATATTTGCAGAAGCGGGCGCTGGCGCCGGTCTGGAGGCAACTGCCGCGGAGCGGATTAATGTTGCGGATGCGACTTATGCGGCTGCAGAATATCTCTTGAAAGGTGGCGTGCAATCGGATTGGCAAGCCATTGGATTAGCGCAAGCAGGGTACAAGCTGCCGGCTAGTTACCTTTCAGAGCTTGAGAAAAAAGTAAAGGATGCAGCTGGCGATTTCACCAATGTAACCGATTATGCTCGAATCGTGCTCGCAGTGAGAGCGATTGGTGCAGATCCTACTAGCTTTGCTGGTAACGGAACGACTCCTGGCTATAATCTGATTGAGAAAATTTATAATAATAGCAAGCTCAGTGAACAGACGCTTAATAATCCGGTATATGCTTTACTTGCGCTGGATTCTGGTAAATATAATATCCCAAGTGACGCGAAATGGACGGCGGATAAGCTCCTTACGGAGATTCTCTCCAAACAGAATCCGGATGGGGGCTTTGCACTAACCTCAGGTGCAAGTGAGCCTGATATGACAGCGATAACCTTGACGGCTCTGGCGGCACATAAAAATAATCCCGAAGCCTACTTAGCAGGGCTACAAGCCGTAGCTTGGTTATCTACAGCTCAAGATAGCCATGGGGGTTACGGTGACAGTGCTGAAAGTAGCGCACAAGCAATCCTTGGACTCACCTCCTTCGGAGTTGATCCTAGTGGATTAGAATACACCAAAAACAAAGTGGATCTAATGGAGAACCTGCTTAGCTATCGTCTAGCTGATGGTAGCTTCACCCATAGCCGTGGTGGAAGCAGTAATATTCTGGCGACAGAGCAAGGTCTTCAGGCGCTGGTTGCCTATAATTTGCTATATAAAGGAAGCAACAGTAAGCTATACGATTTTTCCAAATCCTCCATTCAGAGCTCACTCATCTACGCTCCAGTAACGATTGAGGGACCACAGGCCACGTTGGCACAAGGGTACGCCTATGCTGGCAACGCACTTGGAGCGTTAGAGAAGCTGGCGCTTCAAACGAACTTGCCGATCACAAATCCTTCGGGCAGTTATGTGACTGGCATCGGAAGTATTGCTGCTGGAAGCTTTGGTGGTTATGACGGATGGATGTATGTTGTATCACGTGACGGAAAATGGATTAATCCCGATGTAGGCATGAGTGATTTTGTACTTAAAGATTCAGATCAGGTACTGGTTTATTATGCCGGAGATGACACTAAGCTTGTGGATTCCGTTACGCTTTCCAAAGCAAATCTTAAAGAGGGCGATTCCTTTACCGTCACTGTAACTAGTAAGACGTGGAAATGGGACGCTGCTACGAACACTTCCTCTCCTGTAACTGCAAAAGCTGCGGGTGTTCAGGTCCAAATTGGAGCTCAGACGGTAACGACGAATGCTAAAGGTGAGGCCGTATTCTCAGGAAATATGCCCGCAGGTGACTATACACTGACTGTAACTGGCTACCGTGAAGGCAAAGCCCCAACGATTGCTAAATATACAAAAGCTCTAAAAGTGATTTCTAAGAATGTAACAGCTTCGCTAACCGTTGAAGGCCCGGAAGGGTTGATTAGTGAGGGGACTTTGAAAGCCTCCAATGCCCTTGAAGCGTTGCAACAACTAGGGTCTACCGATGATTTTAAAGTAGATATCACCAAATCGTCTTATGGCAACTTTGTATCAGGTATCCATGGAGTTTCGCAAGGTACTTACGACGGATGGTGGAGCTTCGTGGTATCACGCGGCGGGGAGTGGATATATCCAAGTGTGGGTATGGATGCGTTCGAACTACAGGAATCCGATCGTGTGCTTGTCTATTATGCAGGAGAAAATACACAGGTTGTAGATGCTGTGGTGCTTACCCCATCACAGCCAAAAGCTAATGAAGCTTTTACTGTAAAGGTTTCACAGAAAAAGTGGGTGTGGGATCAGGAAAGCTTCACTTCTGATCCGGTTACCTCACCAGCTGCAGGTGTGCAGGTTTCGATTGGTGATAAGAAGGTAATCACGAATGAACAAGGTGTGGCTGTTGTTGATGGGGGTCTCCCAGCAAATAGCTATACAATAACTGTTACCGGTTATGCTAAAGATAGCGTACCGAGCGTAGCGCGTTATACTCAGTCTCTGACTGTCGGATCGTCTGTTATTGCTCCAGCAAAAGCTACCGCTACCCTCTCAGTGATTGGAGATAGCCGGAGAGGAACCATCCTAGCCAGTACAACAGTAGCTCTAAAAGAGGGCGAAACGGCTTATAGCTTACTAGTCAGTCAATTAGGGACTAAGGTAGTATCATCCGGCAACGCTGGAAGCATCTACGTGAAATCTATTGACGGGTTGGCTGAATTTGATGGAGGCCCAAGCAGCGGATGGAAGTATAAAACGAACCGGGATGCGGATCCAAGCATCAGTGCAGACAGTTATATTTTGCAGAACGGTGATACTTTGTACTGGTACTATACCTCTGGAGAATAAGGAAGAGGAAGTTTGATTAGGCGGGCACACATGGATTCGGAGTAATAGCGGATCGGGTGCCCGCCCTTTTTTATTTGAGGAAAGTCGTTTTATGACAATATATACTTTTATTCGACACAATATTTTAAAAATCATCAAACTCTTAGCCCTTCCGACCGATAAAAATAGATAGATCATAAGATAATGTGAAGGCGGAGTGTAGATGAAAAATTTGAAAGTGAAATACAAAATAGGGCTGCTTTTGGTATTCGCAGTAATTATGGTGAATGCTGTAGGGGGCATAGGCATCATCACAATGAACAAAATGGCCGAAAAGACAAATGAGACATATAATGAAAATTTATTGCCTGTTTCTTACGTAGGGCAGATGCGTACGAATAATCGGGCTATTGAATCCTATCTTTTGGAGCGTTTGATTAGCGTTGATGCCAGCAAAAACAAAGAACTTTCTGAGAGTATCCAAGTGAAGGTTCAAGATAATAATGAACTTATGAACAAGGTGAAAGCGATTCAGTATAATGATCCTGCTATTGTAAGTAAAATCAAAGAGTATGAGTCCTTTTTGCCAGATTATCGTGCACAGCGGGATAACATTATAAAGATTGCTGATAGTAATCATAATCAAGAGGCCTATAAAGTATTTTCAGGCGAATTTAACGAATCCCGTGAAAAAATGATCAACCTGCTTAAAGGAATTAGTGATTCTTTGCTTAAAGATGCTGATGAACACAATTCAGGTTCCATGGCAACCGCTAAAAGCATGCGTGTAAACAATACCATAATGATTACTTTCGCTTGGGTGATTTGTATCTTGATTAGTATTGCAATCATTCGCCTGATAACAAAACCGCTTAAAGAACTGCAAGGACTAATGAAGCGGGCAGAAGATGGAGATTTGACCGTGGTAGCAACGTACACCGCCAAGGATGAGATCGGCCAAATTAACAGTTCATTTAACAATATGCTGCAGGGCTTGCGGAAGATGATGCAAGGGATTGCAGAGAGTGCAGAACTGCTGTCAGCTTCATCGGAAGAGATGAGCGCTAGTGCTGAGCAGACCTCATTGGCTTCACAAATGATCGCTGTATCTTCTGGAGAGATTGCCGCGGGTTTTGATGAGCAGACAGAGAGCATTAACAGTACAACACGTTCCATAAAAGCAATGACCAATGATATTGCAGCCGTAGAGGGCAGCAGCTATGAAATGTCGGATCTAATGGGAGTAGTTTCCGGTTCATCGGATCGTGGAGTAGAGGCTGTAGACCAAATCATTGTGCAGATGAAGGAAATTGACCTCAGTGTAACTCAGAGTCAGGAGATTGTTTCTAATCTGGGGACATTGTCACAAGAGATTAATACAATTATTACAACGATTAACGGTATTGCTACACAGACGAATCTGCTTGCGCTCAATGCTTCTATAGAAGCAGCACGGGCTGGTGAGCATGGACGGGGATTTGCTGTAGTTGCTGGAGAAATTCGTAATCTGGCGGAAGCAACTAGAAATAGTTCTTTGCGGGTTACAGATATTATTACACATATCCAAAAGCAAACCGAAAGCGCAGTAGAATCCATGGCTTTGGGTACTGAGCTAGTCACCAATGGCGTAGTTCAAAGTCATCTGGTATCTCAAGCTTTTCATGAGATTCAGACTTCCATTAAAGAAGCTACCTTACAGACAGCGGAGATTAGAGAAGCGGTTGCTCATGTGGCCATGGAATCCCAAGGTGTCGCAGCAGCTATGGAACAGGTCAACGTTATATCTAGTAAAGGTGCAGAAGGTGTTCAGGACACAAGTGCAGCGAGTCAGGAGCAACTATCCGCAATGGAGGAAATGTCGGCTTCAGCTCAGTATTTAGCGGTGCTCGCAGAAGATCTGCAAAAGACATTGTCCAGCTTCAAACTATAGACTTCATAATAATATTAAAACAGCAGAGCAGCGGTTCTCCAGTAACGGAGATCGCTGCTCTGCTGTTTGTGGTTTTAGCAGATTGGGAGCAAGTGCGAGCCAGCTGATCTCAGTAGGTCAAGGGGGAGGGATGTAAGCTGGTCTCAGTAGGTCAGGGGGGAGAGATGTAAGTTGGTTTCAGTAGGTTGCCGGGTAAACATATGCTATGTGACCTCCAGCGACACTAGAGTCAAGACGGAGGCGTGGAAACAATAAAAACCTTGGGGATGCTCGGTATGCTCGTACTCCGGAACCTGTACCCCGTACCCCGTACCCCGTACCCCGTACCCCGTACCCCGTACCCCGTACCCCGTACCCCTAGTGTTCCCGGCTGATCTCTAGTTTTTCAAACACACTGTCTACTTGATATTCCCCAGTTTAAGGTCATCTGGGTCCGATGCGTGGAGTCATACTCATCCTCATATGCTATCGGACTCAGTAGCCGCTATTTGCCCATTTATCGCCTTTGTAGCGAAGTTTCGGACTCCAGTGCAACTATTGGTGTGGAAAACACTGATAACGGGTGTTTTTTGCACCAATAGCGGCTATGAGGTCCGATAGCATCTGAAATATAGCTAAATCCAGCAATTAAGGTCTTCTGAGTCCGATAGCGTGGGCTCATACTCATCCCCATATGCTATCGGACTCAGTAGCCGCTATTTCCATATTTATCGCCATTGGAGCAAAGTTTCGGACACCAGTGCAGCTATTGGTGTGGAAAACGCTGATAACGGGTGTTTTTTGCATCAATAGCGGCTATGTGGTCCGATAGCACCCGAAACAGAGGCAAATCCAGCAATTAAGGTCATCTGGGTCCGATACCGTGGGCTCATACTCATCCCCACTGGTTTGGCGGACACAGCAGACGCCATTCGCTCATTTATCGGCTTTGGAGTGGAGTTTCGGACACAGCCGCCGCCGTTTGTACATTTATTGGCTTTGGAGCGAAGTTTAGGACACAGCAGCCGCTATTTGCCCATTTATCGCCCTTGGAGCAAAGTTTCGGACTCCAGTGCAGCTGGTGTGGAAAACACTGATAACTGGTGTTTTTTGCACCAATAGCGGCTATGTGGTCCGATAGCACCCGAAATAGAGGCAAATCCAGCAATTAAGGTCATCTGGGTCCGATAGAAAAACTCGGGAGCATGAATGTGATCGGATTAAACAAAAATTAGTGTTTAGTTCAAGACCTGAAAAAAGAGGGAATCCCAACAGCTAGTTCACAGCTGTTGGGATTCCCTCTTGATTTTTTCAAAAAAACTCAGCGTGTATCCTTCCAGAAATTCAGAGGTTTCAGATCTGAGCTAATGACGTGGAATGTATAGCCTTCTTTTTTCAATGACTCTAAGATACGCGGAAGTACTTTAAGTGTAGCTTTTTGATCATGCATCAGAATCACTGGATTGGTCTGTGATTTCTGCAGCTTATGAACCTGATTCATTACCGAATTATAGATCGTTGTACTAGCATCCTTGTATTTCCAATCCTCTGAGTCCACGTTCCAATCCCATAGATGATAACCTTGAGCCAGCACTTTATCTCTAAAGGCCTTTGTGAAATAAGGCTTGCTTCCATAAGGAGGACGAATCAGTGTAGTGCTTTGACCTGTAATCTTTTTCAAAATGGCGTTATCGTTATCCATCTCTCCCAGCGCAGCCGCAGGTGAAGCATAAAACTTCTCTTTCCGGTGCGTCATTCCATGCAATGCGAGACCATGTCCTTCATTCGCAATCCGTTTCACTTGCGCAGTATGCTGGTTCATATTCGGTCCGATCATGAAAAAAGTTGCCTTCGCATCATATTTTGCCAAAATATCAAGCAATGTAGAAGTTGTAGCCGTTGGCCCATCATCAAAGGTGAGGTATACGGTCTTACCTTGCTTCCCAACAGTTGGCGTAGAAGTTCCAGGAGTTGCGCTTGGCTTCAATTCCTTTTTAAACTTACTTACAAATGTTGCATCATCTAATGTAGCCGAGCCATCTTTTACACGCAATAAATATTGATCTGCTTTAAAGGAAATTCCAAAACCAAGATAAGAGGTCAATTTCAGTGGAACCATTGTTTTTCCGTTTTTCAAAAATGTACTCATGGATATGGTCTTTCCATCGCCTAGAGTAGCTGTTGCATGATCATTCAGCAGTTTGATTGATCTGTTCTGACCTGTAACTTTTATCCCATCGCTCACTCCAGTTAGCGTTAACTTAAGTTCCTGTGATAGATCACGTAGAGGAACGTAATAGGTATCTTTTACCGAAACTGCTTCAATAGTTGTTAACTTATCGTTCACACCTAACCTAAGGGAGCCTGCACCTGCTGCATTCACTGAATCTATCGCTCGTATTGATCCGGAACCAATGAATAATACGATTAATAATAGCCATACTTTCTTTAAAGACATCGTCAAAAATCTCCTATCTATGTATATTTGTCTATTACCTTATCATACATTGATAGAATGAAATTTGAGAGATTGTAACCCCCAGCAGAATAATTTGTTACCTTTTAGAAGTTAACTGTGATTTCAACCACAATCATAAAAAGCACGCGACTCCGGCTAAATACTGGCGCATCAACAAAAAATGGTTAAAATCACCCCGTTTTGCGCAGAATAGATGTGTCTAAATTAGCAACTTTAGTAAACTATTGAACAAAGTTTGAACGGAATTTTTCAACCCATAAACAGCGCCGTTACAGTGATCTTTATCATACTATTAGAAACTTGTAACAAATTGATCACACATATTTAACTTGTTCGCCATTATTAAGGTCTTTTTTAGGCTAAATGGTAAAATAAGTCTTTTGCTTTCTTCCCCATAAATTCTTACTATATATTAAGGTTAATGTTGAGGGTTAATAAAAGAAGTATTGAAGGAAGGAGCTTAAGCATGAACAAAAAGGGACCGTTATACGCTTTATTTCTCAGCCTAATTTTACTCTTGCCAGGATGCAGTTCAATCGCTGTTCTGAATCCGAAGGGGCCGGCTGCAAGAACTTTATCTGACACGATCATTCTTTCCATTGTTATGATGCTCGGCGTTCTGGCAGTTGTCTACATCTTATATGTCTTTGTGCTTTTGAAATACCGTGCTAAAAAAAGCAACGAAGATTATATTCCTCCTCACGAGGAAGGAAACAAATGGCTGGAGGCTATCTGGATTACCATTCCGATTATTATCGTGGCATTCCTCTCCGTAGTCACCGTCAAAACAACAGTAGATGTAGAAAATGTTGCAGCGGATTATAAAGATCAGAAACCGCTTGTAATTTATGCTTCCTCCTCTAACTGGAAATGGCATTTCAGCTACCCAGAAGAAGGTATCGAAACAGTAAACTACGTTAACATTCCAGTTCACCGCGCTGTAGAGTTCAGACTGTATTCTTTCGGTACGATCTCAAGTCTTTGGATCCCACAATTGGGAGGACAAAAATACGCGATGAGCGACATGATCACAACCTTGCATCTTTCAGCTGATACTGTAGGTTCTTATGTCGGAAGAAATGCGAACTTTAATGGTAAGGGTTTTGCCCACATGGAGTTTGAAACACTTGCGATGACAGATAAGGACTATCAGGAATGGGTGAAAGACGTTAAAGAAACGGCGGGTCCACTGACGGAAGATGAATTTAAAGGTCTTTTGGAAATGGAACATGTCGGACGTAAAACGTATACGAATACTCACTTATCCTTTAGCCCGCCTCCGGGAAGCCATGGTGACCATATGAGTAATGGTGGCACTGAAATGGATACGGATAACGGAAGTATGGAGCATCAGGATAATAAAGAAATTCACCCGACTCCAGCACCATCCAGCGAGACGGAATTCAACACCGAGCCTAATCCAGAACTGGATGAGCCGACACCTAGTTCTCCATTAGAAGAGAGCACAACACATGACGGACACTAGTCAATGTTAATTGAACAACTTGAAAGGAGCGATTCCTAATGGATTGGGATAAATTTAAGGTCCACGGCGAACCCCTGATATACGGAGCTATGGCAAGTATTGTTCTGGCTACAATCGGGATTATCGTCGGCCTGACCTATTTTAAAAAATGGGGATATTTATGGCGCGAATGGTTGACTACTGTTGACCACAAACGTATTGGGATTATGTATATCCTCGCTGCATTGCTTATGCTTTTCCGCGGCGGCGTTGACGCTATTATGATGAAGCTGCAAACAGCAGCCCCGGACATGAAATTTCTTGACGCACAGCATTACAACGAGGTATTTACAACACACGGCTTGATTATGATCCTTTTTATGGCCATGCCGTTTATTATCGGTCTGATGAATGTTATCGTTCCGCTGCAAATCGGTGCTAGAGACGTTGCCTTCCCGCGTCTGAATGCTGTCAGCTTCTGGCTCTTCTTCTTTGGAGCTATGCTGCTTAACATTTCGTTTGTTATCGGCGGATCGCCAGATGCTGGTTGGTCCGCATATTTCCCGCTAGCAAGTCTAGAGTTCAGTCCAACGGTGGGTAATAACTATTACTCGCTCGCACTACAAATTTCAGGTATTGGTACGCTCCTCACAGGCGTTAACTTTATTGTAACGATTCTGAAAATGCGTGCACCAGGCATGAAGTTGATGAAAATGCCGATGTTTACTTGGTCCGTATTGATCACCAACGTAATTATCGTATTCGCATTCCCTGTGCTTACGGTTGCACTCGCGTTGATGATGTTCGACCGGTTGTTCGGCTCTCAATTCTTTACGATGGCCAATGGCGGTATGGATATGTTATGGGCCAACCTGTTCTGGGTATGGGGTCACCCTGAAGTATATATCGTTGTCTTACCGGCATTCGGTATTTATAGTGAAATTATCGCCACCTTCTCTAAAAAGAACCTGTATGGATATACATCCATGGTATTCAGTATGTTGATCATTTCCCTCTTGTCCTTCCTAGTATGGGCTCACCATTTCTATACAATGGGTCAAGGTGCTATGGTTAACAGCTTCTTCTCGATTACAACCATGGCCATTGCCGTACCAACAGGTGTGAAAATATTTAACTGGCTATTTACCTTACGAAAAGGGCGAATAACCTTTACGACACCTATGCTATACACCCTGGCCTTTATTCCGATCTTTACGATTGGTGGGGTAACAGGTGTCATGCTGGCTATGGCCAGTGCCGATTACCAGTACCATAATACGATGTTCCTGGTTGCCCATTTCCACTACGTTCTTATTCCGGGTGCGGTCTTCGCCGTTATCGCAGGGTTCCATTACTGGTTCCCTAAAGTATTCGGTTTCCGTCTGAATGAACGTCTTGGCAAGCATGCCTTCTGGTGGATTATCATTTCCTTTAACGTATCGTTCTTCCCGCTGTTTATTCTCGGACTTAAGGGTATGACCCGCCGACAATACACCTATTCTGCGGATACCGGATTTGGCCCGCTGAGTATGGTCTCATTCGTAGGTGCGATCGGTCTCGCTATTGGATTTGTAATCCTGGTTTATAACATTTACTGGAGTACTCGTTACGAACCAAGAGATACTGATGGAGATCCGTGGGATGCACGTACTTTGGAATGGGCAACGAAAAGCCCGATTCCAGCTTACAACTTCGCAGTGGTTCCAAATGTAAAAACACGCGATGCTTACTGGTCTGCTAAACAAGATAAAGTACCGCTTTTTGAAGATAAGATTACTAAGATTCATATGCCTAGCAACACAGGAAAACCATTTGTTCTGGGTGTTATCTTCTTCATTGCAGGGTTCTCTCTGGTCTTCAGTCTTTGGATTCCAGCGATCCTCTCTGGAGTAGGTATCCTCATTGTTCTAGCTGCTATGTCCTTTGATCGGGATCACGGATTCTACATCCCAGCAGAAGAAGTTATTGCTACTGAAAAGAAATTGCGGGGTGAGACAGTATGAAAATAGATGCGTCTAAGCCGCTTGAATACTCAACAGAAGAGAATAGTAATAAAATCTTTGGCTTCTGGGTTTTTCTAGGAGCGGAGATTGCACTGTTCGCTACGTTGTTCACTGTTTATTTTGTAATGGTAGACCGTTTTGCCAGCGGCCCTAGCGGGCCGGATCTTTTCGAAATTGGTCCAGTAATGATCGAAACATTGCTGCTGCTGACAAGTTCGTTCACGATTGGTCTTGCAGTTCATGCCATGCGGCATGGTTACCAAAAAGCCATGATGGTCTTTTTCGGACTAACCCTTCTAATGGGTCTCGGCTTCCTTGGTATTGAAATCACGGAGTTTGTCACTTATGTTCACGAAGGGGCTACACTTCAAACCAGTGGTTTCCTATCCAGTCTCTTTGTACTGCTGGGAACACACGGAGCTCACGTATCGTTCGGTTTCCTGTGGGGTGCGGCTATTCTAATCCAGTTGAAGCGTCAAGGTATTAATCCGGCTACGGCCAATAAATCCTTTATCTTCTCGCTGTACTGGCATTTCTTGGACGTTGTCTGGATATTTATTTTCAGCTTCGTCTATCTGAAAGGACTGATGTAGCATGATGAAGCAATTGTTTCCAATTCGCCATGTGATGGGTTTCTTAGCCTCTCTTGTCCTTTCTGTGGCTGCACTTGCTGTAATCTACCTTGATCTATCCAACACTGCGAACATGGCTATCCTGCTTGTTACAGCCCTCATTCAGGCTTCCTTGCAGCTCTTCCTGTTCATGCATATTGGTGAATCAGCAGATACCAAGAAAGAACTTTACATCAATATCGCCTATGCCTTATTCGTTGGTCTAGTTACGATATTCGGTACGCTCTTCATCTTCGTATGGGGCTGGTATGCTTAATTACAGACACTGATACTCAAAGGGACGTCTCTAAAGCCAAAATGGCTTAGGGACGTCTCTTTTTTTGCGTTTATTTAGGAGGTTTATTGTAGCGGATGCCCGGAAATGTGCGTCTTTTTAGGCAATAGCTGCACTGGAGTCCGGAACTTCGCTCAAAAGGCGGAAAATGTGCGAATAGCGTCATCTGGGTCCGAAAGCTACGGGGGAGATAAGGGGGGGCGGCGCGATCGGACTCAGAGGAGCTTATAAGCTAAAAACAGCAGCGTTTGAGTCCGAAAGCCCCGTGAGACAAGGTCGGCTTGGCGCGATCGGACTCAGATGATCTTAAAAGCGGGAAACAGCGGCGTTTGGATTGGTAACGGACCCCAAAGTCGTTATTGGTGTAAAAGGCGCCCGAAATGAGCGTCTTTTTGGGCAATAGCTGCATAGGAGTCCGAAACTTCGCTCAAAAGGCGAAGAATGTGCGAATAGCGTCATCTGAGTCCGAAAGCCAGGGGGATGAGGATGGCACAACGCTGTCGGACTCAGGTGACCTTAAAAGCTGGAATCAACGGTATCTAGAATTCTAAGGGACCCCATAGCCACTATTGGTGTGAAAAATGCCCCAAATGAGCATCTTTCTTGACAATAGCTGCACTGGAGTCCGGAACTTCGCTCAAAAGGCGGAAAGTGTGCGAATAGCGTCATCTGGGTCCGAAAGCTACGGGGGAGATAAGGGGGGGCGGCGCGATCGGACTCAGATGATCTTAAAAGCGGGAAACAGCGGCGTTTGGAGTGGTAACGGACCACAAGGTCGTTATTGGTGTAAAAGGCACCCGAAATGAGCGTCTTTTTGGGCAATAGTTGCAACTGAGTCCGAAACTTCGCTCAAAAGACGAAAAATGTTCGAATAGCGTCATCTGAGTCCGAAAGCTACGGGGGATGAGGATGGCACGGCGCTGTCGGACTCAGGTGACCTTAAAAGCGGGAAACAGCGGCATTTGGAGTGGTAACGGACCCCAAAGTCGCTATTGGTGTGAAAAATGCCCGAAATGAGCGCCTTTCTAGGCAATAGCTGCACTGGAGTCCGAAACTTCGCTCAAAAGGCGGAAAATGTGCGAATAGCGTCATCTGGGTCCGAAATCCATGGGGGATGAGGGGAACTTGGCGCGATCGGACTCAGATGATCTTAAAAGCTGGAAACAGCGTCATTTGGAGTTGTAACGGACCCCAAAGTCGCTATTGGTGTGAAAAAAGCCCAAAATGAGCGCCTTACTAGGCAATAGCTGCATAGGAGTCCGAAACTTCGCTCAAAAGGCGAAGAATGTGCGAATAGCGTCATCTGAGTCCGAAAGCCACGGGGAATGAGGATGGCACGGCGCTGTCGTACTCAGGTGACCTTAAAAGCTGGAATCAGCGTTATCAGGGTCCTAAAACTACTGTGGATGAGGTTGGCTCGGCGCGATCGGACGTAATTTTGATTAATAGCAAGGGATAGATAGATCCCCAAAGGATAATCTTGGGGTTTTTTTGTTGACATATAAATCAAACTGTATTAATAATAGTAGTACAGTTAATACACACCATAATGGATTTAATGCAAGATAGTGGAAGGAGGAAGGTTATGTTCGAACTGGACGTTCGTAGTCGGAAGCCGATTTATGAGCAGCTGACCGATAAGGTCAAGGAGATGATTCTGCATGGTATTTTGCAGACGGATGAACAGCTACCTTCTGTAAGGACGTTATCCCAGCAGCTAACCGTGAATCCCAATACGATTCAGAAGGCTTACCGTGAATTGGAACGTGAGGGGTATATCTATTCATTACAGGGGAAAGGAAGTTTTGTAGCCCCGATGAAAAAAGAACAAAATGCGATCAAAAAAGCGGAAGTCCGGAACGAGTTGCTGAGGCTGATGGCGGAGGCGGTATACCTTGGGTTCACCGCAGCTGAGATTAGTTCTTTGTACCAACAAGTGGAGAAGCAAAGAGAAGGAGGGAAGAGTGATGATTGAGATTCGGGGAGTCAGCAAATTATTTCAAGGCGAGAAGGCAGTCGACGATATCTCTTTAACGGTACATAAAGGAACAATTTATGGGCTGCTCGGCTCTAATGGCGCAGGCAAAACAACGCTGCTCAAAACATTGGCGGGCATCTACTCTCCAGATAAGGGGACCGTGCGGGTGGATGGTGAAGCGGTATTCGAACACCCGACGACTAAGCAACGGGTTATTTTTATGCCGGATGCTCCTTACTTTTTCCCACAATCCACCATGCTGCAAATGGCGGCCTTCTATCGCTCGATTTATCCGAGCTGGAATCAGAAGCGTTTTGAAGATTTGGGAACCGTATTTCAGCTCGATAAAAAGCGCAAGCTCAGTCGTTTCTCCAAAGGGATGCAGCGGCAAGCGTCATTCTGGTTATGTTTAAGCTGTATGCCGGATGTGCTGATTATGGATGAACCGATTGACGGATTAGATCCGGTGATGCGGCGTCAAATCAAAAACCTGCTATTTCAGGAGGTAGCTGAACGCGAGTTGACGGTAATCATTTCTTCCCATAACCTTCGTGAGATTGAAGATCTGTGCGATCATGTCGGGATTATGCATGGTGGGAAGATGTTGATTGAGAAGGATCTGGATGATCTTAAGGCGGATACACATAAGATTCAAGTGGCGTTTCGGGATGAACGGCATGAGATTCCGTTAGCTGCCAAGCTACAAGTTCTGCATCAAGAGCGCCGGGGAAGTGTGAACCTATATATTGTAAAAGGGGATCGTGAACGGATCAAAGCGGCTTTTCAGGTGTACGAGCCATACGTATTCGATTTGCTTCCATTAACGTTAGAAGAGATCTTTATTTATGAAATGGGGGATGTCGGATATGATGCGCAGCCATTACTACTTTAATAGCAGTATTTTTCGCCAGAACTTCCGCCAGCATGGCTGGATAGGGATTATATATGCACTCGGCTTATTATTTGCACTTCCATTACAGCTCTTCATGAGCAGCAATCCGGATGCAAAACCGCAGGAAGTTGATCATTTATTTCGCATAGCTGGTAGTGTGCAAGCCTTGTTTATCATTACGATCCCAGTTGCCGCAGGACTATTCTTATTCCGATACCTTCAGGCAAAATCACCCGCAGATCTTTGGCATAGCCTGCCTTTACGCAGAGAGCATTTATTTACAGCTCATCTGACGAGTGGACTTACCTTACTATTGCTGCCTGTTTGGTTAACTGCTGGGGTGGTTGCCGTTGTTAAGCCGTGGAGTGGTAATTTTTATATTTTTCAAGGCGCAGATATTTGGCAATGGTGTATTACAGTTAGTATTCTGACTTTGTTCCTCTTTTGCTTTAGTGTTTTTGTGGGAATATGTACGGGCCAATCTATTCTTCAGGGAATTATCATTTATATTTTGCTTATTCTTCCTGCTGTACTGATCTCATTAATCCACAGCCATTTAGCTATGTATCTTTATGGATATGCAAATGCAAACTCTAACTTGCGTGATTCTATTTCGCAGATATGGTCTCCTTTTGTTCATATCGTGTATTATTTTACCGGCAAACCCTTCACCAATACAGAATTATGGATTTATGGGGTATTGGCACTTCTATTTATCGGGTTGTCGTACCTGTTATACCGTAAACGTAATACGGAAAAAGCGGGTCAGGCTATTGCCTTTGGATATTTCAACCCACTGTTTAAAGCAGGGGTTATGTTATGTGCCATGCTTATTGCCGGTAATTATTTTGCGCAAATGAAGCAACAGCAAATGGGCTGGGTGATTGGTGGATATGCCATCGGAGCCATTATTGGTTATGTTGCCGCAGAAATGATTGTTCGGAAAACATGGCAGATTATGACGCGTAAAATGGTAGCTGAGTTTGCAGTTTATGCGGTAATGATAGGGTTACTTCTGTATATCCCGGTATCAAGTGTTACGGGGTATGAAGCCAGAGTGCCTTCCGGTGATAAGATTAGCGGTGTATATATGGGAGCTAACTACCGGTTGTATACCCCAACGGATGATTTGTACACTACACCCTACATGGGGCAGAACCCTTTTTCCGATGATAAAGATTATATAGAAGCTGTCCGTAAACTCCATCAAGCGGTAGTTGCAGTACGTCCAGAACTTACCTCACGACAATACGTTTATGAATATTTTACTCTGGCTTATCAATTGGAGAACGGCGATAAGCTAGTGAGGGAATACTGGATCCCTAATAAGGGGTTTGAATCAGAGCTCGAGGCGGTTAAGGATACCGAAGCTTACAAGTATGAAAAGTATGATTTAGCTCTCTTAGACAAAGACCTGGATTTTATGTGGGTTACTAACAGGAATAAAAAAGTAGCCATTTCTGATCCCGGGGAAATTTCAGAGCTAAAGGAGATTATCAAACGCGAAATTTCGAATATGTCCTACGAAGTACAAATAGATAAGGACGGAAAACCTGATGTGGCTAATATCCAAGTAGAGGTGAAGACAAAAGAGAACAGTAATCAAGTTATTACAGATTATGGTTATTATTATCCATGGAAATCTTCTTTCCATGAGCTTGAAAAGTGGATGAACGAAAAAGGTTATGCCGATAAAATACAAATAACAGCTGAAGATATCCAATCGGCAGAGATTATAAAAGATGATTATATGGACGAGCAAACACCTAAGAACCCTACTAGTCCTGAACAAAGAGTAGCGCTTGCACGCGAAAAGAATCGTACGGCTGTTACGAAGGATAAGACATTATTAACAGATATTTTGGACCATCATTTCCATTATGGTGTTGAGAATGGCAACTACATTGTGAAGTTGATGTACAAAGAGGGTTATAGCGATTTCGTAATGTTAAAAGAATCGGATATGACGCCTGAATTGAAAGCATTGCTGAAATAAGTTAAGAATAAGTTTAGAATAAGGTAAGTAAAAGATTACAGATAAAAGACTACTGGTTTACATAAACTGGATAGTTGGATTATGCTTTTGGAGATACGATAAGGATGAAATGGAACTTTCAGGTCAGCCTCTGAACCAGTATATTCGTTTCCGGTAAAATAACATCGCTGTATTAACTGGTAAGGAGTTTTGTATTTAGGTGAAGCCCGACCATGGACGATAGAGTCCATGGTCTTTTTTGCATAGTAAGAGGTAATACATGGATGTGTGATTGCTGTAATGCCTCTGGAATCTGCTTCGAAGAGATCCTTTACTGTAGAATAATATAAATAGGAAAAATTGAGGTGTAAATATAATGTTAAACAATACAGCGGAAGTGTTGTTAAGTAAGTTTATGACTAAGCTGCTTCGGCATACCCCAGAGCAATATGGTCTTATTTTGGATCCAGAGGATGGTTCCTGTAGGTTGGATGATTTACTGTCTGTTATTGTAAGCACTCCTAGATGGTCAGAGGTGACTGTGGGAGATATTCGGCAAGTGGTCGCAGATTGTGACAAGCAACGATTGGAAATCATTGACGACCGGATCAAAGCCCGGTACGGGCATAGCCATACAAAAATCACTTATGGGCCGGGGACTCCGCCTGCTATACTTTTTCACGGAACTCATTCTGGTGTGCTTTCTGTGATTTTGGAGGAGGGGCTCCAATCGATGGGACGGCAGTATGTTCATTTGTCTGAAGGGACTCATTTTGCCAGTTTAGCCGGAAGTCGCAGAGGGAAATTGATATTGTTAACCGTTGATACGATTAGAGCGGGTCAAATGGGTGTAACCTTTTATAATGCGGGTAATAAGGTATGGTTGGCAGGTCATATACCGCCTTCCTGTCTTAAGGTGTATACCCCGTAAGTTGAACTAGATCGACGTTTGGTTAGGAGGCATAATAACATGGATGAAATTCCAGATCACTTAGATCACGGATTACAGATTGTATTTATTGGGTTCAATCCTAGTATCCGTTCTGGCGAGGTAGGACATCATTACGCGAATCCGCGGAATAATTTCTGGAGAATATTACATCAGTCTGGGCTTACTCCCCGGTTGTATGATGCGTCTGAGGATGGGGACTTGCTTAAGCTGGGCTATGGGTTTACAAATATTGTTGCCCGTCCCACACGGGGAATCGACGATATTACTCGTGAAGAATACCAGGAGGGTCGGGAAATGCTTCGCTCCAAGCTGGAGAAATATCGGCCTCAAGTCGCCTGTTTTGTAGGTAAGGGTGTATATACAGAGTTTAGTCGCAGAACAAAAGCTAACTGGGGATTTCAAGGGGACGTGCCTCCAAATATAGATGGCGTTCGTGAATTTGTTGCACCCTCTTCTAGCGGATTAGTTAGAATGCCGATGGAAGAGATCGTTGGGATTTATCGCAGATTAGCCGAGTTTACGCAAGAGAACGATGGGTGATTGATGTATTTGGAGTTAAGGTGCTAAAGGACACAGGAGTCGTTAAAAGTAACAAATCACTCTAATTTGTGCGCTATCGGACACCAATGCAGCTATTGGGTGGAAATAGACTGAAAATGCGTCCGATTTGGTGTGATAGTGTCTTTGGAGTCCGAAAACACCACTGAATGGCCGAAAATCCACGAATAACGGCGCCTGAGTCCGTAAGGATAAAGGCGGGAGAGTTCGCTGTAGATCTCTGTGGATCTCTGTAGATCCCGCAGATCCCGTAGCTCTCGCAAGCTCTGGCAAACTCCCGCATCTTAGCTATCTCTCGCTACTCTAGAATACCCTCAAACACAAAAGGAGCCAGATTCCATATCGGAATCTGGCTCCTTTTGTAACTTCAAAGGGCAGTCTCAGTATATGAGACATGCCCTTAGTCCCTAATACATTAGGTCTCAATCAGCAGCAGAATGATAGAGGATAAGGATAGGCAAACACTAATCAGGCAAAGCACGGCAACGACCTGCTTCTGGTTCAGGCCTGCCCGAAGCAGGCGGTAATGAGCCTGGGTGGCATCGGCTTGATAAATGGACTTGCCTTGGATGAAACGTTTGACTACGACAAAAATGTTGTCGAAGATCGGTACGCCCAGCGCCAGAATCGGAATGAACAGCGACAGGACGGTGGCTTGCTTGAACGCTCCGTCGAGTGCAATTACCGCTAGGATGAAGCCGAGAAAGGTTGCCCCGGCGTCGCCCATAAAGATTTTTGCGGGCGGCTTATTGTAGCGCAGATAAGCAAGCGTAACGCCAATCAGTGAAATTGCCATAATGGCAGATGAGGATTGCCCCTTTGCCAGTGCGACAACAAATAATGTAATCGCCGAAATGGCCGTCAAGGCACCAGCCAGACCGTCCATGCCATCCGAGAAATTAATAACTGTGGTTACACCGAAGATCCAGATAATCGTCAGCAGAAACGATAGAATGACAGGCAAAACGATATAATCGCCTGAGAATGGATTGTAGAATCCGGTAAAGGCATTGCCAGAAACATAAACCAGGATCGCTGCGCTAACTTGTACAATTAACTTGGGCAGAGCTGGGAAATCTTTGCCTTTCGTTTTGTACCAATCATCCACCGTGCCTATGGTCAGCAACAGTACGCCACCTACAAATAATGCGACAGTCTCCATGGAGAAATCACGCGCGAACACCAGATAAGTGATAAAAAATCCGATGAATATGGCGTAGCTGGCCGTTAGCGGAATGGGCTCTCTATGAATTTTACGCTCAACGTCCTGCCGAGGCTTGTCCACAAAATCAAGCCGAAAAGCAAGCTTGCCGAGCGGCGGAATTAGAAAGTAGACGATAAGAAATGACATTAGAAATGATAAAACGTATAAAATGACGCTCACCACCGTTTTCTTTTTAAAATACCACAGATCGATTAAATCTACCTTAAAAAAGTAAAATTTTGTCGTGAGGGGTGTGAAGTTGACTTGCCAGCAACGCTGTAGTACCTTGTTGAGAAAAGCCTTTGGGGGATATTTATGAAATACGATGTTATTTTATTTGATGCCGACGATACGTTGTTTGATTATGGAATGGCAGAAAGTCACGCATTGTCTAATGCCTTTCTACACTTTGGGATGCCCACAGGTGCAGCAGATTATGCTGCCAGTTATCAAGAGATTAACCACGCATTGTGGAGGGATTTAGAACAAGGAAGGATTTCATCTGCGGCGCTGCGGGTAGAGCGGTTCAATCGGTTGTTTGCTGCACATGCGCTTGAGCTTGATCCTGAAACATTCAGTGAGGCCTATCTACGTTTCTTAGGCGAAGGAACCTTTCTGATGCAGGGAGCAATCGAGCTATGCGGAGAGCTTGCAGATTGCCGCCTGGCGATTATCACGAATGGAATCAAGGATGTGCAAACTTCCAGAATCCAAGGCTCGCTGCTGAGTGATACATTTGAGCAGATCATTATCTCAGAGGAGGCAGGATGTCAGAAGCCAGAGACGGGGATTTTTGATTATGCTTTTGCCAAATTGGGGATTGAAGATAAGGAAAAAGTATTGATTGTGGGTGACTCCTTAACCTCTGATATTCAAGGCGGAATTAATTATGGGATTGATACCTGCTGGTTTAACCCGCTAGGGAAGATTAATGAGTCCGGCGTTCAGCCAAAATACGAAATCCGAAACCTGTCGGAGCTACTAGATATTGTAGGGAAAGCTACTAACCTTCAATAATAAAATAAGGTGTGAGCGCATAAGCGGCTCACACCTTTTATTTAGTAACCTGAAGAGGTTTATTGCCGAGTATCCAGCGGCTTCAGATAAGCCTCGATTTGCTGGCGTTTCGATTCCAGAAATGGCGGCAGCGCAAGGGATTCACCTAAACTTTCCATAGGCTCATCTGTAGCAAAGCCTGGTCCGTCTGTAGCCAACTCAAAAAGGATGCCGTTAGGCTCGCGGAAATAGAGGGAACGGAAGTAGAAGCGGTCGACGAAACCGGAATTAGGAAGCTGTGCCTGGCGGATGTGTTCGATCCATTGCTTCAATTCGTCTTCATTATCTACGCGGAATGCGACGTGATGTACCCCGCCACGTCCCAAATGCTCTTGCTCCAGATCATTGCGTTCCTCCAGATGAACCTCAGCACCTGATCCGCCTTCACCAGTCTCGAATACGAGCACATCTGGCTGACCGGCAACTGTTGAAGGGTAGGTTCCTATACGGCGGAAGCCGAGCAACTGCTCCAGCACTACCGCTGTATGTTCTGCACTTTCTACTGTGAGATGTGCGGGTCCTAAGCCTACAATGCCATATTGGGCAGGTACTGGGCTTTTAGCCCAAGGAGTACCGCCGGCAACACCGTTATCATTTTCGTCGGATACGAGAATGAAACGTTGGCTCTCGTGATCGCGGAAGGATAAAGTCTGGCGTCCACCAAGTTCCTGTATCGTCCCATGCTCCACGTTAAGCTCGGTGAAGCGTTGCTCCCAGTAGGTAAGTGCGGCATCGCTTGGCAATCGAAGGGAGAGCGCGGAGATGCTGTTATTGCCCTCTCGGTTGCGGCCTGCCATCGGAAGCTCGAAAAAGGTTAATTCGGTTCCGGGATTCCCCTTCTCATCTCCATAGAATAAATGGTACACTGAAATATCATCCTGATTTACTGTTTTTTTAATGAGACGCAGTCCAAGTACCTCTGTATAGAACTTAAAGTTCTCCTGTGCTTTGCCTGTAATAGCTGAGACATGGTGAAGTCCTTTTAACGTTAAACTCATGGTAGTTACCTCCGTGTAAATGCTTTGGGTTTGTGGATTATTTTAATTTATTGTTAATATATCGATAAAATCTTTGGTGAATATTATTAAGTTACTATAATTTTAATAGTAATAAGAAACTTTTGCAAGTGGATATTAATGTTTCATGAAATTTAATTCATACATAAGGAGAGAGAATAGTGCACACAACAACAAGCTTGATGAAACAATTACAGGAGTTAGGGATTGATCCACGGGGGACCATTTTAGTTCATTCCTCGTTAAAAAGTGTTGGCGAAGTAGAAGGAGGCGCGAACACGGTGCTGGATGCACTCAGTGAATATATGAAGGATGGGCTGCTTGTTTTGCCAACGCATACATGGGCTTATATTAATGCGGATAATCCGCGCTTCTTTGTTCAAGATTCCCCATCTTGTGTAGGGATATTACCCGAGCTGTTCAGAAAACGTCCAGGTGTTGTCCGCTCTTGGCATCCGACTCACTCTGTAGCGGCTTTGGGTGTTGATGCTGAGGCGTTTACTGCAGGGGATGAACGTTGGGATACGCCATGCGCCCGTGGTTCAGTGTGGGGCAAGCTGCTTGATCGGAAGGCGGAAATAGTACTGCTGGGCGTCGATCTGCGGCGGAATACGTTCATTCACGGTATTGAAGAGTGGGTGGATATTCCGGGCAGAATGACGGATAGTCATGAGGAATTATATACGGTGACGCCGGGTGGCGATGAAATCATGGTGCCTTCTCGCAGACATTGTGGTCTCTCTTGGTCGGAGCATTTTTGGAAAGTGGAACGCGAGCTTGAGGAAGGCGGTGCCATGCGTAAGGGGAACTTCGGGGATGCACTAGTTAGAGTGTGTGGAACAGTAGAAACGACGGATATTTTAAGCCTGATGCTAAAAGAGAACCCTGATCTTTTCTCCGATAATGAACCGCTGCATGGTGAGTCCAAACCAGATCCGCTTCCAAAGACCAGACGTGAACAACCGTAGGTGGGAGAGGCTAAACCATTTTTTCAGCTCGCACAATCTGGAAGACGCTATCAATGTATGGTATATTAATCTCACTAAAACATAGTAAGGAGATTGGAAATGGAAAAAACATTGGTCTTTGGACACAAAAATCCGGATACGGATACTATTTGTTCGGCAATTGCTTATGCAGCACTCAAAAAAGAATTAGGCTGGGATGCTGAGCCAGTTCGTCTGGGTGACGTTAGTGGTGAAACGCAATTTGCGCTTGATCATTTCGGAGTTGAGGCTCCTCGTCTGGTAGAGAACGTAGCTGGAGAAGCTAATCAGGTTATTCTTGTTGACCATAATGAACGCCAACAAAGTGCGAATGACATTGATCGAGTGCGTGTAATTGAAGTTATCGACCATCACCGGATCGCTAATTTTGAGACTGCACATCCGTTATACTACCGTGCTGAGCCAGTAGGCTGTACTGCTACTATTCTTAACAAAATGTATAAAGAAAACGGTGTAGCTATCCCTAAAGACATCGCCGGATTGATGTTGTCTGCAATCATTTCTGATTCCTTGCTGTTTAAATCTCCAACCTGCACCGCTGAAGATGTAGCTGCAGCACGCGAATTGGCTGAAATCGCTGGTGTAAATGCAGAAAGCTACGGCCTTGATATGCTGAAGGCTGGTGCTGATCTTAGCGACAAGAGTATCGCTCAACTGATCTCCTTGGATGCTAAGGAATTCAAAATGGGTGAATACAAAGTAGAAATCGCCCAAGTGAACGCGGTTGACGTTAATGATGTACTCTCCAAGCAGGCTGAACTGGAAACTGCACTGACTTCCATTATTGCTGAAAAAGAATTGGATCTGTTCCTGTTCGTAGTTACAGATATCCTCAACAACGATTCGGTGGGTCTGGCTCTGGGCCGTGTTGCAGGTGCAGTAGAACAGGCGTACAACGTGAAGCTTGATGACAATAAAGCCCTTCTTAAAGGTGTAGTATCCCGTAAATCACAAATCGTACCGGTACTTACAGAGACGATTGCTAAACTGTAAAGCATTTTGACAGTTGTCTATGAGAGTAGATTGGATAAAAAGAGCTCATGCCCCATCAGTAGTTAAGATGGTGACATGAGTTCTTTTTGTTTTACGGCGTATTCTGCTACAATATTTTGGGAGGGGATCCAACTGATCCTCTTCCAATTGCATGAACTTTGAACCAGCATGAGGAATATGACAAAGGGATAGGGGATATTGGAAATGGAATTGTTTGCAGCATTGGAACGGGACGACTACGAGGAATTATTATTTTGTCAGGATAAGGCATCGGGATTAAAGGCGATCATCGCGATTCATGACACGACACTAGGACCAGCACTGGGTGGAACGCGGATGTGGACCTATGCTACGGAAGAGGAAGCTATTGTTGATGCGCTTCGATTAGCAAAAGGGATGACCTATAAAAATGCAGTATCCGGCCTGAATTTGGGTGGTGGGAAAACAGTAATCATTGGAGATCCCAAGAAGGATAAAAATGAAGCCATGTTCCGTGCTTTCGGAAGATACATACAAGGTTTAAATGGACGGTACATAACTGCTGAAGATGTAGGGACTACGGAAGAGGACATGAACATTATTTATCAAGAGACAGATTATGTTACTGGCACCTCACCAACGTACGGTTCTTCGGGCAATCCGTCACCAGCAACGGCTTACGGTGTTTACCAAGGAATGAAGGCAGCCGCTAAAGCCGCCTTTGGCAGTGATTCGCTCGAAGGGAAGACAGTAGCTGTTCAAGGTGTGGGGAACGTGGCCTTTACACTGTGCAAACATCTTCATGAAGAAGGAGCACAGCTTATCGTAACGGACATCCATAAACCAGCCGTTCAACGTGCAGTAGAGGCCTATGGCGCCAAGGCTGTAGATCCAGGCGATATCATCAGTGTAGATTGTGATATTTATGCTCCTTGCGCTCTTGGAGCGACAATTAACGATGAATCCTTACGGTTAATCAAGGCGAAAGTGATTGCAGGAGCTGCTAATAATCAGCTGAAGGATTCCTCGCATGGTGATGCACTTCATGAGATGGGGATTGTATATGCTCCAGATTACGTGATTAATGCAGGTGGCGTCATTAATATTGCGGACGAGCTGAACGGCTATAATAAGGAACGTGCCTTTAAGCAGGTGGCGAAGATTTACGACAATATTACCCGCGTAATGAAAATTTCCCGTTTGAACGGAATACCTACTTATGCCGCTGCAAACCAGCTTGCAGAGGACCGGATAGCGCTATTAAGAAATAGCCGCAGCACCTTTCTGCGTAATGGTCAACATGCACTTAGCAGAAGATCGCTGCGGGGATAAGCTGTAAAAAAAACTCGGCAATTTCCATCCGATTACAACTTCGGAGGGACTGCCGAGTTTTTTATGTTCTTTTATTTCTACAAGAAACGTTTATTTTATTTCGAGGACGGTAACGTGGTTTCTGCTTATTCCTAATTACTGAACCTTTTGCGGTTCTGGGTAAGTGACGCCGAAGGTGTCGACCGTCACCTTTTTCATGACTGGTGGCTCATCTGGACGATCAGAACCGTCACGAGGCAGGCTCACAATTCTTTTTACAGCTTCGATTCCTTCAGTTACTTTACCAAAAGCGGCGTAGCTTCCATCTAGACTAGGGTAAGCTGCATCCATAATAAAGAACTGGGAACCGGCAGAGTCAGGAGCCTGTGATCTTGCCATGGATAGAACACCTTCTGTATGCAGAAGGTTATTGGTGAACCCGTTGCCAGAGAATTCTCCGGCGATACTGTAACCCGGGCCTCCCATACCTGTACCATCAGGGTCGCCGCCTTGAATCATGAAGTTAGGAATTACTCTATGGAATATAGTGTTATCATAAAATCCTTTTTGAATAAGTGAGATGAAATTGTTTACGGTGTTAGGGGCAACCTCAGGGTATAGCTCAGCTTGGATGATATCCCCGTCTCCCATTTCAATGGTTACTAAGGGATGACTTGCCGTAGCTGAAGGAACGCCTTCAGTTGGGGCTGCACCTTCCCCAGGTGCTGATCCGCTGCTTCCATTATTACTGCTTGCATTGTTATTGTTTGGCTTGTTACCGCAACCTGCCGCAATAACCATGACCAGGCATAACATGATCAGAAGAATAGCGGATTTTGTTCGTGTAGACTTCACTAAATAATCTCTCCTTTTTATTGAATAATCTCGTAGGTACTTCCCATAATACCTCCTTTGTCCTATTACATGCAAAGGTCAGTTATGACTTCTGGGATTGGCACATCTTAAAAAGAAGTTTACAATGGTAGGATGTTTCCAAAGAGAACATCGAGAAAGGATGTGCATAGGATGCTCTTTTCGTGGAAGCGGAATTTGATCGTGCTTTGGGTAGGGGTTTTCTTTTGTAGTACAGCTTATTCGATCTCGATTCCCTTCCTTTCCATTTTTTTGAGCGACGAACTTGGGGTTTCAAATCATTTGGAGATTTGGTCAGGGGTTAGTTTTGGAATAACCTTTCTTGCCAGCGCTTTAATCTCTCCCTATTGGGGTTCGCTAGCCGACAAGTATGGTCGGAAACCGATGCTTATTCGCTCGGGTTTTAGTCTGGCAGCTTTATACCTTATTAATTATTTTGTACATGATCCTTATGTTTTTTTGATTGTGCGTGTGCTGCAAGGACTGCTTGCCGGTTTTGTTCCAGCAGCTATTGCAATGGTAGCCACCAATACACCTGAGCATAAGACGGGGTACGCTTTAAGTATTATGTCTACAGCCGGAGCGACAGGTAGTATTATTGGGCCATTAATTGGCGGTGTAGTGAGCTATTATACCAGCAACCGGATTGCTTTTTTATTCTCAGCGGGTATTGTACTTATCTCAGCGCTCATTGCTACTTTTTTTGCAAAAGAGGAGAACTTCGACCGTTCGGCTCCAAGGTCACATGTAAGTGATGATATCAGGGAAGCGAGAAGTAACCGAGCTTTTATTACTTTGCTCTCGCTGGCGGGAATCAGTACCTTCTCCGTTATGATTCTGGAACCGTTAATCCCAATTTATCTACTGGACATGGGGATCTCCAAAAATAGTGCCTCGCTAAGCTCGGGAATCGTATTCTCTGCTGTGGGGATTGCTACGGTGCTGATGGCTCCGCAGTGGGGCAGACTCGGCAGCCGAAAAGGCTTTGGGATGATCTTATTTATTGGTCTGATCGGGGGCGGGATCGGTAATATTCTACAGTTTTTTGTTTCGGGCTATGTAGAGTTCGCTATCCTTCGCTTTGCATACGGCTTGTTCTATGCAGGTGTGCTGCCGTCAGTCAATGCCATGATTGTACAAGTAATTGAGCCGGGATTCCGTGGACGGGCCTTTGGCCTGAATCAGGCGGCATCTCAGCTTGCGACGATGGCTGGACCGATTATCGGCGGCTTATTGGGCGCGGTTATTCCAATTCGCTGGGTGTTTGTAATCAATGGAGTGATGCTGCTGGTAGCAGCGATATTGGTTAAGACCCGCAAGCTGGAAGCGCAAATCGCCGCTGCTCGTCCCGCAGAACAGCCAACAACGATGCAGAGCTAACTGCTACCTCATTGAGCATGTCGTTATTTAGAAGAAACAACATAAAGCCGCCGGGCTCACAGCCCGGCGGCTTTATTCATATTAAGCTGCTATTCTCCCTGCGAACCGTTCAAAACGTCTGTTCCCGGCATAACATCCACTGGCGGGGAGGCAGGGTCAATAATGGAATTTGGATATACATCGTCTGCATCTGGAACATCCTCCAGCGGCTGATCTTCTTCTTCCATCTCCAAGAGTTCCTCATCCTTAGTATAATCCGTATCATCTAGGGTTAATCCTGCGGTTTCAGCGGCTAGATATGCATCGGATTCCACCAGCTCATCTCTTTCGATTACATCCTTAGGTGAGTTTAAACCAATATCTGCTGCCAAGTATTTATCGCCAACCAAGACAGGATCTGCGTCATCATCAACAATATCCTCTTCATCCATATCAGCTTGTATATAACGTTCATATTCAAAGTCAGCTTCAGTTTTATTTGGTGAACTATCCATAGCCGTTCACTCCTTTTTTATGATAAAATTTGAACTTCCTATGTTTATCTTTACCCGTTTGACCATGATCGAATCGCTGATCCAATAAATGGGTATGTCTATATTGGATTAGTAAAAAATGGGTGAAAGCAAAAGCCGATGAAAAACGTTCTTTTTCGAGAAAATTTACAAGAATAGGCAGGGATAGTGCGAAGCTTGTCGAAATTAAGAAGCATATATGAACGTTTAAACAACTAATGAATTACTGAGGTGCTACGATGAAGTTGCCAAAGCTCAATATAGCGGCTGCTTTTTTATTAATTCTACTGCTGACCGCTATGGTTCCTTTTGGTACGGCGATAGTGAGTGCTGAATCATCAGACTCTACGCTGCCCAATTGGGAGATTAAATTTGAACGTATAGAAATAGATCATATTGAAGAAGCTGTGGCAGCTCTTGATGAAGAATGGACTCGTGTTATGCCTCATGGGAAAAGCCCAGAGACTCCAAGTGGAGCAACCTCAGCCTGGCTGCGGTTTACTTTACCACAAATTAGTGATAAATCTGCGTTATTCATAGATAAAGTATATGGAAATAATGTTAAGGCTTATTTAAATAACGAATTAATATATGATTCCGGAAAAGATTTTAATTTCAATGGCAGTAAGGTTTTTATTCCTCTGTCCAAAAGTGTTGGAGGACAACAGCTATATTTATGGACCCATGGTGGCAGCAAAGACTTAGGGATCCACGGCGAAATAAGAGTAGGCCAATACGATGAGCTGTTATCTGTTTATGTAAAGCAGGGCTTAATGGATCTGATCATTGGAACGACGCTTATTTTTATTGCGGTTGTACTGCTGATCTGCTCGCTATTCATGAGAAAAGGCTATTTTTCAGGCGGATATCTATTGGTGCTGATTATTTTATCCATTGGCGTCTTAGTGGTAACGTATTCATCGTTCCTGCCGACAATCCTCGGCGATTATGGAGAGATCGTACTTGTTTTCTTTGATGTAGCTTTATATACGCTTTTGCCATCCTTTACATTTTATTTTGAGAAAATATTTGGTCCAGGGAAAAAGAGAATCGTTACACGTTTCCGTAAGTTTCAAATTGTCTATTCTGTATTTTGTTTTTCCCTAATGGTTATTAATATTCTTCTGTCCTATCAGGTGGATGACTTTTATCGATTGATGACTACGAGTGTGCTAGGTATCCTTATGATTGTACAAATTATACTTTTGATCAGCTTAGCGTTTATACACGCGAACCGTGGCAATGTAGATGCTGTTATTTTTACTTCAGGGTTCTCAATATTTGCTTTCATGTCTCTTAGTGAACTGGTCATGTTCTATGCATCGGGGCAATCCTATCAATTATATTGGTGGAAATGGGGAATGGTGATTTTCGTAATTGCCTTAATCGTCATTCTGGGAAGAAGGTTTACTCGAAACCATGAACAGCTTATTGAATATTCCCATCAGCTTGAGAAGTTCAATAATGATTTGCAGCGCTCGGAGAAGATGGAGATTATTAGTGAGCTGGCAGCTTCGGTTGCCCATGAAGTACGGAATCCATTGCAGGTTACCCGGGGGTTTCTGCAGATTCTTGGGGAGCGTTCAGATCAAAAGGAGCGGGAATATCTGCAAATGGCAGTGACAGAACTGGATCGAGCTACGCTCATTATTACAGACTTCCTAACCTTCGCTAAACCAGGACTTGAAACCGTAGAGCAGCTTGATGTGTCCGAAGAGTTGAGGCATGTGACGGGTATTCTTTCTCCGTTAGCGAATCTGCAAGGGGGCGTCATTGAACTTAATCTGCAGCCAGGACTTTACGTTACTGGATCATCTGCCAAGTTCAAGCAAGCGTTTATCAACATTCTCAAAAATAGCATCGAAGCTTTAAAGGACAATGGGCTGATTAAAGTCACAGCCTGGAAGTCTGGAAAACATATAATAATCAGTGTTCATGATAATGGGGAAGGGATGAACCGGAATGAGCTGGCTCGGTTAGGGGAACCTTATTACTCCAATAAGACCAAAGGAACGGGGCTTGGACTGATGGTAACCTTTCGGATTATTGAGGCGATGGAGGGATGCACTGAGTTTCGCAGTGAGAAAGGGGAAGGGACTGAAATTATAGTAAAAATACCAGAACTTAGAAGAATTTAGAAGTAATTTATGATAATTCCGTTTTTTAGAAGGAAAGAGTGAGGGGCTGAGCGAAGTAGTACAGACAGAATATTGTTTCTGATACTTACTTCTGAGGTGCATATATGCGCTTGATGATTAAAGTCCTACATATAGCAATAGCTCTTACTCTCCTTCTGATAGGATATAGTTCAATTGTTGTATCAGCAGCGACCCCATATCCATCCCAAGAAATTACCAGTTGGCAGATGAGATGGGGCGATGGAACCGAAAACAGCGGCGTAGAGGTTCCACAGAATAATGACCAGCAGTATTGGATAAATGTGAATGCTACGAAGGAAATCCCACATCTGCCATCAGGCGTATCCACTTCTTGGACTCGTATTTCCATACCTAACTTTAGTTATATCTCCCCTTCAATCTACATTGATACTCTATATGCTCTTCATGTGAAGGTGTATGTGAACGACCGTTTGATCTTCGAGGAAGATCGTAATTATATTAAGGATAACTATTCTTTGTTGTTGCCTTTGAGTCAAAGCGATAGTGGGAAAACATTATACATTTGGACTGAAACGCTGCAGGATAGAATCGGAATTAAAAATGAAGTGGTGATCGGTGAACACAACCTGTTAATCAATGATTATATTAAAAATGGACTCAGCGATGTGATTTTGGGCTGTGCTTTTTTTCTTGTGGCTATCGTTCTATTTATAAGCTCTCTCTACATTAATAGGGACTATTTTTCCAGTGTGGCTTCACTAGCCGTTGTAATAGGTTCAACCGGAATTCTCTCGATAACCTATTCTCCTTTTATTTATACCTTTTACAGCGATTTAGGCGCGATTAGTAATGTATTTCTTGATTTGGCTTTATTCTCACTTTTACCGGCGCTTACTCTTTTATTTGAAAAAATATTTGGCAGTGGAAAATATGCGATCGTCCGTCGTTTTCGTCAATTTCAAGTCATTTACTCCTCATTTTGTTTGCTATGTCTTTTGATCAATTTTCTATCGAATAATAGCTATATTGAGTTTTATTATTTTGTATCTACCACTATTATCGGGTTCATCCTCATCCTTCAGTTCATCTTGCTGATCGTATGTGTGATTATATTTTCGCTTAAAGGGAATAGGGACGCTATCATTTTTGCCATTGGCTTTGGAACGGCTGCATTTACTGTAGTGTCAGAGTTACTGTGGTATTACATTCATAAGGGGAACTATGATTTATTCTTGTGGAAGTGGGGCATTGTTGCCTTCATAATCTCCTTGATCGTAATTCTGGAGCGAAGACTAGCCTATAGCCATCAACAGGTTGTTAACTATTCTAAAGAATTAGAGCGTTTTAACAACGAATTGCAGCGTTCAGAAAAAATGGAAATTATTAGCGAGCTTGCTGCATCTGTTGCTCATGAAGTGCGGAATCCACTCCAGGTAACTAGGGGTTTCCTTCAGCTGCTTAGCGAGAAATCCGTTGGTGAAGAGGAAATATTTATGTCGATGGCCCTTAGTGAGCTGGATCGTGCTTCCGGGATCATTACGGATTTCTTAACCTTCGCAAAACCGGAATTTGAGACGATTTCCAGTCTGAATTTGTATAATGAATTTAAGCATATTGAGAGTATTATGCAGCCGCTTTGTCATTTAAATGGAGGAAAAATGATTCTCGATGTATCGGGCGAATTATGGGTGAAGGGGAATTCCTCAAAGTTTAAGCAAGCCTTCATCAACATTATCAAAAATAGCATTGAATCTTTCCGTGACGAAGGGTTTATCTATATGTCGGTGTATGCGGAAGAGGAGAACGTAATCATTCATATCAAAGACAACGGGGAAGGGATGGACGCGGATGTCCTGCACCGATTGGGAGAGCCTTATTTCACTAAAAAGAATAAAGGGACAGGTCTTGGATTAATGGTCACTTTCCGTATCATCGAAGCTATGCAAGGTAAAGTGAAATTTACAAGCAAAAAAGGAGTGGGAACCGAATCCATCACCATACTGCCATTGGCAGAAGCTCCGGATGATTCTCACTCCTTAGGGGGTTAATCTTGTTGTCTTACCACGAACCGCGTGGTGCTGCGGTTGCCTTCAATACATCGGATGTAGGACTTGGTGGAATTACAAGATAGAATTCGTTGGAGCCTTCTTCAACGGCTTTCAAGGTAACGCTGTCGGGAATAATTACGCCTAGTGCTTCTTGGAGAGCCGCTTTTGGGTCTGAGAGTAGTCTTTTCTTGAAACTTGGATCTTCCCATGCCTTTTGAATGACTTGATTTCTAAGAATTGCTTCTGACATAATAATCACCCTTCCCAAATTGTATATATTTACCTTTAATAATATAACATAGCAAAACTACTAATACTATTCTTTTTATTACAAAATAATAGAATTAATGGACATTTTTTGACAACCAATGATATAATCCTCCGTTTAGCAAGAGCTGCTTGTCCGCTTCGATGGAATCAGAGATCTGCTGTAAGTTACTTACTAGCATGGAATGGAACGCAATAAGATGAGGGGCATCAAGGTCGGAAGCTGTAACTTTGTTATGTGTGTCGTGTGCTAATTGCGTATAGGTATGTAGACCATTTGCAGTGAATAGATAAAATTCGACCTCTTGCGAAGTCAGTTTAGCTGCACTGCTGTTTGGCAGATGTTTGCGAGTTAGGGAGAGAAGACAATTATAGTTGCCCGCGGATAAATCTTCTTTCCAGTCCTCATAGTCATCCAGCATTTGCAGTGTAAGCAAAACTGAATGGATAAGCTCTTCAGCTTGCGGCACTAAATCACTCTTTCCAGACATCAGAAGGGCAGCAGTGCTGGATAGCTTGAGCGGACTGGCTTTATAGGCAATTTTGACCCGATCATTAAGAAAATAGTCACTGGTATTTTCGTTGCTAACACTATCTGCCCACTCCATGATATAACGATTAAATAAGATCCAGAAAGCGGATGGCTCCGGAAATAGTATCCGGTAGATATTTAAAAATTCGACATAAAGCAAATTTGCCAAGGGCAATTTTTCGTATGCGGAGGATTCTTGGCTGTCCATCAGGTCATCCTGTATGAAGAAATACAACATAAAAAAGACGTTGCCCATCGACATCTGGCGAGTAACCTCTGCAGAGATTCCGCATCCCTTCTGCAGCCAAAAGGGTAAAAGATAACATATGTAGTTTTTGTGGCTTTCAGCGTTAAATACGTTAAAATGCTCAAGATAGGACATACCTTGTTGATTTAGAGGTTCTGGAAATTCGGAAATAATCCGTCTGCTTTCTTGGAATACCAAGCGTAGTTCATCTTCGTAGTCATTTAGCCAATCCATAACAACCCTCCTATAAAATTTTTACGAAAATGGTTCTTTTGCCCTGATTATAGCTTTCTCTTTATTCCATTACAACTAAAATTTAGGAGGTATTAGCAAATATGGAATGGTATACTTTCGGCCAAATGCTTATGGCGATTCGAATGGGTCAAAAGGCGGAAACACCGGATGGCCGCATGGTTATGCGTACCTCCACAGGACTTTTTTGGATAAACGGAATCCTGCAGGGAAAAGTGGTAGAAATCAAAGACTATCTGTTCTCTGACCTATGGCGAATCTATGAGGATGAGGAAAGCCAGCAGGAGGGAATTGGCAGGGAACAACACGAGCAACGTGAGCGGGAGATGCTTGAGAATCAATATGAAGAGCTGCGCTGGGCGAACCGAAAACGTTAGTTCAACGTTCGATTACCCAACAGCAGCTATATAGAGAATCTTAATAAGAGGGATTAGGAACTTACGGATGCGGAGAGCTCTGATTTTAATGCTTCATATTGACTACGCAGGCGTTGAAGTTTCGAGATACTTTGCTCCAAGCCGCCGAGCCGGTTGCGTTCCGTCCACAAGAGACGATATTGGTGAAGGAGTACATCTAGATCATTGATTTGCTTCGTAATCAGCGCAGGATCAAGCGAATCTGGTGCTGATGTCAACTGTAGCTTGATTCTGCCAAGCTGCACAGCATGCTTCACGAAATGGATGCCATTACTCAATTCTTTCAGCACAAGAGCAGCATCCTCGCATTGAAGATCTAGCCCCGATAGCCGCGCCTCAATGGAGAGCAGATATTCTTCGAGATGATTGAAGTGTTCCTCAGTAAGCTTCTCTATGATTAGGAAATTGTCCAGATGGGTACGCAGCAGCAGGGACATTTCTGCATCATTCGAACGGTTGATACTGGATTCAAGCTGATAGTAATTGCCGAGATCCAGGAGCAGCTGGCCAATTCCTTCAGAACGATCTGCAAAAATAAATCTATTTAAATACTGTGCAGTATCTGCTTCCAGATTATGATCTACACTCCAGGATAGGGCTGCGCCGTAGGCGAAGCCGGCATAGCTAACCGGCAGATGCTGCCAGTGTCCAAAATCTCCCCAATCCGTAATGAGATAACCGATAGCACCGTTGTTTTTGCCATGAATAGCTGCACTGCGCAGATTGGCTAACATATTGTCCGTGCGTCCTGTAATGGAGTTCCATGAGCTGGTGCCTGGGCAGACATAAAAAGGAATACCTGCTTCACGGAATTTGAGCGTATCGGACTCGAAGGGATGCTCCGCGCTATAACCCCATTCCATAGCAATAATATCCTTAGGAAGCTGAGGAATCAGTTCGGGATGCTGGATAATGATATCGCCCCAGAATTGCATCGTTTTGCCACGTTTTGTAACCAACTCATAAATCTTTTGCAGGAATGATAAATAGAGTTGACCTTTGCCTTGAGCTTCAGCCAGAGCTTTGTTTTTACCAAGGCCGAGTTCATAGGTCTCATCGCAGCCTACATTAAACTGATTGGAGCTAAAGTAGGGCAGCAGATCGTCAAACATTTTGTCTAGCAGAGGTAGTACATTAGGATCTTCGGTATCAAAAGTACCAGGGTGCATAAATAAGCCTTCTGGATAAACGTCCTGCGCATACAAATTCTTCGGAAGCATAAAGCCTTCGGGAATTTCAGCTAAAGCGTTGAATTCTGGACGAGAAAGCCAGCCCTCCATATGCCCAAAGCTATTCTGATTGGGAACAAGCTCTATATAACGTGCTTTGCAATAGGCATCCAGAAGCAGGATTTCCTCTCCGGTAATTGGGGTTTCAAGCTCCCAGACTTGAGGGAAGGATTCATAAGCGAACGGAGCACCTTCTATATATAGCTGAAGTTCATTCATCTTCAAATCAGCCATAAGGTCAATGATCCGGTACAAGGTTTCTTGCTTCGGGATTTTATTGCGGCTGATATCTATGAGCAGGCCTCTGGCTCCAAAATCAGGTTCATCGCGAATATGCAGCTGAGGTATAGATTTTCCACTTTGTTCTATGATTTGTTTCAGGGTTGCTGCTGCGTAGAAGGCGCCTACAGGAGAGCTATAGGAGACAACGATACCCTTCTGATCGACAACAATCTCATACGCCTGTGCAGACAATAATGGCACATAGTTAAAGTTACAGACAGATACAACGGTTGGACGTAAGCCAATGGATAAAGTCAGCTGCAGATTCAATGCTTGTGCAATTACTTCCTGTAGTTTTCGTGCAGCTGGCATGGCAGATTGTTCTTCCATATTAGGAAGTACGATGCTTCCGCTTGTTGGGAAATGGAAGGAGCCTTGTGACAATGTGATTTCACGCGGATTAGGGAAAAGCAGTAGTGTAGAATGATTAAGCATAGCGTGGACACCTCTTATTCATGTAGAATATGATCATCTTCACAATAACCTTATCACTACTAAACAAGGGGAGGAATGCCTATAATGTCCAAGCACATGGATTATATGATCAGTCCATATCCAATAAGAATTATTGATCCGAAGGTTGAATCCTCCAAGCTGAAGCTCAAGAATATAAGGGTGGGACAGGCAGGACATCTGCCAGGAAGAACGTTATTCCGTTCAGGTGTAGTTTTTGAGCACTGGGCCATTGTTTACATAGTGTCAGGTAGTGGCTCCTACATGGAGATTGGGGGAAAAGAGCAGCAGGTACGTGAAGGCAGCTTATACTTTTTCCGCCCAGGTTACAGTTATAACTTTGGTCCACCACCGGGAGGCAGCTGGGATGAGTATTATATTAACTTTAATGGCACGCGTGTATCGGAATGGCTGGAATCGGGCCTCATAGCCGGGGGAAATGTTTTTCAAGCCCAATCTATAGTAGGTCTTACTACCTTATTTGAAGAAGTGCTGGAACGGATGGAGAGCGGAGAACCTGTAGATGCGGATCGGGCAGCATTATTGCTCGAAAGAATGCTGCTGGAGTGTTCTTTTATAATAGAAGAAAAAAGTTGGAATTCTCAGGCTGATTATATGCGTCAGATTCGGGAAGACCTGAACTTATGCATTTATGGTGAAATGGACCTAGAACAAATAGCGGCAAAACATCATGTTTCGATGTCTACACTTCGTCGTTTTGTTCGGCGCAGCAGTGGATACCCGCTTCATGAATATATTCACCGTCTAAAAATGGCGGAAGCCAAAAAGTTACTTTTCAACACCTCATTACAAATTAAGGAAATTTCTAGTATGCTTCATTATAATGATCCGTTCTATTTTTCTCGTTTATTTAAAAAATATATGGGGATCGCACCCCAGCTTTGCCGGAATAACATTTAAATCGACATCATCCTACTAGAGTCCCAACAGCAATTGTTATAATTTGTATAATTGTTGTCGTTTTATAAGATATGTTGAAAATTATGGATTAATATTACATAAATACGTTAGTTCTTATTAACTATAGTGGATAAAATTCCAAATTTTAGTGATAAAACCTACTAAAAAAATAATAAATTTTTTGTAACTATTTTTCAAATGGAAGCGCAAACATGGGAAATGTCAACTTGTTATTGTGATTTTTCTCATGTATGATGCTTTTATCGAGCACAGTACAATCTTACATTTTCCAAAAAACTGGAGAATAGGGTGGTGGGATGAAAATCAAACCAACTGCAGAAGACAAACTGATTGCGTATTACAGGTATTTTTCATTGTCCCTCACATCACTCATGTATCTTCTAGATCAGACGGGACCTTCCATAATTTATAAATCACTTATTATTGCTATACTTGTTATGTTTGCACAAACGTTCTCATTTTGTTATCGAAGGCTACGCAGCAGGCCGAAGACTCTCGTCCTGGCTGTTAGTATAGAGATGGTGGGAATTATCGCATTGACCTTGTTTACGGGTGGGTACGAAAGCTCTTTTAGGCTTTATGTGCTAAATCCTGTATTGATTGCTGCAGGGTCATTGTCCATTTATTTTGGATGGTCGTTGCTCTTAAGCTACATCAGTATTTTTGCGGTGCTCTGTTATTTTTTTATCAATTCTGCGAACAGAAATTTTCTGGAAATTGTATTTATAAATGGGAATCTGTTTCTAACACTGGTACTTACGGTTATAATAATGCAGATCGTTAATCGGATGAAGCGGCAACGTGAAGAATCGAATGCCCGCACGAAAGAGACGATGGAGCATATCAAATCCCTGTACCATATCGTGGAAACCTCAAGCCAACATGATTTCATGAATATCGGTCAAGTGATCACCGATTATGTTGTTAAGCTAACGAAGCTGGATAAGGCTTTGTTTTGGTTCGCCAAGAAAAGCGGAGAACCAGCTCCGCAGAGCAGGCAGACCGGCTGGCAGCAGGAAGAGGAACAGTTCCTATTCTCAGAACTGGGAAAACATGAGCATGAATGGAGATTGCAGCGAGAGCCTATTTTTAGAAATCTGCCGGGATTAGGAGATTTCCTGCTGATGCCTGTACGGATGAGCACCCGTTTTGTAGGGATGATTGGACTCAAGCTGGAGTCTACAGAGGGGCTGGAAGGCCGCAGATGGTATATTCAACAATTGATATTCTTATCTGAGCTAAGTGCGAATATTCTTGAAAGACATGAGCTTGGTGTGATCGAGAACCGGTTGATCATCACGAACGAACAGAACCGGATTGCGGATGAAATGCACGACAGTGTATCGCAGAGCCTTTTTGGTATTGTGTATGCGACGCATTCGCTGAAGGAATCGTGGAAGAGAATGTCAGATCATGAGCTAGAAGAACAAATAGAGCTTATTCATGATTCTGCCACAAAGGTTGCTAAAGAACTGCGGATCACGATCTACAGTCTTAGCTCCAAGAAGAGTGGCGGTCCTACTTGGTTGGGCATGGTAAGATCACATTTGAAGAGCTTATCCAGGTTAAATGATGTTGATATTGATTTAAAAATAACGGGCGATGATTTCAGTCTCCCTTATCCTTACCACAAAGCGCTTTTTCGGATTATCTCCGAAGCCACTGGTAATGCCATCAGGCATGGTGCTGCCAGTCGAGTGGAGGTAGAACTGTCTCTGAAGCCGACTTGGATTCGATTATTGATTTGTGATAATGGTGTTGGTTTTGATACTGATTTGTTATGGATTGAATCTGAAGATAGTGTAAGCGGACTTGGCATGAAGAATATGCAATATTTGACCCAGTCGCTCGGCGGCGACTTTCAGTTGTCCAGTAATGAGAGCACAGGAACAAGAATTATGATTTCGATTCCTGTCGGTGTAGCTGAATTAAAGAATGCATAAACTTTAGGCGGGAGGTCGTTTCTGTGAAAATCGTCATTGTAGATGATCATCCTTTAGTTAGAAGAGGACTGGCATCTGTCATTTCAATGCAGCCGAATGTGCAGTTTGCAGGTGAGGCAACGAATGGCCAAGAAGCGCTTCTTGTGATTGAGGAGACGCAGCCTGATCTCGTATTGATTGATCTTAAGCTAGCAGATGAATCGGGATTGGATGTCATTAAGACAGCACGTGCTCGTGGTATCGTTAGTAAGTTCATTTTGTTGACGTCATCTGCGAGCAGAGAGGATTTCCTGAAGGCTGAAGAAGTACTGGTAGATGGATATGTACTGAAAGAGGCGTTGCCTGAGGAGTTACTGTTTGCTATCCAATTGGTGCACAAGGGAAGAAAGTATTACGATCCTGGTCTGATGGAAGATAAAATGCGCATGAGTGGAAGCAGCCCAACGGATGAATTGACACCCAAAGAAAAGGAAGTCCTGATCGAGCTGGGACAGGGCGCATGCAACAGAGAAATTGCTTCACGTCTTTTCATTAGCGAATTTACGGTGAAAAAGCATGTCAGTCAGATTTTAGCAAAATTACAGGTGGCTGATCGTACACAGGCAGCGCTTTATGCAAATGCTGTCGGATTAACCAAATATGAAATGTCATACGAGTGAAAATTGAAATAATTCGTAAGCATTGTACATGAACACGGACAGGTTGTCCGTGTTTTTTTGTGCGTTAAAACTTAAATTAGCCCTATATATGGCACTAAAGTATACCTAATCCCCCTCTTAAGAGGTATAACGTCTTACTCCAAAGTGAAGAGGAAAGTGATGGTATGAGCCATGTGGCGAATGGTGTGGATTGATAGAATTAAAGCAACAACTGAAACTTTCATGAATGCTTTCAGAATGTAATTTTAGCGGAAGGAGGGTTACTGTGGAAAAGACGATTCTGGATTACATTAACCTGATTAAAAAAAGGTTTTGGCTCATCATGGTGTTCGTTTTGATCTCCTGTGCTACGACTTACTATGTTAGCAAAAACTTCGTTGAACCCGTCTATTCCGCTTCCGGACAGCTGCTTGTCAACAACATTGCCAAAGCTCCCGAGAGCAACAATCTTAACGATTTGAGCTTTAGCCTGAATTTAATTGAGAGTTACAAGGAAATTATGAAATCACCAACCATCATGAAAAGCGTAATAGAAAATCACCCGGAGTTTGGTCTCACGGCCGATGAACTAAGTCAGAAGCTTGAGATTAAAACCTCAGAGAAGAGTCAGGTGATCAACCTCAATGTTCAGGATGAAAGCTACACCAAAGCTGCCGGGATCGTAAATGCGGTATCGCAGACATTCATTCGAGAATTGCCGTCGCTGATGAGGGTAGACAATGTTACCTTGCTGACACCGGCCGATCCGACTGATGTTCCAGGGCCCTCGAACGGCGGGTTTGCGATGAATCTCATCATTAGCTTTGTTGTATCCCTTATGGCTGCATTAGGAATTATCTTGCTGATGGAAACACTTAATGGCACATTAAGGTCTGAAAAGGAAGCGGAATATGACCTTGGTCTACCGGTAATTGCTTCGATCGCAACCATTCGCAAACGTGATTTGGGTAAGGCGGCAGGCGACACCAGAGTGAAGGAGGGTGCTTATGTTGCGGCTAAATAAGAGTCTGGTTACAGACGTTAATCCATCCTCGCATATCTCCGAATCGTTCCGATCACTGCGCACATATATACGTCAGCTTGAACTAGCGCAGGGCGGCGGTGGAAAAGTGCTGCTCTTTACATCAGCAGAAGCTGGGGCAGGCAAGACGACAATCTTGTCGAATCTCGCGGTTTCTTTCGTCCAGGACGGCAAGAAGGTAGCGGTGGTTGACTGCAATCTGAGACATCCCGGTCTTCATACCGTGTTTGAAGTAGAGGGGAGTGACGGGCTTGCGGCTTATTTAAGTGGGCAAGAGGAAGCAGATAACATCGCAGTCCTCGGAAACTTAGCCAATCTGTCAGTCATCCCGGCGGGAAAAACTCATGTTAGTCCGCCGGATTTGCTGGGAAACCCCAAAATGACCGCTTTGCTTGAGGAACTAAAAGAAAACTACGATCTGATCCTGCTGGATTCTCCTTCGGCAGTCGATTTCAGTGATGCTCGTATATTGGCACCTCAAGCGGACGGCGTGATTCTGGTGGCCAGATACGGAAAGTCCAAACGGGAATCGATTCGCAAAGCGAAGACGCTGCTTGAACAGACCGGCTCTAATCTAATCGGAATTGCCATGAACCAGGCGAAGTAAATGTTTATGCTTTCGAAGTAAGTTTTGCTCGAAGTCAAATCATTGAAGCTAATGCTCACAAAACTTAAGTTTATGCTTTCGAAGTGAGTTTTGTACGAAGTCAAATCATTGAAGCTAATGCTCACAAAACTTAAGTTTATGCTTTCGAAGTGAGTTTTGTACGAAGTCAAATCATTGAAGCTAATGCTCACAAAACTTTTAGGAGGTAAAGTGCGATGAAAAAGGTAAAAAAAGTAATCATACCCGCGGCAGGACTAGGTACGCGCTTTCTTCCTGCAACGAAAGCCATGCCTAAAGAAATGCTTCCGATTATCAATAAACCAACCATTCAATACATTGTTGAGGAAGCTATTGCTTCCGGTATTGAAGATATCATCATTGTTACTGGTAAAGGTAAAAGAGCCATTGAGGATCATTTTGACAATGCGTTTGAGCTGGAGTCTAGGCTTTTGGAAGATGGAAAGCTGGATCTGCTTAAAGAGGTTCAACGTTCAGCTAAGGTAGAAATTCACTATATCCGCCAGAAAGAACCGAAGGGTCTCGGGCATGCCGTATGGTGTGCAAGACGGTTTATCGGAGATGAGCCATTCGGTGTCATGTTAGGCGATGATATCGTCACAGGAGCCGTACCTTGCCTTAAGCAGCTGATCGATCAATATGAAGAAACACAAAACTCGGTTATCGGAGTTCAAGAGATTCCTGATGAATTCACGAATCGTTACGGTATTATTGAACCGGATTTGCAGGACGGTAAATTGTATCGGGTTAACAATTTTGTAGAGAAGCCGCCACTAGGTACGGCACCTTCCAATCTTGCGATCATGGGCCGGTATGTGTTTACGCCGAAGATCTTTAAGTATCTCGATTTGATGGAAGAAGGCGCTGGCGGAGAGATCCAGTTGACAGATGCCATTCAGAAGCTGAATCAGAGCGAACGGGTATATGCCTATAATTTTGACGGAACAAGATATGATGTCGGCGAGCGGCTTGGATATATTTTGACAACACTTGAATTTGCACTGCAAAGCGAAGATTTGCGCTATCCGGTGATGGATGCAATGGCGGAATGGCTGAATAAAATGGGACAAACCAGCTTGAGTAGTTAAGTTGAGTTCGCAAAATTTTAGATGAGGAGGATGAGCATGCAAAAACTGCCGGAAGACTACGAGGCGGTCCTGCCGAAACTTTACATGCTGCATACCGATGAGAGAAGGAAAGAAGCAGAGTCCTATTTGATAATGAAACGGATGATCGATATCTTTTTTTCCGCTCTTGGTCTTCTCGTGTTAATGCCATTATTTGTTGTCGTGGCGATTCTGATCAAGCTGGAGGATCCGAAAGGAAAGGTGTTCTTTCGGCAAAACCGGGTTGGGAAGAATGAAAAGCAATTCCCGATGTATAAGTTCAGATCCATGGTCAGTAACGCTGAGGAGTTAAAAGAAAACCTGATGGCCTATAACGAAGTGAGCGGTGCCATGTTCAAGATTAAGAACGATCCGCGGATCACACAAATAGGGAGATTCCTGCGCAAGACGAGCATCGATGAGCTACCTCAGCTGTGGAATGTGCTGATAGGTCAAATGAGTCTGGTCGGTCCTCGTCCTCCGCTGCCAGAAGAGGTGGCTCAGTATACGGATTATGACAAACAGCGTTTGACGGTTACTCCAGGTTGTACCGGATATTGGCAAGTAAATGCCCGAAACAGTGTCGGCTTCGACGAAATGGTACAGCTGGACTTAACCTACATCCATATTCGGAGCACCATGCTGGATCTAAAAATCATTGCTAAAACCGGACTGATGTTACTCGGTTCAAAAGATGCTTATTAATAATGTGGAAATTAGGTGAATGCCGATGCGTGAATACGGAGACGTTCCTAAGCTTTCCATTATCATCTGTACCTACAACAGAGCACCTTTATTGATCAAGACGCTTCAGTCACTTTTAAAGCTGGATCACTTAGAGCAGGCGGAGATCATTGTTGTGGATAATTGTTCCAAGGATGATACTGAAGCTTGCGTCAAAAAGTTTATAGGAAAGCATGGAGCTGATGTGGATATCCGCTACATGATGGAGCCGATGCAGGGGCTTTCAGCGGCTAGAAATACAGGAATTCTGGCTTCCAAATCGCCGCTGATTGCCTTTCTCGATGATGATGCCATACCTTGCCAGCGTTGGATAACAACGATTGTCAGTACTTTCGAGAGTAAACCGGAGGTCATGGCTATGGGAGGCAAAATCGCTCCGATATTTGAAAGTAAACGTCCGGACTGGTTGATTAAACCCTTTGAGCTTCCGTACACGATTGTTGATTTAGGTAGCCGGATTAAGGAATATCCCAAGCAACTTCATCCTTGTGGGGCCAATATGGCGATGCGGAAGCTCGTATTCGACATCAGTCTTTTTCCCCTAGATCTCGGAAGAAAGGGTGATTCTCTGCTCTCTGGTGAAGAGACCTGGTTATTCGGACAGATTCAAAAAGAAGGGCATTCCATCCTCTACCATCCGGAAATGGCGGTTGACCATTTCGTTCCGGCGGCCCGTTTGACGGAAGACTGGATTATGAGGCGCTATTATAGCCAAGGTATCTCTAACGCTATGAAAAGCGAAGGACTAAAAGGCAAGCTGCTTCTAGTGGGAAAGACAGCCGCTAAGCTCGTGTATATCCTGGCTGATTCTATCCTCTCAAGAAGTAAAGGAAGAAGGCTTTTGAATAAATGCAGGCTGGAGAGTATTCGTGGAACGCTTCATATGATTCTCAATCGGGAGAGGCATTCCGCAGCGGGGTGAGGGATTAACATGACAAATTTTGAGTGGGGCTCCAAATTAAATGTTTTGCCATACGGGATGCTCTATCTCATGTCGGCCCTGTTCTTTGGAACGGCGGTCATCTACCAGCCGATGATTGCGATAGCTGCCGTGCTTCTGATTATTTTGCTGGGAATCTCGATTTCACGGCCTGAACTGATCAGTTATTTCGTTCTAATCACGACGGCAATATCGATTAACTTTTTATATGATGGCAGCATGTTCGGAATGGAGATACTGTCCCTTTATAAATTGGTTATCGTGATGCTGCTTGTTCCTTGTATTCTGGTCAATGGCTTGCGGTTTCGTCTGAGTCACCCCTTGTGGGCAATGGTAGCGCTGCTGGTGATTACCTTTGGGTCTTCGATCTGGCTGCCGGAAATGACCTCATCCATTGCAGTTAAAGCTTTTATCGGTCTATCCATTCCATTCGTATTTTTATTAATCAACTGGAAAAAGAATGTAGCCGAGCTGCAAATCAAAATTATCTGTATGCTTCCCCTTGTTAGTGTAGTGGTTGGTTTGTTGCTGCAGCTTGCGCATGTTCATAATTTTCTCAACATCGAGTATACAGGCGCTGTACGGATTCAGGGGGCTAATATTCCTGCGCATCTAGCGATGCTGGCCTTTATGGGAGTAGCGATTCCATTTATAGAGGTGAAGCGGAATCCGCAGCAAGCACGCTTTTTCTATATCATGTTAGTTCTAAATTTCTTTATCTTGATTGGAACAGGAACAAGAGGGCCTATATTGGCACTTGGACTTACCGTTCTCTATTACTTCTATGATATTCTCCGCCAATATTTGAAGGGCAGAACCTATCTGCTAATTCCGTTGATGGGTGCATTTTTCCTGATTATGGTCGCCGTTTTCTGGCAGCTCGATAATTTTGAGAAACGTTCCTTTGAGAGACAGACAGATACGGCTGTTGATTTATCAGGAAGGTCAGAGGCATGGGAGTATTTCTTAAACAAGGCTGCGGACTCTCCTTGGTCTGGTAGAGGGCTTGGAGCAGTGACGGTAGCAAATGATGGAACATTGTATAAGGGTTTTGTAGTTCCGCACAACGAGTATATCCGCTTTTACTTCGATGGGGGATATATTGGCGCTATTCTGTTGATGTTCTCTTTATTGGCTGTATTTATTCTGGTGTACAGAGCATTGGCTCCGCCGATCAAACCTTATTATCTGTTATTTATTGCAGCGTTTTTAATCTACTCATTCTCCGATAACACGCTGTCGACGGTCCAATTTATTATTCCGTTCTGTTGGTACCTGAACTGCCTGTATCGATCTTCACAGCCAACCGATTCCCCACAAAAAGAAGTGATACGATGAGTCAAGTGAATATGTTCGATGTCAATTTTGATAACTATGATTTCATGGATTTGCTTGATTACATTGATAAAACCATTCAGGAGAGGAATCAGTCTTATATCCTCACTTGCAATGTAGATCATGTGATCAAGCTTCGTAAGGATAAAGAATTTCAAACGGTATATTCGAAGGCAGGCGCAGTTGTTGCTGACGGAATGCCACTGATCTGGGCATCCAAAATGCTAGGCAAGCCGCTTAAGCAGAAGGTATCCGGCGCGGATCTATTTAATCGATTGGGCAACGCCTTTGAGCAAAGGAAGTACCGGCTGTTCTTCTTAGGCTCAGCTGAAGGCGTGGCGGAACGGGCAGCGATGAATTTGAAAACAGCACATCCCGGAATAAATGTGGTTGGCTGTTATTCTCCATCCTATGGATTCGAGCACAATGAGGAGGAGAATGAACGCATTATAGAAATGCTGACAGAGTGCCAGCCAGATATCGTGTTTGTTGGTGTAGGAGCACCTAAGCAGGAAAAGTGGATTTACCGCCACTATACCTCTTATCAAGCTCCGATATCGATCGGAGTGGGAGCGACCTTTGATTTTCTGTCAGGCTCAGTGAAACGAGCGCCTAGCTTCATGCAAAAAACAGGGTTCGAATGGTTCTGGCGGCTTAGCCAGGAGCCGGGCCGGCTCTGGAAAAGATATCTTGTGGACGATGCACAATTTCTACTTTTATTACTTAAGGAACTGCGTAAGCGGGATAAGGTGAAGGAAGGAGGCTTGGAATGAGTGTATTTACGCCCCCATCACTTAGGTTCATCAAGACAGTTGGATTAATAGGGGGGACTGCTGCTGTAGGTGTCTCTCTTCCGCTGATCATCGGCTTCTCCAGTGCGATGCTGAGTTCATCGAACAGTCTGCAGGGAGCCATTCTCTCAGCCATCCTATTCCCAGCTTTCTTGTTAGCTATACTTAGACCGAAAATGCTGGTTGCTTATACCTTGCTAATCTGGGCCGTAGCTCCAGAGCTGCGCCGCATTGCTGACTGGTCAGAAGGAGTGTATCACTCTGTATCCTTGCTGAGCTTAGCTCCCTTGTTAACCGGTGTAACCTTGATCATTCCGCTGCTGAAGGAGATTCATAATATTCAAAAAGCCTCCACGCGGATCATGTTAATGTTCGCAGTTGCGCTGGGTTATGGTGCTTTAATCGGTCTGGCTAAGAATGGCATGGGTTCAGTTTATGACTTAGCGAATTATATTGTGCCACTGCTGTTATTGCCGTACTTTGCCGTCACGAAGTTCAAGCCGAAGGATATCGATCGGTTGCTTACCGCTTTTGCCAATATTGCAGTCCTAGTAGCCATTTACGGGATTGTTCAGTATTTGACGGTGCCACCTTGGGATGTGTTCTGGATGAAACATGCGGATATGATGTCCATCGGAAATCCGTATCCATTGGAAATCCGAGTGTTCTCTACGCTGAATTCGCCCGGACCGGCTGCAACATTCTTAGCGTTTGCTTTAGTTCCGATGATACTGGAGAAAAAATGGCGGGGAACATTGCGCTGGATCGGCGTTCTGCTAGTTGTAATCTGCCTGCTGACTACTTTGGTACGTGCGGCATGGCTGATACTCCTGGTGATGCTGCTCATGTACATTGGAACCTCTCCTTCTAAGGGAAAGTGGAAAACCTTGATCCAATTAGTTTTTGTGGCTGCTGCGTTGTTCTGGGTTGTGCCGAAATTGCCTGGTGCCGAAGGACTGGTTGCTCGGGTAGAGACACTTTCTTCTGTTCAAGAAGATCACTCTTATAATGAACGGCTAAGCTTATGGCAAAACATGCTGCCGATGGTTGCCGCCAATCCAGTAGGTCAGGGAATTGGTAGTGTAGGCCAAGGGACTAAGCTTGGTAATGACGGCGAGCTTGGAGAGTACGGAATTATGGATAACGGAGTTATCGCTTTACTGCTTACCTTTGGTGTTCTGGGTGCTGTTTTCTTCTTCGGAGCTTTAGGCGCAGTTGTCAAACAGATATTCGCTAGAGTAATCAGCAGGGACCAATTGCAGCCCTACGCCCGACTTGCGTTAGCTACTTGGACCGGTGCGATTGTCAGTCTAGTTTCAGATAATGGGTTTCCCGGACTCAAGGGATACTTAATCTGGATGCTGATCGGTCTTGGCCTCAGCGCAAGGGAGATTACTCAAAGTAGAAGGAAGGGAACACCGTATGCAGCAGTTGAATGCAAAATCTCTCCCCGCTAGAACAATCTGGTCATCTTTTAGACTGTTCGCCAAGAGCAAGGACAACAGCTCGGCAGCCGTAAAAACTATGTTTGTCAGTGTCATGATCCTATTGATTAACATGTTAACTGGTGTACTGACCGCACGTTATCTTGGACCGACAGGTCGTGGGGAACAGACGGCAATGATTAACTGGTCACAGTTTCTGGCGTTTAGCATGAGCTTTGGCATTCCTTCAGCTCTCATCTATAACGCTAAGAAAAATCCGGAGGATGCCGGAGTGCTTTATCGTATGGCATTGCTGCTCGGTACCATTTTTGGAGTCATAGCGATGATTATAGGTATCGTGGTCTTGCCTTATTGGCTGAAATCCTTCAGTCCGGAGGTCGTGACCTTTGCTCAGTGGTCTATGATTCTGTGTCCGATTATAGTGATCTCTCAAATTAACAATGCAGCTTTTCAATTCAGAGGCGAATACAAGAGGTTTAATTGGATTCGCTATCTAGTGCCGTTGCTTACACTGACGATGATCGGGATATTGATCGCGCTGGATCAGATGAATCCATTTACAACTGCAGTTGCCTATCTTCTTCCGGGAGCGCCGCTGTTTATCGGAATGACGATTTCCTTGCTTCGTACCTATAAGGTGAAGATGAGAGGGGCCTATCAGAATTTAAAAAGATTGTTTACTTACGGACTTGGTTCCTACGGCAATGACTTGCTTGGCAATTTCTCTACCTATATCGATCAGATCGTAATTGCCGGTTTGTTAAGACCTGCTGATTTGGGGCTGTATGTAGTGGCTGTGAGTCTATCACGAATGGTTAATTTTTTCTCAAGCTCAATTACGATCGTGTTGTTTCCTAAGGCTTCTGAGCTGTCCAAAGAACAGGCAGTTGAGTTAACATTCAAAGCCTTCCGAATAAGTACGACCTTCACCATGCTTGGCGGAGTATTCCTGATGCTCTTAGCCCCTTTAGTAATTCCGTTGATGTACGGCAAAGACTTCAATGCGGCATTAACCGTGTTTCGCTTATTGCTCCTTGAAGTGACCATTAGCGGAGGGACGATCATTCTGGCGCAGGCCTTTATGGCGTTAGGCAAGCCAAAAGTGGTTTCGATGCTTCAAGGTTTCGGCTTACTTTTGGTTATCCCAATGTTGTTCCTGCTCATCCCTAAATTTGGCTTACTCGGAGCAGGAATAGCGATGTTGTCATCAGCAATCCTGCGATTTTTCTTCATTGTTCTCAATATAAAGTACACCTTAAAAGTTAAACTTCCGCGGCTGCTCATTACCCGGGAGGACATTCAGTGGATGAAGACGACGATGAATTCTTACATTCGCAAGAAACCTATGGATATGAATGGATAATGCGAAAGATAAAGGAGGAAACCTTCATGGATTCAGTAAAAAGCGTGGTAGGCCGCCAAGGCAATTATCCAATATCGGCTGTCATCATCGCTCAGGATGACGAAGTTCGAATATCTAAGGCCATACAATCCTGCAGGTTATTCGCCGACGAGGTGGTTGTGATTGACGGAGGCAGCAAAGACGGGACAGTACAGCTTTCTGAAAGCTTGAATTGTCGTGTATACGTCAACCCTTGGCCCGGATATGCGAAACAGAGGGAGTTCGGAGTAGAACGCGCGGTTCATGATTGGGTCTTCCTTATTGATACTGACGAAGTGGTCAGCGACGAGTTGGCCGCGAGTATTCTTGAACTGAAACCGGGGCTTATGGATCAATCGGTTGCCTATTCTATCTACCGGATCGGTGATTTTATGGGCAGATGGCTGGATCGTGGCGAATATCTAGTGCGCCTTTACAACCGCAAAGCGTATGGCATTCGAAATAGCTTGGTGCACGAGATGCCCGAGGTCTCTGAAGAGCGAACCATACGTTTGACAGGAACCCTCTGGCATTATGGTTACCGCAGTATTAACGATCATGTGGCACGTTTCAATAAGTACACTGACTTGGAAGCTGAAAGTGCGTATGCCAAGGGCAAACGATTTCGGGTCAGTCATCTGCTGTTAAGACCACCAGCCCGTTTCCTGCAAAAGTATTTCTTACACGGGTTGTTCAAGAAGGGAATGTCAGGTTTCGGAGTATCCGTATTCTGGGTCATGTATGAATTCATGGTCGGCTTCAAGCATTATGAATTAATTAGATCGGGAAAGCTGACTCAGCACAATGCGAAGACGAGTCAGACCGAGAAGGAGAATAAAGGAGAGAGAAGCTATGCCGTACAGTGACGGATTGAACATTATGACGACAGGCCTTAGCTGGCCGTCGCTACAGCCGGGTGGGCTTAACACGTATTTCAAATCCGTTTGCGAGCAACTCTCCTCACGTAATCGGGTGCATGCGCTGATTTGCAGTCAAGAGACGCCTGCTACCCCTGAGGAATTGATTATTCACAATGCCGGAGATCCAAAAGATGGGATCTGGAAACGTAAGGATGCTTTCCAGCGTAAGGCGGCCGATCTGATGGGAGAGGGCAGTGGCCGTATAGATATTTTATACACTCACTTTGCTCCTTATGGTATTGGTCCAGCCCTGGAAGCAAAGAAACGTGGGATTCCTGTAGTGATGACTTTTCATGGCCCATGGAATGAAGAAATGAAAATCGAAGGCCAAGGCATTAAGCACCGGGTCAAAACAACCATCGCCAAATCCATTGAACATAGAGCCTATAAGCTTGCGGATAAGTTCATCGTGCTTAGTGAGACGTTCCGCGATATTCTCCATAAGCTGCACGGAGTGCCACTACACAAAATTATTGTGATTCCAGGCGCAGCTAATGTGGAACGTTTTATCCCCGCTACGAATCGATTGGCGATTCGCCGAACCTTGAATTTACCTGAGGGAGCAACAACCGTGCTGACTGTCCGGCGGTTGGTCAATCGGATGGGACTACTCCAGCTGCTTGAAGCCTGGAAGCAAGTTGCGGAGCGATTCCCGAATGCAATTCTGCTGATTGGTGGTAAAGGGCCGTTGCGGGGGGAACTGGAAGAAAAGATCGCCGACTATGGCTTAAGCAACAAGGTAAGGCTGCTAGGCTACATTCCTGATCATGAACTGGCCTCTTATTATCAGGCAGCGGACATGTTCGTGGTTCCCTCACAGGCATTGGAGGGCTTTGGTTTGATTACCGTTGAAGCCTTATCTTCAGGATTGCCAGTGATGGCTACACCGATTGGCGGCAATAAGGAAATTTTGCAAGGCTTCCGGCCGGAGCTGCTATTTAAGAGTTCAAGTAGCGATCACATGGCTGAAGGCATGATCCATATGCTTAGCAATCGAAAACTGCTTCCGAGCCGGGATGAATGTAGGGAGCATGTACTGGAGAGATATACCTGGGAGCATGTTACGGATCAAGTAGAATCCGTGTTCCTACAAGCTTTAGGAGAGGAGGTGACCACGTAATGCTTAGAGTGGCCTATATAGATCACACTGCTAAATGGAGTGGTGGAGAAGTTGCCCTGTTTAACATCCTTACCCATATTGGAGAACAGATCGATCCCCTGGTAATCCTGGCTGAGGATGGTGCCCTGGCTGAACGGCTACGAGAAAAAGGGATGGATGTCCGTATTATTCCGCTGGATGAGAGCATCAGAAGTCGTGGTAGAAATGCAGTCAACTTGGGAGCACCTGCTGCAGCCTTCAAGCTGTTGGCTTATGGCCGCAAGCTTGCGCCGCTTTTAAAAGCGGAGAAGGTAGATTGCGTGCACACCAATTCCCTGAAATCTGCATTATACGGAGCCATCGCTGCAAAAATAGCGGGCGTTCCATTGATCTGGCACATCCGGGATCATATTGGAGCTCCTTATTTAAAGCCAATCGTTGCCAAAGGTATTCGTTTGCTGTCGCGTCTGCTCCCCAATGGAGTCATCGCAAATTCACATTCTACGCTGAATGCTTTGGAGCTGCCGCGTTCCAAAAAAACGCTGGTCGTATACTCCGCTTTTGCTAAAGCGATTGGTAATGGAATCGGTATGCGGGACCAGAAGGATTTTAACGTACTGCTAGTTGGTCGATTGGCGCATTGGAAAGGTCAGCATATTGTGCTGGAAGCCGCAAAAAGCTTTAAGAATGAACCTCGTGTGAAATTCTGGCTGGCCGGAGACGCTCTGTTTGGAGAAGAGGCCTATAAGCAGGAATTGCTGCAAAAGATAAAAAACGACGAGCTTACTAATGTAAGCATGCTAGGGCATGTGGATGATATCCAAGGCCTTATGAATACTGCTGATTTACTGATTCACACTTCGGTAACTCCTGAGCCTTTTGGCCAAGTTATCGTTGAAGGAATGGCAGCGGGATTGCCGGTGATCGCCTCCAATGAAGGCGGGCCGGTAGAAATTGTAGTTCAAGGTGAGACAGGGCTACTGATAGAGCCTGGTGACGCGGCGATACTGGCAGACTCCATTAAATGGATGCTGGATCACCCAGAGGAAAGACGGCGGATGGCGGACAATGGGATGAAACGAGTGAAAGAGCATTTTGTTATCGAGAATACGGTCAAGGACATCGTTGACTACTATAAAGGTTTGTTGGCGGGCACCTGACAGATGAGATGACGCGGTAATTCTGAAGATGATGCTCCATAAAACTTTGAGGATGATTCACATGAAAATTGCGATAGCGCACGATTACTTAATCCAAATGGGCGGCGCGGAAAGAGTGGTGGAAGTCTTTCATCACATGTATCCCGAGGCTCCAATCTACACAACGGTTTTTAACGGAAGCCGCCTTACTGACAATCTCAAAGATGCGGATATCCGTGCCTCCTGGCTGCAAAAGATTCCGGGGGTAAAGACCAATTTTAAAGGGGTGCTGCCACTTTATCCAATGGCCATCCGTGATTTGGACTTTCGCGGTTTCGATATCGTCCTGAGTTCCAGCAGTGCTTTTATGAAAAGTATTCAAGTTCCTAAACATACGTTTCATCTTTGTTACTGCCATACGCCTATGCGCTTCGCATGGGATTATGACACCTACATGGAACGTCAGTCGAATTCCGGGCTGTTCAAAAAAATGCTTAAGGTATACATGCAGCAGCTCAAAACGTGGGACCAACGGACTTCCAAAAATGTGAATCAGTTCGTAGCCAATTCTTCAGTAGTGAAGACGAGAATTCAGAATTATTATCACCGGGATGCAGATGTCATATTTCCACCGATTAATACAGCCCGGTTTACAAGCTCTTCTACCATTGGTGACTACTATTTAATTGTCTCCCGGCTTGTTTCCTACAAGCGGATTGATCTGGCAGTAGAGGCTTTCAATCGTAACGGTCTTAAGCTTTATATCGTAGGGGATGGACCGGATCGCAAGCGTCTCGAAGGCATGGCTAAGGATAATGTATCGTTTCTGGGCCGGCTAGAAGATGAACAAGTAACTGGAATGATGGCACAGTGTAGAGCATTTATTTTTCCAGGAGAAGAAGACTTTGGAATTACACCGCTGGAAGCGAACGCTGCAGGAAGACCGGTAATTGCTTATCAAGCAGGTGGGGCACTAGATACTATTATTCCTTATGTAAATGGTGTGTTCTTTCAGCATCAAGAAGTGGAGGATCTACTTAAGGCTATTTATGAGGTAGAGTCCTACGCTTGGGATATCGATCAAATTATGGAGCACGCACGTAAATTCGATGAGCAGGCGTTTATGGTTAAGTTCAAGCAGTATGTTGAGCAGGCGTACGTCAATTTTCTAAAAGGAGGATGATTATATGAAGCTGACAGTAATCGGTACTGGGTATGTGGGTCTTGTATCTGGCGTGTGCTTTGCACTGGGCGGACATCATGTCATCTGTGTGGATAAGGACGAGGAAAAGATTAAAAAGCTGAAACAGATGGAATCGCCCATCTATGAGCCGGGAATCGAGGAACTGATTGAACTTAATCTTCGTGAGGAACGGTTATCTTTTTCTGCAGATCTTCAAGCGTCGGTGCGCCGTTCAGATATTATCATTCTTGCTGTAGGTACGCCATCATTGCCTAACGGTGAAGCAGACTTAACCTACATTGAGGGTGCAGCCGCTGAAATCGCCAAAGCGATGGAAGGGCACAAAATTATAATGACTAAATCTACAGTTCCAGTAGGAACAAATGAAAAAATCTCTCAAATGATCTCTAAGTATACCCAACATTCTTTTGATATCGTGTCTGCACCTGAGTTTTTACGTGAAGGGTCAGCGATTCGCGATACCCTCCATCCTGATAGAATTATCATTGGCCTTGATAATCCAGAGCTGGAACCAACGATGCGCGAGCTTCATAAGGGTTTCACAGAAAATGTATTTGTAACAGATATACGCAGTGCTGAAATGATCAAATATGCTTCGAATGCATTTTTGGCCACGAAGATTTCTTTTATTAATGAGATCGCCAATATTTGTGAAAAAGTGGGAGCTGATGTAACCGAGGTAGCACAAGGAATGGGTATGGACCAAAGAATCGGGTCATCCTTCCTGCAGGCTGGCATCGGTTATGGAGGCTCCTGTTTCCCGAAAGACACTAATGCACTCATTCAAATTGCGGGCAACGTCGATTACGAATTCAAATTATTGAAATCTGTAGTCGAAGTGAACAAGGGACAACGGTTTATGATCATCTCCAAGCTGCATGAATCACTTGGCAGCCTGCGCGGTTCGACAATTGGGATATGGGGGCTTGCTTTTAAGCCTAACACTGATGATGTCCGCGAAGCTCCAGCCAGAGAGATTGTTGAGGCACTGGTGGCTGAAGGGGCAACAGTCAAACTATATGATCCAATCGCAGCTACAAATTTCAGGCAGCAATACGATCATCCGCAGCTTCGCTGGTGCAATCTGCCAGAGGAGGCGGCTGAGGGCAGCGATGCCGTATGCCTCTTGACCGATTGGAGCCTACTGAAGGACATTGATCTGCATCAGCTGGCGAAAAGCATGCGCAATGGGGTGCTGATTGATGGACGCAACGTGTATTCCAAGGAGCAAATCGAGGGTACCGGCCTCGTTTATCATTCTGTCGGTCGCCCGCAGATGGGTGGATTGAGCGGTTATTCTGCTAGTGTAGCTGGAGCGGTTTAATCTAAGTTATATTGATTGAACATGTGTTTTTTCTATTTAGGGATGAGCCGTGACTCCAGAGAATGTTTGGACTTCCAGCCGCTGTTGTCTGCAGATTTCCTGATTTTAACCGCTGATAGCGGTAGAAATCCGCAGACAAAGGCGGACGCTATCGCTCTTACAGTTCCAAAATTCCCCTCCGTCACTCCGTTCCCTTATCTTAAGTTTCTAAGCAATTTATAAAGTTAGGTACTCTGATTATATACCGCAGTAGCATTTGTAGTTGTCATTGTCTCTGTCTCTGTGGTGGCAACTAGTCTTGCTCTTGTAGTTGCAGTTGTTCTTGCAGTTGTTCTTGCAGTTGCAGCTGCCTCCCCCGGAGCAGAAGCAAATCTTTAGAAAAACGTGCTTGCTTCCGGCTGGTACAGCCCGGTACGCACGGATCAAGTATTAAGAAGAAGTTGGTTAGGTTAAGAACGGAAAGGGAATTTGGAATTGTAGAAACGGAGTGTTCGCCCGAAAGATTTCCGTAGGAAAGCTAGCTTCAAAAGCATATGCTATCCTCGGATTTCTACCGCGAGAAGCGGTTCAATAAGGAAATCTGAGGATAACAGCGATCGGAAGTCCAAAATCCCTTGGAGTGGTTTCTACCTAACAAATTTTTTTAGTGCATCCGCTCGAAATAAGGCTAAGTGGAAGCTGACGTTTTGATAACAATTCAAATATGCTCGATTTCCATAATTCAAGGAGGGTTCATTCTATGAAAATGGTACTTCTATCAGGCGGTTCAGGTAAACGGTTATGGCCGTTGTCCAACGACTCACGTTCAAAGCAATTTCTAAAGGTACTTGAAAGCCCTCAAGGTGAACCAGAATCCATGGTACAACGTGTCTGGAGACAGCTGGAGGAAGCAGGGATGGCAGAATCATCTTATCTGGCCACCGGCCGTGGCCAAGTAGAAATGATACAAAGCCAACTGGGAAGTCATGTGCCGATTATCGTTGAACCGGAGCGTCGGGATACTTTTCCGGCTATCGCCTTAACAGCTACCTATCTTTATTCAGTGGCAGGTGTTTCTCCAGCGGAGACGGTAGCAATATTGCCTGTTGACCCTTATGTAGAAGCATCTTTTTTCGATACCATAGCTATGCTTGAGGGGACCATGCTGGAAAGTGGAGCAAATCTGGCTCTTATGGGTGTTGTTCCTGAACATGCCTCAGAGAAATACGGATATATTATTCCTACCACCGAAGAGGCGGGGGAAAATGGTTTTATGAAGGTGAGTCACTTTCAAGAGAAACCTGACCGCATACAAGCAGAACAGCTCATCGAGCAAAATGCCTTGTGGAATTGCGGAGTGTTTGCCTTCCGCTTAGGGTACTTGTTAGATATTTTGCAGCGTAAAGGGTTGCCTTTAGGATATGAAGAATTGCAGAAGCAGTATAAGCTATTGTCTTCCATCAGTTTTGATTATGAAGTGGTGGAGAAAGAAGAACATATTGTGGTGCAGCCGTATGATGGATTCTGGAAGGATCTTGGAACGTGGAATACGCTGACAGAGGAAATGAGCAGCAAGCATGTAGGAAAAGGTTTTGTGACGGCGGATTCTGAGGGGACTTGCTTGATTAATGAGCTGGACATTCCGATTACGGTAATTGGTGCGAAGGATCTGATCATTGCGGCTAGCCCGGATGGGATTCTAGTTACCCATAAAGCTGAGAGCCCACGGATTAAAGAAGTGCTGAAGACCTTTGAACAAAGACCGATGTACGAGGAACGCCGTTGGGGTCATTACAAAGTTATTGATTATGTGAAATATGATGAAGGCAATGAAGTGCTGACCAAACGGATTTTTATATCCGAGGGGAATAATATCAGCTATCAATTACATCGCAAGCGTAGTGAAATTTGGACAATCGTCAGCGGCGAAGCAAGTATTGTGCTGAATGAGAAAAAACATAATGTGAAGGCTGGGGACGTGGTACGTATACCGGAAGGAACGAAGCACGCGATCCTTGCTTTGACGGATGTTGAGTTTATAGAGGTACAGACGGGGTCTGAATTAGTAGAAGAAGATAACATACGTATTACTTTAGACTGGAATGATATAGAACTACAACAATTCATTTCATAGGTCTAACCTATCTATTTAACCAATTCAAAATTTCTTGAAACAGGTAAATTGACTCAATTATCAAAAAAAGTCATAAAAACACTAAATATATCATTAATTGTCGTCGATACTTACGGTAAGAGAGATTATTTCTCTTAAATTGAAAAGGCAAACCTATCGAAAGGTAGGGACGCAAAGCTATAGGGCCTTCGAAAGAGTGGCAGCCTGGCTACCGAAAGGGAGATTATTTTGAAAGCTTACCGTACGTATCGATTGTTTGGTGCATTTCTGTCACTCGTCCTGTTTCTGACTGCACTTCCGCTTGCTGTTGGAATTTCGCCGTCTGTTGTCATAGCTGCTTCAAATTCTGGAACGCCAGTTACCCCAGGTGCCTCACCTGAAGCCGTAAAGCTGCTTAACTATTTTTACTCGATCTCAGGAAAAGGTATTATTGCCGGTCAACATGACTATTTAGAAAGTCCAGATGAAATTAACAATATGCTGAAGGGAACCAGCGGACAATATGCGGCTCTTCACGGTTATGAAATGGGTGCGATCAGTGGTCAGTCCGAAGCAACGATGGCTTGGCAACGTCAAAATGTGGTGAACAGCGCCATCAACTGGAATAAAGCGGGCGGGATCGTAGCTATGACTTTTCATGCTAACCTGCCGGGCACCTCTTATGACTGGGATAATGTGAAAAAAACACTTAGCCAGAGTGAGTTCGATAGTTACGTTACACCGGGTACCAAGCAATATAACAATCTGATCGCTGAGCTTGATAAGGTGGCCGTCTCTTTAAAAAGCTTGCGCGATGCCAACGTTCCGGTGCTTTGGAGACCCTATCATGAAATGAACGGGAACTGGTTCTGGTGGGGGAAGAAAAATAACTTTTCTAAACTATGGAATATTATGTATGACCGTTTTGTTAACGTTCATAAATTAAATAATTTGTTATGGGTATGGAGTCCGAATGCTCCCAATGTTTGGTCAGATCCTTATGCGCTAACTTATCCAGGTGCTGATAAAGTAGATATTCTGGCAGCAGATATATACGAAAATGATTACCAGCAAAAATACTATGACAGCTTATTGAGTCTAGCCGCAGGCAAACCGATTGCGATCGGGGAGAATGGTGAAATGCCTAATCTGGAGAAGCTTCAGCAATCGCAAAATAAATGGACGTATATGATGAGCTGGGGAAAAATGCTTTACGAGAATAACAGTGCAGACACAATCAAAACATTTATGAATAGCAACTATACCCTGACCAGAGATAAATTAAATACTGGTCTGGCACCGACACCTAGCGCCGCACCAGCGCCGGCACCTTCCGAAGAAGAGGGGGAGGCAGCAATTCCTCTCGCGAAGGGGCTTGCAGGAGAGTATTACAACAACATGCAGTTGTCGGGAGCAGCAGCTCTTAACAGAACTGATGCAATAATCGATTTCAATTGGCGGCAAGGCTCGCCGGATGCCGCCCTCGGGATTGATCGGTTCTCCATACGTTGGAGCGGTAAAATCAAGCCATTATATAATGAGCAATATACATTTTACACTACCTCAGATGATGGTATCCGTGTCTGGGTGAATGGGGAATCTGTGATTGATAGTTGGACTAAGCAAAGTGGTACTGAGCGTAAGGGCACTATAACGCTGAAGGCTGGCCAGCTATATGATATCAAGGTGGAGTATTACGAGAATGAAGGCGATGCGAGAGTCCGCTTGATGTGGGAAAGTGCTAGTCAAGCTAAAGAGACAGTTCCAGCAAGTGCACTTTTTCTTCCGGATGTCTCCTGATTGATGAAAATTAAAGGTCGATCCTTAGTGGCTCTGCGTTATTGCAGAGCTACTAAGCTATAGTCCTCATTAGGTCAGAAGACGATTGTCCGATAACAGGTATGTTTTTAACACCTGTGGAGGCAGTACAGCTACCGAAAGGAGGATTTATTTGCGTAAATATTATAAGAAAAACAGATTGTTGTTTACTATGTTACCGGTGTTTATTATTTTTTCCTTGCTGCCTTGGGGAGAGGTTAAAAGTCTTCCGAAGGCTATGAGTGTTTCTTCCTCTCTACCTCCGGCTATACCAAGCAATCCTTCGGCTTCTGAAGAAGCCAAGCAACTGCTGAGTAATTTGGTAAATCTACGTGGCAAAGGGATCTTGTCCGGCCAGCATGATTATCTAGAAAGTCCAGATGAACTGGTTCATAAGCTGAAGAATACTTCGGGACAAAATGCTGTTCTACATGGTTATGAATTAGGGGCGATTAATAATCAATCCGAAGAGACGATCGCAGAACAGCGGCAAGCTGTTATAGACAGTGCAATTGAATGGCATCAAGAGGGTGGCATTGTAGCCATGACCTTCCATCAGAGTTTACCGGGAACCTCTCCAGAGTGGTCCAATGTAAACAGAAGTCTCAGTCAAGAGAAATTTAATGCTTATGTTACACCTGGGACAGCTCAGTATAAGAAGCTAATCTCAGATCTAGACGAGGTTGCTGGATATTTGGGTCAGCTGCGTGATGCCGGAGTTCCGGTCTTATGGCGACCTTACCATGAAATGAATGGTGGTTGGTTTTGGTGGGGGAAAAAGGACAATTTTTCAGAGCTGTGGAGTATTGTCTATGATCGTTTTGTAAACACACACAAGCTAAATAATCTACTGTGGGTGTGGAATCCGAATGCGCCGAATGAATGGTCAGATCCATATGCTGCATATTATCCCGGTGGGGATAAACTCGATGTTCTGGCTGCGGATATCTACAATAACGATTATAAACAGTCCTACTATGAGGATCTGCTCGCATTGGCCGAGGGTAAACCTATCGGAATCGGGGAGAGTGGGCAACTGCCGAACCCGGATGTATTAACTGAGAAACAAAATAAATGGGTCTATATGATGACCTGGGGAAAATTACTGACAGAAAATAATACGCTACAGTCAATTAAAAGCTTTATGAAAGACTCGTTTATAGTATCAAGAGAGGACTATGTTCTCACAACAGGAGGTCCTTCGATAGCACCCGTAACTCCGATAACCCTAACGGGTTTAACTGGAGAATACTATAACAATACTGATTTAGAGGGAGAAGCGGTACTTATCCGCAATGACCGTAAGATTGATTTTAATTGGCATGGCGGGTCTCCTGCCTCAGAGATAAATGAAGATCACTTTTCTGTACGCTGGAAAGGGAAACTCAAACCCAAATTCAGTGAAAAATATACGATTTCGGCATCCTCTGATGATGGAGTCCGTGTCTGGATTGACGGAAAGCTGATCATCGACAATTGGAAAAATCAAAGTGCAACCCTTCATAAAGGAAGTATCCCGCTCACAGCCGGAACGCTTTATGATATCCAAATTGAATATTATGAGAATGAAGGAGATGCCAATCTTCGTTTGCTATGGGAGAGTTCCCGCCAGAAGCAGCAGGTAATTCCACAAGGGGCATTGTTCCTTCCTTAATCTAATGAAATGATAGGGTAAGACATTCCGGAAGAAAGAGAGGACCTATGGATGGGAATAACGAGGAGAATATCTAATAGAAAAAATAAGATATCTGCAAACAAACCATTACTGTTATTACTAAAATTCGCCGCATTAACCGTCTTGTTTCTGTTGTCTGTCTCTGTCTTCGGAACGAATAGGACAAACGATTATAAGGTAGGTGCCAATATACCGAGACTATCTGCAGGAACTGATGCTGCAGCAGAAATACCGGATGGTACTGTGATCTGGAATCTGGGACAACATGATGGCTCAGCAGCTGAATTCGCTGCGAGTGGCACTTCTGGCAGCAAGAAGGAATTTAATGTTACTTCTTCGGTGCTCAAATCATCGGCTCTTCAGAGCTTGCCTGCAGGCTTGAATGGAAAGACCCAGCCGGAATTAACGATCACCTATCAGCTAAATAAGATCCCGGAGAATGGGGTCTTATTTAGCGTAGGTATTCTGGATGCTTATAAATCCGTGCCGCAAATGAGTGTGTTCTCCAATCATCAATTGTCGGGGATCATTCAAATTGCGGGCGTTGCTGGCACAGAAAGCGAATATAACTTTCAAAAGACCTATGAATTATATATTCCCAAGGAGCAATTGAAGATAGGAACGAATGAATTGAAGCTGCAAACGGTTCGCTGTTTATATTGCAGTGACAAAGAAGACGAATATTCCTGGTGGACTTGGGATAATCTCCGTTTAGAATCTCTTAACGCTCCAATTTCTGAGCCTATCCATGGCAGCTATACACTGACGGGAACAGTAGTGAATAATAAACAATTTTATTTCGATGAAGGTGCAGTTACGCACTTGCCTTATGTTATCAAATGGCTAGGGATGGCTTATAGCGGGAATGTGATGCGTACTAGCTGTGCCAGTGATGTCGGGAGATCCTGCTCGGATATGATGGAATATTACAAGGTATTGCAGGATTACAACATGCAGGCGGTTGCTTTGTATTTGCATACTGGTGATATTAAGCTTAAGGCAGATGGATCGTTGCCTGCTGACGCGGAGAAAAAGCTGACAGATTATTTTGAGCAATATAGCCCCTATTTTCAATATTATGAGGTAGATAATGAGCCGGGATTATTCAATCGTTCTAAGGCAGTGAACCTGGCGATTGCGGACTGGCTGAATAAAAAGGGCAAGCAAATCGCGCCCCATTTACAAACTGTTGCTCCGGGCTGGGCATATTGGCCGAGCTACAGTGAGGATTCTTGCGGTAATCAGAAGGGAACTGGGAAGGAATGTGGAGATCCGGATGGCTGGGAACGTGATCCAGAGCAACGTATGGAGCTGGAGAAGGTTACGGATTTGACCAATGGACATTCCTACGGCGACTCTTATATTTTTAGTAATGGAGGAAGCTTTACTGAGAATTTGAAGACCTTCACTGGTGCAGACAATGGACTCGGCAAAAAAATGCTGACCACTGAATTTGGTACCTCGGACAGTCATGTGGATGCCTATCAATACGGGGCAACGGAGCGGACAGCGGCTGTATTCGACCGGATCATGCGTGCACATATTGGTTATGCGGATATGTTTGTGCAGCATGCTGCTTTTTTTAAGGATTTCAGTTTATTCAAATACGGGTTTAATTTAGAAGAGCATGATCCGGCGACCACAGAGATTTATTATACAAAAGAAAATGAGGATTCACGTGTCAGCATCATGAGAAGGCTCAGTCTTGCCTATGCTACACATGGAGCTCCGCTAACTTATCAAATTGCCAACAAAGATGTGTTAGCCGACAAGCTGGTATATGTTCGGGCCGTGGATACTTCTACATTGAAGCCTCTTGCGGGAAGCGGAGCGACCTCAAATAAGGTGCTGGTTAATTTCGTTAACTTTGAATCTACTCCACAAACTGTGAGTGTAAATGTGACTATGCCGAAAAACGGGGTGTATGAAGGGGAACGTTTTGGAAACGGGGATACGTATGAAAAAGCAAGAAGTTATGTAACAGGTAAAAAGGCTACTCCTACGTTAACCTTTACGGAGACCCTTGCTCCAGGTGAGGCTGTGCAGTATATTATGCAGCCTTCCTCTGAAGTAAAGCCGTCGGCACCTAAAGGATTCAAAGCCGCAGCAACAAAAGGTTTAGCTGTAAAATTAAATTGGTTGGAGGCACCAGGAGCAAGCTATGAGCTGCTTCGCGCTGAAGGTAGCGGCGGGGAAATGAAGGTGGTGGCCACCGATGTGAAGCTTACAGAATATACGGATCATAATTTACGTGAAGGGACGTTATATACCTACGCGGTAAGGGTATCCGGCTCTAATTTACTGTCCGATAAAGTTCAGATTACAGCCACTGGACTGGTTCCTCTGGATCGTACTAAATGGAAGGTATCCTCAAATGTGAATACGGCAGCATCAGCTCCTAGTCTGGCTATCGATGGGGATCGGCGCACGCGCTGGGATACGGGAAAACATCAGGTATCCGGAGAGTATTTTCAGATTGATCTGGGTGAAGCACATGAAATTGAAAGAATAGATTTGGATAGCACGTTATCACCGTTTGATTATCCAAGAGACTATGTAGTCTATATTTCTGACGATGCTCAAAACTGGAAAAAACTCACGTCTGGAAAAGGTACGAAAGAGCTTACTAAGATATCCTTTTCTAAAGTGAAGACGAGGTATGTCAAAATTGTACAGAACGGAGCGGCCGGGAATTATTGGTCTATTCAAGAGTTACAGGTGTACTCCAGAGAATAAGCAATTATTTGAATTTATATAACTGTTAATAGAGCATACTAAATAACCTCAGCGGGATCATTCTCCCGCTGAGGTTATTTTTGTGCTTTAAATAAAATGGAGGCCTGACATATAAGGTAAAGGGATTGCCTCTGATTCCCCCAAGGAATCAGAGGTGCGAAGCGGGCTCGCTGGATCAAACAGCAGCGAGATCAGCTCCTTGTCGTCGTCCACAGACGACAAGTCGAGGCTACGCTTGCGGCATACTTCCGTCTGCCGCAAAAGCGCTTCCCGGTCTGCGATGCAGACCGTCCCGCTGTTCGCGCCGGCGCTTAAGGAGGCGCCGGCGTCCCGCAGAAGCGCGAGCAGGCTGCGCTCCTGCCACGGCACAGGCACTTGCAGCGTGCCAACGCCGCTGCACAGAGCCGCCTTGGCCAGCAACGCCGCTACCGCTTGCGGCTGGCCCGCCCATTCCACCGCCGTCGCTGGGCTCGGCGCCGGCACATCCGCCGCAGGCACAGCCATCGCGGCGAACCCCTCGATGCTGCCGTCCCGCACGGCTACGAGTGTGCGCTGGGACAAGCCCAGCACACCCGCGTAAGCCTCGGCACCCAGCAGCAGCGCCAGCTCACCCGGACTGTACACCTGTCCGGCTTCGCGTTCATTCAGCAGCCGGTTGACGGCGAAGAAGTCGCCCGGCTGCATGGGCCGCAGCGTCCATTCTTCCCCTGCTGCGGCAGCAAGTGCGTGAGCCGAGCTTGCGTTCAGCTCGGCAAATTGCGTACCGCCGAACGGTACGCATCCCGCTCGGGTATACAGCGAGCGGTCACCCGAGACAAAGATAAGCGATGCGCCGGCATTCGCAGCATGGGTCTGGCATAGCTGTAGAAGCTGACCGGCTAGTCCCTGTCCGCGATAAGCAGGATCTGTGCAAACCGCGCCGATGGAGAACACGTTCAGGAGAGCTTCTCCAGTGCGGATCGTGGAGGGCACTAATCCCATAAAAGCAGCGATGTTACCGTCCTCGGCAACGGCTGCATAAGAGTGAGTGTAACCAGGGCTAAAAATCAGCGGAAACAGCTCTTTCATAGAAGTGTCGCCAGCTTTACGAAAGATGGAATGGGCTAGAAGAGCGGCTTGCTCCAGCTCCGCAGGTGTTATTAATCTCAATTGCATATACAGTCAGCCTCCTTATATGTAAATACGAGTAGGGTAGAAAGGAATTATTTTAAGTATAAGCCCCAGCGGATGAAATCTTCAATCCTGCTTATATTATTCAATGTCTCAAAAGGAGGTGGATAAGGGTAATAACGTACATAAATAAGGAAGCTTATATTTTAAGCTAGAAGCGAAAGGGAAGTGAATAAACGGTGACCCAACTTGCAGATAATATCATATTATTGCTGGCAGCTCTCTTACTTGTAGGTGTGTTTTCCACCAAATTCTCCACTAAATTTGGAATGCCAGCTCTAGTGCTTTTCCTTGCTGCGGGGATGGTACTGAGTCAATTTATCTTTTTTAACAATGCTTCCTTAACACAAATGGCTGGGATTTTTGCGCTGGTTGTTATCTTGTTCGAAGGTGGGATGCAGACCAGTATTAAGGATATCAAGCCTATTATTCGGCCGGCATTATCCTTATCCACGGTAGGCGTATTGTTAACGACAGCTATCGTTGGGGTGTTCGCTAAGCTGATTCTTGAGGTGTCATGGGCAGAAAGTTTTTTGTTCGGAGCTATCGTGGGTTCGACTGATGCGGCTGCGGTCTTTTCGGTATTAGGCGGTAAGAATATTGACAAACGACTGACCTCGACACTCGAAGCGGAATCAGGCAGCAACGATCCTATGGCGGTATTTTTGACAGTATCGCTGATCGAATGGATTCAGCATCCGGATATGGCGATATGGGGACTTGTGCTGTCCTTTATATGGGAGATGGCAGTTGGTTTGGTGATAGGGATTGTACTTGGTAAAGTCGCAGTATATCTTATCAATCGAATTAACCTGGATTCTACGGGACTTTACCCGGTATTGGCAATTGGATTTGCTGTCCTAACCTACGGCTTATCTGCACTCGTTCATAGCAGCGGCTTGCTGGCTGTCTATGTAATGGGTCTTACCCTTGGCAATTCCGAGCTGATGTATCATCGAACCATTATGAATTTTAGTCATGGCTTTGCTTGGATGATGCAAATATTTATGTTTATATTGCTGGGTCTACTGGTATTTCCACAGGAGCTGGCAGAGGTGGCTTGGCAAGGTATATTGCTGTCCGTCATTCTGATGGTTGTGGCAAGGCCAATAGGAGTGTTTATAAGCTTGCTCTTTTCCAGATTCTCTATTCGTGAAAAAACACTAATTTCTTGGGCCGGCCTGCGCGGAGCCGTTCCAATTGTGCTGGCAACCTATCCGCTGCTAGCTAATCTTCCCCACGGCCGACTGTTCTTCAATGTGGTATTCTTCGTCGTGCTGACCTCAGCAGTGATTCAAGGAACAAGCATTTCACCGCTGGCTTCCCGGTTGAAGCTGGTGGGGCAAGAGGATTCAGCACAGCCATCCCTGATGGAGCTGGTCGCCCTTGGCAAGACGGATTCCGAGTTCAACCACATAGGAATTGAACCTTACATGCCCATTGCCGGGCAGAAAATCTCCGATATCGGACTGCCAGATGATATCTTATTTACTGCTATTATCCGGAATAAAAGCATTGTCACCCCCCATGGCAGTACCGTCATTAAGCCAGGGGATACTGTATATGTCTTAAGTCCAAAGAGCAAACGCGATGAGATGAGGGCTTTTTTCCGGAGTCAGAAAGGGAAGACGGCGGAGGAAAATATATCTTTGATTTAAGTCTAGAAAGAGGACGTTATCCAGAGTGTGACAGAGATAATAGGCGTTATAACAAAAGTTATGCTAGAATCGGCAACATGCAAATCTTCAGAGTGGTTGCAAAAAGCAAAAGGATGTGTTAAATTGTATATAGATTTAGAACGAGTCTAAATACAATATAATAAATTAACCATAGGAGGTTTTATTAATGACTACACAACTAAAGAGCCAAACTGAACTGCACGCTGCTTTGAACCGCCAGACCGCGAACTGGTTCCTGCTTGGGGTAAAGCTTCATCATTATCACTGGTATGTTAGCGGATCCCAATTCTTCACGCTGCATGAGAAGTTTGAAGAACTCTACAATGAAGCTGCTGGTTATGCAGATGATTTGGCTGAGCGCCTGCTTGCTATTGGTGGACAACCTGCCTCCTCTATGAAACAATATCTGGAGCTTTCCGATTTACAGGAAGCTCGTGGCGGCGAAGATGCCAAGGGTATGGTAATGGAGCTGGTTAGAGACTTTACAACTGTTTCTAAAGAACTGCAGGCTGCGATTGCTACTGCAGAAGAACTGGCTGATCAACCCACTGCGGATCTGCTGATTGGTATTAGAAGCAGCATTGAGAAACATGCTTGGATGTTGAATGCTTTTATCGCCTAAGACAACATTCTTATAAAGGATAGAACCACAAAGAGCGCCTGCGTATAGGATACGCATGGCGCTCTTTGTTTTGTTGTTTTACTGCTGAACACAACTATTTAATAAACACACCCCCGAAGGGAACTACCTCGCGTAGAAATCGTTTAACAATTCCATCATCGTTGTTATCTCTTTCGAATCGGCGGTTCTGACGTCCTGCCTGAAACAGCACAGGCCCGTGACCTGTCATCTTCCAGTGATAGCTCATATGCTGGCTAGCCAAATGGTTGCCGTAAACGGTGAGCTCCAGCTTGGCATTCTCAGGGTAGGCAATAATGCTGCCTGCATCGACATAAAGGGGGTTGGTCGGGTGCAGTACAGCTTCACAGACCGTACCCTCCGTCAGTATGCCAATCATGCCATTGCCCGAGAATTTCACTTTTACAATGTCCCGTGTAACGAGCACATTCTTCATGCTTAGCACTCGGGTCTCCAGTGAAATACCTATACTGTAGAAGAAGAGATGCTTAAAGTCGTACAGCAGATCGCTTTTGCCATCGAGCTGCAGGATTTTTATGCGATAGCCTGGTGGAAGGGCGGCGACGAAATGGCAAGGACCTGCCATATCGGAACGAATCAACTTTCGCTTGCGGTATATGCCCTTCACATCCATAAATCTGTCCGCTCGTCCTGAGGAAGGACCTTGATAAGCGATAATTTGTTGTGGATGGAGTACATGAACCTCTTCCTTCTCCTCAAGGGAGAAGGCTACGGCTTGTCCGCTTCCACTGTCGCTTTCATCTTGGATATCGATGTTCATAGTTCATCTCCCTCATGCTGTGACTGTGATCTTCAATGAATACGTAAGACTAACGCAGACGGTCGCCTTTTCGCGAACGGTAAAGCATGCTGAAACGAATAAAACGGATCAGTATAAAATAACCTAGGATTAGTCCAATCCCTGTAAAAATAGTCACTTTGATTTTATGATAATATTCTTCGCGTGCCGTCCGGTCATTTTTTAATTCATCAACCATCTGCGTTAGTTGGCGATTCTGCTCTTGTAGGCTTTCGTTCTGTATCCGGTAAGCTTCTATCTCCTGCGTGGTATTCGCGAGCTTATCCTTTGCCTGCTGAAGCTCTTCAGCGGTTTGCTGAAAACCTTCCTTTAATTCATTCACTTCGTTTGGCAGCTCGGAGAAATTTTTAACTCCATTATAGATATCACTGAATATATTAGCTTTTGCTACAGGAGCTGGCAGGCATACAGTAAGCGTCAGCAAGAACAGGAGCGAATATAACAGCTGTAGATATGCTCGGGATTTATGTTGTTTCATCTATATAATCACCACCCAATTTAGGCTTGTAGTTCTTTTATTTTAACACAGCTTGACAGCTTCTGACAGCGTACGCCATGGGACTGGTAATGCTTATAATGAAAGTAATTTTTACCTCCTTAAGGTTTTCGTTTACTCATTATTAAACACGATCAGTCCGTGATTATCTCGATTGAGAAGAGGTACTATTTATCGTATACTTTGGACGAAAGGGGCTGCTGTCGATTGAACAAATGGCTTAAAACAATATTGCTTCTGATCGGATCTGCTTTTTTGACCAGACTGATCCCATTTTCATCTTTGTTTCGGAATTTAGACACGATGATTCATGAATTTGGTCATGCGCTGATGACCTTGTTGCTGTCTGGTAGTGTGCTGAGGATTGAATTATACGAAGATCATAGCGGTGTAACCTATTCAGCTATTCAAGAAGGGGGTAAGGCAATATTAGTTTCCCTCTCAGGTTATCTGCTAGCCTCCTTATTTGCACTTCTGCTCTTCTATTTATACAGTAAAGGACGCCATGATTGGGGCCTTATCTTAGCTACGGGTGTGGCGTTGATTATGCTCCTGCTATACGTACGAGGAAGCTTTGGCATGATGTGGTTGGGCGGATTTATTGCGCTAAATATTCTAATGCTGGTGGGTTGGAAGAAGGCCAGTAAATATTATTATTTGTTATTGGCCTTTTTAACCTTGGAGGAGTCTGTAATGGGAAGTTTATTTCTGGTATACGCGGCTGCTGTATCCCCGACCCGTGCAGGAGATGCCAGTAATCTGGCAAGAATGACCCCCATACCCGCAATATTTTGGGCCACACTGTTTTTTATATTTTCTCTGTTGTGTGCCAAATGGGCACTGGGACTATTTTTCAAGCGAGAGCGAATGCAGACTAAATTAGGGAGTCGATGAGAAAAAAACATAAAATTTTCGTCATAAAAAGACAAAAGGGGTTGTTTTTACAAGAGTCAGTCTACTAAGCATGTAGAATGACTCTTTTTTTGTCGATAATATAGAACCGAACATACATTCCATGACATGGAGTTGTCCGCCATTATTGGTACATTAATAGAAGACCCAAAAAAAGAAAGAGGTGGAAATAATGATAGAAAGTATTCATCCCGTATTCACATGGAGTCAAAATCGTATTTTTGCAGGCGGCAATCGTAAGGTTATTTTGCTTGTCGAATGGAAAGGGAACATACCTGCAGAGCACAGCCGACCCAGCAGTTATAAAGTGGTTGCGCGTGAAATTGAGCTGCGGGTTTGGCTTGAACCCCATGTAACTTTTAAGCGTTCGTATGGGTGTGAGTTTGAAGTCGGTGAAGGCAGATCGCTACTTCTTAAGCTTGGCAAAATAAAAACGGGGCAACGAAAGTTTATTGCTTTGGAATTCAATATCTCTACTACTATTGCAGGTAGATATGAAGCTCTTTCCTTACAGTGGAAATATAAAAAACCAACCGTAGAGCGTGTTCAAGAGCTTCCAGTAAAGGTTCTTGAGCTAGAATATACCCATCATACTCAGGTTCTGAGTGAAACCTGCTGCTTTCACGTAGAGAAACATCTGGAATTGTTAAAAACAGCTGAAACGATTGAGGAGGCAACTACGTTGCAAAATGAAGGACAACATAGTCAAGCTCATGAAATGCTTTGCCGTCACGCAGATAAATTACTATTACTAGCCGTGCGTTCTGGAGATCCTTTACTACTTAAAGAGGCCGAAATGTTGTATAAACAGATTGGATTCGAGTATCAGAAGCGGGGGAAAACTGCTACTGGAAATTGATATAGGACATACAACTAGAAGATGCATATTGACGAAAAAAGACCTATACATAAATTTGTTTTGTCAGCGGGTTCGGCGGAAAATAATCAGAAGAATTGTAATATAAAATGTGGTAACATAGTAAAAAAGTTCTATCACACTATTACTTTTTTTCATAAAATAATGGGTCTATTTAACCATAAATCAAGGGGAACTGAATATGACAGACCGATTAATCCGACTGATGCGCATTATTACACTTGTTCAAGCCAAGCCAGGGATATTAGCCCGTGAATTGGCGGAACGCTGCGGCAACAGCGAGAGAACGATATACCGGGATATGGACGCGCTTAGCGCCATGCATATTCCTATAACCCACCTTGGACATGGAAAAGGCTATGCTTTTATTGGCAATTTTGCACTTTATCCTTTGGATTGGTCGGAAGAAGAGGCGTCTGCGTTTTCGCAACTACGCTATATTATGGAAGATATTAAACCCGTTCTGCCTATCGGTTTTGAAGGCGCTTATGAAAAAGTAGTTGCAGCTGAATACAAGCGAAAGGCGGAGCGGGAAGAAACGATAGAACGTGCAAGAAGAGAAGCAGGTACAAGCTGGTTGGAAAGAAGCGGTGCACAGATGGAGCATCAATCTTTTTTAACACCTATATTGGAGGCTTTATTAAAGCAGAGGAGTATTCAAGCGAATTATTGTGAGAATGCAGTGGAGGAGAAAGAAATAACCATCGATCCTTATTGTTTAGTCCCACTGGAAAATCGTTATCATCTCATTGGATTTTGCCATCATCAGGGTGTTATTCGTACATATCATATCAACGATTTTTCAAACGTGAAGCCACTAAACCGCTGCTTCTCAAAGGAATCATTTGATTTGCAAGCTTTTATGAAGCAAAAATGGTCACTTGACCGCGACAGTTTGCAGGTAGAGTTTAAAGTGAAATTTTCGGAGCGAATCATGGAAGGGCTTAAGAGAGAGGATCTGCCCTATAAGCCGAATAAAGTAGACCGTCAAGCTCGGTGTTGTTATTTTAAAGTCGCGTTGGAACAAGATATTGCGTTTGTCCGCTGGATTAAGAGATTCGAAGAGGATGCTGAAATCATAGAGCCGTTATATTATCGTGAAGTGCTCAGGCAGCAGTTGGAGAAATGGATATCACAATATAAATAAGATGGATTCTCACCTTCAAATGAAATATTCGTTTGCATATATTGTTACAAATCAAAAATTATAGAATATTTCTCTTGTTTGGTGAGTCTTTTTATAATATCATCATACATTAAATAACATAATTATAATTTATAGGGTTGTTATTATTCTCGAATTTGACCTTTGTTCAATTTTATATAGAAGAAAGGTATTCTCAAAATTCATTTGATTCTTAAAAATGAATATATTAATCCGGGTGAGGTTCCTGGGGGAGTGGGTTATCCATTATGTTGAATGTACTTGGCTTTAACGTGAAGAATTAATATCATTCTTGTTAGGTGTCTTTGCAGCCCTATTTAGGGGTGTCAGAGGCATCTTTTTTGTGTGCAAAAAGCCAAAATCATCGTTGTATATTGTCTAATTATAACAATATATAACTAAACATATCCAAACACAACTGTAGTTGTAGAAAAACGAAAAACTGTATGCTAGAATAGCATCTAAATATATACATACGAAATTGGGAGGAATGGAAATGTTTAAGAAATGGGCACTCTCCGTGATGGGGATATTGGCAATCCTTCTGGTTGTGAATTTGTCTGCAGGTTCAGGTGTAGAGGTGCAAGCAGCTACCAAGAAGACCGAAATTATTGTTTCCGCAGCGGCTAGTTTGCAAGACAGTCTGGATAAGATTGCTCTCCTTTATGAAAAGAAACATCCCGATATTGATTTGGTTTTTAATTATGCAGCATCCGGCACTCTGCAAAAGCAGATTGAGCAAGGGGCCCCGGCGGACCTGTTCTTCTCTGCAGGTGATAAACAGATGAATGCACTGGTGGAAGGTGGACTTGTCTCCGATCATAAGGTTCTGCTTAAGAATCAATTGGTTGTAGTTGTACCCTCAGATTCAAAGGTTAAATTAACTACGATTACTCAACTTACGGATAAAGCTTTTAAGAAGGTCGCAGTGGGACAGCCTGAATCTGTGCCGGCGGGTCAATATGCGCAGCAATCGCTGACAGCGAAAAAGGTATGGGATCCGCTGCAAAGCAAACTCGTATTTGCCAAGGATGTGCGTCAGGTTCTCTCTTATGTAGAAACAGGAAATGCCGATGCCGGTTTTGTCTATAAGACAGATGCACTTACTTCAAAGAAAACTAAAATCGCTTTGACGGTCGGTCCACATGTACACAAAGCCATTAATTATCCGGCAGGCATCGTGAAGAGCTCGAAGAATCAAAAGGCAGCTAAGGAGTTGTATAGTTACCTTCAGAGCAAGGAAGCTAATGATATCTTTGTAAGTTATGGCTTCCTGCTTCCTTAAATAGAAATTACGAGTAGAAGCGGGTGGAATAAGGTTGGAAATAAACTGGACTGATTTCTTCGCCCCGGTATGGCTTTCCGTAAAAATATCTGTGATTACCAGCATTATTGTATTCATTTTGGCAACAGCTGCTGCGAAGGCCATGGCAGGCCGGAAGTTTCCCGGCCACAGCTTGGTAGAGACTATAATGCTGCTTCCGCTCGTTTTGCCGCCGACGGTCGTAGGATTTGTGCTTTTAGTTATTTTAGGCCGACGAAGCTGGATCGGCAGATGGTATGAACAGATGACGGAGCAGACGATCCTGTTCACATGGGGGGCAGCTGTTATCGCTGCTGTAGTTGTAGCTTTTCCACTCGTATACCGCACAGTGAAGGCGGGTTTCGAAGGGATAGAAGCAGATCTTGAAGATGCAGCGCGGGCACAAGGGGCAAGTGAACTGCAGGTACTGCGCTATGTCACGCTGCCGCTTGCGGGCCGGTCGCTGGCAGCCGGTTATGTTCTTGGCTTTGCCCGCGGTCTTGGGGAGTTTGGTGCTACCATCATGGTAGCTGGCAATATTCCGGGCCGTACGCAAACCTTACCCACAGCGATCTATGTTGCGGTAGATGGAGGCAATATGACGCTCGCGTGGATGTGGGTATGCTCAATTATTGTTATTTCAGCCGCTATGCTGATGTTTGTGAATCGGCGTTCTTAAAAAAAACACCAGACAGCGATTCTCCGGTTATGGGAGAGTTGCTGTCTGGTGTTTTTGGTTTGAAGCGGGCGGTTGAGCAGATGCTGAGCAAGTGGAAACCCGGCGACTTTGATGCAGCTTTTAGCGCCGCTAAATTTTGATGGAGTCTGTGAGTTAACTGCATTCTATACAGTTATTCGGTCTGCACAAGGGAACGTTCTAGTTTTAATTGTATTCTATACAACTAAAACTAGAAAAGACGCCTATGAGGTAGTAAATCAAAAGAAATAGGTGTACCAAATACAGTTATATACAATTTGCTAGTTGTTCGAAGTAATATAGTTGTACGAAATACAGTTAAACGCTTCTGCAGATTGCTTCCTTCTTCTGTCTGCGACCATTAAGTCTCATAAATTATCGTACCAGTTTCCGTGAGATCATATCCGTGAATGGATCCAAGCTCACTCTGGAAGGCTGGTGAACGCAAAATATCAATCACGGCAGCGATCCATTGCTCATGCTCCGGTTTTTTTATCATCACCAGGTCGTAGCACTCCTGAATCATAGGAATAAAATCAACGCCGTCGACAATCTTGGCGGCTTTCTCGGTGCCGATGGCTACATCAGCTTCTCCCCGGGCCACTTTACCGGCAACTGCCAAATGGCTGTTCTCCTCGTTCATATAGCCTGATAGGCTGGCTGCTGGAATGCCATGCAATCGAAGCTGTTCATCCAATAATACGCGTGCACCTGAGCCTCGTTCTCTATTGATCAGCGTGAGTCCATCCTGCTCTAAGTGAGACCATTCCTGAATACCTCTGGGATTCCCTTTTTGTACGTATAAACCAGCACTTCGGGTTAGCAGGCGAACTACAACATAAGAACATCCGACGAGTATTTTACGGATATAGGGTAGGTTGTATTCTCCAGTATCCCCGTCGAGTAAATGTGTGCTGACAATGTCCGATTCCCCTTTATACATGGCAATCAGGCTGTCTAAACTCCCGGCATAAGAACGAAGAGGACGTTCAGTAGGCAGAGCCCGTTCTAAATAGGTAGCTAGAATATCCAGTGACATATCCTGACCTGTAATCACCAAGCTGTGTCCTACAGCTTTAAGGTGAGGAGAGTGTGCTGGCATTTGAGCTGGATTTGTACCGGAAAAGGCCAAGGGGATTGCTGGTGGAGTCTGGCCCATTATAGTAGTAGGGTTAGCGGTAGACACCCCACTCCGTGTATTTTGTTTGTAAGCTTCCAAATCGGATTGATCCACGCGCATTTGTTTTCCTACACGGTAGGAGGGGAGCTCCCCTTTTTTAATTAGATCATATACTTTTAATTTTGATATTTTTAATAAGCGGGCAATTTCCTCTGTCGTATAGGATGTATTATCGGACACCACAAAAGCCTCCAGAACTTCATATTAGGACAAGACTACCCTATTTTGAAGTCCTGTGCAATTAGGCTATTGTTGTTTCCCAGCCTGCTGTGTACTGGATAATTTGATCAACTCAGAGACAGTGACAAATCGAAAGCCTTTCTTTTCTAATTCGGGCAAAATAATTTTAAGCGCTTCTCTAGTTTGTGACTGCCCGTGCACATGATCATGAAACAGAACGATGTCTCCATTACGTGCATTTCGAATGACCTTGTTCGAAATGCTGTATACCCCTGGGCGATTCCAGTCACGTGTATCTTGATGCCAGGACCATAATATGGGCTTCAAGCCCATATTGTTAGACAGATCTACTAAGGTCTCGTCATACATGCCGCCTGGTGGTCTGAACAGTGAACTATGTTTACCGGAGACTTTTATAATCTCTTCTTCGGTCAATTTTAGCTCCTGCTCAAATTGGGCTTCATTAATAGGTCTTTTAAAATAAACGTGATTGTAGGTATGGTTAGCTAATTCATGCCCCTCAGCAATCACTCGTTTCGCTACCTCTGGATAGGCTGCAATTCTTTTTCCTATCGCAAAAAAGGTGCATTTCGCATGGTATTGATTCAATACCTTTAAGATTTGATCGGTTTCAGTAGGGTCAGGACCGTCATCGAACGTCAATGCAATCACTTTTTGGTTAGTATGTACTTCCCAAATCATGTCTCCTCTTTTCTCGTAGTAGTCGCGGTTTTTGCTTGGACTGCCTAGAGCAGAGTTCGTGAAGCATAAAAAGAGTGTAAGGGTGATCATCATAATTTTGCTGCGAGTTTTCATCATTTCACCTGTTTTTTTTATTTTAGAGTGCTCCTTTTGGGGGTCGGTATATTCATAGTTTAAGTTTTGTATAGACAACCAGTCTTTTTTGGTGCTCTTTCTTCTTTCTACTATCCTTCATGTACAGGTTATGAGATTCATTTTGGCTTCTGATGATTACATAGTTATCGACATGCCCGTTTATAATTAAATTAGCTTTTGTATTTTGATGTGAAAATAGTTATGAAAATGCCTTATAATGAAGTACTATATACAGACATTTGGTTAGGGGTGGGAATATGACACTTATTGAAAAAAGAGAACACCGGCAATATCCGGAGATTACCCGCCTTGAAACGTCGAGAGCTGCTTATGAGCGTGATTATTCACGCCTGATTCATTCGCCTACTTTCCGTAGGCTACAAGGTAAATCACAAGTATTCGGAGCAGGGACGGGTGATTATTACCGTACGCGTCTGACTCACTCACTTGAAGTTGCGCAGATTGCCCGTGAGGCGGCGAAAAGTCTGCTGCGATCGTATCCAGAAGTGGAAACCACTAAGGCGGAGAATCCGGGTCTTGTTATCGATCCAGAGGTAGTGGAATGCGCAGCTATCGCTCATGATTTTGGCCATCCTCCCTTTGGACATAAAGGGGAAGAAGTGCTGGATAATATTTTGGAACAGCTTATTGAAAAGAAAACTAACGAAGCTGCGCTGCAATCAGGCGCAACGGGTGTGGATCGGCTGCTGATCCAGGAGCAGATGAAGCAACGTTATGAGCATTTCGAAGGCAATGCCCACAATTATCGGCTGATTATGTTTCTGGAGAAGCGTGAAAATATTGATGGCCTAAATCTGTCGGATGCTGTGCTGCTAGGCATAAATAAGTATCCTTTTCCCGGCACCTCGCTGAAGAAGGGGATGTACCTGCACGAATGGGGATATATTTCGGAGATCCGCAAAGAGTGGGGAATACCAGCAGGTAAGAAAACGTTGGAGGCTCAGCTTATGGACCTTTGTGACGATATCGCTTATTCTGCACATGATCTGGAGGATGGGATTAAAGCCGGAAAGATTGAAGTGCATGAACACTTTATGCATGATTCTTATATCCAACGGTTAATCGTAGAGAAAATCACCACGCTCGAGGATTTCTTCTGGAAGGGCTGGGAAGAGGAAGGCATTCGCGCGAAGGTCGAGGAAGTGCTCAGTTCATTTCTTCGGGTTTGGAAGGAAAAAATGCCAACCTGTGAAAACGACTATTCCCGCACTCGACGTGAAGTTAAGGCTTATTGGGTAAGTACCTTTGTCGCAAGCTTGGGAGTGATCCAAGATGGAGACTGGAAGAAGGTCACCTTTATAAAGGAAGGAAAAGAAGATGAAGATATGCTGCGGACCGTCAGTGTGCTGAAAAGCTTCGCATGGGTCACTATGATCCGTGATTTGCGTGTGCAGCGGCTGCAGAAACGTAGTGAGTGGATTTTGCGCCGACTATGGGGAGCATTTCTGGATCCACAGACCTCTAAAGCCATTATTCCATCGGATTGGCTGCAGCGCTTTGAGAAAGATCAGAAGCAGGCAAAGCCGATTTGGACTTGGGAGCATATGGTGATTGATTATATCGCAGGGATGACTGATGCTTTTGCAGAGAAAATATATAATGAGCTGTACGGACTGAAAGTCGGCTCGATTTATGATTTGGATTAGAGGCTCTTAGACAAGTAGTCCCTGCTGTTCATTTAGGATGATCTAAATGAACAGCAGGGGCTATTTTTATAAGGATTATTGATTTAAATACCACTCATATGCAGTTTTTTCAAGATTAACCACAAATTCTTCTTTCCCGTCTATATAAGCTCCAATATCCTCTGGAAATTGTTTGGCAAGAGTATCTTTTAAATCTCCGTACTGTTTAACCGCTTCCGGATGTGATCGAAGGTAGTCTCTTACAGCCAGATGACGACCGATATCTATCTTATTATCCATTTGGAAGACATGAACATGATGGGTTCTGCTATCTCCGCCTTTTCTGAAATATCTTCTGCCACTGATACCGAACTCACCCATACATTCATAACCAAGTGCTGTCATTTGCTGGTTGAACTCATCTACAGCTTCGATATTTCGTACTACTGGCATTATATCTATGATTGGTTTCGCTTTGAGTCCGGAAACAGAAGTGCTGCCAATGTGGTGAATATCAACGAGGGCATCAGCAAAGATATCTTTAATCTTCTGAGCTTCTTCGTTGAACATTAGACTCCATTGTTCGTTAAATTCTGTGACCGTGACCTTCATTGCACTAACCCTCTCTTTATGGATAACTTTGGATTTTCTTATTATAGAACAGATGTTCCTGTTTTGTAAAGCTTATTATTAATATTGCCGGTCATAATCAACAAGATTTAGAGAAGGTGTGCCTGATGATAAGTAAGACTTCACATTTTCGGTAAAAATATTAACGATCCGGTCAGCGTATTGATCTGTAATTCCAGCGGAGTGTGGAGTGATAATAACCTGCTCCATAGACCAAAGCGGATGATCCTGCGGAAGGGGTTCGGTCTCAAAAACATCCAACCCAGCACCACGGAGTTGTCCGCGATTCAATGCATCGATCAGCGCCTCTGTATCGGTAGTTGCGCCCCGGCCAATGTTAATGTAATAGGAGCCTTCTTTAAACGCGGAGAAGCTGGTGGCATTAAATAAATGCTTGGTCTCATCGGTAATAGGAAGGGTATTGATGATGAAATCGCCTTGACTTACAGCTTCGGATAAACGATCTGTTGTATAGATTTGATCAAAGTCTGCGACTGGCTTACCGGAACGGCTGACACCGATAGTCTTCATCCGGAAGGCTTTAGCAATTCTGGCGGTTTCACTGCCGATCGCTCCAGTTCCAGCTATTACGGCTGTTTTACCGAACAGCTCGCTTTCACTGCCATCAGATTTCCAAATACGGTTCTGCTGATTGCGTACAGCTGTATGCAAATTACGGGTGAAGAGAAGTATGAACCCGAAGATTACCGCAGAAATAGGTTCGGCATGAACTCCGCTCCCACTGGTTAGCAGGATTCCTTGTTGCTTAAGACGATCGAGAGGAAGCTTCTCAATACCAGCAGACCAGGACTGAACCCAGCGAAGGGAGGACTCGGGGCGAAGGAGTGTATCCGAAATACCTTTTGCCCAGCCAATTACAATTTCTGCTTCTGCAAGCAGCTGCAAATCCGGATTTTTTGCGTCTCCTTGTGTAAATGTATAGCCTGGGGCAGCCGCTTTGATCCTTTCCTGCTGCTGAGATGTAAGTGGTTGTAGACATACTATAGACTTAGTCATGATGTGTTCCTCCTACTTTGTGGTTTAATGGATATGGATCATGTTATAGGTTAAGAATACCAAATCTATTGGAGAAGGTGAAATTGACCATGGATGCTAAAGCATCAGAGAACGAATCAGAACGGCTTTTTTTAGCTGTGAAATTACCTTCTGAGCTGCAAGAAATAGTGGCGCAGGCATGTTCAAAGCTATCTGAAAATTTTGATTTTGCTAAATGGACAAATCCGCAAGATTATCATATTACCCTGCAGTTTTTAGGAGATACCCCAAAGGCCAAAATTCCAGATTTAGTGAAATCCTTGAGGCAGACTGCGGGGCAAGGCAGACCCTTCAATCTCTCTTTGGACAAATGGGACACATTTGGTCTTCCAGCTTCCCCAAGAGTCCTGTGGATAGGGGTTTCCGGCGAAATAGAGGCATTAAATCAATTAGCTGCCAGAGTGCATTCAGCGACGTTTCCACTAGGTTTTTCAGGCGAATCCAGGGCCTATAAACCGCATCTTACCGTGGCTCGAAAGTACCGGGGAAAAAATTCATATGATGATAAATTGCTGGAAAATTTACTGAAATTGGATGATGATTGGAACCTAAAAAACTATCAGAGAGACTGGACGATTGATAGTTTTGTGTTGTATGCTACCAGAATGTATGCCATTCCTATGTATGAAATTATTGAAAAGTTTACAGTTTAAAATCGATAATAAAGTTTTCAAAGCTTCCGTTTTCGGTTACATACAATAGGAATGTGCCGTGAAATAGGAGGAATATCATGTTAATTTTTAAACAAAACCGCTATATTGCGTTGCTCGTTGGCGTTATACTAGTGTGTTTCTCTGCCATAAGCTTATTGCAACCCGAACAAGTTGCGGAAGGGAAGATGGACAGGGTGCAGATGGATAAGTTGCAATCCACTAGCCGTGCATCCGTACTTTCTCTTTTGCAAGATGAATCGAAGTCTAGTATAACGAGTAGCATTACGAGGGGCATTACTGAAGTTACACAAGCCAATAAGCTTAATAACACATTCAGTCTTTTAAGTTCCGCTTGGAAACCGGCGAAGGGTGTGGAATGGCTTAGTGTAAAAAAATTAAAACAAAAAAACACAAAAAACACATCGAACGTTTCCATTATTCGGGTGAAGGCTGATGTAGTACAATCCAAGCCAGCTGCGCAAAAAGCGTCGCAATTGGCGGAAACAGCAACAAAGAGTAGTCAGGCGACAGCGAAGACAGTCTCGGCTTCTCAGAAACATCCCCTCACAACATTGTACTTCTCTCGGACAGAGCTATTAAGCCAGGAGCAGCAAAGTAAAGCAACCCGGCGCTACGCTGTATCCGAAGAAGAACTGCTTCTGCTACAAAAAATTGTAATGGCAGAGGCGGAAGGTGAACCGTACAAGGGCAAGGTGGCAGTTGCCAACGTTGTTCTGAATAGGCTGCGGTCAGCCAATTTCCCCGACACGATATATAAGGTTATTTATCAGAAGAGCCAGTTCAGCCCTGTAGCTAACGGGCGTCTTAACCGTGTGAAGCCTAACGATGATAGTATTAAAGCGGTGAATGCTGCACTCTCCGGAGTAAAGGAAGTTCCCGATAATACTTACTTTTTCTTGTCGCTAAAACTTGCACAGGATCTGACCGTACATCATACACAGACTTATGTTAAAACCATTGGCAATCATACTTTTTATAAATAAATTTGGTGGATCTGTGAACCTCAGTGCTATATAGGGTAAACTAAACTATATGAATCTGGAGGTGTAAGATAACCATGAAAATCACTTATTATGGACATTCAGCTCTGCTGGTAGAGACGGGGAACGTAAAGGTTATTATTGACCCTTTTTTGTCAGGCAATCCGAACTCCGGTATTTCACCTGCCAATATTTCAGTTGATGCCGTTCTGCTTACTCACGGCCACTCTGACCATTTTGGAGATGCTGTCGAAATTGCCAAGCAGAATGATTGTCCGATCTTTGCGGTGTTTGAGCTTGCCGAATATTGCCGGATGAAGGGTGCACAAGTAAAGCACATGAATATAGGTGGTAGTCATACCTATGCCGGGATGACTGTGAAATTTACGCAGGCATTTCATTCCTCATCCATTCAGGAGGGCGACTCTTGGATTTATGCTGGACAACCCGCGGGGATTTTGTTGACGATTGAGGGCAAGACGATTTTCCATGCGGGGGATACCGCGCTATTCAGCGATCTGCGCCTCATTGGAGAAAGGAATGCGATTGCCCTGGCAGCTCTGCCTATAGGTGATATGCTAACCATGGGACCGGATGACGCCTTGCTGGCCGCACGCTGGCTGCGGGCGGATAAGGTGATCCCGCTACATTACAATACATTTCCGGATATTGCTCAGGATGGTGCTGATTTCTGCGATCGCCTGCACCAAGAGGGAGTAGAAGGTTTCCCGCTTAAAGCTGGTGAGAGTGTAGAAATTTAAACCAATCCGATTTATATTAAAAAAAGCAGGTAGCCGGGGGAAATTCCCTGACTACCTGCTTATTCTTTAAGGTGTAATACATACAGGTTCTTCATTACGTGCTTGCGCTCTAGAGCCTCTAATTTCAGTTGCCTCGCTTACGGGGTTACCTAACATCTTCAGAACAGTAGTCGCACAGCTTTGCGGTTGATGTTTATCTGGAGCGAGACGTCGTCTGCGTTGCTCTTCCAGAACTGAATATTCACGAAGCATCATAGTGAACCATTTGTTCACAACTTCCGAGTCGAGCACCTCTGCCAGCCCAAGCTCTACGAAATATTGGCAGTTTTTCTCTTCCTGACCTGGAATAGCTTTATAGAAAAGCATCGGAATTCCTTTGGCCTGACCTTCTGTGCAGGTCATCCCTCCAGGCTTCGTGATCAGCAGGTCTGAGGCATCCATCAATTTATTGATTTCACTGCTATATCCCAGAATTTTAACATTGGGATGATTAAGCAGCGGATTGGACTTCATTTTGGCGATTAGCTTCTCATTGCTGCCCATACAGAACACGAGCTGAATATCATCCATTCTGGCGGTGAGGGAATGCATAATCTCTTTGCCGAACATTAACCCCCAGCCTCCACCCATAATGAGTACGGTTGGGATATCAGCCAATCCCAGTTCCTTGCGCAGCAGCGTCTTGTTGGAGCGTTCCCAGAACTTTGGATGCACTGGGATGCCAGTGACGGTTACTAGCTCTGGAGCGATCCCACGGCCTGTCAGAATGGATTTGACGCGTGGGGTAGATACGAGATAACGATTGACCTCGGAATTTACCCAGCTCCCATGTGCATCATAATCTGTAATTAATGTATACAGAGGCACATTTAATCCACGACGCTTTAGTCTGGAAATGACCGCAGCCGGAATGGGATGAGTGCAGATAATCAAATCAGGCTTTAGCTGTTCGATCACCTGTGAAGCATGTGTATAAAAAATCCGGTGAAGCGCCATTTTAGTCAACGGGTTCAATGATTTATGATATTGTGTCTTATACATCATGCCGACCAGCTTAGGCTGGCTGCTAACTGTTTTGCGGTAAGCGGAAAGAATCCAAGGGGCGACCGTCGGGTTAAGAAATTTCCCCAGCTCGATGACTCGGCACTGGACATCCGGATTCAGCAGCTTTATTCCTTCGGCCAGAGCATAGGCTGCTCCTGTGTGGCCCGTACCGAAGCCTTCCGAAAACAGCAGTACTCTTTTCTTTCGCATAAGTTCACCTGCTACTTTCCTTTTCTATAGAGATGCTTTCCTTCTTCTAATTATACTAGGAAATCTATACTATACTCACATTATACAAGTAAGACGTAAATAGAAAGTTAAAACCCTGCAATAAATAAAAAAATAAAAGGTTCGCCCAAAGTATTGCAAACTAGAAAACAACATGATAAAGTAGTGAATGACCAATTGACCGGATTAGTAAAGTGGTCAGAAGTCAGCGGGAACGATATTTTCTGGAGAAAGGAAGTGTGCACAGGTGGCAGTGGTGGATCGAAGACAGCAGGTGCTTCAGGCCGCAGCGAAATCTTTTTCATTATTTGGCTATAAGGCAACTACAATGGATCAGGTTGCTAAAATTGCAAATGTCGGTAAGGGAACCATCTACACCTTTTTTACAAACAAAGAGCAATTGTTTGACGAGATCCTGCGCGATATGATGATGGAAATGAAGACGATAGCTGAACGGGAGATCAGGCGAGACAGACCTTTCTTTGATAACTTGCATCGTGTGCTGGATGCTCTGCTTGAGTTTCGAAGTGAGCAGGAGCTATTCATAAAACTTTCCCAGGAAAATCGCGAATTCGGTACGCCGCAGGCTGGAGAAGGACTCGAGAAGATCGAGAACGTAGTTTTAGAATATTTAGAACGGGAGGTGCAACAAGCGCTCCAACAGGGAGAAATCAAACCTTGCGATCCCAAAATCGTCTCGGTAGTCATGTTCAGATTATATATTGTATTGACTGCTGAACTGAATAAAACACATACTCCCTTGGACAAGGAACAGATCAAGATGTATTTTCATTTGTTTCTCGCCGAAGGATTGGCACAGTAAGGGTTGATTCAGGATAGGGATGGCGTTCTCAGCATCACTCGATTCGCTTTCCCTTAACAATTCTCAAGATGATTAGGCATTGAAGAAGAGCCGCAAGGCATTTTTTTATACCCTGAATTGACCGAATGGGGAAAACAGTCATTTAGTGTTACGTAATATTTCGCAAACAAAGCATTTTAAAGAGAGCATAAGCTCATAAGGAGAGAACCAGAATGAAATCATTATCCGTATTTACCAAGGATCTTGGCGCAGCCCTTAGAAATCCGAAGGTGCTGATTCCAATGATTGCTATCCTATTTATTCCGGTGATGTACAGCGGATTCTTCCTGAAGGCATTCTGGGATCCGTATGGCAAGATGAATGAACTTCCGGTTGCTGTGGTCAACCAGGATGTCGGCGCTAATTATGAAGGCAAGCAACTACAAGCCGGTAATGATCTTATAGAAGAGTTGAAGGTAACCGACGGCTTCCAGTGGAACTTCGTTTCCCTTGAAGAAGCGGAAGCAGGAATGAAGGACAATACTTATTATATGTCGATCATTGTTCCGGAAGACTTTTCTGCTAAAGCTACTACTCTTATGGATGATGAACCACAGCCGGCAAAAATTATTTATGAGCCAAATGAAGGTTATAACTTCTTGGCTGGTCAGATCGGTGGTACGGCTGTAGCAGAAATTAAAAATAAAGTATCTGCTAAAGTAACAGAAGCTTATGTGGAGTCTGTATTCAATCAGATTACAGAAGTATCTGATGGATTGGGCGAAGCCGGAGATGGTGCTTCCAAGATCGCTGATGGCGCTGGTAAGCTAGATGACGGAGCCCTGAAGCTGAAAGATAATCTACTTGTACTGACAGAGGGTACAGGTAAACTTCAAAATGGTGTAGAACCCCTTACACAAGGCGTGACTGATTTGAATGCAGGTGCTACAGCGCTTAAAACAGGATCAACCACGTTGGCAAGCGGATTGCAACAATTGTCTACTGCACATACGCAACTTCAAGACGGTGTTGCACAAAGTTCTGCCGGCAGTAAGCAGCTTAGTGACGGCTTGAAACAAGCTGTAACAGGTGCTACACAGCTTCAGGCGGGAACACAGTCTGCTGTGGATGGTACTTCTAAACTACAAGCAGGAACACAATCTATAGTTGATGGCAGCGCGAAGCTGGAAGCGGGCTTAACTTCTTCCGTAGATGGCAGCGCGAAACTGGAAGCGGGTTTGCAAGCTTCCACCGCAGGCAGCACGAAGGTAACTGAGGGTGCTAAAGCGGTAGCTCAAGGATTGCAGCAATTGGCACAGGCTAGTCCTGAGCTGGCACAAAATCCAGCGGTACAGAAGCTGCTGGCAGCTAGTGCAGCCGTGGCACAAGGCAGTGAGCAACTGCAACAAAGCCAAGAGCAGCTGGCACAGGGTGCTACTGCACTCCACAGTGGGCAAGAGCAACTGGCACAAGGTGCAACTCAACTGCACTCGGGTTCACAGCAGTTAGCTGCTGGTGTAACTCAGTTGCATGATGGAGCTAAGCAATTAAATGCTGGTAGCACACAGCTGTTGACAGGACAACAAAAACTGGCACAAGGCGCATCTGCACTTGTAGCTGGTGGCGATAAGCTGAATGCAGGAATGCAACAATTTGGTGCGAAGCTTAAAGAAGCTGCAGCTGGAGGCAGCAAGCTGGCTGAAGGCGGTAAAGCACTTGGTGATGGTACCTCAAAACTGCTTAGCGGTGTAGGCGAACTAGGTTCCGGTATCAGTGCGGTAGCAGATGGTTCGAAAAAACTGGCTGATGGCGCAGGCGAGCTGAAAGATGGTATGGATGATCTGAAATCTGGATCAACAGAACTGGCAACTAAGCTTGGCGATGCTGCTGAAAAAACAGGCAGTGTGAACAAAACAGATGCAATGATGGAAATGTTCGCACAACCAGTTGTGGTTGAGGATAAAGTTGTGAATCATGTTCCGAACTATGGTACAGGTTTTGCTCCTTACTTCCTCTCTCTTGGATTGTTTGTAGGTGCTTTGATTTCAACAATTGTTATTCCAATGCGTGATTCGGCTGTCCTTGGTGCTAGCCGTATGAACCGTTTCATCAGCCGTACGCTTACCTTCACAATCATGAGCTTCATCCAGTCTATGCTGGCTGCTGTGGTTGTATTGTACGGACTTGGACTGGAAGTACAAAGTAAACCGCTATTCTTCGTATTTACATTCTTAACAAGCTTAGTTTACACATGGGTAGTTCAAGCGATTGTTACTTGGATGGATCAACCGGGACGTTTCGTTGTTATCGTTATTCTTATCTTCCAATTAACAACTAGTGCCGGAACATTCCCACTTGAATTGATTCCTAACTGGATGAAATTCTTTAATCCACTGCTTCCAATGACGTACACAGTTAGTGGTCTCAAAGCAGTAATTTCTACAGGTGACTTCAGTGCAATGTGGGGAGATGTAGGTATCCTGGCAATCTTTGGTCTTGGATTCCTTGCTCTTACCTTCGCTTACTTCATGACACGTAGCCGTGAGAATGAAGTTGGAGTGAATAGTGAACAAGTTTTGACTGTATAAACTGATAAATTTTTTGAAAAAAAAGTATAAAAAAGCGTCTCCTCTGGGAGACGCTTTTTTTGATTTAAAATCATAAAAACCCTTTTTCTTGCAAACATATTAGAAGGAGTGAAAAATCTTGTAACGCTTTCATTGCATATGCACTTATGCGTTATTTATGTATAATTATGCAACATGAAGTTTTTTTAAACTTTTACTCGCTAAAGCTGTGATGCAAAAACAATTGTTAATCAGCATCATAAAAAAGTTTAAATTGCGCTGATGATACCTCGGTGATAAAATAATAGCACTAATCTGGATTGAATAATTATTAAGATTTTCATGTGAAAAATTTTCCTAACACATTGCATACTTTATAATAGAAAGGTTGCGTTCGATGAAACACACTGAACTGCCCGTAAAACAGGGCCTGTATGATCCCCAGTTCGAAAAAGATGCTTGCGGCATGGGATTTGTAGCTCATATTAAAGGCACACCGTCTCACAATATCGTAAGTAATGCTTTGACAATGCTCTTTAATATGGAGCATCGGGGAGGCCAAGGTAGCGAACCCAACTCTGGTGACGGAGCAGGTATCATGCTTCAAATTCCGCACCGTTTCTTTGCAAGCGAAGCTCAGAAGCTAGGCTTTGCTTTGCCGGAACAAGGCCATTATGGCGTGGGCATGATCTTTTTATCTCATAACGATGAAGTTCGGGCGCAGCATGAAGCTCTCTTAAGCAATATTATTGCTGAAGAAGGTCAAATAGTACTCGGCTATCGTGATGTGCCTACCTATGATGAAATGCTTGGCAAGACAGCGAAAGCTGCTAAGCCTTTTGTGCGTCAAGTATTTATCGGCCGCTCGGCTTCAGTCACGAATGAGTTGTCTTTTGAACGTAAGCTTTATGTAATCCGCAAACGTGCAGAGCTTGCCATTCGTTACGGTGGTGCAGAAGAGGATGAATCCTTCTATATTCCAAGCTTGTCGTGCCGTAAGATTGTATACAAAGGCATGCTGACTACAGAACAAGTCGGACAATTCTACCTGGATTTGCAGAACGAAGAGCTGGAATCAGCGATCGCGTTAGTTCACTCCCGTTTCAGCACGAACACCTTCCCAAGCTGGGAACGTGCGCATCCCTACCGCTTTATGATCCACAACGGTGAGATCAATACCTTGCGTGGTAATGTGAACTGGATGCATGCGCGCCAGTCATTGTTTAAGAGCGAAGTGTTTGGTGAAGATCTGAATAAGATCAAGCCTGTTATTAACCCGGATGGATCGGACACTGCAATGTTCGATAACACCTTTGAGTTTCTCTATTTGAGCGGACGATCCTTGCCACAGGTAGCCATGATGATGGTTCCTGAACCATGGAGCAATCATGATAGTATGGATGCTGATAAAAAAGCATTTTATGAATATCACAGTACTCTAATGGAGCCATGGGACGGGCCTGCTGCAATGGGCTTTACCGATGGGATACAAATCGGCGCTATTCTGGACCGTAACGGCCTGCGTCCTGCTCGTTATTATGTAACGAAAGACGATATGATTATTTTATCCTCAGAAGCCGGTGTACTGGACATTCCAGCAGAGGACATCCTATATAAAGACCGCCTGAAGCCTGGACGCATGCTGCTCGTGGATACGAAGGAAGGCCGCATTATCTCCGATGAGGAAGTTAAATCGGCTATCGCCTCTGAGAAGCCTTATCGCCAGTGGCTGGATGAGCATTTGATCAGTCTTGATGAGCTTCCGGATGCACCTGAACTGCCAAATCCTAAGCATGATAATGTACAACAGCTACAGCAGGCTTTCGGCTATACTTTTGAAGACTTGCGTAAGGTGCTTGAGCCAATGGCATCTACTGGTGCTGAAGCTGTCGGTTCCATGGGTTATGATGCTCCGCTCGCCGTATTTTCGGACCGCCCGCAACGTCTCTATAACTATTTCAAACAAATGTTTGCTCAGGTAACGAATCCACCCATCGATGCCATTCGTGAAGAGCTGGTTACATCCACAACGACTACGATTGGACCAGAGCGTAATTTGCTTAAACCGGAACCGGAAAGCTGCCGCCAGATCTCGCTGCAAACGCCAATTCTTTCAAACGAAGATTTTGCTAAGATTCGCCATGTTCGCCGTGCAGGCTTCAAATCGATGTCTATTCCAATTCTTTTCCCGGCTGAGCTTGGGGCAGAAGGATTACGCATCGCGCTTGAGCGCATGAACGAGGCTGCTGACCGTGTTATGGCAAAAGGGCATAACATTCTGATTCTGACTGACCGCGGTGTGGACAGTGAGAATGCTGCGATTCCAGCTCTGCTTGCGGTATCGAGTCTGCATCACCATTTGATCCGCCAAGGAACACGGACGAAGGTTAGTATTTTGCTGGAATCCGGTGAACCACGTGAAGTCCATCATTATGCGCTGCTGCTCGGTTATGGTGTGAGTGCAGTAAATCCTTATCTGGCTTTTGAAAGCTTGGATGACATGATCGGCCAAGGCTTATTGCGGGGAATCTCGCATGAAAAAGCAGTGAAGAACTATATTAAAGCTGCGACTAAGAGCGTAGTTAAGATTCTTTCTAAAATGGGAATTTCGACGATTCAATCTTACCGCGGTGCGCAGATTTTTGAAGCTGTGGGTCTGAACTCTGAGTTCGTGGATCGTTACTTTACTTGGACACCTTCCCGGATTGGGGGGATTGGCCTGGAGGAAGTGGCAACTGAGGCGCTTATCCATCATAACCGTGCTTTTACAGAAAAAGACGGAAATGATAAGGTGCTTGACTCCGGTGGCGATTATCAATGGCGTAATGATGGGGAAGAGCATCTATTCAATCCACAGACGATTCATCTGCTTCAGCACTCTGTGCGTAGCGGGAATTATGATATGTACAAGAAATATGCTGCCCTTGTTCAAGGAGAAAGCGAGAAACAATTGACGCTTCGTTCCTTGTTGCAATTCAAGTCAGCCTATGAACCGATTCCACTGGAAGAAGTAGAATCTGCATCGTCCATTATGAAACGGTTTAAGACGGGTGCAATGTCCTTTGGTTCCATTAGTAAGGAAGCACATGAGACACTGGCCATTGCGATGAACCGTATCGGTGGTAAGAGTAATACAGGTGAAGGCGGCGAAGATCCAGCCCGCTATATTCCGGATAGCAATGGTGATTCACGTCGCAGTGCGATTAAACAAGTAGCTTCTGGACGTTTTGGTGTTACCTCGAACTACCTAGTTAACGCTGATGAGATCCAGATTAAAATGGCTCAGGGTGCTAAACCAGGGGAAGGTGGACAGCTTCCGGGACGTAAAGTTTATCCTTGGGTCGCTGAAGTACGTGGCTCAACAGCAGGTGTCGGTCTGATCTCACCTCCACCGCATCATGATATTTACTCTATCGAGGATTTGGCAGAGCTGATCTATGATCTGAAAAATGCAAATCCACGTGCAAACATTAATGTTAAGCTCGTATCGGAAGTTGGAGTGGGTACGATTGCTGCGGGTGTAGCCAAAGGGCGCGCTGATATTATCTTGGTTAGTGGCTATGATGGAGGTACAGGGGCATCGCCGATGAACTCCATTCGTCATGCGGGTCTTCCGTGGGAGCTTGGCTTGGCTGAAACCCATCAGACATTGATGCTCAACAATCTGCGTGACCGTGTAGTTCTGGAAACAGATGGTAAAATGCTAAGCGGCCGCGATTTGGCTGTAGCTGTATTGCTTGGGGCCGAAGAGTATGGTTTTGCCACTGCTCCGCTAGTATCTGTTGGCTGTATTATGATGCGTGTCTGCCAAATGGATACTTGTCCGGTTGGTGTAGCTACACAGAATCCGGATCTTCGTAAGAATTTTACCGGTGATCCGCAGCATGTAGTTAACTTTATGACCTTCGTGGCACAGGATCTACGTGAAATTATGGCAAGTCTCGGCTTCCGTACAATTGAAGAGATGGTAGGCCGTACCGATTGTCTAGACGCAACTCAGGCGTCGAAGCATTGGAAGAAGAAAGGCATAGATTTGAGCAGCCTGCTGCATACACCGGAATTACCGGAAGGAAGCACACGCTTCCGCAGTAAATACCAGAATCATGGTCTGGAAGAGACACTTGATGTTTCGCAGCTGCTCGACCTGGCAGCACCTGCACTGGAATCAGGTACGGCTGTTGAGGCATCACTGCCAATCACGAACGTTAATCGTGCCGTCGGAACTATCCTTGGCAGCGAGCTGACCCGCAAGTATGGGGCCGCAGGTTTGCCGGATGATACGATTCGGCTTCATTTCACCGGTTCTGCTGGTCAAAGCTTGGGTGCATTCGTGCCTAAGGGAATCACGCTTACGGTGGAAGGAGATTCCAATGACTATGTAGGTAAAGGATTGTCGGGTGGTAAGATTATTATCAAGCCATCTCCGAAAGCTACCTTTGCTGCTGAGGACAATATCATTATCGGAAATACTGCATTCTACGGTGCAACAGGTGGAGAAGCTTATATTAACGGTATCGCTGGTGAACGTTTTGCCGTCCGTAACTCCGGAGCGAAGGTTGTTGTAGAAGGCGTGGGTGACCACGGCTGTGAATACATGACTGGAGGCCGAGTGGTTGTCCTTGGTGAAACTGGCCGTAACTTTGCGGCAGGGATGTCAGGCGGCATCGCTTATGTCTACGACCCAGATAGAACCTTCATCGGCCGCTGCAATCTCGAAATGGTACTGCTCGAGAGAGTGGAAGAGTCTGAGGAGATCGAAGAGCTGCGTGAGCTGATTATCCGCCATACCAAGCTTACAGGTAGTGCGGCTGGCGCACGGGTACTGAATCAGTGGGCAGATAGCTTGCCGAACTTCGTTCGTGTCATTCCGAAGGATTACAAACGGATGATGGAGCAAATTCGCAAGGTAGAACAAACCGGATTGACCGGAGAAGCTGCGTTGATGGCTGCATTTGAAGCAAATATGCGCGAGCTTGCCCGTGTTGGCGGTTAAACTGTTGTACTTGAATGAAATAGGAACTAAGTGAATAAGGGGACCTGACTCTTCCTAATACCGGAGAAGTCAGGTTCCTTTTTTTACTGGCAGACTCTTATCCTCTAGTGATTTTCGGAAAAAAGGGTATATGTGGTAAACTAGGTTATAGATGAAAGGAAGTGAGACTATGTCGAATACAGAAATATTGATGGAGCCTGTTGCCCGCCTGCAGGGAGTCACCAAAAAAATCGGCTCGAAAACGCTGGTGAGCGATTTAACGCTGGACATCCCGCCTGGACAAATCTTCGGTTTTTTGGGACCCAACGGAGCAGGTAAGACTACTACAATACGGATGATGGTAGGATTGATTTCCATTAGTCGTGGAGACATCTTGATCTGTGGCCGTAGTATTAAAAACCATTTTGAAGAGGCTATCGCAAATATAGGGGCCATTGTAGAAAATCCAGAGATGTACAAGTTCCTCACCGGTTATCAGAATCTGCGCCAATATGCACGGATGGTGCCAGGGGTAACAAAGCAACGGATAGATGAGGTTGTCGAGCTAGTCGGACTAGGTCAAAGAATTCATGACAAAGTTAAGACCTATTCGCTAGGTATGCGTCAGAGGCTGGGAGTGGCTCAAGCACTGCTGCACAGACCCAAGCTGCTGATTCTAGATGAGCCAACCAACGGGCTGGACCCACAAGGGATACGCGAGCTCCGAGACTATTTACGCCGTTTATGTCAGGAAGAAGGAACAACTGTATTCGTCTCCAGTCATTTACTTTCCGAGATGGAGCTCATGTGTGACAGCGTAGCGATTATCCAAAATGGACGACTGGTGGATGTGAAGCAGCTGAAAGGGGTAGGCAATACTGTAATGCCTCTGGGAGAAACCTTGTTCGAGGTTGATAATGCTGAGGCTGCGTTAGCCCTCATTGGACGTGGAGTATTTAAGAGTGGGGGACTTGTGCTTGAGGCAGAGCGTGAGGAGATTGCAGAATTAAATGCCAAGCTAGTGGCAGGTGGGATTAAGGTGTATAACATCAGAACCCTTGCCCGTACGCTGGAGGATCAATTCTTAGAGGTTACAGGAGGTGAAGGAATTGGGTGAGTTTACAGCTCTCATACATAATGAGAATATCAAAATATACAGCCGTGTCCGCACATGGATTATGCTGCTTATTCTTGCAGTGATGAGCGTGCTGCTTCCTGCGCTTATTTATTTCACAAGCGAAGGCGATTCATCGCTTATGGGGCTTTGGGACAACTTTCAGATGACGGTGAGTATTGCGTTCTTCTTGAATACAATCTTTACCGTTGTAGTGGCTTCTGACTCCGTAGCGGGCGAATTTACCTGGGGAACCATTAAGCTGCTGCTGATTCGCCCGTGGAGTCGCTCCAAGATCCTGCTCTCGAAATATATTTCCATGGTGTTATTCAGTTTGCTTAGCACCGCAGTATTGATTGCTTTTGGGTTTGGTGCTTCGTTAATCTTCTCCTCATCTTCGGGAGATACGATGTCATCCATTACGGCTTGGAGTCCAGCGGAATATTCCTTCCTAGATCTCCTATGTCGTTACATTGAGCTTTTCCTGACTGCTGCTCTGGCTTTCATGGTATCTAGCGTATTCCGCGCAAGTGGGCTGGCTATTGGATTATCCTTATTTATTATGTTTGCCAAGAGTATTTTTACGGTTATTTTTAGTCCAGAACGGTTTGAATGGGCCCAATACTTGATCTTCACACATATGGATCTAAGAGGCTACCTATTGTCGGATACGGGTCCGGGGGGCTCAACACTTGGTTTCTCCATAGCTGTATTAGCGGTGTACTATATCCTATTCCTGGCCATTTCCTGGATTGTCTTCCGTAAAAGGGACGTTGCTTCATAGAAATAAGTCTAGCCGGCTTCAAGTGTTCCTTGAGCTTTGGAGGAGCGCTTGGCTGCCTTGTCCTTTTTCATATTACTTTTGGGCTCACCTGCTTTTTCAGAGGTGGGCTGTTCTTGCATGGCAATGGAGCCATTCAGGAGGCTGCCTTCCATAATGCTAAGTGCTCCTGCTGAAATATTGCCATGCAATTCTCCGGTTCCGGTCATAATGAGTCTGCGATCAGCCGTAACATCCCCGTATACTTTGCCGGCAATCACGATTTCTTCCGCTTTAATACTGGAGCGCACTGTTCCTTCTTCTCCTACAGTCACGACACCACTGCAAATAATCTCACCGCTAAAGGTACCCTCAATCCGCAGGTTTGTATCACATTGCACCTTACCCTCCAGTGTTCCTCCATGCCCAATTAGGGAATCGGTAGATTTAAAGGGGACACGCTGCTGCCGTTTGTTCCACATTTATAAATTCCTCCTATTTTGAAATTAAATGCAACCCTTTAGGGTTTGACATACGCTAAAGGGTTGACTGTTTTATTCTGCTTCACAACCTGAAAATGAAGATGAGGACCTGTGCTTCGGCCAGTGCTTCCAAGCAAGCCGATTTTCTGCCCTTTGCTAACCTTGTCTCCCGCAGATACGATCATTCCGTTCAAATGCATGTACCAGGTTTCCAATCCATTTGAATGCTTAATCACGATGTATTTTCCGCGTGCGCCCATTTGTTCCGCAGTAATAACCTCGCCATCTAAGGCAGCATATACAGGATCACCGATGTTCCCAGCAATATCGACACCGGAATGGAACGCAGACAAACCTTTGAATGGATCTGAGCGGTAGCCGAAGCTTGAAGAAATGACTTTGGACTCGGTAGGCCAGAGCGGTACAGCGTTAAGTTTAGCCTTTTCTGCACGGGCCTTTTGAGCTTGCAGATTTGCCTGTACGTTATTTTCATGCTCTGCCTGTGTGATCGTCTGTGTGATACTTTCCACCATTTCATCAAGCATCCCGTGAATCTCCTCAAAGTCATCCTTAGTTTCTTCCACCAAGCTCGTAGCGTCGTTCTGATACACCGCGATGTATTCTCCACCAACCTGCGGGGTGAGTGTTTTTGGAAGGGCTGCGGTGATGGCCCCAAAGCGGAAACTTATGGCGGATAGAGAAGTGGAAGATGAGTTCTCTTCTGTACTCTGCTTAAAGGAAGTCTCTTTAGGAACAGGAGAAGAAAGACGGTTCGATAAACCTAATGTTGAATTTGAAGTGGCCGATCCAGCTTTTGATTTTTCTGTTGCGGATTTCTCCGGTTGAGATTCATTCGTGTCTGTAGCGGCAGCAGCACCTTTGCTTTTGTTAATCAATGCTTGCAGCTCCTGTTCCAGTGCATTTACACTCTTCAGCTTGTCTTTAATGTTATCTGCCTCTTCCGAAAGTTCGCTGACCTGGCTACGAAGCTGTGTTAAATCTTTATCCTTGTCGGCGACCTTCATTTCCATGCGGAGATTGGTTAGCGATAGTGCGGCTGCCTCGGCTTCTAGCTGTGAGATGGACTGAGAGGCATGGAAATGCATAGAGGTGACCAGACTGGAGATAGACAGGGCTGCTGCTGCCGGTAAGGCGAACGCTAGCGGTTTGGAGATGTGGAGCTGTTTGACTGGACGTCCGGCATCCCTTACGACAAGCAGCGTAATCCGTTTATGATCTGGCTGACTCTTCATGGCTTCTCCTTTCTGCGGCTTATGGCAGCCGCTTGCGATACCTGAGGCTAACGACTTTTCTTCCATTAGGCTCATCCGAATTGTCCTACTACTCTATGTATTCCATATCTTTCAGGAACATGACAACGGTTTGTTTGAATAAAGAAGGAGAGTTACGGCAAAACCTGTACTAGAGTCATCGCAGAGAGTCTATTGCATCTGTTTTTATTAATTGAGGGGGTAGAGAATTGAAGATTTTCGCGATAATTCTAATTCTTTTTATCATACAGATTGCATTGATTGTATTTCTGGAGTACCGACGCCCGCAAAGGGCTATAGCATGGTTGTTTATTTCCTTCTGTTGTCCACCGCTCGGTCTGGCATTCTATTATTTTCTAGGTCGTGACTACAGACAGAATAGAAAATTGAACAAAAGATGTACTTCACTGTTCCGGGAAATCCGTTCGTATGTCACTGGTAAGATTAAGGTAGTAAAACATGCGTCGGATACTGGAAACGCTCAGTTTGAGAATAACGAGGGTTTATTGGTTTTGCTTGCAAAGCTCTCGGAAGGGCCTATTACAGGCCATAACAAAAGCAGAGTGCTGTCAACTGCAAGAGAAGCTTACGACGCTATGCTGGAAGCCATGGAAGAGGCAAAAGAGCATATCCACATGCAATTTTATATTTATCGTGATGATGAGATCGGAGAACAGTTTCAGGACGTTATGATTCGAAAGGCGCGGCAGGGAGTAAAGGTGCGTTTGCTTTGTGATGGACTGGGCAGTCATCGATTAAGCCGTAGGTTTATTCGAACCCTGAGAAATGCCGGGGTGGAGTTCCACTTTTTTTTACCTCCGATTAGTTCTTTACTGGATCGTCGGTTTAATTTCCGCAATCATCGGAAGATCCTAGTGGTGGACGGATTGATTGGTTTTACGGGGGGAATGAATATCGGTGATGATTACTTAGGAAAGGACGCCAAGATGGGGTACTGGCGCGATACCCATCTGCGTTTAGAAGGAGATTCTGTTTATTATATTCAGTATGTCTTCCTGAAGGATTGGAGACTGGCCTCTGGTGAAGGTATGAGTCATCCTCGTTTGTTCCCTGAGCACTCTTGCAAGGAGCAAGAGGCCGTGCAGATTGTAGGAAGTGGACCGGATGCTGCGATCGATGCTTCTCAGGAGATGTATTTTGCCGCTCTTTGCTCTGCTAGGGAACGGATCTGGATTACTTCACCGTATTTTATTCCGGACCCTGCGATTTGTCGTGCTTTGAAGAGTGCAGTCCTTCGTGGAGTGGATGTTAGAATCATCATTCCGGCGAAGCCTGATAATAAGCTTGTTTATCATGCTTCTTTGTCTTATCTGGAGAATTTACAAGATGCAGGCGTGAAGTTCTATCGCTACACCAAAGGATTTATGCATGCCAAAGTCATGATTGTGGATGATCTGCTGGGTACGGTGGGAAGTGCGAATCTGGATATGCGCAGCTTCTATTCTAATTTCGAAATGACAGCGGTTTTGCTGCATCCTGAGACGATAGCAGAGCTAGTCGCGGGGTTTGAAAAGGATCAAAAGAACAGTGAATTCATTGATCCTGTAAAATTTAAGGAGAGAGGGAGAATTGTCAAACTCGGTGAAGGGCTATGTCAGTTGTTATCACCGCTGTTATGACCGGAAAGAGGACTAAATCTGAATTTTTCGAAGGATAGTACGTGTTCCATTCATTATTAGAGCATATTTTGTGATATAATAATTGTATAAGAAGAAATGTAAGAAAGTATAGATTGTAGTTATACTTCCGAATGTTTCAAAACTATACTGTTAAATTGTAGGGGGAGTTCTATGAATGTGAGTCCACAAATGTTTACCAAAGAGGAGCAGAACAAACTGCAGAAGACCGGTGCCCATAAAATGGCTAAGTTCGCGCAGCGTATGATCATGTTATCCGTAGGGGCCGCCATGATGGCTGTTGCACTTGAGATATTCCTAGTACCTAATCAAATGATTGATGGCGGGATTACCGGTATCTCCATTATTTTATCACATTTATTTGACATTCCTCTGGGTATATTATTGACACTGCTCAACCTTCCGTTCCTGTTAATCGGTTATAAGCAAATCGGTAAGACATTTGCCTTATCTACCTTATATGCGATTTTACTTATGTCTATCGGCACTTCAATGCTGCATCATGTAGAGGCCTTTACAGTTGAACCGATGCTTGCTGCCGTGTTTGGCGGTATCATTCTAGGTGTAGGTGTTGGATTGGTTGTACGTTTCGGGGGATCTCTAGACGGTACAGAAATTGTTGCGATTTTGGTAGCCAAGAAGCTTCCCTTCTCTGTAGGTGAAGTAGTTATGTTCTTCAACCTGTTCATCTTGTCCGGAGCTGGATTTGTGTTCGGTTGGAATAACGCGATGTTCTCCCTGATTGCTTATTATATTGCATTTAAGGTTATTGACATCACCCTTGAGGGTCTGGATCAATCGAAATCAGTATGGATTATCAGTGATAAATTCCGCGATATCGGGGAAGCTCTGACAGAGCGTCTTGGACGTGGTGTTACTTATTTAGATGGAGAAGGCGGATTTTCCGGTGAGAACAAGAAAGTGATCTTTGTAGTTATCACCCGTCTGGAAGAAGCTAAGCTTAAAACCATTGTTGAAGATTGGGATTCTGATGCATTCATCGCAATAGGTAACATTCATGATGTTAAAGGTGGCCGCTTCAAGAAGAAATCCATCCACTAGCGTAGCTCTTAAGTATTATTAACTGAAAGAAGGTATTTTTACGGATAAAAAAGCAATAAATACGGTGAACAAAGCTCGGCCTGCCGTATTCTTATATAGTATACCTTCTGTCCTTGAGTGGGACGCCAAATAAGCTCGTAGCATGTAGTTGATGCTGCGGGCTTATTGCTGTTTTTAGGCTCTTTTTTCTATGGGATTGCTCTTTATGGGAGCTTAGCGATGAGCTGTTCAACGGGCTGTGGGGGCACTTTCTCTAAAAGATCTCCCATACGCAGAAGGCGTTCCTCGATATTGAGCAGATGAAAATTAGAGGGAGATACATTTTGCTGAACCTCCTCCCAGAGCAAGGGTGTAGAAACTGTAGCAAATGGTCTTGCGCGTGGTGTGTAAGGTGCAGCTAATGTTTTGCCGCTATAATGCTGAAGGTAGTCAAAATAAATTTTATCTCCGCGATTCTTTTTTAGACGTTCCAGGGTGAACAGGTTGGGATGCTTTTCGGTGACATAACGACCCACAAAATGCCCGATTTTCCGCAATCCATCAAAAGTAACGCCAGTCTCGATAGGGACGATGATTTGCACCCCGGTAGCACCGGAGGTTTTGGGTACAGAGGAGAGGCCAAGAGAGGTTAAGACCGCCCCAACGATCGCAGTTGCTTCCATGATACGAGGTTCGATCTCAAGTGACGGATCAAGATCAATCATCCACTCACAGGGCAGCTCGCTGCCTACATAATGCAGGGAAGGGTGGAATTCCAAAGCAGCCAGATTCCCCAGCCAGATCAGCTCAGGTAAACCTTGCAGCTTGATATAGTTAATATTCTCGTGTACAGCGGTTTGGACAAAGGCCGGAAGAGGATCAGGCGCATTTTTCTGATAAAAGGACATTCCAGTGATGCCGTGCGGATAACGAATGACGGTAAGCAGCCGGTCTCGGCAATAACGCAGCAGATAGGGAGAGAGTGCAGCGAGCTTTTGCAGATAAATTCGTTTGGTAATGCCACATTCAGGCCAGAGCAGCTTTTCTGGATTAGTGATGATGATTTCTTCTCCGTCTATGGTAATTGTACCTTTGATCGCTGCCGGCATCGGGGAAACTCCTTTCTGTGATAGGAATGAAGGTATTATGTGTCAGTCGGCTCCTTTTCATGAAAAAAATATTCTCAAAGTGTCCCTTTTGGATGATCATAAGACTTATAAGGATATACGTTAATGAGAAAGGGGAGTTTGCTGATTTTGGACGGGATCGAGCACACTGTTGTTCGGGTACAGGCAGGCGAGGTAGATTCCTATGCCTTGATCGTCGAGGCTTTTCAAAAGCCGATTTACCGCTATTGCTGTCGGCTGCTTGGGAGCCGTACTGAAGCGGAGGATGCAGTACAGGAAATTCTGGTAAAGGCATATCAGCATATAGGCACATACCGCCCTATCGCGAGCTTCTCTTCATGGCTATATAAAATTGCCTACCATCATTGCCTCAGTCTGATCCGCAAACGTCAAAGCCAAATAAAGTTTATGGCGCTTTTTCAACCAGATCCGCCTGCAGAAAGCCCGGAACAGTTGATGGACCGTTACATATTTAACGAACATCTGACTTTTGCCCTCGAGAAGCTGAAGACAGAGGAGCGAAACCTGTTAGTACTTAGAATCTTTGAGGAACAGAGCTTCCCGGAGATTGCGGAGATTCTGGATAAGAATACTGATGCTGTGAAGAAAAAATACAGGCGAACGATTACGAAGCTTGGCAAAATGCTGAATGCTCAGAAAGGGGGAACGGAATGGTGCGGCAACGAGGCTTTGTTGAAGAGAAAATGATCAAGAAAATGGATGCGGTAGGGAGCTGCGAAGAGCTGGATGTAAAAGCAGCTGTTATGAAGCGGGTAAGAGCAATTCATGAACAACAGAATAGGATTGACGGTGAAAGGACGAACATCGTTATCGAGCTGAAGCCGTTCCCAGAACCGGAAGATCCTATTATGCAGAAGCAAAAGGAGATGCCCCAACACCCGTCTAGGTTTAGAAAAAGAGTGCTCACAGGAGTCTCCGCGGCTGTATTGCTAGGGATTATCGGGTTGGGTGCTTTTCAGCTATCTGCTGATGGAGATTTATCGGAACAAGGTAGCCAGGTTACAATTGATATCTCAAAACCCCAAGGTGGTATTATTACACTAGTGAACAGCGGAGGGAAGGCTGTTGTGAAGACGGTGCATAATAATACGCCTGATCCGACAACCTCGCCTGCGATAGAGAAGTATCAGAGCTTATCTATGACTTATAAAGAGCAAGTGCTTGCTCGTTTAAACACTGGGGAAATGGCTGCTTATTATGTGAAGGATGCTGAATTAAATAAGCTGGAGTTAGGGTTAGGCTATGGAAATCAATTGCAGTTTGCTTTTATTTCGCCGGTGTATTCGAAATATCAAGACTTCGTAAAAGAATTAAAAACGGTTGGCGATTTCTGGCCAGGGTTGCCTTCCTCGTTAGCTGATGGTTATGAATTCGAGCAAGGAACTTTTAATGCAGCTCCCCTATACAAGTCGCTAGACACAGAATATGAAGAAATCCTTGAACAATTTCAAAAAAAGGCTACAACCGATAAAACTGGACAAAACTTGTTTATGGAGAAGATAGCTGCAAATTCCATAGATAATGCTGAGGTTACCTACCACAACGGAGATCAAAGAATTACACTATCCTTAAGGCAGAGTGTTTTTAAGGGTTATACCATGCAAGTGACTATCTTGGAAGGCCAGACTGCTGAAAAATGGTCTGTGACAGGTACAGGTAAAGAGGCAATATTTATCGCGGCGGGTACTGGAAAAGGGAAGAATGCTTGGTCTTCTCAGAATCGATTGTATTGGTATGATGAAGCCACCCAGATGGTTCTTTCTCTGAGCGACAAGCAGGAGAATAAACTGACTTGTGAGCAATGGCAAAAGATTGCCACCAGTTTTATTCACTAGCTACTGTTCTAACTGTACATTATGAGAAGCTGTCTCAAAAGTGGTGAATTCTACTTGGGAGGCAGCTTTTTTATGGAATAGGGGAATAATGGATTTTACTGTGCCATGTGACGATATGCCACGCGTAGAGTTCTATGTTAATGGTTGGGGCGGTGGGCGATGTGCTATGTATGATTTTCGTGCGGCTTGCAGTAGATGATTTGTGGAATTAGTGGTATATGTGACGGTGGACTATGGGCGATACGTTCTGTGGACAGAAATATCTGAGGTTTAGGGAGAGATTCCCCAATTGTTCTATAAGTGCTCACTTATTGCATCATTAGGAGCATCACTTGATGCGTTACTTGTAATGTTAAGAACAAAAAAGAGGCTTTCCCAAGCAACTATTTCATGGCTTTTGGGACAGCCTCTTTTTTGTGAGAAAATGTCCCTTTTTCTAATGTTGGATTGTTATAGAAGTGTAGTTAAAAAACAGGGGTGAAAATACATTTACCTTATTGAAGGAGAGGATGTTAGAAATTGAAGCTCCATTCTGATTTCAAAAAAACAGTTATCGCGTTCTCTGCAGCAATCTTGCTGGGAACAGGAGTGGCCGGGGGTGTGGATGTACCCGGCTTGTCTCTTACAATTGCGGCGGCATCAGGAGCGCAGGTTGCATCACAAACCGATCAGAAGACCCAAAAGGAATTGCAGGCACTCGTAGCTGGAGTGAAGGAAGGTACGCTTTTGGCCTACTACGTACGGGATAAAGTCTCCAATCCACAGGATGCGATCAGCTTCTCTGGCAAAGGGTTTGTTTTTAAGGACTATAAATCCTTTGCTGCGAAGTTTAAAGCGCTAAAGGGTCCGTCTATTCCGCAGCCCGGAAATCTTCCTAAAGGCTTCACTCTGGCGAGAGCCATCATCTATCCACCGGCTGTAGCTAATGATTCAGAGCTGTATTTGCAACTAGAGCAGGAATTGAAGGCAGCAGCGGTTGCTGGTAATTCTAATAAACAGTTGTTTAGTAAAATCATCAGCTGGAACCAGACGAATTTGTCTATGCAGCTGTATGCGAAAGGAAAAGCCAATTTTAGCATTGTAACTGGGTCGCCGCCATCCAAACTTCCGGAAGGAGCGGTACCTTTTGTAAGAGCTTCGGAATCTAAGAAAGAATTAACGGTCAACGGCAGAAAAGTAGTACTTACAACTGATTCCGCTAAAGACGCAAGCTTTAACACAAAGCTAGTATGGCTGGATAACTCAGGCACGATACAATATACCCTTTCAGACAATCGGGCCAGTACGCTGACGACAAATGAAATGCTGGCGGTAGCTAAAACCATGATCAAATAACCAAGGGGCTAAAGGAGGATATTATAATGATGATTAAGAAAAGCGCGGCGATTACAGCCTTAAGCTTATTAGTATTGATAAGTGCGGTGAGTGGAACAGCAGGCGCAGTGCCTGCGGGGAGTAATAATAAAAGTAAAGCTACCGTACCCGTTGAGCAGAATACGCCCATATCTTCAACGATTGAAGCTTTGATTGCCAAAGAAAATACAGTTCCCTTACAAGCAGGCGAACTTAAGATCCTGTATGTAAATGATAAGAAATCTAATCCACATGAAACCTTGAGTATAAGCTATATGCCATATAGATTCAGTTCTATAAACGAAGCGGCGCAGAAGTTACTTTCATTAAGCGGGAAGTCACTCCTGATACCTACTTCTCTACCAGAGGATTATAAGTTACAGGATGTCGTTTTAAATCCAGTGATTCCAATGTTTTTTAGCTCAGAGTATAAAACCCTTAGGGATCAGTTAAAAGCTAAAGCCCAAGCTGGTGGTAAAAAGGTGATTTCGCAAAGCTTGAAGTGGAGCAATACAGAAACCTCTATCACCTATCTACGAAATGGAGAGAGGTTGAATTTAAGATCTGCACCCGCATACACGCTACCGGAAGGGGTGACTTTGGCCCAGCTGCCTGGGGATCAGGATGAGAGCTTGACCCTCAACGGGGTTGAGGCGATTTACACAGTTTTTGGTCCTCATCACGGTGATCTTAAAGTCCAGCTGGTATGGTCCAGTGCTGATGGAAGTGTCGATTATACACTTACGAGTACAAAAAATACTGCGCAGACAAAGGCAGAGCTTGAGGCCCTTGTAACAAGTTTTACAGCACAATAAGAAACGTCCTCCCATTTCAGATTGGGAGGACGTTCTTTTATCCTTTTTGCTCTATTGTGCATGCCTCCGGGGGAAGATCCACTTTAGCTTGAGTAACAGGCTGACGCAGAGTGCCCGAGGTGTTCCATTCCAGAAAATGAACTTTGAAGACGAGCTCCGGCTTTATCCAAAAAGCACCCTTGCCTCGCTGTGGAACATCTGCAAAGGGCATCCGATCCAGCTTAAGGCGGTGTGCCTCCGCAGTTAAGTCGCGTTTATCCTGCACAGTCAATTTTCCCGGACCGGCATGTCCGATATAATGCAAATTTCCTTTATCATCATAAAGACCAAGAAGCAGTGCGTTGACGATACCGTCACGGAACGTCACACCCCCGGCTACAGCTGTAATATCAGAACTGATTTTGCGTTTCTGCCAACGTTTATCTTTTCCGCCCGGAGCATAAGTGCTGTTGATGTCCTTGCAGACGATTCCTTCCAAGCCCTGGTTCTGAGTGGCGGCGAACAGTTCTGTAGGATCGGTATAACTTGGCACAGCTTGAACATGGGGATGCGGCAGCAGAATGTCACTTAACAGCTGCTGCCGCAAGAATAATGGTTGATCCATCGTCGATTGGCCATTATAAAACAGAATATCAAAAATCATATAAATGACAGGAACCTGATGCCTAACGACGGAAATTGTGGAACCGTTTTTCAAACTGTCCCTCCGCATCACCTCATGAAATGAGGGTTTGCCGTCCTTGAGCGCGATAATCTCACCATCAAGAATCACGGAGTCAGCCTTGCAGTAAGCAGATACATCAATAAGTTCTGGATATTGCGTGGTACGGTAATTGCCACGTCTGTTAATAAGCTGAGTAGTGCTTCCATCGTAATAGGACAACATCCGTACGCCGTCCCATTTAATTTGTGCGATCCACTGGTCACCTGCTGGAAGCTGCCCAGCCAGTATAGGTTCAAAAGGAATAATGGGCTGAAGCTTCATCCGCAGAGCCTCCTAAGATACGGTTGTTTTGCTTTTCGTGCTGCGGCGTTTCGGTTTTGGCGTGATGACTGGAGCCGGCCCGGAGACCTCGTTTTGCTGCTCCGCAGGTTCCGCGGCGGTTGTTTTGGTCTTGGCTGTTTTTCTTTTGGCAGCAGGAGCCGCTTTAGTTTTGGTTTTTGTGTTGCCTGTTAATGAAGGACCAGGGTCTGAAGGAATATGCTGCACAGCTTGAATACTAGCCTGCAAGGCAGCCATTAGATCAATCACATTGCTTTCCTGTTTAGCAGGAGCGATATGAAATTCCTCGCCTGCAATTTTATGTGAGATCAGATCAAGCATACGCTGGCGATAATCATCGGTATATTTTGCCGGATCAAAAGGAGTGGATAGCTGTGAGATCAGCAGCTTAGCCATTTCCAGCTCTTTATCGTTCACTGTCCCTGCTTCGGGCAGACCAGGCACTTGCGAGATCGGCCGCACCTCATCAGGATAAAAAATGGTCTCAATCGCAAGGCAATCCTCAAGCACACGGATCGCTGCCAGACTGCTTTTTGAGCGGATTGAAATTTTGGCGATACCAATTTTACCTGTCTGCTTCATGGCCTCCATAAGAAGTCGATAAGCATTTGAGCCTGCCTGATCCGGGGATAAATAATAGGTTTTTTGAAAATAAATCGGATCGATCTCCGTCAGGTCTACAAAGTCGAGAATGGAGATGCTTTTACTGGTCTCGTCGGATAGTTGATCCAATTCCTCTTTGTCGAAGAGCACAAACTTCCCTTTTTCATACTCATATCCTTTACCGATCTCTTCCCAAGCTACCTCTTTGTCACACACCGGGCATTTGCGTACATACGACAGCGGGCTGCCACACTCCTTATGGATATAACGCAGAGAAATGTCCTTGTCTTCCGTAGCGGAGAACATTTTAACCGGAACATGCACAAGCCCGAAGCTGATGGCTCCTTTCCAAACGGTATGCATGAGAAACACCTCCTGATCTAAGTTGATTTGCTTTGGGTTAGTATGAGGCAGGAAAGGCTTTTCTAGCCGGGTGCATTTTTTGAGAAGCTTGGGAAAAAATAAACTCGGACCTGTGAAGTTGAGGAGGAGAATCTAAGGTATGGAACCAAGAGATAACGAATGGAGCGATACGCTGAGCGAGCAGGATATTCCGGCCACAGTTGTGGATTGGGAGAGCATTATTGCGTCCACGGAGGCCAGTCAGGTTTCCGATTCGGAAAAGCTGGATGCGGAACGAACCCTCGAAGATACGTCACCCTTAGAATCGTAAACTTTAGGAAAGATAAAGGAGGAGAACAGTTGTGGACGTCAAACGGGCACAGGATATTTATGCTTCTAAAGAAACTGTAAGTGTACATTTGGATGGGGAGCCTGTATGGATTGAACATGTGGATGAAGAGAACGGAATGGCTACGGTACAAGTTGGCTCTCGACCAACCAATACGCACACTGTGGGTGTTGAACGACTCGAAGAGCAAGAGCACTAACAAAGGTCTACTTAGAGCGTACGTTAAAGCTGAATTATAGTTTTAAAAAAAGAGACTTTTTATGCTTAAGTTTGCGTAAAGGTCTCTTTTTTGATTTGGAGCATAACTGACGTCAAGGTTGACGGTGTAAGATTTAAACCAATATATTGGATCAGGCAGGACAGTCCATTATTGTTGCGCTGTGTTCAGGAGTTATTGCCACAGTATTATTCTTTCAAGCTACAGATATGGTAGGAGCAGCATGAGCGGATTAACGGCAGTCGAAGCCACCCATTCTCGCAGCGTTCGGTATCGAAATTCAGCTTAACCACGCAAGTGAAGAAGAGGGCTGTACCTCCTTCGGCTTAAACAATGGGCGGGACAGTTGTTGCGGTGGATGGACCATACCGATATAATTGAATGTAATGGTTTTCGACAGGTATATTTTAAAAGGTGGTAGTTGTAGTTGGACAAAACAGTCGAAACGGTGTTCACTTACCGTTCTTACAATCTGCAGGATACGGAGCAACTGGCAAGTGCAATAGCTGCTGCTTCAACGGCAGGCATGGTTATCGGTTTGGACGGTGATCTAGGCGCAGGAAAAACGGCCTTCTCGCAAGGTTATGCTCGCCATCTTGGAGTGAAAGGGATCGTAAACAGTCCTACTTTTACTATTATTAAAGAGTACGAAGGTCGTCTGCCGTTATATCACATGGATGTATATCGGATTTCACTTCAGGAAGCAGATGAGCTTGGATTGGATGAGTATTTCTATGGTCAGGGTGTTTGTTTGGTAGAATGGAGCAGTATTATTACGGAGTTAATGCCGCCGCGGCATATGCATATATACATGGAAACAGTTGGACCGGAGGAAAGAATCATTACGGTGACCGCAATCGGGGAGCCTTATGGTGAGCTTTGCCGGGAGCTGATCCAGAAGTGGGGTTAATAAAAATGACGAACGAGAATACAGAGCCGCGCAAGCGGCTTTTAGCGCTGGATACATCAACTGCCGTATTGGGGGTTGCAGTGACCGAGAATGGAGAATTATTGCATGAAATTAATGCTTCCGGTGAACGGAATCATTCGGTGCATTTGCTGCCGATTATAGAGCAGGCGCTGCAAGCTTCGGGAACAACCGTTGCTAATCTGGGCGGGATTGCGGTTGGTGTGGGCCCGGGATCTTATACGGGAACACGGATCGCGGTTACCGCTGCCAAAACACTGGCTTGGGCATGGAATGTCCCGGTAGTTGGTATTTCGAGCCTGCATGCTGTGGCATGGGGTGGGTATGAAATAGCCCTTAAGAATAAGACGACAGCAGAGTCAGGCCAAGCCACTGCGAACAGTGGCTACGGTCCAGACTGGATCATTCCACTGATGGATGCGCGTCGGGGACAGGTCTACACAGGATTATTCGCAGCGGATGGGAATAGTTCTCTTAGCCGCCTTGAACCAGATGCCATCCGGTTGATGGCCGACTGGGTGGAGTACTTGGCAGAACGTTTACAACAGGCTTCAGCTGAAGGAACTAAACCAGCTATTCTATGGTTTGTTGGAGAAACCGCTGTACATGGCAGCGAAGAATCACTACATCCGCTGGCGGAACTCGGCACTTCTGTAGCTGTTCCATATGAGCTGGAGGGCCGCTGGACAGGCTTCCTTGGTGAAGCCCGGCTGCAAGTAGAGAATGATGATATTCATAGCTTGATCCCTAACTATACTCAGATTTCGGAAGCGGAGGCCAATCTGCGGTTAAGTAGTAAAGGAGGCTTAAAACGATGACGGAAGTGGAAGCATTGAGAGCACAAGAGGCTGACCTTGTTTTTCGTCTGATGAAGCTGGAGGATATTCCGGACATTCTTATTATTGAGCGCGAAGCCTTTACCATGCCGTGGACGGAGGAAGCTTTCCGGAATGAGCTGACGCATAATCATTTTGCTAAATACATGGTCATGGAGCTGGCGGGTCATATCATTGGCTATGCTGGAATGTGGGCTATCGTGGATGAGGCGCATGTGACGAATATTGCCTTACTCGAAGCTTATCGTGGACGTAAATGGGGGGAGCGCCTGTTGGAGGAGTTAATGAATACAGCCTCTTACGTAGGCATGAAATCCATTACGCTTGAGGTACGGGTATCCAACGAGGTAGCTCAGAATTTATATCGTAAAAAAGGCTTTCGTTCTGCCGGCACGCGCAAAGGATATTATTCCGATAATCGCGAGGATGCGCTCATTATGTGGGCGGATCTACCGGAGTATAAGGAGCATGGCTATTTGGAAGGAAGCGTGGACTTGAAATGAAGACAGAAACGGGCGCAGATCAACCTGTACTAATACTTGCTATAGAGACCAGTTGTGATGAAACCTCGGTGGCCGTGGTCAAAAACGGATCAGAAGTGTTATCCAACATCATCTCGAGTCAAATAGAGACACATCGCGCTTTTGGGGGCGTGGTGCCAGAAGTGGCTTCCCGTAAACATGTGGAGGTAATTACGCTCGTAATCGAGGAAGCGCTCGCCAAGGCAGGCGTTACACCCGAACAATTGACTGCGGTAGCGGTGACTCAAGGCCCGGGTTTGGTGGGAGCTTTACTGGTCGGGGTAGTAGCAGCTAAAAGCCTTGCTCTTGCATGGGGCAAGCCGTTAATTGGCACGCATCATATTGCAGGCCACATCTATGCTAACCGTCTGGTTGCAGAGTTGCAGTATCCATGTATGACACTAGTGGTGTCAGGTGGACATACTGAACTGGTTCATATGGAGCGTGAGGGTGAGTTTCGAATTATCGGCCGCACGCGTGATGATGCTGTAGGTGAAGCATATGATAAAGTGGCTCGGGCGCTAGGGTTCCCTTATCCCGGCGGACCCCATGTAGATCGCCTGGCACGCGAAGCGACGGAAGTTGTTGCATTGCCGCGGGTATGGCTGGAGCCGAACTCTTATGATTTCAGCTTCAGCGGTCTAAAATCGGCGGTGCTGAATGTGGTGAATCAGAGCAAAATGAAAGGTCTTGAACCCAATGTCGCAGGCATCGCCCGGGGGTTCCAAGAATCCGTAGTTGAAGTGCTGGTGGAAAAGGCGGTACGCGCCGTTAAAGCCACTAACTCCAGACAGTTATTGCTCTGTGGGGGGGTCGCTGCTAATGGCGGACTCCGCTCGGCATTAATTTCACGCTGTGAAACGGAGGGCATTGAACTTATTATTCCTCCACCGGTGTATTGCACGGATAATGCGGCGATGATTGGAGCGGCTGCATACGTGAAGTGGCAGCATGACGGTGGAATACCGCTGGATATGGTTGCTGACCCTGGCTTCTCACTGGAACAATGGTCTGTATCTGCCTATTGACATCATTTGGAGCTAACGAGTATAATCAGTTCAATTAAACAAGCAAACGCGATGAGCGGAAGTAGTAAGGATACTCTGGGATAAGAGAACTGCGGGTGGGTGCAACGCAGTCGAAGGAGTCCTGAACTCGTCTGGGAGCGGAGCGGTGGAACATTACTGGCAATTGTCGCCGGAACGTTTGTACACCGTTTACGGGTAACCTCCGTAATAGGGTGGTCTAGTACCTAACATACTGGACCGTAGAGTGGATGTTCAATTGGAATCGGCAGGAACTTAGCTGATACAGAGCATCAACAAGAGTGGTACCGCGAAGGTTAACAGCCTGTCGTCTCTTGAATGAGATGGCAGGCTTTTTTGTATGGATTTAGAGTGGTGAATAATTTATATAATACACGCTAAGAACGGGAGTAGTAGAGTTTGACGGTGAACAGAGAGCTGCGGGTTGGTGCGACGCAGTCACCGGATTTCTTGAAGCTCGCCCGGGAGCGGAGCGGCGGAACAAGAGTACGCTGCCTACGGCTGTCCTCGTTATCGGACCTTTCCGGATTTAAGCTGGCACGCCAGCTTGAACCGGGAAGAAGAGCTGGACGCAGCTTTAAGGCTTGTTATTAAGACAGCCGATGCGTCAAAAAGAGTGGTACCGCGGAGGGGTAACCCGCCGTCTCTTTATTAGAGACGGCGGGTTTTTGCGTTCTTGTAGAAGAAGTCCGGGGAATGGACTCATCGCTACATAAGACGCCAAAAGTGAACACTCTGCACATTGTGCAGAGATTCATTTGTTTCAGCTGCCGGCAGCAGTGGGTGGGAAATGAGCAGAACCGCAAGTCGACGTGTGGTTCTGCGCCGAAGCATAGGATAGAGATAAGGCATCCAATTACATGAAAACAAAACTAGGAGGAATTCAGATGATTATTCCAGTTAAGAAACGTATTCAAATTTTCGATACGACCCTGCGTGACGGTGAGCAGGCCCCTGGGGCTAGTCTGACTCCTGAACAAAAAATATTACTGGCCTATAAGCTCGCTGATCTGGGTGTTGATGTAATGGAGCCGGGGTTCCCGGTATCGAGTCCTGGAGATTTTGCAGCGGTGCAGACGATTTCGCGCAAGGTGCGCAACGTGGAGATTTGTGGTTTCGCGCGGGCCGTAAAAGGAGACATCGATGCTGCAGTCCGGGCGACTCAAGATGCTGAACGTCGGCGGATTCACTTGTTCATTTCCTCTTCTGATATTCATTTGCAGCATCAACTGCGTATGAGCAGAGCTGAAGTCGTAGCTAAAGCGCGCGAGATGACGGCTTATGCGCGACAATTCTGTGATGTAGTTGAATTCACGGCCATGGACGCTGCGCGGACAGGGATTGATGATCTGATTGAAATGGTTGAAGCAGTTATAGAGGAAGGGGCCTCCATTATTAACCTGCCGGATACAGTAGGATACGCATTGCCACATGAATATGGCGAGATGTTCCGGAGAGTGCGGCAGGGAGCAAGAGGCGGCGGCAAGGTCAGCTATAGTGCCCACTGTCACAATGACTTGGGGCTGGCTGTAGCTAACAGTCTGGCAGCGATTGATGGAGGGGCGACTCAGATAGAAGTCACCGTGAATGGTGTAGGCGAGCGCACAGGGAACTGCGCACTGGAAGAGCTTGTTATGGCGCTCGAAACCCGCGGCGATGCAATCGGTGCAGAAACAGGCATCGTGCTCGATAAACTGTATGATACTTCACGGCTGATTAGTGGAGCGATGCATTTTCCAATCGCCTATAACAAGCCGGTCGTCGGAAGAAATGCCTTCCAGCATGAATCCGGGATTCATCAGGATGGCCTGCTCAAGGATCGTAGTACCTATGAGATTATGGATCCCGAACGGCTGGGCATCCCCCGCAGCATGATCATTCTGGGCAAACATTCTGGCAGACATGCGCTGAAGGATCGGGCTGCGAAGTATGGAATAACGCTGGAGCCTGCGGAGCTGGATGCACTTTATGAGTCCTTTAAAGAGACCGCTGACCGTCAAAAGGTCGTCAGTGATGACCAGCTGCTGCAAATGGTAAGCAGTACAACTGGACAACAAGCTCAGGTCTATGAGCTGGGTGAGGTTCAGGTATTGGCGGGCAGTGCCCAGCGCCGTGTAGCTGCAGTTACGGTACGCCATCTGCAGACTGGCCGGGAAACGTCACATACCAGCACTGGTGAAGGTCCGCTTGAAGCGATTATCGCCGCTATTGGGCAAGGGATTGCTGAGGAGATAGACTTTGCAGGACTCGAGCTTCATTCGCTTGGAAGCGGAGAGAATGCGCAAGCAGAGGCAGCGGTGATGGTGGAGTGGGAGGGCCTTAAATTCAGAGGCACGGCCACTCACCAAGATATAATTATGGCGGCAGGCATCGCTTATATCGCAGCCTGTAATGCCGCCCTGCTCTCTACACAGATTGTCTAAAATACGACGTGCCCGCTGTCAGTTTAGGAGATAGCGGGTTCTTTTTTAGCAGAAAATCAGTCTTGTAAAATGGGGTTACGTCTTTTGTCAAGTTGTGGACAACGTTATCCACATATTCTGCCTGAGTTGTGTAAAAAGTGCGTAAAATCAGCAATAACGGCTTTTTTCAAAATGCTCTAATAAACAATTTTGTTGGCAATGAAACACTGTGAGAATTGTGGATAATGTGGATAGATCCGTGGATAATAATTCCTTTTCCTTGAAAATACCGATTTAACGCATAAAAAAGACCCCGAAGGGTCTTTTGAAGTAGGGAGTTATACACGAAACCTGTGTATAGAGCTGTGGATAACTATTTATGAACAAATCTAGAACGATGAAAAAATATTTATAAGGAGGGTTTACATTATTCGTCAGCAAGGATTTCCCATTCGCTAAAGAAATCTGTCAGCTGAGATTTTTTGTTCTTCAGGTCCTCTTCATAACCTTGAAGTGCTAAATAATCCTGATAAACTTCAGGTTTAGTCATTTCATGCTCTATAAATACGATTGATTCTTCAAGTGAGGCGATGTTCTCCTCAAGCTCTGCGATACGCCGTTTGCGGTTACGCTCTTCACGCTTAGCCTGCTTGTCTGCTTCAAAAGAGGTTACAGCGCTTTTTTCAGGTACAGCATTGTCCTTATTGACGTTTTTAGTAGCTAGTTCAGCGGCATCTTTTGCAATCTCTTCTAATTCTCGTTTCTTCTCGACATAGTCATCGTAGTTGCCGAGGTATTGGTCGATCCCTTCGGGATGTAGCTCCAGTACCCGTTCCGCCATTTTGTTCAAAAAATAACGGTCATGGGAGATGAACAGCAGGGTGCCTTCGAAATCAATTAAAGCAGATTCCAGAACCTCACGGCTGACCAGATCCAAATGGTTGGTAGGTTCATCGAGAATTAGCATATTTGCACCGCGGAGCATTAGTTTAGATAAGGAAACCCGAGCTTTTTCGCCGCCGCTGAGTGCGGAAATCTTCTTAAGAACATCCTCTCCGCTAAAAAGGAAATTACCAAGGATCGTACGAATTCTGGCTTCCTCGATCATTGGATATTCACTCCACAGTTCTTCCATAACCGTATTTTGTGGATTAAGGCGGGTCTGTTCCTGATCATAATAAGCAATTTTTACTTTAGTGCCCCAATTCACCGTTCCAGCAGAAGGCTCACGGGTTCCGGTCATACACTGCAGCAATGTGGATTTACCGATACCATTGGGACCGATCAGGGCAGCAGTCTCCCCGCGACGAAGCTCAAAAGAAGCGTCCTTGAATAAAGGTGAACCTTCATTAAAGGCAACCGCAACATTGCGCACTTGAAGCACCTCTTTTCCAGACATGAAGTCTGGCTCAAAGGAGAAGCTAGCCTTCTTCAGATCGCCCATTGGACGATCTAGACGATCCATCTTCTCAAGCGCTTTGCGTCTGCTCTGCGCACGTTTTGTGGTGGAAGCCCGGACAATATTTTTCTGAACGAAATCCTCCATTCGAGAAATTTCATCCTGTTGCTTCTCATATTGCTTCATCCGTGCTTCATATTCGGCAGCCTTCAAATCTACATAACGACTGTAGTTACCCGTATAACGCCGGGACTGGTGCCGCTCGATCTCTACAATAGTGGTCACGAGACGGTCTAGGAAATAACGGTCATGGGATACAACCAGAATCCCGCCAGCATAGCTGCGGAGGTAATCCTCCAGCCACGTTAACGTTTCGATATCCAGATGGTTAGTAGGCTCATCCAGCATCAGAAGATCTGGAGCCTGAAGCAAAATACGGGCCAGCGCGAGCCGGGTCTTTTGGCCTCCACTAAGGGTAGAAATGGGTGTATCTGGTGGGAAATCACTGAAGCCCATGCCGTGTAGGACACTGCGAATCCGTGTATTCATTTCATAGCCACCGTGGTCCTTGAACCAATCCGAGCGCCGCGCATATCGTTCAAGCAGTTCTTCGTACCGCTTGGGGTCTTCCGCGAGCTTAGGATCAGCAATACTTACTTCTAACTCTCTCAGCTCAGTTTCGGCTTCGATCAGCGGAGCGAAGACCGCCATCATTTCTTCATGAATGGTTTTGTCAGATTGCAGTCCGCTATTCTGAGCTAAATATCCGATTGTTGTTTCTTTTGATTTATGAATTTGACCGCTGTCATAAGACATCTCACCGGCCAGAATTTGTAGAAAAGTTGATTTGCCGGCACCATTCACACCCACTAGCCCGACACGTTCCTTTTCATTTACCTGTAGGCTTATGCCATCCAGTACGTTCTGTATACCGTATGATTTAGTAATTCCTGTCGCTTGAAGAAGCATAACGATGAAACCTCCACCCTTGCATATTTCGCTTTGGTATTTATCCCTCAGCCGTATGAACAACTTATTCTATAGTTTACATGAAAAGCGTTTCCCAAGCGAGGGTTCGATCTAATGTAAGGAGGGAATAACGACCTAGTCCGATAACACAGTTCTATCCACCTTGGCGAACCGGGGAGAAGAGTGGTAAACTGGATTTACAAACAAGGATAAGCTAGGGATGAATAAGAGGGGGAGGCCGACAATGTCCAGCAAGGAGTCGGAGATCTCCAAAGTAAAGCAACAATTACGAACGGAGAAGACCATCGCCCGAAACGAGCTGTCTTCGGACCAGAGAAGTAAACTATCATCTGAAGTCTGCCACTATGCATTGGAGTGGCTGGAGACGAAGGGTATAACTTCACTAATGGCCTATGTGTCTTTTCGTTCAGAGCTTGATACCCGCCCACTTATCACACAGGCGTGGAAAGATCAGCGTAAGGTGCTGTTGCCGCGTGTAATTCCAGCAAGCGGTGAAATGAGTGTCCACGCGGTGAATGCATGGAGCGATTTAGAGCCGGGGGCTTATGGTATCCATGAACCTGTTGTCTCCAGCAGAGATTTATTAGAGATTGAAGAGATTAAGCTACCTGCTGTTGTGTTCGTACCAGGGCTAGCATTTGATCTTCAAGGCGGCAGGCTTGGCTACGGTCGAGGATACTATGACCGGCTACGTGCGTCTTGGGAGAAGGCCGGGTACGTTAGCGCACAGCCCCCGATATGGATCGGATTAGCTTACGGCATGCAGTTGGTTCCAAGGGTGCCGATGGATGAGCATGACGCTTTAATGGACATGCTGATTACTGAAAATGGTATAGTGCACTGCCGAAAAGGAGAGTGAGCCATGGAATTGACCCATTTCAACGAGCAGGGAAGAGCTCGTATGGTGGATGTGAGTGAGAAGGAGATTACGAAGCGGACAGCTGTCGCGCGGAGTATGATCAAGATGGCTGCTGGAACGCTGAGCGCCATTAAGAGTGGCAAGATCAGCAAAGGTGATGTCCTTGCTGTTGCACAGATCGCCGGGATTATGGCGGCTAAGAAAACGTCAGACTGGATTCCGATGTGCCACCCGCTGCCACTTACCGGTATTGATATCAGCTTCTCCGATAACAGCGAAGATGAACTTTATATAGAAGCAACAGTCCGTACTACAGGAAAAACCGGAGTAGAGATGGAAGCCTTAACCGCTGTTTCTGCCTCAGCACTAACGGTGTACGACATGTGTAAGGCTATTCAGAAGGATATGATTATCGGACCGACGCTTCTGGTATCTAAGAGCGGGGGCAAGAACGGAGATTATGCGCTCGAATAAGTATCAGCTGCTTTTGTTCGAAGCGCTGAGGCGAGCAGGCTGAACTGTACAGCCAACTATACATATAGAGAGGAAGGACAAACCTATGGCGTGGAAGACAGCAATCCTAACGGCCAGTGATAAAGGGGCCAGGGGCGAACGGGAAGACACGAGCGCCCAGGTTATTCGGGAGCTGGTGGAAGAGGAACTAGGTGGCGAGATCATTGAATATCGAATTGTTCCCGATGAACAAGATGAGATTATCGCAGCCTTGATTGAACTGACGGACTATTTTCAGGCAGATTTGGTACTGACCACCGGAGGCACAGATCTGGCGATTCGTGATGTGACCCCGGATGCTACTCGGCGAGTGGTAGAACGGGAAGTGCCTGGGCTCTCAGAAGCTATGCGAAGCACAGTGATGCAAAAAAACCGTGCAGCTATGCTTTTTCGTGGGATATGCGGCATTCGCGGTCGCACGTTGATTGTCAATTTACCTGGAACGCCGAAGGGTGTTCATGAGAATCTGGCAGCTATTATGGATCAATTACCGGAAGCACTGCTCATGGTAACTGGCCAATACCGCCAATAACCCTTTGTCATCTTCTTGTCACGTCACAATGATAATCTATTTATAGAAGAAAGTGGATGTAACTGTGACATAAGTTATGGTATTATTAAATTAAAGTAAACGATACCATGAACGGACAGGTGGACAAGGAGGAATAATAATGTTTAGTGGAATTGGTACTCCTGGTATTATTTTGTTGGTCATACTGGCACTTCTGCTCTTTGGCCCAAATAAACTGCCAGAGCTAGGCCGTGCAGTTGGACGAACCTTCCGTGAATTTAAGGAAGGCGCGCGTGAAATCATCGGGGATAATGAACCGGTGAAGAAGAGCGAAGCTCCTGTGCCGACGGCCCCGCAAACGGTCGCTGCAGATATTCCTCAGGACAAACGCCTGCCGGAATAATAGAAGATCTTTCAATGGGGCATTCTCAGGAGTCTACTAGACTTGAGGAGACGCCCCTTTTTCTTTGCTTTCCGCAGCAACGGACACTGCTTTGAAGAAAGTTAGTGTTATCTTTTTTACTCTTGTCATGGGATGGTGTCTGGATGTCTCTGAAATCGGAAGAAATGTCGGTGGTAGATCATCTCACCGAGCTGCGCAAACGGATTATTTATGTGTTAGTCGTATTTGTCCTTGGATTAATTGGCGGTTTATTTTGTGCAAAGCCCATTTACGATTATTTGATTAGCACGGATCTGGCGCAAGGTTTTGTTCTGCATGCATTCTCATTCTGGGATGGCATTGGGATGTACATGAAGATCGCGATGGCCGTTTCGCTAGTGATTTCTGTCCCGTTTATTGCCTACCAGCTGTGGGCATTTATCAGTCCGGGCCTGCGGCCGGAGGAGCGAAGTGCGACACTTCGTTATGTTCCCTATGTGTTTGTTCTTTTCCTTATCGGTCTTTCTTTTGCTTATTATATTGTTTTTCCAATGGCACTCTCGTTCACGATCTCAATTACCAGAAGCATGGGACTGGAAGAGACCTACGGGATTGCACAGTATTTTAACTTCATGTTCAGCCTGGTATTGCCGCTGGCATTGCTGTTTGAACTTCCATTGCTGGTGATGTTTCTGACCAAACTAAGAGTACTCAACCCGCTACGCTTGCGTAAAATGCGTCGGTACGCCTATTTCACGCTTGTTTTTATTGCTGTAGTTATCACGCCCCCGGATTTTATCTCAGACTTTCTGGTGACGATTCCACTGCTCATTTTGTATGAGTTCAGTGTATTTTTATCTGCATTTGTCTATCGCAAGCAACTTGCTGCGGACGCGGCACGGGATGAACGGTATGTTCAGAAGCAGGAGTGAGGAGAGAGGCTGCCGCTAAGTAGATTTTCTACGAATGTGGCAGCTTTTTTGCTATAAGTTGATTTCATTAGTTGGATTGAATACACTTAGTAAGTAATTGTTATCGATCGATCAGGATCATTAGATGCAAAGGTCTAACCATTCTAGCAACGTTCATATCTATAAGGGGTGAGAGGAAAGCGCTGGAATTCTACGCATATTTTCAAAACCCGTGGATACAATGTAATAGAGTGTGTGCTTGGACAAGCATTGAAACGTATTTTTTTGCGAAAACTAATACGAATTTGTGTAAAAAGACTTGAAATCCGGGCTCAAGTTGAGTATCATAAAAATTGTTGTTAGCACTGCACGCTGTTGAGTGCTAACGCTCTTGAAAAATAGGAGATGGGCTGGAGATTAGCAGGGTTCCATTGATATTTTTCAAGAACATCACAGCATTCTAAGTTTGACCGGTAAGTTCTAAACTATGTTTTGAAGCAAAATAACATAATTTTAAAGGAGGCTATTTTTTCATGATCAAACCATTAGGTGAACGCGTATTGGTGCTACCGAGCGAGCAGGAGGAAACAACTTCATTCGGGATTGTGCTTCCGGACTCCTCGAAAGAAAAGCCACAAGAAGGAACTATTATTGCAGTAGGCAGCGGAGCTTTGAAAGATGGAGTACGTGTAGCGCTTGAAGTTAAAGAAGGCGACCGTGTTCTTTTCTCAAAATATGCAGGTACAGAAATCAAATATGAAGGTAAAGAATATTTGATTATGAAAGAAAGCGACATTCACGCGATTCTTGACTAAGCAAGAGTCGATCATAAGCTAAATCTAAACTACTTAAAGTAATATGATATACAAAAAATTCTAGGAGGTAATTACACAATGGCTAAAGAAATTAAATTCAGTGAAGAAGCTCGCCGCTCTATGCTTCGTGGTGTAGATGCTCTGGCAAACGCGGTAAAAGTTACACTTGGACCAAAAGGCCGCAACGTGGTGCTTGAGAAGAAATTTGGTAGCCCACTCATCACTAACGATGGTGTAACGATCGCTAAAGAAATCGAACTTGAAGATGCATTCGAGAACATGGGTGCTCAACTGGTTAAAGAAGTTGCTACTAAGACTAATGATGTAGCCGGTGACGGTACTACAACTGCAACGGTTCTGGCTCAAGCTATGATCCGCGAAGGTCTGAAGAACGTAACTGCTGGTGCTAACCCAATGGTTATCCGTAAAGGTATCGACAAAGCGGTTCGTGCAGCTGTTGAAGAATTGCAAAAAATCGCTAAGCCTATCGAAGATTCCCAAGCTATCGCTCAAGTGGCTGCTATCTCTGCTGCTGACGATGAAGTAGGTCAATTGATCGCTGAAGCTATGGAAAAAGTAGGTAAAGACGGTGTTATCACTGTTGAAGAATCCCGTGGATTCGCTACTGAGCTTGAAGTAGTAGAAGGTATGCAATTCGACCGTGGTTACATTTCCCCATACATGATTACTGATACAGACAAAATGGAAGCTGTTTTGGAGAATCCATACATCTTGATCACTGATAAAAAAATCAGCAGCACTCAAGAAATTCTTCCATTGCTTGAAAAAATCGTTCAACAAGCTAGACCGCTTGTTATTATCGCTGAAGATATCGAAGGCGAAGCACAAGCTATGCTGATCGTGAACAAACTGCGTGGAACATTCAACGCTGTTGCTGTTAAAGCTCCTGGCTTTGGCGACCGTCGTGAAGCTATGCTGCAAGATATCGCTGCCCTGACTGGTGGCCAAGTGATCACTGAGAAGCTCGGTCTTGATCTGAAGAGCACTTCCATTGAACAACTGGGTAACGCACGTCAAGTACGCGTAACTAAAGAAAACACAACAATCGTAGACGGAAGCGGCGACAAAGCGGACATCAATGCACGCGTAAGCCAAATCCGTGCTCAACTGGAAGAAACAACTTCCGAGTTCGACAAAGAGAAATTGCAAGAGCGTCTGGCTAAATTGGCTGGCGGCGTAGCCGTTGTCAAAGTTGGCGCTGCAACTGAAACTGAACTTAAAGAGCGCAAACTTCGCATCGAAGATGCCCTGAACGCAACTCGCGCAGCGGTTGAAGAAGGTATCGTATCCGGTGGGGGTACAGCTCTTGTGAACGTATATAACGCTGTTGCTGCTGTAGACGTAACTGGCGACGAGAAAACAGGCGTTAACATCGTGCTTCGCGCGTTGGAAGAGCCAATTCGCACCATCGCAGCTAACGCTGGTCAAGAAGGTTCCGTAATCGTGGACCGCTTGAAAAAAGAAGCAGTAGGTATCGGCTACAACGCTGCTACTGGTGAATGGGTGAACATGTTCGAAGCGGGTATCGTTGACCCTGCTAAAGTAACTCGTTCCGCGCTGCAAAATGCTGCATCCGTAGCAGCTATGTTCTTGACTACTGAAGCAGTTATCGCTGACAAGCCTGAGCCTGAAAAAGGCGGCGGCATGCCTGATATGGGCGGCATGGGTGGAATGGGCGGCATGATGTAAGAAAATCATTATCGAAGCAATTCGATGATGAGTTTCCTTGAGAGGAAACACCATTTGACCACATAGTACAAAAATGAGAGACCTTTCATAAGTTCATTGAACTTTTGAGAGGTCTCTCATTTTTTTGTGGGTATAATTTAATCTAATTCTTGCTCTAAAACAGTTTTTACTAAACGACGTACTTCATCTGTTGATCTTGTATCCATTAATTGATTTCTTAGTTCGCCTGCGCCTCTAAATCCACGAACATAGATTTTGAAAAAGCGAAGAAGTGGTTTAAATAAACGTGGCTCGAGTTCATTTGAATATTTATCGTGAAGATCCAACTGTAAAAGAAGTAAATTGAGAAAATCCTTCGCGCTGTGTTCTTTAGGTTCTTTTTCAAAAGCAAATGGATTGGTGAAAATGCCGCGGCCAATCATGACTCCATCAACGCCGTATTGTTCTACTAATTTTAATCCTGTTGCGCGGTCAGGAATATCTCCATTAATAGTTAACAACGTATTTGGAGCAATTTCATCGCGTAATTTTTTTATTTCAGGGATTAGTTCCCAGTGTGCCTCTACTTTACTCATCTCTTTTTTTGTACGAAGGTGAATGGAAAGGTTCGCAATATCTTGTTTCAATATATGTCCTAGCCAATCGCGCCACTCGTCAATATCAGAGTATCCTAATCTTGTTTTAACACTAACCGGCAATCCACCTGCTTTTGCTGCTTGAATAATTTCTGCAGCAACTTCAGGATGTTTTATTAATCCAGCACCTTTTCCATTCGATGCAACGTTTTGTGCTGGGCACCCCATGTTTAAATCGATACCACGAAAACCAAGTTTTTTCATATCAATGCTCATCTGTTCAAAAAATACGGGTTTATCACCCCAAATATGAGCGACAATCGGTTGCTCATCTTCTGTGAACGTTAATCGACCACGTACGCTGTCTTTTCCTACAGGGTGACAATAGCTTTCTGTATTTGTGAATTCTGTGAAAAATACGTCGGGTTTTGCAGCTTCACTAACGACGTGCCGAAATACAACATCTGTGACATCTTCCATGGGCGCTAATATAAAAAACGGCTTCGGTAAATCAAGCCAAAAGTTTTGTTCGTTACTCATATTATCTCCTCTTGTTGTAATATATAAAAACGATATAAGGATAGCAAAGTCCTATACCCATCATACATAGTATCATTTTTTTTCGTTTGATGCACAGAATCAATGATATGAGAATGTTCATCCATGGCTATTTGTTTATAATCTGTTTATTGATACTTGTTATAATCCTGTAGATGAAAAGTTTGTAATATAAAGTCGAATCGTGTTAACGAATCGATTATAGACAAACGACATAACGCATCCAAAGAACAGGGGGATAAGCAAGTGAACAAAAAGCAATGGATAAGCTCTATATTGGCTGCTGCTGTATTATCAAGCCCTATCATTATGCCGACCAAAGGATCGGCAGCGGCTTCCTTTATTGATATTGATGGCTCATACGCAAAGAAAGCGATTGTTGAGCTATTCGATCAGGGGATAGTGACCGGTGTCGGAGAGAGTAAGTTCTATCCTACGTCGAATATTACAAGGCAGGATTTTGCAATTATTTTAGCAAAGACATTAAAGCTGGATGTTTCAAACCCTCCTGCACTGCCAACCTTTCTGGACGTTCCCACAAGCAACTACGCATACAGCTATGTAGAGGCAGCTGTCAAAGCCGGATTGATTAAGGGTACAGGCAGTAATCTTTTCGGTACGGGGCAAAATTTATCACGTCAGGATATGGTCGTCATGTTCGTGAGAGCATTGGGAGTCAATCCTACGGGTAAAGCTGGAACTTTACAATTTGCTGATAGTAGCCAAATTGCTGATTATTCCAAAGATTTTATAGCTGCTGCTGTGGAATATGGATTGATTACCGGATATAATAATTTTTTTAATCCTGATGCCAAAGTAGATCGTCAGGCCGTAGCTCTAGTAGCCTCTAAGTTTCTGAAGTTTAAGGAGAACGGAAACACTGAGCAGCCCGCCTCCACCCCAACTGCTCAACCGAGTAAAGAGCCGGTAACAGTGCCTACTCCTGTTGTTGGAGGGTCTTCCTCTTCGCAAAGTGAGCATAGCAGCAATTCAGATACAAATGCACCTATGGTTGAAAGTACCAAGTTCGAGGCGATCGACAACTACAACGGGACACAAGATCAGCTTCGCGGGTTAGCGGGAGCCATCGGGGAGCAAGGAGCAGCGGTACAAGCCTACCTGTGGACGGATGCGAATGAGAACGGTGAAGTAGATGCCGACGAATTAGGAACAGCCATCGCTTTAGGCACCAGCGAAGCAGACGGATCTGTGAATGCGGCCAATATTGGGGATCTGAACGCAGGAACGTATCGTTTCGTGATTACCGCTAAGGATTCATTCAATAATGAATCAGCGAAGAATGCTGCACATGTGGTTACGGTGACCTTAAGCAAAAACGAAGTTCCGGATACGAGTGCACCGGTAGTGGACGCAACTAAGTTCGAGGCGATCGACAACTACAACGGGACACAAGATCAGCTTCGCGGGTTAGCGGGAGCCATCGGGGAGCAAGGAGCAGCGGTACAAGCCTACCTGTGGACGGATGCGAATGAGAACGGTGAAGTAGATGCCGACGAATTAGGAACAGCCCTCGCATTAGGCACTAGTGCAGCAGACGGAGCTGTGAGTGCGGCCAATATTGGGGATCTGAACGCAGGAACGTATCGTTTCGTGATTACCGCTAAGGATTCATCCAATAATGAATCAGCGAAGAATGCTGCCCATGCCGTTACGGTGACCTTAAGCAAGAACGAAGTTCCGGATACGAGTGCACCGGTAGTGGACGCAACTAAGTTCGAGGCGATCGACAACTACAACGGGACACAAGATCAGCTTCGCGGGTTAGCGGGAGCTATCGGGGAGCAAGGAGCAGCGGTACAAGCCTACCTGTGGACGGATACGAATGAGAACGGTGAAGTAGATGCCGATGAGTTAGGAACAGCCCTCGCATTAGGCACCAGCGAAGCAGATGGAGCTGTGAGTGCGGCCAATATTGGGGATCTGAACGCAGGAACGTATCGTTTCGTGATTACCGCTAAGGATTCATCCAATAATGAATCAACGAAGAACGCTGCACATGCGGTTACAGTGACCTTAAGCAAAAACGAAGTTCCGGATACGACTGCACCGGTAGTGGACGCAGCCAAGTTCGAGGCGATCGACAACTACAACGGGACACAAGATCAGCTTCGCGGGTTAGCGGGAGCCATCGGGGAGCAAGGAGCAGCGGTACAAGCCTACCTGTGGACGGATGCGAATGAGAACGGCGAAGTAGATGCCGACGAATTAGGAACAGACATCGCATTAGGCACTAGTGCAGCAGACGGAGCTGTGAGTGCGGCCAATATTGGGGATCTGAACGCAGGAACGTATCGTTTCGTGATTACCGCTAAGGATTCATCCAATAATGAATCAACGAAGAACGCTGTACATGCGGTTACGATTGAGCTTGTTAATGGTGTTCTGACCACACCTACGGTTACTAGCTCTATATATGGCTTTGACGGAGGCGGCGGTTCAAAAACAAAACAACTGATAACGGGTTCTACACAATCGCGCATTCGCTTCGACTTTTTCTCCGGAGAAAGCTTTACGAATGCTGAAATTCAGGTAACGATGGAAGGCATTACCTTTACCACAAACGACTATTATACCATTAGTGGATGGACACATCCGACGAGTGATCAAATTAGCAATAATGGGCATACGTTAACTTTCACAGGAAGTAACATAGGTGTTTCGGATATCGCTTTTGAACTTCATAATAAAGTGATGCCGGCACCCGGGACCTATCTCATTAAGTTCAAAGCAGATGCGGATGGACCTGGAACAGCCAGATCTTATTCCGAGGAACAAGTCATTACCTTAATTATTTTGCCACCGGCTTAAACTAGAAGCTTCTCATGAGTTCTTTGAACTTGTGGGAAGCTTCTTTTTTTATGAAAAAATAGGATTGCTCAATATAGTCTAAATGAGTATTATGAGTAAGGTATGTTCATATAAAAATAGAGATAAACAGGATGGAGAGCACCATGAAAACAACACGTCAGAACGCATTGATTTTCTCGTTTACTTTTATGGCTTTTATTCTGGGTACGACGGAGTATATTATTGTTGGTTTACTCTCTGAAATATCCTCAAGCCTCGGAGTTACGCTTGCGACAGCCGGGGGATTGGTATCTGGTTTCGCGATTTCTTATGCCATTGGCACACCAATTATGATGTCCTTGTGCAGCCGTGTTCCGAAACGGATTACGATTCTTGTATCACTTGTATTGATTTTACTGCTAAATTTGTGGAGTGCTGTAACTGGAACTTACAGTATGCTGCTGGTGACTAGAATAGTTACTGCCATACTATGTGGCTTTGTTCTTTCTGTAGCCATTACGGTAGCGAATGAAGCGGTTGATCAGGAGAAGAGAGGCAAAGCGATTGCTACAATTTTGAGTGGTTTTGCTATTGCGAATGTTTTTGGTGTGCCGATCGGTACTTTCGTCGGGCAGTTTTTTAATTGGCCAGCAGCGTTTGTTCTGAATGGGATATTAGCTGGAGTTGCCATAGTCCTAAATTATATCTATATTCCACGCCAATTACCGAAACCTGTGCCTAGCTCACTCAAGGATCAGATCGGATTGCTCACAAACGGCCGCATTATTCTTGCATTTCTCATTCCGGTTACGGCAGTGGGAGCCGTATTTGTAATGTACACTTACATTACACCTATACTGGAGCAAGTCATGAACGTTCCTAAAAGCTCAGTTAGCGGTGTGCTGTTTGTATACGGAATTGCCACGATTGTCAGCAACTGGATTGGTGGCAAGGTTGCGACCGGGAATGCGGTTAGTAAGCTGAGATTCGTGTTCCTTATCCAAGCTGTGGTCTATGTTATCTTTAGTATGACCGCATCTGTTTCCATTCTAGGAATGATTGTGCTAATGGCTCTAGCCATGATGTCGAGTATTGTGAGCGCCCCTGCGCAGCTCTATTTGATTGACTTAGCTAAGCAATTCTCACCAAAAACGAAGGATCTTGCTGCCTCATTGAATCCAGTAGCCTCAAACCTGGGAATTGCAGGCGGGTCCGCGATCGGTGGAGTGGTTGCCGGGCATGGAGGATTAATCTCTCTTCCTATAGCTGCTGCCATCCTGGCGATATTGGCCTGTGTGATTACGTTGATATGTTATAAGATGGATCATCAAAGCCAAGCAGCGGTCATCACTCAGCATCATAACTTAACCTAATGAGATGATATAAAATATCCCGGCTTCATACGAGTTCATTGAACTTGTGTGGAGCCTTTTTTATATGGAAAGCTTCAAAGCGTTGACTTCCTACAGATTCAGTGCTAAACTTATCTTAAGTTAAAGATATTTAAAGTGAAGATAAAAACTCGATGCTATCCACCAAAGAGCTTGTACAGTAGAAAAAGATCTTTTTTTTAAGTAATATCTTAACATTAAGATAATTAAACTAAACCTTTTTGTTCTTGGGAATTATATTACGAGTCAAAATCAACTAAACATTAGGAGTGTATAACAATGAGAAACTTAAAAGGGATTCACCACGTTACAGCCATCACAAGCAGCGCAGAGAAAAATTACGAGTTTTTTACTTACGTGTTAGGTATGCGTCTAGTGAAGAAAACAGTTAATCAAGATGATATTCAGACGTATCATTTGTTTTTTGCAGATGATAAGGGCAGCGCCGGAACAGATATGACCTTCTTTGATTTTCCTAACATCCCTAAAGGGGTTCATGGAACTAACGAGATTGCGAAAACATCCTTCCGGGTACCAACAGATGCTTCATTAGACTACTGGGTTAAGCGTTTTGATCGGCTTGCAGTGAAGCATACCGGCATTAAAGAGCAATTCGGCAAAAAGACATTATCCTTCGTAGATTTCGATGATCAACAGTATCAACTTATTTCAGATGAATTGAATAAAGGTGTCGTATCAGGTACACCGTGGCAAAAAGGACCTATCCCTTTGGAGTATGCAATAACTGGCTTGGGACCGATCTTTGTACGAATTGCTGATTTCAACTACTTCAAAGAAGTATTGGAGAAAGTGATGTTGTTTAAAGAAATTGCTCAGGAAGAGACGTATCATTTATTTGAAGTTGGCGAAGGCGGAAACGGTGCACAAATTATTGTAGAGCATAACGAGTTCTTACCGAATTCACGCCAAGGTTTTGGGACTGTTCACCATGCTGCTTTCCGTGTAGAGGATCGTGCGATGCTGGACGAGTGGACAGAGCGTTTTGAAGGCTTTGGATTCCAAACTTCAGGATATGTAGATCGTCACTTCTTCGAGTCGTTGTATACACGTGTTGCACCACAAATATTGTTTGAGCTTGCCACTGACGGGCCAGGATTTATGGGAGATGAGGAATATGAAACCGTTGGCGAGAAGCTTTCATTGCCACCTTTCTTGGAACCTAAACGTGAGCAAATTGAGAAGTTAGTCCGTCCTATTGATACCGTTAGAAGTACGATCGACTTTGTGAAAGAGTGAAGAAGGGGCTGAGGAAATTGATTTCAATGGATCCAAAGCACAACAGTGAACGGGAAAATTACAAATTATTAATTGGCACTATTATTCCTAGACCTATAGCCTTTGTCACAACACAATCAGAAGAGGGTCTCTTAAATGGTGCACCTTTTAGCTATTTTAATATCGTTTCGTCCAATCCTCCAATGGTTTCATTGGCTATTCAAAGACCGGCAGGTCGTTTAAAAGATACAGCCCGTAATATTTACGATAATCAACAGTTTGTTGTGCATATTGTAGATGAGGAGAATGTTGCGAAGATCAATCAGACTGCAGCCACATTACCTGCTTCTGAAAGTGAAATTGAATTGGCGAATCTTACACCGATTCAAAGTACAAGTGTAGCTGTACCTGGCGTTTTGGAAGCGAAGGTGCGGATGGAGTGCAAGCTTGTTCAAGCAATTCCTCTAGGGGGCGAAGAACCTGGGAGTGACTTGTTTATTGGCGAAATTGTTCAATTCCATATCGATGAATCGATCTATCAGGAGGGGCATATTGACCCGAGAGTTCTAAACGCTGTGAGCCGTTTGGCGGGAAATAATTACGCAACCCTTGGAGAGATTTTTACAATAGATAGGCCGGAATAAGTAACTATAGAATAGACCTGCTAGTAAGCAATGAAGCCTACTTAGCAGGTCTTTTTGTGTACCGAAGCTACAGCTCGTCCGCAACCCCCAACAAAGCAATCCCTAGAATCACAACGATAATAACGGCATATTGTGCCTTGCTTAGTTTTTCTTTGAGGAAGATTCGCGATAATATTACGGAAAAAATGCTGTATGAAGCAATAAGTGGTGCCGCGATAATCGCGTTGCTGGACATAGCAAATACGTAGAAGAATTGTCCGGTCGTTTCCAGAATGGCTGCGAAGCCCTTATCCCGTTCTTTAAATAGGTTGAACTTTACCTTTTTTAAAAATTTCAGGTATGTAAAAGACAAGATGGCACATATAAAGAAGGTGTATTCATACGCGAGCAGAGCTGCTTTTTCACTAATCAGACTAAGTTCATCCAAATAAATAGCATCGGCAAAGGTGCCAAGTCCATCGATTAGGCAGTATAGGATTGGAAAAATGATGGCGATCACGCCAATCTGATATTTTTTATCAATCTGTGTGGCGCTCTTTTGAAGCGCTTGGTGTTCTGCTTTCTTTTCCAAGATGGCGATCCCGATAATGCCCAAGGTGATAACGGCAACACCAACGATTTCAAGCGCCCCTAGCTCATGGGTGAAAAAGATAAATAATAATATCGTCGTTACAGCGCCAGATGAATTTTGTACGGGGGAGGCAATGGATAACTCAATATATCTGAGTCCAATATAACCAACTGCCATCGACAGGATATAGAGTGCAGACACAGGGAAATATCGGATTAAGTCCATAGGATCAAAGGTTAATCCTTGAATGAGCATATAAGCTGTTGCGTGAATACCCATGACTATCCCCACGATAATGACAATCTTAATATGGCTATACCGATCCTGACTATCGGTCCCCTTTTTATAAAATAAGTCAGCCCCTCCCCAAGCGAAGGCTGTTAATAATGCAAACATAAACCACATAATCATTGCTCCTTGCTGTAGATTAAAATCCCCGCCGATTATACCAGATTAGATTCTACACAGGGTGCTCATTTCGTCACACATAAAAAATACACCCTCTAGAATCGACCGGACAAACCAAAGGTTTATCAAATGTCTATTCTAAAGGGTGTACTTCATAACATAACAGAGGGGTAAGGCGTTATCTTAACGTAGAGTTTTCAATGCGCCACTCCAAGCCAAGACTTGATCCAGCATCCCATTAAGATTGGTAAGATGCAGATCCGCTGGTTTAAACACAGTTCCGTTCTCGAAATCAGTGAACAGTGACAATGCAGGGTGTACACGAACGTCTGCTACAGATAGTTCTCCCAAGATTCCGCGTAGATGTTCAGCTGCACGAGCGCCCCCTACGGAACCATAACTTACGATACCTGCTGCTTTATTATTCCAAGCTTCACGGGCATAATCGAGCGCATTTTTCAGTGATGCAGAAATACTGTGGTTATATTCTTGTACGATAAATACGAAACCGTCTAGTGTAGCGAGTTTAGTGTTCCATGCTGTTGCTTGTTCAGTTGCATCAGCCTCACCCAATAGTGGAAGCTTGAAATCTGCAATATCTATGATCTCATAATTAGCATCCCCGCGTGCATCCGCAATCTTTTTAACCCATTCTCCTACTTGCGGGCTTAAACGACCTTGACGAGTACTTCCGAGAATAATACCGATGTTTAATTTTGACATTGTTTGTTCCTCCTCAATTTTTGTTCTACCAAATAGTTTGTCTAGAAATCCCATGAAGTACACAACCTTTAAAAATTATTTATCTCAAGAGTAGTAAACTCTGGTTGTCTTTAAGTTAAGTATCTTTAAGATGAGATAATAATACCGCACATAGTGTGCTTTGTCAAGCAACTTTATAATAGTTAGTTTATAGCTTTGCTTCACCTTTACAAAATTAGTTGTTAGGAATATAATTGTTTAAGCAACTATTAAAACAGTGTTAATTGAGAAGGGATACGATCATGACGACAAAGCATAACCAATCCGAGCTTACGTTAGGATTTATGATGGGCACGACTTATCGTAAATTAAGCATGTTATTTCAAAGTGGGCTGAAAGAACATGATATAACACCGGAGCAATGGTCAGTCCTTTTTCATATTGACAGAACGGAAGGTTTGATTCAGAAGGACATTGCTAAGCGCTCTGGTAAGGATAAGCCAACTACAACGCGAATTCTGGATCATTTGGAAGGAAAGGGACTGATCTATAAAAGAACCGGTGAGAACGATCGGCGTTCTTTTAAAGTCTATATTACGGAAAAAGGAAGGTCTCTGGTGAAGGAAACCGTTCCTATTGAAGATAAGGTGACAGAAGAGATTATGAACTGTATTTCTAGTAAGGAATATGAGTTGCTCATGGAATTGCTGCTAAGAATAAACAATCATGTAGATCAAATAACAGATGGAGAGTAGGAAGGCAAGTTATGTTAGAACAACAAGAACTACGTACGAAATTATGGACCAAATCTTTTATTGCTTTAACGATTAGTGCTTTATTTTTATTTATGAATTTACAGATGTTGTTATCTTCGTTTCCGTCTTACGTAAAAAGCGAATTTCAGGCCGGAGATATTATGGTCAGCCTCGTTACCAGCGTCTTTGCATTAACTGCGATCGCTTCACGTTTTATGACCGCTTTTCTGATGCGAAAGGTTAGCCGCAATGTATTATTATATATTGGCTTAGCAATTGCCGCCGCTATTACCGGCCTTTATGTTGTAGCAGATTCTATCGGATCACTGCTGCTGATGCGTGTGGGCTATGGGATTGGATTCGGGATTGCCAGCACGATTATCCCAACGATTGTTTCACAGATTATTCCAAGCAAAAGAATGGGTGAAGGGATAGGTTATTTCGGTTTATCCACCAGCCTGGCGATGTCGATCGGTCCAATGATTGGCTTGAATGTGATGAAACAATCAGGTTTTGGAACACTGGCTATGATCGGTATGGTAACTTTACTTCTTGCTTTTCCAGTACTTTTATTTTCTCGTTCACTTCCAGCGCAACCGAAAAAAAAGCCTACCCCAACTCAAAGCGAATCCACCAAACCTCTCAAGGTTCCGTTTAATACAAAGTTAGTATTGCCTGCCATTCTAAATGTCATGTTGGCAATTACCTACGGGGGATTGCTAAGCTTTATCGCTTTATTCGGCGAATCAGTTCATCTGGAGCAAGTGGGTTTGTTCTTTTTATTTAATGCGGTTACGATCATCATTATAAGACCTATCTCCGGCAGATTATTTGATAAAAGAGGACCAGCTTCTGTCCTAATTCCGGCGGCGGTTTGCGTCGTTGCAAGCTTAACTGTGCTTTCTTATACGACCTCTATGCCAATGCTCATCGTTTCTGCACTGCTGTATGGACTTGGTTTCGGTGCTATTCAGCCAACGATCCAGGCTTGGATGCTTCGCACCTCAACACCTGCACAATATGGTATGGCCAACAGTATGTTCTATAACTCAACGGATTTGGGTGTAGCCAGCGGAGCCATTATTCTGGGGGCAATCTCGGCAGCAACTGATTATGGGATAATGTATCGTTATTCGGCTGGGTTTATGGTGTTGTTCCTTATCGTGTATGTGGGAATTCAGATTAACAAGGCTAGAGTGAATCCATCAACCTTAAGTCAATAGGGTTCGGAGATTAAGCCAATCTTTATCTACTATTCATATTATTTTAAGCTAAGAGGGTTATAGTAATCACATAACCCCCTTATAATATAGACTTTGACCCTGCCGGACGTTGGCAGGGTCCTTTTTTTGTGTATGAAGAGAAGAAGTACATTATGTCGATGCACTTTTCTGGCAGGATGGATTATGCTTAGAAGAATAGGAATCGAAGGGGGAGAGATTTGCGGATGAATATGACATGGAACTTAGATAGTTTATATCCTTCCTTTGAATCGGAGCAGTTAAAAAGGGATCGCAAGCTACTGGACCAGCATATACAAGATTTAAAGCGGTGGGCTGAGCACCATTTGAAAGTAAAAGACGTTACAGCCATGTCTGTGGAGGGCTTTTTAAGAATTTATAATGATTATAAAAGCATATATGTATGCTTGTTAGCTTATGCAGAGTTAACACTCAGCGCAGATCGTGGCTCCGAGGAAGCCATGAATCTTGCTGATGATATTGAGGAGGCCAATTCAGAAATCATCGGGGTAGTTGTGGCTTTTAAGCGCTGGTTTAGCACTTGTGATCATATGGATGAGCTTATCGTTAGCTCACCTTATCTAATGGAGCATCAATTTTATTTGCGAGAACTCCTGTTACAATCCCGCTATGAGTTAAGCGAAGAACTTGAAATGGCCATAGCCAAAATGCAGAGTACAGGATCCAAAGCATGGAGCAGACTGTATATGGAGAGGACTTCAAGTGCACTTGCAGATTTAGTGGTAGATGGGGAAACTAGACAAGTGACACTTGCGGAGCTAAGAAGTATGGCTTATGAGAATAATGCAAGCTTAAGAAAAGCTGCTTATGAAGCAGAGGCAGAAGCCTGTAGTCTTATTGCTGAGGTCTGCGCAGCCAGCTTAAATGGCATTAGTGGTGAGGCGGTGACGATTTATGGCATGCGGGGTTATCAATCTTCTCTGGAAAAAGTGTTAATCGCTTCGAGAATGGACAGTGAGACTTTAGCCGCTATGCTCACTGCTCTTCGGGAGAGCCTGCCAGCCTTTCATACCTATTATCAAAAGAAAGCCGAGCTGCTGGGACATCCGGCAAAGCTGCCTTTTTACGATATTTTTGCACCAGTCGGTGTAGAAAACGGGAAAATTACATACGCTAACGCCAAAGATACAATCTTCTCGAGCTTCGCAACCTTTAGTGAGGAACTGTCTTGTTTTGCTCAGAAGGCTTTTGATCAGCAATGGATTGATGCAGAACCTAGATCAGGCAAAGGGGGGTATGGACTTTGCATTGATATTTTCCCGATTGGCGAGAGCAGAATTATGACCCAGTTCACCGGAAATGCCATAGATATTAGTATCCTTGCCCATGAGCTCGGCCATGCCTATCATAGCTCCTGTCTGGCTAATGAAACGATGCTGAATACGGATTACCCGATTCCGATTGCTGAAACGGCTTCGATTTTTTGTGAGACGATAGTGAACCATGCCATAATTACAAATTCAACGGAGAAGGAAGCTCTGCTTATTCTGGAGAGAAGTATTTCTGATGCCGGTTATTATCTTGTAGACTTTTATGCCCGTTATTTATTTGAGATCAAATTATATGAGAGAAGAGCATTAGGCCCGCTGTCTGTTCAAGAGCTAAATGAATTGATGATTGCCTGTATGGTGGAAGCCTATGGTGAGGGCATTGACCCGGGTACAATCCATCCGTACATGTGGATGAACAAAGCTGGATATTTTATGGCTAGTAATGAATTTTTGAATTTCCCGTATTCCTTTGGTTTGTTATTCTCTAAAGGACTGTACGCGGAATATTTAAAGAGGGGCGAAGAGTTCGCCCCTAAGTATCGCCAGTTCCTTAGGGATACCAGCAAACATAATATTGTTGATGTAGCAAAAACAATGGATCTAGATGTTCATTCCGTCGACTTCTGGAGAAGTGCGTTGAAGCTGATAGAGAGCGATATTGGGGTGTTCATCGCTAAAGCCTAAACAACTCTCCAATTATGGTCACAGGTAGCTTCAATTTGGCCATGCTTTTCAATGTAGTCCGTGACAATTTCAGATATGTCGATCATAATTTCTTGAACAATCGTTTTACCCTTATACATCTCATAATCTCCGCCACCGCTGGCTCTATAATTGTTCATAACAACCTCATATTCTTTAGAGTCCTCTATAGGCTGTCCTTGGTACAGCAGATGGAGGACTCTTTCGCCTGCAGGTCTAGCGATATCAAGCTCGTATTGTATTCCTTCCCACATATCATAATTGTAATGCTGCGGTTTAGGCTCGATGTAGGCGGGGTTAACGATTATTATTCCGTTCTCGTCTTGTTGGAAATAGCTAGCGGTTTGTTCTAAGGCCTCTCTAATATCTTGTCCTGTCAGTCTTAGGACGGTTAAGGTGTTGGGATAAATGAAGTTCGATAAAATGTCTCTGCGTGTGATGGTTTCGCTGAAACCCTTGCAATCGTTACTGAGTAAGGCTGCTGTAGAAATATCTACGCCAGTAGCCTCCATTTGTACCTTATTCATAAATTCTATAAAAGGGTGGTCAGCTAAGCGGCATTCATCAGCACTGGAAATAGACAGGTCCCCGATAACCGTTCCTATTCTCTCATCCAGCCAAGTTTGTATTTCTGATTCAAGAGTACTGCTCAGCTCTAGGATTATTTCATCTGCAGCTGTTGTCTCATTAACGTTAAGGAGCTCGGCATGTTTACGCTGAATCTTCCAGTGTGTATTTTCTTTTTGGAAAATAACCGAAATTTTACCGAGGGAAAGTCCATTACAACCAGGTTGTATGATTGTAACACCGTTCAACTCCCCAGCTATGGAGCGGTGCTGATGTCCGGTAATTAGCACATCTATGCCCTCTACCTCTGTACACATGGCGTAGGCTTGATTCTCCCCCGTTAGTCTTTCTACAGGTTCTCCACTGCTTAGATCGCGTTCGAATCCGCCGTGGTAAGCTACAACGAGCAGATCAGGCTGCTCTTCTGCCCGTATAATGGCACACCAATGCTTTACAGTCTCTAGCGAATCCTCAAATTGAAGCCCTTCAATATGGCTAGGGTTCTCCCAGTGGGGGATGTAATGCGTCGTAACCCCTAGAACGGCTACTTTGATTTTATCTACCCATTTGATGATATAGGGTTTACCAAAGGCGGGTTGATTTGTCGTGTTATCTATAATTCCAGCTGATAACCAAGGAAAGCGGGAATCCTGAACGGCTTTATTCAGCAGAGTTTTGCCAAAATTGAATTCATGGTTGCCAATAATTGCAGCGTCATATTTCAATTCATTTAGTGCAGCTATGCCCGGATTCAGCTCATTACTATAATGTGTAGCTGCATAATAAGTTAACGGTGTGCCTTGAATAAGATCCCCGTTATCTATAAGGATCAGCTCAGGAGTATGGGATCTTTCTTGTTTAATGAGGGTAGCAATTGTTGCTAAGCCTGCTGGTCGTTTCTCCCCCGTGCGGTAATCGACGGGCCCAAAATGTCCATGTAGATCACTTGTTACGAGGATTTCACAGGTTATTGAATTCTCTTTATTCATAGGTAGCTCCTCCTGATAATAAGTTCAGACCTCATTCTAGCAGATAATTTGGTAACTTTAAGAGATTGGAATAAATTTTACATATATTTGATGCTTGGTTGCTATTGATTTAATAAAACACATCTATAGTTTAGAAGTACTCAAAAATAAAAATAGAAAACAGTGGAGGTCTTTCGTTTGAGAAAAATCAGTAAATTCGTATTGCCGCTAATGATGTCTATTACATTGCTTAGTGGTTGTGGCGCTAACAACACTACAAATAATGCAAACCAAGGATCGACGGACGGGGCAAATGCACCGAAGGAAACGGCAGCTCCTGTAGCAGAGGGTTATGTTCCAGAGAAGCTTACTGTACAATTTGTTCCTTCTCAAAATGCAGATACGCTCGAAGCTAAAGCGAAACCTCTTGAAAAATTACTGGGTGACAAGCTCGGTATTCCTGTAGAAGTAAGTGTCTCTACTGATTACAACACCGTTATCGAAGCTATGGCCTCTAAAAAAGTGGATGTAGGTTTCCTTCCTCCAACTGCTTACGTGTTAGCTAAAGAAAAAGGAGCAGCTGAGGTTATTCTTCAGGCTCAACGTTTTGGTGTAAATGATGAAACCGGTGGTCCAACAGATGAATTAGCGGATTTCTATAAATCTATGATTATCGTCAAGAAGGATTCTGCGATCAAATCGGTTGCCGATTTGAAAGGTAAAAAAATTGCCTATCAAAACGTTACATCCTCAGCAGGTTTTGTATGGCCGGCTGCAACACTAATGGATGCAGGACTTGATCCGTTGAAGGATGTACAAGCCATTACGGTTAAAGGTCATGATCAAGGCGTGCTTGCTGTGCTGAATGGTGACGTAGATGCAGCAGCTATTTTCCAAGATGCCCGGAACACGGTCGTTAAGGATTATCCAAAAGTATTTGAAGATACTCAAGTTCTCGCCTTTACTGATAAAATTCCTAACGATACGATTTCGGTCCGTTCAGATATGAATAAAGAATGGATAGAAAAAATCCAGCAGGCATTCATTGATATCGCAGCTGACACAGAAGGCCATGAGATTATCAAAGACATTTACTCTCATGAAGGTTATGTGAAATCACAAGACAGCAACTTTGACATTGTTCGCGAATACAACAGTAAAGTAAAAACAGAGTAGAACAGGCCGTTCAAGGATACAACGATGTTGGTGTATAACAGGCATTAAGGATAGCCAGCTCCGGATTCCCCCCCGGATCTGGCTATCTCTTTTATACGAATATACGAAAACACATAAAGGGATGATTTCATGATAGAGCTTCGTAATGTATCCAAAACGTATCTAAACGGAACCAAAGGATTAAACAACATTAACCTGACCATTCCAGCCGGAGAATTTGTAGCTATTGTTGGTCTTTCGGGAGCAGGGAAGTCGACCTTGCTGCGTTCCATTAACCGGCTTCATGATATTTCCGAAGGTAATATTCTTATTAACGGGCAGTCCATCACGAATGCAAAAGGAAGCCGGCTACGAATGATCCGTAGGAATATCGGAATGATCTTTCAAAGCTTCAACTTAGTGAAACGTACGACGGTGCTTCGTAATGTTTTGGCAGGACGGGTGGGCTATCATTCCACACTGCGGACGATACTTGGCAGATTCCCACAAAAGGATATCGATTTAGCCTTCGAATCCCTTGATCGGGTAAATATCGCCGAGAAGGCCTATACACGTGCAGATCAGCTATCTGGAGGTCAGCAGCAACGTGTTGCTATTGCCCGTGTTCTTGCGCAGGAGGCACAGATTATCCTCGCAGATGAACCTGTAGCTTCACTAGATCCGCTCACAACCAAGCAGGTTATGGATGATCTAAAGAAGATTAATATGGAACTCGGGATTACGACCATTGTGAATTTGCATTTTATTGATCTGGCTAGAGAATACGCTACCCGGATTATCGGGCTCCGGGCAGGAGAGGTTGTCTTCGATGGTCCTGTATCAGAGGCAACTGATGAGAGGTTTGCTGAGATTTACGGCAGACCGATTCATCAGGATGAGTTGTTGGGTGAGCCTGTAGTCGGAGGTGTGTGAGATGAGTGTAAATGCAGAGAAGCTACATCCCAAACCGCCAAGAAAGATAAAACATTATTTCACAGCCATTATATTAGTAGTATTACTGTGGAGAAGTGCTGTCTTAACCGATTCATCCTTCGGGGAGCTGATCTCCGGTCTGCCGAATATGCTTGATTTGCTTAAGGAAATGTTTCCCCCGAACTGGGGGTATTTTGACAACATTATAGATGCGATGCTGGAGACGATCCGGATGGCGCTGGTTGGCACAACGTTTGGTGCCATTCTTGCGGTTCCGGTTGCGCTGTTGTGTGCAAGCAATATTACGCAAAGCCGTTGGCTTCATTATCCGGTTCGTATGCTGCTGAACCTGATCCGTACGATTCCCGATCTGCTGTTGGCTTCTATCTTTGTGGCTATTTTCGGCCTCGGTGCGCTTCCTGGGATATTTGCATTGACGATATTTTCGTTGGGGCTGATCGCTAAGCTTACCTATGAAACGATGGAGACGATTGATCAAGGACCTTTGGAAGCAATGACTTCAGTGGGGGCTAATAAGATTCAACGCATTATGTTCGGAGTCATTCCACAGGTACAGGCTCATTTTATGTCTTATGTCCTATATGCCTTCGAGATTAATGTTCGTGCTGCGGCGGTTTTAGGTCTGGTAGGAGCGGGTGGGATCGGCCACTATTATGAAGTCACCCTAGGCTTTTTGGAATACGATAAGACTTGCACCATCATCTTGTTCACATTAGCAGTAGTACTGATTATTGATTATGTAAGCACTAAGCTGCGGGAGAAATTAATATGAGTAAATCATGGAATACCCTTGTCCCTAAACCCCGTAAAAATCGTTTTCGTTGGCTGATTTATGTAGCCCTAGCCGCGTTATATATTTGGGCTTTTTCGGGAGTGCCGTTTAATGGATTCAAAGAAACCGCCGGGATCATTACTAAAGCAATTTTTGCCGGGATATTCTCACCTGACTGGGCCTTCGTTTATTTACCAGATGGGGAGGATCTCCTGCGGGGATTGCTCGAGACGTTAGCTATTTCAATCCTAGGCACTTTTATCTCGACCTTTTTATGTATTCCTTTTGCATTTTGGGCTGCAGTTAACATGAGCAAGGGAAAGGTAATTTCAGGTTCCGGCAAGCTGATGTTGAGCTTTATACGAACCTTCCCTGAGATTATTATGGCTTTGTTATTTATCAAGGCTGTTGGACCGGGTTCTTTTGCAGGTGTGCTGGCTCTGGGACTACATTCGGTGGGCATGCTCGGCAAATTGTTCGCGGATGAGATTGAGAATATCGACAACGGTCCACTCGAAGCTTTAATTTCTTCTGGTGCCAGCCGCATGCAGGTATTGTGGTTTGCGGTGTTGCCGCAGGTGCTGCCGGGATTCTTATCCTATACCTTATATAGATTCGAAATTAACGTTCGTTCGGCTACGATTCTAGGTGTGATTGGAGCAGGGGGGATCGGCACACCGTTAATCTTCGCGCTCAGTTCACGGAATTGGGACCGCGTGGGGATTATACTGCTAGGTATCATTGCGATGATCACAATTATTGATTTGATTTCCGGCAAGATCCGGAAGAAGCTGGTGTAACCGAGTTGCATAATGATATGTGAGACAAAGACCTCCTTAGGATATGAACCGAACCTAGGGGAGGTCTTTTATGATATGATCCATACTATATTGGACCATTCGAAAATGTATGAAAAAGTAATAATTATTTTTTCTGAAACATATGTTGGTCTATCCGACTTGTACCAAAGGAGTTGAAGGTTTGGAATCTGCGCTTATTGGCAGCTTTGTATCGGCAATGGCTACCGTTCTTGGAGCATTTCCGATCCTGTTCGTGAAGAGGTTATCCGAGAAGTGGAAAGATATCCTCGTAGCCTTCACTGCGGGGATTATGGTGTCCGCCTCCACGTTTGGACTCATGCCGCAATCGATCAAAGAATCGGGGATTATCGCTTTAACCTTGGGCTTGATTACCGGAGTGCTGCTGCTTGATTTAATTGAAAATAACATCCCGCATATCGATGTGGAGAATAAGCCCGGTTATACCAATATGGATTCAAAAGCGCTGCTTGTTATGATTGCGCTGTTCATCCACAACATACCAGAAGGCCTCAGTACAGGTTTCAGTTATGCCAGCGAACAGGCCAGTTTAGGTCCTACCGTGGCGATTGCCATTGGCGCACAGAATATGCCGGAAGGTTTGATTCTTGCGGTCTTTCTGATGAATTCGCGAACTAGCAAGCTAAAAGCCTTAGGAATCGTTACACTTACCGGCTTGATGGAGATGGTATCTGCGGTGATCGGGTATTTTACTGCCAGTTACCTGCATAATGTTGTGGGTTATGGTCTAGCTTTTGCAGCCGGGGCTATGCTCTTTATCGTCTACAAGGAGCTGATTCCGGAGAGTCATGGCCATGGTTATGAGCGGCCTTCGACGTATTCTTTTATTTTTGGATTATTGATCATGGTGTACATCACGCAGATATTTGGGTGAGCAAATATAAGGATTTTCCTTGAGTCTTGTCGAACAAGATTAATTATGTGACGACACATAAACTTGAAAAACTACCATTTTACACTTTACTTATTTTTATCGTTGCTGGATCTATAGGAGCGGGGTAATTTTACCCTCGTTCCTTTTTGGCGTTGATGGCAGTGCTCCATGGAGTAACGGCTGCGCTGATCCTGGTTGTGATTGGAACCATTGCTTTTGTGTTCATTAATAGAAGCAGTAAGTGCATTTTGTTGGTGGTGGTTTTTCGTTTCTATACCCTTCTGTATATTAATATACGTACATTACATAGTTTGCAGATTGCACTGGATGTCGGAGTGATCGGGGTGTTGGTGTTCATCGCAATGATGGGTATGTTGAATAAAGTGGATGATAGTCGAAAATAACACGGTGTATATTAAAAAATACATTGTGATTTGTTAGATTATGTTTTACTATAGGTAAGTATTTCCATAGCATACATATTTAATGAGGAGAAGATTATCTGCGGTTTTCTTTCTACTACAGGAGCTCCTATTTTTGAAGAAGGTTGTGGGAGGTATTCAGCGAAAGGTATGAAAAAGTTATTTGGTTCAGAAGAATCTTACTGAGATAATCCATTAGTAACCCAACGAGTAACCTAATGTTTTACATACTAAGGGATGCATCAATTACATCTAGGGGGTAATATGTTTATGCAAGTGAAGAAGTCTGTATTTATCAGTTCATTAGTAGTATGCAGCTTAGTGTTCGGGGTAGTTGGAGCAGGAGCAGCAAATGGTATCACAAAGATTCAAGCTGCTTTAAATTCAAATATCAAGTTTAAAGTTGATGGCAATTCATGGCAACCAAAAGATGGTAATGGAAAGAATCTCTCCGCGCTTGTCTATAACGGTACTACCTATCTACCATTACGTTCTACAGCAGAGGCTCTTGGTGTCAACTTGTCGTTGAACAGCGCAACACAAGTGATTTCACTGGATAGTGGTTCTGCAAACGGGATTCCTTATAATGATGCGACGACTTCAGTCGCAGCTCCGAGTACAAGCACATCATCGACTCCAGTCGCATCTCCAAGTACAAGCACATCATCGACTTCTAGTGATATCAAGGTACTTTCTGGAACTACATCACAAATGACTAGCAAATTAAAGGAACAAGCTGTGATTCTTCTTAAAATGTACGGAGATTCCCTATTAAGTGGAGATACTTCCAACTACGCCGCTTATTTATCGAAAAATGTATCTACTTCTCGTGAAAATTCGGGAACTTCTTTGGGGGATGACTACTTTATAGATAATTATTCTGATTTGGTAACAGGCACAAAGAAAGCGAATTCGGCATCAACTCTCAAGTCTTTTGCAAAGGCTTTACAGGATGTTAAACTTTCTGATATTGAGGTTGGGCTTATCAGTGATAAAAATGAGTACTTCCAACGTTTCAGCTTCTCTTTTCAGCCGAAAGACTTTAATGCTCTCAGTACTGTTAACGTCTATTTTTCATATGATGTAGAGACCTATAACAGTAGCACTTATATATTGTCCGAAGCCTACGTAGACTAGGAACTCGAACAAAAATATCTTTCAATCAAGCCTATTCCTCAGAATAGGCTTTTTATTTTGGCTTTAAAGTTGACTTCATTCTAATGAGTGCAATTGATCTCCAAGCTTTAATCTAAAATGTTAAAAAAACGGCCAATGAAGTGCCAGAGCAGCATAAGCTGCCTGATCTCATTGGCCGTATTGCAGAAACGGCTTCCACCTCTAAAAGTACGGTAATGCCGTTTCCTCTTGTTTAGTCCACAATTATCCCCGCAGAATTGCCTCAATTTGCTCTAGCTCTTCAGCGCTAAGCTCTGGGGCATTTAAGGAAGCGACGGCATCTTCAATCTGGCTTACCTTACTTGCGCCGATCAATGCAGAAGTTACTTTGTCTCCACGGAGTACCCAAGATAACGCTAGCTGAGACATTTTTTGTCCACGTGCAGCAGCAATCTCGTTCAGTTTGCGAACCTTGCCGATCGCCTCTTCGGTAATGGCATTCTCAGACAGGAATACACTTGGACCAGCGGCACGGGAATCAGGAGCGATTCCGTTTAGATAGCGATCGGTTAGTATGCCACCTTGTAGCGGGGAGAACACAATGGAGCCGATGCCTTCTTCAGACAATACATCCTGCAAGCCATCTTCAATCCAGCGGGACATCATGGAATAGTTTGGCTGATGAATCAGGCATGGCGTGCCTAGTCGACGCAGAATTTGTGCCGCTTCGCGTGTTTGTTCAGGTCCGTAATTCGAAATCCCGACATACAGCGCTTTACCTTGGCGTACCACGAGGTCCAGCGCAGCCATGGTTTCTTCCAGTGGTGTATTTGGATCTGGACGGTGGTGATAGAAAATATCAACATAATCCAGTCCCATACGTTTTAAGCTTTGATCTAGGCTGGAGACGAGATATTTTTTGGAGCCCCATTCACCATAAGGACCAGCCCACATATAATAACCAGCTTTAGTAGAGATAACCATCTCATCACGATAAGGGGTCAGATCCTTTTTAAGAATTTGGCCAAAACTTTCTTCGGCGGAGCCTGCGGGTGGACCGTAATTATTGGCAAGGTCAAAATGAGTGATTCCAAGATCAAAAGCTCTTCTTACCATGGCGCGGCCATTCTCAAATAAGTCGTTGCCGCCAAAGTTATGCCATAGACCAAGCGAGATCGCTGGCAGGAGTAGACCGCTCTTTCCGGTGCGATTATATTTCATATTGTCATATCTGGTAGCGCTTGCGTTATACATGATTTATTCCTCCTATAAACACTTATTACTTAGTACGTTACGTCCTTATTGTAGCGAAAGATCGCGGACAAACGTATGTCAGCAAGGAAGAAGTTTATAGTACAATGTCATTTTCGAGATGACGGCTACGGTATTCTTTTGGCGAACAACCTTTCACCTTCTTGAACATCCGCGAAAAGAGTAAGGGGTCCTGATAGCCCACAGAACGTGAGATTTCACCAATCGTGCATAAGGTCTCTGTCAGCAGCTCGCACGCCTTAGCGATGCGGAAATTTAATAAATACTGCTGTGGTGGCATACCTATTGTCCGTTTGAACAAGGAGGATAAATATTTGCGATCCAGCTTGAGCGAAGAGGACATCATCTCAACCGAAATATTTTCACAATAATGTGTATGCAAAAAGTGCAGGCATTGCTCGACGTAAATACTCTTTTGACGTGGTAAAGGAAGTACATCTGGAACTGCTGGCACCGCTCGAAGTAACAGAGAAAAGAACTCATACATAATTGCTTTTAGAGGTAGATCCAGACTGTCCGAAGCTTCAGCTGCTTGTGTCAGGAGCTCGTATAATTTCGGCATAAGCTGTTCATCCATTGGAAAGATCGGGTGCTCAGGTGACAAGGCGGTTTTGGCCAAAATATAATCAACCTGCTCCCCGGTAAAAGCTACCCAAGAATAGGTCCATGGATTTGCAGTGTCTGCTGTGTAGGCAGTTACGATATGCGGATAGGTGAGAAAAGCTTGTCCTGGCCTAAGATAATGGGTCTGTTCACCCACAGTAACTTCACCTGTTCCTGCATGGATAAAATGTATTTTATATACGTCACGGACCCCAGGTCCAAAAAAATGTCCGGGAAGACACTGCTCCCGCCCCCAGTAATGGAGATGCAGGTCGGGATTGCCTCGGAAGGGACGCTCAGAATTATAGTTAAATATCGCCATGGATGATTCCTTCTCTTTCTTCTATAGAGTTAATCAAGGTAGTTGTACCCGCTTACTTTTATTATACAGCATATTTTAGAAGGAATATTAACTCGGAATTGCAGACAATTCAAAGATCGTAGTTTATCCCTGTCCAGTTTGGTTAAGTAAGCTATGAAGCTGAACGTATGAGCTAACTACATCAATAGGAGGTAATGGAGATGAATAAGAGAATAGTGGGTGTCTTTGCTGCCGAATACGAAGCTTCGCGAGCTATTGAGGAGTTGAAGCGTCAGGGCTGTAGGACAGAGGATATTTCGATTATCGCGAGAAATAAAGCGGATGAGGAAACTCTTAGAGACGAGTCAGGAACCGTGGCCCCGGAAGGTATGGCTACAGGTGCAGCTACTGGTGGCCTGCTGGGTGGAGTAACGGGGCTGCTGATGGGAATTGGCGCTTTGGCTATTCCTGGTATTGGACCTATTATTGCAGCCGGCCCTCTTGCGGCAACACTAGCCGGAGCGGCGATAGGCGCAGGCAGTGGCGGGTTAGTCGGCGGACTTATTGGCCTTGGCATCCCTGAAGAGGAAGCAGAGAGCTACGATAATTACGTGGATGAAGGTCATATTCTAGTAATGGCGGATGTGGAAGGCGAGCAGAAGGAGCAAGAAGTGAAACAAATCTTCGCAAAGTATAACAGCCTGAACGCAGAACGCTTTGAGAAAGTTGCTAATATAGATCCATTAGCGAGTGAACGTATTGGAAATAAATAAGAAGCAATTAGCATTCAGTGTAAAAAAACAAAACAGGCTATCTCACTAGCAAAGGATACTGCTAGTGAGATAGCCTGTTTTTTGTGGTTTTATAGAGAGACAGCATTTTGCCTAACGGTTAGCGCAGCCGGTATTTCTTTTCCTGGCAGGAAATGAATGCTGCGGATATAGCGGATCGTCCCGCTCTGTGCCCGCATAATTACCGAATGTGTCTCCGCGCGTTCTTTACCGATGAAACGGACGCCGTTCAGGAACTCACCTGACGTTACACCCGTGGCGGCAAAGAGGACGTCGCCCGTGCCAACCATGTCTTCCATGTATAGCACTCGCGTTGGATTGGCAATTCCCATGCGTACACAGCGCTGTAGCTCTACTGGTCCATCCGGGAGCAATCTGCCCTGCATTTCACCACCAAGGCATTTCAGTGCAGCGGCAGCAAGAACACCTTCGGGTGCTCCGCCGGAACCCATATATAAATCGACATCGCTGTCTGGCAGTGCAGCCGCAATAGCGCCAGCGACATCTCCGTGACCAAGCAGCTTAATTCGTACCCCGGCTTCACGCAGGCTATTAATCAGCTGCTCATGCCGTTTGCGATCCAGCACCATTACGGTTAACTCGGAGAGGGATTTGCCAGTGTAATGGCAGGCTTTTTGCAGAGTGATCTCTACAGGGTCCTCGAGTCTAAGCTTACCGGCAAGTTCAGGCCCGCAGGCTAACTTTTCCATATAAATGTCCGGGGCATGCAGCAGGCTGCCTTTATCTGCTATAGCAATAACAGATTGCGCATTATGCAGGCCACAGGCAACAACCTCAGTTCCTTCGAGAGGATCGACGGCTACATCGACAGAGGGACCTTTTTGGTTCCCGACTTTCTCACCAATATAGAGCATTGGAGCATCATCCATCTCTCCTTCACCTATCACAACAGTGCCGTCGATGGACACAGAATCGAACATGGAACGGATCGCAGTCGTGGCTGCATCATCTGCCGCATTTTTATCACCCCGTCCAATCCAACGAGCCGAGGATAAAGCACCTAGTTCAGTTACCCGTACAATCTCAAGGGCCAGTTCGCGCTCCATTCTAATTCCCTCCAGTGCATTCTATATATTTTGTAAACTGAAATTTAGATATAACCCATAATAATACCAGCGGTTTCTTCTATAGCCTTGTCAGTAATATCAATTACAGGACAGCCCAGCTTGTTGAACAATGAAGCGGCGTATTCCATCTCTTCGGTGATCCGCTCCAGACTTGCATATTGGGAGCCTGTCGGTAATCCGAGAACCTTAAGCCGCTCAGAGCGGACCTTCAGCATGTACTCGGGTTTCATGGTTAATCCGATAAGCCGGTTCGGCGGCAAGCTTAATAGTTCTTGCGGAGGACCAATCTCCGGGATAATTGGATAGTTAACGACTTTTTTTCCTCTATGGGCCAAAAAGATGCTAAGCGGTGTCTTTGAAGTACGGGACATGCCCAGCAGAACGATATCGGCTTTGAGCATGGCACCCAGATCACGGCCGTCATCACAGGCGACGGTGAATTCTATAGCTTCTATGCGGCGGAAATAATTCTCGTCGAGCTGGTGGAGAAGACCTGGCCGCTGCTGAGGAGCATCGTCGAAGGTATCAATGAAGGCCTGCATCATAGGGCCCATGATATCAACGATCCGTAAATCAAGACGTACCGCTTCCTCGCGGATCATTTCTCTTAATTCTGGCTGAACTAATGTATAGGCGACAAAACCTTTATGCTGAGCTGCTTCTTCCATAAGGTTGCGTAGCTCGTCTTCATGCCTAATATTGCCGTATCTTTTAATGGTGACCTGCTGATTCTGAAATTGGTGAATAACGGCCTGCACGACAGCCTCTGCCGTATCTCCTATAGAATCCGAGCATATCGTTATTAAGTTGGAAGATTGCTCGATGCTCATGGGTTCCTCCTGTTATCCTTTGGCTTCAAGTTCGAGGAGAAGTTTGATGATGGAGGTTTTTGTTAAACGTCCTACCACATCCAGTTTTGTACCGCCGTCTTCAGCGGCGCTGGGAACAACCACCGGCAAACTGTCTACCTCGTGAAAAATCATCTTATGTGCAGCTTCAAGCACCGGCTCATCCGGTGAAGTTGTGACCACTTTGGGCTGGCGCGTCATAACCATGCTTACGGGCATGGAGACTGCACCGGGGTTACCCAAGGTTACCTTTAAGAAATCCTTACGTGAAGCAACGCCCGTGAGTTTACCCTCTTCGTCACAGATAATAAGAGTGCCTACATCCTGTAGAAAAAGCGTAACTACGGCATCTTGAATAGTTGTGGTCTCACGGATAACTATAGGTACACTTTGAATTTCTTTGACCATCGTTTCCTGCAGCAGATAACCGCTTCCCTGACGACTGGATGATTTCAATCCTGGGAAGTACCCGACCTTCGGCTTGGCGTCGATATATTTGAGCATAACCAAAACAGACAGATCCGAGCGAATTGTTGGCCGGGTAAGATTCAAACTTTCGGCAATCTGTTCGCCGGTAATCGGAGCTCTTTTGTTAACGATATCGATAATCTCTATTTGACGTGATGTCAGTTCGATCACAATTCCCTCCACTTCCGATAAAAAAGGCATTCCTCTTTAGAAAAGAAGCGCCGTTAAGCGAATCCTCCTTTCATATATGAGTCATATTTAGCTGTGTTTAATTTAACTTGTTTATATAATACGCAATAGTGGTCATAAATGCAATATATAGTACGTCATATATTTGATTTTTTTAACGCAACAGTGTTGATCTTCTTTTTTTGCAGTAATTGCTTTAGAGCATCAGCATTCACTAGGATTGTTCCGGCAATGATGGTGAACACTCCAAGAATTGTAATCCAAGATACGGACTCCTTGTAAAAGAAAAAGCCTACACCCACCGCAATCGGTGGAGAAATATAAAGCCAGGTAGAAGGAAACACTGGGTTGGTCTTAGCTACGAGCCAGTAGAACAAGGTATGGCCGACCATGGAGCCGATAACTGTGAGATAGAGCAGTGAACCTGCTGTTTCGAATGAGAAGAGAAATGCAGGATGTACTTTTTCCGTGGCAAAAGAAAGAATGAATAACAACGCACCGCCATACATCATTTGAGCCGCATTCAGCGCAATCGGTGAGACCTCAGGCATACTGTTAATTACTTTTTTGGAGTAAATCGCACCTACAGCATAGCAACACTCTCCAATTAGGACTACGGCGCAACCGATGAGCCACAGTGGTGAAATATCAACGGCGAGATTGGGGAGAACCAGCAGCAGTACGCCAGTGAAGCCGATGATGCAGCCATATAGGGAGATGGCGGGTGCTTTTTGCCGAAGAATAGAGGTTTGGAGCAGCAGGATCATGATCGGTCCAGTGGCAGAGAGTACAGCTGCAAGCCCTGAAGAAACATATTGTTCAGCCCAGTAGAGACCCGCGAAGGTGCCGAAGGTTAGAGCAGACCCGGTGAACAACATTTCTTTGCGCAACAGCAAGGAGAAGCTGGCTTTACGTTTCCAGACCATCCATAGGAATAGAACAGCGCCCGCGACAAAAAATCTTAAGCCCGCTGAAAAGAAAGGAGGCGCACCGGCATCTACGCCGATTTTGATAGCTAGAAAGGTCGTGCCGAAGATCAGACATACAAGTGCATAAGCAAATAAGATCATTTTGAAAGTCCCCTTTTGTGTGCTTTATAAAATATAAGAATTTATAAGCTGGCATTTTGTTAATCATATAGGGGAGAGGACAGAACAGATTGCCTTGTGTAGAACAGATTAATTCGGAAATCGTGTACAATATGATTACAAGGTTGTTCGGAGAGGAGTTGTAGCCAGATGAAAAAGGTTGTGGGAGCGGAGCATAATCATCCTTTGTTTCGGCAGGTCTATGAATTTTTATTAAATCGCATGGAGCGAGGGGAGTGGGTCGCACATGATAAGCTTCCTTCTATACGGCTGCTGGCGGAGGAGCTTAAGGTACATCGACTGACCGTATTCAAAGCGTACAGACGGTTGACGGAGGATGGAAAGGTTTATGTAAAAGATAAATCAGGATATTACGTGGCACCCATAATCTCGCTTCCTGCTATTGAAGTAGGAGCCGCAGTATCGGCTTATGCGCTCACTAACCCGCTGTCTGATATTCAGAGAGTGCCAGTTAAGTATCAGTTCTCGCAGGCGCTGATTGATCCGGGGCTGCTGCCGAATCTTTTTCTATCTGACTATGTTAAAAAAGTGTTCGATCTATATCCCAAGGTAATGGGAACGTATGCCTCGGTCCAGGGGGATAACGAGCTGCGTGAGACGTTAAGCCACCACTTTCGGAAGCAACATCGGCTGCAGTTAACTTCGGAAGAGCTGCTTATTACCTCGGGTGCGCAGCAGGCGATCAATCTGATTGCCCGGATTGTGCTTGGTCCTCTGGATACGGTGCTTGTGGAGCGGCCTACTTATAGTGTTGCTATGGATATTTTTCGCCGGGAGGGGGCACGGTTGGTTCCGGTAGAGATCACTCCGGAGGGATATGATCTGGAGGAAGTAGAAGCTTTGATGAAAAAGCATAAACCGCGTATGTTCTACATTAATCCAACGCATCACAATCCAACTGGATACACGGTGCCTGTGCAACAGCGCAAGCTGTTGGTAGAACTGGCCGAACGTTATCGCTGTTTACTGGTGGAGGATGACCCGTTCCGCGATATGTATTTTGATGAGGAGCCGCCGCCGCCCTTTTTTGCTTATGATACGGAGGGGTGGGTGATCTATATCAGCAGCTTCAGTAAATATGTAGCCCCTGGCTTACGAATCTGTGCGGTGGCTTGCCGATATCCATTTATGGAACGTCTAATCACGGCCAAATCACTCGCAGACAATGGCACTCCGCTGCTGAATCAAAAAATATTTCTACATTACTACACCTCCCCGCGCTTGCAACAGCATCTCGGTAAGCTGCGTATTGCGCTTCAAGTGCATAAGGAAATTGTAGAAGAGGAGCTGGCGGGGACTGGCTGGGAATGGACGACTCCGCAAGGCGGATTAAATCTATGGGTGAAACTACCGGAGCAGCTTACGATGGATCGCCTGTTTGCTTCAAGTATGGCGCAGTCGATCGCTTTTGTTCCTGGGGAGTTATTTGATCCACTGGGGGAAATGAAGTCAAGGCTTCGCCTAAGTTATTCCTTTGCAAGCGAAGGGGTGCTGCGCGAAGGAATACAGCGTTTGATTGGGATCGCACACAGTTTGTGAGTGGTACAGCAGGTATGGGGGATTAATGAAGAGGATATGAGGAGTTAAAGAAGATTAGGGTAATTAAAGAAGAGGATTAGAGGAATTGCTACCGGATAAACTTGTATCACTTATTTGGGAATTCCTGTAACACTTTCCACGTTTGCTCCGTCTGTAAGGTAAAGAAGGGGGTTATCAAAGTGCGAAAGATCAATTTCCGAAAGATCAATTTCCGAAGTCCAATGATGATATTTCTAGGTGTCCTATTAATATTTACGGCTTTGCTGACGGTACGGCCCTCGGTCACTTACGCATGTTCCTGTGTTATGCCTGCGGAGCCACTGGAAGCTCTTGAGAAAAGTACAGCTGTTTTTGTCGGGAAAGTAGTGGATATGAAGGAGCCGTCACAGGGGAACATAATTTCTTCTGCTGATCCAGTAAAGGTAACCTTTGAGGTGGATTCCAGCTGGAAAGGGGTCGAGGGTAATCAAGTTACATTAACTACGGCATTATCTTCTGCAAGCTGCGGCTTTGAATTTGTGGAAGGGGAAAGTTACATTGTCTATGCTTATGCTAGAGACGGCGGAGACTCTGGTAATCTGGAGGCTAGTTTATGCAGTCGAACTAAGCGGCTAACCGCTGACTCAGTGGATCTGAAAGAGCTGGGACCGGGTATTTCGCCTACAACGCCTACCGCTTCTCCGGAGGTAACCCCGAATAATTCACCGGAGTCAGAAGCTGGGAGTAATGAGCCTGATCAAACGGGGAACCCGGCTGGGGACAGTGATTCCTTTCCACTTGTTAATGTGGGGATTAGTGGAATAATTATCGTTCTAGCAGCTATAGCTGGGGCTGTTCTATACCGTCGTAGAAATGATGGAACGCGCAAAAAATGACTCTAACTGTAGAGTCACGTCATGTAATGTAATGGTGGGATCAAGTTAGGACGTAAGAGTATATAAGGGGTTGTGATAAAATAAGCGGTCGCTCGGGATAAACATCCGAGCGACCGCTTATTTGTTTGAGAAGACCTTGAGTAACTGGTGTTGGGCTGTGTTGGTGGACCAGTGGTGGAGTATGTTGGTGGGCGAAAAGGTACTGATGCTAATGCTGGTGTGTGCTGAAGGGCGGCGTAGGTCTAGAGTTGGTATGTGTGGAAGGGCGATGCAGGTCTAGTGCTGGTGCTGGTGCTGGTGCTGGTGCTGGTGCTGGTGCTCAAGTGTAGCTCGGAATCATCTAGAATCAATAATTAGGGAAATCCTCCCTGATTTTATCGTGTTTTACTCATTAATAGCGATAATTGGGGAATTCCTCCCTAAAATTCTGCGGAAATTGCCCTTTTTGCCTATAATCGGCTAATTATTAGGGAGAAATTCCGCAATAAGTTTAACGCGCGCCTATAAAGTTCGATTATTAGGGAGAAATTCCTTAAATATGATTTCAAAGTGGGCGGAACTTTGTGAAGCAAATTCTAGTTATTGTTGGGTGTTGTAAAGTGAAGCAAGATGAACTCTAGATATTGTAGGGTGTTGCAAAGGGAAGCAAGTTGAACTTTAGATTGTAAGGTAAAGTAAGGTGAATTCCGTGTAGCAAGGTTAATTTGGGTGATGTGATTAAGGTGAATTTAGTGAGTTAATGATGAATTTTTGCGATGTAAGTTGAAATCAGTTGAAGTGAGTTGTGAAGTTAGTTGAAGTTACTTGAAGCTAGTTGAAGTCAGATGAAATCAATTAAAGTTAGACGATGTCACTTGAGTTTAGATCGCAAGCCTACCTCACCCTCGTCACACCCACCCAAATAACCGGGCAAGCTGAGCGACAGCAAAGGTTACTCCGATGGCGATACCCAGCGGAATGACTGCTGAGAGAACGGCCCACTTCATGCTTTTTGTTTCCTTGTAAATGTTCACGAGTGTCGTACCACAAGGATAGTGGAGCAGGGAGAACAGCATCATGTTGAGTGCGGTCAGCCAGGTCCAGCCATGTGAGAGAAAGACATCTTTGATACTGCCTAAGCTGTCGATATCAACCATAGCGCCTGAGGACATATAGCCCATAAGCAGGATAGGCAATACGATTTCATTCGCAGGAAGTCCAAGAATAAAGGCCATGATGATAAAGCCATCCATGCCGAGCAAATGTGCGAACGGATCAAAGAATGCAGCCATATGATTCAGTACAGAATCGCCGCCAATAAACAGATTGCCTAGAATCCAAGTGATAATCCCGGCAGGGGCAGCAACGACGATAGCCCGGGTAAGTACGTTAAGGGACTTATCTTTGGAGGAAATAAGTATGGTCTTCCAGATTTGTGGACGGCGGTAGGGAGGAAGCTCCAGTGTGTAATGTGTGGGAACCCCACGCAGCGCAGTTTTGGACATGACCCAGGAAACGGTTAAGGTAACAATGATGCCGATTAGAACCATTCCCATTAGGACGGAGGCAGTGGTGAATGTACGAAGCGCGCCTGTCGTAGCGGCTCCTGCCATAAATAAGGAAGACAATAAAATCAGCGTGGGCCAGCGGCCGTTGCAAGGGACAAAATTGTTGGTCAGTATAGCCAGCATTCGTTCACGCGGCGATTCGATGATTCGTGTGGAGAGGATCGCAGCCGCGTTACAGCCGAAGCCCATGGACATGGTTAAAGCTTGCTTGCCATGACCACCTGATTTTTTGAACAGTCGGTCCATGTTAAAAGCTACGCGTGGCAGATACCCGAAATTCTCAAGCAGAGCGAATACGGGGAAAAAGATCATCATCGGTGGCAGCATGACACTGATTACCCATGAGGTGCCCCGATATAATCCAAGCACAAGCACGCCGTGCAGCCAAGCTGGGGCATGGAGAGCCTCAAATCCCGCTGTCAGATATCCTTCGATGAAGCCAAAGAAGGAAGCGAGCCAGCTAGAAGGGTAGTTAGCCCCGGCAATCGTAATCCAGAATACGACACCGAGAATGGCGAGCATGATGGGAAAACCCCAAATTTTGGAGGTCACGATATTATCCAGCTTATAAGTGCTGTTCAGTTTCTTCTTATCCCGATAAGTAACTGCATCTCCGCAGATGCCTGCGGATACGCCATATATACCACTGACAATCTCATCCCGAATGGCTCCGCCGTCAGCGAGCTTTTTTGCGGTGGACAATAGGGAATCTAGAGCGTCAGATCCCTTAGTGATAGGCAGTGACTCCATGGCCGATGACCTCCTTTGCTTCGGGTAAATCCTTGCTTTTCATATGCTCTTTAAGTGAAGTAAGCAGGCTGTCATCACCGTCCAATAAGCGCAGTGCAATCCAGCGAGCGGGATATTTGGTACCGATGGTTTGCTCTACCAATGGTGTAAGCTCGGCAATTCCCCGTTCGATCTCTTCGTTGTAACTAATCCGCAGCGGCTGCGCTGTGAATGAGCCTGTAGCCACTCGCTCCACTTGATCCAATAAGGCATCGATCCCTATTTTATTGCGTGCCGATATCGCAACGACGGGAACGCCGAGACGTTTGGAGATACTCTTCAGGTTGATGTCGATGCCCAGCTTACGTGCTTCATCAATGAGGTTGATGCAGACAACCGCCCGTCCGGTAATCTCCAGCACTTGCAAGGCAAGATTGAGATTACGTTCCAGCGAAGTAGCGTCAAGCACTACAAGTGTCACGTCTGGCTGTTCAAAAATAATATAATCTCTAGCCGCTTCTTCATCCGCGGAATTTGAGTATAGGGAGTACGTTCCTGGTAAATCTACCGCGAGGTATGAATGGTTATTGTGTTTGAATTCGCCTTCGGCAGTAATGACGGTTTTACCTGCCCAGTTTCCAGTATGCTGTCGCATGCCGGTTAGCAGGTTGAATAGTGTGCTTTTTCCGGTGTTAGGATTGCCTGCAAAAGCGACGGTGAACTGACTCATGCTTCTACACCTCCAATTAATTCTCCGAAGATTAAAGAACTTTCTTCTCTACGCAGTGCAATGGTCGTATTGCTTACCCGAAAAGCTATAGGATCTCCTAATGGACTACGCCGCAACACCTCTACGATATTCCCGACTACGAACCCGAGGTCCAGTAATCTTCTTCTAAGCACACCTTGAACTTCAATGTCGCTGATGCGCAGCGTGCTACCCTTTGCAGCCTCTGATAAAGGAATAGTTGTTCCAGTCATGAGATCCCTTCTTTCATTTATATTTTTACCGCCTATGGTTTTTATTTTGTGTATTAGAACATTTCTTGTAGTCTGGCACAACATTAGTATATGGCAACAACTTTGTCCCTGCAACAAGAATGTTTCCCTTAGGCAAAATAAAATTAAGCAAAAAAAGCCCCTGACGAAAGAGAGCTTGTACGCTCTTTTCCGCAGGGTTGAGCTTAATTCCTAATTCCTAATTAACATTAAAATTACGACCAGCTGCCAAAATCAAGTGTACCTCCGGTTTCGACCAAGGTTTTAATATTACTCAGAACCTGCCACCAGGCGTTGATACTGCCAGCATATGAAGGATCATCAGGATGCCATTCATCGTGGATAAGCGTAAGCTTAGTAGTTCCACCCACCGGTTCAAGCAGCCAAGATATACGCGATTCATATCTTTCTGTCCCCTTATGATAGGAGGGGCCGACCTTATGCGTGAAACGAAACGCTTTTTGTGGAGTGAACTCCAGCAGAGTCCCATATACATGTATCGTTTCATCGCCATCTGCACCGGGACCAACATATTCCAGCAATTCACCTTCTTTAAAGGTGGATTGGATTACGCTCCCGTAGTAAATCTGTTTAGTACCTTCGGGAGAGATCAAAGTCTCCCATACCTGCTCAGGTGTTCCGCCAATATAAAATTCATAGTGAAGTTCTTTCATTCCTTATTCCTCCTTGGTTTGTACAATCATTTATTCCCTTAGACTTATTTACACTATACAAAAGGATCACTGACAACTACGGTCAGTGATCCTAAAATAATCATTTTAAGTCTTATAATAAGCTGCCAGATCGGTAGCTATAGCGGACAGCTTTTGTTTCAGAGCTAAAGGCTCTAGGATTCGTAGTGTTGATCCATAAGGCAACAAGAAGTAAGGCGCATAAGTCAGTAAGGAGGTCTCATCGACTTGAAAACGGGCTTGTCCGTCAATGCGCTGCACCAGCGTATGTCCAAATAGCCAATGACTGCATAGATCGTTCAGGATTCCTTCATCGGCGGCGATGACTACTGCTATGAGTTTCTCTGGAGTATTTGGTGTTGGCAGCAAGCTTTTTAATAAAAAATCCCGTGCAGAGAATTCAGCAGGACGGGCAAACAGAGCTTCTGTGCGGTGCAGTTCAGTTATTCTATCGACTCGGAAAGACCGAATTTCTTGCCTCTGATGGCAATAAGCAACGGTGTACCATTGCCCTTTCCACAGGACAAGTCCATAAGGATCAATAGCGCGGGAAGAAATCGTCTCCCCGTTTCCCTTTCGATATTCCATCTGGAGGGTATGTCCGTTCGCCGTCGCTAATTCAAGCTCTTGCAGCAGGTGGGGAAGCGGCGCAGCAGGGGAGTGGATGGTTTCTATCCCGCTCTCATGACGCTCCATCTGTTCTAATTGCTGCGCATTGCTGTACCGTTTCAGTTTGGCGATTGCTTGATCTAGAGCTTCTACATAAGGATATCCAGTTCCCCGCGCAAAGGAGGCGGCTTGCAGGAGGGAACGTTGTTCGTCGGAGTCAAAGAATAACGGGGCCTCGGAAAAATGCTCCGGAAGGCTATAGCCACCACCAGGTCCACTATCCGCGATAATGGGTACGCCACTGATGCATAACGCGTCGATGTAACGATAGACAGATCGGACACTGATCTCTAGCGCTTCTGCTAGTTCCCCGGCGGTTCTTCCCCGTTGCTTGAGCATCCAGAGAATGGATAACATGTGATCAGCCTTGGACATAAATCAGGAACCTCCTTGCTTCATTAATTAGTAATAGTTTACTAACTATAGCAAATTGCCTATTGATCAGCTAGAGAACCTTTTGGTGCTGCCATAAGTTCCAAGCCGCGAAGTACATCCAGGGTTACGATTCTTTTCAACATGGTGTTACACCATTATTTTCTTGAGACTATGAATGTACCGTGATCTCGCGATAAGGAAATAGATAGTTTGCACAACCAGAAATACAGCAGATGTAGTAAGCACGGGCACAGTTACATTTGTGATATTAATCTGTTTCAGTATCGGGCGTATCACGACAAGGGTCTGAATGGTGGCAATAATAATCGGAATATAGAAAAGCACAGAAATCTGTTTGGTAGCAGAAGCTGACATTTCTTTAGTGCTTAAACCGATTTTGGACAAAGCATTATACATTTGCTTATCTGTGTTGAGCTCAGTATGAAGTTTAAAAAAGAGAAAGCTGGCCGATGAAAGCGAGAAGATCAGAGCGATAAAAATCCCTATAAAGCTAAGCATGGCGGCTCCTTGTTTGGTAGATAGATAGCTGTCTGCTCGCGATCCCAGTATAGAGCTGTATTGATGGTTAGCCTTGTTAGCGGCTTTATTCCATTGGATAAGGTCTCTGGTGACAACAGCTTCAGCTGAGCTGTCATTAGGTGTAGGACCGTCCCATGCAGGGATTTTGTATAGATATTTCACATAAGGTCTCGTGTACTTCTCTGTTGAATTAGAAATCTTATGATATAAGTTGTCATCTACGATTAGAAGTGAGGTGGCCATTGGATCTACTGGATGCACCTTTGGTGTTCGTAATTCTTTTAACATCAGTTCCTCATCTTTTTGAACCTTCAAATGAATCGCTCGATTAGCAGCATAATTCTGTGAATCCATATGTGGGTTCAGCAGTAATACAGCTTCTTTTTCAGACAAGGGTCCAACCTCGGATACATCCATCTGTAAGCCCAGTTGATTGAACTGTGAGCGGGAGATCAGATCAATTCCAAGTATTATTTCCTTATCGATTCCTTGAATGGAAGCAGAGATTAGATCTACTTTATTCTCTGTATACTCGACTTTAGCATTCTTTAATTTAGTGTGAATGGGCTCTAAATCTGGTGCTTCATCCTTCGGATCATAAATCGTATAACTCACAGCGAATGGGGATTTTTTATAGAGGTCTGAGTTCGCTTGATTAATCGATAAAAGAATTCCCGAAGCCATGCAGGCAAGCGAGGTAACCACAGTTACAAGGAACAGCATTCTTGCATTGTCTTTAATCTTATAACTCATCTCGGAAATCCACAGCAGATTGGTTCCGCGCCACAACTGTTTGCGTCTTAGTTTTAGTAGGCGAATGCCCAATACAGATAACTGAGAGTAGAAAAAGTAGGTTCCAGCGATACCTGTGACAGCGGCGACTAACAGTGAGGACGGGGACAATTGCTTCCGAATCGCGAGAGCGCCGACGGTCAACAGTAGAAGCCCAAAGAGCGAGAACAACAAGGAGACACGGGGTTCTTTTTTAGGTTTCACATTTCCCTTAAGCAGTTCAAGAACTTGATGTTTACGAATGAACAATAATGTGAAGATCGAAATGACCAGAAATAATGAAATGAAAGAGATAGAAGTAATCATTAACGCCTTCATTGGCCAATAAAAGGGTAGTGGCTCCATGCCCATAATTGTCGTGCTTAGCAGCAAGAATAACTTGGATAAAAGCATGCCGAAAGACACACCTGTTACTATAGAGAGCAGTCCGATCAGCATGTTTTCTATAAGAATCAGCTTGTTGATCTGGCCAGGGCGTGCGCCTAAAATCATCAGTATGCCGAACTCCAGATTACGCATTTTCAGAAACGCACTAATCGAATATAGTACGAAAAAGAACGCAAAGATAAACACAATGTAAGAAGCAATTTGCATGCCGGAGGCTGAATTCGCACCCAGCGCGATGTTCGTAATACTAGGGTGATAAATAAAGACTGAATAAGAGAAAAAGATCATGACCATAAAAGCACTGCTTAAGAAAAAAGCAAAATAAGCGCGCGAATTACGGCGTACATTATTAAACGCGAATTGAGGAAAGTTCATGACTATTCCCTCCCCAGAACGAAAGTGTATCGATAATCTTTTGGAAGAAGGCCTGACGGTTATCTCCCCGGTGAATTTCGGCTGCTAGTTTGCCGTCTTTTATAAAAACAATTCGGTTGCAGTAGCTCGCTGCCAGTGGATCATGTGTTACGAGCATTAGCGTGGTGCCTTCTTTGTGGTTAATATCCTCCAGCGATTCCATCACCATCCGCGAAGAATTGGAGTCAAGCGCACCCGTAGGTTCATCGGCCAAAATAATCGAAGGAGAGGTGATGATCGCCCGGGCAATTGCGGTCCGCTGACGTTGTCCCCCTGAAATTTCATAAGTGCGTTTGCTCAGAATATCGGTAATGTTTAAGCGTTCAGCGACTCTTTGAAGCAAGATTTCCATCTGTGAGAGCTTACGGTTATCCAAAGTCAGGGGCAGCACAATATTTTCGGCGACGGTTAACGTCTCAAGCAGGTTGAAGTCCTGAAACACAAAGCCTAGCTGTTTTCGGCGAAAGTGGGCGAGCTCTTTTTTATTCAAAAGATAAGGGTTGCTGCCATTGATATTCACTTCGCCAGAGGACGGCTGGTCGATTGTGGATACCATATTGAGCAGTGTTGTTTTACCGCTACCAGACGGTCCCATAATTCCGACAAATTCACCTTTTTCAATATTAAGATGAATATCGGTGAGGGCTTGGGTCACTATTTTGCCGGGGTATACCTTATGAAGTCCTTTGACTTCCAATACGTTCATATCATTCATTCCTTCCAATACAAAAATGATTTCATCCGCCTTATTCGGGGAACGGGTTATGTATATAATTTATAAGATCGAGAGATTAGCTGCTATGGATTTACCTTAAGGTTTCCTTACAGAGACGTTAAGGTTATGTTCGCCTTTCTCCTTGTGGAGAATGGGTTGAGAGATAAGTAGCCTATAAAGAAGAAGGAGGCTTCAAAGCCATGAATAATGACGATGAAGTCCCCTCAGTATTATTTCTGTAGATGATCACTGTTGCTAAAAATAAGCCGCACACGGGTCCCTTCCCCGAGCCGGGACTGAATATCCACCTTGTGTTCGAGCCGGTTGCAAATCTCCCGGACGAGATACAGCCCCATCCCTGTCGATTCATGATAATGTCGTCCGCGGTCACCCGTAAAGTAGGGATTAAAGACCCGCTTCAGATCCTCAGGAGAAATGCCGATCCCTTGATCGGTAATATCCAGAATCGTGTCGGTGCCCACACGCTGAGCTGAGAGGGTAACGGTCTTGCCAGTACCGGAGGTATAGTTTACGGCATTGGTTAAGATTTGGGCCAGCATAAACATTAACCATTTAGCATCGCTATATACCGCGAGATTGGCATCCATCTGTACATCTACTTTTATGCCTCGGCGTATGAATAATCTGCGATTTTCGGCTACCGCCTCACTAACAGTTTTGCGCAGAAATAACGGTTCAACTTGAAAATCATTTTCAAATTGGTCAAGTCTTGAAGTGTAGATAACCATCTCCAGCCCTCCGCGCAGACGTTCCAGTTCCTCCTGAATACTTGCGGCAGCCTCCTCTTCAAGATCCTTTAGCGTAAGCTGAATTACAGAGAGCGGGGTCTTCATTTGATGAACCCAGCGATTCATGAATACGATATGCTGATCCATCTGGCGCGCATGCGCATTCACTTGCTCCTGATACTGGCGGTCAATCAGCTGCAATAACTCATGGATAGCTTCTGAAAGAGGAGTGTCTCCTAAGGAAACAAGATGTTTTTGGAGCATGTCCATAGGTTCGCTTAATGCTGCATACAATCTCCGGTGCTGAACGTATCGGTAGCCTAAATATAGCAGTAGAACTACGGTACTCAAGGCGATTCCATAAAGCATGATAGAGATCGGTCTGTTCTCACCAGACAGCCAATACAGCAAAGGGATAAGCAGCATCTGAAGCAGATAGAATAGGATCAGAGAGATCTGGTCTCTCCAAAAAAGCCTCATGGCGTATCCTTAGAAACATTAAGCCGATAGCCAGCGCCTCTTACGGTTTCCACAATGTCGCCAAGACCGAGATCCTTGAGCTTTTTGCGGACACGGGTTATGTAGACATTTAATGTATTGTCATCTATGAAATGCTGATCCTTCCACATGAGATCGAGCAGACGCTCCCGGTTAACCACTCGTCCTTCCTTAAGCAGTAAAGCTTCCAGTAGAACCGCTTCCTTTTGGGTTAGCTCACTCGTGTGACCGTCGTATTGGATCATATATCGTTCAGGATAGAGGATTAAACCTCCAGATTGGAGTTTATGCTCTTCTTGAGTCTGTGAGTATGAACCGTATGCTCTACGTATGTGGCTGCGGATTTTGGCAAGTACAACCTCATAGTGAAAAGGCTTAGTAATATAATCGTCCCCGCCATTCTCAAGCGCCATCACCTGATCCATTCCACTATCCCGTGCAGAAATGAACAGAATCGGGCAGAGTGAGAGGGAACGAATCTGGCGGCACCAGTAGAACCCATCGTATTTAGGCAGATTGACATCCAGTAAGATAAGGTCAGCCGAGCTTTCATTAAAAGTCTCCAGCACCCTGTTGAAATCCTCTACAATAATTGTACGGAACCCATATTTCGATAGGTACGTGCTCAGCAAGCTTGCCAGCTTGGCATCGTCCTCTATGATTAGAATCGTCTCCATAATTTCACTCCTTTGTTCAGTTATACAGTAACATGGACAAGGAAAATTATGCAAAAAGAGTACTAATGGTCACTCAGAATTAGAATCTAGCTAGATTTATCGAAGGGAAATTTAGCTGATCTAAGTCGAGCTGATCTAGCTGTAGCTGACCTAGCTCTAGCTGATCTAGCTTTAGCTGACCTAGCTCTAGCTGATCTAGCTCTAGCTGATCTAGCTCTAGCTGACCTAGCTCTAGCTGACCTAGCTCTAGCTGACTTAGCCTAGCTGGCATAGCTCTATCTGATCTACCGCTAATCGATCCAAATCTAACTGATCTAAAATCTAACTCATTTAGATCTAAGCAATCCAGATTTAGCTCAAGCAGCTTATTCAGACTTAATTGCACTTTGTACACTTATTTCTGCGTAGATAGACCCTAGAAGCCGTTTAGTTGCACTTCGTGCAGCTAAAAAGGGTGAATTCGGTGCAATTAAAGGAAAACCGGAAATTTAACTGCACGAAATACAACTAAACTAACTTTTGAATGAGCATTCTGAGGAATAGTTGCACTAAATGCAGTTAACGGATGCGTGGAGCTCATAATTATCGCTTGAAAAAGCTTGATCAGTGACTATTTCCTCCCGAAGAAGACTCCCACTACAAAGCTTTCTCTAAATGCACTTTGTACACTTATTTCTGCGTAGATAGTCCATAGAAGCTATTTAATTGCACTCTGTGCAACTAAAAAGGGTGAAACTAGTGGAATTAAAGAAAAACCAGAAATTTAACTGCACGAAATGCAACTAACTATCTTTTTAAGTAACTTTCTGAGGAATAGTTGCACTAAATGCAGTTAACGGATGCGTGGAGCTCATAATTATCGCTTGAAAAAGCTTGATCAGTGACTATTTCCTCCGGAAGAAGATCGCCCACTCCAAAACTTTCTCTAATTGCACTTTGTACACTTATTCCTGCGTAGTTGGTCATTAGAAGCCATTTAATTGCACTTCGTGCAACTAAAAAGGGTGAATCTAGTGGAATTAAAGGAAAACCAGAAATTTAACTGCACGAAATACAACTAACTATCTTTTGAAGGAGCATTCTGAGGAATAGTTGCACTAAATGCAGTTAACGTATGCGTGGAACTCATAATTTTCACTCAAGAAATGTTTGTTTTGTGAACGTACGGATCATATTCGGTAGTATAAAATAATAATAACTAATTATGATATATGCTTCATTTTTACATCTCCCTTAATATGAAATTAAAGAAAGGGGCGTGGAAAATGAACATTAATTTTAGAAGCTACCGTTCTGAAGATCTGCTGAAGGTACGTCATTTTCTTATACAAAGTTATAGTAAGCTAAAGACTCCAAATACCTGGCTTATAGACCGCTGGGAATTTGTTGTTTTTTTTCAGGAGACGAGAAGTGGAACGCTGGAGCAGTGGGAACAAAAAGTGGGCTTATGGGAGTATGAGAATGGAGAGCTTGCAGCTGTAGTGTGCAGGGACGATGGGTTCTATTTTCAGTGTGCTGAGATGAATCCTCCGGAAAAATTACTTGAAGAAATGTTCGCTTTTGCTGAACAAAAAGCTGAGGAAGAGAACGGTGATTACGTAGAGCTGTATGTGCCAATACCGGAGAATATGACTTCTGCGGCGGAGGTTGCTCGTAAGAGGGGGTATCATCAAACGGGTGGTAAGGAAAGCGTAAACTCCTTGCGATTGGATAAGGAATTCCCTGTGGAGCTCCCCTCTGGCTTTAGAATATGCAGCGGAGATGAGATCGAGGTTACTGCAAAAGCGCTTGGACATATTATGGCCTTCGACTATGCAGAAACGGCGGAGGCAGAGCTCACGCTGCTGCATTATGGGAATATGAGTAACGCTCCAAGCTATAATCCGCAGCTCGATCTTAGCGTTGTGAATGACGCGGGCGAAGTGGTTTCCTTTTGTAATATTTTTTGGGACAGCAGCAATAGAATTGGTGCTCTGGAGCCTGTAGGCACATCCATTAATTATCGAAAGCTGGGACTGGGACGGGCGGTTCTACACGAAGGATTTAACCGTTTAAAACAACTCGGAGCTAGTAAAGTTTACGTAGGTTCTATGCAGCCTTTCTATGAGAAATTGGGCTTTATTACAGAAGTTTGGTTACAGGTGTGGGAATATTCAGGTCACACAGATTAAGTTGCACCGGCTGCCCCCGACATTGGATCTGTCAGCAGTACCTAAACTGGCAACGTACTATGAAAAATCCCCTTGATGGGTAAGTCATCAAGGGGATTTTTGGGTTTGAGCTCGGCAATCATATGCTGCACAGTAATCTCATACGTCGCACAGCAATCATACCGCCAGAGCAATTATGCGCTGCAAACTGCCTCAGATTGCACTTTGTACAATAGAATCATATATTCTTAGTAGCCGAAGCCGAAGCCGAAGCCGAAGCCGAAGCCGAAGCCGAAGCCGAAGCCGAAGCCGAAGCCGAAGCCGAAGCCGAAGCCGAGCAGTAGCGTGGCTGAGCCAAGCCAAATCACGAAGCTCAGCACTCGCAACTAGCCGTCTGGCCAAGAGATTTTATTGATATTTGACTACAATCGCATTGCTGATCTGACGCCCAGGGGACGTAAGATATTTGCCGTTGTAGTAGAGCCCGCTGGATGCACCACCATCCAGATTCATGGCTTGATACGCTCCAGCTTGCTTCATCATTTCTGCCAGCTGTGGGATGGTGGCTCCACCAGTGGTCAGCAGAATGAGCTTATGGTCGCGTGTTAATCCGAGCGCGCTGCGTGCTCCGCCGCCGGTTAAAATTTTTGGATCTTTGAAGCCTTCTGTCGCGACATTTAGGGATACCTTGCCGTTCACAAGAAGACGCGGGCCGGCTTGAAGAGCTCCTTCCATAGAACCGGAAGCGAAGCGGCTTGTGAATTCCAGCCCAGGAATCAGTGACGCCAGATGGTTGCTGTCATAGGTAAAAATCGTCCGGCGATCCCCGGAGCTATTTTTAAGCATTTTCCCGCCGCTGACAATGTACCCGTATGGAGCTTTGTATGCTCCTTTTGTATAGGCATCAAAAAATGTTCCGTTAATCGCAACTACGGCATTATTACGCTTAGCCAGACTGCTTAGGTCCTCTACTTTTCCGACCGTATTTCCAGCCAGTACGACATCAAGTTTCACCTTAGGATGCAGCAGGGACACTGTAACCGTCTGAGCTTTGAAGGATCTGCCGCCAACTTTGAAGGTTTTACTAGCGCTGACAACTGGAGAAGAATCCGCTTTGATTAGTGCGCCGGACTGTACAGGAACAGTGGTTGCAATATCATTACTCTTAAGGGTTAATGAAGAGGCTTCCTTATCCCAGGTTAATTGAATGCCAAGCGTTGTGCTGATAAAAGACAACGGGATATATACCGTGCCATTATCACTGAAAGCAAGATCAGTTAGTGTAACCGACTTTTCATTGACGAGCGCAGCGGTTTGACCTAATGTAAGCGTTATGGTGGTGTCTGCATTCGTAATGCTTATACGTTTTTCGTTAGGATTCCATACAGACTGTATACCAGTGAAGCTATTTAAGAGACGCAGTGGTATGTATGAATGGTTATTCTTGTCCACATAGACGGTGTTTTTAGGAACTGGTGTTGCACCAACAGTGGATGGGCAAGTGGCGACAAGTGGAACGAGCAGTAAGAAGGTAAGAAACAGAGTGGACCCTAGCTTTTTCATCATAAACAATTACTCCTTATCTTGTAGCTGTTGTAAAAAACGACAAGGTTTATTATACCTCATGTTCAAAAACTTGGATAACCTTTATTTTTAAATGTTCATAGGGTGAATCTGATAGAATATAGATTATATTATTTATATTAGCACTGAAATTGCACTGAGATTAGCACTATAACTAGCACTATAACTAGCACAATAACCACCACAATAACCAGCATCACAATTGCCACTAGACTCAATAGCTAAAAGGAGATTTTTATGACTACGATAGGTTTAATTCGCCATGGAAGTACCGCGTGGAATAAAGAAAGCAGAGTGCAAGGGCATACGGATAATTCATTGGATGCTGAAGGCCTGCAACAGGCACAACTACTGGCTGAACGTCTTAGCACAGAACAATGGGATTACATATATTCAAGTGATTTACTCAGAGCGCGGCAAACGGCAGAGGTTATTGCAGAAAGATTAGGCCTTGAGATCACGGGTTTAGCGCCGGGCATTCGAGAGATGTATGCGGGACTTATTGAAGGAACTACGCAGCAAGAGCGGATTGAACGATGGGGAACCGATTGGAAGACGTTAGATTTGGGTTTGGAAACTCCAGAAGCCAGCGAGCTCAGAGGCAGCGAAGTGATTGAAGAAATTGCGGCGAGACATCCAGGCAGCCATATTCTGATCGTTAGCCATGGTGTAATTTTACGCAGTAGCCTTAGAAGACTACTTCCAGAACTGGACGGCACAGTATTATTGAACAATACGTCAATTACGCGAATAACAAAATCCGAATCGGATGGCTCCTGGAACTGCGAGTTATATAATTGTGCGCGGCATTTGGAGAAAGAGTAAGTGTTCAGATAATGTTCAGAGCTTTTTTATATATTGGTATCGCAGTACAGTAAGCTAATTAATTGTAGTTCAGAAGGATGTGCGAATTAAAGGTGGTAGAGGTTCAGATTTATTTACAAACGTTAATGTCCATTATCATCGCAGGGGTTGTAGGTTATTTAGTATTGAGATTTTACCGGGATGTTGCTAGTAAGGAACCAAAACAAAGAGCAGTTTACACGGGCCTTTCCATTATAACTATTGTCGTTGGATTATGGGCAATGCATCAGCTAGGCAAAAAATCCTTAGAAGAAACTATAGAGGTCAATGGGGGGATTTTCACTCCGTTATTGATATACGCGCTTACGATAGCTGTTTTAATGTTTTTGCTTACACGGCTGAACCTTGTTTTGGCGGAAAGAGAGCAGCTTAAGGAACTTGCCTATAAGGATGGCTTAACAGGGCTGTTAAACAAGAATGGAATGGATCACTTTTGGGATCGCTGCAAAGTAAATGAGCAACTAGCCGTATTGTTTATGGATTTGAACCGGTTCAAATCAATCAATGACAGCTTAGGACATCATGTGGGCGATTTACTGCTGCAAGAGGTGGGAGGAAGGTTAAGTCAATTCTCCAGCAAAAGAAAACGCCATATTTTCCGCATAGGCGGTGATGAATTTGTGATTGTAGCTAAAGGCTGCAATCAGAAGGAAGCGGAGCAGTTAGCGGTGCAGATTCTGGAGAAGACGACCAGACATTATCAGCTGGGAGAGCACAACCTCTTTGTATCTGCGAGCATAGGCATCAGCATTAGTCATGGCAAGGTGGATCATTTCAGGCTGCTGCACGAAGCAGATACAGCGATGTACACCGCCAAACAGCTGGGTACAGGTCGTTATTCAGTTTATAAAAATTAGTTTGTTAAGTGTAAAATATAAGCGTCAGCCTTGGACATAAATGGATGTCTAAGGCTGACGCTTTTTTAGGCTCCCGGTGTGTGAAACTTGTGGGGGACTTGCTTGCGTCCCTTCATCAAGAAGAGGCATAGCAGGGCAACTGCCATACTAATCGCTGCTACATAGAACAGGATGGAGTAATCAAAAATATCAATCATTAGCCCCAGCAAAGGTGGCGAGCTGATCGCTGCCAGTGAAGAGACCAAATAATACATCCCTGTTCGAGTACCGATACTCTCCTCAGTTCCCGTTGCAACAACATAAGGATAAGAGTTGATGTTGATACAAGCCCAGAAGATTCCTCCTGTCAGGAGTAACGCTCGAAGCACCAGCAGGTCCTGTGCAAACCCAACAAGCGCAAAGACCGTCATCAGGCCACATACGCCGACGATAATGATCTTCTTTTTCCCGAATCGCCCACCCAGCCAACCGCTCGGAATAGCGAACAGCACAAAGGCAAGGGAGAAGAAGGTAAGGGAGAAGGAGGCTGCTTGTTCACTGAGGCCCAGATGGTTTTTGCCATACAATGTAAACAAGGTTTCGACCCCTTGATAAGCTACAAACCAGAAGAAAATCGCTGCCAGTAGAAAGACTGTAGTACGATCCAGCTGGCCGCGAAAGGAGACTCTGGAAGGCTTAACTATCGTCGCAGAAGGGCTCCCCGCTGTATCGGATAGAAGCGTAGGGCTTATATTCACACCATCCCGTTTTTCTTTGATGAAGCGCGATACGATAAACAGACATAACAGGGTAATCAGTCCAGCAACGAGAAATGGCAGCGCAGGATTTGATTTATAGAGGATCGAACCCACGCCGAAAGCCAGAATTGATCCGAATCCACCCATGAAATTAATTAATCCGTTAGCCTTTGTACGCTGCTCTTCAGGTGTTATGTCGGGCATTAGAGCGACGGTAGGGGAACGGTATAAACTCATGGCTAGATTCATCAGCATCATAAATAAAAGCAGTGTAAATAGTCCGGTATGAAACGGAATCAGCATAGTCAGCACGGCAGCGAAGGGCATACCGATCATAAGATAAGGCATTCTGCGTCCAAAACGCGAGGTCGTGCGGTCACTCCGATTACCGATCCAAGGCTGCAAGAATAAGGCGAAGTAATTATCAATCGTCATCATGAAGCTGATTAGGGCTACACTATGTACATATTTTTCGAGGAAAAAAGGTACAAATGCGTTATACAGACTCCATGTAATGCTGATGCTGAAAAAGCCGAATCCGAGCAGCCAGACTTTTTTCACACCATCACACTCCCTTGTCAGCCAGAAGTCCAGCGAGTAGGTCTGGATGATCGGTAATAATGCCTGATACACCAGCTTCAATTAAATATTTCATCCGCTCGGGATCGTTAACGGTCCAAGGATGGTAGACAACGCCATGCTTCGCCGCTTCTTCGACGAATTCAGGCAGTACCGCAAAATGATACGCATGCAACGCAGTCGCTCCAAGTGTAGCTGCATAATCCCAAGGACGATACAAGCCTTCCCCGTACAGAATTCCTGTTCTGATCTCCGGTGCCAGCGACTGACAGTAAGCTAGTGAATAATGGTTGAAGCTCGAAAAAATGACGCGATCGCTCATCTTGAAATCCCGTACGGCCGCGATCACTTTTTCCTCCATACCCGGATATAAAAAAGTGCCATTTTTAAGCTCGATATTTAGGGTGGTATCTCTACCTTGCAGCAGATCTAATAAATCTTCCAGCAATGGAAGGCGCTCATCTTTGAATTCAGGTCCGAACCATGAGCCTGCGTCCACTTCCAGCAGTTCTGCGAGTGTATGATCCTTCACATAGCCGGTGCCGCTTGTTGTGCGGTTTAGAGTTTCATCATGAATGAGGACTAGGCCGCCATCCTTGGTCATTTGTACATCAGTTTCTATTCCGGTTGCACCCAGCTCAAGACCTTTGCGAAATGCTGCCATAGTATTTTCTGGACACACTGCCGACGCTCCACGATGCGCAAAATTAATGATGTTGTTCATAAGTTATTGTCCCTCCAACTTTAGTGTTTGCTATGCCCCTATAGAATGGGGGCTACTTGTCATATTCCACAGAGAGTAAAGAAACCCTGTCTGGAATTTTAAATCAGTTATTCATAGCGCCATACGGGATTCGTTCCAAAAGTCCAGCTTCATAGATGCTCCGCAGCTTCAGCTCGGGCATATGAATATAACCGATATAACAATCGCATACCTTCATTCGGCAGCTTCTAACCGCAGAGAGACCCTCTAGCCCATCACGGTAAAGATTGCCTATGACCCCTCTGTCCTTATAGCAGCGTTTCACAAGCCCAGCGCCCTGTACGTAAAAAACATCTTTTCCTGCATTGCAGGCTTGGCCAAGGCTTTCATAATCCATAGCATTCACAGAAAAATGTGGATCAATCTCGCTAAGGAAGACAAAATCCTCAGCTGTATAATAATCAGGTTTATCTTTGTAAGCATTGACCCATAAGTACACGTTCTCTGGTAACGCAGAACGAAGTGAAGCTATAGCTGAAAAAGCGCTGCGTATTCCAACGCTTCCCACACTAAATGGAACGTCGTTCTCATATAAAGTCAAACATTGCGCCAGAAATTTATCCTCTCGCACTTGTCCGGGGTGGTAGGTGGCCCAAAAGGCCACTTTTTTACGATTCATCTGGGAGACGAAATCCAGGTTGGCAGAAAGGTTGGTCTGAATAGCTACCTTCTCAACATGGTCCATATTGGAGAGAGCAATCATTGCTTCTTTGTACCAGCGATGAATCAGCCCTTCGCCATAGGGATTAAAAAATATAGAAAGCCGATGACCTGCCGCACCTTGCTCAGAGGCCCACGCTACAAAGGCTTCCAGCCCCTGGCGGTCCTTGGCGAGCGTAGCTGCGCTGTCTCTTGTTTTGCCAAAAGGACAATAGGGGCAATCATAGTTGCAGGACGTGAGGGAACCGCGGTAGTAGAGGACCGCATTCATGGCAATACGAACCTTTCCATCTGCTCTCGGATCTCCCCAGAAATAAACCAATCCCCAATCGAATCAGAGTAACCCATCCCTTCGGTGGTAAGGCGCAGGATGCCATCTTCCTCCTGCCCAAGACCGGAATGAAGCAGGTTGGACAACTCAGGATAATCGCTCCAGAGCGATTGATCGAAACGCTGGCTGTAATCTTTAAGCTTCAGCCCTTCGCTATGTAGAATCGCCTTCAGAATAAAGCGGCGTTTCTGTTCTTCAAGACTCAGCACAATCCCGTAATCCGCAGTATCGTAACGATCCGTCGCAACGTAATCAGCAATAATGCTCTCGGTTGCTTTACGGCTTACCCCATAACGGGAAGCGTAATGCACATGGCGGGTGTAGGATCTGGCTCCGCAGCCCAAGCCGACCATTCCTTCTTCTTGGCAGCTATAATCGAGAATGGGTTTAGCTGTTCCTGCGTCTTCCTTGGCGAAACGACGCATGGAGTATTGGCGATATCCTCTCGCTCTAAGCAGCTGCCCAGCGGCTTTGTAGCAATCTAGGCGAATATCGTCCTGACGCTGGATATCACCAGGCTTCACAATCGTATGCTCACGGGTGTAGAGCGGATAGATGAAAATTTCCTCTGGCTCAAAGCTGATCGCTTGATTGAGCGAATATAGCCAAGAGTCGACCGTCTGCCCCGGAAGCCCGTAGATCAGATCTAAATTTAGTATGGGAAAATCATATTTCCCCAGCAGCTCTAGTGCCCGATATACCTCATCCGGATTTTGTGGGCGATAGATGGCCGCCGATTCAGCAGCGACAAAACTTTGGATGCCCATGCTGACCCGATCCACCGTATACTCTTTTAGAATATTCAGCTTCTCTTCGGTAATCGTCTCCGGTGAAGTTTCCACTGAGATGGAGGCTGTATTTGTGTCCAGTCCCATCGTATCAACGGCAATGTGGAACAAGCGGCGGAGCTGATCTGCTGCCAGCAGGGTGGGAGTTCCACCGCCGATCGCAAAACGCGCATAAGGTTTATGTCTGGTGAATTCCGCCCATTGCTTTGCTTGGCGTTCCAGGGCATCCACGTATGTGGCATGAACATTTGCGCGTTTATCAGGCAGGGTAAATAGGTTGCAGAATCCGCAGCGTGCGCCACAAAACGGAATATGCATATATAGAAAGAAAGATTCCGCAGGCTCATCACGCCAGAGTGTTTCTAGCGGCATCGGAGGCTGCAAATCCCTGTAAGCCGTTTTGTGTGGATAGGAATACAGATAAGAACGGTAAGGGTGAGCAGTAATGCTGTCTTTCCACTTGTGAAGCTCTTCTAAAGAGAAGGACGATAACGTCATATCAGTTCTCCATCCTTTCCTTGTTATAAATATTATAAAATAAACTCCCGATAAGGGACGTTCCATACCGTCTCGTGGGCAAGGCGATGCCCCTGATAGCCATCTTCCCCATAAGCGGTTCCATGATCTGAAAAAGCCAGGCAGAAGACAGGATTGCCGCGTTCCCGGAACGCATCGAACAACCGGCCCAGTTCACCGTCCACATAACGAAGAGCGGCGCGCTGGCTGTCTACGGAGTCTTTTTTAGCACCAGGTACAAAATAATGATTTGGTCCGTGAATGGCAGAGACGTTGAGGAACATAAACAATCTTTGCTCGCTAGGAGTATCCCTTAGCAGCTTCAAGGCATGGTTCACCTGATGCTCTGTGGAACGCGGATTGGTCACACCGAAGGTCATCCGCCAGTAGCTTTGCTGGAAATAGCTTGGCAACACACGAGCGAGTGGATTTTTTTTGGTGAAAAAAATAACACCTCCAATACAAACCGTGCGATAGCCCTCGGCAGCAAGTCCTGACACGATATCCGGCGTATCGAAAAGCCATGTATGAGGATGCGTCTTCATTCCGGTATTTCGGGAATGGAACATACGGATATGCTCAGTCTTATCCGTTGTAGCTGGAGTAGGCAAGAAGCCGCCGAAAAAAGCGTGATGGGCCGCATAAGTAAAGCTGCCGGGAGTATGTCTTTTCTCCCAGGATCCCGTTCCGCACAGGTTCGGGCAGTTCGCTTCCTCCATCGTAGCTGCATCGTATCGAAGGGTATCAAGCGTGATCATTAGAATGTCATGGGTGCCAACGATAGTGTTCATATCCATTAAGAGGATCCTTCCTTTATAAGCGGTGTTGAGGGATGAGTAATATAGTCTCTGGCGGTTAATACCTTCATTTCCCATTCGTAGGTGCTGCAGCCACGGTATTTTACATCGTACAGCAAATCGCCAAAAGGATTAACATCGGCGACAAAACACTGCTGCGATCCTCCAGATATCAGCACGTCTATCCCGGCAACTCCAGAACGGGGAAATGCCGCCAGCGCTTGCAACGCGGTATTTCGTACCTGCTCCTGTATGAATTCTGATAAACCGGCTTCTGAAGGAGACATCCGCTGGCTGCGTAAATGCAGATTCGTAATTGGGGTGGAACTTACACGAGCAATTGCATGACAGGCCTCGCGGAGAACCACGAGCTGGCGGATATCGAAGGCTTTACCGTTATGGCCGATCTTAGGAATCCATTGCTCGGCATAACCACCATGCCGATAAATCCAGTTAATAATGCCGGAGATCGTGGCGGTATCTGTGTACCGCCGCAGTTTACCGGAATTATAGTAAATGGGTGGTCGGGTGATGTAATTCTCGACCCCCACTGTAGTTAAGGCAACCTCGGCACCTGTAACGGGATGGAGCTGATAGGCGATCACCCCGGAAGCGGCAGAGCCGAAGGCTAGCTTAATGAATACCCGGTGCATTCGCCGGGAGATCATCATCTCACGGAGAGAGGCATAGTCGGTAGGCTGTTGTTCCTCGCCTAATGGACGAGGAATAGTGATGCCTGCCTCACTCAGAATCTGTTGTGCCCGCCGTTTATCGGTCATGGCCGCAATGTCAGCGGGGTCATTTAACCATAGCGAGCCTGGACAAACCTCTTTGGCTTCGCGCTGTAGTCTAGCCAGCATGCGGCAATAACCGCGGAACCATTGCGAAGGATGATGCAGGACACCCTGCATCTCCTTCAATTGATGGGCTACCTTCACACGGAGTGGGCGCGGATCAGGTCTTTCAGCGTAGGGATGCAGCGAATCGTCAACATCAACGGCATCAGGTGCGCCAAGAGCGATTAAGGCACGTTCTACTTCAAAGCTGCTGCCAGGCGATTCCAATCTCAGCAGCGGGGGAGCCGCACTGAGATCTATTCCGTTATAAACAGCCGGCTGGCTGGATAACTGCTGCTTCTGCACTTCCAGCAGATCACCTAACGATTGGCCTTGCAGAAATTCAGCGTACGATAAAATGATGGCAGGTGGCATTCCGAGATCGGAACGTGCTTGCTGAATGCCGCTAGTCCGTTTATCCCCAGGAATACCGATAACGATCATCGGCCGCATAGGGGGCTCACTCTGTGATGGAAGGATAACGCCAGTCTTCCTCATCATCGCTTTCCTGTTTGTCGCTGACATCGACAGGCAATCCGCTCTGCTGCCACCGGCTGATCATCTCGTCGGACATAAAATGATGGCTTAGATTCAATGCTTTTAGTCCTTTGATTCTCTCACTGGCAAGAAGCAATTCAGCACCTTCGTCGCTGAGGGTACCCAGAGATAGATCTAGCGTATCCAGCTGATCTAAGATAGGCGCATTTGCTACTGCACCGGCGATTTCATCTTGTATTTCGCTATTTTTTAATCCCAGATAGGTAAGTTTAGGGAACTTTCCTACTTCTATAAGAGGTAGAATATCTGCGAGGCTTCCGTCAAAGCCGTAGTTATCTACGCCAAGATATAGTTCCAGCTTGCGTAAATTCGGCAATTGGCTGGCTGCAATATTATCAAGTACGGCTTTACTTAAGCCGCCGCTAATAATTATCAGTTCCTCCAGCTTGTCATGCTTTAGCTCTGAGAGGCTCAGCTCATTCCCGCCTTGAATCGTGAGTGATTGTAATTCTGGAAAAGCAGGGAGCAGCGGTGATAGATCGCTTTGGGTAATCCATGAAATCTCGCATTCCTCATAGCCCATCTCACCAATAAAAAGCTTGCGTAAAGCAGGGAAGCTGGCGCTATGCGTAACCAGTGCCTCTACAACCTCTTCCGAGCTATTCTCGTAGGCTTGCCCCCAATCACCGATAATTAGGCTGATCAGCGACGCACCTTCAGGGCTGCTGCTTAACTTCTCAATTGCTTCGCCAATTCTTTGACCTTCTTCGAATTCGTCGTATCCAATACTAAGCTTTACTTCCGTCATGGGTGTTCCCTCCCGGAAAAATTTAACTTCGAAAATACCCTATCATCTGTAGCCGAGGGAGTCAAATAGCTGAATATAACTATAGTTAAACTCTCCATATTATTGAGGTGAAATTTTGTGGTAGGTTTATACTAGAGGCAATTTTATTTTTTTTGGAAGGAGTTATTCGTATGAAGAATAAACTTCAGGAATGGATTATTGAGACGGATATAATTAAAATGCAAGAGGCTCTGGAAGCAGGTTTAATTACCTCAGAGGATATAGTTCAAGTATATTTGGAGCGGATTCATAAATACGATATAGACATAAACTCTATTTTAGAAATAAATCCAGAGGTTATACAAATCGCGCGAGCACTCGATAAAGAACGAGCAGAAAAAGGGAGCCGCGGGAGCCTGCACGGTATTCCTATTGTATTGAAGGATAATATAGACACCGCGGATAAAATGCATACGAGTGCCGGTTCTGTAGCTTTAGCTGGATCAATTGCGGCAAAAGATTCATTTGTAGCGGCCAAGCTTCGATTGGCGGGGGCTATTTTACTTGGGAAGGCGAATATGTCGGAGTGGTCTAATTTTATGTCTAGTACAATGCCTGCGGGATATAGCTCGCGGGGAGGGCTTGTACTGAATCCGTATGGACCTGGCACGGTATTTGTCAGTGGTTCCAGCTCCGGGCCTGCGGCAGCCGTAGCAGCGAATCTGGCAGCAGCAGCGATCGGAACGGAAACCGCAGGATCTATTGTCGGTCCAGCCAGCCAACATGCTCTTGTCGGAATCAAACCTACGGTGGGATTAGTCAGCCGTTCTGGAGTCATTCCCATTTCAGTAAGCCAGGATACCCCTGGGCCTATAGCTAGAACGGTTACAGATGCGGCAATTATTTTAGGGGCGTTAACCGGAGTGGACGACAACGATTCAGCAACATTTTCAAGCGAAAAATACGCTTATACAGACTATACTTCAAATTTAGATAAAAGCTTTATACGACAAGCAAGAATAGGTATTCCACGGCATTATTATAAGCATTTAGACGCTGAGAGGCTTGCAATTATGGAAGCAGCTATCTTGACCTTGAAGAATGAAGGGGCTACCATTATAGATCCTGTCACAGTACATGTTGAACAACAGAATTGGAATAATGATGTGATTTGTTATGAATTTAAAAAAGGGCTCAACCAGTATTTAGCACAAGTAGATGATTCCGTTCCGATTCACTCTTTGCAAGAATTGATAGCCTATAATGAAAGACATGCTGAGATTGCCTTGCAATATGGGCAAGACACCCTGACAAGATCAGAAGAAGTAACATTAACTGAAGAGGCCTATGAAGAGAAGAGACAAGAATACAAGGAATTAGCGCTTGAGCAAGGAATAGATTATGTGTTGGAACAGTATAGTTTAGACGCGTTATTGCTGCCTGGTGATGTAGATGGCATGTATATTGCGGCACGCTTAGGTTATCCATTAGTTACTGTTCCGGCGGGATATGTATCTCAAGGCATTATTGATGCGGATGGGGATTCGACCAGGGGACCTTTTGGTGTTGTTTTTTCCGGAAAAGCTTATAGCGAGCCTACGCTCATAGCCTTAGCATACGGGTTTGAACAAGCAACGTATCAACGGATTCCACCTCAATTGGAGTAGAATTAGGCTAACTTAGAATAGAAGGAAGCGATCAGTTTGAAGTATTGCCTGGAATGTGGGACAGAGTTAGTAATGAAAGAAAATGAAGGGGAAGGGCAGGTACCTTATTGTAATGCGTGTGAAATGTTCCGATTCCCTATTTTCAGCACGGCGATTAGTACAGCAGTATTAAACAGGGAGAAAAATAAGATTTTATTAATTCAGCAATATAATCGGCCAGACTACATATTACTCGCAGGATACGTGAACAAAGGTGAAGATGCGGAAACGACTCTCGTACGTGAGGTAAAAGAAGAGGTAGGACTTGATATTGTCGCTTATGAATATATGCGCAGCTTGTACTTCGCACCATCCAATACGCTAATGCTGAATTTTATAGGTGTTGCAGATTCGGAGGACTTGAGCCAGGTGAGTACTGAGGTTGATCATGCTGAATGGTTTACTTTGGAAGAAGCCGCCAGAGCGATTAAAAAGAACAGCCTAGCCGAAACCTTCTTACTGGCGATTATTGAGAAATTGAACGCGGGACAGGTACAGGTCAATCCGGTAGCTGTTGGAGGAAAGTAAAAAGGAGCCGTGAGGCTCCTTTTTATTGTTTCATGTAGGGGGTCTAGTTTATTTAAGCTTATACACACGAGCTTCATAAGGACGAAGCTGAATTGTGTTTAGTTCTTCTTCTGGATTTACTTCGTAATTGGCAATAAGCAATGCCTTCGCTTGGAACTTCACAGTAGAAGGAAGTTCGAAGGTCGCAGGCTCTCCGAAGAAATTCAATACAACCAGTAGCTGTTCTTCTCCAAGAGTACGCAGATAAGCATATACCTGTTCATTCTCCTCAGCCAGAATTGTATAATTTCCGTATACGATAATTTCATGCTGCTTGCGCAGCTCAATAAGTCTCTTATAATAGTAAAAAATAGAATCAGGATCAGCCAGCGCCTGCTCCACATTAATTTCCTTGTAATTAGGATTTACGGCTAGCCAAGGAGAGCCCGTCGTGAAGCCAGCCTGCGGCTCGGCGTTCCATTGCATCGGCGTACGGCCATTGTCCCGGCCTTTAATGTAAATGGAGTTCATGATAGCTTCTTCCGAATGTCCGGCAGCCAAGTATTCTTTATACATATTCAAGATTTCAATGTCTTTGTAATCGTTGATGGAATCAAACTGTACATTCGTCATGCCGATTTCTTCGCCTTGATAGATGTAAGGTGTGCCTTGGAGCGTGTGCAGCAGTGTTGCCAGCATCTTGGCAGACTCTTTCGGATATAACTTATCATCTCCGAAGCGGGATAACATACGCGGCTGATCGTGGTTGTTCATATACAGACTGTTCCAACCTTTACCGTCCAGCGCGATTTGCCATTTGGAAATGATGGACTTGATGTCCGCCAGCTTCCAAGGCTGCACATTCCATTTGCCTCCAGGTCCGGAATCGACGTCCATAAGCTCGAAATGGAAAACCATGTTCAGCTCGTTGCGATCCTCGGAAACGTACAACGAAGCCTCCTCGGGAGTGACATTAACGGCTTCGCCCACTGTCATGATATCGTACTTGGACAGGACCTCACGGTTCATTTCCTGCATATACTCATGTACGCGTGGTCCGTTAACGAAATAGTCTCCTCCGAAGTGGTACGTAGGCTGTTCTCCGTTATTTTCTGGGGCAACGCTAGGTAATTCCGGTACTTTGGAGATCAAGTTGATTACATCCATACGGAATCCGTCAATGCCCTTGTCCAGCCACCAGGTCATCATATCGTAGACTTCCTGGCGCAGCTTAGGATTATCCCAATTCAGGTCGGGTTGCTTTCTCGAGAAGAGATGGAGGTAATATTCCTCCGACTTCTCATCGAATTCCCAAGCCGAACCGCTGAAGAAGGAACCCCAGTCGTTAGGCTTCTGTCCGTCCTGGCCCGGCCGCCAGATATAATAATCACGATAAGGATTATCCTGCGATTTGCGGGACTCCACGAACCAAGCGTGCTCATCAGAGGAGTGGTTGACCACGAGATCCATAATCAGCTTCATGCCGCGGCTGTGAAGTCCAGCTAGCAGTTCCTCCCAATCAGAGAGTGTTCCGAAATCATCCATAATACTTTGATAGTTACTGATATCATAGCCGTTATCGTCGTTTGGCGACTCGTATACCGGGCATAACCAGACTACGTCGACGCCAAGCTGATTTAAATAATCGAGTTTCGAGATAATGCCCTGCAGATCACCGATGCCGTCCCCGTTACTGTCTTTGAAGCTGCGGGGGTAGATTTGATAAACTACGCTTTCTTTCCACCATTTCTTATCCATGTATAACTCTCCTATCTCTCTATATAAATCTTAGTTATTTAATGGACCCTGATGTTAGTCCACTGATAATCCATTTTTGCGCGAACAAATAGACCACGAGCATCGGGGATAAAGCAAGCAGATACGAAGCAAAGGCTAAGTTGAAATCTGTGCTGAATTGACCTTGGAAGACATACTGTACAAGCGGAAGTGTGTATGAATCCTGATCACCTAGCAGAATCAACGGCAGCATAAAGTCATTCCAAGTCGACAGACAGGAGAGGATACCAATTGTTGCACTGACCGGAGCAAGAAGTGGGAAAATAATCTTCCAGAACGTTCCGAATGTCGTCGCACCATCTACTGTGGCAGCTTCCTCTAGCTCATAAGGAATAGAGCGGATATAGCCAGTGTATACAAACACGTTAAAAGCCAAGCCATAAACAATGTATAGAATAATAAGACCCAGAATGTTGTTCATATGCAGATCCGTTGTCACTTTGACCACAGGCAGCATAATAATCTGGAAAGGAATAAACATTGCGCTGATAAAATAAAAGTAGAGCGCTTTGAAGAATTTTCGGTTCATATTGCGGGCAATCGCGTAGGCTACCATGGAGTTGGTAAGCAAGATGAACACTACTGATGTTATTGTGATCGTGGCGCTATTTCCTAAGGCGTTGAAGAAATTGGTTGCCTTAATGGCATTGGCGAAGTTCTCAAAATGCAGGCCAGTCGGCAGTGAAAAGATGGATTGAGCCATTTCCTCGGGATTTTTTAGCGCGATAGCAATAGTCATGTACAGCGGAAAAAGGATCAGTAGTGAGCCTAGCGCGATAAGAATCGTTGCAGGCCAGTTGCTTGATTTTTTGATCATAAGTCCATCTCCCGTTTCTGCAGAAATTTAAGCTGAAGGGCGGAGATCACAACGATCACGATAAAATAAATCACGGCGTTCGCCGATTGATAGGCAAATTCTCCGCCTTGGAAGCCGCCTGTATAGATTAAGTGGGCAATGGATTGTGTTGAACGTCCAGGTCCCCCACCTGTCAAGGCTACGATTTGGTCGAATACCATTAAGCCGCCCTTCATCGCCAGCACCATGTTGATCGTGAAGAAGGAAGCAAGCATTGGAAAAGTAATGCTCCAGAATTCTCTCCAGCGGCTAGCGCCGTCCAGATTGGAGGCTTCGTAAAGATCTTGCGGAATGGTCTGTAGACCTGCCAGATAGAGAATCGTGTTATAAGCAATTCCCTGCCAAACGGCTACAATGACGATACCGATCCAGGCCCAATCGGAGTTGCCGAGAATGTTCTGCGAAAGGAATTCGCTGCCAAGCTTCTCGCCCCAGATAGGGAATACATTTGCGAACAAATAGTTGAAAATAAAGCCGACAATCAGCACGCTGAGGATATTAGGCAGGAAATATACACCGCGGAAAAAGTTTTTGGCTTTAATCTTGGCGTTAAGCCCAAGCGCAATCAACAAACTGATGATATTGATGAGAATAGTTGTTAAGATGGCATATTTAAAAGTGAACACATATGAATTCAGCACATTTTCATCTTGAAAAATGTTAATGAAGTTCTTAAATCCTACGTAATCAAAGCTGTCACTGAAGCCGTCCCAGTTAGTGAACGAATAATAAATACCCTGCAGTGCAGGAAAGGTGTGAAAGGCAAAGAAAAGAAGCAATGCCGGTATAGTCATTAGATAAAAGGCGACTCGGCGTTTGGCCATCATGTAATCCTCCTTGGAAAAGAGAAAGAGAAGGGGGAGTCCCGTTCTCTTTCTCGGCTCTTATTTGTCAGGTCTCGTTATTTCCGGTCAGCTACCTTATCCCATTCTTTATCAAGCTGTTTCAGGTACGCATCAACATCTTTCTTTTGCAGGAAGGCTTGATTGATGGTATCCACTTTCATTGCACTTGGGATGTAGTGGTCCGCAAAGTCGGCTAAGTTACCTGAGGTAAATGCTGCTTTGAAGCCGTCCATTGTTGGATCATCTTGTGTTACACCTTGCACAGCTGGGAATGCTTTTTGCTCGTTAATGTAGAGGCTGACATTCTCAGGCTGGAGCAGGAATTCAACGAATTTTTTAGCTTCTTCTTTATGTTTAGTGCTCTTAGAGATAGTCAACAATGTGTCTACGCCAGAAATGACCTTATTGTTAGCAGCATCATTTGTCGCTGGGAAAGGGAATACACCAAGCTCAATGGATGGATTAGCCTTCACGATTTCTGGGATCGCCCATACCCCTTGCAGATACATTGCAGATTCACCTTTAGCGAAAGCTGTGTTGCCGTCATTGTAGCCTTTTCCAAAAATATCTTTTTGACCAAACTCCGTCAGCTTAAGCAGCTTTTCAGCAATTTCGGTGAAGCTGTCTGCGAAAGTCACAGTACCTTCAGTACGTTGCTTGAAGAAATCATTGCCTTTAATGATTGTAGAGAGGGAGTTGAACGGCGTAAGGGTTGTCCAGGAATCCTTAAGGGTCAGGTAAAAAGCATTTTTACCGCTGTCCTTGAACTTTTGAGCGACGGCAATGAACTCATCCCAAGTGGTTGGCACGGTAACGCCGGCTTCAGTGAACATCGCTTTATTGTAAATGACACCACTTGCGTTCGAAGAGAATGGAAGACCATTCAGCTCGCTCGAACCTGTCAGGTCTTTCAGCATTTGAACATAAGCAGGCTGGATATTTTCAGCGAGTGGATCACTTGAGAAGTCTTCAAACAGACCACTTCCGGATAATGTTTTGTAGGTGTCAGTGGCACCGATACCGACCACGTCAGGGATGTCTTTTTTAGCTGCACGAGTCTTCAGCACTGTTTCGGCATCCGGTGGGTTCACTTGAGTGACTACGATGTTCGGATTGGCTTCATTAAATTTCGCAACCAGCTTGTCGAAGGTGGCTTTGGCTTCGGTCTTATTTTGGAAAAACTCGATTTTTACCTTGTCACCGGAGGAGTTCCCGCCGCTAGATGTGTTGTCAGCCGCATTGTTACCACTATTGCTACCGCAGGCGCTAAGCACGGACATAGCTAGTAGACTAACCATTACGGGTTTAATTGTTTTTTTCATGATAAATCCTCCTAATAATGTGTTGGTATTATGGTGAATTTGCTAAGGGTAAACGTTTACGTTGACGGCAAACTTAAATGATGTTCGTGTTCTTCTAAGCGACGGGTATGCAATAAAGTGAACAGTAAACGTTTACGTAATATTGATAAAAAGACTTAGGTAAGCGATCTTACCGTTTGTCTTTCCACAATTGTGTGATCGACAATCTGGCTGTTGACAGACTCGCCTGTTTCAATCATCTGAATGAGCTTCTCCACGGCGATCTTTCCAATATCGTACAGCGGTTGGCGTACTGTTGTTAAAGGCGGAATAACCATTTTGGCTAATCCAAGATCGTCATATCCCATAATGGAGATATCCTCGGGCACGCTTAGACCATTTTTGATAACGGTAGAGAGGGCACCAATCGCCATTTCATCACTAGCAGCAAAAACGGCAGTCACATCAGGCGCTTGCTCCAAAAGAGTCTCCATAGCTATACTTCCGCTCTCATACAAAAAATCTCCGTAAGCAAGATAGCGGCTGTCAAAAGGAATACCATTTGCTTCAAGCGCATGCTTATAACCTTCTGCTCTTGGCGCACCAGCGATAAGATCGCTAGGGTTTCCACTAATCATGGCTATTTTGCGGTGACCTTTTGAAATTAAGTAGAGGATAGCGTCAAAAGCTGCTCGATAATCATCTACTTTCACATAAGGGACCTTGGCGAATTCTGTTTGGGAAGAGACCAATACAACGGGGATCCTCATGGTTTCGAGCACATCGTAATATTCTTTCTTAAGGACTTCACTAGAAAAAATAATGCCATCAACCTGTTTCTCTCTCAGGAGCTGTAAGTACTTCAACGTTCTTTTACCGTCCTGATCGGTATTGCATACCATCACACTGTAGTTCCGGTCATTGGCCAATTCTTCAATACCTTTGAGCAGATCGGAAGAGAAGGCACCAGAAACACTAGGGAACATAACACCAATGGTTTGTGTACGCTTATTGATTAGACCCCGGGCAATCGCATTGGGTTGATAACCAATTTCTTTGATCGCCTCATTTACCTTTTGTTTCGTTTTGTCCGAATACCCACTTAAATTGTTTAGCACGCGAGAGACTGTGGCAATGGAAACGTTCGCTTTCTGTGCAACATCTTTAATCGTTGGGTTCATTCCTATGAGCTCCTTAAACTACGGTTATCCTTGAATTAAACGCTTACGCTGATGAGAGTAATTTATGAAAGAAGAGAACGTAAACGCTTACCCCGAATATAAATGCTGGTAGGCGCTTTTGTCAACTGTACTTAAAAAATAAAAAAATGATCAAAACTACGCAAGAGCAGTAATCTTTTAATAGGAATGAAACCAATGTATATACCAAAAATTTACTTAGAAATATCGGAATTGACAAAAGAATATTGGAGGTCTAACATTTAGAGAGTAAACGCTTACGTAAAATTTTTAAATATGGTATGCAAGCTCTAGTTATAATGATTTACTCGGATAAGGAGTTGCATTTATGAATATTTATCTCGAGATTCCGGATGTGGATAAGCACTTTCCTTACCGCAGTTTACTCTGCAATGGTGATACGTTGTGTTATCCGCATTGGCATAAAGAAATTGAAATTATTTATGTTACCAAAGGAAGCCTGAATCTGGGAATTAACGATACCCCTATTCACATGGAGCAGGGCGAAGTTCAGTTTATCAATGGTGGGGATGTGCATTATTTTCTCTCTTCACCTGAGAGTGAACGGGTAGTGATTCAATTTGACCTGAATTTGTTTCAAGAAGTAGCCGCTTTGAACGGTAATGACTACTCACTTCGTGAGGTCTTTACGCTTATGGAGTATTCCAGTTCTAGATGGCCCGTGGCAACTGCCGCGAAGGTCAAAGGGCTGATTGAGAGTATTTACGAGGAAGATGTACAGCGAAGAGAAGGATATGTTTTTCTAATCAAGGCTAGATTGTTTGAACTGCTGACCGTTATTCTACGGGAGGTACCGAAGAGTCCGATCAAGAAACAGCCTAAGTTCTCGGAAGATACACTGAATCAATCCAGAGAAACACTGGAGAGACTAGAGCGGATTTTTATCTATGTGGAGCAGCATTACCAGGAGGCTATTACGCTGAATGAGGTAGCTAATTATATGGGGTTTAGTCCTTATTATTTTACCAAATTGTTCAAGAAAAACACGGGCATGACCTTTATCGCGTTCTTAAACGAATACCGGCTTAACAAAGCCAAATGGATCTTGATCAATGAAGATCTGCCGATGTCTGCCGTGGCGGAAGCAGCCGGGTTTGGCAGCGTGAAGACCTTCCATCATTTTTTCAAGGAAGCAACGGGGATATCCCCGCTGAAATACCACAAGACAATATTCGGGAATAATACAGCAAGATTACAGGAAGAAAGCCCTTCCTCAGCTTTGTATGATAGAGATATCAAAACAGGAATAAGTGGAGGTTAGACCAGAATGACTTTAACAGTAGGAATTATCGGCTGCGGAGGTATTGCGAACGGCAAGCACATGCCCGCGTTAAAAAAAGTAGAAGGTGCGCGTATGGTTGCTTTTTGTGATATCGTCGCTGAACGTGCCGAGAAGGCAAAAGCGGAGTTTGGAGATGAGCAGTCCGTAGTTTACACAGATTATAAAGAGCTTCTTAACGATGCAAGTATAGATGTGATACATGTATGTACGCCGAATATTTCCCATGCGGAGATTTCCATTGCGGCTATGGAAGCAGGCAAACACGTAATGTGTGAGAAGCCGATGGCTAAAACCACGGCAGAAGCACAAGCGATGATCGAGGCCTCAGAGCGAACTGGGAAAAAGCTGACCATCGGTTATCAGAACCGTTTCAGACCAGATTCAGCTTATCTGCATGCGGTATGTGAGAATAATGAGCTTGGTGAGATCTATTACGCCAGAGCTAAGGCTATCCGTCGTCGCGCGGTCCCAACTTGGGGTGTGTTTTTGGATGAAGAAGCGCAAGGCGGCGGCCCGTTGATTGATATCGGTACCCATGCGCTCGATTTGACCCTGTGGATGATGGATAATTACAAACCTAAATATGTCGTGGGCAACGCTTATCATAAGCTGTCCGGTCGTAAAAATGCTGCGAATGCTTGGGGCCCGTGGGATCCTGAGAAGTTTACAGTTGAGGATTCCGCCATTGGATTCATCACTATGGAGAATGGGGCTACCATCGTCTTAGAGGCAAGCTGGGCACTGAATACACTCGATGTCGGTGAGGCCAAAACGGTACTTTGTGGGACTGAAGGCGGAGCAGATATGGAGAAGGGTCTGCGCATTAACGGAGAAGCCTACGGTAAAACCTTTGAAAAGCATATCGGTCTGGATGCCGGTGGCGTCGACTTTTATGATGGTGCAGGAGATGATCCTGCGGTGATAGAGGCAGCTCAGTGGATTGACAGCATTGTAAATGACACCGAGCCTGTAGTGAAGCCGGAGCAGGCGTTGGTTGTGACTCGCATCTTGGAGGCTATTTATAAATCCTCTGAAACTGGAATGCCTGTGTTTTTTGAATAATCAAGCAAATTCGATGGTCATAGATAAATATGAACTAGGAGCGTGTCTCAAGTGACAAGAGTAACCGTATGGAATGAATTCCGTCATGAACGGCAGGAAGAAAGAATTCTTAAGGTCTATCCGCAAGGTATTCATGGACAACTGGCAAGTTTTCTGCAAGAGGCAGGACTGGACACTCAGACAGCTACGCTGGATGAACCAGAGCACGGACTGACGCAAGAGGTATTGGATAACACGGATGTACTGATCTGGTGGGGACATATCGCCCATCATGAAGTAAGTGATGAGATTGTAAACCGTGTACATGCGCGAGTGCTGCAAGGTATGGGACTTGTAGTGCTTCATTCGGGCCATATGTCCAAAATCTTTATGAAATTAATGGGCACCAGCTGCGATCTGAAATGGCGTGAAGCTGAGGAGAAGGAGCGCCTGTGGGTCATGGACCCAAGTCACCCGATTGCTGAGGGCATTGGTGAATACATCGACTTGGAGCAAGAGGAAATGTACGGTGCGCATTTTGATGTGCCAGCACCAGAGAGTCTTGTATTTGTCGGCTGGTTCGAAGGCGGCAACGTCTTCCCAAGCGGATCGACCTACCGTAGAGGCAGCGGGAAGATCTTTTATTTCCAGCCTGGTCATGAATCTTATCCAACCTATTACAACAAGGATATTCAAAAAGTCATCATCAATGGCGTGAACTGGTGTGCACCAACGAAACGTGACTATCCGGTTTACGGACATTCTGAAGCCTTAGAGCCTATCAAAGAAAAGGTGGTCGTATAAATGAAATTAGGCGTATTTGATCCTGTATTTGGAAGCTTGAGTCTTGACGAGATGTTAGATAAAATCGCCGCCGCAGGTTTGAATGCGGTAGAGATCGGCTCGGGCGGTAATCCCGGCAATGCTCACTGTCCGACAGATGAGCTGCTTGCGAGCGAGTCAGCACGTCAAGAATATTTGGAAAAGTTCACGAAACGTGGCATTATGATCAGTGCCTTCAGTTGCCATAATAACCCGATTTCACCAGATAAAGAAGAAGCCCGCGCCGGGGATGAAATTCTCCGTAAATCGATCAAGCTGGCTTCACTCATGGGTGTTAAGGTCGTGAACACTTTTTCGGGAACGGCTGGGGACAGCGATGAGGCAAAAGCACCGAACTGGCCAGTCACACCTTGGCCTACCGTGTACAGCGACATCAAAACCTGGCAGTGGGAACATAAGCTGATCCCTTACTGGAAGGAAATCGGCAAGCTGGCCGAGGAGCATGGCGTTAAGATCGGTATCGAGCTGCATGGCGGCTTTCTGTGCCATACCCCTTATACGATTTTGAAGCTTAGAGAAGCAACCTGCGATGCTATCGGAGCCAATCTGGATCCGAGCCATCTGTGGTGGCAAGGTATTGATCCTGTAGGTGCCATTAAGATTCTCGGTAAAGCTGGCGCGATTCACCATTTCCATGCCAAGGATACTTACTTGGATCAGGACAACATCAATATGTATGGTCTGACCGATATGCAACCTTATGGCGATGTGCAGACCCGCGCATGGACCTTCCGCTCCGTTGGTTGCGGCCACAGCATATCTGAGTGGTCAGATATCATGAGCGCGCTGCGCACTTACGGTTATGATTATGTGGTGAGCATCGAGCATGAAGACCCTCTTATGACGGTTGACGAAGGCTTCCAACGTGCAGTAACCAATTTGCAATCCATTCTTATTCATGACCAGCCTCAGGGTATGTGGTGGGTGTAAGGTCGAATTAGAAAGCCTTGATTCTCTATTTAGAGAATCAAGGCTTTTTTTTGCGTGTAGTGGGGATGTAGGGAGAGCGGGAGAGCGGGAGAGCGGGAGAGCGGGAGAACGGGAGAGCGGGAGAGCGGGAGAGCGGGAGAACAGGAGAACGGGAGGGGAGAACGGAAGAGCGGAAGAGCGGAAGAGCGGAAGAGCGGAAGAAAGAACGGAAGGGAGTAGAAACGAGCTGACAAAGAGATAGGGGGGGGTAGGGACGAGTAGTAGCTAATAAGAAACGAACTAGAAACTAATCAGAAATGTACTGGAAACCAACTAAAAACCAACCTGAAACTAACTGGTTTGCCAAAGGACTCAGATGCAGCTATTCGCGAGTTTTAGACCTTTTGGAGCGAGTTTCGGACCCGAGAGACCTTATTGGTCCCGAAGAGCAAGGAATTCGAGGGTATTTGAGCAAATAACTGCGCTGGAGTCCGATAGCATCTCAAAACAGCGGATTTGTTGCAAATAGGGTCTCTGGAGTCCGCGACTTATGCGCTTATACGCTAGCTGATCTGCGATGGTAAAACCGTAGTTAGTTTGGTGTTAGAGCGTTAGAAGCGTGGTGGGGTGTGGGAGTAGATAACTGTGCTAACGGACTCAGATGCAGCTATTCGCGTGTTTTAGGCCTTTTTGAGCAAGTTTCGGACCCGAGAGACCTTATTGGTCCCGAAGAGCAAGGAATTCGAGGGTATTTGAGCAAATAACTGCGCTGGAGTCCGATAGCATCTCAAAACAGCGGATTTGTTGCAAATAGGGTCTCTGGAGTCCGCGACTTATGCGCTTATGCGCTAGCTGATCTTCGACGGTAAAATCGTAGTTAGTTTGGAGGCTGATGAGTTGAGCTTCGGGATAATGGGATACGGGCAAATGTGCAGCGCAGTTAGTTTAGGGCTGGAGCGTCAGGAGCGTGGTGGAGATGTGGCGGAGATGTGGTGGAGATGTAGTGGAGATGTGGTGCAGATGATGTGGTAGGTAACTGTGCTAACGGTAACGGGCAAATGAGCGGACGCAGTAATGAACGCAGTAATGTATGAGACGTAGGGCAGAAATGTATGAGACGTAGGGCGGAAATGTATGAGACGTAGGGCGGAAATGTATGAGACGTAGGAAAGAACAAGGTAGAACTGTGCTAACGGACTTAGATGCAGCTATTCGCGTGTTTTAGGGTTTATGGGGCGAGTTTCGGACCCGAGAGACGTTATTGGTCGTGAAGAGCAAGGAATTCGAGGTGTTTTGAGCAAATAACTGCGCTGGAGTCCGATAACATCCCAAAACAGCGCAATAGTTGCAAATAGGGGCCCTGGAGTCCGCAACTTATGTGTTTATGCGCATGCTGATCTTTGCGTATTCAAAGTTCGGCTTTTTTGTCGTGCATTCACTGGTTACAGTATTGCAATCTCTGCGTCAAGCGGGAGTGGACGAGTTGAAAAGAATAGGTACAGGCTGGTACGCAACATATTTGAAATGATTTCGTCTTTATATAACGGAGGTGGAGCAAGATGAATTTATGCTTTTCGGGAGGCCGGTTTCAAACTTTTTTACAGCGGAACATTAAACTGATGCTTGTATTTGGACTTTTGTTCGCTGCTTGCTTTACAGGAGTTGGAAGGGTGGAAGCTGCTGGCTCAGATCTGATCATCGTGAACAAAAAAACAAACAAACTCGCGTATTTCAGTGACGGCAAGCTGGTGAAGACTTTTCCGGTTGCCACAGGAAAGTCGAAGGAACTGACGCCAGAAGGTAGCTTCAAAATGGTGGTTAAGGTAAAAAACAGACCCTACTACAAAGAGAAAATTCCCGGTGGGGACCCGGCCAATCCGCTTGGCGACCGCTGGCTGGGGCTGGAAGTGAACGGTACCTATGGCACGACGTATGCGATTCACGGCAATAATAATGAGTCATCGATAGGGAAGTATGTTAGCGCTGGTTGTATTCGAATGCATAATGATGATATTCATTGGCTGTATCCAAAAGTAGCCAAGAATACTCGAGTTATCATTACAACGAGCACACTGGCTATGGAGAATATTGCAACTAAAAACGGGTACTCTGTGGGAAGTAATAAGTTTGCGGGAACTTTTGAGATCAATGGGACGACAACAAAGCTGAAGGATCCTTTTATATTGGAAAATTCCCGTGTGTTTGTTCCGCTGAGAGAATCCGTGGCCTTACTGGGTGGTACTTTGCAGAGTGAAGCGGGGACAGGAGCACTGATAATTACGATCGGCAATCGTACGGTGACACATAAGCCATTATCCAATAAGGCTATTGTGAATGGGAAATCCATTACGATTTTACCGTCACGCAATGAAAATAACCGATTACTAATTCCGCTGAGTATCCTGCCTGATTTATTTGCTGTTCAGGTGCAGTGGAATGCGCAGACTCAGGTGGTAAAGATTAAGTTATAATTGTTCTTGGCCTTTTATTTCTGATTTAAATTGTTATATACTGTACTTATTCTAAAATACGGACAATTACGGAGGGCCACCGACTGATGAATAACTAACACGTTTCCTGAAACAGACCATAAAGTTTGTGAAGTGCATATGCACAAGTCACGGAGCACCCGCGCAGGGTGATAACGGTCAGGGATACGTGTGTCGGTCGGGGGTCTTACGATGCTTTTATATGGATAGTTCTATCTATTGTGTTGGTTTACTCTGCATCCAGCAGGTGAACACGGCCGTAGTCTATCCATGTCTGGGCACATTCCCCCTTCATACGCTATTCGACCGCAGACCGCTGGCTGCGGTTTTTTATTTGCAATGAAATCGGAGGAATGAAAGATGACTGTAATTAAAGTGAAGAATTTACGTAAGGAATGGAATGGGGTCCCTTTATTTAAGGAGGTATCCTTTGAGATAGCAGAGGGAGAGCGCGTGCTTTTATTCGGACGAAACGGGATTGGCAAAACCACACTGCTTAAGGGGCTGATCGGTCGCCTTACTTTTGAAGAGGGAGGTATCTATCATGGTTTACCATCTGAAGAATGGGGTGTGCTCGATCAACAGCTTGAGGTACCGGGGGAAGTAACCGCATTGGACTACGTTCTTTCAGGGTCAGCACAGCTGCCTGAATTAAAACGCCAGCTGGAAGCCCTCAGTCAGAGACTGCAGGAGCAGAAAGCTGATAACGAAACTGAATTGGCTGAATATACAGAGGTGTACGATCGTTACTTGCAGCTTGATGGATATGGCTGGGAGGTCAAAGCGGAAAAAAGTCTAAAGCAGCTCAAGCTTGAACATGCGGTCTGGGATTTGCCATACGTCTCACTTAGTGGAGGGCAAAAGACACGGGTGCAATTAGCAGCATTATTAGCCCGGCAGCCCAAGCTATTGATTCTGGATGAACCGACCAATCACATAGATGGAGAAACGATGGAGTGGTTGGAGCATTGGGTGTGCACCTACCCTGGAACCGTGTTTTATGTATCACATGATCGAACATTTATTGATCGAACTGCGACGTCTGTGCTGGAGCTTAGTCCGGAGGGATGCCGGCGTTATTCGGGTGGATATACACAATACCGGGAGCAGAAGACTATAGAGCTGAGAACATTGGAGGGACAGTATAAAAAGCAGGAGCAAGAAAAGGAGAAGCTGCTGGAGAGCATTAGGCGGTATGCAGAATGGTTCCAGCAAGCGCATCGTGCTGCCGGACAAAATGATTTTCTGCGTTCGAAATCCAAGAAAAATGTGTCTCGTTTCCATGCCAAGGAAGCTGCACTGGAACGGTTAAATAAGAACCGTGTAGAATTGCCCCGTGAGACTGGCAAGCTGAAGATGAAGCTGGAAAGCGAAGAGTTTCTGGCAGATTCTTTACTGACACTCCGTGAGATAGAGTTTGCCTATCAGGGGAGTGCGCCTTTTCTTAGGGATTTCAGTTTGTCGCTAAACCGGGGAGACCGACTGTCTATTCTGGGTCCTAATGGTGTTGGAAAGTCTACGCTGCTGAAATTGATTGCAGGGATCAATAAGCCTACAAAAGGTGAAGTGCGGCTGCATCCACGGACGACAATCGGTTATTTTGCACAAGAGCTAGATAACTTAGAAATGAACTCTACGATTCTGGATAGCTTGCTTGAACTGCCGGGAATGACCCAAACGGAGGCGCGGACGATTCTAGGTTGCTTTTTATTTACGCGGGACGATGTATTTAAACGGATTGGGGATTTGAGTCTGGGAGAGAAATGCCGTGTGGCTTTTCTCAAGTTGTATTTTGGAAAAGCGAATTTATTGGTTTTAGATGAACCCACTAATTATCTGGATATTGACACTAGGGAACGAGTAGAAGAGGCACTTATGGTGTATCCCTGCGGGTTAGTAATGGTCTCGCATGACCGTTATCTTCACTCTAAAGTGGCTAATCGCTTGGTGATTTTAGAGCCGTCTCAGGCACCAAAGTTTTTTCAAGGAACGTATGCTGAATACTTCGCAAAAGACAGAACCCGTCTGCTTACTGGTATAGAACAGGCTCGGGAGGATAACCTTGCCCTCCTGCAGCTGCGTCTGAATCAGCTGATTCAGAGTAGCGGTGTGGATTCTGAGGCGGAGAATGCAGCGCTAGTGGCGGAAATCGTTAATTTGCAGCGACAAATACAGGAACTAAGGGGCGAGGGGAAACCCGCATCCTCCTAAGCTGATAAAAAACACAACCTTGCTCAGGATAAATTTATCTTGGGCAGGTTGTGTTTTTAGGTAGGAGTCGTAAGGTGTAAGGTGTATAATTTGGAGGAATGTGGATTTTTTGGCGATAAAGAAACCTTGAGAGGATGGTTGCAGAATTGCTGAAATTGGGCTCTTTTATATTGGAATTACTTCGCTTGTGTATATTGCTTGTGCTGACTTTGTTAGTTTTGGGTTGGGCAGAAAGATTGATTTATCAATTGATATTTGGTCAGCCCGTGTATAACTGGAGTATGGGACTCGGGAATTTATTGTTATTTTTTATGCTGTACCGGAATCATTTTCAGTTTAAAGGCTGGTATAAATCAGAGAAAAATAAAAAGCTAAACCTCCTCACCACAAGAATAATCACCGTAATTTCTATAGGACTAATAATCCTGCCGACAGGGCTAGGCTGAGCTTATGAAGATTAGAATCATTGGAGCTTGCGGCAGTGGCAAATCCTATATCGCCCGGGAGTTATCTAAAAAATACGGTGTAGAGTATTACGAGACTGACAACTTGGTATGGGACAGAAGTGCCGAGAATTTGCGCTTTTCAGTTGAAGCAAGGGATGCTCAGTTGGAGGAAATCCTTGATAAACCCTCATGGATTCTGGAAGGCGCACATTACAAATGGGGACAAGAGAGTTTTAAAGCTGCTGACTTAATCGTTATTTTGAATCCTAATAAAGTGATCAGGGATTTGAGAGTGTTTACAAGGTTTATAAAAACAAGACTGGGTTTAGAGCAAGCGAATTACAAGCAGTCATTTAAGAATCTGTATGTGATGATTTTTGAATGGAACCGTGGATATGATCAGGAGGCCGCACATAGGATTATAGAGTTAACGGATACTCTGTCTGATAAACGGGTAATTGTGAAAAATAACAAAGAGCTGGAGTCCATTATCCAAGAGCATCTGAGGAAGGGATTGTTAAATAGGGATTGAGCGACAAAGTAAATGATAGAGAGAGGAGTGCTTGCATGGATAACATTCTACCCGAGCATTTGGATCAGGAGAATTTTATAGGCTTTTGGAAAAGAGTGCTGGCTTCCATTCTTGATTTCCTGGTCATTGGAATACCTGGGGTTATCGTATACTGGATACTCAATTCATTAGCTGTTTCATTACACTCGGAGATACCTATTATCCTGGAGTACATTTTGTTTATCGCATTTGATATCTTTATGATCGTTAGATTTGGCGGAACTCCAGGGAAGCTGATTTTAAAAATAAAAATTGTCAATGAGCAAGGGAATTACCCTACAGTGAAGGAAGCTCTGATTCGAAATGTTTTCCGAATGATTAGTATGATTCTTTCAATGGTAATTGCGGTCAGCAGCTATGACTTTACCGTTATTTCCGCCAAATTATCCTTATGGTCGGATTTGGCTTTTGACCTCACTCAAATCCTGGGTCCAATCATGCTGGTGGATTACTTGTTGGTTGGATTACATCGCCGTAAACGTGCGATTCACGATTTGCTGGCTGGCACTTATGTTGTTGAGAAATCCGCAATTTGAAGAATGCTTTTCACCAAGCATTCTTTTTTTAAACATTATGTATTTTACTATTAAATATTTTAGTGTTAAAATACTTTTATAAGCAGCTGATCATCATGAATGCCAAAGGAGAACCTCTTGGAAAATCCAGATATTTTTAAGCTAATACATGCAGTTGAATTATTTACGAATGAAGTTATTGTCCGATGGATGAACGCATTTGATCACAATATTGGGATATCTCCAGTTCTAGTCTTGGGCGAATTGAATAAAAAAGGTCCCTTGAAGCAGACTATTTTGGCTAAGAGACTAGGATATACGCCGGGAGCAATGACAAACATTGCTAATCGACTAATTAAGCAGGAGATGGCCGAGCGAAAATATAACGAAGATGATCGACGGAATGTACTTCTATCTATCACGGACAAAGGAAAAGACGTTCTGAAGGAAGCACAGCTTAAGGGACAGGAGCTAAGAGCTGAAATGTTCCAAAAGCTCAATGAGGAGGAACTGCAGCAATTCTTGAAAATCTATGAGAAGTTGTTAACGAGCTTTGATAGCTCTGAAACATAAACCAAGTCATCTTAGAAGCACAATAACATTATAAAGGGGTATGAACATGGGAAGAGTTCAAGGTAAAGTTGCATTAGTAACTGGAGGCGCTTCAGGTATTGGCTTATCAGCTGCCACTCTATTAGCTAGAGAAGGAGCAAAGGTTGTTATTGCCGATTTTAATGTGGAAGCAGCCAAAGAAGCAGCATCTAAGATTAAAAATGAAGGCGGAGAAGCTGAAGGTCTTTTCTTAGATGCCTCCCAAGCGGATTCGATCAAGGAAGCTGTTGACTTCACAGTTGCTCAGTATGGCACCATCACAATATTGTTCAATAATGTCGGTCTAACTAATCTGCAAAAAGACCTTGATGTGGTCAATATAGATTTGGAAGAGTGGGATCGCCTGATGAACGTAAATACCAAAAGTGTTCTGTTAGGCAGCCGTTTTGCTATTCCTCATATGATTAAAGCGGGCGGAGGCTCGATCATTAACACGGCTTCGATGTCAGCATTTGCTGGCGATTCATTGCGTACTGCTTATGGCTCCTCTAAGGCAGCGGTTGTGAACCTTACTCGTTACATCGCTACACAATATGGTAAAGAGAAAATCCGTTGTAATGGAGTGGCACCTGGGCTGATCCTGACACCTGCGGCAGCAAGAAATATGCCGCCAGCTGTATTGGATATTTTCCAAAAATTCAACGCGCTGCCTTATCATGGTGAAGCTGATGATATCGGCAATACGGTTTTGTTCCTGGCATCGGATGAATCCAAATTCATCACAGGCCAAACAATTGAAGTAGAGGGTGGCCACTATATGTCTAACCCAAGTATCACGGATTTCCAGAATTACATGATGGAAGCTAAATCTAAATAAAAGATTATGTGTAATTAAAAATCCGGTCCATGCTCGAATTTGTCGAGCGGGACCGGATTTTTGTTTATTTTAATGAATTAGCGTACCTCTAAAACCTCCTGCATAAAGGTCTTCAGAGCGGAGGGTTTGGCACTTGCAATCCATTGCTTCAGCACATCCGTCTGACCGTTCACGTACCATTCAAGCTTCTCTTTTAACTCTTGGTCAAAGACTTTAGGTTGATTTTTTCGTTCCGCTAACAGTTGTTTAATCATTCGTGGCCAGCGATACCCACTATGACCAAAGCTGAGTTCAGGATAACGCTCAGCAAGTGTCATTACCGAAGAGAGTGATTCACCAGCGTATAATTCTGCCGCCAAAAAGCTGCCAATAAAACGATGGCTATCATCATACTTTAGGGCGATCGCGAATTGTTTACGAGCTTCTTCCAGCTTCCCTTGTTGCATGAGTGCTGTGGCGTTAATAGAAAGTACATAACCGTTAGTATTGGGTCGGTTTAGTTCGTTGTAGTAGGAATAATATTCGTTATACGACTTCCAGTCCGCATGGTCAAAATAGTACTGCGATAATGTGAAGGCGTAATTAGTAGAAGGCTGTAGTTGTATTAGCTTTTCGAGTAAAGGAATCGCCTTATCTTCTAATGTTGTATCCTTTGTGAGGGATGATTTTGCCAGCATCAACTTTACTAGCATGTGCAGGGCATGAACATCCTGTGGGTCATCGGCAATATTTTTTTGGTACATTTCTAGTGCCTGATCCGGTTTCTTATCCAGTAAGAGTTGGTCAGCCGCAGTAAGCTCTCTTTCCTTGAGATAAAAGAACGGCAGATTGCCGACGGTGTCTTCGTTCAATCTGTAGCCATTACTGCGGGTAATCAGGCGTCCATCTGCATCTAAGGCTTCAATATTCCAAGAAAAGCGCACTTCGGGATTCATAAATCCGAGAAGGGAGAGGGGATCAATAGATTCCCAGCCATCTCCACTGCTGCCATAGGAAAAACCGCCGCCATCGTAAAGTTCTTCTACAGGAATGGAGATATGGTTATCTACAATACGATCCCGAATTTGTACGCCCAACACGGCCCCCTCCCCGCCACCGCTTAAACGATAGTAAGCTGCACCTTCAACAGCTTTCCAGCGGAAATCTATGGTCTTGCCTGTTAGGGTTTCCTGATTAATGGGAGACTGCAGCTCAAGCAGAGGTTGTAGAACTATGCTCTCATTCAACCTGTCATCTGGTTTAACTTCAATCCAATCGTCATATTGTACAGGCCAAGTCCAGCCGTCGATCTGATCATAGCCAAGTCCAAGCTGTAACTGATAAAAGCCCGGAATCACACCGTGAAATTCGAAACGTCCTTCAGTATCTGTGACGATTCGGTAGGGTTCAGCAGAAGTGATGCTATGGTTAACTTCGCTTTCAGCGCGAAGGAAAATACCTGCCCGCGGAACTGGGGTGCCATCGCTTCGTGTAAGGGTACCGGAGACGACAGCAGTTGAGGTGTTTCCCATATCTATAGCAGACTGGATTGCGGTTCGAAGCGATTCCAGCTGTCTTTCAGTATCTGAGGTCCCAGCTTCTGGTGCTGCTGCTGATCCTGTATTGTCTGTGGAGCCTTCGTTCGAACTGCTGGTGGCAGCGTTCATTTGTTTATGAATATCCTGCCAGAATTTTTTGTAGCTCTCCAAGCCATCTTTTACTACGGCAAGTGCTTCCTGCGCTTCGCCTTTTGTAAAGAGTAAACGCCCGGTAAGCCATGCTTTTTGTGCGTTTAGCTCTTCCTGATACTCGGATGGAAAGGGGGTTTGTTCAAGAATCGTTTCAGCGGTTGTTATATCGCCACTATTTAGGGCCCGCTCCGCTCGAAGGAGCTCCAGCTGTTTAGCTACAGAGGAGCTGCTGTTTAACTGTTTCGCTGCGGTGATTAGCGCTTGATCTCCATCTTCCTTTCGGCCAAGAGCATCATATTCATAAGCTAACTGCTTAGCCGAAAATATACGTGTATTATCCGAAGGCCCCTCAAGGATATATTCCTCAAGTAAAGGTACTATGTCCTCCGGTAACAGACCGGAACGCTGGGTTTCATCATTACTCCACTGGCTCATCGAAGGACTGACATTAACGTCATATCTGTAGGGATCATAGCTGTGATCCTTATCAAGGATGTTTGTACGAATTAGCTCGATACGTTTACTCCCGGTTGTGGAAGCCAGCTTTTGCAGAAGATCAGTCCTAGCAATGTTAGATTGAATAGCTGTGCTCTGATCTACCTGCGCCTGTGAAGGTAAGAAGTTAAACAGAAGAATAAGCAGGGAGGCAGGGAGCAACACGAATAACACCAGATGTTTGATTTTTATCTTAATTCTCATGTTTTTTCACCGCCTGCTCGTAGATATCCTTCCAATACGTATTGCCTCCAGCTTCGATTAGTTCTCGGTTTACACGTTGCGGGGTGTTTTGTTGTGGCTGCTGTTTAATCTCTGGCTGATGCAGGGTCAGCGAAACGATTAGAATAATGGCACCGATCGCACCTATAGGTTTGACAGGGATCTCAATTTCCTTATTCCACAGCGCCAATAAACGAGCTCCAAAGGTTGGAGGGTGAGTCTGCTTAATGACCCGGTCGTGTCCAGTGAACTGGAGGTTTTTTAATTCTTCATCAAGCTGCTTTTTGACCACATCGCGTTCTGTATTCATAAGAAATGTCCCTCCTTCACCAAAATCTTTTTTAAGAGCGTCCGGCCTCTGGCGAGTCTGGATTTGATCGTATTTTCAGATGTATTTAATTGCTCGGAAATTTCCCGGATATTCATTTCATGAAAGTAATATAAAGTCAGACATTCCCGGTATAGATAATCTAGATTTCTCATGGACTCGGCGAGCCTGACATTATGCCATTCCACCATAAAAAGCTCTTCCGCTCCGGCTGTGAAGTCAGCATCTTCGTTGGTTTGCAGCTCTGACCCTCCCGCCGGGAAAATATTACGCCAGCTCCAAGTCCGTTGCCTCATGCGGCAGCGATTGACCACTATCCGTATTAGCCATGCCTTCAGCCGGTCCGGCTCCTTTAACTGACTCATTTTGGCATAAGCTTGAATAAAAGTATCTTGTACCGCTTCTTCGGCACTTTGTCTATCTTTAAGCAGTAAAGAAGCGGTTCGCAGCAGCATATCTCCATATTCGTCCATTAACAGGCGGAGAGCTGACTCATCTTTTGCCACAATTCTCTCTATAATATTCAGATGCAGCTCCCCTCCCTTTACTAATAAGATGCGGCTTGGAGGATTAAGGTTGCGTTTTGATGGAAAATTCTTCAACAAATGTCGCGATTACAGTTCGTGTACTCAGAAGGACGCCGGATACCAGTTTACTTTTGGAATCTATTGCACAGAATGCAATGGATTGCTTTTTCAAGCAGGATTAGCTCCTTTCTATTGTACGTTCTGCAATGAAACCTTCGAGGCTGGGAATGACGTCTAAGGTCATATGGTTCATGAGTTTATGAGCTTATGAGCTTATGAGCTTATGAGTTCACGAGTTTATAGTTAAATGGAGTTATGTGGAGATTTTAAAAGAGAAACTAACTTGAGTTAGGTGTCGGAAAAAAGGGTTTTATGTAGAAAAATAGAGTGTGTGTGAATTTAAATTGGGAGATATGGGTAAAGAGGGTTAGCCAGAAGAATTGCCGCTATCCTGCAACTATTTGATTTTCCCCTCGTCTGTATGTTCAGTTTCATTTTTTGCAAGACGACTTTAAGGTAATCCACTAAGGAGATGACATCATGTCAGTACAGATAAAATTAATTGCTTGCTCAATCCTGCTCACAGGAATGATTGGGCTTGCTGGATGCAGTTCGAATAATGAGGCGGGGAATTCAGAATCCCAGGCAACGGCCCCAACAGAAACAGCTGTAACAGCAACCTCTGAGCCGGAAGTTAGTCCATCAAGCACCCCAGCAGAAACTGCACCGGCAGCGACTTCCTCCCCTACGGAGACTGATAAAGATTCAACCAGCTCAAATTCACAAAATAGCGACAAACAGCTTAAAGAGTTACTCGAGCTTGCCAAAAAGGGGAAGGTACCCGGTGTGAAATATGCCGCTCATACCGGACTCATTGATGAGGTCGAAGCGGATTGGGGCAAACCTGATCAACAAGAGTCAGCGGGAAAAGGTATTTATGCAACCTACACTGACAAACATGTCGTGTTTGGATTTAATAAAGGAAGTTTAATCTTCGATGTTCGTTCAAGTGATTCCACACTGCAAAAGCTGACGCTGAAGCAAATTGAGGCAACACTCGGTAAGCCTGACGATACCAAAGTGAACGGAGAGGATAAGATTTACACCTATCAAGCCAATGACCAATACCAGCTGAAATTTATTATTCCAAGCTCGACCGGTACAGTAGATCATATATCCGTATTTAGTGAACAGGATTCTTTTAACAATATGGCTGGGTAAGTGGCATGGGTTAGAAGAGGAGAGAGCAATCATGCAGAGGAATCTGGGGGTTGCTCTTTTTGTATGTTCTTTTTTGAGGTGGAGTAGGCCTTGGACGGACTGTTATAATGAAACTAATGAGCGGGTTCGGGGAAAGTGAGGTTCTATCATGCAGCTGGAATTAAATGAAAGTGAATATAAAGTGACCGCAGAAGGGATAACGATAGAATTATTCCCAAAAGAATTTACGCTTTTTCAGTTTTTGTACAAAAATAGAGGGCGTACATTCAGTCGAGAACAACTGTTGGATAAAGTATGGCCGCTTGAATATCCGGTAGAGCGAACGGTAGATGATCATATTTATCGGCTTCGTAAAAAGCTAGGCAAGCTTCAAGACTTAGATATTAAGACTGTTCGGGGATTTGGTTATAGTCTGACTATGCAGGAGCCCTCAGCTGCTATGGCCAATCCGACTACATATGACTTAGAGATGCAAAAGACGATGCGGGAAGTATTCAAGAAATATCACCTATATGGCCAAGGTCGCTCGATGTTAATCCTCGCACGCCAACAGGATGTTTTGGGGTATGCGATGGATCCGTTTTATTCGATCTATATTCATTTTGTACAGGGAGATTTGGATTGGCTGCTGAACACAACCGAGGTGGGGATAGAGGAACGGTTTTATTCCTTATTAATCTGTTATGTTCTATTGGGTGATCCTAAGAAAAAACTAGAGTTCTGCGAGTTAGTCCTTGAGAAAAAGATTCTTTTGCCGCCTCAGCATCGAGAAGTGGAGATTCTAAATATTCTGGATTTGTACACGCTGGCAGGGCAACCGGAAAAAGCACTGGAACGGCTAAAGCTAACATATGAAGTGATTAAAGAGCCGGGGTATGAGAGTTTCATTCCTATAACGGCGACCTCAGAAATGCTTACACACTTATGGATGGGAACAGAAGATCACGTAATAGAACGGATGGCAACAGACATTGAAGCGCTTTTGCTGGAGAAGCCTTATTTGCGTGAGATCGGTAGTTATAAAGTTACAAGGGGCTTGTGGTTTCTACGGCGCAAGTCTTGGCGTGAAGCCGAGCAACTGTTGGATGAGGCACTTCAGGTGCTTGAGATGTCAGGGTTCGTGCCGATGCGGATATATGCATTGTATCGAATAGTTCATTTTTGTAACGAGTTTCCACCCAAGCCAGCTTTGTATCGCAAATATGTGAATTTATTTGAACGAGAGAAGGAAGAGCGGGGGTTCCATCGGTTAGAACAATCCTTGGATGCCGTGCTTACGAACCTTGTGACTGCCCCCTGATAATTCTCTGACAATTCTCCATTACATTAAGGTCATGCTAATAAGTTCTTAATTGTAATTTGGAGGAATGTTTAATGAATGCTTCACCACAAGCAGGCACGAGCCTGCTTAAGAACAAGGTGTATATGCGTGTGTACAGCGCATTTGCGACAGCGACCTTTGGGGATTGGTTCGATGCCTTGGCGATTCAGGTACTCGTAGGGTACCGCTGGCAGGCCAGCCCGCTAATGCTGGCTTTGATTCCGGTCTCCATAGCTTTGCCGGGGATTTTGCTGGGCTCGTTCGCAGGGGTAGTGGCTGACCGACTGAACAAGCTGAAGCTGATGCGGATGTGTGATCTGCTTACGGCATTGTTAACCGTATTCGTATTATTTGCTCCCAGTATGGTGTGGTTGCTCCCGTTATTGATGTTGCGTGCTGCCATTTCTACGTTAAACGTGCCTGCTCAACAGTCGATGACCCGTAGTATGGTTAGAGAAGACCAACTGCTCCAAGCTACCTCGCTTAATGGGCTTGTAAATCAAGGCTCAAAAATCGCGGGACCTTTACTGGGCGGTTTCGCGTTGTCTGTTCTTACGCCTCAGTGGTGTATATTGATCAATGCTTGTCTCAGAGGCTGCTCTTATTTGCTCTTACTTACCGTTAAAAACAGTGAGGCAGGACAAGTCAGCTCAGAAGGTAAGGGTGATCAAGAGGAGCGTGTTGCTCTCCGCACGATGTGGAAAGAAGGCTGGAGCTTTATGCTGCGCAGTAGACTGCTTCTAAACAGCATGCTGTTTGGTTTAGTTGGTGCGTTGGCCATTCAGATGATCGATTTCCAGTTCACTAGTCTATTCAGAATTATTGCACCTTCTGAGGAATCTATGCTGGGCTGGCTTGTTGCGGCAACAGGCGTGGGGGCTGTATTCATGATCATGGTCCTGAACAAATTGAACAGGGGAACAGGCTACGGCTGGAAGCTGGGTACAGGTTATATGCTTATTGGTATATCGGTCGGAGGGCTGGGCCTGCTTCAGCCGGGCGTCTCCATCCTTACTGTATTGTTGCTAGGATTTTTATTGGGTCTCGGGAATGGAATGTTTATGATCACCTTCAATTATTGTCTGCAAAAAGAAACACCCCCGCACATGACAGGGCGTGTGTTCGGTATTCAGAGTACCATTCTTAGCGCTGTTATGATCGGCGCGCCACTCCTCGGCGGAATGATGGTGCAGATTGCTGGGCCTAGCCGTATCTTTTTGAATTTTGGCATCGTAATCGCTCTGATTGGTGTGCTGGGCATCGCATTTGGGCGCGTGCTGTGGCCCGCGCAGAAAGAGATGAACGATAGCTCTGCGGAGCAATCTAGGGCGGTTGAGGTGATGGAAGGGGGCTAGGAGGTAGCACGCTAGTCTAGCTAGCAGGACTTCCTAGCTGGACTAGCAAGCTTGAGTGGCAGAGAGAACCTGGCCAATGCCAGTACTCAGCGGGACTAGAATGCTTGAGTGGCAAAGACAATCTAGCGTGACTCTCTAGCATTTAGTTGCAGAACGTACAGTTAAATTCTCTTTCAGCGATCGAACTGGGATTTAGTTGTACTTTGTGCAGTTATTATTTGATTTTCTCCCTTTTAGTCTTGGAAAGATGATTTTTAGTTGCACAGAGTACACTTATTTGCTCAGGAGGCCTCTTTTACCGCTTAATAGTTGTATATAGTGCAATTAATAGTCTCCTTAGTCATAGTCGCCTTAATATGTGACTTCTCAGTAAGCGATTTCTCAGTAAGTCTCAATAAGTGACCTCTCAATAAGTATTTCCTCAATAAGTGACTTCGCAATAAGTTATTACTTTGTGATCTAAAGCAACTGCTGCACAAAACGTTATAAGTTACAATATTACCTAGCCCGATAGGACAGTTTCTCGTCCGTAAGGGCTTTTTTAGTGTGTAGAGGAGATAGGTTAGAACATTAGAATTTGTAGAGGGAAAGGAGGGAAAGGATGGCTACTTTTATTTATATGGTGAGGCACGGTGAGTCGCCCAAACTGCCCGGAGGAACTGAAAGGACTCGCGGACTAACCGCGAAAGGGGAGGCAGATGCCCGCAAGATAACGGAAAAATTACGTCTGGAAGGAATTCAAGTCTTCTATTCAAGTCCATACCTTCGGGCTATACATACGATTTCTGGATTGGCGCAGGAGTTAGGAGCAGAGATTCAAAGTGTTGAAGACCTGCGGGAGATCCATTTCTCGGACGGAAGTACGATTATGACTGATCAGGAACTGTATCCACTACTGGCAAAAATGTTTGAAGATCCGGATTTTGTCCCAGTTGGTGGGGAATCCATTCATGCGTGTCAGAAGCGTTCAGTTAGTGTACTGGCAGAAATTCTGAGTAATCACAGCGGTCAAAAGGTTGCTATTGGAACTCACGGGGCAGTCATGACGCTTATGATGAACTATTTTGATGCCAAATATGATCTGAATTTTTTACTTCAAACCACAAAGCCAGATATTTATAAAATGGAGTTCGCAGGCGGAACGTTAGTGGGTGTGGAGCGGTTATGATTATTGGGGGCTGCCAACAAGCGGCCCGAGCATCATCAACTTGAGGCTTACGGACCCAGATGACATTATTCACAGATTATTAGCCTTTGGAGCATGGTTTCGGACTCCAGCGTCGTTATCCCTTAAAAAGAGCACCTTATTGGGTATTTTTTATACCAATAGCGACTCTGGGGTCCGTTCTCATCCCAAAAATGGGGAATTGCTGCATATAAGGTCAGCTGTGTCCGATAGCGGCTTCACACGCGTAAATACATACGAGTGAATACGTACGAGAAATACATACATGTAAATGGGTACGTCTAACTACGTATAGGTAAATAAGCGCGTAAACTACGTACACGTAAATACGTGCATGTATAAGTACACGTAAACTACGTACACGTAAATGCATACGCAAAAATATGTACGCGAAAATATTACCGAATTAAACGAAAATCGGTAAGGGGATCTGGATTAAGTAAGGTCGGCTTGTGACCAGTACTTCCACTATGAAAAATACGGATTCACAAGCCAAGCTGTGTTTATTCATAATGTTGGTCTGGCGTTAGGCTAGGCTAGCTAAGGCCCTGACTTTCCTCTACTCCTAGAATAGATCTATCTATAAGCTATATATCTATCTACAAGCTATAGTTTTATCTATAATCTATAGACCTATCAACAAGCTATAGAGCATCTACAAGCTATAAAATCGCTTAGTATTCGCAGTCAGTAACTCTTCCGCTTCGCCGGGAGTGTAACCATGGAGCGCTCCCCAAGCAGCGGCGACTTCCCGAATCATAGACGGATGGGTGATTTTCCCTGCAAAAGGTCCTTCGAACGGCCAAGGACCATCGGTTTCAGCCATGACTAGCTCTGGGGGATAACGGCGGGCAAGCGCCTGTATCTCCGGCTCATACAGGATATCCGGGGTGAAGGAGATATAGTAGCCGTTCTTCATCATGCGGGCAATGGCTTCTTCCGGACCTTTGAACCAGTGGAAGTGGGCATGCTGTATGTTATGTTTCTCCAGGAGATCACAAGCAATAAGCGCATCTTCATAGACAGCATGCAGCACCACAGGTTTATTGAGACGGGAAGCTAACCCAAGCAACTGATCCAGCAGCTCAATATAGGGCTCCATATCAAAGGTTTCGCCACGTTCTAAGGCTTCAGCACGCGAATAGTAAGGTAGCCCGATTTCCCCCACAGCAATATAATCCTCACTAGATTGACTCTCGATCCATTTCAGTAGAGCAGCCAGCTCAGCATCCTGCGGCAAGGGATGCTCTGGATGAAAGCCATAAGCTGGACGGACCACGCCGGGATTTATGGCTGCAAGTCTTTGGGTGCGTATACAAGAGTCCAAGTTCATAGAGACAGCGATAAGGGCTTTAACTCCCATTTCAGGCAGTTCACTCAGTATCTGTTCGGCAACTTCAGGTTCATATTGCTCTAAATGTATATGGGCATCAATCATAACTGTTCACCCTCCACGTAAGAAGCTAATTCCTCATGAACCTCAAAGCGAATAGAGTCGGGTTCCATTCCATCTTTTCCCGGTTTGTAGGCAAAAGTTAGTGTGCCAATACTCTCCAGAAATCCAATATAAACATTTGTTTCCGCCTTTAGCTTGCCCTCTTCCACTATGTAGTGAGTAACAGCACCAATGCCGGCTTCTTCGCCTAGATTGCCATCCTCAGCACGATCTGGATATCGCAAAATCACCATGGATGGAGTTGAGCCTTTAACTTGAATTTGAATCAGGGCGTCCCCTTTTTCAGTAGAAATTTTTGACGTAACCAATGCGGAGGCAGCTTTATCTGCAGAAGGGACAGTGACTTCTTCCCACTGGTTAGGCTTAATCACGTGAAGCTCTTGCATGGACATGCCCGTACCTGTTCCGAGCCACAGAATGACAACGATTTCTTCCTGCCCATCCTGATCGACGTCGGCATAATGAATCTCAGGAGGGTAACTTAGGAGTCTGGGTGCTTCCCAATCAAATGTATGCTTGTTACCGTTCACCTCTACAACAAATCCCTCATAGGTACCGCCATCTTTAAGGGCAGCATACAGCTTCATTTGGTCATTTTCTGTAGCAATAGCAAGAGGTTCGCTGGGTGTTCTGACGGTAGTACTAACATCCCCTGATGTTATTAATACTTCAGTTTCAGCTGCATTCAGCTGCGCAGTGGCACCAGACAGAGAGTTTAAGGAATCGGCTGGAATATATAAAATACCGTTTCGTAGAATAGCTGGTCCTTCAAGTGAGGTTTGATATCCGTCAGCTTGCATATACTCATTGTCCGGTTTCAGAACATAACTACTGCTTCCATCAGAGATGGTTAAGGTCTTTAAGTTATTATCCCATTTTTGTTCTGAGGTGTAGTATTCCATTAATACTTTTGCAGGTACATAGACCTTATCATCTAGGAAAAAAGGGGAGAGGGTAGGAAGAACGGCTTCGCCGTCGACGATTAGTTTCAGTGGTGCTGAAGTAGCTTGTGTTTGGTTAATAGCCATTGTTGTATCCATATCTATGGTTGCCGATGCTCCGCATCCGGCCAAAAAGAGCGTGATAGCTCCGATAGCGATGATTTTATTCATAATTACCTCCAGGATAAAGTCCAGTCCCCTTAAGTATAGAATAAAACAGCGCGTTGTAGGTCACTTTCTATTAACAAAGAGAATACAAGCTTGTTACAGTTCGCTAGTTTTTAATAAAATGCAGGCATCCACGCAATAAACGACGAGTGTAATAGAAAGAAATGAACAAAAGTAAGGAGAGGCAGAGACCGATTGGAAGGCTGAGAATGTTCGGTAAATCATAATCTGGAAAGGCATTTAGTCCTATTCCTTGGATGCCAACAATACCTAGTACACCACCGATAGGTGCAATGATTGCACAGACAACGCTCCCCGCGGCCCAGACACTAAGGATTGGTACACAGAATAAGATGATGGCTCCTTTGGCGATGTTTTTGAGCACAGTGGCTCCTGACAAATGAGTGCTTTTTTCCATGTAAACTCTTCTTTATGGGTTTAAAAATACAGTTCGGTCAACTTGCGACTTAAGATCCACCGTCAGACTTTTGCTATAGCGGATTTCCCCAATGGTACAACCTGGTCCGACGATAATTTCTTCACCGCACACAAGGTCAGCTGTCGTCCGGTATAACGTTATGTTAGTTCCTTCAATTGTTGTGCAGGTAAGTTTTCGAAAAGGGTGCATCAGCGCATTAATCAACTTGGAAGAGGGTTTAACGATAATGTTACCGCCAGCTCTCATAACCCCGACAGTGCTTCTATTGCCTAAACGGATCTCAATCGATGAATCTGCAATTAGTCTCTTTATCTTCACGGCACCTTCAGCATAAAAAGTCCCAGCTGCAGCATTTTCTGCTACGGACATGTATCCAGAAGAGCGGAGATTATCTGCTTGGATATTTTGAATGCGTAGGCTCCCTAGATTGTTTACCTGATTGGCCTTACAATTCCCCCCAATTGTACAGTCACCAGATACTTTGAGTTTAGAAGTCGAGACGCTCCCTTTGGTACTTAAGTGGCCAAACACATCAACCGTGACCGCATTAATATTCTCTCGAACAAACTGCGAACCTCTTACCTTCAAGGGTGGATCAATCATGTCAGTACGTTCATAAGTATTGTTATTATTGGACATTTACAGTACCGTCCTTTGAAATATATTTTAATAATTAAAATATATATTCATTATAATATATAGTCAATATAATAATTTGGGAGTTAAACCTAAAAAAACACTGCCGTCAGTTTCCTGACAGACAGTGTTTATAGAAAAGAGTATAGCTGATAAGGAGCAAAATGAAGGCTGTTAGTGCATCATTTGTTCCATCAATTTATTTATTTGTTCTAAAGTTCCGGAGATTTTATTCAGATCAGGGGTAGGAAATGCTTCAAATATTGTATGGATACGCTGATCACCTTGTTCTGTAAGGACAATATTGACAACTCTGCGGTCTTCTTTAGTCCGCACCCGTTCAATAAGTCCAGCTTCCTCAAGCTTATCGCACATGGAAGAAGCGGCTCCGGGTGTAACCACGAAGCGTTCAGAGATGTCAGTAATGTTCAAGCTTCCGGTAAGCCGGAGTTGAAACAGCAGCATGATCTGATTGTGAGTCAGGGTTTCCTTTTTAGTGATCATATCAATGAAAAACTGGGATTTCTGCTGCACATTTGCCATAGATTCCATGACCTTATGGATAGCATTTTGTTTCTCTTCCTTTATGCTCATAACATTGCCTCGCTCCAATTTACTTTAATTACTAAAATATATAGAAGCTATAATAAGCTTGTCAAGTTGCCGGGTTACTGTAGCTTGGTTAGAAAGACTGAAATTAGCGCTGGAACTCTTCTTTTTTTATATCTTGTAATGAAATTGAAAATGTATCGTATTAACTGATGATTTTACTTAGCTAAGTGAAAATTTGGTGGGAAAGGAGAGTTCGATTGATGCATGAGCGCGCACTGCTTCATCCTTTTGTAAAAGAGAATATACAGGAAAATGCTGACATAGATGTTTTGTTCACAACGATTTTTGAAACCTACTATAAAAGAATATTCAACTACATCGCTTACCGGGTTAGTTCTCTCTATACGGCTGAGGATCTGACAAGCCTCGTTTTTGAGAAAACGTTGGCGAAACTATCGACCTATTCTCAGGAAAAAGCTCCTTTAGAGGTATGGTTATTCGCCATTGCCAGAAATGTGGTCAATGATCATTACCGGAGTTTTAAAAGGAAAAGTTTCTTTTCGCTGGATGCCGTCAAGGAACAGGTTTCTAGCAGGAAAGATCCGGAAAGCTTGATCCTCCAGGGAGAGCGTAGTGGAAGGCTTAACGAAGCCTTGAATACATTGAGCTCAAAGGAGCGGAATATTGTGGCTCTAAAATTTGGTGCTAATCTGAGAAATAGAGAGATTGCCCAGGTTACGGGAATTTCGGAGAGCAATATCGGTGTGATACTCTACCGGACTATGAAAAAGCTGAAGACTGAAATAGGGAGCGTGGAGCAGCTATGAACAGTAAAGACATACAGCAGAAGTTCTCAGCAGATTTAGATGAAAGTATATATGGAGCGGCAAATGATCTAAAGGGTGCTGGGGAGTACAAGGAGCTGCTGGAGCTAGGCAGGGTTCTGGCCCATCAAGATTTCAGCGAGGGCTCTGACAAAACAGCCATTCTGAATAAGGCACGAAGAAAGTATGCCGGCCAAAAGGAGGAGATAGGATTGCGTACAAAACATAGATTCAGACGTCCTGCTGTTATGCTGGCAACTTTGCTAGTGGTTAGCGTATTAAGTGTAACTTTTGTGCAGCCGTCATTTGCGCAGGAGCTGTTAATGAAAGTATTGCAAACGATAAACTTAGGCCATATTGTAGCCCATGAAGTAGAATTTTCTGCGGATTCCAACGTGATTCCGGATGACTTTAAGGGGAAGATTTTTGATAGCAAAGGAAATGCGCTTGCGACTCTCGGCGCTGCTCAAAAGGCAGGTGATATCTACAATGCTGATGGGGAAAAAATCGTCGGAGTTGAAGACGGCAGACTGGTTACGCAATCTGAGAGGGATCAAGAGAAAGCGGAATTGCTGATCGAGAGGGATTCTAGCAAGCTAAACGAATATACGATTTTTGATGTGGGCTTACCGGCGTATTTACCAGAGGGTTATACCTTTGATCGTGCAGAGTTTTATAAGGATAGCAATGGTGATGTGATCAATAGCAAATATATTAATTTATATTTTGTTAATGAAGCTACCGATGAGATCATCTCGATGCAGCAGCGGCACGCTGATTCCGAAACGGCTTATGAGATGTCGACGGATGGCACCATCGAAAAAGTGAAGATTAACGGAGTTGATGCTGTATTGGTTAATGGAAAAGGGTTGGACTGGGAAGCCAATGAAGTGTTATACGGTGTAACATCAGCTAGCTTGGACAAGAATGATTTGATCAAAGTTGCTGAGTCTATCCGCTGACTGATTTTTTAGAAAGATAGGCGGTTTCTATTCGAGTATATACGGGTAAGGGGATGATCCATATGGATCTCCCCTTTTTCGTTTTATTGAGGGCACATGCAAACAACGATTGGGAGGATATAGCTGTACTTTGTACAACTATATTTCTGCGAAATATCTTTCCAATGAAAATAGCTGTATTTCGTACACTTATTTTCACGATTTACACTACTATAGGAAGTTTCTCTGCTTTTTAATTGTATAGAATACACTTAAAATCAGAGTAACCCCTTTTGCATATTGAATAAGTGTATAGAATGCAGTTATCTCATAGATTTCGGCAGGGTCCGGCCAAAGCTGGCGTACAAAGCTGAAGACCAGCTTCCACCTGCGCATAATCTGCTCAAGCAAAGCTGAAGATCAGCCTCCGCCGACTTCATTTACTCCAATAAGCCGCTGAAGAGTAAGAACACCAGGCAGCGATTCTCCAATAACCGGAAAATCGCTGCCTGGTTGTTTTTTAAAATAAATCGAACGATTTATTCTCTATTTACCAATACATAGTGTAAGACCGAAGGAGGGATTGAGAGGGATGAAACATCCAAATGAATATTCTCAGCTCATTGCGCTTACGCTAGCCGGCAGCCGTGAAGCGTACAGTGAACTATATGAAGCAACGATTCGGGATGTGTATCAGACCGTTCATTTTCTCGTTCGCGAAACCTCCGATGTGGATGATGTTGTTCAGGAGATTTATATTCAGATGCACCGGTCGCTTGAGCAATTTGACGTCAATCGTCCTTTTAGGCCTTGGCTTATGGGGCTGGTTATGCGGCAAATTCATGCCTATCGAAGAAAGAGATGGACGCATCTCCGAACGGTCAAAAAAGTAGAGCATAATGATCTAAAGATGGAACCTGATTTCACTAGTGATGTTGTGGACAGGTTAGCTAACCGCCGTCTACTAGCAAGTGTTGATCGTCTTCCATTTAAGCTGAAGCAGGTGATTATTCTGCACTATTTAAATGAATATTCACAGGAAGAAAGTGCCGCGATACTGGGTATCCCTCTGGGTACGGTGAAATCCCGTATTCATGCTGCACTGCATAAGCTTCGTCAGAAGCCAGAAAATCATACTCTTTTTAAGGGAAAGGTGGAGGACCTGCATGAATTTCAATGAAGAGTTACGGACAGTTCTGCAGGAAGAGGCGAGAAATCTAAGTGCCCCACCGGAACTGAAGGAGCAAATACTAAATCAGACCGAGACTAGGTTAGGGGGAAGACGAATGAAAAAATGGCTTGTAGCAAGCATTTTGGCGGCTGCATTATTAATTCCTACTGGAGCATATGCCGGATATAATTATTTGGCGGATACCCTGTATGGCTCACAAGCAACTGCTGCTACGATTGGAGTAACCCAGCAACAATATGACAGGCTTGAAGCCAAGCTGCAGAGCGCGAAGCAAAGTTTTAACGAAGAGGAATTCAAAAGATTGATGTCATTACTAGAGGAATTGGGAGCTTACAATCTGCAAATGACCGATGCTGAAGGAGTCTTTCACCTGGAACAGTTAAGTGCAAAGGATCAAAAGGCATATAACGATTTACAGGTTGAGCTTAAACCTTATTTTGAGAAAATGAATGAAACGGAAATCCCTAAGGCAAAGTCGGCTGTCGTTGATCGTGATACTTTCTGGGATGGCTTGCTGGAAAAAGCAGAACAGAGGCTTACTAAAGAAGAGTTTGCAGAGATCGAACAATTAATAAATGAGTTGCAAAGCTATGATGCCAAGGTATTTGATGCAGATGGAAGTGTTCATATGGATCGGCTTTCGAAAGAGGAGATACAAAACCAAGAGAAGTTAATTGAAGCGCTCGGCCCTTATATAAATAAGCTGGACATGATGATTAAACCTAGTTCTTAGTTGAATTTAAATGCATGTATTGAATAACGATGGATAGAAGTAACATTAGAAAAGCCACCAGAAAAGGTCTAATACACCTTGTGTTCTGGTGGTTTTTTACATTCGGCTAATTTGTATTTTATACATCACTAATTGAATAAATGTATAATCAATTGAGTCAAAAAAAGTATTTGACCACTGGAATAATTAGACATATTATTATTTAAATACTATTGATCTATATATGAATCATGATGGCGAAAGGTGGCTTTGATCATGAAGCAGATGACCATTCGTGCAGAACTGGCGGACTACCTCAAGAAGAATGGAATAACAATTAATCAATTCGCAGAGGTATCTAAAGTAAATTCAGGCACGATTAGCAACATTATGAATGGGAATCGTCCTATAGCCATGCAGCAATTAGATCGGATTACAAAAGGTATGGGATTAGAGGAAGGATGCTTTTACGATATGTATGTGGAGGAGTGTTTTATACATTCCAATCCCAATTGGAGACGTCTTCGACCTTTTCTATATCGCTGTGCTGAACTAGATAAGCTGGAATGTATAAGCCGGGTGATTGGAATCATGATGGACAGCCTATCTTATACACACCCGTTGTTTGATACAGCAGAAGATTTCTTTGCACAAGGAAAATATGAAGCTGCAGCGCTGTTATACCGGAGTGTGGCGGAGAGTGAGAAGTATCAGCATTCAGAGCGGCTGGCTTTTTGCCAATACAGATTGTTTACGATTGCTCTAGGGGGCGATCAGGATGTGAATTTGCGGGCAGCGGTGCAGTTTGAGGGCTTTGTAAATCGGCTTGATGAAGTTGATCAGCTTGACGCACTGAAGGTTCTGGCGAATACATATAGCGCTTTGAGGCATTGGGATAAGGTAATGGTAATGACTAAGGAATTGGGCAAAAAAGCATCCATTCAATATAATTATAATAATGAGCGAGCCAGAAAAAACGGGGTACAAAAGGAACCTGCAATGCCCTTATTTTCATATATTTTATATTCTTATGTGTTACGTTCAGTAGTTTACAGAGAGCTTGGAGATTATGATAGAGCATTGCATTATATCAACCTTTACATGGACATGAGCTGGATTCGTGAGGATACGGAGGAAGCTTTGCAACTCATGAATAAATGTATGGGTTGGGCGCAGGCTAATATTTTTTTGCTGAAAATTTTAAAAGGTGATGCAGCAATGCTTCCGGAATATGTGACCTATATTGAAGATAGAAAAGAAGAATTTCTTCCAGGCCTGTTCAAAATCCTTCAGGCAGCCAATCACTATGATTTTAATGTGGATGATATTCTTCAGCGGTTTGAGCCAGAAATATCAGATTTTAGAGATCAGCAGAGAAATCTTAAATGTTATAATCGACAAATTATCGAAGACAGATACACTTTTTTTATGGCTGAAATAGCATTGTATTATATAAGAAGAGGAAAATATGAGCTTAGTATAAAATATATAATGGATAGTTTAGAGAATTCTGTAAGGATTAATAACGAATCATGTATAATTAAGTGTGTCGGAATGTTTGAGCAGCTTCGGCATATTGCATCTTTAGAAACGCAGAAAGAGTACCAGAATCTGCTTAGAATCAATGAAAAGAAAAATTGTTTTGTTATTGACAGTGCTTAGTAGTGATAGTTTCATAGAAGATATCAATCAAGAGAGTTCCCTGATTAAATCTGGAATCGCTTTTTTTGAATTCTAGTAATGCACTTCAATGTAAAATTAAGAATTTGACATATACCTCTAGAATATTTCATTAGGGAGGTAGTGTTAATGAATGATCAGGAAATTATCCAAAAGAGAATAGAGGGTGCTAGAAACAAACTTTATTTGATGGAGAGGCAACATGGAGGGCTTTCGCATCCAAATGTGATCAGACAGTCCATGAGATTAGATGAATTAATTAATCAGTACAATAAAGCAGTACATAGTGATAACGAGAATTGAAGAGAATGGTTAAAACACCCTACATAATGATATTGCAACTTCTGATGAAGTATAGAGCCAGCGCTGTGCGCGGGCTTTTTGGCTTGTTGGAGCTCATAAAATAAATCAATGCTGCACGCTTGTCATGCCCGTCTGCATATTGCGGCCAAGTCCCTCATAGACATGTACTAATCAATGCATTCAAAACAGGTTAAGGGGATGATGTCATGCGCCGGATAACATGGGTACTCGCGATCATTATGAGCGTGGCCCTGGTGATGACGGGGTGCGGGAAGAAGGATGCCGCTTCCGTAGTCAAGGATTTGAACAATGTGGCTGACAAGTTGGAAAGTAAGCAGGGAACGTACCAAGGTTCTGGCACAATGACCCTGTATACCGGGGAACAGCCGCAGGAGTATAAGGTAGAGGTATGGTACAAGAATCCTTCCTACTACCGGATCAGCTTGGCAAATGTTCAGAAGGATATTACGCAGATCGTACTTCGTAATGATGAGGGAGTATTCGTACTCACACCAAGTATGAATAAGAGCTTCCGCTTCCAAAGCGATTGGCCGGATGATCAAGGTCAGGTCTATCTGTATCAGACGTTGGTTCGTGGCATAGTTTCGGATAATAATCGGCAATTTGTGGAAGATGGGGATAACTATGTGTTCGAGGTAGCCGCGAATTATCAAAGCAATGCCCTTGTACGACAAAAGATTTGGCTTGATAAAAAGACTTATGAACCTAAGCAGGTTCAAGTCTCGGATTCTGAAGCGAAGGTAGTTGTAAACGTGAAGTTTGACACCTTCAAATTCGATACGGATTTCACCAAGGATTCTTTTGATATGGAAAAGAACATGGCCTCGGGTAAGTCCGCAGAGAGCACAGTAGCTGAGGTTGATGAGAATGGTAATCCAATTACAGCTCCTGAAGGCCAAGAACCGGCTGAGCAACCAGTGGCTGCAGAGCTTGGAGACTTTGGGATCATTGAACCTGATTATATTCCAGCTGGTGTCGAGTTTAAGGACTCGCATAAATTGGAGGGGAACAAAGACCATGCTGTTCTCATCCGATATGATGGGATTTATCAGTACACTATTATGGAATCCCGTCCACTGGACCGTGCGGTAGCACTGGCGCCTGGAACCCTGAAAGACCTTGGTTTTACATGGGGAGTTCTGAGTGGGGATGAGCAGCAGACATTGACTTGGATGTCTGAGGGAGTAGAGTACCGAATTACAAGTGCCAATCTTCCTGCTAATGAAATGATGCAAATTGCCGCTTCTATGGAGGCACAATCGGGTAAATAATAAAAAGTAGGCGGATACTGCGTTTTGTGGGATTCTTTCCTCTACAACGTAGTATCCGCTTTTCTTTATTTGCCGGGGCTCCAGCACACATTGACAGCCACCTTCTGTAGCATTACCATTGGTACTAAGACAATGATTAATGCAATGCAGCAATGACGTTTTACTACAACGTAAGAAGGTGACTTGAAGTGCAAGCAAGCTATCGACCGACAGTAGCCGAAATTAATCTGGATGATTTGCGTGCCAATTACGAAGCCTTTCGCCGCTACTTGCCGGCAGAGACAAAGTTTATGGGATGCGTCAAAGGAAATGCGTACGGCCATGGAGCAGTGGAAGTGACACGGGAGCTGGAAAGACTCGGAGCAGATTATGTTAGTGTGGCTTTTTTGGATGAAGCATTGGAGCTGCGTCAGGCGGGAATACTGATTCCTATACTGGTGCTTGGCTACACTTCCCCAGAAGGAATAGCCGTTGCCTGGGAGAACCATGTAACTGTAACACTGTTCACACCGGAGGTACTGGAGGCTATAAGACAGCTTCCTATAGATCCGGAACATCGGCTGAAGGTGCATATCAAGATTGATAGCGGGATGGGACGACTGGGTCTTTTACCAGCTGACGCACCTGCATTTATCTCTGAAGTGCAGTCTGTTGCGCAGGCGGAGCTGGAGGGTATGTTTACCCATTTTGCCAAGGCAGACGAACAAGACAAAAGCTATACACTGGAACAGCATCGACGGTTCATGAGCGTGGCGGAAACGCTGCGGGAGCAGAACATTCAGATCCCGATCATACATACGGGCAATAGCGCTACGGCCATTGATTCACCTTATTTATCCAGCAATATGGTGCGTGTAGGCATCAGCTTGTACGGATTTTATCCCTCCACAGAGGTGAACCGTCAACTGGTAGAACTACGTCCGGTATTGACGCTGAAGACGCAGGTTGTATATGTCAAAAGCCTGCCTGCCGATTGGGGCGTCAGTTACGGCACTAGGTACATCACAGAGAGCGAGGAGATTATTGCAACGCTACCTGTGGGGTACGCAGATGGATATTCCCGCATGCTAACTGGCAAAGCGGAGGTGCTAATACGTGGACGCCGCGTTCCTGTCGTCGGAACAATCTGCATGGATCAGTGTATGGTATCACTCAAATCTTTCGCTGCAGAAGCGGAACAAATTAAAGCAGGCGAAGAAGTTGTTCTCATCGGCCGTCAAGCTGACGTGATGATCACGGCAGACGAGTTGGCTCTCCAGCTTGGAACAATTCACTACGAGGTTATCTGCATGTTGGCTCATCGGGTGCCCCGCGTTTATATAAGTGAAGGCACACTTCCTAAATTAGTAAATGCTCTGCTCACAAACTGAAAGTTCTTGACAGTGATGTTATACAAGGGAGAAAATAGAAGGAATTGTATCGTATTAGGAGATGTGACTAAAAGCCTATACGAACCACCATTTCTAGTTTATAATGGGATGCAGCATACTTGATATACTGGCGGCATATATTCCTTGTATAAAATTCCTTGTATATTGTAACACTGGAACACAAGGGCAGAAGGTTTGTGGGGGTGGAAGAGAAGGTGGCTAATTTGCAGAACACCAAAAGAATCATGATCAGCTTGCCCGATCATCTCTTGCAGGAAGTGGACGGAATTGTTCAATTGGAGAATTCCAACCGGAGTGAATTGATTAGGCAGGCCATGAAGCTGTACTTGAGCGAACGGAGGAAACGTTCCATCCGGGAGTCCATGCAGCGCGGCTACATGGAAATGGCTAAGATCAACTTGACCATGGCATGCGAGGCTTTCCTCGCGGAGGAAGATGCAGACAGCACTCTTGGCCGCTTAGTAAGCGGGGTGTAGACATTGATCGTTAAACGTGGCGATGTTTTTTTTGCTGATCTTTCGCCGGTTGTAGGTTCTGAACAAGGCGGAGTAAGGCCAGTTCTGGTCATCCAGAACGATATTGGCAATCGCTTTAGCCCGACGGTAATTGTGGCTGCAATCACAGCCCAAATCCAGAAGGCTAAGTTACCTACACATGTGGAAATTGACGCAGCTGCTCATGGCTTTGACAGAGATTCTGTTATTTTGCTGGAACAGGTTAGGACGATTGACAAACAACGCTTAACTGACAAGATCACCCACCTTGATGATGAAACGATGAAAAAGGTGGATGAATCGCTGCAAATCAGCCTTGGTCTGATTGATTTTTAATCACCCTAGGTTATAGATAACTCATGAGATTGGCGCTCGGGTACGAATCCGGGCGTCTTTTAATGTGCGTTTTTGCGTATAGTAAATAAAGAATCGTTAGGTCTTCACTTTTTGAAAATGATCTGATATTATTAGACCGTACGGTCGGTTTAGGAGGTGCTTAGAATCAAAGGACGCTCAGACGGAGAAGAAACTAAAAAAAGAATTGTGCGCAAGGCCACGCAGCTGTTTGTACAGAAGGGTTATGCTGCCGTAACTATGAATGAAGTTTGTGTAGCCTCGAATGTCAGTAAAGGCAGTCTTTATCACCATTTTCCGAGCAAGGATGAGCTTTTTCTATTTGTAGTGGAAGTGGATACGTTAGAGTGGCTGCAAGCGTGGGATGATAAGAAACAGGAAATTGTAGGAATCGAAGAACGATTTTATGCGTTAGCCGAACACTACGCAAATGATTTTCAGAATCCATTGATTCATGCGCTCGAGGAATTCTCCAGAAGCAGATGCCACCCGGAAGAGATTAGCAAGCGGCTTTCACTTCTTTATGAAGCAGCCTCACATGCTTGTCGTGATCTTTTGAAGGAAGGTATTGAAACGGGATATTTGGTAAAGGGCGACTTAGAGAACTATGTAATCATCGTGAGTGGCATGCTTGAAGGGATTGGAAGAGTTTCTGAATTCTCGATTCATGAGAAGACCCAGGAGGATATAAAAAAATATTACCGGGAAGCAGTAAATTTATTATTACAAGGGATCCGTACGGGGTAAGATAACGAGGGGCATGAAAAGAAGCTTTACATTCAGGAACATGAAGGCTGAAGCTTCTCAAAGGCACCGGAATAGGAAGGGTTATTTTTTTACTATTATTTAGACCGGATGGTCGGTCTTAACATGCATAATATTCGAAGTTTTGGCTTTAAACACACGGAGGGTTAATACAATGTCATTGTTACTTAGAAACAGAGGCGCTATGCTGCTTGTTATGCTTAATATTTTTCTGGCTTTTACTGGAATTGGGCTAGTAGTCCCAATAATGCCAACCTACATGAATGAGCTTGGGATCAGCGGAAGTACTGTCGGGCTCTTGGTCGCCTCCTTCTCGCTTGCCCAATTATTAATATCGCCATTTGCCGGCAGATTATCCGACAGAATCGGTAGAAAAAAGGTGATTGTAGCAGGTTTGATCGTGTTTGCGATATCGGAGCTGATTTTTGGTCTGGCCAATGTACCTTGGCTCTTGTTCGTTTCGAGATTGCTTGGTGGTGCAGGAGCTGCTTTAATTATGCCGGCAGTTATGGCTTATGTAGCGGACACGACTTCTTTTGAAGAGAGAGCTAAAGGAATGGGGCTAATTAATGCAGCCATTACCACCGGCTTTATTATTGGTCCTGGGATTGGCGGTTATCTTGCTGAGCTTGGAATGCGGGTACCCTTTTTCTGTGCAGCGGGTGCAGCTGGAGTTGCAGCTCTAATTACAGTTTTAATTTTGCCTGAGTCTCTATCTGAAGAGAAACGTAAGGAAGCGACGTTATCAAAAAATAATCAGGAAAGCTTCTTGACGCAGCTGATGCGCTCTTATCGCGAACCGTATTTTTTCGGCTTAATTATTGTATTTGTTATGGCTTTTGGGCTGGCTAATTATGAAACGGTGTTCGGATTGTTCGTGGACCATAAATTTGGCTTTACGCCTAAGGATATCGCTTTTGTAATTACCTTTGGTTCTATTGCAGGTGCGGTGGTGCAGGTGTCCGCGTTTGGCTGGATCTTGAATAAATTCGGGGAGAACAAGGTGATCTCCACTTGTCTTATAGTCTCATCATTGTTTATTCTGCTGACCTTGTTTGTAAGCGGCTTTTGGGCGATTATTACGGTTACCTTTATTGTGTTCTTTGCAATGGATATTCTGCGTCCAGCAGTAGGCACACAGCTTTCCAAGATGGCCGGAGAATCGCAGCAAGGTTTCGTAGCGGGAATGAACTCAGCTTATACAAGTCTCGGAAATATTGCTGGGCCTATCGTCGCAGGGTATTTGTTTGATCTTAGTATTAACTTCCCATATGGGGCAGCCGCGCTCGTTCTGGCTTTGTGTTTTGTATTGTCACTGAGTTCCGGCAAACGGGGAATGGGACAGCGGGCGTAATCGCCGAATCCGGGCTTGACCACTCTACCATGCCTCGCTTTATCGCACAGCGGTTCAGTACAAAGCGCGCTATTCGGGCTGGTCTTTGGTGCAGAGCCGAATCTGTGATACTATTTTAATTATGAGATCAAGATATGTATAAGCAGATTGTGTACGGGAAGAGGGATACTAATGGCGGTAGATAACAGCAATACGGAAGTCATTACGGATGAGGCAAACGCACAGCGGGAGCAGGAATTGATAACCGTAGCGATTGCCAAGGAATTGAACATTAGTTTGAAACAGGTACGCACTACGGTAGGACTGTTGGATGAGGGAAATACCATTCCGTTCATCGCCAGATATCGGAAGGAAATGACGGGTGAGCTGGACGAGAATGCGCTTCGTGATATTGAAGAACGGCTGGGTTATCTTCGCAATCTAGGCGAACGTAAAAAAGACGTTATACGCAATATTGAAGAGCAGGGCAAGCTGACCAAGGAGCTTCATGAGCAAATTATCAATGCGGTCAAGCTTCAGGAAGTAGAGGACTTGTATCGTCCCTTCAAGCAAAAGCGTAAGACGCGGGCTAGTGTTGCGAAGGAAAAAGGACTTGAGCCGCTTGCTAACTGGATCTTGGAGCAGCAAAGACAAGGGGATACACAGACTGAAGCATCGAAATATATTGATGTGGAAAAGGGAGTAGAGAGCGCAGACCAAGCGCTGCAAGGCGCACTGGATATCATTGCCGAGAACATAGCAGATGATCCTGCGATCCGCTCTTGGGTTCGCCAGTATACAGCAAGTCAAGGTATTCTTGTGTCTGAAGCAAAGGATGCAGAACAAGAATCTGTATACGAAAATTACTATAGTTACCGTGAACCTGTACACAAAATGCCACCTCACCGCATCCTAGCAATTAACCGTGGTGAGCGTGAAAATATATTAAAGGTAGGCATTGAGGTCGTCACTGATAAAATTCATGCCTATATCGCACGGAAGATCATTAAAGGGCCATCCCCGGTGAAGGAACTGCTGGAAGCAGTGACTGAGGATGCCTACAAACGTTTGATTGCTCCTTCTGTAGAGCGTGAAGTTCGTGGAGAGATGACCGAACGTGGGGAGAACCAGGCGATTTCGATCTTCTCTGGCAATCTACGTAGCCTGCTGCTGCAACCGCCAGTAAAGGGACGTTGTGTGCTGGGTGTTGACCCTGCATACCGTACTGGCTGTAAGCTGGCTGTTGTAGACGATACAGGTAAGCTGCTAGAGGTAGCTGTGACCTATCCGACGCCGCCGAACAACAAGAAGCTCGAAGCTGCTGCTAAGTTCAAAGAGTTGATTGCTAAGTACGGCATTCAGCTCATCGTAATCGGCAATGGTACAGGCTCGCGTGAAACGGAGCAGTTTACAGCAGAAGTGATTGCCGAGATTGGTAATCCAGAGCTGGCGTACCTGATCGTTAATGAAGCGGGAGCGAGTGTCTATTCGGCTTCCAAGCTGGCGCAGGAGGAATTCCCGGATCTGGATGTAGCGGAGCGCAGCGCGGCTTCTATCGCCCGTCGTGTGCAAGACCCGCTGGCGGAGCTGGTGAAAATCGATCCGAAAGCTATTGGTGTGGGACAGTACCAGCATGACGTCTCCCAAAAGCATCTGGAGGAGAGTCTTAAAGCCGTCGTGGAATCAGCGGTAAACCATGTTGGTGTGGATGTGAACACGGCATCTCCTGCTTTGCTCTCTTATGTGGCAGGGGTTAATGGAACAATTGCTAAGAATATCGTTAAATTCCGGGAAGAGAACGGCAAGTTCACGACTCGGAAGCAGCTGCAAAAGGTACCTCGTCTAGGTGCCAAGTCCTATGAGCAATGTATCGGCTTCCTGCGGATTCCGGGTGGAGACAACACCTTGGACCGCACGCCTATTCACCCCGAGTCCTATCCGGTGGTGGATCGTTTGTTCCGTGAGCTAAGCCTCGATGTGAATAAGCTTGGCAGCAAAGAAGTGGCCTCACAGCTTGAGGTGCAAAATGCCGAGGAGCTGGCTGTGAAGCTGGATGTCGGCGTACCTACGCTGCGCGACATCCTGGAGAGCTTGCAGCGTCCGGGCCGCGATCCGCGCGAGGAGCTGCCGTTGCCGATCTTCCGCACCGATGTGCTGAAGATCGAGGACCTGGTTCCTGGCATGGAAATGCAGGGAACCGTCCGCAACGTTATCGATTTCGGCGCATTCGTCGATATCGGCATCAAAAACGATGGGCTGGTGCATATTTCCCAGCTCAGCGGCAGCTTTGTGAAGCACCCGATGGACGTTGTCTCCGTAGGAGACAATGTCACCGTCTGGGTGATGGGGGTTGACCTGAAGAAGGGCCGGGTCAGCTTGACGATGCGTCCGCCGCGTGTTGAGGCGGGAAGCGTAAAGTAGACAGATCGCAGTGATCCTCAAAGAACGACAACAAGAAGCCAGCCTCCATTATTGGGGACTGGCTTCTTGTTGATTATTTTTAGTTGGAACCCTTTTTGTCATTATAGGAGTGAAGGACGTGCACTCTTTGGGTAAGTTTAGAGTAACAGTTGAACTAATGGCTTATTACTAGGAGGAGATAGATGTGGGAAATCCATTGAAAGAATTAAAAAATAGTGTGAATGGCCTGAAGCAATCCCTTGACGGAGTTAAGCAATCAGTAGAGGGGTTGAAAGAACCTATAGATGAGATGAAGGAAAACATTCAGATCACGTTGGAGCAGGCGAAGGACAGATCTGAGGGATTCAAATCGGAGATCAATCGTATGAAGGAATGTGTGGAGGAAACTAAGCTGGTTGTTAATGAGGCGAAGGAAACGGTAATGGAGGCGGGTGAGGTGCTTTACACTCAGAAACGCTATAAAAGATTGTTGAAGAAGCAAAACCGAAAAATGCAGCCTGCAAAGGCAGGCCGCCGTTTACTATAATCAGCCGGAAGTCCAAACATTCACCGCAGTTACAACCCGTACCTTTTAATTATAGGAATGAGAAGGAACCGCATTTAAAAAAATCTGCAACAGCTCATTTACCGAAGCCTCCATATTGGAACGTTGCTCAGCTGCAAGCCAATCCTCTTGAATGATGATGTAGCTGCAGGAGCTGCTTTTTAAATAGCTGTATATTATTTGTGCTTCGTCAATTTCATGGCGGCCGATCGCTGCCGGGGTCTGATTGGGTTCACTGTGAAAAGTGGTCATAATCGCTGACTTTATTGCCGCTTGCAGGTGGGTGATATCCGGTTGATCATATTGTAGCTTGGTATGGGACAGGATAAGGTTGCCCTTGAGCAGAATGAGTTTAAGCGTCTGTTCATTCATGGCCTCAAGAACTGCAATATTCTGATTCTCTTGAGCGAATTCGATGACCTTCTCTTTGTGAATCAGGAAGCTGACAGCTCCAATATAATCCCTGTATTTGGCGGCGGTTTCGAAGTCATAGTGCTCCGCGGCCACTGCCATCCGCTGCTCCATTTCCTCGAGGATGCTGGAATCTGAGCCGTTTAGTAAGCCAATGACCCGATCAATAATTTTATTATATTGAACAGCGGCATCTCCGCCTGCACACATCCCTATGCATAGGCCAAGCGAATGGTTTAGGCATAGGGAATTTTTAAAGCTAGGGTTGCTGCAAAGGATTTTTGAGCTTTCTTTAATGCCTTGTACTGCCCGTTCAACCGTGCTTCTGCTTGTATAGGGACCCAAAACCTGAGTGCCTTCTTTGACCGCAGGATCATACGTAATCTCTAACGAACGTATTTTTTCATTCGCTCCTATTACGATATAGGTATAAGCCTGCGGATTTTTCATTTTTTTATTGTACATGGGTTTGATCTCTTTAATTAATTTGCATTCCAGCATAAAGGCTTCGAATTCGGTATCCGTAAGGATGATTTCCAGATCTTTAATATTTCTTACAAGCTGCTTAACCTTTGGGGAATGAGATTTTGAGTTTTGAAAATAGGATTGGACTCTCCGTTTTAACTGTTTTGCCTTGCCAACATATATAATATGACCGAGATTATCCTTCATGAGATAAACGCCGGGAGTTAGGGGAAGGCTTTTAAGTTTTTCTGTTAAATGAATGGTAACCCCGCCCTCTCATAAGAGTTGTATGATTGATAGTTTTAGTATAAGCTTGCAACCTTCATTTGTTCAAATCAGTCTAAAGAGTGAAGGATCGAAGCTAAGGAGGGATCTTATGTACTTCGCAAAAAAAATCGGTGGGCTGGCGCTGATAGCAGCAATGTTATGGCTTACAGCATGTAGCGGAACGCCAGAAGCAGGGACGGAGCCGAAGCAGACGCCAGAGCAGACACAAGAGCAGACGCCAGAGCAGACACCAGTGCACACGCAAAAGCCGATACCCGAGCAGGCACCAGAGCAGACACAAAAGCAGACGCCAGAGCAGACACAAACTGCACAGTCAGCGGTTACTACGGAATCACCACAGGAGACTGAGACATCAAGTACGGGGCAGCCGCAGGATCTAGAGGGATTGCCGCCATTAGTTGAGGAAGCGGCGTCTACGGTAATGAACTCCATTAAGAATAAGAATATGAAGCAATTAGCGGCATGGGTACATCGGGATAAAGGGCTACGTTTCTCTCCATATGCATACGTGGATACAAAAAATGATCTTGTATTCACCCGGGAGGAAGTAGAAGGATTAATGAATGACTCTACCAAAAGAGTCTGGCGAACATTTGCTGGCTCCGGTGATTTAATCGAGCTGACATTTGCAGATTACTACAAGCGGTTTGTTTATGATGCGGACTTCATTCAGAAGGCCGAAATTGCTGTGAACAAGGGGCTTGGGCAAGGGACGACGATCAATAACTTAAACGAAGTGTATCCTAAGGAGCAATATGATTTCGTTGAATATCATATTGCTGGTATCGATCCTTCTGTCGAGGGTATGGATTGGCGCAGCCTGCGCCTAGTCTTCGAAAAGATCGGAGAAGACCATGCATTAGTCGGCATTATTCATGATCAATGGACGCCTTAGCTTACGGACTCAGACGGCGCTATTATGGACGCTGTTTGCCTGCTTCAACTTATTATTCACGTCCGTTGGTATACGCTGATCCTTACGGACCCAAATGACGCTATTCGCGTGTTTTTAGCGATTAGAGCACAGGTTCGGACTCCAGTGCAGCTATTCATTACAAAAAGGAACATTTATGGTGCTTTTTGTGCCGATAGCGACGATGGAGTCCTTTAGTAGTCCAAATGTGCGATTATACTGCGAATAAGGTCATCTGGGTCCGATAGCTACTGCAACCCCATCCGCTGCAAATCCTTCTGTTGCACACCTAGTTGCTGCACACCTAACTGATGCATACCTAACTGATGCACACCTAGTTACTGAACACCTAGTTGCTGCACACCTAACTGATGCATACCTAACTGATGCACACCTAGTTACTGAACACCTAGTTACTGCATACCTAACTGTTGCACCTAGCGGTTGCACACCCATCTGCTACGTTCGCATACCGCAAACATTGGAGCATCGCTGATCTGTATTTTGTTTTTGGGTACCTGCTTCAGCGGATTTTCATATTCGTTGATACAGGATGAGCCTTACGGACCTAGATGACGTTATTCGCGTGTTTTTAGCGATTGGAGCACAGTTTCGGACTCCAGTGCAGCTATTCATTACAAAAAGGCACATTTATGGTGCTTTTTGTGCCAATAGCGACGATGGAGTCCTTTTGTAGTCCAAATGTGCGATTATACTGCGAATAAGGTCATCTGGGTCCGATAGCTACTGCAACCCCATCCGTGCAAATCCATCTGTTGCATACCTAACTGATGCATACCTAACTGATGCATACCTAACTGATGCACACTACCTGCTGTACACTAACTGCTGTGCCCTACCTGCTGCACACCTCTCTACTACACACCCATCTGCTACGTTCGCATACCGCAAACATTGGAGCATCGCTGACTTGTATTTTGTTTTTGGCTACCTGCTTTAGCGGATTTTCATATTCGTTGATACACGCTGAGCCTAACGGACCCAGATGACGCTATTCGCGTGTTTTTAGCGATTAGGGCATAGTTTCGGACTCCAGTGCAGCTATTCATTAGAAAAAGGCATATCTATGGTGCTTTTTGTGCCAATAGCGATGGTGGAGTCCGATAGTATCGTGAAATTGGCATTTTTCTGCGAATAAGGTCATCTGGGTCCGATAGCAGCTGCGTCCGTGCAAATATGATCTAATCGCTCGAAGTTTGATGTTCATCCCCATCAAGTAGCTTCATGCACACAAATATGATCTAATCGCTCGTAGTTTGATGTTCATCCCCGTCAAGTAGCTTCATGCACACAAATATGATCTAATCGCTCGTAGTTTGATGTTCATCCCCGTCAAGTAGCTTCATGCACACAAATATGATCTAATCGCTCGAAGTTTGATGTTCATCCCCGTCAAGTAGCTTTGCACACGAATATGATCTAATCGCTCGAAGTCTGATGTTCATCACTGCTAAGTAATCAGCATTTCTGAGCCTGAGTTAGCTTGCGAACCCAGCGACGTTATTTGCAAATTTATTGCGATTGGAGCACAGTTCGGCCCAGTGCAGCTATTCGTTAGAAATAGGCCCATATTGGATGTTTTTTAAGACAATAGCAATTATGTAGTTCGATAGCGGCTGCATTCGTTACCTAATGAATCAGAGTTTGGAGTTGGGATAAAGGGGGAAGGAACAACAAACAACAAATAAGGGATGCTTCAGTAGCCATATGATGGCTTTTGAGGCATCCCTTATTTGTTTATAAAAATGAACTTAGATACCTGAGGAAAGGGAAGAGAGGCGAAGGGGAACTTTAGAACTGTAAGAGTGATAATGCCCTCCCTATAGCTTTCCACAGGAAAGCCATCTTCGTAAGCATAAGCTTCTCCGTATCTCAGCCATCATAAACGGCAGCTGGAAGCCCAAATATTCACCGCAGCTGCGACTGGCCCTTAACTCTAAAACCCTCAAGTTCAATTTATATTATTGTGCCGCGCTAGACGAATAAGAGGCGGAGCCAGTTACAGGTTGAGCGATAGCTTTGTATCCATCTGGCAGATAAGTGGCAACAGATGCTTTTGTGATCACCTGCGCGTACATTTTCCCTGGTTCAGGAGCAGTCACGTTAAAGTAAATTACAGCCGTATTGTCTTTACCAAATTCGATTCGCTCAATCACCAGCCCATACCCGGGGTTAGGTAGATTATTAACGGTAAGGGTGGCTTTATTTACGCCTTCACCCGCTTTGGTCAACGTAACCTCTGTTTCGTAGGTTGGAGTAGTGGGACTGCCATTAGATACAATTACACGTTTAGCAAAAGCGGCTGCATCATAGATCAGAGCGGCTGCTTCAGAGCGGGTAATAGCATCATTCGGCCGGAAACTACCGTTCTTATCGAGTGTAGCAATATGTGTATTCAGCAGGATCTGGAGACTATTTATAACCTCCGTAGAGAGTTTATCGCCATCCTTAATGTCTACATACATCAGCGTAACAGGGAAGTTACCTTTACTTTGCAACGCTTGCGTCAATAAGTGCGCGAACTGAGCACGGGTGATAGTTCCATTAGGATCCACTGTCCGGTCGAGTGAAAGGCCATTTTGCTTGGCAGTCAGGAAAGCCGAAGCATACCAGGCCTTGTCGTTCACTTTATCAAAATAATCACTGGCTTTGGAAGAACTACTACCTGCCGCTGGTTGCGGAGTCAGATTCAGACCCCCAACGATGAATTGTATCCCTTGCGCAAAGCTTACTTTAGATTTAGGAGCAAACTTATCTTTGTCTACTCCGTTTATAATCCCCTCTTTATGCAAAGAGTTGATTTTTGCTTCCGCAGGATCACCTTTCAAATCTGAAAAAGCAAAAGCGGATGCCCCAAAAGACACACTCGCTGCCAAAATGCCGCAGGCTATAGTCATTTTTTTAGCGTTATTTATGAATAATGGTTTTTTCATTTGCGTCACCTCCATACTCTTAGATGGTAGATTAGACCAAAATGTTGCATAGAATTTAAAATATTATAACGATTCAAGTAAAATATTATCCACGCAGTAGCGATTCGGCACCGTCTACATAAATTTCAGTTCCCGTCACATGAAAAGATTCATCCGATGCGAGAAATAATACCAGATTGGCAACCTGCTCAGGCTTACCTGGTGCATTTTCCAGCGGATGATTACCTTCCGGAAATTCCACAGGAATCTTCACTTCTTGAAGATCATCGCTTTTATACGTATTATCTCCAATTTGTGTATCGATTGATCCAGGACAGATGGCATTTACACGGATGCCGTATTGCGCCAGCTCTAGTGCCGCCATTTTCATAAAAGCAACTTGTCCTGCCTTGGAAGATGAGTAAGCGGAAGCGCCAATGTTCGAGAATACTCGGTTGCCGTTAATGGAGCTGGTGATAATGATGCTGCCGCCATTTTCTTTCATATGGGGGATGGCATATTTTACTGTGGCAAAGGTGCTGCGTAGGTTGGTATTCAGTGTCTGGTCCCAATCTTCGATTTCTAGTGTTTCGATGGGAGACCATGTACCATTAATGCCAGCATTGGCAAAAATAATATCAATCTTCTGGGCCGCCTCCCCAACCTTACGAATACTTTCTTCGACCAGACCTGGATTGGAGACATCGCATTCAATTACTGTTGCTGTACCGCCAATAGATTCAATCTCATGTTTAGTTTCATAGGAATCCTCGGGAGTGCGGTCAAGCATATATACCTTAGCTCCCTGTTGGGCAAACCGTATCGCTGTAGCTTTTCCAATACCGGAACCAGCACCTGTAACCACTGCAACTTTATCCTGTAAACGTTTATCTGTCATGATGAATTTCCTCCTCGGCGTTAAATTTCTTATATTAGTAATTACATACCCGGCATAGCTGAATCTAACCATTTGAACTGGAGGGTGGAACAACGTGGATGGATATATTACTATGGAACATAAGGATGTAAATAATATAAATTCAGATAAATTTAGATAAATCTAGCTCATGATAGGGGAACTATAGATGATTCAGCAGCAGGGAGCAGAACGGATTAATGTGGGGATATTTGCCCATGTGGACGCCGGGAAGACAACAACAACGGAGCATATTTTGTATGAAAGCGGTCGCATTCGAGCGCTTGGCAGCGTAGATACGGGGACGGCATTGACGGATTCTATGGATGTGGAGCGGCAGCGGGGGATCTCCGTACGGGCGGCATTGGCTTCTTTTGCTTGGAAAGGTGTGCAGATTAATCTGGTCGATACCCCGGGGCACGTCGATTTTCTGTCCGAAGTTGAGCGGTCTTTGCGGGTGATGGATTGTGCGGTGCTTGTTCTTTCAGCCGTGGAGGGTGTGCAGGCCCAAAGCGAGATGATCTGGAACGCGCTGCGCAAGCTGGGAATCCCCACACTTATTTTTGTGAACAAAATGGATCGTGGAGGTGCTGACTCTGAAGCTGTGCTGGCAGAGGCGCGAAATTATTTGTCTAGTGATATCATTCCAGTTCAGCAACCGATCGGCAAAGAGAAGGAGTACATAGGAGCAATAGATTTATGGGAGAATGAAGCTGATGCTAACAAGCGAACAGAATTATTAGAGGCTTTAGCTGAACGGGACGAAGAGCTGTTGGAGAAGTATATGTCAGGTAGTCCGATTGATTTGGCTGAATGGAAAAAATATATGAAAACAGCCTCCTCATCAGGTCGCTTTTTTCCGATGGTTTATGGCGTCGCCGCCAAGGGGCTTGGGATTACTGCCTTGCTGGATGCGATGGTTGAGTATTTTCCACGCGCTGGTGGGAATGTGGAGGGTCCGGTGTCAGGCATCGTATACAATATTCAACGTGATAAAAGTATGGGACGGATGGCGTTTGTCCGCCTTTATGAAGGGACGATCCGTAACCGCGATACGCTGATGAATTATACGCAGGATATTCAGGGAAAAGTGACCCAGATCCGCAAGGTCGAAGGTGGTCGGACCGAGGATGTCGGAGCGCTTGAAGCGGGAGATATTGCTGTTATCTATGGTCTTTCCGGGGTGCGCATCGGAGATGTGCTCGGCCATCCGGGGGCCATTCCGGAGGAGGCGAAGCTGGCTGTACCGCTGCTAACGGTGCGTGTATTCTGGGAGCCAGAAATGGATGACCATAAGGTTATCGGGGCGCTGCAGGAGCTGGCGGATGAAGATCCGCTTTTGGATGCACAGTGGCTGCAGGATGAGCGGGAGCTGCATATCAAAGTAATGGGACCGATTCAGCTGGAGATTCTGAACAGTGTTCTGGAGGAGCGATATGCGCTGAAGGTTACTTTCGGTCAGCCTTCTGTCATATATAAAGAAACGCCAGCCCGTGCCGGCGAAGGTTTTATCGCTTACACGATGCCGAAACCGTGCTGGGCGATTCTACGCTTTCAGATTGAGCCTGGACCTCCGGGCAGTGGTTTAGTCTATGATTCGATAGTGCGGAGTTCCGATCTGCTGCCGCAATACCAGAGCGAAACCGCACGTCGTGTACCGGAAGCCTTGCAGCAGGGTTTGTATGGCTGGGAGGTTACCGACCTTAAAGTGACCTTGACCGAGGGACAGCATCATGTATGGCATACCCATCCGCTGGATTTTGCTGTGGCGACTCCGATGGGAATTATGGACGGACTCGCTCGGGTAGGCACTAAGCTTCTGGAGCCGATTCTGCAGGTTCGCATCGTGGTTCCTGAGGAGAATGGCGGCCGGGTGATGAACGACCTCGTGCAGATGCGCGGCACGTTCGAGCCTCCCGTGCTGCAAGGCGAACGGATGATTATCGAAGGACGTCTGCCGCTGGCAACGTCGCTCGATTATCCTGTCAGCTTAAGCTCCTACACGAAGGGGCGCAGCACGTTTACTTCTTTTTTTGCCGGCTATGAAGAATGTCCACCAGACGTATCTGCTGAGCGCACCCGCCGGGGCGTGAACCCACTTGATCAGGCGAAATATATATTAAGCGTGCGAAAGGCACTGCAAGGGTAAATTGAGGTAGAAGGACTATTGAGACTAATAGGCAGGGTGAAGACAAAGGAGCGTGTCAGCGATGTTAGTACTAAGATATACTCAGAAATTATTAAAAGATATGAAAGTAGCTCCAGTAGAAGTAGAAGACATCTCCTCCTTTTTTAGTTGGCATGTGAATATTATGCAGCTCAGAAAAAAACATATTTTATTTGTACATGATGCAAGCCGGTTATGTATATTATTGGATGGAATAAGAAGTGGTCAAGCTGATAAATTGGTTGAAAAGTTCAGAATAGAACTTAAGGAGTATTTATTGCAGGAGGGTTTTAAGAAGCAGCTCATAAATCAGTATTTATTAGAGGCCGGAGAAATCACTATATCCCGTACAAATAATAAAAGTGTACTTGGAACAATGAATGAAATAACACTATACAATTCGGTAGCTCAAAGTGATTTCAGCAGCTTGCTTGAGAGGAATAAGTGGTTGAACACTATTATATATAAACCTATTGATTATAAAGAGCCCATTAATGTCTTTAGAGAATCCTTAAATAGTTACTATTCATAAGCAAGTACTGTCAATCTTGGACTAGCTGAAGCTTTTATCGGAAATCTGAGGGGGAAATAAATTGAAGATTAGAGAAGCAACAGCTAGTGATATAGACGGGATCGCTTTTGTCCACGCTGCGAGTTGGAAAACCACGTACAGAGGGCTAATTTCGGACGAGTTTCTCGATAAAATCACAGTGGAAGCAAGAAGAAAGCTCTGGATTCGGAATTTTGAAAACCCCAATAAAGACGAGGTTATGTATGTGGCCGAAGATGGGGCTGGGACGATTATTGGTTTTGCAAATGGAGGAGCGCGAAGAGGGTCAGATCTCTCTGATCTCTATGATGCGGAGCTATATGCACTCTATTTGCTTAAGGAACAGCAAGGAAAGGGTCTTGGAAGGCAACTCATAAGAAGCGTAGCACAGAATTTATTGGAGAAAAATTATAGCTCGTTCATGACTTGGGTGGTGACAGGAAATCCCGCGATTCATTTCTACCACAAAGTGGGTGGGCAATCTGTTGCGACAAAAGAAGTGAAGATTGGGAATGAGCTCGTTGAAGAGATCATGATCGGGTGGAGGGATATTGGGGTTGTTGGGGGTTAAGAGCCAAGGAGAGCGATGTGCAGAAGCTTTTAACTGTATTTTGTACAACTATAATCCTGCAAATAACCCGCCAAAGGATATAACTGTATTTCGTACATCTATTTTTGTGATTTATTACTCTATGGGCACATTTTCTAGTTTTTAAGTGTACAGAATACAATTAAAGTCTTGATGATCCCCTTTGGATGCGGAATAAGTGTATGAAATGCAGTTATTTTACGAGTTCATAAAGCTCTGCCAGCCTTTTTCCACTTGCCCATAATCTGCCGTAGCAAGCCACCGCAAACCGGAGTATCGTTGCTACAACCGCCTATTCCCTCTCAGACTCAGCCTTCTTCCGCGCCCGGAAGCGCCGCACCTTCATAAGGTTGCCACAAGCTTTGTCATCGCAGTACCGCTTGGAGCGGTTGCGTGTATCATCATAATAGACCCAGAGGCAATCGGGATTCTCGCAGATGCGGAATCTTGTGGGTTCTTTTTCAAGCAATGCCTCGGCAAAAGACGCCGCAATCTCCGCCATCACCTGCTCCCAACCGCTATGAAGTGGCAACAGCTTTATTTCCGCTTGCTCGTCGCCTTTCCACACAATTCGCCGTGTAACAGGACCCTTGTCCAAATAGATATTGAGCTGTTCAAGCATTTCTCCATACACTGTGTTTCCTTGCACAATAGCCTGTACCCAGTTCCATAGTAGTGAGCGAAGCTTTTTAAGCTGCGCCATTTCTATCGTGTTCGGCATCTGTGTTTCTAAAAGAGAATACTCCTTCAGCCATTTAAAAACCCATTCTTCTTCATCGAGCCTGTCCCGATCTTTATTCTTATCTCCTGTTCGCCAATCCCGCCAGTAGCTGTTAATGAAATCCTCCCACAACACGGTCTGTTCATCCTTTCCGATTCAACGCTCATTACAAATCATTGTAACAGTTAAAAATATGTTTAGCTAGTTACTTGAATACAATCTGGAATTATGCTACATTTCTTTTGTAACTACTATATTGTAGTTTAAGTCGTTACATATTAGTTCGCTTTAAAGTAGTTCTTTTTGAAGCTACACCATGAAGTTTATGTTTACACAAATTTTTAGGAGGTTGAACATGCAAAATAAAATCAGTGAGGTCTTGCTCCAAAATTGGGATTATTGCATGGATATCGAGGATTGGGCTCCGCCGCTTAGCGATGCGCTGGAAGGTGTGGATAGCAAACAGGCTCTCTGGAAGCCAGAGGGTGGGGCGGCCAATTCTATCTGGGAAACGGTTAACCATCTAACTTATTATAAGGTGCGTTTGCTGCGAAAGCTAAAAGGGTTGCCCAAACAACCCGATGCTGAAAGCAACGATGATACCTTTACTGTAACAGCTGAAGGAGAAGAAGCATGGGCGAAAGCCGTTGCAGACCTGAAGGACGTGCATGCTGCTCTTAGAGAAATCATTGAAGCGTTGGAAGAAGGCGCGTATGATTGGGGCGGTTCGGGTCATGCGCCAGGAGAAGAGGTAATGAGCCTTATCCTACACGATTCTTACCATACTGGACAAATTATTATGCTGCGTAAATTGCAGGGTTCATGGGTGTCCAACCGTAGTTTTAATTAGAACCTCCACATTTAAAAATACAAGCCGTACACTGCTATTCCGGTATACCCGGGTCAGCGGAGGTACGGTTTTTTTGTGTGCAACTCTGGTAGGCACGAGTATATATTCTATATTGTTTTTTTTGGTTGATTTGGATAAATTAAAACGCGATATGGATATGGGCTCAGAAACTAATCACTGATATCATATAATCCAAAGGCTGAATTAACAAATAACTAGAGCTGCAGATGATTCCTGAAGATTTAAGGGTCATCTTTTTTGATGAGGAATCAAGTCTATCAGGCGGAAGGGAGTGTAAAGATTGACGAGGTTTGGACAGTTAAACACATTGCGTAATCAAATTTTCCTGGGTTTCATGTTTGTCATGGTGATCGTACTCGCCACGGTTGGTTTTTTTATGTACGGGCAAGTTTCGGTTCTATTACGCAATAGTGCGGAGAAGCACATTGAACAGACTGCAGTTCAGGCAACGGGCAAATTGGATGTACTGATCCGGCAGATTAATACGTTGACGGCGCAAGTGGCAACCAACGCCTCCATTCAGCGATTGCTCGCTCAAGAGGCTGAAGGAAAGCCGATCAGTTTCGCCGAACGTCAAACCATCCAGCAGGAAGTACGTAAATATGAGGCGTATGCGACAGGGATTCGTTCCATTGAGCTGTATGCAGGTGATTATCAGAAATTACTTTCGGTTGATGACGCCAGCCTGAACAATCGAGTATCCGAAGAATGGATCAGCCGGGTGGACGAGGGCAAAGGACGTCTCGTATGGTTTGGACTTGACCCGCGGAATTCGGATATCGTCATTGCGATTCGTAATATTAGACTGATTGATCATTCATTCACGAAAGCTGGCTATATTATGGTTCAAATTGAGAAAAGTTACTTCCAGCTTACGGATGAGGTGGACAGCTCACAGGCGGAAACGCGTGAATTAATGAGATTATTTGATGAAGCGGGACGGCAAATTTCTTCCGATTTTTCCGTAAATGTCAATGCAAATAAGATACTGGATCATGGAGGAGAAAAGGTTGAGGTTGGCGGAGAAGACTACATTGTAATTCAGAAGCAGTCCAAGGCAACAGGCTGGAGGCTAGTAATCCTCACTCCAGTTGACTATACGACAGAGGGGATATCTGTCCTTCGTACAGCGATCATCGTATCCGGTGTTGTTGGCAGTTTATTGTTTCTCATCTTTACTTTTATTTTATCCACGATGATTACACGTCCCATACTGAATTTGATTAAAGTGATGCGTGGTTCGCGATTTGGAACCTTGAAACCGATTTCAGTCACTTCTACCACTATGGAGATCAATGAGCTCAATAATACTTATAACCAGATGGTTCACTCTCTGAATGAACTAATTGAAGTCGTCTATCAGAAGGAGATCGTCCAGAGTCGCACAGAATTAAAGGCACTTCAGGCTCAAATCAATCCGCACTTTCTATTTAACACATTAGAAGCATTCTACTGGGCCCTCGATGAAAAGGGTGAGGAGGAATTAGCTCAAATTGTGGTTGATATGTCAGGGCTTTTTCGTTATGTCATCAATCGAACTGATGATGATGAATGGGTGACTATCGGCGATGAGCTCGACCATGCCGAAAGATATTTGAAGATTATGGAGATGCGTATGCTCGACAGGTTATCCTGGCGGATTGAGTCAGATGAAGCTTGCCGAAGTGTCCCGCTACCGAAGCTGTTAATCCAGCCTCTGGTCGAAAATGCGATTCTTCATGGCGTAGAGCAAAGGGTTGGACCGGGGACAGTCATGCTAATTGTCAGACCTTCAAGTCGTCCGGGATATACATTGGTTACGGTAACTGACGATGGTCCAGGGATGGATGCAGCAAAGATATCGTCTATCTATCACACCATGGAGAAGGGGAGCATGAGGTCTTCCAAAGGGACTGGGATTGGTATTGCTAATATAGAGCGGAGACTGAAACTCAGTTACGTAGACAATACGGACGGGCTTGAAATACGAAGTGAAGAAGGTTATGGAACTAGCATCTCTTTTGAAATACCGAATGAACCTGGAGAGGGGAAAAACACGTGAAAACTATACTCATCGTAGATGATGAACCGAGAACAAGAGAAGGGGTTCGTAAAACATTAGAAGCCTGGTCATCCGGTCAATATCGCATCGAAACCGCAGCAAGCGGTGTTGAAGCACTGGCATGGCTGCAAAATAACGAAGTTAATCTACTTATTACCGATGTGCGCATGCCTGAGATTGGAGGGCTAGAATTAGTTGAAAAGCTGAACGAAATGCCTCATCCTCCAGTGGTTATTGTGATCTCCGGCCATCCTGAATTTGACTATGCACAGAAAGCCTTGCAGTTTGGTGTAGTTGAATATTTACTGAAGCCACTCGACAAAACGAAGCTGGTCCGAGCAGTGGAACTGGCATTGAAACGCAAGGATGATATATATCGAATCGAACGAATGGAAAAGCTGATCGATCCTAAGCTTATGGAAACGGTACAGCAGGAGAAAGTGTATAGCACTCAAGTGCGTGAGGCACTCCAATACTTAGACGAACATCTTCACGAATCGATATCCATGCGTGATATAGCGGATCAATTACACATGAATGCCAGCTATTTCAGCGTCCTTTTCAAAGAGCAGACGGGACTGACTTACAGTGAATATGTAACGAGAAGGAGAATACAACGAGCCAAAGAACTATTGGTGAGCACACGGTTGTCTATTGCTGAAATTGCGGAACAAGTAGGCTATCAGACGGCCAAATATTTTGTGAAGGTATTTCGTGCACTCGAAAATGTTAGTCCAGGGCAATACCGCCAGAACGTCATGACCACGGAGGAAAGAATCCAATAATAGTGGTATTAGTCCCAATCCTTATGACCTTACGACATCATGGGATCCAAGCTACAATTTAGTTAAGCGGTTACAAGGCCGCTAGACAACAATAGAAAAGGGGTTGTAAGCGTGCGCAATAAAAAATGGACAATATTGTTCTTAACGATGTGCCTCGTTCTTGTCACAGCTGGTTGTGGTCAAAAAGATAACAATGCAGGTGAATCTAAAGGTAGTGCAAATGGGGGAAGCGACAAAGTCACCGTTAACTTCATGCATTTATGGCCAGAAGGTGTTTCTGCCGGACAAAATAAAATTGTTAATCAAATCATTAAAGAATATCAAACAGAGCATCCCAATGTTGTGATCAAGCAAGAGGTTCTGGACAACGAGCAATACAAAAATAAGCTGAAGGTTTTGTCTGCTTCTAACGAATTGCCAGACGTTGGGGTAACTTGGGCCGCTGGCTTTTTGCAGCCTTACGTTGAAGGAAATCTGTTCGCACCTGTAGATGACTTGTTGAATGGTGAATTAAAAGACAAGTTCGTCGCAGGAACTACAGAAGCTTATGCTATTAACGATAAAACGTATGCGCTTCCACTTGAGTTTAACATCGCACCTATCTACTACAATAAAGCTATTTTTGAAAAATATAATCTTGAAGTTCCACAAACCTACGATCAGTTTAAGCAAGTTGTAAAAACACTATCTGATGGGGGCATTGCACCGATTGCTCTCGGCAATAAGGATCGCTGGACAGGATCGCTTTGGTATATGTATCTGGCTGATCGGATCGCAGGCCAACAGGCACTTGCAGGTGCGATCAGTGGATCAGGCTCATTTATGGATGAAGGATTAGTAAAGGCGGCATCAGAGGTTCAATCACTTGTAGACAGCAATGCATTTGTTAAGGGATTCAACGGTTTATCAAATGAAGAGGCAAAATCAGAGTTCGTAAATGGCAAGGCAGCAATGTACATGATGGGATCATGGGATCTGCCAAACTTCACAACGAATGAAGAAATTCCACTGGAATTCCGTAATAGTGTTGGTTTCTTCAAATTCCCGACAGTGGAAGGCGGGAAGGGAGACATTAACAGCTGGGTAGGTGGACCAGGTGTAGGATTATTTGTTGCTGAGAACTCTGAGGTAAAAGAAGAAGCAAAATTATTCGTCGAGTATTTCGTATCCAAATGGGGAGAGCAATCCGTAACTGGAGCAGGCGTTATTCCAGCTACGAAGGTAGACACCGCCACACTGGAACTACCACAGCTCTACATCGATTTGTTTAACGAAATGAACAAAGCTAGCAGCATCACTTTATTCGCAGATGTTCAAATGCGTGCCAATGCAGCAGAAACGCATCTGAATATGATCCAGGCTCTTTTTGGCAAAGCGGTGACGCCAGAGAAGTATTCCGAGGAGCATGACGCGGCCATCTCCAAAGGCAACTAAAGCTTCGACAACTAGGTGAAGGGGACAATTAGCTTATCCGGCAGCGTGATGCCGGATAAGCCTTTCCTCAAACGGTTTATGAAGGAAAGGAGTCGGACACTTTGGATAAAGTGATGTCTAACAAAAAAATAATCGCGTTATATGTATTTCCCGCCTTGCTTCTCATTCTGGCTATTGTATATATTCCGATTGTTCTAACGGGTTATTATGGACTGAATAAATGGAATGGCATTGGTGCTCTGGCTTTTATCGGATTTGATAACTATAAAGCTTTGCTAACAGACCAAACCTTCTGGAATAGTGCTTGGCATTCTCTGCAGTTAGCGTTGTTTTCTACCCTAAGTCTCATTATTTATTTGGCAATTGCTATGGTATTAGCCGCCCGGATCAAGGGAGCTAACTTGTTTCGCAAAATATATCTGATTCCGATGCTGCTATCGTCCGTTGCGATTGCGCAGCTTTGGCTAAGAATTTATCATCCGACGAACGGAATTGTGAACAGCTTATTAGTATCCATTGGTTTTGCTAATCCTCCTGCATGGCTTGCAGAGCCTACATTAGTTTTGTTTGCTTTATTTATTCCCATTCTGTGGCAATATGCCGGTTTCTATATTCTGATCTATTACGCAGCACTCAAGAATATCCCGACCTCTCTGGAAGAGGCAGCAAAGATTGACGGAGCCTCTGCCTTACAAATCGCTTGGAAAATAAAGCTTCCACTCGCAATGGAAGTCATTAAAGTTACGATTGTTCTGGCCGTTGTAGGTTCTCTGAAGTATTTTGACTTAATCTTTGTTATGACGGATGGAGGTCCTAATGGCTCTAGTGAAGTGATGGCGTCTTATATGTATCATCAGGCTTTTCGGGCTTATGATTTTGGCTACGGGAGCGCAATTGGTTTCTTCCTGCTCGTCATCTGTCTCGTCATTACTTGGGTCATTCGCAAATTAACTGCTACGAAAGATTCGATCCAATACTCATAAGGAGGGCGCTTCATGATGTCTGGAACTGCAGGAAGGCTAGAAATCGGGCCAAAGCCAGGCGGCGCAGGTGCGGAGATCACACGTAAATTAGGCTACTCATTGCTATATATCGTGTTGATTGCCGTTGCTGCTCTGCAATTGTTTCCGCTTGTATGGCTGCTGTTTTTCTCATTAAAAAATAATCAGGAAGTGTTCAACCTTCCTGCTCTATCGTTGCCGATGAATCCTCATTGGGAGAATTACGCGAAGGTCTGGAATGTAGGGAACATCAACGTGTATTTCTTCAACAGCGTATGGATTACCATCGTGGCTACGGTGTTAACGGTTATCTTCGGGAGCTTGGTTACGTATGCAGTTACCAGGATGAAATGGAAGGGAAGCTCGTTCGTACTGGGATTGTTTATGGTAGCGATGATGATTCCTGTTCACTCCACGCTTATTCCGTTATTTAGTATATTCAATAAGATTGGCTTAACGGATCACCCCTTGTCACTTATTTTGTCTTATGTCGCTTTTAACATGCCGATAACGATTATGATTTTGCTGGGTTTCTATTACGCACTGCCACGCGAAGTGGAAGAGGCTGCAGTAATTGATGGTTGTTCCGTGAACAGAATGTTTTTTAGAATTATACTTCCTATGACAAGCTCGGTGATCGCGACTACAGCCATTATTAATATGATCTATAACTGGAACGAATTTATTTTTGTAAACACATTTATTAGTTCTGATTCTTACAAGACGCTGACCGTGGGGGTGCAAAACTTCATTGGTCAATATACGACAGATTGGGGTGCGATCGGGGCAACGCTTATGATCAGTATTTTGCCTATCCTGATTACATTCCTGTTCCTTAGTAACCGTATCGTTGAGGGAATTGCGGCGGGTTCGGTTAAAGGGTAAGTAGAAAGAAGACCTGAATTTCTCAGCTCGAAAAGCTGAAGAGAATTCCGGTCTTTTTTTTAATCCAATCTAGAATTTTGATTCAATCTTGAAAGCCTCGGGTTAATGGAGGCTATCAAAGATGAACATTCGAAAGGAGAGATTGCTGATGGAACCGGGCTATAAGGATAGAAGTGTTGAAGTGGAGCATAGGGAGGTACAACGGAAATCGGATTCCAGCGTTGTCGCATCTACCTTTATTAAATATGCTGCTTACATTATTATATTTTTTGGTTTTCTGTTCTTTTTGGTTAAATATGTATTTCCTAAGTTTTAATAAGGATTGATTCTTAAGGCGGAGTCTTATTGTTTCTCTGCGATGATCTTTTTTATTACTGCTATAGTTTCTGGTGCAGCATTCTCCAGCATAAACTCAATTGCAGCGAACTGCCGCATAACGTACCTGTGCTCAAACTTTTCTAAAGGGTTGAAAAAGCCTTCCGGATAATCGATAATCTCCAGATCCCGCTCCGTGACCTGTCCTATGTATTCAAAGGCGTATTCGAATGTACCTTCCGAAATATATAAATCGACGATTTCTTCAATTCGCTTGCGATCAATATGATCCACGACAGTTAGATAATTAGGTGCACTCCAGTAGGCCCCATTTAGACAAGCACCACTTTGGATGTAGTCTTGTCGGATCGCTTCGATGTTCTTGAAGGTGTAGAAATCCGATGCCCAGCGGGAGCGGTCAGGGAATGTGACTATGACATAGAGATTATAATTGTCCTCTTCCTCAGTCCCACTTTCCGGAGACAGCTGTATATGTCTTGTTCTACTGATCATGATTATAAGTCCCCTTTCTTAACAAAAGCGGATACCGTCTTTTTAAAAGACGATATCCGCTGCTTTAAATATGACCTAGATTTTAATCATCCGAGGCTATAACTTCATCTCATTACTCGATTCCGCAGAATTACGATAAAAGAACCAGCACTCATTCAGCAGCTTGATCTGACGGCGGTCTTTTTTGTAATAAGCTTTCATTAGCTGATGGCAGAGCCACTGTGGCAAGCAAATCCCTCCTCTAACAACTTACGTAAGTTAGAATATGGAGAAATAAGCCTAAAGGTGCGGATTACAGTAGGCTTTCTGCTTCCTCTTCGTACCACTGCTCCAATTGAGCCTGTAGTGCTCGTATCTCAGTAAGCAGGGAGATCAGTGGGTAGTTCTTCTGCTCTTGAACAGAGGCGAAGGCTTGTTCCAATCTATTGATATAATCCAGACCGGACTCCAGGGAGTAATCCTCACGTAACAGATCCAGCGAATCGCACTCGGCGATGGCTAAGGGCAGATCCGGAACATTATCGGCTGTCAGCTTGTCGATTTCTTTGTTCAGGCGTAAATTGAGCGCACTTAGTTGGTACGCATATTCCTCAGGCATTTCCACGAATTGTAATTCTTGATTTTGCTGCAAAATTACATACCGCATTTTCGGCATTGTTCATTCTCCCTCCGTACTTGTCTTCCTTCTTGACAGTTTAGCCTATGCACAAGTTACAATTCAAGTAGAGATCTTATTTCCCGTGGAAAGGACTTGTGATAGAACGCTATGGAAACTATGAGCAACGAAGAGCTGCAGCTGTGGATTGAGCAGGTATCACGGGACAGCTTTGGCGTGCCGTTTAGGCATAAGGCGAGCTTTAACAGCCGGTTGTCCTCAACGGGCGGCCGATATTTTACCAAAAGCCATAATATAGAGATTAATCCCCATCAGCTTGCCATGTTTGGCAGAGAAGAGACGGAGCGGATTATAAAGCATGAGCTCTGCCATTATCATTTGCATTTGGCTAAGCGAGGGTATATGCATCGTGACGCTGATTTCAAAAGCCTGCTGGCGCAAGTCGGCGGAAGCCGCTACTGTCAGACACTGCCGGGTGCAAAAGCTCGGAAGCCGCTGCCCTATCGATATAAGCTTGTATGCAGTGCCTGTGCCATGGAGTATCCGCGTAAGCGAAAAGTAGACCCTAAGCGTTATCGCTGCGGTAAATGTTCGGGCAAGTTGAAGTTATTTATTTTATAACCAAACCTAATAATCCGACAAAAGAAACAGCTTGCTGAGGCGAAATGATGCATCCTTCTAAATCTTTGATATCCACGATCAAGCCACTGAACTCGCAGTCACTAAGGTCGATCCCATTAAGCTTTGATCCTGACAATGTGGCTTGATCCATATTACACTCGCTGAAGCTGATTTTTTGGAAATTTGACTGATAGTAGTCGGAACTCATTAATGAGCTGTTCTCAAAAGAAACCTGCTTCAGATTAGCGAATCGAAACGTAGCAAAATCCCCGATACAATCTACTACACGAACATTCTGGAATCTGCCTCTTGTAAAGTCTGTGCCGATGAGCTTGCAGTTTCTAAATTCAGTTCGATGAATAATGCCATTCGTAAAATCCACATTGGATAGATCACAGTGATCAAATATCACATCCATAAGCTCGATCCCAGTTAGGGAGCACTCCGTAATCGTTACATTTTTAAAAATCACGCGATCAAAGCTGACCTTATTAGCCTCTTGATTATCAATAACCGTATCGCTGATGCTGCAACAGCTGAATTCGTCTTTGGTTTGCAGTGAATATATTTGCTCAGGAAGAAGAGAGTCAGGATCTGCTATTTTTGGCGAATCAATTTTGAAATTCATATGTACCTCCGTTTGTTTACTCCTTGCGGGTAGCTAAAACTAACTATCATCGCGTTAAACCGATTTGTCAATCTTCATGAAGGTTGTAGGGATTGGATATCCGTACAAATACACCTTTTTCTGGATAAAATCGCACATCGTTTTGTAAGCGTTCCCAAACTAAGATGAAAAGGAAGTCCATATTAATTAGAGGGGGCACATGTATGAAACGAATCAGGTCCGCAATGGCGGGTCTGCTCGCGCTGCTGCTGATTTTTTCAAGCTTGCCTGTAATGGGAACCGGTAGTGGTTCCGTGGGAGCAGAAGGGGTTGGAGGAACAGGCGCTGAGCAAATTCCATCAGGTACGGTACTCATCAAGAATAAGTGGAAAAACAACTTTTTATATGAGACATCCGCAGGAATCGTGCGTTATGGCATGACCAATCCAGCCGATGCTTCAGCGCATTGGACGGTTGAGACGGTGAACGGGCTGTCACGAATCAAGAATGTGAAGACAGGCCATTACATTACAATGGCTGGTAACAACGGCAAAGAGGATTCACTTAAGGCGGCAGAACACCAAGGTTCTGGAAGTGTTGCGGATCAGTGGCTAATTGATACTTCCAATCGCAATGGATACATGATCATCCGAAGTGCGACTGTGCCAGAGGGGAAGTTGGTTATCCACGAGGAGAATCAGCTTGGTTATGCGCAAGTAAGCTCGGATATTAATGTTACGTTTGAGAGTCCGCAGTGGGCTTTTATAGATCTAAATGCAGCACCTGTACGGCTAGAGAGTCGTCTCCGCCCCGGTCAGGTAATGTATGAAAGTGAAGGGAATGTTCTTTACGGTAAACAGCCTGTCAGCAATGAAGCGGCCCAGTGGTATCTTGAATCAGGGACGGATGACGGAACAGTAATGATTCGCAACCGTGCGACAGGTCATTATATTAAGCAAAATGAAGTGACCTGGGCGGGGGTTTTTTCGCAGGAAGTCGATATGGATCATGTGAAGCTAAGTGAATGGGTCCAAGAGCATGCACCAGGCCCTGATGGGACGGGCTTCATTACCCTTCGTAACAGTGGTTTAACTGAAGAGGGGAGTCCATTATGGCTAAATCCACAATTCAGCGATGACAATAATGTGCGATCTAACAGCTGGCCGGGTTCAGCCTCTAATCCAAGCGCGCAGTGGAGAATCGTGCCTATTTCCGAATTACAGCCTGTACGTCTGGCAACTTATACGGATGCACAAGTGGCTACAGATTTCTTATATGAATCCGCAAACGGCGAGCTTAAGCATGGAATTATTACACCAGATGCCGCTAACACCTCTGACTATCTATGGTATATAGAAGATTATGACGGCAATAAGCGTATTCGTAATGCGGCAACCGATCATTATGTTTCTTATAGTGAAGGTACTGCCAAGGCCTTGCAGATTAGTGGAAGTCAGCCGTCGGATCAATGGATTTTTAACGATTCCGATGATTATGATGATTACCAGACGCTTCAGAATCTCGAAAGCACAGGCATTTATTTGTCTACATTGGGTGGAGAACATGCGGGTGCGATTGGGGATGCGACTTCTTTGAGCGCTCAGTGGCAGCTTTTAGATCCTAACACACCGACTGACGGCACCGTGCCCTATTACCGGATTCAGAATGGCTGGAAGTCATTTTATTGGTATGAGAGTGTTGATGGTCTTTTAAAATATGGAAATATGCAGAAGGACGGCTCCGATCAGTGGCTCGTGGAGAAATATAACGGCCGCAAGCTGTTCAAAAACAAGAAAACAGGCCATTACATGAACACGATGAATATGCCAAATGGCCACCTTCAGGTCACAGAGCTTCCAGACAGAAATCATGTGGAACGAGAATACATCTGGACAGGCAAAAACGTTGGGAACAACACCTACGTAATCAGTAGCGTTCTCGACAAGGAACCTAATAAAATCCCAGAGAAGTATATTTCACTTCAAAACCTCACTAAATATGCTGAGTACGGAGTGATCAATCCAGGTTGGGGCAGTCCGCAGTGGAGATTTGTTCCGGTCACCGAGAAAAAACAAGATTTGTTCCGTTTTCAGCTAGATGCTGTAAATGGAGAAGATCAATATCTTAAGGATGGTCCTTTGCTGACTTCTCCAGCTGCAATAGAGGAATTGCCAGAATCCAAGACGGTTACTGAAGCTGTCTATGCTGACCAGGACTCTGCACACTCTAACCAAAATCTTGCACCTCTAGCAGCTGCCAACGAGGATGTAACAGTAGGCCAGGCTACTTATGGTCCACTTGATTTGAATGACGATTCCTTTGTCTGGCAGCTGCAAGAAATAGCGGGCAGCAATGGATCGGTGAAGATAAAAAATAAAGGCACTGGACGTTATCTCTCCCTTGAGCATATAGGTGGGGCTGTAGATGAGATTGATCCTAAAGTTAGCGTTCAAACTTTGCAAACAGTGTACGATGTATGGGCCAGCATTAAGTGGAAGGTTGATATGCAACCATCCGGTGTGACTACCATTATGAGCTCATGGGCTGGTCACTATATCTATGGTGCGCCGGATGATAACGGCAACCCAATTCTCCGAATCAGTAAAGCTGCAGATACAGCGGAAAAAAGCAGTGCACATTTTACTTCTGAAGCGGTTGAAGCGATTGCTCCGCCACTGCCTGATTACTCTGTAAGATTCAAGAATGCAAGCAGCGGAGAGTATTTATACGAAAATGAGCATGGGGTTGTTCTGTACGGGCAGCCGTCAGCAGACAATGGATTTTCGCACTGGAATGTATCTGTGCAGGAGAGCAAACAGACGATCACCAACCGGGCAACAGGTCATTTTTTAACGCTGAATGGTGATTATTCATATTTGGAGAGCAGGAGTACAGATCCTGCTGTAGACGGAGCATCCGCCTGGGAAGTAAGCTTGGCTTCCGATTATACACATTACACCATTCGTAGTCTCTTTGGAGAATACGACGATGAATTAATAAACATTGCCAATAAGACAGGATATGCTGAACGTGCGCTTTTGCTAGAAAGTGAGGGTACGGCACTATGGACACTTGAGGCGGCTCCACAGGAGTTTACTACTCCATCTGGAGAACTGCGCAATAACAATACAACAACTCCAGTTCAAAATGATACCAACATCATAACCATTGTACCGAAAGGCATGGCTGGTAAAGTATTGGCCGAAAAAGAGGGGGCTGTCCTATATGCAGATGCTTCCGATATGGCGGCTCAATCCCAGTGGCTGGTCCAGGAGATAAACGGACGCAAACGGATTATGAATGTTCAGACACAACATTATCTTTCGCTCAATGAATCGGGCCAAGTGGTCTTGTTAGCTGCTGGAGATACAGAAAGATCCCAATGGAAGCTGGAAGAGAAGTTAGGTTATGCTCTTCTGCTAAGTGCGAACGGAACAGGTCTTCTTTCTCACAGCACATCGGCTGTTCAGCTTGGTTCTGCTGCAAATGGAACTGATAGTGAGCTCTGGAGCTTCTTACCTATCCCTGCTGATGCAATTTATGCAGGAGGAGAAGCATTCAAAGGGAAACGTGTTATACGGTTTGCAGTCAACGCCCAGCAGGCTGGGGAATACGATGCTGTTATTCGATACAAAAATACCGCTGCTGCCGCAACGGATCTGGCACTAGAGGTGAATGGATTAAACGAAGGGGGCAAGGTTAGTCTTGGCAAGTCTGCCTCTTGGAAGACTGTAGCGGTAAAATTGCAGCTTCGTGCAGGCATCAACACGGTTTCTCTAAGTAGTGACAATGTGGATTGGAGTAAAGTAACCCTTGATAGCCTGACCGTAAAAAACAGCGTTAACAAAACATACCGTGGAGCAACGGTTCCATATATCAGCTATGAAGCTGAGGATGCGGCAACAAACGGAACGCTGATTGGCTCGTCGCGGAAATATCTCAGCATGGCTTCTGAGGCTTCTGGACGACAAGCGGTGGCCTTGAAGAATACGGGAGATTATCTAGAGTTCAAGCTTGCAGAATCAGCTAACTCCATCGTTCTTCGATATTCTATTCCTGATAGTCCAGATGGGGCTGGTGCGGAAGAAACCTTGACTCTATATGTGGATGGAGTTAAGAAGCAGCTTAAGCTGACATCCAAATATGCTTGGGAATATGGCAGCTACCCATGGTCAAATGACCCTCGCCAAGGCAGTGGGCACCGCTTCTTTGACGAAATCCATGCTCTGATCGGCGATGCTCCTGCCGGAGCAACTATTCGCTTAGAGAAGGGAACAGGAGACAACGCAGCTTCTTACGTCATTGACCTGGTGGATATGGAGCAGGTTGCCCCTGAGTTGGCTCGCCCGGACGGATTTATTTCCGTAACGGATTTTGGAGCGGCAGCGAATGATGAGGGAGATGATACCGCAGCCTTCAAGGCAGCCCTTGCCGAAGCGAATGCGACAGGTAAAGGTGTGTGGTTCCCGGCGGGTACCTTTAATGTCGGTGAGGGGCTGCTGGATCTGGATACCGCTGAAATACGTGGTGCCGGCATGTGGTATACAGTTCTGAATGGAGCTAAGTTTTATGGTCACGGCGGTAAGGTTGGTGTTTACGATCTGATGATTGAAGGCGGCATTAACGAACGGGATGATGAAGCGATCACCAACGCTTTCCATGGTGCTTTTGGCCAAGGTTCGATTATACAGAACGTTTGGATAGAACATACCAAAGCAGGCTTGTGGTTAACTCAGCCGATGGGTGAAAAGGCGCGTACGAAGGGTCTGTACATGGCAGGTCTGCGGATCCGCAATCTTATGGCAGACGGGATTAACTTTGCCGTAGGGACTGGCAACAGCATGATGGAACAAAGTGACATCCGCTATCCAGGGGATGATGGAATCGCAATGTGGTCGTTTACAGACGGCAAGTTGACGGATGTGAATGGTACGGAAAGTACACCGAGCTATAATAACACGGCACGTTTTAATACGGTATCCTTGCCTTGGTTAGCGGATAACATTGTAATCTTTGGGGGGAAAGATAACAAAGTCCAGGACAACGTGGTAAAAGACACTGTGACTAATGGAGCCGGGATTGCAGTCTCTACCCGTTTCACCGCCGAGCCCTTCCAAGGAACAACGGTTGTGGAGCGAAATACCTTGCTTAGAACTGGCAGCTACGATTCCGGTTACGGCGTAAATCTGGGTGCGTTATGGCTTTATGCTGGTGAGAGTGATCTGAAAGGAAAAGTACTCATTCGCAACAATACGGCACTGGACAGCACTTATTCGGGGCTGATTGCTCAAGGTGATCTAGAGGGAGATACTCTCACTTCCATTGATGGAGTTGTGCTGACGAATAATGTATTGGATGGCGCAGGTACAAGCGGTATAGAAGTTACGAAAAATCTGAAAGGGAGTCTGCTGGTCGACAACATGATTATTCGTGGTGAACGGATGAACCTAATGACCAATGCCTCTCCTGACTTAAGCATTAAAGAACAAAATCAAGGAATAGCCTCAGCCATTAAACCGTTCTCTATCAAACTAGCAGATGGACAGAGCGGGCCTGTGGTATTAGAGCAGGGTAAGTCAGCTACGCTTAAGGTACTAGATAAAGAAGGCAGAGATCTTACCGCACAAGCTACTCTAAATATTATGAGCAATGAGATTGCTACATTTACCAACGACAGTCTTAATGGAATTAAAGCGGGTATCACAGACTTCACGGTAACTGTGGGCAGCGATAAGAGGGGATATACAATTGAGGTGCTATCACCTGGCGGGAAAGATCCTGTAGACCCGATCGATCCTGTGGATCCAACAAGTACTCCTAGTCCGACGAGTACTCCAGAACCAACAAGTACTCCTGGTCCAACAGACCCTACAGGGTCAGTGAACCCTGTTCAACCCGGCACACCGACGGCTACACCAGCACCTACGCCAGCAGCTAATCATGATGCGCAGCTAAAAGCTAAGGCGACTGCAGGGCAGGCTGTTATCGAGATTTCAGCTAACGGTGACGGCACAGCCCGGTTTAGTGCAGATGCTTTACGTAAGGCGGCGGCACTTAGCCCCAAAGCTGTGCTTGTTATTGAAAGTGGGGGGATGAGCTACCGCTTCCCGTTAGAGCTTGTGGAGAGTGTGCTCAAAGCCGCACAAATGCCGGCAGGCACACTGGAGTTCAATGTAAATTCGCTAAGCGGAAAAGGATTGGAACAACTGATTGCCAAAGCTAAGCAGCAAGGCTTTACTGTGCAAGGAACACCGGCTAATTTCACTCTAAAGGTAACGGATGGAAAAACCTCTGTAGCAGCAAGCGGGTTCGGTACCACTTATGTAGATCGTACATTTATGCTTAAGGAGGCGCTGGATGCGAAGACAGGTGTAGTCCTTATTTACGATGAACAGACGGGTTCCTTCCGTTATGTACCTGCATTGTATGAGCTCGTTAATGGGATGACCAAGGTTACGGTTAAGAGCAGTATTGCGAGCGGTGTATTTGTCGCTGCGCTGCACCCTGTGACTTTTGGGGATATTGCTACACATTGGGCGAGAAATGAGATTGAGAGACTTGCCAGCCGACTGATCTTGACCGGACAATCCACAGATACCTTTGCACCTCAGAAATCTGTCAGTCGTGCCGAGTTCGCAGCTATGCTGATTCGATCGTTAGGTCTTGTAGCTGCGAACACGACGAAGACCTTCAGTGATGTGTCCGATTTATCTTGGTATGCAGCGGACGCCAGAGCTGCTGCAGCCTTAGGACTGGTTCAAGGCTATGAGGATGGAACCTTCCGTCCGAACGCCCCTATTACACGGGAGCAAATGGCTGTTATGGCAGCCAGAGCAATGAAGCTGCTGAATCTAGAAGCTGAAGGATCTAGAGCAATCGTTGCTACAGATGTTTTCAGAGACGCTTCAACTATTTCCTCATGGGCTAAAGAAGCAGTGTCTGACCTGGTTGCAAAAGGTATTATGAAAGGTCAACCATCAGGCAGCTTTGCACCTAGCAGTGATACTAGCCGTGCAGAAGCCGCCATAATTCTTGTCCGGTTGCTTAGAGCAGCTGAATTATTGAATTAGCTACCGCAGTAGAAGCTACAATATGGCATAAGTAAAAAGACAGCAGAGCAGCGATCCTCCGGTTATTGGAGGATCGCTGCTCTGCGTTTTTGACGATGGCTGGTCTGCTATAAAAGCTTATGAGCAAGCGAAAGCTCATTGGCTTTGAGTAACCCAATCACTTGCATAAACACCAACACCAACATCGACACCTGCACCAACACCAACATCGCCGAGCTATCATTGGCTGAGGCTTGCGGACCCCAATGACGCTATTGGCAAGTTTTTAGCCTTTTGGGCAGGGTTTCGGACTCAAGTGACGCTATTCGTTCGAAAGAGGCTCATATTTGGTGTTTTTCGTGCCAATAGAGGCAATGGGGTCCGATAGTATGCCAAATATGCGATTATGCTGAGTATAAGGTCAACTGGGTCCGATAGTAGCTTCATATCCGATTCCGATACAGACTTATTTCAGTTTTCCCATCGATAGATTGACTCTGTAATTTCCGAACTTCAGCAGTTCGTCGAGAAAACTATTCAACTCCTCTTGGCTTCCGGTACGAACACGTATCCAGTAGCAGCCTTCTCCGCTGACCCTATGTATTTCTTTTACACTATCATGCTGCTTTGCGAATGTCTGAAAGGCTGGGTGAACCGTATTCGAACCCAAAAAAACAGTAATAAAGGCATGAATAGTCTCCCCAACCTTATCCGGATTCCAGCGTACCGTGTAGCCTTCAATCACTCCGGTGTCCTGCATTTTGCGAATACGTGCGCCCACAGCCTGACCGGTCATATGCACTTGCTGCCCAATATCTTTGTGACTGATCGTGGAATCTTCAATTAGAAGCTGCAGGATGCGAAAATCCACATCATCTATAAAATAAGAACTCATTATTATCTAAAATCCTTTCTGCGTGAAAGTAGAACAGGCCAATCTTTTTCCAATCTCAATGTATTCTGTTTCAAGGTCCAACTATAATTAATTGTAGCAGAAGATATCTGAAAGAAAGAAGGGCTTCCGATGAAAATACAGCATATCCGCAACGCGACCCTATGGCTAGAGTATGGTGGCAGTACATTTTTAATTGATCCTATGTTGAGTGAACAGGGTGCTAATCCGCCTATTTTTAATACTGACAATGATCGCCGCAATCCGCTCGTTCCTTTGCCGGGAGCCGTAGAACAATGGCTGAGTCCTAATGCAATTCTTGTCACACATCTTCATCAGGATCATTGGGATGCTGCTGCCATTTCTTTGTTGCCGCATGATCTACCACTATTATGTCAGGAAGGAGATGGAGATAAATTAGCGAAGCAGGGGTTTGAGCATACCACGGAAATTAGCGGTTCATTGACGTTTAATGGAATAACTATAACACGTACTGATGGACGGCATGGCACTGGAGTGACTGGTAAACTTATGGGTAAGGTATCCGGGTTTGTGTTTCAGGCGGAAGGCGAACCTGTTCTATATGTGGCTGGGGATACGATTTGGTGTGATAAGGTGAGAATGGCATTGGATGTTTTTAAACCTGAGGTGACCGTTGTGAATGCTGGTGGTGCGCAGTTTTTAAGCGGATGCCATATTACAATGAATGAGCAGGATGTCGTAGACCTATGTGAATATGCTCCTTCTACTAAAGTGATTGCTGTGCACATGGACGCCATTAACCATTGTTTGGTTACCCGAGATAAGCTAAAAGCTCATTTAGAGAAGGAATCGTTGGGGGATCGGGTACAGCTTCCGCAGGATGGAGAATGGTGTAATCTATAGACGGAGAGGGATGGAAATCTCTTTAAAAAATCTAGCAAGCGGCCGAATAATAGCATAAATTTGAAAACGATCACAAAAATTATTTTGCCCGCTTGACTAGACCTTGAAATCATGATAAATTAATTCATGTTCACTTGTAATGTTCCCTGATAGCTCAGTTGGTAGAGCACTCGACTGTTAATCGAGTTGTCACAGGTTCGAGTCCTGTTCGGGGAGCCATTTTCATGGAGAGATACCCAAGTGGCTATAAGGGGACCCTCTGCTAAGGGGTTAGACTGCGTAAGCGGTGCGTGGGTTCGAATCCCACTCTCTCCGTTCTGAATTACATAAGAAGAGCTTCCATTCTGGGAGCTCTTTTTTGTTGTGTGAATTTATTTTTCGGTTGCTATATGCGATTCTGAGAAACGGTGAATTCAATATTTTGGAAGGGGAATGGTGTGGAGGGATCGAATGTTTAATTGATAAGTGTGAAGAGTTTAAAGGAGGGAGCATGAAAACAATAAATCAAATACAAACAAAACCGTCAAGCCGATATGATAGTTTTGATCCGGATCAAGAGGGAAATAAAAATACTATTTTTGCCGACGTAATAATTGATGGTAGATCTCTTTACCAAATGTTAAAAAAATATGATAGGGTTCCTTCGCTCGGGTGGGGTAGTGAAGAGCATCAAAGGAAAATGATTAATTATTTTTTGTTAAACGAAATGCATGAATATTTGTACTACAGGTACCCAATATTAGTCTGTCCCTGGTGTGGCGATGAAGAATGTGGCTTTATATCAGTATTTATTGAGAGAGAAGAGGATCTTATTATATGGAGAGATTTCAAATTAGAATCCGGTAATAAGACTATTGATATAGGCCCTTTTTGCTTTAAATGGGATGAATACGAAAAAGTTATTAAAGAGACATTTGGAACTGCGGGGTTTCAATAAAGTAAACCTGAAAACCCATGGAAGAGATGTGCTCAAATAATTTATATGGGAAAGATCTATGAGTGAATCCAATAACTACATGATCAGAGGAGTGGAATCAACATGGAACTGTTTAAGCAGATCTCCTTGTACAGATTTTTGGCATTATGCAATGAAAGTGGTATGGAAAAAAACATATTAGACTGCGGGGCGGGAGGGGATTCACCTCCACTAAGTTTGTTTGCAAACTATGGATACAGTACATACGGTATTGAGATGAATGACGAACAAATTAAAAGAGCTAGTCAGTTCGCAACTGAAAGAGGACAGAATCTAAATATACAACAAGGCGACATGAGACAGTTGGCACTAAGTGATGAGTCGAAGAGTTTTGTGTATTCATATAACTCTATTTTTCATATGAGAAAACAAGATGTGAAAAAAGCGATAAATGAAATGAAACGCGTTCTAAAACCTAATGGATTATTATTTGTAAATTTTTTAACCCTAAAGGATTTTAGAGTCGGCGATGGAGTTGATTTGGGGGATTATCAGTTTGAACAAATAGAAGACGATGAATTCGTAATACACTCTTATTATGATTATCATGAGGCGGATTCTATGTTTGATGATTTGCAGTTAATATACAAAGAAGATCGAGTACTGGAAAGAAAGTTTGAAGGCGAATGGATACGACAAGGATTTATCGATTACATATATAGAAAATAGCTGGATGCTGAAGAACATATTAGTAGCTCCGAAAAAGCTAGATAGCTGCGAACAATACGTTCACGCCGTGGACCACGAGGTGTTGGTTCGATAAAGGTAAAGGTTTGAAGAAGAGTTAGCTAGGTGGACAACCCCGCGAGTCTAGTGCTAGCGACTGTTTCCTAGGTAATAAGTCGGAAATAAATAAGGTTATTTTTATATGTTTCGATGAAGCGAACTATGAACTATATAGGAATGAATTAAAGAGATTTTGTTAGAATTTTGATGTTTACCAGAAAAGGAGATGTGCCAATGAATAACAGATCAGATTTGCTAAATCAGTTTAAGGAATGGAATGGATTTGTTCTAGAAATTATTGATTTAGATTGGAAAACACCCATCGCTGAAGGAAAATGGACCACTCATGATGTTGTTAGTCATATTTTGTTATGGGATAAATACTTCTATGAATCGACGATCGAACCGATAGCATACGATAAAGCGATAACACTTCAACTTATTGATTTCGATCAATTCAATAATGATGCTGTTACATATGGTAAAACAAAAACCAAAGACGAATTAATAGAATTGACTGTGAAGTATCGTAACTTAATATTAGATTGTATAAGTAGTCTTGAGGAGGGAAAATACTCAGGCAAATATGTGGACGGAAGGTTTTCCTTTGAGTCCTATTTAAAGGATTTTATATCGCATGACCTACATCATATGATGCAGATTAAAGAATTAAACAAGAAAATGATGAGTAATTGACTCGTGACGGAAGTGCAAAGAATGGAGCTGACCACCCTAATTAGCTTTCTCTCACTCGAATTATTGTGTGGGACAGAGCTTTTTTTGCGCAAAAATAGAGATACAACTTGACCAGTAACTCATAATAAACTCGAAAAACACATATCCAAAGAGACAAATGTTATATTATTTATCATTAAATGCAATCTGTAGGTAAAATCAAAGACTCCCCCTCTGAAAATCAAACTTTAAAAATCTCCATAATTCTCCTGTTTTCTTCTCTTTACCCACTTTCTATCTTTATACATCCCAAAGGTTTAACTCGGAGTGTTATGTAATATAACATAAAATATTGAATATTATAGTAAAAACCACAAATTTTACTGACGCATGTATAGTACTGTGTTAATATAAGTGACATAAAACGATGAAAATGAATGTAAGCTAAAGAAAGGTGTTTTTAAAAATAAATATGGGGATTGGGGGACGGCGATGGAGTATTTCATTCAACAGTTAATTAACGGGATTTCTGTAGGGAGCATCTATGCTCTGATCGCACTAGGGTACACCATGGTTTACGGGATTATTAAATTGATCAATTTCGCCCATGGGGATGTGTTTATGGTTGGGTCGTTTATTGGATTGTTCAGTGCCAGGTACTTGGCTTCAGCAGGGCTTCCTCCGATACTGGTCTTACTTATCTCATTGGTGATTTCTATGACAATCAGTGCGTTGCTGGGGATGTCAATCGAACGGCTAGCATACAAACCTCTACGAAAAGCTTCGCGAATCGCTGTGTTGATTACTGCAATTGGCGTTTCTTTTTTGCTGGAATACAGCGGTGTGTTTGTGCTTGGTCCTCAGGCTAAAGGATTTCCGGAGATTCTTAATAAGCAGCAATACAACTTGTTTGGTTCCTCGATTCAGGTGGACTCCAATCAAATCATGATCTTGGGCACGACGGTTATTTTGATGATCATCCTTCAGTATATTGTGCACCGAACAAAGATTGGTAAAGCGATGCGGGCCGTTTCTTTTGATATGGAAGCAGCACGGTTGATGGGGATTAATGTAGATCGGACCATTTCAGCCACCTTCGCTATAGGATCTGCACTTGCGGCAGCGGCAGGCGTTATTTTCGGAATGACTTACAATTCAGTGGATCCGATGATGGGGGTACTTCCGGGGCTTAAAGCTTTTGTGGCTGCGGTTCTAGGTGGCATTGGCAGTATTCCTGGTGCTCTGGTAGGGGGACTTCTGCTGGGCACAGTCGAGACAGAGGTTTCTTCTCTGGGATATTCTTCTTGGCGTGATGGTGTGGCATTTGCTGTACTCATCCTAATCCTTATCTTTAAACCATCCGGGCTATTTGGTAAAAATGTCCGCGAGAAAGTGTAGGGAGATGCCTATGAAGAAGATAAACAAGTCATTTTGGATAGGCATTGTATTTTCTGTCATGCTATATATCGTCATTCAAGTTCTTCTAACAACGGGAATATTTGATGATGTCATGGAGTCTACGCTAATTCTAATTTGTATAAATGTCATGCTGGCGGTGTCTTTGAATCTGATTAATGGGATAACGGGGCAATTCTCAATCGGGCATGCTGGATTCATGTCTATTGGTGCTTATGTTTCTTCCATTTTAACTTTGAACTTTGAGATGCCATTCGTGCTGGCGCTAGTGATCTCTGGACTGGTTGCTGCATTTTTCGGTGTACTTATCGGGATTCCGACCTTGCGGCTGAATGGAGACTATCTGGCGATTGCTACGCTGGGATTTGGTGAGATTATCCGGATTGTCCTGCTCAATACAGAATATGTGGGCGGAGCTTCAGGCCTAAGCGGCATTCCTAATCAAACGACTTGGACGATTATGTTTCTGTTCACATTGGTCACGATTGTTGTGATCAATAACTTTATACGTTCCACTCACGGCCGGGCTTGTATAGCGATTCGGGAGAATGAAATTGCTGCTGAAGCGATGGGGATTAATACAACCTTGTACAAAGTCATTGCTTTTTCCCTTGGAGCATTATTTGCGGGAATAGCGGGTGGTCTCTCTGCTCATAAGTTCTACGTCATCAATCCTGGCAGCTTTAATTTTCTGAAATCATTCGAAATTCTAGTCATGGTAGTGTTAGGTGGGCTAGGAAGTACAAGCGGGGCCATCGTGGGTGCGATTGTACTGACGGTGCTCTTCACGGTGCTTCAGGAATATCCGGAGCTGCGGATGATTATTTACTCGGCGATTCTAATTCTGATGATGATTTTTCGGCCTAAAGGACTGCTTGGCAGCACGGGTTTTTCTTTCTTGAAATGGTCTAAAAAGGAGGTCAAGCCAAGTGACAGCATCAACAGTGGAAGTGCTTCTTGATGTTCAACAAGCAAGTCGTGCATTTGGCGGGCTTAAGGCGCTTAACGAGGTATCTCTCCATATTAATAAAGGCGAGTTGATTGGGCTCATCGGACCTAATGGCGCGGGAAAAACAACCCTTTTTAACTTGCTGACAGGTGTATACCCGCCTTCCAGTGGCGATATTATCCTCAGCAATCAGGCAGTAGGCGGGATGAAGCCTTATCGGATTAACCGAAAAGGGGCAGCGCGGACATTTCAGAATATCCGTCTATTTACTTCTATGACGGTGCTGGATAACGTTAAGATCGCATTTCACCAGCATGCCAGACATTCAATGTTCACTTCCATGCTCCGTCTGCCTAAGCATTTTGTAGAAGAAAACGAATTTACGCAAAAGGCTATGGATATTCTCAAAATATTTAATCTTGCCGATCAATGTGATGAATGTGCCGGGAATCTTAGCTATGGAAATCAAAGGCGTTTGGAAATTGCGCGCGCGCTTGCAGCAGGACCTAAGCTTTTGCTATTGGATGAACCAGCCGCAGGGATGAACCCGAATGAAACTCGGGATCTAATGAATCTTATTGCCTGGATCCGTGAAGAGTTTGAGCTGACGATCCTGCTTATCGAGCACGATATGTCCCTGGTTATGGGGGTGTGTGAGCGGATTTATGTGCTGGACCGCGGAATGTTGATTGCTGAAGGTACGCCCGTTGAAATACGGAATCATCCCAAAGTCATAGAAGCCTATTTGGGACAGGAGGCGTAGTGGACCATGCTTAGCGTACAGGGGATCAATGTATATTATGGGGCTATTCATGCCTTGAAGGATTTAAGTATGAATGTAAAAGAAGGCGAGATTGTAACTCTAATCGGCGCAAATGGAGCAGGTAAGTCCACGTTGCTTAAGACGCTTTCGGGACTGCTGAAACCCAAAACAGGCAGTATAGATTTCATGGATAAATCTATTACGAATCAGAGTGTTCAGTCCATCGTAAAACAGGGGCTTATTCATTGTCCGGAAGGCAGGCGTGTATTTGCTAATATGTCTGTGGAAGAAAATCTGGAGCTAGGAGCTTTTTTACAGGATTCAGGCAGCTTAGCTGCTGATTTTGCCAAGGTTTACTCCATCTTCCCGCGTCTTTTAGAAAGAAAAAAACAGCTTGCCGGCACATTATCCGGCGGGGAGCAGCAGATGCTTGCTATGGGGCGCGCGATGATGGGGCATCCCAAGCTTTTATTATTAGATGAACCCTCGATGGGGCTTGCTCCATTGCTCGTTCAGGATATTTTTCGGATCATCCAGGAAGTAAATGCCTCTGGAACAACAGTGCTTCTTGTAGAACAAAATGCCCATCAGGCGCTTAAAATTGCTCATAGGGCTTACGTTCTTGAGACGGGCAGAGTGGTGCTTGAGGGAGATGCCAAGGAATTGGCAGATTCGGAAGAGATCAGAATGGCTTATCTGGGACATTAATTCATCGGCTAGTTCACAACAGTATCACAGAAAGAACCTATAAAATATTTATTTTGGGAGGCTGGAAGAGGATGAAGAAAATCGGGGCCATATTGCTGACTGCATTGCTGGCTGGTGGATTGCTGGCAGGCTGTGGGAACAAGACAGACAACACTACTGCTGAAGGTGGGAACACTGGTGGAGGGACCATCAAGATTGGAGCAGACCTTGAGCTTACAGGCGGCCAGGCTTCCTTCGGTGATTCTGCACTCAAAGGGGCAAAGCTGGCGGTAAAAGAAATTAATGACGCAGGTGGAATACTCGGCAAAAAACTTGAACTGATTGAAGCGGATAATGCCTCCAAGTCGGAAGAGGCGACACGCGCAGCGCAAAAGCTGATTACTACCAATAAAGTTGTAGCTATTATAGGTGCAACTACATCTACGAATACACTCGGGATTGTTCCCGTTGCTCAAGAAAAAGGCATCCCGCTGGTTAGCTCCTCAGCCACCAATCCCAAAGTAACAGTTGATGAACGTACTGGAGATTTGAACGAATGGGTATTCCGGGCCTCATTTATTGATCCTTTCCAAGGCGAAGTAATGGCTAACTTTGCTAAGGATACACTTAAAGCGAAGACGGCTGTTATTTATACGGATGCTTCAAGCGATTATTCCAAAGGGCTGCAGACCTTCTTTAAAGCAACGTTTACTAAGAACGGTGGCTCAATCTTAAGCGAAGAATCCTATCAACAAAAAGATTCTGATTTTAAAGCCGTATTAACACGTATTAAAGAAGCTAATCCCGATGTTATTTATCTTCCAGGCTATTATGAGGAGGTCGGCAAAATCGTAAAGCAAGCTCGCGAAATGGGGATCACCGTTCCGTTTATGGGCGGGGATGGCTGGGATTCACCTCAGCTGGCTGAGATTGCCGGAGCGGATGCCCTAAACAATACGTTTATGTCCAATCACTATTCACCTGAAGATAGCTCGCCAGAAGTAAAATCGTTCGTAGATGCCTTCAAGGCTGCTAACGGTGATCTTGTTCCAGATGGGATGGCTGCGCTTGGATATGATGCTGTGAAACTAGTGGCAGACGCGATTACACGTGCGGATTCCACAGAACCTGAGAAGCTGAAGGATGCACTGGCGGGGACAAAGGATTTACAACTGGCCACGGGTAAAATCACAATGAATGAAACGCATGACCCGGTAAAAGCAGCTGTGGTGCTAAAGTTTGTAGATGGGGTACAAACCTTTGAGGCAAAAGTAAACCCATAAGCGTTGTGATTAGAGGCGCGTACCTTTATTGGTGCGCGTTTCTTTTAGTTTAAACTTTTTTTAAAAAAAGGCTTGTCAAAATTCTTATGGTTTGATATACTCATTTTTGTTGTGACAAGAAAATAACTTGTAAAGCATGGCCCGTTGGTCAAGGGGTTAAGACACCTCCCTTTCACGGAGGTAACATGGGTTCGAATCCCATACGGGTCATATTATGCGGTAGTGGTGGAATGGCAGACACGCTATCTTGAGGGGGTAGTGGGTGTATACCCGTGGAGGTTCGAGTCCTCTCTACCGCATACAAATAAAAAGTAAGAAACCCTTTGTTCGCAGAGGATTTCTTACTTTTTTTTATAAGATTAGAAGTGAAATTCAGTGACGTCAGGTCATCTCTTAAAAGCCCCAGCATACTGGGGATAGAGCTGTCTTATGCAGTCTGGGCAGATATCATGAGTGAATTGCAAAGAAAGCTGATGCTTTAAGAAATGTTCAATGGTGATCCATTCATCCTTGGGATTACGAATACATTTACAGGAAGCACAGATTGGGATTAGCTCAAAAGATGATGGTAAGGTTGAACGGAGGTTTATGATCTCCGGATGAAGAGGTTCTTCTTTATAGGGGCCCACATCATATAGTGAAATTATAAAAGTGGCTTCTGGGTGCGGATCTGAGAGAAATGGGTAGATCTCCAAACGGAAGATTCGTTTCCCTTTATTAGCGGTTTGTATGGAGAATTCGGAAGTATAAACCTGATGCTCTCTGCGGAGTATATATTTCACTGATTCATAAAGCTTGGCCCATTGATCGGGATCGACAATCACATCTTGCATGAGCTCTGAGTAATACGCGCCAATCCATTTCTTATTAGTAGAAAGACCATATTCATGACTAAAGGCCTTCCACCTGCTGTTGGTGAACTGGATAATCCCATGACTGTTGATTACCACCGCATTGTGCGGTAAAGCTTCAAGTGAATGGATAATGGAAGATGATAAGCATTTTGACAAAAGTCACCGCTCCCTCCTAGAGATCATTCAGGATGATAAGTTAACAAAGGGGGCCAGACGGTATTCTAACAGATACTTGTCACCTGAGTCGCCTCTTATCGTCACTCCAGCCATATGATATAATCGGATAATACATAACAATACTAATTATATACTTTTTTACGTTATTTTGCAATAGGTAATTACGTAAATAAGTAATTTATTTTTAGATGGAGGGCGATTCACCGATGCAGACCATATACGAACGTATAGAATACCTGATTAAGCAGAAAGGTTTGACCAAAAAATCATTCTGTGAGCAGTTAAATATCAGCACAGGTAATATGGGAGATTGGAAGCGGGGAAAGACTACTCCAGGAACACATAAGCTGATTGAGATCGGTGATTTTTTTCATGTTAGTCTGGACTGGCTCATTCTCGGCAAAGATACACCGGATACTGTACGAGAGAGCGGCGCAGACTATGATTTGAGTGATGTTCAGCTATCGGAAAGCCGAGTAGATGAATTACTTCCAGCAGAAAAGAATTTTATCAAGGAATATATAGCTTTTGCTGAATATCGTAAACAGAAAATGGTCGACGAAGAATCTTAAAATCTGCATCTTTACTTTTGAGAAAAGTACATTTATAATAATGAATGTTGACCTCAAACAAATTTATGTTCTATGTTTAACACACCGCGCGGTAGTGGTGGAATGGCAGACACGCTATCTTGAGGGGGTAGTGGGTGTATACCCGTGGAGGTTCGAGTCCTCTCTACCGCATACAGAATGAAGAAAGAGGCCTTGCGATGCAAGGCTTCTTTTTTTGTTCAATCCTCAATCACACAACCTACTTCTTTACAAGCGGCACGCATAGATTGGCTTCGAATCCTTCATCATCCGGACCGGACTTTTCCGTGTATTGGATGTAAAAGACTCCATCAGGATTGAACTTATAACCGGAATCCGGCAGCCATTCATTATATATATAATTCCAGGTATGTTGAAAAGCCAACTGAGGGAATCCGTTAGCAGTAAATATAGCATAGGTAGACGCAGGAAGTTTCTTATGAATAAGGCCTTCAGGGATACAATCTAACTGCTCGACTTCAACACAAAGGAAAAAATCAATATCCCATGCGGTATGCTCCCACAGTTTAGGCACGGATGTACGGTTCTGAAATAGACCGAGATAACAACCGCTGCTTTGAACTTTTGTGGGTATAGCATCAAATTTTGCATCAATATCCAGCTCGCCAAAAACATATTCCCAAAGATTCGCATATGGCTCCCCGGATGAGTTTACATTTGCCCAGCCAATAACATTTAGTTCGGGTATATCAAGCAGTTGAACAGTCACCGATTGTCCCTCCCAGCAAAAATATTTCAACAATATTATAAAATATTCCAAGAGATTAAAGGGTGCTGATATATAGCGATATTATGACGTTCTTTCTAGTTAAAAAGGATACTTTACCGCATAACAACAGGGGGCTGTGTGATGTGGTGAGTATCCTTTTTCTAATGAATTATTTTAAAAGCTTGGAAATATCGGATTCGATCTGCTGTGGAGTGGTCTTAGGAGCAAACCGTTTTAGAACACGGCCATCTTGGTCAACCAGAAACTTCGTAAAGTTCCATTTCACACTTTTTGAGCCTAAGACACCAGGAGCTTCTTTGGATAAGTATTTGAATAATGGATGTGCTTCATCGCCTTTTACGTCAATCTTCTCGAACATAGGGAAGGTTACCCCATAATTAATCTCGCAGTATTCCGCAATTTCATCACTTTCGCCAGGCTCTTGTCCAGCAAATTGATTGCTTGGAAATCCTAAAACTTCGAACCCGCGGTCCTTGAATTTCTCGTACACTTCCTGAAGACCTTTATACTGGGGAGTAAATCCACATTTGCTGGCAGTATTCACAACCAGGAGTACTTTACCCTTGTACTTTGACAATGATTCCTCTTCACCCTTAAGAGTGTTGACCTCAAAATCATAAATACTCATGGATGACACCTCCATAGCTAATTTAAGTTTTTAACAATTTAATTGTACACTATTTATGATCTGGAGCCAAATAAGAAAGTATTATGAATCATTCCTCATCATCGTTTCAAATCATACCTGTTGTTTAAAGTATAAAGTATGAGCATGACCAATACAGCTTGATGAAGGAGAAGATGACTCATGAAAGCATTATACACAGCAACTACAACAGTCCATGGCGGTCGTGAAGGCTCCATTGAATCCTCGGATGGCGTGTTAAAGCATAATTTAAGCATGCCTAAAGAGCTTGGAGGGCCGGGAGGTTCCGGTACCAATCCAGAGCAACTATTCTCGGCTGGTTATGGAGCGTGTTACGAGAGTGCACTAGCGAATATCGCCCGTAAAGAGGGCGTGAAACTCCATGACGTGGAGGTCACTTGTAATGTGTCCATTGGGAAGGATGACAGCGATGGAGGCTTTAGACTTGCTGTGAGAATGGATGTGAAGCTGCCAGGGATCGAACACGACAAAGCAGAGGAACTGGCGAAGAAGGCTCACGAATTCTGTCCTTACTCCAAAGCAACCAGAGGTAATATCGAGGTTGAATTAAAGATTGTTGATTAAATGTATCTGTATATATTTTATGGAAATAATGGCTAAATAGAGACGTAAATCATAAAAGAGTAATAAATAGCTGCCGTGTTAGGCGTCTTTGGTTGACATCACCCTTAAAATTCTTTAATATGTCTAAGTATCTGAGAATGTGCCTGCGTGTGCAATTTACAACCAAAAATTTAAATAATGGGTGATGAAGATGTCTTACAGACCGAATATTACGAATGTGACCAAAGCCAGCAGCAACGATAAGGAAGGATTGTACGAGTTCATTATCAAGCTTGCTGATGGAACGGAGTGCCGCGCGTTTTATCATCGGTTTCCGGAATGGAAAATGACGAACATCAGCCGCCTGCTTAAAACTCCATGTCCAATTTGCCGCAAAGATTTCATCTGCAAATGCATGGAGGCATTCACTGCTGATTTCGAAGGGCAAATGATCGGGGATCAATGGATTGAGAAAGCAATCGCAGAATAATTAAAGAACGGCACTTGATGGCGCGGGAGGTTATCCCGCGTTTTTGTTTACCCAAAAAAGCAGAAATTTACGCCTTTAAGACGGAGGGGGAGCCATGAACGAGGAACTGAACCTTATGAAAGATAAGTCCATCGTATTGATAGACGGAGTGTGTCATCTTTGCCAGGGGGTAGTTCGTTTCATTATCCCGCGTGACCCCGACGCTAAATTTCTATTCGCACCTTTACAGAATGAGATTGCGGCAAAGCTAATGAAAGAGTCCGGACTTCAGCCTGGACAATTAAACACGGTGATTTTACTGGAGAACGGAGTGTATTATACAGAGTCGGCCGCTGTGCTAAGAATTGCCCATAAATTGAGATTTCCTTGGCCTGCCACATACGTGTTCATCTTAGTACCACGCCCATTGCGCAATGCCCTTTATCGGTATGTAGCCAAGAACCGCTATCGTTGGTTCGGACGTGATGAGCAGTGTATGCTCCCTACCCCAGAGATCAAACGGAGATTTTTGTAATCCATAATTTGGGAGAATGTTATAATGAAACTATAAATGGGTATAGTTTTTTCATATTATGACTAGGGGTGAACGAATAGTGAAACGGAAAGGGCTTCTGTTTTTTATAGTCATGTTATTATCTTTAAGTATGATCGGTACGGCCTCAGCTGCCCCCAAGCTTCGCATTATGGTGAACAATTCAAGTGTGGATGTTGGTGTGCAAATCGTGTCGGGGAAGACGCTGGTTCCGCTGAAGGCTTTTGAAAGATTCAAGAATACTTCTATTCAATGGGATGCCAATACCAAGCAAGCTACGATTGCTAGAGATTCTATGAAGATTAAGCTTACGGTTGGCTCACGGACGGCTTGGAAGAACTCGGATGCTGTACAACTGGATGTATCGGCCAAAATAGTGGATGGAAGAGTAGCGGTACCCCTGCGGTTTATTGCGGAGGCTCTTGGAGCGAGAGTAACAGTAGATGCTGCTTCGAATACAGTCTGGGTTCAGGAACGGGCCAATGCTAAACTTGTGCAGAATTATAATAGTAATGACTTAGTTGTTTCCCGCATAGCTGCTCTGCAATTCCCGGTTGAAGAAAGAGAACCCTCCAAATTGACGGGTGATAATGAAGCGTTGTCTATGACGTATTATTTTCCTGAAGGCAGATCTGATGGTTATTTTATATTGTATGGACATTTCGTAAAGTATTATGAGATCAAGGATAATATTGTAAAAGTAGTTTGGGAAGCTGATCTGGATATGTCCAAGGAGGCTACAAATAAAGATTTTACCGCGATATTCGGTTACCCAGTTGCGAAGGAATATGGTAAAGCACCTGTTCTAGCTCCATCCTATGCCTCTTTTTATACGAGTGTTTGGGGAAGTCAGATTATTTATGGAATGGTTGATGCGGATGGAACTACTAAAGTTTCAGGACAGTCTCTGTACTGGGGGAATAATGAACCTTTTGTCGTAGCTATTCCCGGAGAGACTAAGCTTTAAGCAATATATAAGTCATATAAATATGGAGATGAATTATGAACAAGGGGAAGCCTAAAGGTTTTATGCGTTTTGATTGGCCTTATCATTTTGTAACTATGCCGCTAGCGCTGATTATATTTGTATGGTCGGGAATTTATGTCGTTCAGGTGTTACGTGATGATGGTGCTCTAACAGTGCCCTTGCTATTATTTGGTTTATCTCTATGCCTATTATTTGCGATTACTCGAATTCGAATTTATGCCACAAAAAATCAGGATCGAGTAGTGAGGGTAGAGGAGCAGTTCCGGTATTTCCGATTGACAGGTGAAGTATTAAATCCAGAGCTTGAATTAGCTCAGATTATCGCGCTTCGGTATGCAGGAGATGAAGAGTTTCCGGCACTATGTCAGCGGGCGGTGAAGGAAAAGCTTAGTCCTGCCGATATCCGGTCTGCCATCAAGAATTGGCGTGAAGATACGATGAGAGTCTAAAAACCACTTGATGTGCGAAAAAACTTATTGCTGCCTTCTTATATATATGCTACTATAGCTGTAAATTAAAGGGATAGTAACGGAAGCACCGTTCAATGTACCGTATCCACGGTTATTGTCGGTGCTTTTTTGCTGTCTTTTTTTTGACAATATTTATAAATTTCTTGCGAAAGGAGAGAGGTTTTATGGCGGCAAGGATTGTACTCGCAGTGCGTGAAAGCCAATATATCGAACCATTGCTACACTATCTTCATCATAGTGAGTATGGAGAAATGCTGCGAATCACGGCTTTTAGTCGGCTGGATGCTTTTATCGATTTTATGAGGGGAGAGGATATGCCGGATGCTGTTGTAGGTGACGTTACTTTTATCGAGGCTTGGCTTGTGGAGGGAAGAACTAAGGTGCCTTGGGCAGTTTTGAGTGAGGAGGGAGCTTATCTTAGCAGGAGTTCTAAAAGCCTGGCTGGAGGCATCATGATTGCGAAATATCAGGCACTGCCTTCTCTGCTGGGAGCATTTATTCAACTATGTGAAGTGAAACGAGCTAGAGGTTCCTCTGTATTAGATGAAACGCTGCTGCTCGGTATCGTCTCCTCAAGCGGGAACACGGGCAAAACCACAGTAGCTATGAATATGGCTAAGCAGCTAGGTGAATTGGGGCTTTCGGTCTTTTATTTGAATCTTGAAAGTGTGGACAGCAGTGGATTATTTTTACGGCCCCCTGCAGGAAATACGCCTGGACTAGAGCGGCTCCTTTATGAAATCAAAGCCAGCCGGGATAAGGGCGGAGCCGATACGATTGATTTGGGGCAATACGTGATTAGGTATGATCACCTTCGAAGTGCTGCTTTTAGGCCAATTATTAATGTAAAAGAAATGCTGCAGATGACTACGCAGGATACGCTAGATTTGTTGGCGCTGTTGGTTGCGGAAAGAAATTTTGACGTAGTTATAATAGATACCGGCAGTATTGAAGAAGAACGTGCCAAAGCTGTGTTACATAAATGCGGAATTCTATTGTGGGTAGTTAGAAATGACGAGGTAAGCATTCATAAGACCATGAGATGGCTATCCCATTGCAATGCTCCTAATTCTGGTATGCCCAGCCAAGTGATGGACAAAAGTAGATTTGCCGTGAATTTTGCCGCAGAGGGTTTAGAGGTGTGGGCACCTCCGGAAGGAATTACCGTTGAAGGTGTACTTCCGTATATCCCATCTTGGACGCTGCAGCACCGTGAGGAGCTTTTTCTGAACTCACCACAATTCCAAAAGGAGATCTTACAGCTGTGCAAGCAGATTATAGAACCGTCGCTTCCGCAAGTATTCACTGGTAAGGGTTTACATGAATGAGGAAATGTTTAAGGCACTTCGCAGTGACATCCGGGCAGGATTAGATGTTACTTCTGCAGTTGGAAATCTTGAACTCACCCAATATATTGAAAGGACAATTTTGGACAGCGAAAATCTGCGTTATTTAACAGCACAGGAGAAACATGAGCTCGTGAAGAGATTGTTCGATTCTTTTCGAGGATTGGATGTACTCCAGCCCTTAGTGGATAATCCGGCGATCACTGAGATTATGATTAACAGCCATACTGAGATTTTTGTAGAAGAGGAGGGGCAGATTCGTCGTCTCCATTTGGAATTTGAGTCCATCAGCAGGTTGGAGGATATTATCCAGACGGTTGTATCCGGTGTGAACCGGGTTGTAAATGATTCTTCGCCTATCGTTGACGCTCGGCTAAAAGACGGATCGCGTGTAAATATCGTGCTTCCGCCGGTAGCTCTGAAAGGCCCGGCGATGACCATTCGGAAATTTCCTGAAACACCGATGACGATGCAGGATTTAGTCCATCGTGAAGCTTTAAGCTTGGAAGCCGCAGAGTTGCTGCAAATTTTAGTGGCTGCTAAATACAATATTTTTATTAGTGGCGGGACAGGCTCTGGAAAGACTACTTTTCTTAATGCATTATCTCAGTATATCCCCCCACAGGAGAGGGTCATTACGATAGAGGATTCCGCTGAACTGCAGATTGTAACCGTGCCGAACCTTGTTTCACTGGAGACCAGGAATGCTAACACGGAAGGTAGAGGGGAGATTTCCATCCGAGATTTGATTCGTTCTTCCCTGCGAATGCGCCCTAACCGGATTGTTGTGGGGGAGGTACGGGGAGCGGAATGTCTCGATATGCTGCAGGCTATGAACACCGGGCACGATGGAAGCTTGTCTTCCGGCCATAGTAACAGCGCACACGATATGGTCAGTCGACTGGAGACGATGGTGCTAAGTGCTGCGGAGCTTCCGGTAGCTGTTGTTCGCCAGCAAATTTCATCGGCAATTGATATCTTCGTACACTTATCACGTCTCCGTGATCGTTCCAGGCGGGTGATGGAGATCAGTGAGGTTGCGGGGTTGAAAGACGGGGAAGTGATCTTGAATCCCTTATATGAATTTCAAGAAGCTGGTGAACGAGAGGGAAGGGTGCAAGGGGGGCTGCTTCCCTGTGGTAACCCATTGTTGCATACAACGAAGCTTAGGATGGCTGGTGTAAACTCCTATCCATTGGCTCAATAGAGATTCAAAATTCCAGAAGGGGGGGAGGTCATGCTTAAGTTTAAATTTGTTGCTGCAAAGCCTGTAGAAGCGGATCCTGACGGTCCTTCGTTATTACCAGATTATAAGGTATACGAATTGACCTTGCTGCAGAGGATTCTGACCCTTACTGCAGGTGGACTGCTGATGTATGGAATTGGATATCTTTTTTATCATCATTGGCTGCTGTCGTTGCTGCTTATGCCTGGCGGAGCTTATGCCCCGCATATGCTGCGTAACTATCTACTGAAAAGACGTCGAAATGCACTGAATTTACAATTTAAGCAGACGTTATTTTCGCTGTCTTCCTCCCTTTCAGCTGGGCGTTCGGTGGAGAATGCATTCCGAGAGGCGGTTCAGGATTTACGTATGCTCGACCCGGAGGGAAGCAGTGATATGATCTCCGAGTTAAACATTATCTGTGCACGCATGGAATATGGACAGCCTGTGGAAGAAGCGCTGCGGAACTTTAGTGAAAGAGCGGGAATGGAGGACATCGAGCGATTTGCGGATGTGTTCTCGGTCTGTAAACGTACTGGTGGTGATCTTGTAGAAGTGGTGCGCCGTACATCAACGATTATCGGTGAGAAGCTGGATATTCAGCAGGATATTGCTGTAAGTATTGCTCAGAAGAAATTTGAGGCTAAGGCACTGCTGATATCTCCGCTGATCATGGTGATGTTTATGAGTTTGACGGCTGGAGAATATATGCAACCTATGTATACAGGAGCGGGTATAGCCATATCGACATTAGCGCTTGTTGCTTTATTCCTATGTTATCTCTGGACTACTAAAATAATGGACATTCCACTGTGAAGGGGGTGAAATCATGCGCTGGCTATGTGCGGTGGTTACTGTTATTTTGCTGATAGTCTGGGTTCTACTGCGAATTCAATGCGGCAACAGATATGTCGCGTTACGCAGTCTTCCTATGGAAGGATTACGGCTTCGGAAGTTAGGCGAACCGTTATTACTGCTTATTGAGAAGAGTGGTATCGCCAGTCGGTTTCCCTCACTGTTATTCAGAATTCAGCGTTCTCTACAGCGCAGTTATGGTATGCGTTATAGCGCAGAGCGGACCCTGCTGTTCATGGGTGAGATGCTAAGTTACAGCTGGCTGTTGCTTGTAGGTGGAAGCTTGATTACAGCATTTAGTGGCGAACAGGCAGGTATGATATTGAGTGTGTTTTTGGCAATTGCTCTACCAACCGCTATGGTTAGTGATCTGCACAAAAAGGTGAGAGTTAGGGAGCAGAATATTATGCTCGAATTGCCAGAGCTGCTGAACAGTATTGTGTTGTTGGTTGGCGCAGGAGAGACCGTGCAACGAGCTATTATTCGCTGTGTGGAAAGCCACCGGGGGGATACGAATCATCCTCTGTATAAGGAGCTAATGACTATGACTAGTGAATGGGAGGGCGGATATTCTTTCCAGCAGGCGTTTGAAAATTTCAGCAAGAGATGCGCTGTACAGGAGGTATCGGTATTCACAACGACAGTTTTGCTGAATTATCGCAGAGGTGGAGCGGATTTTGTGCTATCGCTACGTGATCTGTCGCGGATGTTGTGGGATAAACGAAAGGCACTTAGCCGGACGCGCGGAGAGCAAGCATCCTCTAAATTAGTTTTTCCGATGGTAGTTATCTTTTTAATAGTAATTGTACTGGTGGGAACGCCAGCATTTTTGATGTTAAAAATGTAGGAGGCTGAAGCTGATGGTATCAACAATGTTGGACAGTATGAAGAACTTTTGGGAAGACGAGGAAGGTTTAGGAACTTTGGAGATGATTTTGATTATTGCTGTCTTGATTGCAGTTGTTCTTTTGTTTAAGGACAAAATTCAAGAGGTAGTAGAAGCCTTAATTAAAACGGCGGGTGAAAAGAGTCAGGAAGTATTCGATTGAACAAGTTTAAGGGTGATCAAGGCAGTTTTACTATTGAAGCGTCACTTCTGTTGCCGATCGTCATGTTTATTACGATGCTTCTTTTGTTTTTTTGCTTGTATAGCTATCAGAAGTCCATGCTGTTGCAAGTGGCCTCAGGAGCTACTGAGCGTGCGGCTTACAACTGGGACAACAGTCACAAGGAGGTCTCTGGTTCTTACATGGCTGGTGAGTATGACTCCCTTTATTGGAGAATTGGGGATGATGCCTTGTTAGCCTCATTATTTGGTGGAGAAGCTGGCAGTGCTGGCGTGACAATAGAGTTGCCCGGTGAATTATCAGAGAAGAGTGAATTGCCAGTGCTTAAACTGGGCCAATCGTCTACTATGATTCCGGACAATATGCCAGGAACTATGCGTTATGCTCACAGCCTTACAGGACGGAGAGTAAAGGCCGAGTTAAATCGTCTACTGAGCTTGCCTGTGCTTGATAGCGTTCTATCGGATGAGGCTAACCCAACTGTTGAAGCCCAGTCTATCATTGTCGAGCCTGTTGAGTTTATTCGTACGGTCGACCTGATGCGTTATTTTGGAGCTAAATTTAAAGGGGGCTCTGAGGGTAGTGGATCTGCAGTTTACATGGATAAGAAGGATGCTTCTGCTATGCTGACCAAGCTTCAGGATAAGTAAAATCTCTGTTCAAGGGAGGGGGTTTTAATGAAAAGTATAATTACGGGTTGTCCTGCTAAGGGCAAAACAGAAGGCTCAGTTACAATTTTTCTAATCATGGTGCTGGCTTTCGTCTTTCTATTTACTGCCGTGCTGATTGATTATGCGCGAATCGCTGCGTTCAACGTTCAGGAGGAACGATTAGCGAGAGCCAGTATCCGCTCTGTTATGTCTTCATATCATGTTGAATTGCGTAAGAGATACGGTTTATTTGCATTCGGTGATAGTGATGGTGATATGCTGCTGTCCAAAGTGCTCAATGAAAATTTGCATAAAAGTGGGCGGGGGGATACGTTCAATCTCTTACCCTTTGTACTGGAATCCTCCTCTTTGGAATGGAGCCGGCCGCTGGGAAGTTATGATGTTTTTCGTCATCAAATACTGGAAGAGATGAAATATAAGGCTCCGGTTGATTTCGCCTTGGAGCTGGCAGGTAAATTCAAGCCGCTGTCGGGCGTAATGGCAGAGGCCTCAAGAGCTACTGAATTACTTAGTAAGCTGCAACCTTTATATGATGAACGTGAAGAGAATTTGGATCTAATGTTAGAGCGGAGAAGCCAAGCGGCGGAGAGTGGAAGAAGAGTACTGCTATGGATTATGAATCCGCCCGGAGATTCTATCTCGGCCCATTCGCTCGGAAGCATGCAAGCAGCCGCGGATATACCAGCACAGTATAGTGACTATCTTGGGAAATATTACGAAGATCTATATCGTGATAGTAAAAAGCCTGCAAAGTACACTTATCAGTTGGCACTTTATCAGAGCCGAACTTCAGAGATGTTGTCGCGGCTCCCATCCTTATTAACAACCTTTCATGAAGAACATGGACAATCAATGGAGGAAGCGAAGGATGCGTTAAACAAAGCGCAGCAATTGAATGACCGGATGAGAGATGTTTTGGCAGCTTCCCGAATAAGTGGCGTAAATCTGGCAGACGATCCTGCTAAGGACTGGGATATTCCGGGAAACTCGGGGGAAATAAGCGCTGAGCCACTTAAAAAGCTGCATGAACAGGAAGATGCCTTGATCCTCTCTTCGGCTGACATTAGTAGTATGGAGAATAGTTTATTTATGCAGCAAAGTGCGTACGAGTCCATTGAACCGACGGTAACAGGATTATCAGGAGTGTTGCATGAAGCTTTGGGAGTCAACGGTGATTCCTACCAAATGATTTCCTCTGTTCTAGGGGCTTCGCATGTAGTGGACAACTATTATAAAAAATACGGTAAGAAGGGAAGTGTTATCGCTAGTGATTTGGCTTTTCTTGAAGAGTATCGCAGCTCGGATAAAGCACGTAAGCAAGTAGAGGGGGAAGCCAAATCCAAGCTGGGCGAGGTTAGAGCACTGCTGGACAAAATTAGAATGCTAGGTAGCGGAGCGGCAGCTTCGATGGAACGTTATCAAATCCTTCATCAATTTTATGAGGACAATGTTTCATTTAACAACGGATTGGAGTCTCAATCCTCTGATAAATCTGAAGTATCCTCAGATCCCTATGCTGCTGGAAGCTCGGCGATGAAGGATATTGACGGGATTTATGCAGCAATGAGTGGCATTATGGGGGGCGCTAGAGACAGGCTTTTTCAAACGGAGTATTCCGCGCTTTATTTTCAGCATTTTGATGTTTCAAAGTTAGCTAGTCTGGCACTGAATTCTCTGGAAGACACTAGTGAGCTCACAGATCAGCTTGATCCTCGCGCTCAGGAGCTGGAATACATTTTATACGGATTTCATAATCCCGCAGGGAATGTGGCCGCAGCCTATGCCGAAATATTCGCGATGAGGTTGTCCATTCGCACAATGGAAGGATTTATAGAGAAGGCAACCTTGGGAAATCCACTGGCTGTTCTAGCGGCGGCACTGTTGTATGGAATCCAGCATGCCATTCAGGATATGTTGCAGCTTTGTGAGAAGGATGCGATTCCTTTATCCAAATATATGCCGGCGCAGCTGACTTACCGTGATCATCTGCGACTGTTCATGATAATGCATGGAGGCGGGGAAGTGCAGCTATCGCGGATGCTGGCTCTGATTCAACTGAACACAGGAATAAATCCAGAGGAAAGAAACACCTATGTATCATCGGACATTAAGCTCCAAATGCAGTTATGGTTTCTGCCAGGTGTAGTTAAAATGTTGAATTATACCGCTGCTTTTCCGGGAGAGGTACAAGGGAATAAGTATCTGAGGGCAGTAAAAGCTGATTATTCTTATTAGCGGGAGGTTGGTAAGGAGATGGGGGATGGGTATGGAATCAGAGGGGAGGACAAGGAAGAAGGTAGCATGGTAGTAGAAGCGGCGATGGTTCTTCCGTTCTTCCTGCTATTCGTCCTGTTCCTGATTTCTATCGTACAGATGACCTTGTATTCGACAGCTTTGCAAAGTACAGCATCAGACACTGTAAAGTCTATTTCAACTCATATGTATCCTGCGGCTTTGGCGGTGCAAAAATGGGGAATATCCAGCGAAGTAAGTGATGATTCAGGAGGGGATGACAGTGATCATTCTGCTGGCCTGAATTGGACTATTCCTCGCTTGTCACTTACTGATTGGGGCGATAGTTATGCTGAGTCTTTACCCAAGCCGTTAAATGAGTGGGTTATGTCGGCTTTAGAAAGTGGTGAGGGACCGTTGCAGAAGCTTCAGGCAGAGACTAGTGAAAGTGTACTTGATCTTGCGATCAAACCTTTATTGAAACCATACCTGACATCAGATTTACTGGATTATGAGCGAATTCATGTATCTAATGTTATGGTGCCGGAGCTAAAAGAGGGTACTCGTCCCTACCTTGGGCTAGTGGTTAGTTATAAGCTGCCGATGAAGGTCCCCTTTCTAAACCAAAGTATTGTTTTAGAAGCAAGTGCTGTTGAACGCCTCTGGATCGGGGATACGGGAGAAGGCACAGCCAAGGAGGGGAACGGTACTGGCCAACCAGATGAATTCATTGAAATCTTAGAAAAGCCGAACCCGGCTGTAGCGAATAAGCAAGGCAAGGTTCGTGCCAGAATACCGCCGAATGCTTCTGCCAGCTTGTCAGTCTTTTATAAGAGCGGGGGCAGTACTGCCAAATATTTAGGCTGGAAACAAGCGGATGAAGATGGATATATCGAGTGGGAATGGAAAATTGGTGTAAATACCACACCGGGCTCGTGGCCGTTTGTTATACAACTGGATGATGGTAGATCTGTTGAGGTTATGTTCACAGTAGTGAAGTGAAAGGGTGGAAAAAGGAGTGTAATAAATGGCAGAGTGGACATTTTGGGGATGTCTACCGTTTTTAGCAGCGGCACTGATTACAGATTTGAAGTCGATGAGAATACCAAACTGGATCACCTTGTCAGGCTTGCTCACCGGTCTGCTTGCACAAGGGGTGATCAATAGCTGGCATGGACTGCTGAGGGCTTTCGGGGGAGCTGCTGTAGGATTTACAGTCCTTCTGATCATGCATTTATTAGGGGCGGTTGGCGCGGGGGATGTTAAGCTTTTTGCTGGAATCGGAGCGTGGACAGGGATGTTGTTTACGCTGCAAGTCGTCATGTACTCTGTACTATTTGGTGCTTTAATAGGCTGGTTAATTGTTTTAAAGAGACGGGAGGCGGTCAGTCGTTCGCGTAAGATCATCAGCAGAATTTCTGGATTTATTTTATGGAAGAGCCCGTTTCTATTAAAAAATAACGATAGTGAACTGTTGAAATTCCCTTTCATGCTGGCTGTTATCCCTGGTTCCATATGCGCTTATCTATACTTTTAGTTCGGGAGGTGATGTTTGTTGTTCGGATTAACCCGTGATTTTATACAACAGGATGGTATATATATGATCCTTGGTGAACCCGAAGGAATACACGCGGAGAAGCTTAATTTGATTCAGGCGCGCATGCTGATGAACACCGACATTCCTCATCATTTGAGGCTGTTACTTAGAGAAATAGATATGAAGGTTACTATGGAATACGCTGTTTTACGCAAAAAAATGCTTAGTCATCTACTCAAAGGAGAGAAGCTAAGTATGAGCTCATTTTTCGGGTTATTGCTGCAAATTGCCCAAGGCATGGAAGATGGCAGATTATATATGCTGCGGGCGGAACAGTATGCTTTGCATGCAGATTACATTTTTATTGAAGGGTCGTTACAGAGCGGTAAAGTATACCTGACCTACATACCCATTCAGGAGAATAAGTCTGGTTCAAAGCTTGGAGAGTCACTCAAGTCACTAATCATGGTGTTAATGGCATCTATCACAGAGCTAACTGGCAGTGGTGTGCAAAGACTATTGCAATATTGCAGTGAAGAGGGATTTACTCCAGCTGGCTTAAAGATTCTTTTATCAGAGTTGCTGACAGAAAGAGAGCCCGTTACACCTGAAAGACAGCTTCATGAAGGCGTAAAAGAATATCTAGTGAAAGAGGCAGCAGCTCCACCATTAAGAAAAATATATGAGCATCGCGAAGATAAGGGATTGGAGCAGCCGACTGCTACTCCTTGGATCAGCAGCTATCCTAATCTTAAGATAAAAGAGGAGGAGAGCGTGTCTCTAAGCTTGGAGGATGAGCAGGTAACGAATCCGCAAGCCTCAAGCTCAAGAACCTATATAGTGCTAGGGTGTCTATTAGGAGATGCACTACTGTGGAAGTTTCTATATTTGGATAGTACAAAGCCGTTATGGCTTGCCGTCTGTGTAGTTGTGACGATTGTATTGGCTGTTTTAAGTTGGATGGTTTGGAGCGGAAGGTTAAAGCTTGGTAAAGAAGATGATGATAGTCTGAGTGAAGATTCTGAAGATACTAACTGTAATCCGAGTCGGAAAGAATTGGAGTGGAATTTTGGCAGGAACCCTGTGACTTCTACGCGTCCTCCAGCAACAATCCCAAAGGTAACTCCGCAATTCTCAGATTCAGCAGCTAACGTTCCGGCAACCCGTCATGAATCACTAGCAGAGGAACATTGTTCTGTTAAAGCACCAGAAGCCATAGCACCAACAACTTTATTATCACGGGAGAAAATGCCTGAGCAAGGACGACAAATCGAAAAGCTGGATCGGAGTATTCCTTATCTCCAAAGAAGCGGTGAGGAGGGTGAAGAGGCGGAAATGATCGAGTTAAATCGAACTAGCTTCATTATCGGCCGATCGGCAGAGGTGGCTCAATATGTGGAAAGATCAGAAGGAGCCTCTAGAGTACACGCTGAAATATCTAGAAGCACCAGCGGATATATTCTGAAGGATCTTGACTCCAGAAATGGAACGCTTTTTCAAGGTGAAGCCATGGTCCCGTATAAAGAGTATCCACTAACAGAGGGGACCACATTTAAAATTATAAAAGGAAGCTACACATTTCATACAGCATGAAGGTGAGTTCTAACGATGAATGTGGCTCTACAATTTTTGTTTTTTCAAATTTTCTAAAGAGACTTGAAGTGTAGGGAAGGTAAAGTCAAAGCCATGATTTAATGCCGCTGCGGGCAGGACGCGCTGACCTTTGAGTAAGATTTCGGATAATTCCCCGACTGCTGTTTTTAACAGGAAGGCTGGCAAAGGGAACCAGTGCGGCCGTTTGTAGACTTTGCCAATCGTTCTGCCGAACTCTTCGTTCGTTACCGGATTTGGAGCAGTCGCATTAACAGGTCCGTTAATCGTTGGATTTTGCGTACAGAAATCAATTAGACGCACAATATCCGTCAGATGGATCCAAGAGAGCCACTGCTTTCCAGAGCCAATGTTGCCGCCAAAACCTAATAAATAAGGCAGCTTCATTTTGGGGAATGCTCCGCTCTCATTGCCGAGCACAACTCCGGTACGCAGCTTGACCACGCGGATATCATGGTAGGTTTCATCTGAAGCCTCTTCCCATGTCTTAACTACTTCTGAAGGGAAATCCATGACCTGGGCTGGTGAGGATTCACTAAAAGTATCCTCTAAAGAGGTACCGTAAATCGCCACGGCGGAAGCCTGAATGATTACGGAAGGCTTTTGCTTCATTTGATCTACTAACTTAGCTGCTGCGGAAACGGTTGCAAGTCGGGACTGCATAATCGCTTTTTTGCCACTTGGACTCCAGCGCTGGCTAAGGGAAGCTCCGGCGAGATTAATTAGGGCAGCTGCATTTTCCACTGGATCGGGATTAGAACTTAGACTGTCCCAGGTGTGGTAACTCAGCTTAGGATGAATTGTTGTTGCGTCTTTTGGTAAATTCCGACCTACAATAGCAACTTCATTACCTGCTTGCAGCCAGTATTTTGCTAGTTCGCTACCTATAAAACCGGTGCCGCCACATATCACATATTTCAAAGGAGGGCCTCCGTTCTAAATCGTACAATTCATTAAAAATTACTTAAACAAATGCTGGTAAGCAGAGTAATCAATTTTATTCTTTTCGAGAAAATTGACAAGAAAACGGTTATCGCGCCGCGGTGTGGCAACTATGTAACCTTTAATGCAGTGATCGCGAGTAACTTCTTTTGCATTGCTCTCGACGGCGATTTTTCCGATCTCGGCAGCAATAGAATGCTTCGCAATATCACGAAATGGACCAGGTACAGGCTGAACAAGCTGGTCCAAAAAGGCTTTTGTTTCGTCACTCCAGAGCGGGCGGCTACGTTCTACCCAGTAATTTTGCCAGTCTAGCTTTGACTTTCCATCAGCTTTGGGCAGGACCTTTAGGAATTTGCGGAACATAAAAAAACCGCCGATACACATGGAACCAAGCAGCATAAATGTCCAGAAAGCGATAGAGTTCATAAACCAATTGCTCGGTGTGGATAATAAACCAAGTCCTGATTGGATAAACATGCATACACCACCTTTTGGCAATGAGGATTCTCACACGAATTATTCTCATATTAAAGTATAGCTTATTTCCAAAGTTTTGCGAAGCAGAACCCGGCATATTGGCCTCGTCTAGATTTATTTTTCCGATCACGGTAGAATAGGGGTTAATTCGTGAAGGAAAGAGGGAAGAAGTATGCTGAAAATAGGTTCACACGTGTCTTGCTCGGACAAGGGTCTTTTGACCGCAGCAAATGAAGCAAATGAGTATGGTTCCAGCTCGTTTATGATATATACAGGAGCGCCGCAGAATACGCGCCGCAAGCCGATTGATGCCATGTATCCCAACGAAGGGAAGCAGGTTATGAAAGAGAATGGTGTAGAGGAGATTGTTGTCCATGCACCTTACATTATTAATCTCGCTTCCTATAAAGAGAATACGTACCAACTGGCTGTTGATTTCCTGCAAGAGGAAATTCGCCGTACCCATGCACTTGAGGTCAAGCATATTGTATTACATCCAGGTGCGTTCACTGATAAAGATGCTGAATATGGTATTCAGCGGATTGCAGATGGCCTGAATGAGGTGCTTGGAGGCACGAATGAAACGGAAGTGCATATCGCTCTAGAAACTATGGCTGGTAAGGGAACAGAGATCGGCCGCAGTTTTGAAGAAATCGCTTCTATTATTGCTAAGGTCGAACATAACGAACGTCTATCGGTCTGTCTTGATACTTGCCACATTCATGATGCTGGTTATGATATCGTTAATGATTTGGACGGTGTTCTCAACAAATTTGATGAGACTATCGGGTTGAACCGTCTTGGTGTAATCCACATTAATGACAGTAAAAATCCATGTGGCGCTCGCAAAGACCGTCACACGCCAATTGGCTCAGGTTGGATTGGGTTTGATACGATTAACAAAATCGTACACCATGAAAAGCTGGAAGGTCTGCCTTTCATTCTGGAGACCCCATGGATTGGTAAAGATGCTAAGACACAACGTCCGATGTATGAGGTGGAGATCGCTTTGCTGCGTGGTAACGTAGCTGAACGCTTTGGACCGGAATTCGTGCAGGATGTTGAAACATTACGTGAATTTTTTGCCAAGCAGGAGATTGATTCCCGTCAATATGTACTTAATGTCTGGGAGCTGCTGAAGAACGATGCCAAAGCTAAAAAAGCTGATCCACGTGAACCACTGGAGCGTCTGTACGATGAAGTTGTCGCAGCCCAGTTGTTTCCGCAACTAAGCGAGGAAGCTATTAATCATCGTTTAATTGCTTGGTTAGCAGGCAATTAAGTGCTCGTGAACGCTTAAGCTATACTTCAGATTGCGTAGGTAGATGAGAGGATGGGAAGAGGGTCATGGAATTACACGTAAAAAGAAACAATTCGTCGGGTGTCGAGCATTATTCCAACCGGGCACGTATGCTTATTTCCTGCCCTGACGGACCGGGAATTGTGGCGGCTGTATCACACTTTCTGTATCAGCATGGCGCAAATATTGTGCAGTCGGATCAGTATACGATGGATCCAGATGGCGGAATGTTCTTTATGAGAGTCGAGTTTGACCTACCTGAATTAGGCGATCGTCTGGAAGAGATTCGCTCTCAATTTGGCGGAGTGGCGGAGCGTTTTAAGATGGACTGGAAGATCTTTAATGTTCGTCATAAGAAGAAACTTGCCATATTCGTCTCTAAAGAAGACCATTGTCTTGTTGAACTGCTCTGGCAGTGGCAAGCGGGCGATCTCGATGCCGATATTGCCCTCGTCGTTAGTAACCATTTGGATATGAAATCTTATGTCGAGTCGTTTGGCATTCCATTTCATCATATTCCAGTCACAGCGGATACTAAGGATGAAGCAGAAAAACGCCAGTTAGCGGTCATCGGAGACGATATCGATGTTATTATATTGGCACGGTATATGCAGATTATCTCGCCGTCCTTTATTGAGCATTATCGCCATCAGATTATTAATATTCACCACTCTTTCCTGCCTGCCTTTATTGGCGGCAATCCATACGCCCAAGCGTACCAACGTGGGGTGAAAATTATCGGGGCAACCGCTCACTATGTTACTGAAGAACTAGATGGTGGACCGATTATTGAACAGGATGTGCAGCGGGTAAGCCACAGTGATGATGTTATTGAGCTGAAACGGATTGGGCGTACCATTGAACGTGTTGTTCTGGCTCGTGCGGTGAAATGGCATATCGAGGACCGGATTCTCGTCCATCAGAACAAAACTGTAGTATTTAAATAAAGGTATTCTCCGGTGAAAGCAACGGTTATGCCCGAGGGCTTTCACCGGAATCCTTTAATTTAATAGTTCACTAAATCTCTATCAGGTAAAAAAGCATTTTACCAGCAGCTTGGCTATTTATGCCAAGGTGCTTTTTGTCGTTCTCAAAAATCATATAGTTAAGGAGGTGGAAGGTTTGGCGTTACAGCGAGGACGTTTGTTAAAACGTAATTATTTTTTCGCAAGTCTCATTTTGATTACTGGATTCGGGGGATTGCTAGGTTATGATCTCTATTTCAAGCCCTACGTGCTTTCCCAAACCGTGGTCAAAGTTAAGGTGGGAGCTGGGGAATCTCTACCTAAAAATTATGAGCTGAAAGCAAGTGATTTGTATCTGGATTCTGTTCAGACCAAGGATATACCCTCTGGTGTAATTACGGAAATCGCACAAGTGGAGCACAAAATTACGAATGTGAATCTGACTAACGGTAGTATTTTGACAGCATCACTGGTGGATGTTAGTGATTTAGAGCCTTTGCAGGATGAAGGTATATTTCCTATTCCGAAGGAGGCTATTTATGCCATCAATGGTTCGTTGCGAAGCCGGGATAAGGTAGACATTTATCTTGTAGAAGGTGAGCGAGAGAAGCAGCGAGAGGCGCTTGGTTCAAATACAGTTAAAAAAGAAAACGAGGAACAGGTGAAAAAACAAAGCTTGCTTAGCGATCCTGCTAAAGAGATCTTTTTATCTGGAGTTACCGTGAACTATGTGCGAACAGAAGACAATAATGATGTGCAGGATTCTGAGAAAGGCAACAACAATAACCGATTCACTTCTACTGGCAAGGTGGCGACACCAGAATTGAAGCTGAAGAAAAGTGAGGGTCAACGGCTAGGACAATTTTTGGAGCAGGGCAAAAAACTGTGGATCGTACGGGTAGAGTAGGGGGAGATTGCCTTGAAAATATTTAGTCTCGGCATAGATCAGTTAACGATTATTGATATCAAAAACGCGGGATTTAATGTAGTTACACAAAACGTGTATCCCGATCCGGCGCATACCGAAGGTCATATGTTAATGGTTACTAGTGACCAGGTATCTGTTCAAGCGCTTAGCGAGCTGCGATACAAATATCCAAGCTCTATGATCCTGTATTTATATCTGCAAAAGGGAATTCGCGGCTATCAAGCTGTGCATATGTTGTGTGAAAGCTTAGGTCTATATTTTATTCCTCCTCGTTCTACCTCGTCAGCAGTGATAGAGAAGATTCGTTTTATCCTGGAAGAGGATGGCGAGGAACGGAGCAATTTGGTTGGCTTTTTTGGCTCAGGTCCAGGCATTGGCTGCACGAGTGTGGCGAAGCTGTTCGCAAGACGAATTGCTGCGGCAGGTCTACGTGTTCTTGTACTTGGTTTGGATTTATATGACCCCGGGTATGACCGCAAAGCGACGATAAGTCTAGACAAACTGCGCCCCAAGCTTACAGGGAAGATGATTCATGATGAAGATTTCGAGCAATTGATTAGGCAGGATGGCTATTTGTATCTACCGGGGAATTACGACTACTTGAGTGTCCAGGATTATCTGGAGGAAGAGATCGAATATTTCTTGGCTAGAGCTGGAGCAAATGCGGATGTGGTTATTGCTGATTTCGGTTCAATTCCCGAGAGTGCTGCGTGGTATGTCGGTATGCAAAAGTCGTCGTTACGCATGATTGTCACTCATCCTAAACATGAACACAGATTACAACCTCTATTCGAGCTTGCGGGGCATATAGATCTGCGTCCGCATGATTTCCAGCTGATCATTAACCGCAGTAATGTGGAGGAAATATCTTCGTCCAAAAATATGGCTCTTAGATTTGGCACTGAAATCTTGCTGGAGCTACCGTATTACCAGCCCTTGCAGGAAAGCTTGCCTCTAGGCAAAAAAGAGCTACAGCATTTGGATGATAAGGTACATTCTCTATTGGTGTCGATGGGATTAGCGCCAGAGGCCAAAAAGAAAGGGATATTTCTATGATTGAAACTCTCGCGAGTCGTCCACTCTTTTCTCTAAAACAAAGCGTGCTGCGCACTAGCAAACCGGGCAAGGAAGATTTTTATGCTTTTTTACAAAAAATGAAAACCGAGATGAACGAAGGGTTAGAACGTGAGGATGACGCTTACTTCGAGCTAAATGCAAAGGCATTAATTGGCGATCCGCAGGCAGTTAGCTTTTTTATGAATGAGATTGAGAAGTACTTACGAAAAACACCTTTTACTGGAAAGGTTCCAGAAGCGTACCGAACGGCGGCAGAGGCCCTGTATCACGAGTGGAAGGGTTTTGGACCAGCGTATCGTTGGTTTACTGATCGTGCATACAGCGAGTCAACCGGATTACAAATGATTGGGAAGCAAATTTTTTATAACCATAAAGGTGAGTTTATAGCTTACCCGTATGAGATGCCTTCACTGGATCGGGTGGAGCAGCTGAAGCGTTCCTTGCTAAAAAGTGATCCCAATAAAAAGCTGAACAAGGATAATCCTTCGGTGGAGTTCAAAATGGATGATCCGCTTTGGCCAGGTAGATTTATTCGGCTTGCGATTTGGGTATCACCTAGGGTCTGGGAGGGTTTTACTACGATATCACTGCGGCGACAGGTTGTGGAATTTCTGGATTTGGAGGATCAAGCGGGTACGGAATGTATTCCTGCCGAGGCGGTTGAGTTCATTCGGGCGTTATCGTCCACGTTTCGCAATACCATTATTGCGGGTGCTGTAGGGTCAGGAAAAACAACCTTTGCCAATACGATCGTTGGTGAGCAACTGCTTGGCTCTTCCTCCTGCATGGGAGTAGTGATGATAGAGAAACATCCGGAATCCATTTTACCGTATCAAATTAAAGGCCATCGAATTATTCCAATTCAAGCTGCGAATGAGGAACTGATGGAGGTGGGAGTAGAGTCGCTGCGGCATGACCCAAATATTTTGTATATGACAGAGATGCGTTATAACGAGTGGGAATTTTATTTGTGGAGTGGGGAAAAAGGATACGACGGGATCACCGGAACCTTCCACACCGTGGATTCGGAGGACATTCCTTATCAAGGTGCGTTTGCTGTGTCGACAAGAATTGGCGGGAGTCTAAAGGGGCATTTGATTTCTGCGCTGAAATCATGCGAGCTGGTGTTTATTTTGGAGAGTGTCCCGAACGGGAAGAAGCGGCTGGCGCGAATATCAGAAATCTTTTACGAAGAGGATAGAAATTCAGTGTTTGCTAATGATCTTATGCGCTGGGAGCCGCAGGAAATGTGTTGGTCTTATAATGACAAGCTGACGAAAAATCTGATGCTAAAAATGACTAAGAAAAATGCGGAGGCTACACAGATTGTCCAGAAAGAGCTGGGACGACTTGCTTCAACAAAACCAATGGATCAGCCGCTTAAAGAAAGCTTGAAATCTAAGATAGTACTTAATGAGTGAGGAGGTACAGCTATGGATTTACTATTTTATATTTTTCGTTTTGTCCTTCATTTATGGATTGTGTGGGGACTGTGGTTACTCACCAAACTGCTCATCGAAAGGCATTTACGGCAGGTAGTCCAGAAATTCGATTTTCGAATTAAACATAAGATGAGTATTTTTGGCAAAAGAGTTAGCTCGGTTAAAAAAAGGCTGTGGCTCTACCGCCATCTGGACAAGCTTCTGTATTTCGTACACCGGAAGTATGAACCAGGTATTAGCGTTATGCGTTTTGTTATGCGTACAGCTATTTTATTTATTGCGGTTTTCTTATCAGGACTACTGACTCTTAGTGAGCTCCCTGAAAGGTTGAGTTTTAACAATCCTTTTTTGGAGGGGATTACTTTTAATGAAGGACAGCCGATTCAGGGGGCGTGGAGATTTCCACTTTTTATAGCTGTAATATCTGCGACGATTCCTTATTTTCGTATGAGATACATCTATGCACAGCGGAAGGTACATGGAAGCTACGATCTCCTCGATGTAGTCAAAATCTCCACCAAATTCACACATTTGTCGGTAGATTCGATTCTTGATCGGACAGCGGATTTTCTTACGGATAAAAATGTACTAAAGAGCCCTCTGAAGCTGCTAGGTGCCGCATTTTCTAATTACAGTAATGAGAAGGAGCTTGTTGAGGAAGCAGGGAGATTCTCCAGTGCGATCGGCACCACCTTCGCTTTAGAGTTTATATCAGATCTGCTCTATGCCGAGAAGGAGGGAACCCGTTATTTAAAAAGCTCGCTAATGCTGTTGAATCGTTCTATGGAGCAGCAGAGAGAGACGATTTTAACTGTAAAAGCAGGAAGTAGAGATGCGATCAGCCTTGGCTTATATGGGAATCTTCTGGTGCTGGTATCTACGGTTGGTACCTTTATGTATATGCTGAAGCCCGATATCTATTTTCAACTGCAGTTCGAAACTGCGGTAGGTCTTTCCTTTTTGATGGTGATCGTCTCCGGCCTTTTTATCTCTTTTGTGATCAGTACTATTCTTGCCAGGCCCAAACTGGACTACCACTAAGGTGATGAACTATGGATAGATTATTACTACTAATTACAGTGATCGGGATCGTGTATGTCGCATTACTTGTGTTTGTGAGCAGCAGCAGTAAGCAGGAACGATATCTTGTCCGACTGGGCATCCGGTGGAATTCGCTGGGTGAACACGTGCAGAGTGATAGATTTCAGCAATTGTTGAATGAATGCAATTTATTAATCTCGGCTCGAAAAGTTACGCTATTTCGTTATTCAGCGGCAATCATCTATTTATTTAGCCAAGTCGTCAGCGATTTCATCCGATCTGTTCCTTTTTCATTCTATGACCCTCTAATTGCTCTACTTATTCTCGTAATCAGCAGTCCGATGCGTTATCTTCCGCTTGGTTGGGTGTTGGCGTGGCTTCACCAAAAGACGAATATTCAAAAAGATGGCGAGTTGATCTCCTTCATTCGTCTCTATGAGAATAATCGCCTACGTAAGCGCGGATATGTGCAGTTTGGTGCTTTTTGTGGGAGTACAGCGGGACATTTTCAATATATACGTCAGGATTTGTATGAGCTGTCAGAACGGGCAGTAGATGAGGGTGTGGAGGGGGCGATTGAATGGTTTTGTGCCAAATTTCCGGATAACCATCACTTTATTAATGACATCCGGTCCATTTTGCTGGCGACAGAAGGCATGGATGATGACACGGAAGCTGCAAACTATTTGCGTGAACAAGGCAAGATTATCTCCAAAATCTCCAGCGATCAGTATTTAAAAAAATGGTCTTTCATCGGTGATCTATCGACGATTATTAATGTTATTCCATCGATTGCTACTTTTTTGATGATCGTTGCCATGGCGATGCAGTACATTTTGCTAATCAAAGGAAATTTTAATGGAGTCGGCATGTTCCAGTGAAAAATTGTATATTCAACCTTATTTTTAAAACCTAAAATAAAAAGGGAGAAATTAACAATGAAAAAAGACGCTATTTCTACAGGTTTGTTTATCGCTATCGGTTTTTTGTGTGTGGCCATCGTAATTGCCATTTTGATTCCTCTGGTGCGTGACGTGATTAATGCTGCCGATGATAATAGACCGACGATCCCGGGGGTATCTCTAACTCAACCGCTGGATTCCAGCCAGACTGCACTAACTATGTCCATGACTCACGTTTCGGTATAAGTCAGATGAAAAAAGACTCTATTTCCGTCGCTATGTTTTTGGCCATTGGCTTTGTAATTGCGGGGATGTTTGTCACGGTAGCTACGCATATGATCGGCAGCAGTCAGGACGATATCATCTCACATACTAAGCAAGTGGAACAGTATTAGAAGGAGGCGTGTCTAATGAAGGAGACCGTCCTCCGGGCATTGTTCATGTGGCTAGTCCTGTTTATTATCCTGCAGCCTATCTTCTCCTACATAGATTATCTGCTAGATTTACAGGTCAAAGCTAATACGTCCTATATCACACAAAAAGCAGCAACAGAGGGGATGGTTACAGCTTCTATGCGGAATGAAGTAATTTCAAATCTGAAGGCGATTGGATTTTCTGAAGCTTCGATAGAAATTACTAGCAGTACAGACACCGTTCAAGAGCGAAAGCAACGAATTGATGTGTATGTAACCGCGCCGCGGATAAATCTGTTTCCTTATAATTTTTCTACGGTTTCGCAGCCGACTCGATATTATGGGCATGGATCAATTATGAGTGAGTATCTCGATTGACTAAGGGATGAGCGTAATTTATGGATTACATTATTAAGCTGGCATTTGTCCTACTGATCTTTATCTACTCCTGGTTCTTTCAGATCCAGAATCAGGAGTGGGACCAGCTGCGCAACATGTTAAAAGACGCAAATAATATCGCTGTTCACGATGCCGCACAGGAATTAGATGAGACCGAATTGACTCGTGGTCGTCTGATTATAGATCCTGCAGAAGCGTACGATACTTTTCAGCAAACCCTGCAGAACAATCTAGGCCTTGATAGCGGCCTTTTCCCCCAAGGGAGCAGTCGTTTTAAGACACAAGTAAAGATTGTGAAATTCGATATTATTGATGATTCCGATGGTGTGACGTTTCCACTTTTATACGAGGATAGCGAATATGGCATAACCAAATACATCGCAGGTCCTTCGGTTATTGCCGTCATAGAGACGGAACACCCGGTTCTGATCTCCAGATCCAAAACACAACAGCCCATCAGGGTGCCAGCAGTTCAGGAGTATAAGTTCAATAAGTAAGAAAAGCGAATTAAAGAAAAGGGAGAGATTCAGTGATGAAGAAGAACATTTTAAGAGCAGCTTTGACTACAACAATGTTACTTAGCATGGTATTGGGGCAAAACGTGATTACTAACGCAGCAGCGGTTACACCAGTAACCGCATCTACACCATCAGCTACAGCAAAACCTGCTGCTACACCAGCACCCATTATGAGGGATAACTTAAGTAAATATGGTTTGAAAAAGGATTTAGAGTTGCCGGTTACGGTTACGGCGGGTGGGCTTAGTTATATGCTGGAGAAGTTTATGATTTATGATTTTAAGTCAAAAGATGCACAAAATTTAGTGAAACAATTTAAATATGACTCATTTGGAGTAATGGTTAGCAAACCTAAATACTTGGTTTGGACTAAGATAATAATTAAAAACAACAGCAAAAGTATTGTGAAAAGAGCATTGTATGATCAAGCGGACAAATGGGTTATAACTCTAAAAAAAGGAGGGAAACTTGATCCAATCTGGCCAAAGGTAAATGAGGGGAGAATAAACAATAAAAGTGCATTCTACTACTATATGCTTAAGCCAGGAGAACAACTATCCACCTATCAAGCATTTTTATATGATGGAGATTTCGAATATTTTGCAATTCGTATGTTTCATGCTGGAGGATTTGATGAAAAATTAGTAGTTAGTTATTAAGAGGCAATAATATGAAAAAAATAATTTTATTAATTCTCTGCTGTTTTTTGTTTTTTACATTTATTCATTCCACATCTGTGCTTGCAGCTGAAATAAAATCTTTCTCAATCTCTGTTCCTATTACAACTGGTTTGCTTGGATCTAGCAATGCTGCTAAAGACTTTTATTTAGATCTTCCTAGTGGCATGACTAGTTCATCAATCAAGACAGGAACTCTAAAATATACAGGATCAAATGAAAAAATAGACCTTTTGTTGGAGAACGGAAAGATCAAAGTTACGCTTAAAGGGGTCGCAAATCAAAAATACCTAAGTAATGTAGTGGGATATAGAAGTTCTTGGGAAGAAATGTATGAAACGCAAATATATAATTCGATTTGGCTATATTCAGACGGAAAAAGATGGCAAATAAATCAGTACGATGAAAAAAATGATCGGATGAAGACGGATGATGTTACAGCAACTGATGGATACCCCTCACAAAATCCACCTAAATTAAAGGTAACAGCTGGTCCTTATCAAGATAGTGAGTATTTAAAATGGTATAACGGATCGGTATATGATGTTGTTGATAACCATAACATTATTAAATCTACTATAAAAGTTATTCCTTTTAAAAAATCATCATATGCAGACGATCCTAAATTTAAAAATGGGAGAATTATATTGAATTATATGATCCCTGACGGTGTTCCTTGGGATAAAGAAAGTAATGACGGATTATCTGGTAAAGCGGAAGGACGAAAGTATAAAGCATTCGCATCCTATTATTACACTGCAGACGCTAAAGTCACCACCTACAGCTACGGGGGAACAGTCAGCTTTGAATATGGTCTCCCAGATGAAGCTACACTCACAGGTTCTGCAATTCTAGAACAACCTAATCCAAACCCAATTAAGTTTGATAATAAGAATGTTTCGGTTAAGATCGCATTGAAGGGTGAGCTGCTATCCTATAAAGATATTTCGAATATTTCAGAATGGATTTTTTATGCCAAAGAGAAGGGTAATGACAGTTCACTCCAGACAAAAAAGGTGTATACCAAAACTCTAACGACAAACGAAACTTTCAAGTTTGAAATTCCGAAGGAGAAAGTGGCAGGTAAAAGTAACTACAGTCAAGAGTACGAACTAAGTATAGTAGTGAGATTTAAGAATGAAGTCGTGACCAAAAGAAGTAAGTTCGATTCGTTAAAAGAATCTTTTACAGTCAAAGCAGGAGTGTATACAACCTCAGGTCCTCCGGGAGGAGGGTTTCCAGGTCCTACATCACCGCCAGAACTACCGAGAGAGTTAAAACCTCCAGTAGCTCTTATAAATGCACCGAAAACTGTAAAAGCAGGACAAGAGTTTGTAGCCAGTGCAGCAGGGTCGTATGACCCCGATGGTTATATTACGGATTACTTTTGGGATACCCCTAATGCTAAGGGAGAATTGAGCACTTTGCCAAGGGGAACGCTTTGGTATGATAAAGACCATTTGGGGGAACAAACACTTGCTTTGACTGTAATGGACGACGACAAAATGACTGGAAGTACTAGTACTGAGGTTAATGTCATTGAGCCAAAACCAGATGCATCTATCAGGGTAGATGGTACATTAAAGCAAAATCGAAAGGTTATCATACAAAGTTACGTTAGTAGCCCGACCCACTACCCAATAGTAGATGCTAAGACTAAATTCACCATCACAGTCGTATCAGGTGGAATGAATTCTGATATTAAATATAGCGGATCGCTGAACGGAGTATATAGCAAAGATGTGCTATTCAAGAAGCCAGGGAAATATAAAGCAACCATTTATGTGGAGAATACATTAGGGCTAACTGCGAGAAACGAAACAACTTTTGATATAGCACCAGACCAGAAACCTTTTGCATACTTTACGATGGCTGGAACAGCGTATCGCAATCCTTCAGATGGTAATCAAGCGACCCTATCAATAGATGATATGTCGTATTCACCAGACCAAGATATGGTGGCTCGAAGGCTTTGGGAATACCGCTACGATTCTGATAACAACGGAAATTTTTCAGGGGAACCATGGGTTGTTTTTAATAATGAGAATTTAGATCGTTTGAATCTCAAGGTAAGAGATGTTGGGCAATACGAAGTGCGACTAACTGTATTCGAAGAATTTGGCCAGCCGACCATCGATGAGTATGTGACACAGGCTGATCGGCAATCCATTAATTCGGAAACTACACAAAATGTGATCGAACGGATCTTCACGGTTAAAAATCAAGCACCTGATGTCGATTGGTCATGGTAGAGAGGATTAGAGATGCGGGAATTTAAAAAAACAATTTCAACGTTTATGGCCCTTGTATTACTATTTCTCTTATTCCCTGAATTTTATTCGGGGAGTGTTAAGGTAGAGGCTGCAGGTGACCCAAACATCGTCAATTATATGGACATACGAGTGGAGGGTTTTCAAAAATACGCTCCTACTTTACCGAGCGCAGGAAAAATTGGTTCTATAACGCTAGACGTACCTGGATTTACACTCACTAATGTTCGATTCGATTTAACTACAAGGAAATTTTTATATGATATCGTCTTGGATGGACCCATTATTATGAAAACTGGAAATGAAGCAAGATGGTGGCCTGATATGCAACGTACCAGATATGTTACCATTTCTACGGGATTAGGAGATATCAATCATTATATAACTGCTAACTGGAGACAACATAAGGTAGTTGAAGGTCCAAACGTAGATATTGGGGCTAATCATACATTTATTACGAATTCAAATGATTTTAATATAATAGAAACAAAGAGATGGGAAACGTGGTATGGAGATTTTCCAACTGAAATTTCTATCAATGTCGCCGCCGCTGACGCTCAACATCAGCCAGATCAATATTTGAATGGTTGGTACAATCAAGCATATACGTATATGTATAAATCATTAATTATAAATAGTGCACCAAGTCTTACAGTGACTACACCAAGCGAGCAGCAGCTACTAAATGAACCAGGATTCAGTGGAATGAACATCGAGGGATATGTTCGAGATGTGGACAATAATGATCTAGTCGTTAGTGCTGAAATCCCTAATGTGTTCTATAAACAAGTTCTTGTCCAACAGGCACTAAATAATAAATGGTTTTCCATCCCAATAGATGTTTTGGCAGACGGAATTCCTCCTGGACGACACAATATCATTATCAAGGTTGTGGATCCCTATAATTATAAGGATGAGAAATCGTTGGTCGTTAATGTATCCTATAGGCTTAGGAATAAATCCTTTATATTGATTAACACTCCTATAGACTTATCAACCACATACAAAGACTATGAAGGAGATTCTAAATATCAAGAACGCTATAGATACGATCATAACCCGTATTTCTTCGATAATTCGATGGGTATCATTTCGGATAGTGGGTTATGGCGTTCAGAAAGGTATACCTCCTTTCCATATAGCGGACTCTATAACGCAACCTTTCAAGCACGAGATAATCCTAAAAACGATGACCGATTCGATGACTATCGTTTATGGAGTCGAGATAATTTATCTTCAATGACCTATCATGTTCATCGGAAGCCAATTGCATTGTTTGCTGCCAAACTGACGTGGGGATCTCTTCAGCTAACAGATAGTTCCTACGATTTGGACCACATCACGGCTGTTAATAAGGGACTTATAGCTTGGCAATGGCAGTATAAAAAAACTGATTCTGAAATATGGACAGATGGTCAACCGCCAGCTCAATTACCGAGTTCTGGACAATATGACATACGCCTTAGAGTACGTGATGTCGATGGCGATAATGGGTTGGGGGTCTGGAGCGACTGGTGTGTTAGGACGGTGGGGGCTACAGGTAATCTACCTCCCGTAGCGGTATTTACCGTTGATCCTAATATCGTTTCCTACCGCAAGGCTACTAGCATAACAGATAAATCGTTTGATCCGGATAATGATCCATTAGATGTTTATTACTGGACGGTTATCAAAGACGGTTGGAATAAAATTTGGGAGCATTCGGGAGGAGCTACAACGCCACCTAATATTGCAGCTTTTGGGATTGGTAATTATCAAATTAGTTTACAAGTGCATGACAATCGAGGGTTATGGTCGGATTGGTATCGCCAAAATGTCCAGGTGATTAATCACCCACCCGCAGCAGCATTTAACATGCCAGCTGAAGTATATCGAGATACAGTAATTACAATGGATAATCTGACACCAAACCCTGATGAAGATGGAGATTCGCTTGCTTATTTATGGTACGCCAAACTCAACAATAGTCCTTATTATTATGCTGGTAGTAACCGCAACCAATCTTTGACGATACGAGATCTTCTTGCTGCAAACAGAATTTCACCGCAGCAGGCTATATCAGAAGGATGGGAAATGCGCCTTAAAGCAACAGACGTACCTAATCCCTCAAGTATTGGAGCTTTAAGTTCCAATGCAACACGTGCATTTGCTGTTAAAAATCATATTCCAACAGCTGCTATTAATGGTCCATCGGCAGTATTCCAATATGATACCCGACAATATACATCTTTTGATGAGGATGGAGATCCCTCCGACGTGGCTAGTCTGCAATACTTCTGGAAAGTAACGGATAGTGATGGCCTTACGCAATGGATTCGAACTCCTAATATTGATGTTAATTTTCCTGAGTCCGGTATCTATACATTGGAACACTGGGTTATCGATCAGATCGGTGATAAGTCTAATATAGCTACGTTGAAGGTGAATGTTACTAAAAATCTAGCGCCCTCAATGACATTGATAACCCCGGTGGGAACCGGAACCAATCCATCCGTAATAGATGCCGAAATACAAGGAGATCCATTAATTAAATGGAATTATACAGACCCAGAGAGTGATCCGCAGGAGAAGTACCGTTTAGAATTTTTTTCAAAAGACGGACTCTTAGTTAAGACAGTTGAGAACTTTGACACCACAGGTCAGCTGCGGCAGTATCAACTCCCTAACCATACATTTAATCGATTTGAATACTTCACCGTATATGGGCGGGTTTATTCCAAATTAACCTGGTCAGAAATATCTAACGAAAAAACGTTTATCATCGACAATCCGCCACAGCCTAGATTCACACTAATCACGGATACAGGTAGAGATGCTGCCAAAGAGCCGATTTATCGCACGGATCTTTTGAATATCAAGAGCAAAGCGACGGATCCAGACATTGCAAAGGGAGATACGATCAGCCATAAGTATGATTTGAAATCATCCAACGGGACGGAAGGATTGGCTAGTACTCAAGCTGAATTTACGAAGAAATTCACCTCAAATGGCGTCTTTACCTTTAAACAAACCGTTACGGATTCTCTAGGACTGTATCGAGAGCTATCTCAGAGTATCACCGTAGCTAACCGTAAACCGACCGTAACGATAACGTACCCAACAAGTACTGACCCAAGTAAGCCTATGATCGCAAGTACGCTTACACCAATCATTAAGTGGGATTATCAAGATGAGGATGGAGATGAACAACAGCGGTATAAGGTACAAATTATCAACTTGGCGACAGGGACGGTTAAGGTTCAATCTGGCGAAAAAAATTCAAGTACCAAACAGTGGCCAGTGCCTGCTGGAATATTGGTGGAGAACGAAAAATATGCCGTGGAAGTAGAAGCTTTTGATGGTTATAACTGGAGTAATATCTCAGTTCGTAAATATTTCATGGTTAATCTACTGAGTATTAAAGGTGGAGTCCAGCACACAGAGGAATGGAATAACAACCGTAAAGGTTACAATTTGAACAAGAGCGGTAATGAGGAGAGTCCTAGAGGCTACAATGTGTTTTGGGCAGGTGAGCGATTTATTTTGCAAGGGATAGCAACCGGTCTACCAGATACTGTTGAGGTGACAATGACGGGAGGTTATTCTACACAACTAAATCCAACTAACAATGACAAAACCTTGTGGACAGGCGAATTATATGATCCGGCATTTGTGAAACTTCCCGATGGTCCAGTGACCTTTACCTTCACAGCTAAGAATGAGTACAATACAAAAATAGATACAGCTACTGTTGTGATCGCTGGCGATTGGTCTGAATATTTTCAGAACCATCGTGTGAAGTAATGAAATATTTATGGCTTTATCCTGGTTCCATCTAAAAAGGGCTACGCGGAAATACGATCCGCATAGCCCTTTTTCACGAGCAATAACTTATATAACTCCTTCAGTCCGTTCTTCATTCATTCTCATCATTCTTGTCGCAACGGAAGGTGTATGTAAAGGTATATTCGTCGAACGTGCAGAGGCTCTTTGAGCTCTACGCACATAATAGGATAACTTGCCGCTGAATATTTTATGGGAACAGAGTGAAAGAGCGAAATCCTCCGGGGTAACAAAGCAGGAAGGCTTATTCACAGGCTGAACTGCGGTATTTTCAAATAAGGAAGCAACAAAATGAGAGCAGAAATAAGCGTTCTCTCGATCTATTTTAACATTTAGAAGTACGCCGATCAGGCCTAAAAGATGGTATTTATAACGTTCCTGATTTTTCATCATCCCTTGGACATGATTGTACATGGCATCGTATTCCGTGGCACTGACACGTAACTGGTAAATAGAGCAATTTGCGCTGCTATAGAAAGGGTGTATGAAATTTTCTTGAATCAGACCCGCGACGAATGGATTGTGCATTTTTTTTCTTCCGAAGCTGTACACCTCACGTAGTTCACTATCAAAGGCGATCGAAGCATGGTTCAGATCAGCTTTTGTAAACCACTTAATGAAACCACTGAAGGCTGTACCTGTACCGGTAAGCACAATATAAACATCCTTTTTCGAAGTCATGTTCAGAATTCCTTTCCACTTGGAGATATTGGATAATGAATGAAAATTTTACTTGAGTAACTCCATCTTACTTTATATTCGAGCATTGTAAAACAAACTTTAGTCGCAATAGAAAACTAGACCATAGGCTAAGTAAAAACCCGTCTTATGACATAGTTACTTTTGCGTATATAAATGCGTAGATATTGCAAAACATAAGCTGTAAAACAAAGAGTTTTTAAAAACAATTGGAATTGCTTCCACACTAGTGATACAATAAGAGTCAAAATGACATTCTTGAGATTTCAGAGGAGGAACTATTAAATGAGTGAACAAGAACAAGCGATCCAGAAGGAAGAAAACTCAACAGTAGATAACCTGTCTATCACAACAATTCGTACGTTGGCTATTGATGCTATCGAAAAAGCGAATTCCGGCCATCCAGGTATGCCAATGGGTTCTGCACCAATGGGCTACCAACTGTTTGCAAAAACAATGAATCATAACCCTGATCATCCAACATGGGTAAACCGCGATCGTTTTGTATTGTCCGCTGGACATGGTTCCATGCTTCTGTACAGCTTGCTGCACCTTAGCGGCTATGATCTTCCTATGGAAGAATTGAAACAATTCCGTCAATGGGGTAGCTTGACTCCTGGTCACCCGGAAGTTGGTCACACAGCTGGTGTTGATGCAACTACAGGTCCGCTTGGACAAGGTATTGGTATGGCCGTTGGTATGGCTATGGCCGAAGCTCAATTGGGCGCAACCTACAACAAAGAAGGGCATAACGTAGTTGACCACTATACTTATGCTATTTGTGGTGATGGTGACCTTATGGAAGGGATCTCTTCTGAGTCCGCTTCTCTTGCTGGTCATTTGAAACTCGGAAAATTGGTTGTATTGTATGATTCAAATGATATTTCCCTTGATGGTAAATTGAATCTTTCTTTCTCCGAAAATGTAGCTCAACGTTTTGATGCTTATGGTTGGCAAGTTCTGCGCGTAGAGGACGGAAATGACCTTCCGGCTATTGAAAAAGCTATTGCTGAGGCGCAAGCTGAGACTAGTAAACCGACTTTGATCGAAGTGAAGACAGTTATTGGTTATGGTAGCCCTAACAAACAAGGTAAAGGCGGCCATGGTGGTACTCACGGTTCCCCACTTGGAGCAGAAGAAGCTAAGCTGACCAAAGATTTCTACAAATGGGTATACGAAGAAGATTTCTATGTGCCTGATGAAGTTCGTGCACATTTTGCAGAAGTGAAGAAAAACGGAATCGCAGCTAACAAAGCTTGGGACGACAAATTTGCGGCTTACAAAAAAGCATATCCAGAGCTGGCTGCACAATTCGAAACTGTAATCAATGGCGATCTTCCAGAAGGCTGGGATGCTAACCTTCCAACTTACACTACTGAAGATAAAGCAGTATCGACTCGTGTCGCTTCCGGTAGTGCGCTTAACGGTCTGACTGCTGGCGTTCCTCAGCTAGTGGGTGGTTCCGCTGACTTGGAAAGCTCCACTATGACGCATTTGAATGGTTTGACATCTTTCACACCAGAATCTTATGATGGCCGCAACATTTATTTCGGCGTACGTGAGTTTGGTATGGCTGCTGCAATGAACGGTATTGCTCTGCACACTGGTCTTAAAGTATTCGGAGGAACATTCTTCGTATTCACAGACTACCTGCGACCAGCAATTCGTTTGGCATCGATCATGAAATTGCCAGTAACCTATGTATTGACACATGACAGTATTGCAGTTGGTGAAGATGGTCCTACGCATGAACCAATCGAACAATTGGCTTCCTTGCGTATCATCCCAGGTCTGACTGTTATTCGTCCGGCTGATGCTAACGAAACTTCTGCAGCATGGGCTTATGCTATGGAAAACAAAGAGAATCCGGTTGCTTTGGTTCTGACTCGTCAAAACTTGCCAATTCTTGCTGGAACCGTAGATGGCGTTCGTGAAAACATCAAACGTGGTGGTTATGTTGTCTCTGATTCCAAAAATGGCACTCCACAAGCACAACTTATCGCAACTGGTTCTGAAGTACAGTTGGCAGTTAAAGCGCAAGCTGCTTTGGCAGAAGAAGGCATCGATGTTCGTGTAATCAGCTTGCCAAGCTGGGATCTGTTCGAAAAACAAGACAAAGAATATCGTGATTCCGTAATTCTTCCAGGAGTCAAAGCCCGTCTTGCTATCGAAATGGCACAAACCTTCGGATGGGAACGTTACACTGGTGACCAAGGCGATATCCTAGGCATCACTACTTTCGGAGCTTCCGCGCCTGGCGATAGAGTTATGAAAGAATACGGCTTTACTGTAGAGAATGTAGTTAGCCGTGTGAAAGCACTTCTGTAATTAACTGAATAATCATTAGGGGGAGAACAAGTAATGAGTCAGTTTAACAACGCAACGATCGAAAAAGCAGCCAATGTATATTATGGCGGACAAGTAACCAGCCGTACGGTAATTTTGCAAGATGGATCTAAGGTGACACTGGGCATCATGTTGCCGGGTGTGTATGAATTTGGTACAGATGGTCCTGAAATTATGGAGATTCTGTCCGGCGATCTTAAAGTGCTGCTTCCCGGCACTGAGGTATGGCAGGAGATTAAGGGAGCGTCAACGTTCAATGTTCCTGGCAACTCTAAATTTGCGTTGGAAGTATTTGAAGTAACTGATTATTGCTGTTCTTACCCGGTTCTATAGAAAACAGACTTTTCTAAGGGTTGTCCTATAAGTAGCTTTTTTCAATGAGTGAGACGACCCGGATTCAATTTAAAAATCGTAAAGTCAGTAAGGCAGCGGTTCTCCTGTTATAGGAGGATCGCTGCTTTTTGTTGTGGCTGGTGATTGCTTGATGTTCAAATATGTATATTCATCATGCTCCTTTTGAGGCTTAAGGAAGCAGATGACATTAGGGCTGAATCGGATCATCACCAAATTAGCATCGGGACACCACCATCCTCACTGCTTATGGACCAAGATGACGTTAGCGCTGGAGCAACACCAACTTAGCACCGGTTCAACAACATTCCTACCACTTAAGGACCCAGATGACGTTAACGCTGGATTGAACACCAATTTAGCACCCGGTCAACACCAATCCTACCGCTGTAGCACCCGGTCAACACCAATCCTACCGCTTAAGGACCCAGCTGACGCTATTAGCAAATTTATAGCCTTTTAAGCAAGTTTTCGGACTCCAGTGCAGCTATTTCATAGAAACAGGCTCATAATTGGCGCTTTTTTATGCCAATAGCGACTATGGAGTCCGATAGCATGCCAAATGTGGGATTATACTGCGAATAAGGTCAGCTGAGTCCGAAGGTGCTGTGTCATCACCAACTTTAGGCACCGGGTCCTCACCAACCCACTGCGTAACTACCCAGATGACGTTAACACTAGATCAACACCAATGTAGTACCGGGTCAACACCAATCCTACCGCTTAAGGACCCAGCTGACGCTATTAGCAAATTGATAGCCTTTTGAGCAAGTTTTCGGACTCCAGTGCAGCTATTTCATAGAAACAGGCTCATAATTGGCGCTTTTTATGCCAATAGCGAATATGGAGTCCGATATCATGCCAAATGTGGGATTATGCTGCAAATAAGGTCAGCTGAGTCCGATGGTGCTGTGTCATCACCAACTTTGGCACACGGTTAGCGCCAACCCACTGCGTACGGACTCAGATGGCGTTAACACTAGATCAACACCAATGTAGTACCGGGTCACCACCAATCCTACCGCTAAGGACCTAGATGACGCTATTAGCAAATTTATAGTCTTTTGAGCAGGTTTTCGGACACCAGTGCAACTATTCCATGGAAATAGCCTCATAATTGGCGCTTTTCATGCCAATAGCGACTATGGAGTCCGATAGCATGCCAAATGTGAGATTATACTGCGAATAAGGTCAGCTGAGTCCAATAGAGATGGCTGTGTACCGCAGAGGTTACTTAGTTAAAGGAGCTTAAGGTTTGGAGCGAGGGAGAGGTTCCAGAAAATACGGGATATACCGTAGTCATCAAGCGATCATCTTGGTAACCAATTTGCAACTAACCAGCAACTCACCCAGTGACTATCCAACAACTTCTCCAGTATCTATCCAACAATTCAGCGCTCCTTCAGTAACTTTTCTGAAATTATCTAACAACTCATCCAGTAACTTCTCCAGCACTTACCCAACATTTCAGCACTCCCTCAGTAACTTTTAAGCGACTATTTAGCAACTCATCAGTAACTCCACCAGCACAATCCACCTTTTCATCACTAATACAGTAACTTTTGCGACAAACCAGTACTTCGCGACCTTCTTAGTAACTATCCCACCAACACCACCACAACGTTCTGAGTAACTCCACAGCAACCAATATTTTCTTGCACTACAACTGTTAATTTGGTATTATAATTATACAAACAAACGTTCGTATAATTGGTTCGACAATGGGATTGTCCATAAAGAAAAGACCGCATCGCAATATCATGTGCGAGGCGGTCGTAAATGTTCTTATGAAGTAGGTTTTGAGCTCTTGGATTTATTTATTGGATACATTTGCACCCATCTTTTGGCCGATCCACTCTTCGTAACATTTCACTACGGCAGAGAGATCTTCTTCACCATAACCTTGGGTGAATCCAGCTTGGAACATGCTTTTAGCCAAGCCCAGCATAGGAGAAGGAACGCCTGTTGCATCGCTGTGGGCAGAGGCAAGCTTCAAATCCTTAAGCATTAGAGCGAGGGAGAATTGATTGCTGAAATCATCTTCTATGATTTTACGGCCTTTAAGCTCAGCTTGTTTGCTGCCCGCAGAACCAAGTTGTACCAGTTCCAGGAACTTGTCTGCTGGTACGCCTGATTTAACAGCAATGGCGAATCCTTCGGCTAGGGCAACATTATGAATACCAACCATAGCATTGTGAGCCAGCTTGGCCACAGCGCCGCTGCCGTTCTCACCCATATGTAGCAGCTTCTTACCCAAAGTATCAAAGATATCATGATGTTGTTCTATGACCTCAGCACTACCGCCGACCATGAACACTAAGGTTCCTTCAATCGCTGCCGGTTTGCTTCCAGTTACTGGCGCGTCTAGGAAATGTCCACCGCGCGCTTCTACAGCAGCGGCAATCTCACGAACTAGTCCTGGTGAAATTGTGCTGGAATCAATAATTAGTCCACCAGGCTTCACAGCATCAAGTATACCATCTTGACCATAAAACACTTCACGAACCGAATCATCATTGCTGATCATGGTAATAATAACATCCTTACCCTCAGCCGCTTCGCGGGGCGTGAGAGCAGTCTGGGCACCTTCTGCTTCAAGAGGTTTACACTTGGCTGCCGTACGGTTGTATACCGTAACCTGAAAGCCGCCATGTAGTAAATTGGAGGCCATAGGCGCACCCATTGTTCCGAGTCCGATAAAACCGATTTGTTTCATTTATATAGCCACCTTCCGTTTTCTTTATTCTATCACGGCACTTTGTCCAGCACCACAGCACACCTAAGTCTTTTGATACAGGAAACGCTTCCAAGGAACTTTGGAAAACTTGGTTCTAATGCCCTCTATGTGCCCTAAGACCTTGCCAGTCAAGGCAAATTAAAGTATCCTAATTATAAAGTTGTAACAAACGGTTTTAAATTTAAAGAGATAAAACAGGAGGTTACCATTACCGATGTCTAAGAAGATTAATTTTGACTACACAAAAGCTCTTTCGTTTTTTAACCAACAAGAAATCGACAACCTTGCCGCCCCAGTTAAGCTAGCACACGAACAGTTGCATAACAAAACTGGTGTAGGCTCTGACTACCTTGGATGGATCGATCTGCCGACAGCTTACGATAAGGAAGAATTCGCTCGCATTCAACAAGCTGCTAAGAAGATCCAAAGCGATTCCGAGGTACTGATTGTAATTGGTATCGGAGGTTCTTATCTGGGAGCACGCGCAGCTATTGAGGCGCTATCGCATTCTTTCTACAATAACCTTTCTAAAGATAAACGCAAAACTCCAGAAGTTTATTTCGCTGGTAATAACATTAGCTCTACATACATCACGCATCTGCTTGATCTAGTAGAAGGCAAAGACTTCTCCGTGAACGTAATCTCCAAATCAGGAACTACTACTGAGCCAGCGATTGCTTTCCGCATTTTCCGCGCTGCTCTGGAGAAGAAATACGGCAAGGAAGAAGCTCGTAAACGCATTTACGCTACTACAGACAAGGAAAAAGGTGCCCTTAAGAAATTGGCAACTGAAGAAGGTTATGAATCCTTCATCATTCCAGACGATGTGGGCGGACGTTACTCCGTATTGACACCTGTAGGCTTGCTGCCAATTGCTGTAGCTGGCATTAACATTGAAGAAATGATGCAAGGTGCTGCTGCCGCTGCGGATGAGTTCAACAATCCAGATGTAGCTACTAACCAAGCTTATCAATATGCTGCAGTTCGTAACGCGCTATACCGTAAAGGTAAAACAACTGAAATCCTCGTCAACTATGAGCCTTCCTTACACTTTGTATCTGAGTGGTGGAAACAATTGTTTGGCGAAAGTGAAGGTAAGGACTTCAAAGGAATTTATCCTTCTTCCGTTGATTTCTCCACAGATCTACACTCCATGGGTCAATTTATCCAAGAAGGTAACCGCAACATTTTTGAAACGGTTATCCAAGTAGATCAAGTAGCTCATCATGTTACGATTGAGAATGATCCGGATGATCTGGACGGCTTGAACTTCTTAACAGGTAAGACTATGGATTTCGTGAATAAGAAAGCTTTCCAAGGTACAATGCTTGCACATACAGATGGTCAAGTACCCAACCTTATCGTTACTATTCCTGATCAAACACCATACACCTTTGGATATTTGGTGTACTTCTTTGAAAAAGCCTGCGGTATCAGCGGATACTTGCTCGGTGTTAACCCATTTGACCAACCAGGCGTAGAAGCATACAAGAAAAACATGTTCGCATTGCTTGGCAAACCAGGTTACGAAAAAGAAAAAGCAGAGCTGGAAGCAAGACTTACTGAATAGTATTGCAGTAGGTTTTACAATAGCTATTAATCACAGAACATTCATACTAATGTAAGTCACCAGGAGCAGTCCATAGGTAATCCAATACCGGGACTGCTCCTGACATTATATGAAGACATCATATGTAAATAAGGACTGGAATAATTATGTTAGAACAATACCAAACGGTCCGCTCTTCCGGCTCAAAGGAAGTTGTGATCCGTAAATCTCGTTTCATTGGTCATGTTATGCCAGTGGAGAATGAAGAAGAAGCTTTATTGTTTATCGAGGACATCAAGAAGAAACATTGGAACGCAACGCATAACTGTTCTGCTTATGTGATTGGGGAGAGAGACGAAATCCAGAGGCAATCGGACGACGGGGAGCCGAGTGGTACAGCCGGTAAACCGATTTTGGAAGTAATCCGCAATCAGGGAGTTAAAAATGTCGCAATCGTAGTGACCCGTTATTTCGGAGGCATTATGCTGGGTGCCGGTGGGCTGATTAGAGCTTATACGGATGGAGCAGTGCTTGCGCTTGAAGCAGGAGAAGTAATCACCCGTGTACTGAGACGAGAGGTATTCGTAGAGATAGAGTACACTTGGCTGGGCAAGGTTGAGAACGAACTTCGAGGAAGAGGGATTCAGACTGGCGAGACTTTGTTCACCGACAAAGTAACGTTGTTATGTTTGCCGCGAAATGATGAGGGTGACACTTTTATGGCATGGATAACAGATCTAACCCAAGGGCAAGCCCTGATAACAGAAGGGCGGCGGATTTACTACAGCGAAGGGGATTAGTATATGGCAAGGAGAGCAGTGGAGCAGGAGTTGTCGAGGGAAAGGATTTTAGAGGCCGCTAGGCATCTGTTTATAACCAAAGGGTATCGGGCAATTTCAATGCGAAGTATTGGTCAGCATTTGGGATATAGCCACGGCTCTCTCTATTATCATTTCAAGGAAAAGGCGGAGTTGTTCTACGCTATTGTTGTAGAGGATTTTAATCATGTGGCTGCTTTACTCAGTCAAGTGATGAATAAACCGCCTGAAGAAGGAATGACAAGGGTAGAACAGCTGATTATGGAATTTATTAGATTTGGAATAGATCATCCCTATCAATATGAAATTATGTTCATGATTCGCGATGAGGAATTGCTAGCTTATTGTAGAGCAGAACAGGGACGATGTTTTGATTTATTCTCCAGTATTGTGCGCCGTCATATGAAGGAAGAGGGATATGTGTCTGAGGACTGGCAGAATGTGCCGTTAACAATGTTCTTGTCTGCACACGGATTTATTTCTTATTATATCCAGGACAAAGTATCGTTTGACGATGTGAAAGAGGCAGCGTTAGCTCATATAAAGGTTTTATGTCGCAGCCTTTAAAATGCTGTTTTTTTTATAGATCTTCACTTTAAAGCTGTGCATTGGTATAACACTGCTTCTCTGCTTGATGAAAGTATTACTAGACTCTAGTTATAGTCTAAATGGCCGCTCCGCAGCGATAACGGAAGCGGCCATTTGTATGTTTATTATCCCTCTACTATTTTTAAGCAACATTGCCGGCGTCTAGGTCCATCGAACTCACAGAAATAAATACCTTGCCAACGACCGAGAATTAATTCACCTTCGTGGATGATCAGGGTCTGGGAAGGCCCGGTAGTAATAGATTTAAGATGAGAGGCAGTATTGCCTTCCTCATGCCGATACTTCGGATGCTCCCAAGGGTAGACTTCATCCAAACGCATCAGAACATCATGCTTCACATCAGGATCCGCATTTTCATTAATAGCAATACCAGCAGTGGTATGAGGACAATAAACTACAATCAATCCGTCTTGAACTCCACTTTTTTTCACATAAGAAATGACTTCCCGAGTAATATCACGTAATTCATCCCGCTTTGTAGTAGTGATCTCCAGAGTATGCAACATAATCAATCCCCTTCCTGTGAGGTGCCATTTTTTAGTGTACCTTTGATACATATATTTTAACCTAAATTCACTTGAAAGTAATTGACGGCGGTGAGAAGGATTTGGTAAAGTAGTAATAATATAAAACCAAGTATATAAATAGGAATAATTAATGAGGATTTTGGTTAGTATACCGACCGGTTATCCGGAGGTGGGAGGGCAAAAATCATTGAATTCGCTGCTTAGACACAAAGGCTGGACTTGGGGTTTCCGAACTACAATTTTGCTCTATTTTGTAGTATTGATCGTGTTGCCCATACTCGGGGTCTATTACAACTCTTTTTCTCTTGGTTTTGGCAATTTTGTGGAAAGCGTCAGCGATCCAATTGCTTGGAAGTCGGTGCTGCTAACCTTAAAGCTGGCGATTTTCGCCACTTTAATTAATGTTTTGTTAGGAACTATGATTGCTTGGGTCCTTATTCGTTATCAATTTGCTGGTAAAGCGCTGCTAAACAGTCTGGTCGATTTACCTTTTGCACTACCAACAGCTGTCGGAGGTTTGATGATTCTACTGCTGCTTGGACCAGGTAGCCTTATCGGCAAAGCAGCTGAGGCACTTGGATTTGAAATTGTTTTTCATCAACCGGCTATCGTAATTGCTATGGTGTTCGTGACGTTTCCATTCGTGATTCGAGCGGTTCAGCCCTTGCTGGAGGAATTGGACCCATCCGAAGAGGAAGCAGCATATACAATGGGTGCCAAGGGGGCAAGGGTATTCTGGCAAGTTATTCTTCCATCAATGGCGCCTGGGATGATCAGTGGTGGGATGCTCGCATTTTCAAGGGCGCTTGCGGAATTTGGTGCAGTGGTACTCGTCGCAGGTAATATTCCGGGCCGTACGCTTGTATCTTCTGTTTTTATTTTTGGTGAAGTTGAAAGTGATAATCCGGTCTCCGCCGCTGCGGTTTCTGTTATTCTCTTGACCTTATCCTTTCTCATTCTTTGGCTGATTAATATGCTGCAGATGCGGGGGAGACGCTCATGAGGAAATTATGGATTGCTCTTACTTATTTAGTGTTTTTTCTGCTCATTGCTGCTCCATTAGGAAAAATGGCTATCGGTGCTTTTAGTGAAGGATTTGGTGGTTTCTGGAATGCTCTGACTAGGCCCGAAGCGCTGCATGCGCTCATGATGACTGGGCTTGTTGTGATAGTAGTTACGTTATTAAATACATTGTTCGGTATTATGATGGCTCTGTATCTTGTTCGGGCGAACTGGATCGGCAAGCGTCTAAAAGGATTATTGAACAGTATTGTGGATTTGCCTTACGCGGTATCCCCTGTAATCGGAGGATTGATGATTGTCCTGTTGCTGGGTCCCGATAGTACCTTGGGAGCGATTTTTGAGGGGATTGGACTAAAGATCGTTTATGCGATTCCCGGGATGATCATTGCCACTTTATTTGTTACCTTTCCTTTAATGGTGCGTGAGGTTATGCCGGTGCTTCAGGAGATTGGTTCACAGCAGGAGGAAGCGGCTTCGACATTGGGCGCTCGTAGCTGGACTATTTTTTGGAAGGTAACTTGGCCTTCGATTCGTTGGGCGGTTGTGTATGGTGTCATTCTTACGGTGGCACGTTCACTTGGAGAGTTCGGCGCGGTACTTGTGGTTTCGGGGAACATTATGAACAAAACTCAGACGGCGACAACTTTAGTCTATCAGGATGTTGAGAATTTTAATGTGACGGCTGCTGGAGGAATAGCGCTAGTTCTGGCTGCATTTTCCGCAGGTCTGCTGCTGTTGATGGAATGGACCAAGAGAAGAAAGGAAGTGCAGTAATATGCATGTAGAAGTGCGGGGGTTAAACAAGCATTTTGGAGATTTTCATGCGGTCAAGGACGTCAATTTCACCATTACAAAAGGTCACCTGATTGGATTGCTCGGCCCAAGTGGAGGCGGGAAAACCTCAATTCTACGTATGCTGGCGGGACTGGAGTCACCGGATACCGGAGAGATTATTTTTCATGGTCAGACGGTGAACAATCTTCCTCCTCAAGAACGTGGGATCGGCTTCGTCTTCCAGAACTATGCACTCTTCAAACATATGACTGTATTTGATAATATCGCTTTTGGCTTAAAGGTTAAAAAGGCTAACAAAACAGCTATCCGCGATCGAGTTATGGAACTTGTGGAGCTTACAGGGTTAAAAGGGTTCGAGAAACGTTATCCGCATCAGCTATCAGGGGGACAACGTCAGCGTGTGGCTTTTGCACGTGCGCTTGCGCCTGAACCACAGCTGCTGCTTTTAGATGAACCTTTTGCCGCTATTGATGCGAAGATCCGCCAGGAGCTGCGCGCTTGGCTGCGTGAACTGATTGAGCGTGTAGGTATCACCTCTATTTTTGTAACCCATGACCAAGATGAAGCGATTGAAGTAGCGGATGAAATTATGATCATTAATCAAGGACGTTTGGAACAAAAGGGTACCCCGTGGGATATTTACAAGGAACCCAAAACACCGTTCGTGGCAACATTTATCGGCGAATCTACGCTGATTGAGAACGCTTCTGAGGTTAAAGGCTTTACAGGTGCGGGGGACGGTAAGCCTACCAAAGCGCTGATTCGTCCTGAATATATTGAAGTGGGTAACCTGCATGAGTTCAAGATGGCTTCTGCCACGGAAAAAGGTGTTGTGAAACATCTGCATTTCCGCGGCAGCGAATGGCTCGTTGAGGTTGAAGTAAATGGCCACAAGCTGGTCACCTACCGTTCGTTGGAGAAAGAAACCTTGCAGCCGGGTCAGGAAATCTCAGTACTGGTACATCGGGCTTATCTGTTTAATGATGAGCGCAGCTGGATCCAGGAGAACAACCTGAAAGAAGATCCAATGCCAATTTTTATTTAAAAATAAATAAAATGATTTTCAATTTTTTCTGATAGTAGCGAATGTGATAATGAAGTGGAAGTTTGGAACTGTAGGAGCGGAGCGACCGCCTTTGTTTCCGGATTTAATCCGCTGAGGATATAAAATTAATAAATCTGGGAACAACAGCGGCCGAAAGTCCAAACATTCCGCGTAATTACGGCAAATACCGAACGTTGGTTACTTGAATTTTAAGTTTCAGCCATAGAGCTACTTTCAAGGAAATATTAAAAATCATTACCTCGAAGGATGTGGGCCGCAATGAATATCAAAAGGAGCAGACAACTGCACGGATGTTTTGCTGCCCTAATGCTGGCCATACTCACGCTGACAGCAGTCGGCTGCGGGAATGAGAAGGCAGCTACGACGATGGCAGAGCCTTCGAAGCAAGGGGATGTTACGCTGGTAATTGGCGCATACAGTGTGGCTAAGGATGCGATGCAGGATATTTTGCCGTTATTTGCTGCCAAGTGGAAGGCGGATACGGGTCAGGATATTAATTTTCAGGAGTCTTATGAGGCTTCAGGGACACAGGCGAGAGCGATTGTAGGTGGATTTGAAGCGGATGTGACGCTGCTAGCCATGGAAGGTGATGTCGAGAAGCTAGTTAAGGCTGGACTCGTAGCGCCAACATGGAAAGAGCAGGGTGAACAAGGCATGGTAACACGTTCAGTAGTAGCTCTTGGTACCCGCGAAGGAAATCCCAAAGGCATTCGCGATTTTGCGGACTTAGCCAAGCCAGGGATTAAAGTGTTATATCCAAACCCGAAGACCTCTGGTGGTGCGCAATGGGATATCAACGCGATCTATGGGGCTGGTCTGAAGCTGTCAGAGGAGCAGGAGGGGGCAAAGGATCCAGCAGCAGCCAAAGCTTTTTTGGAAAGCATCCATGCCAATGTAGAGTCTCTGGATAAGAGTGGCCGCGCTTCTATGGCAGCCTTCGAGTATGGAGTGGGGGATGTAATTGTCACCTATGAGAATGAACTGCTGGCCCGGATTGCTCAGGGAGTCAAATACGAAGTCATTATTCCTAAAAATACAATTCTGATTGAGAATCCGGCGGCTGTTGTAGAGAAATATGCGGATGAGCATGGGACACGCATAGCATCAGAAGCACTGGTTGATTTTTTGATAACCCCACAAGCACAAGAGATCTTTGCAAAATATGGCTTTCGTCCCGTGGATAAACAAGTCTATGCTGAGCACAAAAGCGATTACCCTGATCCGGCGGGCCTCTTTGATATTAACTATTTAGGAGGCTGGGATGAGGTGCGAAGCTCACTTTATTCCAAGCGTGGAATTTGGTATCAGGTACTTGCCGGAATATAAGGTAAAGGTATAACAAAAGAGTCATCCCAGCAGTTCATCTGTGGTGGGGATGGCTTTTTTTGGTGGGTCTCTTTAAGATAGAGAGAGGGTAATTTAGATTTATTACTTCGTTGAAGAGAACCTGAAGGAGAGATAGCAGATGGATACGTTGGTGTTTTTGGGTACAGGGGATGCCATGGGGGTTCCTCGGGTATATTGCAGTTGTGAGACCTGTACAGAGGCAAGGGAACAGGGTAAAAATATTCGCCTGCGCTCTTCTGTACTTATAGATAATGGCAGTGACTTTTTAGTGATCGATTGTGGGCCTGACTGGCGGCGTCAGATGGAGGCGCAGGGAGTACGGAATATGCGCAGACTGCTGGTGACACACGCTCATTTTGATCATATTGGTGGGCTGCCGGAATGGGCGGATTCTTGCCGCTGGATGGGATATAAGGGCCAGCTCTATGCCCCAGCAGAAGTGATCCCGATAATAGAGCGGCAATATCCATGGCTGCGCAATCAGATCGAGATGATTCCTTGTGATGAAGGCATAGAGCTAGACGGCTGGACAATTGATACCTGGAAAGTGAACCATGGCAAGAATGGATACTCGTATGCTTTTCGTCTGGAGAAGGAGGGCTATGTATGGGTGTATTGTCCAGATTCCATTTCTCTTGGAGCTGAAGAGACACGCCTGATGCATGGAGCTGACTTGCTGGTATTAGGTACAAGCTTCTATTACGAAGCAGCGGAGTTATCGACTCGTTCTGTATACGATATGACGGAAGCAGCGGAGCTGCTGCAAACTGTGAAGCCTCAAAAGGCAATCTATACCCATATGTCGCATGATGTGGATATGAGAAAATCATATATTTTACCGGAAAATGTTACGCTGGCCGAGACGGGGATGAGAATACCCTTAGGGTCTTCGGAGATCAGCTGAAATTTAGATAAAAAGAAAACTCCCTTTTGCTGGAAGGGAGTTTTCTTGATCCTATTTAACCTGTTATATTCCGCCTTGTTGAATCCGTTTAATTAACTCTTCAAGCCAATAAATGGAGTGGTCCGCTTTAGTTGAGATATTCACTAAATCAAAAAGGGACATCATTCGGGCAACTTCAGCCTGTTGATGTTCCTTTTGTGATTTCTATTGCATTCAGTATTCAGATCCCCATTTATACTATATAATCAAAAAGCATATCGTATTATTTTTACATATTTAGAATAATTATCATCGCCAAAGGAGGAGTATGAAGTGGCTGACTCCAAGGATCCAATCCTGCTTGATTTTCCCGAGAGTTTTGAAACAGAGAGGCTGCTCATTCGTGCCCCTTTATGGGGAGATGGAGTTAGCATGAATGAGGCTATCCGTGAAAGTATAGATGAATTGAGACCTTGGATGGCTTTTGCTCAAGTAATACCCACATTAGAAGAATCAGAGAAAGTTACTAGAGAAGGCAGACTGGAGTTTCTAAAAAGGGATAAGCTACATATGCGTATTTTTAGAAGGGATACGGAGGGTTTTATCGGCTGCATTAGCCTGCATCATCTAAACTGGGAACTCCGCAATTTTGAGATTGGTTATTGGATCCGGAGCGCCTGTGCAGGCAAAGGATATATGACAGAAGCCGTAAATGGAATCACCAATTTTGCCATACGGGAATTAGGGGCGAATCGTCTCGAAATCTTTTGTAGTGCACGAAATATCAAAAGTGCCGCGGTAGCCGAACGTGCGGGTTTTACACTGGAGGGGATCCTGCGCAGTGCGAATCTTGGGTATGACGGGGAACGGCATGACAGTAAGGTGTTCGCTAAGGTTAGAGGTATAGAATTTTAAGTGAGAGGGCTGGTTCTTTGAAGCAGAAAGGCGTATTTTCAAGATTAAGTACATATATGTTAAGGCACAAGCTCTTATATACGATTTTATTATTTACGACTTTATTTGGAATTGTTCTGGATTTAACGATTGCTTGGCTGCTCTCAGTAATTACGGATGCTGCGGTTAGACTCGATGTGAAAGCTTTTAAAGGGCTGGTTATTTTCGGATTAATCTACTTATTAGTGAGTGCAATTAATGGTTTCATCGATCGATATCTCAAAAATAAAATCGCAGCTAAGATCAGAAATGAGCTGCGGTTGGATATGATGCGGCATGCCTTAGCTCTTCCTCAGTCTTATTTTGACCGTAATCATTCCGGGGATTTATTGTCCCGCTTTACTAATGATAATCAATCTGTTGGTAATGCTACAGGCGAGGTAATGATTGATCTAATCCGTAACCCTTTACTAGCCCTCGCGGCATTTGGTTATTTGCTCTATATTAACTGGCTACTGGCATTGATCTGTTTTGCAATGGGGCCTTTGATGTTCCTTACGGGAAAAATCTTTGGTTCAGCGATGCGTGAGAACAGTGTGAAGATTCAGACTAATATGAGCAAGATTACTTCCTTTTTACATGACATTCTAGGCAGTAGTATGGTGTTTAAATCCTTTAGCATTGAACGCAGACTAATGAAGCAGTATCAGGAGCATAGTGAGAATATTACTTCTGAAGAATTGAAGCGGGGAAGAATTGAGGGAGCTACTGGCTCATTCTCCTCTTTTTTGGGAAACTTTACGTTTCTTCTGGCGCTGGTCGTGGCTGGTTATTTTGTGGCAAAAGGATCACTTGAGGTCGGTGCGATGATTGCTTTCATCCAGCTCATGAATTATTTAGTGATGCCGTTCTCTTCACTGCCGGGACTGATCAATTCGATGCAGCAATCACTTGGGGCGGCGGGACGGATCTTTGAGGTGTTGGATAGCCCGGTGGAGGTTGAGACCCTTCCAGAAGTGGAGACTAAGCAACCAGAATTTGAGAGTATGGTTATGTCGTCGATCTCTTTCTCGTATCCGGGAGCAGAGAGACAAAGTATAAACAAGATTAGCTTAGAGCTTCAAAAAGGAACCCAGATGGCGGTTGTGGGACCGAGTGGTGGAGGTAAATCTACGCTTTTCAAACTATTGCTGGGATTGTATGAACCCGATGAAGGCGAAGTAATAATCAATGGGCAGCGGATCAACGAGATGAGTCTGGCTAAGCTTAGAAGTTATTTTTCCTATGTGCCGCAAGAGGCAGGTCTTTATACAGGAAGCATTCGTGATAATATCCGGAATGGAAATCCAGAGGCGGATGAGCAAGAAATTCTGGAAGCTTTGCGAAAAGCGAATGCCTATGATTTTGTAATGGAATTGCCTGAGGGACTGGATACTGATATTGGTGAGGAAGGCTCACGACTGTCCGGGGGACAACGTCAGCGGCTTTCCATTGCAAGAGCAATTCTGAGAAACGCTCCTATTCTACTGTTGGATGAAGCTACTGCTGCACTTGACAATGAATCAGAAAAACTGGTGCAGCAGGCCATTCGTAAACTAATGGGAGACAAAACTACACTCGTTATCGCGCACCGTTTATCTACGATTCAGAACGCTGATATCATTCTCGTGATGGAGAATGGTGAAATTGTGGAGAGTGGAACGCATGATGTACTGCTTGCTGCTGAAGGAAGATATAATGATTTGTACTATTCTCAGCTAGAGCAGGAAGAAGAGAGTGGAATGGGACCCGAGAAAGTGGAATTAGCTTCTACAGGAGTTTGAGTTTTGGAATAAAAAAGGGTGCAGCAACGTCATGAAATATGGCGTTGCTGCACCCTTTTGCTTAAGGAAGTTTAGTTCACTTTATTAAGAATGAATTTATCAATCGCATATTTCACGCCATCGTCATTGTTGCTTAAGGTCACGAAATCAGCAATTTCTTTCAGAGCAGGAATAGCATTCTCCATAGCGACGCCAAGTCCGGCAGCTTCCAGCATCTCATGGTCGTTCCAAGAATCACCTACAGCGATGGTCTCGGAAAGATCACAGCCGTAATGTTTGGCTAGGAATTCAAGTGCAATGCCCTTGGTTCCTTCATGATGCATGATTTCCAGGAAGTGTGGTTTGGATTTGGTAATATGCACGGAATCACCAAGCAATTCATGCAGGATTGGAGCAAGTTCATCCAAGAAATCAGGATCATCGATAATTAGCATTTTTGGTGTTTTTTGCGGGACAAGCTTTTCCCAGTCAGGCTCAATAAAATATTGCGTTTTATTCAAGTCCGTATAGTCTTTGATCTTTTGGTTGTCTTCACGGGCATATAGCTTGTCGTCAATGTAAGTTTGCAGATGCAGATTATGCTCCACGCAGTAAGTGAACAGCTTGCGGACTGCATCTTGCGGGACGTAACGCTCATACAGTACTTTTTCATCGAGCAAGTTCTTAACGAGTGCACCCTGGTAAGTAATGATAGGTACGTTTAGTCCAGTTTGACGGGCAATGGCTTGAGCGGAAGCGTAAGCACGGCCTGTAGCAAGGGTTACAACAACACCTGCGGCAACAGCCTCTTCAAGCGCAGTTTGGGTAGCAGGTGTTACTTCCTTGTCGTCATTAATCAGAGTGTCATCAATATCAATCGCGATCAATTTGTACATTTGTCTCTCTCCTTATCTCTTTCTAAATAGATGTAATTTGGAAAAATAACTCTTCTTATGTTGATTCTGACCCGGTTCCGGGCTCAGCTCTGCCATAAGCATAGCCCCCAGAATACAACCACAACCGAGCAGAGCGGACAACCCGAGTGTTTCCCCGCCAAAGGCTAAGCCCGTCAGAACGGCAAATACCGGTTCTGTGGCATAAATAATGGCTACCCGTGATGGGGTAGTATATTTCTGACAGGCGGTTTGAATCCAGAAGGCAAAAGCGCTGGTTGGCCCGATGGAGATCAGCAGAGCCCAAAGCACATCTGGGTCCTTAATCAGCTCCCCGCTGTGGGCGAGCGGTGTTGCCCCTTCAAAAATAAGCGAGGCAGCAATACTGAACAGCCCAACGAAAGCAAGCTGCAGAGTAGCTAGCGGCAACGCCGGATAATGAGGTGCATAAACGCCAGTATAGGCTACCTGTAACGCAAAAGCTATGGCACACAGAAGAATCAAGGCATCGCCTTTATTCAAGGATAATGCAGAGCCCGTGAAGGTCAACAGATAAAGCCCGATTGCGGCGAGTGCCGCACTGAACCAAGTGTATCGTGAAATCGCATGCTTCAATAGGGCAAGAGACAGAAAGGGAACTAGGACAACCGATAGCCCGGTAATAAAGCCGGTATTAGAGGTTGTTGTATATAGAAGTCCCATCGTCTGAAAGCCATAGCCCATAAACAAAAAAAGGCCAAGCAGCAGAGAATCGCGTACCATGCGGAAACTAAGCTGTTTCCAATCCTTGCGGTAAAAAATAACTGTGATTAGAGCCAGCAACAGGGCAGCGCCCATAAAGCGGATACTATTAAACGCGAGCGGTGGCAACACCTTGACAGCATTTTGTACAATCAGAAAGGTACATCCCCACATCATCGCCACTAACAGCAGGCTAAAATCGGCTATACGGGAACGCTTCACTACTTAGGTCATCCTTTCTTCAGCAGCTGCCGTCTCTATGTAGACGACAAGGTCAAGTTGTCCAAATTGTATCGTATATTCATGGGGAGGACAAGATAGAAATCGCGTAAAGGCTTATATACTAAGCGATTTCAGCGTTTTATGTAGACAAAAAAACCGGGTCTTGATATACTTCGATAACCGCACATTTGTTCTTGTTTTTGCATCTTAGAAAGGAGCGGTTTCACTATGATGGGCAGATCCCATTTAATTATCAGCACCGGGGTTACCCTATCTGTTATGAGTTTGATGGCCCATGAGATTACAATCCCGGTTATTGCCGTCGCCGCATTAAGCTCGCTCCTGCCAGACATTGATGAACCGAATTCGTTACTGGTACGCAAGGCGATTCCTGACTTTCTGCTCAGGGTACTACAGGTTGCTTTGATAGGAGCAGCGATTTATCTTTATTTTGCAGGAATTGTTGAAAGCCCTTGGAATATTGTACTGGCCCTACTTGTGGGGAGTGTGACTTTCCTGCCGGGAAGAAAGCTGCGGCATCTGGTGATGGTACTAATCGCTACTGCGGTATTTGCATACGGAGGGGCATATGATCCTTGGAACTACATAGTAGCTTGTATACTCGTAGTTACATCACTTGTCCCGCATCGTGGATTGACTCATACCTTATATGCTGTTGCAGGCTGGAGCACTTTATTGTATTTTGCTTCATCGGGTATACAGGATGGTGGCAGTCTATGGATAGCAGGCGGCATGTCTTATGCGCTTCATCTATTAGCCGACTCTCTCACCCAAAGGGGAATTACGCCCCTGCCGCCCATTCCATTTAAGCTGCGTCTAAAGCTAATGAGTACAGGCACGAAAAAAGGTGGAGCTGTAGAGAATGTTTTTATCCTGCTGACACTAGCCTTAGTTGTATATGTATTTATACTTTCTCCTTGAGATTTACGGATATGAAGCACATAATGAATTACCGCTAGAACACACAGGAGGCGGCTGTCATGCGGGGGGATTCCTTAGTGAAGTGGTTTGGAAGATTGCAGATTCGTAATAAAATTATCCTTATTTTTATACCGTTGATCATTTTTCCATTGCTTGCTTTAGGCTTGCTCTCAGGGCAGATGTTCAGCCGTTCGATGATCGAAAAGGCTAAGTACAATTTTAAAGATGAATCCAAGCTCATCATGCAGCAAATAGATACGATTGTAAAAAATACGGAGAGTAGTGCCAACATTATAACTACCGACATCCATCGGATGTATGCTGAACGTCCGTTGTTATCCTCGACAGTGGAGCAGACGCGGTTTCGCAATTTAATGCAGAGCCAGCTTTCTATCGATCTGATTATTTTTCCGGATGTTGATTCTGCTGTGTTTGTGGATACGGAAGGCCAGATTTATTCCTCTTACGCCTACGGTAATTCTAACGAGCAGAAGGTATTCACCAGCGATATGCTGGAGAAGGCTAAAGAAAAAGGCAGCTACGGAGTCAACCGTTGGCTTCCTATTGAACAGAGAGATTATCTGGTTAGTGATCCGGCAGTTCCGGTGCTCACACTAAGTAAAGTCGTGTACAATCTTAAAACGGGAAACCTAATAGGTACATTATTTGTGAACGTAAAAGAAGATGCTCTCTCTGCTTTTCTGGAAACCGCTAGAGAAACCTCTTCGGACAAGAAATATTTTATAGTAGACGGAACGCAAAGGACCGTGTCTACACCTGATAAATCAAAGCTCCTACTGAAGCCTGAGGACAGACTGAACGGCAGTCTTAGGAAGACGGGAAGCTCTGTCTCGGAAATTATCGGCAGGGGGAGCGGGCGAGAGCTGGTCACTGTGACGTATTATGATAAGCTGAATTGGAAGCTTGTGAATACCATTTCGCTGCAAAAGTTAACCGCTGATATTCACCGTAATATAACGTTAACTATATTCGTGGGAATTGGATGCCTGTTACTGTCTCTGCTGTTTGCAGGAAAGCTGTCACAGATTATCGTAAATCCGCTTCTTCAGGTGACGAAGGCGATGCGTAAAGTAAGGGAAGGCGATCTGAATGTTACCTCACCAGTGACTACAGAGGATGAGACGGGGCTGATCTCCACCGTATTCAATTCCATGGTTGGTCGTATTCAGGAGCTGATGCGGACGATTACGAACGAACAAGTCCGGAAACGTGAATATGAACTAGCTCTGATTCATGCCCAGATCAAACCACATTTTCTGTACAACACACTGGATACGATTTATGTACTCAACGATTTGGAGCTTAATGAAGCGGCTCGGGATACGACCAAGGCACTGGCAGACTTCTATCGGGTTGTTCTTAGCAAAGGAAACGAGGTTATTCCACTGTCCGAGGAAGTATCAAATGCAGCTGATTATTTGGCTATTATGCAGGTTCGCAACCCCGACGTATTACGTTACGAGATTAATATCCCGAAATCTCTCGAAGGAGTTAAGGTACCCAAATTGTCCCTACAGCCACTCATAGAGAATGCAATCTACCATGGATTAAAAACAAAGGGCAGTCAGGGGCTTATCTCAATAGAGGCTTATACACACGGAAGAGAAGTTATCATTACCGTGGAGGATAACGGTGTTGGCATGTCCGAGGAGCAGGTGTCCCGGATTGTAGAATACCGCTCACGAGAAGGAAAACCGGCATCCATTGGCATTTACAGCGTTCATGAACGGATTAAGCTGTATTTTGGAGAACCATATGGCCTATCGGTGGAAAGTAGACTGGGAAAAGGTACTGTTATGAAAATGACGATTCCCGGAACGGAAGTGCAGGGGGGCAGTATAGATGTATAAAGTGATGGTTGTAGATGACGAGCCGCTGTTTCGTTATTATATGCGGACCAAGCTGGATTGGAGTAAATATGATTTCAGTGTCTGTGGTGAAGCGTCAAATGGCAGAGAAGCGCTGGAAGAAGCGGAACGGACGAAACCTGATTTGGCTTTAGTGGACATTAGCATGCCCTATATGGACGGTATGGAGCTGGTTACCCGGTTACAGGCCAATGCTCCTGATATGCTGATTGTTTTTGTAACAGGGCACAATGAATTTGATTATGCCCAAAAAGCGATTCGCTTAGGTGTACAAGATTATTTATTGAAACCGTTTAACCAGCAAGAGTTTAACGAGATGATGATCAAGGTGAAGCAGCGCCTTCAGTCACATAAAATAGGTGCACGCAAAGCTGGTAAGCCGGAAATAATTGCAGAAGGGACGGCTTCTAGTAAGCTCTTTCCACTCCAAATGGACGAGCAGAATTCCTCTGAAGGGATAGAGGAGTTCTCCTTTCCATCCAAAGAAATCACTCATCTTGGAATTCAGGATGCCATGCTGATGGCGTTAAAGATGGGGGATGGCGATGCAGCGGCGAAGGACATAAGCAAATTAATTGAGATTCTACGACGCCAGAAAGGGGGAGGCAGCTATTCCTTTACTCTTTTAATGAGTATAGTATCCCTTTGCCTTGCCAATGCTGGAGAAAGAGGGATCAATCCGGAAAGTCTCTGGAAACCAGCAGGTTCATCAGAGCAGCGGCTACGGGAGATGGATAACTGGGATGAGACTGAAAGCTGGATAAAAGGCTTGTACAGTAAAGTCATTGATCAAGGTCGTGAGCACCGCCCCTCTAAGTCGTACAATTTATTCATTGCCGCCAAAGAGTACATCCGGGAGCATTATTCCGATTGTGAGCTGACAGTTGACCAGGTGGCGAATGGCGTGTATGTAGATACCAGCTATTTACGGAAGGTTTTTCGAAAAGAAGGTGGAATCTCTGTACTTGATTTCATTACCTATACTCGTATGAAGCAGGCCAAGGAACTGCTTGCTGGAGGAAATGTGAGACTGTCTGAAATCGCCGGTAAAGTGGGCTATAATGATCCGAATTATTTCAGTAAATGCTTTAAAAAACACTATGGCATGCCGCCGTCTGAATTTGAGCAGCTGGCTGCCCGTTCCCGCCATATTGGCGTTAATAATGAAATTTAATAAACAAATTTGGTGGCGGCTCTCTGGTGAGGCCGCTTTCATTTTGTCCTGTTTATTACCGATTGTGCCCGATATGGCTCTTTTTGGGTCTTCAAGGCTCAAATATAATAGAAATAGGACGATGAAAACGCTAACAAATAGCGGATTCAACTAGCTCCACTAAATAGAGCATCAGAAAGGGGATTCATTATGAGCAACAAGTTATTCAGAACACTGGGGGTTGCAACCGTTTTATCCTTAGCTTTCTCACTTACAGCCTGTGGTGGTAACAATGCCGGAAACGGTGGTTCAACCTCTGAAGATTCCAATACGACCGCTGGGAACACCGATAAGAAAATTCAAATAAAAATTTATGCACAGCATTTTGACGAAGATACTTCAAAGCCATTTGATTATGCCGTTGAGGAATTGAAAAAGGAAATGCCGGAGGTGGAGATTGTACTGGATGAAGCTGTTCAAGATGGCTACCAGAAGCTGAAAACATATGCCGCGACTGGGAACATGCCGGATATTTATGAAACAGACTGGCCTACACTGCAAACCTTCGCCAAATCTAAAAATGTCGAGCTGCTTGATGAATACCAAGCCACCAAAGATTTCAAAGCGAATCTAAACACAGGGAATGAGTCCCGTCTGATTGCCCCAGACGGTCATGTATACGCATTCCCATATACGGGAATCGAATTCCAAATGTTGTTTTACAACAAGGATATCTTTAAAGAGGTAGGCATCGAGATGCCGATCAAGACGATCGATCAGCTGGCTGGAGCGGCTAAGAAGCTTTCTACAGCAGGGTATACACCGCTCTCAATTTTCGCGAAGGAGAAATGGATCACTACTTCTTTTTATAGCGGACTTGTGACTCGTGAGGAGACGAAAGGGTTTGGCCCACTCGAAACGAAGGGAACGACAACATTGCCTTCGCCTTATGTAACAGCAGCAGAACAAATGAAGAAGCTGGAAGAAGCAGGCTTGTTCGACGTCAATGCTACGAATACCAATTATGATCAAGCTTCATCTTTGTTCTACCAAGGAAAAGCTGGCATGTTCGTCAACGGTCAGTGGGAAATCTACAGCAGTGCTGAGAAGCTTGGGGATAAAGTGGATTGGATGTACTGGCCAGCTAAGGACGAAGCGACTTATGAGAACAACAAAATGTACATTAACGGTGCCGGAGGCCCTGGTGGTTTTGCCGTTTCTCCTAGCAGCAAGAATGTTGAGACTGCAGTGAAAGTAGCTAGTTTTATCGCACAAAAATATAGCGAATACAAATATACACAGCTGGGTAGCCCGATCGTAGCGACTAAAGTGGATAAAGAAATGACCGGTGAAGTGCCTGCCATGATGAAAAGAATCGCTGAAGAAGTGCTGCCAAACGTGAAGGGTTACGCCAATGCGGTAAGCAGTGTTCAAATTAAAAATGCACTGGACGACAATACACAAAATATGTTGATCGAAGGATTCTCGGCTAAGCAGTTCACGGATAACATGAACCGAGTGCTGAACAAAGAAAATAAATAATTAGAGAAATAAAATAAATAAAAATTGATCCATGCCCTGCAGCTCACCCGGATCGAGCCCTTATATCGGGTGAGCAGCTTGGTAAGGAAGGAGTGGAATCTTACCGCATGCATAAATACTTAGGTAATAAGAAAGCCATAATGCTGTTTCTGCTTCCCGCTCTGTTGATTTATAGTGTAGTGATTATCTATCCGGTGCTTCAATCCTTTTATCGTAGCTTTTTCGAGTGGGACGGGCTCAGTACGGCTACTTTTAACGGATTGTCCAACTATGTAGAGATGTTTGATGATCCATTGCTTTTGACATCCCTTCGTAACGGCCTTATTTTTGCACTGGTGCTCGCTGTATTTCAGATCGGATTGGGAACCATTCTTGCGCTTGCCTGTGCCGACCCGCGAATCAAAGGGCGTAAGTTGTTGAAAACAGCTTATTTTATCCCCGTAGTTTTGTCGGTTACGGTTGTTTGTCAGCTATGGATTGCCATCTACGACCCGAATAACGGATTGATCAATAGGCTTTTTGAAATTTTGCATATTCCTTATCAACAAAACTGGCTCACTTCTCCAACCACATCCATAATTGCGATTGCCTTTGTTAATGCCTGGCAGTTCATGGGTTACCAGTTCAGTCTTTTATATGCGGGGGTTAAATCTGTCCCTGAGCAGTACATGGAAGCTGCCACGATTGACGGTTGCTCCAAATGGATGGCGCATCGTAAGGTGACGATTCCAATGATGAAGGAGACGTTCAAATTCTGTCTGATCATTGCCATTACTTCAGGAATCGGTGCTTTTGTACAAATGTTGATTATGACTAACGGCGGACCGGGAACGAGCAACTATACGCTTACCTTTATGATTTATCGTTATGCTTTCTTGGAAAGCAACTACGGCTATGCCTGTGCGGTATCGGTTGTGCTTGTCCTTCTGTCGCTTCTGGCCACCATTATTATCAACAAGACATTTGACCGAAATGAAGCATAAGGCAGTAAGCCGGAAAGGAAAAGGAACGTTATGAAAAAAGTGAGAGCATTGCTCATACAGCTTCCCTTATGGATTTATTTTATCATTTCCATCTATCCGCTATTATGGATGATTTCTTATTCTCTGAAAAATAATGACGAGATTTTTGTCACCAACCCTTTCGGATTTCCGACTAATTTCCGGATTGAAAACTATGTGGCCGCTTGGTCACAGTTCAATATACCGCGATATTTTACGAATAGCTTGGTAGTCTCTACGATTTCAACGCTACTTATTATCATATTATCGCTGATGTTCTCATTCGCAATTTCCCGGCTGCGGTGGAGATTCCGTGAAGGGGTCAGATTGTATATGACGATCGGAATGTTCATGCCGCTGCAGGTAATTATGATTCCACTTGCTATACTCGTGCGGGACTTACATCTGACTAATACCTACGGTGGGCTGATTGTTCCTTATGTCGCCATTGGATTGCCGTTCTCTTGTCTGGTATTCTACGGCTTTATGAAGGGTATTCCTGGGGAGCTGGAGGAATCCGCTTGTATGGACGGCGCGAATGTATACCGGATGTTTCTGCAGATTATTGTGCCGGTTGTAACGCCAGCTGTCGCAACAGTAGCCATTTTTCAATTTCTGAACAACTGGAATGAATTTTTGCTGGCTTATATTCTGATCTCTGATGAGGGGATGAAAACACTGCCGCTGGGTCTATTGTTCTTCCAAGGCCAATACAGCACAGACTGGGGTGGCATGGGGGCGGTTATGACGATGGCGAGTCTGCCAATGGTTATTGTCTATTTGTTCTTTAGTGAGCAGGTAGAACGGGCTATGACAGTTGGATCTGCTGTAAAAGGATAAAGCGAAGAGTATTAATTCATGCAAAAGAGGACTTCTGGCGAATGCGCAGGAGTCCTCTTTTTGATTCAAATCATGACCAGTGAATTCATCCTATTCCTCTAGGAAGACCAATCCGATAAAATCCTCCGGCTCAATACGGCCGAAATAATGCTTCAAATCGAGATCAGCTAATGCTTCTCTAACCTCAGCCTCGTCATAACGTTTGCCACGAAGTGCATTTTCAACATCTACTACGTCACCGACTCCGAAGAAGTCACCATAGATTTTGATGTCTTTAATGAGGGAATCTTCAATATCCATCCGAATATCAATAATTCCGGCAGGGAATTTGCGCGTGTGTTTAACGTTGCTTTTTGGTGACAGACCGTAGTTCCAGTCCCAGTTCTGGTAGTGCTCCTTGGAGATCTCATTAATTTTGTCCCAGTCGGCTTGTTGCAGCTTGTACTGAGGAACCTCCGAAGGATCCATACCAAAGATCGAACGCAGCAGGCCGGCGCGGAACTCCTCGATCGTCATATCTGTACCCAGCAGTTCTTTGATATTCGCTACACGACTGCGTACGGATTTGGTGCTCTTTGATTTAAACTTCTCTGGATTCACTTTTAGAGAGGCTTGTACATCATCTAAATTAAGATTGAACATCAAGGTACCATGGCTGAACATACGTCCGCGTGTGGAGAACTGAGCGTTACCGGAAATCTTTTGCTCACCAACTTGCAGATCATTTCGTCCGCTTAGCTCGGCGTTAACACCCATGCTTTGCAGGTAATCGATGACCGGTTGGGTAAATTTCAAAAAGTTATGAAAGGATTGGCCGTCATCCTTGGTAATAAAGCTGAAGTTCAAATTTCCAAGATCGTGATAAACAGCTCCACCGCCGGATAGACGACGTACGACCTGAATATTATTATCTTTTACATACTCTTGGTTAATTTCTTCGATAGTATTCTGGTGTTTCCCTATGATGATGGATGGGCTGTTGATATAAAAAAGCAGGTAACTCTCGTCCATCGGCAAGTGCTTCAGCGCATATTCCTCAATCGCCAAATTGATGGATGCGTCAGTAATCCCTGTGTTATCAATAAAAAGCATAGTGAATTCCTCCGTCGCAGCAAAATTGATTACAACTTTCATTTTAAACCAAAAGCGGTTTTTTAACAAAAGAGATCACATTGTTGAGATTCATGTCGGTTTGAGGGAAGCGGGGGATTTAGCTGATTCCTTCTGCGAAAGCATTGACGTTCTTCCGGCAAAGAGGCAATAATGGTGGCAATGACATACATATCGTGCTAGAGAAAGTAGATAGAGGGAGTGTAAATATGCTTGAAAAATATGGCCATGGCGGTGATTTGCTGACGGCAGCGGAGCTCTATGGGGAAGCTGGAGGCACATTTCTCGACTATAGTGCTAACATCAATCCGGTCGGTCCTCCACCGCAAGTTTTGGAGCTGCTCAGAACAGCACTGTCAACGGTGGTAGCATATCCGGATCCTGGACACCGACGCTTCAAACGCCTACTGGCGGAAAATCTTGGCGTAGATAATAGCTGGTTAACTGTGGGCAACGGAGCAGCGGAATCTATGGCTTTGCTGCTGCTGGCGATAGCTCCGCAAAAGGTTGGCATCGTGGAGCCTTGTTTCTCTGAGTATCGGCAGCTTTCCGTACAATTTGGCGCTGAAGTATTATCGGTTCAGGGGACAAGGGAACAGCATTTTCGCGCTGGAGTGGAGGAAATTGTCGGGCTGTTGGAACAGGTGGAGCTGTTATTTCTCGGACAGCCGAATAATCCCAATGGCGTTCAGTATGCTGTGGAGGAACTGCGCTTGTTAGCGCAGAAGGCTGAAAGCTGCGGGACTTATTTGGCTGTGGATGAAGCTTTTATTGACTTTATCCCGGAGTCAGAGCGAAATACACTCCTGCCGGAGCTGGAGCGGTTTCCGCATACGGTTCTGGTGCGGTCGATGACGAAGTTTTATGCGATTCCCGGCTTGCGTCTCGGGTTTGCGATTTCACACCCGAAGCTGGCGAAGGCGATGAGCGGAAAGCAGGTCACCTGGAGTGTGAACGGCTTGGCGCTACTCGCAGGGGAAGCCTGCCTTACAAGTGGACGTGACTATGAACAGCGCACGCGTGAGCTTATTACAGCAGAACGCGAAAAACTGCGGCAAGGTCTTATGCAGCTGGGCTGCGATGTCCCACCAGGAGAAGCCAACTTTCTGCTCTGTGGCTTGCCATCACCGTGGAGCGCGGCTGAGTTTCAGACTAGGCTTGGCCGCGTAGGTATACTAGTGCGCAGCTGCGCTATGTATGCAGGGTTAGGAGCTGAGCATATTCGAGTTGCCGTTAAGGGACATGAGGATAATGCCCGCCTTTTGCTGCAGATGGCGGAGATTCTAGCGACTAAGTGACAGGTGCATGTAGTCTTTAATGACTCTATGTGCGGAGCGAGCTGACAGTGCGATTGGCGGGGCATCCTTTCGAGGATAATTGTAAGTGTTCAATGAAACAAATGAACGATGAAAGGAGCGGGATCGGCTATGGTGGAAGTGAAGATTCCATTTAATCTTACAGGGGGAATCAGGGAGTATCGTCCGGCCGTCTGGCCAGGGCTTGCTCTGCAATGGAAGGATAAGCATCTGCTGCTGGAGCTGCCAGCAGAAGCCGATGGTTTATCGAGCGCGTTCTACGGCGGAGGAATGAACCGGCTGCAGCGGGCCGTCAATTTATATGTTGATCGCAATTACGAATGTAGTGATCCTGTCCAGGATATGGAGAATAAGCTGCGCGATTGGGGTTATCCTTTATCCGGCTGTGCTGGTCTGATGACGGCTGTGCCGCTAGAGCATGCAGCGGTAGCTGAAGAGGACACAGGTTCAGCGGGAATATTTGTTTGCGTTACAGCCGCCGCAGGAAATGCTGCGCGCGCAGGTGTGGAACGCAATGTGCTGGCTGTGTATCGGCCGGGTACGATTAACATCATGCTCTGCATTGATGGCCGCCTGACACCGGCGGCCATGGTCAATGCTGTGCAGACAGCTGTCGAAGCCAAAGCTGCTGCGCTGGCAGATCTCGGGATTACCGATCCCGAGAATGGCCTGATCGCTACCGGCACGACTACGGATGCTATTGTACTCGCTGTGAGCCAAAGTGGCCGATACAGCGCCGAGCATGTATATGCCGGCACAGCAACCGATCTTGGAGGCGCTATCGGCCGGCTTGTATATAGTGCTGTGACGGGCAGCCTGCTGTCGGTGCAGGCAAGGAAGGATAGCTAATGAGAATGGATAGCTGGAGAAGTAGAAGCTTGTTCAGAGGTGATTGCTTGTGACAATCGCTTTGGTGTTGCTTGCGGCTTACGTAATTGACCGGATCGTAGGTGATCCGCGTAACCTGCCTCATCCCGTAATTGGTATGGGCAAAGCAATCACGGCTCTGGAGCGGGTGATCCGTCGTTTATGGTCCCGCCCGCAAAGCCTGCGCAGAGCAGGGGTGTTGCTTCCGCTATGTGTGGCGGGCGGTGCTTGGGCACTGACAGCCATCCTGCTATGGCTGCTGTCATCTATCTCACCGTGGCTCGTCTGGATAGCCGAGGTTTGGTTGATTTCAACCACGATTGCCTCCAAGGGACTAAAGGATGCAGGAATGGCGGTGTACGTGGAATTGCAGAAGGGCGATATTCCTGCTGCCCGCAAGGCGTTAGGGATGATCGTGGGACGTGATACGAATTCGCTAGATGCACCGGAAATTGTCCGTGGAACGGTGGAGACCGTAGCAGAAAACATCGTCGATGCGATTATTTCTCCGCTTTTCTACGCGCTGATTGGCGGTGCACCGCTTGCTATGGCTTATCGGGCGGTCAATACACTCGATTCAATGGTCGGTTATAAGAACGATAAATACCGTGATCTCGGCTGGGCATCTGCCCGGCTCGATGATGTGGCTAACTTCATCCCGGCACGGATTACAGCATTGCTTTTGGCTCTATGTGCAGGGATGCTTCGTCTGGATTGGCGCAGATGCCTGCAAATGGTGAAGCGGGATGCACATCTACATCCAAGCCCTAACAGCGGTTATCCAGAATCAGCTGTGGCTGGCGCACTTGGCATCCGACTCGGAGGCGAAAATGTGTATCATGGCGTCGCTTCTTTTCGGGCTTATATGGGTGATCCGGTACGTACGATGGAACCGGATGATATCATCCAGACCTCGCGGATGATGATGCTCTGCTCTTCAATATTTGTAGGTCTATGCGCGGTTGTGGCATGGATATGGATTGGAGGCTGAGCGTCGGTATGGCAATTCCCTCTATAGAGCTTGAGCTAGTGCTTATCCGACACGGGCAGACGAAATGGAATGTTGAGCATCGTTACCTGGGACATACGGATCTTCCATTGCTTCCTGACGCAAGTGAGCGGCTATCCCAACCTCAGCAGCAGATCTGCATGCAGACTGAGTTATCAGGTGGTTTTTGGCGTGTGTTCTGTTCCGATTTGCTAAGATGTCGGGAGACCTTGGCTTTCGTAGCACCTTCACTAGAGCAGGACGCTGTTTACGATCAGCGGCTTCGTGAAATGAACTTCGGAGCTTGGGAAGGCTGCACTTATGAGCAGTTGAAAGATAACTCTCTATATAGACGTTGGATTGATGATCCTTCAAAGGTTACACCGCCAGAAGGAGAATCGTGGACAGCATTCGATGCTCGGTTGCGTAGTTTCCTGTTGGACTTAGGTCAAGCTGCTGTGGCTGCGTTTGGATGCTGTGCTATCAAGGAGAAAAAAAGTGAGGTTACATCGAATAGAGTATTGGTAGTGACGCATGGGGGTGTAATCAGGAATTTACTTGCACAGTTAGTTCCTGGTCTCACATTCTACAATGCAGTGGCTCCTTCTCCCGGGAATGGAATGGTACTAAAAATACTCTGGCAGCATGGACAATGGTCAGCTGCTAAAGCTCATATTTTGGAAAAAGGATGATTACATGAAAAAAGGGTTCCACGTCATTAGGAAAACCTAATAGGTGGAACCCTTTATGTTTGAACTATCGTTTGCTGTCAGCAGAATAACATGGTTAATTAGATATTAGATATTAGGTAATAGATATTAGGTAATAGGTAACCATTCCTTATAGGTATCTGCACGTGATTGTAATTCATTAAACAGCATGCTGGCATGGTAACCGTCACACACGGCATGGTGGAATTGCCCCGAGATGGGTAATAGTATTTTTTTGTCTTGCTGAAAATATTTCCCTATCGTAAAGATGGGAAGTAGGTAGGTTCCCTCGTTATACACATTCAGGTTAAAGCTTGTGAAGCTGACCCACGGAATGCTGGAAATAGGGAAGGTGTTCGGTGGTTCGTTTGCTTTAGCGATAAATTGTTTCACGCTTCCGTACATTTTCATATCATCGAGATAACGGTTATAGAAATCATTAAACTGTTCACCGTACGAAGTCCAGATGCTTGAGAAAGTCTTATCATCATCATGGAAAATTGTAAAACTAGGGGACAAGCTATCCCAATAACCTAATCTACCTTCAGAATCAAAACATGTGCGGAATTCACTATGACGGTTCACCACCGTAGTTATCATGTGGATTAGTGCTGGGTACAGCTTAATTCCCTTATGCTTAAGCTCTGACAGTAGAAGGGTGATATCAATATTTACAGTCATGCTGTAGGTGCATCTGACATTGTTTAAATAATGTTCAAAATAGGGTTTTCTACTCCAGTTATCAATGCCAATCGGGATAAAAATCATTTATTATGACCTCCTAAAATTATTTCATTTTTCATTTTAGGAGGTCTGCTGGACTGATTTCACCATATCCTTATCACAATCCCTTGAGAAAGTATTTTGTAACGATGAGTATACCATCAATTGGAAGGGAGATGCATTTATAATGCTGACCGAAAAGTTGGTTATTGAAAAATTGCTTCAGCAAAAGCGTACGAGTGTTGCTTCCAGCGTAGTGATGATGTGCGGTGTAGCGGGGTCGGGTAAAACAACCTTTGCTAAAAAGCTGGAGAAAGAGGGATTCGCCAGACTTTCGATAGATGAAGATATTTGGGCCACGCACGGCCGTTTCGGGGTGGATTATCCAGAGGACAATTATGAGTCCTATAAGGAAGAGTCGGAGATAAAGCTGCGGGGGGAGCTGGTGAATCTGCTTCAGGCAAAACATCATGTTGTTATCGATTTCAGCTTCTGGCAACGTCAGAGACGGAACGATTACAAGCAGCTCATTGAGAGTTATGGTGGCGTGTGGGAACTGATTCACTTAAAGGTCCAGCCGGATGAATTGCGTCAGAGACTGCTTATCCGGAGTGAACGTTTTGACGCCAATGCCGCATTTCCGATTACGGAGGACATATTAACCCGGTTTTTAAATGGTTTTGAGATCCCTTCTGGAGAAGGGGAGCTTGTGATTGAGCATAGATCTGTAACTTGATTTTTTGGGCATTTTTCCTCTTATAGAACCACAGCCGGATTAAAATCCCATGGCTGTGGTTCTTTTTTTAAGCGAGTGATTGTGCCATGATAGTCATGGGGGCGATTGAGAGATGTTTAAGGATTTTAAGCTCATAGCCGGACGGCCGGTGTATATACAAATTAAAGACTATATGAAGCACTTAATCATAAAAGGCGGTCTGCAAGGCAATCAAAAGCTGCCCTCCACACGAGAGCTCAGCACATTGCTTAAGGTTAGCCGCAACTCCGTAATCTCTGCTTATGCAGGGCTTGAGGATGATGGCTTTGCTTATGCCGTGCAAGGGCAAGGAAGTTATGTTGCTGCTACGCCGCCCGGCAGTGAAACGATCTCTTCCTGGACGATGGACTGGAAGTCACGTCTCAATGATCACGCGGTGCTGGCAGAGGAACTGGATATCATGAAGCGCGGGATTCGAGCGGAGAAGGGGACGATCTCCTTCACCAGCATAGCGCCTGATGAGAGTCTTTTTGATCTGGATAATGTGAAGCGGTCCTTTATGGATCGGATGTCGGTGGAAGGCAACGTTCTGCTAAATTACGGCTATGCCAAAGGGTATAAGCCTTTAATAGACTATTTGAAGCAGTATATGGAGCACAAGGGCGTTGAAATGAAAGGCAAGGATATATTGATCACCAATGGCTTTACTGAAGGGTTCGATATTGTATTGTCTGCTCTGAGTAAAAAAAATGGTTCGGTCATTTGTGAGAATCCGACGCATCATACAGCGATCAAAAATTTGAAGCTGAACGGTTTTGAGATCACCGGGATTTCGATGGAGCGTGATGGGATTGATTTGGCGGAGCTGGAGAAAGCATTGCAACAGCAAGCTTTTGACTGTGCATACTTCGTCCCTTCTTATCATAATCCGACCGGAATTGTAATGTCTCCAGAGAAAAGACAGCGGCTAATGAAGCTGATGAATCGCTACCAAGTCCCGGTGATTGAGGATGGTTTTAACGAGGAATTACGATATTCGGGCTCACATGTGGCTCCACTTATCGCAGCAGCAGGCAGCGGCAACAGCGTGATTTATCTCGGCAGCTTCTCCAAGGTATTATTTCCGGGACTACGTGTAGGTTGGGTGCTGGCGGATCAGGAGTTGATCAATTCCCTCGAAAGCGTCAAGCGCGCCCGTACCATTCATACCTCGACGCTGGATCAATCCATTTTGTATCAGTATTTATTGGGTGGTCATTTAGAAAAGTATTTGAAAAAAGCCAGAGCGGAATACAAACGAAAGTATGAATTAACCCTGCAATGCTGCAAGGATTGTATTCCTTATACGGCGCTGTCAGGGGACGGTGGCCTGCATCTTTTTGTAACCTTCGCGGAGGGCTTTAATACAAGGACGCTGTTGGCGGCCTGTCATGAGCAAGGGGTTATTTTTACAGCAGGAGATATATTCTTCACAGACGGTAAGGGTCAAAATACGATACGGATCGGTTTCTCCAGAGTGACGGATGAGGATATCCGCAAGGGGATCGAGATTATTGGCAGAACAGCACGACAACTAATGGGATAAAGAGGTGCTTGAGATGAAGATGAAGGTAGGCGTAATTATGGGCGGGGTGTCCTCAGAGTATGAGGTATCCATGAATAGCGGTAGAGAGATTTTGAAGAATCTAGATCCCAATAAATATGAGGTTACTCCAATAGTGATCACCAAGCGTGAAGAGCTTATTGAGCAGGCAAAAGGAATCGATATCGCGCTGCTTGGGCTCCACGGAGCTTACGGAGAGGACGGTACGGTTCAGGGAACGCTGGAGACGATGGGGATTCCGTATACGGGCAGCGGGGTTTTGTCTAGCAGCATTTGCATGGATAAAGATCTCTCCAAAAAGCTTATGCGCTGCGCAGGCGTCAATACAGCAGATTGGCTATGCTGGGACAGCATGAAGGATTATTCGGCTGAAGCGGTGGAACGGCTCGGATATCCTGTTATGGTGAAGCCATGTTCAGGCGGCTCGAGTATCGGAATGGAAAAAGTGAGCAGCAGCGAGGAGCTGTTGTGCGCAGTGCAGAAGGCTTTTGCCTGTGATCAGTCGATTTTGATCGAAAGCTACATTCAAGGCCAAGAAATCACCTGTTCTATTCTAAACGGAGAGCTGCTGCCTATTCTGGGAATTACCTCAGCAAATGCCGAGTGGTTCGATTACAGTGCTAAGTATGATGAAGGCGGAGCAGATGAACGGGTCATTGAACTGCCTGCTGAGGTGCATGAGCGGGTACGCGAGGCTGCCTTGAGCTGTTACAAAGCACTAAAATGTAGCGTGTATGCACGGGTTGATATGCTGCTTAAAGAGGGTATTCCTTATGTGCTGGAGGTGAATACGTTACCAGGCATGACGAAGGCCAGTCTTTTACCCAAAAGCGCGCAAGCGGCAGGCTACACCTTCAGCGGACTGCTGGACGAAATCATCTCCCTTTCCCTAACGGAAAAGAGTGCAAAAGAAGAGGTGTACAGCCATGCATAATGAATGGATTGCTCCACGTGTGCGGGAGATTGCACCCTCGGGGATTCGGGCTTTTTTTGACCTAAGTGCGGGGAATCAGGATATTATATCGCTGGGTGTAGGGGAACCAGATTTCGTTACACCGGAGCATGTAAGAGCTGCCTGTATTCGTGCCTTGAATAACGGGGAAACGATGTATACGCCAAATTCCGGTTTACTGGAGCTTAGAGAGGAGATCGCTTCTTATCTGCACACAAGTTTCAAGCTTCGCTATGAGCCAAACGATGAGATTATGGTTACGGTGGGAAGCAGCGAGGCTGTGGATTTGGCATTACGAGCTTTCATTACACCTGGGGATGAGATTATCGTCCCTTCTCCGAGCTATATCGCATATTCGCCGATTACCCATTTGAACGGGGGGGTTACGGTGGAGGTAGAATCATCGGCCGAGCAGGGGTTTAAACTTACTGCTGAAGCGTTACGGAAGGTGATTACTCCGCGTTCCAAGCTTCTTATGGTGAATTTTCCGACTAATCCTACAGGTGCAGTAATGACTTATGAAGATTGGCTGCCTATTGCACAGATTGTAAAAGAGAATAACCTACTGGTCATTTCAGATGAAATTTATGCCGAGCTTACGTATGACAGTCAGCATGTCAGCATCGCCTCTCTTCCCGGGATGCTGGAAAGGACGATTGTGATTAGCGGCTTCTCCAAAGCTTTTGCAATGACTGGCTGGAGAGTGGGTTATGCTTGTGGCGATCGAGAATTAATTGCTGCGATGCTAAAAATCCATCAATACACTGCAATGTGTGCCCCCGTGCTTGGTCAAATTGCTGCGATTGAATCATTGCGCAACGGAATGGAGCATAAGGAACATATGAAGCAATGCTTCGATGAGCGGAGAAAGCTGCTGGTTAGTGGATTTCGATCCATAGGACTACCTTGCCATGAACCTGCGGGCGCATTTTATGCCTTTCCTTCCATCGCTCACACCGGAATGAAATCAGAAGACTTCGCTTTGCAGCTGCTCAGGGAGGTCGGTGTCGCTGCGGTTCCGGGTCATGTGTTTGGAGCAGGCGGAGAGGGTTATATTCGCTGCTCCTACGCCGCTTCCTTACAAAAATTGACGGAGGCGCTGGAGAGAATCGAAGATTTTATGAAAGTGAAGTTGTAATTCTAGAAGTCCCCCTCTATCATAGATGGGGGCTTTTCTGCGAATATGAGATAGAATAGGTTATACGGATACATTTAATAGGAGGTCGTAATTATATGCTTTCAGATATTCAAGACGTAATTAAACAAATCATTCCGGCTGATGATCAGTCCATCCTCAAGGCGGAGCATCGGCTGAACATTCTGACTAAACCTCCGGGCAGTTTGGGACAATTGGAACCTCTGGCCGTTAAGCTCGCTGGAATTTCGGGTACGGAGCAGCCTAGTTTCACCAAACGAACAGTTGTTGTGATGGCTGCTGATCATGGGGTGTGCTGCGAAGGGGTTAGCGCATTTCCACAGGAAGTCACGCTACAGATGGCCCATAACTTTCTCAGCGGTGGAGCGGCTGTGAATGTATTGGCACGTCAAGCTGGGGCAGAGGTACAGTTTGTTGATGTCGGCATAAACGGCGATCTTAGTCATGTCGATCTGATTGATCGTAAAGTGCGCCGGGGAACGGATAATATGGCTGTGGGACCTGCGATGAGTCGTGAGGATGCCATGAATGCTCTTCTTGTTGGGATAAGCGTTGCGCAGGAAGCGGTTACGAACGGCACGGAGATTTTTGTAACAGGCGAAATGGGCATTGGGAATACTACGGCTAGTGCAGCCATTCTATGTGCTCTCAAAGGAATAGCCCCTGAAGTAGCCGTGGGACGAGGAACGGGAATTGATGATGAACGTTTATTACATAAAATTGCAGTAGTGGAACGCGCCTTAAAGGTAAATCAGCCGAATTCAGCAGATCCGTTGGATGTATTATCTAAAGTTGGCGGACTGGAAATCGCTGGCTTGGCGGGACTGATTCTTGGTGCCGCTGCTAATCGGACACCTATCATTTTGGATGGTTTTATTTCGGGGGCGGCAGCGCTTGTGGCAAAAGCCCTTGCACCTGAATCCATCGCTTATATGATAGCCTCTCATGTATCAGGAGAACGGGGTCATAAGCTAATGCTGGAGCAGCTTGGACTTGAACCGCTGCTTAACCTAGGTCTGAGATTGGGTGAGGGAACAGGGGGAGTATTGTGCCTTCATTTAATCGAGGCGATCTGCCGCATTTTGAACGAAATGGCAACCTTTGAAAGTGCAGGCATCTCTGGAGCTGGTCAACGATGAGCATTCTTGTAACGGGTGGCGCACGTAGCGGGAAAAGTGGTTTTGCAGAAAAACTGATGCAGTCACTGGCAGATCAGGCCTTCTATGTAGCAACCGGACAGGCTTTTGACGACGAAATGAAGGAACGGATTGCTCTGCATCAGCATCAACGAATGGAAAGTGGTTACGCTTGGGAGACGCTTGAGGAACCGTATGATTTACCAGATCTGCTAAAGCGATTATCGGGTGAAAAAGCGGTGCTGGTAGATTGTTTAACCTTATGGTTATCCAATGCATTATTGGCCGTGGAAGGTTTTGAAAATAGACAGGAGCTTGTTGAGAGTGAAATAACAAGACTTGAAGACAGTGTGCGTTCTTTTCAAGGGACGCTTATTCTGGTCACTAATGAGGTTGGCGACGGGATTGTCCCGGAGTATGCGCTTGGCCGATTGTATCGTGATCTGGCGGGAAGAATGAACGCCCTGATCGCACGGCAAAGCGAACAGGTCTTTCTAGTAACTGTTGGAATTCCGATTGAGCTGAAGAGCAGGGAGTATCGTTTATGAGGGAGCGTAGGGATGCGGCCGTAGCTGCCTTTCAGTTCTTATCCCGATTTCCTGTAAAAGGTGATCCGGGATTCTCTCCTGAACTGCTGCGCCGGAGTGTAATCTTCTATCCCATGGTAGGCGCAGCAATTGGGCTGTGTGTAGCTGCTGGAGCAGCCCTGACGGGATTGCTTTTACCTGCTTGGCCAGCAGCTGTGCTCACTCTGATTCTGTGGGTAGGCCTCACTGGCGGGTTGCATCTTGATGGCTGGATGGACAGCGCGGATGGTCTGCTCAGCTATCGGCCACGGGAGCGGGCCCTGGAGATTATGAAGGATAGCCGTGTGGGTGCGATGGGTGTACTCGCCTGCGTGCTGCTCCTGCTGTTTAAAGCATCTTTACTGGCAGTTCTAATCGAAGGCTTCGCCTACTACGAGCTGCCGCTGCTCTTGGTACCAGCGGTCTGGAGCCGCTGGTATATGGTGCGGGCAATGGTGCGTTATCCCATTGCCCGTGGAAACGAGGGGCTGGCCGCGAACTTCGCCGGCCTAGCTTCCTCGCATGAGCGGCGCGCGCTGGCAGTCGCCGCGCTGCTCTCGCTGGCCGCCGCCGCTGCGCCACTGGCGCTCGGCGCTGGCTTAGCCGCGTGGCCGCTGCATCTGGCGGCAGCTCTGCTGCTGCCGGTCGCGGCCTTGGCCTGCGGCACCGCAGCTGCGCGGTGGATCAGCAGCCGGCTCGGCGGGCTCACCGGCGACGTGTACGGCGCGCTGAACGAGCTGCTGGAGGTTGTGCTGCTGCTAGTGTTATTGCTGCTCCAGCACAATTTAATGTGAGCTCCATGGGGAATCTTGAGTAATTTGGTGTAGGTGGTACTACGGATGAACCTTGAGTAATTTGCTGTAGGTGGTACTACGGATGAGCCTTGAGTAATTTGCTGTGGGTAGCTCTACGGATGAACTTTGAGTAGTTTGCTGTAGGTGGTACTACGGATGAACCCTTAGTAATTTGCTGTGGGTAGCTCTACGGATGAGCTTTGAGTAGTTTGCTGTAGGAGCACCACGGATGGGTCTTGAGTAATTTGCTGTAGGTACTTTACGGGTAAACCTTGAGTAGTTTGCTGTAGGAGCTCTACGGGTGAACCTTGAGTACAATTTGTTGTGAGCAACCTTTGCGTTTTTATGAGATAGATAGGGAAGAGGGATGACATGTTATTTGCCATTCTGCTGTTTATAATTGCTGGGCTTGCTGAGATCGGTGGCGGATATTTAGTATGGTTATGGTTGAGAGAATCACGGCCACTTTGGTACGGTTTAGTGGGGTCTTTGATTCTGATAGCGTATGGGATTATCCCTACGTTGCAGAAATTCCCTTCCTTCGGTAGAGTGTATGCGGCTTACGGCGGGGTGTTTATCGTACTCGCGGTCTTATGGGGATGGCTTGTAGACAAGAAGACACCAGACGTATACGACTGGGTCGGAGCTGTTATTTGTGTGATCGGTGTAACGGTCATCCTCTGGGCACCGCGGCACTAGGTTGAGTGAGGTTTGCTTAGTCATAAAAGCTGAAAAAAGCTGAGTAACCTAGTTTTTACTAAGTGAGTAACTTGGCTTCGGACTCAGGAGACCTTATTTGCGATAAAAGGGTTAATTTGGAGCGTTTTCGGACATCAGAGGCGCTATTTGAACAAAATAGGCTGAGTCTGGGTTGATTATGAGGCAATAGCGTCTCTCGAGTCCGAAAAAGTCTCCGAATGGCAGTTTTTCGAGTAATAGCGGCATCTGAGTCCGCAAGCCAGCAGCAAATGGCGTGCTGAGTCTAAGTGAGAGCTTCGCGCAAGCTAGTGCATGTAGCCGAGTCTATTGCAGTAAGTAGCATCCACGTAGGAACTTTGAGTAATTTGCAGTAGGTAACATCCACGGAGGAACTTTGAGTAATTTGCTGTTGGTAGTGCCACGGAGGAACTTTGAGTAATTTGCTGTTGGTAGCGCCACGGATGAACTTTGAGTAATTTGCTGTAGGTAGCGCCACGGATGAACTTTGAGTAATTTGCAGTAAGTAGCATCCACGTAGGAACTTTGAGTAATTTGCTGTTGGTAGCGCCACGGATGAACTTTGAGTAATTTGCAGTAGGTAGCATCCACGGATGAACTTTGAGTAATTTGCAGTAGGTAGCATCCACGGATGAACTTTGAGTAATTTGCAGTAGGTAACTTGGCTCCGGACTCAGGAGACCTTATTTGTGATAAAAGGGTTAATTTGGAGCGTTTTCGGACACCAGAGGCGCTATTTGAGCGAAATAGGCTGAGTCTGGGTTGATTATGAGGCAATAGCGTCTCTCGAGTCCGAAAAAGTCTCCAAATGGCAGTTTTTCGAGTAATAGCGGCATCTGAGTCCGCAAGCCAGCAGCAAATGGCGCGCCGAGTCTAAGCGAGATTATCGCGCAAGCCAGCAGCAAATGGCGTGCTGAGTCTAAACGAGAGGATTGCGCAAGCCAGCAGCAAATGACGCGCCGAGTCTAAACGAGAGTATCGCGCAAGCCAGCGGCAAATGGCGTGCCGAGTCTAAACGAGAGTATCGCGCAAGCTAGCAGCAAATGACGCGCCGAGTCTAAGAGAGAGCTTCGCGCAAGCCCAGCGCATGTAGCCAAGTCTAATCGAGCTTCGCGCAAGCCTAGCGTATGCCCCCAAGTCTAAGCGAGCCATCGCAAACTAAAAACCCCCTGTTCAACACTTTCGTGTGAACGGGGGTTTTGGTTTACAAGCGTTAAATCTTAAATTGCTGCACAGCTTCTTGGAGTTTCTTGGCTTGCTCATACAGATGTTTAACGGTTTCTGCATGGCCTTCCAGTTCGACGCGCTGCCGCTCTGAGTTAGCAGCGAGTGTGTCCGCACTTTCTTGCGATCTTGATGTAATTTGTGCAGTTTCTTCGACGGAAGCACTGACTTCTTCTGTACTTGCCGAGATTTGCTGTGTAGCCGCAGATACGGATTGGATGCTGTGATTGATGCTTTGGATAAGAATCAGGAGGTGATTAAAGGCATCACCTGCTTCTGCTACTTTGCCGACTCCAGAGGCAACCTCAGAATTCACGTGGTTCATCTCGGTAACGGAGCGGCTCATATCTTCCTGAAGTCCAAGTAGGAAGTCACGGATCTGTTCGTTTGCGTTACGGGATTGTTCAGACAGCTTGCGTACTTCTCCCGCAACAACAGCAAAGCCGCGTCCATGCTCTCCTGCGCGTGCAGCTTCGATTGAAGCATTCAGCGACAGCATTTGGATCTGTTTCGTAATTTCAGTAATGCTGTGAACGACTTCTCCGATCATTACTGAACGCTCATTCATGATTTGTAACTGATCCAGCGACTGTAGGGAAGCACGTTCAACCTGGCGCATTTGCAGCACAGCGCTTTGAGCAATTTCATTACCGCCACTTGCTTCAGCGGAAGCCTCACTGATTTGCTCCGTGACTTCATTCGCTGCTGAGGCAATACTTTGAATGCCTAAATTGATTTCTTCCATTGCTCTCGAGTTATCTGATGCACTGCTAGCGATAGTCGTACTACCTTTGCCGATTTCTACTACCGATGAGCTGGAGTGTTCCGCCATATCATTGAGAACCTCAACACGTTCTTTTAAAGAGTTGGAATCCGCAACGACAGTATTAGAGGTTACCAGTACATGTCCAATCATTTCTTTCAGGCGTTGGGTCATCGCTTGGAAGCTTACGGACAACTGTGCAACTTCGTCATTTCCTTTAACTGATAATTCTTCGGTGAAATCTCCCTCTGCGAGCCGGGCACTATAAGCTGCCAGTTTTGAGATTGGACGTGTTATACGCACACTCATGAACCATGCACCAGTTAGGCCGATGATCAACGTCAGAAGTGTGATTCCGGCACTTGTCCATAGAATACTGTCTGTTTTTTCTTGAATGAAGCTTACGTCACTGCTTACACCGATAACCATCGTACTTCCGGGAATACCGATATAAGCTGTTTTATGTATACCATGTGCGTCGCTATATGTATCGCTTAGTCCAGTTTTTCCTTTAGAGGCTTGTTGCATTGCAGAGGATACGGTGACACTTTCTGCCCGTTGCAATTTTGCATCGTGATCTGCGGATAGAATCTCAGCTTCTTTCCCCTTCAGATTGACCAGAAAAATGGTTTCCACTCCATGTTGTTTCCTCTTTTCCTGAAAATAGAACTCGAGATTGGTGGCAGACTGATCGTTCTTATTTAGGGTTTGCTGGGCGTGCATTACGTTGAGATTCTTATATACGTCCTGAGCAGCGGCAGTAAGGATTTTGTTAATCTGCGGCATAACATAGCTGTTGAAGATACTGATAGAGATAAAATAGAAGCTGGTGCTTAACAAAAGAGACGTGAGCAACAGAACAACAAATAATAAACGCGTAAATTTGCGACTGATCGAATGCTTGATACGAAACATATCGTTCTCTCCTTTTTTTATGGACGGTGAGGTCATTTCTTTTTTGGTCTTCACTAGATACTCCATGCCAACTGCTGGAAATTGGCGACCCGAGATATATTCCATAGTTATGTCATATTTCTACTAAATGGATCGGGAATAAGGTGTTTGATACTATTCTATAGAATTAACCTCTGGATGAATAGTGAAAGTTTTGTCCTATAGAGCATTTTTTTCTGAAAAAAATGAATTATTGCTGACTATTTTAGATAATTGGCGAAAAAAAAGAAATGGAACTACCAATTTCATATAAAAATATTATTTTTATGGATTGTTAAGCGCTATTGTGATAGAGTATTAATGTTTTGTTCCGAAAATTTAATATTGTAAGCCGCGGTTCGTAACCATCCCGCGTAAACAAAACTAGGAGGAATTTCAGTAATATGTTTAATTTGCTGTGGGGAGTTTTATTTGTTATTGTCAATTTTGCTTTTTTTCTACTCTGTTACCGCTTGTTCGGGAAAAGTGGAATGTATGCCTGGGTAGGTATTGCTACTGTAATTGCTAACATTCAGGTAGCTAAGACGATTGCTATGCCATTTGACATTGTGATGACACTCGGAAATACGATGTATGTCACTTTATATATGACCAGCGATTTACTTAATGAGAAGTACGGAAGAGCGGAAGCACGTAAAGCGGTCTGGTTTGGTTTCTTCACCTTGCTTATGACTACAGTCATTATGCAGATGGTATTAGTATTTAAGCCGCAGGAGACCGATATCGCTCAGTCTTCTTTGGAGACGATTTTTGGGCTGATGCCTCGACTAGCTTTGGGTAGTCTTACTGCTTACTTCATTAGTCAGTTCCTAGATGTTCGGTTGTACTCTTGGATTCGTAAATATTACAGCACCTCAAGTCAGCTGTGGATTCGTTCCAACGGTAGTACGATGATTAGCTCCTTTGTGGATACACTTATTTTCTGTACCATTGCATTTGCGGGCTTGTATGACTGGAATGTATGGCTTGAAATTTTGCTTACGACTTATCTAGCGAAGTTCTTACTAACCGCAGTAAGCACACCTATCTTATATATCGCCCGAACCTTTACTTTTGCTGAAGAGGGTTCACCATCATCCGTTCAAAAGAAGGACTAAACAACAATACAGCCAGCGCGTACCGATCATAATCGATGCGTGCTGGCTGTTTTTTCGTTGTAAGATGGACTTAATCGTTACATGAAAGATGTGTACATAAAAATAATATAAAGCTAAAATAAGCTATCGTAGCAATTCTAGCGGGTTAGTTTAACAGGAGCGCCGGCGCTTATCACATATCCTTTAGTTTGGGCTGGACTTTCGGGGCAGTCCGATTGAAGAGAATGTATATAATCGGTAGTCACAGAAATTACGAACAGGTGTGATCAGGATGAATCTAGTAGTTCCTATACTGCGTCATGCAGCACAGCAGCCCGACAGCATTGCCTTAACCCATGACCAAGCAAGTCATACCTATGCCACATTAGTAAAAACGATGCGGAGAATCGCGAATGGCTTACAGCAAAAGGGTCTGAGGCATGACAAAATCGCGATTTTATCTACGAATCGTATTGAATTTGTTGAGGTTTTTTTGGGGGCGATTTATGCGGGCTGTGTTCCCATTCCCTTAGATCCCAAATGGAGTGCTAATGAACTGCAGGTTATTATAGAGCAGTGCCAGCCGACAATGATTTTTGCCGAGCCGGAAGCCGCAAAGAATCTGGTTTTCAAGGATCAAACGATCCCAACGCTGACCTTCTCAAATGAACGAACAGGTTCCTATGATCAGTGGCTGGCTGCCCTGAAGCCGGAGGCTGAGTTGGATGAGACGAATGAATTATTATTTATTGGCTTTACGTCAGGCACAACCGGATTGCCCAAAGGTTATATGCGTACCCATTTATCATGGTTAAAAAGCTTTGAGGTCTCGAATATTGCTTTTGAATTGGACGCTATGAAGGATGTTTTGGCACCAGGTCCATTTGTGCATTCCCTATCCTTATTCGCCGTAATGCAGAGTCTATATGGTGGAGCAACCTTTCATATCACACAAAAATTTAGTGCCACGCAGGTGTTAGAGCTGTGCCAGCAAATTGCGGGCGTGGTGCTGTTCGTCGTACCAACAATGATCGAATCCATGATGCAGCAGGCTGTACCTGGGCAGATACAGATTGATGCGATGATTAGCTCAGGTGCAAAGTGGTCGGAGTTGTCCAAGAAAAGGGGCATGGAAGTGTTTGGTGGAGCGCGGCTTTATGAATCCTACGGTTCTTCAGAAGCGAGCTATATTAGTTATTTGGATGTTCTGACCGAGCATAATCCGACCTCTGTAGGCAAACCTTATCCCGGGGTGCAAATTTCCATTCGTGATGACCAGTTCCGGGAAGTCCCTCCTGGGGAGATTGGGCAGCTATATGTGCGTAGTGATATGATATTTTTAGGCTACCATCAATTGCCGAATGAGACAGCAGCAGCTTTTAGAGAGGGATGGCTTGTTTTAGAAGACTATGTTTATCAGGATGAAGCTGGTTATTTATATATGGCGGGACGTTTGAAGAATAAAATCATATCCGGAGGGCTGAACGTTTATCCGGAAGAAATAGAGAGGGTGCTGGAGTTTCTTCCGGAAATAGATGAAGTGATGGTGCTTGGCGTGCCTGACGATTACTGGGGAGAACAGCTGATAGCCCTCGTGAAGTGGAGCGGAGAACAGCATTTATCTGTCGAAGAAATTAAGAATTATTGCCGCCAGTATTTAGCGAGCTACAAAGCGCCGAAGCAGCTGCTAACCCTGGATGAATTTATCTATACAAGTAGCGGGAAAATTGCCCGGCAAGCGATGAAAGACTATGTGAAAAGAGCGATGATATGATAGAAGCAGTAATTGTCATGGCAAAACGTACACCGGTTGGCAGAATGGGTGGCTTATTAAGTACACTTGAGCCGGAGGCATTACTGGCGCCGCTTATTCAGCATATTGTAGCCGAAACGAACTTGCCTAAAGAACTGATCGATGATGTCATTATTGGGAATGTTGTGGGCCCAGGAGGTAATATTGCCCGGGTAGCTGCGCTTGAAGCGGGGCTGCCTGTTTCGGTTCCGGGTGTCACCGTGGATCGTCAGTGCGGATCTGGGCTAGAGGCAATTAATATAGCAGCAAGACTGATTCAAAGCGGCGCTGGAGAGATTTATTTAGCGGGTGGTGTCGAAAGTACGAGCCGTGCTCCATGGAAAATGGCTAAACCACAGACGTTAATGGGGGTTCCACAGCTGTATACCCGTGCACATTTTACGCCTAGCTCTTACGGTGATCCGGATATGGGAATTGCTGCAGAGAATGTAGCTAGGAAATACGGGATTTATCGAGAAGAGCAGGATCAATATGCCTTAAAAAGCCATCAAAAGGCGGTTCATGCTCAGCAAAGTGACCGGTTTCAGCAGGAGATAGTACCTCTTCAGGTAGAGGGGCAGTGGGTGAACACCGACGAATGTCCTCGGGCAAATACGAGTCTGGACAAGCTGCAAAAGCTGCCGCCAATTTTTGAAGAAAAGGGTACCGTTACTGCTGGAAATGCCTGTCCTATTAATGATGGCGCAGCGCTTCTATTAATGATGTCTCGTGAGAAATGCCAGCAGCTTAAGCTTACCCCTATTTTGCGGGTCGTGGATGCGCAAGCTGCGGGTGTAGATCCGAACTATTTGGGTATGGGGCCTGTACCAGCTGTGCAAAAGGTGTTAAAACGCCAAAAGCTTACCGTTGCCGATTTAGATATCGTAGAGTTTAACGAGGCTTTTGCTTCACAAGTATTGGCATCACTGAACGAGCTTCAAATTCCACAGGAAAAGGTCAATCTTGGCGGGGGGGCATTAGCAATAGGCCATCCATACGGAGCTTCCGGGGCTATGTTAATGACTCGCTTATGTGCTGAAATGCAACATGCCCCTTACCAACGAGGGCTTGCTACTCTGGGAATCGGCGGCGGGATAGGTCTGGCAACACTCGTGGAGGTTATAGAATGAACAGTGTCCGACATCAGATCCATATGACTGCTGAATGGATTTCGGACTATGCACAGAGTATTGAAGCACCCGTGCAGACGATAAATGGAAAGCTGATCGCTCCTGCGACGATGCCTATTATTTTCTGGCAAGACTTCGATATTCCTTGGTTAATCATCGGTGAACCCTTGCTTCACGGCACTCAGAAATTTTCATATCAGGCTCCGATTACGGCGGGGATGATTTTGGATTGTGAATTAGCGTTAACGGGCGAGGTGCAAAAAGAAGGCAGACAGGGTAAACTGACTTTTTACACACATACGCTGGTTTGTAGGTGTGAGGGTAAGCTAATAGTCACCGCAGAAACGGTGTTAATTCGGGTAGGTGATGATCATGATAAAAAAGTGCATAACAGCTGAGGCTATCCGGCAATATGCAGCTGCTTCCCAAGATTTGGCGCCTATACATCTAGATGCAGAGGCCGCAGCCAAGGCTGGTTTGGAGCGACCCATCGCACATGGGATGTATCTTATGGGATTAGCCCAATCTTTGTATATTGCTGAGCACCCTACACAGTGGATCACTCAATATGATATGAAATTTCATAAGCCAATAGAGGTCGATAGTGTCGTGATTTTTGATTTTGCAGCGGACGCTTGCTTTGTGAAAGTGATCCTTACAACAGAAGCTGGCGATGTTATTGCTGCGGGAGCTTTTGCAGTGGAAGAGGTGTAGTGATGAATAAAGTGGCCTTAATTACTGGAGCAACAAGAGGGATCGGACGTAGTATCGCCATGCAGCTTGGCAAGTCAGGTTATATAGTGGTTGTAAATGGTACGAAACAAGTCTTAATTGATGAGGTTGTGCGCGAGATCCGCCAGGCAGGCGGAGAGGCACTAGGGTACGCTGCTAATGTAGCCGATTCCGCCGCAGTCACTGCCATGGTAGATGAGGTCATTGCCCGATACGGTCGTATCGAGGTATTGATAGCTAACGCGGGAATTGTGCAGGATCAGAAATGTCAACGTATGACGGATGAACAGTGGAAGAATGTTCTGGATGTGCATTTAAATGGCACTTATTATTGCATTCAAAGAGTATTACCACATATGCGTGAAACAGGTGGGGATATCCTGTTGATGACCTCTGCTGCTGGACTAGCAGGTTCCGTAGGTCAGGTGAATTATAGTGCAGCCAAGGCTGGAATACTGGGCATGATGTGGACGCTCGCAGCAGAGCTGAAACGTGACCAGATTAGGGTCAATGCGATTTCTCCAGCGGCATTAACGGATATGACCAGACCAATAATTGACCATTTGAAGGAGAAACATGCCAGTCGTAATGAACCTTTGCCTGATTTTTGGAGAATAGGTGACGCTGAGGCTATTGCTTCCTTCGTGACTGCATTGTTGAGGGAGTCCGACGCGGATTTAACCGGTGAAATCTTTGCCGTGAATGGATCAAAAGTGACAAAATGGGAGAAGCCTGCACCTGCATTTTCCGAGAATAGCATTGAGGCATTTTTTGCTGCTTGGCACCGTCAAAAGGGGACTGAATAAATGCTTACCTTCGATCAAGTTTGTTTTTATTATAAAAAAGGACAACCTCTTCTGGAGGATATTAGCTTTACGATAGACGCAGGGGAGTTTGTGGCGATAGTCGGGGCGAATGGTTCTGGCAAATCCACTATTGCAAAGCTCATGGACGGACTGCTGCTGCCGCGAAAAGGGACTGTACAATTTAAGAGCTTGGACACAGCAAAACCAACGGATCTTGCGGAGATTCATCAGCAAATCGGTTTTGTTTTTCAGAATCCAGAGGATCAATTTATCACCACAACCGTTATGGATGAGGTGCTTTTTGGTTTGGAGAATATCCGTGTGCCGAGGGAGGAAATGCGCAGCCGATTGGATTATGCCTTACAGGCCGTTCATATGGAGGATTATCTGGAAGCTATGCCACATCAGCTATCTGGAGGTCAAAAGCAACGTGTCGCTATCGCAGCTATATTGGCGATGCGCCCGCAAGTCATTATTTTTGACGAGGCTACCTCAATGCTTGATCCTCAGGGAAGACAGCAGGTTCTTTCCATCATGCAAGAGCTGCATCGTCAAGGCCTGACGCTTATTCATATCACCCACCATATGGAGGAAGTGCTTGCAGCAGAACGCGTATTGCTCCTGCACCAAGGACGACTTGAGTTTGACGGCGATCCACTGACTTTTTTTGAAACCATGCCTGTTGCGGACTATCAATTACAACTGCCCTTCGCAGTGCGTGTACATACATTGCTCCATTCAGCAGCACCGCTAACAGCCGATTGGAAGGGGATAATTCGATCACAATGGTCTACCAATTAAAAAATCTAAGTGTGAACTATGCCGATCATGTGGCTTTGCGCAATATAAACTGCACTATTCCTGAAGGCAAATGGATTTCTATTATCGGTCCAACAGGCGCAGGAAAGTCTACCTTTGTCAAAGTGCTGAAGGGCTTGATTCCCACCGTAAAAGGAGACTATTGGATTAACCAGCAGCCTGCCAGCAGAGATGCTAAAGGACGCTTAAAGGTTGTCCCCGAGTTGGGCTTTGTTTTTCAATATCCGGAGCATCAGCTATTCGAAACAACGGTGCATAAGGAGCTTGCTTTTGCTCTGAATCAGCAGGGTGCTTCACGTCAGCAAATTACAGAGGCGATTGAAATGATCTTGCCGCAAGTGGGTTTGCCAGAGGGGATTCTTCCCTTAAATCCATTCCAGCTAAGTGGTGGTGAAAAGCGCCGTGTAGCTATTGCCTCTGTACTGATGACAAATCCGAAGCTGCTGATATTGGATGAACCGACAGCGGGTCTCGATCCAGCTAGCCAAGTGTCTTTGCTGAGGCTACTAAAGGAATGGCAGCAACAAGACAATCGCACCATCCTCTTCGTTTCGCATCAGATGGGTGATGTTGCCGAATTCTCAGATGAGGTCATGGTTTTTCATGAAGGTCAGTTAAAAGGGCATCATGATACCAGAACATTGTTTCTGGAAAAGGAAGAATTACTGCTGGAACTTGGACTATCCTTGCCTGAACCCGTACAGCTCTTGAAGCTAGTGGAGGAATTATCTGGTCAGAAGATTGAAGTTGCCAGCTGTAAAGAGCAGGATATCTTCGAAGCGATTTTGCCGATTTGGCATTCGAGGGGGCAAGGGCATGGCTGATTCCGTATTAGTCGGTCAATATGTGGAGACGCATTCGATTTTTCATCGTTTAGATCCTCGTACAAAGCTTGTAAGTATCGGGATGCTCATGCTTAGCTTTATGATGCTTGGTACGGGGCTTAGTTATGTTTTTGCAACCTTTTTTGTATTGGGATTGTTACTACTGTCTAAAGTTCCTGTGCATTTTTTTTGGCGAGGGCTACGGCCGGTATTATTTATTTTATTATTTACTTTTGTTTACAATGCCGTGTTCACCAAGGGGACGATTCTCTGGTCATGGTTTTTTATCGAGGTGACTGAAGAGGGATTGCGGATAGGATTACGTTTTGTATGGCGGATTATATTGCTCATCTTGTTAGCCTCAATTCTGACATTAACTACTAAACCGCTAGACTTAGCTTATGGTCTGGAGAAGCTGCTTGCCCCTCTGTCCAAATTGGGGGTACCCGTAGAGCAGTTCTCTTTAATGATAGTGATTGCGATCCGTTTTATCCCTACCATCAAGGAGGAGCTTGATCGTATCCTTCTCGCACAAAAGGCTAGAGGTTATGATCTCACAGTATTATCACTGCCTAAACGGATATATGCGTACATTCCGATCATTATTCCTCTGCTCTTCACAACGATTCAACGTGCTGAACAGCTGAGCTATGCAATTGATGCGCGTGCTTATGGGAATGGTAAAGGAAGGACTTCTTTTAAAAGACTGCAATTTCAGCAAATAGATTATCTGGCAGGGGGAGCTGCTCTTTCAATTGCCGTGATTCTGCTTTGCTTAAAGATAGGAAAGGTGTAGATGAAGATGAAATGGAACACCCGTATTACGGAGTTATTGCACATAGAATATCCTATTATTCAAGGAGGACTTGCTTATTTAGGTTATGCAGACCTCGCGGCTGCGGTTTCAAATATCGGTGGACTGGGTCAGGTCACGGCAATGAGTCTTCCGGATGCGGAGGCCTTACGTGCAGAAATACGTCGGGTACGAACACTAACGGACAAACCATTTGGTGTTAATTTTGCTATCGGCATGCATGGGATTGGTTATGAAGATCGGGTGCAGGTCGCCATCGAAGAGCAGGTTCCCGTGGTGAGCCTTACTGGAGGGAATCCAGCCCCTATACTGGAAATGTTACAGCCCACCGATATTAAAACACTTGTGCTCGTCTCCTCACGCAGGCAAGCCCAAAAAGCTGAACAATTAGGGGCTTCTGCGGTTATTGTTGTTGGGCATGAGGGAGGGGGCCACTTAGGGCGTGACGATGTTGGAACCATGGTGCTCGTTCCGCAAGTGGTTGATGCGGTTAATATTCCTGTGATTGCTTCCGGAGGGATCGGAGATGGCCGTGGATGGATGGCTGCTCATGCACTTGGGGCTGAAGGAATCGAAATGGGCACTCGTTTCGTTGCTACAGTGGAATGTGTTCATGCGGCCGCGTCTTATAAAAAAGCTTTAGTAGAAAGCTCAGAGTCGGATACGGTTGTAATCAAACGTTCTATTGGAGCACCCGCACGAGTGTTACGTAGTGACTACATTGATCAAATTCTTGAAATCGAGCGCGTGACACCGACCTATGAAGCATTAAAAGAGTATATCAGTGGTGCAGCCAACAAGCGCTGGATCTATGATGATATCAAAGAAGAGGGCATCGGCTGGGCAGGTCAAGTGACAGGAATGATCCAAGATATTCCTACAGTCGCGGAGCTGATCGGCAGGATGGTGAAAGAGGCTAAGTTGGTTCGCGGGATGTGGGGAACACAGGTTTGAATTTAAAAAAACACAGAGCGGCGATTCTCTCATTATTGGAGGAATCGCTGCTCTGTGTTTTTGGCTGTGGCTTGTAATTCTTTTCTATAAATGAAGAATAGTCAGTTCCTTAGGGAAGCTTGTTAAGGTCTCTGCACCTTCAGCTGTAATAATCAGATCATCTTCGATACGTACACCCGCTAGTCCAGGCACATAAATTCCCGGCTCAACGGTGAACACATTGCCGATTTCGATAATGTCGTCGTTCTGTCCGTGAAGTGATGGATATTCATGAACATCCATGCCCAGTCCGTGTCCGACACGGTGTAAGAAATATTCTCCGAATCCAGCTTCTTCAATCACATCACGTGCAGCTTTGTCGACTGAGCCGAAAGGTGCCCCAGGATTGGAGGCAGCGATCCCAGCTTCGTTGGCAGCCAGCACAGTGTTATAGATAGTGACTAGCTTGTCGTCCACGGATTCAATAGCAAAGGTACGTGTAATATCAGAAGCATAACCATCAGCATACACCCCGATATCAAACATCAGAAAGTCGCCGGGTTGAATGACCCGGTTGCCCGGAACACCGTGAGGCAGGGCAGTTTTCGGACCAGAAAGCACCATAGTGTCGAAGGAAGGGCCGGAAGCGCCAACCTTTTTCATTAGATATTCTAGCTCCGCTACTAGATCGTTTTCTGTAACGCCTGTTTTTACGTGGGTAAGAACGCGGCGCAAGGCTTCCTCAACTAGCTCAGCGGCATGTTTCATGCGCTTAACTTCATCCGGGGTCTTTTTGGAGCGCATGCTGCGCAGCAATGGACCAATATCACTAAACCTTTCAGCTGGAACAGCAGCGGTTAGGTGCTCAAAACGGGCTACTGAGAAATGTTCTTTTTCTATGCCGAGAGTACCTAGCTTACTGCTGCCGAAACAATCTTTTAGCAGGTTATAGGGATTATCAGTGTCAGTGTGAGTTAGGATTTTGGTGACCGAAGAAGCCGCTTGAGCCGCTTCTGCATCCAATGCAGGCAGAATGAGCATAGGCTCTTCTCCGCGTATCAGCAGCAGACCCAGAAAACGTTCATGCGGATCGCTGGCGAAGCCGGTTAAGTAGTAGACATGCTTGGGATCTGTTACGAGCAGGGCATCCAGACCTTCGCCCCCCATTTGCTGCTCTAGGCTTGTCAGAGCATTATTCATAGTTGGTGTTCCCCTTTCAACTTCACGATTAGAACTGCAATATTCCTATTATAGATCAAAAATAGACCAGACGCACCTGACGAACTATAACTATTGTTGGCTAATCATGACATGAAGCTTTTCTTAACCCTACTAGTTGGTGTAACATATCTTTAAATATATTTCTCCTAAGGTTAGGCTGAAGCTTATTCGGGTACGGTTGTTGAGAGAGGAGTGATTCTTGCAATGAGAGGAACAATCGCACTTGTTACCGGAGCGAATTCCGGTATGGGGCTGGCCACAACAGTTGAACTGGCTCGCAAGGGAGCTAAAGTTATTATGGTTTGCCGTAATCGCCAGCGGGGAGAAGAAGCACTTGCTGCCGCCAAACAAAAGAGCCACTCCGAGGATATCGAGCTCATGTTGTGTGATCTGGTTTCACTTGAGAGCATTCGCAGCTTTGCTGAGGAATTCACTATGAAATATCCGATGCTAGACATACTTATCAATAACGCCGGGGTAGTCACGATTAAGCGTCAGCTTACGAAGGACGGCTTTGAGATGGATCTTGGCGTAAATCATTTGGGGCATTTTCTACTTACCAATTTGTTACTTAAGTCGTTGCAGGCAGCAGAGCAAGGCCGTATCATTGTGGTTGCCTCCGGTGCTTACAAGATAGGTGCGCTCCATTATGAAGATCCAACCCTCGCTCGCCGTTTTAATCCTGCAAAAGCCTATGCCCGATCCAAGCTAGCCAATATTCTGTTCACGCGGGAGCTGGCTTTGCGTCTTCACGGAACAAGGGTGACGGTGAATTGCCTGCATCCAGGAGCAGTGGGGACGAATATAGGTGTAAACCGGGAGACTGGTTTTGGCAAGTCGGTACTTAAGTTACTCTCATACTTTTTCTTAACACCTGAACAAGGTGCCGATACAGCGATTTATTTGGCTACAGATCCCGATCTTGGAGAGGTAACCGGTCAATATTATTATCGAAGAAAGATTAAACAACTGTCTCCCAGAGCGCAGAATACAATAGAGGCCGAACGGCTTTGGCAATGGAGCCAGGAGCAGGTCGGCCTGAGTTAATTAACACATTTGGAGGAATTAAGGGATGAATTGGGAGAACAGCAGAATTGAAGATGCAACATCTGCAGACTTAGCAGCTATTGTAGATATTTATAACTCAACGATTGCTGGGAGGATGGTAACTGCAGATCTGGAACCCGTTACTGTTGCAGACCGGGAGAAATGGTTTCTTGAGCATAATAGCCATCACCGTCCCTTATGGGTACTGAAGCAAGGAGATGAAATTGCTGCATGGTTCAGTTTTCAATCCTTCTATGGTCGTCCAGCATATAATGCAACAGCAGAAATCAGTGTATACGTGAATGAAAAGTTCCGTGGTGGTGGTGCTGGCAGAATTCTTCTGACAGAGGCCATTGAGAAAGCCCCTAGTCTCGGAATTAAGAATCTAGTCGGCTTTGTGTTTGGACATAATGATCCAAGCCTTGGTTTACTGAAAAAGTTTGGTTTTGAAGAGTGGGGAATGCTGCCTGGTGTGGCTGAACTTGACGGTATAGAGCGTGATTTAGTCATTGTAGGCCTTAAAATCTAACGCCTCAGATAAAACGCTTACATTTTGAGAGTTGAATTTAGATTATCGGTGTCACAATCGACCCATTCTTTGGACCAACTCTGTAAATCTCGGATGACTGATTCCAGAGCAAGACCTTTATCCGTCAAAGAATATTGGATCCGCACGGGGGTCTCTGGGAACACTTCTCGAAGAACGATCCCTTCCTGTTCCAGCTCTTTGAGCCGTTCGGAGAGCAGTCTTCCACTGATGGGTAATGCCGCTTCAATTACATTGAAACGTTGGGGTCCTTGAAGGAGCTGGTAGATAATTAAACCAGTCCAACGCCTGCCGATAATATCCATACTTTTTTGTAGCCGGGGACATAAATCATTGGACTTCATAGGGCTCACCTCTTAGTAAACATTATAAACGAAAAGACCAATAACTTAAACAAATTCTAATTTAATTCAGTACTAGAAAGGATGATGGACAGTGGCTAAAAAAAAGAAAATGCCTACCACACCAAGAGCCGCTACGAATGATGGCCCTGCTACGTTAAAAGATCTGCTAAGCAGTGATGTTCTAGGAAAGCTGAAGGCGCAATCTGATGCGTTGAAAGCGGAGGAAAATGACCGTAAAGAAGCTGCCCGTAAGGCAGTGGAGGATCAGCGCAAGGCTGAGCAGAAGCGGTTGGATAATGATTTTGCACATCTGCTGGAGAACAGTAATCAGGATTGGAAGAAATATAAATAAATCCTATAGCTTAGCGCTAAAAATATGGCAGAGATTAAAGAGGCACCCGTTAGGGTGTCTTTTTTTATGTAACTTAAGCAGATAAGCCTAAGTCTTAATTATTTTAAATTTAAGTATATGAAAGGGTTGACCCTCAAAGTGGGCTTAGGTATAATTTAAAACATTGCGAATGAAAATCATTATCATAAAATCGCATGTGTAAACTATTAAACAGATAAGGAACAACTCATGAAACTAAAATATTTGTCCCTACTTCTAATAGTATTTTCATTTATATCTTTGTTTATAGGCGTTAAAGATATATCCCCATTAGATCTCTTTCATCTTACGGAATCTCAAGCACAGACCTTGCTGGTAAGCCGGATTCCCCGGTTAGCCGCATTGATTATCGCTGGAGTCAGTATGAGTATTGCCGGATTAATTATGCAACAGCTGTCACGCAATAAATTTGTCTCCCCGACTACGGCAGGGACGATGGATTCCGCGAAATTTGGTATTCTCGTATCCCTCATGTTATTCACAGGCGCAACGCCAATGCAGAAATTGCTGGTTGCTTTTGTTTTTGCACTATTGGGCACCTTTATTTTTATGAGAATCCTGGATCGGATCAAGTTCAAGGATAGTATTTTTATCCCGCTGGTCGGACTCATGTTCGGCAACATTGTAGGCTCGATTACAACATTTTTTGCGTATAAAAATGATTTGATTCAGAATATCTCGTCTTGGATGCTTGGAGATTTCTCAACGATTATCAAAGGCCAATACGAATTAATTTATATCAGCATTCCACTTGTCATCCTGGCGTATCTCTTCGCTAATAAATTTACGGTAGCCGGTATGGGCGAGGATTTCTCCGTTAATCTTGGCATGAATTACAAAGCGGTTGTCAACGTGGGATTGGTAATTGTAGCGTTAATCTCTTCTGTTGTCATTTTAACCGTAGGTACGATTCCATTTCTGGGTCTGGTAGTACCTAACATTGTAACGTTGTACATAGGAGATAACCTCAAAAAAAGTCTGGCGCATACAGCCATTCTCGGTGCGGTGTTCCTCCTGTTCTGCGATATTCTGGGCAGGCTCATTATCTATCCATATGAAATATCAATCAGTCTCACGGTAGGCGTCATCGGTAGTGGTCTGTTTATCTACTTGCTGATGAGAAGAAAGGCGAACTAGAGATGAAGACAAAACTAACTATATTATCTATAAGTGCTGTCGCCCTCATCGTCTTGTTTATGACGTATCATGCTTTGGGAAATTGGGACTACGTTCTGCCCAGCCGGGGAAGAAAGCTGGCGGCCATTCTGATTACCGGAGCTGTGATAGCTGTCTCTACCGTAGTTTTTCAGAGCATCACGAACAATCGTATTTTGACACCAAGTATTCTCGGGCTCGATTCCCTGTACATGTTAATCCAGACATTCGGTGTATATGCCTTAGGTTCATCGAATATGACCTTTATGAATAAAAACATCAACTTCTTGTTCTCTGCATGTCTCATGGTCCTGTTTTCAGGCGTATTATATAAGCTAATGTTCCGTAGGGAAGGACAAAATATTTATTTCCTGCTGCTGGTAGGGCTGATCATGGGGACGATGTTCCAGAGCGCGTCTTCTTTTATGGAAGTGCTTATTGATCCGAACGAATTCCTGATTCTACAGGGGAAAATGTTTGCCAGCTTCAACAATGTCAGCAGTGACCTATTGATTCTCTCCACCATTGTTCTGACGCTAACTACGTTGTATTTCTTGCGATTTGTTAAGTATTTGGATGTTATTTCGCTTGGAAAAGATGAAGCCATTAATCTGGGGATCAATTATGACTATGTGGTCAAAAGGCTGCTAGTTATTGTATCTATCTACGTTTCGATCTCGACGGCTCTAGTGGGGCCAATCACTTTCTTAGGTTTGTTGGTAGCTAATGTGGGACACCAGCTGTTCCGTACCTATAAGCATGCCTATCTGATTCCTGGAACGATTCTGCTGAGCATTGTTGCGCTTGTCGGCGGGCAGTTCCTGGTCGAACGTGTTTTTGGATTCAATACTACGGTCAGTGTGATTATCAATTTTGCAGGCGGCGTCTACTTCGTCTATCTGCTGTTAAAGGAGAATAAGTCGTGGTAGAAGTTAAAAATTTAACCAAACGTTATGGCGGAGTAACCGTCGTTGATGATGTGTCTTTGTCCATTAAAAAGGGCGCAATCACCTCGTTTATCGGACCAAATGGTGCGGGTAAGAGTACACTGCTCTCCATGATCAGCAGACTTATCTCCAAAGACGCAGGAGAGGTGCTGATCGAAGGTAAGGAAATCGGTACCTGCAAAAGTAATGAGCTTGCTCGTAAAATATCGGTGTTAAAGCAGTCCAATCATATTAGCGTACGCCTCACTGTGAAGGAGCTCGTTTCTTTTGGGAGATTCCCGTATTCACAGGGGAAGCTGAGTCCGGAGGATCGGGCGTTCGTTGACGAAGCGATTGCTTACATGGATCTCCAAGAGATGCAGGATAAATATATTGATCAGCTCAGTGGAGGGCAACGCCAGCGGGCATATATTGCCATGGTTATGGCTCAGGATACAGAGTACATTCTGCTCGATGAACCGCTCAACAACCTTGATATGAAGCATTCCGTCCAAATTATGAAGGTGCTTCGCCGTTTGGTGGACGAGAAGGGGAAGACGATTGTGCTCGTTATCCATGATATTAACTTTGCTTCTTGTTACTCTGACTACATTGTTGCGCTTAAAAATGGAAGAGTAGCTTCCTCGGGTACAGCGGATGAAATTATAGATTCTGCAGTTCTTAAAGAGGTATATGACATGGACATTCCTATTGAAACTATAGGAGGCCGAAAAATCGGTGTCTATTTCTAAAAAGGTAACTATTACTATGCGGATATTATTATGACGTAACGTAAGAAGTGAAAGGCGCCAGCTTCTTAACGCATACGCGAATAATTCAAATAGCTTCACTATAAAAATTAGGGGTGAATACATTGAAGAAGAACTTATCTTTACTGATTATGACAGTATTTCTTGCGGTAATCTTGGCGGCTTGTGGCTCCAATAATGCAGCAACTTCAAATAACAACACAGCAGCGGCAGGCAATTCGGAAGCTACTACAGCACCAACAACGGAAGCTACTACAGCACCGACAGAGCTTACTTTCAAGCATGCGCTTGGCGAAACAACTATCAAAAGCAATCCGCAAAAAGTGGTTGTTTTTGACTTCGGTACACTGGATACGCTGGATAAACTGGGTGTAGAGGTGACTGGAGTGCCTCAAAGTAATGTACCGGCTTATCTCTCTAAATATAACGATGCTAAATATGAGAATGTTGGGGGTTTGAAAGAGCCTGACTTCGAAAAAATAAACAGTCTTTCTCCGGACCTGATCATCATTTCCGGCAGACAACAGGATTCTTATGAAGAATTCAGCAAAATTGCACCTACTCTGTATGTGGCTGTAGATAATGCAAACTACATGGAATCTTTTACGAATAACGTGAAAATGCTGGGTCAAATTTTTGGAAAAGAAGCAGAAGTAGAAACTGAGCTTGCGACTATCAATGATTCCATCAAAGCTTTGAATACGAAGGCAACAGCTGATGGCAAAAAAGCACTTGTTATTCTTGCGAATGAAGGGAAAATCAGTGCTTACGGTGCAGGTTCCCGTTTTGGGATTATCCATGATGTGTTCGGATTTGCACAGGCTGATGATAAAATTGAAGTATCCACTCACGGACAAAGCGTATCCTACGAATATGTAGCGGATAAGAATCCGGATTATCTGTTTGTAGTGGACAGAGATGCGGCTGTGAAGAGTGATGGCGGCGAAGCCGGCTCAGCTAAAAAAGCAGTTGAAAACGATCTAGTGAAGAACACAAATGCCTTTAAAAACGGTAAAATCATCTACTTGGATCCTAACTACTGGTATTTGTCCGGTGGCGGTTTAATATCCGTTAGCGAAATGCTCAAAGAAGTTGAAGTTGTTCTGTAAGCAGAGTAACTTGGTGAATTAAAAAGCCTGTTGGCAGGAGTAATACTCCTTGCCAGCAGGCTTTTTTTTCGCTTTTTTCCATGGAATTACTGGTATATTCATACTAGTTGCTAAATTTATCTGTAACTTTTTAGGCTGGGATACGTGGTTAGGTTAAGGGGGGAGTGCATGAAGCGAAAGTCATTGGATGAAATATATCAGATGTATGTGATGGATATTTACCGCTATTTGCGCTCCCTTTGTGGTGATCATTATGCGGCTGAAGATTTGATGCAAGAAACCTTTTATCGCGCTTATCTACATTTGGAGGATTGTAAAGAAGAGAAGATTAAGCCATGGTTGTTCCGTGTCGCTTATAACGCCTTCGTAGATTACAAGCGAAAGGAAGGCCGCAGTACAGTTCAGAGTGAGGATTATTTCAAAAAGCTTGCTCATCCAGATACCACAGAAAGCACACTGCTTCATCAGGAACGTTGGGAAGAGATGAGGATAGCAGTAGGTGAGCTACCGGACAATCAGAGAAATGCACTGCTGCTGCATGATTTTCATGGGCTGAGTTATCGGGAAGCATCGGACATTATGGATGTGGGCTTGTCCCAATATAAGATATTGATCTTTCGGGCCAGACAGAAGCTGCGTGAGGCAGAGCGGAGGAGAAATGAACATGAGTGAAGAGTTTAAGGAGAAGTTAAGAAGGTATGGCGAAGGCACTCTTGCTGATGAGGATAGGGATGAGGTTGAACGTGAGCTAGAGAAAATGGAAGCTTACCAGGCCTATCTGGATGAACTGATGGGCGAAGAAAAGCCGGCTTCAGATGAGGAGAAGAGCATAAAATTCGGAAAGGGTAAAAGAAACAGACCCGGCAAAGAAAAAAAGATCATCCGCCGTGGCAAGTGGAAAGCACGTATATCAAATACTTTGACGGTGATTTCTGCATTTTTGATTTTTTTGATCGTCAGCAGTATCATCACAGCGGTATTTTATGGCACTGGAGAAAGAGGAGAGACTTACCGTGATGTCGTTTCTTCCGCAATTGCTGTTTCACAGCCGAATACAATCGTCCATTTGAGTAGCGATTCCGGACCGTTTTTTAGTATGAATCTGCAGGGTGAAATAATAAAACAAATTGGTGACGCGCGGATTAATGTTGGAGATTATTCGATGAAGTTTCTATTAGGCTGGCCCAGAATATATAGTTATTCATGGACATATGAACGCAGTGGGACAGGTAATTACTTTATCTATCCCACTGAGAACCAGTCTGCAGAAAATAGGATGGATGACAGCAGTGAGTGGGAAAAACTAGAAAAGCTCCCTGAAGGTACGGTAGGAGAAGCCTATTTGTCTTTTGAACAATTTTTTACGACAGATGAGCTATTGAAGAAGTTTCAGCATAAAAATCTTGAGCTTTTATGGTTCGCAGCAGATACAGGTCCAAGGACACAAGAGCCAGTAATAAATGATCCCTTAGGATTTCCAAGTACGCCCATCTGGCATGCCGATGATATGAAGGTGACACAAGAGTCAAAGAAAAAGTGGGGTTGGTTTGGAGGGGTGACTAGCCGCACGAGTGTTTCTCCATCTGTTGACTCATATGGGGATGGTGAACTTCGTAATGCGAACTTCCTTAAGACACTGCACTTAATGCAGGAGCATAAATCGATCGCCAACAAGGTAATTCCGTTTATTGATCTGGATGACTCCATTAGTTATCTGGAGAAGAACGGAGTTAGGCTGTATGGAGCTGTCGTAACCGGTCCGGTTAAAGAACTGCTCAAGTTAAAGGAAGAAAAATGGGTCAGCAATATTCATGTTGAAGAAGTAAGATTATGGAATTGGCGGGATAGAGAGAACTGAATTGGGATGCTAAATACTGTAGAAGGTAGTAAGCGTAAATGATTTCTTCGTAATTCTTTAATGGCAGCCGGATATGCCCTGTGTTAGTGGGGTGTACCCGGCTTTTCTGTGTGGGAGAAGTCACAGAACTTGCTTCTCGTTTAAGCAAATCGTACAATTATTTGAATATGAGATGAGTATGATAGATTAGGAGCTGAGTTATATGAAAGTAGGCGTGGTATCAGATACACATATGACAAGAATGGCTAAGTCTCTGCCCAAAGCACTTGTTGCTGAATTCCGGAATGTAGACTTGATTCTACATCTTGGAGATTGGGTGAGTATGGGAATCTACGATTTGTTGGCTGAATTGGCTCCAGTGGAAGGGATTGCTGGGAATAACGATGGAATAGAGATCATCGAGCGTTTCGGGGAGCGTAAGCTGCTAACGCTTGAGGGAGTCCGGATCGGAATGGTCCATGGTCATACGCCACACTCCCGCAAAGGAACGGACGGGAATGCGCTGCTTGCTTTTGCGAACGATAAGGTGGATTGTATTTTATTCGGTCATTCGCATCAGCCTTTATTGCGGGAAGAGAATGGGATTCTGCTCTTTAATCCAGGATCGCCAACAGATAAACGACGTGAGAAACTGTATTCCTTCGGAATTTTGGATATCGAAGAGGGTAAAGTAAGTGCCCGCCATGTGTTCTACGATTCCAAAGAATAAGAATAATTGTCCAAATGATCTGGCGTTCGCTCCATGGTGCACGGTACGGCTGAAATATACAATAACGTTAAAACGGCCCAAGCCGGAAAGTGAGCGTTGAGGATGAACAACTATCGTATTGAACGTGTGATCTATGATGATTTGGAACGGCTTATCCCATTGTTTGATGAGTATCGGGTATTTTATGGGGTAGTCTCTGATCTGGATGGCGCACACGCTTTTTTATCAGATCGGTTGAAGCTGAACGAATCGGTAATCTTTATTGCGGTGGAGGGAGAAGGCGAGGAGAAACGAGCGTGGGGCTTCATTCAGCTCTATCCCTCTTTTTCATCGGTCTCTATGGAGCGTCTCTGGATATTGAATGATCTATATGTAACTACAGAACTGCGAGGACATGGGCTCGGCTCCAAGCTGCTGGAAAGTGCCATAGCTCATGCGCTCGCAACTAATACCAAGGGCTTGTCCCTGACAACAATGACGGCGAATGTGGGGGCACAGCGTTTATATGAAGCGCATGGCTACATTCGCGATGATGATTTTTATACCTATAACCTTTTTTTCTAAAGCTAGAGAGAAAGACGAGTAAGGGGCGTTAAAGTGGATACAAGTAATAAGCTGGCAATCTTTTTTGACCTTGATGATACCTTATATGATCATTTGGTTCCTTTTAAAGAAGCGGTGCGTCAAGTGCTTAGACCGGATGAGAGCAGTCTGGACTTTGCGGAATTATTTTATAAAGTAAGACATCATAGTGATGTATTATGGCCTATGTATTTACGTGGAGAAATTCCGCTGGAGGAGACTAGGGTACGCCGATTGGAGCTTGCTTTTGCAGAGTATGGTTTACAGCTCGATCGTGATCAAGCCACGGCGGTACAAGCGGCATATATTGGCCGTCAGTACACCATTCAAATGATAGATGGAGTCCGGGAGCAATTGGAAAGGTTCATTACTGCTGGTCATAAAGTAGGCATCATTACGAATGGACCCAAGGATCATCAAATGAAAAAGATTCGCGGATTAGGTCTGGATCAGATGATCCCCGAGGAGATGATTTTTATTTCTGACGCTGTAGGTCTGGCCAAACCAGATCCGCAACTCTTTTTGCATGTGAATCAGAAGTCTGGAACTTCACCAGACCATTCACTTTATATTGGCGATACCTGGGCTAATGATGTAGTAGGAGCGCTTGCGGCTGGCTGGAAGGTCTGCTGGTATAATCCGAGAGGCAGACAGCCGGCTACGGATCATAAGCCTAGTTATATTTTCACGAATTATAAGGAATTTAGCGAGTTGCCTTTGGTGCTGCAAAAATCTTGATCAGGAATTAATTAGGGAGGAATTCCCTGATTATCAGGCTGCTGGGCGATGAATGGGCGATGAATATCCCTCAGCCACGCCAAAGAACCTTTATCCACAACAAAAGAGCTTGCCTCCCAAAGCCAACAACGGCTTTATGGGGGCAAGCTCTATTTCATTTAATCAGCGAAGCTGTACGTAGGGTCAGTCAGATTCATTCTTTCTTTAATGCCTGGTGTGGCGTAGATTTTGTTGTTATCGGTAATAAAGAAAGCTTCTACATCTTCAGGTAACGACTCCAGATATTTCATGCCTTCTTCGATCCCCATCAAGAATACCCCAGTGGACAAAGCGTCCGCATCTGTTGCATTAGGGCTCATAATGGTCAAGCTTTTGAGACCGTTCTGAGAAGGGTAACCTGTGCGTGGATCAAGAATATGGTGGTAACGAACATTGTCTTGCATAAAATAACGTTCGTAAACACCAGAAGCATCGATGACCTCATCTGCGATTTTAATCGTTCCTAGCTGTGTGCCGCGGCTTTGGTCAGGGTCTTGCAGACCAATATTCCAATCCGTTCCGTTTGGTTTCGTACCTAACGCAATAATACTGCTGCCACCGAGGTTGATCATTGCACTGTTAAGGCCTTGCTCTTTTAAATAATCAGCGATACGGTCAGCAGCATACCCTTTGCCGATACCTCCAAGATCCAGTACCATATTTTCCTTCAATAGCTTCACGGTCTTAGCAGCTTCGTCAATTTCAACGTCCCTGTAATTGGTTAGGCTCTTGGCTGCATCGATAGCTGCTGGATCAGGGACTTTATCCCCGCCACTACCGATGTTCCAGAGGTCGATCAGCGGACCAATCGTGGGATCGAATAGCCCGTCCATTTCTTTTGCATATTGCACCGATTGTTTTACAACATCTAAGGTCTCGTCCGAAACGACAACCGCTTCTTTTCCTGCTGCTTGATTGACTGCGTAAACCTCGCCGCCTTCTTTTGTACGGCTAAGCTCCATATCCATTCGCTCCAGCATTTGCTGGATATCATCCATATTTTTTTGGGCTACATTTTCTCCGAACACTTTGATATTCACGACCGTGTCATAGATATAAAAGGTCTGTGAGAGTGACTTGGCTTCGCCTTTTCCTGAAGCTGTTGCGCCACCCGGTGTTTCCGTCGCTTTGTCATCCTTATTTTTAGTAATTAGCCAAGCGCCGACAGCTATGACGACGATGAGGATAACAACGAGGATCAACGTCGTTTTTTTGTTCTTGAACATATTCCACCATCCATAAAGTTAGTTTCTAAAACACATTATTACTATCATACCCTAGATCAGAAGTTGATGGAAATTAATTTCATGGCATATTTAGGTACAACTCCGTCTGCACGAAAAAAAAGCCCCGCAATCTGATTCGGAGCAACGCTGTGGATATAGAGGTAACTATTAAGCTAATCTAGCATGTATTCACGGTATTTGTTTTTACGAGGATTCATTACGAAAAGGATTCCCTTGGCATAACCGCTAACGGCTTTGAAATTTCGTTTGAGAGTTTCTTTGCCTGTCAGACAGGTTAACGTCCAGATCAATGCGGCATAATTCATAGGGGGTGCTTTACGTAAGTTGAGCAGATAATAATGATTGATGGCAGTAGCTCTTGCAACAACGCCCGCCTTATCCCGAGAACCCGGCGACTCATGATGAATGATTTTCATAGCCGGGTTAATGACAAGCTTGCCATAACGGCTAGCCAAATGGGACAAGTAAATATCTTCGGCAATGGAGTAACTTGTCATCCAGGGATAGGGTTTCATATCTTGTAATGCTGAGCGCCGGAATGACATATTACAGCCGTGAAAAAAATCTGTCTCAAAAACCTGCTCCTTCTCTCCCCACAGGAATAGGGAGCCTGCAAACATGCTTGGGGATAATCTGCCCGGGGATCCGGACATTTGTCCGGTCAGCATGCCAAACAGCCGGCCCGGTTTGCTGCTGCGCATGCCTTTTGCCACACCGCCTACACCGACAATTGAATCGTCCGCTGCATAAGTATCAAGTAATCGTCGAATATATAAGGAATCATCTAATTCTGCATCATCGTCTAAATGAAGCACAATTTCAGCATTTACTAGTCCAAGTGACTCATAACGGGAAAGCCAGAGTCCCGGATTAGTCTTACGATGATATCGAAACTCAGCCTGTGGCAATTTGTTCAGTATGTTACGATAATAGGTTAATCTTTCTTCAGGAATCTCACCGTCATCCACAATCCAGAGCTCGATGGAGACATTCTCTAGCTGTGTCTGCTTGCTAATAGACTCTATGCACACTGTAAGGTCGTTTATACGGTTACGGGTAGGTATCACTATAGATACATCATGCATATGGGGATCTCCCTTCGGAATTTCTGGTGTTAACTTTATTCTATCTGCCCTGAAGGGGAGCGTATATACCACTTTCGTTTACTTTTTGCTTTAACATTCACGTCTATAAATGTTATTTTAATAAAAGTTAAGTTTGTAATTTTGAGTTTTTAACTATATAATAGTAAGTGACGTATATTTAGTTATTACTCTTATATAGCAGCTACAAATTATCAATAATATTAGGAGGTTTTTTCGTGAGAATAGATATCTGGTCCGATTATGCATGTCCTTTTTGTTATATTGGCAAAAGACGGTTGGAGAATGCGCTAAGCCAATTCCCGAACCGTGATCAAGTGGAGGTAGTATTCCGTAGCTTTCAACTGGATCCACATGCAGAGGTAAGTACAGACAAGAGTATTCATGAGCTGCTGGCTACCAAATACGGGATGACCGTCGAAAAGGCAAAAGCAATGAACGCACAACTAGCGGAGCAAGCTAAAGATGTGGGCTTGGAATTTAATTTTGATACAGTGAAGCATACCAACACTTTTGACAGTCACCGACTGAGTCATTTTGCAAGCACAAAGGGAAAAGGTGCAGAAATGTCCGAACGTCTGCTGCGTGCCTACTTTACGGATTCATTAAATCTTGGAGATCGCAGTGTACTGGCTTCACTCGCTGCTGAAGTAGGTCTGGATCAAGCGGAAGCTGCGGCAATGCTGGAAACGGATGCTTTTGCGAATGAGGTTAATGGCGATATTGAAGAAGGAAGCCGTCTTAATATTACCGGTGTACCTTTCTTTGTATTCAACAATAAATATGCTTTATCTGGTGCACAACCAGGTCCTGTATTTACAGAGGTACTGGATACTGTGTGGGCGGAGGAACAAGCAGGGCCAACATTACAAGTGGTTGGTAAGGGGAATTCTGAAGTATCCACCGATGATGGCTGCGCAGATGGATCTTGCAATATTTAAAGTTTGGATTCGAGTAAAACAAAAGAGCTGAGGGAGCCTTCAGCTCTTTTTTGTTTCGATAAAACTGTTCTTTTGTTGCTTCCCACACTCAAAAACAAGCGCTCCCGATATCCGGAAGCGCTCGCCGCTGATTGTTGTTTTATCTGAAAGATGTAACAAAGCTTGAGAATAGTGTACGTACATCGTATTGATATTGGTTGATTGGCTCGATAGGCCGTTCGATACCAAGTAGAGTATATACCGCAATTCTCGCTGCTCTCACGGAGTATTCTTCAGTGAATACAACGTCATCTGGAATTTCACAGAATTGTCCAATAAAGGCCAGGTTCGTGGAACCCTCAGGGACAACTTTTGGTCTGTCACTATTGAGTCTAGGCATGAACTGTGAAGTGATATAAGGCATCATGCAAGGAATACAGTTGGCGGTAGCCATGATCTCGTCCTTATATTCTTCAAAGTGAAGATGACCGATCAATTCTTGCATGATTTCTTCGCCGGTACAATCACACATTCTCTTTTTCACGAAATCCCCAACTTTGTCTGGATACAGTCCGTAACCCCAGAACACTTTAACATGCTCAGGTTGATTGCGGAAATGCGGTTGGTAGGCCAGTACAACGGACATAAACCAGCTCGAATCCTTGAATGTGACCAAAGCGCCTGTGCCGGCACGGTTACGTGTGAAATTTTCCATCAGATCGAAGAATTTGGAGTCATGGAAAGTTACAGTAAAGGACTCCCATTTCGAACCGTCTACATGATCATCGAACGAAGAAGGATTGCCAAGACTTGGTTTCTTGGAAGCGATGTTTTCCCATAATTTCCACGAGCTTCCCTTGCCGTTAAGGCGTGGAGCAGAAGTCATAGAACCAAGGCTGGAGCCTTCGGTCATAGAACCGTTTGTGATAATCACGAGATCATCTTCTTTTACATCAATCACATCTTTGACACCTTCGCGCACTACATTCATTTGGGTTACGGTAATTCCGTCACCTTTTTTGAACTGCAGATCAGTCACTGTACATTTCAGTGTGAAATCGACACCAAATGGTTCAAGATATTTGTGCAAAGGCAGAATGATGGAATCATATTGGTTATAAGGAGTGCGGGTTACACCTTCCAGTGTTTGAATTCTTGGGAATTCATGGAAGAAACGGAGCATATATCTTTTAAACTCTACAGCGCTGTGCCAAGGTTGAAATGCAAAAGTAGTAGCCCACATATACCAGAAGTTTGTTGTGAAAAAGTGAGGGGCGAACCAGTCGTTGATACGCGCTTTCCCCATTTTATCTTCTGGTGTAATAATCAGCTTGCCCATAGCGAGACGATCAGCCATATCAAAACCCATGGACAATACATCTTCTACTTTGCCGTCTTTATTTACTAGTCTGGCGTTTGAGTGTGTTGGATTAGCGGTATCAAAAGCAATAATTTCATCCCGCACAGACAACCCCGGACGGTCGACAGAAGGAATCGTTGTTAATAGTTCCCAGAGATTTTCATAAGCTTCATCGTTGAGCATACGGCCGCCGCGGACAACGTAACCATGTTCAGCGTCACCTGCGCCGTCATTGCTACCACCAAGAATCTTCATCTCTTCAATAATGTGAATGTTTTGTCCCGGAAAATCACAGTCTCTGACCAGGTAAGCAGCGCCCGCTAGGGATGCAATTCCGCCACCGACAAAATAAACCTGTCTATTACCGTACTCTTTTTTCACAATGGTCGCCTCCAAGTAGTTGTTTAAATAATCACACTCTTAATGTAAACCAACTCCTATTTTGAAGGTATAATCAAACTCTTTAGAGTGTCTGGATTTTTGTCATTATGGGTGATCTGTCTAGTTTTTAGACAAAAAAAACCGCTGCAACCAAAGGTTACAACGGATGGTTCTCATATTTGTGTAAAGCTTTCAGAAAATTTCCTTCAATTAGATCACTTAGCTTCTCAATCATATGGTGCGGTTGTTCCTTCATGCCTTCTCTCATCCACTGGATGATTAGGCCTGTGAAGGCGAGCGTATAGAAATTGGCTATAAAATGCTTGTCTTCTTCGCAAACCTCCATCCCGGAGGACAGCTCGTTTATAACCCCCATGATGAGATCGTTTGTCACCTCGTACAGATATGCATCCAGGTGATTTCTGCCTAGTGAATTTAGCGTGTTACAGCAAAAGGATTTATTCCGCTCAATATAGCAGAAGATTCTATAAAAACCGTCCGTCCAAGTGCTGTAGCTGCGATACTGGGCGAGGCTTTCGACAGCCTCAGTCTTATAGATCCAACCTAGCAAATCAAATATATCCTGAAAATGATAATAAAAGGTTTGTCTGTTTAGTCCGCAATGGTCCACTAGTTGTTTAACAGTAATTTTATTGAGCGGTGTATGCTCCATTAGTTCTTTTAAAGAATGGGACAATGCATTTTTGGTTAGAAAAGAATTGGACAACAGCGTTTCACCTCTTCCATTCAAGACTTCGATGCTCGCGTATACAGCAGACGAATACCTTCCGCTAATAAACCCAGTGCAAATCCGGCACATGAAAATAAGGAAAATGCGAGGAAGCCTGCGAGATCCTCCCAACCGGACATCTCTTTGTAGGTGTAGCCCAGCATAAATGCCGCGCCTATGATTATTCCCGCCGTACTAAATACCCAGAGCAGACGTGCTCCGAGCCAGCCTAAAGTGTTGACGATGCCTGCCACTACTACGGAAAAAAGAGCAAAGCGCAGTAAGAGTGTGGTATCCATTTCTTGGGCCAGCATCACAAATCGGTGCAGAGGGAAGAGAAGCCATAGCAGAATGGCATAAACGGTCATCCAGAGAAACCAACTTTTACTTTTGGCAGCAGGCAGGAATTTCATTTCATGCACACCTCTTTTCCCATAGTTCGAACGTTAAAAAGTAGGAATTATACCGTGAAGGATTCCAGTTCTTCCGCACTTTGCAGCAGGTGGCTTAGCAGGTTTGGAATGTCCTCCATTTGTTCTTCTGTAAGTTGTCTTTTGAATTGCAGCTCGATGCAGTTATTGTAAGTTTCACTTTCCTGGCCATATATGAAGCTTAAAGATTGCACAGGCTGGAAATCAGGTCCCCAGATCGCTTTTAGAATACTGTCTATCGCCTGACATTCACTAGGAATATCTTCGACTTCCATATAAAAACGAAGTGAAAGATTACAGCCGGGATCCGTATTAGGAACCTCCATGATTTCATCGCTGAGATCTTTCGTGGTCGAAGTGAGCAGGATTTCGGCGGTTACTTTCCTGCCTGCAGTTAATTGGAAGGAGAGACTGAACTCTCTGGACATCAGCGCCATATTCAGAAGGTCGGAGCGATCCGTAACCACCAGTATTCCGTCTAAATTATCGTAGTCATAAATCTGGTTCTCAAAGGCGATCTTAATATTATCGAAAACAGTAGGGTGGAACAATAAGGGCACCTTCTTTGTTTATTTATATTGTAACATGATGTGATAGGAAGTTAAAAAAAGACGCCCAGGACCAAATGGACCGGGCATCTTGTGTAGAAGTTACAGCTTCCCATAAGGGGGAAGGCTCGTCAGTCGTGGGTATACGTTCAATTCTTAGTTTGTAGGCGCAGGCGCAGTATATTTCAGGAACGTCTTCGGAATCGGGCTCTCAAAGGTCATCAGTTCTCCAGTGGTTGGATGAATAAAAGAGAGCACTCGAGCATGTAGACCAAGTCTTCCTACCGTTTTGGTCTCTGCCCCATATTTCTTGTCACCTGCGATAGGGTGGCCGATATCTGCCATATGCACCCGAATCTGATTTTTTCGTCCGGTTTCGAGCTTAACCTCTAGCAAGGAAAAATGGCGGTTAGCCTGAATAAGCTTATAATGTGTAATTGCATGTAGTCCATCGCCTTCATGAGGACTGGAATACATTTTAAGGGTTGAGGTTTCTTTGAGCCAAGAGCTTATCTTGCCTTCAGGTCTTTTAACCGCGCCTTCGACGAGCGCTACGTAAGAACGTTCCTTCACAGTATCTTTCCACGTAGTTTGTAATGCCTGCTGAATCCGTTCGCTTTTGGCAAACATCATTACGCCTGAAGTATCTCTGTCCAAACGGTGTACGACAAAAATCCGATTTTTTGGATTGCTAACACGGACATGCTCCATAAGCTGGCGGTAAGCCGTCAATTCATTTTCTTCCGCAGTGGCGATAGATAGCAGTCCAGCATCCTTTTGAACAATAATCAGGTCATCATCCTCATGAACGATTTTAAGTCCGATCATCTCTGCTGTTTGTACAGGCTTCTCTTGATCAATAGTAACGTTTTGACCCGGATGCAGTTGGAAATTATGCTGTGTAACTACCTTATCATTCACCGACACTTGTCCACGCGATAGGATGGATTTAATCGCATTTCGTCCGCGACCCGTGACGTGGGTGAGTAAGAAGGGCAACAGTTCAGAAGGTTCGTTTACAGTAAAAGACTTGGGTGCTGCGGTTGTTTTAGTTTTATGGTTAAGCTTGCCAGTAGGCTTGCTGTGAGAACGAGTACCTCTTTTGGCTGTTTCTTTAGGATTTCTTCTTGAGTTCATGGATGCATTCTCCGTCCTTTAATATTGTACTCCTCAATATACCATGGGCTGTGAAGAAATACTATGGAGAGGGCAGGCTTGCTGGTTTGGTTTGTAAATGCTCATAGATAGAACAGCTGGGCTAATCCAAGAAGCAGGAATAAACCGAGATATACCCAGCCTAATATGCGGGCATATTTCTTTTCCCGGTGCATGGCATTGACTGCATATATTTTAGTATCCACAGTAAGCAACAGAACACTGGAGATCAGCAGCGCAACAATTACGTAGGTTAGCTGGTGATAGAGCATAGTAGAGCCTCCCATAAACGTCATTTAATTTTGTTTAAGACCTACTCTGTCGATGTGAGTTTTCAACTTAACTTCAATACTGAGATTGGAATACTGCTGCTCCCAGTCATGTTTGTCACGAATATTGGCTTTCCAGTAGGAGGGAGCATATGCACGAATATATTCACCCATGCCAAAGACATCGGAATGCGCTTGTTGAGTTTCTTTGATAAGGTGGTTGAAAATACCGATCACTCTCTTTTGAAAAATATCTTCAATCTTTTCTAAAGAACGGCTGGAATCGATAGGGATATCACTACGTAAATGCTCATCTAGAGCCGCCTCTAAAGTGAGGTTATAGGTGATGTGAGGTTTGCCCTCTTTGAAATGAACCTTCACCCTCGTGAACCGGTCGTTGACCTTGAGCATCACCGGACCGAATTCATCAGCATAAAAAAGATCGGAGTATCCCCCGGGATTAATGCCCTTCATGGACATATATGCGCCAATCTCAATCGGAATCGTCGATCCGACCATCACTCCACCACTAAAGTAAGCTAGGCCTTTAATCATGATATTGTCTTCCTGATGTAATGAGACGTAAGGCAGATAACCACTTTCGCCCCATTTGGATTCTGCTGACCAGAATACACCTATATAATCAGCGGGGAATTTTCCTGATGTTACTGCTTTTTCCATGGTGGAGAGGATGTAAAGGGTCGGCACTCGCTGCAGCGGAGGATTAATATTCATAAATTTAGCAGCCTCCCCTTCGGATACTAGCAGCCAGGTCCGGCGACGAACTTCTGGATTTCGCCGCAAATAATCATTTAAGTCATTCATGCTTTTTTTTGCGATGTCCTCACTAATAATAATCACTCGTAAATGAATTAGATAACGTGGATCAGAAATTTGCTGCTGTAAATTGTTCATGGCGTCATCTAAGGTGTACCCGTACACTTCTACGACCCATACTGGATTTTGATTCACGCCTCCGCCTTCACCCCCGCTGCCTGGTCCGAGTGGAACTCTTCCCGGAACCGCAATTTGGGCGGTCACACGGATTTTGGGAAGGTTAATATTTGCGCTTTTAAGATGAGTGGTTTGATCATCATTTATTTTGCTGTCTGGAGGGACGGAATCAATGGATAACCCTAGTACCAATGCACGGTCTTCTATTTCAAGCTGGTCCCAGCACCCTGAGAGTAAGCCAGACATGAGTGAGAGAATAAATATAAGAACTACACGCTTGTAAATTTTTTTATTCATGAGAAATGGCTCCTTTATTTCGGATTAGAGAGACTAACCATAATAAAAGAGGATAGAAGGTCAAAAAAATCAAACCGATTATCGCTGTAATGCTAGCAAATGAATAGACCTGAAATATATTTCTCGGCAAAAGTGAAAAAGTGATGATAAGTGGAAGTAAGAAGCTGGATATTAGGCGGTGATCCTTGTGCCGCAGCACTTGTTGCAGAGAGTATGCAGCTAAGTAGTAGTTCGTAAAGATGGAAGTGAATATAGAAACCACCCAAATTATTATAAAAAGAGCATCAAACCGTTCTAAAAGTCCTGCGCCGATGGATATGGAGCGAGCTGCTTCTAAGGTTGGATAGGAAAGTAATTTGGTTTCTTGAGCTCCAAACATGCCTAAAGTGACCCAAACGATCATTACATAAATGAATCCAATGATACAAAGCGCAACAGTGCCTGCTTTAAGGATCTGTTGAGGTTTTTTCATTAAAGGAACCAGCAGGATGATGACAAATGTGCCCTGATAAAGGCCAGCGGACGTAATCGTTCCTTTGGAAAAGCTTGAAAAGGTGGTGTGATTTCCGGTGAGGGGTAGCAAGTTTAGAACGTCAACATTTTTCATAGCTACCAAGGCAATTGCTATAACAGATAATAGAATAAAAGGTAAATAGAAAACATGAACATAAGTGAATTTCACAATATTTCTTCGGATTGATAAGGCAACCAGTAGGAGCATTAAGAGAATTACTGCTTCGACGGGTGTCTTTTTAAAGACAACTGCAACACATACTTCTCCGAATTGGCGCATGGTGATCCCGGCAGAGAAAGCAAAAAACAAAGAAATGAAAATGGAGAAAATATCCGCGAGCCCAGTTCCGAGAAGGCGGCGGCTGAATACGAACAACGTTTCGTTCGGGAATTTTCGGCAGACAGCTGCTGTAAACCAGCAACCCAAAAAAGCAACAGGTACACCAGAAGCAGTCACGAGCGGTGCACCACTGTCTCCGGCTTCAGCCATATAACGAGGAATACTTAAGATTCCTATTCCTATAATCGTACTGACGATTACAGCCATGACTTGGATCGTTGTTATGGGGCGGTTACTATTCATCAGCTTCACTTTTCTCCTTAAAAATCAGATCGGTATGCATTTTCGGAATATCCTTAGCAAGAAGATCAGGATCAGGTGTATTAAGAAAGCTTGGGCGGCTTCGCATCCACCATAAAGGTACCCGAACGATACTATCCTTAAGGTCCTTCCATATCGTAGGGACAAAGGGGGTCATGTAGGGAACGCCAAAAGATTCCAGGAATAACAAATGGTTGATAATAACAATAGTGCCCAGCATTACTCCGTACAGGCCAAAGCAGCCTGCCAATATGATCAATGGAAATCTAAGCATTCTTGAAGAGATTGCGGCATTGTAAGCGGGTGTGGCAAAAGACCCTATGGTCGTTATAGCCACAACAACTACGGTAGTTGGACTCGCCAGACCTGCTGCTACGGCTGCCTGACCAATGACAAGCACACCTACAATAGAAAGAGCCCCGCCAATCATTTGCGGTAGGCGAATGGTTGCTTCGCGCAGCACCTCCATGAAGACTTCCATAATCAGAACTTCCAATACGGCTGGAAAGGGTACGCCAGCTCTTGCACCTGTTATTGCTACGGCGAACTCTGTCGGCAGTAGCTCAGGATTGAAAGAGATAATGGATACATATAAGGCAGGGAAGAAAAGGGAAAATAATAATGCGATCAGGCGGATCATTCTTAGGAGGCTTCCTACGATAAAACGTTCCGTATAGTCATCCATCGTCTGAAAGAATTGGTTGAAAAGTGCCGGGACGATGAGGCAGAAAGGTGAGCCATCTACAAGGATGATGACTCGTCCTTCTAATAAAGAGGCTATAGATTTATCCGGACGTTCGGTTGGCTGAACCTGTGGAAACGGGGAAAGGGGATGATCCTCTATAAATTGCTCGATATACCCCGCATCAAGGATGCCGTCTACATTTATTGCTGATAATCTCTTCATCACCTTTTGAACTAGCCCTGGATCGGCTATTCCTTCGATATAACAAACAGCTGCTTTTGAGCGCGTCCGTACGCCAAGAGGGGCAGTTACTACACGAAAATCCGGCGTTTGTAGTCGATAGCGAAGCAAAGAGATATTGGATTCTAAATTCTCTATAAACCCATCACGTGAACCGCGTATAACTTGTTCAGTTTGAGGTTGCTCAATGCTACGATGCTCAATTTTACGCAGATTGAAGTAAAGTGCCTGATCCATTCCATCTATGATTAGAACTACATTTCCATCCAACAAGACGGAGACTAGAGTATTTAGGTCCTTAGTGCGGTTACCTTGTGTGACTTGTACCGTCATACTCCAGATGTAATCAGGTAAATCCTTTAGATCTTTTGGAATTTCTGAGTGGTCGGAGGAAACATTCATTAATGGCTTTAAAACATAGTTCTGAATTTGATTCTGGTCCACCACAGAAGAAAAAAAGATAATAGCCGCATCATATCTACCGTATACCTTGAAGTTACGGACAATAAGGTCGCTGTCTTCTCCAAAGACTTGTCGAATGAAGCTTATATTGCTCTTCAGGCTGGAATCCAATGGCTTTACCGGACGATTGTCCTGGGCAGAGGACTCGTTACGTGCAGGCTTTTGTTTAAAGGAGGTATATTTTTGTTTCCAATTTTGCACGGTCGCTCCACCTTTCTATGAAATCACGCTTATTAAAGCTTGGCTTAAAAGAAGACCTTTTATGTAAATATTTCAAAAGAAGAACAGGGTGATGATAGTTAAGAAGTGTTGCTCATTACACCATTGACCGCTAAACTAAAGATAGAAACGCCTAAGGAGTTATGAGAGATATGAAGATGCAAGCACCTACTATTGAACAGGCGCAGGCTGAGCTGCAAAAATATTACGGTTATCCAGACTTTCGGGATGGCCAGAAAAAGATTGTTCAGAACTTGCTGGAAGGACGCGACACACTGGGAATCCTCCCTACGGGTGGCGGGAAATCGATCTGTTATCAGGTTCCTGCACTGCTCCTGCCAGGGCTGACACTGGTGATATCACCACTGATCTCGCTGATGAAAGACCAGGTGGATGCGTTAACTACTGCGGGTATTCCGGCAGCCTTTATTAATAGGACGTTAAGCGGAAAAGAAGTGAATGAGCGGATTCGGGCTGCCCGGCGGGGCGATTTGAAGCTGCTCTATGTTGCGCCCGAAAGACTTGAGCTGGACTGGTTCCGTCTGGAAATGGCTGAGCTGTCTATTTCCTGCGTGGCTGTTGATGAAGCGCACTGTGTATCCCAGTGGGGACATGATTTTCGGACAAGTTATCTGTCGGTATCTCCATTTGTAGATGAGCTGCCTAAACGTCCGATCCTGGCAGCATTTACCGCCACGGCGACGCCGGAGGTTATGGAGGATATGGTCCGGCTGCTGCGCTTGCGCGAGCCGGGTATTTTCATGACGGGGCTAGGAAGAGATAATCTGGCAATGTCCGTGCTGCGGGGAGAGAACAAGCGGGAGTTCGTTATGGATTATGCGGCTACGCATTCTCACCAGCCGGGGATTGTATATGCGGCAACCCGCAAAGAAGTAGATGATCTGTATCAGAGGCTGCAAGCTTCTGGCATAGCGGCAGGTCGCTATCATGCGGGTATGAACGACCAGGAGCGGGCAGATAGCCAGGAAGGGTTCCTCTATGACGATATCCGGGTCATGGTGGCTACGAATGCCTTTGGGATGGGGATTGATAAATCCAATGTCCGGTACGTAATTCACTACAATATGCCCAAAAATATGGAAGCTTATGTTCAGGAAGCAGGTCGTGCTGGACGTGACGGGGAGCCGAGTGAATGTATTTTGCTGTTTAGTGCGCAGGATATTATGACGCAAAAGTTCCTGATCGAGCAGAATCCACAGGATACTGACCGTAAAGCTAACGAATATCGCAAGCTTCAGCAAATGATTGATTATTGCTATACTACTCGCTGCTTGCGCAGTGCCCAGCTGGATTATTTCGGGGAAGAGCATGGGGACAAGCCATGTGGTATCTGCAGCTCATGTACGGATGAACGAGAGCTAGTGGATATGACCGTCGATGCGCAAAAGATCTTCTCCTGCATCCACCGCATGCGGGAGCGTTATGGTGTAGCGTTGGTGGCATCTGTGCTGAAAGGCTCGCGCAATCAAAAGGTGATGCAGTACGGCTTCGATAAGCTGCCCACACATGGGGCGATGTCGAGCCGGACGGAGAAGGAAATCTCAGAGAGTATCAATGTGCTCATCTCAGAAGGGTATCTTGCCTTGTCGGAAGGCCAGTACCCTGTAGTACGGCTTCAGCCTCTGGCTGCCGAGGTCCTGCGCGGACAGCGTGAGGTGATGCAGCGTGTGGCACGGCCTTCGCGGACAGGTACAACATCTGGTACGAGAGTTCGTAGCCGCGGGCATGACCTGTCGCCATCAGCCGTCAATGAGACTGTCTTTGAGCAGCTGCGTCTTATCCGGCGTGAATTGGCAGGACGCGAGCATGTGCCGTCGTACATTATTTTTAATGATGCCACGCTGCGTGAGATGAGTGTGGTTTGCCCGCAGACCGAAGCGGAAATGCTGAGGGTAAAGGGTGTTGGGGAAGTGAAATACCGGAAGTACGGTAAGGCATTCTTAGAGTTTTTTCAAAATGAAATGTAGAAAAGGTCGTGTAGCATGAAAATCGTCCTGACCACGTTAAACGCCAAATATATTCATACCTCACTCGCAATCCGCTTGCTAAAAGCGTACAGTGAGCATGAATTTAAGGATATTCATTTGGCAGAGTACACCATCAAAGATCCCGTGATGAATATTGTGTCCGACTTGTTTCAGAAACGGCCAGATGTGATTGGTTTCTCCTGTTATATCTGGAACATCGAAGAGACGCTGAAGCTGATTGGTATTCTTAAGCAAGTGATGCCTGAAGTTACGATTGTTCTCGGAGGACCGGAAGTTTCGTATGAGCCGCTTCATTGGATGAAAAGAGAAGCTGGCATTGATTTTATAGTTAATGGAGATGGGGAAGAGACGTTCCACCATTTGCTGCAGGAGCTAAGGGATGATCGTAAGTTTCACTTTGTGTATGGAGCCGCTTATCGCAAGGGAGAAGAGATCATTGTCAATCCACCACGTCCCAAAAGCGATCTGAATACGCTGCCTACGCCGCATCGTTTTCCTGAGGATATTCCAGATTTGAGTAAACGTATTGTTTATTTTGAGACAAGCCGCGGGTGCCCATTTAACTGCCAGTTCTGTTTATCCAGTATTGAGGTAGGCGTACGTTATTATGATATTGAACGAGTGAAATCTGATCTGCTCTATTTAATACAGAATGGCGCCAAAATCATTAAATTTCTGGATCGTACCTTTAATATCAACCGCAATTATGCGATGGAAATGTTTCAATTCCTGATCGATAATCATCAAGGCTGCGTGTTTCAGTTCGAAATTACCGCAGATATCATGCGGCCGGAAGTTCTGGATTTCCTATCTAAGAATGCGCCTCCGGGTATTTTTAGATTTGAGATTGGGGTGCAATCTACCAACGATGAGACGAATGAGCTTGTTAAACGCCGCCAGAATTTCAAAAAGCTGTCCCGTACCGTAATGAAGATTAAGGCAAGCGGCAATATCGATCAGCATCTGGATTTGATTGCTGGATTACCTATGGAGGATTACAGCACCTTCCGTAAAACGTTTAATGATGTATTCGTTATGGAGCCGGAAGAGCTACAGCTAGGATTCCTCAAAATGCTGCGGGGAACGGGGCTGCGGGCGCAGGCGTCTAAATATGAGTACACGTATATGGAACACGCACCTTATGAAATCCTTAGCAGTCATATGATGCCTTTCTCAGACATTATCCGTTTGAAGCGGCTTGAGGATGTGCTGGAGAAATACTGGAACAGCCACCGGATGGACCATACGGCCAAGTACTTGATCCGTCATGTATTTGATTCGCCATTCGATTTCTTTCAGGAGTTCGGTGACTACTGGGAGGAGAGAGGCTGGCAAAAGATTGGCCATCAGCTGGAAGATCTCTTCACCCGCTTGCAGTCCTTCCTGATAGATCGCGGGACGCCGTCTATGGATGTTATAACTGGCTTGATGAAGCTGGATTATTTTCTTGGACACAAGTACAAGCCGCGCAAAATCTGGTGGGATTTCGTGCTGGATAAGTCGGATTGGTCGAGCTATTTAAAAGATATCGCGGCTAATCCGGGTCAAATTTCTGCCCAGTTAGTAGAAGCAGGACTTAACGAAAGAGAACTGCAAAAGTATACTGTGCTGGAAGTATTGCCATTCTCGCTGGAAGCGGTGCTGGATTCCATCAGCGGCATGCGTGCCGATGAAGGCTTGGAGGATAGTGAAGCTGATATGGCTAATCTGGAGGCGTTGCCTTCGGCAGACTCGCCATTCCATTTAAAAGAGACTGCGCAAGCAGCAAGCTCGGCTGTAGCTGTAGCGGAGCCCGCTTCCATTAGAGAAGGGCGCACGCTACTAATCGTAATGTATCAGCAGAACGAGAGCCAACGCGCTCAGTACTACACACTGCCTTTGTAATAGGCGGGTGGAAGGATAGACCGTTCCTTTATGGGACGGTCTATTTTTTTGTCTTGTGCGATAGCGTCAACGGAGTCCGGAAGTGGCTGGGAAGGGGATGAGGTGGAGCTTAGTGACGATTGAGTCCACATGTTGTGGAGGAGAGGGATGGTGACAACTGGGTCCGAAAGCGGAGGAGGAAGGTGATGATGTGTAATTAGTGACAGCTGAGTCCGAAAGCAGCGAGTAACCCGGCGAAGGCGGACTCAGCGGACCTTATACTCGGAATTATCCTGTTTTTTAGATCCTAACGGACCGCATAGTCGCTATTGGCATGAAAAACACCCAATACGAACCTGTTTCACATGAATAGCTGCACTGGAGTCCGATATCTAGCTCGAATGTCTGAAAATCAGCAAATAGCGTCATCTGAGTCCGAAAGCGGCGGGGGAAGGTGATGATGTGGATCTAGTGACGATTGAGTCTGCAAGTGGTGGAGGAAGGTGATCAGATGGAGGCTGAGTCCGAAAGTAGCAGGGAGAGTAATGATGTGTAGTTAGCGACAGCTGAGTCCGAAAGCGGTGAGTAACCCGGCGTAGGCGGACCCAGCGGACCTTATACGTGGAATTATCCTGTTTTTTGGATGCTAATGGACCGCATAGTCGCTATTGGCACGAAACACACCCAATATGATCCTGTTTCACATGAATAGCTGCACTGGAGTCCGAAACCTAGCTCGAATGTCTGGAAATTAGCAAATAGCGTCAACTGGGTCCGAAAGCGGCGGGGGAAGGTGATGATGTGGATCTAGTGACGATTGAGTCTGCAAGTGGTGGAGGAAGGTGATCAGATGGAGGCCGAGTCCGAAAGTAGCAGGGAGAGTAATGATGTGTAGTTAGCGACAGCTGAGTCCGAAAGCGGTGAGTAACCCGGCGTAGGCGGACCCAGCGACCTTATACGTGGAATTATCCTGTTTTTTGGATGCTAACGGACCGCATAGTCGCTATTGGCACGAAACACACCCAATATGATCCTGTTTCACATGAATAGCTGCACTGGAGTCCGAAACCTAGCTCGAATGTCTGGAAATTAGCAAATAGCGTCATCTGAGTCCGAAAGCGGCGGGGGAAGGTGATGATGTGGATCTAGTGACGATTGAGTCTGCAAGTGGTGGAGGAAGGTGATCAGATGGAGGCTGAGTCCGAAAGTAGCAGGGAGAGTAATGATGTGTAGTTAGCGACAGCTGAGTCCGAAAGCGGTGAGTAACCCGGCGTAGGCGGACCCAGCGGACCTTATACGTGGAATTATCCTGTTTTTTAGATCCTAACGGACCGCATAGTCGCTATTGGCATGAAAAACACCCAATATGAACCTGTTTTGCATGAATAGCTGCACTGGAGTCCGATATCTAGCTCGAATGTCTGAAAATTAGCAAATAGCGTCAACTGGGTCCGAAAGCACCCGGGGAAAGTGATGATGTGTAGTTAGTGTCAACTGGGTCCGAAAGCGGCGGGGGAAGGTGATGAGGTGTAGCTAGTGACTATTGAGTCCGGAAGTGGTGGAGGAAGATGATGAGCTGTAGTTAGTGTCAACCGAGTCCGAAGGTGAGGGGGAAGTTTATCTACTAAAGTTCAGATGCGCAGAGGAACTGGAGATTGTTAGATTGAGAAGTCTGCTGAGACAAGCTACCAAACCGCAAACCGCAAACCGCAAACCGCAAACCGCAAAGAAGCGACCCCCAAAATAATTGGAGCATCGCTTCTATGTTGCCACATTTATTGTCTAATTTGTCGTCTCATAAATTCACTAACAACCGCGTTTTTTCTTAACTTATCGTTGAAACCTCTGAAGGAAGGTGGCGCTCTAACCAGTTGAGCACATCGGCTGTGACTTGATCTCGATTCACTTCATTTAGCATTTCGTGTCTGCCTTCTGGATAGAGTCGGTACTCAACGTCTGACACTCCTCGTTTCTTATACAACTCCGCAAGACGGGGAATGCCTTGACCGTTCATACCGACAGGGTCCTTATCCCCACCAAATATATAAATGGGCTTACCTGTACACAATGTGCTAAGTGATTCCTCAGTATGGATCTCTCTTAGGAGGTGGAAGAAACCACGGAAAAAGCGTGTTGTACAAATAGCTCCGCAGAATGGATCGGAAATGTACTTATCTACTTCCGCAGTATCGCTGCTCAGCCAGTCAAATGTTGTTCTGACCGGGGAAAAGGCGCGGTTATAGCTGCCGAATACCAGACTGTTCAGCAGTACACTGCGATGATGCTCACCCTTTAGCTTAAGCTGCGCGCTAGCCAGAGATTCTCCAATACGCAGCATACTGCGTGGACCGTTTGTCCCGCTTAGGATAAACCCTGAATAGATTTCGTTGCCTTCTTCGCACATGAGTTTTTGACCCAGAAAGGAACCCATACTGTGTGCGAATAAAATGATGGGCTTTCCTTCATGCTTGGAGAGTGCTGCGGCACCTACCTGTAGAAGATTGCGCCGCATCCAATAAAATCCGTCCTCCCCAACATCACCAAGCAGGTTGACTTGACCAGCGGTTCTACCATGTCCCCGGTGATCATTGGCATATACTGCATAACCAACCCCGGTTAAAGCTTCCGCAAAACGAGCGTAGCGGGCAGCAGTTTCACACATCCCGTGTGAAATTTGCACGATTCCTCTAACTGGGACATCGGACTCAGGTAACCATTCATAGACATGGATGGTTACACCTATGGGATCCGTTAGAGTAAAGCTGTTTTCCTTCATGGTCCATTCCTCCTAAAGGTTCTCGACTTATGGTAAATAAGAGCGAAGCACAGTAGAATGACCCTCGATAGTATAACGGCCTAGGTTGGAAGGAATCAGATAACATTCCCCTGCGGCATAAGGCTGGGAGCCGCCTTCCCAAGTCAGATGTCCGCTGCCTTCGCAGATAACCAGAATAGTGAAGCTGTCTTCTGAAGTGGTGAGATCCCATGAACCATTTACGATCCCTTTTTCGACAATAAAATAAGGTGAAGCGGCAAGCTGCAGCCACTCTCCAGGCACTGCATGATCGGTCTTCATCGAAGTAGCGCCGGCGCCTTCATAAGCTGTAACATTCAGAGAATCCTCGATATGAAGCTCGCGTGGTTTTCCATCTAGTCCTGGACGGTCGTAGTCATAAATACGGTATGTAGTGTCGGAATTCTGTTGAATTTCCGCTACAACGACACCAGCACATAGAGCATGTACCGTTCCGGCAGGGATGTAGAAGGAATCGCCAGCGGAGACAGATACCTCTTGAAGGCTATCCATAACCGTGCCTTTTTCCAGTGCTTCGCGTAATGTTTCACGGTCTACGCCTTCTTTAAGGCCGTAGATGATTTTTGCATCTGGCTTAGCGTCTAATACGTACCACATCTCTGTTTTACCCAGTTCACCTTTAGGCAATCCTACATAATCATCCGTGGGATGGACTTGAACGGAAAGGTTGTCGTTGCAATCCAACAATTTGATCAAGAGTGGAAATCTTCCACCAGCTTCTGATATTCCCTTGCTTCCGAACCACTCGTGACCAAATTGCTCACGAATTTGATCCAGACCTTGTCCAGCTAATTCTCCATTAACCACCGAAGACGTTCCATTCGCATGATCGGCAATCATCCAGCCTTCACCAATATGGCCTTCTGGTAGATTCAGGCCGAATTTCGCCAGCGCGCGGCCACCCCAGACACGTTCTTTAAACTCCGGTTGAAATTTTAAAGGATATGGTTGTGTCATTCGTAATCTTCCTTCCCAATTACAAGATTGTTTGATTGTTTACAAAGCTTAAGAGGGGGAACCTTTTTTCTTCTCGAGGGCAATTACATAAGGTGCGTCCGTGCGCTGCAACTGGCGGTATACAATGCTCTGCGCTACCTTAGGGGAAACAGTCGCAGCCCAAGCTTCAACAGCGGCGGCTTCGAGATCTCCGCCTGCATGGCCAGGATACAGTACAGCCGTAATAATTCCCCCCGGACGCAGCAGCTGGAGTGAAGCTTCCAGGGCTGCAATAGAGCTATCCGGCTCAGTAATGATATTCTTGTCGGCATCGCCTGAAGGCAGATAGCCAAGATTGAACATTACAGCACCAACGGTGCCTGGCCAGTTAGCCGGGACGGCTTCTGCCATTTCGGCATGGCTGCGTTCCAGTAAGGTAACGGCAGAGAGTGAGGAAGTGTCCTCCCGCGCAAGCCGGAGACGTTCTTCTGCCAGCTTCAGCGCCGCAGCTTGAATGTCAAAGCCGTAAACTTCGCCACGAGCTCCGGTTGTTTTGGCTAGAAAAAGCGTGTCAGCACCAGTACCTACAGTTGCATCAATCGCACGGTCACCTAAAGTTAGCCGCTCAGAGATTAATTTATGAGCAAAGCTTAGAACGGACATAAAGCCCATTAGCCCTTCCTCCAATACTTACCCTGCCAAGTATCACGAGCAACAAGCTCATCGTCAATGGCATTTAGCACTTCCCATTTCTTGAGACTCCACATCGGTCCAACTAAGAGATCCCGTGGGGCATCTCCAGTCAAGCGATGAACAATCATCTCAGGGGGCAGAATTTCAAGTGAATCAGCAATCAGCTTCACATACTCGTCCTGTTCCATGAATCGGAGCAATCCTGCTTCATACTGCTTCACCATTGGTGTTTTGCGCATGAGATGCAGAAGGTGAATCTTAATTCCCTGCACATCCATGCGAGCTACAGCAGATACCGTTTCAAGCATCATTTCGTGCGTCTCCTGTGGGAGACCGTGAATGATATGGGTACAGATTCGAATATTGTGACGGCGCAGCTTCTCCACAGCCTCCACATAACACTGCGTATCATGCGCCCGGTTAATAAGCTCAGAAGTGGAGTCATGTATAGTCTGAAGACCCATCTCTACCCAAAGATACGTACGCTTGTTCAGCTCTGCTAAATATTCGACCACATCATCCGGCAGACAGTCAGGGCGGGTAGCAATAGACAATCCAACGACACCAGGCTGCTGCAAAATAACTTCGAAATATTCTCTCAGCTCTTCGACCGGAGCGTACGTATTAGTATAGGCTTGGAAGTAACCGATATATTTAGCATTTGGCCATTTCAGATGCTGTCTGTCACGGACGTTATTGAATTGTGTGACTAGGTCATCTCGGCGGCTTCCGGCAAAATCACCAGAACCTCTGGCACTGCAAAATGTGCAGCCTCCCTTAGCAATGGAGCCGTCACGATTGGGACAGGTAAAGCCTGCATCAAGCATAACTTTGAATACCTTGGTGTTCATGTGTTCACGCATTTCGTAATTCCAAGTATGAAAACGTTTATCTCCCCAAAGTTGCGGAGGAGAAGTGTATTGAAGATTAGACACGAGAAGCCCCTTTCTGAAAATATAATTATGGATAAGATTCCTTATCCTTATATTTTTCTGAGACAGATGGCGTCCTTATCCCAGAGAACGCACAGCCGTTTCTTATAATCCAATACATTGTATCAAAAAACCGAGCTCGGCGTAACATTGACTCCTCATAACGGCATGAAAAATAGGCAGGAAATAAGGCGCTTTCAGCTTGAAAATGCTTACATAGTATGTTATATTCAGAGTGTGAAAAGCTGCTGTGGCATAAAGAAATTCATCCAAGAGTTCATAATTTCGTGTCGTCCGATCCATAATAATAACCGTGAGGTGATAGCAATGAATTCTCAAACGGTATATGCTGAGGGTAAAGATTCGATTGAAGTCCACTTAACACCAGATGAAGCCCTTGCACTAACGGGCGTGGAATTTAACGGCAACCCTAAGATCAAGACAGATGCGCAGCGCAAAATTCGTAGCGCATTCGAAAAAAAGACATTTGCCACAAACACAAAGTAAATCCTGATTTGCCAGACAAGAACGAAATCTATTCCAATATACAACAACGAAGGAATTCCTCTGAACAGCTCATTTAAGAGCTGAACCAGAGAATTCCTTTTTCTTTTTTTACCGCAATCCCTTTACTTTTCGGGACAATTTCGGCACAATATTGCAAGTGACAGTTATCGTATAAGAGATAATCGGAGGAATACCTATGCGTTTACGCGGAAGAAAAGGAATACGTGAAAGTTTGGAAGAACAGACGGATTTAGTCATTCTAGATCCTCGGAGTTATAAAGGTGAGTGGTCCAAGCTGTTCGGTAACGATCATCCGATCCATGTGGAGTTCGGAATGGGCAAAGGACAGTTTATCAGCCAAATGAGCTTTAAATATCCTGATATTAACTTTATCGGAGTGGATATGTATGATGAGCTGATCCGCCGTGCTGGAGATAAGGCTAGAGCAGTATGGGAGCCGGCAGGACATGAAACACCGCCTAACCTGAAATTGGCACTTGCAAATATCGATTATGCTGAGGAAGTATTTGCTCCGGGAGAGCTTGAACGGATTTATCTTAATTTCAGCGATCCGTGGCCTAAAAGCAAGCATGCCCGGCGTCGTTTGACACACCCGCGTTTTCTTGACAAATATCGCGGTTTGCTTAGCGATCTAGGTGAAATTCATCTAAAAACAGATTCCCGCAGTCTTTTTGAGTTCTCATTAAATGCCTTTGCGGACTTTGGTTTGCAGATGAAAAATATTTCTTTGGACCTACATGCAGATGGCATCATCAACGAGGATCATATCATGACAGAATATGAGACGAAATTTGTCGGACGTGGCGTGAATATCCATCGTTGCGAGGCAATTGTAGGTGCAGAAGCACTCAAACAGTATCAGGCTACCCGATTGGATAAATATCGGCTGTAGTTACAAAGCACTGCTTCAAATGGCATGCTTCAATAATAAAGCGGCAACTCTCCAAGTAAAGTAGTTTGGAGGCTGCCGCTTTTTTAAATTAACTATTCCAATAATTCGATGATACTCTGAGCACATTGTAAAGGATGGTAGCGCGCAATTTCTTCAAGATGAAGTTTGCGCTTGTTTTGCACATCCTCATAGTTGTTTAAGAGGCGCTCCATCCACATTTCGACAACCTCTAAAGATTCGATGGGTTCTCCGAAGCCGGCTGCAGTAAAGTAGCGGCAATTCTCCTCCTCCTGCCCGGGAAGAGGGTGATGGAAGAGCATCGGAATACCTTTTGCAAGCCCTTCACTGCAGGTCATTCCTCCCGGTTTTGTAACCAGCAGATCGGACACCTCCATCAGCTTGTGGATTTCACGCGTAAAGCCGAGTAAGGAGATATTAGGATGATTATAATGCGGGTCTTCTTTCATTTCCTTTAGCAGCTGTTCGTTATTGCCGAGACAGAAAACAATCTGAATCTTGTCACGCCATTCCGCCAGACAAGCATTTACGACTTGGTCGTTCATGATTCCCCAGCCTCCGCCCATGACAAGAACGGTTGGCATCTCCCGCAGATTGAATTGCTCTCGAATCTCCTGCTTTCCGGGATGCTTCCAAAAATTAGGGTGTATCGGTATACCTGTTACCTGAATTTTCGTGGCAGGAATATTTCGGCTGCGCAATTTGGATTTAACCTCAGGTGTTGAAACCAGGTAAAGGTCTACCTCTGGGCTAATCCAGGTTGCATGCGCATCATAATCCGTTATGACGGTGACGAGCGGCACATTTAGGGTAGGATCCAATCTCTTTAGGCGGGACACTACAGCACCTGGAATAAAATGTGTGCAGACAATTACGTCGGGTTTCAGTTGCCTCACAATATTTTTGGCATGCGTATAAAATATACGATGCAAGGCAAGCGTGGTAAGACGATTGAATGATTTCTGGTGACGGTAGACATAACCCATCAATTTTGGCTGTGTCGTTACCGTCTTTCGGTAAGCAGACAGAATAATAGGTGCCATCTTGGGGTTTAAAAAATTCCCAAGTTCTAGCACCTTCGTTTGTAAATTAGGCGATAATTGGCGCAGACTGCTCGACAACGCATAAGCTGCTTGTGTATGTCCGGCGCCAAAACCTTCCGAGAGTATTAAGATTCTTTTTTTACGCAATGTTGATTCACCTATTCTCAAGGGTTTTCCCGGTTATTAACAATAAATGCTTTACATCCATAAGGCTATAGTACCAGCTGCTACGCAGGAACCGATCACTGCGCCAGCTATAACATCTGATGGATAATGCAATCCAAGATAAATACGAGAAAATCCGACAATACAAGCTAGCGGCAGCAGAATAACGGTCAAAGCAGGAAACGCCAGCATATAAGGGACCGTAGAAGCAAAGATAGCTGTAGTATGACCAGATGGAAAAGAATGATCCTTTAATGGATTACGAAAAGTATTGGTTTCCGGTAACGCCAGATAAGGACGCATACGCGGGTACAGTTTTTTGGCGATAGCTACGGGTATATGGCTGACAGCTAGTGCTGTTAAGGCTTGTAAACCTGTAGTTCTCCAAGGCTCAGGAGCTAATACCCATACCAGTATATTGATAACAATCGTGCTTGTAGCTCCACCCAAATGAGTAAGGTAAAAGAGCCAAAAGTTCAAAAAACGATTATGCATTCGTCCGTTGATCCACTTAAAAAGATGCCGCTCCCAGAGATGTAGTTTCATGAATAAATGTCTCATATCTAATTCCCTCCGCTAGTCCGGCTACCGTTAACAGATGTTAATGCAGTAATCCGTTCTATAGCTTAGATCTGTCTTAATCATACTTTTTAAAGGTAGTTCATTTCAAGGAAAAGCTCAGGTTTACACGAAATTTGCCAGTTTTGACTTAGAGCACTATTACGCTTTACAATGATTCAAGCAGACTAAACCTGTTTAAAAGGGTAAGAGATAAATAAGGATTCAAAAAAAGGAATCCATAGAATTCTTTTAAACAGCATATATAAAAATTGTGAAGTCTGCCGAGAATAAGAATACTCTTGGTCTATTGTTAAGGGATGCAACAAAAGGGTCAGAAAGAACGTCAAGCAAGCTAGAGAGAAAAAAAGAACACCAAGAGTGAAAAAAGGGGGCATCAAAAGGTCATGACAGACGCACTGTTTGTTACGCTCCAAGTGATCTTGGCAGCAATCGCAGTCTATCAGTTTACGTTTTCATTATTCGGACTGCACAGGAAAAAGAAAAAAACGCAGTATAAGCCGGAAAAATCTTTTGCCGTACTTGTTGCCGCACATAACGAGGAAGAAGTTGTCGGCGCATTAATGGAGAATCTGAAGCAGCTTAATTATCCATCAGAACTGTACGATGTATTTGTAATTTGTGACAATTGTACAGACGGTACAGCTCGCATCGTTAGAGAACACGGCATGAACGCCTGTGTCCGCACCAATGCAAATCTGAGAGGTAAAGGCTACGCAATAGAATGGATGCTTAAAGAGCTGTGGGCTATGCCGCGGCAATATGATGCTGTTGTCATGTTCGATGCTGATAACTTGGCGCATACCGAGTTCCTGATGGAGATGAATAATGATCTTTGTTCAGGTGCACGGGTAATCCAAGGTTATATCGACACCAAGAATCCAGAGGATTCCTGGATTACAGCTGCTTATGGTATTTCGTACTGGTATATTAACCGTTTGTGGCAACTTTCACGCCATAATTTAAATATGGCTAACTTCCTTGGCGGAACCGGAATGTGTTTTGAGACCACACTTCTTAAAGAAATGGGCTGGGGAGCTACAAGTTTGGTCGAGGACTTGGAGTTTACGATGCGTAGTGCAGCACATGGTGTATATCCTAAGTTCAATTATGATGCAAAGGTATTTGATGAGAAGCCGTTAACCTTCAAGGCCTCCTCAAGACAGCGTCTGCGTTGGATGCAGGGGCACTTCACTGTTGCTCGCCGTTATTTTTTCCCATTGCTTTGGCAAAGTATTAAAGAACGCAGCTTAACGAAGTTTGACCTCGCGCTTTATGGAGCGAATGTATATATTGTATTGCTCACTTTTTTAATGACGGCGGTAATGTGGGTGGATATGGCGTTCTTTAACGGACCGAATATCGCTAACATTTACGGCAGCTTGCCGATCTGGCTCAGCTTCCTGGCTATTGGCGCCAATCTGGTGACTTTTGGTATTGCGATGGCATTGGAGAAGGTTACGTTCAAGAAAGTATATGCTTATCTTGTATTCTTCCCGATCTACTTGATCTCGTGGTATCCGATTACGTTCTATGCGTTCTTCACGCAGAACAATAAGCAATGGAGCCATACCAAGCATACTCGCGTAGTACGACTTGAAGAAGTACAAAGTAAGCAGGTATAAAATTCACGAAATTTCTGCATAAAAGGATTGACACCCCAAATAGTGTGGTGTATAGTATTCAAGTACGCAAATCATAGGGATTGCAAGAAGAAGCACCTGCTTCTCACCTGACTGGCATATTCGCCGGCTGGTTTTGATCTCAATGCTTTATGAATGTTAATGTTCATGAACGTTGATCAAACACGGGGTGTCGGGTGTTACCGGCACCCCTTTTTTATGGAGTTACGTGAGAATAGTTGTTAAAAAGATCCGGAGGTGGAGAGTTATCAGTAAGGAACATATGATCAATGATGAAATTCGGGCCAAAGAGGTACGGTTGGTTGGTGCGGAAGGTGAGCAAATCGGAATTAAACCGATCCGCGAAGCGCTGCAAATGGCGATCGATCTTAATCTGGATCTAGTCAATGTAGCACCACAGGCTAAGCCGCCGGTATGCCGCATCATGGATTACGGCAAGTTCCGTTATGAAACGCAGAAGAAAGAGAAGGAAGCGCGTAAAAACCAGAAGGTCGTTGATATCAAGGAAGTCTGGTTCCGTGCTAACATTGAGGAACATGATTATCAAACTAAGTTCCGCAATGTGATCAAGTTCTTGGGTGAGGGCGATAAAGTGAAGTGCTCCGTACGTTTCCGCGGACGTGAGATTACACACGCGAATATCGGCCAAAAAATCCTCGAACGAGTGAAGAACGAAGTGGCTGATATATCTGTTGTTGAGCGCCAGCCAAAGCTGGAAGGCCGCAGCATGATTATGATTTTGGCTCCTAAAGCTCAATAAATCTGGAGTCACTTGCTTATCTGCAATTTGGCGCCGCATAATATTCAAGGAGGAAACACCATGCCTAAGATGAAAACACACAGCAGCCTGAAAGGCCGCTTCAAAATTACCGGAACTGGTAAAGTAACACGTTACAAAGCTCACAAAAACCACTTGCTGTCCCACAAATCTAAACGCGCTAAGCGCGTTCTGAACGGAAATCCAGTAATGGCCCCTGGGGATGTAAGACGTTTGAAACAAGGATTGGCTAACTTGAAATAGTTTATTACACATTTTTGGGAGGTTTATTAATATGGCAAGAGTTAAGGGCGGATTTGTAGTTCGTCGTAAACATAAAAAAGTGTTGAAATTGGCAAAAGGTTATTTCGGTTCTAAACACCGTATTTTTAAAACAGCTAAAGAACAAGTAATGAAATCGATGGTTTACGCTTACCGCGACCGTCGTCAAACTAAACGTAACTTCCGCAGACTGTGGATCGTTCGTATTAATGCAGCAGCTCGTTTGAACGGTCTTTCTTACAGCAAGCTTGTATACGGCCTGAAATTGGCTGGTGTAGAAGTTAACCGTAAAATGCTGGCTGATCTGGCTGTAAATGATCTTAACGCATTCAACTCCTTGGCTGGTATTGCTAAAGAGAAAATCAACGCGTAAGTGTTGTAATATAACCGAAAAGCACCGCCTGCGGGTTGCCCATGCAGCGGTGCTTTTTTGTGCGGTAAGATAGGGATGAAGCAGCGTTGACATTCCCTACATAAAAGAAAAAGCTCTGCATCTGCAGAGCTATTCCCAGTACTTTATGGTGTTTAATTGAGCGGCGAGTTTTTTGCTGATATTGCGGCGAACTTTCCGTAGCTCGGAACGTTCATTAGCAGATTCGTTGATCAGCTTCTCTTCGTCTGTCTCTGGGATGATAGCTGGGACCGGAGTAGGCGTGCCATCCTCTTCGACTGCGACAAAGGTTAGGAATGAAGTAGCAGCGACAGCGCGCTCTCCAGTATATAGATTTTCTGAAATGATCTTCACAAACACCTCTATGCTTGTCCGTCCGGTCCAGGAGACGAAGGATTCAAAGCATACGGAGTCAGTAGGGCGAATGGGTCTCAAGAAGTCTACAGAGTCTGTAGAGGCTGTGACGACGTTAGTTCGACAATGGCGCATAGCTGAAATGGAGGCTACTTCATCAATGCCGCTCATAAGCTTGCCACCGAATAATGTTTTGTGATTATTGACATCATTAGGGAAAACGCGTCCGGTTTTGAAGACACGGGATTCACGGCAATATTTGAAGGCCGGTGTTGTTTGTGGATTTATTTCTTCGGTCATGATCTGATAACTTCCTTTCAGTGCAATTACTAAGGAATCATAATAATAGAAAACACTTAAGTGTGCAATAATATTTGTAATGTGTTGGAATACTATACAGAGTAAAATCAGGGTTTCTGACATTAACCGGACATAACTGTAACATGCTATGTCATGGAAAGCGGTTACTTGCTAAAAAGTGCAAATTATTATTGACCTGAGGTCATTTATGCACTGGATTTTAGATTTTATTGCAGTTATAATTTGAACTAATGGAATGTCCAAGCAGAACACAGAAGACATCCAATATTTTAAGGGGGATTACATTCAATGAAAAAAGGTTTAAAGCTATCTCTTGCAATGTTGCTGTCTCTTACAGTCGTTTTGACAGGCTGTGGAAACAACAATAACAACGCCGCTAAAGGTGAAACTAATGCAGGAACCAATGCAGGAACAAACGCACCTAAATCCGATTTCAAATTTGGTATGGTTACTGACATTGGTGGTGTAAACGATAAATCGTTTAACCAATCCGCATGGGAAGCATTGCAAGCTCTTGAAAAAGAAACAGGTAGTGGCGTTAAGTACTTGCAAAGTAAATCAAATGCTGACTATGAGCCAAACCTTAACTCCTTCGTTAAAGATGGATACAACTTGACTTGGGGTATTGGTTTTGATCTTGGCGACGCAATTAAAAAAGTAGCTACTGAGAACCCAAATGCTAACTTGGCTATCATTGATAGCGTAGTTGAAGCTCCTAACGTAGCTTCCGTTACTTTCTCCGAAAATGAAGGTTCCTTCTTGGTTGGTGTGGTTGCTGGTCTGACTACAAAAACTAACAAAGTTGCATTCATCGGCGGTCTGGAAAGCCCTGTAATCAAACGTTTTGAAGCTGGCTTTAAAGCTGGTGTAGCAGCAGTTAACCCTTCAGCTAAAGTAACACCTACTTATGCCGGTGGTTATGACAAACCAGACGTTGGTAAATCTCTTGCGGCTACATTGTATAACGACGGAAACGACATTATCTTCCCTGCTGCTGGACAAACAGGAAATGGCGTATTCAACGAAGCTAAAGCTCGTAACAAAGCAGGCGGTACTAAAGTATGGGTTATTGGTGTAGATAAAGACCAATCCATCGAGTTTGGTACTGACGTTACTTTGACTTCCATGATCAAACGTGTAGACGAAGCTGTTCTTAAAGTTTCTAAAGAAGTAATTGACGGTACGTTCAAGGGTGGTACTACAACCGTTCTTGGTCTGAAAGATAATGGTGTAGGTATTTCTGATACTAAGGACAACGTTTCTGAAGAGATCCTGGCTAAAGTTGAAGAATACAAAAAACAAATCATTGATGGAACAATCACTGTTCCTTCCGAGTAATAGTTAGTCTCCATTTATTGCAATACAATAAGGATCAAAGAATAAGGCCGGTGTTGTGCTGGCCTTATTCCTTGTTAAAGCACTGGTTATGATAAGAGGAACATAGATATACCGCCTTACAAAGGGCGGTACATCCGTGTCTATAAGGTAGTTATATATTCTGTGATGAGGGTGATTCCATGAGTGCTGCGGCTCCTGTCGTAGAGTTGAAGCAAATCACAAAACGCTTTCCCGGTATTGTTGCTAACGATTCCATTAGCTTGACGCTTAAAAAGGGTGAAATCCTTGCATTGCTTGGTGAGAATGGTGCAGGCAAGTCCACTTTGATGAACATTGTATTTGGATTGTATCAACCGGATGAAGGCAGTATTGAAATCGACGGGAAACCGGTTATTATTGATAACCCCAATAAAGCTATTGAGCTTGGTATTGGTATGGTTCATCAGCATTTCAAGCTTGTGGAGCCTTTTACGGTGACCGAGAATATTGTTCTTGGGATGGAGCCGAAAAAAGGTCTTAAAATTGACTATAAATCCGCTGCGGAACAGGTTCGGAAGCTATCGGAGCAATATGGCCTGCAAGTGAATCCAAATGCCGTTATTCATGACATTTCGGTAGGTATGCAGCAAAGGGTAGAAATTATGAAGACCCTGTACCGTGGAGCGGATATTCTCATATTTGATGAGCCGACCGCAGTACTTACGCCTCAAGAAATTACGGAACTCATGGCGATTATGAAGCGGCTTGTTGCAGAGGGAAAATCCATTATTTTGATCACGCATAAGCTTAAAGAAATCATGCAAATATCTGATCGGGTCACCATTATTAGACGTGGGAAAGTAATTGATACTGTGAATACCGCAGAGACCAATCCTAATGAGCTAGCTGAAAAAATGGTTGGGCGTGGCGTAACTTTTAAAGTGGACAAGAAAGCTCCTGAGGTTGGCCAATCTGTACTCAAACTGAAGGATGTCAGCAGTAAGAGTAAAGACGGGGTCTCCGTACTGGATGGTCTTAGCTTTGAAGTTAAAGCAGGGGAAATTCTCGGGATTGCTGGCGTAGATGGCAATGGACAAAGTGAGTTGATCCAGGCCATTACAGGTCTGCGCAAAATTGATTCGGGTTCGATAACCGTTTCTGGCAATGAAATTGCTAATTTATCACCGCGGAAGGTTTCAGAGATGAATGTCTCTCATATTCCTGAGGACCGCCACAAGCATGGATTAGTGCTTGATTTCACCATGAGTGAGAATATGGTTTTGGAAACCTATTATAAGAGTCCTTACAACAAAAATGGCTTTTTGCAAAATGATGTCATTGATAAGTACGCAGCGAAGCTTATAGAGCAATTTGATGTACGTACACCTTCAATAGAGACCAAAGCCCGTTCTTTATCCGGCGGAAATCAACAGAAAGCGATTATTGCGCGGGAAATAGATAAAAATCCGACATTGTTAATTGCCGCACAACCTACGCGCGGTTTAGATGTTGGGGCTATCGAATTTGTTCAGAAGCAACTCATAGCTCAGCGTGATCAAGGAAAGGCTGTTCTACTTATTTCCTTTGAATTGGACGAGATTATGAACGTCTCTGACAGAATCGCTGTTATCTATGAAGGGAAAATTGTCGGTGAAGTGTTCCCGCAAGATACGAATGATCAGGAACTGGGTCTTATGATGGCAGGCAGCTTGCAGCGGGGAGGTAAGGCAGTTGAATAAGTTCAAAAAAATCTTCACAACTGACAGCTACATCGTTCCTCTGGTTGCCATCGTGCTTGGTTTTCTTGTGGGAGCAATAGTTATGCTTCTGGGCGGTTATGATCCGATAACTGCTTACTCCGCACTGTTCAAACGGGTGTTTGGTAATTTGTATAACTTTGGTGAAGCTGTGCGCGAAATGACACCATTAATGCTTACAGGGCTAGCCGTAGCTTTCGCATTCCGTTCAGGGATGTTTAATATCGGGGCAGATGGCCAAGTAATGATTGGTATGACAGCGGCAACAGTGGTGGGTATTAAGATGGCAGGTCTGCCATCCTTCCTGCTTGTCCCGCTTGCTGTAATTATTGCGGGTGTCTGTGGTGGTTTATGGGCAGGGATTGCCGGTTATTTGAAAGCAAAACGTGGGATTAACGAAGTTATTACCACAATCATGTTAAACTGGATTGCTCTTTACCTGTCGAATTATATCGTTAGAAACTTTTTGTTGCTTCCAGGACAAAATCGTTCCGAGGATATTCCGGCCTCGCTTTCCATGACCTTTTTGAATTCGATATTTGATAATGCACGTCTACACTGGGGTACAGCTATTGCTCTTGCTGCAGCGGTATTCTTCTATGTGTACTTATGGAAGACCAAGCAGGGCTACGAAATGCGTGCAGTTGGTTACAATCCACATGCTGCCGAATATGCAGGGATGAATGTTGGACGTAACGTTATGAAGGCAATGTTCATAAGTGGTGTATTCGCCGGTCTGGCCGGAGCAGGAGAGGTGCTTGGTGTATTCCATTATCAAGCTATTTTCGCGGCATCGCCAGGATATGGATTTGATGGTATCGCTGTTGCTCTTCTTGGTTTAACACATCCACTTGGTGTTATTCTGGCTGCGATTCTCTACGGTACGCTGACTTATGGTTCTGCGGGTATGAGTTTTGCTGCAGATGTTCCACCAGAGCTTATTCGTATCGTTATTGGTTCAATCATATTCTTTATTGCGGCACAAGGGATTGTGCGCTGGGTGCTTAAGCCCTTTTACTTCAAGCGCAAGAAAGAGAAGGTGTTATAGATGGATCTGCAGACGTTAGGTCAACTGCTTAATACAACGCTTGTTTTTTCCACAGCGCTCATTTTTGCCTCACTTGGCGGCATCTTCTCTGAACGTTCCGGTGTCGTAAACATTGGACTTGAAGGTTTGATGATGTTTGGTGCCTTTGCGGCAGCAGTAGGCGGTTATTATGCTCAGGACGCTGGAATGGGCGAATGGGCTCCTTGGGTTGGTGTACTCTGTGCTATAGCTGTTGGTGTGCTAGGCTCACTAATTCATGCGGTTGCATCTATAACCTTTAAATCTGATCAGACGATTAGTGGTACGGTTATTAACTTTTTAGCTGCAGGAAGCACGCTCTATATGGTAAAGCTCCTGTTTGATGGATCTGCTGAAACTCCGATCATTGATGGGTTTAGCAAGGTTGCAATTCCTGGGCTCTCCAAAATCCCAGTGATTGGTGAAGGGATTTTTAATTCCTATCCTACAACTTATCTGGCCATAATACTGGTCATCGTTATTTATTTGGTTCTGTTTAAGACGCCATTTGGATTGCGTTTGCGTGCAGTAGGTGAGCATCCAAGTGCTGCAGATACACTGGGTGTAAAAGTTAATCGGATGAGATATATCGGTGTAATGTTGAGTGGATTGATGGCGGGTATTGGTGGAGCTACAATCACTTTAACAACAACCGGAACCTTTGGACATAATACAATCTCTGGTCAAGGTTTTATCGCCATTGCAGCGATGATCTTTGGGAAATGGAATCCACTTGGTGCCTTTGGTGCAGCGGTATTCTTCGGATTCTCCCAAGCGATCCGCAACTATGTTCAATTGTATGAGTGGTCACAAAATATTCCTCAAGAGTTTATCTTTATGATCCCTTATGTACTGACTATCATCGTGCTGGTAGGGGCTGTAGGCCGATCCTCTGCTCCTAAGGCATTAGGACAGCCATACGATCCTGGTAAGCGATAGAAATGTAACTTTTCAAAGCCGTATTTCCGGTCTTTTCCCGGAAATACGGCTTTTTTATTAGGATCAGCAAGGATAAACATTGAGGCAGGAGGGCAAGTGTACAGGCGAAGGTCCTTTCCATCGAATAGACTGTTTTGTAGATGATGCAAATGAGAGGCGTACAAAACATTTAGGAGGGGATCATATGACTAAGCCAGTTACGAAGAAGCAGGTTATGAGACTCGTGGGTAAGCAGATCATTGCAGTAAAAAAGGACGGTACTCAGGTGACAGGGAAACTGCTTCGTGTATCCGGAAATCGTCTGATATTACAACGCGTAAGTGGTAAAAAAGTACAAACCAAAGCAATCATTCCTTTAGTGTTGTTTGATTTGCTAGCTATTGGTACAGCACCTTATGCTTTTGGTGGTGGCTATGGCGGTGGAGCTCCTTATGGCGGAGGTCCTGGCTATGGTAATCCTTATGGAGGTTACGGGTACGGAGGCACACCCTATCCACCTTTCGGATTCTTTTAAGTTCAGTTGAAATTCGATTTAACTAGATGAACCTTTTCTCCAATTCGTAACAGAAGCTTAGGGATTGATAACGGGCTACGCTGTAGCCCAATTTTTGATAAAAGGCAAGAGCTGCTGTGTTTCCTAAATCGACGGATACCTTAGCCCGATGACATCCGCGTGATAGTGCAAATCGTTCTGCTCGATCCATGAGCATATTCCCCAAGTGTTTGCGCCGTGCTGCGGGTGCTATGGCTAACATATCGATATAAAGTAAATCACCATGCAGCAGGAAATGGACAAACCCCATTGGATCACTCTCATAGTCGGGACAGGCGACTAAGGTGATACCGTGTCCCAGACGACGGGGGATATCTTTTTTGATTTTGGCAATTTCAGTCTTTGGCAAATGAGATAATGGTACAAGCTGTCGCTCGATTAAATCAAGGATAATGACGTCATCCTGCTTGGGTCGACGATAACGGATCATAGAGCGCCCCCTTTCTACGCATTGTCGTACATCATATGTCGGGAGCGTGGTGGGGGTTCCCAGCACGTAGAAGTAGGAGTTGTGACAATATTAAAAATAAGGGTATTGACTTATCCATGTTAGGAATCATATAATGTGTCTAAACATTTTATCGAACATACATGTATCGGCAATGATGAGGACGAAGTTTTAAGGGCTCTTTTGCTCAGAGAGTGTGAGGATCTGCTGCAACCTCCACCGAAATCCCTTATATACGAGCTCACCTCGGAGCTGTTTTCCTGAAAGGTCCACTGGCTAGAGTGGTGGAATTATTAGGGGAAATCGTTTAGTCCGCGTTAGGGACTTCAGGTTACAGAGATTAGGGCCCTTGCCTACATCGATGGATTTTTGTATACCTGATAAGGCGTTGCATCGCGAGATGTAATGCAAACATGGGTGGTACCACGGAAGATCAACCTTTCGTCCCTCACGCGCTAATACTGTGCGTGGGAGGCGAAAGGTTTTTTTGTTTTATAAGGAACCATTTGCTGATGTATAAAGGACGGTCCGTCATTTGCATAATGAATGTTAAATATCGGAGGAGGAATACTGATGAGCGCGCAAATACCGGAATTACGGTCTACTGAGCAGTTAAAAGAAAAATGGATGGAGCCGGAGGTCATTTCCGGTTCCGAGATATTACTCCGCAGCCTTGTATTAGAAGGTGTAGACACTGTATTCGGATATCCGGGTGGAGCTGTACTGTACATCTATGATGCATTGTACGGTTTTACGGATTTCAATCACGTGTTAACACGTCATGAGCAAGGTGCTATTCATGCAGCTGACGGTTACGCTAGAGCAAGTGGCAAACCAGGGGTATGTATAGCTACCTCAGGTCCCGGAGCAACGAATCTTGTAACAGGTATTGCTACAGCATATATGGACTCCACTCCATTGGTTGTAATCACAGGTAACGTATTCTCCAGCCTGATCGGTACAGATGCTTTCCAGGAAGCAGACATTACCGGGATAACGATGCCAATCACTAAGCATAGCTACTTTGTAAGAGATGTTGAGGATCTCCCCCGTGTTATACATGAAGCTTTTCATGTGGCGAATACCGGTCGTAAAGGTCCAGTGTTGATCGATATTCCGAAAGACGTGTCAGCAGCGAAGACGTTGTTCACACCAGTGAAAACAGTGAATCTTCGGGGCTACAATCCTTGTACAGTTCCAAACAAACTGCAGCTTGATAAATTGGTTCGTGCGATTGCGGTTGCTGAACGTCCGATCATCATTGCAGGTGGTGGAGTTATTTACTCCGGAGCACATGAAGCTATGTTCGAATTCGTGAAACGGACAGAGATTCCAATTACTACAACCTTGCTGGGTCTCGGAGCTTTCCCTAGTGCAGAAGAACTTTGGATGGGAATGCCGGGTATGCATGGTACGTATACCGCGAATAATGCGATCCAACAGTGCGATTTGCTCATTAATATCGGTGCACGTTTTGATGACCGTGTTACTGGCAGACTGGACGGCTTCGCGCCAAAAGCCAAAATCGTGCATATCGATATCGATCCTGCAGAAATCGGGAAAAATGTATCGCCTGATATTCCGATTGTAGGCGATGTGAAAACGGTATTGGAAATGCTGAATCCTGAGGTTGGCCGCGCATCTAATGCTGATGCTTGGAGAACACAGATTGCTCAGTGGAAGCTAGATCAGCCGCTTCGGTATAAGGATTCAGAAACAGAGCTTAAACCACAATGGGTGATTGAAATGATCAATGACACCACTAAAGGTGAAGCGATTGTTACAACGGATGTTGGTCAGCATCAAATGTGGGCTGCACAATACTATAAGTTCAATCATCCGCGTTCATGGATTACTTCAGGCGGTCTTGGAACGATGGGCTTCGGATTCCCGTCAGCTATCGGTGCACAGATGGCACATCCTGAACGGTTGGTAGTATCGATTAATGGTGATGGCGGCATGCAAATGTGTTCCCAAGAGCTAGCGATATGTGCGATTAACAATATACCAGTCAAAATTGTAGTAATTAACAATCAGGTGCTTGGCATGGTTCGCCAATGGCAGAATCTTATCTATGATAAACGTTACAGCTTTACAGACCTCGCAGGCAGTCCGGACTTCGTTAAGCTGGCTGAGGCCTATGGTGTAAAAGGTCTACGGGCGACGAATAAGGAAGAAGCACGTGATGCATGGCAGAAAGCACTGGAAACACCGGGTCCAGTATTGGTAGAATTCGTTGTTCCAAAAGACGAGAATGTCTACCCGATGGTAACTCAAGGTTCAACCATCGATCATATGCTGATGGGGGATGAATAACAGTGACAAGACATACGATTTCTGTACTCGTAAATGACCAGCCGGGTGTGCTTCAACGGGTGTCGGGTTTGTTCGGTCGCCGCGGATTTAATATTGAGAGTATAACGGTTGGCCAGTCTGAAGAGGTTGGATTGTCCCGGATGGTTATCGTTACTCTTGGAGACCAGCATACGCTTGAACAAATCGAGAAGCAGCTCTACAAGTTAATTGATGTAATTAAAGTCGTTGATCTTGGATCTAAGCCCATGGTTGCTCGTGAGCTGGCTCTGATTAAAGTGAATGCTGATCCAAGTGAGCGTCCGGAAATTATGGGCGTTGTAGAAACCTTCCGGGCTTCAGTTGTTGATATTGGTAGCACTACATTGTTAGTACAGGTAGTTGGAGATACAGTGAAGATTGATGCGATGATCGAGCTTTTGAAACCTTATGGAATCAGAGAACTGTCTCGCACGGGTATTACGGCTATGGTACGCGGTAACTCTTAAATATTTTATTTTGCGACTTTAACGGATTACTGCTTGATTGCATTAATCTGATATGATATGAATGAACTTCCCGCTAAAGAGCGGGAGCTTGAGGAGCAGCTAGATCTTCTATGATTCCAGTTCTCTTGAAGCACCCGCTCTTTATGATGGGTCTCAAATTAAAGGAGGATATTGACAATGGCAGTTACAACGTACTATGAACAGGATGCAGAACTTAGTGTATTAAAAGGAAAGACAATTGCGGTAATCGGGTACGGTAGCCAAGGACATGCCCAAGCACAAAACCTGCGTGACAGTGGTCTTCAAGTTGTCATCGGTCTTCGTGAAGGTAAATCTTTTGAAACTGCGAAAAATGACGGTTTTGAAGTATTGCCAGTAGCTGAAGCAGTATCCCGTGCAGATGTTGTGCAAATCCTAATGCCAGATGAAACACAGGCTTCGGTATATAAAAATGAAGTAGAACCAAACCTTAAAAAAGGCGCAGCTTTGATGTTCTCCCACGGCTTTAACGTACACTTTGGACAAATCGTTGCTCCTAAAGATGCAGACGTGCTGCTTGTAGCACCAAAATCTCCAGGTCACATGGTTCGTCGTACTTATGTTGAAGGCTTTGGCGTTCCTGGCTTGATTGCTATCGAACAAGATGCAACTGGAAAAGCTAAAGAAATCGGTCTTGCTTATGCAAAAGGTATCGGCTGTACACGCGCAGGGGTTATCGAAACTTCCTTCCGTGAAGAAACCGAAACTGACTTGTTCGGTGAACAAGCTGTACTTTGCGGTGGTGTATCCGCACTGATCAAAGCTGGCTTCGAAACATTGACAGAAGCAGGATATGCTCCTGAGATGGCTTACTTCGAATGTCTGCACGAATTGAAGCTGATCGTTGACATGGTATACGAAGGCGGATTGTCCAGCATGCGCGATTCTATCAGTAACACTGCTGAGTACGGTGACTATGTAACTGGACCACGTATTGTAACTGAAGATACTAAAAAAGCTATGAAAGCTGTTCTGACAGATATTCAAGAAGGTAAATTCGCTCGTGACTTTATCCTTGAGAACCAATCCGGACGTGCTTTCCTTACCGCTACTCGCCGCAACGAAGCTGCTCACCCAGTAGAAGTTGTAGGTAGCCAATTGCGTGAAATGATGCACTGGATTAAGAAATAATCATAATCATACTTATGATTAAATAGTATTACCTTCAAATGCGGCCGTGACTTTGCGAGCCGCATTTGAGAGTTTCAGCACAATTTTTGGGAGGTGCTTAGCATGCGGAAAATTTATGTGTTCGATACGACACTGCGAGATGGAGAGCAGTCACCAGGTGTGAACCTCAACACGCGTGAGAAAGTGGAGATCGCTTACCAGTTAGAGAAGCTGGGAATTGATCGCATGGAAGCGGGTTTTCCTGCAGCTTCTCCAGGTGATCTAGCTTCTGTTAATGCGGTGGCAAGAGCTGTGAAGAACGTCACGGTAATCGGCCTTTCTCGTTCTAGAGAGACAGATATTGATGCTGTAAAAGAAGCACTACAGGGAGCGCAGGACCCTTGTATTCATATTTTTCTGGCTACATCTCCTATTCACCGCCAGCATAAGCTACGGATGGATAAGGCTCAGGTGCTGGAAACTGCACAGTCTGCTATCCGATACGCTAAAAAATATTTCCCTAAGCTCGAGTTTTCATTAGAAGACGCGGGCCGTACGGAGTATGATTTCATGGCTGAAATGGTCGGCATGGCTATCCGGGAAGGCGCTAATGTTGTTAATATCCCGGATACTGTAGGTTATTTGAATCCTTCGGAGTACGGAGCTATCTTTAAATATCTAAAAGAGAATGTGCCTGATATTGAACGCGTACAGCTTAGTGCCCATTGTCATAACGATCTTGGTATGGCTACAGCAAATACGCTGGCTGCGATTCAGAATGGTGCAGATCAGATCGAAGGAACGATCAACGGTATCGGTGAACGTGCCGGGAACACAGCGATTGAAGAAGTTGCGCTAGCGCTTGAGACACGGGCTGAATTTTTTGGTGCAAAAACATCGCTTACGTTATCTGAGATCTCTCGCACAAGCCGTCTGGTCAGCAAGCTTACAGGTATGGTGGTTCCAGGGAATAAAGCGATTGTAGGAGCTAACGCATTTGCTCATGAATCGGGTATTCACCAGGACGGGATGCTAAAAGAGAAAACTACCTACGAGATCATGACACCGGAGACTATTGGACTTAAAGAGAGCAAGCTGGTACTCGGCAAACACTCTGGACGGCACGCTTTCCGCGATAAGTTGAGTGATCTTGGGTATGATTTGTCCGAAGAAGAGCTGAACACCGCTTTTTCTAGATTTAAGGATTTGGCAGATAAGAAAAAAGAAGTATCAGATGAAGACATTTTGGCTTTGATTGAAGAGAAATTAATTGATACGCCAGAAGTCTTTAAGCTGCAAACGATGTTCGTTACTTATGGTAATGAAGCTGTTCCAACCGCCAAGGTTATTATTGCGGGTCCGGAAGACCAGCCGATTGTAGCTGAGGCCGAAGGTAATGGTTCAGTAGATGCCATCTACAATGCTATTGATAAAGCCACGAATGAGGAAGTTACCCTTGGAGATTATTCGATTAAATCGGTCTCCCGTGGTAAAGATGCGCAGGGTGAGGTTCATGTGGTGCTTTCGCAGGGAGAAGTAGCTGCACAAGGCCGTGGACTTAGCACCGATATTCTAGAAGCAAGTGCCCGCGCTTATATTGATGCGCTGAACAAGCTTCTGGAGAAGCGTAAGACTTACACCAAACGTGATCACGCTAGTCTATAAGATGTACAATGTTATTTTTATTTTCCACTAAGTAGTAAATACGACAGGGATATGCGAGTTATTGCGCATATCCCTGTTTTTTTTTGCAATAAAAAGATCTCCAAGACTGCAATAGGACGCTGTTCAGATTATGTATAGATGGACTATTTACAATAGTTGTTAGGTTGCAAATTTATATCATGAGAAAGCGTCAAGGAGGTTAATGCGGGGGAGTAGAGTACGGGATTCAAAGGATAAAGCTTAGGAAAAGCACGATAAACGGAGTGACAAAGGAGGCATTTTTAATAATGTTATCAAAAAAGAAAATTAGCGCATTGCTCGTAGTATTCTTGCTTGTGACGCAATGGGCTTACAGCTTTGGCTTTGGAGTCAATTCGCAGGCATATGCGAGTGGCAACGGTACTGTAATTGGAGATGACCTCATTACTAGTGTTACGCTTGCTGTATACACCGATGATAAATACACAAATACGGTTACAGAAAGTGTATATGAACTTGATTCCTATTCGGAATTGAACTATACATGGTCACTTCCAGATGGGCATGGATATAAGGATGGGTCCACCTATACCTTTGATCTTCCAACACAGTTTGAACTTTATAACGATCTGAATGGTGATCTTATTTTTGACGATGAGCCTGTAGGGACTTATACCGTCGACAAAAATACTAACCGCGTTGTATTTACATTTAATGCTTATATCGAAACCCACGATAAAGTGGGAGGGACTTTCTCCGTTAGGTCGCTTTTGAGCTCCAAGAAAATTACAGGCTCCACGAAGCAAACCCTGATTTTCCCGATACAAGGCGGTACTCAGACCATTGAGCTTAATTTTAAGCCGAAGGTTAGCTCTACTATAGAAAAAGACGGTTCGCCTAAACCGCAGTATTATAACCCAACAAGCATCGCTTGGACGGTTGATGTGAATAAGGCACTGGAAAGCGTAAAAAATGCAGTGGTCACAGACACACTCCCTGCGGGATTATCACTGAATACGGTATCTATTGCTGTTTATGAGCTTGATGTGAAGGTCGATGGGACTGTGAGTCTTGGCAATCTAGTGGACAGCAGCAAGTATGATGTGACAGGATCCACTTTGGGAGAGTTAAAGCTGAAATTTGCGGATAACCCGCTTACTAAAGCTTACCGGATTGGCTTCTCTACGGATATTACTGGTACTGGTGTAGATGCGAAAACCTTTTTGAATGAGGCAGTCTTAACAGGAGATAACGGATTTTCTAAAAAGGCTAGCACTACAGTTACAGTAGGACGTGGCAAACCACTATCGAAAGAGTCCACCAATTACGATGCAGCGAATCAGGTGATTTCCTGGGCTGTTAATTTCAATTACAATGAAAAAACAATTTTAGCGGCAAATGCTATTTTGAAGGATACATTCAATAACACTCAAGATCTAATTCTCAACTCGGTTAAAGTTTATCCTGTAACGATCGACAGTAATGGCAACGGGGTTAAAGGCGCGGAAATCGCTTCAAGCGAATATACAATAACTCCAACAACTGCAACGGGATTAAATGGTTTTGATCTGAAATTTAACAATGATATAAATTCTGCCTACCGTATTGAATATCAGACAAAGGCAAACGGCAGAGTATTTGTTGATGGTCAGATTACGAACAAGATTACTTATGATGGAAAAACAGAAACGGGTTACAGTGATATCAAGCAGCAAATTCTCCATAAAAATTATAGTAACGTTAATTATGCGACTAAGACCCTCGATTGGACTATCCAAATTAACGATGACAGCAAGACTATGGAAAATCTAGTGGTGACAGATACTTTTGGCAATGCTGGATTAAAGCTTGTCCCGGGTACATTAAAGGTTCAACCAACTAAAGGTGGAACTGCTACCGTCCATAGTGTTGTTTACAATGCGCATGATCCGGTTGCAGTAAACGATGGATTTGTGATTACTTTTAATGCGCCGATAAATGAGCCTTACACAATTACTTATACAACAAGCTTTAACTATGATTGGCTGGCTCCGGGCAAAACTCAATTCACTAATACAGGTGCACTCGATTGGAAAGAAACGGTTAATGGGGTGCAGGAGTCTAAGCATAAAGAAGCGACCGTAACCTTTAATCCAAGAGATGAGGTTAAAAACAATGGGAAGAAGAGTGGTTCCTACAATGCTGTAACTAAGGAAATCACTTGGAACATTGGGGCTAATTATAATCAGAAAACGTTAATCCAAGCTCAACTGGTTGATACCATTTCAGCTGGCCAAGTTGTAAATATGGATTCTGTGAAAGTGAATAAATGGGAGTATGGAAAGGATGGAAATCCTTCTCCTCAAGCTAGTGTGAATTCCGCGGACTATAAAGTGGAGCTGGATGGCAGTGAGCTGAAGGTGACATTTAATAAAACGATTAATTATGCGTTCTACGTCACTTTCAAAACAACGTTCGCGGATCAAGCGATTGATTCAAATGAAATTAAAAATACAGCTACGTTATATGACGGTGCGAAAGTAGAGTCCGCTAAACTGCAAGCTTCTGTTAATATCCCTCAGGGCGGGGAATACGTTAACAAAGAAGGTGCGCAGGATGGCAATAAAATTCATTGGACGGTTTACATCAACCGTAACCAATCTTTTGTAAAAGAAGCGGTAATTACGGATATTCCAAGCGATAATCAAATCCTGCTGTCCAATACATTCCATGTCTACAAAACGAAAGTTGCAAGCAATGGGGATGTAACATCGACCAACCAAGAATTGGTGAGTGGTACAGATTATAAGCTGGAAATCACTACGGATAATGACGGAAAAGAAAGCTTTAAGCTTAGTTTCCTGAAGGATATTTCCGAAGCTTATATTTTGAAATATGACTCCCTGATCACAGCACAAAACAATGATAAGGTAACCAATAAGGTTAGTTTCGATGGTAAAAACATCAAGGTAGTTCCAGGTGTAAGCACCGAGGAAATTATCGTTAAGCTCTCTAGCGGCTCCGGCACAGGAAGCGGCGTAAGAGGACCGTTGACGATTACCAAAGTAGAAGACGGGAATACGAGTAAGGTGTTAAGTGGGGCCGTTTTTGATCTGTATCGGGTAGTTGATGCCGATAAGATCTGGATTAAGGAAGGCACTACGGATACAAACGGGATACTTGAATTTACCAAACTAACAGGTGGGAAATATATATTAATTGAGAAAACAGCGCCTGCTGGTTATGTTCTTGATCAAACACCACATGAAGTGACTATTTCTTCGACGACAGGGATAAGCCTTGAGGTAAAAAACAAAGTTCCGACACCAACAGCAACGCCTATACCGACCGTAACGCCCGCACCAACGGTAACACCAACGCCAACGCCAACAGCAACACCAACGTCGACACCGACAGCAACACCAACGTCGACACCGACAGCAACACCAACGTCGACGCCGACAGCAACCCCAACGTCGACGCCAACAGCAACACCAACGTCGACACCGACAGCAACACCAACGTCGACACCAACAGCAACACCAACGTCGACGCCGACAGCAACACCAACGTCGACGCCGACAGCAACACCAACATCGACACCAACAGCAACACCAACGTCGACACCGACAGCAACACCAACATCGACACCAACAGCAACACCAACGTCGACACCGACAGCAACACCAACGCCGACTCCAGAGGAACCGACAGGTCCTATCTGGACACCATCACCGACACCGGAAGTAGTCGTTACTTCTACACCAACAGCAACACCAGTTGTGGTGGCAACACCTTCGCCAACACCGATGGTAACGCCAGTGTCGACGGCAACGCCAACGGTTACGCCAACAGCTACTCCAAGCCAGCCTGTGGCAACTAGTACGCCTGTTGTTCCGCAGGTAACTCCACCTGTGCAGAAAGAGATTACCAATGAAGATGTTCCTATTGAAGGTGAAATTCCACTTGGGGGAGTGCCAAGCCTGGGAGATGAGCCGGGACATGGTAAAGTGACTATTACTAAGGATGGCAAATGGGTCTACACACCTGATCCGGGCTATATTGGTAAAGATAAGTTCACCATTATTGTTACAGATGAGAATGGAAATGAAGAAGAAATCCTCATAGAGATTGATGTGGAGGAAGTACCAAAGGGTACAGTTACTGAGCCAGGAAATAACAGCAATAAACCGACTCAGCTTCCGAAAACAGGAGAAGACAGCGCGTTTCCGATCTACTTGGCTGGTGGAAGTCTGGTGCTTTTAGGGTTTGTATTAACAAGACGATTCAAACGTAATAACTAGGAAGGTAATAATAAAGACACCCGGTTTTATCCGGGTGTCTTTATTATGTCTTGATAGGGTATTTAGCTCATCGCACTCTATGGTTAAGCTGTTCCCATTGCTCGTACCAGTGCTCAACGCTGGCTGGAAGGCCAAGGTTAAGTTCCTTTTGGAACAAATCCTTGAGCAGCTTGTACTGCTCTTCCACAGCGGAACGTTCTCCAATGCTGTCGTAGACCTTCATTAATCCTAAATGCCCTTGTTCAAAATAAGGCTGTAGCTGCACTACTCGTTGATAGACAGTAACGGCCTCGGCAATTCTGTTGCTTTCTATATAAAATTGGGCTATGCCCATTGCATGGTGCAGCCAAATGGTACGAAGGCGTTGCCGCTCACTTTCAGCCCATAAATAATCATAATCGTCATAGTAATCTCCAGAATAAAGCTCGAATAAAACTTGATGCTCCGCACAATTAACTTCACTGATGGTTTCCAGAGCCAGGATACCCTGTTCCCACTTATCTACATCAATCAACATTGATCCGGTTTCAAGGGTATAGCCTTCCCCCCCGCTAAGGTTGCTGATATGCAGATCGACTTCATTCTGCTTTAAGCATTGCCGGACTTGATAAATTGTTGTATAGAGATGGGTAGAGGCCTTTTTCAGATTGAAGTCTGGCCACAGCAGCTCAATCAGCATGTCTTTACTTACGAAGCGGTTGCGATTATGGAGCAAAAAGGCAAATAACTCTTGGGCCTTAGAGGTTCTCCAACGCAGATTATTTAGAGATTGTCCGCCTCGTTCAAAACGAAGCGATTGAAGACAACGAATGGTTACCTCTTCTTTTGCAATTATGAGTTTTGGTGCAAGTGACAATCTTTCTTCTAACCGCTGGACAGCTTTCAATAGTCGGTCATTTCGCACAGGCTTCAAAATATAATCGAGCGCATTGATCTCAAAAGCCTCCACAGCATAATGGTTATACGCGGTAACGAAGATAATATTTGCATTTGGACAGGCCTCTTGGAGCATCTCCGCAGCTTGAAGACCATTAATTTCAGGCATTTCAATATCAATAAAAATAACGTCAGGATGATAAGACGGAGCCTCTTGAATGGCCTGTGAGGGGTCCGTATAGGAAGCGGCTATATGTAAAGATGGTATTTTTTTTAACATAAACTCTAATTTCACAAGGGCAAGCCGTTCATCGTCAACTAATATTGCCTGAATCATTATTAATCACCACTCAGATATAGTATTTTAGCCAAAATACGTCGAATCCTTACTTGATATTTCGGTTCACAATAGTTTGTCTGTTAATCAGAAGGTTTTCGAAGCGGATTTTTTTTGTCAGAAGGAATAATAAAACTCACAGAAGTTCCTTTCCCTTCGGAGCTTTTAATCTGCAGCCCTTTTCCGTAGACCCGCAGCAGCCGTTTATGTGTATTTAAAAATCCGATTCCTCTTGCATCATTAGACGGATTGCTGAGCAACTGCTGGAGTTGTTCGTTTTTCATGCCTTGGCCATTGTCTGATATCGTGATTTCAATATCGCCAGCTTGTTCCTTGATGGTTATGGACACCGTTCCTCCTTGGGAGCGACTCAAAATACCGTGCCGGACAGCATTTTCAACCAGTGGCTGTATAGTCAGGGGCGGCAGCTGAAAATGCAAGCTTTCCTCATAATCCCAAAGAATGGTCATCCTATCTTCAAAGCGCTCCTTTTCTATGTAGAGGTAGGCATGAACAAGCTCAAGCTCTCGTTCAATCGGTATCATAGGCTCAGCATTCAGGAAATTGAAGCTTAAACGCAAATAAGAGCTGAAGGCATCCACAAGGTGACTCATTCTATTAATATCAAAAGAAGCCAGCGCGGATATTGAATTTAATGTGTTGAACAAGAAATGTGGTTGTATTTGCGCTTGAAGATAGGCAGCTTCCACACGAAGCCGTTCGTTTACGGACTGTTTTAGATCTGTTAAGGAGCGTACACGGGCCTTCAGCTCTATTGCATTCATAGGCTTCATTACATAGTCATTTGCACCTGAAATAAAACCGGTATAAATATCTTCCGCTTGGCCTCGTGCCGTCAGAAGCAGAATGGGAAGCTCAGCAATGGTGTAACGTTCACGAATTCTATGCGCCAGCTCATACCCGGACATTTGTGGCATCATTACATCTGTAATAATTAAATCCCACTGAACGGTATCCAGCAATAGTAAAGCATCGTTTCCGCTGGTCACCGTAACGATTTCATAGTCCTTGATGGAAAGTACGTTGGTAAGTATTTTTAGATTAACCGGATCATCATCTACAGCCAGAAGCTTGGGTCTCCTTCCATGGTCTGATGAAACGATACCCGGTGCGGTTAATTTGGATAAAGTGATCATAGATGGCGTGTCTGAGAATTCAGTCATAGAGGGCAGTTCTGAACTCAATACCCGGCTGGTTGAATCGTATAATGGCATTGTGAATGTAAAGGTAGTACCTTCTCCAAGTGTAGAGACTACACTGATTTTCCCGCCGTGAAGTTCAACTAACTGCTTGCTGGTGCTTAATCCAAGCCCGATGCCACCGCTAAATTCGTTCATGCTGGAATCGCCCTGTTCATAGGGCTGGAAAGCTCTGAGCAACGTCTCCTCGTTCATGCCAAGACCCGTATCCGTAATATGAATCTGCGCCGATTTTTTATGAATATCTGCATGGATTCTTATCGTGCCTACAGTCGTATATTTAACAGCATTTTGAAGCAGATTGAACAAGATCTGAATGAGTCTTTTTTCATCAGCCACAATAGAAGGGAATGAATCTGGTATTTCTGAGATTAAGGTTAAAGATTTCCCTTCCGTTAAGAATTTGAACATATCAAGCACACCCACTGCGAAGGATTGGATCTTAAGTTCTCTGAGCTGCAATTGTATATTGCTTTCACGGAGCTGGGATTGATCCAGCAGATCGTCTACCAGAAGGGACATACGTCTTCCAACGGTAATGAGCAGTTTTAAATTCTCAGCATTTTGATGCGTTACAGTGTCACGCTCGCTGTCCAGGACAGTTTCGGCAATGTTAATGATACTGTACAGCGGATTTTTTAATTCATGTGAGGTGTTAGCCAAAAAAACATCCTTTTGCGTAACACTTCTCTGCAGGCTGTGCGCCAGTTTTTCTGTCTCCTTAGTATTCCAGTGATATCGGTTAAATCCAAAAGTCGCAAAGCACAAAAAGGCGATAATTAGATCAAAAGGATAATAGGTAACGTTAACCCAGTTATAATTCTTGAACATTCCCCAAAGTGTGCTGTTAACGATGGCAAACATAGATAACAACAGGAAAATAGAGCCTTCGTAATTTTTAACAATAGATCTCAGAAAAAGAATTACGACACCTAATGCTAAAACTAATAAATTTATGCCGAAAATCAGTGTGTGAAATTCATAATAGTGAACAACGGGTCCAAATAATATGAACAGGATGTCTATTACGGACAGGATGGTTAGGATACGAATACTTTTTATTTTTAAATCCGCGAACAAAAGATGTTTGCTTGTCTGCAGGATAAAAATAAATACAGCAATATAAGAGATAAAAAATAGCTTGAAATTCCATTGATAGTTCAAGGGAAATACGTGCAATAAAAGCCTGTCATCATCTATGAGTACGGTAGTTATAGCGGATATTACCAGTAGAAAAAAATAGATCAACATCTTTTGCCGCAGCCCAATTATATATAAAATAACAGCATATACAGCGTGCAGTATTAGAACAACACATAATAGCAACTGTAGGCTAATAGAGAGCAGTCTTTCCTGTGTTAAAGCTTTTTCGCTGCCAAATACAATCGTTTTAGAAATTCCTCCCGTTTGGGAAAAGGAATAGTTGGCTACATGGATCACAATTTCAAGTTCACTTTTATCGGTTGTAAAGGATACTGAATAAGGCAGTATGTACGGAATATAGTGTTCTTTACTCTCAGCAGGAGTGCCAGAGCTGTCCAGCCGTTCACCGTTGATATACACTTCTGAAGAGGACCGAGCTCCGGAAATTAGAAGACTATAGGATTGCTTCTTATGATTATCTGTTAGGACACGTAGCCGATAGGAGCCGTAGCCATAAGCAGATTTATCGCTATCGCTAAGGGCATCTTTCCAGTTCCCCGGGACTTGTATATATTTTGCAAGAGCAGCAGTTACAGGTTGTTCGTTGAATGAAGGAAGCAGCATACCCGGATAGAACTCCCACTGCCCATTTAAAATAAGGAGTTTGTCCTGATTCCATTGTTTATCCCGTAAATCCAACACACCATTGATCAGTGGTGGTTGTGTGGTGTGCGGAGAAATCTTTACCCATAGGATACGGAATCCAGTGAGTATAATAAGAAACAATGCGATAATTAAGAAGAGTTTTCTTTTAGTCATAGTAGTTAAACATTATTCGACAACAAACTATATATTCCTCTCTTCAGCCTATTTCAAAAAAACCAAAAAAATTTATGTATAGGTTGCAGGGGAGAACGATTGGTTGGCGTCTAACGTTATGAAGGTGAAGGAGGGGAGAAAGCTGGAAGAGGCAGAATGGATTGCTGCTGTGCTGAACGGTCAACATCAAGCCTTTGGGCATTTGGTGACACGTTACCAAGGCATGGTATACAGAGTATGCGTCAAAATCACAGGAGAAGCCGAATCGGCCAAAGATATGGCCCAGGAGGTTTTTATAAAAGCATATAAAGCGCTCCCCTCTTTCAGAGGACAATCCTCCTTCTCGACATGGCTGTATCGGATTGCCTACCGAACCTGTCTGGACTGGAAACGGGCCAACGATAGGGAGTGGAAGTACCGAAGTGCAGCTGATTACACAGAAAATGATTGGGTAACGTCTCAAACTCCGGAGCATGAGGTACTTGAGCAGGAAACATCAGCTGAATTAGGTGAGAATGTGAATAGTCTGGCGGAACCGTACCGGTCGGTCGTCCAGCTGTACTATTTTCAGCGAAATTCCTATCAAGAGATTGCAGAGCAAAAGGGAGTTTCCGTGAAAACAATCGAATCGCAGCTTTATCGAGCCAGACAGATGATGCGTAAACAAAGGGAGGAATGGCGATGAATTGTGCAATAGTGAAGGAATGGATGCCACATTATATAGACGGCCTACTGTCTCCAGAGATGGAGCTGAGTATCCGATTGCACATAGAGTCATGTCCTGATTGCGCAGAGTGGCTGGAGGAAGCCAAAGCAATGTCGGAGCTGTGGTCGGAAATGGATGCTGACAGAGAACAGTTGCAGGCGCAGATGGACTTCCCGGATCTCGCAGCAGATGTTATGACACATATTGAGCAGCTCGAAACAGGGCGCAGATCACGAGCGACTAAGGCAACCAATGTAAGACGTCGTTCTGCCCCAAAAACCTCATGGATTCATTATGGAGTGGCTGCTTGCCTCAGTTTGTTATTGTTGCAGTTTGGGGTATTTGAGAATTTGGCCTATGGCATTACCGAAATAAACGGCCATATGTCGAATTCAGTAACCCAGTGGTTTGGTGGCTTTGGGAGATAGTAATAAAATAATTGATCATCAATAGATGTATAAATTGGCTAAAGTTTTGCTACCCAAATTTTAGGAGGATGTATTATGATTAAGAAGAGACGTTGGCTCACTTTTATGCTGGCTATGATACCTGGAGTAGGTCATTTGTACTTAGGCTTTAAAAAGCAGGGTTTACAGTTTATGATCGGGGCCTCCTTATGTATAATGTTTATTCCGTCCGAGCCCTTGATCTTCCCGTTTGCCCTGGCGGCGCTGTGGTTTTATCAGTTGTTTGATGCCCTGCAGAAGGCGGCTTGGATGAAAATAACTGCTGCTGAACACGAACGAATGATGTTTCATCCAGACAGCTTCGGAGCCCCTTGGACCATGGGTATGTCCTCTATGCCTGGATATCCACATGAAGAGATCAATCCAGCTTGGGTGGGAATCGGCTGTGTTGTTGCTGGGTTCCTTATGTTGGTAATCACAGCTTTCCCTACCCTTTGGGATATGCTGACTGAGATCAACATCGGCACGATCTTATTATCAGTGGGTCTGATTGCGTACGGACTGAAGATGTTAAGGAACAATACGAGAGCATAAGAAACGGGGATTTAACTATGGGGAGATGGAAAATAGGAAGTTTCACAGCAGCCTTGGGCTGCATTGCCCTTGGTGTCATTATCGTGATGGCTCAGTATGATATGATCAGCTATGAGGTGCTTGGTTTTTTATGGCCGGCGTTGTTGGTCTTATTCGGAATTGAGATGTTGATTAGACTTTTTATCAAATCCGATGTCAAAAGCCGTGTAAGCGGCTGGGCCATCCTGTTAATTATTGTACTGATCGGAGCAAGTGCTGCTCAGACAGTAATGGCTGGAGGTTCACTCAGCAATCTGATCGGTAATACACATCTAACTCCGCTTAGTGGGAATGTGGAAGTGAAAGAGAATATTACGACGCTCAAAATCGTACTTCCAAGTGGAAAAGTAAAGGTTGAGGGTGTAGCTGGAGGCTCTTTGGATTATGAGGGGAGTTTACTGCTGCCTGGAAAATCGCAAAGTGATGCTGAAAGTGCACTGGAAAAGAAATGGAAGGTTAGTACTGAAGGAGATACACTGATTATGGAGCTTGATACCGATCATAATTGGTTCTCTAACATTCAGTTTGGATTCAATACCAAAAGTCCTTATTTAAATATAAGTGCACCCAATAACCTTGCTGTTGAGGTTGAGACAAGTGATGGCTCTATAGAAGCCTGGAATCTTAAGTCAGGTATAGAGGTTGAGACAAGTAATGGTGCATTAAATATTCATGATATTGTCGGCGAAGTGGATGCGCATACCAGCAATGGGTCACTATCCGTACAGAATATCCAAGGTGAAGTTGAACTTGTGAGCTCTAATGGAGCCATAGTATTGGATAACATTGATGGGGCGTTGTCAGCCAAGAGCAGCAACGGCAAAATTACTATAAACTCAGCAGTGACCGGAAACTGGAAATGTACATCCAGTAACGGAAAGATTATAGTGGGCTTGCCGGCCGTGTCGGATGCGAAAATTATTGCAGATACAAGCAATGGCTCGCTGAAGGGGAATGTACCCTGGGATCGGGACGGCGATAGCTATGGTACCGCTGTGCTTGGGAAAGCCACGTATACTGTGGATTTAAGCACGAGTAATGGAAGTGTGACCGTGGACACAGCTGAATAAGTATGAGTAAAAGGGAGCTGAGGCTTCAGCGAATGGATTCTGCTGAGGCCTCAGCTCCTTTTGTGATAGAACTTACCTACCAAGCATAGGCTTTAGGGGCTTCACCGCCGGGTCCAGGGAATATTTCATCTAGTCGTTTAAGCACAGCTTCATCTAGTACAATCTCAAGACTGCGCAGCGCACTCTCAAATTGCTCCAGTGTGCGGGGGCCGATAATAGGAGCTGTTACAGCAGGATTAGCCAGTAGCCAAGCAAGAGCGACATTATCCTGTGGTTCTCCCAGCTCCATACATAAGCTGGCAAAAGCCTCAAGCTGGCTCTTGTGCTGCTCTACACGATCTGCATTTCCGCCACTTCGGCTGCCCTCTATTTTTTTGAGTGCATTTCTTCCGAGCAGACCTCCATCGAGTGGACTCCAAGGAATAATACCTAGCCCCAGATGGCGAGCGGCTGGCAAAACTTCAAGTTCAGGAAGCCGACAGGTCAGACTGTATTTATGCTGCTCTGAGACTAGTCCAAGAAAACCACGAGCCTTTGCTTCTTGTTGTGCTATGGCGATATCCCAGCCTGCGAAGTTACTGGAACCGACATAACCAATCTTGCCTTGACTCACAGCCAGCTCGAAAGCCCCCCAGAGCTCTTCCCAGGACGTACTGCGGTCTATATGATGCATCTGGTACAATTCAATATGATCGGTCTGAAGACGCTGCAGGGACCCTTCAAGATGGCGGCGAATGATATATGAGGATAATCCTTCTTCATCATTAGGACCATCAAGCTTATCATTCATGGCTCCATAAACTTTGGTGGCTAGTACGACCTTTTCCCGCCGCCCGCCGCCTTGTTTAAACCAGCGTCCGATAATGGTTTCAGTCAGGCCAGAATTTTCGCCCCAGCCGTAAATGTTAGCGGTATCAAAAAAATTAACACCTGCATCCAGTGCAGCGTCCATGATGCGGAAGGCTTCTTTTTCATCCGTCTGTGGGCCAAAATTCATCGTTCCTAGACATAGGCGACTGACCTTCATGCCGGATTTGCCAAGCTTTGTATAATGCACTTCGCATTCACTCCTTTGATAGATGACTTCATAGTAATTGTAAACATCTTCAGAACTAAGAGCAAATATGCTCAGCATTTACGGTGGTGGTCTGATTCTCACTGTTTATAGGCTATACCTATCAGCTCAATAGAATCTATATCTTTGTCCTTTACGACTGGGTATGATACAACAATATAAAGAAGAACTATGTCTGTTAGAGCAGAAAACTTGAGGAGTGACTGAGATGAGTGAAGTTAAAAAAATCGCCGTTATCGCAGGGGACGGTATTGGACCAGAAGTTGTAGCAGAAGCGGAAAAAGTATTGAAAGTAACAGAAGAAGTATTCGGTTATGCCTTTGAAACAGAGCATGCATTATTTGGCGGTATCGCTATAGACGAGAAGGGCACTCCGCTGCCGGAAGATACACTTGAAATCTGTCGTAGCGCAGATGCTGTGTTATTGGGTGCTGTTGGTGGACCGAAATGGGATAATAATCCAAAGGAACTTCGTCCTGAAACCGGACTGCTCGGAATTCGCAAAGCACTGGGGTTGTTCTCAAACCTGCGTCCAGCTGTCGTATTTGACTGTCTTAAGGATGCTTCGACTTTGAAGCCTGAAGTCCTGGAAGGCACAGATCTTATGGTAGTTCGCGAACTGACTGGCGGGATTTATTTCGGAGATAAATTGCGCCGTCAAGGAGAACATGGTGAAGAAGCTGTGGACACCTGTGTGTATAACGTAATGGAAGTAGAACGAATTGTCCGCCAAGCTTTTGAAATTGCCGGCAAGCGCCGCAATAAACTGGCGAGTGTTGATAAAGCGAATGTACTTGAAACTTCACGTTTGTGGCGTGAGGTTGTGAATAAGATCGCTCCAGAATATCCGGAGGTAGAGGTAGAGCATGTACTGGTTGATAACTGCGCAATGCAGCTGCTGCGCCGTCCATCTAGCTTTGACGTTATCGTTACTGAGAACATGTTTGGTGATATCCTGAGCGACGAGGCTGCTATGCTGACAGGTTCTATCGGTATGCTTGCTTCGGCTTCGATGGGTGACGGCAACTATGGTCTCTACGAGCCCGTTCACGGCTCTGCTCCTGATATTGCCGGACAAGGGCTTGCGAACCCGATCGCAACAATCTTGTCGCTGGCCCTTATGTTCCGCTTAACCTTTGGTTATGAGGATGCTGCTGCTGCAATCGAAGCTGCAGTTGCTGCTGTATTGGATGCAGGACACCGTACAAGTGATATCGCCGTGGATAAGAGCAAAGCGATCAGTACAACTGAAATGGGCGACCTGATTGTTGCAGCAATCCGCAAAGCTTAATTATTAGTTTATAATGATTACAAATAAATAATTCATCTAATCTTGACTTTGATTTTGTGCGATGATACCATTTGTTTAGTAGACAAGATATTATCGATTTCTGCAAATTTCAATATATTTCAGTATATTGAGAGATACAAATGGTACTTTTTCTTACATAATCAGAGGGAGGATTCTAGCAATGGCGGAACGTTTAGTAGGTAGACCGGCTCCCGATTTTACTATGGAAACCGTATCAGGTGATGGTAAGGATTTTGGTAAAGTAAGCTTGTCTGATTATCGTGGCAAATGGCTTATATTCTTCTTCTATCCGCTTGATTTCACATTTGTATGTCCAACTGAAATCACAGCTCTGAGTGACGCAGCAGCACAGTTTGAAGCACTTGATACAGCGATTCTCGGCGCAAGCATCGATTCGATCCACAGCCACAAAGCTTGGATCAATACCCCTAAGGATTCCAATGGCCTGGGTCGTTTGAATTTCCCGCTTGCAGCTGATATTACGAAACAAGTCTCTAAAGACTATGGCATTCTGATTGAAGAAGAAGGTATCGCATTGCGTGGCTTGTTCATTATCGATCCTGAAGGCGAATTGAAATATCAAGTCGTTAACCACAATGATGTAGGCCGCAGCGTGGAAGAAACTCTTCGTGTTCTGCAAGCCTTGCAATCTGGTGGCTTATGCCCAATGAACTGGAAGCCGGGCGATAAGAATCTGTAAATTCTCGACCGTTATCATAGTGATCTTTGATATTCTGATTTCTACCTCCTTGCAGAAAATTTTCTGTAAGGGGGTTTTTTGCTCCAAAAGATCTTGTATATCTAAATAGATTTGAAAATAGGCGCGAAAAGTTATATTATGTCCTCGAGTGGAGGAATCTCCATTGGGGTAATGTAATACAATAATAAACAATCAAAGGGTTATTTCTAAGGAGGGCGAACAAATATGAGCTTTTGCTGTGGAGCGAGTATGGTAGGAACAAAGGGGACCCTAAAACATTATCGCACGCAAGTCCATAATGTTCCCCTGCTTTTTTGTCCGGTATGTCATCGTGTGGAGGTTCACTACAAGGTCGAGAATGAATATGAGATCTTAGCGGAATATGCACATGGAGATGGTGTTACCGACGTGGACTTTCAGGACTATGTCATGGAAGACGAAACTGCAATATTCGAGAACGTCATTAACGTCGAGAGTGAAGATCCTCTAGCCGTTGTACGCAATCAAATCGATATGGCGCTTGACCTGCTAGCTGTAGCCAAACAGATTGAGGATACCAAGTGGGAACGGGAATTGAAAAAAAGGTTAGCTGTGATGAGTCAGCGCCGTCTACGCCTGCAACAAAAGGCATAAGTTTATTACTAATTTTTTGGGCATGCCCCATTTTTCCATGTAAGCCTCCGCAATCGCGGGGGCTTTTTAGCTTTTTATAATCCTTTTTAGCTTTTCGTGATCCTTTTTAGATTGTTTTAAATCATTTAGGCGAATAAATAGCAATAAATATAATTTGATGTGATGTTTCATATGTCTTTGGAATCATTTTATGAATTTTTTTACCATTCGACAGTTTCTCCGATTGCGTTGTCTAGTTCTCTTGGATATGATTGGAATATAATTGAACCGGTTGGAAAAAGTGCAACGATTACCGAATGTTCTGGCGGCTTCGTCATACACTCAAATACATAGTAATTTGATGTCGCTTAAGCGTCTTCGTCAAATGCAGTAAAAGGGGGAACTTCGTATCGTGATTAGCCAATATCAAGAAAGTCTTCTATTACCGGGAAGAACCTATCAAACTGGACCTGTGGATACTACATACGAGGATGTTCTAGAGAATATTGACAGCGGAATCATGCTTTTTGATGAAGAGGGAGTTATAAGTTTTGTAAATAAGCAAATGTACGGGATGCTTGAGCTTACCCGTCACTCTCTTGTGGGCTGCACATTTTCCCATCTGCTGTCTAATATTCGACTGAGCCGTTCCAAGAAAAAACAAGTACTGCAGAGCTACAGAGAGATGGTATACAAAGGAAAATCAAATTATGAGTTTCTAGACGAGTATGGCCGTTACTGGAAGGTTACTTTATGCTGCGGAGAGCAAATGAAAGGCTGTTATTTGTTCACTGTCAAGGAAATCTCGGATTATAAGTTAATCGAACAAACGGCTTACCAGAACGATAGCTTGGCTATGCTAGGCAAATTATCCGCATCTATTGCCCATGAAATCCGGAATCCGTTGACCGCGATCCGGGGATTTATTCAACTGCTTCATCCATACTTGCATCAACTGGGGAAAGAGGAATATGCCAAGATTATATTGGCCGAGATCGATCGTGCGAACGATATTATTCATGAATTTCTGTCCTCCTCTAAGCCGTCAGTTCCGCAGGTGGGGATGATACCCGTGTCCGCATTGCTTAAGGAGGTTGTTCTCCTTACAGAGAGCGAAGCTTTAATGAAAGGCTGCCAGATCAATCTTCATCCTCTTCAAGAGGACATGGTGATTTCTGGCGATGTCAAACAGATGAAGCAAGTCGTGCTTAATATGATTAGAAACGCAATGGAGGCTGTAGCGGATCGAGAAGATGATTCGATGGGGAAAATCGAAGTTGGTGCCCGCAGAGAAGGCTCTGAGGTCCGTATGTTCATATCTGACAACGGTAAAGGAATGGATATTCGTACACTGGACAGGTTATTTAATCCTTTCTTTACTACCAAAGAGAATGGTACAGGATTGGGTCTTTCCGTAAGTGACCGCATCATCAAAAATCATGGCGGATGCATTTCTGTTAGCAGCAGAGTCAACGAGGGTACTCATTTTGTGATCTCTTTGCCATTAATCCATTAGAATAAGTAATAAGAGGCTGATCCCTGCGGATAATACAGATGCGGAGATCAGCCTTTGCTTATGTTACAATGGGTGTTGGTTTTGGGAAACAAATGGAGGGAATCACAATGAATATAGATTACAACAGTGGTGTTGCCAACAATGTGCAGGGTGATGCCCTTATCCTTATTATTTCTGAGTCTGAGGTTGAAAATGGAGGCTTTTCCGAGGGCTGGGATGACAGAATTCGCCTATTGGGAAAGGCAGGTTTATTTAAAGGCAAGCTTAATCAGACTTATGTACTACCTGCTGAGAATTCATCTGGTTGTCCTGTTGTTATTTTGGTTGGCAGGGGGGACCAACTTCTCACGACTGAGGATCTAAGGCAAATGGGGGCTCAGACAGCCCGTGCAGCACTTCGTTTGAAGGCGCTCAAGCTGATATTTGAAGTGCCGGACAAATTACAGGAGCTTACCGTAGAGAAGGATGTGACTTCTATTGCTTATGCGCTGACGGAGGGGCTAATGCTTGGTTCCTATCGTCGGGCTACCTATAAGCAGGTGCAGTCTTTTTATACAGGCCCAACAGCAGTTGTTTTCACTATAAAAGAGAAATTAGAGGGTACTGCCGGGCGGGGTTGGACTCAAGGCATTCAGAAGGGGCTAGCTTTCGGTGAGGCCACGAATTTGGCGCGGAGCTTGACCAACATGCCTGGTAATCTATTGACCCCCTCAGACCTTGCTGTGGCCGCTATAGAGGTTGCTGAACGATATGGCTTTCCTTCTGAGGTGCTGGACGAACGGGAAATTGAGAAAAAAGGAATGGGCGGATTGCTCGCCGTCGGAAAAGGAAGTGTAAACCCTCCACGAATGATCGTCATCCGTTATCAGGGGACAGGGAATTGGGATAACGTAGTGGGGCTTGTAGGGAAGGGAGTTACCTTTGACACCGGCGGGATCTCCTTAAAAAGAGCACCAGGTATGGAAGAGCTGATTAGTGATATGGGAGGGGCAGCGGCTGTACTCGGAGTAATGGAGGCGCTTGGCCGCTTACGTCCACGAATGAATGTCGTTATGGTTATTCCATCTGCGGAGAATATGCCATCGGCCAATGCTTTTAAGCCTGGAGATGTTATTACCTCCATGAGCGGACGAACAATAGAAGTGTTGAATACTGACGCTGAAGGCAGAATTGTCCTGGGAGATGCGCTGACTTATGCTCGGGAATGGGGAGCGAAACGTATTATCGATGTAGCTACGCTGACAGGCGCTGTGTTGTCCACTTTGGGAGATATAGCAACAGGTGCTGTGACTAATGATGAAGCGTTTCTGGAGCGATTTCTGGCCGCTTCAAGCTATTCAGGGGAAAAGGTCTGGCAGCTTCCGGCATACCCGGAATTTCGTGAAATGCTAAAGAGCGAGGTTGCCGATATCCGTAACACTGCTGGAAGATATGGTGGAGCTACTACAGGCGGATTATTTGTAGGTGAGTTTGCTGAGGGCTTGCCATGGATTCATCTAGATATTGCTGGCACTGCATATGTATCTAAAGAACGTGGAGTTAATCCTAAGGGAGCAACAGGTGTCATGGTTCGTTCTATCATTCAGTGGCTGCTGAGCGAAAGCGAGATCTAAACATCCGGGGAGCTGTCCGTTCTAAACAACAAGGGGTGTTCCCTAAACCAGACTCTGGTTTAGGGAACACCCCTTTATTGAAATCCAAGAGCAGAAGCTTAAACAGTACCACTGGATTTTTTGGCCTTCGATTGGGAAGTGTAGGATTGAATGCCGTTCATAATTTTATCGCGAGTTCCCTTATTCTTCAGTAAATATACTGCTCCCAATGCGACTGTTGTAAATAATGTCTTTTTGGTATTCATAGGAATTACCTCCTTGGTATTGTCTTTAGTTGCTTATAACAAACATACCCGTTAGTTAAGGAGGCTAAACGATAAATCTCTATTTATTGCTCGTTTTACAAGCTTACTTCTTGTTGTTAACCGGTGTTGAACAACAAGAAAGAGGGGAATCCATCGATGCTGCCGAGCAGCTTTTTCCTTTATCACAGCCTGCACAAGCGCCCTGCTTCCCCTTTTGCACATGTCGATAGATGGTCCAGCCAGAATAACCGAAAATTAAGGCGATAATCACAACATTTATCATAATGGTACCCCACTTTCATCATGAGAATCTTATTATTTACAAGTCTACGACCATCCTAATAACCGTCCGCCTTGAAAAATAATTAAAGATACGATATACGCCAGAACGAGAGAATAGCCCATGGAGAAGAAGGTCCATTTCCAAGATGCTGTTTCTTTTTTGATTACCCCTACAGTAGCCAAACAAGGAATATATAGCAGGATAAAGGCCATAAAGCTGATCGAACTCAATGGTGTGAAGACTTGAGAAATTTGATTTTCTAAACCAGCAGCATCTGGTGCGTGATAGATGATATTCATGGTAGAGACTACTACCTCTTTTGCCAAAAATCCCGGAACCAATGTAGAGCCAGCCTGCCATGTTCCGAAACCAAGCGGTGCCAGTAGCGGTGCGATCATACCTCCAAACTTAGCCAGGAAGCTGTGATCCATGTCCACATCAAACCCGCCAGGACCGGCATAAGACATAAACCAAATAATTGCTGAGCCTGCAAGAATAATAGTTCCAGCTTTTCGCAGGAAACCTTTGCCCTTTTCCCAAGTGCTGCGCGATAAGGTCTTGATCTGCGGCATACGATAAGGTGGAAGCTCGATCATGAAAACTGAGGATTCATTTTTGAATAAATATTTAGAGAATACCTTACAAAGAATCAGTGCAAACACAATACCCATCACATACATGGACAGAACTGCTACGGCCTCTTGCGCCGGAAAAAACACAGCTGCGAATAAAGCGTAAACAGGCAGTCTCGCAGAACAGGACATCAGCGGCATTAGCAAGGTGGTCAGCATTCGGTCTTTGGGCTGTTCGATGCTGCGCGCCGCCATTATGGCAGGTACATTGCAGCCAAAGCCAATGATGAATGGAATAAATGCTTTTCCGTTTAGTCCCATACGTTCCATCGTGCTGTCCATTAATAAGCAAACCCGAGCCATGTATCCTGAATCCTCCAAGAAGGAAATGATCAGGAAGAGAATGAAGATTTGCGGGACAAAGACGAGGACGCCCCCTACACCGCTAATTAATCCATCGACGATCAGGGCATGGGTGAAGCTGGATGCTCCAAGCGTCTGTAGCAGGGAATTGGCTCCATCACTAATCGGTCCGGAGATCAGGCCATCGAGGAGATCTGATAGAGGTCCGCCGACCCAGTCAAATGTGGTCTTAAAGAGAGCATACATAAAGAAGATAAATAAGGGCAGTCCTAGAAAACGATGCGTCAATATGGAATCTAATTTTTCTGTTAAGTTATGAGGCTTCTGCGTTGTTGTATCAAGTGCAACCTCACAAATGGAGTGGATATAATCCATCCGCTGTGAGCGAATCCATTGGGGGAGCGTCAGGGCCAGCTTTTTGATCTGTAGCTCACTCTGACAGGATTCACAGATGTTTAGCAGGCGGGTGGTGTCCATACGTGTCTTTAGAAAATGAAGAATAACCGGATTCTGCTCCATAAGCTGTAGAGCAATCCAGCGGTGATTTGGTAAGTTCTTGGTAGGAAGTAATTCCTTTTCTATAGAAGATATCGCATGCTCTACAATCTCACCGTAGTTTAACTTGAACTTTACAGCGGGAATCGCAGAGGATTTCTCTAAAATACTGAGGACTTGTGCGCAGCCTTTTCCCGTTCTTGCAACAAGCGGGAGGACAGTTATACCCAGTCGTGATTGTAAGACTTCATGATTGATGCGAATTCCACGTGCATTGGCGACGTCAATCATATTCAGTCCGAGTAAGGTAGGCTTGCCATACTCAAGTAATTGAAGCGTGAGCAGCAGATTTCGTTCCAGCTGTGAAGCATCCACGATATTAATTAAGGCTTCAGGAGATTCTTCTATTAAATACTGGGCAGCAACTCCCTCATCACGTGAGAGTGGGTGCAAGGAATAAATGCCCGGCAAATCAATGAGCTTGCCAGCGCCGTTCTTCAGGCTGCCGATCTTCTTTTCTACCGTTACCCCAGACCAGTTACCAACATATTCGTATGAGGAGGTCAATGTATTGAAGAGAGAGGTTTTACCTGTATTGGGGTTACCTACAAGTGCTATTGAACTCAAGACACGTTCACCTCAATCAATGAAGCTTCCTTCCGGCGGATGGCGAACAGTTGTCCATTGCATTCCAAGGTAATAGGTCCTAAAAAAGGTCCTTTTCCTTTTAGGCGAATGCTCACACCCTCGGACACGCCAAGATCAGCCAGACGACGACGCAGGATGGGGTTGATTCCTTCTATTTTATGAATATATCCGGTCGAACCCGGTTGTAGTCGCAGTAATGAGCAAGAGGTAGAAGCCATTTTTATCCCTCCAAAAGAGACTGATAATCAATCTCAATGATTTTCTTGTAATGTAGCATTTTCAGGGCTTATTTACTGTGATCATTGTCGCTGACACGACGTGGTAATAGCATTAAGGAGAAGAAGATGAAATTCCTTTACATTTTATTCTTCATTAAAGTATGATTATACGATATAAATTGCATAGTAAAGCTATATTCGCGGTTATAATGATTGCAATAGTTGAAGGGAGATAATTATGAAGACTAATCAATGTAAGATTGTTGACTGCACCATCCGAGATGGGGGCCTAGTGAACAACTGGGATTTTAGTGTGGAATTTGTACAAAACTTATATGCCGGCTTGAATGAAGCTGGTGTTGATTATATGGAAATCGGTTATAAAAATTCACCAAAATTGCTCAAAGGAGCAGAGGGTGCCGGACCATGGCGTTTTCTGGACGATGATTTCCTGCGTAAAGTGATTCCGCAAAAAGGTCACACCAAGCTATCTGCTTTGGTTGATATCGGCCGCGTGGATGAGAATGATATTTTGCCCCGCAGCGAAAGTATGCTGGATTTGATTCGTGTGGCATGCTACAGCAAAGATGTAGAGAAAGCCTTGCAATTGGTACAAACTTTCCATGATCTAGGCTATGAGACAACGATCAACATTATGGCTTTGTCTAATGTTATGGAGAATGAATTGTTGGAAGCTTTTGAAATGATCCGTGAGAGCGTTGTTGATGTGGTATATATTGTAGATTCATACGGCAGCTTGGATCACAATGACATGAATTATCTGGTTGAGAAGTTCAAGACACATCTGCCAAACAAACGTCTAGGCGTACATACTCACAATAATCTTCAGTTGGCGTTCTCCAACACGTTGATTGCTGCTGAGAATGGTGTAGAGTTACTGGATGCTTCTTGTTATGGAATGGGACGAGCTGCAGGAAATTGCCCTACAGAGCTGTTAGTAACTCATTTGAAGAATACACGTTACTCCTTGCGCCCTGTGCTTGATATTATTGAACGCCTGATGATTCCTTTGCGTGAGAAAGAGGAGTGGGGCTATATCATTCCTTATATGATCACAGGTACACTTGATGAGCATCCACGTTCAGCAATGGCACTTCGTGCATCTGCAGACAAGGATAAATCCGTTGATTTTTTTGATAAGCTTACAACACCAGAAGTAACCTTTGGTGACAAATAAACTTGAGTTTCTTAGAAGCACTGAACCCTTTCGTAGGGGGAAGTGCTTTTTTGGTTGCCTGCTAGCAGAAAATGGTTTATATTTATGCAAGATTTATGAATATATAACTTATAAACGCGCCTTCCTTTTGAATGCCCATAAAAGAAATGTAACTTAAAAGTCCTATCCCACCGATATTTATACATAGGACATAACTATACTTGAATGTTAATTAATAGATATTATTTTCAGACGCGAGGGACTTATGAGACAAGAAGAGAAAAAGACAATTCAAGCAGCTGCTGTAGGCGCCTTGCTGTTCCTTTTAATTCAAATTTTCCATACATCGCTTAACCGATTGGACGATTGGGATATTATTTCTTCTCTCTATCTCATTGTCGGCTGCTGTAATGTTGCTTTTGGATTTGCAATATTTGCACAGGGCTGGTTATTCTTCTCTAGCAGATTATCTAAAGGAAGATTATATGCCGCTGCTCTTTTTGGTGGAATATGTATTATTGATTTCTTGCATACACTGGGTTTTGTCGGCGTCCCGTTGATTTCATCATTCATAACTTTTGAAGAATCGTTGTGGCTGCGAACCCTCTCACGACTAATCAGCGGTTTAGGAATGTTGTTTATTTTTAGCAGGGAAGATAAGCCCGTGTCTGTCTCTGAAAAAAGAAAATTGTTTAGAATAGCCTTCATGTTGATTGTGCTTTCCATTGTTTTGTTTATTTTCAGCCACTCGGCATTGCCTCAGTTATTAACTAAGCCTTGGATGAATCCATTGAAGCAGATTGCTGATTTAGCAGTTCTTTTTGTTTACTTGGCAGGTGTTGCAGTTATTGTATTTCCTGAAAAAAGTGAAAAGTCAGCCTCACTGCTTATTATTATTCGAGCACTTATCTTTTTCTCTTTGGGCCAAGCCTTTTTTATGAGTCCATTCAGTAGTGGCAATATAGATGATCTTTTTGGAATGGTGTGTAGCGGAGTTGCTTACTACTTGCTGCTTACCGGAGTATATCGTCTGACGATTGAAGAACCTTTTTACGAAAAGCAGTTGGCTGAGGAGCGGATCAATTATTTAGCCTATCATGATGATTTAACGGGACTTCCCAATAGACGTCGTCTGACGCAGCGTGTAGAAGAGATGATTATTGCTGGAGAGAAGAAAACGAGCGATAAATTCTCAGCGTTAGCTATTATGAATATTAATCATTTCAAGAATATAAATGACTCCCTGGGCCATTTTGCCGGAGACCATTTATTGAAGCTGGTGTCTGAGCGCCTTGTGAATGAGGCCAAATCTACTGAAGAGCTTTATAGTATGGGGGCTGATGAGTTCGCTTTTCTTATGATGGAGAGAGCAAGTCTTGGAGAATGTTTGGTACGAGCTACGGAGCTGCATCGATTGTTTGAAGTACCTATTGCCTTAGAGTCGGGGGAGTACCATATTTCGCTTAGTATGGGGTTAAGTATTTATCCCGGTGACGGTGAAACTGCGGAACATCTAATTCAGAATGCTGATACGGCTGTACATAATGCCAAGGAACAGGGAGTGGAGATTCGCCGGTATATCCCAGCTATGCAGATGAAAGCAAAGGAACGTCTAAAGCTGGAAAATGACCTCCGCAGAGCGCTTGAACGCAATGAATTCTTTCTGGTGTATCAGCCAAAGGTTTTGTTGGAGACGGAAGAGATCGTAGGAATGGAAGCTCTACTCCGCTGGAATCATCCGAAACGTGGTCTGGTCTCTCCTGCGGAATTTATCCCGTTAGCTGAGGAGAGTGGACTCATTGTTCCGATTGGGGAATGGGTACTCAAAACAGCTTGTCTGCAGAATAAAAAATGGCAGCTGGCCGGCTATGTGCCGATTTGCGTCTCCATCAACCTATCTATGCGGCAATTCCTTCAGCCTAATCTAGCAGGGAGGATTCATACCATCTTAACCGACATTGGATTAGATCCGTGTTATGTCGACCTTGAGATTACTGAGAGTATGACCTTGGATAAAGAAACAGCCTTTGATCAGCTGAAACGTCTGAAAGAGCTTGGTGTCTTCATCAGTATTGATGATTTTGGTACAGGCTACAGCTCCCTGCATTATCTAAAGAACATGCCGATCGACAGATTGAAAATCGACAGGTCGTTCGTATCAGAGGTTATGGAGGACAGCAACAATGCTGCTATAGTCTCTACAATCACTTCTATGGCGCATCATTTGAAGCTGAAGGTTACGGCTGAGGGTGTTGAGAACAAGGAGCAGCTGCAGTTTTTGCGTGAGCAGCATTGTCATGAAGCTCAAGGATTTCTGTTCAGCAAACCTATTCAACCAGCAGAGTTTGAGGCGATATTTTTAAAAAAGGCACCCCTCGGCGCTTCCCTGTAAACTAAAAAAATGTTGATTTTTACTTGTAGAGATGATACAATAACTCTTGTATTCACTTTCTAGTGCGGGTGTAGTTCAATGGTAGAACTTCAGCCTTCCAAGCTGATAGCGTGGGTTCGATTCCCATCACCCGCTCCATAATTCAAACTTCCAAATCCTTGCGATGCAAGGGTTTTTTTATATCCCATCAGCCTATTAATGGTTGGTGGGATTTTTTTGTTTATACTATTTGCCTAATGGAAAAACTTTAATATAGCGTACTTTTAAGAAAAGGTTGTGAAACTTTTGAATGGTGCAAAGATTGCGTTCCTATCTGTACTTAGCAATACATTTATCGTTTCTTTAAAGCTTATGGTCGGAGTACTTACAGGTTCAGTAGCAATTATCTCGGAAGCGATCCACTCCTCCTTAGATTTAGTAGCTTCGTTGATTGCTTTTTTCTCGGTCCGATGGTCGAGTCGCTCTGCGGATAAAGCTCATCCTTATGGTCATGGCAAAGTGGAGAATATCTCAGGGACGATTGAAACGTTGCTTATTTTTGTTGCTGGAGATATTACATGAAGGATAATAATTGTGATTAAGCACAGAGTTTCTCTGCTATTTCAATATTTTGTATTAAGTGATATGGTGATTATATCTCTTTTATATTCATTCTATATGGGGGACGGATAATGATCGCTTATTTAAGACCTTTAATAATAAGTAGCTCAGTTAAAAGCCTGGTTTTTCTTTTATTAATAATGGTGATAGCAATGGTATGGTGGTTTTATAAATGGACTAAGCAATGATGCTCTTTTGTTTGGCCGCATACTAAAAAGCCAGGCTCCCAATTTAGGGACCCTGGCTTTAATTGTTTGTAGCTATCTTATACAGTCTTTAGGAACTCAACAATGGTGAGTAATCCCTTGTCGAAGTTCTCCAGGTTGAAATGCTCATCCGGTGCATGCAGGTTCTCATCATCGAGACCAAAGCCCATCAGAACGACAGGTGCTTCCAGTACACGGGAGAAGCTCTCCATGATCGGAATGGAGCCGCCGTCTTTGGTGAAGAGGGCACGGGTTCCATATACTTTGCCATATGCGTCTGCTGCAGTTTGCAGAATAGGATTCGACGGATCGATGTTAAAGGCACGTGCCTTCTCCATTTGCTTAACATGCACTTTCGCTCCGGTCTGAATATTAGCCTTCAGATGTGCTTCAACGGCATCGAGGATATGCTGTGGATCCTGATCGCCAACTAAGCGGCAGGTAATCTTCGCATGGACTTCTTTAGGGATAACCGTCTTACTGCCTTCCCCTTGGAAACCGCCGTATACGCCGTTAAGCTCTAGCGTAGGACGAGCGCCAATCCGTTCTACAAAGGAATAACCTTCTTCGCCGTATAACGATTCCAATCCAAGACCTTCGCGGATTTTATCTTCATTCACACCTTGCTTCACGAATTCTTCCCGCAGCATTGGGGAAAGTTCAGGAACGCCCTCATAGAATCCGTCTACAGATACACGTCCTTTGTCGTCATGAAGTGAGCTTAGCAAAGATACTAGGGCATGCAGTGCATTCGGAACGCCACCGCCGTAAGAACCGGAGTGCAGGTCTGTCAAAGCGGTAGTTACATCAACTTCAAGGGAAGCTAGTCCACGTAGCCCAGTGCAGATGGCAGGACGACCGCGTTCCAATAGGGATGTATCGGAGACTAACACCGCATCCGCAGCGAGCTTTTCTTTATTGGCTTCAAGGAACGGAGGCAGATTCACACTGCCGATTTCTTCTTCACCTTCGATGCAAAGCTTGAGATTCACAGGAAGAGTACCTTCTTGTTTTAGAATCGCCTCAATGGCTTTGAGGTGAACGAATACTTGTCCTTTGTCATCTGTTGCTCCGCGTGCATAAAGCTTGCCATCACGAATCTCTGGTTCAAATGGAGGTGTGGTCCATAGGTTTAATGGGTCTACTGGTTGTACATCGTAGTGACCATACACGAGAATGGTTGGTTTGCCTGGAGCATGAAGATAATCGGCATATATAACGGGATGTCCCGCTGTCGGATGCAACTCAATGTTCTCAAGTCCGGCTTTTTTCAGGGTGTCTGTCAGCCAATGGGCTGCCTTCAGTACATCGTCCTTATGTTCAGATAAGGCAGAAATACTTGGAATTCTGAGCCATTGTTTTAGTTCTTCGAGATGTTCATCCCGGTGGGTTGAAAAATAAGTTTCGTATGACATAGTGAGTATGTACCTCCTTAAGTTTTGCTGCGCAAAACCGGCTTTGTAAGCGCCTGGGCATAAGCTTATTGGCCATGCGTGACCGTCTTGTTTAGCATTCTATAGGAACCATTATACTGGAGAACTCACTATGGATCAAAAGCGATGGGGCAAACCTCTCACCAGATGATTGTAGCCGGTCTCACACCTTGGGGAAAAGTATCCTCAGCTTTGCTTTTGTCCATATACATCTCATACCAAACATCAGCGATGAGTCCTGGATCTGTAGCGGTGCCGGGTTTAATGAATACACCAAGTGCTAAATGACCTACATAGATTTCTTGTGGAGCCAAATCTGCATGCAGGTTAAGTGCGTAGTTTCTTAATCCGCTAAGCGCAATGCCAACATTACCCATCATCTGCATGGGATAGATGGAGGACAATCCGGTTGTGAACAGCAGTGCGCCGCTGCGTTTCTCCAGCATCTCAGGCAATACCTGTGCTACGCTGCGGATAGCGGCTACAACCAGTGCCTGAAAGGCATCCTGTGCATTTTCTTCGGTTACTTGTGAAGCAGGAGTAGGAGGGTAATTTCCACTTGTCGGGCTGAATTCGAGCACATCGATAAAGCCGTATTTTTTCTTGATATTATCGAAGGCTGTGGCTACTTGTTCTTTATTGTATACGTCGGCAGGAAAAGCAGCAGCCTCGATATTTAGTGCTTGCAGTTCCTGAACAAGGGTGTTCAGCTTCTCTTTATTTCGAGAGATTAATGCCACTTGAAATCCGTTGGCTCCGAATTTTTTGGCGATTGAGAGTCCTAGGCCGGGTCCAGCACCCATGATGGCAATGGTCTTTTTCATGATTTATTAGTTCCTTTCCGGTTGTTGATTACTAACAGTAACCATGATAAGCTGAATAGGCTTGAGGGACAAGAAGGCACTATTAAATGCTTAAGTTACATGGAGGTAACCACAGTTGGAACATTCAAAGGAAGAACCCACCCGGTTCATGCCGATGCTGGAGGATTGCTCCATTACCCGCCAGATTCTGGACAGGGTCGGAGACAAATGGAGTGTGCTGATCATAGTCAATTTAGGTGCTGAAGCTTTGCGGTTCAAAGAGTTGCAAAGGCGCTCTGGAGGGATATCACAACGGATGCTGACCCAGACCCTGCGCCATTTGGAACGGGATGGATTAGTTTGGCGTAAAGCGACGCCTACAGTCCCACTGACTGTGGAATACGGTCTGACGAGCATAGGAGAATCATTGTTGGGACCTTTAACCTCGCTTGTGGACTGGGTCAACAAAAACAATGGGAAGATCGCCAAAGCGCGTATAGATTATGACCACCAGCACGACACACAGGAGTAACAAGACAGCAGAACAATTCACTGGGATAGAGGATGGATTATATTGCATAAGGAAAGTGGAACAAACACATTTATTTATACTTACACCTGTTCAGAGGACGAATTATCGCTGTGTCAGATGGAGCTGCGATGTCTTTTTGGCGAGCAGGTGCCGGCTGCTCTTTTTAAGAGTGAGGTTGAAGTGGATGTCAGCCGCAGTCCCTTCATTAAAGAGCGGATAGATGTAATGTATGAAGGGGATAGTCTGCCTGAGATTTATGATCAAACGGAGCAGGTGGAGCTTGGCGGCAAGACGTTTAAGGTTATTTTTGTGAAGACCAACGATCTGGGCCCTGCAGACAAAATAGAGTATGATGAGCGCAGAGTGATCGAGCGGGAAATTGGGTTGCGGATTGAAGGAGAAGCGGATGTTAACCATCCGGAGCTGGTATACGGCATTGTTACACTGGGTGGACGCTGGTACTTCGGATCTTATCATAAAAACAAGGCAACTTGGTTCCGCCAAATGAAGAAGCCACGCAGCTATTCTATCGCGCTTAGTACACGTGTTGCCCGTGCCGCGGTTAATATGGCTATTCCGAATCCTGAAGGTATACGTGCTATAGATCCTTGCTGTGGTATTGGAACTGTAATGGTAGAAGCCTTGTCAATGGGAATGGATATGGTTGGACGTGATATTAACCCTATGATTGCTACCGGTGCGAGAACAAATATTGCCCATTTTGGATTCACCAGTGAGGTAACGCTTGGGGATATTGCGGATATCACTGATCATTACGATGTAGCCATTGTAGATATGCCATATAATCTATATTCTAGTATTACACCTGAGGAGCAGTTCGCGATTCTAGTGAATGCGCGCCGGATTGCAGATCGGGTGGTTATCGTTGCGATTGAACCGATGGATGAGATGATCACTGAAGCTGGATTTACAATCATAGACCGTTGTGAAGCTAAAAAAGGAGCCTTCTCGCGTCATTTAATGCTTTGCCAGTAATCCTAATCAAGGTACCGAAAAAGGGGTGCAGCAATGGAGCAGAGATGGTTAACGTGGGCCAAAGAAATTCAGGCCATCGCACAGACTGGATTAACTTATGCTAAGGATGTTTATGATATAGAACGGTATCAAGCTTTGCGGGAGCTCAGTGTAGATATCCTCGCTAATTATACCTTCGAAAGCAAGGAGAGAATTAGACTCTCCTTTGCGGGTGAAGGGGGTTATGCTACTCCAAAAGTTGATGTCCGTGGTGTTGTATTCCGGGAGGATAAAATTCTACTTGTTCGCGAGAAGTTGGACGGGAATTGGGCGCTTCCTGGTGGCTGGGGAGACATTGGACTGTCCCCGAGTGAGGTTGTTGTGAAAGAAATCAAAGAGGAATCGGGTTTTGAGGCAGAAGCAGTTCGCTTACTGGCTGTATTAGATAAGAAATTTCATAACCATCCACCGGAGCCTTATCACGTGTATAAGTTCTTTATTTTATGCCGCATTGTGGGCGGAGAGGCAATGGAAGGGGTAGAGACAAGCGAAGTTTCTTTTTTTGCAGAAGATAAGCTGCCTGAGCTCTCAGCAGAGCGGAATACAGAGGCGCAGATTCGGACGATGTTTGAATATTTACGAAATCCGGAAAAAGTAGTAATATTGGACTAAGAATCTGCATATACTGTATGACTTCCGCAAATTTAAGTTTTTAATTATTCAAAATTTGGTTAATATCTAATATGTAAGCACTTACAACGGTTTGGCCGCTGAGCCTTTATATCTACCAAAATTCAAAATTTAAATTTTTTGGGTCGAGCGGTCTACATTTTTTCCTCTACTGTGACGATAAGATATTTTAGGAGGGGATCGCATGGAACAAGAAGAATTGAGCATTCCATTGAAACAGGAAAATGTGGTGCGTCCTGCAGAAGGCAATATTGCCACTGGGCTGGTTTGGGGTATCTTAATCAGCATTCCGTTATGGATCTCTGTTATTGGCTGGATTTTGGGATTTTGGCACTAAACCATAAATTAATGAGGATCTAATTCTGTTGAATTTATAGTATACACAAAAGGCTGTCCCTTCCTTGTGGAAGAGACAGCCTTTTGCGTTTTTTGAAGATCTTAGCCTTTTGTAAATACCACTCTAAAGTTCTCACAAACAACTTTCATCTTTGGATCAAAGGGTTTGTTTAAGAATTTTAAGGATTCTCGGGTGAAGAACTGCTCATGATCATGACGCCATGACTTAAGCGTCCGGTCACCCTCTCCTTCAGTATAGGCAAACTCAGCGCTAACCTCATCAAAAGGTATAATTTGTACCTCTGTAGTAATAATTATTGCCTGCGGATCACCAGAACCATCCAGCACGATACTGTGCCCGCCAACTTGCGGAAACGTCTCGTCACAAGTTTCAAATATATCATAATTTGAAGCAGTTCCTGTCTTGATCCCACGAATCACCAGATCGAGCAGTTTATCGGCCATCTGGGGACTGTCACCAAAGGCCCAGGCGTCATATTTATCCGCTGTTTGTGGATGAAGCTGGGTATATTCTTTCCATAACAACTTAATTTTCTCTTTGTTGCTCATATGCTCATCTCCTTATAGATCAATTTATAGATCAGTTGTCTCCATCCATCCTGTATAGAGCTCATCCAACTGTTCCTGTATCGCATCACGTTCTTGTTGCAATTCAGCAAGTTCAACTGCATCGCTGCTGATCAGGGGCTCTAACATCTTGGCATCGATCACGCCAAGGCGTTTCTCTACCTCTGCAATGGCCGTTTCCCAGTCGAAGGTGGTGTTTTTCCTACGGGAACTGGAGGATTTAGCGTTGGTTTCTTTCCCTGAATTGTTAGATTGAGGCTTATCAGGGCGTGAACTTGTTCGTTCTGCAGAGAAAGGTTTAGCTTGATCCGCAAAAGAGGGAGCTAATAATGCTTTTTCAGCTTGTTTTTCCTTGTAATATTCATAGTTTCCGTTGAACACTCCAAACCGCCCGTCTTCAATGGACCATAGTTTGTGAAATAGACGATTGATGAAATAACGGTCATGAGATACCGCCAGAACTGTGCCTGGAAACTCCTCTAATGCTTCTTCGAGTGCTTCACGAGAATCTATGTCCAGATGATTGGTCGGCTCATCGAGAATCAGCAGGTTTGGCTTGCGATGCATTAGTACAGCGAAACGCAGGCGGGTCCATTCACCACCGGACAGATTCGTAATGTCTTTGAATACATCGGGACCATAGAATAGGAAACGTGCAAGCTGCCCGCGAGCTTCACCTTCTTCAAGTCCAGCTTCTTCGCGGAAGTAGCGGAGTACAGACTGTTTGTTATTTTCCGGAACAGCCTCTTGTGCGAGGTAGCCGACCAAAGTTCTTGAGCCGAGTGTACAGCTTCCGCTGTCCGGGGTTTCCTGCCCTAAAATAATTCTTAAAAGTGTACTTTTACCTGCCCCGTTACCGCCGATGAGTGCCGTAGTCTCTCCGTAGCGAAGCACTTCGTTTGCCTCTGTGAAAAGGCTTCGCTGACCATATGCTTTTCCGATATCCTCCAAAATGACAACCTGATTACCGGAACGGTCATTTTGCTGTAGCTGCAAATCCATCGATTTGCGCTCCAGAATAGGACGTTTAACCTTCACCATACGATCCAGTGCTTTTTGCATGGATGCTGCTCTCCGGTAAAAGGAAGGGTTAGGAGGGGTCCCACGATTGCCAAATTCAATGAGACGTTTGATGCTTTCCTGCATTTGTTTTATTTTTTTCTGCTGCTCTTGATAATCAGCAAATTGTTGAAGAAGTCGTGTTTCCTTCTCCACTTGATAGCCGCTGTAGTTGGTGTGGAAGGTAAAAGCCTCGCCATCCTCAATCTCGATGACTTTCTTGACTACAGCGTCCAGAAAGTAGCGGTCATGGGAGATCGCCAGCACTGTTCCATCATAACTCTGTAAAAATTGCTCCAACCATTCGATGGCATTCATATCGAGATGATTGGTTGGTTCATCCAGTAAAAGGATGTCTGGACGGCGCAGCAGCAGCTCCGCAAGTCCGACTTTTGTTTTTTCTCCTCCTGAAAGAGAGGCGAACAGTCGGCTGTATTGTCCGGTTCCGATCCCGAGACCCGAGGCTACGCGCTGAATAGAGGATTCGATCTCGTACCCTCCGGCGGCCTCGAACTTATCCTGCAAGCTGCCATATTCTTTTAACAGCCGATTCCAGAGGGTTTCATCCGTTCCGCTGTTAAAGCTGGACATTTCCAGCTCAAGCTCCCGCAGGCGGTGCTGCCATTGCAAAGGTTCAGCAAAGCTGCGCTGTAGAACATCATATACGGTTTCTTTTTCGCTAACTTCTTGTATTTGAGCCAACAGGCCTACTACGCTACCTTTGCGTATTGAAATTTGCCCTTCATCGGGACGTTCTTCCCCGTTCAGCAGGTGGAATAGTGTCGTTTTGCCACAACCGTTGCGGCCGATCAGGCCAATTTTTTCCCCTTGGCGGATATCGAAGGTAATGCTATTCAGCACGAGTTGTGCCCCGTGGTATTTTTGAACATTTTGGCATTGGATGATCATATATATTCTCCTTTAAGAATGCCCTTCGCACCACCAGTACCCTAAATGGCTCCGAAATCCTGTAAAAAACCATAAAAAAAGACCGTAGGGAAATTTCCCCACGGCCTTATCATTCTCCGGTTAACTGATCCGTCCGGGTGATGGCAGGAAAGGCATTTCACAATTGTGTAGTGTTATTAAATTCATACAAATGGACAGACTTCTCCCGTTATCGCCATTTACATGAGCAATGCCAGCTATCGCTTTAGGTAGCCGACTCATAACACTGTTGGTCCAATTGTGATCCATTCCTTCCACACCCCTCTCTTAGTAAATTTAATGACAGTGTAATCAAAAATCAAAAAATAAGCAAGTAAAAAGATGTCAGAGAGTATTTTTACACAGCATAGAATATGAAAAATAGAATAATATGGTTCTGTAGTGGGGGGCAAGTGGCTAAATTTAACGGATGAAAAGAGGAAGAGATATGGCACTTTTTGACGGATTAATGGGCAATGCATCGCAAGTGAATCTTACGGAGGTCCAGCGGGAATACGCACAAATTCTTGCCCCTCAGGAGAAAATTGAACGCGCCTATAAGCTGATTAGAGATATGTTCATTTTTACGGACAAGCGGCTTATTTTGGTGGATAAACAAGGTCTGACGGGCAAAAAAACAGAATATCATTCGATCCCTTACAAAAGCATCTCGCATTATTCCGTGGAGACGGCAGGGCATTTTGATCTGGATGCGGAGCTATGTATCTACATTTCCAGCAGCACGCTTCCGGTGAAGAAGACCTTCAATAAATCCGTAAATATTTACGAGGTGCAGGCCGTGTTATCGCAATATATTTTAAAATAAATTGTTTATTCGGTGTTCCAAAGCACAAGCCCCCCCTAAGTAAAAGTGGCTAAGATTACTAAGGTTAGATGCAGTTAGATATATCTGAGATAGGCAGCCACAAGACAAAACCGAGATAGGCAGCTATATAGCGGCAAAAGGTGACTAGACATATTCGAGATAGGTAGCTATATGGCGGCAAAAGGTGACGGAAGTACGCCATGGGTGTATGCGGCTCCCTGTAATTAAAATGATTTTATAATATTCGTAGGCGTGAATCTACAAGGTTAAACAAAGAGGACCTCTTATTTGTGCATAGCTCACAAAAAGAAGAGGTTTATTTTGCGTTTCAGCGTAACCGATTGACAAAGGATTTTCGTGTAATGTTAAATGACACTAATTAAACCAGAAGTTATAGGGGGCTCGCAGAGGAACCTGCCGCAGAATATAGGAGATTGAATATGATGGAGAAACCCGCCGCAAAAAATAAGGAGTTGGGACATGGCGGAGAAACCCGTAAAACATAGGGGGATGGGACATGGCGGAGAAACCCGTAATAGGCACAAAAACTATGGTAGTTAGCCCCCACTATTTAGCTTCTGCTGCTGGTGCACGTATGTTGGAAAAAGGGGGGAATGCCTTTGATGCAGCGGTGGCGATCAGTGCGACATTAGCTGTAGTATATCCGCATATGACGGGGCTAGGCGGAGATTCCTTTTGGTTGACCTATAACACGCAAGAGGCGCGTGTTCGGGCCTATAACGGAAGCGGGCGCTCCGGGTACGGAGTCCGCAGAAGCAGCTATGCCGGGGAAGCTTTCATCCCGCGGCGGGGGATTCGCAGCGCCATTACGGTGCCGGGGATGGCAGACAGTTGGGATGCCATACTGAGTAAGTATGGCCGCTTTACGCTGGCGGAAGTACTGGAGCCTGCCGTTGGTTACGCTTTGGAGGGGTTTCCGCTGTCTCCGGATCAGCGGAATAACACGGCTGTTGCGGGCTCTGCGCTGTCGCCGGAGGCGGCAGCGATTTACACGCCAGGCGGCGTGATTCCTTGTGCTGGATCGCGATTCCAGCAAAAACAGCTGGCGGCCACCCTGCGGACATTGGCGGCGGGTGGGCGGGATGCTTTTTATAAGGGGGAGATTGCGGAGGACATCTGTGACTTTATGCTGGCATCTGGCGGGTATCTGACTCGGGATGACTTTGCGGATCATCAGGGCGAGTGGGGCGAGCCGCTTCATACGGATTATCACGGGCATACAGTGTACCAAGTGCCGCCTAACTCTCAAGGTTTCACAGGACTAATGAGTCTTAATATGTTGGAGTATTTCAATTTTGAAGCAATCGAGCATGGATCGTATGAATATTATCACCTGCTTGTTGAAGCGTTGAAGTTAAGCTTCCGCGATCGGGATAGGGTGCTTACGGATCCGGATTTTAGTGCTATACCTTTGGAGCAGCTGCTGGAAAAACGTTATGCAGGACAATTAGCGTCTGCGATTTCGATGCAAAAAGCTACACAACTGACAAGTCAGCCTATCGGCAGTGATACAGCTTATGCTGCAGTTGTGGATGAAGACGGGAATGCGGTCTCTTTTATTCAGAGTCTGTATTTTGAATTTGGTTCGGGCGTGGTCGCTGGGGATACTGGGATTCTGCTGCAGAATCGAGGTTCGTTTTTTTCGCTGGACCCCGGGCACATCAATACGCTTGAGCCGCATAAGCGCAGCTTCCACACACTGATGCCAGCGATGGCCTGCCGTGAGGGAAAACCTGCAATTCTGTATGGGACGCAAGGTGGCGAAGGTCAACCACAGACTCAAACTCTGCTGCTCACAAGGATGCTGCATTATGGCATGAATCCACAAAAAGCTGTGAATGAGCCGCGTTTTGTGTGGGGGAGAACGTGGGGAGAGCCTACGCAAGAACTGAAGGTGGAGAGCAGGATAGCTGATGAGGTGCTGGCAGATTTGGCCGCAGCCGGTCATACTGTCCGGAAAGTAGATGACTATGATGGGGTTATGGGTCATGCTCACGTGATTTCGATAGATGACAATGGATACCGCAGTGGGGGAACGGACCCGCGCTGCGATGGTGCGGCGATTGGGTGGTAGGTATAGGAATGATGGAGCGGCCGGAAGGACTCTGAAGGAATCGTAGGAGAAAAGGTGACGGATACGAAAAGCTACTAGAGGGATTGTAATAGTAATGGTGAGGGGAGGAGGAGTAATTATGGTTTTGGATAATCGGTATGGTGCGTTTATAGATCCTGAGCTTACGGTTGAGAGTTTAGGTAGCGGGATATTGGATGGACTGACCTTTGCAGTAAAAGATGTATTCGCTGTAGCTGGACACAGCTCTTCTGCAGGTAATCCTGATTGGCTGCATAGCCACCATCCGTCCACGGAGCATGCGGTGGCTGTACATCGTTTACTGTTGTCGGGTGCTACACTTCGTGGTGCTGCCCATACGGATGAGCTGATGTATAGTCTGGGCGGCGAGAACCTTCATTTTGGAACGCCGATTAATCCGCGTGCTGTAGGTCGTATCCCGGGCGGATCTTCAAGTGGTTCGGCAGTAGCGGTAGCTTCTGGTAGTGTTGATTTTGCGCTCGGTACGGACACCGGTGGCTCAATTCGAGTACCTTCCTCCTATTGCGGAGTATATGGCTTTCGACCAACGCATGGAGCTGTAGATTTTCAAGGTGTTATTCCATTATCTCCGGCTTTTGATACCGTTGGCTGGATGTCAGATCGTTTGGATGTGCTCCAGAAGGTAGGGGAAGTGTTGCTTGTGGCTGGGAGTACATCTGTGAAGATGGCGAAGAAAATAGAAAGTAGTATAGAGGAAACTGTAGGGAAGAGCATAGAGAAGAATGTAATTAAAAATTTAGAGAACAACCTAGAGGGAGACATGGTGAAGACTGATGAAAATAATTTAGAAATGAGCCAGAAGGAAAGTGTAGAAATGATTTTGGAGAAGCGTATTGAGAAGAGTACGGAGGAAATTTTAGAGATCGGCCCGGAGAACAAGGTAAAAAAGAATATGGAAGACAAAAACACAATGGGTACTTTATTTGTTGCTACTGACTGCTGGGCTTTGGTTAATCTGGAGAATGCAGCTATTTTATCGGAGGGATTAAGGTGTTTGCGATCCGGGGCAGATCATCTCATGGAGATAGAGATTGCTTTGGAGGGTTTAAAGGTCTGGATGGATGTTTTTAGAGAATTGCAGGGGAATGAAATTTGGGAAACTCATGGCGCTTGGATTGAGAACGAGAAACCAGTCTTTGGACCTGATATTGCAGAGCGATTCTCGTGGGCTGCTAGTTTGGCGGAAGAGGATCATAGTGTTGCGAAATGTAAGCAAAAAGAGATTTCTAATCAGATGCGCTTGCTGCTAGGTGAGGACAATTGTCTTGTGATTCCGACAGTTCCGGGACCAGCGCCGCTGCGTGGAGGGGATTTGCGCCAATTGGAGGAGAATCGTAGCGGTGCGATGATGTTGAGTTGCATAGCAGGGTTGGCGGGTTTGCCTCAGGTAACAATACCTATGCTCTCCACAAGTGGATTGCCACTGGGATTATCCGTTATTGCCGGACATGGTCAGGATCTCCGGTTACTCTCTTGGGTGAATGAAGTGTGGCAGCAGTCCTGAGATGCTGGGTGCAGTGATCTTGAAAAAGTGATACTAAACAGATCGTAGCTACTGAACAACATAGCTTGATGATACTTTTCTAGTTACTGTTAACCGGTATTCCTCCATTACCCTCTTGGAATACACTCTTGGAATACACTCTTGGAATACACTCTAGGAGTACACTCTTGGAATACACTCTAGGAGTACACTCTAGGAATACACTCTAGGAATACACTCTTGGAATACACTTTTGGAATACACTCTAGGAATACACTCTAGAAATACACTCTAGGATTACATTCTAGCGATACACTCTAACGTCACACTCACTTATTCGTTCACAAATTAACGGAATACACATGTGATTTCCTCCTGCTCTTAGTTTTATTGACACCGGGGAGCCTTGTGGAGTTGCTTTTAATACTAAGATAGTTGGAGTTAGCTCAATAGTGGGGCAGTAGAGTGAAAAAGTTAAATTCAGCGCTCGATTATGTGGTGTAAGACCAGTGGAATTAAGTGAATACGTCGCTGGAGAGAAAAGAACGGTATAAATCCCGTAGAATCTAGGAAAGTGGCTTAAGTAACTAAAAAAGAACGGTATAAATCCCGTAGAATCTAGGAAAGTGGCTTAAGTAACTAAAAAGAACGGTATAAATCCCGTAGAATCTAGGAAAGTGGCTTAAGTGACTAAAAAGAACGGTATAAATCCCGTAGAAGTCGGGGAAGTGGCACAAGTAACTAAAAAGAACGGTATAAATCCCGTAGAAGTCGGGGAAGTGGCACAAGTAACTAAAAAGAACGGGATAAATCCCGTAGAATCTAGGAAAGTGGCTTAAGTAACTAAAAAGAACGGGATAAATCCCGTAGAATCTAGGTGAGTGGCTTAAGTAACTAAAAAGAACGGGATAAATCCCGTAGAATCTAGGTGAGTGGCTCAAGTAGCTAAAAAGAACGGTATAAATCCCGCAGAAGTCGGGGAAGTGGCACAAGTAACTAAAAAGAACGGGATAAATCCCTTAGAATGTGGCGAAGACGCCTATGTAGCTAAAAAAAGGGCAAAAGTGCCCTCCACCTCTACTGGCTGTAATGGATCTATAAGAGATAATACCTCTACCACAGTTGCTGCAGTGGGTGTATTATCTCTGCTCGTATGGATCTCCTCCACCGATCAATTCCCCGTCTTGCAGCGCTGGTGTGCCTGCGACTTCGATCCGATGGCCAATTCGAATGGTCCGAGAATACCCTCCTATCAACTCCCATGTTGAACCCGTAAAAAATTGATTTTTACTCGAAAGCCCTCTTCCAACTCCACCAACTCCACCAACTCCACCAACTCCACCAACTCCACCAACTCCACCAACTCCACCAACTCCACCTACTATTTTCCAATCCCTTTATACAGTTCGCATGAACGATATGAGCTAAAGTTCAATAATTCATAATTCATAATTCATAATTCATCATCCATGTTCATTTTGTGTTAAGTTTATTTACATTCAATCATGAAAATTTAACTTTCCTCTATTCAACACGGTTCATTTTAATTATAATGTTACATAAAATAACATTATAAATCAGAAATGGTTCTATTGATCCTAATAAGGAGGGGTGGCATGCATCTTACGGTTGAAGAAGCGTTGTCCATTTATCCTTTGTCCGAGGCGAAGCTTATCGCTGGGTCTAAAGGGAAACATCGAATTGTGAAGTCAATTAATGTGATGGATGCCCCCGATATTTCGGATTGGATCAAAGAAGGCGAGATGCTGCTAACGACAGCCTATTTGATAAAGGACAATATGGAGGAAGCCTCTGCCTTGCTGCAGACTTTAAATCGCCGGGGATCTTCGGCCTTGGGCATTAAGCTGGGGCGGTTTTGGGAAGAAGTACCAGAGCAACTGGTCGCAGAAGCGGAGAGTCTTAACTTCCCTCTAATCCAGCTGCCGTTCGAGTTTACTTTTTCGGATCAGATGAATGGTCTGTTTCGCGCCGAGCTTAGCCGCAGCACTCACGTTCTGCAGAGCATTATGGAGAAGCAGAAAAAGCTGATGCAATTCGCCTTAAGATCTGTCCGCAGCCGTCCGTTGTTTGACTCGGTGTCTGAAGTGATTGGCCATTCACTTGTGGTGGTTAGCGCACGGGGGGATGTGATCTACAACAACTCTGAATACCATCCTTCAGAGCTGCTGGAGGGGTGGCCATGGCAGAAACGGAATCAGCGCTTTCGTGTGGGAGATCATGTGAGCTACCGTACGCCACTTTTGCAAGGAGAGAAGTGTTCCGGATATCTATTGTTTTGTGCCATCGACCCTTTGTTGCTCCCAATGGAAGAAAGTTTGTTCGTTCAGGGAGCTGAACTTATTTCATATCATATTCATTCAGGATACGAAGATTATTTTGAACAGGCAGAACACAGGGAGTTTAGCGGATTGCTGAGACGTTGTTTGAGCGGTAATTTATCTTACACAGATTTGGCGCAGGCTGCTCTCGACTTGAAGATTGAGCTGCTTCAATCACCATTTTGTCTCTTATTGACCGATACAGCTGCGACTGGGGAAGAACGCCAAGGGGAGCTGCTCAGACTAAAAGAAGAATATCTTGAACATCCCGGGCTGCGGGAAGTAAAGGGAATTCATGTGATTATAGATCAAGGACTTTTGTCTATATATCCGGGAGATCGTCAGCGTCCTGAACAATTTCGGGATCTAATCCAGGTTTGTTTTGACAACATGAAGTTTGATAAGGGATATTATCCGCGAGCTGCGATAAGCAGTTGTAAAGCAAAGCCGGAGGGGCTGAAAGAGGCTTTTGCCGAGGTAAAGGATTGTATGGGAATGCTTCAGGGCGGGGGAGTAAAAGGGAGTGTTGTGCATTACCGGCAGCTTGAGCTTAACCTGCTACTCGGGCAAATTCCGGCAGAGGTTATGGAGAAATATTGTAATGAAAGTCTTAGAGGGTTGCTTAGCCGAGAACCGGAGTATGTCAGGGAAATGCTGCGGACGCTGGAAGTTTATCTAGAGAACGATGGTCATGTTAATGAGACGGCTAAGAAACTGTTTATTCATCGAAACACGGCTACCTACCGGATCGAGAAGCTTAGTGAGCTGCTGGACGTCGATTTTAAAAAAATAAATGATCTAATGAGGTTGAAGTTAGTATTCATGTTTCGGAGGATGCTCGGACGGGACTTAGGTGTGAGTTCTAAGGTCTGAGTTCTAAGGTCTAAGGTTTAAAGTCTAAGGTCTAAGTTCTGGGTTGAAATGCAAACACGGAGGAGGGGTACCTCGTGAATACACATGAGATCGCAATGCATATTCAAACCCATCAGGCGCCTGCGGTGCTGGCAACGCTGATAGAGGTGGAGGGACACTCGTATCGTAAAGCCGGAGCGGTGATGTTGTTTTTTGAAGGAGGTACGATTGGGAGCCTGAGTCCAGGTTGTCTGGAAAACGATCTGCAACTGCGAACTTCTGAAATCTGGGAACGAGGGCTGCCCGAAATTGTGGAATACAACATGCTGTCTCCGGATGATCTGTCCTGGGGTGAGGTTGTCGGCTGTGGAGGCAAAATCAAAGTAGTGCTTGAACCCGTGCAGGGTCAGCTCTACAAGCTTTTAGTGCAGGCGAGTGACAGATTGGCTAGGGGAGAAAAGCTAATTCTGTTCCGCGAAGCAGTGGAGAACGATTTTGCCTATAAGCTGGAGCTGGATCCAGACAATGAACTGCCGCAGAGCAAGAAACATCCGAAATTATCCCACTCGGCAAAAGAAAACCTGGCGGCAGGTCGCTTTATGGCCGCTCCAGCAGAATTGACAGCATTCCATACGTCTTTCGTGCCTAGACCGCGGCTTGTGATTTTTGGCGGGGGACGTGATGTGGTTCCAATTGCGGAACTTGCTGACAGAGTTGGCTTTCGGGTTGCGGTTGCGGATTGGCGCGAAGGAAGCTTGCACAATAAGTTTCCTCGAGCTGAACAAGTAATTTGTTCCCCTCTGGAGGTTGTTCAGCGATTGGGTGTAACTCGGGAGGATTATGTATTGATTTGCAGTCATCAACTTGGGCGGGATAGACAGTTCCTGGAGAGTGTGATTCCGCTTGCCCCTCTATATATAGGGATTATCGGTTCGAAGGCGCGAATATCTCTTTTACTGGAAGGGTTTGAGGCTCCTGCATCTTTGCATGCACCTGTAGGGTTGCCGATTGGAGGAGAAGGTCCGGAGGAGATTGCGGTCAGTATTATAGCAGAAATTATTCAAATTAGAAGGGTTGTCTCACGAGAGCTGCCCAAAGGAGCGGATAGTATTGAAGGTAGCAGGAATATATTTGGCAGCGGGGCAGAGCAGGCGGATGGGCGTGTCCAAGGTTTCACTGAAATTGTCGCAGGAGGTCTCCCTCGGGAGCGTCGCGCTTAGTGAATTGGATCGTTGCAATCTAGAACCGCTAATCGTGGTAGTGCGTGCGGATGATAACTTGGAATGGCTGCCACCCGCGATTGAACCGCAAGGCTCCAGACGTACCGAAACTTGCTTAACCGCACATCTGGGATTGTCTTTTTCATTGCGCTGCGGTCTTAATGCGGTATTACCTTTACAGCCCGATGCAGTAGTTGTGGCGCTTGCGGATCAACCATTTATTACTACAGCATTAGTGAATCGTCTAATACAAACGTTTGAACAATCTCCGGAGATGGACTATGTTGCTAGCGTCAGCAATGGGTCGGCTATGCCCCCGGCTTTGTTCTCGAAGACGTTGTTTCCAGCACTACAGGGATTAGATGGAGATCGAGGAGCGGCGGGGATATTGCGTTCACCTGATTATAAGGGGATTGTTCTGGAATCTGAGTCTGCCCATTATTTCATGGACGCAGATACAAAAGAAGATTTTGGTGAGATTCAGGAGCAATGGATTCTGAGAAATGGAAAGTGAAGTAAAGAATAGTCTGGAAAGTAATCTGAAAAGTAATCTGAAATAGTGTTCCTTTTCCAACTTCGGTCATATAATATGACACGTAACTCACCTTCCGAATACCAATTAGTGCATTACACACAAAAAAAGTTCTGATTCTTATATTCAAATACAAACGTATGTTATATAAATTTACGCCAAGGCCACCTCTAAGTATAGTAGAAGTACATTAATGGTTGCAGCCATGATGAGAGATGATTTGGAGGAGGAGAATTATGAAAAAAAGGGGTCAGTTCATAACATCTTGTCTTGCATTAATGGTTCTAATGACGGTGGCTTTGGTGGGGTGTGGCAGCAATAATAATACTTCTACAAATGCAACGGAGGCACCAGCGACAACTACAGCGGCAACAGAGGCAACTGCAACAACAGAACCGGCTGCAAAGAAACCGACGGTTGCTTTTGTTTATATCGGACCTCCAGGGGATGGCGGCTACACGTACCAACATGATCAAGGACGGCTGTATATGGAGAAGGAGCTGGGGATTAAAGCTGACTTTGTAGAAAATGTCCCTGAAAGTGCTGACGCCGAACGAATCATCACAGAGCTTGCGCAATCACACGACATCGTGTTTACAACGAGCTTCGGATATATGGATTTTACATTAAATGTAGCGGGCAAATTTCCCAACGTGAAGTTCCTGCATGCTTCGGGTTACAAAACCGCAGAGAACATGGGGACCTACTTCGGAAAGAACTATCAGGCCAGCTATCTGAGCGGCATAGCGGCAGGGAAAATGACCAAAAATAATCAGTTGGGTTATGTAGGGGCTTTTCCGATCAGCGAAGTGATCTATAACTTGAATGCTTTTACCCTTGGAGCACAAAGTGTCAATCCTGATGTAAAGGTGAATGTGGTATGGACGAATACATGGTATGACCCGACGACTGAACGTCAAGCGGCAATCAGCTTGCTGGATAAGGGTGCGGATGTGCTTTTGGCCTATCAGGATTCACCTGCAACCCTGCAGGCTGCTGCTGAACGAGGGGCTTTTGCCGGGGGAAATGACTCGGATATGAGCAAATACGCTCCGGACAATTATTTGACGAACCCGGTATGGAATTGGGGGCCGTATTACGTAAAAGCTGTGCAGGCAGTTATGGATGGAACCTGGAAGAGCGAGCAATATTCCGGTGATATGGCTGACGGTATGGTGGAGCTGGCTCCTTTCGGGAACAAGATCCCAGATGATGTGAAAAAGCTTGTCGAAGACGCCAAAGCCAAAATTATCAGTGGTGAGCTTGAGGTTTTCACAGGTCCGATCTCAGATAATCAAGGGAATGTGAAGGTTCAGGAGGGTCAGAAGCTGACCTTGGAGGAAGTGCTGGGCATGAACTGGCTCGTAAAAGGTGTGGAAGGAACTATCCCGCAATAATGTTTAAAAATAGGGAATAAGATGTGCACAATCTATGGGTGGGGCGGGTTCCGTTAAGCGGAAACTTCCCCACCCGTACTACAACTTGAAGGAAGGAGGGGTTCAGGCCATGCGGGGAACTTCAGTTGAAATGCGGGGGATTGTGAAAAAATTCGGCTCGGTAACCGCCAGTGATCAAGTCGACTTTTCGGCAAATGCGGGTGAGATTCATGCGTTGCTTGGGGAGAATGGGGCCGGGAAGAGCACGGTGATGAGCATGCTGTCAGGGGTGTACAGAGCAGATGAAGGAGAAATCTTCATTCATGGGAAAGGTGCTCAGATCCGTTCTCCTAAAGATGCTGCGCAGCTGGGTGTAGGTATGGTGTTTCAGAACTTTAGGCTGGTGCAAAGCCTCACAGCAGCAGAAAATATCGTGCTTGGCGAAAAGTCGTCTTTCTGGCGCGGCCGTAAGTGGATGAAGAACAAACGCGAGGAGATAGAGGCATTAGCGGAACGGTTTGGACTGAATTTCCCGGTGGATCGCCCGATCTGGCAGTTGTCCGTGGGTGAGCAGCAGCGTGTTGAAATCGTTAAGACGCTGTATCGCGGGGCTGACATTATTATTCTGGATGAACCAACCTCTGTATTGACCCCGGGAGAGGTGGAACAGCTATTTGAAACGCTGCGGGTCATGAAGCAGGCAGGAAAAACGGTCATTATGACTACTCATAAAATGAAAGAGGTTATGGCTTCCTCCGATCGGATTTCCGTCATGCGCAAAGGGAAAATGATCGCCACACTGACCACGGCAGATACAGATGAACTGGAGCTGGCTCGTCTGATGGTGGGCAAGGAAGTAACCATCACCCGTCAAGAACGGGAAGCCGCTGAAGGGGATTCTTTATTAGAAGTGAAAGATGTGGACGTATATGCCGATCACGGGCGAAAAGCACTGGATCACTTCTCTCTGAACGTATGTAAAGGGGAGATTGTAGGCGTAGCTGGGGTAGCTGGCAACGGGCAAAAGGAACTGGCTGAAGTGTTAACAGGTCTTAGAGGCTGGAAAAGTGGTGAAATCACGTTTGATGGAAAAACGGTGAAATCGGCTTCGGTTAGAGGGGCAATTGATTCAGGAATCTCCCACGTGCCGGAGAACCGGATGAAGAGCGGTTTAGCTGGACGCCTCGGATCGGTGGATAATCTTTTGTTTAAGTCTTACCGCACAGAGGAGCACTCCAAATTTGGTTTCTTGAAGTCCGCGAAGAACCGTTTGTGGTCACAGGAGCTGGTCCAGCGCTTTAACGTCAAAACACCTGAGCTGGAGACGCCAGTACAACAGTTGTCAGGTGGTAATCAGCAGAAGCTGCTCTTTGCACGTGAAATCAGTCATCGGCCTAAGCTGATGGTCGCCGTTCATCCGACACAAGGGCTGGATGTAGGTGCCACGGCTGGTGTTCACGACCTTCTTATGGAGTTGCGTGGTTCAGGTAGTGGCGTGTTGTTAATTTCGGAGGATTTAGATGAATTGCTTCAGTTGTCCGACCGGATTCTAGTGATCTATAACGGCTCAATTATTGGTGAGAGTACACATGAGGAAGCGAATCGAGAGAGCATCGGACTACTAATGGCTGGTATTCATAATAGAGAGGAGAGCGCCGTATGAGCCCGGAGAATGGAAGAAATACCGCAGCAGCTGTACTGGAACCCCTCCCCTCTCACTCCGGAAAACGATTCTCTCTACGTTTCGAATACGATGCCAGCCGCATCCGTTCTCCTTGGTGGACACCTATTGTATCTATAATTTTAGCGCTATTGTTGTGTGCCCTATTTATTGCGGCGAATGGCATGAATCCGGTGCTGGTCTATGAAAAAATGTTCCGTGGCGCATTTGGCACTGCGTATGGGCTCACGGAAACGATGGTTAAAGCGATCCCGCTACTCCTATGTGGGCTTGGGATTGCTGTGGCTTACCGCATTTCGGTATGGAATATTGGAGCAGAAGGCCAGTTAACCGTTGGGGCTATGGCGGCCACAGCGGTCACGATTTATTTTCCTGACTTACCTTCATTCTGGTCCCTGAGCTTAATGCTACTGTTCGGGATTGCCGCGGGTGCGCTTTGGGGACTATTGACTGCTATTCCGCGGACGCATTTTGGAGTGAATGAGCTAATCACTTCATTAATGCTGAATTATGTTGCCCTATTGGCGCTCGATTACGTGGTATTCGGACCTTGGAAAGATCCTAAAGGTTTTAATTTCCCGGGATCACCTATGTTTACTGCGGCTCAGTCGCTGCCTGTTCTCGGAAGTACAAGATTGCATATTGGATTGTTATTTGGACTTATCGCCGTTGTGATTTATTACTTAATGATTCGTTTTACCAAGTGGGGTTACGAGCTCCGTCTGATTGGGGCCAATCCTGTTGCAGCCAGATATGCGGGGATTCCTATCAAGCGCCATATTATTATCGTCATGCTGATCAGTGGGGGGCTCGCCGGGATCGCTGGCATGGCGGAGGTCTCCGGTGTTACACACAAGCTGATGCAGGGCATTTCACCGGGTTATGGATACACCGCCATTATTGTGGCTTGGTTGGCCAAATTGAATCCGCTCGGTCTAATCGTTACTTCTATTTTATTCGGTGGTTTAATTGTTGGCGGATATAGTGTTCAAACCATCGGGTTGCCCTCTTCAATTTCAGAAATGCTGCAGGGCTCCATCCTGTTTTTCTTGATTGCTGGCGATATGATCTATCGTTTCCGCATTCGCCGTAGCCGGGTTCAGCTGAAAGGGGGGAGATAGGCGATGGATTTTACAACACAGCTACTTATTGCCGCTATTTCCGCAGGGACCCCGCTGCTGCTGGCTACGCTGGGAGGCATTCTAAATGAACGAGCCGGCATTATACAGCTTGGGGCTGAAGGTCTGATGCTGATGGGAGCGGTCACCACTTGTATCGTGTATATTCGCTCCGGAAACCTGTTGCTGGCTCTGCTGGCTACCGTAGCTGTAACGGCTGTGCTTGGTTTGCTGCATTCTTTTCTCTGTGTGACCTTGCGGGCGAATCAAACGATGTCCGGTCTTGCGATGACCTTGTTCGGCAGTGGGTTGAGCGCTTATCTTGGTAAACCGATCAGCGGCATTCCTTTGCCGGGAACCTCCCCTAAGCTGCATCTGGCTTGGCTGGAAAATGTACCGTTCATCGGAAAAATATTCGGCAACATGGATTACCTAACCTGGTTCAGCCTGCTGCTAGTGCTTGCTTTGCATCTGCTAATTCACCGCACTTCATGGGGCCTGCATTTGCGGGCAGTCGGAGACAGTCCGGCTACCGCAGATGTGATGGGGATCCGTGTGCAGCTTATCCGCTACAGCTATGTGATCACCGGTGCTGCTCTCATCGGCCTGGCCGGAGCGGATATGGTATTGGCCTATGCGCCAACCTGGAATGAAGGGCTGACAGCCGGTCGAGGCTGGATTGCGGTAGGGCTAGTGATTTTTGCCAGATGGAATCCGCTGCGCGCCTTGTTCTGCGCTTACTTTTTTGGGGCATTGGATTCACTTGGCTTCCGCATTCAATTGCTGGGCAGTGCAGTTCCGCCCTATTTTCTCAAAATGATTCCGTACCTTGTGACCATTCTGGTCCTGATGTACCTGGGGTACCGCAATCGCAACAAACCATCCGGTACACCGGAGGCGCTCGGAGTTCCTTATATTCGGGAACAAAGGTTTTAAGGCAGGCTATACGAGAAGGGAAGCGGCAATCTGGTACTCAAAAAGGGAGGCGGAGTGTATGGGAGTTATACGGGAAGAGGATGGAAGACTACCTGAAGTAATTCAACCCCACAGCCTGCACGAAGCTTGGGAGAGAAAAACGGCGTTTGGAGACAGTTCCCGATATGTCGCAGGAGGAACATTGCTGAGAACAGGGTGGGAAAATGGAACGGATCATATGCCCAAACAGCTGATTGATCTTCGGCAAATCACAAATCTCGGCGACATTACCTTAACGGAATTTCACTTATCTCTGGGCGCTCTTGTTCCACTCTCCCAGTGCCGCAGTAATGAGCATTTGCAGGCCGTGGCTCCTGCGCTGCAAGAGGCTGCACGTTGCATAGCGGCTCCGTCGGTGCGTAATCTTGCCACGCTCGGGGGCAATATCGCTTCTGGCTTCGGAGATATTCTACCTGCGTTACTGGTCTATGACGCGGAGTTAATCTCCTTTGACGGCAAATTTATGACGGCACTACCTTTGATAGAGTGGCTAAACAATCACTGGAGCGGGATAAAACCTGCGGCAGATCTTGTGGCTGAGATTCGCATCTCACCTACTCGCTTAGAGAGTCCGTTAACGGATAGGCTAGAAATTTTTCGTAAGGTTGGCCGCAGGGAAGCGTTCACCCCTTCACTTGTAACGGTAGCAATCTCAGCATCAATCGATGAGGAACTCCGTTTCCGTGAGGTGCGTATCGCCGCAGGTGGGGGCTCTGGGCGGCCGCAGCGACTAAGTAGAGCTGAAGTTATGCTTGAAGGTGTGAGGTATACAGAGGAGCTGTTGGCTTCTTTATATGAAGAGGTTGAGAACAGCTTTGAGACGTATAGTGATCCCTTTGCAACAGAACTTTACAAGAAAAAGACTGCTGGGAATTTGGTTGTATCTGAGCTGTGGAAGGCTATGAATATACGGAGTTAAGAGGTGAATAACCCGACGAAAGGAGAGAGGGAAAATGCTGCTGAATAAGGAATCCAGCGGTAGCCGCTGGCGTACACGACGCGATGGAGAGGGCAAGGTATCCGGTAAGCTGCAGTATTTGACCGACATGAGGGCAGAAGGAATGTTGATCGGCCGCGTGCTCCGCAGTGAGCAGGCACATGCTCGTATTTTGTCCATACGCATTGAGAAGGCCGTTGAAGTCCCTGGTGTACACGCTGTAATTACTTATGAGGATGTGCCCGGACTTAACGGCTTTGGCATAGCTTTGCCGCATCAACCGGTATTTTGCAGTGACCGTGTGCGTTACACTGGCGATGCGATTGCGGCAGTCGCGGCAGAGACGGACGAAATTGCGGAATATGCCTTATCTCTTATCGAAGTGGATTATGAGCTTCTACCCTTACTTGAGAATCCGGAAGAGGCGATGAAAAAGGACGCAATTCTGCTGCATGCCGAGGGAAACGTGCTTCATCATACGGAATATCGGAAAGGGGAGCCGGAAAGGGTATTTACGGATTGCTGTCATGTGGTAGAGGAGACTTATTATACACCACGCCAAATGCACACCTATATGGAGACTGAAGGTGGACTGTTTATCCCAGAGGATAACGGACGGCTTACCGTATATTCAGCTACACAACATGGGTTGATGGATCGCCTGCAGCTATCCAGAATTCTGGCTATTCCTCAAGAAGATATTCGCGTCATCTCGAGTCCTATCGGCGGGTCCTTTGGAGGAAAAGACGAGCTGAATGTACAGCCATATGGAGCGCTGCTCGCCTTGCGGACACTCCGTCCGGTAAGACTGCATAATTCGAGAGCTGAATCGGTACGTGCAGGACTAAAACGCCATCCCATGAAAATCACCATGAAAACTGGCTGCGACCCCGAAGGAATCATCAGGGCACATCAGGTCAGAATTATTTCGGATACGGGAGCTTACGCAACACTGGGGGCGGAGGTGCTCAACTTCGCGACAGAACATGTGATGGGCCCCTATATCATCGATCATGTGGATGTGAAGGGTTTTGCTGTATATACCAATAACGGTGTATCTGGTGAATTTCGCGGTTTTGGCGGCAATCAGGCGATTTTTGCTTTGGAGGGACAAATCGATCGGTTGGCTGAGCGATTGCAGATCGATCCGTGGGAAATGCGCCGCCGCAATTTGCGTAAATATGGAGATCTGGGGCCGCTGGGTCAGGAAATTGCTCAGACCGATGGTGCCTTTCAGGTGTGGGAAGCGCTGGCGGGTTCGCCTCTTATGACTGAGGCCGCATCTACAGACAGTGATTCAGGTGTTGTGGAACCTTGGATCGTAACTGGAACGGGTGCTGCTATAGCTATGCATGGTGCAGGACTTGGCTATGGTATTCCCGATCCGGCGGGTGGCAGGCTCTCTTTGACGCTAGAGGGCAAAATTGAGGCGGTGTTTGGTTACGAGGAGTTTGGTCAGGGGTTAATCGCAACCATGGAACAAATGCTGATTGAACAGTTTGGCTTGGCGGCAGAGGATCTAAGCATCGTCATTGGCGATACGGATGTTGTGCCCGATAGCGGATCTAGTACGGCTTCCCGATCAACCAGCATGATGTGGATGGCCTTAAAACGGCTGCGTCCAGACTTCACCGCTCGAGTGCTGCAGGCAGCTGCGATGATAAAGCCAGAGCTGGATAACTATGAAATGAAGCTCGGCCCTGGCGGCATTTGGCTAAAAGACGGCGGTCTGCTTCTGACTTACAAGGACTTGGCACAGCGTATTTCAGAACCCATTGTCTGTAATACAAAGTTTACTTATCCAACGACACCCTTTAAAAGAGTGGGGGCACATTTCCTATACACCTATTCCGCAATCGCGGTCCGTGTGGAAGTTAATCTGCTTACAGGACGTGTTCGTGTACTGGACCAATATCATGCGGTAGCGGCGGGACCGGTGGCTAATCCGCAAGGTTATCTCGGGCAGATCGAAGGTGGCAGCAGTATGGCGGTAGGCTTCACTTTGTCCGAGGATGCTATGATGTCAGGCGGCAGCTATGTCACCAAAAATTTAGACACCTATTTGGTGCCGACCATTGCCGACATGAATGGCAGCATTCAGGTGCAGCCGATAGAGGATTTGCCGGATCATGACACGTACGGTCCTCGCGGCATTGGAGAGGTGGGTTCCGTCAATTTAGCTCCGGCAGTCGCGTCAGCCATATTTCAGGCTGTAGGGAAACGGGTAACCAAGCTGCCCATTGATCCCGAATGGCTGCAGTCTACACCGTTTATTCCACAAAAGGTGGTGAACATCCATGTCGAGCCATAATTCAGAAGCGAATCTAGATGAAGATAACCTTGACCCCTTATCGTCTGAGGAAGCCTTTGCAGAAGAGAGGTTCACCTTTAATTGCAATCTTAATGGCAAAGCGATATCCACGGAGATTCCACCCTCCCGCCGGCTTTTAAAGGTCATACGTGAAGATTTGGAGCTGACCGGCACAAAACGTTCTTGTGAGATTGGCCGCTGCGGGGCATGTATGGTGCTGGTGGATGGACGTCCAGTGAATTCATGTCTGGTCATGGCCTATCAATGCTCAGGTGCGGAAATTACAACGATTGAGGGTCTTAGTGAAGTAGGCCTGCATCCCGTTCAGCGGGCTTTTTTAGAAGAGGGGGGGTTCCAATGCGGTTATTGCACACCAGGGATGGTCATCTCGGTGGTTGCTCTGCTGGAAGAGAACCCGCATCCTACTCAGGCTGAAGTGGAAGAAGCTTTATCGGGTAACATTTGTCGCTGTACGGGGTACGGTGGTATTTTACGAGCTGTTAACAAAGCTATTGGAGGTTGAGTGGATGGTCGTTTCTGAAGGCAGGTTTACGTTGGAAGAGATAAATGCCATGAGTATAACGGATTTTGTGAAGCATCTAGGCGGCATTTTTGAACATTCACCGTGGGTAGCAGAGGAGGCTTATAAGCAGATTCCGTTCCATTCTTTAGAGCATTTGCACAGCACAATGATGCAGACCGTACTGAATGCTGACCGGAGCCGAATGGAGGGACTATTAAAAGCTCACCCGGATTTGGCGACTAGGCTTCAAGTTACGGCTTTATCTGCCTCTGAGCAGCAGGGAGCTGGACTGGATCGGTTAACAACGGAAGAGTTCAATCTATTAAATGATCTGAATCGAAAGTATACGGACAAATTTCATTTCCCTTTTATTCTAGCTGTTCGTGGCAAAAACAAAGAAGACATTATCAGCGCCATTGGAGTGCGAGTAGAGCGTTCCCCTCAGGAGGAATGGGTTCAAGCCTTTTCTGAAGTCGGTACAATTACGAGATTTCGCCTAAGTGATTTAATTATTTAATTATTCATTCATTCATCATAAACGGGGAGGGTGTCAGCCATGCTGGAACCAATTAACGGACGTACAATGTTTTATGGAAAAAGTGATGTGCTAACTTATCGTACCTATGCTAAACCGCTGGCCGTTACCCCCGTTCCCGAATCTTCCTTCACGGGCTGCGACAACATTATATTCGCACATAATATTACATTCGCAGTCACGGGCGAAGCGTTTCTTCCTTCTTTTTCAGAGGGGGATAATTCCATGGTTGTTGCTACCGATTCTATGAAAAATTTCATCCTGCGCAATACCGCGGACTACACTGGAAGCACAACGGAGGGGCTACTGCAGCTTCTAAGCAGCCGTTTTCTCGATAAATACGATCATGTCACCGCAGTTTCAGTTTCCGCAGACCGGTTACCTTTTGAACAGGTGATGGTGCCCGGGGTTGAGGGGCTTAAACAGAGTCATTTAGTACTGCGTCACTCCAATAATGAATCTTATTCGGCTTCGTTAACTATAAAACGTGGAGAGAATGGGACTGAGGTTATCGCTCATGAATGCCGATTGAAGGATTTACAGCTGATAAAAGTGAGTGGAAGCTCGTTTTATGGATTCGTCCGTGATGAGTATACAACATTGCCGGAGAGCTTTGACCGTCCGCTTTATATTTTTCTGAATATTAACTGGACCTACAGTGATGTTCAGCATGCTCTGGATGGAGATCTAGGCCAATATGTGGCATCGGAGCAGGTTCGCGATATCGCCCATAACGCTTTTCATGAGCTGAACAGTCCATCAATCCAATCGTTGATTTATCAAATTGGGCTGCGCGTATTGTCCCGTTTTCCACAGCTGGCTACCGTTTCATTTGAGTCCAATAACCGGACTTGGGAAACCATTGTTGAGCCTGAAGAAACTAAAGGTGGAGTCTTCACCGAACCTCGTCCACCCTATGGTTTTCAGGGCTTTTCTGTCAGCCGTGCAGATCTGGCCGGAGAGACAGCGTAATGAGCGGGCGTCTTACCACCCATGTGTTGGATCTGTCGCGGGGGATTCCTGCTACAGGTCTGACGCTTCAGCTCTGGAAGCTTACGGATGGGATGAGCAAGCTTCTGTGTGAAGAAGTCACGAACAGTGACGGGAGGCTGGATGCTCCGCTGTTGGAGGGAAACGAAATGGAGTCTGGATGTTACGAGCTGCTGTTTATGGTTGGCGATTACTACCGTAGAGCGGATGCCAAAGCGTCAGCAGACACTCAACGTGAGATGCCTTTTTTTCTAGAACAGATACCTATTCGCTTTCATATAGAGAGCTCCATGCAACACTACCATGTACCTTTGCTAGTAGCACCTGGTGGATATAGTACGTATCGGGGAAGTTAAGAGAAAGTTGACGACCGGAGGAGGTGGCAGCTCATGAAGGAATCCTATGAACTTGTGATTAAGAACGGGAATGTAGTGCTGCCCGATCAGGTACTCAAGCTGGATATTGCAGTATCAGAGGGTAAGATTGTCGCACTTGGAGAGGAACTTTCGCTTGCGCCGCTAACCAAAGTCATCGACGCAGAGGGGTTCTATGTGCTCCCCGGTATGATTGATATGCATGTCCACTTTAATGAACCAACGTTTGGACATTGGGAAGGCTTTCGCAGCGGTTCTGCGGCGTTGGCAGCTGGCGGCTGCACAACCTATGCAGATATGCCGCTTAACGGTAATCCACCTACTGTGAACGAGGCTGGGCTTCGTCAAAAGGTAGATGCTGCGGCTGGAAACTCTGCCGTTGATTATGTGCTGTGGGGTGGGCTCGTTCCCGGCAATCTGGATGATTTAGAAGTTTTGGCAGCCGCTGGCGTCACTGGGTTTAAAGCCTTTCTCTCCAATCCTGGAGGGGAGGGCGAAGGCAGATTCCGTGAAGTGGATGAGGATACACTCTATCAAGGGATGCAGCGAATCGCTTCTCTGGGCGGGATTCTGGCGCTGCATGCAGAAAGTGAGGCTATCACGGCGGTGTTGACCGCAGATGCAGTGCGAAATGGCAGAACCAGCGCAAGTGATTTTGCGGCTTGCCGCCCTGCTGAAGCAGAGCTGGAGGCAGTGTCCAGGGCGCTGCTGTACGGTGAACGTACGGGCTGCCGGTTGCATTTTGTTCATATCAGCACGGCCGCCGCCATTGAGAAAATCTATGAAGCTAAGCTTCGAGGTCTGGACGTTTCGGCCGAAACCTGTCCACATTATCTGGTCCTCACTGAAAATGATATGAAGGCTTTAGGCCCTGTGGCGAAGTGTGCGCCTCCGCTGCGAAGTGCGGTGGAGCAGGAGAAGTTATGGGAGATGCTGGCCCAAGGCAAAATCGATCTGATTGCTTCGGATCATTCCCCTTGTCCAACGGAATTGAAGGTGAAGCCGGACTTGTCTTTTTTTGCAGCTTGGGGTGGGATCTCGGGTGCGCAGAGCAGTCTGGAGCTTATGTTCCATGAAGGCGTGAATGTGCGGGGTTTGGATGTTACAATAATTTCCAGTCTACTTGCAGGGCAACCCGCAAAACGTTTTGGAATAGAGCATCGCAAAGGCGCTATAGCTCTAGGTCTAGATGCCGATTTAGTTCTGCTGAATCCAAATACAACCTATACGCTGACTGCGGAGGATTTATTGTATCGCCACAAGCACAGCCCCTACATCGGAAGAACTTTATCCTGCAAAGTAGTTGCTACGATCTGTCGCGGGAATGTGATCTATACCTCTGAAGAAGGAGTGATCAGTGAGGGAGGTGGACAGTGGCTGCGAATTAGGAAGGAGCAGTACAGCCTATGAATGATTCCAGAGTTCAAGCGTCGACTCAGAAACTGCTGGAGCTGCTGGAGGAGCTGGCGGCATTCAGCACACCTGGGCCAGGAGTTACTAGACTGCTATATACGGAGGAATGGAGCCGGGCGCAGATTTTTTTGCAGGAAAAAATGGCTGGGCTCGGCTTAGAAGTTTCCATAGACAAGGTTGGCAATGTATATGGACGATTGAGTGGATGCAATCCGCAGCAAAAGGTTATTTTAACCGGATCGCATATCGATACTGTAGTCAATGGCGGAAAATATGATGGTGCCTATGGGATCGCTGCGGCTATGATTGCGCTTCAAGATTTGCAGAGGAACTTTGGCCAGCCGCAGCGGACGCTTGAGGTCGTATCTTTTTGTGAAGAAGAAGGGAGCCGATTTCCGCTTGCTTATTGGGGTTCGGGCCATGTCACGGAAAGGTATGACGGAAGCGAGGCCGAGACCTGTATGGATGCAGAGGGCGTGACGTTAAAAGCAGCAATGGCACAATCCAGCTTCTTACAGGACATAACGGAGGAGAAAGCTTCTAAGCGGACTGGAGTCAGAAATGATATTGGTGCTTTTGTAGAACTGCACATCGAGCAGGGGATTATTCTGGAGAAGACAGACACTCAGTTAGGCGTAGTTCAGGGGATTGTTGGCCAGAGACGATATGTGGTCAAGGTCAGTGGTACTGCTAATCATGCGGGCACGACACCGATGTTTATGCGGCAGGATGCACTGGCTAGTGCGGTTGAAATGCTGTACGTGCTTGAAAGTTCTGCTAAAACGGCTGGTGAACCTCTTGTAGCAACCTCGGGTAAGCTTGAGGTGTATCCGAATACGCCAAATGTGATCCCGGGTGAGGTTCTTTTTACACTAGATATCCGCCATAGTGAAGAGGACGAACTGGAACGTTTCTGTGAGAAGCTTCTTGCGGAATGTAATGAAATTGCTGTTAAACGTGGGGTGATTCTTGAGGTTACATCCGTGCTCCACACAGTCCCTGCACCTATGGATACGAAGCTATCTGCAATGCTGGAAAATATCTGCCGCCAACAGGGGAAGACGTACCGCATGATGGTAAGTGGAGCGGGACATGACGCCCAGCTGTTTGCGCCGCGTTGCCCTACTGCGATGATATTTGTGCCAAGCCGAGCTGGCATCAGCCATTCTCCGGAAGAGTATACTTCCCCTGAGCAGCTCGTTGCTGGGCTTGAGGTTCTGACTGCGATGTTATATGAGTTAGCTTATTAAAAAGAGTTCGCCGAACTTTTAAGGGAGGATCATCATGAAGCGTTACGAAGATTTGTCGCCGTCCCAACGCTGTATTATGACTCCGGGTCCGGTCGAGGTAGATCCGCGTGTACTGCGGGCGATGTCTTTTCCGGTGCTGGGTCAGTTTGATCCAGAGTTCACCTCTATTATGAATGAAACGATGGAAATGCTGCGGGAGCTGTTTGCTACTTCTAATTCATGGGCTTACCCAATTGATGGTACCTCCCGTGCTGGAATTGAAGCCGTGATGGTTAGTTTGATCCTGCCGGGTGAGCGTGTGCTGATTCCGATCTTTGGCCGCTTCGGACATCTATTGCATGAGATTGCTGAAAGATGTGGCGCTGAGGTGTTCGTGTTGGAAAAGCCATGGGGGAGTGTGTTTGAGCCGGATGAAGTGATAGCAGCTATGGAGACTTTTAAGCCACATGTGGTGGCAATGGTTCACGGGGAGACCTCTACAGGACGTGTGCAGCCACTCGCGGAAATTGGTAGAGCTTGCCGCCGGATGGATACTTTATTCATAGTCGATGCAGTTGCAACCATTGGGGGCATTCCTGTCGAGACAGATGCTTGGATGTTGGATGCCGTCGTTGGCGGTACACAGAAATGCCTGTCCGTCCCTTCCGGAATGGCACCGATAACGTATAATGATCGTGCTGAAGCTAAGCTCATGACCCGAAAACGAGTAGAACGAGGGATTAGAGCAAGTGATGTCCAGCCAGGTGACTTATCTTTTGTCCGCAGCAATTATTTCGATCTCGGCATGCTTCAGGATTACTGGAGTCCACAACGTCTCAATCATCATACAGAGATGACCTCAATGCTTTATGCACTGCGGGAGGGCTTGCGGCTTACCCTTGAAGAAGGGCTGGATGCCAGATTCGCCAGACATATCCTCCATGAAAAAGCACTTGTAGCTGGATTAACAGCTATGGGTTTAGAACTATACGGGGATCCTTCCTGCAAGCTTACTGTTGTTACCTGTGTGCTGATCCCTGAGGGGATAGATGGGGAAGCTGTCCGTTCGCTGCTGCTGGGGCGGTTCGGAATTGAAATTGCCAGTTCTTTTGGACCGTTAAAGGGAAGGATCTGGCGCATCGGTACGATGGGTTTTAGCTGTCGTGAGAATAACGTGTTGCGGCTGCTTGGAGCGCTGGAAGCCGCATTACAGCGTCATGGATTTAAGGGGCCTTGCGGGTTTGGGGTTCAGGCAGCACTTGACGTATATGAGGCAAAAGTAAGATAATCGTTGGAATAGAGCGGATGGCGGGAGAGTAAAAACAGGGGCATGTCCGGATGGTTCGGACAATCTTTGGGAATAAGTAAACGGCTATCATCTACAGGGATGATTGAGCCGTTTTTTCTTACAAATACAGACCTGCGCAACTATATTATCCTAGGCTTAATAGTTAGGCAATCCTCTATGATTACGGATCTATTCACTACATCAAGACAACACTTGGATACTAACGGGGGAGAGATGAAGATGACAACTTTTACAAGAAAGCCTTTAGCGGATTGTGTACCTGAGCTTGTGGCTACGGCAAGAGGCGATAAACCGGCAACACTGGTAATTACAGGTGGAAAGCTGGTCAACGTATGCTCTGGTGAAATTCTAGAAGGAATGTCTGTTGGTGTTCAAGGTGGACGAATTGCTTATGTTGGTAAAGATGTGACACATATGATTGGCGAAGGAACGCAAGTTATTGATGCGAACGGCAAGTATATAGCTCCGGGATTGCTCGATGGCCACTGCCATATTGAGAGCACCCAGCTAACCGTTACTGAATTTTCCCGCGCTGTTCTGCCGCTTGGCACAACAGGTGGTTTCTTTGATGCACATGAGATTGCTAATGTATTCGGGCTGAAGGGTATTCAATTGATGCTGGATGAGATGCGGGGGACGCCGTTAGCTGCTTACATGCAGGTGGCTTCTTGTGTGCCTGCGGCAGGTGCGGAATTCGAGACAACGGGTGCCTCAATTGGTCCTGAAGAAGTTGCCGAAGCTTTTACGTGGGGCAAAGATGTGATTGCTCTGGGCGAAGTGATGAATTTCCCTGGCGTTGTTTACGGCGATGAGAAAATGCTTAGAGAGATTCAAGCTACGCTGCGGGCAGGCAGATTTGTTGACGGTCATTTCACATGGCCTTCCAGCGACTGGAGACTGCCAGTGTATGCTGCGGCAGGGGTGACTGGTGATCATGAGTGTGTTACAGCAGACGATGTGATTGAGCGCGTTCGACTGGGGATGTATGCCAAAATGCGCCGGGGCTCGGCTTGGCATGATGTTGCCAAGACCATCACCGCTCATACAGAGCGTGGACTTGATCCGCGTCGCATGATGCTGGTAACTGACGACCGCAGCTCGGAATCGTTACGGGACGAAGGTCATATGGATTTCGTTGTTCGCCATGCGATTGCTCAAGGCGTGAAGCCAGTAACAGCCTTCCAAATGGCAACTATTAATACGGCAGAGCGTTTTGGGTTGTCTCAGGATATCGGATCTATTACTCCAGGTTCTTTTGCGGATATTATTCTGCTGGACGGGAATTTGGCCGATGTTCGTGTGGTACTTACGATTGCTGCTGGTGTAGTCGTTGCCGAAAACGGTGTGATGACGGCAGAGCTTGCTAAATTCTCATATCCAGAGGAAGTTTTGGCTTCGGTTCATTTGCCACAGCGTCCTACCGCCGAAGATTTTATTATCGCGGCTCCAATTGAAACAGGTGAACTTACTACAAGAGTTATTAAAGTAAGAGAAAATCATGTGGAGACCATTGAACGTATGGTTTCGGTACCTGTAGTAGCAGGGCAGCTGGATGTAAATGCTGTAGAGGGTCTATGTAAAATCGCTGTGCTCGAACGGCATAAAGGAACAGGAAATAAATCAGTGGCTGTTGTGGAAGGTATCGGTTTTAAAGAACCGGCTGCTATCGCAATGACTGTTGCTCATGATAGTCATAATGTACTCGTCATCGGCAATGATAATGAGCTAATGGCCAAAGCTGCGAACGCGGTGGCGGACGCTCAGGGTGGGGTCGCCGTAATTACATCTAGTGGAGAAACGTTATTCCCGTTGGCCATTGCAGGCCTAATGTCTACAGAGCCATTTGAAATTGCTGCTGAGAAATCAGCTGCGATCAGTAAAGCGTTGTATGATGCCGGCTGTACTTTGAATTACGCGTTTATGACTTTATCGCTGCTTGCTTTGGCGGTTATCCCAACGTTACGTATCACAGATAAAGGACTCGTGCGGATTTCACCCGAGGGAATACAGTTAGTGCCATTGTTTGTTTAAGTAAATTAACTGAAGTATAATCCTAATGCAAAAAACTGTTCTGAGGTCGTAATGACCCTTCAGAACAGTTTTTTTTGTTTAAATATAAGAAAGCAAAAGCTTCACATGATGCGTAATCTTTATACATCTTATTGTAATGAACAATAATATTAAACAGATTTTTAGAGAATGAAACATTTTTCTGAGCGAAATCCTAAAAAAATATAAATAAAGCATAGTCAGGTGACGATAATAATGTTAAATTAGATAAAATTAAAGTGAATTAATGGAGTTAATTTTACATTAATGGCATATAAAGAATTATAGATAATGGCAGGTTTCGAATAACCCAACTAAGAGGGACGAGGTGCATGGAGAGATGATCAGACTAGAAACGCAAGATATTTTGAATATTAGCATGAAGCAGATTGCTACTATTTTTAAGATGAAGCCGCTTGAACTGAGATTTGTCACCGATTTTCAGGGTGAGAAATATCTCTTAACTAATGATAAGTTACACCTCAACAACCAGCAATATTGGGCAAAGGTTATGGAATGTGTCTTTGATGATCATGTTAGACCTGTGTTAATGTGTGAGGTATTATATTTCCTTCGTAATGAATTTCTGGAAAGTGACATTAAGTTATGTTTTTCTTATGATTACGCAGAGGATGGGAATGGCGCAGCTACAGCTACGGCTGAAGTATCCTTTAATGACTCAGCAGATTTACAGCCGAGTGAGATTGCCGAGCTGATTGATTTTGCGTTGACCTTGCAGGACAAGCAGTGGTTCCATGAACTGACTACGAAATATAAGCAGCTTACAGCATAAGTATCCTTTCGATTCTTCATGCTTAACAATTGATATAGCTAACCGTCTTGTCTGCAACAGAAATGATCTGTGGACAAGACGGTTTTTTTGATTTACCATCCTTGGGCGTTTTTTTCTACATGTTCAGCCAAAAAATCAAGCCAATCCTCATGGTCATTCAAACAGGGGATTGCCATAAATTCCTCTGCTTGTCCTCCACCAGCCTCGAATTGTTCTCGTCCTTCTATGGCTAGCTCATGCAGCGTTTCCAGACAATCGGTCACAAGACCCGGTGAAAAAATCAGAGGCTTACGTATTCCTCGTCCGGCAAGCTCTCCCAGAACATCCGCAGTAGAGGGTCCTACCCATTCTTCTCGTCCGAAACGTGATTGAAAACTAAGCTGCCAGCGTTCGGGCTCCCAATTCATAGCAGAAGCAAGAAGATGCGCGGTTTCCATACATTGCTGCGGGTAGGGATCGCCGGTATCCGCATACCGTTTGGGAATCCCATGGAAGGTCAGTACAAAATAATCAGGTTCTTTGCTCAGAATCTCCATTTGACGCAGTAGGTGTGACTTCAAGGCTGAAATATAACCGGGCTCATTATAGTAGGCATCAATAAATCTTAGAGCCGGAATCAGACGTTTAGTTACAGGTCCAGTGGAGCTTTGGCGACCTAAGGCTGCAAAGCTGGCCTGATCGAATACGGACGCGGTAGTCGTGGACGAATATTGCGGAAACAGCGGCACAATGATAATTCGGGTAACTCCGGCGGTGTCGAATTTCGCCATCGCTTGCTCCATGCTGGGTTCGCTATAAGCCAATCCAAGCTCTACCTGATACCGTGGACCCAGCAGTTCTTGTAATCCAGATTGCTGAGCTAAAGAGTGAAAGAGCAATGGTGATCCTTCGGTTGTCCATATTTGACTGTACAGCTCAGCGGACCGGCGTGGACGTGAACGCAGAATGACACCTCGCAGCAAAGGCTGCCACAGCAGAGGAGAATAATCTATGATTCGGCGATCTGATAAAAAACGTTTCAGATAAGGCCGTACAGCTTTTGCAGTTGGTGCAGTAGGGGTGCCGATTTGGGCGAGTATAACTCCAATAGGTGGCTGTTTGCTCAAAGCACAGAACTCCTTTCCCATATAAGAGATCGTTCTAAAATAGCATAGCTAGCCTTGAATGCACAGTTATTGAGATCACTTTGCGCGTATAAATTAAATTTAATCGCAAATAGTGATGTTTCTTATAGGGTGTGTGATTTTCGATACAGAAGAACCGCAGAAAGGTCTGGTAGTATCAAACCAGAAATTGATGGAAAACGGGTGTAAGTGTTTTTATAGTAACTTATGTGAATTATTTCACCTTTTATACGGCTTTGTGTTAAAAGGAAGAAATGAAATAGATTCAAGCTATTTTTTATTGAAAATCGAGCGTGTAAAGGCATGAGAGGGGGGATGAGTTCTTATGAAGAGAGAAGTTATGCTTCATAAGAAGAGAAGGGGCATCGTACGAAAAAGGTTTGGTTAACAAAAAGCTACATATCACTGGGGTTTGGTAAAGGAGAATTTTCATTGAAAAAACTAATTTCTTTAACGGTTAGCGCGGCTATATTGTTAGCGCCGTTTGCTTACACACTTAATGTGCCTGCTGTAAACTTGAAGGTGGATGCAGTATCGGCAGCCTCCGAAGAAGCGGATGCACCGGCAGCAAAACCAACAGCAAAACCCACGGCAAAACCAGCAGCAACACCAAAAGCAACGGCAAAACCAGTAGCAACACCAAAGCCAACGGCAAAACCAACAGCAACGCCAAAGCCAACGGCAAAACCAACAGCAACACCAAAGGCAACAGCCAAACCAGCAGCAACCCCAAAAGCTACAGCAGCACCAGTAGCAACCCCAAAAGCAACCGCTGCACCAGCAGCGACAGTAGTACCAGCGGAAACTGTTAAGCCTGTGGCTACAGCAAAGCCTGTTACAGTTAATGAAAACGTATACCAAGATGGAGTTTACGTAGCTTATGGCGATGCATACTCCAAAGGCACGGAAGGTGCCAAGATCGAAATTAAAGATGGCAAAATTACTAGCATTGAGCTTTTGAGAACCAGTCCTAAGCTGATTGATAGAGATGCTCGTAACAATTATAGTGCTTTATGGCAAGCTTATGGATTGATGAAGGATAGATTGCTTGGCAAAACAAGAGATGGAGCAGCGGCAGTTGATGCTGTTTCGGGAGCTACCCGCTCCAGTAATGGCTGGAAATTGTCTGTAGATAGAGCGTTTGAAAGAGCTCTGACAGTGAAAGATACAAATGCCGTTTACTTTGATGGAGTTCATATGGGCGTAGATCCTACAGGTAAATATTCTGTATTCGCGACCTACGAATCCAACAAGCTTACAGATGTTAAAGTGTATCCTATGAACAGCGCTGGTGATTTCATTGAGGAGAAAGCTTACACAGCTGAGCAAGCGGCAGCGGTTGCAGCTATAGCTCCAGCCTTGCTGGCCAAAGGAACAGAGGCACAGCCTGTTGCAGGTCTTGAAGCCGACTTTATAGCAGCGATTAACGCTTTCTGGGATGCTGAGCAGAATGCAATAATCAACAATACATCTGCTTATGTAGACGGATTCTATTCCTCTTATGGTACGGCAAGAAGTGTTGGCGTTGAAAGAGCCGACATCGTGATTCGCAACGGTAAGTTGGTTGATGTGAAGCTGTTTAGACTTGGCAACAACCTGATTGACAGAGGGGCAACAGCTTATGCGGAAGTAGTAAAAGCAAATGCTCCTATGACAGCTAAGCTGCTAGCGAATGGTTCATATATCGCTAACTATGATGAAAAGGTTGACGGAATTTCCGGAGCTACGGAAAGCAGTCACAGCTGGAACCAAGCTGTAGAAAGAGCATTTGAGAAAGCGCTGAAGGTTCCTGCTGAAGGTCAATATTTTGACGGCAAATTTGCCGGAGTAGATAACCAATCTAAAGTACTGCTGCTAGTTGATGTTGATGCAGACGCGGTAACAGGCATTAAAGTAAGTCTGTTTGGAGCTGACGGCAAGCTGATTGCTGACGATAAACTGAGTGCAGAACAAAAAGGATGGGTAGCTACACTCACATCCGGGCTGTTAGAAAAAGGTGTGCAAATGGCCGATATTACAGGCCAAGAAGCATTGTCGGCAGCAGCTAAAGCAGCACTGACAGATGCTTTGACCAATGCATCCAAAGTCCAAGGAACCTATAAAGACGGAACCTTTACTGCATTTGGTGATGCTTATGATAAAGGAACGAACAGAGCGGACGTTACCCTGCGTAACGGCAAAATCGTAAATGTAGCCTTGTACCGTGTAGGAATGAACCTTGTAGATAGAGGGAACGCTGCTTATCCTGAGGTGGTAAAAGCAATTCCTCAGTTGACGGCTAGCTTCCTCGCAGCAGGGACTAGAGAAGGTGTGCAGGAAGTAGATGCTGTGTCTGGTGCAACTAGCAGCAGCGTGGCTTTGAAGACTGCGGTGGATAGAGCGTACGGAAAAGCTGAGGTTGTAGAAGCTAATAAAGCGGCTTATTTCGATGGAATCTTCATTGGTGTAAGTGCCGATAAGCTTGTAAATGTTATGGTGAATGTAGAGTACGGTGTTCCTGTCAAAATGCTTGTTTATTATTTGGATAAAAACGGAAGTGTAAGAACAATCAATCAGTTAACGGACGCGGAGCTGGCAGTGAAAGGTGAAATCGAGTCGACATCGACCGGATACAGCCTGCACAAATATGGTTACCGTCCAGCAGCCTTCGGAAAAAATGATGCAGAGAAAGAAATATCCGCTAAAGCGGTAGAAGCTATTAAATCAGCGCTTGAATCGGCTGGTAAATAATTATCGTTTTATAACAAAAGGAGGATATTCCAGTGCCAGAATATGGCCGGGGAGTAGCCTCCTTTTTCAAATATTCTTGGCTTGTACATAAATATGAAAATAGATCGTATAGTGATTTAAAGGGATTTTGGAGGTGAGTGTCTAAAGTTTAATATAGAGAGCAGGCCAAAAGCCTGTTATTAATAGGAGGCTCCAACATGACACAAATTAAACAGCTCGCTCCACAAGATGAATTTGTTGGCTTTTATCTTTTAAGAGAGCTGGCAATTAAACAAACGAACGGCACTCCTCCAAAAGATTATTTTGACATCGTTCTGGGGGATTCCACTGGACAATTATCTGCGAAATATTGGGATGCCAGCACAACCGATAAAGAAACTTTTTTTCCTATGGCGCTTGTGAAGGTACGCGGGATTGCTCATACTTATCGTGAGAAATTACAAATAAAAATTACTAAAATCAGGTTGGTTAACGATGAGGATGGTGTTGCACTTACGGATTTCATCCGTTCTGCCCCAATTCGTCCAGTAGACCTTATTCATACGATTAAAGGGGTTATGGCAAGTATTTCAGATCCGGAAATTGCTTCGATTGTCTCTTTTTGTGTGGGTAAAGTCGAAGAGAAATTGATGCATTATCCGGCAGCCAAAACACATCATCATGCTTATTTTGCCGGACTTGCTTATCATATGGTGCGTATGCTGGAGATTGGTGATTTTCTGTGCAAGCAGCGTCCGTTCTTGAATCCAGATCTAATGAAGGCAGGAATCATTCTGCATGATATCGCGAAGCCGGAGGAGATGGTCTCCCAGCTTGGGATTGTCTCGGAATACAGCGTTCAGGGCAAGTTGATTGGCCATATCTCGATGGCGTCTAACTGGATCACGGAAGCGGCTATCCGTTTAGATATTGATTTGAATTCGGAAAAGGTTATGGCGTTACAGCATCTCGTATTGTCACATCATAATTTGGGCGAATGGGGTAGTCCTGTTCAGCCACAGACAGCTGAGGCAGTCGCTCTGCATCATATCGATGCGATGGATGCGAAGCTGCAAATGGTGGAGGATGCTTTGGATACCACACCGGAGACCGAGGAATGGACACCGTTCATCAGAGGTCTAGAGAATAAGGCTGTGTATCGTTTGAAGATTTAAGAGATACCCTATAAAACCAAACCCCCAATCAGCAGAAAGCAGCTGGTTGGGGGTTTTTGATGTTCTTTGGTTATTTGGACAAAGTGGCGCGGCTGCTATAAATGGAGGGTTTATGTTTAGTGCCTTGTTTCTTAGCAGGCTTTTTCGCGCGAGTGGAAAATGGGGTATACCCGCCGGCAAACATCGTTCCGCTAGTATATCCTTGACTGGCAGAGAGCAATAGAGGATCATAGTGCTCCTCCTGCTCCATAAGTTTTACTAGAATTGCAGCGGCTGCGCGTGCGTCATCTAAGGCATCATGGTGCTTTAGCGTAATGCCGAAAAACTCGGAGACTACATTAAGTTTATGGGAGGGCAGGTCGGGCAGCATTTTTTTGCCTAATAAATAGGTACATAAGTATTGAAAGCTTGGGTAGCTCAGGGACATTCCATCGAGACAATAACGCAGGACACTCATATCAAAAGCAGCATTATGCGCCACGACGATTTGTCCGTGTAGTAACGGTTCAACGGTGGGCCACAGCTCTTGAAAAGTAGGTTGCCCGATTACCATTGATGGCGTGATGCCGTGTATCGAAATGTTCATGCCATCAAACCGCTGCTGCGGGTCAATTAGCCAAGAATGTTCTGCGGTTATATTTCCAGCTTTAACTTCCACAAGTCCCAAGGCACATGCACTGGATCGACTGGAGTTCGCGGTCTCAAAGTCAATTGCTATAAAGTCCATTCGTAAAGCTCCTTATCTATCATATATACGTTTCATATTAAAGTAGTAAAATGATAAATACAATCTAGTGAATCACAATGAGCTGTTCAGTAAAAATAAGGAGATGATAGAGTGCGGCTTATAAAGGGGCAAAAGGTGGATATTACGAAAGGGAGAAACGTGAACAAGCTTTTGCTGAAATTTGGGTGGATGACTGCTGATACTAGAATTGGCATAGACTCTGCTGCTTTTTTACTGTCAGAGCAGAACCGTTGCGAACGCGATGAGAACTTTATCTTTTATGGTAATCCGTTGTCTATAGACGAAGCTGTAACTCATTCTGTCTTACAACAAGGGGATAAAGAAGCTATCGCCATTACATTTTCTCAACTTCCTAAGGATATTACTAGAATAGCTTTAACTTTAACGATCTATGAAGGAGAAAAATTAGGACACTCTATGAAGCAAGTAACCTCTCCTTATCTACGCTTAGTGGATGCTGCTAGCGGTGAGGAATTATTCGTTTTCGAGTATGGCTCTGACCTGTCGACGGAGACAGCTATTGTGGTTGGAGAGCTATATCGCTATGGCCCAGAGTGGAAATTCAGTGCGATTGGTAGTGGCTTTGAGGGAGGATTGGCTGCGTTATGTACAAACTATGGGCTCGTTATTGAAGAAGACGAAGGGAACCCTGAGGTAGCGGCCACAGCTGAGTTATCCCTGCCTTTAGAGACGATCCGTTATGAAGAGAAGAATGTACTGTCCTCTATTGATTTACGTAAAAAAATTGTTCAGATTACCTTAGAAAAAAAGAATCTGACAGGAGTCATCGCAAGGGTAGGCGTTGTTCTGGATATTACAGGATCTATGAGAAATCTCTATAATAATGGAACCGTTCAAGAAGTAGTTGAGCGTATATTAGCCGTTGCCTGCAAATTTGATGATAACCAATCGTTAGATGTTTGGGTGTACGATACGGAGTTTAGCCGGCTGCCACCAGTGACAGAGCAGGAATTAGGAAGATATGTGTTTACACATATTTTAAATAATCGTACCATTCATAAGTTTGGCCGCAATAATGAACCGCCAGTAATGGAGGATATCATTAAAAAATATACGGAGGAAGAACCCGATTCTACACCAGTATTTATCATATTTATTAACGATGGTGGTGTAGTGAAATCCACTAAAAATGTGATTATGGCTGCTTCGGTCCAACCGATTTTCTGGCAGTTTGTCGGAATCGGTAACTCGGATTTTGAAGTATTGAAGCAACTTGATACGATGAAGGGCCGTTTGGTGGATAACGCCAATTTTATTCATCTGGACAACATTGAAAAGGTGACTGATGAAGATCTGTATGATCAGCTGCTGAATGAATTCCCCTTGTGGCTAAGCGCAGCGAAAGAAAAAAGAATCCTGCGAACATAAAAATACATTACTGAAAATGAATAAGCCTGTGCGTTACTATAGGCCATAACCACCTATCTTAGGAGGTCTTATGGCTTTTTTTAGTTTCGCTATCTTGCTATTCTATTCAACAATCCGTACACTGCCAAATAGGTATTGTATATTAGGATTAGGGTCATCACTATCAGATACGGGAGGAAACACTTTGAGCAGCGTAGTTACTAAGTTTTTTGATTATGGGCAAGAAGAAATAGATTATCTCCGAAGTGTGGATCCAGTACTTGGCGCAGCTATGGCACGGATGGGCAGAGTGGAACGTGTAATTATACCGGATCTTTTTACTGCGCTTATCTATGCTATAGTAGGACAGCTTATTTCAGTAAAAGCGGTTCGGACCATTTGGAACAGAATGTTGAATCATTTCGGAGACATCACTCCGCAACAGTTAGCCTTACATACGGCGGATGAGATTCAAAGCTGTGGGATGACGATGAAAAAGGCACTATGTATCCATGAGATTTCCAATTTGGTCGCTCAGGGTGATTTTAAGCTGGAGGAATTGCCTGGGTTATCAGATCAAGAGGTTATACAAAAACTTATGACGTTAAAGGGCATTGGCAAGTGGACGGCAGAAATGATGTTAATCCATTCTATGGAACGACGGGATGTGGTCAGCTGGGGAGATATTGCGATTCGTCGGGGGATGATGAAGCTGTATGGACTTGATAAGCTTACCAAAGATCAATTTGAACAATTCCGGCTAAACTATACTCCTTTGGGTTCTGTGGCTTCTATATATTTATGGGAAATTTCATTTGAATAATGGACGGGTAAGGAGTACTACTATGGAAAAAACAATAAGAGAACAGCTATTGAATTTGGCAGATGTGGACTACCAAAAGTTTTCTGCGGCCTTAATTCCGACGATAGATAATGTTATAGGCGTCAGGCTACCGGAACTGCGCAAGCTTGCCAAAATCATTGCAAAGGGTGATTGGAGAGCCTATTTGGAGCATGCCGAGACAGATTATTTTGAAGAAGTGATGCTGCAAGGTATGGTGCTTGGCTACGTGAAGACAGATCTTGAAGAAATCCTACGTTATATCGCTGACTTTATTCCCAGAATCGATAACTGGTCGGTTTGCGATAGCTTTTGCACAGGCCTGAAGTTTACCGTAAAGAATAAAGAACGGGTATGGGAGTTTATAATGCCGTACTTATCATCAGATAAAGAATATGAGATCCGATTTGCTGTGGTAATGCTGCTTAATTTCTTTATTGAAGAAACGTATATCAGCCGGATTTTACCATTGCTCGATAAGGTCAGTCATGAAGGCTATTATGTAAAAATGGCGGTTTCTTGGGCGCTTTCGATTTGTTATGTGAAATTGCCAGAGCCTACGATGAGTTATTTGAGAAACAACAGCTTAGATGATTTCACTTACAACAAGGCTTTGCAGAAAATCACGGAGTCTTATCGCGTGGATCCGGAAACGAAAAAATGGATTCGCGGGATGAAAAGAAGTAAAAAACAAACCCCTTATTCAGCACAATAGCTGAGTAATAAGGGGTTTATTGTCCTATTTATTTTTTCTCAGTGTTTACTTCAGTGTTAGTTTTACGGTTGCGGATTCGCTCGATTTCGATGTCAACAGCGCTACGCAGGTTAGGATCGATGGAAGGACTTATTCCTGTACCTGTATTGAATTTATTTTTGGAGTTTTCCGCCAATGCTTCCCACTCGAAAATCTTCTCTTCCATACGTTCGAAGCCTTGCGAAGCTGATCCTACATTTAGACCTTTCGTAGAACTACGTGGAGCTGAGTGGAGTGTTTCTGTGGCTTGTTGAGCGCGAGCGATAAGCTCAGTTCTTTTCGTTTTGAGATGTTCACGCTCTTCTTTAGCTCTAGCGATATTGATCTCAAGCTCTGCCAGGGATTGCTTAGTTTGTACTTGGCTATTTATGGACTCTTCCAGCTGTTCCACGTACCGTAACTTGGCTATGAGTGCCAGGCGAGCTCTTTCTTCATTTCCTTGCTCAACTGCTTGAACGGCTTCGGCTTCACTTTGCTCTACTAACTGAGTATATTCTTGCTTGCGGCGTTCCAACACACTTGCTGTAACTTGCAGATCACGCTCATTGCGTTCCGCCTTAGCGATATCATTTTCAAGATCACGTAAATACTGACCTGTCAGCAATACCGGGTTTTCTAATTTATTTAGACCTTCGTGTAGGGCTGCTTTAGTAATTGTGGAAATTCTTTTTAATAGACTCATGTTCTATCTCTCCTTTTTTATAGCTATATTAGGGCTGGCTTGTATTGAACGACGATTAATTAATAGAAATCATGTCCATCTGAAAAGCTGTTAAAAGGTTCTTTAGGAACGATGATACTAGCGATGACGTAGAAGATAAGTACAGTTCCGAAGCTGAACAATGCTGCGGCAACAGCAACAAGACGGATTACTGTAGCATCAATACCAGACCAACGAGCAAGACCTCCGCACAAACCACTTATCTTCTGATCACTTTGGGAACGATATAATTTTTTCATTTATTGTTTTCTTCCTCTCGTATGGGTGTGATTGTTATTGAATCCTGCAACCCGTTTGCTTATGTACTCATTCTAATGTCTTTTTGCATGCGAAAAAACGGCCTGGAGGCGGTTTTGTATACCAGACCTGAGTCGAGGTTCGTTCCCGCAGGAAGGCGGGGAAAGGGTTAGTAAATCGGTTATAGGCTACAAACCATGGACGAAGTTAGGTACAATAAAGAAAGGAATACTTCTGGCGGTGTCGAAATATGCTTATATATGACTACTACGGAATTGGGGGCTGAATATGAGTTTTTTTAACAAAGTAAAAGCAGGGGTAAGCGAGGCTGGGAATAAAGCAAAAACAGTGGTGGAGATTAACCGGTTGAAGCTGCAAAATAACGGTAAGCAAAATGATATTGACCAGCAGTATCAGGTCATGGGCAAACTGTTATTTGAAGCCGTAACTCAAGGTGCAGGACCACTGCCAAGTGAGCAAATCGAGACTAATATTAATCGTATTCTCGAATTGAAGGCGGAGATTGAGACGAACCTTCAGCAAATTGCTGAGTTGTCCGATGTAAAGCATTGTAAAGCATGCGGTGGGAATGTGGCGATCGAGGCTCGCTTTTGTCCGGCCTGCGGATCCACTTTTGAAGTGGCAAAAGAACCTGTCAGTGATGTAACTCCATCGTCGATTTCTTTGGATAAGAAGGAATAGAGTTACTTCATACAAGAAACTTATGAACAAAGAGGCTGTCTTAAAAGTAGTGAATACTACTTATGAGGCAGCTTCTTTTTTAGTAAAAAGGCTATAAGCGGATTCTTGCTTTAGCCAATAGACTATGGGCTACGCACACAAAGTATTCTATGCCATTAGGTTGGGCGGCGGAATATTCACTTTGTGAATTTCAGGGAGAAATTCCCAAATTATTTTAGTGGATCGTAATTAGATCATTAAGTGGGATTCGTATCTACAATCTTAATTTCACTTATTCACAATCTAGTGTCGTTTAAACCTTAGAAGCGTGGCGTTTCTTAAATTTATACACAACTAGCAACATAAGCGGCAGAACAAATGCACAGGTGAAATCCCAATCTACCCAGTAGGCGGGGATCTCCTTCACATAGAAAATGATGTCTTTGGCAATCAGCTGTGACATCCCGAATAACAAAAATCCAGTGGGGATGATCAGAGGACGGTGGCTTTTGAGTTTAAATAATTGGGCTGTACCTAAGGTTAAAGCATAGTAATAAACTGCAGTTTTGAAGTATGTGCTGATAATCCATGCTGTAGCCATAAGTGCTTCAATACGCTGCAGAGAATTAGCAATATTAATTTTTTGTGCAAGGATATAAGCCGCATAAAATTGATGTTCAGAAGCGAAAACCCCAAGAACGGTAAGAGAAAAAAATAAAATGAGGTTAAGGCCCAGAGCTCCGATGATCAAGGCTATGAAAATATCCCGGCTTGTTTTGCTATTTTTCTGAGCATAAGGATATATCATTAGAAACACGCACAATTCGCCAAAAGGATAAAAAACACCATACATCAAAGTATGAAGCATGTCCGGTACTGGTGTGTTCAAGATGGGGTATAACCGTTCCATTTTGACATCGGGGGTCAGCAGGAGCAGCAGACCGATTAAAAAAACTGCAAATAAAGGGAAAAAAAGCTGAGCTGCCCGGCCCAAAGTTTCTAGGCCAAGTCGTACCCCATATACCAGCAGGAAAATGGCCATGAAACGAATAACCCCACCGGGTGTTTTCTCGTAAATCTGTGTACACATGAAATCTTCAATTTCTCTTATGTAGGTGGAGGCAGCAATCAGAAAGAACCCTAAATAGAATAAGGCCACAGCAGTTCCGACCCATTTTCCTAAAATTTGTAGGCTAAGCTCGATAATATTCTTATTTGGTTCAAGGTCTGCTAAGCAGAGTAACAGTTTTATGGTCACTAGACCCAAGGGAATACTAATCAAACCAGCAATCCACGCATCTTGTTTCGCTCCTGATATCATTAACGCCGGATACACAAGCGCCATATCCCCAATAAATGTGAATAGCCCAAGTATAATCATTTGATTGGTACTAATTCGATCTTTCTCCAAACTCATATACCCCCTCAAATTTATTGGACTTGTTTTAGTATGGTTGTAGTTACCAGAATTATGCCATCCTGATTTTTTAATCCGAAGGAATAATTATCATAATTAACATCAAACTATACTCATCTATTTATGGAGAAGTGGAGGCTGCATCATGAAAGATACGGAGATTGGTACAATATCAAGCCGGTTGGAAGTTAATATTGCTAATTTGTACCAATTGATGGGGGAAAGCTCTGATGTAGTCATAAAAGAGTTGCAGATAGAAGAAAACACTCATATTTCTTTGGTTTACATAGATGGTCTTGTGGATACTCAGGTGCTGCATAATTCAATTTTGTATTCCTTGCAGGAACACATTCCTTACGAACAGCTGAGGGGGCTTTCTCCCGAGCAGAAGTTTGAGATGATTAAGAAACAGATATTAATAGCCGGCGATATAGCCGTCATTGACGATTATAGCCAATTTATTCATCATTTATTGTCCGGTAATATAATGCTGCTGCTTGACGGGTTATCCAGCGCTCTGCGGATCGGCTTACCAGGCTGGGAAGATCGTAATGTAGGGGAGCCTAGCTCACAATCGGTTGTTCGGGGTCCAATGGAAGGATTCACTGAGAATTTACGGACGAATACGGCACTGGTTCGGCGAAAAATCAAAGATAGCCATTTATGGCTGGAAACCGTTCAGATCGGAAGGGTGACTCAAACTAGCGTATCCATTATGTATCTAAGTAACATCGCGAATAAGGAACTGGTGCAAGAGGTAAAGCGCCGTCTGAATAAAATAGATACGGACAGTATTCTCGAGAGTGGATATATTGAAGAGTTTATTCAAGAGACGGCAGTTACACCTTTTCCTACCGTATACAACAGTGATCGTCCAGATACGATTGCAGCGGGTATTTTGGAAGGAAAAGTGGCCATTCTTGTTGATGGAACTCCTTTTGTACTGTTGGTGCCCACATTTTTTGTGGCATTTTTCCAGTCAGCTGAGGATTATTACCAAAGGGCCGATATTGGAACATTGCTGAGATTAGTTCGTTTTATTTCATTTTTTATTACTTTGCTTGCCCCTTCATTGTATGTTGCGATTACTACTTATCACCAAGAGATGATACCGACCAATCTTGTAATCAGTTTAGCTGCCCAGCGGGAGAGTGTTCCTTTTCCTGCTTTTATTGAGGCGCTGATCATGGAAATGACTTATGAAATTTTGCGGGAGGCCGGGGTGCGGATACCCAAAAATATTGGTCAGGCGATTTCCATTGTCGGAACGCTGGTGATAGGACAAGCCGCGGTAGCAGCGGGTTTTATTTCATCCGCAATGGTCATTATTGTATCGCTAACAGCCATTTCTAGTTTTGTTATTCCGGAGACAGGAATGTCTATTGCTGCGCGGATGATCCGTTTTGTGCTTATAGCTTTGGCCGGATTTATCGGATTATATGGAATTCTCTTCGGTATTTTCATCATCGTATTGCATTTGTCGAGCCTGCGTTCTTTCGGAATGCCTTATATGAGTCCGCTCGGACCGTATAATTCCAAAGATTTAAAAGACTCTATTTTTCGCTTTCCGTGGCCGTTTTTAAAGACAAGGCCTGCTGAGAATAAGACGCAGAACCTGTTTCGTCAAAGCACATCCAGTGATAAGGAACCAACAAAATGAATAAAAAATTAGTTAGAGGCGTTCTTCGATTAATGATAGCCCTCCAATTTACGTTAGTGCTAAGCGGCTGTTGGGAAAGAAATGAGCTGAATGAGATAGCTTTTGTCTTGGGGATAGGGATTGACAAGGCAGAAAAAGGTTATACCGTTTCGATGCAGGTCGTTATTCCATCTGCGATTTCCTCCCAAACGAATGGAGGAGGGGGAGGCAGTGGAGTCCCAGTGGTTGTATATAAATTTACTGTACCTACGTTTTATGATGCGCTGCGTAAGCTGAATCTGGATAGCTCTAGGTCAAGTTATCTCGGTCATATCCGGGTGTTGGTGATTGGGGAGGAGCTTGCCCGCACCGGAGTGGGTGAGATACTTGATGTATTTAAAAGAAGTCGGGAACCCCGGATGGATTTCTACGTTATGGTTGCCAGAGATACAACCGCCAGCAATGTCTTGAATGTCCTTACACCTATGGATAAATTACCAGCGAACAAATTATTTAGTTCCTTGGATAATTCTTATAAAGATTCAGCAAAAACAGTCGCTGTCACGCTGGATGATTTTATTGAGAATTTATTGTCTGAAGGCGAGAATCCTGTGCTAACCGGAGTGAAAATTATAGGCGATCCCAAAGATGGAGAGGACAAAAGCAATGTAGAGCGAACAATGCCTAAGGCAAGATTGGAATACCATACTGTAGCTGTGTTCAAAAAAGACAAGTTGATCGGTTGGCTAACCGAGGGAGAAACGATTGGTTACAATTATATCAACGATAAGGTAACCGCACATTCTGGCCCGATCGCAGGGGAAGACGGAAAGCCCATTGTAATCGAAGCGATCCAGGCTACAACTAAACGCAAAGTGAAAATCATTAATGGGGAGCCGCATATTTACCTTAGTGTTAAGACGCTTTGCAATATTGAAGAAGTGCAAAGTGTAGAAAATTTGGAATCGGAAAGGACTATAAAACGTTTGGAAAAGGAAACAGAAGAGCGGATTATAGAGCGGATGCAAAAAACTGTGGAGCATGTAAATGATCGTTTCAATGTTGATATTATGGGATTCGGACAATCGATCTACCATGCCAGCCCTAAAGCTTGGGCAAAGCTGCAGCAACAAAAGGGTGACGATTACCTTAAATCATTGCCCATCCATTACAAAGCCTCAGCAGTTATTAACCGCGTGGGCCTCACAGATAATTCTTTTCTTGAAAAAATCAAGGAGTGAAGTCAAATGCTAGTACTGTTATTCTTGGTGATTGCTGTAGGTTGTATGGCACTTGATTTGCCTAAATTAATGCGAAAGCGCCGAGTGCCTGATCTTAGCATATATTTTATTTTTTGGATTTTGGGTCTTGGTGCGACCTTCTGCTCGTTGTTAAAATTGAACATCCCCAGTCCGCTGTTTCTTATTATTTTTATCTATAAGCCAATAAATAATTTATTTGGATTATTGTTTCATTAACAAAAAAGCTGCAATTATCGCAGCTTTTTTTGTTGTATATGCTAGAAGTTATTTCCTTAAATTTAAGAATATTTCATGGGATGAAAAATGAGAGGTTGACCATATTTGTCGGTGGGGCATATGATTTGGAATGAACAATTTTTAAGTAAGCTTACGGCTTTACTTGTCTAGAAGCTTGCTCCTTGTTGGATGTATTGTATACTAACAAATGGAAAGAAAACGGTTACAAGGGGGAAGAAATGAAACCAATATTCAAAATTATGATTGTTGATGACGAGATGCTAGTAAGACAAGGAATCAAACATCTTTTAGATTGGGAGAATGAAGGGTATCGAATTGTTGGTGAGGCTGCTAACGGTCTTGAAGCACTAAATATGATGGATGAGGTCAGTCCCCATATCATCATTACAGATATTGTTATGCCAATAATGGGCGGAGAGAAACTGGTTAAGATTGTTAAGGAGAAATACCCTCATATTGAAGTAATCGTCTTAAGTAGTTTCAGTGAATACGATTATGTCCGATCCACATTTCAAAGTGGGGTAGCGGACTATATTCTGAAGCCAAAGCTGGAAGCTGACTATTTGTTATCCATCCTAAATAAAACTACTGCTAAATTGGTAGGGATGGAGATGTCCGATCAAGGAACGGATCCTGGCGAAAAGCAAATTTTGCTAGTTATCGAGAAGCTTATGACCGGATATGAGTCTGGGCTTGAACCTGCTTTGCTTCATGCGAAGTTTCCACACCCACTATTCGCTTTCTTCGGAGCGGATATGAGACATATTAAAGATTCTGGGGATAGGTTAACTTTCACACAGAAAATAGAAAAAGGTCTTAGTACGCTCCCTTTGGGTGATACAGTGTTTATTCGGCTGAAGTTTGTCAATGATTCGGTTATTTATTTGCTTAATGCAAACCCGGAACAGTGGGACGAGCTTGTTATAGAGCTCCGATATCTGGTCTCGGAAATGGATCATTGGGCGAGAGAAACACATTTCGTTATCAGCCAAAGCTTTACGGATTTTAATAAGCTGGGAGAGATTTATCGAGACAATTATTTAAAGCTTACACGATACAGCTTTTACTTGCCGGATCGAAGCTTAATTGAAAACGATCATTTGCCCAGCCTTCCGAGAGCTTATCAGGAATATGATATGGGCGAATTAATGGAACAACTGAAACGTAAGCAATACCAGAAGGCATTTACTGGATTTCTGGAATATGTTCATCTCCGTTCGATGGATTATAGGACCGATATTTTCGAATTCAAATCGTTATTGGGGAATTTCATATTTAACGTAGCGACCACACTTGGAAAAATGAAGTACGAGACTGGAGGCTTGGAGGCATCCAAATACGATTTCTTTCGAAAAATAGATGAAGCGATGTATGCCGGAGACGCAATTGCTGTTGTTGAAGCCTTTATTCGCGAAGCTGAACGTGCGATTGGTGAGACGAACCTAACGACCAATCCCAATATGACCCGATTGCTTGAATACATTCAGACTCATTACGCTGATCCCATCACGTTGACTGGGGTTGCACGGCAGTTTCATTTCAACGCTTCTTATTTATCGAGCCATTTCACTGCTCAGAATGGTGAAGGATTCAATGAATATTTGAACAAGGTCCGGTTGGAGAAAGCCATGGAGTTACTCGTGACGACGGAAAAAACAATTTCTGATATCAGCGCTAGTGTGGGGTATTCGGATCAGAGTTATTTTACTAAAGTGTTTAAGAAACAGGCTGGTATTTCTCCGAGCCAGTACCGAAGACGGGACGTAGAGCGACCATGATTGGAACTATCATTAACAAGATTAGAAAGCAGGGCCTATTTCTCAAGCTTTTTCTTGTGACCCTCATAAGCATTGTTGCTGTATCCCTGCTGACTTTGTCTATTACCATCCGTATGTCAGAAAATTTATTCTTAAAGACCTTCAGCATAACGAATGGCAAACTACTAAATCAGATGAAGACAAACTTGGAGTCCTACAACAACGTTGTAGCTACGGGTGCTACAATGACAGCTCAGAAAGGTGCCATCCGCAGCTATTTGTCTGGGGGAGAGACGGATTCATTAACACTTGCTATCAAAACCTACCAGATGACAGAAAGCATGCGGGCAGTCCGCTCCAACCTCAGTGCTTTTGATGTGGGGATTATGATTGTAGGTGCGAATGGCAGAAGTTACTCAACTGACCCTTGGTATTGGTCTGCTACTGCTGAAGAATTGAAGAACCACCCGATTACGAAAGCGACAGTGGCTCATCCGCAGCAAATTCTGTACCAGCTTTATCAAAAAGAGGATGGTCAAACCCATAAGAAAGAGATCATGTTAGTGGCTTCTAAAGCTCTATTTGATCATTCGACTGGCAGTATCTATGGCACTATGTACATTGCAATTCGTGATAGTAATTTCAAGGCCTTCTATGCCAATTTTACGAGTGAAGGTAATGATGTTGTATTGCTGAATGCAAAAGGGCAAATTGTATCCAGCAACAGGACAGAGCTGATTGGACTGAACGATCAACAGCTGCTTCAAGAAGTAGTTGATGAACAGAGCACAGGAGACAATGGAGAATCTGTCTATGTGATGGGGAATGAACGGGTAGTATTCTCGGAATACTTGCCTGAATTTGATGTTTATTTGGTGAATCTGATCGATAAAAAAGCTGTGACCGGGCAAATGGTTAATGCCAAAGCAGTGTCGTTGACGATCATGGCTATCGTAGCCATTTCGCTTATTATTGTATTTTTAATTACAAGGAAAATGACGAAGTCCCTGCGTGTACTCGTTGAACAGATGTCGAGTATTCCTAAGGGGGGATTCGATAACCACGTGGATGTCGCTACTAGTAGTTATGAAGTTAAGGAGCTAGGCAATGCCTTTAATTTTATGCTTGATTCCCTACATGATTATGTTGATCGGTTGATGGAGACCCAGAAGCAGCAGCGTAATGCGGAGCTGGCCGCCCTTCAAATGCAGATCAATCCCCATTTTTTATACAATACACTGGCTTCTATCAAATTTCTGGTGCAACAGGGCAACAAAGAAAAAGCAGCTGGCACGATAAATTCGCTAATCTCACTCCTGCAAAATACTGTCAGTGATGTTCAATCCACTATACCTGTTAGTCAGGAATTAGAATCGCTGAAGCATTATGTATATATCAATCATGTAAGGTACGGCGAGAAGATCCGCGTGAATTATTTTGTGGAGCCTGAAAGCTTGGATTATCATATGCCAAAGCTAATTCTGCAGCCTTTTATCGAAAATGCGTTCTTTCATGCATTCAATCTTAAAGATGAGGGAAGAATTCTAATCATGATCGCCGTTCAGGAAGATCAGCTTGTATGCGAAGTTGTAGATAATGGTGACGGGATGGACCTTGATCCTAATTTTCTGAAAGAAGAACAGTTGCCAGCCTCGAAGCACAAACGCCAATTGTTCTCCGGGATCGGTATACGGAATGTTGATGACAGAATCAAATTACTGTACGGAGAGAGTTATGGTATTAACATTACAAGCAAACGAAATGAAGGTACGAAGATCATAATTACGCTTCCATTGTTAAAAGGCTAAAAAATTTACAAAAATCTAAAATTAGTACCAGCGTCGATCTCAGAGGGAAAATAGAATCCAATAATAACACCAAAGCTAACAAAGATACTGCCAAAGAAAGCGAATACAAAATGATAATATGGAATTGTAGCAGAGAAAACGCTTCCATCTTTATTATTTTACAGATTAACAAGGGGGTTACGAAGTGAAAAAATTATTATCCGTGATGCTGGCTAGTGTGGTTCTACTTTCGGCATGTTCCTCAGGTGGAACGAAAAACGAAACGGGCAACTCCGGAAGCGAAGGTAGCAGTAAGCCACAAGAAATCACAGTTTGGGCTTGGGACCCAGCGTTTAACATTGCAGCCATGAATGTTGCCAAAGAAGCTTATGCGAAAGTCAATCCAGACATAACGGTAAACGTCGTAGAGAACGCGCAGGCTGATATCGTGCAAAAGCTGAACACAGGGCTGAACTCTGGATCTACGAAGGGTCTTCCTAACATTGTATTGATCGAGGATTACCGTGCGCAAAGCTTTTTACAAGCGTATCCGGATTCCTTTTATGAATTGACTGATGTTGTAAAAGCCGCTGATTTTGCGGATTATAAGATTGGCCCGACCAGTGTTGACGGCAAGCAATACGGTGTTCCGTTTGATTCTGGTGTGACTGGAATGTATGTACGGACAGACTATCTTGAGCAAGCAGGCTACAGCCTGGATGCACTACAGGATATCGACTGGAAGCAATATATCGAGATCGGTAAAGCTGTAAAAGAAAAAACCGGCAAAAGCATGATCACACTGGATCCCAATGATCTTGGACTTATCCGGGTCATGATTCAATCGGCGGGTGCATGGTATACAGGTGAAGACGGTCAGACTCCGACCATTGCAGACAACGCTGCTTTGAAAGAGGCACTTGTATTGTACAAAGAAATGATGGATTCCGGCATCGTGAAAGTTAACTCAGACTGGAGCCAATTTGTAGGCGCATTTAATAGTGGTGAAGTGGCAACCGTGCCGACGGGTAACTGGATTACCCCTTCAATTAAAGCCGAAGCTTCCCAATCCGGTAAGTGGGCAGTAGCTCCACTTCCTAAGCTGGCAGCAACAGCAGGCTCCGTCCATGCATCTAACCTTGGGGGCAGCTCCTGGTATGTAATGAATGTAGATGGTAAAGAAGCCGCTGCGGAGTTCCTTGCAAAAACATTTGCTTCTGATGCTGATTTGTATCAGACGTTGAATACAAAAGTTGGTGTTATCGGCACTTTAAAAGCTGCGGCAAGCGGAGAAGCTTATTCAGCAGCGGATGAATTTTTCAAAGGTCAAAAGGTTGTATCAGATTTTGCGGCATGGACCGAGCAAATTCCTAACGTCAACTACGGCATGAACACTTACGCAATAGAGGACATTATGGTTGTAGCAGTGCAATCTTATCTTGGTGGAAAAGATGTAGATACTGTTCTGAAAGATGCCCAGAAGCAAGCAGATACCCAAGTTCGCTAATCACACTTAGGCTGTACAATCTAAGCCCTTGCTTCTACTTCTCCTGTAAATTGGATTTCTACAGAAGGATGGGTAGCAGGGGCTTTCATCTCTAATAAATCAGACAGAAGGGTGTGAAGTGGAGTGGAAAATGTAAAGCCAGGGCTAAGCTCTCAAAGACATAAAAGCTCTAAGGGTCAACGGCAGATCCATCTGACAGGTTGGTTATTCGTTATTGTGCCGGTAATTATGATCAGTATTTTCTATTTCTATCCAATGATTCAAGCCTTAATTCTATCCTTCAAGACAGGTAGAGGCAACAATCTTCATTTTACCGGCCTTGATAACTATATTCGGCTGTTTAGCGACACCACTTTCCTTACAGCCGTCAAAAACACTTTTATTTACTTGATTATTCAGGTCCCAGTTATGCTGGTGCTGGCGCTCTTTATCGCTGTGCTGCTAAATGACGAAAGACTGAAATTTAAAGGGTTTTTCAGAACGGCCATATTTCTGCCAACGGTAACTTCACTTGTAGCCTACTCCGTTGTTTTCAAGTACATGTTTGGAGCCGAAGGTATCGTCAATAAATTTCTGGTGAATCTGCATCTAATCAGCGAACCGATTCAATGGATTACTGACCCCTTCTGGGCCAAAGTCACTATCATTATCGCTATCACTTGGCGCTTTACTGGCTACAATATGATTTTCTATTTGTCCTCACTGCAAAATGTCGACAAATCAATATATGAGGCTGCTCATATAGATGGTGCGAGTGCATTTACACAATTTTTCAAAATTACAATTCCCCTATTGAAGCCGATTATCTTGTTCACGACGATCACATCGACCATTGGTACCCTTCAGTTGTTTGACGAGGTGGTTAACATCACGAAAGGTGGACCCGGCAATGCAACCATGTCGATTTCCCAATATATTTATAACCTTTCCTTTGAATACACACCTAACTTTGGATATGCTGCAACTGTCTCCTATTCGATTGTTGTAATGGTGCTCATTCTGACGCTTATTCAGAACAAAGTAGGAGGGGATAAGAGATAATGAAAACCAAACGCATGTTTACTTACGTATTTCTAATCATCGCTGCGCTGATCTCTATCTTTCCATTTATCTGGATGGTTATAAGCGCCACGAACCAGTCGGTTGATGTAACCAAAGGGACATTGCTGCCGGGTGCACATCTAGTGGAAAATATAAACAATCTATTTAGTTCAGTGGATATGTGGCAGGCTCTCTGGAACTCTGCAAAAATCTCTGTGGTGACTACTGTGCTTTCACTGCTAGTCGCATCGGCGGCTGGATATGGTTTTGAAATGTACCGCAGCCGGAGTAAAGATATCGTATTCAATATTTTACTTGCTTCAATGATGATTCCATTTGCGGCGATCATGGTACCTCTATTTCAAATGTTCGCAAAAGTATCTAGTGTAGTGCCTTTTCTGGGCATCGATACAGCATCGGCGGTCATTCTTCCGACATTTACAACAGCATTTCTAATTTTTTTCTTTCGTCAAAGTACAAAAATGTTTCCTAAGGATATGATGGAGGCTGGGCGCATCGATGGTCTTTCGGAATTTGGTTTGTTCTTCCGCATTTATATGCCAACGATGAAATCAACTTACGCTGCCGCAGCGATTATCACATTTTTAAACAGCTGGAACAATTATCTGTGGCCTTTGATCGTATTGCAATCACCAGAAAATATGACTGTGCCCCTTCTTATCTCGAATCTAGGCTCAGGTTATGCCCCTGACTATGGTCTGATCATGTCTGCGATTGTCATTACAACCTTGCCGACAGCACTAGTGTTCTTCATGATGCAAAAGCAATTTGTAGCTGGGATGACGGGTTCGGTTAAATAAGTTAGCGATCATGTTATGAATAGAGGAGGAAATATAGATGAAGCAGCAGGTTGAACGAAACCTCACTCCAAGTCTGGAATGGTTATCAGACCCTTCCATTTATGCAATAGGCAGAGTGCACGCGCATTCTGACCATCGATATTACCAAACGAAAAATGAAGCCGAAGCGCTTGGAGAAATGCCCTGGCGCCACAGCCTGAACGGCAGCTGGAAATTTAGTTATGCCCAAAATGCCATGGAACGACAGGTTCATTTTTATAAGGAGAATGTGTCTTGCAGAGGCTGGAAGGATATTAAAGTTCCCGGTCATATCCAACTTCAGGGTTATGGGCAGCCTCAGTACGTGAATACGATGTATCCATGGGACGGTCATGAGCATCTTAGACCTCCAATGATCTCTGAGGACCACAATCCTGTAGGCAGCTATGTCAAATATTTTGAAGTTCCTGCGGGCTGGGAGCAACGTCCGGTGTATATATCTTTTCAAGGAGTTGAATCGGCTTTTTATATATGGCTAAACGGGGAATTTGTTGGCTATAGCGAAGATAGCTTTACACCGAGTGAATTTGATTTAACATCGTACTTGACGGAAGGTGAAAATAAGCTGGCGGTCGAAGTCTATCAGCGCAGCACGGGGAGTTGGTTGGAGGATCAGGACTTCTGGCGCTTTTCGGGAATCTTTCGTGAGGTGTATCTATACACCGTGCCGGATGTTCATGTGCGGGATCTCCACGTTCAAACCGATTTGGATGAAAAGTTTGAGCAAGGAACGCTGACGGCTGTCATGCAATTGATAGGTAATTCTGCCTCAAAAGTGCTCCTTGAGCTAAAGGATAGAGCAGGTAATCTTGTAGCTAGTGGGGAAAGTGAAGTTTCAGGAGATTCCCTTTCGCTTACGCTTGCGGCAACAAAGGTGCAGCTGTGGAGCGCAGAAGCTCCTAATCTGTATACCCTTTACGTCTCTGTTTACAACGCATCCGGGGATCTTGTAGAAGTTGTGCCGCAAAAAATTGGTTTTCGGAAATTCGAAATGATAGATAAGATTATGCACTTAAACGGCAAACGTATTGTATTTAAAGGCGTCAACCGACATGAGTTTAATCCGCGCTTTGGACGCAGCATTACAAAAGAAGATATGCTATGGGACATAAAAACCTTAAAGCAGGCGAACATCAACGCTGTGCGGACCTCGCACTATCCGAATATGACGCTCTGGTATGAGTTGTGTGATGAATACGGAGTCTATGTCATTGACGAGATGAATTTAGAGTCGCATGGATCATGGCAGAAAATGGGGGCAGTTGAGCCGTCTTGGAACATCCCCGGCAATAAGCCTGAATGGCAGGATATCGTGATGGATCGTGCGGTTTCCATGGTAGAGAGAGACAAAAACCATCCCTCCATTCTAATTTGGTCCTGTGGGAACGAATCTTTTGCAGGAGAAGTAATTTTGAACGTAGCCAATTATTTTCGAGAGAAGGATCCTACTCGTTTGGTTCATTATGAAGGGGTGTTCCATAACCGTGAATATGATGATTCGAGCGATATGGAAAGCCGCATGTATGCGAAAGCGGCAGATATTGAAAGATATTTAACAGAAGATCCGTTAAAGCCATATATTAGCTGTGAATACATGCATGCGATGGGTAATTCCGTCGGGGGACTGCATAAATACACAGAGCTAGAACAGAAGTATCCAATGTATCAGGGTGGATTTATCTGGGATTATATGGATCAGGTGATTATAAAAAATGATCGATACGGTAAGCCCTTCATGGCTTATGGAGGAGACTTTGATGACCGTTCAACCGACTACAACTTCTCCGGTAACGGAATTGTGTATGCGGATCGGAGATGGTCGCCAAAAATGCAGGAAGTGAAATTTCTGTATCAGAACGTCAAGCTGCTCCCGGACAGTCAGGGTTTTACAATCAGAAATGAAAACTTATTTGTGGGCTTGGATGCTTATGAATTACAATACGCTCTGAACTATGAGGGTAGGGTCATCCAGCGTGGAACTGTATTCGCTCAGGTTAATCCAGGCGAGGAAAAATATGTAGAAGTTGATCTGCCCGATATCACGAATCAGTCTGGCGAGTATAGCTTGGATGTTTCACTTGTCCTGAAGGAAGATTCATTATGGGCGAATAGCGGTTATGAAATCGCTTTTGGCCAGCATGTTTTTCAAGTGGCAAATACGTCAGCCGAGGAGTCTTTAACAGATGCTAAAATAACATCTGTCGTGAATGATTTTCGCGTGGTTGAAGGAGATGTGAATATTGGTGTACATGGTCGTGACTTCTCCGTAATGTTCTCAAAGCAGGCGGGTACATTAATTTCTGTTAAATATTCAGGACAGGAAATGATCTCTTCACCGCCGGCACCACTCTTCTGGAGAGCAATGACAGACAATGATAAGGGGGCAGGAATGCATTTCGACTCTTCCCCTTGGTATGCAGCAAGCTTGACCCGTAGAACGTTAAGCTTCGAGCTCGTGGAGGAGAAAGATCGTGCGACCGTGACTTACGTGTATAAGCTTAGTGTATCAGAGGAGGTACGTGTACGTGTAACTTACACAGTGTTCTCCGATGGAAGCATACAGGTGAAATCAAGCTACCATGGAGCAGCGGGTTTACCAAAGCTTCCACTCTTCGCTTTAAGCTTTAAGGTGCCAGCGGATTATCACCAGCTGAATTGGTATGCAAATGGGCCGGAAGAAAATTATATCGACCGTGCGTGTGGAGCAAGATTGTGTCGCTTCCAGAATCATGCGGTGGATAATGTGTCGTCCTATTTGGTTCCGCAGGAATCGGGCAACCGCACAGGTGTGCGCGAAGTATCCATTAAGAACGATTATGGTCAAGGCATTATAATATCGGCACCAGCTACAGCCCCTGTTGAAGCCAATATCTCGCCTTACTCGGCAATGGAGCTGGAGAATGCGACACATCATTATGAGCTGCCGAACGTTCACTATACCGTTGTTACCATTGCTGGACGTCAAATGGGCGTAGGCGGGGATGACAGCTGGGGAGCTCCAGTTCTTGATGAATATCAAATCAATCCATCCTTAGATATGGATTTTGAATTTACAATTCGCAGAGCATGATGATAAAAATTCAACAGGCTCGGTTCAACGTTAAATTTGAACCGAGCTTTTTTTTATGCTCGTTATAATCCCGTATAATTTGAGCTCAGTAAAACCTTATAAAGTCCTTAGATTTGCTATATATGATCAACGTATAGCAAATGAGAGGATGATATAGGATGGGAGAATATATTTTACAAACTAATAATTTATGTAAGAATTTTAGGGGGCAGTGTGCGGTTAATGATATCAGCATAACCGTAAAAACTAATTCGATTTATGGACTGTTAGGCCCAAACGGCGCAGGTAAATCGACGACTCTAAAAATGATAACAGGGATTCTTCGAGCGACGTCAGGACAAATTTTATTTGACGGTCATCCATGGACACGTAAGGATTTACTACACATTGGAGCGCTGATTGAGTCCCCGCCACTTTATGGGAATCTGACTGCTGCCCAAAATTTGAAGGTACATACGACAATATTAAACTTACCGGATTCTCGGATTCGGGAAGTTCTTGAAATTGTTGATTTAACAACAACAGGTAAAAAAAGAGCGGGACAATTCTCTATGGGCATGAAGCAACGTCTCGGGATTGCGATCGCCTTGTTAAATCAACCTAGACTCTTGATTCTGGATGAACCGACAAATGGGCTTGATCCGATTGGGATTCAGGAATTACGTGAGCTTATACGCTCATTTCCTGCACAAGGGATTACAGTCATCTTATCGAGTCATATTCTACATGAGGTGGAGCAAATTGCCGATCATATTGGGATCATTAGTAATGGTGTTCTAGGGTATCAGAAGGCAATATATCCTGGTGATGATTTGGAGAAATTGTTCATGGAAGTCGTGACTCGGAACAGACAGGAGGTAACAAGATGATCCACTATCTGTTATCCGAAAATCTTAAATTCAAACGAACATTTTCGCGAAAATTGATTGTTGCGGTGCCACTGTTTTTTCTTCTATTTTCATTTTTCACACAACAGAACCTGCAAACGGAAGACCACTATTTTATGGAAATGGTATTTAATTGGTGGCCGCTGTTATTCATGACCATAGGATCTGCTTTGTTGTCTACACTATCGAATAACAAGGATCGTAAGGCTGGAGGGTACCGTAGCTTAAGCAGTCACGGAATTAGTATCGCTAAACTTTGGCTCAGTAAAATAATTGTAGTGTCATATTATTTGCTGCTGTCTTCGCTGCTCCTTATTGCAGTAATGTACCTATCTGGTCTTTTGTTTCCTTTGGGTGCAGCACCCTTATCTGAAATTACAACAGCCGCTATTGTTGTTTGGTTGACCTCTTTGGGGATGATTCCGCTCTATCTATTCTTAGCCGAACAATTTGGGGCGGTAGTATCTATTCTTGCAGGTCTGTTTGGGATGATTGTGAGTGTACTAGCAGCGGATCAACCTTCATGGATTTATGTTCCGTGGAGTTGGGCTTTAAGGTTAATGTGTCCCATTGTTGGTGTGCGTCCCAATGGTGTGGCTCTTTCAGCACAGGATGCTCTAAGAGACTCTTCGGTTATTTTAACTGGAATTGTGGTGTCGCTTGTATTCTTTTTGGTAACCCTCACCTTAACTAGCTGCTGGTTTAGTAGAAGAGAGGTGCGATAGAGATGGTGATACTCCGACTATTACAAGCTGAATGGTTGATGACTAAGCACACTGCAATTCGTTGGTTGATATTCCTTGTTCCTGTTCTATATCCGATGATGGTACTTTGGTATTTTTCACAGCGTGCGGATCAGCTTCACATCTATGATGGTTATTTTTCATTACTAGCCTTTGGGTTGCCTGTTGGGATAGGATTATTCTCTGCTTTAATGAGTGGTTTAGAGGAGGGGGCAGGGGGATTCTATAATCTATTAAGTGCTCTTTCACGTCCGAAGTGTTATATAAGAAAACTAGGGTTCATAATCTTGGCGATGATATGGATCGTATTCGGTTCAACATCAATTCTAATACTGGGCATGAAAAAAATTTTGCATATAGAGCGGATACAATATCTAATATTCTGGCAAGGAGCTTGTTGGGTAGTAGGCACTGCTCTAATCTTAATGATCTTTCATCTCATCTTAAGTTATGCTGGAGGCATGGGACTTTCTCTAACGGTGGGTAGTGCAGGTACGCTAATTGCAGCTATCGTAGGTGGAACAATTGTAGGCGATAAAGTGTGGTTATACATACCGTGGGCCTGGTCGATGCGGATGATTCAACTTCCCTTATTTTATGCACAACCCAACGGGCTCATTGAAACGGAAGTATTGAAGCTGCAACTTCTTCATTCCGTACCTGCTATACTTATTAGTACAATGGTAATGGCAGTGTTAGGCTTGATATGGTTTCATTACTTTCAGGGTAGGAAATCATATGAATGAATAGGAGTGAGGTCACTGGCTAATATTTTAATAATAGATGATGAACCTGATATTTTGGCGCTAGTAAATAATATTCTTAGCAAAGATCACCATAGGGTTACGATAAAAACAAGTGCACGACATATGCCTTTGAATGAGTACTCGACATTTGATTTAATCCTGTTGGACGTGATGATGCCAGATATGGATGGTTTTGAGCTCTGTACTCAAATCAGGGATATCGTAGACTGTCCGATTCTGTTTCTTACAGCTAAATCAATGGAAACGGATATTATGTTTGGACTTAGTGTAGGTGCAGATGACTATATCGTGAAGCCTTTTCGCGCAGGCGAGTTAAAGGCTCGGGTTAACGCTCATTTGCGGCGTGAAAATCGAGGGAAAAATCATATGTTAAGCGCATCTGGAGTGAAATTCAATCTCTCGGCAAAGGAGATTTTTGTTGATAAAGAGAAAATAAATCTCACTAAAAGTGAATATCAGATATGTGAATTTCTTGCTAGAAATAAAGGTCAGGTTTTTTCCAAAGAACAAATTTATGAATCGGTTTATGGCTATGACAGAGAAAGCGATAGCTCAACTATTACAGAACATGTGAAAAATATCCGCAGTAAGCTGAGTGCGAGGGAGGTTTCACCGATTGAAACCGTTTGGGGGATAGGTTACAAATGGGTGTGAAACGAATACGGCTCCGTACAGTCTTCATTCAATATTTATTATCATTAGGTGCGTGTACTCTATTATTGGCATTTCTGTGTTTAGGGGTATTTACTCTCTTAATGCAGTATGGAATGATTGTTCCAGCAAACCATACCGAGCAATCCATTGCAAAGTCTTGGGATGTTTTGCAGCGTGCGCCACAAATTACGGAAGAAATGATCCCTTGGGGAGCGGAATATGCGGTATTGGATCAGCAAAAGAACTATATTTCAGGAAATATTCCTAAAGAACGCGCTCTAGATATATTGCAGAAGAATCAAAGCAGTTGCAATCTCATGGGTACAAACTGCAGCGATGTGATTGAGCGGGAGCATGAGGTTATCGTACTGCAATATGCAATTGTACCGCAGTTCACCTCAAATTTTCTGCATAACACGCTGCCTAATCCGCAATTAACGCTATTGCTGTTTTTTGTAGTTCTGATGTTACTGGAAGTTATTCTGATTTCTGGATTTTTCGCTCGAAGACTGAGTCAAAAAATGGCTTCCTTGCAGGAAGCTGCACATCACATTGAAGCTAAAAATTTGGATTTTACTGTCGTGTATTCTGGGGTCAGTGAAATTGATGAGGTGCTATCATCCCTGGAACAGCTGAGAGAGGAATTGAAAAAGTCACTAGAACAGCAATGGAATCTGGAACAAATGAAAAAAGAGCAGATTTCTGCCCTTGCCCACGACATTAAGACTCCTCTTACGATTATTCAAGGAAATGCAGATTTGCTGATAGACTCAGATTTAGCAGAGAATCAGCAAGAATATATAGGGTATATTTCCAAAAATGCAGATCAAATCGAACAATACATGGCAACACTCATTGAGATTTCTAATACAAGAAAACAAATTTCTCCCCGCTCTAAATGGGTTGCAACGGAAGCCTTTATCCAGCAAATTCGTACGCAGTTAGATGCGTTGGTTGTCCCTAAGCGTCTTCAGATAGAATTCCACCAGGACAATAATCTGCCCCTTGAGGTGTTGATTGACGATGAGCTACTTCATCGGGCTGTGATGAATGTACTCGCTAATGCGGTAGAGTATTCCCCGTATGAGAGTGTGATTTATTTGCAGGTTGAGGCAAAACAAGATCGGTGGAGTATAACGGTAGCAGACAGTGGATCAGGATTTACAAGTGAGGGACTCCAATCAGCAGTTAAGCAGTTTTATCAAGGGGACAGTAGCCGTACCTCCAAAAGTCACTATGGATTGGGACTTTACATTGCCGACACCATTGTCAGGCAGCATCAGGGTAGTCTGCATATTAGCAATTCTCCCCTGACGGGTGGAGGTCAAGTTCGAATCGACATCCCAGTTCGTGGAGTTAGGTAGAGGTTTATTACACCTCTTAGAATAACATTGGATAAAACTTCTGGTTTATCTGATGAAATTCTAAGGGGTGTATTTTTTATGACGATCAAAACCAAATTCTCAATTGTTGGAAAAGTAGATTAAAATATTGATTGCTATATACAATTAAATACAATAAAGTTGTCATATAGAGGATAATTTTGTCGATTTTTCTGCAAAAATGTTCCAATCCACATTGTATCAGGTGACATTAGGGTCTATGAGGTTCAAATCCTCTTCCTGAAAAAGACATAAGAAAGTGGTGCGCATAATGAGTAGCAACAGATTTGAAAACAAAGTAGTTATTATTACGGGTGCTGGTACCGGAATCGGAAAAGCTACAGCATTGAGAGTAGCAAGAGAGGGTGGTACTGTAGTAGTTGCCAATCGATCAGATGCTGGCGCTAACACAGTCGAAGAAATCAAAGCTTTAGGTGGAGAAGCGCTGTTTGTGCGGTCAGACGTTTCAGTTGAAGCAGACTGCAAAAATATCGTAGATCAAACCTTAGCAGCTTATGGAAAGATTGATTGCCTTTATAATAACTCAGCAATTACAGGAGATAATGCGGATGTTACAGAATATGATCCGATATTGTTTCAAAAGGTGATTCAGACAAATCTTAATGGCCAATTCTACATGTTGCATTATGCATTACCACATATGAAATCCGGTGCTTCCGTTCTAAACTGTTCCTCCTTGCATGGTATTTTTATTGGGATGGCAAATGATGCAGCTTATTCAGCAAGTAAACACGCCATTGTGGGCATGACTAAATCGGTTGCTAAAGAAGTGGGTCACCGTAATATCAGAGTAAATGCTATTTGCCCTGGTCCTATTCCTACACCAACCATGAACAGATACGAAAAGCTGTTGTCTGATGATGTAGAGATGCTTCAATCTCTTATCGCTTCTGGAACGGCTTTGGGCAGATATGGTACGCCTGAGGAAGTAGCTGCTTTTGCATGTTTCCTTCTAAGTGATGAGGCTTCATTTATTACAGGTACAGCACATGTGATTGACGGGGGCTACTCCGCAACTAAGTAATTAGACGGATTAATTTACTTATATATGCATCTAGTATTGAAGGCTTTGCGGCGTATTCCTGTTCGAATATCCTGTAGGATGAATGGACTGGAGTTGGAAGGCGCACGCAGAGCCTTTTTTAGTTGTTTCTAAACGATAACGGAATTACACAATTGTGTATGAAATTAAGGCAAATATAACCATGAATATGTTGGAATTTGTAGAAATTTGTATTTTAATATAAATAAAAAAAGAAATTTGTCGATAATAATATAGGTAATAGGTATGAGTTAAAATATATTAGAGAGGATGTTGCAATAAAACGATACAGGAAATAGATGTCATTAACTATTGATTGTAACGATATGGCATCATTTAAACAAGGCAGTTTGTTCCAAACCCAGTTGCCAAAAGTAGAAGTTACTGAAAAGCCTGGGCAGAAATTTTTTGTCTGTTGGAGTTACATACATTACTTTCTATTATTAAAAAATAACTATTAAAACTTGGAGGAATACAATTATGTCATACACAATTAAATACAACAAAAGTGAAAACCACATCGATGTAGTATCTATCGATTTTTCTGCTGAGGATGTTCCAGGATACTTGAAAGATTTTGAGAATATCATGAAGCTTGTTAGTCCTAAATTTACGGGTACAACTGATGTAACTGAATCTGCAAGTGTACTTTCCCCTGAAGTTGCAGCAATGTTGGCTCCAACAGGTGAGATGGCGAAAGCAGCTGGCCAAGCAGGATGGGCTTATGTAACTAAAAACCCAATTTGGAAAATGCAATTGAAACGTATTTTTGGCAGAGATTTTGCTGATGCTTACGATACCTATGAAGAAGCTAGAACAGTACTGAAAAAATTGCAATAATCTAATAAATAGAGTTAGCAAAAAGTGCGGAGAGCTTTCTCCGCACTTTTTGTTTTATCTATATTTAAAATTGAAAATCTTCATCCTTCAGTGGCTCCACATTAAGCGCCCGGACATATCCGTTGCCTTTCTTCGAGAAGAAGTCATGCTGCTTGGTGTGGGTGCTGATCCCGTTCTGAACAATCGGGTTGATCTCTTCCTCGTCGAATAGCGGATCATGGCCCAGATTCATCATCGCTTTATTGGCATTGTATCTTAGGAAAGTCTTAACCTCGTCCACCAATCCGATAGGGGCATAGATCTGCTCGGTATAACGCTCTTCATTCTCATGCAGCAGTCGAAGCAATTCTACCAGCGTATGGTGAAGTTCGCGTTGCTCGTCTTCTGGGAGCCCGTCAAAGATCTCCTGTGCCAGCACACCGACATATACCCCATGGATGCTCTCATCCCGTAGAATAAGGTCGATGATCTCACCGCTGCAAGTCATTTTGCCCTGCCCAGCCAGATATAGGGGATAGAAGAAACCACTGTAGAACAAGTAGCTCTCGAGCAGCACGGAGGCTGCCATGGCGAGGTACAGGTCTTTTGGTGAGTCTATGTTTTTGTAATATTGTGAGATGGTCTCCGCTTTGAACTGGAGGAAGGGGTTCTCTTCTACCCAGCGGAATACACTGTCGATCTCCTCTGTAGAGGACAAAGTGGTGAAAATACTGCTGTACGATTTGGCGTGAATTTGTTCCATCATACCCATGAAGCCCAGTACGGCTTTGCGTTGAAGGCCTTCGACATGCTCCATAATCTGTGGCATTCCGACTCCGCCTTGAATCGTATCCAGCAGTGTAAGGCCGCCCAGCACCTTCATATAGGAGTCCTTTTCTTGCTCACTGAGCGTGAGCCAGGACATTTTATCATCGGATAATGGAATTTCATCGTCCGTCCAGAATTGCATAATGTTCTGATTCCAGAACATCAATGAGAAATCGTCGTCGGGACGGTTCCAGTTAACGGCTTGGATAGCGGTCATAATATTGCAATCTCCTTTTCTGCGGCTATAGCCTTCCTTTTAGATCGAGCAGGTGAGGCATTCCTCGACGGACAGCTTTTTGGTCCGGGTGTAATACAGCGACTTCAATCCTTTATGCGCCGCATACAGGTAGGAGCGGGCCAGTTCTCTGGTGGAAACATCACTGTTAACATGCAGAACGGTCGAGATACCTTGGTCGATATGGGGCTGAATTTCCGCGATCAGATCGATTACCTTGAACTGGTCCATCTGGTAAGCCGATTTATAGAAAAACACATTGTCCGGCCGCAGGTACGGCATCGGATAATAAGTAGTTGAATTAGCATAAGTCCGAGTCTCAATCTGCTCAACAATCGGCATAACGCTTGAAGTGGCGTTTTGGATATAGGAAATGCTGGCCGTTGGCGCAATCGCCAAACGGTAAGCATGGTATAGGCCATTTGCTTTTACCGCATCCCGCAATTGTTCCCAGTCTGCTGGGGATGGGATATAAATATCTCCGAATAACTCTTGTACCCTTGGGGTAACCGGGCGGTAATTAGTAGTCAGGTAACGCTCGAAATAAGCTCCCGTAGCATAATCAGAAGCCTCAAATCCATGGAAAGATCGGCCCGTGGCGGCAGCGATTTCCATGCTTTTCTCCAGCGAGTGGAAATTCATAGTCATAAAGAAGGTCCGGGCAAAATCGCGTGCCTGCTCGCTTTCATAAGCAATGTTGTTCTTAGCCAGATAGCCGTGCAGATTCATGACGCCAAGACCGACAGAGTGCATTTCCTTGTTTGCTTTGGCTACGCCTGGGGCATTGGAAATACTGGTCATATCGCTAACAGCGGTTAGGGCGATCATGCCCTCATGTACGGATTCACGGATTTTGCCATGTTCCATCACGTTAACAATGTTCAAGGAAGCCAGATTGCAGCTTACATCGCGGCGGATTGTACTCTCCTGTCCGTAGTCGGCAATCTCTGAGGTCTCCTGCAGCTGAAAGATTTCAGTACAAAGGTTGGACATTTTGATCTGTCCGACGTTTTTCAGGGCATGGGCCGCATTGGCATTGCTCTTGTTCATGATATATGGATAGCCAGATTCCAGCTGGATCATGGCAATTTTGGTCAGCATATCCCGTGCGCTCATAGCTTTCTTCTTTTTGACACGTGGATCGGCCAGCAGCTTATCATACATGTCATCCAGATCCATATCGTCGAGATGCGTGCCGTAGGCTTTGTACACACTGTAAGGAGCAAATACATGCAGCGCTTCATTGTCCTTCGCCAGCTTATAGAAGCGGTTTGGAATAATCAGGCCGATGGACAGGGTTTTGAGTCTTGTTTTTTCGTCGGCGTTGATCTTCTTGCTGTCAAGGAATTCCAGAACATCCCAGCCAAAAATGTTGTAATAGGCTGCTCCTGATCCTTTACGTTGACCCATCTGATCTGCATAGGAGAAGCCGTCTTCCATCAGCTTGAGTACAGGTATAATTCCCTTCGCAGCATCCTCAACACCCTTGATAGTTTCACCACGGGAGCGTAGCTTGGATAGGTTAACGGCCACACCGCCACCGATCTTCGACAACTGCATGCAGGTATTCAGCACATAGTTGATGGAATTGAGCGAGTCGTCCATTTCGATTAGGAAGCAGGAGACGAGCTCACCACGCCGGCTCTTACCGGCATTTAAGAAGGTTGGTGTCGCAGGTTGCAGGCGCTGTTCCATCATCGAACGGGCAAGTACCCCCGCAGTATCGGCGTTGCCGCGTCCCAGGTGAAGGGCGACTGCCGCCACACGGTCCGGGTAATGCTCCAGATATTGTTTACGGTCATTGGTTTTTACAGCGTAATCCGTGTAGAATTTCGAAGCTGCCATATAAGATGGAAAACTGAAGTTGTAGGCATGGCTAATCTGGTAGACTTCTTCAATTTCCGCCGTGCTGTACTGTTCGTAAAAATTCTCGTAGAAATCCTGTTCAATCATATAATCAACCTTGGCTTTTGTATTCGCAAAAACCAGACTCCGGCGCTCTACATCCCGCATAAATTCGGCTACTGCCTCAAGATCTTTGTCTAACTGAAAGAAGCCACTTTCGTCTCTCTTCATCAACATGTTGTTTAATTCAATATGCCGCAACCCGGCTCACCTCCTGTTTAATCCGTTCTACATCGCCAAATGTACCCGATAACTCAAATTTACCGATAACGGGCACGTTATACCGATCTGCAATCAAGTCCGCGCTGTGCGCGAACAGCTCGCCCCAGTTCTTATTGCCGCTGGCGGCGATGCCCTTCAGATTGGCATTATTGTTCTTCAAGAAAGTAGACACCTTTTCTGGAATCTGTCCAAAGCCGGTGGTATATGTAATAAGCACATAGGGCTCATCAATCGTCATATGCTCCTCAATCTGCACAGCCGGCAACTTAAGTTTGCTGATGAAGCGTCTGACATTTCCTGTTTTTGAATCATACGCGACTAGCATGGTGTCTGTCCCCCTGTAAATATTAAAAACTATTGAAAATAGTATGAAAACTGAATGGATAAGCTATAAATTCTGAAAAATCGTATCTATACTATATTTAGTGTGCGTTGTTTATTTTAATTACTATATGTTGAAAAGTCAATATGGGAACAGCAGTCTTAATAGCTGAGAAAGTGTCTCGTAAGCGGTTTTTTGGTAGACTTTTAGGGCAGAAAGACCGGAGTATTAGCATTTTGCTAGTTTAAAAATAAAAATAAAAAAATTGCAGGAATAAGGGTGATACTTAGGGATGCTGCTGAGGGTGATGGCAAGCCAATAAATCTGCAAGGAACAGAGCCTGCTCCTTGCAGATTTATTGGCTTTATTTTTGCGAAGTGGGATTACTCTTAATAATCTCTTGATCTCAAGAACGGTTGTTCACTCCGAGGCTTCGGTCAGATGGTGAATCTGCTTTAAGTTGCTGCATGTATTCCCTGGGGGAAATTCCGGTTACCTTTTTGAAAACTTTACTGAAATAGAAGGCACTCTCATATCCCAGCTTCTGTGAGATTTCGTAGATGCGACCTTCCCCACGTGCCATCATTTCTTTGGCTGTCGTGATTTTGATCTCCGTGATATATTCCACATAGTTGACCTTGGCAACCTTGGAGAAAAGGTGGCTCAGATAGTTGGGACTGAAATTAAAGACATCAGCCACTTGATTGAGCGAGAGCTTAGTTCCGAGATTTCGTTTAATATACTCTTGGACATTTTTGACGAGCTGCTCCTTGTAGCTTTGTCTGCGGGTAGAGAGGATGTCTGAGCAACCGTCCCGGAACTGGATCAGCCAGCCAGCGATCTCTTCAATCGTATGCATCTGGTAGATAGCCCGGTAGCCCTCCGGTTCATTTTCGAAAATTTGTTCCACAATGTTCTCACCGTCTGCGAGCAGTGAAGTGGCCATGTACAGAATGTTGCAGGCGGCATCAGTGGCGGGAACCAGCAGGTCGGCCCGGCCGTCGAAGATTTCGATCATTTTGGAGATAATGGCGTATAAAGCTTGGGTATCCATTTCTTCAAAAGCACGGCGGATCTCTGTACGCAATTCGGAGAAATCAAACAACAGATGATCCTGCTCCAGCGACTCTCCTTCGGCAAAAAACACAAACGACTGTGCTTTAACCGCAGCAGGAAGCGCTTTTCGGGCAGCGAGGTAGCTTTCCCGCAGCAAATAAGGATCCTCGACCGCAAAGCCGATCGCGCCGATGATCCTTACATTGAAGTAGTTATGGAGTATGGAGGCCATATGGGTCAATAGCATTTCAATCTCAGGCATCCATTGCCGTGAATCCGTCCCGTTGACGGGCAGGGTTACAGCAAAATTGCGCAAGTCCAGACTGCTCACATAACAAGGTCTTATGGAAGTAAGCGTATCTTTAGCCATTTGGACGGTACTTGAGCACAGAGCAACCATTTTATCGCCGCGTGGCGGGACACTGTCTGGTCCCAAAATACGGCAAGTGCAGACTAGATAAGCAGGTTCCTTGAGCTCAAGGTTTAAATCATCTCTCTGCAAAAGGTACTGGTTTTTATTTGCGAATAAGTTATTGAACAGGCGGATGAAAAATTTATCGCGTTGAGCTTGTAGATTGCCTCTATGAGCAAGCATGGGATAGCTGTCTAGGGTTTGAAAAGCCTCCAACTGGGAAATTGCTTTCCGAATGGAGGCATCAAGTGCCTCTGGTGTCAGTTCTAGCTTCACTAGATAATCTGTGGCTTGCACTTCAATCGCTCCACGCGCGTATTCGAATTCCTCGTAGCTTGTTAAGATGATGAACAGCGGAAGCCGGCCGTGTTTTTTGCGTACCGCATTGGCAACTTCTAAGCCGCTTTTAATTGGCATTTTTATATCGCTGATTACGATGTCAGGACGTAGGGTGTCAATCATTTCTTCCTCTTGAGCCCCGTTGTGTGCAATGCCGACAATTTCTATATTATATTGCTCCCACTTAAGCATGGACTGCAAGCCGATGCAGACCAGCGCCTCGTCATCAGCAATTAACAACTTGATCAATTCCATCACATCCTTGCTTGATATGCTACTCTATTCCTTTTGCAGGAACGGCAGAAGAATCTTCATCCGGGTATATTGGCCCGACTCACTCTCAATCGAAAGACCGTAATTATCCCCAAATGCCAGGCGCAAACGTTCATTTACGCTGCGGAGTCCAATATTCTCGGGCATTTCTTTGCTTCCATCACCTGGATTCGACAGAATCGTGGAGATTTCTTCTTCCTTCATCCCTACACCATTGTCTTCAATCGTAACTAGAATATCGGCGAATCCACTTTTGGTCACCTTAATGAGAATTTCTCCTCTGCCTTTGGGCTCAATGCCATGGAAGATGGCGTTCTCGACCAGGGGCTGGAGCGTGAATCGTGGAATTAGGCCGGTTAGCAGTTCCTCGTTGTCAATCTCCTTTACCATAGAGACCGTACTGCCATAGCGGTATTTCTGAATTAGAAAATAATCATCCAGCAGGCTCAGCTCATCTTTCAAGGGCATTAGTCTACGGTTGTCTTTGGCGATGCTGCGCAGCAGTCTGGATAGTGAAGTGGTCATTTCCGCGATGCCGGTAGCATTCTGAATTGTAGCCATCCATTTGATCGAATTTAGTGTGTTGTACAGGAAATGGGGATTGATCTGACTCTGCAGCATCCGGTATTCCAGCTCCTGCTTCTGTTTCTCGTCAGCGAGCCGGCTGTCCATAAGCGCTACGATATCTTGGGACAGGCGGTTAATGCCCCGGCCGACATCGCCAAGCTCGCTGTTCCATTCGATATTGCGGTCCAGCAGGAAATTGCCCTGGGCGATCTTATCAATCCGCTTCTTCAGTTTTTCCACCGGAAGACTGATGGTACGGGTCAGATACAGCGTAATGATAGCGCTTAAGACAATAACCAGGAGACAGACGCCGAGCATAACCAGAATCCATATATTTGTCTTGGGAGCGAACAGGTCATTGGATAAAGTCTGTGACAGAATGACTCCGCTGCGGACGGGATAAGATACCACGATATGGCTCTCTTTCTCGTCCTCGAGCTTGACCATGGACAGCTCAGTTTGCGGACCGACAGGTTTATCATTGGTATAGGCCACCGGTTCATACGGCTCTGCAATGGCGATGACCTGATCGCCGATGAGCTGATAATGATGATTGCCGAGCGTCAGCAGCAGCCGGGAATTCTTCGGCAGGGAGTACCCTTTCAGCTTGTCGGTAATAACAGTGGTATTTGCTAACAGGTACACCGTTCCAACCCGGGAAGCCCCTTTGCCGTAAATAGGAAAAACAAATGGAATCCCGTTCGTATTAGACAGCGGGTCCTTGATCACCCGGTCCCATTTCTCCTCGGCATCGTTGCTAAGGCCGGTAATTTGACCGATATTGTGTATGGTAAGCGGAACAGAGGTGCCGGTTTTATCCACCTGCAGAAACTTTCCGTTGCTGTCCGTAACAATCAGACGGCGGGCATAGCTGTTGGAGCGGTTGTTCAGGAAGTCCTGCTGCATCGAGTTGAATACATTAACTGCTTCCTTAGAGCTAGCCTTAGGTGAGCTGAAGTAGTCTGTAATCAGGGTATTAGTAGAAGAGTTAGTGCTGCAGGTCATCGCCAGCGATGACAGATCAATTAAATCCTGTTCAATAATATGGGATACCAGCTGCAGATTGAACTCGGTCGCCTGGATGGTTGTTTTACGCTGATAATAAGTAATTAATTCATAGCTAAAAAAAGACAACAGCGACGCTATCAGCAGTGCGAATACGGCCATGAGCAGAATAATGCGACTTTTAATGGTGGATTTTCTTACCGTATTTAACACTCCTCTACAAAATGTGAAAACATATAAAGCGTTTTCATATACCATAGCATATTCCTGCGTTCCGATACAGGGGGAGGTACATAAGCTGAATATTTTACATGTTTTAGATAGAAAATTACAGGTTTGAACCGGAGCAGGGAAGAAGAACACAGAAAAGTGAATGAACTTTGTTTGATAATGCATGCCATTCTTGCGAAAAAAGCTATAAACTTTGAACTAAGCTCAGAAGAGCCGATCGTAGTTACACAATCAGAAGAAAAGGGGATATTTAAATGAAACTGAAAAGATTCTATGGCATAACCCTCGCCACAGTATTCTCCATGAGTCTGTTGGCTGGATGTTCTGGTAATAACAACAACGAAGGTGCTGCTGCAACGACAGCTCCAGCAACGGGGAATTCTGCAAACGCTTCCGCTGAACCGAGCCAGGAGCCTGTGACTTTGAAATGGGCCTTGTGGGATTGGGAAGCTACTGCTTACTACAAGCCGCTAATCGATGCCTATAAAGCTGAGCATCCGAATGTAACGATCGAATATGTCGATCTGGGGTCGACGGACTATATGACCATGTTAAGCACACAACTGTCCGGTGGCGCAGATCTGGACGTACTTACAATTAAAGATATTCCGGGCTACTCGAACCTTGTGAAACAGAATCACCTGGAGCCGCTTAAAAGCTTTATGAGTGGCAACGCTATTGATCCTTCGGTATATGGAGGTACTGTAGAACAAATCGAAGTGAACGATGAGGTGTATGCGCTTCCTTTCCGCAGCGATTTCTGGATTCTCTACTACAATAAAGATTTGTTCGACAAAGCAGGCGTTGAATATCCAAGCAATGATATGACATTCGAGCAATATGATGAGTTGGCCAGAAAAATGACTTCCGGCAGCGGTTCTGAAAAAGTGTACGGAGCTCACTACCATACTTGGCGTAGTGCGGTTCAACTGTTCGGTATTCTGGACGGCAAGAACACTGTTGTTGACGGAAACTACGATTTCTTGAAGCCAACCTATGAGCGGATCCTGAAAGAACAGGAAGACGGCATCGTAATGGATTACGCCACACTGAAGACTTCAAGCACGCACTATTCTGGCGTATTCTACAATAATTCCGTTGCTACTATGAACATGGGCAGCTGGTTTATCGCTACACAGATTGAGAAAGTGAAGAGTGGCGAGTCCCAATCGGCTAACTGGGGCATTGCGAAATACCCTCATCCGGATGGTGTGGAAGCCGGTACAACCTTGGGTACAATTACTTCCCTAGCTGTAAATCAGAAATCCAAACATAAAGAAGCAGCACTTGATTTCATGAAATTCGTGACTGGTGAAGAAGGCGCTAAAGTTATTGCTTCCACCGGAACCATTCCAGCGATTAAGAATGATGAAGTTATCAATTCCATTACTTCCATCGAGGGCTTCCCTACGGATGAGAACAGCAAAGCGGCACTGACTACTGTTAAGACTTATCTGGAAATGCCTATGCATGAAAAGAGCGCAGACATCGAAGTTATTTTGAATGAAGCGCATGACAATATTATGACTAAAAATGCTTCGATTGACGAAGGTTTGGATGATATGAATGCTCGCGTACAGCAGCTCTTGAATAATTAACCTTAAGAGAGCCGGTTCTAAGGGCGGGTGAAAGCCCGCCTTTTATATTAAAAAGTATAGATTTGTGGGGAAAGTTTTAGAAGGTTTGGAGGAGAAAGAATGCAGAACGAAACCATATTGGGTACAAAAAAGATCCCTAAACGTCATTTGTCAAAAGGTGTCCGGGAAAACCTGGTAGCTTACAGCTTCATTGCGCCGAACTTTATCGGATTTGCCCTGTTTACACTGGTACCTATGTTTTTTGCCTTTATCCTTGCTTTTGTGAAATGGGACGGGGCCAATCCAATGAAGTTTATCGGGCTGGACAATTTCACCCGGTTGATCAGAGATACAACATTTCACAAAGCATTATGGAATACCATTGTTTACACTATTGGCGTAGTACCGTTCACCATGATTGTCGCGCTGGCGCTGGCGATTCTGCTTAATCAGAAGATAATGGCCCGCAATTTCATGAGAACTGTATTCTTTTTCCCTTATGTAGCATCGCTGGTAGCCGTTGCTGCCGTATGGAACTTTATCTTCAGTCCTACGATGGGTCCGATCAACAATATCCTGCATACCCTTACCGGTATCCCGCTGGAGGATCTTCCCCGCTGGGCAGCGGATAAACACTGGGCGATGTTCACAGTAATACTGTTTACAGTATGGAAAAACATGGGTTATTACATGGTTATTTACTTGGCAGGTCTTCAGGGCATCAACCCTGAATTGTATGAGGCTGCTGAACTTGATGGTGCGGGCGCGTGGAGAAGATTCCGCAATGTGACGGTCCCTCAACTGGCGCCTACCTCTTTCTTTGTTCTGATGATTCTAGTCATCAATTCGTTCAAAGTCTACGATATCTTTATCAACCTATTTGCCGGCGCCGATAACCAGTTGAATGATTCTACAAGGGTTATGGTGTATCAAATCTATAATACGGCGTTCCGCTCGCTTGATTACGGATATGCCAGCGCCATGGCCATTGTATTGTTTCTGCTGGTACTTGGCATCACCATCGTCCAGTTCCGCGGCGAGAAGAAATACGGACAATAGGAGGATTCAAAAGATATGGTTGGTAAAAGTAAAGGACTTCGAATCAGCATTATGGTTCTTGTGTATATTTTGTTGTTTGCGACAGTACTGGCGATGCTGGTTCCGTATATATGGATGTTGTCTTCTTCACTCAAGATGAACAAAGATGTCTTTTCCTTCCCAATGCAGTGGATTCCACAGAATCCGCGCTGGGAGAATTTCGCGGATATCTGGACACGCATTCCGCTGGGCCGTTTTATTTACAATACGGCGAAATTATCGATTATCGTAACGATTCTACAACTACTGACTTCCAGCTTTGCTGCGTACGCGTTCTCCAAACTGCATTTCCGGGGAAAAAACATTCTATTCCTTGGATATATTGCAACGATTGCGATCCCTTGGCAGGCTTACATGGTGCCGCAATTTATCCTGATGCGTTACATGGGACTTAACAACACGCATTTGGCAATCATACTGCTGCAGGCATTCTCGGCATTTGGAGTATTTCTGATGCGCCAGTTCTATCAAGGTGTTCCGGATGAATTATGCGAGGCTGCCCGTATTGACGGCTTGAGCGAATATGGAATTTGGGCGCGAATCATGCTGCCGTTGTCCAAGCCAGCATTGTCTACATTGACGATCTTCACCTTTGTCGCTACCTGGAATGACTTCCTGGGGCCAATGATTTATCTGACAGATACGAAACTCAAGACTATCCAAATCGGACTAAGAATGTTCATCTCGCAATATTCCGCCGAATATGGCCTGATTATGGCCGCGAGTGTGGTGTCCATTATTCCGGTTGTAATTGTTTTCCTGGCTCTGCAAAAGTACTTTGTACAAGGTGTTGCAGCATCGGGCATTAAGGGCTAGAACCGTATTTGACCTGGCAGTTGCATGCTTCATAGGCTGCCAGGTTTTTTTATAAGTCAAAGGGGTCTGTATAACTCTAGTAATTTTTCATTTAACAATAAAATGAATACGCTTTCTTTTATTATTGGCCATCAAAGGAGGAGAAGAGAATGAACAGAAAGCACGTTCGAAAAAGGCTTTTCTCAATAACGATGACTACTGCGCTCGTAGTTGGGATGTTTCCGGCATTCACTCTGCCTGCAGCCTCTGCTGCTACCGTAAATTCTATCTACGCTGCCGCCCATATGGGGACTACAACAATTGCAGATACAACGCTGCCAGCCAGCATTGATATCGGAGGCCAGAGAACAGCAGTGAACTGGAATATTGGAGCAGATACCTTTGCCGTGCCATACGATGCCGTGACCGTCAGCGGTACAGCAAACGGGGGGCCGGTCGTAGCCAGTGTGGAAGTTATTCCGCCCGCAAGTAATCCGTTGGTTTACTTTGTAGATAGCGGCAGAGGGGGCGATTCCGTAGGCAACGGGCCTACTTCCTCGCCGCTGTACGAAGCGGTGCGCACGCTGAACGGCAGCGATTTGCTCAACCAGTCACCCGACCAGAAGTATATCAGCGGTACGGCGGACTGGGGATTTGATGATTCCGTAAACAAGGTCAAGAATTCCAAAGACGGGGGACTTACCGATCCAGCCACCGATCCGTCCCTATGGACTGTCGGACTTCGTGCCGACCCTGCCAGCAATCATATCGTGTATAAATTAAAAGCGCTTGAAGCTGGAACCTATACGCTCAGCAGCGGTTTCCATGATTGGTACGGCAGCCGCTCCCGTGTAATACGTCCTCAGATCGAGTATAAGGATGCTAGCGGGGCAACCAAGAACATCTTGTTTGACCAGTTCAACACTAATGTGACTAAACTAATTTCCGGCGAATTCACCATTCCTGGAGACATTGACGTTAGTAGTCCAATGACGTTGACTTACGCCTATGTTGCTGACGAAAAACCTATTTTGAGCTGGTTCGCCGTTGCCAAGGGCGGAATCAAGAAACAGATCGAAGAGGCTACACAGAGCGCAGCTTCTATGGTCAAGGTTCTGCTTGACGGCAACGATATCCAAGCTGACAATGTCAACGGCCTCACATTCAAGGGATTTGGTGTACTAAGCGCTAACAGCACCAGTGCGCTTTTGCTGGACTATAAGTCAGAGCATCCAGAGGCTTATGCAGAAATGCTACAGATCTTATTTGGTGGAGAACATCCGCTCATGACGCATGTGAAAATCGAGATGGGCAATGACCGCAATAACTCCACGGGACCTGACCCGGCGACTATGCGTACGGCCGATGAAGAGGCAAATGTTACCCGGCATCCCGGCTTCCAGCTTGCCGCAGATGCCAAGGCAGTGAACCCTGATCTTAAAGTGAGTATCCTGCGATGGAGTGCTCCGGCCTGGGCGAATAACAACGACAAAATCTATACATGGTACAAAAAAACCATCCTGGCTGCTTATCGTGAATACGGTTATATGGCCGATTACGTTAATCCTTATATCAACGAGCACGCTCCAGATTTGGCGTGGACCAAACAGTACGCTGAGAGAGTCAAGACTGACAGCGAAGGCTTCAACAGCACCGAAGAGCGGGAACTGTACAACCGGATCAAGTCTGTGATATCCGATGAAGTCGGGATTGGCAGCTTCGGTGCCAGTATGGTGAGTGATCCTTCTCTGCGGGAAGCCGTGCCGATCGCTGGATACCACTACAACACGGACGACGACAGCGCAGGCAATTTCAAAAAACTCGCAGAACAATATGATATTGAGGTTTGGAACAGCGAGGCGCAGTCTACCTTCAGTAATTCCTCTTTCCGTCCTAACAACAATATGAAAGATCCTACAGTGGCAGGAACCGGCATTGGTGGTGTCGGCAGTCCGCTGGAGATGAGTAACACGATTATTAAAGGATTCGTTAACTCCCGCCGGACACACTTTATTTACCAGCCCGCCATTGGTTCCTTTTATGAAGGCGGACAATATTCCTTCAAGGAATTGGTCAGCATGCGCGATCCGTGGACGGGATGGATTCATTATGATGCGGGTCTTGTCACTCTGCAGCATTACAGCTGGTTTGCGAATGTAGGCTGGGAGAACGAGGATAATACTGCTGGGATCTGGCGAGCGGTTCCTCAAGCCAGCTCTACAGGTGCGACAGGCACCAATCCGGTCAGCGGCCGCAACGGTTCCCCTAGCTATATAACCCTTGCAGCACCTGATAAAAAAGATTTCTCGACGGTTATCGTGAACGATAGCGAGTATTCCAAAATCTACAAGCTGCAGACAGTCAATATGGCTTATACGGGTAATCCATCCATGGAAGTATGGGAAACCCGTGCCGCTGATGCAGGAGAAGCGTTCAACAGCAATTATATGCAGTATCTCGGTGATGTCACTGCTGATGGCAGCGGGGTGTATACCGTTAAGGTTAAACCGTATTCGACCGTGACTGTGTCTACTTTGAAGAACAAGGACAAAGAAGAATATAATACACCGCTGCCTGTAGAAGGCGAGCGTACCGTACTGGATACTGATGCTACAGGAGCAGGACACAGTACTGGGGACAACATTCTGTACGCTGATGATTTTGACTATTCCAAGCAGACTGTTGTGAAGATTGGTGCAGGCGGTCAATTTGAGGGTACCCAGAGCTATATCGAATCCCGCGGCGGTTCCCAAAGCGTTATCCCGCGTTATACCCATGACCGCAACGGGGCATTTGAGGCCTATCTTCCGGACGGTTCAGACAATTATGTCCTGCGGCAGCAGCTGGACACGGGAACCATGGGGCTTGGCGGCACATGGAACAGCGGAGATCCCGTAACGGCCATCGGCGACAACCGGTGGATGAACTACAAGGCCAGTGTTGATGTTTCGTTCGAAACAAACAATACTCAGGGCGGAGCCAATTATGCTGCGATAGGCGCCCGTTATCAGGGAGGTGGCAGTTCCCACTCCATAACCGGTACACCGTATGTGCTGAAATTCTGGTTCGACGGCGGCTGGCAGCTGCTGGTCAACAATAGCGCAGTTGCGAGCGGAAATGCCGCGAACGGTTCCGGCGGCGTGAAGATCGACGGATTCGATACCGCATATGACGCATGGCATAATATTGCCGTTCAGGTTGCAGGCGATAAAGTGACTGCCTATCTGGATGGGGTGAAGCTGGCTTCCTATACCGACCCTACTCCTGAATTGTCCGGCCGGGTAGATCTGGCCAGCGGCTACTATCACGTCCGCTTCGATAATTTGAAGGTGGAGAAGGTTGAGGGCTACACGCCGTATTATTCAGAGCTTCTAGACAATCTTGAGATGTATGACCTGGCAGCTGCTCCGAACCCTAAACTGATATATACCGGGTCGTGGAGCCATATAAATGGAGCGGGCATGTACATTTACCAGCGTTCTCTTTCTACCAGCCAGGCTGTAGACGCTGCAATGGAATATACGTTTGAAGGCACCGGACTGGATATTCTAGGAGCGAATAACGGATCGGCGAAGCTTGAGGTAACGGTGGACGGAAAAGTTATTGCTCTATCGGCTGATACATTAGCTTCCAAGGAGCTGTACCAGACGTACGCACTCCGCGGGCTTAAATATGGCCAGCACCATGTGCAGATAAAGGTGGTAAGCGGCACCTTGGTTGTCGACGCGGTGGCGGTTGTTTCCGGGGAAGTAACCGGTACTGTAGATACTGCTGCTCTTCAGGCGGCGGTAACAGCCGCGAAAGAAATGAACAAACAGGATGAATATTCGGACAGAGACTGGCAGCTCTTCGTAGATGCACAGAGCGCTGCACAGGAAGCACTGGATAATCCTATTTTATACAAATTGGATCAGGAAGGAGTTACTCAGCTTGAAGCACGCCTGATCTCCGCCCAGAACCAGTTGACTACGGGAGATATACGGGAGCTTGTCGCTCCTCAGGATTTGGCTACTTATGCCGGAAAACTGCCGGATCTTCCAGACAAGGTGGAAGCCACTCGGACAGACGGATCCAAATTGCTGGTATCAGTAAAGTGGAATGTAAATGCGGCCAGCTTCAACAATCCGTATGAACGGGTAGCTGTAACCGGCACTTATGGAAATCTGAAAACAACTTGTTATGTGGAAGTGGTACCGGAGGGTCTCTTATACTTCCTCGATGCTGGTGTATCGGTGGACGGTATCACGCCGCCGTATACGTTAATCAAGGATTTTGTAGGTGACAGCTTGCTTAATAACAAGGCGGATCAGCCTTCGACAGGCAATGGCGTATGGGGGCATACCAGTACTAAGTACCTCCTCAAGGGGCTTGGTGGCGCTGTAGTTCTCTCTGATAAAAGTCAGACAGGTGTTTATGGTTCGGATACAAAAAATAATCCACTTGTATACCTGCTCCCTTTGAACGCAGGCAAATATACGATTACGTCATTCCATCGGGACTGGTGGAACAACACCAACCGCACGATGGATATTACGCTTAGCTATATCGACGCTGAAGGGAAAGAAGTGACCAAACCGGTCCGAACCGGACTCGTCGCAGGTCCTAATGGCGCTATGATTAACTATGACTTCACGCTTCCGGTGAGCGGTACTGTGAAATATTCAATAAACAATACGTATTCAGGCAATCAGGCTGCATTGATCAGCTATGTGGCTGTAGCTAGAGATAAAGCCAGTGTTGCTAATGAGCAGGCTGTAAATGAGGCTAAGAGTATCATAGAAGGTGCGGTATACAGCGTGCAGAAGGAAGTGGCAAACAGCGAAGAAGCTGTCCAGACTTGGCTGCTGCAGACGATAGGCGCTCTGCCCGGTCTCAATGATACCGGAGTTGCGATCGGTGAGATTACCTTGTCTTCCTTCCAAGAAGCAACCGATGAGACTAACGGCAGTTTCAACTTTACGGTATCACTGAGTAAGGGAGAGGCCACAGCGGACAGTTCGGTGAGCGGAACAATCAAGCTGCCGGAACCGGATACTGTTCAGCCTTTGATTACTCTGTTAGGTGATGCAATAGTGAATTTGCACATCGGTTCTGAATATACAGATGCAGGAGCGACTGCTTATGATGACAAGGATGGTGATATTACAGACCGTATAACAACAACAGTTAGCAGTGAAGTATACGGCTTGACTGCTCTCGATACAGCGAAAGCTGATATTTATACCTTCCATTATAATGTCAGCGATACTGCGGGCAATGAGGCTGAAGAAGTGACAAGAAAAGTAGTCGTTGCACTTGATCCGGATGTAATGAAGCCGGTGATTACACTGCTTGGTGAACCGTCCATTCAACTGGAAAATGGCGCAAGCTATATGGATGCCGGAGCGACAGCGGTAGATGACCGTGACGGCGACATTACGGAGCACATTGTAGCAACGATTACGAAGAATGAGGAGAATGTGCTGGCACTGGACACTAAGGCGGCAGGCATCTACACCTATCATTATAATGTGAGTGATGCGGCGGGCAACGCGGCTATCGAAGTGACTAGAACCGTGACAGTGGGCGAAGCAGAGCAACCTCCGGTAGTGACGCCAACACCAACACCGACACCAACACCAACACCGGAACCGGAGCCAACAACAGCAGCAACATCTACGCCGGCGCCAACGGAAGCACCAGTGTGGACGGTAGCACCGACACCAGCAGTCACCCCGTCCCCAACGCCAACACCGCTGCCGCAGACCGAAAAGGTTCTTGATCCAAAGGATTTTACGGCACCGGTTGGAGGAGTAATAACGGTTCAGCTTACTGAAGCTACAGAATCCGTACTGCTTCCAGCAGGATTATCAGGAATCATCGGAGAGAACACTCTACGTCTGGCTTGGAGTAAGGTTGTTATCAATTTGACCCCAGAAGTGCTGAAGAGCATTCAAGAAAAAGCTACTGGAGGTCAAACGGAGGGGGCGCGAATTAAGCTCTCAGCAGTGAAGGTATCCAGAGATGCTGTGGAACAGTTAATCAATAATCGGGCTGTTAATGGTTCCGTACATTTATCTGCGGCAAGTGATGTGATTAACTTCAGCTTGGAGGTTGTTGCTGCCAACGGCACTGCTGTAACGGTAACTGCTTTTGATAAACCGTTGACACTTACGTTCAACGTAGATCCGGATGCCAATATAAGCTTGCTCGGCAGCTACTATATTTCTGCAAATGGTGCGCTTGAATTCATGGGCGGAACGTTGACTAATGGTAAATGGACTGCTGAAATACGGCATTTCAGCCAGTATGCAGTCCTGGAATACGATAAGCTGTTCACAGATGTCAGCAGTGACAGCTGGGCCAGCAATGTGATTAAGACCATGGCTGCGAAGCATATTATTGAAGGCATTTCCAGTACGGAGTTTAATCCGCAAGGGGAGGTAACTAGGGCACAATTCGCTGCTATGATTGCACGCGCGCTTGGGCTTAAGGCAGGAAGCCATTCAACATTTGGTGATGTGGATTCCAAAGCCTGGTATGCCGAAGCCGTTGCAGCTGTTAGCGGAACGGGTATCGTGCTCGGACGCAGTGCGGATTCGTTCGCCCCGGATCAGAGCATTACCCGCGAGGAAATGGCTGTGATGATCGTTCGTGCTTATGAATATTTGCAGGGAAGCGAGACCAATGAACCTGCTGTAGGATCGTTCAGTGATTATTCCCGGATTCATGACTGGGCGAAGAACGCAGCAAACATCGCCGAACAGGCGGGACTGATCAAGGGACGCGGCAATAAGCAATTCGCGCCACAAGAGACGATGACCCGTGCCGAAGGTGCGCAAGTTATCTCCAATCTGCTGGGATATTTGTAAGTAGCATTTCAAAGAACCTGGCAGGCTGCATTAAGCGGGCTGCCAGGTTCTTTATAGATTTGGAGAGACGGGGGAGTGCTTAGGAAAACAGCGGCCGGAAGTCCAACTATTCACCGCAGTAGCGATTGCATCTTTTTTGAAAAATCCTTGAATTTGAGTTTTAAAGCTCAGCTTCTTTTACTATATTTTCCGGGTGGGATGCCCGTGATGTTCTTGAAGGTACGGATGAAATTGGCATAATCGTTAAAGCCGGACAGATAGCAGGTATCGGATACGGAGTTCCCGGCGGACAAGAGCTGCTTGGATAACGCAATTTTTTTGAGCAAGACGTAACGGTAGATGGTTCCGCCTGTCTGCTGTTTGAACAGATGGCTGAGATAATATTTATCGACGTTCAGTTCTCCAGCGATTTGCTCCAGTGACAGATTTAGATGCAAGTGGTTGTCGATATAGCTCATGGCTGATTGAATATGTGAGGAAATGATGCTGGGCACGGTGGATCGGGTGCGGCTGTACAGCTCATTGATGAGGACGAGGATCTGAACCAGGTAGGTCAGAGCCAGAACTTCGCTCCCGTACTGCTGATTCTCTAATGTCTCAATCAGGCGGGAAGCAAGGGTTGTATACTCTTCAATCAGCGGTTCATCCATTTGCGCGAGATTATGCTCTCCGGGCTGGCGGTTCTGGAAACAAGCGAGCAGATTTGTAGATGCGGTACAGAAGGGATAGACAAGTGGAGCTTTGAAATGGATTGTCAACCGTTCATAGGGCTCCGGAGATAAATTGATGATTTTATGAATCTCGTGATTGTTGAACAACAGGACATTGCCCCGCTGCAGGGGATAGCTGAACTGATCTACAAAACCGTTCACCTTGCCGCCCAAGAACAGGAAAATTTCATAGTGGTCATGGATGTGGAAATCCCTGGTAGGTGAGATCGGCGAATTTCCGATACCTGCCAGAATATCTCCATCGAACGGCTCATAATACTGGGCATGCTTCATTGGAACTGCCCCTTTCAGATTGATCACAATATACGCAATAAAACATCATTATTCGCAAAGACATTGCAATAATACAACACTAAACTATAGTAGAAGATTACGCAATATAACAAGATTCAGGCGGTAGGCAAGAGAAGTAGCTGTAGCTGATTAGATGCAATTGAAAGGGTGGAATTGTGCATGAATGGGAAGGAACAGCGTAAATACTGGCTGGATACAATGCTGCTGATCGGGGGGCCTGTGCTGAATGCTTTGGCTGAGCGGAAATTAAAGGAACAGTTGCCTACTAAGTTTCATAGTGACCGGAGCCAGTTTGCCCATTTGGAGGCTTTTGCGAGATTGGCATGCGGAATGGCCCCTTGGCTTGAGCTAGAGGGACTTGAGGGTGAGGAAGAACAGCTTAGAGCGCGTTATGCCGGGCTAATGCTGGAAGCCATTGATGCCGCTGTTGATCCGAATTCACCTGACTATATGGAATTCAAGACTGAAGGCCAACCGCTGGTTGATGCGGCATTCTTGGCACACGCGCTGGTGCGTGCGCCAAAGCAGCTTGCCGGCAAGCTGAGTGCGCGGGTCAAAGGCAATGTAATAACAGCGCTGAAGCAGACACGCCGGACAGCGCCAAGCGGCAGCAACTGGCTGCTGTTCAGCGCAATGGTGGAAGCCGCTTTGTATATACTTGGCGATCCTGAATATGACCGGATGCGCGTTGGCTATGCGGTCCATATGTTCATGGATTGGTATAAGGGCGACGGAGTTTACGGGGATGGCAAGGACTTTCACTGGGATTATTACAACAGCTTTGTTATTCAGCCGATGCTGGTGGATGTGGTGGCACTTTTTGAACAGGAGTCGGAGCAATATTCCGCATTGAAACCGCTGATTCAGCAACGGGCACAGCGATACGCTACTGTTCTCGAACGGATCATTGCACCGGATGGAACCTATCCCTTTATCGGGCGTTCGATCGTTTACCGTTTTGGGGCGTTTCAACTGCTGTCGCAGGCGGCGCTGCAGCATTTTTTGGAGGAAGCATTGCCCCCTGCACAGGTACGCTGCGCTTTGACAGCTGTGATTACGCGAATTATGGAATATCCGGGAACGCTTGATGAGTCCGGATGGCTACGTCCGGGGGTATACGGTTATCAGCCGGAGCTTGCGGAGAGCTATATCAATACAGGCAGTCTTTATTTATGCGCCTCCGTATTCCTCCCGCTGGGGCTGCTCCCTTCTGATCCATTCTGGTCAGGGGAAGAGATGAAATGGACTTCACTAAAAATTGCAGCCGGTGAGGATGTTATGAGAGATCATGCCTTGGAATAAAAAGTATTCAGCCATATTAGTGAAGAATAAGATGCTTCGCGGAACTGACTGACCTTTAAGGAGGAAAAAAGGCATGAATAAACAGATGCTTTTGGAAATAGTGCATGAAATGAAGCCAGTCGATCTGAGCTTATATTATCCAAAGGGGGATGCGGCTGCTTTTTGGAAACGGGCGTTATCATCGGGAGTACTACAGGCAGATATCAGCGAGATCCGCGCGGAGGCGGTAAGGCTGGACGGGCAGTCTATACCTGAAATGTCGTATACGTTATTTTCCATTTATTCGCGTACGGGTTCAAGGCTGGAATATGAACGGGTCTATTTTGAACGGAGAAGAAGGCTGAATACTTATGTATTTCTGGCTTTGCTGGAGCCGGATCATCCGGAAGTACTGGAGAAGCTGGAGGACATCCTCTGGGCTATTTGCGATGAGTACACCTGGTGTCTTCCGGCCCACCTCCCAGCGGATCATAATGCAGCTGATATCAACCGGTATATTGATCTGTTTTCTTCCGAGACCGGATTTACTTTAAGTGAAGTTTTACTTTTGCTCGGGGAACGACTTTCGCAGCTTCTGAGATCCCGAATCCACCATGAAGTAGAGCGGAGACTGTTTCGTCCATTTCTTGAAAATGGTCCTTATGATTGGGAGACAGCGCGGCATAATTGGGCAGCGGTCTGTGCGGGATCAATCGGGGCTGCCGCCTTGCTGTCTGTGGAGGACCCAGCCATGCTTGCGGATATTCTGCTGAGGACAGAGCGCGCCATGTTGTATTACCTGGAAGGGTTCGGTGAGGACGGTGCCTGTCTGGAAGGCCTTGGGTACTGGAATTATGGGTTTGGTTATTTCACTTATTATAGCGATCTCCTCTGTTCCAGAAGCGCAGGCAGACTGGACTGGTTCAACCAAGAGAAGGTAGCGCAAATCGCGCGCTTCCAACAAAAATGTTTCATTGACGGAAGTCATGTAGCCAATTTCTCTGATTCAGTGCCTCAGGTGCTAGTACATATGGGATTGTCCCATTATCTGGCGGAAGTCTGTACGGATGTCGAACGCCCCCCATCCGCTTTGCGCGCTCCTTACACTGAAGATCATTGCAGCCGCTTTGCACCGGCTTTCCGCAATCTGATCTGGACCAGAGCTGGCAAGGAGGACGAAGCTTGGCGAGCCGCCAGCTATTATCTCCCTGATGCCGCTTGGCTTGTCTCGCGTCATGTGTCGGAGGCGGGTTCATTCGGATTCGCCGCCAAGGGCGGGCACAATGCTGAACCGCATAACCATAATGATCTGGGACATTTCATTCTGAGCGGCCGGGGAGAGATCTACGCATCCGATCTTGGAAGCGGAGAGTATACTGCTGATTATTTTGGGGCTGGCCGTTACCAGTATGACTGCAATGGATCGCAGGGTCATTCGCTGCCGATCATTGATGGCCAGTATCAGCTGGCCGGTCGGGCGTTCAGCTCCACAGTGCTGCATGCATCGGCGGAGGAGAATGATGAGCTGACATTGGATCTGACACAGGCGTATCAGGTAACAGGACTACAGTCCTTAATCCGTTCGTTCGTCTGGTATAAAGAGGAATGTCCACGGCTGGAGCTTACAGACACTTACCGGTATGCGGGAATTCCGGCGAGCTGGACGGAGCGGTTTGTCACCTGGCGTGAGCCTAAGCTCCTTCATCCGGGTACCTTGCTGCTGCCGGGGACTACCGCTCGCGGCGTTGAAGTGACATACGATTGGCTGAAAGTTGAGCCGGAGATTACTGTGCATATGTACCGGGATCATTTTGGCATGGAGAAGCTCTGGTATAGTCTGGACTTCCATGTGCTTCAGCTTGGCGCGGTGGGCAAACTGGCATTCACTTTTCAATTTCTATAAAAGATGGACCTGAGCTTATAAAAAGTCCTCTATCAGAGGGTAGAGGCTAATTCGGATAAAGGCGGGATTTAGATGAGTAGATTAGTAAAGCAAGCTTGGGTAGACGAGGCTTGGGGCAAAGCCTTGGAGAAGACTAGAACGAACAGCCGGAGAATCGGTGCAGAATTCCCCCATGCCAGTCAAGGCGGCAAATACGTGCTTGAAGCACCAAACTGGTGGACGGCTGGCTTTTGGCCGGGAATGCTCTGGCAGCTCTATGCTGAGAATGGTGATGAGGATTTGAAAGCGATTGCTGAGCAGTGTGAGGAACGGCTTGACGAGGTGCTGGATGGTTATGTGAAGCTGGACCATGACCTAGGTTTTATGTGGCTGTTGACCAGTGTTGCGAACTACAAGCTCACGGGCAGAGAAGCATCACGAGTCCGGGCGTTGAAGGCAGCTAACTATCTGGCGGCCCGCTTCAATCTGAAAGGACGCTACATCCGGGCCTGGAATCCATGGAGTGAAGGCGAGGATAACAGCGGGGTAGCCATTATCGATTGCTGCATGAATACCAGCCTGCTTTTTTGGGCCTCCGAAGTAACAGGGGATCCACGTTATCGGCATATCGCTGAGGCGCATATGGATACGGTGCTGGAGCACTTCATCCGGCCGGATGGTTCGGTTTATCACATCGTCAAATTCAACACGGAATCGGGCGAAGTGGTTGAAAAGCTTGGCGGGCAAGGTTATGCGCCCGAGTCGGCTTGGTCGCGCGGGGCAGCCTGGGCGCTCTACGGACTGTCATTGGCCTATCATCATACGGGCAAACAGAGTTACCTCAATGCAGCCAAGCAGGTCGCACATTTCTTCTTGACCCGTCTGCCCGAAGATTACGTTCCACATTGGGATTTCCGTGCTCCCGGTGAAGTTGGGGAGATTCGGGATAGCTCTGCAGGTTCCTGTGCAGCGAGTGGCTTGCTCCTGCTGGCTAGCCAGGTGGACGACTCGGAGGCTCATGTGTATCGGAACGGGGCTATAAGAATTACTGAATCCCTTTTTCGGAATTATGGAACTTGGGACAATGCAGAAGAAGAAGGGTTGCTGCTTCATGGTACGAGTAACTATCCTGAGAATCGGAATATAGATGTTCCGCTTATCTATGGTGATTTCTTCTATGTCGAAGCGCTAGCCCGGCTAAAAGATGCCGGACCGTTCTACTGGGAATAGGGGGCATATAATGCAGACTGAAAAGACTTTTACGACTATTGCTAAAAATCCGCTAAAGACCCGGGAGGATCTGGTCTCTGCTCTTGAACAGCTTACAGATCCGCTTCGGCCGCTCTACAGCAGAGGCGGTGCACGGCTGGCAATCGGCGGGACAGGAGCGAGCTATCCAGCAGTAACTGCAGAAATGGAAGGTTTCTCCCGGGTATTGTGGGGCTTAGTGCCCCTGCTCATGGGAGGTGGAGAAAGCGGGCTTTGGGATACTGTGCTGGATGGCATACGCCACGGCACGGATCCTGCCCATGAAGAATACTGGGGTGAAGTTCAAGATTATGACCAGCGTCTGGTAGAGATGGCGGTCTTCGGGTTCGCCTTAGCCGCCATTCCTGGACAGATCTGGTCACCACTTACCCAGAAGGAACAGGAGCAATTGTACAGCTGGCTGAATCAGATTAATTCCCATCCTTGCTATGACTGCAACTGGCTGTTCTTCAACGTGCTGGTTAATGTTGGATTCCGCAGAATCGGCCGCCCCTACGACGCGGAGCAGCTGGAGAACAATCTGAAGCGAATGGATGATTTTTATCTGGGTGATGGCTGGTACAGTGATGGAATTAACGGGCATAGCGATTATTATGTTCCTTTTGCCATCCATTACTATGCGCTACTGTACGCGAAGCTGATGGAACAGGAGGACCCGGAACGTTCACAGGTGTTCAAAGAACGGGCCCGGCTTTTTGCCACCGAATTGTTGGGCTGGTTCGCTCCGGACGGATCTGCCCTTCCTTATGGAAGGAGCTTAACCTACCGTTTTGCCCAGGCTGCTTTCTGGGGTGCCCTCGTCTATGCAGGCGTTGAAGGATTCCCTGTAGGTGTGGTCAAAGGATTAGTACTGCGCAATTTGCGCTGGTGGTTCAGCCAGCCGATCTTTGATGCCGGAGGCATTCTGACGATTGGTTATACCTACCCCAACTTGGTCATGGCGGAGAATTATAACGCTCCCGGTTCCCCCTACTGGGCGTTAAAGACATTCCTGCCATTGGCTCTCAGCGCGGAGCATCCATTCTGGAAGGAAGAGGAACTGCCGCTGCCGGATATTCCTGCAGTTATAGTCCAGAAGCCTGCGCATCTTGTCATTGTCCGCGAACCTGCTTCCGGCCATGTGGCTGCCTTCAACAGTGGTCATCTATATACGAATGAGCATACCCACACGTCTGCCAAGTATGAGAAATTCGTATACTCAACAGGCTTCGGGTTCAGTGTACCCCGCTCCGAATGGGGATTGTCTCAGGGTGCATTTGATTCCATGCTCGCTCTGAGTGAGAGCGGGGACAACTTGTATCGGGTCAGACGGCGGAATATGGAGTCAAGAATTGTGGACAATGTGCTGCACTCTGTCTGGAAGCCATGGACTAATGTGGAGGTTCGGACCTGGATCGTTGCTGGGCTGCCCTGGCATATTCGGATACACCGGATCGAGACCGGACGACCGTTGGACGCCGCAGAGGGCGGCTTCGCGCTTGGTCAGGAAGCGGGGGTGGAACAGCAGATCGGCCTTACAACCGCGGCAGTATCTACAGCATGGGGAATAAGCGGAGTCAAGGGTTTGATCGGCTACGAAAAGGCTGAGCTAATTTGGCCTAATGCCAACACAAACCTGCTTCATCCCCGGACTGTTTTGCCTACACTGACGACTTTCCTTGAGCCTGGAATCCACTGGCTGGCTTCGGCTGTATACGGTGATCCGTCGGGAGATTCTTGCGGCGGTATTATAGAACAATTACCTGAGTCTATTTTGAAGGTTACTTTTGATAAGGACATCATAAAGGTTCTTACGTCTAGTGAAGCGGAATTTATTATCAAAAGAGAGTGAGAATTACCGCTAACAACATTGTGTTAAAAAGACAAGTAATTGAGTAGAGTATGACTGATTTCTCGTATGAAAAATAAATTTCTGTGGTTGTACAATTTCCCCCGTACAGGCACTTCTAGGCGCACGCCCACATACAATAAGGATGACCATGAACCCGTAAGGCAAACAGATCGGTTTCATTGTACAAGTGCGGGAGGTGTCGCCAAGTTGCCTGGATTCTTAAGCACGATTGCGTTGCTGATCAAAGAACTGACGCTGCTGGTATCATACGTAAGGAATAATGCATTTCCACAACCGCTCTCGGAGCAGGAGGAAAGCCGATACTTAGGGATGATGGCTGAGGGAGATGCCAAAGCCCGCAATTTGTTGATTGAGCATAATTTGCGGCTCGTTGCCCATATAGTGAAAAAATTCGATAACACCGGAGAAGACATGGAGGATCTGATCTCCATCGGCACCATCGGCCTGATTAAAGCTATTGAGAGTTATCGTCCGAACAAAGGGACAAAGCTAGCCACTTTTGCTGCCCGTTGTATTGAGAACGAAATCCTGATGCACCTAAGATCCTTGAAGAAAACTCGTAAAGATGTATCTCTGCACGACCCAATTGGGACAGACAAGGAAGGTAATGAAATTACACTCATTGATATCCTCGGTTCGGAAGCGGATGATGTCATTAAAGAAGTAGATCTGAAGATCGAAAAGAGTAAGATTTATCGTAACCTTGATATTCTGGATGACCGGGAAAAAGAAGTTGTCGTTGGGCGGTTTGGATTGGATACAGGTGGAGAAGAGCGGACACAGCGGGAGATTGCTAAGGAGCTTGGAATCAGTCGCAGCTATGTATCGCGGATAGAGAAAAGGGCACTGATGAAGCTGTATCATGAGTTTTATAAGGCTAAGCGGTAGGGTCTTAGAAATAACTAAAGATTCACAATAGATTTTGTTAAAAGCGACTTGCCAACAAGGGGGTTGCTTTTTTTGTTAATTCAAGTAGTTGGGCTAAATGAACATAAAAAAAGCATATTCAGAAATTTAACTGCCCGTCTGCCCATTTATTGCTCAGCTCACACAACACTGATATTTCGCTGCGGACTGATCATAACGCTGTAACAAAATATGAATTATGCAAAATCTCATGTGAAAATAATGTTAAAAAAGTCATTAGAAATATTGATATGAACATTTTTCTTTTCATGGTATATTATTCAAATAAATATTTATGGTGATCACATAGAACTTTCCATGTGACTTAAAAGGGGAATGTTGGTGAAATTCCAACGCGGTCCCGCCACTGTGAACGCACTTAAGAATTACATTGTTAACTTTAAAAACAGTTGATGGTGTAATTCCTAATAAACTGCGAAGTCAGAATACCTGCCATAAATAAATTCAGAGATCCCACGAGGATGGGGGAGGTGTTTTTTGTCATGTCCAAATTTTTTTTTGGTGCTTTACTGTTTATTTTATTAGAGTGATATTGAATCAATTATGTTCATTCTTAATGGATTTCAAAGATTCATAAATACGGAAAATGTTTCGTTGTTAGCTTCAGAGGTGCTGCTGTTGACATGTACTATTAGTGGTTACTGATGTTGTATCACCATCGATAATTCTCCTATATTTATACCGCGGCAAAATAGAATCAGTTGTTAAATAATACTGTACAATTGATTTTATCAGTTGTACATTTTCGTGAGAGCGAATTTATTTGATAGGAGAGAAAAAATATGAAGAAATATAATGCACTTTTGCTTGCCTTATTTCTTTTAATTGCATCTTATAGCCTTATATCTTATGTGAATGCTGATAGTATAAATAAATCAGAAGAGTCATTTGTTGGATTAAAATTGATTCCAGAAGAACAAACAATTGATTTATCAGAAGATTCTCCGTTGAATGTGGAATTTGATCAGGGTATTAGCGAAGGTCAATTCTTTAATTTGATTAATTTAGTGGATATTAATAGTAACAAGTCGATAGATATAACGAAATCGATCGAAGGTCATCAATTAATAATAACCCCGCAAATTGCTTTGGAAAACGCCAAAGAATATATTTTGTATATACCTCCGTACTCCCTTTCAAATATAAATGGAGAAAAATTGAAAGACAATTACATACTTAAATTTAAAGTTGTTAGTGACGAGAGTCATCAACAAGACTCTGTAATAAACTCTACATATCAAAATTTAACGGTAGTTGAATCCACATATGATGATTTTAGTGTGATTAATTCTACTCATGGTAAGCATTTAATGAAATCTATTTTTTTAAGTGAAAGTACTAATGGATTAGTTCCATTTTTAACTCAAAGTGCACAAGTTGGTGGGGAAATATATGCTGGTATAGATAAGAGTGGTTTTATAGGTGCAAATGGAGATTTATGGTTATGGGGAAGTAATGATATGGGACAGTTGGGAGACTTTATAACTCCATCTAGTAATAAACCAATACAGTTAGCTGGCACCGATGTGGTTGCGATGAATAAAGGCATCACTGGTGGTACTTATAGCACATATGCTTTGAAAACTGACGGTACAGTGACGGCTTTTGGATTCAATTATTGGGGGTTTTTGGGTTTGGGTCCTGCTAGAGATCAGACTGATTTTACTGTCTTTCCAACTTCCATTTATGGATTATCAAATGTAAATAATATTAGCAGTAGATTCTATCATACTCTTGCTGTTAAATCGAACGGATCATTATGGGGATGGGGAGATAATCAATATGGGCAAGTAGGAGGGGATAGTTCAGAGTTAATTACAATTCCTGAACAAATCGAAGGAGTAAATGGGATTCCTCTTACGAATATCATAGCTTCAGATGTTGGTGAGACACATTCTATTGCACTTTCTTCAAATGGAAATGTATATGTTTGGGGGGGCAATAATCACGGTCAACTAGGGAATGGAACCCTCGTAGGTAGTAATATTCCACGTTTAATACTAATGAGACCGAATAATGCTCCTCCAATGACAAATATTAAAGCAATTAGTTCAGGAGATAATTTTAACTTGGTATTAAAAGATGATGGGACCGTATGGAGCTGGGGGCAGAATGATAATGGGCAACTCGGTGATGGTTCTACAATAGAACGTCGTTTTCCTGTCCAAGTAAGAGGGGAAAATGGGGTAGGTCTACTAAAAGATATAATCGCTATTAGCGGTGGTGGAAATTATTCTTTAGCATTAAAGTCAGATGGGACTGTTTGGAGTTGGGGAGGAAATAACAAGGGCCAACTTGGAGATGGCACGACTGAAAGAAAACTTGCTCCTACCAAAGTGAAAGCGTCTAATGTATTGAAAATAGATGCAGGGGAATCACATAGTATAGCGCTTACAGAAAATGCGGTTATAACATGGGGAAATAATGAGGTTGGTCAATTAGGTAATGGATCAATGAATTCTTATTCAAGTCTTCCAGTAAACGTTATCAAGTTTGATACTAGTCATAATAATGAATATATTTATGATTCCGATAATCGTTTATCGGCAATTATTATTCATAAAGGGAATATTAATTATCGGCGCGACTATGTATACGATGGTAATGGAAATTTACTTTCTGCGATTACTAAGTTAATACAGTAGCTTGATATAAAAGTTGATAAATTTTGATTGAATATTTAACTGAGGTGATAATAGTGAAAAAAATAATATCCTTAATATTAATAATGCTAATCACAATGTCTAGTTTTAATAATTTACAAACTGTTCAGAATGTATTTGCTGAGTCTGATTATAATGAAGGGTCTCCAGCGGTGGAAGAAACGCCTTTAGCATCTTCAGAAAACATAAATATAAAAAGTGAGGATCTTGAGACTCCAATTGAGGAAGAGTTAATAGGAGATGAATTTGGTTCTGAATCAATATTTGATAAAGTCTTGAGGAGAAATAAAGAGTTCTTAAAGCCTTCTGTACAACCGAGTGATCGGACTAAAGCATTCCTCGATGAATTTTCAAGTGAAATGAAACAAATAACAGCTTATTTTTATCCAGAATTCTCTCAATATCTAACCAACACTGAGAAACTTGAAGCTTCTAATTGGGATGAAAAAGAAGCTGTGAATCTCCTACTTTCTCTAAATGAAACCTCTAGAACAAAATTGTATCAATATGTACCAATGGCTGAGGATTTTTTAGATTATTATAAGAATCCTACCAAATATTTAAATGAACATAAACCGATGCTTACACTTGCGGATGAGAAAATATACAAAAGTGAGGTTCATGAACAACTGTCAAAACAGAGCCAGGCAGCCAATACCTTGAAAAGCAAGAAAAATGCTGCTACTAATACCTTTGCTAGCAGCCCAACTAATCAAAAGTATACTATCACTGAATCTAAAAACGTATATAATTACAAAGTTAATACGGATGATCTTGTTGATTCCGTGTATCGGACAGCAAATAGAAGTGTTGTGGATCTTGAAATTAAAGGGAAATCGGATCTAGATATTGTTTTGAAAAGAACTTACAATTCTTTAAATAGTAAATTATTGAAGCCTAAGTTAGAAATAGGAGTTAGCACTTCAAGTAAATTCTATGAGCAAAATGGCGGCAATGAGGCTGTTCCTCTAGAAAAGGGTGATCGTGTTGCATATATAGCAGCAGGATGGAATTTAAATATTCCTGTTATGGAAAAATCGGAAATAAAGGCGGAAGTTGTAAACACTCATGAAAGTTCATCCTGCTATATCAATACTCCACAACCTTGCTATCAAGATGGGTATTCCTATAAAGAAATGATCACGCCATATGAAAAAACTGTTTTCACATTAGAAAGCGGAGATTCCTATGAATTTCATGATTTAACGATCTTTAATTATCCTTATAAAAATGTAGTTCTTAGTAAGGAGCCATATACTGAAAATGGAGTTTCTAAATACTACTTTATTCTTAAATTAAACAATGAAATAAAATACAAGTTTAATGATCAGGGTAATATTGTCAGTAAAAGCAATGCAACTGGCGACCAGGTTACCTACGTTTTCAATACAGATGCAACTACGAATAATTATAATATTGTTATTACTGATTCGTATCAAAGAATTATTACGATACTTAGGGATTCGAATAATGTAATTTCAGGCCTATTATTGGATGATGGATCTGTAAGAGTAAAAAAAATAATGTATAGTACAACTCAAGAGAAGGCTACTATTACATTTAGGAAATGGACAACAAGTGGATATCAAAATGTGACTGAAGATGTTGTTTATTGGAATTTAAATTCTGTATATGACTATACAACTAATGCTGTAGTGAAAATGGAAGAATATACTTACTATGGGGTAGACTCCACGAAGTTGGCTGATTTTAATTTTAATGTTTATACACCTTTAAATGGATTCTATTCGAATTCGGCAGGTGAATTATTAAATATTAGTTATAATAACTTTTATAATTGCTATGGCTGGTCTGATAATACTTATTTTGAAGCAAATAGTATTCAAAAAAATAATATTCTTACTTCCGGAGAAGTTCCATATTTACTTCTAAAGGACATTCAGTATTATAATGGCCTGACAGCTAGATTTTCATATGCGAATTATGACTCGGCATGGAGAAATTCCACATCATTAATGAACCAAGGTCAAGTAGCAAGATTATACCAAGATAAATATGCATTAGAATACGTATCTTATCATCCAGTTCAGTCATTGGATTATATTTACACTGAGGATTCAAAACCGATTATTATTTCTAATTACTATTCCAATGTACACAATGATCATGGGTGGCAAGTGGATGAATTTTGGAAAAGTAATAAACAAGATATCGCTCGCTTAAGGAATTCATCACGTTTCGGTGATAAACAAACTATACTTAAGAAAGTAACAGCTGCAGATGGAAAAAAAGAAGTATCGTCTTTACATTATTACTTAAATAGTTCAAGATTTTTGATGGATTATAGCATGATAAGCAACGCACCAAATGGAAATGAATTGTATCAATATGGTTATAAGATAAAAGATCAATCAAATAACTATTATAAAGTTTATAATAATGTTTATACTCAATACGAATATGATACGGGTCAAATTCAACCTAAGAAAAAGTCTACATTTGTAGCGAATAATTCAATAGATGATATTAATAGTTTAATGAATCCCGATTCTATAACTTCGATTTCAGAAAAAATTCCATCTCTATATACCTATGACGATTGGGGGAATATTTTAACACAAAGTGATAACTTGGGTAACATGGCGGTTATGCAATACAATGGGCCAAATCATAAACTCAGTAAATCAGTTTATACTGAGCAAGGTGGAGATATTCAGACAACCAAAGAAAATAGTTATTATCCAGATACAGATTTTAATATTAACAATCGAAATCAACTTTGGATTACAGTTGAGACATATAGTTACAAGAATCCTTCTAATGTGATGAAGAGCGATCTGAAGACTACTGAATACACTCAATATGATGCTATCCATAAAGCACCAACTAAAATCAAAACCAATATGAGGGGTGAACAATTTGGTTTGGGAAATAATGATACAGAAATTAATTTTGTTTATACTGACAAAGGAAATGTGAAATATGAGACAACAAAGGTAAAACTGAAAGAAAGAGCAAGTGCTCAAGATTTAACTTTAGGGTATGAATATTATCTTGACGGTAAATTGAAAAAAACTACATATCCTGATGGTAGTAGTTTTATTGATACATTTGATGTTTTGAATAGATTGATTTTAAGACAAGTTAATAATGGAACTGGTATTTTAACAGAAAAGAAATACATTTATAATAACAGTACACGCCAGATTTCAACCATTATGCCAGATGGAGAAATTGATGATGAATTCTATACACCTTTTGGGACACTTACAAAACAACAACGGACTATTAATGGTGTAACACGGACTATTAATACAAATGAAGTACCTGATGGTGTAATGGTTACAAAAACAATGCCTTACGGAGACTCTAATAAAAAAGTAGAATTTGTATATGATACTAATGGACGTGTGGTTAAAGAAACAAATGCAATTGGAGAAACTACAACTTATTTATATTCAAATGTTGTTGAGCGCTCGGATAATGTAGCTATATCTCAGGATACAATTGAAAAGACATTTAGTGATGGAAAAAAAGAAACCTCATATTATGATTTTAATAGTCGCTTAACAAAATTAGTTGAAAAAACACCAAATGGATTGAAGCTAAGAATTAAAAGTTATACTTATACACCTACTGGGAAAATTTCATCTGAAAAAATTGAGGATAAAGATGGAAATACCCATATAACCAAATACCGATATGATGGTGAAGGCAATTTAATCTATATAATGAATGCTAAAGGAGAAGAAACGAGGTATACACATAATAGTTTAGGACAAGTCATTGAAATTTATAGAAACAATATCCTTCAAAAATACAATTCATACAATGAAATAGGTTGGAAACTATCTGAAAAGAACAACAGTAATCAAAAAGAAACATATGAGTATGGAGTAAATGGGAATTTGAATAAGGCTACTGATAGAGTAGGACAAATACACAATTACTCATATACTCATGATAATCAAAAAGAGCGTGAATCAATAACTAAAAATGGAACTGAGGTGTATTGGGAACAGTTTGAATACGATTCTACTACTAGAGGTATTACAAAATCATGGAATAGTGAGAATAATAAAATAACATATCATTATGACCAGTGGAAAAGACTAGATGTACAGTCTGTATCGGGAGTTAGTTATACTTTAGGTTATGATAGCTTTGATAGGATGAATACAATTGCTTATCCTGATGGGAAAAAAGTATCTTACGAATTTGATAATTTGAATAGAATAAATACAGTCTCATATCCTGATATGGGAACAGTAACTAATGTAAATGTTACTTCATCCGATTTTAATTCCATTAGAACCACATTTCCAGGATCACTTGAGCAATTAACTGTAACTGACGCCTTTGGTGAAGTTTTCAGCAATCGTATAAACGATAGCTCAACAACAAATTTCAATGAAACTTATTCATATGATGGGTTTGGAAACATTGATAAAATTGATGGAAATGGTGTTATTGCGGGATATAAATACGATGCTCTTAATCGAATAATGGATGAAAATCCTGTTCCTTCTGCAAACAAAAATTACACATATAATGCAAATGGGGATAGGGCAACTTCAAAGGATTCAGAAGAAATTGATCTCTTAATGGAATCAAAACAATATACGTATAATAGTCTGAATTTATTAAAGGCTTATAGTGATAGTAACGATAGTGCTACTTACACATATTATCCAGATGGATTGAGGGCAACTAAAACAGTTAATGGAGTCTTCACTAGATATGTTTATGTGAATGGGAAAGTTATTGATGAGCTTGATGCTAGTGGGAAATCAAAAGCGAGAAATATTCAAGGAAGTAAATTGTTATTTAGAAAAGATTATGTTAATTCAAGAGCTGGATATTACTTTTATAATGCTCATGGTGATATTGTAAAAATTATTGATGCAGATGGGAGCAAGGCAACCCTTAAAAGTTATTACTATGATATTTGGGGAAATCTAACTAATGAAGATAGTAATCAATTAAGGTTCTTTGACAACCCGTATAAATATTCAGGTGAGTTACTAGATGATGAATCGGGGTTAATCTATCTTAAGGCTAGATATTATGATCCTTCAATAGGAAGGTTTATAACGGAGGATACTTATGATGGGCAGATTACAAACCCACTGAGTCAAAATTTATATACGTATGTCCAAAATAATCCTTTATTATATACAGATCCTAGTGGAAACTATTGTGAATCTGGTAACGGCAGATATGCTCATAGTGGCGGATGTACAAGTACAAGTAGTATCTATATCCCTGATAATATTAAGAATTCAAATCCAGGAAAATCAATAACTCAACTTATGAAAATTTATAATAATGAGAAAGAGGAAGCAATAAAGAAAGCTCAGAATATTCAGGTTTTTCAAGTTCAAAAAAATGAAGTGGCGGCACCATATCCAAATTCAGTTGGAGGTTCTATTTTAAAGGGATTAATTCAAGCGGCAGGGATTACATCAGTAATAGCAATGGATCAAGTTAAAGTAGATGAGATGAACCCATCTGGTGATGATCGCCTTATTTTTAGAAATAATGGCTTAGGTAATAAAAACCTTACGCCACGACCAGGAATAGATGCATTGGGTTTGTCTTTTTTTCTTGCACCGCGGCAACCAAAAGGAGTTCTTACTACAATGGAAGCAGTGAATGCAACTGGGAAATTATATGCCTTTGTTGATAAACCTGCAACTGGTCACGTTGCTATTATTGCAGTTGACCCGTATGAGCATAAGTTATGGATGGCATCAAGAGAAAATTCACCGGATAATCCGTATTATCTAACAAAACTATTACAAAAAATATGTATTAAGTATTAGTAAGTGAATTTTGATTTGGAGGAATATTATGAGCATTAGAAAATTATTACCAAAAGATAAACATGATTTCGATAGTGTGAAAATATTGCAGGAATGTGATAAGGATGCTATTAGAACGATTTTACCTGATTTATTTGAATGGCTTCAAGATTCAAATTGGCCAATTTCAATAGAGATTAGTGATATCCTATTACAATTCAATTCAGAATTAGTTCCATTTATTAGAGATATTTTAAATTCTGAAGATGGTCTGTGGAAGTGTTCTATCTTAAGTCTATTGTTTGATAAATTATCTTTGAGGGATAAATTGGAGTTAGTACCAGATCTTCAGCGGTTATCCACTTATCCAACTCTTGATGATAAAGACGCAGGTATAGATGAAATCACAATGGAAATTTTGGAGAGGTTAATTTGAAATTAAATCATTATATATTAGTTTAAATTATAATATTACACGAGTGAGTAATTATAGAATGTAAGACATTCTACCTCATGTGTAACACTCTGAACTGTACCTCGATTGTTGACTAAACTCACAATTTGAGGTGCAGTTTTTCTATGTTAAAGCAGATTAAATAATAATTAGTCAATTGATATGTAATTTGTGTAGAAAATAATAATGGAGATTCATGAAATCAATCGGTACTATCTTTCGAATAAAAATTTGGAGTAACAATAATGATGATATGCTATCCACTAATTGCATAAGAAAATAAAACGTTTGTAATAAAATAAATTCGATGTCCATGCTAAATATCTAAGTTAACACGTGTTTGCACGCATACCATAATTATCGACGCATATGATAGAAAGACGACTCTTAAGAGTTATGACTATGATATTTGGGGAAATCAAACTAATGAAAATAGCAGTCAATTCAGGCGATTTGACAACCCATACAAATATACAGGAGAGTTACAAGATGCTGAGTCGGGACTAATCTATCTTAAGGTTAGATATTATGATCCTTCAATAGGGCGATTTATAACGGAAGATACGTATGAAGGTCAGATTCAAAACCGCTTAGTTTGAACTTATATACTTATGTTCATAATAATCCATTAATTAATATTGATCCAACTGGAAATTACTGTAAGTCGGGTAATGGTCGATATGCGCATACTGGGGGGTGTACCAATTCTAGCTCTTTATTTGTTCCAGATACCATTAAGAATAATAACCCTGGAAGAAGCATAACACAACTACTTGATATCTATAAAAAAAATCTAGCAGAAGCAGTTGCTAATGCTCCAAAGATTGACCCCCATAATTACGTGGTCAAGGGCGGTGCGGCAGTTGTCCCATATCCTAGTGCACAAGCAGGTAAAGTAAATGAAGCATTGGTGAAAACTATAGGAATAACGGCTGCAGTGTCAGTGGGAGAATCTGTAACTGAAGCTACTTCCTCAAATAAGAAACAGCAGACAATATATCATAGTGGATCAATGACCAATACAAATCATACAGCTCGACCTCAAGATACAAAGGGATTATCCGCGTTTCTTGCACCAGATACACCTAAATGATATTAGAACGTAAGGAATTAAGTCATGGCTATGTTGTTCAAGCCTTAGATTCATTAAAAAACATAATAAAAGGAGAAGGCGGTACAGTTGAACTCGCTTTTTGTTGAGTCATAGAAAAAATTGAAATATACTTGCGGCCACCTTGTGACTAATAATCATAGGGTGTTTTTTCTAGATCATTTCTTGCCCATAACCTCTGCTCACCCACATAATCAAGTATTTGATTATCTGATTTGAAGATTAATAGTCCACAGATAAATTAAAAGCATGCAATATGTAAGAAACTTTTTAATTTATGTCATACGATATTAAGAATTTTTTTGTTTGTTTCTTTATTACCCTCTTATAAATATATTGTTCTGTTTCTTCTACACGTGTTGTAAAATTGATATTTCGTCTCTTTGTCTTTCCTGTGGAGATTCATTAATCCTGTATATTCCTAAAAATGAAAATGGGGCTACCAGAGGTTTATCCTGAGTTCAGTAACTAAAGATCCTTCCGGCATATGCTGTGGATGTAGTGAACAATACGGAATTGGGGAAACATGGGATTTAATCTTACAACCTTTCAGAAGATCCAAGCCGGACAAATGCCTCCGCTACTGCGCCAAAAACCAAACAAGCCTGAAGCGAAACCGCATCAGGCTTGTTCCTATCTAAGAATAAATCCCCTTATCTGGAGATTCCTCACTCCATGGTGCACAATATCCAGGTTGAAGTAGACTGTTAGGCAGTCCCCAGGTAGCGTAACCGCTTTTCCCCGGATGGCGGAAATGTGTTTGTATCAAATCATCATATTGGTACTCTGTTAATGACATCGCATCGTGTCCATAACCTCAAGAAATTCGATAACACCGGAGAAGACATGGAGGATCTGATCTCCATCGGCACCATCGGCCTGATTAAAGCTATTGAGAGTTATCGTCCGAACAAAGGGACAAAGCTAGCCACTTTTGCTGCCCGTTGTATTGAGAACGAAATCCTGATGCACCTAAGATCCTTGAAGAAAACTCGTAAAGACGTATCCCTGCATGATCCAATTGGGACAGACAAAGAAGGTAATGAAATTACACTTATCGATATCCTTGGCTCCGAAGCTGATGATGTCATTAAAGAAGTAGATCTGAAGATCGAAAAGAGTAAGATTTATCGTAACCTCGATATTCTGGATGACCGGGAAAAAGAAGTTGTGGTGGGTAGGTTTGGGCTGGATACAGGCGGGGAAGAGAGGACAGCGGGAGATTGCCAAGGAGTTGGGGATCTCGCGGAGTTATGTTTCGCGGATAGAGAAGAGGGCGCTCATGAAGTTGTATCATGAGTTTTATAAGGCGAAGCGGTAGGACTGATGACAATTACACAGTAATAATCCATTAATAATAAAACTTGAAAAGCGACTTGTCTAAGGATGAGTCGTTTTTTGTGTAGATAGGGTTCGCCCTACTTATGATACGGTTCACCGTAACATCTATAGAGCGAAATACAGGTAATTCTCATACCTATACCGTTTACAATTCCTCTTTCTGTAAATTGCCTAATAGCATCACTAGCATATGATCCTTCAATATCAGAATAACTGACTGTTATATCCTGTTGAAACAGTCACTCATAAGTATATTTCTTCTTGATTGAGAGGCATTTTGCTCTCAATCCACCAAGTTACTAAACTAAGCACGGCTCCGATGTACGCCTCTATTTTAATTTGCTGTACTATTCCACATATTCGTACTTTTCATTAAAAACCCGCACTTGATTTCGACCAGCTCTTTTGGCAGCATAAAGTGCTTCATCAGCTTTATGAAGAAGTTGATGGATTGTTTCCTCCACAGCTCCTGTCGTTACGGATACCCCAAAACTAGAGGTAATCGTTACCAATTTTTCATTTTCAACTAGAGGCTTCTGTTCAATGCAAAATCTAAGGTAATTAGCGAAGTTTTCCCCTTCCGCTAGTGTATAACCAGGTAAAGCGAGTACAAATTCTTCACCACCATATCTAGCAAATAGTATATGTTCTCCCATCTCAGCCTTACATATTTGAGCCACATGTACTAGCATTTGATCTCCGGTTTGATGCCCATAAGTGTCGTTCACTTTTTTGAAAAAATCAATATCAAATAGAATAATCACAAAGGATGATAATTCACCCTTTGCTTTCATTAAGCTTTGCTCACTTTTCTGGAAAAAGGCACGACGATTGTATATTTGTGTAAGATCATCATAATAGGCTTGATGCTCTAACTTTTGTTGTAATGTATGTAGCTCTGTTATATCCGTAAATATAATTAGTAAGCCAGAGTTATTATTAGATTGTTGAAGCATAGAAATACGTAGCTGATATATATAATTACCTTGATGAATCGTAACATTCAATTTATCTGAGATCGTATCTAATTGAACAGGGAATGATTGATCCGTTAGCATATACCAAACTTGATCAAATGGCTGCCCTAACGTTGATCGATCCAATTCACTAAACATACTTTTACAAGCTTGATTATATTCGATTAATTGATAGGTATCATTAAGCACAATGACACCATCGTTCATACTATTAAAGATCGTTTCCTTTGCAATTGGCATTATTGATAACATTCGAGAGGAGGTAATAGACCAAAGGTACAAAACAGAAGAAAACCAAATAACCATGGGTACAGGATCGATACCATCGGGTGTCACTCCTATGAATAATAAAAATGCAGTCATTATTGGAAGCAGTTGACCGCAGATGAGGGCAAATAATTGAGATCGATATACACTAACGGTTTCCTTCCAGCGTGAAAGCAGCAATAAGAGCGCAGCTAACATACAACAGAAAATGTAAATATTATGTACGGCAAACCATGCCCCATACTCAATCTCACTATATGGAGCCCCAAGCACCGAATGGATATCATATATTCTATAGTAAAAATGATGGGATTCATTAGTTACATTGATGAGAAAAGTAATACAAGGGATTGTAAGTAGTGCGATTATTCTTTTTCTCGTTATTTTATAACCCAAATATTGCATGACAAACATTAATCCTAACGGAGGGAAAAATGGCATCCCTGCATACTGTACAATATTCCAAAATCTAAGCTGTTCTAACGAAGTCGATGTTAAGCTAAAGGCATAACCAAAGCAATAAATCATTGAAGTTAATGTATTCCACATGAACAAATTAGCGATATTTGTATAATAATGTCTCCTCCAATAAGTAAAGACAAGTATAGACAAATTCAGAACAGCCGAAGTACAAACTAATGTTATATATGCTGCTAGCTTCGAATCCAATAGGTATACCCACTTTCATACAATACATATATTTACGTTAACACGATTAATATAAGATGTTGATTTGTTCCTTGAACCATTTACAGGATTCCGTCCACATCACTATTATGTCTGTACTACCCACATCGTATTGATTATTGCTTCATGAAATAGATTGTTTTTAACTTAGCATGACACTCATGACAGTAGCAACACATTTAGCCAATCAGTAATGCTATGATTACTATTTCGTCTATACCGATCACCAAATAGTTAGTACAACATTACGTAATTCATCACTTCTATTGCATTGCAAACAAGTACCCATCGATTGGATGGGTACTTGTTTTTATTTCTAATTATAAAGGCTTCCCCATGTACGACATAAGTCAACTAAATCCATTTAGAATTTTGTGAAGCGCTTGCAGATCTATTCGTATTGTACAGAACGTGCAAGTGCCGCAACAGAGCCGCGAAAATCAGGTCTGCCGTCATCCGTCCACAACAGCTCCGCTACAAATGTATGGCGATTCGGATCGTATAGCGGATCTCCTGCAATATGCTTATACGTTCTTGCGTGGAACACAAACAGCGTCTTCTCGCCAGTCTCTGACACCGTGAAACTATTATGACCAGGACCATACATCGAGATGCTCTCATCAGTCGTGAGAACCGGTACTTTCGACTTGCGCCATGAGGCAGCATCGAGCAAATCCGAGTCCGCATCGGCTTCAAGCAAGCCCATGCAATAATTGAAATCAGTAGCGCTAGCAGAGTAAGTGAGGAATACCCGATTATCTTTGCGAACAAATGCCGCGCCTTCGTTCACTTTATACCCGATGATCTCCCAGTCATATTCGGGCATCGTAATCATCGTTTGCGCCCCAATCAACGTCCACGGATTGCTCATTTTAGATATGTAGAGATTAGAGTTGCCTTCGATTTCCGGATCCTTTTGTGCCCATACGTAATAGAGGCTACCATTGTGCTCAAAGGTAGTGGCATCGAGGGAGAAGCTTTCCCAAGCGGTACGAACCTGTCCTCTTTCCGTCCAGCTGCCTTCGAGCGGATTTGCATTTTCATTCTCCAGTACATACATCCGATGGTCGAACAAGCCTTCTGTAGTTTCCGACGTATGCGCGGCAGCGAAATATACGTACCATTTTCCATCAATAAAATGCAGCTCTGGCGCCCAAATATTGGCACTAAGAATGCCAGTCTCTCTCTTTCTCCAGATCACTACAGGAGCTGATGTAATAAGCCCTACAAGGTCCTGTGCCCTACGGATTTCAATCCGATTATACTCTGGAACCGAGGCCACGAAATAATAATAACCATCTGAATGTCGGCATATAAAAGGATCAGCTCGTTGCTCGATCAATGGTTTAATGACGCGTAACTCCTCTTGTTGGACTCCCATCTTATCACCTATTTCATAAGTAATAGATACTAACCTTTAACAGCACCCGCAGTCATACCATCAATGAAATATTTCTGGAAAGCGATAAACAATATGAAGATTGGAATGATGGAGAAGAAGGAGCCCACGATCAGAAGGTCATAGTTATTCCCATAAGGAGTTAACAATGTTTTTAAACCGATTGGCAGTGTATATTTATTTTGATCTCCCAACACCATGAATGGCCACAATAGATTATTCCAGCTATTCATACCATTCAGAATGGCCATTGCCGCAAAGGAAGGCTTCATAATCGGCATAATCACTCTGAAATATATCGCATATTCGTTTGCTCCATCAACTCGCCCAGATTGAATAATTTCTTTTGGTATGCTTCTGAGATATTGCCTAAAGAAGAATATCGTCCCGGCATTAGCTATACCCGGCAGAATGATTGCCGAATAGCTATTCACCATTTGCAAATCATTTATTAAGCTGTACAAAGGAACCAGCAATATTTCAAATGGCACCATCATAATGAGCAACACACATATAAAGAGGAAGTTCTTACCTTTGAAATCATACGCTGCAAAACCATATGCAACAAAAGCGCTTACAAACAGTGTTAAAGCAACCTGAATGATTGTTAACGTCATACTGTTCCAAAACCATACAAAATAATCATGTTGTCCAGTGAATAAATAGATAAAATTATCAAAACTCATTATTTCAAAATTCAAACTTAAGTTAAGACCATATCTTATTAAAGCTTCACCTGGTTTAAAGGAAGAGAGGGCCACTGCATAGAATGGAACCATAATTATAACGAATAGTATAATAAAGGTACTAATTATGACTATTCTAGCAATTACGTTGTTCTTCATCTGACTAGTGCCCATTTTAATCCTCCTCCTTTTTGAACATTCCACTAAATTTCAACTGCGTTAAATTGATAATCATAGCAATGACTAATAGAACGATACCAACTGCTGCAGCGTAACCGAGCTTATTCTTCTCAATTCCTTGTCTATACAAATATCCGACTATAGTTAGGCCAATATTTTTCGGTGAATTGTTACCGTTAAACATCATTAAGCTCTCGGTAAACATTGCCAAACCTGCATAAACACTAATTGTCGTAACATATATCGTGGTCGGCTTCAATAATGGCATTGTAATCGATCTGAACTTCTGCCAAGCAGATGCCCCGTCAATTGAAGCAGCCTCATAATAATCATTGTCAATGTTTTTCAAACCAGATAGATAGTACAGCATATTAACACCTGTCCATCGCCAACATGCAAGAATTAATAGTGCAGCCATACTCCATTCTGCATCTTTCAAGAATTTAGTAGGCTCTACACCAAATAGACCTAGAAAACTGTTCATTAATGAACCATCCATTTCGCCGAATGTTAGGCGAAAAATAGTACCCGCCACTGCGACAGATGTCAATGCAGGAAGAAAGAACGAAGATTTAAAAAACTCCCTCCCCAGCATTAACTTACTGTTTATCATAACTGCAAATAACATTGGGAAAGGGATTAACAGCACTAAGGTTCCTAGCATGTATACAACGCTATTTTTAATAGCCGTCAAAAACACTTTATCTGTGAATAACTTCGAATAATTCGCTTCACCAACCCATTTTGGATCCTGTCCCAACATCCTATCTTGAAAACTCATTACGAATGAATTTACAAGTGGATAAGACCAGAATATCAAGAATATGATTATGAATGGCAACACAAATACATAAGGTGCAACCTTTTGAGAGTATACAAATTTCTTTATCATAATCCCACTCTCCCTTGACTATGACTAAACCTGTCGAGCACCATTCTTGCCGACAGGCTTAATCATAACCATTTACTTATTATTTTTATTTCAATTCTTGTTCAATTGCTGCCTGTGCTTCATCGAGAGCTTCCTTCACGTCTTGGCCATCTTCAAAGATCGCATTCAGAGTAACCGTATTGAGCACATTGCCGATCGTCGGTGAAGCTTTTACGGATTTGATAGCTCTAATTTCGTCTTTGATTTCATTCAAAGTATCAAATGCATTTGTTTTAAAATACTGGACGTATTCGTTATCAGGGTTTTTCGTTACAGCCTCATCTTTCCATACTTCCATATTGATTGGGTCAAATCCAAGTGTATTCCAGATTTCAGTAGTAGCTTCTTTCGAAAGCTTAGCAAAAGCTACAAACTCTTTTGCCAACTGAACGTCTTTACCAGTCTTAGTAACAACTGTGCCAGTACCGCCTAAGCCAACTGAACGAGGATTACCTTCTTCGAATACAGGCAATGGAGCAATTGCATACTTACCTTTAAGGTCCTTCATTTCGTTTACAAAGCGGGACATGTACCACTCAGGCATCAATGCGCTTGCGTAGTTGCCTTTGTTGTATTCGCCTTTTGCTTCTTCTGTGTCGGGTTGTCCGCCTGGGATCGTATGAATAACATTATTCTTCTGCAGGTCAACTAACATTTCAAATGCTTTAATCATCTCAGGGGAGTTAACTTTTGGATTGCCATTTTCATCTGTAAAATCAGCGTTTTGCTGAGCAAGTAACAGCGAGGCTTGCCACGTAGCGGATGTATCAGCAGTACCTAAGTACTTACCAGTCTTTTCATAAACCTTGATACCTGCTTGATTGTAATCTTCCCAAGTTTTGATCATCTTGTAGTCAACACCTGCTTGTTCGAGAATTTCCGTGTTGTAGAAAGCAAGCGTAGCACCTACGTGATAATCAAAGCCATAAACCTGGTCAGCTTTGGAGTAAATATCGACACGTGAGGGAACGACAACGTCTTTGTATGGTGCAAATACATCATTCAAAGATTCCAGTGGAACGTTGTCCCCTTCCAAGAATTTAGGGAACTGACCAAGCTCGATATCCGCAATATCAGGAGCACCTTTTCCACTTGTAACTGCCAATAAGAGCTTGTTGTGCATATCATCATAAGGCATAACCGTTACATTCAACTTAATCTGTTTGTCTGGATTCTGTTGGTTCCATAACCCCAGCATTTTATCCAAATGCTTGCCATGCAAATCTACGAATGTCCAAAATGACATTTCTGTTGCATTCTCACCGGCATCAGCGCCTAACTGCTGTGTTTCCGTTGATGAACTGGAAGACTTACTACATGCCGACAAAACTAGTGACATCATAAGGATTGTAACGATGGAGATTAATGTAATGCGTTTTTTCATTTGTTCGTCATCCTCTCTTTTTTTGTTACTCATTTGAGATGCTGGGTGACTGGTCACTTCTGTTAATTTAAGCGGTTTCAATACGTCTCGTTACCAACCTTCTTAACATGATTCTAACCTTTTAATGAAAAGACACCTTCGTAATAAATTTCCTAATTCTGTATTGTAAGCGCTTTATAAATTGCATTATAATATATACGTAATATATTTTATATAACCAATTGATTATAAAAATCATTAAATTTTAAGGGAGATGTACTTATTTGAAAAAGCTGGTGCTCTACAAGCAAATTCAAGAAGATATTGTACAGAAAATTAAATCTGGGCAGCTTCGGCCAACGGACCGCGTCCCTTCTGAACAAGAATTAATGGACGAATTCAAAGTAAGTAAAATAACCGTCAAAAACGCCTTAACCCAGCTAGCTGACGAAGGATTAATTATACGCGTACAAGGCAAAGGCACATTCGTCTCTTCTAGTCTTGATATTTCTAGCATTGATTCTCCATTATCTCCACACAGCGCGTCGTCCTTGCCGCTCATCGGCTTCATTATTCCGACGATGGTAACCCGTGTCATTCAGAAGCTCGTCGACTACACGGAACAATTCCTGTCTGAAGCTGGCCTCAGCATGGTACTAAGCATCACGCGAGAGTCCTCCTCTATCGAATCGAACGCCATTCGTACACTAACGGGGCTCGGTGTGAAGGGACTGATCGTTTTTCCAACAGAAGATGAGAAGTACAACGAATCACTACTGCGTCTGTCGCTCGATAAATTCCCATGTGTGTTCATCGACCGCTACCTGCGCAACATTGAGACATACACGATTACATCAGACAATTACGGCGGTGCGTATAAGGCTGTCTCTCATTTGCTATCCAAGGGTCATCATCAGATTGCGCTCATCTCACCTGAGAATGCCAATACAGCCATCGAGGATCGCACGCTCGGCTTCGAGAAGGCGTACACAGATCGAGGTATATCAATCGACAAGAGCTTGTGGTGTCACATCCCTCTCGACATTCTACGCGGTAAGCAAGCATTGGACTATGTAAGCGACTTCTTGCAGGGGCATAGTGGAATTTCGGCAGCTTTCTCCTTAACCGAAGAAACCGCACGCCTTACATCGGCCGCTATCAGCCGTCTCAACAATCACTCAAATATCGATTTGCTATCTTTCGATAATCCACATCTTTCATTCGTAGCTTATGTACAACAGGATGAACAGGAAATGGCACGTACAGCCGTAAAGCTGTTACTTGAACAAATAGAGAATATATATTCACCTAAGAATGCCGTCATTCCCGTGCAGCTCATCTTCCCCTAACTATTTCATTGGACTTTATCGACACTCTAGGAGCACCTTCAGTAGAAGTTGTCTTCTTTTGCGTTCCAGCGCATAGAGTATAACAATATATCATAAAGGTGCTAACGGCCAAAACGGGAGATTCGCTCCACTTTGTTACGAAAACCGCTGATTCATACGGATGAAACCGATCTTCGGGTCGGGGAGTGAGTGTCAAGGAATCTCAGAGCATGATGATCATGAAGGAATATTCAAATGTCTCCAGGAACTCAATGAGGAAATAAATATGAAAATGTTTATATGAGCAAATAATTTTCTAGGCGCTGGATGGAGTAAGATCGAGTAGGGATGACATGCCGAGTGTACCGACTTGTACATCGACCGAGCCCCCACCATAGTAGATTGTAAGATATTCATACTGATTTGAGACCATATTTTATTCACGTTTTGTAGCCAACTATTTGTAGAATCTTTATAGTGATTATCGCCGCTGTAGCTTGCAGGAATAGTGTGATTACCAACCGTAAGATCTGACGCCTCATAGACTGCTAGTCCCCTAGCATACAGTCCCTAACTCTACTTTTCCGCCATAAAAAGTGATAGTCCCGCTAGGAACAAACGACTTACAGAGGGAACTTCTGCTATAAACGAGACCGTCTTTCCATAATCCGAAAAAAAGTCTTTTCGTTCTACTTGTGGTACGGTTCATCGCACTATCTGTAACGGCAAGTTATAAGGCCATCCCTTTCGGGATGGCCCTTCCTGTAAACGTGGTTACTCGAGTACTCTGTCATTTTTAATTGAATTTCTTTTAATTAGTAGTCTCTAGTAATCTGGAAACAATTGTTGCAAACTCTGCTCTAGTAATATCTTTTTCAGGCTTAAATGTACTGTCTGCGTATCCTGTAATAATATTATTGGATGCGAGTGCATCAATGGAATCATAATACCATGCATTTCTTGTAACATCTTTGAATGATGTGTTTCCAGTACCTGTTAGCTTAAAAGCTCGAGTGATTAGTGCCGCTAATTCACCACGACTAATCTTCTCATCTGGACGGAAGCTTCCGTCACTATATCCGTTCATCAAGCCTGATCTAGCAGCTGCACCAATAAACTTATTCGCCCAATGAGTTGGAGATACATCTATAAAGTTACTTTCTTGTCCTTCAAGTTTCATGTGCGTTGCAATTACCTTGATGGCTTCCGCACGAGTCAAACCTGAATTTGGACGGAATGTTCCATCGGAATACCCCGTCAATAATCCCTTAGCAATTAGTGCGTCAATGCTTGTTTTTGCCCAATGATTCATGGTATCTACAAAACTAACAACTTTTGGCTTATCTGCTGGTGTTATTGTTTCTGCAGGTGCCGGTGTTTCTATAGGCGTTGTTATTGCTGGAGGTGTCACCGTACCTCCTCCAGTAGTTGGATGGGTTGGTCCATTATCTGTGTTTGGATCAGGATTAGTAGAGTTTGAAACGTATTGAAGTGCTGGAGCAAATGTTGTAAGTAGTCTAGCTTGACTTTGTTGCTCAAGAGCGTAGCTCATGCCTAAAACTTTTGCATCGTCCCATGCTCTACCAACCAGTTGCATAGAGATAGAATATCCGCTGTCATTCGTTCCTACAGGAACAACTACCGTAGGTAGACCCATAGTAGAGGTTAATACGCCTGTGTTACGGTCTGAACTTAATTGAGAAGCTGCTGCGTCATTGTTATATACGTCACTAATAAAACCTGCATAAACAACAGCATCAACGCCATTCGCGTCCATCCAGCTTTTAATAACATCTTTATAGTCAGTTCTATACTTAATGTAATCTTGTACAGCCTGTTCAGTCATACGAGTTGGGGTACTATATCCTCTTTGATTATAGATAAGCACTTTATCTGAAGCTAGTACACTTGCTCCATCAATATAAGGGAAGTCCTTATGCAACTCAATATAACGTGCCCAACCTTCAGTAGATCCATTAATACCTGAAGGACGACTAGGGCCTGATGGTACAGCTGACATTTCAACCATAGTCGCGCCCGCTGCTTGAAGCTCTGAGAACTTATCCATCACTGCCTGTCCAGTATCATCATCAGCATATGCAGATACAAAGGATGCAGGAATGTATCCAATTTTCTTTCCTTTCAATGCATTAACATCCAGAGATTCCTTCCAATCCACTGGACGCTTATGATCTGCATCAGCAGTGACTGTGAAAATATCCTGTGGGTCCGTACCCGTTGTAGCATTCAATATAATAGCTAGGTCAGTTACTGTTTTAGCAATGGGACCTGCATAATCTTGTCCCCAAGTGAGTGGCAGTACACCTGTAGTACTTGCCATACCGTCTGTACCCCGGAAGCTTTTTAAGCTAGCGCCTGTAGTTGGTGCATAGAGAGATACTCCTGTTTGCGATCCCATTGCTGCTGCTGCAAAATCAGCTGCAACAGATACTGCAGACCCGCCGCTTGAGCCAAAAGATGTTTTCGATGGATAGAGTGCATTCCATGTTTGCTGCCAGCCGCTTTCACTAAAGCTTCCGCTGTTAGCAAACTCAGAAGTATTTACTTTACCAATAATTACAGCTCCAGCTTCCCGCAGTTTTTTCACTTGGAATGCATCAGAATCAGGCTGCCAGCCTTCAAGAGCTTTACTGCCACCGGTAGTAGGCATATCCTTTGTATCATAAATATCTTTTATCGCAATTGGAATACCCAATAAATCACCTTTTACACCTTGTGCACGGGCATCGTCAGCAGCTTTTGCTTGGTTAAGCGCAGTTTCAGATACATGCAGGAATGCATGGAATCCCAATTGTCCCTCATCGTATACCTTGATTCTATCTAAATAGGCTTGAGTAATTTGTACAGAGGTAGTTTTGCCAGTAATCATATCCTGCTGCATTTCTGCAATGGATTTATTCTTAACATCATACGGCGATGAAGTTACTAATTCTTTAGGTGCAGGAGCATTTGGTATAACCAGATGATCTCCAGTATCAAGTCCCTCTATAGCAGATATATCCCAGTTGCTAATTGACCGAATTTGTGCGTTTGTTAATCCTGTTACATCCAGCAGACTATTAAGTCCATCTAGCATAGCAACCAGATTTTTCAACCCTTCTTCACCAGCTTCTCCAACTTGTACATAATTTACTAGGGATTTCGATTCGCCCGGCCCAATATTTAGTGAATTAATGAACCCATAGAAATTCGCTTCATTTCCATACTCAGCTAAGGGTATTGTGAAGGGATCCTGTTGCTGATTACCTAGACCGGTTAATCCATTATCAAACGGCTTTGGAGATCCCACTGCAACGCCTAGCGGCTTATTGTTTTTGGCGCTACTATCTACAACAATCCATGAATCATCTGTAGTTACCTTTAGATCGCCTGAATAGGTTGCCTTAACTACTGAAGCATTTGTTGTTGTACCATATCCTAAAGAGCCACCGAATGATACATCAACTTTTATTGCCACATCATTTTTATTAGTGAAAGTATCAAAGAATCTCGTTCGATTATGAATAGTATCCACATACACCTCACGTGTTACTGTTACATTTCCTAGATTTACAGATTGAGCCGAAGTAAACTTATTAACGCCGTCATATTTCAAGTCAAACCCACGCATCATTTGACCATTCATCAGCGGAGCTGAAGGCGAGGACACTTTAACAAAGATATTGCCGAAACCTTGTACTTGTGTAGCACCAACTGTACGTAAACTTCCTGTGTCTAAGCTAGGAGCAAAAACATCGTGAATCTCCCATACTGTGCCACTTTCTGAAGTAACTCTAGTTAAAGCGTCAGCTGTTTGGAACGGAATTACACTCGTAGCAATAACAGATAACACAATTGAAGTAGCTATAAATTGCTTTTTACTCCAATTTTTTTTTGCTGGTGAATATTCAGATCGGGTGGAACCAGAATGCTCTCTTTTAGTTTCACGTAGACGTTTGAACTTATTCATGTGCGTAATCTCCTTTTCCTGTATGTATTTTATTATTTAATGTTAGGAAATATAACACTAGTATTTGTTTCAGTCAATGAATATTATAAATTTAATATATTTTGAGTTTGTGAAAAGGAAAAAACGGCTCTTTTGATTATTATGTGTAATGTATATGTAAACTATTATGTTAAATATATTACAATTTATGATAGTTTTTGGGGAATCCATTGGATATTGAGTATCATCATCCGGCTGCATCACCAAAAACCTTGAATTTCACTTATCTCTATGTGTATTTGGCGAAATCAAAAAGAAAAGGAACAGCTAAAAATTAACGGAGAATATTATTTTTTTCATTTCATGAAAGTGGAAGATTCTATATCGGAGCATGGCATAAAGCAGAATCACTGATGATTCCAGATGCATAGCCGCAAGATCACTAATGGGCATCCTGAAAAGAGTAAAGTTTCTGCTGGGAAAGAAGCCATAAGAATAGCCAGGTAGTGTATCTGGAATAAGTGGGATTTCATTGTGGAAACCATTTTAGCGGGTGATAACGTTATAAGGCAGATGAGGATGCAAAGGAACAAGGCTTTGAAATTATTGTGTTTTATATGGGACTAGCAGATGTTCGGCTAAATATTGAATGTATTGCTCTACGTGTGAAAAACGTTAGCTATCATATTGAAACCGAGGATATTGTTAGACTCAATTTAACAAGTGTAATACTCTGACATCTCACTTAGAGTTAATTGATCAAGTAAAGTGTTATTTAAATGGATTACCAGGATGTACACAAGAAATCAATCGGAAACTACAAATTAAATATAATGTGCAAAAGGAAACCAATTCGAATCAGAATCGATCGTAATTGGTTTATTTTTTGACATCACATCGTGCCCATAACCTCAAGAAATTCGATAACACTGGGGAGGACATGGAGGATCTGATCTCCATTGGCACCATCGGAATGATTAAAGCTATTGAGAGCTATCGTCCAAACAAAGGAACAAAGCTAGCCACATTTGCAGCACGTTGTATTGAAAACGAAATCCTGATGCACCTGTGTTCGCTCAAGAAAACACGTAAAGACGTATCCCTGCACGATCCAATTGGGACGGACAAAGAAGGTAATGAAATTACACTTATCCATATCCTTGGCTCCGAAGCTGATGACGTCATTAAAGAAGTCGATCTGAAGATCGAGAAGAGTAAGATATATCGCAACCTAGATATTCTGGATGACCGGGAGAAAGAAGTTGTGGTGGGTAGGTTTGGGCTGGATACAGGTGGAGAAGAGAGGACACAGCGGGAGATTGCTAAGGAGTTGGGGATCTCGCGGAGTTATGTTTCGAGGATAGAGAAGAGGGCGCTCATGAAGCTTTATCATGAGTTTTATAAGGCTGAGCGGTAAACTCATAATCACAAGGTAGTATCCGTTAACCGGCATACATAGAAAGCTTCAAGGACCATATTAGAATTATATTAGAGAAGATATAGTTCAGCGAATTTTTGTATTAAACCAACTCATAAAAATACATGAGAAAGGGAGAGGGAAAATTGTTAAGTGGTGCTCTGAAAAGTACATATATCCAGTCATCTTTTGCGATTATCCTGGGGATTGGGCATATTGCATTTTGGCTGTGAAGATATTTAGCTGTTGTTGCAATTAAAAAGAAAGGTACGGAAATCTTTAGTTAAATACAACACAAAAGCTTATTAAATATAACTAAATTTGAGTATCAAGCGAAATAAAAAAACCACTTATGCTCGGAAATCCCAAGCTTGCTTAAGTGGTTAATCGTGCTTTTGAATCTTATAACAACCTTAAGTTGTCGGGTTCAATGCCCCTTGATACTCATCCATTAAATTGTCGATAATCTGCTGTACGGACAAAATCTCTTTAATCTCATGAACTCTGGACCCAGCAAAAACCAATCCGTTCTTAACATCTCCTCTAAGGGAAGTGAGCAGGGATTCCATTGTACAGAAGCGATGTGAACAAACCTTTAGACAATTATAGCATTTGACTATCTTTAATTTGGCATCATCACTGATCCGGTCCGTAAAATCATTCCGAATCGCTCTACCTTCTAGACCCACAGTAGACTTGATTAGGACAGTATCTCCTTGCTGAGCATCTACATACTTTTGCTTGAAGGCTAAGGGAGCATCACACTCAAGGCTAGCCACAAAACGGGTACCCATTTGAACACCAGATGCGCCGATCCGAAGGGCTTTTGCGATATCATCCCCTGTTAGAATTCCACCCGCAGCAATAACAGGAATCGAAACGGCCTCTAAGACTTCAGGAAGGATGTCAAACATGGATCTGTCTGTACCTAAATGGCCTCCAGCTTCGAACCCTTCCACAACGACTGCGGAGGCACCAAGTCTTTCGGAAATTCGGGCTAATTTGGCGGATGAAACAATAGTTACGACAGGAGTGCCATATTCTTTACCCCAAGCATAAATATCTCTAGAAATTCCGGCTCCGGAAATAATAAAGTCAACCTTTTCCTCCAAAGCAATCTTCATTTTTTCGGCAAAGTCCTTCACTGCGAATAGTACATTCACACCGATGTAGCCATTCCCTTTAGAGAGTTCTCTTGTTTTGCGAATATGCATTCTCAGCTCATCAGGAGTAATCCCTGTACCAGAGATGGTGCCGATCCCGCCTGCATTGGCTACAGCAGCGGCTAGTCCACTTAAGGATATGCCTACACCCATTCCACCTTGAATAACAGGAACTCTCGATTTAATATGTCCGAATTGGATTGTTGGAAGTTTCAATTACACACCTCTTTTGCAAGTTGTTGACATTATTAATACTCCTCTAGAGTAATAAGATATATCGTAACACAGCTAATTCTTTCCCGGATGTGACTGTAAACATGCTCAAACTATGTTAAATATCATGTCTTTCAACTGTTAAGTTGTTGATATCAAGTGAAAATTCAAGAAAACGAAGTGACTATTAAAAAAAGGACAATGAATAACAAAAAAAGAGCCATCCATCCGGTAAAACCTTCATACTTCTATCAACGCTTTTCTATCAAGAAAGTGGATTTTGACATCGTATCGTGTCCACAACCTCAAGAAATTCGATAACACTGGGGAAGACATGGAGGATCTGATCTCCATCGGCACCATCGGCCTGATAAAAGCTATTGAGAGCTATCGTCCAAACAAAGGAACCAAACTAGCCACATTTGCTGCTCGTTGTATTGAAAACGAAATCCTGTTGCACCTGCGTTCGCTCAAGAAAACACGTAAAGACGTATCTCTGCACGATCCGATTGGGACGGACAAGGAAGGTAATGAAATTACACTTATCGATATCCTTGGCTCTGAAGCTGTATCATGAGTTTTATAAGGCGAAGCGGTGAGGATAGTAGATAATAACTTAAGATTCACTATAGAGTGTTTTAAAAGCGACTTGCAAAAAGGGAGTTGCTTTTTTATGTGCGCCCAGCATTGGCAATCTATAGGGTTGAAGTTCCGCATACATCGTACAAAAATGGCAGACCTTGCGGCAAGCGATAGAAGAAAGAACCTATGAACCGAGCCCCTCCCCTACATAGAATTAGAAGGAATAACGGAATCGTGCAAAAAGTAACTTTCTTTGCTAAATAAAAATATCCATCATTCTTATATAATAAAGGTGACAAGGTATCATAACAAGATGCAGGTTATTCTGTAGTAGTCCGGTATTGTACAAATGTAAGAGAAGTATATGCATGAAGAATGGTAAATCATCAATGCCCAAGAAGACTAGACGTTGTAAGGAGACTTCGGTTTCTCCCAACAAGGAGCTTGGATCAACATAAAATAACCTCTGCGAGTGAGAAGGATAGGATGGATGCATCATGAAAAGGTACGGGGCGGTCGTGATAGGCTGTGGTTATATGGGCTCTCTCCACTTGGACGCGATATCACGACAGGTGCGGGTCCGGTTGATCGGCGTGGCGGATTGGAACCGGGACAGGGCCTCCTTAGTGGCAAGCCAATACGGAGCTGAGTGTTGGAGCACGGATTACCGGGTCTTGATAGAGCGTGATGATGTGGATCTGGTCATTATCGCCACGTACCCGTCCTCCCATCTGGGGATCGCAAAAGATTGTCTCGCTGCAGGGAAGCATATCCTATGCGAGAAGCCGATGGCGGGCAATGCACGGGAAACACAGGAATTCATGAAGCTGGCCCGTGGAGCTAAAACCAAGGTGCTGATCGGTCACATCCTTCGCCATAACACTACGTACCAGGCGGTTATGAAGATGATCCGGGAGGGCGCCATCGGCTTCCCTTTGGTCATCCGGCTATCCCAATTGAAGCCCTCCAAAAATTGGGCTTCCCACTTATCCCTGCTCCGGGACGTCTCGCCGATCGTGGATTGCGGCGTCCATTATATCGATGTGATGCGTTGGGCTACAGGGGCGGACGTAGTAAGCGTCAATGGGATCGGGCAGCGTCTCTACGAAGAAGTCCCGCCGTATACTTACAATTACGGACTCATGACCCTCCGTCTGTCGGACGGCTCCATCGGCTACTTTGAGACAGGGTGGGGCAAGGGGCTTCCGACTGATAACCGGAAGGAATTTATCGGACCGGCAGGCCGGATTCGCATCATATACAAGAACGAACGACCGCGAGAGGATCAGCATCTGGGGAATCTGATCGAGGTCGAAGACTACCAGAAAGGAGCGGTCCGGCAGATCAATATGGACTTCTCCGTAAAGCCTACGGGTGCCCAGCTGGACTATTTCCTGTCCATGCTGGAGAACAACTTGCCCCCTATACCGGCAATGGAGGAAGCCTGCCGGGCGATGGAGATCGCTCTCTTAGCCGACCGGGCGATCCATGAAGGAATTACGTTACCTTGCGCGAAATAAGGGTTGACCAACATGGTGATGGTAACAGGGGATGAACCGGTGCATGGTGTACACCTGCTGAGGAATAAATTGTCCACACCCATGCAAAGTACGGCAGCCGACATCAGTCAGTCGAACTGAGGGATGTATACGGTGCCGTCGGGTACCACCCGCTGGATCATCAACGGATTGCAGGGCTAGTAAGCTCCGGAGCCATATTCCGGGAGGTTCCATTCGGCGAGGTGAAGGTAGATTTCGACGCCTATTTCGCCGCATTGCAGGAGAACGGATACGGGGGGATCTGACCATCGATCGGGAAGTGGGGGAAGCGCCCGAGGGGATATAGAGTGTGCAGTTCCATCATCCGCCAATACAGGTAACGGCAGACGGCCGTGCGAAATTTCGGGGATCGAGACTGCGTATTGGAAAACCGGTAAGTCGCGGGTCTAAATAATCAAGTTAATTAATAGGGTTGTTTTGCTGTGTTAGCCTAGTGGGATTTCCAACCGAAGGGAATGAACCATGGAAAGAAAATTAGAAACCTTAGTGATTTCCCGCCTGATAAATCAGACGGATGTTTCAGTTACAGAAGATTTCCAGATCATTAAACAGTATCAATGGCTTAAAGGATATAACCCGGTCGTTACAGCAAGATTAAATTACAGTCAGGAGGATCTGAAGCTTCAGTTTAAGGTTTACGAACAGAATCCAATACGAACATATAGAAACATGAATGATCCTGTGTATAAGGATAGCTGCATCGAGTTCTTTTTTCAGCCTTCTCCGGATTCGGACCAGCGCTATATGAATTTCGAATTTAATGCGAATGGCGCAATTCTCTTGCAGATAGGAGCGGATCGGTATGATCGCTTCCCAATCACTATCAATCCAGCACTTTTCCAAGTCCTATCCACCACGGATCAGATTAATGATAAAGGGGAAGCGTATTGGGAATTAAGCTTTTCGATCTCATGGGCATGGGTACAATCTTATTTTTCGGATTTTCGGGCAGTGCCGGGAAAAAGGATAAGAGGAAACTTTTACAAGTGCGGCGATGAAACGGTTTATCCGCACTTTGGAACATGGAGCAAAGTTCATTCGAACAAACCAGAATTTCATAGAAGCTGTGATTTTGGGATTCTGTACTTAGAGTAACTGCGAAATGCAGGTTAATGAATAACTTCCGAAGCCGCATATACGGGGTTGGAGGTTTTTTTGTCGTAGTAGACACATCGAACAAATGTCATATTGGCAGCGCAAGGATACTATTATTTTAAAAAATCACCTGTTTTTTAAACTTTTAGAAGGGAGTGTCGTTATACTGTTCGACAATCTACTCGTGCGCACGGTAGTTGGCCAAGTACGAATGGAGGCAGGTAATGATGCATGTAGTTATCCAGCAATTGTGCAAAAAATATGGCAGTAAACAAGTACTGAACGGAATTAACCTGACATTGGGTACGGGTATGTTCGGCTTACTCGGTCCCAATGGGGCGGGAAAATCAACATTGATGCAAATATTGGCAACAGTAATACCGAAAACATCAGGGGATGTACAAATTGGACATTGCAAGCTTGGGCGGGATGAACGTGAAATTCGTGGCTTGCTTGGCTACCTGCCACAAGAGTTTGGCGTATATCGCAAGTTGACAGGCGCAGAATATCTCGATTATGTCGCGTCCATGAAGGGCATTACAAATGGAAAAGTCCGGAGGAAAGCAGTAGCCGAAATGTTGCGCCGAGTCAATCTGGAGGAGAAGCGCCATGTGCGTATAGGCAAATATTCTGGCGGGATGCGGCAGCGCATCGGTATTGCCCAGGCGTTGCTAGGTGATCCGCAGTTCATTATTGTGGACGAGCCTACGGCAGGGCTTGATCCTGAAGAACGCATGCGATTTCGTGATATGCTGACTGAGCTGGGTAAAGATCGTACTGTGCTACTGTCTACACATGTCGTCGCCGATATTGATAATAACTGTAAGAGTATGGCGATTATGAGCGGAGGGCGCATCGTATTTCACGGTACGCAAGAACAATTGCTCCAGCGTGTGCAGGGACAAGTGTGGACGGTCCAAGTGGGTGATGAGAAGCTTGCAGAGCTCAAAGAAACTGCAGCCATCGTGACTGCAAAGCGTTCAGGAGCCGGCTATGAGGCGCGTGTTCTTGCCAGTTCTGTTCCATTACCTGGAGCAGTCCTGGCAAAGGCAGGGCTTGAGGACGGATATATCGCGGTCATGAGGGCGGGGAATAGCCAATGAGCCTGATTCGCTATTACAAAACCGAGTGCAAGCTGCTGCTGCGTGGCCCAGGCTTGTATCTGATGCTGGCAACCGTGGTCGGCATCCTGTATTTGATGTTTCAGACCACCAATGCCAAATTGGATCGTGCAGTATACGTGATGGACATTTCTGAGGTGTATTGCCTTGTAGCCCTCATTATTTTGCCTTTGTTAGCAACAGCGATCGCACGGCGGGATGAAGAATGGAAGACAGCAACCATGATGGCTACCTTTCCGTATCGAACATGGGAAATGGAGGCTGCACGCTTGCTTTGTGCTGTAACCCTTCCGTTAGCAGCTGCGCTCGTGCCGATGGGGGCTTATGTATGGTTGGTAGTAAATGATGGTATCTCATGGGGAATGCGTGAATGGTATACCTCTGCTGTATTGGCTTCCTTTGCGATCCCAATGTTATTTGCAACTGTAATTGCCTACTTAATAGGTATCCTTATCCGTAAGCGATACAGTTACTTGATCAGCTTCGTCCTGTTGCTTAGCTTGGCAATTATTTTACCGGAATTTTTTAAGACCGATCGCCCTTCTTTTTCATTACCCCCTCATACGCAGATTTGGTTCGATTATTCACTAGTTAAATATATTGGTAAGTCTTACTCACGTATGTGGGGATTTATATATGATTCGGCATTTTGGCTGCATCGCGGCATCGTTGCAGCTTTAGCAGCAGGAATGGTCATGACTGTTCTACTTGTAGTATGTAGACGCAGGCGGGAACGGGTCAAGGCATGGCTTGTCTATCCCACGATGCTGATTCTAGGTGCAGCATTGTTATGGGCAGGTAGTGCGATGTACGGATACCTGCAGGAACGGGCAGATATTGCGGATGCCAATGAACGTTTCTATCGCGAACGTCTTACTTCAGCCAATGATATCACGCAACAGCGTGAATTGGAGCAACTGCTCGTTGCTGGAATTGCAGCGGGTAAATATTCGGAGGCGGATATTGAGGAAATGTCTCGGATCACCCTTAACACAAACGGGAATACCAGCAATCCGCTCTCGGTATCGCATATTAAAGATCTGCTTGTCGGAATGAAGTTCCAGGATCTACACATTAACAGCTACAAGCTGAATTTGGAATTACTGCCGCGGCATGGGTTAGAAATACAGGCGACGATGCAAGCACGCAATGGACAAGCGGCAACACTAGAGCGATTCCCAATCATGCTGCGACATATCTTTGATGTACAGGAACTGAAGGTGAACGGTGCTGCTGCTGCCTATGAGTGGGAAGAGGCTACAGATGTACTTTGGATCAAGCCTGCAACGGATGTTATGCCAGGGGAGCATATGGAGATCGAGATGACATATAGCGGTACCCTAAATGATTGGCGGCATTATTATTCCGTCGCTCCTAGCAGGGATAGATGGGAGCAGATCGCTGTTGTCGACGATAACAGGATTTTCCTGCCAGCTTTCTATGGCTGGTACCCTGTTATCGGCAATAGCCGGCTATCGGAATTGCTTACCGATCACTACGAATGGGGGCGTCACGCTACAGATATTCTGGACACACAACTGCCGCGCCCTATGGCGGGCTTTGAAGTTGCTATCACAGGGCCAAGTGGCTTGAAACTGTTCTCCAACGCCTCTGTCATTACTAGTAAGATGGCTGGAGAGAAGGGAGCGACCATCACGCGCCTGGAGCTGGAAGAAGCAAGCGGACTTACATTATTTGGGGGCGATCTGCAACTTGCAGAAGCGACGGCAGACGGCAAGACGTTTCGTCTGTTGGCATCTGGTCAATTGCCTGCCCGTTCTGTCGAAGAAGCAGCACAGTTCGCAGCCAGGCATTACGCCCAAGCGGCACATACTTTGAAAATGTTGGATGGAGAAGCTGCAACGAGCTTTCCCCAGACGGTTACTATGGCACTTGCCGATTATCCGTATTATAGTTTGAACATGGTGAGTATGAGCACTCTTGGCATGGTAGATGCATCAGTTGGAGGTCCGGAAGCTCGCGATATCCACTTTTTGTCTAAGGTGTCTGTGTCAAGTTATTTTGGGGCGGAAATTGATCGAGGGAAGAATGGGAATATCCAACTGAGAACGGGGCAGTACTGGCTTGATTACAGTGCCAAACGTAGAGAGATTAGAAATGCGAGAATGTTAAATTTAAACGCCCAATATACACTGAATAACTTTTTTCAGGCTTATAACGAGCTCGAGCTGGTCGGAGGGAAACTGCCAGATCGACTGTTCGAACCTGTTAGCAGCTATTTTTTGAACGGTACACCGAATCAGGTTTATGACCTTATGAACACCATATACAGCCAGTACGGTATTGAAAGTGTCTACGATGTCATCAAGCTTGTCTATGACAGTATTGGCACAGAGCAGCTAATCGAGGACAGTGATGAACAAATGGAAGCGCTTCTGCGAGGCTATTTGCAAAGGAAAACGGAGGGAGGACAATGAAGGTTGCCCTCATTCTTTTGTCCCGTGCAAAATATGCTTGGCGCATCCTATGGGGCGGCTACTTGCTAGCTATAGCTATTATTGCGGCGCTGATAGCAGCTGGTTGCCTCATGCTGCCAATGATGATGCCCTCTCCTGGTTTTTATCATGTCAAAGTGGCTTTTATATTTGTGCTGCCTTTACTTGCGATTGCCTTGAGTGCTGCCTTGTTCGTCGATGATTTCAGTGAGGGTACTTTTGCCCATCATTTCAGCTATCCATATTCACAATTACTCGTGTTCGCCGAGCGAGGAGCGGTCGCTGCGCTATTGCTAGTTATCTATGAAGCAGCGTTGCTCTGGGCAATTGACCGCTGGGCGATCGCTTTAAGTACGGCACAACTAGCTTACATAATTAAACATAGCCTCAGTGTGAATATGTTCCTTGGCGGTCTGGCGGCATTGGGCAGTCTGCTAGGGCGCAATATGGCTGTCGGGCTAGGAGTGGGGGCAACGGTGTGGCTGCTGGAGTATTTTATGTCCAGTATGCCGCTCAATCGTTACTATTTATTTCAAGCCATCTGGCCGGTGAGCCGGTTCACAGATAAATCGCATAACGCTATCGCATTATTTGCAGCAGCTGGAATACTGCTTTTCTGCTGTATGCTTCTATTGGGGAAAGGCAGAGGTTGGCTCGTGTGCAGGCAATAGTGCTGAGCGAGAAAGGAGAGAGTCAAGTGAACAGCAGGGCTGTTGTTACGGATGAGCAACTGCTCGAGCAATACAAGCAAGGGAATACAGCCGTGCTGGAGTTGTTCGTCTATCGGTATCATCAGACCATCTATGCGTATTTATACCGACTGACCAGCAAGCGTCAACTCGCAGAAGATTTGGTGCAAGAGTGTTTTGTCAGAGTATTCACGGCTTTGCAAGCTGGTCGGTTGCCTGAACGGTTTCGACCATGGATTTATCGAATTGCGACGAACCTGTGCCGTGATGTATGGAAGTCCGGAGCTTATCGTTATGAAGTAGCGGCTAAGGATACCGGAGTGTATGATGCGGCAGATGGCGGTAAGGATACGGTAGCGTCTTTTTTAGACAAGCAATATGAGCGTGAAGCAGTCATTGCTGCCCTTGGCGCTTTGCCTGAGGAGGAGCGGCAAATTGTTATTTTGCGTTTTTATGAGGAACTCAAGCTGGATGAAATAGCCGAGTTGCTGGAACTGCCGCTTGGAACGGTCAAGTCCAAGCTGTATCGGGCGTTCAGGCGACTGGCCCATACATTGCAGAAAGGGGAGGATCAGGATGAGTTACATATCCGGAGCCGGTAGCGCCGATAAGGCTAGTCGCGACAGTCAACTGCACAGGGAATTGCAAGAGCAGCGGCAACTAGAGGAAAAGGGTGAAGCAGCAGCGGATCGATGGGAGCATGACCAGATCGGAGCCGTATTCAGCCAACTGGATCGCTATACCGTCGATGGTCCCAGCGGCCAGCAGACGGAATCTCTGCTGGCGCTTGCCGCCACATATGCCACACAGCCTGAGTGGGCGGTTGCTGTACCCTCTTCCAGGCGAGTGGCAAGACATGACAGGCTTGGGCGGCAAGCAACTGTCGCTATATCTTTACCAGTAAGGCTTATGCAACGCATGGCAGCTCAGGTAAGGACGATGCATTGGCTGTTTTGGCTTACATCAGCGCTTATGATTGGCATAGGAGCAGTCGTTGAGGGGCTGGTAGCAAGTGAATGGTTCAGTAGCTCTGCCAAGCCGGATGTATTTTTATTTACGATTCTGTTGCTTCCTGTAGCCAGTGTGGCCTATTCACTCCGATCCATGCATACGCCAATGAGTGAGCTTGAGGCGACCTTTCCTGTTACACCCGTACAGCTTATGGTAGCCAGAATAGGAACCATACTGCTATATGACCTCCTTCTAGCGCTGTTGTTTTATGGAATAATCGTTATGACGGGTACCAGCGGTGAATTCGGATCTAACACTACTTTACTGATCACAGATCTATTACTGCCGATCTGCCTGAGCGCTTTTGCAGCGCTGGCTGCAATGCTTCGTTTCGGGACATGGTCTGGTACCGCGGTTGTCCTCGCAGTGGGCGTCATCCAGTTTTCCGCTGGCGAGAGGCTTGGCGTATTTCAATTGTTCAGCGAATACGGGTCCGAACACTGGCTTGCAAGCAAGCTTGTTGCTGTTAGTCTGGCAATAGCGCTGGGTGTTATAACAAGTATTTTGCTGCGCCATCGGCATTATTACAAGCAATATGGATAGGAGGGAAGAGTGGTGCGAGGAGCTGAGCTAAAACTTACCGCGGTTGAACTTCTTGCAGATAATGGTCACCTGCTGCTAGGGGATGTGAATCTGGCTTTGCCGCCAGGCTGGTATGGTCTGGAGGGCGCCAATGGCAGTGGGAAAACAGCATTGCTCAAAGCGATAGCTGGTCTATACCAGCCTGTACGCGGCCTGATTACCTATCAGCTTCATGGCGTGACGTTGTCAGGGAATGCTTTCAAGTCTTATCTGGGCTACAAGCCACAGCAGACAGCGTACTATGATAATATGAACGTCGAGGCATACTTGCGTTATGTGGGTGAGATGAAGCTGATGCCACGGGCAACCATTGAGGAACGATCTCGTGAGCTATGTGAACGGCTCGGGCTTACTGCCGAGTGGAAAACGCCCATTCAGCGGTTGTCAGGCGGCAACAAGCAACGGCTTATGATTGCTCAGGCGATGCTTGCTGATCCATGGTTTCTGCTGCTGGATGAGCCTCTCTATGGCATGGATATCGAGATTCGTTTCCTGCTGCTAGACACGTTGTACGAAATGACACCTGGCACAGTCGCAATCTTTTCAGGCGCTTTGGAGGGCCTACAGGGAGGTTGGCTGGATGCTGTGATCAAACTTGAAAATGGTACAGCGGCGCTGAACTGATGCAGCGCCGTTTTCTATATTAAATCATCCTGCTGCGGCTGCGAAACTTGTCTGTCGGATAGCCGGACACTTGTTTGTACCATTTGCTGAAGGGATGGATAGAGTCGGCCTCTAGCTGGCTGGCAATGGAGACTCTTCTCCCTTTATCATTTGCAAAAATAAGGGGAGTTAATAATGAGAAGTGACAGATTCGCTTAAGAAAGTAAAAGGACAGGCGGACAACACTGTGGAGTGTCTAATAAGGTATGGAGGTATTTGGTTGCAGCTGTCTAATGTTAAGTATACACATGAGAAAGCAAAAGAAGGTTTATTAAAATCCGGTATGTTTGCGGGAAAAGTGCTACATGAAGAAGCGCTTTGGAGAATTATTACTAGAATAGAAAGACAAGAGACTTTATCTAGGTATTTAAATGAGATTGATATTGCCATTACAGAGGATCGTAGTAGGTAGTTACCCTTAGCTATGGAAGTAACGGATTCTTCCCTCCTCCATTTAAGGAAGGTCCAAGTATAAACCTTATGGTGTAACATCATAATGACTTAAAAACTTCAATAAATCGTTAAACAGCTGCACAATTTCGTTATTTTCATTAATGTAATAATCTGGGAAAATCATATCTTTCACCATCAACTCAGTCGATTGATGATTATTTATCTATGGATGAACGAGTAGTCATAAATGATGATAACGATTTGAATTATGAAAAAGAAAGATACGCCATGAAAAAATGCATTCGGACAGATAACAATCCAAGTATACTGTGTTTCAACCATGCAGGTGAACCAGAACGGAGAGATTTTTTTGAAGAGCAATTCGAGTACTGTAGGTGACTAAGTGAAAAAATACACTTCTGGTTTTGAGGTTTATGAAAACCGGGATAAGTATGGCAATAGGAGAGGGAGGCAGGTTATCACCTAAATACAAACATAGGGATAGTTTGAATAGATTATCTAGAAAATGGTATTTTTATAAACGACAAGCCGGAGGAGGTTGACGGGAGATTTTGAGTTTATGGCTTTTTGGCCTCATTTTAATATGCTCTATCACGGACTGCTAGCCTTGAACTTCTGATAAACATAGTTCAGTAAGCTTTTTTTAGTAAAATACATTTTTTTATAAGAAGATCGATATGGGTTAAGGATATTAGTTTGTAGGAGGTAAACATGGCTATTATTAAAATATGGGGAAAGGAACTGGTTTGTAACTGTTGCAGTCAATCAGACTGGGATCACTCCAAAATTAGAGTAACTATATGTGATATTAGTAAGGGAGAAGAAGATTCAATACAATCTAGATATCTATTTAGTTGTACCACTTGCGGTATAGAGGTAATGTTTGGAAAAATATATGATTGGGAAAACAGTACTAGAAATATTGTAATTGAAGAAGAAAATTCAAGATAGTTAAGTGAAAGGCCACATAGGAGCGTAACAACTCCATGAGGCTTTTTAATTGTTTGCATGCCCAGAGGCATGCATAATCCAGTTCATTTCTAGGTTATTACATCCTATCGCGTCCATAACCTCAAAAAGCGACTTTTCTACTGGGAATTGCTTTTTTGATTGGTAGGATGTCTTTCATGAGGTAGAATCCCAAAGGTCCTGCAGGCAAAGCCCAGCCCGGAATGCAGTGAAACAGAGGTGGCGGAGATGTCGGGCGACCCACCTGAAAACTTAATTGTATATTTTGGCGATATTTATTTAATTTGAAGATTGCTACAAGTTTTTTCCGGTGTACAATTTTTTATGTCCCGATTTTCATCTGTTTTAATAATTACTACGCGTCCGTTTATATTGTCACTAAAATATATCGACATTTTAGTTATGGGCATTTTACCAATGAATGATTGTATCTCCTCAGAAGTAAGCTTGCTGTCTGAGTTTTTAATTACTAGGATGGAGAGATAGTTATAATATTTTGAGTTCTGGAGACTTTCTTTTTTGTAGATTGAAAATGGAAGATGATGATCTTTAATAATTCTTTCTATCGCTTGAATTTCATTTTTATAATTTGAATGGAACAACATTCGAATATCTTCTGATGCTGTATAGTAAGTGTTTGCAATGGCCGGAGTGAATAAGAGCATAGCAATAGCAATACTCGTATTTATAATAATTATTATTTTCCTTTCAGTTTTAATCCAAAGCGCTATAAATAGCAGGCAGGCAACCCCCACTAAAAAAGTATAAAGAGTCATCATGTATGAATTCTTTTCAATGAAAAAATATCCTCCATAAGATAGAACCTGAAAAAGAAGGACTCCAGCTGTATAAACAATTATGAAAGTTATAAATCCTATCAAGATATTTATTTTATTCTTATTCATTTTTCCTCCTATTGTGAAAACAACTTAAGGGAAATAGGAATCTTTTCTATAATACTAGACAATAAAAGGAATTGATTCAATATATTTCTGAACGAAGCTAAAAAAACTGTTTAGCATGATACATCGAGCAGTACATTACATTTCGAGAGTTCGTAACGGACGCATTTAAAGAGCTGGTGGAACTCCATGACTTTAAGGGCTTAGATTTCTCAGAGGTATACGATTCAGCTTTTACGGTAGAAAAAGAAGAAGATCAAAAACGTAATTACCAAGCAGTCCTTGATTTCATAGAGCGCAATAAGGGAATTGAAGTTTCATATGATGAGGCTCGTTTCCTTATGGAGCAGGGAAAGGCTGTTGCCAGCGGAAAATGGAGAATGCAACTGGATGAGATTGCTGAATTGTGGATAGCAGATCTGACACCAACTTTGGTTTATGACTGGGGACAGCCAAACTTTCTTGCGATTTTTTCGACGCCTTCATTCTTGAATACTATCAATAAAGATAACCGTCAAACAATAGAATATATGATATAATGACGTGGTTGTTGTAAGGTGCAATTTTAATATGAAAAATAGGATGGGCAATATGAAGGGTTATCTTTATAACGTGGATAAAAAAAGATTGATTATTATGGTTATCGGCAATGTATTTCTGGGCATGGGAATTAGTATTTTTAAGCTGTCCGGTATGGGGAATGATCCCTTTAGCGGCATGGTAATGGCACTTGCAGAGTGCGTGGGTATAACATATGCAAATTTTCTGATCTTGCTGAACCTGGTGTTGTTTGTAATCGAATTCATAACCGGACGAAGGTATATTGGCGCAGGGACTTTTGTAAACGCAATCTTTTTGGGGTATATCGCTACGTTCTTTCATAGTACTTGGCTATCTCTGTTAGGCGAACCTCAGCTGTTATGGCAGCGGGTGGTCGTCGTAGCGATTGGCGTGGTGGTATGCAGTTTTGGGGTATCCCTGTATCAGACATCGGCTGTGGGAGTCGCTCCTTACGACAGCCTGTCCCTGATAATGAGGGATAACGTCCCGAAAATATCTTATTTTTGGCACCGGATGTTTACGGATGCTCTTTGTGCTTTGATTTGCTTCCTGGCAGGAGGCGTTATAGGCTTAGGTACTCTAGTGTCCGCACTTGGTTTGGGACCCATTATTCATTTTTTTGATGTGAATTTTACGGAGAAGCTGCTGGCAAAAAAGCGTCCAAATTAAGAAAGGCGGGGCAGACCAATCTGCCCCGCCTTTACTGTAATTTGAAGGTCCATTTTTAATGAGTAAATGCACTCTTAATGTTATTTTTTTTATGAACATCTTCCGTGCCGCTATCCAAGGCGGTCTTGTAGTAGAAGCATTTATGGTCTATGACTTCCATCGTTTTTCTCAATTCTTCCATTTGTGCTTCTACAGAAGCTTTCCGCTCCAGGAACATATCATATCTCTGCTGCAAGGTGGAGTCCCCCTCAGAGCACCACTCAATGAAATGTTTTATTTCCTTAATCGGCATCCCGGATGACTTCAGGCATTCAATTACTTTTAAAGCGTCCATATCCGTTTCTTTGAAAATGCGTTTCCCGCTGGGGGTTCTTTCTATAAAAGGCAAAAGCCCCTCTTTGTCATAGTAACGCAGGGTATGTGATGTCATATTAAAATATTCTGCAACTTCACTAATGGAGTATGTCTTCATCATCTATCTCCAGTCTTAATTATATTTTATGCTTGACTTAGAGTTAACTTTAAGTAATAACATAGGTTTTGTAAAGTCGGCGTTACAGCTTTTTATATTAACTAGAAGAGAGGTTTCACTATGATAAAGGTTAATGCACGCGCTACATTCAATCAGGAAGGCCCGTTCAAGCTAACTACAATTGAACGCCGGAATCTGCAGCCGCACGATGTTCTTATTGAGATTAAATACGCTGGCATTTGCCACTCGGATATTCATACAGCCCGCGGGGAGTGGGGACCGGTTAAGTATCCACTTGTTCCAGGGCATGAGATCGCCGGTATTGTCAGCCAGGTCGGTTCCAAAGTTACAAAGTACACAGTCGGCGATCGTGTAGGGGTAGGTTGTATGGTTGACTCCTGTGGAGAGTGCAGTAATTGCCAAAAAGGTGAGGAGCAGTATTGCCTGAGTGGAAATACGGGCACTTATGGAGCTATCGACCGGCACGGTCACTATACACAGGGCGGGTATTCCACGCACATCGTTGTAACAGAAGACTTCGTGGTCCGGATTCCTGACGCTATTCCGCTTGATGCGGCTGCACCGCTTTTATGCGCAGGAATCACCACCTATTCACCGCTGCGCCATTGGGGAGCCGCTCCCGGCAAAAAAGTAGCTGTAGTGGGTCTTGGCGGGCTTGGGCACATGGCTGTGAAGATTGCTCATGCCATGGGAGCTGAGGTTACTGTGTTATCACAGTCACTGAAGAAGAAGGAAGACGGATTGCAATTAGGAGCGGATCATTATTATGCGACCAGCGATTCGGAGACATTTAAGCAGCTTGCCGGTTCATTCGATCTTATTGTGAATACAGTAAGCGCACAAATTAATATTGATGCCTATCTTTCACTTCTGGCATTGGATGGTACATTAGTCAATGTCGGTGCGCCCGCTGATCCATTGGCAGTTAACGTATTCTCGCTGATCGGCCACCGCCGTTCGTTTGCCGGATCGATGATTGGCGGAATCCGTGAAACGCAGGAAATGCTTAATTTCTGCGCTGAACATAATATTGCTTCTGAAATCGAGGTCATTTCTGCTGACCGGATTGATGAAGCTTGGGAGCGTGTGCTTGCTTCAGATGTCCGTTACCGGTTTGTCATCGACATCAGCACGATGGGGAACGAATAAGAGACGCCTTCATTCTTGACCTCGGTCCGTGGCCACAACCTCAAGAAATTCGATAACATAGCGGGAATTTGCTAAGGAGCTGGAGATCTCACGCAGTTATGTTTCGAGAAGAGAAAAACGGCGTTGCTGCATACAGCAGTGTATGTGTATAAATGCTAAATAGGCAGAGCAGTGCTTCTACCAGTGGGGTAGGAGGGCGGCTTTGCTTATTGTCGTTACTGCAAGTGAATATTTTGGATCAGCTGATTCTGCCGTTTTTATGAAAAAGATGATTCTTTAAAGGTTGGAATTTTTAAAAATCAGGTTGAAAAATGCTATTTTCCCTAAAAGAAAATCATGACACAATAACAATAAAGCGCTTACTTCATTAAAATATCCCAAGTTCATGAAGACTCTATACCACTTTTTGAAAATATTTACGATATTAAAAGTCGTATCTGCTGGCCGAAATTTCGGATTCCAAGCAAAGGTTGAAATTATTAAAAAAGTTGGTACTAAACGTTTAACTCAATAACTTAAGGGGTCAAACGGTTAGACATATCTATGTAATTATGAAGGGGGAGAGGGAAATGAAAGTAGGTAAAGCATTCGGGGTAGGTATTCTTTCAACTGCACTAGCGTTAAGTGTCATTGGCTGCGCGAAAGACGAGACAAACACAGCAACCAAGGCATCTGATGCACCCAAAGCATCTGAGAACGCAACCTCCAAGCCTGAGGAGAAGGTCAAGATTATCTATTCGATGTGGGGAAGTGCGGAAGAAGGAAATGTAACCCAGGGAGTGGCGGATAAGTTTAATGCTTCTCAAGACAGAATTGAAGTAGAAGTACAAGCAATTCCTTGGGAAAACTACATGACTAAGCTGAATACAATGGCTACGGCAGAGCAATTGCCTGATACAGGGATGCTCAGAGAAGATGGGGTCGTTCAGTGGTCTACCCAAGGCATGCTGAATGATGTAAATACAATGTACGAAGGAAGCGACAGCAAACCACTGGATAGCTTAGCCTACAAATATCAAGGGAAAACCGTAGCCTACGCGGCTGCCAATGAAATCTTACTCCTCTATTACAACAAAGATATGTTCGACAAAGCCAATGTACCCTATCCCCCAGCCGCTTTAGACCAAGCGTGGACATGGGACGAATTTGTAACAACAGCAAAGAAGCTGACCCTTGATAAAAATGGTAAACATCCTGATGAGAGTGGCTTTAATGAGCAGAGTATCGTACAGTTTGGCGCATCCGTTGAAAACTTACCATGGCAGCTTGAGACCTGGGCGCTTGGTAATGGTGGAGGGTTCTATTCGGGTGATGGGACTGAGGTGAGAATTGGAGAAGACGCCAGTATAGAGGGAATTCAGAAGGTTGCAGATCTTTACTTGAAGGATCATGTTGCTCCGTTGTCTGTCGGACAGACTGATGATGGCATTCAACGAACCATCATCGCGGGAACTGTTGCCATGGCTACTAACGGTGCGTGGAACGTGGGAACTAGTCTGAATACGGCCAAGAATGAAGGCTTGAACTATGGCGTTGCAGTATTGCCTTACATGAAGGATAAGGTTACTCTCAACACGGGTGGCGCCAATGTCGTCTTCTCCCAGACTAAGCATCCAAAAGAAGCGATGGAATGGCTGAAATGGTACAACTCAGAAGAAAATAACTGGGGCCTCATTAGCTCGGGGATCTGGATGCCGACGCTGGAGAAGTGGTACACGGATGAGACCCTTACCCGTAAATGGGTCGAAAATCCTAACTTCCCTGTTTATGACGAATATAAATCTGCAGTAGTCGATTATGCGCAATCACCTGCTGTGAAGCCTGCAGCGTGGTTCTATACGAATCATACGACGGAGTTTAACACCTTGCTCGGGTCGGTTCTAGGGGATGTATGGACTGGAAAGACGACCGCTAAGGATGCTATTTCTAAAAATCTCGATGCGTTGAAAGCAGCCCATTCAGGCAATTAGTAAAGTTCGTAAAAGACTGGCCGCTGCCAAGCTCACACACGCGGCGGCCATATTATGATCTTCAGGTGGGGAGATAGAGATGGAAATGATTAATAAATCTCCGAAACGTCGTTCACGTATTCATGCAGGTGAGGCACGAGCCGCGTATATATTATTGATCCCTGCCTTCATTGGGCTGATCTTTTTAACGTATCTACCTCTTATTGGGGTGCTCGGGATCAGCTTAACGAATTGGACGGGACTTTCAGACCCCAAATTTGTTGGCTTCGAGAATTATATTAATCTATTTACCACTGATCCTTATATTAAAGATTCTATTATAGCTACGGTCTACTTTGCCGTCTTATCGGTAGTTGGAGGCATGATTTATTCACTTTTTATTGCGATGCTACTGAATCGTAAAATTCCGGCAAGAGGGTTTTTCCGAGCTGTGTTCTATGTACCGTACGTTTTGCCGGCAGCCGCAATATATGTAGGATGGTCCTGGTTATACGAAGCTAATTTTGGATTTTTTAACTTTATTCTCTCTGAGATGGGTTTGAACAAAGTTTCTTTTATCGCGGATTCCAGCTATGTCATTCCATCCCTATCCTTGATTTCGGTTTGGCTGTCAGGTAACTTAATTGTTATTTTCTTAGCTGGGCTGCAAAATGTTCCGGTCGTCTACCATGAAGCGGCTGAAATGGATGGTGCGAATGGATGGAAACGATTCTTGCATATCACTTTACCGTGCATGTCGCCCATTATCTTTTACAATTTGCTAATGAGCTTGATTGCCAATCTCCAAATTGTTACGCCGGCTCTTTCATTAACGAATGGCGGCCCGGGTAATTCTTCACGCTTTTTAACTTATCTGATGTATGATCAAGCTTTTGTAAATTATAAATTGGGGTATGCTTGTGCGACAACAGCCGTTATTTTTGTTATTCTTGCAGGCTTTACTGGTGTATTATTCAAAACCTCCAACCTATGGATCTTTAATGAAGGAGGCGATGACAAATGAGTGTAGCCTCATACGGAAGATTAAAGAGCAAAAAACGTAATAATCAATGGATGAACCTGATCTCGTTTGTCGTTGTTATTTTTTTTACTATACTCGTGCTCTTTCCAATCTGGTGGATATTTCGCACGTCGCTCATGTCGAATGCCGAGATATACCAATATCCGCCTTCACTGCTGCCAGGAAATTGGTTGTTTTCAAACTATGCAGAAACGCTAGAGATCTTTAAGTTTTGGAAATATTTATGGAACACTATGATTATTATTGTACCCGCCTGTTTGGCAGGAACCTTTACAGCGACTTTATGCGGTTATGCCTTTGCAAGACTGCGTTTTCGGGGCAAAAAATTGATTTGGGCTCTTTGTGTCGGTTCGATGCTTCTACCTGCCATGGTTACACTTATTCCGCTATATATTGGGTGGACGAGAGGCTTAGGAATTCATGACAGCTATCTGCCGTTGATTTTGCCTTATTTCTGTGGTGGCGGGGCTTTTAATATCTTTTTGATTAGGCAGTTTATCATGTCTATACCGAGAGAGCTTGATCAAGCAGCAACGATCGATGGCGCTGGATATTACCGCATTTTGTTCAGCATTATTATGCCGGCCATTAAATCTGCGATGATCGTCGTCGCATTATTTATCTTTATCGGTTTATGGAATGATCTACTTCAACAGATGATTTACATAAACTCAAGCGATAAGTATACGATAGCCTTGGGACTAACCGCCTTTAGAGGCCAACTAAAGCAGGACTGGTCGCTGACGATGGCGGCTACGTGTATGTCCTTTGCGCCGGGTGTCATTTTTTATCTGATTGGTCAAAAATATTTCGTAGAAGGAATCACGTTGACGGGACTGAAAAATTAGCTTCAATGGCTAAAGATAGCGCACTGTAATCTGCTCTGAAGTATTAATGGGGGCACCTTTCTGCTAAGGCTTAAGTTCCGAGCCCGGCGGTATAAGGTGCCCTTTATTTGTGCTGTAAAAGCTTCTACAGATTATGAATAAAGTTATATAGGTTTGCTGGGACGAGTCCTCTCTTTGAATTGGAACGTCCATACAAACTCCTCGAAGATTAGTTTTATTTATGTACTTCGTATTTTAAGTTCAGAAAATGAAATGTCAATTGCAGTTTGAGACGAATATCACCGTTGCTTAAGTCTAATTGGAAAAGCTCCCGGATCCTGTTGATACGATAGAACAAAGTGTTTCTATGGATAAAAAGAGCTTTTGCCGCAAGAGCTGGAGTATCCACATACTGAAGATAGGCTTCAAGGGTAGGCAGCAAACTTGTTTTGTGGGTATGGTCATAAGCAATAAGCTTCTGAATAACCGGATGACAGAAATCAGCAAGATCATGATGTTCAGATATGATTTTTCCAATATGCTCACAGAGATAGTCCTCATACACATAGATTGACTTGTTAAAGTCAAGTTGGAGTCCTAAGTCGATGGCAGCCAGACATTGTTTGTAATATTTTCGCAAAAAATTTAATTGACTGAAGGAGTCACTCATTGAAGCAGTCAGACTATTTACTTGCAGAAACTCCAGAATCCGTTCTTCTTTAGTAATTATTTCGTGGGATGAATCGGTGAGAGAGATTAGAAATACAATGCGCCCTTGAAAAACGATCCAACGGTTGTTTGGCAGGAATTGACTTAGATGCTGCGCGACCAGTTGAACTTTTCCCTCAAAAAAACCGTTGTTTTGGTCAATTAAGGTCAACACACGCAAGTTAGAGGACAGCGGCCACTCCATATGAGCCAAGCGCATTGCAATGACATTAGCATCATAGAGATCACCAGTAAGGAGTTCGGTAAGCAGAAAGCTATGAACCATTCCTTGATTGGATTTATAGAAATCACTCTTCTGCAATTCTACCGAAACCAGTTCGCAAAGAAATTTTACTAGTTCAAAATCAATATCAGTAAATTCACGATCAAGCTCCATAACACTAACCTGTGCAAATTCTATACCGTGGACGTACACAAAAGCTGTAATCCAACCGTTCTTGGTCTCGGGATCACGAGAGTAATAAGGAAAAAGAGCCATCCGGGTCCGCTCGTATAAATTGGATTTCTTCATGCTTTGAATATTTCGGTCAAGGACATAACCTAAGTGTCTCTGTTGTTCAATATCAGGTCGGCTGGGAATAGGTGCTTGACACATAGCAAGTAATTTATAGCCAGCATCAACAATGATAACCGGATTACCAAAGATGCGGGTGGCTTCATTCGTCATGTGCTGCAATCCTTTGTTGGAGTTAAGTGCGGAGATAAGCGTGTGCATATGCTCAATAAGCCGATTCTCATGAGCAAGGATAGTAGAGATTTTCTCTGAAAGATCAAGCAAATCCAGTTCATTTGGCAGAAGGGTAAGGCAAGTATAAGAATCAACAGATGCGTCACAATCCTGAATACAGAAAAATGGGGTGTCTGTTGGAAAGTCCCTTGGTATATCTGAAAGCTTGCCTAAATAGGCAGTGTCAGTCTTGAATACGGAGCAGGGTCGCAGGATAGCAAATTCGTTAATCTCTTTGGTTTGTAATGCCTCTTCCGGCCAGGCAAGACAACAGTCGCTAAGTTTTCTGATGATCTTTTGAAGATTCACGAGAACAGCCTCCAATAGCACTAGGAACCTTTGTGCAATTTTACAAAACTTTGCTGAAATAACCGATCACGATTAAGTTGCAGCACATGGGAGATAACGCTCTCATTATATATACTGAATTTATCACATGCAGCAATAAATGACACTTTAGCTTGAAAATGTGTGATGAGCTGTATTCAACAAGGAGGGATTGTATTGGAATTACGTGAAGAAATTTATGCGAAGCTGGTGGAAAGAGCTTCGCCTTTATTCGGGAAGAAGCCGGAGGAATTGTCGGAAAGTCTTTCATTTACGAGTGATTTACAGGCAAAATCTGTGCATTTTTCGCAGATCACTACTTTCTTGGAGGACGCTTTTAATGTTGAAATTCCATATATGAAATTTCGCCGGAAACAAACCATCGCTGAGGCTGTTGATTATGTGCTGGAAATTTGCGAGAACGGATAAGGAGAAGGACAATGAACAAATTTTTTACAAAGAAAGAAATGTTTCAGGGCGAAGAGCTTGAGAGTATTTACCGTGTGGCCCGTCGGCCTGTTGATAAAGAGCAGGATATTGATCTTTCTGCAAGTGAAAATCCAATGGATGCAATGGGACAAGGTTTCTGTCCTCCCTTCAACCAAAGAACATACATTGCGGGTGAAGGCGTGATCTGTCAGCAAGACGTACCCGTTAAAATGCGTGACGGGGTGACTATCTATTGTGATATATATATGCCGGAAAACCGAATAGACAAGATTCCTGCACTAGTTTCCTGGAGTTTTTTCGGGAAAAGGCCAGGAGAAGGAATGAGTGAGTGGCAGATTATGGGCGTTCCTCCGCAGACCGTATCCAAACTCGCAAAGTTCGAGTCTCCGGACCCTATGTATTGGTGCCGAATGGGTTACGCCGTTGCCAACGTTGATACTCGCGGTGCAGGTCATTCCGAAGGTGATGTAAGCATGTTCAGTCGTCAGGATTGTGAGGATGGCTATGATTTTATCGAATGGCTGGGTGTTCAATACTGGTGTAATGGTCGAGTGGGTATGGGAGGAAACTCTGGTGTAGCCATGACCCAGTATCGTGTAGCAGCTTATCAACCTCCCCATCTCGCCTGTATAGCCCCGTGGGAAGGCACGACTGATGTGTACAGGGAAGCAATTTATGAAGGGGGCATCCCAGCACTTAGCTTCAATGAATTCATCGCAGCTTCGGTTACGGGGAATGGCGGTGTCGATGATCAAGTGGCTATGGCACGGAAATATCCTTTAATGAACGGTTACTGGCGTGACAAAATTCCTGATTTCAGCAAGATTACGATTCCGTGTTACTGTACCGCCGGCTGGAGTCATTTTCATCTGCGTGGTTCAATTCAGGGCTATCGTAAAATTAAGACGAAGCAGAAATGGCTGCGCGTACATCGCGATTTTGAATGGGCAGATGCTTATGATCCTTACAATCTTGAGGACCTGAAGCGCTTCTATGACCGCTACCTGAAAGACATTCATAATGGCTGGGAATTAACCCCCCGTGTCCGGCTTGATGTTATGGATGCTTTCGATTGTGATTACCAGGTACAGCGCAAGGAAAAAGGATTTCCTCTGGAGCGAACTCAATATACACGTTACTACCTGGATGCGGCCAGCATGAGCATGCAAGAAGGTTCTGTTTCTGCCGCATCCGAAGTAACTTACGACTCGGCCAGTGGAGAAGCAATGTTTGATATGGAGTTTAAAGAGGATACTGAGCTGACCGGTTATATGTTTTTACGGCTTTATGTTGAAGCAGCCGGGCATGACGACATGGATCTTTTCATTAATATTCAGAAGGCTGATGGAGAGGGCAATTGGATTCCCTGGCATGTACTGGATGAGCCGCATCCCGGAGCATGGGGTAAGATTCGTGTTTCGCACAGAGAGCTTGATTCAAAGCTTAGTACCCACTATCAGCCTGTGCTTTCTCACGAACGTGAGCTGAAGCTCACTGGGGGAGAGGTAGTTCCGGTGGATATCGAAATTGTGCCTTCCAGCCGGATCTGGCATAAAGGTGAGAAACTGCGGGTGCAGGTGGCAGGCCGCTATATCCGGGAGGGATGGTTCGAGCCTCTAGCGTGGGACACAGACAATAAGGGCAGACACATCATTCGCACTGGCGGGGAATATCAATCCTTCCTTCAGGTACCGGTAATTCCGCCACGTTATCAATCTGGTGAATATATCTACCGTTAGATATGGAGGAAAGTCCGATGATCGGTGTGGGGACAGATATCGTGAATTTTTCTCATCTGCGAGCCATTACGCTGGTGCAGGAAGATCCATTTATACAAAAAACATATACTCCGAATGAGATCGCGCAAGCTATAAGCCGTCCGGAGCCTTTTTATTACTATGTAACGCGGTTTGCCGGCAAGGAAGCGGTGTTCAAGTCTCTAGCTATCAGTGGCGAGGGAGTTAGTCTCAAAGAGATTGAAATCCTTAATGATGCCGAAGGGCGGCCTAATGTGATACTGCATGGGGAAATCGCCAAACGGGCGCTGCAAAGCTCATGTGCGCAAGTGAAAATTTCCCTTTCTTATGATACAGACTACGCGGTGGCCTTTGCCATAGCTGCAGATGGAAGGAGTATATAAATGAGCCTGCTGGAAACGCTCGAGCAAAAAGCACGTCTTCATCCCAAAAGGGTGGTTTTTCCGGAATGTGATAATGAAATGATTTTGAAAGCCGCCGCGGAGGTGGTCGCACGCAAGATAGGCCAACCTGTGCTAATTGGCAATTCAGAGAGTATCAGTGCGCGTGCGGTGGAACTTGGAATTTCGACTGAGGCATTCAGTTTCTTCAATAATTCGAATGAGCAGCAGTTAGAAGAACTCGCTGACGAATATAAAGCCCGTTTTGATGAGTTGAGCAGAAAAGCGGTCCTGCGCAAGGCAAAAGATCCAGTAAACTGTGCGATGCTGCTGGTTAAGACCGGCAGGGCTGATTGTGCAGCTGCTGGACGCGAGTATACTACGGCTGAGGTTATTGTGGCGGCTCAAAACATTATCGGGATGCAGGAAAGCTTTAGCAGCATTTCAAGTCTTGGTATTGTGAATGTGCCGGGCTTTGAGGGTCCTGAAGGTCAGCTGCTTGCTATAGCTGATTGTGCGGTGAATGCCGCTCCCGATGCTGACGAACTTGCTGACATCGCCATATCCTCTGGACATACTGTCAAAACGCTGCTCGGCTGGGAGCCTCGTATTGCTATGCTTTCCTTTTCTACATGTGGCAGCACGGAGCATGAGAGTATTGATGTTATCCGCAAGGCAATCGATATTGTACATGGCAGAGTGCCGGACTTGAAGATCGATGGTGAATTTCAACTTGATGCAGCTATATCCCCAGGGGTTGCTGCAAACAAAGTGAAGCGTGAAAGTGATGTCGCTGGCAAGGCAAATGTGCTTATATTTCCAAATCTGCATGCCGGGAATATAGGTGTCAAGCTGATACAGCTTTTTGGTCAAGCCGATGCATATGGGCCTGTACTTCAAGGCTTTGCACAGCCGATCTGCGATTTTTCCCGCAGTGCTCCGCTTTCCGAAATGATGGGCAATATTATTATGCTAATTGTACGCGCACAGCATGGAAAGGAACTGTGAAGACATGGAAAGGATATATAAAATTTTTACGCTCAGCCCAGGCTCTACTTCAACAAAATTGGCGGTTTTTGAGAACAACACACAAGTATTCAAAGCGAATGTTGCCCATGACCCGGCAGTTCTAAAGACCTTTGCAACTATTGGCGACCAACTTCCTTACCGGCGCGAGACGATTCTATCGGAGTTATATAAGGCTAAAATCAGCCTTACTGCTATGGATGCTTACGCTGCGTACAGTGGAGGTCTGGAAAGCATGGTTGGTGGCATTTATCCGATTAATGAAGCCATTCTTAAGCATTCCCGGGAGGGAAGAACGGTCAAGCATCCGGCAGTTCTCGGCGCACAGCTTATTCAAGCATTCTCGGATGAATTTGGCGGAGCACCTGCATATTTGGTCAACCCGCCTGATGTTGACGAATATGAGGAGCTGGCCCGTTTTACAGGGATAAGGGGCATTTATCGAGAGAGTAGAGTACATGTGCTCAATCAGAAAGAAGTCGCCATGCGGTATGCCAAAGAACTACGCAGACCGTATGAGGAATGCAACTTTATTGTGGCGCATGTGGGCGGGGGGCTATCTGTTACTGCCCATAAGAAGGGAAGAATGGTAGACGGCAATGATGTACTAAATGGAGAAGGTCCTATGGCGCCGAATCGTTCTGGCTCAATCCCTGCCGTCCCCATTATTGATATGTGCTTCTCCGGTGAATACACCCATCAGGAAATGATCCAGAAGATCAGCAAGACAGGAGGACTAGTCAGTCATCTCGGTACAGATAACACCATGGAGATCAAAAAAATAATTGCTAGCGGAAATACTTATGCGAAGCTTGTTTATGATGCTATGGCTTATCAGTTATGCAAAGCTGTCGGTGCTTGCGCAGCAGTTCTTCAAGGCCAAGTGGACGGGATCATTCTCACAGGCGGCGTCAGCAATGACCTCTATTTTACAGGTTTTGTGGAGCTATACTGTGGCTGGATCGCACCTGTTAAGGTGTACGGGGGTGATTTTGAAATGGAGGCACTTGCGGCAGGCACTGTGCGTGCTCTGAACGGTGAAGAAGAAACCAAAGTGTATACGGGTTATCCCGTATGGGAAGGTTTCAACAGAACAGAAACAGGAAAATCAAATGGATGATTTCTTGCAAAGCTTCATTAAAATCATACCCTCCATTCGTGCATCTGAAAGAATGGTCCTGTTGTCACAGCATATTCATGGAGAGCGGCTGGAAATACCTTGCGGTGAAAGCCACAGTGTTGAAGTTTGGTTGCATCGTGCCCAGCGGCAAAACTCGCCAGTACTTTTTGAGCTGCATGGCGGGGGGCTAGTGCTTGGCGATGCTGCCAAGGATGATAACCTGTGCGAGGAAGTCAGAACTCTTATTGGCTGTCACGTAGTAGGGATAAATTACCGCAAAGCTCCTGAGAATCCTTACCCTGCAGCGCTAGATGACGTCTGTGGGGTAATGAAGTGGTTTGCCGAAAATGCTGAAAGCTTCAGTATGGACCCTTCACGGTTTGCAGTTATGGGATTCAGTGGAGGGGCGACTCTTGCTACAGCCGCATCAATGAAGGCAAGGGAACAGGATCGCTACTCTATTTGCTGCCAGATTTTGCATTACCCCTATCTTGATGCCGTAAATGATCCGGCAGCGAAGGAGCGCTGTTTGTCCGATATGGCCCCAGAGTTGATGAAAGCGTTTACTTCTCTATATTCAAGTGAGGAGCAACGGAAGGAACCCTATGTATCACCGCTCCATGCGCCTGAACGGTTCATTACTAATATGCCGCCGGTCATTATAGTACTTGCCGAGTGTGATGCGTTGTGCTATGAAGGCGAACAATATGCAATTCGTTTGTCCAGGGCAGGCGTTCCAGTCTTTATACGGCAGATGCAAGCTGCGCACCATGGCTATATAGAAGATGCTTTTAACAGTGCCTGTTATAACGAACTTCCCATAGATACAAAAGAAACCCATGCAATCAACTTCCGTGAGCTGGCAAATGAGGCGGTGGAATGGAGTGCGCAATGGTTAAGGGTGTATTTAAATTAATGTTTCTAGGAAAGGAACTTTATATGAGACAGATCGAGACAGAAATAGTTGTAATTGCCGCAGGACCTTCCGGATTGGCAGCCGCTGCGCAAGCTGCTGAGAACGGAGCGAGGGTAGTAGTGCTGGAGAAAAACAGTACGGTAGGTGGCGCAGCAAATATGGGGATGGGACCTCTGGGGATAGGTACGCGGCAGCAAAAATCCATGATGGTAGATATCAGTGTAGAACGGGCCTTCAAAATGTTTATGGAATATACGCATTGGCGCGTAGATGCCACTCTTGTGAAAAGGTATTTTGAAAATTCCGCCAATACCATTACCTGGCTAGAAGAGATGGGCGTCCAGTTTGCTGGAGCATACAAATATTTTCCGAAATCTGAGCAGACCTGGCATATCGTAGCAGTGAACGGTGGCATTGGCCGCAATGGCGGTGCCATCATGAATAAAGCAATCATGGAATACGCACGTGAGCATGGGGTTGAGTTTTATCTTGAAACCCCTGCTCAGCGTATTCTTACAGATGGACAGGGCAAGGTCTGCGCAGTTATTGGCAGAGGGCCTGATGGTGAAGAAACTGAGTTCCGGTGCAAGGCTGTTGTTGTAGCTACGGGAGGTGCAGGTGATAATCCAGAGATGATTAAGGAGCGCACCGGCTATAGCTACAAGGAGGATATGTTCAATTTTGCAATCCCCGGACTCAAGGGTGACGGAATTCGTATGGCCTGCGAGGCAGGGGCTGCGACAACCGATATGACAGTTGAAATGATCTACATTCTGCCACATTCGGATACCGGTCCGGATAGTGTGCCTGCCGTACTGATGCAACCTAACCTGATGGTGAATCAACTCGGCAAACGTTTTATTAATGAGGAAGAAATGCAGAACAATACCTTCACCGGCAACGCCATCGCTATTCAAAAAGGGCGTGTAGGTTATTCCATTATTGATTCCACTATTCTAAAGGGGTATAAGCGCAATGGTCTTGATGTCATAAACTTTGTGCATGACCCGGATGATGTCAGTGATTTTGATGAGGTCGTAGAGGATTACATCCTTCAGGGCAATCCGGACATTATCAAAGCAGACAGCATTGAGGAGCTAGCTGAAAAACTTGGGATCGTTCCAGAGGCTTTGCTCGATACAGTTGATGAATACAACGATATGTGTGATAGAAGTGATGAGCTCTTCTTCAAAAACAAGACTTATATGAAGCCTGTTGTGAAGGCACCCTTCTATGCCGGATGCTTTCGTCCCAGCGCGTATGGCACACTTGGCGGTATAAAAATAAACGATAGAGCAGAAGTGCTGGATAAGGAATGGTTGCCTGTACCCGGTCTGTACGCTGCCGGTACAGATACCTGTACCATTTACGGGGACAGCTATATGTTTCTTTTACCCGGAAACACGATGGGTTATTGCTTGAATACGGGACGTTTTGCCGGTGAAAGTGCCGCTGAATATGTGAGAGCAGAGGAATAAACGATGAAGGACGAACAAGTGACACTGGTGATTGACGGAAAGACCGTATCTGTGCGTACAGGTGGAACGATTCTAGAAGCTGCACTATCAAACGGTATCTATATCCCGAACCTCTGTTACCATGAGAATCTTCGTCACACTGCCTCCTGCCGTCTCTGCATGGTGCGTCAGGAAGGGAAAAAGGGTGTCGTGGCTGCCTGTGCTGTAAAGGCGGAAGAAGGAATGGTCATTGACAGTAAGGATGCTCTCGCTGAAAACGTACGAAAGCTTTCTGTTGATTTAATGTTCAAAACACATCCAAGTGAGTGTACAGGCTGTCCAAAATTCGGACACTGCCAGTTCCAATCCATTTCCCAATTTGTCGGAGATACGGGGCGCCGCCTCCGGGCCAACCCGATCCGTATTGCTGAGGATGCCAGGAACCCGATTATTCTTCATGAAATGACCCGCTGTATTCTATGTGGAAGATGTGTGCGTGCATGTGAAGAGATGCGGGGTGTGGGAGCTATCCGCTTTGAGAAGGTTCAGGGCCGGTTGCAGGTTGTAGTAGATGGTAATTCCCTGCAGGATGCAGATTGCCGCTTTTGCAGTGCTTGTGTAGAGGTATGCCCCACAGGAGCTATTCGTGAACACGAGGCCATTACGCAGAAGATGACTGGAAAGTCCCGTACAGATGCCCTGGTTCCATGCCGGGCGGCTTGTCCTGCCCATATTGATATACCCAAATATCTGCGGTTCATACGGGAAAAAAATTATCCGGCTGCGGCTGCCGTCATGCGCGAAAAAGTACCGTTTCCCCACGCGCTCGGGTACATATGCACCCATCGCTGCGAATTGGAGTGTAAACGTAATTTTCTCAATGAACCGGTGGCCATACGTGACCTGAAACGCCATGCCTGCGAGCATGATGACGGTAGTTGGAAAACTCGTTCTTTCCAAAAATCGGCCACTGGCAAAAAGGTCGCTATTATTGGTGCAGGTCCTGCTGGTCTGACGGCAGCCATGTACCTTGCAAAGCTAGGTCATGAGGTAACTATTTATGAAGAACGCCAAAAGGCTGGCGGTATGATGCAATACGGGATTCCACAGTATCGTCTTCCCCGGGAGATCGTTGACCGAGAAATCGGCATGATCCTGGAGTTGGGTGTGAAATTACAGACCGGTGTTCGGATTGAATTTCCTGCCTCCCTGATCTCAGAAGGATTTGACGCTGTTTTGGTAGCCGTAGGGGCTCATAAGGGAGCGCGTCTGCCACTGAAGGGCGCCGGGCTGGAAGGCGTATATACGAATATTGAATTTCTGCGCCAGACGGCAGAGGGGGAGGCTCCGACTGTCGGTAAGAACGTAATTATTCTGGGTGGGGGAAACGTTGCCTTGGACTGTGCAGGAATCGCAAAACGGTTTGGCGCGGAAACCGTTCATCTGGCTTGCCTTGAAAGCCGAAATAAGATGACCGCATCTCCTGAAGAGCTTCGCTGGGCTGAAGAAGAGGGAGTACTGGTGCATAACAGCCGAACGTTCCTCGCCATTAACGGCAGCGACGACGGTAAAGTGAACGGGCTGCGGATGGCAGAAGTGAAAGGCTTCCAGTTTGATGAGAATGGCAGGAGTGTCATTGATCTTATACCTGGCAGCGAAACGATACTCCCGGTTGATACAGTGATTTTTGCAGTAGGTCAAGGACCTGATTTGGCAGAGGGCTGTGGGTTAGCCCTTGGTCGTGGCAGCCGCATTGTTGTCGAAGCGAATAGCTGTGCTTCAAGCATTCCCGGTATTTTCGCAGCCGGAGACTGTGTAACAGGCACAGATTCAGTTATTCGTGCCATAGCAGGTGCGCGCCTGGCTGCTTCAGAGATGGACCGGTTTCTCGGCGGGGACGGCAATATTGAGGAAAATCTTTCACCGGAGCAGGCGGTTTGCCCGAGAATTGGTGCAATTAAAGGCATGAGTGATAGAAAGCGAAAGAAAACACAGATTGTTGCGCCAGAGGAGCGTTGCCAATGCTTTGATCCGATGGATCTGGGTTATTCTGAGGCGCAAGTACCGGATGAGGCGCAACGTTGTCTGCAGTGTGATCTGCGACTAGAAATAGCTGCGCAAAAATTTTGGAATGATTATTCGAGTGTTGCCAGAGGTGAATAAAGATGCCACATGAAGTCAGCCGAACTCCCCATTTTCTGTCGCCTTTCCCGAATGCTGAAGAGCCTGCTATTCAGGAGCTTTTGGAGAATAGGCTAGCAATTTCAGCTTCGGACGCGGCAGTAAGAATTAGAGCACTTGCATTGACGGATAAACAAGGAGTGCTTCTCGATGAACGTTTATCCGCAATCAATCCAGATGACGGGAGACCCGTATTAATCTGCTCTCTCGCACAGGAGTTAGATGGATTCACGGACTTTATTCTTGCGCATGTCGCGAGTCGAATAGCAGCAGGGCTGGCAATGGCTGCGAAGATTTGCATGGATTGTGAGATTCTGATCTATGCCGAGACAGAGGCGCAAGCTGAGATGTTGGCGGCACCGCTGCGTGAGATAGCTCCGGCCTCGCTTATATCAGTGAAGTACGGACCGGCTTCTCCTGTCCTGCGGGAAGAAACAGCATTATACAATGCCATAGACAATGGTGTAATACGTTGTGACTTATGGGTGAAAAGCTTCAGTGCCGAAGGCTGGCAAGGGAGACCTACCTTCCTGCTGGATGTGGAGACTGCGTACTGGATTTACGAAGGTGTAAGCAGTTCCCGCCGTCAGGAGAAATTAATAATGATTACAACAGATGAGAGAACCAGGGTTGTGGCAGTTGCACTTGGCACCCCTGTGTCTGCTCTGTTAGAGGAGCTTGAACTTGCGCCAGCCAAGCCCCTGCTGCTGGGTGGCATGCTCGGGCGCTTCGCATCGGCTCCGGCCTTAACTTCGGAATTCATAAGCTATGATTCTGTTTATGACAGTATCCGAATCTTTACCGACAAGCACTGTATGGCAACTATCGCCAAAGGGTTACTTAGCGCTGCAGCGGAGACATCCTGTGGAAAATGTGTGATTTGCCGTGAGGGGAGCTGGCAACTCAAAGCAGTCTTCACTGATGTTACCGAAGGGCGCGCAAAAAAAGAGGATCTTGATTTAGTAACAGATATAGGCGAATTAATCGGAGAAGGATCTTTTTGCGCATTTGGAAGAAATATGGTGGGGCCGGCGTTATCTGCTGTTGCCTGCTCCCGTCTTGATCTTGAAGCCCATATTGTACGCAAGACCTGTCCGGCTTCGGTGTGTACCCATTTTCTTGCCTATGTCATTGATCCGAAATTATGCAGCGGCTGCGGGGAATGTCTTGATGTCTGCCCGGAAAATGCAATCCAAGGGAAATCAGGCTATATCCATATGATCGATCCGGCGATTTGTGAAAAATGCGGAAGGTGTACGGAAGTCTGTGAAGAGAATGCGATTGTCACTGCATCTGGTCGCATCCGTGTCCCCAAACAGCTGACCAGGGTGGGCAGATTCAAGTAAGTAACAGAAAAATGGAAAGAGCATGCCATATCGGCTGCGGGTGCAGGAAAATGAGTAAGACATATTCTTTGTATTTTAAGCTTGTGTTGAATCTTCCCTCTGCGGCGGCGATGTCGCTTGCAGCTTCCCTGATGAATGAGGGGATTAATGGACGAACATGGGTGTTCACCCTGGTTGGCTTCTCGCTGGCTTGTCTTATTAACGATTTTATTCCCTTGATGAGGATTAGCGACTGGTTTACGGGGCTTTTTGCTCTAAAGAAGGATTTACTGGCGGGTCAATGTGTCGGCTGTCTGCTAATAAACTTCATTCCTGTAACTGTAATCAGCGGAGTGATGGCTCTGCTTGGCACATCAAACCTGTCAGGCTTTCTCACCTCATTTACTGGGAATTATCCGGTGCTTTATTTGGTTTCCTATCTAATGACCATGATCATGACACCTCTAGCCAAAGCTGCCGGGAATAAAGCATGCGCAAGAGTAACAGTCAGATAGAGGAAAGACACGATTACTTGGAAGAAGGGAATCGCCGTACATGAAAATATTAGAGAGAATACAGGGAATATCAGGCGGAATGATGCTGCTTCCTATGGGAATCGCTGCAATAATGCATACTTTTTATCCGAGAACCTTGATGGTTGGAAATCCGTCCACTGCTGTATTTTCGAATGCGGGAACGATGACGATCGTGGGAATTCTGCTAGTATTCTGTGGTATTCAGTTCAAACCTCAACAGCTTGTGACAACTCTGCGGCGGGGCGGCATACTAGTTGCGGTAAAACTTGTTCTTAGTGTTGTTTTTGGGATCGTTGTTATGAAGCTTTTCGGTTTGGCGGGGTTTGGAGGAATCTCTACCCTGGCACTTGTGGCTTGCATCACTAGTTGCAATCCCGGCATGTACCTTGCGCTGATGGAGAATTACGGTGATGACACTGACATTTCTGCGTTTGCTCTGCTGAACCTTATCGGGCTACCGTTCATACCCGTCTGTATTCTTGGTTTCTCTTCCGGAAATGGGATTGACGCTCGAAGCATCATGGCTACTTTAATTCCATTTGTAGTCGGATTTCTTCTGGGTATGTTTGATCCTGCTGTTCGTAATTTTTCCAAATCAGGGACCTCACTTATGGTGCCTTTTCTGGGGTTTTGCCTTGGGGCGAATATCGATCTCAAGAGCGCACTCAGCTCATGTGGGCTGGGGCTGATTTTGTTCTTGATCTTTACCTTGATTAATAACATCCCCATGTTGTTAGTTGACCGATTCTGTCTGAAACAAGACGGGCATGCTTCTGCGGCGATTTGTTGTGTAGCCGGGTTATCCATAACGGTACCTCAACTTATGGCAGAGGTCGATCAGGCATATCTGCCTTATGTTGAGAGTGCCCGCGCACAAATTGCATTCGCAGTTGTTGCCAGTGCAATTGTCACTCCAGTTCTTGTGAAAAAGCTGAAACGATCTCGTGGATCAGTTTCTGAAAATATGCTTAACAAATTCGAATTGTAGGAGGCTACTAATGAAAATTTTAGGGATCAGTTGCGGAAGAAGAATGAGCAATTCAGAAATCCTTGTTAAAGAAGCTTTAATGGGTGCTGAGGAGCTTGGGGCCGAAGTAGAACTTGTGCGTCTTAATGATTTACATATTAAACCTTGCACCGGTTGTAATGCTTGTGTAGTGAGTCTGCTTGAAAAGTGTGGCTCAGGAGACTGTGTGATAAAGAATGATGACTATGGATTTATTGATGAAAAATTAATGGAATGCGACGGATTAATCTTGAGCTCAGCCATTTATGAAAAGAGTCCTAACGGATTATTGAAGATTCTGAATGACCGGATGGGGCCTTCTCATGACATTGCTTTCCGGATGATTGCCAAGAAGCAACGCGAGGAAAGAGGGATTACTACCGGCAAAGGCCCGGATGAAAGAAGCTTTAAAACTAGAGTAGCTTCTCTTATTGCTGTAGGAGGAAGTGAGTGGGACACACTCGCATTGCCGATGCTCCACCTTTTTACGTTGCCGATGCAAATTAATGTAATAGATAAAATGCTGGTCAATTGGGTTGGCTTACCTGGAGCAGTTGTGTTCAGGGAGGAAGAACTTAAGAGAGCAAGACAATCCGGTCGTCATGTGGCTGAAACACTCATGAATCCAGAAACGGAAGCGAAGTATATTGGCGAACCTGGTTTATGTCCAATCTGTCATTCCAAACTCATAGAAATCAGAAATCATGATGATAATTATCCAGCAATATGTGGAATTTGCGGGGTCAGGGGGACTCTGGAGGTGGAAGACGGAAAAGTAAGATTTGATATCGCCGAGGAAGATAGAGCACATTCCCATGTTCTAATCTCCGGAAAGCTTGGCCACGCAGATGAATTATATCAAGTTTCTTTAAAACGTAATCCAAAGGCTGACGAATTGCCAGAACGGTTGAAGAAGTACAAAAATTATTTAGCTTATTCCAGACCTGAACGGGATTAATGCTCGCAAGAGTATTACTAGTCTTCTAGTGAAAGGAGTTCATTTATGATTGAATTACCACGAATTAACGGTCTCGGATTTTTTGAAATTCGACTGGAGTCTATTGGAGGCTTGGGAGCTAACCTGGCGGGTAAAATGCTCGCAGAAGCGGGAGTCGTCGGAGCGGGGCTGAACGGCGTAAGCTTCTCGTCTTATGGATCAGAGAAAAAGGGCTCTGCTGTAAAGGCCCACATCCGGTTCTGTGATTTAAACACGCATATCCGTGATACTTCGCCGGTAGAGCGTCCCCATGTGGTTGGGGTGTTCCACGAAGCGCTTGTCAAGACCGTTAATGTCACCAGCGGGATTAATGAAGACAGCACTGTTCTTGTGAACTCGGCCAAGACGCCGGAAGAACTCAAAGAGCTGCTGAAGATGAAAGCCGGAACCATTGCTGTGATCGACGCGACAAGCATCGCACTGAAAGAGAAAAACCGTGTAAACATGGCGATGCTGGGTGCCCTGTTCCGGCTCTGCCCATTCCTGGATACTGAAACGATGAAGGGCGTTATTGAGAAATCGCTCGGCAAAAAATATCCGCAGGCTGTACAATCGGCTATTACGACTTTTGAGCGCGGCTACAATGAAGTGAAGTTTATGCACTTCGAGCTGGAGGCAGGGGACAGCATGCCTGAATATGTGCGTTCCGACATTTCGCCGTTTGGCTATGAAACTCAGCCTATAGGCGGTACGATCATCAATCCGGGAAGCAGCTTCCTCAAGAACTTGAGCATTTCCCGTTCCGGAATGATTCCGGCTTATGAAAATGAGTCCTGCATTAACTGTGCACAGTGTGACACCGTCTGCCCTGACCAGTGTTTTGTGTGGGAAGAACGGCTTGACCGCAAGGGGCGCTCACAGATGTTCCTGCGGGGCATCGATTATCAATATTGCAAGGGTTGCCTGAAATGCGTAGGCGCCTGCCCGACCTCGGCACTCTCAAGCATGCGCGAGAAGGAAGGCTATGCCGACAGCCATACGGTGCATCATCCATTCGATCTCATCACGCAAGCGTAAATCCGGTTAGAAAGGCGGAATGAACAATGGCTATTGATTATGAAAAAGAAATAGGTTCTGCCAAAGTAGAACAGAAATTCCTATATGAATCAGGCAATGAGATGGCGGCCTATGCTGCGCATCAGATCAACTATCATGTCATGGGGTATTTCCCGATCTCGCCATCGACAGAGGTTGCCCAATTCCTCGATACGATGAAAGCCAGCGGCCAGCATGACATTATGCTCGTGCCCTCAGATGGTGAGCACAGCTCGGCAGGTATCTGTTATGGCGCTTCTACAGCCGGCGGACGCGTATTTAACGCCACCAGTGCGCAAGGCTACATGTACATGCTTGAGCAGCTGCCTGTACAAGCCGGTACGCGGATGCCCATGGTTATGAACCTGATTTGCCGCTCCATCTCCGGACCGCTGAACATTCACGGGGACCACTCCGATTTGTATTTTGCACTCAATACCGGCTGGCCGATTCTGATGTGCCGTGACCCGCAGTCGGTCTACGACATGAATCTGATGGCACTGAAGCTGGCTGAGCATGTCAAAGTCCGCCTGCCGGTTATGGTAGCTTCGGACGGATATTTCACTTCTCACCAGAAGCGCCGCGTACAGGCTTTTGCGCACCGCGCAGATGTGCATAAATTCGTAGGCGAACAGCCGCCAGCCGGCTCAACCGATACCCTTGACCGCAACAATCCGGTTACTGTTGGTCCTTACATGAATGAACCGGATTATATCAATAATCGCTATCAGCAGTCTGTGGCCATGTACAATGCCGGTGAAGTGTTCGAAGAGATCGCTCAGGAATTTGCTGATCTGACCGGACGCCATTATGAGGTGATTGAGCAGTACCGGATGGGGGATGCCGATGTGGCTGTCTTCCTGATGAATTCCGCGTCCGAGATCATTAAGGATGTTGTGGATCAGTTGCGACTGCAGGGAGTCAAAGCCGGAGCGATTTCACCGAACATGATCCGTCCGTTCCCGCAGAAGCAGATCGCGGAAGCACTGAAGAATGTCAAAGCCATTACTGTTGGTGACCGTGCGGATTCCTTCGGCGGACACGGCGGCAACATGGTTAACGAAATCAAGGCAGCGCTGTTCACTTACGGGAATACAACGACTAAAGTCATCAGCCGGATTTACGGATTAGGCGGCAAGGACTTCTATGCTGAAGATGGCCATCATTTCTTCCAGCTGGCGTTGGATGCTGTTGTTGCTGACCGTGTTGAAGTACCGTTTGATTACTACGGCCACAATCCTGGTGAACCGGAAAAGGCACCGCAGCGCCTGCTTAAGCCGATGAATTTCGATTTGTTGAAGACGGGCCTCATTACTGTTACTAAAAATGAAGAAACCGGAAAGCTGGCCGTGAAGATTCCCCCGATCCGCAGTTTGATGAAGAAACCAAGACGCCTGGCTCCGGGTCACGGCACATGTCCGGGCTGCGGGATTTTCTCGGGTCTTGAGCTGTTCTTCAGGGGAATTGAAGGAGATATCGTTGCGCTGTACCATACAGGATGCGCAATGGTTACAACAACCGGCTATCCTTATTCGTCGCACAAGTCAACGTTCATCCATAACCTTTTCCAGAACGGTGCGGCTACGTTGTCCGGGGTGGTAGAAATGTTCTGGGAACGCAAACGCCGCGGAGAGCTGGATGGACTGGGCCTGAGGAATGACTTTACTTTCGTTATGGTAACAGGCGACGGAGGTATGGATATCGGGATGGGACCAGCCATTGGTGCTGCACTGCGCGGACATAAAATGATTATCATCGAGTATGATAATGAAGGTTATATGAACACTGGTGCACAGCAGTCTTATTCAACACCGCTCGGTCACCGGACTTCTACTTCAAGCATCGGCAAGACCCAGCAGGGTAAAGTCACCCAGCATAAAGATACTGCCCAGATCATGGCAGCCACTAATATTCCTTATGTATTCACCGGCTGTGAAGCCTATCCGCAGGATCTGCTCAAAAAAGCAGCTAAGGCCCAATGGTACGCGCAGAATGAAGGTCTGGTCTACGGCAAGATTCTGATTGCCTGCCCGTTGAATTGGATGACCGAAGACAAGGATGGGACGGATATTGTATCCTTGGCGGTGGAATCCTGCTTCTTCCCGCTGTATGAAGTGGAACAAGGCACAACGACCATTACGTACAATCCGGAGAACAAGGACAAACGTATTGAAGTCTCTGCCTGGCTGAAGACGATGGGTAAGACCCGCCATCTGCTCAAGCCTGAGAACGAACCGGCTCTGCGCAGCTTTGAGAGCGAAGTTCAGCGCCGCTGGAGTCGTCTCAAAGCGAAACACGAGCATTCTGAATTGTAAATATAGTTTTTTAAACATTACACTTATCGATATTTTGATTCGGAAGTGGATGATTTGCTCAAGGGAGTATATCTGAAGATCGAGAAGAGCGGATACAGCGGGAGATAGCGAAGGAGCTGGGGATCTCACGGAGTTATGTTTCGAGAGTGAATTTAAGAAACAAAGTCTGGGAAAAGATTGATACCTGTGAGGACAGGGGATTCGTCGGTTTACGTTACTTTATTCTTAAGTTCAACTTATATAGTGTAGAAGTTAAAAATCATGATAAAGAAGCAACTTATCTGCGGATAAGTTGCTTTTTGGCGATACGTCATTCTTTAGCTAATTCGGCTTTTTTATTATTCAGAGCGGTTCTGCTCAATCATTAGGTTGTACCTCTTCACAAGCAGCTTGTTGAAAAAATAAAAACATAACCCGTTAAGGAATCCTATTACGGTTGAACTGAATGCCGAGATTAGATATCCTTCATTTTCTACATTTGAAACAAGGTTAATGACAATAATTGAAAGAATTAGACTGAAAGCAAAACCTCCCAAGGAGAAATATAACAAATTGAGTAGAAAAACTCCTCTTCGCTTCTTAATCAAGCTTTCAATAAAATCATTTAAATAGATAATAAGTAAAATACCATAAACTAATAATAGGGCAATAAGCCCATAGAAACCAGCAGGTGGTGGCTTATCCGCAAGAGCAAAAAAGATGACAGTCCAAAAAAAGAAGAATGTGAAGAAATTTATCGTTTTAATTTTTTTTAACAGCTTCAGGTCCATAACATTGGTAAACCTCGCTTTTTAGTTTTTTAACAAGGGAACTGTTTATTCTATTATTACCTGTCTATTTTATCAAAACAACATAATTATTTCTGAAATAGATTCATTTTTTTAAAAACATTTTCATGAATTTGCAAAATTAAGTGATGAATTAATTTCAGTTTATTCAAAACTTGTGTAAATATTGTAATTCTTTTCTGAAAAAATTGTAAATGTTTCAGAAAAAAATGGGAGTATAGTGTGATAGTACAAAAAAACAGCTGACTGTATTTCTATTCTCCGCATCATTGGTTTTAGTATTCAGAGAGTATAGCTTTTCATTATTTTCAGGAAGGATTTGATTAATGATGAGTAAAAGTAATTTTTTTAGATTTGAGCGTAAAAATGATGATTTTCCGTTCTACAGTGAACTGCAATCCCCTACTCTAAATTTGAAAACCAGCCTAATATTTCTGATAGCTGTTGCTGCAGGTTTTGCATTGTTTCTTATTGGGTTTGGAGGTACTTATGGACATCCTTTTATAAATGTGATTTTCCCATTAGCAGCAGTTATCTTTGTTGCACGGAGTCAGTGGACATTACTTTTCAGAAAATTAGTTGCTAAAGATATTATATTAATTCTTGGGACGTACATTGTAAATCTTATTGTGACCTATGGTGTTGGTTTTATTATTACGAAATTATTTAATTTTAGTGCAAATCCAGTGAGTGAAGGATTCAATGGTAATTTTTCCGATACAATTACGACGTTCCTGACAATGCTCCCGATGCTTTTTGGAGAAGAATTAATAACGATCCTTCCATTCTTAGTCATTTTGTACTTAGGAGTAAAAAAACTTAAACTGAACAGAAAGTCTGCGATTATCTTAGCGTGGATTGTAGTATCCATTATTTTTGGCGCATACCATTTACCAACTTATAATTGGAATATTGCACAAGCCATTCTCGGTATCGGCATTGTACGGATTGTTCTGCTCTATCCATACATTAAGACTAAAAACATTTGGACATCGTTTATAGTGCATGTGCTAAATGACTGGACACTTTTTGGATTTGCCTTAATGGTTTCAATGCATCATTGATTAGCGAATTCCATGTAAAAATTGTAATCTTTTTCTGAAAATACTGTAAACCATCCGGGAAATGACGGGATTATAGTGTGATAGTAAGAAAATGACTAAAAGGAGATCTTCAAAATGGAAACTCAAGTTAAAAAATTCACAACTAAAAAGCGGATGTCCGTACTTCTATTGTCAGCAGCACTGGCTGCAGTTGGCACAGCGGCGGCTTTACCCGTGTCTGTCGGATCAGTTCATGCTGCAGCCACTACTGCAACAATAACCTCCAGGGTGAATGTCCAGGTTAAAGGTAAAGCAATCGGGACTCAGGCTTTCCTAAGCCCATTAGGTAATACACTCATTCCGCTTAAAGACGCAGCGCAAGCATTAGGCGCAGCTGTTAAATACGATAACAAAAATCATAGTGTAGAGCTTACCCTGGGAGAGAATACTGTAAATTATTCATTGGATATCGACAGTGCACTTGTAAAGTTAAATGGAAGCGGTCTGGGACAAAGATACGAAGCTCAGGTAATCGGAGGAACTTCTTTTGTTGCAGTGCAAGCCTTGGTTGAACCTTTCGGATATTTGGCCCAATGGAACGGACAAACCCGTACTGTCAATATCACGAATGCAGGAATGAATGAACTGACTATAACTGCCGGTAAACTCCAGTCTTCTAATTCCCATAAGGATGTAACCATCAATATCGTATATCCAGTTGTATCGCAGCTTGAGAATCAAAATGCCGAAGCGGCAATTAATAAAGCGGTGAAAGCTCAGGCACAGAAGTTTCTAGATGCCTCGGAAAAACAACTGGCTAAGTCTGGTGCTCCAGCGGAAGGAGCGACATACGATTTCGAACTGGCCTACAAGGTGACTTACAATCAAAATGGAGTGATTAGCTTCCTGCTTACCAATTATCAATACCTCGGCGGAGCTCATGGAGGCGGCTCACAAACAGGTCTTACTTACTCTCTGCAGGATGGTAGGACAATGAAGCTGGGAGATTTGCTGAAATCCAACAGCAATTACAGTCAGGTTATTAAGAAATCACTTCAAGAACAAGTCCAAAAAGGTACTGAGTCTTCTATCTACTCTATTGACCTGTTCAATAAGTTAACTAAAGATTCTAATGCATACCTGGATAACTTCTACTTGACTAATGCAGGATTCACTGTGTTTTTTGTTCCAGGTGATATAGCAGAAAGTGTTGTAGGCAGTCCTGAATTCAAATTCACATGGGCTCAGTTCCTTTCGAATAATGCGGATCCGTTCGCTGCTTATTAGGTCGGTTTTTGACTTCAATCGTTTTTTTTCATCGTTACTTTATCACAAAAGAGTTTTTTTAAAAGCAACTTGCCAACTGGGAAGTTGCTTTTTTTGTTGAGTTAAGTAGGGGGACTAAATGATTGCCTAGCATTCAAAATTGACCATGTACCGGAAACTTGCGGAGCCGCGACCACTCCTGCTGCAGTTTTTTAATAGGAATGGAAATGAGAGGGGGCTATTCCGGGGAGATTTATATAAATTCAAAGATAAAATCCTATATGAGATAGAAACAATCCTTTTTGCGGTAGTTGCTAGCCAACATGTCTTATAGACTAGTTAATGCAGGGAGTCCCGTATAATTTTTGAACGAGGACTTTGCATATTCAGTCAAAAGAAGGAGAGAAAATTCATATTATGAACACAGTAACACAGATAAACAACAGCAAAGACAAGCAGACGCATTTTATTCTCAACGGTAATCTATGGAATATTATGGTCCAGTTATCATGGCCCGCTATCATCGCAATGGTCCTCTATGGCTTAAATGCGGTTATTGCCGCTGTATTTGTGGGAAGGTTTGTCGGAGAGGAAGCACTGGCTGGGGTTTCGGTAGCTTATCCATTAACCCAGATCAGCTTGGGACTGGGCTCCTTGATTGGGGTGGGTGCCGGTTCTGCTTTAAGTTTAGCCCTCGGCAGGCAGGACAAAGAAATGCAGAAGCGTTTGATGGGGAATGTTAATTATCTGTCCATCCTTGTAACGCTTGTCTATATGGTATTGGGTTTGCTTTTCTCTACACAGCTGGTGCGAATCATGGGAGGAGAAGGGGAAACTCTGGCTCTTGGAGACAGCTATTTTAGAATTACGGTGATTGGTTCATTTTTCTGGATTTATGGACTGGCTGCCAACATGATTGTACGTGCCGAAGGGAAAATGAAATCGGCAGCCGTGGTAATGGGTATTGGACTGGCAGTTGATGTATTGTCCAATTATATTCTGGTAGCCTGGCTGGATTTTGGAGTAGAGGGAGCTGCCTGGGCTACAAATATCGGGATGCTGGTCTACACCTTGCTGGGATGGATTTATTTTGGCAAAGGATTTGCCTCATTCCGAACGAATGTCTTTGCAATCTATCGGGATGCTGCCACAATCAAATCCATAATTGGTCTGGGAATGTCCTCTTTCATTATGAACTTTATGAATCTGGTACAGGCTGTTGTAGTATTTAATGCACTGTCGAGATACGGGACTACAGCAGATATTGCATTTTATGGAGTGGTTTTTCGTGTATTCACCTTCCTGTTGACGCCGATATTCGGATTAATGCGCGCCTTGCAGCCAGTCATCGGCATAAATTTTGGAGCAGAACAGTATGAGCGCGCCATCAAAGCCTATAAAATATTCACACTCGTTTCCATGCTGCTGACTTTGCCTTTCTGGATAATTTCCATGATCTCGCCGGCTTCCATTCTGGGGCTAATGCTGCCGGATCAAATCTTTAAGACCAGCGAAATGTTATATTTCCGGTTGAACATGGCGGTTCTGCCATTATTGTCGCTCATTTTTATGGCCATGACCTTTTTCCCTGCGATTAATAAAGGGAAACCGGCGGCCGTTATCGGCATCACCAGACAACTTGTTTTTTATGTGCCAGTGATGCTTGTTTTGCCAAGATGGTTAGGCGTCTCCGGAGTATATTGGGGTTCGCTTGTAATTGATTCTGTGGTTGTAGTGTGGACGGTAATCCTGGTAACTAAGGAATTCAGCCGGCTCAGAGCTAAGTCCAAGCTAGCCAGGACTTACAATATGTGAAGGCAAGATGCTGGAACTTCTGCTTTGCCTGGAGGGCCGATTTAATAGATAAACCCTAAAAGAGCCTTGGAATTATAAAGGCTCTTTTAGGTGCTACTGGTTGACATTATAAACAAAAAGAAAGTATGATATTTTAAATCGTAATAATTACGAATAAAAACAATGTGCATTTGAATTGATTTGTGGATAATGAATGGTCACAAGCGGACTCTATCGTTCCTCACGAGGACTTCGAGCGGCAATTAGAGCAGGTTGAACTGGATTCAGAAAGGATCTTTTGGATTTCTTGAAAATAACCATTTTAAAGGAGCTTCAATAAATAATGAATAAAAGCAGTACCAATCAACGTCTACCCAGAGCAAAAGGGATTGATATGGGTACCTATTATACACCCAAAGAATGTGCCAAAAAGGTTAGACATCTCGTCCTACCCGATATGAATCGAAAGATTGTCGAAGAATTCATCACAATCCTAGGTATGAGGGAAAGATTTGAAGAACATCGAGTTCCCATTCCCAATAAAGTGGTTATGTATGGTCCACCGGGCACAGGGAAAACACTGACGGCATTTTATATGGCTCAAATGCTGGAGCTTCCACTTATCCTGGTTCGACTTGATGCAATTATTCACAGTCATTTGGGCGAGACTGGAAGTAATATCCGGAAAATATTTGAGTATGCCAAAGCATCTCCTTGTGTTCTTTTCCTGGATGAGTTTGATGCCATTGCAAGAACACGGGAGAGTAATGACGAGGTTAAAGAAATGGCTCGTGCGGTGAATACACTGCTGCAATGTCTCGATGATTTTGGTGACAATAGCATTTTTGTAGCAGCGACGAACCTAGAAAATGAACTGGATAGAGCTATTTGGCGAAGGTTTGATACAAAAATGATTTATGCTAATCCGGATGAATCAAGTAGGCGTCAATATGTCGAACTGTTAATTAATGACTTTGAAAGTGAAGCTGGGCTGCTGGAGGACACATGCGAACGTCTTTCCGGTTGCAGTTTTGCTGATATTGAACAAATTGTCCTGAAAGCGAAACGTAAGGCGATCATAGAGCATTGTCTGCTAAAAAGTGAGCATATTGTTCTTTCTTATGAAGAATACAATCCTTCCTTGAACTAATTGTGGGATTATAAATACAGGAAATTGTAATTGGAACAATTCAACGAAAAAAAAGAACTCCAGCGACGGAATTTTTAATCGCTTGGGTTCTTTTTAAATTCATCAACTGATATTAGGTGTAGATTCTCTTAGGATGAGTTTGGTATAAATATGAGAAACCTGATAGGGTTGCTTCGGATCATGAATTCGGGAAAGTAGCATTTCAGCTGCTTTGACACCCATCTGATTACTATAAATATGAACAGTGGTGAGATGGGGTTCTACAATGCTTGATTCAGGACCATTATCAAAACCACAAATGACGAGGTCATTAGGAATAGAAAGCATATTTTTGAGTGACTTCATAAAGGTAACCGCAATATAATCGTTAGCACACACGAAAGCAGAAGGAAGCTCATTGATTTGGCTCAGCCTAGTATCTGCCCACTCCGGACTCGAAAAAAACAGTCGGTCGTCATCGAGAATACATTGTGAGAGATCAAGCTGAATCCCACATTCTATCAAAGCGCGATTAAAGCCCACCCATCTTTCGTTAAAACTCCTACAGTGATTATAGTCCCCGATGAACCCCAGTGATGTGTAACCGCCATCAATTAACTTTTTTGTAAGTTGATATGTGCTGTGTTCATTTTCCATGAGAAGTACATCTGCTTGGAATTCAGGGTAGCAGATATCGGCAGAGCAGTCGATGAAAATAGTTGGAATGCCTAGACTTGTAATCAGCTTACTATATTCGGAATTGAACAACTCAATACAAATAATTCCGTCTACATTGGCGACATCAAAATTATTTGGAAGAGACAAGGACTCCTGATCAATGTCTCTTATAATGTGCATGGATAAATTATATCCTTCCGCGCTGATTCGTTTCTCCATGCCACTGATCAGTTTCGATCCAAAGTGGGAAGTGTTAGGTAAGTTTTCTGTTAATAAAGCGATGTTTCCAGAGTTTCTTGGTTGAACACTCTCGGTGTCCATAAAAGCAAATTGTTTATATTTTAACTCTATCGCTTTCTTTATAACCTTGTTTCTGGTTTCATCAGGTATACCATTCGTTCCATTTAAGGCTTTGGAAGCTGTATTTCTGGAGATTCCTAAAGCATCCGCGATGTCTTGTATGGTTACTTTTTCCCTGGCCATCTATGTAATTCACCTCTATATTCTTGTTCTTAACCTTCGCCACAAATAGTGTACTATTTGTCATGATTCCAACTCTCTTTAATGTATATTAGTTTACTCAAAATAGCAATATAATATTTACAAATGCACAATTTAGTTTACATTTTACCAGTGGGTAAGTGTGCGAAAAAGGTATTATTCTTTTCATCTTCATGAGAATATGTTGACTTTAAAGTATACAATCCTATTTAAATTGGCTGTATTTGTAATTTTGTAAAATTTAAAGCGTCATTTATGAACAAAATATTTTGTCATATGCACATAAATATTTTTACAAAATGTATTGACGAACGATTAAGTGTTTGGTAAATTGTAAAAGCAGCAGGACATAAGCCAATTGAAAGCCCTTACTGCATCAAGATATAAACATTGATAAGAACGGAGGTAAAGGCATTGCAAAACCTAATAGAAGCTGAACACAGAACAATGGTGTCCAAACATAAGAGCTCCTTACTAGACTATCTAAAGAAATACTACTTTCTTTATATTTTGCTCGCACCAGCTGTGATCCTGACCCTGATTTTTAAATACGGTCCTATGTATGGTGCGATTATCGCCTTTAAAGATTTCAGCCCAATCAAAGGGATTATGGGGAGTGAATGGGTAGGCTTGTACAACTTCGAGAAATTCCTGTCATCCCCCAACTTCGAAGTTATCTTTATGAATACGCTTAAATTAAGTTTTTTCGGATTAGTTCTGAGTTTTCCAATTCCAATCCTGCTTGCGTTGATGTTAAATCAAATTCGCCGTGCAGGCGTCAAAAAGAATATTCAGTTGTTCTTGTATGCACCTAACTTTATTTCTGTTGTCGTTGTGGTCGGGATGTTGTTTATCTTCTTGTCCCCAACGGGACCGATTAACCAGTTTTTTACGTGGCTTACAGGTGAACCAATCATGTTCATGTCTCGTCCGGAGTACTTCCGTTCGATCTACATTCTTTCTGATATTTGGACCGGAGCCGGTTGGGCATCCATTATTTATGTAGCAGCACTTGCTAATGTCGATCCTGAGTTACATAATGCAGCCAATCTTGACGGCGCTAATCTTCTACAAAGAATACGCCATATCGATTTGCCAACCATTCGTCCAATTATGGCTATCGTATTTATCCTTGCAGCTGGTGGGATTATGTCCATTGGTTTCGAAAAAGCCTATCTCATGCAAACGGCGATGAACTTGCCAACCTCAGAAATCATTCCGACTTACGTTTATAAAATTGGTTTGCAGTCGGGCGATTATGCCTATTCAGCCGCAGTAGGGTTGTTTAACTCTATCATCAACATCGTCTTGCTCGTCACCGTTAACTTCACCGTGAAGAAACTGAATGAGGGCGAAGGTCTTTACTAAGAAAGGAGCAACAAGCTATGCCCATTAAACATTCCGGATTAGATCGCTTTATCGTCGTGCTGAACGCGATCTTCCTGACACTGGCCGTACTTATCATTGTACTTCCTTTGATTTATGTAGTGATTGCATCTTTTATGGATCCATCAGTTCTGCTCAGTAAAGGATTATCATTCAACCTTTCGGACTGGTCATTAGAAGGGTATATAAAAATTCTTTCTAATCCGGCCATGATCCGAGGTTTTGGAAACTCTGTTTTATACTCTGTTTCATTTGCTATGCTTACCGTTCTCGTCTCAATCTGTGCAGGGTACGCACTGTCTGATGACAGGCTCAAAGGAAAAGGATTCTTCATGACCTTGTTTATTATCACCATGTTCTTTGGGGGTGGGCTTATACCTACATACCTGCTCGTTAAGAACCTTGGTCTGCTTGATACAGTCTGGGCGGTGATTATTCCAGGGGCAGTCAATGTATGGAACATCATTCTCTCTAGAACTTTCTTCAAAGGAGTACCGAATGAAATGAAGGAAGCCGCTAATGTCGACGGAGCTTCGGAGATGCGGATTTTCTTCAGTGTCGTATTACCGCTCTCCAAACCGATTGTTTTCGTGCTCGCTCTTTATGCTTTTGTGGGCCAGTGGAATTCCTACTTTGACGCCATGATCTATTTAGATAATCCGAATCTTCATCCACTGCAGCTCGTGTTGCGGTCCATCTTGATCCAGAATCAGGTAGATCCGGGCATGATCAGCGATCAACTCGCCATGGCGGAAATGAAACGATTGTCTGAAATCATCAAGTACGCTGCCATTGTTGTTTCCAGTTTGCCACTTATTGTTATGTATCCGTTCTTCCAGAAGTACTTTGAAAAAGGTGTTATGGTCGGTTCCCTTAAGTAGGAAACAGGCTGCACATAGATAAAGATTAATTCATTCATATCTAATTTGGAGGTCATACCCTATGAAAAGAATTAAGAAATCAAGAGTATCAACGAAAGTAGCTTCTGCATCTGTACTTGCTTCGTTTATGTTCCTTACTGCATGCGGTGGCGGAGGAGGAGGGGGAAGTGCAGCTAGTAAAGAACAGGACGCCAGCGGTAAAGTAACTTTGAACTTTATTACGCAAAGCTCTCCACTTGCACCCGTTGATCCAAATGAAAAACTGATTAATAAGCGTCTTGAAGAAAAGACGAATGTTCATATTAATTGGAAGAATTTCACGAAAGACGTATTTGTTGAAAAAAGAAACTTGGCTGTGGCAAGCGGCGATCTTCCTGATGCAATTTTTAATGCGGACTATAGCGACTATGAGCTGCTCAAGCTTGCTAAAGATGGTGCCATTATTCCGCTGAATGAGCTTATCGAGAACAATATGCCCAACTTCAAAAAGGTGCTGGAAGAAGCACCGGAATACAAGAGTATGATTACGGCACCAGACGGTAATATTTATGCCTTTCCGTGGATCGAAGAGCTGGGCAATGGCAAAGAAAGAATCCAGGCGGTAGACAGTATGCCTTGGATCAATGTGGAATGGCTTGAGAAGCTGGGCCTTGATATGCCTACAACAACAGAAGAATTAAAAGAAGTATTAATTGCCTTCAAGACAAAAGATCCAAATGGCAATGGTAAGGCTGACGAAATTCCTTTGTCCTTTATTAACAAGCCTGGAGCAGAAGATCTGGTTTTCCTATTTGCTTCATTCGGATTGGGGGAGAACCCCGACCACGCGGTTGTAAGCAATGATGGGAAGGTAATATTTACGGCGGCACAAGATGATTACAAAGAAGCCGTTTCTTTTATTAACGAGCTGTATAAAGAAGGACTCATTGATATTGAAGCCTATACACAGGACTGGAGTACTTACCTTGCAAAAGGGAAGGATCAGAGATACGGACTTTACTTCTCATGGGATAAAGCCAACATCACTGGAGCAAATGACATTTACGAGGTTATGCCTCCACTTGCTGGACCAGATGGTGAAGTTAACGTAACAAGAACGAATGCGCTTGGTTTGGGCAGAGGTAAGATGGTTGTCACTAGCGCCAATAAGAACTTAGAAACGACAGCAAAATGGGTTGATCAACTCTACGATCCGATTCAATCTGTACAGAACAACTGGGGAACGTATGGAGACGATAAACAGCAAAATATTTTCGAATTTGATAAAGAAAAAGAAATGCTGAAGCATTTGCCGCTGGAGGGTGCAGCTCCTGTAGAACTACGTGAGAAAACAAGTGTCGGTGGACCCTTAGCTATCCTTGATTCCTATTATGGCAAATACACAACCATGCCGGATGATGCCAAAGGCAGAATGGATATTATCAAGAACATCATGGCGCCTAAAATGAAAGCAGAAAACGTAATGCCGAGTGTATTCCATTCTATTCAAGAGCTTGATCGCCTTACGACAATTGAGACGGATCTATTTGCCTACGTGCTTAGAATGCGTACTGAATGGTACCAAAATGGTAAAGTCGAAGCGCAGTGGGATGAATATTTGAAAGAATTGGACCGTCTGGGCCTGCAAGAATGGCTTGAAATTAAACAAGGCGGCTATGACAGAGCAAGCAAATAATAAACTATAAATAATATGCGGTAAATGCCGTGTTCGGGAGTAAAGGAGAAAACAATAATGTCTACGATTGCGAAACAAAATTACCGCGGAGTGTATCATTTTTCCCCTAAGGAAAAGTGGATGAATGATCCAAACGGAATGGTTTATTTTGAGGATGAATATCATTTGTTTTTTCAGCACCATCCAGGTGGAATGACTATGGGCGCTATGCACTGGGGCCATGCGGTCAGCAAGGATCTGGTTACATGGGAGGAGCTGCCTATCGCTCTTGCTCCAGATGAGTTAGGTATGATTTTTTCCGGCAGTGCCGTAGTTGACTGGAATAATACGACTGGATTTTTTGAAGATGAACCAGGTCTAGTAGCGATTTTTACACACCATTTGGATATGCCGGAAGGCAAGCCAGCCATTCAGCGTCAAAGCTTGGCTTATAGTAAGGATAACGGAAGAACCTGGACGAAATATGATGGAAACCCGGTACTTGAACATGATACATTCATTGATTTCCGTGACCCAAAAGTATTTTGGAATAAAGATACTAATCAATGGGTGATGATTGTAGCTTGTGGCCAAACGGTGTGTCTATATCATTCTCCTGATCTGATGAACTGGACTTTTGCCAGTGAATTCGGAGAAGGAATCGGTTCTCATGACGGGGTATGGGAATGCCCGGACTTGTTCCCGCTAGCCATTGATGGCGATCCTTCGAACACGAAATGGGTGATGCTAGTGAGCATCGGTGCGGATCCCGCTTTTGTGGAAGGATCAAGAACACAGTATTTTACAGGGGATTTTGATGGAGAAGTGTTCACGCCAGATGAAGATTCGATAAAAGTTCGCTGGCTTGATTATGGAAGAGATAACTATGCAGGTGTAAGCTGGTCCGATATACCGGCGGAAGATGGAAGAAGACTATTTATCGGCTGGATGAGCAACTGGATGTATGCTAACAAGACGCCAGCAGAAGAATTCCGTGGCGCGATGACAATTGCAAGAGAACTTCAGCTCGAATCAAGACAAGGGGGAACCTTTCTTGTGCAGAAGCCGGTACAAGAGTTGGAATCAGCTCGTGTACAAGTCCTTTCTATAAAAAATGCAACGGTGCAAGAAATCAATACTCTTCTTAAAGAGATTCACTTGGAATCTTATGAGATTATAGCTGAGTTCGCTCGGGGTAAATCTGTAGGTTTCAAGGTAAGAGTTGGTGCGGATGAACAAACAGTGATCGGTATCAACGGTGAGACAGAGGAACTTTATGTAGACCGGAAGGCTTCGGGCCAGCATGATTTCCATGAACATTTCGTAGGACATCATTCAGCCAAACTCGCAGCGCTTGATGAGTCAAATGATCTCCGTATTTATGTGGATCGCTCTTCCGTTGAGGCGTTTAGTAATGGAGGTCAGGCAGTGATTACGGATCTTATATTCCCTGGACTAGAATCTAAAGGTATTGCTGTGTTTGCAGAAAATGAGAATGACTTGCTGATTTCCCTGGATATCTATGAGCTTACTCTCTCTGCTGAGCAAGACAAGAATTAGTCACCGAGAGGAGTCTTGTATATGCGTATAGGAGCGATTGAAGCTGGCGGAACGAAGTTTATATGTGGCATCGGGAATGAAAATGGGATCATTGAAGATCAGATCAGTTTCCCGACAGAACATCCTGAGTTGACGTTGCCCAAAGTTATTCAATATTTTCAAGACAAACCAGTAGAAGCTATCGGAATTGGATCGTTTGGTCCAATCGATATACGCCCAGATAGCCCGACGTATGGTTACGTTACAACAACACCAAAACCAGGTTGGGGAAATTACGATATGCTGGGCACTTTGAAAAGACACTTTTTGGTTCCCTTTGGCTGGGACACGGACGTCAATGCAGCGGCATTTGGTGAAGCCAAATGGGGCGCAGCCCAAGGGTTATCCAGCTGTTTGTACTATACAGTTGGCACGGGTGTTGGTGTGGGAGTGTATTCAGAAGGCAAACTCATACATGGTCTTGTGCATCCTGAAGGGGGTCATGTTCTTACAAGACGCCATCCTGAAGATGAATTTCCAGGGGGATGTCCCTATCATGGGGACTGCCTAGAAGGGATGGCGGCAGGTCCTGCTATTGAAGCAAGGTGGGGGAAGAAGGGACATGAACTTCCTATAGATCACCTTGCATGGGAAATGGAAGCATTTTATATTGCGCAGTCGATTACGGGTGCTATATTGCTTAACTCTCCTCAGAAAATCATTCTGGGTGGTGGTGTTATGCAGCAGTCACAATTGTTTCCACTTATTCGGCAGGCCGTGCTACAGAACCTGAACGGTTATGTCAGCTCAAGTACTATTTTGGAACACATAGATGAGTATATCGTTCCACCAGGACTAGGCCAACAGGCGGGATTATGTGGTGCTCTCGCTCTTGGACTCACAGCACTGGAAAGTCAGATTTCTGCTTAATTGTAAAAGAATATAGAGAGGAGGTCAGTGCAATGAATTGGTCTCCTTCTTATTTTACAATAAAAGAAATGATTGATGATAGAAAAAGAGGGTGAAGAAGATGGTTAATAAGGGAAAAGTAGCTTTACGCTTTCTCATGGCAACAGGATTTGTTATGACTTCCGCAGGCATATATGTAGCCAATCCCGGTATGGGTTGGGCTGCGCCCGCTGATCAGGAGGTAAGTAAACAAGCTAAGGAGGGGCTTTCTATTTTTGAAAGCGTAACCAAAACAAACACAAACTTGACAGGTTGGCAAATAAAAGGAAAAGGTAAGTTGGCGGATACTGTGGAAGGGATTTTACTGACTTCCGATCCACAAGAAAATGTAATGGCAATCTCCGAAACGGTGTCAGAGGATTTTATCTATGAAGCTGATGTCATGATCAAGGATATGCAAGCGGACGCGACCTTATTGTTCCGTTCTAATGAAGATGGCTGGGGTTCCTACATGCTCCAAATTGTTCCGAATGCAGGTATGATCCGCTTACGAGACGCAAGTGATGGTGAAGGGAAATTAAAAGAGGAGCGGAAGGTTACTATTAAGGCAGGAGAGATCTATCATCTCAAGGTGAAAGCAGAGGGTTCATCACTGAAAGTATATTGGGACAACGAATATAAACCTTTGATTGAGGTTCAGGATGATGCGTATCGTACTGGTAAGCTGGGACTCAATGTATGGAATGGTTCTGTTTTGTTCCAAAATATTTTCGTGAGTGACCTGAAAGGAAATTTGGGTGCTGTGGTTACAAATAAAGGACAATGGCAGCCTAATATCAACGGCAAAAAAGGAATGGCAGTAAACCAGATGAAGTCACAGCAAATTTATAATAAACAAGCTGCTGATTTTGTATATGAAGGAAATCTATCTCTTCGTCCTGATTCTGTTGCAGCGCTCGCCTTTCGTTCATCGGCTGATGGAACAAAGGGATATGAAGCAGCCCTTACGAAGGAAGGAAATCAGGTTCGTGTAAGTCTGACGAAAGCTAACGGAACAACGATTGCAAGTTCACAGCATACCTATCCAAGTCAGGCCGGAGCAAAACATCATGTAGAGATAAAGGCGAGGGGAAACAGAATTCAGGTCTTTCTAGATGGATACACCCCGGCCGCAATCGATCTAACAGATAAAACCTATACCGATGGATATGCAGGAATCGTTGTTAAACAGGGAACAGCTTACTTCCAGGATACCTATGTGACGGATGCCAGCAATTATTATAGTGAAAAATATCGTCCTCAATACCACTATACGCCAATTCGTGGTTCTGCCAGTGATCCGAACGGACTTGTCTACTTCGAAGGTGAATATCATCTATTCCATCAGGACGGAGGCACTTGGGCACATTCTGTCAGTAAAGATATGCTGAACTGGAAGCGGCTTCCGATTGCGCTGCCGTGGAATGATCATGGGCATGTCTGGTCTGGATCAGCTGTGGCAGATTTGACGAATGCATCAGGTTTGTTCGGGGATTCAGGAGGTAAGGGACTGATTGGTTACTACACTTCCTATAATCCCGATGGCCCGAATGGGAATCAGCGTATCGGTCTTGCATACAGCAAGGACCAAGGTCGTACTTGGGAATATTCCAAGACACGTCCAATGGTTATCGAGAATCCAGGCGATAATGGAGGGGAGCCGGGAGGCTGGGATTTCCGTGATCCGAAAGTGATTCGTGATAATGACAATAACAGGTGGGTAATGGTTGTATCCGGTGGAGATCATATTCGTTTCTTTACTTCAACAAATCTACTTGATTGGACCCTGACAGATAGTTGGGGATACGGGGACTATGTTCGCGGCGGTGTATGGGAATGTCCGGATCTGCTTCAGCTTTCGGTAGACGGAACATCACAGAAGAAATGGGTTCTGATGATTAGTACAGGAGCGAATTCAAAAACAGGCGGATCAGATGCTGAATATTTTGTGGGTCATTTAACAGCGGATGGTAAATTCGTTAATGATAATCCGGCAGGGAAAGTATTGCGAACAGATTTTGGAAAAGAATTCTACGCTTCAATGTCTTTTTCAAACATGCCAGATCATCGCAGCGTAATGATGGCGTGGATGACAAACTGGGACTATCCGTTTGCTTTTCCAACAAGCCATTGGAAAGGCGTACTGTCAATCCCAAGAGAAGTCTCATTAGTAACGACAAAAGATGGGATTCAGCTCGCTCAAAGCCCGATCAAGGAGTTGGGATCGCTGCGTAGTCAGCTGTATTCTACTGCTAACAAAGAGGTGATTCCTTCTTCTCAGAATCTATTGAAAGGGGTTACCTCTGGTGCATACGAAATTGAAGCTGAAGTAGAAATTCCAGCAGGTAGTCAGGTTAGTGAATTTGGCTTTAACGTTCGTGTAGGGGGAAGTCAAAAAACGGTTGTTGGATATAAACCTGGTGAGGGTCGGATTTTCGTGGATCGGTCTGCATCTGGTTTGACGGATTTTTCGAGTCTATTTAATACAAGACATGAAGCGGCAATGCAAACGGAGAACAAGCGAGTTAAGCTGCGTATCCTTGTAGATGAGTCTTCTATTGAGGTTTTTGGCAACAACGGTAAAGTTGTTTTCTCTGACGTCATTTTTCCGGATCCAGCCAGCAGAGCTTTGAGTTTTTACACCAAAGGAGGCAACGTAAAAGTCGTATCTCTGAAGGTGAATCAGTTAGGCTCTGTATGGAATCAGGAGACGGGCTCAGCTACCAAGATAATGATGGATACAAGTGATCGCGAACTGAGCAAGGGGCAAAGCGACATACTTTTGGCGATGGTAGAGAATGGTACCGGTAATGGGGCACAGCCGCTTAAATGGAATTCCAGTAACAAGGATGTTGTTGAACTAAACGTGGTGGATAAATCCCAGGCAACCCTTGTAGCTAAAAAAGAAGGCGAGTCTATCATTACCGTCTCTACTCCAAATGGGAAGACATCCGCTAGCTTATTAGTTAAGGTATCTGGGGGTGAATTTCATACGAACTTAAGTGGGTGGACTAAAGATCTATCTGCAGCCTCCTGGGTCATTGGTGAAAATGGGATTCGTGGAAATTACTGGAGTGACGCGAATTATATCGCAGAGAAGCAGGCAGGAGATTTTACTTATGAAGCAGAGATGATGTTAGGGAGATCCGGAGGAGCAGGCTCTATGTTGTTCCGTGCCAGCGAAGATGGACGCAGCGGATACTACTTAAATCTGGATCCGAATATGAAGTCCATCCGTCTGTTTTATAAAATCGACGGCCGTTTTGAAGAGCGTCAGATTCTAGCAAAAGTTCCGACGTTCATTCAGCCGGGTCAAACCTACAAAGTGAAAATCGAAGCGAAGGGCCCGCATATCGTGGTTTATGTGGATGGGCAGAAAGTGATCGACCTGCAGGACGGCACATTTGCAGAAGGCCGCTTTGGACTACATGTATTTGGCGGAAATGTTTCATATCAAAACGTTAACGTGAGCGGAGAAACACCTGCCGATTTAACCACTTCCAGTCTAGTAAATGCAGAACTAGAGAAATCCCTTTATACAGCAAATCTCGCAAATGGTGAAGCTGTTACACTGAAGGATGCGAATGATTTTACGGATCAGAAGTGGGTATTCGTGCCGACGGGGGACGATGCAGGTTCCTATTCTATTCGTACAACAGCCGGTCAGGCGCTTGATCTAGACACAGGGCAAAATAAAATTCAGTTATACCCTTATCTCGGATATAACAATCAGCGTTGGATTTTTTACAAAAATGATGATGGGACCGTAAGTATTATTTCTGCTCATCATAAGAAAGCGATAGAAGTATCAGCGGATGGGTCGACACTGTCCCTTAGCGAGCTTGATCCTACTCTTGATCGACAACAATGGGTAATTACCAATTAACCTGAGGATGATAGAAGCAATGGAAGGGGGAATAGCGTGTCTAAAAAGCAACTTGTCTGCGGATGAGTTGCTTTTTGTTTTGGCTGCATTTTATGTATTGACGGATATTGGAAATGTAAGTAGAATGTAAATTAGTTAAAACCTTAAAACTTTTGCAAAGAATTTTGGTGTTCTTGATAAAGGCAAAGCTGACATTCAGTGTGCAATTTTCAATCAGAACATAGAAATATCACGAAAGGTAAGGTTTTTTTATTTACCTAAAAAGTTTAATCGTTTAAACTTTGGGGTGACGGAGGTATGGAAGCTAAGATGAATATTCATGATGTAGCCAAAAAGTCGGGACTCTCTGTAGTGACCGTATCCAGGGTGCTTAACAATTTACCCTCTGTACGGGAAGCTAATAGACAGAAAGTGCTGAAAGCTATGGAGGAATTAAATTATCAGCCCAATTCAGCAGCGCGGAGTCTTGTGAGAGGCAAAACGGGAGTCATCGGGATGTCGATTACCAACTTTAACGACTCTTTCTATGACCGGGTTATTCGCGTGGTGAACCGGAAGCTGGCGGCGCAAGGGTATTTTTTAGCCCTATCGATCGCCGAGAATGAGGATGAAGGCGATAATTTCCTGTTTCAGAAGGATCGCGTTGATGGAATTATCCTGTTGTCCCCACTTGAAGAAAAGGCATATGTAGAGGAACTGAAAAGAAAAAATATTCCGTTTGTATTGCTGGATAACCAGTTTCAGCATGAGGATGTGCCTAGCGTCGTGGTCGATAACTATCAAGGCGGGTATGAGGCTACAAAGCACTTGCTCGATCTTGGGCACACTCAAATCGCCTATATTGGCGGCCCTTCGGTATTTCTAAGTGTAGCGGAGCGTAAGCGCGGTTATGTCCAAGCGCTCGAGGATGCCGGGTTAACGCCATTCGGAACGGAATACTGCAGTTTTACAGTAAGCGGCGGCTATGAGGTGGCCAAGAGATGGATCCGCGAAGATAAGCTGCCGACAGCTTTTTTTTCCGGGGACGATTTTATTGCTCTTGGAATGGTTCAGGCTCTCCGGGAAGAGGGAATTCGAGTACCCCACGATATCTCAATTGTTGGATTTGATGATCAGCAGTTCGTAGGTGAATTTTACCCGCGGTTAACGACGGTCAGACAACCTGAGGCACAAATGGGCAATATAGGCGTTGATTTACTACTAAAAATGATCAATGGGGAGGTGATGCCGCCCGCTGTAACGAAGCTCGCTCCGCAGCTACTCATTCGTGAATCCACCGCATCTGTTAGATTACCTTGAATTTTAGGAGTGAAATCATCCGTGAAGTATTTTTTGGGAGTTGATGCAGGAGGCAGTAAAACCCACGCAATGATTGCAGATGAACAAGGGAAGGTCATCGGAGTTGGCAAGGGTGGGATCGGAAATCATCAAATAAACCGTGAGCAGGCGGTGAACAGTTTGCAGCAGGCCATATCGGAAGCAATTATGGCGTCAGGGCTGACCAAGGATCAGCTGGATTACTCCTGGTTCGGCTTAGCGGGAGCGGACAGAGAGGCTGATTTCCGGATTTTGCGACCGATCATCAGCAGCTTTGATCTTCCCCAAACTGAGATTTCCTGCGACACCTGGATTGCCTTGCGGTCAGGTACAGAGAAGAACTACGGGATCGTGCTGATTTGCGGATCGGGCGTGAACTGTAGTGGTAAAAATCCGTTGGGTGCTACATACCAATGTGGTGGATTCGGCTACCGGTTCGGGGATTATGGCGGTGGCTATGATTTAAGTATTGAGGTATTCCGTAGCGTCCTTCGGGCGGATGAGGGAAGAGAGAAGGAGACGGTCCTAACCGAACGCTTAACGGAATTGTTGGGCTATTCCAATGTTTCGGAGCTAAGAGAGGATTACCTGGATCATTTCAGAGACCTGCCTCCCCATATTGCTGAACTATTGTTTCAAGCGGCAGAGGAAGGGGACCAGGTTGCCACCGAGCTGCTGGTCAAGCAAGGGGATGAGCTGGGTTTGGCCGCGGCATCGGCCATCCATCGCTTGGGCATGGAGGAGGACTTCTTCGACATCGTACTTGCAGGCAGCCTGCTGACAAAGGGAGACCGCTCAGGCATCATCCGGCGGGCCATTGAGAGAAGAGTGAAGTTGTCGGCTCCGAATGGCACTTTAAGGATTTTGACCCGGGAGCCGGTTGTAGGATCGGTCGTTCTGGCTATGGAAAGCAGCGGTATGCGTGTAGATCAGAAGGTTCTAGATAATCTATCACAGGGGAAAGTACTGAACACAATAGGCTAGTTTTTATAAGACCAAAATGAAAAAGATGAAGGAAGGGTCTATCATGGAGGAAACATTGAAGCTGGTTGTCATCGGAGCGGGATCATCGTATACGCCTGAGCTTATTGAAGGCATCATCCTGCATCACCAAGAGCTTCCCATTCGCGAAGTATGGCTGGTGGATATTGAGGAGGGAAGGGAGAAGCTGCATACGATTGCAGAACTGAGCAAACGCATGATTGCTGAGTCCGGACTGCCGATTACCGTGGTCCAGACACTTGAGCGCAGGGAGGCCATTGCCGGAGCGGACTTTGTATGTACGCAAATCCGGGTAGGCATGCTGGAAGCGCGCAAATGGGACGAATTAATTCCGCTTCAATACAATGTCATCGGCCAGGAGACGACAGGTCCCGGAGGGATGATGAAAGGTCTACGGACCATCCCGGTCATTCTGGATATTTGCAAAGACATTGAGGAGCTGGCTCCGGATGCCTGGTTGCTGAATTTTACGAATCCGGCCGGTATGGTGACTGAAGCTGTTCACAAATACTCATCGGTAAAAAGCGTAGGCCTGTGCAACTCGCCGATTGGTTTTCAAAAGTGGCTCTCCGAATTCTTCGGACTTCCTATGGAGAAAATCTACGCGGAGTTTGTCGGCATCAACCATCTGCACTGGGTATCCGATATCGTGATTGACGGTAAAAGCAAGCTGCAGGAGCTCATTGATTACCCGCAGAGTTACAAGGCGAGCAATGTGCCGTTTGATTCCTGGGACTACCGGTTTCTGAATGCTTTGAAAGCGATTCCCTCTTATTACCTGAGCTATTACTATATGACGGACGCGATGCTTGCGGAACAGAAGGAAGCAGCAGCAACGACTGGATCGCGCGCTGAGGTAGTGAAGAAGGTGGAGGAAGAGCTGTTTGAACTGTACCGGAACGTAGCGCTGAAGGAAAAGCCCAAGCAGTTGGAACAGCGCGGCGGAGCTTACTACTCGGAGGCGGCAGTGCTGCTGATGCGCTCCATTTATAATGATTCCCGCGATATCCAGACGTTGAATGTAAGGAATAACGGAATGATTGACTTCTTGCCGGACGATGCCTCTATTGAGGTGAACTGTATGGTAACCAAGCAAGGCCCGCTGCCGATTCCGCTGCGTATAGTTCCTCAGCCCATCAAAGGCTTGCTGGCCGCGGTCAAGCAATACGAGAGCCTCACCATCGAGGCGGCTGTACACGGAGACCGGGATATAGCCCTACAGGCTATGGTTCATCATCCGCTCGTGCCTTCGGTCACCGTAGCTGAACAACTGCTGGATGAAATGCTGGAGAAGAACAAATCGTTGTTGCCGTTGTTTCACTAGAATCGTCCAGAGGAGGAAAAGCGGATGAACACGGCCGAGAAACCGCGTAGATGGAAGAAATTTATCAGTCAATTGGATTTGCAGTCCATGGTTTGGCCGGGAATTATCTTTGTATTCATTTTTAGCTACATTCCGATGTATGGCGTGGTTATGGCATTCCAGCAATACGATATTTTTGGCGGCATTATGAAGAGCCCCTGGGTTGGATTTATGCATTTCAGAATGTTCTTCGAGGCGCCGGAGTTCTGGAATGTGATGCGAAATACCCTTGTGATTAGCTTGCTTAAATTGATTATCTCTTTTCCTGCCCCGATTCTTCTTGCACTGATGCTGAATGAAATCGGGAATATGGGCTTTAAACGGATTATCCAGACCGTCAGCTATTTACCTTATTTCCTGTCCTGGGTTATTGTATCCGGTTTTGTATTTTCGCTGTTATCCGTTGATAACGGAACGGTGAACTATTTGCTGGAGCGATTCAATTTGGTAGGGGAGCCAGTTAACTTCCTGGCGTTACCCAAATACTTTTGGTCGATTCTAGTAAGCGTAAATGTATGGAAAGAGGTCGGATTCGGGAGCATTGTCTACCTGGCCGCGATTGCAGGTATTGATCCAACCCTATATGAGGCCGCTTCTATAGATGGAGCAAGCCGGTTTAAGCAAATTCACTTGATTACACTCCCCAGCATTACCCCCATTATCATCATCTTTATGATTCTTGCCATCGGCAGTCTGCTCAGTGCGGGCTTCGAGGACATTTTGCTGCTGGCAACCAATCCAATTCTGCGACCCTACTCCGATGTTATCGACACCTATGTGTACCGTGTTGGGATTTTAAATGCCAGATTCTCTTATGCGACAGCGGTAGGGCTATTCAAGGCGGTGATCAGTGTCATTCTGCTAGTGACGGCCAACAAAATCGCTCGCCGGGCAGATGTTAGTCTCTGGTAGTACTACTACTCATAGCGAATGCTTCCGATGCTCCATAAACCTTTTAGGAGGGGTGAATAATGAGACTAAGCCTAGGCGACAAAATCATGCAGCGGAGTATTTATATCCTTTTGACGCTGCTGGCGTTACTCATGCTATACCCGTTTTGGAATGCGTTGGTCATTTCCTTTAATCTAGGGAGCGATACGGCGCTCGGCGGTGTAACCTTGTTACCGAGAGCTTTTACCCTGGAAAATTATTATATTGTGTTTCAGGATCAACGCCTGCTGAATTCTTTTCTGATCACCATTCTTAGAACGTTAAGCGGCACGGCATTGTCTGTCTTTTTCACGGCACTGTTAGCCTACGGAATGTCCAAGAAGACATTGCTTTTTCGAAAACAATATATGGTGTTCTTCATGATTACGATGTTCTTCAGTGGAGGGCTCATCCCTAGTTATTTACTAGTTCGCTCTTTGGGTATGCTGGACACCTTTTGGGTGCTGATTATCCCCGGCATCATCAGTGTCTGGAACATGATTGTCATCCGCACCTTCTTCCATGCTCTGCCGGAGGGTTTGGAGGAATCTGCCAAAATCGACGGCAGCAGCAACTACGGCATTTTTTTCCGAATCGTCATTCCGGTCTCCGGCCCGGTGCTGGCCACGATTGCCTTATTCACCGCAGTAGGTTATTGGAATGACTGGTTTACGGGAGCGATCTATATTACAAAGGATCACTTGCTCCCTATACAGACCCTGCTGCGCCAGATTATGAACTCCAACATCATGACCCAAATTGGCTCATCGAATGCTATCGCGCTGGATCATATGAACCGGAATCGGACGATTACCACGAAGTCACTGACTATGGCTACGATGATGATCGCTACCATTCCAATTATCCTGACGTATCCTTTTCTCCAAAAGTACTTTGTTAAGGGCGTAATGATTGGTTCGATGAAAGAATAGCAGTCTCCATATTATGTAGAAAGAAGGGAAAAGATGCGCAATCGTATGAAATGGGTATCTCTTTTGCTGACTTCACTGGTGCTTCTTCTCGCTGCCTGTAGCGGAGGAGGGAATTCTAACACTTCACCAAACACAAGCGAGAAAAATCTGAATACTGAGGCCGCCACAGATGACGGCAGCGGGATCAAGCCCGTCACCTTCAGCTTCTATGGAAACTATGACTGGCTTACGACATCACCCTGGGGGGATAATGAGGCGACAAAATGGATTCAGGAGAACCGTAAGGTTACTGTTGAACCCATACAATCCGGAGGAGCGGCCGGAGAAAAGCTCAACACGATGATCGTCGGCGGTGATTTACCGGATGTCATTTTTACTGACCGGGGATCCTCAGTGGAGCGGCTGGTGCAGGCAGGACAACTCGTTGCGCTGGATGATTACTATGAGAAGTATCCGAACTTCAAGAAATATGTGAAGGAATCCACCCTGAATTTGCTCCGTTCAGAAGACGGGAAAATCTATCAAATCCCGAACTGGTATACATCCGGGCAATTCGGCAACGGCGGATGGATGGTGAATAAAGATATTTATAACGAACTCGGCAGACCGGCGCTGGAGACCTTTGATGATTTGTATCAATATTTGCTTAAGGTGCAAGAAAAGTATCCGGATGTAGTACCTCTGGAGGTTGGGGAGAAGGGGGCAGGTCTGGAAATTATGTATGGTGGTTTTAAGGAGAACTCCACCAGTAAGTTTATTTCACTCATGGGATATCCGGATGGCGACAAGCTGTCATCTATCTTGGATGATCCTGCTTACGAAGAGATGGTGCTATATATTAATAAGCTGTATCGTGAACGGCTGATTACGCAGGATGCACTGCAGCAAACCCAGGATGCGGTCAAAGAAAAGGTCAATACCAACCGGGTAGCAGTCATGGTCGAATCCAATATCACTACGTATGGAGCCGAGGGACACCGGGCACTGACAGCGAATAATCCGGACAGCGGTTATGAGATTATATGGCCGATTCATAAATCCGGACTAGACAAAACACGAGTGTTTGTAAGCGGCTTTGAGACGCTGGGTTGGAACGTTAATGTCATTACGAAAAAGGCCAAGGATCCGGAGGCCATCTTCGCTTATTTTGACTGGATTACGGGTCCGGAGGGGCAGAAGGTGCTTTTCTTCGGTCCTAAAGGCTTGTACTGGGATGAAGAGGATGCGGACGGAGCTCCAATCCCGAATGAGAAATACAAGACGACTCCTGCTAACGAGCGTACGGAAACGATGCGGAAATTCGAGGACTTTAACTGGGCGGGAAATACGACCTTTATTGATACGGCGAAAATGAGCCTCGAGGCGCTGCTTTCCGCGAACCAGAAATCCTGGGAGACCGTGGCGCAGTCCACGGTGACCTGGAAAACCGCGTTGGATATCACAGAGTTTGTAAATACCGATCCGATTCCGGATACGGAGATCGGCATCATCGCACAGAATATCGGGGATATTTATACCCTTGCTTACGCCCAGATGGTTCAGGCGAAGTCGGATGAAGCGGTGTTATCGGCGCTAAAGACAACTAAAAAGAACACCGAAAAAGCGGGGCTTGCTAAGCTGCTTGAATTCAGAACCGAAAAATGGCAGGAAAATGTTAAGAAAATCAACGCGACGAAATAAGACTATTTATAAAATCTTATAATTGTGGAGGCGAGATTATGGCATTTGCGTTGAGATCGAGGTTCATAGCACTGTTAAGCATCGTGTTGGTTTCTTCGATAGCCGGTGGTTCCGTTCCTGTTATGGCCGAAGAGGAGAGTAACCCCCCTTTCGAAACGGAAGTTATTGTACGGACCGTAAACCAGTTTAAGAACATGGCGGATGTCCAGAATTTCATCGCGCTGTCTACAAGCTATGGCGTCGATGTTATTAGCATGAACGTGAAGCAGGATGAAGATGATGAGGTTCCGTCTGGAAGTGTATTTTATCAGAGTAATATCGCACCAATTGCCCAAGGCTACCAGAATTTCGATGCCCTGCAGGCTGTCATTACGGCAGCCCATGCTGCAGGAATCAAGGTTCATGCCTGGATTCCGCAGTTCCATGATCAGCAGGCTTTCCTGGAGCACGATGAATGGCAGATGCAGGCGCTGGTTGACGGGGTTCAGACACCGTTTACAGGTTCTAACGGCAACGAATACTTCGTCAATCCGATTCACCATGAAGTGCAGGAGTATGAGCGTTCCATTATTCAGGAAGTAATCGAGAATTATGATGTGGATGGCGTTGTGCTGGATTGGATCCGCTTCGACAATTACAACATGGACGTCAGTGATTACACGGCCCTGAAGTATCAGGCGCAGTTCGGGTATTCACCGCTCAGCATTGACTTCGAGACAGATTCGCCTCAGCGTGAGCAGTGGAATGAATGGAGAACCGAACAAATCGGACAGTATGTGGGCGATATCCGTCAGGATATCACACAGTCCTCGAAGCCGGATGTGCAGCTCGGCGTGTATATTTTGCCGCCAGAATTCATTGAAGTTGGGCAGAATGTAGCCAAATTCAAGGATGATATCGACTTTGTTGCACCAATGGCGTACTTTGATGACTGGGAGTTCAACAGTGATTGGGTATACAGCACTTCCTACGGAATCCTGAAGGATACGAGCGACCGGATTAGCGGCAGTGATGTGGAAATTGTTGCGACGCTGGATAATGACTGGACAGATGATCAATATCAGGAGATTTACAAGGGAATCCGCGAGAATTATCCAGGTGTGAAGCGTCTGTCGTTCTTTGCTTACGGGGCCTGGCCAGAAGATGAGCTAGCCAATATCAAAGAACGTGAAACCTGGCCTACGCCAGGCTGGACGCCTCCGGTAGAACAAGACTATCCGGCTCAATTACCAGCAGGGTGGAAGGCGCGAAATATTGGTTCCATGCCGGGGAACGTTACCTACAATTCTTCCAATAAGCAATTTACACTCAGCAGCAGCTCTACGGATATCTGGGGAAATGGAGATCAATTGAATTATATATACCAATCCGTGCGGGGCGATGCGGAGATTATTGTTAAAGTGCAGTCCACTAACCGATTGGACGGCTGGGCCAAGGCCGGCATTATGATTCGGGAGTCGCTGGGTCATAATTCGAAGCACGCAGATATGATGCTTACCCCCGAGAATGGGGCCACCTTCCAGTATCGTGCAGAGACTGCGGGCAATATGGTTGATCAGACTGCGGCTGCCTCGGCTCCAAGATGGCTAAAGCTGACCCGAAGTGGAAATACCTTCAAAGGGGCTATTTCGACGAACGGGAATAACTGGCAAACGGTCGGAACTGTTCAGATTCCGATGAACCGCAAGGTGTATATTGGCATAGCACTTAGCAATCCCGGGGATGACTCGAGGAATAAGGCTGTGTTTGGAAATGTGAAGATTACGGATTAAGCCTAATACAAGGGCACCGGTTCTTCTTTATCCGGGGGAGTTTTCGTTTATCAGGTTAACCAGAAATATTTGGTTGACCTTTTTTTGTTTCCGTTTAAGGTGATGGTGGGGGATATATCCAATTGAAATCTGAAATGAATTTAAAGCTGCTAAATCCGGTGGTATATTTAATGCAGCTAATTCTATAATATAGCTAATTCTATAATGCAGTTTAGCTTATTAATAATAGTCTTTGAGAATAACTTATACAGAATAGGAGAGATACGATGAGCGAGCGTATACCCTGCCAAACCTCAGGCTGCAAGGGAAGCATACTTCCTGCAACTGCTTTAAAGACGGGGGGAATCTGCATGCCCTGTCATCAGAGGAAGCTTGCGCTGGAGGAAAAGGCTTATATTGAACAAAATCGAAAAGACGTTGATTTGTACGCAGGTGTGAATGATCCGGTTGAAATTCTTAAAATCATGCACAAACCGCGGAGATGGAGCCCGCTTGAACACGAAATTCCCTATCACAAAACCGCGCAAGAGTTGTATCGTCAACTGACTGAAAGCGAAAGGGAGCGATTGGAATCCTACGCCATTGAATTGATGGAAGAAGATGATTTTGACCAGGCTGAGACTATTTTACTGTCGCTTATATGTTTTTCAAGTGCTCGCATTGAACGGGGGCTGGAAGTTTTTTTTCACAAAGGGAAGTATTATCCCGGTATTCTCTATAAAGAAGCGGGTCAGGAGATCCGCGATATGATCATTCATCAGTTAGAGCATGACTCGGAAAACCGTAATCATTTGCTGCTTGCATTGGCCTGGATTGGCGATGAAGAGGTTGTACGGCAGTTCGAGACATGGCGGCAGCATCCGCCTCGATGGACATCGGAGTTAAATGTGGCTCCGGAAACCTATGCTCACGAAGCAGGATGGGAATTAGATCCCGACGGTGGGAAAAGGCTGCTCTTTTACCCCGAGAGTTATCATTTTGAAGTAAACAGGGACGGAAAAAATGGAATGGATCGGGATCATACGGCGGTAGCAGCGCTACAGACGGGTGAGCATTCCTGCCCTTGGTGTGGCGGTAAATTGACAGTGCTGTTTGATTACGATTTGCAGAATCCACTGGTTCAATTTATGAAGCTTTCCGGCCAGCGGTTAAGGATTGCAGCTTGCATGCATTGTAATTGTTATGGCACCGTGTTTATGAAAGCGGAGCTGGATGGCCAATATTCGTGGAGTGAATATAATACCGTTCCTGATTTTTTGCCTGCAAATGAAGACAGGGAAGAAATAGCATGGCATGCCATGCAGCTATCGGAACGGCAGATGGGAACCTATGAAAATTCGTATTGGATGCTTGAGGCGCCTGCGTCGCAGATTGGAGGACATCCGGCTTGGATTCAGGATGCGGAATATCCTGTGTGCCCTTGCTGTTCGACGACGATGAAGTTTATTGCCCAAATGGACATGGAACAGGCCGAGGACAGCGAGGGGATTTATTATGCATTTTTGTGTGAGGGTTGCCGGCAGGTAGCTGTGAATTACCAGCAGACATAAATCAACTTATTTCTGATTAGCGTAGATTGGAACTTCAGACTTAAAAGAGAAAAATGCTGCCTTAGACAACTAAGGTCGGCATTTTTTTATTTTGTATAAACATGATGATCAAAGTACCTTGACTGTCACAGTAGTATGATATACAATGCGATTATGAGGTGATGAAATGAGTGAGAACAAAATCACATCCGATCTGCTACGAGGACATACCGATACGATGGTATTACGGCTCTTGTCCGAAGCCGATCGTTATGGATATGAAATCGTCAAATTGATTGCTGAGCGTTCCGGAGGCGAGTATGAATTAAAAGAAGCTACGATGTACTCCAGCGTCCGGCGGCTTGAGGCAGACGGTGATATTGAATGGTATTGGGGGGATGAGTCTCAGGGGGGACGACGGAAGTATTTTCGGATTACCGAGAAGGGGAAAGCTGTTTACGCCAATAACAAGACTAATTGGGAGTACGCAAAGCGTGTGCTTGAAAACTTATTATAAGGAGACTTGATAATATGAATGAGAAATTAAACATGTATTTAAATGGCGTATTCGCACCCTATGACGGGATAAAAAGCGTTGCTGAATTAAAGAGTGACCTCCTTTCCGATTTGCAGGAGCGGTTCAGTGAACTCAAGGCTGAAGGCAAGGATGATGAAACGGCGTTTAAGATGACGATAGACAGCATCGGCGACATTGAACAGACGGTGCAGGAGGTTGCCAATCTCTCCCGTTCACTTGAGCGGCAGGTGGTGACGAGCTTTAGGGCGAGCAACTTATCGAAGAGTGATTTTGCAGGCGTTACCGCCCATAAAGGGGATTTTAAAGTGAGCGCGTTGCGGGGTTCCGATTTTACAGGCGCTGACTTGACTGGCAGTTCTTTCGCGGGCAGTGACGTAGGCGAGGCCAAGTTCGACAGCGCTAATCTGACCGACTGCAATCTGTCCGGCATTGAACTGGCAAATGCGAGCTTTCACAAATCTATTCTTGTTCGCACCAACTTTAGCTCATCAGGACTTACAGGGGCGAAATTTATCAGTGCAAGACTGACCGACGTCAAGCTGTGTACGACTGATCTCACGAAAACAATCTTTGAGAACTGTATCTTTGACGGTGTGGAATTTAAAACCTCTGATCTGCGGGGATTATGTTTTGACGGCCAGACCTTTATCGGGGTCAAGTTTGAAAAGTCGGCGCTGAACGATATTTCGTTTAGAGGTGCGACGTTAAAAAATGTGTCATTCCTCTCCGGGTTTTCGTTATCCAAGAAGTTTTATCGTGCAATCAAAACGATCAACTTTGATGGTGCAATGATGGATAAGTTGACCTTTGCTGCGCTCAAAGGCATGGACGCTGATTTGACAAAGGTTACAGTTCTATAAGCCTGAGCTTCCGAAGTGAGTTTTGCGGGGGAATTCCATGAAGATATGCTAACAAAACCTTGAGGAGGGAATGCAATGAACAAGTCCATTAAAGTGGTTGGGTTAGAAAAGTCCTACAGACAGCTTCAAGTTTTAAAGGGGGTGGATTTTGAAGTGGAGCAGGGCAGCGTTTTTGCTCTGCTGGGCTCCAATGGTGCAGGCAAGACCACCATTGTCAAAATCCTCACCACTTTGCTGAATCAAGATGGCGGGACTGCTGCAGTGAACGGATTTGATGTCGCCACAAAGCCTGATTATGTACGCCAGTCCATCAGCCTGACGGGTCAATTTGCTGCCGTGGATGAGATTCTGACCGGCCGGGAAAATCTGATCATGATTGCGAGGCTCCGCCATGAGAAGCATCCGCGTCAAGTTGCGGACGATCTGCTGGAACGCTTCACTTTGACCGCTGCCGCGGATCGCAAGGTATCCACTTATTCAGGCGGGATGCGCCGGAGATTAGATCTCGCGATGAGTCTTGTTGGAAAACCGCAGATTATTTTCCTCGACGAACCAACCACTGGACTTGATCCTGAGGCAAGGATGGATGTATGGAAGATGGTTAAGGAGCTTGCCGACGGCGGTACGACTGTCTTTTTGACGACGCAGTATTTGGAAGAGGCAGAGCAGCTTGCTGATCAAATCGCCATTCTACATGAAGGTAAAATTATTGCGAGCGGTACACTCGAAGAACTAAAAAAGCGTTTTCCGCCCGCAAAAGTTGAGTACATTGAAAAGCAGCCGACGCTGGAGGAAATATTCCTCGCAATCATCGGCAAAAAGGAGGGAAAGTAAATGGAAATGATTAAGAAGCACTTTTTCAGTGACATGAGTGTAATGCTCGGACGTTCTATGCGCCATATTCTCCGCAGTATGGATACCATCATCACGGTAACTATCATGCCAATTGCATTTATGCTGTTGTTTGTTTACGTGTTCGGTGGGGCCATCCAGGCGGGTACGGATAACTATGTGAATTATTTATTGCCCGGGATCATACTGATCGCTATTGCAAGTGGTGTAACTTATACGGCTTACCGCCTGTTTAATGATGTGCAAAAAGGGATTTTTCAGAGATTCCATTCTATGCCGATTGCACGTTCTACCCTGCTGTGGGGACATGTGCTGACCTCCCTGATATCCAATGCGATTTCAGTTAGCGTCATCATTCTTGTTGCATTGATTATGGGGTTTCGTTCATCGGCAGGAGTGCTCTCATGGCTGGCGGTTGCCGGCATCCTCATATTGTTTACACTGGCTCTAACTTGGGTCGCAGCAATTGCTGGACTATCCGCAAAATCGGTGGACGGCGCGACTGCTTTTTCATATCCGATTATTTTCCTACCTTTCATCAGCTCGGCCTTTGTGCCTACCGAATCGATGCCGCCAGTCGTTCGCGCCTTTGCTGAAAACCAGCCCGTTACATCTATAGTAGAAGCGGTTCGCTCCCTCCTGATGGGGCAGCCTGTCGGCAATGATATTTGGGGAGCCATCATATGGTGCATAGCCATTCTAGTAGTTGCTTATTTAATAGCGATGCGGGTATACAAACATAAAGTAGTTTAATTGCCAGATAACGTTATAGGGTTTAGAAGCGACTTGTCTGCGGATGGGTTGCTTTTTTTCATCTCTCTACGTATCACTAAGCTGTATCCCTTTTTCTTTCACAAACTTCTCCAGAACCTTGAAATCCTCAGTAACCTTTTTAAAAGGTAAGGCTTCCAGTACCTGATCCCGGTAATCCTTTTTGGCGGCAATGGACAGGCGGGAATCAAGTATGCTGAGCACACCAAGGTCAGTTTCACTGCGGATCAGGCGCCCGGTTCCTTGTCTTAACCGAAGCAGCATGTCCGGTACAAAAACCTCTTTCAAGGGATTCTTTGCCATCGAAGTCTTATATTCATAGACAGGATCGGCAGGAACAGGGAAAGGCAGACGGAAAATGATTAACTGCGACAAATCGGAACCTTCGATATTCACACCTTCCCAGAATACACCGGTACTAAGTAGAACGCCTTTACTGCCCCGAAAGTCAGCTATCACCCCGTCCTGGGACGAGCCTTCCCTTTGAACATGTAATGCCCATGCCAGCTTCTCAGAGTTTAATTTCTTATGAATATACTTCATATCCTCTTTAGCTGAAAAAAGAACCAATGTCCGCCCGTCTGTTAAATTACAGAGCTTCATCATTTCTTTGTATGCCGCTTCAAGATAATCTTCCCGCCGCTGATGGTTATAGTAGGGGATGTCCTTGGCAATGTACAGCATGGTGTGGTTGTCATAATCAAACGGTGAAGCTTGGCGCTCCATATAATCTCCCCTGTAACCGAGGGACTCAGTGAGATAAGCGTATTGTTCCTCCAGCGTTTCTCCGCTTTGACACATCGTTGCTGACGTTAAAATAACAGAGGTTTTCCCGTTAAATAAGGTATATTTCAGAAACTGGCTTATCCCTTTAGGGCAGATACTAAGGGTACTCTCCCGCTGGGTATTGCTTGCCCAGATCAGATAGTTATCCTCTACTCCGGCGAGTACATCAAAGAGGTCGATAAGTCCGTTCATGGCTTCGAAAATATTGTCAATCTCCCGCTCATGCCGTGAAGTTAAGACGGAAAGGCTGAGATTAAAATCTTTTAAAACCTGTGCTGCTCGTTTTAAGGGGATTCCTGTGATCTGCGATATTTTTATACGGTCATTGTCCTGCTTGGCTGTTTGCAGTAAGTCTGCCTCAACTTGTTTAAAAATATGGCCAACGCATCTTTTTATAAATTTAAATTGCGGCATAAGCTCCGTATCGGCAGATTGCTTGAAGAGAATCTGTAAGGCGTCATCCAGAATACGGCAGGTTCCCCGGTATGTAAATTCGACCGTTCTTGCATCTCTAACCTTTGCTTCCAGATTATGAGCTTCATCAATTACGATCAGAGCCGGCCGTTCAGTGATTAACCCCTTCGTTCCTTCCTTTTTCTTGATTAAATCACGGATGAGCAGATCCTGGTTTACGATAATAAAATCCATATCGCTCGCGTTGGCATTAATTTTAGCTCTCATCTCATAAAACGTACATGTACTTTTATAATGGCAACGTTCAAATTTGCAATCATTCACACAAACGTTAGACCATACTGCATCACTAACCCCGCCCTTAATATCTGCCCGCTCATCAATTTCATAATTGACAATCTGTTGAGCAAGCGCAGACAGAGGGGCGTTTGAATCATCCGCTTGGAACAGATCTGCTGCCCTATACCGGCAAGCATACTGCCCCATGCCTTTTCCAACTACCGAACGTACCCTTGTAAATCCGAGCCGACTTCCGATGAATCTCAGATCTTTATGTATTTGTTCTGAAAGTTGTATGGAGGATGTCGCAATAATAACCGGTTGCCTTGAGATTTGGTTAATAAGCAGGCTGGGAATGAGGTAGGCAAAGGACTTGCCGATGCCGACTCCAGCTTCAATCATCGCGTTACGACCATTAATATAGGCATCAGCGATATCTAGAGACATATCCTGCTGGCCGATCCGCTCTTTAAGTCCAATCCTGGGAAATTTATCATACATGCGAAAGATAGCATTGACTAAAGAGGGCTCGATGTCCTTCTTTAGCTCCTGCTTCTGTAATTTGTAGAGATCACTTAACCAGCTAATGACGACCGCCCCTTTTCAAAATCAGTGATCTTCCTAATTATAGTTTTTTTGGTTTTTTGGTGAGGTTGTAATTATCTTCGATGCCACTCTAACAGTCAAGTCCAGAATATAATATGATGATTAAAACAAAGTGAATTACTGTGTTTTTGAAGCAGGAAAATATACACATATCTTGAATACAAACTACAAAGAAGGAGGATGACAATGTCATACAAAGAAAATGAATTGCGTTCGTCATTAATCTTAGCAGTTCCAATCATTTTAAACAGGCATTATCATTCCATGACTATGAAAAACATCGAATTCTCCTGGTTTGTAGAGACGCATAAGGAATTGTTAGATTCATCATTCAGTACGATATTAATGAGTATGGTAGAAGCCTTGTTTTTTGATTCTTTTGGTTATGATCAATACTTAAACCTGCTAGAAAAAGAGGGGGCTGAGCAAGGGGTTTATACTGCAGAAATATTCGGTGATCATTTTGATATTTTACTTGATATGAGCAAGGATTTAAATTTAACCGCTCAGAATATTATGTTTAAGATCATTGAAGAGTTTGTAGATGATTCCGCGATCCGATTGTTTTTTTATAATCGTTTAATGGAATGCAACTGGACCCGTTTTACTGGCTTTGCACAAGGTTATTTGTCTAATAAAAATCAACAGATTGACAATTTACATGAACAAAAAATTGCTGTTATGGGACAAATGGCAGCAGGAATGGCGCATGAAATAAGAAATCCGCTAGCTTCGATTAAAGGTTTTGCTCAGCTTGTAAATATCAGGCTAAATGAGCCGGAGATCAAAGCGGATGAATTGCGTGCATATCTGGATATCACCATCAAAGAGATTGATGCTCTGAATGGATTAGTAACGGATTTTCTAATACTGGCTCGAAAAGGTGACAGTACGAAAAATAACGGCGTAGTATTTAACGTTATGGAGGTTATACATAGAGTTAATAACATTGTGAATCAACTCATACTTAGTGATGATATTATACTTTCAGTAGAGTGCTCTTTAGAAAAAGTACTAACGTTTGGAAGCGCCTCTCAGCTAGAGCAGGTAATTCTTAATATTTTGAAAAATAGTATCGATTCCTTCACAGCTTTTAGAGGCAGAATAGATATTTCTGTTACCACAGCTGCTGAGACAAACGAAATTATTCTACTCTTTAAAGACAACGGAGAAGGAATTTCACAGGATAAATTAAAACGGATATTTGACCCTTTCTTTACTACCAAGCAAAAAGGGACAGGGATTGGATTATCGATTTGTAAACAATTAATTGAAATGTATGGGGGGCATATTAAGGTAGATTCAGAGGTTCAGGTTGGAACTAGCGTGAGGGTTATTTTGCCTTGGGTTTATGATTATCATATTTGAGATGCTGCTGCAGCTAATGAATGAAGGAGCGACTTGCCAACAGGGAAGTTGCTTTTTTTGTTATGGTTCTACAAAAAATCAGGATGTGCGTAAGATCACAAAGCAATTATTGGATACGTTTATACTCAATATATCAATTAAATTTGAAATATATATTACATAAGCAATTGGAGGCTACTGGCATGGATCAATTTACTTTTACAGATATGAAAAAAATAAAGAGGAAAAATTTAGGCAATGTCGTACCTTTAGAGCTTTTCAGAACGATTAGACTTATTGGTTTATATCAAGCGTTACCCATGAATGGTAAGGGTACAACGTTGACTATAGGAAGAAAAATTGGGGAAGAATTTGGTGTTACCTCGGTTAATGAACTATTCGAGTTATTCGAACAATTGAAGATAGGGATTCCTATAATAACCCATGAAGATGACAAGGGGATGACGATTGCAGTACACGATTGTTTCTGCGAAGGTTTACCTATTATGGAAGGGAAAATGGTTTGTGACCTGGAGGGGGCCATTATCGAAGGAGCACTTACTAAAATTCGTGGGAAACGAGTTTCCGTCCGGGAAATAAAATGTAATGTTAATGGGGATGAATATTGCGAATATATCGTCAAATATTAAATTCATATATAAAAGCGAGTAAGCGACCTTTCAATTTTAAAAGGTCGTTTTTTTATGAAGAAGTTGTGATGTAATTAACATTCATTTAACATGGCTCTTATGCTGAAATGATATAACAGTTACAAATAGGTGAAAAGGTGGCTGTTAGATGAAACTTAGCAAAGAGGAAAAATCATGGATTTTATATGACTGCGGGAATTCAGCCTATTCGATGGCGGTTACAACTGCATTATTGCCTATTGTATTTGGCATGTTTTCAAATGTTAACAGCAGCATGGATTTAGGGTACTTTAACTCCATTGCTAGTATTCTTGTGGCTATCCTTAGTCCGATTTTAGGCACGATCGCAGATTACAAGGATAAGAAAAAGCGCTTTTTCTTATTTTTCTCTTTGATCGGTGTGCTGGCTACGGCTTCGTTGGCATTCGTTGCACCTGCGAGCGGGCAGTGGTAGTTATTGATTGTGTTTTACATCCTGTCCGTCATAGGTTTTGCTGGGGCCAATATTTTTTATGACTCTTTTCTTGTGGATATAACCACTGATGAAAGGATGGATAAGGTATCCACAAAAGGTTTTGCTTATGGATATATCGCCAGCGTCATTCCATTTGGCATCAGCCTGCTAATGATTCTGTTTATGGGGATGGATAAGTCGATCGGTTATCAGATTGGGTTTATCATTACTGCCCTTTGGTGGGGGCTGCTGACCATACCCATGATCAGAGATGTGAAGCAGAGATATTATATTGAGCCTGAACCAAGACCTGTAATCAACAGTTTTAAAAGACTGGGAGACACCTTTAGGAATGTTAGACAGCATAAAGTTGTATTTGTTTTCTTAATTGCGTACTTTCTTTATATTGATGGGGTAGATACGATTATTAAAATGGTGGTGCCCTATGCCACATCGGTTCTGGGTGCGGATGCTTTTGACACCTTTACCTTACTGGGGATATTATTAGTTATCCAGATCATCGCTTTTCCTTGTGCAATCCTGTATGGTAATCTCGCCAAAAAATACTCCGCCAGGACTTTGATCATCGTGGGGATTGTTACATATATCCTTTCCTGCATCGCAGCTTTTTTTATCACTTCAGTGTGGCATATATTTATTCTAGGTGCGCTAATTGGTTCCGCTCAGGGAGGCATTCAGGCGCTCAGCAGGTCTTATTATGCGAAGATCATTCCAAAGGAGAATTCCAATGAATTCTTTGGTTTTTACAATATTTTTGGCAAGTTCGCGGCCATTGTTGGTCCTGCTGTAATGTCTTTAACAACAACCTTAACAGGTAATGCTAAATTTAGTATTTTAGCGATTATCCCCCTTTTTATTATTGGATTATTCGTATTTATAACTTTACCTAAAGAGCAGCCTGAACATGACGAACCTAAGGGGCTTATTCTATGAAGTCAATTAAAGCACAAACGGCTATGGCCAAGCATTTGATCGTCATCTCTTACGATGCCTTTTCAGAAGACCACTGGGCATTGGCCAGCCGGCTTCCAAACTTAGCGGAATTAATTAAAAACGGAGCCCATAGCCATAAATTGAAAAGTGTGTATCCCACGCTCACATATGTAGTGCACACCACCATAGCAACCGGTGTATATCCGGATAAGCATGGCATCCATCACAACAATCCGTTTCAGCCCTTTATTAAGGAAGAGGAGCAGAATTGGTTCTGGTTTAGAAATGCGATCAAGGTGCCAACGATTTACGATGTTGCGCGCGAGCATAAGATGAGCACCGCCGGAATCCTATGGCCAGTATCGGGTAAATCCTCCATCCAATACAATATATCTGAAATCAGAGCCATCAAAAACGAAAATCAGGCACTGAAGATATTAAAAAGCGGAAGCCCCTTATACTGCGTGGATATGGAGCTGAAATATGGCCGGATCCGCAAAGGGATTGAGCAGCCCTATCTGGATGACTTCACGACCAAATGTGCTATAGACACGATTAAGCGCAAAAAACCTAATCTTCTAATGATGCATCTGATCGATCTGGATGATGCCAAACATGCTTATGGAACTGACAGTGACGAAGTGAAGCAGGTAATCACACGTATGGATAAAAGGGTAGGCGATATTATGCAGGCAGTGGATGAAGCGGGGATAAAGGATGATACGATTTTTTTAATTTTGGGGGACCATGGCCAGTTTAATGTTAGGTACAAGGTGCATTTAAACAACCTTTTGCAGGAAAAGGGCCTGATCTATGAAGAGAACGGCGAAATGAAGTGGAGAGCTTACTTTCAGTGTGGGGGTGGAGCGGCTTACTTGCATATCCGGCAGGGCGATGAAGAAGCTGAGCAAATAGCATTAGCTGTTATTGGAGATAATATGAGAGATGAATCCTCAGGTATAGAGAAATTGTATGCTAGAGATGAACTGGATTATTTTCATGTGGGCCAAACCACAAAGTATATGCTTGAGGCTAAGAGAGGTTATTGTTTCGACGAAAGTATGGATGAACCAACGATTGTTGATTTGGACAAACAAGGCGTTAAATTTGCCACGCATGGCTATTCTCCTGATAAAGACGGCTATAGATGCAACTTGGTTGTCTCCGGGGAAAAGATTAGAAATGGGCATCATATAGGGGACATCGAAATGGTAGATATAGCCCCCACGATGGCAAAGATTTTAGGGATTGATTTTAATCCAGGTGACGGAAGACCTTTAGAGGAAATTTTTATGGACTAAATTAAGCAATGTGAAACGGAGAAATTCAATGATTGAAACGCGAAAACAGAAATCAAATAAACTCAAGATATTCTCAAAAGTATTCATGATTATTATTGGGGCGCTAATAGCTGCCTATGGTCTAGAATCCGTATTGATACCCAACAACGTCTCAGATGGAGGTGTCACAGGTCTAAGCATCGTTGGCTCTGAACTGTTTGGCTTACCGCTAGGGCTGTTAATTGGCATAATTAATATCCCTTTTGTATGGCTAGGGTATAAGCAAATTGGTAAAAGCTTTGCTCTTTACTCCGTTATCGGTATTGCTTCACTGGCTATTGGCACTAGTCTTATGCATCATGTACCGACGATTATAGAAGGTGATACCTTATTAATTACCGTTGTTGGCGGGATTATTATCGGTTTTGGTATGGGTTTAACCTTACGTAATGGTGGAGCATTAGATGGGATAGATATGTTAGCTGTCTTACTTTCACGAAAATTACCTTTTGGGACCAGTGATTTAATCTTATTTCTAAACATGTTTGTCTTTATTGTTGTTTCAACAGTATTTGGCCTACAAGGGGCTATTCTATCAGCGCTTGCTTATTTTATTGCTTCTAAGGTCATTCATATTATTGAAGAAGGTTTGAGTGGCTCTAAAACGTTTAAAATCATCACCATTCAACCGGAAATCATGGTCGAGACTATTCGTGACCGATTGGGTCGTGGAGCAACTTATACAGATGCTTATGGCGGCTACTCCAATGAACAATTCAAAGAAATTACTTGTGTCATTAACCGTCTGGAAGAAAGTAAAATAAAAGATATTATTCGTGAAATTGACCCGAATGCCTTTGTAGTAGTCTACGATGTTGCAGAAGTTAAGGGCGGCAGTTTCAAAAAGAAAAATATTCACTAACGACTATAAAACGTGTTGGAGAGAAGCTAATTATGCTCTTGCCAGCGCGTTTTTTTGTTTTCTTTGAAGGAGAGGAAAGGCTTGGTACAGATTTAATATAATTAAAGTTGGAATACCTACTCTAACAACATGCTTATACAATAGAATTAATAAGGTTGGAGAGGGGACATGGATATGGATGCTGTTCATAAAGAAAAGATCTTAATCAAAAATGAAAAGCTTATTAGCATGGTCATTGAACGGGCTAAGAGAGATTTTTCTGATGATATTGCAATTATTGGGCTTACAGGTTCTTTTAGTACTGGGGATTTTCATGAAAAAAGCGATCTTGATCTAATCATAATTAATAACACAGAGCAGGGCTGGGGAATATCTTCGTGTTTTATTTTGGATGATATTGGATACGATCTATATTGTACGCCATGGGAAACAAGGATAGAAGATCAAGCCAATCTCGAGAGTCCAATGATTTCATGTCTGGTGGATTTACAGGTGTTATACTGTGCAAAACCCGAATATTTGGAAAAGCTAAATTTATATAAACAGAGAGCACTCGATGCTCTGGCAATGCCTATAGGGAGAGAATGTATCAGTAGAGCGAAAAAGTGTATAGACATAGCAAAACAGGAATATGCGAATACATTACTTTCTGAAGATATAGGAGCAGTAAGGTATGCTTCAAGCGAAGTTTTATACAATTTATTAAATACGCTGACTCATTTGAACAATACTTATTTCAAACGGGGAATGAAAAGATATTTGGAGGAAATAGCTACGTACCGTTATGTTCCTGATGATTTTGAAATGACATATATGGCTGTGATAGAGGCGAAGACTATCGATGAAATCAGAAGTGCAGCATATAAGGCACTTAAAAACATCAATGATTTATATAATAAAATGTATAAGGATTTTGTAGTGCAGCCTGTCCCAAGCTATGATAATCTTGGCGGAACTTATGAGGAATTATGGTGCAACTACCGCAATAAGATTATAGCAAGTGTAGAATCGGGTGATAGATCGTATGCGTATCTAGCAGCAATGGGCATACAAGGTTTTCTTGATGAAATGACAGAATGGAAGGGAACCAAAAAGTTTGATATCATGCAGTATTTTGATTCTGACCATCTTCAAGTCTTTAAAAATGAGTTTCTGAAGGTCATGGATGAATATCTGGAGGAATACAACAAGGTAGGCAGGAAAGTCGAACGATACAATACTTTCGAGCAATTATATAACGAATATATGAAGGTATAGAAAATAGCCCACTACCAATCTTTGGATTGGAGTGGGCTATTTTTTTATTTGACAAGAAAACTTGGCGTATTATAATAATGATGACAAGAAAACTTGTCATCATCTTTTCAATCTGAAAGGAGAAATTTTTATGAAAAAGGAAGAAATATTAGAAAAAAGCAGAAATGAAAAAGGAGACGAAGGAAAAGAATTTGTATTTGCTAAAGGCAGAAAAAGCGGATTCATTGGAATGTTGATTGTATTTTGCATTCTGAGTGTCTTCAATTTATATAATCATAGTCAGGAAACAAATTTTGCATTAAAAGCTATGATAGCTATGTTTTTTGGATATTTGGGCTTTGAAGGACTTGGAATGTATTCTGTAACTAAGAAGAAGATGGATTTACTCAAATTCATTTTAGGATTAATTATAAGTGTTTATTTTTTGTTTATTTACTTTTATGGAATGAGTGATTAGTATGAGTGAACATTTGGTTTTAAAAAATAAACTGCGCGAAGCAAGAACAGAACAAAAATTATCGCAAGCACAATTGGCAGAAATGGTGGGTGTCTCAAGAAATACTATAAGCTCGATTGAAACGGGGCAGTTTAACCCTACTGCAAAATTAGCTTTGATTTTATGTATTGCGTTGGATAAAAAATTCGAAGAATTATTTTATTTTGATTAAAATCAACAGAAGTTTTTTCTAGGTTTAACTCTGGATGTCAGAAAAACAGCGATACTCCATCATTGGAGAATCGCTGTCTTGTCTTTCCGGTCGATTATAGCTAACTCAGGAATTTACAGGATTCTGTTCATCAGATTTGGGTGTAAAAGCTCTTCGAACAACCTTCGTTATTTCCATTAGGATGAGGGAGCCGAGGGCTAAGCCTGCTGCAATCAGCCACTCTGACATTCCAAATGTAGCCGGAATCGAGAAGATTTCTCTAACCCCTGGCAGTACCGCAATGCCGTAAAAGGCAAAGCAGACCAGAACGGCTCCGATGACGTATTTGTTGCTGAAAAGGCCAGCTTCAATAGCAGTTTGACTGTTCGAACGGGCGGCAAAGGTCTGCAACGTACGAGACAAGATCAGGGTTGTGAATGCCATAGCTACGCCCATATCAGGCGAATCCTGAAGTCCGATATACAGGGATATGATTACAGCTATACCTATGAGTAGACCACGAGTGACAATCGCCTGCATCATTCCTCCTGCGAATATTCCTTCCTTGAGCTCTCTTGGTTTTCTGTTCATCACATTAGGTTCAGGTTTTTCCATCCCGAGAGCAATGGCGGGCAGAGAATCATTCGCCAGATTGATGAATAGAAGCTGAATCGCTGTGAAGGGATTAATCCAGTTGAAAATAAGGGCAAAGAGGATGGCGATAATTGCACCCAGGTTACCTGAAAACAAATAGGCGATCGCTTTTTTGATATTGTCAAATACCGTTCTGCCCACAGATACAGCATTGACAATAGATACAAAATTATCATCGGTCAAAATCATGGCAGCCGCATCTTTGGCAACATCGGTTCCACTGCCCATGGCAACTCCGATATCTGCTTGTTTCAAAGCAGGCGCGTCATTTACACCATCACCGGTCATGGCTGTTATTTTGCCTTTCCGCTGCCACGCGCGGACAATTCTGATCTTGTTCTCCGGGGAGACACGGGCGTACACACCAATCTGTTCGAGTTTTTGATCAAGTTCCTTGTCAGACATGGCATCGAGTTCTTGGCCGGTTACGGCAATTTCATTCTCAGTCATCAGACCGATATCGCGGCCGATCGCTTGTGCGGTTGTCTTATGATCACCGGTAATCATGATGGTTCGGATGCCAGCCTTCTGAGACTCTGCGATCGCGCCGTAGACAGCTTCCCGAGGTGGATCAATCATAGCTGTCAAACCTACGAGCACCAGATTTTGTTCATCCTCCAATCCGACTTCAGTAACCGTATTTGGTACGGTTTTGTAGGCATAAGCAAGTACACGTAGTGCTCTGCTGGAGAACTCCTCATTGGCTTCGAAGAAGTGTTCAAGAACTTCTGGTGTCATCAGCACTTCTTTTCCACTTAACAGTACATGCGAGCATAGACCAAAGAGCACATCGGGTCCACCTTTAGTAATCATTGCTTTTTGCCCGTTAAAAGTATGCAAGGTCGTCATCAGCTTGCGATCCGAGTCAAAAGGTAGCTCGGCTTCGCGCGGGAAATTATCGCGTATTTCCTTATAATCTTTATTCTTGCTGTTGCTGAAGGCAATAAGTGCTACCTCTGTAGGATCACCCAGCTCTTTACCATCCTCATTAATGTTAGAGTCGTTGCAGAGCACAGCAATATGCAGGAGCCGCCGGGCTTCTTCAGACCATTCTTCAGGCGCTTGATTGAATTGATCACGGTCCCCTTCTGGCAAAAAGTAATCTACAACAGTCATTTTATTCTGGGTGAGGGTACCTGTTTTATCTGTACAGATGACACTGGTTGACCCAAGGGCTTCGACAGCGGGCAGCTTACGAATAATCGCATGTTGCTTAGCCATCTTATTAGTACCTACGGATAGGACAATGGTTACTATTGAGGAAAGAGCTTCGGGAATCGCAGCAACCGCCACAGCGACTGCAAACATTAACGCATTCAGGATAGCTTCTGTTGTATCCACAGTATCATTCGACAACCAAACGCGTCCGGCCTGGATGGCAAAGATTACAATGGACAGGAGTATAATTGCTACCCCCAGCTGCTTGCTGAATGTTTCGAGCTTGCGCTGCAGCGGCGTTTGCTTGGCTTCGGCGCTTTCAATGAGTTCAGCAATTTTACCGATTTCGGTAGTGAGTGCAGTTCCCGTTACTACCAGGCTTCCGCGGCCATATACAACTAGTGAACCGCTGAACGCCATATTACGCCGGTCTCCAAGCGGAGATTCTTTCGCGATGATATTCGTATGCTTTTCCACAGCTTCGGATTCTCCGGTTAGCATACCCTCATTTATTTTTAAGCTTTCCGATTCTATAATCCGGCCATCGGCGGGTACGAAATCGCCGGCTTCCAGCCATACGATATCACCGCGAACAAGTTCCCTTGCCGGGACGGTTTTTAATTCTCCATCACGCAGCACTTTGGCCTCGGGTGCTGACATCTGCTGCAAGGCATCAAGTGAACTCTCCGCTTTACGGGTCTGGATGACACTTATAACTGCATTGAGAATCAACACGAGGAAAATAATAAGCGACTCCATAACTTGTCCCATAACAATCTGGACAATGGCGGCTATAAGCAGTACGACTACCATAGGGTCTTTGAAGTTTTCAAGAAAAAGCTTCCAAACAGGATCTTTTTTCTTTCCTTTTAATTCGTTAAAACCATAATCTTTCAGACGTTTGTCGACTTCTGCCGAAGTAAGCCCGTTAGCTGAACTCTGAACATCCTGTAAACTGTCGGCTACATTGTTGCGGTAATATTCCACTAATGATAGCTCCTCTCTGCTGTGCTGTGTCTTTGTTCTTAAAAATTACGGTTCAAGCCGGGACAAGTTTCAAAATATCGAGCTGCCGAAACTGTTTTCACATGAAAAATATATGTAAATCTGGTTTCTTCATTATGTTTTTGGCTCACCGAGCACAAGTTTACTATGGGCGCTTTATTTATTATCCTATTTATGAATCGAGTTTATCCCCACCTTGAAGAGTTAAATAAAACTCATAAAGAGCTGAGGCTACGCATTAAAATAACAAAACAAGACCCGTCTGATGACAGGTCTTATTTGTCTGCACTTTCCTATTTTTTAGCGCCCGAATTAGCCGATTTCTGCAATTGCCCTGACTCACGGTGCTTCCGACTCATGAATACCAAAGACAATGCAATTACCGTGAGGATAACCCCAAGGACTTGAAATCCCTCGAAGCTAAACTTACCTCCCATTATGATACCTATTAACAATGAAGAGAGAATGGTTCCCAGGTATCTCGATGTATTAAATAATCCGGAGGCTACACCGATTATTTCTTTTGGAGAACTTTGGAACAAGGCTGCTTGCAGGCCGACATTGTTCAATCCGTTGCTAATACCGAATGCAGCTAAAGCCACACATACACTGATAACTGGTGAAGTCTGATTTAAGGTCACAAGCCACACTGATCCCAATGTCATCAGGACCCCGGACACTAGCAATGCTGGCCGGGGTCCTGATCTATCGATCCAGCGTCCTGCTATTGGAGCAGTAATCAGTGAGCATAATCCCAGCGTTAGCATGAGAATTCCTGTTTGGAATTCACTGACATGACGTACCATTTGCAAGTAGGATGGGATCCCGAAAAAGAGTGAGTAAAAAAGTACATTAACGAGCATGAATTCAACATTAACCCAAGTCATTGCCGGGTATTTGGCAAATGTACGTAAAGGAATAAAGGGTGATGCCGCTGTTAGCTCATGCCGGACGAATACTCCTAGCAGAACGAGTCCTGTTAGCAAGGTAATGACATGTATTAATGAGATATGTCCGGATGATTTTGCTGAAAGCAATCCAAGGAGCACGGCAATCAGCCCCACAGTGAAGAGCAGGATTCCTGACGCATCAATCAAATCAAACCATTTGCGCAGGGACATTCCCCGGGTAACGGTTGTTGACGGTTCGTCCTTGGGGATATGCTTCCAAGATAATAAAAAGCTAGCGACCACGAATGGAATATTGACGAAAAAGATAGCTGGCCAGTCCCACCAGTGAATAATAACCCCTCCAATAAAGGGACCAATTGCTGCCGCGCCGGATAGGAAGATGGATAAAACAGATAGTGCGGTCGCTTGTTTCTCCGTAATATGAATCCGCACAATGGCCATTCCAACGGCAACCATCATGCTAGTTCCAATGGCTTGCACAATACGGAACACGATGAGACAGCCAAAGTTTGGGGAGAAAGGAGCAAATAAACCTGCAATGAAGGATACGACAAGCCCGGTAAGAAATATTTTCCTCCGGCCGAATAAATCGCTGGCCTTTCCCATGACAGGTTGAGCGATGCTACTTGCAATGTAAAAAGAAAAAATAATCCAGGAAACACCTGTATAGTCAAGCTGGAATACATTTTGTAGCCTTGGAATAGCCACAGCCACCATCGAAGAATTTAAAGGGTTCAATAAAATCCCCAGACCTACTGAAATCATTAACCACCTGTTGCGAACACTCATTTTAAATCCCCCTAAAGCTTATTAATGTCATCGTACTTGAAATCGATTATTCATTCCAACGCATTTTATGTTATGATCTCATTGACTAGAGGGAATGAACGGAGGTGCGAATTGGAACTTTTGCAACTGCAATATTTTCTCGCGGTAGCTCGGTTGGAACATATGACTGAAGCTGCACGAAATCTACACGTTACTCAATCTTCACTAAGCAAAACGATTCAGCGTTTGGAGGAGGATCTGGGGGTACCTTTATTCGATCGGGTAGGAAGAAAGCTGCGACTGAATGAGTCCGGAAGCCGGTTCCTTCGCCGGACTGAAAGGGCATTGTTTGAATTGGAGCAGGGAAAACAGGAGCTTAGCGATTTATCAAGTCCTGAACATGGCACACTCGAATTAGCGGTGACGACGGCAAGCACATTACCCAATATCCTGCGAGAGTTTCGGAAAAAGCGGCCTGATATTCAATACCATGTACAAATGCTGACCACGCAGGAAATGGTTACACTTCTTAATAGAGGAGAGGTTGATTATTGCTTATCCTCACCTCCAATAAAAGGGGATGACATCGAATGTCAAATCGTCTTTATCGATCCAATTCTTGTGGCTGTTCCAAAGGGGCATCGGCTGGCCAATCGAAGCAGCGTAACTTTGATAGAGCTAAGGGATGAGTGGTTTGTTGGGGTAAAGAGTGGCTATGGTACTCGCGATTTAATAGACTCTGTATGCAAATCAGTTGGATTTGTGCCTAAATATGTGTATGAGGGAGATGAACCTGCAAGGCTTAGCACTCTTGTGGAAGCTGAAATTGGTTTAGCTTTCATACCAAGCACGGCACGGAATTCACGGGAAGATATCCAATACCTCCAAGTAGAGAATCACGAATTGGAAAGGGAGATAGCTTTATTGTGGCACAGGAGCCGGTACATTTCGCAGGCCGCTTTGGAATTTCGGGAGGTAGTTGTAGAATATTTTGGAGCGTTATCCAAACAGACCATTTAATTATGCGGCAGAACAACTAACAAACCAATTCCCCGTTACCTTCCGTTACGTTCAACGGTCCGTAAGTGGGGTTTTCTTTTTGGGTTAAATTTGTAGAATCTTTAATCATACCTATGTTTTCCTATAATTATGGGGGGTAACACCTTTAATATTAGCGTAGTAGTGCGTAGCAGCGAGGCTGTAAAATAGTGTGAGTAGACATGAAAGCGTTTACATATAAGAAGGGGATCTGTAAGTAAAAAGATTCATTTGTGATGATGTTCTACTGCTCTTCGGGATGATTGTACCACTGTTGAAATTAAGGATTTAGCAGGTAAGGAAATTAGCGTGGGAATATAGGGCTGGTGCTAATAAGGTAGGTCATTAACTGATTTTTATGAAAATCACTAGAGGAGGAATGCATTAAATGAGTAGAATGCTTAAACAAGTAATCTCGATCTTACTCGCAGCTGCCTTGCTTATTCCGACAAGCTGGATCGCTCCGGTTACTGAAGCTGCGGCGCAGGATACGACAGTATCATCAGATAGGGTAACGGTATATCATGAAACTTTTGCGAGTGGCAAGGGGATTGCAGCTCAAGCAGGCAGTGCTAGCCTTACACCTGTGAATGATAAAGTTTTTACTGGCAATGCTGACGGCGCAGCTTTATATGTAAGCAACAGAGCGAATAACTGGGACGCGGCTGATTTTAAATTCAGCGATATGGGCCTAGAGAACGGCAAAACCTACACGGTGACTGCATCAGTCTATGTGGATGCTAATGCGACTATACCTAGCGGTGCCCAAGCTTATCTTCAAGCGATAGGCAGCTATGCTCTTTTGGCAAATGTGAATTATGAAGCAGGTCAAGCGGTCACCTTGACGAAAGAATTTACCGTGGATACGGACAAAGATACAACACTGCGTGTTCAATCCAACGATGACGGGAAAACGGTTCCGTTCTACATTGGTGAGCTTCTCATTACAGCAAAAAAAGCAGTGACGGAAACGGATAAAGAAATCTATCACGAAACTTTTGTGAGTGGCAAAGGTTTAGCCTCACAATCAGGCAGCGCTAACCTAACCCCTGTCACCGGAAAGGTTTTTGCGGGCAATGCTGACGGGGCAGCTTTATATGTAAGCAATAGAGCGAATAACTGGGACGCGGCTGATTTTAAATTCAGCGACATGGGCCTAGAGAACGGCAAAACCTACACGGTAACTGCATCCGTTTATGTAGACGCTGATGTGATTGTACCTAGCGGTGCCCAAGCTTATCTTCAAGCGATAGGCAGCTACGCTCTTTTGGCAAATGTGAATTATGAAGCAGGTCAAGCGGTCACCTTGACGAAAGAATTTACCGTGGATACGGACAAAGATACAACACTGCGTGTTCAATCCAACGATGACGGGAAAACGGTTCCGTTCTACATTGGGGATGTATTGGTCACAGAAAAGGTGGCTACCGTAGAGCCAACTCCAACACCAGAAACACCTAGAGACCCAGCTTTACCTTTTACCACTGTTACTTTTGAGGATCAAACGCCAGGTGGTTTTGAAGGCAGGGCAGGTACAGAAACGCTTACGGTTACTAATGAAGCGAATCATACGGATGATGGTTCATACGCTTTGAAGGTTGAGGGAAGAACCAGTACATGGCATGGGCCGACATTACGTGTGGAGAAGTATGTGGACAAAGGCTACGAATATAAAATTTCGTTATGGGTCAAGCTGATCCAGCCTGCAAGCTCGCAGCTCCAGCTGTCCACGCAGGTTGGCAATGGCAGCAGCGCCAATTATGTGCAGCTCGCACCTAAAACCATCAGTGCAAGCGATGGCTGGATTCAGTTTGAGGGGTCCTACCGTTATAACAATGTAAGCAGTGAGTATTTGACCATTTATGTGGAAAGCTCCAGTAATAGCACGGCCTCTTTTTATATTGATGATATTAATTTTGAAAAGGTAGGCTCTGGCCCGGTAGATATCGAAAAAGATCTTATACCGATTAAGGATGCTTATCAGAATGACTTTCTGATCGGAAATGCGATAACCGCTGAGGATCTGGAAGGTGTCAGACTTGAGCTTTTGAAAATGCATCACAATGTTGCTACGGCAGGTAATGCCATGAAGCCGGACGCGTTGCAGCCTACTAAGGACAACTTCACGTTTACCGCGGCAGATACAATTGTAGATAAAGTACTGGGTGAGGGCATGCAGATGCATGGACATGTGTTGGTATGGCATCAACAATCGCCTGCATGGCTGAATACAACAACAGACGCAGCTAACAACACAATCCCCTTGGGACGGGATGAAGCTCTTGTGAATTTGCAGACCCATATCCAAACCGTTATGGAGCATTTTGGTGACAAGGTGATCTCTTGGGATGTTGTAAACGAGGCGATGAGCGATAATCCATCCAACCCAACAGATTGGAAAACAGCGCTGCGATCCGCCCCATGGAAAAGTGCCATTGGAGCAGATTACGTAGAGCAAGCCTTCCTGGCGGCAAGAGAAGTATTGGACGCGCATCCAGATTGGGATATTAAGCTCTATTACAACGATTATAACGAAGATAATCAGAATAAAGCGCAAGCCATCTACAGTATGGTCAAAGAAATCAATGATAGGTACGCGCTGACTCACCCTGGCAAATTGCTTATCGACGGTGTTGGCATGCAGGGGCACTACAGCATTAATACGAACCCAGAGAATGTGAAGCTTTCCTTGGAAAAGTTCATTTCCTTGGGTGTCGAAGTAAGCATAACTGAGCTGGACATTCAGGCCGGAACCAACTATCAGCTCTCTGAAAAGCTTGCTAATGCGCAGGGCTATCTATATGCGCAGTTGTTAAATATCTTCAGGGATCACGCTGATTCTATCAAACGTGTTACCTTCTGGGGAATGGATGATAACACAAGCTGGAGAGCTTCATCCAATCCGTTGTTATTCGATAAAAATCTGCAAGCCAAGCCAGCTTACTATGGCGTTATCGATCCTGATACCTTCATTGAAGAGCATGAGCCTGAAACAGTAGAAGCCAATCAATCTACCGCTAAATTTGCTGCACCTGTTATAGACGGAACAGTCGACGAGATCTGGAGCCAGACCGCTGAGATTCCGGTCAATCGGTATCAAACCGCTTGGCAAGGAGCGAGTGGAGTGGCAAAAGCACTCTGGGATGATCAAAATTTATATGTCCTGATCCAGGTGAGTGATACACAGCTTGATAAGAGCAGTGTGAATGCACATGAACAGGATTCGGTCGAAATCTTCGTGGACCAAAATAATGGGAAAACGACGTTCTATCAAGATGATGACGGCCAGTACAGAATCAATTTTGACAACGAGACTTCATTTAATCCTTTAAGTATCGCAGCCGGTTTTGAATCGGCAACCCGGATTTCCGGAACAAACTATACGGTTGAAGTGAAGATTCCACTTCAAGGGATCACTCCGGACAACGATAAAAAGCTTGGTTTTGATGTACAGATCAACGATGCTAAAGAGGGCTCACGTCAAAGTGTCGCGGCTTGGAATGATACGAGTGGAACTGGGTATATGGACACATCCGTTTATGGTGTGCTTACTCTAAAGGGTAAATCTACGGGTCCGGAACCCACTCCAACGCCGACAACAGCACCGACACCGACACCAACGAGCCCAACCGATCCAACTGACCCAACCGATCCAACCGATCCAACCGATCCAACAAACCCAACGGAACCATCGGCAACCCCGACACCTGTTCCAACAGCGACGCCAGCACCAACAAATGCGCCAACGGGTAGCAGTAACTCGGGTAATGTAGTATCAACTCCACAGCCTGGAGCCATTACAAACAAAGATGGTGTTGTTACGATTAAACTGGAGGTAAAGTCCGACAACGGGCGTGCTATAGGTACCATCTCCAGCGACAACATGAAAAAAGCGCTTGAGCAGGCTACTGTAGCGGCAAACGGCAAGAAACAAATTATCATTGAAGTGCCAAAGCAAACGGACGGGAAAGGGTATGATATACAATTACCGACCCAAAGCCTAACGGGGAAAGAAAACTTTGAACTATGGCTTAAGACGGAAAATGCCACAATTCAAATTCCAAGCAATATGCTGTCTAACGTAACAGACAATGCTGAGCAAGTTTCTATACGAATAAGTAAAGTCACCACGGACAGCTTGGAAGCAGCTACCCGCAATATGATTGGCAACCGTCCAATTATCGGTCTAAGCGTAGTAGCAGGTGACAAAGTTATTCCTTGGAATAACCCTAAAGCACCTGTAACGGTAGCCATTCCTTACGTGCCGACAGCGGAGGAGCTAAGCCATCCGGAGCTTATCGTCGTTTGGTACATCGATGGCAAAGGCAACGTACTGCCGGTTTCGAACGGCCGATATGATGCTGCAACCCAAACGGTGGTCTTTCAAACAACCCACTTCAGCACTTATGCAGTAACCTTCGTAAAGAAAGACTTCGGAGATCTGCAGAATCTGTCTTGGGCGAAACAAGCTATAGACGTTATGGCGGCTCGCGATATCATTAAAGGAACGTCCACGAACAGTTTTTCACCTGCAGATTCAATCAAACGAGCGGATTTCATTGCTCTCCTCGTAAGAGCGCTTGAACTGAAGGGAACGGGCAAAAGTGCAATAATGTTCAGCGATGTCCAAAAGACGGACTATTATTATGATGAACTGGTCATCGCGAAGGAATTGGGAATTGCTACAGGTTTTAAAGATGATACGTTCAGACCCAATAGCAATATCTCCAGACAAGATATGATGGTGCTGACAGCACGCGCGCTGGCGGCAGCCGGTAAGCAAGTTAAGGCGAGCGGCGTTGTAGCTGCTGCTTATCTTGATGAAGCAAGTATTTCCAGCTACGCAAAAGACAGCGCATCATTGTTGATCCAATCCGGAGTCGTAAACGGAAAGAATAATAGAATTGCGCCGAACGATACGCTTACCCGTGCTGAAGCGGCAGTCATTCTGTACCGTATCTGGAAGCTGTAGTCCCTGTAGTAGAGAAAAGAAGTCTGAATTGGCTCGTAGCAATATTTATTCTGAAGAGCGGAAATACGTGTATATTCATCCCTTTGCGTTCTTCTGTTTCAAGAATCGCTGCTCCTCTCCCTGCGGAGAGGAGCAGCGATTCTTTCTATGTGTGATCCGTTAAATTGGAGCTGAAACGGAAAAAAATGTCACGAAACAGAAATCTACCTTTTTTCAGATATTATCAGACTCTACTGACAAGGTCATAGTTATTAAGGCTTACCAAAATATCGGCCATTTTGAGGCGAAATGTGGCGTTGGGCAATGGAAATGTGTCTTTTTTAAGTATTCACAAATAAAGAACGAATATCCTACCATTCCAATATTTACAAAATTCGATATAAAGTGATATAATTTTTTAGATTCATATACATAAACATGAAAGAAGAGTGTAAGATGCTAAAGGTAACAAGCAAAAAAGTCATGTCAATTATTACAGTTAGCTCAATGCTGTTGGCTGTGGGTGCAGTCGCTTACGCAGACACGACATTGAAGAAGATTTCTGCATATCAGAATGCGGCCATCAGTATTGAAGTGGATAATCAGAAAGTGAACCTGTCAAGTAGTGAAGGAACAATGTACCCAATTATCTATGAGGGACATAGCTATGTATCCGCCAAGGCTGTATCTGAAGCACTGGGGGCAACTGTGAAATGGGACAACAGTCGTCAAGCTGTTGTGATCACATCGGCGAACGGCGGAACATCAACATCCGTTGTCCCGGATAAGGACAATACAGTTGCACAAGCCACTGCGAAGCCAGCAACAGTATCTACTCCGTCTGCAACCGAGTCTACTCCGCAGCCAACACCAAAGCCTGCGGCATCATCTTCCGCTACGACTTCCAGTAACAGCGGCGCTTCGTTTGCAGATGCAGTGAAGTTGGGTACTTCTTTTACTTATACGGACCTTGATAACAATTATAGTCCTAAGGGTGATTCAACATCTGTTCAATATTCTTTCACTATCAATAAGGTTACGCCGACTACTCTCGGACAATTACATGCGCTTGGGTATGAGGAACATGTCACTGATCCCGATGTAGCTGTAGATTATGTCCTGCTTGATGTAACGCTTAAGGTGAAAAACGCCACTCTTGTAAAAGGTAGTCAGGACCAAGGGCGGAAGTTCCTTTCAAGTTTTACACCTACCATTTGGGGGGTAGAAACATCCAGTGGACAGTACTATATTGGTGGCTCTAGTGACTATTTTGAGGGATCTCTCGGAGAAAATATCGAAAAGTTGTTGGCTGATTTTCCTGAAGTCACCCCAAGTAAACCGGGTTCTTTTGACGCTTCGGGTAAAGTTGTTCTGCCAATAATCAAAGGCAAGGAGAACAACCTTGTTCTTTATAGAAATGATAGTAAGCTGGAGTCCGACAAAAGATCCATCTATTTTAAACTGAAATAGTTAGGCAAGTTAGCAGATGGTTTGGTCGCTAATTGCTGTAATAAGGATCAAAATAAAAGAGATCAACGATGAATAACATCGTTGATCTCTTTTTTATGAGGCTTACACAGTGCTGATAACTTCTATATCAAGCTTCTTTGGCAATGACTTTTTTGAGCTTCACCTTGGGTTCTTGCTCAGGGTCAGGCGCTTGCCCAACACGTTTAATAAAGAAAGATAGCAGCAGACCGAGGATACCAATTCCCACAATCACTAGATAGGAATCATTGATCCCTTGAATGGATGCTTCCATAATCATATGTTCCTGTGTTCCGTTCTGTGTACTGCCTGAGGCCAGCATATCCTTCATATGCGTTGTAGTACGGCTTGTCATTACGGTGACGAGCAGGGAAGTCCCAACGGCGCCAGCTACTTGTCGAATGGTATTCGAAATCGCTGTACCATGCGCACTAAGCTTGGCGGGGAGTTGATTTAGACCCAGAGTTTGTATAGGCATGAGGAGCAAAGCCATCCCGATCCGGCGGCCTGTTGACATGTATACCAGATACATGTAGCTGGTTGAGTCTGTTAAATTTACAAAGCTAAGAGTCGTTGCAATTGTAATCAGTAGACCGATAATAGCGAGCCATTTTGCCCCGAACCGGTCGAACAGCTTGCCGGTTACCGGCATCAACAATCCCATTACGAGTGCACCAGGAAGTAGCAACAAGCCGGACTCCATCGCTGTAAAACCGCGGGCATTCTGCAGGTACAAAGGTAGCAGCATCATATCTGCATACATTACGATTGTAACTGCGATACTGATGACAGTTGTTAAGGAGAACATATTGTATTTAAAGGCCCGGAGATCAAGCAGTGGATTTTGGGAAGCCAGCTGTCTCCAAGTAAACAAGCCAAGGGAAAGCACACCTGCTGCTAAAGACAATAACACTTCTGCGCTCGACCAACCCGCACTGGCAGCGCGGCTGAAGCCATACAGCAATGTTCCAAAACCGATGGTAGAAAGAGTAACGCTAACAATGTCCAACTTGGGAAAGATGCGTTCCGATACATTTTTTAAATAAATAAATCCGCATATGATTACAATGACGGTCAAAGGAATCATGCCATAAAACATAATCTCCCAAGAATAATGTTCCAAAATATATCCAGCCAGAGTAGGTCCAATCGCAGGTGCGAAAATAATGGCCAACCCTACCATCCCCATAGCAGCCCCTCTCTTTTCAGGAGGGAACAGGGTCAAGATGACATTCGTGAGCAGTGGCATGATAATCCCGGCACCAGCTGCCTGAATCATACGCCCGGTCAACAGAACAGGGAAGTTTGTCGCGACGGCCGATACGATCGTTCCAGCCAAAAATATAAACATAGAAGCTTGAAAAAGCTCTCGCGTCGTAAATCGTTGCATTAGATAAGCTGTAATCGGAATTAGAACACCATTAACCAGCATATACCCCGTTGTCAGCCACTGAGCTGTAGCCGCTGAGATATTAAAATCATGCATTAACTCCGGAACGGCAACGCTCATTACCGTTTGATTCAGTGTTGCAAGAAAGGCACCCAAAATCATAATGAATAAGATGGGGCCCTTTTTCACGGAACTGCTTGTTACTTCTCTCTTTGTACTCACTCCACTCCATCCTTTCAACTCGTCGATCATGGACTAAATTTACAGTGTGTTGTATAGTTTACAATGCATGAATTAGATTATAAATGAAATTTTCATGTAATCAAGCAACAATTTGCGAAAAAATGTAAAGTAGTTTACATTCTTTGTGAAAATGTAGTTTTTTCTTTTAAAAAAACAACAATTATCTAAAATATGTAGCTTACAATATGAAAGTGAAAGATTGGAGAGTAGAAGATGAATAACACAACGCAACGTACAGATCCCCGGGTACTTCGGACACGTCAATTGCTTAGAGATGCTGTAATTGAATTGCTTGAGGAAATGGATATTGAGAAAATATCCGTAAACCGTATTGCAGAGCGGGCTAAAATCAATCGTGTTACTTTTTATCTGCACTACCGGGATCTCCCGGATATGTTAGAAAAGATAGCGGATGAGATGGTGGAGGACATTCTACAAGTGGTGAACAACGATGGCAACCATGATGAATCGGTTGATGAAGAGAATCTGAGGATATTAGAGAGTCTGCTTAAGCATATTGCGGAAAATGCAAAATTCTACAAAGTCATACTCACATCGAAACGAAGCCCGATTTTTACAGATCGTCTGTTTAATTTGATGGCGGAAATCATTTCTGCACACCAGGAGAAAAAGGAGGGGGCCGTTGATCATTCAAAGGTACCGATACAAAAGGACATTGCCGTTTGGTACGGTTCAGCAGCTCTAATTGGCACGGTTATTTCTTGGCTCCGAGATGACATGCCCTATACGCCTGTGTATCTTGCCAGACAAATTAGTATGCTGCGTGCGAACTAGCAACGGATTCCGACTCATGACCGGAGAGGAATTAAATGATGAACACGGGCAAACACCCACGCATCGTTGCGCGGCTGTTTGCCCGTGTTTAGAGCAGGTAAATCACTGCACACTGAGATTATCCCAGTTGATTTGGAATTCCTTCAACATCCCTTCTTTGGTCAGCTTGCCGCCGAGATACCCTTGAATGCTGCTGGATAATTCCTGTGGCATCCCGTTCGGCAGGCGGGTCCAGTTCCAGGTCAGCGCTTGATCTTTATCGGTATAAGCCAGCACCTCAGCACCTAGTGCTCCAAGATCTTCTTCGGTTCCCTTAATGTTGTCGAGCGCAGGGATGAATTGGAATTCCTTAGTGATATATTTTTTTCCGGTCTCGGAGGTGACTAGCCAATTCAGGAAGACCTTGGCCTCCTCCTTAACGGGAGAGTTTTTATTGATAACCCAATTGCTGGGTACACCTACATAAAGCTTGTCGTTGTCTTCGGGAGTGTCGTCAATGGGCATGGGCAGGATGCCCAGGTTTAGATTGGGATCGATGCCGTCGATCTGTCCTTGTGTCCAGTTACCCTGCTGCATCATCGCAGCTTCTCCGCTCGCTAGCATAGTGACTTGTGTATTATAGTCGGTTGAGAGCGGGTTCTTATTGCCGTACTCAACAGTAAGGTCAAGTAGATCGATCCATTTGGAGAAAATAGGGTCTCCGGCGAAGGTTTTGGAACCGTCTGTAAGTCCGGCGATGAATGCCTCTGGATTAGGCTGCTGGGCGAAAGGCACGTTTACATTATGATTGCCAAGCACGAACCATTCTTGGTAACCATTCGCAAAAGGGGTGATGCCTGCCGCTTTTAACTTCTCGGAGGCTTCGCGTAGAGCGGTTAGCGTCAATGGCTTCTCAGTGATTCCGGCTTTTTTAAATAGATCCTTATTATAGATGAAGCCGTATCCTTCCAGATTCATCGGCATCCCATACAGCTTGCCATCTATAGTCATTTGTTCTGCTGCGAGTGGCTTTACATCCTTGGCCCAAGCTTCGCCGCTCAGATCCTCCAGATATTCCAGCCACATATCACGTTCATTGTTGCCGCCGATGGTAAAGATATCCGGTTCATCTCCGGAAGAGAATTTGGCACGCAACGAGGCGCCATAATCGGTCCCGCCACCCACGCTTTGCACCTCAAGCTTAATATCGGGATGTTCTTTCTCGAATTCGGTCTTGAGCGAAGCCAGCGCTTCAGATATTTCAACCTTGAACTGGTAGATGTGTACGGTTTTGACTCCATCTGCATTGTCGCTGCTGCGTCCGCAACCGGCTGTCAGGGCAGCCAGCAGCAGGGAGCATGCGAGGAGAATTCCACGTTTTGTTCTCATATTCATTCATCCTCTCTGGCTGAAAGTCACGTGTATCATTAGCCCTTCACGGAGCCTTGGGCAATACCTTCGATAATATATTTTTGCATCACTAGGAAAAAGATGACCACCGGCGTAATCCCGAGCACAAGTCCTGGAAGCGCCAAATCCCACTGCTTCGTATATTGTCCGAAAAAGCTATAAGTGGCAATAGGGATGGTGCGAAGCACCGGATCCTGCAGAATAAGCGATGGCATCAAGTAATCATTCCAGATCCACAGGGTATTCAGTATGATGACGGTGACGATAATCGGCTGCATAAGCGGAAGTACAATCCGGAAAAAGGTACCATAAGGACTGCTGCCATCTACTCTTGAGGCCTCCTCGATATCGAGAGGTACCGATTTAACGAAGCCGTGGAATAGAAAAACAGTCATCGGGGCGCCAAACCCAAGATATGCTAAAATCAAACCGGCGGTTGAATCCATGACGCCCAAACCGCTGACGACCTGTACCAGCGGGATCATGATAGATTGAAATGGAATAACCATGGCGGCTACTAATGCAATATAGAGCACACGGTTATACAAGCTGTTGTTGCGGACCATTTTGTAAGCGCACATAGAGCAGAGGAATGCTAGCAGAACATTACTAATCACCGTGATGATAAAAGAGTTCAGGAAGGCGCGAGGGAAATTGGTAGCTTTCCAAGCTTCCGCGTAGTTGCTCCACTGGAGCGCGGAAGGCAGCGCAGCAGAGTCAGAAAGTATTTCACTATAGCTTTTCACTGAATTAGCCAGTAAAAAGTAAAAGGGCACTAAAAATAGAAGTCCCAGCAGGATTACAATTACTTCGATGAGAAGCAGGGGGACATTAAATTTCTTGGCGGTAGTCTCCATTACAGCTCCACCTCTCTTTTCTTGGTTGCTCTAACCTGTAGTAGGGAGATCACGGCCACGATGACGAAGAAAACCATCGCTTTAGCCGAGCCCATTCCGAACCGGCTGATGGTATAGGCTTCATTGTAAATATTCAAGGCTACAGATTCGGTAGCTTTAAAGGGTCCACCCTTGGTCAGCGACAGGTTGAGGTCAAACAGCTTAAAGGACCAGGAGATAGATAGAAATAGACAAACAGTTACAGCGGGCATGACCAGTGGAAGAGTGACATGGCGCAAGGCCTGAAAACGTCCGGCTCCATCCACTTTGGACGCTTCAATTAGGCTTTGGGGAACATTGTTGATAGCAGAGATGTAAATCACCATCAGATATCCTGCATTTTGCCAGACAAATACGATAACAATCGCCCAGAATGCTGTCCCTCCGGTGCCTAGCCAGGGAAGATTAAAGAAGGACCAGCCGGTGGCCTGCCCGATAGAGGAGAATCCTCTGACAAAAATAAACTGCCAAATAAACCCGAGCAAAAGTCCGCCAATCACATGCGGTACAAAAAATACAGTTCTCAGGACATTACGTGTGAACAGTTTGCGCGTCAACACATAAGCGAGTGCGAAGCCAAGCAGATTGGTCAGCACTAGACCGAAGAAAGTGAACTTCGCCGTGAACCAGAATGAATTAAGAAAGGAAGGATCCTTGGTGAAAATATGTAGATAGTTCCGTAGTCCGGTCCACTCGACATGCCGCGAGATTCCGTTCCAACTGGTAAATGAATAATAGAGTCCCAAAAAGAAAGGAATCAGCACAATAATAAAGAAAAACAAGGAAGTTGGCCCGACAAAAATAAACTGCTGCATCAGGCGTGATCTTTTTCTATGGTCCATCGTTCCTCACCCCTTTTGTTAATTTAAACTTTTCATTCTATAACCGAATTGGTGATTAACCGAAACAAACAGTAATATAACGCACCAAGTATTCTTAACGAGTTGCGGCATCGGGAGAGGCCACAATGCCCTTGATAGCGCCGAAGTCGGCTGAGCTTTCTCTGGATAATTTTCATTGGCCCGGAGCGATTTCTTTTCGGGCTTGACAGTCTTTTCAAAGAATCGGTATGGTGGACTTGTCAGACAAATGGGAGGCAGGGTACATGTCAGGATGGCTGGGGAATCATTTTGTTACGCAGATTGGAATTTTGGTGAATGATGTTGAAAAGGTAAGCACGGCTTATGCGGAGTTTTTTGAACTGGAAAAGCCGGAAATTATCGTTACAGATACAGAAGATAAGGCGCAGACTCGGTATAATGGCGAGGCGACGGTGGCGCGGGGGAAGTTGGCTTTTTTTGATATGGGCTCCCTGCAGCTTGAACTGATTGAGCCAGACCAGCAGCCCAGTACGTGGCGTGATTATTTGAATGAGCATGGTGAGGGACCTCATCATATTGCTTTTGTGGTTGAAGGAATGAAGGAGAAGATTATGCTGCTCGAAGGCAAAGGGTTCCCACTCCAGCAAAAGGGCGAGTATACCGGGGGGCGTTATGCTTATATGGACACGTTCAAGGAGTTAAAGGTGATTGTGGAGCTGCTGGAGAACGATAAAGATAAAGGAGAGGATGTATAGTGAACATTCTAATTACTGGTGCCGGACGTGGATTGGGTTATGAGCTGGCGACTGAGGCATTGAAGCGGGGGCATGGAGTCATTGCCGGGGTTCGCCGTCCCGATCAGGATCAAACAGCACTATCTCAGCTTGCTGCGACCTACGGGGAGAAGCTGACTGTGGCCCAGCTGGACGTGACGGATGAAGAAGGAATCGCGGCGTTAGCTGCAAAACTGCAAGGACAAGACCGGACGCTTGGTGCCATCATCAATAATGCGGCAGTACTGACTGCAAGGGACACACAGATTGAAGAGCTGGATTTCCAAGATATGCTTACCACGATGGATATTAATCTTTATGGACCGATGCGAGTGGTTAAGCATTTCTTGCCGCTACTCACTGAACCCGAGCTTTCGATCATCAACATATCGTCGGAAGCAGGCAGCATTACTAATGCTTATTCCGGAGACTATCCTTATTCCATCTCCAAAACGGCACTTAATATGTTCTCACAGCAGCTGCATGTATATTTAAAAGAACGCGGGGTACAAGTACTCGGCGTACATCCCGGCTGGATGCATACGGATATGGGCGGGGCAGAGGCGCCAACGAATCCAACCCAAAGTGCTGAGGGCATCATGGACTTGATCGAGAAGCGGACTACACCGGAAGGTCAATTCATGTTTGTAGACTATACGGGTAAGGATATGAAGATTTAATAAAGAGTGTTCTAACTAAAAGAGGTAACTCAATAGCCATACATGGCTTCTGAGTTACCTCTTTTTGATTTTTCTATATGCTTATTTATTTCTTAATCAATAAATAAGCGAAATAAGGTACGCCGGTCAACGCTACCATGATCCCAGCCGGGATGCCATCAGGGGAGACGAGATTGCGGCCAACGGTGTCCGCGATCAGAAGCAACCAGCCACCCAGCAATACTGCGACGGGAATAAACATCTGATTGCGCGGACCGACCAACGATTTCGCAATATGTGGTGCCATCAATCCGATAAAAGCGATTCCACCTGTTACGGATACCGCGGAGGCGGCAGCTGCGACGGCGACAAGAATCAGGACGATACGTTCGCGCTCCAGATTCAGACCGACACCAATGGCTGATACCTCACTCAGACTGAGCAGATTGAGTCGCAGCGATTTGTACAGGGTAAAGGGAACTAGCAGCAATAACCAAGGCAGTAAAGCCCAGATGAAGGGCCAATCTGTACCCCAAATATTCCCGGCAATCCATTTTGCGATAAAATCAACTTTGGCACGATCTGCGGATGAAATGATTACGATCATAACTCCCGACAGCGCTAGGGAAAATCCGACCCCGACCAAAACTAGCCGAATAGGATCAAGCCCTCTAGTCCGACTATATGAAAAAAGATAAATTAATGCTGCCGTAATTATAGCCCCTATAAAAGCAACCAGCGGCAACGCATAAATGAAGGTTCCAACGCTAACCGGGAAATAGAGAAAAAATACAGCGACAGCCACACCTGCCCCCGAGTTAATCCCAATAATACCGGGGTCTGCTAGATCGTTTCGGGTAACGCTTTGCAGAATCGCTCCAGATAAGGCTAAGGCCATTCCTGCCAGTAGCGTAATTAGAATTCGTGGCAATCTTACAGAAAATAATACAAAGTCCTCTTTAAAGGTTCCGTGACCGAAGAGAACGGGAAGCAGCCTGTCAAAAGACAGGGAAGAGTAGCCGATCCCCATACTGGCAATAGCCGTAAGCAGGATCAGTCCGGTGCATACCCACAGGATAAGACGTTGTTTTCGTACTGGAGCAGAGGAAATCATGAGAGTGTTTGACCTCCTTTACGAACAACGAACAAAAAGAAAGGCAGTCCTAGCATAGCCACGACAGCAACTATTGGCGTTTCATAAGGGGCATGGATTGTACGGCCAATCGTATCCGCAAGGAGCATGAAGGATGCCCCAGTGAATACTGAAATCGGCAGGATATAGCGGTAGTCGGTGCCGACTATTTTGCGGACAATATGCGGAATCATTAGCCCTACAAAAGCCATGTCCCCAATTAGAGCGACCGATGCGCCAGTCAGCAGAATAATGAGCGTGAACAGAATCCCTTTAACCAAAACAAGGTTTTGTCCTAATCCGATCGCTACCTCGTCACTCAAGCTAAGAATAGTCAGCTGGTTAGAAAATATTAATGCCATCACGATCCCGATGAGGATCACAGGTGCAATGGCTTGAAGCTGGCCCCAAGTTGTGCCGATAAGCCCACCGGCAGTCCACATGGATACATCTTTGGATATCTTGAAGGCAATGCTGACACCACTTGCGATAGCATATAGGAATGCAGATACCGCAGCACCAGCGAGTACGATACGGATCGGAGACAAGCCACCTTGGCGCACGGAGCCGAGAATAAGAACCAGAACGGCTCCCAGAGCAGCGCCGAAGAAGCAAGCAATCATGGTACCAAAATAGTTCAGCCCCGGCATAAATACGAAGGTAAGCGCCAGTGCCATATTAGCTCCTGAAGTTAACCCCAGCAGGCCGGGATCGGCTAACGGATTGCGTGTAACGCCTTGCATAATAGCACCGGATACGGCAAAGGCGGCGCCGATCAGCATGGCGGCCAGTTCACGCGGCAGCCTGATCTCACGAAGAATGAGGACATTGTCTGCCGTTGAACTTGAAGTGATGGCAAGCCACAGATCATGGAGGGTGGTTTCTTTAGCCCCGAATAACATCGCGATCACGAGGCAAATAACCATTACCAGCACGCTACCAAGCAGCTTATAAAAGAATGGAATGGAAGTTTGCTTCGTAGTCATCTTTATTATTTTCCTAGAAAGCTTTTTTCAAAGAATTCCAGTTGATATTCTAAGCTAAGCGGATCGTTAAAATAGAATGCTTTGGCATCAGCTTCGTAAACATGATTATTTTTGACAGCAGGGATGCTCTTGTAGATTTCTGTATCCTGGAAGGAATTATCTTCATCCGCATTTTTACTGAAAATAACGTAATCGCCTAGATAATCCTTAAGCACTTCTGTTGAGAGGGCCACGTAACCATCTGTTTTGGTGCCTTCCTTTACTGTCTCCGGCATACCGAGCTTGAAGTCCCCATAGAGGAGTTCAGTTCCGCGGCCAAAGTTATACCCGTATACATACAATTGCTTATTGAAGGTTTCAATGACAGAGACAGTTGCATCCTCGCCGATCTTCGCTCTGATTTCCTCACCCGCTTTTTTGGTGCGGGCACTAAAGTCATCTACCCAAGCTTGGGCTTCTTTTTCTTTGTTCACCAATTTGCCGACTTCCAGCTGTTGGGTTAAGTAATCAACTTTATTATAAGTATAAGTAACCGTTGGTGCGATTTGCTTGAATTTATCGATGTTCTTAATATCGGAGAGACCGATAATCAGATCAGGCTGCAGCTCAATAATCTTCTCCAGACTTTCATCACTTACAGCTTCTACATCTTTCAATTGCTCTTCAAAGCGCGGATTGGTTTTGGACATTTCATCTACGCCTACAACAGGTACACCTAGTGCCATAACATTACCTGTTAAAAATCGAGTGAGGACAACGACACGCTGAGGATGTGTCGGAACTTCAACAGGTCCATTTTCCGATTCATAAGTAAAAGTCGCACTTTCTGACTCCGCAGCAGGAGCCGAGGATGGGCTATTTGTAGGACTAACCTCATTCTTCGCCTGATTTCCCCCACAAGCACTAAGGGCAAGCCCTAAAATAAGTACAAACGGAATAAATATCTTTCTCATTTAAATAATTCTCCCCTTTTAATGACTATGTTTCCGTGAATAATTCCATTATTTAATGAATCCCAGGCTGCGCCATAGATTGATTATGAGAATCATTCGCATTTGTAATCATTATAGGGATCACTTATGTGCCTAACCATGCCTTTTTGTTGGAAAAAAGACTTGGACTATTATTGGCCTTCGAATAATGCAACCGCACGTCCAAGCTGCAAACGAATGGAAACTGGATTATAAGGCACCCATTCATCCAGATTAAGCAGATGGATCTTCTTGTTCTGCACAGCAGAAAGCTGGTTCCAATAAGAGGAGTGGAAGATTTCTTCACTGTGTGCAGTGGAGCCTTTTGCGTCTGGAAATACAGTGACTAACAATCGGTCACCGGCATAAGCCTCCAGCTCAGAGACGTCAATCACAAGGGAATGAAACTGGTCGCCGAGTTTATTTATTTGATCCTCAATCAAGGCAGGAGCCTTGAGACCTAGCGATTGATAGATCACATACCCAACATTTCTTGCCCCGTATACGAGTAGTCCATCTGGTTTAATGACCAGAAGGGTTACAATCTCGTTAGCCACCGCGCTTTGCTGCACCACGGCCCGAGCTTCCAGCTCCTCTTGTTCAAAATCGTCCAGCCACTGCTCAGCACGTTCGCTACGGTGAATGGCACGGCCGATCAAGCGCAAGTGGTCTTTCCATCCTAGTTCCTGCCAAGAGATTTCAACAATAGGAGCGACCGCCCGCAGCTGCTCAGCGTTCAAGCCGAATTCTTCCAGATGTTGTGTGGCTGCAATAAGCAATTCAATGTTTGCTTCCAGTAATAACGCTTTTATCTGCTCAGCCGAGCTGTTCGTATGGATGAATTTCATAGACTGTGGTGGTTCCTGGTCAGAAAGATTTAAATACTCGCTGCTCTCTGAAATGGTAACTGCAGGTTCCAGGCCAAGCAGCAGCAAATGACTGGCATAGGGAGTGAGCATCACCGCTACACGTTGGAAAGGGATAAGATTATAGCCTGAAGGAGATGCGCCGGTCTGCTGCTTAAAGCGCCGACTAAGATAAAACTCATCCTTGTAGCCCACCTTTAAAGCAATTTCTCTTAGTGTGCTTGAACTATTAAGCAGTAGTTCCTTCGCTCTGTGAACTCTCAACCTGGACAGATATTCATTAGGGGTAAAGCCCGTAAATTGTTTGAATAGCGTTGAATAATGTGAACCGCTCACACCCGCAATTGCAGCTAATTGCTCACGTGATATTTTTTCACTGAAGTGATTCTCTAAGTATGTGATACTGCGTTCCATTGAGGGCAGCTCACTCACTTCAAATCTTGTTTCCTGCTGCTCCAGCAATTGAAGAAGGATCTGATGGAACAGGATCTGGTTCTGCACATGACGTATTTCACGATCTGGCAACCGGTGAAGATACAATTCCTTCATATTAGATACAATGGCTGGTTCATGAGGAAACAACAGCATATTTGAATTGGATGTCAGTTGGCTTGTCCGCGTCATAGCACTGGAGGGCAGTGCTCGTGTCTGTTCTTGAATCCGGATTGAAAGCTTATAAGCATGAAGCGGCTGCTGGCGATTTGTAATTAGTGAGGCGTAAGTATTCTCGGGGAGAAGGACGACAATGCCTTCCATTAGCTCATAAGTCTGATGATTGATCTCAAGCATACCCTTGCCAGCAGCAATAGCTAGTAGGACGGTTGAATGCTCATGAATCTGAAGTCTTGGCAGATTTGAGGTTCCATACATCGACTGAATACTATCAGCGGTATATAAAGGGAAATGGGACTCCGCCCATTCTGGGACTATGTTATTCAAATCTTAAGCCTCCGTTACCTATAATTCTATGAATGGTATTATATTCTTCACTTCTATGGGGCTAATTATAACATCTCTCGTTTGGGACAAGCCGCATAAATGACCACAAAGTAGAAGAGAAACTAATCTCCTAGATGAATCCATTGGTCCAAGAGTCCCTAAGGTCAAGCGAATATAAATACTACTATGATCCTTCATCCATTTTAAAAGAGGTGAATCTAAGATGAAAAGACAGGTGAAACCTAGTAGGAAAAGAAGACCTGCCTCCAGACTGCAGCCTAAACGTAGTTTAATTCTTAAAGCAAAAGCGCAAATCATTAACTTTGCGGTTATTGGTGATAGTCATGTGGGGTATGGAAACAGCTCAAGCATTTTTAGAAATCTTTTGCCTAAAGCTGTGAATAGCGGGAATAAGAGATTTTTTATTTTTGGAGGAGATAATACGCAAGCGGGAGCTAATCATGGAAATAATGCGAATGCTTACTACAAGGATTTCAAGGATACGGTAACAAGCACGCTTGGGAGTATTCCTTATAAAGCATCTATAGGAAATTGGGAGGCAAGCACACAGTCCTTATTCACACAATATTTAGGTGCTGTTGAGGGGCAAATGAATTTTCCGGGTACGCAGGGGAAGGTCAAGTATGTATGGCTTAATTGTGCGCTTGGACGGTTTACTCCGGGTAGTATAAATTTGTTGAGAAATTTAGATGATAGTTTTTATTATATTATAGATTTTCATTGGCCCCTCAAAGTAAGTGGGATTACGGTGGACCCAACCCATGTATTAAGCGCATCGGAGACGAATAAGTTTTTTTCATCCATTCCTACAAAAGTGAGAGATAAGGTGTTAGCTATTTTTACGCATCATGGACATCTGTTTTACCGAAAGCTTAGTAATATATATCCCGGTTACAACAAAACTAAATTTTTCGTATGTGGATGTTCTGGGGAATATAAATGCAAAACAAATGGTGATCGGGGTTATTACAATGCCACATTATCCATCAACGGGACAACATTTAATGTAGATGCTTTTAAGGTAGCGGTAACTTAGCAAAAACTAAGCTGAAGCTGATTTTCGGGAGAAACCGGGGTCAGCTTTAGTTTTGTTTAGCGAATAGTTAATAGAAACTCAACAATTCAGTCACAGGATAATAGTAAGCTAGCAGGATTATTTAATATATTTGTATAATAGTTTATATATGTATTAAATGAATCATATTGGAGGGCTACCGATGAGAGGGTTAGTATTTAATTCTTTAGAACAGGCGGGTGTCTCGGCTTTTGGTGTGGAGCGTATTCGTACAGCCGCCGCACAAATGGTTGAAGACAATATCACACCTGCGCAAGTTATTGTTGCTGCGAGAAAGGGGACGCTGCTGGTCCATCAAGCGAATGGAAAATTCGGACCTGAAGCAGACGCAGCAGATTTAACAGCGGATGCTATATTTCCACTCTGTTCCATCACAAAACTATTTACTGCAACCGCTATTATGATGTTAGTGGAACAAGGGAAAGTGGGCCTAAATAGGCCGGTTTCTGATTACATCCCCGAATTTACAGGGGAGAACAAAACAAAAGTATGCGTACATCATTTGTTGACACATACCTCTGGAATTGAGGTTAATGGCGGTTATGATGCACCACTAAGCCACGAGCCAGGTACTGTGATGTCTTACTGTGGATATGGTTATGAGCTGTTGGGTGAAATTATACGGCGAGTTAGTGGACAAGCTTATGATGTATTCGTAAAGGAAACTATTTTTAAACCGCTTGGAATGGAAAATACATATTATCGTGTGCCAATGGAAGTGCGGAACAGAGTAGTTAGACGTGCCCCTGAGGCAGCATGCGCGGAATGGGTAGACAGTGAATACAATTTGAATTCTGTATCTGCGGGGGGCGGCGCTTACTCAACGGCTATGGATTTGGCTGTTTTTGGCCAGATGTTCCTTAACGGCGGAATTTATAACGGAGTACGATTGCTTAGTCCGGTAACAGTAAAAGAAATGACCCGCAATCAAATTCCAGGCGTATCCTCACAATATAGAGACGAAGTTTTCCCTGAAGCATACTGGGGGTATGGATGGGCGATTAATGGCACGAAGCGTGACGGTGGAGATCTGCTCTCTGCAGATGCCTATTCACACTGGGGAGCGGCAGGTCCTTTCCTCTGTGTGGATCCGGTTTATCAGACAGTGACGGTTCATTTATCCGTAGAGCTGGATCACCAGAAGCCATTTAAAAATATGTATGTTGATTACTTCAACAATACTGTTCTTGCAGCAATCACAGAGCTGTGATGTCAGCTGCTATTTTCATATCCATTTTGAATTTTTGTTGTGTCTACTTTTCTTAAAGTATGTTTTCCCTATTTGTTCTAAATTGTTTAGGGGTGATTCCGGTATATTTCTTAAACACTTTGGTAAAGTAGCTCTGATCATTAAAATGTAGGCGTGAGGCGATGTCCGATAAGCTTATCTCTGGTACTTCTATTAGTCGTTTTGCCTCTTCAATCCGCTCCAATTGAATAAAATCGCTGATGGTGATGCCGGTCTCCTTCTTAAATAATAGGGAGAGATAACTTCTATTTAATCCTGCAACCTCAGCCAGTCTATCTAAGGAAAGTTCCTCATATAGGTGATTGAAAATATAGTTCTGACAGAGAGCCACGGTGCGCGACAGTTTCGCCATCCGGCTCTCTTTGACATGGTCTGCGAAATCGCAAAGGGCGTTAAGAACGGCATGATCTACAGCGGGAATATCTTTTAGTTCTTCGATATGCTGGATATGAAAGTCGCTTAGGGTATAAGAAATTTCCCAGTACAGCCCACCATCTATAGCTGCACGTGTAGCAAGTGTAATACAAGAGATTGCCAGATTCTTTTTGTTACGTAATTGGCTCCTCTTGGAGAGAAGCCCGTAACTTTCTTCAGAGAACGAGGCTTGAACGCGTAGCAGATCAGTTTTATTGCCTTTTTTGACATAGTGAAAGAGATTTTTTTCTAGCATGGGCTCGTGGTGCAGCCACGTATTCTCACGGCGATAAGAAATATCCAAATCCAAACTGCCTGAGGGCAGTTGTTTATAGGCAAGAATGCGGGAGTCCAGCAGCAGTTCGCTAAGGGTCAAGGTTTTTCCAGTAACGAGCGAGTATAGCAGCATAGCGGTATGGTATAGTCTCATTTTATTTAACACGGTCAGGCTGCGGTAATAGTTAAGCCATTGCTCCTGAAACTTAAGCGGAACTTCATGATCACGCATCAGACTTGCCACACTATCCTCCGTAGGTTGAGCATACAATGAAGGGCCAATCACAATGCTTCCCTCGTTGCTCTTGTCTGAGGGTAGATGGAGAATAATGTAATTCTCTAGAAAATTTGTGGTACGAACGATGGGTATGGTAGAAGTCCGTCCATTGCCATTAGAGTTGTTTTCATGATTAAAAGATTTAGTAATTTCAGAAAGTGGCTCATTAAGGTTATGAACCCAAGGGGCGCACTCGAAGGAGGAAGGCATAGTAAATTCAATTTCCCGATTGGTGTCGAGCAGGAACACGGGAATTTGCTGTGACTCATACATCACTTTACAGATATACTGGACTCTTTCCTTATCCTCCAAATGATCTAACATGTTATGACCCCCTCGCCTAACAAGAATACCAAAAACACAATAATAATGCCATAAATCAAGCGTGAAGTATATTAAAATGGGGATAGTATACATTCAGAGGAGGCATTTTTATGAAAACCAAAATTCCTGAACTCATATCACAATTGACCCTTGAGGAGAAAGCGGGACTCTGTTCAGGGCTTGATTTCTGGCATACCAAGGGGATTGAACGACTCGGAATCCCTTCTTTGATGGTAACGGACGGACCCCATGGTTTACGCAAGCAAAAAGAGAGTGCCGATCACCTTGGGCTTCATAACAGTGTTCCCGCAACTTGCTTTCCTTCAGCATCAGGGTTGGCTTCTTCGTGGGATCGGGCACTAATTGAGCGAGTGGGGAAGGCGCTTGGTAAGGAGTGCCAGGCAGAAAACGTTGCTGTTCTGTTGGGACCGGGAACGAATATTAAACGCTCTCCACTGAACGGTCGTAACTTTGAATATTTCTCGGAAGACCCTTATCTTTCTGCGGAGATGGGGGGGAACCATATCAAAGGTGTGCAAAGCGAAGGAGTCGGCACCTCGCTTAAGCATTTTGCCGCCAATAATCAGGAACACCGGAGAATGTCGGTAGATGCCGTTATTGATGAACGGACGCTGCGGGAGATTTATCTGGCTAGCTTTGAAGGTGCAGTTAAGAACAGTCAACCTTGGAGCGTAATGTGTTCTTACAACCGGGTTAACGGTGAATACGCTTCTGAGAGTGAAACGCTTCTAACGCGGATTCTTAGAGAGGAATGGGGTTTCGAAGGATTTGTAGTTTCGGATTGGGGTGCGGTCAATGAGCGAGTGAAGGCGCTTCAAGCAGGGCTGGAGCTGGAAATGCCGTCAACGGGAGGACTTGGCGATGCCAAGATTGTCGCAGCGGTGCAAAGTGGGGAACTAGCTGAAGAAACGTTAGACCTTGCGGTGGAGCGGCTGCTCACTTTTATTTTTAAGGCGGTAGACAATCGTAAAGATAATACTTCATTTAATGCTGAAGAGCATCACCAACTGGCACGGAAAGTGGCGAGGGAAAGCATGGTGCTTCTTAGAAATGAGGAGGAAGTTCTACCCTTATCTAAACAAGGTACTATTGCGATCATTGGGGAATTTGCTAAAAATCCGCGTTATCAAGGTGGGGGAAGCTCGCATGTGAATCCAACTCAATTGGATGATGCTTTTGAAGAGATGAGAGGTCTTGCGGGGTCTGCTGAGCTGCTATATGCCCAAGGATATGAACTGGAGCATGATGAGATTAATGAGGTTTTGCTGCAAGAGGCACGAGAAACAGCAGCAAAAGGTGATGTAGCGGTGTTGTTCCTTGGACTGCCGGATAATTATGAGTCAGAGGGTTATGATCGCAGCCACTTGTCTCTTCCAGAGAGCCATAAAGCGCTGATAGATGTGGTAGCTGAGGTGCAGAGTAATATCGTTGTTGTACTCAGTAATGGCTCACCTGTAGAGATGCCTTGGATTGATAAAACAAAAGGAGTCCTTGAGGGTTATCTAGGTGGGCAGGCGTTTGGGGGTGCCGTAGCAGATTTATTGTTTGGAGAGGTCAGCCCAAGCGGTAAACTGGCAGAGACGTTCCCCATGAAGCTGAGCGACAATCCATCCTTTCTTAATTTCCCGGGGGAAGGGGATAAGGTAGAGTATAAGGAAGGTTTGTTCGTAGGTTATCGTTATTATGATAAAAAAGAGATAAAACCGCTGTTTCCTTTCGGCTTTGGTCTCAGCTACACAGAGTTTCAATACAGTCATTTAACAATTTCCAAGAGCAGCATAAAGGACACCGAGACTGTTCAGGTTAAGGCTATTGTTAAAAATACGGGCACTCGCGCAGGAAAAGAAATCGTTCAGCTCTATGTTAGTGATGTGGAGAGCAGCGTGATCCGTCCACTGAAGGAACTAAAAGGCTTCCAGAAGCTAGAGCTTCAGCCTGAAGAAGAGCAGGAGGTAACCTTTGAGTTAGATAAACGCTCCTTTGCTTATTACAACGTTAACATGGGTGATTGGCATGTGGAAAGTGGAGATTTTGAAATTGCTATTGGCTCATCATCGCGGGATATTCGTCTGACAACTTGTATCGGAGTAGAATCGACCAATCCGCTTACGATGCGTTATCATCGGAATAGTACGATTGGTGATTTGCTGGATAATCCACGGACAGCGGAAAAAGTGAAGAAATTCAGCAGTGTTTTTGGCTTAGAGGGTGCGATGGATGATAACCCGGAAATGTACATGGCGATGATGAAATATATGCCGCTGCGGGCAATGATCGGTTTTGGCCAAGGGAAATACACGGAAGAAGATTTAGCCAAGGATCTGCAAGAATTTAATACATTGGCTACTAAGTAGAAGTAAGCCAGTGGCACATATTAGTCCTATCTAATATGTGTCACTGGTCTTATTTGTGTAAATTTCTTGTCTGGATACCGTTACCCATAAACTCGATAGGTGTGCCTCAACGTTTCCTTGAAGGAAATCCGTAATCTTTAGCGCGCCACGCTACTAGCAGCGCAAGAATCAATAGTATAAACATTACCCACGGGAAGGAGCGGACACCAAGTGTTTCAATAAGAATTCCGCCTATCACTCCGCCACCGCCGATAGCTAGGTTCCATGCCGTCACCAGCATCGATTGGGCCACATCTGCACTTTCGCCAGCGGTTTCGGCAACGGCTGTCTGTAGCAAAGTAGCTGCTCCTCCGAACGTCAACCCCCATACACCAACCACTAAATAGATCACTATGGGCTGGCTGCTACTAATGCCTAGTACAATGGATGACAAGGCAAAAGCAGCTAGGCTGATCAGAACCAATGGACGCAGTTTGCGGTCGATCAAAATACCGATGACCCAGATGCCAACAAGCGCTGTAATGCCGAAAACAAGCAATACCAAGTCAACCCGCTGGGTTAGCCCGGCCTGAGTAAGATAGGGGGCAATATAGGTATACAAGATGTTGTGTGCTAGTACCCATACCAGAACGACAAACAATACCGGCCGTACCCCCGGAATAACAAAAACCTTGTAGAGAGGGAGCCGTTTATCAGGGGCTTCTCCTGGATAGTCCGGTAGCTTCCAAAATACCCAAGCGATCAGCATGAGAGCTAATAGCGACATGAACCCGAAGATAGAGCGCCAGCCTACAAGGGTGCCAAGAAGGGTTCCAGCAGGGACACCGAGTGCCAGAGCGAGAGGTGTGCCAACCATCGCTACCGCCATTGCTCGTCCCTTGAGTGACTCCGGCACCATGCGCCGGGCGTAACTTGCTATCATGCCCCATAAGACTCCAGCGGATACGCCGGCGAAGAACCGAGCTGTTAGCGTAAGTATATAATTGGAAGAAAAAGTGGTGACGGTGTTGAATATGAGAAAACCAAGGATGCACATTAGTAGCAGTGGTCGCCGCCGCCATCCACGCGTCACGGTAGTTAAGGGAATCGCGGCCAACAGGGAACCAAGAGCATACAAAGTGACAAGTTGACCGGCAAGGGCCTCGGAGACACCAAGCCCCTCACCTATTTGGAGCAACAAGCCTGCCGGAATCGTTTCGGTAAGAATACAGATAAACCCCGTCATAGCTAAGGCAAGTAATCCAGCCCATGGCAGACGTTCAGAAGAGGGAGTGCTGGAGGCACTTTGTGTGGCAGAAGATGTGTTTTGGCTCATAGAGAAGCCCCTCTCTTATATAATTTTAGCAAACTCAATGATATAGACGACGAATAGGGTCTACTGGACAGAGAGCCTAGGCTGGTTCATTCCGGACCCAGGCTTCTTGTGTTCATGCTCTATTTATTACGTCTATCATAAATGGCATCACAAAGGTCTACAGTAAACTGACCCGACATGCCTTCCAATGCGGTATTAGTGAAAGCGACGACACTGAGGCGTTGCTTGGGATCTACGAACCACGAATGACCATAAGTACCCCCCATGCGCCAAGTACCCGGAGATTCTGGAGTGTCTGCGGCGACAGGATCCTTTAGTACCGTAATGCCTAGGCCAAAACCTCGTCCTGGCCAGAAGGCCATTGGCAGATCACCGATCTGGTTGGTCGTCATATCGTGAACCAGTGACTCCGGTAGCAGCGGCGCTCCGCCCATACGTAATGTTTCCAGCAGTTGCAAAAAATCTCCGGCGCTGCCGACCATGCCAGCTCCTCCAGAAGGATAGGCAGTAGTGTCAAGTGCTCGGCTAGGGGCAAGCAGGAACCCAGCCGTTCCCTCCACAAAGGCAATACTGTCAGGATCAAGTAAGGGCCGTGGCTCTGGAGTATCATTGGCATAGGAAGTGGCCAGCCGTTCTCGATCGACTGCAATAAAACCCGTGTCGCTCATGCCAAGCGGCTTGGTCACGAGTGAATGTACAGCCTCACTGAGCGGTGTTTCTGTGACCTTTGCAATTACTGCTCCCAGCACATCTGTCGCGATGGAATATTTCCACTCGGTACCTGGCGGATAAAGGAGGGGGACAGAGGCAAGACGGCGCAGGTTCTCTTCCAACGTGATGCCGGACTGATCCATACCATCTGATACCCCTGCTGACTGATAGGAACCCTTCTCTTCTTGGAAAAATCGGTAAGACAGGCCTGCGGTGTGCGTCATCAAATGACGAATCGTTAAGGAAGCGAACTCGCCATTCTGCAAACGCGGCTGAAACTCTGGAAGCCAACGATCAACGCGGTCGTCCAGTTGTAGACGACCTTGCGCAACTAATACTAGGGCTGCCGTTGAAACGATAGGTTTAGTAACTGAAGCGAGCCGGAATAAGGCATCTTCTCGCATGAGTCGGCCTAGCTCGCGGTCGGCAAAACCGGCAGCACGGCTATAAACCAGTTCCCCATCTATCGCCACTTTAATGACAGCACCGACCAAGCGCTTGTCAGCGTGGGTTCGATCGATTACTCTATCGATGCGATCTGATAAACATTCTGTAATTATTTTATTTGAATCCAATATACTCAACGGTCTTCATCCCTTCGGAATAGTTAAAGTCAAGAACACTTTACTATTGTAGGGTTATTATATATAACAAGTTATCTTGATTACATAAGGCAACTAAGCTAAATTAGCTTTATAACGGTTAATTACAATCTAGTTAATATAGAAAACCTTAAATTTAAAGGAGGCGATTTTGATGGACCATGTTGATAAGCAAATTCTTTTCCATCTTCAAAATCAAGCAAGAATTTCTATGACAGAGCTGGGCAAATGTGTCGGTTTATCGCAACCTGCGGTTACGGAGAGAGTTAGGCGTATGGAGGAAAAAGGCATCATCAGCGAATATCGCACCATAATTTCTCCTGAAAAGATTGGGAAACAAGCAGCTGCCTACATGTTATTTCATTCTAGGGATTGTAATGCATTCCTTGATTTCTGCCGCTCAAGTCCTGATGTCGTCGAATGTTACCGTATAAGTGGGGAACACAACTACTTATTGAAGGTAGTAACCGACTCTACACGAGCCCTCGAGGAGTTCGGAAATCAATGTGACAAATACGGTACTTACACGATTCTGATCGTGATGTCATCACCAATCGATCATAAATTTCTTATACCCTCGCTTGAAGAAGCAAGCCTAAACTTGCTGAGTTAGATTTTAAACATAATCCGTTAGCCTGTCGTAACAAAAAAAAGACTCTTCTATATAAATAGAGGAGTCTTTTTGGTTTGGATACTGTCCTTCCATAAACGGGTTAGAACAATGGTTAGTCTAGACCAACTATAAAATGAATTAAGTAGCCAAGCTAATGCCAGCATCGCCTAGTTTCCAACGGCAGGTCATTATCAGCTTCTCACCCTCCAGTTCGGCTGTCAGCGTGCCATCCATTTTATTCATTAGACTTTTGGCGATGGAGAGACCCAGCCCGGAAGCTTGAGAAGATCGGGTACGGTCTGCGGTATAGAATCGGTCAAATAAGAGGTTAATATCGCTTCCGACTAGTTCCTTCGCATCGTTTACTATTGTTAAGTCAGCTGTTTCCTGCTGTCGTTCGAAATGGATTTCTACATACCCGGTCGCATGTTTGACCGTATTGACAAGTAAATTTTCGACAACTCTCCGCACAGCGGATTCATCGGCGTATACGGATACATTTTCCTCAGGTAGCCGTATATCCGGTGTAATATTGCGTTCGTTGAAAGAATCGTAAAATCCGACCAGTATTTCCGAGAGCAGGGCCGTCATCCCAAGCTTTTCCGTATGTAGAGGATAATCTAGCGATTCGATCAAGGAAAGCTCAAAAAAATCATTCAGCAGCGCCTGCAGCCGTTTCGTCCGATTTTTAACGATGGCAACATATTCAAGCTTTTCATCAGGGGTAATAGACTCATCCTCCAACAGTTGAATATAACCGAAGATGGAGGTGAGGGGTGTACGGATATCATGTGAAATATTCGCTACAGCCTGACGGAATTCTTGTTCGACACGTTTTCGCTGGGCGTCCGCTTCGACGATTAAATCAGATTGACGATTGATTTGTCCTGCAAGCGCCTCAAGCTTCTGGTCGAATAGAGCCACATCAATTTTTTTACCGGTTGCTCGCTCATTGTAGGTATGCAATTGCCCTGTTATCCGCCCTAGCTCTCGCCTTAACATCAACAAACGAAAAAGCAGGAGAGCTCCTGCCACAAACAATATGATTGTCAGAATAAGCAACACTCTCCTGCACCCCCCATTTGCTATTTGATCTCTTTTCGGTGGAATACGAGAATACCGAGTACCCCGGAAACGGCTATTGTCAACAACGGCACGAGTAGAAGTGCTGGCCAATCTCCACTGTCGATACTGGGCTTACCGATATCGCTCACCCGTTTGAAGATGGAATAATCATACAAATTACTAAAGAAAGAGATCTTCGAACCTATACTGGCCAAAACCGTATCGATCATAAGGAAGAAAATCATTGAGAAGCCGATAGTTTTGCCGCTGTCGGTTAGGATTACGGTGAACAGCGCCCCGATGGCTGCATAACCAGCCGTGTACAATAACGTTAGCCCGAGGGCTCGCGGTATAAAAAGTGTAGTGCTTCCTTCCGGCAGATGACCGAAGCCCGAAAGCAGTGTGACTTCGACTGTGCTGACAATAGGAAAGACGAGCGAAATCGCCATGGCTCCAACTGCGAATACGATTAGTTTTGCTGCGAACAGCCGCCCTCTGGTGTTGCCCGAAGATGCGATTGTCTTCATGACCCCTGTGGAATATTCGTTAGAGATAAAGAATCCAGCCAGAATGGCTACGCCGAATTTAATAATGTAGGCATTGCTTGAAATAAAGGTAGTCAGAAATTCAGCGCCGGTGATCTGAGGTTCCCCATTGGAGCGATGATCAAAATAATATAGCAATGGGTAAGCAAGCGAGAGGACGGAAAGAGCCAATAGAAAAGTCCAAAATGATCTATTCTTACGGAGCTTGAAAAATTCAACTCTGATCAGATTATACATTTGGATTCCCCCCAATCCGCTTCGTAAAATAACTTTCCAAGTCTTCACCCATAGGCATAAACTTCTCGATCTCGAGGCCCGCCGAGAATAACGCTGTTGATACTTTGCCTGGCTGCTCAATACGGCTATACAACTTGATGGTTCCATCCTGCATCACTTCGAAATCGGCCGTACCCAGCTCGTTCTGAATGACGGCTGTTGCCTTGCCCGGATCATCCACTTTGATAAATAAATACTGCTGACATTTCTCGTTTAATTCCTCCGCAGTGAGTTGTTCAAGCAACTGACCGCGATGAATAATGCCATAATGACTTGCCATTAAATGCAGCTCACTTAGAATATGACTTGAGATCATTATCGTAATGCCTAGCTCACGGTTTAGTCGCTTGAGCAGTTCGCGCATTTCGACGACACCCATCGGATCTAACCCATTAGTTGGCTCGTCCAGAATCAGAAATTCTGGATCTCCCAGTAAGGCGATGGCAAGACCTAACCGCTGCTTCATTCCAAGTGAGAAATTTTTGGCTTTCTTCTTTCCGGCGCCCTGCAGTCCAACTTGCTCTAGCATTCTAGGAACACAATCTTTGCCGGGAATACCACGTAGAATCCGGTTTGCTTCTAAATTTTCACTCGCAGTCATATGGGGGAATAAAGCGGGACTCTCGATAATCGAGCCGATTCGCTTACGAGCCTGGATCAGGGCTTGCTCTTCACTGGCTCCGAACAGCTCGATCGTCCCCTGAGTCGGAAAAGCAAGTCCGGTCACAATCCGGATTAATGTTGATTTTCCGGCTCCATTTTGTCCAATAAAACCATAAATAGAGCCTTTACGGATTGACAAATTGACTTTGTCCAGCGCTGTATGGCCCTTGAACTTTTTGGATAGCTGATTTGTTTTTAATACATACTCGTACATCTCGTCTTGGCCTCCTTTTCGTGATAGACCAAGTATAGAATTGAAAACATAAGAAGAGCTAAAGCCAAATCTTAAGAATGTCTTAAGGCTTGAGCCGATAACCTATGCCCCATACCGTCTCGATAAATTCGCTTCCTGGTGCGGCCTTGGTTAGCTTGCTGCGCAAATTGCTCATATGGACATTGACCGTATTATCGTCCCCGTAATATGGCTCGTGCCAGACTCTTTCATACAAATTCGCTTTCGTAAACACCTTTTTGGGGGCTGACAAAAGTAACGAGAGAATTTCAAACTCTAGAGCTGTGAGCGTCAGTTCCACACCATTTGCCGTAATCGACATCGCCTCTCGATGAAGCACAAGACCCTGATGCTGGAGCACGTTAGGCAAAGCCGATTGCGCAATCCGCGAATACAAACGCAGATGAGAATCGATCCGTGCAGAGACTTCCTCAACGTCGAAGGGTTTCGTAATGAAATCATCCGCCCCCGCCCGCAGGGCAGACACCTTGGTCTGGGGCTCACCCTTGGCAGAAATGATAATTACCGACATATCATCCCGCCCGGCAATCTTCTCAAGTAGTTCCTCACCCGACATGCCTGGCAGCATCAGATCCAGTAGCAGCATGCTCCATTGACGTTGCTCCAGATAGAGAAGTGCCTCCGTTCCCGAGTAAGCAGGTTGGGGAATATAGCCGCTTTTCTTGATAATGTTGCACAGCAATCGGTTGATGTCGCTGTCGTCCTCAGCAACAAGAATATGTATCGGGTTATTCATTTAATCTCCTTTTTTTACCTGAAATAGGTCGTTGTTCGGATGAATGCCTATTAAATAGGATAGCAGGTTTTAGATTCTGTATCCAGATTCAGCCAATTTGCATTTTGGTTATTCAAATATCTATGTCACCTATTCTCGTGAGACCATTTTTATATAGCAAAGAGACTCTTCTATTTAAATAGAGGAGTCTCTTTGCGGTGTTAAGGTATTTAGATAAATAGATTATGACCCGACTGATCGGCTTGGCCGAGGTAGTATCCAACGCCGCCGATTCCGACACCGTCAATCAGTTCTTCACGAGTGATGCCCATAAGATCCATGGACATTTGGCAGGCGACGATTTCCACACCTTGGTCGATAGCCATCTGAATCAATTCCTCCAAGGAAGAGATATTTTTGCTCTTCATTAGAGAGCGGATCATCTTCGAGCCCATGCCCATCATGTTCATATTTGAAAGCGTCAGCTTCCGGCTGCCGCGTGGCATCATGGCACCGAACATTTTACCGATAAAGTTTTTGTTAACAGGCACCTTCTCATCCTTGCGGATAATATTGAGGCCCCAGAAGGTAAAGAACATTGTGACTTTTTTGCCGCTGGATGCTGCTCCGTTGGCAATGATGAAGGAAGCGATCGCTTTATCCAAATCCCCGCTAAAAACAACCATTGTGCTTGCGTTGCTAGTTTGAATTACTTGTGCGCCTGTTCCGGTTGGTGTTGATGCTGAAGTCTCGATAACTCCTTTGCGCAGATAAGCTTCGATCATACCAGTAGGCAGCTTTGTTAGCTGCAAAAGCGTATTGTTGGACATACGAGCCCAAGCCTTGATATCCTCATAAAATCCGGGATCGGAAGCAGTGACCTTCAGGACTTGCCCGTCCAAGAGCGGGTCCATGCTCATTTTAACTTGGATCAGCGGCCCTGGGCAGCACAGTCCGCAGGCATCAAGCACGGAATCAGGTGTTGTGAAAGCTGTAGCGTTAACGGTTGGTGTAACTGTGCCAGTCCTAGTCCCAGTTCCAGTTCCAGTTCCAGTTCCAGGCTCTGTCATTGCTCCCGTTGCTGCGATTTCTTTACTGGCTGCTGGTGTACCAACGTTTGGCGTCAAGTTATCTTTTTTTTTAGGCGTAAATTGGCTAATCTGATAGGTTTTATAACCGCCGGTCAGATTCTTCACACGGTAACCTTTTTGCTGTAAAATCCGGGAAGCGGTGTAGCCTCTGAGTCCAACTTGGCAATACACCCAAATTTCTTTACTAGAGTCAAGCTCGCTTAGCCGACCACGCAGATCATCCACAGGGATGTTAATGGACCCTTCAATATGACCATTAGCATGTTCGATTTCCGAACGTACGTCAACTAAAATGGTATTGTTTTTGTCACGACCTTCTAAATCCTTAGGGACGAATACCGTAGTCAAACCATGCAAAATATTTTCAGCGGCAAAACCAGCCATATTCACCGGATCTTTAGCGGAAGAATAAGGAGGGGCATAAGATAGCTCCAACTCCGTCAAATCAGTGACTGTACCTCTAAAACGAATAACTGTAGCGATATCGTCGATACGTTTGTCTACACCACTGTAACCTACAGCTTGTGCTCCTAGCACCGTACCTTTTGGATCAAAAATCAGCTTCATAGATATCGGGGTTGCCCCCGGATAATAGGTTGCGTGTGAGCTTGGATGTATATAAATCACGTGATACGGCAGACCCAAACGTTGTAATGTTTTTTCATTATTACCTGTAGAAGCACCTGTGACTCCAAAAACCTTTATAATAGAAGTCCCTTGTGATCCTTTGTAAGTTGTGCCGAGACCACTGACGTTGTCCGCAGCAATCCGCCCTTGCTTATTGGCAGGACCAGCTAGTGGAATGGCGGTTTTTGTTCCGTTTACGAAATCAACCACCTCAACCGCGTCACCTACAGCGTACACTTGATCCAGATTGGTCTCCATCCGCTCATTGACTAAAATATGGCCGCGGGGACCGAATTCTAAGCCACTGTCCTTCAGAAAAGAGGTATCCGGAGAAACGCCGATAGCCAACAGAACCATATCACTTTGCAGTACAGTGCCACTTGCTAATTGCACCTGTATTTGTTCTCCCACCTCAGCAAACCCTTGGACCATATCGGAAAAAATAAGATTAACACCATGCTCGTCGAGTTCTTTTGCCAAAATAGAAGACATTTCAGTATCGAATGGAGCTAATATTTGTGGTCCTGCTTCAATTAAGGAAACTTCCAGACCAGCTTCTCTAAGGTTCTCAGCCATTTCCACACCGATAAATCCACCACCGATCACCACGGCTGAACGTGTGCCTTCCGCAGCGACTTTAGCTTTGACTTTGTCAGTGTCGGGAATGTTACGCAACATGTGTATTTTGGAACTCTCGATACCGGGCAGATTCGGACGAATCGGTTTAGCACCTGGCGATAAAATAAGCGCATCATAGCGCTCTTCATAGGAGCCTTTTTCTATGCTTTCTACTCGCACTTTTTTGTTCACGGGGTCGATAGACACGACTTCACTTTGAATCCGAACATCGATGTTAAAACGTTTGTGCATCGCCTCCGGTGTCTGCACCAGCAGCTTGGAGCGGTCCTGAATGGACCCACCGATATAATAAGGAAGTCCGCAATTGGCAAAAGAAATGTACGGATCACGCTCAAACATTACAATATGCGCATCTTCATCTAATCTCCGAAGTCGGGCGGCTGCTGACGCGCCTCCTGCAACACCGCCAACAATTAATACTTTTTTACTCATGATGACTTATTCCTCCCCTAAAAATAATAGAATCAGATGTTTGATTTTTTCGTCTTTAACAGAATAGTTAATCTCCAGCCCATTACGTTCGGTTTCAACGATGCCTAGTGATCTAAGCTTCTGTAAATGCTGGGACACCGTAGATTGTGGAAGATCGAGACAGTCCTGCATGAAGCTCACGTTGCAGCTGCCCTTTTCCAGAAGTCCCTTGATGATGCACAAGCGCACGGGATGAGCTATAGCCTTTAAGGTTTCGGCGGTTTGGTTATAGGCTTTGAAATTTTTGTCCATGGTAACGAACACCTCGCTTTACAATATCCTTATATCGTAATATTATGATATAAGGATATGAAAATCAAGTTATTTTTATAAAGGTGAAGGAGAGATGCTCGATGTCTTTTAAAATTTCAAAGGAAATTACCCCACAGCAAGTGGCGGAACGCTTGAAGAATGGCGAGACTCTTACCATGTTGGATATACGCGAACCCGCCGAATGGGTGGAGGGACATGTAATGGGTGCTAAACATATTCCGCTTGGACAGCTATTGATGCGCACAGATGAACTGGATTCTCATGGCGAGATAATTGTGATGTGCTTAAGTGGTGGCCGTAGTGGACTGGCTTGTGAGCTGCTGAGTGAAAAGGGGTATAACGTTGTGAACATGACGGGTGGATTAGGCGCTTGGACGGATGATTTTTTGGTACGGGAGTAATGATATGAGCATGATGGTTCGGATCCTACTGAGTATTTTAATTGTCTTTAGTATTGTGAGGTTTTTGCGTTATGCTTGGCCTGTTCGTTCACTTACTTATATAGAAGTTCGTGAGGTTCGCGAATTAGCGGATCAATCATTGGCTATGAAAATGCTCGATGTCAGGGATGCCGTTGATTACCAGAAGGACAGTATCCGTGGTTCGATAAATATTTCGCTGGGGCGGTTACCCTATGTCTGGCAGCACTGTCTATCTCCGGGCGATTCGGTCTTAATTCTTGCAGGAAATTACTACAAAAGAAATAAAGCCGCGCGAATTCTTTATAAGCAGGGATTTCGTAAGCTATATGCGGTAAATGGTGATTTGTTAGGGAACGAAAGAATGCTCTCCGACATTTCTGTGAAAGGTTGTTGTGAAGGATAATGGATTTAGGGTCATTGATTTCTCGTCTCGCATTGAAGCTAGCGTGTCGAAGTCAGGGTGTCGATGGAATGATCTCTTTTGATGCCTATGGGCTAGGGGCTCGGCCTGCACATTTGCTAGGTGAGGGAAGGCAGTGAAGAGGGAGCAATATGTCACTCTAGTTGAGCCGCTATATTAATGTTGCTAAGTCGTGATGTTGTGGCTAGGTCGCTAAATTAATGTTGCTAAGTCGCGATGATGTAGCTAGGCTGCTAAGTCAATGTAACTAAGTCGCAATGTTATAGCTAGGCGGCTAAGTCAATGTAACTAAGTCGCAATCCAGTCAGCCTTATCTCGAACTCAGTTTTAATTGCATTTTGTGCAGTTAAACTTAAGTAGTTTTAGGAAAAGTAACAGTTAACTGCACTTTGTACATCTAAATTTGATCATTTACGCCTAACTACCTAATGTTTCCTTTTTTAGTTGTAGAAAGTACAACTAAATGGACTTTTAGGGGGATAAGAGTTAAATAGTTGCATGAAATACAATTAAATAGAAAAATCACAGGTCGATAGCCAGTGAATAGTGGAGAATGGGAGACGGTTTTGGGCAATTTCAAAAAGGTAGGTCGAATAATATTATTCTAGCGGAACTTAGTCAAACCGAGATTACTTTAACTGAACCTACTATACAAAACCTACTATATTGAGCTGAATCTAGTCATCTAACTCAAATGTAGTTTACTTAACCGTGATTGCTCTTGCTGAGTTAATTCTAACTGAACTGTAGTGATCTAACTGTAGCTGAACTTACTGTAGTGATCTAACTGTAGCTGAACTTACTGTAGTGATCGAATTCTAGCTGAACTAATTTTAGTGATCTGACTCTAAATGAGCTAACTGTAATGAGCTAACTGTAACTGAACTTACTTTAATGCGACTCACTTTAACCAATGTGATTTTTTAATAGGTAAGCATGTTTAGCTTGAGTGCTAACGTTGAATGTAGAGTGTCATTGACAGCATAAGAAGGCGAATACTATACTTTTGAGTAATAGGACGAAGCACGTCCCGCATCCATAATTGGGTGCGGGATTTTTTTATGCCAAGGAGGAGGAGAACGTTATGGGGTTTACGGAAGAACATCGTAAGTGGGTGGAAGATCATATTAGTCGAAGAACGGGAGAAAGACGGGGGAGATTGGAGCGGGGACATGGGCATGGTGAGCGGATGTTTGTGGAGAAGGTTTGGTGGCCAATGATGGGTCATTTTAATGATCTTCATCCTGAATATGAAGTGTTGGATTGGCGGGGATGGCCTTATTTTGTTGATTTTGCGTGGAAGCCTGGGCAGGTTAAGTTTGCTTTTGAGGTAAAAGGTTACGGTCCACATGTGCAAAACACAGATCGGACGCGGTATCGGCAGGAATTGAATCGAGAGACTTATCTACAAATTGCGGGTTATCGGGTAGTTGCGATACCCTATGATGATCTGGAAGCGAGTCCTGAGAATACTATTTTTTTGTTGAGATCATTACTGATGCCGTACCTCGCTTTAAGGACAGAAGAGAAGGAGGCGTTTAGCCGACTGGAGCGTGATATTTTGCAAATTGCGGTGCGTTCGAACGGGGACATTCGGCCTGTTGATTTGGTGAGGGAGCTTGGCATTGATCTGCGTACAGTTAGGAAATGTATGAGGTCACTTTGTGAGAAAGGTAAGTTTAAGCCGATAGTTTCCCAGGTGAGTGGGAGGGTTTGTCGCTATGAATATGTACATTCACTTAACGATATTCAGCTGTGGTGAATAAACGGTATAAATCCCGCAGATTGGAGGCGTGCAGTGAGAAGTGGGCAAATGAACGGTAGAAATCCCGTAGATTGGAGGCGTGCAGTGAGAAGTGGGCAAATAAACGGTATAAATCCCGCAGATTGGAGGCGTGCAGTGAGAAGTGGGCAAATAAACGGTATAAATCCCGTAGATTGTGGGCGTGGAGCGAGAAGTGGGCAAATAAACGGTATAAATCCCGTAGATTGTGGGCGTGGAGCGAGAAGTGAGCAAATGAACGGTAGAAATCCCGCAGATTGTGGGCGTACAGCGATAATTGAGTAAATGAACGGTATAAATCCCGTAGATTGTGGAGATGGAGCGAATAATGAGCAAACCCATGCTCTCACACTCACATCATCCCCCCAAAATCTCTAATTATGACCTGATTTCTATTTAGATTGTTAAGGTGTTGCGGAGGAGGGGAATCTTTTATGATTAGATGGATAGGACGTATGGGTGTTTTTTCGAAGGAATGTCCTCGGGAATGAATGAAACCGCTATCAACAAGAGACGAAGGAGCGATTTTGATGGGAACAGATATAGCTAAATATCCATTTCAACAGATTGATTTACCTTTAAATGAGCGAGTGCAGGATCTGATCTCCAGACTAACACTTGATGAAAAAGTAAGCCTGATGCCTCAGTATCAAGCTGCCATAGAGCGTTTGGGTGTTGGGGCCTACAAGCATGGTACGGAAGCGGCGCACGGGATTTCTTGGCTTGGAAAAGCGACTTCTTTTCCTCAGCCGAGCGGACTGGCTTGTACTTGGAATCCAGAGCTGCTGAAGGAGATTGGTTCGGCCATCGGAGATGAAGCTAGAGCCTTTTACAAAAAGAATCCAACGGTGAACGGTCTGACGTTATGGGCGCCAACGGTGGATATGGAACGTGACCCGCGTTGGGGAAGAACCGAGGAAGCTTACGGCGAAGATCCAGAGTTGACCGGACGCCTCAGCACATCACTTGTGCAGGGAATCCAAGGTGATCACCCGGTCTATTTGAAAGCGGTAGCAACGCTGAAGCATTTCCTCGGCAACAATAATGAGATTGAACGCGGGAACTGCTCCGCGAGCATCGATCCGAGAAATATGCGGGAGTATTATCTGGAAGCGTTTAAGCCTGCTTTTCAAGAAGGTGGCGCACAGTCCATGATGACCGCTTATAACTCGGTGAATGGCGTGCCTGTTATTCTTCATCCGGCAGTAATGGATGTGGTCAAAGGCGAATGGGAAATGGATGGCTTTATCGTAAGCGATGCCGGCGATCTTTTTGGGATTGTGAAGGATCACAAGTATTATGAATCTTTTGCACAATCGATGGCTGAATCTATCAAAAATGGAATTGACAGCGTAACAGAAGAAACCGCAGAGACAATCAAGGTTCTTCACGAAGCACTAGACCAAGGCCTCTTAGCAGAGGAAGATTTGGATCGTGCGCTTGCCAACACTTTCAGAGTTCGTTTCCGTCTGGGAGAGTTCGATCCGGCTGAAGGGAACCCATACGCAGCGATCGACGATTCCGTTATACTTAGCAAAAAACATACCGTACTCTCCTTGGAAGCAGCGAAACAATCGATAGTATTGTTGAAGAATGACCAAGGTACATTGCCATTGAGCAAAAGCAGTCTGAGCAAATTGGCGATTATTGGTCCACTTGGTGATGAAGCTTTTAGAGATTGGTATTCTGGCACATTACCTTATGGAGTGACTCCGCTGCAGGGGGTTAGCAAAAAGCTGCCTGGTAAACACGTTACTTTTGAGAGTGGCGCAGATCAGATCATTCTTACTTCAGCTGCAAACGGCCAAGCCATTGGAATCACAGGTGAGGACGGAAGACTGGCTGTACAGCATGACATAGCAGCGCACGGAGAATTGTTCCAACATACAGCCTGGGGCTGGACTAGCAATACTCTGAAGTCGACAAGTCGCGGTCAGTATGTAACTTTAAGCGAAGCAGAGACTCTTACAGCATCTGCTGATGAAATTTACGGCTGGTTTGTAAAAGAATCGATTAACATCGTTCCGGAAAGCGAAGATACGGTATCTTTGCGGACCTGGAATGATAAAATGATCTCGGTGAATCCGGAAGATGGAACGCTGCAGGTGGCAGATCAGGATGCCAATGCGCAAGCACGTCTTTTCAAAAAGAACATCGTAACTAACGGCATAGAGGCTGCAGTAGAAGCTGCCAAGGCGGCTGAAATCGCTGTGGTTTTTGTGGGCAACCATCCACTCCTTAACGGAAAAGAAGAAATCGACAGGCCGGATATTGTGCTTCCAGAGGAGCAAGAGCGACTGGTCAAGGCTGTCTATGCAGCGAACCCGAATACAGTTGTAGTCATTGTCGGCAGTTACCCGATAACTTCCACTTGGATTGACGAGAACATCCCGGCTGTATTGTATACCTCCCACAGTGGACAAGAGCTGGGCAATGCGGTGGCAGAAGTTCTTTTCGGCGATTACAGTCCTTCCGGCAAGCTGAACATGACTTGGTTCCGTTCTGTAGAACAGCTGCCTGAGCTGATGGATTATGATATTATCAAAGGCAAAAGAACATATATGTACTTTGACGGAGAGCCACTGTATGCGTTTGGACACGGCTTAAGTTATGCCCAAATTTCCTACAGCAACCTAAGCCTAAGCGCTAAGGAGCTGCAAGCGAATGAGACGCTGAAAATTTCTGTTCAAGTAGAGAATACAGGCGTTGTTGATGGGGACGAAGTGGTGCAGCTTTATGTGCAAGCTCTGAATTCCCGGGTCAAACGTCCGATTAAACAGTTGAAGGGTTTTGAAAAAGTAAACCTAACCGCAGGTCAATCGCAAACCCTAGAGTTTACGTTACCGGTTGCCGAGCTGGCATTCTGGGATGTTACCCGTGAGCAATATTGCGTGGAAAATGGAGAGTATATGGTTCTGATCGGCCGTTCATCTGCTGACATCCAATTATCCGCTCAACTATCGGTCCAGGGGGACGTTATTCCGTCGCGTAATCTGTATATCAATACCAAAGCAGAGAATTACGATGACTACGAAGGCGTATATCTGGACGAGTGCAAAGCAGGCGGTGCTTCCATACATCCGGTAAAAGATGGCGCTTGGATCGCTTTTAAAGATGTATTGTTCGAGCAAGGGGCAGGAGCTTTTGAAGCCTTGGTATCCTCTGCAAAAGGTGGCACCCTTGAGATCAGAACGGGCAGCCCAGCAGGGAAGCTGGTTGGATCTGTGACTGTACCGTCGGGTGGCGTGTTGCAGCAGTGGAACACACTTACTGGTGAAGTGTCCGTGGAATCTGAAACTACCGATGTTTATCTCATTTTTAATGGTGAGGTACTGCTTAGCCGTTTTGAATTTAATCAATAAGATAAGCTAGAGCGCTTCATCCGCACGGTGCCGAAAAGTTATTAAGCCAAACTCAAGCTAAAATTCTCAGTATCATAAATGAGCATTAAAAAAAGGGCATTCCTGAAGGATCAGGGATGTCCTTTTCTAGTCGTTTCTTTGGATCTAATCACAACCGCCCCCGCCAGCATCTCCACCCCCACCGAAGTCTCCACCGCCACTATGTCCGCCGTCTCCACCCCAGCTATGCCCCCCGCTGTCAGGTCCAGAATGGTGATGCGAGTGATCTCCGTGGTGATTATGGTGGTGGTTAGAATGATTAGAGTGGTTAGAGTGGTTTGGATCCAGCAGATCCGGATGACTGGCAGCCATAAAAGACATGTTGGCGGCATCATTTTGCCTATTTCTATCAAAGGTACTTTTGTTTGAGCTCGAGCCATTACGTATTACGGCTTGTATAATAATAAATACAGCAACACCTACAAATAGTATCCCAAAAACCATAACGAACCGCTCCTTTCAACTCCAAAAATTAGTTACTAGCTGCTTTCGCCAAAAACTCAAGATTTCTGTAAAAAATACTCCCATAATTCCAGCCCAGATAAGGCTCGGGAATTTCTATATGGTTCACATTCACATTCATGTCTTCGCGTATCAATGATTCGCTAATATGGATTATATCATTTATATACCGTTTTATTTGCTGTAGATAATGTTTTTGAGTAACGGGCCCATGGCCGGGAACAATTATGTTCACATCTAAGCGCTCGACATAAGTAAGTGCCTCCAACCAGGATAAGGGATTACCGTCTACTAATAATGGATGATTATCAACTGCGACAATATCTCCAACAAAAGCTAAAGAATCGGATGGAGAAAATAGAATAGAATCGCATTCCGTATGGGCAGTACCCACCGATAGGAGTTCAACGGTCCTTGCCGAGCCATGTATAGTCATTTTGCGGTCATAAGTTAGTTGGGGAAGGGTTACTTCAAGCGTTAGTATAGACTCTTTGATTTCTTGTAAATAACCTATTTGCGAAAGGAGCTCTCGTTTTTTGGAATCGTTCAGTTCGAGCTCGAGAGATGTATTAAGCTTCGTAAGATCTTCTTCAAGATTAGGAAGCAGTTTCTTCATTCGGGCAAGCCAGTCTGGTTGAGTTTTTATCATGAGCTCTCTAGTTCTACTGGAGGATATGATTACTTCATCCGAGAAGAATTGGTTCCCTCTAACGTGGTCTCCATGCCAATGGCTGTTGACGATGTATTTGATAGGTTTATTAAAATAATACAGAGCGGCATCCCTAAGATCTTTGCCAGCTTGTGGAGTGTTGAATGTATCAAAGATTAATGTGTAATCACCCATATCTATCAAACCGGCATTACTCATGGCTCCGCCTTGCTCCTTCGCTTCAAGGCAATAAATGCCTTCCACTAGAGGGACGCAGTTAAAATGTCTGGAAAGAAACATGAATTAACCTCTTTTCCTAGATAATCGAATGAAATTTATATCTATTTTATAATTTTATGGAATTTTATACTGTGATTTAATTACGCTAGTAATAGAAAAAAGGTTGCTTTTATACGCCCGATTTGCTACCATACGATGTAACTTAATCATTTATTTGTTTTCTAGGGTTCCGCAGCGGGTGCACAGCTGGTCTGGTCCGAGGGAAAACGCACGAACATTAAGTTTGTGTCTACACGGAGGGATAAAAGCCCGGGAGGTATCGCCATTTGGCGATGACCTTCCGGGCTTATTTGTTTGTCCGTGGGCAATCATAAGTTATGGAGAATTGAAGGAGGGCTTGAAATGAAAAAGAATTCAGAGTGGCTGAAGGTAGTTGGCGCTGCGATTTTCGAAGTCATGTGGGTCATAGGTTTAAAGCATGCTTCAAGCGTGTGGGAGTGGCTGATCACAGTTGTAGCCATAATCATAAGTTTCTATGTCATTATTTCAGCAAGCAGTAAATTACCGGTGGGTACCGTATATTCTGTATTTGTTGGGCTGGGGACGGCAGGAACAGTCATTGCGGACATGGTTTTATTCGGTGAACCCTTCAAGCTAATGAAGCTGGTACTGGTGGTTATTTTGCTGGCAGGAGTTATAGGTCTGAAAATGGTAACTAACGAAACCAAAGATATCAAAGAAACTGAAATAAAGGGGGAGTCTTAAATGGCATGGGCATTTTTGGTTGTTGCTGGATTGTTTGAAATGTTCGGAGTGGCTATGATCAACAGGTTGAATAAATACCGGAATCTGCAGTCGTTTTTGCTGCTCTTCCTTGGTTTTGGAGGAAGTTTTCTTTTTCTATCATTTGCAATGAAAAGTTTGCCTATGGGCACAGCTTATGCGGTATGGACGGGGATCGGTGCATCCGGTGGAGCAATTTTGGGGATGCTTTTATATGGGGAGGCCAAAGACTGGCGGCGGGTTATCTGTATTTTTATGATACTGGGAGCCGCAGTGGGGCTGAAGTTGATAGCGTAGTTAGCAATCAATTTGTTGCTTTTTCTCTCCTAAAGGAAAGATAAGTTATAAATTAGACACGATTCAGATGTTTCGAAAGGGTCATAAAGGTCGTATAAAGTAAGTATACAATTTATCGGTAAGGAGATTTTTACAATGACTAAGGATTCAATCGAGCATTTGGCTGAAATTGTGAAAGTGAACCGAGCTAACCGCATGCTGCTTCCAGACGGTACCTCTGTGCCTAGAATAGGACAGGGAACTTGGAATATGGGTGATGATGCTTCCCGTAGAGAGGAAGAAATTGCTGCTCTTAGATTAGGCGTGGAATTAGGCATGGATTTGATAGATACGGCGGAGATGTATGGGGAAGGAAACTCAGAGCTTTTAGTAGGTGATGCTATTAAAGGTATTCGGGATGACGTTTTTCTGGTATCCAAAGTATACCCACATAATGCCGGCAACGAGAATCTTATTCGCAGCTGTGAAGAAAGCTTGCAACGACTGAATACGGATCATCTGGATCTCTATTTACTGCACTGGCGGGGAGATATTCCGCTTGAAGTGACTGTGGAAGGCATGGAGAAACTGGTCTCTCAAGGTAAAATAGCAAGATGGGGTGTATCGAACCTTGATGTTGACGATATGAAAGAGCTGCTTAGTATAGCTGGGGGAACTCACTGTGCTATGAATCAGGTGCTGTATCATTTAGGGTCGAGAGGCATCGAAGCTGAATTGCTGCCATGGCAGAAAAGTCACCGCATGCCCGTAATGGCGTACTCTCCGCTTGCACAAGCAGGCGCGCTCCGCAAAGGGGTTATCGAAAGTGAGGCAGTTCAGGAAATTGCCCGTATTCATAACGCAACACCACTACAAATTATGTTAGCTTGGACGATCCGCGAGGAGGACATCATTACGATTCCGAAAGCTTCTTCACGTGAGCATGTAATTGAGAATGCTGCTGCAGGTTTAATTACGCTGAGTGAAGAAGAAAGATGGAAGCTGGATGAGGCTTTCCCGATACCTTCGTGGAAAGTGCCGCTGGATATGAGTTGATATAGCTGTCAAAGAGCTCGCCGTTGAGGCGGGCTTTTTTATATGAAAAGAGATAAGGGGGAGTCTCTATAGGACACAGATGATCTTAAACGCAGAATTATGCCACTTTTGGAGGAATATCGGACACCATAGTCGCTATTAGCATAAATGACACCGATTATGAGCCCGTTTCTCTGGAATAGTGTCACTGGAGTCCGGAAACTTACTCAAAAGGCTCTAAATTAGCAAATAGCGTCATCTGAGTCCGAAGCAACATCGGGAGCGTAAATAATAAACAACGTGGGTTCGTAAGCATCATGGATTCGTCGTAGTACCAATGGCGGGATCAGCGGGCAACGGGGTTCATGAGCATAAGCACAATTGGTTTTTAAAAGTAATATCGGGGTTTGTAAACACCACTGGGGCGCAAGTGACACAGGTCGTAAGCCCCGACCCAAAAAAGAGCAGCAATCCTTCAAAAAGGATCGCTGCTCTTTTAAAAATAAGAACTTAGCTGTTCTCAATAATCGTTTGCAGTGTAGTGCGGTCGAGGCCTTCTACCAGTTTAACTAACAGCTCTTTAGCAGCTTCGTAGTCATCGCTATGAATAACTGATGAAGCAGTATGAATGTAGCGGGAGCATATTCCGATGACTGCGGAAGGAACGCCGATGCCACTTACATGAACCTGACCTGCATCTGTTCCACCTTGGGAGACAAAATACTGGTATTTGATCTTGTGAGTATCCGCTGTGTCTTGTACATATTCGATTAAGCCGCGATGTGTAACCATCGTAGGATCATAAATGCGCAGTAGAGCGCCTTTACCCAAATGGCCAAAGGCTTGGCTATCACCGGTCATATCGGCAGCAGCGCTCGCATCCAAGCCGAAGAAAATGTCTGGGGACAGAAGATTAGCGGCTGTACGTGCTCCACGAAGTCCGACTTCCTCTTGTACGGTAGCACCAGCATAAACAGTATTAGGCAGTTTTTTTCCGTGTAATGATTTAACCAGCTCAATGGCGAGACCTACGCCATAACGGTTGTCCCACGCTTTAGCCATGATTTTTTTAGGGTTGGCAAGCGGGGTGAACGGACAGATCGGTAGTATTTGTTGACCTGGTCTGACGCCAAAGCTTTCTGCTTCTTCACGGCTGTCTGCACCGATATCAATATACATTTTGCTAATTTCGCCCGTCTTGCCGCGTTCTTCTGCGCTTAGTAGGTGGATAGGCGTGCTGCCAACAACACCGGTCAATGTGCCTTTTGGTGTAATGATTTGGAGACGCTGGGAAGCAACAGCAGAAGCAAGCCATCCGCCTAGCGGTTGAAAACGAATCATCCCGGTGTTAGTAATTCCGGTGACCATAAAGCCCACTTCGTCAAAATGTCCAGCGACCATAATTTTTGGCCCGTTTTCCTCACCGCGCAAGACGCCGAACAGACTTCCGAGACGATCCTGCACGAACTCTTCGGTATAAGGTGTCATAGCATCCTTGACGTAAGCGCGGAGTTCGCGCTCAAAACCCGGGGCTGCAGGGAATTCGGTAAGTGTTTTGAATAGATCCAATGTTTCTTGATTCATTTGAAATCACTCCTTTATTAAAATATAAGGACGTATAAGCTTTGCGTTTTGCATCATCCTTATAGTTCTACGAGAAACGGTTGCCATTCAAAATGGACGACAACGTTATTTCTTCCTGCCACTTAGTATGAACATTGTGAGCTCACTTGTCCATGCTAAAGAGACAAATGAACACCCGGCGAACGCTCCGCGAATACAATGCAATAGGGGCTCTGGTGGCAGGAGCTTTAGAAAGGATGCGAAGGAAATGAGGGTAGCAGGTAGTGTACCCAAAAGAAGGGTGCAGGGAGGATACTCCAAAAGAAACCTAAAGGTTAGCGGAGCGCGCAGACGTTACTGGCGCCACAACTCTCTGGAAAAGGAAGCAGTGCTTATTCTTGTGCTGTTCTTGCTGCTGATAGTTGTGTTACTGTATTTTTCCTGAATTGGAGGGACATAACGAAGCGGGGTATGGCAAACAATAAGGAAAACTTCTAAGCGAAGAAACAACTTGAGGGGCTCAAAGTGAGTACTACTATGATGCTTGTCAGCCCCCTTCGCCTAACTTTCAGGAGGTGCCCTCAATGCCGGCGAAAACGAAAAAATCGGGTGTCAAGCTGAAGCTTGATACCCTGACCCCGCAAGATTACGAGAAATTGTCCAAGCCCTTTGTACCCGCTAGGCCCGTATTCAAAAACTGTGTGCGAGCATTTCTTGCTGGCGGCCTAATCTGTGTAATTGGACAAGGGATTCAGGAGGCTTATATGGCAATATTCGATATGACTTCCAAAGAAGCCGCAAGTCCGACTGTAGCGACGATGATTCTACTCTCTGTAATCCTGACCAGCTTTGGCGTGTATGACAAACTGGCCCAATGGGCCGGTGCAGGAACTGCGGTTCCGGTTACTGGATTTGCGAACAGCATGTGCTCAGCAGCTCTTGAACATCGTGCGGAAGGACTTGTGCTCGGTGTGGGCGGCAATATGTTCAAGCTGGCGGGTTCAGTCATCGTATTTGGTGCCGTTGCTGCTTTCATAATTGGTATCGTTTATCTCTTTTTAGGCGTTGGCGGAGGTGCACATACATGAAACAGCTTGGCAGTCAGACTTGGGAGTTCACGAGCCGTCCCGTTATTTTAGGCTCTTCCGCTGTAGTGGGTCCTGAAGAGGGAGAGGGTCCATTAACGTCAGATTTTGATTTTATATTTGATTCCTTGGAAATGGGTGAAAAAACATGGGAAAAGGCTGAGCGGGCTCTTTTCGAAAAAGCCTCTCTACTGGCACTGATTAATGCAAACCTGGATAAGGAGAAGCTGGAGTTTTTTGTTGGCGGAGATTTGATGAACCAGATTATCAGCAGCTCCTTCGCGGCAAGAAAATTAGGTGTGCCTTATCTTGGAGTGTTTGGTGCTTGCTCCACTTCCATGGAGAGCCTTGCGATTGCCTCTATGATCGTTGATTCCGGAGGCAGCAAATACGTGCTCGCGGGAACATCCAGCCATAACTGTACGGTGGAGAAGCAATTTCGTTATCCTACCGAATACGGTTCACAGAAGCCGCCAACGGCGCAATATACGGTCACAGGCTCTGGCTGTGCTGTAGTAGGTCAGAATGATGGGACTGGCAACAATCCGGTAGTGGTCTCGGCCACTCTTGGACGAATAATGGATCTCGGTTTGACAGATCCTTTTAATATGGGAACAGCGATGGCACCGGCGGCGGCGGATACGATCACTGCGCATTTTCGGGATACCGGATTATCCCCCGGGCATTATGACTTAATTGTTACAGGTGATCTTGCATCTGTAGGCTTGCCCATAGCGAAAACCTTATTAGCTAAAGAAGGGATTCCAATGGAGCAAACAACCTTTGATGATTGCGGTTTGCTTATCTACGATTTGGAGAAACAGAAGTATGTGATCGCCGGAGGAAGTGGCTGCGGGTGTTCCGCGGTAGTGACTTATGGTCATATACTCAAGCGTATTAAAAAAGGTGAACTTAAACGGGTGCTGATTGTGGCAACTGGAGCCTTATTATCCCCATTGTCATACCAGCAGGGAGAGAGCATTCCGTGTGTGGCTCATGCTGTTGCTATAGAAAGTGGAGGTGGAGTTTAATGATGATTTACTTATGGGCTTTTCTGATCGGAGGAGCCATTTGCGTTATAGGCCAGCTGATGTTTGATGTATTGAAGCTGACACCTGCACATACGATGAGTACATTAGTTGTAGCCGGAGCGATTGCTGATGCTTTTGGCATCTACGATCCACTTGTGAAATTTGCGGGTGCGGGCGCAACCATTCCAATCACAAGCTTCGGTAACTCTTTGGTCCATGGGGCATTGACAGAGCTGGAACGGGATGGCTGGATCGGTGTAGTTACAGGGATTTTTGATATCACGAGCGCAGGGATTTCGTCAGCGATTGTGTTCTCCTTCCTGGCTGCATTGGTTGTTCGGCCTAAAGGATAATGGGATTTTAGCGCTTTAGATTAGAACCTGCGGGACATTGTGTTCTGCGGGTTTTTGCTTTGTTTACACTTCGTAAGCTTCAACAATGTACTTTGGGTCCCCTAATCATGTAAAATATAAATATTACTGCTTATTCTGACCTAGGAGGATCATATATGCCCGTTCGTCAAGAATCAATGCACATCATGAATGCTGTCCGTAATAATCTAGAATCCTGCATACTTGGAAAATCATTTGAAATACAATTGCTGCTAACAGCGCTGCTTGCCGGTGGTCATGTTCTGATTGAGGATGTACCGGGAACAGGAAAGACCCAGCTTATTCGCGCACTTTCCAGATCAATGTCCGGAGAGTATCGCCGGATACAATGTAATCCGGATATTCTTCCGAGTGATATTACCGGTGTATCTGTGTATCATCCGAGAGACGAGATGTTTCATTTCCGCCCGGGTCCAGTGATGACGAATATCCTGCTGGCCGATGAAATTAACCGAGCCACCACAAAGACACAATCCGCCCTTCTGGAAGTGATGGAGGAACGAAATGTAACCGTAGATGGGGAGACCTATCCGCTGCCGTATCCATTTATGTTGTGCGCCACCCAGAATCCGATAGATTTTGAGGGAACCTACACGTTGCCGGAAGCTCAGTTGGATCGGTTTATGCTAAGAATCAGTCTTGGTTATCCTGATGCAGCAACCGAAAAAAATCTATTGTTGAGCCATCAAGAAGGTCAACCAGTGGACAGGCTTACGGCTGTCACTAGTATGGAGCAGATCGCTAGTATCCAGGAGGAGATTCGTGAGATTTATATGAGTGATCCTGTACTGAATTACTTGTTAGATATTGTGCGCCAGACAAGAGAGCATCCGCTTGTATTGCTCGGTGCAAGTCCACGAGCTTCGTTATCGTTTATGCTGGCTTGTAAAGCTTATGCTTTCTTACAGGGAAGAGATTATGTGCTTCCAGATGACGTAAAGGTGCTTACTCCATTTGCCTTGGGTCATCGTATATTGCTGCGTCCAGAGTCGCGCCTAGATAATGTTAGCGTAGATTCACTGCTTCAAAAGCTTCTGCAGAGCATTCAAGTGCCTGTTACGATGAGGCAATAATATGAGACGTTATTTGTCTACGGTGGCAGCTCGCATTCAGCCTACTAAGTTCGCCAGCATCCTTGTAATTTGGAGTATTACGCTCTTATATGTACTATTTCAGGGCGGTAAAACTGCATTTATGTTGTTTATTATGGTCTCTGTACTTATTGCATATCTGATTGCTGGAGGTTTAGGAGGCGTTCGGCGGGCTAAGGGTGTTCGCAGTTTTTATGCCGAACAGGATAAGGGAGATTTGCTCTCTGCCGGGGGGTATCTTCGTGTAGGTCTGAAGGTCACAATCCCGGGGATTTTGCCTTTACCTTATGTAGTTGTTAGGGAAGTTCTGAAACGGCATAATGGCGAATCATGGGTATTTGAAGAAAGTCTGATTCCCAGCCTCAGAGGACTTGGGGAACTGCGGTTTCAGACACCAGTACTGGAACGGGGCACTTACACATTTTCAGATACGGATATCATCAGCCAAGATATTTTCGGCCTTGTCGAGCATAAAGGTACTTTTTTGGCTGAAGGACAGTTTCAAGTGTTGCCTCGTGCAATCTATGTTCCGCGCTGGCAGTTATATGAAAGAAAATCCCGTCTTTCTGGGCCACAGACCTCTGTTGTTCAATCACGACGTGAGACTACCCAAATTAACGGTGTACGCGACTACGTATATGGCGATCGCCTAACACGCATTCATTGGAATGCAACGGCAAAGACAGGCTCGTGGAAGTCCAAAGAGTTCGAGCATGAGTCGATTCCCAAGACCATTCTAGTTCTGGACGGCTCTGCTTCTGCTTATATGAATTCGAATCAATTTGAACTCGCAGTCTCCGTCGCAGCCTCACTACTTGGATTCGGCATTCGAGAGCGAATTGGGATCGGTCTTTGCTGCTTGGATAAAACCACCAAGGTATTTGCACCTGTTGAAGGCGCTGCTGAGCGTCAGAAAATGATTCAATATTTGATCGATCTTAACGCTGAAGGGCACGGTCCACTCATTTCCCGTTTGGAAAAAGGTTACCGTATGTTCCCTAAAGGCTCATACTTCGTGCTAATTAGTCCTCAACGTGGTCAGCCTGTACTGGATGCACTACGTTGGGCTGACAGCAGAGGGATGACTCCGTCGCACATTCATATAGGGAATTTATCAGAAACGAATAGCAGCACAGATTGGACAGACGTTCTAAGATCACGGGGGATTACAGGCTACAGCATTAGCTCACTGCAAGAGCTTCCCATAGTATTAGGAGGGGAAGTCTGATATGAGAAACTGGTGGAATCAGATGAAATTCTCCTGGCACCGTTCTTTAGGTCTATTGTGGCTTTTGATTATAGCCCACCAGTGGGTCTCTTATACAGAGCCTATCTGGTTAAGACAGACAACTACTGTTGTGTGGGCTGCATTAATAACGATCACTGTTATTGAAATCATAATTCCTGTTAAAGTTCAAATAAGGCTCTTTATTGAAGCGGCAGCTATTATTTATATCGTTTATCGGATACTTATCAATTATGGTATATACGTTGCTGATCCTTGGGCAACAACCCTCCCGGACAGACTGCAGGATATTGCAGTTCATATGGTGCCCTATATCTGGTTTGCTCTCGGAGCCTCAGCCCTGCTGCTGTTGTCGTCTTGGTGGGCATCCTCAAAAAGACGTATTTTATGGTTTATAGGAATGAACATAGTGGCCTTGGCTGCCTTGGATTCCTTTACATCTATTGTTTTGTGGCAGGAAGTAGCCTGGACGGTATTTGCGGGGATGGGCTGGCTGGTCAGCCAGCATCTGAGAAGTTTCCAGCTTCATTATCCGCGTGGTTGGGTGCATCTGTTGAAATATCCCACGAAAATAGTCATTAATATTGCCATCGTCTTCTCTTTGGTCATCCTAATTGGAGTGAATATGCCTGGGGTAAGGCCTACCCTAACCGATCCTTATACCGCTTGGCAAGAATGGAATGGGATTGGGAAGTCTTCTGGGAAGGGCACAGTTGGGACCACGAAATCTGAGATGGGTTCTGTCTCCCCTACTAACAATACTTCCTCAGGCTATAGTCTGAATGATGATCAACTAGGTGGCGGCTTTGCCTTCGATTATACACCGGTGATGACAGTGGTTTCTGATTTGCGTATTTATATGCGGGGAGAAACGCGCAGATTATATTCCGGAAGAGGTTGGGTCGATAGAGACCGGTTAAATCGGGGACCTCTAGAAGCGGTGGATGTAGGTGAAGCTTTAGAGAGCAGTGTGGGTTCTAAAGTAAATACACGAACACTGAAACAAACAGTAACCGTGCTTAATAATAATGAATTTCCCGTACTATTTGGCACTTATTCAGTATCTTCGGTGGATTCTTTAAATGGGGAAAAAGCTGGAGATGGACTCTCCTGGAGAAGCCGAGACAGCGAGCTGATCTGGGATGTGGATGGGAAGAAACTCGCTTATCCGTCTACTTTTGAGGTAACGTCTGAGGTTCCTGTAATTCCTGTTCAAGAATTGACAACAAAGACGTATGAGGAGCTATATAAAGGGAACGATTTGGAGAAAATGTTTCTTCAACTGCCTAACGATTTTCCTAAAAGAGTCAGGGAGCTGGCTGAGGAAATCACGGCTGAAGGAAAAACGCCGTATGAAAAAACAGCGCTTTTGCAACAATACTTACAACAAACCTTTCCATATACCAATAATCCAGATATATCACGTGTCACAAGCAACGATTTTGTAGAAGGGTTTTTGTTTGAGTTAAAGGAAGGTTACTGTGATTATTATTCTACGGCACTGGTTACTATGGCGCGCTCTCTGAACATCCCTGCACGATGGGTTAAGGGGTACGCACCTGGGGAACAGCCTGAAATCCCAATGAATCCGGCACAACAGCAATCAGGCACAGTGAATAATAACTATACAATTACCAATGCGGATTCCCACTCTTGGGCTGAGGTTTATTTTGGTGATTATGGTTGGATTCCAGTTGAAGCTACACCTGGATTTAATATTCCGCTTCTAACTCAGAGTGAGCAAACCCCTGAAGTCGAGCCAGAAGATCAAGAAGAGCAGGCAGAACCTACACCAGCGCCTGTGAATAACGCACAAGAAGATCAAGGGTTTCATGTAGGTCTATGGGTTGTTGTGGCAGCTGTAGTGGTGTTGCTGTCCTGGGCGATTTTTATAGTTTGGCATAGACGCTTTAAGCTTCGCTTCTTCATGCAGCAGCTGCGCAATGGCCGGCCTTTAACGCCAGATCAGAAAGTAGTGGTGGAAACTGAGCGTTGGGTAAGGTATTTGCATCGCAAGGGAATGCTAAAAGAAAAACACGAAACTTTACGTGAAGCCGTAGATCGCTGGAGTGGAGAACGGCCGGCAGTGGCTGATCATCTACACTCGCTACTAACAATGTTCGAAAAGGCGAAATATAGCCCTGAGGTTATTGAAGACAAAGACTGGCAGAGCGTGTATACTGAAGCTTTGTGGGTGCGGAGAAAAATGAGATCCAAGAAATAACACTTTGCGTGAAAGTATAGCTACAGATTTATTTGCGATGCGCAAGGAGTATGTTATAGTTTTTTGTATGAAATCGAGGTGAACGTATTGTTTGAAATGTTAGTTCCCAAACTCCGGGTGAATACGGTATTCGATATTGCTCTGGACGAGCTGTATAGACAGGGATATCGCGGAATCATCACGGATCTGGATAACACACTGGTCGGTGCCAAAGCGCCTGTGGCTACTCCGGAGCTGTTGTTATGGTTCGAAAAGGTGAAGGAACTGGGCTTTAAGCTCATCATCGTATCTAACAATAACATGGAACGGGTGTCCCGCTTTGCAACACCGCTTAATATTGAATTTGTGCACCAGGCTCGTAAACCGAGTAATGCTCCTTTTCTCAAAGCGATGAAGCAGATGGAGCTGCCCCCTGAACAAACGATTGTGGTGGGAGACCAAATGCTTACTGATGTATACGGCGGCAATCGCCTTGGCCTGTATACTGTTTTGGTACTGCCAATCTCCGTCAAGGACGAGGGGTTCGGCACAAGGTTTAATCGCCGCGTAGAGCGGGTTGCTCTGACACGGCTTCGCAAAAAAGGATTGTGGCACGAGGAGGATAAATAGTAATGAACGAACAAAGCGAAACACAGCGTCCTGAGAAGTGCAGCGGTTGCGGCATCAAGCTTCAGACGGAGCATAAGGATCAACCAGGATACCTTCCGGAGGCTGCACTTGAACGGGACCCGGTGATTTGCCAACGCTGTTTCCGGATTAAAAATTATAATGAGGCTTCATCTGTTTCGGTGAATCAGGATGAATTTCTTCGCCTGCTGAGTGGAGTAGGAGAGAAGAATGCGCTTGTTATTCATATTGTCGATATCTTCGATTTCGAAGGCAGTCTGATTTCCGGCCTGCAGCGGTTTGTTGGCAATAACCCTGTTATTCTTGCAGTGAATAAATGTGACTTGCTGCCGAAAGTTACAAACTGGAACAAGTTGCGTAACTGGATGCAGCAGCGCTGTAAAGAGGAAGGCTTGCGGACGGCTGAAATCGTACTTTGCAGTGCGAAACGCAATCAAGGTTTTGACCGTTTGCTGGAAGCCGTAACGGAGTTGCGCGGTCAACGCGACGTATATGTAGTAGGTGCTACCAATGTGGGCAAATCCACGCTTATTAATCGTCTGATTTCGGACTATAGCGATTTAGAGCAGGAGTTAACGACTTCACGTTACCCTGGCACAACACTCGATACAGTCAAAATTCCATTGGATGACGGCCACTACATTATAGATACTCCAGGGATTGTGTATCCTTGGCGTTATAGTGAATTAGTTGAGCGTCAGGATCTGGATGCAGTTATGCCTGCCAATCCTTTGAAGCCAACAGTCTATCAGTTGAACGAAGGACAGACTCTTTTCTTCGGTGGATTGGGACGTTTTGATTTCGTACAAGGCCCGCATCAATCCTTCACTTGCTTTATTAGTGGTACTTTAAAAATCCATCGCACGAAGCTGGAACGCGCAGATTCCCTCTATCAGGATCATCGCGGTGAAATGCTGTCTCCACCGGGAAGTGACCGGATGGACAAGCTGCCACCTTGGCAGCGGCATGAGTTCCGGATTAACCGGGGCAGCAGAACCGATCTATACATTTCGGGTCTGGGCTGGATTAAGGTTAATGGGACTGAAGGTGCAGTTGTGGCCATTCATGTTCCGCGTGGTGTGAAGGTGCTTACCCGCCCTTCGATGATTTAACGAGGGAGGATAATCTATTGTCTACAACTGCAGTCGAAGGCTACAATAGCGGTAATATTCTACTCGGTGTAATGGGAGATCCTATTATACAATCCAAATCTCCAATTATGCATGAAGCAGCGCTGCAAGCGCTGGGAATTCCGGGTGCTTATGTACCGCTTCACATCCGCCCGGAGAAGCTGGGCGATGCGGTGCAAGCGATCCGTACGCTTGGTTTCCGTGGAGTGAATGTGACGATTCCGCATAAGGTTGCGGTGATGCAATATTTGGATGTATTAGATGAGAGTGCAGTAGCCGTTGGTGCAGTCAATACGATTGTTAATGATAACGGAGTGCTCACCGGATATAATACGGATGGGATCGGTTATGTGCGTTCGCTCAAAGCGGAAGCTATTTCTGATTTGTCTGGTGTGAAGATTATGGTTATCGGGGCCGGTGGAGCAGCAAGAGGAATTGTTGCCGCACTACTTCAGGAGAAGCCTTCTTCAATCATTATTGCTAATCGCAGTGTTGATAAGGCAGAGGACTTGGCGTCACAGTGCCGGAGCAAAGGGAATGTCATCGGGATTAGCATGAACGAAGTAGCAGAAATGCTAAGTGGTGTAGACGTGCTGATCAATACTACCTCCGTAGGTATGTATCCTCATATGGATGAGACACCGATAGATCCTGGACTTCTTCGTGAAGGAATGGTCGTAAGCGATCTGATTTATAATCCGCTGCGTACGCGGCTATTGTTGGAAGGACTCGAACGGGGCTGTACGATTCATGGAGGCCTTGGTATGTTTGTCTATCAGGGAGCTTATGCACTGGAGTATTGGACAGGGCAGCCTGCACCTACGGAAATCATGCGGCAGACCATTCTCGATTGCTTGGGTGGAAATGAGTAAGAAATGGAATCATCAAGTTAGGGTAATAATAGGTAATAATATATGTTAATTAAGGAGTTATTCATTTATGTTAACTGGTAAACAAACACGGTATCTTCGTTCATTGGCGCACCATCTCGATCCTATTTTTCAAGTGGGCAAAGGTGGAGTAAATGATCACCTCGTACGCCATATTGAAGAAGCTATTGAGAAGCGCGAGCTTATGAAGATTAGTATACTGAGCAATAATATTGAGAATCCCAAGGAAATTGGCGCTGCTCTGGCTGAACAATCGGGTTCTGAGCTTGTGCAAGTGATCGGTAAGACTGTCGTTCTATACAAAGAATCACGTGATAACAAAACCATTGAGCTGCCGCGTTAATAGCTGTAAGTATACCTTACCGAGGAGGTCGTCCTCTTGAAAGTTGGAATTATGGGAGGTACCTTTGATCCTCTTCATATCGGTCATATGATGGCAGCGGAAGCCGCAAGAGATACTTATGGGCTGCAAGAGGTATGGTTTATGCCTTCACATATCCCTCCTCATAAACATGAGGCGGGTGTATCTGGAGAAGACCGACTAGCCATGGTGCAGGAAGCGGTGAAGAATCACGAAGCTTTTTGCACATTAGATTGGGAAGTGGTCAGAGGTGGCGTCTCCTATACCTATGAGACCATAAGACGTCTGCAAGAGGAGTATCCGCATTTCGATCTATATTTCATCATTGGAGCGGATATGGTCCAGTATTTGCCGAAATGGAACGAGATTGAAGAACTGGTGCAACGGCTTACATTTATTGGTGTGGGTCGTCCGGGAACACCTCTTGATCTAGATGCATTGCCAGACTTTATAGCAAAGAAGGTATTGCTTGCAGATATGCCACTGGTGGATATTTCGTCAACGATGTTAAGAGAACGGGCGGCAGCAGGTAAATCTATTCGTTATATGGTTCCAGAGGCAGTGTTCGATTATGTTCAAAGGAGTGGATTGTATGGCATACAGCCGCGAAGCGCTGATTGAAGCGGTCTCCGCACAGATGCCTGATAAGCGCTGGAAGCATACACTCGGCGTGATGGAGACATCTATTCAACTGGCGAAGCAATATGGTGCTGACCCTGAGCGTGCAGAGACAGCAGCAATTCTGCATGATGTGGCCAAGTATTGGCCGGTTGAGCGTATGAAGGAGATCATTGAACAAAATCAATTGAATTTGGATCTTCTGGTGTATGACAAGCAGATGTGGCATTCGGAAGTAGGCGCCTTTGTAGCTGAGAAAGACTATGGGATTACGGATCCTGATATTATCAATGCGATTCGTTTCCATACCTCAGGCCGTGAAGACATGAGTTTACTTGAAAAGATCGTCTGCCTAGCTGACTACATCGAGCCTGGGCGTGATTTTCCCGGGGTTGATAAGATACGCGAGAAGGCACAAGTAAGTTTGGAAGAAGGATTAGTCGCTGGGTTTGATTCTACGATTAGTTTGTTACTGGAGAAACGCCGGGTGATTTTCCCCTTAACGGTACTGGCGCGTAATGATTTAGTTAGAATATTGGAGGATAAAATATGAGTGTACAACCAAGCAAGCTGTTAGAACTGGCCCTTAAGGCTGTTGAAGATAAAAAAGCAATGAACGTCGTGGCACTAGATCTACGTAATGTTTCACCAATCAGTGATTATTTTATCGTATGTCACGGTAACTCGGATATTCAGGTACAGGCGATCGCTACCGAAGTCCGTAAAGTGGTTCATGAAGCAGGCGGAGTGATCAAAGGGATTGAAGGCATGGATTCAGCACGCTGGGTGCTGATGGATCTTGGCGATGTTATCGTTCATATATTCCACCGCGATGAGCGTGAATATTACAATATCGAGCGTCTGTGGTCCGATGCCAAGGTTGTGGAGACTGTATGAGCCTGATTGCAGGAACTACGGTTACACTTCATGTAGAGCGGGAAGTTTCGCCATACGGATTTTTTCTGAATGCTGGAGACCAAGATGTTATGCTGCATTATACGGAGCTGACAGAGAAGGTAAAAGCCGGCGATAAAGTTGAAGTTTTCATTTTCTTTGATACCGAGGACCGTCTTGCGGCAACGATGAAAAAACCATTTCTGACGCTGGGCGAGATGGCGTTATTGGAAGTGGCTGATATTCATCCGCGTCTGGGCTGCTTTTTGGAGATGGGTCTTGGACGTCAGTTGCTGCTGCCTATCCGTGAGCTTCCAGAGCTTCCAGAGCTGCGTCCGCAGGTTGGGGACTATGTGTTTGCGATCATGGAGCATGATAAACAGGGGCGTCTGCGTGCCAAGCTGGCCGGAGAACAGGAGCTTGCTCCTCTAGCTCTGCCTGCACCTGAATCTTGGATGGGACAGACTGTAACCGCCCGAGTGTATAAGCCGCTGCAAATGGGTACTTTTGTACTTGTGGATGCGGGTGTGCTAGGCTTTGGGATTATCGGTATGGTCCATTCCTCGGAGCGGAGCCGTCTGCTGCGTCTTGGTGAGCAGTTTGAAGCACGTGTCTCTCATATCCGTGAAGATGGACGTGTTAACCTTTCTATGGGTCTTCGTAAAGAAGTGGGGATGGATGTAGATTCTGCCGCACTTTTGGAGTTCTTAAATGCTCGTCCAGGTGGAGCGATGCCTTATTCGGATGCTACGCCGCCAGATATTATCAAACAACGGTTCGGAATCAGTAAATCCGCCTTCAAGCGTGCACTTGGGAAGCTGATGAAGGAAGGCCATATTACTCAAAAAGAGAACTGGACGTATCTTGTTGCTAAGGATAATGAAGAAGGAACAACCGGAGGGCAAGAAGAAACGACGGATTAAGCTTACGATTCAATAGACGGAATTTATAAAATGTTGTTATAGAAAGCGGTGTAATTGTGTCTTCCTATGGGAAATTTGCTTATGTATACGATGAGCTTATGGCAGATATGCCGTATCCAGATTGGATATCCTTTGCTGAAGCCGCATGGAGTAAATACGGCAAACCGTTAACTGTAGCCGAGCTTGGCTGCGGAACAGGAAGTATTACAATTCCTTTGGCGGGTTCAGGATATCATATGACCGGAATCGATTTATCTTCTGACATGCTCTCAGTGGCACAGCGCAAAATGGAGGAGCATCCCCAGGGACGGCGCTTTTTGCGCGAAGGCAGTGTTCGTTGGGTTAGACAAAACATGAAGGAATGGGAGCTTCCGGAGCTGGTGGATTCTGTGATTTCCTTTTGTGATTGTCTGAATTATGTGTTGGAAGAGGATGACATCAGCGCTGTTTTTGCCAGTACCTATGCAGGGTTAAAGCAAGGCGGAACCTTCCTGTTCGATGTGCATCATCCAAACACACTAATTCGTTATGAAGAAGAACAGCCCTTTATTCTGGACGAGCCATCTGTTTCTTATATTTGGACTTGTGAGATGGATGTTCCACGCCGCGAAATTGAACATCATCTGTCCATTTTTGCCCGTGAAGACGGACATAGCGATCGCTATCGCCGATTCGAAGAGACCCATATTCAGCGCGCCTACGATCCTAACTGGATGAAGGAAGAACTGCTTAAGGCTGGGTTTAGTGATGTGAAGATCTACGCCGATTTCGAGTGGGTAGAGGCAGAAGATGATGCTGAACGATTATTTTATGTAGCTATAAAATAATTATTCAAAATGCTAAGAGGGGCTGTCCCATAAGCTATGAAAATAGCTGCTGGGACAGCCCCTTTTTTTGACTTTAGCTTATTGCTGGGGGAAGCGAGTGGAATGCTGCTGTTGGAAGCACATAAGTTGACGCTGCCGGAAACAAGTAGGTTGCCGCTATTGAATGCTCATGCATTACGGCTGGAGGAAGCGTGTGGGTTCTCGCTCTGAAATGCTCATATATTGCCGCTTTGCGGAAGCGTGTGGGTTCCCGCTATCGAATACTCATGCATTACCGCTGTCGTAAACGTGTGGATTCCCGCTATCGAATGCTCATGCATCACCGCCGGCGTAAACGTGTGGATTCCCGCTCTCGAATGCTCATGCATTACCGCTGCCGCATGCGTGTGGGTTTTCACTACCCATCACGCATGCATGCACAAGTACCATCAGATATACGTATTAGTAGTAGCTATTGGACCCAGCGGACCTTATACGCAGCATTTTCCAATATTTGGGGTGCTATCGGACTCCATTGCAGCTATTGGCTTGAAAAACGTCCAATATTGGTCTTTTTCCAATGGATAGCGTCACTGGAGTCCGAAAACATGCTCCAAGAGCTAAAAATATGCAAATAACGTCATCTGGGTCCGTAAGCCACGTAAGCCACGTAAGCCGCGTAAGCCAGTAAGCCACGTAAGTCACGTAAGTCACGTAAGCCGCGTAAGTCACGTAAGCCGCGTAAGCCACGTAAGCCAGTAAGCCACGTAAGCCACGTAAGCCACGTAAGCCACGTAAGCCAGTAAGCCACGTAAGCCACGTGAGATACGTGAGATGATGGAGACAAGGTTGGAGCAACCAGCCAGTGACCCAATCATAAACAGCGCTTCTCCGATATCAGGAGAAGCGCTGTTTTTTTATGACATCATCTGTTGGAGCAGCTTGTAATTGCGCCAACATAAGAAATACAAAATAAACCGGGCAGTGTTCATACCACCCGGCATCTTCCAATCCTTACCGATGCTCAAACAGATCAATGGCACCCAATACGACATGAGCCAGACCAAATCCAAGTACGCCTGTTGCTGCCATCTTATACTTGCTTCCAAGAAAAGCGGCGCTAGAAGCGGTTACGACGGTTCCAAGAACAGCGGGAATTAGACCTTCACGCATTCGAAACACTCCTTCTCGGTGGTTTGGGAGACAAAGTTATTATGGTTCAATATCGAAAAAATATACGAAGCACAAAAAGACCCTAAATCAGCGTTAGCTGAATCTAGGGTCTTTTTATTCAAGTGGGGTTGTTACTCTGCTATTATAACAGCGTTACGAGGGAGGCCCTCTCCAACTTCATGTACATCATACAACACACGTGCCAGTAGGTCCTGGCTATAATTGCCGAAATGTTTTCCGTAAATCGTGAGTCCGCGTTTGTTTGTAGGTTTGTCGGTTACTGCGATACGGAAAGTGAGTTCACTTTTGTAATCCAATTGGATATCATCAAGGGTCACGTCAGAAATCCGACAGCCATCAATAAAGCTGCCTTCATTATTGATACGGATCAGCTTCAGCATACCGTATTGGTTTAGGTGCGGAGGCCACCAATCGGGGTTAAATGTTCCCCGGGTATCTCCGAAATCGCCAGGGCTAGTCCAGAATCCGATTTCAATTCCATTTAAATAGAAATAAAGGTCGGACGGATAGTTATCGTTAGACCCAGGAGCTTCAGAGCCGATCTCCATCGAGAACTGAATTTCGCGGAACGTTTGGTTGGCTTTAAGGTAGTTCGGAATTCTATATTCGAGGAACCCTTCAGCCATCCAAATAATTTCGGATTCAATTCGCTGCGGATCTGCAAAATAACGCGGCTCGTCGAAATCCCCGATGATGCTGTCTTTGGTAGCCAGTCCACAAGTTGGAACAGCCTGATAGTTGCTGTAATGACCTACTTGAATTTCTACTTCGTAAAGATTATCAACATCCTTGCTGCGAAGGTCAACAATAAGCTTGTCCTTATTTAAATAGCAGACCTTTTGAATACCGTGCTTACCCACTGATGTGTTTATCTCAATGAGACCGCTTTCTTCTAACTTTTTAATATGCATGGTGATGGCGCCGTTGCTGAGGTTCAGTTTCTTGGCAATTTCATTCAGGTTCAAGGCTTGATTGGTGGCAAGGAGCTCTAAAATGAGAATTCTGATTTCTGAGCTTAGTGCCTTAAAAATTTCTAATCCACTCATTAAATCTTTAATATAAATCATTTTATCAATACCTTCTTCCGATTACGTCATAAATTATACTATTTTATAAAATTATAAACTAATAAGGCATATAAATAAAGTATACTTCCTTATTTTGTAGAATGTACGAATATAAGAGGGATTTTTGGCATGATTTTTATTTGATTTAGTAAAATTTAAACATATAAAGAATTAATCTAAAGAAAAAGGCTGTTATTTCGCCATAATTCATTTATTTCGAGTTTAATTTCATATAAATATAAAAAGGTTTATAGAAATATATTTACAAGGCTTTTTATATATGTTATTTTATATTGTAAGCGAATACATATTTTTTCATTTTAAATTTAATATTTATTGCTGTTCAATCTGTTGCTATTTCTGAGGTGATAATTTAATGGTAAAAAAAACATCAGATCTTGTCTTTCCAAGTTCCCCGGGGAACATGCCAATGTATGATCTATCAGTGATTGATATCGAGTCTTTATGGACGATTCACAACACACATGATCCAGGCATTATTAAAACAGATGAGGGTTACTATGTTTTTTCTACCGACATAAGAGTCGGAGGAGAATTACGTCCAGGCGTAATGGTTCGGAAATCACAGGATCTTATCCATTGGGAATGGGTTCATTATGCGCTGCCGGGAATTCCCCAAGTTGCGAAGGAATGGGCAGGGGCTACTAATTTATGGGCACCCGATGTATTGAAATACGGTGAACAGTATCGAATGTATTACTCGGCCTCATCTTTCGGAAGTAGACAATCACTAATCGGACTTCAAACTTCAGCTTCTATTGAGGGACCTTGGACCGATGAAGGTTTAGTGATTCAGACGCGTGCTGAAGATTCACTGAATGCGATTGATGCCAATGTGCTTACGGATGCAGATGGGCGAATGTGGATGGTGTATGGTTCTTTTTTTGGTGGAATTCATATCATTGAGCTGAATGCAGAAACAGGCAAACCGAAGCAAGAAGGTTTTGGTACGCTGATCGCTAAACGGGATAATACCATTAAAGATGGAGCAGTTGAAGGACCGTACATAGTGTATAACGAGCAATTCAAAAAATACTATTTGTTCGTCTCCTATGACTCCCTGTTTGAGGATTATAACGTTCGTGTCGCTCGTGCAGATACTATTACCGGCCCATATGTGGATTATAACGGACGAGATATGACTGATAGTGCGCATCAACCCCGATATGAGGTCGGCAATAAAATACTGGGTGGCTATCGCTTTGGACAAGATCCAGGTTGGATAGCTCCCGGCCATAACTCAGTTCTTCATGAGGATGGCAGCTATTATATAGTTCATCATGCACGTGGTGAAATCGATAAACATTGGTCCTATTTACAGGTTCGTCGAATTCTGTGGACAGAGGATGGCTGGCCTGTTGTATCTCCAGAACGGTATGCGGGTGAAGTGGAACAGGATATTCCAGAACAGCTAATCGCAGGACAGTGGGAATGGATTGTAATGGACCCCTCAGCGGATGGCCAGATTCAGTCTGCCGTCATAAGTCTATCCTCTGACTTTAAGCTGGAAGGTGCGAATGGAAAGGGAAGCTGGTCTTTTGATGGATGCAGAGTCCTGACCTTGGTCTGGAATGATGTTGTCGAGGGTAGAGGCCGGATAGAGAAGGTGCAATTGCTTCCGTCATGGGATTGGGAGAAAGAAACTCAGACCCTTGTATTTACTGGATTAAATGAAAATGGAATTTCCATCTGGGGTAAGCAAAAGAATGGAGAAGAGAATAGATGACTACGATCAAGCTACATGCAGGTAAAGGAATTAATAAGATCAGCAAATATCTATATGGTCATTTTGCCGAGCATTTGGGCAGATGTATCTATGACGGGATCTATGTGGGGGAAGATTCACCGATTCCGAACACCAAGGGCTTCCGCAATGACATCCTAGCAGCACTCAAAAAAGTTAATATTCCTGTCCTTCGTTGGCCGGGGGGCTGTTTTGCCGATGAGTATCATTGGAAGGATGGCGTCGGTCCAAAAGAAACCCGTAAGCGGATGGTGAATACGCACTGGGGCGGTGTCGTCGAGAATAATCATTTTGGGACGCATGAGTTTTTTGAATTATGTGAGTTGCTGGATTGTGAACCGTATATCTGCGGGAATGTTGGCAGTGGCACTGTTCAGGAGATGTCGGAGTGGGTTGAATATATGACCTTTGAAGGCGAATCACCGATGGCGGACTGGCGTCGTGAAAATGGGCGTGAAGAGCCGTGGAAGTTGAAGTATTTTGGTGTAGGTAATGAGAACTGGGGCTGCGGCGGCAATATGCGTCCAGAATATTATGCAGATTTGTACAGACGTTACCAGACATATGTGCGCAATTATGGTGAAAATCATATCTATAGAATCGCTGGTGGCGCCAACGTTGATGATTATAATTGGACGGAAGTGCTAATGCGCGAAGCTGGACGGTTTATGGATGGTCTCAGTCTTCATTCGTATACGATTCCTGGAAGCTGGGAAGAGAAACGTTACGCTTTAGGTTTTGACGAAGCCGAATGGTTTGAGACTATGCAAAAAACCTTGCATATGGATGAATTGATTACTAAACATTCAGCGGTTATGGATAAATATGACCCGGATAAGCGGGTTGGAATGATTATAGATGAGTGGGGAACTTGGTTCTTAAGTGAACCTGGTACGAATCCAGGGTTCCTGTATCAGCAGAATACACTCAGAGATGCATTGGTAGCAGGGGTAACGCTGAATATTTTCCAAAAGCATAGCAGTCGTGTGCAAATGGCGAATTTGGCTCAAGTGGTCAATGTACTGCAGGCTCTTATCCTGACGGAGGGCGACAAGATGATTCTAACGCCTACCTATCATGTATTTGAAATGTACAAAGAGCATCAGGATAATGAACTGCTTGAAGTTACTATTGAGAGTCCTGATTATACGTTTGGGGAGCTTACAATTCCACAGATTAGCGTTTCTGCATCTCGTGATACGAATGGCAAAGTGTATGTTTCACTCTGTAACCTGAGCCATAAGGACAGCGCATCGCTAAGTATTGGTATTGAAGAGGTTAGCTTTAGCAAAGTGACAGGTCAGATTTTAACGCATTCCGTGCTGGGAGCGCACAATACATTTGAGGCACCGGATACAGTTACTCCAGTAGCTTTTGAGGGTGCGTCTTTATTAGGTGAAAAGCTCAGCTGTGAGCTTCCACCTGCTTCCGTGGTAGTCTTGACTCTGGAATAACATCATGTCAGAGAACCAAGAAAAAAACCGTCGCTGCAAAAGCTGTGATGAGAACATGAGAATAAGCCCAGAAAAATTGGAGCGTTTAATAGAAATAGCCACTAGAGAAAGACCTTTAGCACCGGAGGAGCAATATTTGCAGCGTATTGAACATTGCCGAGATTGCTCTGGCCTGCAATTTGGTAGCACTTGCCGTTATTGTGGCTGTCTTGTAGAGGTAAGAACAAGATTGCAGGACTCTACTTGCCCTTATCCCTTGGCACCTCGCTGGGAGTGAATACTAAGTTTTTGAAAAGGACGTGAAAATCATCAAACAAAATTTGTTAGCTGCTACGCCCCCGATGGGCTGGAATAGTTGGGATTGTTACGGGGCCAGTGTAAATGAAGAAGAAGTAAGAGGCAATGCAGAATATATGGCTACCCATTTGAAGGACTTTGGTTGGGAATATGTAGTTGTGGATATTCAGTGGTATGAGCCTGGAGCGAATTCTTCGCAGTATCGCAACTTTGTACCGCTGGTTATGGATGAGTACTCCAGACTTCAACCTGCTGAGAACCGGTTTCCTTCCGCAGCGGGAGGCAAAGGGTTTGCGCCACTCGCTGAATATGTACATGGATTGGGTTTGAAATTCGGCATACACATTATGCGCGGAATCCCGCGTCAGGCTGCTCATGCGGCCAGTGCCATTCTAGGCTCTGAGCAAACCGCACGCGATGTGGCTCACCCAAATTCTATTTGTCCATGGAATACGGACATGTATGGAGTAGATGCTTCAAAAGAAGGCAGTCAGGCGTATTATGACTCGCTGTTCCAGTTGTATGCCAGTTGGGGTGTGGATTATGTGAAAGTGGATGATATTGCCGCTTCTCGCATTTATGGATATCACAAAGAAGAAGTTGCTATGATCCGTAAGGCTATTGACCGCAGCGGTCGCGAGATGGTGCTCAGTCTTTCGCCTGGACCTGCTCCAGTGGAAGAGGCTGAACACTTAGCCGGACACGCTAACCTTTGGAGAATGACCGATGATTACTGGGATCATTGGCATTTGCTGCGCGGGATGTTTGAGCGCTGTGAGAAATGGGCTCCTTATGTGCAGCCGGGCCATTGGCCGGATTGTGACATGCTGCCGTTAGGTCATCTGGGCATTCGTTCTGTAGATGGCGGGGGAGACCGGTTCACGCGGTTTACTCATGACGAGCAGGTCACCATGATGACACTATGGAGTATTTTCCGCTCCCCGTTAATGTTTGGAGGAGAACTTCGGGACAATGATGATTGGACATTATCTTTATTGACCAATAAGGAAGTGCTTCATCTGCATCGTTATGGTAAAGGCGGCAGTCAGGTAGCGCTAAATGAGGAGCATGCGATCTGGACATCTGAGGATGAACAAGGTAACCACTATGTAGCTTTGTTTAATCTTAGCGATGAAGCCTTAACGCTTCAGGTGTCGTTCGAGCAGCTTAAGGGTTCAATTCCTAGTACTATACGTGATCTATGGCAAAGCCGCGATTTGGAAGTGGTTAACGAAGGTATTTCTCAAACTCTTCCACAGCATGGTTCTGTATTATTAAAGTTTAAATAGAGGAGAGAGATTATGAATACGAGTGTAGAATATAAAAATCCATTGGTGGAGCAACGTGCTGATCCATGGGTATATAAACATACAGATGGTTATTACTACTTTATTGCTTCTGTTCCAGAATACGACCGGATCGAAGTACGGAGAGCAACAACAATCGAGGGATTGGCTGCTGCAGAACCGGTTGTAGCTTGGCGTAAATATGAGACGGGTCCGCTTAGTGCAAACATTTGGGCACCAGAGCTCCATTATATTGACGGGAAATGGTACATTTATTTCGCGGCGGCGCGTACTACGGAGACGAAGGATGGATTATTCGATCACCGTATGTTTGCTCTTGAGAATGAATCTGCCAATCCTTTAGAAGGAACATGGGTAGAAAAAGGCCAGGTAAAAACCGCTTGGGAATCCTTTGCATTGGATGCAACCACCTTTCAACACAAAGGAAAATTGTATTATGTATGGGCACAGAAGGATCTGAATATTGAGGGGAATTCTAACCTGTATATTTCGGAAATGAGTAATCCATGGACGCTAACCGGTCCTCAGACCATGATTGCTACTCCTGAATATGACTGGGAGATTATTGGGTACAAGGTAAACGAAGGAGCTGCAGTGCTTAAACGTAACGGCCGTATCTTTATCAGCTTCTCGGCTAGCGCTACGGACTTCAATTACTGCATGGGACTTTTAGTTGCAGATGAGGACAGCGACCTGCTGGATGCCACTTCATGGACCAAACTGCCGGAACCGGTATTCCAGACCAATGAAGAGAATGGACAATATGGACCGGGTCATAACAGCTTTACTGTAAATGAAAATGGGGAAGATGTACTCATCTACCACTGCCGCAATTATAAAGAAATTACCGGCGATCCGCTGTACGATCCGAACCGTCATACTCGTGCTCAAGTCTTCCATTGGAATGAAGATGGTACGCCGAATTTTGGGGTTCCCGTTAAGGATGCAGCTAAACAATAATTCGTTAAGCAAATAAAAAAAGAGGGTTACTTATAAGCCATTTACATGGCTGCTGAGTAACCCTCTTTCTTATGTTGCACCTTAAGGTATATATTGTTGAACGATAGAAGTAATTACGCCGTCCTGAATGGTGATGTGATACGGGAACTGGCTCAAGTCGATGACATCCGTTTTATTAAATTGATCCATAAATTGCTGTAAGGTGATGGACTCATTCCAGTTGATATCCAAGTCATCCATATTGCCAGTGTGATCAAAAATTTGCATCGTCACTGTGGCGTTATCCGCAATCGGATAAGTTGTCAGAGTATCAACATCATTTACAATATAATAACTGTCTGGAGCTCCGCCTATTTCTGCTGCAGCTTCTGGATCTCTTTCAGCAAAGATTCGATCGGCATCAGCACCCTGATACCAGTTTATTTCATCGGTCGTACCGGAGAGCTTGCCATGGTCGGATTCAATAGTATGAAAGTAAACTGTTTGATGCTGGGTCTTGTCACTATCTTGCGCATCTACCCGTGTTCCAATGGTACTTGCAGAAGTAATGAGGGAAAGAAACAACAGAACAACAACCGGTAACACATACGCTGACTTTTTCTTAAACATTATTAATCTCCCCCTTGAGATATGTAAGACGTTGTATAAAACTTATTACCCGCTCTGTTTTTTCTTAAACGGGTTTATATTACTCTTTACGTGAGAAGAGCAGTTTTTGTTGCATTTTTTTAAAAGTTTTTTTAAAAAGCAATGAGAAGTCATGAGTTCCCTAAAATGAATAGTAAAAGCTTGTCTCCTCGGGCATATTAAAATATCAAAACATGCAGATTAGGGGGAGCAGCGAATGGGCGGAATACTACGGATTTATAGGAACGATTGGCGTAACTTATTCAGAGTTCCTGTGGCCGTATTGCTGGTTGCCGCTTTGGTGGTATTGCCCTCCGTATATGATTGGGTGAACGTTGCGTCAGTATGGGATCCTTATAGCAATACTTCTGGCATTAAAATTGCTGTTACCAGCTTAGATGAAGGTACTAAGGTGCAGGAGAAGAATTTTAATATCGGCAATGAGGTCATGGAAAGTCTTCGGAGCAATAAAAACTTGGGCTGGACCTTTGTAGATGCAGAGACTGCACATAATGGTGTCAAACGCGGAGACTACTATGCCAGTATTGTTATCCCTGCTAATTTCTCCAAACGAATGACTGGAATTCTTGAAGGAACGATTGTGAAACCAGAGATCGAATATACCGTCAATGAGAAAATAAATGCGATTGCTCCTAAAATCACGGATAAGGGCGCCACTTCAATCACCACACAGATCAGTGAGAATTTCACGGAAACGATTAGTGAGACGGTATTTACTGTTTTAAGTCAAATCGATAAGGAATTTCAATCTGAATTGCCCATTATACGCAAGGTAGAAAAAGGATTGTTTAAATTAGAGGCGAGCCTGCCAGAAATTGAAACCGCAGGTAAACGAGTATTAAAAATTCAGGAAAATTGGCCGCAGATTCATGCCTCAGCAGAGCGTATTTCCACATTGGAGAATAAGCTGCCAGAGGTGGAAAAAGCGGGTGAGGCTTTAGAGAAAATTGCTGAGCATTGGCCGCAAATCGCGAGTACCTTAGATCATTTAGGGGGGCTACAGGACAAGCTGCCCAAGATTGAAGAAGCGGCACAGCTAATCGTTCAACTTGATAACCATTATGGTGAAGTTGAACAGATCATGGCTCAGGCCTCGCAAGGTCTTACGGAAGCGCATAAAATCGTTAATGCTGCCTTAACAGCACTGCCTGAGGCAGAAAAGATTGCTACAGCCGGAAATGATTTTGTTCTGGAGCTTCAGCAATTTTTGGAGAAGAGCAGTGCTGCATTTGAAGCTGTTCCAGTAGCTGTCAAACAAAATCTTAATCTCCTACAGCAAACGGAGAGCTCAGTGGTCAAGCTTGCTGAACAGTTAAAGGGAGAAGATAACGAGCCGCAAGCTGTACGTGAGCAGTTGGAGTTACTCTCAGCACAGTTGGCTGCAGGAAGCAGCGTAATTGAACACACACTTTCTTTGTTAAATGCATTGAACACATTTTCCCCTGAAACAGTGTCTATTGCTGAGCTTGCGGCATTGAAAGGTGTAGACAGTGTTTTGAACAGTCAGAAGTCCTTGGTAAATGCTATGACGGCTGACCTTCAGAATAAGGATAACGCTGATTCCAGTGCAATTAACCAATTGTTCCTAAAGTCTGGTCTTGGGAAGCTGGCGATTGCGAAGCTTATCTCAGGATATGATTCGTCGACTATCCCTGCCATAAAAAATAAACTGGAGCAAATAACTTCGGCGGCAGATGTCACAGCTACCGCATTGCAGCAGGTGCCAGATCGTTTACCCGCGCTGGGTACCCTGCTGGAAGAGACAATGTCGGCGATTGAGTTCGGGCAGACAAGCTTAGCTAGTCTGCAGCAGGATTTGCCAGCTATACGCGAAGCGGTCCACACAGCAGCCAGTGGGGTTGCCGATCAGACCCAGGGCTTTGGTGCTTTCATCCGAGATACACTTCCGCTATTGGAGAGCAGCTTACCTACTGCAGGGGAAAAGATACAGCAAGCTGCGAATTTCGTGCGTCAGGATCTGCCTACTGTAGAAGAGCGGGTTCATCAGGTCTCGGAGCTGATTCGTACAGGACTCCCCCGTGCAGATAAAGGAGTGGCGCTTGCCGCAGATTTGGTAAGAAATGATCTTCCAGTACTGGAAGACTCGATTCGAAAAGCCGCCTCCACGATCCGCCAAATTAAAGAAGAGATTGATCTGGGGGAAATTGCGCAACTGCTCGGAGGAGATATTAAGAGCAAAAGTGATTTTTTGGCCAATCCGGTAGTGTTAAAAGAGAATAAGTTATATCCCATTCCGAATTACGGCTCAGCAATGACTCCTTTTTATGTCGTACTTTCCTTATGGGTCGGAGGCACACTGCTTGTCTCTCTTCTCCGCACAGGTGTGGATACGGGGGGGCTAACGTACAAAAGATATCAATTGTATTTTGGCCGCCTGCTGACCTTCCTTACGGTGGGGATTCTTCAGGGGCTGGTGGCTGTCCTGGGCAACATTTTTATTTTGCACTGTTATGTGGTGAATAAGGTGTGGTTTGTACTTTTTGGAGTGTTAATCAGCATCGTGTTCGTAACCATTGTATTTACGCTTGTCGCTGTATTTGGCAACCTGGGAAAAGGAATAGCAATCGTGTTCATGGTGCTTCAATTCTCTAGCTCCGGCGGTACATTTCCGATTAGTACGACTGGGCGTTTTTTTCAAATATTAAATCCATATATGCCGTTTACCTATGCAATTAGTCTGATGCGGGAGGCGGTAGGGGGAATTCTGCCGGAAGTGGCGATTCGTGATGTGATTTATTTGATTATCTTCGGTGTGCTGGCACTCTTGCTGGCATTACTCCTCAAGAAACCACTGGAGCCTTTTATCCATAAGGCTTCTGAACAAGCCGAAGAGTCTAAATTGATTTCTTAAAGAAAAAGAGGATGTGCCTAAGCCATGGTGATGGCTTTTGGCACAACCTCTTTTGTGTACTATATGGCAAGTGCGCAATAGGTTATCTTGCAGGAGCAAAATCAGCTACCGGCTTAAGAATCTCCTCGATTTGCTGCAAAGTATCTTCGGAGAGTACCGTATCTACAGCTTTGGCATTTTCTGCAACTTGCTCTGGTTTACTGGCACCAATTAATGCTGAACTTACACCAGGCTGGCGTAGAATCCATGCCAATGCCAATTGCGAAAGCTTCAGGTCTAAACTGTGAGCGAGTTCATCCAGCTGTCCAACCACAGACAACACATCATCACGGAGGTAGCTGGAGATCACACCATTAACTGAATTATCCGCTGCACGGGTTCCTGCTGGAGGTTGTTGCCCCGGTTTGTATTTGCCAGTCAGAATTCCTTGCGCTAGTGGAGAGAAGACCACTTGGCCCAGCCCCTCACGCTGGGATACTTCAAGGACCTCGTCTTCAATATAACGTTCGAACATATTATAGATAGGTTGATTCGAGATCAGTGGACGCAGATTCAGTCTGCGGCTGATACCAGCAGCATTGGAGATTTGGGCTGCGCTCCATTCGCTAACAGCGGAGTAGAGAATCTTACCTTGAGCCGTCAGATCATCCAGCGCGCGTAGAGTCTCCTCTACAGGGGTCTCTGTATCAAAGCGATGACAAAAATATACATCAATATAATCGGTGCCTAAGCGGCGGAGGCTGGCTTCACATTGCTCCATAATATGCTTCCGGGACAAACCACGGTTATTAACATCGTCTCCCATGGGGAAAAAGACCTTTGTACTTAGCACATAAGATGATCTTTCATAGGAGCGTAGAGCAGCACCCATCGCTTTTTCGCCTTCACCACGGTTATATGCATTAGCCGTATCAAAGAAATTGATACCGCATTCAAAAGCTTTGCTGATACAAGCATCGGCTGCCTTTTGCTCTGCTGCTGTTCCATATGTAAGCCAACTGCCTAGTCCGATCTCACTGATTTTGAGCCCTGAATTGCCTAGTCTTCTATATTTCATTTTTCTCTTTCCTCCTTGTATTCTATATGATAACTTTACTTGTATTATAGGAGACATTCAAGTTGAATGATTAATATACTAGTAATCAAGGAGATGAAAGATTCAATGACTAATCCAGCTACTAAAAAATCAAAAGTGATCTTATTTCAGGGTGACTCCATTACGGATGGGAATCGGGGTCGTGATGAAGACCCGAATCATATTCTTGGACATAGCTATGCGTATATCATTGGGGGCAAGCTAGGGAATGAGCGGGCAGAAGAGAATCTGGTATTCTATAACCGCGGAGTGAGTGGAGATCGAATCTCCGATTTATATGCACGCTGGAATGAAGATGCAATTAGCTTGCAGCCTGACATCATTAGTATATTGATTGGGGTTAACGATATTTGGAGAATGATGAAAGGGGAACCAAGTGGAGTTACGGACCGTTTTGAACGCGCTTACCGTCACGTACTTGAAGAAACACGTGAAGTTCTGCCACATACGAAGCTGGTTTTATGTGAGCCTTTTATTTTAAATACCGGAGCTCCAGCTGAACAGTGGGCAGAATGGGAAGCGAAGATTACACATTATCAGGGAGTGGTTAAGCAGCTGTCTGAGCAATTTGATACGGTCTATGTACCTTTACAGGATGCTTTCAATGCAGCTGTGGAGAGAGCAGAAGCAGCCTACTGGCTGTGGGATGGCGTTCATCCGACGACTGCCGGGCATGATCTGATTGCTGGGGAATGGCTGAAGGTCGTCTTGGAAAGTGGTCTTTTAAACAACTAAGTTATAAAGTTCTTATCTCTCTTTATCTATGCACCTGCTGATCACTCAGCGGGCGCATAGATAAGAGATACATGGTAATTATTTAAGAAATCGGTCCATTCCTCAGAAGGCTTCTGATCTGTAACAATATAATCCACTCTATCAAAGCTGAACAACTTAATGAACGCAGTCCGGTCAAATTTGGAGTGATCTACGAGCAGAACCACTTTATTTGCCTGCTGCTGCATAAGCACCTTCAGTTCACTTTCTTCTTCATTTGAATCACTTAGCCCGCCTGTCATGGACAATGCTTTACAGCTGAATATAGCTACATCCACATTATATTTTCGAATCGTCTGTGAAGCGGTATTTCCAACAAAGGAGCTGGTCTCGGGGCCTAAAATTCCACCTGTGGAAATCAGCTTTTGACCGGAGTGTTGAAATTCGGATAATACCACCAGAGAGTTCGTAATAATTGTCAGATTGTTTTTCTCCTCAATAATTCTACGCAAGGCTTCAAACACCGTTGAGCTCGTATCCGTCACCAAGCTGTCTCCATCATTGATTAATTGCAGTACATTATCGGCTATGATTCGCTTTGCTTCAATATTGACCTGATGTCTGCTGATGTAGGAAGGATCTTCATTGGTATGGGCGTTGAGAATGGCTCCACCATAATTTTTTTTGGCAAGACCTTCTTTGTCCAGTTTATCTAGATCCCGCCGAATGGTCTCTTCCGAGACGTTGAATTTTTGCGCTAGCTCTGCGACATGGACCTTCTTCTGTCTGTAAAGCTCTTTAATAATTAGATCCCGTCGTTCAAATGCTTTCATTCGTTCACTCACCTTTATATATAAATCGTCTGCTTTCTAGTGTACTACATTGTTGTTTAAATCTAAAAATAATTACATATTCACATAAAACCACAATATATAATAATAATATCACATAAAACCACACTTTTGTTTAGAGGATATGTTGTTTTGTGTTGACTAAAGCGCTTGCAGATTTTATGATGAAGGAGAAATAGATCTATTAACGATGACTCTAAGATGATCTTGAGGAGGAACGGCATTGATAGAAAACTATCCGAAAATTGGTATCCGCCCAACCATTGATGGCAGAAGAAGAGGCGTTCGTGAATCACTGGAAGAGCAAACGATGGGCATGGCTCAGCGGGTGGCTAAGTTTATTGAAGCGAATTTAAGGTATCCGAATGGGAGTCCTGTAGAGTGCATCATCGCCGATTCTACGATCGGTGGAGTTAAAGAAGCTGCTGCTGCGGCTCAGAAATTCTCCGGGGCTAACGTAGGGGTGTCGATCACCGTGACGCCTTGCTGGTGTTATGGCTCAGAGACAATGGATATGGATACATCCATTCCGCATGCCGTGTGGGGATTTAACGGAACGGAACGGCCGGGTGCTGTGTATCTAGCTGCTGTTCTCTCGGCGTATGCTCAAAAGGGAATTCCTGCGTTTGGTATCTATGGTGAAGATGTTCAAGAGTCTAGCAGTGAAGAGATTCCAGCGGATGTGCAGTCTAAATTGCTGCAGTTTGCTAGAGCAGGCTTAGCAGTTGCTCAAATGAAGGGGAAATCATATTTATCTATGGGTTCTGTTTCGATGGGGATTGCGGGTTCCATTGTGAATGAACAGTTTTTCCAAGAGTATCTGGGCATGCGCAATGAATATATAGATATGTCTGAATATGTCCGGCGCTTTGAAGAAGAGATTTATGATAAAGAGGAATTTAAGCGTGCGCTAGCGTGGACTAAAGAAAACTGCCAAGTTGGCGCCGATAATAATCCGCCGCATCTGCAAATCAGTGCAGAAGAGAAAGAGAAGCAGTGGGAGACCTGTGTGAAAATGACATTGATCGCCCGCGACCTGATGATCGGCAATCCGGTTCTCGCTGAGCTTGGTTTTGAGGAGGAAGCTAACGGCCACAATGCGATTGTTGGCGGTTTCCAAGGCCAGAGACAATGGACGGACCATTTCCCTAACGGCGATTTCATGGAGACGATGTTGAATTCTTCTTTTGACTGGAACGGCAAACGTGCACCTTATCTCGTAGCGACAGAGAATGACAGCTTGAATGGGGTAACGATGCTGTTCAATTATTTGCTTACGAATACAGCACAAATCTTTGCGGATGTCCGAACCTTCTGGAGTCCCGATGCTGTGAAGCGAGTGACGGGTCATCAATTGGAAGGAGAAGCAGCTCACGGAATACTGCATCTGATCAACTCTGGTTCGGCAGCGCTTGATGGTACAGGTGAGCAAAGGATAGAGGGTAAGCCTGCAATCAAACCTTTTTGGGAGATTACAGACGAAGAGGCTGAGGCTTGTCTAAGCAATACACAATTCCGGCCAGCTTCTCAAGAATATTTCCGGGGAGGCGGCTTCTCTACCGATTATTTAACTCAAGGCGGAATGCCGGTTACTATGGCTCGTTTGAACCTGGTGAAGGGGCTTGGACCTGTTCTTCAGCTTGTTGAAGGTTACACCGTAGAGCTGCCTGAAGAGGTTCATCATACTTTGGATCAAAGAACAGATCCGACATGGCCGACGACCTGGTTCGCTCCTAAGCTAATTAACAGTGGTTCATTCCAATCGGTATATGATGTCATGAATAATTGGGGCGCGAATCATGGGGCGATCAGTTATGGCCATATCGGGGCGGATCTGATTACGCTGGCGTCGATTTTACGCATTCCAGTAAGCATGCATAACGTTGAGGAATCACGTATTTTCAGACCACGGGTGTGGTCGTTATTTGGGACGGAGAATCTGGAAGGAGCAGATTACAGAGCCTGTCAGAATTTCGGACCGCTATATTAAAATCTTCTTGTGGAGCAGGTGTGCTTGAAATGGGTGATACGATTAAGCTTCTGGCTATGGATCTTGGCGCCAGTTCCGGAAGAGTGATGTTGGGATTGTATGACGGTAACACCCTTCGCATAGAAGAAATTCATCGGTTTGCTAATACGCCGGTGTATGTTGGCGGGCATTTGTATTGGGATGTTTTGAAGCTCTTCCACGAAATGAAAAAAGGAATCCAGAGAGCTTATAGGGCGCATGGAAAATTGAGGTCTCTAAGCGTGGATACGTGGGGAGTCGATTACGGTTTTATTGATAAAAGAGGGATGTTGCTCTATTCCCCCCATCATTATAGGGATAGGAGAATGGGAAGCCATCGTCTAGGGTTGGAGGCGCTGCTTCCACCAAGGGAGCAATTTAGCATTACAGGTATTCAACCGAGCTTGATTAATACGGTTTATCAGCTGTTTGCTGATTTTCAGGATAACGATTCTCTGCTAGAGGTTGCAGATACTATTTTAATGATGCCAGACCTGTTCCACTATTTATTCTCTGGTATTGCGGCAGCAGAAAGCACGATTTGGAGTACAAGTGGCTTAATGGACGCTGTATCTGGTGAAGTCTCCACTGAAGTATTCAGCAGGCTTAATATCCCGGTTGGTATAGTGCCACAACGGGTTCAAGCGGGAACGGTTATTGGTTCTATCCTTCCGGTAATTCAAGAGGAGCTTAGCGTAGGTTCAATGGAGGTAATTGCGGGTGCTTCTCATGATACGGCTTCAGCAGTAGCTTCTATTCCTTATTCTCTAAAGGAAGATGCAGCATTTATTAGCTGTGGTACATGGTCGTTAGTGGGCATGGAGACGCCTAAAGCTGTCATTACAGAGAAAAGCTATGAATACGGATTCACAAATGAGCAGTGTTACGGCCAATCTAATCGTTTGCTCAAAAATATAACGGGACTATGGATTTTGCAGGAGCTGCAAAGGAATTGGGCAGAAGCGGGAAAATACGTCAGCCAAGGCCAAATGGTTGAGCTAGCCGAAACCATAAATCATGCCCCAGCAATTATTGATCCGAATGACGAGCTGTTCAGTATACCCGGTGTGATGACCCAACGGATTAGAGAATATTGCGAACGAACAGGCCAGCAAGCCCCTTATACGAAAGCTGAGATTATACGCGTCATACTTGAGAGCTTAGCAGAGTCCTATCGCCATACGATTGACGAAATGGAAGAGATCACCGGCAAAAAAATCAATATCATTCATATGGTCGGTGGTGGGATTCAGAATGAACTGCTCTGTCAGCTTACCGCTAATATTACGGGGAGAAAAGTTGTAGCAGGGCCTGTGGAAGCCGGTGCAATTGGCAATATAATTATTCAACTGGCTGCCCTAGGGGAACTGGAAATCTCCGGGGGCAAGCAGGTAGTGGAAAGATCTTTTGCCTTTAAGACATATCAGCCTTCTTTGGTGAAGGTTTGTGAAAAATAGGATACGAGGAGAGAAACCCTATGGATACCTTAGAACAAAAATTACGTTTGCAGATTTGTGATATCGGGAGAAACCTGTTTAATAAAGATTTTATCGCGGCTAATGATGGGAATATTTCTGCTCGCTTATCAGAGAATGTAATTCTGACTACCCCCAGAGCGGTGAGTAAGGGATATTTAGAGCCTCATATGCTTGTAAAAGTGAATCTGCAAGGTGAAGTCCTTGAAGCAGCTGAAGGCTACAGACCCTCAACGGAAGCAAAAATGCATCTAAGAATTTATAATGAGCTGCCAGAGATGAAGGGTGTGGTCCATGCACATCCCCCGTATGCTACTGCATTTGCCATAAAAGGTGAGGCGCTCGACAAGATGATGATGCCAGAGTCGGTGATTATGATCGGAGATATTCCGTTGGCGGAATATGGAACACCATCGACGGAAGAAATTCCAGATTCACTGATGCCTTTCCTGGGCAAAAAAACTGCGGTTCTGCTAGAGAATCACGGAGCCCTTACTTGGGGAGAAGATGTTATGGAAGCATATCTGAATATGGAGCGGCTTGAGTATACCGCCAAGCTCACCTTCATTACCCGGATGATTGGCGGGGAGAGAGAATTGCCACAGCATCGGATTGATGAGCTGGTAGCGTTGCGATCATTTTATGGGAAGTAAAGAGGTGCCTTATGTTAAAAGGAATTCCTAAGCTGCTGTCTCCGGAGCTGGTACGCATTCTGATGGAGATGGGTCATGGGGATGAGCTTGTATTGGCTGATGCGAATTATCCCGGACATTCGTTGAATCCGAGGGTACTGAGATATGATGGCATCGGTATTCCTGAACTGCTGGATGCCATCTTAGAGTTGTTACCTCTGGATCATTACGCAGAGCAACAGGTGGCTTTTATGGCAGTGGTTGCAGGAGATCCAACTGTGCCGGTCATTTGGACCACATACGAGACAATCATCGCCAAACATGATGCTGAAGCCACGATTAAACATGAGGAACGTTTTGATTTCTATAACCGTTCTAAGCAAAGTTATGCAGTTATAGTTACTGGTGAAGAAGCGTTGTATGGGAACGTTATTCTTAAAAAAGGCGTTATTAAAAGTTAAAATAACGGAAACGAAGCCGCTAACCGCTTGGGTGACCAAGGAGTTAGCGGCTTTTTATGCTGCAAGGATAAGTATTTATAACCGGATTACTCGGTACTCATATGCACCAAGGGAGAGGGGGCCGCAGGCCACGGATTTGCCTGAGAGAACATCATGTCCGTCCCGCGGGAGTGTGAGACTTCCCCCGTGTCCATCCATATTTACAAGGGTCCAGACTTCGGCAGCCTGGTCATCGCTTCTAGGGCAGACAAGGGTTCCCTTAGTGACATCACTGCGTAGGGTAACACCAGCACGTTCTGCATAATGATCAATGAGTTTACATAACATTAGGTTGCCTTCTTCACCGGCAGGCATTGAACCCAGCATAACAATAGTGCCTTGTCCGTAAGGCTGCTCCGTCAGGAAGGACAACCCCGGCGTCACCCCCTCCGTAAACATTCCGATACTGGTAACGGACTCTGAAACGGGTTCAAAAACAGAACTCCACAAGGACAAGGGAGCAGATACCCCAAAAGCGTGTCCAATCGTGCCTGTTGATTCCAGCGGATAGGTAAACTTAGTTTTGACGCCTGCTAACCGCTCCAATTCCCCAAGTCCGGCATTCGTGTGAAGGGTATGCTCCTTCGTTCGTCCTCCGGTAAGAGGACCGACAATCCAAATCCCGCCAGCTGCTGTAAAGGCCAGGGCACTTTGCACATACTCGGGGGACAAATAATGTACGAACGGAGTGAATAACAGCTTGTATCCGGTTAAGTCTCCGCCTTCGGGCAGCAGATCCCTGTGAATGCCCATATGAAGAACTCTTTTGTAGAAATCGCCCAGCAGACTACGATAATTTAGCTTCCGATGAGGTTCAGTTGCGAGATAAGCTTTGGTTCTGTCCGAATAGGTAATCGCAACATCTGCCCGAAGGGGCCGGGTGGAGAGCATAATTTGTTCAATTTCCCGCCGTGCTTGATTGGCCTCCAGCACATTAACGTACCCTAGAGCTGGTTCTCCCCAGGCACTAAGGATCGAGCTATGCGTTTGTTCACTTCCGGAAGTATGCTGGCGCCAGAGCCAATAGCAAAATGCACCTGCACCCAGCGCATAGGCGGCAACTGCTTCTGCTTTCAGATATCCATTCGGATGGGGCACACCAAAACTGACTAGAGATGCGGCAAACGAGGGTCCGGTCTCCATTATCCAGAAATCTTTTCCCGGCTTGAAATTTCGCCACAGATCACAGTTAAGCAGATAAGCATGCATATTTTCCTGTGAGGCATAGGTGTCGTAGGCAGCAAAGTCGAGATTTTGAAATAGCCGCTCATTATCTAGATGAAAAGCGACACTGCTGTTGTGGGTAATTGGCGCAGTGGAGTGGCGGCGGATAATATCAGCCTGCTCATCGGCGAATTCAGCGATCTTTTCCATTGAAAATAAGCGGTACATCGTCCGCAGGGATGAATTGTGGAGGAAAGGTGCGGGTCCTGGCTGTGGCACCTGATCAAAACGTTGATAAGTTTGGCTCCAGACGGCTGTTCCCCATGCCTCATTCAACCTTTCAATGGAGCTGTAGCGCTGCTGCAACCAGATATGCCATAAGCCTTTACAGGTCTCACACATACACTCCGCCACATGCGCTTTGAATTCGTTATCAAGCTGCCAGGCGGTTAACCCCGGCAGTGCTCCGGTCTCCTTGGCAATATGCTCCGTAATAATGGCTGCCCGCTCACGAAAATAAGGATTGTTCGTACAGATATGCTGCCGTGCTCCATGTCCCATTACCGTTCCGCTTTCATCCACATAACAGCGCTCAGGATGTCCATGAGTAAGCCAGATGGGGGGTGTAGGTGTCGGCGTACACATTACTGTGTCAATTCCGTTTCTATGTAACCTTTCGATATATTTCACGACGGGACCGATATCAATCTTATCTTCTTCTGGCTCCAAAGCAGACCAAATGAATTCTCCGATTCGTACGATATTAATCCCCGTTTCTTTCATTAGAAGGATGTCCTGCTCAAGCACCTCTTCACTCCATAGCTCGGGATACCAAGCAGCACCGTAGTATAGCTTGTTCTTCAATTCAGTTCCTCCTTTAAGGCAAACATTTGCTGGAAATCATCACTTGGAATCATAGGTGCTTAATGTCTTACGGACAATAGTAAACTTTTGCGCGGTTTGGACTTTTTAGATAAAATGGGATTTTTAGCTTATATAGAGCGTTCAAAAAAGTCCGATTGCTGGAAAAAATCACTAGCAGCATAATAGGAGTCGCAGTAAGGGTGATTGCAGTAATCCATGGCTACAGTAATCGCGAGCTGTACATGACAAATGGAGGTGAACAGGATGAAGCACGTAACAGTTCCGGGAACTTCAGAACAACAGCCAAAGCCGCAGACCTATCGAAATATCCGGGTAAGAAGATGGAAACGTTTTAAACGTGATAAATGGTTATATATTCTGCTGCTCCCTGGAGTCCTTTATTTTCTTGTTTTCAAATATGTTCCGATGTGGGGCGTGCTGCTGGCTTTTAAGAATTACCAGCCGTTTCTTGGTTTTCAGAAAAGTGAATGGGTAGGTTTTGAGCATTTTCGTGTTTTTTTCCAGAATCCTGATTTCTTTATGCTGCTGCGCAATACGTTATTGTTATCGTTTTATAATTTGATTTTCTTTTTTCCGGCGCCGATTATTCTGGCACTGCTTCTAAACGAAATACGGCTTTCCTTCTATAAAAAGACGATACAAACGATGATTTATGTTCCGCACTTTATATCCATGGTCATTGTGGCCAGTATGAGCTATGTATTTCTAACTACGGAAGGCGGGACTGTAAATGAGTTTTTGTATACGTTTACAGGCAGGAAAATAGACTTTCTAGCTAATCCTGACTGGTTCCGTCCATTGATTATTCTCCAGACGATCTGGAAGGAGTGCGGCTGGGGGACGATTATATTCCTGGCAGCGCTGGCCGGTGTAGATGTGGAGCAATATGAGGCTGCGGTAGTAGATGGTGCGAACCGGTGGCGGCAGATTTGGCATATTACGTTGCCTGCTATCCGCAGTACAATCGTTATTTTACTTATTCTTCGGATGGGAACGATTTTGGATAACGGTTTTGAACAAATTTATTTAATGATGAATGCTCTTAATCGTGAAGTAGGTGAGGTGTTCGATACCTATGTATACGCGCTGGGAATTACCCAGGGAGCTTTTAGTTACAGCACGGCTGTTGGATTATTTAAATCAATAATCGGTGTGACGCTTGTGCTCGGGACGAATTGGATCGCCAAAAAATTTGGTGAATCTGGACTTTATTGAGAAGGGAGAAGCTTGCTGTGGCCAAACAATACAAGAGTACGGTTGGAACTGCATTTGATATATTCAATTATATATTTTTAGGGATTATCGGAATCGTAGCGATTCTCCCTTTTCTCTTTGTGGTTTCGGGCTCCTTCGCTACGGATGCGGAAATTACTAAACGTGCCGTATTCCTGATCCCGACCACGATTTCATTTGACGCCTACCGATTTATCTTTTCAACAGATACGATTATGCGCAGTATAGGGGTTTCTATTTATGTTACGGTAATCGGAACTGTCGTTAATTTATTCTTCACGGTAACTATGGCTTATCCGATGGCAAAACGATATCTGATGGGCCGTAATTTGGTACTCAACCTTGTTATTTTTACGATGCTGTTCGGTGGAGGAATGATTCCAACCTATCTCGTCATTCGGGAGCTGCATTTGCTGGATACGCTCAATTCTCTTATTTTACCGGGAGCAATTAGCGCCTTTAACCTGATTATTGTCAAAAACTTTTTTCAGGAGCTGCCTATAGAAATGGAAGAAGCGGCGCGTATTGATGGTTGTTCTGAGCTGGGCTTGTTGTGGAAGATAGTCCTTCCTTTATCCAAACCGGTTCTCGCTACATTTACGTTGTTCTATGCTGTGGGACATTGGAACAATTTCTTCTCGGCACTGCTCTATATTACGGATCCGACAAAATGGCCTTTGCAGGTGATGCTGCGACAGATCGTAATGTTATCCCAATCTGCGGCTGGCGATATGAGTTCTATGGATCCAAGCTTTGTGCAGCCACCGGAGCAGTCGATTAAAATGGCGGTTATTGTAGTAGGTACTCTACCAATTTTATGTGTGTACCCATTTCTGCAAAAACATTTCGCTAAAGGGGTGATGCTGGGTTCTGTTAAAGGATAACAAACTTAACTTATTCCAATTTGGAGGTATAATAATGGAAGCTAATCGTTCGGTAAAAAAGAAGCGCTGGTTGTTACTTTTACTTGTGGCTATGATGGTTACAACTGTTGTTGCAGGTTGCTCAGGTAATGAATCTGCAGGTTCTAACAGCAAAAGTGAGGGGAGTAGTAATACTGGAGAAGAGAAAAGCGAGTCCCCGCTGGATCTGACCCTCATGCTGCCGATATTCAAAACAAATTATCCGAAGGATGGCAGTCCGGTTGCTGCTGAACTTGAGAAGCAGACCAATACAAAAATCCACTTTGAGTGGGTCCCGAATGCATCTTATGCAGATAAATTTAATATTACGCTAGCTTCTGGGAAGCTGCCGACCATTATCTACGTGGGGGATGTTAAGGCTTCTAGTTTTGTGAACGCTGCCAAATCGGGTGCATTCTGGGAAGTAGGGCCTTACCTTAAGGATTATCCGAATTTAAGCCAAGCGAACCCGGTTATTCTGAAAAACTCGGCCATTGATGGGAAGAATTACGGGATCTATCGGGGGCGTGTACTCGGCCGTAACGGTATGGTTTTCCGCAAGGATTGGTTAGAGAAGGTGGGGCTGCAAACACCGCAGACGGTAGATGATTTCTACAATATGCTGAAAGCGTTCAAGGAAAAAGATCCAGACGGCAATGGTAAAGAGGATACGTATGGCATGGTGCTTGTCAAATGGAGCGGCCAGTGGGCCAGCGGTTTTGATACCATTAAGTTATGGTTTGGAACACCGAATAAATGGGGCGTGCAAGATGGCAAGCTGGTGCCTGAGCATGAATATCCAGAATATTTGGAAGCGCTTAAGTTCATGAAGAAGCTGTATGATGAGAAATTGATCAACTCCGACTTTGCTGTAATGGACAGTGCTAAATGGACAGATCCGATCGTGAACAATAAGGCAGGAGTAATCGTCGATGTGGTCGATACAGGCGCCCGGGTGGATGATAAAATTCACGCTGCGCTAGAAAAAGAAGGCAAAGACGAACCGGATAAACATTATGTAGATGTAAGCGGGGGCGTAACAGGTACGGATGGCAAGCTACACACATTGCCGACCTCTGGTTTCTCGGGCATGCTGGCTATTCCAAAATCATCTGTGAAGAGCGAAGAAGAACTGAAACGGGTACTGGCTTTTCTAGATCAAATCAATAATCCGGAATTACAAACGATGTTGGGTTTTGGTTTGGAAGGTACTCACTACACTATGGTGGATGGTTTTATTGAACGCTCCAAAGACACTGTACTTGTGGAGTCAGAAGTGGAAGGTCTAAACCAAATATTGGCCTATATTCCTGAGGATAAGTCCAAGACTGTAGCACAAACGCCGCTGCGTCTTAAACAAACTGAAGTTCAAAAGGCAAATGAAGCTTCGATCGTGGTTAATCCGGCAGAGGCCTTTATTTCCACAGTATATTCGCAAAAGGGTGCTCAACTCGACAATGTAATTAATGATGCACGCATAAAGTATATTGTAGGACAAATTGATGAAGCTGAATTGAAATCCGCATTTGACGTATGGAGAAAAACAGGTGGAGATGATTTAGTAAAGGAAATGAACGAATTATACGCTAAGGCTGACCAATAGATCCTTCCTGGTGCTTTTATCCGGCTGGAAAGGATCTGAGGAGCAAAACGAATGTGGTTCGATTGCACTTCAAATTTATCCGATTCGGCTGGTGAGAGCATAGTGATGAGAAATGTGGCGAAATGGAAGCGTTATACAAAAGGCTGGTCAGGCTGTAAAGGCCGGTATTATCGGAAAAACCTGATCATTATGCTGGTGGTGTCATCCATTCCGGGGTTTATTATTGGTGCGCTTGTCTACTGGATGGCAGGGGGACGCCTGGAGAGCGAGCTGCTGCAGATGCATAACAGGCAGATTGAACAGCGGGCGGCTAATATTGATGATCAGCTGTCCAATCTGGAGCTGATGCTGGCACATTGGGCTTTTGATCCCAAGTTTGATTACAGCTTGAATGGCCTTGATTTTATTCAGGATCATGAGCGGGCGTGGGATATTACGAAGACACTCGTAGTGATGCAGGGCTCAAACACGATGACGAGTAACGTTGAACTCTATCTATCAGGAGATCATCCATTACTATTTAATCCCGAATATGGCACGATTGACTCCAGCGCGATATCTGGTCAATATGACAGATTAATTGCAACTGAACAAAGCACCTATTGGACGCAGTGGGCATTCGATCCCAATAAACCAAATATCAAAGAATTAACGCTTGTCCATCATATTCCGGGCGGAAGCTTGAAGCCCTTCGGGGCTCTTTTGCTCCGCATGGATACGGAGAAAGTAGCTGCGATGCTACGAACTATGACACCTTATAATAGCGGCGAGACATTTTTGCTGCAGACGACGGGGGATTTGTACGTATCTGCTGGAGACAGTGCCGAGGATTCTCCCTTACTTACCGCATTGCATAATGAGATTGTGGAACGGGGCGCGAACCATGAGTCAAATCTTGAGTCCTCTTTTCTCTTCGACTGGGGTAAGGCTACATATGCAGTGACTTATGGTGAGTTTTCCCGACTCTCCGCAGACTGGCTCTATGTGTCCGCTTCACCGATAACCAGCATAACTTCACCTGTCGTCTTCATTTCAAGACTGATATTTTTAGTTAGCTTTAGTGCTTTGCTGCTGGCGGCGATTCTGTCTTGGTTTGCTTCCCGTAAAATCTATTCACCGATAGGACGGTTGCTGCAGACTTTGTTGCCTGACCAAGCGGCGGCTGCGAGTAGGGAGGATGAGTTCATTCTGATTGAACGGCATTGGCAGAACTTGCACGGGGAGAGCCATGCCCTGAAGTACACTCTTTCCGAGCAGTTTCCACATGTGAAAGAAAGCTTTCTGCATCAGCTGTTTCAGGGGTATTTATATTCCTATTCTGAGCAGGATCTGCAAAGCCGGATGCGGCGCTTTAAGTGGGAAGTAGAGGATTGTCATTATATTATTCTTTATATTCAGCTTACAGGCATCTCCAGCCAGGAGGGGAAATTCCGCAACGGTGATGAAAGTCTTGTATCATTCGCCGCCGTCAATATTATCGGAGAACTGTCTGCCGAGCACTTCAACCAGGCTGATATTATCAATTTCCATGATCTCACGGCAGGATTACTTCTTATCGAACCCGTTGCGAATCCATCGCTGGAAGCGGTGCAAGCCTTTAGCGAAGAACTGACAGGAACGATTAATCGCATGTTAAAAATGAGGGTAACAGTGGCGTTTAGTGCACCGGTTGGAAGGATATCCGGTATTCCGCTAGCGTTCGAGGCTGCGAAGCAAGCCGCTAGTTATCGCCAGTTTGGTGGTGAGAACCAGATTATTAATATGGAGCTACTGGATCGTGAGGGACAAAGTACGCCAGAACCGCAATATTCGTTCACTTTGGAGCGCGGAATGATTCAGGCCCTGCGAACAGGAGAAGCGGAAGAGGCTTACCGGCTGTTGGAGGAATTTCTGGAGGCACTGTGTGCCAATGGGGCAAAAGTGATTGATGTGCAGCAGGGTATGCTTCATTTGTTAGGCAGTATTCAGCACGCCATTATGGTCTCAGGCATTCATCCAAACCAGCTGTTCAAAGGGGCTAATCTGTACGCGGCACTGTCGCAAATTCATGAGCCGAAGCTTATCCTTACCTGGTTTCAGGAAAAGGTAGTCGCACCGTATCTGACGGAGCTGAGTGAGCGTTCTGATGCCGGAATCAAACGGACGATTGAGCATGCCATGATGTATATCAATGAGCATTATATGGATAATATTTCGCTGGATGGATGTGCGGATTATACAGGAATCAGCCCATTTTTACTGAGTAAATCATTCAAACGGGTCACCGGGAAAAATTTCATCGATTATCTGACCGAATTACGGCTTGATAAAGCCAAGGAGCTGCTGCGTGATACCTCGCTGCGAATTAACGATGTAGCTGAACAGGTGGGTTATCAGCATAGCTATTTTAACCGGATTTTTAAGAAACAAGAGGGAATAACCCCAAGCCGCTATAGAGAGCTAAGCCATAATAATGAAGCTCTTTAAAAGTAAAGAGGACGTGCGGCGAAGAACGTATGAAGGAGATGGTTGTTGTGCCTACGGCTCTGCCGATTGGCCTGCATTGGCTAAAAAAGCCCGCTATTGATGTGGGTGTTACCTGGGGGGTTCCTTGGAAAAAAGGAGCGCTCGACAGGGAATCGTTAAAGAATCTCTGCTTAAGTATGCCGAAGAACGAAAAGCATGTGCCGCTGCAAAGCTGGCCAGCAGCTTTTTGGCCAGACGGGAGCATCAAATGGTCCACGCACTCGGCAGTAAATAAAAATTCGGATATTCAGCAGGATTCCTTAGCGACAATGACAATAAATCAAGCGACTCCAGCTACAGAAGTGACTGAGCGACTAACTGTGCAGGAAACAGAGGAAGCTTTCATTATAGATACAGGTGTTATTATTTGCACGGTTAACAAGCAGGGGAAGGGTCTTATCCGCAGTATTGTGCGCAGAAATCCGGCGGACACGGAAGGAACGGAAGTTTGCAGTAATGGCGAGCTTGTATGTATACGTGAACAGAGAGATGAGGGTGCTGGCACCCTGAGCATACGTGAGGAGCGGTTCACAGGACGAACGTTAAGTGCCATCCTTGAACAGGACGGACCTGTTCGCGCAGTGGTGAAGCTAGATGGACTTCACCAAGCTTCGCACAGTGCTCGTGAGTGGCTTCCCTATACGTTACGTTTATATTTTTATGCTGGGCTGGAGTCTATTCGATTAGTTCATACGTTTCATTATGACGGTAATCCACAGCAGGATTTTATTAAAGGATTGGGAATAGAATTCACAGTGCCGATGCGTGGACCTCTTTACAACCGCCATGTTCGTTTTGCCGGAGATAGCGGCTTGTTTAGCGAGTCTCCTAAGACGTTGCATACACGGCGAACCAAAGGTAAGTACCGTGATTTATTCCTCGATCAGGTAGCAGGATGTGCTGTGAAATTTAATCCAGAAGAGGATGCCTATTTCCTTAGTTTATTGGATGACTCCGCTACTTGGGGCAGCTTTCGGCTGGTTCAAGATTCTTCCGAGCATTATGGGATCTGGAAGCGGACAGAGGTTGGCTGCGCTTGGATCAAGGCAGCAGAAGGCCGCCGGGCAGGTGGGCTTGGTTATGTTGGGGCAGAGGGCGGAGGGCTAGCAATCGGGATGAAGAATTTCTGGCGTAAGCATCCGGCAGGAATGGAGATTGGTTCCACTGCCACTGACGCGGCAGCGCTTACTGTCTGGTTCTGGTCACCTGATGCGGCAGCTATGGACTTGCGGCATTATGATACGAAAACACATGTGGAATCCTCGTATGAAGGTGCAGAAGAATTACGGGCCACTCCATTTGGTATCGCTAATACTAGCGAGCTAACATTCTGGTGTACGGCGCAGACTCCCGGGCATGAATTGTTGCAGCGGATGCAGGCAGAAGCTGAAGAACCTTCATTGCTGGTTTGCGAACCAACTTATTATCATGAAGCGGGTGCTTTTGGTTTCTGGAGTTTGCCTGATCGGAGCACGCCAGCCAAGGCATATCTGGAAGATCGGCTGGACGGGATCATCTCCTTTTACCAGGAAGAGATCGAGCAGCGCAAATGGTATGGATTCTGGGACTATGGAGATTTCATGCACAGCTACGATCCGGTCAGACATGTATGGAACTATGATCTTGGCGGCTGCGCCTGGCAGAATTCCGAGCTGGTGCCAAATATGTGGTTGTGGGTAACGTTTCTCCGGTCCGGGAGAGCGGATGTGTTCCGTATGGCCGAAGCTATGACCAGGCATACGAGTGAGGTAGATGTATATCATTTTGGCGAATACGCCGGACTAGGCTCGCGGCATAATGTCATCCACTGGGGCTGCGGCTGCAAAGAGGCTCGTATCGCCATGGCGGGTCTGCATCGCTACTATTATTATCTGACCGGAGACGAGCGGGTCGGCGATATTATGGACAGTGTAAAGGATGCTGATTATTCAACAGTTACTCTGGACCCGATGCGGGCGTATTTTCCGAAGGATGAATTCCCCACTCATGTTAGGGTGGGTCCGGACTGGGCGGCCTTTAGCTCTAATTGGATGACCCGCTGGGAGCGGTTCGAGGATACCGCTTATCGTGACAAGATTATAACAGGCATGGATTGCATCAAAAGGGCAAATTTACGGCTATTATCTGGTCCCACATATGGTTATGATCCGGCAACTGGCCTATTGTCGGGAATGGGCGACGATAACTGGGGGCGTCATTTAGCGATTAGTATGGGAGGTCCGCAGGTGTGGTTCGAGCTGGCGGCAATGCTGGAGGACCCGGACTGGGGAGATATGCTGGCTGAGTTCGGCGTATTTTATAATTTGCCACAAGAAGAGAAGGACGCATTTACAGGAGGGTTGATTTCAGGAAAACTCCGTTTTGAGCATCCTGTACTCAGTGTAGCCATTGCTGCATATGGAGCATATTACCGCAAGGATCCAGCGACGGCAGAGCGGTGCTGGTCGATTTTGCTGGAGAATCCGTTTGGTGGTGTGAATCTACAGGAGGAAGCTGATCAGGTCACTTATATGACTGAGTTAAATGAGATCGATTGGATGAATACAAATGAAGCCTCGCAGTGGTCTTTAAATACGATCATTGCCTTGGAATTAATCGGTAGTGCTTTACCGGAACGCGCGAATTAAAGGCTTCATTGTGGGGAGGAATGATTTATGGCTAGGCCGATGCAGGACACGGGTATAGGTGGTTTGATCCCTGAAGCATGGAAACCAATCTACCATAATCCCCTCGCTTCAACTAGTGATATCGCTGGATTCCAGATGGAGGGAGCGGGAGCGGTTTCCTTCCCTTTGCAGCGAATGAGATTAGAGAGTACTATCCATGCCGAGGCCGGACAACAAGCAAATGTCGTTCTCTGGTGTCCAGAAGAGTTCCCGGCAGACCTCGCCGTATCTTGGGATTTCCGCCCATTGCGTGAGCCGGGGTTGGCGATTTTGTTTATCGCGGCCAAAGGAGAGGGTGGGAAGGATTTATTTGATTCCACGCTTGCTCGCCGTACGGGTGAATATGATCAATACCATCACGGGCAGATAGACACGTATCATATCTCGTATTTTCGCAGGCGTTGGGTGGAAGAACGTAAATTTCATACCTGTAATTTGCGTAAAAGCTATGGTTTTCATCTGGTTGCGCAGGCAGCCGATCCGCTTCCGGACGTCAGCGACATGACTGAGGCCTACCGGATGTTAGTGGTGAAGCGTGGTCCTATGCTGTCTTTTGCAATCAATGAACTGCCGATTTTTACATGGATAGATGATGGTGAAACCTATGGGCCGCTACTGACAGGTGGGAAAATTGGGTTCCGACAGATGGCACCCCTGATGGCTGAATACTCAAATCTGACGGTTTTTGGACAGTAATGCGAAGGAGGCTTCAGATTGATGTCTATTATTTATTATTGTTACCCTGAGGGCAGACATAAGGCGCTTACAATGAGCTATGATGACGGCAGACGGGCTGACGAAAGATTGGTAGGACTATTTAACCGCCATGGGATTAGAGGAACATTTCATCTCAATTCTGGTCTGCTGGGTGAAGGTGATCGTATTACGGCAGATGAAATAACTGAGCTGTACCAGGGACATGAGGTATCTGTTCATACGCAACACCATCCCACGATGGCCCGTTGTCCGCAGGAGCAAATCATCCATGAGATTATGGAGGATCGAAAGTGTTTTGAGACGCTGCTCCAGGTGCCGATACGGGGAATGTCTTATCCTAACGGTTCCTTTAACAAGGAGATAAAGAAGCTTTTGCCTCATTTAGGCATGGAATATGCCCGTGTGGTACAGACCACTGGCGGCGGCTTTGGGCTGCCGGAGGATTGGCTGGAATGGCGGGGGACTTGCCATCATAATGATCATTTGCTGGAGCATGCGGAGCAGTTCGTGAAGCTGCATAAACGGCAGTATTTATATCTGATGTATGTGTGGGGCCATAGTTATGAATTTGATAACGATAATAACTGGGAGCTGATGGAAAGCTTCTGTGAAGCAGTGGGAGGACTAGAGGAAATCTGGTACGCGACAAATATTGAACTCGTTCATTATATGAAGGCTTGTGAAGCCCTTATTTTCTCCGCTGCTCGGGATTTTGTATATAATCCGGGAGCGCTATCTGTCTGGCTGGAAATCGACGGTGTGATTATAGAAGTAGCAGGCGGACAAACCGTCCGTTTCCCAGAGATCTAATCGAAGAGAGAAGACAGGAGGATTCTAATGAAAACGAAGGACACACAATTAGTCTATCAGCTGGCAAAAGTAAATATTTCCGCTGCCGGTCCACGCTGCAAAATGCTTATTGGCGATCTGAATGGGGATGGACGTGCGGAAATGCTGCTGGTCCAGCCGGATAATCGTCAGGATGTTCGTTATATTCCCCATCAGGTGCAATGCCTGACCGCTTTTGATATGGATGGCAAGCAGCTGTGGCAGGTGGGCACACCCGATCCTGACGCTGGCAGCCAAGGCTCGGACTATCCAGCGCAAATTTATGATTTAGATGGTGATGGGGCGCTGGAAGTATTATGTGTAATGGATGGACGGTTTCATATTCTTGAAGGTTCAACAGGAACGGTTAAATCCATATACGACTTACCGGCAGAACATGCACATGATTGCATTATCATCGCCAATCTAACAGGGCAAGGACATGCTTCCGACATCATTCTGAAGGACCGTTATCATCAACTGTGGGCCTTGGATCAGGATTTCAATTTATTATGGACGTATAAAGGCAATGTAGGACATTATCCGTGGGTTCACGATCTTCATGGAAATGGACAGGATCAAGTGATGGCAGGTTATGATCTGCTTGATTCTAAAGGTAATTTACTATGGAGCTGCCACGATCTGGATGACCACGCGGACTGTATTTGGGTTGGCGATGTGAATGGAGATGGTTATCCTGAACTGGTTGTAGGCGGAAGCGTAACGGTGATGTATGACCGGGACGGACAAGAGCTTTGGCGTTATGACGGCTCCATAGAGTCACAGCATCTGGCGTTAGGCCGATTCCGGCCTGAACTGCCTGGCCTTCAGGTTGCCGGGCTGGACCGAATGATCCGCGAAGATGACGGCAAAGGGCTGAAAGGTAAGGATGCGTTGTTCCTTCTAGACTGTAATGGCAAGGAACTGTGGAAAGAAGAACGTACAACCGACGGTTGGCTGACTATAGTTGAAGCCGTGAGCAACTGGCAAGCGGGTTTTCCGGATTATATTCTCGCGTACCGCCGGGGAGGCGGGGTATATCCTGCTTTGTACGATGGACATATGCGGGTTGTCGCTGAATTCAAGGAGGAAGGTTATGCCGTTCACGGCGATCTTCTGGGATGTGGCAGGGAACAGGTTGTAATTTATAATGATGAGTCCGCAACGGTATATTCTAGCGAGTGGATAGATATTAGTACCTGTGCCTCTGAGAAATCGTTACCTCACCCTAAAAGATTGTACAACTCGACACTGTATCCCGGTGGAGAAATAACGGTGTGAAGGAGGATACGCTTAGTGAGTACTTATATTCCAGAATACTTTCCTGATCCTGATTGTATTGCCAAATATAATGGGGGCAAAATCGAAAATGTACTGGCCGCTGTGGCCAGCCGTTTTATCGGTGCCTATCCCCCGCAGCCTCCGGTGTACCGGGTACATTCGCAGAGTGGTTTCAACCGGCTCCGCGACTGCCGTTACGACATGAATCTGGAAGAACGACTGCCAGAGCTAGAGGCAGGACAATTCGTATATGTATGGGGAAAGCTGTGGGGCGACAATGAGGTAGAAGCCCCTTTCTCAGTTAGTTGCTACAGTCCAGTTAAGGTTTACATAAATGGCCGGCTGGTGTTTAGCTCCAATCTAAATGATGATGTGTTTCCGGACAGAAGGACGTTTTTTCGGGCGGGCATGGATAAAGGCTGGAACCATCTTGTACTGGAGTATGTTGCAACAGGTACAGGTTGCGGAGGGGTTTTTGGAACGGGCAGTGTCAAAGGTGCACCAGTACACTTTCTTACTCCAACGGCGCAGTTAAGCGGTTGTGAAGGTTGGATTTATAGTGGACCCCAGCAGACATCTTGGGCAGCTTGGCTGGAAGCTGAATTCACTGAAGAGCAAATGACAGCTCGCTGCGTTTGGTTTCCGACACAGCAATGGTCGCCACAGGAACAGGCAACTGGCAACTGTTCACGCATATTTGGGGAAATGCTGGGAGCCAAGGCGTATGCTTGGTGTAAGCTGGAAGTTAACAGCCTACAGAAAGACGACATTCGTCTGCAAGGTAGCTATCGTGGAATGGCTGAAATCTCTATCTATGTGAATGGGAAACTTGTAGCTGAGCATCAGAACGTGAAAGGTATGCTTGATATCCAACTGGAGCTTGGTTATGGACTACATGATCTGGTCGTGGAGTCCATCTGTGGAGAGGGGAATTGGGGATTTGAACTGGACGTACGGTCTGGTGGTGTTCAGAGTAGTCTCGTGCAACCATATCCTGTTGAAGGATTAACTGATCCATGGTTGTACCTTGGATTGTTCACCAAGGAGGCAGCGCCGAAAGTCTTAGAACTGACCTCTATGGATACTTTATTTGGGGAAGCGGATGAAGTAACCTTTTGGCGTGTGGACCAACCGAATAGCTGGGTTAGGCCTTATTTGGAGAGTGTTATGTTTGGGCGCTGGAATTACCCTCTAGGCGTAACCCTGTACGGATTGCTGAGAACAGGAGTAGAGCTTAAGGCCCCCCATTATGCCGAATATGCACAACACCATATTGAGCAATGTACAGCGCTGCATGAATATGCCTTATGGGACCTTGAACGTTATGGTGCTCCGGGCATCAATCATCAGCTGGCGCTGATGGATTCGCTGGACGACTGCGGATCTTTCGGGGCAACGATGCTGGAAGCACATAAGCTTCGTCCACTACAGGGCGCACCGGAAGCTGCTGCTGAAATTGCCAATTACATTACTAAAGTGCAGAGCAGGCTGCCTGACGGAGCTTTGTATCGGACCAGTGGCACAGTTGATTTCATGCAGCAGACGATGTGGTGTGATGATCTGTATATGAGCACGCCATTTCTAAGCAAATATTATGAAATGACCGGAAATGCGGCTTATCTTGATGATGCGGCGGCGCAGTTTTTACATTACAAGGAGCGGCTGTTCCAGCCGGAGCTTGGCATTATGCATCATGTGTATGATTATAAGTTTAATAAACCCAATGGCGTGCCTTGGGGCAGAGGTAATGGTTGGGTGATTTTTTCGCTGACTGAGCTGCTTGAAGTTATGCCAGAGCAACATCCGATGCGAGCTGATTTGCTTGATTATTTCCGCGAGCTTAGTAAAGGCTATCTTAAGCTGCAAGATGAGCGGGGCCTATGGCATCAAGTGTTGACGGATCCTGAGTCCTATGCGGAGGCTTCTTGTACCTCTATGTTTATTTACGCTTTTGCTAGAGGCGTACGCTGCGGTTGGATGCTGGAACCAGAGTCATACGTAACCTCTGCACTCCACGGCTGGAGCGGCTTAACCCGTCATTGTATTGACAAACAAGGCAATGTTTACGGTGTCTGCCGCGGTTCGGGTTATTCGTTTAACAAACTGTATTATAAAGATGAATTGACCTGGAAATTAAACGATACACATGGGATTGGCATCGTGCTGCTGGCCGGAATTGAGGTTCACAGGCTCGTACGAGATTTGGAAATGAAATCACATGACGAAGCAAAATGAATGGCATGATGAGGAATGAGACGACCGTATTAATCACAAAATTACAGCGGAGCAGCGATACTCCATTAGTGGGGATCGCTGCTCTTTGTTATGCGTTACAGTGCTGCTTAAACCCTCGAACTCCCCCGGCCCCCGGCCCCCGAAACCGCCGATTACTCCTGCTAGACAAAGTTATGCGGACTCAGATGACGTTATTTGCAGATTTATCGCCTTTTGGGGCCATTTTCGGACTCCAGTGACGTTATTGCTTCGAAAACGGCTAATATAGGTAGCTTTTTATGCCAATAGCGACTATGGGGTCCGATAAAATTCCAAAATAGCGATTATGCTGCGAATAAGGTCCACTGGGTCCGATAGCCTCATGAACTTTGTTCGCGCGAAAAGATAATCTAGTGACGGGGTATTGTTGTTGCTCAGATGCCCCAGATGCCCCAGATGCCCCTGATGCCCCAGATGCTCCTGATGCCCCAGATGCCCCCATGCCCATGGCAGTTCACATAAGGTACTTTTGAGCGACGGAGCGGCTACATAGAGAATCGGTTGTGATTTCTAGCTGTGGATCAGCGGTTTTGCTTGCGATATTGCAAAGGCGAACGTTTAACGATTTGTTTAAACACACGCCCGAAGTGGGCGATGCTGTCAAAGCCGGTATCCTCGGCGATGTTCGTAACTTTAGCGTTGGTGCTCTGCAAGAGACGTTGGGCTTCCTTGATCCGAATGTAGTTTAGATATTCTACGATGGTGAAGCCAGTTGTCTGCTTGAACACACGGCAGAGATAGGTGCTGCTGATGAAAAAAGTCTCAGATAGCCGCTCCAATGTAAGCTTTTCAGCATAATGTGTTTGTAAAAAATCGATAATTTCGTAGACTTTTAGCTGCTTCTCACTGTTCTCAGGGGCAATGGGCTCGCGGCTTATTTCCTGTATTCTGTTCATTTCAATAAATAGTTGGATGAGCAGCGTCTGCAGATAGGGGGATTGCTGTGTCCGTGGTTCTGTTTGTTCTTTTAGCATGCTGAAAAGAAGATATTCAATGACCCCCTGCTCATGTACTCCGGGCCGCAAAAGCAAGCTTTGTGTAGCCATAAATGGAAAATGCAGCTCGAAATGTGCCAATGTCTTTTGCAGAAAGCTTTCCTCAAAGTTAATTAAGATCCGTTCATGGCTTGCAGAGCCTTTAGAGGTGGTACGATGGAGCTCGTTCTTGTTAATAAAAATCAGATCACCTTTACGCAAGGTGTAGATCAGATTGTTAATGTAATAACTGCGTTCCCCGGCGAGTAAATAATAAATTTCATAAGTATCGTGATAATGGTCGGAATCCATGCTGAATGGACCGGCTCTTTTTATTTGCTCAATTATAAAAGGAGGCTGAGGCTCCTGTTCCATGCTAAATCTGCTCCTTTCTGATAATGAGGATAATATATGCAAAGTTTTTGTTATTTCTGCTAAGAATCGCTTAGATTAAGATATATTTTATACTATACACTATAAGAAGAAAACGCTTTTAAATCAATAAGTGATGGAGTGATCCTGATGTCCAACAAAAAATATGCTTTCGTAGGAACCGGCGGCCGAGCGGAGTTTTTTTATGGTGAGATCACCACGAATTATCGTGAAACCTCTGAGATTGTAGGCTTTTGTGATGTGAATGGAGCAAGAATGGATTATGCGAACCGTTTGCTGGAGGAAAAATATAAATATCAAGCGGTTCCTACCTATAAAGCTCAGGAGTTTGACCGTATGATTGAGGAAACCAAACCTGACACGGTTATTGTCACGAGTATTGACCGCACGCATCATCGTTACATTATCCGGGCGATGGAGCTTGGCTGCGATGTTATTTCGGAGAAACCGATGACAGTGGATGAAGAGAAATGTCAGGAAATTCTTGAAGCGATTGAGCGGACCGGGAAAAAGCTGCGTGTGACCTTCAATTACCGCTATGCCCCACACAACACCAAAATCCGTGAACTCATTATGGACGGCGCGATTGGAGAAGTGCTTTCCGTCAACTTCGAGTGGCTGCTAAATACGCAGCATGGGGCGGATTACTTCCGCAGATGGCATCGTGATAAACGGAACAGCGGAGGTCTGTTGGTTCATAAATCCACACATCATTTCGATTTGATGAATTTCTGGCTGGGTTCGCGCCCAGATACGGTTTATGCGATGGGTGATCTAAGATTTTATGGCAGAGAAAACGCGGAGAAGCGCGGGGTGACTGAGTTTTATCAGCGTGCTCATGGTAGCAGTGCGGCGGAAAATGATCCGTTTGCCCTGCATCTTAAAGATAATGAGCAGTTAAAGCAGATGTATCTGGATACGGAGCATGAGGATGGCTACCTGCGTGACCAAAGTGTGTTCGGTGATAATATCAGCATTGAGGATACGATGGCGGTTATGGTCAAATACAAAAATAAGACGATTATGAATTATTCACTTAATGCTTATCTGCCTTGGGAGGGTTTCATTGTGGTATTTAATGGGACCAAGGGGCGGATGGAAGTAAAGGTCGTCGAACAGTCTTATGTAAATGCCGGAGGAAATAAGGAGGATGAAGGGGCGTTAAAAGACAAGCGGATCACGGTCTTCCCTCAGTTCGCAGCACCTTATGAAGTGGAGATTGAAGAAGGAGTTGGGGGGCACGGAGGCGGAGATCCTGTGATGCTGCGTGATATTTTTGAACGTCCGCTGGAGGATCGCTTTAATCGTGCAGCATCCCATGTGGACGGAGCGTTGTCTATTATGACCGGGATTGCGGCAAATCGTTCAATAGCTACTGGACTTCCAGTTAAGGTAGATCAGTTAATAAAATTGTAGTAGCCCGTTTATGAACAAGCGGCTTTGGGTTCGTAGGGAGCGTTTCTCCAGAATCCCGGAGGGCCCTCCGCTCTGTCCGCACGTTAAGCCAACTTCTACTTTTAGATTGAGCTAAAAAAAGTGAAAATAAAAGGCTGTCTCCAAAATCATCGTAGATGACTAAGAGACAGCCTTGTTTATTTTAGCTAAAACTCAATTATTGTTTGACGACGTTAAAGCCATCTTTTTGCAATTGGGTCACGATACCATCGTCACCGAGCATATGCAGCGCGCCAACGACGACAAGGTAAGTCGCTTTTTTATCACTATTCAAATATTCTTTTACATGCTTCACCATGTTGACGTTACGATCCGAAACCAGGCCTTTATAATACTCTGGCTCTTGCGCGACCGCTTTTGTCATCGCTACGAGCGACTCCTCATCACCTTGCATCCACATTTGGGATAGTGCATCCAGCGAAGCTGCTGCGGAAGTATTGTCCGTTTGATTGAGGCTGCCGAGTGTGTCGACAAGAAGCTTTTCTTGCAATCCATCTGAGAACTGGTCGAACATATTCAGCTGCAATTGTGTGTTTTCCAGTTCAATAATAGGTTTGTTCAGCTTGCCTGCTTTTTGTAAAAAATATAAATCAATGCCGGTATCCGCCGTATAACTTGTAACTTGCATCTGTAGACTTGAGACACCTTGGGTAACGACCCACGGTTTGAAGGAATCGAATGCATTTTCCGCCAGACCATTTGCTTTTAGCAATTGAGTCACTTTGTTATAGGTATCTGCGGATACATGATCCTTGAGCTTGGTTCCATCTGTATAGGAGCCTTTTTCCAAAATAAACTTTTGGATCTCAGCTTGATCAATCTTAGAGATATCTACTTCGACACCTAAATATTGCGAGGCTTCAAAGGCAGCTTCAATCTCCGGACGCAGCGGGTACATTTTGTCGTTAGCCACATGGATAGAACCAAGCAGATAGACGGTGTTGCCGTTGTTCTCCACTTTCCATAAGAATCCAGTGCTTCCGGCAGCTTGAGTATCGGCCACAAAAGTGATGGTGCGCAGCGCTGGACTCCACTCCACCTTATAGCCGATCGTTTCTCCTATAAAGCGGACAGGAACATAGGTGACATTGTTGATGGTTTTAGGAGCCACCTCTAGTTTTTTCTTCTCCCCGTTTACCGTTGCGGTTGTGCTGCCAATGGTCAGTGAGAGGGCCAGTCCATTTTTGGTCCCTGTTACGGTTTGGGTTTTTTTATTCCAATTAATATTTACATTAAGCTTCTCTAGCAGGGGACGCATAGGAACTAGGGTCGTTCCTTTTTCTACAACAGGGTTAGAATTGCCTAACTTTATTTCGGTTCCATCAATCCATACACCGACAGGCTTTTCAGCAGCATGCGCAGTGGTAAAGACAGACATAACCATGAAAATGGATAAAAATAATGCACCTAGCTTTTTCATTAATAGGACACTCCGTTTCTAAAAAAGAATGAAAGATGTAAGTCACTCTCTGATTTTAACGTATTTTCCCATAAACAGTTATACCTTTTGTTACTATATTGATTTGATGCCTATGATTGGAAAGTAAACTTACAGTACTTCACGTCATTCAAAAGTCAAAATAATGCACATCAAAGCAAAAATCGCCCCTATTAGATCCTGTTCACTCTCCTTATCATGAAACGTAAGAAACGAAGAGCCTGAAGGGAGCAAGGAACTTATGTGGAGCAGTGCGATTGAAGATGCGATAGAGAAGGTACGTAAGAACATAGACCGGTTCGGGGGCAGTTTCCCTCATGTCAGCAGGAATGGAACTTATCAGCTCAATAACAACGACGACTGGACTAACGGATTTTGGAGCGGCATGTTGTGGTTGTGTTATGAATATACACGGGATGACAGCTTCCGTATTGCGGCATCCCATACCGTAGAAGATTTCCGCCGCCGTTTCGCGGCAAAGACCGTGCTTGATCATCACGACATCGGCTTCCTGTATTCGTTATCCTCTAAAGCCCAGTGGATTATAGATAAAGACGAATCAGCGCGTCAACTGACATTGCAGGCGGCAGACCTGCTGCTGAAGCGCTGGCGTACAGCTGGCGGTTATATTCAGGCTTGGGGACCGGAGGGGGATACTCAGGAAGGCGGGCGGATCATTATTGATTGTCTGTTAAATCTTCCCCTTTTGTATTGGGCAGAAGAACAGACCGGTGATTCCGTATACAGGGAAGTGGCGGTCATGCAGGCGGAGAAAACGAGACGGTATCTGGTACGGGGAGATGACAGCTCTTACCATACGTTTTTCTTCGACCCGAAGACCGGAGAGCCGATTGGCGGCGCCACACACCAGGGTTTTACTAACGGATCGACCTGGACGCGCGGGCAGGCTTGGGGTGTTTACGGTTTTGCGTTATCCTACCGCTATACCAAAGATCCGTTGTATTTGGAAACGTCCAAGCGGATGGCCCGCTATTTTCTGGAGCATTTGCCGCAAGATCATGTCGCTTACTGGGATTTTAATGCTCCGGTATCTCCGGATACTTACCGGGATAGCTCGGCCTCAGCAATAGTAGCAGCCGGACTACAGGAACTGCTGGAGCTAATGGATGGGGAGGATTCGGAGCGGGCTTATTTTCAGCAGGGATTAGTGCAGTCGATGACTTCGCTTGTGCAGAACTATTCCACGCTCGGTGAAGAGGCGGAGGGGCTGCTGAAGCATGGTTCTTACCATGTGCGCGGCGATCTGTCTCCAGATGACTTCATGATCTGGGGAGATTATTTCTATCTTGAAGCATTGATGCGGCTGCAAAAAGGCAATAAGGGGTACTGGTATGAACACTGATGTCAGACAAATTTCCCCCTATGCCGTCTTTGCGCTGCTCGACCTTGAGTTGCCCGCTTTAGCTCTAGTGAAGAATGCGCTCAGCCAAGCGCGGCAGGACGATGCGCTGACTGAATTACATCGGTATTTGACCCGACGGAGCACGCCGGGCTGGCGGAAAGAGGATAACCGGAAGCAGCTTATTGACTATGTACGGCTTTATTGTGCAGACGAGCTGGAAGCTGTAATGAAGACAGCGGATGAAGTTGTGGAGCAGACGTTTCTCTTTCGTTTTCCCTGGGATATGGAGCGCAGCCGCATTCCGGTTACCTTTGAGGAAGAAATTGACTGGCGTCATGTTCCGGACAAGGATGTAGAATGGGCTTATATGCTGAATCGCCACCGCTACTGGGTGGCATTAGGACAAGCGTATGCGATAACAGGTAAAGAGGATTATGCGAGGGTATTTTGCTGCCAGCTTGAAGATTGGATAGACCGTAACCCCGTTCCAGACAAGCCTACGAATGATTCGCTGACATGGCGCACAATTGAAGCGGGCCTTCGCTGTGCTAACTGGATTAAAGCGCTGTCTTATATACAGGATAGTCCGCTGCTCACACCGACGCTGCTGGCCAAAGTGATGATATCTCTGCATGAACACGGCCAATATTTAGCTTTATCGTTTACGGGCTGGAAGAAGATCAGCAACTGGGGGGTGTTGGAGACTTGTGGTTTGTTCCAAACTGCGCTCTACTTCCCTGAGTTCACTAGTGCCAATAACTGGGGACAGCTCAGTGAGGAGAGATTGGGAGAGACGGCGCGAATTCAGATTATGGCGGACGGTATCCACTGGGAGCAATCTCCCACCTATCACCATGAGGTTTTGGTATGTTTTCTCGACTGCATCCGCTTAGCCCGATTGAACGGACTGGAGCTTCAGGAAGAATTTCAGCAAAAGGTTCAGCAAATGGCTGTTGCTTCATTGTATTGGGCCAAGCCGAATCACCGGCAGCCGATGCTTGGCGATAGTGATGACAGCGATATCCGTTCGCTTTTGACTTATGCGGGCTGGTTATTTCAGGATGCTGTACTCCGCTTTGGCGGATACGATCAAATGGATTATGACAATGCCTGGTTGTTTGGGATAAATGGAGTTGAGAGCTACGAGCGGCTGACTGCGGAGCTACCGCCAAACTTGTCACACGCCTATGCACATTCCGGCCATTATGTGATGCGAACGGGCTGGGACGAGCAGGGTTTGTACCTATATTTTCACTGCGGACCACTTGGGGGTGGACATGGGCACGCGGATCTGCTACATTTCGATCTGTATGCCTATGGGCAGGATCTGCTTACCGATCTTGGCAGATACAACTATAGTGATCATACACCACTTAGAAAAGCGCTAAAAGAAAGCGCTGCCCATAATACGACCACTGTCGACGGAATTGGATTTACCGAAGTCACGGATACATGGTCCTTCTCTCAGATTGCGAAGCCAACGGGCTGCCAATGGATCAGCCATCCGGACTTTGATTATGTAGAGGGCAGCCATGACGGCTACCGTCATTGGGATGATCCGGTCTACCCGTTAAGGAGGATCCTATTTATTAAGCCTTTTTACTGGCTTCTGGTGGACAGCTTCAGTTCCCGGCAGGAGCATACATTTTCCCAGCATTTTCATTTTGCACCCGGAACGGTTCAGATGGAAGAGGGAACGCTAATATGCCGTACAAAAAATGAGCGGGAAGCCAATCTTTGTATCCTTCCTGTTCATGTTGATGGTCTTCAGGGCAGGGTTGATGCTGGGGTAATCTCCCGCGAATATAATCTGCTGGAACCCAATCAGTATGCTGTGTACTCCCGAAAGGGGAAAGGAACGGTCTCGATCATGCAGGTGCTGTACCCGCAGTCTGCGGGTGAGTTGTTCTGTCCGCTGGTCGAACAGGTGCCGATTTACCGCCATACGGGTGAACCGGTGGCTGCTGCACAGGCGGAGGCCTGCCGCATCATCCTCCCCGAAAGGAATGAGGAGCATATTATCGTGATCAGCCACGAGATTCCATCCAGTCATTTAGATTCCTATGTAGTGGAGGGCGTACAAATTTTTGGAGAAGTAGTGCTTATGGTTTCTGCAGACGGTCAAAAGAAAGTCACGGTAATCAGATAATGTATGAATACTGGACAACGGGCTGATAGAATAAAAGAAAAGAGCATGAGAGAGGCGCGGAGAAAACATGTTCAAATTCACTTACTATAGACGTATCCAGGTTTCATTTCTTTTGCTGATTTTTATCCCGCTGATTGCAGTATCGATCATCTCCTTCGTGCTCATCCGGGATACGATGGTAGAGAAGCTGCAGCTCAGCAACGATAACTTCCTGAACGTTATGATTGACGAACTAAATAAAACTATTGATGATGTGACGTTCGCTTCCCATTTTATTGTAAACGATACCAATTTCCGCGCTAATCTGAAGTCTTTTGCGGATACTGAGCGGCTAAATAGCTATCAGGATTACGTACATTTTACGCAAATTCAAGATGTGTTTTCGCTCATCAACTCTAAGCCGTTGAATAATAATATCCGCATGTATTTGGTCAACCGGAAACACTTTGTGATCTCCTCTGGGACGGAGAATTTATCTGTAATCAATGCTAACCTGGACAAGCTGATGAGCCGTGTCAATATCCACGAACCGGAGACCTTGCAATGGCTTGGGATGGCTGACAGCGGTTCCGGTAAAAGCAGCAGCTATTATATTGCCAGAGTTATCTATGACAGCCGGGAGAAACGGCAGGTGTCCGTGCTGCTTATCTCAATTCCTGAATCCTATTTCAATAAATTGCTCGGACCCGTCGAATTTGGCAAGGTTGCATTATTTGATTCTGGAGGAGGCTTGATCGCTGGGAACTCAGAATTGGCTCCAGAAGGCAAGGAAGCGAGAGGAAGCGTTCGTACAGCCAGAGCTATCGACAAATCCAATTGGCAGCTGATCTATGAAGCTTCGGAGAAAGAATGGTCGGGCCAGATCTCGCGGACGTTTTATAGTGGCATTGGCTTGGTACTCCTCTTATTTATTGTCTTTTCGGCTACCTCCATGCTGATTGCCAAAAGATTGCATAGTCCGATCATGAAGCTGCAGCGCGTTGTGCGCCAGTTCGGGATGGGGAATCTTGATGTCAGGCTGGAGGTCAAGGGCAAGGATGAAATCGCTGAGCTGGGGCAGACGTTGAATACTATGCTGGACCAGCTGCAAGGACTGATTCACGACATCGAGCTGGAGCAGGAACAGAAGCGGGTGATGGAGCTGGAGGCGCTGTTTATGCAGATTCGCCCCCATTTTTTGATCAATACGTTGAATTCGATTAAATGTAGCCTTATTTTGGCCAAAGATAAGCTGCATAGCGGGATCATCGATTCATTAATGAGTCTGCTCCGGGCTTATTTGAAGGTCAATGAACCGGCTACCTTGCAGGAAGAATGCAAACTGCTTGGCCATTATATCGATATTATGAAGATCCGTAACGAAATCCCTCTTGAACTGGAGGTCGATCTGGAAAAGGATACAGAGAAGCTCATCGTCCCTAAGCTAATTTTGCAGCCCCTTGTAGAAAATGCAATCGTCCACGGATTGGTTGACCACCCGGCACCGCGTATTGTCGTTCGCTCGCGAACGGTCCCTGATGGGATCATGATTGAAGTTGAAGATAATGGCTGCGGTGCAGGGGCTGAAGTTCTGGCGGGCCTGAACCGCAGGTTACTGTATAAGGACGATGAACAGGATGAAGCTTATCAAAGGGTCGGGTTAATGAACGTGGTTCAAAGGCTGAGGCTGACCTATGGGCAGGATACCCGCTTGTCGCTGCATAATCTGCCGCAGGGCGGGGTGTCCGTTTCTCTGTATTTGCCGCAAGGCAATCATCAGGTTAATCTGTCAGAGAGAGAGGGATATTGATGTATAAAGTGATGCTCATAGACGATGATGTTCCTATGCTCAAAGTGCTTCAGCAGATGATTGACTGGGAGGCACATAGCTTGCAGATTGTCGGCAGCACCTATTCCAGTGCCAAGGCGTTATTAATGTTTGAGGAAGTGCAGCCTGACATTGTGATCACGGATATTGGTTTGCCGCAAAAGAACGGGATTGAGCTAGCCGATTGCTTCACCCGCATGAAGCCGGAGGTCAGAATTATTTTCCTGACCTGTCATGAGGATTTCCATTATGCTCAGCAAGCGGTAAAGCTGAAAGTGGATGATTATTTAATCAAGGACCAGCTTACAGAAGAGCAACTGGAGAAAAGCCTTGCCAAGTCCGTACACTTGCTTAAGTCGAAGATTGGGTTGATCAGCCATGGGGAGACAGGCTACAACAGCCAGCTCTTCCGGCAGAACCTGCTGCAAAGGGTGATTGGCGGTGCTCCGCCTGAAACCACACTTGCCTATGCGGCGCAAATCGGCATATCATGGACGTATCCGTGGTTTATGCTGGGCACGGTCAGTATTCATTTTTCCAGCTTCGACAAGCGATACAAGCAGAGTGAGTATCCACTTATTCTATATGCTATTTACAATATAGCCTTGGAACTGTCCGAAACATGTGAAGGGATTACGCCTTTCTTGGAGCAAAAGAATATTGTGATTTTATATAATTACCGTGTGAATCTGGCGCAGAATGCCAGTCTTCATTTTCACGATTATTTACAGCGGCTGTGTTCTGAATGCTCCCATCTTCTTAAGATTCAACCGGGCATTATTGCCGTCACAGAGAAAATGGAGCTACAGGCGATTGGCCAGATCCATCGGCAGATTGTTCAGGACAAATGCGAGTTCTATGCAAGTGCGGATTACACGGTTCTGGATACTCTGCAAATCGCTTCTCCACGTTTCCAGCCTGCACCCCAAGGATTTCTGGACAGCTATATCCCTCAGATGGAACGGGCCGTGATTAAAAAAGACCTTGAAGCCATCCGTGGCACTTTACAGGAAATCGCTAGGACTGCAAAAGTTATGTCTATTCATCCAGGCGATTTCGCCCGGGATTTATCCTTTATGCTCCGCGGCATCGAGTTAATGTTTACGAGCCTGATGTTCGATGAGGATCTGTTCGTCTATCTCGTGCAGACCCGCACACTTGAAGATACGATGGAACTGGTGGAGAGAAAGCTTGTACAGATTACAGGCAGCAAGCAGCAGGTGGCAGGAGCTTCTCCGCAGGAGCCCAAGCTGCAGCTTATCCAGCAGTATATCGACCAGCATCTAGGCGATAATATCACTTCAATTGATATGGCACGTTATCTGTTTCTGGATCCAAGCTATTTTTCGCGTTATTTCAAGCGCATGACTGGCCTGACCTTTACGGACTATGTGCATCAGCACAAGATGAAGGTCGCTACCAAAATGCTGAAAATCTCCAGCCAGAACCTGGAGTCGCTGGCCGTCGGCCTGGGATATTCGGACAGAACCTATTTTTCAAAAGTGTTCAAAAAATATGTAGGAACAACGCCAAGCGAATATAAATCCAAACATTCGGTACGCTGAGAAGCACAATTGTTAATGATATGAACAGACGCGCCGCCCCTCTAGGGCGGTTTTTTGTTGTCGGCGGACAAAGGTCAAAATCTTGCACATTCCGGGTCATAATCACTCCTTCTTGCGGAAGGCGGATGTATTACTATAATGACAAATCAAATTGTCGAGGTGATACAACGTGGAGGCTGCAAAACAACCTGTGCCAAAAATTCTGCAAGAGAAGCGGAAATTCTGGACTCCGCAACGGAAAGAGGCTTTAACCGGGTGGCTGTTTTTGGCACCGGAAATTGTCGGGATGCTTTTTCTTAATGTATTTGCGCTTGGATTCTCACTTTATTTGAGCTTCTCGAAATGGGATCTATTGTCGGGAGTCAAAGGAATCGAGTTCATCGGATTGGATAACTATATCAAAATGTTCCATGATCCGAGTATCATTCAAGCTTTGAAGAACAATGCTTTTTATATGATTATGACCGTGCCGATCCCGATTGCGATTGCGCTGGTGCTCGCGGCATTGATTCAAAACAGTGTGTTCCTCAAAAATTATTTTAAAGTGGCTTTCTTTATTCCTTATATTTCTTCGATTATTGCGATAGCTGCCGTATGGAGTGCATTGTTCCATCCGTCTCTTGGACCGATCAATCAGTTGCTGATGGAGTTTGGAATTTCCAGCCCTCCGAAATGGCTAGTTGATCCAAAGACCTCACTGTTATCCATTGCTATTATCAGTTCTTGGGCGAGTCTTGGCTACACCATAATTATCTATATGGCTGGCTTGACGAATATCTCCGATGAAATCTACGAAGCCGCCGAAATAGATGGTGCCAGCGCGTTGAAAAAATTCTTTGCCATCACAGTTCCGATGCTGCGTCCGACCACATTTTTCCTGCTTATTACCATGCTGATTGGCTCGTTTAAGGTGTTCGACATCATCGCCTTTTTGACCGAAGGCGGCCCGAATAATTCTTCTACCGTGCTTGTGTTCAGGATCTATGAGGAAGGGTTCAAATACTACAACATGGGCTACGCTTCTGCAATTTCCTGGCTGCTATTCGCTGTCATCGGCTTGATTACCGCAGCCACTTGGAAAATGAGAAATGAAGAATAAAGGGGGGAGATTAACATGCAACTGATTAGAAAAAATATGTCCAGATTGATCACTACCTGCATCATGGGGGCTTTGTCCATTGTATTTCTTATTCCGCTGATCTGGATGATTTCCGCAGCCTTCAAATATGAAAAAGATGTAATGCGCTTCCCGATCCAATGGATTCCCGAGAAGATCAATGTAGCGTATAATTTCAAGATGGTTTGGATGGGACGGGTACCTTTCTCCCATTTCTATTTAAACTCCTTTAAAGTTGCGATTATTACAACCTGCATCACACTGATCATTTCATCTATGTCGGCGTATGCCTTGACCAAAATCAAGTTTAAAGGACGGAATATGGTCTTTCTGGCGCTGCTGTCATTCATGATTATTCCTGACCAGGCCACGCTGATTCCGCGTTTTCTGCTGATTCGTTGGTTCGGCCTCTATGATACTCATGCTGCTATCGTATTAATGAGTATGTTCTCCATCTACTTCACGTTCTTGCTGCGGCAATTTATGATTGGTATCAGCGACGAATATATTGAAGCGGCGCGAATTGATGGAGCAGGCCATTTGCGGATATTCTGGTCTATCATTGTTCCGCTCTGCAAGCCGGTGCTCGCTACCGTGGCGATCATTAAATTTATCTGGACCTGGAATGACTACCAGAATCCGCTGATCTTCTTGCTAAACAAGAATCTGTACACTATCCCACTCGGTATGACACTGTTCCGGGACGATTATTCGAACAACTATGCGATTATGATGACGGCAGCCGTTTCGGCGATCATCCCATTGGTCATCGTGTTCATTGCCCTGCAAAAGCAAGTCATTAACGGAATCTCCTTGGGAGGCGTAAAGGGCTGACTTGCGGGTATGCAAAAGAGGGTAAAAGTCAAAAATGTGATCCTACTACAGCAAAATTGTGCACTTGGCCTGTACAGCGGGTGCCTATAATAAGAAATGAACAAGGCACTATACTTAAATTTCAGTGCGGGGGGAAGTAAAATGAAAACAAAGGGCAAAAAAAGATTATCCGTTGTACTAGGCTCCATGCTGGCGGTTTCCTTAACGTTAAGCGCCTGTGGAAATTCCGGAAATTCAGAGAAGAATGGCGGTGCTGAAGCCAGTACGAATACCGGGAACACCAAGGTGGACAAGCAAGTCGCCATCAAATATTACAACTGGGACAATGAAGCCCAATCAGCAGGCACGGATGCCATGCTGCAGGAATTTATGGATCAGAACCCAAATATCAAGGTAGAGCATGTGACACTCGTTCCCGGTGATTCTGTGGAGATGCTGAAGAAACTCGACTTCCTGATTTCATCCGGCGAAGCGATTGACGTTGTTCAGGTACCAAGCCTTGGAGGCGTACTTGAACGGGCGACCCGGGGAGCGCTTGCCCCGCTGAACGAATTCTATGAGAAGGATAACCTCGTTCCTGAGGATGAATATTATGTGAATGCTAAGGTAGACAACAACTATTATGGGATGCAATATACCAAGAGCAGCAACTATGTAATGCTGAACAAAGATGCACTGGATGAAGCGGGTCTGCCTGTACCTACTTTTGGCTGGACATGGGATGACTACCGCGACTATGCCAAAAAACTGACCAAAGGTGAAGGCGTAGACAAACGTTACGGCACATACTTCCACACCTGGGAGTTGTATATGAACGCACCGGCCCAAACGATGATGAAAGATCCATTCGTGTATGATGACGGGACGACCATTTTCGCGGATCCAACCTATAAATACTTCTTCCAGCTGCGCAAAGATATGGAGTCTGCTGATAAATCTGCGAAAACTTATGCAGACGCTTTAGCGGCTAAGCTCAATTACCGCACGGAATTCTTTAATGAAGAAGCCGCTATGATTCTGGCTGGTAACTGGACGATTGCTGATCCGGGCAATACAGAGCAGTATCCGCATGATTTCAAGACAGCTTTTGCTCCGGTACCGGTGCCTCCGGCAGGATCGGAACCGAAAGAATACGAGGGCAAATACTTCACCAGCGGCAATATGCTGGCGATGGGCGCTACTTCGAAGAACAAAGAGGCGTCTTTCCAACTGATGAGATTTATGTCAACGGCTGTTAGTGATAACAGACTGGAATTCTCCGGTTATAAAAAAGCGGATAATGAAGCCTTGCTGACCAAACTGGTAGCTGGCAAAGAGGATATGTATGATATGGATTCACTCAAATATACACTCTTTGACAGTGCAATCCAGTTCCTTGATGGTGCGCAGGTGATGACGACGGCAACGTCCGAATTGACCAAAATAATCGATGACGGCTTCAGCAGATTTATGCTTGGAAATGAATCGATTGATAAGGTGCAGCAATGGATGGTTGATGAAGCAACAAAAATTATCAACGAAAAAGGTGTTATCAAATAAATAGGGAATAAGCAAGTATCACAAGTTGTGGACGGGGCTTTGGAAGGTCATCAACTGGCTTTCCAAAGCCTTATTTATATATTGGGCCTACACAAACATATGGGAGAGTGTAGAAATGATGGAAAGCAGATTTTCACAGAACAAGCCGGAAGAGCAACTGGCGCTGCCTTCTAGGGAACAGCTGGAGTGGCAGGACCTGGAGCTGGGGATGTTTTGCCATTTTGGCATCAATACGTTTTGCGATCAGGAGTGGGGAGAAGGCAATGATTCACCTGCGGTCTTCAATCCGCTTCATTTGGATGCCCACCAATGGGTTAGTACAGCCAAAGAAGCTGGATTCCGTTATTTTATACTGACAGCTAAACATCATGATGGCTTCTGCTTGTGGCCGACTGCGACAAGTACTTATTCTGTGGCTTCTAGCCCATGGAAAGAAGGGCGCGGCGATGTCGTCAAGGAATGCGCGGAGGCTTGCCGTGAACTTGGAGTTGGCTTCGGCATTTATTTGTCTCCGTGGGACAGACATGAGCCCTGTTATGCAGATCCGCAAGCGTACGATGATTTCTATGCCCTGCAATTGCAGGAATTGCTTACGGGCTATGGTCCGCTTACAGAAATTTGGTTCGACGGCGCAGGGTCGGAGGGCCGCAATTACGATTGGCAGCGGATTATGGATCTGATCAAGCGCCATCAGCCAGGCGCCATGGTGTTTAATATGGGGGCACCAACGATCCGCTGGGTTGGCAATGAGGATGGCGTTGCTCCTTATCCATGCTGGAACACTGCGAATTCTGCGCGGGGTAGCATGTTCAGTGAAGCTTCATTGAACTGGCTTCCCGGAACGCCGAGCTGGGTGCCTGCGGAATGCGATGTGCCCATCCGTAAAGACCGCTGGTTCTGGCATCCTGAGGAGGAGCATCTGCTGCTGTCTTTGGCGCAGCTAATGGATATTTATTATCGTTCGGTTGGACATGGGGCAACTTTGCTGCTCAATGTAGCCCCTGACAACCGCGGGCTGTTTCCGGAGGCTGATGTGCAGCGGCTGCTGGAATTCGGTAAGGAGATAAGATGCAGATTCGGCAAGGCTCTGGCGGTAACCGCAGGTACTGGAGATTTTGTTGAACTGGAATTGCCAGCAGCTACTGTGATTGATCATGCCGAGATTATGGAGGATATCGCTTACGGCGAAAGAGTAGAAGGATATATGCTGGAAGCGTACAGCAACGGAGCGTGGCTGGAATTGAAGCGTGGCAGTTCGATTGGCCATAAGAAAATCGATGCTTTCCCTCCGGTTGTCGCAGAGAAAATCCGCTTACGGGTGTCAGAAGCTGCCGCAAGCCCCAAGATCAGACGGCTTGCCGTCTACCACTGCGGGGAATCGTTAGAATAAATATTAATAAAGGAGGTTGTCGATAATGAGCCTGCTCACCTGGAACGACGGACACTATTTGCTGGACGGACAGCCTTATCGTATCGTATCGGGAGCCATTCATTATTTTCGGGTTGTGCCTGAATATTGGAAAGACCGGCTGCTGAAATTGAAAGCCTGCGGATTCAATACCGTGGAGACCTACATCGCCTGGAATATACATGAACCTAAAGAAGGGGAGTTCGTATTTGATGGCATGGCCGATGTGGTATCTTTTATCGAGCTGGCTGGGAAGCTTGGGCTTCATGTTATTGTCAGACCGAGTCCATTCATCTGTGCGGAGTGGGAGTTCGGAGGCCTGCCGGGCTGGTTGCTAGCTTACGGGGAACTCCAGCTTCGCTGCTGTGACCCTCTTTATTTAAGCAAGGTAGACCGTTATTACGATGAGCTAATTCCTCGGCTGGTTCCGCTGCTCTCCACACATGGCGGACCAATTCTGGCCGTTCAGGTAGAAAATGAATATGGCAGCTATGGTAATGACAGTGGCTACCTGGGCTATATGCGTGATGGACTGGTCAGCAGAGGGATCGATGTGCTGCTCTTTACTTCCGACGGACCAACCGATGAGATGTTGCTCGGTGGAACACTGGAGGATATGCATGCGACAGTCAATTTCGGCTCCAGTACAGAGGAATCCTTCCGCAAATATCGGGAATACCGCTCTGAAGAGCCGCTTATGGTGATGGAATACTGGAATGGCTGGTTTGATCACTGGATGGAGGATCATCATGTACGGGATGCCGGGGATGTAGCAGGTGTTCTGGATGAGATCCTGACCCAGGGCTCCTCATTTAATATGTACATGTTCCATGGTGGAACCAATTTTGGTTTCTATAATGGTGCGAATCATATCGTCACCTACGAGCCAACGACTACAAGCTATGACTATGATGCCCCGCTCACGGAATGGGGAGATACGACGGCGAAATTTGAAGCTGTCCGGTCGGTACTCAGCAACCATGGATTTGCCCCGACTTGTCCACTCCCTGAGCCGATTCCGAAGATTTCTTACGGGAAAGTCGCTTTGACGGAAAGAGCGGAACTATTCACGGCTTCCAATCTGGAGAAGTTATCAGAGACGGTGAACAGCGTGTGTGTACAGCCGATGGAGAAGCTCGGACAATCCTATGGTTTTATATTGTACAGCACTTTTGTGCAGGGACCGCGGTCCAGACAGAAGCTTTACATCGAGGGCGTGCGCGATCGGGCGCAGGTCTTCCTGGATGGAGAGGTGCTTGGGGTGATTGAGCGCTGGAATCCGCTGCCACTGGAACTTTCCATCCCCGCTGGGGGAGCGCAGCTGGATATCCTTGTCGAGAACATGGGGCGAATCAATTACGGGCCGCTCATTCGCGATCCGAAAGGGATTCTGGACGGGGTTCGGATTGATAACCAGCTGCAATATAACTGGACGATTCGTACTTTGCCGTTGGAACAGGAACAGCTGGCTTCACTAGCGTACAAGAAGCACCCGGTGGAGAAGCAGCAAGCTGCGACCCTTTCGGGTCTGCCCGGATTCTACCGGGGCTGCTTCGAGGCGGAGGAGATTGGCGATACCTTTCTACGATTCGATGGATGGAATAAAGGGGTCGCCTGGATTAACGGATTTAATCTGGGCCGTTACTGGAACGTTGGACCGCAGCGGGCGCTATATATCCCTGGTCCACTCTTGCGCAAGGGGAGCAATGAGCTGGTTCTTTTGGAGCTGCATGGTTGTGCGGAGACTTGCGAGATTGAGCTTGTGAACCTTCCTGATCTGGGAAGAACTTCGGCCGTCGATGACGCCGTGTTGAATTTTGTGCAGGATGATAACTTGTAGATGCCTTTAGCTTTAACCAATTCTAAGATTGGGGTGAACAAATGCGTAAACCAAGTCTATTTTTAGTATTAGTTCTCATTGTTGATCTTTTTTCTTCCTGTGGGGGAGTTCTTTATCCCTCGCATAGCAGGGCATCTGCGGCTGCATCAAATCTTATGCTTAACGGAAGCTTTGAGAATACAACGACAGCCCTTGACTCAACCTGGACAGGGGTTACAGACGCTGCTCCGGTAGGCTGGAGCTTATGGGTCCCTACAGGTAGCGGGAAAGGCACGAATAAAACAGCGAATATCAAGATAGACGCTGGCACTGCGCATGAAGGAACCCGGTCCATGCTGTTCGATGCCTTTGCCACAAGCAGGATTTCCATCAATCAGGGGGTAACTTCGGTTATCCCCGGTAAATCCTACAGACTTAAAGTCTGGCTAAAGACGGACAACGTCACTGGACAGGGAGCCTACTTTAGAACACAGTATTACAATACTGCCAAAGTGGGAGATGGACCTTCCTCTCCCAAAATAACAGGCACACAGGACTGGAGTATGCAGCAAGTATTTCTAACTATGCCGGCTAACGCGACGAAGCTAGTCATCGAGCCTTTTTTGGAGACTGGAAAAGGAAAGCTATGGATAGATGATATCGCTTTGGAGGAATATGCGGGTCTTACAGGAATTGCGCTAGACCGTACGGCCTTTTCTATGGTCAAAGGGGACACGGTTGCACTTCTGCCGACTTTATCCCCTATAACGGCGGTGGATAAAACGGTAGTGTGGACTTCGAGCAATCCAGAAGCTGCGACTGTGGACGCACTTGGTAATGTAATGGGTACGGGGATCGGTTCTTCGACCATCAAGATCGCCACACCGGATGGTAGCCTTGCAGCCGAATGTCTGGTTACTGTCGAAGCTCCCGACACGATACAGGCCTACAATAAACTGAGGCTGAAATGGTACGACCGATTAAGTGGCGGTCAATACGATGGGAGTGATCCTGATATAGCTGCTAGTATTAGCGCTCAGGCTGCATCGGCTGCTGCACTTTGGGAGAGTATGGATAAATCCTCCGGCCGCACCTCCTTGTGGAGTGATACCGCGAGCACTACAGATTCGCAGTTTATTACAAGCGCTTACAATCGCCTGAAGACTATGGCATTGGCCTATTCTGTGGAGGGATCGGAGCTTTACGGCAACAGCACTTTGGTGAATGATATTGTAAGCGCAATCAATTGGATGTATACAAACCGCTATAATCCGAGCAAAAGCGCTTATGGGAACTGGTGGGACTGGGAGATTGGCACGCCGCAGATTGTGAATGATCTTATGGTGCTCATGTATGACCATCTAACACCGCAGCAAATCAATCAGTATCTTGCGGCTATTGATGCCTTCTGTCCAGACCCGAAAGTAGGGTCGGTGCTTGGCGTTAAAGGCACGAAGATGACGGGAGCAAATCTACTAGACAAAGCACTTGTGGTCACGGTAAGAGGCGTGATTGGCAACAACAGTGCAAAGATCATTCAGGGCCGTGATTCCATTGGCTCCGAGTATGTTTACACGACTCATGGTGACGGTGTGTATAAGGATGGTTCCCTCGTTCAGCATAATAATATTGCCTATACGGGAGGATATGGTTCGGTCTGGCTCAAAGGGACGGCGGACATGTCTTATCTGCTGACCGATTCTCCATGGCCAATAACGGACCCGAATGTTCTGAACATTTACGAATGGGTGGCTCAGACTTACGAGCCGGTGATCTACAACGGTCAATTTATGGATTCGGTAAATGGCAGAGGTATATCTAGAAAAGGAAGCGGCAGCGCAAGAGGGTTAATTGTCACCTTGCTGCGGATGGCTGAAACTGCTCCGGAGAATATTGCAGTATCCATAAAGCAAGCGGCGAAAGAATGGATCTCAGCGAATATGACATCCGGCAATTATTATGAAGGGTTGTCGCTTGCAGATATAACGATTGTGAAAAAGCTGATGAATGACGGGAAGATCAATCCAAGAGGAGCTCTCATTAAGAATCAGGTATTCGCCGGCATGGACCGGGTGGTTCATCTACGCGAAGGTTACGGCTTCGGCTTGAGTCTGTTCTCGAATCGCATCTCGGCGTTTGAGAAAGGGAACAACGAGAACCTGAAAGGATGGTATACGGGGATTGGGATGACCTATTTATACAATCAGGATCTGACCCAATACCGGAATGACTTCTGGCCTACCGTCAATTCCTACCGCTTGTCTGGCACGACAACGGATGGATCGGGGCAGGGGATGGTGCCTGTGGAATGGAAAAGTTACATGAATCCGAAAACCTGGGTGGGTGGATCGTCGCTGGAAGGCCTATACGGTGCAGCAGGTATGGATTTCTCACTCTCCCAAGTGACCAGTAGCGATTTGCAAGGCAAGAAATCCTGGTTTATGTTCGATGATGAGATTGTGGCGCTTGGTTCGGGAATTTCCAAATCAACTGCCGGCCCGCAGTCTGTTGAGACGATTATCGATAACCGGATGCTTAACGAAGTGGGAAACAACAAACTTCTAATCAACGGAGCTGTAGAACCGTCACAGTCCGGATGGTCAGCGACGTTAAAGAACGTTCAATGGGCCCATCTGGAGGGTAATGTGCCAGGTGCCGACGTGGGCTACTATTTCCCTGAAGCTCCAAGTATACTGGCGCAACGTGAAGCCAGAACCGGCAGTTGGAAAGAGATTAATGCCACTCAATCCGATGTTCCCATTACGCGCAACTATTTAAGCCTGGCAGTTGAGCATGGAGATACGCCTACGAATGGCTCATACTCCTATGTTCTGTTGCCTAATCGTGACATTTCAGGTACTGAGGATTACAGTGGCAACCCGGATATCGAAGTGCTGCGCAATACAGAGGATGTGCATGCGGTCAGAGAGAAGAAGCTGGGCATAACCGCCGCTAATTTCTGGAATCCAGGAACAGTAGATTCCATCAAGGCACTCAATCCAGCTTCCGTGATGATTCGGCAGATCGATCAGGAGCTTGTCGTTTCGGTGTCTGATCCTACTCAGTCTCAAAACCTATTGTCCCTGGAACTGGATATACCGGGGTTGACACTGCTCAGCAAAGATAGCAAGACGGATGTAGTGCAAGCTTCGGGAAATACAGTTATAACGGTGGATGTGAAGAATTCTATAGGGGCAACGCATGTATTGAAATTTAATATTACTGAAGGAGAGACTCCAAAAGACGAATATGACGAGCTTCGTGGAAGATGGGTGGAGTATTTGACCGGAGGGCATTCCTTCGACCCGAATAACCCGGACATTGCCAAGTCTATAAAGACTTTATCCGATAAGATCAGTAATCAGGAGCGAACTGGATTCTGGGATACGATGAACAAGCAAATGAACCGTACTTATTTATGGAGCGATAAGCCGGGCAGCACAGCGGATGCTTTTGATACGGCAGCCTCTTATAACCGGTTGAAGGATATGGCTATTGCCTTTTCGACATCCGGCTCACCATTGTACGAGAATATGCAGTTGAAATCAGATATTCTGGATGGTTTAGATTTCTTATACGCGAATTGGTATAACGAAACTAAACTGGAGAAAGGCAATTGGTTCGAATGGGAGATCGGCATTCCGCTTGCATTGGGAGATACGATGGCCTTAATGTTCGAGTATTTGTCAGCCGATCAGATTACCAAATATACCAAAGCCATTGATAAATTCTGCCCGGACCCAACCAAACGGACCAATCAACCCTCGTTGATGGAAACCGGCGCGAATCGGCTGGATAAAGCACTGGCAGTGGTCTTGAGGGGCATTCATAATCGTGACAGTGCGAAGATCAAACAAGGGCGGGATGCGGTTAGCCAAGTATTACCCTATGTGACCCGCGGAGACGGATTTTATGAGGACGGCTCCTTTATCCAGCATAATAATATTGCTTATACCGGCAGTTATGGGGCTGTATTGCTTGGCGATATGATGAAAATGATGACTTTGCTGACAGGGTCCTCTTGGCCGCTGACTGATACCAATATGAAGAATGTATACAACTGGGTAACGGATTCTTATGAACCTCTCGTCTACAGAAAATTAATGATGGATATGGTGTTCGGTAGATCGATAGCCCGGGGAAACCGGCAGCTCGTGCCTTGGTCGCATATTTTGCGGCTGGCTTCTTCCGCGCCACCGGAGCAAGCGGCCCGATTTAAATCGATGGTGAAGTATTGGTTCGAAGCCGATACGGTAGTAGAAAGTTATTACGACGGTCTAAGAGTAGCCGATATAGTTCTGCTCCAGACGCTTATGGACGATCCAGAGGTGCAGCCATCAGGAGACCTTACTGTGCATAAGCAGTTTTCGGCTATGGACCGGATTGTCCACCATCGGCCTGGATATGCCTTTGGGATCAGCATGTCTTCGGCCCGAATTGCCAACTATGAAGCGGGCACAGAGAATCTGAAGGGCTGGTATACAGGCGAAGGCATGACCTATCTGTATAATCAGGATCTGGATCAATATGCAGATGCATTCTGGCCGACCGTGAACGCTTATCGTCTGCCTGGGGTTACATCGGATGGGGCAAGTCGCGGTGCAGCCAAGACTACATCTAAAACATGGGTGGGAGGATCATCCATAGACGGCCTTTATGGAGCGGCCGGCATGGATCTGGATCCGGATAACAGCACATTGTCCGGTAAAAAGTCCTGGTTCATGTTCGATGATGAAATCGTAGCACTTGGGGCAGGCATTACAAGCACGGATAACCGCAAGGTGGAGACCATCGTAGATAACCGTAAGCTCAAGGCGAGCGGAGACAATGTACTTACGGTCAACGGAGAGGCCAAGCCATCCGCGCTGGGTTGGTCTGAGTCAATGAATCAGGTGCATTGGGCACATCTGGAAGGCAATGTTCCCGGCTCGGGAATCGGTTATTATTTCCCTGATGCCCCAACGATAGACGGTCTGCGTGAGTCTCGGACTGGCGCATGGAAGGATACTAATCAAGGGGGATCAACGGAGCCGATTACGAGAAATTATGCCAGCCTGTCGATTGCTCAGGGAACGAATCCGGTGAATCAATCGTATTCGTATGTGCTGCTGCCGAATCAGGATGAAACGGCGACAGCGCGCTACAGCAGTAGTCCTGACATTGAAATTATAGCCAACACGGATAGTGTGCAAGCCGTCAAGGAACAGAAGCTGGGACTTACGGCTATGAACTTCTGGGTACCGGGAATGATCGAATCCGTGCGCGCCAATCATCCAGCCTCCATTATTATCAAGGAGTCTGGAGATGAACTGACGATAGCCATTTCGGATCCGACACAGTCTCAATCTGTGGTGAATGTGGATGTCGGCAGAACCGCGCTGGAAGAGCTGATGAAAGATCCAACCGTAACGGTACTGCAGACCTCACCGAGGATTGAACTCGCAATTCATACCAGCGGGTCCAAAGGAAAAAGCCATGTTGTCAAGTTCAGAATTGATCCGAATGCCGAGCCTTCTGAGCCTTCCGATTCGGAACCAGACGAAGCGGTAATAACGAAGCTGTATGTTTCTGAAGATGCGTATGTCAATGGAGGATCGAAAGCTGCAGTCAATTATAGTTCGGTCAATTACTTGCAGATCAGAAATGGCAGCGGGGACACAGACAGAAGGGTTTATCTAAAATTCGATCTGAGTCCATTTCTCGGTGAAGTTGGTTCTGTGAAGCTGAATGTGTTCGGAAAGACAAATGACGGGGCAGGCACTTTGTCCGATATCGGTGTATTTGGAGTCCAAGATGATGATTGGACGGAGGCAACGCTAAATTACAATAATGCTCCAAAAATCGGTACTCAAGCTGCGCTGCAGACTTTTTCCGGACCGGAGCAGTGGCGGCAGTTCGATATTACCTCATGGGTTGGCACGGAGTTCCCTTCCGATCCGGTGATAAGTCTGGCTCTTAGGCAGGTAGGCTATAATCTCGCCACAGACATAAGAAGCCGTAAGAATGAGAATGGCAAATATGCCGCGTATCTGGAAATTTTGCCGAAAGATACAACACCTCCAATCACGAAGGCTACCATACTTGGAGAAACAGGAGAAGGGGGCGCATATAAGGGCAAAGTCAATATCACTTTTGATGTCACCGACCAATCCAATGGGGGAGCTGTCGGCTGGGGAGTCAAGCGGACAGAATACCGGCTCAACGGTGGTGCATGGAATACGGTTACTCAGAGTGTATATATCGAGAACCCCGGAACCTTCGGGATCGATTATCGTTCGGTGGATAAGGCTGGAAATGTAGAGCCTTTCCGACAGCTTCAGGTGACAGTCATGGAGCCTACAGAAAGAGTCTCAACGGCAATTAGCGGCCCGGAAAGCCTGGGTGTCGGGGAGACCGGAACGGCGGTTACTTCGGTAGTGTACAGCGATGGCAGCCGTTATATAGTAACCGAAGGTATAGTCTATGAGAGCAGCGATCCTAACGTCGCAAGTATAGGTAAAGATGGCCATATTGAAGCTAAAGGACCGGGCGTTTCGGTTATTTCATCCGTATATGACAACATGACCGCTTCCTATTTATTAAAGGTGTATGGACAACTGCCGGAGCTCGTCTCTATTTCGTTAAGCGGTCCGACATCCTTGGAAATAGGGCAGAGCGGTAAGGTGGTCACAACGGCGGTATATAGTGATGATAGCCACCTTACGGTAACCGAGGGTGTGATCTACGAGAGCAGTAACAGGAAGGTAGCCACAGTAACGGCAACGGGGCAGCTGCAAGCACTTGATCCGGGCATGACTGTGATTACTGCAAGTTACGGAGGACGGCAGAGCAGTCTGACGCTTCAGATTCTACAAGCGGAAGACAATACTTCAACTGTTCCGAGTCCGCAACCACAAGTGCCTTCCGTACCGGAGGTAACAGCGGGGCGGCTGCAACTAAACGCAGCTTCGTTGAACGATCTTTCGGCAGCCATTGTCTACGAGGGTAAATTGAGAATGCTAGTATTGCCGGGGATGGCAGCAGACATGCTCAAACAGAAGCCGCTTCGGGTAGAGGCTTCTAACTTTAATGTGACCCTTCCGGCAGCGGTGCTTCAACAATTGCGGGGTTTGATTCCTGCGGAGCAATTGGCCGGCAGCCAGATCTTTCTGGAGGCTTCTGAGGTGAATGGGGAAGCGGCGCAGAGAATACTAGCTAGCGCAGAGAAGAAATCTGGTGCAGTGCTAAACCAGGCAGGAGAGTTCCTTCTCTTTAACCTGTATATTGTTGCTGGTGACGGTACAAGAAGCATACTTCCCCAATTTGTTGAGCCCGTTACATTAGAGCTTAACGCCTACCCTGAGGCCAAAAGGAATTTGCTCGGCGGCTATTATTTTCCGGATTCCGGAAATATAGAGTATGCGGGCCGTTCCTGGCTGAAGGGCAAGGTGGCTCTGCGCACCGAACACTTAGGCACATATGCCGTGCTGGAATACAACAAATCGTATGACGATGTTCCTTCTGGACATTGGGCGGCGGCGGTTGTACAAGAGCTAACAGCCAAACATCTGATTCAAGGAGTCGGACTTCGGAATTTCGAGCCGAACCGGTCAGTGACCCGTGCAGAATTTACAGCTATGCTGATCCGCTTGCTAGGACTTGAAGGGAAATCATCTACAGCATTTGCAGATGTATCTGCGGATGAGTGGTATGCGGAGGAAGTGGCGCAGGCTGTAGAGGCGGGGATAGTCCATGGAGTGAGTGAGACTCGCTTCTCTCCAGAAGCCCCTATTTCCCGCCAAGAGATGGCGGTCATGGTGATGCGAGCCTACGAATATGTCAGCGGGAAAAAGGTGGAACCGAAGCCTGTAATCCAATTCGGTGACTTGCGTGCGGCTGCCTCATGGGCCCGTGAATCGATCATTGCTGCCCAAGCCCTTGGACTTATTCAGGGTCGAAGTGACCAGCGATTCGCTCCGGGAGGCTCAGCAACTCGAGCTGAGAGTGCAATGGTTCTATACAATCTTTTAGCAATTAAGATTGAAAAGTAAGAATTTGAAGCCAGGGCTTTGGGAAGGTTCAGTAGAACCATTCCAGAGCCCTTTTGGCGTTTAGAGAAATCGGCAGGTTTGGATGGGCAGAGCTTTCGTTGAGGTTTCATTTCTACTCGGTTTGTGAATAATGGAGGATTGAATAGGAAGGGAGCATTAGAGATGCAGGTGTATATGGACATTGTGCTTAGGGCCTTTGTTGCTATGATCATGCTTTTGCTGATCGCCAAAATATTGGGAAAACAAACGTTATCTAACTTGACCTTCCACGATTTCGTGACGGGTATTATATTGGGCTCAATAGCCGCGAACTTGGCGTTTAATAAACAGCTGCATTCTTCCTACATGATCCTGGCGCTTATAGTCGTTACCGTTACATCTTTTTTACTATCTATCATCGCTTTAAAAAGTCGTAAAATGAGAAGCTGGATTTCAGGTTCACCCACTGTACTTATTGAGGATGGGAAAATTCTTGAGCAAAATATGAAAAAGGTAAGGTATTCGTTGGACTCTTTGGATCAGGCCTTGAGAGAAAAGGAAATTTTTAATCTAGAGGTAGTAGAATACGCTGTGCTGGAAGATAACGGAATGGTGTCTGTATTAAAGAAACAAGAGTACCAATATGTTACCCGAAAAGATCTAAAGCTGTTGTCCGTTCCTCAGAGCTTTCCCGTTGAATTGATTATGGATGGAATAATGCTCGCAGATAATCTTAAGGATAATGGCCTGACCCAAGAGTGGCTGGAGAACGAGTTAAGACGTAAGGGGAAACAAATTTCTGATGTGTTTTACGGGGTAAGAGGAACGCAGCAGCAGCTCATTTTTGACTATTATGAAGACGGGATAAAGAAACCTATTGATAAAGAATAGCTTTTGTTCATATTGGAGATTGACGGATACCTAAGCAGCGTCTTATAATGTTTATATAATTATTAATTAGTTAATAAAAATATAAACGTTGAGAGGCGGTATTTAACCATGGCAGAACGTGCGATCCTTAATACTGACATTCGCAAAGGGACGATTAACAGAAATATTTACGGACATTTTTCTGAGCATCTTGGCCGTTGCATTTATGAAGGGATTTGGGTTGGAGAAGATTCAACTATTCCTAACACCAACGGTATTCGTAATGATGTCGTGAAAGCGCTTAAGGAAATTAAAATTCCTGTACTACGCTGGCCAGGTGGCTGTTTCGCGGATGAATATCACTGGAAAGATGGTATCGGAGCCCGTGAAGGTCGTAAACGTATGATTAACACTCACTGGGGCGGAACGGTTGAGAACAACCATTTTGGTACGCATGAATTCATGGAATTATGTGAGATGCTGGAATGTGAGCCTTACATTAACGGTAATGTGGGCAGTGGTACCGTTCAAGAGATGTCCGAATGGGTGGAGTATTTAACCTTTGGAGGCGTATCTCCAATGTCCGAGCTTCGCCAGCAGAATGGCCATCAAGAGCCTTGGGCTGTGACTTATTTTGGCGTGGGGAATGAGAACTGGGGCTGCGGCGGGAATATGCGTCCAGAATATTATGCAGATCTTTATCGCCAATATCAGACGTATGTACGAAATTACGGGGACAATCGTATTCACCGGATTGCTTGTGGTCCTAACGTGGATGATTATCACTGGATGGAGGTTCTGATGCGTGAGGCAACACGCTTTATGGACTCGATTACCCTGCATTATTATACAATTCCTGGTCCAGCATGGGAGAATAAAGGTGCAGCTACAGGCTTTGAAACGAGTGAATGGTTTAGTACATTAGAGAAAGCCCTTCGCATGGATGAGCTGATCACCAGACATGGCGTTATTATGGATAAATATGATCCGGATAAAAGAGTAGGTCTTATCGTAGATGAGTGGGGAACTTGGTATGATGTAGAGCCGGGGACGAATCCAGGATTCCTGTATCAACAAAATTCAATTCGGGATGCTCTTGTAGCAGGCGTGACCTTGAATATTTTCCATAAACATAGTGACCGGGTACGGATGGCAAATATTGCGCAGACGATTAACGTACTTCAGGCAGTTATATTGACCGAAGGGGAAAAGATGGTGCTGACCCCAACGTATCATGTATTCAATATGTTTAAAGTCCATCAGGATGCGGAGTTGCTGGATTTAGCACTGGAAAGTGGCACTTACAGCTTTGAAGGCCGTGAGATTCCTGAAGTATCTGCTTCGGCTTCCGTAACTGCTTCTGGAATCATCCATGTCAGTCTTTGCAACTTGAACCATGCTGCTTCTGCTGCTGTTCCACTTGAGCTTCGTGGTCTTTCCGGGAAGAAGGTTGAAGTGACAGGCACAACACTTGCCGGTGATAAAATTGATGCTCACAATACCTTCAGCCAACCGGAGGCGGTAGTGCCGCAAGCCTTCACTGCCTTCACTCTGGAGGGTGATCTTCTTAATGTTGAACTGCCTCCAATGTCAGTAACTGTGCTGGAGATTACGCCGAAGGCTTAAGGTGGTGTTACCATGTCAACAACATCAACATGCAAGGGATGCAGAGAGGATTATAAAGTTACGCCAACGCAGATTAATCGTATCTTGTCTTCTTCCATGTTTAAGCCAGAGTTTTGTGTTCCAGATGAAGTTTACGCTGAACGGGTTGCCCTTTGTGGGACTTGCCCTAAGCTGCACGAAGGGGTAACTTGCGTCGCTTGCGGCTGCATCATCCCCGTAGTAGCCAAGCTTAAGGAACGTAGTTGTCCATTGCCGGGGGGTGGCTTGTGGGGTCCCTTTATCGAAAAGAATTAAGCTAAAATAAGAGCCGCATTCGACTCTCCAATGGGAGGTGAATGCGGCTTTATTCTTGGTTATCCGTATAGAACAACTCAACGATTAGATCTTCATTATAATTTCCAAAACCTTTGCCAAAAAGAGTAATCCCGCCAATATGCTCGGCATCTTCATCTACGGAAAGCTTGAAAGACCACTGTTTGTCACGGATATTCACTTGATCAAGGGTAACTTCTGAGAGCTTTAAACCATCCATAAATGTACCTTTCGCTGTAATACGCAGCTGCTTGAGCAAGCCGTATTGGTTCGTGAGTGCTGGCCACCAGGCCGGTGTATATTTACCACGGCTATCCCCGTAGTCACCGGGACTTGTCCAGAATCCAAGCTTCACTCCGTTCAAAGTGAATGTGATATCCGAAGGCCAATTATTATTAATGGAAGGTGCTTCGGAAGCAATTTCCATGGTTATAATCAGTTCCTCAGGATGCTGGCTGGAGAGTAGGAAATTAGGGATTTTATATTCGATAAATCCTTTGCCGAACCAAAGAATCCCCGCATTCATACGCTCAAGATCCCAGAAATAGCGGGGATCATCAAAACTGCCGATCACTTTCTCAGTAGTTGCAAGACCACAGGTTGGCTCGATCAGGAAGTCGGAGTAATGTCCAACCGGAATTTCCTTGCGATAACTTTTGCGCTCATTGATCTGTCTGCCTGGGAAGGTGATTTCTGCTCCTTCAGCAGCTAGAGTACAGATCTTTTGCAGACCACTTCGACCAGGTGCCATATGCGTCTGGATCAGTCCGGCAGCTTCCAGCTTACGCACATGCATAGTCATAATGGCGCTGCTCAAATTTACTGCTGCGGCCAATTCCTTAACATTCATAGGATTTTCGGCAAGTAAACGCAACAAGTGCAGGCGTACTGAGCTGGCTAAAGCTTCATAGACGGGAAGGGATTCTTCCGACAGGTCAAGTTTCATAAGTGGCCTCCAATTAAAATTTATGGGCTAATCGCCGATGATTAAGAAATTTATTAATAACAATATAATAATCGACGTTTATTTCGGACGTATAGTTAATGATTATATTAGTTAAATACTTTTTTTACAATATGGGACTTTAAAAAAAGAACGGAGCCTGTGGCTCCGCTCTCTTTCCAAATCAAATCTTGCTTAATCTACGTTCGAGCTATACTCTGCCTGTACTTCATCTGACTTGAGCGCTCTGCTGTAAATCTTCAGTTCATCAATCATGCCCTTAAATGGTGCATCCCAATAGTTGACGCCTAGAGCGAAAACGCCGTTTTTGTTCTTAAAGACATTCGGGAAGCCCTCACCAGAGAACTGCTCTACTCCGTTAAGGTAAACTTTTACGGTACCATTGCTGACCGTAAACGCAACATGTGTCCATGCGTTTACTGGAATCTTCATGGCAGAAATAGCATCATACCAAGCTTCTCCGGACCATAATAACGTTTTACCGCCGCCGTTCTGAGGAACGAAGCTAATCCAGCTATTTTTAGTGGCAGCGCCGAAGAAAGTAGTTGTTGCATCTGTAAGTTGTTCAGGGTTTAGCCACATAGATACGGTATAGGTATTGCTGTCAATTAATCCATCAGGCAAACGGATACCGGAGGTACCGTTGAATATTGCAGCTTGACCGAGGACACCGTTACCGTATGTGATATTGCCTACAGTTGGGCTATCTACTTTTGCTCCTGTAACTTCGCCTTTTCCGTTCAATTGGAAGGAGTCGTCCAGGTCGCCATCAAAAGCATAATGAGCTACTTTTCCATCAGTTACATTTACTGTGTAGCTGGCTGAAACTTCGCTTCCATCAGTCGCTGTTGCAGTAATTACAGCTTGGCCACCGACAGTTAGTGCTGTTACTATTCCGCTCGCTGCGTCAACAGCCACTACGCTGGAATCGCTAGAGCTCCAAGTTAGCGCCTTATTTCCGGCATTGGTTGGAAGCACACTAACTTGAGGGGTGAAAGTATTTCCTACAGCTACTGATTTAACAGCTTCACTGAATGAGATATTACTTACTTTAATGTTCGTATCAGGCTCACCGTTTACAAGCCAGCCCACAGCTTCCGCAGACAATGCTCTATCATACACGCGGAATTTATCAACCAAACCTTTGTATGGTGCATCCCAGTAGTTCACACCAAGAGCAAATACACCTTTTTCTGTATCGAAAATATCTGTGAATCCTTTTCCGGAGGATTTCAATATACCATTTACGTACATATTGACTGTTCCAGCATTGTAAGTGAAGGCAACATGCGTCCACTGGTTAACTGGAATTTGTAAGCCTGTATCAGCATCTAGCCAAGTATCGCTACCGAACCAGAGTCTGGTGGTTGCTCCACCGTTTCCATATGGCAGGAGACTGAACCAGTTCGTTTCGGTTTTAGCACCGAAGAATACAGGAGTAAAAGCTTTTAATTCGGATGGGTTCAGCCACATCCCTACCGAATATGCGCTACTTTGAATTAATCCGTCAGGTAGACGAACACCGGATTTACCATCAAACTTGGCTGCCTGACCGTCTTTACCAGCCTCAAAAGTGATGTCTCCATCCTCAGTGTTGTTGATCAGATTTCCGGTGACTATGCCGTCAGCTGTGCGATCCCCATTTTCTGCAAGGTCGCCATCAAAGTCAAAGGCAGCTACTAAGCCGTCTTCCAATTGCGTGCTCTTTTTTTCCATAACAACGGCGGTGAAGGTCTTAGTTACTGCGACTTCGCCTAGCTTAATTGTAGCAGTCAGTTCAACTGTAGCGTTTCCAAGTCCAAGTTCAGGACGAGTAACCTTACCATTGTTAGCAATTACGGCCTCATTGGAAGAGGACCATGAAATTTCTGCTCCGCGCAAGCCTTCCGTAGGGAGGGTGATGTCATCGTATATTTTTCTTGTGTCACCAATACTCAAGCCTGCAGCAATATTGTTCAAAATCTGCTCAACGCTCATCGATTGCATCTGGCTGCCCCAGATAGTGATTCCTTGATCTGACATTGCGGTGAACGTCATAACATGCTGTTGTCGTGAGGAATCCCATTGCTTCACAAATACACCTTTGTAGAGATGTTGTACGGTGTTTCCATTTTCCGTTTCGTTAATGAGCAAATGAGCGAAGTACTCATCCTTCAATTCCCAAGTTCCGGTTAACGATCCAGCGATCGTTCCGTCACTTTTTAGCTCGATATCTACTGTAGGTTTGATAACGCCTGAAACATCCTTGCCGTGGTTAACGAACTGATAAGAGCCGACAACATTATCCCGTGCTACAGCCCCAATAGTTTCACCCGTGTAACGATGTACGGCAGTTACTGGCCAGCCATCTTCGTTAGTGAACATTTGATGCACACGAAGTTCATGTGTTTCACCACGGAGTGGGAAACGAGTGTGGAAGAAGTTAAATATTTTACCCGTTTCATCATCATATTGTACCGAGTTATGTCCTGAGGACACATAACCATACGTTTGGAAATTCGGGTCTGCATTTTGATTTGTAAACATGAAGTTTCCTAACAGCTTATTACCATATGGTGTGTTGTCACCATCGGTAGTTAGAACAGCATTCTGTCCTGCTGCATCCGTATAAGGGCCGTCCGGATTTGTTGAACGGAACTGCCGCATGCTGTAACCGCCTTTGGAGTCCAGTCCACCGTAAGTTACATACAAGAAGTAGTAACCAGTATCCTTATCATAAACGATGTACGGACCTTCACCCGATTTGGTCATTCCGCCAGAAATATGGGTTCCGAAATAGCGGTCGATAAGACGTCCATCAGCGGTCTTTCCATCTTTGCCTGGATATTTAGGTTCTCCGGTAGCTGGATCAATCTCCAGAATGAATATACCACCTGACCATGAACCATAAGTCATCCAAAGCTTGTTGTCTTTGTCGTAGAAAATAGTTGGGTCAATTGCATTTGTATAGGTTTTGTTTTGATACAAACCACCTGCATTAAACCAATCTGGATTGACACCTTCCAACGTTCCATTGTCGATAAGGTCCTTGATATTTGTATTGTCCCATTTCTTATTTACTTTACTGTCACTGTCATAAGCCTCTTCCTTGGTGAAACCGGAATAAATTACGGTATTTCCATAAGTATAAGGCCCTTCGATATTTTGCGAAGTGGCGTAGCCAATCGCCGAACGGATATAAGTAGAAGAAGCGCTGTAATACATCATATAAGCGCCAGTTGTTCCATCAGCGTTCTTATAATCGTTATTCCAGAATACGTCCGGTGCCCAGATGGAGAATCCGCCTTTACTGTCCGAATCGTTCTCGCCAGCCCACTTAAAGGATTCTGCCAGATTCTTGGACAGATCACCAAAAATCACGTTGCCCGGTGTTGTATAACCATTAGTGAACTGTGTCCAGTTCATCAGATCATCTGATTTGGCCGCATCGATATGAGAGCCAAATACATAATAAGTTCCATTATCCACTACCACCGATGGATCATGTACCGAGACATTGGTGAGTGCTGGTGCAGTTGCTCCCGGACTAGGTGTAGCCGTTGGTGCCGGAGTAGCCGTCGGATTTGGTGTAGCCGTCGGATTTGGTGTAGCCGTCGGATCTGGTGTAGCCGTCGGATCTGGTGTAGCCGTCGGATCTGGTGTAGCCGTCGGATTTGGTGTAGCCGTTGGATCTGGTGTAGCCGTTGGGGCCGGAGTAGCTGTAACTTCCGGAGCCGAAGTAGCAACAGAACCGCCGTTAGATCCACCGGTACCAGTGGTTGCCGTAGCCGTTGGAGTTGGTGTTTCAAAATGGATTAACTGACTGTACTTGCTATCAAAGATAACCTTACCCGTGCCTTGGATGGTTAGGATATCGTTGAAACCAAGGATTAGATTCTTGATTTCTGTACCTGCCTCTACACGCAGCTTGGCTTTTTGCTTCAGTGTAACTTCAGCAATACTGCCTGCTGTCAGATGGAGTGTAGGCTCTCCCAACGCTTGAAGCTCAACGGAATCAAAGCTTCCTTTCAGCTTGAGGATGGAATCCTTAGGCAGCGTATTCTCAACAATAACCCGGCTGAAACCTGCCCCCGTTAATGCATCTTCCTCTAGTATTGCACTGGAATGTACGCGTACGTTTGGTACGGCACTTGTGCCTCTAGTAACGACTCGCAGCTTGCCGTTATGCTTATCTACTACCATTTCAGCAGCATTGGAGTCGCTTAGTACGACACTGTTTTCACCGCCACCAGAAACGAATACTTTTCCCTTAACAGTGACATTATTCAGTGTGACATCGCCCTCAGCAATACCTTCGGTAAGGTAGAGATTCCCTGAGATTGTGGAGTTTTTCAACTCTACGCCTGGGCTGCTGATAACCATATTCCGAGTGTTAATCCCCGAATAGCTTCCGCTCTTAGGCGTGATTTCTCCGCCAAGCTTCTCAATCATGCGCAGTGCTTCCGCTCTTGTTACAGCCTGAGTTCCTTTAAAGCTGCCGTCAGTGTAACCTTGCAGATAACCTTCACCAAGTAAAGACAATACTGCTTCTTGGCTCCATTCTGGCAAATCAGCAGCATCCTTTGGTGCAGAAGTGCCAACAGATGAGTTGAGTTGGAACAGTCTGTATAACATTACTGCAGCTTCTTGCCGACTTACTTGCTGTGCGGGTCGGAAGGTGCCATCGCTGTATCCTGTTACATATCCTGCAGCGGTTGCTTTTTGGATATCGCTGTAGTAAGCACCTGTCGTGGAAACATCCGTGAAGCCTATATCGGCTTTTTCCTGCAAATTAAAGACCCGATTAACCAGAGTAACCCACTCTGCACGGTTGATTTCTTGATTTGGCTTATATATTCCGTTTCCGTAACCGAGAATCAAGCCCTTATCTACCCAGGTTTGAAAATCTTTTTGTGCCCAGTGGCCGGAATAATCGGCAGTTTGTTGCTGAGTGGATAATGCGACTGCTTTGGAATCGCTTGCAGAAGCAGCAGAAATTAATGGAGCAGGCACTAATAGAGTGAGGGCAAGCAGGGAAGCGGTTAGTTTACCAGTAGTTTTTCTCAAATGTATGTTCCTCCGATTCTAGTGATGTAGAGCTTGTACACGCGTATTTTTCCAATTCCTCCCTTCTTTACTGAAAAAAATGTAAAACGCTTACATAAATAGCTACTAAAAAAACGCTTTCGAATATGAAAATGGTTTTAATTTATGTATTACTAAACCATAACACGGAAAACGTTTTATAATGCTCTCATTTTAAGCATGATATCAGCAAATAGTCAAATAGAAATTTAATGATTTATGAATCTTTTTATATTTTTATAAATTATAAATTCAAAATAGAGGTAAATGATTTAACTACTGGTGATTACTGCTGAAGTGGATAAGAGTGAAATGCAGTGAATGGATGACAAGGCGGGATATATCAGCAAGATAAAGAGAGGGGATAGGGCATAACAGGTGGGGGGGAGCTAAAGAAGAATAGCTAATTAGTTGTTCACCCCCGCAAAAAAACCAGTTTTGCTTAGATCATAAATGAAAAATTTACAGATAGTACAATTTGAAAATAATATCTTGATCATGGTTTCCGAATTTTTTTCCGAAAATCGTTGCTCCTCCTACGTGTTTTGCATCTTCCTTCACTTCGATCCGAAAGGTCCAACGATCACAATTCGTATCTAAATCCTCAATCGAAACCTGAGACAGCGGGTCACCGTCAATGTAAGTTCCATTGTGGTTTGTAATTCTAATCGTTTTTAGCAATCCGTATTGATTGATATTGTGTGGCCACCATTCCGGTGTGAATTTACCTCTAGCATCAGCGAAATCTCCGGGGCTCGTCCAAGTCCCTAATTCCAAGCCATTCAAAGAAAAGGTGATGTCTGAAGGCCATACGTCATTAGCAAAGGGGAATTCGGAAGAAAGCTCTAAGCTAATCTCAAATTGCTGTAGGGTTTCCTCTTTTTTTAGGAAATTAGCGATATTATATTGCACATAACCTTGCGTGAACCAGAGAATCTCTGCGTCCACTCTTTTAGAATCCATGAAATACTTAGGTTCGTCTACTCTGCCGATAAACTCCTTATCCGTAGCAAGTCCGCAAGTAGGTTTCAGATCATAATCGGTATAATGACCAATCGGCACTGATGTCTCGTAGGAGGCAAAAGAGTGAAAGATTTTTTTCGGGAAGTTAATCTCAATATGATCCACCCTAAGGATTGAGATTTTTTGCATTCCTGATTTGCCAGGCACCTTTTCAGTTTTTATGAGCCCTGCATCTTCTAGTTTTTTAATGTGTTTGGTAACGATAGGACTGCTTATTTTAAGTTCTTCTGCCAAATCTTTGATGTTCATCTTATTTTTGGAGAGCAACTGAATAATTTTGATGCGTACTTCACTCGCTAAAGCTTCGTAAACAACAAGAGAGGATTTGTCGATTTCCAACTGCATTTTACCCACTTCTTTCAAAGTTATTTCATATACTGTAAAGTTTATTAATCTATATATAAAGTAACATGAAAGGTAACCGAAGTAAATATAATATCGCTTTCATCTCCGAGAGATGAATCAAAAGGTTAATTAAACGAAAAAAAATTCTGTTAAGTTTATTTAAATGTTATTGACTACGCTTTCACAATGAATGTATACTAATCTCAAGTTAATCGTTTTCAAAGAAAGTGAACATGAATGGTTATCTTAACATTACAGCTGCAGGGGGAGAGAGTAATGAAAAAGAAATTTGGAGTTTTATTAGCAACGGTTCTAACATTATCGACAGTTTTGGCAGGATGCGGTGGTAAAGATGATAGTAAGACGATTACGTTCTGGACACCGCTGACCGGTGATGACGGTGCTTATATGGATCAAATTGTTAAAAACTACAATGCAACGAATCCCGAAATCAAAGTAAAACATGTTATTACGGCTGATATGTACACAAAAATTTCTACAGTTTTGGCATCTAGCAAAGGTGTTCCTGATTTAGCAATTATCCACGCTGACCGTGTTCCTGGGTTTGTTAAACAAGGTGTACTGGAATCCATGCAAGATACCGTATTGCCAGCACAACCTGAACTGAAAGCTGAAAATTACTTACCACAAGCTTGGAACACTGGTAATATCGATGGAACTCAATACACAGTTCCTCTTGATATTCATAGTAACGTAATGTATTACAATAAAGATTTGCTGAAAAAATATAACGCTGAATCCTTCTTGGATGATAACGTTGTTACTATTGATGAAATGCTTTCCTTACAAGGTAAATTGGATGAAGGCGATTACGTAGTTAATGATGCCTTGCTGGGCTGGGTTATCTTGGCTCAAATTCAAGATTTGGGCGGGGATATCCAAGTCGATGGAAAACCGGCTGTTAATACCCCTGTATTTAAACAAGCGTTTGAAAATGTTAAGAAAATCGCTGATGCTGGCCTGATGACTCCATTTGGTGAAGACGGTTACTTGATGTTCCAATCTCAAAATGTACTTTTCTCGACAGACGGAACTTGGAGTTCTACAGCACATGCTGGGGTTGAAGGCTTGAACTTTGGCGTGACCAATGTTTATTCTCCTACTCCTGATAAATTCACCAACAGATCTTCTTCTCACTTGTTCGCTATGTTGAAAAATGATAAGAGAACAGACGAAAAAGAAGTGGGTATTGCTAACTTCTTGGAATATGTTCGTACGAATTCGATGGAATGGGCAAAAGCTGGACAAAACGTAGCAAGTAACGTAGTTAACCAAAGCCCTGAGTACAAAGACTTTATGCAATCCTTCTTTACATCTGATGAAAAAGAAATCGAATCCCTATACATTTACACCTATGAATACTACCCATACATTGCGGAAGCTGTAGATACTTACTGTGCGGATATCGTGCGTGGCAACGTTGATATTGATGAGACTTTGGCAACGATGCAAAAATTTGTTGAAGATAAAATTGCGGAAAGCAGCAGTGCAGCAAAATAAAGCAAAATAGAATAGATTGTACGAAGTAATGTGCCATGTTATGGTGCATTACTTTGTGCAAAAGGAGAAATGAATTCCTATGAAAAAGAAAATCAATTGGGCACCTGCTTTCTTTGTAGGTCCGCATGTCATTTTGTTTGCTGTCTTCATTTTAGTGCCAACGATTTATGGGATTTATGCTTCATTTACAAAATGGAATTTAATGAGTGATCCGGTATGGGTAGGCTTTGATAACTATAAGGCTATTCTTTTTGACAACAGTTCAACCTTTCATACTCAATTTTTCAGAGGTCTAAAAAATACACTGATTTTCGTTGCTATGTCTGTTCCGTTGCTGATTATTATTCCATTAATGGTCGCGGTGGCGTTGGAACATAAAAAAGTTAAAATGAAGAGCTTAATTCAATCTATTCTTTATATTCCTGGCTTGATTTCAATTTCTGCGGCAGCACTGATTTGGCTGTTGATCTTTAATAAGCAACTTGGGATCACTGGTAATCTATTTGGATCACAAATTGCTTGGCCTGCAAATCAACCCTATGCGTGGATTATTATCATTGTAATTACTTTATGGGGTGGTATTGGGGGCAACATGATTATCTATCGTGCTTCCTTAAGTGGCGTTTCTCAAGAGTTATATGAATCGGCTGAGCTCGATGGTGCGGGTTCTATTAAAAAATTCACTAGTATTACCTTGCCATCTATTCGTTTTCCATTAATTTATACCTTTGTTATGACAACTGCGGGTGCCTTTAATGTATTCGGCCAACCGTTAATGATGACCGATGGCGGACCTCGACAAAGTACACACGTTCTAATGATGTATATTCGTCAATTAGCTTTCGGTAACGGTGAGTCCATCGCCGGGATGGCATCAGCTATGGCAGTTTTACTGGGATTAGTTATTTTGGTGATCTCAGCGCTGCAATATTTTGTAATGAACCGAAATGCTTCATAGGTTCGCAGAAACTAATTGACTAACAAGGAAATGGAAAAGGTAGGTGTACTAAAATGTCAAACCAGGCAGTAAATCCAGTTGTAAATACAACAGGCAAAATAAAAGGCTCCTCCAGTGTAAGTATTTCAAAATATATTTCCTATATATTTCTAGGTATCCTATGTGTGATTTGGATCATTCCTGTTATATTCGGGATTTCCACCTCATTTAGATCACAAACGGAAGTAGTCTCCTCGGGCTTTAGACTATTTCCTAAAGAGTGGGTCTTTGAGAACTACGTTACAATCCTAAACAATACCTCTACAGCTCCAATTCTACGTTGGTTAGGTAACTCATTGTTTATTGCCACATCTCACACCATTCTGGTTGTTATTGTTATTTCGATTACAGGTTTTGGTTACACCCGTATTAAGTTTAAAGGAAGAGACACATTGTTCTTCACTTTGCTGGGGATCTCCTTCTTTCCGGGTGTTGTTAACTTGATTCCTTCTTATAAAATCATTGACTCCTTTGGTTGGGTGAATACTTCCTGGGCTATGATTATCCCTGGTCTTGCGGGTATGGGTAATATCTTCTTGGTCAGACAGTTTATGAACGGTATCCCAAAAGAATTAGATGAATCGGCTAAAGTTGATGGTGCTAGTGACTTTAGAATTTTCGCGCAAATTATATTGCCGTTAGTTAAACCAATATTGATTGTTTGCGGATTGTTCTCCTTTACTGGATCTTGGAATGACTTCCTCTGGCCGGTTATTGTGTACACAGATGTAGACAAAATGCCAATTACCGCTGGTTTGCTCTTATTGCAAGACATCTACGGAAACTATCGTATGATCGGACAATTAATGGGCTCGGCAATCATGGCGATTATTCCAACATTGCTGCTATTCGTTTTTGCACAAAAATACTTCGTTCAATCCATCAACCTGAATTCGGGTATCAAAGGTTAGATCGAATGAACTTAAACTTAAATACACCTTGACTTCTTATAAGGAAGGGTGTGTTTTGGTGACCTGCAAATATAAAAAAAGAGATAAATATAGGAGTTGTCATTGTGAGAGAATTTAATGTGAAAAATCCACTAGTTGAGCAACGAGCAGATCCTTGGATCTATAAACATACTGACGGGTACTACTATTTCATAGCTTCAGTTCCGGAGTTCGATAGAATTGAGCTTCGCCGTTCTGAATCTATTCAAGGATTGGCTGAGGCTGAAGGAAAGACCATTTGGGTTAAGCATGAAACGGGTTTGATGAGTGCTAATATTTGGGCGCCAGAGATTCATTATATTGATGGAAAATGGTACGTGTATTATGCAGCTGCACATACCTCTGATACGAAAGATGGTTTATTTGATCATCGCATGTTTGCACTAGAAAATTCATCCGCAAATCCTTTAGAGGGTGAATGGGTGGAAAAGGGTCAAATAAAAACAAAATGGGAATCTTTTGCCTTGGATGCAACAACTTTTGAGCATAAAGGAGTTAGATATTACGTTTGGGCACAAAAAGATCCTGCTATCCCTGGCAATTCAAATATTTATATTTCCGAAATGGAGAACCCTTGGACACTAAAAGGCGAGCAGGTGTGCATCACCACTCCTGAATATGATTGGGAAAAAATCGGATTTTTGGTGAATGAAGGCGCGGCAATCCTTAAGCGTAATGGACGCATTTTCATGACTTTCTCAGCTAGTGCAACAGATCACAACTATTGTATGGGATTGTTGACTGCTGATGAGAATAGTGATTTGATGGATCCAAAATCATGGGTCAAGACACCTGAACCTGTGTTTACGACTTCTGAGGAAAACGGCCAATATGGTCCGGGACATAATAGCTTCACTGTCTCTGAGGATGGCACACAGGATATCCTTGTTTTCCATGCTAGAAGCTATAAGGAAATTGTCGGTGATCCGCTTTACGATCCGAATCGTCACGCACGTGTGCAAGTAATCCAGTGGAATGAAGACGGAACGCCAAACTTTGGTGTACCTAGACCGGATACGAAATAAAAAGGGATTTGTCGCATAAAACAACAGAGCAATGATTCTCCCAGAGGTGGAGAAACACTGCTCTGTTGTTTTTTATAAGAGTCATAGTTATAACCCTCCTGAGGCTTATGGACTCAGCTGACGCTATTTGCAAGTTTTTGGCCATTTGAGCAAGGTTGCGGACCCCAGTGCAGCTATTCCTTTAGAAAAGGTTCATTTTTGCTGTTCTTCAAGCCAATAACGACTTTAGGGTCCGTTAGGTACGCAAATTTGTGATAAAGTTGCATTTAAGGTCAACGGTGTCCGATAGTTGCTTCGGGAATGCGTAAAAGCGAGTTGATCAAATGAGGTACTCTTATAATGGAAGCTCCCGTCTTCTGAACAGTTCTACTCCCAAGGAAAAGGTGAACACTCCGATCAACAGCAGCCAACTGGAGACCTGAATTATCTCCACGTTGCCCTGAACGATTTCCCCGGGTTGATAGAAGGAGAATAAGGTTAGGAAACGCAGTCCTTCCAGTTTGTCGCTTATTTTACCGAGTAGATCCAGAGTGAAAAATCCGAAGGCGATGGCGCCGGAAATTCCGAGCGCTTTTTTCTCGTCATTACATACAGAGGACACGAGAAAGGTAAGGCCGCCTACGGCAAAAAACAATAAAAACGCCACGGTATTCAGCTGAGCGAAGCGACCACTGTTAAAGTCATATTCACTGCCAAGGAACCATGCTTTACCTAATAATCCGGCGAGGGTGGTTACACCCATAATTAAGAGTAATGCTGTAGTGAGAACAAGTGCCTGCGTGGTAGCGACTTTTCTCCGTGTAGTTGGGGCTATGAGCAGATAGGCCATGGAACCGCGATCCACGAGTCGAGCCATAAGCTGCGTTGACATTTGCACACAAACTATGGAAAGAATCAGAACTAGTATAAGTCCATAATATTCTCCGGAGATAAAAGCTTCAGCACTGGTAAATCCGCTATTTAATCCAAAGGCTTTACCCACACCCTCTGGCATCGCCTTAATAAGGTCATCAATTGCTTGTGTGCTCCCCGCAATCCCAGGATAAAGCCAGATCATAAACAGAATATAGAAGGCAGAACCAAAGGTGTAATTCAATATTCCTTTCAGGTTCACTCGCATCATTTCCTTATAGAGCGGAAGATTCATTGCACTGCCCCCTCGCGGTCATAATAGTCCATGAAGATGTCCTCCAGATTTTGCGTGAATACGTCGATGCTGCGGATATTGTATTTTCCAGTTTCCCGGATGAATCGGTCATAATTGCCCTGCACAGCTATGCGGACCCTATTTCCCTCGTGAGCTTCCACTTGTAGGCCGGAGGCGGCAAAATTCACTGCATCTTCACTATTCGCAAAAATGACCTCAAACAGCTTCCGTTGCATCGATTGCAGTTCATGAATATTTTTTACGGTGATAATCCGTCCGTCTTTAATAATTGCGGCGCGGTCACAGGTGCGTTCAATTTCTTGAAAGCTGTGTGAGGACATGAGAAAGGTGGTTCCGGCTGATTTTTCTTCCAGTACCAGATCAATAAATACCTTTTGCATGAGCGGGTCGAGACCCGAGGTAGGTTCATCCAGAATAATAACGTCAGGACTGTGCATAAAAGCAGCGACGATTCCGACCTTTTGCTTCATTCCCTTTGACATTTTTCGGATCGGAGTGGTGGCATCAAATTGCAAACGTTCAATCAGCTGCTCGCGTTTGGTAGTATTTTTGATTCCCTGCATGGCTGAGATAAATTTAAGGAAAGAAAGACCCGTCATCCCATCAAAAAAGTTGATTTCACCGGGTAAGTAGCCAATATGCTTCTGGACTGTCCCTTGTGCCTTCCATACATCAAGCCCATGGATACTCGCATGCCCTTGATCTGGTTTCATAAAACCCATGATATGCCGTATGGTCGTCGATTTACCCGCACCGTTAGGACCCAGAAATCCAAAAACCTCGCCTTTATTTACGGTAAATGTTACATCTTCGATTCCTTTGCCATTCGAAAATCGTTTAGTTAAGCCTTCTACTACCAGCATGCTGCCACCCCCGCCGCAAAATAATGAACTATTATGAATCAGATATTTCATATGTTATATTATTCCTAGTGGTTAATGAAGTCAATATAATTATGAAATAATTGAAATGAAATATTTCATTAAATTTGAATATGCATACTTAATAACGAAGTTAGGGTGGAAGCTATGAATGGATTTGAAAAGAGAGCAGCACAGATTAAACTCAAAATTATGAAAACTACCATGGAGATGCTCAAGAACTGGGAACCGAAACGTCTACGGATCGCTGATATTGCGAAAGAAGCAGGGGTCTCTCAGGTGACGATTTATAATTATTTTGGCAGCAAGGAAGCGCTGCTTAGTGAGTCTTTTAAGGACTTTGTTCAGAAGGAAATTCAGAAATTTGAAGATTACATTTATCAAGAGCATTCTCTAAAGGAGATTATGGGTTACATTCTAACCATGGAGAGGGAAACTTACAGCGGTTTATCTCCCGCAACTGTGAAGGAGCTTATGGTTGAGGATCAAGAAATGTTCCATTATATTGAGGAACGATATGCGAATGACATTTTGCCGGTGCTGGTGAAGATGGTCGAGGATGGGAAAGCGCGGGGAGAAATCTCAAATAAAGTATCCACCAAAGGGATACTTTCACTAATGGGGATGTATATGCGTAATGCAGGTGAACTTCTAGACGAAGCTAGCAAACAGGAAGATATGGATGCCTTCATCGAGGAAGCCATCCATATTTTCTTCTATGGCATTTGCGGGAAAGAGTAAGGGGAGCTTGAGCTGCGAGAGCATCACCCTTAATTGATCAGGTGAACAGCGGATTTCCATTCATGCCGACCCAAAGAGCGGATTGTTCAAGCTGGGCAGCAAGCTGAAGCAACAAATCTTCACGGCCTTTGTTCGCCATGACTTGAACGCCTAGCGGCAGGCCAGTTGCTGACTTATGGACGGGCACACTCATTGCAGGCTGGCCTGTCAGATTTGCGAGCTGGGTGAACGGTGTATAGGTTAGGCTTGGCTCAAACATCTCGTAAATTAAGCGGCTCTGTTCTTCTTTTGGCAATTCATTTACGTGCAGCAGCTTTGCTATCTCTGCAGGTTTATGTGTTAATTCACCAATTTTGGGAGCAGAGTTTGCATTCGTAGGTGTTATATATAAGTCGTAATGATTAAACAGTTCCGCCATTTGGGCGGCTGCAACGTCCCATTCATCCAGACTATGTACGAATTCGGCCGCTGAAACATTTTTTCCAGTCTCACCAAGGACCCACGTAATGATATCGACATCGTCAGCAGTTATGGAACGTCCCATATTTCTCTCCAGGGAGACGAACATCGCTGTTACCTCTCCGGCATTCATCGTATAGTAGTTCTCCATCAGTCTTGTGCCATTCACAGGACTTTCTGTTTCTTCAACCGCATGTCCTTCAGCTTCGAGCCAGTTCACGGTTTTGAGAACAGCATTTACGGCCTCTTCAGAGACAGGCGTACCTACTGGGGAAGCCGTCGTAAATCCAATTCGTAGTTTACGTTGCGTAGGCTTAAACAGGTCATCCAGATATACGCCCGGGTATAACGGGGTCTGGAAGGCGGCTTCTGGCTGCACAACCTGCAGCAGATCTAACATAGCAGCGCTATCGCGAACGGACCGGGTTAAGGCAAAATCAATAGAAGCCCCTTGCCATTGACGGCCGACTCCGGGTCCTACTGGTGTGCGCCCGCGCGTGGGTTTAAGTCCGAATAGGCCTGTGAATGAGGCGGGAATACGGATGGACCCACCACCATCACTGGCTCCCGCTACTGGAACAATACCAGAAGCTACAGCCGCTGCGGCTCCGCCACTTGAACCTCCAGGAGAATATTCGTGATTCCAAGGATTACGAGCAGGGCCATGGAGGACATTCTCTGTAATGTTTTTTAAGCCGAACTCGGGTGTATTCGTATGGCCAAGTGGAATAAAGCCGGCTTTCCTAATTCGTGCAACATAATTTGAATCCCACCGTGCGACATTGTTCTTCATCAGCATAGCCCCACAAGTGATGGGCTCGCCAGCGATAGATTGGGAAATATCTTTTAATAGAAACGGAACGCCAGCAAACGGCCGAGTGTTATCCTGAACAGGCATCTCGTCGGCTTCTCTAAGAGCAGCTTCACGACGGGTGCGCACCACCGCATTTATGACCGGATTGATCTCATCTAACCGAGCGAAGGCGGCTTCGACCAGCTCACGAGGTGAAATTTCACGTGCTTTGACAAGTGAAGCAAGTCCTAGAGCGTCATAGGTAGAGTAAGAAAAGGACAAATTAGATACCCACTTTCAATTTAGGATGATTATTATATTATACATCCCATTAGTTATTTTTTGAAAATGGGTAATCTGACATCTATCAATTCTTTTTTACGTCATATTAGGCTATACTTAGTGTTAAATGATTTTATGGGGTGTACTGATGAACGAAGAGAAATATCAGAATGTGGATGGATTAATGGAGGCTTTCCAACAATTCGCTAGAATGAACTGGCGTAAAACCACGATTTGGGGCTTGAAGCCAAGTGAGGTCCGGATGTTGGTTTCTTTAAAGCTTGGTAAAGAACGGGAAGGGAAGAAGGGACAGACGGTTTCGGAGATTAGCAAGTTTCTGAAAGTCACCTCTCCTACGGTTACCCAAATGCTCAATAGTCTGATTGCACAAGGATATGTGGTGCGTACTTCTGATGCACAGGATCGCCGAGTTAGTGAGATCACGCTTACGGAAAAAGGGGAGCATCTGGCTGAGATGGCTGTAACGAAATCCCGGAATACCTTTAAAGGTATGATTGATTACATGGGCAAAGAACAGACGGATACGTTAATGGAGCTGTTAAACGGAGTCTATGTTTACTTCGAAGAATTGAATGATCAACCAAACGAATCCTAGCCCTTCCTATAAAAAAAGAGATGCCGCACAGCCTAAGCTGTTTACGGACATCTCTAATGTAAGGTTATTTGCGATTAATGTGCAGCAGGCACAGATTTTTCGAGTTTTTTACTCCCGTTTTTATCCTCTGCGTGTGTCTCCATTTTTTTCTCTCCACTACGTAATGGAATCTCTTTAAGGAACAGAACGAGCAGTGCTGCGATAACTAACAGCGCCGTACCACTTAAGAACACAACTGTCAGGGAATCGCTTAGTGCGTTCCGCAGCATCTCAATCAATTGATTGAAGAGCGGCTGGATTTGCTCTGGCAGTGTTGCATGCAATTCTTTAAGCTTAGGCTGATCTAGCAGCATTTGAGGATTCATAAAGGCAGAAAGCTGTTTAGCGGATTCAGGATCAAGTTTGGATAAATCCGGACCTTTGCCAGAGGACACCGCTGCCTCTAATTTTTTGGTTAATGAGGAGTTCATAATGGTACCCATGATGGCAATACCTATGGTTCCACCTAAATTACGGAATAAAGTATTTGTAGCAGTAGCAACACCTAGCATTGAAGGCGCTACAGCATTTTGTACGGTTAGTGTAAATACAGGCATCGATAGTCCTAACCCAACCCCGAAGATAATCATGCTGACTACAGCCGTAGCAATGTTACTCATAAAGGCCATTAATATCATGGCTACAACCATGAATGGCATCCCCATTAGAGCATAACGTTTATATTTTCCTGTTTTGGAGATCCATCTTCCCACTAAAGTACTTAGTACAATCATAGTAAGTGACATTGGCATATTGATGAAACCAGATTTAGTTGGGGAGACACCCTCTACCCCTTGCACGAAGAAAGGCAGGTAGATCATTGCGCCCATCATACCGGCATTCATCAGGAAGCCGACAATCATTGAGATGGATACGATGGAATTTTTAAATAAGGATAATGGCAATACTGGGCTTTTAGCTTTACGTTCAATCAGAATCAGGATAATCAGACCCAGAATGGAAGCCCCAAACAAGCCGAGAATCTCCGGAGAACCCCAGTCATATTTTGTCCCTGCCCATGAAAAGCCGAGCAAGAGCGCAACAATGGTCAGGGAAAGGAAAATGGAGCCTAAGTAGTCGATGGACTCAGATGTAGAACGCGTGGTTTTAGGGAACATTTTCAAAATCATAAAGAAGGCCACGATCCCGAAAGGTAAGAAGATCCAGAAAATCCATTTCCAAGCCATGTGATCTACCATGAATCCGCCAAGGGTAGGACCAATTACGCTGGAGAAACCAAATATTGCCATCATAATTCCAGTCCACTTGGCTCTCTCTCTTGGAGCGAACAAATCACCTACAGCGGTTACGGTGGCCGACATTAGAATCCCGCCGCCTAGACCTTGAATCCCGCGATAAGTGATCATTTGAAAAATGTTGGTCGACAATCCGGATAGGAAAGCACCTATAATAAAAATGACAATCCCTGATAACAGGAAGGGCTTTCTTCCGTAAATATCGGATAATTTACCGACAAGTACGGTGGCGATGGTTGAGGTGAGCATATAGATGGTAATTACCCAGGTATAATGTTCAATACCTCCAAGCATCGCAATAATTCGGGGCATTGCTGTGCCCACAATCGTCTGGTTGATTGCTGCGAAAAACATAGCCGCCATTAAAGCAATCATAATTGTAACTTTCTTTTTCTGAGTGAGATGCTCCAGAGCAGTTCCTCTCCTTTAACTTCTATATATTGTAGTTTGGGAATTCATGTCGTAATAATTAGGTAGCCAAACTATCATTTATGTATAATACACAAATTCATCAATTAGCACAACAGGTTAATTATTAAATTTTAATTTAAAGAGAATTTGAATTTGACTTGATTTTTTGGGAATAGGTAAGTAATCTAATTAGATTGAGGTATATTGGAGGTGCCCTATGGATACCCATGACAATCAAGAGCAGAAGCTGATCATAGCCCTTGAAAATATAAAGCGTCTGACTGCTCGCCCCTACTCGATTGATGTAGTATCGTATAGAGAGTTTGTTATGATGTACGTCATTCACACTGTTATGAAGCAAAAGAAAGCCACTGAAGGTGACAAACAGCACCGGGGAGTTATGATTTCTAAATTAAGTGACCTGCTCCAGATAAGTAGACCTACTGCCACGCAAATGGCAAATACTTTGGAGGAAAAAGGTTACGTAGTGCGTACAACATCCGATACAGATCGTCGGGTCGTATATATCTGTCTGAGTGAGCTTGGAGAGCAGATTTATAGCAGGCAGATGGCATCCTATTCCGGTATTTTGAGTGAAATCACGCAAAAGGTCGGTAAGGAAGAGATCGACCAGCTGATCTTTTTGTGCGATCGTTTTCAAGAAGCGGTGCATGAGGTCAGAAGCCGTCATTTTTTTCCACAGTCGGATGAGGAGCCATTAGTTATAGATTCAGTATAGAAAGCCCAACATCAAAAGATATTCCTGCAGACCTGCGGGAACATCTTTTTTTGCATCTTAGAGCAAGGAGTGATTATCATCAGAATATTAGCAATTAGTGACATTCACGGAAGTTATGTAGAATTCAATGCCCTATTATCAAAAGTGAATTATCGCCCGTCGGAGGATAAGCTTATTTTAATGGGAGATTATGTGGATAGAGGTCTGGACAGTAAAGGAATTGTGGAGCAAGTGATGACTCTGCAGCAAGAATGTGGAGCTATAGTTCTCAAAGGAAATCACGATAAAATGGCTTGCGATGCGCTCACCAGCGATGATGATAAATTGGATACCCATTGGCTAACTAACGGCGGATTTCATACACTGATGAGTTATTGCGAGGCGGGCTACGAAGGATTGCAGAAGGATTTTGGCTGGAAGGATTATATGCAGCTAAAAGAAAAAATTAGGCGGGACTATAGACATCATATAGACTTTCTGAGCACATTGCCGCTTTATCATGAGACGGAAGAACATATTTTTGTTCATGCAGGCATTAATCCATTAATAGAGGATTGGAAGCAGCAGGACCCTTATGATTTTATCTGGATTAGAGAACCCTTTTATAAGAATCCGGTAGTTAGCACTAACAAAACGGTTGTTTTCGGTCATACTTCGACGATGGATCTGCATGATTCAGAAGAAATCTGGTTTAGTCCACTGGGAGATAAAATTGGCATAGATGGCGGCTGTGCATATGGCCAACGACTAAATTGCTTGGAGATTTCCGCAGGGAAATACATAACGCATTTTGTTCGGAATGGTGAGACGCTTTGAGCGTTCTCCCATTTTTTTTAGAATAGTAATGAATTAAACGTTAACTATGTATAAAATAAAGATAGGAGGGGTGCAAATAGGTGAATGCGAACAGCAAATATCATATCCTCATGCAAGGGGCCGTCAGCAAGAATGTGAGCGAAACCTGTAAGGAGTTTGGCATTTCCCGGACGATCTATTATAAGTGGTCTAAAGCTTATCAACAACATGGAATGGATGGACTTGGGGAGAAGAAAAGAAAGCCGGTAATGCCTAATAAAGTAGATAAGAGAACGGAAAGATTGATCTTGGAGTACGTCGCCAGATTTCCTGAGGATGGGCCTAAACGCATCTTTTATGAACTGCAAGATGAAGGTATGCAAATAGGGGAATCCGGTATTTATAATGTACTACGTCGAAACGGACTAAATAAACGAATAGAACGTGAAGCTTACGCCAATCAAATCAAAGCAAAGAAGAGGAATGGCGCACAATCCACTCACACTAAAGGATTTAAAGAGAAACGGAAAATACTAGATTATAAGATGAAGAATCCGATAAATGCTCATCCCGGGTATATGTGTCAGCAGAGTATTAGCTATTTGGGAGTTTTCCCGAGGGTCGGAAAGGTATATCAATATGTAATTTATGATGCCTACTCCAGACTAGGTCTAGTTAAGCTATACAATCGGAAATCTACCATTCATTTTATAGATTTTATGCATCTGAAAGTTCTCCCATTGATGAAGACATTAGATTTTCATATCGATAATCTGGTTACGAACAAAAGCCGTGAATTCATTACGAACTGGGACAGAGGAAAACATAAATATAGTGAATTTTTACATAAGAACAATATTAATCAAGTCGCTATAACGGTAGACCAAACAGAGATATTTCAGCCCTTGCAGCAATTTGCGGCGGTGTTGACCAAAGAATTCTACCAGCAGGCTTGGGTAGATGATACGATAGATTCTTTTGAAATTTTAGAAAAGCGCTTACATGAATACTTGAGAACCTACAACTTCAACAGGCAAATTACAGACGGACCTAATCAAGGTAAAATACCATCGGATGTCGCACTTGCCTATACGGGACAACGAGAAACTTTGCCATTATGGTTATTTACAAGGAGATAACGGATGATGACAAACACGAAGAATAAAGACCGAATTGGAATCATCGGTGCAGGGATTTCTGGGGTTACGGCTGCTTATGAATTAGCGAAAAAAGGATATACCAACATTACCCTCATGGAGAAGTCGGATAGAGTAGGAGGAAAGTGTCATTCTATTGAGTACAAAGGAAAAAGTTATGAAATGGGGACGCTAATCGGCCTGCCTACCTATAAACATACGATGGATTTTATGAGAGATTTTGATCTTATGGATAGGGGACCATTGTTAGAACGTGGATTTTTTGATAATAATGGGAGAAAAACTTCACAAATTCCCATGGAGCAGATAGAGGCGTTTACACAAGAATTCAAACGATTGCCGGATATTCTAAAACGCTATGAGTCTCTCCAAGAACCGGGTTTTCTCCACTTACCGCCAGATTTATGTCAGCCATTTTCGCAGTGGTGTGTAGAGAATAAGCTGTCTGTCCTTGAGCAGGTCTACATGCATTATTTTAATACTTTTGGATTCGGTGGTATCCATAATGTGCCCGCTGCATATGTGCTGAAATTTCTAAGCTATGATAATCTGTTGTCGTTTATTGAAATTACTCATATGATAACCTGGCCTAAGGGTGTTACTGAGCTGATTAGACGAATGGCCGACCAAGTGAACGATCTACGCCTGACTTGTGAAGTGCTTTTTATGGAGCAAGAACAAGATGGGCAGGTTCGAGTAGAGACGAGTCAGGACATCTTTTATTTTGACAAGGTCATTTATACAGCAGCTTTAGAGCAAATGGGCGATACAGTTAGCCTGTCAAGTGAGGACAAAACTTTATTAGCGAATATAACCTATGAATGGTTTAGGGTATATGCGTATAGAGTGAAGGGGTTGCCGGAGCTTTCTGGCTATATCCCCCGGAATATGTACCCTGAACGTAAAGGGCATATGATGGCATGGTACTATCGGTGGGCAGATATGGGAACTACGGATCTAGTTACGGTTTATGTAGCAGAGAATGAAGCTATGACTGATCTGGAAATGCGAGAGACGGTAGAAAATAAACTTCGCGAGCTGGGCGGAGAGAGCATTCGACTATATATGATGAAGCGTTGGAGGCATTTCCCACATGTGGATTCTAATGCGCTACATGAGGGATTTTATGAACGGGTTGATCAGATGCAGGGGAAAAACAATATCTATTTAGCTGGAGAAATCATGAACTTCCCTACACTTGAGAATTGTATTATATACGCGAAACACTTGGTTGAACGATTCTTTTGAATAACATTAATGAGGAACCTTGTCCACAAAGAAATTTGTCGACAAGGTTTTTTTACATTCAAGTTAGGTTTGCAGTATATAGTTCTATAGACATGTATTCTAATAGATTTCTCAGAAGAAAGGTAGAAAGTTTGGCGAATTCTAGTGCTAGGGTTGTGTAAACTCAACTTGAAATGAAACTAAAAAAACACTGATAAATCAACGTTTTAAGCGATTTGATCGTTTAAAGAGGGATAGGCTATATTGGACCTGAGACACAGATTACATACACCAACCTACAAGGAGGAGTAAAACATGTTTTTATTCGAATCGATTCCCTGGTACTCTGCGCTAATGTGGTTAGTAGTACTAGCAGGATTAATGTTTGTAAATGAAATCGCACGGAAGAGCAAGTGGTTCTCAATCATTCTGTTTATAGTTGTCCCTATTGTTCTTACCATAGCGGTTTGGCCAAATACGGCAGGAGAAGGCTCCAGTACTGGAACATGGTTTCACTGGGTAAAAGTATATTCTGCTTTGGCAGGATGTATAGGGTTTATGGCTATCCGTTATGTTAAAGGATGGGACAAAAATAAATATATATTAATGTTCCCGGCTATTATCCTTGCAGTTAACATTCTTGAAGCAGTTATTCGTGATTTCCAAGTGTACAGCTTGCAAGGTATGGTGGATGGCGTAATGATGGTAGGTGGTCCTTGGAACATTATGAACGGGATCGCAGGTATTCTGAACATTATTACGATTTCTGGTTGGATGGGTATTGTGATCAGTAAAGATAAGAGTAAAGATATGTTGTGGCCTGACCAGCTTTGGTTCTGGATCATTGCTTATGACATTTGGAACTTTGCCTATGTATATAATGCAGTTTCTGACCATTCCTTCTATGCAGGTGCAGCATTGTTGATCTCTTGTACTATCCCGGCGTTCTTCTTTAAAAAAGGGGCATGGCTGCAGCATCGTGCACAGACTTTGGCGATTTGGATGATGTTTACGATGTCGTTCCCGGCGTTTGTTGGCGAGTCAAAGTTCTCTGTACAATCCTCTCATAGTGAAACCGCTCTGTGGATAGTAAGTGCATTATCTTTAGCTGCTAATATTGCAGTGTTTGGTTATCATTTCTATAAAATCATCAAGCATAAACGCAATCCGCTTAAAGAGGAAGTTTATACGGATTTAGCTGCTTATAAAGCTATTGCAGAGGGTGCGAATTAATAGAGACATTATAGTAATAGTGATAGAAGTTCCTCCTGCTTAAAGGGGGGAACTTCTTTTTGTGAATAATTAAAGTTCTAATTATCAGAGCCCCATATCCGCCCGCTGCTGCGCACGAAATGTTTTCCTTTTTATACAAAGCAAAAGACAAGTCAGTAATAAGACACATAATAAAGTTGCCGTATACGTGAAATTGCTGTTCCAAAACACTATCTGAATATTCATTAATGAGTGAACGCCGATCACGAAAAATAAATTTCGGGTTAAGATATAGAGTAGAGCGAATATAATTCCTAGAATTAGAAGCATGATAAAATCATAAACAAACTCCATTCCAACTAATCCTGAGTAAATCCGGTTTGGGATATGTATGGCGGCAAAGATCGATTGTGAAATCAGCATTGCAGAGATCATCCGTGTAGTTTTGTTGTTGATTTTTTTTAAGTATAGATAGATTTGAACGAGCAGGAAGCCGCGAAATAAGATTTCTTCCAATAAAGCATTTCCGAAGACTTGACCTAGAATTTCACCGAAAACTAAATTTGAATGGCTGAAGATAGCATTGTTAAGTGTTAGCTCTGAGTGATTCAAGTGTACCATACACAAATCTACTATATTTATAGCGAGCCAAAACAGAAAGGTACCCAGCAGTCCGGCTCGTAATTTTTCTATTTTTAACCCAAAATCCCGGGGCGAAACTTTAGCTATCAGAATCAAAAAAATAATTACTTCTAAGAGAAGCCCAACTAGATTGGCGGCTAACGTTTCATTGATCCAGTGGTTTGTGTTTTTGGCAATAAAACTTAAATATCCATGCTCAAAAAGGATGAGATTAACCGCAAGAGTAAAGATAATATGAATAAAAATGAGGCTCGCTATAAAAAGGTAGTGTGTAGGCTTTGCTTCAAAAATCGATGATGGATTGAACTCCTTGGAGTGAAGCATCGACGGCAGTCCTCCTGATACAAAATATTCCAAATTAACCTTAGATTTCACTATATCCTTTTTGAGGCCAAGTTTACTGTTACAAAAATCATGTGTTATTCTTCACATTCGCCCATCCCCAGATTGACAGAAGCAAGGGCACTGGCTATACTTGAAATGTTAAAATGCAAATCGGACAAATCGTTGATGAAAATGAAGTACACCGGAGGATGGCTTGATCAGAGAAAAGGTTCCTTTACGAAACGTTTCGTAATGGCTGTGAGAACCTTGAAGACAGGCCGGTGGAAAGCTAATTTCGGAGTGTGAGATCAATGCTCACCGGGGGCGCCCGTTATCAGCCGCGACAAGGCGATCGTCTGCAATTGTCCCATTAGTGGGGTCAAGGCGATAACCAGGGTGGTACCGCGATATTAATCGTCCCTGAATTATTCAGGGGCGTTTTTTTTGTTTTTATTTTTTAGGTATTTTGTAATTTCCGGTGTAAATGCCGAAGTAAAAAGATGAGACGGGAGCTGTAAATGATGAAAGCAAGTGAAATTCGTTCCAAATGGCTTAAATTTTTTGAAAGTAAAGGTCACAAGATTGAACCAAGTGCGTCCCTCGTTCCTCACAACGATCCTTCGCTTCTGTGGATCAATGCGGGTATGGCACCTTTGAAAGTGTACTTCGATGGCCGGGAGGTTCCAGAAAATCCGCGCCTGACTAACTCACAAAAATGTATTCGTACCAATGATATCGAGAATGTGGGTAAGACACGCCGTCACCATACATTTTTCGAGATGCTGGGTAACTTCTCCATCGGCGATTATTTCAAAGAAGAAGCTATCACATGGGCTTGGGAGTTCCTAACCGGCAAAGAGTGGATCGGCTTTGACCCGGAACGTATTTCCGTAACGGTGTACGCAGAGGATGAAGAGGCATTTAAGCTGTGGAATGAAAAGGTTGGCCTGCCTGCTGAACGCATCATTAAGCTGGGCGACGATAATTTCTGGGATATTGGCGAAGGCCCATGCGGTCCTTGCTCGGAAATCTTTTATGACCGTGGTGAAGCTTACGGCAGTGATATGAGCGATCCGGAAATGTATCCAGGTGGAGAAAATGAACGCTGGTTAGAATTATGGAACCTGGTGTTCTCACAATTCAACCATAACAAGGATGGCAGCTATACGCCGCTTCCGAATAAAAACATTGATACAGGGGCTGGCTTGGAGCGTTTTGCATCCATTCTACAGGATGTAGATTCGAACTTCGACACTGATTTGTTCCAACCTATTATTCAAAAGACAGCACAGCTCGCGGGTGTAACTTATAAAGATAACGTTGAGCAGGATATCGCGCTTAAAGTAATCGCTGACCATGTGCGTACTGTTACTTTTGCGGTAGGGGATGGAGTACTTCCTTCTAATGAAGGACGCGGTTATATTATCCGCCGTTTGCTTCGCCGTGCTGTTCGGTACGGAAAGACCTTGGGTCTGGATCGTCCATTCCTGTATGAGCTGACTGAAACCGTTGGCGAAATTATGGGTGTCTACTATCCATCCGTTGTGGACAACCGCGAATATATCGCAAAGATTATTCGTACTGAAGAAGAACGTTTCCACGAAACATTGTCTGACGGATTGGCTATTTTGGGTGAGATCAGTGCTAAAGCAAAAGCAGAGGGTCTCAGCAATATTGCTGGAGCCGATGCATTTAAGTTATATGATACTTATGGGTTCCCATTTGACCTGACCGAAGATTTCGCAGCGGAGCAAGGTTTAACTGTAGACCGAGAAGGTTTTGATGCGGCTATGCAGGAGCAACGTGACCGTGCGAGGGCTGCACGTCATGATGGCGGCAGCATGAAGATCCAGGGAGGCGCACTAGCAGACCTGACGGTTAAAAGTGAATTTGTTGGATATAATGACTCGGTAACAGAGTCGAAAATCCTGGCTATTGTTGTGGGTGATGAATTGGTAGATGTCGCCGGTGAAGGCGCAGAATGCCAAGTTATTCTTGATACAACACCGTTCTATGCTGAGAGCGGCGGACAAGTAAGTGACACGGGTGTGCTTACTGGGGGTTCAGTTACAGCTAAGGTAAAAGGACTCTTTAAAGCTCCACACGGCCAACACGTACATTTGGTAACTGTGGAAGCGGGAGAATTGAAAGTGGGCGAATCCGTTCGCGCGGAAGTGGATCGTGCGGAGCGTGAAGATATCGTGAAGAACCACACAGCTACCCATTTATTGCACAAAGCGCTTAAAGAAGTTCTTGGCGGGCATGTTAATCAAGCGGGATCTTTAGTGGAAGGTGCTCGTTTGCGGTTTGACTTCTCCCATTTTGGAGCGATTACTCCAGAAGAATTGAGCGATATCGAACATCGCGTAAATGCACAAATCTGGCGCGGTCTAGATGTAGTGATTGAGAACAAGCCGATTGATGAAGCTAAAGCAATGGGAGCAATGGCACTCTTTGGTGAAAAATACGGTAATATCGTCCGTGTCGTTCAAGTGGGCGATTACAGCCTTGAGCTTTGCGGTGGTTGTCATGTATCCAACACGTCGCAAATCGGAATTTTCAAGCTGCTTAGCGAAAGTGGCATTGGTTCCGGAGTGCGCCGCATCGAGGCGGTTACCGGACGTTACGCTTACCAGTTCACTGAAAGTCAGCTAGATTTGCTCAAACAATCAGCAGGCCTTCTTAAGTCTTCTCTGAATGACGTTCCGAAACGGATCGAAGCGCTGCATAACCAGGTGCGTGAGCTTTCGCGTGAGAATGAGTCCCTGCAATCCAAGCTGAGTGCTACTTTTGCTGCTGAACTTACAAGCAGTGTGAAGACAGTTGGCGCAGGTACGCAGCTCCTGGCTGTTGCTGTTCAAGCAGGCAATATGGATGCTTTGCGTTCCACAGCGGATGAATTGAAATCCAAGCTTCCGGATGCAGTGCTTGTACTAGGTGCGGCGATGGATGATAAGGTGAACTTTGTAGTATCTGTACCGCAAGACCTGGTGAAGAAAGGTTTCCACGCTGGTAAACTCGTTAAAGAAATTGCAGCGGTTTGCGGCGGTGGTGGCGGTGGGCGTCCAGATATGGCGCAAGCCGGCGGTAAAGATGCTTCTAAGCTAAACGAAGCATTGGCAAAGGCTGAAGAATTGGTAGCTTCCTTAGCCTAAGTTAAAATTACGAAACCATTTCTCTAACTAAACGTATTACGAGAAAACATAGCGGTACTGAGAGTTTGATATCAGTACCGCTACTCTTTATTAGCAGGATGTTAGATATTCATGAATAATTGTGCTTGACAATAGCTTAAAAGCCAAAAATATCATAATTTTTGTAGAGAAAATGCCAAAAAAAGCGTTAATAACGGGCAGGATTTCCTCGTTGGGGCATGAATATGTTATGATAAAGGAAGCAAGCGAGCTGCACAGTAGCAACTTTGCGAAGCCGTCCCAAAAGGCGATTTTGCAGAAGGAAGGTGTCACAAATGGACTCCATGGACAAAACGGTCAAATTCAATGTGAAGGGCGACGAAAAGGAAGCTTCTCCCCAGGAAATATTGCTAGCAGTATACGATGCACTGGTGGAGAAAGAGTATCATCCGATCAATCAGATCGTAGGGTATCTTCTTTCCGGAGATCCGGCTTACATTCCGCGCCATAACAATGCGAGAAGTTTGGTCCGGAGAAAAGAACGTGATGAGCTGATTGAAGAGCTGGTTAGATTCTATCTCGTCAATCACAGGGTGGACAATCCGAAATGAAGAAGAAGTTAGGTTTAGATTATGGCGACCGTAGAATCGGTGTAGCCACAAGTGATGTTTTTGGCTGGACGGCACAAGCTCTTGAAACGATTGAGCGCCGAGGTACGGGTAATGAGTTCGAACGCATTCGTGAACTTGTTGCAGAGCACGAAATTGGAGAGATTGTAGTTGGTCTACCGAAGAATATGAACGGCTCAGTAGGACCCCGGGGCGAAATCTGTATAGAGTTCGCTGATAAGCTACGGGAACAGTTAGATATGCCCGTACACCTTTGGGATGAGCGTCTGACGACGGTATCCGCAGAGCGGGTGCTGATTGAAGGGGACGTCAGCCGGAAGAAACGCAAGGGGATTGTGGATAAAATGGCTGCAGCCCTGATTTTGCAAAATTTTTTGGATGCTAACAGTAAAAGGTGAGGGGTGCGAGGATATGACAAACGAACAGATTGGCCAAGAGGAAGAACCGGAAATTATCTATATTCCCGATGAGGAAGGTAATGAAGAGGAATTCGAGGTCATTATGAAGTTTGAGGTTGATGGCTCGGACGCTAAGTATATGATGGTGGTTCCGCTAGACTCCGAGGACGAGGAAACCGATGAGGTATACGCGTTCCGTTATGTGGAAGAAGGCGACGATCTTCAATTGTTCATGATCGATAATGACGAGGAGTGGGCGATTGTCGAAGAGACTTTCAACACACTGGTCGACGAGTTGGACGGAGGATCGGAGAATGACTGAGATATCCGCTGATCAAGCGGTATGGACTTCACGGCTTAAAGAAGCCTACGGAGAAACTGTAGAACTGGAAGATGAGCAAGGCAAATCTTCCATTTACGATATTATCGCCGAATTTGAAGTCGGTGATCGCGGATATGCAGTGCTGAAAGGCTCTGGCAAAGACGTGGAGTATGAAATCCTGCGTATCGTTGTCTCTTCTGACGGACTTCCGGAATTGGAGAGCATTATGGACGATGAAGAGTGGGAAGACATCTCTGAGCTATACGATGAGATGACTTTTCCAGCAGATGGCGCTGAATAAAACTTAAACATGTACGTTACATTTATGATGGGCACGGAAGAGGGCGGAGAATTCCGCGCTCTTTTTGCTTGAAATGCGAGCAATATCCTATATACATCAATCTAAGGAAATATATATTGAATTTTAGGCAATACACTTTTATACTTTATAGTCGGAAAGTGAGGAACCAGACTTGAAATCCGCAATCCGTACTGTGTTAATCATTATTCTTTTGCTGGTAGCAGCAGGAGGTGGGGGCGCATGGTACATTTGGAACGGGATGCAGCCGGTAGAGCCTGCAGGTCCTGCTGTAACATTTACGATAGAGAAGGGCATGGGAAGTGCGGAGATTGCTGATCTGCTTGAGCAGAATGGCATTATCCGTAAGAGTCTTTTTTTTAAGGGATATTTGAAATGGACTAAAGAAGGCTCTAGCTTCAAAGCAGGTACTTATATCGCTAAGCCCGGTGACAGCTATGATGAACTCATTGCAAGATTAAATGCAGGTGATGTAGTTAAGGAAGAAACTGTGGTCTTTACTATCCCCGAAGGATATACTGCTGAGCAGATCGCTAAGAAGCTCGCTGAAGCCTGGAATCAGGATGCGGCTGCTTTTCTTGAAATTATGGATACTGGTGCAGGTTTGAAGGGGATTGATATTCTGGGTATCCCGCAGGATAAGAATCTACGCCACCGTCTTGAAGGATATTTATTCCCCGAAACCTATGAACTGGCCAAAGATAGCACGCCCCAGGAAGTTGTAGAAGCGCTTTTGGATCAGTTCCAGAAGAAGCTCGATACGATTCCTAACTGGCAGCAAAAGCTAGAAACGCGTGGATTGTCTCTGCATGAACTGTTGACCGTAGCTTCGCTGGTTGAGCGGGAAGTTGTGGTGGATAGTGAACGTCCGCTTGTGGCTGGTGTTATTTATAACCGCCTAAAGAAAGAGCAGAAGCTGGAGATCGACGCTACCGTTCAATATTTACTCAATAAGCAGAAGGAAAGACTTTTGTATAAAGATTTGGAAGTTGATAGTCCATATAATACGTATAAGAATATTGGACTTCCTCCGGGACCTATTAGTAATCCGGGGCTGGAGTCCATTCAAGCGGCACTCGAACCAGAAGCTTCTGAATATTACTTCTATGTGACCAAAAAAGATGGTACACAGGGCCATTTATTTGCTAAGACCTACAAGGAACATTTAGCCAATATCGAAAAAAGTAAGCAAGAATCGAAATAAACTATTAAAATGAAGAGTGGTGCGGTTGAAATAACTGTACAAGTAGGAGGTACAACATGACTAACAAACCGGAATTGCTGGTGACGGCAGCGTCCTTGGAGGAAGCTGCTGCTCTGCTGGATGCCGGAGCAGATGCGTTGCTCATTGGGGATGACCGTTTCGGGATGCGGCTTGCTGGACATTTCTCTCTGGAGGATACAGCGACTGTCGTAGAAATGGCACATTCGCGAGGCTCCAAAGTGTATGCAAGCTTGGGTGGGCTGATGTCCAACCGTCTGCTGGATGAGCTTCCTGCCTATGTGAAGGCTTTAGGTGAGCTTGGCATTGATGGTGTTGAATTCGGAGATCCAGCAGTGTTAACCACTGTGAAGAAAGAAGCGCCAGCAATGAAGCTGCACTGGAATGCGGAAATGACTTCCACCAACTACGCGACCGCGAATTATTGGGGACGCAAGGGGGCTTCTCGCGTTGTGCTGGCCCGTGAGCTGAATATGGATGAAATGACGGAAATGGTTCCGCTTTTGGAGATTGAGGCACAGGTGCAGGTTCATGGAATGACCAATATATACCATTCCAAGCGGAAGCTTGTTGAAAGCTATATGTCACATCAAGGCCGTCCTAATGATGGAGGGAGTCTCGGGAAGGAACGCGGACTATTTCTGATTGAGGAAGAACGAGATGACCAGAAATTCCCGATTTATGAAGACGAGAACGGCACTCATATTATGAGCCCGGATGATATTTGTATTTTGGAGGATCTGCATATTCTGATGGCTGCAGGTATACACAGCCTTAAGATTGAGGGACTCATGAAATCGATAGCGTATAATGTAACGGTTGTGAAGACTTATCGTAAAGCTATAGATCTTTATGCGGCTGATCCGGAAGGTTATGCCTTCAATGAGGAATGGATGGATGTAATCAGAACGGTGCAGGACCCTGAACGGGAGTTAAGCTTCGGATTTTTCTATAAAGAGCAAGTATATTAAGTTTGACAAAAATAAAGAGGTTATAGGTCCCCACGAAGATTAGGTACAGCATTTATAGCATGTGACTTAGCTTTGTGGGCGATGGAGGGGAGAACAGGAATGGGAACCATGACAAAGCCGCAATATAAGGGCAAACGTTACCGTCTGGACAAACCGGAGCTCCTCGCTCCGGCTGGTAATTTGGAAAAATTGAAGTTCGCAGTACACTATGGTGCGGATGCTGTTTATATCGGAGGACAACAATACGGCTTGCGTTCCGGCGCAGATAATTTCAGCTTCGAGGAAATGCGCGAAGGTGTTGAATTCGCCAAGAAATATGGCGCTAAGGTATTTGTTGCAACAAACATTTATGCTCACAATGAAGATGTCGCGGGAATTGAAGAATACCTGCGTAACTTATATGAAGCTGGCATTGCTGCTATTATCGTAGCTGATCCAATCATTGTAGATACAGCACGCCGGTTAGTGCCTGGACTTGAAGTGCATTTGAGTACACAACAGTCTACATTGAACTGGCAAGCGGTGTCCTTCTGGAAGGAAGAGGGGCTTCCGCGTGTTGTTTTGGGCCGTGAGACAAGCCTGGAAGAGATCGCTGAGATTAAAAAACATGTCGACATTGAAATCGAAAGCTTCATCCATGGTGCAATGTGTTCCTCGTATTCGGGTCGTTGTGTTTTGTCCAACCATTTCACCGACCGTGATTCCAATCGCGGGGGCTGTTGCCAGTCTTGCCGCTGGAAATATGATTTGTTTGAGGATGCACGTCCGGAAGGGACTTGGGTGTCTGAGGAAGAGCAGGCTGAAGCGAAATCTCCAGCTCCTTTGCTTCCCGGGGTAACTCAGATTCCACTGCATCAGCAAGGAGATAATCCCTTCTCCATGGGCTCTAAGGATTTGTGTATGCTGGAAAGTATACCTGAACTGATTGAAGTGGGCATCGACAGCTTCAAGATCGAAGGACGAATGAAGTCAATCCACTATGTGGCTACTGTCGTTAATGCATATCGTAAAGCCATTGATGCTTATATGGCAGATCCGGAAGGGTATGAATTGAAGCAGGAATGGCTGGATGAGCTTAATAAAGCCGCTAACCGTCCGCTAAACACAGGATTCTTCTATGATACTCCGGATCATGAAGATCATATCTATGAGCCTGAAGAAAAAGCAGCTCCGTATGATTTTGCTGGACTTGTAATTGAGTACGATGCTGAAAGTGGTACGGCACTAGTTCAACAGCGCAATCACTTTAAGCCAGGTCAGGAAGTAGAATTCTTTGGACCTAACGATACGTTCTTCAAGCAAACGGTTGGCGAAATATGGGATGAGAAAGGCAATTCGCTTGATGCTGCCCGTCATCCACTGCAACCTATTCGTATGAAGGTAGATCAACCGGTTGCATACTTTGATATGATGCGTAAGAAGAAGTTTTAATAAAAAACAGGGAAGCCTTTGGTCATCCAAGAGCCTCCCTGTTTTTCTTTTTGACAAAGCAAACAATAAGTTATATATATTAGGGATTAACAAATATCTCCAAGAGAGGAGGTGCAGCAAGCTATTTATTATGTTTAAACATACATAGGTTAAAAGTTGTAAAAAAAGTCTCGTAAAGCTAAGGAAAAAGACCTAATACGCCGATATATATATTGGTTAACGCTTTCATGCGTATTCTAATATTAGCGGGTAGGTGATCAAGATGGGGGATCCTGATCAAGATAGTATTAGTGAAAAGCATAATGAGAGAAGGTTTAGCATGAATAAAAAGAATAAGAAATCGGCGATCACAGGAAACAAGGAAACAAGCAAGATTGAAGGGGCAGTTAAGACACCTAAGTTTAATTTGAAGAATGGGATAGATTTGCGGGGACAGATCAAAAGAGTTAATCCTATGGAATCTGTTGGCGTGAAGATATTCCTGATATTTTTGTGTGCAATTGTAATTGTGGTAATGGCACTTGGACTGCTATCTTATTCAAAAGCCAAGAAGACAATTAAGAACAACGTATCGGAAGCCTACCGTCAGACTATTATTCAGACCTCAGAGAAGTTAGATATTACTTTGAAGCAGTACGAGAACTTGGCTTTACAGCTTTATTTTGATGCGCAGATGCAAGAAGATTTGAAGTCTTTAGTGACTGCACAATCTTCCTATGAGAAATTTGAAGCTACAAGCGCAGTAAGTAAAAAGTTGTCCAGTCAGATTACAACGGATTCTAATATTCTTAGTGTTTCTTTGATCCCGGAGTCGCCTGATCAAGACATTGTTACAAGTGGCAGTGGCGGCATTAAGTTAGATAACATAAGAGAACAAGAATGGTATAAGAAGATTGTCGACAACACTGCATCTTATGAATCCTACTATTCTAAAGGTGATGGTGATGCAGCCAAGAACATATGGTTCTCGACAGCTGTTCAAGGTGATGGAGACAAAAATATTGCTATGGCAAGATCTCTCAAAACCCTGGGCTCAGGTACAGGATACATAGTCATCCTTGTGTTGAAGAATACATTGCTGGAGGAATCATTCGCAAGTGTACAGCTGGGAGATGGCTCTCGAATTCAACTTGTCACTCCTGATGGAACCGTAGTAGCTTCTTCGGATTCAAAAGATGATGGTAAACCTTCAGAGTTCGCTTTTATTCAGGCAAGTAAAAAGGATAACAAAAGCTTGGATGAGAAGGATACAAACGGGAAAGAAATCCTTGCTGTCTTTAATCCAATGATCCGGGCGGATTGGAAGTTGGCAGGGGTAGTCCCAACAGATGAGCTAGTAAAAGAAGCACGTCCGATTCTGTTGACTACTTTTATTGCGGCTGCTGGTGCGGCTCTGCTAGCCATAGTAATCGGGATCTGGATGGTGCGTATGATTGCTCGCCCTCTAGCACGCTTGAAGGATCTTATGGTACAAGGTGCAGGTGGTGATCTAAGTGTACGTACAGAATATGTTTCTAAAGATGAAATTGGCCAGCTATCAGCTTCCTTTAACGTGATGATGGAGCGTATTACTGAGCTTGTATCGCAAACGACAGAAACCGCTCGGGATGTGCTGGAGACCGCTGGTGAGCTTGGTGAAGCCTCACGGAAGACAGCTATTTCTGCGAAGGAAATCGCAGCCGCTACGGAAGAAATTGCCGGTGGGGCAGGCAGTCTGGCGCTTGAAGCTGAACGAGGTAATGAGCTAACAGATGTGATTGCTACGCAAATGCAGACTGTAATATATGCCAACACTGAGATGGATGAAGCAGCACGTGGGGTTGGTGAAGCTAGTGCTCAAGGCGCTAAGCAATTAACTGACCTGCTGGATCAGACTAGCCGCACTGGAGAAAAAACAAGTGCACTTGTCGAACGTGTCAACCACCTGAAGGAGACAGTATTCTCCGTAATTAAGGTGTTGGATGTGATGAAGAGTATCACGCAACAGACGAATATCTTATCGTTAAATGCAACAATAGAAGCCGCTCGTGCAGGAGAAGCTGGTAAGGGCTTCATGGTAGTTGCGGGTGAAGTGCGGCAGCTTGCTGACCAATCGAAACAATCTATTGCCCTTGTTGCTGGAATTACGGATAAGATCATGGCGGAAATGAACGAAACGGAAGCTGTATTATCCGAAGTAGCACCACTGTTTAAAGAACAAGTAAGCTCCGTGAAGAGTACAAGTGATATCTTCCTGTCCGTAAAAGGACAGATGGATGAATTCATAACAAGCCTGGAATCGGTGACGACAGCGATTAGCAGTCTGAATCATTCGCAAGGTGTGTTGTCAGAGGCTATGGGGAACGTTAGCGCCGTAGCTGAGCAATCTTCAGCAACTTCCCAAGAAGTAGCTTCACTCAGTAATGAACAGCAAAATGTAAGTGATCAACTCGTTTCATTATCTGGCAAGCTGGAAAGTGCTTCAGGTCAATTGAAGGACAAGCTGTCATTATTCACTATAAAATGAGTGGATTCATCACTAATTTCTAAATTGTTTACCTAACAAAACCGCTTCTTCAACATGAAGAGGCGGTTTGTTGTTGTGTAATGAAGAACTACACCGTATAATAACTTTGTTAGGTATTTGTTATAATTTAATAACAAGTTAGGTAAAAAGTATTAAGGAGAAGGACCAAATGAAAGGTAGACGCATCTCTGGCTGGTGGTCCGTTATCGGGGACATGAGCATGGAACGCAAGCTGCTCCTCGTCTTTTTAATTATCATTACCCTCCCGCTATCCTTCATCAGTGTATTTACCTTCAAGAGCTACTCGGAATCTATTCAGGGGAACACCATTGCTTATTCTGAGAAATTAATCGATCAAATGATGGATGGAGTAGACGATTATATCGAAGATATGAAGCGTATTTCATCTATGCCCGCCTATGTGAATGATATCAAACAGAATTTAATACGTTCTAACAACTACCATGAGCAGAAAAAGATTATGGGAGGCGCAACTGGGAGTACTGCTTTGTCGCCCGGTGATTTTGATCTTCTGTTGTCCATTCAACGGGGGATAGAGGGCAACATTTCGTTTATTAACAATATTAAGCGAGGTGCGAACTCAGTTTATATTTTTGACGCTTACGGAAATGGTTATTATTCTGCGAAGGATGGTGGCGTACGACTTGATCTCGAACAAAGCTATAAATACTGGAGCCAGCAGACTAAGGATTCCAGCGGAGAAGCATTATTGTTCGGTACTCAAGCGTATACAAGTAATCTGCAGAGCACCCGATATGCTTTTACCGTTGTTCGCAAAATCGTGGATGGCTTGTTAAATCCAATCGGGCTGATTGCGGTTGAAGCGAATATTAGCAATTTGGAGAATCAAGTTACGGAGCTGGATAAAGTCACCCATGGGAAGTCGTTGATTGTGGATGAGAAGGGAATGGTCATCTACGACAGCGACAAGAAGCTGCTGGCCACAGATATTTCTGATTCAGACTTGTTCAAAAGAGTTGGAGGCATTTCTGGAAGCTTTTATGATACAGTCAACGGAAAAGAGCGGTTGAATATTTACTCTGGCTCTACCAAAACCAATTGGAAGGTAATTATCTCTATTCCTGTTGATGTACTGATGCGTGATGTGAAGCTGACCCGTAATACAACACTTGCTGCTACATTAAGTATCATAGTACTAGCGTTAATTATTTCGATTATTCTTTCCGTTGCCCTTACTAAATCGCTGACTCAAATGATTCAATTGATGAAAAAAGTTCAGGGCGGCGATCTGGATGTGATGTTCAGAGTTAAACGGCGTGACGAAATTGGTCTGCTGGGGCATCAATTTAATCGTATGTTAGCCCGAATCAGGCAGCTAATTCAGGATATTTACCGCATAGAAGAACAGAAAAAGGAAGCAGAGCTTCATGCGCTGCAGAGTCAAATCAATCCTCATTTTATCTATAACACACTGGAGTCCATCCGAATGACCGCCGAGCTGAATGATGATGTCGAAGCTGCGGATATGATCTCTATTCTGGGCAAACTGCTACGGTACAGTACAAGTGATCTGAGTGGTAATACGACATTGAAGCAAGAGCTTGGGTATGTGCGTAATTACGTCGAGCTGCTGAACTATCGTTATCCTAACCGTTTTTTACTGGATATCGATGTGCCGAAGTCGTTAGATAATTACTCTATTATCAAGCTGGTCTTCCAGCCTATCATTGAGAATGCAGCTTACCATGGCTTAGATGATAATAAGCCGCAAATGCTTTTAAGCATCCGCTGCGAGATTACAGAGCAAATGCTGTTGTTTCATATTAAAGACGACGGGATCGGAATGGATGAGAAGACTTTGGAGAAATTGAATGATGGGCTGCAGAACGAAAGTCCTCCTAAGAAAAGCATTAACGGGGGGATAGGCATGAAAAATGTACAGCAGCGAGTGCGTCTTCATTATGGAGCGGCATTTGGGATCCAGGTATATAGTGAGCTTGGACGAGGGACCGATGTTATTTTGTCGCTGCCATTACTGGAGCAGGAATTAATTGGCTTACCTGAGTAACGAAATAAGAGGGGGCTGTCCGTTGAAGGGGTTGAAATTAGAATGGACTATGCGGACCATACTGTTACTTCTCTTAGTGTTATTGAGTAGTAGCTGTGCCAATAACAATAAGCAGACGGAATCCACCCCGCCTCCAGTTGGAGACGAGGTGAAGTCTGACTTGTCCGGCACCATAGTCATGATGACCAATCGAATAGATCTGATTGAGAACGGAACTTTTCAAGGATACGCGGACCAATTTAAACAGAGATACCCCGAAGCCAATGTGGAATTTGAAGGTTTGTCCAATTATGCAACGGATATTCTGGTACGGCTGTCCACGAAAGATGCCGGTGATGTACTGTTGCTTCCGGTGAATCTTCCGTCAAAGGAGCTGGATTATTTTTTCGAACCGCTGGATGAAGAAACCGCCGCTAGTGAGCGTTTCACCTCTTTTGCTACGTATAACGGGAAACGTTATGGGCTGTCCACGGGGACTACTACGGTTGGGATTGTCTATAATAAAAAGGCATTCGAAAAAGCAGGAATAGCTACTGTTCCTAAGACGCTGGATGAATTCTACGAAGCTTGTGCGAAATTAAAACAAGCGGGTATTATCCCCCTATATATGAATTATGGAGCCGTCTGGCCTTTACGTGAATGGGGAAACAGTTTGGTTAACTATATGACAGGTAATCCAGAGTATCTAAATAATATGGTAAATGAGAATAGCCCGTGGCAGCTTGATAATGAGTGGGGGAAATCAATTTCCATTGCTCGAACCTTAATTGGTAAAGGCTATGTTGAAGATGAACTATTCTCGAACAATTGGGAGATATCGAAGACTAAGCTAGCTAAAGGTCAAGCAGGGATGTATTTACTGGGAAATTGGACGATTGGACAAGTCCTTGATGTGGGGGCTGCCCCGGATGATATTGGATTCTTCCCGTTTCCGTATGATAATAGCAGTGCTCATTATGCGCCGATCAATCCAGATTGGTTCATGGGGGTTAGTAAATATACCAAGAACAAAGAGCTTGCTATGGCGTGGTTGAATTTTTTTGTGAAGGAGACTTCCTATCGAGATGATTGGGGATTTCTTCCGGCAGATGGAAGCTTGAATCCCTCTATGTCGCAGTATCGTGAGTTTTTATCTTATAAGCCTAAGCTACTCGATGCTACTGTACAAAGTGATGCGTTCATCGAGCTGGCGAATAGAGCCAAAATGTCCTTTTGGTCCGGAGATTATATTCAGGAGTTACTGGCTGCGCCTGATTTACAAAAGGCTTTTGACGAATTAAATGCAAAATGGAAGGAAGCGCGGGCAGGAGCACCACAAACTTCTCAGCCTTAAAGTTAGTACTACATAAATTTGATGACATTCTCTGGAGGGTTATATATGGCTAAAAAGGTTACCATGCAAAAAATCGCTGATCATCTCGGCGTATCCAAATTCGTTGTCTCCAAGTCACTTTCGGGTAAAGGCGGCGTTAATGAGACGACAAGAGAACGAGTGATTCAAGCGGCATCGCAGCTGGGTTATTTTACGCAAAAAAATGCTTTTGTCCAAGGTATAAAACGCACGCCTCCGGTAGGTGGCGGGGATCGGAATAAGCAATCCGTGCTGGTGTTAATGCCGAATATTCGTTCTCAGACGCAGGATTCCTTGTATTGGGGAAAAATTGTGGATGGTATTGCTATTGCGCTGGATCAGGAAGGGCTTGGGATGGTCATTATCTCCGAGAACCGTGCGGATAATTTTGTTAATATTTTGAATCCCAATGGAATCCTTGGTTTGATAGGTGTGGGCCAAATCTCTACTTCCTTGCTGCTTGAGGTACACCGTATTGGTTTGCCGATGGTGTTGATTGACCATGAAGATCCGCTAATTCCAAGTGATACCGTGTTTGCGAATAATGTGGATTCTATGGCTCGGCTTACAAATCATTTGATGGGCACAGGCCATACCCAAATGCATTTTATCGGCAATATTGGATTCTCACGCAGTTTCCGCGATCGGTGGATTGGCTTCCGGAGTGCGCTGGAGGAGAGCGGAATAAGACTGCCTTTGGAAGATGATGCGAATCTTTTTCTGGAAGGGGTGGAGGAAGACTTATTTCAGGAGGATTTTAAAAACTGGGTGAATAAGCGTAAAAAAGCCAAAACACTCCCGACAGCCTTGGTTTGCGCTAACGACTCCACAGCCCTTTCGGTCAGTGATATCCTCAAGGAAGAAGGGTTTAATATTCCGGAGGATATCTCGGTTACTGGCTTTGATAATATTGAGGATGCCTTAAGAGGGGTTCCACCGCTTACAACTGTTCATGTTCCTAAAGAAGCGATGGGCCGAGCCGCAGTGGAGAAACTTCTGAGCCGTATTCATAATCCTTCTGCACCGCTTGAGAAAATTCTTATTGCAGCGGATATTGTACATCGTGATTCCGTGGATAAGCCGCGAGACTAGAACTATGTTGATCTAAAAAGTATATAAGCCATGGAATCTAGTTTTGCTTGAGTAAGGGGGAGTTTAGTTATGACAGAATCAGTTGCCATGCCAAAGATTGAAGGCGAACAGATTCAACTACGCGGTGTGCAAGCGTCCGATCTGGAGGCTTATTATAAATTTTTACTTGATGTTGAGATGGGGCAATTAACAGGATCACAAGGAGATTTCTCCCGTGAGCAGACGGCAGCTTGGATTCGTAAGATTGGTGTTCCAGCCGAGGATCGTGTGGATCTTATGATTATAGTAAAGGACACGGGTGAGCTCATCGGAGAAGTGGTACTAAATGAAATAGATCCGGACAATCGTAGTGCAAATATCCGGATCGGCATTTGTGGGCATGAACATCGGGGTAAAGGTTACGGTACTGAAGCTATGATTCAAATGCTGCGATATGGCTTTGAAACTTTGAAGCTGCATCGCATCCATCTCGGCGTATATACTTTTAACCCCAGAGCCGTTCATGTCTATGAGAAGCTTGGTTTTCAACGCGACGGTGTGGAGCGCGATGCTCTTTATGTAGACGGAGAGTTTCATAACATGATTCTGATGTCCATGCTTGAGGATGAGTTCCGCAGTTTGTACAATTAAAAAAAGTGAATCTAGGGTAAGGAAGATTGTAAGTAACTTCCTCACCAGATTCACTATGAATATTAGTCTGTAATGTTTCCAGCCATTTTGAGGCGTTTGGCAATTTCTTTAAAGTCTTCGGGGGAGATTCCGGGAGCGAATTCCTCTTCGACTGCCGGAGCAACGGGGATCGGAAAGCCTTTAGGGGCTCCTTGAATAACTTCAAGCGGAAGATTATCCTCTGGGTGGGTTCCCTTCCAAATCTGATCGATGGCGCCGAAGTCACTTTCACTCCAGGTGTATAGCTTGGTATGCACGCCTTTTTCTTCATATTTTTTTGCTTCACTGAATGATTTATTATTTAACGAAGGAATCGGTACGAGCTTAGTTACATTAACACCTGTTGCCACTTCGATGGCTTTGGCATAAGCGACCACGTGGACACCACCACGGACTAAAAGGAATCCGACTACAGCGCGTGCAGCTGGATGGTCTGTCATTTCGTAGACCTTCATTTTATGTGTTCTGGCTCCGCATTCGAGGAAGAAGTTATGTAGCAGATCTTCCACTAGGTTGCCGCTATTAAAGACGTTTGCTCCGGTCCACGGGTTCCCCGTTGAATCAAAAGGCATAGCCCCTTGTGCACCAGCCAGAAAGTGATAGGATAGACGCGCATCTTTTGCGGACCCTAGAGGGGTGGAATCGGGCTCTTTATAACTTGTTGACCCTCGAAGACATTTGTTGATGGCATGCGAAACCAGCTCGACATGGCCAAGCTCTTCCGCTGTTATGCTCATCACCAAATCATAAAAAGGCTTCAGCTTGTCTTTTGAACGGAAATTAAAGGATTGAAAGAGGTAATTGTTAAGGGTCGACATTTCTCCGAACTTTCCGCCAAGTAATTCCTGAACAGCGGCAGCAGCATTGGGATCGGGCTTCTCAACTTCAGGAATCTCAATCATGATTTCATCCATACGTTTGAACATTAATATCTCAGCCTCCTTGGAGTTAGGGGTTACTGACCTATTTTGAGCTTAATCTATAGGAATTACTCATGAATGGGCTGAAAAGTATGGATGTGCGTCATGTAAAAGGCTTTTTGTGTCGAAAAGGCAAACGGCAAATACTATCAAATACGCAATTAAAACCACAATCAAATACGCAATCAAATACGCAATCAAATACGCATATTAACCTGCTAACGGACACAGTGAAGCTAGAATAAAAAGTGGACAGTAGTTAACAGACTGGCGATAATGAGTCCACGGAGGTGTGTTCACATGGGAGAACATCGACAACGGTATAACGAAGAGTTTAAAAAACAGACAGTGCAGTTCATTCAAGAGCAAACAAAGACAGTGGGCGACTTGGCGGAAGAGCTTAACATCCCAAAAAGTACCCTGCATCAATGGATGAGCCAGTATCGAGAACTAAAGAATGAACCGGCAGCTAGCGTGGATCGAGTACGGGAACTCGAGGCACAGTTGAAAGAAATGAGCCGTCAACTTCAAGAAAAAGATAACAAGATTGCCGATGTGGAAGAGGAATTAGCGATCGTAAAAAAAGCAGTGCACATCTTCAGCAAACCAAGGAACTGAGATTCCAGTTTATTGAAAAACATCGCTCCGAGTTTCTCTTGGAGAAGATGTGCATGACCCTACATGTGTCACGGAGCGGGTACTACAAGTGGCGGACAGAAAAAACCAGTACGCATATGCTTCGTAAGGCTGCGATAATGAAGCGAATTCAGTATCATTTTACAGACCATCAAAAGCGGTATGGGAGTCCGAAGATCACCCGCCTGTTACATCAAGAAGGTTATACCGTTACCGAACGCACGGTGAGTGTGTACATGCGACATATGAAGCTTCGCTCCATTGTCTCCAAAACGTATCGGGTACAGACCACTGACTCCAATCATGACCATCCGATTTCCCCGAATACGCTGAACCAGCAATTTAAAATACGCAGACCCAATTCAGTATGGGTTACCGACATTACGTACATTCCTTGCCGGGGAGGGCGCTTGTACCTGGCTAGTGTGATGGACCTTTGCACGCGCGAAATCGTGGGGTGGCGCTTGGAGAACCATATGGAAACTAGCTTAATTTCGGGCGCCTTACAAGATGCTTACGAAGCTAAACAACCGGAAAAGGGTCTATTACATCACTCCGATAGAGGTTCTCAATATACTTCTCATGAATACACGAAGCAGTTGAAAGCGTATGGCATGGAGTCCAGCATGAGCCGCAGAGGTAACTGTTATGATAACGCCTGTATCGAGTCGTGGCACAGCATTTTGAAAAAGGAGCTCATTTATTGTAATCCGCGATTCAAAACTAAGGAGCAAGCCTACCAAACACTTTTTCAATATATTGAGTTTTACTATAACCGCAAGCGAATGCATGGCGCGCTGGGGTATCTTTCTCCAGTTCGTTTTGCTGAGCAATTGACTAGAATGTCTGTTGCGTGACTGTCCACTTTCTTGACAGAGGTCCACAGCAGACCCTATATGCAGTATTATCCGATATTTACAATGCTAACGGACTCCAGCGCAGCTATCGGCCTAGAAAACGCCCCAAATGGGACTCTTTTCAGGGAATAGCGCCCCTGGAGTCCGAAAACTTACTTTGAAGGCTAAATACATGTGAATAGCGTCATCTGAGTCCTTAAGTTACTCTGGATGATTGATATTCGCTTGAAGCAAACAGTGAATGATCAAAACGCAGAGCAGCGATCCTCCTAATATAGGAGAATCGCTGCTCTGTTAATTTTTAGGGTTTATGAACTTTTTTACAATGCTAAATTACGATCAATAAGAGCAATACGTTGCTGTACACAAGCATAAGAGCGAAGGGGATCCTCTGGAGTGTTCAGCACATAATCTAACATTTGGTCAACGGTAGTTGTAGCCACATGGATACGAGTGTCGGAGGAGGCGTAGTAAATATAGATTTCACCGTTATCAAGTGCAATCACGCCATTACAGAACACGACATTGGAGACATCGCCGACACGTTCTTCACCGTCTGGTGCGATGAAATGACCGCCAGGTGAATGAGTAACTTTGTTTGGCTCATCCAGGTCAGACAAGAAAGCATATAGCACGTATCGGAGTCCAGCAGCTGTGTTGCGTACACCATGAGCAATATGCAGCCAGCCTTTTGCAGTTTTGATTGGAGCTGGACCTTGGCCATTTTTAACTTCCTTGATGGTATGGTAGTAGCGTTCGTCCATGATAGTCTCGCTGGTAATTACGGCATCTTCAATTGTATCCGAGAGTCCCCAGCCAATACCGCCACCGGAACCTGCATCGATAAAGCCATCTTGTGGGCGAGTGTAGAAAGCGTATTTTCCATCTACAAATTCAGGGTGTAGCACGACATTACGCTGCTGAGCAGAGCCTGTTTTGAGATCCGCCAGACGTTCCCAGGTCTTCAGATCTTTGGTGCGAACAATACCACACTGTGCTACTGCGCTAGAAAGGTCACCATGTGGAGCTTCTGGATCTTTGCGTTCTGTACAGAAGAGGCCGTAGATCCAGCCATCTTCATGGCTAACGAGGCGCATGTCGTAGACGTTGATATCAGGAACTTCTGTCTCCGGCAGCACAACTGGATGATCCCAGAAGCGGAAACCGTCCACGCCATTGTCGCTTTCTGCTACAGCGAAAAAAGATTTGCGGTCATTGCCTTCCACGCGAGCAACAAGATAGAATTTGCCATTCAGTGCAATAGCACCCGGGTTGAAGACGCCGTTGACGCCAATTCTTTCGGCAAAATAAGGGTTGGTATCTGGGTTAAAATCATAACGCCAGATTAAGGGCGCATGCTCAGCAGTTAGCAGTGGATGAGCATATCGGTCATAAATGCCGTTTCCATAAGGAAGCTTTTCGTTCTTGCGAGCGATCAGGGCTTCATAACGTTCTGTTAATTGTTGTTTGCGTTCTTGGAATAATGATGACATTAGACAGTCTCCTTTATAGTTGATTTCAGTCGTGCGATCATTTCGAAGCAGGCTCTGCTGTTATGATAAGGACATTTCCAGGCGCTAACCTTTGATCCGTGAGGCAGGGGCTGAAGGTTCTCGTCCACGCCCCAGTACCATTCACCCAGCTTGTGATCCACCATGTATTTATCGATAAAAGTCCAGGAGGCTTGGGCAGCCTCATTAAATTTGCTGTTACCAGTCAGCTGATAAGCATTATAGAATCCAACAACCGCCTCAGCTTGCGGCCACCAATCTTTATCTTTGCTCAGCAGCCCGCTTGGGTCAGCTTCATTCCATATCCCTCCATCGCTATCTATACCTTCCGCAAGAACGGCTTCTGCCATGGAGACAGCGACTGTTCGCACACGCTGCAGCAGCTGCTCTTCTCCAAGGGTTTCAGCGGCTTCCACCAGCAGCCAGCTTCCTTCGATGTCATGTCCGTAGGAGATAATATCTGATTTCACATTCCATGCTTCATCTAAGAAAAGATGAAAATGCTGGCCTTCCTGATCAATGATATGATCCAGCATCGTTTCGATTAGCTCAGTTAGTGTGCTCTTTAGTTCCTCCGACTTCCATACTCGATAGAGACCGGTATACGCTTCCAGAACATGCAGATGGGTATTCATAGATTTTTTTTCATTCATATCCTTGCTGCTGAGACTGAGGTTATCAGTAATTTGCCATTCCCGTGATAAAGCTTCGACATAACCTTTATAAATAGAATCATAGCCGTATTTTTCAACTAGCTGGAATAATTGAATCGCATCCTCTAAGACTTCTGGACGTCCGGTCGCATGGTAGAATTCAGCCAGTGCGTAGATAGCAAAGGATTGGCCATAGATCTGCTTTTTCTCTTGAGAAGGTCTGCCCTCAGCATCCACCATCCAGTATAATCCGCCATACTCTTTATCAATGAAGTGTTCCATCAGGTAGGTATAAGCACGTTCTGCCATCGCCAGATATTCCGGTTTACCGTAGATCCGGTAAGCGCTCGCAAAGGACCAAAGAATCCGGGCATTAAGCACAAGGCTTTTCTCTGCGTTAGGAGTAATGTTCAGCTGATTGTCGATTTCACCTATAAAACCGCCGTTCACTTCGTCCTTCGTCTGTTTCATCCAAAAACTAAGAATATTATCCTGCAGCTCATCCTCAAGTTGGGTCAACCATAATTCTGGTGAATTAATCATTGTAATCAGTCACTCCTCACATTATTTGGTGATTTTTGAGGTGAAATATTCGTTGATGATCCCAGCGGCTTGCTTACCGTACATACAGTAATCATCATTCTGTACTGCTTCTTCAATTGGATAAAGATGAGTAGGCCAATCCCAGAGCATAAAGCCCTGAACCCAATCTCTGTGCTCACAGCCTTGAAACATTGCCTGATAGAATTTACTTTGTTCTTCTTGACTGGGTTCGCCCTTTAAAGTCCAATCATTGGGAATCGCAGCGCTCCCGCTCCGGCTTGGGCAACCTGCTTCCATGAAAAAGAACGGCTTATTCTGTGAGCGCACCACTTGCTCAATCCGGTCGAGCTGAGCCTCCCAATCACTAGCTGGATAATACCCACTTGAAGAAATCACATCGAGCGCATCCCACCAGGTTACGTTATCCTCCTGATACTTATCGCAATTATAAGTAAGAATACCTGAGTAGACCTTCCGCACCTCGGCAATAAGCGAACGCCATTCGGCTTCGCGTCTATCCGTCTGTACAAGCTCACAGCCAATACAGAACATCTCACAGCCTGTTTCCTCAGCGATAGCGGCATAGTGCAGAATAAATTTAGTATAAGAGCTGAACCACTCAGACCATTTAGGCTCGCAAGGGACATCCTTATCGAAAAAGTTAATATGGGCACGCCAAGTTCCGTCAGCACAATTAACAATCGGCTTCAGGCATACTTTTAGCTGCAGTGACTTCGCTTTGCTGATAGCCCATTTCACTTCTTCGTCGCTAACGGTTGGAGCCTCCCAGTAGGGGATTTCCGTAGAATGAGCGGTAGCTTGAAGCGCGCTGAGCGCAATGGCCGTCCAGTTCGCTCCGGTGACAGAGGACATTAATTCCAGCGAACACTCAGCTTCTTTTGTTGTCCATGAACCACGTCTACCCGAGAAACCCCAGGTTACGCCTGCAATGTATTCGTTGTTTAACATCATCGAGAATCCTCACTTTACACACAAAAATAGAAAAATTAGCAATCTTCATTTTGTTAGATAGTTATTATTGTTTTGTTAGTTTATAATAACAACTTAATTTAGTTATATACTTTTTCGCAGATGATTTCAAGGACAATTTGTAGTTGAAGCTGGGAAATTTGAATAACTTTAGTTATAGTAAATATAAGACTATAAAAGGGCGCAATCGTACATTGACGTAATACATGGGGAGATACTATTCGTGATGATAGCGCAATCATAATAACTGGCGGATACAACTGGAGGGAATTACTCAAATGATAAATGTTATGATTGCGGACGACGAGGAAGTCATTCGCAGGGGGCTCGAAAAAATCACATCCAGAATGGAAATAGACGTACATGTAATTGGATCTTACGGCAACGGGTTGGAAGCCTGGGAACATTTAGAAAAGTTATCCCGGGAGGATATAGATCTGCTTATTACAGATATTAAAATGCCTAGAATGGATGGTTTTAAGCTGATTGAACAGGCTAGAGACCATATGGAGGATATCCCTATTGCTGTCCTTAGCGGTTTTAGTGAATTTGAATATGCCCGTCGAGCGATCCGTCATGGGGTGATGGATTATTTGCTTAAACCGATTGATAAGACTCAGCTATATGAACTGCTTAAGAGAGTAGAGGATGTAAAGAAAAAGACCGTGACGGAGCATGAGGAGATTTTCTCACAAGCTGCGGATGGTGGAGAACATTATGTAGTTGAGCAGACAAAAAGTATTCTGGAGAGAGAGTATGATCAGAACTTCGAGCTTGAACGCCTAGCGGAGATGGTGGGCATGAATGCGAGTTATCTCAGCCGTTTGTTCAAATTAAAGACGGGGCAGACGATCACAGACTATCTGATTCGGATTAGAATTTCTAAAGCAAAGGAACTGTTAATGGAGCATCCTGACCTGAAAAATTATGAAATTGCCGAGAAGGTGGGTTATAGCGATCCGGTATATTTTAATAAATTGTTCAAGAAAATGTGTGGTATGACACCTAAGGATTATAAAAGCGGCTGTAAATTCCCGAAAATTGAACGTGAGTTTTAGGCATATATAGGAAGTTATTTATTAGGAGGGCGAAAAGCTCTCTTTTTTTATGGATGTTTTTATAAATTAGATAACAAAATTATTATAAGTAAAACAAAAATAACAAATATAAGACCAGAAAAAGCAATTGAAACCATCGTTTTGCGTCAAAAATAGATTTATAATGGGTTTGTAAGCGATATCATCACTTGTTTTCAAGAGTAATTCAGATAATCCGGCATTAATGGCTACTCTTTCAAGTTATGAGTGATGATAAAAGTTATTATTTTGTTATTTACCTAAAACTAGAGTTGAATTGAAGAGAGGGGTCGTAACAGCATGAAAAAAGGCAAAACAATGATGGGCTTGATGGCACTAACACTTGTGGCGGGATTGTTTAGCGGTTGTTCCTCAAACAACAACACTAACAATGAAGCTGCTAAAAACACAGGGAACAATGGTTCTTCAGCAGAGGCAACTGCTCCAGCTGATGGCACAGCAGCCAAGGATATCAAAGGGGATATCACAGTCATAACGCAAAGAACAGATATTGTTGATACCGTATTCAAAGAGTATGCAGCTAAATTTAATGAGAAATATCCTGATGTAAAGGTGAACTTTGAAGCGCTCGCTACTTACGAAGATCAAATTAAAATTCGTATGAGCACTAGTGATTATGGCGACGTTCTTTTGTTACCTACTAGCATAGCTGTAAAAGATATTCCTGATTTCTTCGAACCCCTTGGCAAGCTTGAAGAAATGAGCAAACAATACACAGGGTTGGAAGAACGTGCAGTAGACGGAGTTGCCTATGGTATTCCGATGACTATCAACTTTAACGGGATTATCTATAACAAACAAGTCTTCAAAGATGCCGGAATTACAGAGGTTCCCAAAACCCCTGAACAATTCTTGACTGCTCTGCAGACTATTAAAGACAAAACACAAGCTGTTCCTCTTTACACAAATTACGCAGCAGGCTGGACATTGACACAATGGGAAGCGGATCTGGCTACAGTAGCTGGTGACCGTGATTATGTGAACATTGCTCAAGTGGCTAGCGACGACAACTATGTAGCGGGTCAACCACACTATGAATTGTACAAAATTCTGTACGATGCAGCACAAAAAGGTTTGATTGAAGAAGATCCAACTACAACAGACTGGGAATCTTCCAAAGCTGATCTGGCCAACGGAAAAATTGGGACTATGGTGCTTGGATCTTGGGCAATTGGCCAAATCAAAGGCCTGGCTACAAATCCAGACGATGTTGGATTTATGCCTTTCCCAACCAATGCGGATAAAATCCTTGTGCCGCTTGCTGGGGACTACAATCTGGGTGTCAGCGTGCACAGTAAAAACAAAGAAGCTGCTAGAGCTTGGGTGGATTGGTTCATCAACGAATCTAACTATCCTACAACTGAAGGCGGCGGTATGAGCCCGGCTATCGGTGCAGAGCTTCCAGAAATCCTGAAACAATATGAAGGTACAGATGTAACCTTTGATACTCTTGCTCCTGCTAAAGCTGGCGAAGAAGGCTGGTCTGATGAAATCGACAAACAAGCTGAGATCGGTGCTTGGCAGCCAGACTTCAAGAAACGGATTATTGAAGCAGCGATTGGCAACAGAAAAGAATCCTATGATGACATCATGAAAGACCTGAACGACAAGTGGAAAGCCGCTCGCGCTAAAGTCACAGCACAGTAACAACTATAAGCTTCTTAGATGCTATAGGCGGTAGTGAATGTGGGAGGGGATATGCTAACAAGCATTTCCCCCTTCACATTTAAACGAGTCTTAAATAAATGAGGATGCTTTTTCTGGAGGTGTATCGGGTGTTTAAGTTTTCAAATTTGAGCTATAAAAATCAAAGAATCGCTATCATCATCTTATTCTCATTAGTGCCGATATTGTTGCTGCTCACATTCGCTTATTATCCAGTCATCAGTATGTTTCGGTACAGCTTCACCAGTTGGAATGGATTGAGCAAAAATATGGAATATGTCGGTTTAGAAAACTACAAGACCATTTTTACGAAACCTGAGTATTTTTCTGTGTTTAAGGTCAGCTTGTATTATTTCTTTACCACCTTTATTCAGATGGCACTTGCCTTGTATTTTGCAACCATCTTGAGCTTTAGTGTTCGCATGAAAAACTTGTTTAAAGGGATTTTGTTCTTCCCAACCTTGCTAAACGGTGTAGCAATCGGTTTTATCTTCCTGTTCTTTTTCAAACCAGATGGAACGTTAGATACGATTCTTAATCTGATTGGGCTTGGCAGTCTGCAGCAGAAATGGCTTCTGAATCCTAACTTGATCAACTTCTCGCTCGCAGGTGCGTCACTGTGGAGATACATGGGAATGAACTTCCTGATTTTCCTCGGAGCTATTTCTTCTATTGGTAAGGATATCTATGAGGCCGCTGAAATTGACGGTGCAAACAGATGGCATCAGTTTATGCATATTATTTTGCCAAGTATTAAACGTATTCTGCAATTGAACTTGATTCTTGCGGTTAGTGGCGCCATTGGGGTATTCGAAATTCCATACGTCATGACAGGCGGATCTAACGGAAGTAGTACATTCGTAATTCAGACGGTCGATGTAGCTTTCAAATACAGCAAGGTTGGTTTGGCATCGGCGATGGCCGTGGTATTGCTGGGTATTGTTATCATAGTTACTATTTTGCAGCGCGTTCTGATCAAGGAGGAGAAATAAACTATGCATTCTGTAAAATATACCACTGCTAGTATATTCAAATATCTCACCTTGATTTTGGGAGCACTTGTAGCTTTGATACCTATCGTGGTCGTGTTTTTCGCTTCATTAAAAACCGGAGCCGAATATGCTTCTACCGGACCGTTAACGCTACCAGAGAATTGGTTGAATTTCTCCAACTACACTAAGGCTTTTGTAGACGGAAAAATGCTGCTCGGTTTTAAAAATACTGTCATTATCGTTGTGATTTCTATTGCGGGTGCTACGTTGACGGGTTCGATGATGGCTTATATTTTATCGCGCTTCAAATTTAAAGGCAGTAAGATCCTAATTAGTATGTTCCTGATTGCCACCCTGATTCCAGGTGTAACTACACAAGTGGCTACTTTCCAAATCATCAATCACTTGGGATTATTTAATACCAGATGGGCACCAATCGTTATGTACTTGGGCACGGATATTATCGCTGTTTATATCTTCATGCAGTTTTTGGATTCGATCTCCGAGTCACTGGATGAATCCGCGATGCTGGACGGAGCTTCTTATTGGACGATTTATTGGAGAATTATTTTGCCACTGTTGAAGCCGGCTATTGTTACTGTAGTGATCGTGAAGGGTGTTAATATTTATAACGATTTTTACACCCCTTTCCTTTATATGCCGAAAACAGATCTGCAAACGATCTCCACAGCACTCTTCAAGTTTAAAGGTCCATATGGATCGCAGTGGGAAGTAATATGTGCGGCGATTATGATCGCAATTATACCGACATTGGTTGTGTTTACCGCCTTGCAAAAATATATCTATAATGGTTTTTCACAAGGTTCTGTAAAGTGAGCTCAACAGTAAATTTAATAACAGTACAAGATAAAATAGCATACTGAAAAGTTGCATACATTTGGAGGGAAAACTAATGAGTGAAGTAAAATTGGTTGGAGCAAGTGCAATTAACATCCCGAACATGCCTTGGCAAGAAAAGCCTGCTGGCTACGAGAATCCGATTTGGAGACATAATGATAACCCGGTTATCAAAAGAAATCCTGCAAAAGGTGTAGCCCGTATTTTCAATAGTGCGGTTGCTGCGTATGAAGGCAGTTTTATTGGTGTATTTCGTGTAGAAGATAACACTACTCGTCCGCATCTGCGTATGGGACATAGTGTGGATGGTTTGGATTGGAAAATCGATGATGAGCCGATCCGATTTATAGATGAAGAAGGTAATCCTTATCAGCCGCGTTATGCTTACGATCCGCGTCTGGTGAAGGTTGAAGATACATTTTATATTATCTGGTGTACAGATTTCTACGGAGCAGCTATTGGGGTAGCAAAAACACAAGATTTCAAAACATTTATCAGCTTGGAAAACCCATTCCTGCCATTCAACCGGAACGGCGTACTGTTCCCTAGAAAAATCAACAACAACTTCGTGATGTTGTCCCGTCCAAGTGACAGTGGCCATACGCCATTTGGTGATGTATTCCTTAGTGAGAGCCCTGACTTCGTATATTGGGGAAAACACCGCCATGTAATGACCAAGGGTGGTCAAGGCTGGTGGCAAAGTGTCAAAATTGGTGGCGGACCAGCGCCGATTGAAACTACTGAAGGCTGGTTGATGTTCTACCATGGCGTAACTGGAACGTGCAATGGTCTTGTGTATAGTATGGGAGCGGTTATTTTGGACATCAATGAGCCCTCGAAAGTAAAATATCGCTCGAAGAACTTTGTATTAACGCCAGAAGAATGGTACGAGGAAAGAGGTTTTGTGAATAACGTCCTGTTCCCATGTGCTACTCTGCATGATGCAGAAACCGGCCGTATCGCCATCTATTATGGCGCGGCTGATACTTATGTAGGCGTTGCTTATACAACGGTTGATGAAATCGTCAACTATGTTATCGAAACCCATGAAGAGGTTGGCGATGATGCAGGTTTAGGCAAAATCTAATTGGACTTAATAACCTATATTTTCAGTGAGCTTGCTAGAGTTCCGGAGAATTGCGTAGCGTAGAGTTCGAAAGAAGTGTGTTGGGTTTGGTGTGTTGAATGTTGTTGGGTGTGCTCAGTGCGGAGGTTGCCTTGTGCGACCTCCGTGTTCTGTTGCAGAATGTACAACAGAACGACACATTATCGCCTGTAATAGATAAGTAGCAGGTGAGGGGGAAATTCGGCTCTGTTGGCGATTCTGATCACTCTGTTGTTTAGTCACTCTGTGGTTTGGTCACTCTATGGCTCTGACGTAAATAGTTGCACTTTGTGCATTTAAACTAACATTTCTTTGGTCACTAGGCGATATAGTTGCACTTCGTGCAACTATATCAGCGAAGTAACCACCAAAAGATCCTTTTGCCGTTTTTTAGTTGTACAAAGTGCAACTAAGATTAGAAACAAATATATTTCAGCTGTAATAGCTGCACAAAGTGCAACTATCCAGTCGCAAACTGTTACTGTGCCGATTATAAAGAAGTTAATAGGCAAAATGGAAATGTGGGTGTTGTGAAGGCAATAAGAAGATAGCGGATAAGTGGAATGTGAGTGGTTGTAGAGGTAATAAGAAGGTAGTAGGTACGTGGAATGTGAGTGGGTGTTGTGAAGGCAATAAGAAGATAGCGGATAAGTGGAATGTGAGTGGTTGTAGAGGTAATAAGAAGGTAGTAGGTACGTGGAATGTGAGTGGGTGTTGTGACGGCAATAGGAAGGTAGCGTGCAAGTGGAATGTGAGTGGTTGTAGAGGTAATAAGAAGGTAGTGGTACGTGGAATATGATTAGTTGTGGAGGTAATAGGCAAGCAGCGAGTGAGTGGTGAATGTGGCTCTGTTGGCTTTTCTGCTACTCTGTTGCTTAGTTACTCTATGGCTTGGTCACTCTATGGCTCTGACGTAAATAGTTGCACTATGTGCACTTAAACTAACTATACCTAAGGTGCTAAGCGATATAATTGCACTTCGTGCAACTATATCAGCGAAGTAACCACCAAAAGCTCCTTTTACCGTTTTTTAGTTGTACAAAGTGCAACTAGGAGGGGAAACACACATATTCAACTGTAATAGCTGCACAAAGTGCAACTATCCAGCCTCGGAGCTGCGACTAAACTATCCAGTCGCAGAAAACGCAACTATTGCATCCCACTCCATCGCAACTTTGCCATCGCAACTATCCCATCGCAACTATCCATACATCAACGGAAAACCCATATTGGGTTTTCCGTTTCTATCTAGCATAGTAACTGTAACGAACTTCGCGGTTACAAACAGCAGGCGAACAATATCGTTACATAACTTAAGGAGGAACAATATTTTGGGAAGCGACATGAATTTGTCACAGTTAAAGGAATATAACGGAAGTAGTCCAAAACCGGATGATTTCGAGCAATTTTGGGAGCGGGCATTGCGTGATCTGGATGCACAGCCGTTGGATTATGAACTGGAACCAGCGGAGTTTGTCAGTGAACTTGCGGAATGTTTTCATTTGTATTTTACCGGAGTTGGCGGTGCAAGAATCCATTGCAAATATGTAAGACCGAAGAACAGCGTACATAAAAAAGGTCCCGGTGTAGTGATGTTCCATGGATACTCCTGTGACAGCGGGGATTGGATGGAGAAGGTGGCTTATGCTGCTCACGGGATTAGCGTCCTGGCGATGGATTGTCGCGGCCAGGGTGGCCTCTCCGAAGATAACCTTACCGTAAAAGGGACTACGATACGCGGACATATTATTCGAGGGATGGATGATCCTAATCCTGATAATCTTTATTATCGCAATGTGTTTTTGGATACGGCACAAACCGCCAGAGTTCTGATGTCTATGGATGAAGTTGATCCTGAACGTGTAGGTGCCTTTGGACTATCTCAAGGTGGAGCGCTGACAGTGGCTTGTGCAGCATTAGAGCCTCGCATAAAAATAGCCCTGCCTGTATATCCCTTCCTTTCAGATTATAAACGTGCTTGGGAGCTGGATATTACCACCTCAGCTTATGAGGAGATCAACTATTATTTCCGTTTTTTTGATCCTCATCATTTGCGTGAGGATGAGATTTTTAATAGGCTCGGTTATATCGATATTCAGAATCTTGCCGAAAGAATACAGGCTAAAGTACTGTGGGTTACCGGGTTATCCGATACGATTTGTCCACCTTCAACTCAATTTGCCGCATACAATAAAATACTAGCGTCCAAAGAGCTTATGGTTTATTATGAGTACGGTCATGAGTATTTACCATATCTTGCCGATCGGGCGTTGGAATTGTTCATGACCTTGTAAGAGATAAGCCAGCAGGCATAACTGAAGACAACGGTGGTGAACAATTGATGAAGTCGCAAGTAAAAAAAGAAAAGGCGCATTTCCAGCTGCACCCTGCCAAATCGATTGGGGTGCGGCTTTTTCTCATCTTCTTCATCTCAACAATGGTGCTCGTTCTCTCACTTGGCTACATTTCCTATTCCGTAGCTGAGCAAACGATCGAGAATAACGCGCTGTCAGCCAATCAACAGACAGTCGTCCAAGCTGCAGAGAAGTTTGATGTTGAATTATTGCGTTATGAGGATGGCCTAGGAAGAATTCTTTACAACAATGAGATTCAGGATGCACTCAAACAAGGGAATAATCCCACTACAAGTAATGAGGAACGTAATTTGCAGTCCAACCAGATTAGCGCCGAGCTAAATGCCTGGCTGACCGCATCAAAGGGGGTAGAAGCTGTATACCTCATCCCGATGAATCAGGAAGTCCCTACTTCGTCAGCGGGATCAAAAGACAGCGCTTTTATCAAAGAATTCAGAGAGTCCTCATGGTTCAAGCAGCTTGAGGAGCAACCACAAACATTGTGGATTCCCCGAACAGAACAGGGGCAAGCCGGAAATACTTCGGGTATGTTTCATTTGGCACAATCGATAGCTGGGGATACACAAAGCCCGGGATACATAATTATCTGTGATATTAGAATTAGTGAATTAGAAAATCAGCTTCGTAAAATTGATCTCGGACCCAGCTCTTACATGCAATTGCTGACGGATAAGGATGAATTGATCGCATCGTCCCAGCAAGTGGGAACAGATACTTATCTCAGTCTGGGAGGGACTCTTCTTCATGGTTTGGAGCATGAGGCTGGATCATTGCCAACGAAGGATGAGAAAGGAAAATCCATTCTGGCTGTGTACGGGACGATGGAAAGCTCCAGCTGGAGATTGCTTGGTGTTGTTCCGGCTGAGAATCTTACGAAAGACGCACTTCGTATTCTAAAAACTACATATATTATTGTTGCGGTGGCTGCTATTGTCGCCATTCTAATTGGTTACTGGATGTACAGAATGGTATCTAAGCCCTTGACCCGACTTAAGGATCTAATGTCTCAAGGGGCAGATGGAAATCTTGGAGTACGTACGGATATTACCTCACGAGATGAAATTGGTCAGTTATCGGGTTCCTTTAATAGGATGATGGAACGGATCACAGAACTGGTAATCCATACCAATGAAACCGCGAGGAAGGTAATGGAAACTGCCGATGAACTTAGTAGAGTATCGCGTAAGACAGCGATGGCAGCCAAAGAGATTGCCGCAGCGACAGAAGAAATTGCCGGAGGTTCAGGCAGCCTAGCTTTGGAGGCGGACCAGGGTAACGAGCTTACGGGGCAAATTTCGGTGCAAATGAACAAAGTGAACTCAGCTACGCATGAGATGGATCATACCGCACATAATATCGGCGTGCTTAGTGAAGAAGGTTTTAATGAGTTAAAAGAGCTGCTTGGTAAAACCAATAAGACGGGTGACATGACGAATAAGCTCGTGTTGAAAGTGAATGAACTGCAAGACACCACATCATCAGTAATGAAGGTGCTTGATGTTATGCAGAATATTACACAGCAGACGAATATTTTGTCTCTAAATGCAACGATAGAAGCGGCAAGGGCAGGGGAGTCCGGCCGGGGATTTATGGTAGTGGCCGATGAAATACGCCAGCTTGCAGATCAGTCCAAAGAATCCATTGCTGTGGTGGCTAATATAACAGACACCATTATGAAGGATATGAACGAGACCGTAGGTGTTCTCTCGGAAGTAGCCCCTCTTTTTAATCAGCAGGTTACTTCAGTGGAGAGCACTAGCGATATCTTCGTATCTGTACAGGATCAGATGCGTCATTTTATTACACGCTTGGAATCTGTTGCTTTATCGATGGATAGCTTGAGCCAATCCCAGAAGGTGCTGTCAAATTCGATGGGCAATATCAGCTCCATTGCAGAAGAATCATCAGCAGCTTCTCAAGAAGTGGCTTCGCTTAGCGGGGAGCAACAAAGTGTGAGTGATCATTTAGTAGAGCTGTCTGAGCAGCTTGAGCATGCGTCCCGGCAGTTGCAAGAAAAACTGTCCAAGTTTAATTTGTAACTTTGCATAACCTAAGTAAATAATTTTAAAACAAAGACCAGTCTCCAATTATTTGGGACTGGTCTTTGTGCTATTCAAAAGGCTATAAATTAGCTAACTAAGCATGAGTGTAAATAATCCAGCGGGTGGGACATAATAAAGGCTATGAACGTCAGTCAGGAGGAATGGGATTGCACAATAATGTCCACAGACGTATACTCGGCGGACTGATTATTTTATGTTCAGTTGTAGCCGTGTTGGTCCTTAGGCTGGCGTGGATTCAACTGTTTATGAAGGAACAGACGGTCCCTGGAACGAAATATACACTTGCAAAGATGGCAGAAATTCAAAGCGAACGGGAAACTGTATTGGACTCTGGGCGGGGGCGTCTGTATGACCGAAAGAGTGAACCCCTTGCCGGGGAAACCATTTGGACGGCTGCGTTTTTTCCTCAAGAGGCGAAGGCTAGGAATACCGTGACGCAGGTCGTATACGAGGAAGCTGAGTCCATGCACCGGTTGGCAGCTATCCTTGGAGTGAGTTATGAGCAATTGCTAAACAAGCGCTCTTCCCTTAAAGAACCATTGCTTTGGCCATCCTCAGTGGGAAAAGGACCGCTCGCACTTACATCCGCACAAGCAGAAGAAGTGAGTGCATTGGGGATCGACGGCGTAGGCGTGCTTCCTTTTGCTCGCAGATATGATGGGAAAGCAACTGGTCGGCAGTGGCTTGGATATTTATCGGAAGAGGTACCAAACACTGGTGGGAAGGCTTCCCCATCGGGGCTGAGAATTCCGATGACAGGAACGGACGGGTTAGAAAAGACCCTGGAGCCGTTGCTTCGAGGTGTAGGGCATACTGAGGCATACGCTCAGGTTGATGCGCGCGGGCAACGTGTCCCGGGCAGTCCCATTCAAGTACGAGCCCCGGGCAATCCGTATTATCCGCTGTCTTTATATACAACGATTGATAAAAAGCTTCAGGAACAAATAGAGGAGTTAGCTGTTAAAGCTGGAATGAAGGAAGGAGCCGTGGTGGTGTTAGACACCGGAACGGGAGATATTGAAGCCATGGTATCTTTACCTTTTTACGACCCAGAGAAGATATCCCCTGAAGGGGGAGAGTGGAATAACCGGGCGTTGCAGGCTGCCGTACCTGGATCAATTTTCAAAATCGTCACAGCAGCAGCAGCACTAGAAGCCGGGGTCACCTCAGCGGATGAGCTTTTCTATTGTTCAGGGCAATATGAGAAATATGGATTGTCTTGTCTAAAAGGAAAAGGACACGGTCCCCTCACGCTGGCGCAAGGGTTCGCCGTGTCCTGTAATACTGTATTTGCTGCGCTGGCAGAACGTTTGAGTGGGGCGCAGCTTCAAGCGACAGCACTCGCGCTGGGGCTTGGAAGAGATATTAGCTGGCAAGCGGAGAATACACTTGGTTTTCCAGTTCTTAAGCCACTGTCCGGTGAGCAGAAGGGGACGATCTTTACTTCTTTGCTGCCGGATGATCCAGGCGCCAGAGTGCAGACGGCCATTGGGCAGCGAGATGTGCAAGTGACCCCACTTCAGGCAGCGAACCTGGTGGTGACGTTACTGCATGGCGGGGAAGTGAGAGCGCCAAGAATACTCCAGCGTGTAACCTTTGCAAATGGGCAAAAGCTAGAGGATCTGCCGGGTCATCTTTCCCCTTCAACTGCCGGGAGGATCTCAGAATCTACAGCCCGCCAGCTGCTGTCCTGGATGCGTAAAGTAGTTACGGATGGAACCGGCACAAGTCTGCAGAGCACGAAATGGCCGGTTGCCGGGAAATCAGGTACGGCACAAACCCTTGTTAAAGGTATGCCACGTAACAATCAATGGTTTATCGGCTATGGGCCGCTGGATCATCCCAGATATGCTGTGTCGGTAGCGGTGGAGAACGTCGCTCCGGACAGCTCACATCTAGCCGTTAAGCTGTTCGGTCAGATATTGGATTTATTATCATCGGTTCCCTCTGGAGCTTGAGGTTCAGGTGGTGGCGCAGAGCTGGTCTGATTGGAAGCTGGACCGTTAGCTGCAAAGGGTGAAACGATAAATTCCTCTTGCGGGAGATAGATCCAGCTCTGAAGATACCCTTGTTGAATCAGTTCTTTTATCAGAATAAGCAGAATCGGCGACAGTATCAGACCAGCCATACCGAAAGCAGATGTGGACAGAATGACGAACGACAGCATAAGGAAGGCTGAGGATACGCCAATCGAATTCCCGGTAATCTTCGGCTCAAGCAATTGCCTAACAATTAGTACAATGGCAAGGAGGATAATTAATCCGATAGCCAGTGAAGTATTGCCCACGATGAACAAATAGATGATCCAAGGGACTAAAATTGTCGTCACGCCAAGAAGCGGCAAAACATCAAATACCGCGCAGACTAATGCCATTGTGATTTCGTTGCCGGTTCGCAAAATAAATAAGCCGACTAGAACTATGGCAAATGTAATGCTGATCAGAATAAGTTGTGCTTTTAAATAGGAACCAATAGCTTTAAAAACATTGCCTTGCAGAAAGGCGAAGGCGTTCTTAAAGGTTTTTGGCATTTTGTCATGCGCGATTTTACGCCAATCTTTGATTTCCATGCTAAGAAAAAATGCCAAAATAATGGCTATCCCGAAATTGGCCATGAAGGTGGAGAAGGAGCCTAGAATACCGGCCATGTATTTTAGAAAAGTAATCAGCCATCCTGTTAGAACATCCGTGGCATCTTTAAAGTACCCGTTGACCTTGTTCGTAATATCGGGTGGCAAGTTATCTATTTTTTGCTGCAGGTAGGTCGTGGTCTCCACAAAATGCTGCTGCACCACATATGTATATTTAGGGAGGTTCTCTTGGAAGTGAAGGGCCTGGATCGTAATCAGTAGACCGGCACCAAATAATGTACCTAACAGCACAATCAGAAAGAGCAACACTGAAATGGCGGAGGCAAAAGGTTTACCAAGACCACGGCGGTTCAAGAAGCGGGCCAAGGGTTCGATAAGCAAAAATACAAAAAAAGACAGGAATACAGGTGCAGCTAACTGATACAGCTTACTAAAGGAGAACATAATTAGATAAACCGTGAGGACAATTAATCCGATGTCAAAAAATGTGCGCCAATATTTTTTGTATAACGGCAGCATAGATATAAACAACTCCCTTTTTTTATAAGTGGATACGCCAGGTTGATTACATTGTACATGATTTTACTTTAAAAGCGTCTATTTCTTTGATACATGTGTTAAAATAGGGGGTAACGTTTTTTTATTCTACTTCACTTGGCCGTTTCACGGGTTCTGCTTGCAGACATTAGGCGAGCCAAAGTCAACTCTGGAAAAGCGGGGAATTAATATGCAGACTTTGCTGCTCTGGTTATTTTACATCTCATCATTTTATGCTTTTATCCCTGGTATGATCAGCCGGATTTTTGGTTACCGTGTCTTTCGTAAAGGAACTGGGCGAAATGAATTCGCACTGACCTTCGATGATGGACCTGATCCTCGATTTACACCATTACTGCTGGAATTACTGAAGAGGTATGATGCAAAAGCAACCTTTTTTGTAGTCGGCTCTAATGCTGAACGTTATCCTGATCTTATTCAGCGTATCCATGATGAGGGACATCTCATCGGAATTCATAATTATGTTCACAAGACGAACTGGCTCATGCGGCCAGCAACCGTCCGCCGGCAGATTCAACGTACGAATGATATTATCTATAATATTATTGGCGAACGCAGTACGTATTACCGTCCACCTTGGGGTATTGTCAATTTATTTGATATTTCCAAACGACGCCAAGTTGAAATTGTGCTTTGGTCGGCAATGTTTGGCGATTGGCGTGAGAAGCTCGGCGCCGAAAAACTCACTGAGAAGATGCTGGCCCGTCTAAATCCCGGGGAAGTGATGTTGTTGCATGATAGCGGCACAACGCTGGGTGCAGATGCGGATGCTCCAGGGAATATGCTTGTGGCTCTTGAGCAGACTCTGGAGGAAGCCTGTAAACGGGGACTCCGCAGCATTCGGATTGATGAGATGATTAAGATGGCTGAGACGTCACCTATCCGGCGCTTATCTTTTGGTAAACGGGTGCTTGTAGGACTTTGGTTAGCTTGGGAACAGGTATTTCAAGCTCTCTTTCATCTCCAAACGATTACTCCGTCAGATCCTTTCCTGCATTATCGGATGCGGAAATATCAGGGCGAACCGGTTGAACTCGAGGGTGGAGAGCTGCTGCGTAAAGGCGACAAAGTCATTGAGCTGCACATCGATAATAAACAGTTGTTCGAATTAGGAATTCATTCACGTTCTTCCGCTCAACTAGCGATTCGAATGATCCGCAGAATGGAAAAGGATCTGCCCATTCTTGCTGAGATCATTGCCAAAGATGTGGATCTTGCAGAAGCCAAAGCGCTTTACGGAGTCAGCATGATTAACCGGGGACCGGAGAAATTCGGCTTTACCGTACGTGATTTGCCGGATGGCTTATTCGCACGTTCCTCCAAATTTTACTTAAGAATCCTGTTAAGTGTGATTCATCCAGCAGGTGGGGCAAGGCTTAAAGAACGGAGCGAGGTCCTTGTGCCGAAGCTTATCCTGATGCCTGTCTCAGAGCTGCTCAAAAAGATGAATCAACAGCTGCCTCATCATCCGAAAACTGCAAAAAAACGCAAATCGCAACAGGAAGAATCGTTGTCACTTAATGATTCGGTTGCGGATGTAGAAATGCCAGGTGCGACAGTAACCAATTGATTCATGATCTTATTGATAAATATTTTACAGTGGACATGTAAAGAGATGTTCTACAATCCAGCGATGGTTGTGGAACATTTTTTTATTGGGATAATTAAAAAAAGAGCAGCCCGCCAGTAGAAATACTAAGGTGGGACTGCTCTTGCTTGTTTTAATATTCTTTTTTGCTAAAGGGATTAGATCTTCAGCACTGCGCCGTTACTTGCATTGGTTACCATTTTGGAGTAACGAGCCAGGTAACCAGTTTTAACTTTAGGTTCGAATTCTTTCCAACCCGTACGACGAACTGCTAATACTTCTTCTTCAACCAGCAATTCAATCTTCCGGTTGTTGAGATCCAGCTCAATGATGTCTCCATCCTCAACAAAAGCGATCGGACCGCCTTCAGCTGCCTCTGGAGAGATATGACCGATACTGATTCCGCGGGAAGCCCCCGAGAAACGACCGTCTGTAATCAGACCGACCTTAGCACCTAGCCCCATACCCACGATTTGTGAAGTAGGCGCCAGCATTTCCGGCATTCCTGGTCCGCCCTTAGGACCTTCATAGCGGATAACGACTACATGGCCTTCTTTAACTTTACCGTTCGCGATACCTTCCAGTGCAGCTTCTTGGGAATCAAAGCAGATCGCAGGACCTTTATGATATCCACCTACTGAAGCATCAACTGCACCAACCTTGATGATAGAACCCTCTGGAGCCAAGTTTCCGTAAAGTACGGCAAGACCGCCTCTTTCGGAGTAAGGGTTGTCGATAGTATGAATTACGGAAGTATCTTGGATCTCGTGTCCGATTACGTTCTCAGCTAATGTTTTGCCGGTAACGGTCATACATTCCCCGAACAGAGCACCTGGTTTCTTCAGCAGTTCATTCAATACAGCACTAACGCCGCCCGCACGGTCCACATCTTCGATAAAGATATCAGAAGCTGGAGCCAGCTTAGCCAGATAGGGAACACGGTTTGCAACTTCGTTAATGCGTTCAAGCGGATAATCGATACCTGCTTCTTGAGCTAATGCAAGGGTGTGCAGCACTGTGTTAGTAGAACCACCCATTGCCATATCCAGTGCAAATGCGTTATCAAGGGATTCTTTAGTTACGATATCTCTTGGTTTAAGATCCAGCTTAATCAATTCCATCAGTTGTGTTGCGGATTTGCGAACAAATTCTCTACGCTCATCAGCAACAGCCAGAATCGTACCGTTACCTGGCAATGCCAGTCCAAGTGCTTCTGCAAGGCAGTTCATGGAGTTGGCAGTGAACATTCCGGAACAAGATCCACAGGTAGGACAACCAAATTGTTCTAATTCAAGCAGCTCTGCATCGTTGATTTTGCCGACTTGGTGAGCACCAACGCCTTCAAATACCGAGGTCAGAGAGAGCTTTTTACCTTTACTATCTACGCCGGCTTTCATTGGGCCGCCGCTTACGAACATGGTTGGGATGTTAACACGCAGAGCGCCCATCATCATGCCCGGTGTAATTTTATCACAGTTAGGGATGCAGACCATGCCATCGAACCAATGCGCGGAAACTACAGTTTCCAAGGCGTCAGCGATGATCTCGCGGCTTGGCAGTGAATAACGCATGCCGATATGTCCCATAGCAATCCCGTCATCTACGCCGATCGTATTGAATTCAAAAGGAACGCCACCAGCTTCGCGAATCGCTTCCTTAACGATTTTACCGAACTCTTGCAAATGCACATGCCCTGGAACAATATCAATATAGGAATTGCAGACCGCAATAAACGGCTTTCCGAAATCTTCTTCTTTTACTCCGGCTGCTCTCAGGAGACTACGGTGTGGAGCACGGTCAAAGCCTTTTTTAATCATGTCTGAACGCATTTTCTTGGCTGCCATAATGACATTCCCCCCTAAATGAATTTCAATCAAATATAGTGTCGCATTAACGCAATGAACTCCAAAGACCTGCGTATATACGGTTTATAGAAAGAACGGGGACCTGCTTCCTCAATAAGAAAAGCGATGCCGTTTCTATAAAAAAAGCCGCTGTTTTGGTATAAACAGTTACCGCCTAAAATGAACGGAGAAGTCATTGTTATTAGTGAGTCTATCACAAAGAGCACGTTTTTTCTACCGGACAATGTGAAGTTTGTCGATTGACGCAAAGCGTGGGAAGTGGAGGAAAAGCTCATTTTCGAAAGGAAAGTGCTTTATTTGGAAAATGGAACAGGGTTCGGATGTATCTATTTACCACTCTAGACAACTTTAGGAGAGCTGAGTATGATGGGAGTTATTATTTTATGGGAGGTGCTGGAAAATCGGGATTTGTCTATTATTATCGCCGCGGTGGATCGTTTTACGGGGATGAAAAGCTAAGGAGGGAAAGGGAATGTCACAGCGTACAACTTTTTTAAATCCAATTGTAGCAAGCTCAGGAGACCCATGGGTATTCAAACATACCGATGGCTATTATTACTTTATGGCCACAAAAGCTAAATGTCTGGAGCTGACGAGATCTAGAACCTTGACCGGCCTTGCGGAGGGCGACAAGAAAGTGATCTGGTCTCCCGAACCGGGGGGCAGCTACAGTTACAATCTGTGGGCGCCGGAAATTCATCATTTGGACAACAGATGGTACATTTACTACACTGCGAATGACGGAGGAGGCGACGATTCACGGCGGATTTGTGTGCTGGAGAATGAAGCAGCGAACCCGCTGGAAGGACAGTGGGTATGGAGAGGGGCTTTGCAGACACCTGTCCCAGGGTTGGATGGAACAGTAATGTCTTTGCGGGATCAGCTGTATTTTCTGTATGCGGGATATGGTCATTTTCCTGATTATGGGTCAGCTATTTACATTATGCGAATGAGTAATCCTTGGACCTTGGAAGGGGAGCATCACTTGCTTACCGCTCCAACTCTGTCATGGGAGAAGCAAGGTGGAATGGCGATTAACGAAGGTCCGGTAATTTTGCAGCGAAACAATCGTATTTTCATGGTTTATTCGGCAAGTACGACTTGGTCTGAGGATTATGCACTAGGGATGCTCACCATGAGCGAAGCGGCAGATCCTTTGCAACCGCTGTCATGGGAAAAATCAATGTCGCCTGTATTTTGCAAAAGTGTAGAGAACGGGATTTTTGCCACGGGGCACAATAGCTTCACACATTCTCCTGATGGCAAGGAAGATTGGATAGTCTATCATGCGCTTCCTTCCGCTGGAGCGGATGTGTCTTTGCGCGCGACCCGTATCCAGAAATTTGGGTGGAAGGTGGATGGGACACCAGATTTTGGGGTTCCTTGTAGGGATACGCTTGCTCAGACCGTTCCGTCGGGAGAATAAGAATAAAACAGGAAATCAAGACTGAAAAGGCCATTAATTACAGAAAAACTGTAATGAATGGCCTTTTCACGTAATGCAGATATTTTTATTCGCTGTCGATAATAATTGACGAAAAACGCCTGCTTTATAAGGGGTTTTTCGCCAAAATACAGGATGGTTAGTATGCTTTTTTAATAGGTTTGTAGTTGGCATAGCCATATATTTGTTTGAGAAAAGTTCATAAGATTACAAAATTATTGTATGAAAGCGTTGACATATGAATTTTGGATGCTTATAATTCGATCTGAGATACAGAAAAACTGTATTAATCAAGGGGAGTTATCTACAGGTCAAAAAGGAGCGTGGTTCCAAGCTTTGGATTTGCTTAAGGCGTTGTGGCAAATATTTTATAGTGGGAGGTTAAGTATGAAGAACAATGCAAAGCGTTATTTTAGTCTTTTATTTGTGTTAATACTGATCATTTCGACTGTAACAGCATGTAGTGGCAACAGTGCAAACAATGGGGTTGATAAGGGTGTCTCCAACAACAAAGAGAACGAGAGCACAGCCAAAGACCCGGTTGAGTTTACAGATATCAGCGCAGACATACGCGGCAATACAGCCCCAACGCAAGAGCAAATCGACGAAGTTAATCATTCCTTGAATGATACATACCTCGGCGACGTCTTCGATGAAGTCATTCCAAATGATTACTCAGCTTATCCTGTTAAAGGTGATGTGGTTCTGGATGTATGGATGCCTGCGAATTCCAATATTCCGGATATGAACAATCATGCTGTCCAGAAGCAGGTGGAGCAATTAACGGGAATCAAAGTAAACTTCATCACGCCGCCAATCGGCCAGGAAGCGGATGCCTTCACGCTGATGATCTCCTCCGGTGAACTGCCTGACATTATCATTGAGCCGGGACGTTATCCGGGAGGTTTTGAAGCGGGCGTAAATGACGGCGCTTATATCGATCTGACAGATCTGATGGAGAAAAATGCTCCGAACTATACGAAGTGGCGCAATTCGGATGAATCAAGAAGAAAAACCACGGTCACAGATGACGGCAAGCTGCTCGGCTTCTATGGCATCGCCCCATATTCAGAGTGGACTTGGTTTGGAACATTGATTAAGCAGGAAGCGCTGGACAAAACAGGGCTTGAAGTTCCAAATACGATTGATGAATGGCATACCTTCCTGACAAAAGCAAAGGAAGTCGGATACAAAGCACCGCTTAATTACGGCTCTACTTACGGCCAGATTTTTACCGGCATCATAAATGGCGCATATGGAGTATGGGATTGGACGTTCCTTGATGAGAATGGCAAAGTGGCCTGGGGGCCAGCACAGCCGAAAGCTAAGGAATATTTGACCACCATGCAGCAATGGAACAAAGAAGGATTACTGAACCCGGACTGGGCAACGGCAGACTTTAACCAGAGAATGGCGAGCGCAATTTCGGGAGATACCGCGATGATGATGGACTCTCCGGATACGATGTGGAGTTATTGGAAAGAGCAAAGCGGTATCGACTTTGTGGGCGCACTGAACCCGGTTCTGAACAAAGGAGATAAGTCCGCAACCACGTACAAAAATTTCAAAAGAGCGGGTATCGAAGCTGCGATCACCACGCAAAGCAAAAATGTAGAAGCGGCAATGGCTTGGCTTGATTTTAATTACAGTAAAAAGGGCTGGGAATTGATTAACTTTGGTGAATATGGCACGGTCCACCTGATTGATGAGACGGGAATGCCTTATTATCCAGAGAACAGTTATATCTTTAAAGACCCTGAAGGTCAGCCCGTATCGACAACCTTATGGAAATACCGGATGCACAACTGGCCGGATATCCGGGATGAGCATCATTCCAACCCGCTGATCGCTGCCAAAGGAAGTTACTCGGGAGACATTCGCAAGAATTGGACAGAAAATATGGATACTAGTATGGCTATGCCACCTATTTCCTTTACCAAAGATGAAGCTTCGCGGGAAGCCGAGCTTGGAAACCAGCTGTCGACACTGCGCGGAGAGTATTTTGCAAAAATCATAATGGGAGACCTGCCGGTAGATGCCTATGATAAATTTTTGAAAGAAGCTCAGAGTATGGGACTGGAAGAGTTTTTGAGTATCCATCAGGCAGCCTTAGATCGATATAACAAACGATAGGTGGTTGTTTTATGGAAATATTACGAAAAAACAGAGCGATAAAGCCCATTCCTCAGGACGCCAAACCTAAAAATACCAAGTTAGTGATTAAGAAGGATTTGAAAAAGAACTGGTTTGTCTATCTGTTGGCTGTCCCTGTTGTAGCGTGGTTCCTGATTTTCTGCTACGGGCCGATGTGGGGGGTTATGATCGCCTTCAAGGATTTTAAACCCCTGCTGGGGTTTGGCCAGAGCGAGTGGGTAGGGTTTAAGCACTTTATTGATTTTTTCCAAGGGCCTTATTTCTGGCGGGTCGTTAAAAACACCCTTCTCCTCAATGTTTGGGGGATTGCCTTTGGATTTACAGCCCCGATTATTCTGTCCTTGATGCTGAACGAAATCCGTGGGGTTAAGTTTAAAAAAGTGGTCCAAACGATCACCTATATGCCGCACTTTATTTCCCTGGTGGTGGTATGCGGGATCATTCATATCTTTGCCGCAGATGAAGGGATTATCACGCAAATCCTGCAATTTATTACCGGAAAAGAGTACTCTTCACTGCTCGGCTATTCTTCGTTCTTCCGGCCGATTTATACCTTCTCCGGCATTTGGCAGAGCATCGGCTGGGATAGCATCATCTACCTTGCGGCGATGAGTTCCATCGATACTTCATTATATGAAGCTGCTGAAATTGACGGAGTGGGACGGATTAAAAAAATGTGGCATATTACGCTGCCGCAGATCAGCCCAGTTATCATCATTCTGTTTATTTTTGCCATCGGCGGGTTGATGTCGTCCGGGTACGAGAAGATTATCCTGCTGTACAATCCTCTGATCTATGATACGGCGGATGTTATTGCCTCTTACGTGTATCGTCGCGGTTTAAGAGAAGCCAGTCTTAGTTATTCCACGGCTGTGGGCTTGGTCAGCTCAATCGTTAACTTCGGGCTGCTCTGGATGACCAATACAATAGCCAAACGCAGGTCCGAGGTCAGCTTATGGTAAGAAAGAGGGACAGCTATGAAAGATAATTTGCAGCGTAAAGCGAAAAAAAGACGAAAACATAAATCCATCGGCGACAGAGTGTTTGACGGCACACTTTATACTCTGCTGACCGCATTAACCTTGGTGTGTTTTTATCCGATCCTGCACATCCTGTTTGCCTCCGTCAGCGACCCCGGCATGTTGATTGCTCATAAAGGGATTTTGCTGAAACCGCTGGGATTCACTTTGGATGGCTATAAGCTGGTATTTAAAGATAACAGTCTGATCAACGGCTATAAAAACACGATTATATATGTAGGATTAGGCACATTAGTCAACATGATCATGACCATTCTGGGAGCTTATGTATTATCCAGACGAGGATTGTATTTCAAAAATTTCATCATGATCCTGATTACAATCACCATGTTTTTTGGCGGCGGGTTGATTCCTTGGTTCTTATTAATGAAGGATATTGGTCTGTACAATAATTTGTGGGCCATGATTTTGCCAAGTGCTTTAAGCACATGGAACATTATTATCCTACGAACTAGCTTTCAAGCCATTCCGCAGGAATTGGAGGAAGCGGCTACCATTGACGGGGCAAGTCAGGCCCATATTTTAACGAATGTGATTCTTCCGCTGTCCAAAGCTACGCTGGCCGTAATCTTTTTATACTATTTAGTGGGGAACTGGAACTCATGGTTTAATGCGATGGTGTTGTTGAAGGACAGACAGCTGTTCCCACTGCAGCTATTAATGAAGGAAATATTAGTAGCTAATGATGCAACCGCAACCTCGATCGGCAGTGCAGGCGGGGTAGTCATCGATAGTGCCCAGAGCCAGACGGCTTTCCGCGAGCTGGTTAAGTATTGTGCGATCGTCGTTTCTACGCTTCCTATATTAATGGTATATCCTTTCTTGCAAAAATATTTTGTTAAAGGTGTTTACGTAGGTTCGATTAAAGGATAGCGGGCAAAAAAACAAGTTCATCTTATATAGAAATTATTTAATAGGAGTGAAGTACACCATGTTGACAGAAGCAAGCAGCACATCCGTTCCACGTCCGGAATATCCAAGACCCCAATTTGCCCGTAAGGATTGGCTTAACCTAAATGGAGAATGGGATTTTACGTTTGATGATGAAGATGTCGGTGAGGAAGAACAATGGTATCGGACGGACACAAAGGGTTTATTTTCACGGGTTATTCAAGTGCCCTTTGCGTTTCAGAGCAAGCTGAGCGGGATTGAAGATCCTTCATTTCATGATGTTGTGTGGTATAGAAGAACTTTTGAAGTTCCTGAGGGTTGGAACGGGAAGCGGATTGTACTCCATTTCGGCGCCGTTGATTATTTGGCAAAAGTCTGGGTGAATGGTCAGCTGGTGGCCGTGCATGAAGGCGGACATACACCATTTCAGATCGATATCACTCCTTCGCTGCTCAAAGGAAGGAATACCATCATACTGCGCGCAGAGGATTTCAGCCGCGATGTCACCTTGCCGCGGGGCAAGCAATATTGGCTGGAGCAGTCTGCTGCCATCTTTTATACCCGCACAACCGGAATCTGGCAGAGTGTCTGGCTTGAACCGCTGTCTGCAGTGCATCTGAGTAAAACCATGATGACACCAGATATTGACCGCAATGAAATCCGGCTTCGGACCTTTCTGCAAGGATTTAAGTCTGCTGATCCGCTCAAGCTGCGCATAACGGTATCGTATGACGGTGAAGTGATTGCGGAAGATCAATATATGGTCATGAATGCTGAGCAGCTGCGCACTATCGGCTTGGGTGATTTTGCGGATCATGGTCTTGGACGTTTATGGAGCCCTGAGCATCCGAATTTGTATGATATTCAATTTCAATTGCTTCGGAATGAGGAAGTAATTGACGAAGTGGCGAGTTATTTCGGCATGCGCAAGGTGTCGATTGAAAATGGTAAGCTATGCTTGAATAACCGCCCATATTTCCAGAGACTGGTGCTGGATCAGGGGTACTTCCCTGACGGGATACTAACCGCACCTACAGACGAAGAGCTGAAACGTGATACCCAGCTGACGAAAGAAATGGGCTTTAACGGGGTGAGAAAACATCAGAAGACAGAAGATCCCCGGTTCCTGTATTGGTGTGATAAGCTCGGCCTGCTGGTATGGAGTGAGGCAGCCAATGCTTACGAATATTCCGAGGAGTATGTCCGCCGCTTCACGAAGGAATGGCAGGAGATCATCGAGCGCGACTATAACCATCCTTGTATCGTGACCTGGGTTCCGCTTAATGAGAGCTGGGGTGTTCCCAATGTCCAGATTGATACACGTCAGCAGCAGCACGGATTGGCTATGTATCATTTAACGAAATCCTTGGATGAGATGAGACCTGTTGTGTATAACGATGGGTGGGAGCATATGACTACAGATTTGGTGACTATTCATGACTATGAGAGCCATCAGGCAGTGCTGGAGGAGAGATATGCCACGGCAGAATCTTCTGTAAATGCGATGCCGGCCAACCGCAAAATATTTGTCGGTGGAGCTTCGTATCAAGGCCAGCCGATTCTCGTATCCGAGTTTGGTGGAATTGCCTTCAAGAAAAGTGAGTGGGAGGGCTGGGGTTATTCTGGGGCAGAGAATGAAGAGGATTTCCTGATGAAGCTCAAGGCTGTGGTTGACCCGATGTTCACTTCCCCGGTGATCCAAGGGTATTGCTATACCCAGCTGACGGATGTCGAGCAGGAAATCAACGGACTGCTCACCTATGATAGACAGCCCAAAGCTCCGCTTGAAGCGATCCGCAACATTATGATGCATATCCAATAAATAACATTTACTAAAAGGAGTTACACCATGACACAACAAGCAACGCTTCCGCGTCCTGAATATCCCCGCCCTGACTTTATTCGACCAGAGTGGATCAATCTGAACGGCCAGTGGCAATTCGAAATTGATCATGGCAAAAGTGGGAAGGAACGCGGATACCCTGTTAACGAACATAATCTCTCAGGGACAATTACTGTGCCCTTCTGTCCGGAAAGCAAGCTGTCCGGTGTAGAATATAAAGATTTTATGGCTGCTGTATGGTATAAAAGGGAGTTTACCGTGCCGGAGAGCTGGACAAATGGCAGAGTTATCCTTCATTTTGGCGCCGTTGATTATATGGCGGAGGTCTGGGTGAACGGCGTATCCGTAGGTACGCACCGCGGAGGATATACTCCGTTTAGCTTTGATATTACTTCTAATCTTTTAGCGGGCAGTAATGTGATTACTGTCTATGCTGAAGACGACGTTCGATCGGGACGACAGCCACGGGGCAAGCAGAGTGAACAGTTCCATTCGCACGGCTGTGATTATACACGCACTACAGGAATCTGGCAGACGGTATGGCTTGAGCAAGTCCCTGAAACCTATCTGTCTAATCTGAAAGTTGTCGCTGATCCCGACAATGGCTGTGTGCACCTCGAAATGAAGGTACAAGGGAACGCAGCGGGGGACACGCTTAGGGCCACTGCTCTTTATGGCGGCAAACCCGTTGGGGACAGCAGTGTGATCGTTTCCGGACCCTCTATAAAACTTACGATTCCACTATCAGAGATTCACTTGTGGGAAGTTGGAAACGCCAGATTGTATGACCTGAAGTTGTCCTTGCATAGTCAGGGACGGGAGAGTGACGTGGTCCATTCTTATTTTGGACTCCGCACGGTACGACTGGATGGGATGGCATTCCGGATCAATGGGAAATCCGTATTTCAGCGGTTAGTTCTGGATCAAGGTTTTTATCCGGAGGGAATCTATACCGCTCCTACTGATGAAGATCTGCGCAGAGACATCGAAATCTCAATAGGGCTTGGCTTCAATGGCGCGAGGCTTCACGAGAAGATCTTTGAACCGCGTTATCTTTATTGGGCTGACCAATTAGGTTATCTTGTCTGGGGAGAGCATGCCAATTGGGGGCTGAATATTACTGGAGCGGATAGCCTGACTCACTTCCTGCCGGAATGGCTCGAAGGTATGCAGCGTGATTTCAATCATCCCGCGCTGATCGGCTGGTGCCCTTTTAATGAGACCTGGGACCGGGACGGTGCGAAACAGCATAACCCCGTGCTCCAGATTGTTTACAACGTAACAAAACGTATGGATCCAACACGTCCAGTAATTGATACAAGCGGCAACTTCCATGTGGCTACAGATATCTTCGATCTTCATGACTATGACCAGAATCCGCAGACGTTCCGGGACAGATATGAACCGATGAAAAGTGGCGGAGAAGTATTCAATACCTTCCCGGATCGCCAAACGTATGAAGGTCAACCTTACTTCATCAGCGAGTATGGCGGAATTTGGTGGAACCCGCAGCAGAAAGATGAAAAATCATGGGGGTATGGGGACAGACCGACCTCAGAGCAAATGTTTATCGAACGCTACGAGGGGTTGACGAATGTTTTATTAGATCATCCGCTGATGTTTGGATTCTGCTATACCCAGCTGTACGATGTGGAACAGGAAGTCAATGGACTGTACACTTATGACAGACAGCCGAAGTTCGACCCCGAGCGTATCCGCGGCATCAATGCGCGTAAGGCCGCAATTGAAGATTAGAGGCGCTACGTAACTATTCATTCGAAAGGAATGTGATAGATTATGAAAGTGAATTTCCGGCAAAAATGTCTGGTCGCCTTAAGTGTTCTTCTTATTCTTCCAATGGGGAAGGTGACCCTTGCAGTCTCTGATCATAATGACTTTTACAACGTGGTTATGCAGGACGGGGCGGACCCATGGGTGTATAAACATACAGATGGCTTCTATTATTTCACCAAAACAACAGGTGGCAATGTTACCCTCTGGAAGTCAGCCCAGTTGACCACTATTGATGCAGCGCCTACTAAAGTTGTCAACACGGGCGGTAGCGGCATCTGGGCGCCTGAGCTACATTATATAAACGGAGCTTGGTATATCTACTATGCGATGGACGACGGAGATAACGTAAACCACCGCATGCATGTAATGGAGAACACAGCGGCAGACCCGATGCAGGGAACTTGGCAGTACAAAGGCCAGATCACAGATTCAAGCAATAAGTGGGCTATAGACGGTACTGTGCTGCAAGTGAACGGCGAGCTGTATTTTATCTGGTCCGGCTGGGAGGGGAATGTTAATGTGCGGCAGAATCTCTATATCGCGCATATGAGTAATCCCTGGACCATTGATTCCGAACGCGTAGAGATTTCAAGACCAACGTATAGCTGGGAAACGAATCATTCCCCAAATGTGAATGAAGGACCGCAGGTGATTATAAATGGAGAAGTCATTAGTTTGGTCTACTCGGCAAGCGGAAGCTGGACTAATGATTATTGTCTGGGACTGATCACCGCAGACATCTCCAGTGATCTGTTGAATCCGGCATCATGGAATAAAAGCAATCAGCCTATCTTTTCCTCAGGCAATGGACTTTACGGACCTGGACACCATTCGTTTACTAAGTCTCCTGACGGCCAAGAGGATTGGATCATGTACCATGTCGCCAAATACAACAACGCTGGCTGGAACCGCGAGGTGCGGATGCAGAAATTCAGCTGGAATGCTGATCATACACCTAATCTGGGTATTCCCGTTGACCCTAATCTTCCGATAACTTTGCCTTCGGGTGAAACCATGCATGCCCGCTACGAAGCGGAAAAAGGGACATTTGGCGGCGATGCCTATGCCTCTTCGAGTCCCAAGGGCTCGGGTGGGCTTAAGGCGGGTCATATTGATACGCCGGACAGTTACGTAGAATTTTCGGTTGATGCGGCAGCCGCAGGCGAGTATATTCTTTTGGCTCGAACGGCGAATGGAACGGCTGGCGGGAATTGGTCGAATTTTCAGCTTAGTGTCAATGCAGGACCTTCCAGCCCATTCTATATCACCAATAAAGGGTGGGAGAATTGGGGGCTGTCCACAGCCCGGGTTCAACTGAAGGCAGGCATGAACAAGCTTCGTTTTACCAAAGGCGAAGGTTACGGAGAAATTGATTTCATTGATATTAAGCCATTGTGATTCGAACAAACCTAAGAGACATATGAAATGGCTTCCGGTTTTCCGGAGGTCATTTCTAGGTGAAAGGGCTTGTAGGTGTAATTGTTTTTCATCTCATTAAGAAGTAAGATTAGGATAATTATTAGGATACAAGGAGAGCTGATTTGTGCTGGAACTTAGCTTAAACGACCCGGAAAAATTAGTCACAGTAACGCATGCTTTATCAACTCGTTCTAGGGTTGATATTCTTCGGCTCTTAAACTCCAAAAACTTAAATATTATTGAAATCGCTGAGAGGCTGAAGCTTCCAGTGTCGACGGTAGCAAGCAATATTAAAGTATTAGAAGCAGCAGAGTTAATTCATACAGAATTGCTTCCGGCTTCACGCGGGGCAATGAAAGTTTGCAGCCGGAATTATGATGATCTTCATATTGCCTTGAATTTGAAAGAACCGATGTCAAAGGGATTAACTCATGTCTATGAAGTAGAGATGCCGATCGGCCATTATAGCGACTGTGAGGTATCTCCTACTTGCGGAATGGCTAATAGCGAGGGTCTTATTATCAAAGAAGATGAACCGTCGAGCTTTTATCACCCTAAACATGTCAACGCTCAGCTGATCTGGCTCCGCAAAGGATTTCTGGAATATTTGCTGCCTATGGATATCCCCTCCGGAGCACAAATTGAATCGCTGGAATTATCCATGGAGATCTGTTCGGAAGCTCCGAATTATGACCAGAACTGGCCTTCGAACATCTCTGTATGGGTGAATGGATCGGAGATCGGCATGTGGACCAGTCCCGGTGATTTCGGTGACCGGCGGGGCAAGCTGAATCCGAACTGGTGGTGGGATGGATCTACACAATACGGGTTTCTCAAGACCTGGCGTGTTGACCATGAAAAGACGACACTTGATATGGAGAAGGTGTCGAATGTTTCCTTAAATGATCTTCTGATTAACCGGAGCCCCAAATTGCGGCTACGCATTGGAATCAACCCTGATGCAGTTCATCAAGGCGGACTTAACCTGTTCGGGCGCCAGTTTGGCGATTATGAACAACATATTATGATGAAGGTAAAATATACCATGGATCAGGATGAAGTAGAACTTTAGCTTAGGAGATGAACAAAGCAAGGCGGTTCCTCGGAAACGAATCTTCGTATCCAAGGAACCGCCTTGCTTTGTTTGTTCTGGATGTAAAGCTAGAGTGTGCGCCGTAGGGCGGCACGCTGAAGGGTGATCATCCAGTCAACGGACGGCTCAACCAGCGGGTGAAAGAGCCGTTTAACGGACGGCTGAGCCAGCAATACGGTGAATAATACGGCGGTGAGCAGCAGGACTACTGCCCCAGCAGCATTGCCAATATAGGTGTAAATCCCGGAAACGGCAGCCAGACGAACGATAAAACCATGAAGCAGGAAAACATACAACGTGCGGCGCCCCCAGTCGGTCATGCGGCTCGCTCCGTAAGGTACGAGGCCGAGGAAAGCGAGTGAAGCGACAATTTGTAGTCCGTACAGTCCCAGACGGTATACGCCTGCATACCATACATTGGCATCAAGCTGCATATAGGTCATGCTGCCATATAACCAGCCAAAGGGAAATCCTGCCCCCCATGCGGCCATGATGGCAAGGAGTAGAATGGAGGCGGCTGCTGCAAAGATTTTGATATATTTCTGATAGAGCTTGACGAAGGTTTCGAAGGAGAAATGATAGCCGATAATGAAAAAAGGCAAATATACAAAGGTACGGCTGATGCTAAACCATACACCGTCCAGCTGGAGATATCCGACAGCCACCCCCGCTGTTACAGCGAAGAGGAGCTTAGCGGTTATGGACCATCTGCTCATACCGAGCATCAGGAGGCGCCAGCAGGCATGACTGGCCAGAAACCATAGGAGCAGATAGGGTGCGAAAATGGAATGCTGGATGTTGCTTACATGAAAGAGGGAAACGTCGAGTGCGGAATATAAGCTTTGAAAAATGAGGTATTGCAATCCAATTTGCAGCAGCATTTTGCGGCCGGTAGTTCCGGCAAGGCTTTTTCTGGCGAAATAGCCGGTCACCAGTACGAACAGCGGCATGTGAAAGCTGAAAATCCACATATATAATCCGTGTATTCCGCTCATTTTGTTAATCAGAGGTTCAATTGCATTACCGGCAAAAACAGTGATAATAAGCATAAAACGCAGGTTGAGAAAAAAGGTTTCTCCGCGCGTTTCCAGCGAGTTTTCCCCTACCATGATTTAGCCTCCAAATTATGCTGTATGCAAATTAATTTAATTTTAAAATACTAGATTTTCTTTGATTTAATTGTGAATTAAGTCACAATAGAAAGCGTTATCATGTGTGCGAAATGTGGCGATGTGTTGAAGGTTGTTAGAATAGAGGGATTCCACTATAATTTTTATATGCATTAACATCTGGGAGTGGAACATGTTGAAGAGAAGAATAACTAAGCGTCGCGTCGCTATTTTTGTATTGATTATTTTAGTGGTAGCCGGGTTGCTGATATGGAAGTATTTAACGCCATATGCACCGGCTCAAGAAGCCGAAACTGCACTGATTTCAAGTGGTGGAGTTACCGTCGAACAGAATGATAATTGGATTTCGTTCGAACCTTCCATTACTAAAGGCGCCTCGATTATATTTTATCCTGGGGCTTTGGTTAAACCGGAAGCCTATTCCCCTCTTGCGAAGAGCGTCGCTGCTGCAGGGCATCCCTTCTACATCGCCAAAATGCCGTTTAATTTAGCCGTAACGAAGGGGGATGCCGCAGAAGAGATTATTCGTGTGCATCCGAAGCAATCTTTTGTGCTGGGTGGACATTCACTTGGGGGTGTCATGGCCTCGCGTTACGCAATTGAGCATACGGACCAGCTGGAAGGTGTATTTTTCTTAGCCTCTTATCCAGATGAAAAGGGAAGTCTGCGAGAGACTACTTTGTCAGTGTTGTCGGTTGTGGGTACTGAGGATCAAGTGATTGACAGAGACAGCTACAACAAAGGGCGCTCCTATCTGCCAGATAATACAGTTTATAGTTCAATTATAGGTGGGAATCATGCGCAATTTGGCAGCTACGGGCCTCAGAAGGGGGACGGCGAAGCCACAATATCCGAGGAAGAACAGCAGAGTCGCACAGTAAGTGCCCTGTTGGATTGGCTGGGAAATCTGAGGTAGTTACGGGTCATTCAACAGAGGGAGGAAACAATTCATGCCAGTATTACACATTAACGATGAATGCGTTCCCTGCTCCGGAATATTGTTTGATAAAGACGGGACGTTACTCGATCTATTAGCCACCTGGGGGAATTGGGCGGAGCTTGTGCTGCGTGGACTGGAAGATCAACTCGCGATCATGGGAGCGGGATTTATTGTAGAGCGCAGCAAGGTGCTGGGTACGCAACATGATCCGCAAGGGAAGTTAATAGGGTACGACCCGGCGGGGCCGCTTACCATGGCTACAGAAGAAGAAAGTTACGGTGTACTCGCATGGCAGCTATATGCAGCAGGAGTTCCTTGGAATGAAGCGCTGACCCGTGTGAAAAGCATAACTAAAAACGCGATGTATGAATTACGCCGACGCCGTATGGCACAGCCTTTAGCGGGACTTCATTCTTTTTTGGAGCAATGCTCTGCGGCATCGCTTAAGCTTGGCGTGGTTACCTCTGACGGGGCAAAGACCACCGGAGAGCATTTGGAATGGCTTAATGTGGCAGGCTATTTTGATTCGGTAGTTACTAGGGACAGAGTAAAAAACGGAAAACCAGCTCCTGAAATGGCTGAATTGGCCTGCCGGGAGTTAGGGCTTTCGCCTGAAGAGACGATTATTATTGGGGACAGTAATGCCGATATGCAATTAGGTAAAGGTGCAGGGCTTCGCCTCGTAATTGGGATTTCCGCCAGTGGTGATGGGGAGCACCTTATAGATGCCGATGTAATCATTTCCGGTTTCAATGAGCTTCGGATCACTTACTGATCAGCTAATAAAAGGAAAGGATGTGCTACTTAGCATGGATCAATTGCAGACACTTGCTTCTTGGATCAAAGAAAGTGACAATATCGTTTTTTTCGGAGGGGCGGGTACGTCTACAGAGAGTGGAATTCCTGATTTCCGCTCCGCAGCTGGATTATATCAAACTCAGCACAATTCACCTTATCCACCTGAAGTGATGCTGAGCCGCACTTTTTTTATGTCCTCACCGGACATTTTTTTTGATTTTTACCGCAGTAAAATGATTCATCCAGAGGCCCGTCCGAATGGTGCGCATCAGCTACTAGCGGAGTTGGAACAGCAGGGGAAGCTGAAAGCGGTGATTACGCAAAATATTGACGGCCTGCACCAGCAGGCGGGCAGCCGTAGTGTCCTTGAGCTGCATGGTTCGATCCATCGCAACTATTGTATGGACTGCTCACGATATTACGGGCTGGATCAACTGCTGGAAATGACTGAGATCGTTCCTCACTGCCCGGAATGTGGCGGAATTATCAAGCCGGATGTGGTTTTATATGAAGAAGAATTGGATCACTCCGTGCTTATGGGCTCTGTCGCAGCGATTGCCTCTGCAGATATGCTTATTATTGGTGGAACCTCGCTAACGGTTCAGCCTGCGGCCAGTCTGGTGACTTATTTCCGGGGCAAACGTACGGTGCTGCTGAACGGAGATCCCACACCTTATGATGATCAGGCGGATCTGCTGATTACAGATCGAATTGGAAAAGTAATGGGCAGTGTCAAGGATCTATTAAGCTAGAAGAAAAAAGCTGTCCTTTGGTTTCTCTTGCCAGATTATTATTACGCTCAGAAGTTTAAAGATAAGGTAGGCTCACAACAGCGTGTAATGAGAGGCAGGGATAAGCAATGGTATATGTAGCAGACGATAAACGGTATGACAACATGCGTTATAATCGTTGCGGGAACTCAGGTCTCAAGCTCCCAGCAATCTCATTAGGATTATGGCAGAATTTTGGTGGGGTCGATAATTACGAGAACGGCAGAGAAATGATCACTCGTGCTTTTGATCTTGGAATTACCCATTTTGATCTGGCCAACAACTATGGTCCACCAGCTGGTTCAGCAGAAGAGCTGTTCGGTAAAGTTCTTGCCAATGATATGTATCCTTATCGTGATGAAATAGTGATCTCTACAAAAGCAGGGTATAACATGTGGCCCGGCCCTTATGGGGAATGGGGTTCACGTAAATATATGCTGGCTAGTCTTGATCAGAGCCTGAAGCGGCTAGGCCTAGATTATGTTGATATTTATTACTCTCATCGTCCAGACCCGGAAACACCGCTTGAAGAAACCATGCAGGCGCTGGATTATGCGGTACGTTCTGGCAAAGCTTTATATATAGGACTATCCAACTATAATGCGGAGCAGACGGCTGAAGCCCTCAGTATTCTAAAAAGCCTGGGCACACCGCTCTTAATCCATCAGCCTAGTTATTCTATGCTCGATCGTTGGATTGAGGGCGGCTTACAGGATGTACTGGAACATAGTGGTGTAGGAAGCATCGCTTTTACACCCCTGGCTGAAGGCTTGTTAACCAACAAATATTTGAATGGTATTCCAGAAGGGTCAAGAGCTGCCAAGCCGTCTGCCGCCTTGAATGAGAGCCGGATTACACCGGAGGTGCAGCGGAGGATTCGCGCACTTAATCAGCTTGCGGTTTCGCGAGGACAGAGTCTGGCTCAGTTTGCACTGGCTTGGACACTCCGGGGTGGCAAGGTTACTTCTGCCCTAATTGGAGCAAGCAGAGTGGATCAGATTGAAGAGAATATAGCTGCTTTAGCTAATCCTGATTTCAGTCCGGAGGAGTTAGAGCGGATTGAAACGATTCTAAAGACAGAACTATAGCATATTGAACACAGTAACAGCCCGGTTCCTTACGTTAAGGAAGGCGGGCTGTTGTTGTATAGTGGATTTATGGATTTATGGATTAAAGGGCAAACTAACGTTCAGGTTTCTCTGCTTGTCTCGTTGTAGTCATCCGGTAAGCCGTCGGTGACTGGGCACAAAACCGTTTGAATTGGCGAGAGAAGTATAAAGCATCGGTGAGCCCCACAGATGCTGCTACCTGTTCCACGGACAGCTCCGGTCGTTCACGCAGCAGCTGTCTGGACTTTTCAATCCGCAGCTTCAGCAAGTAGGTCACCGGAGATAATCCGGTCTCTTGCTTAAATACACGGGACAGGTAGGCTCGATTATAACCCAGCGTATCACACATTTGTTCAATAGAGACCGGGTGCGCATATTGAGATGCCATGTAGTGGATCATTTGCTTCACAGTACGCTTAACCTGTGATTCTGCGCCGGGAAGACGAGAGAAGGAAGAGAGCAAATCAGCTGCTTCGCCGACAATGAGATAGAGATAGCCAAGCGAAGTCAGATGGGCACTCTCTTTGTTGGCGTTGAAGGCTTGCATGATGCTGGACAGGGCACCTGGAATTAGGCTTTCACCTGTTGTAGTCACCACAGGCTGTTGTGGTGTGAACCCTGTCTGCAGCACCAGATCGTCAGCTTCGCTGCCAGTAAAAGCTGCCCAGCGATAGCACCAGGGCTGGTCTTTATCCGAGACGTAACTGACTAATTGTCCCGGATGGATCAAGAAGCAGTCCCCTTTACCCAACTCATATTTATGATGTTCTGTACGGAAAACGCCCGAGCCAGATTCTATGAAATGCAGCAAATAATAATCATAGATCTTGGGTCCAGCTTGATGCATGGGCAGGGTCTGACTCTGGCCGGCAAACAGTACATGAAGGTTCTGTTTATCGTAATACACTGGATTGGATCCTACGGAATAAGTATGCTCCATTTGGGACAGCCTTTCTTGTGTTAATGTCATTTAATGGCTTATAGTTTAGAGAGTAACAGTAATATATGTAATTATTATATTATGGGAAGTCACATTTATCCATACATTACACACATGATTGCATTATCAGAGGATGAATGAATCTATTATAATGAGTACATAAAGAACGCTTTACTAATTCCCACTGGCTGAAGCAGCGAAAGGATGGAGTGGCATTAATGAGCATACAGGAACTTAATAACAAATTTATTGAAAAATATGGGGTGAGCGGGGAAGAGGCTAAGGTGTTTTATGCACCAGGTCGTGTCAATCTCATCGGAGAGCACTTGGATTATAACGGCGGGTATGTACTTCCCGCAGCTTTGGAATTCGGTACAACGCTGATTGTGCGTCCACGTAGTGACAGCAAAGTGAATTTTGCATCAACTAATTTTCCTTACGAAGCTTCTATTGATTATAGCGAAATTGGCAAGGCCAAAACGGGTGAATGGATTGACTATCCGATTGGGGTAATGGTTGAGCTGGATAAGAAAAGCACACCAGTATCCAAAGGGTACGATCTGCTGTTCCATGGCGATATTCCGAATGGAGCAGGCTTGTCCTCCTCGGCCTCTCTTGAAGTCGTTACTGCTTATGCGTTCCTGACTCTCGAAGGTGGCGATACAGACACTGTTGAGATTGCACTTTTGTCCCAGCGTGCTGAGAACCAGTACGTAGGTGTAAACTCCGGAATTATGGATCAGTTCGCAGTTGCTAACGGCAAACGCGATCATGCGATCCTGCTGATGTGCGACACACTTGAGTACAATTTGGTACCGTTCATCACAGGTTCATACAAATTGGTTATCGGCAACACGAACAAACGCAGAGGGCTTGTAGATTCCAAGTACAATGAACGCCGTCAGCAGTGTGATGAGGCATTGGCTATTTTGCAAAAAGAAGTGCCTTCACTAGCTTATCTGGCACAGCTTAATCGTGAACAGTTCGAAGCACATCAAGATAAAATCACAGACGAAATTGTAAGACGCCGCGCTCGCCATGTTGTGGAAGAGAATCAACGCGTGCTAGATTCCGTTGAGGTATTAAAAAACAATGATCTGAAGCAGTTTGGACAGTTCATGAATGATTCGCATGCGTCCTTGCGCGATTTGTATGAAGTTAGCTGTGCAGAGCTTGATATTATGGTTGAAGAAGCTGGGCGCATCCCAGGTACACTCGGTTCCCGTATGACTGGCGCGGGTTTCGGAGGCTGTACAGTATCTTTGGTACATGAAGATGATGTAGAACGTTTTATTCGTGAAGTTGGTGAAGTCTATACCACAAGATCTGGTTTGGTTGGCGAGTTCTACGTTTGCGGCATCGGTAATGGTGTCCAAGAATTGAAGGGAGTGTAATCAGATGGCGATTTTAGTAACAGGTGGAGCAGGGTATATTGGGTCCCATACTGTAGCGGAGCTGCTGGATCGTGGTGAAGAAGTGGTGGTCCTCGACAATCTGCTAACAGGGCATCGTGAGGCGTTGCTGGGTGGCAAGCTGTACGAAGGTGATCTGCGTGATAAAGAACTGCTGGGTAAGCTGTTCGCTGAAAATGAGATTGAAGCGGTTATCCATTTTGCTGCAAGCTCTTTGGTCGGAGAAAGCATGAAGGACCCTGTAAAATATTATGACAACAACGTATATGGTACACAGTGTCTTCTAGAAGCTATGCAAAAAGCGGGCGTGAACAAGATCGTATTCTCGTCCACAGCCGCAACCTACGGCGAACCGGAAAAGGTGCCGATTGAAGAAACAGACCGCACTGAACCAGCCAATGTGTATGGAGAAACTAAGCTGACCATGGAACGGATGATGGCTTGGTTTGATAAAGTACTGGGCATTAAATACGTAGCATTGCGTTACTTCAATGCAGCTGGCGCACATGCCAGTGGCAAAATCGGTGAAGACCATCGTCCAGAAAGTCATTTGGTGCCGCTGGTATTGCAAACGGCCTTGAAGCAACGTGACAGTATCGCAGTTTTCGGAGATGACTATCCTACAGAAGACGGTACTTGTGTGCGCGACTACATCCATGTCAGCGATCTGGCTGACGCCCATGTTCGTTCGGTAACTTACCTGCGCAGCGGAAGCAGCAGCAATATTTTTAACCTGGGCAATGGACTTGGATTCTCGGTAAAACAGGTGATTGAAACGGCGAAGAAGGTTACTGGACTTGAAATTCCTGTAGTCATTCAAGAACGCCGTGCCGGCGATCCGGCTGTGCTGGTAGCTTCTTCTGACAAAGCGCGTAGCGTCCTTGGATGGAACCCGCAGCATGCAGATTTGGAAGATATCATTCAAAGTGCATGGAACTGGCACTCTGCCAATCCGCAAGGATACGGAGAATAAGGGACTTTAGGTTAGCTTATCTTGAACTTGAGACCCTACTTAAGGAGAATTAAAATGCACAACGAGAATAAGATTACACCTGCTGGCCAGAAAGCATTACATGCGATTGAGCAGCTTGTTCTGTTCGCACTGCGCCAGCAGCTTATAGCTCCATCCGATGAAGATTATAGCCGTAATGTGCTGCTCGAACAGTTCGGTTTCAGTGAGCCGCATGTAGGTGATATCGATCAAAGTCCATTGGAAGGGCCGCAGGCTCCACTCGATGCACTGATTGATTATGGTTTTGAAATCGGATTGATCCCAGAGAATAGTGACACTTACCGTGACTTGCTGGATGCCAAGATTATGGGACTTCTCATGGCCCGTCCTTCGGATGTAAATGCTGAGTTCTATAGTCTGACCGCTGAAAAAGGCATCTCCGCGGCTACAGACCGTTTTTATAAATTGAGCATTGATTCGAACTATATTCGGATGGATCGGATCTCGAAGAATGTCTACTGGCTGCAGGATTCGCCGTACGGAGACATTGAAATGACGATCAATTTGTCCAAGCCTGAGAAAAATCCGAAGGAAATCGCAATGGCTCGGCTGCTCCCGCCGCCAGTCTATCCGAAATGTCTGCTGTGCCGTGAGAATGTAGGTTATGCCGGACGGATCAATCATCCGCCGCGCCAGAACCTGCGTATCATTCCGCTTAACCTGAATAATGAAAAATGGTTCTTCCAATACTCGCCATATGTTTATTACAATGAGCACTGCATTGTATTCCATCATGATCATGTGCCAATGAAGCTCACCAAGGATACCTTGAAGCGGCTGCTTTGCTTCGTGGAATCATTCCCGCATTATTTTATTGGCTCCAATGCAGACTTACCGATTGTTGGCGGCTCTATTCTGACGCATGACCATTTTCAGGGCGGACGCCACACATTCCCGATTCAAAAAGCGCCTAAGGAAGATACATTTACACATGCTTCTTATCCGGGTGTCAGCATTAATATCGTAAAATGGCCGATGTCCGTATTGCGCTTAAATGGAGAAGATCCTGCGGTTCTATTGGAATGCGGAAATGCGCTTTATGAAGCTTGGAAAGCCTACAGCGATCCAGAGGCGGAAGTGCTAGCCTTTAGTGAGGTTGACGGTGAAGTACAACCACATAATACCGTTACTCCTATCGTACGCCGGGCCGAGGACGGCAGCTTCGAGATGGATCTTGTGCTGCGGAATAACCGGACTAATGAGCAATATCCTGAAGGGATTTTTCATCCACACCGGGAAATGCATCATATCAAGAAAGAAAACATCGGCTTGATTGAAGTTATGGGACTGGCGATTCTGCCGGGCCGTTTGAAGGAAGAACTCGATTCCATCGCAGGTATTCTTGCAGGAGATCAAGCGCTGTTAGAAGCGGTGAAGAATGACCCTAGTCATTCTCTTGCGCAGCATGCGGCTTGGATTCAGGAGCTGGTGGAGCGATTCGGAACTGCACTGCAACACGAGGAAGCGCTCAAGATTGTGCAGAACGAAGTTGGCATCAAGTTTACGCATATTCTTGAACACGCTGGCGTTTACAAACGGACTCCAGAAGGTCAAGCGGCTTTCCGCCGTTTCGTAACAAGCTTCGGCGCTTTGTAGTAAGTGAATTTGGATTTAAGGATGTCCTCTAGCCTATGGGCTTGGGGCATCTTTTTTTATTCGGAATGACGAAACCCAGCCACCTAATTTGAATGCGGGTAATCAGAGGTTTATAATACGAAGGAGTAAGACATTATGAATTAACTACTGGAGGTTTACACATATGCGTAAATTTGAATTTTATAATCCTACCAAGCTGATTTTTGGACAGGGTACCCTTGAAGCCTTGAAGACAGAGGTGCCTAAGTACGGTAAAAATGTGCTTTTGATGTACGGTGGCGGCAGTATCAAGCGCAGCGGTTTGTACGATAAAGTAGTTGCTGAGCTGAGTTCAATAGGCGCTACAGTGACTGAACTCTCTGGAGTAGAACCCAATCCACGTCTTTCCACAGTACATAAAGGCGTAGAGCTGTGCCGGGAGCATAATATTGACCTTGTTCTTGCAGTAGGGGGCGGAAGCGTATTGGACTGCGCAAAAGCTGTTGCTGTTGGAGCGAAATATGATGGTGATATGTGGGACTTTGTAGAGCGTAAAGCAGCGGCTCAAGACGCGCTTCCACTGGGCACAGTGCTGACAATGGCTGCTACGGGATCTGAAATGAATAACGGCTCCGTAATTACAAATGAGGTTACTAAGGAAAAAATGGGCTGGGGCAGCGTGCATGCCTACCCGGCATTCTCGATTCTTGATCCAGAGAACACTTTTTCTCTGCCACGTGATCAGACCGTTTATGGCATGGTGGACATCATGTCGCATGTTCTGGAGCACTATTTCCATACAGACGGCAATACACCGGTACAAGACGGGTTCTGTGAAACTTTGCTGCGCACTGTAATTGAAACCGCGCCGAAGCTTATCGAAGATCTGAACAACTACGAGCTGCGTGAGACCATTATGTACTGCGGTACGATGGCGCTTAACGGAATGGTCAGCATGGGTTTTGCCGGAGATTGGGCGACTCATAATATCGAGCATGCAGTGTCGGCTGTATACGATATTCCGCATGGCGGAGGTTTGGCGATTCTGTTCCCGCAATGGATGAAATATAATCTCAGCACAAACCCTGCGCGTTTCCGTCAGCTTGCAGTAAATGTGTTCGGAGTTGAACCTGCTGGCAAAACTGATGCAGAAATCGGGCTGGAGGGTATCGAGGCTCTGCGCAATTTCTGGGATTCCATCGGTGCGCCGAAGACACTCGGAGATTATGATATTGATGACAGCGAGATCGGGAGTATGGCTGACAAGGCTGTTCGTTTCGGAGCATTTGGTAATTTCCGCAAGCTTGAGCGTGAAGACGTAGTTGAGATTTATAAAATGGCTTTGTAAGTAATTCTTCTACGAAAAGAAACCTTTGTCTTTATTCCAGAAGTCACAATAGAATGTCAAAGAAGCGATTCCTCCGTTATGGAAGAATCGCTTCTTTGTATTTATGTTCTAGTGTGACTTGCTCCTCTTTCTATACTTTCCTGTCGCTCTCATCCCAAGGTTTCGCTGCCGCTGACCGTACCTCCGCTGCTGCTGGGGTACCTCATCAATCACTGTTCGCACCCGTAATCTAATCCGTCGACCGTCCTCGGGAGTCTTACGGACCTAGCTGACGTTATTTGCGAATTTTCAGCCTTTTGAGCAAGTTTTCGGACACCAGAGACACTATTGCTTCGAAATGGTCTCATATTTGCTTATTTTCATGCCAATAGAGACTATGCGGTCCGATAGCATACCAAAAGTCGGATAAATCGGCGAATAGGGTCTGCTGAGTCCGATGGCCGAGGTGCGTAAGCAGCATAGCCTCTTCATACGCGCGAGAGTGTTACCCAACAAAAATCCGCGCTTCACCAACTATGGGACGGCCTTTAGGACAACCCAGCACATGTAATAAAATAGTGCCAATGTGAGCATGCTTATCCTCTGAATGGAACTTATTTGGGTGAATATCCAAAGATTGTGAAACCAAGGACCTACTTTGTACGTTTAATGTAATATGACAGTCCTGATTGAAGACAGGAGGAAATAAAAATGCAAACGCTGTATTTAGGCTGCTTGGCGCTAGGCGTCATATTTGCCATAGTCAGCGTCCTGGTGGGAGATCTGATCGGAGATGCCTTGCATGGGGTCTTTGATTTCGTATCCGTAGATTTTCTGAATCCCACCGTACTGGCAGGAGGGATAACCGTGTTCGGCGGAGCGGGCATTCTTCTAACCCGGTACAGCGCTCTGGAAGCTGGGGCGATCATTGCTTTGTCTTTGTTAGCCGCCGCTTTTTTGGGAGTACTTATGTATCTAGGGGTGGTTAAGCCCATGGAAAAAAGCGAAATGTCCAATGGTTTCTCAATGAGTGATCTGCCTGGCAAGATCGGGGAAATCACAATTCCTGTTCCCGCCACTGGTTATGGTGAGATTATGGTAAAGTTTGGCGCCGGCAATAGCCTGCATACGGCAGCAAGCTTTGATCATGAGCTGCTTCCGGCAGGGATTAAAGTTGTTGTAGTGGAGGTTAGAGAAGGCGTTGCATTGGTGTCAGAATTCGAAAAGAGAAGAGGAGTGGATCTTTAATGTTCGGTATTCCTGAGTATTTGTTAGTCCCTGCTGTTGTCGTTGCTGTTTTGTTTGTGCTAGGGATCGCATTCTGGGCACGTTACAAAACGGTTGGACCCGATGAAGGGATGATCGTAACGGGGTCGTTCTTGGGGAAAAATCATATTTCAGACGATGGTTCTGGTCGTAAAATAAAGATTGTACGCGGGGGCGGGGCCTTTATACTCCCAGTCTTTCAGAAGGCTGAATTTATGTCGCTTCTTTCTCATAAACTCGATGTGACGACCCCGGAGGTATACACCGAACAAGGGGTTCCGGTTATTGCCGACGGTGTGGCGATCATTAAAGTGGGTAGCTCAACGGAAGATGTGGCGACAGCTGCTGAGCAATTTATGGGCAAACCGATTGAAGCACTGAAGAGCGAAGCACAAGAAGTTCTTGAAGGTCATCTGCGGGCCATTCTCGGTTCGATGACCGTTGAGGAAGTATATCGTAACCGTGACCGCTTTGCGCAAGAGGTTCAAGGCGTGGCGGCACGTGATCTTAAGAAAATGGGTCTGCAAATTGTTTCCTTTACCATCAAGGATGTGCGAGACAAACATGGATATCTAGAGGCACTGGGTAAACCGCGGATAGCTGCTGTGAAGCGGGATGCAGAGATCGCTGAAGCAGAAGCAGTGCGGGATGCGAGAATTCAAAAGGCAAACGCAGAAGAGCAAGGGCAAAAAGCTGAGCTGCTGCGGGATACGAATATTGCCGAAGCCTCCAAGGAAAACCAGCTTAAGGTGGCTGCGTTTAAACGGGATCAGGATACAGCGAAAGCGGAAGCCGATCAGGCTTATCATATTCAAGAGGCACGTGCAAAGCAGACCGTTGTTGAAGAACAGATGAAGGTTGAGCTGGTACGTAAGGAACGTGAAATCGATTTGCAAGCCAAAGAAATTCAAGTCCGCGAGAAGCAGTATGATGCTGAAGTGAAGAAAAAAGCAGAAGCGGATCGTTATGCAGTAGAGCAAGCGGCGGAAGCCGATAAGGCGAAGAGAATGCGTGAGGCAGATGCCTTGCAATATAGTATTGAAACGCAAGCTAAAGCGACATCTGAGCAGAAGCGTCTTGAAGGTCAAGCGATGGCGGATGCAGAGCTGGCTAAAGGTACAGCGGATGCTGAGGTTATCCGGTTGCGCGGTCTAGCGGAAGCAGAAGCCAAAGAGAAACTGGCGGAAGCTTTCCAGAAATTCGGCGAAGCAGCGGTGCTCGATATCATCGTCAAAATGCTGCCTGATTTGGCTGGCCAAATTGCGAAGCCGCTGGCATCTATTGATAAACTTACCGTTGTAGATACCGGTAACGGGGAAGGTGCAGCCCGGGTCAGCAATTATGTGACTCAGCTAATGTCCACCGCTCCAGAGATGTTGAAGAGCGTCTCAGGGATTGATGTAGAGGCACTGATCAAGGGGTTGACCTCTAAAGCTTCCGGAAGCAAAGGAGCATCAGTTACACCAGTCGCACCTGTTGCACCAGCTACACCTGCAACTTATATTCAGCCATCAGTAACATCTAGTACAGCCAGCGAGACTTTAACTTCTGTGCCTGAACAAAAGGAAAAATAGTTTAATGCAATTTATATGGATTTAATTTACTTAAGGTATGACTGGCAAAGCTGCTGGTCATACCTTAATCTTTATGTTTTGATCTGTTTTGATCTAAATTAGACAACATGATAAAAAGCTCATGCGTTTACAGGTGATTTTTGATAAACCTTATAGCTTATCGGCATCCCGTGGGAATTATTGTATATACAGACATCGACGCTTTCACTGGTGTTTAAAGATTTTTTCAGGTAAAATAAAAGCCTTTAAGGCTGTTCACTCTGATCTACTAGCTTAGTAAGGACACAGAGTGTTCTTCTAATATGCAATTCTTGGTGTTATGATGGTAGCAAAGCTTGTATTCATCGTACGATTTCTTATTGCGTATGCTGCTGGAAGTTAGGTGTTTAGAAATAAAAGAGGTGTCAAAAATGAGTAGCATAACAGTGGCGAAGGTGTTGAATAACAACGTTATCATTGCCCAGCATCCTCAATATTCCGAGGTTGTAGTTATCGGTAAAGGGATAGGGTTTAACCGCAAGCTGCGTGATCAGATTAATCTATCCTCCGTGGAGAAGATGTTTATTCTTCGCAGCCAGGAGGAACAGGAACAATATAAACAGCTTCTTCCCCAAGTGGATGAGAAGTTGATTGAGGTCGTTCAAGAAATAGTATTACATATTATGCATTGTAGCCGTCAGCCGCTTAATGAGCATATTCACATTGCACTTACCGACCATATTTCTTTTGCTATCCGTCGTTTCGAACAAGATATCCCAATTCATAATCCATTTTTGTATGAAACTAAGGAGATTTATCCTGAGGAATATAAGATGGCAGAATATGCGATTGGAAGGATCAATGAGGCTATGGGCGTGGAATTGCCGGTGGATGAGATAGGTTTTGTGGCTCTTCATATTGTCAGTGCACTTAGTAATAGGCAAATTTCCGAGGTTAGACAACATTCTCTCTTGATTGGAGAGCTGGTTGGGTTAGTCGAGAATTATCTGGACTATCGAATCCCACGTGATTCACTTGATTACTCAAGACTGGTAACCCATCTGCGATTCGTTCTAGAAAGATTACGCCGTGGAGAGGCGGTACAAGAGACCTCAACCCTGGATGGACTCATGAAACGGGAGTATCCTGAGATGTATTCGTTGGCTTGGAAATTAACAAAAATTATCGAACAGCGTGTGCGAATTCCCGTGTATCAAGCTGAGGTGAGTTATTTGACGATTCACCTGCAGCGTATTGCCCAGAAAAAAGTGGACGAACAAGATATGGACAAGAATGGTGAAGCTCCTTAAAGTGCAAAAGTTGTAACAAATCATGGTTTCAAAAAAAACGCTTGCCACTTAAAAAAAACGATGCTACAATGTTCACTGTCATCAACAAAACAGAATATCGAGCGTGTAACTGATTCGATCAGGCATGAGTGAATTACAGTATTTTGGTTGTTAACCCCCTTCTTGGGGCAATCTAACGATAGCGTTAGATTACAACTTCTATACTGTGTTGCTCATGCCTTTTTTGGCATCTGTTTTAGTGAAATTAATGAAAGGAGTAACCTAAATGTTTAAAAAGTTGTTTGGTGTTTTACAAAGAGTTGGTAAAGCTCTGATGCTTCCAGTAGCTATTCTGCCTGCGGCAGGTTTGCTTCTTGGAATAGGAAACATGCTGGTAAACCCAGACTTCCTGCAATATGTTCCAGCACTGGAGAACCATGTTGTTCAGGCTGTTGCCAACGTATTGATGAACTCAGGACAAATTGTATTTGATAATCTAGCCTTACTCTTCGCGGTGGGGGTTGCGATAGGTTTAGCCGGCGGTGAAGGTGTTGCAGGTCTAGCTGCCATTATCGGTTTCCTCGTAATGAACATTACGATGGGTACAGTTATTGGCGTTAATGATTACGTCCTGAGCCAAGGCGACTTCTCGTATGCCAGCGTATTAGGGATTCCAACACTGCAAACAGGGGTGTTTGGAGGTATACTCGTCGGGATATTGGCTTCGGCCATGTACAAGCGATTCTTCAAAATTGAGCTTCCTTCTTACCTGGGTTTCTTCGCAGGTAAACGTTTCGTACCGATCATGACGGCGGTAACAGCTCTAATCTTGGGCTTGTTACTAACAATAGTATGGCCACCTATTCAACATGGTCTGAACTATGTGTCACAAAGTATGATTGATACGAACAAAACGCTTGCAGCGTTTATCTTCGGAACGATCGAGCGTTCGCTCATTCCTTTTGGACTGCATCACATTTTCTACTCTCCATTCTGGTATGAATTTGGTACCTACGTTGATAAAGCTGGAGAATTGGTACGTGGTGACCAACGGATCTTCATGCAGCAGCTTCGCGATGGAGTAGACTTCACAGCAGGGACATTTACTACAGGTAAATATCCATTCATGATGTTTGGTCTTCCAGCAGCGGCTTTGGCTATCTATCATGAAGCTAAACCTCAGAATAAAAAGATCGTCGGAAGTTTGATGATTTCCGCGGCATTGACATCGTTCTTGACAGGGATTACCGAGCCGCTCGAATTCTCGTTCCTATTCGTGGCTCCGTTGCTGTTCGCTGTACATGCTGTGTTTGCAGGTCTGTCCTTTATGACTATGCATATTCTGGATGTTAAAATCGGCATGACATTCTCGGGTGGCTTTATCGATTTTGTGCTCTTTGGTATTATCCCGAACCGTACAGCTTGGTGGCTGGTCATTCCGGTAGGTCTGGTCCTTGCCTTAATTTATTACTTCGGCTTCCGGTTTGTAATTCGGAAATTCAATCTTATGACACCGGGTCGTGAAGAAGATACGAATGAAGAAGAAGAAGTGAATACGGAGTCTGTCTCCAGAGCCGGTGATGATCTACCGCGGAACATTTTGTCCGCTCTAGGTGGTAAAGAAAACATCACTCATTTAGACGCTTGTATTACCCGCCTTCGTGTTGAAGTTAAAGATAAGGCAGGCGTAGACAAGAACCGTCTTAAGAAACTTGGTGCATCAGGTGTGCTGGAAGTGGGTAATAACGTTCAAGCGATTTTTGGCACACGTTCAGATACGATTAAATCGCAGATTCAAGATGTGATTAACGGAAAGACACCTGCAGCTTCAGCAGCTCCAGTAGTGGTTACTCCAGAGCCAGAAGAAGAACAACAGGCAGGTGAAGCTGGTGAAGCGATTATCAAGGAAGATATCGTATCTCCAGTAAACGGTGAATTGTTGGATATCACAGAGGTGCCAGATCCAGTATTCTCCCAAAAAATGACGGGCGACGGCTTCGCGTTCCTATCCGAAGATGGGAAGATTGCTTCACCGGTTTACGGTAAGGTATTTAACGTGTTCCCGAGCAAACATGCCATCGGTATTATGTCTGACGGAGGCAAGGAAGTGCTAGTTCATATTGGGGTTAATACGGTTAAGCTTAAAGGTCAAGGCTTCACGGTATTAGTTGAAGAGGGCGATCTTGTAGCGGCTGGACAACCGATTATGGAAGTGGATTTAGAGTATGTAAAAGCACATGCACCTTCTGTAATCTCACCTGTTATTTTCTCTAATTTACCAGAGGGCTCTTCTGTGACATTGAAGAAGCCGGGTAAGGTTTCTATAGGAGACCAAGACATCATTACGATTCAGTAAAAGTGCAAGGGCCGATGCTTCCTTGTTCATACAAGGAAGCGAAGCTTTCACTATAAATTTAAAATACTTTAATAACAGAAAGCGAGTTGGATAATATTATGCAAAAAACATTCAGAATTGTCGATGAAGATGGAATTCACGCACGTCCAGCAACTGCCTTGGTAAATACAGCAACAAAATTCAAAGGTACAGAAGCATATGCAGAAGCTAAAGGTAAAAAAGTAACTTTGAAATCCATTCTTGGCGTATTATCATTGGGTCTTGAAGCTGGGGATACTTTGTCTTTAATTACTGAAGGAAGCGAAGAAGCAGAAGCTTTGAACGCTCTTCAAGAAGTAATGATTAAAGAAGGGCTAGGGGAAATCCATGAATAAGATTTCAGGAATCGCGGCTTCAGCAGGGATTGCAGTAGCCCGTGCTTTTATCCTGAAACATCCGGATTATACGATTACGAAGACAAGTATCAGTGATACTGAAGCAGAAGTCGCTAAGTTGAATGATGCACTCGCCAAATCAAGAGTGGAGCTGCAAACGATTAAAGAGCGTACTTTGGCAGAGCTGGGGGAGAAGAAGGCTGAGATTTTCGAATCACATCTGCTTATTCTTGATGACCCAGAGCTGATCAATCCTGTAATTGATAAAATCCGTGAGGAATCGGTTAACGCGGACTATGCGCTAAACGAAGTGGCTACGCAATTCATTGAGATGTTCGAAAATATGAAGAGTGCCTATCTGCAGGAACGTGCAGCTGACATGCGTGATGTTACCAAGCGCTTGCTGAACCACCTGCTGGGCATTCATTATGTAAGTCCTGCAGAAATCAGTGAAGAAGTAATCGTGATTGCTCAAGATCTAACACCATCGGATACAGCACAGCTTAATCGTAAGTTCGTTAAAGGCTTCACAACGAACATTGGTGGACGTACTTCCCACTCTGCGATTATGGCACGTTCTTTGGAAATTCCAGCGGTTGTTGGAACTAAAACGGTTCTGTCAGAAGTGAATTCTGGCGATTTGGTGATTGTCGATGGTCTGAACGGAGACGTTCTGATCAATCCTAGCGAAGCTGAAGTGGCAGAGTACACTCGCAAGCAGGAAGCTTACGACTTGCGAATCGCAGAATGGAAGAAACTTCGCGACGAACCTACAGTATCAGCAGACGGTAAACATGTTGAACTAGCTGCCAATATTGGTACACCAAATGATGTGAATGGTGTCATTGAGAATGGTGGCGAAGGTGTAGGTCTGTACCGCACTGAGTTCCTTTACATGGGTCGCGATAAGCTGCCTTCTGAGGAAATTCAATATAACGCCTACCGTACTGTACTTGAGAACATGAAGGGTAAGCCGGTAGTCGTACGTACCCTGGATATCGGTGGCGATAAAGAGCTGCCTTATCTTGACCTTCCGAAGGAAATGAATCCTTTCCTTGGTTTCCGTGCGATCCGTCTTTGCCTGGATCGTCAGGATATTTTCCGTACTCAATTACGCGCATTACTAAGAGCAAGTGTTCACGGGGATCTTCGCATTATGTTCCCTATGATAGCTACGCTTGGTGAATTCCGTGCTGCACGTGATCTTTTGCTCGAAGAGAAAGCTAAGCTTCGGGAAGAAGGTAAGGAAGTATCAGACAACATTCAGCTTGGCATAATGGTTGAGATTCCATCAACTGCTGTACTGGCTGACCAGTTTGCTAAGGAAGTTGATTTCTTCAGTATCGGTACGAATGATCTTATTCAATATACAATGGCTGCGGACCGTATGAATGAACAGGTATCTTACCTGTATCAGCCTTACAATCCAGCCATCCTGCGTTTGGTCAAAAATGTAATTGATGCAGCCCATGCAGAAGGTAAATGGACGGGGATGTGTGGTGAAATGGCTGGTGACGCAACAGCTATTCCGCTGCTACTGGGTCTTGGTCTCGACGAATTCAGCATGAGTGCAACTTCCATTTTGCCAGCGCGTAGTCAAATATCTAAATTGTCGGCTGCCGACATGAAGGATTTGGCTGCAAAAGCGTTGCAGCTTGGCACGGCTGAAGAAGTCGCTGCGCTTGTTCAAAGTATCGCTAAGTAACTTTTTACGCATGCATTAATCCGTTTTAGCGTTCTACTGTTTTTCCAACTACTATTGCCGACTTCCGATGGCTGGAGGTCGGCTTTTTTATGTTTTTTAACCTATAATTTTCTGTAATTCGACCTCATTTACTGTTCACTGTTTATTTTCTTTATTGCGCAGATGTCTATACCGATAGTATTAGTAATGAGCATAAAGTCGATAAGGAACCCAAACCTATAAATATGTCGTACATATAATAGTAAGGATCCATAGAAAGTTTATACTCCATTTGCCGACTTGCAGCGCTGTGCAAGTATTAATATGAAATGAATTGGTAATATATGGACTTATAAGCAACCCCACAGGTTAGGTGGGGAGCCATAGGATGGTGTTAATTCATGAGTAAAAATTATATAAATGCAGAATTGATGATGGAAGTCTACGAGGGCAAGGATTTAGGCTTGACGTATTCAACGGAGTACAGTGTATTTAAAGTCTGGGCACCTACGGCACTTGCTGTGTCCCTTGTACTGTACGAAACAGGTGGGCATCAACTGAATACTGAGTCACCAAAGAGTGCTATGGACAATGGTCGTATTGTATATATGCAGCGTAGTAATGGTGGAGTCTGGCAGACCAAGTTATCAGGTGATCTAAAAGGGAAATATTATATGTACCGTGCTGTTTTTGCAGATGGCAATGTGACGGAAGCAGTAGATCCTTATGCAACAGCGGTATCTGCAAATGGTTTAAGATCAGCAATCGTTAATTTGCAGGATACGAATCCAGAACATTGGGATCAGGATGTAGCGCCTCCGTTACAGCATCCTGCCGACGCAGTGATTTATGAACTGCATGTTCGTGACTTCTCCTCACATGAGAGCTCAGGTATGCATTATAAGGGTAAATTCAAAGCATTTACCGAATTTGGATTAAAGGATTCGGCAGGAAATACAGTGGGGATTGATCATCTGGCTGAATTAGGGATTACCCATGTACATCTGATGCCGGTATTTGATTTTCAGACCGTGGATGAGCTGAAGGTGGTCAATCGGGGTTCCTCCATAGCTAATGTGGACTACAATTGGGGGTATGATCCCCAGCATTATAATGTACCTGAAGGATCTTACAGCACCGATCCTGCCAATCCTGGCTTGCGGATTCGTGAATTTAAAGAGATGGTGCAGGCCTTACACAGCCGCGGGATCGCGGTAATTATGGATGTCGTTTACAACCATACGTATGCTGTGGAGAATGGCCCCTTTGAACCGCTTGTCCCAGATTATTTCTATCGCCGCGATTTTACGGGACGTTTGTCGAATGGCTCCGGGGTTGGCAATGAGCTGGCTACAGAACGTCCGATGGTCCGTAAATTTATTAAGGACTCCTTATCTTATTGGGCTTCGGAATATCATATGGATGGTTTCCGGTTTGATCTAATGGGACTGATGGACAGTGTTACCATGCGGGAGATTACCGAAGAGCTTCGGCTAGAAGTGAATCCGAATCTGTTGCTTTACGGTGAACCTTGGACGGGTGGAGATTCTCCGCTGGCCACTAAAACGCTAAAAGGTGTACAACGGGGCAAGGGCTATGCTGTCTTCAACGATAACTTCCGTTCAGCAATCAAAGGGGATAGTGATGGCTTCGGAAGAGGGTTCGTGACAGGCGAATACGGCAAAGAAGGTGCTATTGCAGCCGGAATTAAAGGAGCAATTCATGAGTTTACGGACTCGCCTGTGGAATCGGTGAACTATGTAACTGCCCATGATAATTTGAATTTATGGGATAAGATGCTTATCGTTCAAGGAGGGAGTCAGGAAGCTGATTTTCCGGTAATCGCTAACATGAATAACGAAGATCTGGAAGAGGCAGTGGCCCTTGCCAATCCATACGTGAATGTAGATCAGGAGAATATTCTCGGTAATGAAACTGTACGTCGATCCTTGCTTGCTAACGGAATGATTCTGACCTCGCAGGGGATTCCTTTCCTGCATGCTGGGGATGAGCTCCTGCGCAGTAAATTTGGAGATCATAACAGCTACCGCAGCGGTGATGCGGTCAACTCGATCCGCTGGAATATGAAAAGTGCATTTAAGCCCGTATTTCAATATTATAAAGGCCTGATCGAGCTGCGGCGTACACATCCGGCATTTCGTCTGCATGGCCGCCAGGAAATTGAACGCTCCTTAGAATTTCTGCGTTGTGATGGCGGAATAGTATCGTATCTGATTAGAAGCCATGCAGGAGGCGATCTCTGGAACAATATTACCGTTGTCTTCAATGCTAATAATGACCGGATGTCGGTATCACTTCCTGAGGTTGCTGATAGTTGGAACGTAGTAGTAGACCATACCCGTGCCGGGATAGAAGCCATCCGCAGAATCGAAGGCAATGAGGTAGAGGTGGAAGGGTTGTCGATGATGGTCCTTTATGATGAATGTGGTGAGCCAGCCCCACGCTCTAAAATTATCGAAATACACTATGAACGCCCAGATCAGAATTACCAAGGCTGGAATCTTTGGGTTTGGGATACAGGAATCCAGGATGGACAATGCGATTTCCGTTATATGGAGAACGGGCGTGCAGTAGCCCGTATCGAAGTGCTGCCAGATACCCAAACTATCGGATATATTTTGCGGCTTAATGATTGGGAAGAAAAAGATGGGGACGGAGACCGTTTCATTGATTGTTCTACGAATGGAGAGTTAACCAAGGTCTTAGTTCGGGATCGTGATCAGGAGATTGACGAAATTTCAGAAGATCATCTTCGGTTAAGCAGTTAGAGGCCATACAAAAAAAGCTGTTTCAGGGTTGATTTTTCCTGAGACAGCTTTTTATTTGCTCTTATGGTTTTACAATGGTCTGGTTAGCTAAACCTTCGTCCACAAGCTCGTAGTAGAGATGGGCTTTATTGCCACCATGGTCTTTGGAGCGATACATCGCCAAATCGGCGGCACGCAGCAGTTCATTAATACTGCTTCCGTGTTCAGGAAATAAAGCGACTCCGATACTCGCGGAGGTGTGGAAGCTGGACCCGTTATCAACAGACCAAGACTTGTTGAACAGTTTAAGTAACCGCTGCAGTGTTTCATCAAGCATCTCTGGAGAAGTGAATCGATGCAGTACAACTGCGAACTCATCTCCGCCGATCCGGAAGGCCTGACCTATTCCTTTAACCGTATGCTGAAGTTCACGGGAGAGCAGCTGAAGAAATTCGTCTCCAGCCAGATGGCCTAAGGTATCATTTAGCTGCTTGAATCTATCACAGTCCAGCAGGGCAAGCGCAATATTTTGCCTCCGTCCTTCGGGTTGGGTGATAAGGTTCTCCATATACATTTTGAAATGAGCCCTGTTGGGAATCGCTGTTAAATGGTCATAGAAGGCTAGCTTATGTAGTCGTTCTTCGTATTGTTTTCGCTGGGTAATTTCCCGAGATAACAGCATAAATTGTGCTGGGAATTTACGGCTGCCGAGAACAGGTGACACCTTAGTTTCAAGCCATACCCACTGACCTTCTGCTCCGCGCATGCGCAGTTCAGAAATACGCGGAGTTCCCTGAACAACACTTTTTAATTTAGCCCAGGCAATTTCCGGTTCACGTATGTAGTTGGATAACGGATCTCCTTTTTTAGGCACATAGCCTAGAATACTGGAGTGTGAGGGAGAAGCATATAGAATCAACCCGTTGGGATCCGTCAAAATAATGAAATCAGACATGGTTTCACCGATAAGCTGATAAAGTGTTTGTTCTTCCAGCATTTCATTCTGGAGCCAGATGATTTTGCGTCCAAGGTAAATAATAACTAGGAGAAACACAAATAAGAGGAGTGAATAAAGAGAGAACAAAGCGCTTTTTTTATCTCCAAATCCATCCGTTACTTGCAAGGCGTAGTTGCCAATCAAGTCCTCTGCTTGATCGAGATGTGTCCTAGCTTCATTGAATTGCGAGTTTAGGGTGAGCGCAGAATATGAATCTGGGTTCCAGCTGCTCTTCGTCCGTTCTGTTATTAGCGTATACCCTGAATTTTTCCATTTGATAATGGTAGTTTCGAAGGAGCTGAGCTCGTTTTTTAATTCGGAAAGGATAATTCCACTTTGTTTCATATCACTGTAAGGGTTTTTTATAGCGTTGATATTTGATCTTGCTACACTTATTCGTTCCTCCGCTTGAAGATTATTATCTATAAACTCCTTAGTGAACTGTTCACCTTCTGCGGCTGTTAGGTTTGGACCCATTGCGATTTGCAAGGCTACAGCGGCTTGATGCAGATCACGATCCGCGCTCAGTATGAGCTTAGAGTTCTGATATATATCATCATAAAGAGAATCTGACAATCTATTAATCGTGTAATTTAAATAGAGTAGCGAGGCGACGCTGATCCCAACCAGAAGGACGGAGATTGCAGCGAAGACATAGAATAGTTTGCGTGTTACCTTGAACTCAAAGAATCCTGCCACAGTCATCTTCTCCCTGTATAAGATGATTAAGAAAATCTATTGCTGCTTAAGTAGAACCTGCAGAACGCAATCTATGGTCAGGCGTAATTTAATACATTCACTGATGTTTGAAGGTGCTTTTGGGATAAAAGAGGTGTTGTATACATAGTGGGAAAACATAGGAAAGTGTACGTGTGAGTAAATGGTAGTTTCTAGTATATCAAGTATATAGGACGTGCTGCTTATAGAGCAATCTTTACTCAGATAATAATCAAAATGACAAAATTTAAAGTTTAGTGTATGGGCCTATTGAATTATCTATATTCAAACCGATGGTTCCTATTACCCAACTCGAGCATAAATGATACCTTTTACAGCTGCTGAAAAAAACTGCCCTTAGTCATCTTAATGACTATAGGACAGCTAATCATTCATTATTCGTTACGCAGTGCGTGAATGGGGCGAAGTCGTGCGGCTTTGTTCGCAGGCATCATTCCAAAAATCACGCCGATGAGTAAGGAGAAAATAAAAGAAATCAGTACCATATCCCAAGCAATGGAAACTGTAAGTGCAGAGTATTTACCCAGCAGCCAACTGCCCGCGATACCAATGCCGACCCCAAGCACCCCACCCAAACCGCTGAGCACGATGGATTCAATCATGAATTGAGCGAGGATATCGAATTTTTTGGCACCAATTGCTTTACGGATACCAATCTCACGTGTTCTTTCATTGACAGATACGATCATGATGTTCATGATTCCGATGCCGCCGACAAAAAGTGAGATGCCTGCTATGCCTGCAAGCGCCATGGAAAGTGTATCTGTTGTGGAATTGACAGTTTCCAGCATTTCCTGAGAATCAAACACACTAAAAGCATTATCCGCATAATTGAATTTAGCATCAAGCGTACTTTCCAGTTTTTCTTTTGCAGCTGCTACAGTATCTGCTGAAGTTGTCTTAATGGTGATGGAACGGACGCCTTTACTTTTTAATTGGCGTTCTGCCGCGCTTATAGGAATGAGTATGATATCGTCGTTGGAACCACTTAGACTGGAGCCTTTTGTTTCTAAAAGCCCAACGATTTTATAGCTAATTCCGTTTAACTGGACCTTCTGCCCTACAGGATTGTCTGTACCGAATAAATCTTCGGCCGTACCTGAACCGATCAACGCTACCTTTTGCCGGTATTCGTTATCAATGTCAAGCAAGAAGCGGCCTGCCTGTACATGAAAATCCTTTACCTCCTCATAAGAGGGGGTGATTCCTTCTACAGTTACACTAACGTTGTCTGTTTTATTCTTGGCTGTAGCATTGCCGCTGATCACAGGAGCTACATTTGCTATACCCTCTATATCCCCTAGAGCAAGGGCTTCCGCATAGGTGAGAGAGGTAGTCGCCCCACGGCCAGTAATGTTTACAGTGAGTTGGTTTGTGCCTAGTCCGTTTAGCTGCTCTGTGATCTGTGAAGTAGTTCCTTGCCCAACAGAAACAAGAATGATGACCGAAGAGACTCCAATAATTATCCCAAGCATCGTTAAAAAAGCTCTAACCTTACTGCTGTTGATGCTCTTCAAGGCCATTCGCATGCTTTGGTACAATTTCACCCCGCATTCCTCCGATCTTCCACGAGGTTGCCATCCTGAATACGAATAATCCGCTCCGCTTGTTTAGCTATTTCCAGATCATGTGTGATAAGGATGATGGTATGTCCTTGCTTATTTAACTCACGTATCATTTGCATGACTTCCTGCCCCGTCCGTGTATCCAGTGCCCCGGTTGGTTCATCGGCGAGTAGAATAGGGGGAGATCCCGCCATAGCCCGGGCAATCGCTACCCGCTGTTGCTGTCCTCCCGAAAGCTCAGAAGGGCGGTGATGCATCCGATCCTCCAGCCCTACTTTAATGAGTGCTTCCTGTGCTAGTTGTCTTCTTTCCCGATGGGGGAGGCCACGATAAATCAATGGCAGCTCCACATTTTCAATGGCTGACAGCTTGGGGAGCAGGTTGAAATTTTGAAAGATAAAGCCGATCTTCTCATTGCGGATCGTTGCGAGCTTATTGTCGGATAACTTGCGAACCTCTTGTCCATCTAGAAGATAACTTCCTTCATCAGAGATATCGAGGCAACCAAGCATATTCATGAGTGTTGATTTACCAGAACCGGAGGGACCAATAATAGCTACGAACTCCCCCAGATCAATTGTAAAGGAAAGGCTATTTAAGACCGTCATGGTTTCTCCGGCCATTGTGTAGCCGTGGGACATGTCGTGAACTTCGATCAGAGGTGCTGAAGCACTCATCTGCCGCCACCTCCGCCACCACCTGGTGCGCTGCCCATACCACCAGCGCCACCTCCGGTGAAGCCGCCACCCCCACTAAAGCCACTGCCGCCGAAGCCAGCGCCACCCATACTGCCCATACCACCTCTAGTTTCCGTTTCCGTGCTGGTTGTTCCGGTTTTCGTAGAGATTACGGTAGGGATGATCACCTGGTCCCCTTCATGGAGTCCGCTGACAATTTCAATGCTGCTCTCATCATGGAGACCCACTTCGACAGTGACCATCTGTCCTGAGCTATTGCCGCGATTTCTTCCACCGGCAGCGCCGCTGCGAGCGTCAGGAGCCCCGCTGGGCATAGCGCCGCCGCGAGCATCAGAAGCCCCGCTGGGCATAGCGCCGCCGCGAGCGTCAGGAGCCCCGCTGGGCATAGCGCCGTCGCGGGCGTCAGGAGCCCCGCTGGGCATAGCGCCGCCGCGGGCGTCAGGGGCACCGCTAGGCATTGGTACTTGGCCCTCGCCAGCAGTTTTGGAAGTTGTGACTGAACCCGCTGCTAGAGGAATAGAAACTGTGTATTTTCCGTTTCTTTCTTGTACAGCTTCAATAGGTACTGTTAATACATCCTTTTTCTCAGCAGTGGTTACTGAAACTTCCGCAGACATTCCAACAAGAGCACCTTCGGAGCTTGTTAGACCTATGGTAACATCGAAGAGGGAAACACCGTTTGAGGCGGTGCCCTCATTAGCTATTTTCGTAACCGTTCCCTTGAATTCCGTATCAGGCAGAGCATCCAATGAAATAGTGGCAGGCATCCCTAGCTTTACAGTAGGAATATCAAGCTCATCCACCTGCACAACTACACTTAAATTAGCATAATCGGTAATGTCGATGAGTTCAGAGCCGTCCATGGCTTTTTCGCCGCTTGCAATATTAACTGTCGTTACAGTTCCATCAATAGGAGCCGTTAACGGATCAGGAGGAAGCATATCTTCTTGGACAGAAGCTATTTTTTCCTGTTGCGCCGAAATGTCGGTTTTGGCCTTTTCAATCGAACGTTTGGCATTGCCTAGCTCATCTTCTGATGCACCTGCCACGGCCAGCTTCTTATATTGCTCCTGCTTGTCCTCAAGATCGGTCTCAAGCGAGGCAAGTGAAGTTTGCTCCTGCTTAAGATTGTCACTCAGATCATTGCCTTCAAAGGTAATCAAAGTCTGGCCTTTTTTCACGAGATCGCCCTCTTTGACAAGAACCTCAGCTGCGGTCCCGCTGTCCTTCGTTTTTACTTTACCAGTTTCTGTAGCAATCACGGAGCCGGCTCCGGATACACTAACTACGATATCGCCCTTTGTAACGGTAGCTGTGTTAACAGGCACTTCAGCGGCTTGACTGTTCTTATCAGGTAACAATGTATAAACCAGCATTCCTGCTGTGGCTACAACTACAACTCCAAGAGTCCAGAACACTATTTTTTTCTTCTTCATTTCTATCCTCCATAGCTCATCATATTAATGCCCGATGTATTGCTGGTGTCTGGTTCTGTGCCAGAAGTAGAGTTGCTGTTCGAAGTCGTTGATGCCGCCTGATAAGTGACAACATAGGTTTGTGTTCCCAGCAGATTTCGATGGCCTTGGAATTCGTCGTATAGATTCAACCGGATTGCGCCGCCACCCAGTGTTTTGTACAGGCTGCTTGTGAAGGTTGTGGTGTACGACTTGAAGGTACCTAATTGTAGATCTGTGCCAAGCGTTAATGTTTTTTCCATGCTTTGTCCTAAGGGGTCAATCAGCTCCAACACCAGTTTGTGCTCATAGGTGCCTGATTCATAAAGCGTGCTGGCTGACATGTTGTAGGTTAGGACAGTGCTGAGCGTATCTTTACCAGCGGTGACGGTGGCGACTGCATTTGTAACGGATAGGGTATAAGGAAACATTTCCACGTTCAAAAGATTGCCTTTGGGCTCCACCCCCAACTGGTTCAGTCCAAGCGATACCGTATTGATGTAACCCGTCGATTGACCGTCAGGAGCGGTAAGCTTGCCTTCAGAAACACCCTCCCCGATGTAAAGGACAAGGTTCGCTGGATCTATACCGAGAGGGAGCTTACTCCAGAGGGTGACCAGACTTTTTCCGTTAGGACTGGTGGAGGTTTTGGACTGGGTGACTTCGGCTTCATAATATTGATTGTCTTGTGTTTTGTAATAGGCTACGAGTTGAGCCTGTTCGGATTTACGCGATTCCTCACTGTTCATTTCTAGTTCTGTGTACAAGAGATTTGAATCTGTACCTGGGTACACGAGGTTCCGGCGTACAAGTAATTCCGCTTTTTTACCTTCAAGCTCAAGATGGAAAGAATTTTCAGCTGCAACACTCTGTACCCGGCTGTCCAGTTGGGTAGTACTTAGAGAAAGGAAGTTAAGCTTACTTTCACCTGAAGTTTCTTGCAGGGTGATTTTTAATTGATTGAAAGTATAGCTATAAGGAACATTGGCTACGACATACACAGCAGCCGATTCATTTGGACCGAGGATGGTTTGCGTACTTTCTGAGACAACCTGGGAAGTGCTGCTGATGTCACTTTCTCCAGCTTTGACGACACTTGTAAGCGCAGGAAGCTGAACAGAGGTTGATTTAGTGTTGCGAATGTTGATTTTAGCCACGATCTGGTCTTTGTCAGACCAAGGGAGTCTTTGAATGTTTGCAATTTTGACAACAAATGTACCGTGACTGTTCTCAATGGGGTATTCCGTGTCCTGCCAATTGTTAGTTTGCAGCGTGTAAGGGATCTGATAATAGGCGGTAGGAAAAATGATCTTGCCCTCAGCAGCCGGCTCAGTCATTTGCAGCTGCAATGTTCCTTGATTGAGTGTGAGTGGTACATCTGCGCTGAGTTCAATAATCTTTTCTTCAAGCGGTTTCAATGTTAGGCTGGCAAAATCCTTCGTATCTACCGGAAAGCTATACCCTTCAGCGGCTTTAATAGCAAGTTCATAGGCAGGCACATTCACTGCTTTGTTGCCGCTATTTTTGATGCGGAACTGTAGTGTCCACTTTGCGTTGCCATTGTCAGCATAGACGTTAGCCGTTTTCAGCTGTGTTTCGACTGTATTATTGCTGATTGTAAGCTTCTTCGTGACATTGCTGGCTACGACAAGATCCGGTGTTGTTGCAGCGGGGAGATTGTAGGCGACAACCGGCAACGCTATTTTTAATGAGGCATCTTCTCCGGCAAATTGCAGCGCCATGTTGTCTGTCTTCATATAAGAAGGGATTTCCGTCAAATAGTAGATCGTCTTCTTTTCCTGAGGCTGTACTTTATAGCTGGTGCTGGTGTCATCAAGTGCGAGTTCAAATACAGATCCTCCAGCGGAAGCGAGGTATCCTTTAAGTCCAGTATCACTGAGTACCTTGGTTCCTTGATTAGTGAAGCTAACGCCAACCTTGGCATAGACCTTACCGTTATATTTATAAATTTGCAGGCTCTCTGCCTTGGTGGTTACAGGGAGATTGTTTAGGGTGATCTTTTTACTCTGCCCTCTGGCGACAGCTTGTGAATATCCTGTTGGTACGGTGAAGTTCCCTAGCTTTTTTTGATAATCGGTGGTGTTGAAGTCCCATCCGTACAATGAAATTTTGACCCCGTTTAAAGAGGTGGATTTGCCGATGTTTACATAGTAGGTGATAGATTGACTGCTTTTCGCGGCAATAGATTTGATGGTTGCACTGCTGGTAATAGAGCTTCCTTGAATAACTGTACCGCCGCTAGTAGTTACTTTGGAGAAAAAGTCCACCAGATTGAGGCTAGCGTTGCTTCCATTAGAGTAGCTGAGTGTGTATGTAAGAATATTTCCGCCATCCTGAGTTAATAAGCTGACATCCGTCAGCTTTGCGCTGATGTTAGTCTTCAAGGCTATGGAGCCTAGTTTATCCAGAGCGGATACGGAAGCTGTTGTTGCTATTTTGGTGGATGTAGTCCCGGCCGAAGCGGCATGAGCTCCATACGCTGCAGATTGGCTAAGCACAGCTGTGCTTAGCAGCACCGCGGCTACTTTTATTCTCCGTACATGCATTTGATTTCCTCCCAATAGGATAGTTAATAGTCTGCGAAGGTGCACCCGAGTGGATAAGCAAGCCTTCCTAGTAATGGAAATTATCAAGCTCCGCTGAATGTTAGCTGAAGAAAAGTTGGGAAAATGGCTCTGAAGCTTAAAGCCAGCTTAAAAGAAGATAAAAATTAGCCTAATTTTGTCCAGCTTGTCAAAACGACAGATTTTGCATATAATAAAGAGACATATCTCTTGTAGTAAAGAGATACCTGACAATTAGCATGAATTGTGAAATGCAGTGATGGAGAAGAGTACACAGTGCCTGACTTACAGGGAGGAGACGCCGCGGATTGAGAGCGTTTCTAAGAAGCAGAGCTGTCGAAGTTCACTCCGGAGCAGTTCCCTGAATTCCTTAAGCTGTCTAATAGGGAAGGGTAGGGGATACCGGTCACAGACCGTTATTTCTGTATAAAGTGAGATAGGTATCTGTCCAGCCAAAAGAGGGAATGAAGCTCTTAAGGGGAACAGATCAGCTTGTCTAACAAGGGTGGTACCACGGTCTTTTCGTCCCTTACCGGGAGGAAAGGCCTTTTTTTGTTGAACTAGACAATGATTGAAGGGGGCTGTACACGGCCATGAAAGAGAAGTTGGAAGCATTGAAGGTTGAAGCGCTGGCTAAGCTGCAGGAGGTTATGGATCCGCAGGTACTAAATGATCTAAGAGTGAAGTATCTCGGTAAAAAAGGTGAGCTTACAGAGGTTCTGCGCGGTATGGGAGGACTTAGTGCTGAGGAACGTCCGGTAATCGGGCAAGTAGCGAATCAGGTTCGCAGTGCTATTGAGGAGATTATCGGCGCAAAGCAGGAGGCTTTTCAAGAGCAGGAAACCCAGCAACGTCTGCAGGCTGAAAAAGTAGACGTAACCTTACCGGGTCGCCGTATGCAGCAAGGGGGCATTCACCCGCTTAGCAGAGTCGTACAGGAGATTGAGGATATTTTTATCGGCATGGGCTACCGTGTAGCTGAAGGCCCGGAAGTAGAGACCGATTATTATAACTTTGAAGCTCTAAATCTGCCTAAGAATCACCCGGCACGTGATATGCAGGATTCTTTCTATTTAACGGATGACCTGTTAATGCGCACACAAACCTCGCCGGTACAGATTCGTACTATGCAGGCTATGAACGGTGAAGCTCCGGTAAAAATCATCTGCCCGGGTAAAGTATTCCGCCGTGATGATGATGATGCAACGCATTCCTTCCAGTTCCACCAAATCGAAGGTTTGGTCATTGGAAGTAACATTCGAATGAGTGATCTGAAGGGCACCCTGCAACAATTTGTGCAGGAGATGTTTGGACCGAATACAGGCATTCGTCTTCGTCCGAGCTTTTTCCCATTCACTGAGCCAAGTGTTGAAGTAGATGTAAGCTGCTTCAAATGTGGCGGCGATGGCTGCAGACTATGCAAGCAAAGCGGATGGTTAGAAATCCTTGGCGCAGGTATGGTGCATCCAAATGTACTGAAAATGGGTGGCTATGATCCTGCTGAGTACAGCGGCTTCGCTTTCGGAATGGGTGTAGAGCGGATTGCAATGCTTAAATACGGCATCGATGACATCCGACATTTCTATAGTAATGACATGAGTTTTGTGAAGCAATTCAAGGGCGTTTAGTTTTTGTGGGCGCGCTGGCTGATAGTGGCGGAGAATGGCTTTGGAGCGTTCTCCCACAGGAAGCAGCGCGAACGACAGTGAAATAAATACATCTGAAACATAAAGGAAGTGAGCGGATATGAAAGTATCAACCGGATGGTTGGCTGATTATACATCGATTGAAGGAGTAACCGCCGAACAGCTAGCGGAGAAGATTACCGCTGCCGGCATTGAGATTGACGGCGTAGAGCGCCGCAATAAAGGCATTTCCGGCATCGTAACCGGCTATGTAAAATCAAAGGAAAAACATCCTGATGCAGACAAGCTGAACGTATGTATCGTGGATGTGGGCCAAGATGAGGAGCTACAAATCGTTTGTGGCGCAAAAAATGTAGCTGCAGGTCAAACTGTACCTGTAGCAATGGTTGGCGCAAAGCTGCCAGGACTGGATATCAAAAAAGCCAAGCTGCGCGGTGTCCTGTCGCAAGGAATGATCTGCTCGGCCAAAGAATTGGGACTGAATGATAAATTGCTTCCAAAAGAGCAACAAGAAGGTATTCTTGTGCTGCCTGAAGGGACAGAGATTGGTCAGGATATTTCCAAGGTCCTCGGTTTAGATGACGAGATTCTGGAATTCGATCTGACTCCGAACCGTTCAGATTGCCTCAGCATGATTGGTGCTGCTTATGAAGTAAGTGCAATTCTTGGGCGTGAAGTTAAATTACCTGATCCAAAAAGCGAAATGATTGAGATCAGTGGTCCTGCTGCGGATTCCATTTCCGTCAAGATTGAAGATGAAGAATACTGCAGCCATTATGCAGTTCGTTATATTGCAGGTGTTAAACCTGCACCATCACCGCTGTGGATTCAGAATCGTCTGATGGCTGCTGGGGTTCGTCCAATTAATAATATCGTGGACATTACCAATTATGTGATGCTGGAATATGGACAGCCGCTGCATGCTTTTGATGCAGATAAAGTACAAGGTGGAGAACTCGGCGTTCGTCTTGCTCATGAAGGTGAAGTTTTGGTTACACTTGACGGTCAAGAGCGTAAGCTAGAGCCGCAAATGCTCGTTATCGCTGATGGAGTAAAAGCTGTAGGTCTGGCCGGAGTAATGGGTGGACGGGATACAGAGGTTACTGCTGAGACGGTAAACCTTGTTCTGGAATCTGCTAAGTTTGATGGAGGAACGATTCGTAAAACCTCGCGTCAATTGGGACTTCGCTCGGAAGCCTCCCTTCGTTTCGAGAAGGAGGTGGATCCAAGTGCAGTTATTCCTGCATTGAACCGTGCAGCCGTACTGATTGCACGTTATGCTGGCGGATCGGTCCATGAAGGCATCGTGCAAGCAGGAACTGACGCTGTTCAAGAGAAGGTTCTCACCTTGTCCTTAGAGAAACTGAATCGTTATCTGGGAACGGATTTGTCCTTGTTGGAAGTGAAGACATTGTTTGGCCGTCTACATTTCAAATGTGGAGATACCGCACAAGGGCTGATTGAAGTTCAAGTCCCAACCAGACGAGGCGATATCAGCTATGATGTTGATCTTATTGAAGAAATTGCCCGCCTGTACGGGTATGACAATATTCCAACGACTCTAATTGAAGGAATTACAACACCAGGAGCACTAACTCACAAGCAAGCGCTCCGTCGTGAACTGCGTCGCCTATTGTCACATGGCGGTTACCAAGAGGTGATGGGTTACTCCTTCATCCAGCCGCAACAAAGCACAATGTTCCCTGAGTTATCAGAAGGAGCAGTAGCGGTGAAGCTGGCTATGCCGATGAGTGAAGAACGCAGCGTACTGCGTACCAGCCTTCTACCACAACTCTTGGATATTGCCAGCTACAATACCAATCGTCGTCAAAGCGACTTGGCATTGTTTGAAATCGGCAACGTCTTCTTCACGGATGAAGAACAGTTGACTCGTCAGCCACGCGAACTGCCGGTGCTGGGGCTGCTGCTTAGCGGAAGCTTAACAGTGAAGCAATGGAATGTTTCGGCACAGCCTGTGGACTTCTTTGATTTGAAGGGCGCGCTGGAAACGGTATTTACTCATTTAGGGCTGACCGATAAAATCGTCTATGTAGGAGATAGTCCAGAAGGATATCATCCTGGGCGTTCCGCGTCGGTATATTTACTCGGAAACGAGGGTCGTGTGAAGATCGGAACGATGGGACAGATTCATCCGGATCTGCAAAGACAGCTGGATCTGGTGGATACTTATGCGGCGGAAATCTTATTGCAGCCGTTATATGAAAGTGCGCAAAGCCGTTTGCAATATAATGAGCTTCCGCGTTTCCCAGGAATGGAGCGGGATATTGCTGTGGTCGTGGATTCCGCTGTACCAGCGGGCGATCTGCTAGCTTCCATCCGCGATAACGGAGGTTCTTTGCTCCAGTCCGTACAGGTATTTGACGTTTATACTGGTGGTAAGCTGGAGAATGGAAAGAAGAGCATCGCGATCTCACTGCTGTATCGTCATAGTGAACATACACTGACTGATGAGGAAGTAGGAGAGGTGCATGAGAAGGTATTAGCATCTCTTCAACAAACTTTTGGTGCAGAATTAAGAAAGTAGCAGGAATTGTGTAAAGCCGCAGCGAATCCATTTAGAAACTGAGATTCGCTGCGGCTTTTTCTAGGTAGAGTGCAAAGCGGAGAATATCAGCCATAATCTATTGAATATTAGGGATTTTGCCAAATGCTTACCAAAAAAGCTACAATAGAAGAAGTGAAACTAGCTTAGAATCCGCACACATACAAAGGAGGGCACAACTGTGGCTATGGACCGGACACGTGTCGCCGTGGAGATATACGGAACTTCCTATAAACTCGTCGGAAGCAGTACTGAATATATGAAACAAGTGGCCCGTTATGTTGATGAACATATGCGCACGATTTCTAAATCTCACACCAGACTGGACACACCGCGTATAGCGGTGCTTGCAGCTGTACATATGGCGGAGCAGGCTATTCAGGTTCAGGACTTCAAAAATGAACTAAACATGATGACAGGTGAACGCAGTGAACTGCGATTGGAAGTATCTCGCCTGCTGGAGGTACAGCGGGAGCGGCAAGAAGAATTCGAGCGACTTGAAGCTGCGGCCAAAGAAGAGGCTGGGCGACTGATTGCTGCTGCGGAGGAAGAACGTAAGCGGCATTTGGAGATTCAGGAGAATGAACGCAAGGTACATGCGGAACAGCTTCAGGAGGCAGTGCAAGCTGTGGAAGCTGCACGTAAGAAGCTGGAAGAAGAATTGCTTGAGCGCGAGATAGAGCTGCAAGCACTGCGGACAAGCTACGAAGAAGAGCAGGCAGCTAGTCGTGAACACCAGCGGCAGGAACTGGCGAAGGCGGAAGCCATCCGCTTGCAGCAGCTGGAGGAGCAGAAGGCTGCTCATCTGCAAGAGCTGGAGAACATCCGGGAGACGCTGACCAAGGAGAAGACAGACACGCTGTCTGCTCTGCAGCTTGAGCTGACCGAGACCAAGTCAACACTGGAGGAAGAGCTTGAGGTTACCAAGTCTACATTAGGTAAAGAACTCGAAGATACCAGATTGGCGCTGGGTAAGGAGCTTGAGGATACCAAGTTGACGTTAGGTAAAGAGCTTGAGAGTACCAAAGCGAAGTTGAGCAAAGAGCTGGCGGAAGAACGTGAAGCACTGCAGCGGGAACAAACCAAGAATAAGGAACTGCGGCAGTCACAAGGCACTCAAGAGCATAGACATAAGCAAAATATTCAAGAGCTGGAAAAACAGCTGGCTGAGCTTCGTGGTGGGACAGGGCAACTTCAGTCCAGATTACGTGCAGCTGAAGCCAGTCTTAAGAGTGAGCGAGATGCAAGACAGACGCTTCTTGGACAATATGAAGCGATTGTTAAACGTGAAGAACAGCTCAGTGAAGAGCTGCGCACGGCTACTGAGCTGGGCACACTGTTGAATGAGGAGCTGGAAGAGTTACGCCAGCGTTATCAACAGTCACAGAATGAAGCTACAGAGCTAAGAGCGTCACTACAGGAGACGAGTGAAAATCTGCACCGTGTTCAGGAAGAGCTTGCGGGATCAGCAGCAGAGGCGGCTAACTGGCAGGAGCTTTCGGATAAACGCATGGAAGATATTGGTGAACTGGAAATGAATCTGCTGGAGTCTGAGGAAAAATCCGTGTTGCTCCAGAAAGAGATCGACACGCTACGTGGGCAAGCCGATGGATTAGTACAGCAGCTGGATCAGGAGGTTCAGCTTCGTACAGATGCAGAACGCGAAACAGCGGTACTTCGGGAGCAAGGTGTGCAGGCTCAGAGGGAATTGTCTGCGCTTCGTGTTCGTTATGAGGAATTGATTGCTCAATACGACGATGTACTGCAAGAAGGAGAACGCCTGCAGGAAAGATATCAACTGTTGCAGGAAGAAGGCGAAGAGGCAACACGACGCTTAGAAGAGTTATCTGAAGCTAGTCGTGAAGCTGCTGCTACTGTTGCTGAGCAACAGGAAGTGCTGAAGGAAGCAGAGGCGTACGGAGCTTCCTGGAAGCATAAGTACGAGGAACTATCCGATCAGCAGCTGCAGTGGACGGATCTCGAAGCGAAGCTGCGTGAGGAGATCGACATTTGGCAGCAGGAAGCCGGTGAGGCTGAAATGAAGCAGGAAGCTATTGATCGTGAACGTAGCGAAGTGCTTCAGCAGCTAGGTGAAGTTGGTGAAAGCTATGAAATGGTTCAAGGACAGCTTCGTTTGTTGCAGCTCCAGTTTGAAATGCGTCAGGAAGAGTTTGACAAGCTGACAGATGAGCATCGTAACCTTAAAGAGGAATATGCCAAGCTACAAAATGAATATAATGAATGGATTCAACTGATCGAGCAAGACAGTTGAGTGCCGGATGCAAGTAAGAGAGCTGACCTGATGAGTAGAGAGATCTATTTCGGGTCAGCTCTCTTTATTAATGAGCTCAAATTAAAAAAACAGCCGATCTCAGGGGAATCCCTAATAATCGGCTGTTTATGTGTAATCTATTCCACGATGATTGTAGCTCTCATTCCGCTATGTCCGGAGCCACACATAATGGAGCAGGTCATTTCGAAAGTTCCAGCTTCCTCGGGTACGATCACCTTTGAGGATTTTTTTTCATTAAGCTGCAGCTCGAACTCTGGAATAAGGATACCGTGATTGCCGTCATCATTTTTAAAAATGATTTTGACGGGAACACCCTTTTTTAGATGATATTCTTCCTGATCAAAGCTGTAATTTGTAGCTGTAATTATGAGTTCTGTTTCTGCCTCGATTTCCGGCTCCGCTGTGTTAGCATTGCCAGCAGCACTATCATTGTTGTTCCCACAGGCTGTAAGTGCTATAACGAACACCATTGAAAGTAGAATTGCAAATTTTTTAATAATCTAAATCCCCTCCCAAGAAGTCCAAGCATAGTGAAAATGTGACAATTATGTAGACATCATAACTTAAAATTTAAGTAAGCGCTTTGATGAAATGTGAAAAATATGTGAACAGGCAGACTGTTCAAACTTTGTCGTAAATTGCAAAAAAATGATGAAAATATAACTAAAATTTATTATAATGAAAGCTATTACATTAACGGATAAAAGTAGGGGATACATATTACAAGTATTAATGATGCGCTAAGTACGGAGGTTTGGCACCGTAGAATCTTAAAAGGCTATTGGATGGTAGTCATTCTTTTATTAATCTCACAGTTGCTGTTTTTGTCGAATATTGACCGACTCCAAATAAAAACAGCCATGGATACGAATCTATGGCATTTATTTATAGCCTGTAATTTACTAATTGTGTTCCTTATGATTACTGCGGAGCTGTGGCTGCGTTATAGTAAACAGTCCCCTAAATATGGGGTGGTTAGCTGCGGGTTTTTAGTGTCTTACCTTATGTATTTTGTATTAGAGCCTTTTGTTGACGGTGCTCAGATGACACTTATGATGCCGATTATGGTTGCTCTTATTTATTTTGATCGTAAGCTCCTGTACATAATGGGGTTATTTAGTATTGTGTTTTATGCCGGGGTATATTTTGGGTTGGAACGGCCATTCCTACATAAACCGCTGCTTGAATTCTTGATGGTAGAGTGTGTATTTTTGGTATTTGTACTGATGGCTATTGCAGTAATTATTCGTGCTCGTGAAGCGCGTATTAATTTAGAAAGATTAACCAAGGCGGGCCAAGATCTAATGGTGGAGAGGGCTATTTCGGATAAGCTGCTGAAGATAGACGCACTCACTGGACTCTATAATCATAAAACCTTCCATGAATATTTGGATTCATTATTGGAGCAATGTGAAAGCAACAACCTTCAGCTACAGCTGGCTCTTTTCGATATTGATAACTTCAAGCAAGTGAATGATACCTACGGACACAGGGTTGGAGATCTTGTACTTAAGGTGATAGCGGACAAGGTTGGCGGCATGATTGAGTTAAATGATTTTGCGGCTAGGTATGGCGGGGAAGAGTTCGCTGTGATTTTTACAGATAAAAGTTTCTCGGAGTCCTATGAAGCAGTAGAAAAATTACGGAAAAATATTGCTCAAATTGAACATTTGCAGGCTGGTAACAAGCCGATCACCGTGAGCATTGGAATTTGTGATTATCAGCTTGGGGATGGAAAAGAGCTTCTCTTTCGTAAAACAGACAAAGCGCTCTATACCGCTAAAAAGCAAGGCAAGAACAGAGTGGTCAACTGTGCGGAGAGTCATAAAGAGGAGATTGTGTCTTTTGCATAAAAACAACACAGAACCCCTTATTGCCGGAGAAGAACCGGAATAGGGGGTTCTGTGTTGTGAAGAGCTTTTGTTACTTAGCTGCCTCAAATGGAGTGGATACCGGCAGAAACAGGTCGATAATCCCAATGACAAGAGCTGCTAAGATGGCACCCAGAATGGATACGCTGACTCCGCTGACTACGAATTGAGCGACCCAGATTACTACCGCACTGACAATAAATCCGACGATACCACGACCGAAAGGCGTTGCTTTTTTGCCGAAGATTCCTTCGACTACCCAGCCGAGTAGCGCAATCACCAGTGCAAGGATTAAAGCGCTCCAGAACCCACCAACCGTGAACTGTGGAACAATCCAGCCAACAACCATCAGAACAAGCGCGGCGACCACAAAACGACCAACATGACTTAAGAAATTCAGTGTACTAACCTCCTTTGGCCCATGCTAAGGATATGTGCAGTTCTTATTGTGACCTTATTACGTGATTCTATGCTTAAAAATAAGACCCAAATAGCGAAATTGACCTGAATTCTGTATAATGGAAACATCTATGAAGGGAGCTGTGACTGTAATTGGACGACAAAATTTTGCATACGCTTGAATATCGCAAGATTTTAAATAAATTAATGCAATATACGCAAACCCCCATGGGAAGATTAGCTGCGGAGCAGCTAAGGCCCTCCGGCGATTTCGAAGGTGTGAAGAAGCTGCTTCAAGCCACGGATGAAGCGGCTAATGTGGATCGCCTGAAGGGCATACCTTCGTTCGGCGGGGTAAGCGATATTCGAGCTGCACTCAAACGTGCTTCTATAGGCGGAATGCTGGGAACAACTGAGCTGCTGGCCGTTGGAAATACCATTGGCGGCGCACGCAGAGTCAAACGTTTCCTGGCAGCTATGCATGAGGAAGAAAAGATTGAGCTCCTGTTCTCACTGAGCGACGTTTTATCGGAGCAAAAACATGTGGAAGATGCCATCCGTTTATGTATAGACGAGAATGCTGATGTACTTGATACAGCTAGTTCTGAGCTGGCTAACATTCGCCGTGAATTGCGCGGAGGAGAGACCAGAATTCGTGAGAAGCTGGATTCGATGATTCGTTCGTCTTCTGTAGCGAAAATGCTGCAGGATCAGCTGGTGACCATTCGTGGTGATCGGTTTGTTATTCCTGTAAAAGCGGAGTACCGTGCCCATTTCGGTGGTATCGTACATGATCAGTCTGGATCAGGAGCGACTTTATTTATCGAGCCAGAGTCTATTGTGGCGATGAATAATAAACTTCGTGAAACACGGCTGCGTGAGGAACGGGAAATCGAGATCATTTTACACAGGCTGACGGCACTTGTAGCCGACATTGCGGAAGAAATGACCTACGATATTGATATTCTGGGAGAACTGGACTTCATCTTCTCCAAGGCGCGTCTTGCTCGTGATATGAAGGCTACTCAGCCGCGTATGAATGACCGCGGTTATCTTAAGCTGCGCAAAGGGCGGCATCCGCTTATTCCAGCGGAGCATGTGGTTCCTTTGGACGTGGAGCTGGGCAATCAATACAGCTCAATTATCGTAACCGGACCGAATACCGGTGGTAAGACCGTTACCCTCAAAACCATCGGCTTGTTGAGCTTAATGTCGATGTCCGGCTTGTTTATTCCAGCAGAGGAAGGCAGCCAGATGTGTGTGTTTGATGCCATTTATGCTGATATTGGCGATGAACAGAGCATTGAGCAAAGTCTGAGTACCTTCTCTAGTCATATGACTAATATTATCTCCATTCTGCGTAGAATGACTCCTAAGAGCCTTATTCTGCTTGATGAGGTGGGGGCTGGAACCGACCCGGCAGAAGGCTCTGCGCTGGCAATTGCCATTCTGGAGCATATTCACCGGATCGAATGCCGTATGGTCGCAACAACACATTATAGCGAACTGAAAGCATACGCTTATGAGCGTAAGGGAGTCATCAATGCCAGTATGGAATTTGATGTCCAGACCCTTAGCCCAACCTATCGCTTGTTGATCGGCGTACCCGGACGAAGCAACGCCTTTGCGATTGCCGAGCGTCTAGGCCTGCCTCATGCGATTCTGGAGCATGCCCGCGGCGAAGTGAAGGAAGAAGATCTGCGCGTGGAGCATATGATTGCTTCTCTCGAAGAGAATCGGCTGGGAGCGGAACAGGAGCATGAACGTGCAGAGGGCATCCGCCGCGAAGTGGAGGAACTGCGCAGCAGACAACAGCAAGAGCTTGAGAAGCTGGAAAGCCAGCGTGAGAAACGCCTCGAGAAGGCTGAGAAGGACGCCAGCGCGATCCTGGACAAAGCACGTAAGGAAGCTGAGGGAATTATCAGTGATTTGCGCCGCTTGGCTATGGAAGAAGGAGCTTCAGTTAAAGAGCATAAGCTGATTGAAGCGCGGCGACGTCTGGATGAAGCTGAGCCATCACCGCGCAAGAAGGCTGTTACCCGCAAGACTACCAAGGCTCCACGTACAATTGGTCCTGGAGATGAAGTGAAAGTCGACAGCTTGAACCAAAAGGGCTTTGTGGTGGAGCTAAGCGGTACTAAAGAGGCGCTGGTGCAGTTTGGCATTATGAAGATGAAGGTAAGGCTGGATGATTTGGAATTGCTCTCCTCGAAGGCAACAGCTGCGCCAACGGCCCTTCGCCATGCGACAACCGTCAAACGTTCCCGTGATGAGAACATTCGCAGTGAACTGGATTTGCGCGGGACTAACCTGGAGGAAGCTATCATGGAGACAGATCGTTTTATCGATGAAGCCTTTTTAGGTAATCTGGGTCAGATCGCCATCATTCATGGTAAAGGAACGGGTGTGCTGCGTACAGGAATTCAGGAATATTTGCGTAAGCACAAGCATGTGAAGAGTTATCGGCTCGGGAATTATAACGAAGGCGGCGCGGGCGTAACTGTGGCTGAGCTGCAATAGCGGGATTTCCCGGCAGAAAGAAGGGGAAAGCGTGCAAGAAGATATTGATCTTTTGCTGGGTCATCCGCTAGGTGCCTTGCTTGGCTACTTTGCAGTGGCGATTCTTGGGCTGGTTGTATTTCTGTCTTTTTTTGAAATGGTAACGAAATATAATTGCTGGGAAGAAATACGTAAGGGAAACCTGGCAGTGGCAATGGCGACAGGCGGTAAAATCTTCGGAATTTGCAACGTACTGCGTTTCAGTATTGAAGCTGGTGTTTCAATTTACGAGACAATGAAGTGGTCCGTCGTCGGTTTTTTGCTGCTGCTGCTTGCCTATTTTTTATTTGAATTTCTGACCCCTGTATTCTCTATTGACGAGGAGATCGCTGCGGATAACCGTGCTGTTGGACTTATTGCCATGCTGATCTCGGTATCGTTGTCTTATGTAATAGGTGCGGCTATTTTTTAAATCCGTCCTTATAAGGACACCCTGCAAAGGATTATGGATCTGGACAAGCTTTGAATTGAGCAGTCCCACTCTTTGTGGGGTATCTTAGGAGGAAATCATGAAGATTCTCACCCGAGTTCTGTTTCTGTCAGCGATTGCTTTTATAGCAGCCGGTATTATTTATTTAATGATGAATTAAATTTAAAAGTGAAAGTATGAAGGAGATTATAAAGATGGAAACAACTGTATGCCCTTGGTGTCATACTGAAATTGTATGGGACGAGGAATTTGGACCTGAGGAGAATTGTCCTCACTGTAACAATGAGCTTAGCGGATACCGTACGGTCACTGTTGGGATTGACGGCATCGAAGAAGAAGAAGTAGAGGAAGTCGTAGAGGAACCCAAACAAGAGGTTGTTAATGACGATGATCTTTGGGGAGCGCCTGATAAAGACAGCGTAGTTCCAATCTATAATACGCTTAATCAATTCGGCGATGATTATGACTTGAACAAGTACGAAGAGAGTGTCTCAGCTATTCTAGCCATTCAGGAGGAAGCTCCGGAATGTACTCAATGCCATGAGCTTACGATCCTTGCGGGTAAGCAGCCTGTGAGCGGCTTTGAGCCGTCTGCTCCAGCTACACTAGGTAAGTCGGTATTAACCGCTCCATTCTCACTCAATGTTTACGTATGTCCTTCCTGCTTCCATGTTCAGCACAGTCTGGCGCAGGAAGATCGGATTCAGCTCGTACGCAATTTGAGCAACGCTCAGGCGTAAGAATAAGTATATAAAAAAAGGGGCGGTCCCATAAGCTAATAGCTGCTGGGGTGCGCCCCTTCTTTTTTGGACCTTACTTGACCGTTGACCGTTGTCGGAAGCGTGCGTATATGTAATCACTGTCGGATGCGCATAGTAACCCGCTAACGGACACAACCGGCCTTAATCGCACCATTATCCGATATTTGGAATGCTATCGGACTCGAGTGCAGCTATTGGCTTGAAAAACGCCTATATATGGGCCTCTTTCCAAGGATAGCATCACTGGAGTCCGAAACCTTGCTTTAAAGGCTAAAAACATGTAAATAACGTCAACTGTGTCCGTAAGCTCCATGGGATGATGGATTTATGATTGAAGCAGGGAAAATAAAAAGCGGGGTTGTCCAAAAAGCAGTGAAGCGGCTGCGAGGGCCAGCCCCGTTTTTATTATCTACAAAATCAGTTCTGTTTCATCACGTCCAAACTCTTAGAAGGAGAGGGTTTGGCTGACCGGGTGAGTGAGAATAAATCTAACTCAGGCCGATGTTTGCCGGCAATCGTATCCGTTAACAACTCCGCAGCGATCATACTGTACACCGTCCCATTGCCTCCGTAGCCCTCGATGAAGTAACAGTGAGGGAACTTTGGATGTGGGCCGATATATGGAAGCCCATCACGAGTAGAACCGAACACAGCACCCCAGGAGTACTCCAGCTCAATGCCTTTAATTTCTGGAAATAAGGCTTCAAGCTCTTCGAGCAATTTTTGACCTTGAGAAATCACTCGGACCTCACGACGTTCGGGGTCTGTCAGCTGCTCATCCTTACCTCCTGCAATAATCCTGCCTTCAGGGGTTGTCCGAAAATATAAATAAGGGCGGGCTGTCTCCCACAGCAGGCTACGCTCATGCCACTTTGGAAAATCCTTTAGAGGTTTGGTCATCACTGCATACGTGTTGATCAGCTCAGCGCCCCGGTCTTTTTTGAATTCCTGTGTTTCATAACCCATTGCAAAAATAACGTCCTTGGCAATAATCCGGCCACTTTCTGTATGGCAAATCACACCATCCTCAGTAAACTCATAATGTTTCGCTTCGCTCTGTTCAAAGACGCGGACGCCATTCGACGCTGCCTTGGCGATTAGGCTGTGCACCGTTCGATAAGGATTCGCTTCGGCATCCCCACGGGAATAAAGTCCTGCTGGTTTTGAAAAAGAGTACAGAGCTGCAATCTTATCCTCTTCCCAAAATTCAGAATCGAAGCCATTAGCCACGAGATTCTCATATTCTTCCCGCAATGCAGGTACATCCGCAGGAGTGCTGGCATACAAAAGACTGCTGCGAGGAATGATCTGCGGATCGATATCGAGCTTGTCCGGCAGGTCCAGAATGTTCCTTACCCCAGCCTGGCATAACTGATAAAAGAGCAAACCGTTCTTTTGCCCAAAGGTGTTCATGCATGAGGTTAACGATTTATCGTTGGAAATCTGCAGGAGTCCAGTGTTAGCATGCGAGCTGCCGCTGCCGACCCGTCTTTTTTCGATCAGAACAGCATCCGCTCCAATTAAGGACAAGCGATAGGCGGCCATTGCCCCACCCATTCCGGCGCCTACAACCAGGCAATCACAATGAATAGTACCTTCTAGAGAGGGGTAAGTTGGAGGGTTCTGTAAAGTGCTTGACCAAGGTGTATTTCCACTATTTAAATTCATGAATTGTTCGCTCCTTCATTCGTGCCGTGATTTAGTATTGGCGGCATTTTATCGTCTCATTCGCGGTATGTTCTTATTTCTGTCATAACTCTCTAGTGCCTTCCGGCAAATAAATCGCGGGCATAGGCGGCATACTAAAGCCTGTATGAATCAACTACAAGGAGGGACTACAACAAATGCAATCAACGCAAATGCAAGCGCTAAGTGGTAAGGAATTGGAATATATCGCTGACTCCATCTCTAATGAGGACTTGCTTCTTAAGCAATGTGCAGCAACAGCTGCGACAACACAGAATCAACAAGTTCGTCAAATTTGTATGCAGCATATGCAAAATCACACCAAACACATGACTGAGCTCACTCAGTTAATCCAACAACATCAACAATACGCGCCAACAAGCCCACAATAATTGCAATATTAATTCTAAGGAGGTTATTTAATGAACGCGCAAAATACTGGGGCATTTATGCCGGATGAGGATTTACTAAACACCATTTTGTGTGATTTGAAGCGGACCGTACGCGAATATGCTACAGCTGCTACAGAATCAGCATGTCCAGCCGTTCGTAGGGTTTTTAACACTATGACCATGGACACTTTGCAACTCCAAGGTGATTTATACACGCATATGTCTCAACTGAATATGTATCCTGCACCTGCAAAAGCATTGCGCCAAGATGTGGACAAGCAGCTTCAAACCGCACAGCAAATGCAACAGCAAACCGGGCAATTTGTTCAACAAAAAACCGGGCAATTTGGCGCATACGCTCAGAATGCTCATATCCCGGCTAACGGACAACATCAGCCTTCCCATTTAATGTAACCATGATGGTTGGCGAATGAAGCAAATCACTTCATGTGTGTGGAGATAACGCCCGTTTTTACTGGTTAAATCCGGTAGAACGGGCGTTTTTTCTATTTTTTTTTGTATGTTCTATGTAAACTCTGCCTTTCATGGAAGCTCCTATGGGGTTATTTTGTTTGCAGAGATGCACATTTCATGTCATATTAGTATTAAACTCTTTTCGCGGGGCGACGCATTAATAGCGTACCGTCATTGGCGAACTATCCGGAGGGAAGGCATGAAGGAAATGAACGAGCTTAAGAGGAAAGTGCTGGAACTGCTTAAGGAAGACGCGAGAAGATCTACTGCACTCTTAGCAACGCTGCTTGGCGCGGAAGAAGAAGATGTGAAGACTGCGATTGAGCAGTTGGAGAAAGATCATGTCATTGTAAAATATGCCGCCGTTGTAAACTGGGATAAAGTGGACGATGAGAAGGTAACCGCACTGATTGAGGTGCAGATTACGCCTGAACGAGGGCGTGGTTTTGAAGGGATTGCCGAGCGAATCTACCTGTATCCACAGGTCAAATCAGTTTATCTGATGTCTGGTGCTTATGATCTTCTGGTGGAAGTGGAAGGCCGGAATTTACGTGAAGTGGCCAATTTTGTATCTGAGAAGCTGTCTCCAATTGATTCAGTACTTTCAACCAAAACGAATTTTACCCTTAAAAAATACAAACAGGACGGGATCATCTTCGAAGAGCATGAGGAAGACAACCGTCTGATGATCTCTCCATAAAGGAAGTAATCATATGATCACGAATAAATCGCAGCTAACTGGAGAAGACAGCAAATCAATGGATTCTTATTTGGCCCCGTTGGTACAGCAAATTCAGCCTTCGGGTATCCGCAAGTTTTTTGATCTGGCTGCAGGCAGTAAGGATATCATCTCTTTGGGAGTCGGAGAGCCTGACTTCAAGACCCCCTGGCATGTCAGAGAAGCTTGCGTCTATTCGCTGGAAAGAGGGTTTACAGGGTATACATCCAATGCAGGGATGCCTGAACTGCGGGAAGGGATCGCGAATTACTTGCACAGCCGTTTTGCTGTGGAATATGATCCTGCCAATCAAATTATAGCAACCGTTGGCGGAAGCGAAGCCATCGATTTGGCACTACGTGCGCTGATTTCACCGGGGGATGAAATTCTGATTCCTGAGCCTTGTTATATCTCTTATTCACCGATCACCGCGATTGGTGGAGGAATACCTGTAGGTATTGAAACGGTTGGTGAGAATAACTTTAAACTTACTGCGGAAAGCTTGGAAGCCAAAATCACTCCGCGCTCCAAGGTTCTGATTTTGTGTTACCCAAGTAACCCTACGGGAAGTGTAATGACCCGAGAAGATTGGGAGCCGATTGCTAAGGTAGTAGAGAAACATGATCTTATAGTGATTTCAGATGAGATTTATGCAGAATTGTCTTATGGCATTAATCACGTCAGCTTTGCCTCTTTACCAGGCATGATAGACCGTACGATTCTGGTTAGCGGCTTCTCCAAAGCTTTTGCAATGACCGGATGGCGGATGGGGTATGCTTGTGGTCACCCGGATCTTATCGCTGCAATGCTTAAGATTCATCAGTATACTGTGATGTGTGCTCCTTCTATGGGACAGGTGGCTGCACTTGAAGCGCTGACCAATGGGATGGAAGAGAAGGACCGGATGGTGGATTCCTATAACCAACGGCGGAGGTTGATCGTCAAGGGCCTACGCGATGCAGGGCTGGAGTGCCATGAGCCGCAGGGCGCCTTCTACGCTTTTCCAAGCGTGCGCAAGACAGGGCTGACTTCTGATCAATTTGCTCAGCGGCTTTTGCTTGAATACAAGGTTGCAGCTGTGCCTGGAAGTGTCTTTGGATTAGGTGGAGAAGGCTACTTGCGCTGTTCTTACGCCACATCAGTATCCCAACTGAACGAAGCAGTAGAACGCATTGGTGCTTTTGTCACAAAGCTTACACGTGAGAGAACGGATTAGTGAAAATTGAACTATAGCCGATCATACAATCCTATGGTATTATTTTACTTTGAGAGTAATTAGCCCCTATAATAGAACTTAAAAGGATTCATTTACTCTGGAACTAAGGCGTTGCTTTGAAGTTGCTTTATTTAACTTTTATGCTCTTTTGCAGCACGCGCTCAATAATACTTTTGGGAGGGATGATTGTGCTTAGCGCCGATTATTACTTACCTTCCTATGGTGGGAAATGTTTCTCTGGAAATGGGAAAATACCCCCCAAGGGTGATGCTTCTGCTCGCATACTCTCTCTGGAAGATGAAATTAGAATACTCCGCAGCAAGATGGAGCAGCTTTTCCTGCAGGAAAAATCATTCACTTCGGATAATGTGATTGAAATTAGCAGTTTATTGGACCTCAAAATAAATGAGTATATGAAGGGGCGTCCAGCTGGAAAATAGTGCTGCTGAATGCTCTTGAGAGGACCCTAGGGTCCTCTTTTTGTTGTGCACTCTTACTAATGATGGTGTTTTTGTTTATACTCTTAATTTGCTATCTTTATTGCCTTCCTTATAGCAGAAAGCTTAAACTATCAGTATATGTTTTTTAAGAATGGATAGGAGGCTTAAACCATGGCGATTTATACACGTACGGGTGATGCAGGTCAGACCTCAGTGATTGGCGGCCGGGTCGGCAAGGATGATGTCCGCGTCGAGGCCTACGGAACGATCGATGAGCTGAATTGTTTTGTAGGGCAAGCACGAAGCCTGATGGAAAGTGATAATTTCGACGATGTCCGCGAGCAATTGCTCGAAATACAGCATGAGCTGTTTGATTGCGGCACGGATTTAGCATTTGTTAGACTTGCTGATGGTGGTCAATATATGGTGACAAGTGAGATGGCTCAGCGGCTGGAAGGCTGGATAGATACTCTACAAGAGGAGAATCCGCCACTTGAGAAATTTATCCTGCCAGGAGGTAGTCAGCTGGCTTCGGTTCTACATGTATGCCGCACGGTTTGCCGTCGTGCAGAACGCCGGGCGGTTACCTTAGGGCGAACTGCGGACATTAACCCAGAAGCGGTGATTTATCTCAATCGATTGTCGGATTATTTTTTTGCTTTGGCTAGAACGGCTAATACACGGTCAGGGATTACTGATGTAGAATACATCCGCAGTAAAAAGGTGTTCCGAGACTAATATGACAAGCTATTATTCACCCATTACTTATATCATACCGCCTGAAGAGGATGACTTCCTGCTGAAGACCATCCTGCACAAACGGATGGATGTCTCACGCAAGCTGCTCTCTCGCCTGAAGCAGACGGAGCAAGGCATTACATTAAACGGTGAACGTGTATACATTAGTGTGCATGTAAAGGCAGGAGATACCGTGCAGATTCGCATGGAAACGGAGACTTCGGATGATATTTTGCCGCAGCCGATTCCATTTGAGATTTTATTTGAAGATGAACATCTGCTAGTGGTTAACAAGGCAGCGGGAATTATAGTTCATCCCACACATGGACATTACACCGACACGCTTGCCAATGGTGTGGTTTATTATTGGGCACAGAAGAATGAACGCTTCCGTTTCCGGCCTGTTCACCGTCTGGATCAGGAGACCTCCGGTGTGTTAGTGATCGCCAAAAATCCTTACAGCCATCAGCATATTTCCGAGCAGATGATCGCCGGTACTGTGGATAAGCGTTACGCTGCATTTGTTCACGGGGTTCCTGCGGAGTTATCCGGCGATATCGACGGCCCTATCGATCGTGATCCTGAGGAGCCACATCGGCGTATCGTGACACCGGATGGATATCCTTCCCTAACCCGATATGAGGTTAAGCAGGTGTATTCAGCTGGCTCTAGAGTTGAACTAAAGCTGGAGAGTGGGCGTACGCATCAGATTCGGGTCCATATGACCTCAATCGGCTGTCCGCTGATTGGGGACAGCATGTACCGTCATGAGCTGTACAATCTACCAGAATTGACTTCAACTCAAAGCGAGCAATTGGAGACCGTTGCAGCACTCGATGCTTCCATACCGCGTCAGGCACTGCACGCAGTGCGTCTGACGTTCAAGCACCCTGTGCTTTTGCAAGAAATGATTTTCGAAGCCCCGTTGCCACCTGACATGGCAGCCTTGGAGAAAATATTGGAGCAAGGTCCGACAGCGGATTTGTGATAAAATTATAATTCAGGCGATGGAGTGGCGAAGGGGAGGATTGGAACCGTAGGAGCGATAGCGACCGCCTTTGTCTGCGGATTTCAACCGTGTTTAACGGTAAAATTGAAGAAATCTGTAGACAACAGCAGCCGGAAGTTCAAACATTCCCCGTAGTTACGATATTATTAGCCGATTATTAAAGGAGCACAGCATGAGCAAATTAAAAGTATTTCAATATCCCAAATGCAGCACCTGCCGCAGCGCAGTAAAATGGTTGCAGGGACAAGGTCATGAGCTGGAGCTTCAGCACATCGCAGAGCAGCCACCTACGGTGGACGAGCTGCGTGAGCTGCTCGCGAACAGCGGCCTTGAGCTGAAAAAGTTTTTTAATACAAGCGGTGAAGTATATAAATCATTAGGTCTGAAGGACAAGCTTCCCCAGCTTACGGAACAGGAGAAGTTAGAGCTGCTCTCAAGCCACGGGATGCTGATCAAACGCCCGATTGTCACCGATGGAGTTAAAGTTACGGTGGGATTCAAAGAAGACCAATATGCCGATACTTGGGCTAATGTTTAATATCAATACAACGATCAAGGGAGAGGTTTATAAGTGAGAACAGATACAACGGGCCGGGTAATGCTTGTAGATGGAATGGCTCTGCTGTTCCGGGCCTTTTATGCGACCTCTTATGGAGGATATATTCGCAAGACAAAAGAAGGTTTACCGACGAATGCGGTATATGGATTTTTGCAGTATTTTTTTGATGCAGTAAGTACGTTTGAGCCTTCTCATGTCGTATGCTGCTGGGATATGGGTAAAGGAACGTTCCGTACCGAGAAATATGATGGATACAAATCCAACCGGATCGAAGCTCCGCTGGAATTAATTCCGCAATTTGATCTAGTAAAAGAAGTAGTGGCTGAGCTAGGTGTGCCAAACATCGGTCTTGCCGGCTATGAAGCAGATGATTGCATTGGTACGCTAGCATCCTGTTACAGCGATAATTCTGAGGTTTACATTCTGACGGGTGACCATGATATGCTGCAGCTTATTGATGAGAATGTTAAGGTCGTCATTATGAAAAAAGGACGCTCCAACTATAAAGTTTATGACCTTGCAGAATTGCTTGAGGATAAAGGTCTAACCCCTAGACAGGTTATTGACCTGAAGGGCTTTATGGGCGATACAAGTGATAATTACCCTGGTGTAAAAGGGATTGGTGAGAAAACCGCGCTGAAGCTGTTAACGGAATACGGTACAGTTGAAGGTGTAATTGAGAATCTTCACTTGCTCCCTAAAGGTGTACGGTCCAAAATTGAAGCCGACCTTGATATGCTGCATCTATCAAGAGAGCTGGCTGAAATCCGTTGTGATGTGCCTGTGGTCTGTGAGCTGGCGGAAGCTTTATGGCAATTACAACGGGAAACAGCCGCGCGTAAATTTCAAGAACTGGAATTTGGCAGCCTGATGCATTTGATCGCTGAGGTGCAGGACGAACGGGGAATTGTACAGATTGAGTTAGGTGATCTGGGTTAAGGAGAGTCTCCCTTCATGCAAAAAAGCATGAAGGGAGTTTTATTATTGTGATAGCGCTTCATCCAACGTATAATAAGGGCTGTTGATTGTTTTATTTTATATTAATTTTTATTTTCAAACTGGATGGCGGATTATTGCTTAATGGAGAAGGGAGATAGTTGCTATGAAGTTATTGGGAGCGATTGAAGCAGGCGGAACGAAGTTTGTATGCGGAATTGGTTATGAGGACGGTACCATTCTGGACCGAGTTAGCTTTCCGACAACAACACCGGAAGAAACGATGGGACTCGTAATCGACTATTTTAATGGGAAGAATGTAGAAGCTTTTGGTATTGGATCGTTTGGACCGATTGATCCCGTGCTGGACAGCCCTACTTATGGTTACATAACAACGACACCAAAACCTCACTGGGGACAATATAATTTGGTAGGTACAATGGCTGAGCAATTTAACGTGCCGATCGGTTTTGATACGGATGTGAATGGTGCAGCGCTTGCGGAAAGTAAATGGGGAGCGGCTAAAGGTCTGGACAGCTGCCTTTATATTACGGTTGGGACAGGCATTGGAGCGGGAGCAGTAGTTGGAGGTCAGATGGTGCATGGATTGTCTCATCCAGAGATGGGACATATTCTAGTTCGCAGACATCCAGAGGACACGTTTGAGGGCTACTGCCCTTATCATGGCGATTGCCTTGAAGGGTTAGCCGCAGGTCCGGGGATTGGCAAACGCTGGGGACAACCAGCAGGCGAGCTGCCTGTTGACCATCCAGCTTGGGATATGGAAGCTCATTATCTTGCACATGCACTTATGAATTACGTGTTGATTCTGTCTCCCGAAAAAATCGTAATGGGCGGTGGTGTCATGAAGCAAAGCCACTTGTTCCCGCTAATTCGTACCAAGCTGCAGGAGCTGCTGAAGGGTTATGTTCAGCATCCAGCGCTCAATACCGACATCGATAATTATGTTGTGCCACCGCAGCTTGGAGATAATGCAGGACTTGCAGGTGCGATTGGACTGGCAACTTTAGCTTTGGCAAGGAACTAGTATAAAAAGATATTGACTGTTAGGAAATATATGGTATTGTAGGATCTAACAGTATAGCATTTAATGAGGGAGCACCTCTTTCACGTTTATCGTGAGAGTGGTGCTTTTTTGCGTTTTCCGAGTCTGACAGTGTGGGATTCACATCAGCGAATAAGTAGCTCAGACCGGTAGGTATAGTGCTTGCTGAAGACTAGAAAGGCAGGGATGAATATGCAAATTGTATTTATGAATCGCTTATCCAGAATATCCGGGGTGGATCAAGAGGTGTTCGCTCAGCTATGGATTGGAGAGGAAGAAGGAGTGTGGAGCCTGGGCTGGCGTGATTTTTCAGGCGGTGAGGAAACACAGGAGCATTTGTGGTACGCGGGTGGTTCATGGAATGAAATGCTTTGTGTTTACAGGCATGAGCTGGCGGTGAAGATGGGGGATGGCTATCGGCCGTTGATTGATGGCGTATTTCATGAAGAAGACGGCCTTACCGGGCGTAATCAGGAGCAGCTAAGGCTGCAATATTACAGTGAATATAATGGGAACGAAGCTATTTATGAGGAGTTATGTGCTTGGCGCCGCAGCCGAGCTTCTAGTGAACGGAAAGCCCCTTACATTCTTGCCAGCAATCGTTTGTTACGTTTGATAAGCACTTTCTTGCCGCATACACCAGAGGAGCTGCTGCAGATCCCTGGTGTAGGGGAAGGAAAGGCAGCCCAATATGGCACGGATTGGTTGGCTATAACCTCTACGGCTGCAAGGGAACATTCCTTTCCTTTGAATTGGGTACACCAAGAAATTGAGGAGGATTCTTTTGTATCCTGGCTCTATAAACAGAAAGAGGTCAAATATAAGAAACAGCTAGAAAGACTGCGATTACGGCGAATTCTGCTGCAAGGGATCGAGAATGGGTTAGGGTTAGAACAGCTTAAGGTGAACAGTGGAGTGAACCGTCGCGAACTGATTGAGACGGTAGAGGAGCTGGAAAGAGAAGGTTATTGCGTGGAGAAATTGATCGAGGTAGAACTGAAAAATGTGCCGCAGAATGAGCAGGAGGCGATATGGAATGCCTATGCAGAGGTAGGAGATCTTTTTCTAAAGCCAGTGCTGCATAAGGTGTATGGGGAGGATTTTTCAGCAGCAGAAGGGCTGGATAGCTATTATGAACGTCTGCGGCTGATCCGCATTCGTTTCCGGCGGGAGCAAGCTCCTAAAGTGGGCATGGCGACCAGTTTCTAGTAGCTTTTTTATCATATCAAAAAGACGAAGGCTTCCTTACACCATAGGGTTAAAGGGCCTTCGTCTTGCCTATTCGTCCGTTTATTTTCATAGCCATTCTTTCTTGCGGAATACATACAGCATCCCACAGCCTAACGTCAACATTAGACCTATAACGGCAAAATAACCGTATTTCGTATGCAATTCCGGCATATGATCAAAGTTCATCCCATAGATTCCGGTAATTACGGTCAAAGGCATGAATATCGTTGTAATCGCGGTAAATACTCTCATAATTTCATTGGCGCGGTTGGCGATACTGGATTGGTAGGCCTCACGTAAGTTGCCCATGAGATCGCGGTACGTCTCAAAGGTTTCGGATATTTTAACTGCATTTTCATAAATGTCGCTAAAGTATTTCTGCAGCTGATCATCAATCAGACGGAGGTCTTTTTTATTCAGGGTATTGATAACCTCTTTCTGAGGTCCCAGCATCTTCTTTAACCATAAGATCTCACTTCGCAGACCGATAATCTCACTCAGATGAGATTTCTTGGTATGCATTAGGATATCCTCTTCAAGCTTCTCAATCCGGGCTTCAATTCGGTCACCTACGGAGAAATAATTATCTACGACAAGGTCGATAAGCAGGTAAAGGAATTGGTCGGGTTCGCTAACCTCTTGTTCCCATAACATGGGCTTCAGTACGCGTAGCTCGTGAATCTTTTGTTTCGTTACAGTAATAATATAATGTCTGCCCAAGAATATATTGAGCGCCCGCAGGAAGATTTCCTCATCATCAAAGCGGATGCTGTTTACAACAATAAAGTAATGACTTTCGTATATTTCGATCTTTGGACGTTGATCCTCTTCACTAAGGCAATCCTCAACAGCGAGATCATGCAGGTTGAACAGGGGCTGAAGCAGCTCCAAATCCTCCACATCTGCATCAATCCAATAGAACCCTTCTGTTGGGGGTGTCAATGTTTCATCAATTTCATCAATAGGTGTAAAAACCCCTGCATTCACCAGCCGGATTTTCATCTGATTCCACTCCTTCTATCCCCGGGTCTTCACCAGGGACTGCTAATTAAGCACAGAGAAAAAAATCAGCTTGGCCGGCGTTACAATCAATACAAGAGGCCGAATGACGATTCGAGGGCATGAAGAAGAACTGCTCCCGCCGCCGGCAAGCTGATGATTATCCTGTGTGGTTGCTCATTCTGTACACTTAATTGCGAGCTCGGGTCGCCTTCCATTCTTCTTCTCACCTCTTCTTTTCGTTCAGGTATGAAATACTTGTCTAGTATAACAACGGAGTATGCCTCTTTCAAGCAAATTTATTGTTACTTTGAGGCTACTTCAGCATTGTATGGACTTGACGAAAAGGAGGTTCATGATTTAAAGTAAATTTTAAAGAAATTTAATTGAATACAGCTAAATCTTATCAAGAGCAGGTGGAGGGACTAGCCCTATGAAACCCGGCAACCGGCGTGTGAACGCACGGTGCTAATTCTTGCGGAACTTTGCTGACGACTAACCTCGTCCAAAAGTTTCTGGCAGATGAGAGAGGCGCATATGACTGTAGATATGACCTTTCTCGTTTTCCGAGAAAGGTCTTTTTATTGTTCAGAAAGCCGCGATGTGACAACATAACCTAAATACAGTTAAGGAGTGGAAAGACAATGCCAATTAAAATTCCCGACAGTTTACCAGCAAAAGAAATACTATCCGGTGAAAATATTTTTGTGATGGATGATAGTTTGGCTTTCCATCAGGATATCCGCCCACTAAGGATTGCTATTCTGAATCTCATGCCGACTAAAGAAACGACGGAGACTCAATTGCTGCGTTTAATAGGAAATTCACCGCTACAAGTTGACGTTACCTTGCTGCATCCACGCTCACATACTTCTAAGAATACTTCTGCTGAGCATTTGAGAAGCTTTTACAAAACTTTTGACGAGATCAGCCACCGCCGTTTGGATGGTCTTATTGTTACAGGAGCACCCGTAGAGCAAATGGAGTTTGAGGAAGTATCCTATTGGGAAGAGCTAAAAGAGATTTTTGAATGGAGCAAGGATAATGTGACCTCGACCATGCATATCTGTTGGGCGGCACAGGCAGGGTTGTATCATCATTTTGGTGTTCGTAAAGTGGCTTTGCCTGAAAAATGTTTTGGAGTATTCTCCCATACGATTAATCAAAATAACATTAAATTGCTGCGCGGCTTTGACGAGGTATTCCATGTACCGCATTCCCGTCATACCGATGTCTCCCGCGAAGATATTGAGAGCAATCCAGATCTGCAGATTCTGGCGGAATCCGAAGAAGCTGGTATGTATCTAGTAGCTACGACCGACGGCAAACAAATATTTGTGACCGGACATTCCGAATACGATCCATTATCCTTGAAATGGGAATATGATCGTGATTTGGAGAGGGGCATGGAGATGGCCTTGCCGAAACACTATTTCCCTAAAGATGATCCAGAACGAACACCTCCTGCAGTGTGGCGTGCACATGCCAACTTATTATTCTCTAATTGGCTCAATTACTATGTATATCAAGAGACACCTTACGATATCGACCCGATTGTTTATTAAGATCAGCGCTACATTACAATTTAGGAGGCATTTATCATGGACGACAAACTTAGGATTGAAAGCAGACTGGCACAAATAGGTTCACAAGAAGATCCGGCTACCGGAGCCATTAATTTTCCTATCTATAATGCTACGGCATTCCGTCACCCGAAGCTTGGGCAGAGCACAGGTTTCGATTATAGCCGTACCAAAAGTCCAACCCGTTCCGTACTAGAGAATGCGGCTGCGGAATTGGAGTCTGGTGATGCAGGTTTTGCCTGTAGTTCTGGGATGGCAGCTATTCAAACCATATTTACTCTGTTTGGGCAAGGCGATCACTTGATCGTTTCGCTGGATCTTTACGGCGGGACCTATCGTTTGTTGGAACGAATTATGTCCAAGTTTGGAATCACTGCTTCCTATGTAGACACGAATGATTTGGATGCGCTTGAGGCTTCACGTCTTCCAAATACGAAGGCGATATTTATTGAAACGCCAACGAATCCTTTGATGATGGTTACGGATATTGCGGCCGTAGCTACTTGGGCCCGTCATCATGGGCTGCTCACAATTGTAGACAATACACTGCTGACTCCATTTTTCCAGCGTCCTCTGGAATTAGGTGCAGACATTGTAGTCCATAGTGCTACCAAATATTTGGGCGGACACAATGATGTTCTTGCTGGTCTTATTGTATCTAAAGGGGCTGAATTATCCGCTGAAATAGCGATTCTACATAACTCTATTGGCGCTGTGCTTGGGCCAACAGACAGTTATCAGCTGATGAGAGGCATGAAGACACTGGCCCTGCGTATGGAACGGCACGAGAGTAATGCGCTAGCAATTGCCCGCTATCTACAAGAGCATCCGGCGATTGCGGAAGTGTTCCACCCAGGCCTGCCGGATCATCCGGGATATGAAATCCAGAATCGCCAGTCCTCGGGCAATACCGGAATTTTTTCTTTCAAATTAAAAGATGCCAGATACGTAGAACCTCTGCTTCGTCATATCCGGCTTATTGCCTTCGCGGAGAGCCTCGGCGGGGTTGAATCGCTAATGACCTATCCTGCAGTACAGACGCATGCCGATATTCCTGTGGAAATTCGGAATGCGGTGGGTGTAGATGATCGATTGCTGCGCTTCTCGGTTGGCATTGAACATGCGGAGGATCTAATTGCTGATCTTGGTCATGCTTTGGAGGCTGCGCGGGCGGAAATCGAAACGAAGTAAAAGTAACGGCAACCCAGATCGGCACCGAATTGCTGGAAAATATCGAGGATCTATCTCAACGTTGATTTAGAGCTGGTGTTGGACGCAGGATGAAATAGAGCTGTCTCATAAGCCGGGAATTGGCTGCTGGGATAGCTCTTCTTTTTGGACTTTTTGCTATTGGACACAGCTGACCTTAGACACAGCATTATTACACATTTGGAATGTTAACGGACTCCACAGCAGCTATTGCGCTAAAAACCTGCCTTCATGAGTCTCTTGTCAAGGAATAGCGTCGCTGGAGTCCATAACTATGCTCCAAAGGCTAAATACTAACTAATAACGTCATCTGTGTCCGGCAGCCTCCAGGAATTTTGATTCACCGGGTGCAGGCAGCAATGTAAGGACTCTTTCTGCTGGATGGTATCTTGCTAAGAAAGTAAAAAGTTTTTCAAGCTGTTCAGATTGTGATACGATGAGGAAATGAACTGTTCATTTATTAAAATATAAGGTATAAGTTACATACTGTACTTTATCCTTATGTTACTACGAGAAACGGTTGTTATCTCTAAAGGACGACAACGTTATTTTTCTTGTGATTTTGTGAATCTACCATATCCCTAAGGGTTTAAAAGGAGGATGCGAACGATGAGTACGATAGATCTTATTTTGGATAAAGCCCTGCGGGGTGACCGTCTCCAATTGGAAGATACCATCCGACTATTCGAGAGCAACGAAATTGAGAAAATGGGTGCTGCTGCAAACACTATTATGGAACGCTGGCATCCGGACCCGTTAGCCACATTTGTAATTGGCCGTAATATTAACTATACGAATGTATGTGATGTGTACTGCCGTTTTTGTGCTTTTTACCGCAGACCAGGCTCGGATGAAGGCTATGTGCTGCCAGATGAAACGATTTATCAAAAAATTGCTGAAACGATTGCTGTTAATGGTACAGAAATTCTTATGCAAGGTGGAACTAATCCTAACCTTCCATTTAGCTACTATACAGATATACTGCGCGGAATTAAGCAACGTTTCCCTGAGATTACAATGCACTCCTTCTCTCCTGCGGAGATTATGAAGATGAAAGAAGTATCAGGATTACCACTGGAACAAGTGGTTCGTGAAATTCATGCTGCGGGTCTGGATTCCTTGCCAGGCGGAGGCGCAGAAATTCTTGATGACCGTACACGCCGCAAAATCAGCCGGCTAAAAGGCTCGTGGCGCGAGTGGATGGATGTAATGCAGACAGCACATAAAGTGGGTATGAATACAACAGCAACAATGGTGATTGGGCTTGGAGAAAGTATGGAAGAACGAGCTTTGCACTTACTACGTGTACGTGAGGCTCAGGATGAGTGTATTGCCAACAAATATGATTCTGAAGGTTTCTTGGCCTTTATCTCATGGACATTCCAGCCGGACAATACCAACCTGAAGCTGGACAGACAAACGCCTGAGGAATATCTGAAGACGGTAGCGATCAGCCGCCTTGTGTTGGATAATATTAAGAACTTCCAATCTTCTTGGGTCACTATGGGGCCAGAAGTCGGCAAGCTCTCCTTGCAATATGGCTGCAACGATTTCGGCAGCACAATGATTGAAGAGAACGTAGTATCTTCAGCGGGTGCGACTTATAAGGTAAACATCGAGTCGATTACTCAGCTGATTCGCGAAGCAGGCAAAGTTCCAGCACAGCGGAATACACGTTATGATATTCTGCGGGTGTTCGATGATCCTAATGCGAAGATTGATAATGATTTTGTAATGCAGAACTAATATATATTAATTATTAATCAACGCTTGATGCTTGTTAATCCTTAAGTGGATTACTGAGCATCAAGCGTTTTTTTGTAAGGTTAGGATTACGATCATTAGTAAGCCTTATTGCAGAACACATCTGAATCTTCGCTTGTTATATCATCCGCTAGGCGTACGGACTCAGTGGACCTTAATTGCAAATTCAGCGCTTCTTGAGTCGGGGTTCGGACCCCAGCGACGCTATTCCTTTAAAAGAGCCTCATATAGGCTGGTTTTTAGTGCAATAGCGACTGTGGGGTCCGATAGCATAGGGAAAATCGGAAAATGTGGCGTATAAGAGCATCAGTGTCCGATAGAGCAGATGTATACGAACACTATGAACTAATGTTAACTACACAAACGAGGGTTGGTGTGGAGTACGCCTTTTAACGAAGTTTTATATAAATGTGAGCATAAAATTATTTTTATTTCTTTTTACCCATTCACATTATTATCCAAAAGTGATATCATAATCATATCAAAAGAATATCTAGTGGGGGTGCTTTTATGAAAGAGAAAACGCTTCGTCCTATCAGTGGATTTTGGGTTCTCGCCTTAATTGCAGTTTGTTTAGCTGGGGGAATTTATGGTGCGGTTCAAGAGTATGTCGCAGTGCCAGTCATTCTGTTCGTTGTAGCTGGGGTATTATGTACAAGTGTTACGGTTGTGCAGCCCAATAAGTCGGTTGTAGTTACCTTTTTCGGGCAATATGTAGGGACTATCGTTACAAGTGGCTTGTTTGCAGTCATTCCGTTCAGTTTGCGCAAGACGGTTTCCCTCCGCGTACGTAACTTTAACAGTGTCAAGCTGAAGGTTAATGATGTGGAAGGTAATCCGATTGAAATTGCTGCAGTTATCGTATTTAAGGTAATTAACTCTGCAAAAGCGCTTTTTGATGTAGATAAATATATGGCGTTTGTGGAAATTCAAAGTGAAACAGCGCTGCGTCATGTGGCCAGTAAATACCCGTATGATAACTTCAATGAATCGGGCATGTCCCTGCGGGCCAACGCAGATGAGATTGCTAAAGAATTGGCAACCGAGCTGCAAGAACGTTTGTCGATATCTGGTGTAGAGGTCATTGAAGCCCGGCTCACACACTTGGCTTATTCCACAGAGATTGCCAGTACAATGTTGCAACGTCAGCAAGCATCTGCAATTCTGTCCGCTCGTCAAATCATTGTTGAAGGCGCCGTGGGCATGGTCGATATGGCGATTAAACAGCTTAAAGAGAGTGGCGTGGTTGAGCTTGATGAGGAACGCAAAGCGGCGATGATTAATAATCTGATGGTTGCGATCGTGTCGGAGCGCGGAGCGAGTCCGGTCATTAACGCCGGCTCGTTGTACTAAGGCGGTGCATCATGGCGGCCAAGAAAAGCTTTCCACTGCGGATTGATCCGGAATTACATGAGGCGCTGGAACGATGGGCGGGAGAGGAATTTCGCAGCGTAAACGGACATATCGAATACTTGTTGCGTGAGTCTTTGAAACGTGCAGGCCGCTTACCTGAAAAAAAACGGCGAGAGGAATAACCATAGAAGGGCTGTTTCAGCATCCATGTATTGGCTGCCAGAACAGTCCTTATGTGTGTCTTCTGCCTGAGCTTCTATCATTTTGGACCCTTTTCTGACTTGACTGTCAGAGAGGACAGATTTATAATTACTCCATAATTCACGTTAACAGCATTGACGAAGATATGAGTTGATTGTTCTGGACCGTTCAGAGAGAGGAAACTTAGGCTGAAATTTCCTCCGGCATCCTGCTTTCGATTTACCCCTTTGTAGCTGCGGTTTTGAATTCCCTGCAATGGGATAGTAAGAGCTGCCGGTTCATGGTCGTTACTCCATGCTTACGAAGGATTCTATCTTTGCTCCGCTTGAGGTTTCAAGGGAGGCTAGAGAGAATCGAATTTGGGTGGAACCACGGGTGTAATCGCTCGTCCCTTTGCGGGACGGGCGTTTTTTTGTGTGCGTGGATGTTATTGTTCCGCAAAGGTTAAAGGGCCGTTAGGCTTAATTATATGAAGGAGGAATTAGCAATGTCAGTAAGTATTAAGCTTCCGGACGGTTCTGTCCGTGAATACGCAGAGGGTAGCAGTATTGATGATGTAGCAGCTTCTATTAGCAGTGGCCTGCGCAAAAATGCAGCAGCGGGGAAATTGAACGGTATCGTAGTAGATTTATCTACTCCCCTTGAAGAGGGCGCACTGGTAGAGATCGTAACTTTGGATTCACCTGAAGGTCTGGAGGTTATGCGTCACAGTACAGCTCACTTGATGGCTCAAGCGGTTAGACGTTTGTTCGGAACAAAAGAAGTTAAGCTTGGTGTAGGTCCGGTCATTGAAGATGGCTTCTACTACGATATGGATCTGGAACATCCTCTAAATCCTGAAGATTTGCTCAAAATCGAAAAGGAAATGGACCGCATAATTTCGGAGAACCTGCCGATCGTGCGCAAAGAAGTAAGCCGCAAGGAAGCCCTTGAAATTTTCGGTGAGCTAGGTGATCCTTACAAACTGGAATTGATCGAGGCATTGCCTGAAGATAGCGTGATTTCTATCTATGAACAAGGTGAATTTTTCGACCTATGCCGTGGACCGCATGTGCCGTCGACTGCCAAGATCAAAGTCTTTAAATTGATGAATGTAGCCGGTGCTTACTGGCGCGGCGACAGCAAGAATAAGATGCTTCAACGCGTATACGGCACAGCTTGGATTAAAAAAGCTCAGCTTGATGAGCATCTTCGTCTGCTTGAAGAAGCGAAGAAACGCGATCACCGGAAGCTTGGTAAAGAGCTTGAAATCTTTACATTTAATCAATTGGTAGGACAAGGTTTGCCAATCTGGTTGCCTAAGGGTGCTAAATTGCGTAGTATTCTGGAGCGTTATATCGTAGATCTGGAAGCAAGTCTTGGCTATCAGCATGTATACACACCAGTTCTGGGTAATGTTGAGCTGTACAAAACTTCAGGACACTGGGAGCACTATCAAGAGGACATGTTCCCTAAGATGACTATCGACAATGAAGAATTTGTTCTTCGTCCAATGAACTGCCCGCATCACATGATGATTTATAAGAGCTCGATGCACAGCTACCGTGATCTGCCGATCCGTATTGCTGAGCTTGGTATCCAGCACCGTTATGAAATGTCAGGCGCATTGACTGGTTTACACCGTGTGCGCTCGATGACTCTTAATGACTCCCATATTTTCTGCCGTCTAGACCAAATTAAAGGCGAGTTCATTCGTGTAATCGAATTGATTAAACAGGTATACAGTGACTTTGGTATTAATGACTACCGTTTCCGGTTGTCCTATCGTGATCCTAAGGATACTGAGAAATATTATGCGAATGACGAAATGTGGGAAACTGCACAGCGGATGTTGCGTGAGGTTGTAGAGGAAGCTGGACTGCCGTTCTACGAAGCAGAAGGCGAAGCTGCATTCTATGGTCCTAAACTTGATGTGCAAATTAAGACTGTATTAGGTAAAGAAGAGACTCTGTCTACTGTACAAATCGACTTCTTGCTGCCTGAACGTTTTGAACTGGAATATATCGGCGATGATGGTCAAAAACACCGTCCAGTCGTTCTACACCGCGGAATCTTGGGTACAATGGAACGTTTTGTTGCCTTCCTGTTAGAGAACTTTGCGGGCTCGCTGCCGCTTTGGTTATCTCCACAGCAGGTTAAAGTAATTCCTGTATCGACAGCGTTCGACGATTATGCCAAGGAAGTTACAGACAAGCTGCGTCGCCGTGGTATCTCTGCTGAAGCAGATCTCCGCAATGAGAAGCTGGGTTATAAGATTCGCGAAGCTCAGCTTGAGAAACTGCCATACATGTTCGTCGTTGGCGAGAATGAGATGAACGCTCAGACGGTCTCCATCCGTAAACGCGGGGAAGGCGACATCGGAGCTAAGCCGCTTCAAGAAGTGATTGAGCTCTTGTCTCAGGAAATTGCTGATCGTGTGATCTCCTAATTTCTTGTAATTAACAACACCAAAATTACGTCTAAATAAGACCTCTGTTATATGCCAATGAGGATCAACTTCTGATCTTCATGTATAAAATTTTGTGAATCGGGAAACCTTCGCTAATAAGGGGGAGGTTTTTCACATGAACAAAATGGGCATATTTCAGAGGTTTTGGTGTCTTTTTGTCACCATCGTTTTGCTATTGACCGCTGCTGGAATCATTCCAGAATCTAAGCAACAGGCAGTAGGGGCCATTGGGACAGGAGACACTTTACAGCACACGGGTATTAACAAAACGCTATCGAACGAGTTGCAATATACCAAGGCTAATTCTGTGTTTATGAGAACTACAGATGATAAGGTCATTCTTGCGACTGGCCGTGCCACACTTATGTCAAACGAGGCGCATTCCGTCGCACCTGTATTACCTGCAACAACAAAAAATAAACCAGCAGCGACGAAGGCACCGCAGAGCACCAAAGCTCCAACCACTAAAACAAACGGTGGCAGCGGATCTTCCAAACAGTTACCAAATTCTATTCCTGTAGCCGCACCTGCGGAAGACCAGATCATTACTTCAATGAAAGTGATGGCGACTGGATATACTGCGGGTTATGAATCTACAGGTAAAACATCTAAACATCCCGAATATGGAATTACCTATTCAGGGGTAAAAGTGCGCAGAGACAAAAATACAGTCTCAACCATTGCTGCTGACCCTAAGGTTTTGCCGCTGGGGAGTATTCTTTATATACCGGGCTATGGATATGCCATAGTTGCTGATACGGGCTCGGCTATTAAAGGGCGGAAGATTGATCTGTATTTTGCTACTACGAAACAGGTGTATAAGGAATGGGGCAAAAAATCAGTTGTAGTTCAACTCATTAAGCGTGGTAACGGGACTTGTACGGAAGTCATGCTGAAGAAGCTGAGCCAAGCGATTGAGACTTACAAAGCAGTACCGCAATCCATGCTCGAAGAATCCATTTAAAGGGATTGAACTTATTTTCACTTGGTCATGCATAATAGTGACATCACCTTGCCATAATACGGACTGGGGCAAAGCAATTGCCTCTTCCGAGATGTTCTCTTAGTAAGCATATTCTATGCTGCATAAGAGAAAAGGAGGTGAATTCCGTGGCCAATAACAAGAAATCTAAAGTACAAGAAAATTACAAAACACCAAATGAAAAATACAATGCTGAGTTTGCTGTTGAGAATGACGGCGCTACTAAGCAAAGTGGAAATACTTCTAAACCAGCTCAGAAACCGCAACAATAATGCGCTGACTGAAGCAGAAGACTGCTAAAAAAAGAGACTGTCCAATTCAGTTAATTACTGAGGGACAGTCTTTTTTCATATATAATGAAGTAAATAGAATTTTATCCCATTCATCTCAGTCTAGAGACTGAGGGGAAGTTCCTTCTCTCGCCGCTGTTTCTCAGTACTTCATTCCTGTAGACTAAGGCTATAAGATTGAAGAAGAGAGCGTTCCACTACTTTAAAGGGGAAATGAATGATGAAAAGAAGGTTCACCAGCCAGGTTTTAGGCGGCCTGATCCTGATAGGGATTGGAGCTATGTTTCTACTGAGACAATTAGGTTACACTGATTTCAGCTTAGGTTACCTGATTTCGAATTATTGGCCGGTAATTTTGATCCTAATGGGAATGAACCGGCTTTTAGGTACAGGGGATGGACAATCCAAAGGTTCTTCACCTATCGGCGGCTTTTTCTTTCTGGCGATCGGAGTGTTTTTCCTTGGACGGAATTTAGATTGGTTCGATATTTCAGCCGGGGATTTTTTCAAAATGTTCATTCCAGTTATGTTGATTGGCGGCGGACTTTATGTGATTTTTAAACCACGCGGTTCAGTACCACCACCTGTGCCACCAGCTCCATCGTCACCACCAGATCACTTTCCTTCAGGAAAAAGCTCACTAGATGTGGAGCCGCCCAAACCACTGGATTCCACACTTGATGAACAATTTGAGCAAAAATTTGGCAAGGCTTCTGGTCAACGCGACTGGAAGGACTATCTTCAAAAAGATGAAGAAGACGATGAGGACGAAACAGGATCTTATAAGTCCAGCGCTGAAGCACGTTGGCAAGAGAAGCAGGAACGACACGAGCGCAGACGTCAGGAACGTCATGAGCGTCATGCTCATAGACATGGTAAATGGCATGAGGAATTCCATGAATCAAATAATCAAAAGGAATCGACCAATCGCTCTGCTTTTATCGGAGATGTCCATATGGGGCGCGAGCATTTCCAACTGAAGAACACGAATATCTCGCAGTTTATCGGCGATACCGTACTGGATCTGACGAATGCACAGATTGCTTATGGCGAAACGAGGATTAATATTTCCGCTTTTATAGGCGACATTAAAGTGTACATTCCGAATGATATGGATCTTGGCATCTCGGTGAACAGCAGTTCTTTTATCGGGGATATGGAAGTTCTGGATCAGTCTCGCAGTGGGTTTATGAGCAGTGTACAGTGCAAGACTCCTTATTATAAAGAAGCAGGCAAAAAAGTCCGTATAAATGTAAGTGCATTTATAGGTGACATTAAAGTTAAAACGGTGGGTTAGATGGGGACAATCTTCAGTAATACCAAATGGTTGCTGTTGTTTTACTTTTTGCTCACTGGAGCGGTAAGTGCAGGATTGATGTATGCAGGCACTTGCCTTGGTTATATCGAAGTGAAGGATTATCGGATGTGGCTGTACTTATGTCTCGGGATTGTGTTGTTCACCGTAGTTATCGGCTATATGGCAGGCCAGCGGATTCAGCGCCGGATTGATCATCTGGATCTGAATATGCTGCAGGTCGCCAAAGGAAATCTGTCCGTGCGGATGCCAGAAAGTGACGATCAGTCTTTTGCCCGAGTGTATCACGAGTTTAATGTCATGATGGATACGGTCGAGAATAAGATGCAGCTTCTACAGCGATTGGGTGAACAAGAGGTTATTGAGAAGGAACAGGCAGCGGAGAGTGCGGTGTTGGAGGAAAGAAGGCGTATGGCCCGGGATCTGCATGATACGGTGAGCCAACAGCTTTTTGCCATCCATATGTCGGCTTCTTCGCTGCCTAAAGTGCTGAAGGTCAATGAAGCTCAAGGTCAAATGGTCATGGACCAGTTGATTACAATGTCTCAGATGGCACAAAAACAAATGAGAGCATTAATTGCACAACTGCGTCCGGTGGAGCTGGAAGGTCGAAATCTGTTCGAGGCGCTGGAAAAATGGTTTCCCGATTATTGCCGCCAGAATGGCTTAAAAGGAATGAAGGAGCTCGAACTTCAGGGCGAGTTATCGGAAGCAATCGAACATCAGCTGTTCCTAATTATTCAAGAGGCGATGGCGAATATCGTGAAGCATGCCGGGGCTAGACTGGTGAGTCTATCGCTGCGTGAAGGATCAAGACAAGTTGTGCTGAGTATCAGTGATGACGGTCAAGGTTTTGAACATGTGCAGCAAAAACAAGGCTCCTACGGTCTCACCACCATGCGCGAACGGGCGGAGAAACTGGGTGGGCAAGTGGAGATTATTAGCCGCAAGGGTGCGGGAACGACGATCCGTGTACATATTCCTAAGTTTGTTCAAGGGAACCCAGAATTAGAGCAGAATAGATCGTTAGGAACAGATACACAGGACGAGGAGGAGTAGAGCATGAGTGTCATAAAAGTGTTGCTCGTAGATGATCATGATATGGTACGGATGGGCCTCAAAACTTATCTAATGCTGGAGCCTACATTCGAGGTCATCGGTGAGGCGGCGAATGGACAAGAGGCGCTGGAGATGCTGCGTGCTGGTGGACATGAAGGTCTGCCTGACCTCGTGCTGATGGATTTGATGATGCCAGTGATGAATGGTGCCGAGACCACAAGAGCAGTGCTGGCTGAATTTCCTGGCCTCAAGATCGTGATCCTCACCAGCTTCCTGGAGGATGATCTTGTTGTAGATGCTATAGAGGCTGGTGCAGTCAGCTACGTGCTCAAAACAGTGTCGGCAGAAGAGTTAATCTACGCATTGCAAGGGGCTTACCGCGGCATGCCAGTCATGACGGGTGATGTGTCACAGGCGCTGACCCGTGGTATTCGCCAGCGCACCGTGCAAGGTGATTCCTCCGGTTTAACAGAGCGTGAGAAGGAAGTCCTGCTGCTTATAGCTGAGGGCAAGACCAATAAGGATATCGGTGAGGAGCTGCATATCAGTATCAAGACAGTGAAGACGCATGTCAGCAATCTGTTGATGAAATGCGAGCTTGATGACCGTACCCAGTTGGCTATTTACGCTCATCGGAAGGGCTGGGCTCAGGGGTAGGACTTGTAGACTAAGGTGCATTACTATTTGAAATGGTTTTAGAAGCTCGGGCCGCGATGTTTTTCGCGCCCGAGCTTCTTTTTTTACTTTCCTGCCTAATCTCCTCCCATTTGCCTATATCTTTTATCTGCGCTTAAATTGTTTTTAATGTGACCTTAAGGTTTAAAGTACAAAATAAGAACATGAAAACAAATTAATCCTTGTCACGGCGACAGGAAGCAGGAGGAAAGATAAACATGGACGATAACAAAAACAACTTCAATCGCGACAATGGACCAGCACCAGATCGGGAATGGGACAATAATAACAATAGCAGCAATAATAATAATTCATCTGAAGCAGGATCATCATCATACTACTATTCTTACGGACCTTTTAAATCTTTGAACAAAGATGAGAATAACGCTGACGGCGGCGCACAACACTACAATCGGATGGAGCCAGAACGTGTCGAGGTTACACCTCCACAGCCTGTAAAGCCATTACCTTATAACACATCGCTTCGCACCACTGGCTATGATGGCAATGGTGGTGGCCGCGGAGGAAATGGCGGTGGCGGTTCTGAAGGTGGCGGCGGCTGGCAATATAATAAAAAACCAAAAAGCTCGTTAAAAACAGTGCTGGTATCATTCCTAGCCGGTATGGTCGTTCTCTCGGGCTCAATGTATATGGCAGACAGAGGTAACTGGTTTACGGGAGATACAGCTACAACGGTTGCTAGCTCCGGAACGAATGGAACGGCGAAGACAACGGGCGAAAGTGCAGGTGTTGCGCCTTCTACTTCTACTACATCCTTGGTGACTGGATCTCGTGATGTGACAGGTGTTGTTGATGCGGTGGGACCAGCAGTTGTTAAGATTGAGACACTAGTTAAATCTAATTCGCGTAATGGAAGCTCATCCAGCCCGAATCTGAGTGATCCCTTCTCACAATTTTTCTTCGGGGATCAATACAGTGGAAATGGTTCTTCCCAAAATGAACAGGATTCCAAATCAGGCTCGGATTCTTCATCACAGCTTATCCCTTATGGAATTGGAACAGGCTTCATTTATGAGAAATCCGGCTATATTTTGACCAACCAGCACGTAATTGACAATGCCGATGTAATCCAAGTCACCGTGGATGGCGTAACCAAGCCTTATGAAGCGAAGCTGCTAGGTTCTAGCAAAGATCTGGATTTGGCTGTGCTTAAAATTGAAGGAGATAGTGATTTCCCTACAGTAGCACTGGGAGATTCGGATAGCATAAAGGTAGGTTCAGAAGTGGTTGCTATCGGTAACCCACAAGGCTTTGATCATACTGTAACTTCCGGTGTTCTTAGTGCAAAAGGACGCAGTATTGATATTAACGAAGAAGATGGCAGTGGAACACGTAATTACAAAAACCTGCTGCAAACCGACGCTTCTATCAACCCGGGTAACTCAGGTGGGCCGCTGCTCAACATGAATGGGCAGGTAATTGGGATGAACGTAGCCGTCAGCACGGATTCTCAAGGTATTGGTTTCGCAATCGCTGTGAATACGATTAAAGAAGTCGTAGATAAGCTGGAAGCCAACCAAGCCATTCCGAAAGAGCCGGTACCTTTCATTGGTGCAACTCTTATGACGATTACAGATGAGGTTGCTAAGCAAATGGGTACGGATATTAAAGAAGGTTCTGTGGTTGCAGATATCATCTATAAATCCCCAGCGTATACCGCTGACCTGCGCCCTTACGATATTATTACCGGTGCGAATGGAACGAAGTATGCAACCAACCAAGATCTGATTACTTTCATTCAAACGTTAAAAGTTGGTGACAAAGTAACATTAAATGTTGTGCGCGACGGTAAAACCATGGATCTCTCAGTAACCATCGGTAACAAAAATGATTTTGATACAACGACTACACAACAAAGTCAGCAGCAATAATACCGGACGGTAAGTCACACGGAAGGGGCGACCCTTCCGTTTTTGTCTAATTGTGATGTAAACTGCTACAATATATAAAAAGAACTGAACAATGGGGGCTGCTTGATGCGACCGAATATTCTAATTATTGATGATGACGAAAAGATTATTTCTATGCTGCGTAGAGGTTTAGCTTTTGAAGGTTACGATGTGAAAACAGCGGTGAATGGAGCGGATGGATTACGGGCAATCTTGAGCAGTGATCCGGATGTGGTAATTTTGGATGTAATGATGCCTCAGGTGGATGGCTTTGAAGTATGTCGCCGCTTGCGGGAAGGGGGCAGTAATGTTCCTGTTCTCATGCTTACCGCGAAGGATGAAATTGAGCACCGTGTAAAAGGGCTGGATCTGGGTGCGGACGATTATCTGGTTAAACCTTTCGCGCTGGAAGAACTGCTTGCACGTGTACGTGCGCTGCTTCGGCGTAAGAGTGAGCAAAACGAAGGTGGAGAGCAAGCGGTTTCTTATGAAGATATTACGCTGGATGTGGATTCACGTGAGGTTACCCGCGCCGGTAAAAGACTGGAGCTAACAGCGAAGGAATTTGAGCTGCTTCATCTTTTTATGCAAAATCCGAAACGTGTGCTTTCACGGGATCTGATCATGGATAAAATATGGGGTTATGATTATAGCGGTGAATCTAATGTGCTTGAGGTATACATAGCTATGCTACGTCAAAAGACGGAGGAGCATGGCGGTAAACGCCTCATTCAAACGATCCGGGGTGCCGGTTACATTCTAAGAGGTGACAACTAACATGTCTATAAGATTGCGGCTGACTGCTTGGTATTCAGGGATTTTGGCCGTTATGCTGCTGGCCTTATCAGCCGCAATTTACGGTTTTGTTTATTTTAATACTTATGGGGACTTGAAGGATCGTATACAAAAACAGGGTGAGCAGCTTGTAACCAATCTCAATCCTAACTGGGCGTATGACGGTTCATTGCAAAGTGTGAGCATAAACCCCTTCTTCGGCAACAAACTGGAGGAAGCTAATATTTTGGTGCAAACCTATATCTATAATAATGAGAACCTGCAAAAGTCAGAGAACTTGCATTATCTAGATATCCAATTCGATGTTCCGAAACTGGAAGATATTGATAAAGCTCACGGGTTCAAACAGACTACGCTTGGCGGATATCATTTGATGGTTTATCAGATACCGATATATGACTTGAATAAGAGTCCTGTGGCCCTTCTGCAGGTGGCAACACCGTCAAATTCGGAAGACAAGCTCTTGGAGCGTTTAAAAAATATACTACTCGTAGGTTCTTTTGCTACCCTGATCGCGGCATTTACCTTCGGTTTGTTCCTTGCGCGCAAATCCATGAGTCCAATCGGCAAAGTAATTGAAGCTGCGAATGGGATTCAGACGGGGAATGATTTAAGCTCGCGGATTGAATACGATGGGCCGCCAGACGAGATAGGAAGACTTATTGAGACCGTTAACAGTATGCTTGGGCGTATGGAAGGGTTCTACACAGAGCTGGAGGATTCGTATGCGGCTCAGCGCCGTTTCGTTTCAGATGCTTCACACGAGCTTCGGACACCGCTCACTACGATCCGCGGAAATATTGATCTGCTGCAAAAGGTTTGGGAGATGGAACCCGGAGAAGGGAAGATGAGTGAAGCTGAGATTCGCCAGCTATCGCTTGAATCGGTGCAGGATATCGCAGACGAGTCTAAGCGTATGAGCCGCTTGGTAGCGGATATGCTCTCGCTCGCGCGTGCGGATACTGGACGTACTTTTGATATAGAGCCCGTGGCACTGGAACCGATGATGAATGAGATTGCGCGCCGCGCCTCTTTCCTGCCCCGTCAAGCCGAGTGGGTTACAGGTGATATGTCAGTCTTAAATGGCAAATATATAGTTGGGAATAAAGATTATCTACAGCAAATGCTCTTTATTTTTATTGATAATGCCTTTAAGTACACGCCTTCAGGCATCGTGAGTTTGGATACCCTCTTCTATCAGAATCAGATTGGCATTCGGATCACTGATACAGGGATTGGTATGGATAAAGATGAGGTTCCATATATCTTTGACCGTTTCTATCGTGCAGATGAATCGCGTGGAATTACGGAAGGGATTGGGCTTGGCTTATCCATTGCTAAGTGGATTATTGACGAGCATGGTGGGTCTGTGGAGGTTGTTACACGCCAAGGTGAGGGGACCACTTTTGTCATCTGGTTGCCGCTTCTCTTTGCTCCGCCGCTGGAATAGGGTATAATTTAGAAGTGTCCTAATACAGAGGTCAATGAAAGCAGAAAGCTGGTGAACTCATGGAAGTCATTAAAATCTCTCCCCGGGGATATTGTTACGGAGTTGTCGATGCAATGGTTATGGCACGGCAGGCTGCGCAAAATCTCGATCTTCCCCGGCCGATTTATATACTGGGTATGATTGTTCATAACAGTCATGTCACGAATTCGTTCGAAGATGATGGCATTATTACTTTGGACGGACATAATCGTCTGGATATTCTGGATAAAGTGGATAGTGGGACCGTCATATTCACTGCACACGGGGTTTCTCCTGAGGTACGCAAGATGGCTAGGGACAAGGGTCTAACTACGGTCGACGCTACCTGTCCTGATGTCACGAAGACCCATGATCTTATTCAGGAAAAAGTAGATGACGGTTATGAGGTCATTTATATCGGCAAAAAAGGCCATCCGGAACCGGAGGGTGCTGTGGGTATTGCCCCTGAGCATGTGCATCTAATTGAAAAAGAAGATGAGATTGCTACGTTATCCATCTCTTCTTCACGTATTGTCATTACGAATCAGACTACTATGAGCCAGTGGGATATTAAACACATCATGAAAAAGCTTCTAGAGACCTTCCCAGGTGCTGAAGTGCATAATGAGATATGTATGGCTACCCAGGTACGTCAAGAGGCTGTGGCGGAACAAGCGGGGCAATGTGATCTGGTGATTGTTGTCGGTGATCCGCGAAGCAACAACTCCAATCGTCTGGCACAGGTGTCGGAAGAAATTGCTGGGGTTCCTGCCCATCGTATTTCTGATGTGTCTGAACTCCAAACAGAATGGCTAGAGGGTGTAAATATCGTCGGGGTCACTTCTGGCGCATCCACACCTACACCTATCACCAAAGAAGTGATTAACTACTTAGATCAGTATGATTCGGCTAATCCGGAGACGTGGGAGATCAAACGTACAGTGAATATGGCGAAGCTGCTGCCACCGGTTAAGAATAAGAGTGCAAGTACTACTTAATGTAATGGGCTAGGCTCGAACTTATATATTATGAACGCTGCAACAAGAGCGCTTAACTTCGTCAGTCGAGGTTAAGTGCTCTTTTTTATCGAAAGAACGCTTCCGGCATAGGAATCTAGAATATAGATTGACTATAATCGTTTTTTGAGGTAAAATTGCTTTAGTGATTAAAAGCATAAAAGCTTAAAAGCGAACACGCGTCGTAGCGCGATAGTATTTAGCGGAATTATTATAAATTTTAAGTGTAGAGAGGGAGTTATAAATATGATCGTCATTACATCAAATCAAACACCGGAAGAGCAGGTTAAAGATATAATTGCCGTAATCGAAAAAGAAGGTTTGCAGGTGCATCTCTCCAGAGGAGCAGATCACACGGTGATAGGTTTAGTGGGAGTCGTCACTCCTAAGCTCGCCGAGCATTTGCGGCAAATGAAGGGTGTAGAGAACGTCGTGAAGATCTCCAAATCCTACAAGCTGGCCAGCCGGGATTTCCATCCTGAGGATACGATTATTGATATCAAGGGTGTGAAGATTGGTGGAGAAAACCTGGTGATCATGGGCGGACCTTGCGCCGTTGAGTCTCCAGAGCAGATTGATGAGATCGCCCGGCTTGTTAAAGCGTCTGGTGCACAGGTACTTCGTGGAGGCGCGTTTAAGCCCCGTACAGGACCGTACAGCTTCCAAGGCGTAGGTGTGGAAGGTTTGACTATGATGGCTGAAGCAGGAAAGCGTCATGGGCTGTTGACCATTACAGAGGTTATGACACCAGAGTATGTTGATATCTGTGCGGAGCATGCGGATATTCTGCAGGTGGGTACACGGAATATGCAGAACTTTGATTTGCTGCGCAAGCTGGGGACCTGTGGCAGACCTGTTCTTCTAAAACGTGGCTTCAGTGCGACCTACGATGAGTTGCTCAATGCAGCGGAGTACATTTTGGCAGGCGGTAATAAGGATGTTATGCTCTGTGAGCGCGGTATTCGCACATTTGAGACCTACACTCGTAATACGCTGGATCTATCGGCTATTCCTGTGCTACAAAGCTTAAGCCATCTTCCAGTAATCTCTGATCCAAGTCACGGAACCGGTCGTCGTGAGTTAGTTGAGCCTATGGCCAAAGCTTCTGTTGCTGCTGGCGCAAATGGTCTAATTATTGAAATGCACACAGATCCGGACAATTCCATGACAGGTGATGGTGTTCAATCGTTATTCCCTGATCAGTTTGATAACCTGCTTAAGGATCTGGAAAAGCTGGCTCCAATTGTTGGACGTAAGTTTTCAACTTCGCCAGAAGCGGTTTCGGTCCTATAAAATTTAATCTAATAGCTTCCTCGGAAGCCCTCTTAACCCGCGACCTAGTGGGAAAAGAGGGTTTTTTTGGAGTTGGATAAAATAAATGTGACATGGAAATATGCGAAAATAACAGATTTCACGAAAGCGTTAGAATATCTTACATTGCTGAAAGAAATACCTGACATAAGCATTGACGATGTTAGGTATGAGATTTATAATTACGACAGCAAAAAAAATTAAAACAAGAACATTTGCATACTGTGAGCGGCCTAATGTTCGGAACTTGGGGGAGGAAAAATTCATGTCGGTTGAAAAAGTGTTGCAAACAATTAAAGAGAACAATATCGAGTGGGTAGATTTTCGATTCGTAGATTTAGGTGGTCGTGCCCACCACATCTCTCTGCCAGCTTCTGAAGTGGAAGATGAAACTTTTGTAAATGGGGTAGCATTCGACGGTTCTTCCATCAAAGGTTTCCGTGGTATTGAAGAATCAGACATGGTTATGATGCCTGATCCGAATAGTGTATTCATAGATCCGTTTACAGCTCATCCAACGCTGAACGTGATGTGCGACATTTTCACTCCTGATGGCGAACGTTATGAGCGCGATCCTCGCGGTATTGCTGTGAAAGCAGAAGAATTCCTGCAAAAAAGCGGAGTAGGTACATCTGCATTCTTCGCGCCTGAATCAGAATTCTTTATCTTTGACGATGTTCGTTACGAAAGTGGCATGAACAGATCCTCATTCTTCGTAGATTCTGAAGAAGCGGCTTGGAATACGGGTCGTAAAGAAGAGGGCGGCAACTTGGCATTTAAAGTTGGCGTTAAAGGTGGATATGTTCCTGTAGCACCAGTTGACTCCCAACAGGATATCCGCAGTGAAATGTGCCGTCTGCTCGCTGAAGTTGGACTACGCATTGAACGTCATCACCATGAAGTAGCCACTGCAGGTCAAGCGGAAATTAACTTCCGTTTTGATACCTTGAAGAAAACTGCTGATAATCTCATGACTTATAAATATATTGTACAAAACACTGCACGTCAGTATGGCAAGGTAGCAACCTTCATGCCAAAACCGCTGTTCGGTGATAACGGTAGCGGAATGCACGTGCATCAATCCATCTTTGACGGAGACACTCCTTTGTTCTACGAAAAAGGCGCTTATGCTAACCTGAGCGAAATGGCTCTTCATTATATCGGTGGTATTTTGTACCATGCACCAGCATTGATCGCTTTGACTAACCCAAGCACCAACTCCTTTAAACGTCTGGTTCCTGGCTACGAAGCACCGGTTAACTTGGTTTACTCCAAAGGAAATCGTTCTGCAGCAGTTCGTATCCCGGTAGCAGCTGTGACACCAAAAGGCTGTCGTATCGAATTCCGCACACCGGATTCCACAGCTAACCCTTACTTGGCATTCTCCGCAATGCTGATGGCAGGTCTGGACGGAATCAAGAACAAGATCAACCCGCAAGAACTGGGTTATGGTCCTCTGGATAAGAACATCTATGAATTGTCTGATGCAGATAAAGAAAAAATCCGCAGCGTTCCAGGCAGCCTGAGCGAAGCGCTTGATTCTTTGGAAGCTGATTACGAGTTCCTAACAGAAGGCGACGTATTTACTAAGGACTTCATCGATAACTATATTGCTCTGAAACGTTCTGAAGCACAAGAGGTTGCCATTCGTGTTCATCCACATGAATACGCCTTGTACTTCGATCTATAAGATTCCTGCTATTATAATCTTTATAATAAAAGAAGCTGTCTCAAAAGTAGTGAATTCTACTTGGGGCAGCTTCTTTTTTATGAATCAGGAAAAGTAATGGATTTTACTGTGCCCTATGACTTTATGCTAAGAAAGACTACACTAGCCCCCGTTCAGGAGCGCCGCAGGACTCTCTAATGATAAGCTCTGGCTCCACGCTGAAAGAACTCGTGCCGGATTGGTTGTTTATTAGATCATATAGCATTAGCGCTGCTAGGCGGCCGATCTTATCTTTATTTTGGCGGATGGTAGTCAATAGGGGGGTTGTATAATTGCAGGCCTCGATATCATCACAGCCAATAATTGCGACAGTTTCAGGAACGGCGATAGAAGCCTCTTTAAGGGCACGCATCGCCCCTATAGCAAGCTGATCGGACGCCGCGAAGATCGCTCTAGGTAAATTTCCATTCTCAATCATTCTACGCATCGTCTCATACCCGCTGGCCTCAAAGAAGTTACTTCCGTTTAAGAACCAATTCTCGTTAATAGGCAGTCCTAAATCTTCAAGAGCTTTGCGATAACCACTTTCGCGCATATTGGAGATGTCTGAATCTGAGGAACTGCCGATGTAGCCAAGCTCTCGATAGCCCAGTAAGTAAAAGTGTTCCACCACTTTGGAGGACATTTTGAAATTATCCGACATGATAAAACCAGAGTTGTCACCGGTCAGCTTTAAATCTACGCCGATACACGGAATTGCACTGTTGTCTAGTTCGCTGATAGAGGTTTCTAGCTCCTGTCCGGATAGAAGCACACACCCATCTACATTAAAATGCTGGCAACGGGCAAGATAATCGTTAGTATCGCCACTTTGGAATTTTTCATTGGAAAAAAAGATAAGGTCGTAACCTAGTAGTCCCATTTGTTTTTTGAATGAATTTAGCACCTCAATGAAAAAAGGGTGGGTAAAGTCGACATTCAGCATTCCGGCAAAAATCACTCCGATTAGATTGGATGATTTCGTAGCCAATGTTTTAGCTGAATTGGAGGGGGTATATCCAGTTTCTTTTATAATTTGTTGAACCCTTGTCTTGGTATCTTCCGAAATATCACTGTAGTTATTAATGATTTTGGATACTGTCGAAACAGAAACTCCAGCAATTTTCGCTATATCTTTGATGCTGTAGGCCAAATTAAGTCCCCCTTATAGTGAAAAATGTTCCGTAATATATGTTTAAAATCTACTCAAGGCTATTTTTTTATGACTTGAATTTATGATTTACGAAATAGTTTCGTTACTTATTTTATAGTTCAATAAGATTATAGTCAATGGAATGTTTACTCTTAAACTAGGATTATGCTTGGTTTTAAAGGTTTTTTTTAATATTCGGTTCAAAAAACGTTCAAAAACGAACAAAGAAAAAAGACTTTACAAAGACAAATAACGATGTAATAATAAAAACACCGAAACCGCTTTCTGTGATATCGTCCTTACTGTTTCGTGATTTTCAGGAATTAACATGTGGTTTCGTTAAAAGGGTCATAACAAATTATCTGGGGGGTAACAAAATGGTAAAGAAGCTTTCTGCGGTATTGTTGAGCTCAGCGCTAGTGCTCTCATTAGCAGCATGTGGAAACAGCAATAACAACGCGAATGGTGAGGCTACTCCGGGCAGCGGAACAAACAAGCCTGCATCTGGTGATAAGAAAGTGATTAAGATCTTACATTGGAAACAAGAGAATATTAACAAGGTCATTACAGAAATTAATAAAAAGTTTGAAGAAAAATATCCGGAATACAAAGTGGAGTACACAACCACGGGTCCGGATGATGAATTCAAACAAGCACAAAGAGCAAGAATTACAGCTGGTGACGTAGATGTTCTTGCCGATCTATCCGGTATGAGATTGTCCCCGAAAGATTGGACACCAGGTGCGAAAGTGCCAGACTGGCAACAATGGATTGATTCCGGACTGATTGCTGATCTGAGCAACGAAGCTTTCGTTAAAAACTACAATGCGAATGATATTGCTAAAGCCGGCACTTATAAAGATAAAGTGTATGCAATCCCAACCGGTAAAGTAGCAATGTCAGGATTCTTCTATAATAAAGAAATTTTTGAACAAAACGGTCTGACTGTACCTACAACTTGGACAGAGTTCATTAGTGTTCTAGATACATTGAAAGCTAAGAGTATTGTTCCAATCGTAGTGGCTGGTAAAGACGTATGGCCATTGAAACTGCCAGTGTTCGGTTTGCAAGCTAAGATTCTGGGTGGCGGCAACCAACAACAATGGATTGAGGGCGTTTGGAAGGGAACTTCGGCATTTAACGATGCTGAGGCTGTAGAAGTATTGGAGAAAATGAAGACGCTTCAAGATAACTACATCATCGACGGTTTCTTGGGTATCGACTATGCAACAGCACCTTCGTTTTTCGCAACAGGAAAAGCAGCTATGATTGCTGACGGAACTTGGGATGCTCCTACGATCGCGGCAGCAAATCCAGATGTGAAATTTGGTTACTTCCCAATCCCAGCTACAGAAGATGCTGCTAAGAATAATTCTCTTGTCGGTAAATACGATGTAACTTGGTATGCAGCAGAAAAAGGCCCGAACAAAGAAGGTGCTTTGAAATGGCTGGAATTCTTCTCTGAACCAGAAAACTACACAGAATATGTTAAAGCAGCAGGATTCTTGCCTACACAAGACAATATTGCCACTGAAAGTGATTTTATTGACAAAGAACTTGCTCCATACATGACTGGAGATTTCGAGCTTGCTTATGAAATTATGATGATTAACCGTGACAACGTTGGTGAACACATTGCAGCTGAAGGCGTTCACACTGAGTATTTGGCACCAGGCGGCGAGTTTAAAACCGCTAAAGAGCTTGCAGACGTACAACAAAAAGAATGGGAAGCAGCAGCACCTAAATAAGTAGCTATCCCAATAAATAAAAAAGAATCTACAACATACTGTACACCAAACATGTTTTACAGCTTCGGGGTCTGTTTTGTGCAGGCCCCGATCATTTTATTGAATTAGGATTGGGTAGGTGAGAGAAATGTATCCGTTCGGGAAAGGTTTTAAACGATATATACCGCTTCTGCTGCTAATGATTCCATTATCATTGTATGTAATTTTCTATTTTGGCCCATCTATGATGACGGTCATCTATTCATTTACAGATATCACTAACGTTCCTGGAAGCAAGATGAGTTTCGTAGGCCTTGACAATTATTATGATGTATTTTACTCAGGAAATTCAGGCGAGCGTTGGGATTCCATTATACGTACTATTTATTTCATGGTCATTGTAACCATTGTACAGAACGGTGTCGGTCTGCTTATGGCCGTAGTTATCAATCAGAAGCTGAAAGGCGATTATTTCTATCGCGCGGTATTCTTTTTACCGGTTGTGCTTGGTGTGGCGGTAGTTGCACTGGTATGGGGCATGATGTTCGATCCGCTGAGTGGTCCGGTTAACCAACTGTATGATTCTTTGTTCGGTTATAAAGATATGTTCTTTGGAAGCTTCACTCATGCGTTCGGTTATATTATATTTACGCAAATTTGGATGTATATGGGATATTCGATGTTGATTTTCCTTGCGGGACTACAATCCGTACCGAAAGATTTGTATGAGGCTGGATATATAGACGGAACTACGAAGTGGCAATCTTTTAAAAATATCACATTCCCACTTATCGCTCCATCCTTTACGATTAACATTATTTTGTCTATTATCGGTGCGATGTCCACCTTTGATATTATTCTCGCAACTACGGACGGTCGCTTTAACACAAGAACGATGGCATATGACGTTTATAAAGAGACGTTCCGTGGTTCTCTACAGATGGGACTTCCTTCCGCGCTTTCCGTGGTTCAGTTCCTTATGATTCTGGTGTTTGTAGTATTTGCAGTGAAACAAATGCGTAAGAGAGAGGTGGAATATTAATGAAGGATTCCAAAACCGCCAAAACTCTCTCTTATATTCTGATTGCAGTGTTGCTTGTTTTGTATATCATGCCGTTGTTATTTGTAATCAATATTTCATTCAAGTCCTTTACAGAATATCTGTTAGATCCTATCGGTCTCGTAAAAAGTATTCAATGGGATAATTATAAAGAAGCTTGGCTACAGGGTAATTTCTCTAATTATTTCTTAAACAGTCTGCTGTATACAGCCGTAGCAACAGTGCTGACCCTAATTGTTTCGTTATTCGGGGCCTTCCCGGTGGCGAGAAATTATGTGAAGTGGAGCGGATTTATTTATTTGTTCTTCTTGATGTCTCAGTTCCTGCCGAATCCAATGGTCGCACAGTTCAAGCTGATGCTTACCATGAAACAGGAGCTAGGATTTGTAGGTTATGACACGAAGCTGGGTTACATTCTCCTTAAAACAGGCGGAACGGGTATCGTGTTCATGATGTTTGTAGGTTACATCAAAGGAATTAGCCGGGAGATGGATGAAGCAGCAGGTATGGATGGCGCTGGATATATGCGTTATTTGTTCCAGATCATCATGCCACTTATGAAACCAGTAATTGCTACAGGTGTTATTCTAACAGCAATTAGTATCTGGAATGACTTCGTGGGGCCGGTCATGTATTTACCGAGTCCAGAAAACTATCCAATCACCTTCGGGCTTAAAGAATTCCGCGGTCAATACGGAAACAACTGGCCTATGTTGGCGTGCGGGATCATGATCGTATCTGCACCGCTTATCATCCTATACACCTTCATTCAAAAGTATATCGTTGACGGTGCATTGGCAGGTGCGGTTAAAGCTTAAGTAGTTGTGTAAATGAGAGGATGGAGAGAATGGATCGTAATAAAATTCATGGCTTCGAATTCACCGGAAATGATGGGGAATTCAGGCTTCAGCAACCGGATCGCAGCAGTTTTCTATATTTCCCTCTAGTGAATGAAGGGGGAATGATGTCGACAGTAACTCCAAAACTTCATGGTCAGGTTACCACAGGTCATAATTCATTTTTAACACCGCCATTATCTGTTGAAGATTTGCATAATTCGCGGGCTTCCCGCAACTTCTGGGTATACGTAGACGGCAAGGGAGCTTGGTCGGCAGTGGGGAACTCCGCTAAGCAAAATGCCGATTTTTATACATCGTCTACTGATGAAGCAGTACTAGAGGCTGGTTTCTTGTGGCAACGCGTAACGCGTTGTAACGCAGAGATGGGTGTTAAAGCAGAAATCACCAGCTTTGTGCCAAGTGGTAATGATAAAGTCGAATTAATGAAGGTTACGTTGACCAATACAGCAGCAGAGGCTATTACGCTGACACCGACAGCGGTAGTTCCGATTTACGCGCGTTCGGCGGATGATCTGCGCGATCATAGACATGTAACCTCCTTGCTTAACCGGATTTATACTTCACCCTATGGTGTTGAGGTTCAGCCTGCGCTCTCCTTTGATGAGCGGGGACACCGCATCAATCACACTTCTTATGGAGTATTTGGTGCAGAGGGTGACGGCAGTCAACCTGCGGGGTTCTTTCCGGTGCAGGAGGAGTTCATTGGAGAAGGTGGAAGCCTGGATTGGCCGGAAGCTGTTATCCTGAACAACACGCCGGAGATTGGCAAGGGCGGAGGCGTACAAAGAGAGGGATATGAGGCTATCGGGGGTCTTCGTTACGAAACGCTTACTCTGTCTCCTGGTGACAGCCATTCTTATATAGTAGTTATGGCGATCCATAATGAGAGAATTGACGTGGATGCTTTGATGAACAAATATGGTACATCTGAAGCTTTTGATCATTTGCTTGAGGAGACTAAAGCCTTCTGGGCAGATAAAGTGAATATGGTAGAATTTCATACCGGTGATTCAGATGCTGACCAATGGATGAAATGGGTTACGATTCAACCCGTGCTGAGAAGACTTTATGGTAACTCCTTCTTGCCTTATCATGATTATGGAAGAGGCGGACGTGGCTGGCGGGATCTTTGGCAGGATTGTCTAGCACTCCTTATTATGGAACCGGCTGAAGTACGGAGCTTACTGCTGAACAACTACGCTGGGGTAAGAATAGATGGTAGTAATGCCACTATTATCGGTCAACAGCCTGGTGAATTTATTGCCGACCGTAACAACATCCCGCGGGTGTGGATGGATCATGGGGCTTGGCCGTTCTTAACTACTATGTTATATCTGGATCAGAGTGGTGATCTTGATTTCTTATTGCAGGAACAGACGTATTTCCGCGATACCTTTATGAGTCGCTGTAAGGAACGTGATACTTCATGGGATACCTCGCTAGGAAGTGATCTCAGAACAACTTCTGGTGAGGTTTATAAAGGTACGATTCTGGAACATATCCTGCTGCAAAATCTGGTTCCGTTCTTTAATGTTGGAGAGCACAATAATATCCTGCTGGAGGGTGCAGACTGGAATGATGGTCTTGATATGGGCGCAGACCGGGGTGAGAGTGTAGCTTTCACAGCATTCTACGCAAGTAACTTATTGGATATTTCTCGTGTGCTGCGTACGCTAAAGACTTCTAAAGGGCAAGAGACAGTTGAATTGGCAGAAGAAATGAAACTATTGCTAGATTCGCTTGGTGAGCAAGTGGATTATGAATCTGTATCAGGCAAGCATGAAAGACTTAATCAATATTATGCTGCCGCTCCGAACAAAGTTAGCGGTATTCGTGCAGCACTCGACATAGAGACAGTAGCGGACGATCTGGAACAAAAAGCAGAGTGGATCTTTAATCACTTGCGCCGCAATGAGTGGGTGGAAAGTGAACAAGGTGGAGGCTGGTTTAACGGTTATTATAATAATGATGGAGAACAAGTGGAAGGGGAATTCGCAGAAGGCGTTCGAATGACGCTTACAGGTCAAGTATTCCCGCTGATGGGTCATGCAGCTGCGCCAGAGCAAATTCCGCATATCATTGCCGCCGTGGATCGTAATCTACTGGATGACAAAATTGGGTACAGACTTAATTCCCGTTTTGGAGGCATCCAGCAGAATCTGGGTCGTGCCTTTGGCTTTGCCTTTGGACATAAAGAGAACGGTGCTATGTTCAGTCACATGACCATCATGTATGGCAATGCGTTGTATAAACGCGGATATGTGAAAGAAGGACATAAAGTATTAGAATCTCTGTATAGCTTAAGTACTGACTTTGCAAAAGCCCGCATATACCCAGGAATTCCTGAGTATATTAACGAGCAAGGCAGAGGGATGTATACGTATTTAACAGGATCAGCAAGCTGGCTGCTGTTAACTATGGTTACTGAAGTATTTGGTGTAAAAGGTAAGCTAGGCGATCTTTTGTTGGAACCGAAGCTTGTTAAAGAGCAGTTTGATTCCGAGGGAAAGGCCTCTATTAAGACAATCTTCGCGGATCGCGAGTTTGAAGTGGTCTATAAAGCCACAGGAAGCTTAAACTACGGGGAGTACCAAATACACTCTGTTACCCTGAATGGCAGCGAGGTGACGCTGCAGCGCGGCTCAGGAAGTGCGATTATTCCGCGTGAAGAGTTGCTCTCTCTGCAGACAGAGAAATGCCACTTGATTGAAGTGACATTGGCGTAGCTTTATACGATATTTTAAGACGTCTGCACCGTTATTCATAGCGGCTGCAGACGTTTTTTTTCAATAATGAATATTTATTCATTGTAACAATGAACGAAAGGGCGCGTTAGGTATGGGTTGCAGACTGTCAAATGGCATATTAACTGTCGATATCGCTGATATCGGAGAGTATAAGGGCACTCGTTTTGACTGGACAGGATTTATTACACAGGTGACATTAGAAGAGGGGAAACATACGTTTTGTGTGCCGGAAAGCTTGAAGCCAGGCGAAGGAACTGGAGGCAAGGGGTTTTGTAATGAGTTTGGCATTTCCCGGGCAATTGGATATGATGAAGCACCAATCGGAGGCTGGTTTCCAAAAATCGGAGTCGGATTATTACAAAAAGGAAATTCCCCATTATACAGTTTCAATGAGGAGTTCCCCTTAACCTCTTTTAGTAAGGATGTCGAAGCAGGGAATGATGCGGTCACCTATACGATCCACCCAATGGAAAGCAACGGATATGCTGTGCAGCTAACCAAAACGATTTCTTTACAGGGGGATCTATTAATAATTGCATATGAATTGCATAACAAAGGGCAGAAGCCTTTCCATACGGAGGAATATATTCACAACTTCATCGGAATCGACGGGTTGAATATTGGGCAGGATTTCGAACTGCGTCTTCCGAGGGAAATCAAGGTAGTAGAACCAGAATCCTCCTATACGAAAGAATTGCTAGAGGTATCCGGGAATACCCTTACTTGGTCAAAGGAACCGGATAAACCCTTTTATTGCAGGTTGAGCGGTTGGGAAGGTCAGGAAAATGAGTTCACCTGGGAGTTGGTTCATAAGCCTAGTGGAACAGGCGTGCGAGAGAGTGGGGACTTTCCAGTAGAACGTATGGCCCTGTGGGGAGAAGGTCATGTAGTCTCTCCTGAAGTATTTGTGAACATTAGTCTTTTACCGCGTCAAAGCAAGAGCTGGCGCCGATCTTACCGGTTTTTCACTGCGAAATGAGTACCGTCTTAACCTTTTATGTGAATAATTATACTTGCTGGTGCGGGAGAATATTGCTATCATAACCATATCCATATTGATAGGAGAGAAAGGGTGGGGAGCAGTTTTGAATAAGAGAGCATACAATTTTAATGCCGGACCGGCAGCATTGCCGCTTAAGGTACTGGAACGCGCACAAGCGGAGTTTGTTGATTTCCGGGAAAGTGGAATGTCTATCATGGAGATGTCGCACCGTGGTGCCATTTACGAATCCGTGCATAACGAAGCGCAGGAACGTCTGCTTTCGCTCCTCGGCAATCCGAAGGGCTATAAGGTATTGTTCTTACAAGGCGGAGCAAGCACGCAGTTTGCAATGATCCCTATGAACTTGATTTCCGAAGGCCAAGTAGGTAGCTATGTAATGACAGGTAGCTGGGCAGATAAAGCTTATAAAGAAGCCAAATTGGTAGGAGGCGCTCATGTTGCTGCTTCTTCCGAAGATAAGAAATTCTTGGCTATACCTGAATTAAGTTCGATCAAAGCTGCGGAGAATGCTGCTTACCTTCATGTTACTTCCAACGAGACCATTGAAGGAACGCAATATGCAGAATTTCCGGATGCAGGCTCGATTCCGTTAATCGCGGATATGTCCAGTGATATACTTTGCCGTCCAATCGATGTGAACCAATTCGGAATGATCTATGCCGGAGCACAAAAGAACCTTGGACCTTCAGGCGTGACTGTAGTTATCGCGAAAGAAGAATTGCTTGCAGAATCACCTTCTAACATTCCTACTATCATGCGTTACAGCACTCATTATAAGAATAACTCTCTTTACAATACACCTCCATCTTTCTCTGTATATATGGTGAACGAAGTATTAAAATGGATTGAGGAGCAAGGCGGCTTAGCTGGCATCCTTTCCAAGAACCTTGAAAAATCGGGTCTGTTATATGATCACATCGATGGAAGTGACGGTTTCTACCGTGGTGTTGCAGAACAAGGCAGCCGCTCTATTATGAACGTTACTTTCCGGATGCAATCAGAAGAACTCGAAAAGCAGTTTGTCAAAGCTGCTGAACTGGAAGGTTTTGTCGGCTTAAAGGGTCACCGCAGTGTTGGGGGCTTGCGTGCTTCCATCTACAATGCAGTTCCTTACGAAAGTGTAAAAGCACTATCCGATTTCATGAACCATTTCCGGCAAACTCAAGGTTAATGAATTCTATCTATAACCTTCCGCCTTCTTGGTGGAAGGTTTTCAGTTTGTTTGGAGAAGCTATGGTTAGGCACTAGAGTAAAACATCTGGCTATTAAGCCTTTAGAGAGGAAGGAACCATATAATGGCACTCCATATCGTATTAGTCGAGCCGGAAATTCCGGCCAATACTGGCAACATTGCGCGTACTTGCGCCGCTACCGGCACTCATCTTCACTTGGTTCGTCCACTCGGATTCCGTACAGACGATGCTACATTAAAAAGAGCAGGATTAGACTATTGGCATGCTGTTACTATTGAATATCACGACTCCTTTGCTGAGGTTTTGGAGAAATATAGCGAGGGGCGTTTCTTTTACGCAACGACGAAAGCAGAGAAAAGATACAGCGACTTTGAGTTCCAAGATGGCGATTTTTTTGTTTTTGGCAAGGAAACGAAGGGGCTTTCTGCAGAGATTCTAGAAGCAGGTAAAGAAACAAAAATGCGCATGCCAATGAGTGATGCTGTGAGATCTCTGAATTTATCCAATTCGGCAGCAATTATTGTGTACGAGGCGCTTCGACAATTGGATTTCCCTAATCTTATTTAAAAAAAGACAAATTTTTTATTTTTTTCAGCAGGATTCGACAATTAGGTAACGAAATATATTGAAAGAGCCGAAATAAGTAGTAGCTACTAAATAATTTTTCTTGAACAGGAGAGGTGTACGTTAGTTATGAAACCTGCTGGTGTAGTTCGCAAAGTGGATCAGTTGGGTAGAATTGTTCTGCCTAAGTCCCTGCGTAAAAGGTATCAGATGAATGAAGGCGACCCGGTTGAAATTTTGGTACAGGGTGACCATATCATCTTGGAGCGTTACCGTCCAAAATGTGTTTTCTGTGGATCGATGGATGGTGTAAGCGAATATAAAGATCGTTATATTTGTTCTGCATGCCTTTCGGAAATGACTCAATTGCCAAGACATGCCTAAGAAGTACATATTTTGAATTTTGACAGCCAAGAGCTTATAAAAAAACTGTCCTCTTCGTAGAACTCTTCTACTTGGGGGCAGTTTTTTTATGTATACAAAAAATGCCCCCGCACCAAGTGGCTGCAGGGACATATCGGCTTTATAGGCCTTTTGTTTTGTCGTCGTTGTAAGATGAGGTAAGGATGCCGACCGTAAATAACACAAATACGAACATTACGATCCAAAAGGTTAATGAGAACGACATACTGGCACCTCCAATAGCGAATGTATTCGTTATCAAGATTATAACCTGCAATTTAATAAAAATAAACGCAAATGTGATATGTTACATAGACAATTTACTATATTATTTAAAAAACAGAAAATTCGTGGGCACAGCTCTTAGATTTCCATCAGATGGTTTATTGATAACTCTTCCGTTAAAGATCAATGAGGAAGAGCCACCACCATCTAAATTATAAGCATCTACGAGACCCATATTCGATAATTTGTTCTGAATCTCCTCCAGCTGTGCACCAGAGCTGCCATACTCATTATATCCATCCGCTACAAAAAGCAGGATCTGATCATCTTTATATTTGCCGATCACGGTACGTGGTGCCCGATTAGGGGATGTTTTCCACTTTTCGGGTATGGGTGTTTTGATGTTGTTTTTAAGGAGGACAGGCACAAAGGTGGCGCCGAATACCGGATCTAGCTGATCTAATTGTGCGCGACTGTAGAATTTCCCGCCGATTAATTGCCCGGATTTGTTCAGCCCAACAAAACTTAGGTCCTTGTACGTCGGCTCAAAACCGTATAAATACTTTCCATCTACTACAGTTGTGCTTAAGGGATAACGTTTTCCGGATTGATCTGCAAAGCCGCCCGCATTAATACCAGCAATGGCACCATTACGCTGTACGGCATGCATAGTAGTTTCCGCACCGGAGGCTGTCTCCGCCAAGCTCATCTTCATAGCGGTCGGGTCCTTCAATTTGATTTTCAACGCATAAGCTTTGTAGTTTCCTGGATTCAATCGATATAACTCAACTCTTATACGGTCGCTAGTAACGATCTCTGAAGGTATACCAAGCTTGGCTGAAATCCTGCGGTTATAGATCAGTTCAGGCCGGGTCGCCTGAGTCTGTGCTGTTTCGACCAGCTTATTCATCGTAGTGGTAGTCTCTTTATATAGCTTGGCACTAGCACTGACAGCATCAATGGTGTAAGCTGCGGAGGCCTCTGCCAGCGTCAGCTCTTTTTTTAAGGAAGCTGTTTCATTCACTGGCCCAGCGCTTGGTGTGAATTGTCCTACATCAAGGTCTAGCTGTAGCGGTGGTCGATACCACGACATACAAATAAACAAGCCTATGAACGGTGCAGTTAGAAGCATGAAGAAGCGGTTTACTCTTTTGACTGGCGTCATCATTTGATCAGATCCATTTCTTTCTTCAAAGCTTCTAACTGTTTGCTTACCTCACTCAATTGCGTATATAGCTTGTTGCTGTTATCTGTCTTGGCACTAGCATTATCTTTAGTGAAGGTTAATAGTTCGTTAAAGCTTTGCACTGTATTCTGCAATTCCTTCACTTCTTCAGAGAGAACGGCAATTTTTGCTTCATAGTCGGTCTTCAAAACGGTAAGCTGCTGCTGGCTCTGAGTACTAAGTTCGGTAAGCACCTGTTGCTTCAGATGGTTCGTGTAGCTGTATACAGCATATACGCCGAGTCCGATCATCATAATCCAGAACAGTAAAAACCATTTTACGGAAGGGCCGTTTCTCGCAGTAGTAGAGCGCGAGCGTACCGGGGACGTTTCCGCTAGCGGTTGCATTTTATCACCTCGGGTTGGTCTTTTTTTCAAGTCCCCATTCTATCAGACTTTGACAAGATTCGCAAAAATGTAAGAGAGTATGAAAACTAGAAAAAGTAATTGCATCCTATTAAACTACTGCGATACAATTTCTATAGATTGGAATTCTGATAGACGTACACAAGGTAACCAGCTAGAGATTATACAGACAAGTCATCATACAGCCTTGCTTGCGTTTTAACCGGAAACGCTGCGGCGCTTTCCTTTCTAGATGATTATATATAGAGCAGGGGGTCAGGGCATTAATGATGAAGGTTTGGCAGGTGGTCATTGTGGGGTGTCATCCTACAAGTATGCTGGGGACAAAATTGATTTTGGAAGAGGAAGAGGGGCTTAAGGTTCTGGGAATGTATTCCACTTGGGACGAAGGCGCTACCATCGTAAGGGAAAAAAATCCCGAGCTAGTGCTAGTAGATTATCATATGCCTGAGGGGAATATTGAGAGTGTGCTGTTAAATATGAAAAAAAGCTCACCAAACTCACATTTTGTCGTGATGACAGACGAAGACGGGCGAGAACTGCTTCAGCCCCTCGTAGAACTAGGAGCCAGCGGGATATTCTCGAAGGGAGCTTCTCCCCGTCAGCTTTTACAGCTGATCCTGGGTTTACGGGAGGGTTTTCTTTCAATGCCGTTGGAATGGATTGAAAAAGGAGCTTGGCCGATTTCGACATTTAAAGGATTAGATGATGTTCTGCAACTGACGGAGACAGAGATGTTTATCATGGAGCGAATTGTTCAAGGGATTACCTACGATAAAATTGCGCTTGAAATTGCGGTAAGCCGTCGGTCCATTGATAATTATTTGCGCAAAATCTATGTAAAGCTCGATGTTTCGACCCGGGCACAAGCGATTGAGAAATTCGCGCTCTTCTCAAGACAAAACAGGCAAATCTACGCCTAACCCACGCTTTACGACATAATGACGTATGGGGTGGAATATTCTTGGAGTAGAAGTAAGAATATCATGTTGAATGGGTAACCATCCCATCCTTGGATGAGGATGACGAAGCCGTTTCTACTTGGTAACAGGGAAGGGGGATTTCGCATGATTTACGAATTTTCTGCTCGCGCACACACATTGTTGTCGTCATCGCTTCTTAGTATCCGCACCCAAACACGGAGAAGCTCCATGATATCGCTAGCTGAAGAATTACCAGCGGAAGAACTATTCCCATTGTCACTGCTTGCTGAAGCAGCATCTACGGTGATTTCAGCAGATGCGGGAGCACTGCAATATGGTGATCCTGCAGGGTACGGACCGCTTCGGGAGTGGCTTGCAGGGGATTGGCTTAAAGAAAAAGGGGTAAATGTTGTTGAAGGTGGAGTTCTGCTAACAACGGGTAGCCAGCAAGCCATTGATTTGTTGTCGCGGGTGTATATTGATCCAGGAGATCGTGTATTAGTAGAAAATCCGACCTCTCCAGGATTTTTGCAGACTCTTCGGATGCAGGGGGCCGTTATTATTCCTGTACAGGGTGATTTGGACGGGCTTGATCCGGAGCATTTGCGGAGCCAGATCGAGCTGCATAAGCCGAAAATGCTGTTCGCAACCCCTAGCTTTACCAATCCAAGCGGCATTTTATGGAGTTTGGAGAGACGCCGCGAAGTATTGGATTTATGTATCGCATATAACATCTTGATTGTGGAAGATGATTCTTATGGGGATTTGCACTTCCAGAAGCAGGGTGAACACAAGGCTAAAAGATATCCGTCTTTGTATGCACTGGAAAATATCAGCGATGGCGGACACGTACTTTATATCGGTTCGTTCAGCAAGACCGTTGCGCCCGCGCTGCGGACGGGCTGGGCGGCAGGCAGCCGAGTCTTGATCAGAATGATGTCTGCGGCTAAGCAGATGGCCGATTGGCAGTCGAGCGCATTAAATCAGCGGCTGCTGCATCATTTATTGGATGTGTCTGCGTTTGATCTGCGTGAGCATATCGCGCAGCTGAATCGAGAGTATAACACCCGTCTGAAGCTTATGGTGGAACTGCTCAAGCGGCCTGCTTGGAAGGGCAGCTCCTATGACCTTCCATCAGGAGGCATGTTCCTGTGGGTCGCACCACCAGAGGGAATGGATGTTATGGCGTTGCTCAAATGTGCGCTAGGTAAGGGAGTGGCTTTTTTGCCAGGTCCGTTATGTAGTGTAGATGGAGTCAGCAATCACCTTCGCCTTAACTTTAGCCATCCCGGCCGTGATGAGCTGCTGCTTGGCATGAATCTGATGAGCGAAGCGGTTAAGGAGTTCACAGCACGGAGTTAGGTAGTGGAATGAAAGTTGGGAATGAAATGATTGAAATGAATGACATGATGAAAACACAAGACACTTTTAGAGCTAAAACAAGGACAGAATTACAAGTCGGGCAAGATGAAGTTCGTGATGAGAGATTAATTAGGGAAATCCTCCCTAAAACTGGTCGATTTGAACTCTAAAATGGACTGTTTAGGGAATTTCTCCCTAAAAAATCAAGGGATTCCCCGTTTTAGGGGTAAATCTGGCGAAAATCAGGGAGGAATTCCCTAAAATGCAGTTTTTAGCGTGTGAATCGAAGAATATTGGGGAGGATTTCCCTAATAACTTAGTGTGCCTTTTTCGGAATGGTGTTTTTAAAGCTTATTTTGCTTTGAATGATTCAGCAAGAGTAGCTTGTTAAAGCAAGAGTAGAGAAAATAGTAATTAGTAAATAGCGCTCGTGTTCGAAGATTGTAAATAAGTTAGTTAAGTACAGTCAAGTAGAGCTGGATGAGGTACGCATGAGACATGAACGTGATACGAGTGAGATATGAACGTGGTACGAATGAGTTACTAATGTGATGAGAATGATTTACGAACGTGGGAAGAGCGAGTTAAACACGCGGGAAGAATGTAATTCGAATAGTAACGTATGAGTACTAATGAGATATGAGTAAAATAAGACATGGTACGTATGAGATACTAGTGTGTTAAAAATGTAATCTAAATGTGATATGAGTGTAGTAAGAGCTTGGTACGCACCAGATAATAATATGTTAAGTGTAAGTTAAGAACATGGAATGCACAGAGATAGGATTTAAATAAGATTAGACATACGAAAAAGCATCCCGTAGTTGGGATGCTTTTTGGCGTTATTTACACATGTTATGTGTGCATCAGAATAATAAGTTTAAAGTCTGAGTAAATGATTAGAACCGAGCTAAAAGAATAAGACCCGACTAAAAAGAAATAGTCGATAGAAGTACTGTCCAGGCTAGGTTAGCTAATTAATGGGATGATTGCTGTTATTGGGTACGCCGCTTGTTATCGCGGCATATTCCACCAGCGCCGCATGACCGGCTGGGGTTAGGGTGTAACGCCCACGGCTTACCCGGTGAAACCAGCCGTAGTAGTTATTCTGAAGCATAGCGGCGGCGGTGGGTACGCCGCTACGCTTCCGCAGCTCGGCCGGAGTGATGCCGGCCGAGCGGGGAGCGCTTCCTGCGGCCAATACGGCCGCTGGAAGCGTGCTTGAGGCAGCGCTAGGGGCACCGCTTCGCGTGCCTACCGCCGCTGCCTCCCGTGCTGCCGCGTCCCCGGCAGCACGGCTCTCCGGCGCTGAGCTCAGCGCCGGAACCTGTTCAGCGGTGCCCGCCGCTGAACGTTTGGCAGCTGCGAGCGAAGCCTTCGCAGCTGCCTTCTCCACAGCGGCGGCGGCGTCCGCCTCCGCTGCTTGCAGAGAAAGCGCGACACGCAGCGCTTTCTCGCGGTAGGCTGTCACGAGCTTGACGCGCGTGCTGCCGCCGGTGTTGTAGTCTCCGCTGCGCTCGCGGAACTCATAGAGCAGGCGCTCGCGCCGCCGCTTATTGCTGCGCTGCGCAGGCGGCTTCTCGTCTGGCTCTACGAGCACCTCGACCAGCGGTGCTTTGGTCTTATAAAAGATAACAGTGATCAGCCCAAGACCGAGCCGGCGGCATAACCCGCTAAGCTCGCCCCAGCGCTGGTTCACCGCTCCTTTTTTATCACGGACACGTTCCACTGCAAGATAGACGGTGGGACTGAGCTTCAACCGTTCTACCCCTTGCAGCAGCAAGGCGAGATTGAATGATTTTTTCATCTCCACGATCAGAGGATGCTCAACGTCCTCCCGAATCCCCACCAAATCGCAGGTCCGAACCTCACCTTTGATGCTGTAACCCTGCTTTTCAAAAAAATCTTCAAAGGAGCATACAGCTCCGTTTCATGTCGTACCGCCATCTTGTCACTCCCGTAGGCCTTTATTTTCGGGTTTCCCAATAAGGTTTTACAGCCATTTTCTGATTCTCTATTATAGCACAGTAAAAAAGAGGTCAACTATTCCGCGCTTGCCGCATAGGTATGTAATACACTTTTTAACGCTATAGGAGAGCAAGTAGAAGAGCAAGTAGGAGCGCAAGAGGAGGCAGCGAGCAATGGACATTTTTGAGCGTATAGCTTCGTATCGGGCTGAGAACGACCGGTTGGCGTGGAGCGGCACCTTCAAGCAGTATATAGAACTGTTGAGAAAAGACCCCTCTCCCGCAAAAACCGCTCACTCCCGCGTTTATGACATGATTAAGTCGCACGGCGTAGAGGACATAAACGGACGCAAACGGTATAAGTTTTTTGAACAGGAGATTTTTGGACTTGATCGTGCAGTCGAAAAGTTGGTCGAGGAATATTTTCACTCTGCAGCACGTCGGCTTGATGTTCGCAAACGGATTTTGTTATTGATGGGACCTGTCAGTGGGGGGAAATCGACCCTGGTCACGCTGCTTAAACGTGGTTTGGAACAGTACTCGCGGACAGATGCGGGTGCGGTATACGCAATAGAAGGCTGCCCGATGCATGAGGACCCGCTGCATTTGATCCCGCTGGAGCTCCGTCCGGAGATTGAGAAGGAACTTGGTGTACGGATTGAGGGCAACTTGTGCCCATCCTGCCAGATGCGTCTAAGAAATGATTATGCTGGTGACATTGAGCAGGTTAAGGTGACGCGTGTTATTCTGTCAGAAGAAGAGCGGGTAGGGATTGGTACTTTTAGTCCCTCTGATCCGAAGTCTCAGGATATCGCCGATTTGACAGGAAGTATTGATTTTTCGACCATTACTGAATTTGGTTCGGAATCTGATCCGCGCGCTTACCGTTTTGATGGGGAGTTGAACAAAGCTAACCGTGGGCTGATGGAATTTCAGGAAATGCTCAAATGCGACGAAAAGTTTTTATGGAACCTGCTGTCACTGACGCAAGAAGGCAATTTTAAGGCTGGCCGCTTCGCGTTGATAAGTGCGGACGAAATGATAATTGCTCATACAAATGAAACCGAGTATAAGTCGTTTATTTCTAATAAAAAGAATGAAGCGCTCCAATCCCGTATGATTGTTATGCCTGTTCCGTATAACCTCAGAGTTTCGGAGGAGGAAAAAATCTACGCGAAGCTGATCGCCCAGAGTGATATGAGTCATGTGCATATTGCACCACATGCGCTGCGTGCCGCCGCTATTTTTTCCATTCTAACCCGTCTTAAAGAAAGCAAAAAACAAGGTATGGATCTGATCAAAAAGCTGCGGATGTACGATGGCGAAGAGGTCGAAGGCTATAAAGAGGCCGATCTTAAAGAGATGCAAACGGAGTATTTAGATGAGGGCATGTCCGGAATTGATCCGCGTTATGTTATCAACCGCATTTCCAGCGCTCTGATCAAAGGAGATCTGCAGTGCATGAACGCACTGGATGTCCTGCGGGCGATAAAGGATGGCCTGGATCAGCATCCATCGATTACAAAAGAGGAGCGGGAGCGTTATTTGAATTTCATCTCCATTGCCCGCAAGGAATATGATATTTTAGCGAAAAGCGAAGTACAAAAGGCATTTGTCTACTCCTTTGAGGAATCTGCGAAGACACTTTTTGAGAATTATCTAGATAATATCGAAGCTTTCTGCAATTGGTCGAAAATTCGTGATCCGCTGACGGATGAGGAAATGGAGCCGGATGAGCGGTTAATGCGTTCGATTGAAGAGCAAATTGGAATCTCTGAGAATGCAAAAAAAGCGTTCCGTGAAGAAATCCTGATCCGGATTTCCGCGTATTCACGCAAAGGGAAGAAATTCGAGTACAACAACCACGACCGCCTGCGGGAAGCGATTGAGAAAAAGCTGTTCACAGATCTCAAAGATATTGTCAAAATCACCACCTCGTCCAAAACACCTGATGAAAGTCAGCTCAAACGAATTAACGAGGTATGCGCCAGACTTATTGATGGACATCACTACTGCCCAATTTGCGCCAACGAGCTGCTGAAATACGTGGGAAGTCTGCTTAACCGTTAAAAAAGAATTCATTTATGCGGGGTGTTCCAAAAGCCATGAAAATGGCTGTGGAGCACTCTTTTTTTGCCCTTCCATGTTGTATTTTCTTCCTTTTACCCTCCTAATGTTAATCTAAACGCCGCAACCCGTCTGACTAATTTGGCTGTTGTGCGTAAGAAGTTGCTAAAGGACACAGGTGACCCTAAACGTAGATTTTGAGCATATTTCGCAGGCTATCGGACCCCATGGTCGCTATTAGCAGGAAAAACCCTAAATATGAGCCGTTTTTGACTAATAGCTGCACTGGAGTCCGAAACTCCGCTCAAAAGGCGATGTTTTTGCAATTAACTTCATCTGGGTCCTTTAGTCAGTCGTTGGGAGCAACAGAACTGAAGAGTAAGTAGTTACGTGGATCCAGCATTGTCTACTTCGAGGCTTACCCAAAATGATGGTGACTAAGAATACGCAGAGTTGTGATCCTTTTGTAAATGGAGGATCACTGCTCTGTTTTTCTATACAGGCAATAATGCAGCTCAGCAAAACAGGAACAGTCCATTTCCAGCGCAGTTGATATAATGAAATCACCGTACGGGGAAAGGCTGGTGCTGCACTTGAATTACAGTAAAGATATAGAAAAATGTGTTGAATATATAGAAGCTCATATTAAAGAAAATATAACGGTTGAAGAAATAGCGACGGAGGTCGGATATTCGGTGTATCATTTTTGCCGAGTGTTTAGCTTGTGCAAAGAAATGTCTGTGATGGAATATGTGCGGAGCCGAAAATTATCCTTAGCCTCAATTGAATTATTTGCTGGAAAAAAGATCATTGATATTGCGCTGGACTATGGTTTTGAAACACAAAGTGGCTTTACTAAAGCTTTTCGCAAAACCTTTGGTTATAGTCCGACACAATATGCGGCACGGATGGATGGGTTTAGTAAAGGAAATTCAATATTTGATATCGGAGGTTATATTATGAATCCTGTTTTTGTTCGTAAGCCTGCTTTTAAGGTGGCTGGTTATGGTATCCAAACTAATGTTGCGGGTAGTATGTACACTAAGGATATTGCTTCTTTTTGGAGCCATTATGAGGGTGAAAACCTGGAGTCCAAAATGTATAAAATACTAAACCCGCCTAAACACGGAGAAGTTGGTTTATGTATTCCGTCTTCAGATAACGGCAATGCCACCTATCTTTTGGGTGTTATTGTTGAGGACTACTCCAAGGTAGAAGCTGATATGTTGACGATGGATGTGCCAGAAGCCGAATATGCCGTGTTTACAACACCTCCAGTGGATACTTCAACGGATACAGAGCAAATAGAGTTTGCCCAAGTCATAAAAAGCAGCTGGAAGTACATCTTCGAAGAATGGTTTAAGGACAGTGGTTACGTTTATGACGAGACTAAGCTGGATTTTGAGTTTTACGATGAACGCTGCCATTCGCGGCCAGATACAGTGATGGAGATTTACGTTCCTGTGAAAAAGTTGACTGAATAGTCGATAAGGGCAAAGACCGCGCGGTGATAATTGTAATTTCAGAAATGTTTGGACTTTAGGTCGCTGACAAAGGCGAACGCTACGCGCCTACATTTTCAAACTTCCTTACGTTACGTTCACCTGAGCATTTGCCATGTGCAGTTATTAAGTTGATATGAGGGTGTCGATGGAGGTCCGCAACGGTTAAGTTGCGGGCTTTTTTTAATGATTAAAAGGACTATCCCTAGGTGGATTTTTTAGACATAAAATCTGCTTACTCTCGACAAAAAGAGACAACCATGTAAAAAACAATATGATATGATCTCTATGAATTATCTAGCACTATTGTACTAGAAGTTAAGGGATTAGAAGTGGTTCGTAGTTCATTTCGTAGATAAGTAGGAGGAGAAACGTGGTTATTAAAAAGATTTTATCTAAAAAAGCTATTGTATTCATGCTTATTGTTTGTTTAACATCATTACCTTTAGGTACTGTTTTCGCAAGTGAGGTTTCAGATATTCAAGGGAGTTGGGCGGAAGCGCAAATTTCTAAATGGATGGAGAAGGGGCTAATATCAGGTTATCCAGACGGGGGTTTTAAACCTGACCATTCGATTACTAGGGCTGAATTGGTTGCATTAATCAATAAGTCATTTGGATTTGTTGAGTTGGGGGAGCGTTCTTTTAAAGATGTAAAAGCTTCAGATTGGTATTATTCTAGTCTTTTAGCGGCAAATGCTGCTGGTTACATACAAGGTTATTCAGATGGATCCTTTGGACCTAATAAAAAGGTAACACGTCAAGAGTTTGCAGTGATTGTTAGTAAATTACTAGCACTGCCTTCCTCCGATTCTGCTAATAAATTTAGCGACACATCAACAAGCCCTTTATGGAGTAAAATAGCTATCGGCTCTGTATACGATAAGGGTATTATGTCGGGTTATTCGGACAACACCTTTCATCCAGAATCGTTTACTACTCGTGCTGAGGCTGTTGTAATTTTGGACAGATCTTTAACAATCAAGGGTGAATCTTCAATTGGAACCCTCTCTTACGATATAGCGGGTACTTATGGTCCTGCAACAGGGGAAGAGAAAGTAAGCCAAAACGTAATCATCAACTCTTCTGATGTAACTCTACAAAACATGACGATCTTAGGGAACTTATTACTAGCAGAAGGAATTGCTGAGGGAGAAGTGTTTTTAAAAAATGTTACTGTTAACGGTGTTACTACGGTTAGCGGTGGGGGAGCGCATAGTGTTCATTTTGAGAATGCTAGACTAACCTCGGTGATCATTGATAAGAAGACAGGGATTATTAGAATTGTTGTTGAAGGCTCTACAGTTATTAGTGATATTCAAGTTCAATCCCCTGCAACAATCCAATCTTCTAGCGGGGCTACTATTCATACAGTTACTCTATCCAAAGCGCTTCCTAAAGACTCGCAGATGAGTTTGCTTGGAAGCTTTAAGAATGTAATTGTTTTGGCGCAAAATATCAATATTGGATTGCCACAAGGCAGCGTTCAAAATTTTAGTTTTAATAAAGATGCAAGTGGAAATAAGCTAAACAATGGGGCTAGTATCCTTTCTTTGATTATGAACGCTAGCACGAATGTTGTAGGGAATGGGACTATTGATCAAGCGGTTATAAATGCATCTGGAATTACTATGGAACATGCTCCACGCAATTTAGAAGCTGGAAAAGATGTCCCATCAAATGTGAATGTGAATATTGGTGGTGTAAATAGACCGGCAGCAACACCTACACAGGCACCAGCAGTAACAACACCAATTTCACCAGTGTCCCCGGGAACATCAGATGGAACAGTAACGCCAACAGCGACACCAGCGGCAACGCCAACAGCGACACCAGTGGCAACGCCAACAGCGGCACCAACAGAAACACCGACAGTCACGCCATCAGCAACGCCAGACGTGACTCCACTGCCAACGTTGTCTCCAATTCCGACAATGGTGCCGACTTTTACTCCGGAACCGACACCGCCAGGGCCAACACCGCAACCAGAACAGTATAATGTAAATGGAACTATTATACGTGCAGATGGGAAGGAAATATTTAAAGAGGGTATTCTTTATATAAGTAAAGTTCAAGATAATATGACTATTGGTTATGAGACTAAATTGGTTGACGGGAAATTCAGTATTAATTTGTACGATGGGGATTACCAGATCACAAAAGTATCTGATTTGAATTCTTCAGATTTTATTTCGCTTTTCTATACCTTTAAGATATCTGATGAGAAACCTATTCCTAGCTCGCTTGATATTGTAATTCCAGAGGGGCATGAAGGAACTATAAAATATCAAGATGGTACCTCAATAAGTAATGGTTCGTTATCAATTTTAAGAATAGAACCTAATTTATCTGTCGGGTTCAGTGCGCCGATCAAAGATGGTAAATTCACTTTGTATTTACCGGATGGAGACTATCTAATAAAAAACCAGAATAATTATGCTACTGAAGAGCAAATTTCACTATATTACACATTCAAAATTGTTAATGGGCTGACTGAGCCAAGTCAAATTGATATAGTCATTCCTTCAAAAATCAAGGGGACTATAGTTAATTCGGAAGGGGTAGCAGTTCCTTCTGGAACACTTATGGTGCATAGAACAGATACTCCAGAATTAAGTATTTATTATGCTCAAATTTACGGGGGGAATTATAGCTTATTTTTACCTGACGGTTCTTATCAAGCCGATGGTTTCTATCCTGTTAATATGTCAAGTCGGATTTCAATTGACTATAGATTTACAGTGAATAATGGAAAGACCACACCAAATCCATTAGCCATTACAATACCGAAAGGATACAACGGAACGATAAAAAATGCAGATGGAAGAATCTTTAGATATGGATCGATAACTGTTTATAAAAATAATGAAGATGGTTCTCAGTCTTTTTACACAGCCCCTATATTCTCAGGGGAGTTTAAGTTGTTTTTGCCAGAGGGTACTTATCAAGTGAATAGTTTATTTAACGGTGAAGATCAAATCCCATTTAACTATACCTTCACCATTGCTAAGGGTCAGTCTGACCCGAATCTATTAAATATTCTAGTGCCATAATGAACTTCGGCTTTATTTACCGGAAGACTCTTAATAAAATATATCAATTGTTCAAACAATGCTCAGTCTTATCATCTTAATCTTATCGGGTATATGATTGAATTTGCACCCCAAAACATTGGAACCTCCATATGGAAACCAATGATACTTTTGGGGTGTTTTTTTATCTAATCAGTTTATGTTTGACGAGTATCATCTTCCGTAGTGTAATAGAGTCAATTAGAAAGGTAATTCGAAAATAACGGGGAGTGGGGCAGATGATTAGAGAAGCGAGAGCTGATGACTGGAAAGACATAGCGGAATTATTAGAACAGTTGGGATATCCGGATACAGAAGTGTTCATGCAAGAAAAAATAGAAAAGCTAATCCTGCATCCGGACGAGGAATTATTGGTTTTTGAGGAAGATGATAAAGTGGTGGCTTGTATTTCCATGCATTACATACCCCAATTAGGTCTGGTAGGAGAGACTGCAATTATAAGTTATCTTGTGGTGAGTAATTCCATTAGGAGCAAAGGAATTGGACGAAAGCTTGAGGAGTATTGCGCTGATTCAGCTAGAAAAAGAAACTGTGATAAAATTCAGGTTCATTGTCATTCTAGAAGAACTGATGCGCATAGATTTTATGCCCGGCAAGGATTTGTTGAGGCTCCAAAATATTTCTCGAAGTCGTTAAAAGAATCTGAATCCTCATTTTAGTCATAGCAAAAAGCGGCAGACCAGGGTGTTAATACCCGTTTAGGTCTGCCGCTTTTTTAGTTTAAATAAACTTCCGCTGCACCTTTTTGCCATCGTATGAAAAACGCGCCTTTTTGTCTTCCACAACCGTCTGTAGATGAACCGTCCGCCCCCATAAAGAGTAGATGTGAGGGAGTGTGCGCTCCAGATACTTCAGATCCAGCTCGATGCTTTCATAGCGATGAGTTATAAATAATTCACCATTCTTCTCGAAGTCTGCGTCCTCAATGACCAAGTAAGGAGACCCGCCATTGACCCGGGCGAGCACCAGTTGATCTCGTACATTTTCCCATGCTTTATCGGTGATTTTCCATTCGGGGCCTTTTTTCTCAAAAACATAAAGATCGAGGTCGTTCACCAATTCCTTCGACAGATAGCTGCGGATAAAGGAGGTATCGGATTCCAACTCACGTACTTCAAAGATTTTCTCACGGTCCCAGCGGCGTTCGATGTCTTCAAAGATTTTCAGCCCCAGATAGTAAGGATTCAGGCTTTGCCGTGAGGGCTGCACGACGGATGAATTCAATTTTGCGTATTCCACAGTTTCCTCTTCGGTCAGATCTAGTTCGCGAACGATGCGCTGATGCCAGTAGGAAGCCCAGCCTTCGTTCATGATCTTCGTCTCCATCTGTGGCCAGAAGTAGAGCATTTCGTCATGGAGCATCGTCATAATGTCACGCTGCCAATCCTCCAAAACAGTGGAATATTGCTGGATAAACCAGACCATATCTTTTTCTGGCTCAGGGGGAAAGCACGGTTTCCAGAGGTTGCTTCCTGTGGCCCGGTATTGCTTTTATCTAAATTCCATAATTCGTCATAAGGATTGGATGATTTCGAGCCGCCTGGAGGGGCGTCTTTGAGCTCCTTCATCTTAGCTTCCAGTAGGTGAGTTTTGCCCAGCTTGCGTGGCTGGATCAGACTGGGGTCTATATGCTCCTGGATAGCCAGCACTGATCGATGAAGCTCTCCACAGCATCAGTTCCGTAAGTTACAGAATAACCGGCAATCCGATCTGCTGTAGCTGACATGCTCTCGACCATATCTCGGTTGGACATGGAGAAACGCATATTATTTTTGAAAAAATCACAGTGCGCTAGCACATGGGCAACGATCAGCTTATTCTGAATCAGTGAATTTCCATCCAGCAGGAAGGCATAACAAGGGTTGGAGTTAATAACGAGCTCGTATATTTTGCTCAGTCCAAAATCGTATTGGGATTTCATTTTATGAAAGGTTTTTCCAAAACTCCAGTGTCCAAATCGTGTAGGCATTCCATAAGCGCCGAATGTATAAATAATATCTGCGGGGCATATTTCATAACGCATGGGATAAAAATCTAAACCGAAGCCAGTGGCTATTTCCGTAATCTCGGCAATGGCCCGCTCTAGCGCATTAATTTCTTCGCTTGGCATGAATCTATCGCTCCTTCCTACTCTGGGCACCGCCTGTATGGGGCAGAACCTATATGAAATGCGGATACCTGTATCGAAAAATGTTATTCATACTATGTATATGGGAGGAGGGGAGGCAATATGACGGGGGAACTATCGTAGCCACCACCCAAACGTATTTATAAATAGATGATTCCTCATTCAGAAATTCGGCGAATTCTTCCTCGCAGTCACTGTATGTGGAAATTCCATCCTTGCGATCCTTCTGAGCTTGCTGAAGTTGAGACAGGACACCTTTATTGTTGAAAATGACTGAAGTCATTCGCTTCTTCTCCAACAAAGATAATACAAACGAAAAGTATAACAGAGAGAGAGATTTTCAAGGCATCTTGAAGTAAAGAAGAAACTATGGGGTGGAGAATTTATAGAATGGTTTCTATACTAGCCTGAAATGATATTTGTCAAACGGTTTACCGCCGTATGCAAAGTTTCTTTCCCCTCTACACAAGCCATTGCAACCCCGTAGATGCCCCAACTCCAAAATGTAGCCAGTAAATAATGTTCTTCCTTCACACCATGCTCTTTATCTAATAAAGCTTGAAGTGTTTCCGTCAATCGTTGTTTAATTTCATAGTCCATTTTCGATTTGAATTCTTCAAGAGCATGTTGACATTGTAAGGATAAATTTATTTGAGAACTCATAATAGCTTGGAGGGACATAATAATTGTTTGTTCATTGATGACTTCTTGTAAGGCTACTTCATTAAAAATTTCTTTCGTAAGAACTTCTCTTTGAATCACATCGATTAAATCGTATTTATCCACAAAATGATAGTAAAATGTTGAACGGTTAATCTCTGCTTCTTGTGTAATATCACTAATGGTAATATCACTAAAATCTTTTTGTTTAATCAGTCTCATAAAACCATTCATGATATTTTCTCTTGTTCGTTGAATCCGTGGATCTTGTTTTTTCATTTGTACCTTCCTTCTTAAAATACTAATACTTTTTGACACTTGTTGGATTAATGGGTGACCCCATTATAACAGAAAAAATCTTCGAAAAAAAAACACTTCATGGTCCATTTTTTGTATGGACTACGAAGTGCAGTATAAAGATAATAAACGATTAGAAGCTTTGTGCTAATTGCTTGGCACGCTCGATGCCTGCTGCTTTAATTTTCTCAGCATTATTTGGCATTTTAGCTTGACCTTCAATAAATAAACCTTCATATTCAGTAATACCCATGAAGTTCATAATATGTTTTAAATATCGGTCGCCTAGCTCTTCATCTGCTAAATGACCTTCTGAATAAAAATCACCGCGAGCTTGAATATGAAGCACTTTCTTATCATGAAGTAAGCCAACAGCACCAGTCTCCGTATATCTAAACGTCTTACCAGGTACAGCTACGGCATCGATGTATGTTTTCACAACGGATGGGAATGAGAAGTTCCACATCGGCGTTACGAATATCATTTTATCCGTTGCAATAAATTGATCGAGAATTTCGTTTAGGCGACTAATTTTCGCTAATTCCTCAGTTGAAAGAGTGTCAATTTGCTGTCCTGCACGAAGTTTCCCCCAACCACTCATAACATCTGCATCTAAATTTGGAATATCTTCTGTGAATAAATCCAATGTCACGATTTCATCCGTTGGGTTTGTCTCTTTATATGTTTCAATAAATGCCTTTCCTGCTGCCATACTAAACGAACGATTTTCGTCATTTGGATTTGCTGTAATAAATAATACCTTAGTGATAATAATCTCCTCTATTCTTTTATGTTTACAACAATTGTTGTTAAAGTTAGTATAAAACGATTAATCTACTAAACAAACCATCAATTTTATTGAATTGTTGCAAATCCAACACTCAGCTAGCATTGATTGAAATAGTTTTGGAAAAAGAGAAGCGGCCAATCGGACACAATCCACGAAGGGGATGAATCTGAAATAAAAAAGCTCTCCATAAACGATGCTTCATCGTTTGTAGAGAGCCTTTTTGCGTAAGCACCTTAGCTGACCGAACCCCAGCCTTCGTTCATGATCTTCGTCTCCATCTGTGGGCAGAAGTAGAGCATTTCGTCATGGAGCATCGTCATAATGTCACGCTGCCAATCCTCCAAAACAGTGGAATATTGCTGGATAAACCAGAACATATCTTTTTCTGGCTCAGGGGGAAAGCACGGTTTCCAGAGGTTGCTTCCTGTGGCCCGGTATTGCTTTTATCTAAATTCTATAATTCGTCATAAGGATTGGATGATTTCGAGCCGCCTGGAGGGGCGTCTTTGAGCTCCTTCATCTTAGCTTCCAGTAGGTGAGTTTTGCCCAGCTTGCGTGGCTGGATCAGACTGGGGTCTATATGCTCCTGGATAGCCAGCACTGATTCGATGAAGCTCTCCACAGCATCAGTTCCGTAAGTTACAGAATAACCGGCAATCCGATCTGCTGTAGCTGACATGCTCTCGACCATATCTCGGTTGGACATGGAGAAACGCATATTATTTTTGAAAAAATCACAGTGCGCTAGCACATGGGCAACGATCAGCTTATTCTGAATCAGTGAATTTCCATCCAGCAGGAAGGCATAACAAGGGTTGGAGTTAATAACGAGCTCGTATATTTTGCTCAGTCCGAAATCGTATTGGGATTTCATTTTATGAAAGGTTTTTCCAAAACTCCAGTGTCCAAATCGTGTAGGCATTCCATAAGCGCCGAATGTATAAATAATATCTGCGGGGCATATTTCATAACGCATGGGATAAAAATCTAAACCGAAGCCAGTGGCTATTCCGTAATCTCGGCAATGGCCCGCTCTAGCGCATTAATTTCTTCGCTTGGTATGAATCTTTCTCTCCCTCCAGCTTGGGCTTATGCTGCAACCTATTCTGACAGGGCTGCAAAGGTTCCGCGACAACGTCCGGGACTATTCCATTTATATATATGGGGGAGAAGATGAGTGTATGACGTTCTGAATTTTTGAGCAAAGATAATGTGATTTTGTATACATTATTGGAAGGAAGCATTAGCTTTTTTGTATGCGAATTCTATCAACGGTATCCTTCTCGGTGAATTCGGACTCAGCTGACGTTATTTGCAAATTTCCAGCGTTTTGAGCAGGGTTTCGGACCCCACAGACGCTATCCCACAAAAAGAGGCTCATATGTGGTGCCTTTCTTACCAATAGCGGCAATGGGGTCCGTTAGCATACCAAAAGTGGAATAATACTGCGATTAGTGTCATCTGTGTCCGATAGGTGCTCAATAGGTGCCCAATAGGTGCTCCATATGTGTTCGAGGAGCAGTTCCATAGGTGCCCGATAGAAGCTCCACAAGTATCCGATTAGTACTCAATAAGTGTCCGAAAAGTGCTCCACAAGTGTCCAATTATTGCTTCACAAATTCCCAATTGCTCACCACACAAGCATAAGCAGTCGAGAGAACGTAACCTTCCCCAGAGTACCCAAACCCTCAGTACCCAAACCCTCAGTACACAAACCTCCGTTGCGCCCAATAGCTGAATAGGAAGATTGAAGCCTCGGTCAGTAGCTTGGCGGCGACAAGCGGAATAATCAGCTTTTCATTATAGAAATAGAGTAGCCCATAGTTGAACAACAATACGAGGATCACCAGCGCAAAATATTTGGGAAGCGATGCCTGAATCTTGGAGCGTTTGCCGTCTGTGAAGACGTATTTTCGGTTCATAGAATAGTTAAAGACAGAGCTGCACAATCTCGCGGCCGCGACGGACAGGAATAGGTTATGGCTGAGCCTCTGAAACAGGAATAAGAGTGTGAAGTCGAGCAGGGCTGACAGCAGCGAAGAAGTGCTGAACATCAGTATCGGCAGATAAATCCGGAAGGAGTCCATCAGAGGCCGGAAATGGGATGATTTATTATCGTCCAGATAGACGGTATCGATGTACTCTTCCGTAATGGTGTACCCCTCTTTATGGGCAGTCAGCAGCATGTTCATTTCATATTCAAACCGTTCGCCGGGAATCTGGCATAGCCAATCAAGCATTGATAGGGGGTAGCCGCGCAGACCAGTCTGTGTATCATAAATCTTAGTGCCTGTAGTTAAGGAAAAGACCGTCCGGGTTACCGAGTTGCCGAAGCGGCTGCGCAGAGGAATGGTTCCGGTGAACCGGCGGCTGCCGAGTACGATTCCCGGGGTAGTCTGGTTCCGCAGAGATTCAACGATTCGGTTAATATCATAAGGCAGATGTTGGCCGTCGCTATCCGCGCAGACTACATAATCCGGCAGACCAGTCCCCTGAATATACTGGAACCCTGTCTTCAGAGCACATCCTTTTCCGAGGTTGACTTCATGGGTTAGGACAGTGCAGCCGAATGCTTCTGCCATATCGAAGATTCCACGGTAGTGCGGGCCGCTGCCGTCATCCACAAGAACAATAGGTTCGAGCTGGAAATTATGCAGCTGTAAAATCAAATCGAGCAGTCGTTCATCTGGCTCATAGGCTGGGATCAGTATAGTCATGATGTTGCACCCTCCTTGATATAAAGAATGTCGCTGACGCCCCGCTCCTTGTTTTTGCCCTGCGGATTATTTACGACCCGTCCCATGAAGTACATAGTGGATGAACCACCGCCGTCCAGATTGTAGGCTTCTGTGGCGCCAAGGTCGGACATTACATCAGCTAGCTCAGTAAGGGTCATCCCACGGCTGTACCCTTCATTGCGCCCGTCAACTACGACAAACACATAATGGTTTGGTGCGATCATACCAACTGCGGTGCGGGGATTCGCGTTCTGGATGGAATGGTTGCCGAAGTTGGTATCGATTTTGACATTGCTGAAATCACTGGCAATCTCCCCGTCCTGAATCAGAATCGGACCAAAGGAAAGGGTATCGGTGGCCCCTTGCGCCAGAAGTTCAGAGGAAGAAATCTCTTCCTCGTTATAGGTTTGCATTGTCCCATCATCGAACAGCGCCATTGCATCCCGCACAGGATCATCACGATACACCGTGCCGTTACGGATTATCACTCCGTCATTGCGGAAGCCATAGTAATCACCATTGATGGCAAAAATCGCATAGTTCGCGGAAGCAATGTCCGAGGTATCCTCAGTGATGTTTGTTCCAAAGCTGTTGTCGGCAAAAGCAGTGCGCAGACTGCTCGCTTCCTTGAGGACGATATCAGCGACAAAATAAGTGATCTGGTCTGAACCGGAACCGGTCTGCACTTGGTCGATCTGGATCTGAATATCATCGCTGGAGTAATTCCAGTCGTCAGAGGTTGCGTTAACTTCGGCAGTTGTAACGGCTGTAGCTCCTGAGCTGCTAGTTGTAGCTGCATCATCCGCAACTACGACTTCGACATGTTCGATTAAGTAACGATCTGCCAGACTATATATCACTGTGCCGAGAAGCAGGAGGACAATGATCATCACGATCAGCAGCTTTCGTTTGAAGCTCCAGGCTTGCTTACTTCTCTTGTTCAACATTGAAGCATCACCTCATTTTGTAAGTTGTTAAGGCCATAATACCTGGGCTACCTTTAATGAAACTGAAATTAAAGCTGAAATAAAAACCGAAATAGTAAGAGCTCCGGGAAATTGGTATAATTTAACGAAGAGGTTTTCGACTACGGGGAGGTTTGGACATGCCACAGCGTGTGCTGCTGATTGAGGACGACGAAGCAATCAGTGAAATGGTCAGGTCTTATTTGGTAAAAGAAGGTTATGAGGTTGAAGCTGTATTTGACGGTGAAGTAGCGGAGAGAACATTTCGGACCGGTGGTCCATTTGATCTTGTACTGTTAGACCTTATGCTGCCGAAGCGTAGCGGGACTGACATTCTTCAGACTATTCGTGCGGAGAGTCTGGTTCCAGTGTTGATCATGTCCGCTAAAGACAGTGATGTAGATAAAGCGCTTGGGTTAGGCTTTGGGGCGGATGATTATATTACGAAGCCCTTTTCTATGATTGAGCTAGCGGCTAGGGTGAAGGCAGCGATCCGTCGTGCAGGTTATGCATCTCCCAGTATCCAAGTGGAAGATCAAGCTCCGGTGAAGCAAATGATCTCCATTGGCCGATTGACTGTAGATTTAGATAACTTCTCTGCGTTGAAGAACGGGGAAGAAGTAAAGCTAACGTCGAAGGAATTTCATATTCTTAAGCTGTTTGTGACGCATCCGGGCCGAGTATTTACCAAAGCGCAGATTTATGCGAGCGTATGGGAGGATGATTATTTCGGGGATGAGAACGTCATTAATGTACATATGAGAAGATTGCGTGAAAAAATAGAAGACGATCCCTCCCATCCCGAATACATTAAGACGTTATGGGGCATCGGGTATAAGCTGGGAGAACAGCTATAATGATAGCGGTGCTAGGTGTTGTCATTGTGCTCTTACTCGCCGTCATTGTGTGGCAATATCAGAATTCGCGTAAAGCTTCTAATGATTTGCGATATATGCATGACAAGTTAAGCAGCATTATGGAGGAAGGCTCACATGAAAGATTGCTGCTGTTCAGCGGTAATTTGGAGCTGCAGAGCGTGCTGATTGACCTGAACCGGCTGCTGGATATCAATCATAAAGGAAGCATTGAGCGCGTTAGGCTGGAGAAATCCATGCGTAATATGCTGTCTAATATTTCTCATGATCTTAAGACTCCGCTAACGGTTGTGCTTGGTTATATTGAGACCATTCAACAGGATGAACATTTGCCGGCCGGGGAACGGGAACGAATGATGAAGATGATTCATCAAAAAGCCAATGAAGTGATCCAGCTGATGAACAAGTTTTTTGATTTGTCCAAGCTGGAGTCTGGGGATCGGGAAATTGCGCTTTCACGAGTTGAGGCAGGTGAAGTATGCAGACGCAACATCCTTTCTTTCTATGATATCCTCAGCGCTAAGGGCAGTGAGGTGGAGATTGAGATTCCGGATGAGGCTGTTTACTTCATGGGAAATGAAGAGGCTCTTGATCGAATATTGTCCAATCTGTTGTCGAACGCAATTTCTTATGGCGACGCTGGGAGCGTATTAGGATTAAGGCTCTATAGTGATGAGAACAAAGTATACATAGAGGTGTGGGACCGGGGAAAAGGCATCAGTGAAGTACACCAGGATAAAGTATTTGAGCGTCTGTATACGCTGGAAGACTCAAGAAATCGGGCTTATCAAGGCAGCGGTCTAGGTCTGACGATCACCAAAAGATTAACGGAGCAAATGAATGGAACGATTACACTGGTTAGTCAGCCGTATGTGAGAACGGTGTTTACCCTTACTTTTCGCAGATTACGCTTCTAAGGAATAGAATTGTGCGCAGCTTAAGATTTTCGTAAGAAACGAGTAATAAAAAAGAAAATTCTGCTGTGTACAATAAGAACTAAGGAAGACGAGACGAAAACAAAGGGGAGCGCGGAATTGACTACAATACTTCGGACAAGAAATTTAACGAAAACCTATCAAGGTAAAGAAGTCGTCAGCAATGTGAATATGAATATTAAGCAAGGTGAAATTTACGGGTTTCTTGGACCCAATGGTGCTGGCAAAACTACCGTGATGAAAATGGTCACGAACCTCGTTAAACCTACGAGTGGAGAAATTGAATTTTTTAATGAAAAAATGACTGAGCATTCTTACGAAATGCTGAAGCGGATGGGCTGCATCATTGAATATCCAGTGTTTTATGATAAATTGACAGCCAAAGAAAATCTGATTTTGCACGGAGAGTACATGGGCTATTATGATCCGCAAGCGATTGGTGAAGCGCTGGAGCTGGTAAAGCTCACAGGTGTCGATAAAAAGCCGGTGAAGCAATTTTCACTTGGGATGAAGCAACGTCTGGGTATTGCCAGAGCCTTCATGACGAAACCTGAGCTGCTCATTTTGGATGAGCCGATTAATGGGCTAGATCCTGTGGGAATCAAGGAGATGCGTGAAGTGTTCCGGATGCTTAGCCGTGAATATGGAATGACGTTACTTGTATCTAGTCATATTCTGGGGGAAATAGAGCAGATTGCTGATACGATCGGTGTGATCCGGCAGGGTGCTCTGGTAGAAGAAGTGGCGATGGATTCCATTCGTGGCCAAAATACTGAATATATCGAAGTGGTTACGAATGAGATTAATAAAGCAGTGTATGTGTTGGAGCATAAGCTTGGGCTTAATAATTTCAAAGTGCTGGACCATATTACAGTTAGAATATATGACGGTGGAATCTCACAACGTGATCTGAATAAGGCGTTAGTGCTAGCAGATGTGGAAATTGAAAGTATCAGCAAAAAACAACATACGCTGGAAGATCATTTTCTGCAATTGATTGGGGGTGAAGGCATTGCTTAAATTAATATCTTTGGAAATTCGGAAGAATAAGCTAAAAACGCTTCTTACAGGTGCAGCAATCGTCAATCTTGCGATTCTTGCGTTTATGATTATGGTTTTATTCGTTGATCAAAATGAGAGCGAACCGTCATTTGCTTCTTATGCAGAGTTGTTTGAGGGCGTGTTCGTTTTTGTAAAGGCTGCTTATATTATTTTCGCTTCGGTTATTATTAGCAAGCTGGTGATTGATGAGTATAAGAACAACACCATTACTCTTCTCTTCATGTATCCTATCTCACGTAAAAAGCTGATGACTGCGAAAATATTGATAGTGTTCGCCTTCACATTTGTTGCCATAATCGTGGCAGACATTGTAGTCGGCGCTATCCTAATAGGATTCAATTCCTTTGCAGGGCTTATTCCGGGTGAACTGACCCTTCATGTAATCACTTCAGAGCTGATTAAGTTAGGCGCAAACGCTTTTTACGCAGCGGGTATTGCTCTAATCCCATTGTACTTTGGAATGAAGAAAAAATCGGTCCCTGCCACCATCGTCTCAGCTGTGTTAGTTACCTCCTTAATTTCTGGGGGATTTGATCAAGCTCGCTTAGGTAATTTAGCGGCGGTGTCGATCTCACTTGGATTGCTAGGAGCAGGTATTGCCTATATGGCTATTCGCAACATTGAACATAAAGATATAGCCTAATAGATTCGGAATTCACCCCCTTTTATAACCCTTTTGTAACGATGAAAAAGCATCGTGATTGGGGTTATAAAGGGGGGATTTGACGTTTATCTACGACTGATTTCCGTAATTTTGATATAATAGATATGAAATATATTTTAAATTTTAGATGAACATTGCTCGTTTAGGGGTAATGATAATGGATGAGAGAGCCTGAGGGGATGTGAACTGTGGATAAAGACTGGACGTCCATTCTGAGACGGTTGCTTTCGGAAGAGAGCGCTTATAAATCGTTATATGACCAACATCCTGATTTGATATTCGTTCTGGATAGACAAGGTCGCTGCGTAGGAACCAACCGAACTTTTCATCTAGGCTTGAGCGCAGAAGCGAAGTTGCAAAATACAAGTCCGATATCAGCAAAGAGAAAAAATCTTGGCAATATTGCTAGTTTTGAGGCTGCTCTGCAGGGGAACTCCTCAAGCTTTGAGCTACAAGATTTAGAGAATCCCAAAAAAGGCTCGGATTGCGTAGGCGTTAAACTTTTACCCATCAGAACGGAAGAAGGGATCGCCGGGGTATTCGCGATTACCCAAGTGGCTAACGGAAGCGCTCTTTTACATGCGGAATTGTTACAAGACTGGCTAGATGAATTAGCGGACACCTTAGATACTGAATTACCTATCACGGGCGAAGTGGAGATAAGCTCCAAAGATAGCTCAATAGTAGCTGTGAAGGATAAACAATCGAGCCTCATTCTGAATTCCGTCTCCGCGGGAATCTTTGTGCTGGATACAACGGGGCGTGCTCTATTTATTAACCGTGAGGCAGCGGATATGTTAGGCTACCAACCAACAGAATTGATGGGTTTGAAGCTTATGGATTATATCCATCATATCCAAGGTGATGGTTCGCGTTATTCGACACCTGATTGCCAGATTAGTCTTACGATAGAGGATGGAGTCATCCGCAAGAAAGATGATGAGATCTTCTGGCGTAAGGATGGCACCAGTTTTTTTGTTAATTATCGGGTAGCACCTCTTATTGATGAAGGGCTGATCGCAGGTGCGGTTATTGCCTTCAGTGATATTACGAATGAGCGAGAAATCATTCGTGCGAAAGAATCAGCAGAGCAGGCAGCGCAAGCCAAATCTGATTTCTTAATGATGATGAGCCATGAAATTCGGACGCCGATGAACGGGATGATCGGAATGGCTGATCTATTGTTGGATACTGAACTTGGAGAAGAGCAGCGAGGTTATGCCGAGATTTTACGCAGCAGTAGTTATACGTTATTACAGATCTTGAATGATATTCTTGATTTCAGCAAAATGGAAGCAGGTAAAATGTCACTGCAATCCGAGAAGTTTGATCTCCGCGAGATGATCTCAGACGTCATTGATTTATTTGCACCGAAAGCGGAAGAGAAGAAGCTGGCATTACGTTGGTGGATGGATACTAGCGTTCCAACCATAATCATTGCTGATCCGATCCGCTTGCGGCAGATTGTCGTGAATCTGGTAGGCAATGCGCTGAAATTCACGGAACGTGGGAGCGTGACCCTATCGGTGAAGAACATTCCACTATCTGATGAACAAGAATTTTTGTTGGAATTTTCAGTGCGGGATACAGGTGTAGGAATTGCCGGTAACAAACTCAATCTATTGTTTCAATCTTTCTCACAGCTGCATCCGTCCATAAACCGTAAATATGGAGGCACAGGCTTGGGACTGGCGATTTGCAAGCAGCTTGTGGAGCTGATGGGTGGGACGATCTTTGTAGAAAGTGAAGAGAATCACGGTTCTACGTTTCGTTTTATGTTGCCTTGCAGAGCAGAAGATATAGAGCTGGAAGTAACTTCAAACTAGGGGGGTTACACACAAATCTCCGGTCCATTTGCTTAAGAAGCAATGGCCGGAGATTTGTGTGTTATTAGTCCTGAAGCATATACATGAGACCTACAGTATGCGGCCCACAATGGCTGCCAATTACACAACCCGCATGGAGGATTGCTATTTCATTAACTTGAGTTTTCTCTCGTAGTGCTGCCTCCAGATAGAGCGCATCTTCTTCCGCCAAGGTATGGACCACGATGAGTAACTCATTATCCATTCGATCGACATGAACCAAAGCGTTCTGGAGCATTTGTTCCACAGCTTTTTCTTTTTTGCCACGGATTTTGCTGGTAGGTATGATGCTTCCATCTACCAGTCTAAGAACAGGACGGATTTTGAGCAGACTACCGATGAAGTTCTGCATGCCTGAACAGCGTCCACCCATATATAAGTAATCTAGCGTATCCACAACGAATTCAGTTTCCACAAGGCTGCGGCTGTGCTCCAGCATGGCTGCAATCTCTACGGCAGAGTGGCCCTTTTCAGCAGCTCTGACAGCCTTCATAACAAGGAGGGCAATGCCTCCGCACAAGGTTTGTGAATCTATAACCTGTACGCGTCCCTCAGGAAATTCCCCGGCAGCCAAAAGTGCATTCTGATATGTAGAGGATAGTGAGGAGGAGAGACTGATATATACAATATCTTGTCCGCTGCTAATCACGGGTTGAAATGCAGCAATGAAATCTGCTGGCGAAGGTGCTGCCGTTTTCGGCAATACTCCACTAGCGGCTACACGGCGATACACTTCCTCGGGTGTAATATCTTCACCATCTTTGTAGGTACCTTCTTCAAATACAACATAAAGAGGAACGATGCCGATGTCATAAGTATCCTTCCAGTTTTGAGGTAAATCGGAAGTGCTGTCTGAAAATATTTTTACAGTAGACATGAAATTCTCCTTCACCGATAATTCGGATGACAATAATCAATAATCATTATAGAACTACATAATCTATTTATTATACCAAGACTATGCCAATTCTCAAAATGAAATAGTAGGCAATCACAAGAAAAAAGACTATCGGGATTTCGATAGTCTTTTTAGTTCTATTCTTTTTTCGTAACAGGGATCCATATCTCACAGCGATAGTCCTCTGCGTCTGGTCTCCCTGGAAGATATAGCTCAAACTCAGGTCCGCCTGTGTGCTCGTAGCCTGTGGAAGGGAACCACTCCTGGAAAATGCGTGCCCATACCTGCTGGATCGCATCAGGCATCGGCCCTACTGAGGTGAACACAGCCCAACTTGCAGCTGGGATTGTTGTAGAAGCAAAGCCCTGTGCATCAGTCTCTGGAGTAGCTTCGACAGCGATCCAATAGGAGAAGGTTTCTTTATCATGGTTCATGTCAGAGCAGATGCCTAATAAATCCTTATCTTCACCGAGCTCAATCAGCTTATCCGACGTACCATTTTCATTAGCTTCTATCCACAACTGAGGGATGCGGCGCAGATTCTCCCCATCCTTCGTTGTCATTTCCTCTACTAGTCCGATAACATTAAAAGCGTCTCTTTTCTCAATTCTGTAGTCCATTTCTTTATCTCCCTTCAGTGATAGATGGAAGGAGAGTCTAGGGAAAGCCTTGAGCTGTACCCCTGACTCCCGCGCAGCAGAAGGAGTAATTCCATGTGCCTTGCGGAATGCTTTGGCAAACGACTCGGGCGAGTCATATCCGTATTTCAGTGCAACATCCAGCACTTTAACTTTAGAAATAGCAAGCTCCTGTGCAGCCAGAGTTAATCTGCGCTTACGGATATAGTCTTTAATAGATACTCCGGTAAGCATATTGAACATGCGCTGGAAATGAAAGGGGGAGGAGTAAGCAACCTTGGCGATTTCATCAATGGTCACAGATTCCTCCATCTTGCTCTCCATATAATCTAAAGCTTCTTTCATGCGGATAAGCCATTCCAAGTCCGTCATCTCCCTTTAAGTTCATACTATCAGGCTGCATTTGCAAAATCCTGTTATTCCGTGCTCTTTAATGACAGGTAGCAGGCAGAAGGATAATCTCATAAAAAATCATCCTAAATAGTATAACTCAGGAAGATAGACAAAGTTAGTCTTTCAATCGATACACTCTTGCTTCATAAGGTCGTAATAATTCCCGTGTGGGTGCATCATCAGGGTAATTTCCAATAATAAGTTCCGTAGCCTTACTTAGCTCTGCGGAAAGATCAACAGTCTGTGGAACCTCATTGAAATTGAGCAGCACTAGCCACTTCTCGTCATCCAGAGTACGCGTATAGGCATAAATATCCTCATGCTCTGGCAAAAGTAGCTTGTATTCGCCATAAGCCATGATCGGATTTTTTTTGCGCAAAGCAAGCAGCCTTTGGTAATAATAGAAGATGGAATCCGAATCCGCCAGGGCCTGCTCCACGTTAATTTCCTTGTAGTTCGGATTAACTTTGAGCCACGGCTCCCCTTCAGTAAAGCCGGCATTCGCAGAATCATCCCATTGCATCGGAGTGCGCGCATTATCACGGCCTTTGATATGAATAGCGTTTAGCACGCTGTTAGGATCAGCGCCGCCTTCGGTAACCTTTTCGCGATACATATTGAGGATTTCAATGTCTTTATAATGTTCAATGGCTGTGAACTTTACATTAGTCATCCCGATTTCTTCGCCTTGATAAATATAGGGTGTCCCTTTCAGCGTGTGCAGTAAGGTAGCGAGCATTTTGGCAGAGATCACACGATACTTACCGTCATCCCCGAATCTTGAGACCATACGTGGCTGGTCATGATTGTTAAGATAAAGACTATTCCAACCCTTATCCGCCAGACCCACTTGCCATTTATGAAGAATATCGCGCAGCTTCGACAACGTCCACGGGGCTACGTCCCATTTGCCGTCAGGACCCGAGTCCACATCCATATGCTCGAATTGGAATACCATTTGCAGCTCTTTGCGTTCCTCGTCCGTGTAAAGGATGGCATCTTCAACTGTAGCGCCAGGAGTCTCGCCGACAGTCATAATGTTATAGTTGGATAACACTTTGTCATTCATTTCATGTAAAAACTCATGAACACGTGGTCCATTCATATAATATTCGCCGCCCCAAGCAAGTTCCCCGGGAGCAAGGCCGTCTCTATGAGAGGAAGGGAGACCTTCCACTTTGGAAATCATATTGATTACATCCATTCGTAGACCATCCACACCCTTGTCGAGCCAGAAGGTGATCATCTTGTATAACTCCTCACGCAGCTGCGGATTCTCCCAGTTGAGATCCGGTTGCTTGCGCGAAAACAGATGCAGATAGTATTCACCAGTGGTTTCATCCAGTTCCCAAGCCGGGCCGCTGAATACAGAACTCCAATTGTTGGGGCGCTCACCATCTGGTCCACCCGGACGCCAAATGTAGTAATCGCGATATGGATTATCTTTTGAAGAACGGGATTCTACGAACCAAGGATGCTCATCTGAGGAATGATTGATTACAAGGTCCATCATTAGTTTTATGCCACGGGCGTGCAATCCAGTCAGTAATTCTTCCCAATCCTGCAATGTGCCGAACTCATCCATAATATCTTGATAATCGCTGATGTCATAACCGTTATCGTCATTTGGCGATTTATATACAGGTGACAGCCAAACTACGTCGACACCTAGCTTTTGCAAATAATCCAGACGTGAAATGATTCCTTGCAGATCTCCAATCCCGTCACCATTGCTATCTTGAAAGCTGCGGGGATAGATTTGGTAGACAACGGCTTCTTTCCAAAAGGTTCTGTTCATTCAAAATCACTCCTTATATAAGTTATCTTCCTAAAAAATAAAGAGACCCCAAAAGCATTAAGCTTCAAGGGTCTCTTGGGTGTAAGTTTTATACTGTGACGGAATTGCTATCAGCAGTGATGCTGCTTAGTCCGTTTACGGTATATTCTTTGTCGTAGATAGTAATAGAAGCAGGGATATCAGTTTCATTCGTAACAGTAACTTGTGCATCCGTAACGCTTACTTTCAGACGGGAGCCGCGGAACATGATTTTAAAAGAGTAAGCGGTCCAGTGACCTGGGTTAGATGGGCTTAGTGTCAGTCTGCCGTCATGCACGCGGAGTCCGCCGAAACCATGTACGATTGACATCCAAGTACCAGCCATGCTAGTGCTGTGCAAGCCGTCTTCTGTATCATTGTTATAGTTATCAAGATCCAGTCTTGAAGTACGCAAGTACATTTCATAGGCCTTATCCTTATATCCCAGCTCACTGGCTAGAATGGAGTGGATACAAGGGGAAAGGGAGGACTCATGAACAGTGATCGGTTCATAAAAGTCGAAGTTACGTTTTTTGGTATCGAGATCGTAACGGTCACCCAGGAAATATAATCCCTGCAGAACGTCTGCTTGTTTAATGAAGCAAGAACGCAGGATACGGTCCCATGACCATTTTTGGTTAAGTGGCAGATGCTCACGTTCCAGATCTTTGACTTGAATGATCTCTTTGTCCAGGAAGCCATCTTGTTGTAAGAAGATACCCAGCTCTTCATCCGCAGGATAATACATCTTAGCAATGATGTCTTTCCATTTTGTAGTTTCGCTCTCTTGCAGCCCTAGTTTGTCAACTAGCTCAGCATAACGAGTAGGCTCATTTTCTTGCAAGTATGCCAGTGCTTCCATGGTATATTCCATAGTCCACGAAGCCATACGGTTCGTATACCAGTTATTATTAACGTTATTCTCATATTCATTCGGGCCCGTTACGCCGAGCATTACGTATTTCTCTTTGCGTGATGCATAGTGAACACGTTCTTCCCAGAAGCGGGAGATTTCCACGAGAACCTCAAGGCCATATTGTCCCAGATAAGCTTTGTCTCCGGTGTAGTTCACATAGTTGTAAATGGCGTAGGCAATGGCACCATTCCGGTGAATTTCTTCAAATGTAATTTCCCACTCGTTGTGGCATTCTTCACCGTTCATCGTAACCATTGGGTATAGCGCACCTTTTTTGAATCCAAGCTTACGGGCATTTTCTTTAGCTTTCTCTAAGTGCTTGTAACGGTAGATCAACAAATTGCGGGCAATGGAGGAGTCCGCCGTACTGAGATAGAAGGGAACGCAATACGCCTCTGTATCCCAGTAAGTGCTGCCGCCGTATTTTTCACCGGTAAAACCTTTCGGGCCAATGTTCAGGCGGTCATCTTCACCATTATAGGTTTGATTGAGTTGGAAAATATTAAAGCGAATCGCTTGCTGAGCCGAAACGTCACCTTCAATGATGATGTCGCTTTCTTTCCATTTTTCTCTCCAAGCTTCAATTTGTTCGGTCAAAAGAGTTACAAATCCGGCTTCCTTAGCAGCTTGCAGAGCAGTTTGGGCGGCGTCGACCAATTGTCCCAGACCGTGATTCCGAGAAGTAACATTGGCTACATATTTATAAATGACGATTTGATTGCCCGCTTGTGCGGTTACGTCCAGTTTGCAGGCTACATATTTCTCTTGTTCGATCGCTTCTGCTTCGGCAGTTACCTTCTCACCATTGACAAGGATATCAAAAGCCATAGCAGAGGTGACATGGAAGTCGAGTTTCTTAGTCTTAAGAGTGAGATGTCCATGATCAGGTCCCGCTTGTTTCTCAACTTCATTCCAGAATTTCTCGTCATAGTTGGAATCCTTGTTCTTCACATCACCATCAAGATAAGGAGTAATCGTAATCTTGCCTGAGAAATTAACAGGAATGATGGAATAGCGAATCGCGCCGATTTCTTGACGAGTCATGCTTACGAACCGGATACTTTCTACTTTAACTTCCTTACCATCTTCGAGAGTGGCAGTGAAGCTACGGGAGAGCGTTCCTTCTTTCATATTAAGTACACGGCGGAATTCGGAAACGGTGCACTTTGCCAGATCAAGGGGGGTACCCTCGATATCAATGTTGATACCGATCCAGTTCGTGCTGTTAAGTACTTTGGCAAAATATTCAGGATAGCCGTTTTTCCACCAGCCGACACGTGTTTTGTCAGGGTAGTAGACGCCCGCCATGTAGCTGCCTTGCAGGCTGTTGCCGCTATATTGCTCTTCGAAATTGGCCCGGCCACCCATAAATCCGTTACCAAGACTAAATACGCTTTCAGAAATTTCTTGCGTCTGTGGATCAAAGGATTCCTCAATAATGGACCATTCATCAATTGTTAAATATTGTTTCACGATAACCGCTCCTTTAAATATGTTAGGGGGATATATAAAATGAACAAATCTTTTGTTAAACTTCCGGTGATATAAAAGTGACTGCGATGAATCTTTGGACTTTCGATCGCTGTTATAATCAGATTTCTATATTTAAACCACATTTTGCAGATGAAATCTGATTATAAAGGCGAACGCTATGCTTCTACAGTTTCAAAATTCCTCTCCGTCACTTCATCACCAGAAAGTTAACGATTAATTATTAGTTCATTTAATCTCTGGTAGGAATGTCCATAACAACTCAAATCAGTACTATTTGAGTTCATTATGTTCACTATATTTATGCAAAAGATTCTTTGAGCATGGACACACTCATATGAGCGAGCGATGGAACCACAATATTCGCTGCACTGAGGGTTTCCGGCGAACCAATGCCAATACTGAACATACCGGCCCGGGTAGCAGCCTCAATTCCCGCTTCCGCATCTTCGAAGACTACACAATGTTCAGGTGCGGCATCCAGTGCTTTGGCTCCTAACAGGAACACTTCCGGATCTGGTTTAGCAGCACTAGTATGAGTTCCATCGATGATTGCATCAAAGTAAGGGGTTAATCCGGTATTATTCAAGATCGTCATAGCGTTTTTACTGGCAGAACCGAGAGCGACTTTGATGCCATTCGTACGGCACTCTTTTAGGAAATCAAGCGCACCTGGCAGAATCTCAGAACTGTCCATTTTCGCAATATATTCGACATAACGATTATTTTTCTGTTCCGCAAGCTTAGCTTTCTCTTCTTCAGCAATCGTTAGTCCACCGATTTCCAGCAAAATATTTAGTGAAGCCGTTCTGCTGACTCCCTTAAGGCGTTCGTTATCTTGTTCTGTGAAAAGAAACCCCAGTCCATCTGCAAGCTCTTTCCAAGCGATATAATGGTATTTGGCTGTATCGACGATTACTCCGTCCAAGTCGAACAAGCAGGCTTTAATTTCCGACATTGTAGTACCTCCTAAAAGTTTTGACAGCGTCGTGATCCAGCGGATGCCGTATTAGAATCTTATTAAACCGTTTAAACTTTGATTAAGATGTGTAAGTTTATCCTAACCTAAGATCCTAGAAATCACCCATAAAGAACTGGATCATTAAGTATTGTATGATTTAGCGCAAACGTTTGTACAGATTTTCAAAAAATAAATGAAGCGATTAAACGCTTCACTTATTCATTCGGTTTTATGCTTTGCCTGAGCGTGCATGGATGACTCTCTCACGATCAGACGATGGGGAATGACAAATCGGTTGGTATGACCTGAACCGTTATCCGGACTCTTGATATTTTGGATAAGTACTTGTGATGCGGTGTAGCCAAGATGATAAATTCCTATATCAATACTGCTGATCGGAGGACTAGATAATTCAGATAATGGAATATTGTTAAAGCTTACAATGGCGAGATCGTCTGGAACCTTGTATTTCAGTTCATTCAACCCGCGCAAAATTCCGAACGATACCATGTCATCCACCGCTACCAGCGCAGTGGGTCGATTCGGCAAATTCATGAAAAAGGACATCGCTCTATAGCCGCTATCCTGTAGAAATTCACCCTCTACAATCCATTCATCCCGCATTTCTAAACCGCTATTCTGCAATGCTTTACGATATCCGGCGAGACGGTCACGAGAAACGATTAGATTAGGTGGTCCACTTACGAAGCCAATACGTTTATGCCCCATGGAAATGAGGTGGTTCGTAGCATCATATGCTGCCATCACATTATCATTATCGACTGATAAAATATTCTCATATTTATCACTCCGGCCAACAAGCACGAATGGATAATCGTTGCTCTCTAGAAAATCAATAACGGCATCATCCGTACGAGAGTAAAGCAGAATAACGCCGTCAACACGGCGACCCTTCAGAAGTCGTGAAACGGCTTCCAGTTCTTCTTTCTCGTTCGCTCCGGAGCTTATCAGCACATCATAACCGGAACGGCTGGCTTGTGTAACGATCCCGCGAATTAATTCCATAAAAAATAGATTAGAGAACAGCTCTTCAGCAGGTTTAGGAAGACTGAAGCAGATGCTGTTAGTAGTTTTCGACACCAAGCTCTTAGCCATCATGTTAGGGGTATAGCCCATATCCTCCATAATAGCTTTAACTTTGCGGGAAGTTTCCAGGCTGATTCTGGGATGGTTGGACAATACCCGGGATACCGTGGAGGGAGATACTCCCGCTTTCTTGGCCACATCCTTAATGGTAACTGTCATTGAAACCTCCTTATGGAACCGTTTGCTTTACACAGTAATATTAATCTAAGAGTTCTAAATTGTAAATAGATAAAGTCATTCAAAAGGAGGAAATTGCTACTTTTGGAAGGAACACAAGAAATTTCAATGCAATATTGTTGCTTTTCACCAAAAAAGTATGAATGATTCGGGAATTTTGATCTTAATATGTATAAATGCGGTCTGAATTTTGTGAAAAGAGCATTCGCTGAATGCAAACGTATGGCTTAAAGGATGCAAGAACTTAGCTGAAAGGAAGGGAAGAACAAGTTTCGTTTTTATTGCGGCTTTAAATTGAGCTTTTATTTTAGAAAATACTGGTTGACAATACCGTAAATTCGGCATTAGTATGTAAATCAAAATACAGCAAGCGTTTTCATTGGGTATTTTTAGGTCGTAATCAGTTGCACTAACGATCGGGTTTTATGGACTAGTGTTTGTGCATAGCTTTTTGCAAACGATTGCACTAATTTCGACATGATGTATCAAGCTTTTACTTTGATAGAAGGATGGTGACAGCGTTGAATTGGCTTGACGAGCCCTACATATAGACCTTCTTCACCTTCAGAAGGAATTCGCATGATTTATAATCTCATAAATTGGTGGGGTTTGTAAAATCATGTATCCGCTTGCAAAAAGGAATTCATAATTATGGGAGGTTTTGCAAAAATGAAAATAAGTTTATGGGGGAAGAGGGCATTTGCGATCTTTATGATCATTGCTCTCGTGTTCTCTGGTCTTGGACTACATCCTGTTAATGTTACAGCAGCAACGACGAAGGTTGTGTTGGTCGGGGATCTGCAGTCTAAATTTACATCGACAGATGCGGAAACGCCGGGTAAGGATTGGGATGAGACATCGGTAGTTACCCAAATGACCTATTCAGATAATGGCCTATATTCTTTTACAGGCACTCTGCCAGCAGGAGAATATAACTACAAGGTTACTCTAAATGATTTATGGGATGAGAATTATGGATTCACAAGTTACACCAATCCTCAGGGGAGCAATGATGGGGAGAATATCCATATCAAGCTAGAAACAGAGACTGCCGTGACCTTTTATTATAATGACTTAACTCATAAAATAGCCGATTCCACGTATTACACACCGATTGCTTCCGCTAAATTACCAAGATTGACAGGAAACCTGCCGGCAGAAGCACTTACCACATTATCTGATCCTGATTTTGATGATGTTTACAGTACGGTGGCTACCCTTCCTAAGGGAGATTACACCTACCAAGTTTCTGTTCCAGGAGACGGTGAAGCCGGGGATCAATTGTATCCCGAAACTGCTAATAATCTGAGTCTTCCTTCCGATCTGCCGGTTACCTTTAAATTTAATCCACTGGATGGCAGTGTGACAGCTGAATATAAAATTCCTTCTGAACCTGTTGAGGTTACCCCTGTTCCGGCTGGACACATCCGTATTCACTACAATCGGACAGCTGGTGACTATGAGAATCAGGGATTATGGACATGGGATGATGTTCAATCCCCTTCGGCAAATTGGCCAACAGGTGCAACTTCATTTCCTGAAGGGCAAATCGATTCTTATGGTGCTTATGTTGACGTGCCAGTGAAGGATGGGGCCAAGAAAATTTCGTTCCTTGTGGTAAACCGAGTCACTCAGGCTAAGGATGAAGGCGATAAACTCTTTGCCATTAACACGCCTGAGACGAATGAAATTTGGATCAAGCAAGGGTCAAATGATGTAACACCGTATGAACCAGTTGCACTTGCTCCTAATACAGTGCGAATTCACTATACCAGAGCTGATACAAATCATGATCAATACGGACTGTGGCTGTGGGATGACGTCGTAGCCCCATCCGAAAATTGGCCGTCTGGTGCCACTCCTTTTGTGGCAGATCAAACAGATCGTTATGGTGCATATGTTGATGTTCCGCTTATTGAGAACGCGAAGAAAATTGGCTTTATTGTGATGAAACCTTCGAACGGTGATAAGGACGGTGACAATAAAACCTTTAGCCTGCTGGATCGATACAATCAGCTATGGGTTAAAGAAGGAGACAACAATGTTTATGTTTCTCCGTTTGGAGAGACACCAATTGGCTTAGTATCCGCAGAGGTGTTGTCGACGAGCAAAATCCTTCTCGGCTTCACACTGACTGACGGTTTGGATCCAGCAGCCTTAAAGTCAGCAATTACAGTTAAGGATAAAGAGGGTGCTGCAGTCCCGATTTCTGCTGTAACCCTTACAAGCAAAACTTCAATCGAAGTGGATACAGAAGCTTTTGATTTGGAAAAAGTTCCGCTTAGCGTTACCTATTCAGGTAAAACAGTCTCCGCCGCAAGTGGCTGGAGAATGCTTGATGAAATGTACAATTATACAGGAGACGATCTTGGAGCTACGTATAATGCTGACAAAACAGCCACATTGAAATTATGGGCACCTAAAGCAAGCGGAGTCGTTGTAAATCTTTACGATAAGAATGACTCTAACGTGCAAGTGGGTAGTGTTGCTTTAACACTCGGCGAGCAAGGGGTTTGGTCAGTCCAGCTGAAGCCAGCTGATTTGACAGGCACAACGGCAACAGATGTAAGGGGCTTCTTTTATCAATACGAAGTAACGAATGACGGTGTAACCCATAAGGTCCTTGATCCTTATGCTAAATCAATGGCGGTATTCACTGTGGATACCACAGGTGCTGCTGGTGCCGGCGGGGATACAGTGGGCAAAGCGGCTATCGTTGATTTAAGCCAGACGAACCCTGATACCTTTGGGTATGCTGATATAAAAGGCTACGAAAAACGTGAGGACGCCATCATCTACGAAGTCCACGTGAGAGATTTTACATCAGATGTATCGATCGAGGATAGTCTGAGTGGGGAAAGATGGGGTTCTTATAGCGCTTTTGAAAAGAAACTTGATTATATTAAATCTCTTGGTGTAACGCATGTTCAGTTGCTTCCTGTGATGGCTTGGTATTACGGGGATGAGACGAAGATGGGGACTAGAGAGCCAGAGTATTCCGCAAAAAACAATGAATACAACTGGGGGTATGATCCTCACAGCTATTTCTCTCCGGACGGGGCTTATTCACAGAATCCTGCCGATCCAGAAGAGCGGATTAAAGAATTAAAAGGTTTGATTGATGCCGTGCATGAAGCTGGAATGGGTGTCGTTCTGGACGTAGTGTATACTCACATGGCTAAAAAAGAATTTTTAAACGACATCGTACCTAATTATTATGCCTTCCAAGATGCAAACGGCAACTTTATCGGGGGGTTCGGCAACAATTTAGCCACCAACCATAAAATGGCTGAGAAGCTGATGGTTGATTCGGTAAAATACTGGTTTGAAGAGTATAAGATCGATGGAATGCGCTGGGATATGATGGGCGATGCGACAGCTGATGCTGTTCAGCATGCTTATGATGCCGCGGCAGCAGTGAATCCGAAGGCACTCTTTATTGGTGAAGGCTGGAGAACATTCGGCGGCGCTGCGGCTGATCCTTCTCTCGCTGGGCAAGGTGCAGATCAGGATTGGATGGACAAAACGGATAGTGTCGGTGTTTTCTCCGATGAATTCCGTAATGAATTGAAGTCTGGTTATGGTTCCGAAGGTCAGCCTAGATTTATTACCGGTGGAGCACGTCCGATCGCTACAATCCTGGACAATATCAAAGCTCAACCTTCGAATACACCAGCAGATGATCCGGGTGATATCGTCCCATATATCGAAGCTCATGATAATCTGACACTTCATGATGTCATAGCACAATCGATCAAGAAGGATCCGGATATTGCTGAGAATGAGCTTGAAATTCAGCAGCGGATCAGATTAGGAAATATGCTCGTATTAACTTCTCAAGGTACAGCCTTCATCCATGCCGGTCAGGAATATGGGCGGACTAAGCAGTGGAAGGGCACAACGGATCCTGAAGATAAATTCACAGAGATGTTCGACAATAACAACCAATCGTTTGGCTATTTCATTCATGATTCTTACGATTCATCGGATGCAGTTAACATGTTTGATTGGACCAAAGCAACGGATGAATCTAAGTTCCCAGTACAGAACACGACAAGAAAATATACGTCGGGTCTGATGGAGCTAAGAAAATCAACGGATGCCTTCCGATTGGGCGATAAGGATTTGGTTGACTCTAACATTAACCTGATCCCTGCTCCAGAAATGAAGGATAACGATCTTGTCATCGGTTATTCCAACAAAGCAACAGATGGTACTGGCATCTATTATGTCTTCATGAATGGTGACAGCACAACTAGAAAGCTGACCTTATCTGAGGATTTGACGGGTGGTCAAGTGCTTGTGGACAACGATGAAGCTGGTGTTACAGCGATACCGGCTGCGCAGCAGACAGGTTTTATTTTGACAGCAAATTCAATTACATTAGAGCCTTTGACGGCTGTGATTATTCAAAAGGAAGCTGCTCCAGTTACGCTTACCTCTTTGGAAACAGATAGTGCAAGCTACACGCTGGCAGCAGGCAATACGCATCAAACCGCTGTTTTTGCGAAATATGATGACAATAGCAGAAGTAATGTTACTAAGAAGGCTACTTACCTCTTCAATAATCCTGAAGTGGCTACAGTAACTGATAAAGGTCTAGTCAAAGCGGTTGGGCTAGGAACGGCAACCCTTACCATCTCTTATGAGGGTGTTTCCACAACCGTCACCGTTAAAGTTACTGACAAACGATATGTTCAATTCACTTATACCCGTAGCGATAAGGACTATAAGGATTGGAATATCTGGGTTTGGAACACCGGAGCTAAAAATGACCAGATTGATTTCACAACCTTTAAGAATGGCACAGCGAGCGTTCTGATTGAGGTTGCGGAGAATGCAACAAGCGTTGGATTTGTCCTGCGCAAAGGTACGGATTGGAACACGGGAAAACAAGACTACCCGGACGATCGTGTCATACCGTTGACCCCTGGTGAACCGTTCACTAAGGTATATGTAACCAGTATGGTTAAAGAGCTTGATATCAAACCAAGTATTAGCGGCCCTATTTTAAAAGATGGAACGATTACTTTCAGATACCGCGACGACGCTTTGTTCCGTAATGGAAATATGGACGCAATAACAGCTGCTAAAGTAAAAGTGAACGGCACTTCGTATCCAATGATCTATGATCCGGCTAACGAGTGGTTCACTTATACACTGGCTGATTTAAAAGAAGGTATGTATAAATATACTTTCTTGATTACTAAAGATGGCGTCACTACCGAAATTACAGATCCAAAGAATACGGTGAATGATGAATCTGTTATTGATTATCATCAACCTGTCGTTACGATTACGGCATCCGTAAGTCCAGAGGCAGTCACATCCAATCAGAATGCTGTTGTAAGCATCAACGCTTCCTCTTCGGAAGAAGTAACTTACTCTGAAGCATATATGGATTTAACCAATCTTGGAGGACCTAGCAAAGTTAAGCTGGATACGGAACTCTTGAAACAAACGGTTGCTGTGAAAGACACGGTGTCAGCGGGCATCAAGGATATTCCGATTACGCTCGTAGACCAATACGGCAATGCACATAAGGAAAAGGCTACACTTGAGGTAAAGGCAAGAACCTATACAGGGGATAAGCTGGATTTTGATTGGGATGAGGCCCGGATTTATTTCGCGCTTACAGACCGGTTTAAAGACGGTGACCCAACGAATAATGAGAATGTAAATAAAGATCATCTGGAAGCTTATCATGGTGGAGATTTCCGGGGGATGATCGACAATCTCGATTATTTGCAAGAGCTAGGAATTAACACGTTATGGATCACGCCAATCGTAGATAATATTGATTTTAACAAAGGCGTTGACTTTGGCAGCGAACAATATGGATACCATGGGTATTGGGCAAAAGATTTTACCAAGCTCGACGAGCATCTTGGCGATATGGCAACCTTCAAGGAGCTAATCGAAAAGGCGCATGACAAAGGGATCAAGATCATGGTTGACGTTGTACTCAATCATACGGGTTACGGTCTGAAAGCTGAGGATACCTATCCGACAATTACAGCTGAGGATAAAGCACGTTTCGAAGGGATGCTGCGCACGGATGGTGTATCCGCAGATACAGATCCAATTAAGGGTGAGCTTGCTTTCCTGCCAGATTTCAAGACGGAAGATCCAGCCGTTCGTGAAAAAATTATCGCTTGGCAAACAGGCTGGTTAGACAACGCACGTACGGAACGTGGAGACACGATTGATTATTTCCGTGTGGATACAGTCAAGCACGTGGATGATACGACTTGGAAAGCCTTTAAAAATGCACTGACAGCGATTGATCCAAACTTCAAAATGACCGGCGAATACTTCGGTGGAACCATTGATAACAATGGTGGAATGCTCGAAACTAGCCAGATGGATGGTCTGCTTGATTTTGGATTTAAAGATGCAGCCAGAGATTTTGCAAATGGTAAGGTAAACAGTGTGGATGCTTATCTCCAGGAACGTGAATTAAAGATCGACAATACGAAGATGATGGCTCAATTCCTGAGCAGTCACGATGAGAATGGTTTCTTGTCTGATTATGTGGGAGGCGATAAAGGCAAGCTGAAGATTGCTGCAGCTCTGCAAATTACCGCCAAAGGACAGCCGGTAATATACTACGGAGAAGAACTGGGGAATTCCGGAAGCAATGCTGGAAATATGTCTGAAGGTCAATTCAGTGAGAACCGTAAGGATATGCCTTGGGATCAATTGACGGCAGAGAAGCCACTACATGACCATTATCAAAAGCTGTTGAATATCCGTGCGAAGTACTCCAAAGTGTATTCCAAAGGTGCGCGCACGAAGCTCGCAGGTTCAGATGATTCAGGTTATTTAGCTTTCAACAAATCTTATGAAGATGAGAACGTAGTGACGGTAATCAATACTAAAACTAGTGGGAATTCTGTAACGATTCCAGTACCGTTTGCTGCCAATTCATCGGTAACCGATGAATACAGCGGTAAAACATACATGGTTTCCGAAGATCAAAAGGTAAATATTGATCTGCCAGGCAGAGATGATGGAGGCACGGTTATTTTGGCGGAGGTATCGGATGTTATACCGACACCAACGCCGACGCCGACACCAACGCCGACACCAACGCCGACGCCAACGCCGACGCCAACGCCGACACCATCGTCGACGCCAACGCCGACACCAACGTCGACGCCAACACCAACACCAACATCGACGCCAACGCCGACGCCGACACCATCGTCGACGCCAACGCCGACACCAGAAGTGACACCGTCGCCTGAGGTGACACCAACGCCAGAAGCCACAGCGGCACCAACCTCTGGAGTTGTTGTTAACCCTAGCCCTACGCCGCCAGCGGATACTCAGGTTGTGAATGAGGATAGCTTGAAGAATGGTAAAGAAGGCAAGGTGCAAATTGATGTTGCTGCCGGTAAGACAGCGGTACGCTTACCTTTACAAGCTGCACAAATACTAGGAACTAATGATCTTGTATTTAAAATGGGAGATCTGTTAGTTACTATCCCTAGCCAGCTTTTAAGTACATTGCCAAGTTTAGCTTCAGGTATTGATGGGGTAGGTGCCCAAATCTTGCTTGAACTGAACCCACTGGCGCAGTCTGCTGCGAAAGCCATAGTAGACGGTTTAAACAAAGACAGTGCTCATGGTAGCTCTCTTTCCGATGTATTTGAATTCAGACTTAGCGTGCTGATGAAAGACGGTACTCGGATTGTAATTAAGCAGTTCGATGAGCCGATTACGATCTCATTCAAGATTAAAGGGCAATTCAATAAAGACTTAATCGGAATCTATTATTTAAGTGATAATGGCGGGTTAGAGTACGTGGGAGGACAGCTGAATGGAGAGGTGATCACGGCACAAGTCACACACTTCAGTAAGTATGCTGTGCTTGAAATCGATAAGTCGTTCAAAGATGTTCCTGCAACCTATTGGGCATTTAAGGCGATTCAATCACTTGCCGCCAAACAAATTGTGTCAGGGGTTACTACCTCCGAGTTTGATCCAAAAAGTAATGTTAGCCGTGCGGAATTTACAGCACTACTAGTACGTGCACTTGGCTTAAAAGCGGAAGGGCAGGTCCTGTTTACTGACATCAGGTCAGATGCATGGTATGCCTCATATGTAGCCACAGCTACTAAGCTGGGTATTGTTAGTGGACGGAGTAATAATATTTTTGCGCCGAATGCATCAATTACCCGTGAGGAAATGGCCGTTATGGCGATCCGCGCACTTGAAGTGAAGTCTGGTAAGAAGCTTGAACCTGTAGCAGCCTCTACGGCATTTACTGACGCTTCAAGTATTAGCAAGTGGGCGGAAGCCTATGTGAAGACTGCAGCAGACTTAGGACTCCTGCAAGGCCGAGAGAACAAACGATTCGCTCCAAAAGCATGGATGACACGCGCAGAAAGCGCACAGGTTATTTATACGCTGCTGAGCAAGTAGGCTAAACTAAGGTGTGCTGAATTCTGGCACCCCTTAGTTTGAGCAGCGGTTAGCATTTTAGTATGCTCCAAAAGAAAACAGGGTATCCCGAAGCGATTATCGCTTGCGAGATACCCTTTTTTGTTATGCTGTATGGCCGGGCAGTGGGAAGAAAAGAAGTCTTTTAGATGATTGCTTTTAGGATAGCGAATCCATAGGCTGGCATCTTCACGTTCAGCTTGCTACGTTCTGTGCGTAGTGTTTCGCCTGTAAACAAGTTCTCCCAATCCCGCTCGTCTACGTCAATACGGAAGGTCTGAGCGGTCTCTTCACTGTTGATTAGTACCACAATCGTCTGCAGATCCAGCCGGCGCTCATAGGCTAGCTTGCTGCCTTGTTGTCCTGCCTCAAGGAAGGTAAATGTACCTGTGCGGAGAGCAGGGTGGTCATTGCGTATTTTAATAAGCTGACGATAGAACTCGAAGAGCTCTCGATCCTGCTTTTCAGGGTTCCACTCCATGCATTTGCGGCAACCAGGGTCACCTTCACCGTCCATGCCGATCTCGTCACCGTAATAGATGCAGGGAGTGCCCATAAAGGTGAATTGGAACAGTGCCGCTAATCGCATCTTGTTTTTGTCTCCAGCAGCCAGCGTAAGCAGTCGTGGAGTATCGTGGCTATCCAGCAGATTAAAAGCAACTTCACTAGCCTGCAGCGGGTAGCGTGATAACTGTTTACCAATGGAATTGGCGAATCCTTCAGCATCAAGAGTGCCATGCACAAAAAAGTCAAGGACGGCGTCAGTGAAAGGATAGTTCATAACGGCATCAAATTTATCGCCTTCCAGCCAAGGTGCAGATTCATGCCAGATTTCCCCCAATATGTAGGCCTCAGGATTAGCACGTTTAACCACCTTGCGGAATTCCCGCCAGAAATCATGATCCACTTCATTGGCAACGTCCAGACGCCAGCCATCGATCCCGACTTCTTTGATCCAGTATTCTGCGACTTTCAGTAAGTATTGTTTAACTTCAGGGTGTTCTGTGTTTAGCTTTGGCATTAGCGGTTCAAAAGCAAAGGTGTCATAAGTAGGGACACCGTTTTCAATCTGAAGCGGAAACTTACGAATATGGAACCAATCTTTAAAGGCGGAAGCCTCTCCTTTTTCTTGAACATCTACAAAAGGAGCAAAGGTTTTGCCAGAATGATTGAATACGGCATCTAGCAGGACACGAATCCCACGTTTATGGCAGCTATCGACGAGCTTTTTTAAAGTCTCAATATCTCCAAAATGCGGATCGACTTTCATATAGTCTTCTGTATCGTATTTGTGATTAGTAGTTGCATCAAAGATAGGTGTGAAATAAATAGCAGTGATCCCAAGCTCGTTAAGATGATCTAAATGATCAATAACCCCTTGCAGGTCGCCGCCAAAAAAATTGGTTGGTGTTGGTTCGGAGCCCCATGGCTGAACATTTTCCGGATCAAGGCTTGGGTCGCCATTTGCAAAGCGTTCTGGGAAGATCTGATAAAAAACAGCGTCCTTTACCCAGGCAGGCGGAGCAAATACATCAACGCGGTTAATGAAAGGGAATTCGAACAGCTTGTTTGGGTTTTCCGGCCGCACCGTTTGAAAGTCACTTTCGGTCATCCAAATTCGTTCGTTATCTTTTTGAAGTAAGAAGCCGTATTTCAAGCGGCGGTAGAGAGGTACTGAAGCACATTCCCAATAGTCAAACATAGCATCGGAGGTGAAGAGGGTCATGGGAATTAGCTCTTTTGTGGTATCCCAAGCATATTTATCTCCAGCAAAGGCGAACACTTCGGTTAAATCCCCTTTTTTAGCGCGTAGACGCAGGTGAATCGTACTTTCATTATAGGCATAAGACCAATTTAACCGCGGACGATGATACACTGCTTCCAGTAACATGATAAATCCTCCTAAAGTTTTGTTAGCGCTACTTCCTCGGATACTTCGGCAAAACCACATCGAAAGCATAGGCTAAGTTTTGTTAGCGTTACTTCCCCGGATACTTCGGCAAAACCACATCGAAAGCATAGGCTAAGTTTTGTTAGCGTTACTTTCTCGAAAGCATAAACTATTCCCGGACGATACTCCACAGAGCGCGTGGAATGTAGAATGTCGCTATTGTTATTGGTTGCACAGTTTTTTATGCAACATGCACTAAATCAGTAGCAGAGTAGCACATAACAAAGAGGCACAACCACCGCGAAGTAGCTTGCCCGAGGTTGTACCTTTGATAAGTAACATTGCCTTTTAATTATATAGAACAGGAGGCAGACAAGGGATGTTGTGCTTCATGCTGGACAGCCTCTTAACGTTTTGGATTATAGCATGGAATAAAAGGGCTTTCAATACTCTTGTTCAAACCATTGCACTAAATTTCACTAAAGTAAACGAGCATTGTGAAGGGCAATTTATGAGAAATCTCTTGAAATAGAGAAAATGTGGCATATTAGGGGCAAATAAAATAGATATTCCAATAATAAACACATGAATTATCGACTAATTAAAAGATATCATGTGAAAAATGGAGATATATGCCTATAATGTATATCAAATAATGGAAAATGACCCAATACAGTATATGCAAACGTTTTTAAAAACAATCGTTACTGTTGTATGATGTACTCATGAATGAAGCGCTTTCTTACCTGTGAAATGCAGATACAGAAGGAGCAAGCTAAAAGAAGAACTTTTTTTTTAGCCTTTCTGAAATCGTTTGCGCAGATTGCAGCACTACTATTTTCCATCTTACGTTTTTAAAAATTGGGAGGGGTTAAAGTAATGAAATTGAAAAAAATGATGGTTATCACCGCAGCTTTCTCAATGGCTCTGTCCGTTACAGCATGCGGTTCCAACAACAACAGTACGAATAACGGGGGCAACAACGCAGCAAAAGCTACTAATAATGCTACTACAGAGACTGCAGCGCCAGAGAGCACAGATGCAGCAGCAACAGATGAAATTGTACCTGAAGATGGCGCAACTCTAGTGGTATGGGAAAGTAAAGAAGAAAGACCTTTTGCAGATGAGATTGCTAAACAGTTCACAGCAAAATATAACGTTCCAGTCAAGGTTGAAGAATTGGCACCACCAGATCAAGTAACTAAACTTACTCAAGATGGTCCTTCAGGATTAGCGGCAGACGTTATTCTTATCCCTCACGATAACTTAGGTAAAGCGGCAAGCGCGAGCTTGGTTCTTCCTAACGATGTCTTCGGTGAAGAAACAAAAGCTAACAATACTGAAGCTTCGATTATCGGATCTTCGTACGAAGGCGAATTGTATGGTTACCCAAGAGCAGCAGAAACTTATGCATTGTTCTACAATAAATCGCTTGTTAAAGAAGCACCTAAATCATTTGATGATGTTCTTGCATTCAGCAAAACATTCACGGATAAATCGAAAAATAGATATGGGATTATGTGGGAAGTAGGAAACTTGTACTTCAACTACATGTTTATCGCTTCCGATGGCGGATACCTCTTCGGTAAGGATGGTACGGATAAAGATGATATCGGTCTTGCTAACGATGGTGCAATTGCAGGACTTAAAGAATTTGTGAAACTGAAGGAAGCATTGCCAATTAAGAGTGGTGATATCAACAGTGATATCAAACGCAGCTTGTTCAACTCTGGTGATGTAGCTATGGATATCACAGGTCCATGGGAGCTTGGAGGATACAAAGAAGCTCTTGGTGACAACCTTGGTATTGCTCCAATCCCTACAGTGAATGGCAAAACAGCAATTACATTCTCTGGTATTAAAATTTTCGCAGTTAACTCGTTTACTCAATATCCGAATGCTGCTAAATTGTATGCGAATTTTGCTTCAAGCAAAGACGCTCAGCTGTTACTGAACAAAACGATTGGTTCGGTTCCTACAAACAACGAGGCGCTTCTTGATCCACAGATCTCTAGCGATCCATATGTCTCTGTTTTTGCAGAACAAGCTAAGAACTCCCAACCGATGCCTTCTATTCCTGAAATGGGTAACGTATGGAGCCCAGTGAATGCTGCCCTTCCAGAAATTTGGGATAAAAATGGGGATCCAAAAGCAGCAATGGACAAAGCTGTACAACAAATCAAAGATTTGAATAACAGTGCATCCCAATAAGGATCATAATTCACTGTCTTAACAGCATACAGTGAATCAAGCTGCCCGCCGCATGTTTAGCGGCTGGCAGCTTCTTATTTTCACTCGGAGAGGAGAACGGAAGCGAAATGCAACGACATCGCACGAGGGCCGCAATACTGTCGACGATTTTTATGGGATTGGGACAAATATATAACCGCCAATTCGTTAAAGGAATATTATATTTAGCCGTAGAAGCTGTAGCCGTTTTTTATTTTATTGAGAACCTTGCCAACTCTTTATGGGGCATCGTAACACTAGGAGAGAATCCGAGTCGTCTGGTTAAAGTGAAGGGGATCGCCAAGATGGTTACCGGTGATCACTCGATTTATATCATGATCCAAAGCTTGATCACCATCCTTATTCTTATTCTATTGATTATCGCGTGGTATTTGAATATCAGAGATGCTTACAAGATTGGAGAAAAACGTGATAACGGTCTTCAGGCAAACACTTTTAAACAAAGTGTTCGTTATATCCTGGATTACAAGTTTGCTCAAGCGTTTCTAGTCTTGCCGGGCATTGGTGTTCTATTCTTTACGATTATGCCAATTATCTTCATGATCCTGTTGGCCTTTACGAACTATTCCGCACCTGATCATCTTCCACCCGCCAAATTGGTGGACTGGGTTGGATTTCAGACCTTTCGTAATTTATTGGTCCTTAAGACATGGAGCCACACTTTTTATGGTGTATTAACATGGACAATTATATGGGCAGTTCTTTCAACCATTACTACATACTTCGGAGGACTGTTGGTCGCTTTGCTGGTGAGTCAGAAGGGCATTCGCTTCAAAGGAATGTGGAGAGTAATTCTGATTGTGCCTTACGCGGTGCCACAGTTAATCTCGCTTCTGCTCATGCGCAACTTATTTAACGGTCAATTCGGGCCTATCAATCAATACATGGGGTATTTTGGATTGGATGGTTTACCGTGGCTGACTGACCCATTCTGGGCTAAGGTTACCGTAATTATCGTTAATATGTGGGTAGGTATTCCTGTTTCTATGCTGCTTATCATGGGCGTTCTGACTACTATCCCACGGGATATGTATGAAGCTGCTGAGGTGGATGGAGCATCGGGTTATCAGAAGTTCCGTATCGTAACGTTGCCGATGGTTTTGTTCTCTACAGCACCAACCTTGATTACGCAGTTTGCAGGTAACATCAACAACTTTAACGCGATCTTCCTATTAACTGGTGGTAGTCCGGTAAATGGTGACTATCAATATGCCGGTTCTACGGACTTGCTAGTAACCTGGTTATACAAATTAACGCTAGATCAGAATAAAAACAACATGGCTTCGGCAATAGGGATTATTATCTTTATCATTGTCGCTTCATTCTCCCTGTACAATTACCGCCGGACGAAGTCATTTAAAGAGGAGGATATGATCCAATGAGCAGAAAAGTCGCGAACTTTATTCGCTTAGCAGGTAGTTATATTATCTTGATTGCTTTGTCGATAGCTGCACTCTATCCTGCCCTTTGGATTCTTTTAGCTTCTTTCCGACCTGGTAAATCATTGTACAGCAAAACGTTTATTCCCGAGCAATTCACTTTATCACATTACAGAGAATTGTTCACATCACCCAGCTATATGTTTGGGACTTGGTATGCCAATACCTTGAAAATAGCTGTGTTCTCGATGCTTATCGGGGTAGTTCTTACTTTGTTAACCAGTTATGCCGTATCCAGATTCAGGTTTAAAGCGCGTAAAACAGCGTTATCCACCGTATTGATTCTTGGTATGTTCCCTGGTTTTATGAGTATGATCGCTATTTATATGCTGCTTAAAGAGTTTAATTTGCTGGATACACATATTGCGTTAATTATTGTTTATGCGGCCGGGGCGCCGCTGGGAGGGACCTTTATCGCCAAAGGTTTCCTCGATACGATTCCTCGTTCCTTGGATGAGGCCGCTCGTATTGACGGGGCGAGCAATTTCGGAATATTTATGCGAATCATCTTACCTTTGTCACGTCCTATGATCACATATATGGCGCTGACTCAGTTTGTTGGACCATGGGTGGACTTCATTTTTGCGAGACTCATTCTGCGGACTAAGGAGAACTGGACAGTTGCAGTGGGGATGTGGGATATGGTTAACACCAATCAAAACACTAACTTTACCTTGTTCTCTGCGGGTGCGGTTTTGATCTCCATTCCAATTATGATTTTGTTTGTATTCTTGCAACGTCTGCTAGTAGATGGCTTGACAGCAGGAGCTAGTAAGGGGTAAACCCATTCGCTCGCTTCATGCTAATAAATGATCAGGGTACAGCCTTTATACAGAAATGGAGGGCTGTACCCTTATTTCGCCATGGGGAGTGAACTTAATGAAAAAGTCCTGGACTCTATATTTTAAATCTGTTGGAGTTAAACTGTTCGTTATTTTATTTAGTTCTATAGTTCTCTTATCCTCCGTGCTAGGATTGACTTCCTATTTTGCCGCTAAAAATATCATTACGAATGAGGTTGCTGCAGCCTCCACACAATCTGTAGTTCAGGCAGCGGACAAGCTGGATTTTGTGCTGGCAGAGTATGAGGCACTATCAAGGCAGTTTGCACTCGACTCTGTGTTAAAGGGTGATTTAGAAAAAATAAATAGTGGCGAGCTTACAACTGTGGCCAAAGCCGGTGCTGAAGATCGGATTCGCAGAAAGCTGGACTTGGTAAAAGGGTCTGATGAGCGGATGTATGGCGTCAGGCTGGTATCCAAGAGCTTGGTAGACTCAGAATCTTATAAGTCTGCTGGTATAAGTGGGATTCGTAGTGATGAAGGCATTTCCGCAAGATTAGAGCAAATTGCCGCAGCTAAAGGAGAGCCAGTCTGGTTTCCCGTTCGTGAGAAAGGCTTTTTTGATGCTTATACTGAGCCCTCCTTAACTATGGGGAGATTGCTACGTAATCTTTTACATCCCGAAGCGGAGTATTACATGCTAATCGAAGTGAAAGGGAAGGCCATGACTGAAATGCTGTCTAACCTTCAGATTGGGATGACCGGTGAAATTCGTATCTTGAGTGCGGATGGCAGCATTGTGTATGGTGCGGATCATGCCAAGCTGGGTCAACCCTCTTACATAAAAGTTTCAGAAGAACAAGGGAAAGAGCAAAATCATTCATTTACAGCGGAGGATGAGAACGGAAGTTCTCAGCTTGTTGTATACCAGCCCCTGGCGACTGCCAAGTGGATGCTTATGGGGTATGCTCCTGTCAGTGATTTTACTAAGTCTGCGGACAAGCTTTTATATATCACATTTTCTGTGGTGCTGGCGGCAGCCTTAATAGCACTACTAATTGGTTATATTCTTGTTCGATTGGTAGGGCGCCCGCTGGGTAAGCTGGCAATATTGATGGAGGAAGGAGAGCGTGGGAACCTACAGGTACGAACCAATTTCAAGGGCAAAGATGAGATTGGCCGCTTGGGTCAAAGCTTCAACAAAATGATGGAGCAGATCTCCTTACTTGCAAGGCAGAGCGGGAATTCGGCAGATGAGGTCCTCCTTACTTCGGAACAATTAGTACAAGCATCAAGTACAATCTCCCTCCATGCCAGAGAGGTTGCGACCGCTACCGGTGAGATTGCAGCGGGGTCAGCCAGCCTCGCTGTTGAAGCCGAACGCAGTTATCACAATGTTGAGATTATCGGCAACAAAATGAGTGAAGTGACGGAAATAAATACAGTGATGGACCATTCAGCAGAACGGGTCATTGAGGTTAGCAATCAAGGTACAGAGCTGATGAAGCTGCTGGTAGAGCAGAGTGAGTCTACGGTAGAGGTGATCAATCGAATTCAAGATAATTCTACTAAGCTCAGAGAAAGCACTCATTTAATTCGCAGTATACTCAGCCCTATGATTGCTGTGAATAAGCAGACCAATATTTTGGCACTTAATGCTACCATAGAAGCAGTTAGAGCAGGTGCGGCAGGTAGAGGGTTCATAGTGATTGCTGATGAAATCAGGCAGCTCGCTAACCAGTCGAATGAATCGATTCAATCGGTCTCCAAGATCACGGAAGAGATTGGTCTACATATCGAGAACACCGTTAAGGATATCAATGAAGCCGCTCCTAAGTTCCGTGAACAAATCTCTTCTGTAAGAGAGTCATCAACGATATTCGCGAGTGTCAAAGAGGAAATGGAACATTTCATGAGACATATTAGTGAATCTTCTGCTTCTGTCCTCGAACTGATTGAGTTCCAGCGTCAACTCGGTGAATCCATGGCCAGCGTAAGCTCCATCGTCCAGCAAACCACTGCTTCGACGGAGGAGGTAGCTTCTATGTCATCTCAGCAATTCACGGTTAGTGAGGAATTGGTTGCCCTATCGGAAAAGCTGGAGGGCTTGGCAGCCGATCTTAAGCACTCTTTGGTTTCTTTTCAAGTATGACAATATTATTCGAATAGAGACGGGCAATTTTCCAATATAATGGAGAGTTGCTCGTTTTTGTTGATTTGATTGCTATCGGACGTTATCTTGTCTTCGAAGTGGCTAAAGAGATACACTTGTATTAAGTAATAAATGAAGAAAGTAGTGATCCATTGACGAACTTAAATCTGAGCCCCAGCGGGAGTCTTTTTCAGCAGGTTTTAATCGAGGGAGATTATAGTCCTCATTTTTTTGCTTACTATTATAAACAGTGGAATAACTACAATATGTCTTACCATCAGCATAATTCAACGGAAATCATGTATTTGATCTCAGGAAGTTGTATCGTGGATGTCCGTCCAAGCTCAGGAGGAGAAGAGAGAGTTCGGCTGAAGCGGGGAGAATTGATCATTTTAGACGCGAATGTTCCGCATAGGCTGATTGTTGAAGAGGGGGCACCTTGTCGGATGCTAAATGTGGAATTTGGCTTCATGGAATATAGAGGGGTTGCACCCTCTGTCGGCAAGCTAGCCCGTGAAGAAACGGCGCTCGCAGAAATGCTGCAGCTTCCTTTTTCCAGTTTAGTAATGCCTGATCCGGAGGAAATCTATCATGTTCTAAAGGGACTTGTGTTAGAGCTTGATCAGAGCGGCGGAAAGGGTGGAAGTATGGTTGATTTATTATTTTGTGAGCTTCTGTTGCGGTTATCCAAACTTCGGCAAGAGCAGCTTCATACCAGCCAACAGCCCTCGCAGCTTTATGTGCGCCGGAGCATTGAATTCCTGCATCAGAACTATGACCAGAACATTCAGGTTAAGGACATCGCTGCCGCAGTTAATCTGCATCCCGGATATTTGCATCGAATTTTTAAGAGCCATACGGGTCGGACGCTCAGCGATTACTTGAATATGCTGCGAATGGAGAAAGCGAAGATGCTGCTTGGGCAGAGCGACATCCCGATTGCTGAAATTGCAGATTACGTAGGAATTAGCAGCAGGCAATATTTTCACCTTCTTTTTAAAAAATTCGCCGATTGCACGCCTGTAGAATTCCGCAATTCCATTGAGCGTCACGCCTGGAGTTATGAAGAGCATGATTTTCAGTAGATAGGTTAGGATTTTTGACACCTTCTTTCAAAAGAGGTCATGATATTGGTTACGTTTTCCTTAGGTCCCTTGCTACAATGGACAGGAACAACCAATTCATTACCGGAGGATGATAACCATGTCATTTAAAGTGTCTTTTATAGGGGCAGGCAGCATTGGATTTACCCGTGGATTGTTGCGGGACTTACTAACTGTACCGGAATTTAAAAATATCGAAGTCTCATTTATGGATATTAACAGCCACAATCTGGAGATGGTCACGGAGCTATGCCAGCGTGATATTAAGGAGAATGGTTTAAATATACAAATTCAGGCGACAACGGATCGCAGAGAAGCACTGAAGGATGCCAAGTACGTATTTTGTACTATTCGGATGGGTGGGCTTGAAGCCTTTGCTACGGATGTGGACATTCCCTTAAAATACGGAGTCGATCAGTGTGTGGGAGATACTCTGTGTGCGGGTGGCATCATGTACGGGCAACGCGGAATTGCGGAGATGCTGAATATTTGCCGTGATATTAGGGAGATGGCAGCACCGGATGTGCTTTTGCTTAACTATTCGAATCCGATGGCTATGCTGACCTGGGCCTGCAATAAATATGGTGGTGTTCGGACCATCGGTCTATGTCATGGTGTACAGCATGGGCACCAACAAATTGCGGATGTGTATGGTCTTAAGAAATCCGAAGTTGATATTATCTGTGCGGGCATCAATCACCAGACCTGGTATATTTCAGCAAGTCATGAGGGGAAGGATCTGACCGAAGGTCTTTTAGAGGCTTTTGAGAAACATCCGGAATTCAGCCGTACGGAAAAAGTGCGCATCGATATGCTTCGTCGCTTTGGCTACTATAGTACAGAATCCAATGGACACTTAAGTGAGTACGTGCCATGGTACCGTAAACGCAGTGATGAAATTATGGATTGGATCGATCTGGGGAGCTGGATTAACGGAGAAACAGGCGGTTATCTGCGTGTCTGCACGGAAGGCCGGAATTGGTTCGAGACCGATTTTCCAAACTGGATGAAAGACCCGGCATTGGAGTATACGAAGGAGAATCGCGGGGAAGAGCACGGCTCTTATATTATAGAAGGATTGGAAACGGGACGAGTGTACCGGGGGCACTTTAATACAGTGAACAATGGTGTAATCTCTAATCTGCCAGATGATGCCATCATCGAAGCACCGGGATATGTAGACCGGAACGGGATCTCCATGCCATTGGTAGGTGAATTGCCGCTGGGTCCTGCCGCCGTATGTAACGTGAGCATTTCAGTGCAACGTCTGGCGGTTGAAGCAGCTGTACACGGCGATGATAAGCTGTTACGTCAGGCATTTATGATGGACCCACTCGTTGGTGCCGTATGTAACCCAAAAGAAATCTGGCAGATGGTCGATGAGATGCTCGTCGCAGGGGAACAGTGGCTGCCTCAATACAGCGAAGCTATTGCTAAGGCCAAGGAACGTTTGGCTTCAGGAGAGCTTATCCCAACGAACGCTAACAACGAGGGCGCTGCTCGCCTGAAGGTGAAGACGGTGGATGAGATGATGCAGGACCGGGAAGCAGCGAACAAAAATGCTGGTGAGTCTGATAAAGGCAAGGATAGAGAGAAGGTTCAATAAGGTGTAGCATTGAAAGCTTTTTAACTATAAATAACCTCCACATTCCAGAGTTTGGGATTGGAGGTTTTTTTAGGATGGAAGTCTAAGAGGGGAAAAACAAAACAGCAGTCATAGCTTACGAAAACAAGCTGACATGGGTGGGGAGTACAAGTTTATCGGTACCGATCCAAATTGTGAAATTAGGTTTATAGTAGGAGTTATTATGTAACTGAAAAAAGAAAGTTAGTTTAATTTCACTGGCTTATTTTTTTATCTATCCCGTAGCGCCGAGGGCTACAGTAATCCCACACAGTTGCCCTACATACTATACTGACGCATTCCCTGATCTTGCGGACTCAGATGAGCAATTTGCCCATCCCTGATACTTGCGGACCCAGATGACGCTATTCGCCCATCCCCCGATACTTGCGGACCCAGATGACGCTATTTGCCCATCCCCCGATACTTGCGGACCCAGATGACGCTATTTAGCAATTTATCACCTTTGGAGCGTATTATCGGACTCCAGTGCAGCTATTGCTCAGAATGAGGCTCGTTTTTGGTGTTTTTCATGCTAATAGCAGCTATGGGGTCCGATAGCAATCCAAATGTGCGCTAAAGCTACTTATAAGGTCATCTGTGTCCGAAAGCGCCGATCCCCCAGTAATCCCTCAGTTGCCCTAATTGGATTTCCAGCGCATTCCCTGATCTTACGGATCCAGATGACGTTATTCGTCCATTCCCTGATCTTACGGATCCAGATGACGCTATTCGTCCATTCCACGATACTTATGGACCCAGATGACGCTATTCGTCCATCCACGATACTTATGGAACCGGATGACGCTATTCGCCCATTCCACGATACTTAAGGAACCGGATGACGCTATTCGCCCATCCCCCGATACTTTCGGACCCAGATGACCCTATTTGCAAATTTATCGCCTTTGGAGCATATTATCGGACTCCAGTGCAGCTATTGCTCAGAATGAGGCTCGTTTTTGGTGTTTTTCATGCCTATAGCGGCTATGGGTTCCGATAGCAAGCCGAATATGCGCTATAGCTACGTATAAGGTCATCTGTGTCCGAAAGCGCCGATCCCCCAGAATCCCCCAGTTGCCCTACATACTATTCTGGCGCATCCCCGATACTTACGGACCCAAAGGGCGCTATTCGTCCATCCCCCGATACTTGCGGACCCAGATGACGCTATTTGTCCCTCCCCTGATACTTGCGAACTTAGATGACGCAATTTACGAAGTTTGTTGTTTTGTTCAAGAAGGAGCAACGCCAAAAACGCGGATGTCCCATCAGCCATTTTTGGCTTTTGGGATACCCGCGTTTTGGAGTGGGGGATTAAGAATTAACCGTACCCTTTGGACTAAAGAAGGTCTTCAGCGCCTGATACACTTCTTTTTTGTCTTTAATGACGTAATGCATGAATTGTTCGTGTTTCAGGTGGCGATAAGCTGACATCAAGGTACTGCTACGATTGTATTGGTTCACCTCACCGTAACCGAACATATTACTTCGTTTCAGCAGTTCTCCGATCAGCTTCACGCAACGTTCGTTGTCGGAGGTGAGATTATCACCATCGGAGAAGTGAAATGGATAAATATTGTACTGCGCAGGCGGGTAGCGGCTATCGATAATTTCAATCGCCCGCTGATATGCCGAGGAACAAATCGTTCCCCCGCTTTCGCCACGGGTGAAGAAATCATGCTCACTGACTTCCTTAGCCTCCGTATGGTGGGCGAGAAAAACAATCTCTACCTTCTCATACTGGCGGCGCAGAAAACGGGTCATCCAGAAGAAGAAGCTGCGGGCGCAGTATTTTTCAAACGAACCCATCGAACCTGACGTATCCATCATCGCAATAATGACCGCATTGGAATGAGGTGTTCTAATATCATCCCATGTTTTGTAGCGCAGATCATCTGGGCTGATACTGTGAATGCCGGGATTTCCGCTGCTTGCATTGCGTCGGAGATTCTCCAGCAGCGTACGTTTTTTATCGATGTTGGACATCATCCCTTTTTTACGAATATCGTTAAAAATTATGGATTTGACCTCGATCTCTTCCTTATTCTTAGGCTTCAGATGAGGCAATTCCATATCCTGAAACAGAATGTCCTCCAGATCTTCCAGATTGACCTCTGCTTCCACGGTATCTTGGCCCGGCTGATCACCTGCTTTTTCTCCCTTACCGGGCTGTGCCGATTGTGAATCGCGCCCAAGCACATCGCCGACCTGACTTTCCCCGTCCCCCTGTCCTACATGCTTCTGTTTACGGAAGTTATAAATAATCCGGTATTCATCCAGACTGCGAATCGGAACCTTCACAATCTGCTTACCGCCTGACAAAATAATATTTTCTTCGGTAACGAGGTCAGGCAAATTATCCTTGATGGCTTCTCTGACCTTTTGCTGATGGCGTTCCTGATCCTGATGACCTTTACGATGAAGGGACCAGTCTTCTTTTGAGACTACGAAGGAAAAGGGACCGGATGATTGCGACAGGATGACCACCTCCCATGGAATATGAAATGTTGATTGAGGGAATTTTTTGCAAAGTATATATTTGGGTCCCCCGCAAAGTACCTGAGTACGCATAGAAAGCAAAGCCTCACTTTGTGGGGATGTTTTGGGGTTGTAACTAAAGTATATTCATGGGGATGAGGGATATGTGATTTCTTATTCACTGATCTCATCTAGGGTCAGCACATAGCTGTTAGATTGGCTTTCGCCAGAGTAGTTACGTCCATCCATATTGAAAGAGTATTGAGCATTTACGGAGCCCTTAAGGAAACGACCCATTACCTGTTCACTCACCTGGACAAAATAATGAATGTTAACCATAGATGCAGCATTAACTACCCCCAGCGGCAAGGTGCCGGCAAATGAAGATTGTGAATTCGGAACTCCATCAATCACAATGCTGTTGGGATCAAGAAAACATTTTTCCGGGATTAGCCGATTCAGAGATATTTCCGCAGGCCAATTTCCGCTATTGGTTAGTGAGATCCAGCATTGGACTCGCTCTCCTGCTTCTACGATAGTTGGTTTTGCATGGACTACGAGTGAAATGACAGGTGTGACTACTAGGGTGGTAACTGTATTGGAACGAGAGGTTTGCCGTACGGTCCGTCCGTCTGGAAGCACAAAGGTATACTGAACACTACCATGGTTTTGTACGGCTGCGATTTCATGAATGTTAATGGCTGCAGGTATACTCACTTGAAAAATTACAACTGCTGTAGTTCCGCCTCTTAAAGTACCTAACTGGATGCCTTCCGCTGGTCGTGCACCTTTTTGCAACACTCCATTTAAGAGAACACTATCCCATACGAAAAGAGTACCTGAAGGTATAGCATCTGTTAGGACTGCATTTACAGCCAGATTCCCGTTGTTCGTTACCGTAAGCTCATATCTCAAATTATCGCCCGGAGCTGCTGTAACATGATCCACTTTTTTACTAATGGTGACCCCCGCTTGGACAAGTGAGACAACCGCAGTGTTACTTTCGGTCGTAATTGTATGCTCATCGACTGAATAGGTGACAACCGCGCTGTTGGTTAAGGCCAACGAGGGAGAAAACTCTGTTACTCGGACACGAAAAGTAATATCAACGCTTAGGTCTGTGTCCAGGGAACCGAGTAATATCCCCTGTGCCGGGTCTGATTCTGGGTAATAAATCCCACCTGCGATGACACTCCCCGGTATAAACACCGCCCCGTCCGGAATAGAAATTATTGCACTGATTTGAGTTAAGAGGCTGTTTCCTTCATTTGTAAGCCGCAAGGTGTAAGTGACTACATCCCCTATAAAAGAAGTCGGAGTACTTGCAGACAAGGAGGTCGAGAGCTGGTAGGAGCGTAAAGAAACCTGTACGGAATTTGAAAATAGATCTCCTTTAACGATTCTTCCCTCCGGTGTGGAAAAAGAAAAACGGCCTAGCGCTTTATTTTGCAGCACTAGGGAAGACGGCAGGGAAATGATGACGACTTGAAAGGCGATGCTCACTTGATTCTGCGGTGCAATAGAACCAAGGGGGATGCCTGAAGACGGTGTAGCCCCCGGAAGAGGCACACCGTCTCTGAGCACACTGTTGGAAATAAAGGATACACCTTCTGGAAGAATGTCAAACACCGTCAAAAAAGCATCTGTATTTCCATTATTACTGGCTGTAATGGTATACACCAAAGTGTCGCCTAAAGAGGCGTGGAATTTATCTGTACTCTTCAGCAATGAAAGCACGGGGCCCACGACCGGGGTGTTAACGGTATTGGAATAGACAATTCCGTCAACACCCGCTGCCGAGTTGAAGAGTACCATGGACTGATTGGTTACGACAGGTTGGGTACGTGAGCCGGGAATCATAACGCTACTACCTGAACCTGGAAGGTAATGGTTGAAGAAGCACCTGCAGCAATTGTACCAATTGCGATTCCCGAAGCCGGACTGCCACTAGGACGTGGGGCTCCATCTACGGTAATGCTTCCCGTTACGAACTGGCTGCCAGCTGGAATAGGGTCAACCATGATGACATTATTAACTGGTGAAATCCCTAAATTGGTGACAACAATCGTATAGGTGATGATATCGCCAACAACCGCATCAATAGAAGTAGTGCTCTTAACCACACTTACGTCAGGTGAAGATACAGGGATAATTAGGACATTTGAGACAGAGGATCCCGTGAGTGAACGTCCATCTGGTGGTGTGAATGTGAAATTTGCTGTAGCTTGATTGACCAATTGCTGCGGTGAAGGCAGGGACGCAATAGTAACCTGTAAGGTAATCGTTACTGTTACTGTACTTCCCGGAGCTACCGACCCAATACTTAAGCCAGTAGCCGGATCTGATCCTGGTTGTGGTACCCCATTCACGAGCACGCTGTTTGGAACAAAGACAGCTCCGTTCGGAATGGTATCGGTGATAACTACATTTGCTATGAGGTTACCAGTATTCGTCACATTTAAGGAGTAAGTAATCGTATCTCCGACAGTTGCGGCGGTTCTGTCCGCCCCTTTGACAACTACAATGATAGGTTGATATACCGGAATAACAAGTGTATTTGAGAATGAAGATCCTGAGAATGCGCCGGACGTGAAACTGACGGAAGCTTGATTACTAAGTGTTGCAGGATTAGGCAGCACATTGACAATCGTGTTGAACGAGACTTGGAAAGATGCTCCCGGTGCAAGTGTACCGAGCGAGACCCCGTTCGCTGGGTTCGCGCTAGGGCGTGGAGTGCCATCTACGGTCACACTGCCAGCGACAAAGCTAGAGCCTGCAGGTATTGGATCACTGAGGTTAACGTTACTGATATTTGCTATTCCGCTGTTGGTAACAGTGAGGTTATAAGTGATGGTATCCCCAACAACGGCATCGGTAGCTGTCGAAGATTTAGTGACGATAACGTTCGGTGAGGATACTGAGATTGTTGTTGTATTGGAATTGATCGAATTGTTAAATGTCCGTCCATCTGGAAGTGTGTATGCAAACGCGACGGAAGCTTGATTGAGCAGCTGTTGGCTTGCCGGCAATGTTGTGATAAGCACTGAGAACATTACAGACAGGCTTCCATTCGCGGAGATTACCCCCAGTGGGATCCCGGCAGCTGGGTCTGCTCCTGGAGCAGGAGCGCCTTGAATGAGTACACTATTTGGAATAAACGTTGTACCCGCTGGAATGGTGTCACTCAGGGTTGCTAAAGCTCCGTAGTTACCTGTGTTGGTCACATTTATAGTATAAGTAATCGTATCCCCAACGGTAGCATTGACTGAATTGGAGCTTTTTGCTGCTGCAAGAATAGGCAGATAGACAGGCGTCGTGACGATATTTGAGAAGGCTACATTTGAGACAACACCTGAGGTGAAGCTGACTGTTGACTGATTATTTAACAATCCAGTAGGCGGTAGTGAAACTACATTTACAGTAAAAGCAACAGTTACGGTTACACCAGGTGCTATGCTGCCTAGGGTCACTCCAGTAGCTGGGCTAACTCCTGTGCGAGGCACACCGTCCACAAGCACGCTGCCTGTCACAAAGGTGGTGCCGGCAGGAAGGGCGTCTGTGAAGACCACATTATTTACAGTGGCAATCCCGTTATTAGTTAAAGCTATGGAATAAGTAATAGTGTCACCGACTGTAGTTGATGTTGTGGTTGTAGTTTTAACTACAGCAATATTAGGTGAGGAGACCGGAATAGTGACGGTGTTAGAGAGTGCAGACCCATTAAGTGTACGTCCGTCGGGTAAGGTGAAGCTGTATGCTGCGGTTCCTTGATTGACCAGTTGCTGAGGACTAGGCAATGAAGTGATGTCAACCGTGAAAATGACTACGGTCGTTCCTCCAGGCTGTATTATTCCAGCTGCAATTCCGGTGGAAGGATCCGCTTGCGCTAAAGGGAGTCCATTAATGAGCACGCTATTCGGAACAAAAGCCGTACCTGCGGGAATATTATCCGTCAATGTTAAATTAGCAGCATAGTTTCCTGTGTTACTCACTGTCAGTGTGTAGCTAACGGCATCGCCAACCGTGGCATTGGCTGTACTAGCACTCTTGACTACGGCAATGTTCGGCTGGAACACAGGGACAGTAACGGTATTAGAAAAAGTGGAGCTTGAAATAACACCTGAAGTGAAGGTAACGGATGCCTGATTGATGAGTGAAGCTGTAGAAGGGACGGAGGTAACAGTAACACTGTAAGTAACCAGCGCTGATGCACCGGCTGCTAGAGTGCCGATAGATATCCCCGAAGCAGGATTCAAGTTCGGGAATGGAACTCCGTTGACAGACACGCTGCCTGTTACAAAAGTACTCCCTACCGGTGTAGGATCATTGAGTAAGACGCTAGTAACAGATTCTATACCATTATTAGTTATATTGACGTTGTAAGTGACCGTTTCACCAACAGCAACTGATGTTGAAGTAGTGCTCTTGGTAACGACAATGTTAGGAGCAGAGACTTGTAAAGTTACAGTGTTAGACACCGCAGTCCCAGATAACGGTCTACCGTCAGGCGGAGTAAAGGTAAAGCTTGCAGAAGCCTGATTACTAATCTGCTGAGGTGTTGGCAGGGAGATGATATCAACGGTGAAGCTGACTGCAATACTGGCACCAGGAGCGACATTTCCTACAGCTATCCCTGTATCAGGGGCTGATCCGGGTTGAGGCATACCACCTACAATGACACTATTAGGAACAAAAACTGTACCTGCTGGAATGTTATCAGTTAGCGTAAGATTTGCAGCCAGATTACCTGTGTTGCTAACAAGCACTGTGTAGATGACAGAATCACCGACAACTAAAGCATCGAAATCGCCGTCTCCATCAGCGGCACTTTTTACTAAGGAGATTTGGGGCTGAATAACTGGTGTAGTTGTGATATTAGATGAAGAAGAACCGGAGAATACACCGGATGTAAAACTGACAGACGACTGATTGTTAATCTGTGATGGTATCGGCATCGTTATCCTCACCTCGAATGTTACGGTAGCTGTGGCGCCAGGGCTCAAACTACCGATTGGAATGCCGGCGGACGGAACTGCTAGCGGCAGAGTAGTGCCACTTACAATTACGGTTCCGGGAATAAAAGCGACATTCTCAGGCAGAGGATCGCTGAGAATGATATTGCTTACTGTTGCAATACTGTTGTTGGTCAATACAGAGGTAAAGATAAGGATATCACCAGTAACAGCAGTAGCAGCGTTTACGCTTTTTACAACACTGACGTTAGGGGCGGACACTGGGACAGAGAGCGTATTGGACACTACATTTCCACCGAGCTGACGCCCGTCTGGAAGGGTGAAATTATATGTCGCTGAAGCAGAGTTCAGCAATACTTGTGATGGAGGCAGGGCTGTGATTGTGACCAGAAAACTTACGGTGACACTATCACCAGGAGCGAGCGGTCCAACTGGAATGCCAGTTGCCGGATTATATCCGGGCAAAGGTGTTCCTCCAATAATGACACTATTCGTGTCAAACACGGCTTGGGGTGGCAGGATATCAGTTACTAATAGAGTAGCTGCAATATTCCCGGTGTTGCTGATCAGGATGGAGTATGAGAGAGATCCCCCTACAGATGCCTGTGCTGCATTGGCGCTTTTGACCATACTAAGGATGGGCTGAAATACAGGTGTTACTATCGTGTTTGAGAGCGAAGAACCGGTGAACGCCCCAGAGGTGAAGGAGGCGCTGGCTCTGTTTGTAAACTGTGCTGGACTTGGCAAGGAAGCAACATTCACTCTAAAAGACACCGTGACAGAGCTGCCCGCGGCGATACTTCCGATTGCTATACCTGTACTTGGGTTAGCCGCTGCAACCGTCGAACCGTTGACAGTCACACTGCCTGCTACAAAAGCTCCCCCCGTAGGAATAGGGTCAGAGACAACAACGTTAGTAACAGTGACGCTGCTTGGGTTGGACACTATGACTGAATAAGTAAGATTTTCTCCAACCGCTACATTAGTTAGATTTGCAGTTTTGGTTAGTGTAATGTTTGGAGCGGAGACCGGAATGGTTAGGGTATTGGATAGACTGGTCCCGGAGAATGATCTTCCACTTGGCAGTTGGTAGGTGTAATTGCTACTGCCTTGATTATTCAGAACAGGTGGAGCAGGCAGAGATTGTACAGAGACAAGAAAGGTCACAGGAACAGCTGCCCCAGAAGCTAAAGTGCCTAAGTTAATTCCTGTAAGTGGAGAGTCAGCAGGTCTAGCAACACCGTTAACAGTTACACTTCCCGAGACAAAGGCGCTTCCTGAAGGAATATTGTCGCTCAGGGTTACAGCCGCCCCGATATTCCCTGAATTCTGAACATTTAACGTATAAAGAATATTGCCACCTACAGTTGCACTGGAAACGTTCGAGCTTTTTGCAATTTGGATTACAGGCTGATACACGGGAGTTGTAGTCGTGTTTGAGACTGAAATGCCAGTAAAAGCACCCGAGCTAAAAGAGGCACTAGATTTATTCAATAGCTGAGCGGGACTTGGTAATGAGATAACGTTGACTTGAAAAGTGACGGCAACGGAGCTTCCGGGAGCGATGGTACCGACAGCAATCCCTGTTCCAGGATTAGCTGAGGGTTGTGATACACCGGCGACGGTGACACTTCCGGGAACCAGCGATGTACCCGCAGGTATGGTATCTGAGAGTGAAACGTTGGTAACTGCTGCAATTCCGTTGTTACTGATTACTGAGGTGTAGAGCAGTATATCTCCGACAGTTACGTCGGTGAATCCAGCGCTTTTGACTACGGTAACATTGGGTGTTGTAACGGGAATAGACAAAGTGTTGGACGAGGCAGAACCAGCTACCGTTCGCCCATCTGGAACTTGAAACGTATAAGCGGCGCTTGCTTGGTCAACCAACTGCGGCGGTGAGGGAAGACTATTCACGATGACCCGAAATTGAACAGTAGAACTGCCACCGGCGGCAACCGTACCGATAGCAATCCCCGTGGCAGGGTTACCAGCGATAGGATTTCCATTGACGGTGAAGCTGCCTGCGACGTAAGAGCTGCCTGAAGGAATGTTATCCGTAAGTGTTGTTACCGCGCCGATATTTCCTGTGTTCGTGATTTGAAGGGTATAGGTGATCTGATCTCCAACCGTAGCATTGGTGGTATTGGCTGATTTCACAATGTTAAGGACGGGTGAATATACAGGTAAGGTTACTGTATTAGATGGAATGACCCCCGTCATGATAGGGCCTCCGGCTACACTTTGAAACGTAAAGGCAGCGTTGGCAGTATTTGCGATATTTTGTGGACTTGGCGGCAATGAAGTGACTTTGGCTTGATATGTAACCGTTATTGAACTGCTTAAAGCTAATGAGCCTAATGGGATTCCTGCTGTAATATCAAAAGTAGGCCTTACGACGCCAGCAACGACTACGCTTCCAGTTACAAAAGTGGATCCTGCCGGCAGCGCATCTGATAAAACGACACTTGCTGCTCCTGCTGTTCCTGTATTACTGACAGTCACCGTATAAGTTACCGTATCACCGACTATGGGGCCGGCTACATTAGCGCTTTTAGTGAGGTTTATTTTAGGAGCATTGATATCAACCTGTATGGCATTACCGTTGAGTACATAAGCATCGCCTGAGGTGGTTAATTGTAATACGGCTGAAGATTGATTGTTTATCAGCCGGGCGGAGACGTCAACATTGGTAATATCCCAGCCTTGACGGCCGCCGATAATGTTGGTCCCTGGGTTTCCGTTGGTTTGATTGCGGTTTCCAAAGGTACCTGTTGTGTTTAGATTACCTGCATCATTGTTAATCTGTGACGCAAAAAAGTTGTTGGCAAAGTTGTTTGGTCCCGATAAAGCAACAAGTGTAGCCGAGGTTGGACCAAATAACGCTTGATCCCCCGAACGGTTGGCATCCCCCTCCTGTGCGCTGAATAACGCTCTGCCGCCAAGCGCACCTGTAATTGGTGTTGCGAAGCCTGTGATCGTAGTTGAAACTGGGGCTGAGGTTGCCTGTACAAGTATTGCACCTGCCCGTAGGGACATATTGCGAAAAGGTAAGGCTGTATTTTGGTAGATTACGCCTAATGTCCAGCCAGCATGGTTGGCCGTGGAATCACTAGGGATAACAATCGTACCCACTACACCGCCAGTGGTGTAGGTGCCGGCGCCGCCTTGTTGGATAATGCTGGTCACGTTGGCGGAACGAACATATGCTGATGCACCACCTCCCAAATCGACTACGTTGCTCGTTGCTGAATCGGGAGTAACGCTGAATGTAGTGCCAGCAGGAGTTATTAGGGAGACAGGATTGTTAATGGCCGAACTGAGGTTAACGGTTCCGTTAATATAGGTACCGCCCCATATCAGTTCTGCATACAGCACTGTGCTGCCAGATGGTAGGACCAGTATGGCTGCTGAACTGTTGCTTGTATAAAGACTAGTAGTTCCGCTAGGATAGGAACCAAATGTCGATGAAGTATTAACAGTAGTAAAGCCACCGATGCTGTCTAGTGTCCCTGGCACTCCGATCGTATCGGAGCGGCTAAGTCCAAGCGTGTTGCCGGTAAATGTGATAGCACCGGTCGCATTGATCGTTGCCCGTACGACTAGTGGAATGATTCTCACCTCCTTCGAGGTTGATTTTGGCCAAAAGTGAACCGTCCTATAGTTAGGACGGCACAGTTAATACCTGTATGTTAGCCTATGATACAAAATGGGTATTAGTGTATGTCCCATCTTAAAATTATAGAAAAAAATGTCTGTTTTGTGATTTAAGTCTTCGTTCGACAAGAACATGAGGTTCAGGATAATGACTTCTGCTCATCAGCTCCAGCTCCTGATCAGTGATATTGTGCTTGATAACGACAAAATGGTACATGATTTCATGCACTACATTTGCTTGAAGGGTCTTTAGTATTTCTAGTTCTTCAGTTTCGTAAAGCGGATCTTCATAAGGGTGTTGATAGAATAACTCCATCCGCAGCAACCGATAATCGAAGGGTGGTGCGGGTACAGGGTAGTCTGGAATAGCTGGGCATACTGGACCGGATGGGGGTTGGAAGAAGGATCCTGTAAAATGCCGGGGGGTATATTCGTCAAACTTCTGCTTAAAGGAAGGATTGGACATATGGGCAAAGCTGTGGGCATAGGGTGCTAGAATGCAAACAACTGCTTTATGGATGCTAATTCTGTGAATTTCCGCCATGGCTGCGAATAAATTGTCCACATAAGGCAGTACACGGCTAGCCATAACTAACTCAGCGCTATTGTCAGGGAGAGGAATCTCTTGGCAAATATCACAGACAATATCTACAACAGGACCCGCGATCCGATCGATCCCGAGATAACCTGCTTCCTTATTAGATCCACAGCCGATATCGATTTTCAAGGGGCTCACTCCTTTCCTTTGGGATAAATCAGGCTCACACTATTGTATTAATACCGCTGTAGCCTGCATCCGACGGATGCCTAATAGAGGCTGGAAGTTATCTAAAATTACTTCATATGAAACTTTCATAGAGTGGTTAACGTTATAAGAGTATACTTATGAAGATGACTTTGAAAATAATCGCCACATAGAGGAGGCACTCAACATGAAAAAACAACGTTCATTACCCGCCATAGCAGCGATTGCTGCCTTAACATTTGCCTTAACCGCTTGCGGTGGGAATAATTCGGCACAGACTTCAGGAGAACCGACTGCAACACCTTCTCCAACTCCAACCGAGAGCGCAAGCACAGCTGAGCCTACAGAAGCTCCAAGCACTCCCGTACCCACTGAGAACCCAAGTACAGCCACACCAACCGAAAATCCGAGCACAGCTAAACCTAGTTCTACTCCAAAAGCTGAAGGTAAAACAATAAAATTGACGGCCGTTTATATCGGACAAATAGATAGTCATTCCGTTGAGATTGCGACAAAAGAAGGTCCAACCGCTTTTGAGATTTCAGCTGGGATGGAGAGTATACTTGATACTTTGAATTCCGATGATTCCGTAGTTATTGAATACGTGGAAAAAGCAGTGGAGGGCGATCCGTCTGTTAAGCAACGTGTGCTGACAAAGCTGGCTCTAGCGAAATAATTGAATGTATTAATTTGCAAATAGAGGGTGTCTCAGCAATCATATAGTGGTTGCTGGGACACCCTCGTATTTTTTAAGCATAGTTCTTGCTCAAACAATAAACTTAGTTTGGTCGATCACAGTCCGCATACCTAGCTGCATCCTTATGGATTAGGAGCTACACTATTGGATCTAGCTGCACCACTATGGATATAGCAACCCCACTAACGGAACTAGTAGCACCACTATGGATATAGCAACCCCACTAACGGAACTAGTAGCACCACTATGGATCTAGCAGTCCCACTATGGATCTAGCTGCCCCACTAACGGAACTAGTAGCACCACTATGGATCTAGTAACCTATATTGGACTCAGCATTATCGGACCCAGCAGCCCTAAAACGCAGCTTTTCCCCACATTTGGTTCGCTATCGGACCCCATCGCAGCTATTGCCATAAAAACCGCCCAATAGGATCCTTTTTCGATGCAATAGCGTCACTGGGGTCCGAAACTGTGCTCCAAAGGGCGAAAATCCGTAAATAACGTCATCTGAGTCCGCAAGCCGCGGATGAGGGATAGGATCTAGCATTATCGGAATTATCATCATCGGAATCAGTATTATCGGACCCAGCAGCCCTAAAACGCAGCTCTTCCCCACATTTGATTCGCTATCGGACCCCATCGCAGCTATTGCCATAAAAACCGCTCAATATGATCCTCTTTTGATGCAATAGCGACACTGGGGTCCGAAACTGTGCTCCAAAGGCGAAAAAAACGTAAATAACGTCATCTGAGTCCGTGAGCCACGGATGAAGATGAGGACTCCCCCAATGTAGATTTTAGATTCATACATAAATAAAGGTATCCTCACAACCCGCTCAAAGTTGTTGGGATACCCTTTTTAATGAAGTTAGCATGTTTAAAAGAAGCTTAAAGCGTTCCAGCATTGACTAGGAAGGTTGTAATAAGCAGCATAAAGAGTAAGATAATAACACCATTGACTATTGTGCCAATAATGCCAAACACCTTGCGACGTTTCCGAATGGAAAGCCCAATGATGCCGATGACTACACCGATTACATTAAGAGCAGCCAGAATAATAACAGTTAATCCTAGAAGCATTATGAATTGCGAGGACTGGCTTAATAGTTCGGAATTCTCATTAACCAATGAAGAAGACTTCATTATAATAGAGATAAAGATGGCTGCATAGCCGATGATCGACACGAGACAGATAATGAACGAAGCAATACCAGGTCCAGAATGTTGAAGATCATGTTCTACTTTTTGATGCGTAGATGATAAATCAGCGCTTGGGTAATCCGGATGAGGGTTGGGATTTCCCACCTCTGCCGCAGGTACGTCTGATTTTGACAGAGAATTTAAGTCCATGGTTTGCACTCCTTGAGAGATTAGAATGAAAATGTTGTTAATATCCACTTTTTCATATTGATGCTAAAAAAGCAACCCCTGAATGAGGCAAAATAAAAAATGACTGCTGGAAATAGGAACTGGCATTACGTTATGATAGAATGAGTCTAAAATTAAGGGGGTGTAATCATTTGCAACGGAAATTTATGGCCTGGGGGGCTGTGCTAGCAATGCTGGCAGTAGGAATTGGTGCTTTCGGTGCCCATCTACTAAAACCAGTGATCAGTGAAGACTATATGAAGGTATATGAGACTGGTGTGCAGTATCACTTGGTACATGCGCTGGGGGTAATTCTCATCGCACTGGCTGTGGGCCAATGGGGCGAAAGTGTCCGATTACGTTGGGCGGGCCGATTGTTAATTGCAGGTACCATTTTGTTCTCTGGCAGTTTGTATGTTCTGAGTATCTCCGGAATTAAGGTGCTAGGAGCGATTACACCTATCGGTGGGGTATGCTTTATAATTGGCTGGTTATGCCTTGCGATAGAGGGATTTTCACGTAAAACGTCGTCTTAGTTGTTAAAAAAAAGAAAGACCAATAAGCACCTGTTCCCCAATGAGGGAGGGTGCTTATTTGCTTGTAACGCATGCGCTTACAGAAACTCGTCGATTTCATTTAGATTAAAGCTGTACACCTGCTTCTCATCCACATGGTAGACACTTATAGAGTTGGCTGCTTCATCAAAGTTTAAAATACGACAGGGCATGGACACTTGTTTCCCGTACCGGTTCGCTCGTAAACGTACCAATTGATTATTCTGAATATACTGACGAATCTTCCCGTATGCATCAGCTGGCGTCTCAATGGCCGTTTGCTGTGCAGGCGTTTCTGCCTGTTTTTTTATCGGTGTATCCAGCTGCTTCTTCGTAGATTTTGGAGGCAGCTTTAATGAAATGGGAGGAGCAGAGTTTTGATTCAAAGCTAGTTTAGCGGAGCGTAGCAAGCTGTCAATGGTTCTCCCTAATTCAAGACCGGAATTAATGTTGAAATCTGTGATATGGTCATTATTGTTCAACATTTCGAGCAGAAATTGCAGTGCAAGCGGGTTGGTACGGGCATTAATCAGGATGTCGACGTTAAATAAATAATTGCCGTCTGTGCGTTGTAGTTTCTCGTCCATAAATCCCCCAGCTTTTCGTTTAGAACATCTCTGAATGGTTACAGGAATGTAATTAACTATAACATTAAACATGCAATATTCATATACCCAGGACTACTGGAATAGGGACTATTATACTGCATTTTATACTAGGCATAGGACTACCGTCAGCACACCCACAGGAAAATTAGCATACATATACAACGTGGATAGTGAAAAAAAGGAGGTGCTGCTATTGGTTACTATGGAGCCTATTACAGTAGGTGAACATACGCTGATCGGGGTAGAGGTTAAGCTTCCCAAAACTACACTGCTCTCTATCAGCACGAACCGAGGTTATATTATGTGCGGTGCACTGGATGTCGGTCTCCTCAATGAAACACTTAGTGATCGGCATATCATCGCAGCTCGTGCGGTGGGTGTACGGACGCTTGCCCAGCTTTTAGCTGCCCCGTTGGAGTCTGTAACGATAGAAGCAGAGAGTCTTGGCATCGTACCAGGTATGACGGGTGCGGAAGCGTTACTTCTTATGGTCTGACCGGAAAATTTAACAATTCCAAACAAACGGGGCTTAGGCCCTTTTTGTTTGTGTGCAAGTATTCACATTTAAGCATAATCGGGTGTGTCTTTGCTAATGCTAGAACAAATAAAGGTGTTATGGAAGGCTTCTCCTTGTTTCGTATTACAGGTAAAAGGGTAAATTAAGAATAGACAAGTTACTACCGGACGAAGGAAATAGTAACCGGTAAATATAATGGATAAGGTAGGGATCATCTCATGGCTAAAGCATCGAATAAAGTAAATACAACTTCACTGGAACAGATCATGAATCGTCAGGTTGCTAACTTAAATGTCCTGTACGTAAAAATTCATAACTTTCATTGGTATGTCAAAGGAGAACAGTTTTTCTCCCTTCATGTGAAATTTGAGGAATTATATAATGAAGTAACCCTTCACATGGATGAAGTAGCAGAACGCTTGCTAACCATCAAAGGCAGTCCGGCAGCAACATTGAAAGAATATTTGGAATTAGCTACCATTCAAGAAGCTACAGGTAAGGAAGATACACGGGGAATGGTTCAGTCTCTGATTGAAGACTTCGCCACCATCTCTGAAGAGCTGACAGAAGGCATCGAGCTTGCCGAAGAAACCAAGGATCAGCCAACCTCAGATATGTTCATTAAAATCCGTAGTGATCTGGAGAAACACCAATGGATGCTACGTTCGTTTCTTAGCTAATCATTAAGCAGTTTGAATAAGGCTTCCTGCGGGAAGTCTTATTTTTGCGTAGTCTTATGTTTAATGAAAATCTTCTCTGAGTCACAAGTGATTAGCTAAAGAGAAATTTGTAAAAAAACAAGGTTTGATATAAAATTAGTGAGAATCATTGATAATCATTGTGATTCAATTTATAATAATTATAATGTGATAGAAAATCTAATTGTGCTGGGAATCAGGATTATCCTGTTTCAATACAACTTTTGATTTCGCAAATCGATCAATGGAGGGAATAATATTATGGCAGCAGAATTTGTCATTGAGGGTCTTAAAGCGACGATTGAGGGAAAAGAAATTTTGAAGGGGATTAACCTTCAAATGAAAGGTGGCGAAATTCACGCCATCATGGGACCAAACGGTACAGGTAAAAGTACTTTGGCTTCGGCGCTAATGGGTCATCCTAAATACGAAGTAACTGATGGAACTGCAACTCTTGATGGTGAAGATCTTCTGGAGATGGCTGTTGATGAACGCGCACGTGCAGGTCTTTTCCTTGCAATGCAATATCCAAGCGAAATCTCTGGAGTAACTAACTCCGACTTCTTGCGTTCTGCCATTAATTCCCGTCGTGAAGAGGGAAGCGAAATCTCGTTGATTCGTTTTATTCGCCAAATGGAAGCAAAGATGAAAGAACTAGATATGAACCCTGAGTTTTTACACCGTTACTTGAACGAAGGCTTCTCCGGTGGTGAGAAGAAACGTAATGAAATTCTACAAATGATGATGCTGGATCCAAAAATCGTGATCTTGGACGAAATTGACTCCGGTCTTGATATTGATGCTTTGAAAATTGTAGCTGAAGGCGTAAACTCCATGCGGAGCGAAGAACGCGGCTTCTTAGTTATTACCCACTATCAACGTCTTTTGAACTACATCAAACCTGATTATGTTCACGTTATGATGCAAGGTAGAATCGTGAAATCCGGTGGTCCAGAGCTTGCACAGCGTCTGGAAGCAGAGGGTTATGAATGGATTAAAGAAGAACTTGGAATTGAAGATGAAACTGTAGGGCAAGAAGCGTAAGAAACGCCAGGAAGGAGGAGACCACTATGACGACACAGACCATTCTTCCGGTGGATGCCGAACGCTTGAGCGAATTATCGCACAGCAGCGGCGAACCGGGTTGGCTGAAAGAAAGCCGCTTGAAGGCACTAGAATTGGCAGCTACTCTGACACTGCCTAAATTAGAGAAGACACGGATTGATCGTTGGAATGTCAATAATTATGGTAGCTATAAAGCAAGTGAACCTTTTGCTTCGCTAAGTGATGCACCTGCATCTATTTCTTCCTTGATCAAGGATCAGGAGGAAGGCAGCCTGATTATTCAACGCAACTCCGGTGCAGTATATACACGTATCGCTCCTGAGCTTGCAGAACAGGGTGTTATTTTTACAGACCTACAGACAGCTGTTAAAGAACACGGAGATTTAGTTCAACGTTACTTGCATAAAGCCATTCAGCCAGACGAACATTCTATCGCAGCGCTTCATGCTGCATTGTGGAATGGTGGAGTATTCCTCTATGTTCCTAAGAATGTTGTTATTGAAACTCCGCTTCAAGCAGTGCTGTTAACGGATGATGCGGAAGCTACTTTTGTTCCACACATTCTGGTCGTAGCTGATACTAACAGTTCCGTAACCTATGTAGATAACTACGTATCGGATAAAGAAGAAGCTGGACTACACAATGGTGCGGTAGAGGTATTCGTGGGCGCTGGCGCTAAAGTTCGTTATGCTACAGTGCATCAGCTTGGTGTAGATACTACAGATGTAACTTATCGCCGGGCGGTTGTTGAGAATGACGGAGTCATCGAATGGATTGTTGGTGAGATGAACTACGGAGATACTGCGAGTGATACCAAGTCTGTGCTTAAAGGCAACGGTTCTAGCTCCGATGCTAAAGTAATTGCAGTAGGTACGGGATCACAGAAACTGAATTACACCACTCAAGCTCAGCATTTTGGCAAAAGCACACCAAGTGACATGATCACTCGTGCAGTTATGCGTGATTCTGCTACTTCTATCATCAACGGAATCACCAAGATTGAGAAAGGTGCTACTAGAGCGGACGGCCAGCAAACGGAAAAAGTATTGATGCTGAGTCCAAAAGCCCGTGGTGACGCCAATCCGATCCTGCTTATTGATGAAGATGATGTTACAGCCGGCCATGCCGCTTCCGTAGGACAGGTCAATCACGAGCAAGTCTTTTACCTAATGTCCCGCGGAATTACACGGCATGATGCAGAGACTCTGATCATCTACGGCTTCTTGGCTCCTGTTGTGTCACAAATTCCACTGGAGGGACTGCGCAATCAGCTCCAATCTCTTGTGGAAAGGAAGTTAGTGCAATGATTAGCAACGCCATCCGGGAGCAATTTCCCATACTGAACCAAAATGTGAACGGACATCCACTGGTCTATCTGGACAGTGCTGCTACTTCACAGAAGCCTCGGAAAGTAATTGAGGCGGTCAAGTCGTATTATGAGTGGGATAACGCCAACGTACACCGTGGCGTCCATACTTTAGGCAGCCGAGCAACCGATGCCTACGAGGGAGCCCGGGAGAAGCTAGCTAAGTTTATAAACGCCCGCAGCACTAAAGAAATTATCTTTACACGCGGAACAACTACAGCCTTAAATCTTGTGGCCTCTTCTTACGGACCCTCTGCTGTGGGTGAAGGCGACGAAATCGTCATCACCTTAATGGAGCATCATAGTAATCTGATTCCATGGCAGCAGCTCGCTAAGAAGACAGGTGCTACATTAAAATATATACCGTTGCAACCTGATGGAACGGTTACGTTGGAAGCTGCCGAGCAGACGATTACGGATAAAACCAAAATCGTTGCTATCGCTTATGTATCCAACGTTATGGGAGTAACTCATCCTATTAAAGAGCTTGCGGCTATTGCTCATCGTCATGGTGCAGTAATTGTCGTAGATGGTGCACAAAGCACACCACATATGAAGGTCGATGTGCAGGATCTGGATTGTGATTTCTATGCACTATCTGGTCATAAAATGCTCGCACCCACCGGAATTGGCGCTTTGTATGGCAAGAGAGCACTTCTCGAAGCCATGGAGCCCGTCGAATTCGGTGGCGAGATGATCGATGATGTGGGTCTTTATGAATCCACATGGAAAGAATTGCCTTGGAAGTTTGAAGGCGGTACTCCGATCATAGCTGGTGCTGTTGGTCTAGGTGCAGCCATTGATTTCTTACAAGAAATCGGTTTGGATGAGATACACCGCCATGAGAAAGCTCTTGCAGCGTATGCAGAGCAACGTCTGTCAGAGATCGAGGGTCTGAACATTTATGGTCCTCGAAATCGTGAAGTCGGCGTTGTCACCTTTAATCTGGGTGACGTTCACCCGCATGATGTCGCTACAGTGCTAGATGCGGAAGGCATTGCCATCCGCGCCGGGCATCACTGCTGTCAGCCGCTGATGCGCTGGCTGGAAGCCAGCTCTACAGCACGTGCAAGCTTTTATCTTTATAATAACGAGCAGGATGTAGATCGACTGGTGGACGCTTTAATCAAGACAAAGGAGTACTTCAGCTATGAACTTGGATGACTTATACAGACGCGTAATTATGGATCATTATAAAAGTCCTCGAAATCGCGGTTCATTTGAAGATGATGCTCTAAAAATTGAACTGAATAACCCAACCTGTGGTGACCGGATTACTCTTCAGCTTAAGGTAGAGGATGGAATCGTAAAGGATGCCCGTTATAATGGTGAAGGCTGTTCGATCAGTATGTCATCGGCTTCGATGATGACTGAGGCGATCAAAGGACAAACGGTTGAACGTGCGCTTGAACTGGCCGATAACTTCTCCTTACTGATGAAGGGTGAAGACGTGGATTTTGGAGATTACGAAGACATTGAAGCCCTGTCGGGTGTGAATAAATTCCCTGCGCGGATCAAATGCGCAACACTGGCTTGGAACGCACTTCGTAAAGGAATTGACGAAGAAGAGCAACATAAATAACAGTAGAACAAGGAGGCTGACACCATGGCTAAGAAAGCGCCTGATATGGAAGAATACCAGTACGGGTTCCGTGATGAGCATAAATCGATATTCCAGTCTGGTAAAGGTTTGACGGCCGAAATTGTTAAAGAAATTTCAGCAATCAAAAATGAACCACAGTGGATGCTTGACTTCCGCTTGAAATCTTTGGAGCAGTTCCGTAAAATGCCAATGCCTACATGGGGCGGCAATATGGATGATTTGGACTTCGAGGATATTCAATACTATGTAAGACCTTCAGAGAAGCAAGGGAAGACTTGGGAAGAAGTTCCTTCCGAAATCAAAGAAACCTTTGATAAGCTGGGAATTCCGGAAGCGGAACAGAAGTTCCTCGCCGGCGTATCGGCACAATATGAATCTGAGGTAGTCTATCACAGCATGCAGAAGAGCCTTGAAGATCAAGGGGTTATTTTTACAGATACCGACACTGCATTGCGTGAGCACCCAGAGCTTCTGAAAAAATATTTCGGGACGATCATCCCTCCAACCGATAATAAGTTTGCCGCACTTAACAGTGCAGTTTGGTCAGGCGGCAGCTTCATCTATGTTCCTAAAGGTGTGAAATGTGAAGTTCCTTTGCAGGCTTACTTCCGTATTAACTCCGAGAACATGGGACAATTCGAACGTACTTTGATCCTTGCTGATGAAGACAGCTTCGTGCACTACGTAGAAGGATGTACTGCTCCAATCTATAGCACGAACTCTCTACACAGTGCGGTTGTTGAAATCTTGTGTATGAAGAACGCCCGCGTTCGTTATACCACAATCCAGAACTGGGCTCCAAACATCTACAACCTCGTTACGAAACGTGCGGTTGCAGAAGAGAATGCTACTATGGAATGGGTCGATGGTAACATCGGTTCCAAGCTGACCATGAAATATCCTGCGGTTGTTCTTAAAGGCCGTGGTGCTAAAGGTTCAGTACTATCCATCGCGGTAGCAGGTAAAGACCAGCATCAGGATGCGGGTGCCAAGATGATCCATTTGGCTCCAGATACAACATCCACCATTGTATCGAAATCCATCAGTAAACATGGCGGTAAAGTAACTTACCGTGGTCTAGCTTCCTTCGGCCGTCAAGCAGAAGGTGCGAAATCGAACATTAAATGTGATACGCTGATTTTGGATAATGAGTCCACTTCGGATACTATTCCTTACAATGAAATCATGAACGATAACATCGTTCTTGAGCATGAAGCAACCGTGTCTAAAGTTTCTGAGGAGCAACTGTTCTACCTGATGAGCCGTGGCCTTACAGAAGCAGAAGCGACTCAAATGATCATCATGGGCTTCATCGAGCCGTTCACAAAAGAACTGCCGATGGAATATGCGGTCGAAATGAACCGTCTGATCAAGTTCGAGATGGAGGGAAGCATAGGATAACCTTTATTTACAAGGGTTTTCTGGTTTAAAAGGTGGTGACCGCCCCCTTTTTGCCCCCTTTGCTTAATTTACGTAGTTTACGTAAAGAGTGAGAGCATCATCTTCAATTTTTTCAGTAATATGCAGATACGTGTCCGCTGTGATCTTGACACTCTTGTGTCCAAGACGAGCGGACACGTATTTTATTGTGGCCCCAGCTTCCAGTAGATGCACAGCGTGGGTATGCCGGAGGGCGTGAGGTGACAATATGGGTAGAGCGACACGTTTACATACAGCCTTAAAATAATCTCTCACAACATTTGTCCTAAGCCATCTACCGTCATGTTGCGAAAAGACTAAATTGTCTTTAGAGGCTTTGTAGTTTTCGTATCGAAGAACTACTTCTTTCTGGTTAATGCGGTGCCGCCTAAGAATTTTAATCGTAGGCTCGTCCAGCTTTATAAGCCGGTTGCTCGATTTAGATTTTGGTGTAGAGATGTACGGGTTAGTATTTAGGGGATAAACGAGAGTTTTACTAATAGATAAGGTTCGCATGTCCAGTTGAATGTCATCCCAAGTTAAAGCTAGTGCCTCGCCGATCCGGATTCCTGTCCGAGCAAGCAATGTAAACAGCGTTTCATATTGTCTCGATTCCTTATATTTTGAATTTTTGACTGGTCGAGCTGAAGTAAGGAACATATCTAATTGCTCCCGACTAAACCAACTCACTTTCTTCTTATCCTCAGTTTCTTTGGGTATTTTAATTTTTTGCAAAGGATTCTCACGGATAATATTAAATTCATGAACGGCATCGCTCATTGCACAATTCATGATACTGTGTATCCGCCGAACAGTCCCTTCGCTATAATGCCCCCGCAATTCGTTTATCCACTCCTGATACTCATTACGAGTGATTTCTTTGATTTTTAAATGACCCCAGCGAGGCAGAATATTCAAGCGTACATTTCGTTCCTGAACCGTGTACGTAATAGGTTTAACATTAGGCTTTTTATACACCTCAAGCCATTTTTCGAAGTATTTGTTCACAAGTTCATTGCCATCAGGCATAAATCCATAATATTCAACTTCCAGTTGCGCAGCAGCAGCAGCTAGCACTGCCTCTGGTTTGGTTTTGAACCCCCCTTTAGATGTTTCGTCCTGAGCACCTGTTTTACGATTTGTGAACTTAATTCGGTACTCCCAAGTTGAACCTCGTTTTCTGTAATAGGCCATCTACACAACCTCCTTACCATGATAACTTTCTAGTCATTATTTGATCGCGAGCGATCTTCATTTCTACATCGTGCATATGAATAACGTAACACCTTTTCTTTAAACCGTGTCTGTACAAGAGTTGGTGGACCTGTAATGTAACAATACCATCGAAACAAATAACGTCACTACTAAAGGTTGACATGCATTCAATTCGCTGCATTTCATCCAAATCAATCTCAGGAAGCCGCTCTCCGATGGGTAATTCAATTTCGCGGCAGTTTATTAATGTCCATTCATCCAGAGTGACTATAAGTTGGGAGGGGCCGTCAGTTGTTCCAGAAGGATCGTAATACACAGCAAACACCACCTCGTCGTTCACGGTAGTATTCACCTCCTTTCGTGGCTGGATTGCATTCGAAATCTCAGCATTCATACCCCCTTCAAATTCCCTCCGTAAAATTTGTTCATACCTCTTTTGCGCTAATTCTAAGTTAACTGAGAAGACAATTGATAATTGCTCTATAGCTTGTCTGCGGTCTGGAGAGAGAATTATTTGATTAATCATGAAGAAAGGCATCAAAGCATAAATTTTAAATTGTTCTGTGTCGTCTTCCTGATATTTAACAAAGGATTTAGGTAGTAAATTTTGGTTGCCTGAATGCCTTAGGAGATGGCCTAACTCGTGAAGAAAGTCTTCTCTTTGTTCTTGTAATGTTTTTTGATCATTCAAAAAAATTAACAGTTTACCTTTTTTAGTTTGATGAGAAGTACTTCGCACCTTTACATAGGTTACAGTGACATTTAATTTTTTGGCGATAGCTGAGACTGCGATATCTCCTGGAAGATGAATACCATTATTTATATAAAGGTGCTTCACAAACTCTTCTAAGTGGGTTTCTTTGTAATATTTAAACATAAGAACCTCCTATCCAGATCGTATGTTCGTATTTATGGGTATGCAGAATCAACAAAATAGCTGATTCTACAGGATTTATTTATCATCAGATTCAGAAGCGCGTTTGATAATTTCCCATATTTGTCTTAGTTCCTTGATTCTCTCTTCTGGGGCATCCAATAGCTCTTTGAAAAATAAGTTGTTCTCGGGATCGTTAATAAATGATTCAAACTCGAATTGCTCCTTATTTTTGTCATCTGATGAGTTTTCGAGTAGAACATCCAAAGACACATCGAAATAATCAGCAATGATTCGTACTGCTTCCATTTTCGGATCAGTTAAATTATTTTCCCATCTAGAAACCATGCTCTTGCTGAAGGAAGTGGAATACCTGCTGTTAATTTCCTTTACGAACTGGTCTAAACTCAATTTTCTATCTGACCTTAGTTTTTTTAAGAGATCACCAAACATTGGAACGCCACTCCTTCTTAATATTACGTACATCTAATATAATACATATTTCGTTCCTATAATGCAACAGTGTGATAAAATATTATTCCTATTTAGGAACAAAAGGTGTTGACAGTGCAGATAAGTTGGTTTAATCTGAGGTTGTTCCTATTAAGGAACGAAAGGAGGGGCAACAATGGCAACAATGTCGCCTAATGCAAATCGCAGAAGACAGCCATACACGAAGATCAAAGTTTTTCTATATCAGAAGAACATCCCTCAGAATGAAGTGGGACAAGTGATCGGGAAAACTGTAAGTGCGATTAATCAAAAACTAAATGGAACGGGTGGTGATTTCTCTTTGGGAGAAGCAAGGATCCTTTGTGAGCACTTTGGTATACCGAAGGAATTTTTTTTTGAGGTGAGTGTTCCTTTAAAGGAACTCGCTAGTTCGGAGGTGACAAGTGAATAACATTCTTTCAGTAAACGTGAATAAAACAGAAGTCATGAAAATGTGTCGTGAACAGATTGAGTTGCTTGTTAAAGAAGTTGACTCGGAATATGTTTTTTGGGACACATCAGAACTTAAGCGTCGTACTTGTCTTTCTTGGAATACAATACAATCTCTTTTCTTCTTCGACCCTCGGTTCCCAAAAAGAAAGATTGGGGGGAAGTGGTTTTTTCCCGCAAGAGAAACACGGCGTTTTTTGGAAGAATGGCTTGAGGAACAACCGAGATGATCTATCAGCCATCATAGGGTTTTATACCTGAAAGGAGATACCCCAATGAGCAATAAGAAAAGCAGGTACCCAGATCTGGCAACTATATTTCAAAACTGTTTGAATCGTGGTTGTACGACAGAGCAAATACAAGACTTCACAGACCGCACTCGTCGTAACTGGTTAGATAATCCAAGTATGTTAGCACTCATAGATGACTTAGAAGTAAGGTATATAACTTCTCTAGGTGAAGGTAAGGAGGTTTAGTTACGTGACAGTAATCATATGCAGCACAGTCAGATGCCCTTACCCCACTTGTGGTCATACAGGTGAAGTAATCACAGTTAATCATTGCCGCACGGCTCATAACATGGAGCGCAAAGAGTTGTTTGGAAAATACGGAAAGCCACAAAGTATCGGATACAATCCTCAAGCCGCAAACAAGAATCTAGAAGGACACACGCCAATTCAGCGATTAAATATCGGATACCCTAGCGACTCCATCAACGCAAAAGATAGGAGATCAGCTAGGAGTAAAGGGAGGTAGCGATTTATGCATAAACAAATTGTTAAGGAGCCAGTTACAATTGACAGCCGTGAAGTAGCAGACATGATGGGTAAACGTCATGACCATCTTTTATCAGACATTCGGAGATATGCAGAGATTTTGGACTCCCAAGATCTCGGGAGTCATCAATTCTTCATTCCAAGCCATTATCTCAATGCACAGAACAAAGAACAGCCTAATTACCTCTTGACTCGTAAAGGTTGCGATATGGTAGCCAATAAAATGACAGGAGAAAAGGGTGTGCTCTTCACAGCTGCTTATGTGACTAAATTCGAAGCTATGGAAGAAAAGATCAAGAATCCATTCGCTGGGGCTAGTAAAGAATTACAAGCAATTCTGATGCTGGATATTCGAACTAAAGAAATGGAAGATCGGGTAGAGCATTTAGAAAACCGCACAACGATTGATTACGGGCAGCAACGAACACTAAAAAAGGCAGGGAACAAGCGAGTTTTAGAAATCGTGGGTGGAAAGAAATCAGCAGCCTATAAGGATAGCAGCCTTCGGACGCAAGTATATTCAGCGCTGTGGAATGAATTCACTGAGTTCTTTGAGATCAATTCATATAACAACACATTCATTAAAGATTTCGATCGTGCGCTTCACTACGTTCCACATTGGAATCCACCCAACAACCTAATGAGACAGATTGAACAAGCAAATGGTCAAATGTTGTTTTGAACTCATCAAGAATAGGAGGGATCTTATGGACAAGCATACAGTTGTTGCGGATCTTCGCGAAGAGGTTGCATTTTGGAAGACAGTTGAAGATGATGCGTTGTTACGAGGTGGCGAGATTGATTTCAGTATCTATTTATTTGCTGCTAGAATTCGGCGCGGATGTCAGGATCAGCTACTGAAAGTCTGGGATGAAATCGCCTTAGACAAGTTCCGAAATGGCCGATTAAATGAAAAACAGCCCACCGGGGTAGGAGCCGGAAGGCTAGACACGTGCACAACAAATTCAATTACGGTCAGTTTATCAGGATTTGGAGGAAAAAGCAATGCAAGCTAAAGATTGGAATTTACCTATGGTAGATGTAACTGGGCGGATATATGAGGTTACAATCCAATCTACAAGTTTATTTAATGCAGTTTTATCTATGCATAAACGCCAACCCTATGCCGATCCCATCCTTGATGGGATGGATTTCACGGCTCAAGAACGTGCAGCAATAGATCACTCTAAATATGTAAAGGACATGTGTGAAGAGTCGCTAGACCTTGTTTTAAAAACGATGAATTATCCGGAATGGATGAGAACTCCAGAACAAAGGAGAAGAGACTTTTTAGAGCGTCAGATACAGCGTGAGAAAGTAACTTCAGGCTGGACCAACGGTAATTTTAGCTGTCTAGCCTGCGAGAAAATTATTCCTGAAGGCCAGGTACATCTATCAGCCCATGGCGGTCATATCTGTAATTATCATTGCTTCGGCAACAAATTAATAAGAGATCGAGTGAAATCAGATGGACATTGATATTAAGCAGTATATCAAGGACATCAGAAAATTGCGTGCTCAGGCTGACGCATACGATGACAATGCTCCTGGAGCAATCATGGAAAAAATACGCCTGCTTACAGCTGCTCACATGCTTATTGGACGAGTGTCGGCTGTTAGAGACGGTGAGCATGCTCGTATCTATGCAGCCCGTAAAATAGCTTATGCCAAAGCTAGGAAGGAAGCAAAGCGCGGAGAGAAAGAGATAGCCGGCGATCTTGCTATTGAGGACTTGCGAATGGTTGAGGCTACAGCTCTTGAAGAAAAGATGATGTGGAAGAATGAGTTTTCTTCTCTCCGTGAGTACATTTATGAACTCAGATTAAGAGTACGGGTTGATATGAACACATTAGGAGGTGGGGATTAATGAAAGACGAATCTGCCATGAAGGTTTTAGAAGCAACGGCTATTAGGAGACGGTTGAGAACACTATACGCCGAACATAAAAAAGGTTCGAAGCTTACTCAGAAACGAAAAAATAAAATAGAAAAAGAAATTTTTGAGTTGCAACAAAAAATGAAATCTCTTAATAAAACCTACCAGCCTAAACTTAAGCTTCTTAATCCTAAAACTCTGCACAAACAAAGATCACTTGGAAATTGTATTAACCCTAAGTGTCGGAAAAAGATACCAATCGGACAAGCAGTTGTTAAATACGGTCATAAGGGGTTGTGCTGCGATTATAAGTGTCTGATTGGTGCGATGAATGGAAGCTAAGGAAAGGGGTCTGACATCATGGCAAGGCCATTAAAAGAAGGCCTAGACTATTTCCCATTGGATATTGATTTTGATCAGGATGATAAATTAGTTGTCCCAATAGCTAAATATGGAATGCAGGGACTCGGAGTTATCGTAAAAATTATGATGAATATTTATCGCAATGGATATTTTTATCCCTGGGAGGAGCGTGAACACTATGCCCTTTCCAGTAAGGTTAATGCTGACATTAACACTGTAAAAGAGATCGTAAATGAATGCATAAACTGGGGATTCTTCAATGAAAATGTATACAAAAATTACAAGGTGTTGACATCAAGAGGGTTCCAGAAAAGATATATTGAGGCAGCGAAAAGACGTAAAGAAGTAACTTTATTTGAAGGTCATTTACTCATTGATCCGTTAGAAGAAAGTAAGAAAGTATCACACTCAATCGTGATCGTCAGTGCTGAAAGTACACCAGTTAATGTTTACATTAATCCCGACAAACAAGGGAAAATGTCAGCAGAAAGTACACAAAGTAAAGTAAAGGAAAGTAAAGGAGAGGAAAGTAAAGAAAAAGAAAGTGAAATAAAACCAATAGAGATAGAGGTGCCTCTGCCAGTTAATCCGTTCCGGATGTTTGAAGCTGAAGGGTTTGGCACAATCAGTTCTGTGATATCTGATCAGCTTAATGACTTTATAAATGACTATGGCGAAAGATGGCTATGCGAGGCTATGCGTACTTCGATAATTGCTGGCAAGCGAAATCTTAGTTATGTTCGTGCCATTCTAAAACGATGGAAATCCGAAGGCATAGACGAGCCATGGACAAAGGAGAAAGAACTACGAAGCAATCCTTCTAGTAATAGTTATAGGAATGGGCGGGGTGGGCAAAGTGGGAAACCACAAATTGAAATTACTAAGAACCCCATTGCTCCTCCTACACAAGAAGAAATCGAACTTCATGAGAAGTCCATGGCTGAGCTTCTTGATAAAAGAAAACGAGCTGAGGAGGAGAAAAGACGTTGAAATTTCTAAACTGGAAGACTGACACTGAGCTTCTGCAGATAATCAACAATGACTCTCTAGATTATGACATACGGATTCACGCCACCATGGAGCTTATAGCCAGAGAAAAAATAAAAAAACTCATAATGGTGCTCGTCGATCGTAGACGTTCAGAGGTGTGGTGACTATGACTGCTGCTGAACGCCGGGAGAAATACTTGCTAAATGAATTCGATAGAATCTTTGAATCCTTGGAATATCGACTTTTTGAACATTTGGCAGCAGCTGACCATATCGTAGCTAAAATTATTTCAGAGGCATCAACTGCAGGTGTTGGGTTATCAACTAGTCAAAAAGTTGTACGGGCAAAGATTGAGGACATGATTGACCAAATAGCTGAAAAACGTGAATTAGAATCCCCAAAAAGAGCGAGGAAAGATTCGAAATGACACATTACGAGGTTGGTAAGAAATATAAAAAGATCGTAACAGTTGCAAAAATGCATGAGGATGCCCCGAGCGTACTAATGATTGATGATATGCGTTATGTACTTGATCCGCCGCGGACTCCTAGAAAGGGTGGTAAAGATGGCTCAAGGAAATAGAGGTGCAGCTTTTGAAAACTTAATTAATTTCACAAATGAATCCTATGAACATAGAGAATTAGCCGTGATCAATAAGCGATCAACCCCAGTAAAAGTAACAAGAAGTAAAGGAACAAAGGTACTCGCTGGATTCTTTGAGGCAAAATCAACTGTTGACTATGATGGAATTTATCGTGGAAGAGCTATTTTTTTCGAAGCTAAGTCAATCCAAGAGCTTGATAGATTTGACCTAAAAAAGGTTGAGGATCATCAGTACGAGCATCTAGAGAAGTGTCATAAGTTCGGAGCTCTATGCTTCGTGCTGGTGGAGTTTAGAAAGCAACGAAAGACGTACTTATTACCATTCACTACGTTGAGAGCTTATAAGACTGAGGCAGCTCGTGGAGGCCGTAAGAGCATGACACTAGATAACATGGAGATAGATGCCTATGAAGTTAGTTCAGGACGAAGCATGCCACTAGATTATTTAGCTACAGTTGATAGAGTTTGGTTCGAGGACACTCAGAAGAATGCCTGATAGAAATGGCTGGCTGACCCGTAACGAAGCTGCAGAATGTGGTAAGCCACTTTATATCACAGGCGGTCCCGGATGGCGTCCAGAACGTCCCAAAGGTTGGGCAATCCTACCAAAATATCGATGTGCGCAACTTAAAGCTCATGTGGAAGCTACCGAACAGCCTATTGCTTATCTTCATGTACGAAATGCAATTCCACCTTATAGCTATGCTCCATTGTACGCTCGGGATAAACAACAGATCGAAGTAAGCCAGCTCACGCCAGGCGAACTTGCAGAAGCGGAGAGAGGATCATGATTCTGGTATGTCTCCAGTGTGGATCAGATATGAGGGAAATAACTCCGGACTTATATCGTTGTACTGAATGTGAGTGGGAGGCAGAGCAATTATCTATAGAACAACCTACTAAACAAAATCAAAGAGAGATGAGGTGTAGCATGGTTCAAGAAACCCCTCATAAAACTTTCTGGAAACCGCAGAAACAAGAGAAACCCAAGAAGACAAGCAGCTTAGGGCAGCGGAAGAAGGAGAAGAAAGAGGTATCTCCTTTGAAGCAAAAGATATTCGCAGATCACAAGCCAGGTAAAAGTTCAAAACAGCGCTGTGAGTTTCCAGCGGCAGTAATTAAGGAATTGATTGCAGAGGCTGACGGTAAATGTTCACATTGTAAAACTGCCCCGGATACAACAACACATCATGTAATGCCACGAGGAAGAAAGGGCAGGGGAGTTAAGACAAATGGATTACGCCTTTGTGGGGTCTGCCATGACATTATCCAAACGGATGAAGAGCTCTTGCAGTACTGGATTTCAGTGTTTTGGAATAAATACGGTGATTACTTTTGGTTTGATGAACAAGATTGGGACGAATACAATCACAAGCTAAATAAGCAGATGGAACTAGAGAAGGTAAAAGAAGAACGATTGCAGCAGATTGAACCTATAGCGGATCTAATCGCAACGGCAGCCGGTCGGGAGCTTCGAGCAAAGGAGCTTAGATTGCTGGAGTCGTTTGAAACTAAGGATTTGAATATCTTCACCGCGATGTTTACTGATGCTCTTAATGGCTATGCAGCACAGGGATCTTACCATCCTAATGACCGATTTGAAGATTAGTTAGTTCATATAACAACGTGGAAAGGGTGGTATTGATGACAGAAACTGAACGTCGCAGACACTTCCAGCGAATCAAATCTTTGAGTAACGAAAAGTTTTGGAAGTACATGAATGTACTGCATACCCGAGCTTATACCAAGGCAGAAAACCATTATCAAGAGGCTATGGATATCGTATTAACACCAAAGCAGAAAGCAGCAGTAATTGCTAAGGCTAATGAGATTCGAGAGTTATGGGATGGCATGCCATCAATCACTTTGGATGCTACAGAGGATGCAGAAATGCGGGAGTTGGGAGTATGAAAGAAATCATCGTTGATAACTTCGCAGGTGGCGGAGGTGCTTCCACAGGGATTGAGCTTGCAACTGGACGCTCAGTGGACATAGCGATTAACCACGATCCAGCAGCTATAGCCATGCACCGTGCGAATCATCCAGAAACTGAACATTACTGTGAATCTGTGTGGGACGTTGATCCCCGAGAAATTGCAGCAGGTCGTCCAGTAGGATTGGTTTGGCTATCACCCGACTGCAAGCACTTCAGTAAAGCCAAGGGTGGAAAACCTGTAGAAAAGACCATTCGAGGGCTTGCATGGATCGCAGTAAGATGGGCAGCTACGGTACGTCCTCGGGTGATCATGTTGGAGAATGTTGAAGAGTTTAAAACATGGGGACCGCTGATGAAAGACGGTTATCCCGATCCTGATCAAAAGGGACGGACGTTCAATTGCTTCGTCAACGCTCTACGCCGTCAAGGATATAACGTGGAATGGCGTGAACTGAGAGCATGTGATTACGGAGCGCCAACAATTCGTAAACGACTGTTTCTAATTGCTCGCCGCGATGGACGCCCGATAGTCTGGCCGGAACCCACGCACGGAGCCCCGGATAGTCAGGAAGTGTTAGCCGGCAAGCGTGCGCCATGGAGAACTGCTGCTGAAATTATAGATTGGTCGCTTCCTTGCCCATCCATATTTGAACGTAAAAAGCCACTGGCTGATAACACTTTACGTCGAATCGCTCGGGGTATTCAGAAGTTCGTAATCAATAATGCTAATCCGTTTATAGTGCGGGTGAACCATAGTGGATCTAATCATCATTATTGCGATTCTATCGAAGAGCCATTTAAGACTATCACTTCAAAGAATGGTTGGGGTCTAGTAACTCCCTATATTGCTCGTATTGGTCAGACTGGATTTGGTGGTGACCGCCTGCAATACGAAGTGGAAGATCCATTAACTACAATTACTACCAAAGCAGAACACTTGCTTGTTAGTCCTACACTGATTCAGATGGGCTACGGAGATCCAGAAGGGAAACGAGTCCTAGACCTCGATAAACCTGTTGGAACTGTAACTGCAGGAGGTAACAAATTCGCTCTTGCCGCAGCTTGCTTGATTAAGCACTATGGTGGCGGATATAAAGGACCAGGTAACGCAGTAGACGAACCACTTTCCACTGTCACAACGGTGGATCATAATGCCATCGTTACAGCTCACGTTGCACGTCATTTCGGAGAGTCAGTTGGTAGTGCTATAGATGATCCGATCGGAACAGTGACAGCTGGCGGAGGCGGAAAGAGTGCTTTAGTTACAAGCCACATGGTCAAGTTACGAGGAACGAATATCGGTCACGCAACAGATGAGCCAGTCCACACAGTGACAGCCGGAGGGCTGCATATCGGAGAGGTTAGAGCCTTTCTGATTGCTTATTACGGTTCTAGCGTAGGACAGGATCTATCAGATCCCCTGCAAACGGTAGTTACCAAAGATAGATTTGGGCTTGTGACGATTCACGGTGTGGAATATCAGATCGTAGATATCGGCATGAGAATGCTTGAGCCACATGAGCTATTCGCAGCTCAAGGGTTCCCATCCAATTACATCATTAATGTGGATGCCGATGGCAAGCGTTATTCCAAGAGCGCACAGGTAGCCCGTTGTGGTAATGCTGTTCCACCGCCGTTTGCGAAAGCCTTGGTAAGAGCAAACTTACCTGAGATGTGTGTAGGTTCCGGTAGAGGGTTGGTGCTGGAAAGATATAAGCCGGCAGTTGGGCAGATGGAGTTTAGCCTATGACAGATCTCAGTGAAGCAGCCAAGCAAATCTGTCGGGAAAATCTCAAAGACAACTGCCATCGTTGCCCATTGCGTTCGCAATGTGTACGAAATCTTGGTGCCGGGAGAGAAGCCTACGAAAGATGGTTGAGTGAGGTTAACACTGCTGCTGAGATATTAGTAAATAAGGGGGTATAACAGCACCCAACAAACAATTCACTTACGTCTTGACCGCCAAATACGGGCGCACACCATAATCATCGCAAAGATAAGTAGGAAATATAAAAATTTGGACACATCAATCACCTCTATATTACTCAAGTTAACACCTATTCAGCCCAAATAATACCATTCGATAGTTTTTGATTATGTGCTTTATATCATGAGAGGAGATAACCAGTATGAGCAGAGAGCACAAATTCCGGGGCATGGACCTTGAAGGAAACTGGCACATTGGGAATCTAGCAATACTGCCCGAGGACGTGCGGCATCTGAAAAAGGGGTATTACATTTCCAACGAGGCAGGACTCCCGTTTGCTTACCAAGTACGACCAGAGACAGTCGGTCAATATATCGGTCGTGCTGATGATAAAGGCAAAGACCTTTTCGAAGGGCAGCGAGTCAAATTCACTAATCTATCATTAGGCAGATTTTCCAAGGACGAACAATGGGCAGAAGGCGTTATTGCATACAGTGAGGAAAGCTCTGTATTTTATATCAGCCAAGGCAAAGACAGCGGATGGAATCTTAGAGAATCGTCAGTTTTAGTTTTGGATGATGAAGGAGAGGCGGCGAAGGCGTGAAAACAATTAATGAGCTGGTTAATGAAGCCCACTGTAATGCTGTAGACAAAGGTTGGTGGGTTGAGGAACGGAGTTTTGGTGAAATCATTGCCCTGATTCATTCAGAGGCTTCGGAGGCACTGGAGGACTTTAGAAATGGCAAGAAGCCTACAGAGGTTTGGTACGAAGAAAAGTCCGCTTTCGGGATGACGCTCACTCGCTTAGAAATGGCAGACGATACTTGGAAACCATGCGGCATACCGTCCGAGCTGGCAGACATTGTGATTCGTGTATTTGACGCCTGTGGTCGTTATGGAATCGATCTGGAGCAAGCAATTAAGGAGAAGATGGCTTACAACGCAACACGTCCACAACGGCACGGAGGAAAGGTTATATGACTGAACTCAAGAAATGCCCCGAATGTGGTCGGACACTTTGCCAACTCTGTGAGGAAAAACATTCAGAACTGGTCATGAAAAATAAGTTCAACGGTAATGAATTGGAAGTTTGCAAGGAATGCCATGAGGAGGTATGGGGCAAATGAGTGAATCAGGAAAAGTTTCCTTACCCAGCATGACACCAGAACAGCTTGCATTGCTCAAAGCAGATATAAAAGCTGAAATCCTAAGAGACCTAACCAAGCAAGATTTAAGAGTGAGCCACTCTGCGGCAAAGAGTCCTTTAGCTGATCTATACGCTAAGTATAAAGGCCCATTATATGAAAAATTCGGCGTTGGTGTATGGGCGCAAGTATGGGAGACGATACGCAAACTGGCAACATTCCGGGCTGGGCATAGATATATCCGAGAACTACTTCCAAGCGAAGAAGTGGAAGCAGCAGAATTTGCAGAAGGGCTATTAATTCAATTACTTGGTGAGGGGGAATCTCAATGCTGACACCAGAACGGATAGAAGAGAAGAAGCTTAAAAAGGGTGATCGTGTCGTAATGCACACTTGCATTGAATCCGAGGAAGAACCGGGAAAGATATGGACGTGCAAGTCAGATCAGTTTACGTGAGGGAAGGGAGTATTTGCACAGGATTCTGTATTCCTCGAAGGGTACAGTGGATCATTCGCACCTGAATTTCTCCAAAAGATCGTTTTACCTTCAGAGGATGAACGTATGCTGGCTGCTCTAGAAGAGTCACAACAACGTATTGGGAAACTCGAACTGTATATTAAGTCACTTGAATTCAACCGCGAGGATACTCAAAAACGTGCTAATGAGAAGTTAAGAGAACGCGACACTAAGTTAGCAGAGGCACAGCAGACCATAGCCCGACAACGAGAGGTACTGGATTTCTATGCTAATCAAGAACATTGGGAGTTGCCAAGCTTCGGTAGAGGTCAATCAATGGTTACGAGCGACAGAGGAAGTAAAGCACGTGAATTGTTGGAGGAAGGGACGGCAATGCCGGTTACTTCAAACTGTCCCACATGTGGAAACCAACACCCTATAAACCATCCAAGTAGGCCGGGAATTTATTTGTGTGTACCGTGTGACTATGTATATGAGGAAGGGAGCGACAAGGCATGAAATTGACCGTAGAACAAAAAGAAGCATTGTATCGAAAGAGACAGATAGAACGGCTGAATTTTGCTGAATTGGCAGCCAAATTAAATTGCACTCGTGTACAAATGGTCAGCGCTCAAATGGGAAATAACTTGCCTGACGAAGTGTACAGGGCTGTAACGGATTGGATCGGGGAGGGTAAGGCATGACACAGGTAAAGGATAAGACAAACATTTGCCCCCGAGAGAGGGCAGAGGCGGCATATATCACGCTACAGGGGGCGAGGTAGTATATGTACTATTTACGCAAGGAGCCAGAGGAAAAGACGATTCCGCCCATTCCTCTAACTAACGGCAACATCATCCCAGAGCGGAAATTCATGAGCGACGATCGGGCAGTATACAAGGCCCACGAATTCTCTCGCTTCTATCGAGGAGGATTTAAAGGGATTGATGGGCGCTACCAAGGTATGAAGGTGTACACCTGCAAGACGCTTAAGCGCATTCTTGAGCTTAGAGCGTCCACTCTCAGGGCCACCAATGAGCTGTTTGATGTATACGACGAGAACGGGAAGGTTGAGCTTCCCGATTATGAAGGAGGAATTACAGTATGACCAGAACAGTCGAAGCCAGATTTGATACCACGGGCAAGGAAATACAACTACATGATGTTCTGAAAGATGAAGAAACCGGAGAGATGGCATTGGTGGTCTACGCCACAAATAAATCTGGTGTGCAGGGCTTGGCGGTCGAAAACCAAATAGTCGGAATTGGTGATTGGTTGGATGTTTATCCAGATGGTGTCTGGACTATCGTGGGGAACGCTGGAACTTTGATTGTATAAAGCACATTACGAAAATTCAGGGACAGAGAGGGTTAATAGCCCTCCTCTCCCACTAAGGGAGGATAACCATGTACATTATAGAATTCACGGACGGATCAAGCACAACCGAAATTGTCGGCAAGAAAAGCGCATTCAAGGATGCTGCTGACTTCTTGGAAAAATGCAAAGGTGAATTCGATTGGAAGTTTGATGATATTGATTTTGAAATAACAGTGGAAGACGTTCAAGACGGTGCATACTGCCGATACTATCCACGCATGCCAGAAGATTACTCACACCTTGAAATGGAGAGCGGTTATACATTTTGCAACCCGGGAAAAGGGGCTTTTGAAGTGTACTTCATACCGTGGCAGAAGCTTTGTAAGGAACGGTTGTTTTCGGGAACTAAGGTACGGGAGGAAGCCCAATGACACAAACACCACAACACCCGCCGATGACCTATGAACAGTTGAAACAATCGCATGACGAATGGAGAATGCTGGCCATGCACAATTATGGTGTGGCAAAGGCAGCAGAGGAACGGGAACAACAGCTGAAAGCATTCGTGGAAAAACTTCGAGAAGAAAACAGCGCTCATGACTTCTACTACGGAGGAATTCACGAGGAATGTAACGATATTTTATCCACCCTTTACCCAGATACCCCAGCACAACTATCAGAAGAGAAATTACCTGAATGGACTAAGGTGAAAAGTCGTGAAGATGGGCAGATTTATACAATTCATGATGCAACGGAAACGAATAATCAGTTTGGGTATGGTATCTATCGTTACAGGGTCAAAGAAAGATTAGACACAGGATTTGCGCTACACAAAAAGTGGTTCGATGTAATTTCAGATAACCCAGCACCCAAGGAGGGAGAATAGATGCCACACTGGTTAGATGTTTACCCACATGAGGTGCATGCTTCCGTCATTCTTAAAAACGATAAAATTAAGATTTGGAAAGTCGGAGAACGGAAGCTTAGCGGTAGTTATAAGATCGACGATCTGAAAACCCAACATCCCAAGTATAGTTACCACGAAATAACATGGGCGGTCAACAATCAAGATGAGCATAACGCAGTCTTTGCTAAACATGCACGGGAATGGTACAGACAATGGCAGCACGCAGATGAGTTTAAAGGGTTTCATGCTTATAAGGTTGAGGAAGGAGATAACCAATGACATCAGACATGCAAAAACTTCAAAAAGAAACGATCGACAAATGTCAGGAATACTATGAGGCTGTTGCTGAATGGCTACCCATGAAAGGATTCATATGGTTACGGAACGAGGAAACTGGTCAACTGATGGTGTACACAAGGGGAGAATATACGACACAGATCATGGAATTCCTAAAGGGACTGGAGGAAACGATATGACACTCACAAGGGAAGATAACGATATACCGAAAATAATACGCCGAAACTTATTTCAACAAAAACATGGTATGCATTTCGACTTAGAGGATGTCCTTAATGATTCTGATTTGATGGAGAAAATCATCTATCTTTATGACATCGGTATAACAGTGAAGATGATAAAGGGCGCTTACTCTGACATTGAGAATGAGAGAGGCGAAGATAACCGAACAGTTACAGAGTCTATCGAAGGCAGAGAGTATTACTGATTGGCCGTCAGGCCTCCGATTCGACCGCATTACATAGCGACAGCGGAGGCCGCAGGGCTGGATGAACTTATAAGGGGGCTGAGACATGAAGGTCACATATTTCAAATGGCATAATAACTACGATCTATTGATAGGTGTTTCCTATCAAGCAACACGATATAAGCCGGGCTGGTTATTAATCGAAGGCGTGCTGTATCGGGAAGAATGCTTTACGGAAGCACTGTAACGGACAATTTAGGAGGCTGAGACCCCAATCAAAGGAGACGATAACAGATGGCAAAGTTTATCAGATTAAATTCACCAGACGGAATTCCATTAAGCGTAAACGTGGATCATATCGTTGCTTATGCTGATATTCCGTATCAGAAGAGTACAAAGGTCTACACAGCTAATGATTCTTTCATAGTAAAACAATCGGTTGAGGAAATTGACGCACTAACTATAGAGGTATAAGGGGGAGAAGAGGATATGAGCATATATCAATTAACGGAACAGGCAGCATTGAGCAACATCATTAATCAATCCCTACACATATTTCCTAAATCATTTATAAATCGCAACAACGAAATCATATTAGAGCCAAGAAATAATGTTTACTTTCGCTTAGATGATGTGAAAACAGAGCTTGAATTTAAATGCAAAATGTTTGCGTGGTTATCGAGGCCTATTGCTAAAGGATTGAACAAGTATTGGGCGCCAAGAGTACTAAAAAGCTTCAATGAGTTGCTTGGAACGAACTTCACAAAAGATGAAATGTACGAAATATATGAATGGTTAGGAAATGATATAAATCGGAATTTGACGGTGTTGTTCATTGAATCTAATTACGACTTATCTTTATTGAAAAGAGGTTAATCATAGGCCGTAGGGCTACGAGTCAGACCGAATAATCCCAGTGATAACGGGGGCCGGAGGAGATTTATCCCTTCTGCTCCCCATAAAGAGAGGAACAAGACACTATAAAAGCGAGGTCAGTAGAATGAGGTACAAGGACACTCAAAAAGCATTGTCGGACGGGCATAGACAATTTATTTTTACTGCAAGCCCTGGAGAGCCTGTAAATGTACTGGCGTGGGGTCCGAGTTGGGTTAGATTCAAAGATCCGTATAACACATATCCTATTAGTACAAACATGAAGATGTTTTCTATGTTGGTGGAAGGTATTTATACAGAAAAAAGCCCTGAAGCGTCAGGGCAATAGCAGCTTTTATCCTCAAGTCGATTATATCACAAAGGAGTTGAGGGTTAATGATGAATGATCGGGCGTTGATTGCGAGTTATAAAGACACTAAAGGGAAGTTAAATAAAAAGCTTGCTTCACTGGAAAAAGAACTTGAGCCACTGAAGAAGAAAATAGAAGACTCCAAAGATAGGAATGAGCGTGAACTCTTACGTAAGCAGATGGAACCGATCAAATTAGATAAAAATATGATGTCTGCAATTATAAGTGATCTAGATTATTCAATTGAATGGATGGAAACAGGATATCCTCCAGGATGGCGGAGAACGATTGACAGAAGATCTGGAGCTCAACGAACAAGTGTATGGGATCCTGCATGGATGGAATATCTCACAGCCTATGAAGTAGAGTTTCAACAGGAGGAAGAGGAAGGACGATGTTTGCAACCTCATGAACAATATGCTATCGAGGATGCCATGCACAATTTATCTGAGAGAGAAAGGCAATGCTTCGTTCTACACCACGGTTGTGGAATGTCCCTTAAACAGATTTCTCTAGAACTGGATACTAAAAAAAGCACGGTGCAATCTTATCTGGATCGGGCTACAACCAAAGTAGAGATTAACAAGGGAATGAGTCTATTCCTCCAATGTGTCTAATCTTGCCGTACGCCTGCCACCTATATATAGGAGGAACCTATTAACGGTTCGACTCTTATAATGAATGACGTGTAAAATCCCACGCCAGCCGATGAGCTCACGGTTAATTGAGCTCGACCATATAAAAATCATTAAACGGTATTCTGACAATGTCCTCTGGGCGTTAGAGCGGTATGCCGTTTTAGTTTGCTCCCTTAACTCAGCGGTAAGAGTACAGAGCTTATATCTCTGTGGTCGCTGGTTCGATTCCAGCAGGGAGTATAGAAACGGGGGTGACTCATGGAATATGTACTGGTTGCATTTAGAATCATCGGAAGTATTGGCATGGGATATTTACTCTTCAAATCAAATACAGCGCGTGGTAAGAAGGATTGGAATGAAGCTTTTTATTGTTTGGCATTTGCTGCTGTGGCAGCGATTATCCTAAATTAATACCTGCCCATAATCTAAACCCCAAAAGCTGCAGAGGTGACGGTGAAGTAAGGTACATGGGTAAATAGTAGCAGGAAAATTATCCCTAAGCATCGAAGTATGAGGTAGAAGGGAGGTGTATATAATGGAAATGTTTAAAGAATTTAAAAAAGCGGCGATTGTTCCGGGCTTTACACCGTGGAAATCAGTTTTATTGATCGCTCAAGAATACCTTAGTGATGATAAAGTTAAGGCGTTTTATCCAAAGGGTGATATGGAGTCTGATGACAATGGCCAATTGTATATTTTCACTGAATCAGATCTTTGGATTTTTCAAAAAGAAAACAGTATTGAAAAAATACAAGTGAAAAAAGATATTAAGGTTACCGAAATTACCCGTAGCGTAGTCAATAGTACACGTCCAACTGGATTAAATCTACAAATCCAATTAGAGTCAGGTGAAATTATTGATTTTAATGCAAGTGAGGGTGTAAATGAACAGTGGCTTGAAAATTTTAATAATTATATCGAGTTGGTTTTCACAAAACTTAGATAAAGTGATGGAGCACCTTCGGGTGCTTTTTTTCATGCTTTAAATACGGGGGTGGTGATAATGTAATGCCAAGAGCACGCGATCCAAACCGGGACCGCGCACTAGAAATATGGCGTGAACACGGTGGGGAAATAACAAACAGGCAAATAGCAGAGAAACTGGAAATTGGCGAAAAGAAGGTAGCCGTCTGGAAGCAGCGTGATAAATGGAGTGTTGTACAACAATTATCAAATAACGTTGTACAACAGCCAAAGAAGAGTGTTGTACAACAAAAGAATCCAAAGGTTAACAAGAGCCAAAAGATAGCGGCTAGGGGTGACCCGGATAAAAGCGACTCAGCAAAACTCACGGAGAAGGAAGAAATATTCATTCTTGAATACCTCAGAGACTTCAATGCAACTCGTGCAGCAATGGCAGCAGGCTACAGTAAGAAGACTGCTTATGTAATTGGATGGGAGAACCTTAGAAAACCTAAGGTACAGGCCAAAATTGCAGAGCATAAAGAGGCTGTTACCTCTGAACTTGGTTTAAGTGTTCAGCGTGTAATTGCGGAATATCTTAAGATCGCCTTTGCTGATACCTCAGATTATGTTGAATTTGGACAGACTGAGGAACCCGTGCTGAATGAATATGGTCCGGTGCTAGATCAAGAAGGTGTCCAGTTGACCCGTACCGTTGATTTCGTACATTTTAAAAACAGTTATGAAGTTGACGGAACGCTAATAAGCGAGGTTAAGCAGGGGCGCGATGGAGTCAGTATTAAGTTCTACGATAAATTGAAGGCCCTGAAAGAACTGGAGAAATATCTAGGCTACATGGATGAAGAGACTAAACTCCGAGTCCAGAAGATGCAGCTTGAGGTTGCAGCCATCAGTAAAGAAGTCGAATCTGAGGTCGTATTCATAAAGGATGATCTCCATGAGTAAGGTTATCAGCTTACAGGAGACCGTTGGTAAGGGATACGCAAAGTTCTGGCATTTTAAAGGACGCTATCGGGTTGTAAAGGGAGGACGGGGCTCCAAAAAGAGTGTGACAGCTGCTCTATCGATCATCGCAAAGATGATGGAGTATCCACTTGCTAATACCTTGGTGCTTCGTAAGACATTCAACTCACATAAAGACTCGACGTGGGCGCAACTCAAATGGGCGGCTAATAGGTTGGGTGTAGGTAACAAGTGGCATTTCAAGAAATCCCCGCTGGAAGCTATATATAAGCCAACAGGACAAAAGATATTGTTCCGAGGCCTAGATGATCCGATGTCAATCACCTCTATTACGGTGGACACCGGCTATTTGTGTTGGGCGTGGTTTGAAGAAGCCTATCAGATTCTTAACGAAGATGATTTCGATAAGGTGGATATGTCTATTCGTGGTCTGCTGCCGGAAGGATATTATAAGCAGCTAACGATTACTTTTAACCCTTGGAATGAAAAACATTGGTTAAAACATCGCTTCTTCGATACCGAGAACCCAGATACATTTGTGGATACTACAACATACCGCTGTAATGAGTTCCTGGGAGACGAGGACCGCAAACTATTTGAGTGGATGAAGAAGCATAAACCAAAGCGTCATAGGGTAGAGGGTGACGGAGATTGGGGTATTGCTGAGGGTGCTATATATGAAGACTGGCGGGAAGAAGAGTTTGATTACCGAGCTATTGCCAAGCAAAAGGGTTACAGGGCAGTGTTTGGACTCGACTTTGGTTATACGAATGACCCTACCGCTCTTGTATGCGCTCTGGTCAACAAAGAGGAGAAGAAGCTGTATATCTTCGATGAACACTATGAGCACGGCATGCTGAATGATGATATTGCCGATATGCTGAAAGAAAAGGGCTACTCTAAGGAGCGTATCATTGCGGATTCCTCAGAGCCGAAGTCCATTGCTGAAATCCGCGGCTTCGGGATCGGTAGGATTAGAGCTGCTGAAAAGGGCGGGGATAGCATTAAGGTTGGTATTCAGACCATTCAGCAATATGAAATTATAGTTCATAAATTCAAATGCCCGAATGTCAGCATAGAATTATCAAGCTATGTATGGGAACAGAATAAAGCTGGGAAGTTCACGAAAAAGCCAGTAGATGACTTTAACCATGCTATGGATGCGTTGCGTTATGCTATGGAACAAATCCGCAAACCAGATGCATTCTCATTTGATTAATAGGAGAGGAGGAAACCTATTTGAGTACCACACAGGAAGTTTTCAAAATCATTGAAGACGGAGCAGCAAATGCTATGACGATTGAACAGATCATCAAACAGGAAATCGATGATTGGTACAACTCCCAAGATCGCAAGGACATGCTTGCCGGGGAGAAGTATTACCGAAATAAGAGCGACATACTGGACCGAAAGCGTATGACCATCGGTGATGGTGGGGCACAAATTGAAGCTAAAAACCTGGCTAATAATAAAATCGTTCATGGATTCTTGAGGAAACTTGTTGACCAGAAAGCGGGGTATCTGCTGAGTAAGGAAATGAGCATTCAAACAGAAAACAAAGTCTACGATGAAATGCTGAGCGGATTCTTTGATAAAGGATTCAAACGGATGCTCAAGAGCCTGCTAAAGGAGTCCATTAAGAAGGGCCGCGCTTGGCTTCACATTTACTATGATGAAAAGGGCAATTTCCGGTTTAAAATGCTGCCGTCAGAAGAGATTATTCCCCTATGGAGGGACGCTGCTCACACTGATCTACAAGCGCTCATCCGGGTGTATGAGGTCGAAGCCTATCAAGGAACTAAAAAGACCACTATCCAGAAAGTTGAGTATTGGCATTCTAAGGGTGTTAACCGTTATGTGGTTGGCTCCAGCAGCCATTTGCCCACGCCATCTATAAGCGGTCTCATCTCTGATGTGGAATCGGGAGGGAATAGCGGCCACTTCTCTGTAATTTATGAAAAGGAAGAGACAGATGAGAAGGCATTGAACTGGGAGCGAATCCCCTTCATATGCTTTAAATACAACGAGGATGAGCTGCCGCTGATATCATTGCTCAAGAGCCAGATTGATGAGTATGATCAAAAAAAATCTGACAATAGCAATAACTTGGAGGATTTGCCGAACAGTGTTTATGTAATCCGTGGATATGAGGGCTCTGATTTAGGTGAGTTCCGTCGTAACCTGTCCATACTACGGGCTGTTAAGGTGTCAGCAGATGATAACAGTGGAGTAGACACTCTTAACTTGGAGATCGACACGGAAGCGTACAAGAATCATATGGATATGACTCGAAACGATATCTATGAATTTGGCCGTGGGGTAGATACTCCAGCAGATTCATTTGCTACAGCACCGAGCGGGGAAGCGTTAAAATTCTTATATGCTGATTTGGACATGGATGCTAATGACATAGAAAATGAATTCCAAGCAGCACTTGAACAGCTTCTTTGGTTCGTTGATAAACATATCGAGAACACCACAGGCGACGATTTTTCTGAAGAAACAGTCAACTTCCTATTTAATCGGGACATCGTCATTAATGAATCACAGGTTATCACTGATGCTAAGAACAGTGAGGGAATCGTATCCAAAGAGACACAAGTAGCAAATCATCCGTGGGTTACTGATGTAAAGGAAGAATTGAAACGTCTGGAAGCTGAAGAGGCCGCGAGTCTTGCAAAAATTGATGAATACGGGCTCCCTAATAATGACACTTCCTCAGGAGGTGGAGCTGATGATAACAAAACAGACACAAGCGAAAATTAACGATCTAATCTGTGCCTTGAGTGATCGAGCAACCACCGATATCGTTTCTGGCTCTGCTGTGCCGCTAAGTACTATTGATAGCCTAAGGAGATTGATAGAGGTTACAGCTGGATGGATATCCGAAGATAAGCCGCCCGTTTGTGGATTCGTTATTTCTAATCCATCAGAAGAGGCGGGAGCTGATAACGAATGAAGTCAGCAGCTTACTGGTCTAAGCGAATGGAGCAACTGAATGAATCACTTTTAAATAAGGGTGTACCATTCACAAAGGCAATGAATAAGGAATATCGGAAGGCTCAGATATCCATCCAGACAGATGTTAACAATTTCTATCAACGGTTTGCAGATAATAATGGGATTGTAAGCTTATCCGCTGCTAAGCAAGTTCTTAAAGCTGGAGAGTTGAAAGAATTCAAGTGGACCGTTGAGGATTACATTGCTCGGGGTAAAGAGAACGCCATAGATCAGCGGTGGATGAAGGAACTAGAGAATGCCAGTATTAGAGTACGTGTTACCCGTTTAGAATCCATTCAATTGCAGATGAAACAACATGTCGAGGAATTATCTGTTAAGCGTCTATCAGGCACAACAGAGCTATTAGGTAACGTCTACAAGGATGGTTACTATCGAAGTATTTTTGAACTTGAAAAGGGTATCGGTATAGGAGCATCTTTCTCCAAGGTAGATAAGCGGCAGCTTGAAGCTATCCTTTCGGCTCCATGGGCACCAGATGGTAGCAACTTCTCATCTCGTATATGGACAGATCGAGTAAGGCTGAATGGTGAGCTGCGGAATATCTTTACTCAAGGACTTATACGCGGGGATACATCAAAACAGATGATTCAACAGCTTCAGGATCGTATGGGTGTATCAGAAAAAGCAGCTACACGACTAATCCTTACGGAATCAGCATACTTTGCTGGACAATCTCGACTAGCGGGTTATAAAGAATTAGGTGTTGAAGAATACCGCTTTACAGCTACGTTGGATAATAAGACATCTGCTAAGTGCCAGGATATGGATGGAAAAGTATTTGCTATTGTTGATGCGGTAGTTAATGTTAACTACCCACCTCTACATGCTCATTGTCGTTCTACCACTATCCCGCACTATGACGATAACATTAAAGCTCGGGTAGCGCGTGACGAGGACGGTAAGACTGAGACCATACCAGAAGATATCAACTATAAGGAATGGGCGGAGAAATACGCTCCAGAAGCTGCAGAGACTGTTTCTGTTGAAACTCCGAGTAAGCAAGCACCAGAGACTCCCTTACCTACTATTAAGATTCCGGGCGGGCCAACAAAGGATATTCCAATTCCTGAGAAAAGCATATATACCTCGGAACCGGAGAAGTGGTATGATGAAACCGGAAAGACTGCACCACCGCTGATTAATCTCAGTAAGATGGATCTACCGAAGCTGCAGCCAGACATTCCGCGTAAACTAGGTAATATCGATCTGTCTAAACCTGATATCGTCCGCAACTATGTAAAGGATGCTGAGCAAGCCATCAGGAACGCTACAGAAGAACATGCTATTGCTCTCACTAAAGAAGGTGAGGTTATCCATGTTAAGGGCGATAAGGCATCTGTCGATATTACCAAGATCAAACCACCTGAAGTACTTAAAAAGAGCATCGTTACCCATAACCACCCTACAGTGGATGGGGAACCCGGAGGATCATTTAGCCGGGACGATGTCCTAGCATTCATAAAGAATGGAATCAAGGAGTTGCGAGCAGTTGATTCAGGTAGCACGTACATCCTGAAGAAGTCAGCCCCGATAAACCTGAGTACTGATGAGATTAACAGGTTACTTGATAAAGCAGAAGATTCGTATCTTGCATTACTAACTATTGAGCAGGCACTCACAGGTTATGACGAAAAGCATCTAACCATGGAACAGCTAGTAATGCTACTTGAATCGCTACAATATACAAAGGAGTGATGATCTTGCGAACTAAAGAAGAGAATAGAGCGGCTATTGCCGAACAGTTTGCCCCGCAACGTGAGAAGCTAGGCGAACGATTTGACGCTTTTGTGGACGAGATCAGCGCCGTTAGGTATGAGTATCTTCAGAAGCGTGATAAGCTGCCAAAACAGCTAGTAGGTGTTCTGGATGCTAATGCAGCGGACGAACGGCGGTTAAATCGTGAAGAAGCTATGAAATGGGTACTAATCAAACAGAAATATGGTATATGAAGCACTCTCCAATATGCGAGGGTGCTTTTTATATTGTCTGAAGGGGTGAGAACATGAGTGCTTTGCTGGTAGGTGATGAAGTAGAGATCATTCAAGAATGTGGTGGCCACATTGAAGGGTCATGGCCTGAGATTTATAAAGAAGGGGAGAAATATAAGAGCCTTCGAGTTATAAATGTATCGAACCGGGACCTTGCTGAAGGGACCACCTCAGATAAAAAGGGGTATATACTCCAGGATGATGCTAGATTTTTTGTTCCTCGCGAAGCCATAAAGAGTCAAGGTTACCGCCATGAAGATCAGCTTTAATGATTACAAGAGGAAGCAGCCGGCTGTCGGATGGGTTCCGTGGGAAATCGACCACTGGACTCAGACAATACGTTTATGTAGATGGTGGGCTTATCCCTTCAAGCTGATTTACGTATTCTTTCGTTCCCAGCGAGTAGGGCTATATCATTGGTTTAATAAAGTCGGAATCATGAAGACGCCTTTAGGCTGTTACATGAGATTTTCGGACATTTGGAAACGGGATAAGAAAAAGTTAGGCCGTGGTTGAGACTACCGCGGCCTATTTGCTCATGAACCGGAGCATATCGGTTCACTCCCTAAGCTGGAGAGCAGCTATACAAATCTATGGAGGTAGATGATATATGGATTGGTTGAAAGAGTTGTTGAAGAAGTTGGGCGTTGAAGATTCCAAGATTGACGGAGCTATTGCAGATGCTGGCAAAGAGATTCCGAAGCACTTTGTTCCGAAGAGTCAGTATAACGAAGTTTCTACGGCTAAACAGCAGGCTGAGAAGGATGTCGCTGATCGGGACAAGCAAATCGAGGATCTGAGTAAAGCTGCTGGACTGTCAGATGATCTGAAGAAGCAGATCGATCAGCTCAAGTCTGATAACAAGACGGCAAAGGATAAATATGACGCCGACCTGCAACAGATCAAGTTGGACAATGCCATTACTGCTGTACTCACTGGTAAGGTGCATAACGAGAAGGTGGTAACTGGTTTGATTGACAAGACCAAGCTGATAATTGGCGATGATGGGAATTTGGTCGGCTTGGATGAACAACTCACAGGCTTAAAAAGTACTGATGCATACCTGTTCAAACCAGAAGCCGATCCACAGCAGCAACAGCCGGCTCCCTCATTCAGAGGGACGACACCGCTTGATGCAACAAAACCTGCTGGTACTACGCCTGAAGGGTACAACGCCGGGAAGTCTATTGCAGAACAAAGAAACCAAGGGAGTGAGAAAAAATGAATTTGAATCCAAGAGTTAAGGAATACGGATCACAAAAGGAAATTCTGTATACGGTTAAAGGATCTATCGAAAAAGTCGGGGGCATTACTCTGGATGGCACTAAATTCGCACTAAACACATTGATTCCAGCTGGTACAGCAGTTAGCATCCAGGCAAACAGATTGGCTAAACCTTGGGCAGATGCTGATACAGGTACACCATATCTGACGAACCACGATGTATTTACGGGCGAAGCTACTACTGTGAATGTGATTGTGGGTGCATGGGCTGAGGCGCTGGTTGTTGCAAGTAAACTCACTGGGGTTACAGCAGCATTTAAGACAGCTGCTGGCGGTCGTTATAGATACTACTAAAATAGAAAAGGAAGGGTGAATAAAGAATGGGAATTCTTTCACTGGATCAATTTAAACAACCTCAATTTATGGGATATGTAGAGAACCGGATTTTGCCAAAAAAATACTTGCTTGATGCTATCAGTGATCACGACACAGTATATGATCTGTCGTTCGATTATGATGTATTCACGCAAACGTATGTACCATCGGCTTCTATTACCGGTTGGAATGCAGGCGCTCCACTTCGTGATAAGCAAGGATTCAAAACACTCACTCAAGAAGTAGCAAAGATTCAGCACGGTGTACGGATTGATGAGCGTGAACAGCTTAAATTTATGAATCCGCGGGTGCAAGCTGAAAGGGAGCGCGCTATTCAAAAGGTTTATGATCAAACTGACCGATTGATAGAAGGCGTTAGAGATGTTGAAGAATGGTTGCGTGCTCAAGCCACTTATGGGGGAAGCATTGTGTACAAATCCGGAGATGACGTTCTGATTAATGTTAGTTTCGGAGTATCTCCTATCGTCCCTACAGCAACGGCATGGAGTAATCGCGCGACTTCTACACCATTAGATGATCTACGGGCAGCTGTACAAGCATATAAAGACGCAAACGGTGGCTTAGCGCCGGTATATATTGATATGTCCAGCAGCGTAATGCTTGATATCACACTCAATGAGCAAATAAGAGGGGCTATCTTTGGAGTAAATAGTTCGATGATTCCAAACCGTTCACAGGTTGAGGCTCTTTTGGCTCAAGCGGCTGACGCTACAATTCAAATCCGGATCAATGACGATCAAATCTCATTAGAAGGAGCGGCAGCATCTCGCTTGCTTCCTGTGAGAACTGTAGCGTTACTAGGAGCGCAGCCAGTTATCACAGTTCACGGCCCTACAGTAGAAAAGGGCTTTGAACCCGGCATTTATGTTGTTACAAAAAGCGATCTTGGTCCACCGCCACAAGATGAAATCTATGTAGGGGAATCGGCGTTTGTAGGTATCAAACAACCATCCCAAATCTACCGCCTGTCGGTCTAAGAGAGGAGCTATCACAAATATGACTAGATATAAAGTGCTGACCCCCGTCCTTCAAGGCGGGGTTATTGTTGCTTCTGGGGAAATTGAATTAGATGATAAACAGGCTTTGCGATTGCAAGAGTTGGGTGCTATCGGAGAGGAAATCCCTGAAGAATCTGTTCCTTTGGAAGAGATGAAGCTGCCTGCACTCAAGGTGTACGCTAAAGATCATAACATTGATCTCGGTGAGGCTACCAAAAGGGAGGACGTTCTTGCAGCTATCCTGAAAGCTGGTGAGTCTAATGGAGGAGTATCTTAAGTATCTCGATAAGTTGAAGAGATTGCTTTCCATCCCCATCGAAGATACTTCCAAGGATGGCCGGCTGCAGTTTGTTTTGGAGACTATCATCCAGGAGATCAAAACCTATTGTAACATCTCAACTATTCCGGCTGCTTTGGATAATGTCGTGCTGCAGATCGCAGAGGACTATTATCGAACCAAGCATCCAACGGAGTTTGAGCAGACGGCCCCGGCTGTCACTAGCATCAAGCGCGGTGATGTGACTACGGCTTTCGGATCAGCTAAGGCTACAGTTGTAGCAGGCAACGGAGCAGCATTCGTTCGGAACTACGCAGCTCAATTACAGGCTTTCCGAAGATTGAGGTGGTAACATGGTCAGTTTCGGTAATATACCAGCAGAGCGGTTAGCTATTGAGAGCACCTATGAAGGCCTATGTACTGTTTCGGAAATGAAGGATGTAAAAGATCCATTAAGCGGTAAAACACGACAGCAGCCTATCATTATCTTGGCTAATGAGCCGTGTGCTCTCTCTCAGTCTTCCTTACCTGCTGCCACGCAAACAGTGACAGCCGATCAGATCAATTATGATGCCAAGTTATTTATCTCCCCTGATATAACTATCAAGCCAGGGAGCCGAATCACGGTTCAGCAGAACGGCATGGAGTTCAAAGGAGAACAGGCGGGTAAGGCATTCAGGTATGCTACTCATCAGGAGATTAAGCTAAAAGAGGTCCTGAACGCATGAGTATGGGTAAATTCGATTTCTCCGATGTCAAAAAGCTTCAGAAGAACCTTCAAAGGATGCAAAATGAATTTCCAGCATTTATGGAGGAGTGTATTCGTGAGCTTGCAGGACGGTTACTGGCGAAGACTATAGCTAGGACTCCAGTTATAAGCGGAGACTTGAGGCGAGGTTGGCAGATCGGTGAGGTTGTCAGATTACCTGGTGGCGGTATCCACGTAGAGATCACAAATAATGTTGAATATGCGCTCTATGTAGAATTTGGACACGTCACTAGACTACGAACCGGTTGGGTTAACGGTAAATTCATGTTGACCTTATCCGAGCAGGAACTGGAGAGAGAGTTGCCGGGGATCATGGAGCGGAGGCTGAAAAAATACATGGAGAAGCACATGGGGCGGTGAGCATGCAAGATATTAAAAACGCACTCATAAAGAAGCTATCGTTATTTACTCCGGAATATCCGGTATATGATGAAGCAGTGAAGCAGGGCATGAAGCAGCCGTGCTTTTTTGTGTTGCTGTTAGAAGGTAGCCAGGCCCGGGGTATCAATCGGAGGTATCAGCGTTTCAATCCATTTGACGTTCATTACTTCCCGAATCGAGATTCAAAAGCTCCTCGGGAAGAATGTGAACTTATGGCCGAACGGCTATATTCAGAATTGGAATATGTAAGTGGACACAGTGGTATGTACCGTGGTACTAAGATGCGGCACGAAATTGTTGATGGGGTACTCCATTTCTTCATCCAATTCAACGTCCATCTGATCCGCGAAATGGCCCCTGATCCAAAAATGAAAACAATGAAGCAAGGGGGCGGTATTAAGTGAGTGTGAAAAATGAAAAGGAAGCTATTGAAGCTCCTGAGGCTTCGTATACAAAGGAGCAGTTCTTGAACTCTACCAAATACTCATACCAGGATAAAGATGTCCTGTCGGCGCTGCTGGAGCCGGAGAAGTTGTATACGGCGTCTGAGGCACAGCAGGTCATCGAAGATTTTAAGAACAAGGAGGCTGAGTAGATTATGGCCGGTGGAACATGGACAACTCAAAATAAAGTAAGACCCGGTGTATATGTTAACGTGGAAACGTCTGGCGGGGCATTGGGTACGGTTGGCAGCAGGGGAATAACCTCTTTAGCGCTAACTCTCCCATGGGGAGCGGCTAAGGTCATCACACCGATTATAGCTGGTGAGGATACATTCAAAGCGCTTGGCTATGACATTACAGCCCCAGAGCTGTTGTTGGTGCGTGAGGCGCTTAAAAGAGCCCGGACAGTGTTGCTGTACAAACTCAATGACGGAACAAAGTCAACGGTCACAGTTGGGACCTTGGTAGCTACAGCAAGATATGGTGGTATTCGAGGTAATGCGCTGAAGGTTGTCGTACAAACCAACATTGATGATAGTAGCAAGTTTGATGTAAAAACACTGCTGGATAACGCAGTAGTGGACACACAGGTAGTCGCTAATATTGCGGGGCTCATCCCGAATGACTGGATTGTATGGAGCGGGACTGGCACACTAACAGCAAATGCAGGAGCTCCATTGATTGGTGGAGCAAACGGCACTGTGACTAATGCAGATCATACTGCATATCTAGCTGCACTAGAGCTGTACGATTTCCAGACAGTGGCACTGACATCCACGGACAATGCACTCAAAGCGGTATATGCTGCCTTTGTACGGCGCTTGAGAGATTCAGAAGGTAAAAAGGTACAGGCAGCACTTGAGAACTACCCTGTAGCCGATTTCGAAGGTGTAATCAGCGTCAAGAATGGCGTGGTACTTTCAGACGGCACCATACTTACAGCAGCCCAGGCTACTGCTTGGGTAGCAGGTGCTTCGGCAGCAGCTGAGATGAATGAGTCTCTTACTTATTCGGCATACGACGATGCTGTAGATGTGGCACCAAGGTATACAAGTACACAAATTGAAGCAGCTCTGAAAGCCGGAGAATTTGTCTTTACCCCTTCCGTTAATCGGGCTGTGATAGAACAGGATATTAATACTTTCCTCTCTTACACTCCAAAGAAGGGAAAACAACTTCAAAAAAACCGTGTGCTCCGTGTGTTGGATGGTATTGCGAATGATCTGAAGCGTATCTTTGAATCATTTTACATCGGTAAGGTATCAAATAATATTGATGGTCGAGCTCTGTTTCGTAAAGAGGCAGTTATCTATTTGGATAGCTTGCAGGGGATTGATGCCATTCAAAATTTTGATGCTCAGACGGATATCACGGTACTTCCTGGTGTTGATTCAGATGCCATCTACGTGGAAGCCAATATTCAACCAGTAGATAGTATCGAAAAAGTATATATGAAAGTGCAGGTGAGATAAAATGGGTTTCTTAAAGGCTAGCGAAACAATCAGTGGACAAGAGGGACGAGCCTACGCCACAATCAACGGTCAGGTGGAGGAAATGTTCTACATCAAGACTCTTGAAGCCTCTGTTGAAAAAGAAAAGGCTGAGGTGAAGACGTTGGGCCGCCGCGGCACGCAACATAAAACTACTGGATGGTCCGGTACCGGTAGTATGACGATCTACTATATGACTAGTCGGTTCCGTCAGTTGATGATCGATTATATCAAAACGGGTAGAGATACCAACTTTGATATTACGGTAACTAATGAAGATCCGGGATCTACCATTGGGTCTCAAACAATTACTCTACTAGGTGTGAACCTTGATAGTGTAGTTATGGTATCACTGGATACAGAATCTGATGCACTAGAAGAGGATATCGATTTTACCTTTGAGGATATTGATATGGGGCAAGCATTTAACCCGCCAGCCAATTAAAATAAATTTCAGGAGGAATTAATAATATGAGCGATTTCACAGCATTCTACGCACAAAATGCAGCGGTGGAGACTACAGAGGATTTCGTGGTCTCTCCTAGATTTAAAGATAAAGATGGAAAGGCGATTCCTTGGAAGCTACGTAGTATCACTGAAGAAGAAAATAAAGAACTTCGTAAGGCTGCCACGAAGCGAACCAAAGGTAAATACGGACAATTTACATCTGAAATGGATGCTAATGAATACATGGCAAAAATGGTGGTGGCTTCTGTATCTTATCCGGATCTCAAAAATGCAGAAATTCAAAAATCCTATGGAGTACTTGGTTCAGAAGTTCTGTTACGCAAAATGCTGCTTCCTGGCGAATTCTCAGCCCTCAGCGAACGGGTACAGACACTAAATGGTTTTGATCAAGATATCAATGAGCAGATAGAAGAAGTAAAAAACTAATAGAGGAGGGTGACGGTGAGGCTAACTTAGCTTACTACGCCCTCCACGAGCTTCACATTTTACCGCATGACCTTATGGCGATGGGACAGAGGGAACGAGCCGCTATATATGCGATGATTTCTCTCCGGGTGGATAAGGAAAAGAAACAAGCGTCTAAGACCAGTTCTAAAGGACGCAAAAAGTAATAGACCGTTCATTCCCTGTTTGGTATATTGTTAGTAAATATTACCTCTGGGAGTGGAATTTATATGAAAGGCTTACGGAATGTTTTAGCAGTGCTTTGTTTCATGGCCTCTATATTTTTCTTGACATTCACTATATTTTTGTTTGTTAAGCCTGATGTAAATGGAGGGACAATTGGCGTAGTATTTACTTTGATTTTCTTTGCTTTAGGTTATTTCCTTAGAGTTAAACCACATAACCATTTAGACTCAAATGATGATAAAAATGAGTTTTTAGTAACAAGTGCATTGGACCATGTTGAAGGATTGCCTTTAGGTGAGGGAACATTGTGCAACCTATCTGTAACACAAGATAAACTGGTGATAGATGGGGGTGGCACTGACTTTAACATTAACAACTCTCAGATAAGGGCTGTAGAAGTAAAAACGGATACGGAAATTGCAAATATAGTCCATAGTAGTGCAGCTAAAGGAATCGCTGGAGGGTTGTTGTTTGGCCCAATTGGTTTAATTGTCGGATCAAGAGCGACGAACAAAGAAAAAAGAACAAACACGCATTATCTTATAATTAACTATACGAATTCTAACGGTGAGATGGCCGCACTCATGTTTGATGGAGGTCATACAGCAGCATCGGCACAAAAAATAACACATAAGCTTAGACCAATAATAACGAACAATCCAAAGCAATCAGTTCAATTGTAATTAATGAAGCACTCCAACGTGGAGTGCTTTTTTATGTTGTGTAGAAAGGAGGAAGCTAAATTGCCAAGCATTGCAGCTAGTCTTGCATTAAATGATGTCTTTAGTCAGCGCTTGAATCAGGTTAATGCTTCTTTAGCAGCGACTATTCAGTTAATGGCACGATTGCAATCTCAAATGCAGAATCCGATGATATTAAGAATCAGCGCTTTTGATGTGCTCAGTAATTTAGATATGATTAAACAGCAGATTGCAGCTCTAGGAACAGGTAGCCTGATACGAATTAACATTAACACCACAGAAATATTACAGCAATTAGCAGTAATCAGGCAGCGGTTAGGCGGTGAAGAATCGTTAATTAAAATAAGAATCAATACCGCTGATATTTCCTCGCAAATTGCAATTATAAAAAGACAGATTGAATCTGAATTAAGTAGCATTGTTGCACAGATTCGGATTGAGCTGCCCAGGTCTTTGGAGGCTATGTTTACAAATCTCCAACGCTTGGTATCCCAACTCATTAGATCAACGCGACAATTAAGAACACGCAGTGCAGATGCAGGTGAATTGCAAAGAGCTCTAGTACGTATCGCTAGGTTAGAACGGCAAATTGCCGACCTACAGTCTAGGGTTAACGGACAAATTAATAATGCAACGAAAAACACATCTAATTGGTTAAGTAGCCTTAAAAATGTAGTCGCAGCTTATCTATCTATTGCTGCAGCTAAAAAACTTTTGGAAACATCCGATGATGTGGCGTTGACTAACGCTAGATTAGCAATGGTTAATGATGGCCTTCGAACACAGCTAGAGTTACAACGCCAGGTAATGGACGCGGCGAATGAAACTCGGGCAAACTACCAAGCTACAGCGGATATGGTCACAAAACTCGCTATGAGTACTCAGGGTATTTTTAAAACAGATGACGATATTATTAAATTCACGAAGAGCTTCAACAAAGCTTTGGTAATCTCAGGTGCAGGAGCCCAAGAAACGACTGCCTCTATATTGCAAATGGGGCAAGCGCTCGGGAGTGGGGTTTTACAAGGGGATGAATTGAGGTCCCTTAGTGAAAATGCTCCAGCGGTGATGAGCCTATTAGCGGAGGGGCTAGGTGTAGCACGCGGGGAACTTAAAGCAATGGGAGCTGATGGTAAACTAACATCTGCGATGATTGTTAAAGCTTTTGAAAAGCAAAGCGGAAAAATCGATAAGATGTTTAGTCAAATGCCTATGACTTTTGGTTCGGCAATGACAATTATGAAGAATAAAGTAGCTGAGTGGATTGGAACAATCAACGGGGCAGAAGGTCCTCTTAGTAGGATTACTAAGATGCTACAGGATCTAACTGCATGGTTAAGTACGAGTGACGGAGAACAATTTTTGAGTGGTTTAAGCGAAGGCATCACCACAACTGTCGATATTGTTGTTTCGTTAGGAGATGCTGCTGCACAGGTGTATAGCTATATTACTACGAATTGGACAACTATTGAGCCAATTGTTTGGGGGATTGCAGCGGCATTAACGGCGTGGAAACTCGCATCTATGGCTGTTGGATCTGCCTCTATATTTGCTTCAATTGGAACAGGAATAATGACAGCGGCAGTATTTCTTCAAACAGCTGCTACAGGTGGTTTGGCTCTCGCATGGCGAGGTTTAAACGCAGCTATGAAAGCCAATATATTTATTTTAGTTGCTACTATTCTGGCAGGTTTGATTATGTGGCTAATAAAACTATGGAATACAAATGATGCGTTTGCAGCCGGATTTCTTAGGGTTTGGAATGGAATAATGAATTTCTTCAATCAGGTACCAATTTTCTTCACAAGTATAGGGTACGCAATAGCGGATGCATTCGGATGGGCTAAAACCAAGTCCTTAACTTTTATGGAGGATTTGGCAAATGGCGCTATTGATCGAATTAATGATTTGATTAATACATTGAATAAACTACCCTTTGTTGAACTTGAGACCATTAGCCACATAGAATTAGCTGCTGGAAAAGCTGCTGAAGAAGAAGCTGCGAAGCAACAGAGGGCAGCAAACTTAGCTGCAATGGAGAATAGTGCAGCAACAAAGGCTAAAGAACGTGAGGCTAAAGTCCAAAAAATGTTAGATGAACGTGCAACGAAACGTGAATCTGAAGCAGCTGCTGAGAACGCTAAAAATGCAAAATCAGGAAAAGATGATAAGGTCGCTGGAATGGGGTTTTCTGCTGGGGGTGGTGCCGCAGCTGCTGCAGCTCCAAAAACTGATAAGTTAAAAAAAGTCGATAAGGTCGGCAAAGTAGAGAAGCCGATTGATATCTCTAAAGAAGACCTGAAGATTATGCGCGATGTCGCGGAGATGAAGAACATTCAAAACTTTGTGACATTGACACCGACTATTCAGGTCAAGACAGGACCAGTAACCAATGAGGCTAATGTCGATTCCATCGTTAAGAAGATCGGCAATATACTAACTGAAGAGGTGGCAAGTACAGCCAAGGGGGTATACTCCTAATGAACAACGGCTATAGCATTGAATTAAGTTTCAACAACCGTGCTATCTGGTTTGAAATCCCCGTCCTTCCGGAAGAAATAGGGATTGGCGGGGAAGGTGACGGAGAGACTTATGATATAACGGATCTTGGTGAAATTAATGTAATCAAGGCCGCTAAGCTGAAAGAGATTAGCTTTAGTAGTTTTTTTCCGGCTATCGCAGTCGGTGGTACTGTACCAAGCTATGTATCATCAAATAACTGGGGGCAACCCGCGGACTACATCCAATTAATTGAAACCTGGATGAACAAGCGCAAGCCGATCCGGTTTATTTTTACGTCAACGGGTCTCAAAATAAATATTGCTGCCAGTATCGAAGAATTTAATTATAAAGAGGTTGCCGGGAGCCCAGGCGATTTTGAATATGAAATCAGCCTGAAGGAGTATGTCTTTTACGCTGCTAAAAAGGTGACGTTGAAGACAAATACAACACCAGCTGGTACAACCACCACCACCACTAAGAAAGAGCCAGCGAAACGCGCAGATGAACGTACCAAGTCTAAAACAGTTACCATCAAATCCGGGGACACCTTGATGAAGATAGCTAAAAGAGAACTCGGTGACGGTAGCCGGTGGAAAGAGATTCAGAAGTTAAACGGCTTAACAGACGCGCAGCTGAAGACACTCAAAATCGGCTCTGTTCTGAAGCTACCGGGGTGATGATACTTGGAATTATTGATCGATAATAAAAATGGCGCCGTCTGGGATGTTTCCAGCATCGTTACTGATATATCTTGGAAGACGATCCGTATAGGTAAGGCGGCATCCTTAGAATTCACCCTTGTAGACCATGGCCCATGGCAAGATAAAAAATTCCAACTGAATAATGGTGATGTGGTTAGGTACACAGATGAGGGACATAAGGTTTTCTATGGATATATTTTCAGTATTGAAACTGGTAAGACGGAAGAAATAAGCATCCTTGCTTATGATCAGATCCGGTATCTGATGAATAGCGGAACTTATGTATTTACGAAACAGACAGCAACTCAGGTAGTTCAAAAGATCGCTCAAGACATGCAGCTCAAGACCGGAACGCTGGAAGATACAAAATACATTATTCCTTCCCAGATCCGCGACGATAAAACGTTTATCGATATGATCTGCATGGCGTTAGATGAGACCCTGATTAACTACGGGACCAACTTCGTATTCTTTGACGATTTTGGGAGCTTGACGATACGTAATGCTTCTAATATGCGCTTTCCTTTTGTGGTGGGTGATGATTCACTCATGACGGATTATTCTTACAGCCGCAACATTGACGATGAGACATATAATCAAATTGTATTGTATAGAGACAACAAGGAGACTGGTAAGCGGGAAACTTACGTTACCAAGGATAGCGCCAGCATTGCTAAGTGGGGATTGCTACAACTCTACGAGTCAGTAGATGAGAATCTGAATCAGGCTCAAATTACTGAGCAACTAACTCAGCAACTGTTCATGAAGAATCGAGAGAAGCGGACGCTTAGTATAGAGGCCCTTGGAGATTACCGGATGCGTGCAGGATGCTACGTTAATTTATATATCAACGCAATGAACATAAATAAATTTTTCCTAGTCGATGAATGTACTCACAAGAAAGAAGGCGGAGTACATACCATGGACTTAGAGCTAAGGTTGGTGTGATCATGATAGATGCGATAAAACGCGCTGCCACTGAAGCGGTGAATGCTGCTGGTCCAGTTCTGGTACAGCTAGGAATTGTAGAAAAAATTAATCCTCTTGTAGTGTTGGTCGATAATCGGCTTTCACTTACGGAGGATTTTTTAATTGTTCCGGAAACCTTATCTGAACAGAAAATAACAATAGGAATCCAAGAATACGTAATTCGTAAGCCGTTAGCTACTGGAGATAAACTTTTACTTATCCGCATGCAGGGCGGTCAACGCTACGTAATCATGGATAGGGTGGTGAGTGTTTGATACCACAGAGCGATAACGTGCTACTGAATGAGGATATGGAGGATACACCCCAACCAAGTCTTACTTATAAATTAGACCTTGTAAATGGGCGTATAGGATCCGTGGTAGTGGATGGATTGGATGCCGTAAAACAGGCAGTTATAAAAATACTCTCGACAATCCGATTTGAAAACCTGATTTACAGTGACAATTACGGTAGTGAGGCAGATGTTGGAGCGGTGCGGGGTCGGGCGGTGTTTGAAACCGAAGTGGAACGCTGGACTAGGGAAGCATTACTTCAGGATGATCGTATCGTCTCCGTAACCAACTTTAGATTTAACTATGATGGCGATGCGGTACTCGTCTTGTTTGATGTAGAGAGTGATTATGGAAACTATACAGACCGATTGGAGGTGAATGGCGGTGTATGAAGATCAAACGTTTGAAACGATCTTAGAACGGATGTTAGACCGGGTACCAGATGGGCTGGACAAGCGAGAAGGTAGCATTATTTATGATGCTATGGCTCCAGCAGCAATGGAATTAGCTCAGATGTATGTCGAGTTAGATATTAATACAAACCTGATCTTCGCAGACACAACGAGTGGTGATTACTTAGATCGGGCAGTAGCATGGTCAGGTGTTACTCGAAAGGTGGCTACTAAAGCGCAATTAAGAGGGTTGTTTTACAATTCATCCAATACTCTTTTAGATATCCCGATAGGCAGTCGGTTTGCAATAGGCGATATCAACTACAAGGCTATAGAACGGCTTTCTCTTGGTAACTACCGGATGGAATCAGAAACTGTGGGCGCTGCTGGAAATCAAACATTCGGGGCACTATTGCCGATTGATTTTATTAATAACCTAGCTCGGGCCGAACTGACAGAACTGCTTGTTGCCGGAGTGGACCGGGAAACGGATAAGGCGCTCTACGAGAGGTATCAGGAGCGGATAACCAAACCAGTCACCAGCGGTAACAGATACCAATATGAGCAATGGGCTCGGGAAATCAGCGGTGTTGGTCGGGCTAAGGCGTTCCCTCTATGGAATGGACCTGGTACCGTTAAGGTAGTGTTGCTAAACAATGATATGAGAAAACCATCGACAGCGATTGTAGAGGCTGTTCAGAATTTTATTGATCCGACAAAGGACGGGATGGGTGAAGGAGTAGCACCGATCGGTGCAGTTGTTACGGTAGTTGGGGCTACTGAGTTTCCTATTAATATATCGGTGAGTGTAACTCTTGCAAGTGGAGCTACAACGGATCAAGTAAAAACGCAGTTGGAGACAGCGACTAGGAATTATCTGGCCACTCTTGCCTTTACTGACTCGTTAGTCCGTTATACCCGGATACAGAGTCTAATATTAGATATACCACCGGTGATTGATTATACAAATCTGAAAGTAAACAATCAAACAGTTAATATTCAGATACCAGATGATGCTGTAGCAGTGCTTGGGACGGTGACTGTAACATGAGTGGGGCTGACCATTTAAAAGGATATCTCCCAGCTTATTATGCCGACATACTCGAAATGAACGAGTTGATGAACGGTGAAGGACCAGAGTTTGATCTCCTTGGCGCACGGGTTGAAGAATTATTGAACCAAGCATTCCCGGAGTCGGCTACTTGGGCATTGGGGAGATACGAAGAGGAATTACAAATCGTAGTCGATACCAACAAACCTACTGAGCAACGGCGGTCTGTGATCATTTCAAAAATGCGTGGATTTGGCAAGGTATCCGGAGACATGATTAAGAATGTAGCACAGGCATATGACGGCGGCACTGTTGATGTGGCTGTATCTCCAGCTGAGTATAAGATCGTGATTACCTTTATTGATACATTGGGTGTGCCAATTAACATAGATGACCTTAAAAAAGCCTTAGAGGATATCAAACCGGCTCATATGACTTTGTCTTATGCCTACCGTTATTTGCTTATCAAAGAGGTGCATAAGATCATGACAATCAACCAATTGCAGCAGACGCTATTAAATAAATTTGCGGGAGGTGGACCTGTTGTCCAGTAATACACCCAATTTGAATTTACTCAAAGTTAACCCAGTTACCGATGGTAATGATACTTTTAACATCGATACTATGCTCAATGATAACTGGGATAAAATAGACACAACTGTTGGTAATAAGGTAGATAAGGTATCCGGCAAGCAATTATCTACCAATGATTACACGACAGCGGAAAAGACAAAATTGTCTGGAGTAGCTACCGGAGCTAATAATTATACACATCCTACAGGAGATGGTAATCAACACGTACCAGCTACGGGTACTAGTAACAATGGCAAAGTACTTAAAGCTGGAACAACAGCCGGAAGCTCATCATGGGGAAATGTTAACGGATCGGAAGTTGTAGAAGATGCCACACATCGTTTTGCAACTGATGCTGAAAAGGCAACATGGAACGCCAAAGAAACAACAACAGGATCTCAGGCTAAAGCGGATGCAGCAGTGCTTCCGATTAATAACAGGCTAAATACTGAATCTCTCACAGCTATCAATTTAGTGGCTGGACAGCAAATTCTAAACGCAACAAAGAACGCTAGACTACAAGGATTAAAGGTACAGGGGAGGTCGTTAATCAACCGACAAATAAACGGCGGATTTAATGACAGTAATGCTGATGGCATTGCAGATAGTTGGTCACCTGCACTTGCTGGTGCGAGCGCTACAGTAGTTAATGGGAAGTATAGTAAGGCACAAAGAATAACGTCTACAGTTAATGATACTTTAGATCATCGTTATCTGGTTGGCGTTAACCTACAACTTTATGCTAACAAAAAATATATTGCACTTGTCGATTTCGAAAATGACGGGACCACACAAGGTGCATTCAGATTCGGTTCACCAGCTGATGCCACATCTACAACCAACACTACTATGTATATAAAAAAAGCTCCTACGATAGATGAAACTAGCTACCTTATTTTGTTTAATCAAAAAGCAAAAGGTGCTGTAGGTTGGGTTCAATTTGAAGGGGCTAGGATTTATGAAATATCAGATGCAGACTACGCAGCAATTGGCAGCATGTCATCGGAGCAAGTTGCACAGCGTTGGCCTTACGTACCTCCAGGTATTAATGGAGTAGATGGGTTATATGTACGGAGATATGGACGTAATCTGTTGCCACCATTTACAGATAAGGCATGGTCGTTTAACCCGAACGCTAAGGCAAACGGACCATATCAGAGCGTGTTAACAGCTACTGCTGAGTGGCAAGCAATCAGTTGCGCTGTTCCTGTAATACCAGGAAAAACGTACTATTTAAGTATTGAGGGTATAACGGCTAATAGTGGGGCAGTAGGAAGTTATTTGGATAGTAACAAAAAGAATGACTTAGCTGTGCTTAGTGGTGGATGGATTCAAAATCAGCCACTTATCGTACCAGAGGGTTATTACTATATATTAATAAATTTGGCAAGTAACCAGATAGGGACATACAACTTCAACAATCCACAACTCGAACTAGGCAGTGTCGCTACACCATTCCAGCCCCGCGAAGACTCTCTTATCGCCTTTGGTGGAGTAGAGTTACACGCTAACCCAACGGATGGCAACGAACCGGATATACTGCGTGAGGTTAACGGACGGTATGAGGTGACGAGGTTATGGCGTAAATCCAATCTTGTGGGTGACTGGTCGTGGTTATTCGATACGAATTACACAGGTTTCAAACGTGTACGCGTTATTTTACCAACTTCTAGTGGCATAAACGCATCAGAACGAGTGACTAAGTATAACGGATACCCTTTATATCCTTCAGCGGGTGTTTATTCAGCTGCTGATCAATCAACACTTTACAATGGCGTATTATACATTACTATTGCCAACACAGACTCCGGTTGGGGGGACTCCTACACTCCTACACCTGACGAAATTAAGGCTTATTTTAATGGCTGGCGGATGTACAACGGCGCTAGTGGAGTGGCTACAAATCCATATAACGGTACGGCCGGACAAACAAAAGGATGGGTCGAGATTTTGAGTGCTGGCAATCCGGTAGGAGTATTACCAACCACAATACCTTCGGGCTGGATACCGTATCAACTTCTATACCGTCTAGCAACACCGACCACGGAGACGGTACAAGAGGATGGCGCTCTTTCTCTGCTCGAAGGCGATAACTTTATCGAGGTAGGCAGTGGTTATATATCGAGGGAGCCTGCGAGACCAAAGAAAAATGCTTTATCAGACGTGTACTACATTGGACTCAATGACGCAGGCAATGGTGGAGATTCTAGCCTGAAAAAACGCGCCTCCGAAATTAAACAAGTTTTTAAAAACAGTCTGCCTGATTTTTGGAATATTGATAAGTTAGCAGACGGTACACGTTATGCATGGACGGATAATTACGATACAGCTACTTCCTACAGCGTCTCTTACATCAAACTAGATAAATCACCAGTACCTTCGGTATCAGGAGCGTACGCCGCCACTGAGAAGATGCAAATTCATGATTTAACAGATGCAGTGACAGAGATAAGCTCAACCGTTAGTGTGTTAGCTGCCAAGAAAGCGGAGAAGGATGCAGGGCCTTGGATTACACCGTCCGCAGTGCTAAGCGGATTTACTGCCTTCGATTTAGCTTATCGCGTGAATAAAGGATTTATTGAATTTCGTGGGTACGTATATTACAACATTACTGACGTACCAGCGGGTACAAAGATTTTTAATTTGCCGACACAGTTTCGACCTGTGCGAATCACTAGAATGCTTACATCCTCATGGACATCAAAAGTAGATCCAACGTCGAGCGCAGTGTCAGTAGGTGTAAATGGAGATATAACAACAGAGGTCAACGTAAAGCAAAATATTATATTTGATGGTCTACGGTTTCCGTTAGATTAAAGGAGGCGATATCATGAGAAAAGCAGTACCGAAAGTAGACCTAAACGGACTGTATATAGAAGATGTAGAACCGGACGACTCTTTAATAGGGGTCGTCCCTATTTATGCCCAGCCAGTGCAGGAAGAAGCTCCTGAGCTGCCGGGAGATGAAGAGATCGAAGATGAACCGGACACGCCAGAAGAACCAGAACAGCCAAGAGAGATCATCGGTTATCTTGTAGGTGTTCCGATGCCCACAGGATTGTATCATCCTCGATTTGATCTATTAGCATGGGAAGCATATCAGGACGCTGTACTAGAGGCACAGAGCGACTATGCCGACGAGCTACACGATTGGCGGGAGAGTTATGCAGAAGGCGAAGAACAAGGCGAGCAGCCTATCTATATGCCACCTATGATGCCAGATAACCTTTGGGTCGAAGGCTTAACACCAGAAGAGATTGCGGAGTTGACGAAGCCCGGAGAACTCTCAGAAATTGAGATGCTAAAAAAAGAAAACATGCTCTTAAAAGCACAGAACAACGCAATAACTGAACGCGCCGATTTTATTGAGGATATCATTGCTGAAATGGCAATGCAGATATACCAATGATAGCGCGCATTTTTTACTGGTTCATGTCAAAGAGGAAAGGGGGTGACATCATGATGGCTATGTTTTTTGCACAGCGCGTAATCTTAGGTAAGACCAAATATATCGAGGTTCCATCTACTTTGAGACCAGGAGTAAAAGAAATTTTGGTTGATAGCGGACTTGAATTCCTTGCTGAAGAAGAATAAATAAAGACGGCGCCCATTGAGGCGTTTTTTATTTTGCCCTCGGACCATATCCGGGGGCTATTTATATTGATCAATAGATAGAGAGGGGAGTTGTTTTATGTCAATTGGGGGAGCCAACCAAGGAGGAGGGGGCGGTGATGTAATGCCGATGCACCGATTGGAAGATGTGGAAAAGGGCTTACTCGGTCTTTCCAGTGAATTTGCACGAATATCCGCAGACCTAGCCAATACTAATGCAAAAATGAACTTACTTGAAGCAGCCGGTCTGAGACACGAAGAGAGCATTTTACAAATGGAGAAATCCACAATAAAAATGGAAGTTAAGTTTGGTGAGATCATGGGGAAATTTGATTCTCTTGAAAATAAGATATTCATGCTATTGCAGCAAGCTAATAAGGATAGTGGATCAGAGCGTAAAATGTGGCTTGATTTTGTTAAGTACATCATTGGTATTACCATTGGTGTGATTGTGGCTAACCAATTTTTAGGGAGGTAAATATGCTTACACTAGATCAAGTAAAGAGTAAATCATCTAAACGCCTGGTTGGTCTGCATCCGTTCGTATTGGCTGCTGCGACAGTTTTAATTGAACGCTGTTACGTTCGGGGAGTGCCTATTGTTATTACTCAAGGATTACGAACTATTGCGGAACAAGACGCTCTCTACGCACAAGGGCGTACAAAACCCGGATCTATCGTGACCAATGCTAAAGGCGGGTATAGTTATCACAATTTTGGTTTGGCTGTTGATTTCGCTTTGCTGCTGCCAAATGGATCCAGTGTCTCATGGGATATGCGACTGGACGGGAATAACAATCAGATTGCAGATTGGCAGGAGGTTGTAAAAGAGGCTAAGGCACTTGGATTTGAATGGGGTGGAGACTGGACCACCTTTAAGGACTATCCGCATCTGCAGATAACTTTTGGTTTGACGCTTGCGGCTTTACGGGCAAACCAGCAGCCGGCAGCAGCAAAGGTAGAAGCGGCGTATGCCGTCATTGATAAATTACAAGGGGAGGCAGAGCAGCCAATGACAGCACAGGAGAAGAAAGAGTTTGAAGGAATGCAGTTACTGATTAAGGCTCAAGCGGAGGGGACGCTGGGTCTATCCAACCGAATAACTGAACTAGAGAAGGCAGCCAAGCTGCCGGAAATCCCAAAGTGGGCACTACCTGCCTGTGAGGCTGCAAAGGCAGCGGGGCTGCTGGATACCACGGCAAACGGCAGTTATGACTTTTACCGGATGATTACGATCCTTGATCGGGCTGGAGTTTTTAAGAAGGGGGCTAAGTAATGCAACCAATCGTAGATGCAGCACAGCCGTATGTAACCACTATTGTAACGGCCATCGTAGGTGCACTCGCTGCCGTCCTGTTGTCTGCTGTAGGCACGGTAAAGGCAAAGGCGGTATCTTACTTCGAGAGCAAGCTGGACGCAACACAGCGAGAGTTGCTGCACAAGGTAGCCAGCGAGGCTTACGCCTATGCGGAGACGGTCTATAAAAGCGCCGAGGGGCAGGCCAAGCTGGAGCAAGCTTTGGATTATGCTACAGTGCAATTATCACGCAAGGGGGTAAAGGTCACGCCCGCGGAGATCCGAGCGGCAATTGAACAGGCGTATTTAAAGGCAGGGGGAATTGTTTAAATAATTTTCTGTCGACCATTCAGTGTATTGAATGGTCGCATTTACTATTTATTGAAATATCCTTACTGTATGCTAAAATGATCTCTATACTGAAAGGAGTGAACAACAACCATGGACCCATTTAAAGTCGTGAAATACGTTTTGATGTATATCCCGGCATTGTTGGGTATACATACATGGTTATATGCAAAAAATCCTAAGTATTATTTTTTCTTTGTTAGGCTTCTTTCAAAATGGCGTGATACCACTTGGTCTATAAACGCCGATTACCAAATAGAAAGTATTCAGGGTGTGTATGTAAAGATTGAAACAATCTTGAAGAATAAATATCATAATGAACGTTATAAAAGAACTGTGAATATGGCTAACAAAAAGTTGTATGAATGCGGGATACTCAATATTCTTATTCAAGATGATTTTGATACAGGAGATTTTTCTTCCCATAAGATATTCATAAGAATAGCGCAATTAAATGTGACCCTGAATAGAGCCGAAGAAGTACTGAGAGAACTAAGAGAATTATTCAACGAATTGGAACGTGAACTCAAACCTATCCAACATAGTTATAATATGGATGTTCATTTTAAATTAGGTAAAAACCCTTTCTATGGGTTAATGGTTCAGAGATTAGGAAAGGCAAATGTATCTCACTTCGAGTGCGTCTTTCCTATTAGCGCTCTAATTCCTAAAAATAACGGTAACGACAGAAATCAACATTATCTGCGAATATTCAAGGAAAAACTATCCATAAATGAGCGATCATTTGATATACTTGAAGAGACCGCCAAAAGGGCGTTACTTTTTAAGTAAGAGGTGATAGGTTTGTTTAGTGTAAGTGTGTTTGATGTTACGCCCCAGGAAGAGGAAAAACTGGGTGATATCCTTAAGGATGTTCAACATTTCAGAGAGACTAAACGCGTTAACAATTACGATGAAGATTTGGATACATTTATTTATGCTCTTACAACCTCATCCGCCGGTTATAAAAATTATCAAATTGTTACTGACGAAATACTGGACTATCGAGCAAGAGTTAAAGGTGAAATGATCGATCAAGTTGTTAAACAAGGAATCTATGAAATATACTATCATCCTGAGCGCCGCCGTTTAATCGCTCTATGTAGAAAAGAGGATGCATTTAAAGCTACCGGAATATTCGAATTGAGATTTCCAATGCATTTAGAAAAGCACCAATTTAATATTCTTGGTATTATTGCAGATTCCGCTGATGTGCGTGGTGCTAGGTTCAATGTTGAAATCGAGACGGTTACAGGTGTTTCATTAAAGGGATCGAACATCGACGGAACTCAGTATTACTCAAGTATGTTAGAATCAGGTCAACTAACAGGCGTTATAGTTACGTATGACCACGGAGATAGAACGATAACTTTTAGAGTATCAGTGGACGGAACTTTGCTCTTTTATACAGGACTTGCGGTAGGAGAAACCCTGGACTTCATAGATATCTTGTATGCAATTTAAATATTTTAGATAAAAATGTCCTTCTCTGAACAAAAGAGGGGCATTTTTTTCGTTCAGGAAAATTTTCCTTACCAGTGATATAGAGTACATATACATAGTTCCAGATGAATTATAGCTCACCTGCAAGTAATGGCGGGATATTTTCATTCGTTCGTTTCGCCCTCAACCCGCAGCCTAATTACTCGTGAAATACTCTCCACCTCAATGTATGGCACCCACACTGGTCCTTCAATGGTGTTGATCTTTACTCGCTCCGGATCTGCTGATACCTCCGCAGTACCCTTTATCTTATCCCCATTTAATAGCCATACAACAATCAATTCTCGTCTTACGGCTGCGACCTTCAAACTTTGCTTAAGTCTTATATCCATGACCACACCTCGGGTCTTTTATGATTATTATACACCCGGACTGATACCCGAAGGAAAATTTTCCTTACTAGTGATATAGAGTACATATACATAATGTTCCAAATGTAGTAATGTGTTTTTGTTGAGGTGATTTTTTTGAAAGAAAAACTATTTGAATTTTACAAAAATAAGGCGAGCGTAGAGAGTTTGGTTTTTGCTCAAATGAGAACTCAAAACATATTTCTTTCTTTAACGCTTTGGACTTCAGCATTCATGTCCATAGTTACCTTTTGTATGTTTCCTTTTTATGAGACTATTAAAATGTACTTCTTTCTCGCATTGGCATTAACTGTTCTAAGTATCGTAGGGCTTATATTAAGCGTCAAGAAGTTTAAACAGAAGGCCAAGATTATCGTTCAAAAAAAATTGAATAAGAAAATTAAAGGTAAAAGGTGGAGAACAGAGGAGTTTAATGAGTATCAAAGAGAAATGATAAGAGGTCATCTTAGGCAGCATAATATGTTAGTAAAGTGGAAAATTGAAAAATTGCTGGAATCTTACAACAGTGAAGTGGATAAAAAGAAACTACCGCCATTAGTGGCTCCTACAATAATTATTGCTTTGCTTGCACCTAATTTAGCTCAAATACTAACATTTTTTTACAAGAAATATGCGGGTCAAGAACTGTATATTTTTGTAACAGCTTTAATAATAACATTGAGTATTATTTATACAGTAGCCAGAATTAAAAGAATGATTGAAGAAATAAAAGAAGATTTGAGCAAAGGGATAACTTTTAGAAAAGAACTCATTTCAATTCTTGAAGATATTCTTTTGGGATTAGAAGAGGAAGTGACTGCTTGAGTGCTACATGTAAATTCATAGTAAGCGATATAGATTTCCAACCAGCCGCCTAGATAATTTTGATTATGGCGGTATAGTTGAAAGAGTTCTACTTTAACTGGTTGGTTGGGTATTTATAATACATAGGAGTGATCGTATTGAGTAATATATACAAAGACCTAAAGACAGACTCTGAATTTCTAACAGCAGCCCTTAAACAATCTAAAGTGGATATACTTGAACGTCGCGGTGATCTAGCTGACTGTACAATTGATTGTGAGGGTCCAATTCAGAAATGGAGTCCAGTGAGCGTTAAGATTGCTGATGCTTATTACATGAGAAATGAATTTGAGTTTAGGATGGTTTTGGCTTAAGTATGTATAACAAATACCCCGTCAACCTAAAGTGGTTGGCGGGGTATTTGTTGATCTGCTCATTAATTTACTTAAAAATGATTTCGGAGTTTCTATTACTGCTCTAAGCCTAGGTTTACATCGAACGGCACGAGTGAACATTGTGATATATCTCATAAAAGTTTAATTTTTCTTTAATTGTACGATTTCTTCATTACTATTGTTCCACTTAATTATAAGTTTTACCGAAGATTCTTCGTGTTCCATATTTTTCTCTGAAGTTGATTGAATTTGAAGTGAATTAGGATAAGTTTTATCATCGTACAGCCCTTTAGCTGTTATAACTTGCCCTGCGAACTGATAAGAGATAGTAGTTAATTCTTTCTCTTCTCCGATATATTTAATAGTGAAATTAGTTAGTTCTGAACTTTTTTCGTTTTTTATTGTTGCGGTCCAATGAGCACTTTGTCCTTTCCAACTGAGAGTTTTATCAGAGCAACCAATCAAAAAAAATAATGGCAAAATACTTAATAGAATTAGTTTTTTCGTGATGGACACCTACTTTTAATGTATTTTAATCTACTAAAATAATACAATAAATCTGGAAATTATACTAGTAATACTATTTTAATGTGGTATAGTGTCTATATATCACATTTAAAGGAGGAATTTGGTAATGTTGAGAAAAAAAATTAAATTTGGAATTATGACACTTGTTTTTTCGTTATCATTGACTAGTGTAGGTGGTATTGTATCAGCTAAAAATGTAGAGGATGTTGATAATGATTTTATTCCGGAAGGTTTTACAGTAACCAAAGCTTACGATGAGACGGATTTAGATTACAATGTGAGTGAACAGAAGGCTGCTCGTTTTTTTGATAACAGTAATGAGAAGGCTTTACTACTGTCTACGGATGGTGAAACGGAAAGTTCATTAGAAACTGAAATCCTCAAAAATGAAACACACAAGATCCGTGATATTAAAAACCTTGAAACAGGTGAAGAAAGAACTCAGTATAAAACTGATGTTAGTTTAAGAGCATTTAAGGGAGACAATAAATGGGATCCTTCCGGAGGTGTGAATCTATCCATAACGATCTATTCTAGTACCTATTATAATGACATGTATACTGGAATGGATAAAGCCTATGTCCGTTGGGACAAAGAAGATTCTACGATTTCATCTATGACTGCAGACTCGACTATCATACAGGTCGGTCCTGGAAAAAACGGAGCCGTCACGAATCAAAATTATACAAATGAGGGCAATCACCCCGGAAATCCTTGGAATATAATATCTGGAAATACATATTTATTTGAAGTCCAAAATTATAATTGGGAACCCGTATTAACTAGTGGACTAGGCACTCAAATTGGAGTGAAATTCACAACGCAACTTAAAAGAGGAAGCACGACTTGGAAATATACTTTTGGGGTAATGGTTTTAGGAACTTTCCCACAATGGCCAGAATAATGAGATTTTAATAAATGAGATTTTAATAATTGAATGATGAACAAAAACACACTACGCTTATTAAGCTCGTAGTGTGTTTTTATATTCAAGAAGTTAACTGTGAGGTTAGACAAAACAAATTCAAAGGTTGGTCTAGAAATGACAATAACGAAAACCTCTAAGAAAAAGTAATCAAATTAATTGAATACACAAAGAAGCCCGGAGAATAATCGTGGCTCTTTTTTACATTGATTTTCGAACGTATGTTTGGTTATAATACAAACAAACGTTCTTATTTTGGAAGGCTATCAACTTGCAAATGCAGATTGGTCAAACCGTTGAAATTGTTTACTTAGATAAAGTCGGCAAGATTACTCAGCGTAAAATTGAAGTTAAAGGCATAAAGGATGGGAAGATTCGTGCGACATGCTTAAATACAGGAGCGCCAAGAGTGTTTCTAATGGTAAATATATTAGCTTGGCAAACAAGTGATAAAGGAGCAATTGCATGAAGCCATTAACGGATAAAGAAAAAGAAATACTCAGATCATTAATTAAGATGATCGAAATCAATCACTATCCACCAACGTTACGTGAACTCGCTAAGGAGGTAGGGTTGTCATCTACAGCGGTAATTCACAGGCACCTGGAGCGACTAGAGAGCAAGGGGTACATACAGAGAGGTAAGAACTTACCACGAGCGTTAAGAGTTATTAAGGGAGTCGACGAAGAAAATGAAACCACAACAGCGTAAGAAACTTGAAGGTAATGGTCTTTGGGAGGGAAGTCGGATGATAATGCCTGAGCATAAAAATAGGATTCTGGACGATTCGCTGAAAGAAAAGGTGCGATCAAAGCCTGATTTAGATCCCCAAGCATTAGCTGAAATCTCGCAGGTAGTAGCTCAATCTTTAGAGGATTGCAGTCCGATCACGATTACATTGTTTGGGGAATATGAGTACAGATCCATCCATGGAATAGTCATGAGAGTCGATCGGCAGTTGAAACAGATTAAGTTCCATCATGATGGCGATTGGGAATGGATTAAACTAGAGGAAGTTATTGAGGCAATCACTTAATCGAGTGTCGCTTTATCTCGTATTAAGCTAACGGGCAGGATTGCGTGGAGAGCCAACAAGTAAATATTTACATTTAAAACGTATGTTCCAAAAATATATTATGGAACTTAATACATAGGAGGCCCATGTATATGATAAATCGAATTTCAACACCATTTAGTTATTCATCTGCTGTTGCGGCTGGTGACTATGTGTTTCTCGGATTACATCGGGGTTTTGGACAGAGCTTTACAGAACAGATTCACAATACTTTCTCACACTTAAAAGAGACTCTTAATCAACTTGATGTACAACTGGATAATGTTGTTAAGGTGAATGTATACCTAAAGTACATTAAGGACTTACCTGAAATGGAACAGGTTTTTTGTGAGTATTTTGAAAAGGATAAATTCCCTGCTAGAATGACATCTACGACAGAGTTTTTTGACTCTGATTGTCTTATGATGATTGACGGAATAGCATACAAAGGATTGAACTAACGAGAAACTTTTGTTCAACGCACGAAGAAGCAGCACGCGATCCGCAGTGCTTCTTTTTCATTAAGATATAGGGCAGGATTGATTCATTGCTTCGCGAATAACTTAACTAAGGAACTAGCCCAATATGGGAGGATTAAATGAGTATAGAAGATTATAAAAATAATGATGATTTACAACTGTATGATTCAGTTATAAAAAAACTAATAGTAGACCACGAAAACAAATCGATTGAGATTCACTTTTTAAAGGTAGTTGAGCGTGTTGACCGAGGTGAGCATAATTTCACATATAAGGTTAGGGAAGCAATTTTAACTTTCTCAGGTGTCGTTTACGCTAACTTGCCTTATTGTATGGAATTTGATGAATGGAGCGAATTTTATCGTTCTGCAATTGTTAAATCCTCAAGGATGCTTGAAAGAGTCCCTGAGCGAGCAAAATCAAACAAACTACTTCAACATATTTATTTAGGAATTGATAACGGAAACGAATATAACCAACAGGATATAGTCTGTTCAAGTTATTCAATGGAATTAGGACCAAACGAATATATTCTACATGATGATTTTGAATGGTTGTACGAAGAATAAGACGAATTGCTCGTTCAACTAACGAGAAACGATAGCGTAAAGAGCAGACTGCTAATGCAATCTGCTTTTTATATTGAAGTAACGGGCAGGATAGCTCAATCGTTTCTCGAATTCTTTTTGAGATGGGGTATTTACGAACTTCGTGATTAACGTTATGCGACATACAAACTAAAATATTTTGAAAATATATGGACGAGAAATTAATATTATACATCTAAGCAAAGAAAAGGAGATTAATTTATGAGTATTAAATTTAGAAAAGTAAGTGAGTTTAACCGTGGTTTAATCTTTGAATTGTTGACAGATGCTTACTTATTTGATTGCAGATATGAACAAAATTGTAGTGCGGATTGGCAGAAATTTGATAATTTCTTCTTTGATAATTTACAGATTGCAGATGAATGTGGGTTTATTACTACATTAAACGGTGAAGCAATTGGTTTTGTTTCATGGGACCCAAGAAATGTACCTGATTATGTGGAAATCGGACATAATTGTATTGCTATAAAACAAAAAAGCAATGGTTATGGTAAAATGCAGCTTCAAGAAGCTGTTAATAGAATCATAAAAAATGATGTTAGGAAAATTGTTGTAACTACTAATATCGACTTTATACCTGCTCAAAAAATGTATGAGAGTGTTGGATTCAAAATACATAAAAAAAGAAAAGTTGAGGGTTTTGTTAGAGAACATATAGATTATGTATATTCTTTAGAAGGTAGGAACTACAAATAACACCATAATCACGCATCGGAACATTCGGTAAAATTCATTACGCTAACGGGAAACGATAGCTCAATAAAGACAATAAGACCCTAAAACAATTATCTAATTAAAATGCCTCATCAGTATAATCACTGATGAGGCATTTTAATTAGATAATTTATACCTCCATTTCTTCCCATCCTGGTGGTAATGGATCCTCAGGTGCAGGTTCCAGATATTCAGGTAGTTCACTAATAAGTAATGGCTCGCCAATATCGAGCAAGACAGTTTGTGTTCCTTTAGCTATAACAATACCGATCTTGCCAATATGGAAACCGTCTTTGACACGTACGCGAAGTCCAAGCGTTAACTCTTCGATTTTCACTTCTTCCATCCCCTAAGGCAAATTTTCCTTACTTCGTAGTATTAATTCTCGTTGTTATATGAATATGGTCTTAACTGTTAAAGTCTGTATTTAATTACCGATAGACGTTTCGACATATAGCGACAGTAAATTCCAATAAACGGATTTAAAATGATTTAGGAGCAATATGCTCCCAATTGAAGTAGGGAAGTGCGGATTTCCGCACAGCCTACTCCTTGTTGTCTTGTACAACAATCCATTCGTGTAAATCTTCCATTCTGCAATCAAATATGAGAGATGCTGCATACTCATCTTCTGGCTTCATCACTCTCTCATTATTGCAAAAATGGGAGATGATACGTTTGGGCCGACCGGATCGTTTGGCGTACTCTGCTTGAGTCCAGCCTTTACTGTCGATCCAATCTTGGAGTAGACACCTTCCGCGAGTTACGCGCAAGCTGCCATGACTCCTTTCAGTTTAGGTTGCTGTTCGAGCGAATTATACCACAATACATAATGAGAGGAGTAATGAAATTGGTTAAAACTGTTTGTGCAATTGATATCTATGCTTTAGGGAAGATTAAAGCGGACTCTGCTTTTGTTCTTTGGCAACTTCAGACAGACAATACTTATTCAAATGAAAGCGCGGCGAGTGATATCGAGAATATTGTCAGAGAGATTATTGAATTTGAATTCAACCTCAATGAAAAATTTCTATTTGAGTCCAAAAATAATGAACTAATTCCTGCCCCTTTTTTGCCCCCTCGATAATGAAATGATATGAAGCTGCATGACATGACGTCTGCTATTTATAATAGAAGAAACACGATTTGAATAGATGTGAAAGCCAAAAATAATTAAGTTCGAGATGGAAGGTTCTATCGGTTAATAAGAGCGCTTATGAATGGAGGCTTGTCCTCCCAACGCTTATATTTCTTCAAAGCATCCGTAGATATTTTTCTACGGATGCTTTTTTATTGGCACAATTGAAAAAATCCCCGAATGCTCCGGGGACACACCTTTAATATTTTCAATTATCCATTTCCGGCAACGGCAATTCCACTGAAGGATCTGGCTCCCAGAGATGCCGTTCTAATCGCTGATGCTACAATGGTGTATTGGATCTGGCCGGTAAGCACATCGGTTGAAGGCGGATAGTCGACAGCGGTGATTCCAACCATTTCATATTGGGTCGTTGTATTATTAATGTTTCCGGGGTAGGTTGTACTAAAAATTAATATATTATTGCGGTAAATACTAAAAGTAACATCATTCTGAACTATAATGCTGACATCAACACTAAGTCTGGCAAAAGCATTCAATGTGACTCTCACTAAGCCTGCATTTGCAGGTGTAACATTTACTGTCTGAAGTCCAATGTCACCGAAAATTGCACTTGAACGAACTAAATTAAGACTTTGTGCATCCATAGTGCTGCCCTGTGAAATTCGCATATCAAGAAACTGTATACTCATCCTATTCACCTAACCTCTCATTGTAGATTTTATATTTTATGAGAGAAAAAATAGAATGGTGTGTAAGATACAAACAGATAGAGGGTTGATTATATGAAACGCTGCTGAAACCCAATTATAAACAGAACCCCCGCCAATCACTTGGCGGGGGTTCTTATATGGTATAGGTTACTATTTTGCCAGATCATTCACTTCTTTACTAAAAGCCTCTGAATATTGATTAAATTTACCTGCATCAAGTTTTAAGCTGTTGTCGTTTGCTTTTGGAGGTGTCTCCTGAATCTGTTTATATAAAAGATCAATTTCTGGGGAAAGCTTGGCCCATATTTTTTTTATAGAATCATACTTAATATCTAACTCGTTCATATATGTATCGTATACTTTTTTCTCTTCCATGGCTTTGCCAAGCTGTTCAATGGTAAAGTCAATGTCCATGCTCGCTCCTGTACTGCTTGTACCACTTCTAGTATATGAGATAACATCTACAAACCCAACATTCCAAATGTCAGCAATAACAAAATTGCTTATTTCTCTTAGCATTTTTTCAGGTGAGGGTGCTGTATCAGTTTTTGAGGAGATTTCCCCGAAATTAAATAAGTTTTTAGATTCGTTGATCGCTGTGTTTGCGTCCGTAGGGTTATTGTTATTTGTATTGCTACACCCTGAAAGAAGGATAATGGCGATAATACAAGATAAAACAAGCTGCTTTTTCAATATAGTTCCCCTCCATAATATAAGTAAAAAGTGTTGTATTACTATATTACGGTAAATTGTGGTAAAAGTTTTACATCTGAAGCAAATTTAAGACGGCGAAAAAGTGAACTCTTCGTATCCCGGAATAAATTCCAATAATTATGCAAAAAACCGAATAAAGGTCCTCCTAATATTACACGATGATTACAATAATCATGTAGATTCTTAATTCATCAGGATTAAGGAGGAAACACGAGCATTTTAAGATAACGAGGGTCCTTTATATCATGTAGATGCTGCTTTTTTCCGAAATAACCGCAAAAACGCGCAATTCTCCCCTTTGCCGCATTAAATTATGGATGATACACTGCTTAAAGTCACTAAATTGTAAGCGCTAAAAAAAGCTAGCTTACGATGTAACATTTGCTTTATACAAAAAATTGCTTACTAAGTAAGCCTTAAGGAGGAGAGATATGGATGTTCTCAGGCAACTGCGCGGTTATTATCGGGAGAAGCTGCATTTTCTGATTCTTTCGATTATATGTTTGGCCGCTGCAACTGCAGTGGGGCTGATTACCCCCAATTTGTTAAGAAAGCTGATCGATGAAGTTATTGTGCCACTTAAGTTTACAGAGGTGCCAGTGCTCGCATTGAGCGTGTTAGCTGTAGTAATAGTAAAAGCATGCCTGCAGTTTGCACATGGATTTTTTGGAGGACGGCTAGGTAACTTTCTTGCATACCGGCTGCGTAATGCTTGTTATGAGAAGCTGCAATTCCTATCTTTCCGTTATTATGATACCGCGAAAACGGGAGATTTGATGTCCCGGCTAACCGGAGATTTGGAAGCGATTCGTAACTTTATCGGTTTCGGTTTTGCTCAGCTGCTGAATGTCTTTTTTATGGTCATTTTTGGTTCGATTATGATGTTCTCACTCAATTGGCAGCTTACTCTAGTAACTTTGATTACGATGCCCATCCTGGCGTTTATTGCGCTAAAATTCGAGTCTAAGATACACCCGGCCTTTCAAGAGATGCGTCTTGCACTCAGTTCTCTGACAACGGCTGTACAAGAGAATATCACGGGTGTGCGCACCGTCAAATCATTTGCGAGAGAGGCTCATGAAGTAGAGAAATTCTCACACCGCAACGAACGTTATAAGAATAACCAGATTTTTGCCGCTGAGCTCTGGAGTAAGTTTTTTCCGGCGATGGAGTTTTTAGCATCGATCAGTGCAGCTATTCTGCTTGGAGTAGGCGGAACGTTAGTTATTAAGGGGAAAATGTCACTAGGTGAACTGGTTGCTTTTTTCAGCTTAATTTGGTACATCATTGGACCGATTTGGGGTCTTGGATTCCATATTAATAACTATACACAATCCAAAGCATCGGGAGAACGTGTATTGGAAGTACTTAATCAGAATATTGATGTGAAGGATAAAGAGAACGCCCGTGAACTGGTACCTTCTGAGGTTAAAGGAGATGTAGCGTTTAATCACGTCACATTTGCTTATGGGAACAAAATGCCTGCGGTTACAGACATTGATTTTGAGGCCAAATCTGGTGCGGTTATAGGGTTCCTTGGAGGTACGGGCTCTGGTAAATCGACCATTACACAGCTGATGATGCGTGCTTATGACGTTAATGAAGGCAGCATCACACTGGATGGGATGGACATCAGAGAATACAATGTTCGCAGCTTGCGTTCACAGATTGCAACGGTCTTTCAGGAAACCTTCCTGTTCTCCTCCTCAATTCGCAACAACATCTCCTATGGGTTGAAAAATGTAAGCATGGAAGAAATTATCCGAGCTGCACAACTTGCCAAAGCCCATGATTTCATCATGGAGATGGAAGACGGTTATGACACTGTGGTGGGTGAGCGCGGAATGGGTCTTTCCGGTGGACAAAAGCAACGGATTGCCATCGCTAGAGCCCTGCTTAAGAATCCGCGGATTCTTATCCTCGATGATGCGACCAGCGCTGTCGATATGGAGACGGAGCACGAGATTCAAGCCGGATTCCAAGAGGTCATGAAGGGGCGCACTACACTTATTATTGCCCATCGGATCTCCTCCTTGCGCCATGCGGATCAAATTATCGTCATGAACGAAGGTCATGTACAGCAGCGTGGTACCCATAAAGAGCTAATTGAAGTGCCGGGTCCTTATCAGGATGTATACCGGATACAGTATGCTGATTATCTGGCCAGAGCGACCGGAAGAGGGGAGGAGTGAGGCATATGAAACTTGAAGCCAAACCAATGACCGCTACGGGAGCAAAAAATAAAGCAGCCGAGCAGCAAGAGCTGGATGAACGTTTTGTATACAAAGATGATGATGTCATCGATAAGGCTTTTGACTGGAAGCAATTCACCAGACTGTTCGGGTACATGAAGCCTTATGCAAAGCAGATGCTTCCATTGGTGTCCATCATGATGATTCTGGGAACCATCACGAAGTTGACCGTCCCGTTCCTAACAAGTTTAGCCATTGACCGTGCAATTGCGCCAAAGGTAGGGAATCCCAGCTTATCACTGCTTTATTCGCTTACAGCAGGGGTAATCGTCTTATATCTGATTCAATGGATTGCGGGAGTGTACCGGATTAAATATACGAACATCATAGGCCAAAGAGTGATTTATGATTTGCGCTCAGATTTGTTCAAGCATATTCAGAAGCTCTCCTTTAACTTCTTTGATAAACGTCCGGCAGGCTCGGTATTAGTACGGGTAACCAATGATATCAACTCTCTGCAGGATCTGTTCACAAACGGGGTTGTCAATCTGATGATTGACTGCGTGCAGCTTATGGGGATTACCATTATTCTGCTGGTGATTAACTGGAAGCTAGGTCTTGCAGTAATGGTTACGGTTCCTATTATGTTCTTTGTTTCAACTAAGCTGCGCCAAAAGATTCGGATCGCTTGGCAGGATGTGCGGATGAAGAACTCCAGAATTAATTCTCATTTAAATGAATCGATTCAGGGAATCAGAGTCACACAAGCCTACACCCAAGAACAAGAAAATATGAATTATTTCGATGTTATGAATACCGACAGCAAAAAATCCTGGAACAAAGCCTCTGCGATGAACCAGGCGTTCGGTCCGATTATTGAGGTCACAGGTGGTTTTGGAACAATGATCCTCTTTTGGCTGGGGGCTTATCTGATCCAATCTGGAGAACTCACAGTAGGTATGCTGGTAGCATTCAGTTCTTATGTCAGCAACTTCTGGGACCCGATTAATCGCCTTGGGCAGATGTACAATCAGCTGCTTGTGGCAATGGCTTCCTCGGAACGGATCTTTGAATATTTGGATGAGCAACCGGCGGTGCAAGATAATCCTGGTGCTAAGCCAATGGGAACGATTCGTGGGGATATTAACTTTGAAAAGGTCATTTTTGAATATGAAAAAGGCCGGGCTGCACTAAAAGGTATTGATCTGGATGTAAAAGCAGGACAGTCGATCGCGCTCGTAGGTCATACAGGTTCTGGTAAAAGTACGATCATTAACCTGATTGGCCGATTCTATGATATTAAGAGCGGCCGAATCACGATAGACGGTGAAGATATCCGCGGAGTTACATTAGACAGCCTGCGAAGGCAGATCGGAATCGTGCTGCAAGATACCTTTATTTTCTCGGGAACGATTCGGGATAATATCCGTTTTGGCCGTCTGGAGGCTACAGATGAAGAAGTGGAAAATGCCGCAAAAGCCGTGGATGCCCATGACTTTATCATGAAGCTGCCCGGAGGGTATGAGACTGAGGTGGAAGAGCGCGGCAGCGCATTGTCGATGGGACAACGTCAGCTGCTCTCCTTCGCCCGGGCGCTTTTGGCAAATCCGCGGATACTAATCCTGGATGAGGCAACTGCCAGCATTGATACGGAGACGGAGCTGAAGATCCAGGAGGCACTCAAAATCCTGCTTCAAGGCCGAACCTCCTTTATCGTAGCGCACAGACTCTCTACCATCCGTCATGCGGATAAAATAGTCGTCCTCGATCACGGAGAGATTAAAGAAGAAGGAAACCATCATGAATTGACATCCCGTGATGGGGTATACAACGGTCTGATCGAAGCGCAATTCCGCTTCCTATAGACCGACAGAACAGAACAGAACAGAAGAGAACACGACAGAACACAACAACAGCTCATTCCCTTTGCTTAGGCAAATGGGGGTGAGCTGTTGTTATAGGGATATAGGATGTAGAAAATAATGGTTGGTAGATCAGAGAAGAACGGAAGAACGGAAGAACGGAAGAACGGAAGAACGGAAGAACGGAAGAACGGAAGAACGGCAGAACGGAAGAACGGAAGAACGGAAGAACGGAAGAACGGAAGAACGGAAGAACGGAAGAACGAAAGAACGGAAGAACGGAAGAACGGAAGAACGAAAGAACGGAAGAACGGAAGAACGGCAGAACAGCAGAACGGCAGAACAGCAGAACGGCAGAATGTCAGAACGGAAGAACAGCAGAACAGCAGAACAGCAGAATGGCAGAATGGCAGAACGGAAGAATGGAAGAACAGCAGAACAGCAGAATGGCAGAACGGAAGAACGGAAGAACGGCAGAACAGCAGGACGGCAGAAAATAATATAGCAGGGTAAGATTTCTATTCAGTTACTTAGGGCGTTTGGATACCCTGCCCGTCACACGCAGCTCAAACATTTGTGCACAAATATCTTGATGCCATTGTAGATCAGCTGTCTGTTCCGCTAATAGGATTTCATTTTGTAATCGGGCCATCTCATAGCAGTAGGTAGCGTTAATTTGCAGGCACTGCTGTTGCTCCGTTTCCTCAGCAGCAGTAAGCTGCCGTCTACGGCTTAGGGTGAACAACTCGGCAAGGCGTTCATGGACAGGAAGCATGCTTTTTTCCTCCTACAGCATTTTAAAACCACATATTAGTCTCGCCATGAGAAGAGAAATTCAAACGTTACGTCAGATAATGAAATTGAGGGGCCTTACTATGTTGAGGGTAGAAGGAACTATCTTCGAAGTCAGAAGGAAACAATAGAGGTGAGAGAGGTGAGAGAGGTGAAAATCGAGGAATGTTTAGGAGTAATCTGGAAACCAATCTTTAGTTGCAGTTTGTACAATAGAAACCATCATTCTCGTTATAAAAATACTGTTAATTGCACTTTGTGCAGCTATTTTCGAGAAATGTGCTTATAAAGAGCATTTTCCTTAATTCTAGTTGCACAAAGTACAACTAAATCACAATTCAGCTCGCTAGACGTGGATTTAGTTGCACAAAGTACAACTAAATCACAATTCAGCTCGCAAGACGTGGATTTAGTTGCACAAAGTACAACTAAATCACAATTCAGCTCGCAAGACGTGGATTAGTTGCACAAAGTACAACTAAATCACAATTCAGCTCGCAAGACGTGGATACTGTTGCACAAAGTACAACTAAATCAGAATTCAGCCTGGTAGACGTGGGTTCTGTTGCACAAAGTACAACTAAAAAATCCCCCGTAGTCAAACCGGGGGATTTAGTGTACGAACAGCAGCTCTTAACCTTCTGCTAAGCAACGCAGGACCTCAAGAAACGCCCTAGTCCATGTAGATTTCCACAATCGTAACGTTACGTTCGCGGGCTAGATCGACAAATAATCCATCGATCTTTACCAGCGGACGGAAAATATCAACTGGATTGTTCATGATAATCACACCTGTATCACCCGTGTTCAGTAATACTCGCTTGCCGATAAAGTTGGGCATTAAATGCTGTATAAAGGCTTGAACCGTTCTGCCGTTCAGCTTACCAAAGCTGAGGTCATTTAGTTCACGTAGGACAGAAATAAGCTCTTGCTTGGACTGATAGACGCGTTTAGAAGTCATCGCACTATAGATGTCAGCTACAGCAGCAATTTGCGCATAAGGATGAATCTCGGATTTGGTTAGCTTATTAGGATAGCCAGAACCGTCCTCACGTTCATGATGCTGTAGGGCTGCCAAGGCTGTATGTGAGTCATCCATCGAATTGCGGATAATTTCGTAGCCGTACTTAGTATGTAGTTTAACTTCTTCGAATTCTTCCGCGGTTAATTTTCCAGGCTTATTTAATAGAGCAGGTGAGATTCTACATTTTCCAATATCAATTAAATATCCAGCTCGTCCAATCTCATAGCATTCTTGTTTGGAATACCCAAGCCAGATTGCAATATAATAAGAGAGCATACCTACCTGCAAAGAGTGGTTGTAGGTATAATTATCTTCGCGATCGAGCAGAAGCAGCAGGGAGACTACATCCTTTTGCTTGTCCAACGATTGAAGCGAAGGCTGAAGAATGTCGTTAACCACGGATTGGTTAAAGCTTCCTTTTAATAGTGCTTCCATATAAAGATTCTCAAAGCCGTCAATCATGGTATCAAAACTAGTGGTCACCGTCTGAATAATTGAAGGTCTGCTTAATGGGGCAGGTTCTTCCACTAACGTCTGGATATCAACATAATCAACTCCATGCTGCATCAGCTTGGCGATATCATCTATCTGGAGCAGCGATCCCTTTGGTAATACATGCAGACCTCTTGAACTATAAGCGTCTGAGTTGAGGTGATTACCAGGTTTTAGATCCGAGACGTGTACTCTCAATGCCTATGCCACCTTTTATCCGATTTTATCCAGAATATCAACAAAGTGCAGATTTTTCAATGAAAAAGGAGTGAAGATTAATTGTAGAGGGAATCGGCAGCCTTTTGTTCAGAGCCTACCCAGTGCTGGCCTGATTCATTGATGTCTTTTTTCCAGATAGGGACGGTCTGTTTCAGCAGTTCAATGGCCAGACGACTAGCCTCGTAACAGGTATCGCGATGAGGGGTGGAGACAGCAATGATAACGCTTGCTTCCTTAAGACCAACAAGCCCAATGCGGTGGGAAATCGCGCAGCGTGCATTCAAGCGATTCTGTACCTCATCACCAATTTCTTTCAGCTTATTTAAGGCCATAGGAATATAGGCTTCATAGTCTAATGCTGTTGTGCGTTGTTCTCCGGTCATTTCGCGTGTAGTTCCTACAAATAATAGGGATGCTCCATGATTGGCATCGAGGACGGCATCCAGAAGCTTCTCAGCATTTAATGGCAGATCCGTTATGCTATAGAGGCCGTCAGGAGTGCTCTCATATAAAGAACCATTCTCTCCCCCGGAAACGGGAGGGATTAATGCAACTTCGGCAGACTCGGTGATGAGGGCTTCATCAGGTGCATATTCCCGGTCAATAGCGACCAAAGAAGTTCCAATTAGGGATGCTGCATCCGGATAAGAGGTTGAAAGGAGTTCTTTTAACTTCCCAGCGGTTAAGGGATTCTCCGTCGCATGAAAGGTCAGAGAAGATGAACCGATAATCTCAGCCAAACCCGCGAACAGGCGGATTGTGATATGCATACTTATTCACCTCTGAAATATGTTGTAATGTCTACAATATACCATAATGAGCCTGAAAATGTTATGCTAGGCTCTATAAGATCATGCATCGGCTGCGTCATTAAAGAGCGGCTCAACAGGTAGGAGGAATGTTGCTAATGGGGCATGTGCCGCAAAGACTGACCATACTTCATACCAATGATATACATAGCCATTTCGAAATGGTGAGTCCATTGGCAGCAGAAATCGGGAGACAAAGAGCTGCAGCGGGAGAAGAGCCTGTGCTGCTGCTGGATATTGGCGATCATATGGATCGTGCAGCCGTAGAGACAGAAGGAACTATGGGTCAGGCTAACATTGATGTACTTAATTTAACAGGATATGATGCTGTAACCATCGGTAATAATGAGGGGTTAACATTCTCACAGGAGATGTTATCCTCTATTTTCTCCGGGTTACAGTGTCCAGTGGTATGCTGTAATTTTGTGGAGACTGCAACAGGGGAACCTCCCCACTGGATGAAGCGTCATGCCATCTTGGAGAAGGACGGAATCAGAATAGGAGTGACTGGAGCGACAGCGGCATTTACTTCGTTTTATTCCTTGCTGGGCTGGGATGCTCTGGATCCCGAGACAACCCTTCGGGAACAATGCCTTCTTCTAGCTCCTCAGGTGGACATTCTAATCATCCTTTCTCATTTGGGGCTTCCCGCAGATCGAATTCTGGCAGAGCGGCTGGAAGGTGTGCATGCTATTCTAGGTGGACATACACATCATATGCTGGAAGAACCGCTCATGATTAACGGAACAGCTGTATGTGGAGCCGGGAAATTCGGGCGTTACCTCGGGCGGCTTCAATTTGAGCGGAGAGAGGGACAACCTGGATTCAGCCTGGTGGCGGGTGAATGTATTCCGATTGACCCAGGACTGAAGGAAGAGATTGTAGGTCCTGCCGCTACTATTCATTTGGAGCGTGGTCGTGAGGCTCTTCAGCAGACCGTTGCGATCACAGATCGTGAGCTTCCTTTGAATTTGCAGGGAGAATCCCCTTTTGGCAATCTTTTAGCCCAAGCTGTACGTAGATTTACAGGCACTAGTTTGTCGATAGTTAACACAGGTCAGCTTCTAGGACCTTTGCCTGAAGGGGAGGTTACAGCGGGAATGCTGCACGCCCTATGTCCTTCTCCCATTAACACCTGCGTAATCAAGCTGAAAGGCCTAGATATTCGCATAGCTTTGGAGCAGAGTCTTACTGAAGAATTTTATAATAAGGTGATTTTTGGGTATGGCTTTCGCGGGAATTATCTGGGCAGCTTAGCAGTAGATGGGATAAAAATCTTGTACGATCCGCAGAAGATACCGTATGATAACAATATTGCAGTTTTTGTCGAAGGAAACCCGCTGGAGGATGATAAAGAGTATAATGTTGGTACGCTGGACATGTTTACTTTCCGTGCAGGCTATGAGACGATCGCCAATGGGAAGGATCCTGTATTTTTGCTGCCTCATTTTTTACGCGACCTGCTTGGGATGGAATTGCAGCGTCCGGACAGTCTTGATGAATGCATGCTCACTCGGTGGGAGATCAAGTCTGAGTAAACCTGCAGCTCAAAGATATACTTTTTGATTCCATTTAAACAGTGCTAGATTCCCGAAAAATAGGAGGAGATTATGGACACGATTACAGCTATTATTTTAGCAATTGTCGAAGGGATCACTGAATTTATTCCTGTTTCTTCTACAGGACACATGATCTTGACCTCGAAGCTTCTGGGCTTTGATGAGCAGGATTCGATTATGAAGACTTATGAAATCGTTATTCAGCTAGGGGCAATATTGGCGATTGCGCTTGTTTACCGCGAGCGTGTGCTTAATTTGCTGGGCATTGGGCGTAAGAACTCAGGAAGAGGCGGTGTGATGCCGGCGTCTCGTTTGAACTTAATCCATGTAATACTTGGGATTGCCCCAGCACTAGCTGTGGCATTTTTTGCCCGCGATTTTATAAAAAGTCTCTTTGGAGCCACGACTGTTCTTTGGGCGCTTGTCGCCGGCGGGATTCTAATGATTATCGCAGAATGGGTAAACAGACGCAAAATTAGAATTACAGCGCATGAGCTGGACGATCTTTCTTACGGACAGGCGCTGGCTATCGGGATGTATCAGATTATTTCAGTGCTGTGGCCAGGATTTTCCCGTTCGGGATCTACGATCTCCGGAGGGATGTTAAGTGGGGTTAGTTATAAAGCTTCTGCGGATTTCTCCTTCCTTATAGCCATTCCTATTATGTGTGCGGCTTCCGGATATGAAATGTTGGATTCTTATAAGAACTTTACTAGTGAAACGATTGGCTATTTTGTAATTGGATTTCTGATTTCTTTTGTAGTGGCTTATGTAGTGGTTATTTTGTTTATGAAATTGATTCAAAAGATTAGATTGACGCATTTCGCGATCTACAGATTTATTCTTGCTGCTATATTCTGGTTGTTTATTATGCGTTAATGCCCATAGGCAAAGACCTAGACACACCCGATGTTCTTCATGGTGCACCTGTCTGATCTCTACATAAACGGTATAGACAAAGCGTGTGACCCAAGGATTTCAAAACAGAATAGCATTTTACCGTTAAAGGCAGGAGTGAGCTAAGTGCGTTTAGTATCCGTGAATCAGCTTCAAGCAGGCATGAAATTAGGTAAAAAAATATATAATGATGAAGGTCTAACTCTCCTCGCGGATGGGGTGGAGCTTACTGATGCATTGATCAAGAGGCTTTCAAGAATTGACATCGGTTATATTTACATAGAGGACTCTGTCACGGACGATGTTGAGATTATAGGTATGCTTCAAGATGAGACACGTAATCAGGCACTGAAGGTGATTCGTAATCAGTTTCAGCAAATGACAGGCGCTTCAGGAATAAGCAAGGGATTCTACCATCTGGATAAAAAATTCTCAAAGATCATGGATAGCATCCTGGATGATTTGTCTTTACAAGAAGATCCGATGATCATGCTGCTTGATATGCACACCGCTGATAACTACTTGTACGTCCATTCCCTGAATGTCTGCTTGTACACTTTGGTGCTTGGCATTGCGCATGGGTACAGCAAAGAGGAGCTTCGAGTGATTGGTCTGGGTGCGCTGCTGCATGATATTGGCAAGACCCAAGTCCCGATAAAAATCATTCAAAAACCTGGTAAGCTCAGTGAAGATGAATTTCGCCATATGCAGGCACACACCGAGATCGGGTATCAGATTCTCAAGGAAGAACCGAATATCCCGCTGCTCGCGGCTCATTGTGCGCTTCAGCATCATGAACGCATTGACGGATCCGGATATCCGCGGGGATTAAAAGGACCTCAAATTCATGAATATGCCAAATGGTTGGGCGTGGCTGATTCCTACGATGCCATGACCTCCAACCGGGTCTACAAAAAGGCTATGCTGCCACATCAAGCCGTTGAGGCGCTTTATGTAGGTTCTGGTACATTGTATGAGCAGAAGCAGCTAGAGTTATTTAGAGATCGTGTGGCTATCTATCCTCTTGGTCTTACGGTGAAGCTCAGTACGGGTGAAAGTGGAGTTGTTGTCAAAATAGACCCAAGTACGCCTCACAGACCGATTGTACGTGTGCTTACAGGGCCTGAAGGAGAAAAAGTAGTACCGTTCGAAAGGGATCTAGGAAAAGCCCTCTCCGTTGTTATCGTTGACGTCGCAGATCAAGGCGATTCTGTGGGAACGCCAAAATATTTATCATAGCAGCGAAGAGAGAAGATTAGGCTTGTCCGCATAACTCGCGGAAGCCTATTTTTCGTCTCGCTGCTATTATTTTTTACAGTGAAAAAGCTTGTAAGGACAGTCTGAAAGACATCCGAAGTGCAGTTTTTCTGACTAACGTGGTATGATATAGGATAAGACACCGTTCAATCTTCATGATTATGGGTTAATAATAGGAATAAGATTTAAAGGAGCTAGTACAAATGAATGTTTTAAGACCATTAACATCTTCACCGAAGGAGCTGTCGCCAAGCTACGATCCGTGGGATCCCATTACTTCTTTACGTAAGCATGGACGCCATGTGCTAACGAGTGTGGAATTCACAGTAACCAATTTATGTAATATGCGGTGTGAACACTGTGCGGTAGGTGATAGTTTAACCTCTAGAGAAGGGGATATGCTGCCGCTTAAAAATATGTTGGACCGTTTAGATGAAGTAGAGCATCTGGAGACGATTAGTATTACCGGCGGAGAGCCTATGTTCTTGGCTGGTACGGTGGATAATATCATAGTGCCGCTCTTAAAGTATGCCAAAGAGCGGGGGATTAGATCGCAAATTAATTCTAATCTGACGATGCCGTATGCTCGATATGAAAAGCTGCTTCCGTATTTGGACGTTATGCATATTTCTTTTAATTATGTGAACGGAGACGATTTTCATGAAGTTGGTTTTGCCAACAGCGGGCATGCAGTTTCAAAAGAAAGTGCATATCGGTTATATAATGCAATGATTGAGAATTCTCGACGGCTAAGTGAGGATGGTATGCTAATTTCTGCGGAAACTATGATTAATTACCGTACACATACTAAGCTGCCTGAAATTCATAAGTTGATTCTCGATATGGGCGCCAAACGGCATGAGGTACATCCTATGTACAACTCCAGTTTTGCTTCGGCTTTGCCAGTGTTGTCCTTGAATGAAATGCGGACGGCAATCCATAAACTACTGGATACCCGTGATCCGGAGATTTGGATGCTGTTTGGGACCCTTCCGTTTTTTGCTTGCAGCTTCCTGGAAGAAGATCAGAAGCTGATAAGCAGAATGCGCGCCGAGAAGAATGTTACCCTTCGCAATGATCCGGATGGCCGGAATCGAGTGAACGTAAACATGTTTACTGGCGATGTTTTTGTTACAGATTTCGCTGATATCGCAGCCTTTGGCAACATCGAGAACCAAAAGCTGGATGATATATTTATCGATTGGCAGACTAAACACCCGCTGAACCAAAAGGTGAACTGCCACTGCGATGCAGCAGGCTGCTGCGGACCTAATCTGTTAGTGGCTGATATGTATTATCCGGAAGTTGACTTCAAAACTAGAAAAGCGATCAATCTGTAGAAATGAGGCGTTGTTAAGTGGTGCATACGGAATTTGAAGTAGGGAGATTATTGCTTAATCTTTTGCTGGTTCTGGTGCTCGTATTATTGAACGGTATTTTTGTAGCAGCGGAATTTTCATTAGTTAAGGTCAGGCAGTCCCGCCTGACCCAACTTGTCAGTGAAGGTAATAAAATGGCTGGATATGCTCTGAAAGTAAATAAGAGACTGGATTCCTATTTATCCGCCACTCAGTTTGGGATAACACTTGCGTCGCTGGGCTTAGGTTGGGTTGGAGAGCCTGCGATTTCTGAGTTGTTGGTCGAACCTTTAATGTACCAGATGGGGATCACCGATCATACCCTGATTTCTACCGTATCTGTGATTATTGGATTTTCGATCATTACATTTTTACATATTGTACTTGGGGAGCTTGCTCCTAAATCGCTCGCGATTCAAAGAACAGAAGGTTCGGCACTGTTGTTATCTGCACCCCTGATGTTCTTCTATAATGTGTTCATGCCTTTTATCTGGGTGCTGAACGCTTCAGCCAACGCGTTGCTTCGGTTAGTCGGTGTGGAGCCTGCAAATGAAAGTGAAGCAGCACACTCGGAAGAGGAAATACGTATTCTGATGAATCAGAGCGCCAAGAGTGGTGTCATTGACAAAGATGAAATGAAACTAATGGATAATATCTTTGAATTCTCAGATCTGCTTGCACGTGAAGTCATGCTGCCTCGTACAGATATGGATGTGCTTTACAGCAATCTTTCGTTAGAAGAAAATATGAAGATTATTACCGAAACGAGACATTCGCGTTATCCGGTTGCCCTGGAAGATAAAGACCGTATTATCGGTTTTATTCATATTACCGACCTGTTGTTTGCTCCCCCGGAGCAGCAGAATGACCTTACAACTCTGGTTCGGCCTATCCTTAACGTTCCGGAATCGATGGAGATCAGCCATACTCTTCGTTTTATGCAGAAGAATAAGGCTCAGCTGACGTTAGTTGTCGATGAATATGGCGGCACAGCAGGTTTGCTGACAGCAGAAGAGATTTTGGAAGAAATCGTAGGTGATTTACATGACGAGTTCGAAGATGAGCGTCCAAGTGTGGAACATAATGGGGAGTATATCTCTGTTGAGGGCCGGATGCTGATTGAGGATGTCAACGATCTTACGGGTGTTGTGATTGAAGACGATGAGGTGGATTCCATCGGCGGTTGGTTGTTTAAGGAGCTGGAGGGTAATCCAACCAAAGGAAAACGTGTCAAAGTAGAAGATGTTATTTTTGAAGTCGAGGAATCAACAAGATTGCGTATCACTAGAATTAATATCCACCGGGAACCACGTGTCGAGGACGAAGAAACCTCATCAGAACTGAATGAGGATAAAGAATAACCTATTAAAAATTGTAACGTATTGTTCCGGTTGATCAGGGATATAATGAACTCCTCCTGCAAGAGCTGTATGGCTCATGACAGGGGGAGTTTTTTGTGGACACATAAAGGACATAACGCTCGTCTATGCTAATGTATATTAATTGTTTGAAAGCGGGGTCTAGATTGAAAAAGAAACTTCTTCTCGTTGAGGATGAAATTCGTATTCGTGAACTGGTATCTGATTATTTCTTACAGAATGATTGGGAGGTACTTGAAGCGGATAATGGAAGAGATGCATTGGTTTGGTTTGATTCACTGCTGCCGGATCTGCTGATTCTGGATATCATGATGCCTGCTATGAATGGCTTCGAAGTGTGCCGTGAAGTTCGTGAGAAATCAGCGGTACCCATCATTTTGTTAACCGCCAAGTCTACAGATGACGACAAAATCTACGGTTTTGAATTAGGAGCCGATGATTATGTTACAAAACCATTTAGTCCAAAGGTGCTAGTAGCCCGGGCAAATGCACTTATGAAACGGGTTGAAGGCACCCATCAGCCTGAATCTAGCATAATAAAATTTGGTTCCGCGATGTTTAATACCTTGGCTCATCGGTTGGAGGTAGAAGATGCGGAAGTGGAGCTTACCCCTAAGGAATATGATCTTTTATGGCTTTTAATACGAAATAAAGGGATTGTTATTTCAAGGGATACGATCCTCAGTCGGATCTGGGGAATTGAATTTGAAGGAGATTCCAGAGTTGTGGACAGTCATATCAAAAAGCTGCGAAGTAAATTGGGTTATGAATCACGTTTTATTCGTACGGTAATTGGCACAGGATACATGTTCGAGGAAGAGGCATGAGAAGACGGGGAATTACTTTTAAACTGTTTGTGATGACCGTTATCTTTTTCCTTTGCTTCTATGGCATGGTGATTCTAAGCCAATTGCTGTTGTTTGACAATTTCTATCAGAAGCAAAAAGAGCACCGTGTGGAGAAACACCTTAAGAGCTTTGCGGCAAGATATATTAGCGAACCATGGGGAAGCACTAGAACCTCTCAGGAGCTTGTCCGGTTTATGCTGCGGAATAAAACACAAATGGTTATTTTGAAGCTGGATGGAAGGATGAATTCAGAAGATCCATTTCATATAAAGCTAATCGATGATGACGGGAAGAGTATGGTTGTTTCTTTATCCCTATTCATGAATCAGTACGGAGATTCACTGAGAGCAGCAAACATTAAAGTAGATGATCAGTTGAGCGTGGAAGGCGAACTTCTGGATGAAGACAGTGCTTCACCCGTTATACTCTACCCCATAAGCATTACAAAAAAAGGGGGCGGAACCATAGGGGAGACGGGAGAGACTGGGACGATTCATGCATCTGGTACTGTTGCAGAAGTTGTACTGCCTGATTTAAAAATATGGAATCCACGCCAGGGAATAATGTTTGAAGCTCTTGAGGAATGGTTTCCTTTGACATCAGCGCAGATAGAAGACTTTAAAAATTTGAAAATACAGAAACGAGACTGGGTTGCTCCCTGGAGTGGGAGTCGCAATTCTGTGGTTATTCTGCCCTTGAAGCAAAGTAACGGAGAAATTGAATTACTATTCACAGTCACTTCATTACAGGAAGTTAAGGATTCGAACGATGCGTTACGCTGGTTCTTCTTATATCTGGGAATGGGTGGCTTTGTCCTGATTCTGGTGCTTTCTCTCTTTTTCTCGAAAATGGTAACGCGTCCGCTAATTAAGTTAAACAAGATAGCAAAACGGATGGTTTCTCTGGACTTTACAGGGGACACATCGATTCGGCAGAAGGATGAGCTAGGCAGCCTTTCTAACAGCATGTTCACCTTATCACTAAGTCTGGACTCTGCTTTACGGGAGTTAAGAGAGGCCAATCAGCAGCTAGTTGAGGATATGGAACAGAAGCAAAGAATGGAGATCATGCAGCAGGACTTTTTTGCCAACGCCTCCCATGAATTGAAGACGCCCCTCAGTATTATCAAAGGTTTTGCTGAAGGCTTGGAAGACGGCGTTAGCGCCGGCAAGCAGGATCACTACATTAAAGTGATTATTGAGGAAGCCGATAAAATGGAGTTTCTTGTTAAAAATATGCTAGATCTAGCGCGGTTGGAGTCGGGCACGATTAAACTACGGAAATCTTCCTTTATGTTAAGTGAACTGACGGAAAAGGTGACGGACAAGCTGGTCCACTTGCTGAGTGAAAAACATTTGGAGGTCATCATTATTCCTGCAAATGAATTACCAATTTATGCTGATATGAACTGGATCGAACAAGTTGTGCTAAATTTTATGACCAATGCTATTAGGCATGCGGAAGAACGAAGTTCTATCACCGTCAATATTGAGAGTCATGCCCAGACTATTGTATTCACTATTCAAAATATAGGAGAATCAATCCCTGAAGATCAGCTGGAGCAGATCTGGGAACGGTTCTATCGGTCTGAGCCATCCCGCAGTCGAATGACAGGCGGTACGGGTCTTGGGCTTTCCATCGCGAAGCGAATACTAGATATGCACGCATGTCTCTATACAGTGAAAAATACGAAGAACGGTGTCAGCTTTACAGTGACCTTTGAAGGTTAAACCGAATCAACAGAAATACTGCTATGAAAGGGGTGAAATTGTATGAAATTGAACTGGTTGCCTTCAACGTGCACACTCGGAAATTTGGGACTAGGATCACTATCCTTGTATTTTACGATTCAAGAACGATATAGCCTAGCTTTATTAATGATAATGCTCGCGGCAATATGTGATGTACTGGATGGATTACTGGCAAGAATATTGCAATGTACTAGTGAATTCGGTAAACAATTGGACTCATTGGCGGATATTATATCATTTGGTTTAGCGCCTACCTTCCTTATCTTGTTATATAGGTTAGAAGATGCCGACTGGATTGGACCTGCAGCTGCAGTTTTCTTTTTGATTTGTGGCGCACTTCGTTTGGCCAGATTTAATCTGTCGGCGCCTTCCAAAGGGTTCGTGGGGATGCCCATTACTGCTGCTGGAGTCATTCTGTCGATGATTTCTTTACTAGATGAACGGATGAAACCAGGACTGGTCATCGGATTAATGGCATTGCTGTCCGTAATGATGATCAGCCGTATCCCATTTCCGTCCCTTAAAAAATCCTTCAACAGGAAGTGATACACCCATGCCTTGGATTATAGAGTTCATTTCACAATACGGATATTTAGCCATATTTGGCCTTATGGCACTTGGGATTATCGGACTTCCTGTGCCTGATGAGGTGTTAATGCTGTTTGTAGGCTATTTATCCTCCGTTATGGTTTTGGATTTTTCACTTTCCGTATTGGTTTGCTTTATGGGATCCATCACAGGAATGCTTATCAGCTATACCATTGGTCTAAGGCTAGGACAACCTGTGGTAGCAAAATTCGGCAAGTGGGTTGGCCTTACACCCAAGCGTTTTGCCAGTATGAAAAGATGGTTTTTGCGGTTCGGAAACTGGGCGATTTTCATTGCTTATTTTATTCCCGGTCTGAGGCATGTATCAAGCTATATCTCTGGTATCAGTGCTATGTCTTTCAAAAAATATATACTAATAACGACTGCAGGAGCGCTAACCTGGTCACTTCTTTTTGTTTCTATCGGCTTTTTTGTGGGGGCTAAGTTTTCCTTTTTATAGCCTTTGAAGTTTAACATTATTAATCGCAATTGAATGGAGCAAGATCAATGAATGTATTCAAGCGATTCTACACGAATATTACTACCAGACGCTTTTTTATTCTCGCACTTATCGGGTTGCTGCTGTACATGGTTCGAGGGATGCTTAATCTGGTGCTGCTGACGTTTCTGATTGCTTTTGTCATGAACAGCTTTCAGATTGTGCTCAGTAAGCGAATTGGTAAATTTATGAAGGTTAACAGTAAGGTGATTATTGTCATTTTATACCTTGCTTTAATCGCATTGATTGTACTGGCCTTTGCAAAATATCTTCCTAAAGTATTGGAGCAGATTAAGCAATTAGCCATCTTCCTCACCAATCTCAAGTCAGAGGATCTTCCGCAGAACAAGATTACATTATATTTGTATGAAATGTTCAGGGACCTTAACTATCAGTCCTATATCAAAAGAGGCATCGATTATGTGCTGCAGGTTAGCAACTGGGGTGCAACTTTCGTAGTATCAACCATTTTAAGCTTTGTGTTTATTCTGGAGAAGAACCGGGTCGTCAGTTTCACTTCCAGGATGAGAGAGAGCAGGATTGCCTGGTTTTATATAGATCTGGAGTATTTCAGCCGAAAATTCATCGTTTCCTTTGGGAAAGTAATTGAAGCGCAAATTCTCATTGCCATGTTCAACACCTGTCTTACTGTTATTGGCTTGTGGCTGCTTAACTTCCCGTATTTATTTGCCCTAGCGATTTTGATTTTTCTGCTCAGTCTCATCCCGGTGGTTGGTTTTTTGATTTCGCTCATTCCGCTTTTAATAATTGGTTACAACATCGGCGGTCTGATGACAGTTACTTATGTGCTGGCGATTATTGCGGTGTTGCATTTTATCGAAGGCTATTTCTTGAATCCTAAGTTGATGTCCACAAAAATGAATTTGCCGATGTTTTTCACCTTTAGCGTGTTGTTGTTCTCTGAGCATTATATGGGTGTCTGGGGACTTATTCTTGGTATTCCTATCTTTGTATTTATGTTGGATATCCTTGAGATTACCCACGAAGATTCGTTCAAAAGAGCGAAGCCCTAAGCTGAATACTAAAAAACCCAAGTTATAAGCTGTTTTCGGTACTTTTCCGGAGACAGCTTATTTGTCATGCACATTGCACAAAAAAAATTGCTAATGGGCTTTTTTTGTGAATAACGTTTTATATTGTGTCCTGCTGTCATAAGTTAGCTAAGGGAGTAATGTTCAGAGTCTTTAAAGAAGGAACAGGAACAAAGGAGGTACAAAAAAGATGGAATCACAGCTGCGGAGGTATACCCCCTTTAGGGGCCCGTTTGATCCTTGCCCACCGGTGCCGTTCAAGACGTATGTAGTTCCACCCAATCAATTTATCACCTTTCAGCCACCCGATTTGCCACAGTTTAGTTTGCAGGAGGCTCTGAAGTATGGAACGCTCTGGCCGGCACTATTTAGTCCGTATGAATCCAAGTGCAAAGGAGGAGGGAAATAGACTATGGAGGCAAATCCTTGCGACCAACGTTATTATGAATTGCTTGAACAGTTGCAGACCCTTGATTTTGCCTTAGTGGAGTTGAACTTATACCTAAATACGCATCCTGACGATCTGAGAAGTATTGAACAATTTAATCAGCTTACGCTGGAACGAACTAAGCTAGCGAATCATTTTCAGGAGTTATATGGTCCGCTGCAGAATTTTGGCCGCGCTTATTCTAAATGTCCATGGGAATGGAATCAACCCCCTTGGCCTTGGCAGGTGTAAGAGGAGTATAACCGTAAGGAACTATTTTTCTAGAGGAGGGAAGTTCCCGAATGTGGATATACGAAAAAAAACTGCAATATCCGGTACGGGTGGGTAAATGTGATGTCCGGATGGCGCGTTATTTGAGTGAGCAATACGGAGGCGCAGATGGCGAGCTCGCCGCTGCACTACGCTATATGAATCAAAGATACACGATTCCAGATAAAGTTATTGGCGTGTTGAACGATATTTCTACTGAGGAATTTGCTCACCTTGAGATGATTGCCACGATGATCTACAAGCTGACGAAGGATGCTTCGGTATGCGAATTAGAGGAAGCGGGATTAGGGCCACATTTTGTAGCGCATGATCATGCCCTGTTCTACACGGATGCTAGTGGAGTTCCATTCACCGCAGCCTATATTCAAGCTAAGGGAGATCCGCTGGCAGACCTTTATGAAGACATTGCGGCTGAGGAAAAAGCCCGGGCTACATATCAGTGGCTGATTGACATGACGGATGACGTGGATCTGCAGGATAGCCTTAAGTTCCTGCGGGAGCGGGAGATTGTGCATGCATTACGGTTTAAGGAAGCGGTGCAGATTATTATTGATGATCGGAATCAGAAGCGGGTGTTCTGACTCAAGAAGAAGTCGCCATTTTGGCGGCTTTTTTATTTTTCTATTAGATAGTTACTTGGTTGGTTAAAATTTACTGTGTTAATATTAGCGAATATAACTAGAGGAGGAAAATTATTGAAAAGTAAAAGAATTTATACCTTATTAGTATTAATACCTGTATTTCTTGTACTGGCAGTTTGCAGCAGTGGTAATGCTAAGGTCTATAAGATGGAGCCCGATACTTTCTCCAAACAGGATATGGCCATTTACAAGGTAGATAACAGCAGGGAAAGAGTCAGCTATGGCATGAGTCGTAAGAATGCGGAGAAGGTTCTGGGGACTGGAAATGAAGGAATTTCCAATTGGTATACATATGATTCAGGAGTGAGTGTACTCTACAGATATGATAAGGCTGTAGCCATAACATTGGGAAGAGAATCTCAGGGGGCATATAAAACTGCCCGAGGAGCTGAAGTTGGTACGAACAAAGAGAGAATTAAAGAGTTATATGGAGAGAAATATGCGATAGAGAATGCTTCGGAAAGTATGAAATCTTTTAAATATTTGGAATATTATTACGATACAGAAACAAAGAAACTAGTAAAAGAATATACATCAGATTTTAAATCGCTTTCCAAAAAAGAACTCAGAGCCAAATATCTGCTTTCAACAACCTATGATGAGGACGGAAAGATTGGGTTGATCATACTGGCGGATGCGCAGGCAACTAACACTTTTGAATGATATGGAGATTTATTAATATTCTCTTCCAAAAGGGTACGAACGATGTTAGCAGAGAGATTAGGATTCGGAAATTTGATACAGTTCTGTATTAATTAATTATGGTAGCCACCTATCGGGTTTAAGGAAGCGGGTGTTCTAAGGATTTCTGTGAAAAAGACATTTAAAGCCGTTCTCTTTTATAAGAGAACGGCTTTTTTACGTTAAAAAATATGGAGGCTCCGCAGGAATTGATAGAAGAAATACCCCCCAAAGCCGATTAATACAAAACCTGCGCTGATAGTCACCCATTTAATTGCTGTCCGATTCATTGCTTTTCGTGTGGTGGATACAATCGTCATCAGGCCAATATCATGGAGTAGGATACCAATCAGGATACCTAATCCCACTAGCAAAAAGCTGCCCGTATTAGTACGGTCAAAGGAGTCGGACAATACGGTACCAAAGACACTTACCCAAAATACCAGGTTTCCTGGTGAGATCGCTACTAGCAAACCATTTTTGTAAGAAGAGAACAGCGATTTGGACGTCTTCTCACCTCCAAGGGAAATATCATGATCTGCATTCTTGATGCTGTCATAGCCAACGTAGCACAGGAACAGAGCCCCAACTAGCCACATGATCACTTGTATGATAGGCATGGAAAGAATAGAGGCTAGACCCAGGTATAAGCCTAGAATTAGGAAGAGGTCGATGGTCATTCCCCCGAGGCCAACAATCCAACCATGCATAAAGCCATTTTTCAAGCCTTGTTTGGTCATTTCAATGGTAATGGTACCTACGGGGAGAGCGATGGAGAAGCCGAGCAAAACGTATGTAAGAAATAAAGTCATTAAAATTAAAAGCCCCCTTTATCAAATTAAACGAAAGTATATTTTACACCATGAAGTAATAGGGGGCAATTCTTTTGAGTGAATTTATCTATTACAAATTTGCTCTATAATTTTCGACCGCTCTAATAGAGATGGTCTTTTTTATTTATTTGAGGATCGCCAGAGATGAATATTAATGGTCTCGATTTTCTTTACCGATGAATTATTGGTCGAAAATTAATATACAATAGTTCATATGATTAAACCATTAAACCCAAAGGGGCAGCTTATGGACAGACAAGAACGCTTAAAAAATCTGGCTGAAGAATTTGGTGAATGCAGTAAAGCTCTTGCAGCCATTGGAGATGAGACACGTCAATCCATCATCATTGCTTTGATTGAAGGTGAAAGTGATTGCGAAAAAGGAATCAGAGTTGGTGAGCTGACACAAAGGACCAATTTATCCCGTCCAGCTGTATCTCATCATTTGAAGGTATTAAAAGAGGCTAATTTGATTGGTTTTGATCAGGAAGGCACCAAAAATTATTATTATTTGGATGTACTTAAAAGTGATATTTTCAGACTCAAAAGGTTGTTTGACCATATCGATGAGTTCATCAAGGATTCTGCAGAATCAGATCCTAAAACTATAAATGATGATGAAGGGTGACATGAGATGAAAAATGTGATTTTGTTAGGTGGAAGTGGTTATATCGGAACACATTTGTCGGAAGAATGGTTAAGAAAAGATCCTCAGGTGCAGATCATCAGCGTATCCCGAAACGGAAAGCCTGGAAAGTTATTACCGAGCCTCGTTAATCACAATCGGATAAAATGGATGTCTGTCGATATTTTTGATATCGATTCTTACATTAGTAAGTTACCTCAACAAGCGGATGCCATCGTTGATTTGGTCGGCACTGCTACAGCAAACAGCAAGGAGGATTTCGAAAAGCTAAATGCTGAGCCGGTAAACATTATGGTTGAGCTTATGAGTAGATTGAACATTCCCAAGGGATGTTATATTTCAGGACGGATGGGAATGCCCTTTAAAAATAAACAATTTCTTGAATCCAAGCATAGAGGAGAGCATATCGCCCTTACAAGCGGCAAAAATATCGGCATTGTAAAACCAAGTCTGGTTTACGGGGATCGTGCTGATGCGGTTGTCATGGTTCCTTTTGTACAAGCCGTAGGTCTTTTCAACAAGGATCTAAAACCCATTAAAGTGAATCAGTTGGCTCAGCAGATTATACAAATATGCATTTAATACTATAATATTAGTGATTTATGGACTAGTATATAAGCGATTAATTGAAAAAAAAGAGCCTCATTAGCTTCGGCTAACAAGGCTCTTAATACTGTCATGAGTTTGGATTTCATTATTTAATTGTTATCTTTATCGGTTTGTTTGATCAGTTCATAAGCGATATACCCGATCATTCCCAAGAACAACCCTGTGCCTGCAATAATGTAAACAATCGTAAATATTTTTCCTAGTGCTGTCTGAGGAACGAACGTTGGATGACCTAATGTACTAAGCGTTGCAACGCAGAAATAAATAGCATCCAGAACAGACAAACCTTCCTGTTTGACATAAAAAATGGTTCCAGACAACAACGTCATCAAAACTAATAAGAATAATGCTTGGAAATTTTTACGTTTGAGCGCTTTCCATAAGCCCGAGAATAAACGTTTTAAAGTTAGTAAAAATGATAACATGCAGCTCCACCCTTCATTTATATTAGAGCATACATAACAAATTAACGTCAAATTTAAAATAGATTTGCAGGAAGAAACTGAGGAGGTTGTGGGGAACTTAAATTTCTAGCATTCAGAGCTGAAACTGGTCACACTCCATTCAAAGCTAGTCTAAGCTATGTTATTATTACCTTATATTTTCCTATAAATAACAAATTATAGAGTTTGGAGGTTTAAGAATGAAAAGTAAGCGTAACTTGATAATGCTGTTATTGTTTGCTTTGACGATTATACTTTCAGGATGTAATGATAAAAAAGCTGCGATATTATCCATGGATGAAATACGAGATCTAGCTCAGCAAGGCGAGGCGTTGTCGTGGAAGGATTTTGAAGGTCATCCCTTTGAAGACGTTGGTTCAGGTTTGTACATCCGTAAATATGAAATTAATGAAAACTACCATGTGCTGGTGGGTGGCGGAAGTGTTGATGCAGCTCCTCTGTATATAAATCTTGTCAAAAGAAACGGAGAAAAGATCGATATCCGTTATGATGACATCGATCATTTTATCCTCAATTAAATGAGGGGTTTTTAGGCTATTCAAATCTTATTCCGTTAGATAATTCATCCAGACGCTCCCAGTCGAGTACAACAATTTCTTGCTTAACCTTATATAAAATTCCCATGTCGGTGAGCCGCTGAATGACACGGTTTAAATGGCGGGGAGTAGTCCCAATCAAAGAGGCTATATCTGGTATATAGGGTGTCTGAATTTCTTTTCCAAACTCACGTTGGAGTTGAATGGTCAATAAATAACTTGCAAACCTTTCTTCTACAGAGCCCAGCAAGTTCGTTCGGGATGCGGATGTGCAGGTTAGAAGCTTGTAGGAGAGATGTTTCAGCAACAAGTCTTTAAACCTGTGGTTATCCATTAGGTCAGACTCAACCTTTTGTTTCGGGATAAATAAGAGGCTGGTTTGTTGTACCGCTTCAACTTGGGATTGGATCACAACTTCCTGCACGTATTCAATATCCCCGAATAATGACAAGGGTGAGCAGAAACGTAATAACAAGGATTTTCCCGTCCCCACACTAGAAGAAACCTTGGTACGCCCCTCCACTTGAAAATAAATTCCGTCCAGCTCATCCCCCTCACGCAAAATGATTTCATTCTGCTCATAGACAAGTAACTGGATTAAAGCATGTGTTGACGTTGTGAATACTTGGTCTAGATTAAATTGTGTAATGTAATGTGATATCAGATTTGGATCGTGAATAGATTTCATCGTTTACTCCTTTTTGGACATCGGTCCTTTCCATTATATCTGAACTCGTTATTATAGAGAAAAAAGGGAGGATATAAACGATGAAATTTATTTTTGATTTAGATGGGACGATTTGTTTTAGCGGCAAACCTTTGAGTAAATTTATTGTACAAGCCTTGGATTCTCTAATTGAAAAAGGACATGAGGTTATTTTTGCGTCAGCCCGGCCTATTCGTGATTTATTGCCTGTGTTGCCTGCTCATATGCATCATTTTTCTATGGTTGGCGGGAATGGCGCGTTTATTGCAAAGGGTGGGGAGGTTATTTCGACGATACATTTTGACCCACAGACTGCGGACAACCTCCTGAATTTGATTGAAGAATTTGATGCAACTTATTTGATTGATAGTCATTGGGACTATGCATATTCGGGTTCTGCAGACCATCCCATCCGGAGAAATGTAGATCCAGAACAACGCGCCAAAAATGTAACTCCGTCGGAGCTGGATGAGATTGTGAAGGTAGTTATTTTGAGCAGTCTGAACGGGGAACAACTTATACATAAGCTGCAAAATCTGCCGATTGTGATCTACCAGCATGGACAAGAAGATATTATGGATATAAGTCCACAAGGTGTGAACAAATGGACAGGACTAAAGAGGTTAGGCATAGAACCGCAGCAATTTATTGCTTTTGGTAACGATGCTAATGATATAGAAATGTTTAGACATTCCGCACATTCGGTTTGTGTTGGCGATCATATATCTTTGGGAGAAGTTGCAACGGAAAAGGTTAGTAGCGGTGAAGAGCAGATTGTTAGAAAAATAATGGAGCTGGTGGGAGGTCTGCGATAATTGATGGGATGGGATGGTGATCACCAGCTCAGAGGTCATTGTTGCGGACTGTATAGTCGCTATTTCGGGATTTAGCTTCATTAGGCGGAGTGTTCGGACTCAGGAGGCGTTATCTGGTCAGAAGACAGCGGTTTTTGCACAAAAACAACTCAATAACGACTATGGGGTCCGAATAACCTCATTTCTGTCTATTTCGAAGCCAATAAGGACATTTGAGTCCGATGGTAGGAGGTTGGTCGCTATTTGCAACAAAAAACCTGCCATAAAATCAGCAGGTTTTTTGCATGGATGAGCAGAAATAAGTGCGATAACTATTCTAGATAAGTTCTTGGCGGCGATTTAAATAACGATATAAAACACAACCGGATATCGCGCATATAGCTGCACACAAACCGATAAAACCATACCCAGCTTGAAGACCACGTAGCAAGCCAGTTTGTGTTTCTGCTCCGTAAAGCCTCTTTACACCTTCGATTACTGCACCTATGGCATAGTTGCCAATCACGCTACCGACTCCCATTAGTGTAACTGTAAAGGTGATGGCAGTGTCACTGCCATGCGGATACCTTTTTGCGATAAACGCCATGACGGTCGGATAAATCATAGCGATACCTATGCCTGCTGCTGCGAATAGAAACGCGAGCTGTTCCCCACCCAAAATAGCAGCAAACGTACATAAGGCAGAGAAGGCTGAAAAAATGATAAGCGATAGATTGAAACCAATCTTATCTGTAACCGGCCCCAGCAGGAGCCTTGCTAGCGAGAAGCAGAGAAAAAAGGTGGACAACATACCAGAAGCTGTAACTGTATCCCACAAGTATGCTTTTTCCAAAAAATTCACTAGCCATCCACCTACTGCAAGCTCTGACACTACACCGAAAGAAAGAATAAGCACCATCAGCCATAAAGCGGGATCGCGGACCAGTGTTTTTAATGGGATCCGGTCCTCTTGCGGAAGATCGTCACCCGGAAATGTACTGCGCAAGGCAGATAGAATAGGCAGTAAAGATAAGCTTAGCATAATCAGATACATTCCGCGCCAGTCGAGTGGATGGCCAAATATACTTACCGACATGAGTCCTGTTGCCAGCAGTGGAGCTAAGGTTGAACTAAATCCGTAGAAAAAATGGGATAAGTTCATCATCGTCCCGGTATTTTTTACGAAGATGCGTGCTCCCAAAATGGCAAGACCAATCTCCAGCATTCCGTTTCCGATGTACATCAGGAAATAAGAAGCTGAGAAAAAGGGGTAGCTGTGGGAGATATAGATTAACACTCCTGAGAATATCATGGATGCAAAAGCAATGATACTGACAGCCTTGATCCCCCACTTCCGAACCAATACAGCTGTAAAGGAGCAGGCGATCAAATAACCTAATGCATTTAGGGATAAAAGGGTGCCGAGCTGTTTCTCGTCCAGATTAAAGTCGAATTGGATTCGCGGAATGGCAGGTCCCTTAATATTTTCCGATATGCCAAACACTATAAATCCTAAAAAGATGGTTGCCAATTGCATGGCGTAAATCTTGTTAAATCCCCCGAAGCGCTTTTTCAAATTGAGATCCTCCCAGAACGGGTTACTTTATTGCTCAATGTCTCTGTAATACTCTTCTTTAAGTTTTTCCCAGTGTTGCTTATCTTCGTCGGTGATTGCTCTTAATACCTTGCATGGGTTCCCCACCGCAATTACATTGTCAGGGATATCCTTAGTCACGACTGAACCTGCACCGATGATTACATTGTTGCCGATTTTTACCCCAGGATTGATTACTGCGTTTCCACCAACCCACACATTGTTTCCAATGGTAATCGGTGTACCGAATTCAAGCATACTAATACGCACATCCGCATCTATGGGGTGACCGGCAGTATATACGCCTACTCTAGGTCCAAAGAGAACATTGTTACCAATCGTTACTTTAGCTACATCAAGGATAATGCAGTCAAAATTAGCGTAGAAGTTATTGCCAACGGTAATATTACTGCCGTAATCACAACGGAAAGGAGGTTCAACATATAATGACTTTCCTGTAGACTCAAATAATTGCTTGAGTAGTTCTACTCTATATTCACCTTGTTCTTCCGTCGTATTGTTAAATAAACGAGTGAGCATTCTGGATCTTTTGTTATCCTTTGCTAATTCTTCACCGCCTGCCATATATAGCTTTCCTGCAATCATGTTTTCTTTGTTTGTTGCCATTCGTAGTTCCTCCTGAAGTGTATGTTAGTTTTATGTTTTACCGGCGCTTCTCAACCAGCTGCAACGAGTAGGTTAAGCTTTCCAGTGTGATCGCAATTAATCCGTTCATGTAATGATCATCAGGTTGATCCAGCACAATTAAGTGAGGCATATGCTCCTCTGGAATCACTTCCAGACAACGTTGATAAATCGGCCGCACATTCTCTTGTTTGACTTGTTCTCCTGTGAGAGCTATGGTCTCTGGATTAATAATTGCAATCAGGGACGATATAGTGTGAGCCGCCAAAGGGATGAAGGTATCCGTGTGGTCCAAGCTACTCAATTGCTGTTCACGCGAGATTCCAAACGGTAAAAAAGAGACTTCACCAGCAAATCTGGTATTACCTTTGTGGATATGCCCGTCGATCATCATCCCGGCGCCTGGAAAAGCACCTTTGATAAAGGTCACTACGACAATGGTTTTATCCTCTTCATAATCCTGCTGTTTATAGAACCCGTAAACGGTCAGATTCATATCATTTTCAATCGTGACTTCAAGCTCGTATTTTTCTCTGAGCAGTGATTCTAAGGGAGCATTCATTAACTCTTTAATGTCACAGATATTAATGACACCTTGGTGAGCAAGGCCGGGAATCCCAATCCCTACTGCCTTGATATTGTTATATTGTTGGATAAGCGTATCCAGCAGATGGTCGATGGCTGCAGCATCTACGTACTCTAATTCCATCCATCCATGATCCACACGATCACCAACTGAATTGGTCACCGCATAGGTTATGGATTTCTGGCCATCTTCAATTTTGGCATAGATACATGCAATATAGGAAAAATCAGCGTTATAGATAAATCGTCTGGCCGGTCGGCCTCCATTTGAAGCCTCCAGTTCAGTCTCAATGACTTCACCAGTCTCCAGAAGCTCATTCAGGATATTTCCGCAGGTAGCAATACTTAATCCGGTGGCACTTGCAATCGTGGATTTGGTTCCTTCCTTCATCGATTTCAAGGCTTGCTTGATAAGCTCCTGATTTATCTTTTTCACACGAATAGAATTGTTTGCGATTTGGTTTATTTTATTCACCTCTAGACTTTTGAAAATGGTTATTAAAAGTATTATCAATACTATAACTTGGCTCTATATAATTGTCTAGCAATCGACAGTTTTTTATAATGGATTTTTTTGAACGGACATGTGGCTTTCAATCAACCTGCGGTGTCTAATTAAATGTAAGGTCAAGAGGAGGTTCTTACAATGTCTGGAGCTCATGACAAATCCACTGGTTATCCGGATGAACAGGGAGACAAGCAAAGCTTTGAAATCACTTATAATCAATATCGCGAAAGAATCCATAAATATCTTTCGTTGAAAGTAAACTCGGGTAGCACGGAAGACTTAACGCAGCAGGTTTTCTTAAAGGCCATGGAAAAAATCCAAACATTTAAAGGGAATTCGAGCTTATTCACTTGGATCTTCAAAATCGCACAGAATATTGTGAAAAATGAATATCGGGGCTTTTATTTCATTGCGCTTTTTTGTAGACTGCACCTTGTTAGAGATCTCTAAGATTGTTGGAATGCGAGAAAGTGCGGTTAAGAAACGATTGTACCGAGCATTAGAGAGATTAAGAAGTGAACTTAAAGAGCTGTTGGTGAAGTAGACGCTCCTAATTGGTTCATGGGCACTTTTGAGGGAATAAAATTGAAAATTGTTTCTCCTTTGAATCCAGGACCAGAGCATACTATGAAACTATTCTTAAATCCACGCTGCACTTGTTTACAATGTGGTTAATCGGTGACCTTAATTCACTTGCTCCTAAATGGCTGTGTCAAGGGATTGCGGGATACGAAGTAAAACAAATGCCTGATGAGTTCATTGAAAATTCGACTTCAGAGCAAATTTATAATCTTGTTATTCCTACTTTTCAAACATTAAATTCCGCGGGCTGGGATTTCGAAACGATGAATGGCTTTCAGTTTTCTTATTTAATCGGTGAATTATAGTTTTTATTATAAGAGGGTCACATTTGCCATGTATTTGAGGCTGTTGTGACCCTTTTAAATGTCGGGCTAGAAACTATTAAAAGAATAGACAGCATCATTTGTTTCATCGAACAATAATCCACCATTTACGAAGATTTTCACAAAAAGACCAATTGTAATGGATGTACACTATGGAAATTAATAGAATCAATGTTATATAATTCACTAAGATACAAGCTAAAAATGTTCACTCATAATTTGAACCGGGTACATAATCTAATCAATATTCGGCCAGCCAGAACCTTCTGGTTGGTCTTTTTAATGTGATGCGTCTACTTTGTAGGCGATTTCGTTATATTTAGTAGATTGGTAGATTGGTAGATTGGTAGATTGGAGGGGAATTAAATCGGGGAGGACAAATGGGTCACAGAAGCGCAGCAGGGCAATGAGGCAGCGGTGGAATTATTAATTCGGCATACCTATAGTGATATTTATCGATTCATCAGATGGAAAATACATAATGACGAATTGGCCTGGGATCTTGCACAGACAGTGTATGAAAAAGCATGGGCCAAGCTTGACAGCTATCAAAATAAACAGGGGAGTTTCCGAGCTTGGTTGATGGCGATCGCGCGAAATGTCTGCATTGACTATTTTCGCAGCAAAGGTGCTCGGCAAGCAGAGTTGAATCAAAGCTTATCTGATGAAATCACAGTCGAAGGAGATTTTCTTGAAGGAATATTACTTCGTGAAGAGGTTAAGCAGGTATACGCCGCGATTTACTCACTGCCAGAGGAACAGAGGGATGCGCTCTTGTTAAGGTATAAATATGAATTTACGTTTACAGAAATAGCTGCCGTAACTGATGAACCTGAATCTACTGTGAAGTCAAGGGTAAGCCGATCGCTGATTAAATTACGTGATTTACTAAGGTATTCCAAGCAAGAGGACATATCCCAACCCCTAAAGAAAGGAGCAGGAAAATGAGGGTTAAACGTAACCATCAAGATTACCTCAATCTGAATTTACAGGATGAGATGACAGCAGAGTCTGTAGAGGAGATCGTGAATTATATCAGGTGCATTCCTGAACCGCCACGCCTTGACGGTTTTGCAGAAGAAGCCATGAGCAGGTGGAGAAAATCCAAGCGTGCTTTACCTGCGCCAGTACCACCCGTTCCTCTATTTGCACGGCAACAGCTGAGGATTCTTTTTTCACAGGGATGGTGGAAAGAGGTTGTGCTTGGTGTGATCTTGTTTGTAGTAGGATATTTGGTGCTGAGTGTTATGAAGATTGTTAGCCCTATGTTCATTCTGTCCATCGTGGGTTGTATTCCTTTACTGGTGGTCGTCTCTCATACGGCTCGGAATACGCTCTGTGGAATGGGAGAACTCGCACGTAGTTTTAGAATCCCGTTGCATCGGTATGTGCAAGCTCGGTTCCTTATGGCAGGGGTGATCTCACTACTGATTAACGTTAGTGTAACTGCTATGGTAACCCCGGTAGGGGGAACGGAGTTTATGCTGCGTATGACCCTGCTATGGTGCATCCCGATCCTAAACAATGCGGCGGTAGCGTTAGTATTATCCACGCTGATACGTAATTTTAGACAATTAACGACCGTACTCTTCATGTTGCCTCTCTTTTGGATGATTTTATTTTCCGGAGAATTTGCAGTGAGATGGACGATGTCGGTCGAGTTATTTTGGTTAATGGGACTGGGCGTTCTGTCGGCAGTGGTATTTAGCCTAGCCATGAGGTTTCAATCCAGAATATTGAGCAGGGGAGGGTTTCTGATTGGAGCTTAAACTATGTAATATTGTACATGATTTCGGCAAAAAGCGAATTTTAAATACGATCAACCTTTCTATGTCACCTGGTGTGTATGGTCTTCTAGGACCTAACGGAACAGGAAAAACGACATTGATGCGTATTGTTGCAGATATTCTGTATCCGACTCGTGGAAATGTACTTTTAGATGGACAAAACAAGGATGATATGGGGGATCAGTACCGGGCTCAGATAGGTTATTTACCGCAGGAACTGGGGATGTACAATCATTTTTCAGCTCGCGATTTCTTGTATTATGTTGCTGCCCTAAAGGGGTTGACCAAGAAGGAGGCGAGTGATCGTATAGAGGTTCTTGCTCAAATGGTTAATCTATCCGGAGAAATGGATAAAAAATGTGGTAAGTATTCCGGCGGGATGAAACGTAGACTCGGTATCGCTCAAGCATTGCTTAATAATCCGGGCATCCTCATTCTGGATGAGCCCACAGCAGGACTTGACCCCTCGGAACGCGTAAGATTTCGAAATTTAATTTCTGAAATATCAAATGAGCGCATCGTTATTTTGTCTACTCATATCGTTTCTGATGTTGATCATATAGCTAAACAGGTGCTACTGATGGGGCGAGGAGAGTTACTTCGTCAAGGAACAATTAAGGAGTTGACCAATGAATTGCAAGGAGAGGTTTGGGAGGCACATGTCCCCGGGCGGTTGCTGGCTCAAATCGAAGAGAATGGAACTGTAGTGAATGTGCAGCAGACAGATACTGGACTAGTGGTTCGGGTAGTCAGCAAGACTTTGCCAGTTGAGAATGCACTGATGGTGAATCCTTCATTAGAAGATGTATATATGCATTATTTTCGGAGGGGATGACACACATGAAACGTCTGGTGATGTTTGAATTACGTAAAATTATGATTCCCAGAGTCTGGATTTCTATAGCTGGAAGTATTGCATTAGCCATTTTTTGTTTTGTTAGTTTCTACCCATCCGGTACGGATAGTCTATTGGTTGTAAACAAGGAAAAGCCTGAAGCTATCGCCGCTCATCTAGGACCGATTCAACCAGATTTAGCTTTGAAATACGCACCTAGACTCAAAGAAGAATATGCTGAAGACAGCGCTTGGCCCAAAGAGGAGAAGATGAAACGAATTCTGGAGCAACACTATGCTGGTACAGCTTATATGGTAGATCAATTCAACAGAAATTTAACAGAGCTGAGAGAGCAGAAGGTTTTAATGGAGAGGCAAGAACCAGGATCTTATGCGCTAAGAGATGTTACTAAAAAGCTCTCCATGCTGGAGGAGGGAAAACCACGGGGGTTTTATGTAACTGAGGACTGGGACTTATTACATATATTTTTTTCGAGCTCGCCTGGCGTCGGGGATCTTTTGATCGGTCTTATTCTAGTATTTGCACTGGCCTCCTTGTTCTCCGGCGAGGAAAACTATAGAATGGATGCACTTATTCTATCTAGTAAATACGGAAGGTTGAAGATTGTTGCGGCAAAACTATTAGCTGGATTTATAGTTACGTTTGTCTGGGTTACTCTTTTTTACGGGATTTGCACATTGCTGGCCTGTTTACCGTTCGGCTTCGTGGGCTGGAATGCCCCGCTGAATAGTTACTTTTATTTTGATGAGACTCCATATGCCTTAACCCAGCTGCAGGGATTTGCCCTGAAATATGCTGTAACCTTGCTGGCTGCATGTGGTCTATTGTTATTGACGGCGCTGATATCCGCTTTGTGTCGGAGTAGCTTAAGCAGTCTTGGACTGGCAGCATTCGTAGTTATTCTTCCCCTTTTCTCTTTGCCTGGAATGTTGGGCAAAATAATCTCTTTTTTGCCGTCAGGTGTAATGGTCAGCAGATCCTTAATCGAAAAATATGTATCCTATAACATTTTTGGCATCCCTATATTACATCTACCCTTGTCAATCCTTTCGGTGATAATCATAGGTATACTTGCTATAATGCTTATCCCCAAAGCTTTCGAACGTCGATTAAAGGTCTAAGTAGTAGATACGTCCAGATCGTTCCCGCTATGAAGTGGGGCGATCTTTTTTTGTTCTTCTTGTGAAAAAGGAGAGCAGTATATTTACGAATTAGACATTTCACCCGATAGTTAAGACAAAGGGGAATCACGATAAACCTGGCAAAGAGAGCAGGAACCCCTTACCGATAAGAACGAAAGGGATTATTAAAATGAAGATAATGAAGCTATTGGTACTAGGTCTTATCTCAGGGACAATTGTGACATGCGGCAACGTAAGTTATAGAGTTCATGCTGACACGACAACGTACGAGAATACAGAGACATATGAAGAAGTGGACGAGGACGTTGAGGAGGATCCGGGATCTTCACTGTTCACTGACATTCAAGGTCACTGGTCCGAGCCTTGGGTGCGTTGGGCGTTGGACAACCAATTGATGGTTGGTTATGATGATGGGAGCTTTCGACCGGATCAGCCGATTACGGAAGCGGAATTTTTGAAATTATTTTATCTTTCTTTCGGCTATCCAAAGGCTACTAGCATAGGCGAAGAATGGACAGCAGCACCGTATAGAATGGCTAAGTGGTGGAATCATCCAGTTACTGGACTACAATATCCAGTGGCAAGATCGGCTCCAATCACCAGAATGGCCGCCGCAAGGTTAGTTGCATCAGGTCTAGGGATGAATTACAACGACACGGATTCCGTGGTTTATTTGCTGGGTAACTCTCTACTTCCACTTCCCGGAGAGCCAACTTTAGTAGGTTTCAGAGGAAATCTCCCGCTTACAAGAGCAGAGGCTATACAATGGATGAGAATGCTCAAGCTTAAGGGAATATATACTGTGAATTCTCGTCCAGAAGGACGATCGGATCGGAGTCACTTACCGTCATTACCGGAACAGGGTACAGGTTTGAAGGATTTTATAGCGGTTCCGGTTACCGATCGTGATTTCGGAATAGCGGATAGTGGACGTAATCTTTTTATTGATTTTGGGAGTTCAAGAATGTTAGTAGGGGAACATTACGGGGATTCAACAGGTCAAGATGTATTCAATAATGAAATGTATAAAGAAGTATCTGTACATTATGATACCGAAGGTCGGCTGAACGCTTGGAAAATAGACAAAGATAATGAGCGCATTGATCCAATCCATATAGGTACATTGAACAATATTCGACCTGGGATAAGTACATTGGAAGATGTGCTAAAGGCATACGGTACATACGTTGCAGTGGATAACGAATACGGGATTATAATGAGTTACTGGTTTGAGAACAAGGGTGGAGTGTATGAGCCCCGATTGTCACCTTTTGAAATGGATAATATGGAGGGTGGGTTCTATATAGGCTTCATTATTGACAAACAATCTCTGAAAGTTCAAACCATACTCATATCTACAGCTCAGCAGGCAATGAATCCTACGGATATATAGGAATTGTACTGGAACCTTATTCATTCTTTAAAATGTGACGGCATGTCTTTCTGAGGCAGCCGTCTTTTGTTTTATAATTTTTTTCACCTCATAAGCTAACATTCCGAGAACTTTATCGTTATACATACGAAGGGAGGTGCAGGATGAAGCCCGGGCAGCTACATCAGATACTTCAACCTAAAATGTTAGAAATTCAAAAATACTTGATTCGTCTCGGGGCACCTGCAGCCGACGCTGAAGATATCGTACAGGATACGGTTTATAAGGCTCTTTTGTATATTGATTCCATTGATGAGAACAAATTCAGTGCATGGTTATATAAAGTAGCGATCAATCGCTACTATGATCTGTGCCGCCGCCGCAAGCGGATAGTCATTCCTATTGACTATGTAGATGTGCCGGATATGGAATTGCCAGAGGATCATGTGCTGTTAAAAGAGAAACGGGAAGACATCGAAAGAGTGTTGGATGAGCTTCTACCGCTCCATAAACAACTCATTATTATGAAGTATGAGCTGGAGCTGTCCTATCAGGAGATAGCTGAGCTTCTGGGAATTACGACAGATACAGTGAAATCGGCATTGTTTCGTGCCCGCAAGCAATTTCAAAAAAAGTATAGAGGTGAAGCGGAATGACAGCTCCATGGGAACAAAAGGATGATCAGAACCTTTCAATAGTAATTAAGAAGGCAAAACGAAAAACAATGATTCGAAACACAATCATTTCTCTAGTGGTGACGGTTATAGTATTATTCGGCGGGATGCTGGGTAACGCCCATCTGACAAGCTGGTTGGCGATGCGTGGTTTGGATGAAGAGAGGATCATGATGAAGATTAGCAGTCCTAACCTTCAGGAGTTGAGAACTGAGCTTGATTTAGGGTTTCTATCGGGTAAAGTTGAACTGAGCACTTACAAAGTTGTTGAGGGTGTGCCCATCGTATGGGATACTAAAAAACTGTATTTCGATATGGGCAGCCGGTTTTCTCTGCTTAATAGGGGATACTCTAGTATAAATGTTCCTGACCCGGTAATGACACAGCAAAATTATGAATACTACCGAGGATATAACAGTCAAAATGGTCAGCGGGAAATGATGTTTTATGTGCCTGGAGTGAATTATAACGAAAAAGTGCTAAATGACCTGCCTTCACTCGAACATATGGAACCTGGCAAGCTCGTAGAAATGGCTGTTTCTTTTGATAAAAGCTACACTCAGGCAGAGGTAGAGAAGATGCTGCCGGCGGGTTTGTCACAGACTTGGTATTGGGTAGATACGTATGACAATAAAAAGAACCTTGAGTTTATTAGGAATGACAGCAGCCCGAATAAATATGCCTTACCGGAATCTGCTAGACAAGTATATGGCTACGGTGGGGAATGGGAAGGGTTATTTAAGCCGAAACCAGAGGATTTTTTACAATCCTTAACCTATGGGCTTCAGATGAAGGGCAAGCATTACGGAGAGTTTGAGCGAATCTCGAATTACTTGAAAAAGGATAAAGCGGCGCCGGACGCCAGTGATGTACAGCTATTGGGAGTTGTCGTTACTGGAACTGCGAAAGAGCTGCAAAGCCTCAAAGGAAAACCCTATGTAAATACGGCAGTTCTCGGCGCGATTGTGGATAAATATTAGATCAATATAGTAAAAAATGCTGGAGGGGTTATTCTATATGTGGATTTTCTACGAAAAGAGACGATCTCTCCTTCATTTTCAAAAATGCAAGGGAAAGAGCAGCGATTCATCCTCCTATTGGATCTTCGCTGCTCTGCGTTTTTGATTATCCGCGATCTGCTTCAGTAGTAGATTGAAGGCAAGGCAAAGCCTGCTGACCTTAAGCGGCAATTTGTCTATGACGTGACGCAGAAATCGCAGAAATCGCTGGTATCTTCGATTGTTTTCAGATGTCCAAATACGCTTCCGACTCTATAATTAGGGGATTTCTCCCTATAATTCTTAGATATTTGGTCATCTAACTTATAATTAGGGAAAACCTCCCTGTAATTTACCTGATTTGGTGAAAAATAAAGGAATCACCTCGATTTTTAGGGAGAAATTCCCTCATTATGCTCTTTTTTAGCGAATTTCGGCTATTTTTAGGGAGTATTTCCCCAATTACACTAAAGCGCACACCGCACACCGCACACCGCACACCGCACACCGCACACCGCACACCGCACACCGCACACCGCACACCGCACACCGCACACCGCACACCGCACACCGCACACCGCACATATCCCATGGGTTAAGTAAGAATCCATCCATTGTATAGCCAATTTTTTTAAAAAAAAGCCGCCCTATAAGTAGAATTCTCTACTTTTTGGACAGCTTCTTTTTAATCAGTTCACAACCTGCTCAAGCTAAGTCCATTTCGCGGACCAAAGCTTCATTTCCTTCAAAATTTGATGTAAATCCTCACCTTTGGGAGTAAGCGAATATTCTACCGTAACAGGAACAGTCGGAAATACGTGACGTTCAAGCACACCATGCTCCTCCAGATGGCGCAACGTAGTGGTTAGTGCGCGGGGAGAAACATTAGTGATTTTTCGTTGCAGTGCCCCAAAACGCTGCGTGCCGTCGAATAGCTCTCTGAGGACAAGAAAGGCCCATTTTCCACCTAATACTTCAAGTGTTTTTTCAACATTACATTCAATAGTAACAGGGGTTTTGGGGATATAATTATTAGTAGATTTAGCTGTCTTCAAGGTATCTCCTCCTGTTTGTGAAGCTACTATACTCTAGTATAGTAACTACACTAGAGATCATATAATAAACTAATTTTCACTTCTTTCTATTATATACAAACTATTCTAGAATGAATATGAGTGCTAAGCAACCTGCCAAAATCAAACACGGAACTATGGAGAGGAGCAGTTATTATGAAATATCGCAGATTAGGTGGAACCGGTTTAAAAGTTAGTGAGATTAGTTTGGGAAGCTGGCTGACATACGGAGGCTATGTGGAAAGAGATAATGCTGTTAATGCCATTGAAACCGCTTACGACTTAGGCGTGAATTTTTTTGATACTGCGAATGTTTATGAAAAAGGTGCTGCCGAGAAAGTACTAGGTGAGACTTTACGTAACTACTCTCGTGAGTCCTATGTATTAGCTACTAAAGTATACGGGGAAATGGGCTCGGGACCTAACGACCGTGGACTATCCCGCAAACATATCACGGAACAGTGTCATGCTAGCTTGAAACGTCTCGGAGTAGAATACGTGGATATTATGTATTGCCACCGTTTTGATCCGGAAACTCCAATTGAAGAGACCTTACGTGCGCTAGATGATCTGGTTCGGCAAGGCAAGGTATATTATGTCGGTGTTAGTGAGTGGACGGCGGCGCAAATGACCGATGCGTTAGCTGTAGCAGACCGCTATTTGCTAGATCATATTGTTGTTAATCAGCCGATTTATAATATGTTTAACCGTTATATTGAGAAAGAGATTATTCCGCTCGGCGAGCGCCGTGGGATTGGACAGGTGGTATTTTCTCCACTGGCTCAAGGGCTGTTAACTGGAAAGTATAACACGGACATCCCTGAGGATAGCCGTGCTGCTAAGCTGGATCGATTAAAAGATTCGATTACAGAAGAAAAGATTGAAAAAGTCCGCCAATTGAGTGGGATCGCCACGGAACTGAATATTTCTGTTGGGAATTTGGCTTTGGCTTGGATTTTGCGTCAACCTAATGTAGCTAGTGCGCTGGTGGGTGCCAGCCGTCCGCAGCAGGTCGAAGAGAATGTTAAGGCTTCAGGTATTGAGCTTTCGGAAGAGATTTTGAAGCAGATTGAGGAGATTCTGGAGTAGTTGTTAGCTTCATAAAAAAGGAGACATACTCATGGCGAAAGTAGTTGTTACAGGCGGCAGTGGAATGTTGGGCAGATGGGTGGTCCGGCATTTTGTAGAGCAAGGGTATGAGGTTGTGAATGTAGATACGCAAAAATCCGCAGATTCTTTGTGCCAAACGATGATTGCTGATTTGAATAATTTGGGTGAAGTATATGGTGTGCTCGCAGGCGCTGATGCAGTTGTACATTTGGCTGCAATCCCAGCTGCAAATATAAAGACAAGTGAGGTTACCTTTCAAAATAATGTAGTATCTACCTATAACATTTTGGAGGCTGCAGCGGGTCTCGGGATTCGGAAAGCAGTGATTGCTTCCAGTGAATCCTCTTACGGAATCTGTTTTGCGGTTAATCCTTTGGGGCCGAAGTATGTGCCTATGGATGAGGAGCATCCACAGTTACCTGAAGACAGCTACGGTCTGTCTAAGGTTGTGAATGAGCAAACCGCTGAGATGTTCTATCGCAGAAAGGGTATACAGGTCGTTTCCCTAAGAATCGGAAATGTTATTGATCCATCGGCGTATGAACGTTTCCCTTCCTTCATTCATGATCCGGCGCAGCGCGATCGTATTCTATGGAGTTATATTGATACACGGGATGTAGCAACAGCTTGCCAATTGGCAATCGAAACGGATGGATTGGAAGCGGTTGCTCTTAATATATGTGCAGATGAGACCAGCATGGCTGTTCCTAGCAGAGAGCTAATGGCCGCACGTTATCCAGAGGTGACGGATTTCCGCCAGCCGCTGGAGGGTCACGAGTCGCTACTCAGTAATGAGAAGGCCAAAAAGCTGCTAAATTGGCAGCCGAAGCACGTATGGCGAGATTATGTTAACCAGTAAATAACGAGCCGGATTCACTATAAGGAGCGTGCAAAATGAAGGTCTTATTTATCGGAGGTACGGGATTAATTAGTCAGGCTGTATCCCCGTTGGCTGTAGATCAAGGAATCGAGCTGTATTTGTTCAACAGAGGACAGCGGGATGAATTCGTTCCAGAAGGTGCAAAAGTAATTAAAGGAGACATTCGTAATCCGGCAGAAGCCGCATTAGTATTACGAGATTACGAATTTGATGTAGTGGTAGACTGGATTGCTTTTACACCGGAACATGTGCAGGCAGACATTGACCTGTTCACAGGTAAAACGAAGCAGTACATTTTTATCAGCTCAGCCTCTGCTTATCAGAAACCGCAGCGTAATTATGTAATCACAGAAGAGACACCGCTGGAGAATCCTTATTGGGAGTATTCGAGGAATAAAATTGCGTGTGAGCAGCTGTTGATGGAAGCTTACAAGGCGAACGGATTCCCGGTTACGATTGTTCGTCCTTCCCATACCTATGGAAATACAGCCATCCCTGCGGCACTCACAAGTGGCCAGCATCCTTGGTCACTGATCGATCGTATCCGCCGCGGCTTACCTTTAGTTATACATGGAGATGGAACCTCTTTGTGGACACTGACACATAATTCGGATTTTGCCAAAGGTTTCGTTGGGTTGCTTGGACATCCGGAAGCGATAGGCGAGGCCTTTCATATAACTTCCGACGAGGTATTAAATTGGAATCAGATTTACGCGGCCATCGGACAAGCGGCAGGTGTGGAAGCTAAAGTGGTGCATATCTCCACAGACTTTATCACAGCCTTTTCCCCTCCAGGGACAGCGGATGGTTTGGTCGGTGATCAAGCGGTAAGCAGTGTTTTTGATAATAGCAAAATCAAACGTTTCGTGCCTGACTTCCAGGCTACTGTGCCTTTCTGCGAAGGGATCAAGCAGTCGGTTGCTTGGTTCGAGGCTCATCCTGAGCAATGTACGGTCGATGCGGAATGGTCTGCGTTACTTGATAAGTTGATCGAGAGACATGGAATTGAGGCCAAACCTCTTTCATTCTACGCATAAGGTATATACAGTTATATTTAAAGACGGTCTGTTCCTAAGGGAGCAGCCGTTTTTTTAGGTTTGTCTCGTTCAATGTAAGGTTATGGAATGAATCAGCAAATCATGAATATACTCTCACTACCTAAAATTCCGTTGAAAAAGGAGTCCTGGCCATGCCAACCCATCCCTTTGTCTCGCGTTTTTTCGTAAATTCAGATGCACGTCGTGAGAAGTTAATTTATGATCTGCCGGAATCATGGTGGAGCCGTCCCTTTGAATATGAGTGGTGTATTAACTTTATTTCTCCGCATGGTGTTGTGCTGGATGCAGCCTGTGGGATTCCTCATCCCTTGAAGTTTTATTTGGCAGGGGTTTGTGCAGAGGTCTATGCCTGCGATATGGACAGTAGGGTTATTTACCCAAAAGCTATCCAAGAATGTATTGAGAATGAGGTTGGGGAAAAAGCGGCGAAGCAGGTTATCGCTAGAAGAACAAACAATCTGCATTTCGCTCAAGCTAATCTGACGGATCTGCCTTATGAGGATGAAAGCTTTGACACTGTTTTTTGCATATCGGTATTGGAGCATTTGAGCTTTGAGGATACGGTCGGTACTTTACGGGAATTTCACCGGACGTTGAACGAAGAAGGATTATTGGTATTGACATTTGATTATCCAACGGTAAATCTGAGTCTTATGAATGACCTGCTGCTGCAAACTGGATTTCAGTATTGGGGGGAGACAGATTTTGAATTGCCTGCGGATGCTGTGCATACGGATGCGTGGGGTGGATTAAATTGTTTTAGAGCCGTTCTAAAAAAAGCAAAGGAATAACAGGTCTTTCTACTCTTAATTTAGTAACCTCTTTCCAGTATGCTAGGATCATAGCTAACAAAAGATGAGAGGAGGCTGTATTTTTTGAGATTAGGATCGAAGGTTTTGCGTAGAATAGCACTCATTACACTTATGTTATCACTAATAGTTCCTGTGACATCTGCTTCCAGTGCAGCTTCACTATCTTCAGATCCTATAAAGCTTGCTTTTGCGGGTGATATCCTTTTGGACGGTTTTGTTGGCGATCAGATTGCTAAATATGGGGTGAACTTTCCGTTTGTAAAGGTCGCACCTACGCTGCAAAAGGCTGACATCGCCTTCGCCAATCTGGAGACGCCTGTGTCTATCCGAGGGAAAGCGGCAGAGAAAACCTTTGCCTTCAGATCCAAACCAGCAACGTTGGGCGGCTTAACCTATGCAGGGATTGATGGAGTGTCCTTGGCGAATAATCATATTTTGGATTATGGAAAAGACGCTATGCTCGACACGCTGATCCATTTGGATCGAAACAAGATTGGCCATACAGGCGCTGGCAAAGATGAAGATGAAGCGTTCAAGCCTTATACTAAGACGGTAAAAGGGAAAAAGATCGCCATCCTTGGTGTTAGCCGTGTGCTTTCAAATCCTTCATGGTATGCCGGCAAAAACAAACCGGGAGCCGCTTCAGCTTACACCTCGCAGCCTATGCTTAGCGCCATTCAGAAGATGTCCAAGGAGAATGATTTCACGATCGTATATATTCACTGGAATGAAGAGTTTAAGGATTTCCCTGAAAAGTACGCTCGCACACTAGCTAAACAGATGATTGATAGCGGGGCGGATTTAATCCTTGGCGCACACAGTCACTGCCTTATGGGCATCGAATACTATAAGCACAAGCCCATTTATTATTCACTTGGGAATTTTGTGTTTAATCGCTCCACACGTGGTGGGGAAAAAACACTTAATTCTATGCTATTGAACGTTGAGATTAAGGACTCCAAGATGACCAGCAAGATTACCCCTGTCAAAATCATTGGCGGACAGCCCAATTTTATGGATGATTCCTACAATAGGAAGACGATTAAGCTCCTGAACACCCTATCTTTTAATGCCAACATAGATGCTAACGGCAGGGTCACGGAAAAGCAGCTTTAATAAATACAAACTCTGATTAGCTATTCACGGATCGCGCTCGATCTCGTTTGAATGCGAAATGTGTGGAGTAACTGTGGAGTACCTATGGAGCACGTATGGAGTATGTATGGAGTACGTATGATGTGGCGTATAGAATACCTATGGAATACCTATGGAGTGACTATGGAGTATGATGTGGCGTATGGAATACCTATGGAGTGACTATGGAGTACCACCGTTGTGTTTGTGAAATAACTGTATTCTATACACTTATTTTATATGTAAAACGGACCATTTTGCTTTTAAGTGTATTCTATGCAACTAAAAACTAGAGAATCGACCTAGAGGGCAATATATCAACAGAATAGTTGCACGAAATACAGCTATATCCATCAGCCGAGCGAGTTACAGAGTTATAGTTGTACAAAATACAGTTAAACTACTAGTTAGTATTGGAACGTCTGCATCAAAAGCAGAATGCAGCAGTATGCAGAGTATTGGAACGTCTGCATCAAAAGCTGACTGCAGCAGTGTGCAAAGTATTGGAACGTCTGCATCAAAAGCTGACTGCAGCAGTATGTAGAGTATTGGGTTTGCAAAAAGGGGGAGATCCATATGGATCTCCCCTTTTTTATGCAGAAGCTAGGTTTGGAATCAGATAATCAGCCCTTCACCGCCCCCGCAACAACACCCTTAACGATGTACTTTTGCAAGAAGATGAATACCACGATCGATGGCAGCACCGCCATGACCATAGCTGTCATCGCATATTGCCAATCTGAGGTATATTGGCCCACGAAGGTGTAGGCAGCCAGTGTCAGCGTTTTGGTATCTGGGGAGCCGTTGACCATGAGCAGCGGGAGCAGGAAGTCATTCCAGATCCACATTACGTCGATAATGACAATGGTTGTTGTGACCGATTTCAGCAGTGGGAAGATGACACTGAAGAACAGGCGGAAGCCGGATGCTCCATCAATCGTGGCACTCTCATCAATTTCAACCGGAATACCCTTGACGAATCCATGGTAGATAAACACGGCGAGTGGAGCACCGAAACCCCAATATAACAACCCAAGTCCCCAAGTACTCTCAGAGAGATTTAAGGTTTTAGCGGTTTGCAGAACGGTCAGCATGATCGATTGGAACGGAATCAGCATCGGCATAATGCAGAGGAAATAAATCACCCCGCTCAGTCTGGATTTCGTCCGTGCCAGCTTGTAGGCTGCTATGGATGAAATGAACACAATACCCAGAAGACCTACACCGGTAATGACAAAGTTGTTCAGGAACAGCTTCGGATAGTTGATAAACTTCCACACGTAGGAATAGTTGCCGAATACCAGATGTTTCGGCAGGGCGATGACATCCGTCATGACTTCGCTAAAGCTTTTTAACGAGTTGATAATCGTCAGAAATAGCGGATATAGAAACAGAAGAGAGAGGATGACCATAACAACCTCTAGAATAATTCGGCCTGCTTTGCGGTTTGTATTCATTATGCCTCAACCTCTCTTCGTTTGAAGAATGCTAACTGGAGAATGGTTACCACCAAGACGGCCAGGAACAGGATAAGCGCTTTCGCTGTACCGTATCCATACAGATTGTTCTGGAAGGTATCCCGGTAGATATCGTAAGCGATACTGTAGGTAGTTCCGCCAGGTCCGCCCCCGGTTAATGACAGGATGACATCGAACACCTTGATCGAATTGGTCAGTGCCATGAACACAGAAATCGTAATGGATGGAGCGAGCAGCGGCAGTGTAATACTGAAGAATTTTCTCATGGGACCAGCGCCGTCAACTGTGGCTGCTTCTTTGAGATCCTCAGGTACAGATTGCAGACCGGCAATATAAATGACCAGATAAAAACCAATCGACTGCCAGATGGAGACGGCCAGTATGGAGACGAAAGCAAGTCCCGGCGTCCCTAGCCAGCTTAGACCAAATATGGACCAGCCTGTACTTTCTCCGAGTGAGTTGAAACCTTGCATAAAGATAAATTTCCAGATAAAACCGACAATGACAAGACTGAGGATATAAGGAATAAAGAAAGCGGCTCTCAGCCAAGGGGTGCTCTTCAGCTTCATGTCCAGAACCAGTGCGAGCAGAATGGCCAGCACGTTAACGAGAACGATGTACAGAATCGCATACTTTATGGTGAACCAGGCTGAATTGGCGAAGTTGGTGTCGCCCATAAAGATTTGTTTGAAATTATCAAGTCCGACAAACTTAGGGTGTTTCGAAATTCCGTTCCATTTGGTCATCGAATAGCGGATAGTCATGGCAAACGGAATGTAGAATGCTACAGCGATACAGATGAGGACTGGGAGAGTGAATAATCCGAATTCTGTTTTCTCGCGCCATCTTTTGCCGAGTGATTTTAACATGGATGCACCTCTTCTTGATTTGTTGGGTGGTAATATCGACTAGGCTTGCCACACATAACCATTCCGGTTAGTCTATATTGTGTATTATAGAGCAGTACCCTATACTCAAAAATGGATTTAAGAGTACAGTTAGGGGTAAAAAGGTGAACTGAAATATTTATAATTAAGCCTGTAAATCGTGGAGGAGGTTGCCGGTCATTATTAAAAAGTGGATCATAAAGCGGTTTGAACCCGTGCTGGAGCTTGTCTCACGCAGGTTGGCGAACAAGCTTATTTTGCTGTTTACAATCATCATTGTGTTGGTGGTGACCTCACTGACATTCATTTCATACGGCATGCTGCGAAAAGAATCGGTGGATAACAGCATCGCCAGTACGAGCAACAATCTGTTGCTTGTCGGCCGGAATCTGGAGAGTTATTTGGACGGCATCGAGCAATTATCCCTGCCGCAAATATCGTATGACGAGATCACCTATGCGATTTTGCATGAATCGGAGGATTATGCCTCGAAGATGTATGTGGAGGACTACTTGAAGAACCTGTACTTCTCCCGCAATGATCTGGAAGCTATCTACCTGTATGTGATCAAGGAGCACAAGTATTATTATGTCACCAAAGAGAACTACAATATTACCGTGCGGGTCGCCGAGCATCCGTCGATTGAGAATCTTTCCTGGTATAAAAAAGCGCTGGCCAGCCCGTTTAACCGTTCTTACCAGTCTTTTGTAAAAAACCAATCCTCGATGATCAATAGCTCCGACTACCCTATAAATAAGGATAAAAGCTTCATGGGCTACCATCGATTGCTGCGCTCCATAGTCTCCAGGGAGCCGCAGGCGGTGCTCTCCCTTTATTTCAACTCCTCGGTTACGGACGAGATTATGAAGGATATTCCCTTCAGTAAAGGGCAGCACCTAATGTACGTCAGTCCCGATAATGAACCTTTTGTGGTGGATGACCCCGGGTTTTATCAACAGAGTGAACAAGCGGGACTGCTTAAGGAGCTGACACCAGCCTCAGGAGGACGCGTGACGTGGACGGATAAAGAAGAGAAGTATCTAGTGATTTATGACATCAGCAAAAAAGAAGGCTGGAAGCTGATTAAGCCGATTCCCTACAAAGAAATTTATGAAGCGGCCACGACAACACGCAAATTGAACTATTTCATAGGACTGTTATTTTTAATCGTTTCGGTCATCTTGGTCAGCTTTATTTCGAACAAAATAACAAACCCGCTAAAGAATCTGTCGCTGCAGATGAAACGGTTCAGTACAGGCAGCTTTGACGCTGAAGCACAGGTTGAAGGAAAGGATGAAATTGCCTATCTGTCTCGCCACTTCAATAAGATGGTGGAAAAGACGAATGAGCTGATCAATGAACGGTACAAAATGAAAATTGTCGAGAAAAATGCTGTACTCAAAGCACTGGAAGCTGAGATCAATCCGCATTTCTTATATAATGCCCTGCAAGCCATTTCCACCAAGGCGCTGAAAAACAACAATGATGATATTGTCGATATGGTCGATAATCTTGCTATGACGCTGAGATACTGCATTAGCGGTAAAGATGTGGTTCATGCCAGAGAGGAATTAAAGCATATTGAGCGTTATTTAGCGCTGCAGAAGGCCCGTTTTGGAAACAGAATGCAGGTGGCCTACCAGTGGGAAGACCCTTTGCTTGAGCTGGAAATTCCGAAGCTGTCCATTCAGACCCTGGTAGAAAATTGCATCAAGCACGCGCTGGAAAAAGTGTCCACAACGATCACAATTACCATTGAAGCGCATATGACGCCCAGCCATACGGTTATTTCAGTGACGGATGACGGGCCGGGGTTTAGCGGGGAGCGGCTGGAGCAAGTGAGAAGTTCTCTTCAAATCCAGTGGGAAGATCAGGGCGGAGAGAACGCTGCTGAAAGTGACACGGAAAGCATCGGACTGAAAAATTTGAACACGCGGCTGAAGCTTTTGTATGGTGAGGCTGCGGGTTTGGCCATTACCAGTGATGCTGGCGGAACAAAGATGGACATGCGGTTACCGCGGGGAGGGATTAACCATGTATAAAGTATTGATTATAGATGATGAGGAACCGTTGCGTGAGGCGATCAACATCCTGGGAGACTGGAAAGGACTAGGTGTCGATCAGGTACTGGAGGCTACGGATGGAAGTATGGGCCTAGCCATGCTGCGTGAGCAAAAGATCGATCTCGTATTGGTCGACATGAAGATGCCGGAGCTGAACGGAAGTGAGCTGCTGCAGATCGTGGAGAAGGAGTTCCCGGAACTGCTGACGATTGTAATCAGCGGCTACAATGATTTTGAATATACCCGCCAGGCTATCCGTTCTAAGGTAGTTGATTATTTGCTGAAGCCGGTCAACCGGGGGGATTTGAATGCGGCCTTACGTAAAGCTATCGATGTGCTGGAGGCTAAACGCAAGAAAGAAAGCGAGTTCATCAACAGGAACATTACGCTCAACATGTCTCTGCCGAAGCTAAAAGAGAAAATCTATCTGTCGATCATTGAGCGCAGCTTCAAAAATCAGTCCAACGAGGCTTTTCTGCCGTTGATCGGCGCCGATACGACCGGAAACTATTTTGCTGCGGGTGTACTGCGGGTGCTCAATTTGGAACAAGTACGTCGTAATCGCTTCCATGAGGACCGGGATTTGCTTCATTTTGCCGTCACAAATGTGATTAATGAGAATAGCGATGAGCATTTTCAGGCCTTCAGCTTCGCCAGCCATAAGGGAGAACGCGAGTTTATCGCCATCTTCACGATGAAAGGCGGCTATGAGGAGGACGCAACTTTCCGCTCTTTACATCATATGAAGAAGTTAGTCTCGACGCTGAAAGAGCTATTTGGAATTGTTGTTGCCGGAGGAATCGGACAGCCCTATGGTGACATCATGGCGCTTGCTCAATCCTATGAGACTGCCAAAGCCTCTCTCGACGGGATTGACCTCCTGACGCTGAAGGGAGCGATTGTCACAAATAGCAGCAACGATACTTCCCAGGGAAAAGATAATCCTTCCTTGACGGGGCGCATGCCCTTGATTCGCAACGCACTGGAGAGCGGGAATATCAATCATGCCAAAAGTATTTTAAGCGGATTCACTAAGAAATGGGAGGCTTCCGGACGTTTTAATCTGGGCGAGGCTGACCGGCAGATAGAGGAATTTATTATTTTGCTGAACGATATTGCCACGGAGCTGGATGCGATCCCCGAACGTATCCGTGGTGGTAAAGATAAAGGATTGCGTGGGTTAGGCATCGGGAGCGATTTTGCTTCCTTTGGCGAATTTGAGCGGGTGCTGAGCGGGATTCTAGATTGCTATGGCAATGAAATCAGCAAAAGCCTTGCTGGCAATCGCCCCAGCGTACTGGAAAATATTAAAGCATACATTGATAATCACTATTTTGAGAATATTAAAATATCGATGTTCACGGATAAATATTTCCTGAGCAGAGAATACTTGATGAAACTTTTTAAAGGGCAATATGGTTATGGCATACATGAGTATGTACAAAAGGTAAGAATGGACAAGGCAAAGGAGCTGCTATCCACCCCCGACTTGAAAATCCAAGACATTTCCGAGATGTTGGGATACAAGGACAAAAATTATTTCAGCAAGGCGTTCCGGAATTATTATGACTGTTCACCTTCTGAATATCGGGTTCTGCTATTGAACGGGGAGGAGTGAAGCGGTTACATGAACACACTTTTTTACCCTAATAAGTTCACTTATGTACATTCTTATCCTTTTTCTTTTTCTTTAGAATTGTCTCAAGACCACTAGATGCATAGGAAAAGGGGGCAACATCATGTTAAAAAGATTTATGGCTTTATCTGCGAGTCTGCTGCTCGTCGGCGGATTACTGGCGGGTTGCGGCGGAAACAACAATGCCGCTAACAATAGCGGAACAGGGAATACTCCTGCCACAGATTCTGGCAAGCCGGTCACGATTAATATGTTCACCGCATCACCCGAGTACACTGATGCTTTTAACGCTTATATTGCCGAGTACAAGAAAGTTAAACCGAATGTGACGATTAATCTGGAGATTATGCAGGCTGACTACAATACGGTGCTCAAATCGAAGATTGCTGCGGGAAGTACACCTGACGTATTCCAGACCACAGCGGGCGGAGATATTGATACCTTTGCGGAGTATAGTGCTGACCTAACTAAGGAGCCACTGGCTGCGGCGATGACCGATGCAGTGCGTTCTAACATGAGTTCTTCGGACGGTAAAGTGCTCGGTCTTCCGGTAAAAGGAAATCTATTCGTCCTGATGTACAATAAGAAACTGTTGGCTGACGCTGGGATTACAGAAGTTCCTAAGACAACAGCCCAAATGGACGATGCGATTACTAAGCTTGAAGCTAAAGGCATTACACCTTTTGCCAACGCTTATAAAGAGTGGTGGGTATGGAAACACATCTTCCAACACTTCGTAGATGCGGCAGCCCAAGATGCAGGTACGGATGCTAAGACACTAGTAAACGATTTTATTGCCGGAAAAACCACGATCAAGGATCACCCGGTGCTGTACAATAACTTCTTCACCTTCGTTGATACCACTGTTAAACATGGCACAGACAAACCGCTTGAACGGGACAGCAATGCTGAAGTCAGCGACTTTGCATCCGGCAAAACAGCGTTCATGACGGGTAAAGGCGCATGGGATGAAGAAGCCATTAAGAAAATTACACCGGACTTCGACCTGGGTATTATGGGTTACCCAGTCAGCGACAAGGCTGAACAGTCCCAGATCATTACTGGTGCGGATCAAGCCCTGCGTATCAATAAGGATTCTGCTGTAGCTGCTGAGACTATTGAATTCTTCAACTGGCTGTATACTTCTGAATACGGTAAGAACTGGTTCTCTACAGTAGCTAAGGTTATTCCTCCAATTAAGGATGCTCCTATGCCTGACCTGCAAATGCCAAAAGAAATGGAAGAAATCCTCAAAACAGAGAAATCCGGCGACCTGTCCGTGAACTACTCTCTGGATACCTTCCACCAAAAATTTGGTGAGCTCATGCAGGCTTACATCGGCGGCAGCAAAACTAAGGATCAAGCTATCGATGAAATTCAAAAAGCTTGGATTCAATTCGGATCGGCAGAATAATTAGGTTCAGATCAGGGGCGGGCTCCAAGGTAAGATTCACTTACTGGAGAACCGTCCCTTTTTTACATGTTATATAATCATAAGAAGATACTGAGACAAAGTCAGGAGGTACATTATTGTGAATAGCAAAATGATTGAAATCATTGAAAATGGACTATATCTTACGATTGAAGTTACGGAAGATCAGGATGTTCGGCTGTTGCATTTTGGAGCGGCACCTTTGGAAGCAGCCATAGCGGATAAGAACAAGCAAGGCTTCCGGCTGCTGGAGCTGCAATTATCGGGCGAAGACCGCGCCGAATATCACGGGCGTACACACCGAGCATCCTATCCGGGTCTTCGGATGGTATATGCGGGGCACAGCGATAAAGTGAATGCGCTCGGACGTAAACTGGAGTTTAGCTTGGCTGATCCGATTTCGGGAATCCAGGCAGTGCAGCATTTTCAGTTCTACAAGGGTGTGCAAATCGTTCGAAGCTGGACAGTGCTAAAGAATGCTGGAGAAGCTGAGGTGGCAGTGGAATACATCTCCTCCTTTGCTCTTACAGGTGTAGACAAAGAGGGAGGCGGGGAGCGCAATGATAAGATTGAAGTATCCCTTGCTCACAGCGGATGGCAGAGTGAACTTCAGTGGCGGACCTACCGCCTGCCTGAGCTCGGAATGTATCATTTGGCAGACCGTGGCTCCAAACGAATTGCCGCAAGCAATACAGGCTCTTGGTCAGCAGCGGAACTTCTGCCGATGGCGGTTTTGCATAATAAGGAGAGCGGGACAAGCCTGTTCTGGCAGATTGAGCATAACGGCTCCTGGCATTGGGAGCTGACGGATCAATACGATCAGCTTACACTGCTGGTCAGCGGACCTACAGAACATGACAACCATTGGTGGCTGAAGCTAGCTCCCGGTGAAGAGTTTACCTCGGTGCCGGTAGCCGTGGGTGCTGTGCAGGGAGGATTCCAGGGCGCGGCTGAACAGCTTACGTCATATCGCCGGATGATCCGCAGACCTAATGAGGATAATGAGCTGTTGCGGATTATTTTTAATGACTATATGAATTGCCTATGGGGAAGCCCAACGACTGAGAAGCTACTGCCTTTAATTGATGCTGCCGCAGAAGTAGGTTGTGAATATTTCTGTATTGATGCTGGCTGGTATGCACCCGGAGAGTGGTGGGATGGTGTAGGCCAGTGGGAGCCTTCCAGCGAACGGTTTCCGGAAGGAATTAAATATGTGCTCGACTATATCCGCAGCAAAGGGATGATTCCCGGACTATGGCTTGAGCTGGAGGTTATGGGCATCAACAGCCCGAAGCTTGCGGAGACTGATGACAGCTGGTTTTTCATGCGGCATGGTAAAAGGGTTAAGGACCGTAGCCGCTATCAGCTAGATTACCGCAACCCGAAAGTCATTGATCATGCAAACGGTGTTATTGCGCGTTTGGTTGAGCAGTACGGTGTAGGATACATTAAAATGGATTACAACATCAATGCAGGCATTGGGACAGAAACGGATGCGGACAGCTTCGGAGATGGGCTGCTACAGCATAACCGCGCTTATCTGGCTTGGTTGGACAGTATCTTTGTTCGTTATCCGAAGCTTGTTATCGAGAACTGTTCCAGCGGGGGAATGCGCATGGATTATGCGATGCTCAGCCGACACAGCATCCAGTCAACTAGCGACCAGGAGGATTATGTACAGTATGCGGCCATTGCCGCAGGTTCTCCGGCAGCACTGACACCGGAGCAGTCCGCAGTTTGGTCTTATCCGCTGCGCGAGGGGGACGATGAGGAAGTCATCTTCAATATGGTTAATGCGCTGTTGCTTCGTGTACACCAGAGCGGTCATTTGGCGGAGCTTGAACCCCACCGCAGAAGTCTAGTTAAAGAAGCGCTGGATTATTACAAAACCATTCGCAGTGATATCCCACACGCCACACCTTTCTGGCCACTCGGCCTGCCGGACAGTGAGGGCGAATGGGTCAGCCTTGGCCTGCGGCGCGGCGAACGACGGTATGTCGCGGTATGGCGGATTGCCGGAGAAGCTGCAAATGTCCAATTGCCGATAGAAGAGCTGAAGGGACTTGAACCAGCGATCGCCTGTGCCTATCCTCAGCAGCATAGCTCAACCTGGAATTGGGATAAATCGGCAGGGGTTTTGACGGTGGCGCTCCCACCAGGAAAAACAGCGAGATTGTTTGAGATTACTTCGTAAAGCTTGCAGCGGGCCTGCTCCCCTTCAGTCTACTGTTGGGGAGCGGTTGCTGTAACTTGGCTTTTTTCACTGCCTTTCTACTTCGGTCAGGTTTGGCCTAGCTGCTGAAAGTATATTTAGAAAAGGCAATACAATGATCGTTTCGAATTCATTATTTTGAGCGTTGGTAACCAGATGACCTCCGTATTTTTCGGTGACACTTTGAATATTTGTTAAGCCGAATCCGTGAAAAGCGGGATTCTCTTTAAAATTATGCTGCACTATAGTACTATAATTGTTCCGTGAGTTGGTGACTTGGATAAACAATGAAGTATCGGTAGTGAAAATTAGCAGCTGAATGAATCTATCTTCTTTTTTGGGAACTCTTGCAGCGGCGTTTAGAGCATTATCTAGCACATTCCCGATTACGGTACATAAGTCAAACCGATCAATATCAATAGCTTCGGCGTGTATATGAATATCATACTTCATAGCAATTTTGTGTTCACAAGCAATATTTAGCGCGTTGCCAATTAAAGAATCAATTACCAAATTACCTGTTGATAGTTTTGGAGAAGGCTGATGAATTTGACCGAGCATTGAATTGATATGATGGATAGATTCCTGAATCTCATTGTTCTGAATACAAGTCCGGACATATACCAATTGCTTGTTCGTATCATGGATAACTTGTTTGATGCTTGTAAGGGAATGTGCGGTTTTTTCATAGCTGATGTGTTGATAATCCATCTGTTTATGTAATTGCAGATTCTCTTTAGTCAGTTTGGTGTTTTCATTAATTTTACCGAATAAAAGGATGGTTTCTCTAATTAGCAGAATAAGCAACATCACGATGACCATTGATAGATAAAGAGTCATCCTCGTTCTTTGAATTGTGCAATCATATAATAGGCGTAGGCTTCTTTAACCTCTTTTGCCTGAGTACGGCCAATAGGAAACTGCTCTTGATTGTGCATGACTACGGAAGTAGCTGTAAACTTATGGACATGTTCTAGATTAACAATAACGGAACGATGAATAAGCATAAATGGACGGTTTAGTTTACTTATATATTCTGAAATTGTACCTGAAATTATGTAATGCTGCGTTGAGGTAATGATCTTTAGCCGGTTTTTAGCCAAGGAATGTTTGATTTTAACAATCGCAATAATGTCAGAATTTTTGATCACCATATGTCCATCTTCAGTTTTAATCATTAGAAACCTATTTACCGAAGAAACGATATAGTTACATAGCTTTATTATCTTTGCCTCTAAACACTCATAGTCTACCGGTTTAATCAAATAATGGAAGGGTTGCACATCAAAGCTGCTCATTACGTACTGCGGATAGTTTGTCAAGAATATAATTTGAACCTCTCGATCCGGAAATGCACGGATTTTTTTTGCAACCTCGATTCCATTTAATCCTCTCAGTTCAATATCCATTAGAAGTATATGAAAAGGATAACTACTCTGTTGATTATAATAGTGAAGCAATTCCTCACCGCAGGTAAAATATTGAGTCTCGAAAGAGTAAGCCGTGCTTTTCATAAGTCTTGGGAGATATTCCTTTAGCAAATCGTGTTCCTTTTTCTCGTCATCGCATACGGCTATGCGTAACAAAGCCATTCCCCCCATAATTTAATTTGTTAATCTTCAGAGATACCAAAACCTGACACGAAACGTCATTCAGCCTCCTATTCCAACCATTAGCTACCAAATTACCCCAAATATTCTTTTATATGATATATTGATAGCGTTATCAATGTCAAACCGAAGCTTGAAAGTAGAAGAGGATATATTCTATGAATGATAAGGATACCCTTAAAAAACTTATCGGATTATTTAAACCGCATAAAAAGAATTTATGTTTTATTTTTCTGCTCTTAATATTTTCTACTTTGATTAGTTCCATTTTGCCGATGTTCAACAAAATTATTATTGATGAAGGATTTATGAAATCAGATGTTAGAATCATTATTTCAACGGCAATCTACATCTTTCTTTTGTCAATGTTCAGTAGCTTTTTAGATTTGCTCAAAGAAAAACGAAGAATAAAAATAGCTTCAAATATTATCTACTCCTTGCATAAAGCTGCATTTAATCGACTTATGAAAGTAAAAGTGAAATATTTCACTGATAAAAACTGCAGTGAAATTTTAAATCGCGTTAGCACCGATATATCGAATATTTCGCAAATAACGGATGGTAGCATGCTTTTTATTGTTAGTCAGTGTTTTAGTTTGGTAGGAGGAGTTATTGGACTTTTTATCATAAGTTGGGAACTTACACTCATTGTGCTTTTTTTAATCCCTATAGAATATTTAATTTTGAAATCGTTTGCTAAAAAAAGAAAGTCTCTTGCGGAGAAATACATCACGAAGGATGGAGAATATTCGCATTGGTTTGAGGATAGTTTGAACGGTGTGAAGGAAACAAGGCTTTTTAATTTATTCATTTTCAAAGAAAAAGAATTTGCAGACAAGCAAAATCAAGTAATAACCTCCCATATGGGAATCAGTTTATTGGATAATTGGCGGATTACTGTGGAGAGATTTCTAATTGGAGGACTAGTTCTTCTTATATATGCTTCTGGATCGACGATGATATTAGATTCAAAGCTTTCGGTAGGAAGTATATTTGCATTTATTACCTATAGCGCTTATGTGACCACTCCTATCTCATCGATGTTGAATATTGGATACTTATTGTCGGGAATAATGCCTTCTGCCCGAAGGTATTATTCATTGCTTGAGGAAGAAATCGAAGCTTGTGATGTAGAATCCGCCAACTATGATGTGAAGCTACTCAACCCTTTTGGGAGCATTCAGTTTGAGAATGTAAGCTTTGCATATGATACTGAACTGATCTTGTCAAATGTGAATTTCACGATTGGCAGCCATGAGAAAGTGGCCATTGTAGGAATGAATGGTTCGGGGAAGTCTACAATCCTAAATTTAATCCAGAGGTTTTACGAACCACTTACAGGACAAATTTTATTTGATGGAGTGGATATTAAGGCTATTAATTTGAATGAATATCGGGAATTAATTTCGACTGTTAGTCAAGAGATATATCTTTTTGACACAACCATCGAAAATAACATAAAACTTTACAGTGAAAACCATGAGGAGCAGTATAGACAGGCTATTGAGGCTACCCAATTCTTAGAGAAGGATACAAGCCGGTTTGAGGATTATGTCGTAGGTTCTAATGGGAACAAGTTGTCCGGTGGACAAAAACAAAAAATCGCGATAGCCAGAGCATTAATAAAAAGCAGGCCTATGGTGATTTTTGATGAAGCGACCTCCAACCTTGATCTTCACTCTGAACAAGCCATCAACCATCTATTAGATACAGCACTCAGTAACAATACAGTGATTATAGTCAGTCATAGGCCGGAAATTCTGAAGCATGTGGATAGAGTAATCTTTTTAGAAAAAGGTCAGGTCTCCGCTATTGGACTTCATGAGAAGTTGTCTTATACAAATGAAAGGTATCGGCGCATCACACAACAGCATCAATTCGTTTAATGGGTTTACCCTTCGAGTGATTTAAATATCAAATATTGATATTTAGATAAATACGATTTGAAAGGAGGAATAGGCATATGAAACAACTTGTAAAAAGAACAAATGCAAATTATGAAACGTTGGAGGCATATGCAGCTTGCAGTGCATGTCCTTGTTATGCATGTACATGCAATGCCAGCGGATCAAACAAAGCAGCCATGAAACAAGTAACCTATACTGGTAACTCCATGAAGATGACTGCTATTGGAATCGGGTAGTAAGTGCAATCTTAAGTATAGCTAAGAGCAGGATGGCTAAATGGCTTTATTAAAAAAGCTGTCCTGCTTCACTTTTAGAGTGGGGGGAGTTCAGATGCCAGTATTTCATTTATTTGAAACGGTAACGGGAAAATATATGTTCGATGCGAATGCAAATACATTTCTTAAATTAAATGAAAGATCTTATCAGGCTTTGTTGAACTATAGAAATTCAAACTTTGAACAAGTGGAACCGGAGATTCAAAACTTATTTGATTCCGGTTTTTTGGCGGAGAAACAGGATTTTGAGATGATTCATCCCATGAGCGACTCTTTGCAGCACAATTTAAGCAGAAGCGTTGGCTCGATAACTTTGCAGATCACGCAAAACTGTAATTTAAGATGCAGCTATTGCGCGTATTCAGGGAGCTACTTACACAGAGTACATACCAATAAGAGAATGAAAAAAGAGGTTGCTTTGAAAGCAATTAAGTTTTTGATTGAGCACTCCGTAGATTCTCCAATTATTAATATTGGATTTTATGGAGGAGAGCCCTTACTGGAAATGGACTTAATAAAAGCTTGTGTTGCTTATGCCAGAGAACAAAGTGAGGGCAAAGAACTAACGTTTAACCTTACTACAAATGCAACTCTAATTACCGACGAAACCTTAGAGTTCTTATCTTCTAATGATTTTAATTTAACGATCAGCCTGGACGGCGATGAAGTCGCGCATGATAGAAACCGAGTTTTTGCGGTAAATAATAAAGGCAGTTTTCAGACTATTATGGATAATATTGAAAATATCAAAAACAAAACACCAGACTATGTTAATAAAGTGATGTTCAATGCAGTAATTGATCCGAATTCGGATTTTAGCTGTTCCACAAACTTTTTTTCCAACTATGAGACCGTAAAAGACTTTGCTGTTATGGCAAGTGATATAGCAAGTAGCTACAAAAAAAGTGAGTCCTTGATCAATGACAGTTTTATCAAGATGTATAATTACGAAGTTTTCAAATTATTTCTTTATAAATTTGATAGGCTTAAGAAAAAGGATGTATCCAAGCTGGTGATGGAAAGCTTTGATCAAATCCAGGAGAATGTCCATAACAGGCTTAGAATCTCTTTCTATGATGTAAAAAAAGATCATCATTCCGGACCGTGTGTTCCAGGAGTACAACGATTGTTTGTGAATGCTGATGGTGCTCTGTATCCCTGTGAAAGAGTTAGTGAAGCATCTAGTGTAATGAGGATTGGGCATATAGATACAGGCTTTGAATTAAATAATATCCGGAACATACTAAACATTGGAACAATAACGGAGAAAGAATGCAAAGAGTGCTGGGCCTTTAGATATTGCACTTCTTGTGCAATGGCCGCCGATGATATCAGTGAGTTTTCTGCTGCCAAAAAGTTAAGTATCTGCAATAAAGTTAGAGAAAACACTGAGAGTTTGTTTAAAGATTATTGCGTTCTAAGAGAGTTAGGCTACGACTTTGATAAAGAAAAAGTGTAATGGGGGAGACAATGGTGAAAAAAAGAGCAATTGTTTATCCATATCATGCAGATTTCGGTCCGGTCGTCAGATTCTCCAATTTACTGGGCAACTATGAGTTTGTTTCATTAATGGCACCTTTAGGTTTTGGACTGAATGAAAAAGATGCAGCGTACAGCTATTATGGTGAGGATTTGGGTATAAAAGTTAAAGATTCTTTTTCAGATGATGAATTTGATGTGTTAATGATTTGTGAATTTGAATGCAGTTTTGAAAAAGTGGTGTTCCCGACAATTATCAAAGCCGCAGAGATGGGGAAAGATATTGTTCTGCTTAACAGATGTGCTGATCATGAAGTTGAAATGGTAAAGAAGGTATGTCTGAAAAATAATGTGGAACTCACAAGTTTTTTTGGAATTGACATTGACAGAACGAAAGTAGAACTTGTTGAGAAAATACTGCTGGATATTAATGTTCCGATAATCTGCGTGGCGAGTCTGATGGAAAAATCCAATAAATTTGATGTTCAGCTTAGCCTAAGGGACTATTTCTTGAAAGAAGGGTACAAAGTAAGTCAAATTGGGACAAAATCTTATTGTGAGATTATGGGATTTCATTCTTTTCCTGATTTTATGTTTAATCATAAAGAAGCGGAGATAGATAAAATATTTCTTTTTAATCACTTCTGTAAATATATTGAATTGAACGAACGACCTGATGTAATGATCATCGGAATTCCAGGCGGGACAATGGTATATAATAATCTGTTTACCAATAGATTTGGCATTACTGCATTCGAGGCGGCTAGTGCAATCCATCCGGATGTCGGTATTATGAACTTGACCTATGATGATTTTAATAGAGAGTTTCTCGATAAGATATGTGTGTCAACAAAGCATAAATTAGGTTTTGATATTGATTGTTTTAATATGTCAAATCATAAATTTGATACGGGCAGAAGCAAACAGGATAAAGAATTGAAGTTTTTTACGGTTGATTCTAAGTTGGTTGATGAAAAAATTGCACAAATATCGCTAGAGTCAAAGGTTCCTCTGTTTAATTCGTTAAATGGGACAGACACTTTGAAATTAGCAGAATGCTGTGAAGCTCTATTGTTACAGGAAAATATGCAAATCGTATAAAAGAAGGGTGATATTTATGGATCTGGATCAAGTGCGTGAACAGATAAACGAAATATTATTCGACGTAATGGGAATGGACAAGATCAAGCTTAATGAAAACTACTTCTATGAGGATTTATTGGGCGAGGCCATGCAGTTCTCACCACGGGATTTGTTGGTTCTATTTGTACATATTGAGGAAAAACTAAAAATACAAATTCCGGAAACCGATATATTAAATGGATGCTTCAACAGCCTAGATCGAATTAATAATACAGTTTGCCGCATTCTACAGGAAAAAAGAATAAGGGAGTTGGTTTAAGTTGTTGAATGTAGCTTCACTCAGTAGCCTGAATCGTGCGGGGGCAACAATGGTAATCCAGAAAAATAAGAGCTCAGAGATTTCATTTCAAGACGCGCTATCGACATCGAGTTCGGAAGCGGTTTTGACGGAATTGGAAAAAAAATTCGACATTAAAATCAATGTGCAAGCCATACCAAAGAGCAATGAAGCAGTGAAAAGGGTATACTCTGGTAGTGTTGGCAAAGGAAATGTAACCATTGCTCCAAATATACTGAATCAGTCGGCAACAGATCCACAAATGCATAAAAGGGTAGAAGCAATTATTCAGGATCATTTTGCTTCCAGCGCTAATGATAAACCCGGTGATGCCAGTGGCGTCATTATACATCCGGATGGAACAGCTACTTTTTGGGTGATTGGTGATTATTTAACACCTGCCGAGCGGGAGAAGATTAATAAAGAAGCAGAGGCAGATAAAAAGAAAATGGCGGAGCAGTTGGATTCGTTGAGTAAATTAAGTAGTAGCACTAGCCTATCACAATCCGGGTTATTTATTGAGAACTCCAATAATGACGAAGCAGATAGCAAGTATTTAAATAGTGTGCTACAAGCTAGTCTGGATTCGATGCTGCGGAAAAAGAATCTGTTTAATTAAATGATTAATAACTTCTTTAATCATGACTACCGCCTGGGTCAATGGATTTGTGACCAATGAGGCGGTTTTATTTTTATCGCTTTGTAAAAGGAGATGATGAACATCAAAGCTAAAGTGAAAATTGCCGTGATAGATGATGGTATCAACGAATATTTGCTTGGAGAACCTGTTGTTCAACAATTGATCTTCAATGATGATTTCACAATAAACAATTATACAATAGACAGACCCGAAAGAATAACTCACGGCACCATCTGTGCAGGCATAATTAAGCACTATTATCCGGAAATCCATATGTATAGCTTGAAGATATTGTCAGAGACCTTAAATGGAAACATTCAGAAGCTGTATAGTGCGCTGGAATGGTGCGTTCAAAATGATATTCAAGTTGTAAATGTCAGCTTGGGAAGCCATTGCTCAGCGGATTTATTAGAAACGCAGAAAGTCATAAACAAGGTTGCAGGTCAAGGCCTAATTATTGTATGTGCCGCAAGTAATCATGATTATATTACATATCCAGCTTCTTTCTCAAACGTTATTGGCGTCAAGAGAGAGGTAAGCGACACGCTACTCGAAGGTGAGTTTTATCTCAATGGTAATATCATCGACGGTATAGAATTTACGGCTTTTGCTAGACACAAATTGAATGGTAAAGAGTGCAGCAACTCGAACAGCTTTGCCGCGCCCATGATTACAGCCAAAGTATGTGAACTCATTGGTAAATCTCACCTAACTAACCTGCAGCAAATAAAACTCATGTTGTCGAAAATGGCAAATAACTATAGGGACGATAAACACTTGTTTATTTGCTATGCTGACCCTGATTGGATGAGTGATATATTAGTATGCTATGTGAATGGAAAATGCAAAATGGACTATCGGAATCTTTGCGTTAACATACACGGTGAAATTGTCGTTCCCTCTGATTTGTCTTATGATGCTGTTGATGTAGCCCTATTGGCTTACAATGAAAATATTGAGACTCTCGTTGTGATCAGCAGAGATCTTTGTCCTGATGATTATGTTGAATTACAGCGGATTGCATCGAGATACAATAAAAATGTAGTGTTTATTGACAATTACCAAGGAAAAGATATGAATAAGATAGTATACAATCAGTGTAATAATATTAAGTTATGGCATAGCGTATTCAAATTACATAACATACACACACTTAACAGCAACCCATTGCTGATCGAAGAACCAATGGTTTCTATTTACATCCCTGCTGACACTGACTTTGAAGTTATTATCTGGTTAAAAGGGCAATTCAAAAATAATAACTATAACAGTTATTTTGCATCGAATCACCCTATCGGAGTTTTATACGGAATAGACTATGTTCCCGAGATAAACTCAGCGCAAACATCTTCCTACTTCTCCTTAATTCTGAACAAGAAAACTTACGATATCGCGATATATGTCTTATTTGGCTATGATATTTTAGATAAAATGGAAACAGATATTGAAATAGATATTCAACCCTTAAATGCTTGCTTTCAAGTAACTTTTGCAGTAGATGGCTTATGTAAGGAACGTATTATCAGTACTAAACAGATTGATGAAACCTTTATAGGAGAACTATATAATTCTATAGTTAATTTACTCTCTTAATGGGGTACAAAAATCATCAAACACTTTGAATACTCTCCATCAATAACATCTTTGCTAGTCCCTCGTTAGTCGACTTCCGGATTCATCGTATTTACACTACAGCGATATCATCAGCCTTGTAATACATGACGACTCGATACACACTTCTCATAGCAAAAAAATCTACTGATATACCCTATTTAAGTTTGACTTACTAAACATCTGGGTAAATGACGGAGTAGCGTTCTTGCTAGTTTTCGACAATTTCCTACTTACTGTGATTGCGGATAAGCGGAGTGACAAGATTTACAAATAGATTAATGAAGGTATTTTAGGGTAGAATTGTCATCAAGTAGGGTTACATTCTGGGCGGATTTTAACATTCCCGAGAATCCCCTATTTTTTTGTGTTCTGACACGGCTTCAAATCTTGGGGCTCAACAGATATCATACATTGTCGAAATTTTGTCGAATAATATCATATAATGTAGAAAAATAATTGACAGGAAATGAATAGAACTTTAGAATTAGGTAGTAGCGTAATCATTACTATCATATAGAAGCGTACATAGCTTTTAGCAAGAATGATTATAAATGTGACTTCAAGGGAGGATGTACGATGATGAAAGCAACAGGCATAGTAAGAAAAGTGGATGAATTGGGACGTATCGTAATTCCTATTGAACTGCGTAGAACAATGGGAATCGACATAAAAGACCCGCTCGAGATTTTTGTAGACGCTGAAAAGATTATCCTTAGAAAATATGAGCCAACTTGTATCTTCTCCGGAAGCTCAGAAAACCTGATCAATTTCAAAGGTAAAATGGTAAGCAAAGATGTTCTTGATGAACTTATTGCAAGCTTTGATAGAGCATAATCCATATACCACATATGATTTCAAAAAAAAGAACCGGTATTACAAGCACAAGATGTGCATGTAATACCGGTTCTTTTTTTTATGGTGTACTTTCGAAAGCAGGTTTTATTTAGACTCTAGCACACTTTGGATTTTTTTGATAAAAGCATCATATTGTACGAGGCCTAGCTCCATGCACAACTTCTGGTAGGAAGATAACTTGTAATCTAGCTGGTTCAACTTCTGTTCCAGATCGTCGTACATTGCCTGCTTTTCTATCAATGCTTGCCGAAGCAGATTATCTATGTTCTCTTTGTCCGTCTTTTCTCCAAAATACAGGTGCATAAAAAAGTCAGAACGCAGAACATCTTTTTCGGCTGGTGATTGTAGATAAGCGTGGAACTGATCCAAGCCGGCAGAGGTAATGGTGAATACATTTTTGTCAGGTTTGCCTTCCTGTCGCACAGATTCTTTAGTGATCAGATTCAGCTTTTCCATTTTGCTTAGGGTAGGATAGATCGTGCCATAGCTGGCATCGAAGAAAAATGAGAAGTATTCCTCGAAATGTCGTTTTATCTCGTAACCAGAATGAGGTTTTTCGCTTAAAATCCCCAGAATAACATCTTGTATGTTCATAAATCATTGCCGCTCCTTTCTTTCACTTCCTACCATATCACAACTGCATATCGCTCTCAATTTGAAATGGCATAGCCGGAGTGGCAAACTGTATAATTACGCGTTTACTGGCACGGGCTCTTGTTCTCGTGAGATCCGAGTTTCTTTACGGAGGAAAGTGACAAGTACGCTTAATACAGCAATTGTTGCCCCAATACAGAGTAAATAGAACATATCCTTCCATACCCCGTTACCCCCGATAACCAGGTCGAGCATACCATTAACTGCATAGTAAGCGGGCGAAAAGGGACCGATCCAGTTATAAAAAGGTGAAAGCACATCGCGTGGAATAGTTGCTCCGGACGCTAACATTTGCATGGAGAGAAGGGCAATATTTAGCCAGCCGCCAGCATCCCCGAGGAGCAGCAGACTAAACTGAGCAAGGATCATACAGGAGAGAATTACCGTGAACTCGAACAGCCACATAAGCAGAAAGCCACGATTAGAGTGGATACCGAGTGAGTTAACCATGATAGTTCCCACTAGTGAGATAAGCACGGCCGTTCCACCCATAATGACAAATCGGGCTGCAAAGCGATTCCATTTACTAAATTGTCCAGACAAGTTGGAGGAAGCTTTATGGAGATTCATCGCGAGTAACATAGCACCGGTAAATGAGGCGGTAACGATCATTAAGGGAACCATAGTTTGTGCAAAATTAGTTGTAGGGTTAATGATTTCGACGTTGGCGGAAATGCGGCTGCTTGCAGCACTTTTGATGATCTCCGCTTGTGCTTGCGGCAGATTCATAGCTTCCAAGGTGTGGCTTAGTGCTGAATTACTGCTTTGAGTGTTCATTGCTGCCGTGACTTTAAGTGCTACCGACTGCATCACATTGCTGACCATCTGCGGATTAGATTCATTTAAGAAGTAGTGGAGTTCAGTCTTTGCAGATGGATTACTGATCTGTCCAGTGAACCCTTGGGGAATATTGATAATCATGCGGATTTCTCTATGCTCAAGTGCTTCTTTTGCATTTTCTAGTTGGAGATCCTGTATGGTTACGAACTGAAGTGATCCTGCAATCCCATCGACTATAGGCTGGCCATTTGTACCATCCTCATTAACAATAGCAATGGGCAACTGATCTACCCGATCCGTTACATGATCGTACCCTGTAATCCAAATTAAGCTGAAAAAAACTTGGAACAACAGTGCAGTTATAATTCCAATGATGGTAGCAGGCTGCTTGAGGAAGCGCATGATTAATGGATTTGACATGGTTATTTCTCCTTTATATTTCAAGTTGTAATATTACAGATTGAAATATAGCATAACGAAATATAAACTGCAACAGAAAAAGTTAAGAGCATGGACATTACAAAGCGATTTCATATATCATAGGGCTTGTACTGGAAATATCGCACAGATGAATGTCTTACCTGAAGCTGAACAGAATGGGGAGGAACAACAGATGAGTAACGAAGTACAAGGAACGGAACAAAACGCGGTTCATGCGAAACTGAACAAGCCAGAAGCGATTGTATTTGATATGGATGGAACATTGTTCCAGACTGAAAGTCTTTTATTGCCTGCATATCATAAAATGTTCGATATTTTGCGGGAAGAGGGACTATACGTAGGACCTACACCACCAGAAGAACGTATTCTAGGCTGCTTAGGGATGTTGCTGGCAGACATTTGGAAGAATGTTATGCCTGAAGCAGATGAAGCCGTGCACCGCCGGGCGGATGAATTGCTCCTGCAGCTGGAGATTGAAGGGCTTGAAGCCGGAGGCACGCTACTGTATCCACAGGTGGTTGAGACACTGACAGCGCTTAAAGAGCGTGGAGTGAAGCTGTTTGTGGCTAGCAACGGGCTGGAGGATTACATTCACAGCATCGTTGTGGTGCATGAGCTTAAGGCGTTGTTCGAAGGATTGTATAGTGCGGGAGGTCAAGGCACTGCGACTAAGACCGAGCTGCTACGCATTCTTTTGGATAATCATGGTATCAGCAGTGCCTGGATGGTTGGGGATCGTTCTTCAGATGTTCAGGCAGGTAAAGGAAATGGCCAGACCGTAATCGGCTGCGCCTATGCAGGCTTCGGCCGTCAGGATGAGCTGAAGGGCTCTGATGTCATTATTACCTCCTTCGACGAATTGGTTGACTTATACGACAACGCAACGATTAGTGAATAAGAACTTACGATGGGGAGTTTGCTTAGCTTACAAGCAAGCACTTGATCACATAAAAGACAACCTTCTTGAAGAAGGTTGTCTTTTTATTGAAGTCAAAAAGATGGTGCTTCAGTTGAAAGAAATCGGTATCGTCGTCAGGCAGCAAAGATATATACATAAATAAAGGGAGTAATCCGATAAAAAATGGAGAAGGAAAATCTGGAAGCCGAGAAGCGAGCCAAGGGAGCATAAATATGGTAATGAGTTTCTTTTTTATTGCTTTAAGTGCTGCGATTGGAGTGGGGATGTGGTTTTTATTTATAGGTATAGTCTTTTCTATTGGTGGAGGGAGCCTATTTGTAACTCATTATGATTCCTTGTTTTTTTATAGTGCTGTTCTTTTGTTGTGCATTGTAAGTTATCTATGGTTTATAAAACATCTATTTGAAAAAAAATTGGAGCTATTGCTCCTTATCTGTGTGGGTACCACAATGCTCTTTTTTTTCCTTACAGGTTGGCTTAACTAATCATATGGGGGGAGGACAGGCAATTTATCTTATCTTATTAATACAATTTATTCTGACTTAATATTAATTAATCAAAGTAAGAAATGAAATTTAAATAACATAAAGGGTTCTAAATGTTTTGCATGCCTAATATGTAAACCCTTCATGTTAAACTATCGTTCTCTGTTGGTTAAATTACCAATCGGATTCATTTAATTTAAAAGAAGTGATTCAATAAATGGCTCTATGTCAAAGGGTTCAGTCGTTGTTTCGTATCTACCGTATACATGACCGTTTCTATCGATTAAAAACTTCGAGAAATTCCACTTCATCCCATCGCCGGCATATATGTCCGGATACTTTTCCTGCAGAAAATCCTGCATCCACTTACCGCCTGATGTCTCAGTATCGAATCCTTGAAATGGTGCTTGCTGTGTTAGATATTGAAATAAAGGATGGGCAGAGGGACCCCTAACCTCAACTTTCTCAAATAACGGAAACTTAACTCCAAAGTTGCTCTCACAATATTCATGTACTTCCGAGTTGCTTTCTGGCTCCTTCTCGTTGAATTGGTTACAAGGAAAACCAAGTATTTCAAACCCTTGCTCATGGTGAATTTCGTAAAGTTTTTGAAGATCAGGTAATTGGCGAGAATAGCTGCACCTACTGGCAGTGTTCAAAATAAGCAGAACTTTTCCATGATAAATGGACAATTCAACAGGCTCACCATGAATTGACTTTGCTTGAAAATCATAAATAGACATCAGATCATCCCTCCACGTTATTATTATAAATAACATAATAGCGCTATAGGCGTTTATTGGTCTAATATATAATAGGAATAATATTTATAGCATTAACCTATAACGAGTATATCTCCAGTATAAAATGCCGCTTGAATTTTTATTTTTGCGCTTTTTAACCAATGAGCAGTTTCCCTCTTATCCTTCAGGTTACTTTGAAAATAATTCTAAGTGTATCAGCAACGAAAATTCCCCAAACGTAATCATTTTGATTGAATTATCCTGCTCGCCGTCGTATTGATTCAAGGTTGGCCATTATACCGCTTTCACCACGGCGTTCGAAGACCAAAAGAAGCGTGCTCCTTAATGGAGACACGCTTCTTGACCTGTATGATAATTGCCGCGGCGGTACTTACTGCTGCTTGGCGTACCATTCGGAAAATTGTTTTTGGTATTCAGCGATATATTTGTCTATTCCCGCTGCTTTTAGTCTGTCTAGCGCTTTGGGGAAGGCGGTGTCATAATCACTGAAGCCGCTTCCGATCGGAGCGAGGTATTCAGTGAATACGCCGTTCAGCTTCGTTTCTTCATTCTTGACGGGTGTATTGTCAAAGTTGAAGCCGGCACCTTTGGAAATGATGGCTCCATCGTCCCAAGCTTTATATTCTGCAATAAACTCATCCGGTACCGTGTTGTCGAAACGCATGAAGTTTTTGTTCATCAGCAGCCAGTCGGGGATCAGCGAATCAGTAGTTATTTTGGTCAAACGCCCGTTTTCATCCAGCGTATAGTCTGTTCCTTCTATCCCGTAGGCGAACAAGTCGTACAGCTCCTGGTTTTTTTGCAGCAGATTGAAGAACATAATATAACGTTCAGGGTCTTTAGCAGCGGTGGAGACAAAAAAGGCGGTGCTGTAAGTGCCGCGGCTGATTTTTGGACGGCCGCTGCCGAGGAAATAGTTGACCAGTTTGGCATCAGGCACTGCTTGTGAGATGGTTGCCGCACCTTCGAATGGGCGTGCTGCTGTGCCGGCCCAGAACATCGCTTTTCCGGAGTTCCAGTCAGACTGCAGCTGTGGGACATTGGTGGCGGCATATTTTGGAATGATTCCTTTTTCATACCAGCCGTGCATAAGGTTCGCATAACTCTTGAACTCTTCGGTTTCAAACCAGCTAATAATTTGATCATCCTTCACAGACTCATCCAGGGCAATAAAATCATTTTGCCAATAGAGGTTTTTGTCCGTGTAATCATATTGTAGGAGTCTGCGTGCATCGGTGTTAGCGTACCCGATCAGTTCGGGATGAATGGCATGGACCTTATCATAGAACTGCTCTAGTTCTCCCAGTGAAGTGACCTGTGTCATGCCGGCTTCTTCAAGCAAATCCTGTCTAACTAGCGCACTGTAGAATTCCGCAGAATTCGGTTTGTTGCCGACGGGGATCGCATACTGCTTGCCTTCCAGCTGAAAGGCTTTGAAGGAGGCCTCGTCCACATTTTTACTCAACTCAGCGGCTGCATCGGCATACGGAGTGAGGTCGGCATAAAGCCCCTTTGCCACAGATTTTACCATGTAATTGGCATCTGTATAAGTTGCGAAGTCTTCTCCCGTAGACAGCATTAAATCAGTTTTACCGCCGCCATATTCGGTCCAAGGAAGAAACTGAAATTCAACCTCAGCATTGATTTCTTTCTTAATAGTGTCGTAGAACGATGTCTTCGCTAGTTCCTTCATCCGGTTGGACTCATCCCCGTACAGCACAATTTTCAATTTGGCAGGAGCCAAGGCGCTGCCGTCTTTACTACCGCTATCCGTAGAGGAAGAGGTACCTTCATTTCCAGTTCCAGAACTATGGGGAGCGCTTTCATTGTTGCCCTGAGCACAGCCGCTTACCAAGAACACCGCAGCGAGGAGCAAACTTAACCAACCTTTTTTCTTTTTCATGATGAACCCTCCTGAAATAGAATCATAATGTTTGAGGCATCTATTGCAAAGGCCGTGCTCCCTTAAGTCCCATTGTACATCAAGAAGTAGGGGAGCATAAACCCGGTGCAACCGAACATAATATGGCATCTTTGCTGGAAATTAGCCTTTTACTGAACCTACGATAATGCCTTTGACAAAAAAGCGCTGGAGAAAAGGATATAATATGGCGATTGGCAAAACGGTCAGACAGGTCATTGCCATTTTGGCTGTCTCCAGTGGCGGTGCGATGATAGCTCCACCAACTTGAGCAGCATTGCCGGAAGCCAGGAACTGAATGTTCGCCATCATGTTGTACATCAAATATTGGATCGTATAGAGATCCTGATCGGATACCAGCATTAGTGGCAAATAGAAGTCGTTCCAGAATTGCAGTGCGTAAAAGAGCGAAATGGTTACCAGTCCGACGCGGCCCAGCGGAATCATAATGCTGAAGAAGATCCGCAGATGTCCGGCACCATCGATTTGCGCAGATTCCACGATTTCATGCGGGATGCTGCGGAAATAGTTAGCCATGAGAAACATCAGAAAGACGCTTAGCACATAAGGGATGAACAGGCCGATGAGCGTATCGCCCAAATGATAATATTTGGTGCTAAGCAGATACCATGGCAGCGTTCCTCCGCTGAACAGCATTGTAAAATAGGCGAAGAAGGCGAAGAAATTTTTGAGCCGGAAGCTTTTAACGGAAATGACATAAGCGTAAGCGGTGGTCACCAATACGGCCGATACGGTACCCAGCACCGTAACGATCACCGACATGGAATACGCCCGCAGAATCTGCTGTGCCTTCGAGCCAAACAGGAATTCATAGGTTTCAAAGGTAAAGCCTCTGGGCCAGAACGAATAGCCTTCCGCGGCGATTCTGGATTCGGTAGATAAGGAGCCGGATACTGCCAGAATAAACGGCGCTAGACAGATTACGGAAAATACGGCAATACAGATGTAAAAGAAAATGAGCAGACCTTTGTTTTCGGTAGTTTGCATCTTATCAGTCTCCTAAAATAGTTTGCTGTCTTTGTCATACCAGCCGGCTAATTTGTTGGCCACCAGCACCAGAATGAAACCAAAGACGGATTGATAGAGCGTGATGGCAGAAGCAAAGCCGAATTCTCCGGAACGGATGGCTGTGCGGTATACATACACATCGATAATGTCGGTAGTCGGCAGAAGCAACGGATTCAGGAACGTTACCCCCATAATCATACTGAGGTCGCCTTTCAGCATGCCCCCGATGCCCAGCAGCGTCATCAGAATGATCGACGGAATCAGCATTGGCACCGTAATTTTGGTGATAATCTGCCATCTGGAGGCACCATCGATTCTTGCAGCTTCATAATAGGAAGTGTCGATGCCTTGCAGCACCGCATAATAGATGATGGCGCCGTAACCAGCGCTTTTCCAGATATTCGCTAGCACGAGAATGATTACGAACAGCCAAGGGCTGGAATACCAGTCAACCTGGGAGAAGCCGAATGTCTGGAGCAACTGGTTCATAATGCCTTTGTCGTAATCCAGCAGGGAGAACAGAATGGCTCCGATAATAATCCAGGAAATAAAATACGGGAAAAACATGACGCTCTGCGTGATTTTGATAAACCATTTGCTGCGCAGCTCATTTAGAATAATGGCGATGGCCACTGAAAAAAACGTGCCGGTTAGCATATACAGCGCATTTAACATCACCGTGTTGCGTGTAGCCCTAAGAGAATCTTCCATACTAGAGAAGAAAAACTCGAAATTAGAGAAGCCGGCCCACGGGCTGCCGAAGATTCCGTCGTTGAAGTTGTAATTTTTAAAGACGAGAATCAGACCACTCATCGGCAGATAAGCAAAAAGAATTAGAATGATGATTCCCGGAAGAGCGAGCAAATAAAGCGAGCTGTCCTTCCTTAGGGATTTACGGAAGCTCTTGGCTTTGGCCGTCCTGATTCCCGGACTTGGCATTCCTTGTGTCTCCGATGTAGCCTCTTGCATCATTAACAGTCCACTCCTTTATACTAGCGTTGTCATTTCCGTCCCTTGTTTTAGGAGAACGCTTTACATGAAAATCATAAATCCACCCGGAATGTAAACGCTATCATAATAAACGGAAAAAAGTTAAAAAAAGCGGAAAAGGGCAGCTTAAAAAAACGAAAAAGACAGAACTTTTTTGTTTTTAGGGTGCTCAAAAGCCTGATTTAAAGAGGGATTTCATAGTATAGGCCGGCGCGAGGGCTATTCATTGAAAGTCAAAAAGGGGATGTCTCCGGCTATGAAAATGCTGCCGGGACATCCCCTTTGTTCCTTACTTTTAGCGGGTCAATCAGGAAGATTCTGTTTCTGCAAAATATGATTCATTCTCCATTTAGAAGGTGTAACCCCATAACGCTTTTTGAACTGGGTTGTAAAATAGGTGCTGCTGTTGTAGCCCACTTTCTCGGCAATTTCCCGGATATCCAAGCCAAGCTCAGTGACTAATAACATCTGCGCCTGCTCCAGACGCAGCAGGTTAACGAAATCGGGAAAGCTGCAGTTTACTTCGTCGGCAATAAGTCTACTGAGATAAGCGGGACTTAGCGATAGCTTGTCAGCAAGGGCATTAAGGGAGAGCCTGGAGTCATCATAATGATCTCTGATATAACAAATGGCTTCACCAGCAAAGCTCTTGGTCTGTACAGCGCTCATGCTGGCAATGCGCTCGTGGGCGGTATAACAGCTGTCTACAATCCAATTCCATAGCTTGTCATAGCTTTGGATCTGCCAGATATGCTGGTAATTATCTAGAAAGCCGGAATGCTGGACGTCTGCATTAAGCTCAGCCGTGCGGCTGAGCTCAAAGACCAGTCTCGATAAAGCGATGGTGGCAGGCTCGACGCGGTAACTGCAGGCTACTGCCAGCAATCTCTCCACTGCCTGCGGAATATGGTTCGAGAGTTCCGTCTGCTTAACGGCTTGCAGTACCGGTTCAAGGGCACTGTCGGGCATTGGGCTGCTGTTCAGGTGGATCGTATCATCGGCAAAGATGATGTTCTGCTGCACATGAAATTTAATATATTGCAGACAGTCCGCAGCCTCATTGTATTTAGCCCTCAGTAGGTTTAAATCATCCGTCAGCCCGCTGATTCCGAAGGCGCAGCAGGCTCCGGAAAGCTGTAGCTGAGCGGCGGTTTCTTCCCATTTGCCGCGGTACAAAGCGTAATCGCCGAAGCTGCCGCTGTGAAGCTCGCTCAGAATAAGTACAGCAGTGCCCTGATGCGGGCGGAAGGATTGAATGGCTGCAAGTTCACAGAAGGCATGTTCAATCTGTTGTATGTTTTCCTCAAAAGTATGCTGGAAGTCGGAGTCTTCAGGTTGTTCGGGCTCCAGAGCGGTCAGCACGCATACACAATATGCTCCCCCAGCAGCGGCTATGCTCATCAGGGGTGTCCCGCTGTTCTCCGGTGTTCTCTGCGGGGAAAGCAGCCACCGCATCAAGGCGCTATCATCGCTTTCTTTTTTTAGCTGCTCCAGCTTAACGCCAATCTGTTCGAGCTCCTGGCTTACGGTATCGAAATCGCCACCGGTTTTCAGCGCTTCTTCATTGCCAGATAGATGAGCGATATTGCCGAACAACCGGCCGATTGGCTTATACATCCGCCGCGAGATCAGGTTGGCGGTTATAGATGCGGCGGCAATCAAGGCCAAGCAAAGGCCAGTCATCAGATTACGGGCATTGGAGATATCACGGATGCTATCCTTGTAGGAAGTTTCCGACACAAACCACAGCTTGTCCGCTGCAGAATATACATAGGTAATCAGCTGTGGCTCTTCACCTCCCTTATAGACAAAAGAGCCTCTTTCTGAGGTGGAGGACACCACCTGCTTTAACATGCCCTCTTCCAGAGGGATGTCAGATAATGCACTGTGCATGAGTACAGATGCTTTTCCGTCAAGCACAGCGTAACGGGTGGCTTCGCCTTCTTTTTGCGTAAACAGATTATTCTGCAGCTTTCCCAAATTGACGGTCAGTGCTACCGCACCATTATATTCGCTATTCACAAACGCCCGGTCATTATAAAACACGGTGAGCAGGGTAATGGGGGTACCGTTATTCAAGGTTGCCTCCCACAGAAACGGTGATTCAACAATGATGTTATCCCGCATTCTCGAGAATAGCTCCAGCTTGGATTCAGGGCTTAGCGGAAGGTTTTCGAACATGGCAACAGGCTCATCCACTCCCATGATGTAGGCGTTCTCCATATATTGGTTCACAACCAATGCTCCGCGGATTTGGCTTAAGGCACTGTACAACTGGTCGCTCCAGCTGGTATCGCCATTCATCATGAGCGCGTTGATGTTTGGATTCCTATAGAAGTCCATAGCGTAGTTCTGGACGATCTCTTCATAGTTTGTAAAAACGGTTTCAGTATTCACCAGTACATTTTGGTTCGCCTTGTTGACATTATCTATCGTAATATTCCGGTACCAATAAAAGATCACTACAGCCAGTACTAGAATACAGCAAACTGAAATCGCGGTTAGGCTCATAAAAAAGCGGGAGTACAATTTCTTTCTTTTTCCCAAGCTGCTCACCCCTTCAGGTAAATCCTATTACACCCATTCTAGAGGGAAAGGCTATTAGCTGACAAGGAGTGAAATATGGGCAATATAGCATGAAAGTATAAAAATGAAGAAATAGAACATAGAAAATACAAGAAAGTTAAACTTATACGAACTATAATTGGTGGTGCTTACATTTGAATTGTTTTGAGGAGGATTACTTTTAATGAGAACATTCCGCAATCCAGTGCTGCCGGGATTTTATCCTGACCCTTCCGCTATCCGTGTTGGTGAAGATTATTATCTTGTGACTTCAAGCTTTGAATTTTTCCCAGGCGTTCCTATCTTCCACAGCAAGGATCTGGTCAATTGGCGCCAGCTTGGCCATGTACTGGACCGCCCGTCCCAGCTCAATCTGGATCACTCGATTCCCTCCATGGGCATTTGGGCACCGACGCTCCGCTATCATGAGGGAGTTTTCTATATGATTACCACTTTTATTGACAATGACAAGAACCAGCATAATTTCTATGTAACAACAACCGATCCGGCCGGAGACTGGTCTGATCCTGTATGGCTGGAGGATGCACCCGGCATTGATTCCTCTTTGTTCTTCGATGAAGACGGCAAGGTGTATTATACCGGCAACCGTGTTCCGCCGGAAGGGCAGGATTATCCGAAGCATATGGATATCTGGCTGCAGGAGATTGATCTCAGCCAAGGGAAGCTAATCGGTCCGAAGCATAGTATTTGGCAAGGCGCACTCAAGGTAGCTCATGCGCAAGAGGGACCGCATATTTATAAGATCGGCGCTTGGTATTACGTGCTGATTGCCGAAGGTGGAACCGGGCATACTCATGCGATTACGATTGCCAGAAGCAAGAGTGTGACAGGTCCTTATGAAGGCCATAAAGCCAATCCGATTCTAACGCATCGCCATCTTGGCAGAGCGTATCCTATTGTTAATGTGGGTCATGGAGAGCTGGTAGAGACTCAGCATGGTGACTGGTGGATGTTCTGCTTGGCTTCACGAACCAGCGGTGGTTATTACCGCAATCTGGGACGTGAAACCTTCCTGACACCGGTAATCTGGGAGAATGAATGGCCTGTGGTCAATCCCGGTAAAGGGGTGCTGGAATTTGAGACGGAGGCTCCGGATTTGCCAGAGACAAAATGGCCGGAATTGCCTGCGCGCGATGAGTTTATATGTAATGAGCTGGAACCGATCTGGAATTTCCTGCGGACACCGCGGGGTGAATTCTGGAGTCTTACCGACAAGCCTGGAGTTCTGCGGCTTCGCCTGAAGCCAGAACGGCTCTCGGAGATTGCCAATCCATCTTATATCGGTAGACGCCAGCAGCATTTGAACTTCAGAGCGGCGACGGACATGACGTTTAGTCCCGCTGCAGAAGGGGAAGTAGCTGGTCTTGTTCTCCTCCAAAATGCGGATCACCACTTCCGTTATGAACTGGGGCTAGAGGCAGGCGAACGTGTATTACAGCTGATTCATCGGATGGGTGGCAGCGAGCAGCTGCTGGCGTCAGTGCCATATCCACAGGATCAGGTACAGCTTAAGGTGGAAGCCAGGGGACAAGAGTATAGCTTCTATTACAGAGCTTCTGAAGCCGCCAAGTGGACAGCCTTCTGCGAACGGACGGATGGCAGAGTGCTCAGCACCGATCTGGCCGGAGGATTCACAGGAGCATACCTCGGGATGTACGCAAGCTCTCAAGGTGCAAAGAGCGAAAGCTATGCCGATTTCGACTGGTTTAGCTATGAAGGACTTGAGTAATAGGAGGAGGTGAAATTCAATGAGCAGCAATCTTGTAACTAACACGTATCCGATTCCCGAGCTTCCCCAGATTCCCGAACGGACTTTTGCAATCACGGATTATGGGGCAGAAGAGGGGGGATTAATGCTATGTACCTCTGCTATTCAGGCTGCACTGGATGCCTGCGCTGCGGCGGGCGGCGGAAAGGTTGTTATTCCAGCTGGCATCTGGCGCACAGGACCCCTTACTTTGCATAGTCGAATTAATCTGTATGTAGACAAGGGAGCGTTGGTGCAGTTTGACCCTGATCATACCTTGTATCCGTTACTTTCTTCCCATTATGAGGGGAATGCCGGCTGGCGCTGTCAGGCTCCGCTCGATGGAGAAGGTTTAAGCGATGTGGCAATAACCGGTGAGGGGATATTCGACGGCAGTGGCGAAGGCTGGCGCCCAGTGAAGCGGTTTAAGATGACCGAGAAGCAATGGGAGCGTTTGATCGAATCTGGAGGAGTGCTTGATCCGCAGGGCGAAGTATGGTGGCCTTCCCGGGAAGCCATGGAAGGAGAGGACTTCTGCCGGAAGCTGTGGGATAAGGGAGAAACTAGTATGGAGGCTTATCTGCCTGCTCGTACGTATCTTCGTCCGACGTTGCTTAGCCTGCGCAATTGCCGGCGGGTGCTGCTGGAAGGGCCGACCTTCCAGAATTCACCTGCTTGGTGTCTTCATCCCATTGGCTGCGAGCAGATTACCGTACGAAATGTTCAGGTACGTAATCCTTGGTATTCGCAGAACGGGGATGGCCTTGATTTGGAATCCTGCACGCATGCTCTAGTTGAGCACAGCAGCTTTGATGTGGGTGATGACGCCATCTGTCTCAAGTCAGGTAAGGATGAGGAAGGACGTAAGTGGGGAATGCCCTGCCAGTATATTACCATCAGGAATTGCACGGTATATCACGGACATGGAGGCGTTGTGATCGGCAGCGAGATGTCCGGAGGTGTCCATGCAGTTCGAGTTAGCGACTGCCTGTTCATCGGCACGGACATTGGCTTGCGGTTCAAAAGCACCCGGGGAAGAGGTGGTGTGGTGGAGGATATTGTAATGGAGAATATCAACATGACTGGCATCATCCATGAGGCTGTATCCTTTCATATGTTCTATGCAGGGGTTGAAGGATCGGAAGGGTATGACGAGCAGTTATTTTCGGTTACAGAGGAAACTCCGCAATTTCGGAAGATTACCCTGAAGAACATTGTGTGCCATGGTGCGGCAACCGCTCTACTGGTTAACGGGCTGCCGGAGATGCCGCTTGCTGATCTAACCATCGAAAAATTCCACGCAGTGAGTGATCGGGGAATTGTGCTGCGGCATGCCACGGGGCTCACGCTGGATCGTATCCGGTTGCAGACTTCGGAGATGCCGAAGATAACTGCGCATAGATGCAGCCACGTCACGCTCACTCATTCCGAAGATTTGACGATTACAGAGAGATAAAAAAATTCTATGGATGATGGAAATCCGTCTTGAACTTCCGTGGGTGTGACCTTGCTTCTTTTCGGTATTGGAGCGGGGTCAGACCGGTTGATTTTTTGAATGTTTTATTGAAATGGGAAAGATGTTCAAATCCGACAGCGGAGGCGATCTCCTGGATTTTGCCTGTAGATCCGACAAGCAGCCGTTCGGCTTCCCTTACGCGGACATGAACGATGTATTCCCGAAAGTGAAAACCCGTCAATCGGTGAAATACCCGGCTCAAGTATGAAGGACTAATGTAAAAATTACTCGCAGTCTCTTCCAGAGTAAGGGCCTCACGGTAGTGATCACGGATATAGGTGGCTACATCCGTTACTAGATGATGGAGCGGATGTTTCGTCCCTCCAGCTTGTGAGATACTCTCTGAACGCTGGAGGAGAATCATCAGCTCGGAGAATAAAGCGATTACGCTGGTTTCGTAATACGGGCGCTGCAACCGGCATTCTTCCAGCATCCGGTTCATTAGAATTTCCGCTTCGTCCTGCTCGCGCAGGGTCAGCTTGAACAAGCGGTACCCGCGGTCATGAAACCAGATGGCTTCATTCTGCAGGGATGGCGGTAGAAGAGCAGGATCATAGTTGATCAGAATCCGCTCGAATTCGGCTACTTCCGAGCTTGCTGTGGAATGAAGCTCCCGGCCGGAGATAAGAATAAGCTCACCCTTATGAACCGTAATGACTCGGTCGTCCACAAAGTATACCCGCTCCCCTTGTATCAGATAGTACAGCTCGGCTAAGTCATGGCTGTGGGGACGTGGCATAGCAGTGATGCCTTTACGTTTCATATGCTGGATGCTGTAGCGGTCTTCTTCAATATGATATTTGTGATTGGGGCTAGTCAGGCTAGTCATAATTCTCCTCTTCTCTTACGAAGCGTTACGGTTATTATAGAATAAACTCAGGTTGATAGGAAAGGAGCCGCAGATGTTAATTACAGTCTCTAAGAGTATCGACGAAGGATTCAGTAGTCTACAGGCAGCGTTGGATTCAATTCCACAGGAACACAAGGAAGAAGTGACGATTCGGATCAAACCCGGCATTTACGAGGAAAAAATTACAGTGAAACAGGGAACGCCTCCGGTTCTGCTACTGGGGGAAGACACGAATTCCACCATCATTACGTGGTCAGACAACGCGCACACTTTAGGTCCGGACGGAGAGCCGATTGGCACGTTCAAATCCGGTACCCTGAATGTATTCGCTGAGCATTTCACCGCTGAAAATCTGACCATTCGAAATGCATCAGGTCCCGGCACTGGCCAGGCGGTGGCTGCTTTTGTTGATGCTGGTCATGCTGTATTCCGGCGTGTACGCCTGCTGGGTGATCAGGATACTTTGTATACAGGGCAAGGAAAGCAATATTATAACGAATGTTACATTGAAGGCGATGTGGATTATATTTTTGGCGCGGCTACGGCTTTGTTTGAACGTTGCCGGCTGCATAACAAACGTTCCAGAGGATATATAACAGCCGCATCAACGCCTGAAGGCGCACCGTTTGGTTATGTATTCCTCGATTGTGAAATTACTGGCGGTCAAGGTGTAAGTGAAGTGTATCTTGGCCGACCTTGGCGCCCTTATGCACATGTGGCTTTTATCCGCACGGTCATAGACAGTTCGATTATCGGCGAAGGCTGGCATAATTGGGGGCAGCCGGACAGGGAGGAAACTAGCCGCTATGAAGAATATGGCAGCAGTGGACCGGGAGCCAATCCCGAAGCCAGAGCTGCATGGTCGCGGCAGCTGATTCCACAGGAAGCTGCGGAGTATAGGGTGCTGTCCGTGCTTGATGGCTGGCATCCTGAAGGATATTAAGGAAGGAGCACTTCGGATGGAGCCTCTGGAACAATACATGAAAAAACTAGCTGGTTCAGCTCAGTGCAAATCGGCTTTCAGCAAAGATCCCTTTCAGCAATGGCGTGAGGAGCTTACCACAGCATTTACAGAGCGATTAGGTGGCTTTCCAGAAATAGCTGAGGAGCTGCAACCGGTTCTGCTGGAACGTACAGTCTGCACCGGGTATACCCGTGAACGTATAGAGATAACTACCTATGAAGGGTTGCGCATGCCGCTGTATCTTTTGATCCCGGATCAGCCGTTCTCTACCCCTGCCTCTGCCGTTCTTGCCATTCATGGACATGGCTATGGAAGCCGGGAGATCGTAGGCTTGAACCCGGACGGATCGGATCGGCAGGGAGATCCCGGGCTGCACAAAGACTTCGCTGTTTCACTGGTAAAACAGGGCTTTGTAGTGGCAGCCCCGGAGCTGCTCGGCTTTGGCGACAGGCGACTGGAAGAAGACCTAACAAGCGGGGAGCCTGGACGTAATTCCTGCTTCCGCCTGTCATCCGCATTGTTGATGGTTGGGAAGACGATGGCCGGCTACCGTATCTACGAAACCATGCGGGCACTGGATTATTTGCAGACAAGAAAAGAGGTTGAGAGCGAACGAATTGGAATTATGGGTATTTCCGGCGGGGGACTGGTGGCTGGCTTCACAGCTGCACTTGACGAACGAATCGCTTGTGCGGTCGTAAGCGGGTATGCCAATACTTTCGCAGACAGTATTCTGACACGCAATCATTGCCTTGATAATTATATTCCAGGGATTTTGCTGGAAGCGGAGATGCCTGACCTACTGGGCCTCATTGCCCCTCGTGGTCTGTTCCTCGAATCGGGAGATGCCGATCATCTGTTTGGCCCGCGCGGAACAAAATTAGCTTTAACCCAGTTGCAGACGATTTACAGGTCGGCGAATCATATCGGACAGGTAGAAGCGGACTTCTTCACCGGAGGTCATGAGATTCATGGTGAACCAGCCTTTGCCTGGCTGCGCAAGCAGCTCAACTGAGCATAAGATTAGACTTCATATGGATGACAAACGAAGGAGGAATAAGGATGTCTATAACTGAAGCAACAACCGTTCGCTTGTCCAGTAAAATTGCGAATACGATTCTTGGAGGGTGCAACAAGCAGGGAGAGCATGAATATGTGCTGGAAAGATGGGCTTATGTTCCGGGCATGCTGCTGATGGCAATGGCCCGGGCGGGTGTTCAGCTCGACCAGCCTGAGTATGTCTCCTTTATGGAGCGGCATATGGACACATTTATTGGAGCGGATGGTTCCATCCGTACCTACAGGCTGGAAGAATACAATCTGGACCAGATTAACGAGGGGAAAAACCTGTTCTTGCTATACCAGAAAACCGGAGAAGAACGGTATGCTGAAGCAGCCCATTTGCTGGCCGCACAGCTTATTGGACATCCCCGCACCTCCGAAGGGGGATTCTGGCATAAGAAGGTATACCCTTTCCAGATGTGGCTGGACGGGCTGTACATGGCATCGCCATTCCTAGCGGAATACGGCAAGGTTTTTCAACGACCTGAACTGATTGACGAAGCGGCGCATCAGCTGCTGCTGGTTGAGCGGCGGACCCGCGATCCACGGACCGGCCTGCTCTATCATGGCTGGGATGAATCCAAAGAGCAGGAATGGGCTGACTCGTCTACCGGATTGTCCTCTCATTTTTGGAGCCGGGCGATGGGCTGGTATGCGATGGCTGTGGTTGATTGCCTGGAGCATTTTCCGCTCACTCATCCGCAGCGGGGGACGATCATTGGCATTTTCCAGCGGATGTGCGGCGCGCTTCTGGAGGTTCAAGACAAGGAGACTGGCCTCTGGTACCAGGTGTTAGATCAAGCGGGGAGAAAAGGCAATTATCTTGAAGCTTCCGGCTCGTGCATGTTTGTTTATGCGATGGCTAAGGGACTAAGATTAGGTTATCTGGAATCCTCTTTTATAGAGGCGATGTTGCAAGGGTATGAAGGCATTTTGACGCATTTGACTGAAGAGGATGAACAAGGTGTGCACTTGCACCAGATCTGTCATGGAGCGGGTCTGAGCAAAGACCGTAATGGCTCATACGATTACTATATCTCTGAGGACGTATTGTCGGATGTGCCTATGGGCGTCGCTCCATTGTTATTAGCATCACTTGAGGTGGAACGGTACCAAGCTGAAAAATAACAGAAGCCCAATCATTCCCTCTGAAATGGAATGATTGGGCCTTTTTTTGCTGCCAGATATATATTTATTAGCGTTTCAGCAGATCCTCGCGGATAGGTGTGAAGACATCGAGCAGCGCAGAGTCTGCTTCCAATGCGGTTACACCGTGCTTTGCATCTGGCGGTATGGCAATACTTTGCCCCGTGGTTACCTTATGCTTCTCGCCGTCAATACGAAATTCAAAGCTTCCACGCAGACAGTAGCTCATCTGCTCGTGAGGATGGCTATGCTCATAGCCCTCGGCTCCCTTTTCGAAATGAACCTCCATCATCATCAGACTGGCTGCAGCGTTCAAGATACAGCGTTTAACTCCCGGTTCTGCTGGTTCCCATACTCCAAGATTGCTCATGTTCTAATCTTCCTCCTTTTATATAGTTATCGGGGCATGGCGATGTGAATTCTGCCTGCCTCAATTCTTAATTGGGTTGCTTCAGGTTGCCCGGATGTTGACTCAGATTCTCCGAGCAGCCTAAGCGGTCCGGGACCCGGAACAGTAACAAGGTGTTCCTCCTTGGTGCCGTTGATGGCGGCGATAAACCATTTTCCATCCGTACGGGATATCCTGTACAAGCGTACTCCTTCGACAGCCTCTTCATAATCAAGCTGTTCAAGCTGTAGTGAAGAAGCATCTTCTGTCCGGGGATGAAGCAGAATGACGTAATCGCTTGTACCACCATAAACACGAAAATGTTGCTGCTCTGCCAGCGGATAATTCCCGGCTACAGCGCCTTCTCCCATTGTAATCACTGGAAGTTCTGGTTCGGCGATATAAGCGCTTAGGTGCTTGCCGTTCAGGCAAGCTGCATCAATGGATTGCTCCATTATACTTGCATCAGTACTGAGTGTATGCAGATTCCAGACGCTGTTCGATGCTCCCTCAATTCGATCCCATATCAAGTAGACGTTAAAGCCTGCTTTAATGAACAAGAAATTCCGCTCATATTCTCTGGCGTTAGCCTCTGGAATAAGACTGCTGGCATGATCTAACTCTTCTGAAAAGCGTACTTCCTTGCATGTGCTTTGCAGTGGGCCATTGGCAAAATTTCCGAATGAATCGGTAAATTGAACAACATTATGAGCTGCGCTGGACACATACCAATGCCGATCTCCGTTATAGTAACCTCCCGTTCCAGAATCAAGGGTTACTGGAACACCATCTGCCCAGATGGAGAAGTGCCCTTCATCATGATGAGCGTGATAAGTCAGCGGAGACGCCTCGTAGATTGCATAATGCTGAAGGTTCTGTTCTCCGTTGCGGAAGATGACATAACCGATATCGGGATAATGTACGGAGTCGAGTGCAGGCCTTTGTTCTGCTAAGTCGGGCTGTGGATATAACAGCGCGACCAGAGGCAGAGGAAATGCGCCACTATCCTCAATCGGTTCTCCGCCGTGCTTCCACGTCCAGAGCATTTCCCCGGCAAGCTGGGGGTCTTCGTCCATATAGAATGGGGCCGCATATCCGAGCAGGCGAAACCATTTTTCCTGCACATTGGCATCGCCGACCGCTGGTGTAAGCAGGATGGGGGAGCGAGAAGAGCCGCCTTGAATAATATCTGGTGCAGTCACTGTGCCGATTAGGAAACGGTACATGCCCTTTACCTTTTCATGCTTGAAATAATCAATGCCCTTCAAACGCTTTAATAGGACGAAGAAGAGAAAATAGCGATGCAATACTGCGCCATGGTAGCGAATATTTTCTGGCCACGCACCGTCTGAATCCACAACTTCTGCCAGCTGCCAGTTGATGACTGAGAGGGCATGATCAAGATATGCCTCACTTTGTTTTTCATTGGGAAAGAGGAGGGCATATACACCCAGTCCGGTTGCCCGGTCGGCATTCCAATTACTGCGTTTTCCTCCCTTTTCATCTGGGAAGGTCTCCAGATCAAACCGGTAGTAGTGGGTATCCATCATCATGTCTGCGATATAGCGGAAATGAGCGAGAAGTTCGGTTTCTTCTCCAGTGAGGAATACACTGCTGCCAGCAATCTGATCGTAGATTACCGAAGCAGCAGCGAGCCCCCTCCCGATATGCACCGCGCCGTAAGTATCATCGTCATGCCAGCCGTCTCTACGGAAAATATCCATGCCTACCCGCATATCGGCAAGCATGTACTGGAGCTTTTGCTTGGCTCGAACCGCAAATTTACTTTCACCCGTGGTCATATACATATTGGCGTCCGCTCCCGTAGCCTCCAGCAGGAAGGCCCAATTGGTAAGTGTCGGCCGATTAAAAAGCGGGGAGAGCAGCTCAGTTCCCAATGGCTGCCCCGCAGCATTTAGAAAATGGACCCCGATGCAGATTCCTTCGCCTAGAGGAGCTTCCAGACTGAGCACCGTCTGCACGCTGTAATGATCACCTTCGTATACAGGTATGGTCTCTCCATAATGAAGGATTGTCAATCCTATCACTTCCTCATTACTGATGCAGATACATTGCAAATCGTCTGCCAGACTAGCGCCAGATGGGGTTACACCAGATGGCTGGAGACCCTGCTGCCAGCTGGCCAATTTCTCTAGATATACTGTGCTTCCGTTTTCTCGGTCTTGACTCCACCCCAGCATCCCAGATTCTAGACCGCCATTCGCTAGTTCAACCGGCAAGCCAAGCTGCGAATGAGTCAGACGCAAGCCCCCGATGCGCGCCGTGCCCTTTCCCCGAATCTGTACAGAAAGCTTGAGGAAGGCCGTTCTGGGAGGGGTTTTAAAAACAAAGGGTTCTACCCGGAACACCCCGAGTTTATGGAGGGGCGCAGCAGCTTCTCGGCTGGCAAATTGTTCAGACAGCTGTTGTTGTCTTTCGTACTCTTGCCGGACCTTGGGAAGCTGTTCGATTCTAAGGCGTATGCCCTCCAGCTCTCCTTCGGTATAACATCCGAAGGGGCGTGTACCGCCACCATATGCTGAAATCATCGGTAGTTCTAACCTCCTTGTAAAGTAGTCATGGTTCGTGGGTGAGCTTTCTCTTAATTAGTATAAACGTGGCTTTACGAAGGACGGGATAGATAAACAAATGAAGGAAAGGGGACAAAGCAACTGAAAAAGTGAAATTCTCCCCCAAGCGCAGTCGCTTTCTCCCTAACCGTTACGAACGGATAGAATTATCATTAAGGACATAAGCTTAGTCCAATGGACAGGAGGAACAATAAATGAATTTATCAAAACGTCAAATTAACGCCTGGACCTTCGTTGCTCCCAGTTTGATTCTGACGCTGGTTTTTGGAGTATATCCGATCTTTTGGGCTCTGAAGTACATGTTCTATGATTACCAGGGTTTCGGCGAACCCCTGTTTATCGGACTGGAGAATTTCGAGCGCTTATTAAGGGATAAGGAATTCTGGAAGTCAGTGGTCAACACCTTTATCTACGCTGGAGGCAAGCTGCTCATCACCTTGCCATTATCATTTTTACTGGCGGTTGTCCTCAATCGTGCTTTGAAAGGGCGGCAGCTGCTAAGAGCGGTTTACTTTATGCCGACCGTAATCAGTGCTTCGGTTATGGCCATCGTATTCTACGTTATCTTTAATTCATACAACGGGATGGTTAACCAGCTATTGGTCGGCTCTGGAATTATTTCCGCTCCGATAGATTGGTTAGGGCCGAAATATGCCTTACTAACCGCTATTATGATTGCGATATGGGGGGCTATCGGTAACTATATGCTGCTCTTTATCGCTGGTTTACAGAACATTCCTGAGGATCTCTATGAGGCGGCATCTATAGATGGAGCTGGACCTTTCAGAAAAATGTGGAACATCACCGTTCCCATGCTCGGACCTGTATTGCAAATGATCATTATGCTCGCTATTACCGCCTCCCTAAAAGGCTACGAGAGTATTATGGTGCTTACCGAAGGCGGTCCTTATGGCAAGACGGAAGTTATGTACCTGTACCTGTATAAGCTGTTCTTCCCTGTATCCAGTGGAGGTACAAGCATTCAGCAATTTGGCTACGGTAGTGCGGTTGGTTTTGCCACAGCAGTTATTGTAGGTCTGATTACCTTAGTCTACTTTTATGTATCTAAAAAGCTAAATGATATCTATTAAAAGAGAGGAGAATGAACAGTGAGTACATTACATGCGGAGACGAAGAACACTTCGGTCCAGCCTGTCCGGTCCTTCAAGACCCGAGCGGTGCTGTCCCGGACCTTGCTGTGGATTTTTCTACTTATAGTGGCGGCTTTTGCGTTGTTTCCGATTATTCTGGCTTTTTTTGGATCCCTTAAGACCAATCTGGAGTTGACGACAGGAACCACCTTGCTGCCTAAGTCATGGCAGATTGGAAACTACGCGCAGGCTTGGAATTCGGCTAACTTTGCCCGCTTTACATGGAACAGTGTGTTTATCAGTATCTTTACCACCTTAGGCACTCTATTCATTGGAACCATGGCCGCATATGCGGTAGCGAGAGTCGATTTTTACGGGAAACGTATATATGTTGTAATTCAGTCCTGCACGCTGTTTATCTCGATCGGTGCTGTGGTGCTTCGGCCGCAATTTGACCTTATGGTAGCGCTTAATCTACAGAAATCGTTATGGGGTGTCATTATTATTCTGATTAGTGCGCATGCCACGGCATTTTTTATGTTGATTGGTTTTGTACGAGCGATTCCGAAGGATCTGGATGAGGCTGCTTTTATTGACGGCTGTAATTTCTATAGCGTATACTTTCGAGTTATCTTACCGCTTCTGACGCCCGCCCTTGGAGTCACGGCGCTCTGGACCTTCCGCGGAGCATGGAACGAATATATTCTGCCGCTGGTTTTTACCATGACACAGCCAAAATTACAGACACTCACCGTAGGATTGGCGGGGCTAAAATATGGTATCGGCGATGCGGCGCAACCTCAATTGATGCTCGCGGGTGCATGTCTGTCCATGTTGCCAATGATTGTTGTCTATATTTTCGCTAATAAATCGTTCATGCAGATGACAGCTGGCTCTGTAAAGGGCTAAATTCGGGGCGGGCTTCGGACAGCTATTCAAGAAGGATGTGAATACATGCTGAAGGCCTGGGTTTATCGTACCTCTTTGAAGAAAAGAATATGGCTATCTTTTACCGCACTGACGGTATTCTGTATTTCTGTCACCGGTTTATTGGCTTACTCCATCGCTTCTCGGGCGATGGAGCGTAACTCTGTCGAGTTAAATCAAAATGTGCTGACTCAGTCAATCAATGTCCTGGACCAGAAGTTAAAGCAAATCATTGTGGCTTCCTCCACGATGATGTTGAGCGAAGCTTATCAGCAGACCATCCGGGATATTAAAGCTCATAATATGGAACGTTTTTTTGCCAATTTTTCTATGCTGCAAGCGCCCTTCACGCAGGTAGAGTTGACGGAAAACTCCATTGAATCTATCTTGATCAGTACGCCGGACGGGGATTTCTACTCTACCAGCAATCAGCGCAGAACCTTGACCCCATTTCTAGAATCTTCGCTGTACCAACGGATTAAGGAGAAACCTGAATCCAATTGGGTAGAGAGTCATCGGGACGAGCTATTTGCCGGGAAACACCATGTTATTTCCCTAGTCTTGCAGCCGCTTACAGACAATTATGTCCCTGATCTATTTTTGATTGTTAATGTAAAAGAGGACATTCTTGAAGATACTGTAAGTGGAGGCGGGAGTCTTGGCTCCGCGCGTTTTTTACTGATCAATAAAGAGGGAACAAGCGTCTTCGGAGACGGGAGACGTCCGGAATGGTCTCGGGACTCTGTGTTTTTGGACAAACTGAGGGAAGCGGACCGGGGTAATTTTGAATATTCTGCTGGGGATGGGCCAATGCTGCTCAGCTATGCCAGTTCAGGGTACGCAAAAGACTGGGTGTTGGTCAGCTACCTGTCCAAAAAGGAACTGCTGCAACCTGTTCGGAGTATTCAATGGCTGGTGTTGATGATCATGGCGGCATGTATCGTCATCGCGCTTTTCCTTGCAAGGTATCTGTCCGCTTTGCTACTGGGACCGCTGCTGAAACTGCAACGGACGATGTCTCGTGTTGAGCAAGAGGATCTCAGTGCACGCTTCCAGAGTCCTTTCCAGGATGAGATTGGGGAGGCGGGACGCAAATTTAACCAGATGTTAGACCGGATTGGTGAGTTGATTGTTGAAGTCAAGGATACAGAAAAAGAAAAGAGAAAAGCGGAGATCAAGGCGCTTCAGGCGCAGATCGAGCCTCATTTTTTATATAACACATTAAACACGATTTTCTGGAAATGTGAGATGGATGAATATGAAGATGTGAAACAGATGGTCATTTCGCTGTCTGCACTGTTTCAGCTGGGACTGAACAACGGGCAGGAAATTACGACCTTAGGCAAGGAACTGGAACATGTCCGCCAGTATCTAAACCTTCAGCAGCAATGTTATGAAGGGTTGTTTGACTATACAATTGATGCCGGAGTGGAACTGCTGGAGCTTCCTGTATTGAAAATTATTATTCAGCCCTTGGTGGAGAACTCAATCCTGCACGGCCTTAAGGAATTAAGGGGAGGGGGAGTGATCCGGATCTCTGTAGAAGTAGCCAAAAACACACTGCTCATCCGGGTTACCGATAACGGAACCGGCATGAATGCGGAGAAACTCAATGCCTGGCTGAAGGAGCCGAACGGCAGTGGAGGTTATGCTCTGTCTAATATATGTAGCCGACTGCAGCTGTACTACGGCAAAGAAGCCGGATTGGTCTTTCGAAGCAGTCCGCGTGTTGAAACCGAAGCTGTTCTATCCATTCCTGTGGAAGGGGGAATAAATCCTGAGCGCCCATTCAATTAAAATATGTATTGTTGATGATATTCCTGCAGTGGTCCGCGGATTGTCGCAGCGGATTCCTTGGGAGGAACATGGGATTGTGATCGCGGCCACCGCGGCAGACGGGGAAGAAGGTCTGGAGCAGATCCGCAAGCATCGTCCTGACATCGTATTGACGGATATCCGAATGCCTTTTAAGGATGGTTTAGAGATGATGCGGAGCATCCAAGCCGAGCAGCCAGGCATCAAACTGATTTTTTTGACGGGTTATTCTGATTTCACCTATGCCCAGGAAGCAGTTAAGCTGGGTGCCTTTGATCTGATTGTAAAACCGTATACCAAGGTTCAAGTGCTTGAATCCGTGTTGAAGGCCAAAGAAGTGTTGGAGCGGGAACGCAGTCAAGCTGAGCAGATGATGGGCATGGAACAAAAGCTGCGCGAGAGCTTACCTTATTTGCGTCAGGAATATATGCGTCTGCTCATCCGTTACGGAACTAGGCAGCAGCACTTGAGCCAGCAGTGGGATTTTTACAATATCGAGATGAATAACCATAACTTTTGCGTGATGGTAGCGGAAGTGGATTTTTTTGTGGAACGTACATCAGAACTTACGGTTTCCGAGGTGGAATTAATCCGCTTTGCCGTACAGAATATTTTGGAAAATACAATATCCGAATACACTCGGGGCATTGTGTTCCGGGAAAATGTGAATCAGTTCGTTATTGTGATGAACCCTCTGGCGGAGCCGAATATGGAGCAACTTGCAGAGAAATGCCGGGAAAATGTACATCGGTATACGTACCAGACGGTATCCATTGGACTGGGTGGAGAGGTGGAGGAGGTAGGGCAGCTTTCTGCTTCCTATGCGCAGGCGCTGTCTGCACTTGCGAACACCTTTCTAAATGGTGGGAACAGCGTGTACACCTATGTTGAAGATGCAGTCGTGAATGCCGTGCTACCCAGATACTCATATGACAAGGAGAAAGAATTGCTTTATTGTCTGCGTTCGGCGAATTTGTCCAAAGCAGAGGAGCAGCTGGATCATATTTGGCATGATTGGATTACTGCACCGGCAACGCCTAACCCGTCCATCGTTAAGACGTTATGTCTTGAACTGGCTCATTCTATCCATCGGATTTTTTCGGAAAAAGCAACGGATTCGGAAGTTAAAACTCTGGAAAATAAGCTTGCAGACATGAGCAGTGCAGTCTCTTTTGAAGATCTTAGCCGCCAGATTCGGGAATTTTGCCGTTTGGGCTGTACGTATTTGCAACAACGCCAATGCAGTGACGCGCGTATGCTTGTGGATCGGGCCATCACTCATATCAATGGAAATCTGCAGCGAAATCTATCCGTCGCGGACTGTGCACGGGAGGTGCATCTTAGTCCTAGCTACTTCTCCAATCTTTTTAAAAAGGAGACGGGGATGACACTCGCCCAATATATTATCGGGAGACGAATGGACAAAGCCAAGGAGCTGGTGCTGGAAGGCATACAGGTTCAGGATATTGCCATCTCTTTGGGCTATGAGGATCGACCCTATTTTACAGAGCAGTTCAAAAAATACACCGGAATGACGCCGACTGACTTTCGTGCAAAATATACCTTGCCCAAAGTGGAGGGAAACAGTGATTTCGTCTCCCATTGACAGTTGTTTTCTCCTTCACTGATAAAAGGGCAGTGGAATTATAATTTTCTTAAGAAATGAATGCGATTTCAAAAGAAAAGGGAGGCATTTTAGATGAAAAGAAACAAATGGATATTAGCTGGGGTTTCGCTGATGCTGGCTGGCTCGTTGGCCGCCTGTTCATCATCCGAATCTAATACGGAGGTAAGCAGCAGCAATACAAACTCCGAAAAAACAAAATTGGTCTACTGGACCATTGATCGTCATGATTCTGATTTTATTGAGCAAAAGATCAGCGAGTATGAAGGTCTTAATCCCAATATCGAGATTGAAATGAAGGTTATGGCAGAGAACTATACCCAGTCGGTGGATATTGCCTTCTCCAGCATGCAGGCGCCTGATATTCTCCGGGTGGATACTTATAACGTGCCAACATGGGTCAAAAGAGGGTATCTGGAATCTTTTGATAGCTACATTTCACCAGAGATGAAGAGCCGGTTCGAGAACGTACTTATCAACGAGAAAAATACCGTTGACGGCAAAATATATAGCCTTCCCAATATCGGTCAGTTCTGGCGCCTAATCTATAACGTAGATTTGTTCGAGAAGGCTGGCATTACAGAGCCGCCTACCACACTCGCAGAGATGGTCGAGGATGCCAAGAAAATTACGGAAGCGGGAAAAGATATAGGCGCTTACGGCTTCGCGGGTAATTTCAAAAGTACCAGCGGATTTGAGCGTATCGCTTATCCAATAACAACACTTAGCAAGACTAAGGGCACAGAGGGCTTTGACTTCCAGACGGGGCAATTTGATTTTAGCGTCTATAAAGAGGTTGCTGAGGCGCTACGGCAGATTAAGGTGGATGGAAGTATGATGCCAGGATCGGAATCGCTTGATATCGACCCGCTGCGTGCGCAATTCGCTCAAGGCAAGATCGGCATGTATTTCAACCATTCCGTTGAGCCGACGGTCTACAAAACCCAATTCCCAACTGAAATTCGCTGGGCAGCTGCGATTCCTCCAACCATTGACGGGGAGCAGAAGGGTGTCAGCCAAGTTATTGCAGGAAGTTATTTGGCTATGAGCAAGGATTCTAAGCATAAGGAAGAAGCTTGGAAGTTTATTGAATGGATGTACAGTGATGATGTGCAGATTGCTTACCAGGAAGCAGGGTATGGGGTTTCGGTTATTCCATCGGTTGCTACAGTTGCCAAGGCACCAGACATTGCAGGGATTGAAAATTTTCTGCCTACGAAGTTAGACGGGATTTATCCAGCGACTCCGATGGTCATCAGTGAAGGACGTCTGGAAGGACTAAAGAAGGTTGATGTCTTCAATAGATATATTTTTGGTGGTGGAGATTTAGATAAAGAGCTTCAGGACTTGAATACTCGCTATAATGCGGCGCTTGAAAAAGCCAAAGCTGCAGGTGACACCGATATCGAAGCACAGCCGGACTTCGATGCAGGTTCCCTGCAGGGATCATTGGCCAAATAAATCGAAAAAGACGCCCCTTCGGCTTCGTATTAATACGAGCTAGGGGTGTCTTTTTTTTATGACTACTAAGATATTTTTATTCCTCAGTCGTTTTAGCTGTGCTCGGGGTTCCTTTGTTATTGTAGAGCCACAGCGCGTATTCCAGAGGGCGAATCAGGGCTTTGCGGTAAGTGGTTCCGTCACCTGATCTTGCGAACACTTCACGGGCGGGCTTTGGATTAACCTCCAGCACGTAAATTTTACCTTCGCGATCAATGGCGAGGTCCAATGCAAGCTCACATAAGGCTCCGTAACTTTCTTCCAGGAAGGCTGCGGCATCAAGACCTAACCTCTCGGCAGTCTTCATGACCTTATCGGTTTTATCCTGACTACCCAGCCATTCCTTCAGCAGCGTTTCCGCTCGAACGGCATGACCACCGCCATGAAGATTCGAGGTTACACTCCGCGCTGCACCGACTCGTGCTGCCATACCTGTCAGTTCCCAGACACCTTGCCCGTTCTTTTGAACGAGCATCCGGTAATCATGGAAACGTCCGCCCGGCAGACGTAATGGGATCCCCTGTTGGATAAGGAAACGTCCACCGATACACCATTGCCGTACGATGGAATCCAGCCGAGTAGAAGAGACTTTACGGGTGGGAATGATTCGGCGATCCTGGCGACGGCCTTGAATATCATATACCCCACGCCCATCCTTCATTCTCTCAATTCTGAGAATGCCACGTCCGCCTGTGCCGTTTGCCGGCTTGATATAGACTACTGAATTGGTTTTCAGCATCCGGCGCAGGTCGGCAGAGGACTGATAGAGTAAAGTTTCTGGCATATGTTGCCGGAAACGGCTTTTTTGTGAGAATGTTTGGTGAATGGTCCATTTGTTGCGCAGTGGACGATTCATAAATAACAGATGATTGTAGCGTTCTCGGAAACGAAGCAGTTGCTGAAAGCGTGAGCTGCGCTGAATACGGCAACGGTCATAAATCATGTTCGGAAAAGAACGCCATTTGCGTGACCATTTTCCGCTCTTGGGATCAAAGACAAGGGCATGGATCTGCTCTTTGCTGGGATGAACATCCATGGGGGTAAACACAAAGACATCCAAGCCAATTCGTTTGCCCTCGACGATCATTCTCCGGTACACGGCCTTTTCTTCAAGCTGCTTGGCTTCGTTAATATATAAAGTAAGAATGCCTAAGACGGGCTCTGGCACAGGAGTTCACCTTCTTGTGGAGAAATAGTAGTGCTGCCGGTATGATGGGGTGACCGGAGCAGTAATGTTGGCTTGCCGGTAGGACCAGTGGTAAGTGTGTCGGCAGCAAGGCCGATATTGAAGCACATCTTTAGGCTAGCAGTATTGTCGCAGGCAACACTGCATTGCAGATGCCCGAGGCGTTTCAGCTGGGCAGCCATTAAGGCAGTGCCGGTATGTCTATTCCGGTAGAAGGGGTGCACAGCGACAAGACAGGCTTCTGCACCGAAACCGGATACGAAGCTGACTCCTGCGAGCTGGCGCCCATTCTGACCGCGTACGGTAGCGACAAGCAGCGAGATACCCGGCTCTGACAACTGATCCGGTGTTAATCGGGCCAGTACTTTGCAAGCTTGGTTTGTGATTCGCTTCTCCCCATGCGCTCTTATAAACTCAAGCAGTCCAGCCAGCCGTGATTTCCACTGCTTGGCATTTGTGTCATAGATGGAGGATATCTGCATGCTGTGTCACATCCTTTTAATGATTTCTATTTAAACTGGCGCGCTAAATGCTGGCCGTAGTGAAAGATTCGCTCTAGGGACAGCTTGCGGATCGCGGGTTCATCAAATTTCATCGGCCGGGAGTTGGCCTCAAAGAACCAGAGTCCCCCATTCTCATCTACACCCAGATCCATCGACATCTCTCCGAGCATAGAATCAGAAGCTCTTTCAATTTGTCTAGCGATAAGAAGGGCGGTTGTAGGCACGCTCTTCAGGATCATGGCTGCTCTTTCGGTTCCAAATGTACTTTCCAGCATGCTGGCAGGCTCTTCAATACTACCTCCGCGTGGTACATGTGTCGTTATACTTCGGGCACCGGCGAGGCGTGCACCTATGCCAGTGACTCCCCAGCCGCCTCTGCTGTTTTTTTGCAGAAGCACCCTCAGATCAAACGGTCTGCCCCGATGAGTCGCCAGTTCAATAGCCTGCTGCACAATATAACGAGAGATCCCTTTTTCTTTTCCGATTCTTGCCCAGAGCCGGTCCATGGAAGCTGCTTTGTACGTCACATTTTTTTTGCCGCTTTGAATTTGGAGCCGGTAAGGCAAAGCGGTATCTGCACGATATTTTAGGCGCATAATTCCTTTTCCTGCTTTGCCATTCTCTGGTTTAAGGTAGAGGCTGGTATGCTGGTTCAGCATGGCAGTAAGGGTGTTTGCACTGCGTAATCGTCTCGTTTTTGGAACATGCTTTGAGGTGGAGTGCGAACCCCTTAACCATTCGAACAGACTCCATTTATTGAAAAAATATGGATTATATAGCTTAATGCCTGGATGTTCCAGGCATTGAGCTATTTTACGTACCACAGCAGGTTTTTCCTCATCCTCACGGGTGGGAATTCGGTTATAAATGATTTGTGGAAGAGGTACAGGAATGCTGTACCAGATTTTACCGCTGGACGATGGGACATATCCGTTCACCATCCGTTCCTCAAGCTTGAGGTCACGGACAGTGATGACGTAGACAAGAAATCCCATTTCTTTGCCTGTGCGAATAATGTCCCGGAAGTTGCTGCGGTTGCCATTAAATTGCCGTACTTTATCGCTGGTTGTCAGTATGGCAATAACAGGTTTTGTATCTTCCGGATTATGGGTGCTCACATCTCATCCCTCCTGCGGAATTTGCTGAGGTATAGACAATGCTCCAGAATGTGCTCGATGGAAGCTTTGCCCTCAGCGCGCAGGGAAGGGTGACGGAAGATGGAACGACCTGGTTTGGCGTTGGCCTCGAACATCCAGATGTCTTCATCCTGATCAATTCCGAGATCAAAGCCAATTTCACCGAGCAAATGACGATGCTGGACTTCTAGTGATTCTGCCAGCTTGATGGCTGTAGTCTTTGCACGCTGCAGTACTTCATCAGCTCTTGCGCCGAATACACGTCCGAGTGCTTGCTGAGGTGTAAGCAATGCTCCTCCATTTTTAAGGTGAGTGGTGACACTACCACGGCCGGCTTTTTTAGCGCCTATGCCGACTACAATCCACTGATTACTGCCGTTTTTATGCATATGGAACCGGAAATCAATCGGGCAGCCATCTATTTCAATGAGACGTATTCCCTGCTGAACTATATAATTTTGCAGATTTTGACCGTGACGCGAACGAAGCATACGCATAAGGGCTTCAAAGGTGGTAAAGCGTAAAAGAACGTTTTTTCCACCGCGGCGGTAGCGGGCAAAATACCCCTTTTTCGGGAGATAGGTAAGCCGATAAATGCCGTGACCCAGACTTCCCGCAGAAGGTTTATAGTATACAAAATGATGGTGATCCAGCATTTCTCTCATTTTTTCCGTGGACGGATTGCTGTGGGTTTCAGGTACATATCGATTTGCCGCCCCATCATTTTCTAAAAGCTTATAGATATCGGATTTATTGAAAAAGCTCCAGTTAAAGTATGGAATTCTTTTCCGCATAAATCGTTCGCGAAGTTGGTTGATATAGGGTGAGGTCTCAGCTCTCCGACTGGGCAATCGATTATAGACAACATCAGGCAGAGGGACCATTTTTCGTTCAAACTTACCGCTTGAAGTCAAAAAATATCCATAGACCTGTTCCTGTTGCCAGTTGATGTCACGCGGCATAAAGGCAAATATATAACATTTGTTGCTGCCTTCCCGCAGCAATTGCTTGATGAACCCTGTGCGAGAACCGAAGGGCTGAGACGAGGAAGCAGGACCATCGGACAATATGCCAACTAAAGGTCCTAGCTGCACCTCGTCATTCTGTAGATTGCGTAAATAGACACCACCTGATTTCGGAACCTTGATAGCGCTTTTTACGCCTGAGGCGAGATATAGGTGATTTCCGGCGCGCTTGATGGGCTTGATCATGGTCGGGGTGGCATCTTTACCGAGCCTTAAGCGTATATTTTTTTTCCCCGTTAACTTCAAGCTTTTCATCAGTGCACCTGATACATATACAACTCTTTGGGGCTGCTTAGTGAAATGCACATTGCAAAAAGTGAGACTCATTTATGAATCCTCCTTAGGAACCATTGTTATCATTCTCCCGTTTGTAACGGAGCTGCCCGTAGATAGGGATGGTATCCGTCGTTGTGTGAGCAGTAGATGGCGCGCATAAGACAGTGGATTCTCGGCGGCGAGCTTAGCAGCCCGGCGGTCGCCCGTCAGCCGGAATACCGTGCGCCCTGGCTTGGAATTTGCTTCTAGTAAATGAATCCGACCGCTCGAATCAATACCGAAATCAAGGCCGAGTTCTCCAAGCCTGCCGCATGCAGCCTCCAGTAGGGGAGGCAAGTATGCAGCTTCTGCAGCAAGCTCACGCATGATGTCTTTTCCACCCTGACCATATTCAGCAAGCAAAAAAGGCAGGGGAGAAACAGCTGTTCCGCCGCCATGCAGGTTCGAAGTCAGCGAACCTTGGTTACCCAGCCGTACGGCCATGCCGGTTAGAGTCCAGCGGCCAAGGCCATTCTTTTGCATCAATACACGCACATCGAACGGTTGCCCCTTACTATTCGTTAGGTGCAGGAAAGGCTGTATAATATAGCGGCGTGAGCCGATAAATTCATGAATCCAGTTCAGTCCTTCAGCCTGTGAGTCGAAAACATATTGAAAGGGTGTATTTGTTCCGTCACGCCCTCGTACTCTCATCCCTCTGTTCTGCAGTATGGCATGTAATGTACGTTTGCCATGGGTGCCGGCCTTGGGCTTTAGAAAGACTCCATATTCTCTTTCAGCAAGCATTGTACTTAACCTGCGGGTACCGGTATAGAGTACAGTTTCCGGCAGTATTGCCGCTGCTCTCCGGTCGCGCTTCAATATCTCATGTACACCCCATTTATCTGGCAAACCTCGAGACCAAGGCAGGGAACGATGAAGAGTAGAGAGAGCAGCGGAAGCTTCTTTTCTTTCTTTAGGACCTTCGTAAAAGCAGCGATTATAGACAATATCTGGCGGTGAAGAAGTAGTATTCTGCCAGCTTCCATCTTTCCAGGTATAGCCGGTAATGGAGGAACCGTCTGCCGCTACTCCGTCTGGATGAAATACGAGGACTTTTAGGCTGTATAGAGGAGCTGCCCGGCATAAATGACTGCAAAACTCTGGCTCGGCGATCGGTGGATTCCCGTTGCGGCGGCCTGTCATAATGCCGAGGAACCCCACTTCTGTTTCAGTCATCGTGTCCTCCTTATAAACCGGCCAAGTAGCGGCAATATAAAATCATTTGCTTGACGGACGGTCTTATTTTTTGATCGTTTAACGGTGTATTATCGTTCTTGGAGGGCTTGGAGTTAACCTCTAAGAGCCATATTCGTCCTGATTGATCCAGTGCCAGATCGATTCCGAGCTCTCCGAAATGAGCGGGGATAAAGGTTTCGACCCCTCTTGCAATGGCAAGTGCTGCTCTGGGCAGCTGAAGCTGAACGTTTTCTTTTGCGCCCGGAGGAAGACTGCTCTTGCTAACCGCTTCTTTTACAGTGCTGAGACTGCCACCTCTAGCTAAATTAGACACGAAGTGATTGCTTCCGGCGGTGCGGGCGACAATGGAGGTAACCCCCCATTTTCCGCTGCCATTCTTCTGAACAAGTGCCCGGAAATCTACAGGCCGCCTTCCTAGCTCCATCAAAGGCAATCCCTGCTGAATCTGGTATCGAGTAGTCTTCATTTTGGGAGCGATGGACTGGTACAATTTAGCGAGAGTGGTGTAGCTTTGCTTGCGTGTACCTATGGAGGTAGTAGACAACAGACGGTAACCTCCGCCTTCTTCTTTAGAGATACGAAGTATGCCTTTGCCGAGACTGCCTCGTACAGGTTTCAAAAATACACTTGGGTAATGGCTGCACATCTTCTTCATTACGGCAAAGCCGTTCAACGCATGCGATTCAGGTAAATACCGCTGCAGGGAAGGGTCTTGCGCTAAAGCTTCAAATACCTCTGTCTTGTCAAGAAATTTTTCGTTGAAGAAATGCGTTCCATATCGTGATTTTACATCCGCCAAAAAATGCTGTACGCTAGGTTTATTCTCCACCTTTCGCGTCGTTAACCGATTGTTGATTACATCGGCAATGGGCAGACTCATTTTTCTCCAACCCTCGTTGTATACCCAGCCCTGAATGGAAGAACTGCGTGTTTCCAGCGCTTCCGGGGTAAAGAAATATACATAGGCGCCTTGTGTGTGGCAGGCATTTGTCAATTCCCGGCAGAACATGGTAATGGGTCCAAACAACCTGTCGAGATTATCTGGATGGTCACGACTGACGAGCACGCCGATCAACGGTCCAAGCCGCAAGGTGCGGCTTACAGAGCTGTAAGAAACGTTGAGGGTTTGTCGGTGTTTCCATCCGGTCCGCTGCGCCAGTCCTTCGCTTACACGCAGGATGTCGGATTTGGGAGCCGAGATAATGGTAACCTCCTGCCGGAAAGAGCCGAATGCCAGCTGGAGTGTTCCGTGAGACGGGATTTTGAGTCTTTTCATGGATTTTTCGCCAAGCATTATAGCGTTTTCCTGCAGGATGCCCGAGTTGACCGTGTGGACCGGGATCTTGAATTGGGACATCGTGGATCTCCTTCCGGTAGGCAGCATGATGCCGGCAATTTGGTAGCTAAGGGTTACATATCATTCATCATATGGAGACAGATGACCCTTGGTGATTGACCTAATCGCTAAAAACCTTGCCCAGTCATTTCATAAGCTCGGCCCAAGAAGCAAAACAAGTATGGAATGAGCGAATATTGGAAACTAAAGCAGCGTGAATTCAGGAAGCGGCTGCTAACAAAACTTAAGCGTATGTTTTCGGAGTGAGTTTTGTACGAAGACGATCTGAGGAGTGTACGCTAACAAAACTTTTAGGAGGAATCATAATGAGCATTCACGACAAAGCACATGAATTGGCGAAAGCCATTAAAGAGAGCAGCGAGGTATCGGATATCAGAAATGCCATGAAGGTCGTGGAAACAGATCCTGAAGCGAAAGCGATGCTGGACAATTTCCGCCAAGGTCAGATGGAGCTGCAACAACGGATGATGAGCGGAGAAATGCCTCCACAGGAAGAAATGGAAAAGATGGAGAAGCTGTTCGAGGTGCTTAACTTGAATCTTGGCATTCGTCGTCTGTTTGATGCGGAACGCCGTCTGAGCGTTGTAATCGAGGATGTAAATAAAATTATCACTGAGAGTTTGTCCCAATTGTACGGTGAATAAATTTCAGCAATGAAAATCAAAAGAGGGTGTTCCCGAAGCCGGTGGCTCTGGAAACACCCTCTTTCTTGTGGCTGTGACTATAGGGCTAGCCTAAGTTCAAGCTCGACCTCGACCTCAACCTCAACCTCAACCTCAACCTCAACCTCAACCTCAACCTCAACCTAATCTTGTTTACCTTCGACTGCGCAGAGAAGAATACCAGCTGCCAAACCTAAGCGGCGATCAAGCTTGCCTTTTCGATCCTCCGAGAAGTCAGCCATAATTTTGGTGACAAATGGATTGAAATTTTGCTTGAATGCAGGGATCGTAGTATCATCCATCTCGATATTATATTTCTGCGGAATAATAGCGATGAAGCGGCGCAGTAGAGCCATCGCGGTGCTGTCTTCCTTGATTTTTCCGATTTCCTGATCATGACGGTCAAGAATAATCCATTCATCCTTCAAAATAGATTTGAGACCCTTACGTCGAAAAGCACCAATATGCTCACCGGACTCTGTATCGTGTACATCATAAGTAGCACTAAAATCGACCACGTTGCGGGCTTTTATGCGCAGAAGCTCCTTCTGCATGGACTCATCCGTATAAAGTGCAATGTCTTCTTTAAGCTTGAACGCTTTCATTTGCGAATAGAGCACAAGCTGCTCAGAGCTATCAAAAATATGAAGTTTCGCACCCATGATCGAAAATACTTTTTTTCGAATTATGTATTCGGTATGATTATAAGCTGCATTCAATTCAAAAACGCCTCCCCCAAATGAAATCATCATCTCATATATAAGCGTCTCTTGCTATATAAATGCTAACCTTTTATACATAATTTTGAAAAGGTATATATTTTTTAATGGACTTGTCTCATATTACGGGCCTCATGTTCATAGAGTAGAGATATAGATTCAATCGAATATCCTGTCTACGAAGGAGCTGTTATTAATGAGAAAAAGAAACAAGTTCAAACACGGTGTCTATCTGTTGCTGGCGTTGGCCATGCTTTTGTATGCACTGCCGAAGCTTTCGCTTGCGAATGGACCGAGCTGGGTGTTTGGTTTTGGAGTCGTCTGGTCACTTTTTGCGTTTATGGTCATTGCGGCACATTTGCATTTTATTATCGGGGTTGATGAAGAAAAGACCAAACGTTTGGAAGCTGTGCGAAAAGCAAAGCTGGAGCAATGGCAGACAAAGTGGAATGAAGAAACTAGAGTTTCGCAAAGATAATAGAGTTGGCATCGGATACTAAAAAGCTAGATTAGCTTCAGGTCTCTCGAATAAGCGCGGCAGTCGTGCAAAGAGAGGCAAAAATGCCTTAGAATATTGCGCAAAGCGTAGAAGTGGCGCAAAGAGAGGCATAAGTGCCTCAGAATGCCGCGGAAAGCGCAAAAGTGGGGAAAAGAGAAGTATAAATACCGTAGAATGCCGCACAAAACACCAAAGTAGCCAAAAGAAAGGTATAAATACCGTAGAATGCCACGCAAAACACCAAAGTAGCCAAAAGAAAGGTATAACTACCGTAGAATGCCGCGCAAAACACCAAAGTAGCCAAAAGAAAGGTATAAATACCGTAGAATGTCGCGCAAAACGCACAACTAGCCAAAAGAGAGGCATAAGTGCCTCAGAATGCTGCGAAAAGCGAAGAAGTAGCGAAAAGAGAGGCATAAGTGCCTCGGAATGCTGCGAAAAGCGCAGAAGTCGCGCAGAGAGACACACTCATACGAAAAAGCCCACTAGCCTAAGCCAGTGGGCTTTAATATGCCCCCTGCATTGCTTGCAGGGGGCTAAATGTTATTGTCTGCCGCTACCTGCTGCGAGTTGAACACTATTTTTGTCCACAGAAAGAGCTTCGTCCGGTCGTTCCTCACGAGGAAATGAAGCCATAACCTCTATCTCTTTGGGTGCATATGAGAACTCGAGTTCTACCCGATCACCGCTGATGGCTTTAGGATGTACCTTTTGTTTGGAAACCAATTCATCGTAAGAAGCCATATCCACACATACGCCTTTGCCATTGTCGTTCCAGCAATAAGAGCCTTGAATAGCCTCGAACCGCTCACCGCCAACAGTAACTTGAACACTTGGGGGCTGTGGGTTAGCAGTGTCTTCTGATGAAATCTTATCTTTAAAAGTTGATTGAAACAAGTCTAATAGATCTTTTTTGCTGGTATCTGACAGACGATAGTGGCCCATTTGTCCGGATTTAATGAGTAACCCACTGTTACTTCCGCCGATCCAAAAAGAGAACTCATAACTTATGCCATCCTTCATGTTCACAGTGGTGCTGTAATCGCTGGGGGCAATATCTAGTTGTCCTCTATCATATTCAGCAGTAGTTATGGCTTGAACGAAACGTTCAAACGAGGATGGATCCGAAATAGTGGCCATGGGCTGTTTTTTTTCAATTAAGTTAATAGAAACTATATTATTTGCATCCAGCTCAATCTGGGCTGCTTGTTTTACTTCGTTTCCCGTATTTCCACAGCCGACCAGTCCTATAAAAAGCAAAGTAATAGTAAGTAGTAATAAAGCGGTCTTGTTTATATCTTCAATGCTCCTTTACACATTCTTTAATTCTCAGACTATAAAAAAGAGGAAAAGGTTGCTAAATAAAGGAAGTGAATGTTTAAGGTCAGCTTAGAACGCATCAGAGATATTCAGTTTCAAAAAAATTCGATTTTAAGGTGGTTTTCAAACTTACTATGTGGCAATACCTACCTTAATCTTAGATTGTGTAAGGAGAGTGAAATTAGAATTCGAAGCTTATGAATCGGTTGTACTGAGCCATTCTATCCGTGTATAATAGGTACAGTATAGTACAGATCGGAGCATGGGGGTGTAACAGTTGGAAGGTCAAGGCGATGCGATTACTAAACACGAGCAACTGCTGCAGCATATTGAAGGTCTTAAGGTAGGCACCAAAATATCTGTTCGCAAGCTCGCCAAAGAAATGCTAGTCAGCGAAGGGACTGCTTACCGTGCAGTGAAGGAAGCTGAGAATCTCGGGATAGTCATCACGAAGGAACGGATTGGTACAGTTCGTGTAGAAAAGAAACCTCGGAACATTTCAGAGCAGCTGACGTTTGGCGATGTAGTTGATATTGTTGAAGGGCATGTGCTCGGCGGAGCAAGTGGACTAAATAAACATCTGCATAAATACGTGATCGGGGCGATGAAGGTCGATGCGATGATCCGTTATATAGACGCTGACAGTCTGTTGATTGTAGGTAACCGTGATGATGTTCACTCTCTAGCGCTGGAGCAGGGTGCGGGGGTTCTGGTGACAGGGGGCTTTGGGACGAGCCGTGAAGTGAAGGCCTTGGCAGACGAGCTGGATCTTCCCATTATTTCTTCGAGACATGACACGTTTACCGTCGCTTCAATGATTAACCGTGCTATTTTTGATAGATTGATAAAGAAAAAAATTATGCTGGTAGAGGATATTATCGACAGCAAACCGCGCCTGAATACGTTGAAAATCTCTAGTACCGTCGGCGAGCTACGACAGGTTTCTGAGGAAACTGGAGAGCAGCGCTTTCCCGTTACGGATGAATGGAACCGAGTCATAGGCATTATCGGTCGCCGCGATGTAGAGGAATTGACGGAAGGCCAGATCATTGAAAAAGCGATGATCCGCAGTCCGGTTACGGCTGCACTGCAAACCTCACTAGCCTCCGCGGCCCAGATCATGATGTGGGAAGGCGTGGATTTTCTGCCCATAGTGGACCGTAACCGTAAACTGGTAGGCTCCCTAACCCGTAAAGAAGTGCTGCAAAGCTTACGCGATGTCCGGAATCAACCTCAGCTGGGAGAGACTTTTGATCATCTCATTTGGAATGGTTTTGCGGATGAGCGGGACGAAGAGGGACGGTTGTTCTTCCATGGCTTTATTACGCCGCAGATGGCCACGGATCTTGGGACGATTTCTGAAGGGATATTGTCTACGCTTATGACGCTCTCGGCATTTAAAGCAGCTAAGGACATCACAGGAAATGATTATGTACTAGATAATATGTCCACTTATTTTATCCGACCGGTACAGATCGAACATGCGATCATTGTAATGCCGAGACTGCTCGAAATCAGCCGCCGTACCTGTAAGCTTGAAATTGAGATCAGCCACTCGGATACTCTGGTAGCCAAAGCTGTTCTGATGCTGCAATCCATTGATCATGGCTAAAAAATGGTTTGCTAGCTGGATAGCATACGGTAAATAGGATCGTATACATGCTAAATAGACTGCCCTCATCATTGAAAGAGAGGGGAGTCTATTTTATTCTTTCTATTCCGTCAGAACAGCAGCTAAGCTTTCGACTAGTGTTGTTCCTGGCTGGGACTACGGCTGTAAAAACTATAGCTGCGTAGCCCCGAGAAGATGTTGAACGCACCAATCAGCAGAAAGGCAGCTTCAACAATGATATTAACGGTAGAGCCGCGAAACAAAAACATGGATATTAAGGACAGCGTTACGAGCATAGCACCGAGCATCACATTCATGACGGAGCGTTTCAGCCCTTTATCTTGGGGATTTAAGGCACGGCGGGAGGATATGCTGAACACAGCGGCACCGATTACAAAGATCACCAGCAGGATAAACAATAAATACTTGATAAATAAAACCATGGACAGCCAGCTCCTTTATCGTGTCTTGCAGTAGCCAAGAAGTAATTTCCACGTCTGTCCATTATTGTATCACACGATGGCTGTCAGCTGCGCTTAAAAGGACTGATTTCTACCCAGATTTGCAGGACGCCTTCCATGACGAGCATGGTTCGGATTTTGACAGAGTATTCCTTGTCACGCACAATGTATAGCTTACCATCCAACAGCAGTCTAACCAGTTTGCTGTCTGTATCAATATCGAACATGCTGCGGCCGCGCATCGGTTCCAGATCTGAGCCCATTTGGCTTATGATTAATTTTACAGTTACGGGGTCAAGTGGGGTATCTTCTTTGGATTTGCTTTCCTCCGATCGAATTTTGATTTCTCTGATCACGGTTGAGGTATTATTGTATTTTTTGAGTGTCTGAATATCTTTTTGATATTGCTCGATCTGTACACGCAGATCTTGATTATGCAGCCATAATACGTTATATCCTACATGGTAAATAGCATTGTATATGACAGCTCCTACGACGATCCCTAGCATGAATATAGCGGAGATCTGGGTGAATCTGCGAAAACGACTGAATGGTGGAACTCTCACTGGCGTTACCCCCTGCCGCACACCCATTTTACTAGCTCACTGCCCATATGGGCTCCTAGAAAAGCGAAGGCAAGATACATGATTTGTTTGATGGCGGGGGAGAGGTTGCCTCCGATCATGTTGCTTTCAATGACCCGTAAAGGGTCCATAGTACCTCCTACAGCGGCTGCTAGTGCCCATATTTTAATCCGATCTGCCACATCCAGCATCGTTTGCGTCGGCGGTTGCAGGGATACAACGGCGCCGATTCCGCCGAGCATAGCTCCGCCAAGCACGATGCCGAAGGCGATAAAGAAGTCGAGGATAGCTTTGCTCATAAAAATGCTCATACAGGCCCCTTCCCGGACGAGGCATTTACAAGCTTTGCCTGTCCTTATGCTCTTAATCCATTCTATGGGCGGGTCCCCCTTTAATATGATAAAATAGTTTCATCTTATGTTTGATTTTTGCAGTAGAGAGGAAGTGGGGTTATGAGCCCTTTCGTGCATTTGCATGTGCACAGCGAATACAGTTTACTGGACGGGGCGGCGCGCATTACCGATCTCGTGCGCCGGGCCGGCGAATACGGCATGAAGTCGCTGGCGCTTACGGATCATGGAGTGATGTACGGGGCCATCCCCTTTTATAAAGCGTGTAAAGAGAATGGAATCAAGCCGATTATTGGCTGTGAAGCTTATTTAACCGCGGGTTCACGCCGTGAGCGGGGCAGTCGAAAAGATCAACCGATCTACCACTTGATTCTGCTCGTCAAGAATGAAACCGGCTACAAGAACCTGATGAAGCTGATCTCTATCGGCCATCTGGAAGGCCATCATTATAAACCACGAATTGATATGGAAGTGCTGGCAGCTCATTCAGAGGGGATTATCTGCCTAAGTGCTTGTCTGGGCGGAGAAGTGCCGCAGCATCTGCTGCATGGACGTGATGAGGAGGCGCGCAAGGCTGCGCTGCGATATAAGGCGATTTTTGGCGAAGATTTCTATCTGGAGCTGCAAGACCACGGGATCTCCGAGCAAAAGAGAGTCAATCCCAAGCTGATCGCCCTTGCCGAGGACTGTGAAATTCCACTTGTGGTGACGAATGATGTCCATTATTTAGCGAAGGAAGATGCTGAGGTTCAGGATGTGCTGATCTGCATCGGAACAGGCAAAACGGTGGATGATGAGGAACGTCTCAAGATCGGAACAGATCAGCTGTTTCTAAAAAGCAGCGAGCAAATGGCGGCCTTGTTTCCGCATGTGCCGCAGGCTATCGCCAATACCTTATTGATCGCAGAAAAATGTAATTTGGAGCTGACCTTCGGCAATCATATTCTGCCTGCCTATTCTCCGCTCCCTGAAGGCATGGATTCCGCTGCTTATTTGCGTGAGCTGTGCTGGAAGGGGATGGAGGAACGATATATAGATACACCGCAATGGACTACACCTGAGCAAAGAGAGACGGCTGAGAAGCGTCTGACCTATGAACTGGGCGTTATCGAGAGTATGGGCTTCAGCGATTATTTTCTAATTGTGTGGGATTTTATTGCTTATTGTCATCGTCAGGGAATTGCTACGGGACCCGGACGGGGATCCTCCGCGGGTAGTCTCACCGCATACTCTTTGCGAATAACTGACGTGGACCCATTGAAATATAACTTGCTCTTTGAACGTTTTCTAAATCCAGAACGGATCACCATGCCGGATATTGATATCGATTTTAGTGATGAACGGCGTGATGAGGTTATTGGTTATGTAGTGGAGAAATACGGCAAAGAACATGTGGCGCAAATTATTACTTTCGGAACTATGGCTGCACGGGCTGCCGTACGTGATGTAGGCAGGGTGCTGAACTTGCCTTATAACGAGGTAGACAAAGCTGCCAAGCTTATACCTGGTCAACTAGGGATCAGCCTTGCCAGAGCGCTGGAGAGTACACCAGATCTTAAAGCACTGTATGATAGCAATCCAAAGATAAAAGGGCTGCTGGATATGGCTATGAAGGTGGAGGGCATGCCCCGCCATGCTTCGACACATGCAGCGGGGGTTGTTATCTCGAAGGGTCCGTTGACCGATGCAGTCCCACTTCAGGAAGGTAACGAAAGTACGGCGTTAACCCAATACTCTATGGAGCATTTGGAGAGTGTCGGGCTGTTGAAAATGGATTTTCTGGGTTTGCGCACGTTGTCGATTATCGAACGCTGCATGAATTCGATTAGAGAAATGAGCGGAAGTGTTCCGGATTTCCGTGTCATCCCAGATCATGATCCAGCTACGTATGAAATGCTTGGGGCTGGTGAGACAACAGGGGTCTTCCAGCTGGAGTCGGCGGGCGTTAGACGAGTACTTAAAGATCTGAAGCCTAACGGCTTTGAAGATATTGTATCGGTTCTAGCGCTGTATCGTCCGGGTCCGATGGAATTTATCCCGAAATATATAGCAGGCAAACACGGTGAGATTGAAGTAGAGTATCCACATTCTGATTTGAAGGCTATTTTAGCGGACACCTATGGGATCATTGTGTATCAGGAACAGATCATGCAGATTGCTTCTCTGATGGCGGGCTTCTCGTTAGGAGAAGCGGATCTGCTCCGTCGAGCGGTCTCAAAGAAAAAACGTGAGACGCTGGATAAGGAACGGAGCCATTTTGTTCAAGGCAGCTTGCAGCAGGGGTATAATGAAACGGATGCAAATGCTGTTTATGACATGATCGTGCGCTTTGCTGATTACGGCTTCCCGCGTGCTCATGCCGCGGCTTATGGAGTATTGGCTTTCCAGACAGCCTATCTCAAGGCACATTATCCGGTGCAGTTTATGGCGTCTATGTTGACCGCTGTAATGGGCACTCACCGCAAGGTAGCGGAGTATGTGCTGGACTGCCGCCGCACAGGCATCGGCGTGTTGCCGCCGGATGTGAACGAGAGCGGCGTATTGTTTACTCCGGTTCCTGGTGAAGGAACCGGAACCGGGCATATCCGCTTTGGACTCGCAGCCATTAAGAACGTTGGCACGCTGGCAGTGGAGAACATTATGGCGGTCCGCAAGGAGCGGCCGTTCGACAGTCTGCTAGATTTCTGTCGACGTGTGGACCTGCGGGTCTGTAATAAGCGGGTAGTGGAATCTTTGCTGCAGGCGGGAGCTTTTGACTGTCTGCCAGGTCACCGCGCCCAGCTGCTGGCTATGCTGGACGAGACGGTTGACGCTGCGCTGAAATGGCGCAAGGAGCGGGATGAACTGCAAATCCAGCTGTTCGACGATTTGGTCGAGACACCGAACTGGGAAATCCGCTATCCGGATATCCCTAAGTTCACCATTGGCCAGCAGCTGGAGATGGAACGTGAGCTGCTGGGGTTATATCTTTCGGGCCATCCGCTTGATGATAGCGCGGAACTGCTTGAGGAGCCCGGCATGCAGCGGCTGATGGATCTTGGTGAAGCCGCGGATGAGAGCCAGACGGTTACGGCCGGAATGGTAGTATCCGTTAAGGAAATTACGACGAAGCAAGGAAAATCGATGGCCTTCGTCGAATGGGAAGATCAGATCGAGCGCTGCGAGGTCGTGCTCTTCCCTGAGGTGTGGAAGCGAAGCCGCAGCTTGATTGCCAAGGGCGCGCTGCTGGCCTTGCGCGCTAAGGTGCAGCAGGAAGACGAAGGCTTCAAGCTGCTGGCCGAGGAAGTGGCGCTGCTGTCTGCGGAGGCTCTCCGCGGGCTGTTGCAGCGCCGCAGTGCCGCCGCGTCCCGCTCGTACAGCGCGGGACGCTCGGCCTCGGCAGGAGCGCCGCCACGCGGCGCAGCTCCTGCTTCCCGGACCAGTGGTGCCGCCACTGGTCCGGCTGCCAGGCCAGCAGGCGGCACAACGCCGCCTGCAGCACCTGCACAGGCCGCGCCAACAACAGCGGCGACCTCAGGCCAGCGTGTCTTTATCAAGATCACGCCGGCCTCAGAGAATGCAGCGTTGCTGTCGCGCCTGAAAGAGCTGCTGCAGAATCATCCCGGTCCTGCTGCGACGCTTCTGTTCTATGAACAGGATCAGAAGCTCCTAGCTCTTAGCGATAATTATCGAATTAAGCCGTCCGAGGAACTTTTCGCGGCGATCGAGGTTATGCTGGGTGCAGGTACGGTAAGAATAAAATAAGAACAATTCTCCCCTTTTCCGCATACATTAGGAAACCACAGGGCACATCCCTGTACGGAAAGGGGAGTCGCAGCATGTCCTATCAAATGGCAGTAGATCTGTTGGAACGCAGAGGTGTATCACTTTCCTCCATTGCTGAAATCGTATATATTTTACAATCGGTTTATTATCCTGGTTTAACCAAGGATGAATGTCTGTCCAGCGTCAAGTCTGTTTTGGGCAAAAGAGAAGTGCAGTATACTTTAATGACAGGTGTTGCTCTTGATGAATTAGCCGAGAAAAAACTGCTTCCACAGCCGCTGCAGGCGGTAATGGAGGCTGATGAATCCCTCTACGGAGCGGACGAGACTCTGGCGCTTGGTATTACAGGGGTATATGGGATGATCGGACTGACAGGTTTTGGGTATTTGGACAAAATAAAGCTTGGAATCATTGGTGAACTGAACGATGATAAAGGTAGGATTCATGTATTCTTGGATGACCTTGTTGCCGGCATTGCTGCCGCCGCTTCCGCCAGAATTGCTCATCGGCATGAAGGGGCAAAAGTATATCCTTTAGGCACGGACAAGGAATAATTGAGCCCCTTTATTTCGTTTGAACAAGTTCCTCAGTCTTGCTTCCTATGCCCTACTCCTGTTGCGGGAAAAAAGAAAACTGTGTTATCATAATTCCATTATACGGGATACGGCTGGGAATTAAGATTGGGGAGGCCTTGCAGGGCATGTGGACGGTAATATATATCGCGCCGACCGCCAGAGTGGCGGATATGATTAAGAGTAAGCTGACAGAAGAAGGTTTTTTGGTAGAATGCCGTCCAATCAATATGTCCAAGCAGCAGTTTGAGATATTGGTTCCTTCAGGTGAGCTGGAGGAAGTACAGGAAGTCCTTAATCTTATTCTGCATCCCTGAGTTTCTTACAAGACAAAAGTCATGACAGCGGCAAGCTGCATAACGCAAATAAACGGCTGAAGAGGTGCGGGTGTGTTCAAAGATTTATTTCAGAAGAAACGGAAGTACGCGACTATTCCTTCAGAACGTCTGGAGCGGAGCGGCGGGCCTGCGGAAGGCGAACGCCCCAAACGTGAAATCCCTGAAGGATTAATGAGCAAATGTAATAAATGCGGAACGATCCAGTATAGTAAGGAATTAGAGAAGAACCTAAAGGTATGTCCTAATTGTGGTCACCACTTGCGCCTAAATGCTGTGGAGCGTATTGCAATGACATTAGACCCTGAGGGCTTTATTGAGTTTGACAGTGAAATGTATTCTATCGACCCGCTGAAATTTCCGGGTTACGCTTCCAAAGTGGAGCAACAGCAGCTGAAATCTGGACAAACTGAAGCCGTAATTACGGGTCAGGGCTCCATTGGTGGCCATCCAGTCATCGTAGCTGTGATGAATTTTGAATTTTTCTCAGGCAGTATGGGCTCTGTAGTAGGGGAGAAGATCACCCGTGCGATAGAAGAGGCCACAGAGCAACAGCTTCCACTCCTTATTTTCTCTACTTCTGGTGGAGCGAGAATGCAGGAGAGTATTCTTAGTCTAATGCAAATGGCGAAGACCAGCGCTGCGCTGGCTCGTTTTAACGAGGTTGGAGGTCTTTACATCTCGATTATTACGGATCCTACTACCGGTGGAGTATCTGCGAGTTTTGCCAGCCTTGGTGATATAATTATTGCAGAGCCTGGAGCGGTATTTGGTTTCGCAGGACGTATAGTCATTGAGCAGACCATTCGCCAGAAGCTTCCGGATGATTTCCAGACCGCTGAATTTAATCTTCAGCATGGGTTGCTTGATATGGTCGTGCACCGCAAAGAAATGCGCGCTACATTGACTAAAATTTTGGAGCTGCATGACGTGAAAGGGGGATTTTAGGTTGGCAGGAGAGTTGCCTTTTGAAATGCCTCTGGTAGAAATGCGCAAGAAGATTGCTGAACTGAAGCAGTTTGGCGAAGAGAAGGGTATTGATTTTACGGACGAGGTAGCTAGGCTGGAAGAACGATACCGTGTGCTCGAGGAAGAGATATATTCTAATATTTCTCCTTCGCAAAAAATGCATTTGGCTAGACATCAAGGACGTCCGACTTCCCTTGATCTTATGGGGCAGATCTTCACAGATTTTATTGAGCTCCACGGTGATCGGATGTTTGGGGATGATCTTGCTATTGTAGGCGGCATCGGTAAACTAAATGGGTTGCCGGTTACAGTTATTGGCCAGCAGCGCGGTAAAGACACCAAAGAAAATATTTTACGATTCTTCGGCAGTGCACACCCTGAGGGCTTCCGTAAAGCGCTGCGTCTGATGCAGCAAGCGGACAAGTTCAAACGTCCCATTATTACCTTCGTGGATACGAAAGGTGCATACCCAGGCAACACAGCCGAGGAAAGAGGTCAATCCGAAGCGATTGCCCGCAATTTACGCGAGATGTCTCAGTTTGGTGTCCCTGTAATCTGTGTGGTCATCGGTGAAGGCGGAAGCGGTGGCGCCCTGGCATTGGCGGTTGGAAATAGAGTGCTCATGCTGGAACATGCCATTTATTCGGCGATATCTCCTAACGGAGCGGCCTCTATTCTGTGGAAGGATGCTTCGAAGGCTGATCAAGCGGCAGAAGCCATGAAGATAACGGCTGCTGATCTGCTTGAGATGGAAGTTATAGAAGAGATCGTACCAGAGCCTAAAGGCGGCGCTCATCGGGATTACGAAGCAACGGCAGCGGCGATTAAGGATGCATTATGGCGGCATCTGCAGGAGCTAACCCAGATGAACTCAGTGGAATTGAAGGATGATCGATACCGTAAATTCCGTAAAATTGGTGAGTTTGCAGAGGCTCAGCAGGAACAAATTCTTATTGAAGAAGAAGTGAAGTCAGAAGTGTAAAAGTGCAAAATCATTTGCACTTTAAGACATATAGCTATACTTAGTGGGTCTTTTGGATATAGTGTAAAATATACAATTTATTGGAATTAAAATAATCTCGATCCACTAACGGGATTATTTTAATTTTTTTTATGTTTACAGAAAATTCGACTTAAAGTTACACCCAAAAGTGCCTACAACATTGATTTTGTGTCTGGTTTGCAGTAATATTCATAAGGGCGTACTTAAAGGCACATGTGACAAAGTTCCTATTTTATTAGTTAGCCTTGTAGTAGATTTTGTAGTTGGAAAAAGTGAGACAGAGAGAACGAAAAAACGGAGGAAAACCTAATGCGGAAAAGTAAAATTGTATGTACGATCGGACCTGCGAGTGAATCGTTGGAGAATATCAAAAAATTGATTTTGGCTGGTATGAATGTGGCCCGTCTGAATTTCTCCCACGGCGATTTCGAAGAGCACGGTGCTCGGATCAATACGATCCGTCAAGCATCTAAGGAACTGAACAAAACAGTTGCTATCCTGCTCGATACTAAAGGACCGGAGATTCGCACAGGCAAGCTGGAAGTAGAACCGATTGAACTTGTTCAGGACGAGTACCTGACACTGACTACGGAAGAGATCCTTGGTAATCAAGATCGTATTTCCATCACGTACAGCGAACTTCCTAACGATGTTCAAGTAGGATCCACAATCCTTATTGATGACGGTCTGATTGGTTTGACAGTTGTCGACATTCAAGGTACAGAAATCAAGACCCGTATTGTAAACGGTGGTACGATTAAGAGCAAGAAAGGCGTTAACGTACCAGGAGTAAACATCTCCTTGCCGGGTATTACGGAAAAAGACACCAACGATATTCTTTTTGGTATCGAACAGGACATCGATTTTATCGCCGCTTCCTTCGTTCGCAAAGCTAGCGACGTTCAGGAAATTCGTGAGCTGCTTGAGAAAAACAACGCTTCTCACATCCAAATCATTTCCAAAATCGAAAACCAACAAGGTGTTGACAACCTTGATGAAATTTTAGAAGCTTCTGACGGCCTGATGGTTGCTCGTGGTGACCTTGGTGTTGAAATCCCAGCTGAAGATGTACCTTTGGCTCAAAAATTGATGATTCAAAAATGTAACGTTGCTGGTAAACCAGTAATCACAGCTACACAAATGTTGGATTCCATGCAACGCAACCCACGTCCTACTCGCGCTGAAGCAAGTGACGTAGCAAACGCTATTTTAGATGGTACAGATGCAATCATGCTTTCCGGAGAAACTGCTGCTGGTAAATATCCAGTAGAATCCGTACTTACAATGTCCCGCATTGCTGAGAAAGCGGAATCCGCTCTGAACCACCATGAAATCTTCATGAAACAACAAACTGCACAAGAAACTACAGTTACAGAAGCAATCAGCCAATCCGTTGCAATTTCTGCTTTGGATCTGAACGCTAAGGCTATCATTTCTTCGACTGTAACAGGTCATACTGCACGCGTTGTTTCCAAATACCGTCCTAAAGCACCAATCATTGCCGTTACAACACAAGAAAGAACTATGCGTCAATTGTCCCTCGTTTGGGGCGTAACGCCAGTGTTCGGACAAGTTGCATCTTCCACAGATGAGCTGCTGGAAACAGCAATCAAAGGTGGTAAGGATTCCGGTCTGGTTCAAACTGGTGACCTAGTTGTGATTACTGCAGGAATTCCACTTGGACGTTCTGGTTCCACTAACTTGGTAAAAGTAAGCACAATCGAGTAGTTCTCGATTGGCTTCACCTGTTTAGCAGGTTCCATAAAGCTTAATTAAAGGGTTGTCTCAACTGTAGTGAAAATCTACAAGCGAGGCAGCCCTTTTTTTCGTGTTTATCAACATATTCGATTGAAGATTATGTTAAATCCATTTATGCTGTTAGTAACAAATCTTGAATGATAGGTTCGAGTATTTTTATTTGGGGTATGTTCGTTTGACAGTAAAAGAATCCCCACGATGGTTTGGACAAGAAGGAACGGCGATAGTAGCGTTATTTTGCACCATGATTCCTCCCATATTGAGAGTGAGCCTCGGACTTTTGCCATTAATTCGACAGCAATAGAAGCAAGTAGGGGAGACACGCGCCAGCTTTGCAATTGAGCCGTCTACCTCGGGAGCTTCCATAATCCATTCACCAGAGGTTTGTGGTCCGGTATATCGCTGTAATGTTCGAAAAATCCAATTTCGGCTCAAATTGCGGAGCGTAATCGTCCATTTGTTGCGGCCTACCTTCGTGATGTTCGCTTTTATATGGTCTCCAGGGCTCACTGGAAGGGGAATTACCGTTTCGACATCAGGAAGGATTTCCCACCAAGCGTAATAACGGGCACGGCCATTTACGAATTCATGGCCTGTACCCGTTTGGATCAGGCTGCTGTTCTTGAAACCGTCAATACCAATCCAAGCAGAGGAATAGGAAGGTTTAGAGGTTGGTTTTACATATGGAACGATCCATTCACCGGCAATGCGGTTAAAAGCCCCCTTTTTTCCAGTGATCGTATATCCGCTCCAGTTTGTTGAAGACCAGCCGAAGCCGGAGCTTTGAAATTTGTTCGAATTAGATTTGTCTTTTAGACATGGATGATTGACCCGATTAGAATTTTGCTTATCATTCAACTTGTCCACCGCCTTTATAGTACTGCTATATTAAATGCGGTGATTACATAGGAAGTACGGGTGTTCTGCTAAAATATAAGAGAGTGCAATGCTTGATTAAGAAGCTGGAGAGGATTTGTAGCTTAAAATGGAAAAATTATCGAAGCTGCGTGGCTTTTATCTGTTTTTAGGATTGGCCGGCGGTTCATTTGGCTCATATCTAACGCTGCTGCTTGTCCACAATGGACTTGATAGCGGGCAGATAGGTATACTAATGGCAACAGGCACGCTAATTGCGATCACGATTCAGCCAATATGGGGAATTGTCTCGGATCGGTATAATCAGACGCGTTTGGTACTAATCCTAAGTGTGGCGATACCGGCTTTATTAGCCGTCTTTTACCGTTCGGAATATTTTATAGTGTTACTGCTGGTGTATACCCTCTCTACAATCTTTTCCTCGACACAGGCGCCTATAGCCGATTCTTACGCGATTTCAGCGGCGAAGAGGGCTGGGGCTACTTATGGCAGTATAAGGCTTATGATGAGCATTGGAGCGGCTGTGGGAGCCTATTTAGGCGGATTGTATGTATCGTCCTTCTCTGTATCCACGATATGGCTGCCCTTTCTTATGTTTAATCTGATTGCGGTTCTTATTGCATTGACGCTGCCGAAGCAGGCAGAAGAGAATCATATGATGCGGCAATCGTTTTCTCAGGGGGTTAAAAAGCTGCTGGGGAATCGGGTGTTCCTAGCGTTTTTGGGTGGCAGTTTTCTTGTGAACCAGACGATGACTGCTTTTGGAACCTACTTCGTCATTGCGTTTCAGTCGGTTGGAGGTTCAACTCGTTATGCAGGAATTGCGCTTTTCCTCGCATCTGTAACGAACGTGCCCTCCATGCTGTTTGCTTCCAAGGTAATCAAAAAGCTGGGGCGCGAGCGGACGCTGCTCCTTGGCGCACTTATTTATGTCTTGCGGTGGGGTATTCAGGTGGCTTTCCCTTATCCATCCGTAATGATTGGAGTGCAGGTACTGCATGGTCTGTCATTCGGGTTCTTTTATATTGCTGCAGTTGAATATGTATCTCAGATCACCTCTAACGAGATGCAGGCGACTGGGCAAAGTGTTTTTAATATGGTGTTCTCGGGTTTTGCCGGTGTTGTTGGCAATTTATTAAATGGATTCTTGCTCAATCAAGGCGGCGTAGAAGTGATGAACCTGTCTTGTATGTTGAGTTCAATTGCAGGAGCGATGCTGTTATTTTATGTCGCCAGAAGCTCCCGAAGCAAACTATCGACGACAAAGCTATCTTCAGACGGGGCCCGGGCCTAAAGCTCTCCCTGCTGCCTATGCCGAAAGGAGTATTTATAAATGGAATTACAGCAAGACGGCTTGCGAAGCCGGTGGTATGAGTCTACCCTGCGTGTTCGATACCAGGAAAGTGATCAGATGGGCGTAGTGTATCATGCGAATTATTTGAACTGGTTTGAGTCTGGCCGTACGGAGTTGTTACGTCAGCTTGGCTTTACTTATCGTGAGCTTGAGAATCAGGGAGTGCTGCTGCCTGTTACCTCAGCCGATTTGCAATTTAAAAGTCCGGCGCGATATGATGATCTTATCTCCGTGTATGCGCGAATGACTACCTTTTCGGCGTTAAGAGTCGCATTTGAGTATCAGGTGCGGAGGCTCTCGGAAGCAGAAGGTAGGAATTTAGAGGGTTCAGCGGCTACTTTGGGACAATTGCGCTCGATGGACCTCCCCGGGGAACTGCTGGTTACCGGCTCGACAAATCATGTTTGGGTGAATCGAGAATGGAAGCCTGCCAGGCTGGATAGAGCCCTTCCGGAGCTGTTTCACGCGATTAAAGGAGCGCTGCGGGAAGAAAGGGGTTCTGTATGATTAGAAGCAAATGGTTGTGGGCTGCATTATTTATCATTCCTGCCGTGGAATTATTCGGCTTTATCTTTGTAGCAGATCAACTTGGAGCATTCAAAACGCTGCTGCTTATGTTGACGACCTCGGTTATCGGACTATTGATGATGCGTTTCGAAGGGAATAAAGTGCTGCAAGACAGCAGAACACATATGCAGGAGGGACGCGTTCCTGGCCGGACGATGCTGGATGGCCTATGCATTTTTTTCGGTGGCTTACTGCTGATCTTACCTGGCTTCATAACGGATATTGTAGGTTTCTCCTTGGTGTTTCCGTTGACTCGGCCTTTGTATCGTATATTTTTGCTGAAGTGGATTGAGAAAAAGATGAAAAACGGCACCTTCACCTTTTACCGCCGCTAGTCATCATCAAAACAAAAACAGAGCGGGCCCCTGTCATTGATAGGAGCCGCTCTGTTTTGCTATTCCAAGAATTGTAGGGTATTGTTTATTATCTTAGTCTTCCGCTGACAATATAGCTGTGTAATGCGTGAAATACACCTGCTCGGTTAAAGGCTACAAGAATAACTAGAATAACGGGACCGATGATCAGCCCAAGCATACCGAACAGCTGCAAACCTGCAAACATACCGACCAGCATAGCAAGGGGATCAAGCCCAATGCTGCTGGCGAGCACTTTCGGCTCAAGCACTTGGCGGGTTACAAGGATAACGGCATATAGGATAGTAAGTCCGATCCCCAGTGCCAGATTGTCTGTCATGTAAGAGTATAACGCCCAAGGAATCATTACGATTCCAACCCCTAAATAAGGCAACAGATCCACAAAACCAATCATTAAGCCAATAGCGAAAGCAGATTTTACACCCAAGAGCAGCAACCCGATCACGACAATGACCGCTGTAATGGAGATCAGGATTAGCTGAGCCCGGAGATAGCCGAAGAGAGCTTTTCGCAGATCCCGCCAGATACCCGATACCGGCTTTAAGAATGGGGCTGGCAGCCAGCCTGTGAGTTTGGCATTATGTCTTTCCCAGCTAGTACTAATAAAAAAGGCAGCGAGAACGACCACGATAAGAATTGTACCCATACTGGGTAGAGCGGAGATCAGCTTTAAGATCACATTAAAAAATCCGGTCACCACTTGCGTAACTGCGTAACCAACGGTTTCCGTTGTTCTGCTGATATTGCTGTCAATGGTGGCGTGATAGTCAGGATTGTCGCGGTAGAACTGATTTATCTGGTTAATGATATTCTGTATGCTTGCATTCTGGCTCAAGGACAGCAGAAGCTCTCTCCATTGGTCCGTATGAAGATTAAAGGTCTGCAGCAGCACGATCAATTCTTTCACTAGCCTAGTAATCATCGCGGTCAGTACTAGTGCGGTTCCGCCTATGTAAAATAGCAGCGAGAGCGACACCGCCAGCCACGCTGGGAGCTTAAGGCCTTTAAGAATCAACACTAGTGGATGCATGATATAAGCGAGCAACCAAGCGAGCAGGAGGGGGTATAACAGCGGAAGCAATAAATAGATTGCCAGCAGGAGGATAGAGGTAGCCAGAACGACCCACAGGCCGCGCAGCAGTCTTTTTAATGCTAATCGGTCCATACGAAGATCTACACCTCCTTCATTCCTGCGGATGCAGGGGAATAAAAGCTCGTCTTCATATATATTCATAGAACCTATTTAAAGACTAGGAAACAGGATAAATATTGGGCTGAACCGGATGCTATAAACTAAAATCTCAACTGTGAATCAAGGGTTTAGAAGTTTTTTTCTATCTCTGTGATAAAATCATTTGATGCGCTGCAAAGCTTCCACATTGTTCACATAACCGACAAAATCCAGTATGATGAATAAAGATTCGATTACGAAAGTCAGACAACATCCTCGCCGGATATGTCCTTGAACTGCACTCCTTAGATTTTTCAATGCTTTAAATTGTAAATGTTTACATGAAACCGAGAATGCTTTTTATACCTTGTTGGCAAAGGAGAGATATGCTATGACAGCTACCAAAGGCTTGGAAGGTATCGTTGCAACAACTTCATCCATTAGCTCTATTGTGGATGGGGTACTCACTTACCGTGGTTATGATATTGATGATCTCGCAGAAAATGCTACCTTCGAAGAAACAGCTTATTTATTGTGGTTTGGCAGTCTACCAACAACACCAGAGCTGGAAGCGCTCAAACGGGATTTCAGTGCTTTCGCACGGATTCCTGAGCCAGTCATCGAGCAAATGAAGCTCTATCCAAAAGACACCAACACCATGGCAGCATTGCGGACTGCTGTATCAAGCCTTGCTCTCTATGATGAAGCGGCTGACGATATGAGTAGAGAAGCTAACGAGATTAAAGCAGTAAAACTACAGGCACAGCTCCCGACGGTTGTGGCGGCCCTATCGCGTATTCGCAAAGGTCTGGAACCTGTGGCTCCTAAAGAAGGCGTCTCGATTGCCGAGAACTTCCTGTATATGTTATGGGGAAAAGAGCCTGACAGTGTATCTGTTAAAGCGCTTGATACCGCACTTGTGCTTCATGCGGACCATGAGCTGAATGCTTCAACTTTTGCAGGCAGAGTTACGGTTGCAACCTTGTCCGATATTTATTCCGGCGTGACCTCCGCTATCGGCGCACTAAAGGGTCCACTTCACGGTGGGGCGAATGAAGCCGTTATGAAGATGCTTGAAGAGATCGGAAGTTTGGAAGCGGTTGAACCTTATATTCGTAAGAAGCTGGATAACCGCGAGAAGATCATGGGCTTCGGCCATAGAGTATACAAAAATGGTGATCCACGTGCTAAACACCTGATGAAAATGTCACTTGAACTTGGCACAATGAAAAATGATACTACGCTGTATGATATGTCCGTAAATATCGAGGAATTGATTACCGGACAAAAGGGACTTAAACCGAATGTTGATTTCTATTCGGCATCAGTTTATACACAGCTGGGTATTGAACGTGAGCTGTTCACTCCTATCTTTGCAATTAGCCGGACTTCAGGCTGGACTGCACATATTCTGGAGCAATATACAGATAACCGTATTATCCGGCCACGTGCAGAATACACAGGTATGATTGAACAGAAATACGTTCCAGTAGACGAAAGATAGAAGGGCAGCCTTGCGGGCTGCTCCTAAAGTTTAGTAGAATGAACCCTAGAATATATGCAATAATGCATATTCATACGTAGAGAGTTTTGTTCGAGGCTTGTCCATGAGAAATTAAATCCCACAAAACTTTAGGAGGAATACACTCAAATGTTGAAACTAGAAAAATTCGATCTGCCAACAGAAGGCGAACAAATCACAATTAAAGATGGTAAACTGCAGGTTCCTAATCATCCAATCATTCCTTTTATCGAGGGTGACGGCACAGGCCGTGATATTTGGAAGGCTTCCAAACGTGTACTTGATGCAGCAGTAACTAAAGCTTATGGCGGCACAAAGCAAATCGCTTGGTACGAAGTTTTTGCTGGCGAAAAAGCCTTCAATACATATGGCGAATGGCTGCCAAATGATACTTTGGAGGCAATCCGTGAATATTTTGTAGCTATTAAAGGTCCACTTACGACTCCAATCGGAGGCGGTATTCGTTCATTGAACGTAGCTTTGCGTCAAGAGTTGGATTTGTACGTATGTCTGCGTCCAGTTCGTTATTTCGAAGGGGTTCCTTCTCCTGTTAAACGTCCTGAGCTGGTGGATATGGTTATTTTCCGTGAGAATACAGAGGATATTTATGCAGGGATTGAATATCAAGAAGGTTCTGCTGAAGTGAAGAAAGTCATCGAATTCCTGCAAAAAGAGATGGGAGTTAACAAAATCCGTTTCCCTGAAACTTCTGGTATTGGTATCAAACCAGTATCCTCCGAAGGTTCGAAACGTTTAGTACGCGCTGCTATTGAATATGCGATCAAACACGGACGCAAGAGCGTAACGCTTGTGCACAAAGGAAACATCATGAAGTTCACTGAAGGTGCCTTCAAAAACTGGGGTTATGAAGTTGCTGAGCAAGAGTTCGGAGATAAGGTCTTCACTTGGAATCAATACGATGTGATTAAAGAACGTGAAGGTGAAGCTGCTGCCAATGCTGCTCAGAAGGATGCTGAAGCTGCGGGCAAAATTATCATCAAGGATGCCATTGCGGATATCGCATTGCAACAAGTTCTGACTCGTCCGACTGATTTTGATGTTATTGCTACCTTGAACCTGAACGGGGATTACCTGTCTGACGCGCTTGCTGCGCAAATCGGCGGTATCGGTATCGCTCCTGGAGCGAACATTAACTATATTTCTGGACATGCGATTTTTGAAGCCACTCATGGCACCGCACCTAAATATGCAGACAAAGATGTTGTGAACCCTGGTTCCGTGATTCTGTCCGGCGTAATGTTGCTGGAGCATCTGGGTTGGCAGGAAGCAGCAGATCTGATTTATAAAGGTATGGAAACAGCTATTAATAACAAAACCGTGACTTATGACTTTGCCCGCCTGATGGAAGGCGCAACTGAACTGAAATGCTCTGCATTTGCCGACGAGATTATTAATCACCTCTAAGATAGGCTGGCTCAACCAACTGAATATATTGAAGTTTAGCTAATACAAGCTATACCGACACCGTTCTAGGAGGAGAATCCTTGGCAATCAAACGTTATAAAATTACAGTTGTAGGTGCCGGTTTTACTGGGGCTACTACAGCTCTTATGCTTGCTCAAAAGGAGCTTGGTGACGTTGTGCTGCTTGATATCCCACAAATGGAGAACACAACCAAGGGGAAGGCACTAGATATGCTGGAAGCAGGTCCTGTACAGAAATTTGACAGTCAAATTACAGGAACCTCAAGCTATGAAGATGCTGCGGATTCAGATATTGTAATCATCACTGCAGGGATTGCCCGTAAACCTGGAATGAGTCGCGATGATCTCGTGAACACCAATGCAGGTATTGTGAAGTCGGTATGCGAGAACATAAAACGCGTAGCACCAGATTCCATCGTAATCATTCTGAGTAATCCAGTTGACGCTATGACCTATGCGGCATTTAATGCGCTGGGTTTTCCGAAGAGTCGCGTAATTGGACAATCCGGAGTGCTGGATACAGCCCGTTATAACACGTTTATTGCACAAGAGCTGAAGGTATCTGTTGAAGATGTACGTGGTTTCGTATTAGGCGGACACGGCGATGATATGGTACCGCTCGTAAGGTATTCCAGTGTCGGCGGCATTCCAATTGATACATTGATATCTGCAGAGCGTATTGATGAGATTGTGCAACGTACACGTGTAGGTGGCGGAGAGATTGTTAACCTCTTAGGAAATGGTAGTGCTTATTATGCACCAGCGGCTTCTTTAGTTCAGATGGCGGAAGCTATCTTGAAGGACAAAAAACGGATCATTCCGGTTATCGCTTTGCTCGAAGGAGAATATGGCTACGATAACCTGTTCATGGGTGTTCCGGCGTTACTTGGTGCCAATGGTATTGAGAAAATTTTTGAACTCGAGCTTACAGCTGAGGAAAAAGCGGCTTTAGATAAGTCTGCTGAATCCGTGCGTAGCGTAACAGCTGTGCTAACTGTATAGATTGTGACAGAGGTATGAAGAAACCCCCATTTTGTTCACTTAAAATGGGGGTTTCCTTTTCTTCTCAAGCAATAATGGGTATAATTAAATGTAACTATTATCACAGTTAAATCGGAGGAGATATGTTATGGATTGGAACGTGTTGTTTTTCTTACATATGATCGGAACCTTGGCACTTGGCTTCTACCTTGTGCTACCCTTCATCCTAGGACGTGCAGAGAAACTGTCGTCTGGGGCTAAAGAAGGAACGTTAAGTGCAGTAACCGGATTTAATCGTTTTGCGCAGTATGGATTGGTGATCCAACTCCTTACAGGCGGTTATATGATGACCAAAGGTGATTATTCAGTAGCGTGGATGATTATTGTTGTTGTGTTATTGCTAGCGATGTTTGCACTTGGCGGTATTATGAGCAAGCCTTTGCGTCTTGCAGCAGCTGGAATTCGTGAGAACCGCGACGTTAGCGCAGAGACTGGCAAATTGCGCACACTTAGTGCACTGCTTACGGTGTCATTGCTACTAATGGTATTCTTCATGGTGTTTAACGATATAGTTTAATCTATAGCGAATTATACCCGCCTCCGTAATGGAGAGCGGGTTTTTCGTATGTTAATAAAACCTAATTATTTAAAAAATCTCTAATTATATATTTTCAATTATGTAGTGATAGAGTAATATAAATGTGTTTGGATGGATTTTACAATTATTTTATTATCTGAGAGATTGCGGGGAGTTTGAATGGATGTGTATTTAAGAAAGATTGTGAGTGTAAATCTGGGATTCAGTCTGCTATTCAGTTTGTTAAGCTTGGCATCCGCAGCTACTGGCAACTCGGTCAAAGACTATGAGAGCCACTGGGCGCAGAAGCAGATCGAGAGCTGGTTAGATAAGGGATGGTTAAAGGGTTTCGCAGACGGATCAGTAAAGCCTGACCAAGGCATCACGAGGGCTGAATTTGTCACACTTATAAATCGCTCTTTCGATATTAGGGGGAGTATGCCGGTGAGATTTACTGATGTGCCTACTACGGGTTGGATTTATGAAGAGTTTGCCAAGGCTGCCTCAGCAGGTTACATAAAAGGATATGGAGATAAAGTTCGCCCAAATGATCCGCTTACCCGCCAGGAGGCTGCTGTAATTATCAGTGATCTTCTAAAATTAGAAGATGCTTCAGATCTCTCGGCACTCAATAAGTTCAAAGATCGCGATCAGATAGCAGCATGGAGTGCGAGTAAGGTAGGGGCAATGATTAATAGTGGAATTATGAAAGGTTACCCGAGTGGTAATTTTGCTCCACTACAAGCGATCACCCGTGCTGAGGTGGTAACTATAATAGAGCCATTAACTACCAAGCTGGGTGGTGCAATGGAGATCAATGAGGCTGGGGTTTTTGGTGGCGAAGACCCTACTGCACCGGCTTTTGATGAAGGCGTTACAGTGAATACATATGGGGTTACGCTTAAGAATTTCCTTGTACTCGGAGATTTGCGTATAAATGAAGGCGTTGGTGAAGGTGATGTTTCCTTAGAAAACGTAACTGTAAAAGGAAAAGTTATCGTTAAGGGTGGCGGCGCTAATTCAATTCATTTTAAAGATTCTATTTTGGGGGAAGTTGTTGTTCAGAAAAAAGGCGGAAAAGTAAGTCTTGTAGCTGAAGGAACAACTCAAATTAAAACAGTAACCGTACAATCTGGCGCATTCATTCAACTGGGACAAGGGACTTCTGTGGCTAAACTTATTTTGGATGCAGTCACAAAGGTAACTGGGCAAGGTCAAATCTTAGCTGCAACAGTGAACCAAGGAGGTAAAGGCTCCTCTTTTGAGAAAAAGCCCGATCTCGTAGAAGGTGTTGGGTTACTATCAGGGACAAGCCATTTTAACTGATCAACAGAGGTAGATACATTCGCTTTCAAAATAAATAAGCTTTCGACAGTGGGGCAGTTAACTTTGGATAATGAACCTGCAGTAAACTGAGCGTGTGATTGGTATATGAAACTAACCGAAGATCAATAGAAAGTGCTTTCTGGAGAACTGGTGAATAAGATTATAGAACTTAAGGCGAAGCTGCTTCAACTGAAGTGAAATTAATTCCAAACTAATAAACTATCTGAACTGCACCCCAATTGTTAGACAAGAACTTACAATTGGAGTGCAGTTTTTTATGACCAAATTAGTCTTTCCTGATAGGATTCGTATAAGATTTCGGCCGGTAATTTAACGGAGAAACACCCGTCCATCGTTTGAATTGTCGGCTGAAGTGGCTCTGGGAAGCAAACCCGAGTTGTTCAGAAATCCTCTGTATTTTTAAATCGGTATGAAGCAGCAAATGTTTTGACTTCTTTAATCTTAGGTTAGTTATGTACTGCCTAGGAGATATCTTATATATCTTTGTAAACAACTTATGGCACTGCACCCGACTTAAGCAAAGCTGCTCAGCAATCAAATTAACCGTGAGCTCCGGCAAATGAATATTGGCTGCAATATATTTTTCGATCTGATGAGCAGTTTCCACCTCGTACAAAGAGTTTGCTTTGCGCGCTGTGTTGGAATTCTCCGAATTCGAGAGCTGTACATCAATGAGTTCAGTCAAAATCATCAGGATGATCGCTTGCAAACGAAGCCTTTCTTTTACAAGAATCATTTCTTCAATTTCCTCGGGAAATCCAGTGGAGGCCGTCGTGGCGAGAATATTGTTCTTAATAAATTCATCCAAATGTTCCAGTTGGTGATTTAATCCCGAATGCTGCATTTGCTGGTTATTCCATTTCTGTACAGCTTGAGACTGAAACCAATCACGAAACTTTAAATCGTCAATATCGAAATGAAAGGAGAAGTAGATATAGTTGCTTAGGCCAGAATTAACTACATAATGACGTAAGCCAGGCGGAATAATTAACCAATCTCCTTTACCAAAGGCAATGGAACTTCCTTCTACATATTGATGGGAGTTGCCGTCGTAGCAATACAATAGTTCGAAGATTTTGTGATGATGATCAGGGTATGCCCACCCAGGTTCTGCTACACGATAATGAACACCGATCAGCTGCAGTGTACTTATAATGTTCGGAAAGCTGACTTTGTAAGCGATAGGAGTTCTCCTCCTTAGGATCAATAGGGATATTCTTAATTATATCAAGGATACCTATACATATGACCATTTTGCAGTGTGAGCCGTTGATCATTCCATGGTTTTCGTTACAAAAGGTCAAAAAAAAGAATGAAATCATCATTTGAATCACTTCAGAGAACAGGGATAATGGAGGGACCTAGGGAAGTATTTCGAGAAACGGAAGGAAGTGTAATGAAGTGAGAAAGCTGTGTAGGAATATACTAATCTTATCTTCTTTACTTATGGCTTCATTGACTCTTACTCACGGTAAAACAGAGGCATCCCTATTAAAAGATGGGGCAGAGAGGCAACCTCCAACCCAAATTGCAAGCGTATACAAGTTTAATTTTACAAACCAAGTTAAAACAGGATATCAATCCGTTAGGTATGATCCTAATCGCGGTGCACAATTGTATGACTCATCTTTAGGTTATGGTTTTGTTCAAGAGACCAACGCTTTACCCGCCAGAGAAGTGCACACCGACTCAATTACATCCGATGGAACAGGTTTTTTCATCACAGAACCTTTTTTTTTTGCTGAACCTAAATCTGAGAAAGATAATTATAACAACTACGGAATGGCGTTTCGAATGGATGCTCCCCCTGGAACCTACAACGTATATGTAAAAACGACTTCTGACGCAGAGGATGGGATCGTGTCAGTATCAGGAATGCAGACCAGCCGCTTGTTGAAAAGTGGACATTGGGACGCTGCAAAGCTTGTACCTGTCAAGCATACGGCTGTAGCCAAAGGGAAAGAGTGGACTTATACGTATGTAAACGGCCGTGATCATATAGATATTGAGATCGAACCGAACAAAGTGAACACAGCTGTGGGGATTGAGGAGATCATACTGGAACCGATTTTGCCACAGCATAGAGCAGTTGGTGCTCTTCCGAATTTATTTATACTTGGAGATTCCACGGTCAAGTCCTACACCTTCGACGAAGCACCAATGAGTGGTTGGGGCCAGATTATTGGCAGTATGTTTAATCAACATAAATTGAGTGTAACTAACTATTCCATGGGAGGACGCTCGTTTAAAAATGCCTATACAGAAGGACGACTGAACGACATTTTACTGAATGGCAGCATTGGAGATTATGTGTTTATTCAATTCGGACACAATGATGAGAGCGCAGATGAGTTCAGACGTTACGGCAGAGGTTCGACAGAAGCAATGTATGAAAATTATCTTAAAGAAGTTTATCTCCCTGCGATTCAAGCCCGGGGCATGATACCAGTACTGGTAACCCCAATGTCCAGAATTAAAGGGAATGCAAGTCCGGGATATATCTATGAAAATTCTTTTAAATCAAGAAAGTTTGTAGATATTCTTAAACGGGTCGCAGATGAATCTGGAGTTACACTTATTGACCTTAACTCGGAAAGTCTGAAATATTATAACGAGATCGGTGTAGAAGCAATAACAGCCCTCTTCATGTCTATTGAAGCCGGAGAAACGCCAGGCAAAACAAATGACGGAAGTTACGCTAACGGGCATCCTTCAAAGAAAGTCGATGGGACTCATTTTAAAGAAGCGCTCTCCAAACAATTTTCGCGGATGATTGTTACGGAGCTTGTAGAGAAAGGTGCTACTGGCGATTCTACTGCTGCCTCCATTACTCCTTACCTTAAAGGGAACGTTAAGCATGCGGCACTAACAGGGAACTGGGGTAAGATTTTTCCGGAAATAACGAATGATACGACGACCGGGGAAGCTGCATATTACCGTAATCAAATTGAGAAATTAATCCAGATGGGAGTAATGGGCAAAGACCGTCAAGGGAATTTTAATCCGGATACGGAGATGACAGTTGCTGAATTCACACGCAGTATTTCTAAGTTAATGAAAGTGGAAAGATCAGATTTTGCCTATTATCCGAAAGGTAAGCTGTCACGTGAAACGATGGGTGCTATACTCTATGACGTTTACCAAATAAAGTTTGCTAATAAACCTAAGTACATGACTGATTATAACGGCACAGCAGTAGTGCCAGGAGCTCCTGGCTATGATTCGAATCTGGAGCCAGGAGCTAGAGGTGCGATGTACTATCCTCTTGTATCCTGGACGCAGCTTGTTGATACAGGGGACATTTCTCCTTATTTAATTTCAAAAGTGAAAAGTGCATATGAATTAGGACTCATTAGATCTGAAGTGGGGATTACCAGAGGCGAAATGGTCAATGGGACAGAACTAGAACCTAAAGCAATAGTGACCCGGGAGAAAGCGGCCAAAGCTCTTTACTTTATGTGGGTGCTGGAACATGAAGTGAATGCAGAAAATCATGTTTCTTCTCTAAAATAGTCAGGGTGAACAATTCAAGGCACAGCAGCGATGCTGTGTCTATTTGTATGCAGTGAATTCCTCTCCACTTACAGCAGTGTATCTCTCGCGGTTGTTTATTTCTACTTTCATTGTGGTAAGTAAGATTCGTAAAGCGATTTAAGAAAATGACAAACCCAGCGTATAAACGTGCATAGTTGTGCCATCCTAAGACGATCAGTTAACTATCAATTTGCTTAACGAGAGGAGATAGGGAAGATGTCAGGCAACAATAAACAAGCTACAAAAACCTTACCCCCACAGGAGCAGCATCATCAGCCAGGGATTGAGAGTGAAATGACGCCGCTGCCCAAATACGAGCCGGCAAATTATAAAGCAGCAGGTAAACTGCAAGACAAGGCGGCGTTAATTACCGGTGGAGACAGCGGAATTGGGCGTGCAGTTGCTGTGCTTTTTGCTAAAGAAGGCGCTGATGTGGTCATTTCATATCTTAATGAACACTCAGATGCAGAGGAAACTAAACGTCAGGTCGAGCAGGAAGGCCGCAAATGTATCCTAATTCCAGGTGATATCGGTGACGAGAAATTCTGTAAGGATCTTATTAAACAGACGGTGGAGGGCTTAGGAAAGCTTGATATTCTCATCAATAACGCGGCAGAGCAACATCCGCAAGCTAAGATCGAGGATATTACTTCCGAGCAGCTTGAGCGTACTTTCCGTACGAATATATTTGCGATGTTCTATTTAACAAAAGCAGCTATGCCTCATTTAAAAGCAGGATCTACAATTATAAATACAACTTCAATTACCGCTTATCGCGGAAGCCCGCAGCTGCTGGACTATTCATCAACTAAAGGAGCTATTCTTAGCTTCACACGATCCTTGTCCACGAATCTGGCAGAGAAGGGCATACGGGTAAACGGTGTTGCACCAGGTCCAATCTGGACACCGCTGATTCCCTCTACCTTTGATGCAAAACAGGTTAGCGAGTTTGGAGGTACACAGCCTATGAAACGGCCTGGACAACCAGAAGAGCTGGCACCAGCCTATGTATATCTGGCCTCTGACGATTCCAGTTATGTGACTGGACAGGTTATTCATGTAAATGGTGGCGAGGTAGTAAACGGTTAGATTAGAACAGCTAATGTGAATAAATGGGTGTATTTCAATAAAAAAATATGTTACTATAACCACGTTAGCATTTTAAAATTGTATATTTATGTCACTAGGGGTGCCGATTGGCTGAGACGGAATGGATTTCCGGACCCTTTGAACCTGATCTGGTTAAGACCAGCGTAGGGAAGTGGAGAACGAATTTCTGTTATCGGGCTATTTGTAGTACCGTCTATATACAGATTCTGACTGCCTTCCTTACGGGGGCAGTTTTTTTGTTTTTTACTGACCTACAGGGAAGTGAGAGAGGAGATCGTGATGTTGCAAGCTGAGATCCATCTAATATCAGACGGCAAGCTACAGCTGAGACATTTTGTTGAACTAGCTGTCACGGTGCAGACATGGGTCGATTATATTCACCTGAGAGATAAGCAATGTCCTGCATGCGAACTGCTCGCTGCGGCACAGCAGCTGTTGGCTGCCGGTATGCCCGCTACCAAACTGATAATCAACGACCGGACCGATGTAGCCTTGGCAGCTGGTGCCGCGGGGGTTCAGTTGGCTTGGCACAGTCTGAGTCCGGTTACAGCCCGGCGAATTGCACCTCAGCTTCGGCTGGGGAGATCGGTTCATTCTCCGGAAGAAGCGGCGAATGCCTCAGAGCAGGGAGCTGATTATTGCTTGTTTGGTCATGTATTTCCCTCGGATAGCAAGTTAGGGCTGCCCGCACGTGGGTTAGAGCTGCTTGCAGAAACGGTGAAGACCAGCTCTATTCCTGTAATTGCGATTGGCGGAATTAGCCCCGCTAATGCGGCGCAGATCATCAGGAAAGGTGCGGCAGGAGTTGCTGTGATGTCCGGTATTTGTGGAGCGGATGATCCTTATGAGGCCGCCAAAGCTATTCATAAGGCGGTTCATTCATAGCCTGAAGGTAACAGCATGGGCGAAGGGGGTGATTCAGAATGAAGCTGTTGATTAACGGGAAATCCGCAGAGTGTTCTGGTGGTATTCAAACTATAGCTGATTTGATCAGTCTTCCTGAGTGGTCGGGTCGTCTGATGATCATTGAGCTGAATGGAGAAATTGTCAGTAAGGAGAATTATGAAAGTACTGCTCTGAGCGAGGATGATCGTTTGGAACTGGTGCACTTTGTTGGTGGGGGTTGAGATGGAGCGGTATAGAATTTTGAGAAATTTATACGAACCAAAGGGAGGTAATTTCATGCATGACCCGTTACATATTGGCGGCATCGAATTAACCAGTAGATTATTTATCGGAACCGGAAAATATAGCCGGAATACGCTGATCCCCGAAGTGATCGCAAGCTCTGGTTCTCAGGTGATTACTGTAGCGCTGCGCCGAGTGGACCCGCAAGGTGGAGCAGAAAATATCATGAACCACATTCCCGGCCACATGATTCTTCTGCCTAATACCTCAGGAGCGCGTACAGCGGAAGAGGCAGTCCGTATTGCAAGATTAGCAAGAGCTGCGGGACTGGGGAACTGGGTCAAGATCGAAGTGATCAATGATCAGAAATACCTGCTTCCAGATAATCTGGAGACCATACGAGCTACAGAGATTTTAGCAGCGGAGGGTTTTGTAGTACTGCCTTATATGAGTCCGGACCTTTCGGCTGCTTTACGTCTGAGAGATGCCGGTGCTGCTGCTGTGATGCCGCTTGGTGCGCCGATCGGAACGAATCGCGGCCTGCGCACCAAGGAGCTTGTGCGTATTCTTATTGAAGAAGTGAATTTGCCGATTATTGTAGACGCCGGGATTGGCAAGCCCTCGGAAGCGGCGGAAGCAATGGAGATGGGGGCCGCTGCTGTTCTGCTTAATACGGCTATTGCAACGGCACGTAATCCGCTCGTCATGGCGGAAGCGTTCCGTGAGGCGATATCCGCTGGCCGTAAAGCTTATTTGGCAGGACTGGGTCCTGTAGAAGAAGTTGCTTTTGCTTCGTCACCGTTGACTGGATTTTTGAACTGAATTTGATAGGTCACGAAAAGGAGGGAGGATTAGCATGAACTTTTTTGACACACTGGCCCGCTTGGAGCAGTATCCTTATGAGCAACTGTGGAAGGAGTTCCGGGAGGATGACGTTAGGCGGGCGCTTGGAAAAGACAAGCTGAACGAAAATGATTTGCTGGCATTGCTCTCTCCGGCAGCAACGCCGCTGCTAGAGGAGATGGCGTTGGCTGCACAGCGACTGACCCGTGCACATTTTGGTTATTCGATGCAGCTGTTCACACCGATGTATCTTGCGGATTTTTGTGTGAATCATTGTACCTACTGCAGCTTCAGCTCCATTTATGATTTTCCGCGCAAAAAGCTGTCCTTGGAGGAGGTTCGCAGGGAGGCTGAGAAGATTGCAGCTACAGGTCTGCGGCATATCCTCATTTTGACTGGTGAATCGCGCCGGGAGAATCCTGTCTCATATATTAAGGATTGCGTAGATGTACTCAGGGAATTTTTTTCCTCTGTCAGTATTGAGATAAATCCTCTATCAACTGCAGAATATAAAGAGCTTCTTCAAGCAGGGGTGGATGGATTAACACTATACCAAGAGGTGTACCACCAGGAGACTTACAGAAAGCTGCATGTTAAAGGGCCTAAAAGAAACTACCGGAATCGCCTGGATGCACCTGAACGCGGCTGTCAGGCAGGTTTTCGTTCTGTGAATATTGGTACGTTGCTCGGGATGTATGATTGGCGGCAAGAGGCATTCCAAAGTGCCATGCATGCCCGCTATTTGCAGGATCGGTATCCAGATTGCGAGATCAGTCTGTCACCTCCACGGTTTCGGCCTTACTTAGGGGAATTTAACCCGGAGTGTGATGTTACCGACCGATCGCTAGTGCAGATTATTTTGGCATACCGGTTATTTTTACCCCGTTCGGGCATTACTTTATCTACACGAGAGCCTGCCTCTCTACGCGATCATTTAATTCATCTAGGAATAACAAAGATGTCAGCCGGGGTCACTACTGAGGTGGGCGGTCACACTAATGCAGGGGGAACTCCGCAATTCGAAATATCCGATAGCCGTAGTGTGCAGGAGATTACGAAAATGCTATATACGAAGGGTTTGCAGCCCATTTTTAAAGACTGGGATATCCTGACCGAATCAACAACGTAACGCTTGTATTATCAATTATTAATCACTAATGGACCCCTGCGAGATTCATGCGGAGGTCCATTTTTTATTGTATAGAGGGTGTTTAGTTTCCGGCAGAGAGCTCATCGAGAGACATTTCGAAACTCGGTGCCATATGAGTCAGAAAATAATCCACTTCCTGCAGGTCAAGCCCACGAAGTTTTGCTGCTGTCTGCTCCTTCGCGGCGGCAAATTCTCGGTTTCCTGCAGCAACTTCCCATACGCATTTCAAATAAGCATCCAGCCGATCAGCGGCTTTCACATAGCTGTGCAGCAGAATGTCTTCCGAATCGGGAGGGCTGTCTTCCGGTCGTATAAGCTGAGTGTAGATGCTTTTCAGCTCTGATGGAATCATTCCAGTTAAGCGATCAGCCGCAACTTTCTCCATTTCCCGGAAGCTGGTGAGCAAGCGAGGATTGTTGTATTTTACCGGCGTGGCGATGTCACCTGTGAACACTTCGCTGGCATCATGGAACAGAGCTAGGGTTGCTGCTCGTTCTGCGTTTAGTGAACGTCCAAAATGAACATTACCGATGGAACAGAGCATATGTGTGAGCAATGCAACATGAAAAGAATGCTCAGCGACGTTCTCCGGTGCGGTGCTGCGCATCAAGCTCCAGCGCTGAATATACTGAAGACGATATAGATAGGCAGAAAAATGGTAGCTCAATTTTAAAGTAACCCCTTTCATGCGGTGCTAGGTATGATATTATTATACTAATTGTATCAAACTTTAGATAACCTGGAACTGCCGAGAGGAGCTTGAATGAAGATGCAGCATTTTGAAGACAGTATTTATAACCTTATCGTAGAAACTTCCACGAATTTGCCGGGAGATGTACGCCGGGCAGTTGCAAAAGGTCGCGCGCTGGAAGACAGGGCTACCCGGTCCGGTCTTGCTTTAACCACGATTGCGCAAAATATCGGAATGGCTGAGCAGCAAGTGTCTCCGATCTGTCAGGATACGGGAATGCCTACATTTATCATTCACACCCCTGTGGGAATCAATCAGATTGAGATGAAAAAAGATATTCATAATGCCATTGTACGAGCGACCAAGAATGGTAAACTTCGTCCCAATTCTGTAGATTCATTAACAGGTGAGAATAGCGGAGATAACTTGGGTGCAGGCACACCAGTCATTCATTTCGAACAATGGGAAGAGGATAAAATAGACGTTAGACTTATTCTGAAGGGTGGAGGCTGCGAGAATAAAAATATTCAATACAGTCTCCCGGCAGAATTAGAAGGACTCGGCAAAGCGGGCCGGGATCTGGACGGAATCCGTAAATGTATTTTACACGCGGTATATCAGGCGCAGGGACAAGGCTGCAGTGCCGGTTTTATTGGCGTGGGTATCGGCGGTGACCGTACGACTGGCTACGAGCTGGCTAAGAAGCAGCTGTTCCGCAAAGTGGAGGATGTTAATCCAATAGAAGACCTTAGTAAGCTGGAAGACTATATTATGGAGAATGCTAACAAGCTTGGAATTGGCACGATGGGCTTTGGTGGTGAAGTATCGCTGCTGGGCTGTAAGGTTGGCGTAATGAATCGTCTGCCAGCTAGCTTTTTCGTATCCGTTGCTTATAACTGTTGGGCCTTCCGCCGCCAAGGGGTGCTGGTTGATCCATCCACAGGCAATATAGAGGATTGGTTGTATGAGAGTGGTACAGGGATATCTGTAGATGATGAAGGGGCACATGAATCTGAAGCAGTAATTGCTGAGGGAGCTAACAGCCCAGCCTCTGAATCGCGGGAAGTACGTCTTACAACGCCGATAAGTGAAGAGGATATCCGTAGTCTGCGTGTTGGAGACGTGGTTATTTTATCCGGTGAAATGCATACAGGCCGTGATGCTTTGCACAAATATTTAATGGATCATGAGTCTCCGGTAGATCTGGAAGGGGCTGTGATTTATCATTGTGGTCCTGTGATGATGAAAGATGAGGAAGGCTGGCATGTAAAAGCTGCGGGCCCAACTACGAGCATTCGTGAAGAGCCTTATCAAGGCGATATTATCAAAAAATTTGGAATCCGTGCAGTCATCGGAAAAGGTGGTATGGGTCCAAAAACGTTAAAAGCGTTACAGGAGCACGGCGGGGTATACCTCAATGCGATTGGTGGAGCCGCCCAGTATTATGCAGAGTGCATTAAGAAGGTCAACGCTGTTGATTTTATGGAATTTGGTATTCCTGAGGCGATGTGGCATCTCGATGTGGAGGGTTTTGCAGCGATTGTGACGATGGATGCTCACGGCAACAGTCTGCATGCGGATGTGGAAAAAGATTCTGCAGCTAAATTGACTCAATTCAAGGAGCCAGTGTTTAAATAAATGGGGTTACAACCGGTGGATAAGTCATGAGGAGGGCAGATTCTCTGAATGGCTTTTCCATGGGTTTTAATCAAATTATAAGGATTTATATGTCCAGACTATAAATGATCTTTAAGGAACGCCGAAGGCGTTTTTACCTGTCTAAAGGAGGACAACGAATGGCACCACATTATATTAGAAATGGGTTTCTTAACGTTACGCCGTATTTTATTGCGGAAGATGCAGACCAATTGATAGATTTTGTTGTGCACTGCTTTGATGCCAAAATTATTGATATGCTGCGAAATGATGAGGGAAGGATTAGGCATGCCGAGGTCAGAATCGGTGATTCCATCATTGAGATTTCCGAAGCGAATGAAAAGTATTCACCGGTACAGCTTGCCATTCATCTTTATGTAAGAAATGTTGATGAGACCTACCGCAAGTGCCTGGATGCCGGGGCTTCTATTATTGAAGAACCACTGGATAAATCCTATGGAGAAAGAGGAGCAGGGGTTAGAGACCGTCAGGGTAATCAGTGGTTTCTTGCCACCCGTACAGAATAAACTCATGTGTTTTTACAAAAGTAATACAAAGTAACAGTCCAGAGTTAATCAACTCGGGCTGTTATTTTTATATAATCTACTCTGGGGGGCTTATGTCACGGTCATAGTCGTACTGGTATTTTGAAGAAAATGAAGTTAGGATAAAAGATACAATGATAAAGGGAGAGGCAAATTTCAGATGAAACCGTTTCGCGCTCGTCTTACGTTTATACTTATGGCCTTAATCGGTATTTCCATGATTGGTACTGGATTTACGATGGCTCATCTGTTTAAGAGCTCCCATATAACTGCTCTGGAAGAGAATATGTCCCGGGAAATAAGCTTGCTCTCAGGCACACTGGAATTTGTTGATATGAATTCTTCGAATGCGATCCCGTATTACACTGAACAGGCGGAGCATATTTCTAAACTTTTAGATTCTCGGATAACGTTTATTACAAAGTCGGGTAAAGTAATTGGCGATTCTGAGAAAAACCCCTTGGAAATGGACAACCACTCCAATCGTGAAGAAGAGATAGGGGCTGCGAAAGAGGGAACTGGACGGGCAATCCGTTACAGCGAAACTCTAAAGCATGAGATGTTATATGTGGCTGGAAAGGTAACTTCTGATCAGGGATTTGACGGCTATATTCGGGTCTCAATGGGACTTGATGCTGTAACGCAAGGTCTTAAGCATGCTTGGATGATCATGGCTGCAGGTCTAATTATCTTGTTCTTGTCAGCAACTATTGTGAGCTATAAAGTAGCTTCAAGCATGACTTCCCCGCTGGAGCAAATCACAAGAGTCGCCCGGCGGATTACCGATCTGGATTATGATGCCAGAGTTCATTTGAAGCGTAAAGATGAAGTTGGACAGCTGGCTACAGCGATTAATGCGATGGCAGACAGTCTTCAAGACCAGCTTAAGACGATTCGTGATAATGAGGATCTGCTGCAAAGCGTGCTGGATAATATGACGGGCGGCATCATAATGATCAATGCGGAAGAAGAGATTGCGCTGCTTAATCGAGCTTCAGAGCGAATGCTTGATGTCAGTAACGGTGAAATGGCGGGTCATTCGTACAAAGAGTTAAAACGGCATTATGAGCTAACCCGTCTGCTTGAAGAAGGGGTGTTAAGCCGGGAGCCGATTCATGAAGAACGAAGTATTTATAACCCAAGAGAGCGAATTGTACGGATGGACGCGGTTCCGATGATCCAGGATGGTACGTACAGAGGTATGCTTTTCCTATTGCAAGAGGTTACGGAAATTCGCCGTTTGGAGCGGATGCGTAGTGAATTTGTAGCTAATGTATCGCATGAACTCAAGACTCCGGTTGCAGCGGTCAAAGGGTTTGCCGAGACCTTACTGGGTGGCGGAGTTAAAGATGAGAAGACGGCGAGATCCTTCCTGCAAATTATTTATGATGAGAACGAGCGTTTAAATCGCTTGATTGGAGATATTCTGGAATTATCTAAAATCGAATCTAAACGGGTGCAGCTCGATTGCTCACCGGTTCATATCATTGAATTCTTTGATTCCGTGCTGGGAACCATCAGTAAAGTCGCTGAGAAGAAAAACATTAGTCTTAATGTAGAGGTTCCTGAGGAGCTATTCATTGAGGCGGATGAGGATAAGCTGCGTCAAATCTTTATGAATCTGTTCTCTAATGCGATTAATTACACACATGAAGGCGGAAACGTAAAGGTCTACGTTAAGAGTCTACTGAAACCAGACGGCTCCGAAAATGTTCAATTTACTGTTAGCGATACAGGTATGGGGATTCCTAAAAAAGATCTGCCGCGTATTTTTGAACGTTTTTACCGGGTGGATAAGGCAAGATCCAGAAGCTCCGGCGGAACGGGATTGGGGCTGTCTATTGTGAAGCATTTGGTAGATATGCACCATGGAGTGATTTCAGTTGAAAGTGATTTGGGAATCGGCAGTTCCTTTGTGATTGAATTGCCTTTACTGCAGGAAGAAAAGACCGATTAGATTTTTGTAAATTCACTTTTTCAATTTTACACTAAGTTAACATTACGGTGATATGATGGTTTTGTTGCTGTTTTGTAAAAATCAAACTATATGGAAGACGGGGGAACCTATGGCTCAACGATTGCTTGTCATTGAAGACGAACCGACACTAGCCCGGCTGCTGTCCTATAACTTAACGCAGGAAGGTTACGAGGTGACGGTAGAGGATCATGGAACGGCAGGATATGATCGTGCGACGAGGGAACCTTTTGACTTGATCGTATTGGATCTGATGCTGCCAGGAATGAATGGCATTGACATCCTTGATAAATTGCGTGGACAAGGTATCCGCACACCTATTATCGTATTGACTGCTAAAAATGCTGAAGAAGATGTGGTTAGAGGGCTGAAATCCGGTGCTGATGATTATATAACCAAACCTTTTGGGGTATCCGAATTGCTTGCAAGAGTGAGCGCTGTATTGCGGCGGATTTCCGGTCTTGCTGAGGAGGCTCCACAAGAGACACCTATATCTGCTTCTACGATCATTCTGGGACAACTGGAAATCTATCCTGAGCGGTATGAAGTTTCCTTAGGTGGACATAGCATTAACCTGCGACCTAAAGAGTTCGAGGTATTGTTATATTTGGCTCGTAAACCAGGGGTAGTGCTGACAAGAGATGATCTTATGAACGCTGTATGGGGCTTTGATTATATTGGTGGACAGCGCACCGTTGATGTGCACGTAAGTTCACTTCGTAAAAAGCTTGAGCTAGATCCAGAATCCGTCCATATCGATTCCATTCGAGGTGTAGGTTATAAATTAGTTGTTAACAAAAAGAGAGCTCCGGTCATTTAGCATGACTGGAGTTTTCTTCTTTATCCCGTTCATAAACAAGATTCAGGTGAGATTACACGCCGAATTGTAGGGAATACTATCACGTGGACTAATTCATCTTCACCAATTTTACATTGCGTTAACATTTCTCTCCAACTGTATTTACATTAAAAGCTTATTATGGAGAACGAAGATGATGAGAAGGAGACGTAAATACTAATGAAATCCATCATTGACATAGAGAAACTTGATCTCTACTATGAGTCATTTCACGCACTGAAGAATGTGAATCTGCAAATTCCGGAGAAACAGGTTACTGCTTTTATTGGACCTTCCGGTTGCGGAAAATCCACTCTGTTGCGCACGCTGAATCGTATGAATGATATGATTCCTGGTACACGTATTGAAGGAACTGTAAACATCGGCGGCAAAAATATTTATAGTGACGAGGTAGAGGTAGAAAGCCTGCGTAAGCAGGTGGGCATGGTATTCCAACAGCCCAATCCTTTTCCAAAGTCGATTTACGACAATGTAGCTTATGGTCCTCGCCTGCACGGCATTCGTTCAAAGAGCGAACTGGATGAGATTGTAGAGCAAAGTCTGCGTCATTCCGCGCTGTGGGAGGAAGTTAAAGATTTTCTGAAAAAATCCGCCCTTAGCTTGTCCGGCGGACAGCAGCAACGGCTGTGTATCGCCCGAGCTTTGGCAGTACAGCCGGATATTCTGCTCATGGATGAGGCAACGTCTGCACTTGATCCTGTGTCTACGCTCAAGATAGAGGAGCTTGTACAGGAATTAAGAAGTAAGTATACAATCGTTATGGTTACTCATAACATGCATCAGGCGGCACGTGTATCTGGTCGAACCGTGTTTTTCTTGAATGGTGTAATTGTAGAGGCGGCGGATACAGAGGTGTTGTTCTCTACTCCTAAGGATTCCCGCACCGAAGATTATATTTCTGGACGTTTCGGCTGATACGGGCTACAAGGGCGCTCGTCCTTGGAAATGGCAAGCTGACCATACATTAATGAGGAGGATCGCTCTTACTATGATTCGCAGAAAAGAATTTGATAAAGATTTGGAAGAGCTGCGCAGTCTGCTGCAGCAGATGGGTGAACATGTAATAGATGCTCTTGGTGGAGCAATTGTTGCTTTACAGAATCTTGATACTGTGCGCGCTCAGGAAATCATTAAAGCAGATTTGCAGCTGAATGCCATGGAAGATAAAATCATGGAAATTGGCTCACGGCTAATTATTACACAGCAGCCTGTAGCAAAAGATTTGCGCCGCATTATCGTTGCTTTCAAAATATCTAGCGATTTGGAACGTATGGGTGACTTGGCTATTGATGTTGCGAAAGCAACTATGCGCATCCATGGACAGCAGCTGATCAAGCCGCTTGTAGACATTCCACGTATGGCGGAAATTGTGACGACCATGATTGATGAGGCTATCCAGTCTTATCTGGATGAGAACACGGATCTGGCTTATAGAATGGCACAAGATGATGATCAGGTCGATCAATTATATGGTTCGATGATCAATGAGCTATATAGTTATATGGTGGCAAAACCGGATTCTGTATCCCAAGCTATGTTATTAACGCTGGTAGGCCGTTATATTGAACGGATTGCCGATCATGCGACTAACATTGGTGAGAGTGTTGTTTATCTGGTCACAGGCAGCCGTCCGGACTTGAATCAGTAATTTGCACTTACACAGCTTTTGTTATATCTTTAGTTAAACAAGTAGCCGCCCTTTTAAAAGGGCGGCTACTTGTTGTATATCCTTAACATATCAGCTTATCCCACTGTTTAGGTTGGTAAAGCCGTTTCTACTTGTACAGGGCATATGGTAAGATGTAAGGAGTAAGCATGAAAAAGGCGAGGTGCACTATGGACAAGTTGATACTTATAGATGGAAACAATATTATTTACCGTGCTTTTTTTGCGATGCCCCCGCTGACGAATACAGCAGGGCAACAGACAAATGCGGTGTACGGATTTACAACGATGCTGCTTCGTTTAATCGAAGAACATAAACCGACACATATGATTGTCGCTTTCGATGCAGGGAAAGTTACTTTTCGGCATGAAGGTTATCAAGATTATAAGGGCGGCCGGCAAAAAACACCGCCGGAACTCTCCGAGCAGTTCCCTTTGTTGAAGGAATTGCTGACTAATTTAGGTGTACCGCAGTTTGAAATTGACAATTATGAGGCTGATGATATTATTGGCACCATTTCACGCCAGGCGGATGAAGCGGGACGGCAGGTTATGATCGTGTCGGGAGACAAGGATATGTTGCAGCTGGCCTCTGAGCATACGACCGTTGCCTTAATCCGCAAAGGGGTCACCGAAGTTGAGCTTTATGGGCCGGAACAAATCCGGGAGAAATATGACCTAACCCCTGAGCAGATCATTGATCTTAAAGGGCTGATGGGCGATGCTAGTGATAACATCCCGGGAGTACCCGGCGTAGGTGAGAAGACAGCTTTGAAGCTGCTGCATCAATTTGGATCAGTGGAAGGTGTCTTAGCTGGAACCGGTGAGCTAAAGGGTAAAATGAAAGAGAAACTGGAAACCCATGCGGAAGATGCGGTGATGAGTAAAAAATTAGCGACCATCTATCGTGAAGTACCGCTTGAGCATTCGTGGGAAGACATGGTCTTCAATGGAATTTCAGCGGATACAGCCGGACCAGCGCTTGCCAAGCTGGAATTTAAATCATTGTTGGAACGTTTGTCACTTAGTGCCTACGCTCCTGTTGCCGAGGGTGAGGAGAGTACTGCTGAAGTAGAAGCTGAGGCACTTGATATTACGATCGTAAGTGAAGAAGAACTTAAGGAGCTCAGTGAAGCCCTGGCTGGTATTTCGGCGCTGCATGTGGAATCGTATGGAGATAATCCGCATCGTGCCGAGGTAATCGGAATAGGATTGTCCTCTCTGGAGCGGCATTACTATGTGCCATTTGAATTACTGCATAAACCGGCCGCTGCGAAGCTGCGTGATTGGCTAGGAGATGAAAAGGCTCCGAAAAGTGGATATGATCTTCACCGCGCTGATTTGGCTCTACACTGGCAGGGAATTGCTTTTGCAGGTGCAGCCCATGATGTGCAGCTGGCGGCTTATTTGCTTGATCCTACGGAGGCTAATCAGAATCTAAATGATCTCACTGCTAAATACGGCTTGCCGCGGCTCTCTCCTGATGAAGAGGTATTTGGTAAAGGTGCCAAATACAAAATCCCTGAGCTTGAAGTTTTAGGAAATCACGTTGCACGAAAGAGTGCAACGGTTCTTGGAATCGCACAGAAGCAACAGCAGGAGCTGGTGGAGACCGCAATGACAGGGCTATTCGAGGATCTGGAAATGCCTTTGTCACGGATTTTGGCGGATATGGAGAAACAGGGGATTGCAGTCAATGCTGGTGATCTTAAAGAGCTTGGAAAAGAATTCGAGGCGCAAATTTCCAAATTGGTCAGTGAAATATACGAGATTTGTGGCACTGAGTTTAATTTGAACTCACCAAAGCAGCTGGGTGAAATCTTGTTTGTAAAGCTAGGTCTGCCTGTCGTCAAGAAGACGAAGACGGGTTATTCCACGGATGCCGAAGTGCTTGAGAAACTGGCGCCATACCACGATGTGGTGCGTTTGATTCTGCAATATCGCACAATTGCAAAGCTGCAATCTACCTACGTAGAGGGGCTGCTTAAAGAAATTTCCCCGAACACAGGGAAGGTGCATACATTCTATCGGCAGACAATTGCCGCTACAGGACGGCTTAGCAGCCAATTCCCGAACTTGCAAAATATCCCGATTCGTCTAGAGGAAGGACGCAAAATCCGCAAGGTATTCGTTCCGTCCGAACCGGGCTGGTCCATCTTAGCAGCCGACTATTCGCAGATCGAACTGCGTGTGCTGGCACATATTTCCGGCGATGAGCGGATGAAGGAAGCCTTTCTGCATGATATGGATATTCACACGAAGACAGCGATGGATGTGTTCGGTGTGACCGCAGAACAGGTGGACAGTAATATGCGCCGTGCCGCAAAAGCCGTTAACTTTGGGATCGTCTACGGGATCAGTGATTACGGTCTCTCGCAGAATCTGAATATTCCGCGTAAGGAAGCCGCGCAATTTATTGAACAGTATTTTGAGGTTTATCAGGGTGTGCGCCGCTATATGGACGATATTGTAGTGGAGGCACGAAAGTATGGTTATGTGACCACATTGCTCGAACGTCGCCGTTATCTGCCGGAGATTAATGCGAAGAACTTTAATCTGCGCTCTTTTGCGGAGCGGACAGCAATGAATACACCTATACAGGGAACAGCAGCGGATATAATCAAGCTGGCGATGGTGCATATGGACAAGGCGTTATTTGATCGTGGGCTTAAGAGCCGTATGCTGCTTCAAGTACACGATGAGCTTGTATTCGAGGTGCCAGAGGATGAAATGGAGCTTATGAAGACGCTTTTGCCGGAAGTAATGGGTGGAGCCCTAAAGTTATCTGTGCCGCTTAAGGCAGAGGTCAGCTTTGGAAGTAACTGGTACGAGGCGAAATAGACTCCCTTTAAGGTGTGCATATCAGCTATAATGTAGTTGAGGTGAAGACATCATGCCGGAATTACCGGAAGTAGAGACAGTCAAGAGAACACTTAATGAGTTAGTTAATGGAAAGCAGATAGAGAATGTAACCGTCCGGTTGGCGCGGATTATTCAGCGTCCGGATGATATTCAGGCTTTTGCCCACCTGCTGGCAGGTCATAGCATTGTAAAAGTTGAACGAAGAGGAAAGTTTTTGCGTATTGTGCTGGATGGTCTGGTGCTTGTGTCACATTTACGGATGGAGGGCCGTTACGGACTTTTTTCAAATGATGACCCACTGGACAAGCATACACATGTGATTTTTCATTTTACGGATGGAACTGAGCTGCGTTACACGGATGTTCGCCAATTCGGGACAATGCATCTTTTTCAGATGGGAGAAGATCTTCAGCTGCCGCCTTTAAATAAGCTGGGGCAGGAGCCGCTGGAGCCTTCTTTTACACCGGAGAGGTTTAAGCAGATCGTGTCCGGTAAAAGCACCAAAATTAAATCGCTGCTGCTTAATCAGGAATATATCGTCGGCATCGGCAATATTTATGTAGATGAGTCGTTGCACCGTGCGGGTATCCATCCTGAAGACAGCGCCAAAGCGCTCACGGACAATCAATTGGACAAGCTGCATCATGCTATTGTAAGCACGCTGGCCGAAGCGGTTAACGCCGGAGGTTCATCTGTTAAGTCATATGTTAATGGCCAAGGTGAGAGCGGTACGTATCAGCAGCAGCTATTGATTTACGGTCGTAAAGATCAGCCGTGTAGTAACTGCGGAACGATGATTGAGAAGACGGTTGTAGGCGGTCGTGGCACGCATTATTGTCCAAATTGCCAGCGTCCGACTGTTCACTGAATTTGTTGAAATAATAAGGTTGGCACCCACTACTTGTCCCGCCCATATACTGTGTGAAGAATGCTTAATAGAGAACGGAAGCTGAAACGATAAAATTTCAGTTTTCCGGTTCTACACAGGAGGGATTGCGGGTGCTCAGCCCATTATTTTCACTGCTATTGCTAGCGTTTGCCTTGAGTTTGGATGGTTTTGGTGTAGGAATTACATATGGGCTGCGTAAAATGAAAATACCACTGCTCTCCGTTCTGATTATCTCGCTCTGTTCGGGGGTAGTTATCTGTGTATCGATGCAGGTTGGGGTTTTGCTTGCCAAGGTAGTGTCTCCGAATGCAGCTTCTATAGTTGGTGCGGTTATACTTGTGCTAATGGGATGCTGGTCGCTTGTTCAGATGCTGATGCAAAAAGAGAAAGATGCAGATGGCGGACGTAAAGCTGAAACGGTAGATAAGGGCTCATTTTCCGAGCAGGCTTGGGCAGAGGTAGCTGCTGATTCTGAAGCGGGTACAGAACCTGTTATGAATGATGAACCGTTGAAATCAGCTGTTTTTTCACTTGAGCTTCGCCGTTTGGGGATTGTAGTACAGATCTTGCGTACCCCGTCTTCTGCGGATATGGATGCCTCAGGAAGCATCTCTTCGATGGAAGCGATGATACTGGGGATTGCGCTCTCTCTGGATGCTTTTGGGGCTGGACTTGGCGCAGCGCTGCTTGGCTTCAATCCGATATGGACATCACTTACAATAGCTTTGTTTAGTGGTACATTTCTATTGCTGGGTATGAAGACTGGACTTAGATTTGCCGGGAACTACTGGATGAAGCATGCTGCCGCATTGCCAGCGTTATTATTAATTGCAATGGGAATACTGAAGCTATTATGAGGTGAGTACATGATTATAGGCTTAACCGGAGGAATCGCATCCGGAAAAAGCACAGTGTCTGCACTGCTTGTGAACAAGGGAGCGAGGCTGGTTGATGCCGATGTGATCGCCAGAGAAGTTATGCTTCCCGGGCATGAAGTGTTGGCGGCTGCTGCTAAGCAATTCGGAAAAGAGATCCTTTTTCCGGATGGAACACTGAATAGGGCCAAATTAGGTGAAATCGTCTTTCAAGATCCTGTGGCCCTGCAAACCTTGAACAATTTGACGCATCCTGCTATCCGGCAGGAAATCAAAGACCGTATGTACAGCATGGAGCAGGAAGAGCCGAAGCGGCTTATTATTGTGGATATTCCGCTTCTTTTTGAATCAGGGCTTGAGACCCTGTTCCATGAGATTGTAGTAGTCTACGTTCCCCGTGAAATGCAAATTGCTCGATTAATGGAACGTAATAGGCTCTCTTTAGAAGAAGCAGAAGCGCGATTGAATGCACAGATGGATATTGAGCAGAAACGTAATAAAGCGGACTACATCATCGACAACAGTGGCGATCTTGCGTACACTGAGCAACAGGTTGCTGTGTTTTGGGACAGGCTGGGTTTATCATGAAATGGCTACGTAAAAAAAGAGTACTGCTTCTGCTATTTGTGGGTTTTACGGCAATATTGTTTCTGAGTACTAACTGGATGTCGTGGTTTTATCCCATCCATTTTAAAGATGAGATTCGCAAGCACAGCATCACTTATGAGATAGACCCGTTTCTTGTAACCGCGATTATTCGTGTAGAAACGAACTTCAAAACTGGACGAGAATCCAAAAAAGGCGCACTAGGGCTGATGCAGCTTATGCCGGATACCGCGAAGTGGGCGCTGGAAAAGGCCAAGCTTCCAAACGTATCTATGGAAGAACTCAAGCATGAGCCTTCGGCTAATATTGAACTGGGTACATGGTATCTTTCAACTTTATCCCGTCAGTTCGAAGGTAAACGTACAGCAATTATCGCAGCCTATAATGCTGGGCCCGGAAAAGTTCAACGCTGGTTGGACGAAGGGGTCTGGGATGGGACAGATGCAACCATTAAAGATATTCCCATTGGTGAAACCAGGCATTATGTACAGCGCGTTAATTATTACTATGATCAGTACACGGACATTTACAAAGAATTTTAATTTCTACCGTGTTATGTATAAAAAGAAGTATTAAACGACCTGTAGGTCGTTTAATACTTCTTCAAAAAGCTTATGTTGGTCAGGTTATTTGTATTGACCTGCCAGTTGTTGTTCTGCCAGGGTTACAAGACGTTTAGTGATGTAACCACCGATCGAACCATTTTCATAAGAAGTTTTATTGCCTTGGTAACCATCTGGGGAAAGCGTGATTCCTAGTTCTTGGGCAACTTCGTATTTAAGTTGTTCCAAGGCACCGCGGGAATTTGGAGCTACAAGGTTATTGGAGTTGTTGCTTTGGCTCATTGCTGTTCACCTCCTCTGTTGGTAACTGTATTATGTGCCGGACTTGCCATTATCATTACAAGAAAAAAACGGTGATTTCTGGAAATAATTAAAAAGCCGTTCAAAAGCCGGATTTATAACGTGCCGGGACCCATACCATTATGTAATAGGAAGTGATGAAGCTTATGAAATGCCCTTACTGCGATCACACAAATACTAAAGTGCTGGACTCGCGACCAGCGAATGAAAATAAGTCAATCCGTCGTAGGCGTGAATGTGAGCGTTGCAGCAAACGTTTCACTACTTTTGAAATGATTGAAGAAACGCCACTCATTGTAATTAAAAAAGACGGCAGCCGTGAGGAATTCAGTCGTGATAAAATACTCCGCGGTCTCATCCGTGCTTGTGAGAAACGGCCGGTTTCTGTGGAACGTCTAGAAAAGATCGTGTCCGAGGTTGAGAAATCTTTGCGCGGCATCGCCGTTGCGGAAGTGGAAAGCCAACAGATTGGTGAATTCGTGATGGAGCAGCTCTACCCAGTAGATGAAGTGGCTTACGTTCGTTTTGCGTCCGTATATCGCCAGTTCAAGGATATTAATATGTTCATGAAGGAACTCAAGGGGCTGCTATCCAAGAGTACGGGAGAATTAGAGGGATTATAGGGTTTTGTCCAGTTAGGGCGTTACAGCCAATCCTAGAGTCTGTTAGGAGTGCTTGTACTGGTTTGTTTCCTCTGAGTTTTGAGCGGGGAATTTGAGTGGGAAAATGAATTTAAAAAAAAGTGTTGACATAGAGGGCGATTTTTTATATTATATAGAAGTCGCCTACGACGCTTGAGTTTATCGGAACAACTCAATTACGACCAAACTAAAATTAAAAAATGTGTGATTACATACATCTGAAATTTCAGTTTGGGGCCATAGCTCAGCTGGGAGAGCGCATCGCTGGCAGCGATGAGGTCAGGGGTTCGATCCCCCTTGGCTCCACCAAACATCATATGGACTCTTAGCTCAGTTGGTAGAGCAGTAGACTCTTAATCTATTTGTCCAGGGTTCGAGCCCCTGAGAGTCCATCCTAAAGAAACGGCAGAAATGCCGTTTCTTTGTTGTTTGGGGAAGAGTGACTTTTTATTTGGTTTTGATCGTGGTATAGTTTGGGTAGATAAAACGTACAATGCAAAGAGAGTCGTGCGGAAACACGACTCCCAGTGCAATAGCCGCTTTTAAGGGCGGCGGCTTCGGAAGTTTAGTCAGGAAATAGACCGCATTCCTTTGCGAGAGGGCGGTCTATTTCTTTTTGAGGTAGTTGAGCAGTGCAATAATGAACATGCCGAACATGAACATCAATGACAATTGCTGGCTCCAATTACAGACAATCCATATCTAAAGAAACAGCAAGATGCTGTTTCTTTTTTTGTTCCCATTTATTAATTATCATTAAATCCATTAAACTCCTGAAGCATTTGAATAAAGGTTTCAAGCTGTTGATTATCCCATTGAGCTATGCGCTCATAAAATATGAATTCCTTATCCTGCAGCGCATCAAAGGTTTTTTGTCGTCCAAGTTCAGTGAGTGTAAGAAGGATGGCTCGACGATCATTAGGAGAGTCTTCTCTTCTAACATAACCCAAATTTTCGAGTTGCTTGATGAGACGGCTGACTGAACTACGATCCATAGCCGTTGATTCTGCCAACACAGAGGCGCTTGTTGGTCCATAAGAGTACAGCCAACGGACTATATGGAAAGCAGCAGGCTGTATAGATGAATCGAAAGCGGCAGCAGTTCTGACATTTAGGGCATGCGAAGCGCTAATGAGAGCACTAATTTGTCCACCTAGCTTCAGTTCTAATTGTCCTCTCAACGTGTCTTTACGTTCAGTATTCATTGTTTTAACCACCTACCCTTGTATTTTAAAGTTGTCATACATCTATTTAGTTGACATATGTCAATCATCAACATATAGTTGATATATATCAATTATATGATTTGGACAATACGCTGTCAAAATGAAATTGCCCCTGATGAATTCCTGATATAAAGGAGAATGTAGATGATGACAAAGCCGATTATTGTAATTACTGGAGCTACAAGCGGTTTGGGACAACTCGTTGCACTTGAAATGGCAAAGCAGGGTGCCCATCTTGTTCTAACTGCAAGGAGTAAAACCCGTTCGGAAGTAACTGAAAAATGATAAAGGAGAGCGTACCAGCAGCCGAAATTAGTTTTTTCTACGGAGATTTATCTTCAATGAGGGATGTCACTAGGTTAGGACAAGAAATATCTAGTTTTTTTCCGAAGATAGACGTGTTAATAAATAACGCAGGGCTTCATGGGTTTGAACAGCGGATAACTGCCGATGGATTCTCAGAAATGATGGCTGTGAACTATTTTGCACCATGGTTATTGACGCAAACCTTAGAACGTTCTTTGAGAGCAGCAGGAAATGCAAAAATTATAAATGTTGCTTCGGAAGCTTCACGCCGGCATGGAGTACTAAAGTTGCCAGAAGATTTGCTCAATACAGCTTCTTTTACTTCCAGAGGATCTTCTGAGATTTATGGGAAAACCAAACTGCTAAACATTATGTTTACCAGTGAGCTTGCACGCCGCTGGGCGGGAACGGGAATTCGCGTTCATGCATTGAATCCGGGCTTTAACGTTACAGGTCTCGGGCGTGAACTTTGGTTTTCTTCGATGCTTAAGCACTTATTGAATTTCTTTCGTATTGGCGATCCTCGTAAAGGAGCGGAGATCATTATTCGTTTAATGACCGATCCTAAGTATCAAGAGAGCAGTGGGGGATATTTTAACGTTGGGACAGGCAATCCCATTGTACCCGTACAACCGGGAGGAGATAAGGTAATGGAAAATAAATTATGGAACGATACGCAAGACATTTTGCAGCAGAAAGGTTTCTTTGGAAACTGATTTAATTAGTGAAACTAACCTCATGTCCGTTCGAATCACCCATTCATGATCCTGCGGACTGTATAGCTCTTATTTTCTTTATTTAGTGAAATTAGTCGAGTGATCGGACCGTAGCGCACTTATTTCCTCTCCAGTAGCAGTATTTTGTTTTGAAAAGACTAAATAAGTGCGTAGGAGTCCGATAGCTTGGGAAAACGCCCCATAATGAGAAAATAAGAGCACCTCGGTCCGTTGTATCTCAACATTCCGCCAGTCCGACATTTTATAGTACTACGATCAGAAATAGACCGATCCCTTGTGAGAGTATCCCGTTCCATTTTGAGGTGCAAAACATAGAAATGACATAGCAAATGGAGTGCAAACTGGCAACAGTTTTGGCACTCCATTTTTGTTGTTATATCAACGTTTGTAGTGAATATTTCTCGAAAATTGGCTAATAAATAGGTAAGGGATATTTAATTGTAATGAATTCATTACAATTTAAAAATGACGTCAATTTCTGTGTCAATTCATAAGTCAATAAAGCTGTCAATTTCTGTGTCAATTGTTATTGTTTTATTTTCATTATCGGTTTAATATTATTAAAATCATAATATCAGTGTTTGGAGGGATAAGGCAAATGAAATTTATTAAACCGAAAGAAAAAACGGTCAATAAAACCATCTGGGAGGTATCCGATCGAACCAAACACACCGTCAAATTTTATGCCGAATATACAGGCTTCAGTGAAGACGAGGTGGTCGATACCTTTTTACTGAATATTTTGGATGATCCCGACTTTATCGCATGGATTCAGAAGAAGCGGCGGAACACTCGAATTGCAAAGCAGCTCTTTCCAGAAGAAGCCGTAAAGGAGAGCGCAAGTGGGGAAAATTAAGCGATTGGCTACGCTTAGGGACAACTTGGTGGATGTTCCTTTACCTAGTGTGGAAGAATTGGAACAGCGAAAAAGCGACTACCCTCAGTTAGCGCCCATGCAATTTGCTAAAAAGTATCGCAGACTGTACGATCCCACTTCTTTTGTGTGGAAGGGAAAGACCTTTTCCATTCAACTCAATACATGCACCAACCCTTTTTGTCGGTGGTTTGGCATGCCGCAAACCATCATTGGAAAATCAACAAGAAAACCGATTTATCGTTATCGTTTAAAAGGAAATCCCAAAGAAAAAGACCAGCGAATCGTTTGTAATGCAGAAGAACCACTGCCACGTACGGGCTATTTGACGTGGGGGTGTAACAGCGTGACCTTGTCAAACTGGGCAGCCGTAGAAGAAATCAAACGTTTGGTGACCCAAAACAGCGTACAAAACATCGACGAGACGTATGTTTTTCATCGCGAAGCATGCTTAAATGCAGCGCTAACCCCACTCAAACAACCAAAGTCCTTTTATAAACGGGGGACAAGCAGTAGTAACTCGCAGAAGTGGCAATGCAAGACCTGTCTGAAGTTAACGAACGTTCTTCCCGATCAACGGAGATCATTTAACTACCACCAGCAGCGAAACGAAGTGCTGTATATGTTTGCTAAAAACTTAACCGCTAGAACGCCTGTAAAGCGCACCTGCGAGATTTTAGAAATCGGCTCCAGTACCTACTACGCAAAGTTGGAACTGCTCTATAAACGGTGTCTAGAATTTCTAGAGAAGCATGAAGCGAAGCCATTGCAGGATAAGACCTTTAAAAGGATCTGGATCAACACTGATAAAATTCTGTATCACTTGAACAACGTTCGAAAAAAAGGACATGGCAAGTATCGCTACGATAACCTCGAAGATAACCTCATGCAAACTCATATTGTCGTAAGCGCAGATGTACATTCCCACTACGTGTTTGCTTCGGATTTAGCCTATGACTGGGACATTTCGTTAACCGACATCGAAAGAGACACCTTGTTGTATAAAGATGATCATCTGGATGAATCTTCACGTAAAAATGCACGCCTGCGATTTTCCTTTGCTCCGCAGCCCCCTACATCCCTGGATTTACAAACCACCGAAGAGTATGTGAACGAATTCAAAACGTTTGAACGTCGGAAAGCCTACATTGACGGACTTCATGTCAATTCCACCTATACGACATTTGCGCAGTTTTGGCTGCTCAAACAGAAGATTAACGCCAAAGAATGGCGTTTTGTGACCGATGAAGATTCTTCGATTTCCACCGCATTATACCGCGCTTTTCAAAGGGAAGTGCGAATCGGCGAAGCACATCATTTTCTATGCAAGATGGATCGGACCAAAACCAGAGCGCAAGCCTTTCGGGAGTTTCAAGAGGGGAAGGCGGATTTACAGGCATGGGCGCTAAGCAGCGGAGTCTCAGCAGATACCATTAGCCAATTGGCCTATCTGTACTTAAAAGAAAAATTTGAAGTCCACCGTTTTGATGAAGAAATCGTTGTCGAAGGGAATCTCTACCGCAGGTGGGCGAAGCGCTCGTTTCCACATCCGTTGCCGACGAGAGATAAAGGCTGGTTTACAGTGGATGCTTTGACCGATTTGTCGGCATATGAACCTGAGCAACTCGTACAGATGGTACTGCAAGTTAGCGACCATGCCACGAATGCCTTTATTCAAATGGCGCGCAGGCGTCTCAGCATTTTAGAACGTCCTTTGGTGACCGCCAGAGGCGACGGAAAAAGTTATATCTACGCCAATTTCAATCCCAAATATGCTCAAATGGCAATTACGATCCTTCGCACCTTCTACAATTTTTGTATGCCATACAAAACGAAGGACAAAGTCCCCTTAACGCCAGCACAGCGTCTCGGTATTGCTGGACGAAAGTATGAAATCAAGGATATTATCTACTTTTCGTAATCAAAAACTCTGTTAAAACTTATTGTTGATAATTGATATATATGAGGCTTATCCCATTACCGCTTCAAGCGGGATGGAAACCAACGTGTTAAAGGGGTTAACACATTCAAAATGTTAATAACTATCATAGACGTTTAAATCGTTGGCTTGACTATTTTAATGGTATATCAACCAAGTATATGCAACATTACTTGGCTTGGTTTCGTTATTTAGATAACAAGGAATATGAAAACACAACGTCGAATAAGAATAATATGCTCGTTATCTCGTGCTTGTTTACTGTAAATGAGACAAATACCACACTTAGGGAAACATCTTTTTGTTCTTGAATTACGTATAGCATTATTAGGGAGGTGTGTTGTGAGTAAAAATTTTCAATTTTTATCAATAATATTTTTAGGTATATGTCTTCTTTTAAGCTCATGGTTTATATCACAATCTTTAGAAACAAAACACGTTGAATATGTTGATACGCCGAGTAAGCAAACTTCAACACAAGACGTACAAAACAGATATGAATTCATCACGATAGTAAGTGATTACTTTATCATTTTCGATAAGCAAACTGGTGATTATTGGCAAAAAGTTGGTTCCTCTGACTGGGAAAAACAGAATTCTATTTTAAAATCCTCCAAACAATAATTACAATAGCCAATAATTAGGTGCGATAAATTGGTAAACCGCTTTATTAGGAGGCGGTTTTCTTTTTGTCGAAAATCAACAATAAACTTTAACGTAGCCTAATCAAAAGATACAAAAAGACGTCGATTTGAACGGGGAATGTTACCGCTCTTCACGACGTTTTATTGTATTTAAGCTGTCACTTTATTAGTCATTTGACCTGTCAAATCGGTTTTTGCACCTCAAAACGGAACGGGTTACTTGTGAGAGAGGGCGGTCTATTTTACCGTTACCGTTAGTTACCGTATTCCTTCAAAAGCGTATCTCACCAACTGCTGCACATAAGCATCGTCTATGGGTTGGCCGGTCACCAGCAAGCGGTAGAATATCGGCCCGTAAATAAGATCGGTAACTACTTCAATATCGAGATTATCCTTCAATTCCCCGCGCTGAACGCCCCGTTCCATAAGCAGCCGTGCCTCAAGCCGGCGAGGCTGGAAATATCGGGTCCGATAAGCTTCCGCCAAGCCTGAATCCATCTGTCCTTCTCCAATGATCTCCGTAATGATTTTACCCTCTCGACTAATCAGGAACCGGGATAAGTTCGTTGCATGCATGAGAATATCATCGAATACTGAACCTGTGTCAGGTACGGGCAGTCTGTCCGCAGCGGAGGATAGGAATCCATCCATCACCACGGCAGCCTTGTTAGGCCACCATTTATATATCGTAGCTTTGCTGACCTTGGCACGATCCGCTATTTTTTCCACCGTAACTGCTCCAAAACCATTTTCCAATAACAAATCATAGGAAGCGGAAAGAATAGACTTCTCCGTCTCAACATTACGCGGACGTCCTCGTTTACTCTCCATCTGAAATCACCCTTTCGTTAATCTGTCTCCAATCAAAATATAAACTATACGTTCAGTATACTAAAAAAATCCGGGAAAATAAATGACCATCGCCTATTTACAAAACGATACGTTCAGTATATTATTTAAACATGAATTAGTGAACTGAACGTATAGTATTTAAATTATTATGACCATCTGAGGAGGATTCACATGCAAAAAGAACAAGCGGCGAAAGAGAACCACATTTCAAGTTGGATGATGTTTATGTTAGCAGCGGCATGCGGGCTTATCGTGGCCAATCTTTATTATGCTCAAACCCTTGTCGGACCTATCAGTGTCTCGACAGGACTTTCTTCTACAGCCGCAGGCTTGATCGTCACTTTAACTCAAATCGGTTATGTTGTAGGTTTGTTATTTATCGTGCCGCTGAGTGACATTGTTGAGAATCGGCGTCTCACGATAATCACGTTAATGGTTGCAGTCGGTGCATTGCTGGTTGCAGCCTTCGCAGCTAATGCGCCTTTGTTCCTGACAGCATCTTTGTTTATAGGAACCGGTTCTGTGGTAGCTCAAATCCTGGTGCCTTATGCCACCTATTTAGCGTCTGAAGAGCAGCGTGGGCGTGTGGTTGGTAATGTTATGAGTGGACTTTTACTTGGTATTATGTTTGCCCGGCCCGTGGCAAGCTTTATCACCAGCATCTGGGGATGGAAAGCCGTGTTTATTTTTTCAGCGGTCGTTATCACGTTGTTAGCCATTCTTCTGTCGCGATTTCTTCCTGAACGTAAACCTGCACCTTCGGTAAGCTATAGTAAATTAATTGTCTCTTTAGGCACCCTTTTAAAACAAACGCCTATATTGCGCCGACGTGCCTTATATCAAGCTTGTTTATTTGGAGCTTTTAGTCTCTTTTGGACGGTGGTTCCGTTGCGGTTGGCGGATGATTTTGGAATGTCGCAGCAAGGGATCGCATGGTTTGCTTTAGTAGGTGTTGGTGGGGCTGTAGCCGCGCCGATTGCTGGAAGACTGGCAGATAAAGGTTGGAGTAAATGGTTAACCGGGCTGGCCATGATCATTGCCACCTTGTCTTTTTTACTAATTCATCTTTTCCATAGCCACTCAACTTTTGCTCTCATTCTGCTCTTTATTTCCGCGATTACATTGGATATGGCCGTATCCGGAAATCTTGTACTCGGACAGCGTGTGATTTATTCATTGGGAAGTGAAGCGAGGGGACGTCTTAATGGGATCTTTATGGCGATTTTCTTCGTGGGTGGAGCCGTTGGATCATCTTTGGGTAGTTGGGCTTATGCCTATGGGGGATGGACCTTCGCTTCACTCATCGGAGTGATCCTGCCGCTATTGGATTTGGTTTACTTTTTCACTGAAAAAAGATCAACTAAAACTGTTAAATAAAGCCTTGCTTTAAGAGTGGGGGTTAGGCTTACGGCAGAATAGACCGCTACCTTTGGTTAGGGCGGTCTATTTCTTTTTGAGGTAATAACGCTTGATAAACGTTAGTTATGCTCCGCTAACTGCACCTCAAACCCGTCCGGGTCCAGGATATAAAAGAACCGCAGGTGGGGATTGGGTGCGATTGGTCCGCGCGCTACTGGGATACCTTGGCTTTTTAAACTCTCCATCGCTTCATCAAGTGACTCCACTTCGAAACCCACAGAAACGCCACATTCCGGCTTCAAAGCCGGGTCACTTCCCTGAATAAGTTCGATCTTGGGTTGCCCTTCCAGACCTAACATGACGATCTGTTTTCCACTGCTCTCAAATCTACGCTCAATGGGTAGCCCCAGTATCCGGTTATAAAAATGAAGGGAAGCCTCCAGATCGCGGACCCGAAGCGTAATCCAATTCATACTCAATTTCATGGTTTTATAGTCTCCTCTGATGAATATTCTATTTCGTATATTATACGCTATCGTCTTGCCCGGAAACAGGGAGAATGGGAATCAAGAACGTTTAATGAGGATAAAAGCCCGTAAAATCAGCTTTGCAACCAGTGGTTGACAGTATGTAAGGGGAGATAGGTAGTCAATTACAGAACGTTATAATATGATGAGCATGAGGTGATGGCGAATGGACTTTGCAAATAAATTGCAAAGCTATAGGAAACAGAGAGGAATGTCCCAGGAGAACTTGGCCGAGGTGATTGGTGTTTCGCGGCAAGCCGTGTCTAAGTGGGAATCAGGTCAATCCTATCCCGAAATGGATAAGATGATTAGTTTAAGTGAATTATTTCACGTAAGTTTGGATCATCTGGTGAAGGATGCTTCAAGCGATACCAAAGCAGAGCATGTCGCAAGCCCCGTATATGTAGATCTGAATTCCTTATTTCATTATGAGTACAAAAGTAAGAGAACATGCTTTGGAATTCCTCTGGTTCATATCCATATCGGACGGGGGCTATACGTTGCCAAAGGGGTTATTGCCATAGGTAATGTTGCGATTGGTGCGGTATCCATTGGTATTGTTGCTTTGGGCGGATTATGTTTAGGTGCGCTTGCTTTAGGACTCATCAGTTTTGCAGGTCTGGCTCTAGGGCTTTTGTTAGCCGTTGGGGGCATTGCGGCGGGTACAATGGCTGTTGGTGGAATAGCATTGGGGATATTTGCTGTTGGAGGTTTAGCTGTAGGTATGTTCTCCTTGGGTGGTCTCTCTATCGCTTCGCATATTGCAATGGGTGGATATGCAAGCGGGCATATAGCTATAGGGGATACCGTAAAAGGTGCTTATACCTTTATTACTCAAGATAATAATTTCAACGACATCAAGGGGGAGGAGGTAAGAAAGTTAATTCAGCAAGAATATCCACATCTTTGGAAGCCCATTGTGCAGGGAATTATTTCAATTTTCAAATAGCTGATTAATTTGCGGAAATTTCTTTACGGTTGTTTCATATGGATATAATTTGGGTAATAAACGATTGGCGTTTGTCATATATTGATCCGGCAAAAATACTTGTTGCTCAGCAACAAGTATTTTGATTTTGTGTTGGATATTTGTGAAAATATAAAACCTGATATTAGATTTTTTGCTGAAAACCGAAATTTTTACAGAGGAGTATTTATTTGAAAAGCATTCATAAGCGCTTATTATTCTTGCTGCTTGTGTTTATAATTCTACCGTATTTTTTATCCGTGTTGTTGATCTATCGGCAGACGAAAGAGAATGTGGAACGACATGAACTTGAGAACAGCCAAGAGCAAATTCAGCAGGCGTCAGCCGATCTAGAGCAATATTTTGATGAAATCATTAATCTTCCATATATTTTATACCGAAATCCAGACTTATTCAGGGTGTTTGAAGAAGGGTTAGAAGAAGATTTTTATTACAAGCAGCTTGAAATTAATAAGGGTATGACTAACTTCTATCTCATGAGGAGTGAAATTCGTCAGATCCGTTTATTCATAAACGAAGGGAAAAGCTCATTTACAGTTTATAATGCCATGTTAAGTTCCCGTAAAAGGAATCCGGGTTTATTACAGCAAGCTTCCATTCAGAAGCTGATGAGCTCTAATAGCAATGATCTTATTGAAGCTCCGCATCCGATTGAGAACTATAACGACACCTCCATTATGCCTCCTTCGGATAAAACGATGGTCTTGACGGTTCATCACAAAATTGTGGATGTCCTAACACAGGAATTTCTGGGCGTCATCACTATAGATATTGATTTGGACAAGATTGCTCATATCGCTAATCATTTTCTACAGAAAAATAAAGAGAGCGTATGGCTTTCCGATGCGGAAAATCATGTCATTTACGCAAGTGATGAAACATGGATAGGCAAAACCTTTCCCGATGAACTGCAAAGGAAAATAAGTCCAGCACAGGCAGCTGCTAAATCTCCAGAAGGAGATATTGTGTTTACTAGAACATTGCAGGAACCTATAAAAGAGTGGCATTTTGCTAAGGTAACCCCGAGCTCTTTTTTATTTGAAGATGTAAGGAAAACCGCCTATACAAACATCATTGTAGGTGTGGTTGTAGGTGGACTGGGCTTGATTATGATAACAATCATTTCATATGGATTTACACGGCCGATAAAACTGCTTAGTCAAAAAGTCCAGCGTATCGAGGGGAGGAATATGAATGCCCCATTCGACGATATGCGGGAGGACGAAATCGGTATTCTAGAAAGACATATCAAGGAGATGATGAATCGGATCAACCGTCACATTGACCGGGAGTATAAGCTTGAGATTGAGAACAGGAAAAATCAGCATAGGGCGCTAAAGTCGCAGATCAATCCGCACTTTTTATTTAATTCTTTACAATCCATTGCTGCTGTTGCCCTACTCTCTGAATCTCCAAAAGTATATCAACTGATTACCTCTTTATCCAAAATGATGCGGTACTCGATTCGTGTGGATCAGAAGGCGACGGTTCAAAGTGAAGTGGATTATGTTCAGGCTTATTTGAATCTTCAAGCGGAACGTTTTCAGACTGATTTTAGCTATTCCATTGATGTACCTAAAGATATTCTTGATCTTCCGGTTCCTAGTATGATCTTGCAGCCGCTCGTTGAGAACTTTTTTAAGCACTGTTATGACGAGGGCTATGAACAAGCTTACATCCATATTTATGGTGAAATACAAGGTGAATATTTGAATCTAGTCGTAGAAAATAACGGAAACAGCGTGACGGATGATGAACTTGAGGCATTAAAAAATAATCTCTACACACCGGTTAACGAAGGCAATCCTTCTTTTGCACATATCGGGTTAAAAAACATTCATGATCGCTTGGTTCTTCATTTCGATCAGACAGCGGGAATCAAACTAGATTCGATGCAGGGACAAGGGTTCACTGTACGGCTAGTAATTCCACTCTACCTAAAGGAGAAGTAACGTTTATGAAAGCTCTTATTGTAGATGATGAGTCTAATGTTAGAAAAATCATCCGTTTTTTGGGACGGTGGGAACAATACGGGATTACCGAAGTGCTGGAAGCCAGAAATGGTCTCGAGGCTAAGGCGTTGATTGAGCAGAAATCTCCAGAAATCATAATGACAGATGTCAAAATGCCCAAAAATAGCGGGATGGAGTTAATCGAGTGGTTGGCTGCTAAAGACTATCCGGGAAAAGTGATTATGATTTCAGGGTTTGACGATTATTGTTTCATGCGTAAAGCGTTTAAGCTGGGATGCTTTGATTATTTGATGAAGCCAATTGAAGAGAAAATGCTGAATGAAACTTTAGAAGGGGCGTTGAGAGCCTGGGAACAAGAAGAGGGAGAACGTCGCAATATGGAGTCCGGATTTTATGAAGAGGTAAAAATGTTTCGCTTAAACAGGGAGATTACTGCTGCTTGTAACGGTGAAGCTTTTGATGCAGGCGAAATTGCCTCGGCTCTCCCACAGGCAGAAGTATACGACTTCACCATGATGTATTTTTACCAATCTCATTATTCGGAGCCATACATTCAGCTTTTGACCGAAGAACTGGCTACACGGGAGTGGGGAAATGCATTTACGCTTCAAAATGATCCTAATGTCTGTGTGATTCTGTCCCTTCATGGACAGTTTTTCCCGATAGAGGAATGGATTACCCAGCATTTTGATATACCTGTTCGTTTGGTTAGTGGCCCCTCCATCCAATCGCTCGCAGAGATATCGTTATCTTTTCAATCTGTACAAAGGTCTATGGCTGAACAAAATTTTAGAGCAATCCATCGTTTGGCGGATTTAGATGATGTTAGGCGTATGAATGATATTGTCGCATTTGTTGATGAGCATTATATGGAAGAGCTAAGTTTGGACAAATTATCCACCCGTTTTTTTCTGAGCCGAGAACATATCTCGCGGAGATTTAAGCAAGAAGTAGGGATGACTCTTACTAATTACGTCATTCATTTACGAATAAATCAAGCGAAACAGTGGTTACTAGAATCGGATGAAAAGATGTACTCGATTGCCTTAAAGCTAGGGTATCAAGATGAGATTTATTTCTCTAAGCTGTTCAAAAAAAACGTCGGTATGACGCCTGCTGAATATCGTAATTCACAGGGAGCAAGAGAAATAGACGCGGAAGTCAGGATAGCCAATACATAAGTTCATTGTTGAATGCATCTGGGGGAATTATGAAAATAAAAAGGGTTCAAATGATTATCGTGGGGTTGATTACGCTAACGCTTTCTTCATGTGGTGCGCATACACGTCCACTGAAGGAAGCGGATTTGAAGGTAGCGGATAAGACAGTCACTTTGGAGGTACTGAATCCTAAAGTGGAAATTTCTATAGAATTCGAGCAGATGGTTAAGGAATATGAAAAGGAAAACCCGAATATTAACGTGGAAATTCTAACCTTTGGCGGAGGAGCTAACTACCTTGATGAGCTAAAGGCGAGGTTTGCGGCCAATGTTGGTCCGGATATTTTTCCAAATGGCGGTTATGAAGAAGCGAAGGCATGGAGTAGATATCTTGAGGATTTATCGGATCAACCTTGGGTGGAACAGGCTTATGACGAGGCGCTAGAACCGATGAAGATGGACGGGAAAATATACGGGATGCCGATCAATTTTGAAGGCTACGGTTTTATTTATAATAAGGACTTATTCGCAAAGGCTGGGATTACTCCTCTCCCAACAACGTTTACGGAATTAAAAGTGGCGGCGAAAAAGCTGAAGGCTATAGGTGTGACTCCTTTTTCTGTTGGGTATTCCGATCATTGGTTTTTTGTACTCCTGTTGAATATTGCTATTGCACAACAGGAGGACCCGGATGCTTTTATTCAAGGGTTAAACAACGGAACACAATCTTTTCGAGAGAATAAGGAAGTGAAAGATGTCATTCGGATGCTGGATTTGACCGTACAATATGGTAACGAAAATTTTTTGACAACAGATTATAATTCGGAAGTTGAGTTATTTGCAACAGGGAGAACGGCGATTCTAAAACAAGGGAATTGGGTTCAGTCTAAAATTGATCAAATATCGCCGAATATGAATATCGGTTTTTTACCCATGCCTATTAATGATAGTGCCGAAAACAATGCGTTGCCAGTAGGGGTATCTAATAATTGGGCTGTGAATAAAGAATCTTCGCCAGAAAAGAAGAAGGAAGCCAAAAAGTTTTTGAACTGGATGGTTTCCTCGGAAACAGGGAAAAAGTTCATGAAGGATCGCTTTCATTTTATTTCAGCTTTTAAAAATATAGAGACGGACCGTTCGGGAGCGCTTGTAAAAGATCTTATGCGATACGTCGATGAACAGAAAACTTTATCTTGGAATTGGTTCAAATTCCCTCCCAGAGCAAGAGAGGAGTTTGGCTATCTTATGCAAGCTTATGTAGGAGAGCAAATTAATCGGGATCAATTGCTTCAAGAGCTTCAAAAATCGTGGGATACCCATGTGAAGTAATAAAACCAAATCAATATAACCCTGTAAATGCATCAATTTACGACATACTCATAACGTCTACTCTTCATTAGAATTTAAAAGGGGAACAGCACAAAGGAAGATCGAAACCCAAATTTAAAGTATAAGAGGAGTTAGATGATGAATTTCAAGAAAATGATTAAACAAACAACAATCCTAACCTTTACAGCTGCTTTAATGTTAGGTGGAGCTACTCAAACCTTTGCGAAAGGAAATAACAAGCCGAACAAGCCGGAGTACAATGACTATGGTTTCTCTCATATCACTCGCGCTGACATGTTGAAATTACCCAAACAACAAAATAGTAAACAATTCCAAGTCCCAAAATTTGATGCTTCAACGATTGAGAACATTCCTGCAGCCATTAAGTTCGATGAGAATGGAAACAAAATTGAAATGGATGTTTGGGATACTTGGCCGCTGCAAAATCCAGATGGAACTGTAGCCAGTTATAAGGGGTATCAAATTGTTTTTGGTCTGGCGGGCGACCCTAATAATGGATCAGACACATTTATTTATTTGTTCTATAAGAAAGAAGGAGACAACTCTATCAGCAGCTGGAAGAATGCCGGCAGAGTGTTTAAGGATAGTGACAAACTTGTTTCTGATGATTATGTTTTAAACAATCAAGCCGAAGAATGGTCCGGTTCAGCAACCATGACATCTGATGGCAAAGTTCGCTTGTTTTACACTAATCGTCATCCTTGGGATCCAGATCGCGGATTTTACGGGAAACAAACTTTAACTACAGCTCAAATTAATGTCTCTGCCCCGGATGGGGATACCCTTAAGATTGATGGCGTAGAAGATATGAAATCCATCTATGACGGTAATCAAGGTGAAATTTATCAAAGTGTTGATATCACCGGTTTTAGCAAAGGCGATTACGACGATAATCATACCTTAAGAGATCCTCACTATGTGGAGGATAAAGGCCACAAGTATCTTGTATTTGAAGCAAATACAGGGACAACTACGGGTTACCAGGGTGAAGACTCTCTTTTTAACAAAGCTTACTATGGTAATAGCAATGCCTTCTTCCAAGCGGAGAAAAAGAAATTACTTAGCAGTGCTGACAAAACATCTGCGGAAACCGCGAATGGTGCGCTCGGTATCATTGAATTAAATAATGATTATACATTCAAAAAAGAAATGAAGCCGCTACTTGCCTCCAACACCGTGACAGATGAAATTGAACGTGCGAACATATTTAAATTGAATGGCAAGTGGTATCTGTTCACAAGCTCAAGAGGTTCTAAAATGTTCATTGATGGCATTGATGATGAAGACATCTATATGCTCGGGTACGTATCTAATTCTTTAACCGGACCGTATAAACCATTAAATGGTACAGGACTTGTCCTCCATCAAGATCTTAATCCTTATGATATTACCTGGACTTATGCTCACTTTGCGATTCCGCAAGCGAAAGGTAATAATGTAGTCATCACAAGTTACATGACGAATAGAGGTTACTTTGGGGATCATCATTCCACTTTTGCCCCAAGCTTTGTGCTGAATATTAAAGGCTCCAAGACTTCAGTTGTACCGAACAGCATTTTGGAACAAGGGCAATTGACGCTTAAAGGTAACAAACCGTATTAATCATTTACAAAGTAAATGCCAATGTAGTTGGCGTTTACTTTTCTTTTTATAAGCTGAGATTAGCAATGTAAAAAAAGCGAGGTATATTTTGAATAAGAAAAAAATGATAGGAATCACTATATTAATCCTTTGTTTAATTTGTATTGTGACGATAGTATTAGTAACTTATGACGCTGGAGAGAAGAAGAAGCCGGGGACCGACGTTCCTGATCATAAACCTACCACTCGGGCTAGCTATCATTTCACTGTACCTGAGCATTGGAAAAACGATCCGCAAAAACCCATTTATTTTGATGGTAAATATCATTACTATTATCTCTATAATGCTGATTACCCGGATGGAAATGGTACAGAATGGAGACATGCCACATCAACGGATTTGGTGAGCTGGGCAGATGAAGGCGTTGCGATTCCAAAATATACAACACCCAATGGTGATCCCTGGTCAGGATCTGTTGTTGTTGACGAGAGCAATACAGCAGGTTTTGGCGAAGGGGCTATTGTGGCGATTTTAACACAGCCCTCTGCAGAGGCGGGGAAGCAAGAACAATATTTATGGTTCAGTACGGATCGTGGGCTGACGTTTAAATCTTATAGTGATGATCCTATTTTGCCAAATCCGGGCACAGAAGATTTCAGAGACCCGAAGGTAATATGGGATCAACATTCTCATAAATGGGTGATGACGCTAGCCGAAGGTACGAAAGTGGGCTTTTACGAGTCTGACAATTTAAAAGATTGGCACTACACAAGCGGCTTCGAAACAGAAAATATCGGAATTGTAGAGTGTCCTGACTTCTATATGATGCGGGCGAATGATGGCACTTATAAATGGGTTCTTGGGGTCAGTGCAAATGGTAAGTCGATAGGTAAACCTAACACGTATGCCTACTGGACTGGAGATTTTAATGAGAATGAATTTATCGCGGATCATCATGAACCACAGTGGCTAGATTATGGATTTGATTGGTATGGTGCTGTGACTTTTGAAGAGGGAAAGGACAAGGATCAATACAATCATCGATATGCTTTGGCCTGGATGAATAATTGGGATTACCCTCATGTTACCCCCAATCTTAACGAAGGTTTTAACGGAATGGATTCAATCGTACGTCAAATAAATTTAACACGAGATGAAGAGCAGTCGTATCAGTTAGTATCACAGCCCATCGAAGCATTAGATCAAATGGTAACTTCAACGGATTCCTTGCAACAAATAAAAGTGAACGGCTCGTCAACACTTGATATCACAGGCGAAAATTACCAGCTCGATGCAGATCTATCTTGGTCAGAGATTACCAATGTAGGCTTAAGACTTCGTGAATCCGCAGATAAGACGCGCCACGTGGACGTAGGAGTGTTTGTTGAAGGACAATATTCTTATGTTAACCGAGCCTTCACTGGACAACCTGATGAGAGTGACAGATATCTTGAAAGCAAGGCCCCCTTTGATGTGAACAAGAAAAAAGTGCATCTGAAGATCCTTGTGGATAGAACAAGTATTGAAGTTTTTATAGATGATGGTGAAATTGTATTATCTAATGAAATCTTCCCGGAAATAAATGATCAAGGCATTACCTTGTTTTCTGAAGGTGGCACCGCGATTTTTAATAATGTTGTAATTAAGCATTTTGGCAAAGATTAGACAGAATTTTTCTAATTCTTGCGCAATAAGAGGGCACTCCAACCTATGGATGTCCTCTTTTTTTATTATAAATTCGTATTATTAAACCTAATTCACGAAGGAATACATAATTGTTAAACGCTATCTTGAATTCTAGAATGATGTTATTGGCATTACGTTACTTTTCTTGGTTTCAAAATCATTCTGGGAGGTTGTCCTAATGAAGCGAAGGCCTATTTATGTTGTTCTTATTCTGTTTATTGTATTAGGTTCATGGTTGCTGCTGAATCACCGGGAAAATAACAGCGCCTCGGAGAAGCAAGTGCAGGAAGTGCTGCCTACGAGTATTGTTGATACTAACACAACAATGGCTAACGTTACTGTAAATAACAGAGAAACTCCGGTGCAGTACTTGGATCCCGCATATAAAGTTACAGTGAAACACGATATTTTGTATGCAAGTAAGAAAAACGAGACGGATGCTGAAGAACCGCTGAAGCTCGATTTGTACCAGCCCATTGGAGACGATACCAATCAGAGGCCAGTATTTATTTTTATTCATGGCGGAGGTTATACCGGAGGGGATAAGTCTGATGCAGCAGATTTTTCCGAAGGCCTGGCGAAACGGGGGTATGCTGTTCTCACTATTGATTATAGGCTAAAAAAAGATCCGTTTTTCAATTTTACTCGCACACTTAATGATGCTAATGAGGATATAAATGATGTGATCAAATGGATTAATCAGCATGCGGAGACTTATGGATTGAACAAGGAAAGTATAGTTATTGGCGGAGATTCAGCAGGAGGTCATCTGGCCATGAACTTTGTGAATCTATCCTTAGCAAAAGATCCCTCCCTGGTTAAGTCTGTATTTTCTATTATAGATATTTATGGTGGTGAACTGACAAGAAGTGCTGACAACAAGCTGCCGCCTGTCCTAATTATTCATGGAACGATAGATAAAATGGTGCCGTACCAGCATAGTGTTGACCTAGCCGCTCAATTGAAAGAGAAAGGTATTTACCATAATCTGCTCACGATGGAGGGAGTCGGACATGATTATAAAAATGAAAAATACATCGATGAAATTATGGAGACGACAGCACATTTTCTGTGGAATGTCATGAACAGTTCGGACCTTGCGAGTCTTCCGGAAAATTCGGGGATCACGGTTGCTTCTGGTTCTGCTTTTGATATTAAGCTGCCTGAAGCTTATCGCAGCGCATCGAAGGAGCCGCTTAATATCGATTTGCCAGAGGGATGGCTGCTTAATGGAGAAGAAGAAGGTTCGCTGCGGATACAGGTTCCGGAAAGCTTGGTGCGCGGAAACGATTCGCTGTTCGTCTCTCGGGGTGCAGATCCTACAGCGGCATCAAGCTTCACTATGAATATCAACGTAATCGACCCGCTGGCAGTGTATTACGAGACCTTTTATGAGGAGTCTGCCAAAGAGATAAAAACCCATATGGATGTTACTAATCAATCTACAAGCAATTTCAGCGGTTCAGTGGAAGCTGATTATGAGACGGGACGATCTACCCGAGGTACTTATGCTTCGACTGTGGAAAATCTGGAGCCGGGTAAGAGCGTTCGTCTTGAGATTCCTGAGCTGGCAAGAGGCCAGCGGTCGCTTAAAGTTTTTAATGATATAGGTACCTTATTGCAATCGACAGTTGATTCTTCTAACGTGCTTCTGTTGCCGAAACTCAGTCCGCCTGTCCAAATCGATGGCAACTTGTCGGACTGGGGGAATCAAGCTCCCTTTGATGTGAAGGATGTCAAAATCATGGGCTGGCAAGGAGAGCAGGATCTCAGCGTCAAGGGTTCCTTAGCATGGGATGCCGACAATCTTTACCTTGGGGTAGAAGTTATCGATGATTATCACGCACAGTCAGCATCAGGAGATGCCATCTGGAGTGGGGATAGCATCCAGATTGGAATTGGCATTGCTAACGGGGATGGAACGGTGCCTTCTGAGTACCATGAACTCGGTGTGGCTCGCGGAGATACGGGCGAATTACTCAAATGGTGCTGGTTGGCACCAAAGGGGTTTAATTTGGGTGATGCTATAGAATTACAGTATGCCGTGGAACGTAAAGATTCAAAAACCAGTTACGAACTAGCCATTCCCTGGCGTGAACTAAAATCCGACGATGTACAGGTGAAGCCAGGAATGAAGCTGAAATTTTCGTTATTGGTCAATGACAATGATGGTGAGGGGCGTAAGGGCTGGGTGGAATATAACAGCGGCATTGGTTCGGCTAAGGATGTTGATGCTTTTGGTGATCTATTTGTGCATTGACATATTCTGCTGTTAACACTATGATATGAATGAAAAAATAATTATTCATTCACGGAGAGACGAAAAGTGGAAGACAAAAAAACAAAGATATACCAATGTGCGAAAGAGCTATTTAGCAATAAAGGCTTTAAAGACACGAATGTTTCTGGCATTACCACAATGGCTGGAATAGCTGTAGGAAGTTTTTACAACTATTATCCCTCTAAGGAAAAGCTTTTTATGGATATTTTTTTAGAGGAAAACGAAAAGCTCAAAAAAAGCTGTATGCAATCGCTGGATATGAGCCAAAGCCCATTAGCACTAATACGGCAGATGATGGTGCTTAATTTGGAAGGTATGATAGCCAACCCCATTCTTAAGGAATGGTATAACAAAAGTGTTTTCGCAAAAATCGAACAGTTGTACCGGGAAGAAACCAACATTCAGGTAAACGACTTCTTGTATGATAGCTTCCATGAAATCATTAAGCAGTGGCAAGCCGATGGTAAAATGCGCAGCGATATGGATAGTAAAATGATTATGATGATCTTCGGCGCAATGATTAATGTGGAAACCCACAAGGAAGAAATCGGGCTGGAGTATTTTCCACAACTTTTGGACAATATGCTGGAACTAATTATGAAGGGTTTGACAGACTGCCCCTAATACACTTATGGTGCAGTTTTTTTTTTAGTGAAATGAATGAATTATTAAATATTCATTCAAATTTTAAAGCAAAAGGAAGGAGGCAAGCAGGTGAGTAAGAGAAGAGGAAAAAAGCGAAAATTCAATAAATGGATTATTGTTCTCAGCATTCTATGCGGGATTACAGTCATAGGTTGGATAGGTGGTATTCTCTTATCTGCTCCGGGAAGGCATGAAGTTCAGCAGCTTACTATCAACGCCATAGATATACAGAAACTGCGGGAGGGCAGCTATGTGGGGGAATACATTGGCATCAAAGATCATTCCAGAGATACCAAGATGAAGGCCACAATATCTGCTGGACGGCTGTCAGATATCAAAATACTCAAAGGTGCCTTGGACAAAACAGGGAACCCTGCTGAACTGAAGGGTGGGCTAAGCATTGGTGATTTGTTTGGTCATGTGATTGAATCGCAGTCTCTTCAGGTGGACGTTATCAGCGGGGCAACGCTTACCTCTAAAACACATCTTAAGGCACTCGAAAATGCCCTACTGCAGGCGGAGACGAAATAATTCATTTTAAGGAGAATTTATATGAACATTGCAGTCATTTCGTATTCATTCACAGGTAATAATGAAGCATTAGCAAGGAGTGTGGCGAAAGTGTTGTCGGCTGAATATATACGAATCTCGGAAGCTAAACCCCGAACACTCGGTAGGATTACCTTTGATATGATTTTTGACAGGATACCGTTGGTTCAACCGAAGCCTGAGCAATTAGGAAAATATGATATTATCCTATTTTTTGGACCGGTTTGGATGGGGAAAGTGGCCACACCGCTCCGTGCCTATCTAGAGTACTTGAAGAAAAATCCGCAAAAGTATGGTTACCTTTCAATCAATGGTGGAGCTGACGGTCCAAATCCGAAGGTGCCAGGGGAGCTTAGAAAAAGAACTGGAGCAGACCCTGTTGTATTCATCGAGCAGCATATCGCAGATCTGATATCAGCAGATCACAAGCCTGCACGTAAAGATACCTCAGCTTATAAGTTAAATGAGGGCGATATTAATCAATTAACTGGAAAAATAGTGAAGAAAGTAAGGGATATGATCTAGCTTTTAAGCTCCAGCGAGACGAACAGAGAAACGGCAAAGCTGCCGTTTTTTTGTTTTCTCTGCAATCTGGTAGAAATTGTTCTATTATAAAGTGTTCCTTCAATTCGCTAGATGGTATGATAGGTATGGGAGGGAATTATAAAATGAACAATGAGACGACTAATGAAAATGAAATAACAAATGAGAATGAGGAAGTAAATGATAATACAGAAATGTCTGAAGAGGATATGGCGCAGCTGCTAAAGGCTGTTCACCATAACGGCCTTGTAGCGTTGAGAGTACACTTTAAAGATGTTGAAGGACAAGTATTGAACATGGAAGCCTACGGCCCTGTTTTTGTTTTTCACGTGAAAACTGAATTAGATCAGGTGTATTCTTGCGGATTTTTTCTGCGCGAGTTAATTGCAAGATTCCAGTCGGGTAAGGATCCGGCAGCATGGATGGCCTCATTCTTCGTTGAGCTGATGAAAATTGAGGGAGGCAAAACACTTCCAAAACCACCAGCAAGTGAAGAAGAAGCAAAAGGGATCATTGATAATGTGTTAGTTCCGCTTTGTATTGAGGAAATTACCCAAGAATTTGCTCCAGAAAAAGTGCATGTCGGGCTAGCTTGGAACGAGAAATTGGGACCAGTCTTCGAGGCTGGATTTCCAGCGATCACCGATGGGAATAACGTATGCGCATTCCCGCTTCATCTGTTGCTGACTCATTTGCAATTGAACCGGGATCCATCCGAACTGCTTGTTCAAGGCATGTATAACATCCGCAAAGAACATGGATTGGAGTAAAACAGGCTCTGAGCCCTGACCATCCATAACCCAAAGAAACGGCAGAAATGCCGTTTCTTTTTCTTTTGACATTCAAAGAGTAGATCCTTGCTTGATGAATTCATTCATATCTACTTTGAGCTGATAGCTTTAAGCTGATAACCTGCTGCTTGAAGGTTTCGTTCACATCATCTACGGACTGTATAGCGCTTTAGCTCCATTTACCGAACTCGCGGACCGTATAGCCCTTATTGTCTGTTTATTGCCTATAAAAGTAGGAGGATTAGCCAAATAGTTGCATCTCAGTCCGTTAACAGAAGAATTCTCTTGAAAATGAACCAATAACGTCTCCTCGGTCCGATAGGTCTTGGTGTTGCTGGATTATATAAAGAAACTGTAAATACTTTTCAGATAGTTTAGGATAGAATTTCATTTACGGAATACGTTTGCGGACCAAGCTATATGTACAGCACCACTATACTTTTTTAGAAAAATAAACGAAGGCGTGGTAACAAGATGAAATATCTAGTTTCAATACTACTAATTGCTGCAGTGATAGCATCTGGTTGTTCCAATTCCACTCCAATTCCTCATCCAACCTCTAATCAGGAAACTTCTCCTTCTCCTGATCCTTCAGATAACCGCAGAGAAGATACTGTGTTCCTCAACAAAAATATAGGTTGGAAAGCAGTCTATCCTTTTCAAGGAATGTCACGTGAAGATATGGAGCTTTATACAACTAGTGATGGGGGAGAGACTTGGAAGGAGATTGGGGATAGCTTACAAGCAGGAAGTACTCTTCCTAGCGGAGTGAAATCGGGACTTACTTTTGTTAACGAAAAAGAAGGCTGGATTACAACGAATGCGCCTTGGCAGGGAAAAGTTGGTTTATATAAAACAATGGATGGTGGAGTTACATGGAGTGAACAGACAGTCACAGTGCCGGATGAGTTAGTAAACTCGCAAATCTATGCTTATCCTCCCCTCTTTCTTACGAAGGATCAAGGAATCTTAATTACTCGGCCCGCTGAAAATGAACATACATTGTTATATATAACGATAGACGGGGGACAACATTGGAAATCATTCCTTGACGATCAAGAGGACCAGTATGCTGGTATCGCATGGACGCTCTCAGAGAGTATGGCGACGGTAAAATACGCAGAGAAAACCTGGACATTAAGCATGCAGAACTATGGAAAATGGTCCCTTTAATCGAAATGTTGGCATATTGCGTTTAGAAAAGACGTACACATCAAATGAAGCGAGGCGTTAACCTGACTCTGGCTGTTATAGCTGTTTATGGGATAACGTTTTGTTTTATCCATTATTCGAAACCGGTTTCAAATGTGCGAGCGCGCCGCGCAATGAAATCAGTAGGAGGAAAAGACGATGTTACGAAAAGGAAAAATGTTAAGTCTATTTCTGCTGTTCACCCTCTTAATTGCTTGGGTACCTACAGGGAGTTCAAGCGCGGCATCAAGCTGGAATCTGGCATGGAGCGATGAATTTGATGGGAATTCTCTGAACACTAATAATTGGTCGGCGGAAATAGGTACGGGTAGCGGGGGTTGGGGAAACAATGAGCTTCAGTATTATACCAGTCGTCCGCAGAACCTGCAGGTAACGGGTGGGAATTTAGTGATTACTGCACAAAAGGAGTCGTACGGGGGGATGAATTATACCTCTGCACGGATCAAAACACAGGGACTCAAAAGCTTCACCTACGGAAAAATCGAAGCTAGAATCAAATTGCCTTCAGGACAGGGACTCTGGCCAGCATTTTGGATGCTTGGGGCGAATATTGATTCAGTGGGTTGGCCGAAATCTGGGGAAACGGACATTATGGAGCGTGTGAACAATAATGCTTTTGTTAACGGGACGGTACATTGGGATGCCAATGGGCATGCCGAGTACGGTCAGGTGTCTGGTAACCTCGATTTCTCACAGTACCATGTGTACAGCGTGGAATGGGATGCGAATTATATAAGATGGTTTGTAGACGGCAACCCATTTAATGCTTTTTATATTGAGAACGGAACCGGAAATACGGAGGAGTTCCAGAAACCTTTCTTCATCCTGCTAAACCTTGCCGTGGGTGGAAATTGGCCGGGAAGTCCAAATGCTTCAACTGCTTTCCCAGCTCAAATGCTGGTTGATTACGTACGTGTGTATCAGGCTGCGCCTACCTCAAGCATCGTTAGTGGTGGGATTTACACTTTAGCTGACAAGGCTAGTGGCAAGGTTCTGGACGTAGTGGATGTATCCACAGCAAGCGGGGCGAAAATGCAGCAATGGACCAATTACACTGCCAATAATCAGAAATTTAAAGTGGAGAGTACAGGCGACGGTTATTACAAGCTTACGGCAGTGCATAGTGGAAAAGTGTTGGATGTGCCGAACTCATCAACCGCGAGCGGTGTACAGCTGCAGCAATGGGATGACAATGGTACCAACGCTCAGCGATGGAGCATTATTGATGTTGGAGGGGGCTATTATAAGCTTATTTCAAAAGTGAGCGGATTAGCCATGGATGTATCCGGAGCATCAACAGCCGATGGTGCAGCAGTTCAGCAGTGGACGGATAACGGGAGTGATGCTCAGAAATGGTTTTTTACAAAAGTGAACTAAAGAAATGCCGCCCCATATCAAATGGGGCTTTTTCTAATCGGTCTAATCGGTCTAATTTGTTTTAAATCGGCTAAAAGAATAGGGGTTAAGTTCAACTGAACAATTTTTATTTTCTGCTTGTTTCTTTTTCGGGTGAGGTGTGGTTTTAAAGGGCTGCTTTTCCGTTTTCTTCGTCTGATTTTGGCTCTGGTGATTCTCCAAGGGGTTAGCTTTAGGAATTGCTGATATAGGGATGAACCCGCGGAATCTTTATTCCAGCATTTATCATCTCCGGCAAAATGGATGATTTTGTTAGTGAAATCATGGTCCGGAATGTTTGTGTTGAACGAATTAAAACGGATATCAAGGGGGAGGTAATTCCCACCAAAAACTGCATTCAGAACATCCTGATCTGGCATGGTGACATCAGGAAAGGTACGTAGGAAGGTTAGCATTTCTTCGTACCAGTTGGTATTCTGGCGGATATTATGCAAAGAAAATAAAATCACTCCGGAATTAAAATAAAGATCAGGATTTAATCCCTTAGCGCTCACAATATGAGCAACCTCTCTAATTCCCTGGTCCCAAATTGCAGCCAAATACTTGTCATTCAGTTCAACCTGCCATAATTCAGTAATGTCCATATTCACTAATACATCGCAGTCCAGATAGATGATTTTGTCCACGGGTATTAGTGCAGGAAGAAGCAATCGATACATACATGCCTGCGTCCATACATTAATGGAGTTAACATTGGCTAGCACCTGAGTTAGATCATCGGGCATAGTGATTGAATAAAAGCTAAGGATATGATTATGTTTTGTAGTTAATGCGTTAAGCCTGCGCTTATTAGTTTCACTTAAAGAAACATCATGTAAAATATGAATATGAATTGGGGAACTCGTATGATGAAAAATTGACGCTAGAACGACTCCGGCATGTTCAGCATATTTCCCATCCTTATCTTGAAAAGCCAAGGCGATATCGATCATTTGATTTATCCTCTCTTCACGTTTGAGTACGAATGTACCACAGTATACGTTCGCCTTGATCAGAGGACAGAGACATTAAACCCAGAATATTCACCCAATTTGATGTGAACACCAAAAAACCAAGTGCTGAATCTCAGCAACTTGGTCGGCTAAGGACTTCAATCTTTATTTTCGCAGCTTAATTTGATCTACGTGATGATTGTTGTCCTTATGCATTATAAGATCCGCACGATTTCGGGTGGGCAGAATATTTTGCTGCAAATTAACGTAGTTTATTTCTTTCCAGATCCGCTTTGAGATTTCAATAGATTCCTCTAGAGACAGCTGTGCATATTTTTTGAAATAAGATTGTTCATCTTGGAAGGCAGTATCTCTGAGTTTAATAAACCGATCAATGTACCATGTCTCGATATCGTTCACATCGGCATCCACATAAATAGAAAAATCAAAGAAATCAGATACAAAATAGTTAGGCATATTATGATTATTTGTAATCGCAGTCTGAAGAACATTTAAGCCCTCAACAATTAGAATATCCGGATTCTCAATCGTAATATATTCATCTGGCACAATATCATAAGTTAAGTGAGAGTATACAGGGCTTTGGACCCGCGGCACCCCAGACTTCACATCCGTTAAAAAAGAAATTAAACTACGCGTGTCGTAGCTTTCAGGAAAGCCCTTTTTCGTCATTATACCGCGCTTTTCCAGCTCTGCGTTGGGATGTAGAAAACCATCAGTCGTAACTAAATCCACCTTTGGATGGGAAGGTAATTGTGAGAGGAGTTTTTGTAGGAGTCTGGCCGTAGTGCTTTTACCAACAGCGACACTTCCCGCGATACCTATGATAAATGGACCTTTTTTTAGATCATTATTCAGAAAGTGATTTATAGACTCATTAAATTTATGAGCAGATAGAAGTTGCAGATTTAGTAAATTGGACAGAGGAAGATAGACTTCGTTAACATCCTCGCTGGAGATTTTTTCATTAATACTTTGGACTTCCATAAGTTCTTCTTCTGATAATTGGATAGCGGTGAAATCGCTTAGTTTTTTCCAATCCTCACGTAAATAAAGTGTATATGCTGAATTATTCACCATTAAATTTTCCACATCCCTGAAGTTTTTAGAGATTTCTTATGCACTTAGGTATTATAACCGTTCATACAGCTTCATTCCATTCATTGTAATCGACATTATTATGGACATTAAGGAGATTGCATTTCAGTAAATGGGAAAATCAATTAAAATATAGAATATTAGGAAAAATGGGGTGGGGCAATGGGAGTTTTTCGAAAGGTTGAATTATTGAAGGATTACACACGCACGGAAACGTTCCAAGAAGAGTCAGAGGGAAGGAAAATAGTTATAAGTATTTATTATCCGGATACAGAGGGTGTATTAAATAAAAACGCATCTGCAATGAAATATATGGAGCTTTTCGGGCCCTGTCAACAACAGGCGAGAGAGCTTCTAAAAGATATTGGCATGAACATGGAAATCATAAATACATTATCTACCTCAATCAGCGATCGGACCTTTCAAAGCAAATCCAAACGCTCCTATCCAGTCATCATCTACTCACCTGCATTAGGTTTAGATAGAGATATGTATATTTATAATATAGAAGCGCTGGCCAAGCAAGGTTTCATCGTGGTAACGGTCAGTGCTGCGTACGAAGCTATGTTTACTGTTTGCCCTAGTGGAGAATTTATTAATCAATCCGAAGCTATGAGGCAAATAAAAGCTGCGGATTATACCGATTTACATAACTTAATTTCCATTCGAAAAAAAGATATCCAATACGTTCTGGATCACCTGTCCACGCTTAATTCTATGGATAAAGATGTGATGGGCTTATTTGATATGAATAAGATTGGTATTATCGGTCATTCCATCGGCGGTGCTACTGCATTAGATTTAACTATGGAAGACGATAGAATTAAAGCTGCTATTTTATTAGATGCAAGCATGCACTTATATATTGAGAATGAAGAGAAGAACAATACTGTGCCGCTTCTTGTATTAAGGCAAAAGGCCTCCACCTTAGAATCCTTAAGTAATATATTACAGGAGAAACTGGCAAATGATTTCATCAAAGGACAAGAGGCGCTTTTTCAGAATTGGAACGGATATAAATCTTTTCTGAAAATACGAAAGGCTACACATATGTCATTTAGCGATCTGCCCCTTTATGAGGAAGGAGAGAATTTAAAACAAAGAACCTGTGAAATTCATACTTGCCTAAATGAGCTTATAAGTAAGTTCCTTTTGGAGCATCTTTTAGATCAGGGGCAAGGTTATTCGGCATTAATTAGTAGGGTTCATAAAGATTTTTGCGAGATCCATGGTAGTGGAGAAGAAATTCTGTGAATTAGCAATAAACTCTCCTTTGTTTATACCGATAAACATATATAAGGGAGGGAATTATGAATGCATTCTGCTCAGTCTAATGAGAAAATATGTAATCATATTGAAAAATACATAGGTGTTATTGATAATGTTTTTAAAGAAATTATTTCAGGTGTTCTGTCGATAGATATTCTAATTCTTGATCCGACGCCTGAGCGGAACTTCTATACTTTAATTACCTCTGGAATGAGCGAATTACCGATGACGGTGCCAGAAGGTGCAGAAGAATATCAATATGCTGAGCTAATGATTTGTCTCCCTCCTACCTGGAAGCTGTCGGATGAGGCTTTTAAGGATGAACGGAATTATTGGCCGATTCGAGCCCTGAAAACAATGGCTAGGTTTCCGCATGAATATAATACATGGCTTTATATGGGGCATACGCTTGTGAACGGGAATCCCGCCCAGCCTTATAGTGAGGATACAGGATTTCAAGGGATGTTCGTTTGGGTTCCAGATGTAAAAGATAAAGCCGGTTTCTTTAATTTAGAAATGACCCATGAGAAAGTGGTGCACTTTTATACGTTAATTCCGCTCTATGGGGAGGAGTTAGATTATAAAATCAAGCATAGCGAGGAAGAGTTACTACACAAGTTAAATAAGATTGGGGTTACGGATGTTTTGGATCCTTCCCGTAAAAATAGTTGTAAGAAGTTATGGGGACTCTTTTAAACACAAGAAAAAACGGCTGAGAGCCGTTTTTTTATTTTTTGATTCCAAAAGCAATCCAGCGACCATCCACATCTTCGATCACAAATTCCTTGTTATTATAATCGGTGTTTGATAAAGAACGAACAATATGAACACCGGCGGCTTCGAACTCCTTCTCCAACTCTTGTTGCTGCTTCGTAATAAAATAGGCATCGTATCCATAACCGTACAACTCTCGATTGGGAATGACCTTTTGTCCATGGGATTGCGTAAGGATAATCTCTGTATCGTCACGATACAAACAAAGATGTGGTTCTTGTGTATCTAAATAGGGTACAGCTTTAAAACCTAAGTACTGGCTGTAGAAGGCAGCGGTTTGCTCAATATTCAACGTAGGGAAAATACTATGTGATTGTAAGAGCTTTTTGTCCACGAGTGAGGTCATCCTTTCAAAGAAAAAATAGATATCCATATATTACCTTAAGATAGAAGTTTCAACAATACACGGAGTTTCCATTTAGCAGAAGATTATTCACGGTTGACATCATCGCTATTCTATAATAATATACATGCATGAGCATGCATTTATAAATATTTTATATAAGATGAACTTAGAAACTCATGTTCACTGGAAGCATTGATCATACTATACTTAGTTTTTTATAAAGAGGAGAGATATCATGAAGGACTTATTCACCCCGTATGAATTGAAGGATTTGAAGCTGAAGAACCGCGTGGTTATGCCTCCAATGTGTCAGTATTCAGTGTCTAACAAAGACGGAATTGCTACGGATTGGCATTATAATCATTACGTAAGCCGCGCTGTTGGCGGAACTGGATTAATTATTATTGAAATGACGGACGTGGAGCCTGATGGCCGGATTACTGATTTTGATCTTGGTATTTGGTCTGATGAGCAAATTCCTGCACTGGCTAGAATCGTTGAAGCTTGTCATTCTTATGGCGCTAAAGTAGGTATTCAAATTGCACACGCCGGACGTAAAGCAGAAGATGCAGCAGTTCCTGTATCCTCCTCTAACGTTCCTTTTGATGCTGACTCCAAAACACCACGTGCCTTAACAACTGAAGAAGTGAAAGCTATGGTTGAGAAATTCCGGTTGGGCGTGAAGCGGGCGATACAAGCGGGATTTGATGTTATCGAGCTTCATGGAGCGCATGGTTACCTTATTCATCAGTTCCATTCCCCTCTAACCAATCAAAGAACAGATGAATATGGCAAGGATTTAACACGGTTTGGTACAGAAGTCATTCGCGCAGCAAAAAGTGAAATGCCGGAAGGAATGCCATTGATTATGCGCATCTCCGCTCAAGAATATGTTGAGGGCGGGTACGGTATCAAAGAAAGCTTGGAATTTAGTAAAGCTTACAAAGAAGCAGGCGCAGATATTTTCCATATCAGTGCAGGTGGTGAAGGTCCTATCGCAGCTGCCGGGAAACCAGGGACGCATGCAGCTTATCAGGTTCCTTTGGCCAGAGAAATCAAATATGGCTTGAATGTTCCGGTTATTGCGGTTGGCAGATTGGATGAGCCTGTACTTGCTAATGCCGTGATTGGGAATGAGGAAGCTGATCTTGTTGCCGTGGGCCGGGGCATGTTGAGAAATCCATACTGGACGCTGGAAGCAGGGGTCGAGCTTCAGAAAGATGCGGGTATTCCCAGACAATATTCTTTCGGGTTTCCAAGAATTAATGGGTAAAGACTAATTTAAATAGTGTGAAGTCTAAACAAAATAATTGTAAAGTGTGGAGGGGCCGGCTTCTTGGAGAAACGGTCTCTCCTCTTTTTTAAAATAAAATAAAGTATAAGTATCGAACCTATACTTTATGTATGGTTGTGGATTGTAGTACTATTATATAGAAGGAAAAAATCATGAAAAGCCATACACCCGGGAGATGAATAATAAAATGGGCGACATTCTTAACAATGAACTTATAACGAGTTGGTTGACGTTAACGCATATACAAATGAATGTGACGAATGAATTGGAAGCTAATCTACAAGCCAAACATGGCTTATCCTTAAAAGAATTTTATTTGCTGTTATTTTTGTCGGAAGCGCCGGAGAAGAAACTGAAATTGCAGAAACTCGAAGCTATGGTGGGTTTAAGCCAGAGTGCAGTTTCCCGACTGGTTAGTCGTTTTGAGGCCAAAGGCTGTGGCGCTTTAGAAAGAAAAGCGTGTGATGCTGATCGCAGAAGTATCTATACTGCCTTGACTGCCATTGGCGAAGACAAGCTCCTCCGTGCACAAGATACCTTTCAAGAGACCCTGCTTGCAGCTTTTCCAGAAAAAGATGTGAAAGAGCTTTTGGATCAAATGCTTCGCATGAAGCAACAGTCATGAATTCACAATAAAACCTCTGTTTTGGTAAATGGACCGAATCTCCATTTCCCATACAGAGGTTTTTTAGTGTGGGGCGCTATTTACATCCTACCTGTTCATTCTACTGTTGCTGGGAAAGCCGGTAATAATTATAGTCTTCATGTTCAATTGTAATCTCGTCAAGAAGCTCGAAACCACATTTTTGAATGACTCTATTAGATGGGATATTGTGTTTCAGAGCAATGGCGTTTAATACATCGGTAGAGCTATTATCAAACAAATACTTAATTAATCCCTTGGCAGCTTGAGTAGTGTAGCCTTTACCGCGATGATCCTTGGATATGGCATACATAATCTCTCTGTTAGGAACGGGCAATTCATCCTTAATTCCTGTACAACACCAACCAATAAACTCACCGGACTCTTTTAAAATAATGCCTAAACGAAGACGAAGCTCTCCGATATCTCCGCCCGCTGAGATCGCTTGAAGAAACTGCTGGTTCTCTTTTATTTCATAGTTTATTAACCAGTCCAACCGTTGTTCTTTAGGAACATTCCAATCTGGCAAGAATTCAATAATTTCAGGCTGTAGAGTAAGCGCATGAAACTCCTCTAAATCCTCCACGCTATACTCCCGCAGAAAAATATCTTTACAATCAATCGTAAATAAATCACTAGAATTGGCCTCTTCATTCACAACCTCGCTCAACTTTCACCACTCCTTTATTAACTAACAGATATTTTACCATGAAACAATTGATTGATTTGGTAATATTTGATTATAAAAAATGTTTTCTTTTATTTCACATAAATATTAATTGGTTAATATATTAATTGACTATAAAATATGTTATTATGTTTCGTATAAACGGCAATGAACTAATATTGTTAGGTTTTTAAGATTTCTACTATAAAGATAACAGGTGATCTTCTATGAAAAATGACAACGGTAACAAATTTATTAATGGTAGTCTAATTGCGCATTATAAGTTTGATAATCCAGAGGATGTAGGTCAAGATTTCTCGGGGAACGGCAATGATGGAACCGCTTCAGGTACGAAGCTGCCGGCTATTAAATCCGTAGCAGGTAGACAAGCTGTTGCGCTTGCTGGGGGAGAACATGGCACATCCTATATTTCATTACCTAACGATCTGCTTAAAGAGGTCAGTGACCATACAGGAATTACGATTTCGACCTGGATGTATGTAAGCAAAGCTTCAAGCTTATGGGAAAGAATTTTTGATTTTGGTAAAGGTGAAACAGGACCTTATCTTTTTGTAACTCGCAATTTGCGGGGCACTTGTTTTGCAGGGGAAGACTTAATTGCAGATCCAGGGAAATCCTTTGCGACTGATGAATGGGTACACGTTTCCTTTGCAGTTACAGGCACAAAAGGTGGAACACTAAGCAGTGCAGGACCTGTGATGTATGTAAATGGTGAAGTAGTTGCGGATGGCATGATCAGCCAAACCTCTAGTGGCACATATGCTAAGCTGCGCACATGGTTTGCTACTTTTGAAGATCAACTGAATTATAGCAATAATACAATCGGGAAATCCCAGTACGCGGCAGATGTTGATTTTGGCGGCTATATTTCGGACTTCCGTGTATATAAAGCAGGCTTAACTCAAGATGAAGTGATTGAAATTATGTGCGAATCTTTGACGGATGAAGATATCGTTAAGCTTGCAAAAGATAAATACTTAACCTTCCCAAGCTCGATTATTACCAAAGATATCGAATTGCCAGCTTCGCTGATGGGCGGGAAAGTTGACGTATCTTGGGTATCCAGCGATACCAAAGTCATTTCTAATGAAGGCGTTGTGAATAAAGGAGTTCAATCTGCTCAAGGCGTAACACTTACAGCACATTTGAAAAAGGGAGCTAGTACAGTAGAAAAGAGCTTCACTGTGTCTGTGCTTCCGGAAGATTTGCCACCTTACACCTTAACGATTGACGGCAATCAGGAGATTTTGGATGTTAGCCAAATTCTATATGGTTTATTCTATGAGGACATTAACAATGCAGCAGACGGTGGGATCTATGCAGAGCTAGTGCAGAATCGCTCCTTCGAATCTTTTGCTTTTGACAGCTATTCGCATGTATGTGGTGTACATGGTGCTTCCACCGGAAGAAATTATACACCTCTTCACGCATGGTCTGGGGATACAGACCAAATGACTGTCCATAATACAGGCGGATTAAACGATTTCTTCGGCATCGATGATAAAGATATGAATGCGCATTATGTGACGGTAGCGGATGGCGCGACGATTAATAATAGAGGTTTTGCCGATTCCAATCAGCACTGCTCGATGTTTATTCAGGAAGATGCCAAGTACAACTTCACGATTTGGGCGAAGGCAGAAGCAGCGGGCACAATTACCTTGCAATTGCTCGACAAAGACGGTAAAGCCATCAGCGATACTGCAGTTGTTGAAGTAAACGGTGACGGCAGCTGGAAGAAGTATGGTGTCGATTCAAAGCTTGTATTAACAGGATCTGAAACTGTGCTTGGTCAGCTGGCTTTAACCTTTAACGGTGAGATCTCCATTGATATGGTTTCCTTAATTCCTGATGACGTTTGGGGCGCTGGTGAAGAGGAACGTTCTGCTACAGCTCATGCTAACTATAAAGGAAATTCAAACTATAGATTGCGAAAAGACTTAGTGAATGCACTCGTTGATCTTCATCCTACCTTCCTGCGTTTCCCTGGGGGTTGTATTTCTGAAGGTTCTCACATTTGGGAGAACGTGTACGATTGGAAAGAGTCCGTCAACGATATCGAATTGCGCAAAGAGAACTATAACGTATGGGGCTACATGATGACCATGGGTCTTGGATATATGGAGTATTTCCAATTAGCCGAGGATTTGAACGCAACACCACTTCCGGTTATGGCCTGCGGCGTACTCTGTCAAGCTCGTTCGGATTATGCGAATCCAGCTGGCGGTGCGTTAAGAGATTATTATGTGAAGAACTTTACGGATCTGATTGATTTTGCGATTAGCATGGATTTTGACAATAATGAGTGGGCTGCATTGCGTAAAAAGATGGGCCATGAAGCAGCGTTTGATCTGCGTTATTTGGGTGTGGGGAATGAAAACTGGGGTACAGAGTTTTTCGCCAACTTCGAATATTTTAAAACAGTGATTGATGAGTATATGGTGAAGAACTATCCTGATCATGAATTGACTATTCTCTCTACCGTGGGTGCACAGGCAGATGATGATGCTTACCAGCAAGGTTGGAAATTCCTAAGCGGAAATTTACAGGGCTCGGAAAAAATCAGCTTTACGGATGGTACATCGAGCATCGAAGAGACTGTTACCTGGTACGAAAAACAAAAGAACTACATGGATACCATTGCGGATGAGCATTACTACCGTTCCAATGAATATTTGTTAGAGAATGCTGATCGTTACAACTACTATTACAGAGCCTATAAGGAAGACGGCAGCTTGGATGAGGCTGAAACTTCAAAGGTTTTTGTGGGTGAATATGCTTCCACAGATAAAAACACATTGGCAGGAGCTGTTGCTGAGGCGGCGATTATGTCCAGCTTCGAGAATAACTCTGATGTGATTAGATTGGCGGCAACGGCACCGTTGTTCAACAAGGTTCTGACAGATGGCACCTATAGATGGACACCGGATTGCATCTGGTTCGATGATGAAACCGTATGGTACACACCGAACTATTATGTTCAGCAGCTGTATGCTAAATACCTGGGAACCAAAGTGGTTGGCACCTCATTTTCGACTTATCGCAACGGGGAGAAGGTAGACCTCATTCCTCATGGAGGAATTGAAGTGGCTGCGGGGAAATCATCTGTGATCGTGAAACGGGTGAAAGTGACTTCGAATGTAGATGGCAGTGTATGGTTGGATCAAGATTTCACGCAGCCGCTGGATGAAGCTTGGAAAGTGATTCCTGGCTCTGCCGGATATACGATGGATCCTTCCAAAGGTCTGGTATTGAAAGCGCAGAATGGCGGATTGAATGGATTGTATATCCTTAATGATGCGTGGACTAATTATAAAGTAGAGGTTGTAGCTGAAAAAGCTTCTGGCGAAGATGGCTTCTATGTCGGCGCAGGTCTGACAGAAATCTCACCGGAAAATAAAGATGTTATCGAATATGCAATTGGCTATAATGGCGATGCCACAGGAGTCAAGGTGTACAAGCAAGGGATTGAGGCTTATACTCTCGGCGATTATTCCTCTAGTACCGCTGCTGGCAACCTTAGAGCCAGTTGCTATGAAGAGCTTGCGGATCATACGGAATATACCATCACCGTTAATTATGGCGGAGCAGATGGCAAACATTTGATTTGCTCTTATACAGATGGCAAGGTAACAAGCAAAGTACTGGATTATAAGCTTGAGGCTTATAACAGAGAGGTATACAATTCCGTAACTAAAGATGATAAGCATCTTTATGTGAAGCTTGTAAATGCGGATGGTGTAGAAAAAGCAACGAAGCTTGATCTAAAAGGCTTAAAAGTAGCTGCTACGGGTAAACGGATTACCTTAACCGGAGACGCCTCGCTGGTTCACACACCTAATGTGAACAGAAAAAATGATGAGAAGGTTACACCAGTTGAAACGGAAATCGTAATTGATAAAGACACGGCAATTGTGAAGCTAGCTGCCAATTCCGTGAATGTGATTGTTCTGGATCTGATTTAATAGAAAATATGCTGTTCAACACGCGCCGATCTTTTTGTTCGGCGCGTGTTGTTGTTTAACAAGCCTCTAAATCGGTTGATGATTATATAGAGAGAACTGTCCACTTGCTTGATGAATCTCAGAATCTATCTTACACTGGTGAAAGTACATCACCCGACTGACCCTCCAGTCTGCGATCCTTCCAGATGTTTTTTCCACAGCTGCCTTCATTACTCCAGAATACAGTGCATACCCCCTAGCCCCTAAAAAGGAGAACGATAAAATGATGAAATCATTCAAAACGGACTGGAAAGCAAATCTGAAAAATCCTCAAACGATTATGGCCTTGTTTACTTATCGTTATGGAAATTGGGTGTATTATCGAGTGAAGAATGGCATCGTGCGAAAACCTTTGTGGCTTTTGTATCGGATAATGGATGTGCTTTTTGTCCGTATTCTTGCGAATGGCGAGCTTCACGCTCAAGCTCAAATTGGTGACGCGCTTCATTTACCGCATGGTTTAAATGGGATTATCATTAGTCCTAAAGCGGTGCTTGGAAGCCATGCTACTATTTTTCATCAAGTGACTATTGGCGGGAGAAATAACTTAGGAGAGCCAGTGATTGGAGACAGAGCTTTTATTGGAGTAGGCTCCAAGATTCTTGGACCGGTTGTCATTGGTAACGATGTTAATATCGGGGCCATGTCTGTCGTGGTAAAGGATGTGCCGGATAACGCTTCGGCTGTAGGTATTCCTGCTAAAAATATATTGCGGAGTGAACCGAAACCAGAGAATACAAGATAAAGACGTTAGGTTCTAGTACATAGGGTACGCGTGCGCTTTATTTTAATATCTTACAGGGTATAATTAAAGCATCCAAGTAATCTTGTAATAACCTTCTAGAGATCGGAGTAATGAAATGAAATATAGCAATTTAGAAGAGTGTGTTAATGATTTAGAGAAACACGGACATTTAGTTCGTATTCAGGAAGAAGTGGACCCTTATCTAGAGATGGCGGCGATTCACCTAAAGGTTTATGAGGCTGGTGGACCTGCATTATTATTTGAAAATGTAAAAGGCTCGAAGTTTCGGGCCGTATCTAACCTTTTTGGAACGATAGAGCGCAGTAAGTTTATCTTTCGGCGTACTTGGGACTCCACACATAACGTAATTGCCCTTCGCAACGATCCCGTAAAAGCACTCAAAAATCCATTTAAATATGTTGGTACCGGATTATCCGCGAGAAAAGCATTGCCGATTAAAAAGCCAGGGGGTCTGCCAAGCGGTTTTCAGGAAATTAGTATCTCTGATCTTCCGCTAATCACACATTGGCCGGGAGATGGTGGTGCTTTTGTAACTTTGCCGCAGGTGTATTCAGAAGATCCGGACAAGCCGGGCATTATGAATTCCAATCTGGGAATGTACCGTGTGCAGCTGACTGGAAATGAGTATGAATTAAATAAAGAAGTGGGCATTCATTATCAAATTCATCGCGGCATTGGCGTACATCAGGAAAAAGCGAACCGCCAAGGACAACCGCTTAAAGTGAGTTGTTTTATCGGTGGACCACCCGCTCACTCTTTATCGGCGGTTATGCCTTTGCCTGAGGGAATGAGTGAGATGATCGTTGCAGGATTACTTTCAGGACGCCATTTCAGCTATAGCTATGTGGATGGTTATTGTATAAGCAATGATGCGGACTTTGTAATAACAGGTGAAATTCACCCTGGTGAGACGAAGCCGGAGGGGCCTTTTGGCGACCATTTAGGCTATTATAGCTTGGTTCACCCTTTCCCAGTAATGAGAGTACATAAAGTGTACGCCAGAAAAAATGCAATCTTTCCATTTACGGTTGTCGGCCGGCCGCCACAAGAGGATACCGCGTTTGGTGAGTTAATTCACGAGCTGACAGGTGGGGCTATCCGCCAAGAAATTCCGGGCGTTAAAGAAGTTCATGCAGTCGATGCTGCGGGTGTTCATCCCCTGCTGTTCGCCATTGGCAGTGAACGTTATACGCCTTATCAGCAAGTAAAGCAGCCAGCGGAAATTCTGACCATTGCTAACCGGATTTTAGGGACGGGTCAGCTTAGTTTAGCTAAGTTTTTGTTTATTACAGCAGAAGAGAATCAGCCTATCAGCACACATAATATCGAGGATTTCTTGACGTATATCTTAGAGCGGATTAATCTTCATAGAGATATTCATTTCTATACCAATACCACGATTGATACACTTGATTATTCCGGCACAGGATTAAACAGCGGAAGTAAAGTGATCTTCGCAGCAGTAGGGGATAAGAAAAGAGAGCTATGTACAGAGGTGCCAGGCCTGCTGAAAGAATTACAGGGATTTGAACATGCACGAATGGTGATGCCTGGTCTTGTTGCCCTTCAAGGCGCTAAATTCACAAGCTACGCTGAAGCAGCACTGGAAATGAACAAGCTTAGTGAAGCTATTCAGGAGCAAGGGTCACTTCCTTCTTGCCCAATGATTATTTTGTGTGATGATAGCGAGTTTTTGAGTGAAAAGATCGACAATTTCCTATGGGCGACGTTCACCCGCAGTAATCCATCTCATGATATCTATGGAGTGAACAGTTCTACTGAGTATAAACATTGGTCCTGTGATAACGTGATTATTGATGCTCGGGTAAAACCCCATCAAGCCCCGCCACTGATCCCAGACCCAACCGTTCAGAAGCATATCGAACGATTATTTGCGTCAGGTGGCAGTTTAAGCAGAGTCAAGATATAGAGAAACATTCATAGGCCTTCTTGGGAATCCAAGGAGGCCTATTTGCTGTTTGTGAAATGATTTTGCTCATATGAAATAAAAAAGAAATAGGGGTATTATGGGGTGTATGGTATATATTTACTATTAATATTGGGGAAGTGTTGTTCTGATGGAAATTATGGAAACCGAACGTTTATGGATTAGAAGGTTCTCAGCAGAGGATTGGAAAGACCTTCATGAATATTTGTCGCAAGAAAGTGTTGTGAAATATGAGCCCTATTCCGTGTTTAATGCAGATGAATCTCGCACTGAGGCACTCAGACGGTCATCGGACCGTGCTTTTTGGGCAGTCTGTCTTAAATCTACGACAAAAATGATCGGCAACTTATATTTTCAAGCGAGCGAACCAAAGGTTTTTGGCGTTTGGGAATTTGGATATGTTTTTAACCCTGATTTTCAGGGAAGCGGGTATGCTACAGAGGCTTGTAATCAATTGTTAAACTATGGCTTTGATAATCTGAAAATGAGACGTGTGATTGCGAACTGTGATCCCGAAAATACACGCTCATGGAAACTGCTTGAACGATTGAAGCTTCGTCGAGAAGGACATTTTTTGCAGACGGGTTATTTTAAATACGATAGTAATGGAGAGCCAATCTGGCATGATACTTATTCCTATGGATTGCTCAGAAGCGAATGGTTAAGGATGACGGAATAGCAAAACTGTTGTCGTGATCTCAAAAGCGGGTGTCCCCTCACTGATTCTTCTGTCCTAACTTCTTCCCAAATCGTAGGTTTTTATAACTATAGGCGAAGAAATTGAACGGTTTAGTGTATGATAAAATCTGTTTTTTAAATGTTCAGAGTGACACTTAGGTGGTAGTATCGTGTTGGATATGAGTGAAACTGGAATCATCTACCATCCAGCTGCCTGAGCAAAGAGGAGGGGATACGCGCACGAAGTGAACTTATATTTGAAGAACGAATGACAACGAAGCTTATTGTAAGCGTTTACTACAACGGGGCTAGATGCGTACTAAGTTCTTTTAATCATAAGAAAGCGGGTGAAGCACAGAAGATGAAGAGGAATAAGCTTGGAAATAAAATATTTATGGTGTTATTGTCGTGGATCTTCATTTGTTCATCAATACTTCCATCTACAACATTTGGGGTGCAACAGGCCAGTGCAGCTTCAGGTCCAATAACCTTGCAATATGATTTTGGAACAGCAACAAGTCCTGTTATGAGTGGTTATACAGGCGTGCATGAATCTAAGTTATATACGAATGAGCTAGGGTATGGTTTAGATCAGGCGGTTGCTTCAAGGAATCGTTCGGGTGGAGACGATATGACCAACGATTTTGTATTGGGACTGTCCTATTCTTTTTTGGTGGATCTTCCTAATGGGGATTACGATGTGACTGTATACTCAGGAGATTTACTAGCAGGTACAAGTACAACCAAAACTACGATTACTTTGGAAGGTAGCACGGCTGGGTCGATAAGCAGCAAGCAAGCTGTAAATCAAGCTACCTACCGGACGACTGTTCAAGATGGTCAACTGACCGTCGGCATTACGGGTACAGGGGTTGGCGGATATTTAAATGGACTAATTATTCAGCAGATTGTACCAGGTCCATTGAAAGCCCCTGAGGGATTAGTGGTTCATAATATCACTCCCACTGAGGTATCTCTAGGGTGGAGCAGCGTGACAGAAGCAGTCTATTACAATATTTATCGAACGGTTCTTCCTAGTGGAACCCTTCAAGCCATAGGTCAAGCTGCTGCTAACAGCTACGTGGATTCAGATGTAAATGAAGGCAGTGGTTACATTTACAATGTGTCAGCTGTAAATGGAAAGGGTGAGGAATCTGCTTTGAGCGCATCTGTGACCGTAGACAAATTTCCGGGGGTAGAGGTTCCCGCAGCACCAACCGGTCTTTCAATTGTCAGTGTCGGTGTAAGTTCTGTTCAACTGAATTGGAACAGTGTGGCTGGAGCTAGCCGCTATACGATCTTAAGGTCTGATTCAGCAGATGGAACATTCCATGAGATTGGCCAGTCAGAGAAGACGACATTTACGGATGCCTCAGCGGACACCTCAAAACGGCAATATTATGGGGTGAAGGCAGCCAATGACCAAGGCGAATCAGAGCTATCTGACAAGGTGGAAAGCGCCGTGTATACGCCTCCTGGAACTTTGCCAGAAGGAGATGTTTATTCCTTTGATTTTGGTCCGGGTGCTGTGGCTGAAGGTTATCTTAAGGTAGATGCAGGGGTATCTTATTCCTCTGAGGTTAAATATGGATTTACAGATATATCGAAAGTAACTGGGGTAGACCGAGGAACCTCAGATCCTTTGCGATCAGATTTTGTGGTCCCTAAGGATGCAACTTTTAATGTAGATTTACCGAATGGCGATTATACAGTGTCACTTATCGCTGGTGACAGCGCCGGAGAAACAGAGATTGGCATCAAAGTCGAATCCATTCAAAAAGTTCAACAGACGAGCAAAACAGCAGGCCAGTATTTGGAAATGAGCTTTGACATTGCTTTGGTGGATGGACAAATGAACTTGGTGTTCTCTGGCACTAAGCCAAATATCAATGCACTGGTGATTACTAAGCAGCCAGACCGTCCTGCTAATGAATTGCCAACGGTTTATATTGCGGGTGATTCAACCGTGCAGACTTATGATCCTTATTGGATACCACAAGCAGGCTGGGGACAAATGATTCCTGATTTCTTTAGTGAGGAAGTAACGTTTAAGAATCACGCTATCGGAGGCCGCAGCTCTAAGTCATTTATTGTCGAGGGAAGGCTGGATGAAGTGCTGCGTAAGATCCAACCGGGTGACTATTTCCTGATCCAGTTTGGTCATAATGACGCAACGATTAGCGTTCCAGACCGATATGCTTCTCCAGCCGATTACAAAGTTTATTTAAAAACATATGTCAATGGAGCTAGGCAAAGAGGAGTAACTCCGATTCTGGTGACCCCCATGGGCCGCAGAGATTATAATGCCGCGAGCGAAAAATTTAATGTGAGCTTTCCAGAATATGTGCAGGCTATGAAAGAAGTAGCAAGTGAACTTGATGTTGATTTGGTCGATCTTAGCGCACTCAGTGTAGCTTATTACAATTCTATCGGTTTTGCAGCTACACGCTCTGTATTCCTTCACCTCGATGCAGGGATATATGGTGCTTTCCCAAATGGCTCGACAGACGATACTCACTTTCAAGAATACGGAGCCATTCAAATGGCCCGTCTGCTGGCCAAAGGAATAGGGGAATTAAATATTCCACTCTCCAGCTTTGTGCAGGACATCAAACAGCCGGAAACGGTGCCTGTGAAGCCTGAAGGTCTTGTAGCTGGGAGTATCAGTAATGCAGGTGCAGTACTGAAATGGAATAAAGTAGAAGGTACAGATATCTATAAAATCTATCGTAAGCTAGCGGCAGAAGCCGAATCTGCTTATACCTTAGCGGGAACATCAACTGTCCCTTCATTGACATTAAGCGGGTTGGTTGAAGGTCAAAGCTACTCAGTAAGAGTGACTGCAGTGAACGGGCTAGGAGAGTCTGAGCCTTCAGATGAAGTGAAGCTGACTACGAAATCCGCTCAGTATCGTTATGATTTTGGACCTGTTGGTTCACCCGTTGCTGCGGGTTATACGGAAGTGAATGTGAATGTCCTGTATACCCCAGAACGTGGATATGGTTTGACCTCTAGTGCAGGGATGATTGATCGGGATCGGGGAAATGCGACGGACGATCTGCGCAGAGATTTTGTGATTTATTTTGGAGGATCGTATGAATTCAAAGTTGATTTACCCAATGGTTATTACTCTGTTAAGACCTATACAGGAGATTGGATTGGATCTGCCAAGACGAATGTAGCCATTGAAGGCAAAGATTACGGAACAGCCTCCTCAGGTAAGGAAAATATTGCTGAGAAGCTGTATAACCAGATTGCTGTCAAAGACGGGCAGATGAATCTTGTCTTTAGTGGCACAACCGCTCATCTCAATGGGCTGGAGATCACACCGTTATTATTAGCCCCAACGAATCTGAAACTGGGTAGCCTGGATTTAAACAGTGAGCCTATCACTGCTAATCTTTCTTGGGATAGTATGGAGGGTGCGCTGAAATACCGTGTATATCGTCAGGCTACGGTTGCGAATAGTGCAGAGCTGCTGGGCGAGACAACAGAGCCGCTCTACACAGATACCACTGCGGATATTGGTATGGAATATATCTATACGGTAACTTCGGTCGACAGCACGGGACTGGAATCCGTAGGCTCCAATGCGCTAAAAGTGTCTATGATTGACCCCTCCGTAGCAAAAGCAGCCGTACCTAGTAGTCTAGCTGTACAATCTACGAACAAAAATGATGTGACCTTTACTTGGAATGAGGTACCGGATGCACGGATGTTCAACATTTATCGTGCGAAATCCGCAGACAGTGAGTTCATCCTGATCGGCAAATCATTCGAAGCTTCGTACACAGACACGACCGTTCTGACTACCATTTCTTACTATTACAAAGTAGCCTCGGTAAATGCAGGCGGCATCTCTGATCTATCCGCTACGTTGGAAACCTCAGCGGTGACAACATTATACCGGAAGATGGAGGCGCTGGATCGTGCGCCTGTAGCGGTTAAGACAGATGAGGGTGTTTATATCAGCTGGCGGATGTTAGGTCTGGATCCGGAAACGATAGGATTCAATCTGTATCGTGGCGATAAGAAACTTAATGATTCGTTGATTACTCAAAACACGAACTATCTCGATACTAAAGGCACGGAGGATGCCAAATATAGAATCACATCAGTAATCAATGGAGTCGAGAAATCTGCTTCGGAACCATTCAGCGTATGGCAGAAGCAATATCTATCGATCCCTTTGCAAAAGCCAGCAGATGATTACACCAAGGATGGTCAACCGTATACGTATAGTGCGGGAGATGCAAGTGTAGGTGATTTGGACGGTGATGGTGTATATGAAATCATCATGCTGTGGTCACCTTCGAACAGCAAGGATAACTCTCAAGCTGGGTATACTGGACTTGTCTATATGGACGCTTATAAATTAGATGGAACTCGCTTATGGCGGATTAATTTAGGGCCTAATATTCGTGCCGGCGCACACTATTCTCCATTCCTGGTATATGATCTGGATAGTGATGGACGTGCCGAAATTATGATCAAGACGGCAGATGGCACAGTGGACGGTCAAGGAAAAGTCATCGGCAATGCCAGTGCAGACTATCGTAACAGTTCGGGTTATGTGCTGCTGGGCAATGAATATTTAACGGTGTTCGAAGGGGCAACAGGCCGGGCATTGGATACCGTTGATTATGATCCGCCACGTGGAGATGTTGGCGCTTGGGGGGATACCTATGGTAACCGTGTAGACCGCTTTTTGGCAGCTGTAGCTTATTTAGACGGCGAGCAGCCAAGCGTGATTTTTAGCCGCGGTTATTATACTAGAACCGTACTTGCAGCTTACAATTATCGCGAGGGCAAGCTCGAGAAAGTATGGCGTTTCGATTCTAATGATGAAGGATATGGAGACTACGTTGGTCAAGGAAACCACAATCTTTCTGTAGGAGATGTGGACGGCGACGGCAAGGACGAAATAACCTTCGGCGCGATGGCAATCGACGATGACGGATTGCCGCTGTATAATACAAAGCTTGGCCATGGTGATGCAATTCATTTCGGAGACCTTGATCCTACCAGACCCGGGCTGGAAGTCTTTGATGTTCATGAGCATACCGATTCGAAGTATGGGATTGAAATGCGTGATGCAGCTACAGGAGAAATATTATGGGGTGTATTCACGGGGATTGATACTGGACGGGGAATGTCAGCAGATATTGATCCGCGATATGCTGGCGAAGAGGTATGGGCTGCAACGATCACCAATGAGGAGCATATACCTGTTACGGGCCTATACAGTGCGCAAGGGGAACTAATCACTAAAAAACTGCCTTCCTCCACGAATTTTGGTATTTGGTGGGATAGTGATCTTTTACGTGAATTACTGGATGCGAATCGAGTGGATAAGTGGGACTATACCAACCAGACAACGGTTAACTTATTGACGGCTGTAGGTGCTTCTTCAAATAATGGCACCAAGGCGAATCCAAGCTTGCAGGCAGATCTGTTCGGGGATTGGCGTGAAGAAGTGATCTGGCGGGCAACGGACAGTTCTGAACTACGGATCTACACAACAACGGATATGACAGATTATCGTATTCGCACATTGATGCATGATCCGATCTACCGCCTGGCAGTAGCTTGGCAAAATGTAGGCTATAATCAACCTCCGCACCCTGGATTCTTTCTTGGTGAAGGGATGGAACAACCAGCGGCTCCAAAAATTCAATATGTAGGCTCACCGGGAGAAACTGAAGATACTACACCACCTACGATTTCTGGTTTACCTTCTGCTCAAATGAGTGAAACGGATGTATTGAAGGTGCAGGTCGTAGCGGAAGATCCAGAGTCTGGCATTCGCAGTCTGGATATTACCTTTGATGGTAAACCTGTCGTTTATGGAGATGAGATTCCACTCACAGGGCTTGCGGGAGCGCATACGTTCATCGCAACAGCCATTAATAACGCTGGACTTTCGACGACAGAACAAGTGATTGTGTTCGTAAGTGGACCTCAGAAGGCTACAGGTGTTCCGGGGCAATGGGTTCTATCCAATAATAATGGGCAGGATACAGGACTTTTGGACGGGGATTACCAAATCACAATGAATATGTGGTGGGGCAATAATGGTACGGTCTACAAGCTATATGAGAACGGTGCCTTAATCGACACGCAAACCTTACGTGATGATTCCCCAGCTGCACAGACTGCAGTGACTAATATTACCGGAAAAGAAAACGGAACCTACACCTATACGGCTGAGCTGACCAATTCTTTTGGCACAACGGTGTCTGCTGCTCATGTGGTTATCGTGAAGGATGCTGCACCAGCTAAGCCGGTGTTGTCCAATGACAACTGGGATGGCGATGGAGAGTATAAAGTGACTATGAATTTATGGTGGGGGATGAACGGCAAAGAGTATCGCTTGTATGAGAACGGAATACTGATCGATACTCAGACTTTAACAGCGGACACCCCAAACGCACAAACGGCTTCTACTTCTATTACTAACCGTTCTCCAGGCGTCTATGAATACCGGGCTGAGCTGTTGAATGATCAAGGGGTAAATGAGAGTGCGATCATGAAAGTTACGGTAAAATAACTGAATATTTGTTGAAAAAGCGCCTAAGTCGGTAATATCCGGCTAGGCGCTTTTTTTAGATTATCTAAGATTTAAAGGATTCTGCAAGACTAATTCTCCTAACAGCCTCATATGAATCTAAACAACGAATGATAGGGGGGATTGTAAATATGGATTTGACGCATATGATCTCAAAGCTTGTGGTAGTTATACATGTTATAGCATCCATAGTGGGAATTGGACCAGCTTTTGTGCTGCCAATACTGACAAGCTCAGCCAAGACAGGCAGTCAGCTTCGTTTTGTATTTGGTCTTATGAAGAAAATAAACAGATTCCCTAAGACAGGTGGGATCACCCTGATCGTTACAGGTATTTTGTTAATGATCATAGATAAAATGGGCTTGTCGGTGTTGTGGTTAAATCTGTCGTTATTATTTTTTATCGTGATCGAAGTGATTATTATTGGAATGGTTGAGCCCCGATTGAAAAAGCTAACCCAGCTCGTAATGAGCAGCGAAGGGGAAGAAATTCCTGATGGTTATACTACCGCTATGAACAAGATCGCTCCGCTAGAAGCGGCGGTTCATGTACTTACTATCGTCATTATTATATTAATGGTAGTAAAGCCGGTATAAGATCATAACGCCTATTCTCAATGATCTCTTCATAATCGCGGATGAGTCCATCAAAAATATTCTCCCAAGAGCGGCCGAGTGCCAGCTGTCGGCCTTCATGCCCCATAGCAGCTAGCTTTTGAGGGTGCTCTACATATGCACAAATCTCACGAATAAAAGCATCCGGGCAGCGGGGCTCGACAATTATTCCTGTGCGGCCGGGTGTGACCAGATCCTTCACCCCACCTTCATTTACTGCGAGGACAGGCAGTCCTGAGGCCATAGCCTCTAAGACAACATTACCGAAGGTTTCTGTACTGGAAGGGAAGACGAATAGATCCGCTGAGGCATATAATTGGGCAAGCTCGTCACCATGTTTATAGCCTGTAAACGTGACATTATACGGCGCCTGTGCCCGCATTTCCGGCAGAAGGGGACCGTCTCCAACGACCAGCCAATGAACCTGAGATTGCATAGATTCGGGCAATTGCTGCATGGCGAGAGCAAGCGTCTGTATATCTTTTTCAGGGGCGATCCTTCCCACATATAGAAGCAGTAACGGTGCGGTAATTCCGTAGCGCTCACGGACCTCATGGCTGCGTTTTTTGGGGGTATACTGCTGGCAGTCGATGCCTCTGGACCATAGCTTCAGGCGATGAAAGCCTTGAGCTTGGAGGGAATCGAGGGTTTCGTAGGATGGTGCAAAGGTGGCATCACAGGAGCGGTGAAACCACTTCATGTATTTCCAATAGAGCGGAGCGATTTTTTTCATCCGGTAATATTCAAGATAGCGGTCAAAATGGGTATGATAGGAGGCGACATGGGGCAGATCATGTTTGCGCGCATAACGAAGGCCGCAGAGACCGATATTGAACGGAGTTGCCATATGAAGCAGATCGGGACGAAAAGCTTTCAGCTCTGATTGGATAGAGGACATATTGGGCAGTGCGAGTCTACATTCAGGGTATAAGAAAAAGGGGATGCTGGTAATGGGACGTATGGGATCGGCATAACTGTCTTCAGGAGCAGATTTTGGTGAGAAAAGCAGATGTTCAATACCGCGCTCTTTCAAATGGGTGGTTAATCGTTGAAGCGTACGTGAAACTCCGTTGGTTTGCGGAAGAAATGTGTCCGTGAATAAAGCAAGACGCATGGAACCCCTCCCAGGTACTCTTGATGCCCTGATCATAACAGGCGATTATTTGATGGAGGTCAAACGGATGTTAAACAGAATATAAAAATCCACTGCACCAGGTAAGATAAAGAGGTGTGCAGTGGATTTATTAGTTTTAATGGGATGAAGCCCTACAAGGATTCGTATATCTGTTGTAAAAAAGTAATGCTTTCTCCTAAATGTGACTCAGGAGTGCTTTCCAGGATTCCTTGAATATGAGGACGTTCATATTTCATATAACGAAGGATCGGCTCAAACTCTAGCCACCCTTGACCTACAGGGACTATTTTTATGGCTCCTTCTTGGACGATAAAGTCTTTTAAATGAATGACAGCAATTCGATTTCCTAGAAGCTTCAAAGCCTCCGTAATAATAGCTTCTTGATGCAAGTAATTTGTAGGCGACATTAGATTTGCGCAATCCAATATGACCTGAAGATTGTTAGAAGGGACTTCATCCAGAAGTCGGCGGGTTAAGGGCGCGGTGTACAGCGGATGATGAAGGCCTGCTTCGATTCCTACCGTCACACCAAAACGTTCGGCCTCCGCCACCATGGCCTTAACTGATGCCACCACCTCTTGGAAGGCTTCTTCTGTAAAATTATCTGTGGTATACCCAAGTCCCACACTTCCGGTTTCCGTACCTACCAGACTAGCGCCGAAATCCCGGGCCAAGCGCAGATGGGTATTAAACGCGGATAACGCTTGCGCCCGTTTGTGAGGATCGGTGTCTACAATATTTACATAGCAGCCCAGAACCGCAATCTGAATACCTGCCTGTCTAAAGGCATTGCCATAATAGCTGGCTGTTCCAGGGCTTATAGCCGTCAGGCTAGGGGCACTATCAGGAAAAGATTTCTTAAGTGCGAACTGGATATGAGTGAAATGATAGGACTTAATCTTCTCAATTAACTCTTGCAATGGAACTTGTGTGAAATCATGTGCTCGAACACCTAGTTGAAGGGGAATGCTCATATGACCGATCGCTCCTATTAGTATTGTTGTTTGTAAGGTGCTAATTTGTCCCAGTCAAAGGTAACACCAGTGCCCGTTACTTCTGGCGCAACTGCCATCCCATTGTCTTTATTAATCACTAGCGGACGTGTAGTGTATTGATCGATAGGGAAGCTATGCATTTCGAGATAACCTGCATTTGGCATAGCTGCTAACAAACTAACGTGCAATTCCTGCATCCCATGTGTGGAAACAGAAAGGTTATAGGCTTGTGTTAAGTGAGCTACCTTTAACCAGCCCGTTATCCCGCCTATATTGGAAGCATCAGGTTGAGGAAAATCAACATGACCATATTGCAGCATGTGATGGAATTCGGTTAATGTGCGCAAGTTCTCTCCGCCTGCAACGGCCATTCCTGTTTCTTCAGCAATCCGTGCATAGCCGGCATAATCCTCCGGAATCGTTGGTTCTTCTAGGAAGAGAATGTCGTATTTCAAAAATTCACGTGCGGCTTTTATCGCTTTTTCCACACTCCAGCTCATATTGGCATCGACCATAAAGGCTACATCCGGGCCGACCAATTGGCGTACCGCAGCCACTCGTTCCACATCTTCAGCTAATGTTTTTTGGCCTAGTTTAATTTTGACAGCCTGGAGGCCCATATCTAAGTATTTTTGATTGTTGCGCAGGAGCTTTTCTAATGGGAAGTTTAAATCAATCGCTCCACCATAACATTTTACCTCATTGCTTGCGCCACCCAGAAGTTTGTAGAGAGGTTCATCTGCTTTCTTTGCACGTAAATCCCATAACGCAATGTCACATGCCGCAATGGCGAAGCTAGCCAAGCCCCCGCGAGCAACATAATGTATTCCCCAGTTCATCTGCTCCCAGATACTTTCCACACAGCTGGCGTCTTTGCCAACTAAGATATGTGTTAATTCATTAGCAATTAGTGAGCAGATCGCTTTGCCGCCAAATCCGCCAGTATAGGTATAACCTACACCTTCACGACCGTCATCCGTTCTAATTTTGACAATGGGAACTTCAAAATGAGTATGCAAGCCATGTTTAGCATCCTCCATGATTTCTGGCAAAGGGATACGATAGTACTCCGTAATAACTTCTTTAATTAGAGACATCTTGGATCACTCCTTATAAAAGTTGTTGTAAGTTTGATAGAGATGAGGCTGTATTTTGTTTAAGAGCTTGAACCACAAGTTTAGCAATTTGCCGGGCACCTTCATCTGAGAAATGAGTATCATCCGTAACCCCATTTGGGTAATTGGGATGTGTTTTCGCTGGCAAATGCATGAATAACTTCTTGGATTCCTCTTCGCCTAATGAACGATAGAGCGCTTGCGAGGCTGGGAAAATATCAAGTAGCGGAGTGTGCGTTTCTTCAGCCACTTGTCTCATTACCTCGGGATAAGCACCTACAGCAAACGGGTCCAGCTCTCCATCGGCGTTAAAGCGGCGGCGACTTACAGAGGTTAACAGAACCGGAGTCCCCCCTAGCTGCCTAGCAGCATCTATATATTGAATGAGATTATGGCGATATTCGGTTTCAGGATCGGTGTAACGTAATGGATCATCTTTTTTCTCATCGTTATGTCCAAATTGAATAAACAGGTAGTCGCCGGGTTGGAAGTCTTTTCTGATAGCATCGAGGCGGCCGTCTGTTATGAACGATTTGGTGCTTCGACCATTAATTGCACGATTCTGGATTTGAATAGAAGTCCGAAAATAACTTTGCAGGTATTCTCCCCAGCCGGTCATAGGTTTTTCTCCAGCGCCTTTAATGGCCGCAGTGGAATCGCCTGCAATAAATAGTTGTTGTCTCATAAGGTCTTCTTCTCCTTTAACGTATTGGCGTTCCCTTAACCAATTCTCAGCAAGGGAAAGCCATTGCTGGCAATGAGGGTGTTCTTTAGCAAGCCCTAAACCATGCCGCCCTTCTTCAAAGATATGTAATTCAAAAGGAATTCCCTGATTAGACAGGGCAGAGGCGAACAACAGACTATTCTCCACGGGAACGCTGGCATCGTTCGCTGTTGTCCAGATAAAGGTTGGAGGTGTGAGTGAATCCACCTGGGCTTCTGAGGAAAAGGAGTCAAGCTCCGCTTGTGATGGGTCGTCTCCAAGAAAATGTAGCCGGCTTCCCTTGTGCGAATGGGGCTCTTGGAAAGTGATTACAGGGTAACCTAATAGAAGAAGGTTTGGTTTCTCTGCTCTAGTGGTAGAAAAGATAGAAGCTAAGTGTCCTCCTGCCGAGAATCCAATCATCCCTACTTTGTCTGAGATCACATTCCAAGCTTTGGGTGCTTCCCTAATCCATTTGAGAGCTTCCTCAACATCATTTAACAAAGAAGAGACGTTGAAATCTCCGACCTGATAATCTAGTACACCTGCATGAATACCTAGACTGTTTAGCCATTGAGCCACAGGTTCTCCTTCATGTTTGGCTAAGTGCTGATAACCTCCACCAGGCAATACCAATATAAAAGGACGGGGGTGATCCGTCTCGAGCGGATAGAGGGTGAGTAGTGAGGTTTCCTGAGAAATCGTATCTTGTTCTACACGGTTAGTATTTAGACGAAAGTTCAACATTGCGTTCAAATTCCTCCCTAAATGGTTATATGCACACGTTAACATATTTTCCGAAAAAAAGAGAGACTCTTTTTTTTTTAGATTCGGCCTTGAACGATTATTTTGTGATTTTTACATAGATTCGTCAAATGTTGGTTTGGATTTAGCGCCTGTATTGTTATCCCGGTACTGTCCAGGGGTCATCCCTTCCTGTTTACGGAAAGATCGAATGAAATTCTGAGAATTGTTGTATCTTAATTTGGCTGCGATATCTTTGATCGGCATATCGGTTTCCTGCAGCCATTTTTTCGCCATTTTAAATCGGTACATCGTTAAATATTCGCTGAAATAGTATTGGGTCTCCTTACGGAAGACACTGCTGATATAGTTGGCGTTGTAATGCAGCCGTGAAGCGCATTCTTCCAAGGTTAGATCCGTATCATATTCATGTTGGATCAGATCAATGATTTTCTCAGAGATGTTTTGGTATTGGGCATTTTGCCTGCTGATAAAAATTTTGATCATCGGGTAGATGACCATGCTCCAGAACCAATCCTCAATCTCAGCCACGGTATGAAGGTCATGTAATTCCTCAAAAATAGAGCCATTAGCATGATAGATCTGATTTAAGCTAATGCCCGATTCCTGCATCATAATGAGCAAGTTATTGAGTAAGCGGGTCAACGGGATTTGATATTCCTGTGGTGAAAGCTCAAGGGCAAAGATAGATTTAAAAAGCAAATGAATCAGTTCCTTGGCTTTATCCGTTTCAGCCAGCTTGATCGCATCCATTAGATCGTTTTCTTTATGCGTAGGGTAGTTCAAGTTCAGATAATGTTTGCCGGAGTTAATGTTCTCATATTGAATAATAACGCCTTTGCCAAGCTTAATGCGATGCTTCAGTGCTTCAAGACCTTCTCTGTAGGCGATGGCTAGTTTATCGAAGGCGTTGAAGGGCAGGCTCAGCCCAATACTCACCTGCACCTTTAGATAATTATTTATTTCTTGCTGCAGCTTCTCCGTTAACGAATACAGTGTCTTATGAAAAGATTGGGTATCGCAATCTGGACTGCCCAATAATACGACTACCGCATGGTCCATGATCACTGGAGCCAGCCGTTGTTCAGGACAGATTAACTCTTCGATCATATTGTGGGCAGCGAACAATAAGAGGCTGAGATCTTTTTTCTCATAGCTGGAATCCTCGGCATAATCAATAGACAACGTAATTACTGCCATGGTTTTCCATTCTTCAAGCTGGGTTTGGTAACCGAATTGCCCTAATTCTTCGAGTAAATCACGTTTCTTAACATTGCCGTGGAAGGCATTGATCAGAAAAAACGTACGAACCTGCTGAAAGTGTTGCCGGACTTCTTTTTCCAGCTGTGATTTGGATTGGAACAAAGAATGAACTTGTTCTCCTATAATCTGAAATTCATTGCGATGTCTCGATTTAATATCCGGTTTGCGTTGGCCCATCTGATTAAGCAGTCTTTCGATAGGGGTGTACATACGCCTGGAGCCGATCCAGGCCAGAAGAATGGAGAACAAGAGCATAAAGGTACACACGATTATCGTAAACATCCCGATTTTATTGGACTCCTTCGTCAAGCTTTCCATGGAAGTAACCGATAGATAAACCCAGCCATTTAACTGAGAACGCATGAAAGTGACGGAGTAATTCTTTTTGTTGATCACAGTCTTGAACTGTCCGGATTGTTTAGAAGGATCAGAGATTAAAGGGACTTCTTTAAATCCGCCTTGCTCTTTAGGTTTTCCGATTAAGCTGGTATCCGGATGGAGCAGGAAGCGGCCAGCTTGATCCAGAACGATAATGTCATCGAGTGGCTGCACATCTGAATTAATGAAATCCTGAAGACTGCAGACCGGAATATTAGCTAGGGCAAGCCCATATTTTTGCAGCTTATTGGTGGGAAGCTTTTTGATAAGACTGATGCTGTAATTGCAGCCAGTGACGTTAATGCTCTCCTCACTATAAAATAAGGACGATGGATTCAAAATCCATGAAGTATCGTCAGCTATATTCATTAGATTAGAGAGTTGCGCGTGGTTTTTGTATTCATCCAGACGATAGACGCCTGAATTTTTGATCATCCAGTTCTGCTGCTGATTGAGCAGGATGACATCCTCAAGTTTCGTATCGAAGGATTGCATATTGCGGATTTCGTTTCTTAAATCATTATATAAAATGAAATCGGTTTCATTTAAAGGGTTATTTAGTGCTTTTTTTAATACACTAGAGTTGATCACTTGGTTTAATGTTTGATTGACAGTTGTTAACTTATGTTCTACATTTGAGGTGATTTGTAATATAAGTTCCATTTTACTGTTGTTTACGTTCTTTTGGATCTCATTAGATGATGTGAAATAGGAAAAAGAACCGATGAATATCACCGGCAACGTGCTAATTACAAAGGCAAAAATCGTTAATTTACTTAAAAAGCTTAATGGTCTCACGGGACTCAGCACCTTTACTTATGTAGAAGTAGACACTTGTTCTTAGTGTATGAAACCTGGTGGAAAATAACAATAATCATCTCGTTCTGCAATAATCATTAACCCTAATTATGACTACAAAATGGAAAATCTTCAAGCTGTAGGGTGAAAATCCTTACAATACCTTAGGAGGCTGTAGAAATGTTTAGACAATTTATGTGTAGAAGGGCAACGTTTTGTTGCTGCTTATTTTTCATGCTTGTTTTCCCTATGTTAAGCGCTTGCAGTGATGGAAAGTCCGCTGGTTCCACACTGCAAGAAGCTCGCCCGAGCATCTCCATCTTGGCACCCCTTCATTTTCCACAGCAGCCTTCAAAAAATATTATGGCTGAGATTGAAAGATTAACAGGGGTGGAGCTTGATATCACGTGGGTGCCTGAGGGTGTTTATACCGATAAAATGAACACAGCGTTGACCACTAATTCCTTGGGAAAAGTCACCTTTGTGAAGTTCTCAGACTATAATCTGGTGAAAAACGCCATCCGTTCTGAAGCATTTTGGGAGATCGGCCCATATCTTCAGGAGTTCCCCAATCTTAAAGCACTGGACCCCGCTATTCTTAAGCAGACAGCTGTTGATGGTAAGATCTACGGCCTGTATACAGAACGCCCTTCCTCCAGACAGGGTGTCATAATACGTAAGGATTGGCTGGACACTCTTCATTTAAGCAATCCACAGACCTTAGATGACCTATATGAAGTAATGAGGCAATTTACATATAACGATCCGGATCAGAATGGCAAACAAGATACCCTTGGATTAGTCGATCGTAATGATCTTGTTTATGGTGTATTTAAGACACTAAGCTCTTATTTTGGCACACCAAATAATTGGAAGCTAGAGAATCATCAATTTGTTCCGGAATTCGTAACAACGGAGTATATGAACACAATGAATTTTATGAAGAAATTATATGATGAAAAAATCATAAATCAGGACTTTGCTCTTACCAGTAAAGAGGTTCAACGCGATAAATTCATTAACGGTATCGCTGGTGTGTTTATTGGCAGCATGACTGATGTGCAGCGGTTGTCAATTGAAGCTCAAGCATACAATCCAAAGGCTGAACTTACGCTGATCAATCGTATCGAGGGGCCTGATGGATATAAAGTGTGGTCTATCCCCAATTACAACGGACTGTATCTCTTTTCCAAAAAGTCCATTGCCACAGAGGAGGAGCTTCGGCAGGTGCTTGGATTTTTTGATCGGACCATGGATAAAGATGTAGCCAATATAATGATGTATGGCTTTGAGGGACGGCATTACAAGCTTGAAGGCGGCAAAATTATCCTTCCCGAGGAAACCTCACAACTGCGGGTACAGGAAGTGAATCCGCTATATGCTTTAATGATCGCGGATATTAGTAATAAAAACATTATGGAAGTGGCTCAGAAGGAGCAATTAACCTCTCTAGCAGATCAGTTGAGTAAAGATAATGAATCTTTTCTGGTTGATGACCCGACAGTTTCTCTGAGCTCATCTACTTTTGATGAGAAGAATATGGAGTTATCTTCAATCATTGTGGATGCTACATATAACTATATATTAGGTAACATTACCGTCGAGGGATTCCAGCAAGAGGTTGAGAAATGGAGAGCTCGTGGAGGCAATCTTATTATTAAGGAATATGCTGAGGCTGAGTTTGGGACAGAAAAGTAAATAGGTTAAAAAGGTTTTAATCCACTGCGGATAATGCGGTGGATTTTTTTGTGCTGCGATATCCCGATAATCATTTGCTCAGATCCCTTTCAGAACGCGCCGTTATGGGGAAATGATTGTTTTCGTAACCTTGCCGACGATGTAACGTGGAACTCGTAACCAATACAAATTATGGAGGTCAAAATGGTATGAAGAAGAAATCCTTCACCATGTTGTTAACAGCACTGTTAACATTCAGCACATTGTTAGCTGGATGCGGTGGTAACAACAATAACAAAGAAGAAGCAGCAGCCCCAACTACAAGTGCAGAGAACACTACGAAGGTGGAAGAGACTGAAGCACCTAAAGAGGAACCTACAGAAATCAAAATCATGCTTCCATTGAATACATCAGAGACTCCGCCTGATACGATTAAGAATGAACTTGAGAAATTGACCAACACGAAGCTGACTTATCAATTTTTTCCGGCTGATACTTATGAAGAAAAACTGAATTCATCTTTTGCAACGGGTTCATTGCCGCAAGTAACATATTTGAAGAATCAGACAACCTTCATTCAGATGAAAGAAGCGATAAAAGACGGGCAATTCTGGGAAATCGGTCCACTATTAAGCGAATTTCCGAATTTGAGCAAATTGAAACCAGAAATTCTTAATAACACGAAAGTAGATGACAAGCTTTATACCCTATATATCGGGCGTCCACTTGCACGCCAAGGGATCATTTACCGCAAAGACTGGGCAGATAAATTAGGACTTGCTGCACCAGCTAATGTAGATGAATTATTTGAAATGGCTAAAGCCTTCACAGAACAAGATCCAGACGGTAATGGAAAGAAAGATACTACCGGTATTATTGACCGTAATGAGTTGACCTATGGAGCTTTCAAAACTGTTTCGTCTTGGTTCGGAACACCGAATACCTGGGGTGAGAAGGATGGCAAATTAGCGCCTGAATTTACCTTCGATGAATATTTCGACACAATGGATTTTTTCAAAAAAGCTCGTGATGGCGGATACATTAATCAAGATTTCGCTGCCACCAGTAAAACGGATGCAGTAAATATGTTTAAGGCTGGAAAGGGTGGACTCTATATTGGGGGCTCCATGCAAGATATTGATTCCCTCAATAAAGATACTATTAAGAATAACCCTGACGCTGTTTTGGATGCGCATAGTATGGTTGCAAGTCCAGATGGAAAATATGCTCAATGGATGATTCCAGGCTATAACAATGTTGTCTTGTTCCCGAAATCTGCTGTCAAGGATGAGGCAGAGCTGAAGAAGATTCTTGCTTTCTTTGATCAAATGATGACCCCAGAAGTAGCTAATTTGATGTATTGGGGAATTGAAGGTACTCACTATACCGTTGAAGACGGTAAAGCGAAAGCTACTGACGACAAAGAATTGATTGAACGTGAAGTAAAGGGATATAAGGACAGTGTTATCGGCGAAGCTGAAACCAATGGAATGTACGAGAACTATAACACGCTGCCAGGAAGAATTCATGCAGATCAATTGGTTCTTGAGAATGTCAAAGTTGGTGTAGCGGATCCAACAGCTGCTATGGATTCGGCTACCTATACAGAAAAAGGCGTAGAGCTTCAACAGATTATTACAGATGCAACCTATAAATATATTTATGGTCAGATTGACAAGGCTGGATTTGAGAAGGAAGTAGAGAACTGGAAGAGCCGTGGTGGAGATAAGATTATTGAAGAATACAACGCGTTATACAAAAAATAGTAACCCGTACTCGAATAGTTAAGCGACAAATTGTAGCTGAAAAGGTTGTTGATCTTGTTTCAACAACCTTTTCTATTCCTCACTGGGTTCAGAAATATCGTGTTTGAATAAAGAAGGAGAAAGGAAGAATATCATGCAGGAAGTCACCGCACAGCCCAGCTCAGCTCCTCAAATGAATCCTAAGCCTGAAATTTATAAAAGCAGCAGCGAACTGAAAAAGCGGCTGTGGAGAAATAAATGGCTCTACGTCATGCTAACTCCGGGAGTACTGTATTTTTTGATTTTTAAATATCTTCCAATGTACGGATTAATTATCTCATTTCAGGATTACAAACCCTATCAAGGGATCAACGGTAGTGACTGGGTAGGGATGAAGCATTTCAGCAGGTTGTTCACAGAGCCGGATTTCTTAAATATATTAGTGAACACACTTATTCTTTTCGGATTAAATATTCTTATCTATTTCCCGATGCCGATTATTCTTGCCCTGATGTTAAATGAACTTCAAGGCAGCTTTTTCAAAAGAACCTTTCAGACGATCTTCTATTTGCCCCATTTTCTGTCATTGGTTATCATCGTCTCCATTTCTTATGTAATGGTCACGATGGATGGAGGGATTATCAACGAGCTGCTTGTCTATTTTGGCTTTGAACCAATCAATTTCCTGCTTAATCCAGGGTGGTTCAGGCCCATGTATATTATTCAGGTGATTTGGAGAGAAGCAGGTTGGGGAACGATTATTTATCTAGCTTCCATAGCTGCGATTGACCCAGGGCTTTATGAAGCATCGCGTATGGACGGAGCTGGAAGACTTAGACAAGTCTGGCATATCACTCTTCCAGCGATTAGAGGCGTAATTATTACATTATTTATTCTGAAAATTGGTTCCGTTCTTGATCTTGGATTTGAACATGTATATCTGCTACTTAACTCCATGAATCGAGAAGTTGCGGAAATTATCGATACGTATGTATATACTGCTGGTTTGAGACAGGGGCAGTTTAGTTACAGTACAGCTATTGGATTCTTTAAATCGATTGTAGGCTTTGTAATGGTGATGATGGTGAATAAATTATCCAAGAAAATGGGAGAAGAAGGCGTTTATTGATATTTTGTGGGAGGAATCGAAATGGTAGAAGATAAAACAATCAGTGGTAGAATCTTTTCTGCTATAAACTTTACGCTGCTTGCGATCATTGCTTTAATTACTGTGCTTCCCCTTGTTCACGTTGTAGCAGGCTCTTTCACAACGAGTGCAGAACTAGCTTCTAGCAAATTTGTACTGATTCCAAAGGTATGGAGTCTGGAAGCGTACAAGTTCATCTTTTCGACGAATACAATATTTAAAGCCATGGGTGTTTCCATTGGTGTCACGGCAATTGGTTCTATTTTTAGTTTGTTTATAACTTCTTTGATGGCCTACGCTCTTACCAGAAAAGATCTGGATGGTCGTAAAGTGGTTAACTTCATGGTTGTGTTCACCATGCTTTTTCATGGTGGGATGATTCCAACGTTCCTCGTGGTGAAGGAATTAGGACTAATTGACACGTACGCCTCACTGATTCTACCGTCAGCGATTAGTGCCTTTAATATGATCATTTTGAGAAACTTTTTCCAAAATATACCTGAAGGTTTGGAGGAATCGGCCAAAATTGATGGTTGTAATGATTTTGGAATATTATTTCGGATTGTATTGCCACTATCCTTACCTGCGTTAGCGACGATCGGATTGTTCTATGCGGTAACGTATTGGAATACCTACATGAATGCGATTCTGTATTTGAATGATAGTGCGAAATGGCCAATACAGGTTCTGCTCAGACAAATTGTCGTCCTTGCCAGCGGTATGGATCACAGCGCTACACTGGATGCTGCTGTTCCACCGCCAGATCAATCAATTAAAATGGCTGTTATCGTTGTAGCTACCTTACCAATAGTTTGTGTGTATCCGTTCCTGCAAAAGCATTTTGCCAAAGGTGCCATGTTGGGTTCTATGAAGGGCTAGCAAGAAAGAGAGAGACTATACTTAGGGGAGGAGCTTCGAGATGACTGTACAGATACCTACAACGCCGATAGAGTGGGCAAAAAAAGCTTGCGATTCACTAATGGATACTTACAGGGCGGGAGAGCTTCCCCCCGCGCATCGATGGCACTATCATCAGGGTGTATTTCTGTGTGGCATGGAGCTTTTGTGGAATGCTTATCAAGAAGACCGTTATATCAACTATATTCAGGAATATGTAGATGATTTGGTGGATGAATACGGGAACTTTTATTTTGCACGTGATGAGCTGGATGCGGTTCAAGCAGGACAGCTACTATTCACTCTTTATGAACGGACAGGCAAACTAAAGTATCGTATTGCAGCAGAGAAGCTAAGGAATTTACTGCTCACACTAAATAAAACCTCTGAGGGCGGGTATTGGCACAAGGATAAGTACGCCAACCAAATGTGGTTGGATGGACTTTATATGGCAGGCGTATTCTCCTTGAAATATGCTAATGTTTACGATGAACCAAGCTTGCGTGAAACGGTCCTTCATCAGGAAATGTTAATGCGCAAGCATATGAAGGATGAGACAACGGGTTTGTTATACCATGCCTGGGATGAGAGCCGGCGGATGCCTTGGTCGAATCCGGAGACGGGTTGTTCACCGGAGTTCTGGAGCCGATCATTAGGATGGTATGGTCTCGCCTTATCGCAATTTCTGGATCTGTTACCTTCCCATGATTCAGCCCGGACAGAGCTTTCTACTACGCTGAGAGATTTTGTGGATGCACTTATTCGTTACCAAGATCAAAAAAGTGGACTTTGGTATCAAGTCGTAGATAAGGGACATGAGCCAGATAATTGGCTGGAGACTTCAGGGTCATGTTTGTTCGTCTATACGATTGCCAAAGCCGTGAAGCATGGCGTTGTAAGTGATGTGACTATCGCTGCAGCTGCCGCTAAAAAAGGATATGAAGGGTTAACCAAAGTAATCCAGTGGGATGAGCATAACCGATTAGTTCTGCCGGACATTTGTATCGGTACCTCAGCTGGAGATTACGAGAGTTACGTGACTCGGCCTAAGGTTAAAAATGATCTGCATGGTGTGGGCGCATTGGTGATGGCTTGTGTTGAAATACAGTCAATGCTTCAAGAGTGAATCGCTCCGTATCCTTACTAAACAATGACTTGATTCTCTGAGATTTCAGAGAATCAAGTCGTATTATTTTATGTGCAAAGAATCCTTAAATCGGCTGAACCTATTTTTAGTTTTTGAGCTCTTAAATTTATAAATATTTTGGGGGTTGGGATGAAGAAATCACAGTGGGCAATTCAAACGGCAGACTCTATTATGGCGCGGACACCGAAGCTTTATGAAGATAAAGGCTACAAAGGAAGCTGGACCTACGATTATGGCGTGGTATTGAACGGTTTTGAATGGCTTTGGAAGCAGACCGGTGATTCGAAGTATCTGCAGTTCATTCAAGATAATATGGACTACTTTATTCAGGAAGATGGCAGTGTCAAGGGCTACCACCTGGAGGAGTATAATATCGATCATATTAACAACGGAAAATTATTATTGACTCTATATAAAGAAACGAAGCAGGAAAAATATAAAAAAGCGGCTGCTTTACTTAGAAAGCAACTTGAGACCCATCCGCGAACCTCGGAAGGTGCTTTTTGGCATAAAAATATATATCCCTATCAGATTTGGTTAGATGGACTTTATATGGGCGCTCCTTTTTATTTAGCCTACTTGCTAGCTTTTGAAGAAGGGCAGGGACTTGAGGATGTAACCAAACAATTTATCTTGTGTGAGAAGCATACGAAAGATCCGGTAACAGGTCTGCTATATCATGCATGGGATGAGCAGCGTATTCAACCTTGGTGCGACCCTGAAACAGGACTTTCGCCTAACTTTTGGGCCCGTTCACTTGGCTGGTATCTCATGGCTTTAGTTGATGTTCTGGCATTGCTGCCTAATGAGCACTCAGATTATCCCGAGCTGGTACGAATACTAAATGATACCTTAACTGCGGTGAAGACATATCAGGATAAGGAATCCGGGGTCTGGTATCAAGTGATGAATCTAGGGGAACGCAAAGGAAATTATCTTGAAGCCTCTGCTTCAAGTATGATCGTGTATGCCATGGCTAAAGGTATCCGATTAGGCGTGTTAAACGCTGGATGGTACGAAACATTAGATCTGGCTTACCAAGGACTTATCTCGGAGTTTGTACTTGAAACCAAAGAAGAATGGGTCAATTTAAATAAGAATTGCCAAGTAGCCGGATTAGGTGGAGTGGACCAACGTGACGGTACTTTCGCTTATTACATTAGCGAGCCTATTGTCACTAACGACCAAAAAGGTGTGGGTGCTTTCCTACAGGCTTGTGTGGAATATGAACAATTAAGAGGCTGGATCTGATATAGAACAGGGGGGCTTATGAATGTTGATCTACAATATTGAGGATTTTGGAGCGCTTAAGAATAGTAAAAAGTTAGCGACTGAAGCGATAACGCGTGCGATTGAAGCGGCAAATAAAGCTGGTGGAGGAACCGTTTATGTACCGGCTGGGACGTTCTTAACCGGTGCAATTCATATGAAAAGCAATATCGAATTGAATTTAAATTCTGGTGCCATTCTTTCATTCAGTACGAACCCGGAGGATTACCCTGCAGTGGAATGCAGATGGGAAGGGGTGAAGCAGCAGGTTCATTCACCTTGTATTTATGGAAGAGAGTTAGTTAATGTATCGATCACTGGCAGCGGAATGATTAACGGAAATGGTGAACTCTGGTGGGATAAGTTTCGGAACCGCCGGGAAGAGCTTCAGTATCCCCGGCCGACTCTAATCGGCTTGGACAGCTGTCAGCGGGTAACCCTTAAAGATATCGCGCTGGTCAATTCTCCAAGCTGGACCGTTAATCCGATAGGCTGTTACAATGTGACTATTGATAATATTTCCATTCTGAACCCGGCGGACTCTCCGAATACAGATGGCATTAATCCAGAGTCTTGCACCAATGTGCGAATTAGCAATTGCAATATTGATGTCGGTGATGACTGCATTGCGATCAAGGCAGGAACTGAGGATACCAAAGAACGAGTTCCTTGTGAGAATATCACGATCACCAACTGCACTATGGTACATGGACACGGGGGTGTCGTACTCGGTAGTGAAATGAGTGGAGATATTCGTAATGTCACGATTAGTAATTGTGTGTTTAAACAAACCGATCGTGGAATCCGGATGAAATCAAGACGGGGACGCGGGGGAACGATTGAAGATATTCGGATCAGCAATATTGTAATGGAGGACGTTATTTGTCCGTTTACTCTAAATCTATATTATTTCTGTGGACCACGCGGGAAAGAAAAATATGTGTGGGATAAAAATCCTTATCCGATTACAGAGGAAACGCCGTGTTTTAGACGCATTCATTTTGCCAATATTACCGCACGTAATGTTCATGCCGCAGCGGGTTTCTTATACGGGCTTGCTGAGCAGTATGTATCCGAGATTACGTTTACCAATGTGGACATCTCCATGGCGACGAATGCAATTCCCGGCCATCCAGACATGATGACAGGGATCGAAAACATGAATAATCGCGGGTTTTTCCTCGGGAATGCAAGAGATGTTCAATTTCATCAGGTGACGATTGAGAACCATGAAGGGCCTGCTTTTTACATTGAAAATGGAGAAGCTGTAGAGATCATAAATTGTCGATCAAAAAACACGAAGAAGCCGGAAAAATTAGTAGAACAAGCTACAGTATCACCTGAAGCACAGAATGTCTGTCCATAAGAGAAAGTCATCAATTTATTGAAAGGAAAAGAATCCACTATGCTTGTTGTAGGAAAAGAATCTTTTTGCGCTTATCACACGATTCAAGAGGCGGTAGATTCACTAGAGCAGGGGCCATCCGGTCAAGCGGATACGCTTTATATTTTGTCAGGGGTCTATAAAGAGGCAGTGCGGATTTATCGTTCTAATCTTACGATCATAGGGATTGGCTACGTGGAGATTGTTATGAATCGTTACGCGAAAGAGCGTGATGAAGCGGGCGAAGAAATCAATACATTCTCTACACCAACGTTATTTCTGGGCGGGAGCCATCTGGTCTTGGAAAATCTGGTGATTACCAATAATGCAGGGCAGGGTGAAAATATCGGGCAGGCGGTAGCCGTGTATGCTAATTGTGATCAAACCGTATTTAGAAATTGCACCTTAAAAGGGCATCAGGATACGTTATTCACGGGACCTTTGCCACCTGCACCCAAAGAGCGATCTACGTTTGGAGGTATACCACTGAGAGAACACCATGCCCAATATCGGCAGTTGTATCAGCATTGCTATATAGAGGGAACAGTGGACTTTATATTTGGTGGGGCTACAGCATATTTTGACAGATGTGAAATTCGCAGCTTGTGTCATAGTGAGAATCAAGCAGGTTATATCACGGCAGCCTCCACACCCGAGGGACAATCGTATGGTTATATTTTTAAAAATTGCTTTTTAACAGCGGCCCCTGATATTGCTCCGGTGTTTCTGGGCCGTCCTTGGCGTGAGTATGCTAAAACCGTATTTGTAGATTGCCAGTTGGGGGCACATATACATCCACTTGGCTGGGATAACTGGGACAACACCGCTAATGAACAAACCGTTAGTTATCAGGAATATGGCGTGAAGGATGCAATTCCCCTGAGTAAGCAACGTGTGTCTTGGGCAGATTGTTTTGAAGATGGGGACGAGGCGCTGGATAAAGAGTTTGTTTTTGCTGGCACGGATTTTTGGAAATAGATACTTTAATTAACGAGTACACAAGTAAAAAAACGGTAGTCTAGACAGAAGCATAAAGTCTTAGACTGCCGTTTTATTTAAATGTTGTATCACTTTATTTTTAATATGATCTTTCCTTTAGCTCTGCCCGATTCGGAATACTCCATCGCTTTCTGCGCCTCTACAAAAGGAAACACTTGATCAATAACAGGTTTTATTTGTCCGGATTCAATAAGCTCTGAAATGATTTCTAATTGACTGCCACTTGGTTTCATGAACAGAAAGCTGTATTTAACCTTGTACTTTGCCTCTAATTTGCTCAGCTTCCGGGTAATCAAGCGAAAAATATTAGTTTTTATGAACCCCGCGCCATACTCTTTTCCGAAGCGTGCATTAGGCAACCCTGAAACCGATACAATTTGTCCTCCTTGTTTGACTGTTTTAAAAGCTTTTTCTAATGTTTCACCGCCAATGGTATCGAATACTCCATCATAATTTTGTAAAATCTTATCAAATGCTTCGGTTTTATAATTGATAATTTGATCGGCTCCAAGTGACTTGACCAATTCTGCTCCAGCATCGCTTGTAGTAGTAGCCACGTATATCCCCATCGCTTTGGCAAGTTGGATAGCAAAGGTGCCAACACCGCCCGCTCCCGCTTGAATCAATACCTTTTGTCCTGCCGTTAGCTGTAATATATCATGTAATGCTTGATAAGAAGTAAGCCCGACTAATGGGATGGATGCAGTTTCCTCAAAGGAAAGATTGTGAGGTTTGAGCGCTATAGCCTCTTCATGTACGGAGATATATTCTGCGAAGGTTCCGATTCTATCTTTTCTGGGCCGTCCGTAAATCTCATCACCTATCTTGAATTTTTTAACATTCTTTCCTACTTGGATGACAATCCCTGAAAAATCATTTCCTAAAACTAGGGGCATGTTGTATTTCAACAGCGTACGTACTTTGCCATCCCGCACTTTGAAATCGATAGGATTAATACTTGCTGCGTGGATCTCTGCCAATACATCGTAATCACCCACTGCGGGTGTTGGGATGTCGGCTAGTTGAAGAGGGTAATTCCCGTATTTTTTTATGATCATTGCTTTCATCCTAAAAACTCCAATTCATTAATTATTCATTTTTGCTGATCCAGAAAAATAACTCATCTCAACAGGGGAGATGTTTTTTGATTTCGATTTGTCCTCGCTTTTATCTGAGCAGTATCGGCGATATTTCCCTTGTTCCAGCTTCATATCAATAAAATCGACAACCTGCTGCAGCGACGAGATTTGGCTGACGATGTTTTCTCGATGGTTTCTTAAATGCTCTACCAGTTCAGGATAATCCGCGGGATCAGCGTCGGCGGAGACCGCCAAAAATGGCTGCATTTCCTGCAAGGGCATGCCTGTTTTTTTGAGGCAGGATAGCAGCAGGATTGTCTCTATGTCTTCCTGCCGGTAAACGCGGTGCCCGTTGTCCTTCCGGTCCGCCCGGGGAAGCAGCGCGATCTTTTCGTAATAGCGGATTGTATCCTCGGATATTCCGGTTTGCACGGCGGTTTCTTTTATCGTAAACGTTTGCTCTGCCTTCATACTGTACCTCCTGGAGATTGCTTTGTGTGTGCATTATACAACTTGGAGCTGACTCCAAGTCAAGACCTTATCTCTGGGACAAAATCTTTTTATTACGCCTTGACTTGGAGTCGACTCCAATTAATAAAATGTGCGTTATAAGAAGAAGATATCCCGAATTCAGGAGGAGATTTACAATGAGCACACAGCAACGTGAAAATATCGCATTGATTACAGGCGCTAACGCCGGGATTGGATTGGAATTAACTCGAAAACTGCTAGCGGAGGATTGGCAGGTGGTTGCTTTGAACCGTTCCGGTTTTCCAGCCGATGATGAGAACATCCAAAAAGCCATCAAAAACGGCTGGCTTCGTATTTATAAAACAACCGATCTCGCGGATTTTCCCAGCTTGAGAGGGACACTGGAAGAGATCAAAGGCAAGGAGCAGCGGATCGATATTTTGTTCAACAATGCCGGCGGGAGCTTCCCTGAACTGAGCTATTCGACACAGGGGCGCGAAAAGCACTATGAGTTGATGACCATTGTGCCGTATATTATTTTAATGGAATTGAAGGATAGCCTACAAAAAGGACGCTTAAAAACGGTGATCAACACCTCATCCTCAGCGCTTAAGTTTACGAAAGAGTTTACGATTGAAATCCTGGAGCGTCCCACCACCTTCCGCAAGCTGCTTGGTCCTTACGCCACCTCAAAGCTGGCATTATCGTTATGGACACAGGCCGCTGCGCCGCAGCTTGCTAACGAGGGCATCATGATTCGCAGTGTTGATCCGGGTAGCAATAACACGCTGCGAAAAGGAAAAAATTCTGGACTGCCTCTAATAGTTAAACCGTTGATGAAGCTGTTTTTCTCTCCGCCTACCCACGGCGCCGACCAATTGTATGAGGGTGCTCTGGGAGAACACCGTGGGGAGACGGGGGTATTTCTTCGGAAAGGTCAGGTTGCGGATTTGAAATTTAAGGATCAAGCCGGGAATGTTTTGGAAAGGATTAATGATATTTACGAAAATGAGTATCTTCGTTGTTAATCTGATCTTTAGATCTCTAATTTTTTTTTGTAATTCCTCCAAACGTATGAGATAATAGAGTTTTTCCGTTGATTCTATTTTTCATGGCATGGTAGAGATGCCTGATCAAATATTGGAGGTAGGCTTGTTGGCGAAACAGTATCCTTTTGAATATGATCGGACCAAACCTTTTATGGAGCAAGTAGGGGAATGGGTCGGAGATGTATTCTATGAAATTCTTCCTGAGGCTGGATTTGAAGTACGTGATGAACAGATATATATGGCCTTTCAGGTAGAGCGGGCTTTTGCCGAGAAAAAGACGATTTTTGCTGAGGCAGGGGTCGGAACAGGCAAGACATTAGTGTATTTGTTGTATAGCATTTGTTACGCGCGTTATATGGGCAAACCTGCGATTATTGCATGTGCGGACGAGTCCTTGATTGAGCAGCTTGTGAAACCGGAAGGCGATATCGCCAAGCTTGCGAAGCATCTGAACATGAATATTGATGCCAGACTAGCGAAATCTCCGGATAAATATATGTGTCTGAAAAAGCTGGATCAGGCTCGGAACCATGATGATGAAAGCTTACCACTGGAGAGCTTGTACAGTACATTACCTGATTTTGTACATTCACATGCACCGATGCAGCAATTCCATGCTTATGGAGACCGCAGAGATTACCCTGATCTGAATGACGAACAATGGAACAAGATTAACTGGGATACGTTTCAGGACTGCTTTACTTGCGATATGCGTCACCGCTGCGGGCAGACCTTGTCCCGTGATCATTACCGGAAATCAAGTGATCTGATCATTTGTTCCCACGATTATTACATGGAGCATATTTGGACCTATGAAGCGCGTAAGCGGGAAGGGCAAATCCCTTTGCTTCCGGATCACTGTGCGGTTGTATTCGATGAAGGACATTTATTAGAATCAGCGGCCATGAAGGCGCTTGGCTATAAGATGAAGCATGTCGTCTTTGAAGAATTGATTTCTCGCCTGCTACAGAATGAAATCCGTGAAACGCTGGCGGTTCTGATTGATGAAGCGATCATGCAAAGTGAGCAAATGTTCAAAGCGATTCGCCGTCAATGCCGAAACATACCGGGATCAGATCGGAAAAGCATTGCGCTGAATGCTTCATTGATTCGTGAGGTACACCGGATGCGGAGTGTAATTGCTGCTATCGAAGAAGAATTAGTATTCGAGAGCGGACTCTACACGATTGATGAATACCAACTGCGAATTGTGGAGGAACGTTTGGAGACCATAGAGATCGCTTTGCGATTGTTTGAGGATTCAGGGGCTCTAATCTGCTGGGCGACAGAAGAAAGCGATGGTCTAACGCTGTCGGTCATGCCACGAAATGTCAAAGAGGTACTTCAAGACAGCCTGTTCACGCAAAAAATGCCAATCGTATTCTCATCGGCTACATTGTCTGTGGATAAATCATTCCAATACTTGAAGGACAGTCTTGGGATACAAGATTTTTTATCCTTCTCTGTAGACTCACCTTATGACTATGAGCACCAGATGAATGTCTATGTGCCAGAGCTTCAGAGTGGGGATTTTGCTGAGAAAATGGAAATTTCCCTGAAGCTTATTCAGCGGACTGAAGGTAGAGCGCTGCTACTGTTCCGTACTCGTGAAGAGCTTCTGCAATTCAAGCAGCTTAACTCATTACGACCGGAAAGCAGTTCATATTCATTTTTATATGAAGGGGATCAAGAAATCAGCTATTTGATTTCGGCGTTCCAACGGGATGAGCATAGCGTGTTATGTGCGGTCACCTTATGGGAGGGGCTGGACATCCCTGGACCTTCATTATCTAATGTGATCATATGGTCGCTGCCGTATCCTCCGCTTGATCCAGTGTTTATGGCAAAACGGGCGGAAACCTCCACTCCCTTTGAAGATGTGGATTTGCCTTACATGCTGTTAAGACTCAAACAAGGGATGGGGCGGCTGATTCGAACCGGTACAGATCAAGGAATTGTAACTGTACTTGCGGACGAGGAAGGGCAACATCCGGTACACGAATATATAACTTCTGTACTTCCAAAAGGGACTCGACTACAGAAGCTGGAAGCTTAAATATCACTAACGATTATAATTGCTCCTTTGGTGAGGCAGATGCTACGGCATTTATGTTTCACTCGAAGGAGCTTTTTTGTCTAAAATTAAGCATAAGTATTCCTAATCTTACGGATAGGATATTGGTATTTAACTTCCGGGCGGTGTCGTATTATTGTTGAGTCATGGGATGTATTTATACAGCATCATCTAGAGATTCATCAAGGAGTGTATACGACATGGGTCAATCAGAAGGTTTGTATCAACCAGATCACAACAAAAAGGTTGGGTTTGCATTAGGGATAGGGCTAACCTTAGTTATCGCATTATTGGCGAAATTTTTAGCGGGTTTTCCATTCCTATCTATTATGGGGCAATTGGTCATTGCCATCTTAATCGGGATTATTTGGCGAGCTACGATAGGGGTGCCAAATAGCATCACACATGGCACCGATTTTTCCAGTAAAAAACTGCTTCGTCTTGGGATTATCTTGCTCGGTATGCGGCTTAATCTAAAGGATATCGTTGCGGCAGGACCTCGGGTATTTCTTTTGGCAGTCATCGTCATTATATTTGCGATCTCCGTTGTATACGGACTGGCTCGACTGTTCAAAGTAGATAAGCGCCTCAGTATCTTAACTGCCTGCGGAACTGCGATTTGCGGTGCGGCAGCTGTGGTTGCCATCGCTCCACAGATAAAAGCCAAAGATGACGAAACTGCTATTGGTGCAGCTATAGTAGCTATATTAGGCACAATATTTACACTGCTGTACACATTTTTATATCCTTTTCTCGGCTTATCAGATTTAGGTTATGGGGTATTCTCAGGAGCGACTTTACATGAAATTGCTCACGTTATCGCGGCTGCGGATGCTGGTGGAAATGCTGCCGTTGATATGGCGGTCATCGTTAAATTGACCCGGGTGGCTTTACTTGTGCCGGTGGCTATTTTAATTGGGATTTGGTCCAATCGTGAAGAAAGAAAAGTGCAAGGTGGAGCGGCTAAAGCTTCGTGGAAAAGCATTCCAATCCCTTGGTTTATTCTAGGATTTTTAGTTGTCAGTGGTGTGAATTCGTTAGGAATCGTCTCCGCATCAGTAGCCAATGGGATCGTTACGATTGCTTATATGTTAATCGCTATGGCGATGGCAGGGCTTGGATTAAACGTTGATTTGGCGGCATTTAGACGGCTTGGAATGAAGTCTTTTGCAGCGGGACTTATAGGTTCGGTCATGTTATCTTTAGTTGGATTTATGTTAGTTCACTTACTTGCGCTAGCGTAGTTAGCATGTACACCCTGAGTATGAAATGAGTTACTTCATATCCAAACAGCATCCTTCTCTTTATCATTTAGTGTGGTAGGGTATGCATGAAATGAATGGAGGGACTTCAAGTGAAGTATTGCATAGGTGAATTTGCTTCCATTCTCGGGGTAACTGCGGATACGCTGAGATTATACGAGAAACATGATATTGTTAGGCCTACAAAAGATAACAGCAATAATTATAGATATTTTAATGATTTAGATGCAAGGGATCTGTTAATGAGCAGATGGTATCGCAGTATGGAAATTCCATTGCCCGAAGTGGCACTTCTGATGAAGGATTCCTCTATTGAGCAAGTTATGGGATTGATGCAGCAGTCTCAGCAGAGTTTAGAAGAAGAGATTAAGCAAAAGACGATGCTGCTAAACAAGATGAATGAAATTCATAAAGAGCTTAAGGAAATAGAGTCCTCATTATATATATGTAAACTTAAACAACTGCCAGGCATGTACAGGCTTAAGCAAACGGATAAAAATGCATTATTAAAAAATGATATTGTAAAAAGCCTCGTCAACACTTGGATGGATAGGCTTCCTTATGCGTTTTATTCTTTTAAGATTGAGGACGCGGGGGTGTTATCCGGTGATAATAACTTTGACTATAGCTGGGGGCTTACCTTACCCGAGGAGGAAGTGCAGAAATTTGCAATGGATATCGATGAATATGTAGAGTACATTAGCCCGAGTACCTGTATCTCTGCTATCATGTTATCTACGGATGGACATTATATCACGAAGAAATCTTTGCAGTTTATGATAGATTACATCGAAGCAAATGGTTATACCGTAGCGGGTGATGTGGTGGGTAAATTAATGCTTACTGAAAAAATAGAAGGCAATAACCGCTCATATTTGGAAGTGAATATTCCAATTGTATAAGTTTATTTTTATAAACACCTGCTCTAAGAGCGGGTGTTTTTTCTTTTTGGACAAGAATTGGACATTGACCTTGGTGCTGCACCAATGTTTATACTTCGGTATATAGCTTGGCAACGTTCGGTAGATATGTATAAATATTAATGTGAAAAATATCACGTTCTTGGCGAGCTATAAGATATTAGATACTGGGGGAGAAGAGAATGCGCAACAGAAATTTCACCAAGAAAATGCTCATGTTAACTTTTTGTATGGTGCTGATCGTTTCCATGCTGAGCGGATGCAAAGGAAATGGGGAGTCGGCAAATTCGTCATCATCATCTTTTAAAGCCGGTACATTCGCAGGGGAAGCGGAAGGCAAAGAGGGCGTGATTAAAGTAGAAGTCACTATGGATGAGCCAGATAAAATTAAAGATATTAAGATCGTAAGCCAGTCAGAAACGGGTGGGCTAGGCGATAATGCACTTGAAAAAATAAAAGATCAAATTCTGGAAGGACAAACCTTGGCAGTAGATGCTGTTAGTGGTGCGAGTCTTTCCAGTGAAGCAATGCTCGCGGCAGTTGAAGATGCCGTAACCAAAGGTGGAGGAAATCTGGAAGTCCTTAAAGCCGGTGGCGTGCAAAAAGCAGGTGAAGGTAAAACGGAAAAGCTTGAATCAGACGTAGTGGTAGTAGGTGCCGGTGCATCTGGTGTGTCCGCAGCGGTAACCGCTGCTGATAAAGGGGCCAAGGTTATTATTATCGAAAAAACAGGAGTTATCGGGGGAGCAAGTAATCTATCCTGGGCCGGTAAGTTCTATAATTCTTCCGCAGCTACTGACAATAATCTTAAAGTAAATGTGGAAAAAGAAATTGCCGATTGGATTGTCAACAATCACTGGAGAGTTGACGCTGCAGCGATTAGACAATACGTAACGAAATCCGGCGAAACTTATGATTGGTTAGCAGAAAAAGGGTATAAAACCAGCTTCCTAAACTTCTTCGGAGAGCAGCTGCATGTACTGCCAGCTTATGAAACCCGGGAAGAGACCCTTCGGAAAATGTTGGCTGAATCGGTTGAACAAAAGGGTGGACAAGTGATCACCGAAACCACTGCCAAAAAGCTGATTACCAATGAAGCAGGAGAAGTTACAGGTATTGTGGCTGAGAAATCGGACGGGACTACTCTTGAAATCACAGCAAAAAGTGTCGTAATGGCAACAGGTGGTTATGCTGCAAATTCGGAAATGGTTAAAGAAGCTTTTGGTTTTGAAGGGGTTAACGGAGGACTAGGTCAGAATGTTGGGGAAGGTCTGAAAATGGCTTGGGAAGCAGGAGCCAAGGTTCCTGATAACTTCGGTGGACAAATGCTGCACCAAACATTAGCCAGAGCAACACAAGGACTAAAAGCACAATATGAGCCTTTTGAAGCAAGTTATCCGCTGATGTTGACGTATCTGCCTAACTTCATGAATGTCGGTTCTTCCGGAGCACGTTTCAGAGATGAAGCAGCTACATTAACATCGGTCGCAGCAGCTAATACGAGTGCATTTAATGGTGCTTATCATATGGTTATCGTATCAAAATCTCAATTGGCTGCTCTTCAGTCCAAGGGGATGAAAGGTGTTAACGCACCCAGCCTGCCAGGAATGCCACCAGAATTTTATGCCGAATTTGCAGATCAATTCACGTTAGAGAATCCATGGGTAAATGCAGAAAAAGTCTTTGATTCTATGGTAGAAAACGGAGATGGCTTCAAAGGAAATACAATCGAAGAATTAGCAACAAATGCAGGTATGGATGTAGATGTGTTTGTAGAAAATTACAATAGTTATAAAGAAGCTACAAAAACTGGTGTGGATACTGAATTTGGTAAAGCTGCTGATTATTTAGAGCCAATGGGCGAAGAAGGACCGTATTATGCCATCGTCGCTGAAATCAACAACTTGGGTTCTGTAGGTGGCTTGCTGGTAAACACTAAGTTCCAAGTGCTAAATGATAAACGTACACCAGTAAAAGGATTGTTTGCTGTAGGGCTTGAATCGGAAGGCGTATTATTCAACGATACCTATGTGGGCAATGGGGTTGGTATTGGTTATTCCTTTACTTCAGGTCGTCTAGGTGGAGAGAGCGCGGCAAACAGTGCTTTGAAAGCTAATTAACGACAATTTCCCGGAAAATAATTCAATCTTTTTAAAGCCGCAGAGTAGACAGCTCTGCGGCTTTTTTTTGCTGGAGATTAGAGCCAATCTTCTTTTAGCAAAGATTTAAGAAGCTCTACATTTGTTACTCCCAGCTTGGCAGCGATCTGCTGCTCTAATTCAATTTTGGTGATCATCATTCTGTTATTGCATTCTATACCCTTTGGAGTGAGGACAATATTTTTGTCACGCTGATTTCCTTCGACTTCAACGGCTTCAACATAACCACGGGATAACATGCCTTGAATGCTTTTATGCGTGCCCTGTCTTGAAATGTGAATTATTCTACTGATTTCTGAGATCGATAACATTTCTCGGGCCTCAAGAACTGCAAGAATGTGGGATTCGGTCTTATTGATTTGATCCGGGTCTTTGTCTGTCACTATTTTACGTAAAGCTAGATGCTTCTCACTGAGTAAATCAATCAGGTTCATTTTTTGCAGCTGCTTATTCATTAGAACACTCCTAAATGATGGCTCGTTTATCCCAGTATAAGTCATTTGCGATTATTGTCAACTTGGTTGACTTGATTTGAGAATTTGTGTTATTGTAATCCAAGTTGACAATATAGAGATAAAAGGAGCTTGAAGATGGGAAGAAACAAAAAAGAAGCATTTTTATTTACGTTCATCATGTGTTTTTTGATGGTACTGGGGATGAGTATTTACAATGTAGCACTAATGGAGGGTTGGTCAGGCACGTTAGTTAAGGGTGTGATCGTCGGCTACTTGCCTGCATTTATAGTTGCACTCATTCTAGATGTATTTGTTGTAGGCAAGGTTGCGAAGGGGATCGCGCATAAGCTGGTTAAAGAGAATGAGCCGATGATCAAAAAAATCATGTTCATATCCTTTTTTATGGTGACCGGAATGGTATTGTTCATGTCCTTCTATGGCGCAGTTCTCCATGTTGGATTTTCTGCTGAACTACCAAGAGCTTATCTGTCTGCCATAGGTAAAAATTTTATTTTTGCACTTCCACTGCAAATCATTTTAGTTGGGCCGCTTACACGATTTATTTTTGTGAAAATTACTCCAGCTGTGTCTGCGTAGGGAATAAATCAATAGAAGCAATATCAATATACAACAAAACGCTCTCCGTCTGCCCGAATAAGCAGAAGAGAGCGTTTTTTTTAGATGAGAAACGTTTATCTATGGCTCGCTCGTTTACGCAAACGCGTGAACTCTCTTTTTTACAGGTTCGAGTAGATTTAGGGCATACTCATTTCCGCTACCTTTGGGACTATCGTTGCGGATATGCTCCTCCAGACATAATCTGGAATTGTGATCCGCTTGATAATCAGGATGATTATCAAGATATCCCATTAGGGCTTGCCATGAGCCGTAGATATCATCAGTGCTTTCTGTCAGAGCATAGAGGCCGCCGTCGAGCCGCATTTCCTTTAGATGAGCTGGTATCTTCACATTTTCCGGAATTGAGGCACAGAATCCATATCCGTAAGGTTTATTCTCACCACTTGGGTGCGGGTTCGTATTGCCGCCAAACAGCCGTGCAGTGCCTAATAGTTGACTAGCTTCCAGCCATTCATTAACTGGGATCATAGCTTCATCTTCTGGTGAGGTACTAACCGCAACATTGTAGGCAAATCTCATAGCTGGAAGAGTAACGAATCTTACATGAATAGGGGTAGAGTGATTAATAGTTGGCATAGATATAACCTCCTCAGTTTCAGTCATACCATCCGATGGACTGCATGACTTTTCGTTTAGTTCAGATAATAATTGATTTGTAATGGGTTCCTCGAGATGGGCGGATATCCACTGTAAAAAGAGATGGATTTCACCTTCTCTATTTGTTAGTTCTGTTTTTTGATTGTGAATAGAAGCCGCTTGCTGGCTGAGCGCTTCGTACATGGACTGAACGGACATATTTTTAAGCACGGTTCCAATATCCTTGATGCTAATATCCAGCTTTCTTAATAATGAGGTAACCCGAATGGCGAGTATTGCTTTCTCATCATAAATCCGCCAGCCAGAGCTGCTATCCCGCTTACTTTCAAACAATCCTTGAGCTTCCCAGTGACGCAGAGTCCGACTCGTCAGCCCGAATTGCGCAGAAAGCTTATCAATGGTAACAAATCCGCTCATAGACAACTCCCATTTCATAGTTTGATAAGGCGCCTTATGTGGATTATTTTAGCATTTAACGTTACGTCAATTGCAAGGAGAATTAATGATTGGGTATTCGAGATAATTTACATTTCTCATACAAAACATTGTCCAGTATTTAACGTCCAGCTTCTACAATCAAGATATTGGTAGAATGTACCTATTGCAATATGAGGCTTTATACGGAGGATGATATTGTTGAAAGCTAGGTCTATGCATCTAACTATGAAATGGAAGTTGATTTTGAGTTTTTCCGCCGTTGTTCTTTTCTTTTTGGGAGTAGCGTTTTATCAAAACCATAAAATCAGCCAAGTGGAGATTTCTATGGAAACGCAAAAAGCTGAGATGGAAAAACGAATTACCGTGTCTATAATTACGCAACTGCTGCAGGAAATGAATGCGGTAGAATCTTCGTTAGCGGGTTCGAGTGATTTGGAATTCGTCCAACCTTTTAAGGACAAGCAAACAAAGCTGACTAAAGAGTTGGCGACGGTGAATTTTGCGGCAGATTCGCCGGCATTTAAAGAGTTAGAACAATTACATAGTCAGATTGGGGAATATACGGGATATTTTGACGAATTGGTAAAGACCATAGAAGACGAGCAGCTTGATCCCATGAGTGTGCTGGAACAAATCGATGAATTACATACGAAGGCTACAGCGTTGAGTGAAGTCATGCTAGTGACTAATGAAAAGTTGTATACGGCAGCAGCAGAGAATGCAGAAAAAGCACAGGATTATTCTTTTGATCTGCTTAATCTGACCACCTCTATCGTTGCTTACGCAGCTGTGCTAGTGTTTATTTTCACATTAGTGATTGCGGTTATGCTCATACGTTCCTTCCTGAATCCTATTCATAAACTGCAAGTGGCTCTGCGAAAAATTGCCGAAGGAGATTTGCGTCAGCAGATTAATTCACCTTACAACGATGAGTTGGGCAGTTTGAGTCATCATTTTGATCATATGGTGGAGCGGGTCCGGGAAATGCTTCAGCATACCCAGTCAGTAGCCTCTTCGCTGGCAACTTATTCGCATTCTTTTCAAGAATCTTCATCTATAACGGCGCATACGAATCAAGATATCGTAAGCACTATACAGGCAATCTCGGTAGGCGCAGAACAGCAGGCAGGACAATCTGAGCAGAGCGCTGGCCTGATTCAGGAGCTGGAACGTGAAGTGAATGAGATCACGGAGTATACCGAGGTTATGCTGGCTACCAGTCAAACGGCTAATCACAATACTCGCAAAGGATCTGAATCCGTCATCGCCCTCCGGGAGGTGTCTGAGCATTCGCGAGAATCTGTTAATAAAGTATATCTGGCTTTAACCAAACTGAGTGATCAATCAAAGGACATCTCGCGCATCACTAAATCCATAACAGATATTTCTAATCAGACCAATATCCTCTCACTTAACGCAGCAATTGAAGCAGCCCGGGCAGGTGCCTACGGAAAAGGGTTCGCTGTCATCGCTGATGAAGTAAGACAATTATCTGTGCAGACCAAAGAGTCCTCCGTACATATCAGTCAGATTATTAGCGAGCTGCAATCCGGGATGGATGAATTCCAGCAATATATGCTGGTGACCAAAGGAAATCTTGAGGAACAGGATCATAAAGTGGCCGAAACGTTGTCCTCTTTTGTAGCGATTGATCAATCTATTGTGGAGATTAGTAAACAGATTGGGCAAATTCACGACAAAGTGGATATGACTCAGACTATGAACCGTAGACTCGCAGAGTCTGTGCATGCCGTCGCGGCCATCGCCGAGGAAACTGCGGCAGGGGTGCAAGAGGTGAACGCCTCCAGCGTACAGCAGGATCATGCTATCCGTGATATAGCCCGTCAAGCCATTGAGATTAATGAAATTTCGCAGAATTTATTTAAAGAAATCAACATTTTTAAGATTGATTCGGATGGGGACGATGGGGTCAGATATGAAGGTGACAGGGATACAAAGCATGCTGGTAATCCAGAAGCCGGGGACACATTAGGAGACGCATTAGGAGATGATACATTAGGTGCTGGTGATCCTCCAGATGATAGCGGTACTCCAAATGATGGTGGTACACCAAATGTAGACGGTTCTAAAGAGGGGTCTTATCTGACAATCTCTGCTTAGCTCAGCGGGAAATGGCATTCGTAGCGTAAGGTGGAATAGAGAGTAGAGAATAGAGAATAGAGAAGGGAGAAGGGAGAAGGGAGAAGGGAGAAGGGAGAAGGGAGAAGGGAGAAGGGAGAAGAGAGCAGGGAGTAGAGAGTAGTGAGTAGGGAGTAGGGAGTAGGGAGTAGAGTTTATAGAATAGAGTTTAGAGATGAGAGGCTAAAGTTTAGCGTTTAGTGAGGTTCTACCTGCCGTTTTGATTTTAAGTGTATTTTATACAACTAAAAAAGTTTGTATTTAGCTTGATTAGGGTTTAGTTGTATTTAGTGCAGTTATTTCGAGGTGAAATGACGATAATGGTGGTTTAGTGGGGATATAATTGCATGAAATACAACTAAAACCAGATGGGAGTACACATACCTGAAAATAGTTGTATAGAGTGCAATTAACTCAACGCATAATTGTGTTTGGTTACATGAAGAAGCTGGCTCATTCGTGGGAGTGTCCACGAATGAGCCAGCTTTTTATCGTAGTAACATAGTTAGTAATTAGTCCTCGTACGTTTGATTTAGGGAGCTAACTAACTCTGGGAGCCAGTCGCTTAGAGTGAGAAACTTGTATCCCTCCGATTGAGCTTTAGCTGTATCCATAAACCAGGATTGTGTGATCCCGAATGGAGAATTATGCGCATCCGCTGTTTCGCTTTGAATGACGGCTTGTTTTCCGGTCTCTTTTTCAATCAGCGAGATAAGGTCTTTAATACTAACGGTACCGTCTGAGCAAGCGTTGAGAGGACCCGTCACCATCGAGTTGCCGAGCCAATATAGAAAATCAGCAGCTTCGTCCGAACGGATAAAACAGATATTTGCATCTGGATTCGGAATCCCGATGGGCAGTTCGTTACGTACATGTTCAATATGAAAATGGAGTCTTCGTGTATAATCGTCAGTTCCCAGAACAATGGGAAAGCGGACAGCGGCTACCGGGAACGTAGCTTGTTGGATAAGGACAGCTTCCGCGAGTCTTTTCCCCTCCTGATAGGTGAAATCCTTTCGTCCTCCATAACGAATTGGGTACGTTTCAGGATCGAATATCTCTTCTGTCAGCGCTTGCTCACTGAAATCATAGACAGATAAACTTGAAGTCAGTATGTAACGCGTGGTTTTGCCGTCAAAAATACGGCGCGCCTGATCCGCTTCATCAGGTGAAAAACAAATATTATCGTAAACCACATCCCAACTCGTATCACCTAATGCTTGAGCGAAGGCCTCCGGTTGAGACCGATCTACCTGTATCCGGTGAACGAGATCGCCAAAAGGATCGCTTGTTTCCCCGCGCGTTAATATGGTGACTTCGTTCTTAGAATCCTCAAGCAGACGCTCGACCAAACGTTTCCCAAAAAAGCGTGTGCCGCCTAAAATAAGAATCTTCCTCATCAACCTCACTCCTTGATTGCTATTAATGGTTATTAAAACGACTGTTTATTGGTTTATATAAAGCTTCTGACTCATTGTAGATAAGCGGCGGGATCAGCCAGATCAGCAGCAATGTATTGAGTTTTGAGTGATACGAATTGGACTAAAGAGAAAGAGTTAGTTTGATTGTACTTCGTGCAATAGAATTCGTATTAGAGTGGAGAAAATTTGATCCTATTGCACTCTATACAATCAATGGATGAGCAAGTGGCATTAAACTAACTTTTCACCAGAATCTATTGCAGAGAGTGCAGCAGATTCAATTTTTGCGGCCAGGACGGCGGATTCTGTTGCACAATATGCAACGTTTGAAGCTAGTTACCACAAACAGCCCAAATGTTAATTACACATTAAGCGCACTAATCACAATCATATCTGTTCGTTTTTAACGTAATGAGACACTTAGCTGCCCGAAATCCAGCTTAACGAAAAACTACGCCACCATACACATTCCTGGCGTGGTATAGTTCCAGCTGTTTGAACTGAATCCACCAGCTTGGAAGGTCTGGAAGCCTTGTAAGCTTTGGCTCGATACCGCCATTACAGGTTCCTGGCTTTCGTCCGCAAATACAAGCTCGATCAGCTCGGCAATTTCCCCATGTTCATACGCGGCTGCAAGGCGGCTCAAGACGATCTGCATGGCTGTGTCCTGTGGTAAGGAAGGACCATCGGCCTGAAGCAGCTCTTGTCTTACGAGAGGGAGGGCTTGCCGGGCTCGGTGCAGAGCGGCTTTTATTGCCCCTTCTGTGGTATCGAGAATCTCGGCAGCTTCCATTGCAGAGTGTCCCAATACATCTCGAAGCAGGAACACCGCCTGTTGCAGCGGAGACAAATGACCCTGTAGTGCTTGAAAAGCAGCTTCGATCTCAAATGAACCATACTCCGCAGAGGCCTCAGTGGGGGACTGATCCAGCTCCAACACTCGTGACAAGGTGGCTTTTCGCCGCATGATATCAATCCATGTGTTTCGGGCAATCCGAAAAAGCAATGCCTCAGGATTTGGGTGATTTGTAGAACGGGTATGATGAGTAGAATTTGTAGGAATCGTAGAATGCATTGCAGATTTTGTAGACGTTGCAGTCTTAGATGGCGTTACAGCCTTTGCAGCCGTTGCAGCCGTAGAAACCATATAGTTCATTTGATTAGTTTCAAGTTTTTCATTAGCTCCATTAGCTCCATTAGCTCCATTAGCTTCATTAGCTCCATTAGCCTCATTAGCTTTATCATTTTCAATGGTTTCTTTATTTTGTTTAACTTCACTCATTGGAGTGTTCCCATTATTTGCGCTCGTTGGGTTTGATGGCTTCATATAACCAAGGGCCTTGACCCATGTATCCTGAGCTAAATCATCGGCATCCCACGGGGATTGTGTCAATGCAAGACAATATCGCTTCAGAGCTATCTGCAAAGACCTGGTGTTACTTTCATCCGGCGCATCTCCGGTGCTAAGCTTCTCAAGGATGATCACTCTGCATAACTCCTTTTCCAGTAAGGTGATTTCGATTACTTCTAATAATAAACGAATGAGCAGGAAATTAAGATACGCAATTTTAAAAAATAAAAATTCTCACGCCTAACGTATCCTATCCCCATACTAATCCGTTTACAGGGTAGATTTCAAAACTCTAAAACAGATGGAGGTCGAATACGGATGGCGTACGTTCCTTATGTAGTCGAACAAACGAATCAAGGTGAAAGATCTTACGATATTTATTCGCGGCTGTTGAAGGACCGGATAGTGTTCGTAGGTGCGGAAATTGAGGATCAGCTGGCTAACAGTATTGTTGCCCAGTTATTGTTTTTATCAGCAGAAGATCCGGATAAAGATATACACATGTATATTAATTGTCCAGGTGGCTCTATCACCGCAGGCTTCAGTATTTATGACACGATGCAGCTTATTAAGCCGCCGGTCAATACCATTTGTACAGGAATGGCGGCTTCCTTTGGTTCTTTGTTGTTATTGGCTGGGGCCAAAGGGAAACGTTATGCCCTGCCGAATAGTGAGATTATGATTCACCAGCCGCATGGTGGGGCGCAGGGGCAAGCTAGTGACATTGCGATCAGTGCCAAACGTATTTTGAAGGCAAGGGAAGTGCTTGTGCAAATTACAGCGGACCGAACTGGGCAGACGGTAGAGAAGGTACTGCAAGATATGGATCGAGATTATTTCATGTCAGCCGATGAGGCGGTTGAATACGGAATTATCGATAAGGTCATCACAAATCTCTAAGACGAAGGAGTGAAGAAGGCTATGCTGGAGGTTTTGCAGGGAAAAGAGGTAACAATCTATTTTGTGGATGGCTCCAACGCTACAAAAGGAGTGCTGGAAACGGTAAGTGAAAATTTCGTCAAATACCGGACGGATTTTGAAGAGTTTTATATTCCAATCAGCTCGATCTGTTCTATCTCTCTAGATACCAAAACGCGTGAACGAGCCAAAGTAGGGTTCACACAATAACATCAACAACAACATCTGTATAAAAAAGGGTTAGGAGCTCCACAGCTCCTAACCCGTACTTTCCCGAATAGCCAAATAATGAGCCACATTTGCATGATGCGGCACAACGGTCTCCCCTTTAATCAGCTTGATTAAAGTTCGGGTGGCGGTCATCCCAATCTCCGTTCCTGAGTATTCAACCGAGGAAAGCTTAGGTCGAACGATAGAGGCAATGAAGCTGTTATCAAATCCGAACACGGCAACATCAGCTGGCACCCGTAGACCGTTATCGGTTAAATGATTCATGGCTCCAACTGCCATCCAATCTGTAGAGCAAAACACCGCAGTAGGTAACTCCCCGCTATCCATAATTCGGCGCATGGCGTCGCTCCCATCTTCGACGGCCATCGCACTTTCTACTACCCATTCTTTCCTTAAGGTTATGCCTGCATCCATAAGGGCTTGTAGATAGCCTTTATACCGATCCCCGCCCACTGCATTATCTCCCGAGCCACGAATCATAGCGATTTTGCGATGACCTTTTTGAATCAGATAAGTAACAGCTTCATAAGAGGCAGTTATATTGTCCAGATGAACGGAAGGAATCGTATCCACCTGCGATTGTTGCCCGACAAGCACGCAAGGTGTATTTGAGCTGCGGATGATCTCCAAATGTTCATGGTTTGGAATAGAACCCACAAATATATTTCCTTCTGTCCCCATCCGCTGGAACATCTTCAAATAATGTTGTTCACTTTCTGCACTGCCGTCCGTTAATCCGACCATAATGTCGTATCCATACAAATCCGCGAGATCGCGAATGCCAACATTGAAGTCATCCAGTACAGTGTTGCTATTCTGCGGAATGATCACACCGATCAGCTGTGTATTAGCTCTGTCCGTTTCAAGGCCGATGACATTCGAACGGTAGTTGGTTTGTTTAATAGCTTCCAGTACTCGTTTGCGGACATCATCGTTAACTGGTTTGCTGTTATTGATTACCCTGGACACCGTAGAGATCGAAACGTTCGCCAATTGGGCTATATCTTTTATCTTTACCTTCAAGAAGATCACCATAACTTTCCATATGATTCACTTGGTGTTTCAACTCTCGCAAGCATATCACGGATAGCTTCAAGAATCCAAAAGATTGTTGTTGACCTAGGAAATAAAAGGTCCTATAATGATCGCTGTAGGAAAATTATTTCCTTGAAAGAAGCTTGTTTTGCACGATAAAGTTGAATTTTTGCTAAAAAAAATAACTGAATTATTAATTCTAATGAATTTCGGGAAAATATTTTCCTGTGAAGGGTATATGAATACGAAGGAGCTGCATGCATTGAACAGAACATGGTGGAAAGAAGCCACAGCGTATCAAATTTACCCACGGAGCTTTATGGACAGTAATGGTGATGGTGTAGGCGATCTGCAAGGAGTCATTTCTAAACTTGATTATTTGCAGGAGCTTGGCATCAATGTCATTTGGATCTGTCCTATTTATAAATCCCCAAATGATGATAATGGTTATGATATTTCGGATTATCAGGATATTATGGCGGAGTTCGGCAGCATGGCCGACTTTGATCAGCTGCTGCACGAGGTTCATGCACGAGGCATGAAGCTGATTCTGGATCTAGTGATTAATCATACTTCGGACGAACATCCATGGTTTGTTGAAGCACGTTCAAGCAAGGATAATCCGAAGCGGGATTATTATATTTGGAGTGATCCTAAGGACGGGAAGGAGCCGAATAACTGGGAGAGTATTTTCAGCGGTTCAATTTGGGAGCTTGATCCCGCCACAGAGCAATATTTTATGCATGTATTTTCCAAAAGACAGCCAGACCTCAACTGGGAGAATCCAGAGGTGCGCCGTGAATTGTATAGCATGGTCAACTGGTGGCTGGACAAAGGAATCGACGGCTTCCGGGTGGATGCCATTTCACATATTAAAAAAATCACCGGACATCCCGATCTGCCGAATCCACAGAATCTTCCGTATGTTCCGTCTGGCGATGGGCACATGAACCGTGAAGGGATTCACGATTTCTTGCAGGAGCTCAAGCAGGAGACGTTTGACCGATATGACATCATGACGGTTGGCGAAGCGAGTGGTGTAAATGTTGATCAGGCGGAGTCATGGGTGGGTGAAGAGCAAGGCAAATTTAATATGATTTTTCAATTCGAGCATTTAGCTCTTTGGAATAAGAGTGTGACAGGTGGATTGGATGTTCTGCAGCTAAAATCAGCGCTCTCCCGTTGGCAAAAAGGTCTTGAGGGCAGAGGCTGGAACGCATTGTTCATCGAAAATCACGACCAGCCGCGTTCAGTTTCTACTTGGGGAAATGATGGCCAGTATTGGAAAGAGTCAGCTAAATCGTTGGCTACGATGTATTTCCTGATGCAGGGAACACCATTTATTTATCAAGGTCAAGAAATTGGGATGACCAATGTAAGATTTGAATCAATGGATGACTACGATGATGTGGCGATGAAGAACTTGTATCGTTTGGAGACTGAAGCCGGTAAATCACATGAGGAAGTCATGGAGGTAATCTGGAAGAACGGTCGGGACAACTCTAGAACACCAATGCAATGGAGCGACTCTGAAAACGCTGGTTTCAGCAGTGGCAAGCCATGGATGAAGGTGAATCCGAATTATACGGAAATCAATGTGGAGCGGGCGAAGCAGGACCCTTATTCCATCTATCATCATTACAAAAAGCTTATCGCTCTTCGGGCTGCTAATCCCATTACTGTTTACGGGACTTATGATCTCATTTTGCCTGAAGATGAACGTATTTATGCTTATACGCGGACGCTTGGAAATGAAAAACTGCTGGTGATGTCTAACCTGACAGCAGAGGAAGCGCTGTTTGACCTTCCATTTGATTTGGAGTTTGATATTAGTGAATTGCTCTTGCATAACTATGAGGTTGATCCTGCGGAGCCGATTGAGACTGTCGCATTACGGCCTTACGAGTCCCGTGTGTATATGCTGGTTAACGCACCTGTAGAGCAAGAGGGTAGCAGTGAACTTGTACCTGTACAAGAGGTAAGTGAAGCTTCTTTTCCAGAAACCGTTTAATATATTCATTGTAAATCAAAGCGTCCGGTTATCCGGGCGCTTTTTTTGTTGCGGTAGTGTAGGGCTCTTGCACAAAATGAATGCGCTTACTTAGGCGAGTCGTATAAAAATATTATTTTTTCTATTATTTTTGTTCCCAAAATTAATAGAATACTATATTATGTTATGAATACAGATTCATATAAGTGTATATTCATTCAATTCGGGGTGAAAGTAGACAAAATTATAGGAGGTAAAAAATGTCCAAGAGAATACTATCTTTATTACTAGCTTTTACACTTATGATGTCGGGTCTGCTTCCAGCTGCATATGCAGGTGAAGTTGCAACCAAAATTAACCCGCAGGCAGTTGTTGCTCCGGTTTCTACGGAGAATACAGCTGATCCAGCGGTGCTTTCTTCAGAACAAACTACGGTAGCGACTGCTGTCTATGAACAAATAGCGGCGACAGTTTCCACTGAAGTATACAAAGCTTCTATGACGGAAGCTAGAACATTAGAATTGACTTTAGAGCTTCCTGATGGGGCATCGCCTCAAGATATCAACTGGAATTTTGGCAGAACGGCGGAAGAGATGAAGCCGCTGGCAGAGTGGAAGAAATGGAATAAAGATGCGAAAGATTATTCAGGTAATCCTTTCGTAACAGTGACCTATGAGCCGATCTCAGGTTCAAAAGTAAAAGCTTTAATTCATTTTGATTTGCTGTACGGAGAGAATCTCTCACTAACGGGTATACGTGCAGAGTACGTTAAACGAGTGGGAATTTATAATCTAATCGGGACATTACCTGCTGGAGATGTGCTGGTAGAGCAGCAAGTCAAACTAAATCCATATGAAACCTATCATACATATGATGAGATTAAACCGGCGATCGATAGGATTACTGCTGAAAGCAATAATAAATATGATCGATATGTAGAGTATCAGCAAATTGGGACCTCAACTCAAGGTCGTGCCATTCATTTCTCTATTGTTGCTAAGGATAAGTCCTCAGTAGATCAATATTTGAACGAGACCTTACCGCTTATGATGAATGATCCTGAAGCCCTGCAAAAGAAAATTAACGACGGGGATCTGCAGGATTATAAGGTACCTATCTGGTTGAACAACATTCATGCCGATGAAGCCAATGGTGTCGATGTAATCATTAAGTTTTTGGATACGCTGATGACACAGCAAATTGTCACCTATGATACCACTGATGAGAATGGAAATCCGAAAAAGGTAGTTCTGAACATCGACGAAGCGCTTGACCATGTGATTTTCCTGCTTGATTATGTAGAGAATCCTGACGGTCGCGCGTTAAACACGCGTCAAACTTCAACACTGCTTGATCCAAATCGGGACAACTCTTACCAGACCCAGCCTGAGACACAAGCGGTAACTGCACAAATTGCTAAGTGGACGCCGCTTACCTTTTTGGACATGCATGGATTTGTAAGTGGCTTCTTGATTGAGCCTTGCACACCACCTCATGATCCTAACATTGAATATGATCTTGTAATGCCAAGTATGCTTGAGCAAGCAAATGCCATGGGGAAGGCGGGAGTTGCTAATACTAAATATGATTCCTACCATATCCCTTATGAAGAATACGAAAAAACACAACAGGATCCGAACTATAAAGGAACGAATGCAACAGGTTGGGATGATGCTTCACCAGCCTACACAGCTGTATATGCCATGCATCAAGGAGCACTTGGGCATACGATTGAAGTGCCTGAATTGAATGAAGATTCACTGGATGCCTTTTATTATGCGGCTTTGGGGGCAACCGATTATGTGATCAACAACAAGCAGGAACTGTTCCTGAATCAATTGGAAATCTTCAAACGGGGTATCCAAAATGAGAATACTAATGCTGCTGTTAAAGATTATCTAATCAATGCACAGAATGAGTCCATTGGACGTCCAGGGGTAGATGAGAATACGAATTTCTTCCCTGAGTATTACATTCTTCCGGTTGCAAAAGATTTGCAAAAAAATGATCTGGAAACCTACAAAATGGTTCAGTACCTACTGCGTAACAATGTGAAAGTAGAACGGACAACAGCCAGTGTAACTGTAGATTCTGTAGTCTATCCGGCTGGAACCTATGTGGTGAATATGCATCAAGCCAAAAGAGGTTATGCGAATCTTGTCTTGTATGATGGACTAGATGTCTCGGATTTTAATGAGATGTATTCAGATACGGTACAGAATTTCTCGGCTATGCGTGGTTTTGACCGATATATTAGCCGTTCTGTTGGAGCATTCACTGGGAAGACAGAACAGGTTAGCGGTGTAACGATCCCTAGTACGAATCTGGATCAATCTCCGTTCGAGCAAAATTATGTGATTAAAAACAGTAACAATGATGCGATAAAAGCTGTGAATGAGCTGCTAGCCAATCATAAGGCAGTGACACTGCTGGAGAATGGGGGGACGGGTTACGAGAAGGGAAGTTTCCTTGTATCCAGATCCAACCTTAGAACGGTATCGTCTAAATATCTGCTGGATATTGTGCCGTTTAGTGCTTCAGAGAACAGAACGGGTAAATTGCTTAAGGCTCCTAAGGTAGCTATTGCAGGAGCGACTGCATTTATGCTGAAGGATCTTGGATTTAACGTAACTACGGATACAGTGGCAGCAGATGTTCTAATCAATTCGGGAACGAATCTGATTGCTACAGGTAAACCATTTATCGGTTATGGAAGAACGATGCTGAAAACTGTTAAAGGGCTTAAGGTCCTCCCTGGACTGGACTATTCAACTCCGGTCAATAAGGATGGCAAAGAAGATGCTCATGAGGGATTGTTTAAGGCTGAGGTCTCTCAGGACAATGTAATTACAGCGCCTTATGCCGATAGCGAATACCTCTACACGGTTTCCGCGGCTTATATTACAAAAGTGCCTGAAGGCGCAGAGATCTTGGCGAAATACGGATCAGGAGCTGACTTTTTCAAAGCAGGCTGGTGGCCGAATAACGAGGCTGCACAAGACCAAGTATTGGCGCTTACTTACAATACAGACAACATTCATGTGACGTTATTTGCGAATGATCTGATGAATAAATATCATCCGCAAAATCAATTCAGATTGCTTGCCAATTCAATCTATGCTGCCGCTCCAGCGGCGACTGAAGAGGATGGTATGGATAACGGGGTGAATGAACAAGAGCCAACAATACCTTCGACACCGTGGCAGCCATCTGTAACATCAACACCTGCACCGACCGTGCAGCCGTCTGCAACACCAACGCCAGCTCCAACTCCAACTCCAACTGTGCAGCCGTCTGCGACACCAGCCCCAATAGGTTCTAACTTCACGGATCTAGGTAAGGTGGCGTGGGCAGCATCGGCGATTAAAGAGCTGGCGGCAAAAGGGATTCTGCAAGGGGTGAGCGATAATACCTTTGCTCCGCTTAAAGAGGTGACGCGTGCCGAGTTTATTACCATGATCGTGCGAGCTTTTGATCTGCTTGATGTGAAATCATCCGCTGCCTTCAGTGACGTGAAAGCTTCTGACTGGTCTTACGGATACATTGCATCCGGGGTCAAGAACGGATTGATTAACGGTGTAGGCAATGGAAAGTTTGATCCTAACCGTGCGATTACACGCGAGGAAATGGCAATCATTGTATCCAATACACTCAAGAAATTTAAAGGCAAGTCGGTAAGTGATACAAATGCCGCTTTGGCTAACTTTAAAGATCAGGCAACAATCGCTGCTTACGGTAAAGAAGCGGTGGCATTACTAACTCAGGAAGGTATTGTGCAAGGTCTGACTGCGGAGACCTTCGGTCCTAAAAACATTGCCAACCGTGCTCAAGCAGCAGTGATTATCGATAGGATGTTGAAGCTTAATTAAGTTTTAGATTCTTATAAAAAAAACAAAAATGCCCCTCAGCTATTTGGCTGAGGGGCATTCTTTTTATAGTTACTTTGCATCATCCGTAGAGGGTAAATCCGGCAGTTGTTGAATGTAGCTGTTTGACATATTTAGAAGCCGCTGAACGGCGTCAAATTGTTCTTTTGTCGAACCGCCCTCTGTTTCAGAGCCATCAATTAGATTAAAGTTGTCTCCATCGTCGTAATCGACACCAGTTAAATACATGCTTGTGTCATTAATGAAAGAGCCGGTAGGCAAAAAGTGTCTGACAGGCAGCATGTTGGTCTGTTGGTTCATCAGGTCTTCTCCGAAATGGAGCTGGTCTTTCATTGAAATCCCTAACAGGTTAGCTACAGTTGGCATAATGTCGATTTGGCCGCCAGTTTGGCTGTACACGGCAGGTTCACCTACACCAGGGGCATGAACGATGAAAGGAACATTGAACATATCGGTATAACCATATTCGTGGCCGACCATTTCTTCCATTAACGATTTCTCGTTGCCATCAAGGGAGTATAGCGATACACCCTGATGGTCACCGTAAAAGACAATGACGCTATCATCCCATAGACCACTGGACTTTAATTGATCCAGGAATTGTCCCATTGCATAATCTGCGTAATTTTGAGCTAGAATATAGTTGCCAACTAGGGTGCCTTCATACCGTTTAGGCAGTGTCATTTTATTTTTCAACTCTGGCATTTTATAAGGGTGATGAGCACTCATAGAAATGACCATCGCGTAAAAAGGATCATCTTTAGCATCCATTTTGACTAATTCAGGAACAGTCTTGGCATAGAGTACCTCATCTGAAGCACCGAATGCGATATGATCATCATCCCCATAGAACGCTTGATCATAATACTTATCAAAGTCTAGAACTTTGTATAGGGTTTTGCGGTTCCAGAATTCTACGCTATTGGTGTGAAAGGTTGCTGTGTTATATCCATTAGCTTTCATCAACTTAGGCAGGCTCGGAAGCGCCTTATCCATATAATTGGATGAAGTGGCTACCTCGTGGTGGGGAACGTACAACGAAGTATTCACTACAAATTCAGCATCCGAAGTTGTTCCTTGCCCGGCATTAGTATAGAAGTTATTGAAATAATGTTCGCTTTTCAAAAGCTTATTTAGATTGGGTGTTACTTCCTGCCCGTCAATGCTCAGGCCCAGCAAAAAGTTCTGAAAAGATTCCATTTGTACCACGATTAGATTTTTACCTTGAGCTGCCGCCCAGTACTTCGGTGAGACAGGCTCTGTAATCCCTTTGGTCTCGTTAATGGATGGTTGCGTGATTTCTTTGCTGTCGATTATTTCTTCTGTTTCCCTTGTATCGGCAAAAATAGTATAGACCTCGTAATTTAGAATCCCCATACTCTCCGCTTTTTTGTTCTCGTTCATACTGGCATGATTTGGCCAAATATTAAAGACACAGACCGCCAAAGAAACACTGATGATTCCAAACAAAGCGGTCCGGTTCATGCGGCGGTTCATACCTCTTTCTTTCCAGATCGCAATATATTTCGGACGGAACATAAAAAACATGAAAACTACAATATCCACAAAAATGAACAAGTAGTAAGGGTCCAGCAATGAGTATGTGCTTTCTCCCACCTTAGTTACTTTATCTGCTTGTTCCAAGGCATGATAAGTAGCAATTACACCGTAATATTTGTAATACATTAGCACGGCAAAATATATGACTGAAATCAATAGGTTGGCTATCATGTAATACAGAAACTTTCGTTTGGAAGCCATCCATTCTATGAGTCCAAATACGATAAAGAAAAATGGGATCTCTGTCAGCAGCATGCTCCAGTTAGGACCGTCGCTAAAAACTACGAACCAGGCCACTGCGCATTTTAGCAGCAGGACGAAGCTAAAGACTAGGAAGGGTTTGTTTTTTATATCAAAATCTTTTTTCACTCGTTATCATCCTCTCTGATGCAATTACACCAAGGTCCTGCATATACCTGTATTTCATGGAAATCCGTTGCAATATGCCGAAGCTTATTATGCTCTCGAAGTTAACAAGTGTCAAAAGGTGGACGAGAGCCCTAGAGCGAAGCAACAGGCGATTTATGCCGCATAAGCAGGTAAAATCAACGCCAATCCCAAACTACAGGGTCCTATGCGTATAAAATGATTTTAATAATTTCCAGTATCCCGCAACTTTGTATAATATTCCTCAGTCTAAATATAGAGGAGTGATTAGAGAGGCGGGAATCAGATGACTAAGCGGCAGTTTGTAACGATGGTAACGATTTGTTTTTTTGTACTCTTAAACTCTGGATGTAATCAAGGGGAGAACTCCATAGTTGTGGAACCTGCTGCCTCTATAGCTTCAACGTCTGTACCACAGGTAACGCCAACATCTGCTCAAGTAACTATGATTTCCGAAGACTTTTTGCAAACACTGGATTATAAAGTTCAGAGCCATCCGGAGGCATTTGCAGTTGAGGTACCGCAGAACTGGGAGGTTAAGCTGGGGGAGTATCCAGTGGGACTTTACTGGCAATTAGCGAATGAGTTCTCTAAAGATGCAGGATTGGATTTGACACTGCTGAAGGGGACCACGGTAGAGGTGCAGCGGTATTCCTTAGTCGATGGTTTACCTGGTTCTGGCGAACAAAAAGAATTTTCTTATCCCTCCAACCTCGTTTTGCTTGTACAATCAGGGAATACCGTTGGTGCGTGGCTGGAATTTAATATTCAAAGTATCGGCCCGTCGATTAAGAAGCGTAGCTTGACCGACATTACAGGACTTACATTTGAGGAGTGGACGGAGAGAGAAGGTTTGTTTGCTGAGGAAGGTGAGAATGGTGACTTAGCCTCATTAGGCCATTTCGAACTTCTGGATGCTTTCTTTCAGGCTATTCAGGATGGTAATCATACCCGTGCCCGCGCATGTTTGAATCCTAATGCCTTACTCACTGCATTGACGGTTAACCGTCAAACGCATCAACTCTATAACCCGGATTTTGGTGGTGAAAATGCTCTCAGTGAAAGTATTGTTGAGACTAAACCTACCTCTTATAAAGTGATGGATTATGATACTGGCTTAGAAATTAAAGACATCGGTGATCGCACAACGTTAAATATTGTGGTCGATCTGTATATGAAATCACTAAATCCCGTCTTCAATACCCCAGATGGCCGGGAGACTCGCTTCGCAGTGTTGACCAAACACGCTAACGGCTGGAAGATTGGAGGTTTTGGAACGGGACCGTGAGTTGTTGCGTTATCTTTATTTTTAATAAAAGGAGTGATCTCAAGTGTTTAAACAAGGCTTGATGTCAAAAGTGCAGGTAAGTCGGATTTGTAGAGTTGTTGTCGGGACTGTTCTTTGCCTGACTATAGTCTCACCCTTAGTGGCAGCAGCAGATAATGTTGTGAATTCACCTGAAGAAAAGAAATTATTGTCTGGCATCACCCAACTGGACGCTGGTGACAGAAGTGCGTATGCCGTCACTGCGGATGGAACAGCCTGGGCGTGGGGTGGTGGGTACGGCTCTATTGGTAATGGGGCGACCACACCAGCGTATACTCCCGTCAAAATGCATATCGATCATGTAAAGCAAATCTCAGGTGGTTATCGCCATAACTTGATGTTGAAGGACGATGGTACAGTGTGGGCGGTAGGGGGGAACGAGCATGGACAACTTGGCATTGGAACACAGTCTTCTAAGATTCTTGTAGAGCCTGTTCAAGTGCAAGGGCTAACAGATGTGAAAGCTGTTTCTGCGGGGGGCACCTTTAGCTTAGCTCTTCTTAAAGATGGAACGGTCTGGGCGTGGGGAGGCAATGAACAAGGAGAACTCGGTGACGATTCGCGGAAAAACAAGCTAACCCCGGTGCAGGTGAAGGGACTACCCACCGTCCTGTCTATAGCAGCGGGATCGAATAATTCAGTGGCTCTTGGTAACGGCGGAGAGGTATGGGTGTGGGGATCACAGCAACCACTGGGAACTCAGAAGGGCGTAATCTTAAAGCCTACGCTTATTAAAGGAAGCGGAGAATATAGAGCGGTTGATATGGATGGAGCCTATGGACTTTATGGGGCGGCATTGAGATGGGATGGTACAGTATGGATTTGGAATAATTACATAGATCCATATCTGGGAGAAGCTCTAAAGCCTGTTCAGGTTCCAGGACTTACAGACGTCATTTCGCTGACAACAGATTCCGCAGTGAAGGCGGATGGGACCGTGTGGCAGTGGACGGTTGGCGATAAGAACAAGATTAATGTTACACAGTCTAAAGGCATCCAGAATGCAGTTTCCATTACTAAAGGGAGCAGAAATCATTATGTACTCTTAAAAGATGGTCATGTCCTTGCCTGGGGGGCAAATGAATTTGGACAGACGGGTCTGGGGGTCAGAGAGATCGAGGTGAGTACGCCTCAGCTGGTGAAGAAATCTATTCAAGTGTTGTTGAATGGGAATGAAATGGAACTGACTATGCCGCCGTTACTAATCAATAATTCGACATATGTTCCTTTAAGAGGAGTCTTCGAGCAGATGGGAGTTAATGTTCGTTGGGATGTTCCATCGAGAGCTGTGGTTGCTGTGAAGGGATCTACAACGCTGATCTTGAATTCGGTAACTGGACAAACGACTGTTAATGGAAAGATTATCGCAACAGATCAAAAACCGGTCTTCATTAATGATAGCGTTTATGTACCCCTCAGATTGATAAGTGAAATGTTGGGGGCGCAGGTAGAATGGGATGCAGATGCTTATGCCGTTCGAATAAATTCCAATAAATAAGTTGACTAAATATTAGAAGCTTTAGGCTGAACTCTCCTTCAGGGGAGCTCAGCTTTTTTGCGTGGAAGGCAGAAGATTTAGGGGGATATGCAATGACCGTAAACAAAGCGTACGCGATTTTGAAGAATGTGTGCGGGAATCTTTTCGAGGATTCTTTATACGGATGATGATGAATATTGGAAAAATGGGACAACTTATAATTATCCCAATGATCGTTCAATTATGGGCGCGAAACGGATGGGCATAGCAACAACGATTAATATTGGGACAAAAAAGGGTAAGAGTATATTACGGCCTCTTTGTATTTGCTGCAGTGCTGTTGATTGGAATGTGTGGAAACCGAACTTCTTTAGGCGGAGTTGAAAGGGTGGTGAGATTTTTCATTGATTTTAAAATAAATCGTATGAAGTATAACCCTCTTGTGATAGAATAATCTAGTTGCCCTAGTTTTTGAAAATCCACTCTGTTCCAGCAAAACACCTGACCTATAAACGTGGATAATCGAGGAAATATGAGCATTTAAGAGTATTAACAAGATTTCTTAGAGATTTTACACAAAACACATCATTTTTTGTCGATTTTTATTGATTTATTCAAAAATATTATGTATAATCAGCCTTGTTGATTTTGCAAATGGAATTTTAGGAGGTTTTTATTTTGGGAAAAGCGTTAATTATTGGCGCTGGCGGCGTAGCAAGTGTTGTTGTTCATAAATGCTGCCAGAACCCGGATGTATTTGAAGAGATCTGCATTGCTAGCAGAACTGTCGCGAAATGTGACGCTCTGAAAGATAAATTAGCCGGAGGCCGCACGAAGATTTCTACTGCTCAGCTCGATGCAGATAACACGGACGAAGTCATTGAACTGATCAAGAGCTTTGAGCCGGATGTCGTTATTAATGTCGCTCTCCCATATCAGGACCTGACGATCATGGATGCGTGCCTGGCAACAGGAGTGCACTATGTGGATACTGCCAATTATGAACCACAAGATACAGCGAAATTCGAATATTCCTGGCAGTGGGCTTACAAAGAAAGATTTGAGAAAGCTGGCCTTACCGCTTTGCTCGGCAGTGGATTTGACCCAGGAGTAACTGGCGTATTCACGGCTTACGCGCAAAAGCACTATTTTGATGAGATCCATACCATTGATATTGTAGACGCCAACGCTGGCGATCATGGATATCCATTCGCTACAAACTTTAATCCTGAAATCAATATTCGTGAAATTACAGCTAATGGCCGTTATTTCGAGAATGGCGAGTGGATTGAAACTGCACCACTTTCTGAGAAGAAAGTTTATGATCTTCCGGAAATTGGACCTAAAGATATTTATCTTTTGTACCATGAAGAGCTGGAATCCTTGGCTGTTAACATCAAGGGCGTGAAGAAGATCCGTTTCTGGATGACTTTCTCGCAGAACTACCTGACTCACTTGAAAGTGCTTGAAAATGTGGGTATGACTTCTATCGAGCCTATCATGTACGAAGGTAAAGAGATCGTTCCTTTGCAATTCTTGAAGGCAATGCTGCCTGACCCAGCTTCCCTGGGACCAAGAACAAAAGGTAAAACTAACATTGGATGTATCATCCAAGGTACTAAAGACGGTAAGCCAAAAACTTATTATGTATACAACGTTTGCGATCATGAAGAATGTTATGCAGAGGTTGGCTCCCAAGCCATTTCCTATACTACAGGCGTTCCTGCAATGATCGGAGCAATGTTAATTATAAAAGGAATCTGGAAGAAACCAGGCGTGTACAACGTAGAAGAGTTCGATCCAGATCCATTCATGGAAGCTTTGAATAAACATGGTCTGCCTTGGCAAGAAGATTTCTCGCCAACGCTGCTAGACTAAGGCGCGATTGATGGATATTGATATCAGCGTTGTCCCGTCACCATGTTACCTTGTAGATGAAAGATTGCTTACCCGCAATCTTGAGATTATGAATTCTGTACAAGAACGTACAGGAGCTAAGATTTTGCTCGCGCAAAAAGGCTTCTCTATGCACTCCTTGTATCCGCTAGTTGGCAAGTACTTGCATGGCGTAACTTCCAGCTCCTTATTCGAAGCCAGACTTGGCTATGAAAAAATGGGCAAAGAGGTTCATGTCTACGCACCAGCTTATGTGGACAGTGAATTCGATGAGCTTCTTGAATACTCCGATCACATTGTGTTCAATTCTTTTGACCAGTGGAATCGATTCAAGGATCGTGTGAAAAATGCACCGAAGCACATCAGCTGCGGCATTCGAGTGAATCCGGAGTATTCCGAGATCGAAGTTCCGCTGTATGATCCATGCTACAATTATTCCAGAATGGGAGTAACTCTCCCTAACTTTAGACCTGAAGAGCTTGAGGGGATTGATGGATTACACTTCCATACCATGTGCGAACAAAATTCTGACACACTGGAGCGTACGCTCAAGGTAGTCGAAGAGAAGTTCGGACCTTATCTCAAAGGGATGAAATGGCTTAATTTTGGTGGCGGTCATCATATTACACGTCCCGATTATGATCTGGAGACCCTTGTCCGCTGCATTTTGCATATGAAAGAGACTTACGGTGTGGAAATCTATCTGGAGCCAGGTGAGGCCGTTGCGCTTAATACTGGATATTTGGTAGCTACCGTTCTGGATGTTATGCATAACGGAATGGACATTGCGATTCTCGATACTTCGGCTGAATGCCACATGCCAGATGTACTGGCTATGCCATACCGTCCGAACATTATCGATGCTGGACAACCTGGGGAATATCCTTATACGTACAGATTAGGTGGAATGACTTGCCTAGCCGGAGATGTGATTGGAGATTATTCCTTCAAGGAGCCTTTGAAATACGGCGATAGACTCGTATTCCTAGATATGGCGCATTATTCTATGGTGAAGAACCATATGTTTAACGGCGTGAATCTGCCAGCTATCGTCAGCTACAATGACGAAGAAGGAATTAAAGTAATCAAACAGTTTGCTTTCGAAGATTTCAGCGGACGTTTATCTTAATAGAATGATCTAAAAAGGTGTCCCTTCAGGGACACCTTTTTTGCTATGGTTCCAGTCCTTTGAATGCGCGATTACATCTAGGAAAAGAGAAGTGATGCTAAGGACCGTATAGCAGCTATTGGTATTTATTAGCTTATTTAGCTAAGGTTATGGACAGGATAGCTCTTATTGGCCGGATAGTGACTATTATTAGTGCGCATTTGGTAGAATTGCTGCAACTGAGTCCGATTGTATGCTGATACAGCCGATTTTTCGGAAATAGAGTCTCCTCGGTCCGATTCATGTTCGTGGGGATGGGGGGGAAGATAGATATCGAACCGTTTTTTCATAGGGATTCTTCTCTTGTTATTGGGTTTATCTTACAGTTGGATACTTGTATTACTGGAAAAGTTTCTTCATAATTAGCCGCTCACAAGTAAGGTCTCATGTGATACAATAATTTAGTCTGTTTTTAAAAATAGTTATTGAAGGGTCCGTATCTGAGGAGGAAGTCAGCATCAATGAAACATGCACCGTTTATTGCAGTGGAAGGCCCGATCGGGGCTGGAAAAACAACATTAGCTTCGATGCTTGCAGAGGAATTAAACTTACCGATTATTAAGGAGATTGTTGATGAAAATCCGTTTCTGGCTAAATTTTATCAGAACATGGATGACTGGAGCTTTCAACTGGAGATGTTTTTTCTCTGTAATCGGTACAAGCAGCTTGAAGATACAGTAACTCAATACATAGATAAAGGTAAACCGGTGATCTCGGATTATCATATTTATAAGAACCTTATCTTTGGGGAACGAACGCTGAAGGGAACGAAACGAGAAAAGTATCGAGAAATCTATCATGTGCTGACGGATGACCTGCCGAAGCCAAATATTATTCTCTATATAAAAGCGGATCTCGATACCTTGTTAAAAAGAATTGCCAAACGCGGACGCCCTTTTGAAGGGGATATGGATACTGCGTATTTGCAGCAATTGATAGAAGATTATGATGATGCGATGGCCTCTCTAGCGATTCAAGAGCCGTCTACCGTTATTATTACCATAGATGGAAATGCAGTCGATTTCGTGGAGAACCCAGAACACTTCGTCGAAATTGCCTCTCACCTAAAGGAGCTAATGAAATGAATCCATATAACATCCCAGATAACGCCATAATTACCGTGGCAGGAACCGTGGGGGTGGGGAAGTCCACTTTAACAGGTGCTTTGGCTAAAAGGTTGAATTTTCAAACCTCGCTGGAGCAAGTTGATCATAATCCTTATCTTGAAAAATTCTATCATGATTTTGAGAGATGGAGTTTTCATCTACAGATTTATTTCCTAGCCGAACGTTTTAAAGAACAGAAGAAAATGTTCGAAATGGGCGGTGGTTTTGTTCAAGATCGCTCGATTTATGAGGACACTGGTATTTTTGCTAAAATGCATGCGGATCAAGGCACGATGTCTAAGACAGACTATGAAACCTATACAAGCTTGTATGAAGCTATGGTTATGACACCCTATTTCCCGCACCCTGATGTACTGATTTATATTGAAGGCAGTCTTCCTTCTATTTTAGCGCGAATTAATGAACGTGGCCGTGAAATGGAAATTCAAACGGACGTGTCCTACTGGGAGCATATGCATGGCAGATATTCGAAATGGATCAATGAGTTTACAGCTTGCCCAGTGCTCCGACTGAACATTGATGATTATGACGTGAATGATTCGGCATCAATGGCGGATATTCTTACAAAGGTAGGCAACACCATTCGTAAGCCTGTTGATACAATATAATAGTTGATGATTAGCAGCTCCCGTGGTTTGGGGGTTGTTTTTTTATATGCTCATAAAAAAAGACCCAAATCTATGATTTGGGCTAATAGGGAAGTGTCAGTTGTCCTAATCATAAAATACGAAAAGTAAATTAAAATGGTGTGGACATTGTAATGTGCTTAAGGGCCACCTCCTATTTTATTAGCCTTTTTTTATAAAAATAGGTTCCAGTCTAATAGAAACTAGTTATTGGTCCATGTCTAAAATTAATAAGATGCGTACACTGAACTATCTTTATAGGGAGGTGTACGCATTGAGTTGTCCAGACGATAAAAAGTGTCATAAGAAAAAAGTCGCCACTGTATTTCCTTCGAAAAGAAAAAGAAAAGAACATCGCCGAAAGGTTATTAAGAAGATTGTAAAAGTAACCTGTCCTCCACCAGAAGTGAATGTTACTACTCCCACAGTCGTTGGTGCTACAGGACCGCAAGGGCCACAAGGAGCACAAGGACTCCAAGGAATACAAGGGGCCCAAGGCATTCCCGGAGCTCAAGGAGTACGAGGACTCCAAGGAGCTGAAGGACCTCAAGGACCTGCAGGCGGCCCTCCGGGACCCCAAGGACCTCAAGGTGAACCCGGGCCAGCGGGAGCGATTGGTCCTCAGGGTGTAGCGGGCCCCGTTGGTCCTCAGGGTGCGCAAGGCGTTCCGGGTGCCCAAGGAGTTGTAGGTCCTCAGGGATCGCAAGGTTTACCGGGTCCTGCAGGAGCTATAGGACCACAAGGTTTTGTAGGAGCAACCGGAGCGCCGGGAGCACCGGGAGCACCGGGAGCACCGGGAGCACCGGGAGCGCCGGGAGCGCCGGGAGTAGCTGGAGCAACAGGAGCACCGGGAGCGGCCGGAGCACCGGGAGTAGCAGGAGCACCGGGAGCAGCAGGAGCAACGGGAGCAACCGGGGCACCGGGAGCAGCAGGAGCACCGGGAGCAGCAGGAGCCGCGGGAGCAACCGGAGCACCGGGAGCAGCAGGAGCAACGGGCGCAACCGGGGCAACAGGGGCAACAGGAGGCGTATTAGGTTTTGCTGATTTTTTTGCCCTAATGCCTCCTGATAATGCAGCAACTGTAGCACCGGGCACAGACGTAAGTTTTCCTCAAAACGGACCTACTAGCGGGACGACAATTGCACGAACAGGTCCTAGTTCGTTTAATTTAGCGGCAATAGGGACTTATCAGGTTTTGTTTCAGGTTAGTGTAACCGAAGCGGGACAACTCATCTTGACTCTTAATGGTGCGGATCTTGCCTATACTGTTGTTGGACGTGCAACAGGTACATCGCAAATCGTAGAAATGGCTATAGTGCAAACAACGGTCATTAACACCATCCTGACCGTTCGCAATCCTGCTGGTAACTCTACTGCACTTACTATTACTCCTCTCGCTGGAGGAACAAGATCTGTTTCAGCACATCTCGTTATTACACAATTAGCGTAACAAGGTGTATTTCGTATAGATAAGTTGGTCACCTTAATATTAGTGATTTTACTTATGATTATTGTAAAGAGGAGGACGAACGAAGGTCTTCCTCTTTACTCAGAGTATTTACTGGCTTTCAAAAAAGCAGCAATCGAACAAGTTCATTTTTTAATCAAGGTGATGCTAACATTCTATTGTTTTTCTATCGCCTAACGACTTGAAATTAATCATCTATTTATGTGAATTCTTTTGATTCTATCTTAAGATGCTATATCGGTTTCCTCATGATACAATAAAAGATAAGTTTATAAGGATGAGGTGACTTTAGTTGAAGTATGATTTCGATCGCGTAATTGACCGCCGTAATACTAGCTCTTACAAATGGGACCAATCCGAGAAGTTATTCGGTGAGAAGGATATTATGCCGCTTTGGGTGGCAGACATGGATTTTGAAAGTCCTCCTGCAGTGAAGGAAGCCATTCTGCGCCGCGCAGAACAAGGAGTTTACGGTTATAGTGTACCTAGTGATACTTATAAAGAAGCCATCACGTCATGGTTTAAAAGACGGCATGATTGGCAGATCAAACCGGAGTGGATTTCAGATTCTCCCGGAATTGTAACTTCCTTAAGTCTCTCTGTTGAACTGTTTACTGAGCCTGGGGACGAGGTTATTTTACAATCGCCAGTTTATTATCCCTTCTATGATGTCATTCAGATGAATGACCGGAAGGTTGCCAAAAATCCGCTTATCGTCCGTAATGGGCGCTTTGAGATGGATTATGAGCAGTTAGAAGGGCTGATGTTGGGGGGCGCGAAGCTGCTGCTGTTATGCAGTCCGCATAATCCAGGCGGTAGAGTATGGGAAAGAGAAGAGCTGTTGAAGCTCGGTGAACTGTGCTTGCGTCACGGAGTGACAGTAATCTCTGATGAGATCCATTGTGATTTGGCGCTTCCAGGGTATGAGCATATTCCTTTTGCATCCTTGTCTGAGGAAATTGCCAATATTACGTTAACTACACTTGCCGCGACCAAAACCTTCAATCTTCCGGGACTTCAATCCTCTTTTATCGTGTCCTCGAATCCGGAATTGAAACGTAAATTCGATCAAAAAATGAAAGCCTTGAGCTTACATATGGCTAGTTTCTTTGCGCAAGGAGCGGTACAAGCCGCTTACAATGACGGAGAAGAATGGCTGGATGAGCTGTTACAATATGTATCAGATAATGTGGATTATACGGTCAGCTATTTGGCGGAGCATTTACCACAGGTTCATGTGATGCAGCCGCAAGGAACCTACCTGCTCTGGGTGGATTGCCGCGAACTGAACTTGGAAATAGACGGTCTGAAGCAGCTGATGTACAAAGAAGCTAAAGTTGCGTTTAATGAAGGTTCTGTTTTCGGAACAGAAGGCAAAGGCCATCTGCGGATTAATCTGGCTTGTCCGAGATCCACGTTAGTTGAGGCATTGGAACGCTTTTGTAAGGCAGCCGCAGCTTATACAACGAAATAAACGGTGATTACTGAAGCTTGATGATTCCGCTAATGGGATCGTTAAGCTTCTTTATTTTGCAATAGGGTAAAAAGAATAATAAAATGGAGTCCATTACGACATGCAGGAGGACTGCAAATGAAATGGGTAGCTCAGCTTCCGTATTATAAGATACAACGGGAAATTAGGGATGGAGAACAACGAAGTGTTGCTTCCAATCGGCTAATGTATCTGTATCAAGATAGAATTGTAACTCGTCATCGGGAATTCCCGCTAAAAGATATTTTCGATATGTCTTATCGCTCAATGGGGGATATGGGTGGTATGTTCTATCTCCACACGAGTAAGGGCGTGTATGCTTATTTGATAGAGTGTGATCCTGAGCGGTTTATTGATGCTTTTAAAGAACAGGAATTGAATAAAAATTGAGCGATCCTCGTTGGCCGTGATATGATAGTTTTTATGAAAAAACATAATGGGAGAGAACATAAATGAGCAAAACACGAATTATTATTGATGCAGATACAGGTATTGACGATGCACTGGCGATTCTATATGCCTTACGTGCTCCAAACGTAATTGTAGAAGGAATTACAACCGTTTTTGGAAATATTGAGGTCGAAAAGGCGGCGGACAATTCACTGCGGCTAATTGAGCTTGCTAAGCCCGGTTATGAGATTCCTGTAGCGATCGGAGCATCCAAGGCACTTGTTCGTGAACACTCAGGCTACGCCACTCATGTGCATGGTGAGAACGGTATTGGCAATGTGGAAATTGCTCCATCCAGCCAGCGTCCCATTAGCGAAACTGCATCTGAGTTTATTGTTCGGATGGCTAATGAGAATCCCGGAGAGATTGTATTAGTCACACTGGCACATTTAACCAACCTTTCAATGGCGCTTGATATAGACCCTGGTATTAAGAATACTTTGAAAAAAGTAGTGGTGATGGGCGGTACGATCTTCAATCCCGGCAATAGAACACCGGTTGCGGAAGCGAATATTGCTGGGGATCCGGAAGCTGCTGATCATGTATTTACATCTGGGCTTCCTGTTATGATGGTAGGTCTAGACGTTACGCTTAAGACGCGGATTACACAAGAGCATATCGATTTATTAAACCGTTTTGGACGTGAAGAAAATAAAGCGATCATTTCGTTTATGGAACAATCGCTTACTCATTATTTTAATTTCTATCGTGAAGCGAACTTTTTGATCAACAGCGCACCGCTGCATGATCCACTCGCACTTATGGTTGCGCTGCAACCAGATCTAGTAACCTACAAAGAGATGAATGTTCGTGTGGAGCATAAAGGTGAGTTTACATCGGGAATGGTCGTAGCGGACTTGCGGGCTCAGCCAAAAGTGGGTAAACCCATACAAGTTGCAGTGGATGTAGATGTTGAACGAGCAGTGGGAACCTTTTTGAGCGTGTTTATGTAATTTTGCCGACCTCTTCTAATATGACAAATAATTTCGAAGCTCAAAGATGACAATCTATTAATTTTACAATTGGATAATCTTTGGTAAAATGGTAGAGGACATATAAGAGTTTACAAGATTAGACTGCATATCATAGAAGAGGGAGACTTAACATTCATGAATAAGCGAATCGGTAAATTAGTATTATGTATGGCTATTTCGCTAGGAGGCACCACGGCGTTATTCCAAAATACCACACAGGCAGCTACAGCTGGTGGAGTTAGTATTGTGCTGGATGGTTATCCACTACCCTTTCCAGTAGAACCTGTTGTGATGAGCGGAACAACGATGGTGCCATTCCGAGCTATATCTGAAGCTTTGGGAATTAATGTCGAGTGGAATCAAGCGCAGAAGAAAATTACGGCTACCAAAACAGATACTGCAGGGACCAAAGTCGTAACCCTGACCCTTGGCAGCAAAAATGCAGGTGTTAACGGCGCGGTTGTGAAGTTAGGAGTTGCTCCGCAAACGATCCGGGATACAACGATGATTCCCCTTAGCTTCTTTGGCCAGCAGTTTGGTGCGGGTGTAGCTTGGAATCAATCCACGAAGACCGTATCTATTACTTCGCCGAAGACTGAGCTGTACACTCTTGGTTTCTATGCGCTGAGTTCTTATAGTGAGATTTCCTTACTTCCTAATTTTGATGCTGTGGCCTTCGGTTGGAGTGGGATTGATAAAAGCGGGCAATTCACCACAACGGGGACTGATTTCAAATGGCCTCAGGCGGCTGGTGACGTAACACCAGAATCAATTGTCACGAATGCAACGGCAGGTGGAACAGCTCCTTATCTGATGGTCTTCTCTGGAGATACCGCATCAGAATTAACTAAGAACCTGGAAGATAAGCAGCTTCAAGAACAGACGATTACTGGAATCGTAGATCTTGCAACGCAAAAAGGATTCCAAGGCATTACCCTGGATCTGGAGGGCCTAGGTCTAACAGGTGATAAGGCGAAGGTGCAAGCGGATTACAATGCTTTTGTGAAAAACCTATCACAAAAAGCACATGCAGCAGGACTTAAACTTACCGTTATTCTTCATCCATTAAATAGTTCTTATAAAGGTTATGATTACAAAACTTTAGGAACACTTGCAGATGATTTGGTCATTATGGCGTACGATTATTTACAAGAGAAAAAAGTTCCAGAGCCGATGAGTTTAGTTGATGAAGGCATCCGGCTTGCGCTTCAGCAAGTGAGTAAGGATAAGCTGATCCTCGGGATCTCTGTGTATAGCGAAAACGAATCTTCAGTGAATTCGAAGGTAGGACTTGCTAAACGTTATGGCCTTAAAGGAATTGCAATCTGGCGTTTAGGTCTGATCGGACAGCCTGTCTGGAACGAGATGGGGAAGTCAGTAGAGTAAGCAGCAACGATCAAAAAGAGTGGTACCGCGAAGGTTAAACCTATCGCCTCTTTGGAGGCGATAGGTTTTTTCTGTTCTCTATAGAATAAATACTATTGAAGGTGGGTGTTTTATCTACCTAAGGTTTTTTTATGGGCAGAATGCAACTGTTTAGAGAGAATATCAGACGAGAGTGTTGAACAATTGGACTGCTATGCCGCTGCTTGCGAGTATCTTTTAATACCAAAGTATGAAGAACGTTATTTAGATACAGAGGTTACACTCAACGATATAACTATGCACATGCAAAATCTCAAGAAAAAATGGATAAATGGATGGCGTGGATAATTAGCCTCCGTAACTGGCAGCCGATTGCTGTCTTCATAAGCGTTTAACGCCAATCTTTCGAGTGTTGGAGGTGAACACAACTGAGGGCATAAAGAGACCAAAAATACGAAACCAGTCCGAAGTTCGGAGCAGGTGTTGTGTTTTATCGTTCATTAAGCAGTAGCACAGAAAAATTGTAAGTTCTTTATTGGCCTCTGCATCTGCAGAGGGCTTTTCTATTGATCGGATCAATTCCATTAATCGCAATACTCAAGTCATTTAACTAACGAATCATATTCATGAGGAACAAACATATCACCAAATTTCTTTCTCATCATTATTTGAGTTTGTAATGCTTGTTCATAATTAGAACCCGTAGCAATGAAAGCCAAATTCTTCTCTTTAACATCTATCCAGTTAGTAGATGGCCAAATATTGATGTTTTCAAATTTATCATCAAACCACATTAGAGCGTATTGATTTATTTCGTATGGTGCGGAGGAGTCTAGATAAAATAGAGTACTCATATTTATGCCTTTATTTCTTTTAGTGATATATACAGTGACCTCTTGATCTTTTGTGAAGTCATAGGCATCTATTGAGACATTTCCAACAAATTTCTTTTGACCAAATATTGGTTTATATAGTGTCCCATTAACCTTAATTATGGTACTTTTAGCTGAAGCAGAGTTGTTAAGGGTGAACACGACGGCAGTACGTTCTACGTTAACCTTTTTCGGGAAATTGTAGTTATATAAAAACAAAGCAACACCTATTAGCACTAAAAATAGTACAACTGAAATTAAGGTTATAGGTTTCTTTAATCTCATAATTCCCCTCCAAATTAAAATAGTTGAGATTTACGTCAAAAACGCTTTGACGCAAATCTCAACTTCAAATAATTGAAATCTATTACAATAAATAACCCATACCCATAGGCATAGCAGGGGTAATAGTTTGAACGGTTTTACCATCAATCCCGGTAAGAGTAATTTTTGTTATGAAAGAAGTTGCAGTAGGCCCGCTGAGATAATAATTTATTGCGGCAGAAGAATCTCTATGATACAGGGCAGTATAACTAAATTGTTTCGATGATCCCTGATTTATTGTTGCATTTGTTGTGGCACCAGTTGTTGAAGCATAGCTAAACGTAGGAATAGAATATGCACTAGCGCCGCTAACTGTACTAGTAATTAATGCTAAACTTTGATAAGAATCAGACTTGCTAGCTTCTTTTATAAACATAAAATCTACTGATTCGTACCAGTTCCAAGTATAACTCGCCGAAATATTTTTGACTGTAGTTGTTTTACTAAAGTTAGAATCAGAAATAAAGTTCTTTACCGCGTCATATATAGTTATGGTAGCACCTACATAACTATTAAATGAACCAAGAGTAGTTGTCGCAGCTGACACCAAAAGATTGGAAACCCCCGCTTGCAACGAATTTGAGTTTGAAAGAAACGTTACTCCCGTATTTTTGAGTGCAGAATTTTGAGCATTAGATTCTGCCGTTACATGTTGAACTTCATATGTAACCCCATTTTTGACCCAGTTAGACCGGAAACTAGACCAAACAATGTTTGTGCTCGCCGGTAAATCAACAAATGGTTGTATTTGTGAGCTGTCTGTTCCTAAGGATTTTTTTTGTGCTATTACAACTTGTGCTTCCTCTGGAGTTAAAAAATCTACCCCCAAAGATTCTAGTTCCTTCCCTAGCTTTTCATATTCTATTTCGTAGCCAGCCTTATGTTCTCCCAGTAGATCCGCTCTTTCTTGATAAATCTTACTAATCTGTGCTTCGACATCGTTGTTGTTGCTACTTGAAGCGCTTACAACACCTGTTGATCCAAGAAGTAAAGAACTAATCAGTACTAATGAGGCAATTTTTCGGAATATCATCATAATCCTCCTTTTTTACCAAAAATACTATATTTTGGCTCTTTATTAGTATATAAGATCTTATGAAAATCTGTCAATGATTAACATAATCGAATGAAGGAGAGATTCAGGAATGCGCTTCGAGAGTACCGTTCTTTCTTCATATAGAAGCTCCTTTAATTTAAAATGGTCTATATAATCCAGAGTGAAAGTAATGTAAAATTACCAATTGATACGGTAATAACAAAGGAAACTGGAGAAAAATCCGGTTGGAAGAACGGATATTTCCGTAGTCACGATCGTTAGCTGTTATAGCTGGCAATTCGAATGTTATAAAACTCACATTAACCTAAGCCATAAACCTATATAATCTCTAAGGTTGAACTTTTGAACTAAATTCATTATTTTTCAGGAGGACTTTAGAGTATGAGATATAAAGCATTAGAGCTCGACAAACCGCTTACTTATGAGCTGGAAGGGTTAGAAATAGGGGTAACTTCGAACTGTAATTTCCGCTGCGATTATTGCTGTGCATATAATAGAAATGATGGACAAAGCATCAAAGCAAAAGAGGTCATCCGCATTCTGGACGAACTTCCAGGCCTTAAAAGAGTACGCTTATCAGGTGGAGAAGTGACGCTGAAATTCGATGACTGTGTGGAAATTGTAACCTACTGCGCATCCAGAGGGATTCAGACACAGTTAAATTCCAACGGCAGTCTTTTAAATGCTGAACGAATTGGCCAATTGGTCTCCGCAGGATTAACGACTATACATATTTCCTTCAATTTTACTACTGCGGAAGCTTTCTCAAAATATTATAATATTCATCCAAGCATCTATGAAAAAATAAGAGAAAATATTACCCTATTCGCTGCAACAAGTGTGGATACCGTACTGGAGACGCTGCTGTTCAGTGAAACCCAGGATAATATGAAGGAGATCAGCGATCATGTCTACGCAATGGGCGTGCGCACACATGAAATTCAGAACAGTATTATCATGGATCATACGGGTTGGAAGTCTATAGCTGCACGGGAACAATTAAAGAATGCAGTGAGCGAGCTGATCGCACGGAAGAAAGAAGATACGATTCTGTATTTCACCTGTATGGACCGCTTTATGGACGCCCTTGGGTTCGAAGAGCAGCCAGGTGTGTATTTTCCTCACTGTATTGAGGGGAAGAAGCAGCTTCATCTGCATGGAAATGGCGACATTTTGATTTCAGAGCTTTGCCATCCGGTGATTATCGGCAACATTTATCAAGGAACTTCACTAAAAGATTTATACAATAATATGCCAGCGCCATTGGCACAGTTTTTGGATAAGCAACCCTGCCCAGCACTGGATGCATTGTTTCCACAAGGCATAGAAGTTTAACACTCTATATAGATTAATTCGAGGGACCAATTTAAGAATTGGTTCCTATTTTTTTATGGTAGACTTAATAAAAAACAAAGATAAGGGATGTATGAGCTTCATACATAAGGTGTACTGCCAAGTGTTTGCTAATATAAGAAATGGACTCATCAAATCTAATGTTGTTCTAGAAAAGATTATGCCGTTATTAACACCCACGGCCATCGTGGTCGGCGTACTTAACGAAAGCAGACTGCTGCCGTTCACAGGTCTCGTGCCCTGGATTTTTGCTGTAATGACGCTGATCGGTAGCTTGAAGTCCAACCTAAAGGATCTGTTGGGGGTACTTCTGAAACCTCAGAAGCTGATTATTCTAATGGTAATTTTACATATTGTAATGCCGCTGATCGGCTGGCTTGCAGCCATGGCTTTTTTTCCGGGAGATCCATATACAGTAACTGGTTATGTATTGTTGTTCGCGATTCCTACAGGTGTTGTAAGTGTGGTATGGGTGTCGATGTACGGAGGGAATATTGCGCTGACATTGGCGCTTATTCTGATTGATACGCTCTTGTCGCCCATTGTTGTCCCGGGTACCTTATATTTGCTGATGGGAGCGAGTGTTGAAATTCAGCTAGGCGATATGATGAAAGGGCTGCTATGGATGGTAGTCATTCCTTCTGTAGTTGGGATGCTGCTGAATCAATGGACAAAAGGGAAAGTAAATACGGTATGTGGTCCGCCGCTTGCTCCGTTTGTTAAAGTCGGATTGTTTGTAGTTGTTTCTATTAATGGGGCCAGCATTGCCCGTTATCTGAAACATCCGGATGGCAAATTAGCGATCATTATTGGAGTGACCTTCATAACCGTTGTGCTTGGCTATGTGATCGGAGCTTTGGTGTCACGCCGTTTCCGCTTTAGTTATGAAGATTCCGTTGCGGTGCAGTTTAATTCGGGTATGCGGAATTTAAGTGCAGGAGCTGTATTAGCGGTGAAATATTTTCCTCCTGCTGTCGCGCTTCCAGTAATTTCGGGGATGTTATTCCAACAAATACTCGCTGCGATGTCTGGTCTATTTTTACGTAGTAGAACTAAACGACTGTTAAGTGAGGGTGCATTAATGCAAGCGAATACGGTCTCTCAGCTAGAACCACCTAGTTCTTCTAGGACAGATGACAGGCCTTGTTAACCATCTTGTGAAGGATATATGACCTAAAAGCTGTGATATTTTATTCATTTACATGAAAATTTTCGACATTTTATGATATATTTCTTATTTTTGCGCGATTTATATTCACTATTCAACTTTGCCACCCGATAGTAATTGTATTATTTACAATTTCATTGTTCGCAAATGAACAAGCAGTCGGAAGGATGAAAAGAATATGAAGATTCGCCTAAAGTTATCACTTGTTATGATAGGTGTGACCCTTTTATGTATTTCTGTAATGGGGATATTTACGTATTTGAAATCAACTCAGGCGATTGTGAATCTTACTGAGAATTCTATGAAGCAGGTCAATACGAACAAAGCTCAGACTATATCAGCCATGATAGCAAAAGAGCGGAGAAGCACAGAGCTTATTGCGAGCCGTTCGGAAATTGTTGATCTACTGCTGCAAGCTGGGAATGGTGGAGTTAACAAAGGAGATAAGCTTCAGAATGAGGTGAACGCCAGTCTACAAAGCATTGTGGAGGAAGCAGGAAACCTTGAGCACATTCTAGTCAGTGATATGAAAGGTATTAGTGTGGCTGACAGTGATACTAAGCTTATAGGGACAGATTTTAGTGAAAGAGATTATACGAAAAGAGTAATGGAGACGGCTGAGCCTGTGATCAGTGAAACGCTGAAATCAAAATCTACAGGAGCTTATGTAGTGGCTTTTGTACAGCCCGTAAAGAGTAATGGAAAGATGATTGGATTTATTGCATCAGCTGTTTCCGCAGATAGTATGATTAAGTATTTGGCCGATACCAAAGTGGTAAACACGACGAGCTCTTACGCTTATTTACTGGATGAGAACGGCAATAAATTATATTATCCGGATAAAACACAAATTGGTCAGCCTATTGAGAATACGCAGATCGCAGCTGTTATGGAGCGTGTGAAATCTGGTGAGAAGGTAGCGGATGGCCTGCTCAATAATACATATAATGGTGTGGAAAAAAAATCAACCTATACAGTTTTATCTGAGACGCACTGGTTGCTTGTATTAACCGCAGACCTCGATGAAATCGTGAAACCTGTCACTGATATGAGAAATTTCAACTTATTTCTTGGTGTGGGAAGTTTGATTATTGCCTTGCTGATTGCTCTTTATTTTGCTAAAAAAATCTCTTCTCCGATTGTTAAACTAACGGACATGATTAATAAAACGGCAGAATTGAATTTGACGCATGACTCAGAGTATGAGTATTTGACTAAAAACAAAGATGAGACAGGGACGATCGCCAAAGCGATGTTCAGCACCCGGGCTACACTTCGTGAGATGGCTGGAAGTTTAATTACGATCTCGTCCAAAGTGCTTGAAAATGCAGAAACGCTGGAGAAGCTGTCTATAGATGTGCGGGAAAATGCCCACGATAATTCAGCGACTACGCAGCAGCTATCGGCAGGTATGGAAGAGACCGCAGCCTCCACAGAGGAAATGACAGCAGCAATTACTGAAATTGATAACAATGTATCCGGGATCACCAATAATGTGAAGGAAGGCGCTGCCGTTTCTAGACAAATTAGTGAGCGGGCGCTGACTCTTCAGGATGAGGCAACAGAATCTACGACGAATGCTAAACAAATTTATGAATCCGTGCGAATCGATATGGAAAAAGCGATTGAGCAGTCGAGCGCGATTGCAGAGATTAATGTACTGACGGATACGATTCTATCCATTGCCAGTCAGACCAATCTGCTGGCCCTGAATGCAGCTATAGAAGCGGCAAGAGCGGGGGAGGCAGGTAAAGGTTTTGCGGTTGTAGCTGGTGAGATTCGGAAGTTGGCTGAGAAGTCGTCTAAGATTGCGGCCGGAATTCAAGGTGTGGTAACAGGTGTATATTCCTCTGTTGAATCCATGAAGGAGAATTCTGAGGCATTACTTTCTTTTATTGACCAGAATGTCCTAGCAGATTATGAACGATTAACTGAGGTAAGTCAGCAATACAACAGTGATGCTGCTACTGTAAATACGCTGTTAAAACAATTCGAGAGCGCAGCCGATCATTTGAGTATGGCCATATCGAGTATTAATATTGCCGTTAATGAGGTAGCTGCTACAGTAAACGAAGGAGCTATAGGGATTCAGGATATCGCGGTGAAAACGGCGGATATCGTGGAAAAAACATTCCTAGAGGTTACTATGGCCGATGAAAATACTCAAAGTGCCAAAGAGCTTCAGGGGTTAGTAGATAAGTTTAAGATCTAGGGGTTTGAAATGAATTAAGGGAATCCTTATCTCTTTTTCATAAAATATTAAGCTTGCAGGGTTATAGTACATGTATAACCTCCCTTATATATAGACTTTACCCCGCCGGTCGCCGGCGGGGTCTTTTAGGCTGTGGCGAGTTGCTTTTTAAGTTTTCTTTTACCGGATACCAGACTGGTCCGGATAGAACAGGCACGGAGCTCGGCGGCTGCAATTAAAGCCTGTGGGAGCGTCTCGCCAACCGGAATGACCATAACCTCTGCTGTCTTGCGCTCTTGGATAGGACGTTCTGCAAGGAGCGCCATGATAGACTCCATACCAAAAGATAAGCCAACCGTCGGATATTGAATATCCTCTCTGCCCACTAGCTGTCCGATGATAGCGTCATATCTGCCTCCACCACCCAAGCTTGAGGTAAAGGAACCGGATGCATCAAAGATCTCGTAGACGGTTCCAGTGTAGAAAGAAAGCCCGCGGGATAAGAAGGGATCGAAACGGCAAGTCTGCTGCAGCTGAATGTCTTGGAGCAGCTTTTGCAGGACAAGAACCTCCATTGCTCCCGGTTGTCCGGTAAGACTATATTTTTCGCATAACTGCTCAAAGCTTGGATTGTCCATTTCAATAAGCTCTAGAATAGCAGCGATGGTTGCAGATTCGATTTCCTTGCTGATCAATTCATTTTTCACGCCGACGAGGTTGATTTTTTCTAATTTATCCAAGGTTAGCATAACGGACAGTTGGTCCTCGGCAGGTACACCAATCGATTCCAGGATCTCACCGAGAAAACGTCTGTTGTTCCATTTTAGGATGATCGGGATGTCCAGCTTGCGAAAAGCTTCTGTGGCCAGCTGCATCAATTCAGCTTCCGCCTCAGGTCCTGAAATACCAACAACATCAACATCGCATTGCAGAAATTCACGCAGGCGCCCACGTTTCACGGGACCATCACGGAATACTTTTCCGATCTCATAACGCTTGAAGGGAAACACTATTCCAGGATTTAAGGCGATCACTTTGGCAAAAGGGATGGTCAGATCATATCGTAAGCCCAGCTTGCGGTTTCCTTGATCGGTGAGTTGGTACATCTCCTTGAGAATTTCATCCCCACCTGCATATTTCGAGGTTAATAACTCCAGTTCATTTAATAATGTGGTGTCCATGGATTCAAAATCATAGAGTTCGAACAAATCCTGCAGCGTATTTTGAATGTTCTTTCTGAGCGCCTGCTCTTTTCCGAAGTAATCATAAGTTCCTTTAATGTTTTGCATCGTTAGTAGCTCCTTTGAATTGGCATAGTTTAGAAATAAAAAAACGCGCAGGACCTCATGGTCCTGCGCGTGATCTATGCCGCAGGGAGGCCAACGCGAGTAGCGTTAGCCTCCCTGAGAATTTCAGGGTTGCTAACGCTGTTTGTGATAATAATGAAGTTGATTCAGCATGATTGTTATGGTGTTCATCAGAATCAATTCCCTTCGACATTTTGATTACTGCCGATTATAGCGGATCATTTGGAGCCGTGCAAGTAAGAATTTGTTATAACAAAGATTTTTAGTAGGCGAATGGACAGGCAATCAGCTATAATAGGGCTTCGATATTTCATAGGTGAGGGGAGCTTGTTGACGATGAATCAACCTTTAATAATAGCCCGGGCGGAAGAATTTGTGAAAGAACAACTAGGACAAGATACTACGGGGCATGACTGGTGGCACACCCATCGGGTCCGCAGCACGGCATGTGAAATTGCTGAGATCGAGCGTGCGGATGTTTTTATCTGTACGATGGCAGCCTTGCTGCATGATGTTGCAGATGAGAAGCTTAATCCGTCAAAAGAAGCAGGTCTGCTTAAAGTCCACACTTGGCTTACGGCAAACCTTACAGAGGAGGAGCAAATTCGTCATATCATGCTGATCGTTGAAACGATGTCTTTTAGTGGTGGTGGAGGAGAACCTATGCAGACTCTGGAAGGTCAAGTGGTGCAGGATGCAGATCGACTAGATGCACTTGGCGCGATTGGCGTTGCCAGAACCTTTATTTTCTCAGGCGCAAAGGGACGTCCGGCTTATGATCCGGAAGTTTCTCCACGCGAGGAGTCGCTGCAGAAGGAATACAGGGATTATAGCAAAGGGACGGCTGTGAATCATTTTTATGAGAAGCTGTTGAAACTAAAATTCTTAATGAATACGGCTTATGGACGCAAGTTAGCGGAAGAACGGCATGATTTCATGTTGAATTTTCTGGACCAGTTCTATAAGGAATGGAATCAAGGACGCCAATAACTGCTATAATGATAAGTATGCACAAGATGGAAGGATCGCGGAGTTTCCGCTTTAACCAGAACAATCGGCATAGAAGAGGTTGAACGATGAGTGAATTGCAATTTAGAGATTATGAGTTAGACGAAGAGATAGTTAAAGCACTGGATGTTCTGAAATTTATGACACCTACGGAGGTACAGAGCAAGGTAATTCCTGTGGCTTTGCGGCAAAAGGATCTGATTGTGAAATCGCAAACAGGCAGTGGCAAGACGGGAGCTTATGGTATTCCGCTTTGCGATCTGGTGGATTGGGTGGAGAATAAGCCGCAGGCTTTGATTCTTACGCCAACTCGGGAGCTTGCGATGCAGGTGAAAGAGGATATTACGAACATCGGACGTTTTAAACGGATTAAAGCAGTTGCTCTCTTCGGCAAGCAGCCCTTTGCCCCTCAAAAGATAGAGCTTACGCAAAAAACACATGTTGTCGTAGGTACGCCTGGACGCGTATTTGACCATATTGAAAGAGGCACACTTCCGCTAAATCGAATCAAATATTTGATCATCGATGAAGCTGACGAAATGCTGAGTATGGGCTTTATTGAGCAGATCGAGAAGATCATCAAGCAGCTGCCCAAAGAGCGAGTAACGATGTTATTCTCAGCTACCTTACCCGAAGTCATTAAGAATTTGTGCCTAAAATATATGAACGATCCAACGGATATCGAGATTCAGGCAAGTGGAATTACGACAGCTACGATTGAACATGCATTGATTGAAGTGAGACAAGCTGCCAAATTCTCTTTGCTAAGCGATATCATTACGGTGGAGAATCCGGATAGCTGTATTATTTTTTGCCGTACGCAGGAGCAGGTGAATGCTGTATTCAGAGGACTGGCGGATCTGGAATATCCTTGTGATAAGATCCACGGGGGTATGGAGCAGGATGAGCGCTTTGAGGTCATGAATGCTTTTAAAAGAGGGCAATTCCGCTATTTAATCGCTACCGATGTGGCGGCTAGAGGGATTGATATCGAGAATATCACCCATGTGATTAATTACGATATTCCACTGGAAAAAGAAAGCTACGTGCATCGTACGGGCAGAACCGCGCGTGCAGGCAAGACAGGTAAAGCGATCACTTTTGTCACTCCGAATGAGCAGAAGTGGGTAACTGAAATCGAAAGCTATATTGGCTTCAGCATTCCGCATATGAAAGCTCCTTCGGACGACGCAGTGGCCTACGCAAAGGAAGCGTTCGAGCAGAAGATCAATAAGCAGCCTGTCCGCAAGAAGGACAAAAGCGAAAGCTTAAACAAAGAGATTATGAAGCTATACTTCAACGGCGGCAAGAAAAAGAAGCTAAGAGCCGTGGATTTTGTCGGCACAATAGCAAAGCTTGAAGGTATGTCCGCCGAAGATATCGGGATTATCTCGATTCAGGACAATGTGACCTACGTGGATATTTTGAACGGTAAAGGCGCAATGGTGCTGCAAGCGATGAGAGAGACCACCGTGAAGGGCAAGCAGCTGAAGGTTCATATTGCTAAAAAATAAATCAAGGATGACAGCTTATTGCTAAGCTCCTTGCAAATATGCCGCTACTGATGCGGTTTATATGAAGAGGGAGTCGTGTTCACCACACGGCTCTCTTTTTATTTGTTGTTGTATCTCAGTATCTCCATTTTTTCATTGTAAAATTATAGAAAATAGAATATAACTTGTGAGAGGTGATAGATTGAAAGGTGAATTAAGAAGCACAAGGATGAAAGTACTCCTACAAGTCACCATTGTTGTTTTCTTGCATTTAATTATTATCTACCTTTTGGGAATGAAAACGGGGAAGTTGGAAGTAGAAGTAGTAAAACAAATGTTTATAATGTATGCAGCCCCAATAATTCTCCTGAATGTGTCTTGCAAGATAGCTTTAAAGACGGAAAAGCTTAGGTACAACATTTCTTGGTTAGTTATTAGTATTGTTCCTAGCATGAGAATTCTATTTTATTTAAAAGAATTACAAGGAAAAGAGTCAAGTGGTTCAGGGGTTGTTGGTTTAAGTTTTTTTGATATTAAGCCTGACTTTGATCAGATAAGTCTTATCTATTTTTTTCCTATAATATATTTAGGTATTCAACTAGTTTTGATTTTTTTACTACTGATCATGATAGTAACGAAAGAAAAATCAATAGCTGACTAGCATAATGTTCTTGTACATACCAGGAATGCCGAAATGAACGGTAAAAATCCCGTACAATGCGCTGATCCCGCTGGAAACGTCCAAATGAACGGTAAAAATCCCGTACAATGCGTTGAACCAGCTGGAAATGCCGAATTGTACGGTAAAATTCCCGTACAATGCGCTGAACCAGCTGGAAATGCCGAATTGTACGGTAGAAATCCCGTACAATGCGTTGATCCCGCTGGAAACGCCGAAATGTACGGTAAAACTCCCGTACAATGCGCTGATCCAGCTGGAAGTGGCGAAATGAACGGTAGAACTCCCGTATAATGAGCTGATCCAGCTGGAAATACCGAATTGTACGGTAAAATTTCCGTACATTCAGTCAGCATGTTATGTAACCCAAGAGACAACACCATAATGGTGTCGTCTCTTGGGTTTTTTCGGCGCTAAATGGAGCTGATAACGCAGATCCGTTCAGCTTAAGTAAAATAAGATCGAAAATAATTTATTTTCATTCCATAAATGGAAACAAATGTGATATTATGGCGATATAGAACCCATACTTCACGGATGACCTGCCTAGCTTGGTTCCTCCTGAGGATAGGCTCTGATTTTTTTTATGAGAAAGGTGGTGTGGCCCGAGCGGTATCGGGGAACAGGAAGAAACGAAGCCATAAGGTTCGAACCTAATTCAGAAGGGAGAATCGAAGCGATGAAAAAAAGAACTTTTTTGAAAGCGCTTAATTTTGTTTTGGTTTTATGTTTGCTTGTACCTGTGTATTGGGCTGCACCCGCACATGCGGAGAACACGCTTATTCAGCAAAGCGATTTTGAAGATGGCACTGTTCAGGGCTGGAGTGGACGTGGGGAAGTTGAGGTGCTTACAGCCAAAACAGATGCGGCACGCAGCGGCACATATGGCCTGGAGGTAAGCGGCCGAACAAAAACGTGGCATGGACCTTCACTGGATGTGACTAGCCAGCTGGAAGTGGGACAAACTTATGTGTTTATTGGATGGGTGAAGCTGCCTGCCGGATCATCTAACGCGAATATCTATATGTCATTGCAGCGGACATTACCTTCTACCATTCATTATGACAATTTGACCTTTGGTGCAGTGACAGCGAACGGTTGGGTGAAGCTGCAGGCGCAGTACAAGCTATTGGAGCCGGCAGATCAGCTTTCTATTTATTTTGAAGTGCCGGGTAGCGCGACAACTTCTTTTTATTTGGATGATTTTCGATTGGAAAAGCTACCGGATCTCGGTCCAATTGTCATCGAAGATGCGATTCCTTCGCTAAAGGATGTGTTTGCAAACAAATTTCTGATCGGCTCGGCGTTTACGAATAGTGAGCTGCTGACAGCTCCGGATCGGCAATTGTTAGCCAAGCATTTTGATAGTGTAACGCCAGGAAATGTTCTGAAATGGGACAGCACGGAGCCGCAGGAAGGTGTGTTTAATTTCGCTGAAGCTGATACGGCAGTAGCTTTTGCCACCGCAAATGGACAGCAGGTACGTGGGCATACCCTGGTTTGGCATTCGCAGACACCGGATTGGGTATTCCGTGACGCCAGTGGTAATTTGGTCTCCAAAACGGTGTTATATGAACGGATGAAGAGTCATATTAAGACTGTTATGGAACGTTATAAAGGTGAAATCTATGCTTGGGATGTCGTTAATGAAGTGATTGATACTTCGCAATCGGATGGCATGCGCCGCAGCCTGTGGTACCAGATCGCGGGTGAAGAGTATATTGAGAAGGCATTCCAGTTCGCTCATGAAGCTGATCCTAACGCAAAACTGTTCATTAATGACTACAATACGCATGAGCCAGCCAAAAGCCAAGCACTATACAATCTAATCGTACGACTTCAGGCTAAAGGGGTTCCTATTGACGGAGTAGGGCATCAAACACATATCAGCTTGTATTATCCTTCGCTCTCTGAAATCGAGAATTCGATTATCAAATTCAAGGCTTTAGGGCTGGAAACTCATATTACTGAGCTGGATATTAGTGTGTATTCTGATAATTCTCAAGCTTATGAGACCTTCCCTGATAATTTGAAGCAGCGCCAAGCGGCTTTATACAAATCATTATTTGAAATCTTCCTGCGGCACACGGATACGGTCACGAATGTCACTCTCTGGGGGAAGGATGACAGTAATACTTGGCTGCGTACCTATCCGGTAGCCCGTAACAATTGGCCTTTATTGTTCGATGAGCGCCTTCAGTCCAAGCCAGCTTATTGGTCTGTATTGGAGACAGTGGCAGCTCCCGTAGTTCCAGCAGCTCCTGCTAACTTGAATGCAGCTGCAGGCAATGGGCTCGTGAATCTTAGCTGGAGCACCTCGGCGGGCGCGACTTCCTATACGGTGAAACGGTCACTTACGAGTGGTGGCCCTTATACCACTCTGACTACGGCTACCGGGACGAGCTATAGCGATGCGGCGGTTAGCAACGGAACGACTTATTATTATGTTGTGAATGCTGTCAATAGTGCGGGTACGAGCAGCAATTCTGTACAAGCGATGGCTACACCGCAAGGATCGGGGCCTGTCGAACCGGTCACCGGGCTTGCAGTGGCGTATCGGACAGCGGATACTAACCCAAATGACAACCAGATGAAGCCCTATTTTAATATTAAAAATAACGGCACAACTGCAGTCGATCTTAGCGAGCTGAGCATCCGTTACTGGTATACGATCGATGGAGACAAGCCGCAATCCTTTTTCTGTGATTATGCCCAGATCGGCAACAGCAAGGTAGCAGGCAGCTTTGTAAAGCTGGACACGCCCCGAACGGGAGCAGATTACTATTTGGAAGTGAAATTCAACGCAGGTGCGGGCATGCTTGTCGCTGGAGGAACTTCCGGGGATATTCAGACCCGGATACACAAGACAGATTGGAGCAATTTTAACGAGGCCAATGATTATTCTTTTAATTCACTTCAGACCGCTTATGCGGATTGGAACAAGGTGACCCTTTATCGGAACGGAGTGCTGGTATGGGGAACAGAGCCGCAATAGCGAAAGTAGGAGAACTGAGCTTTAATTGTGCCGTTTTTAATTTTTAGGGAAAACCTCCCTGAAAATAGCTAATTTTTGCTGGTTACTTAGCTTTTCAGGGAAATCCTCCCTAAATATCGCCTGAATTCCACTATTATGAGCAAATTGGGGTGAATTTGCGGGAGGTTTTCCCTGATTGCAAGGATTAGAGCAATAAACCAAAGAAAATCAGGGAGGAATTCCTTAATCAAGCATCACGTTTGCTGCAAATAGAGGAGTTACGCGAAAAAGCAAGCCTAGTCGCCAAAAACATGGTGACTAGGCTTGCTTCATTTTTGCCCAGCTGCGGCAAAATACTTTTTAAAAGTTATATTGCGCCTGATGCAGACGGCTATAAATTCCACCAGCATGGACTAGTTCTTCATGTCTGCCTTGTTCAGCGATTCCTTCTTCATTCACGACCATAATCCGGTCGGCATTTTTGATCGTCGTCAAACGGTGAGCGATGACGAGTGTGGTTCTGCCTACGGACAGATCAGCCAGGGATTGCTGAATTGCGGCTTCGGTCTCTGTGTCCAGCGCGGAAGTAGCTTCATCCAGAATCAGAATCGGCGGATTCTTGAGGAACATGCGAGCGATAGCCAGGCGCTGCTTTTGTCCACCGGACAGCTTCACACCGCGCTCCCCGATGACTGTCTCCATTCCATCTGGCAGATTCTGAATGAGCTCCTCCAGATGAGCACGTCGCGCAGCTTCCCAGATTTCAGGCAGCTTTGCATCCAGTTTCCCATAGGCGATATTCTCGCGAATTGTCCCGGAGAACAGGAAAACATCCTGCTGCACGATCCCGATTTGTTTGCGCAGCGATTCCAGCTTCATGTCACGGATATCGATGCCATCAATCGTGATGGCCCCGGCTGTGACATCATAGAAGCGCGGAAGCAGGCTGCAGATTGTTGTTTTGCCTGCGCCGGACGGCCCAACAAAGGCAATGGTTTCGCCAGCCTTTACGTTAAGGCTTATATTTTGCAGAACCGGACGATTCTCTTCGTATCCAAAAGATACATCCTGGAATGTAATATCACCGCGCAAAGCGTTGATCTCCACGGCATCCGGTTTGTCACTGATGTCAGGTTCCGTGTCAATGATCTCCAGATAACGTCTGAAGCCGGCAATTCCTTTAGGATAACTTTCGATCACGGCATTGATTTTCTCGATAGGGCGGAAGAAGATATTCGACAACAAGATAAACGCCACAAATTCACCGATTTGCAGCTCGCCATTGATAAAGAACCATGCGCCGCAGATCATCACCAGGATAGTAATGAGGCGGGTCATCATATAGCTGACGGACAAGCTTCTAGCCATGATTTTATAAGCCATAAGTTTTGTTTTGCGGAACATTTGATTATCTACTGCGAATAGCTCTTGTTCATGCTGCTCATTGGCAAAAGATTGCACGACCCGAATCCCGCCGACATTATCTTCGATACGGGCATTGAAACTGCCTACATTTCCAAATAGCTGGCGATAAGTTGAAGTCATATTGCGGCCGAAGTAGATGATTACCCAAGCCATAATTGGAACGATAATAAAAGTAATAATCGCCAGCTTCAGATTAATATCAGCCATTAGGAGAAAGGCTCCGACAAGGGTCATGATTGCAATAAATACATCCTCAGGACCGTGATGCGCCACTTCGCCGATATCATTTAAGTCATTGGTGATTCTTCCGATTAGATGGCCTGTTTTATTATTATCAAAGAATCGGAACGAGAGTTTCTGAATATGGTCAAACATTTTTTTGCGCATATCAGTTTCGATATTTATGCCCAGCATATGACCCCAGTAGGTGACAATATACTGCATCACCGTATTTAAGGCGTAAATCGCCAGCAGCGCAACACAAGCGATAAGAATAAGCGGCCAATCTTGACCAGGAAGCAAATCATCAATAAATTTATTGACGGCTACCGGAAAAGCCAGTTCTAGCAGTCCCGCAAAAACAGCGCAGGAGAAATCCAATATAAATAGTTTTCTATACGGACGATAGTAGGAAAAAAACCTTCGAAGCATTCTGTTCACTCTTTTCTGTGGTTTAAATATGAGTTCAAATGAAATTGATTCTCAACTACCCGATGATATGGATACTAAAGATGGTCAGCGGTTTTGTCAATAATTCGGGTATAAAATTACTTAAGGGTTGTAACTTCTAATAGAATAGTAGATGATGGTTCATAGTGTTTAAAATATTTCAAATCCTTGACAAGCTCTGTGCTTGGCGGGGTTATTTGTTTGTAATTTAGGAGGATACACGATGAAAGCTTCACAAAGCGAAGGACACATTCAGAATAATAGCTTAATGGACAGCAAATATGATCGCTGGCTGCTTGTGCTGGGAATTATTTTTATCGCTGCAGCGCTGCGGGCTCCATTTACTTCTGTGGGTCCATTAATACAATTGATTCAGGATGACCTCGGCTTATCCAATACTCTAGCAGGAGCTATTACTACTTTACCATTATTGGCTTTTGCCATCTTGTCCCCGTTTGCTCCAAAGCTGGCCCGCCGTTTTGGTTTAGCTAATGTGTTATTAGTTGCCATGGTCATGCTGGCTATGGGAATTCTAATTCGCTCGGGATCTGGAGCAGGTCTGTTGTTCACAGGTACTGCTATACTTGGATTATCCATTGCCGTGTGTAATGTACTGCTTCCAGGTCTTATTAAAGGGAAGTTTCCTCACAAAATCGGGCTAATGACAGGTATCTACACAGTTTCTATGAATTTATGCGCAGCTATTGCCTCAGGTATTAGTGTACCGCTGGCAACGAATGCTGGATTCGGTTGGAGAGGGACCTTGGCCATCTGGTTTATGATCGCAGCTCTAGCAACAGTGTTCTGGATTCCGCAAATGCGTAAGCTTAATCAAGGAACCGGCTCTAAGAGTGCAGCCTCTAGCAAAAATATGTGGCGTTCATCTCTTGCTTGGAAAGTCACGATCTTTATGGGTTTACAGTCACTGCTTTATTACGTCTTTATTGCCTGGTTTTCGGTTCTCCTCGGTGAACGGGGAATGTCGTCGAGTAATGCGGGTTGGTTTCTCTCGCTCATGCAATTGGCACAGCTACCCTTTACTTTCTTCGTACCGCTGTGGGCAGGCCGGATGAAGAACCAACGTATTCTAGTTATAATCACTGCTGTTCTTTATTTCATCGCATTAGGTGGCATCTGGCAAGGCAGCGGCGCTTTAATGGCTGTCTGGGCGGTATGCTTTGGTATTGCCGGAGGATTTGCCTTCGGTCTTGCGATGATGTTCTTCAGTCTAAGAACAAGAAGCACGCAAGAAGCGGCGGAGCTGTCAGGAATGGCCCAATCTGTGGGTTATGTACTGGCAGCAATGGGACCGGCATTATTCGGCTGGCTGCATGATGTAACGAACAGCTGGACGGTGCCATTGATTTTACTGCTGGGTGCAAGTGTGCTGTTGATGGTTGTGGGACTTGGCGCTGGCAGTGATCGGTACGTTGGAGATAGAAAATAGGATCCCGTGTAAAAAGAGTGTGCTAGCGCGTGTTAAGCGCCAGTGCACTCTTTTTTTGACTATTGAACATGAGAAGTATTTCTTATCTATTCTAGCTTCGTTTGTAAGCAACAATCCGGATTCTGCGATAATCCATTACCCAGCGGCCGTCCTGATATAGCTTGGATTTCAATTTCTGTTCCATAGAAGAGAGAACTTCTGCGCGTTCGGTGGGTGTGAGCACACTTAAGATTCCATCGGCAAAAGTATTCAGCCACCGCTGAAATCCTTGCTCCAAGCCTTCCAGTGGTGTTGGCCGGTCAAAACAAAGGGCGAGGTCCACGGTCAGTCCGTGCTTCTCTAGTAGAGTTGCATACTCGCCAACACTTGGGAAGTACCAGGGCAAATGCAGCTTATGACTACAGCCAATGGCTGCAAAAGCTTGTGGAAGGCCAGCGACGATGGAAGCAATATTGCCCAGTCCACCGAACTCGGCCACGAAACGGCCGCCTACCCGCAGGCTGGCAACAATGGACGCCGCCGCTCCGTTTGCGTCTGTTAGCCAGTGAAGGGCAGCGTTGCTGAACACAGCATCGACTGGCTGTTCTGCGACATAAGTTTGCCCATCAGCTAAGACAAAGCTTAGATGGGGATGTTTGTCACGGGCTGTCTGAATCATTTCGGCAGAGGCATCAATACCTGTCACAGTGGCACCCCTAGCAGCAATGGCTGCCGCCAAATCCCCGGTTCCACAGCCCCAATCGATAATCTGTTCGCCTGGCTGTGGGTGAAGCAGCTCAATCAATGATTCTCCAAACTGAGACACAAAGGCCATATCAGTATCATAGGTTTGGGTATTCCACTGCTGGTTCATAAGTATTCATCCTTTCTATTGATCGATTATTCCGACATCTCCGTCATAGCGCCTTACTTTATCTATGTTGTACCATAGGAGGCTTTATAATAGAAATATATAAACTGAATAATATTGATTGGTTGTGCCTATGAGTTTATATGAAGCCTATTTCAAAAACACAAAAACCTTGCGTTTTAAGTGCAGAGGGAGTATAGTATTATGTACAGGCGGTTTTGGTCGCCAGTTACATAATATGCGGTCATGGCGGAATTGGCAGACGCGCTGGCTTCAGGTGCCAGTGGTAGCAATATCGTGGAGGTTCGAGTCCTCTTGACCGCATCCTATCAACAAAAACAGGTTTCTGATTTACCTATTCAGGTAGATTGGAAACCTGTTTTTTTTATTGAATCAGGTTCGAGTTCTTCTTCGAAAAAATACTTACTTAGCTAAGTATTGATATTCACCGATTACTATGTTATTATTTTCACAATCTTAAGGAGGAGGTAATACATATGTTAACTACTTTTAAAGCGACAGCTAAAAAACTGCCTAATGGAATGCAAGTTGAAACCAATTCTAGAGGTTTTAAGATTATTATGGACGAACCAGAGGATTTGGGGGGGACCGATGTTGGTTTGAATCCCGTCGAGGCGTTATTGTGTGCCTTTGGTGCATGTCAGTCCATTGTCGCTAGTGCCTTTGCAGACGCTAACGATTTTAGCTTCGAAGAATTTTATGTTGAACTTGAAGGAGACTTAGATCCGGATGGTTTCATGGGTCTTGCAGATGTGAGAAATGGTTTCCAAGAAATTCGTTTTGTTATGCATTTTAAAACCAACGAAAGCCAAGAAAAGGCAGATGCTTTTGCTGACTTTATCGAGAAGACATGTCCTGTTGGAGATTGTCTTGCTAACGGTGTGAAGCTGGTAAAAGCAGGCGTAGTCATTCACTAATACATTCGCTTGAGGGGGCTCTTTATGAGTCCCCTCAAGGATATGAGGAGCATAACGATGGAAATAAAAATGTCTATGATTCCAGGTGGTAAAAAGGGGAAAGCAGGCAAGATAAATGTAAATATCGGAGACAAGATATCTGCAGGAGATACCTTGGTACAGATTGAAACTGGAAAAGGCAACAGATCGATTGAAGCGGCAGAAGAGGGTATTATTATCAATATATTATTTGAAGAGGGGAGCGAGATTGCCTCAAATCAAGTCTTATTTGAAGTAAATCCGATCCAGGTGGAGGCTCCGGTCCAATCATCTGTCCCACAACCTGCAGTCGCCGTGCAACAAACTCATGCTATAAACCCTGACTTGCTTATCATTGGAGCAGGACCAGGAGGTTACGTTGCCGCTATTTATGCAGCAAAAAAAGGACTTCAGGTAGCGGTGATTGAGAAAGAAGAATTAGGAGGTACCTGCTTAAATGTTGGCTGTATCCCTACAAAATCTTTAGTCAAATCATCTGAAATCTGTCATGAAATAAAAAACTCCTCTTTGTTTGGTATAACAACAGGATCTGATCTTCAAGTGGATATGAAGCAGGTTATTCGTCGTAAAAATGAAGTCAAAGAGAAATTGGTCTCCGGCGTTGGTTATTTAATGGAAAAAAACGGTGTTCAGGTTGTTCGCGGCCACGCTTCGTTCCTATCGGCGCATGAAGTGAAGGTAACCGGCGAAAATAGTTACCGTATTTCAGCAAAAAATATCATTGTGGCAACAGGCTCGAGGATTTCCAAGGTGAATATCCCAGGAATTGATCTGCCATTTGTAATGAACAGTACTGAAGCGCTCGCCTGCGAAGAGTTACCAAAGGTAATAACTATCATCGGTGGCGGGGTTATCGGCATGGAATTCGCCTTCATTTACCGTAACCTAGGAGTTGAAGTTCATGTTGTAGAATTTATGGACCGTCTGCTAACGATGCTGGACAGTGATATTTCGGTAGAAATTATGTGTTTAGCTCAGCGGGCTGGGATTCATATTCATACCAACTCCAAAGTTTCCAAAATCCAACGTGCGGATGATGGTCAGGCGATTGTAACCTATGAGAATAGTGAGGGTGAGCATCTGCTAGTTAGTGAAAAAGTATTGGTCGCTATTGGACGCGAGCCTAACCTAGAGGGTCTGGATATCGAAAAAGCAGGTATTCAACTAAATGAACGTGGTAAAGGTATTGCCGTTGATAAACAAATGCGTACGAATGTAGAAAATGTGTATGCGATTGGCGATGTAACTAACATTATTCAGCTTGCTCATGTTGCTTCACATCAGGGCATTACGGCTGTAAACACCTTACTCGGTGAATCCCAAGATATGCATTATTCCGCGGTACCGAATGTAATTTTCACCTCTCCAGAGATTGCCAGCGTCGGGCTGTTGGAAGATGAATGTAAGGAGAATGGGCTGGACTATCGTGTGAGTAAGGTATCTTTTGCAAGTAACGGAAAAGCATTGACAATGAATGAACCGGAAGGTTTTATCAAATTAATCAAAGATAATGGCTCCGGACAGATTGTGGGAGGGTCTATCATTGGTCCCGATGCGTCTTCTCTGATTAGTAGTCTTACACTTGCGATTGCCAATGGGCTTACGGAACAACAGATTACACAGACAATCTTTGCCCATCCAACTACTGGGGAAGTAATTCATGAAGCTGCATTCGGTTTAGGAATTGGGGCGTTGCATCAAGGATAAGTTGTTCTATGTATCTCAGGAGACGGATCCCCTACTGCAGCCTAAATAAATGAACTATGTGATCACTTGAAAAGTATGTTCAGCTTCCTTAATATATTTTGCTATAATAAATTAGAAAAGAGTTGATTATTTTAAGATAAAACAGTTGGGATTGGTTGGTGTAAACAGTGTTTAATTTAGATGACTGTATGGCCTTTATTGCAAACCGTAGTGCAAAAATATTCGCGGAAGCCTTGGAAAAGGAATTTCGGCCGTATAATATGACCCGGAGCCAATGGATTGCGATGTATTACATCTATACCAGTGAATCCATAACCCAGAGAGAATTAGCAGATAAAATGTCTATAAAAGAGCCCAGCGTAGTAAGGCTGCTTCAAAAATTGGAATCTGAGGGTTTCTTGCATCGCTCTGGCACCCATGCGGATAAGCGAGTCAAGCAGTTGGAATTGTCAGATAAGGGAGTACAGATCTATCTCGATTTACTGCCAGTTGCCGAAAAGTTTAAAGATGATACGATCACCAATATTTCTGAACAGGATCTTCAAACGTTTAAAAATGTACTAGGTGTCATGGTTGAAAATGCCTCAAAAGAGAGACCATAAAAACTATGCAGAACAAAATAAAGAATAGGTCAGGTTGGGTATGTTCTTTTTTTACATATCTTATCTGGCCTATTTTTTTGTATAGACTTTTGTAGTTTTAGAATCTGTGCGAACAGTGTCTGCTAACGGACCGTATGGCCGCTATTATTGATTTTTGGCACATTTTACAGAGGTTTCGGACTGCATAGCGCTTATTGCTAAGGAATCGTGTGAAAAGCGAGTGTTTGGAGACGAATAGCTGCATCTGAGTCCGAACGTAAGCTGAAACACGCTATTTTTCGGAAATAGCGGCATCTCAGTCCGATACTTCATAATGAGAAAGGAATAGGTGCCACGGTGGGAGTATCTAGCTGCTGAGTAGCCCCCCAACAAATCCGTCCTAGCTAAGTGCTAGGCGTTTTTTTGTTGCGCTCATAATCGCTGCGATGAAAAAAATGGGTGTTTTTGTATTGACAATTATATCGGCTTCCGTAATAATGGTATTACGGAAGCCGATATATCGACAACAGTAATAGAATGGGGATGAAATGATGCCTGAAAGCACAGAAAGAGGCGCATTAACTGAAGCTGTATTTTATATCTTATTGTCTCTATATACAGCAATGCACGGATACGCAATTATGCAGAATGTGAAGGACTTAAGTAACGGTCGGGTTGATCTGGGCGCGGGCACTTTATACGGAGCACTTAACACTTTACTGGAAAAAGGCTGGATAAAAGCAGTGGAAGGGGAGCAAGGTTCTCGTAGAAAAGAATACGAAATTACCGGCTTAGGAAAGACAGTGATTCAGGGAGAGATCATCCGTCTGGAAGAATTGATAGCCAATGGTAAGAGAATAGCTGGAGGTGAGTCCAAATGAAACATGTGGTTCGCAAGCTGATTTGGGATTATGAGAAGGAAGAAAAGTGGCTTAATGAAATGTCTGCGAAGGGGATGGCTCTATCAGAATTATCTTGGTGCAAATATGTGTTTACAGAGACCCCCAATAATGAGTACACGTATAGAATTGAGCTTTTAGATAACTTGCCGGATCATCCGGATAGCATCAAATATATCAAGTTTTTAGAGGAAAACGGTATAGATTGTGTAAGTACTTACATGCGCTGGGTTTACCTTAGAAAGAAGTCAGTGGAAGGTCCGTTTGATATTTACACAGATCTGGAATCCAGAATAAAACACTATAAGCGAATCAACAGGTTATGGAAATCTGTAATGTGGTTAGAGTTGATTTTAGGCCTATTTAATGTGATGATTGGTGTAATAAATTATTCTTTTTCATCACAGAATCTCAGTATGGTAAACGTAATAATGGGCGGTATGTTGATTTTTTTAGGTCTTGTTTTTTTAATTATTGGTGCACCTATCCGTAAGAAAATTAAGAAGCTTCAGCTGGAAAATTTGATAATAGAATAGGACTTTAGAGTTGTAACATGCACACACGGCAAGTTTCCTTTTCAGAGGGAGACTTGCTGTTTATTTTTTGCGGAGTTTTACTGCGAAATTTACCAGTCTATCATTTAGGACTCAACTATCAAGCTTATTTACCGAAAAAAAGGTATACTGAAATTATTACAAGTTTGTTAATATAGTCCCCCATTTTCAAAAGAGGAGGCTTACAGGTGTCTGATTTTCTTTTTAAACAGCTATACTTACGGTCTTCTATCGGGATTGCGGTAGTCTCTCCGAAGGACGGGACGTTATTACAATCGAATCCTGCGCTATGCCAAATGTTTGGTTATGCAGAAGAAGATCTTTTGAATATAAATTATCTGGATCTTGTGTATCCGGAAGATAAAACTAATAACGATCATTCCGTTATCCTGAACGATTTGCTAGCTGAGCCTGGGACTGCATTGGAGAAAGAACGGCGGTTCTTGCGTAAGGATGGCGAAATCATCTGGGTAACCCAACATATATTTTTAATCTATCGTGAGAACTCCAGTGAACCCTATGTCCTGATTTCTGAGTTAACGGATATCACTGACCGAAAACTTGCTGAACAAAAGATTCATGAAGATGAGCAGTTATATAATTTGATTACGAAAAATACACCGGATATGATTTCTTTTGGCGATCCTGACGGGACACTGCACTACGTATCTCCCTCAGTGGAGCTGCTGTTAGGTTATTCTGCACAAGAAATGATAGGTACTAAAAGACCCGAGTATTATCACGTAGATGATGCTCTAGAGATGATTGAACAAGGTAAGATATATTCCGATACGGACGTATTTACTCGTAGAGCCCGTCATAAAGATGGACATTATTTGTGGATCGAGAGTTCTTCCCAAGTGGTACGTGATGAGCAGGGGAACGTTAAACAGATACTAACCATTGGTCGCGATATTACTCAGCGCAAGAAATACGAGGATATGCTGGCTAAAGCGCAACACCTTGCGAAGATGGGGTCCTGGGAATGGGACATGACAAAATCACGGCTGACGGTTTCCAGAGAAATGCGTAATATTTTTGGCTTTTTGGAAGATGAGAGCAATCATTCTTATTTTGATTACAGACGTGTTTTTGCTTGCATTGATCCTGACGATTTCATCAGACTTGAACGGTTAGTACATCAATCCATGGAGAATGGGACTAATGGCGAAGTAACGGTCCGTATTCATAGTGCGGATGGAGAGCTGAAATATCTGGATGCGCACTGGGAAGTGATTACGGATGAAGAAGGAAGACTGCTGCAGATCAGCGGGATAGCCCAGGATGTCACCGAACGTCAACGAATGGAAGAACAACTGCGGGAAAGTGAGCAGAACTATCGTCTGATCTCAGAAAATTCTATGGACTTCATTTCACGTAATGCAGCGGACGGGAGCTTTACCTATCTGTATGCCTCACCCATCTGCCAGACTATGTTTGGCTATGCACCAGAAGAAATGTGCGGAACTAGAGGGATTGATTACATACATCCGGAGGACAGAATCAAATTAACTTCATATCTCAGCAATTGTATGGAGGGGAAGAAGCTTGAGCCTGTTATTCTCCGGTTTATTTGCAAAGACGGAACCTGTATTTGGACAGAAACGACACTGCGGTATATTTACTCTGAGACCTGCGGGAATCAAGAGCTTGTCTGTGTAACCCGCGATATTGGGGAACGTACGCGTCATTTTGAAGAAATACAGAAATTAAGTAACGAATATGCGCTGATCTTGAATTCGGTCTCTGAGGGCATATTTGGGATGAACCTTGAAGGCAACACGATGTTCATTAATCCAGCAGCCATTACTATGTTGGGTTTCGATCCTACTGAGTGGGGAAACAGCAAATTTCATGCGATTCACCAAACCTGGCTGGATAACGAGTCTTTTACAGGAATTCAGAAGACGCTGCTTCCTTCGCGCTCCAATAATCTCACTATTGAAGATAGGGAGGGTGTGTTTTGGAGGCAGGATGGTTCAAGCTTTTTAGTCAGATATCGAATGACCCCACTGTTTGATGGTGGTGAACGGATTGGGGCGGTTGTCGTCTTTCGTGATATCACGGAGGAGAAGGAGATTGTGCGGGCGAAGGAGTCTGCCGAGGAAGCGGACCGGGCAAAATCGGAGTTCCTAGCGATCATGAGCCATGAGCTGCGTACGCCTATGAACGGTATTATTGGGATGGCTGATCTTTTATCGGGGACGGAGCTGGATGAAGAGCAAAGCTACTACACACAGATCATTAACAAAAGCGGAGAGGCATTGCTTCATATTCTGAATGAAGTGCTGGATTTCAGCAAAATTGAAGCAGGCATGATGACGCTTGAGCTGCAAATGGTGGATTTACATGAAGTGATACAGAACGTTTGTGAACTGTTTTATCCGAAAGTTAAGGAAAAAGGGCTTTTACTTACTAGCGAGTTATCTCCTGAGCTTCCAGCCGTCATCATGACTGATGGGGCGAGATTGCGTCAAATTCTCGTAAATCTGGTTGGGAACGCAGTGAAATTTACGGAGACAGGTGAAATCAGTATCTCTGTTATGCTAGAAGCCTCAGAGGCATCCGGAAATCTTATCGTGAAATTTGTCGTAAAAGATACTGGGTTGGGGATTCCAGTTTCCAGCCAAGGTCTATTATTTCAATCCTTCTCGCAATTGCATCCGTCGATCAATCGTAAATATGGCGGTACAGGGCTTGGACTTGCCATTAGTAAAAAGCTGGCCGAGCTTCTTGGCGGATCTATCGGTGTAAATAGCTGTGAGGATGAAGGCTCGGAGTTTTATTTTACAGTGGAGGTCTCTCTACCCAAAGAGGAATGGGATCAGAAATTGACCGTCAACGCCTCAACAGATTTGGTCAGAAATGATAAATCCACTGTTAAAGAGTTAACTACCGGTGAATATGGACCGATGTCCATTCTTATTGCTGAAGATCATCCTGTGAATCAGCAGCTTATGCAGGCGTATCTGAAAAAGAGGGGATATGTTCCTGACATCGCCTTAAATGGTGAGGAAGCAGTTCGGGCTGTGCTTTCCAATCATTATGATCTGGTATTTATGGATATTCAGATGCCTATTATGGATGGAATAGAAGCAACGGGAATCATACGTGAGAAGCTTGGGCTGAATCCAATCATCATTGCGGCTACAGCCTTTGCCAGAGATGAAGATAAGATGATGTGTCTTAGTGCTGGAATGCAGGATTTCATTTCTAAACCCATCTCGATAAAAGAGCTCGACCGGGTATTAAGAGAGTGGTCTGCCCAAATTCGTTTAGGTGAGCATCATTGACAAATAGGGTTATGATTAATATATTGATATTAATCGTAATCATTACGTATATTATTTGTCATGAAAGGATTCTTATCTTGCTAACAATGAAGCGCGGGGATATTTTAATTATTGTGATAGCCTTGTTAGCTGCGGGCTTGATTTATGGCATGAAGTGGTGGGACAGCAGCAATGAGCAGTATCAGCAAGGGGATTTGAAAGCTATAATTACGGTGGACGGTAAAGAGTACAAAACCGTTTCTTTGACTAAAGAAGAACAAATTATAGATATTCAAACGAAATTCGGCCACAATACGCTAAAGGTGTTTGATTATGGAATCCAAATGACCTATTCTGATGCTCCCTTAAGAATTGCTTTGGAAATGGGGTTCATCTCAAGACCCAAACAGCAAATTATCTGTATTCCAGCTCGTATTATGGTAGAAGTATTTAATCCTAATAAGTCTGAGAATGATGAGGATGAGCTAGATGCGATTATTTAGTAATCTTAGTTGAGCCTTCTAGCTCCTTCCATGCGGTGATAGAGTCAGGACTGGTGTAGATGTAAGGTGTTACGGGTTGTTTGATAGGTGTAATAGACTCTGCACTAATTTGCATAATTTCTTGACCTTTATAGGGAACAACTTGAAGCTTGCCCCGAACCTCTATCCAGGTATCGGTAGGCAGGCTTTTTAGCTTGCCGGAATCCACTAATATCCCAAAAGGTGTAGCATCGGCAGTACAGCATTGGACCAGAAATCTACCTATGGCAAAAGAATTCTCTGAATGTTCACCTTGATCACGATATAAAAAGCCGGAAATAGTAATTTCTTTGCCTGCAAATTGTTGTTTGTACAGCTCAAGCGCACCTAAAGTTTCGGAGAAAATCGCCGAATAAACTGGGACCACAGGTTGTGCATAAAGGATCTTGGCCAGCTCAGTAAGCTCTTCATGGTAAGGATCAATGGACTCGAATCTCGCGGAATTTTTAGCTTCAGTGGGCAAGGAGGATAGGGAGATTCCTTTTTTAGCAGCAGCCATACTTCCCAATGCGCGATCAGGAAGAAGAAATCCGAGCAGCAGTGGAAAAAGGAATAATCCATATAGCGCTGTACTTTTGAAAAAAGAATGTGGGAGCCGATGCTCGCAGTCACAGAGAACACTACCTTTGCCAAATAAAGCCTGTATGGTCAGACTGAGCGCCATAAGTGTCAGCGGGATTGGGCATAATTGAACCCAGCGTGCCAGTTTAGGAGCTACATAATAATGCAAAGCGTCCTGCTGTACCAGATGCCCGATATAGAGGGAGAAAGCGAGCAGAATGACCGCCCTTAACAAATAGTGAAACCGGATGCTACGAGAGTCATTCATGCTCTATCCTCCTACCCATGTTGTAAGCAACAGCTTACCACCTCTATGAATTACAGCCACAAGGACATGAATACCGCCCCAACAAACACGCTTGCGAAGATCAGAAAGAACAAATAAAGAGCGAATTTGGTCTTAAACAGTGAGAGCAACATCAATGAATTTTTGAAATCCAGCATGGGTCCGAATACCATAAAAGCGAGCAGAGCCCCAGATGGAAAAGAATGTACGAAGGTGGAAGCTACAAAGGCATCTGAGGTGGAGCAGAGCGAGAGCACAAATGCCAGTCCCATCATGAAGAAATATGACCCCAGCGGTTTAGCTCCGATCGCGGCCAGACTGTCTTGAACCATAAATGTCTGAATACCAGCGGTTAACAAGCAGCCGATAATTAAATATTTCCCCATCTCAAAAAACTCATCTGAGGTATGGACGAAAACAGCGGCTATTTTTCCCCCGCGAGAATTATTGTGATGAGCTTCCCCCGTTTCACGCTGAACATTTAGGCGGATGGGAGATTTTTTGACCGTTGCGTAGATTATCAAGCCTATGAGACAGGCTACAACAAACGCCAGACCCATACGGGCATAGGCCAGCTCCGAGTGGCTGCGAAATGCTGTCATGGTCGCCCCATAGACGACAGGATTTAGGATCGGTCCGGACAAAATAAACACGATAGCCACGTAAACAGGCATACCTTTATGGATAAGCCGGCGGACGAGTGGGATCATTCCACATTCGCAGACCGGAAAAATAATTCCGAGCAGACATGCGAACAGAATAGCCGGAAGAGGTCGCCGCGGAATCCACCGGGAAATCATTTCATCCGGGATAAAGACGCGAAGCAGTGAAGATAACAATGCTCCTGCTAATACAAACGGCAAGGCTTCCAGCAATATGCCGATAAAAGCGGTTTTGAAGGTGTCGATGTACGCATTATCCAACAGTTCCAGATGATTCGGCAGCCATACAAAACCAATGATAATCAGAAAAGAGATCGGGAGGAGCAACGGCAGTATTTTTAATGGTGAAAAGGTAGTCAAAACTCGAATAAGGCGGACCACCGATCTGCCAGCTGTTCTTCATCTATATTCATCCCGATGAACACCACATATGGCATACCAGGATAACGAGAGGCTTCCCAGGTAGTACGCATCCCCGCATATTGAACAAGCTGAACCGGCTCCTGTTCGGACAAAAGAATATGCCCCTTGGCACGTAACAGGTTGTCACCCCATTCTTGAAAGAAGGCCTCTAAGCGTTCTTTAGAAGGCATTGTTGTCCTTACCTGCGGAATGGTTAACGTGATGGCTGTTACCTGCGAGAAAGAAGCATGCTGCTCCTCATGCAGCTCTTTTACAGCGGTTCCCCCATGCTCTGAATGCATTTGTTTCAGTGATGCTCCTTTGAAGGTTTGAGGCGCTCGCTGCGGAGCCGGAGCTATGATTTTACGTGGGATAATTCCTGACAATATCGGAGACAGGTTGATTTCACTGTAATGGGTGTACACAATTTCAGCCTCCGTATTTTGTTTACGAACTCCCTTTTCAATTCGCCATAAGGTTTCCGGTTCTACGAGATCACTTTTATTAACGACAATAAGATCAGCTGTGGAAAGCTGCTTACGCAGGGTCCGAACGAGCTGTTTGTCAGAGGAGAGTCTGCTGTTATATTCCAGAGCATTTTCCGCATCTAACAGAGTGATGGTATAGTGCAGCTCCACCAGATCCTGTAGAGGAGTTTCCTGCAACGTTTTGGCGATTTCTTCAGGATCGGCGACGCCGCTCAACTCCATATAAATGGCATCTGGACGTCCTCTCAGCAGCACCATCAGGCTATCTGCCAAATCCTCTTTACGGCTACAACATACGCATCCGTCCAGCAGTTTAGTTACAGCTGTACCGGTATGCTCCTGCAAAATATACCCGTCCACATCTCGTTTGCCCAGTTCATTCATTACTACTCCTGGATTCAGCCCTCTTACCTTGCTCTCTTTCAGCAGGGACAACAGCAGAGTTGTCTTCCCGCTCCCCAGAAACCCGCTCAAAATAATTACTGGTATCTTCATGATCTCCACTCCTGCCTGATTCTCTAGGAATTACAAGAATCATATTTTTTATAATTCCATCTATACGTAATTTGTCCACCAGAAAGACCACAAAATTAAGAGAGTTGAAATTTTTACAAGATCATAGTTGACAGATTGTGAATAAACCGTGTACGATGTGTTAATCGTAATTATTACGATTTAATCAAAAGGAGATGGAAACGATGAGAGTAATCATAACTCTGGCATGTACGGAGACAGGAGATCGCAACTATACCACTACCAAGAATAAACGAAATCATCCAGGGCGTATGGAAATGAAAAAATATTGTCCACGCCTTAAGAGAGTAACCTTACATCGCGAAACCCGTTAAGGGCGGATGTTTTTAATCTTGATTTTATAAACGATAGGAGTGATATAGTTGAAAAAGCTCCCTGTTACCGTGCTCAGTGGATATTTGGGCTCTGGGAAAACAACATTGTTGAATCATATTCTGCACAACCGTGACGGTCTTAAAGTAGCTGTTATTGTAAATGACATGAGTGAAGTGAATGTGGATGCGAATCTGGTGAAGTCCGGAAATACGCTTTCCAGGACTGAAGAGAAATTGGTTGAGATGTCCAATGGTTGCATCTGTTGTACACTTCGTGATGATTTGATTGTCGAAGTACAAAAACTGGCTGCGGAAGGGCGATTTGATTACATCCTGATTGAATCCTCAGGCATTAGCGAACCTGTGCCAGTAGCACAGACCTTTACCTATGCCAATCCCGAGTTGGATATTGATCTGACTTCGCTTGCTCAATTAGACACGATGGTGACTGTTGTGGATGCTGGGCGTTTCTGGCATGACTTCTCCTCAGGTGATAGTCTGATGGACCGCAACCAAACGGCTGGAGAAGGGGATTTCCGCGATATTGTGGATCTGCTTATTGATCAGATCGAAACTTGTGATGTCTTGCTGCTTAATAAGTGCGATCTGTTGAAAGAAGATGAACTCAATAAGCTTGAAGCTGTGCTGCGTAAGCTTCAGCCGTCTGCTAAGCTGATCCGTACAATTAACGGTGTAGTAGATCCAAAGGAAATTCTAAATACCGGATTGTTTGATTTTGAGAAAACAAGCTTATCCTCTGGTTGGATCGCGGAGCTGAATAAAGAGACCCATACCCCTGAGACGGAGGAATACGGGATTTCTTCTTTCGTCTATCGCCGGAGAACACCGTTCCACCCGCAAAGATTAAGTTTTTTCTTTAGCAACTGGCCGGAAGAGGTCGTTCGGGCAAAAGGGGTGGCATGGGTAGCGGCAAAAGGTGATCTTGCAGCTACTGTAAGTCAGGCAGGACCTTCCATTCAGTTCGGACCTGCTGGTTACTGGTTGGCTACAATGCCTAAGGATCAGCAGCTGGAGGTGCTGGAAAGCGAACCTGAGCTGCGGGCAAAATGGGACGAGCAGTGGGGCGATAGAATAAATGAAATCGTATTTATCGGTGTAAATATAGATCAGGCACAACTCGAAGCCAGATTGGACAGATGTCTGCTGACAGCGGAGGAGCTGAAGCAGGATTGGACAAAGTTCAACAATCCACTTCCGTGGCCTATTGAAGAACTCCTTGCGGCTGCTGAGGAATAGATACTTAGTAAATTAACGTTGGAAATCCGGAATCCAGAAGGTGGGATTCCGGATTTTTGTTGTATTCGAAAAAGGACTAATAGTTATTATTACGATTAATTTTCAGTTTTGGGTTTACAAATCGTAATGATTACGATATTATCAAATTTGTTAAATCGTAAAACTTACGATTTAATCTGGTTGGACATAATATCAGTCAGAAGGGAGGCGAGGCATGATGATCCTATCATCCATGCGGAATGTAGTGTTCGGGTATGGGGATGAACCTGTTCTTGATGATATCTCATTAGATATTCATACCGGACAGTTTATTGGTATAACGGGACCCAATGGTGCTGCTAAAACCACCCTGCTGAAGCTAATGCTCGGCCTGCTTCGTCCATGGAGTGGAACGGTTCAGTTGAATAAAGAGTTATCAGATAACGGGAAGATGATTATCGGCTACGTTCCACAGCAGGTAGCTTCTTTTAACGCAGGGTTCCCAAGTAAGGTGATCGAACTGGTTCGCTCGGGTTGTTATCCAAGGCTTGGATTATTTAGACGCTTTACACCTGAGCAGGACGAGATCATCGAGCGAAGTTTAAAGCAGGTGGAGATGTGGCATTTGCGAGACCGGAAGATAGGAGAACTGTCAGGCGGCCAGAAGCAGCGGATTTGCATCGCTCGAGCATTGGCACAACAGCCGCAGATATTGGTTCTTGACGAACCAACTACGGGAATGGATCTGGACAGTCGTATTGGGTTCTATAAGCTGATGCGCCATGATGTCAGTGAACACGGCCGGACCGTAATCATGGTGACGCATGGCCTGGAAGAGACCAGCTCCTATCTGGATACGTTGATCAGCCTGGAACGAAAGGAGAATGAGGGTTGGCAATGTTTAGTTACGAATTCATGCAACGTGCATTTTGGGCCGGTGGATTAATTGGCATTATCGGTCCGCTACTCGGGGTATATCTCATGCTTCGCCGTCAGGTCCTAATGGCGGATACCCTCTCTCATGTTTCGCTTGCAGGAGTAGCACTAGGCTCAATACTACAGCTTAATCCGGCACTAAGTGGCTTCATGGTAGCGATTCTCGGTGGTATTGTCATCGAACAGCTTCGACGGTCTTATCGTACATATAGCGAGCTTCCGGTAGCGATTATTATGACCTCTGGATTAGCATTGGCAGTTGTACTTATGAGCTTAAAGCAGAATTTAAGTAAAAGCTTCAGTTCCTATCTGTTTGGTTCCATCGTTGCGGTCAGCGATACTCAACTAAAGATTATCGCTGTGGTTGCTGTAATCGGTCTGATCTATTTTATTGTGTTACGCAGATCCTTATATAATCTGACCTTTGATGAAGAGACCGCTAGTATCAGTGGAGTTCATGTGGGCTGGTTATCATTTTCGTTTGCTGTACTAACTGGAATGACAGTCGCTGCTGCGATGCCAGTTGTTGGAGTGCTGTTAGTCTCAGCGCTTATTGTTTTGCCAGCTTCGATTGCTTTGCGTATAGCGTCTGGTTTTACGACAGCTATATTGATCTCAATCGGCGTAGGATTACTCGGCGTTTTTAGTGGCCTAAGTGCCTCGTATTACATCAATACACCGCCTGGTGGGACGATTGCTCTTATACTGCTATCGTTCTTATTAATCGCAATTTTGGTACAGAAGCTGATCCGACTAAGAAATCGTCGGCGAATTCATAAAACTATTTCCAGTAAAGGAGTTACACCTCTCAATGAAATTTAGAATCCATCATTTAGCCATTTTGTCCCTGTCCGCGTTACTTATTGCCGCCGGTTGCGGTAATAATGCTGTTAATTCTTCTACTACTACGAATGCTTCTGGAGCCGCAGAAGCTACAGCCCTTCCGGAGTCATCTAAATTAAATATTAAAGTCAGTTTCTATCCTATTTACGAGTTTACCAAAAATGTGGCAGGAGATCTGGCGGACGTGGAAGCACTCATACCAGCAGGAATCGAACCCCATGATTGGGAACCGACAGCAAAAGATATGGCAGAAATCTCAGATGCGGATATGCTGATCTATAATGGCGCAGGAATGGAAGGTTGGGTAGATCAGGTGCTGGAAAGTGTATCTGGCACTCCGTTAATTACTGTAGAAGCGAGCAAGGGTCTGGACATCATGGAAGGCACGGAAGAGGAAGAGGAAGAGGCTGACCACCACCATGAAGAAGGGGAGCATGTTCATGAAGAAGGAGAACATGCTCATGAAGAAGGGGAGCATGCTCATGAAGAGCATTCGCATGATCACGGTGGATTAGATCCGCATGTGTGGCTCAATCCTACATTAGCCATTCAAGAAGTGCGTAACATTGAAGCAGCTTTAGCTGCTGCCGCACCTGAACATGCCGAGGATTTTAAGACAAATGCAGATGCTTATGTAGCTAAGCTGGAGCAACTGGATCAAGAATTTAAGGACGGTCTTAAGGATACTAAACGCAAGGATTTTATTACTCAGCATGCGGCTTTTGGATACCTTGCCAAGCAGTATGGATTAACTCAGGTCCCGATTGCCGGACTATCTCCGGAGCAGGAGCCTTCTGCCGCAAATATGAGTAAGATTGTGGAGTTTGCGAAAGAGCATAAAGTGAAGACGATTTTCTTCGAGACACTTGTATCCTCCAGTGTGGCAGACACAATAGCAAAAGAGATTGGTGCCAAAGCAGCCGTTCTAAACCCAATTGAAGGATTAACAGAGGAAGATCGCAGTCAAAACCTGGATTATTTAGGAATCATGCGTCAGAACCTGGAAGCCTTGAAGAGTGCATTGAACGAGTAGATTTAAAGGATGGAAGGAGAACGAACATGGCCAAGAAATCTAAAGTTGTGAAAGAATTGAAGAGACAAGCACTAGTCGCCAAATACGCTGTTAAAAGAAAAGAACTAAAGGAACAGGGGGACTATATGGCTTTGCAAAAGCTGCCACGTGATTCCTCCGCAACTCGTCAAAAAAATAGATGCCAAGTGTCGGGCAGACCTCGAGGCTATTTGCGGAAATTTAATGTTTCCCGAATTGTATTCCGCGAATTGGCGCATAAAGGTCAGATTCCGGGCATTACCAAGTCGAGTTGGTAAATGAGAACGGCTAATTCTCCGTAGTTTAGAGGATTGGCCGTTTTTGCTGTTCATCCATCATGGGCTTTAGAAAATTCGGCTATGCTTAGAATAGGAAAATGATTTATCATAGAAGGAATATATTTCTATTTAAGATGGAGGTGATGCAAATGAGCTATACCGATACTTTTATTCGTGTAGCAGAGGACTGTCCTGAGGAAATAGGAGTTCCTCCGATGTCTTGCCGAACGCTCCCGCCTGCACATGTGATTCAATATGAACTGTTAATCAATGAGCCCTACAAATACAATCATGAAGAACTTCTGTACGAGGTTCATGTGCGCCATAAACAAATTCCACAGGAAGAACGTTTGGCCCGTAAGGAAGAAATATGGAACGAACTATTTTCCAAAAATCATCCTTGTCTAAGGGCTTCACTGTTGCCGAAGCGTTTTGGTTGGGGTGTTCATTATAACGGTGAGGGGAAAATAGCTCTCTATGGCAAAGAGTCTCCCGAATATGACTATTTCACCTCCCAAGGGGAGGGAGCTGTGAAATTACTGCCTGCGATGCGTAACAAACGTGCTTCAAAAGGAGCGGATTAAGCTGTATAAATTCATAGAAGAAATCACACTTAATACTTGGCCGGCGGAGCAAAGTGTTCTCCTGCAGGGCTGGATTCTACGTTCGGCAGCTGGTTATACAAAAAGGGCCAATTCGGTCAATCCATTATACGGTGCTGACAGCTCTCAGGTTGAACTCACAGAACAAATCAAGCTTGCGGAACGGTATTATGAGCATGCTGGACTACAGTCCGTGTTCAAAATAACTCCCTACATCCAGCCGCCAAAGCTTGATGAGATTCTTGCAGAGCGTGGCTATACAATTGCCGAGCCTTCATCTGTAAGGCTTCTTGATCTGGGGGACTTAGCGAGCCCTGATCTGCGTTATACGGTACAGATACAGGAAAGCTTGACTGAAGAGTGGCTGCACACCTTCAGTGAGCTTACCGGCTTGTCTGAAAAGAACCGGGAAACCTTAACTAGAATGTTGTCTGCATCACATTTGCAGCAGGGTTATGTCCTGTTGTTTAATCATGGTGTTCCTGTCACCTGCGGTCTTGGTGTGATTCAGAACGGGTACTTGGGTCTGTATGATATTGTCACTTCCCCTGCTCATCGTAGAAAGGGAATGGCGGAACAACTGCTGCTAGCGTTGCTTAATTGGGGTAGAGCAAAGGGAGCAACGACTTCCTTTCTGCAAGTTGTGCAAGCGAATACGGGGGCTTCAGCCTTGTATGACAAGCTGGGTTTTAAGGAGATCTATCAGTATTGGTATAGAGTGAAAAACTAGCTGAGGAGGGGATGCGGTGAGAAAATTAGGATTGAATCTCCTGATCATTATTGTGTACTGTTTTCCATTTGTCTATTTCGCGATGGATAAAGATTTCAATAATGGTTCAATGGTTGGTTATTTAATGATGATCGTCATAACATCACTAATAGCTTTTTTGGGAAAATGGTCTAATAATATAATGGCTATAGTCATTGGGAATATCGCTTCTGCATTTGTCTCTTATTATTTTATTAGCAACTTGTCAGGGGAAGGCGGTTGGGACGGGACGTTTTTCAAACCACTTGGACCTACAGGATCGTTTATATTTTTTAGTATGCTAAACCTGATCCCTCAGTTCCTTGCGATGAAATTAGCGAATAAATTTAAAAAGAAGGTCTAATCTATGTCCGAATACTGGAGTCTAAGATTTGCTCAGGAAGGAATGATCTGGGGGAGTGAACCTAGTCCTACAGCTCAGGCAGCAAGGGATATATTCCGGCAACATAACGTGAAATCAGTTTTAGTCCCGGGTGCGGGATACGGAAGAAATACGAAGGTGTTCTCAGATGAGTTTAAGACCTTAGGCATTGAGTTGAGCGAGGACGCGTTAAAGATGGCGGCAGAATGGGATCCCAAGAGCCATTTTATCTCAGGTTCCGTATTAGATCCTATTTCTGAAGTACAGGTTGATGCTGTCTACTGCTATGACGTATTGCATTTATTTCTCGAAGAGGATCGCCGCAGGCTCGTAGCTAATTGTCTGGAACAGCTGCGGCCGGATGGCTTGCTCTATTTTACCAGTTTTTCCGATGAGGATGCGAACAACGGCTGTGGAACACTTTTGGAACCGGGAACCTACGAATACAAAGAGGGAAAATACGCCCATTTTTTTAGTGAAGAAGATTTAAGACAACATTTTGCAGGTACGAAAATAATTACGACCGGCTCATGTGTGGAGACTTTATGTGGGCCGCTTGGAAAAAAACATCAATACATACTGAGATATATCGTCGCACGTAAATCTGCACTAAGCAAGTAATTTAGGGAGGAACTCCCTATAATTTCGTTGAATATCCGTAGAATCGGCTATATCAAATGAATTATAGGGATTTTTTCCCTAGACCTCTGTGCGCTGATCAGGAGTACCTTTTTTACACAAATTTACCTTGACCCGGTAGCGCCATTTCTTTGAAATTTTTGCACAAATGAGCAAGCTGAGTAGACAGCTCCTCACCTTCCATGGGTACTCCATGTCCCGAAAGAACAAGATGTGGATTCAGCAAGGCAAGGGTACGGACCGATTTCTCAGCAGCTTCCCAGTCTGTCGTGAAATAAGAGGGTGGGCCATGCACCACCTGATGCTGCGTAGCCACTGCAAATACGGATTCCTGTTTGACCGTAAGGAATGTATCACCTGCGATCAGAACTCTATCCTCAGGCCTGAACAGGGAGATATGTCCGGGACTATGTCCAGGGGTATGGATCCATTCCCAGCCCTTCGCACCAGGGACAGTCCTGTCTTCCGGCAAGGGATGAACGGCTGAACCAAGGTCAATGCCATGATGTGAAAACAATGGCGATATCATGCTCATAAGCCCGCCGCCTACGGCTGGATCGGCTGGAGGGTAGTCTTCTTTACCTGTCAGAAAAGGTAGTTCTAGCGGATGAGCATATACAGGCACATTCCATTCCTCAACAAGCCTTTTTACACCCCCAATATGGTCGAAATGCCCATGCGTCAGGATAATTGCCACCGGAGGTTTATCATAATGCTCCGTAGCAAAATCAATAATATTGCCTGTATATGAGCTAAGACCAGTATCTACAAGAACCCAATCCGAAGAGGGCTGGCCAATTAATGCGACATTTACAAACATAGTGCGAAGTCCAATGACACCAGGGGCCACTTTCCAAGTATCGGTATAGCCCTTTGACAGAATTCCGTTAAGTTTCATCTTGCGCCTCCTGACCCGTTCTTTAGTACTACACAATATATTTACACACAGTAGTATGACCTCTTTTTAAGAAAAAAAGGTATGGCAAATAACCCTTCTCATGATTTCTTGAAGAAGGGCTGTGTTAGACGTGTTTTGTGAGAGGATTGTATTAGAGCGTTCCGCAGTCTGCAAATAGAATATGGCGTGGAATCCGAAAGAAAGCTTCGGCTTTTTCCTGCAGAGCAGGGGTCGGCAGATGGCTGTTGTGGAGCCATTTTCGAAATGTTCCAGGATGGACGCCTATCCAGATACTTACATCCGTTACTGAGAAATCGTAAACCATACAAAGTCCGGTCAGGATAACATTGCTGCGCGGTGAACTGGTAATACTTCTTTTCATAAAACGTGAAGGTGTAGGCTGACATACAATGGGGCTTTGACGAATCAATGCTTCATTGAACAGAATGTGGGGTGGGTACCCCAATAGGCGGCAGGTCTTGTCAATGTTATTGTTGGAAGGGATACGACCTTCGTATACCCAAGCGCTTACACTGCGTGAGGATATACCAAGCTCTTCTGCGAGTCGTGACAGCTTGATATCCTTAGCCATCAATACAGCAAGCAGCACACGGTTTCTAATCTGGCTGCGCTTTGGACGGCGAAATCTTTTGACTCGAACGCCTTGTCCAAGGTATTTGCGATTGATCAGAGACCACGCCTGGATATTATGAGTTTCTTGTTGGTTATTAGGCATAATTCCTCCGATTTTTTAAAAATATACTACAACACTTTCTGGTATATCGGCAATGGTTAATGCTGCTATTTCTGACAACACCGTTTAAGTTTCTTTCAGAACAGCTACGCTTATGATATATTTTTAATATCTAATTACAATATTACATTAGGGAGCGATATAGAATGATCAAACATATTGTGTTTTTCAAATTAAAAGATCGGTCCGAAGAAAGCGTAGCGGCAACGGTAGCAGTACTGCGTAATATGGAAGGCAAGATCCCGCAGCTCCTCTCCATCGAGGTGGGTGCTGACATCATTCATTCCGATCGTTCCTTTGATATTGCTCTAGTCACAGAAGTGGCTTCTCTAGAGGATTTACAGGCGTATCAGGTTCATCCGGCGCATAAAGAAGTTATTGCTCACATTAATGAAGTCAAAGAGCTCTCGATTGCTGTAGATTACGAAATTTAAGCTGCTGCTTGAATATAGTATCATCATTTTATACCGGAAGCGGTGACAGGAATGCGTGAGCTTGAGTATCCAATGGAAGCGTTAACTTATTTAGTCGTTTTTCTCGGAGCATGTTTCGTAATGTTCTTCTGGCTGAAACGCCGTGGCAAACGCGGTAAGTAGAGATTAGGACGGTTCTCTAACAATTATAGACATGGGGGTATTGCTGTGTATTATGTCAACCGCAATCAAATCGAAACCATTCTTGCTCAAATCCCTGATATTACCGCTGGTCTTCGGACTGTAGCAGCTTCCTGGGATGGTACAACATTAACCGGACTAATACAGGAACGCTGCCTCCATCTGGCAATAGAGGTTGTAACAGACGTTGGTAGCTGTCTCATTGACGGGTTTATTATGCGTGATGCTGGAAGTTATGAGGATATAATTTCTATTATTCATGAAGAGAAAGTGCTAGGTCAAAGTGTGATTTATGAGAGATTGATAGAATTAGTTGCTCTGCGTAAGCCACTCGTTCAGGATTATTATGCTTGGGAGAGAGGAGATCTGCATCCACTTACCCCCATTCTTTCGGAAGTACTTGAGCAGTTTGCCGTTGAGGTACGGAAATATTTGGACCAGGAGCTTGGAGCCAGTGTACCGCTATAATAGCATAGGATAGAATCACATAGAATAGGCGATAGCCGTGAAAGAGAGGGGTTCCTTTATGATGAAGATGGGGCAGGAAAACGGATCGACAAGACAAATGATTATGACGCTCCTGAAGACGAAAGGAACACTGACCATCGGCGCGCTGGCAGAAGAATTGGGAATTACAGAGATGGGTGTCCGTCGTCATGTGCTTCAGCTGGAGCAAGAAGGGCTTGCAAAGACAAAAGTGGTCCGGCAAGCGATGGGGCGGCCTTTACATATGTACTCATTAACGGAGAGAGCCGAAGAATATTTCCCAAAAAGTTATCACAACTTGGCTTTGGAGCTTTTGCGTGAATTGGATTACGGCAGTGGACTGGATGCTGTTAATACATTATTTGAAGGACGCCGCCGCCGAATGCTCGCTCAGTATGCTCCGATGATGGAACGGCGGAATTTGGAAGAACGCGTCGCCGAGTTATCTTCCATCCAAAATGCCGGTGGATATATGGCAGAATGGAACCGCGAAGAGGATGGCTCATATGTCATAAGGGAGTACAATTGCCCGATTCGCCAAGTGGCTACCCAGTATCGTAAGGCATGCCAATGTGAGCATAGTCTTTTCGAAGAACTGCTGGATGCTAAGGTCACACGTAATGAATGTATGGCAGAGGGCGGCCATTGCTGCCGCTACGCTATCGTACCCAAAAATGTTACAGACAAAACTTCTGAAAAGTTATAATAATTAGTCACAAGACAATCCCCTGCTGCTTATGATATAGCAGATATAGGCATTAGCCCGGTAGAGCGGGGAGCAATGAATTTAAAGGAGAGATGAAACGATGAAAAAGGACACCAAAGGCTTATTATGGGGCGCTTTAGTCGGCAGTGTGGTTGGATCGGTAACAGCATTGCTGTTCGCACCTAAACCAGGTAAAGAGCTGCGCAAGGATATTGCTGAAGGAACTGCCGCTGGTATTGAGAAGGTTCAAGAAATTGCCGTTCAAGCCGGAGACAAGAGCATTGAGATTTATGACAAAGCAAAAGATTCGATTGGGCATGTAGTGCATGAAGTTCGGGAATGGAGCAAATCATGTGCGAATGCTGTTGATGAAGAAGAAAAAATCACAGTAACTGTAAGCGGTATTGCTACAGAAGATGCTGTAGAAGCAGTTGACGCTGTAGAAGCTGTTGAAGAGGCTGCTGCTACTTTGGAAATGGAAACTGAGTGGGTTGAGGCCACTATAAGTGAAGATGTAAGCGAAGAAGTTAGCCTTGAAGAAGTCGTTCAAGATGACAAGGTTGATAAAGAAATTCTATAATGGGACCGTGGTTTAAATCCTCTGTTTCAGTGGTAAAAGAGTACTCATTCTCTTATAATAGAGCCGCTTTTTCGCATTGGGCGGAGGGTGGCTTTTTTAATTAGTTTGCACCCGCTTGTTAAATGATGGAAGAAGACTAGTCTTGAACTAAGAGGGCAAAAGGAGTAATATCTGCAATTGGGGCTGAAAGCCAGGTACATTTTGTTTTCACCTTACATAAGCTACACAAAACAAGTAGAAGGAAGCGGTGTGTTCGTGCAGCAAGCTATAGCAATATTAGACTCAGGTGTGGGAGGGTTAACAGTTGTCAAAGAAGTGATGAGGCAACTCCCGCGGGAGAAGATCATTTATTTCGGAGATACTGCCCGAGCTCCGTACGGACCCCGTTCGACCGAGGAAGTACAACTGTTTACTGAACAAATTGTAGATTATTTGATCCAGTTTAATCCTAAAATGATCGTTATCGCTTGTAATACCGCAACAGCTGCGGCACTCGATTATATCTCAGCGAAGGTCTCCATCCCTGTAATTGGGGTGATTCATCCCGGAGCCCGCGCAGCAATTAGCGCAACCAAAAGCGGACATGTCGGCGTGATCGGTACGGTAGGAACCATCAACAGCGGAGCTTATACTAACGCATTAAAGCAGTTGTCCCCTTTTGTTGAGGTTGTAAGTCAAGCCTGTCCAGCGCTTGTCCCACTTGTCGAGCAAGGCAAGTTCCGCTCAGAGAAAAGTTACGATATCGTAGAAGAGGCACTCGAAGGCATTAAAGACACTAACATCGATACTTTAATTTTAGGATGCACTCATTATCCATTTCTTGTAGAACCCATTGGTGAGACTATGGGATCAGGAGTCAAGCTGATCAGTTCTGCAGATGAGACCGCTCGTGAGATCAGCACAATTTTATATGACAAAGGCAAGCTGTCCATCGGCGATGAAAGTCCAATTCATCAGTTCTTCTGCAGCGGTGATGCTGAGATGTTTCAAAGCATCGCGCGAGACTGGCTTGGAGAACAAATTAGACGTACTCCAGTAGTGTGGCAAGTATCCACGTTATAAGCAGGAGCAATGTTGAATTGAATAGGGACAAACTCCATGGGAGTGTAAAAAGAAAAACAGACTGGGAAAGCACATTTCCCAGTCTGTTTTTTTGAAATATAAGCATTTATACGCTGCGGATCTGTAATATCCTTATTTTCATGAGAAATGGTTGCCATCTATAAAGGGCGATGACGTTGTTTTTTCTTGTGATTCAATTCTCCTTCATGCCGGGTAGTGGCGCTTGCATACAATAGAGTTAAGTGCTGTATGCCGCTGTTTTTGTATTGCTGTATCAGCAATTTAAGGCCGAGAGGATGAGACCTAATGCGACAATATATTGCAAACAGGGGAGATACCGTAAGCCGAATTGCCGCTCTACATGGATTAACTCCTGAGCATGTTATTCAAGGTAATCCATGGGTTGGGAGGCAGTCTTATTTATACCCAGGCCAGGTTTTATTTCTGCCATCTTCGCCGCGTAAAAGGTATGCTGTGCAGGAAGGGGACACTCCAGAACGGATAACCTCATTATTTAATGTGAATTTAGAGGATTTGGAAAAGCTTAATCCTGGTGTGACCTCAGGGCGCTGCTGTACACCTGGAAAAATACTTGTCATTCCACCCCCGATTCCAGACCGCGTGGTATTTCTGCGCGGGGAGTACGGTCCGGCTGATGTTGAGAGTGACATTGACAGCTTGCTTGTCCAATACCCCTTTATACAAGCAGCCACAATAGGCACGAGCGTACTCGGCAAGCCACTCCATGTACTCAAGATCGGGAACGGCACTCGTCATCTGCATGTTAACGCCGCTTTGCATGCCAATGAATGGCTGACTTCGCCATGCTTGATGTCCTTCATAGAGGAGTATGCAGCAGCTTATGCTGAAGGCTTGGAATGGAATGGACATAACCCTGAGGTTTGGTTCCAAAACTGGACATTATGGGTCGTGCCTATGGCTAATCCAGATGGTGTGGAGCTGGTTCAGGAAGGGGTTTTGCCTGACCATCCGTTTTATGATGACCTCATGAGATGGAATGGTGGACGAAGCAGCTTCCGGCATTGGAAAGCTAACATCCGCGGTGTGGATCTTGGGGATCAATTTCCCGCTCATTGGGAAGAGGAGCGGGAACGTCGGGGAGTAAGGCAGCCCTCACCGCGGGATTACAGCGGCCCTGAGCCGTTGAGTGAGCCTGAAGCAGCTGCTCTGGCAGCCCTGGCTGAGGAAGCGCCTGGCGAAGCTGCAGTGTCTCTGCATAGCCAAGGAGGAGAGATTTATTGGAACTACCGGGGGTATGAGCCTCCCGAGAGCCGTGAATTAGCCGCACAGCTGGCAGTTGCGAGCAGCTACCGGGCAGTGGAGCTGACGGGAAGTGATGCCGGATATAAGGATTGGTTTATTCAGACCTTCCGCAAACCTGGATTTACTGTGGAGCTTGGGATTGGCAAAAATCCGCTGCCACTAGCAGATTTTGAAGATATGGCCCTGGAAACAGGACTTATATTAGCAACGCTCCTTTCCAATGTGAAATAATTATGAAACATTTGCAGTAAACTTGCGTAAAATAAACCATAGGGTATGGCCGCTGTCGTCACTACACGTTATCCGCGGCTGTATCCTTTTTACTTGGGAGGAGGGTCACCATGAAACTGAAAAAAATACTGTCACTAAAACAATGGTCCCATATCTTCAGTAGCTCTTGGCAATACATCCGCTCCCCTAAAGTAGCAATGGGGGACAAGCTGTTATTTACAATTCCAGTACTGCTCTATTGGGTCTTGCCGGACTTCATGCCATTTATTCCGATCGATGATATTGGAGTGACCATGCTGCTAATGGGCTGGTTCGTGTCACGAATGAGCCGGAAATATCCTACCCTTCAGCAGGGTGAATAAGATAGCACCGCACATTTTCGACAAGAACTTCAGAGCTAATTAGCCAATATAGTTGCTTTTAGATGTCATTTACCTTTAAAATAAGTAATTGAGTATTTAATTTTCGGACTAGGAGATGGAATATAGATGAAGGTCAAAATTACCCGCAATGCGGCTAAAGTGATAAAGAAACAAATGGAGCTTGAAGGAAACAGTGAGTTGAAGCTGCGCGTAGCAATTACACATGCACACGGTGATCATGCTCACTACGGACTGGACTTGGACACGCCTAAAGAGAACGATGTTGTAGTATCGACAGATAAGGAAATCGATGTTATTCTTGATCCGAGCCAACCACTCCTTGATGGCGTGGTCGTTGATTATTTGTATCTTCCACAAGAAGGTTTTGTCATTACGAATCCCTCTAAAGGTAATCACGGCGATCACTAAACATTCGCCTGTAAATTTCGAACACAAAGAAGGGTTGCTCCATGGCTAACGAAATACAAGTGTGCGATGAATGTAATTTCATGAAGTTGAAAAGTATTATCCCTAAGCTGCAAAAAATGGCAACTGATGCCGAGATCAAGGTCGGCTGCAAGTCGTACTGCGGTCCATGTGGCAAACGGGCTTTTGTTTATGTGAATGGTCGTTATGTGAGTGCTCCAACGGAGGATGAAGTGTTGAAGAAAGCGGAAGCTTTTATCAAACAGCCCTCCGTTCAGAAATAATACTGAGTTCTTATCAACTAAGATAATAGGGTCGATCCCTCTTTATTCTCAGAATAAGTAAAAGTAAACAGAGCAGCGATTCTCCTGTTAATTTGGAGGATCGCTGCTCTGCGTTTTCTGGCCATTGACGGCTTACTTCAATCGTGTCCATCATCCCATCATTTCTCCGTCTCATCATCTCATCGTCCCACCATCTCACCGTCTCATCGAGCCCACCATCCCATCATTCCACCATCCCACAGGCGTTACGGACTCAGATGACGTTATTTGCCTGTTTTTAGCCTTTAAAGCAAGATTTCGGACCCCAGTGACGCTATTCCCTAAAAAGAGGCTCATATCGGCGTTTTCTAGGCTAATAGCTGCTCTGGAGTCCGTTAGCATTCCAAATCTCGGATAATGCTGCGTTTAGGGTCAGCTGTGTCCGTTAGTGAGATACTTTACGTATTTAAGTCGGAAAACCAAACGTGCTTCCAACAACGATCAAGTGGTAAATGTCCAACATAGAGAGGATATCGCAGCAGCCGTTTTCGATAGTTTTTTTGGATAGTCTCTTCGTTTACCCGGATGTAAGCTTAAGGTGCAGATTGTGTGTTCTTGAGCTTCTTGATTCCATCATATTTCATGATATCGTCGGAGATCTGTAGCCGGAGCTTACTGGTCTCATACCCGATGCTGCACTCCCCTACGTCAACGGCTTCGCGGCTTTCGAGACTATAACAGGTTCCGCTGGCAAATTGCCCATTTTCGCTGGGGAGATAAGACAGCTTTGCATCGGCATAGGCGCCGGATCGCAGCGTTACAAGACGCTCATGCCCGCTAAACAGATTATTACCCATGAGATAATAAGGATCACGTGAGATCCCCAGCAAATGGAGCAAGGAAGGTGTAAGATCCAATTGACCAGCTGGAGCTGAATCAAGGACAGAGGCGTTAGAGCCTGGCAGATGAATGAGCAAGGGAACCTGATGCAATATTTGCTGCATATCGAGTGCGTTAAGGCTTTTGCCGAGAAATTGTTCGTAATAAGAGGTCTCCTGGATCGAATTATCATGATCTCCATAGAAAGCAACAATGGTATTATCCCACAGCCCACGCTGCTTCATCTCTTTGACCATTTCCCCTAAAGCTTCATCCGTATAGTGAACAGCCTGCAAATAATCTCCGAAGATCGTGCCCTTGAACTCTCCAGTATCAAGCCCTTGTTTATCTGCAGGGAGAGAATAAGGATGATGGCTGGATAGTGTAGTCAAAAATGAATAAAAAGGCTGCTGTATCGTTTCTGAAGTGTTCATAATATCGAGGGATTGCCGCAAAAAGGATTTGTCACCCAGAGACCAGCCTAGAGGTTCGTCTATTGTATAGTCTTTTTTGTTATAAAAATGGTCATAACCCATCGCGTTATACATAATCTGCCGATTCCAGAAGCTGCCTTCATACGCATGAAAAGCATTGGTACTGTAGCCCTTTGATTTCAAAATAGCAGGTAGCGTGTCAAACTGATGATCCGGGTAACGGACAAATACCGAGCCGGAGACCAGCGGGTACAGGGAAGCGTTGGACGTGAAATCCGCATCGGAAGTTCGGCCTTGTGAGGTCTGATGGTAGTAGTTGCTGAAATAGGTGTTTTCTTTGATTAGAGCGTTCAGATTAGGCGTGATCTCCTGGCCGGATATTGAGCGTCCAACTACAAAGTTCATAAAAGCTTCAGCTTGAATAACAACGATGTTGCTTCCGCTGTATTTTCCAAAGCTGTCATTATTGGCATTTTGCTCAGTGTTTTGTTTATTGAACCAGAGCTGCATTGAGGTGGCTTCTTCTTGCGAAAGCTCGGGCTGCGGACCTAGATGATCTTTAGCATATAAGTAAATATCATAACCGTGAAAACCGATTAGTCCGGTTACGTTATACATCGCCAGACTCCACCAGTTGCCAGTGAATAGATCTTTAGCCCAGGTAGTAGCGTAGGTGTGTATAGGTCCAAAGGTTAGCACGCAACCTAGCGCCAGAGCAACGATGCCATTCACGCTTCTTTTCAGCGTTCTTCTCAGGCGTGAAGAGCGGCGGGAATAACCGGTTTGAGAATAAGAGTGAAATTGCCCAGAACGGCGAGGGGCGGCATTAGACAAGTATGTATGGGTTTTCCGGTGGTAGAACCCTATTCCGATTCCATAGGCAATAAGCAGAAGCCAGTCAGCGAACAAATAAAGATCGGAAGGACGCAGTAGAGCGAAGATACTTCCACCAAGAGCATCCATCTGTCCAGCCTGAAACAATACGGGTACCGTGATAAAATCCTGAAAATAACGATAGTAGACGATATCCGAATAAATAAGCAGTGTCAGAAGCAAGTTTATACTTAACAACGCTATCGTCTGTCCCCGGCGGGGAAGCCACAGGGTCCAAAAAGACAATAACATGACTGAACCTACAGCAATCCATTTGTCCTGCCGGTTCATATCTATATTGGGAGCATGCAGCCCACTATGCAGAAATAATAACTTGGCCAGCATGATGCCAAGAAAAAGGAGATAACCGATATATCGGGAGCGAATCACAGCAACTACTGTACTTGTTACGGTTGTGCTGCTCCGATTTGATGGAAAGCCAGACATTATAAAACCTCCTAACACAGAAAATAAATAAAACCAGAATAAACAACGTTGTTGTCTTTTTTAGATGATAAACGTTTCTCGTAGAAATATATGAGCGTAAAGTTATAGGCGCTAAACTAAAACAGTCTTATACTCGGAGAAAAACGGACATCCTCCTCATACGAGGTAGATGTCCGTTCTGCATTCAAAACAATGGTGATCCTAATTATTTCGGATTTCTAGGTGGAAGTGGACCCAAGTATTGATAATATTGACACTCGATACGTCCGTTATACAGTTTGCGGCGTTTGTCTGCCTTACGACCGTAAAATTGTTCGAATTCCTTGTAAGGGCTGATCGCAAAAAATGACCATGTTGGCAGATATATCATCATTTCACCAAACTGGCGGGTCAGCTTTTCCACTTCTTTGTCATTACTGATTCGTTCCCCATAGGGAGGGTTGGTAATGATACAACCATATTCTCCTTCAGGTCTTGCTTTGGCGGCAGCCATCACTTTGAAGGTGATTTCTCCGGACAGTCCAGCACTCTTGGCGGCAGCTTCAGCAATTTCGATCGCTTCTGGATCAATGTCCGTACCTGTTAATTGCAAAGGATAATCGTCGCGCACCGCATCGAAAGCTTCTTCGCGCGCCTCTTCCCAAAGATGTTTGGGGATGACTGGCCAATGTTCAGATGGAAATGAGCGGCGTAGTCCTGGAGCAATATTCCAAGCGATCATGGCAGCTTCAATTAACAGTGTTCCCGAACCACAACATGGATCGAACAGGGGCCGATGGCCATTCCAGCGGCTAAGCTGGATTAGTGCAGCAGCCATTGTTTCCTTCAGTGGAGCCTCTGTTGCATGTCTGCGGTAACCCCGTTTGTGAAGCGCGGGTCCTGTGGTATCTAATGTGATCAAAGCGATGTCATTTAATAAAATCACTTCGATCACATATCGAGGACCGTTCTCCGGGAACCAGTCTGTATGATACGAAAGCTTCAGCTTCTCAACAATAGCTTTTTTGACAATCCCTTGGCAAGCGGGTACACTCGTTAGTTGTGATTTATGGGACCGTCCTTCAACCGGGAATTCTCCATTCTCTGGAATCCAATCTTCCCAAGGCAAGGCTTTAACCCCTTCGAATAACTCGTCAAAGGTTTTAGCAGGGAATTGGCCCATTTTAACCAATACGCGGTCAGATGTACGCAGCCACAAGTTACAGCGACAGATATCGATGTAATCACCGCTGAATAATACTCGTCCGTTCTCGACCTTGGTCTCATAACCCAGTTCGTTTAATTCGCGCGCTACCACAGCTTCTAAACCCATAGGGGCAGTAGCGATTAATTGTAATTTGCTCAAATACTCTCAACTCCGTTTAACTTGTAGATAAATACAAAAAGCCAGTACAATAAGAAGAGACGGCATTGTCGTCCTTTAAAGCATCCATACAAGTATAGGGGAATGTGGGACACTTCACAATGCCCGGCATTCCATAAATCATAAAATGTTCCCCGTCATCCCTTACTATGAGCAAACGGGGGATCCTCAAAGGAGAATCTTTATGCTTACGCAAGAAGAATACAGTGAACAACTTTATACAGAGGACGAAATTCTGCTTCGAGTAAAAGAAGCAATCGTTCAAGCAGGCATGCCGCCGGTGTCTGTCGAGCCGGGGTACGGAAGACTGCTCACCATGCTAGTTAGACTGTCTCGCTCAAAGCGTATTTTGGAAATTGGCGCACTTGGCGGTTACAGCGGAATTTGCTTGTCCCGCGGTTTCTCTGAAAGTGGCACACTGACTTCGCTAGAGCTGAGAGCCGACTATGCCGAGCTTGCCCGCCGTAATTTAGAGCTGGCAGGCTTCGGGGATACTACGGAGTATAGAATAGGACCCGCAATGGACAGCCTGAAGGCACTGGAAGCAGAGGGCGCTAGGTTCGATTTCTTTTTCATTGACGCAGATAAGTTGAACTACACTAACTACTTGGAATATGCCATCAAGCTGGCCAATCCAGGAGCGATCATTGCGGGTGATAATATTTTTCTCCGTGGACGTACCTTAAATACAGATAGAAATGGTCCTGCCATCCTGGCTGTGCGCCACTTCAATGAGATGATCGCCACGGATGAACGTCTTATCAGTACATGTCTGCCTGCCTATGATGGACTGGCACTAGCGATGGTCAAATAGCTGATTAGCGAAATAACCGCGGTGTTGTTACTTTGTACAGCTTCAATCGAACCCAAATCGTATTAACCAGCAGCAAGCAGCCGGATATAATGAAAAGCCCCTCAATTCCGATGTAACCTGATAGAAAGCCGCCCAAGATAGCTCCCAGCATATTGCCTAGTGCCAATGTACTGCTGTTGAAGCCGAATGCGCGGCTTTCTTTTCCGTCAGGGGTATAGGAGCGGATAAGCGCATTAACGCTGGGCAACAGTCCGCCCATGAAGACTCCCATGAGGAAACGGACAATTATCAGCTGCCAGACGCTAGTTACGAATGCCTGCGGAATTAGGAAGAGTGAAGCGCCAATTAACGCATAGGTCAGAATACGATGTGCGCCGACTTTGTCACTTAGCTTCCCAAGCAAGGGCGAAGCCAGCATATTGGAGATCCCTGTAACCGCACTGACCATCCCGGCCAAGAAGGCTATATTCTCAGCGGGTCCATTTAATTTTTCTACATAAAGTGGCAACAAGGCCATAGGACTAATCATTGCAAATTGCAGCAGAAAGGTTACACCGAATAGAGCTGGAAGCTGAGGGATTTTGATTAATTCCTTCAAGCCTGCGAGTACAGAAACCTGTGGCTCTTGTGCGGCTTCGGCGCGGTCGAATTTTTCTTTAACAAGAAATAATGCCAGCAGAGAGGCGATAAAGAGCAAGGCTCCAACGACATAAAAAATCGGCCGAAATCCGATTAAATCGGCAAGTAAGCCACCAATCAGTGGCCCTAGAATTGTCCCTGCAACAGATCCTGATTGCATCAATCCCATGGAGAAGCCCATACGTTCTTTGGGGGTAGTACCTGACACCAGTGCGATGGAGGCGGGATTGAAGCCAGAGATTGTACCGTTTAAGAGACGGAGCAGGAGCAGCTGTAAAGGGGATTGTGCGAAGCCCATTAATACCATGACAATAGCCATGCCAAAGCTGGAACGCAGCAACATGATTTTACGTCCATATTTGTCTGCAAGCTTGCCCCATAATGGCTGGAATATGAAAGAGGTTAAGAAGTTTGCGGCAAAAATAAGTCCCGCCCAGATTCCAATTTCATGTTCACCCTGGACACCAAGATCCTTCGCAAGGTACAAGGTCAGGAAGGGTGTAATCATTGTCATTCCAGCATTCACCAAAAATTGCCCGAACCAAAGCACTAAGAGGTTGACCTTCCAGGTCTCCCATTTCTTCATAGTGCTTTCACATCCTTTCAAAGAATTTCAGAGAATATATGATTCACGGAAAAAATGCCATTTTATCAGTATATCATTTTTTGCAGCTTCATGTGTGCAACACATGTCATAGTAATGTCATAGGATTGTCATTCCAAACTCTTCGTATTAGTTGTTACAAGCTTTTAAAAAGGGCATAATAGTAGATATGCCGATTAAAAAAATCTAATAAAATATAATGGAGATCTTATCATGACCTACAATGACACTTTTATCCGCGCCTGCAGAAAGCAGGACACGGAGCACGTTCCCGTATGGTACATGCGGCAGGCCGGCCGTTATGATCCCGAGTACCGTAAAATTAAGGAAAAGTATTCGTTGCTTGAAATCTGCAAGCAGCCTGAGCTGGCGGCAGAAGTAACCATGATGCCCGTTCGCAAGCTGGGTGTGGATGCGGCCATTTTGTATTCCGACATTATGAATCCAGTTGCTTCAATCGGAGTGAAATTCGATATCGTTAAGGATATCGGTCCAGTGATTGAGAATCCGATCCGTAGTGCAGCTGATGTGGAGAGACTAAAACCCATTGATGTGGAGGGTGATCTGAGCCACATTTTGGAAACGATTGCTATTCTGGATAAGGAACTGGACGTTCCTTTGATCACTTTTGCAGGCGCGCCGTTTACAATTGCCAGCTATTTGATCGAAGGTAGACCTTCCAAAGGATATATCCGTACGAAAGAGCTAATGTACAGTGAACCCCGTGTCTGGGAAATGCTGATGGACAAGCTGGGCGATATGATTATCACTTACCTCCGAAGTCATGTGCGGAGTGGAGGAAAAGCCTTCCAATTGTTCGACAGTTGGGTTGGTGCGCTTGCTCCACGCGATTTTGAAACGTACGTGCTGCCGACGGTTTCTCGTATTTTTTCCGAATTATCTGATCTTGATGTACCTAAAATATACTTTCCTGGCGTAAGCTCTGGAGAATTGCTGCCAAGCCTAACGAAGCTTCAAGCAGACGTAATCGGGCTGGATTGGCGAGTTAGCTTGACTGAAGGCCGACGCAGAATAGGCAATAAATTTGCGATTCAAGGAAATCTTGATCCATATTTGCTTACAGCTCCGATGGACCTCTTGAAAGAACGCGCGAAAGCACTGATCGATGAAGGTGTGCTTGAGCCAGGTTATATCTTCAATCTGGGCCATGGATTATTCCCGGAGGCCTCATTAGACAAACTTAGAGAATTGACGGAGTATATTCACGCTTATTCTCAGGAAGTATTACAAGAAACGGCTAAGCAGCGTTCGTAAAAATATAAGAATTTATATGTTCCACGCTATTAAATTGTAAAGGGGACGGAATCCGTGACAGTAAAAATAGGTGTTCTCGTCATGTCGTATGGCACTCCTAAGAGCCTAGAAGATGTTAAAGCTTATTACACGCATATTAGACGGGGGAATCCGCCAACAGCGGAGCAGCTTAAAGAGTTAACCGACCGTTATGAAGCAATCGTCGGGGGGGTATTCCCACTGCGGGAGAATACAGACCGGCAAGTAGAAGCTTTACAAGCAGCATTAAATGCGGATAAAGCGGGAGCAGATGTTGAATTTGTCTGCTATCAAGGCTTGAAGCATGCCAGTCCCTTTATTGAGGACGGCGTGGAGGCTATGGCGAAGGATGGCATTACTCAAGCAGTGGGTATTGTTTTGGCGCCACACTATTCCAGTATGAGTGTAGGGAGCTACATCAAGCGTGCGCAGGAAAAGGCTGATGCATGCAAGATTGACATGGGTTTTGTAGAGAGTTACCATATGCATCCTGAATTGATCGATGTGTTAAGCCAAAGAGTGTCGGCGAAGCTGGATCAATATATTGAAGCAGGCGCGACCCGTGATGAGATTCGCGTATTATTCAGCGCTCATAGTCTTCCAGAACGTATTCTGGCTATGGGTGATCCATATCGGGATCAGCTGCTGGAAACTTCGCAGGCAATTGCAGCTCAAGCAGGCGTAACCAACTGGCAGTTTACTTGGCAAAGTGCTGGCCGCACAGCTGAACCGTGGCTTGGTCCAGATATTCTGGACACGCTGCAACAGCTTAGTAAAGAACAGGTGGAATACGTATTGGTGGCCCCTATCGGATTCGTATCCGATCATTTAGAGGTACTGTACGATCTCGATATTGAGGCAACAGCCGTAGCTGCAGAGCTTGATATGCGTCTTATGCGGATTGACTCACTGAATAGTGATCCCGCATATATGTCTGTATTGAGCGATGTAATTCGTAAACGACTGGAGCAGATGAAGGCCGCTCAATCATGATTGGCCCCACAAGAAAAATTGTTATCATAGGCGGAGGGCTGAGCGGACTCAGCGCCGCCTTTTATATTCGTAAATTTTATAAAGAAGCGGGTATTAAGCCTGATATTGTCTTGCTTGAGAAAGAGAAAAACCTCGGTGGAAAGATTGAAACCTTACATCGCGATGGTTTTGTGATTGAAAAGGGACCGGATTCATTTCTGGCGGAAAGGGCGGAGATGTGCGAGCTGGCTAAGGAATTGGAATTGGATCACGAGCTGGTATCCACTAACCCTCTTGCTAAGAAGCGATATATCTTGCAGCGGGACAAGCTTAATCCTCTGCCAACCGGTCTTGTACTCGGTATCCCTACCGAACTGAAACCTTTTTTATCAAGTGGGTTAGTTTCGTTTGGGGGCAAAATACGTGCGATGATGGATTTTATTCTTCCTCCGCGGCGTAATGATGAAGACGAATCGCTTGGTGAGCTTATTGAGCGCCGTCTAGGGTCTGAAGTGCTGGAGAACTTAACCGAGCCGCTCCTCTCTGGCATGTACGCCGGAGATATACAAAAAATTAGCCTGCATGCTACTTTTCCGCAATTTGGACAATTAGAACAACAGTATGGCAGCCTTATTCGTGGAATGCGCACAGGGCGAAAGAATAAAAAGGCACAGAAAGGTACTACACAGAGTACCTTCTTGACGTTCCGCAAAGGGCTGCAAAGTCTCGTGCATAGTCTGATTTATGAGCTGCATGATGTAGAACAACGGACGGAATCTAACGTAGTTTCTATTCAGGCTGTTGGGAGTCCTTCTATTTATGAGGTAGAGCTGGAGAATGGCGAACGGTTGCTTGCGGATGATGTATATATCACTACGCCTAATTTTACGGCTGCTGACTTACTTCGTCCCCATATGGAGGTTACGGCGCTGGAAGCGGTGGATTATGTTTCAGTAGCGAATCTAGTCATGGCTTTTAACAAAAAGGATATTGTTAACGAATATGATGGATCAGGTTTTTTTGTGCCTCGTAAAGAAGGGCGGAATATTACTGCCTGCACATGGACATCTACGAAATGGCCGCATACGGCTCCTGATGATAAGGTGCTTTTGCGCTGTTATGTGGGTCGTTCTGGTGATGAACAGAATGTTCAGCTGCCTGATGAGGCTTTGACGGAGCTTGTGCTTAAAGATTTGCGAGAGATCATGGGCATTACTGCGAATCCAATATTTACGGAAATCACCCGCTTAGAGCATTCCATGCCGCAGTATCCTATAGGACATCTTGATAATATTACCGAATTCCGCAAAGAATTAGCGGCTTCGCTTCCTGGTGTGTATGTCATTGGCGCCGGATTTAATGGCATAGCAATGCCGGATTGCATCAAGCAGTCCAAGCTTATTGCGGAAAGCGTTGCTAAACAGCTAATGAATGAAATGTGAGTACGATGACTAAATAAAACAGTGAAGCGAAGCATGAGGCGCTTCACTGTTTTTCTTTAGTTAGTAAAATTTTCTATTTTTATCGACTCTCTTATTTGTAGGGTGCTGTGATAGATATGCTATAATAAAAACAATTTGAGAGTAGAGGAGATCACAGAAACCATGTATCCGCCGCGATCGCGTTCTAGACAAAAGAACAAACATAAGAGCAAACGCAAGCGCAGAACGGCCTGGGCTTGGATCAATGCAGGTCTTCTTTTGATGATTACCGTGTTATTGACTTATAGCTTTACGAATGACCCTGACAAGAAAAGCGCCTCACCGCCTCCGGTAGCAGAAGCGACAGCTACGCCTATACCAGAGAGTAGTGATCAGCCTCAGACAGCACCTCCGGTGGTTGCAGTTGCAACGCCTGAAGCTACAGAGACGCCAAGCCCTTCTCCTACGGCAACTCCAGAGCCAACGCCTACACCGCAGAAGGAGCCCGAAGAGATCATTGAAACACAAGCTCCTGAAGCGACAGCGACCCCTGCGAAGGATGAGGACAGCTCGGAAGCAGCAAATAATGATGTAGTGTCTGGTCTGCCGTCAGATGATAACGCGTCTGGTAAGACGGTAACTTTGAATTTTGGTGGAGATGTTATATTTTCCGGGAAAGCTGGAGAACTGCTGGAGAAGAAAGGTTATGATTATTCGTATGCCGCATTGGAGGGTCTGTTCAAGAAAGATGATCTTACGATCTTGAATCTGGAAACTCCAGTGACCACAGGTGGCGTAAGTGCCACTAATAAGCAATTTGTATTCAAAGGATCACCACTCGCTCTGGATGCGCTTAAGACAGCGGGTGTGGACGCAGTAAATATGGCGAATAATCACACGCTTGATCAAGGAGAGCAAGGCTTGCGGGATACCCTTAACCACCTTGCTGAAAGAGGAATTCCTTATGTGGGTGCGGGGCTTAACAGTAAAGAAGCATATTCGGCGCAATATTTTGAACGTAAGGGCATTAAGATCGCTTTGCTGGGATTCACCCGGGTGATTCCTGCGTCGGATTGGATGGCAGGGAAAAATAAGCCGGGACTTGCCTCCGTATACGATAGTGCAGAAGGACTGAAGGCTATTGCTGCAGCCAAAAAGAAAGCCGATTTGGTGGTCGTAGTGGTCCATTGGGGTAAAGAACGGGTAGAACAATATGATAAAACGCAACAGTCGCTGGGCCATAGCTTTATCGATGCAGGAGCCGATCTTGTCATTGGCGGCCATCCACATGTGCTGCAAGGCGTGGAGCCATACAAGGGCAAATGGATTGCCTACAGCACCGGGAATTTTATTTTTACGAGATCTACAGTGCCTGCCACTTGGGAAACTGCGGTTTTTCAGGCGGAATGTAGTGTAAAAGGTCAATGCTCCTTAAAGCTGAAGCCTATGAAAGCCGAGCTAGCACAGCCTGTGCCGATGAACGAAGTGGATGGAAAGCTTTTGTTAAAAAGAGTAGAAGCTCTATCCGCAGGACGGGTAAAGATCGGTAGCGACGGTAAAGTCACTCAAGTTACCAAATAGGGTTCCTGGGAGGTCCTTATGATGAACAATTTGTGTGTAGCCCATCGAGGGTTTTCCGGTAAAGCTCCAGAGAATACATTGGCAGCCATTCGGATGGCGATTGCCATGCCCTATGTGCACTGGATGGAAATTGATGTCCAGCTCTCCAAAGACGGCGTTCCTGTTGTCATTCATGATTATACGTTAGACCGGACGACCAATGGTCATGGCAAGGTGAAGAACATGGACTGGGAACATATCCGGCGTCTGGATGCGGGGAGCTGGAAAGGGCGTTCTTTTCAGGGCGAGCGGGTGCCTTCTTTGGAAGAGGTGCTGTCACTAGCCTCCGGAAGATTGCATCTGAATATTGAACTGAAAACAGTGGGAGATATGTATCCTGGCATTGAGAAGACGGTGACGGATCTTATTTCTGCAAAAGGTATGCGGGACGACGTGATCTTGACCTCTTTTGATACTGGAGCATTAAAAAAAGTCAAGGAAATTGATCCCCGTTTTCGCACCGGATTGATCTTTGATTCCAGATTTGGCAATCCTGCACGCAGGCTGCATGAACTGGATTGCTCTTTACTTTCGATTAGCTTCTCGCGGCTGAATCCTAGACTGGCTAAGCTTTTGTCCGAGCGTGGGGTGGAAATTATGGCTTGGACTGTGAACAAAGCGAAAGAGATGCGTCGCTTAGCCGACATGCATTCTGATATAATGATCTGTACAAACCGCCCGGATATATGGGGCGACACCTTTCTGAAGGTATAAATAATCCAATTCGATGGGAAAGAGAGCTGACTGTTTATGTGCGCTGCTGTTAATAATTTATATTGTGTTGGACGCAACTACAAGCTACACGCGGAGGAATTGGGTAACAATGTGCCCGTGGAGCCGCTCATCTTCATGAAGCCCTCACATGCGGCTGTTTCCCTCGATAAAGCAGTAATTAAGCTGCCAAAGGATGCGGGTCAGATTCATTATGAAGGTGAACTTGTACTGCGTATTGCACGTGATTATACACCAGGCATGAGCGTGGAGGATCTGGTAGATGTAATGGCACTGGGACTGGATTTCACGCTGCGTGATGTGCATAATGATCTGCAGAAGAAAGGTTTGCCGTGGACGCCAGCTAAAGGCTTTAAAAATGCCGCACCACTCACCCCTTACATAGCGTTTCCAGATAAGGAAGAGCTGGAGGGAACTGATTTTACAGTGGTGAAAAATGGGGTGGAAGTACAACGCGGCAATGTTAAAAACATGATTTTTTCACTTCAAAAAATTGTTGATTTTATCGCCGAGCGCTACGGGCTAGGGAAAGACGATGTGATATTTACAGGTACTCCGGCAGGCGTGGGTCCTACTGTAGCTGGCGACGCTTTCGAGCTGTACTGGGGCGACAAGCTGATGGGGACTTGCCTGATCGGTTAATAGATCTGTTGGAGATGAATCTATGCAGTGGGTTATTGGCGCTTTAGGCGCTTTGATTGTTGCGGGAGCGGCATATTGGAAGCAGTCTTTAAGTCTCTCTGGCATGATTGCCGCGGTAGTGATGGGCACTATTTATTTTGGTGCCGGAAATGCTTTTTGGTTTGGGATATTGCTGATTTTCTTCATCACTTCAAGCCTGCTGTCCAAACTTCATCATGATAATAAAGCAGAATTAGAGCTGACGTATGCTAAGACGGGCCGCCGCGATGCCGGGCAGGTCTTTGCTAACGGTGGACTTGGCATGGTTCTGGTTTTTCTGAATGCGATCTTCCCGAATGAGCTATGGGGGTTCCTATTTATTGGTGTAATGGCTACAGTAACCTCGGATACATGGGCTACGGAGATCGGAACACTGAGCAAGAAACCGCCTCGTTCTGTCCTTACGGGTAAAGTTCTTCCTGCCGGAGCTTCGGGCGGTGTATCCAGCTTGGGTACGCTGGCGGCAGCAGCAGGAGGCGCACTCATCGGTGCGTCAGCTTGGCTGCTGCGTATGATATCCGGCATGCCGGATCACTCTTTCGTGCTGCTTACCCTAGCAGGACTTGCCGGAGGATTAGTCGGCGCCTTTGCCGACTCTATCCTTGGTGCAACCGTGCAGCAGATGAACCGCTGTACCGTATGCGGCCGCGAAGTGGAAGGCTCACAGCATTGTGGGGCTCCAGCTGTACACGCAAGAGGCTGGAAGTGGATGAGCAATGACGCAGTCAATGCCATCAGCTCTATCCTAGGAGGTGCGGCAGCCTTACTGCTGAGCATGATCATTTAGCATTTGAATTTAAGCTTTGAACGGCACAGTTTGGGGAGGGACCGATGAGTAGCGCATCCAATCAAAAACATACTGCTATTCTGGATGCCGCATACGAGCTCTTCGGTTCAGGTGGATTTTACGAAACGAAGATGTCGGAAGTGGCGGAGCAAGCCGGGATAGCAAAGGGCACCGTTTATTTATACTTCAAGAGCAAGGAAGATTTATTCATGGCAGTGACGCGCCGCGATTGTGAGGGGTTTCTCCTGCAATTACAGGAAAGGCTGAAGGCTAGTGATACTTTGGCCAGTAAACTGTCGATCATTGCTAAACATCACTTGAATTATTATTATGAACGCAAGCGGCATACGAAGCTCTTTTTCCGTGCCCCTAACAATAATCCTGAATTAGTGGCGTATATGACTCAATTTATGGAGCAATACATGCAAGATGTGGTCAAGGTATTATTAGAAGGTGGAGCATCCGAGCCTGAGCTTATGGCACAGTCCTACATAGGGATGCTGGATCGTTTGAAGATGGATATTTTATTTGATCCGTCTTTTACGGAGGAGGACGCGTATAAACGCGCTGATTTCGCTGCTGGTCTTTTTATTAGAGGGGCCATGATCACCTGAATTTTGGATAGGATGATAGACCGGATAAATAGCATTGGTTAGATGCGGGCCGGTTTTATGAAAATATAAGGCAAGCGAGGAAATAGCATGAATATTATGACCGTGGAACATCTTTCCAAGAGTTATGGCGAGAAAGTACTCTTTAGCGACGCTTCATTTGGTATGGACGATCGGGATAAAATTGGCTTGATCGGTGTGAATGGAACGGGTAAATCAACCTTTTTACGGATTATTGCCGGTCTGGATACTCCGGATGGTGGACAAATTGCCATCGGGAATAATGTAAGAGTACAATATTTGGCGCAGAATCCTCCTTATGATCCTATGAATACAGTTTTGCAGCAAGTGTTCGCCGGGGATGATCCAGACCTTGCTACCATGCGTGAGTATATGGAGACTATGTCCCAGCTTGAACAGCAGCCTGGTAATGCTGAACTGGAAGGAAAACTAGTAAAGATTGGGCAGGCGATCGACGCTGCGGGAACATGGCATTTGGAGAGTGAAGCCAAAAGCGTGCTTACCAAGCTAGGCATCTTAAAGTTTGATGCGTTAATGGACACACTTTCTGGTGGACAACGTAAACGTGTGGCTCTGGCAGCTGCACTGATTACCCCCTCTGAACTGCTGATTCTTGATGAGCCTACCAATCATATTGATACGGATTCCGTGGCTTGGTTGGAGCAATATTTGCAGAAACGGCGCGGCGCTCTTTTGATGGTGACGCATGATCGTTACTTCCTGGAGCGTGTGGCTAGTGTCATGCTAGAGCTGGATGGTGGCCAGCTTTATCGTTATGAAGCTAACTATTCACGGTTTCTAGAGCTTAAAGCCGATCGAGAAGAACGAGAAGCCTCTGCCGAACAGAAGCGTAAGAATCTGTTGCGTACAGAGCTGGCTTGGATTCGTCGCGGTGCCAAAGCCCGTTCAACAAAACAGAAGGCAAGAATCGACCGCTTTGAGAAGCTGAAAGAGAGTACGGGAAGCAGCTCGAACGGTTCATTGGATATCTCTGTGGCTTCTACACGTTTAGGTCGCAAGATCATTGAAATTAATGACCTGTCGAAAGCGTTGGATGGTCGTCAGCTAATCAAAGATCTCAGCTATATCGCTGTACCCCAGGATAGAGTGGGCATCGTCGGCCCGAACGGCAGCGGCAAATCAACACTCTTAAATATGATTGCAGGTCAGCTGCAACCCGATAAAGGTGAAGTTCAGCTTGGCGCTACGGTTAAGCTTGGTTACTTTACACAAGAGCATCAGGATATGGATGACAGTATGCGTGCCATTGAATACGTGAAGGAAGAAGCAGAAGTGATACGGACAGCAGACGGCAGTGTGATTACGGCTGGTCAAATGCTGGAACGCTTCTTGTTCCCTCCTGCGATGCAATGGACACCGATCTCCAAGCTGTCCGGGGGCGAAAAAAGACGCTTGTATCTGCTTCGTGTATTGATGGGAGCTCCTAACGTATTGCTTTTGGATGAACCTACGAACGATTTGGATATCGGCACATTGGCTGTTTTGGAAGATTATCTGGATGAATTTCCGGGTGTCGTCTTTACCGTATCCCATGACCGTTATTTCTTGGACCGTACGATAGATAAGCTGATTGCTTTTGAAAATGGCGATATCCGGATTCACGTTGGCGATTATACGGAATATGAAGAATGGCTGGCCAAAAATGTACCGTCACGCATTGGAGAACCGAACAAAGAAGGAAGCTCAAAGCAAAAAGAGGCCGCGGACACTGCCAGCAACCCTGCAGCTTCAACGGCTCCCAAAACAAAACTCAAATTCAGCTTCAAGGAACAGCGTGAATATGAGGGCATTGATGAGCAAATTGAGCTTGCAGAGCAACGTTTGACGGATATTAGTGTACAGATGGAGGCGGCTTTTGCTGACTCTGGAAGGCTGCAGGAGCTAGTAGAGGAGCAACGCCTAGCCGAAGCAGAGCTGGAGCGTCTTATGGAACGCTGGACCTATCTGAACGAGCTTGCGGAGAAAATCGCTGGTAAGGCTTAAACCCGTTGGATGGCTTTGAATGAAAATAGGGGAGGGCTCTGTGTGGAAGATAAACTTAAAGCTGCTGTAGCCCTACGCAACGCTGGTAAAGCGGAAGAAGCCAAAATGATGCTGTTTGAGCTATATGAGCAGAATGCTGGGGACGCTGAACTTTTATATCAATTGGCCTGGACGCATGATGTGCTGGGTTTGGAGCGGGTGGCAGTACCCTTTTATGAGAAAAGCTTGGCGTTAGGATTACCTTCTGAGCAGAGAGTTGGCGCTCTATTGGGACTGGGCAGCACCTACCGGACACTCGGAGAATACGAGAAGTCAAAAGGTCTTCTGATGCAGGCTGTTCAGGAGTACCCGGAGAATAAGGAATTTCCGGCGTTCCTAGCCATGACCTTGCACAATCTTGGAGAGCATAGTCAAGCGATGGAGCTGCTGCTTAAGCTGTTGGCAGAAACCTCTGCGGATGAAGGGATAAGAAGTTACAGTAAGGCCATTTCTTATTATTCAGATAAGCTGGAGCAAGTCTGGGATTGAGGCCGGCTTTTAAATCACAGTGATTCTTACAAATCACTACCCGGACACAGCTGACCTTAAACGCAGCATTATAACCCATTTGGAATGTTAACGGACACCACAGTCGCTATTGACACTAAAAGCACCCAATACGTTCCTTTTTTGCGTGAATAACGTCGCTTGGGTCCGAAAGAATGCTCCAAAGGCTAATAATTTGCGAATAACGCCTTCTGGGTCCGTAAGCACCAGCCGAAAGTGATGACCACCGGAAATTCCGGCAGTGTCTGTTGAAGAACAAGTGAACCACCAATAAACAAAAAAAAGAGTAGGGTCCTCCACTAATTGGAGAATTCTACTCTTTTATTTTTCTACTTATTTATTTCGTTCCGTCCACAGCAATCATTTGTACTACAGACCGAGAATCGCCGGGTACAATGATTTCCTTCGCATTCATCTGGGAAGAGCCATCTCCGTCCAAGAAGATGCCCTCCGGACCCTTAGCAGGAACTGTCTGGAGGATCGCTGAGCGGAACTCTGCCGCTGTTGAGAGCGTTGGGGTAACAATCAGCCAGAGCTTTCCTGTGTTGTCATACACCATGCCTGAGCGCAGGCGTTTCTCATCAGCGTAAGGAAGATGCTCTTCAGCTACTGCCGCTTCCCATAAGTCTTCGTGCCCCAGATTCATACTAATGCCACCTTGCGCAAAATAATGCTGGCGATCAGTAATCTTCAATTCTTCTCCAGAAGAGACAACCTGTACGGAGAAGCTACTTGTGGCACCATCCCAGACAAGGGTTCCACGTGCATATTTAGCATTGAACCAGCCAGACCCATAACCTTTCTGAGCTCCGTTGACTGGAGTATCATTCATGATAGCCATGGATAAAAGCGCATCTTGATAGAAAAAACCACCATTAATCCCATATGCATTAACTTGCCGTAAAGGGACACCCGCGGCCTTGAGCTTAATATCTTCAGGTGAAAGTGACATCATATAGAGCTGAACGTTATCTGTACTCACTGTTTCCAAAAAGCTATAGGCGTGAGGAAGACCTTTAAAGGGATCTTCCTTGTGATTTCTAAATACTAGAAACAACGATAGCGCTAACCCCACTATCAATAACACCAGAAGTGAGACGATAAGTCCCTGTCTGCGCCTCCAGAGCTGGTTCAGCTTGCCAGAGCTACCCTCAGTTTGTCCCCACATAAGCAGCGAGAAGCTTAGCAGTGTTCACTACAGCTTGCTTATGCGTACGTTCCATGGAGTGGGAGGCATGTACACCTGGGCCAATCAATGCTGCACGGATATTGTTTCCGCCTCTGAGCGCTGCGGAAGCATCGGAGCCGTACATAGGATAAATATCAACGGCATAAGGAATTGCGAGTGCTTCTGCCAGTTCAATCAAACGGCCTGTCATAACATAATCGTAAGGGCCGGAAGAGTCTTTTGCACAGATGGATACATCGGTTTCTTTACAGCTGAGATCATCACCCATGGCGCCCATATCGACGGCAATCATTTCATTGATTTCACCAGGAATCCAAGCTGTACCATGTCCCACTTCCTCGTAGTTAGAGATGAGGAAAGAAAGGTTGTGGAGAGGTTTCCAGCCTTCACGTTTAATACTTTCCAGCAATCCGAGAAGGGCAGCCACGCTTGCTTTGTCATCTAAATGACGGGATTTAATGTAGCCGCTAGGCGTAATCACTGCACGTGCATCGAAAGAAATGAAATCTCCGACGGAAATGCCAAGCTTGAGTACGTCTTCTTTAGAAGATACCTGCTCATCAATACGTACTTCCATGTTCTCCTCTGATCGTTTAAAGTCACGGGCGTCTGGATATACGTGAACAGATGGATGACTGGTTAAGATGGTTCCTGTATAAGTTTTGCCGCTACGGGTATGGATCGTGCAGTATTCATTCTCAATGCTGTGCATGGCGAAGCCACCTACAGAGGTCAGACGCAGTGTACCATTAGCTTTAATCGAGCGGACCATAGCACCAAGTGTATCCACGTGAGCGCTGATGCCAATAGTACGAGAGGGATCTAAGCCAGGGACGTTAAGAATTACGCCGCCTTTTTCATTCCAGCTTAAAGGTACGTTCAGCGCAGCTGCTTCTTCAGCAACTAGTGTCATTACCTGTGCGGTGAAACCGCTTGGGCTGGGGGTGTCGAGTAATTTTTTTAGGATGGAAAGTATGTAGTCTTCATTAGGTTGAATGGTAATCATTAGTTAAGCCCTCCTGTTAAGCCATCATTGTCTGTGTTAAAAGAATCCAGTGAAGTGTCGGCATCACGAAGCTTGGTAAGCTCAGCAGTTAAGCTTTTAATTTGCTTTTGTAGTTTGTATTGACGAAAAATGCCGTAAGAGCCCACGATGATTCCGCCAATTAACGCGCAGCCAAGAATAACGAGTATAAGTGGTATATTAACCACATCAAAACCGAAATTGACTTGAACGGGATCAACGTTAATGACTGCGAATATGGCGGTTAGCAGCGCGAAGATTAGACCCGCAATTAGTGACCATTGAATTCTCATTGAATTCTTCCTCCTCAGGGGGATATAACAATATAAAATCCCCTGCCCAGATAGGGCAAGGGATTAATGTAATACTAAGCTCTCTGCCTTATTTGGTCAACTGTTCCATTTGCTCGATAACACTTTCGAACACACTCATCGCTTCGCGAATCGGCTCAGGAGACGACATGTCAACGCCTGCTTTTGACAAAATATTGATGGAGTAATCACTGCCACCGCTCTTCAGGAAGCCGAGGTAACGATCTACCGCCGGTTTACCTTCTTCAAGGATTTGTTTGGCAAAGCTAGTCGCTGCCGAGAAGCCTGTTGCATATTTGTAAACATAGAAGCTGTTATAGAAATGCGGAATTCGTGCCCATTCCATCTCGATATCCTGATCCACAACCATTTCTTTGCCGTAGTATTTGACATTCAGGTCGTAGTAGATACTTGAAAGATCTTGAGGGGTAAGCGAATCGCCCTCTTCAACACGCTGATGAATGATCTTTTCGAATTCTGCGAACATCGTTTGCCGGAAAATCGTTGTCCGGAACTGATCGGCATAGTAAGTGAGCAGATACATTTTTTCCTTAGGATCTGTAGACTTTTTGAGTAGATAATCCATAAGCAAAGCTTCATTGGTAGTTGAAGCAACCTCTGCAAGGAAAATGGTATACTGTGCATCCCGATAGTTCAGAGCGTTGTCTGAAAAATAAGAGTGTAGAGCATGACCCATCTCATGTGCCAGAGTAAACATACTGTTCAGATTATCGTTATGGTTCAGCAGGACGTATGGGTGTGTGCCATAAGGGCCCCAGCTGTAAGCTCCAGAGCGTTTATTCTCGTTCTCATAGACATCAATCCAGCCATTGTCGTAGCCTTTTTGCAGCACATTCAGATAATCTTCACCCAGCGGTTTGAGGCCTTCTTTGGTAATTTTCTTCGCTTCTTCGTACGTGATATCCAGCTTATATTCATCTACTAGTGGTGCAAATAGGTCATACATATGTAACTCATCCACACCAAGCAGCTTTTGACGCAACTTCATGTAACGGTGCATTAAAGGAAGACTCTCATGAATCGTATCAATCAGGTTGGTGTATACCTCTTTTGGAATGTTATCACCGTAGAGAGACATTTCCATTACAGATGGATACTTGCGGACGTGTGAGAAAAAGACGTTTTTGTTCACATTGGCGCTAAGCGTTGCTGCGATGGTGTTTTTTTGCTTACGATAGGTGTCATAGACTGCTTTAAAAGCATTTCTGCGAACCTCGCGATCGGAGCTTTCCAAGAACTTGATATAGTTGCCATGAGTCAGCTCGACCTCTTTGCCATCTTCATCTTTAATCTTAGGGAATTTCAGATCTGCGTTGTTCAGCATACTAAAAATGTTCTGAGGCGCTTGTGCTAGGTTTCCAACTTGGGCAAGCAGAGCTTCCTCAGCCTTGGACAATACATGCGCTTTCTCACGTTTCATCTCTTTTAAAGTGAAGGTGTAAGCGGACAGTTCAGGATCAGCAATAAATTGATCCAGCTTCTCAATAGGCAGTGCCAAGATTTCTGGGGTTACAAAAGAAAAGGCTTCGCCTGCTTCGATCCCAAGCTTCTTCGCTTTGGAGGACAAAGCTTGATATTCAGGATTAGCAGTGTCTTCATCCTGACGCATATGAGCATAGACAAAGAGTCGCTCAGTGGAGACGGACAGCTTGTCATCCAGCTCAAAACATTGTTTCACAGCTTCTGCGGAATCAAGTTTACCTTGGAAATCAGCAGCTTTTTTGATCAGTGATTTAGCTTCAGCATATTCTGCATCCCAATCCTTCTGAGAGGCAAATATATCTTCAAGCTTCCAACGATTCTCAGCAGGTACTTCACTTCTCTTCAATAATTGTTCCATAGAAACCCTCCTAGAATGATGAGATGTAGTAGGCATAATCTCCCTCGGCAATACTGTGGATGATATTTCACCCGGTAGCAAGCTGAGCACAAGTAGAAGAGGGATGGACTTGAGTGTAATAGGCATGACGTCCTCCTCTTTGAAAAGTAGAGTCAGCTTATTATGTCCTGCTAAGTCCTGATTATTAATATTTAGTCTTCTTTATATGGTAGTTATGCCAACAAGCTATAAATAACAAAGATGAAAGCAAACAGAATCATTACGACCGCAGCCATGGCCATGCCCCGCTTTAGTTTCGGCGGGACACGATCCTTGGTCATAATTAATACTGCGCCTAGACAGAGGACTAGGACAACATAAATCGTGAGATTTTCGTTATTCATTTCCTGTTATACCTGTTTGAAAGCTGCAATGATGTTTTTGTACTCTTCTTCATTGTCTTTATAAGATTCTTTGTTGAAGCGGTTATTCACCCATTGCATCATCGCTGGACGACTCAGGAAGGTATGTGTTTCTTCTCCCCATTGATCGGAAATTTCGCGGAGTACAATGTAGCGGCCTTGAACTTCTACCGTCATCATATTCCATTTGTCTGTTTTGTATATTTCATGTTTTTTGATCATTATCATTACCACCCTGGCGATTTTTGGCTTTTGGCTCAATGATAACGCACTGGAGAAGGGAAAAGCAAATTAAATCATATATTAAGGGTTGGGTTTGATTGATTTGAACAGAAGATTGCAGTATACTATAGTTATACGCCATATATGGCGGTTATTTTTAGGAGGTTGTTCAATTGAAAGGTACAGTAAAATGGTTTAACGCAGAAAAAGGTTATGGTTTTCTTCAAGTAGAAGGCGGCGAAGATGTATTCGTACACTTCTCAGCAATTCAAGGTGAAGGATTCAAGACTTTGGACGAAGGTCAAGAAGTAGAATTCGACATCACTGATGGTAGTCGCGGACCGCAAGCTGAAAACGTAGTAAAATTATAAGAAACAGCAGGACAGCTAAGCTGTCTGCTACAAATATATAATTTACTTGGCAAGCCCTTGCAAGAGTGGTTACCAACTTACAGAACACAGTTCTTTCGGGAACTGTGTTTTTTTACGCCCGCTATAGAAGTTATCCAAAATGAAAAAGGTCGTTGCACTCCAGTGAAGGGGAGTGCAACGACCTTTTTGTATTATGGAATAACAGCAACCCTAATTACAGGGAGGCTTTTTTGTTCTTTTTTCTGAAATAATTGATCGGCTCCAGGTTGGATTTCAATAAATGCTGTCCCAGAAACCCTGCAAAAGCAAGTAAGCTGAAACCCGTAGCCACTATATAAAAAATATAACGCCCCGCCTCTTGATAAATAATGCCGCCAAAGGTACCGCTAAGCAGCCCAGAGGCACTTGACCAAACGACGGTGAAAATGGCAAGACCTGTTGCCCGCAGGCGATCCGGGATAATCCGGGTGATATAACGGACAGATGTTACATAAAAAACACCAAATGATATACTGTGCATGGCTTGAATGGCAATCATTGAGCCTGGATGATCCGCCAGGGACATCAAAAGAAAACGCAGAGCATACATCAGACTCCCCAAGGCCAGCAAGGGCAATTCTTTGAATTTGTCGCCGTATCTGCTGAGGATAAATAATACAGGGATCTCACTAAGAGCTGACGCGAGCAATGCCCAGCCAATGATTTCCTCACCTGCGCCTAGTTGTTTTAGACTGATCGTCAGAAAGGCTTCGTTCATTCTATGGCCCAACGCGAGTACAAACACACAGCCGAAGAACCACAACACCTCTTTTTGCAACAATATATCTTTAAGTCCATTTTTGCTATTATCAGCTTCAGCTGTGTCCTTATCTTGATTCGTTGTTTCTATAACAGCAGGTCTCTTAACATCCTTAAGACCTAGGGTAATTAAAAGTGCAGCAATAATGATGATGATACATAGGGTCAAGCTCCAAGTAGAGCCCAATGCTCTTAATGCATAGCCAACGGTTAGAGCAAAGAAAGAATAGCCTAAGGAGCCAAAAACGCGAATGGTAATGAAGTTCCGTCCGTGTCTTTCGGCAACTTTGATAGCCATTGTATCGGCAAGCGGAAAAACTGGGTAATAGAAGAAGTAGAAGAAGGACAAAATAAGCATGACAGATGAAAATTCGGCCGCTCTGGCTAATAGAAGACCAGTTACTAATTGACCCGCAAGTAGTATGAACATGATCTTTCGAACGGTGCCTAACTTATCGCTTATCATACTCCAGAATAGATTGGATAGGATGGAGATAAGGGGACCGAGGGAATACAAGTAGCCTATCTGAGAACTGCTAAACCCTAAATGTGTGTAGAATAAAGGAAAGTAGGATACTACAAGGACGCTGGTACCATATATGGTAAAGAGAAAGGAACGCAGCCAGTTTTGATCACTGTAAAGGCTGCCGGTCCGTTTTGAAAACATGGATTGCACTCCTCCGAAATTGAAATATGCCTAGTATAGCATAAAGCAATGGGGAGATGTTTTTAAAAACTGCTGTATTTCTGAATCTTTCATGATTTTACGAAAGTGATTTTGTTGTTTGTACAAATACGCCTGATCATATTATAATAAGTGGTGATTTGGATAAGGAGACAACAATGTGGAGGCACTGTCATTGAGTGAATTAGAGCAAGGCCGTTACCTTAGCCCGCGTGGTCCACTGGGACTTATGAACAGGGTCTATAAGTACGTGCTGCCGGAAGTGAGAGAATGTCTCCATTTCTGGCGCCAAGATGCGAACGGGATTCCCGATCCCGAGCTCCGGAAGCAAGCACTTGCCAGCATTGAAACTAAAGAGTTTCATTGCATAGGCGGTGGTATTTATGCCGCCGGCAATTTATCGATGAAACATATACTGATTCCGCTAATTGTTGCTTATCAAACTATCAGTGATTATCTGGACAACTTATGTGATCGCAGTACTTCGCTTGATCCTGCAGATTTCAGGCTGCTGCATCAATCTATGCTGGATGCTATTGATCCAAATGCTGAGCCAGGTAATTATTATGCGCTTCGAAGTGAACAGAATGACGGCGGATATTTGTACAGGCTGGTTCGTAAATGCCAAGAAATGATTTCTTTGTTGCCAGGTTATTCCGCTGCTGCAGCGGAGATTCGAGAACTGGCTGTGCTCTATACAGATTTACAAGTGTATAAGCACATCCGCCCGGAACTCAGGGAAACAGCCCTGAAGGAGTGGTGGGAGGAACAGGGCAGTCGAGCGCCGCATCTGCAATGGAATGAGTTTTCGGCTGCAACGGGATCAACGCTAGGTGTATTTATGTTATTTCTATCCGCATGTGATCCGAAGCTGAACCAAGCTTCTGCGGCTTCGATTCGAGCCGCGTATTTTCCGCATGTATGTGGTCTGCACATTATGCTGGATTATCTGATTGATCAGGAAGAGGACCGAGCAGGCGGTGATCTTAATTTCTGCAATTATTATGATGACACGGATACCATGCTGAGTCGGATCGCTGCAATGGTTGAGTGGGCCCGTAAGGATGTTCGTAATCTTCCAGAGTCTTCGATGCATCGTATGGTGATTGAGGGATTGCTGGCACTTTATTTATCTGATCCGAAAGTTAGCGAACAGCGGGAAGTTCGCTCTGTATCTAAAAGCCTGATGAAAGGCAGTCCGCTTACAAGACTGTTCTTCTTCGCTAACAGCCGTTGGATACGCAAACGCTTTTTGTAACCATGTCGCGAAGTTATTTTTATAAGAAGTATCAGACTTCGCACAATTTTAAGGAGGAACAACAGAATGTCTAAAATTCAAAAAATCGCAGTATTGACTAGTGGTGGAGATTCACAGGGAATGAACGCCGCTGTTCGTGCGGTTGTAAGAAGCGCACTTTATTTCGGTATTGAGGTATTTGGGGTGCAACGTGGTTATCAAGGTCTGCTGAATCGCGATATTTTCCCAATGGATCTTCGCAGTGTAGGGGATATTATTCAACGTGGCGGTACTGTTCTGCAGTCTGCAAGATGTCTGGAGTTCACGAAACCGGAAGGCCAACAAAAAGGCGCGGATATCCTTAATGAACTGGGTATCGATGGTCTAGTAGTTATCGGTGGAGATGGTTCTTATAAAGGAGCTAACAAATTAAGTAAACTCGGTATCAAGACTATGGCTTTGCCAGGTACGATTGATAACGATATCTCCTTCACAGACTACACTATCGGTTTTGATACAGCGGTTGGCGTTGTTGTAGACGCTATTAACAAGTTGCGTGACACTATGTCCTCCCATGAACGTTCTTCCATTGTAGAGGTTATGGGACGCCACTGTGGCGATATCGCGCTGCATGCTGGACTGGCTTCCGGAGCAGAAACAATTCTTGTGCCGGAAATGCCGTATGATTTGAATGAAGTTGCTGACCGGATGCGCGATAACTTTATCAGAGGTAAACGTCACAGTATCGTAATTGTTGCCGAAGGCGTTGGCAAAGGTGAAGATGTGGCTCAAGCTCTGAAAGACCGTCATGCTTCTCTGGACGCACGTGTTACTGTACTCGGACATATCCAACGTGGTGGAACACCAACTCCTGGAGACCGGAATTTGGCTAGCCGTCTTGGCGATTTTGCCGTACGTAAGCTAATCGAAGGTGAATCCGACAAGGCTTGTGGTATCATCAAAGGTGAATTAACCCTTACGGATATTGATCTCGTTGTGAATACGAAAAAGGGCTTTGACCTGGAGCTGTACGAGCTGGCTTCCCGTCTTTCCCAATAATTAGCGACCCTATATATAAAAAGGAACAGCTGCGAGATGCGCACTGTTCCTTTTTTGTGTAATATGGATCGTTAACTCTGTGGTTGTTCCTGTGTGTATTGTGCGGCATAACGCCGTTGAACTTTGATAAGCCGAGACAATAGCAGGGTCGCACCGATGGCAAGACCGGTAATAAGTCCAATCCAGTAGCCGAATGCTCCTAGATCTGTATAAGTTGCAAGTACATAACCTGTAGGTAAGCCAATTACCCAATAGGCAATAAAACAAATGATAAAGGCTGGGTTAACATCCTTATATCCGCGAAGCGCCCCTTGAGTAGGTGTAGCAATTGCATCTGAGATTTGAAAAAAGATTGCATAGATCAGGAAATGCTGAATCAACGAGATGACATCGGGTTCATCTGAATATAGACCAGCTACATGATTTCCGGCAAACAAGAGTAATAAAGCTGTGGCCAGCGAAAGGATTGCCGCCAGCCCGATACCCATTATGGCATATTGGCGTGCATCCTTTTGTCTGCCAGACCCGGTCTCGAAGCCGACGAGGATGGTAAGGCTGATGCAAATACTGAGCGGAATCATATAGAGTGTTGTTGCAAAATTGATTGCTGCCTGATGCGCGGCAATTGTTACGGTATCAAATCGGCTCATTAACAAGGTTACAGCGGAAAAGACAGCCGTTTCGAAAAAAATCGAGAAACCGATGGGTACTCCGATTTTAAGCAAATCTTTAATGCTGTTTAACGATATGAAGTAGAAATTACGGAATAATCTGAGATTTACAAAGGCCTGAGAACGATATATGAACAGTAGAGCAACGGCAAATATAACCCAATAGGTAATGGCTGAAGCTACCCCTGCACCAACACCCCCGAGACGAGGGAATCCGAAGTTCCCGAAGATGAGCAAATAGTTCAAACCTACATTTACAGGCAAAGCTATTAGTGTAATACACATGGATACGCGTGTTTGCCCTAAAGCGTCTATACAGCTACGAAGTACCGTATATCCAAACAGGGGGATAATTCCGAACGAAATAGCACTGAGGAAGCGGAAAGCAACATCTCTTACACCAGGCTCCAAGTTCATAAAATTAAGAATAGGTGACAAGGCAAAGCTGCCAATCAGCAAGACGATGATCGAAACAATCAGTGACAGCCAAATACCTTGTGTGACTTGAAAGGCAACATCCTTATCTTTTTTGCTCCCGATGAGCTGTGAAACAATAGGTGTGATCCCCATAAGAATACCGCTGAGACCGGTTTGGATTGGAATCCAAAGACTAGTTCCTATCGCAACTCCTGCCAGATCGACGGTTCCGAATTTACCGGACATATTAGTATCAAAGAAGGTGATCGCGGATAAAGCAATTTGTGTAACAAGGATTGGGAATAAAATATGAAAAAATTGTCCTGCCTTTTGTTTTAAAGAGGTGGTCTGTATCATAATTCTGTGCCTCATTCTTTATGATTTTTCATGGAATAGGTTACATAGTTCAATAAGTTTCCGTTAAAAGACCCGGCAGACGCCGGGTCTTTAGCATACGTATATCAGATCAGCTATAAATAATAAGGGCTGTATTCATTGTTTTTCGTAATCAACATCGGCTGTATAGCGATTATTGGCGTTCCAGAGAAGGAACTCATCCACATTCTCATCTTTTAAAGCGCGGATTTGATCTTCCACCTGTTTTTTACCATATTTCACATAATGACCACTTCCGAGCCAGCTTGCTGTAAAGTCTTGAATCCAAGGCCGAATAACGGGTTTGTAGCTGCCCAGTGGATCAAGCTTCTTATGTGTATCAACCATGGAACCTTTGATTGTAGCGTAAGGATCTAAGTCGGGCTCTTTCACGCCGAACCATCCCGTTGAATAGTGGCTTGGATAAACCATTGGACTGATAACATCCACATTCTTGGATATTTTAACAAAGTCTTGGCCGATACCCTCAGCAGGGGCAGATGCGGCATATCCAAAAATATCTACGGACACACGGACACCAAGTGGAGCTAGCTCTGCTTTGGCATATTTAACAAAATTAGATACAATTTCTACGCGTGAATCACTGGTTTTAGTGTATTTAAGGGTTTCAGCACGTTTTTCGAATCCTTCCGGAAAACGAACATAGTCGAACTGAATTTCTTTGAAGCCGAGCTTGACAGCTTCCTTGGCGATATCCACATTGTATTTCCAAACATCTTCATTATAAGGATTAACAAAGCTGTCGCCGCCTTTATTCTTCCATACAGTGCCATCAGAATTAACAAAAGACATCTGCGGGTTCTTCTTGGCAAGAATGGAATCTTTAAAAACAACAATCCGGGCGATAGGATAAACATCATGTTTCTTCAAACGTTCCATTAACTTGCTGATATCTCCAATAAAAGGCTGAGGGTTACCAAGCTTCTGAAGGTCGGCATTATCGGTCTTATACGTGATATAACCCGCATCGTCCTTAATGTCTATAACCATTGAGTTAAGTTCGGTTTGGTCAAGCAATGTAAGCAGCTTTTCCATTCGTTCCCCACCAGCACTGTAGGCGGTAACATAAATGCCTTTTACTTTGGGTGCGTCTGGCTGTGGATCGGTGTGTAACATACTTTCTGAGTTTGTTGCTTCAGGTGAAGCGCTTGGAGCTGGAGTTGCTACATTCGAATTGTTGTTTTGTTGTGCAATGATGGGGGGATTCATGGCGGACTTCAAAGCGATCGCCACTTCAGCGTCATGTTGGTTCTGTTGTACGCCTACGCTTCCCAAGGCCATCATCAGTAGAGCCCAGGTGATGTTCATTCGTTTTTCTCTCCCTTTATGTACTTTCCCCTAAATTATATAGGAACGGTTGCTCCCAAAAAGAACAGTGTTGTAACAATATTAGCTCAGATTGGGAATGAAAAACCGCCTTTGTTGTTTATAAACGAGATGTATGGATTCGAAACGGTATGAAAAAAGTAAATGCCGCCTTAAATCGGCAACAGGGCCGAACCCAAGGCGGCAACTATCAAGACTTCTCTTGCGGCTTGCTCATTGAAGATACGCAGAATTCTGATGTTCACAGATGCTGTAATGGATAATATCCATGGCATCTGCAGGTTCCAGAATACTTAGCCCGTCTCGCAGAACGATTACTGAATTTAATTCGTCCTGTTTGAGAAACGGCATCATATCAGGATACCACCTCATGACGATTGCTGACAGTTTTACCGTTTCCATTTCCACAAAAATCACCCTTTCCCTTTTCGATAGTTCTGAATTGATTCAGTGTTCATCGGAAAACGAAGTGCTTTGGAAAAAAGAGGGGTAAATCTCAATCTTTATGAAATTGTTAGGGTTCTGCGTGTGTATAATATATCATAATTCTGAGTTTGGTGCATTTTCCAATACTAGGAATTTTTATTTCCTCATTTTGTCTTTCCGGAAGGAACCCATAACACCCACTGTTTCAACAATATTTACAAAAGCTTGCGGATCTGTCGTGCGGATGATACGTTGCAGCTCTGCAAGTTCGTAGCGGGTTGTTACCGTCATTAGCATGTCCTTTTCAACGTGAGAATAAGCGCCTTCTGTTTTAATCTTTGTGACACCTCGTTGAAGGCCTATTAGATGTTGCAGTAATTCATCTGTACGGTTTGTTACAATATATACGGTTACCTTTAAGTGGCTGATATGAATCATATCCAACACTTTACCTGTTACATATATAGATACCATTGATGAAAGTGCTAAATTCCAGTTCTGGTCAAGATAAGCGGCCGCCAGGATAACTAGTCCATTTAAACTTACCACTACATTGCCGACCGGGAAATCACGGTATTTAGTGATAATTGAACCCAAGATGTCAAAACCTCCGGAAGAACCTCCTGCACGGAAGGAGATACCGCAGCCAATCCCAACGAGAACTCCGCCAAATACAGAGGACAGCAGCATATCTGTAGCCACCAGATGCTCAGGAATTACCGTTAAGAACCAGGTTGTAAACACAACGGATAACATGCTCATAATAATAAATCTCCGGCCTAACTGGAACCAGCCAGCAGCCAGCAGAGGAATATTAAAGAGCAAGTATAGGAGGCTTATGTTTAATGGAGTGAAATAACCCACTAACATGGAAAGCCCAGATACGCCACCACTTAGTAAACGGTGTGGAATTAAAAATAGATTAAATCCACTGGCGATCAGTGCTGCTCCTAAAAAAACAACCAAACAATTCAAAATCTGTCTTAACAAGTAAATCCACCCTTATATATATATTTAAAAAAATAAAACATGAAAGCAATGAAAAGAAAGGAACCCACTGGTATTCTCACATGTGTTTGTGATATAATGTATAGGATATTCTTGAGTAGAACGTTACAATGGTATTTTTGCATTGCATCGGATGTAAAGCTACAGTTGCTCAGGTACAACAAGGTACCTGATGATTAGGGAGGCTTTTCGTCCCAAAAGCGCTATATCATGCAGAAAATAGAGCATGATTGGACAGCCTATAAATGTGTTTACCGCTACTTAAGAATACAGACAAGCATGTGGAATGTCCACTGTATAGAAGGAGCATGAATAATTTGAAAACATTCGCAGAATTTGGCTTGGAGCCAAAAGTGCTACAAGCAATCACAGAGTTAGGATTTGAGGAGGCAACACCGATACAGGAACAGTCGATCCCATTAGCATTGACTGGGTCGGATCTGATCGGTCAAGCTCAGACTGGTACAGGTAAGACTGCTGCTTTTGGTATCCCCCTCATTTCGAAGATTAACCGTGAAGACGAAAAAATCTTGGCCCTTATTATGGCACCAACTCGTGAGTTGGCCATCCAAGTGTCAGAAGAAATTGGCAAGCTAAGCCGTTTCAAAGGTCTTCGCTCGTTGGCGATTTATGGCGGACAGGATATTGGACGTCAAATCCGTGGATTGAAAAAGAAACCACAAATCATTATTGGTACACCTGGTCGTTTGCTCGATCACATCAACCGTAAAACGATCCGTTTGGATGATGTTCAAACCGTTGTATTGGATGAAGCAGATGAAATGCTGGATATGGGCTTTATGGAAGATATTCAGACTATCTTGAAGCTCGTTCCTGTAGAACGTCAAACCATGTTGTTCTCTGCTACAATGCCACCAAACATTCAACGCCTAGCTCAACAATTTCTTAACAACCCGCAACATGTCTCCGTTATTCCGAAACAAATCAGTGCCCCACTGATTGATCAGGCTTATGTGGAAGTGCCTGAGCGTCAAAAGTTTGAAGCTCTTAGTCGTTTGATTGATATGGAATCACCTGAATTAGCTATCGTATTCGGACGTACTAAGCGCCGGGTTGATGAGCTTGCTGAAGCTTTGCAAAAACGCGGATATTCTGCTGATGGATTGCATGGTGACTTGTCACAGAACCAACGTGATGCTGTAATGCGTAAATTCCGTGATGGCAGCATTGACGTGCTGGTAGCTACTGACGTAGCGGCACGTGGTCTGGACGTATCCGGCGTAACTCACGTAATTAACTTTGACTTGCCACAAGATCCTGAAAGCTATGTACACCGTATTGGTCGTACAGGACGCGCAGGTAAAGAAGGTACGGCTTGGTCATTTGTTACTCCACGCGAAATTGATCACCTGCATTTGATCGAACGTGTTACTCGTCACCGGATTACTCGTAAACCTTTGCCAACAATGGCTGAAGCTATTGAAGGTAAACAACGCGTTACTGCTGAGCGTTTGCTTGAAGTGGTAGAAAGCGGAGAGTTGAACGAGTACAAAGGAATTTCTATTCAATTGCTTGAGCAATATGATTCCGTACAATTGTTGTCCGCAGCTATGAAGCTTCTCACTGGCGACAAGAAGGATTCTGCAATTGAATTGACTCCTGAAGATCCAATTCGTGCTAAACGTCGTGGTGGCAAAAACGATATCCGCAGTGGCCGTAAACCTAATGGTGGTTATGGCGGAAACCGTGGTACTTCCGGTGGCAGCGGTAGCGGTGGCGGATACCGTGGTAACCGTGATAATAACGGTGGCGGTAGTCGTGGTGGCTATAGCAGCGGTGGCAGTAACTACGGTAGCGGCAGTGGCGGCTATGGCGGTGGCTATAAAGGCAACCGTGATGGCGCACCAGCTGCTCGTGACGGTGGTGCAAACCGCAGCGCAGAGCGTAAACCATACACTCGTCCAAGCAGCACGAGCACTCGTCCTGCAAAACGTGAAGATTTCGATAATTAATACTTCGTCAAGATACCAAAGAAGACGAGATGCCGCATTGCGGTTCTCGTCTTCTTTTTGCTGAAATATAAGGATGTTTGGTGAATAGTTGTGTCCTTAGTAGGGCGCGAATTTGTTTTGTGAGATATTAGTATCCGAATGTACGAGTGATGATAACGAGCAAGATAAACAATACGAGGATCGTGCCTGTAGAAGTCCAACCGCCGAAGCCAACAGGTGTAGACATGAGATAACCTCCTTTAGAATGTGGGGATTTTGGTATTTCTTATGGTTACAATCCTAATATATGGACTATAAAGGCTTTACGTATAGACGATAGTCTATAATTCAGAAAGTTGGGCTATGGAAATGAGGAGGTCAAATGAGGTATAGTTAAGATATGTAGTATGTAAGAGACAGAGGAGGAAGGGAATTGGAGTTTAAAGGAGCAATGGGCGGCTTATACCGCGTCACAGAATGGATTTCACGTATCGCAGGAAGTAATATCTTATGGGCACTATGTTCCGCCCCGTTTTTGTTTTTTGGTGTTTTAAAGATGATTATGTTAGGGACAGGCGCAGGTGGAGCGAACGAGCAAATTACATTGAACTGGGCAATGGGGATTCTAGCGCCCTTTACGGTGTTTCCAGCTTCAGCCGCTTTATTTACTGTAGTACGTAAGTGGGTAATGGGGAATACGGATGTAGGAACTTTTCGTACATTTTTTCAGGGGTATAAAGAGAACTATGTAAAAAGCATGCTCGGAGGAGTTATCTATACATTGATGTTCGTTGTTATGTACGTTGATGTAACAGTTTACATGACACAAATGCCTAACTTCAGAATTGTTGGTATTTTGATGTTGGTGCTGATGATACTTTTGTCGGTATCCATGTTTAACTTCTTTTCCATTGTGGTTCACTACCAAATGGGCTTCAAGCAAGTGATGACCAATTCTATATTGCTGACTATAGCACGCCCAATTCGTGTGTTCTCTACATTGATTGCAGCCGCGGTTCTTGTTTATATCGGTCTTAGATATCCGGCTCTGTATTTCATTTGTATTCCAACGTTGATTGCAATGGCGGCCTTCTTTAACTTCTACGCTACTTATAATAAGCTACAGCTGCAAGTAGAAAAGAAGAAACTGAAAGAGCAGGAAGAAGCAGAAGCAGCAGCATTGAACAATCGGGCGGATGAATACGACGACGATGACGATGACGATGACTACGAGGATGAAATTGATGAAAAGGACACCAAACGCATTTAACAAAATGTTGGATTAAGCGTTGGATATTTCCAGGTAATTAATTCCTGTGTAAAAATAAAGCGCATACAGGTTTACTTTTTCGTTAAAACGCAATATAATAATAACAAATCCTGCGATGTACGTTACGGTTACTCGTTGTTTTGAACCAATGATAATGTCTTGGGAGATCTACACGAAGCGCAGCTGAACCGCCCTGTCTATATGACTTGGGGAATTCAAAAACGTTTTCTGCGATCACCCACCTGCTCTAGCAGGTTCAGAAGACACTGTAGCCGGACGGCATAAGCGGGTTTTCTCTTGTTTAAGCCAAGGCGCCCTGTTTCCCGTGAATAATGGGAGCGGGCGCTTTTTTGTATGTCTGGAATAAAGGGAAAGTGAGTTATACCCTTTTGTTCCTGAGACAAGAGTGTTACACTTATAATAATGAACTTGGGATTTGTAGAGGGGGAAGAATTTTGTCGTTAAAAAGAACCTTGGTTGGCTTATTCCGCAGTCATGATGGAACAAGCGACCGCGCCAAAGATCCGACATTAAAAACGCGTTATTACAATCTAACTAAAGACAAAGCATGGGAAGAAGTTTCATCAACTTTAAAGAAAGTTCCTGGATTTAAGGTGCTTCACGAAGTGGAGTCTGTAGGTGAGATTACTCTTGAGAAAAGAACGGCATTTGGCCGTACGCTGGACATTACGGTATCGGTGCTAAATACGACGCCTGTTCGTTGTGGTGTAGACATGTATTCTGCATCTAGAGGTTCACTTGGTGATCTCGGGGCGAATTACCGTGTGATTCAACGCTTGTATGCATCTTTGGACAAAAAATTAGGAAAATACAAAGCAGACTGATTTTTAGAGGCCCGTCAAACCCTTCTTGCTTAGGGATAGTATGAATGCGTTTACGTAAACGGTGAGCTGCTCAGTGTGTTATCGATAAATCTTTCTATTACAAAAAAAGCGGGAGAAGGATGGACCTTCTGCCGCTTTTTTAACAGAGATAATTAAGTATTGTTGGAATAACCGCTACTGATTAAAGAATTAGAGCAGCTTCTTCACAGCAGCAATAGCATCTTCATAGTTAGGGTGCTCGGTCATTTCACTCAAATATTCAACATATACGATCTTGTCGTTCTTATCCAGAACAAAGATGGAGCGCATATCTAAGCGGAATTCTTTAATCAGCACACCATAGGCTTGTCCAAATGAGGTTGCTTTGTGGTCGGATAGAGTAATTACTCGATCGATACCGGCAGCGCCGCACCAGCGAGCTTGGGCAAACGGCAGGTCCGTGCTTACCGTGAGAATTACCACATCGTCACCAAGCTCTGCGGCTTCACTGTTGAACCGGCGGGTCTGTGCGTCACATACCCCGGTATCAAGAGAAGGGACAACACTGATTAGCTTGATTTTACCGGCATAATCACTTAGAGACACGTCTTCTAGAAGATTCTTGCTCAGAACAAAATCGGGTGCAGGATCACCAGCTGTTAGCTTAGGTCCTACGAGAGTGATGGGGTTGCCTTTAAAAGTAGCTACGCCTGTTTTTTCTTGCGTCATATCCTTGTTTTCCTCCTCGAATTATAATATTGGATTCTTACTGCCACAATAAATTATAATCTTAATAGCAGGAAGATGTCCAACCGGACAAGATATATATGTAAAGGGATGGGTGTTATGATATTTATTCGATACGAAAATTGGAAAAGTTATGTCCGGTATTATCCGGTAACCTGTCTGCTCATATTGGCCAATGTGATCATGTTTATCCTGACGGTAATTAACGGAGGATCAACAAATATTCAAACACTTATTGATTTTGGTGCTATAGTTGATGTGAGTCCGTACAAAGAGGAACTGTGGCGCTATCTGGCCGCTATTTTTTTACATAATGGGTTTTCCCATCTGTTCTTTAATTGCTTCGCTCTCCTGGTGTTTGCACCGCCTCTGGAGCGATTGCTGGGCTGGTGGCGTTATGCGCTGCTCTATGTGGCGGGAGGCTTTCTGGCAAATCTGCTTACAATTGCGATTAGTGCCCGCTCAGTAGTAGAGGTTGGTACGGTTTCGGTTGGTGCTTCTGGAGCAATCTACGCCATTTATGGTGCATTTTTATACATTGCCGTTATTCAACGGGCGATGATGGATGAGGGCTCGCGTAAGACTTTATACGGATTGCTAATGATCGGGATCATTATGTCGTTTGCTACACCGAATGTAAATTGGGTTGCACATCTCGGAGGTTTGGTTTCTGGCTTTTTCGTATATGGGCTAATTATTCGTATATTCAAAAAAAGCCTAAGACAGGGGCGATGATGGAGTGGAGCTAAGACAGCTGCAATATTTTTTAAAGGTAGCTCAAAAAGAACACGTAACAAGAGCGGCAGAAGAGCTTCATGTAGCGCAGTCTGCGGTAAGCCGTCAGATTCATCAGCTGGAGCAAGAGCTTGGGGTTGATCTATTCATGCAAAAAGGGCGCAATCTGCAGCTTACCCCTGTTGGGCAGCTCTTTTGCAAGAAGGTTGAGAGTATCCTTAAGGAGTTGGAGCATTCGGTAAATGAGGTGCATGAATTTCTGGATCCCGAGCGTGGTGAGATTCGGATTGGATTCCCGCATAGCCTTGGCACACATCTAATCCCGACTATCGTTGCAGATTTTCGTAAGTATTATCCTCATGTCAAATTTCGTTTTAAACAAGGATCTTACCCTTCTTTGATAAAAGACGTATTGTCTGGAGAAGTGGATTTAACCTTCATTTCACCTTTTCCTGAGAATGATGAGCATGTCTCGGGGGATATTGTAATGACTGAAGAGTTGTTTGCGATTCTTCCTCAGAATCACCGGTTGGCAGGAGAATCTGAAATTCGGTTGGAACAGCTGCAAAAAGAGAAGTTTGTTCTATTCAGCCAAGGCTATTCGTTGAGACCTATCGTTTGGCAAGCTTGCTTGCAGGCGGGATTCCAACCGCAGATTGCTTTTGAAGGCGGAGAGACCGATACCATTCGTGGTTTGGTGGCCGCAGGGATGGGTGTAAGCCTGCTTCCGGAGATGGCGTTCTATCAGACGAATCCTCTCCAACCAGCCCAGGTGAAGGTTGTGGAGCCTGCGGTGACGAGAACGGTTGGCTTGATCTACCGTACAGATAGTAAATTACCGCTGGTGGCACGTTCCTTTCGGACTTTTTTAATCTCCTACTTTAAAGCTAGGCAAAATAATACCCCGGTCGGCTCTTAGCCTTCCGGGGTTTTTGTTGTTTAGAGGTATGCGATATTAGTCGCGGTTGCCTAAAAAGACGGTGATCAAGCGAAGCAATTCAAGCAAGGATACTAGAGCAGCAGCAACATAAGTTAATGCAGCGGCGTTGAGAACCTTTGCTACTCCGCGTTCTTCTTCGTTGCGGATGAAACCTTGTTCTACCATGACCTGACGAGCCCGGTTACTGGCGTTGAATTCTACAGGCAGCGTTACGAGCTGGAATGCAACAGCTGCTGAGAAGAAAATGATACCCAAGCCTATAAGATTAAAGTAACCGAAGATGAAACCTGCCATCAGCATGAAAGGCGCGATGCCTGATGCGAAATTAACTACCGGGAACATCCGGTGACGAAGTGTCAACATAGGATAACTTACTTTATGCTGAATCGCGTGGCCTACTTCGTGACAAGCGACAGAAATTGCAGAGATGGAACTTTCATAATATACAGGCTCTGATAAGCGTACAACTCTGTGGATGGGGTCATAATGGTCTGAGAGTGTGCCTCTTACAGGTTCAATCGGAACATCGTGTAAGCCATTAGCATCGAGCATACGTCTCGCGGCTTCATATCCAGTCAGGCCGTTCGAATTAGCTACCTTTGACCACTTGCTGAAGGTTCCTTTGACTCTAAACTGTGCCCACAATGAGAAAAGAAAAGCAATAATTACTAATAGGTACATAAACATAGATGCATTCCTCCACTGTATTGTAAATATGGTATTTACATTGGCGGTCCTTGCGTAAGCAATAGCCGGATCGCTTCCATGCAGGCTAATCCCTGAGGGAGCAGATTTGAAAGTACGCGACTGGCCTGTCCTGGCTTCAAACCACTAATAAGAGGTTCAAGGGCTTTTACTTCCCGTTCTAGCCGCTGCATTTGCTGCTCTAACTCAACTAATTTATCAGAGACGTCAGTTTCTGGTGTTGCCTCGTTCCATTTGCCTAGCATAGATTTGATTTCTTCCAATGAATACTTGTCATGCTTTAATTGAGTAATACGTTCTAAAGCAGCCAAGGTTTCATGGCTGTATAGCCGATAATTTTTGGTGCTTCTAGATTCCGGGGAGATTAATCCCAGTTTCGTGTAATAATCAATAGTTCGTTCACTAATGTGAGCAGCCTTAGCTAATTCTCCAATTCGATACAAAATCATATCCCCATTTAATCTCGCCTCACTAATTGAATACGACTGCCGATAAGTGGCGGTCATCTCCTAAATTGATGGTTTCTTGTGCTATCTGTAATGATAACAAACTGGAAACCATACAGTCAAACGTCATACTTTCATAAAGTATATGCAGTAAAGAAGGGTTAATTCATGAACGGTGATCTGTAGTTTCTATACAATACACTCAAACTCAAAGGGATATCAAATTTGAAGAATGATTGGGTTTGGAAATTATAAGTCACCCCAATACATAACATTAAATGTTATGTATTTTGTAATTTTGGTAAAAGATGCGTTCAATTATCAGGTAATATAAATGAGGTTGTGCGCGTAGTTATTTTAATGAAAATGCAGCTAGAATCAGGTCTTTAGGACCTCTAGTCCATTAGTACTGTGAAAATTTCGTGTGCTCAAATAAAATAAAATAAAAACATTCCCAAAATAGTCTTGTCAATTTACCTGACTTCTGATTATAATGACATTAAGAGTTTCACGCTTTGTTAGAAAATATAACATTGGGGAGTGGGGTAAAAATGAAAAAGAAATGGTTGATGATGTTACTGGCCATGATTACACTGATGATTTATCCGGTAAGTGCTTTTGCAGCGGACGGTCCGACGAACGTAGACTTACAAGTCGGATTGGACACAGCGTTTACCTTCCTGGCATTCATTTTAGTATTCTTTATGCAAGCAGGGTTTGCAATGCTCGAAGCGGGTTCGGTTCGGATGAAGAATGCAGGGCACGTAGCAGGTAAGACAGTACTTACCCTGGCTATCGCAAGTCTTTGCTTCTGGGCTATCGGCTTTGGACTTGGTTTCGGTAACGGCAATGGCTTCTTCGGTACTACAGGCTTCTTGTACGGAGGAGATTCAACCGCAGCTTCTTTTGAATCACTTGCATTTTCTGATGTTACTTTAAATGTTAAATTCTTATTCCAAATGGCCTTTGCAGCAGTTTCCTTGGCTATCGTATCTGGTGGTATGGCAGAACGTGCGAAGCTAAGTGTGTATATCATTTTCGGAATTTTGTTCTCCGTCGTAATTTATCCAGTTGTAGCACACTGGGTATGGGGCGGTGGCTGGTTGGCTGAGCTGGGTATGCAAGATTATGCAGGTTCCACGGTTGTCCATCTTACAGGTGCAACGGCAGCAGTGGTAGCAACCATATTGCTTAAGCCTCGGCTTGGTAAGTTTAATAAAGAAGGTAAACCCGTGATCATTCCAGGTCATAACCAAGTATTTACTGTACTCGGTGTTATTATCCTCTGGTTTGGTTGGTTCGGATTCAATCCAGGTAGTGCTTTGTCCCCAATGGGCGGTTTCTTCGGTCACGTAGCCCTAACAACGAACATCGCAGCAGCAGCAGGTGGTTTGGCAGCATTGATTGCTTCTTGGTTGTACTTTGGTAAATCTGATATTCCAGCAATGCTGAATGGTGTTCTGGCTGCATTAGTTGCAATCACAGGAGCGTGTGCTTTCGTTGATCCATGGGCAGCAATCATTATTGGTTTTGTAGCTGGCGCTTTTACATTCATGACTTCCCAATGGCTGGAACGTGCAGGGCTTGATGATCCAATCTATGCTTTCTCGGTGCATGGTATTGCGGGGATGTGGGGTGCAGTTTCAACGGGACTGTTCGCTGTACCTGAGCTTATCACTAAAGGCGGCTTGGTAGGTGAAGCTGGGTTGTTCTACGGTGGTGGTTTCCATCAACTAGGGGTTCAAGTGCTTGGTGTGGTTGGAACATTTGTTTTCGTAGCCGTTCTTTCTTTCATCATCTTGTATGTAATGAAGGTAACTATCGGACTTCGTGTTACAGAAGAAGAAGAATTGATGGGCCTGGATATCAGTGAACATGGTACTTACGGATACCCTGAGCAAATGAAATTGATCGCAGATTCGGAATCCAAAACCCTTAAACAATAACATTTCAACTCGGACAGGGAGGCGGACCGTGTGGCATCGATGGAGTTAACAGATGAGTATAATGAAGAAAGCTTTAGGACCATCGTATTGGCCGGTTCGTCAGAGGAGCTTAGGGAGAGGCGTGTTGCCTGTCAAAAAGTACTTCTCGAACAGTTGAATGTTATTCCTATAGAGGAATGGATGTTCCGTGTGAATACTATGCATGATCTTATTGCCCAAACCGCAGTACTCATATGTGAGGCGCAGATGAAAGAGGCGGGCTATGGCCCGCCTCCCTGTGCTTATTCCTTTATTGTGTTTGGCAGCAGTGGGAGGCAGGAGGCAACGCTTTGGAGCGATCAGGATAATGGCCTGATAGTCGAAGGAGAGCCTGATGGGGAAAAAAATCGCTATTTCGAATTTTTCGGAACTTTGTTATCCGATATGCTTGAAGAAGTAGGATATGAGAAATGTGCGGGGAAGGTAATGTGCTCCCAAGTCATGTGGCGTAAGACATTATCTGAATGGATAGAGCAGCTTGATAGCTGGAGAAATCAGTTGGAATGGGAGCCGATCCGGTATCTTATTATCTCTTCGGATATGCGTCATGTGGCAGGAAGCGTGGAGTTATCAGCGAAGTGGCAAGAAGCTTTCTATGAAGGCTTTGCGGAAAATGAGTTGCTGTCTAATGCTATTCTTCGCAATACAGTACGCCATAAAGCGACTTTGAATTTACTGGGACAGGTGTTAACAGAACGGTTTGGTGATTATGCAGGCGGATTTGATGTTAAGTATGGGGTCTATATTCCGTTAGTGAACATTGTTAGACGGTTGTCATTACTACACGGCATTAGAGCTGGCTCGACATTAGAGCGGATTGAAGCGCTTGATAGGCTTGGGAAATATCAACATTTAGAGGATATTCGCAGAGCTTTCTTATTAGCAATGCGATTGCGAGTGAACACGCCATATAGTGTTCAGGATGGAATGTTAATCAGCAGTGATTATGTAGCTGAGAGTGAATTGAAGAATAAGCAGCTGCTGTCTGAACTGCGTGAAAGCCTGCTGCTTGTCAGACGCCTTCATCGGGCGCTGCAGCGTCAGCTCCGCTCAGCGGAAAGGTGGCGGTCATGAGGGAGCCGAACAAAAACGGAGGATTCTGGAGTAATCTAAGACAAGGTGGAATGCCCTCGGCAATTGCTTCGATGAGAGGTGGGGAAACTGCGCAACAGACTGCGCAGCAAATGGCCTTTATTCGATCTTTGATGCGAGAGAAGCGGCGGCCTGAGGTGCTGCATACCCCATTGTCTGAATTAGAGACAGTGATCTTTGATCTAGAGACTACAGGCTTTTCCCATCAGCATGGTGATGAGATTATGTCTTTCGGAGCCGTCAAGGTTGTTGGAGAGCAGATCAAAGAAGAGGAATGCTTTTATACACTGGTGAACTGTCAGACGGCTATTCCGGAGGATATTACAAGGCTGACTGGGATTACGGAAGAAATGACACAATCCGCTCCCTCCTTAATGGATGGCCTTCATAATTTTATGTCCTTTGTAGGTCAAAATGTGCTGGTGGCACATGCAAGCTCACATGATAAGGCTTTTCTTAATGCTGCTTTATGGAAAACCTCTAAAGTTCAGCTAACACACCGTGTGCTGGACACGATGATGTTAGCGCGATGGCTTGAGCCACAGCGAAGTAATTATTCGCTGGATGAGCTGCTATATGTGCATGAAATTCCGATTCATGGCCGTCATCATGCCTTGGAAGACGCAAAGATGACAGCACAGCTGTGGGTGATCTACCTGCGGGAAATTTCGGAGCGCGGCCAAGTGGATACCTTGGGTGATCTTTATGCTTATTTAAGTAGAACGTGAAGCGGGGCTTGAGATAAACCGCGGAACAAATTACCGTCGCGGTCATCAGGCAAACGCTCAATATAAAATCCGTTCAGAATGGGATTGCCGCTATCTTTGGTGTTGGGAGAACCTATAAGATAAAGCGCAAACTCAGGTCCTAGTGCTGTTAGTCCTTTATAATCGGCAACTGAAGGGATAGGTGCTGAATGTGGGTGGGTATGAAATAGACCGATGATAGTTGGTTCATTGTACAGTACATTAATCCACTCTTCAGGGTGGGGAGTAAAGGTGTGCAGCGGGTCTGGCGCTACGTTGCGCAAGGGTACGTAAGTATCTATGAGCATGCCACCCGCTGCGGCAGCACCCAGCAGGACTCCGCATGCTTCATGCGGATAACAGGACAGCAGGTGCTTCCCCAGTGCTTGCTGTACGGAATATTTCAGTCTAATAGGCTGGACATTTCCCTGGAATGCTGCCATTTGTTCACCCCTCTCTCTTCATTAGGGTTTCGTCGCAGACGAAACCCTCTTTTTTTATTATAAAAGTATATATTATTGTGTAAAAAATGGATGGTTTGAAATTTAACCTATTGAGGGTACAATAGTAGAAAACTATTCCAATCGTAAAGGAACAGATGACTATGAAAGCAAGTAATAAATTAAATATAACAGTATTACTCATAGTTGTATGTGTTGCTGTGTTTGCGGTGTGGCATAATCGTGAGCCAAAAGCAGAAGCTGTGCTTGCGCAGCAAAATGAGCTGCCGATGAAGAGCGGACCTAAGGCTGGACTGCGTGCACCTTCGTTTTCACTTCAGGGAACAGATGGGACTACCTATGTTGTTGATGGCCCCAGAGATAAAGCGGTAATCCTTAATTTCTGGGCTTCATGGTGTGATCCCTGCCAGCAGGAAGCTCCTGAACTTAATACCATGGCCACTAAGTATAAGGATGTTCTAGATATTTACGGTATTAATGTGAGCAGTCAGGATTATAAACCCAATGCTGAACGTTTTATCAAGAAATACGGTCTTGTGTTTCCGGTTATGTTTGATGTAAAAGATGAGGTGTACAGCAAATATAATGGAGCTGTTTTTCCCACCAATGTGCTTATTGATAAGAATGGAGTGATCTCTGAGATTATTCTAGGTATTCTTAGCCCTGAAGAGTTGGAGGAGAAAATAATCAAGCTTACCGAATCATGAAGCAGGCTGTCCCATGTGGAGCCAGATCTGCTTTTTTCTCCAAACAGCAAAAGACTACAGATCAGCGATTCTTCTTTTTGGAGGATCGCTGATCTGCGTTTTTGGTCAGCCGCGATTTGCTTTAGTTGACCCCAAGCATTAATTTCACTATACAGTGGAGCAGAAATGGCTGGAACCCCGAAGGAAGCCTCGTTAGAACAATTGGGGAATTTCTCCCTATTATTTTGAGATCTCGGGTCATTGATTTGATAATTAGGGAGGAATCCCCTGTTTCTGATCATTTATAGCGAATATTGGCTATTTTCAGGGAGTTTTTCCCTAATTACTCTACCGCACCCGCACCCCGCGCATCCCGCACCGCACACTGCCCATTGCTCACCGCCCACCACCCAAAGTCTATGGGCTAAAGCAATAGTCCGTTACACAGCCTATTTAATAAAAAAGAAGCTGCCCTATAAGTAGAATTCTACTTTTGGGAAGCTTCTTTTTTGTCTTACAAAATTCTATAAGTGATCAATTAATGATTGACCAGGCCTCTAGGTTCATTGCTGGTCGTCTTCTCATTCTCCAAAGAGAGCTCATTTAGAAGCGCGTAGCGCATACTGTCAACAAGTGCCTCCCAGCTGGCTTCAATTACGTTACTGGAGACACCAACCGTACTCCAAGTGTCTGTGAAGTTCTTGGATTCAATCAATACCCTTACCTTCGCTGCAGTCTGATCCTGTTCATCTATTACACGGACTTTATAGTCGGATAGATGCATTTCCTTTAATTGTGGGAAATAGGTCTGTAATGCTTTACGAAGCGCGTTATCGAGTGCGTTGACTGGACCGTTACCTTCAGCAGCGGTATAAAGATTCTCACTGCCAACTTTCAGCTTCACGAACGCTTCAGATACTACTGGATGTTCTGCGGTTTTCTCAACTAACATCTTGAAGGATTCAAAGGTAAAGGTTTCATTCATCTCGCCAGTAGCTTCCCGAAGGAGTAGCTCCAGTGAGGCATCGGCACCTTCAAACTGATAACCTTGATGTTCCATCGTTTTGATCTTCTCGATCACCCGGCGAGCCTGCTCGCTGCTTGGATCCAGATTTAAACCCATATCCTGCGCTTTGGAGAGTACATTGCTCTGTCCAGCCAGTTCGGAGACCAGCACACGCTGCTTGTTCCCGACAAGCTCAGGAGCAATATGCTCATAGGTCCGTGAATCACGCATGATGGCGGAGACATGGATTCCACCTTTGTGTGCGAAAGCTGCATTTCCGACATAAGGCTGATTTACCGGCAGATTAACATTGGCAACTTCACTAATGTAGCGGGCAGTGTTGGTAAGCTGTGACAATGAATCGCCTGGAATACAGTGATAACCCATTTTGATCTGTAGTGTAGGAATAATAGAACATAGGTTGGCGTTGCCACACCGTTCACCGTAACCATTAATGGTACCTTGTACTTGCCGTGCTCCAGCTCCGATGGCGCTAAGTGCATTGGCAACCGCTAGCTCACAGTCATTGTGAGTGTGAATTCCGAGATTGGCTCCGGGCAATTGTTGATTTAGAGCGGTAACAATCTCATGAATTTCGTAAGGTAAGGTCCCACCGTTGGTATCGCACATTACAAGCCAATCTGCTCCGGCTTCCCGGGCTTTGGACAGAACAGCTGCTGCATATTCAGGATTATTCTTGTATCCGTCGAAGAAATGCTCGGCATCAAAAATTACTTCAAGGCCTTGGCGTTTCAAGTAGGATATGGAGTCGCCGATCATGGCGAGATTCTCCTCAAGCGTAGTCTGTAATGCAGTGTGTACATGGAAATCCCAAGATTTTCCGACGAGTGTAGCAGCAGGAACCCCTGCGTCAATCATACGTTTTAAATTGTCATCGTTTTCGGCCAAGGAATTCTTCCGCCGAGTGCTGCCGAACGCTGTAATTTTGGCGTTCAGATGAAGCTCCTTGACTCTTTTGAAAAATTCAATGTCTTTATTGTTGCTTCCCGGGATGCCACCTTCAATATAGTGCACACCCAGATCATCGAGTTTCTTGGCAATCTTCAGCTTGTCGTCAGCCGACAGACTGATGCCTTCACCTTGGGTGCCGTCGCGTAATGTAGTATCGAAGATGGAGATGGACTTAGACATGAGAGTCCTCCTTATAGGGAAATGAATTTATATATTATAGCATTTTTACGCGGGAATGTAACAAAGAACTTTACAGCCTCTTAAGTTGACCTAACCGCAGCGGAGAGTTATTCTAAATTGGACAATAGAAAACCTGAGGATAAGAAGGTAGATATTGTGCAGAATGTTGATCAGTATTATCCAACGAGTGGCAGGGTTATCCTGCATGTCGATATGAATGCTTTTTACTGCTCTGTGCATGAGGCAGAGGACCCTGACCAATATAGAGGCAAAGCTACTGCGGTTGCGGGTAGTGTTGAATTGCGGAAAGGGATCATAGTAACTTGTTCCTACGTCGCCCGCAGAATGGGGATTTCGACGGGAATGCAGGTTCAGAAGGCGCTTCGTATTTGTCCATCGCTTATCGTTATTAAACCGGACTTCCATTTATACCGCAAATATTCTAATGCTTTTATGCAGATTGCATATAGCTATACTCCGTTACTGGAAGCAGTGTCCATCGATGAATGTTACCTTGATATAACTGGCTCCAGACAATTCGGTACACCCATGGAAATAGCGGAGACGATTCAGCGCCGTATAATGGAAGAATTGGGCTTGCCATGCTCAGTGGGGATCGCTCCCAATAAGCTGCTTGCGAAGATGGCTTCCGATTTAAAAAAGCCAAACGGCATTTCGGTGCTGCGGCTGCGGGATGTGCCTAAGATTTTATGGGACAAGCCCTGTAACGAAATGTTCGGCATTGGTGGAAAAACAGCAGAAAAGCTCCGCAAACTGGGCATTTACAGTATTGGTCAATTAGCAGCGGCTGATGAAAATATGCTGGTTGAGAATTTCGGAGTTATGGGCTCATGGCTAAAGCGTGCTGGCAACGGTATTGATCATGGGATCGTTAACCCTGAGCGGGAGCAGAGTAAGTCGATTGGACACACCACAACATTGCCGCGGGATGTCATAGGTCTAGCTGAGGTACGACCGATTTTGTTGAATTTAAGTGATCAGGTAGCCCGGCGCTTGCGTAAGCAAGGTCTTGTTGCCTCAGGGGTGCAGCTGACCATTCGGACACCCGATATGAAGACCATAACCCGTTCGCGTCAGCTAGAGGCTCCTTCGGAGAGTGGGGAGGATATCTACAAGTCCGTCTGCGATCTATATGTTCGTCATTGGAATGGGGAGAAGCCTGTGCGGCTGCTGGGTGTGACTCTGCAGGGCTTGATTGCTAAAGAGGATTCCGCCATTCAGCTTGATTTGTTCGATTACGAACGTCAGCCTAAGAAAGAATCTCTTAACAAGACTATGGACATGCTACGTAATAAATTCGGTGAAAATGCAGTGTTGACCGCCGGGATGTTAAGCGATTCTCACTCTGCAAGGCTCCGCAATCATAAAGAACGTGGCACTTCGTTGCAAAAGGATAATCTTCTATCTGTCGAGTCTGATAAAGAGTAACAAGAACATTCTACGACATGTCAAAATAGATGCCGTAGAATGCGTCAGAAATGCAAACGTATTGAAAATCAATTGAAATTGTATTCTTTTTATATTAATATGAGAAAATATAAGACGCTGGTACAACAGCGCTGTATTGTTCAACGGGAGGCAGAGATAAAATGGCTAAGTACACTTGGGTCGAAAAAGACACTTGTATCGCTTGCGGTGCATGTGGCGCAACGGCTCCTGATATTTTTGATTACGATGACGAAGGTTTGGCAGAAGTTATTTATGAAAATGACGGAAACCACGGCATCACAGCGATTCCGGATGATTTGTTTGATGATCTCCAGGATTCTTGTGATGGATGCCCAACCGACTCTATTAAAATTGCGGATGAGCCTTTTAACAAAGAGGGCTAATTAGCCGGGATTTTGTAACTTCTAGCACAACATAAAGACATCTCCTGCGAACTTTTGTTCAGCTAGGGATGTCTTTTTTGCGATGTCTGACCGATATTAATGTAGGAAGGAATTATAAAATTTCGGAGGTTCCGATGAAAAATTCTCAGCACCTCAAAGCATATGTACAGATGCATCCAGACAATAAGATGGCATGGTACTTGCTGGGTAAGGAATACTATAAGAACGGTCAACAGGGGAAAGCTAACTATTGCTTCAATCAGGCTGGAGAAGTATATGAAGCTTTCGAGCATAGTAAGGTGCCTGCGGAAACGCTACGGGAATATGAGGAAGGGCTGCTTCAGGCAAGCCGCCAGCGGGACCGAAGGCAGCAAAGATTCCGCTACATTATGCTTGGGCTGATGCTTCTATTACTGGTTATGGTGCCATCGGCTGTGGCTCCGGGTCTAGATATTGCGGAAGATCAGGAAATGGTCCAAGACACGGTTGCTTCTGAAGTTAAAGATCCGCTTGATCAAAAAGATGTTGAGAAGGCACCCGTTCTAGAGGCACGAAAAATGATGTATACAGCGCAAGAGAGTGGAGCTTCGGCTTCGTCAGGGAAACTGATGGCAACTATGCTAATGCGCGAGGAACCGTTTCAAGCTGCTATTTTGGGCATGGAGCGGGAAGGGAAGTGGCTGCTGTGGAAAGAGAAGCTTCCGCTTAATTCCACACTGCAGAAGAATGGGAACGGACGGTTGGTATACCAATCCTATGATCCAGCGGCATGTGCATGCGAACCGCCAGAGCAAGAGGAACTTACGGTGGATGCAGCTAAGTGGCAGGGGGCTCAAGAGGAGCTAGCTACATTATGGAGTGCAATGAGGTCTTATCAGAATCATAAAGGCAAGCTTCCGGCTTCTTTGGCGGAATTGACCAGATCTTTTCCGGAAAATTGGATTGGCGGGATGACACCAGTTATGAAGCGTGAGTTCAAATCTCTTAAGGAAATAGCAACTGCTAAGGCACTGGGTACACCAGAAGTTGCGAGTGAACCTTCAAGCTCAATTGCTGAGGCGGGAATGGGCATACCGACGGCGTTAAGCGAGAGTGGAAGTAGTGGAAAGGGCGTTCCTTTTTTTGACCAGCCGCTTAGAGTGATTGTGGATAAACAAAAACACCGCTTGGCAGTAGTCAGCGGCTCTGTTATTCTACGAAATTATGAGGTAGGGCTTGGGGGAGACAAGACTCCGGAAGGCAACTTCATCATTACAGATAAAGTGGTCAATCCAAACGGTCATGATAATGGGGAGTTCGGAAGCCGCGGACTACAACTTTCAGATAGTAATTATGCTATTCATGGCACCAATGAGCCAGAAAGTGTCGGCAAGGATGAATCCCTTGGCTGTATTCGGATGAGTCGAGAAGATGTGGAAGAACTATTCGCTATGATTCCAAAAGGAACAAAAGTGGTGATTAGTAAAGGGGTTCTGCCTGACAAGCAGCTGCTGCCGGCGAAACGCTTCAACCCTGCTGCTCCGTATGATCAGACCAACCCCCACAAAGTATACCACTGGCTGAATTAGTTCCCGGCAACTATAAACAGAACGATGATGAGAAGAATTAGTAAAGTTAAACTTACGCCGATCCACATTAGCGCTTTACGATTAACTTCTTCTTTCTTTTGCTGCAAAGTTGGTGGTTTACGTTTAGTTGACATCCAGCATACCTTCTTTCTCTCTTAATCGCTGATTACCCCTATATTGTAATGCGTTTACAAGAAAATTACTATACTTTGGGTTAAGCTCTCTGCACACTTACAGGGTAAAATGCTTTTCTTTTGTTCAAGAAAAGGCTAAAATTAAGAAGAAACCTACAGAATCGGGTAGACACGTGGATTAGTGAAGTACCCCTTAAGGAGCGAGAACGGTGTTGTATCGTAATTTTGGTAAACCAATTTTCTTTAAGCTGGACCCTGAGAAGGCTCACCATCTCGTCATAGGTGGATTGGATAAATCATCATCAGTTCCAGGGGGAAGCGCGGCATTGCGTTTAATGTATGGCGTTCCTGAAACGGCAGATTTAGCAGTTGATCTGTTTGGCATACATTTTCCGACTCCAGTTGGACTGGCAGCAGGCTTGGATAAGAATGCCGAGGCCGTTTCTGGATTCTCTTCGATCGGATTCGGATTTATGGAAGTGGGGACGGTTACCCCTAAGGGTCAACCGGGAAATGATAGCCCGCGTTTGTTCCGTCTTCCCTCTGATGAAGCTCTGATCAATCGTATGGGCTTCAATAACGAAGGGGCTGACGCTATGGCAGAGCGTCTAAAAAAAATAAAAAATCGCAGAGTTCCAATAGCAGTAAATATTGGACGGAATAAAATAACTAGTAATGAAGCGGCTCATGAAGATTATCGTCAGTGTATCCGTACGCTTTATCCGTACGGTGATTTTTTTGTGGTCAATATCAGCTCACCAAATACACCGGGGTTGCGCAGTCTCCAGCATGGCAGTGAATTAGCGTTCCTGCTGGCTCAAGTAAAGGAAGAAATGGAGATTCAGCGTAAAGCCACAGGCCTGAATAAGAGCTTGTTGGTTAAGATTGCTCCAGATGTAAGTGACTCTGAGTTGGAGTATATGGTTCAATCACTGACAGAAGCTGGTATGGATGGTATTATTGCTACGAATACTACATTGAACCGGGATGGACTTAGTCATGAAAAGGCTAATGAGACAGGTGGATTAAGCGGTAAGCCACTTCGTGACCGGTCAACGGAAATCATTCGTAGGATTTATCGCCAGACTGAAGGGAAGATGCCGATCATAGGTTCAGGGGGCATATTCACCAGTCAGGATGCGTATGACAAGATAAGAGCAGGCGCAAGTCTGGTCGAAATTTATACAGCACTCATCTACGAAGGACCGGAGGTTAACCGCAGGCTGCATGCCGGATTACGGCAGCTCTTACGGCGGGACGGATTCAGTCATATCTCTGAAGCAGTGGGTGCTGATCATCACTGATTGAAGGAGTCGAAAGGACAGGAGGACGAAGGCGATGGACGGCAGGGACTGGGGAACTTTTTTGCTTCCATATGAACAGACTGTGGAAGAATTGAAAGTTAAATTCAAAACAATGCGTTCGGAGTTGAAGAAAAGAGAGGAATACACGCCGATTGAATTCGTAACTGGTCGTGTAAAGCGGCTGTCAAGCATTTTGGAGAAGGCTAAGCGCCTGAATGTGAAGATGGAGGATCTGGAGACAGGCATTGAAGATATAGCCGGGATCCGGATTATGTGCCAGTTCGTGGAGGATATCCGCAGAGTGGCCGAATATATCCGGGCTCGTAAGGATCTTGAAGTCCTGTATGAGAAGGATTACATCACCAATTATAAAGAGAGCGGGTATCGCAGCTTTCATATGATTATTAAATATCCTGTGCAGACAGCTCTGGGACAAAAAATAGTGCTCGCAGAGATCCAAATTCGTACACTAGCTATGAATTTCTGGGCAACCATAGAGCACTCTCTGAATTATAAATATCGGGAAAGCTTGCCGGATGAAATGCGAGTGCGCCTGAAAACCGCAGCTGAAGCAGCCTCCATCTTGGACAGCGAAATGTCCAGTATTCGTGATGAAATCCTGGAAGCGCAAAAGACCTTCGAGGAAAACTCGAATATGACGACTCAAATTCTCAAATCTATTCATCAATTGTATTTCTATCATTTGGTGAATGAGGCTATAGATACTCAGGCTCGATTTAACGAAATATGGCAAGCTCAGGACATGGAAGCGATGAAGGAGCTTCTGGATCATGTACGGGGACTTCTCTCCGCAGCTAAAAAGGATAGTTTGCCGGATGGCTTATGATCCGTTGTACTTGGCGTATCTAGTGTACTTTAATCGTGACCGGGATTATTTCGAATGTCACGAGGTGCTCGAAGAGCTATGGCTTGCCAAGCAACGCGACCCATTGTACAAAGCACTTCTCCAAGTAGCTGTTGGGTTGTACCATTGCCGCAATAATAATATGCGTGGTGCAACGATTATGCTAAGCGGGGCTGCTGCCAAGCTGGAAGAATATTCAGCAGTGACACTCGGCATTAATTTGGCTAAGCTAGTGGTGGAAGTGAAGGATTATGTTCGCCGCATGGAGTCGTGTGAGCAGCAGCCATTTTCTTATTATGATCTGACTATAGAAATCATTGATCAAGGTCTAGCGTATGAAGTGAACTCTGCGGCTGAGGTGATCACACCGAATAATCCTCAACGACGAGGTCCTCAAAGACCGACCTCTTCTCATCGTAAATAATGATCCTCTATAAATGAGTATTGCCAAAGGAACACCCGTAAGGGTGTTCCTTGAATCTTTAAACACCTAAATTTTAGCAGTACTATCAGGAGGACGGCATCATGGCGGCACAACTGCCCAGTTCTTTCAGCGAGCGTATGATGGACTTGCTGGGAACGGATTATAATCAATTTGCGGATTCGTACAAGGAGACCCCTAACGGAGGCGTTCGTGTTAATACCTTGAAAATTTCAGTGGAGAAATTGCAAGCTCTTTCCACTTTAGAGCTGGAACCCATTCCGTGGTGTCCAACCGGATTCTATACAGAGGATGGGGCCAGACCAGGTAAACATCCACATTATCACGCGGGATTGTATTACATTCAAGAGCCAAGCGCTATGGCACCTGTGGAACTGCTTGATGTACAGCCAGGAGATCGTGTCCTTGATTTATGCGCTGCACCTGGGGGCAAATCCACACAGATTTCTGCCAAGCTCTCAGGAGAAGGCTTGTTGGTTACCAATGATCTTCATCCAGAACGCACGAAAGCCTTAGCCAAAAATCTAGAGCTATATGGGGTGCGCAACGGTATCGTACTAAACGAAAGTCCAGATCATATTGCAGCGGCATTCCCGCTTTATTTTGACAAAATCTTGATTGATGCTCCTTGCTCAGGTGAAGGGATGTTCCGTAAAGATGAAGACATGGTGAAGCAGTGGGATTCAGGTACACCTGCCAAATATGCTGCCATGCAGCGGGATATTTTACGTTCTGCTGCAACAGCGTTGGCACCGGGAGGTACACTTGTCTATTCCACCTGTACATTTGCTACAGAAGAAAATGAAGAAATTATAGCGGAGTTTATTTCTGAACATCCACAGTTTTCGGTGATTACAGTTGGAGGCACTGGCTCATTTGCTCCTGGTTTTGGAGAACTATCAGGGACAGCAAGACTATGGCCGCATAAAGTAAAAGGTGAAGGACATTTCATGGCTGTGCTGCAACATGTGGGGCCAAAGGTATCTGCAGAGGAACGTGATCAAGCCGAAGTTAAGTTGAGTGCAGTTACACGGAATACGAATAAAAAAGGCACTGCTCATATTAAATCCGCAAACAAACCAGAAGCCAGACGAGGGAAAGAAGGTAAGTTCTCTAATAAATCTGCTGCTGGCGCTGAACGTGGCCGTCAAGGTTCAGGAGAAGAGCAAGCCTTGGCTGCATATGGAGATTTTATAAAAGACCAGCTTGGCTGGGAGCCAAAAGGGTATCCGATTTTCTTCGGTGATCATCTGTACATCTCCCCACTACCTAAGGAAAGATTAAATGGATTAAAGGCGATTCGTCCAGGATGGTATGTAGGACATGTCCGTAACGGCAGATTTATCCCAGGACATCCAATGGCTACCGCGTTACACCCTGAAGAGAGCTGCCGAAGTGTCTCACTTTCCAGTACGAGTAATGAAGCTATTTCCTATCTTAAAGGAGAGACATTGTTGATTAGTCAAGAACGTCTCTCTATTAAAATAGGAACTACCCAAAAAGGATACGTACTGGTCTGCATAGATGGTTATAGTGCAGGCTGGGGGAAGTGGCAGGACGGTGTGCTCAAGAATGAATATCCCGCAGGCTGGAGGTGGATGTAAGAATGAGCCTATCAGGGAAAACTGCAAAAAAGCAGCGTTTAGATAAAGTATTGTCCCATATGGGGGTAGGATCACGCAGCGATATTCGTAAACAAGCCAAGCAAGGTTTAATTACCGTGAATGGTGCAGTCGTCAAGGATAGTGGATTTCATGTAGACCCTTATCACGATAAAATTGTGGTTGGCGGCGAGCTTGTTACCTATCGTGAATTTATTTATCTTATGATGAATAAGCCATCGGGAGTTCTGTCGGCAACAGAGGACAAGCGGGATCGGACCGTTCTGGATCTTTTAAAGCAGGAATATGTACAGTTTGAACCTTTTCCTGTAGGAAGGTTAGATAAGGACACAGTAGGGCTGCTTCTGCTCACCAATGATGGAAAGCTTGCTCACGAGCTACTATCGCCACGCAAGCATGTCCCTAAGACGTATGAAGCAACAGTTGAGGGAGACGTAGATGCAGACGATGTAGCGGCTTTTGCGGCAGGTGTCGAGCTGGAAGATGGATATGTTACTTTACCTGCACAGCTAACTATATTGGGAAGAGAACGCGGCAGTAAAGTAATCTCACATATTTCGCTGATCATCACAGAAGGAAAGTTTCACCAGGTGAAGCGAATGTTCCAAGCTGTCGGCAAAAAAGTCACTTTTCTGAAACGAGTATCTATGGGAGAATTGAAGCTGGACGAAAGCCTGCCACTGGGAGCTAGTCGTGAACTTACGCTAGAGGAACTGGCACTCTTAAGTACAGAAGCATTAGAACAATAATATAGAGAAAAAATGGTATGTAAATTGAATTTGGAAACTTGGGATTAGGGAATGGAGTGGCGGAGGGGAAATTTGGAACTGTAAAAGCGATAGCGACCGCCTTTGTTTCCGGATTTCAACCACTAGTAAACGGTATAAATCAAGAAATCTGGAAACAACAGCGGCTGGAAGTCCAAATATTAACCGCAGTTGCGACTGAAACTTAACTCAAATAGCCAGGTTCAATATATATAGAAAAAGAAAGACAAGGATGGTGGGAGTATGAGATACAAACTGATTGCACTAGATGTAGATGGTACACTGTTGAATGATGATCACCACTTGAGCACTGAGAATAAAGAAGCCATTGCTGAAGTTACGCGTCTTGGCGGGCAGATCGTGTTATGTACCGGCCGCAGTCCGCAGAACTCGATTCCTTTTATGGAGGAAATGGGGCTGTCTGGTTATGTGCTGGGTCATAATGGAGCTGCTACGGTTCGTGTGAAAGATCGGGAAGTGCTGCATCAATACGGTATGGATGCTCGTGGTCTTGACCCTTATATTGATTATTGTAGAAAGCATGATATTCATTATGATGTGAATACGGCTTTTGATATGTATGTAGATAATGTAGAAAACCTGACCAAAGAAGCCAATTATATGTATGAACACTTCCGTATCGTGCCGGTTACACTGCCAGCATGGGAAGATTTCCGTGAACCGGTTGTTAAGTTTACTGTATTTACACAATCAGAAATCCTTGACGAAGCTGAACGTGAATGGCGTACTTGGACCCATGAGTACAATATTTTGCGCAGTGGTGAATTTTTCGTTGATTTGATGCATCCGGAAGCCTCCAAGGGCAACGCCTTAAAGAATCTGGCTGTGAAGCTGGGAATTCCGCAAGAGGAAGTTCTTTCGATCGGTAATTATTTTAATGATATTTCTATGCTTACATACGCGGGTATGGGCGTTGCGATGGATAATTCTCCGGTTGAGGTCAAAGCGGCAGCGAATGCTGTCACGGGGTCTAACAACGAGCATGGTGTGCGAGATGCGCTGGTTAAATATTGTTTATCTTAATAATGGAAAGCATAAAGCGGACTTGAGTCCGTTCTATGCTTTTTTTGTTGTGAAGGAAATAAAAGAGATACATAAACAGAAATGATTTTATCCATAAATAACCCGCCCTTAGGATTAACTAGAAAGGGCGGGACATAGATTAACTTCCTTTATTAAAGTTTAATTTCCTCGTTCCGGCTAGGATCGCTATATTTATAGATACCAGGGTTCAGTTCGATTTTTTCGTCGAAAGGGATATCTTTGTAGCTATCAATATTAGTTCCTGTAGATATCATGCCCTTAGGTGTAATTTCAGGCACCACTTCTTTGCCATTAATCCGTAACGTAGTTTGGTTAACGCTTTTGAAGCCAGAAGATTTGGATGTTGATTCGACAATCAAATTTTCGCCCTCAGTATAGTAAGTGAATTCAATTTTTAACCCATCGACATCAAGTGAAGTGAACTGCTTTTCTTCTTTAGGTTTGTTTATAGTGATCCAATTCTTAGTAGTATCACGTTTCTCAATGACAGCATCCTTTAATATAAGTTTCATTGGAACATCGGACCAGTCGTTATACCATTCCGGAGATTCGAATTGAAATAAATGCTGGTAGCCTTCGGAATGATCTCCCTTCAAATTCCAACCCCCAGTGATTGTTTGATCACCTATAACCAACTGAGCGGTATTATAGTGGACAATTCCTTTTTTAAGCGAATCATTTTCATCTATTAGAATTTGGATATCTAAAGGGGTAACCACTAGCTGATCTAAGGTTATGCCGGTCTTTTCTTGAAATTCAGGACTGTTATACAGTTTCTTAGTGTAAATCGCCTCACTTGCTTTTTGTCCATCTGCTTTAAAATCGAACTTCCACGTACCTGAAAATCGTTTCGCTTCTTCAATGTAACTAAAATGAAGACTAGCTTCCTTCCAATCTGATTCAGTTATATTGAAAACCTGTTCAATAAATAAATCCGATCCTTCGTTAGGCATGATGGTTGGAATTGCTTCATTCTTTTGACCACCAGTACTAACTACCAAATGTGGATTACCCCGTCCTAAGTCAGATGGTGATGCAGCGACTTTGTAACGGATAATGGTTTGATTGGAAACATGTCGAACGGATTCGATTTGAATGCTTGGATATTGCTTAACTCCAGTATCGATAGTATCCCCTGCTTGATGATTAGATTGTAAGGGAATATTCTGATCACGGTAAAAAATGAGATTCCGTGCTTCAAACCTGTAGTCCTTTTTATCATCCTTTAATGTATCAGGTGTCTCATATACTCCAATGAGTTTCTGGCTTTCAGGATCGTATTCTAAATAACCGTATACCTTTGCCTTGGCACCGGATTCATTAGTCATGATGTTTTCCTCTGTAGCAAATCCAGTATATTGGGATAGATCAGATTTAGTATCAAGTGATAACAGCATTTTCATTTTTTCTCCATCAGTTACAACACCGTTCAAATTCATTGTTACTCCTGAACTGGAAGTTTGAAGATTATACTGTTGACCGATGCCGTTATTTAATGCATTGCTCACACTTCGACCACCAATTTTATCCCAATTAATCGTCATACTAGCGAATACAGGAATGGCTACAAGTAAGAGGCAAGAGAAGACAATACTGATAGGAATAACCTTTTTATTAGACCTAGGAGTATTCTGGGAGGCATGCAGATTTCTTTGACGTTTATAAGCTTCTTGTTCTATGGCAGTCCACATCAAATCATAATCCGGTCGGGGAATATGTTTATCTTTTTCAATATACAGACTCATTACTATTCAGCTCCTTTAGTTGGGTTCCACCCATTCTATTTAGTATTTCAAGTCCCTTGTTCAGTCTGGATTTTACAGTTCCTTCGGGTATGCTCATAACTTTAGAGATCTCGGGTACAGTCAATTCGTTTATAAAACGAAGGACTACTACCATTCTGATTTTGTCAGGAAGCTGACGGTATAACCCTTGTAATTCTTTTTTAGTTTCCTGTCGATCCAAACGTTTTTCTACAGGGTTTGATTCCTCAGACCTGGATAGTAAATAATTACGTACTTCTTTCATCCACCCCGTCTTACGCCTTTTGATCACACTGTTGCACTCATTCGAAGCAATTCGTAAAATCCAAGCTTTCAAGTTTCTTACCTTCGACTTATCCGCTAAGATAACTTTTACAAATACCTCTTGGGAAATATCCTCCGCATCTGCCTGATTTTTCATTAAGTAGTAACAAAAATAATATACTTGTTCTTTATAGAGCTCGAAAATTTCCCGGTCACTCATTTTGCTGCACCCCCTGTCTTTGCTGTTCTCATTAATAAGACTTATAAGCGTATGTAATCGTTCATTTTTCATTTTGATTGTAGTATTTCTTCTGAGTATCATAGCGAATTCGAATAGAAGATAAGTCGTTTACAGGTAATTATAACCATGATAAAATTAGCGGTGGGACATGCGTCCGTAATCTATTAAAACTAATTGAATGTCCGCGTTAAAGGTAAAATCATCGAAAGATGATGACACAAAGCCATGGGTCTAAAGCCTTTCGACAGAAGGAAATGATCGCCAGGCCGCCATAGGGATGTCTTATGAAGCATAAAGGATAGCTCTAAGAATATGTAGTCTATTTTGAGCTCTTTTATTATTTCGACCTATACGGCGTTACATTATCGCAAGGGGCCGAAAGGGGAAGTACATGAACAGTTTTTTCAAAACAATAGGTACTAGTTTGGCAGTAGGTGCTTTATTGCTGTCCGGAACGATCGGATGGATGTCTAATCCAGGAGTAGTGTCAGCAGCTACCTCAACAGTAGTAACCGCGGATCAGATGATCAGCAAAGTAACGGCAGCCTCCAAAGCAATAAAGAATTTCCATCTGGATGTGACCAAAAAACAGGATATTCAAAGCGGCGGGGTGCGTATCAGCAACACCAACACTCTGAAGCTGGATATCAACCGTCTGCCGAATTTTGCCGCAGCAGGCACTGTCGCTAGTAGTCTTTTAGAAACATCGTACAGTCTATATGCCAATGACAAGGAGTTTTACTATCTTGTAGACGGAAGTGAACTGATCGATGAATCTGAAGATGAAGGTTACGACGATGACGGGGAGCCAATCGATCCTGATGCACAATATTGGCTTGGACTGGAGAAAACGGAATGGGATGCCTTTTACTCCAAAGGCCAATACGATCCTGTTTCCATGCTTGATTCGGTCAAAAGTTATAAAAAATCCATGAAAGTCAGCACTGCTGGCGCACAAACAGTCTTACAATTCACGGTAACCGATCCGACAGCAGCTAAGGGGATAATCAAACTCTATGACCAGGAGAACCTCTGGGATGGAGAGACAGTTCAACCCAAAAGCGTAACGTGGAAATTATTCGTCAATACTAAGACCTGGCAAACGGAAAAGCTGACAGTCGATCTGAGTTATGTGCTGGTAAGTGATGGAGCCAAAGATACATACACCACGAAAATCGAAGCTAAATATTCCAAAAATAATAAAGGTGCAGCCATTGTAAAACCGGCCGAACTAGAATAATAAGGACGATTCATAACGAGCGAAAAGCGCTGTTCAGCGGAACAGCGCTTTTTGTTGTATCCAACAGCAGTTCTTTATTAGTTAACAAGAATAAATCATTGCTGTAATTTATATGTATGCGCATGTATATAATAATTTATCTAAATATAATTTAATGAAAGTTGGGAAAAAGATGATAGCACTAGACACAGCATTAACTTTTCGCAGAGGGCTGACATTAAAAAACCGAGTGGTTATGGCTCCAATGACCACACGAATGAGCTTTTATGACGGTGTAGTAACACAAGATGAATTGAAATACTATTCGCTAAGAACGGGCGAAGTAGGTGCGGTCATCACTGCGGCAGCAAATGTACAAGAGGGTGGAAAAGGATGGGAAGGTGAACTTAGTGTTTCCTCCGATGAATTTATTCCTAGCCTTAGCCGATTAGCATCTACTATTAAACGAAATGGAACAAAAGCTATTTTACAGCTATTCCATGCAGGAAGAATGACAGATTCAAAAATATTGCGTGGCGTACAACCCGTTTCCTCCAGCGCCATTGCTGCCGAACGTCCGAATGCAGAAATTCCAAGAGCATTAACAGAAAATGAAATTTTCGGTGTAATTGAGGATTTTAAAAAAGCGACTCAACGTGCTATTCAAGCTGGATTTGACGGGGTAGAAATTCATGGAGCAAACACATATTTAATCCAACAATTCTTCTCTCCACACTCCAACCGTCGTGAAGATCAATGGGGCGGAAGCTTAGAGAAAAGATTTAATTTCATTAACCAATTAGTGGATGCAGTTATTGCTGTCGTTGACAATTCAAAGGTTAAGGATTTTATTGTCGGGTATCGTTTTTCTCCAGAAGAATATGAAGAGCCTGGAATTAAAATCACCGATACCTTTTATCTTATTGATAAATTAGCTGATAAAAAGCTGGATTATCTGCATCAGAAGATTTTAAAGAAAAATCAATCCTGCAATATGTACATGAGAAAATCAATGGCCGTGTACCTTTAATTGGGGTAGGAGATATCCGTACCAAACAGGACGCAGAGGACACGTTGACAAATGCTGAATTAGTAGCAGTAGGACGGTCTCTTATCATTGATCCTCATTGGACAAGTAAAGTGCTGGAGGGTAAAGAAGATATCATCAGAAGAGTACTTGCTGATCAAGATAGAGAAGAACTCGTAGTAGAGAATGGTATTCTAGAATTCCTTAAATTAATGATGCCTGATCGTTTACGCTAAACCCAAACACAGTTTTGAGGTCTAAATCTATAACGTTCCGCGGTAAATTCCGCGGAACGTTATTTTTCTGTAACGACTCTATTCCCTCTTTAAGATTGTTGTCGTATGTTTCAACATTCGATTCATGAGATTTCGCCGCTCTGTTTTTATGTCGGTGTCGCTTCTCTTTAATGCGTCGCGGATGGGGATGATCTCTGTAATTTTCCTGCCGCTTTTTATTCTTCGATCTACACAAGTCGGGATGTAACCTACGTTAGTTATACTCGTGTGTCCTTTTTCATCCTTCTTTATTTTAAGCGTAAGAATGATACCGCTTTGTGTATAAGGAATATTCATTAGTTTAGTCGAAACAAAATTCCCCAATGAGTAAATAACGAATTGTTTTTTTCCACGAAGCGCTAACGGTTGAAGAACATGTGGGTGAGACCCCAGTATGATGTCGGCGCCATTTTTAAAGAAGAGATTGACCAGCTCTTTTTGCCTCTTGTTTGGAGTGTAACGATATTCGCTTCCGAAATGCAGATAAAGCAAGACTAGATCGACTTTCTTTTTTAAATCTCGAATCTCCCGAATAATCTTGGGCGTAGATATCCGGTTAACCAGCCATGGCTTACTCACTGGTACAGGAATTCGGTTGGTTCCTGCTGTGTAGGAGAGGATGCCAATCGCAATTCCTTTGACGTTTTTAATAAGCGTTCTCTTGGATTCTTCTAATGATTTAGCTGTTCCCGTGTGGTCGATTCCATTACGGTCCAGAACTCGTAACGTCCGAACCAGACCCGGGGCACCATAATCCATGCAATGATTGTTGGCCGTTACTAATACGTCGAATCCGGCTTCCTTAAGTGCAGGGGCCAGTTCGTCTGGACATTTGAATATCGGACCGCCTGATCGGGGGCTTTTCCGGCATTCGGGGCCGCTTCCAGCAAAGGTGGTTTCGAGATTGCCAATCGTCAAATCAGCCTGTTTCAGATAAGGAGCTACTTTTGCAAACAGGGGGCTGAACAAATAGGTTCCGTCAGGCTGTTTAGCATCCGAAATAATATAACGTTTGACCATTAGATCTCCCACAGCAGCTATTTGTATTTCAGTCATGGATATCCACCTTTTTATTATTTTCATTAGGATATGGCATAAAGTTGTTAGGGGTTATTCTTTCTTTAAGGCGAAGTGCAAACATTTGTGTGGCTTTTTATTTAAAATGTGACTCAACGCATAATCACTTTATTTAGATCGTCTAAATTTAAGGTATTCATTTTTTTCAAACTTTTATAATTTGATTCAAATCCTCTTTTTTGTTTGGCAGCCATAATAAAATAAGGTTGTTGATAAACATTGTCAATCAAACATTGGAGGTTAAAGAAATGAGTACACCATTCAAAAAAATCGCCGAGGATACTTACTGGATAGGCAAAATTGATAACCGCCAGGTTCCATTTCACCGCCTGATTCTGGCAAAAGGAACTACCTATAATTCTTATTTATTAAAAACAGGTAAGCCAACTGTCATTGATACCGTAGATATGGAATTCGGACGTGAATATGCCGAGTGTCTGGGTGAAATGATTGATCTTCTAGATATCCATTACATTGTAATTAATCATACAGAGCCTGATCACTCTGGTGGACTGGCAGCTCTCGCTGCCAAGGCTGCAAATGCCACGATCGTATGCACCGAGATTGCTGTTCCCGAATTGCAGGAAATGTACAAGCTTCATAGCCGGAACTTCCTGGTGGTTAAAGACGGAGATAAGCTGGATATTGGCGGGAAAACGCTGCTGTTTAAAGAAACACCGTATCTCCATACCGCAGAAACGATGATCACCTATTGTATCGAAGATCAAATCTTATTTCCTTGTGATATTTTCAGCACGCATGTTGCGGTGGAGAATCTATTCAGCGATGAAGCCGGGTTTGATATTACGGAAGATTTCGAGGGCTATTACGCAGCAATTATTCATCCTCACAGAAGATATGTAAGAACCCTGTTAGAGGCTGTTAAGGATCTTGAGATCCGGATGATCGCTCCTTCCCATGGGTTTGTGATCCGGAAGGACATACGTAAATATATCGGGATGTACGCCACATTGAGCCGTGAAACGACGCAAGGAAAAAAGGCAACCATCGTATATACCACCATCAAAAATAGTACCAAGAAGATGGCCAAAATCATACAGGAATGCTTGCAGGAAAATAATATAGAGACCGAGATTTGGGATGCAGATAAAAGTAGTGCCGCTGATATTCTGAACAGCATAACGTCAGCGGACGCGGTCTTTATTGGCAGCTCCACTAAATACGCGGACATGATTGGGAACCTGGAGAACATTCTGAAAGAATTGCACAATATGAATCTGGCAGGTAAACTTGCTGCAGCCTTTGGCTCCTACGGCTGGAGTGGTGAAGCCATTGAAGTCATTCAGGATTATCTGAATGGAACAAACATGACGGTGCAAAGCACATCTGAGGTTATTAAAACCACGGGGATGACACATGTAGAGTTCCCTGTACGAATCAGATTTTCCCCGAAAGAGCCAGAGAAAGTTCAAAAAATTAAAAATGCGGCTGAATTTGTTTCGGATTTGCTGCTGAGTTCATTTTAGGGAGGAGGAACATAGGATGACAAAACATTACGTTATTGTTGGCGGAGGAGTAGCCGCCGTCCATGCCGCCAAAGCCATCCGTGATCAAGACGCAGAATCGGAAATTTCGATCCTCGGGGAGGAAAGTCAACTGCCCTATAACCGGATTAAGCTGACCAAAGGGCTGTTTACCGACCTGCACAGTGAGAAGGTGCTGATTAAAAAGGAAAAATGGTACCACGATAACCGTATCTCCGTAAAAACCTCGACCCGAATCCGTTCTGTCCACCCGGACCGGCAAATAGTTGTGACAGAAGATGGGCAGAGTGTTTCTTATCATAAGCTTTTATTGTGTATGGGAGCGAAGAATCGTGCACTCTCCCTTGAGGGCTTCGCCCTGAACAATGTTCATACCCTCCGGGATATGAACGACGCGGACAGATTGAAAGAAAACCTGCAGGATGGCAGCCATGTAGCCGTAATCGGTGGGGGAGTGCAGGGAATCGAAACCGCTTGGGCGCTGCATGAAGCTGGATATCAGGTAACGGTGATCGAAGCTTTTCACCGGTTGATGGGCAGACAGCTTGATGAGAAATCCTCACAGCTCCTTAAAGAGAACCTTGAACAAGCAGGTGTGAAGGTTATTCTTCGAGCTGATGTAGCGTCTATAACAGGAACTGAGTATGTTACCGGAATTACGCTGCACGACCAATCTCATTTTTCCTGTGACCATGTAGTCTACTCTATTGGTATTGTACCGAATACGGAACTGGTAAGTGGCTCGAATATTCAAGTCCGGCAGGGCATTATCGTAAATGAACAAATGCAAACAAATGATCCGCATGTGTATGCAGCCGGAGATGTGGCTGAAATTAACGGGCATGTGGAAGGACTGTGGGGCGGAGCGATTGAGCAGGGCCGGATTGCCGGCAGTAATATGGTTGCCAATCTGACTGCGTATCGTAGAGCTGTTCCGGTTACCTTGTTTACCGCCTTTGGTATCTCTTTATTTTCGATAGGCAACGTGGATGAACAGTATTGCGATACGGCGGTAAGCGGAGATGACAATGGGGCGTATACGCGTATCTATGTGAAAGATAACACAATGATCGGTGCGATATCCTGGCAAGGTGCAGCTGCTTCTCTTGGGTATAAAACCGCTGTAGAGTTTGGCATCTCCCTTGAGGGGATCGATGTTAACGGGAGTAGCATCGAGGAGATTATGGCTGAAGTACAAACCAGGTTGAACTAAACTATTAACTTTTTAGGAGATGATAAAGATGAAAAAATACATTTGTCTACCCTGTGGTTATATCTATGATCCGGCATTAGGCGATCCCGATGAGGATGTTGTTGCAGGCACTGCATTTGAAGATTTGCCTGAAGATTGGGTCTGTCCGGTATGCGGTGAAGATACCAGTCATTTTGCGCCGGTTGAAGATAAAAAAACTTCTGTATCCTAAAGGAAAGTAGGAGTTGTACAAAAAAATGAACAACAGGGGGGACAGTTATGAAGGAGTATTCTTGCCAATACGCTGCTGAACCTTGTACCCGCAAGGTGCCTATTTTTGCTGCGTTAAGCGATGACGATCTCTCCCGGATCAGCGCTATGATCAAGCATCGTAAGTTTACTAAAGGTCAACCTTTAATTCTGGAAGGGGCGCCGTCAGATACGCTGTACATTATTCAGCGAGGGCATGTTAAATTATCCAAAACAACTCCTGAGGGCAAGGAACAAATTTTGCACATCTTGACGAATGGAGACTTTTTCGGAGAACTGAGCATTTTTAACAGCGATGAGCTGAGTAACTTCAGTGCTTATGCTCTGAAAGACACTAACATTTGCATGCTGACCCGAACGGATATGGAGCAGCTGATGAGGGATAATCCGGATATTTCGCTCAGACTACTGAAGAGTGTGACCAAAAGACTAGCCCATACGGAAAATCTGGCGCAAAGCCTGGCGACCAAAGATCCCGAAATACGAATTGCTTATATGATCATGGAACTCAGCGACAAATATGGTAAGCAGCGTGGCACTCATATTCATATTGACCTTCCGTTGTCTCGTGAAGAGCTGGCCAGTTATGTTGGGGTCACCCGCGAAACTATTAGCAGAAAATTCTCAAGGTTTGAAGATTCAGGTCTTATTGAGCTAATCGGAAACAAGCAAATGCTCATTATAGATCCAGCCGGTTTGGAGAGTTATATGGGGTATTAAGAGGATTACGGTGTATTGACCGATCTGTATGACACCGTGGGTGCAGAACATACGCTATATGGGGCCAGACTCCGATACTTGTCGTTCCCAAAGGATTTCAGTATGATGAATACTATATAAACTTGTCCCTATGGGCTCGATTAATCGGAAGATGGCGAGGAAACCCAATGCAGAAAAGGAATAGCAGAAAATTTTTCCGTATCAGGCTAGAGGAAATGATTCAAACCTTGCGACATGAAATTCATTCGGGAAGTATAGCGATCGGCAGTTATCTTCCTTCAGAAAGCGACTTAGAGGTGCGCTTCGGACTTAGCAACGCTTCTGTGCGCAACGGGCTTAAGGTGCTGGTGGATGAAGGCTTAATTGAGAAAATTCCGCGTGTTGGCAATCGGGTAATTCCTCCGGTAGAGGAAGGCAGAACGACGATCAAGTTCGGATATGTGAACACCATCCCCAAGCTTGTAGAGATGCAAGAGCTACTGAATGAGTTCGGCAAACGCTATCCGCATATCGACGTTCAGCCGCTCGAGTTGTCTTCAGGAAACTACTCGACATCTTTGAAGGAATATTTGCAGTCGGAAATCATGGATGTCGTACTGATGAATAATAACAATTATCAGGATTTTTTGGAGCAAGGCTGTACGGAGCTGCTGGAGCCGATGGAGGAACAGCCGGACACGTATCGTTTTCTTACCGACCCGTTCCGGTATGGTGACCGTAATCGCGTTCGCCCCTTCATTTATTCTCCAGTCGTGCTTTGTTATAATAAACAGCACTTTAAGGAAGCCGGCGTATCACCACCAGACAGTAGCTGGACCTGGGACGATTTGTTCGCTAATGGTCGAAAGGTAGCTGAAGGTCATGACTGGTATGGTTTTTATTTTTATTTGCCTTCTCGTAACCGGTGGCCGTTGTTCCTGCTTCAGAGCGGTACGACGTTTGCGGCAGAGCAGGATGACGAAGGCAAATTCCGGTTCAGTGGCTCAAAGCTACTCGACAGTTTAGGAACCATTCGTAAGCTGATAGGCATGAAAGATGTATTTCCAGCCGTATTGTCCGAGAGCGATGCGGATGCGGAAGCCTTGTTCTTGCAAGGTAAAGTGTCCATGATTATGACGACCTATTACTTCTTGAATCAATTGCGTCAATCCGATTTGGCATTCGATATTGCTCCATTGCCGCGGCTGCAAAATGCTGATACGCTGCTGATTATAAATGGACTGGCGGTTAACAGCAAATCACAGAACAAGGATGCATCCATGCTGCTCGTTGATTTTCTCACCTCACACGAGGCGCAACTGATCATTAGGCGCAAGACGCTGAATATTGCAGCCAACCGTTTGGTGATGGATTGGGAAGGTGAGGAAGTGGGTTATCGTCCGGCCCGTTTTCAGCTTTATCGTGAGATCTTCCCTACCTATCGTCTGGTTACAGAGCTGGGTTTAAGCAACCTCCAGTTGAAAGAGATTCAACGTGATATCATGATGTTTGTTTCAGGTCTACTGGACAACGACGAGTTATGCCGCAGACTTGAGGAAATATTGAATGCGGTAAATCAGGAGACTCAGCACTCTTGAGGACTGAAAGTTTATGTGAAAATCCCGGCACAGGTTCAATTCTGAATCTGTGCTTTTTGTTATGTTGAAGTATTTGTTTGTTGCACAAGAATTGACTCATATATGACTCATAATAAACATAAAAACTTGTTGACTATGCTTTTGTTGTTATTATATGATGCAATAGAAGTCAGATATGAGTTAACACGAACTCGATTTTATTAAGGTGGTGTAGCTGCAAAGATGGAAAAGGAAGGCGTTTATTTTCACAATGTTTCGGAGCTGGTTCATAAACCCTATCAATCTGGATTGCATCTCCAGCGTTTTCCGCAGCATGTGCGCAATGGCTTGTCAGAGAAAGGAAGAACCAAAGCTATACAATCGAACGGCTGTGAATTGCGGTTTGTCACCGAATCCAAGCATGTTAGGGTCACTGTCGGATCGAATGATAGTAACGGCCGCGTTGTGGTATGCAGAGGGGATTTTTTTCATTCTCAGCATTTTCTGCAGGCGGGTACGGTAACCACTCTGCACTTGGAGGAGCCGGAACGTTTTACAGAGGTATCAAGTAAGCGGCTGAATCAGTCTGGATTTTCCTCTAACGTATGGCGTTTGCATTTTGATCGTTTCGGAGCTGTTTTCTACGATGTGGATGCTTTTGGTTGTGAAGTACGTGCGCCTAGACCGGAAGAGGTACCGAAGCTTACGATGCTCGCCTATGGATCTTCCATCAGCCAGAGCGCGGGATCCACGCATCATTTCAATGGTTACTTACAGCAGACAGGGCGCAGACTTGGTGTGGATGTGCTAAATCTTGCGCTTAGCGGATCTTGTTATTGCGAGGACGTAGTTGCCGATCATCTGGCTGAACGTGAGGATTGGGATTTTCTGTTTCTGGAACTTGGTGTCAATATGCGTGCTGTAGTGTCTCCCGAGGAATTCAAGCGTAGAGTGTCTTACATGCTGGACCGGGTTATCAAAAATCATCCTGACAAACCTGTGTTCGTTACTACGATTTATCCGAATCGTGCAACGTATTTTCTTGATACAGGCCATCTTCTTTATGTCCAAGAGACGGTTTTTAACGAAGTGCTGCTTCGTTACTGTGAGAGCAATAAACATCCACAACTACATCTGCTGGATGGCGCATCAGTCATGCGCGATCTAACCTCGCTGACCTCCGATCTTATTCATCCTTCCGATTATGGACACACGCTAATGAGCGAGCATTTAGCCAAGCTGTTGCGGCCCATGATCGAACCCCTCCGAACTTCTAGTCATTCTACCGAAGTGTCCCCAATTTTATAATAGGGAGTTGATGGAAATGAAGCGTTGGATGCTTACCATGTTGGGAGTTTCATTATTAGCCGTCTCTATGAATGGATGTTCCTCTTCTAATAAGGGGGGAGAAGAGCAAGCGGGGGAGAGTCCAGAAAAAACCACTGCTTTCTCCATATCGTTCCGGAGCGGAAACATTTCGTATGCAGACAATCATCCGAATATCAATGATGACAAATGGGTCAAAAAGCTGGAGGAACTTACAAATACAGATCTTAACATCCGTTTGATGCAGCAGAAAAATTTTGATTCGCAAATGATTCAAATGTTCGCGATCAACGACATTCCGGATGTCGTGCAAGCAAGCTCTGGGCTGACGAACCCTCAGTTGGCAGGTTCCGTGGAGGCCGGAGTATTCATGCCCCTAAATGAATTGCTTGAGCAGTATGGGCAGGATCTTCTCAAGAAAGTCCCGAAGGAGGCATGGGAGAAGGAGACCGATGCGAAAGGTAATATCTATGCGATTCCGGAATGGCTGTCCAATCCGTCACGCCGGGCAACTTGGATTCGTGCGGATCTTTTGGAACAAACAGGGCTGCCAGAGCCTAAAACAGTAGATGACTTCCTGAATGTCATGCGTGCTTTTAAGAAGCTGGGTGTGGAGAATCCTTATATGGGCCGGGAGGACTTTGTATATTCGGATATGTTCTTCGGATCTTACGATACCTTTGCTAATTTCTTTATGAAACAAGGGGATCAAATTGTCCCGAAATTTATGAATATCGAAAATATGCAAAAGACGATCCAAACGTACAAGACAATGTTCGACGAAGGACTGATCAACAAGGAATTCGTCACAATTAATCCCACGAAATTTAAGAACGATATTCTTGCAGGCAAGGCGGGCATCTGGAACATGAATGCGAACCTGTTGATCCAATGGGATCAGCAGCTAAGAGAACAGGTGCCTACTGGTAAAATGAAGCTGATCGCCGCGCCCACAGGGCCAGACGGTAAGGGGGGACTTCGTCTTGTCGGTACGGTGCCGCGAGCGTATTTAATTAACAAGAATGCGAAAGACCCTGCCGGGATCGTCAAGTTTTTCAACTGGATGGTTAGTGACGAAGCGGAGAAGTTTTTTACCTTCGGAATTGAAGGGGAAAACTACACTGTAGAGAACGGAAATATTAACTATAACAGACCGAAAACAGCTGATGAAGTTGATGAAGAAACGTTCCGTCAAATCCTGCTGTGGTTCGTACAGGATACTACCTACAATAAAGGTGCGCTTAGTCTCACACCCGAAGGAAAAGATTTGATGAAGCTCTACGACACAGTACTTGCGAATGAGGGACGCGACGGGATTCAATTTGAACCGCAAGTAAAAGGCTATCAGAAAAACCCGGACATCACCCCAGGTGGAGATAAATTGCCACCAGTTATATTGACGCATGTGATCAATATGGTATACGGAAAAAAGCCGATTTCCGACTATCCGAAGGTGGTGGAGGAATGGCTGCAGAAAGGGGGAAGTGACGTCGTCAAGGAAGCAACAGAACGTTATAACAATAACGACGGTGTGATTTTGTCCCGACATTAATAAGCTGCATCTCACAAGAGGTTTGAACTCCATAATGCTTGTGATTACCTATACCATGTCAGGGAGGAATTTATTTGAGAAACGGACTAAATAGGAAAGCTTTTCGAGTGGGCATTAGAGTACTGTTGTCTTTGGCTTTGTTATATTCGCCTTTGAAAATGCAAGCGCTTACCGAAGTTTATGCAGACGGAATAACGGATGACTATGTTACGCTCTACGAGGAAAACTTCGATGACCCTGACAATTTTGGATCTACCGGTGGTATTGCCATTCCGGGGCCTTGGCTGCAGGAAGGCGAAGGAAACAGTATGGCGAAAACTTCGGTTTCGTCCACGGCCCCGTCCGTACCGAATCTGGTGAAAATCGATGGCAAGGATGCATTGGCGCTGCCAGTGAATTCGACGGGGTACCGCAATCTTCAATTGAGTTATTATACACGGGCATCCTCCTACATCGGAGGAAGCGTCATCGTAGAATGGTCAAGTGACGGAGGGATAAATTGGACAACGTTGGAGGAATTTAAGCTGCCCCCAGGAACGCTGGAACAAAAGAACAGTGAGCCGAACCAACTCAAAGTCCAAAACTTGGGCAGCGGAGCTGACAACAACCCGAACGTCAAAATCCGGGTTCGTGTGGGGGAGCTTATGAGCGCGAATATGTATATCGATAGTGTCGCCCTCAAAGCTCAAACGATTCCCGGAATACCACCCGCAGAGACACCGGTGCCAATCCCTACACCGGCTGAACCTAAGCCGTTTGTGGTTCCTGAAGGCGTTAAGCTGTATGAAGATGTGCTGATTGGGAATGCTGGAACGCGGCCGATTTATACTTCGATTGCCGTACCCAAGATCCTGCCTCAAGCACCCGTGCCAGTGATGGTATACATTCATGGCGGAGGTTGGAATCACGGAGACCGGAAGCAAGCCCTTGCCAGTATCTGCAACTATGTAACCAAGCGAGGATATATCGGAGTATCGCTGGATTACCGCTTAACCCCGGAAGCGCCATTCCCGGCGCAAATTCAGGATGTGAAGCTTGCTATTCGTTACTTGCGCGCGCATGCGGCAGAATACCATCTGGACCCGAGCCGGATCGGTGTATGGGGTTCGTCGTCAGGGGGGCATCTGGCCTCACTGCTTGGTACGACTGGGAACATTAAGTCAGGCGAGACAATCACATTGGATACAGGACATACCGTAAATGTTCCGGATTTGGCTGGGAATGGCGGTTGGCAGCAATATTCTGATCAAGTGCAAGCCGTTGTCGATCTCTACGGTCCAGCGGATTTTACAACAAACTTCGCTAATAGCTATAAATCAGTGAAAGCGCTTTTAGGCGGGAACGACGCGTTCTCTGTGCCAGACCAGGCAAGGTTGGCCATGCCTGGCACTTATGCGTCACCGGACGATCCGCCTTTTTTCATCCGCCATGGGGATGTGGATGCAACGATCCCATACACGGACAGCATTACGTTCTCCAATCAATTGAAGGATGCAGGCGTGAAAGTGGTCGATGTAAAAATTGTACCTAAACAAGGTCACGGTTTTATAGGTGAAGCGGCTGAGCAAGCAAGCGCCGAGGCTTGGGCTTTTATGGATCAATATGTAAAGAATCGAATGGCAACAACACCTGATGATGAGGTTGTATACCGCGATCTAGCCAGTCTGGCACCGAGCGACGATGCAGTTATCGACAGCAGCAAGCCCACTGTAAACTTCAATAGCGCGACGGGCAGCAGCAATGGATTGTTCAGTATTTCTTCTGGCGCCGAGAACAAGAAATATGTGTATTTTAAATTTGATGTCTCTTTATATAGCAATCCTGCAAACAGGTACATTTTTAATGTTGCTGCCAAAAAGGGTTCATCCAATGCGGACCTCGAACTTTCGTTATTCGGCCTAAAGGATACAAATTGGACTGAATCGGAGCTGACTTGGAGCAATGCGCCTGTCACGGATCTGACCATTGCTTCGTTAAGTGGGAAATTTACCGTAACGGCAGACAAATCAGGAGCTCCACAGGTTTACAGCATCGATGTGTCCGAGTTTGTCAGAGAAAGATTGTCCGCATCGGGCGGTAATATCGCTTTTCTGCTTGGTGATGCGGCAAGCACTGGAATTTCCCTCAATGTCTATTCGAAAGAAGCTAATGGCAACAGCAACCCCCGTCCACAGCTTGTTGTTCAAGAAGCGGTTACACCTTCAAGCGACCATGAGAAACCTTCCTGGCCGGATGGAAGTTTTCTGAAAGCAGTCAATATAGGTACAGAGTTCATTCAACTTTCATGGCCGGCCGCCAGCGATAATCAAGGTATCGGCTCCTATCGCGTATACCGGGATAACACCCTGTTATCCAATGTTACCGGTGCAACGTACACAGCCGTTGGGCTTAGCCCTAGCACGGCGTACAGCTTTAAGGTTGAAGCGGTGGATCAGTCGGGCAATACATCCGTACCGCTTTCTTTTACGCGGTCAACGCTTACAGAACCCATCATTCCTTACGCGATTGCAAACGTGACAGCCAGCGACAGCGATGGCAATATCGCAACGAATACCATCGATAATAACTTGTTCACCCGTTGGTCCGCCGCAGGTAACAGCCCGTGGGTCCAATACGATTTAGGCGAACGGAAGCAGATCAGTTATTTAGGTATTGCCGTTTATAAAGGTGACACGCGTACGGCTCAATTGAGTATCGAAACTTCAAATGACGGTTTGGCTTGGACTACCATATGGACTGGTGCAAGCATGTACAGAACCATAGAGATGCAACCTTTTGATCTTCCTGACACAGAAGCCAGATATGTGCGGATCGTGGGTCTTGGAAATTCTGATGGCAGCGCGTTTACAAGTTTATCGGAGGTAAACATCTATGCGCCGTTCGCAAATGGCGATACACCTGTAGCCAGCATCCCGAACTACACGCCTAATCCCCCCCGGGAACCGATCCCATTCACAGCTCCCGGATTAACCGAACCTGAGGGTACGGTGCATCCGGTTCATTCCTCACCTACTACCACTGGGCGCATCTTGAACGTGCTGGACTATAATGCTGATCTCGCCGATAACGACACAGATGACGGTATTGCTATTCAAGCTGCCATAAACAGTGCTGAGCCCGGCGATGAGGTCTATTTGCCGTCTGGGGTTTATAATTTGAACTCAACATTGGATACTCTTATCAATTTGAAGCTCAAGTCAGGAGTAAACCTTCGCGGTGAGGATCAATCAACAACCATCCTCATGACATCTCTCAATAAGGTAAAAAACAGCGCCCTGATGAAAGTATCCGGACAGCATGATCTGTCCATATCTAATCTCACATTGACTTCTACCTGGAACGGTGTCTACACGACGGACCATAAAGTGAACAACCCGGACGCCGGTGGTCCCGACAGCATGATTATCATCGCAAATTTTGGTGAGGTTCCGTCATACAACATCACGGTTGATGGGGTTACTGTAGAGAAGTATTCACGTATGGGTGTGCGTATCGACAACAGCCGTGATATTGTCGTACGCCGCAGCACGTTCCGAAATGCGACAGATGTAGGTCCGGGCGGTGCTGGCTATGGTGTGTCGATTCAAGGCATGGCCAAACAGGATCGCAACGGGTATGAGAACGACACGGTTTGGAATGTTGTGGAGGACTCCCATTTCGAAGGCCCTTATTTGCGGCATGGGGCGCTGATCCAATTTGTTGCCCATAACAATGTCCTGCGAAACAATCAGTTTATGAATACAAAGCTGGATGCCATCGATCTGCACGGAGAACTCGAATATTTGAACGAGATATACGGCAATGTGATTATTGACATTCCCTACGGTGCGGCGATCGGGCTGGGAAACACCGGGGGTACAGCACCCAGCAATCACAGTAAGTCAGGACCGCGCAACTATATTCATGACAATACGATTCGTAATACAAGAGAAGGAATCAATGTAACTATGGGCACCCCGGATACAGTCATTGAGCGAAATGTGATTGAGAATACAACGCATATAGAGGACGCCAAGGGCATTCAGATTTTGAACGGGCCAGGTACTATCATTAAGGAGAATATCATTCGCAACAATACCGCGTCGAATTATTGGGCTGTATCCCTTGAGCATGATCCCGGCGATAGCAAAGCAAATGATATCGGAGCGGGCGACCCGCAGGACGTTCAATTGATCGCAAATTCGCTGATTGGCAATACGAACGGTATTCGACTTCTTGCTGGAAAAGGGATCATCCTGCAGGGGAATCTTATTAACAGTATAAGTTGCAATTATTTCAAAAATGATCATGTAGTAGTAGAGGGTTGGCCGTTACCGATTATACCCTAAAGAAAACACAAGCTCACTCATAGAAACTCCATATTGCAAGCGCTTTATTGTAGGTAGAATGAGGTTAGATTCATTCACTATTTAAGGAAATGGAGGAAAGCCGATGCCACATATTGAGATTAGGATGTACGAAGGCCGAACGAGTGAGCAGAAGGAGGAGATAGTCACCGTATTCACGCGGGAGTTATCCCGAATTATTGAACGGGAGGAACGATTTATTACCGTCGAATTTCAAGAAATTCCCCTGGATGAGAATGCTCCGGCGAACCTGCTGAAAACAGGACCTATAGGAAACGGTTATGAAAGCTAAGTTAACTGGGGTTGACCTTATTAACTACAAAGCCGACACGAAAAGGTCCTTGCTTTTAAACATGTGGAAATTCAGAGCACTCTATGTGATTGCGATTCCCGGGATCTTGTATTTTATTATTTTCAAGTACTTGCCGTTGGCTGGTTCAGTTATTGCGTTTCAGAACTACAATATTTTTAAAGGATTTACAGGCAGTGAATGGGTGGGACTCGAGCACTTTAGGACGATGTTCCAATACCAGGATTTCGGAAGAATCTTGAGCAATACAATTCTGCTAGGCTTGTATGATCTTATATTCGCCTTTCCGGCTCCAATATTGCTTGCGCTTCTGCTGAATGAAATTCGGCTTGTGTTTTACAAACGGTTTTTGCAAACGGTGGTTTATATGCCCCATTTCCTATCTTGGGTAATTGTCAGCGGTATCGCCTTGGGTATCCTCTCCCCAGGAACAGGGATTGTGAATCAGGCTTTACAAGCTTTCGGCTTTGAACCGATTTATTTTCTTGGTGAAAATTCATACATTCGCACGATTTTGATCAGTTCCGGTATCTGGAGGGATTCCGGGTACGGTACGATCATTTATCTGGCCGCGTTGGCAGGAATAAACCCAGATCTTTATGAGGCTGCTGAAGTAGACGGAGCCGGGCGCTGGAAACAAACCTTAGCCATTACACTGCCGTCTCTTATACCGACGATTATGATTTTGTTCCTTCTCCATATCGGGAGATTTCTTGATCTTGGCTTCGAGCGGGTATGGGTATTCCTGAACGCGCTTAATACCGGGAACGGGGAGATTCTGGACACTTATATCTATAAGGCGGGGCTGCTGTCTCAGCAATACAGCTATACAACAGCAGTGGGGCTATTCAAGTCGGTAGTTGGACTCATTCTGGTGCTCATCGGCAACATTTTGAGCAAAAAAACAACCGGTGAATCGCTGTATTAATCGCTCTTTATGGAGGTAGGGATGATGAGAGTACGCTATACTCGCGGCCAGAATCTATTTAATGTGTTCAATCTTTTGTTTCTGACCGCTCTCGCTTTGGCTATGTTTCTGCCGTTTCTGAATGTGATTGCCCAGTCCTTTAGCAGCTCTGAAGCAATTATTAATGGCAGGGTAGGCTTGCTGCCAAAGGAATTTACCGCGATCAATTATCAGTACGTTTTCAGCGATCATTCCATTTGGCGGGCGTTCGGTGTTTCCGTCTATATTACGGTACTGGGCACCGCCATTAATCTGATTGCGACAGCTTCTCTCGCTTATCCGGTGTCGCGGCCGGAATTCGTAGGACGTAAATACATCGTGATGATGGTATTGTTCACTATGGTATTCAGTGCCCCTCTTATTCCAAACTTTATCCTGATCAAAAATTTGGGGCTTATGAACTCCTTATGGGCACTTATGATTCCGGGGGCTATCAGCGCATTTAACTTTTTCGTGATGAGAAGCTTCTTTATGCAGCTGCCTCAGGAGCTGATAGATGCCTCCAGAATCGATGGGTGTGGCGAGCTGCGGATCATAGTCAATATGGTACTGCCGTTGTCCAAACCGGTAATGGCCTCATTGGGGATTTTTTACGCCGTCGGGCACTGGAATACGTACATGAGCGCTCTGTATTATATCAACAAGCCGTCATTATGGCCTCTGCAGGTGATGTTGAAGAAGCTCTTCGAGACGGACGATATCAGTATTGATCCGGCTTCCTCAGTTTATAGCTCTTTGGCCCACACCTCACCTGAGGGCATCAAAATGGCTGTTATCATTGTCGCTACTATTCCGATTATCATGATTTATCCGTTTCTTCAACGCCATTTCGTTAAAGGAATGATGGTCGGATCCGTCAAATCCTGATCTATCATAGTGTGGTAGAATAGGAACGCGTTAAGCGAGACGAATCGGAAGGTGGTATCCATGGATGAGATGTGTATTAATCGTAGACGACGAGCCCATGATTCGAAAGGGACTTTCTATCATGATCCAGCAATGCGGCGAGCATCCGTATAACATTAAGCTGGCCCAGAATGGCGAGGAGGCCATCCAGCTCATTATGGAGGAGCAGCCGGATTTTCTTTTTACAGATATCCGTATGCCCAAGGTAGACGGACTGGAGCTGTGCCGGCGGCTGTCGGAGATGGAGACGGATATTCAGACTGTTGTCATCTCGGGTTATGGGGATTTTGAATACGCCCGCCAATGCGTGTCCTATGGAGTGAAAGAATATCTCCTGAAACCCGTGAGCAAAGGGAACCTTCAAAATGTGATCGCCAAACTGGAAGCGCATAGAGAGAAGTTAGAGAGTTTTGTCTCTGTCGCTAAGCTCGATGAATGGGTCGTGCGTATGGATGATGCCATCTGGACCTTGGATAAAGAAAGGCTGTACCTTGTACTGAAGGAATGGGAAACTGACTTCCTCCAGCGTAAGATGAGCCGGATTCAGCAAAAAGAGCTTCTGGAAGAGGGCTATGCTTTACTCGTGAAGAAGCTGCTTGTCAATTCAGTTACACCCGGTAAAAGCGTGTTAGACTTGTCCGCAGCAGCTGGACCTGAGCAGTTATTTCACTGCTTCGCAGAAGCGTCAGCAGCTATATTGGAAGAGCTTCGTAGAAAGCGCAAGGGTAAAGCGAAGGATCCGATAGAGGAAGCTAAAGCATTTATTGAAAAGCATCTCGCCCAGGAAGTATCGCTGGAAGAAGTGGCGGAAGTGCTTGGGCTAAATGCCTCTTATTTCAGCCAGATGTTTAAGCACTCAACAGGAGAGACCTTTGTACATTACCGCATAAAACGCAGGATGGAGAAGGCCAAAAGATTACTTGCCGATGCAAGCTATCGGATCACCGATATTTCCTATGAAGTCGGGTATGCAGACCATCCTCATTTTACGAAGACGTTCAAAAAGTTCACCGGGCTGGCTCCTTCTGAGTACCGCAACCAGCTGGGGATCGATTGATGAGAAAGAGTCTGTCGAACAAGCTGTTTGCCTCCTTTCTGACCGTCATTCTTCTATCCTTGTCCATGGTTGGATTTATCTCTTATTTTCAGGCTTCGGCTGAGCTGGATAAGTCTTCTGAGAAGTCCATTGCTCAAGTCATCAGAAGTGCGTCTTATCAAACGGATCTGTATTTGCAAAATTATGAAAAGTCTAGCGATTCCATCCTGTCCTACAATCAAGTCAAGGAGTTCTTGGATATGGACCCGGAGGATAGCTTCTCCTACTATCAATATACGAATGACATTCAGAAGTATTTGTTTCGTTCTTTGTTTATTCTGTATCCCCAGATTAATCTGATGTACGTCATCGGTGAACACGGCAAGGCCATTAGCGATGATAACTCCTATCAGGCACATAGCCTGCAGTTTCATCCTCAGGAACGCTACCGTTTCTTAAGCGAACATACGCCGGAGAGCGGCCGCATCACCATTCTCAACACGAATGTGATGAATGAAGGGGATAAGAACATTATTACGATGGTCCGCCGAATCAGAGGGGTCTCTTCCTATCGTCCCAAAGGTATAGTCGCCATTGAATTTAAGGCTGAGGATCTGGCCCGTATATGGGAACCTCTTGATCTGGGACAGGGCGGGTCCTATTTTATCATGGACGAATTCGGTAAGCTCCTTTACCGGGCGGAAGGGAATAATAATCACCCTGGTTTATCTGCTGAGCACATTCAGAACGTATTTCAACACCCAAATGACTCTGTGGTGGAAAAAGTAGACGGGAAAGAGTATTTGTTCGTGTCGAGAAAATCCGAATATTCCAAATGGCAGCTTGTAGTATCCATACCCGTTGGTGAGCTGCGCAAGCCTATTTCTACCATTCGTACGACCACGCTGGTGGTGGGAGTTCTCACGCTTGTCGGCACACTGCTCCTTGCAGCCTGGTTCGGACGATCCATCACGAAGCCCATCCTGACTCTTAAGGAGGGCATGAGGGAGACGGAAAAAGGCAAGTGGCGCAGGCTTGAGATGAACGGCCGTCAGGATGAACTGGGGGGATTGATGCGCAGCTACAATCTCATGGTGACCCGGCTGTCCGAAATGATTGAGCGGGTATACGAAGCGGAGCTTACCACCCAGAAGGAGGCTCTGGAGCGTCATCAAGCTGAATTCCAGGCACTCCAGCTGCAGATTAATCCGCACTATCTATATAACACATTAGAGACTATCAAATGTTATGCGGTCGTTCAGGATTCGGACGAAATCACAGAAATAGTGGAGGCCATGGCATTCATGCTTCGCTACTCCATCCAAACTAATCTGGAGGAAATTACGATTGCCAATGAGCTTAATCATGTACTGAGCTACATGACGATTCTCAAGCACCGGATCGGCAGGGAGTTCGAAATTGACGTAGTGATTCCGCCGACGCTGCTACTGGCTAAGATGGTCAGGCTTACACTTCAGCCCTTGATCGAAAACATTTTTCAGCATGCGTTTCCCGAGGGAATTGAAGACAAGCACTATATTAGAATCGACGCCAGAAAAGAGGGAGATCGTTTTCTAGTTCTTGTAGAGGATAACGGCGCAGGGATGTCCCGCGAACGGCTTGATAAGCTTCGTGAGAAGCTGAATCTGAATCAGCTGGCGGATACGGAAGGAGACTCCCTCTATCATAGAGGTGGAATCGGGCTCATGAACGTGCACCGGAGAATTCAAATGGTGTTCGGTGAACAATACGGATTAAGTGTCGAAAGCGTGGAGAATGAGGGAACCCGGTTGATCTTATCCATGCCTGCGGAGTGAGGAAAAAGATGTTTTCAGAAATAATTACTATTAGGAGGAAATAGGCAATGAAAATTGATTTGACTGGTAAAATTGCGCTTGTTACAGGGTCTAATGCAGGGATAGGCCGACAAATCTTGGAGACTTTGGCTGCTTCCGGCGCCAAAGTGGCGGTAAACTATTTGTTCGGTTCTGCGGAGGAGACGGTGGACGCGATCCGTCAGGCCGGAGGAGAAGCTTATGCTTTTCAGGCAGACGCAACAAGTCCTGGTCAACTGGACAATATGGTGAAGGAAATAGAGGAGCATTTCGGCGGAACCATCGATATTCTCGTCAACAATGCAGGCGGCATGATCAATCGGGTTCCCAATACTGAAATGAACGAAGAGCATTACAACAAGGTGATGGACGTCAATTTTAAATCATGCGTGTTTGCCTGCAAAGCCGTATCCGCAGGGATGATTGCCAAGAAAAGCGGTAAAATCATCAATGTATCTTCCCTTGCGGCCCATGACGGCGGCGGACCGGGGGCTTCCATTTATGCAGCGGGCAAAGCTGCGGTATGGTCTTATACCAAGGGACTTGCCAAAGAGCTGAGTCCTTACGGGATTAATGTAAACGCTATCTCTCCCGGATTTATCGGTCAGACCGCTTTCCATGCTACCTTTACTGCGGATGCGGCAAGACAGGCAACGATTGCGAAGATTCCGCTGGGCCGGGAAGGTGCTCCACAGGATGTGAGCAATGTGGCACTCTTCCTTGCTTCAGAGCTGTCGGATTATCTGACAGGCGAAATTATTGAAATTAACGGAGGCTTGTTCATGCGATGATGAACCTTAAGGAGAAAGCAGATACTTTTTCCTGGGTTGGTCTTGAGGTGGATAAATTGAAAATGGAGCTGGATCCCTTCCGGAGAGAAGAGATTCTGCTCCCGACAGAACCTGGTGGCTGGTGGCACCAATATGTATGTCCCCAGCATCATACTGAGCTAATCTTCGATGTTATGGAGCAAGATGCGGTTGTCTTTTCTTGCCCGAAGGGCTGCAAGCTGGAAGGTGAACCCTACCGGGGAGCATGGCTGGTATACCGGCATCAGGCAATGGCGCGATACGCCCTGCAATCTGCCGTGGTATTCGCCGCAGACGGAGAAGAATTCTACAGCAGCTTAGCCCGGAAGATTCTTGTCGGTTATGCGGAGCAGTTTCCTTTGTATCCGGTTCATCCCGATGCTCAACCCTGGATGCTTAGTGGCCGTGCTTTTCATCAGGCGCTGACAGAGGCTATCTGGTCCACTACGCTTATTCGGGCCTATCTGCTGCTTGTGGATCATGGAGTAACGTTCACTGGGGAGGAAGAGGTAAAGCTGCAAGTGTTCTTCACGATGCTGGAGGAGAGTATGGAGCAATACCGCCACATCCTCATTTACGAGAAGAAGAATGCAGAGAACAACTATACCGCATGGCTGAATGCCAGTCTGGCTTGTGTATATGCCGCTAAAGGTACCAGAGAAAAGCTTGCTTCTTTGCTGGAGGGAGAAGGCGGATTCTATCATCATCTGTCCATTGGCGTGAAGCCAGATGGTTTTGAATTTGAAGGCAGCACGTACTACCATATTTTTGTATTGCGGGCTTATCTCATAGCAGCCGAGATGTACGGGCGCTTCGGGGTTGACCTCTATGATGCCAAAGGAGAACAGGGACAATCCATCCGTGGCATGTTTCAGTTGCTGGCAGAGCTTAGCGGCGATAACGGGGAGCTTCCAGCCGTGCATGATGGTCCTTATGCGCGCGTTCCTTTCGCCCGAGAAATTGCTGAAGTATTTGAAATAGGTATTGCGGTTTACAAAGACCCGAGTCTCCAGCCAATACTGGCGAATGCTTATAGATATCTATACGGGCAGGAATTAAGGACTGGTCTGGAGGCAGTGCTGTATGGAGCAGGTGAGAGTAAGGAACTTCAGACCAGTTACAGGGTGAGAGACTCTGTCCTACTGCCGGATTCCGGATTCGCCGTGCTCCGCCATCCGGGCAATCCGCTGTCCGTGCTGGCGGATTTCGGAGAGCATGGCGGATCACATGGACATTTCGACAAGCTTCATATCACGATTATGCACCGATGGGGAGAGGTTGCTCCCGAGCTGGGTATGGTTCCTTATGGATCTGTTTTGCGCAAGGAATGGTATTCCGAAACTGCGAGCCATAACACGGTCACCATCGGAGGTCGTTCCCAAGCTCCACATACCGGAAGCTGCTGTCAATTTCGCCAGGAAGGCAACGCTACGTACTTATGGATTCGTTCAGACGGCGCCTATGAAGGAGCTGTTCTAGAGCGGCATCTTGTATTGGCCGACGGTTGGCTGCTGGATTGGTTTCATGTTGAGCAAGTAACGGAGCGGAGTCAGGAAGTAGACTTATGGTTTCATCCGACGGGACATTTGCTGTTACCGTTCGACCCTCACCGTGTCCAGAAGGATTCTCCGGCAGTCCTTGGACTGGAAGCGGGTTATGGCTCAGTAGAAGTACTGTCCGCAATGAAAAATGAGACGGACTGTCCGTTAAATACGGAGTGGAATATCCGTTATGATGGAGTGAGCACCTGCAGGGAGTATGAAGTATCCACGAGTACTCTACTGGCGCCCGGCTCCACTATGTATGAAATCCGCACACCGGGTAATGCCGAAGACCCGAGTAGATTGCTACGAGGCATTATGCTTCGGCACAAAGGCCCGTCGGTTGATTTTATTACGGTTTATCGGGACGGTCACGAACCTGCTGTACTGAAGCTAGTGAGTCAGGTGGGCGAACCGCCCCAAATCCAAATAGCAACAACTGGGCAAGCAGTGGTGTATTGCCTTGACCCTAAAGCGGGACTGATTCAGGAAAAGTCCCGGAATACGGAGGAGTAGAGATGTTAGAACCTTTATTTCAACCTACCAGCGGCGTACTCGACCTGTCGTATGGGCCAGATGAACATATAGATGTTGGAGAGAATCCTCCGCGGTTTACTTGGATGCCTGCTTGTCTGGAAGAGAGCATGTATGAGCTGCAGATCTCCTCAAAAGCTGAATTTGAGTCTGAAGATACGTTGACCTACAGTAGAATTCCCTATAATTTGTTTACCCCGGATAAGCCGTTGGCGCCCGGCTCGTATTATTGGCGATACAGTCTTATCGGGGAGAATGATATCCGTTCCGAGTGGAGTAAAGTAAGAGCTTTTGTGGTGGAGGATGAATTGCCGCTAACGCCACTGCCTTCCCGTACAGAACGATATTCAGCTGCATCCGCCAACCATCCGCGGCTTTGGCTTCAAGCGGAACAGCTACCGTCTTACCGGGAAGTTGTCCGCCAAGACCCGATTTCAACTGGCTGGGAAGACTTCCTGAAGCATTCCGTTCTACCCTGGACAAAGCGCGAGCTTATTCCCGAGCCTGCACCGTATCCAGATAATAAGCGTGTCACCACACTTTGGCGGCAGATGTATATGGACTGCCAGGAAGTCTTCTATGCTATCCGGCATCTTGCTATAGCTGGAGTTGTGTTGGAGGACGAGGCGCTTATCGCCAAAGCTAAAGAGTGGCTGCTTCATGCTGCAAGCTGGAACACAGATGGTACCACCAGCCGGGATTACAACGATGAATGCTCCTTTCGCATAGCCGGAGCGTTGGCATGGGGCTATGATTGGCTTCACGGCTCTCTGACGGAAGAAGAACGCCTTAAGGTAAGGCAGGCGCTACTGCTAAGAACCGGGCAGATCGCATTCCATGTCATCGAACGCTCCCGCATCCATCAAGTTCCTTATGACAGCCATGCGATCCGCTCTTTATCCTCTGTTCTCGTACCCTGTTGTATTTCCATGTTGGGTGAGGAGGAGAAGGCGCAGGAATGGCTTGATTATACGCTGGAGTACTTCTCCGCCATGTATACCCCATGGGGTGGCAAAGACGGCGGGTGGGCCGAAGGTCCGATGTATTGGACCACTCAGATGGCATTCGTTACGGAGGCGCTCAATCTAATTCGCAAATACATGGCAATCAATTTCTATGACCGTCCTTTCTTTCGCAAAACAGGTGACTTTCCGCTCTATTGCTTCAGTCCGGATACCATGAGGGCCAGCTTCGGCGATCAATCGTCACTGGGAGATCCGGTCAATCTCAAAACGGGCTTCAATATCCGTCAATTCGCGGGTTTAACCGGGAATGGCCAGTACCAATGGTATTTTGAGCAAACTAAGGAACTGAACCCCGACACCCAGATGATCTTCTATAACTACGGCTGGTGGGATTTCCGGTTCGATGAGATGGTTTATCGCACAGATTATCCGCAGATTTCTTCAGAGCCACCGGTGGCTGCAGAACCTTTGAAGTGGTTTCAGGATGTGGGATGGGTGGCCATGCATCATCGGATGGAGGATCCGCAGGAACATATCATGCTGTTGACCAAGAGCAGCCGTTACGGCTCTGTGAGCCATAGCCATGGGGATCAAAACGCCTTCCTGCTGCATGCCTTCGGCGAGCCCTTGGCTATTGAAAGCGGCTATTACGTTGCATTCAACAGTACGATGCATATGCAGTGGCGCAGGCAGACCCGCTCCAAGAACGCAATTCTTATTGACGGCAAAGGCCAATATGCTGGCACGGACAAGTCGAAGAACATGGCAGCCTACGGCAAGGTGTTGAAGGCGTATAGTACGCCCGGAATCAACTACACGCAAATGGATGCCACCGAAGCCTACCGCGAGAATGTACCCTATATCAAGCGGTATGTGCGGGAAATATTTTTCTTTGATAGCGCTTACTTCGTTATCACAGACAGTGTCGAGCTGGAACGTCCGGGAAAATTGGATTGGCTGTTTCATACGCTGTATCCCATGAAGCTGAAGGATCAATCTTTTAAAGTACATGGTAAAAAAGCTCAGTTGGAGGGCAGATTTGTCTATAGTTCCTCGGGAGAAATGACACTTAGCCAAAGCAATCAATTTACAGATGTAGATCCGAAAGAATGGGAAGGGCTGCCCGAGCATTGGCATTTGACTGCCTCTACTCAAGAGGCTGTAAGCCATCGGATCGTCACTCTTCTGATTCCCCAAAAAGCAGGAAGCCGGGATTACGTATCGTACTTTATGGACGATCAGGACCATGGGGTTCATGTCTACTTTACGAATCAGGGAATTACCCACCGGGTTGAGATCCCAAAAGCTTATTAGTCTTAAGATATCTTCATTTTACGTATACACCCCATTGTACAAGGAGAGGGTTATATTATGAAAAAATGGATTGGCATCTGTCTGGCTATCGTAATGGGTGCTACCGTTATTGCAGGTTGCTCGAACAAGGACAAAGAAGAGACTGCCGGAGGCGCATCAAATACGCCGCAGAAAACTGAATTCTCGATCTCGATGCGGACGCTGGCTTTTAACTATGTTGAGAAATCACCCGACTTGAATAAGGACAAATGGGTGAAAAAGCTGGAGGAGATGACAAACACAGACTTGGATATTGTGTTGGTTCCTCATAAAGAGTTCGAGCAGAAAATGGTGCAGATGTTCGCTACTAATGATATACCGGATGTCGTTCAAGGTTCGGGCGGCGTAAATGGCAAGGAGATGGCTGGTTCTGTTGAAGCTGGTGTGTTCATGCCCTTGGATGATCTGCTGCAGCAAAACGGCCAGAACCTTTTGAAAGTAATCCCAAAGGAAGCTTGGGAGAACGTCACCTATCAAGGAAAAATTTATGCAATACCGGAGTTTCTGTCCAATCCCTCCCGCCGGGCGACTTGGATTCGCAAGGACCTGCTGGATCAAACCGGCTTGCAGGTTCCAAAAACGGTCGATGAGTACTTGACTGTGTTGCGTGCCTTCAATAAGCTGGGGATAGAGAACCCGTACATGGGCCGTCAAGACTTCAAATATGCGGATGCTTTCTTTGGCGCTTATGATGTTTTTCCGTATCTGACTATGTTCGAGGAAGTAAACGGCCAGGTTCAGCCGAAGTTTATGGATAGCGAAAATATGATGAAGGCGTTACAAACCTACAACACCATGTATACAGAGGGTTTGATCAACAAGGAATTTGCCACCATTAACCCGACCAACTACAAAAATGCGATTCTCTCAGGCAAAGCGGGCATGTGGACGATGAATGCCAACGAGCTTCTGCAGTGGGAGCAGCAACTGAAGGCTACGACGCCATCCGCCAAGCTGGAGATTATCCCTTCGCCAGTGGGACCTGATGGAAAAGGAGGCTCCTACTTGTACGGCTCCGCCACGCGCACCTATTTTATTAAGGAAGGTACGAAGAATGCTGCGGATATTGTGAAATTTTTTGACTGGATGCTGAGCGAAGAGGCAGAAACCTTCTTTACCTTTGGGATTAAGGACGAAACCTATAAGGAAGAGAACGGCAAAATCGTATACACTTCTCCTGCGGATTCCGCCGCTATAGATGAGGAGCGCTACCGCCAGTCATTCCTCTGGATGGTGCAGGATACTACTTATAATAAGGGTGTCCTTAACATGACAGAAGAAGGCAGAAGCTTGATCAATGTATACGATACTATTCTGGCTAACGAAGGCCGTGACGGAATTCAGTTCGACCCGCGGCTAGATGCCTTGGTGAAGAATCCAGACATTGCACCTAACTCGGACACGGCTCCTCCGGTACTGCTGACGCACATGGTAAAGATGGTATATGGCAAGGAACCTATCAGCGACTGGCCGAAGGTTGTGGAAGAGTGGCTTTCTAAGGGCGGCAACGATGTCATCAAGGAAGCTACGGAAAAATATAATAACAAAGCTGGCGTCACCATGCCTCGCAGATAGACTTATCCTCCAGGGGAGTTGGAATTCAATTAAGGGCTGCCGAGAGGTAGCCTTTTTAGTTAGGGCCAGTTTACTTTAATGTAATATCCAAAGTATGGATTATATGGTAAGTTAAATGGAGACATTCTAATTCTAATGAACTATATAAAAAGAAATGGAGTGATTTCATGAAGATGCGGAATTCAAAAATTTTATATTATCTTGTCTGGATCATAGTGGGGGCGCTCTTATTACATTATGGAAACTCGCTAATTAGCCATTACACTGAAGAGGCACAAAAGAACTATCAATTAGAAAATACTGTATGGATCACGGCTATTGTTCCGTTTGTCTATGGGATCTATCTGGCGTTATTAGAAGGATTACCTAAAGCTTTTGTTGTTAATTGGCTTCTGTTGTTTATTGTGTTTCTTCCAAGTTTTCTTCTGCTTATGTATCCAACTTTAGTAATGTATTTTAACATTTCGAATATGGAGATATTCAAATTCGCAACCATACATGATGGAATAGTATTTGGTCTGGTTAGTGGAATGGCACTAGTTAAATCTCTAACGACAAACCGTTAACGAGATTACAGCATTGCTGTTACAGAATTATTGGAGCAGTATAAAATAGTTATATGTAAAATCACCCTTTCAATTATTTGGGTTTTATTGCAAGATATTTATGCATCATGTATTTTATTGAATAATAAGGGGGAGTGCGAATAATGTTATCATCCACAGAGCTTAGCAAGCTGAACGAAGTGAATTACAGGGAGGACCGTTTAGAGGTAGTTAATCATTTTTATGAGGATCTCTGTGATAAAAAAGTAGTCGATGGTTATATTTATTCTCTTAGTCGTTACGGGAAAATCTTTGCTAGTGCTGCCGGAGGTCGTTTCAGTTACGAAGAAGAAATCACCCAGAAAATGAAAACGGATACAATTTTTCGTGTTGCTTCAATTACGAAGCTATTTACGGCGACAGCGATTTGGCAGCTTGCGGATGATGGTAAGATTTTTATGGGGCAGCCTGTGAGTTCTATTCTTCCAGAGTTTGATGCCGATCCTTTTAAGCCGATTACCATTGCACATTTACTGACTCATACCTCTGGCATCGCTCCCGATCCTGGCACTATAAGTGATACTTACTATAAAAGTGCATGGTGGTATATTTTTGAATCAGAGCTTGGAAAAGAAAACTGGATTAAAGCCGGTCTATCTAAAGGGATTCATTTTCCGGTAGGGACTCAATGGATGTATTCATCGTTTGGATACGCGATCTTGGGTGCAATTATCGAGAAAATAACGGGTGTTTTTGCAGAAAAATACATAATGGACCACATTGTAAAACCGTTAGGCATGAAAGATACCTTCTTTGATATACCAGCAGAAAAAGCTGGTAGGATCGCCATTCGTTCGGAAAGGGCTAAGGAATATCTTCAGAAGCTGCAAAACGGGGAAATTACGGATGCGGGACAAAGGTCTGAGGAAGAAATCAACGTTCCCGAAACTGGTGGTGGGTTATATTCCACAGTTGCTGATCTGCAAAAGTTCGGAATTATGCTGCTTAATCAAGGGCAATACGAAGGGAGTCATATCTTAAGCCGTATGGCGGTACAAAGAATGACCAAGCGGTTTAATTCTGAGAAAATCCCAAACTATGCATGGGGAGATGCAGGAGCAGATCGACCATACGGACTGGGACCAGACCTTCGCTATAATGTGAGTACTTCTTACTCTGAAGGCACTTTTTTTCACGAAGGGGCTGGGGCGTGTGCCTTATTCGTTGACCCGGTTGAAAAGCTGATTGCCGTTTGGTATCTTCCTTTTCACAAAGGGGTATGGGACGGTAGAGCGGTATTTGGCACCCACAATGTGATCTGGTCCGGACTCGAATAAGAAAAAGACTTTTTTTATGTGATATCTATAGATAGGCAGGATGTGACTTATGTTTGAGATGATAAAGCACCGCTTTCGCATTATGAGGGCGGTTGCTTTTGTTACTTATAAGGAATGGAGTGCGTACAGGACGCATTCGATGGTTTCTATTTTTGTAGGCCCAGTGTACTTTTTAGTGCAGTATTATATATGGAGCGCTGTTTATAGCGGGGAATCTTATATCAACGGGATGTCACTCTCCCAAATGCTTTCCTATTTTTGTGCTACGATGTTGATCAACTATTTGACGATGGATTTTGCCGATTGGAATTTACAAATGCTTATTCGCACCGGGAAATTCATTACGTTTTCGTTAAGACCGCTAAATCATATGTTCTTTGCTTTGTCTCAGAAGGCAGGGCATAGGGTACTTGGGCTTTTATTTGAATTTTTACCCTGCTTTATGATCTTTTTCTTTATTTTTCATATTGATGTCTTACCCGCAAATTTACTATACGCGATTCTTTCGATAGCTATGGCGTTTATGATGAATTTTTTCATTCATTATAGTATTGGAATGGTCGCCTTTTGGATGGTGCAATCCTCTAGTATTCGTAATTTTTTTAATCTTTGCGAAGGGATATTTTCAGGATCGCTGATTCCATTAGTATTTTTCCCAAAATCCTTACAAATGGCGTCCTTTTTCTTACCCTTTCAATATACGGCCTTTCTTCCTGCAATGGTCTATACAGGTAGCTATACTTTAGCGGATATAACCTTACCTATTCCTCAAGTGTTATTGCTGCAGCTCATAGCGGTAATTATTGCCGGAGTTGTCTGCCGGGTGCTGTATGCGGTGTCGCTTAAGCATTTTACGGGGGTGGGCGCATGAAACGTATGTATCAAATATATAAAACCTGCATGAAGGCGAATATTGCTTCTGCTATCACTTATCGTGTTAATTTTATTCTTAATAGTCTTATCATGCTCATAGGGAATGTGCTGTTTCCTCTAGTAACGGTATTCATTTATAATTCGAATGCTTCATTTGCAGGTTGGACCTTTAAAGAGGCGCTGTTGATTCAATCCGTTTTTATTCTGTCTACGGCTTGTGCCGGGATTTTTTTTAACGGAATTATGTGGAATACGATGTCTCATGTTGTAGAAGGGACTTTGGAAGTGGTATTAATTAAACCGACCTCGAGCCTTTTTCTGCTGTTGGCCAGATCTTTTGAGTTCGAAAGTATCGGGCTTTTAGGCGGAGGAGTAATCATGTTCGTATACGCACTTAGCGGAATCGATGGGATGACCATCGGCTCTTGGTTATTGTTCCTGTTGTTGTTTGGCGCAGGGCTGCTTGTTATGTTCGGCGTGGCGCTTATTGTGGCAGCGATTTCCTTCAAATGGGTAGCGAATTCCCGCTTGCCGGAGATGTTTGAGAGCATTAAGTCTTTTGGACGTTATCCAGGGACGATTTTTCCTAAAGCAGTCGTAGCCGTGAGTTCTTTTCTGTTTCCGGTTTCCATGATTGCTTACTTTCCAGCATCTACACTGATTGGCCGATGGGAACCCTATTTTTTTATAGCGATTATCCCTTGTGTGTTATTTGCTGCCTTCGGAATTTGGCTCTATACATACATGCTTCGCAGTTACAAAAGCGCCGGAGGATAAAAGATTAGTTTAGCTCTAAGAAGGAGAATTTCACTTGGACATTATTACCGTCAAGAACTTAACCAAGCAATATGAAACCTATCACCGTGGACAAGATGCAAAAAGTGTATTTAAAAGTCTGTTTCACCGTGAAAAATCGATCATTACCTCTGTAGAAGATCTTTCGTTCAGTGTTGGAAAAGGAGAAATCATTGGCATTCTGGGTCCAAACGGTGCGGGGAAATCTACGACTATTAAAATGCTGACAGGCGTCCTTTATCCTACCTCGGGCGAAATAAATGTTCTAGGGTACAACCCTCATAAGCAGAAAAATCAATATGTAAAACAAATAGGGGTATTGTTCGGACAGAAATCGCAGTTAATATGGGACATACCCCCTTTGGATAGCTTTTATATGAACAAGGAAATCTATGATATTCCTACGAACGACTTTCGTACAAGACTAGACCGATTTGTAAACATGTTTGAGATTGGCGATATTATCACTAAACCCACACGCACCCTTTCCCTGGGAGAACGAATGAAATGCGAGTTTATTATGGCGATGCTTCATTCACCACCTGTGGTTTTTTTGGATGAGCCGACGATCGGGCTGGATGTGATAGCTAAACAAAGAATCAGAGAATTCATTAAGCAAATGAATCAGGAAGGCACCACATTTATTCTGACAACACATGACTTGGAAGATGTAGAGCGTTTGGTTCAAAGAGTACTTATAATTCATCAAGGGAAAAAAGTATATGACGACAAGTTTTCTGAACTTCGACTGCATCTGGGCGCCAAAAAAGTAGTTAGGCTTTCAGCCGCCACAACTATTGGAGATATTGATCTGCCTGGGACTCTGATATCGGAAAGAATATCGGATTACGAAGTGGAGCTGCTGATCGATACCGAGCAATGTAAAATGGGCGAGTTTCTGCATATTCTTAGCGAAAAGGTAGAGATCCTTGATATATCTATTAAGGAGATTCCCATTGAAAAAATCATCAGCTCCATTTATGAGATGGATACGGGAGAGCATATTCAAGCTTGAGAACGGATCATCTGCAGATTTAGATCGAGCATGGACCATAACTTTTCAGTGATCTCTTTTGCAGAGCAAGGATTACTATGAGTAAACCACCATTCAATTACTCCGACAGTCGCCGAACTCAAAAATTGCACAGATATATCTTTACTCAGCTCATCCAGGTTAAAATTGTTTTCTAAAAATTGTACCTTAATCTGCTCATTTATCATTTCTTGTAATTGGTTTCTAAAGGAGAGTAAAGCTTTGTTTCTTAATAAAGTCTTATAAAAGAGAGCATTCTCCTCCAATTGTTCCAGCGTGCGGAGCAATGACGCCTTCGAGGGATTAGGTTCGGTTTCATCCTCCACTGCGGAGCAGCTTTCGATTAGTTGCCGGAGCTGAGCCTCCAGACATTTATCCATCAGATCGTATTTATCCGCATAATGGGAATAAATCGTTCCGCGGTTTACATCAGCGCGCTCTGCGATTTCGTTGATCGTTATTTTTTCAAAATCTTTTTCAGCCATCAGTTGAATTAATGCATTCATGATGGCTGTTTGGTTTTTTTTAATTCTTCTGTCCATGGTAAGACTCCCTTTTTATTAAACAATGTATTGTATTCTGTTGAAAAATCAACAAAATCGATCAAACTAACGATTGAACCCTACCGGAGATGTGATAATCTGATTTTATCGAACAGTTGATCAAAATTCAACAAATGTCTAAAAAGGGATAGAGGAGTTAAATATGAGAGTTTTAGTTTTTGGAGCGGGAGTATTAGGCAGCTATCTTGCACATGTTCTAGTGCGTGGGGGAAATGATGTCACCATGCTTGCCAGAGGAAAGCGAGCAGAGCAATTGACGAAAGACGGACTTGTGCTTCGCCATTATTTTCAAATTAAAAACACTGTGGATACAGTAAAGGTCATCTCTACGCTTCGATCCGATGATCTCTATGATCTTATTTTTGTTGTTATGAAATATAATGATTTTCCATCTGTGTTACCTATTCTAGCTGAGAATCAGAGTCAGAATATAATTCTTGTGGGGAACAATGGCGATGCTCCTGGCATGCAAAAGGATCTACAGGAAATGAGCAATGTGAGGAAAAATATACTCTTCGGATTTCAGCTTAGTGCAGGAATTCGGGAAACGAGCGGTCGCGTTATCAAAATACACGCAGGAGGGCAAATGGTACTTGGCAGTTTAGACGGTGAGATTCCAATAAAGCCTGTACTGGATGATGCGTTTAAAAATGTTAAGTATAAGCTAACTTATCATGAGGATATGGATGCTTGGCTCAAAAGTCATATCGTGCCTATAGTGGCTTTGAACTCCCTTAGTTATCTGCATGACGGGGATTTGAAAAAGGTATCCAAAGATAAGAAGCTATTAAAACAAGCCATTTCAGTAATGGATGAGGGGTTTCAAATCATGGAGCAATTAGGTTATACTGTCACTCCAGCAGGGCAAGTTAACTTTGTTCGAAAGCACAAGCAGGCTGTATATTATGGTCTGACAATAATTCATAAATTACCGTTTATGAAATTAGTGGACGGTTCTTTCAGCGAAATAGCAGCTTTGTTTGATTCTTTTGATATTTTGAAGCAACAAGCAAACATCGCAACGTCCAATTGGGATCAACTTAAAAAACAAGCGTTTTCGAAGTTTAATGCAAATGTATAACAATCTTGTTCAGGAGGTATACAATCGATGGCTATATATTTTATAAGGCATGGAATAGATGAAGAAGGCTTTCGTGGGGGTTGGAGTCAACGTGGACTTGTAGTAGAGGGATATAGACAAGCCGAACGTCTTGGATATTATCTTAAGGAAAATCAATCTAACTTTAACATAACCCGTATTCTTTGTAGTGATTTGCAACGTGCGTTAGATACAGCAAATGAGATCGCCAGAGAGCTTAATTTGCCTGTTGAAAGCAGCCAGTATTGGAGAGAAACGAACAATGGTGTAATCGCTGGAATGCCCCATGAAATCGCAAATGAACGATACCCGGGTCTTTATTTCTCGGCTTTAAGAATGGATGAAAGATTTCCAGGAGGAGAAAGTCCTCAGGAATTTTTTACGCGAATAAGTTCAAGTTTCTCAAAACTATGTAATGAACTGGAGAGTACTGATCCAAATGAAAATGTAATTATGGTCACTCATGGTGGCGTAATTAATGTTATATACCATATTTTAAAAGGGCTAACGTGGACGAATAAGAATGCTCATTTCCCGACTTCATATACTAGTATTCATAAAATAGAGTATCAAGCAGATAAGTGGGCAGTTACAGCAGAAAATCTAACGGAACATATATCAAGGGATCAGGCTGCTGGTAAGGCCAATTGATTGGGAGGTACAAATATGGGTTTATTGAATGCGCTGATTGAGCAAGCCAAGAATCCTAGAGGGTTCGTAGGAAATATCATGATCAAAATCATGAATCAGGCACATACCAGCATCACAACATGGGGGCTTAGAAAAATAGAAATTAAGAGTGGCGCTCCTATCCTGGACATAGGCTGTGGTGGCGGTCAAACTATACATACGTTAGCAAAACAAAATAAACAACATGAAATTTACGGCATAGATTACTCACAACAAGCTGTAGAGACATCTATTCAAAAAAACAAGAAGGCTGTTGCCGCTGGTAGCGTGAGGATTAGTCAGGGAGATGTGTCGGCGTTACCGTACAACGATGGATTTTTTGGGACGATCACAGCGATTCAGACGCATTATTTCTGGCCGGACCTCGAACAAGATATAAGTGAAGCATTTAGGGTGCTGATAGCAGGCGGTACATTTGTTATTATTTCTGAGATCTATAAAATCAATTATCATATGAAGCAATTCACTAAGAACGAAGAGATGGAGCAGTTATTACGGAAATCGGGCTTTCAGACGGTAAATATTCACGAGAATAACAAATGGAGATGTTATGTCGGAAAGAAATAAAGCGGCCGCACCGCCCCAAAAAAGGACGACACAGCCGCTTCGTTTCACCAGCTAATTAAGCCGGGAAGGTTTTAAACAAACAACGAACGGGAAATGATGACCAGCAAGATGAAAAGTACCAAAATCGCTCCGGTCGAAGTGAAAGCTCCTCCTTGAAATTCACCCATGATTTATTCCTCCTCAACTTATGTCTTCTTCTCAATTGCTGTGACTGGTGTCGCAGCTTTCTGAGATAATGACATCATATGCCGAAGAGGGCCTGTTGCACTGGTCTATGGCCTATTGCTCGTCAATATGGGCTTTTAGGATACGTAATCCTTTAGGGAGATGATTTTTAAGCTGGCCTAAACTCGCCTTGCCCCAACTAATTGGCAAACCATCTAAAGTTACAAGTGTCCATCCATGTAATTCGCTGGGGACAGGCAGGCTTTCACCGCGGAGCCAAGCATGTATTTCCGGGCCCTCACTGCTGAGATCAAAGCTTCGTGATGCTTGTAGGGGCTGAAGTGCCATAGCTAATGCATGAGCAGGTTCAATCCGATTTTTCTTCAAATGGGCAATATGTAGTCCAGCTCGTGGAATACGCAGTCCGTCCAGCAGCCCGGTATGGAGGTTGCCATTAAAGGACTCTGGCAGCAAATAAAGAGATTCGCCGAAGAGCAGGGGTACACCTTGGCATGAAAGACCAGGCAGTTCTACCGCAGCCCAGTCTTGAAAAAGCTGGTAGGCATCACGTATAGAAGAATTAGTTTTTGGGTTGTTTTTGCTTCGGCGTTTTTTGGCGTTGCGGTTGGCATCGTCATTCACGGATACAGTGTCAATTTGCTTACGCAGGAGTGCAACAAAGTGACCTTCGCCCTTTTCTAAATGCGGCCAAAGGCGTTTGCAGGTGAGTAGTTCCATATCGGGGTAACTAGCCGTCAATCGAGCAATGGTTTCTTCATTCTCTTGACGGTTAAAGGTGCAGGTAGAGTAAGCTAAAGTACCCCCTGGTTTAAGCATAATGTAGGCGTCTTGCAGGATATCCCATTGTCTCGCTGCGCACATAACTACATGAGCAGGAGACCATTCTTGAATGGCTTTTGGATCTTTTCGGAACATGCCTTCTCCAGAACAAGGAGCATCCAGCATAATTCGGTCAAAAGCTTGCGGGAAACGCGCAGATAGCTGTTCTGGTGTTGCACAGGTTACGAGGGTATTCTTAATGCCCAGACGTTCAACGTTCTCTGCTAGAATTTTTGCGCGTTCCGGATGGATTTCATTAGAGATTAAGAGGCCTTGTCCCTGCATTAAACCAGCGATATGCGTAGTTTTACCTCCAGGGGCTGCTGCAAGATCGAGGACGGTTTCACCGGGTTCAGGTGCCAGCAGTTCAGCTGCGGACATTGCGGAAGGCTCCTGAATATAATATAGTCCAGCGGCATGGTAAGGATGTCTGCCTGGTCGAGCGGGCTCATCATAATAAAAACCGCCCTGGCACCATGGGATAGGCTTCAAAATAAATTGTGGGACTGTACGGTCCACCGCAACTTGGCCTATGGCTGAGGTGCTTTTTAGCGGATTAAAGCGCAGTCCTTGAGTTCGTGGCGCTGAATAACTTTCTAGAAAAGCATCTGCCTCTTGCCCCAGCATTTCTTTAATAGATGCGGTGTAAGAGGCAGGCAGCTGTTCTTCCTTCATAGATCATTCTCCTTTTTCTTAGTTGCTGTTTCATGTTTATACCGATAAAATCAAGGTATGGGGAACGTAATCGTACCTGAAATTCTACATATATTCAACTATATCATAATTGCCAAGTCTTACAGTACACAGGGCAATTGTAAAGGGGATGTACCATATGAATTTGCTGCAAGCGCTCTTCTTCCCGCCGGAGCAACCCGGTGGTGTATCATCTATGATCCCTTATCTTCAGGAAAGATTCCGTTCAAGCCGTTGGGAGATGGATTTGTTTTGGCTGCCTAAGCGGATTCGCAATAAGGGGCATGAGGAAGTAATATTCGAGACGTTTGATTGGACGCAGTATGGAGAAAGTCCGATCGTTCAGAAATATATTCAGACCTATCGTGATTATTTATGGTGGACAAAACTGCGGATGAGTAAGCCTTATGATCTTATTCATTCTCATCATCCGATTGCTGGCTTAGCGATGAAAAAAGTGTTCCCTGATACTCCGTTAATTCATACCCTGCATTCCAGTTACGAGCGGGAATTGATTCTAAATGGAGCGATTTCCGAGGATGGCTTGGAGCATCGTTTTCTAGTCTCACTTTATCGTGAACTTGAGCATGTTAGTGATCGATTAATGACGGTGTCGCGATCTTTTGCAGAGTATGTGGCCCCTTATATTATTGATCCTTCTAATATAGGTGTTATACCGAATGGTTTTGATGAAAAAAGATTTAAGCCTGTTCCGCATGATAACGCTATTCCGCAGCTAGTGACCGTGACACGTCTGGTTCCGGCCAAAGGAATAGATATATTACTCAACGCTTGCGCGGAGCTTAAAAATCGCGGCCATGAGTATGTACTGCATATTATTGGCGACGGTCCTTCACGTGCAGATCTGGAAAAGATGGCCCAACATTTAGGGATCTATAATGAAACGATCTTTTACGGATATACGCTGCACCCTGAAGAATTCATGCCATTCTTTGATATTTTCGTATTGCCCTCTCGGGCGGAGGCGTTCGGTTCAGTGTTTGCGGAAGCGGCACTTAGCTGCCTGGCTTTAGTGGGGACAAATGTGGGCGGAATACCGGAGCAGATTGAAGATGGTGTGAATGGTTTATTGGTCAGTCCTGACGATGAGATTGCTCTTGCTGACGCATTAGAGAAGGTGATATCTGATCCGGCTTATCGTTATGAGCTTTCACGTTCCGCATGGGATAAAGCCAAAAGCCTATATTCGTTGACACGAGTTGCTAATGAACTTAAAAAAACCTATTTACAGTATCCTTCAGGAACGAAAGGGTGAGCACCTATGATTCCATTTCGCTTTCTGCATACTGCTGATTTACATCTGGATAGCCGTTTTGCCGGGCTGGCGCATATTTCGCCAGCCATTCGTGCTTATTTACGTGAGTCTACCTTTGCCGCCCTCGGGCGGCTTGTCCGCGTTGCGATCCAAGAGAATGTTGATTTTATTGTCATTAGTGGAGATGTGTATGATGTTTCAGATGCATCATTACAGGGACAGCTGCGATTTCAGGAAGCGCTCAAAGAACTCGGTGAGCACGGGATTCACGTGTTCCTGATTCATGGCAACCACGATCCGCTTGACGGACTGCGTCTGACAACGGAAATGCCAAAGCATGTTACCGTATTTGGCGGAGAGAAGCCAGATCACGCTACAGCTTGCCGCCGTATAGATGGCCAAGAAGTTGCCATCGTTAGTGGAATCTCTTATCCAACGGCGAAAGTGACGAACAACACAGCTGTAACCTTTTCTCGTAAACCTGGCAGCCGCCTGTTTCATATTGCGATGCTGCATGGCAATGTAGACGGTGATTTGCTGCATGAGACCTATTCTCCTTGCAGTCGCAGGGACCTTATCGAACGGGGGTTTGATTATTGGGCGCTTGGACATATTCATAAACGTAGTGTACTGCATGAGAAGCCTGTGATTGTATATCCAGGCAATATACAAGGGCGCAGCATTAAGGAAACCGGAGCTAAAGGTTGTTATATTGTGGATGTAGATGAGGCTGGAAGATCCACTCTGCAATTTCATGAACTGGATTTCGTCCGCTGGCAGGTTAGAGACTTATCTATAGAAGGATTAAGCAATGAAGCAGAATGGATACAGAAAGTGGAGCAGGTTATTGAAGACATCCGCGCGGAGCTCCCGGAGCTCATGTCGGTGGTCAGATTTCGTCTGATTGGGCGAGGGGACGTACATAAAGTATTGGCTGAAAAAGGGGCAGCAGAGGATTTGCTGTCTGAACTCCAGCGCCGTGAGGCGATTAGGGCTGAGCGTAAAGATTACAAAGGGCTTGTCTGGACGGAAGGGTTCGCTATAGAGTCCGGTTTAGCTATTGATCGCCAACGCTTATTGGAAGAGGATAGTTTTCTTGGAGAAATGCTGCGCATTGCAGAGCATACGGAACATTCCCCGGAAGCGCTCGAAGAACTATTAAATAGTGCGCTTAAACCGCTATTGGAGAATCAGGAGCTGCGAAAGCTGTTGTCTATGACTAGTCAAGAAGAGAAGTTGAGCTGGCTACGTGGTTCAGCAGAGCAGGGAATCACGATGCTTGGCGGGATGGATGATACTGTTGAAGCGGCGGAAAGTCTTTCGTATCAACAAGCCGGAGGGCAAAACGATGAGAATTGAACATTTGCATATCAATGGCTTCGGGCGTCTTCACAATCGAGAGATTCATTTAACGCAGGGAGTGACCGTACTTTATGGGCGTAATGAAGCAGGAAAAAGTACGACACTGCAATTCATACGCTCTATGCTGTTTGGAATTCCAAGCCGTGGAAATCCCTTGGAAAGGTATGAACCTATGCAAGGCGGATTGCATGGGGGAACCTTGAAGATACGTGACAGTAATGATGGTTTGTGGACCATTCGCCGTTTTGCTTCAGGTGCTGAGGGATCAGGAAGAAATGAAAAGCTGAACATTACAGTAAATCATCCAAATGAAACGACTCAAGAGCTGGGACAAGCTGAAATGGAACGACATTTACTTGGGGGGATCTCTAGGAGTATGTTCCAGCAATTGTTCGCAGTTTCACTGGACGAGCTGCAGGAGCTTGCTGCCCTTCAATCTGAGGAGATGAGCAGCTTTCTTTTTCATGCAGGTATGGGCGGTGGCGGTGCAATCATGCGTGCGGAACGCCGTTTGGTGCAGGAAGCTGAGAAGCTGTACAAACCTCGTGGCAAGCTGCAAGAAGCAGCAAAAGTTGTGCAAGCCATAGAAAAGCTTGAGCGACAAATGGTTGAGAGCCGTTCTTATCTTCCGCGATATAACGATAATATAGTAGCATTGAGGGTAACGGAGTCGGAGCTAGATGAATTGGAGCAACAGCGCAAGCTCACTGGAGAGCAGCTAGTGATGTTTCGAAAAGCACAGGAAGTCCGTGAGCTGTGGTTAAAGTGGAGCGAGGCTCAGCTAGAGCTGCAAGGATTGCCATTGATTTCAGCCTTTCCTGAAGAAGGAGCAACTCGCTTTCAGGCGTTTGAAGGAGAAATTCGGAATGCACAGGGATCAGTAGTACGTTATGAACGTCTTCTAAGCGAGCTTACTATTGAACTGGCAAAGAACCCTCCAGATGAAGTATTAGCAGCGCAGGGGCCTGTTTTAGAGCGGCTGGACCGGCATCGGAGCAGTTACGAGAACCGTAGAACGGAAAGACAGCGGCTTGAGGGAGAATTAACGGCGCTGAATGAGCATTTGCGGCGAATTCTGCGCGGCATTGATGTGAGCTGGGGCCCTGCAGAGCTGACTTCGTTCTCTGGGACAGCGGCGGATCGTGAAGCTGCACGGAAGTTTGCGGCGGCGTTCGCTAGTTATGACCGCCGCATGGAGGCGGAGGGTGCAACGCGGCAGTCGTTGCGCTCCCGTTTGGCCGCTGCCTCAGCGTCGCTCCAAGCAGCAGAACGGGCGCTGGCGCGTGAGCACGCTACCGGCGCGGAAGCTTTTGCGCAGCTGGCTCCGCGCAGCGCCCGTGAAGTGCTGCAGCTGTGGGACGAGCTGCAGCAGGCGGCCGAACGCTGGCGCGAAGCGCAGCTCAGCGAAGGGCCAGCGCGCGGCGCCGGAAGTGACGGCCTTGGCGCGAAGCGCATGGCCGCGCTCTACCGGCGCCTGCTGTGGGCTGGGGCAGCACTAACTGTGCTGCTGCCCACAGTGTTGTGGCTGACCGGTGCTCCGCCGGCCAGCGCCGTGCTTGCGATCGGCCTGCTGGGCGCGGCCGATCTCGCCCTTTGGGCCGGCTTGCGCGGAGCGCGCCGGCCGGAAGCGTCCCCGCCAGAGCATGGCGGGGACGTCAGCGCAGCCGCAGCCGAGATGCTGCGGCTGCGGGGCAGCTGCTCTCCGGGGCGGAGCCGGAGAGCGTTGTGCCGGGGCGGCGGACGGCCGCCCCGGGGTCCAGCCCTGACGCAGGCGGGCTGGAGGCCTCCATGAGGGAGCTTCGCAGGCTCATGGAGGCTTGGTCAGCTTGGCGGCAGCGCATCGAACGCTATGCCGCCGAGCGTGATGCCTGCCGCACGGAGCTGGAGACGCTGGCAGGCCAAGAGAAGCTGCTCGCTGAAGAAATGCACCGGGCGGAGGCGGCATTCACGGAAACTGCTGAGCAATATGAAGAATGGCTTCGCCAACGCAGGTTGCCTGAAGGATTATCTCCTGAAGGGCTGCCGGATATTTTTGCTATGGTTGAACAAGGGAATGAGCTGCTGCGCCAAGAGAATAAACTCTCCTTACGATTGAAGGAGCTGGAAGCAGAATGTAACGTGTTTGAGGAGGAGCTGCTCGCTCTTATTTATGAGTCGGGTGCTGATCTTGGCGACGAGTCTGGTGTAGCGGCAGCTGGCTTTGAAATAGATCCGCAAGAGGGGAAACGAGTATCTGCATTAACCTTACTAAGCTGGCTGGAACTGCGAAAAAGAGCATGGGATGATCTGAAAAAGGACTTGATTCGCCGGGAAACTATGCAGTCAAGATTGCAGGATGTGGATGAAGAACTCAAGGAGAGCCACAGGATATTAGGTGAGCTGAGAGAACAGCGTGAGCTTCTGATACAGGAAGGCGGGGCGACTGGTGGAGAGGATTTCTTACGCAGGTCGGCAGCTGTGCAGCGGCGCAGTGATCTGAATAAATCGATTCGCCAGTGGGAGCTTGCTATGTTCGGTGGTTGGGAGGAAGAACGGGTTACTGCTCTGCTGGAATTATTAAATCATCATGATGCGGAAGCATTGCAGCTGGAGCGGTCATTGGCTGAAGAGTTAATGGAACGGCAGGAAGAGGGTTGGAACAGCCTGCTGGAGCAACGAGGTAAGCTGCTTCAGGAAAGGGAGTATTTGAAGGAGCGCTGCGTGGAGGATTCTGTTATTCAGCAACTGGAAGAGCAGAGAGCAGCCTTGCGGATCGTGGCTGATAAATACGCAGTGGCAGCGATAACTGCCGAACTAATCGGGCGAACTCGCCGTGTGTATGAGCAGGAGAAGCAGCCACAGGTATTACTGCTTGCCTCAGATTATTTCTCCAAGCTGACAGAAGGGGAATATAAAAGGGTTGTTATGACACTAGGGCATAAAGAGCTGAAAGCTGAACACAAGAATGGGAGATTACTAGACAGCGGACTGCTCAGCCGAGGGACGGCAGAACAGCTGTATCTTGCCATCCGGCTGGCATTGGCAGAGACCATGTCACGGCAAGTATCGCTGCCGCTGTTATTCGATGATCTCTTCGTTAACTTTGATGAGTCTCGTCTTCATGCTGCACTTGGACTTCTTGGAGAACTGTCGATCTCCCGCCAGATTGTGATGATGACCTGTCACAAGCATGTGGCGGAAGCGGCAGCACGTATGATTCCTACAGCAGCGGTTATTTCCGTGTAGTTCGGGTGATTGGTTTTACGGATACGATACTGTTCCCCTTCTCCTTTGAGTTCGATGAAGTATTACTACCTGGTGGAGAGGACCATGGTGTTCGTAGCAGTTTGACAGCCCAGACCAGTGATAAACCTCCGAAGATTGGGTAGAACACGGAGAGCAGTGAACTAAAGCCGAACTGGCTCAGTAAATAGCAGATCAACATCAGTAGTGGTGTAATCAATGCGGTTGATAGGGGAAGCCGTTGCTTAAGCTGTACAGCTACTCCATAAATATCGGCGACAAAAGTGCTGAAGATCTCCAAAAAGATCAGCAGCAGATATATAGTTTGCACTACAGTACCCAACCGGACGGCGATGCTGCCCATCGGAATTTCAAACTTGAGAATCCCTGGCATCTGTGAGCTCATTGCGAAATGTGCGGCAATCAACATAAAACCAATCCCGGTACCCCCAATAATACCGCCCCATACAAGGGATTTTTCTTCCTCTGTGTGACGAGCCATAGGGACTAAAACAGCTTGTGCCATCCCTAAATTAAAGGCGGTGTAGAGCAGCGGTGACATCCATGCCCCAAAGAGAGAGCGATCGTTATCAAGGAACAGGAACCGTCCAGCTCCCGGAATTTGAAAAGTATTAAAAATAATGATAAGTGACAGAGTAAGCATTAAAGGAACTACAATACTGTTCATTTGCAGAATACCGGAAATTCCTCGTTTTAGCAGAAAGTATGAACCAAGCAATGTGATAATTAGTCCAGTCTGATAATGAAGTCCGAGATGCTCCTGAAAAATAGCGCCGGCCCCTGCAAGCATAATACTGTTTACTCCGATCAGGACGACCATCGTGAACAAACTGATGGTGCTTCCGACCTGTTCCCCGAAGAGGTGACGGTTAAAGTCCTCATAGGATTCCGCTTCTATTCGCCGAGCAATGACCATCATTTTTGTACCCAGCCATATGAACAATATAGTTGAGAGCAGGATGGTCAGGACTGCCCAGTGCCCGTAACGTGTGAAGAATTTTAATATTTCCTGCCCGGTGGCGAATCCGGCTCCTACAATGGTGCCAATATAAGTGAAAGCGATCTGTAATGTTCGGACATGTGATTTCATGGCTCCCCTCCTAATAGTTTTACGAAGCTAAAGAAAAATCATAATGAGTGCTATGCAGGATAACCTTGTGTACTCTGTATAGTACAGGTTATGATGAGGATCAGTAGGACATGACTTCCGTCGTAATTGCTTTATGATCAGTGATTAATTTGTACGGAATGTCTGCGATTATAAAGGGTATTGGAGGTTCAAAGTCATGGAAGTGTTGAAACAGCGGATTTTGGAAGAAGGTGTCGTCGTTTCGGATGAGGTGCTGAAGCTGGATGCACTGCTAAATCATCAGGTTGATCCACAGCTTACGATGGAAATGGGACGGGAGTTTGCCGGGAGGTTTGCGGACTCAGGAATTACACGTATTGTGACCGTAGAATCCTCGGGCATTGCCGTGGCATTTGCCACCGCGTATGAATTAAAGGTGCCGCTAGTTTTTGCACGCCGCAAAAAAACACTGTTAGCTGATCCGGATGCGCTTTGCGAAAGAGTTCCGTCTTTTACAAAAGGTATTGTTACAGATATTATGCTGTCTCGCCAGTTCATCTCTCCAGAGGATAAAATCCTCTTTATTGATGATATTATTGCCAATGGTGATGCAGCGCGTGGATTGATTAAGATCATTCAACGTTCTGGCGCTGAGCTAGTTGGTCTTGGTGTTGTAGTAGAAAAAAGCTTTCAGGCAGGGGCTCGGACGATCAGAGAGCAAGGCATTCGTCTGGAGTCACTCGTAAGAATTACCTCTCTAAATGGAGGCACCATCGAATTTGGGGAATAACCTAATTGGCAATAAGAACAGGCCTATTTTTTAAACAACTGCTTTTCACCCTATGGATTTTCCTTTATAATAAAAATTAGACATAGGGAGGAGGCGTCACAATGGGGAAAGAACCGGTGACTGAACAATTTTTTATTGATAAATTAACCGAGGCCAAGGATCATTTCGAGCGTGCGCTGGATTGCAAACACACGGAATTCGACGATCTGTATCCCTATATGATTGAACATCCTCAGTTTTTTTGGTACAAACGCTATGTAGCCTGGTCAGAGCTTCTGACAATCAAAGGTTTGTGCGAAGAGTTATCCTTCCCGTGGAGGGAGAAATTCACAACTAACCAAGTGGAGTATCTGGAGCACCGTGTGATGTCCGCTAAAGTTCTTGACTTCTGGTTTGAGAAGAATGAAGCGCTGATATAAGAATGCTTTAGTAGACATGCAAGTCGTTAATTGCCTACATGAGACCCAGATGATTTATCATTTGGGTCTTTTTTCTGAGACTAAATAGGACAAGCTATGACAGGAGGGATTAATGATGATTAGCGATGAGCAATTGGATGCCTACCGGATTTCCGGTGAGAAAATTCGTGTAGTGCGTGATGGCTTGGAAAGTAACGATGTAAAAGGGATAGTTCTTGCTTGGGATGATTCTCAGGTGATGATACGTCGTCAGAATAGACGAGTAGTGAAGCTGGATCGCAATTATATATTCCAGCCATTTAGTGAACCAAGACAAGATCCGGATAATATATAATCTTCACAGTAATAATTTTCGCAGTAATCATCTTCATAATACAAAACAGCTCCTCGCCCTACTGGGCGGGAGCTGTTTCTGTAATATCATTTGGGATTATATAGTTAGAGCTAGTTCAGACGCATTCTCTTCTCTGGAGAGTATGGAGAGTTCTGTGGACAGTCCAAGATACGCGCGCATGCGCAGCATCATTTCTCTACGGAAGCCTGGCCATAATATATTCATCTCTCCTTGAAATCCTCTGCAGGAATATAAGGCTTCGACTCCTCGCTGATCTTGGCGAACGGTAGTAATCTTCAAATCATGGGAGCTCAGCTCGCGCGTAACCTCTTGAAGCATTAGTGACGTCTTCTTAGTGGCACCAGATACGAGCTCCATATATAGCTGAGGGGTCTTAAACAGGCCGCTTCTACTGATTACACGGCAGTCACGTTCGAAAACTTTATGAATAAACGTTAGCAGCAAATAGCTTCTGACCAGGGACAGTTCTTCTTTAGTTACTTCTTCATCAATAATGGATGTGTTTAGCTTTGTAGTCGCCATTATAAATCACCTCATTTATATTATGCGAACTTTTGTTCTCATTATACCTTATATTCGGCAACAAAAGCAATAATTATCCATAAATTAATGAATGATAAGAAAACGGCGAAAATATATTGACGTTGGATTCTTAGCGTGGTATGATCTATCTTGTGACCGCAATAAGCGAGTCATTATAATACGCGGTCATGGCGGAATTGGCAGACGCGCTGGCTTCAGGTGCCAGTGGTAGCAATATCGTGGAGGTTCGAGTCCTCTTGACCGCATAGCTAAAAGGATTATAGAACTGCTCTAGTAGCAGGTTTATAATCCTTTTTTTATGTTTTTCAGCAGACGGTAGTGCGAAAGAGGGAGGTATCCTTAAGAACCATCACCTGAGGCTAACGGACCCAGATGAAGCTATTTGCTCATTTATCGCCTTTTGAGCGTAGTATCGGACCCCAGTGCAGCTATTGCATGGAAAAAGGATCACAATTGGCGTTTTTTATGCCAATAGTGACTGTAGGGTCCGATAGGAATCCAAATCTGCTTTAAAGCTGCGAATAAGGTCAATGGGGTCCGACAAGAATTCAAAGTGCTCTAATGCTACAAATAAGGTCAGTTGGCCCGATAGAATCCAAATGTACTCTAAAGCTGCGAACAAGGTTAGTTAGTCCGATAGGAATCCAAATGTGCTCTAAAGCCACGAATAAGATCAGCTGGGTCCGATAGAAAACCAAATGTGCTCTAAGCCACGAATAAGGTCAGCGGGTCCGATAGAATCCAAATGTGCTCTAAGCTGCGAATAAGGTCCGCGGAGTCCGATAGCGTCTTTCCACGCGCAGATTGGGGAAATACTAATTAGTGTTTTGCTTCTACGTTACTGCCCTGTGTAGTCATCATCATCACCTGATGCTAACGGACCCGGATGAAGCTATTTGCTCATTTATCACCTTTTGAGCGTAGTATCGGACCCCAGTGCAGCTATTGCATGGAAAAAGGATCACAATTGGCGTTTTTTATGCCAATAGCGACTGTGGGGTCCGATAGGAATCCAAATGTGCTCTAAAGCCACGAATAAGATCAGCTGGGTCCGATAGAAAACCAAATGTGCTCTAAAGCCACGAATAAGATCAGCGGAGTCCTATAGCGTCTTTCCACGCGCAGATTGGGGAAAGACTAATTAGTGTTTTGCTTCTACGTTACTCGCCCCGCGGAGTCATCATCATCACCTGAGGCTAAAGGACTCAGATGAAGCTATTTGCGCATTTATCACCTTTTAAGCGTAGCATCGGACCCCAGTGCAGCTATTACATGGAAAAAGGAACGAATAAGGCATTTTTTATGCCAATAGCGACTGTGGGGGGGTCCGATAGGAATCCAAATGTGCTCTAAAGCCACAAATAAGATCAGCTGGGTCCGATAGCACCATCGCACGCGCAACTATGCTCGAATCCAATAAAGTTTGTTGTCTAGATCAAAGTCTAAGACACGAAAGAAAACAGGTGCACCCGGCATGGCTTTTGGGACACACCTGTTTTTTTACAGGATAATGAATTACACTGTTGCTCTACGCAGCATCAAAAACGATAAAAGAGCGTACACAACTGTCAAAGGCATGGACCACAAAGCAAGTTCAAATGCGGTATATCCAGCAAACCAGTTGAAGAGGTCTACCCACCACTGATTATAGGTCATTAATAATACACCGAGACTGCACAGGATAAACATAGCCCCTGAGAAAATGAACAAACCGCTTCGGCCAAATCTCCGGAAGATACTGGATATCATTAGCCCCAGAAAAAACATATTAAGAAAGAGCACAAAATACATCCACAGCTGTTCTATGGCATTACCATCATTTAAAAAGGGCAAATGAAAATAATGTAGTTCCAAACCCCAGCCACCCGTGAGCTTGCTTTCAATGATTGCGAGCAGGTAGAGGAGAATTGAGTAGGTGGCGCTAGTTATAATAGCCATTAAGGAAGTGCCTATGAAATAATCCGTTCTGCGTTGGCTTAAGCCCAGAGCAAAAGGGAAGGTCTGCACCAAAATGAGTATACCGGTGATTAACATATAAATGAAGATGGAGACGAGACCGCCGGTATAGATTGGTTCTTGGATGAAAGAAGCGACGATGACATTTACCAAGAAGCTGGATAACAAGATTACCCAAGGCATATACAACCATAACCACTTATCTCTGAAATGCATTTTTATCATGCCTGCCGTAGGATTCATTACACGGTCACATCCTTTCCTAGAGATTTTTTATTTGTGAGATGAACGATTAATTGCTGTAAAGATACAGGTGAGATTTCTAAGCCTAACTTTTCAGCATGTACTTGATCTTTCGGGTTGAAACCGATAATGGTGGCCGTAAGCAATCCGCCAAAAGACTCGCGGGAAATGACTTGTTTGCCGGCGATAAAATCTTCGATCTTCGCTGTCGCGCCGATTACCGTAACAGCTTGCCCGCGAAGGGCTTCAGCATCTTCGTTAATAATTAGCTTGCCGTTGTCGATGACGATAACATGCTCTAAAAGCTGACTTACCTCATCGATCAAATGGGTGGACAAAACAACTGTGCGTGGATTTTCAGCATAATCTTCAATTAGGCGATCGTAAAACAGGCTTCTAGCTACAGCATCAAGTCCTAAATAGGGTTCGTCAAAAATGGTAAGCGGAGCACGGCTGGCTAGACCTACTACAATTCCTACAGCCGAGAGCATACCTCGGGATAGCTTTTTTATTCTTCTTTTTAATGGCAGATTGAAATCCTTGATTAAAGAGTGAGCATATTCCCGATCAAAGTTTGGAAAAAATAATTCGGATACCTCCAGTACATCGATGATTCGGTACGTGTCCGGATACCTTTGGCTTTCCTTAATGAAGCAAATCTGCCTGAGAACCCGGTTATTCTCGTATGGATGTTCACCAAATACGTTCAGGACACCACTTGTGGGGAAAAGCTGAGCTGTGATCATATGCATTATTGTGGTTTTTCCTGCACCGTTTCTGCCGAGAAGCCCGTATATCTTGTTTTTCTCCAAAGAAAAACTGAGTTCATGGATGGCAGTGACATTTCCGTATGACTTAGTCAATCCTTTGATTTCAACAACTTCATTCATGACTTGTTGTCTCCCCTCTGAATCATAATTGTTAATTGATCCAACGTAATTCCTAATTTTTCAGCTTCACGGATCATGGTTACTACATACTGTTCATAAAATTGTTCTTTTCTCTTCTCCATCAATACTGCACGCGCTCCAGAAGCTACAAACATACCGATTCCTCGTTTTTTGTACAATATCCCTTGATCCACAAGCAAATTCACACCTTTCGCAGCCGTAGCCGGATTGATCTGGTAGAAAACAGCAAACTGATTTGTCGAAGGAACTTGTGACTCCTCCAGCAGTGTTTCTTCGATGATGTCATTTTCTATTCGTTCGGCGATCTGCATAAAAATCGGTCGTGTATCATCCATTAAGTTTCCCATGTATTCACCGCCAACTTCATTGGTTAGTTAGTTATGTAATTAACCATATATGCAACGAAGTTAATTGTCAATATTTTTAATTATTTTGGGCTGTATCCACATAAATAAAGGCTGCCCAGAATGCTCTGGATAGCCTTTTATTTGCATTACATAAATGCTATGATTTTGTCCTTGGTAAAAAAGAAGGGGGAGTTCAGCTATGAATGATTATGGTCCGGATCTGTTCAAAGATACTGCAAGCTATTACACCAGATATCGCCCGCTATATCCGTCCTCACTGATTCGATATCTGGTGGATAAATTCTCACTTCATGGAGAAGGCCGGTTGCTGGACTTAGGCTGTGGTACTGGGCAGTTAGCGCTAAGGTTCACGGATTGGTTCGAAGAAATCATTGGCGTAGATACTGAACTAGAGATGCTAGATGAAGCAAAGCTGTTATCACAGTACAACAGGGTTGAGAATGTTAGCTGGCAACAGGGGAGAGCGGAAGAACTATCCAATGACTGGGGTTCCTTTCGTCTCATCATGATGGCTAAGGCGTTTCACTGGATGGACCGAGAATCCATACTTGAAGTTCTCTATCATAGTTTAGATGATAACGGTGGTATTGCTGTAATTGATACTTTTAATGAACAACAAGAACCGTTACCATGGCAACAAAAGGTAGAGGAAGTAGTGAAACGCTGGTTGGGTGACGAAAGAATAGCCGGAAAAAGTACATATAAACATCCCCAAGAAAGACATGAGGATGTTGTAAAGCGATCCAGTTTTAAAGACGTTAAAAGACAGGTATTACCGAGTTATTCCATCACTTGGACTGTTGATTCGATACTAGGAAATTTGTATTCTACGTCTTATGCTTCTAAGCGATTATTTAGAGATAACTTAGAACGTTTTGAAGATGATATGAAATCAGCTTTATTAGAAATAGAACCTACAGGTGTATTTACAGAGGACTTGTCGGTTTCCGTCATTACTGCCTTTAAAAAAGAAGCGGATTTACGATAAAAACCGCGCATTGATCTCACCGCATCCTGCTGTGTTAGGACTTAGTTTAAGGCGATACGTGTTCTTTTTTAGTATGGATTTTACTTGCTTAGGCGTAAGAGAAGGGTTCTTCTGGAGTAATTGCGCGATCACACCCGAGACGATAGGTGTTGAGACACTGGTACCGGACAGCACAAAGTAATCTTTAGCTATCCGCAAATAAGGAAGCTCGCGATCCAGCTTGGATCGTGGAGCACGAAGGGAGATGATCGTCTCGCCTGGAGCAACGAGATCTGGTTTCTTCCTTCCTCCCGGTGCGGGTCCGCGACTGGAGAACCAAGTGATTCGGTCGTCCGCTTGTGTGAGCGTGCGACGGTCATCCACTGCACCGACAGTAATTGCTGAAGGACTAATCCCTGGAGATTCGATCGTACTGCGTCCCGGGCCGCTGTTTCCAGCAGCTATTACAACGTTAAGTCCGGCTTTAATTGCTTTTTCTACAGCTTGGCAGAGTGGATCATCTGAACAAGGAAGATTCACCTTACCCCCGAATGACATCGAAAGAATACGAAGATTAAGTCTTCTCCGATTCGCAATACACCATTCAATTCCTTTAATGATTGTGGAGTCATATCCATCGCCATTTTTATCTAGTACTTTGACACCTACTATCCCTGCCTCTGGAGCAGGGCTTTTGTATTTTCCTTTACTCATCCATCCGTTGCCTGCTGCATCCCCTGCGATATGAGTTCCATGGCCGTTATCGTCATAGGGCTGTTTTCTATGATTGATAAAATCTTTAAAAGCAACTATACGGTTAACAGGGCGAAACAGGTCAGGGTGCCGATACACCCCTGTATCAAGAATAGCAATGTTGATGCCTTTTCCGGTAAGCCCCTTTTTCTTTTGGGCGGTTGTAGAACCAATGGATGGTGTCGCTATATTAAGGGATGTTTTTTTGACTTGATCCAAATAAATTTTTTCGATTCCATCCCAGCGGCACATCCGGTTCAGGCAGTTCTTTGAAACTTTGGATGATATCGAATTGAGCAGGTGAAGATGATATCTGATCGGAAGGTCGTGGGATTTTAAATGCTTTTGTAAAGACTGTAGCTGGGCTGTAGTTATTTTTTGTTTGAATTTAATGATAACTGGAATGGTATTCGCTTTATGCCCTGGAAGATAGGAACGTTGAACTCTTTTTCTCAAGGAATGGTGCATTTTCGAATGATATTGCTCTAGCCATTTTTGACCGTTCATTAGTAATGAATCACCTCTTGAAGGTATTATATGCAATGCAGAGCTAGTGGACACGAAACTATGAAACTAGGGTTTAACATATTTTCAGATTTGTAGGTGAAAGAGAGGTCAAACCTTACGATTCTTGCATTTACTAACGTATCCTAAAAAGAAAGTGGTGAAGTAAATGGCAATTATTAAAAAACCAGTTAACAAGAAAGCAGTTATGGCTAGCAAAGTTCTCGCGGCTAAAAAAGCGAAAGCAGCTCCTACAAGAAAGAAACGTAGAATTAGACAGACTCTGGATAGATTTATTGTTGTTGCTATTGGTACAAATGCAACGGGTACACCTAAAGATACTACGGGGTGGACAGCTTCATTGAGAGCTGGAACTACAACGGTTACTGCTGATTTTGACGAATTTGGTGTAGTTAGATTTCCAACAATTAGCACCTTAACATCGGTACCTTATCTTCTCACTTTAAGAGATGAGAGTGGAGCTACTATAAGAAGTTTTAACGTTCCCGCAGACCGCGAATTTTTTGTGGCTAGATTCTAGTTTGGACAAGCCAGGTCAAGTAAACAGCATGCGTCGATTTTATATCGATGCGTGCTGTTTTTTTATTTTTCTAACTTTGATTCAAGTGAGTGATTTGTTACAGACAAACAGAATGAGGGGATGCCATACTTTCAGCATCATAATTTTGGGAATATAGTACAAAAATGGACAATATATAAGGCGGTGAGAGGTTTCGTGAAAGAAAAAGGGAATATATCAGGTATTCAATATTTTTTATTAGGAATGCTTGTATTTTTAATGTTAGGAATGGATATGTTCATCATGGGATTAGATCAATGGTTATGGGGGGATTTGTTTAATATAGACGACTTTTTTGTCAGCCCTTGGTACGTACTAGTTGTTCATTGGAGCATAGTTACCCTATTGTGGGCAGTAGGAGCTATGATATTTCTACTTTGGTTCAGGAAGAGGAAGTTGATTGAACAGGTTATATCTTTTCATTGGAGCTCTAAGGTCATTCCTTTGTTAATTGTAGCTTTTTTATCAAGTTTTTTGTTCGCAGTGCTAGAATTTTGGATTAATGGGGAGAGCATTCCACAGATTTATAGAGAATATGAAAACTTCAAGTTAGAACATGGTTTTATGGGCATATGGGTTGCCTTGGTTCAAAACATATATTACATTGTGGAAGCTGTACTAGTTGTACTATTGGTTGCGCTAATGCAGCGTGCAGGAGAAGTATGGTTTAAGAATCCTTCTCTTCCTTATGGGGGAATAGGTTTAATGCTGACTTGGGGATTAGGTCATTTGACGCATGGTCTGCAAAGCGGCTTGTATATTACTGCTTTTTCTTTGGTATTTGGCTGGCTGTTTGTGAAAGCAGGCAAGCAGTGGTGGCCAAGTTTTCTGTTTATCTGGCTTGTATTTGTTTTATAATATTTAGTTTAACGGGGGGGACACCATTGTACAATTCAGAGAAGAGAACAATTACTACGGAAAGATTGATTTTAAGACCTTTTGCATTGTCTGATGCACAGCGTGTCAGTGAGCTCTGCAATAATTATAATGTTTACAAAAGTACATTAACTCTACCTCATCCATACCCTATTGATTGTGCATTATCATGGATTGAAACACATGAAGTTGAGTTCAATAATGATAATTCATATGAATTCGCTATTACTGATAAAAATACAAACGAACTGTATGGTGCTATAGGTTTGAGAAATAACCGGACACACAGAAATGGCGAGCTTGGATATTGGATAGGCGAGGAACACTGGGGTAATGGATATGCTACAGAAGCAACAAAAGCGGTCATTAATTTTGCTTTTACAGAAAAACATTATCACAAAGTGTACGCCAGATTCTTTGCTTCAAATCCTGGTTCGGGACGAGTTATGCAAAAATCTGGCATGCTGAAAGAAGGCGTTTTGTTACAGCATATTTATAAAGAGAATGAGTTTGTAGACCTTATTCATTATGGGATATTAAATACGGGAGTTACTAACTAACGCTTGGATTTCATACACCACTATTTGAAGTCACGCCCATAGGGCGTGGCTTTTTTATTAGAAATGCTAGTTGGCTTCAACGGACAATAATGAAATTCCTTCTTATTTAAAATTAAAATAAAATTCTTGACACTTCTTATTGATAACGATTATCATAGGAATCGATGAGTGAAAATGAAAATCATTATCACTACATGGAACGTATAAATATACATATTTGGAGGGATAGATTTTGAAAAAAATATTAGTACTACTGGTTATTGCAGCGCTTACGGCAATGACTGCATGTTCGTCTACAAATACAGCGGACAATCCAAAAAATGAAGCGGTAACGAATACAACTGCTAATGAATCGAAAGAAGCAAATGCAGCAAAAACAACAGAAGTAGCAAATACAGCGGAAGCTGCCGGCAAGGTGTACAGTCTGGAGAATGATGGTGTGGATGAAGCGTTGTTCAACGAAGCGTTAAGCCAATTCCCAGCCAAAGTACCGGAGCGTATTGTAACAACTTCTGTACCGTTAACAGAAATGCTTTATTTGCTCGGCATAACACCGGTAGGTGTACCAACTTCAACCAATCCAATCCCTGCTGATTTCGAAACAATTGATCGTATTGGATCACCTATGGCGCCGGATCTGGAGGTAGTAACAAAACTCGAACCAGACTTGCTGCTGGGAGCGGAATCTCTTCGCAGCACGTTGGACAAATCGCTAGAAGGAATCGACCTACAAAAAGCATATTTGAGAACAGAATCATTTGAGGATCTAAAGCTTAGTCTCAAAGTATTAGGCACTTATTTTAATAAAAAAGATGAAATGAATACTGCTTTAACTAAGATTTTGAACAAAGAAAATGAGCTGAGTCAATTAGCCGAAGGCAAAGAACTGCCAAGCGTACTGCTCGTAATCGGAACCGCAGATTCTTTTATGGTTATGAGTGAGAAATCTTATTTAGGTAGCTTGGTTAAAAAGCTTGGTGCTGATAACATCGCAACTTCTGTATTGCAAGTTACTGACACTTACTCACCTATCAATATGGAGAACATTGTAGCCGCTGATCCAGACATCATTCTCGTACTCGCTTCAGGCGATCACGGAGCGACTGAGGATAAGTTCAAAAAAGAAATAGAGAAAAATGAAACTTGGACAAAGCTTTCGGCTTATGCAAATAACAAAATCAACATTCTAGATTACAGCGTATTCGGTGTCACTTCTATTATTAACGCGGAGACAGCCTTAACCGAAATTGCAAAATACTTCTATGAATAATTAAAGGAGACAGCAAGTGATAAATACATCTCGTAGCAGAATTATTGTTATTGTAACGTTAGCACTTGCGCTCGTTGCCGCTATAATTGCGATTGGACTAGGCTCAGTATACATTCCTATACCAGACATCCTAAGCACGATCTTTGGTTCAGCGGCAAAAGCGGTGAATGCGACCATCATATGGGATATTCGTTTGCCGCGTGTATTACTGGCGATGATCATTGGGGCAAATATCGCGGTTTCGGGTGCTCTTCTGCAAGCCGTGATGGGCAACCCACTTGCTGATCCAGGATTGACCGGTGTAACGAGTGGAGCGGCTGCATGTGTGCTTGTCATTATGCTTGCAGCCCCACAATATACGGAGTTCATTCCAATTGCGGCTTTTGTGGGTGGACTAATTGCTGCAGGGATTGTATATGCATTAGCGTGGAGAAGAACCGGTATTTCGCCCATCACTATTATTTTATCAGGAGTTGCTGTGAATGCTCTTTGCGGGGGATTAATAGGACTCCTGACCATCATGTACAGCGACAGACTTCCGGCAGCGGTCCAATGGTTAAACGGCAGTCTGGCTGCTAAAGGGAACAATGCTTTGATGATGGTTTTCCCGTATGCCATAGCAGGCTGGATCTTATCCTTTTTCGCGATCCGCAAGGCGAATATTATACGTTTAGGGGATCAGGTAGCTTCGAATTTAGGTGAAAATGTGGACCGAATTCGTATTCTACTTTCCTTGCTGGCAGTATTTCTAGCGGCTATCTCTGTAGCGGCTATTGGGATGATTGGCTTTGTAGGGCTTGTTGTGCCACATATGGCTCGATTGTTGGTGGGTTCAGACTATAAATTTCTTTTGCCGATGAGTATGGGACTTGGTGCATTGGTATTGTTGATAGCAGATACAGGTGGACGTACCCTATTTGCACCTTTAGATATTCCTGCGGGTATCCTTATGGCGGTGATTGGTGGACCTTATTTTCTATACCTGATGAGAAAGAAGGCGTTCTAACATGTTTACTGTCGATTCTATTTCGATTCGGTATGAGCAGAAAAACATTATTAACAACTTCTCTTTTTCCGTAAAAAAGGGTGAAATCGTCTCGATTATAGGACCAAACGGCTCAGGTAAATCTACATTGCTTAAGGCGGTATCACGGCTAATTCCATATCATACGGGTGCGGTCACACTCGAGGGTACGGATCTAAAGTCTATGACTGCCAAACAAGTCGCTCGAAAAATGTGTATGCTGAGCCAGAAGAACCAAGCACCTAATGATATGACTGTGATCGATCTCGTCTCCTATGGAAGGTATCCACATAAAAAATGGTTCGAAAAATTAAATCATGAGGATATGGACATTGTCGACTGGGCACTGGAGAAGACACATTTAAAGGATTATAAGGATCGAGCCGTTTCCTCGTTATCCGGTGGTGAATCACAGCGTGCTTGGATTGCTATGGCCTTGGCGCAGCGTCCTTTGGTTATGTTGCTTGACGAACCGACCACTTACTTGGATATTTCGCATCAGCATGAAGTTCTTGAGTTAGTACGTGAGCTAAATCAAGACATGGGGATGACCGTCGTGATGGTGTTGCATGACCTCAATCAAGCCTCTACCTATAGTGATAGTATTGTTGTGGTGCAGGCGGGTGAAAAAGCGATGTATGGGACACCAAATGAAGTTATGACAACCGATATGATCCGGGATATATACCGAATGGATGCCGAAGTTCAATATGTTCCTACAGAGACGAAACCTCGTATTCATTTGCTAAGTACCGTTCGCTAGATTCGTGGCTAGATTACATAACCTATTAATGGAGGGATTTTATAATGAAGAAGCCTGTAGATGTTGAAAAAAATAAAGAAAACTATTTGCAATTTATTGCGAATCGTAAAAATCTGATTTTGAGCTTGATTGATGACGAAGGAAAACCTTTTATCAGCTATGCTCCTTTTATTAAGCATGAAGGCAAGCTGTATATCTACATTAGTAAGATCGCCGAGCATTACAGATATATGGAAAATAACGATTTTGTAGATGCGCTTCTAATTGCAGATGAGTCTGCGACGAATAATAAATTTGCAACGGAACGTGTGCGGTGGAATTGCACATCAAGCAATATCGGGAATGACGGGCATGAGGAGATCTTTGAATTGTTTAATGCTGATCATGGGGCGGCAATGGTGAATTTGCTGCGTGGATTGGATTTTTCATTGTTTGAATTGACCCCTCTCCAAGGGCGTTATGTTGTTGGTTTTGGCTTGGCCTTTGACATCGACGTAGATGCGAACCTGTTCAACCATGTGGTGATCGACAAGAAAAAAGACGAAGAAGCCACTGTACAAGGGAGCAAATAATCTATGACTTTCACTTCAGTGTTGCCAGTCTGGCAAGCGGTGCAAACGCGATTTCATAAAATGGTGAAGGCTTTGCCGGAAGAAGATCTTAACCTTAAGCTAGGGAACTCTACAATTGGGGGATTAATTCAGCATAATGCAGAAGTTGAGTTTATGTTCGCAGAGTCGTTTTTTGGAAGACCTAATCCTCAAAGCGACAAGGCGGCATATTCTACATTGAATGAACTCGTTGATCTGCTGACTGTTTCCAATGAGAATCTAACTGCTGCGATGCAGGAGCTTCCGGAAGAAGCATGGCATGTGAGTGTGGAGTCGGCTTTTGGCACATCTACACCGCTTGAAGCGATAGGCAGACTTATGTATCATACAGGCATTCATGCCGGACAGATTTCGCTTATTAAGAAAAATGCAGTTCGAAGTGAAGTATAGTGAATTGGGAAATGATTGATGAGAAAACGGCAGAAATGTCGTTTTTTTTGTGCGTAAATAAGGAGTTTTTAAAAAGGAGTTTGGGTAGTTGTTGACGTTCTTTTGATGTCCTTTTGATGTCCTCTGCAGCCTCTGTTTGGTATAATATAGGGAATTCTAAGGGGGCACTGATTATGACAGAGTACTTGCGAGGCCAAATTGCCAAAATGGCGAATGTGAATATGGAGACGTTAAGGTATTATGAAGAGCTCGGATTAATTAGCACTCCCTTACGTTCGCAAGCTGGTTATCGTCTTTATTCGGATGAGGTGCTTAGCCGACTTGTTTTTATACATAATGCTAAACTGTGTGGGTTCACTTTAAAGGAAATTAAGAAGGCACTCACTAAATCTGAAAGCAGCGGCATTAGTATAGCTGATTTTGTAACTGTTGTGGATAAGAAAATGGATCGAGTTCGTGGCGAAATTGCAAAACAGGAAATAAAACTAACAGCCATCGCAGATTTGAGGAAAAATTTGTTAGCCACAGATAAACATCCAGGCGTACAGTCCACGCTCGAAATCCTAAAAATGGATTCTTAACTTGACCTTGTAGTCTCCTACAGACTTTACAATCTGAGTTGAAAAGAATTGTAGGAGGGATTTACGAGATGGAAAAGACAAGTACAGAGCAGCTTGCAGCGATCAAAGTTTATTTGCGACAAAGCAACCGATTGGATTGCAAGTCTATCGGGCAAATACGGCAGGAGATGGCCGCGACGGCTGCGAACATGCCCAGTCCTACGGATGTTATCGTCGAGCGGGTCATGATTGGGCCCTTAAGCGGAGAGTGGATTATTCCTGTGAATTCTGCTCCACTCGCTGATGAAGTGATCCTTTATTTCCACGGTGGGGGTTTTATTTCGGGGACTTGTGAATTTTATCGGGATCTGGTTACACGAATTGCAAAATCTAGTGGCACGAAGATCCTAATCATTGAATATCGCTTGGCACCAGAGTTTACTTATCCGGCTGCTAATGAAGATTGTATAGACGCTTATCTGTGGCTGCTCGCGAATGGATATAATGTCGTGCTTGGAGGGGATTCTGTTGGAGCCAGCCTTGCGCTGATGACGTTGATTACTATACGGGATGCGGGTGGGGAATTGCCGGCGGGTGCTTTTTTAATCTCGCCGCATACAGATCTCGTCCATTTGGATGGTGAATCGTATCTGAGCCGAGCGGAGTTTGATCCAACAGGCAGCATAGACGGAAATAAACGAATAATTGATGTTTATTTAGGTGCTCGGACAGAACTAGCTCCTATATTATCTCCCTTAAGGTTGGATTTGCAGGGATTACCTGATTTACTTGTTCAAGTAGGCGACCACGAGGTATTGTTAAGTGATGCAACGAGGTTGGCTGAACGAGCACAAGCTGCGGATGTTCATGTAGAACTGGAAATATGGGAGAACATGTGGAGTGTCTTTCACTTTTTAGCTTATATGCTGCCAGAGGCGCAGCAAGCGATTGCGAATGTCGGTAAGTTTGTTAGGACGAGGTTAGATCGGATTGAGCAAAAAAGCAGCTGATATTACCCGCCTTCTTGAGAGATCAAGGAGGTTTTTTGGTGAAATCGTTAGGTTGGCAGAAGGCGGATTGCTAGATGTTGGGCTTCTTCATCGTAACGGACCGTATTGCAGCTATTTGCTCAATTTAGCGTGTTTGGCTAACTTTTCGGACTGCATAGCTCTTATTGGCACATAAGAACGCTGAAAAGGTGGGGATTTGGGTGAATAGCTGCATTGGAGTCCGATAGCATGGCGAATTACGGTGATTTCTGAAAATAAGGGCTCCTCAGTCCGAATTCATGTAGTACGGGGGCTACGGAAAATAAGATACTAAACTGGGACCTAAGTTTAATAATTGGGTGCGAGTATATACTGATAATGATTTAACGAATGACAAAGTAGTAATATTGTCAGTTCGTTTTTGAACATAATATGCTATGATAATTACCACCAGAGATAGAGCGAGGGGAATACATATGTCGAATGATCTTCCATTATCAAAAGAAAACATTTTGGACGCGGCTGAACAAGTGCTCCGGCGTTTTGGCCCGGACAAGACTTCTGTTGTAGATGTAGCGAAGGTGCTTAAAGTAAGTCATGGTACGTTGTATAGACATTTTTCCAGTAAATCTGCTTTGCGAGAAGCCGTAACCGAAAGATGGTTGCAGTATAATATTTCAGAGCCTTTAAAGAATATTTCAGAGCATTTTGATGGGAATGCCAAAGAGCAGCTCCGATTATGGATGGATACGCTGATTCGTAGTAAACGCACCTATGCTGTGGATGATGCCGAAATGTTTGCTATGTACGCAGCTGTAACTTTAGAAGCGGTGGATATGATTACCCTACACGTAGATCAATTAATTGGGCAAATCGCAGGCATTATTGAAAAAGGCATACAATCCAAAGAGTATAGAGTGGTTGAACCAGTGGTAACGGCTAGAGCAATTTTTAATGCTACTTCGCGGTATCATCATCCAGCACATGCTATAGAGTGGCAGTCGGCTACGATTGATCAGGATTTCGCCTCCGTTTGGGATTTGATCCTTTCCGGAATTTGTTTGTAACATCTACTTAAAACCTTCTGATATTCAGGAGGTTTTTTTGTGTCTTAAAGAGGTATAAATCCCGTAGATTAGGCTGAATTGAGCGACTTGCAGCAGATAAACGGTATAAATCCCGTAGTTTAGTCTGAATTGTGCGAGTTGCAGCAAATGAACGGTATAAATCCCGTAGATCAGGCTGAGTGTAGCGACTTGCAGCAAATGAACGGTATAAATCCCGTAGATTTGATTGAATTGAGCGACTAGCAGCAGATGAACGGTATAAATCCCGTAGATTAGTCTGAATGGAGCGACTAGCAGCAAATGAACGGTATAAATCCCGTAGATTAGGCTGAATCGTGCGAGTTGCTGCGAATGAACGGTATAAATCCCGTAGATTTGATTGAATTGAGCGACTAGCGGCGAATGAACGGTATAAATCCCGTAGATTAGTCTGAATGGAGCGACTTGCAGCAGATAAACGGTATAAATCCCGTAGTTTAGTCTGAATTGTGCGAGTTTACAGCAAATGAACGGTATAAATCCCGTAGATTTGATTGAATTGAGCGACTAGCAGCAGATGAACGGTATAAATCCAGTTGATTAGTCTGAATTGAGCAACTAGGGGCGAATGAACGGTATAAATCCCGTAGATCAGGCTGAGTGGAGCGACTTGCAGCAAATGAACGGTATAAATCCCGTGTGCAAAACGAATTAAAATGACAAATATTAAAAAATGTCACTTGTAATTTGTAATTGATCGATTTATAATCAGACCAACAAGAAAGACAAAGTGATAGGAGGAGTAATTATGAATCAGAATTTAGCTGGAAAAGTAGCATTAGTAACAGGTGCATCGAGAGGCATGGGCCGGGAGATTGCGGAGAACTTGGCACAACAGGGTGCGAAGGTGGTCGTTAACTATTCGAGTAACCCCGGCAAAGCAGAGGAAGTCGTAACCGGTATTAAACAAAAGGGTGGAGAGGCCGTCGCTATTCGCGCAGACATCAGCCAGGTGGCAGAACTTGAACAATTATTCCAAACCACATTAGAAGCCTATGGACAACTCGACATTCTCGTCAATAACGCCGGGATTATGATTACGAAGCCGATACTAAATATGACGGAAGAAGATTTCGACAAGCAGTTTGCGATAAATGTAAAAGGCACCTTTTTTGCTTGCCAGCAAGCAGCTAAATATATGAATGATAACGGACGGATTATCAATTTTTCAACTTCCGTTACGGGTCAAATGTTCCCGACCTACAGCGTCTATGCAGGAACTAAGGGAGCAGTGGAACAAATCACTCGTCAGCTGGCCAAAGAATTTGGACGAAAAGGAATCACTATCAATGCTGTTTCACCTGGACCTGTGAATACGGAGTTATTTACCGTAGGGAAATCAGCGGAAGAGATTGCGACCGTGGGGAATATGAATTCCTTTGGACGTTTAGGCGAGCCTGAGGATATCTCAAACATTGTGTTGTTCTTAGCCAGCAAAGAATCACAGTGGGTTACAGGTCAGACGATCCGTGTGAATGGTGGATTTATTTAAGCTGGTGGTTAAAGGGATCTTTTTAATAGCTGAATGTGGTTAATCCTTCTAATATGAATGTAAATAAAAGGAGGAGTGAACCATGACGCAGATCATCTGCTCACCGACTAAATATATACAAGGACATGGTGAAATTCGTAAGCTGGGAGATTATTGTTTGCAGCTTGGAGCGACAAGAGCTTATGCCATTATTGATCCTTATATTTTCTCTGTGTACAAAAATGAGATCACATACAGTTTTGAAATGAACGAAATGCCACTAGTGATGTGTGAATTCAAGGGCGAGTGTAGCCGTAATCAGGTTAATGAGATAGTTGCAGCACTTGGCTTGAAGGATGCGGAAGTCATTATAGGAATTGGTGGTGGCAAGACTTTAGATACGGCAAAAGCAGTAAGCCACATGAGTAACCTCCCGGTAGTTATTGTACCCACAGTGGCTTCAACGGATGCACCTTGCAGTGCTTTATCAGTGTTGTATACGGATGAGGGAGACTTTGACTGTTATCTTCCACTAAAAAGAAATCCCGATCTGGTTATCGTAGACGTCGATATCATTGCTAAAGCTCCTGCAAGATTGCTTGTTGCCGGAATGGGTGATGCTTTGTCCACTTTTTACGAAGCAAGAGCTTGTCGAGAATCTGGGGCTATTACACACGCAGGTGGGACTAGCACAATTGCAGCCCTTTCATTAGCTCGTGCCTGTCTGGATACCCTTCTTGCAGAGGGTGAAACGGCATTAAAAGATATTAAGCAAGGCATCACCTCTCCTGCGGTGGAACATATCATTGAAGCCAATATTTACTTGAGTGGCATTGGGTTTGAAAGTGGAGGACTTGCTGCGGCGCATGCGATTCATAATGGATTGACGCTGCATGAGGAATGCAGGAATACTCTTCATGGTGAAAAGGTTGCTTTTGCTACGATCGTTCAGCTTGTACTGGAGAAAGCACCATATGAAGAGATTGATCAGGTGATTGGTTTCTGCAAAAAAATCGGTCTTCCCGTTACTCTCAACGATCTTGGAATTACTAGTAAGGATATTGATCCATTGGTGATGGTGGCGGAAGCTAGCTGTTCTGAGGATAGCCCCGTCTGGAATATGCCCTTTGAAGTTCAAGCTGTGGATGTGCTGGAAGCAATTCTTGCCGCAGACGCGCGGGGACAATAGAAAAAGCCCTATTGTAAATTATTGCGAACCCTCCCCGTACATATTTAACCTTCGTGAACCAAACAATGAGAACAATTGTTTAAGACGAAGGAGGCGTTCCTCTTGATGAAGGACAGTCGAAAGTTTAATCGTTATTTACTAATTTGGATTGCTGTTGCTGCTTTAATGGTTACTTTAATCGCTCCCATGGCACCGTCTGTTTCAGCTGCCGAGTCCAGAGACAACCCTACAAACACACCAAGTGAAGAGAAGACATCTCAACGTAATAAGGTCGTAATTATTATTGACGATTTCGGCAATGGCATGAAGGGGACGGATGAAATGTTTTCGTTGCCAATAAAGCTTACTGTGGCGGTTATGCCCTTTTTGCCTACATCTGTGAAGGATGCCACACGCGCGCATGAACGCGGAGATGATGTTCTGGTCCATTTGCCGATGGAGCCCCGCCAAGGGAATCCTAAATGGCTTGGACCCGGAGCTATACTGGCTAAGATGTCTGATGAGGAAGTGCGTCAAAAGGTGGAGGCAGCGCTCGATAATGTGCCCTATGCTATCGGTATAAACAACCACATGGGCTCTAAAATTACTGGGGACGAACGGATTATGGGTGTGATCTTATCCGTATGCAAAGAGCGGGGATTGTTTTTTGTGGACAGTAAAACCAACTACCGTTCTGTTGCTGGCAATATGGCTTATCGAATGGGGCTGCCGCGCGTAGAGAACCATATCTTTTTGGATGATACACACACAGCTAATCATGTGCTGAAACAAATGGGTCTAGTAAATAATCTGGCGAAGGATCAACGATTCTGCGTAACCATTGGTCATGTTGGTGTATATGGAAAAGAAACCGCCGCAGGCATCCGCAGCGGTGTGGAGCAAATAAAAGATGATGTTGAATTTATAGGCATTTCTGATCTCGTTAAAAACGAAATGAAATGGAACTCGAATCCTACACTTCCATAAGATAAGCTACTATGCCGCCAGCAATTGCTTCAGCAATTTCTTGTTGCCCTTTAGGGGTGCACAGCTTTTCGCGATCTGTCGGACTGCTTACAAAACCCGCCTCAACAATTACGGTTGTGGCGGTTATTTTGTTGAGTAAATAAAAAGGTTTACCTGGTCTTGTCTCAGCCTGGATATTATAGAGACTGTTTAATTGTTGCTGAATGGTCTGGGCAAGAATAAAGCTGCGGCCTTCTTGGCGATATAATACAAGTGGTCCATGCTTGGATGGTGAAGGTGCCCAGTTAACATGGATGCTGACCACTACAGTAGCTGGTAATGTCTCAGCCAGCTCTTTACGCTGAGCGAGGTCGCGCAGATGCCGGGATTTACTGCGCAGCCAGCGGTTCTCATCGCTTGGGGCGTAATCTCCATTACGATTTAAGGCAACGTCAAATCCATCGCTGCGCAGCAGCAGAAATAATCGGCGTGAGATATCTAATGTAATATCCTTCTCAAGAATGTTGCCGTAGGAAGTTCCTCCGTCGATCCCCCCATGTCCTGCATCAATTAAGATCATCCGGTGGCCGTGGCTTAAGAGATGCTGACGTTCATCATTCACTACGGGTTTGGATGGAGTTGCAGTAGCATATGCACTCCCCATAAACAGCATTAGAAGTCCAACTGTGGTTAAAGTAATACGCAAGCCGCATATTGCAGCTGCTGTCTTGGAATAAGCTTTATTTCTCCCAATGTTCAAATGAACTCCTCCTTGCATGTGAATAACCTCGTGCCCTAGATTCTTTGTTATATTGTGCTTTAATAGGTAAACCTATTCGAACAATTCGAGACAAGAGTTTAGATATATGCTCGGTGGTGCACACTAAGAGCATGGAACGACGCTGGCTATCTTAATTCACTTACAATGTAGGAGGTGTTACAAATGGCTTCCGGCGGCGATGAGCTTGTAAAGTATATCACTGAGAAGGTAGTTGTTTATATCGAGGATCCGCGTGCCATTCATGCTCGTAGAGCGGCTACAAAGCAGCCGTGGTCACAGAAATGGTTCGGTATGCTTCCGCTTGGTTGGTCGATCTGGCGAAGCAAATGGAGCCACAGTGACAAGGATTGAATTTCACAAATAACAAATAACAAATAACCTTCCAGTGCCTTGTTGAGGGTGGCAGCGGAAGGTTATTTGTTATGTTTAGTTATAGATATTTCTGTCGGGCAGCTTGTGCAGTGTTCCTATAGCCTGCAAGGCAGTGAGTGGCAAATACCGTCTTCCTTCTGGCCCTGATGCTGCGTAAACGGTAGGCATGTTGTTTATTGCTTTTGTTTTATTCGAAGCAGGCAACCAGTTTTGATAACCTGTAATCATAAAAGGTGCCCCTACGATATCATTTCGGCCAGCGGCTTGATAAGCAATACTTTCCTTGGGACGAATCAGTGTGGCGATATTGTCACCGCCTACAGCAAGCAGTTTTGGGGAGGTCAACCACATGATATCTTTATAAGGATCATCTGTTCCCCCGCTTTGATAGGCCGAAAGCGGAGACAAATCAGTAGTTAGGTTAGTGATTACATCCGTTTCTGTCTGCTGTCCTTTAAGCACTTCTTCCGCTTTACTTAGCGTCCACGGTAAAACTTGCGGCACGGAAGCATTGATAAATATTGTCTTATTGTCAATGACGATTTTCCATACGGGTAGAAGTGGTGCATATAAGGCTGTGAGTTTTATTTTTCCTGTATAAGATGAAGGTATAAGTCCTTCCTGCACCAAAAATTGGCGCAGTTCTAATAAACTATAGGGGAGTCCGTAAGTGCCAGCTCCATATTCGCTAAGCATATAACCACCTTGATCCGTAGCGGAAATGATCATGTAGCCGATCCGCTGTTCACCTTTCATAACGTTGACAAGCCAGCTATGAGTACCTGGACCCAGAGGATAATATTCTATTCCTGCGTCCTTCCAGGCTGTAAATGGAGCTTCTGCTGCGAGCTTGTTCAGTGTACTCTTGGCAAATTCTTGGACCGTACCGGGTGAAGGTAAGATATCCATCTGCAGTACAGGTATCAAATCCTGTGTGACTGAATCAACTACACTTACTCTGGAAGCGGCAAGCGCAGAAGAGGAACCGGAGCTCGTTGCGATGAGTCCGATGCATAGAAGCAGGAGGAAGCAGCTTTGACCTGCAAGAAGCAGCCTCCGCCGTACACTTATTTTCATGGCGTCGTTCACCTTTCTTTGTTATGAAATATCAGAAAGTAAAAAGCTTCCTTTTTATTGTAGAGGACAAGCTATAAAAAGGCTGTTGCTTGCTGTCGCGCCGGAAGGCGGAAGTTCTCTTGTTTTTTTGCCTGCTTTTAGCGAGTAGGGTCGCATTCTATAGGCTCCGCAGATGAAACAGTCCATAGGTCACCGCAGAAACTGCGATTTGCGGCTCATATTGCCAAATGGTCTCTTGTCGACGCCGATTATACTGCTCTTGAGTCGCTAGGCGTTTTTCTTCGTCAGGCTCCTTCAGCAGCTCTCCATAATAGACATCAATGATGTCCAGTTCAACCCTTAGCCGCTCACGTGCCTGTTCTGCCCAAGTGTAGTCCAGTTCGGCTAACTGAGCGGTAAGATGAGTTTCCAATAAGTCGGTAGCAGCTGCTACTGTCATTTCATAAGGCTGGATATGCACATTTTCCGGCAAGCGTGGCATCATCTCTTTTGTGGAAACTTTTGCATTAAAGTCATCAATGATGGTTCCCTTTGTTAGGGAGATGCCAAGATAATGGAGTTCTTCACGTTTCAAATCGCAGCTCATCTCCACTTTATAGCAGACACTAAGCCATGGCTCGTAAGCGGCAGAGAACAGCGTGTTTCGCTGCCTGCTGCCCGGGTCCTCAAATAAGTAAAGGCATTTCCCTTCGTCCCGAGCGGCGTTCCAAATCTGTTGCAATCGCTTGCTTCCGTAAATAATATCCTCTCTGCGGATCATTCCTGGCCCAATTCGTGGGAGTGCCGGCACAATTCCGAAGTAGCGGGCTAGGATACTTTCCTCCGGGTCAGTAGATGGAGCATTCACTGTTTCTGAGCCCGGGGAGGCGGATTCGAGTAAGTCAGCGCTGGCCTCTGCATCGTTTGTTCCGCCTGTAGTTAGGCTTCCGGTGACAACTTGATTCAAAATGCCAGCACTACGATTTGCAATAGGGGGAACCTCTACTGCAGCTTGACTGTCGTATTTTTCCGGATCAAAAACAAAGGTGAAAGAAAGGGTCTCAGGATCTACACCTGTGCGCTCCACGAATCCCCAATAATACGGCCGGTCGGTGAGCATTTTGTCAGCTCTAGGTGATAATTTCACAGTTACGTGAAGGGGCGAAGCCTCAATGATGGAGCATTCAGTGGCATCAAGATAGTCCATCACATGCTTGCGTACTTCCTGTGCGGTGAGGGTCATGTCGCAGTCCCACTTTCTTTTTTAATACCCTGTGTCAATTCACTGAGGGATTCACCAATATGGTCCAGCTCATGCCGCAATTCTTCGTCGGAGCGGGATTCGAGCATGATTTTGTATAAACTTTTCTCCAGCGATTCCTTCTTTTCAAAACGTTCCAGGATTACATCCAGCCCGCCAATCACCATTTCAAACATATTGATTTTTTCATGCAGCAGATGCAGGATATGTTCTTCAATCGTGCCTTGCGTAGACAAGTTGTAGATCACTACGTCATTTTCTTGCCCTAACCGATGGACACGGCCGATACGTTGCTCCACGCGCATGGGATTCCAGGGCAGATCAAAGTTGATCATATGGTGGCAAAATTGCAGGTTAATTCCTTCACCACCGGCTTCCGTTGCAATCATAACTTGGGCCCGGCCGCGGAAAAGATCCATCATCCAATCTTTTTTTCCACGGTTCATTCCGCCGGAATAAGAGACACACATCAGCCCATGTTCACGGAAATACTGTAGTAAATACTCTTGAGTTGCTCGATATTCCGTGAAAACGATGACCTTTTCATTCATTTCTTGAATGAGGGCTAAGGTTGTTTCAGCTTTAGTGTTTGTTTTAACGGTACGGAGGGTCTGTAGCAGCTCCATCATCCGGTCTCTTTTTGGGGAATCCGCAGGCAGCTTTTTGATCAAATTAACTAAAGTGATAAAGACGGCATCCCGGCTGCTGCACACCTCACGTTGAAGGGTTACCAGAGAAAGCATGCTGCTAAGATTGCCGCCGGATTCCTGATACTGGTCTTTGACAAAGGAAGTAACACTGTTATACAAATCTTTCTCTTCTTGGGAGAGAACTAAGGGAATATTACGGACTTTTCGTTTCGTGAAATTAACTGGACCTTCACCACGGCGATTGCGGATCATGACCTTCGAAAGCTCGTCCCGCAGTTGACCTTCATTTTTGGGCTGGCGTTTATCAACCACGAAATTCGAGGCAAAATCGCCCTGATTTCCAAGTTGCCCCGGCTTCAGTATAGTGATCAGATTAAAGAGTTCGCCCAGATCATTCTGAACGGGAGTCGCGGTGAGCAGCAGGCAATATTTTTTGCGTAATTGCTGTACAAATAGATAATTGGTCGATTTTTTATTCTTCAGCTTGTGAGCCTCATCAATGATCAACATATCGTATTCATTTTCCAGCAAGATTTCCTTATGAGGATCTCGTTTGGCGGTATCCATCGATGCGACGACTATGGCGTTGCCCCAAGAATAGGCTTTTTTCTGAGCGACAGCAGTGATGCCGAATTTCGCATTCAGCTCACGAACCCATTGCAATACTAGAGAAGCAGGTACGAGAATAAGCACTTTGGAGACAAGACCGCGTACGAGATATTCTTTGAGCACCAGTCCTGCTTCAATGGTCTTGCCCAGTCCAACCTCATCTGCAAGAATCGCGCGGCCTGACATTTCGAACAGAACCTTATGCGCTGTATCCAGCTGATGGGGAAGAGGGGACAAGCCGGATAAATGCTTCATACATTGCAGCTCATCGAAGCTCGTTACTAGACCTGTTTCCTCTCCTTGTACGGCAAGCTTAGATAAACGGTAGTCTCCCCATGGGCCGCCCTTTTCCAATTTGAGCTCCAGATCTTGTAACCAATTCCGGTCAAAAGAAAGAGGAACAGGCAGTATCGGCGCGGGTGTTCCCCCTTGCTGGGGTAGAGAATTACGGAATAATTGCGTCATAATGCAGCCTCCTCAAGCTCGGATTTATATCACCATTCGTAAGAGTAGTATGCTCGTAAACGAGAGAATTCATAACCTCCTATTTTTCACGATAGCCTTTAAAAAAGAGAGCAAGAGCGAGAAAAAGCAGCAACGTTTGCGATAATTCGGCAACTTGACTCTATTTTCGAATAAGACCTTCGATACAATATGTGGTATAGTTTAAAAGCTGACGCACACAATATATTGTGACAAAAGCTTGAAAATGTATTTTTTATAGAGTGCTTAGCTGGTATTTGTTATTGACAAGATGAGCTTCCTACATACACCTGTTAAGCAGTGGAGGATGGTAAGGGAGTTTTTGTTGTGGGCCCATACCTTGGACCGGAAACTAATATCTACTACACATGCGGGAGGTTTTTTTATTGAGTAAAGTGGAACGTAAGCAACGCCTTGAAGGGCTAAGTGAAAAAATATTTTTGGATCGTTATGCTTGGAAGGATGCAGACAGCAACAATGCTAAAGTAGGCGATGTTGTATTGGTGCTGACCAAAGATGATCCGAAGTTTCCAACTAAGGAAGTCGGAGAAATTGTGGAGCGCAGTGGTCGAATCGTAACTGTAAAGACGCGCAGTGGCGAACTTGTGAAATCGGATGTTGAAAAGTTGACCCTTAATATAGAAAAAACTCCTGAGGAAATGTGGGACCGTCTATCCACAGCGATGGCTTCTGTAGAGAAGACACCTGAGCTTCAAGCAGAATGGGCGGGCAAATTCCGTTCAATCCTGGATGATTGGAAGCTTGTGCCGGGTGGACGTATTGCGGCTGGTGCAGGTGCTAGTGAAGAATTAACATTGTTCAACTGTTATGTAATCCCTTCTCCAAAAGACAGCCGTGGCGGCATCATGCAGACATTGTCTGAAATGACGGAGATTATGGCCCGTGGTGGCGGTGTAGGCATTAACCTGTCTTCATTGCGTCCTCGTCGTGCGATTGTTAGAGGGGTTAATGGTTCATCCAGTGGTTCCGTTTCTTGGGGCGGTTTGTTTAGTTATACTACGGGGCTTATTGAGCAAGGCGGCAGCCGTCGTGGTGCGCTCATGCTGATGATTAATGACTGGCATCCCGATGTTGAGGACTTCATTACTGTGAAGCAAACGATGGGCCAAGTCACTAATGCTAACCTTTCGGTATGTGTGAGCAATGGTTTTATGAAGGCTGTAAAAGAAGATCTGGACTGGGATCTCGTATTCCCGGATACAACCGATCCTGAATATAACGAAATATGGGATGGCGATCTCGACAAGTGGAAAGCTGCCGGCAAAAACGTTATCCATTATCGCACCGTAAAAGCGCGTGACGTGTGGCGTACGATCATTGAATCGGCATGGAAATCCGCTGAGCCAGGCGTCGTGTTCATGGAATACTATAACCAGATGTCTAACAGCTGGTATTTCAACCCGATTATTTGTACAAATCCTTGTGGAGAGCAAGGCCTGCCAGGCTGGGGAGTCTGCAATCTGTCTGCGGTGAACCTGTCCAAGTTCTACGATGAGAAAAATCATGATGTAGATTGGGAAGATCTTGCGACTACAACCCGTTATTCAGTCCGTTTTCTGGACAATGTAATTGATAAAACACCTTATCATTTCCCGGAAAATGAAGCGAATCAGAAAAAGGAACGCCGCGTGGGTCTCGGAACCATGGGATTGGCGGAGCTGATGATTAAATTGAACATCCGTTACGGCAGCCCGGAATCGTTGGAGTTTCTGGACAAGCTATACGGCTTTATGGCTCGTGAAGCCTACCTTGCTTCGGCAGAAATTGCTGGAGAGAAGGGTTCCTTCCTAGCTTTTGATACTGAGAAATATCTAATGAGCGGCTTTATGAAAAATATAGTCGAAGCGTATCCAGAGGTTGGCGAAGCGATTCGTGAACATGGTATGCGTAACGTTACAGTGATTACACAAGCACCTACAGGTAGTACAGGTACAATGGTAGGTACTTCTACGGGAATTGAGCCTTATTTTGCCTTCAAATATTTCCGTCAAAGTCGTCTTGGCTATGATGAACAGTTTGTTCCAATCGCTCAAGAGTGGCTGGAGGCTCATCCGGGTGAAGAGCTGCCTGACTACTTTGTAACTTCGATGGATCTGTCAGCTAAAGATCATATTCTTGCGCAAGCAGCGATCCAACGCTGGGTAGATAGCTCTATTTCCAAAACAGCGAACTGCCCGTCTGACTTTACGGTTGAGGAGACGGCTGAGCTATATGAAATGGCCTTTGATCTAGGTTGTAAGGGTGTTACGATCTACCGCGATGGAAGTCGTGACGTTCAAGTTCTGGAAACCACGAAGAAGGAAGACAAAAAAGAAGCCGCTCCGGTTGCGGCAGAAGAAGCTACAACTACTGTAGAAGCGAGTACAAGTGTTGTAGCAGCAAGTCCAGCGCCTCAAGTGACTACAAAAGAGGCGGATAAACAATACAAAAAACGTCCGCAGGTTCTGCGCGGCGCTACCTATAAAATCAACACACCATTTGGGATGGCATATATTACGATCAATGACCTTGATGGAATACCGGCTGAAATCTTCCTGAATGTAGGTAAAGCAGGTTCTGACGTATTTGCTATGGCAGAAGCATTAGGCCGCGTCTGCTCCTTGTTCCTCCGTTACGGAGATCATGGTGAGAAAGTGGAGCTGTTGATTAAACATCTGAAAGGCATTGGCGGATCAGGTGCTATCGGCTTCGGCGCGAACCGTGTTGAATCCATTGCTGACGCTGTAGCTAAGGCACTGGAATCACATGTGCTGAACAATGCTCATGATGATCATGTACCTGCTCCGATTGCGGCAACTTTGGAGCTGGAGGATTTCAATGAAGCATTAAATGCGGAGTTGAAATCGAGCGTTCCGTCAGCTACGGAAGATGGACATGGTGGTCATCATGGACATAACCATGCCACGGCTTCCCGTGACCTTTGCCCATCCTGCGGCAGCGCCTCGCTGATTAATATTGAGGGCTGTAAGACTTGTGGCAATTGCGGGTATAGTCGTTGCGGGTAAACTAGAACTGTGACTAGCATAGCTACTAAAAGCAAGCGATCATCGAGAGGAAGTGTTAACCTTTTATCTCAATGGATCGCTTGTTTTTTTTATTATTGATGATGTTCATTGAGAGGTTTTAACTAAATGAGTTTTAGATACTATAGAACTACATACAGACTATGATAAAGAATTTATTGAATTTAGGGTAAGAAATGCTTTGGAAATGATAAAGGTAGCATTTAAAGAAAAAGATAAGGTTGGAATTGCGATTTGGTAAGTAACAACGTATTTACGCGGTGTGTCTGCTCTGTGAACTCTGTGTTCTGACTAAGCTTTTTAACACAAAACACGCGTACTTGTCTAACACAGGTACGCGTGTTTTTGTTATTCCACTACGAGAGGAATTATTTTTACATATCTAAATTCTTGAATGCATAAGGCAATAAATCCTTTAAACTCAGCTCTAAGATCTCTTTTTTCTCATTGGTTAAATAGACAGGCATGTCGGGCAAACAGAATTCCGATAATACTTGTCTGCAGATACTGCATGGCGGCAGAAAATCCATTGTGTCACCTGCTACAGCTATAGCCTGAAAATCACCTTTAGTATAGCCCTTTGTAATAGCCGTGAAGATTGCTGTTCTCTCTGCACAATTAGTAGCGCCAAAAGATACATTTTCTACGTTTACTCCATTAATAACATTTCCATCTTTAAGCAATAAGGCTGCTCCAACTGGAAATTTAGAATAAGGGGCATAAGCAGCTTTCTTTGTGTTACGTGCGCTTTCCATTAATTCTTCTTTATTCATAATACTCACCCTTTTTAAATAAGAATGAACCTTTCGGTCCCCTTATCGCCAACTTTAAGGTTGGCAGGACTTCTAATATTATAGTCACACCAAACGGTTGTCAACATGTACTACTCGATAAGCATCATTAGGGAATCATAGCTTTAAAATATAACTAGATATAGTAAATAGAAGTTACACATATTAAGCCTGCCATGGTAACCTTATCTTAAAAGCGACGAGTAGAGGGGTTTTATAATTTGGGAGCGGCAGAGAATACATTTAAACAAAAAATATTGAGCAAAAAACCGGGTATTATAACATATGGGATGACACCACCGAAGGCAAGCCACGCACCAGAAAAGGTCTCGGAAATCGCCCGGAAACAGGTTGAGAGACTTAAAAACCTTGATTTAGATGCGTTAATTCTGTACGACGTTCAGGAAGAAGTAGACAGAGTGGATCATGAAAGACCTTATCCCTATTTACCAACGATTGATCCGGCTGTCTATGGTGATAAATATCTAAGACAGGTGGAGGTCCCGAAAATAATTTACCGGTGCGTCGGTAATGATACTAGAGCTCAGTTCGAGGATTGGGTTAAAGCTGACGAAAATGAAGATAGATTTTCCGTGTATGTGGGCGCTTCGTCAAGTAAACAAGAGGTGAAATTGAATTTACCAGAGGCTTATAAGCTAAGTAAACAGCTAAATAACAATTTAACTTTTGGCGGAGTTGTCATTCCGGAAAGACATATAAAAAAGAATGATGAGCATATACGGGTTGTCGAAAAGACCAACAATGGGTGCAACTTTTTTATTACACAGGCAACTTATAATGTAGAGGCATCAAAGAATTTATTGTCTGATTTATATTATTACTATACAAATAACGGTTTTGAGATGGTTCCTATTTTATTTAATCTTGCACCATGCGGTACCGCGAAAACATTACAATTTATGAAGTGGTTAGGGATCAGTATCCCGGGATGGTTAGAAAACGAGTTGAAATACTCGAATGATATTTTGGATAAATCAATCCAGCTATCGCAAAAAATCTTTGAAGAATTACTAGATTTCGGGCTGGAGAAGGGAATTCCTATTGGTTGCAGTATTGAAAGTGTTTCAACAAGTAAGTTGGAGATTGAAGCGTCCGTACAGCTTGTTAAAGATGTGAAGGCTATTTTGGATAAGAAGCTGCCGAGTCATGAATCCAACATAACGCAATCAATCATGTAACATATTGCAAAGAACTAGGAAGTAGCGGATGGATTTTGCTAAGCCACCCTACTGCTCAGGATTACCTTATAATGTTGGGCTATAAGCTGCTTCCGGTACACGATCGGAGGCAGCTTTTTTAGCTATATGCTTACAGATTCGCGAGTTTAATGATAGGTATCTTTTATAAATTGAATAAAACGTGCTGTTGCGGTACTAAATAGATTGTTCTTTTTCCAAGCTAATACATGACCTGTCGTACGTTCAGGTTCAAATGGAACAAAACAAGTTTGCTCGCTTTCTCGGATGGTATATGAACCACTCACACAAATGGCATACCCAAGCTTTTGTTCTACCAGCAGCATGGCATTTGTCAGCAGATTGTGTGAGGCAAAGATACATAAGCTGCCATTTTCAACTCCAAGCCAGCTCGTAATTTCATTTTGTACAAGAGTACGGCGGGGGAGGATTAGAGGTAAAGAAAGAATATCCTCAATTCCAATAGAGATTTTCTGGGCTAGAGGGTCATCCCGTCGCATCAGAATTCCCCACTTTTCCTGATAAGGCAGACGAATGTAGTCATATTTGGCGGCTTCAATGGGTTCCAATAATATACCTATATCAATATTTCCCCGGTCTAGCTTTTCTCGAATATCATCACCATCCGCACTATATATTTCATATTGTACTTTCGGATGCCGATTGGAGAACTCTTCTAGTAACTTTGGTAATGCCCTGGATACAGAGGATTCAACACAACCTATCGAAACTACTCCGCCAACTAGCTCTTTTTGCTCTGCCAGATCCCGTTCTGTTTTATCCAATAGCGCAACAATTTCTTTTGCCCGCTGCTGAAAGAGAAGTCCACTATCTGTTAATGTAATCTGTCTTTTTCCCCGAATAAACAAGCCGGTTCCCAATTCTTCTTCTAGATCCATAAGCTGTCTACTTAATGTTGGCTGGGTAATGTGGAGAATTTCTGCTGCTTTTGTTATATTACCAACCTTAGCCACGGTTAAAAAATATCTGAGAACACGCACATCCATTATTTTTAACATCCTTTCAAATTACAGCTGATATATTAGCATTGTCATATATATATGCATTTTAGGCATGGTACGTAATCCAACATAGGTATTAGATATTTATCGCTTTTGAATTTACCATAGATTTAATACCAATACAAAACGGAGCTAATCCTATGAGTAAACTGGAAAGTGCGATTACGAAACCAAGATTATTTTCAGACAAAGAACTAATGAAATTATTCCTGCCATTAATTATTGAACAATTATTAGAAGCATTGGTAGGGTTGGTGAATTCTATCATGGTAGCTTCTGTTGGAGAATCAGCAGTATCGGGTGTATCTTTAGTTGAAATGGTCATGTTACTGTTGATTAGCTTATTTGCAGCATTAGCTACTGGAGGAACGGTAATTGTCGGTCAATATCTTGGAAAAAAGCAAGCGCATCAGGCTAGAGAAGCAGCGAATCAATTAGTTTGGTTTACGGGTGCAGCTGGGTTAGTGATTATGATATTGATTTATTTGCTGAAGGGTTTTATTTTAAATGGGCTTTTTGGAACGATTACAGAAGAGGTATATGGGCATGCCAATACTTATTTATTAATTGTTGGGGCTTCCGTTCCTTTCTTGGCTCTATATAATGCAGGTGCAGCCGTATTCAGAACGATGGGAAACTCCAAGCTGCCTATGCAAATTATGTTGGTTGTGAATCTTGTGAATATAGCAGGGAATGCGCTATTGGTTTATGGTTTTGACATGGGGACAGCCGGCATCGCGATTCCAACTTTAATTTCCAGAACGGGCGCTGCTATTTGTATTCTTGTGTTAATCTCTAACCCTAAGAATCTCCTCTATCTGAAAAAGACCTTGCGGCATAAATTTGATACTAAGATGATCAAACAGATTATGAGAATTGGTGTCCCTTATGGGCTGGAAAATGGCATGTTTTATATTGGAAGGTTATTGATATTGAGTTTGGTGTCCACATTTGGAACGGCGGCAATAGCAGCAAATTCAGTAGGAAGTACTATTGCTTCCTTGCAGGCATTACCTGGGATGGCGATTGGTTTAGGGTTGTCTGTTGTTATTTCTCGATGTGTGGGGGCTGGGGATTATGCTCAAGCTAGATATTATACGAGAAGGATTATTGGTTTTATTTATATGGCACAGGTAGTCAGTTCTATTGTGAGTTTAGCTTTATTTCCAAGCATATTGAGCATCTATCATTTTTCAGCAGAAGCGGAACTCTGGGCAACAAAGATTGTGTGGAGTCATGCGATCGTTATGATGTTGATCTGGCCTTTTGGAAATACGCTGCCCACGGTTTTTCGAGCTGCTGGAGACGCCAAATTTCCTTTGGTCATCAGTATGATTACTATGATTTGTTGTAGAATTATGTTTGCTTATATATTGGTATATTGGCTGCATATGGATATGTTTGCAACGTGGATCGCAGTTTATTGCGACTGGCTGATCAAAGGGGTTCTGTTTATTTGGCGGTACGTTAGAGGGAAATGGACAAAATTCCATGCGATACAATAAGGATAACCCCGATGTAGATTACATCGGGGTTATCATCTCTCTAGGTCAACTCACTTAGCATTATAGCCGAAGCCAAGTATAGTAAAAGACTTGTCCTGATCTTCCGGCACCATTCTGATTTCTACCTGATGCTCCCCGCTAACCTCATTTTGATAAAGAATTACCGGATTGCAATGTGTCCAGTTATTCTCATGTGGATCAGCGGTGACTACAAGACAACCATCGACGTAAATGTTCGCCTTGCCGAATTCGCTGCTGCCAGAATCCTTGTATACCAGGATAAGATTTTTGCTTGTTATCGTCAGCTTGAAGCTGTGTTCCCCAGAAGACGCTGAATGCATCCAATTATGAGGGAATTCCGGAGTTCCAAAAGGATTGGCATCCATTTCTACCCGCTGCAAATCGGTATCGATCCTCGAAAATCCGCCCACCTCGATCCTGCCTGCGTCAATATGGCTTTTGCGGTCCAGCAGAAGGGTTCCCGCAAAATCATTCCCGATGACCGGATGTTGATCCAATAGGAGATCATCTTCGTCCATTAGCGTTTTGTGGGTTTCGGAGAATAAATAAGCCAGACAATCAGCCATCACCCGGTGACCATCATTAGTAGGATGATAGATATCATAGAAAAATTGCCGTTTTGAGAGGATGTTCCCCTCATTTTTGCTTAGGCGGAACTGCCCGGATACCGCATCTTTTACACTAACCATAGGAAGATTATAACGCCGGCCAATGGGGGAGAGCCGTTCCTGCAGGTTCCAGTCATTCATAAACACGCTGAACAGGAGAACTACAGCCGGTCTATTATCGGCGGAAAGTATTTTTAGGCATAAGCTTTCAAAACAGTTGCCTTTCGTTTCATCACCTTCGTCGTTTACCGCAAATTCTACCACCACGATATCAGGTGTTACAGAACCTTCCCGGAGAATATCCCTTTCATAACGGATGACCCCAAGCTCGGATGGTGTTCCACCTACCCCAGCCTTCACAAAATGGATGTTCTCGCCACCATTCGTACCGAATAATTCCTTAAATCTCAGATACGATTGGTAGGCATAACATTCTGTATGGATCGGCTTAGCACCTGCTCCCTGTGTAATGGAACCCCCAATATAAGCAATCGTGACATCCTCACCTTTTATAGCCTTATGGATGGCCGTTTTTAATCTTTTATTATTGCCCGGATGAAGCAAGGATTGGGTAATGATCTCCCGGTATTCGTTAGAATCAAACGCTACAGGCGGTTCAATGATTAGCTCTGGTACAGAATAACCGTCATGCAAATAAAAAATTATACTCGCGATGGCCAGTTCGCCTTCATGTTTAAATTCAAAAGCGAATTTGCCGAGCACTGCATCCTCTTCAGACCATTCCAAATCCTCTAACTTTAAGAGGACTTCTGAACCGTCGGAGGGACAGGGCACACGTATGCTGCTGCCTGTTTCGTATTTGCTGGTTTTGCCCCAGTTCTGCAATAGAAAAGAGATGGGCTCGTTCTGCTCAGGATCCCTTCTCACAGACACTCCGATACTATGGACTAATTTGCGAAATCCAACACAGTTTCCTAGCAGCTCCAGTATTGTCTCATCAGTGACGCCGCCAATATATCTGGCCTTGTCGATTAGATAGTTACCTTCCAGATAAACTTCCTGTGAAGGTGGACCTTCGGCCCGGGCTGTCGCCTCAATCGCTGTTTCGTAGAGCACAAAAAAACCGTTCCTGCGTTCAGCCGGGTCCTTGGGCGCCTTTGGACCTTCAATCTTGCCACCTGTAATGACCCCGTTATTGTTTTTCATATTGATCATCCTCGCTTTTTGTATAAGCTTTTCTTGTTATGGATGCGTTTGCAAAAAACATGCTTCTGTTAGAAGGAATACCTGTTAACAGTAACACCAAATATCCAGATTGTTCAACCGATAAACAAAGTTTCGTTTAATAATTACAAAAAGTTGCTAGTTTACACATGGAAGTTGAAATCGCTTACTTATATAATGTGCCTAGTCATACGAAAATAGGATGCTTAAGGGGAGAATTATCATGCCTACGAAGGAATTGCACCTTGTGAAGCAGGGCAATGCTGCCAAGATTTACATAGACCCCAAGGGGAAAGATTATGAGGGATTACGCCGGGTGGCACAGTCTTTTGCAGCAGATGTTAAACAGGTAACAGAGGTTGAGCCTGAGATATATACACAATTGAACGAATTGGATGGAACAGTCATAATCGCTGGATCGATAGGCAGCAATGATTTTATCGGTGATTTAATCGCGGAGGGAACCGTTGATGTATCGGCCATCCAAAATAAAAGAGAATGTTATAAAATTCAGGTGGTTGAACAACCCACAGCGGGAGTGGACAAGGCGCTAGTCATTGTAGGAAGTGATAAACGAGGGACGATTTACGGGTTGTATTCGATCTCCGAAAAGATTGGAGTTAGTCCTTGGGTGTACTGGGCGGATATTGTGCCGGAGAAGAAGCCGGCATTGTCCATTCCTGATAACAAGCTTCATGTGATCTCCAAGGAGCCTTCGGTTAAATATAGAGGTATTTTTTTGAATGACGACTGGCCGTCTTTAGGTTCTTGGGTAACTCAAAGATTTGGTGACTTTAATGAAGATTTCTATGTCAAGGTATTTGAACTCATTCTTCGCTTGAAGGGGAATTATTTATGGCCGGCGATGTGGAGCGCCGAATTCAGCCTGAATGGTAAAAGCAGCCCGATTGCCAACGCCAAGCATGCACAAGAATACGGAATTATTATGGGGACCTCCCATCATGAACCCTTATTCCGGGCAGGCAGTGAATGGCAGAAGGTATACAGCCAATACGGAACAAGTAACCTATGGGATTTCGCCCGTAATAAACAGGCGATTACAGATTTCTGGGAAGACGGAATCAAGCGTAATCAGGACTTTGATAACTTGATTACCCTAGGCATGCGGGGGGAAAGTGACTCTGCGCTGGAGGGCTCCGATCAGGAGAATATTGATCTGCTTAAGGATATTATACTTACGCAAAAAGAACTATTGAAGAAATACAATCTTGAACATGCGCCGCAAATTTTGGCCGTTTATAAGGAAGTTGAGAAGTACTGGTATGGCACTGCCGGGGTGGAAGGGTTGAAGGACTGGGATGTTCTGAATGACGTTACGATCCTGCTTGCTGACGATAACTTTGGCAATCTCCGCAAAATCCCGACGAAAAACGAACGTAACCGCAGCGCAGGATGGGGGATGTATTATCATTTTGACTATCATGGTGGTCCGCATTCCTATGAATGGTTAAATACGACCCCGCTTGAAAAAGTCTGGGAGCAAATGTGTATGGCATTCGACTATGGCATCCGTGATGTATGGATTGTGAACGTCGGGGATTTGAAGCCTATGGAATTGCCCATTTCCTACTTTCTGGATTTGGCCTACGATTTTGAGGCATGGGGGACAGGTGCAATCAATCGGACTGTGGAATACACCAACCGTTGGGTAGAGCAGCAATTCGGATATGTGCTGGAACAAGAGACATGTCTGGGAATCGCACAATTGTTAAGTGATTATACCCGGATGAACGGTCGGCGCAAGCCTGAAATTATTTATCCGTCCACCTTCAGTCCTATCCATTACAATGAGGCGCACAGAGTTCTGGAGCAAGCGGTGATGATCGAGAAGGCTGCCGGCAAATACGATGAGCTAATCCCGGAACAACTAAAGGATGCTTACTTCCAGCTCGTATATTTCCCTGCTGTTGCCTCGGCCAATGTGGTCAAAATGCAAATTTATGCTGGACTGAACCATCTATACGCTAAGCGAAATAGTATGTTGGCAAATACTTACGCTGCTCTGACCCGCGAAACCATCGAACGGGATAAGTATCTGGAGCTGGTTTATAATAGCGGAATTTCGGATGGAAAATGGCAGGGAATGATGAGTTCCCCTCATGTAGGGTATATACATTGGAATGCAGAAGGGTGGAAATATCCGGATGTAAACACCTTGACGCCCGCCAGAGGTTCTTTAATGATTGTCGATGTGGAAGGAACGGAACAAGCGTATGTTTCCGGCACAGCTAATCTTCGGGTATTTACAAATCTCCAAAAAGAAAACTATCGCATCACAATCAGTAACGGTGGAGAAGCGGGTTTTGAATATCAGGTGCGGAGCAGCGTGGATTGGATCAAGCTTGAGAAAATACGCGGCTGGATTGAGGCAGGGGAGACGCTTCAGGTTTCCGTAGATTGGGAGAAGGTCAAAGAAGCATCGACGGGCGAAATTACGATCTCCGGTGCCGGAAATATAGTTAAGGTGAAGGCAGCCGTGGATTGGATAGACATTCCGGATATGCCACCGATGACATTCATCGAGACCCATAATATCGTGTCCATTGAAGCGGAGCATACCATAACTCGTGTTTCGAAATCAGGGGTGGTATGGAAGACCATTGACAGCTATGGACGTTCTTTATCCTCGCTTAAAATGTTTCCGGATGCTGTATCTTTTGAACAACCGGAGGATGCTCCTTGTCTGGAATATCAGATTCTAGTGCAGCAGGACACCGATTATAGCTTAACCGCGTATATTGCGCCGACAAACAATCTGTCACAAACTAGCGGGTTAAAATATGCGATAAGCTTCGATGATGAGGCACCCGTGATTAAGGATGCTTTACCAACGAACTTTGAAGGCGGCAATCATGATAATGAACCATGGTGCCGCGCGGTTATGGACAATATTCATGCTGTGACCACCAGCCATGCTTTAACGAAGGGTCTTCATACCCTCCGCTTTTACGGATTGGATGCGGGTCTGGTTCTGCAAAAGCTTGTATTGTCCGCTGCCCAGCTTCCTTATTCCTATTTAGGGCCGGAGGAGAGCTTTTATACTAGCGGGACGGCGTCCATTCTTAGTTAGGTTGAATTAAAAGGGCGAACAACTAGGTTGTTGCTTCGAATCCTCCGTTATTTCAGGGCAGATGACGGAGGATAACCCTTTATATTTTTGAAAACGTTGCTGAAGTAGGCGACATCTTGATAACCACAGTGCGCTGCCACTTCGGACACATTAAAACCACCTGCCGATAGAATCATCTCAGCATTGTTCACGCGCACCTTGTTTATAAATTCTTTACAGGTGGAGCCAGTGTTCTGCTTAAACAGCTTACCAAGATATACGGGATTTAGGGCAACCAAATCTGCCAGCTCCTTGATCGTAACTTCCTCCGAATAATGATCCATGATATAGGTCATCACTTTTTGGATTCTTAGATCTATCAGAGGTGTTTCTTGATGGTGGGCGATACTTAATAAGCGGTACACAATCAGTTGAAAGATGGCCCGGGCCTTCATTTTGTAGAAAGGTTGTTTGCCCATCCAGATATGTGAGAATTCTTTAATATCCTCTAGAATCTCTTTAGTTCTCCAATTCCTAGTTACAGTCTCAAAAGGGAGCTGCACATGATTGTCCTCACCCTCCCAGAAGAAATTGAAGGCAAAGGAACGCATGGGTGCCTCCTTGAAAGTCTGAGCTTCCCGAATGCTGCCAGAAGGGGCATAGAGCATATCCCCGGCTTCAACCGTGAATTTCTCTCCATTAATAAAATAGTCAGACTTTCCTTCTACGATGAAGGTAAGATCATGGAAATCAATTTTACTCCTCGTAATCTCCCAATCCGGGAAGGATCGGCGATCAACGAACAAAAAAACACGGGGAACAAGATTTTCGTATTTGGTAATGTCCATTTCTACCATCCCTCTTTCCTTATAAATAGATCCGCGCTAATGCCGATTGGTATATTATACAAAAATGAATCCAATTAAGAAATGGGATTGTAAATTGACTTTGCGCAATCAGAAGAATACAATAGTTTTATGACTATCGAACAATATTCCTTAAAAGATGATGAAAAGCGAGTGAAGATTTTTAAAGCATTAGCAGAAGTGAAACGAATTGAAATGATTCGTTATCTTCATCTCCATAAGGAGAACAATACATGTGGGTCCATTGGTGAATCTATGGGAATGGATAAATCCAATGTGTCGTACCATCTGAAGATTTTGTATGAAGCTGATTTAGTAAGTGTCACACGTATGGGGCAGAATAAGATTAGCCAGCTTCGAGAGGATACGTTTAGCGAATTATTACCGGGTTTCTTGGACAGTTTATAATATGTCCGGAAACCTATAATTTTTTCTTGATAGTTTGATAGTTTTATAACTATTTGATAATCATGTACAGGGTTTGGTTAATAGTTATAGGTAGCAGCAAAAATAAATATTAATGGAGTAGTGATCTATGAATCAGTTGAAAAATAAACAGGTCCTGTTAATTTCACGTCCTGTAGGCATGCCAACCCAGCAAAATTTCGAGTTCAAAGATATTCCTGTAGTTGAAGCAAAAGAAGGACAAGTTGTTGTACGTACGTTGTATTTGTCAGTGGATCCTTATATGCGCGGAAGAATGAATGATTCTAAATCGTATATTCCTCCGTATCAGCTTAATGAAGTCATCGCTGGAGGACTTGTGGGAGAGATCGTAGAAACCAAATCGGAGCGATTCAAAGCTGGAGATAAAGTCATCGGTATGCTGGGCTGGCAGTTATATAATACTGTAGATGCTAAAGCAGTAACCAAAATCGATGATTCGATTGCACCTGTATCGGCTTACTTAAGTGTTCTAGGTTTAACAGGGCTCACTGCATATTTCGGTTTACTTGATATCGGGCAGCCGAAAGAAGGAGAGACTGTCGTAGTGTCTGGAGCAGCGGGTTCAGTGGGGATGTTTGTTGGACAGATTGCCAAAATCAAAGGCGCTCGTGTCGTTGGGATCGCAGGTAGCGATGATAAATGCGACTATTTGAAAAAAGAACTTGGCTTTGATGCAACCATTAATTATAAAACAACGGAAAATTTAGACCAGGCTTTGGAAGAAGCATGTCCAAATGGTGTGGATGTTTATTTTGACAACGTGGGTGGATCGATTTCAGATGCTGTGATGAGCTTGCTTAATGATTATGCACGTATTCCCCTATGTGGCGCTATTTCTTCCTATAATAGTACAGATGGAGATATGGGACCACGTATTCAGAGCAGATTGATCAAAACCCGCTCCCTTATCAAAGGATTCGTTCTTAGTGATTACGCAGCCCGCCAGTCAGAAGGACTTCAAGAGCTTGGAAAATGGCTAACAGAAGGTAAATTAAAATATGAAGAAACAGTTGTTGAAGGATTTGATAATGTGGTTGAAGCATTCCTGCAATTGTTCCAAGGTGCGAACCTCGGGAAGATGCTTGTTAAGGTGAGCGACTCCGAATTCTAAAACAACACAAACAGCTCTGGTAGAGATTTTTATATATCAGGGCTGTTTGTATTATTACCAATCAAATCCGTTCAGACCATACCCTGTTTGGACTTCATGCATTTAAGATTGTATGTGCGGCCATAGGCTTTTGCATATTTGACGATTCGCTCAATCATGCTGGTGTCATTCAGTTTGGTAAACGGGCACGGATCGGGGGCAGTATTTACTTCCAAGATCCATGGTTTAAGGCGTCGATCCAAAGCAATATCCACACCGATTTCCTGCAGGCCGGGATAGGCTGTGCTCAGCTGTCTGGCGGAGTTCACTCCGATTTGTTGCATGGACCGGATCAACGCGCTACTATTCTCTACGTTTGTGTAGGATTCTAATAATGCCTCTACCGGATAAATCGTTCCCCCTTGGCTCCCATTCGTAACCACTTTGCGAGGATGAGCTACGCGACCCGCAATGCCTGTAGCTTCCCACCCACCCTTAAGATTTCTTTGCACCATAACCCGGATATCAAATGGCCTTCCCTCATAAACCAAAAGCCAAATCCCTTTTTGCACCAAATAGGACTTTCCTTGGGTCTCGCTAGAGATTGCCCGATAAGCCATCTCGTAATCAGAAAATGTATGTTTATGCGTACCGGACTGATAGCTGTAGGCTGGTCGTTTTTTGGAGGAATGATCTTGCGATCTTTCAATCCGGATTACACCCTGTCCCAAAGATCCACAGCAGGGCTTAATGTACACCATTTTATGTTTTTGCAACATCTCATAGAGTACGTTTTTATTCATTTTTTTCGTTACCGGGATGTACTTCCTTAGCTCTTGTTTTCTAAGCAGTACCCTTGTTTTCGTCAGCTTATTGGATATCCGCCGTATTGGCTCCTTCATTTTGTTCCTCCGTTCTATATATCTATAGGCTATATTACGGGAATACGCAGTTTTTGCTTGGGCAACCACAGAATAATAGAACACATGCAAAGAATTCTACATATGAATATTGGAGGCATTTATTAAACTTGGGCTGCAGCATGCGGTCAACGGGAGGCGGCTATGATGCTGCTCGGGAAATTGCAGAATAAGGTGCAAGAAGTAATGGACGAATACCCTTGGTACAAGGGGCTGATCGATGGGGAGAAAACGAATTATAACCTGCAGAACTTACCTCTTATGTCTTCGAAAATACTTGAAACCTTCTATTATAACCAACCCATCGATCCTTCTTGGACTGTTTATAGGACGTCTGGTACAAGCTCAGGCCGTAGAAAAGCAATCCTCTACTCTGAGGAAGATGACAAACACTATGTGGATATTAAAACGAAGCTATTCGGCGAGCTTATTGCGGGAAGCGGATGTAACAGAGCGTTGGCGGATATGGGCACTGGACATGCAGCAAATACTGCGCTGACCATTTTTGAAAGGTTAGGATTGGAGAAAAGTTCAATACCCTTTGAACTGCCAATCGAACAGCATATTGAACAGCTTAAAGCTTTTAAACCTGACTTGCTCTATACGATGCCGTCCATCCTTGACCATATCGTATATGCTGCCGGAAACCCGCGTGAATTCGGAATTCGCAAGATTATTTTGGTAGGGGAAATTGCTCCGCCTGAGTGGCAGCGGAATATGGCTGGCTTGTTTGGTATTGATCCTAGAGATATCATCGATACTTACGGCTCCATTGAAATCGGTACGATCGCTTATTACTCCCATGATCATGGCAGGTACATTTTTGCCGACGGAATTTTTGCGGAAGGAATCGGGGTTCAGGAGTTAGACGAAGAAGTAAGGCCGCTTCGGAACAATGAAAGTATTCTGGTGCTTACCTCAACTGTCCGCAAGATGCTGCCAGCCCTTCGTTTTGTTACTTATGACGTCGTAAGGGATTTTAGGCCTGTGATGATAGACGGCGTTGAACAACAAAGCTTCGAGTCCATTGTAAAAAGAGTGGGTCAAGAACTGAAGCACGGTGAGAAAATCAGCCTGTACGATATCGAGCAGGTCGTATACCGTCATATTGAAGATGCAATCATTCGGGTCAAGGTAAAAAACAATGCGCTCTCTATTTATATCAAGAGTAAATCTGTGAAGCCCTCTATTATTCCGGTAATTAAAGAGGAAATCAGGGAGTGTGTTCCGGAAATCGGGATGATGATTCGCAACCATCTGCTTGATGATATTGAGATCATTATAGTAGCTAAAGGGGAGTCGCTGGCCAACGGGCAGGTCAAGAACAAGAAGTTGTATTATCAGAAGGACAAAGCTAAGGTGGACATAAATATCCAAGGCGGTATCTTGTCGACTATCGGAAAAACGCCATTAATCAAGCTGAATAATTTGTTCCAGAACAGTGAGTTCGAAGTCTACGCAAAAATGGAACTGCTAAATCCGGGAGGAAGTGCGAAAGACCGTCCAGCTCTGCGGATGATCCATGAGGCATGGAAGGAAGGGAAAATCGGGCCGGGAACTACTATTATTGAGTCAAGTTCGGGAAATATGGCGATTAGCTTGGCGATGATTTGCCAATATTTAGGGCTGCGGTTTATTAGCGTGGTTGATCCAAGAACTACCACAACAAATCTGCAGATTCTGAAAACATTAACTGCAAAAATTGACTTTGTTAGCGATCCCGACCCCGAGACCGGTGAATATCTGCCTGCTAGACTGAATCGAGTGCAGCGACTCTTGGAGGAAATACCGGGCAGCTACTGGCCGAATCAATATGCAAACGCAAATAACTATTTGTCCCACTACCATACGACCATGAAAGAAATCGTGACTGAGCTTGGCGAAGTAGATTATTTGTTTTGCAGCGTAAGTACATGCGGCACGATTCGAGGTCTCGCGGAATATGTAAGGGATCATGGTCTGAAGACTAAGATTGTTGCCGTCGATGCGGAGGGAAGTACTATTTTTGGTGGCAACAAAGAGAAACGGCGGTTCCCGGGACTGGGTGCTGGCATCGTACCCCCTTTCTGCAGAACGGATTTAATCGACCGTATCGTGCATGTCTCAGACTTGGATATCGTAAAAGGATGCCGAGCACTCGCTCAGAATGAATCGATTCTGGCCGGTGCATCCTCAGGGGCTAACCTTGCCGCTGTTAGGCGTATGGAGCAAGAATTGGCTCCAGGATCTGTCTGTGCGGTGATCCTGCATGACAAAGGGGAGCGTTACCTCGATACGGTATACTCTGACCCATGGATTCAGAATGAATTTGGGCAGGAGTTCTCGGCTGACGGTGGAGATGTCCTTGCTTAACGAACGGCAAAAGGAGGTTGTGGAATGCTGTATTTAAACGATCGGGACATCCGGGAGGTGGGACTTGATTGGCCTTCTCTCGTGGAATCGATAGAAACTACGGTGCGCATACTTGATTCTGGAGATTATGCGCAGCCCGTAAAACCTTATCTAAGGTATAAAAATCCTCAAAATCGTATTATTGCAATGCCCGCATACGTAGGGGGGAATGTGAACGCAGCAGGGATCAAATGGATTTCCAGCTTCCCGGATAATATCCAGGTTGGTCTTCCCCGCGCGCATAGCATCATTGTCTTGAATGATCCCATTACGGGCGAGCCTATATCCGTCCTAAGCTCTCCGCTCCCCAGCATCGTAAGGACAGCTTCCATCAGTGGACTGATGATTGGCTACTTTTTGCAGGCACGTTCACTTGAACGGATTCATCTTGGCATTATCGGCTGGGGACCAATCGGGCAATATCATTTTCAAATGGTTATGGCATTGTACGGAGATCGAGTTGAACGTGTCCGCATCTTTGATATAAGGGAAGTAGATTTGTCAGACATCTCATCTATATATAAGGATAGGATAGAAGTGGAGGAGACGTGGGCGGACGTTTATCGAAAGTCCAATATCTTTATCACCTGTACCGTATCCAATCATAGATATATCGATATGCTTCCGGCGGAAGGTAGTCTTCTACTGAATATTTCACTGCGTGATTATAAGCCTGAGGCATTAGCTTCGGTGAAGGCCATAATCGTCGACGACTGGGATGAGGTGTGCCGCGAGAATACTGACATACAGCAGCTCCATCTGAAACATGGGTTAACTCGTGCCGATACCCGAATGATTACCGATGTCGTCTCGCGCCATTGCCTGAATGAACTCAGAGCAGATGAGCCGATTTTCTTTTGTCCGATGGGGATGGCGGTTTTTGATATCGCAACAGCGGTATACTTCGTGAAGAAGGCTAGAGAAAAAGGGATCGGGACTGAGCTACAGTAAGGTGGTAGGCATACGTTCGCTATGGGATTTTTTATAGATTTTTCTGATGTAACTAGACTATGATCCGTCACTTTTAAGGGTGGATTGCTGTCTAGTTTTTTTATTGTCTTGTTAACGTTCCATTCATAATACTCTGATAATCTCTATAAGTGTTAGGCGGATGATCATCCACCCCAATAAATGATGACTCGGAGGATAATAATGTTGACACCTATGAAAAAAAGGCTGATCGCTGGTCTGACCCTATTGGCTGTGATTAGTGCCGGCTTTGGCGCAAGCTTGGTATTTCCCGGGAAACGGGCCTCTGCTGAGAACCAAACGGGTCAAACCGGACTGCCGGCAGCGCAAATTGAAGCATTTGCCAATCTCGATGATACCTCGGGACTGACTAGCTTCGTTGATGGAATTATGGAAAAAGATATGAACCGGCTGCAAATTCCGGGAGCGGTTATCTCCATTGTAAAAGACGGCAAGATTATTTTGGCCAAAGGTTATGGCAGTTCCAATCTGGAAGAAGCGGCACCGGTTAATCCGACAACCAGCATGTTTCGAATCGCTTCAACAACAAAGCTGTTCACCTGGACAGCGGTGATGCAAATGGTCGAACAAGGTAAGATAGATCTGGACACTGATATTAACACCTACCTGAAATCAGTGAAGATCCCTGCTACTTATCCTGAGCCGACCACGATGCGCCATTTGATGACACATACAGCGGGGTTTGAAGAGGGTGGAGTGGGTTATCAAATCACTACCGACCCTGCCAAATTGCCGGGATCAATCTCGGAAACACTCAATAAGCATATGCTGGCACGGGTAAGACCCCCCGGAGAGATGAGTTCTTATTCGAACTTCGGGGCTACTCTCGCGGGTCTGATTGTGGAGGAAGTCAGCGGTGTTCCTTACAATGACTATATACAAAAGTATATTTTCGATCCGCTCGACATGAAATATTCGACGGTGGTAGAGCCTTTGCCGGAGTCATTCATACCCAATCAAGTTGTAGGGTACACGAGTGAGAACGGCAGCTTTATTCCTGGCACACCTACCTTCGAGGGCGGCTTTCGTCCTGCCGGCTCGGGTACAGTATCAGCAGTAGACATGGCGCACTTTATGATTGCCCATCTGCAGAACGGGAAATATGGTGACCAGCAGATTCTTAGAACGGAGACTGCAGAACTAATGCATTCAACGGCGTACCAATTCGATAAACGTATGCCGGGAGTAGATCTGGGGTTCTCTGAGAAACGCATCAATGGTCTTAGACTAATCACTCATGGTGGTTCCGACCCCATGTTTAATACAGAGTTTTATCTTGTGCCTGCCAAGCATGTAGGTATCTTTGTTTCCTATAACGGCGGTCAGGGCGGTGATTCCGCGGCAGGCCTAGTCCATGCCTTTTTTGAGCGCTATTATCCCGATCCTGAAGCGAAGCAGCCTGAATTCTCCATTTCTGCAGAATCTGTTCAGAAATATGCGGGAACCTATCAATTCACACGCCGTAACCACAGTGATATTGATAAATTTTTCAATTTTTTTGCCCAGCTAAATGTTAAGGTAAAGGATAATAAGCTATCTTTGGGAAGTGGTAGTGAACAACAGTTGTATAGAGAAATCGGTCCGAATCTGTTCCAGCTCGAGGGAGGCACCGAACAAATTGGCTTCCGCACAAATGATACCGGTAAGGTTACACATATGCTCTTAGGTATGGCACCGGAAATGCCACTGGAGCGTACGCCACTCTTGAATCAGAATAAGTTTTGGCTTATCGTACTTGGCGGCTCGGGGTTGATTTTCATCACTGCATTGCTTGGACTAATCTTCTCCAGACGCAAGATCAAGGTGATGACGCCTCCGGAAAAGTGGGCCATCCGCTTATCTGCGGGAACTGCTGGGTGGGCGCTGCTATCTTTCGTTACGATATTTATGGTGGTTATGTCCATGGATACGATGCAGAAGTTCAGCGGTATCAGTCTTTCGCTTTCTCTCAGTTTAGTTATGCCAATCCTTTTGGTTGGACTGACTTTAGCTTTGCTAATCTCGGCTATACTGGTTTGGAAGAATAAATACTGGACAGCTTTCAAGCGTGTGCATTATACACTAGTGGCACTTTCGGCTGTAGTGATGACTCTGTTTTTCTACTATTGGAACCTGTTGGGTTGGCAGTTCGGATAACTTCGTTTCTTGTCAAGAATATATCATATATAATGTAAGCTTAAGAGAGGAGGACAATCGTGGCTACTATACTTATTGCTGATGATGATGATAACATCCGAAAGCTAATGTCTTTGTTTTTGCGAAAAGAAGGTTTTGACCTCAAAGAAGCCAGGGATGGCACCAAAGCGCTGTCCATTATAGAGAACTCGCGAGTCGATCTCGTCATCCTAGATATTATGATGCCAGGATTGGATGGTTGGGATCTGTGCAGAGAAATCAGGCGCTCTGATGCCAACATTCCCCTCCTCATGGTGACGGCTAAAGGAGAATCTGCACATAAAGTGAAAGGTTTTCAACTCGGCACGGATGACTATTTGACCAAACCGTTTGATCCGCTTGAACTGGTGATGCGAGTAAAAGCTTTGCTTAAACGCTCGCTGGTTGTTTCTTCCCAGTCTGTGCAGTTGGGCAATGTGGTGCTTAACCGCCGCACTTTCCAGGTTACGCGTGATGAAGAACCGGTAACGATTCCTTTGAAGGAATTTGAGCTACTGTTTCTGCTGGCTAGTCACCCTAGGCAAATCTTCACAAGAGAACAGTTGATTTCTCAAATCTGGGGATTGAACTATGAAGGAGACGGCCGGACTGTAGATGTGCATATAAGCCGGTTGAGGGAGAAATTCTGCGGTAACGACGAGCAATTTCAAATCGAAACGGCCCGCGGCCTAGGATACCGGCTGATCCCTGCGCTATGATCAAGACATTGTATGTACGCGTCGTTCTCACGTTTTTAGGCATCATTATCTTTAGTCTGATCTGTTCCTTTTTCATTGGTTTGTATGTCTTTCAGAAACAAATAAGTAACGAGGGACAGAATGAAATGATCACAGTGGGGAAGGAGATCATTCACCGTTATGATGACGCCAAGCCTGAGGATACAGACGAGTTCTTGAATAGTATGGTTAAGGTATCTGCATACCCTATCCACTTGTATAATCATTCCGTGGAATATACCTTTTATGGGCTCAAGCATAGTCCGGCCGTCACTATCACCCCCGAGGCTGTGAAACAAGTGCTGCAAGGAAAACTCTATCGTTCCTCCGCAAAAGATAAGGATACCTTTATCGGGATGCCCTTTATGTTTAACGGGGAGTGGCAAGCAATGTTCTTGCAGTATTCTGCCGAGAACGAAAATATCGTCAATCGGATGCTGCTCTTTGTGCTTTTACTCGTGCTTTTACTGGGTAGTCTATGCATTCTTATTGCCGCCAGATATTTGGTGGAGCCGATCAAAGCTTTGACGAATGCGACAAGAAGGCTGGCCAAGGGTGATTTCGAGGTAGAGCTTAAAGTAAACCGAGTAGACGAAATAGGGGAACTGACACAAAGCTATGTGGAGATGGCCGGGGAGCTGAAGCAGCTGGAACAGATGAGGCAGGATTTCGTATCCAACGTTTCTCATGAAATTCAGACACCGCTTACGTCTATTTCCGGCTTTGCCAAGGCATTGCAGAACAATGATCTAATCGTGGAAGAGGAACGTTCTGAATATCTTGATATCATCATTGCAGAGAGTGAACGTCTGTCGAGGTTAAGTGATAATTTGCTGAAGCTCGCTTCCCTGGATTCTGAACATCATCCTTTTAATGCAGGTTCCTTCAATCTTGACGAGCAGATTAGAACCATCGTTGTGACCTGTGAGCCACAATGGTCAGCCAAAGGCATCGTTATCGATCTTGAGCTGCCGGAAGCTGTCAAAATTAAGGGTGATGAAGATCAGCTGAAGCAAGTATGGATGAATTTGCTGAGCAACAGCATCAAGTTCACACCTGAAGGCGGGAACATCCGCATTAGTATAGATGACAGTGCAGCAGATGTATCGGTCACCATCAGTGATAACGGGATCGGGATTTCCCCGGAAGAGTTCAACGCCGTATTCCAAAGATTTTATAAAATAGACAAGTCACGGAATGGAAACAACAATGGCAATGGCTTGGGACTTGCAATCGTTAAAAAAATTGTCTCCCTGCATCAGGGAAACATAGAAGTGGACGGTGCGGTTGGAGCGGGAACGACGATTATCGTCAGGTTGCCCCATAAGTGAAATTAAGGGTTTGTCTGATTCTTGGATTGCCGTACGCCAAACATAATGAAATCCTTGAATTGCCGGTCCATAACCCGATCTTCCTCCGTAACCACACCCCCCCGCTGATGAGTAATAATGACGGCTTTTTGTAAATACATGAAATACAGGTGGGTGGACTTGTGCAGAATGTCCAGCCACTTATTTTTTTCCTCCGGAGCGACTGATATGGACTCAAGGAGAATTAACCGTGAATACCAGCCTTCCATAGCCTGCTTAAAGTCAGGAAGTTCCGCGGGATTTTTGGAAAGCGTGCTGTAGTAAACTCCAAAAATGGCATCATAGTAGATCAGGGCTTCCTGCTGATCTCTTAATGCCAGATATTTATCGAGAATGTTCTCCAATGACTGTACAGGGTGTTCAAAATCAAAATCAAACAGCAGCTGTCCAAACATCCGCTCCAGATTAAGGACATAGATTTGAGCGGCTAACTCTTCCTTGTCTTTATAATGATGATACAAAGTACGCCGGGAGATGCCGGCTTGTTCCGCAATCTGTGCCATATCCGTGCGCTCAATACCTTGAGCACAGAATAAGCTAAGCGCTGTATCCTTAATGATCTCCCTTGTCATTTGCATTTGCTTTTCCCGCAAATTCATTGATTTTCTCTCCTGTCTTGTTGCAACTCTTCCGCTGCTTCTAGCACTATTTCTGAGCTGGCTTCGAATTCATGAGGAATTTGCTGCCCACTGAATAGGGGTTCTGCCGGTTGATCGCATCACCTAACCAATTCAGAAGCTTCACACCATCCTGTTCAGCCTGAAAGAAGGTCTCTCTGGTGGCAAAAGTGTGCGGAGTTGTACCCGTCTTAGCGTTCAGTCCATAGTCGGTGAGATAGTAATAATAATTAGGTAAAGTGGCTGCCAAAGAAGAAACAGATTGCCGCATTTCCTGTGACCACTCATTAATGATGCTTTGATCTCTTGGCCCCTTGTAATCGTTGATATTGTTCTGAAAGTGGATTAGAATCTCGTCAAATACCGAGTAGGATTGCAATATTATCGCATTCGCAGGAAGTAGATGGCCGTTCGCTTTAAAAGCTGCCCCGATGATATCCGCTTCAGGGGCATATCCGAAGTTCTTCACGAAGTCTGCCTGCCATTCCTGCTTCACAACATTTGGCCACTTGTCTGATTTCAAGAAGGAACTGTCTGAATATTGGAAAATCTCGGAGTTCTTGTAATGAGAGGCGATCTCGGGAGCCCAAAAAGCGGACCCGAAGCCACCAGCACTTTCGCCAGCAATCAGTAGTTTGCCGGGTTTATCCACGTTGGCATATATCCAATCGAGGCTGCTTCGCACATTATTGCTGCCGTTATAACGCATAGTAAAGGGGCTGCCGTCATCTTTTTTATATTCAACTGTGCGGTTGCCGATATGGAAGTCACCGGTTGAATAGGGAAGGTAGACCACATTCCAGCCATGAAAAGGATTGGCAGGGTTATCCGTATCCATCATGCCTCTCAGCAATGTCAACATATAGAAGGGGATGTTCTGGAAATAGTTGCCTGTATCTCCACCTTTAATAAAGTTCATAAGCTTGATGGGGTGTGCGGCACTTTGGGCATCCCAGCTGGCTCCGCCACCGGAAAAAAAGATGATCCAGTTATTATTTTCACCCTTTTTATTCCACAAAAAATACTCTGATCCATCACTTGATATGACATTTCCGTCTAGCGTGACTTTATTCCACTTGTAAGGCTTCACTTCCGCGATTACGGGGGTGGTAGTCGCCGGTCTTTTGATTACAAAAGCGCTGATTGCAAACATGGCAATCAAAACAAGGCTGAATAATCCAATACCTGTGAATATTGTGATTTTCCTCATTTTTCTCATATCCATCTCTCCCTTACTCGGAGTATACGTCAAGATCACTCATTACACAAGGTGTATACCTAAAATCATAAAACAATCGTGAGAAAATATATAAAGAGGTGTCCTCGCAGCCTTTGATCCATGGCTACAGGGACACCTCGATTGTGTATGTTACTTTATTAATTTTGCTGCTTCGATTTCAAATGTTTTTAGTTCGTAAGGTTCAAGTATAAAAGTAATGACAGGTTCAGTGTGGACTTCCCCTTCAGGACGCTCCATTAGATTACACTCTTGCCACGAAATAATATTCAAGTCGCTAGTCATATCAATTTGCTGGCGGCTTCCGGAATAGTCGTGCACACGTACGATTAATTTTTGACCATCCTCAGACTTCTTGATCGCAGAAACCATAACCTTTTGAGTAGAAAGGCGAATAAGCGACTTGGTTGCTACTTCTGCTTGACCCATGGTGCTCCGTAGAGGGTTGTTGACGGACCAAGCTTGACGGACGGTGTCACCCTGTAGCCAATCCCCAGTATGAGGCAGGATAGAATAGGTGAAAGTATGTTCGCCTTGATCCGCTTCAGGGTCAGGGTGCGTTGCCGATTTGATTAAGGACAGACGCATCACATTATCCTTGATGTCATAACCGTATTTGCAGTCGTTCAGCAAGCTAACGCCATAACCACGATCTGATAAATCTGCCCACTGATGCCCCACAGTCTCGAATCTAGCGTAATCCCAGCTAGTGTTCCAATGTGTTGGACGCGTAACATTACCGAACTGGATATCATAAGTGGCTTCGGTAGCTCGTATCGCAACAGGGAAAGCTACTTTCATTAGCTGTTGTCGCTCATGCCAGTCTACCTTTGTCACGAAATCGATACGACGATGGTGTGCATGTAAGATCATTTGCTGCTTAATCGTGGAATCCATATAACTCCATGTGAATTGTACAACACATCGCAGTGAACCCTTTTCTATGACTTCAATGCTGCGGCAGTCGGTGACTTCACGTTTCTTTTGCTGATAGTAGATGTCAATGTCCCAAGCTTCATGGGCTAGGGGTTTATCTTCAAACACTTGGAACACGTTACCGTGACTTCCGTTTGCTAATACTTGTCTTTGTTCATTTATATCATAGATGGATACTAATTGACCTTGTTCGTTCCACTCAATTTCGAAGTGAGGCGTTGAGATTCCTGATTCATTTAGCTTGAATGGAGCGCTTAGTGACTTAGAATTCACATCTTCTACGAAGGAGATCGTTGTGTATCCAAGAGAAGGAATGTTAGATACTTCAACGATCCAGCGGTCACCTTCACGCTGAGCTTGTAGTTGTTTTCCTTCTGAGCTTATCCAATGTCCTGTTTCCATCCCGGCTTCAACAGTAATTTCTACGAGTTCTGTCAGCTCCCAAGCAGCATTGTTCCAGATCGTATATTTACCGGCTTCATTTCCGCTCACAAGTGCCTTACTGGATTGCTCCCAGACAGACTGACCTATTGCTTCTGCTTGTGTATACTCAATTGTACTGTCTTCATACACTTCACGAATCGAAGAGCCCGGAATAATATCATGGAATTGGTTGCGCAAAATAATTCTCCAGCCCTCGTCTAAATCGGTCTGACGATAGTTAGACCAGTCACCTGTCATCACACTTTGCAGTGTATTTAGCCATTCCGCCTCACGGTATAGCAGTTCAAGCTTACGGTTCATCCGCTTATTGTAGGCTTGGCTTGTGTAGGTGCCGCGGTGATATTCTAAGTAAAGCTCGCCATCCCATACATGGACATAACGATCTGTATTTGCAACAGTTTCTTGCAGGGTACGGAAGTAGTCTCCCGCTGTTCCTGTTTCAATCTTCGGCAGACCGGGAAGATCGTTTAACCGACGGCGCATCTCTAGCATTTCACGGTTCACACCCCCGCCACCATCGCCATATCCGTAAGAAAGTAACAGATTGCGATTTACTTCTTTATCCCGGTAAGTATCCCAAATTCCTTTTACAGTCTTAGGAATAATCCGGCCATTATAAGTGTAGAACCAAGAATCTTCTTCGGACCAAGGCTCTGGTGTTGTAATAAAGTGTGTTAACACCTCTGTGCCATCAATCCCACGCCATTGAAAGGTATCATGTGGCATCCGGTTATATTGATTCCAGCTAATTTTTGTGGTCATGAAGGTATTAATTCCTGATTTTTTTAGAATTTGTGGCAAGGACCAGCTGTAGCCAAATACGTCCGGCAGCCATAAATAGTCACATTCAACCCCAAATTCATTACGTAAGAAGCGAGTTCCATAGAGTAATTGACGGACTAGAGACTCTCCTGAGGTCAAATTGCAATCTGCTTCAAGCCACATGCCGCCGCCAGCTTCCCAGCGTCCTTCAGCCACACGTTCACGAATATTTTCATAGATTTCTGGATAGTCATTTTTGATATATTCATAGAGTTGCGGCTGAGTCTGTAAAAAGGTATAGTCCGGGAACATTTCCATCAGACGTAGTACGGTTGAGAAGGAACGCGCACATTTTTCACGGGTGTGTTTCAATTGCCACAACCAAGCTACATCAATATGGGTATGGCCAATACAGGTAACTGTGACGGGTGAGGACTTCTCCATTTTGTTAATTTCATCACGCAAATAATTGCGGGCTTCCCCGATCGAAGCGTAGAAGTTGTCTGAACCTGGACGAGACCAGTCGATCAGAAGAAAGGAGCGGTCTACTGCACTCATAAGTTGTGTATATTCTGGTGTTTTGGCATCGAGTACGTTCAGCGTCTCAACTACAGCAAGCGCGGTAAAATAGAAATCATCCGTTGGTTCATCCAGCCAACAAATTTCAGCCATGCGAATCCCATGTGTCTGATCCTTTTTTGGGCCGCCACCTTCGAGTCCCGACCATAACCGGAAGGTCAGTGGAAGCTGAGTGCCTGCCGTTTCATTTGGCAAGAACACTTCGGTATGATTGGAATCCACACCTTGATAGGGTTTGCCGTTGAAAAAGAATAAGGATTCAAATCCGGAGTTATTTCCAGCACCCGTCTCGCCAAAATCAAATCGACCCAGTACTCTACGGCCTGCCCAAGTAGCGGGTACTTCTATATTTGTCGTTAGCCATAAATACAAATCGCGGCCTTTCCAAGTATCTCCAACTCGTAGCTTAGACCATTCTCCATCCACGGGCGGTTCGGCTGCAATTTCACCTTGTTCGTCAATCATAGAGTTGAAAAAAGGAATGTGTATACGATCCCGGTAACGATATTCGGAAATTTCGTTTAGTTGGGAGTTGAGTTTGCGTTTGGTTAGAAACATGAGTAATAGCCCCTCCAATATGTTGATGGGGGACGAGGAAATTAAGATCTATTTGGGTTATTATAGGTTTGTTTGGGGGGTAGAAATCAACTATAGACGATTTTGTGTGAGTTGTAAACTCTCGGTGGAGAGAAAAGTTGGAGCGCTAGAATATATAAATTAAAAAATGCATGCGCTTCCATTGCAGAAAAAGAAGTGTGATGTTAAGCTTCTAATCCTAAAGGTGATATTCAGAAAGAAGGTGGCTTTGTTGAATGTAAAGAAATTTTATCAAAACCATTTGCAGAAAAAACTGTTCAATAAAATTTTAGCTATATACTCTTCGATCATCATAATTACGTTAATTGCCTCATCCATTACCGTATATAAATACTATGAACAGACGATCACTCGCCAACATGTAGATGCCAATCGGGAGGTGCTGGATTATGTAAGTTTGTATATGAATCAGCAGTACGAAAGCATCCAGGTAGCCATCCAGCAAATTTATAGCGATGCCTCTGTTAGTGAGGATTTGTCCTACTTTTTGCAAAATGATTATGGGGATTATCTTAAATACCGTTTAGATCAATATGCAGACATAGGGAGCTCCGTTCCTCATACGTTCGATACTTATTTCAAAACCTATTTGAATCAGAAAAACGGGATTTATGACGTTATTTTATACAGTACAGAGAAAGAATTTTATTATTTATATAAAAATAATACCCGACAATTCTACTTGAGCGACATGGACGGTTCTAAGCAAAAGTTATCCTTAACGAAGAATGGCTGGGTCTCGCATGAAACCAAATTAGTGCTTAAGGAAATAAGAGAAGACAATAACAATTTGTATACAATGACTAGGGAAATTAAAGATCCGATTACACTGAAAACGATCGGGATGCTCATAGTAGATTTTGACGCAGAACTTATTTCAAAATGGCTTGGCACAAAAGTTGCAGAAAATAATGGTCAATTGTTGGTCTTAACCCCAAGCGGTGACGTTATATATGATTCATTGGGAAGGTATATGGGACAGCGATATCCACATCTCGATGCGCTTCATGCGGATGGTTGGACAACACTGGATGGGATCTCCAAGGTTAACTTAAATACAACGAATAGCTCAGGTCTTATTATGGCAGGGATCATTCAGAAGTCACAGGTCAACAACGAAATGAAAACGGTTCGAACTTGGATTATCGGGATTACCACAGCGCTTATTATTACTGCAATGTCTTTTACATACGGAATTATTTTACGTTTTTCTAAAAAAGTGAAGATCATTATCAAATCTATGAAGCGCTTACAGGAAGGTGATTTAAGCACACGTATTCACCTAAATCGAGAAGATGAATTGCAGCTAATTGCCAACAACTTTAACTATATGTGTGAAAGGTTAGAACTCTATATTAATAAAGTGTACATTTCGGAGCTTACGCAGAAAAATGCAGAGCTAGTTGCACTTCAATCGCAGATTAATCCACACTTTTTATATAACACACTTGAGGCGATTAGGATGCGGGCAATTACGCAAGGAGCGAAGGATGTAGGTCAGATGATTTACATTTTATCGACATTATTTCGAACGATGATTAAGAAAAGCATGGTCGTTACAATATCTGATGAGATTGAATACTGCAATTTGTATCTGGAGCTGTTTCAGATTAGACATAAAGATAGGCTCCAAATCATATCACAAATAAGTCCAGTTGCCATGAATTGTTCTATCGTTAAATTGCTCATCCAACCGGTCATTGAAAATTATATTGTTCACGGATTTAGACCTGACCGTTTTGGCAATCTCATCCGTATTGAAGTTACTGAATCTGGCGGGGAAATTCTAATTGCTATAAGTGATAATGGGAATGGAATTACTGCCAGCAAGCTGACAGAGCTACAGCAAATGCTTCAAGTCAGTATGAGAATGGATGAACCTCCTTCTTCGGTAGGCCTATGTAATGTGAATGAACGAATTAAACTTTATTATGGGACTGAATATGGTTTAACGATCGCTAGTGAAGTAAATAAAGGAACAATAGTCATCATGAATATACCAGTAGTAAGGGAGAGTACTAATAATGCACAATATACTTATCGTGGATGATGAACCTCTTATTCTTGAAGGATTACGTTCAGTGATTGAATGGGAAAAATATGGATTGAGAATCGCGGGACAAGCGTCTAATGGGGAAGAAGCTTTAGAATTTCTACGCAATCATAATGAAGGGATCGACATATTAATTACTGATATTACGATGCCAAAACTTACGGGACTTGAACTGATTCAGCAAATAAAGGTTTTTGATTCAAAAATGAGGTTTATAATCTTGAGCGGGTATGAGCAATTTGAGTATTTAAAAGCTGGAATGAGTCTAGGCATTGAAAATTATATTCTCAAACCCATTAATATACATGAGTTGGAATCAACCATTGAACAAATTGTTGAAGTGCTGAATCAAGAGGATGTTGAACAATTTCATGCTAAAGAGGATTGGCAAGTTCTACGCAATAATATTCTAAACCGCTGGGTAACTGGCAATATAGGCCGGCAGGAGCTACAGCACCGTTCAAAAGTCTTAAATATCTCACTGGACTGTTCATTTTTTACGGTGGCTGCGATTCGGCTTATCACCGAACAGGATGACGATGAGGGCCAGGATAAACTCCATAGGAATCAGCTTATGGATGAATGTTATCGTATCGCTGTGAAGTCATTAGAGCAACTTGGAACCGTTATTGTATTTATAGATATGGAAGGTGATCTTGTTCTTATTATTGCTGAGCGGGCTGAAGCTGAGAACAAAGAAGAGCTTTATTGTGTACTGGAGCAAGTGCAATGTGAGATTATGCATGAGTTAGAAAAGTCTGTCTGGATAACGATAGGAAGTAAGGAGCATGCTTTTCAGGAAGTCCCAAATAGTTATAAAAAGGCGAAGAGTTTATATGTTGATCATCTTATGCTACCGGGTTACCCGATTATAGATGTGGAACAACTATCAAAGATGGTTCTGCATGAGGAGAAGCTCGAAATTGATTATGAGGAATTCAACAAATTATTATTATCTGGAGACCGGGAGGCTACGAACCAATTTATCGCAGAAACGTTCGAAAAGCTGTTTGGCTGTGGCATGATTACCCGCATTGATAATTACAACGTAGCGATTGAGTTAATGTTGATTGCTAAGAAAATGGAGAAAAACTCTAATTTTAGTGCCGTGTTTAATCCATTGCTGCGCATACATACTATTGAGCAATTGGTGCACCATGTGCAGGAAAGTGTGAAAGAAACACTGGACCAATTATCATTAGTAAATGATGAGCTCAGTCCGAATATGAGATATATGGTTGATCAAGTAAGCAAACACTATAGAGAAGAGCTATCCCTGAAAACGCTCAGTCAGCGAATGGAAATGCATCCTAATTATTTGGGCCAGCTATTTCAGAAGGAAATGGGCCGTAGTTTCTCTGATTATGTTAATCAATTTCGAATTGAAAAGGCAAGACAATTGCTGCTTCAAACTACGTTACTAACCAACGAAATTGCAGCTGAAGTAGGATATCCGGATCCAGCATATTTCTATCGCCAATTTAAAAAATCAGTAGGTGTATCGCCGACAGAGCTTCGGAATATGTACAAAAAAGCAAGATCCTAAAATAAAGGAAATGTTCCTGAGTATCACGTTCAAGTATGGGCTTCATGGACGTTGATAACGAGAATGTTTCCTTTTTTTTGCTCAAATTTAAGGGGAAATAGACTTTTTAAATGTCCTTTCTGCTGTGGATCTTTAATTTTTACATCTGATTCTGGAGTTTTTCAACTTTATGAAACCGCTTTTATAGCGCAGAATTAAGGGTAGTTAAAGGGGCGAGGGAAAAAGATCGAAGGGATATATAGGGGTTGTTTGGGGATAGAGAGAAGGGGGATGTGGAATAATGCCTGCATTTTTCAAAAGTTTAATTAAGGATAAAGTACTCTGGTTTATGGTATTACCAGGGACATTATGGTTCCTGATCTTTTGCTACTTACCGATGTTTGGAACAGTAATTGCATTCAAGGATTTCAAGATTCATCGGGATGGATTCTTTGCAAGCGTTTTAAATAGTAAGTGGGTTGGCCTTGAAAATTTTAACTTTTTGTTCTCGACGGAGGACGCCTATATCATTACAAGAAATACGATTCTTTATAACTTGGCGTTGATCTCTCTCGGTTTAGTTCTTGCGGTGGGCATTGCGATCACCTTAAATGAACTTGTGAACAAACGGATGGCTAAAGTTTATCAAACGGCGATGTTTATGCCTTACTTCCTTTCTTGGGTCATTATTAGTTTCTTTACCTTCAGCTTTCTGAGTGTAGATAAAGGAATATTGAATCAAGTGGTTGTTTACTTCGGAGGCGATCCTATTTCCTGGTATGGGGATACTCGCTTTTGGCCATATATCCTAATTTTCATGGGGATTTGGAAATCAATTGGTTATTCAAGTGTTGTTTACTTAGCGGCTATAGCGGGTATCGACAAGTCCTACTATGAAGCAGCTATGATTGATGGGGCCAGCAAATGGCAGCAGATTAAGTTTATTACACTTCCTTTGCTTAAACCTTTAATGGTAACGCTAACGATTTTAGCGATTGGTGGTATTTTTAGATCGGACTTCGGTTTATTCTATCAAATCCCTCGGGATTCAGGTGTTCTATACTCCGTAACGAATGTTATCGATACTTATATTTATCGCAGCATGAGTACGACAGGTAATCTAGGGATGAGTACAGCAGCGGGTCTATATCAATCGATTGTTGGATTTATCATGGTGCTTGTAACGAATTCTATTGTGAAAAAGATCAGCAAAGAGAATGCGATATTCTAGAAAGGAGTTAGTGACGTTATGGCAGTATTCAAACGTAAGCCAAAAGAAATCGACAACAACGCCATTACTCCTTTATGGAATGTGGTACTCAATATTATAATTGGCATCTTCGCTTTTACTTGTGTGTTTCCGTTCTTGTTTGTCATAGCCATTTCTTTTACAGATGAGAAAGTACTCGCTTTAAATGGATTTAGCTTGTTACCCGAAAAATATAGTTTAGCAGCTTATCAGTTTGTTTTTAACACAGGTGATCAATTGCTTCGTTCCTTTGGAGTTACTTTGATGGTTACTGTACTAGGTACGCTCATTAGTTTATTTCTAATAACAACTTATGCGTATGTTCTCTCTCGAAGATCATTTCGCTATCGTAATTATTTCAGCTTCTTCGCCTTCTTCACGATGTTATTCTCAGGCGGAATGGTTCCCAACTATATCGTGGCTACGCAGTTTTTACATTTGTACAACACGATATGGGCTTTGATATTGCCCATCGCGATGAATGCATTCTTTATTCTAGTAATGCGGACCTTCTTCCAGACTAGCGTACCTGATGCACTCATTGAGGCTGCCAAAATTGATGGGTCTGGTGAGTTTCGGACCTTCCTGCAAATTGTACTTCCAATCTCTTTACCGGGGATTGCAACGATTGGATTGTTCTGTACGCTGGGCTATTGGAATGATTGGTTTAATGCCCTGCTGTATATAGATGATGCGAGTCTTGTTCCACTCCAAGCGATGCTGATGCGAATTCAGAATAATATGGAGTTTGTCATTCAGAACAGTATGCAGATGGGATCAAGCTTTGAGATTGCTGCAACCTTGCCAACAGAAACCGTTCGTATGGCGATGGTTGTACTGGCGACCTTGCCTATAGCACTAGCGTATCCGTTCTTCCAAAAGTATTTTGTACAAGGCTTAACCGTGGGCTCTTTAAAGGAGTAACACTACTAAGATGTATTTATTCGAATCGCTAGGACAGGAATCGATATAAATAAAGCGTTCATTAATCTAAAGGGGGAAAATAGAAATGAAAATGAAAAAAGGTTTAACACTCGCTCTTGCAGGGACAATGCTTTTTTCTGGCCTTCTAGCTGGATGTGGTTCGAATAATAATACAAATGCTGCTAAAGAAACAAACAATTCAGCGGCAGCAGGGAATTCAGCAGGGAACACATCAGAATTAAAGCCATATGAGTTGAAGATGTATTTAATTGGTGGGCCTCAAAAGGATTTGGATCTTGTCTTAAAAGAAGTTAACAAATATACCCAAGAAAAAATTAACGCGACGTTGAACATTACGATGTTCGATTGGGGCGATTACGATAAGAAGATGCAAGTCATCACCGCTTCTGGTGAGCCTTATGATATTGCCTTTACCTCTTCTTGGACAAATGACTTCCGTCGTAACGCTGCTAACGGTACGTTCTTGGGTCTGAATGATCTGCTAGATAAGTATGGTAAGGAAACGAAAGAAGTTTTGGACCCTCGTTTCTTAGAAGGAACTAAGATTAAAGGTGAGATCTATGGTGTTCCTGTAAATAAGGAGCTTGGACAGCAATGGGTATGGCGCTTCAATAAGAAATATGTTGATAAATACAACATGGACATTTCCAATATCCGTACATTGGATGATCTAGAGCCACTTCTTAAAACGATTAAAGAGAACGAGCCGGCTGATATTACACCGCTAGCTGTTCCTAAAGGCTTTAAACCATTCATGCCATTTGACTATGTACTAGGTGATGAGTTACCTATCGGGGTCTATATGGATTCCACAGATGGCAAGGTTGTTAATATTCTGGAGACACCTGAACTTGCAACATCGTTAGATACGATGCGTAGACTTTACACAGCAGGTTACTTACGCCCAGACGTTGCAACACTTGAAGGTATTGATAACATTAAGACCGGTAAATGGTTTGCCGATCGCGAAATTACACAGCCTTATGCAGAAAAAGGTTGGTCTCGTTCAGCAGGTTATGAAATTGTAACTTCGCCTATGCATGAGCCTTATGTATATACACAGTCCGCCGCAGGTTCGATGCACGCGATTTCCGTAACCTCAGGTGATCCTGAGCGCGCGATGATGTTCTTGAATCTTTTGAATACAGATAAGTACTTACGCAATTTGCTCAACTATGGTATTGAAGGAACACATTATAAGAAAATCTCTGACAATGTCATTGAAGATCTGCCAGCTATGCAAGATAGCTATGCAATGCCAGGCTTCACACTTGGAAACATGTTACTGACTTATCTGCATGCTGATGACCCTGCTGATAAATGGGATGCTTTCAAGAAGTTTAATGATTCTTCAAAAGAAGCCCCTACCTTCGGTTTTGCATTTGATCCTACACCTGTAAAAACAGAAGTAGCGGCTATCAACAACGTAACTAAAGAATTTATGCCTGCGTTATACACAGGTTCTGTTGATCCTAAAACATATCTGCCAAAAGCAGCGAAGAAATTTAAAGAAGCTGGACTTGATAAAGTTATTGCAGAAGTTCAAAAGCAACTTGATGAGTGGAACCAGACAAAGAAATAAGCTAATGAACGTAACACGCCTAAGATTAATCACTAAAGGTAACACAAATAGGATTAGTGGAGACGGGCAGCTATGCTGCCCGTCTCTCTATCTATCCCCATTTATTATGAAGGAGTGAGAATATGGAACAATTCCGACTTCCCGCCATCTCTATGCCGAAGCTGCCGCTTCCTCAAGCGGTTCAAGAAGTATTGAACGAAGCAGAGGAGAAGTTAGCTCATCGGCCGAAGCTGTTGCAGCTTTTTAAGAACTGTTTTCCCAATACGCTTGAGACAACGACTAAGCTTATGGATGATGGGACAACGTTTGTAATTACAGGAGATATCCCGGCTTCTTGGTTGCGAGACTCTGTGGAGCAGGTTATGCACTACGTGCCCTTTGCTAAAAAAGATCCCGATCTTCAGCGGATTATTGGCGGGTTAATTAAACGTCATATCGAGTATATTCATATCGATCCGTACGCCAATGCGTTTAATGAGACAGCGAATGATTGGCATTGGAGCACTAGCGATATTACGGAAATGTCCCCCTGGGTGTGGGAGCGTAAATTCGAGATCGATTCTCTTTGTTTTTCCATGCGTCTGGTTTATGCCTATTGGAAAGAAACCGGAAAGGCTGATATATTCGACGCCGGATTTAAGGCAGCAATGTTCAAAATATTCAACCTGTTCAAAACTGAACAGCGCCATAGTGAATTATCTCCATACCGCTTTACGCGTAACAATGGGATTCCTGAAGATACACTGCGTAATAACGGTCTAGGTATGCCTGTTAATTACACGGGTATGGTCTGGTCCGGATTCCGCTCGAGTGATGATGCATGCGACTTTCATTACAACATCCCGGGGAATATGTTCGCTGTTGTTGCATTACGTCATATGCAGGAATTCGCTGAATGGGTATTCCGTGATCTTGAATTTCTGGAACAGCTTAAAGCATTAGAAGCTGAGATTGATCACGGAATTCAATTGTATGGTATTTATCGTCATCCGAAATTCGGTCCAATCTACGCCTACGAGACCGATGGTTATGGCAACTACTGCTTGATGGATGATGCGGGAACACCAGGACTCCTGTCGATTCCTTATCTCGGCTATGTTACCGCAGAGGATCAAATTTATCAGAATACGAGACGATTTGCTCTGAGCAAGGAGAATCCTTTTTATTTTGAAGGAACCGCAGCGAAGGGAATCGGCAGTCCGCATACTCCCAAAGACTACATCTGGCATATGGCATTATCGATGCAAGGTTTGACGGCATCAACTAAGGAAGAAAAGCTGGAGATGCTTGCGATGTTAGAAGCTACAGATGCGGATACTGGCTTTATGCATGAGGGATTCCATGTTGATGATCCGAATACGTTCACTAGAAAATGGTTCGCCTGGTCCAATAGCCTGTTCTCCCAACTTGTCTATAAAACGATGAAGGAAGGACTACTATGAGCAGCCTGAGCAGACCTGTAATCATATTTTATGATTCTGATTTTCCAATTTCCAGTCCCATTCCTAGCGATGCGATTACATCCATGAGTGAGTTCGGATCTATTGTAAATGAGAATCAGCTTGCACAAACGCTGCACGAAACGAAAAGCGGCTGTTTCATCAATCTGCATGCACCCTATTTCCCGAAAGCGGCCTGGATAGCCATTCTTGAATACCTGCAAAGAGGTGGCGGGTTGATTAGCATTGGAGGCGCACCCTTCAAACAACCTGTTCGTTGGGAAAATGGCCGTTGGCATGTCGAAGCGGAGCAGACTTCCTATCATCAGGAGCTGTATATTCATGAGGCACTTCGTGTTGAATGCTCACGCAACCATTCATTGCTTGCCTCGGATGTCATTCCTCTGCTTAAGGGGCAAGAATCTCTTTTTCTAACGAGTGCAGACACATGGAACCTCGTGCCACATACGACAAAGACGAGTGATTTACCACATCAAATGGGCTCGGCAGGTCCGATGAGCACACGGATTTATCCGCTATTAAAAGGAGTTACGCCCGAAGGTCGGGAAATTTCTGCCCCAGTAGTTCTTTGGGAGAATACGAGCGGTTTGTATGCAGGTTCACGCTGGCTGTTCGTAAATACACCTGCAACAGCTTCTTTTTGGGAGCAAAAAGGTCCTTCCGCGATATCCAATTGGGCGCGTTTCTGCAGCAAGGGTGTTACGGAAATGTGGGTTAAGCCCAATTACGCGTCTTATGAATCAGGAGAACGTGCTTCCCTAACCCTTCAGATTCAGCAGCTTGAACGAGTGAGACCTTCTATGCGAAATGAAGATACATGGAATTTCACAATTCATGTAGAGCATGAATCAGATACCTCTTTGAAGTGGTCTCAGAGTTTGGAAATGAAGGCGAATGCAGAACTAAACATGGTGCGTCTGCCTATTCCTTTGGAGATAAGTAGGGGCCTCTACCAGATTGTCTGTGAAGCAGAAGCCAGTGATGGTGAGGTTCGGATTCTGCGCCAAGGGTTCTGGGGTCATGCTCCTGAGCTGCTGGCAGCAGGCCATCCGGTAACGAGCGGCAGAGATTATTTTATAAAAGATGGGCGTCCGCTACCAGTGGTCGGCATGACTTATATGGCGAGTGATGTGGCGCGAAAATTTCTTTTTCTGCCGAACGCCGGAGTTTGGGATCGTGATATGGGCCAGATGCGGAAGGCCGGGATTAACTGGATCCGTACAGGGATCTGGACAGCTTATCGCAATGTGATGCAAGACGATGGACATGTCTCGGAAGAAGTATTGCGGGCGATCGACGCCTTCATCATGACGGCGAAAAAGCATGATCTTCAGGTGACTTTCACGTTTTTCTCCTTCACACCGGAAACGTGGGGAGGGGTGAACCCTTATCTGGACCCACAAAGTGTGGAAGCTCAGAAGCGGTTTATTCGGTCTATTGTATCTCGTCATAAAGATTCTTCGAATGTAGACTGGGATCTTATTAATGAACCGTCGATGTTTGATCCGGACCGTATTTTCTCGGACGGCCCGAGTTCATGCCATGATCGCTTTGAGCGACAAGCTTTCATAGAATGGCTTCGACATAGACATGTGGAAATTGAAGTACTACAGGAACGCTGGAATATGACGCCCGCACAGCTTCCGGACTTTGCTTCGGCAGGGCTGCCTGAAGCAAAAGAGATGAACTTCGACGTACAAGATATGCACAGTGCCAAGAGGGGAACACGCTGGTTGGATTATTGTTTGTTCTCTATGGAAATGCATAACCGTTGGGTGAAGCAATTATACGATACCATTAAGGAGCAATGTCCAGCTCAGATGGTTACGGTTGGCCAGGATGAGGGACTAGGAGCGCAGCGTCCTTCGCCGTTTTTCTATGAGGAGGCGGTAGATTACACTACTGTGCACTCCTGGTGGTTTAACGACTATTTGATATGGGATGGCATTTTTGCCAAAACCCCCAATAAGCCAAACCTAATTCAGGAGACAGGCGTCATGTATGTAGAAACTCCAGATGGCCGAGCCAAACGTTCAGAACAAGAGCTGCGGAATTTGCTGGAACGCAAGTATGCTTACGCTTTTGGAACGGCAGGTGCGGGAGCTATTCACTGGATCTGGAATACAAATTTCTATATGGATAATGCGAATGAGTCCCATATCGGAGCACTGAGAGCAGATGGAACCGAGAAGCCTGAGGCAGACGTATCTTATAATTTCGGGAAGTTTATAGAAGGTATCCGTGATATATTTGGTGATCGGAAATTGGAAGAGATTGCGGTGGTGTTCCCTTATTCGAATGATTTCTCTAATCGGAAGTTGGCTTTTGCGGCTACAACAGAGCTTACCCGTATTCTGTCTTATGAGCTCAAGATGTCTTTTCGGGGGGCTTCTGAATACCACCTAGATGATTTAGAGAAGAACCCTGCGAAGCTGATTATACTGCCAAGCGCGCATAACTTCGCTGATGCAGCGATGGAACGGTTGTTACACATTGTTGAAGAGACAGGAGCGGTATTGCTTGCCACTGGACCGTTAAGCATTGATGCCTACTGGCGTTCTTCGGATCGGTTGAGTGATATTCTTGGCAAACGTGAATTGCGTAATGTTCGCCGCGAAGAAGTGCTTAGCCTTCAAGGCCAAGAACTCCCCGCCTCCTTCGGTCACCGACGGATTGCTGAGGTGTCGAAGGAAACGATCATTCAACAAAATGGTGGAAGTTCTACTATAGACACTGTCGAGAACATACCGCTTGGCAAGGGTCGAATCCTATGGAGTCCACTGCCAGTTGAATTGAGTGAGCGTAGGGATACTACGGCTACACTTTACCGCTATGCGGTTAATGCTGCTTTTCTGGAACGTGATTTTGAATGGATTAGTGGTGGGGACTTAGCGGGTATCTACGGACGGAAACTGAGCTTTGCTACGGGTGCACTTTTTACCTTCGTGTCGGAATATGCCCAGGATGCAAAGATCGAGGTGAAGGATTCAGCCACTGGCCGAACTTATTCGTTCGTGTTGGAACAGGAACGTTCTGTTCTCTTTGCTACGGATAGTAAAGGAGATTTGCTTGGTGTTTATCGCCCGCAGGAAGTCGAGATTCATGTCAATTATCCACATCTTCTACATTAAGCATCTTGGTAGATAGAACGCATTGCATATAAGGAGGTCTTCACTTTGGAAAGTTCAAAACAATCTATTAGCCCTCAGACAGCCCATATCATTTCCCATACACACTGGGACCGGGAATGGTATCTTCCCTATGAGAAGCATCATGTACGCTTAGTGAAACTGGTTGATGAATTACTGAACCGGTTGGATGAGGATAACGAATTTAAGAGTTTCTATCTGGATGGACAGACGATTATTCTGGAAGATTATCTTCAGGTTCGTCCCGAAAATCAAGAGCGGCTGCAGAAATATATTACGGAAGATCGCCTTCTAATAGGACCTTGGTATATTTTGCAGGATGCGTTCCTTACCAGTGGGGAGGCCAATGTTCGTAATATGCAGATTGGCCATCAGGATTCGAAGCGTTACGGGGAACCCTCCAAAATCGGTTATTTTCCGGACACCTTTGGTCTAGTCGGCCAGACTCCACAATTAATGCTGCAATCCGGCATCAATAATGCCTTTTTTGGAAGAGGTGTGAAGCCCACTGGATTCAATAATACGGTGTCGGATGGAGGTTACGAATCCTCATTCTCGGAGCTGATTTGGGAAGGTCCTGATGGATCAAAAGTGCTCGGCATCCTATTTGCCAATTGGTATTCTAACGGAAACGAAGTGCCTGTAAATGAAGCAGAAGCCAAAGTGTTCTGGGAGAAAAAGCTGGCAGATGCGCGGAAGTTTGCCTCTACAGGTGAGCTGCTGTTCATGAATGGTTGTGATCATCAGCCGGCTCAACTGGATTTGCCAGAGGCTATCGAAACTGCGAAGCGGTTGTATCCAGATATGGAGTTCATTCATTCGAACTTTCCTGATTACCTTAAGGCCGTAGAGGGTGTAATGGATCGCAGCAATCTGTCGACTGTAAAGGGCGAACTGCGGAGCCAGCATACCGATGGATGGGGAACGTTAGTGAATACCGCGTCTGCTCGTGTCTATTTGAAACAGAGGAATCAGGAAGGGCAAATCTTGCTTGAAAAGTTGGCCGAGCCACTTGCTTCGTTCGCACATTTACTGGGGAAAGAGTACCCCCATCATCTGTTCACCTATGCATGGAAGACATTAATGCAGAATCATCCGCATGATAGTATTTGTGGATGCAGCGTGGATGAGGTACACCGTGAGATGGTCACCCGTTTTGACAAAAGCCGTCATGTGGCAGAGACCATTGTTGAGGATAGTAAACGAGTGATTGCAGAAGCTGTGGATACGTCCGGGTTTACAGTATATGGTGAAGACGTGCTTCCACTAGTAGCGATGAATATGACGGGTTGGAGTCGCACGGGTACTGTGAGCGTAGAACTTGATGTGGCGCGTCTATATTTGCGAGAAGGGTTCTCTCTGGAAGAAACGGCTAGCCGTATGACTGGAATTGACTTGCACGGTCGTGTGTTAGTAGACGATCAAGGGAATAACATTGCCTCCCAGTTGGAGGACTTGGGGCTTCAGTTTAGTTATGATTTGCCAGATGATAAGTTCCGTCAGCCGTATATGTGCCGCCGGGTAAGACTTACCTTTGAAGCCGTAGAAGTTCCTGCGCTAGGTCTTCGATCATATGCTTGGGTTCGCCGAGCAGATGCAAAACTGCCAATAGCCGCTGAATCTTTGCTATATGGAGATCGGGTGCTGGAAAATGACGTTATCAAGGTAGTCATTAATGATGATGGTTCGTTTATGCTAAGTGACAAAACTAGTGGAGTGACCTATCAAGATCTTGGTGTATATGAAAACACCGGGGATATCGGCAATGAATATATGTACAAACAGCCAGAGGCCGAACAAGCTTTGACGACTAAAGGACTGAAGGCTAACATTTGTGTACTGGAAAATACATCGTTTCGCGCCGCTATAGAAATTAACCATAACTGGGAGATTCCAGCCTCGGCAGATGATAAGCTGGATGAGGAGCAGCGTGCACTGGTTTATTATCCGGAGCGCAAAGCTCAGCGCAGTAGTGACACAGTCATTCTGAAACTTCGTACTGTAATCTCCTTGGAGCGGGGAGGAAAGGGATTGTATATCGAAACGACAATAGATAACCAGGCCAAAGATCACCGGATTCGTATACTGTTTCCGACAGATTTGAACGCTGCTACGCATCGTGTTGATTCGATGTTCGAGGTTGCTGAGCGGAAAATTGAACCAGCCACAGAATGGAAGAATCCGAGTAACACGCAACATCAGCAAGCCTTTGTTGATGTTAGTGATGGGAAAGCGGGTCTAACCGTCGCTAATTTTGGATTAAATGAATATGAAGTGCTGCGAGATGGGCGTAACACTATTGCGATTACGCTGATACGTTCTGTTGGCGAACTTGGTGACTGGGGGCTATTCCCAACTCCAGAAGCGCAGTGTCTGGGAGAGCAAGTTGTTCGTATGGAGCTTATCCCGCACACAGGTGAGGGTATAACTTCTGGTGCTTATGCTGAAGCTTACCAATTCCAGGTTCCGTGGATTGTTTGCCAGACCGATGTACATGCAGGCGTGGTTGCGCCGGTGTATACTCCATTTGATTGGGAGAGTAAGGAACTCGCATTTTCTTCACTGAAAATGAACGAGCAGACTGGAGACATACTGCTGCGTTGGTACAACATGGGTCAGCAGAACACCAACCTGGCCTTCCAATCGTCTATTCCACAGCAGTATTTCTATAAAACGACGATTCTTGAAGAGGAGAGCCACCCATTCACTAGTGATGAGAAAGGTAGCTTTGACTTACAGATCGGTCCATACGAAATTGTAACGATTGGTATTAGAAAATAAATGAAAAAGGACGGTATCCAGAGAGTCGTATGACTTTTGGATATCGTCCTTTTTTGTATAAATACGTATCTTAGGAAGAAGATTTGCCGCGCGCAGTGGATCCAAGATGATCAATCTGCTCTTCCAGAACCGTACTTGCTTGGCCTAAAAACTGCGAAATAAGGGCGAGCTCTTCATCCGTATAAGAAGCTGCGAGCTTAACCATGGCGGTATGGAGCGGTTGGTACGTATTAATGACATCATCTTTATTCTCATATAATGGCACAATAATCACTTTACGGCGGTCATTCGGGTCATTTTGTCTGCGGACATAGCCATTTTTTTCGAGCCGGTCTATTAATGCCGTAACACTGCCTGTGGTCAGACCGGTTAATTTAGACAGTTCTCCGGCAGTGATCGGACCTTTCTCCCGTAGAATATCTATAGATAAGAAATCATTATTGTATAACCCGAGTGAGGCGGCTACATTTTGTTGGTACAATACCGTTCGGTTTCCCAAACTGCGCATAAGCAAGGTGAATTGTTCCTGCTCTGGTGTAGGTTGTTCGTGGCTTGACAAAAGATAACGCTCCTTTTAAAATAATTATATCTTGATAGTCAAGATATTAGATTGTAAAGTTATTCGAAAATTTTGTGATTTATCAAATACATTCTATCGAAATTAGATATGTTTTGCAAAATAATTGCAATCCAACAGCTTTGGGCAACCATATGGATAGAAGATATAACTACGAACCAGTGGGTTGAATTGAGAGGGGAATAGATGTGAAAGAGACTATTGTTATTAAAGGTGCAAGAGAGAATAATCTGAAAAATGTCTCGCTCACGATTCCTAAGTATAAGCTAGTTGTCCTGACAGGACCTTCGGGATCAGGAAAATCGACCTTAGCTATGGATACACTTCAGCGGGAATGCCAAAGACAGTATTTGGATTCCATGGGCATGACGTCAGATACGATCAGCAAACCAAAGGTGGAATCTATTATTGGACTATCTCCGTCCATTAGTGTTGGACAACATGTCACCAATCGTAATCCCCGTTCGACAGTTGGGACAGTTACCGACATCTATACGTTTGTCCGGTTTATCTTTTCCAGATTAGGCGAGCGGGTTTGTCCTTCCTGTAGTGGCAGCATCCCACCTTCTTTTGAAGCGAGGGGAATGCTGATCGAGGAAGACGAGGAAATGGATGGTCAAACGATGGGTTGTCCGCATTGCGGAGCTGAGCTTGAGAGGCTGGGCATGTCCCACTTTTCTTTTAATAAACCGGAGGGAGCTTGTGAAGCCTGCGGTGGTGTTGGATCTGTGGCAACTATAAATGAAGCGGCGGTGTTTAATCCAGAACTTAGTATGCGTGAGGGTGGTGTTGCCTCGCTGAATGGTGTTCATCGTGATATACAGATGCGTATATTAGTGGCCGCTGGCAAGCATTTTGGCTTTGAGTTTGACCCGGATCAGCCCTTAAAAGATTACGGTGAAATTCAGCGCGACTTGTTGTATTACGGAGTGGAAAGTGAGGCGTTTAAGCGCCATTTTCCCAATGTTAAGCCGATTCAAGGCACCAAATTTGAAGGCGTCATTCCTGGTTTGTGGCGGCGTTACAAGGAGAAGGAAGGAGAAGCTGGTACACAGGAAAAAGACGGCGGATTTTTTCATGAGCAGCAATGCCCGGAATGCCTTGGCGCTCGCCTAAAAAAAGAAGTTCGTCTCGTTCGGGTAGCTGGCGCATCGATTACGGAGGTATCGGATTGGCCATTAAGCGATGTTTACGAGTGGACTAAAGGCTTGGAGGCGGCTTTGCCAACCGAGGGACTTCATCTGCTTGAACCCATCCTTCACGATATGCCTACCCGACTAAAACGGATTATCGATGTTGGTCTTGGTTATCTTTCCATGAACCGTCAGACGGTCTCCCTCTCTGGTGGAGAGGCACAGCGGCTGCGCCTTGCCTCATTGCTGGGGTCAGGTCTGACTGGAGTGTTATACATTCTAGATGAACCGACGACCGGGCTTCATCCGCGGGATACTGTTGGCCTCATTCGTGTGCTTCAGGAGCTGCGCGATTTGGGTAATACGGTGCTCGTTATCGAGCATGATATTGAGATGATGCGCGCTGCCGATCATATTATTGATATGGGTCCGGGTGCTGGTCTGGACGGCGGGCAAGTTGTTGGCGAGGGCAGCATTGAGGATTTGATGGTAAGCGAGACTTCTGTTACGGGAGCCTATCTTAGAGAAGAGCGTAATAAGACTGCTGCATACGTTCGCCGGAAAGGTGACGGAAAACAAATCACCATCCGACAGGCACAGTACCGGAATATTGATATCCCGGAGGTTTCATTTCCTCTAGGTTGTCTAGTTTCTGTAACTGGGGTTTCGGGTTCAGGCAAGTCGACACTAGTCTTTGATATTCTTGCGCAAGGCAGTGCGAAAGGACATGAGCAAATAGGCTGTGCGGAGATTGCGGGCTTAGATCCGGTTGGAAATATAGTGATCTTTGACCAATCGCCCATGGGTAGAATGTTGCGTTCTAATGTAGCGACATATACAGATGTATTCACACATCTGCGCCAGCTGTTTGCTGCATTGCCGGAGGCGAAAAAAAGAAAACTGACTTCCAAGCATTTTTCCTTCAACACACCGGGTGGACGCTGCGAAACCTGTCAGGGTCTTGGGGTGCTGACTGTAGACATGAATTTCTTACCCGATCTGGAGGTTAAATGCCACGCATGCAAGGGGAGAAGATTTACGGATGAGGTTCTCCAGGTGAAATATGATGGATATTCCATCTCGGATCTGCTGGACATGTCCGTACAGGAAAGCTTGCTGATTCTTAAGTCGGAAGCCAAAATGGCGGGGATTATCGAGACATTGTGTGAGGTAGGTCTCGGTTACCTTAAATGGGGACAATCTGTCAAAACCTTATCCGGTGGTGAAGGGCAACGGATTAGACTGGCTAAAGAGCTGAGCAAACCTTCCAAAAACCATACGCTCTATCTGCTCGACGAACCAACAACAGGCCTTCATCCGTCAGACATCAAGCAGCTCCATACCTTATTGAGCAAATTGGTTGATACGGGAAATACCGTCGTAGTTGTGGAGCACAGCTTAGAGTTGATTCGAGAGTCCGACTGGGTGATTGACATTGGCCCTGAAGGTGGCGTTGTGGGCGGTAAGCTTGTAGCTGAAGGTACACCGGAGCAGGTTGCTGAAGTGCGGGAATCCTACACAGGGATGTTCCTGAAACGGATTCTGGCTGAAGGGCTGTAATCCAATAAAAAGAGGTGCCCAAAAGCCATGAAAATGGCTGGGGCACCTCTCTTTTTTGAACTTAAACCAAACCTCTGCTCTCAACTCTAAACTTTGCCTGAACGTCTGAACCAATCCCATTCGCGCGTACTTAGCACTTTCGGAATAAGAGATGAATTATACGTACGTAGCACATTAGGATTAACAGATGAATTTACACGTACGTAGCACTGTAGGATTAGCAGATGATCAAGAGTCGATGGTGTTTGATCCGCAGATGATTAGGATACGGTAGCATCAGACAGCGAATGACAGCGAAAGACTATGCTTCGGCGGTATCGGACTCAGGAGTCCAGCGAATGATCATACTTGGCGGTATCGGACTCAGCAGACGTTATAAGCAGGAAAATCCGCCATTTGGAGTATTATCGGACCGCATAGCTCCTATTGGAGGGAAAATCACCGTATAAGAGCCAGTTTCTAAGGAATAGCTGCACTGGGGTCCGATAAGTTGCTGAAAAGGCGATAAATTAGTAAATAGCGTCATTGGAGTCCGAAAGCCTCAGCAGGAGATCATGGTAGCAGTAGCAGTAGTGGTAGCAGTAGACCCGGCGAATGATCATACTTCGGCGGTGTCGGACTCAGGAGTCCAGCGAATGATCATTCTTCGGCGTATCGGACTCAGCAGACCTTATAAGCAGGAAAATCCGCCATTTGGAGTATTATCGGACCGCATAGCTCCTAATGGCGGAAAAACCACCGTATAAGAGCCTGTTTCTAAGGAATAGTTGCGCTGGAGTCCGATGAGTTGCTGAAAAGGAGATAAATTAGTAAATAGCGTCATTGGAGTCCGAAAGCCTCAGCAGGAGATCATGGTAGCAGTAGCAGTAGCAGTAGCAATAGACCGAGCAAATGACTATACTTCAGCGGTATCGGACTCAGCAGACCTTATATGCAGGAAAATCCGCCATTTGGAGTATTATCGGACCGTATAGCTCCTAATGGCGGAAAAATCACCGTATAAGAGCCCATTTCTAAGGAATAGCTGCGCTGGAGTCCGATGAGTTGCAGAAAAGGCGATAAATTAGTAAATAGCGTCATTGGAGTCCGAAAGCCTCAGCAGGAGATCATGCATCTAGCGCAGCTTAATAATCTAGCAGACGTCCATTATCATGCCATTGCCCGTACATTTTATTTTCTTTAGTGTTTGCTATGAATTTGTCTAATTTAATCTTAAATAAATCTGGCTGATGTTTATTGCTTTGGATCGTGTCGATCCGAAGTCTTTTATAAAGGGCTGGAAAGGCTGTGAAATTCTCATATACTTGACTGTCCTCTTTTAGCCTTTGCTCTATAATCTTATCTACTATAAAAGAATCAGGGTTCATATCAGGAAGTACCCGTTTTCCTTCAGCACTCATTAACCCCAGCTTTTCGAGGCGGCGGACACGCTCTTTATTCAATTCAGTCCAAGAGCTTCTTTTGCTTCGGGGAGAGAGTCTTTGCGCCAGCTCCGTTTCCGAAATTTTCTTTTTCACTCCATCGATCCATCCAAAACACAAACATTCCTCAACTACGTCCAAATATAGCAACGTTTCTGGGTTTGACGTCATACTAACGAGAACCCAACAAGATTTTTCAGTCTTAGAATTCTCCTGCAGCCAAACTCTTAAATCTTCTCTCGTTTTTACTGTAATTAGATTTTTAATCTCCATAATTAAAATACAATTTCCTTTCTAGGTATGGAGTGGAGCGTCTTGCCCATCCGAGATTAAATTGCTTTTGCAGGAACCTGATACCAAAAAAGAGCATAGTCATTCATGGTGGAAGCATGGCCTAACTGCCGTAACATAGTAGATACATTGCCTCTATGATAAGTCCCGTGATTGGCGACTTGCAACACAATTTCTGATAGGCGTGTTTGGCGGATTCCGGCGAATGGATTGTCAAGCAGAATGGTTTGCTCCAAATCGGATTGATTGTGTAACCATGCTTTGTATTGTTCCGATAGCTGGGCAAAGATATTTACGTATTCATCCACAGAATCTAGAATGCTCAAATTTAGCGGGATACTTTGTTGAAAAGCCTCTGGCATGGCAGTGCCTGTTAATACAAGATACCACATCGTATCAACCGCATAGATATGGCTAAGGGCATGAGCGATGGTGGGAAATGAGCTGTTCACTTCTTGACTTAGCACAGAAGGCGGGAGTTCCTTGATTCTCCCCAGGATAGTTTGGTTTGCCCATGTGTGGTATTTAAACATTTCTACTGGATAATTTGTCATTCGTACATTCTCCTTTTGAATGGTCATGGATTTGTTTTTTGTTACTGTAGTTAATATAAAAGAAGAAGTATGACATCAGACTGTCATACTTCTTCATAAAGTTTGAGTGTGTTTTGAAGCTGCTCTTTTAAAATACCTCGCAATGCAGGGGGTTCGAGGACTTCGGCGCCGCTGCCAAAACTCAGCAGAATGGACCAAAGCCAACGTGCTTCCAATGGCTTATACACAGGAATTCGCATCGTCATGCTTTTATCGGAATGAAATTCCTTGTCGACTTGATGAAACTGATCCAAAGCTTCTGCCAAAGCCTCAGGGCCTACCCGGATCACTATTTCCTCCACCTGATCTGCCCTGTTTGAACAGCCAGCCTCTTTGGGTACCTCATGTTGCGAATGAAAGGTATCCTGCGTCAGGAACAAATTCAGCATCCGGGAAAGTCGGAACTCCCTATAGTCCTGCCGAGCCCGGCAATAACCATAGATGTACCAGTTGCTATATTTAAAATGAAGCTTTACTGGTTCCATTTCACGGGTTGTACGTTCATTTTTTACACTGATGTAATCAAAACGGACAACATTTCGTTCCGATATAGCCGCACGTAAAAGAGGAAGTGCGTCAGGATCCGTACGCCGGGTTTCAAGATCCACCGCGAGACTAGAGGTCTGTGGCTCCGTTCCAATCGTTTGCAGCCGTTCAATGGTTCCTTGCGTATGCTCATCTTCAAACACGGAAGAAAGACTGTTAAGTACAGTAATCAGAGAAGTGACATCATACGAACGGAGCAGGCTTTTATCCATTTTATATCCGTCCATGATGCCATATCCACCTTTAGTACCCTGATACGATACGACCGGGATGCCAGCGGCACAAATCACATCGATATCTCTATAGATCGTTCGCTGGGAAACCTGAAACTCTTCAGCCAGCTTGGAGGCAGATAAAACTTCGTGGTTCAATAGTTTGTAGATCATAGAAATCAATCGTTCCAATTTCATGTGTGCATTCCCACCCATTAGTCCATTTCGTGTTACAGCGTGATTATATCATAGAATTTTTCGGGCAAATTTTGGGCGGGAGGAGCTTTGTTGTTGGCGATGAAGAAATATCCTATGACAGAGTCGATTAAATCTATTTACAGATTAAATCCGCAGGCTCGCCTGATAAATCATTAACAGAAATAATAGCATCGTTTTTTTTCACAGGTGGTGTCCAATATTGCTCATTCCCAGGCAGGTCATCGAACCATTCGGCGTCCTTTGGACAATCTAGAATCATAAATTTTCCGTATTCCTGATCTCTGGATTGATGGTATTTGAGATAGGCTTTTCCGTTATCAATGGCGAGAATTTCTATTTTTCCTGAGGTGTGGCTCATGGATAAGCGTACTCTTTTGCCAAGTCCTGAGGTTCTGGCTTTGGCTTCTTCTACAATTTGATAGACTTGCTCGAGCGGTAATACGAAATCCCGGTTTCCGGCTACGGGCCGGTTCACAAAGAAGTAGTAGGGTGTAACGCCAGCCCATGAAAGCCGGTCCAGTAGTTCCCCTAAAATAACGGGATCATCGTTGATGCCTTTGAGGATGGGGGTCTGATTTACGACAATTGCCCCTGCGTTGTGGAGAGCTTTAAATGCTTTTTTGGCTTCAGGTGTAATTTCACGAGGATGATTGATGTGCGCCATAACATAGATTCGTTTGTCTTCGGTAGAGTAAGTACGAATCAGCTCCAGCAGCTCTTCGTCTTCAGAGATCCGCATCGGATTAAATACGGGAATTTTGGAACCCAGTCTAATGATCTTAACATGCTCAATGCTTCTTAGATTTTCAATAATGGATCTTAGCTTCGGTGTGGAGAGAATTAAACTGTCCCCGCCCGTAAGAAGTACGTTGTTAATCTCCGGATTATTTGCGATATACTCCAAGCCCGGAGAGACATCAGCCATCGCCTCTTTCACGTCATTTCGGAACAGACGCTTACGGAAACAGTAGCGGCAATAAGCCCCGCAGACCTCGGATACAATCAGTAGTGCAGTGGTTCTATACTTGTGCTGACAACCAGGTACCACATAATTCGTGTCCTCATCGGAGGCGTCCCAGCGCCCATACTCCAGCAGTTCACCTTCGTTAGGAATAACCAGCTTACGGATGGGATCATTTGGATCATCCCAGTTAATCAAAGACAGATAGTAGTCATTTACACGAAAAACAAATTTGTCCGTAATTTCTTTCAGATTCTCTTTTTCCAGCTCAGACAACATAGCTATTTTGTTAATATCCGTGAAGTACTTTACCTTTTGCACGTACATCTCTCCTTTGTCTCGTAGTGTGAGAAATGAGGGAGCCTTAGTGTCAAAGGCCAATCTACTGCCAGCAGGGTCCAAAAAAGCACAAAAAGAGACCCTTAGCAAGGGTCTCTGGTTATGTAAATAACATGAAAAGCAGACCCATCCACTGCTGACGAGGTTAGCTGACGGACTCGGGTAAGATGGTACCCTACATTCTAATGCTCAATGATTCGCCCCAATTAACTGGTTCCCCCGCTTTTCAACTGTAAAAGTTGGAAATTAAGCGTAGATAAAGTATACCCTATCAAGTTTTGAAAAGTCAAAAGAGAATCCTGGATTCACTTTCAATTGCTAGCGCTACTTCCGCCGAGTAGTTTAGGCAACAGCGTTAGCAGCTTCTCCCGGGTTAACGCATCACTAGAGTTCCATTTGCTTCCGTCGAGCAGATAAACATGTCCCTGACGTACTGCCGGGAGATTGTTCCAAAGTGAACTGTCTAGTAGCCGTTCCATCGCAGCTCGCGAGTCTTTGCGTTCCGGAATGAACATGAAGATATGATCTCCGGCGTAGGCAGGCAGTCGCGTTGGATCAACTTCGGCGAACCCTAACTCTTCGTCCAATATGGCCTGGATCTCTTCGGTCGGTTGTAAACCACATGGGGCATAAAGCGCAGTGGAGAATCCGGACATTCCCATAGCATACAGATGATCTCCATGATCATAGACCAAAGCAGAGGCGGTTTCTCCAACTTGGAGGGTTGTCGTGTAAAGCTGCTGCCAAATGGCAGCGTTTTTGATTGTGAATGACTCCAGCCATGCTTCGGCTTCGCGCTGTTTACCTAGCCAACTGCCTAATGTCCGCATTCGGTTGTCGAGAGGCGCAAATGAATCAAAGGTGAGTGTCGGAGCGATACCAGAAACTGCTCTGTAGGCTCTTTCATCACTATTTGCCAAAATGATCAAATCTGGGTTTAGGGAAGCGGTCAACTGCGGGTCCAGTGGAAACCCGACGTTGGCGAGCTTCTTAAGCCGATGTTTATAGACGCTGTTCCGGGCGAATGCTTCATCTCCACCGATAGGCTTTACGCCTAACGCGAGAAGGTCGCCAAGTGTTTCGCCATGATAGACAATACGTTTCGCTCGCTCTGGAATCTCCACCTCATGACCCGTCCAATCCTTGACGGTAAGCTTACGACCTTTCTGATGTGCATATTGTCCGGGTGTAACTCCGGTTTTTTGCCGAAAGCGGCGGCTGAAATAGTATTCGTCCGAGAAGCCGACCAGTCTGGCGATTTCCCGCAGTGGTTCAGTCGATTCCTGCAGGAATCGTTTGGAATGATTAATGCGCAGATCCGTCAGGTATTCAAGCGGCTTTTTACCCGTAAGCTGCTGAAAGATCGGTGTATATTGCCAGATTGATATTCCCGCCAGTTCAGCTAACTGCTTCACGGTGATACTCTCTGTATAATGCTCCTGAATGAATGTTATGGTCTTTTCTACGGATTCCGTAGGACTTGGCAGGTGTTTGGAAGGGTAATTATGCTCAAAAAGTAGCAGCAGCAATTCTTGGAATTTTAATTGTCGCTTGAATTGTTGTACATCATCGGTGTTATTCCTGTTCATGAGCAGGTCTTCGACTAGTCGGATTACCTTGGTGAACGGGTGCACAATTAACTCCCGTCTGCCGGAAAGCAGCTCTCCAGAATATCGTTTAGGAAGCTTGGTTGTATAAATTGCTGTAAAGGTGATGAGGTAATAATACAACGTCAGCTCCTGGTTGTCCGTACTATAGGAGATTCCAGGAGATAGTAGATAACATTTATCCGTACTTAGTATCACGCTTTGATCATCGAGGTTCAATTGTCCGTTCCCTCCAGTAAATATGAGAAGGGTATAGTCCTGGGTTGTACGCGTTATAGAGCTTGAATCGGCAGCTTGAATCATCAGTTCGGCCTCGTTTAGCTGAAATAGCAGAGAGTGGAGTGGGGGGCAGGACGATGATGTATGCAGCATGGGTTCAGCCTCCGTTCATTTGGTGAGAATGATTATCAATGAATTCATTGTATATAAAAAAAAGAAGCATATCAACAGCTGTTGACATGCTTCTTGCAGTTTTTTATCAGCCTTGTGTTAAACTCTTCATCACAGAAGGTTATTTCATATTCAATAGCTGTGGAATTTCGCCAAGCAGCCATTCTCTTGTTGTCGCATCACTTGAAGTCTTCATGATGTCTTGTGTATAGACATATCCGTTCTTGACAGCAGGAAGGCTCTTCCAGATAGGGCTCTTTAATAGATTCTCTGTGGATTGTTTTGCTTCTTCTGCCACTGGAGTCAAGAGGAATATCCGGTCTCCGGCATATTCTTTCAGGACTTCCATGGATACTTCCTGGAACCCTTTACCTTCATCAAGGATCGTCTGAATAGCTGGAGTTGCCTTGAAGCCATTCTCCCCATAGAGTACCTGGGAAAGTCCGGTTGCTGCCATTATAAACAGTCTGTCTCCTGGATAATAAGTGAAGACCGCAGCCGTTTCGCCCTCTTTCATGCCTGCGGATTTCAATTGCTTCCACATGTTCTCTTCAGCGGTTTTATACTGCGCAAGCCATGCTTCTGCTTCAGCCGTTTTACCAACAATTCCACCAATGTCCAGCATACGTTCCTGGAGTGGGGCAAAGGTATCAAATATTATAGTGGGTGCAATTTTGGAGAGCTGTTCAAAATCAGCTTCATCTGTGCCCGCATAGATGATCAGGTCAGGCTGAAGCTCCAATGTTTTTTCCAGATTGATAGGGAAGCCTACATCCTCCACACCTTGTAATTGATCTTCAAAAACCTGGCCTTCACCCATAGAAAGAGGATAACCTACCGCCTGCACACCAAGTGCGAGCAAATCGCCATAAGTTTCTCCAGAATAGATAATTCGCTGCGGATTCACCGGAATCTCTACAGTATGCCCTATGTAATCTGTATAGGAGCGGGTAGTCGCTGCTGCTTCATCTGTACTGCTATCTGAGGGTTCTGCTGAAGGTACCGCGGTTGCAGCGGAAGAGTTCCCGGTTGCGTTCACCTTACTATTGGCAGAGGATTGTTCCTTTGAGTTTCCGCACGCCAGTAGCAATGTACTCAGCAAAAATAGTACACATACTACAGCGAAGGACTGTCGTACCTTGTTCATATCTTATTGCCTCCCTATTATATGTAACGACCACCAATAATGATAATCATTCTCGATTAAAATATATCATAAATTAAAGCCTCTTTTTACTCAATGGACAAAAAATAACCCCGTAATTTGATTTGTACAATCAAGTAAAAAGGATGTGTTTAAAATTATTTTGAATTATTTTTAGCTGCTTGGAAAAATACTCTAAATAACAGCAATCGAGAGAAAGAGAGGGAGCTTGTCTTGATAACAAACTTGGCAGAAGGAATCCCTTGAAGCACATAGGATTGTGGTGTTTTTTTGAATCTGATTACTGTTATGTATTAAGATGTTCAGGTGATGCAAAAATCCAGGTTTGTCCACATTGATTGTAATCGTTATCATTACGTGGCATGTTATCTACCGTGCTTGACGTCAGTAGAAGGGCTTTGTTATGGTTTTTATAGTCAAACGCAAGCCGAAATAGCTTTTTGTAGAATATGCAGAAGGTTTTGCGTAAGATATTCTAACCAAACATAATACGAGGGAGATGGTTGATTGTGATCAAAGGAATTATTTTTGATTTTGACGGAACGATTATCGACACGGAGACTGCTTGGTACACCGCATTTAACGAGGCTTATGCAGAATATGGAGTGGATCTGACGCTTGAACAATATTCCACCTGCATCGGCACGAGCTTGAACAGTTTTAATCCTTATGAATATTTAATGACTGATCTTAAGCTAGCGATTGACAAAGAAGAGTTCAGTAAGGCTGTTAAACAGAGACACAGCAAACTTATGGAGCTTGAAACAATACGACCAGGCATTCAGCATTATCTTGATTCCGCCAAAGCAGCTGGACTGCGCATAGGGCTGGCCTCAAGTTCTTCACTGGAATGGGTGGAAAAATATCTGAATCAATTGGGTATTCGCGAGTATTTCGAATGTGTTCGGACTGCCGACCATGTGGCAAAAGTGAAACCAGATCCGGAGCTATATAACCAAACGTTAGCTTGTCTTGGAATCACAGCTGATGAGGCGGTTGCTATCGAGGATTCACCGAATGGATCTAAGGCAGCGGCAGCAGCTGACATCCGTTGCATTGTGACGCCTAACGAAATTACTAATTTTCTTGAATTCGATAAGCAGCACCATAAAATTGATAATCTAAGTCTTCTTGAATTTGATCATGTAGTTACTCAACGTTGCTTCGTATAGAGAAACCGAGAAACTAAGTTCAAATTAAAGGGGGATACCAAATTGAGAGCCGTACATTTTGGAGCAGGCAATATTGGCAGAGGTTTTATTGGGCCTATGTTGTCGGACTCCGGTTACAATGTTTGTTTCGTCGGAAGAAATAAGAGTAAAATTGCCCAATTGCAAAAACGTGGGCAATATCCTGTCACCCTAGCTAACAAGAACAGGGACAGCTTTATCGTTGATAATGTTACTGCAATCAATCTGAATGATACTGAGGACGTTACTAGAGCTATAGCAGAAGCTGAAATTGTGACAACTGCCGTCGGAATATCCGCTTTAAAAGATATTGCTGAGACCATTGCGCAGGGCATCGAACGAAGGCTTGAAAATAGCAGAAATCTCAACCCTCTTCATATCATTGCCTGTGAGAATGGGATTGGAAGCAGTCAGAAGTTGAAAAAATCAGTTTATCGGCATATGAAGCAATCCTTCAAGGAACTTGCTGACCGCAATGTCGCTTTTCCCAATGCGATGGTGGACCGGATTGTACCTATGCAGAAAAATACAGATTCACTTGAAATCCTCGTTGAACCCTTCAGTGAGTGGGTTATTCCCCGCAGTGGAATGATTGGTAATTACAATGAAATTAAAGGCGTCCATTATGTGGATTCGCTGGCGCCATACCTCGAACGGAAGCTATATACTGTGAATACAGGTCATTGCAGTGCAGCCTATTTTGGATACCTGGAAGGTTATACTAGCATTCAAGAAGCGATGTCTGATCCCGAAATCAGAGCTCGTGTTCACGGGGTGCTTAAGGAAACAGGGGCCTTATTGGTGCATTTATATGGCTTCAAGCCCATAGAACATGACCGGTATATAGAAAAGATGATGGAACGATTCACTAACCCCAACTTTAACGATAAAATTACACGTGTCGCCCGCTCTCCGCTTCGCAAGCTTTCACCTAATGATCGACTCGTAAAACCGGCAATGCTTGCTCATGAACTTGGTTTTGAGACTTCACATTTAGTCTCAGCTATTGCTTCTGCACTTTATTTTGATCATGAAAAAGATCCAGAAGCCTTACAGCTTCAAGCGGACATCCGAAACCACGGGCTAAGTGAAGTCATTGCTGCACAACTAAAAATCCCCACGGAGCATCCGCTTCATGGTCGCATTATTTTGGAGTCCAACAAATTACGCGCGAGATATCCTCATAGGACTAGAATGAAGACAATAAGCGTCAAGGTACCCTACTTTTAATATAAAACGATGGTTATAAACCTATAAAAGAGTGTTCTCTGCTGGATGGGCAAGAACACTCTTTTTATAGGTTACGAAGGTCTGTAAGTCTCTAATCCAATTCAATCCGCAGAACAACCGGAGTCTCACTGCGAACCGAGGTCGTTTTTATAACCAAGGCTTCATCGGTTCTTTCCCATGCAGGTTGTTCCTCAAAACCTAAGATTTTGATCTGTTTAATCATCCCATGGAAGTGAGCAGAGTTTTCTTTAAGGGATTTGATTTGCACTATACCGTTGTTTGGATAGACAAGAACAGTAGCGTAAAGATAACTGCCTTTTACCGTAAAGCGGATATCTTCATTGGTGAAAATTTTTGTGATCCCATCTGTAAACTGACCTTCAACAATCTCCGTAGGGCCTTCCCCGAAGGTGCGCCAGTAGGTCGTATCATAGATTGCTTCACCATTCACCTTTAGCCATTCTCCGATGCCAAGCAGAATCTCCTGATCCTGAGCTGGAATGCTGCCGTCCGCTTTAGGACCTATATTCAGCAGCAAGTTGCCGTTTTTGCTTACGATATCTATTAGATCTCTGATAATTTCTACGGCAGATTTATAATCATTTTCCGGTGTATAACACCATGAATTTTTAGCAACTGCTGTATCCGTTTGCCAGAAATAAGGTTTAAGCCCGGAGAAATGACCTCTCTCAATATCTGGGATTGCTGAGCCAAACATGAAGGCATCATGCTTATAATTGATTGCAACCGGAGTTCCCCATTCCTCTCCCTTATTGTAATAGTAAGCGGCAAACTTTTTGAGATAGGGTTTGAAGGCAGCTGTATGAATCCACCAGTCAAAGTAAAAGATTTTCGGCTGATAATTGTCTACCAGCTCGCAGCAGCGAATCAACCAATCCTCCAGAAATTCTTGATTAGGTGGGGAGCCGAATAAATCGTGATGATCGGGTTCGGGCATAGATGGCCAATAGAAATCCCCACATACAAGCGGTTCATGGATATCGGAATCAAATTCCTTGCCATGAGACAGGAAGAACCAGTGCTCAGCTCTATGGGAAGATACACAAAACTCTAATCCCTGCTGCTCAAAAGCGTCTTTCATTTCCCCGACTAAATCCCGCTTAGGACCCATCTCATATGTGTTATAGTGAGAGTAAGCGCTCTTATACATTTGAAAGCCGTCATGGTGCTCTGCAACAGGCATCACGTATTTGGCACCAGATAATTTGAAGAGACTGGCCCATTCCTCAGCATTGAAATGCTCAGCCTTGAACAAGGGGATGAAGTCTTTATAACCAAAGGTTTTATGCTCACCATAAGTAGCAAGATGATGTTCATATTCCCGCGAACCCTGGATATACATATTTCGGGGATACCACTCATTGGCGAAAGCCGGAATAGAATAAAGGCCCCAATGAATGAAAATACCAAACTTAGCGTTCTCATACCACGTAGGCACTTGAAATTGACTTAGTGAATCCCAATCGGCTTTGAATCTTCCAGTTGCGATCGTATCTTCGATTACTTTTAAATATTTTTTTTTATCCACCATTTTGCAATCATCCTTTCAAACGTTTATTTCTACTTCATTGTAGTGATTGGAGGTGGAAATCAAAATGTAGGACATTAACTTTTAGATGTACAAAACTAACCTGATAAGGCGGAGTAAGGGATGGATAACCATGTTTTGCTTACAAATTATTTATCCAATTTAAAGGTTGATTTATTTATGGCTGATTACAATCTTTGTGGCCGTGACTGGAGAGATCTTGACTACACACCTGACTATAGTAAATTTTATTTTATTTGCGATGGGGAGGGTTGGTTAAAGATTGGCGATCGAGAATATTATCCGAAGCCTGGTCAGCTTTTTTTGATGCCTGAGGGAGTTAAGCAATCTTATTCTTGCATAAGTGATCAACCCTTTGAGAAGTATTGGTGCCATTTCAGCGCAAAAGTCGGAGACATTAATCTATTCAAAATGTTAGAGCTAAGTCATGTATGCAGAGAAGTAGATCCTCATGTAATCCAAAAGATTTTCAGCAGCCTAACGAGTCATATGAAATCTGATGCGGTGTATGCTCATTTATTAGCCAAAAGTAAGTTAATGGAGTTATTTTCTTATTTTATTATGAACATAGATGTAGACGAAATCACTTTTAAGAATCTAAGCTCGATCGAAAAATTAACGAAAATATTAACGTACATAGACGCCCATATCGAGCGTAATATCACCATACACGAGCTTGCCGAGATTGCGTACATGCATCCCAACTATTTTATCCGGCTATTTAAACAGCAAATCGGAGTTCCACCCATACAGTATATCACCCGAAAAAAGATAACTAAGGCCAAGGAGCTATTGAGGGGGACGCAAAGTTCTGTCGGTGAGATTGCCCATGATCTTGGTTTTAGCGATCTCTATTATTTCTCCAAACAGTTCAAAAAAAATGTAGGTTTAAGCCCTTCGGAATTCAGACAAGGAACAGTAGCTGTGAAATAAATAGAAGAAGGCCGTCCTGTGTGGTAGAAACCAACCAGAGACGGCCTTTTTTATAAGTGGAAGAGATTAGAGCAGTGAGACAGTGAAACGGAAGATGTACGGGCGATTAGCCGGCAGAGTGAACTCTTCGTGAGTTGGTGCGCCCCAGCTGTCGTCCCCGCCAACACCCATTTGCTTGTAGTTAACTCTTAGTACGCTTTTGTTCGAAACTGGCAATTTATAGACGTGGTCATGGGCTTCCAGTTCTTCAGGCTTCCAAGGCAGGGCATTAACTTCGATAGGCGTTGCACTTTCAAAATAGAACCCTGATCCATCGTTGCCCTCTGTAATTGAAGCGAATCTGACATCTGTCTTGTTGCCGCACTCTTGAGGTTTGAGATAAGGTGTGAATTGATCACTGACCTTACCAGTGTAACGTCCAAGTGGGGCACCGCTTTGTCTATCCCAATAGTTCTCATGAGGTCCGCGGCCGTACCATGACAGGGTATCAAGACTTCCATCTAGAACGAACATCATTCCGAACTCAGGGATTTCTGGCAGAACGCTGCTGCCCGGACTCAATTCTTGCGTGATCTCTAAAGTCCCGTCAGCACGAATCACATACTGGACCCGAAGCGTGGAATCCGGACTTGTAGCCAGAAGGTAGCTGGCAGAGACGAAACAGAGAGAGCCTTCGGTTCTAAATGTAAAGCTGATTAAGTGTTGTTTATGCGATGCCTGCTTCCATACTGCACACCGCTGTGGCAATTTATTACCACAATCATTATCAGTGACTGCTCTCCAGAAGTTAGCTCTTACAGGTTCAAGCAGACGTTCTTTGCCTGAGGAACGATAAGAGTTCAGAGCACCCGTAGTGGTACTAAAGCTCAGTTCGAAATTATCACCTTGTACATTCAAAACATTCTCAAGCTCGCTGACACGCAGTGGTTCTGCGATTGTCTTTGAGGTATTGGTTACAAAACGGGGTGACAGAATGAACTGTTCCCAAGCGATTTCGTGATTGGCTTCTGCCCATATAGTTGCTGAAGGCTGAATAAAGGAAAGATTCAGAACTGCTTCATGATTGCCACGCAGTGAATCCAGCTCGTAAGGAACTTTGCATGAAATGTTCTCACCTGGTGCACATGAGATCTTCAGCAAGCCTTCTTGCGCAGTTACTCCGTCTAAACGAACCTCCCATTTGAGATCATATTCCTTTAAGTTGGTAAATAAGAAGGAATTGCGAATCTGGAAGAGTCCTTCTAGGATATTTTCAGCCGTTACTTTAATATTCTGATAACATTTTTTGACCTCAAAGAGCTTAGGAGTAACCGTACGATCAGCAAAAAGCAATCCGTTGCCACTAAAGTTGCCGTCATGAGGCGATTCACCAAAGTCCCCGCCATAAGCGAGATATTCAATTCCTTCGGAGGTGTGGGTCCGAATGGCTTGATCTACCCAATCCCAAATGAATGCACCTTGAACAATATCATATTTGTCGAACAAGTCACAGTATAAGTGCAGCCCACCGCATGAATTGCCCATGGCATGACTGTATTCGCAGAGGATATAAGGTTTCTTCGGATTATTAAGCGCATATTTTTCAACATCCTGCGGTTTAATGTACATAGTAGATTCTATGTCACTTGCTGCTTCCGATTCTCTACAGTGAAAGATTCCCTCATAATGAACCGGCCGCGAAGGATCGATTTCTCTCAGGTAGTCGTGCATAGCGATAAAATTGTCGCCTCCGAAAGATTCATTGCCGAGAGACCAAATGATGACTGAAGGGTGGTTTTTATCCCTTTGCATCATGGAGTTACAGCGGTCAATGACATTGGCCCGCCATTCCGGTTTGCTTCCAGGGACATTCCCGTCATTCAACCCTTCTTGGCTGTATGCCCAGGTGCCGTGAGTTTCCAGATTAGTTTCGTCAATCACATATAATCCGTATTCATCACATAACTCGTACCAGACAGACTGATTCGGGTAATGGGAGGTTCGAACAGCATTAATATTATGTGTTTTCATTAATTGGATGTCGCGCAGCATATCTTCTTTGGCTAAAGCACGACCTGTGTCGCAAGAGAATTCGTGGCGATTGACACCTTTGAGTACGATTCTTTTGCCATTGATCTTCATAAGTCCGTCATTAATCTCGAACTTGCGGAATCCAACCTTACAGCTGACCGTTTCTTGTGTATGCCCGTTGCCGTCATTTATAGACAGAACTAAGGTATAAAGATAAGGGGTTTCAGCACTCCATTTAAAAGGCTGCTCAACCGGGGCAGAAAGCTTGAGTTGTTGAACGCCTTCTTGCTCAAAGGAACCCGTAGCGGAGATAGGAGTCTCCCAAACAGGCTGGCCCTCTTTATTGTAAAGCTGCATTTGCAGTGTATATGGGCTTTGCTCGTTAAAGTAATTTTCCACCTTGATATCTACATTTAAATCCGCATGTACGAAGTTTTCATCCAGATCTGTGTGGACGAAATAATCAGCAATATGAACGGAAGGAGCCGAATAAAGATAGACTTCCCGAAAAATACCGCTCAGGCGCCAGAAATCCTGATCCTCTAGCCAGCTGGCATCACACCAACGATAAACCTCGACAGCTAGTTTGTTGTCCCCTGCCACTAAATATGGGGTGATATCGAATTCTGATGGAGTAAATGTATCTTCACAGTACCCGACAAGTTCACCGTTTACCCAGACGTAGAAAGCGGATTCAACACCCTGAAAGCTTAGGTACACCGGTTGACCGTTCCAAGACTCAGGTACAGTAAAGGTTCGTAGATAAGAGCCTACTGGATTATATTTTGTTGGGGCAAAGGGGGCTTTAAGCTCTGGCTCGGATTCCGCCCAAGGATACCGGAGATTTGTATATTGTGGGTAGTCGTAACCTTGGAACTGCCAGTGGGACGGTACAGGAATTGTATCCCAAGTACTGCAATCAAAATCGGTTTTATAGAAATCCACAATTCGTTGATCCGGTGTTTCGGAAAAAGCGAATTTCCAAAGCCCATTGAGGGTTTGGTAGAAAGGTGAGGTTTCTTTATCGTTAGTTAGCGCTTGGGATAAGCTACGGTAAGGGATCATGGAGGCATGTGCATCCAATCGATTCAATTCAAAAGTCTCTGGGTTGTTATTCCATTCCGGATAACCGTTAGCAGGTGGCTGGTAGACAAACTTTGCTCGCATGAGTTGATCTCCTTTATAATCATTGTAATGTTATTATATTCATATTATAAGTTGAAGTAATGTTAGGATAAATAAAAGAATTTTAGTCCCAGATAACAAAATATGAAACGAGGACTTTTTATGGAGAGCAAAATTATTTTTTGCCAAACAGAAGATGTAATCATGCTGCCGCTTTATGCTACAACCCTTGGATTTTGGGAGCATCAGCCAGAAACTATACGTCCTGCAGGTTTTCCAGACTATCAAATACATCAGATTCACGAAGGTAGGGGAGAGCTTATCATTCATGAGAACCGATATCTCGTGGGTCCAGGAGATGTGTTCTTTTTGTTCCCGGACATTCCTCATTCGTATGCCCCTATCAGTGGGAAGGAATGGAAGGTATCATGGGTCTCGTTCAATGGCAGAGAGGTTGGTCAAATGCTGCTCTATGCGGGCATCCGCGAGTCTGGTCCTGCTAGATTAAAAGAAGATCAATGGCTCAATCCTCTAAAGCAAATCCTTATGCTGCCAGATAGCAATGAGCTGGAGACTAATTTGGCACGATCTAAACATCTTTATGCATTGCTTCTGGATTTAAAAAGAAAGCTAGTATCGCCTCTGAATGAGGCACATGAATTGGAGCGAATTAAGCCGGTGCTGCGTTATATTGAGAGCAATCTGCATAGGACGCTTCCTTTAAAGGAGCTGGCGGAGATTATTTCTGTATCGCCACAGTATTTATGCAGACTTTTTCAAAAAACAATTCATGATCGACCTGTAACCTATATCAATAAGCAACGTATCAATTTGAGTAAACAGCTTATGTTTAATGGACGCGATAAAAAAATGTATGAAATTGCCCAGCTAGTGGGTTTTGATAATGCTAGTTACTTTTGTTTGGTGTTTAAAAGATTGACAGGGATGAGTCCTGAGCAATTTAAGCAGCTGCATGGTTTGGATTAGATAAACGCTTACTTGTTACCGTCTAGCACAACATGATATAGTTTACTTGAGTTCCTGCGATGTTTTTTTTGCGGCTTAGCCCATACTTTTACTGCCACAAGAATTCAATACATAGAACCAAATTAACGATCTGAAATGACGAAAAGCATCAGGAAGGAGACATCATTTTGAATGAGAAGCTAAAGCAAGCCTATGAGCGTTTGAACTTGCCTGAAGACGTTACCCGGGAGGAATTGAACAAAAGGTTAGATATGCATTTGAAACGCCGTCGATCGAATTCGACTGAAGATGAGGTTGCAGCTTATGAAGAGGAATTCCGCGCTTACAAAACCATCCTAGATGGCTTGGATCAGAAGGAGATTCAGGAAGCAGAGGACAAGCGGCTGGAGAAGTGGGGAGCCATGTCCGGCGTAGCACGTAAATCGGAGAATTTCTTTCGACTCTACAAAACGCACACTATTATTTCTATTATCGTGCTGCTGGTAGTTATCTTTGGGGGGAAAGCGCTCTATGATCAATGGCAGGAAAGAAAATATGAAGCTACGCTCCCACCGGTAGATGTTCGAATCATGTTCCTAGGCAACTATGAATCTCAGGACTCGTCAGGTAAGAATGAAGAGCTAAAACAAGAAATTATCAAACGTTACCCGGCTTGGAAGAGAGTGGAGGCAGAAATCGTTTATCTACCCTCAACAGGTGGGACGGACGGTGGAGCCTTGGATATGAGCTATATGCAGCGGGCTATGGCGATGCTGGCAGCCGATCATCCGGATATCCTGATTATGGATGATGCTACTTTTGAATGGATTGGCCAGCAGTCGGGACTGCAAAATCTGGAGTCGTTTATTAAATCCGCAGGACTTCCTCTTGATGATAACCGTCTGAAACGTATGACTAACCCGGAGAGTGGTCAAGAGCTGATTACTGGCATAGATATCACAGATACGGATTTTGCTACAGAACTCCCTATCCATTCAAACCAGATGATCGTCGGAACGTTAGGACAAGATGACAGTAAGACTAAATCAACTGATTTTGTTGAGTTTTTACTTAAACAGATCACTAATCAATAAATTAATAGGGCCGATGTTGTATGGATGTTCATACGACATCGGCTTTTTTATGATCTGTAGAGCTTACGGTACGCGATGGGTGTCTGGCCGACTATTTTTTTGAATATAGCGTTAAAGGAGTCGATGTCACGGTAACCAACTAGCTCGGCAATCATATTAATTTTATGTCCAGAAGTACGCAGCAATTCACAGCTTTTATGCATTCGCAGATTCTTCAAGTAGGTCCCAAAGGACTGGCCAGTATGCTTGTGGAACATGCGCTGAAGATGCCTGCTGCTCCACTGTGAAATACGGGCTAATTCGGCAAGTGTAATCTTTTCCGACAGATTATGCTCTAGGTATTGAATGACTTGCGTGAAGTCTGCCATATCCATCGTAGATTTGTCATCTTCTCCGTATTTTTGCCTGTACACTGCTATGATTAATTGACTTAAGAGGGTGTAAAGCATTGTTTTGGAGCCCATACCGGATACCGACATTTCATGATATAAATTCAGCATTAAGCGCTCAATAGAGCCATCTCGATCTGAGACGGAAAAGTAAGATGAGCTGCTACTCCCAAGAGTGGCTAGGTGCTCCCGGATAGATGGCTCTTGAAGGACGATATTTAATTGCTCCACCATTTGCATATCAAAAAGGCAGTTATAGACGATCAGGCGATTCCCTAAAGTATCAGAAGATGCTGGACGGAACACATGGGGGGCACCTACAGGAATCACGAACAGCATTCCTTTTCTAACGGGAAAGATCTCATTTTCAAGGTGATGAAAACCTCTTCCTTCAGCTACATAGCAATACTCAATAAATTCATGAGCATGAAAAGGGGCATGGAAGTTCTCTGAATAGCGGTTAACGAGCAGATGCAGATCGTTTTGAAAAAAGATTTCATTTTTGAACAACTCGGTGGTTCGTTGCATATTGAATTGCCCCTTCCAGATTCATGGCATGATTGCAGGGATATGATGTCCTTTTTACCGGGTGATGAAAGTGGTAACCCAGCTATAATTATAGGGCAAAGACTAATTTGTCGCTATAGAAGGAGGTTTTATCTATATGTTCGCAATCACTAAGCTTCGTTGTGAGTACAAAGAAAATCCGCTGGGAATTGATGTGATCAGACCCAGAATCAGTTGGCAGTTAGTTTCAGATGACAGGGACTGCATGCAGTCTGCTTATCAAATTCAAGTGGCGGAGAATATGCTTTTTCAAGGCAAGCTATGGGATACAGAGGCAGTAAAGTCTTCTCAATCGATCCATGTTGAGCTTGAAGGTCTGCTGCTGGAAGCTCGCACGCGTTATTATTATCGGGTTCGGGCATGGAATCAGAATGCAATAGACTCGGGTTGGTCTGAGGTTGCTTTTTTTGAAACCGGACTATTAGATGCAGGGAATTGGCAGGCGGAGTGGATCAGCGCTCCTACAGCCTCTTTTTCACAAGATTCTGAGATTTGCCCACAGCTTCGTACATTCGTGGATGTAAAAGGTCCAGTGGAAAGTGCAAGGATTTATGCTACTGCTTTGGGCTTGTATGAACTGCAGCTGAACGGAAGTCGGGTGGGAGATCATTATTTTACTCCAGGCTGGACCAGTTACAGTAAGCGGCTGCAATATCAAACTTATGATGTCACAAAGCTTCTGCATGAAGGTGCGAATGCGTTAGGCGCACTGTTGGGCAATGGCTGGTACAGAGGGTATTTGGGCTGGGATAATCGAAAGGAGATTTATGGATCAAAGACTTCACTTCTGCTGGAGCTTCATATCCGGTACGCAGACGGTTCAAATGAGCTTATTAGCTCAGATCAGAATTGGCAGGCTGCAAAAAGCGCAATTATGATGTCTGAAATTTATAAGGGTGAAACCTATGATGCTCGGCTGGAGTTGGATATCACTGATCCTTCATCAGAAGGTTGGCATCCAGTGGACATTATTAATTATTCCAAAGCGATCATCGTTGCCCAGGAAAATGTGCCAGTGACACAAGTTGAAACCTTGAAGCCGATTGCACTGCTGACTACCCCGCAGGGAGATAGAGTGCTGGACATGGGCCAGAACATGGTAGGGTGGTTAAAATTTAATGTAAAAGGTCAATCTGGTCAGATGGTAGAACTTCAGCATGCTGAAATATTAGACCGGGACGGAAATTTCTACACGGAGAATATGCGTAAAGCGAAACAGTGCATCCGCTATACTCTGAAAGGCGGGGAGCAAGAGACGTATGAACCACACTTCACTTTCCAAGGTTTTCGGTATGTGAAGCTTAGTGGGTTCTCAGCAGATCTTCAACTAGAGGATTTCACAGGAATTGTGGTGCACTCCAATATGGAACGTACGGGTGATTTTCAGTGCTCAGATCCACTTGTGAATCAACTGCATCACAATATCCTGTGGGGGCAAAAAGGGAATTTCCTCGATGTGCCCACTGATTGTCCACAGCGTGATGAGCGGCTCGGCTGGACGGGGGATGCTCAGATGTTTGTCCGAACAGCCTCCTATTTGATGAATACGGCACCTTTCTTTACGAAATGGTTACGGGATTTGAAGGCAGACCAAACCCCTGAGGGCGGCATTCCGTTTTTTATTCCAGAGCTGAGAGCAGCGCCTCCTGGCGACGGAGATACTAACCATTCTTCTGCAGCCTGGGGGGATGCAGCTACGATCTGTCCATGGACAATCTATGAAATGTACGGCGACAAAAGGCTGCTTGCAGAGCAATACGAGAGCATGAAGCAATGGATTTCATATATCTATGCACAGGGAAGTAACCCTTATCTGTGGAATACTGGCTTTCATTTCGGCGATTGGCTAGCGCTTGATTCCAAGCCAGACAGCTATGTGGGAGCTACAGATCGGGATTATGTCGCCACCGCTTTTTATGCCTATTCCGTTTCTCTTACTTTAAAAGCGGCAATAGCCTTAGAAAAATCGGAGGACGTGGACTATTATAGTGAGTTGCACGCCAATATTATAAAAGCATTCAGTGATGAGTTCATAACACCTGCGGGAAGGTTGTCCGTCTCTACCCAGACTGCACAGATATTAGCCCTACGTTTCGATCTTATAGAAGGGGGCGCCAAAGAACGTGCAATTCAGAAGCTCACTGAGCTGATTGCTGAAGCTAAGGATCATCTGACTACTGGATTCGTGGGCACACCATATCTGAATCCTGTGCTCAGCGAGATTGGAAATAATGAACTCGCGTATAAGCTTCTTTTTCAAAAGGATTATCCATCCTGGCTGTATCAGGTGACGAAAGGTGCGACTACGATTTGGGAACATTGGGATGGGATTAAGGATGACGGCAGCTTCTGGAGTGCAGATATGAATTCCTTCAATCATTATGCCTATGGCGCAATAGGTGAATGGTTGTATCGTTACGTTGCAGGAATCGGAACAGATGAGTTGGAGCCTGGTTTCAAAATCGTTCATATCAAGCCACAGCCAGGCCCCGGTCTGGATTACGCAGAAGCTAGTCTTGAAACCATGTACGGAAAAGTGGAGTCAGCGTGGCGGCGATCAGAGGATAATGGAATGATGATTCACGTTACGATTCCTGCCAATACCAACGGTATTGTCGTTCTGCCTGGAGCCAATCAACTAGGGTTATTAGAAAATGAAGTTCCTGTGGAGCAGTCCAGAGGCGTGCACAGCATCAGCTTGGTCGATAACGGAGTGAGACTTCAATTAGGTTCGGGCAGCTATCAATTTACGTATTCTTTATAACCTTTACTAGGGCTTCCTAGTGTGAACTGACATCGAGGGATATTCGGTGTCAGTTTTTCGTTTTTGAATTGACGAATATAGAGAGGAGTTATTATAATGATTTATATTGATATGAACTAAGTAACATAAATATAAATCAAATTGGAATTCACAAGGAGGAAGACAAAAGAATGAAGACAGAAGGAAAATTGAAGATACATACGCAGAAGCGGGGGGCGGAGTTAGGCGATCTATTCGGTATTTTCTTCGAGGATTTGAATCATGCGGCCGATGGTGGGCTTTACGCTGAGCTAGTTCAGAACCGATCTTTTGAATTCGACCCGATTGACCGGGCAGATTATCATGCGCTGATGGCTTGGGAGCCTGTAGAACGTGGAGATGGAAAGGTAAATATCTCTGTAGAAGACAGCAAGCCCTTAAATGATCGTAACCAACATTATGTTGCCATCGATATTGTGGCTGAAGGTGACGGCGTTGGCCTGATGAATCTAGGCTTTAACAGTGGTATTCCGGTAAAAGAAGGCGAGAATTATAACTTCTCGGTGTATGCCCGCCGGGAGACAAGCTTTGATGTGCCGCTTACCGTAAACATCGAAAGCACAGATGGCATCATTCTTGGTGAAGTGGAAATACCCGTAAGCAGCTCCGAATGGACCCGATATGAAGCCGTTATTACAGCTAATAGCACGGACACAAGCAGTCGTCTTGTAATCGTTACCAAAGGTAACGGGAAGGTATATCTGGATATGGTTTCCCTGTTTCCTGAGAAGACCTTTAAGAATAGACCCGGAGGCATGCGTGAAGATATTTCGCTGCTGCTCGCTGATTTAAAACCTAAATTTATGCGGTTCCCAGGAGGATGTCTGGTGCATGACGGTTCCTTGGATCCAGATGACAGAGACTCCATGTACAGATGGAAGAATACGATTGGGAATGTTGCACAAAGACCGGCAAGACGCAATAACTGGTCATATAATCAGACGCTTGGGTTAGGTTATTATGAATATTTTCAGTTCTGTGAGGATATTGGAGCTAAGCCGATCCCCGTTCTTCCGGGCGGCTACGACCCGCATCATAAACGGATGGTACCGCTGGATGAATTAACGCCTTGGATTGAGGATGCTTTGGATTTAATTGAATTCGCCAAGGGGGATTCTTCCACGAAGTGGGGAGGCATTCGTGCAGAACTGGGTCACCCTGAGCCTTTTGGGCTGGAGTATGTCGGCATTGGGAATGAAGAGGTAGGTGCACCCTTTTTCGAGAGATATCCTTACTTTCATCAAGCTATCAAAGCAAAATATCCGGAAATCAAGGTCATTAATTCTAGCGGTCCGTTCTCTGCCGGCCAGGAATATGAACGGGGCTGGACGTCGGCAAAAGAGAATAAGTCTGACCTCGTAGACGAGCATTATTACTGTACACCTGAATGGTTCCTGGCTAATCATCATCGTTATGATGACTTCAAAGCCGATGAGCCAAAGGTATTCCTCGGTGAATATGCTTCATGGGGCAATACCTATTACAATGCATTGGTGGAAGCAGCATTTATGACAGGTCTGCAAAATAATGCGCATGCCGTTGGCTTAGCTTGTTATGCTCCAATGCTCTGCAATGTGGATTATATTAACTGGAAGCCGGATATGATCTGGTTCAATAATCATGAAGTGTACGGAACGGCAAACTATTATGTGCAAAAGCTATTTATGAACCATCAGGGAGATCATTTGCTGAAGATGGAAGCAGATGGCTTCACGGCACCGAAGGAAAGCAGAAAGGAAGCGATCACTGGAGCCGTCAGTTTCGGTGTGGATGCCTCTGCTGCTCGTTTCTCCGAGATCACCTTAGTCAACAATCTTACGGGAGAAGTGAAGACGTATTCTGACTTATCAGAGGAAGTTTCAAATCTGCCTGACCCTGCTCAGAACAAAACGGCTAATCGGACACTAGAGCTTGGTGAGACAGAGTGGGAAAACTATACTTTGCATTTTAAGGCTACACGAACTGCAGGAAATAAAGGGTTTATCTTTTATTTTGGTAAAGCGGATGATCAGAATCATTTGTACTGGGAGCTAGGTGGCTGGCAGAATCAGGATTCGATTGTGGCCTCAATTATCAACGGAAGAAATTCTGTTCTGACGCATGCTATGTTTACGGTTGAAACAGATGTAGAATACGATCTTAAGCTAGAAGTAGTGGGCAGACAGATCCGTACCTTTATTAACGGAGAACTGGTGAATGAGACAGAAGATAAACTTCCGGTCATCGAACCGCTGTATTACACGGCAAGTGTGGAAGATTTAACGGGGGATATTATCCTCAAGACAGTAAACGTACAAGAGAACAGTGTTTCTGCTGAGGTTCTACTGGAATCTTTGGCAAAAGAAGCACTGACCATCGAAGTCTATGAAATGTCGGGACACCCGCTTGAGGACGAAAATAACTTCGAGAATAAGCAGCAGGTCTCTCCGAAACAAACCAGCTTTAAGACAGAAGGAAGCAGCTTTAGTTATGAGTTTCCGAAGCAATCCGTGACAATTTTCAGAATAAAATAACGAAGAAGCCCCCATGAATCTATGGCTTATTAAAGATTCATGGGGGCATTTCTATGACTATTACAAGTTAACTTAGCCGTTCACCCGCAGACGAATCACATTCCAGGAAGCTTTTGCGAGAAGGGCCTTTACATGTCCACTCTCAACAACGGCTTTGCCTTGGCTAGGCATCACGTTATGTGGATTGGATTTGGTGTTTACAGCTTTAATATCTTCATGTTCCAGTACAATATGCTCAATGATGTTTACGGAACTGAAGCTACGCAGATCCACGTCGAGCTCTAGTCCTTCGGATAAATGGCGGTTTACAGCGAAGACGGTTACTTCATTCAGCTCCTCGTTGTATACACTAATGGCTTCCAAGTAAGGCACATCAGTGAAATCTTTGGAATCGTATTTAGGGCTGGAAATCAGCGGGTGAAGTACGGTTCCACGACCATAAAGGGAAGCATGCAGGTACGGATAATAAGTAGTCTGCAGCCAAAGCGGTCCGCCATTTTCAGTCATAATTGGGGCGATTACATTGATCAGCTGCGCTAAGCAGGCCATTTTCACACGATCAGCATGCTTCAATAATGAAATAAGACAGCAGCCCACAACAAGTGCATCTTCAAGTGTGTACACATCTTCGAATTCTGGCGGTGCGATCTGCCAATGTTGTTCGGCACGGCTGCTGCCTTGTGATTTCCATACATTCCATTCATCGAGCGACAGATTAATTTTCTTTTTGCTCTTTTTCTTCGCTTGAACATAATCACAGGTGGCAGCCACACTGCTGATGAAATGATCCAAATCCATGGAGCGGGCTAGGAAATTAGGCGTATCGTCATTGTTGTTATTGTAGTACGTATGCAGTGATAAATAATCTACATTATCATAAGAAAGATCAAGCACGGTAGCTTCCCACTCGGCAAAAGTGTCCATGCCGCTGCCGGAGCTGCCACAAGCCACAAGCTCAAGCGTTGGATCGACCCAGCGCATAGCTTTTGCAGTTTCGTTCGCTAACCGGCCATATTCGACCGCGGTTTTAGCTCCAATCTGCCACGGACCATCCATTTCATTTCCGAGGCACCAGGTCTTAAAAGCGTGAGGCTCTTTATACCCATGAGAGATCCGCAGGTCACTGTAGTAGGAGCCGGAAGGATGATTGCAGTACTCTACTAGATTTCTAGCTGCATCGATACCGCGTGTTCCAAGGTTAACTGCCATCATAACTTCGCTGCCTACGAGCTTAGCCCAATCTGCAAATTCGTTGGTACCCACTTGATTGGTTTCTGTGGTCCACCAAGCTAGTTCAAGAGATTGCTTGCGTTCATGCTTGGGTCCAACCCCATCTTCCCAATTGTAACCGGATACAAAGTTTCCTCCAGGATAACGGATGATAGGAACGTTTAGGGCACGAATAGCTTCGATGGCATCGTTCCGAAAACCATTCTGATCCGCAGTAGGGTGACCCGGGTCATAAATGCCACCGTAAACTGCTCTTCCTAAATGTTCGATAAATGAGCCGTAGATCCGCGGGTCTACTTCAGCTAGTCTGAAATCTTTGTCAATAATCATTGTCGATTTAATCGGCATGAGTGTACAGCTCCCTCTAGTTGAATTAATGTTTTCACTAATTAAGTAATTGTTTTATGATTACATGATACTGATTTTAGCTTATAATAAGCAATGAATTAATTTAGGATTCGTTAAAATACTAATTCAATAAGCATAGGAGACGTTGAAATGTACTTAACCACAGATTCTGAATCCTTGCAGGTGTATGAAGCGCTGGCAAGTGAAGTTAGGCTGCGAATTATTGAAATTCTGGACCGCAGAGAGATGCACATCAAAGAGCTGGCAGCGGAGCTCTATCTTAGTAGTGCAATTGTCAGTACTCATGTAGCAAAGCTGCAAAAAGCAGGCCTGATCAGTTCTAAAATGAGACGAGTAAATGGAGGGACCTATAAATATTGTTCTTTGTCTGCGAATTATCTGCAGATTAAATTATCGGGCTCCCGCGGAGTTGCCAGAAAGGTGGTTGAAGTGTCTATCCCTGTAGGGCAATATACCGATATCCAGGCTTTACCTACCTGCGGGATTGCTACTACTGAGAAGCTGATCGGCTATTATGATGATCCACGTTATTTTCTGGACCCGGAACGGGTGAATGCCGGCATTGTATGGTTTGCGAAAGGTTCTATCGAGTACAAGATTCCAAATTATCTATTTCAAGATCAAGTGGTGCAGGAGATTGAGATTTCGCTGGAAATAGGTTCCGAAGCTCCACATGTAAATGAGAAGTGGCCGTCGGATATTGGCTTTATGATGAATGGACAGGATTTAGGAAAATGGACCAGTCCGGGCGACTTTGGCCTCACTAGAGGACGATTAAATCCCATTTGGTGGCGTTCGGATGTTAACCAATATGGTTTGCTGAAGGTTCTGCGGATTAATGCAGGTGGAACCTTTGTGGATGGGCAGCAAATCTCAGATATTACCTTGGAGGATGTACGAGTAGAGCAGGATCAGTGGACCTTTCGTTTAACGGCAGAGAATAGCGGACGGAGAAGAGGCGGACTAACCATATATGGCCGTGGATTTGGGAATTACGAGCAAGACATTATGTTTAGAGTGTATTATGAATGATTTCGAGTTTGCAGAAGAGGTGTTTTATAAGATTCTGTAGAAAATTTAAGCTTGTGTACCAATTATTACCTCTGATAAAATAAAAATAAAAATATATTGTAATGAAAACGTTTTTATGTTAATTTAAATCTATAAAAACGTTTTTATTCGTAAAGGAAGATTGAATCATTATGGAAAAGGTAACGATCAAAGATGTTGCCAGAGAGGCTGGAGTCTCCATTTCTACGGTTTCCAACGCGCTAAATGACGTAGATGTATTGAACCCGGAGACGAAATCACATGTTCTTAAGGTTGCGAAGCGATTAAATTATGTTCCTAACCTGAACGGTAAGCTCCTTAGGAATGGGAAAACCAAAATGCTGGGTTTTTTCACAACAAGTGTGTCGGGTCCATACTTCTATAAGCTTGTTGAGTCCATGTCGCGTGAATGTGACCGGCTAGGTTACGGGCTGAATGTATTTGTTACCAAGGATAAACAAGTGATTATGAGCAATATTCTAGGCCGGCGAGTGGATGGTGTCATTATTTACGAGGAGCTGAGAATAGACGAAGAAGAAATTGCCGCAATGGTGAAAGACAAGATCAAGGCTGTATTTTTGGATCGGCCGCTTAAGAACGACACGATGGGAAGCGTGATATTTGATTCTTTTGAAGCGGGGTTTGAAGCGACCAAATATTTAATCAGTCTAGGGCATAAAAAGATTGCTTACATATCTGGTGTGGATGAGATGTACGACAGTGTTCAGCGGAGAGAAGGATACTTAGCTGCTTTGCGTCAGTATCAGCTACCCACGCATGAAGAGTATATTATACAAGGATATTTTGAAGAAGAAAGCACCTACAACGCTATAAAATCTTTTCTTCACTATAGTCCTGATAAAATACCTGATGCCTTCTTAGCAGGGAACGACTTGAGTGCGATTGGATGTATTCAAGCTTTGAAATCGCATGGATACGAAGTTCCGCTAGATGTTAGTGTTATGGGGTTTGATGATATTGATATTGCGCAATATTTCTCACCGCCTTTAACTACTGTAAGAAATCAAATTGCTAGACAGGGTATTTTGGCTATTAATCACCTCGTTCGTATGATTCAGAAGAAGGAACAGGGCGAGATGATGAAATTGGCGGGTGAATTAGTTGTAAGAGGTTCTAGTCAAGTAAAGATTGGTCGGTAAGAACACATATATGTAATGGGTTCAAGATTTCACCCGATCATTTTTTATAATTTTGTTGTTTTGGGAGGGTTTTTTTTTCAAAAAATAAAAACGTTTTTATTGTTTGGGGATCATGATTTGGAGGGGAGAAGAAAAAGTGGATAAATTAGCCGTAGTGCCAACAAACGGAAAGAATCCAATGAGCGGGAAAAAGCCTATGGGGCAGAGGGTCAAAGAATTTGTAATTGATTACAAGAGACAATGGGAAATTCAATCCATGGTCATCCCGGGAATTATTTTTATGATTATCTTTTGTTTTATTCCGATTTACGGATTGACGATTGCTTTTAAAAGTTACACCGTAATTGATACGCTCGATTCTGCACCTTGGGTAGGGCTCGATAATTTCAGAATTATTTTATCTGATAAATATTTTTGGGACGCTGTAGTCAATACATTAGGGATCAGCTTTCTGAAATTAGCCATAGGGTTTGTTATTCCTATTATTTTATCCGTTATGATTTACGAATTAAGTGGTGGACGCTTTAAAAAGATAGTGCAAACCATCTCTTATTTACCACACTTTTTGTCCTGGATCGTTCTCGGCGGGATGCTGATTGCCTGGTTTTCCTCATCCGGTATGTTTAATGAGATTATGCTCAGTTTGGGACTGATTTCGAAACCGGTAAATATTTTGCTTGATGCGAATAAATACTGGTGGATTGCAACGTTATCCGATATTTGGAAAGAGGCTGGTTGGGGAACGATTCTCTACTTAGCCATTATGTCGAAAATTGATCCTACTTATTATGAGGCTGCCAAAATAGATGGCGCAAGCCGTATGAGACAAATTTGGAATATCACGCTTCCTAACATGAAACCGATTATCAGTTTAAATCTGATTCTCACTGTAAGCGGTTTATTAGGATCAAATCTGGACCAAACCCTGGTATTGATGAATTCTCAGAACCGCGTTAAGGCGGAGGTCATTAATTCTTATGTGTATCGTATGGGTATGACGCAAGGTGACTTCTCTTATGCTACTGCTGTTGGTTTAGGTGTCTCCATCGTTTCAGTCATCCTACTGATTAGCGCCAACAAAGTATCCAGTAAATTAAATGATAATCAATCAGTTCTGTAGAAGGAGGCATTTCTGTGAATCGTACGGTGGCTAAAGAAGATCTCGATAGTCGAATCTTTAATACCTTAAATATTATCCTGCTCTGTATTTGTACAATCATTATTGTCGTTCCTTTATGGAATGTAGTCATATCCTCTTTAAGTTCGGGCAAGGCGCTTGCGGAAGGCGGATTCATATTTTGGTCTCCAGAGTTCTCTTTGGAAAATTATCGTGCTGTATTTCAAGATGAGACCATTGGTTTAGCATTCGTAGTATCGCTTGCCAAAACATTCATTGGTGTCATTACCCACGTATTCTTTTGTGCCATGATCGGGTATGGCTTGAGTAAGAAATACATACGTGGACGTAAGCTGTATGTTGCCATGGGTGTAATCACTATGTTTTTCTCTGGTGGAATGATCCCTACGTATTTATTGATTAAATCATTAGGCCTCTTAAACAGCTTCTGGGTTTATATTATCCCGGCCTTGTTCAGTTATTATGATGTAGTTATTCTAATGAACTTCTTCAGAAATGTACCGGATTCACTTGAAGAGTCAGCCAAAATTGATGGTGCAGGTGACTGGCGCATTTTCCTGAAAATCTTTATCCCTCTTTCCATGCCGGCTATGGCCACCATTGCGTTATTTAACGGGGTTGGGCAGTGGAACGACTTTATGACTACCAAGTTATATATTACCGATCAATCGCTCTACCCGCTGCAGATGAAGCTCTATGAAATCATTGTTCAGTCGCAAACACAATCCATGCAAAATGTTGGTGGATCTGCGATTATCGAAACTACGACTAAAGGGGTTCAACTAGCAACAATTGTCATTACAACTTTGCCGATTGTTGTGATGTATCCAATATTACAGAGGTACTTTATCTCAGGCATGATGATGGGGGCGGTGAAGGAATAGTAAGTAAATCTCCAAGTAGTGAATGCTTACAAAACATTTTAGGGGGAAACAAAAGATGAACAAAGCATTTGGGAAAAAAGGACTCAAACTTTGTACGGCACTTATGGCTGTTGTATTAGTATTTACAGGTTGTGGATCGAAAGGTAATTCTGACAGCTCCAGTAAAGAGTTAAGCTCCATTGAAGGCCGTTATACTATAGATCCGGAAACACCGGCATGGAAGCTGGATACAAAAAAAGAGACAACAGATCTGACTTGGTACGTGAATGCAGACTGGTGGAATACTGATTTCGGAAAAGACCTTGTCACCAAGAAAATTAAAGAGGATTTAAACATCAACATTAAATTCATTACAGGCGATGACACTAAGCTGAATACGATTTTTGCCGGCGGTGAAATGCCAGACCTGTTGACTATTTTTGATTCCAACTCTCCAGTCGTACAAAAAGCTGCTACCTGGGCATTGCCTTTAAATGATCTGGCAGATAAATATGATCCGTATTTCAATAAAGTTGCAGAAAAAGATACGATGAACTGGTTCCAGTTAGCTGATGGCAAGACCTATGGATACCCTAACTATTCCAATACGCAAAACGATTATGATAGCGGTAACATCCCTGCTAAAACAGCCTTTGTCATCCGTAAGGATGTTTACGAAGCCATTGGAAAACCAAGCTTTGGAACTCCTGAGGAATTCAAGAGCGTTATGCAACAAATCAAAAAACAATTCCCGGACATGATTCCTTTTGGTTTTAACTCCATTGGTTCAGGCACTGGTTCTTTGGGAGATGTATTGGAGGATTTCATCGGAGTGCCGATGGAAACTGAAAATGGCGAGTTCTACAACCGTAACCTAGATGAGGATTACTTGACTTGGTTGAAAACGTTAAATGAAGTCTACAGAAATGGTGATATCAGTGATGACAGCTTTGCTGATGACGGTACTGCCTTTGAAGAAAAAGTGAAATCCGGTAAATATGCAACAATACTTTTGGATGGAACCCCTCAACAAAGTGGTAACCTGCAAATCTTCATGACAGAAAATCCAGGCAAGGAATATATCGCTATTGATGGCCCACAAAGTACTGTTGGACATGAACCAACGTTGAATCAATCCGGAATTACAGGTTGGATGATTAGCTATGTTACTAAAAAGGCTAAGGATCCTGCAAAAGCGATTCAAATTTACACTTATTTGCTCAGCGACGAAGGACAAAAGCTCATGAACTACGGTATTGAAGGAGAGACCTATAAAGTTAACGACAGCGGTAAAATTGAATTCTTGCCTGAAATCAAAGACCTGCAATTAAATAATGCCGATAAATTCAAAAAAGATTACCGGATGGGCGAATTTATGTTCTTTGGACATGACCGTGATAAAGCGCTGAGTAATGACGCATTCGCAGATTCCATTAAACAAATGCAAGAGTGGGGCAAAGGAAAGCTAAAACCACACTTTATTCTTGAAAATATTAACCCGGCTCAAGGAACGCCTGAAGCTCGCAGTCTTACTGCAATTGATACTACTTGGAACACTACGCTTGTAAGTATGATCCGCGCTAAAGACGATGCTACATTCGACAGCACCTTAGCTGCTTACAAAACATTTTTGAATGATAACAACTGGGATAAGATTGTAGAAGTTCGTTCTGAAAAAATGAAAAACAACAAAGAAAAATTAGGTCTTAAATAAGTTAGATAATAGAATGTGGCCCCTTCACTGGGGCCTCTTCATAGAAAGATGGAGGGAAACAACATGCCAGAGCTTAAAATTTATCAATCCACCGGGGAGAATACATTGTTTGTAGAGCAAAGTCTGCAACAATTAACTCCAATTGCTGACGCAGAGGCGACCACTACTGTAACTATTGACGAGAATCAAACCTTTCAGGAAATGGATGGCTTTGGAGCATCCTTTACGGATTCATCCGCTTATTTGATTAATCAAGTCCTGGACAACGAACAGAAAAAGGAAGTCATGAGCAAGCTTTTTGACGCACAAGATGGAATTGGTTTGTCCGTATTAAGAAATCCAATGGGGGCATCGGATTATGCTAGAGATATTTATAGCTATGACGATAGACCTGCACTGGAAACGGATACGGAATTAACCCACTTCTCTATCGCACATGATGAAGCAGACATTATCCCTTTGTTGCAACAAGCTCTGGAAATTAACCCTGAGATCAAACTGATGGCTTCTCCATGGAGTGCACCAGGTTGGATGAAGACTAGCGGATCGATGATTGCTGGAGAACTTAAACAAGAATATTATCAGGCTTATGCCGATTATTTTGTTCGATATATTCAAGCTTTTGAAGGGCACGGATTGCCAACTTATGCTGTAACACCACAGAACGAGCCTTTATTTGAACCCAAACACTACCCTAGTATGTTAATGTTGCCTGAGGCGCAAAAAGATTTCATTAAAAACTACCTGAAGCCTAGCTTTGTTAAGCATAACATCGCTACAAAAATTCTCTGCTACGACCACAACTGGGATCGTCCAGATTATCCGTTAACCGTGCTCGATTATGCAAAAGATGAAGTAGATGGTGTAGCTTGGCACTGGTATGGTGGCAATGCGTCAGCGCAATCAGAGGTTCTGAAAGCTTTTGCTGATAAAGAAGTGCATTTTACAGAAGGTTCTGGTGGAGAATGGATTCCTCCGTTTGAACAAGCCTTCTCCAATGTAATGAGAACAGGGATTGATATTCTTAGAAATCATAGTAAATCCTTTGTGTTATGGAATATGGCCTTAGATGAAAAGAACGGCCCAACCGTACCGGGTTTTGGCAAAAGTACTTGTCGTGGTGTTGTGACAGTCAACCAAGAGACCAAGGAGCTTACGTATACGCTCGACTATTATGCACTGGCCCATTTCAGTAAATTTATTCGTCCGAAGGCTGTGCGTATTGACGCCTCCACCAATCAAGAAGTGATTCGTTCCGTAGCTTTTAAGAATACAGATAACTCTATTGCAGTTGTTCTGTTCAACGATAGTGAAAAGGCTGAGAATGTGGCTTTGAACTTGCCGGGAGCGGATGAATTATCTTTCCGTTTGGCATCAAAAAGTGCTTTATCCATTCTGATAAAATAATTAGAGGACGTAGCTCAGAAGCACTCGAATCTTGATTCGGGTGCTTTTTTTATGAAAATAATCGTATAAAAAATCAATGTTCGGTAAGCATAGTTTTGAATTTACGGATTTTCAATAATAGTAAATAAAAATGGCAGTCCAAAGCTGAAGTTCAGCGTCTGGACTGCCATTTATTTTTTGTGTAATTGGATTGCGAGTTCTAACGTTCTAAACGGTAACCACCGTGAAATACAGGACCCACATATTCATTAAACGCAAATCCATTACGAATGGCTGCGGAGACAAAATCTTTAGCTTTTGCAACAGCTTCATGAACCGTTAAGCCATTAGCTAGACCGCCTGTAATTGCTGCGGCAAAAGTACATCCAGCTCCATGATTGTGAGCGGGTTCGATTTTGGCTGTTTGGAATACAGTGTACTCAGAACCGTCGAAGAAGATATCAATCGCTTGATCGCCGCCGAGTGCTTTGCCGCCTTTAACCACGACATTACGTGCACCGAGCTTATGAATCAGACGGGCAGCTTCTTTCATTTCCTCAAGGGTAGTAAGTTTGCCAAGACCTGAAAGAACACCTGCTTCAAACAAGTTTGGGGTGACCACAGTTGCTAGTGGTAGCAATAAGTCACGAATAGCCTCAGCGCTGTCAGGGTTCAAGACTTCATCTTCACCCTTGCACACCATAACTGGATCAATAACTACATTAGTCTGAAGATTTTCTTTGATCGCTTGCTCTGCAACGCGCACAATTTCAACACTTCCAAGCATACCTGTCTTCATGGCATTAACCGGGCCACCAGCGAAAATAGTTTTTAACTGCTCAGCAACAATGGAGGCATCAATTGGATAAACATTATGGTGCCAGCCGTTGTCCGGGTCCATAGTAACGATAGTGGTCAAGGCACTAAAGCCGTAGGTACCATACTCTTCAAATGTTTTTAGATCCGCTTGGATGCCTGCGCCACCACTGGAGTCGCTGCCTGCAATAGTTAGAGTTTTAATAATTTGAGTCATGGTTACGTCCCCTTTATATATGTCTGAATTTATAAACAACGCATTGCATTGATTATAACAAAAAATAGCACCTACGTCTTTCTAAAAGCAAGAGCAAGGTTGAAAATACCTTCCTCTAAAAATTCCCACCCTTAGTCCAGCTTCTCTGCGTTTGGGTCAGCAATGAAGAGCGGTCCATGATTATCTGTAAAGAACTTCATGAGGGTCTCCACTACTTCCTGCTGTGGGGATGTTTGAGCTTGATGTATTCCGATACTGCGGAATAAATAACCCCATTCTCCCTTATCGTAATAGGCAGCACCCTCATCCTGATAACCATTCGCGTCTGCTTGAAGCGTATATCTGACCGTTCTTGCTTCAGCTCCGGCAGTACCTAAAATATGCTGTTCGCTAAACTTAAGTGGATTATTAATGGTAAATCCCAGCGCGTCAGCCCATTCGGCTTTTTCCGGGAAATAGGCTCCGATTGCAGTGATGGCACAGCCTGTGCAAGTCCAAGCCGTATCTGAATAGTTCATGTTTTGTTCCGGATGGTTCGGATCCTGAAAGGTAACTCCATAAGAACCGTTAGCGCCGACAACCGCGGTAGCCTGCCATCCGGCAGGAGCGAGTAGAAGATAACCTCCACCGATATCAGGACGGTAGACCAGCGTTGCTTCTACTTGGTTTTTCATGTCTTGAGATAAAGAAAAGGTCATTTCAGGTATGGGGGGGATTTCTGTATTTACATATTCGTCACCACTATCAATATTTAGCTGCGCGAGCGTAGTGTGCAGTGGAATGATGACCTGCCCATTATCGGGATCACTGCTAGGAAATTCGAGCATTTCTTGTGTGGAGCTGGGTTTGTTATCTGCTTCATTATTAGTTTGTGCGTTGGTGGATGTGGGTGGTGTGGTAGGTGTACCCCAGTCGAGCCCTTTATATCCAATCAGCAGCACTAGTACAATTACGACGCACAATATTGAAGTTAAGATCCAGCCGTTTCTAACACCTCTTCGTTTGGATTTCATATATGTTGTACCTCCTTTGATCTTACTTATATAGACCTAAGAATGGAGTGGAAAGTTTCTTACATAACCTTTATATTTCTGAAGTTCTTCATGATCGGGCGGGATAGAGAGGGAGTCCGTTTCTTAAACCCTGCATATCAATATAGAAAGAATTTCAAACAAAGCGTGTAGGAGGGCGAGTATGGTTACGATTAGTTTATGTATGATAGTACGAAATGAAGAAAAAAGCTTGCATAGATGTTTGTCTACCATTGCAAGTCTCGTAGATGAAATTGTTATCGTGGATACAGGCTCGACGGATAAAACGAAAGAGATTGCGTTGTCCTTCGGAGCTGTAATTTATGATTTTGAATGGATTGATAATTTTAGTGCCGCACGTAATTTTGCCTTTAGCAAAGCTACTCAGGAGTACATTTTGTGGCTTGATGCGGATGATTATATAAAGGAAGAGGATCAGATTCTTTTTAAAAAACTAAAAGAAATCCTGCCAGGACATATTCACAGTGTGAACATGCAATATAATCTGGCTTTTGACGAAGCGGGAAATGTCACAGCTAGTTTACGCCGCAACAGGCTGGTTCGGCGCAGCTGCAACTTTCAATGGATCGGGCCTGTTCATGAGTATTTAGAGGTAAGTGGTCCTTCTTTTAGTAGTGATGTCTGCATCACACATGAGAAAGATAAGGAATACACAGATCGTAATTTACGGATTTATCAAAAACGTGTTGCACTGGGTGAAGTATTTTCGCCGAGAGACCAGTATTATTATGCGAATGAATTAAGGGATCATGCTATTAATGAAGAGGCTTGCAAATACTATGAGATTTTCTTAGCGGGTGGGCAGGGCTGGATTGAAGATAATTTCCAGGCTTGCCTAAAGCTTGCCGAATGCCGGGAACGGCTGGGGGATAAAGACGGTGCATTTGAAGCGTTATGTAAAACCTTGCAGTATGATAAACCACGGTCAGAGTTCTGTTGCCGACTGGGGGCACTTCTGCTGGAAAAAGGCCAGTTGCATCCAGCCGCATACTGGTATGAGCTAGCGATTCAGCTACCGCGGGATAACGATTCGATGGGGATGAAGAATGGAATCTTTTATACCTGGCTGCCGCATCTTCAACTGGCACTTTGTTATGATCGTCTCGGCCAATACGAGAAGGCGAATCATCACAATGAAACGGCGTTGAGTTTTTATCCATCCCATCCTAGTATGTTATACAATCGCACCTATTTCAAAAATCTGCTTGGCGATAAATATGTAGCGCTCCAGGTTTAATTTAGTAAAAGAGATGCCCCAGCCGTTCTGATTATGACTGCTGGGGCATTAATGCGTTTTTTGGAGCTTGCAAGATTACTGGCAGTGGGGAACCTTCCCGTGATCCCCGGCAATCTTCGCTGATTGGGTCCAGATTTCCGCGTAGGAAGTAGTTATCGGACCCAGCTGACCTTAAAAGCTGCTATATGGCACATTTGGAATTCTAACGGACCGCATAGTCGCTATTGACCAGAAACACGCTCGATTTGGAGCAATATCTCAGGAATAGTTGCACTGGAGTCCGAAACTGTGCTCAAAAGGCGATAAATGAGCAAATAGCGTCATCTGAGTCCGGAAGCATCAGAAGGGAGAGAGTGAAGCGGATAGTTACTGGCGGAGTTGTGCTGTTCCCTTGATCCCCGGCAAGCTTCGCTGATTGGGTCCAGATTTCCGCGTAGGAAGTAGTTATCGGACCCAGCTGACCTTAAAAGCTGCTATATGGCACATTTGGAATTCTAACGGACCGCATAGTCGCTATTGACCTGAAACACACTCGATTTGGAGCAATATCTCAGGAATAGTTGCACTGGAGTCCGAAACTGTGCTCAAAAGGCGATAAATGAGCAAATAGCGTCATCTGAGTCCGGAAGCATCAGAAGGGAGAGAGTGAAGCGGATAGTTACTGGCGGAGTTGTGCTGTTCCCTTGATCCCCGTCAAGCTTCGCTGATTAGCTCCAAATTTCCGCGTACGAAGTAGCTATCGGACTCAGCCGACCTTAAACGCTGCTATATGGCACATTTGGAATTCTAACGGACCGCATAGTCGCTATTGACCAGAAACACACTCGATTTGGAGCAATATCTCAGGAATAGCTGCACTGGAGTCCGAAACTGTGCTCAAAAGGCGATAAATGAGCAAATAGCGTCATCTGGGTCCGAAAGCACCTGGGGCGAATGGTTACTGGATGTAAGAGTAAGGTCAGGGGTGTAAGATTCCCGGTAGCGAAGGAGTAAAGGCATTGCGGATGATTACTGTGTGTAAGAGTAAGCTCGGCGTAAATGACTCCGGCAGTGTAGGAGTACAGGCGTGGCGTATGATTACTGGGCGCAAGAGTAAGCTCGTAGGTGGATCATTATCAGCAGCGTAGGAGTAAAGGTAGACAGTAATTAATATTCAGAAGATATCCCAAAGAGGGTAACCCAGCATCCATGAACTAGATGCCGGGTTACCCTCTTTTAGTAAGCTGGATTGTATTGTTGTTCCTTTTTATAATCGTTTGGAGGGAGACCTACTTCTTGTTTGAAAAGCTTGGAGAAATAGGAGTAGTTGCTATAGCCGACTTTGTTCGCGACGGTATATACAGACATATTTGTGGTTTCTAATAGATGTTTCGCAGCAGCGATTCGGACGTGGATGACGTAGCTTCCTAATGAAACCCCAGTTTCTCGTTTGAATATCCTCGCCAGGTAATCAGGATTGAGATAAACAATTTCAGCCAAATCATTTCGGGTCAGATCATCGCCGTAATGTGAATGAATGTATTGTTTGATTTCTTCTGCGACGGACTTAGGCTGGGCAGCAAAGTCACGATATTTCATGGCTGTAGTGACAAGGTATTTAAGATATTCTTCCATATCCTCGATTGAATCCAAAGAGTGCATAGATAATTTATCATTAGTTTTGCCAGAGTATAATTTGTGCGATCGTATCCCTTTCAGATTGAGAAATGAATAGACTAGCTGAACTACATCTAAACGGAACAAGCTAAGGACAGAGGTCTCAAGTGTTCTATTGTTAAGCATGACCTTTAAATATTGTGTAACTTCTTCAAGAAAAGCAGTGAATTTATTCTGGTTCAGCAGCTCTTCCAAATAGGCAAGATCCGGTGGTGTATAGCCCGGTTTATTTTGCTGCAGATAAGCCTCCACCAAAAAGGTCTGATTTCTGCATCTCGTAATTTCTTCATCCATAGTCAGGGATTGTTTTAGAACATTCCCTACATTACTCAGTTTATCGTATAAGCCAATATTGCAGCAGACATCACATTTTAAATAAGGATTCGCCTTTTGAATAAAAGAAGAACATAATGCTTCAAGCCGTTGCGTGTCTGGTGCCTGGTTCCATTTTAAAATGGCGATCCAGTTATAATCTCTATATTCCAGAATGCTTTCGATGGTAAAACAAGGGTGCTGAAACAATTCGTACAATACATTTAGCAGGGCAAAATCAAACAGATCCTTTTCTTCTTTTCCCATGCTGCCATTGTAAGGGAATAAGTTAAATATCAAAGGCTGTAGAGTATCGCTCATTTGATAGGAGAGGTTTTGTTCTTCAATGGCATGTGTGATGTCTGCCAACTTAATCGGAAATGATGTACTGCCACTGACTAGCTTCCGCCAAAAATGCTCAAGAATCTTCGCCTGATTTTTTTGCCAAAAGTAACCGCCCTGAATGGCTTTTTCGTTTTTTTGCTGCTCTTTTGCTTGGGTGACCGCCTTTTGGATGATCAACATCAGCTTGTCAAATTCAATGGGTTTGAGGAAATATTCAAAGCTCTGCAATTCGATTGCTTTCTGCGCATAGTTGAAATCTGCATAATTGGTAAGAAGAATAGTCTGAATACTATAATTCCCCTCGCGAATCCATGCCAGTAATTCCAGTCCGCTGCCCTGCGGCATTTCAATATCTGAAATCAGAATTTGAACAGAATGCTTTTCTATTATTTCACGTGCTTGAGCGACATTATTAGCCGTATAAACGGTATCAATGTGGAGTGATTCCCAATCTATTTTCTTTTGCAATGCGGCAATAACATAAAAGTCATCATCAACAAGCAGTACATTCATAGTTTGCTCTCCATTCATTTAGATTTATTAGGAAGCTTCGGAAGATATAAGATTACACTAGCGCCGCCGCCCTCCAAATTGGAGAAGGTGACGGTTGCTCTTTTTAAATATAGGTACTCTAGTCTTTTAAGCGTATTCATAATGCCGATTTGCGTACCTTTACTTTGATCCAAGGGCTCTCCAAGATTAAGTTTCTCTAACACCTGAGGTGGAAAACCGGGACCGGTATCGGTGAGCTGGATAACGAGTATTTCTTCTTCCTGCTCCATCTGTAATCGTTGTACTGTAAGTCTGATCTCGGCTTCATGTTCGCGTGAAATCGCATATTTAATTGAATTTTCGATAAAGGTTTGCAGCACTAACGGTGGAATTTCCACACTGCCTGCCTGATCCTCTTGTTCGATGTAATAAATAAATGCGTCCTGATAACGTTGCTTTTGAATCTCCAAGTAGGTTCGGACATGCTCGATTTCATCCTCTAACCGGACAAAATTCTCGCCATTCTGAAAAATGTAACGGAAATACTTAGAGGTAGACAACGTCATATTTTCAATTTCTTTATACATATGAATTTGCGCCATGCTATAGATGCTAGTCAGACAGTTTAAGAAAAAGTGTGGTTTAATCTGTAGCTTCATATAGTCCAGCTGTATTCTTTGTTTCTCCAGTTCCTGCTCGTACATAGCGATTTTAAAGGTTTTGATTTGTTCAACCAAGCCTTTAAACTGAGTGTTTGCCTGTTCCAGCTCTATAATCTCACTGCTTTTGAAATCTGCGGGTTGCCCAGACTCATTAATGAAAGCAAGGTTATCGGAGAAGCTTTGAATCGGACCTAACACTCTTTTTTTGAAAAAGAGCAGAACAATGCATAACGTGGAGGTCACAATGAAGAACAATAACATAATAAGCAGCTGGGCAATCATGATTTTTTCGAATATGCTATATTTAATGACCATTTTGGTGCTGAAGGTGGTGTCTGAGAATGCGCTGTTGATGGTTGTACGCGATTGCAAAAGATTAGCGAATCCCCCATTTTCCGTTATTAACGTTCCGCTATTGGAGATCGGACTGGTTAAAGGCTGTTCATTCTCATCTACTAGAGAAACATAACCATTGGCGCCAAGATTAATTTGGCGTAGCGGCCGGATCAGATTATCTGCGGAGATCAGTCCAATTAAATAACGATTGTAATAGGGCACGATATTAATTACATAATAATGGTTGTTCACAAGAATAGGCGTCCATTTGGAATAAAACTTCTCATACATCTCCTTATCATCAATATAAGAAATAATCTTCTTTTTCAGCTCCCTGTAATCCGTATAGGTTACGCTGATCGGTGCACAATTCAAAAAATAGGTCTCATTTTTCAAATAGTAGAAGAAGTTATACTCATGCCCGTAGTTTTTTTGCAGCTCGGTAAAGCGTTTGAACAGATTATCATTTGCTTTTAAGAACTCGATACTGTTGACCCCGTAAGTATTCATCGTTAGTAAGCTCTCATCGTTCCCAAGCGTCCAGCCCATATAGTGATTAATGTAGGCAAAATCATGATTAATACGATTGATGTAAAGTGCCGCAGTATCCTGCAAATTTCGAGTGGACTGCTGCTTAACGATGGAAATGGAAGCGATGCTGATTCCTAAATCCAGAATAAGGACTGTGAATGAAACCAACATCATGACTTTTATATAATGGCGAATGGGGTAGGTTTTGTGTTTCGCTGTTTTTTTGATCATAAAGTCATTATAAAACCTCTGCGTGAAAAAAACATAAGAACTCGCTATCGATTCCCCTCAAAGTCCGGATAGCACATACAGAAGTCGGGATACTGTTATTAAATCTCCCCAAGTAGAGCATTTAGCTTTTGTATTTTTTGTAAGCGAATTCAAAGGTCTGGATAACCGTCTTAATGTGTCCGGAATACGAAAAAATAAGAAGTTATTATAAAGCTATTCAGATGCATTTTGATAAATTGAAATGGGGGATTAAGAGATGAGTCAACACAGTAAGAAAAAAACTGCAAAGAAATGGACTGTGGGTCTGCTGGCGGCTGCGATGGTATTTGGAATTGCTGGCTGCGGTGGTAACAACGGGAATAATGCAGCGACAAATGAAACGAGCAGCTATAACAAAGAAGGTCTGCCGATTGTGAATGAGCCTGTGACACTTAAAGTGCTGACTGTCCGTTGGGGGAGTATGGGGGACACCTTTACGCAAAACCAATGGCTGAAGGATCTGGAGAAAAATACGAATGTCAAAATCGATTGGCAAGTAATGTCCTCCAATGACTGGGGTGAGCAGAAGTCCATTATGCTGGCAAGTGGCACGCTTCCGGATATCGTTTTGGGAGATCAAACCTTTGGGGATGCCGATATCGTAAATAATCTGAGCTTTTTCCGGCCGCTTGATGATTATATCGAGCAAAATATGCCTAATCTCAAAGCAGCTATGGAAGAAACCCCAGAAATGAAAAAAATCAGCACATTTCCTGACGGGAAAATCTACTCCCTGCCAACAAGACTTCCTGCACGTCCAAAAAGCTCACGTCAGCCTGTGATTAACAAGACCTGGCTGGACAAATTGGGCTTGAAGGTGCCTGAAACGATTGATGAGCTTTATAACGTGCTCAAAGCTTTTAAAGAACAAGATCCGAATGGGAATGGAAAACAAGATGAGATTCCTTTTATTGAAATTGGTAATGACTTGATCAGTCCTTTCGGAATTGCCGATTTAAATAACAATAATATGATCATCAAGGACGGAAAAGCGATATATTTCCCTATTTCGGAGGAGTTCAAAGAAGGTCTCAAATGGGAAAATAAATTGTATGCGGAAGGCTTGCTAGATAAAGAGGTATTCACTCAGGACGACACGATGAGATCGGCTAAGTTCCAGAATCCGGATGCTCCAATTGTAGGCTTTACGTACCAGTGGACTCCAGACGCCGTGTTTGGAAAATGGAGCGATCAATATGTGACGATTCCACCGATTGCCGGACCAGATGGTAAACGTTATACGATCGGGAATCCGATTGGGATGAATCTTAACCGTAATGAGCTGCTGATCACTACATCCTGCAAATATCCTGAGGTTGCTGCACGTTGGGCAGATCAGTTCTACACTGACGAAGCGAGCATTCAGAATTTCTGGGGTGCGATTGGAACGGTTATTAAGAAAAACGATGATAGCACTTATACGTTGATGGATCCACCAGCTGGAACCAGCGCAGATGCTTGGTATTGGGATCAATCGCTACGTGATTTTGGACCGAAATATGTGAGCCCATCCTTTGAATCGAAAATTGTCCTGAACCCTGAAAGTGGAGATGGACTGAAGCTGCAGCTGGATAAGCTGGGCAGTGAATATGTAACCACACCTTTCCCTAACGTAATGTACACTTCTGAGGAGTTCGAGGAGCTGCCAACCTTGACTACGGATATCGACAGCTATGTGAATACTATGCGGGCGCAATTTATTAGCAAAGGCGGAATTGACGAGGGCTGGGATGCTTATGTGAGCAAGCTTAATAAAATGGGACTTGAAAAGTTAGTTAAGATTCGCACGGATGCTTACAGCCGTTATATGAACGTGAAATAACCTATTCGTCTTTCGAAAAAGGTGCTGCCCTGCAGGATAGCTGTGGGGTAGCATTCTCTATTTTAAATAAGGAGGGGATGTCATGAAATCTGGTCCACTTCATTTCGGGCGGAAATTCGGACAAATCAAACAAAATTGGGGTCTCTATCTATTGCTTTTTCCTGCTGTAGTTCTGACGTTATTATTCGCGTACAAGCCAATGTACGGGGTGCTGATTGCTTTCAAGGATTATAGCCCGGCGTTGGGAATTGGAGGCAGCCCTTGGGCTGGATTCAAGTACTTCGAGAAATTTTTTCATTCCTATCAATTTTCATCAACGATTAAAAACACATTGATCATCAGTGTGTACAGTCTGATTACCTTTCCGATTCCAATTATACTGGCGCTGATGGTTAACCAGATGAGACCTAACCGGTTCAGACGTTTTTTCCAGACGGTGTCCTATATGCCGCACTTTATCTCCACAGTAGTAATGGTGGGTTTAATGATGATTTTGTTCTCACCTAGCACCGGACTGCTGGGCAATATATATAGTCTTTTTGGAAAAGAGGCTCCTGATCTGATTGGCTCTGCTGGATTATTCAGCAGTGTATATGTTTGGTCGGATGTGTGGCAGCATGTCGGCTGGGACAGCATTATCTTTATCGCTGCGCTCTCCGCAGTTGATCCTAGCTTGTACGAGGCGGCAACCGTAGACGGAGCAAGCCGGATGCATAAAATTCGTTATATTGATATTCCGATGCTGATGCCAACAGCGATAACCTTGCTTATTTTGCGGGTCGGTGGATTGCTTGGGGTTGGTTTTGAAAAAGTGTACTTAATGCAAAATGACTTGAACATCACTTCAAGCGAAATTCTTTCTACTTATGTCTACAAAATTGGCTTGCTCAGCAGTCAATACAGCTTTTCCTCGGCGATCAACCTGTTCAACACCGTTATTAATTTTATTTTATTGATCATGGTCAATCAGATTTCTAAAAAACTAAGCGAAAATAGCTTGTGGTAGAAGGGAGGAGTATTGAAATGGGAGGTTTAGAGACAGTTACTAAAGGGAATATGGGGAAAATAAAGAAGAATCGTTCTTCGGATACTATAATGGAAATAGTGATGTATGTTATATCAGCAATTTTTCTAGTTATCTTAATTTATCCGCTATATTTTATCGTCATTGCTTCGTTCAGTGATCCTTCCGCGGTGGCGGGGGGGCAGGTTTGGTTATTTCCTAAAGGGTTCACCTTCGATGGTTACAAAGAGCTGCTGCGTCATGAAAATATTTGGATCGGTTACTGGAATACCATCATGTATACGGTGGTAGGGACGGCAATCGGTTTAATTGTAAATATTTCTGCGGCCTATGCGTTGTCCAGAAAGGATCTTGTGGGGCGAAAATATCTTTCCCTGTTTTTCATCTTTACGATGTTTTTTAATGGGGGGTTAATTCCGACTTTTCTAACGATCCGTGATTTCCATCTGTACGACACATTTCTGGTGATGGTACTGCCTTTCTCCGTTGGGGTGTTTAACATTATCGTTGCCCGCACCTTTTTTCAGTCGAGTATTCCGGGAGATTTATGGGAAGCTGCACAGATCGATGGTTGTGGAAATCTTCGATATTTTGTACAGATCGTTTTGCCACTATCGAAGGCGATTATTGCCGTGCTGGGTCTATGGATCGCCGTTGGTTACTGGAATTCATATTTTAATGCCTTGATCTATTTGAAAAATCCTAATATGTATCCCTTGCAGCTGATTCTGCGAAATATTCTGATCACCAATCAGATGCAATCGGGGATGGGAACCGGGGAAGCTGCGCAAATCGCACTACGACTCGCCAATATGATGCGGTATTCTGTTATTATCGTGGCAACGGTTCCGATTATGTGTGTGTACCCCTTTGTACAAAAATACTTTAACCAAGGGGTAATGATCGGCGCAGTGAAGGAATAGTACATTCGGCTATTCTACTAACATTCATTCGTAAGGAGCAAGAACGTTATGAAAAAGCAACAAAAAAACAGGATATATAGAACAATCACCGTCATTCTTTTAGTGACAACGTTGCTTGCTAGCCTTACTGCCTGTAAAGGGAGCAATGGGGTTAATTCTGTTGAACCTGAGCCGGGCGGATTTAACAAAGAAGGATTGCCGATAGTGGATAAGCCTGTGACGCTGAAAGTACTCACTGTCCGGTGGGTAAGCATGGGAGTTTCTTTTACCGAGAATCAATGGCTCAAGGATTTGGAGAAGAACACGAATGTCAAAATCGAGTGGCAGGTGATGTCCTCCAATGATTGGAGTGAACGGAAGTCTATTATGCTGGCCAGCGGCACACTTCCAGATATCATTTTAGGGAGTCAGACCTTTGGAGATGCGGATATCGTCAATAATTTAAGCTTATTTCGGCCGCTAGATGATTATATTGAGCAAAACATGCCTAATCTCAAAGCAGCTATGGAAGAAACACCGGAAATGAAAAAAATCAGCACCTTTCCTGACGGGAAAATCTACTCGCTGCCTGCAAGATTACCCTCACGTCCTAAAAGCTCACGTCAGCCTGTGATTAATAAAACCTGGCTGGACAAATTGGGTTTGAAGGTACCGGATACGATAGACGATCTTTATAACGTGCTAAAAGCATTCAAAGAACAAGATCCGAATGGAAACGGAAAACAGGATGAGATTCCTTTTATCGAATTAAGTAATGATCTAATCAGTCCTTTCGGAATTGCAGATTTGAATAATAACTTCATGGTGGTCAAGGACGGAAATGCGGTTTATTACCCGATTTCAGAGGAGTACAAAGAAGGGCTCAAATGGGAGAGCAAATTGTTTAAAGACGGATTACTTGATAAAGAAGTATTCACTCAAGACGAAACGATGAGATCGGCAAAGTTTCTAAATCCGGATGCCCCAATCGTAGGCTTCTCTTATCAGTGGACGCCAGACGCTATGTTTGGCAAATGGAGTGATCAATATGTGACCATTCCGCCAATTGCTGGACCAGACGGGAAGCGCTACACCGTTGGGAACCCGTATGGGATGAATCTGGAACGCAATGAGCTGTTGATCACCACATCCTGCAAGTATCCAGAAATTGCTGCACGCTGGGCGGATCAGTTCTATACCAATGAAGCCAGCATTCAGAATTTCTGGGGTGCCATTGGAACGGTGATTAAGAAAAATGACAACGGTACGTATACATTGATGGACCCTCCAACCGGCACCAGTGCGGATGCTTGGTATTGGGAACAGTCACTCCGGGATTTTGGGCCGAAATATGTAAGCCCAGCTTTTGAAAAGACCATCTTTCTAAATCCTAAAACCGGAGATGGACTGAAGCTACAACTCGATAAGCTGGGAAGTGACTACACAACACCACCTTTCCCCAACGTAATGTACACTGCAGAAGAGTTTCAGGAGCTGCCGACCTTGACCACCGATATTGATAGTTACGTCAATACAATGCGTGCTCAATTTATAATCTCAGGTGTTATTGACGAGCAGTGGGATGACTATGTGAAGCAGCTACGGGGGATGGGCCTCGAAAAGATGGTGAAAATTCGGACAGATGCTTTCAGCCGTTATATGGGCGTTGAATAACAAGAAATGAGGTTTTTACTTGATGGGAAATATAATGAAAGAGCCAACCCCTTTGGCGTCCCAATTAAAGCTGCATTCTGAACCAGGCAGTAATGCTGACGCGATTATTCAGGGGGAGTGCTATCGGTTCACTGTCTTAACTCCGGAGCTTATCCGGATGGAATATAGTGAGGAAGGTTTTTTCGAAGATCGGGCGTCGCAGACCGTTGTGAATCGCAATTTCCCGGTTCCAGAGTTCCGCGTAATGGATCTGGGGAATAAACTTGAGTTGATTACGGAGCGCCTGCATTTAACTTATGACAAGCAGCCTTTCTCCCGGCATGGTCTCAATGTTCGGGTGAGAAACGAAGCGGGTCACCTAAGGAGTGTCTGGAATTATGGAGATACAGTCCAAGATTTGGGAGGGACTGCACGTACCCTGGATAATGCAGATGGTGCCATTCCGCTGGAGCACGGACTACTTTCACGTGCGGGGTATACGTTAGTTGATGATAGCACCTCCCTAGTACTGGAAGAGGATGGACGGGTCGAGCTACGGGCGTTGGCTGGCCTCGATGTTTATTTTTTTGGATACGGTCATGATTATTTGCACTGCTTGAAGGATTTCTATCACCTTTGCGGTCGTACGCCCCTATTGCCACGTTATGCCCTTGGCAACTGGTGGAGCCGTTATTACCGATATTCAGAAGAAGAATACAAAGCGTTAATGGAGCGGTTTGAGCTCGAGCGAATTCCGTTTTCCGTCGCTGTTATAGATATGGATTGGCATCTCGTCGATATTGATCCGCAGTATGGCAGTGGCTGGACGGGTTATACCTGGAACCGGGAACTGTTTCCGGAGCCTCAAAGATTTTTGGCATGGCTGCATGAAAAAGGTCTTCGAGTAACGCTCAACGTACATCCAGCAGACGGTGTACGGGCGTTTGAAGATCCTTATCTGGCCATTGCTGCGGAGATGGGGATGGACCCGGAAAAAGGGGATGCTGTGGAATTTGATATTACGGACCCGGATTTTTTACAGGCATACTTTAAGTTTCTGCATCATCCGCTAGAGGATGAAGGTGTGGACTTCTGGTGGATTGATTGGCAGCAGGGTGGAGTGACTAAAGTACCGGGACTAGATCCGCTTTGGATGCTGAACCATTATCACTATCTGGATAGCGGCCGGCGAGGCAACCGGCAGATTACTTTTTCCCGTTATGCAGGTCTTGGCAGCCATCGTTATCCTGTGGGCTTCTCTGGAGATACCATTGTCACTTGGGAGTCGCTGGATTTCCAGCCATACTTCACAGCCAACGCCGCCAACGTGGGATATGGTTGGTGGAGCCATGATATCGGGGGCCATATGAATGGTTATTTAGACGATGAGTTGGCAATGCGCTGGGTGCAATTCGGTGTGTTTTCACCTATTCTGCGGTTACATAGTTCTGCTAGTGCCTTTAACAGTAAGGAGCCATGGCGATTCAATAAGATTGCGGAAGATGTGATGAAGGATTGCCTGCGCTTGCGGCATAGTTTACTTCCCTATCTGTACACCATGAATCGCTACGCCAGCCGCGATAGTCTTCCGTTAATCCGACCGATGTATTATCATCATGCGTTGTCGAATGAAGCCTATGAAGTGCCCAATGAATATTATTTCGGAACGGAACTTATTGCCTGTCCGATTACACAGCCGGTCAACCCAAAGGTAGGCGTTGCCGAATTTAAGGCTTGGTTACCTGAAGGGATTTGGATAGATTTTTTTAACGGAAGAGTGTACGACGGTGGCAGAAAGCTTTCTCTTTATCGCAATCTTGAGAATATCCCTGTATTAGCTAAAGCGGGTGCTATTGTGCCCATGGCAGATCTGACGCAATTTACCTCTTCAGTGGATAATCCGAGGCATATGGAGGTCCGTGTATTTGCGGGAGGAAGGGGTCATTTTCATCTCTGGGAGGATGAGGGCGATACTGCGGAGGATCAGGACGATCAATGGTGTGATACAGAAATGATCCTGGAAATGGGGGATAGAGCGAGCTTCAAGATCCTCTCTGCTAAGGGAAATACAAAGGTTGTGCCTGAGCGGAGATCGTGGAAGCTGTCCTTTGTTGGTTTTGCTGATACGAAGGTACAGGTATTCGCTGGCGGCACAGAAATCGAAGCAAACATGGACTATGATGAGGCTACACATACGCTTACGATCATGATTTCGGATCAAGCGGTAGAGCATTCATTGGAGGTAACGTTCACAGATGCCCGGATTGCGGTGAATTCCGTAGATGATGAGGTGTTCAGCCTTCTGAACCGTGCGCAAATTCTTTTCCAATTGAAAGAGCAAATTTACCATGTAGTCAAAGCAGCAGTAACGCCGATGGCGGCCCTGGCTTCTCTTGCCTCGTTGGATCTTGAACATACACTGTATGGAGCGTTATGTGAAATACTATCGGCAAGACTTTAAGCACTATTTCATTGAATTTAATAAAAAAGGAGGTTCTCTCTGTGCGCTGGCATAAAGAGAACCTTTTTTTTATTAGGAATGAACCGCTGCTACTTAATTAGCAGGGTTTGAATGGCATGAGCCGGAATCATGTTCTCAGCCAGTTCGTCATGGAAGCGCAGGGTGAATGGAAGCTCTTGCTCTGTGCGATTCATAACGATAACAGCAATAGTGCCATCAGGGTTGCGGAAAGCTGTTGTTTCAAGCTTATCTGTATATTTGGAGAAACCAATGCGTTTAGCACCCGGACGAATATATTTACTGAAGTGCCCGATGTAATAGAAAGAGCTCTCAAAAGTAATTTCATCGTTTTTGGTATCTCCGATAATTGGAGCGTCACAGTAATTTCCTACATGATTAGGTCCACCTTGCTCATCCAAGACAATGTTCCAGTCTGTCCAGCTCGACATCCAGTTGTTCAGATTGCCAATGATATCATGTCCGTAACGTTCACCGGTGTTCCATGAGCCGAGATGAACGCCACCTTCTTGGCAGCCTTCGCTGAAGAACAGCTTTTTATCTGGGAAACGATCATGTACAGCAGAGAGGGCTTCGAAGTGATCACCGGAATACCAATGGAAGCAGATTCCCCATATGTATTTGGACGCTGCTTGATCTTCAAAAGCAACCTTAGCACGGTCATATACCCGTTCTTTGTTATGATCCCAGATCATAACTTTTACATGGCCCAAGCCCGCTTGTTCCAGAGCAGGTCCCAAGTAGTCACGCACAAAATCCTTTTCTTCTTCAGCGGTATACAGGCAGGAATCCCATCTTTGTACAGCTTTGGCTTCATTCTGAACACTGACAGCCCAGATATCAATCCCTTCTGCAGCGTACGCCTCAATATATTTAACGAACATGTTAGCCCAAGCCTCACGATATTCAGGCTTAAGAGCTCCGCCTCCGTTCATTTGCCCGTTTGTCTTCATGAACGCTGGAGGACTCCATGGGGAAGAGAACAGACGAAAATCTTCACCTACTGCTGCGGCAGCATTTTTTATGAGGGGGATAATTGATTCGTGATCTCTGGAAATATCGAATGAACGTAGCTCCGCATCGCCTTCCTCTACATAAGCATAGTTGCCCAGTGAGAAGTCGCAGCTTTGGATGTGTGAGCGGCAAAGGGTGTATCCGATGCCGTGCTCAGGATGAAAATAAGCGTCAATGATTTCTTTTTGTTTAGCTTCACTAAGTTTAGCGATAGTAACGGCAGAGGACTCCGTAAGGGCTCCACCAAAGCCTTCAATTTCTTGATACTCCAGATCATCATAGATATTGATTAGCTCTGATTCGACTCCTGACGTATCGGGAAGGAAAATCAGAGGGTCCTTTTCTGTTAAACGATCCGTGGTTTCTTTAGCGGTTTGAATGACGCGAATAGTTTTACTCATAATGGTTGATAACCTCCTACATATGAATTCTGTCTTTATTATAGAAGGAGATTCACTGCACTTTGAAGAAACTATATGGCTAAGAACCTCAACAATCTGGTCATTGATTACTATGGAAAGAGGAGAAAATGCGATGGAAACAAACAGCGTTCAAATTAGTTTGTGTGGATTTATCCGCCATACTCAGCCTTTTCGGCAACTATATCGCAGTGGGTTGGATACCTATATCATCAGGCTGCAAGCCGAAGGGGAATGTGAAGTCCTCATTGATGGAGAAATGACTACCGTAGTACCTGGGGATCTACTATTATTTAAGCCCTATGATATATATGATCTGAGAATCGGTGAAAAGAAAAGTCCTCTGGGACATAGTGTGGACTATTTTGTGATGTGTACAGGGGAATGGGTGGACCACTGGTGGAACGTGCGTGAGCGACCCAAAAAGGTAAGAATTGCGGATGATGGTAAGCTGCAAAGTATATGGCAACAGCTTGATCTGGAGAATAGAAGACTAGACGGGGGTAGCCCTGAAATACTTGAAGCGCTATTTAAAGCTTTATGTTTGCTGTTAGATCGGGCTATGGAAGAGGCACCTGCATCATCTTCGGCTTCACTTCTACACGGACTTAAGATGAAGAGTTATGTGGAGGAGCATGCTACTTCAGAGATCAGACTAAAGGACGTAGCCGCTCATGCTGGAATTAGTGTGACAAGGGCCGTGCATGTATTCAAAATCCAATTCGGTTATTCTATTATGCAATATGCGGGGCAAATCCGGCTTGCGATGGCACTGAGATTAATGGACAATACCAATTACACCTTAGAGCGTATAGCAGAGGAGACGGGGTTTGGAAGTTATACCTATTTTCACAGGGTGTTTCGGGAGCGTTATGGTGTCTCGCCAGGTATTTATCGAAAGAGAGAGTAGAAGGTTTAGCAGTAAAAAGAAGCTGCCCCATAAATCACAGAATAGGGCTTAGGGGCAACTCCTCGATTAGACGTTAATTATAGTAAGGCCAGCCAGCTGAATCCCATTCGAGATCACTGATTAACAATTTGGGTGCACCATTCTCGGCGACACTGTAAGCATGGCGGACGATAACGTTGGTTCCGTATATATCCTGTCCACCAGGACCCGCCCAAAAACTGTTGCCGCTATCGATGACCGTAGCCCCGCCATTTTTCATATCAGTACCGTCCTTTGCATAGAAAGGACCCAGTACGCTGGTTGAGCGTCCCACTGCAATTTTATAGGTGCTGTTTACGCCTGAGCAGCATTGGCCAATGGATACGAATAGATAATAATATCCGGTATTTGGATTGTAAACCATGCTGGAGCCTTCAATCCCCCCGGATTTAGTGGCAATGCGATAGGAGTTGCCCGTTGGCTTCATGGTTGTTTTGTTGATGGAGGTAATGTAAATCCCGTTGCTCCAGGAACCGAAGGTCATCCATAGGTTTCCGTTAGCATCTGCCGTAATGTTAGGATCAATGGCGTTATAATTGGAGGCGTCATTTGACGAGATAACGACACCTTGGTCCGTCCATTTTCCCCCGGAGATCGATTTAGTAGTTACTAAACCAATAGCAGACACTCTTGAGCCGAATGTGGAGATAGAATAATAGAGGTAATAGGTACCGTTATAGTAGAAAATTTCTGGAGCCCATACATCTAGCCCTTCTTGATTGGGAACGTAAGAGCTCCACCAGGAGGGTTTCGAGTTATAAATCGGGAGGGAGCGAATATAGTTCGTTCCATCGTTTGAAAACATCACTTGGAGACCTGATCCCGTGCTGAATACCCAATGTGTGTTTCCCTCTTTGATATATGAAGGGTCGTGTACGTTGGTATCTCCAGTCAGATTCCAGGTTGCTGCATAAGCTTGCGATCCTGCTGAGAAAACAGTTGTAAAAAGCATTAAAAAAGACAACAATAACAACCGATAACCTTGCCTACCTTTTTTCGCCATATTCCTTCTCCTTTTAGTTTAGATTTCCCTAAAGTGTTTCATTATTTTGCAATTGATAACGCTTACATAATATCTTGTATTATTTCTCTAGTCAATGATTCTTTTGGATCAAAAAAAAGCAAATCTCAGCCATCGGAGACTTGCTTTTTTATATTTTTATAATAAATCTGTGATCGCTTGTTCAAATAATCTGACACTATTTTCCCAAGTCCATTTGCGCGAATATCTTTCCCCCTGCTCCGCTAATTTAGTTCTTAAGTTGGGATCACGTATTAAGCGGATGACATCTTCACCGAGCCGGTTCTCATATCGATAAGAGAGCAAACAGTTTTTCTTGTGATGGGCGTATTCCATATTCCCGCCCGAATATACACAGACTAACGCTGCTCCACAACGCATGGCCTCAAGTCCCGGTAAAGAGCCTGTATCAAAAATACTTGAGCTAACAAAAATATCCGCACCGTTATAGTGATAGCAGAGCTCCTCATCATTTGCTGGCGTAAAGAACCGATATTTGCCAGTAGCTTTCATTCTTTGGAGAATTTCTGAGGTGTTGAACTCGTCAGGCGGACTGATGAAGTTAATATTTACATCGGGATATTGGCTTTTTACGTAATCCAGCTGTTCTATAAGATAATCTTGTTCACGGTGCCAGGAGAAACCTCGTTCTGTTTTTCTTAATATAGCTGTTATGTTTAAAGGCTCTTGAAGACTGTGACGGATATTCATATTTTTAAAAGAGGAGCTAATGCCAATGGGTACGATACTGCCGGTGATACCATGATTTAAACGGATCAGCTCCTGCTGCCAACGTGATAAAACGATTAGATGCTCAGTGATGTGATAGGAGGGGAAGGAGCGTCCGTTATCCGGTAAAAAAGGTGGCTCATAACATAAAGATAAACGTACATGAACCCCTTTTCCTTGTTGGCTTGCTGCTTGGGCGATGGGGACAGTTGTAAAATAATTAGAAACAATGACGTCTCCGGGAGGAAAGTCATGCTCGTGAATATTCATATGTGAGGAGCGGATTACGTTTGCGCGCACATCATAAGAAATAGCGCCATCCACAGGCAAAAGGAGATTGACCTGATGACCCAAGTCTGTCAGCCCATTGGTGAGCTCTACTAGCATACGTTGTGCTCCGCCATGAGATAAGGTCAGAATAGGGAATGTGAATTGCATTGATAATCCCGTCCCTTCCAAGTTAGAGCTATAATATGAAAAAATATGATTCAATCGTTCCTTTTTTTATTTTATTCAGCTCCTATAGAAAAGTACCATTTATCAAGTTTATAAACAAAAGGAGAAGGAAGAGGGGGGAGTATGAGGGAAGAAAGCCGTTCGGTGGTGGGCAATTTGACGAAGGCTGATCTAGAACAGGAGGTCACCATTAGTTTCCCTGAGGGGGCTGGAATGGAGAATTATACTTGGAGTATTCAAAAGATTATGATCGGAGCGGCAGAGCATTATTCCTATCATACAGGTCAAATCGTATATGCCTCTAAATTGCTGCAGAAAGAGGATGATCATCTGCTCAATAACTGGAAACATTATTTTTGAGCATAGATAAAGCTGGGGATAGATGCGCAGCTGCTGCTAACACCTATCCTCAGAAATGGATTTTTATTATGTTATAGGTGCAAGCTTCTTCAGTAAAGCAACGGTTTCATTAACCTCCAGATCCTTGATATCTTCTAATGACACATCGATCATTGGCTTATATTCTTGGAGTTTGCGCAGGAAAGCCTCGGTATGGAATACTCCGCTGCCTGCTTTTCCGTGGTATGCTTTTTCACCATCTTGATAGATATCTTTTAAATGCGCCAGAATGATACGGTCGCCGAATAATCTGAAGGAATCATCGACAATTTGATCCTGCAAATGCGCAGCCGTGCCAATAAAATTACAAGGGTCCAATACAACACCTATACAGCTTGATGGGACTTCATCTAAGATGCGGCGCATCTTGTCTGGTGTAGAAAGTGTATGTGTGCAGACCCCTTCTAGTCCTAGAAAAACGCCCCATTTTTCAGCTTCCTCTGCAAGTTCTTCTACAGTTGCCCTTAACGTATCCCAGCCGATAGCTTCGTAATGGATCGGATCTTGTGCTTGAAAAGTAGTCAGCGCACCTGTTTCTGTTGCCACCATAGGTGCGCCGAATTGGCGTGCATAACGAAGATGCTCTTTAAAACGATTGATCTCAGCTCTCCGGATGACAGGATCCGGATGAACAGGGTTGATGTAACAGCCCAAAACACCGATACGTATTCCTGCTTTGTCAAATTGTTCGCCAATATAGCTGGCAAGACCTGGACTTAGTTTACCGGTAGAAGTGTCGATGTCCTGAATGGTTTTGGATAATGCAAGCTGAACAAAATCGATATCATAATTCTGAAGGGTTGCAGTTAACGACTTGAGCGGCAGGCAGCCAAATGTGTGGGCCAGAGTTCCGTATCTGATGAGTAACCTCTCCTTTAATAGAGTAAGTATGAGTAATAACCTTCATAATAGTAACGCTTTCATAAGGATGCAAGTGATTTATCATTATCGCGGGTCAGGAAATTGATGATTTCAGTGTTGACTCTATCCGGTTGCTCATGATTAATGCCGTGTCCCGCACGGGGGATCACTTGGTAATGAAACTTTCCATCCTCTAAAATATCTATGAAATCCTTTGATTGTTTTAACGCGTGTTCTCCTACTAAAAAATAGAGCTTATCTCTGACGGCAACTGCGGCGTTTTTATCGTATTTTTGAAGCTTATGAACAAACATAGCTTGCTGATTATGAGCTCGCATTAAAAGGATTAGATGAGCAGCTACTTCTGGGTGATTGTCAAATAAAGGGGAGTCAGGCGCACTTAACTTCTTCAGCACTTTCAGTAAATTGCGATCCGTGGGAATCAGAATCTCTGGGAACATCATCATTAGCGTTTGCAGCATGGCTTTGATGGGTGTGGTGACCATTCCGCCTTCCAAACAAATCACACGGTTCACTTTGTCCGGTTGCTTGGTTGCATAATTAAAAGCAATATAGGCGCCATTTGACACCCCTGCAATATTAAAGATGTCAATGCTCAGATGTTTGGCTATTTCATTAATCCATTCCACCTGCTCAAACTTTTGTTTATTAAAGTGCGCATTAGGAATGCTTTTTCCGGGTCCGCCCAGAGTATCAATAGCAACGCAGTAAAAATACCGCGATAATTCCTCGATGTTAAGGAGCCACATGACCACCGAGTTATCACCAACGCCATGAAACAGAAATAAAGGGGGATTACTCTTTTGCCCGGTAAGGATACAATGCGTCAGCCCATATGTGGTTGGGAGATCGAGCTCTTCAAGAGGAATAGGCCACTGATCAACTAGCTGTTGGTAGGATTGCCACACTCGTTCTTGCGCCTTGGCATTCTTAAAGCTATTTACCATCACAAACCTCCTTAGTGAAAATACAACATCTGTATCTTATTCCAATAAGTATACTACGAGAGTGGGGAAGGAGGAGCGCGCAATAGGAACATTCCTGTGAAAAGAAGGGTTCAGACCAGATAAGTGTATTTCATACAACTAAATTGCTACTTTACTCTCACTACGGTGAAATAGATGTACTTCGTACAACTATTTCTCTCGTATTTAGCTGATTCAGCTAAATTGGGCGAATTTAATTGCACAAAGTACACTTAACACATTAGGCGTGAGCATTGAAGTTCATTTTAGTTGTAGAATGTGCAATTAAATAATGCATGCCGGTCTCTTTTGCGGTAAATTTTGATAGGGAAGTTATTAATAACGTTCTAGGTGGGGATGATTATGCTCGTTGAGCTAAAGGAAGCTAGTGTTTCAGATGGACGCGATATTTTTGAGCTGATTGTGGAGATAGGTCCGGGGGAGAATGGATTCGTCAATAACGGATTTGATCTGGCTTACAGTCAATTTCCTGATTTCATCCGGGATCGGATAGCACTTTCACAAGGTGATAATCTTCCGCCACAGTATGTAGCACAAACCAACTACTGGCTACTGATTGACGCTTATCCCGTTGGTGTCGGAAAACTAAGACATTCCTTAAATGATCAATTGAGGAAGTCCGGTGGACACATCGGTTATAGTATCAGACCCAGTGAAAGAGGAAAGGGTTATGGTACGATTTTTTTGGCAGAGCTGTTAAATAAAGCTGCGGACATGGGGATTGAAAAGGTCATGCTGACTTGTGAGCCGGACAATATATCTTCGAGAAAGGTTATTGAAGCGAACAAAGGAATACTACATGGCATTGAGAATGAAAAATGTAACTACTGGATCACCCTTTAAGCTGGTGTGAAAAATAGGGGAGGAGTTGCCAAGAGGCAGCTCTTTTTTGTTATTCGCGATGTTATTGTAGTTCATCCAATGGGGATTCGTCTAAAATGTGAAAAAAAATTAAAATTTTGATGAAAGCGCTCTATTCAAACACAAACAAATAGTTTAAAATCAAAACAAACAAAAATAAACAAAAAAACAAACATTCAAAAACGGAGGTATTCACAAATGGTACAAAACTTATGGGATTCATCTCAGAAAACGAAATTAAACGGGGGATTGGATGCACTAGTGTTCCGCTCTAATCTGCTGGGCGAAGATCGCAGAGTCTGTAACTTTGGCGGAGGGAATACCTCCAGCAAAACGATAGAATTGGATTTTCGCGGGCGTGAGGTAGAAGTAATGTGGGTAAAGGGCAGCGGCTCTGACCTTGCTACGATGAAAGCAGGCAACTTTACCGGACTAAGGCTTCAGGATATTGCCCCGTTATTTGAACGTGATGAAATGCCAGATGAAGAGATGGTAGCTTATCTCGCAAATTGTATGATTGATCCTAAACATCCGCGTGCTTCTATCGAAACGTTACTGCATGCATTTTTACCTTTCAAGCATGTGGATCATACGCATCCAGATGCCATTATCAGTTTATGCTGCGCTCATAACGGTAAGAAAATTGCCCGTGAGATTTATGGGGATCGTTTCGTATGGGTGCCATACATCCGTCCAGGCTTCACTTTATCCAAAATGATTGCCGAAGGTGTGCTCGCAAACCCTAAAGCTGAATTAGTGCTGATGGAGAAACACGGTCTCGTGACTTGGGGGGATACACCTGAATCTTGTTATGCCAAAACAATCTCCATAATTAACGAAGCGGAAAGTTATATTGAAGAAAGAATTGAAGATCAGAACCTATTTGGCGGCCGCAAATCGGAAGCACTTCCGGAAGCAGAGCGGCGGGCTGTAGCGGCGGCAGTGATGCCACTGATCAGAGGCGCGGTCAGCGATGAGCGTAAAATGATTTTGACCTTCGACGATGCGGAGGATGTGCTGCGTTTTGTAGGAGGGGCTGACTCGGAGAAGTTATCCGGTGTAGGCGCAGCTTGTCCAGATCATTTGGTACATACCAAAATGAAGCCGCTTTTTGTTGCGTGGGAGCCAAATACCAATGATATCGATGGCTTGAAGGCGAAGCTGAGCGAAGCGATTAGCGCTTATAAGGAGCAGTACAAAGCGTACTTCGACCGTAATAAACATGAAGGCGATGTAATGTTCGAGGCTGCGCCACGTGTGATCCTGATCCCTGGCGTGGGCATGATCAACACAGGTAAAAGCTGGAGCAATTCTAAGATCAGCGGAGCCTTGTATCACCGGGCGATTGCTGTTATGCGCGGAGCTACTGCGCTGGGAGATTTCGTCTCTCTTAGTGAGAATGAATCGTACAATGTGGAATATTGGCCCTTGGAATTATATAAATTATCCTTGGCTCCGGCAGAAGCGGAGTTCTCCCGTAAAGTTGCCTTTATTACAGGTGGTGCCGGGGGAATTGGGAGTGAGACGGCTCGTCGTTTAGTATCAGAAGGAGCGCATGTTGTATTGGCAGATCTCAATCTGGAGGGGGCACAAAAAGTAGCGGAAGAGATTAATGCTAAGTATGGTGAAAATCGTGCATTCGCCGTTAAAATGGACGTAACTCAGGAAGAGCAGGTAACTGCAGCTTATGCGGAGACAGCCCTTTTTTATGGCGGGGTCGATATTATTGTTAATAATGCTGGGCTTGCAACCTCCAGTCCGTTTGATGAGACTTCATTGAAAGAGTGGAATTTGAATATTTCTGTGCTGGGCACAGGATATTTTCTCGTTGCACGCGAAGCTTTTAAAGTGATGAAGGAGCAAAAAATCGGAGGCAGCATGGTATTCATCGGCTCCAAAAATTCTATTTTTGCAGGTAAAAGCGTCTCGGCTTACAGTTCTGCCAAGGCGCTCGAAGCCCATCTGGCCCGCTGCATAGCAGCTGAAGGTGGAGAGTTTGGCATCCGTGCCAATACGATTCTGCCCGATGCAATTCTACAAGGATCAGCTATCTGGAATTCGAACTGGCGTAATGAACGGGCGGCTGCTTACGGGATTGAGCCGGATCAATTAGAGGAGCATTACCGTAAACGCACGACGCTGCTAGTTAATATTTATCCACGTGATATTGCCGAAGGCGTTGCTTTTTTTGCTTCTTCCAAGTCAGAGAAAACTACGGGTTGTATGCTGACAATCGATGGTGGAGTGCCAGCAGCTTTTACTAGATAAGAGATAGCTTGAATATAGATAGGGATAACGGAGGGAAATCATGCTGATTGCAGACAGATATGAACGAATCGTAGAACTAGTGAATGAACGCGGCAGTATCCGTGTCTCAGAATTGAGTACATTATGCCAAGTGACGGAAGAAACCATTCGCCGCGATCTGGATCGATTGGAAAAAGCGGGGCGGCTGCTGCGTTCGCATGGCGGAGCAGTTAGCCTGCGTGACCGGCAACCGGAGACCCCTTATGCTGAACGAGAAATCATGAATGCAGCGGAGAAACAGCGGATTGCCCGTGAGGCGGTAATGATGATTAAGCCGGGCGATCGGATTCTACTGGATGCCAGTACAACGGCTTGGTATATGGCTTCGCATTTGCCGGATATGCCGCTCACTGTGTTGACCAATTCTACTAGAGTGGCAGCAGAGTTAAGCGGGAAGGAGCGGATCGAGGTCTTTTCTACAGGCGGGCAACTGAGCCGCAGATCAATGTCCTATGTGGGTCATTTAGCAGAACGTTCGCTTGAATTGTATCACGTGGATAAAATGTTTTTTTCCTGCAAAGGATTTCATCTCGAACGTGGCGCTAGTGAATCAAATGAGCTGCAAGCTATGGTGAAACGAAAGATGATTTCTATAGCGGAGCAAGTGATCTTATTATGCGATTCCAGTAAATTCGGAATTCAAGCGTTCACACATTTTGCGGCTCCTAGTGATGTGGATGTTCTAATAACGGATTACAGCCCTGTTGAAGAACAAATGAAGCAGTTGCAGAAGCTGAACATCGCAATAACGACGGTGTAGTAAATAGTTGTGCAGGAGGTGAAGGCATGAAGGTATCGATGTTTATAACTTGCGTCAGCGATGCCGTGTTCCCGAAGGTCGGGGAAGCCATGGCTCGTCTGCTGGCCAGATATGGCGTACAGCTGGAGTTCCCGGAGGTGCAGACCTGCTGCGGACAGCCTGCGTACAACAGTGGATATTGGAATGAAGCGCGGCAAGCTGCACTTACGATTCTGCAGGCCTTCGATGACAGTGATTTTGTCATTGCACCTTCCGGATCCTGTACGGGGATGCTTCATCATTACCCTAAGCTGTTTCAGGAAGATCCGGTTAATCTGGTCAAGGCGCAGAATTTGCAACGCAAATCCTATGAATTCAGCCAGTTTATGGTGCAGGTGCTTGGCGTAACTGATCTAGGAGCAGTGTTTCCGCATAAGGTTACCTATCATCCTTCCTGTCATGGCACAAGGATTCTAGGGATTCGCGACGAACCTATGCAGCTTATGCAAAATGTGAAGGCGATGGAGCTGGTACCACTGCCTTTTGCTGAGGACTGCTGTGGGTTTGGTGGAACCTTTGCCGTGAAAATGTCTGATATCTCCGGGGCGATGGTCACTGAGAAATCAGATCATGTGCTGGAGACGGAAGCAGAAATCCTAACGGGTCTGGATATGGGTTGTCTGATGAATATTGCCGGGAATCTGCGTTACCGCCGCGAACCCGTTCGAGTTATGCATTTAGCAGAACTGCTGTATGAGGGGGTGACTGATAAATGAGTCAAACCACCACCAATCTAACGGCGAAATCAGAGAACGGGAAGCCAGCAACAGTAAAAGAGCGTGCAGACTTGGCACTGAATAATGACTTTTTACGCAAGGCTGTTCGTTTTACCACGGAGAGACTGCGTGATGGAAAACAAAAAGCAGCTAACGATCATGGCCACTGGGAAGAGTGGCGTGAACGTGGGCGGCAAATCCGTCTACACACGATCGCCCATCTTGATTACTATTTGAATCTTTTTGCAGACAAGGCAAGAGCAAACGGCACACATATTCATTTTGCAGCAACGGGTGAAGAGGCTGTGAAGATTGCCCTTGAAATCGCGCAGCGAAAACAGGCAGCTTCTGTGGTCAAATCCAAATCAATGGTTACTGAGGAGCTGCATTTAAATAAGGCGCTGGAATCCATTGGTGTGGAGACCATAGAGACGGATCTGGGGGAGTATATTATCCAGCTTGCCGGGGAAACCCCGTCACATATCATTATTCCGGCGATTCATAAGAACCGCTACCAGATTGCCGAGCTGTTGTCCAAAGAGGCAGGGGAGGAGCTTTTGCCTGAAACTACTATCCTTGCTGGATTTGTACGGCGAAAGCTGAGAGAGAAGTTCCTTGATGCGGATATCGGAATGACTGGCTGTAACTTTGCTATTGCAGAGACGGGTTCGATGGTGCTGTTCGAGAATGAAGGCAACGCCCGTATGGTCACCACTTTACCGAAAACACAAATTACCCTGATGGGGATGGAGCGGATTATTCCTTCGTGGAGTGATCTTGAAGTGATGGCTACATTGTTGCCTCGTTCGGCAACAGGGCAGAAGTTAACGGTATATATGTCGGGTATTTCTGGTCCCCGCAGAACCAACGATGGTGATGGGCCGGAAGAGCAGCATATTATTATTCTTGATAATGGCCGATCTGAGCAGCTAGGCGATCCTGAGTTTCAGGAGCTGCTGAATTGCATCCGCTGTGGAGCTTGTCTGAATGCTTGTCCTGTCTACCGTCATATTGGCGGTCATGCATATGGGGGAACGTATAGCGGACCTATAGGAGCGGTGTTGACCCCGGCGCTGAATAAAAATGTAGATCAATGGGATGACATCGCCTCAGCCTCTAGCCTATGCGGAGCATGTTATGAAGCCTGTCCGGTCAAAATTCCTCTGCATGATATGCTCATCTATTTACGGCGGCGGAAGGTTGAACGTGGTTATGGGGATAAGGCAGAAGGTCTCGGCATGAAGGGTTTTGGGGCGATTATGGCGAAGTCACAGAGATTTAGTAATGTGATGAAGGTAGGTAGAATCGGGCAAAAGCTGCTCGTGCGAGACGGAGGAATTCCGTCGAAACTGGGGCCGCTGAAAGGCTGGAACAATTATCGGATCGCCCCGAAGCTGGCAGATCAATCCTTCCGTGAGAGCTGGAAGGGGCTGCAACAGGAGCTAGACAAGAACAGTCGCGAAATGGACCCGGCGATACAGAAGCGAATGGAAGATTTACTAGCGAAGCGGAAGCGGGAAGAGCTGGAAGGAGAGGCCGGGCATGACTGAAGAGACGCACAGTAACTGGTTGGAACGTATGGAGCAGGATTCACGTGAAAAGCAGCAGGGATTCATGAATGATATCGCTCGCCGCCTGAAGCGGCCGAGAATTACTGAAGCTCCCGCACACCCTTTTCGCGGCGCACCGCAGTACTGGCAGCAATTCAAGTGGAGTCCGGAGGAAAGGATTGAACAATTTACGGCGAATTTTCAAAGCGCCGGTGGCCATGTATTTCGTGTGCAGGATATGGATGAAGCCAAGGCTTTTATCGTCAGCAAAGCGGATGAGATGCTCGCACGGTATATTCTCCGGCAAAATGTCACCGAGCTAGCAGCACTTCGACTAGAGGAGGAACTCACAGATACACGGGTGTCTGTCTGGAATACGGATGATCAGGAGGCATGGAAAGCTAGGGCGGCCGAGGCTGATATTGGAATTGTGATTGCGGATTATGCAGTTGCCTATACAGGCTCCATTACTGTGCTGTCCTCTGAGAATAAAGGCCGTTCAGTCAGCTTATTACCTACCGCATTAATTGCCATCGTTCCATTGGAGCGGCTGAAGACTCGTCTCGGTGAGGTGCTTATTGATTTTGATGAAGCTGGGCCATCGGGGCTGCCGGCGGGCATCCATTTTATCTCCGGACCTAGCCGTTCAGCGGATATTGAGAATGATCTGACGATAGGCGTGCATGGTCCAGGAATCGTATTCGCTTTGCTAGTAGGCTGATAGGAGATAAGGAGTGTTGTATAGGGATGAATACACAAGCTCATAATCAAATTCAGAATCATATTGCTGTTGATATCGGAGCCTCTAGTGGGAGAGTGGTCTGTGGAACCTTGCAGCAGCCGGGAGGAACCCTGTCTATAGAAGAAATTCATCGCTTCAGTAATGGATTCGCTGAACAAAATGGTAATCTATATTGGGATATAGATTATTTAGTTGCTGAAATCGTCAAGGGCTTACAGCAGGCCAAGGCTAGAGGGATCGAGCGCTGCACCGTGGGCATCGATACTTGGGGTGTCGATTATGTACTTCTCGATCAGGAGGGAGCGCGGATCCATGAGGTTTTTTCTTATCGTGACTCCCGAACGGATGGAGCGATAGAGAGGCTGCATCGTAACATCTCAACTGAAAGCGTTTACGGAAAAGTGGGGATACAATATCTCCCGATAAATACGTTGTATCAACTGTTTGTGCATGATCAGGCGGAGCTGGAAGCAGCACATTCCATCCTCCTGGTCCCTGATTATCTTTATTATCGGCTTACGGGTCGCAAGATTAGTGAAGTGACGATAGGTTCCACCTCTGGGATGCTGAATCTTCACACTCGTGATTACGATGAGGATCTTCTGTCGGTGCTTGGTATTTCAAAAGAGCAATTCCCTCCCTTAACAGAACCTGGGGAACCCGTTGGGAGGTTGACGGAGGACTTGGCGGCTCGCGGTGATCTTCCAGATTGCGAGTTCATAGCAGTAGCCTCTCATGATACAGCATCAGCTGTATTAGGGGTTCCGGCAAACAGCGAGAAATGGGGATTTCTCAGTAGTGGTACTTGGTCACTCATCGGGGTGGAACGGGGTTCAGCCATCACAAGTAAAGAGGCAATGTTACGCAACTATACGAATGAATGGGGAGCCTACGGCTCATTCCGGTTTCTTAAAAACATTATGGGCATGTGGTTGATTCAAAAGGTTCGTGAGGAGTACGGCGGACAATACAGCTTCGGCGAGCTGGTAGAGCTGGCAGCACAAGAAATCCCCTTTAGATCGATCATTTATTGCAATGATGAACGATTTATGAATCCACAGAGCATGATTGACGAGATCCGCAGCTATTGTGTGGAAGCAGGACAGCTGGTCCCTCAAACGCCTGGGGAAATAGCTCGATGTGTTTTTGATAGTCTTGCTTTATCTTATTATTTCTACATTCAGGATCTCCAGCAATTGACGGGTGACAACTTAGAGAGGTTGCATATCGTTGGCGGAGGTGCGAATAACGGTCTGTTGTGCCAGATTACGGCAGATCTGCTGGAGATGGAAATTCACGCCGGACCAACAGAATCTACGGCTTTAGGCAATCTGGTTGTGCAGATGATCAGCACGGGTGCTGTAACTGATCTTCAAGAGGCGAGAGAAATTATAAGTCGTTCATTCCAAGTAACATCTTATATACCGAAGGGGATGGACCCCACGACCAAAGAAGCGGCTTTGGCACAGTTCGCCCGGCTGCAGGTCGTTAATTAGTAGCTAAGTTTAGTGGAAAACGAGCCAAAGAGAGGCAAAAATGCCTCTCATCGAGCGCAATACGCGGAAAACGAGCTAAAGAGAGGCAAAAGTGCCTCATCTAAAACACACTAAGTTAAAAATCAGGAGGCTCAAACATGGAGCAGAGTAAAGAGAGCTTACAGAGCATTCAGAACAGCTACAATGAAGCGAAAAAGCTTTACGCACAGCATGGGATCGAAGTAGATAAGGTGTTGGAGCAGCTAGCGGAAATTAAGATTTCTTTGCATTGTTGGCAAGGTGATGATGTGAAGGGTTTTTTGAATAAGGAAAAAGAACTGAGCGGCGGGATCGCAGTCACCGGAAGTTACCCGGGGCGGGCCGGGAATCCGGAGGAGCTGCGCCGGGATTTGGAACAGGCTCTAGCACTCATCCCAGGGCAACATAAAATAAATTTACATGCTATTTATGCGGATACAGAAGAGACTGTAGATCTCGACGCGTTAGAGCCTAAGCATTTTGAGCGCTGGGTGAGCTGGGCCAAAGAGCAGGGACTCGGATTGGATTTCAATCCTACCTGTTTTTCTCATGAAAAAGCAAATGATGGCTTCACATTGAGTCACCCAGATCCTGAGATCCGCAACTTCTGGATCGCTCATTGCAAGGCCTCACGTCGAATCGCCGAGTCCTTTGGTCAAGCATTAGGTCAGCCTTGTGTCACTAATTTTTGGGTTCCAGATGGTTATAAAGATACGCCGATCGACCGCTTGTCACCAAGGGTACGGCTTCAGCAGTCACTCGATGAAATCTTCAGCGAGGAAATCGATCAGCAATATAACATTGATGCTGTAGAAAGTAAGCTGTTTGGTATTGGTTCGGAAAGTTACGTGGTTGGCTCACATGAATTCTATATGGGTTATGCGCTAAGCCGGGGTAAGGCGGTGTGCTTCGATGCTGGGCATTTCCATCCAACCGAGACGATTTCGAATAAGCTGTCTTCCTGGCTGCTGTTTGGGGATCAATTACTGCTGCATGTTAGCCGTCCAGTACGCTGGGATAGTGATCATGTGGTAACTATGGACGATGAGCTGCTCGAGATTGCCCGTGAACTGGTTCGTGGTCAGTTTCTGGACAGAACGCATATTGGATTAGATTTTTTTGACGGAAGCATCAATCATGTTGCTGCTTGGGTGATCGGAACACGAAATACATTAAAAGCTTTGCTTCGTGCTATGCTGGAGCCAATCGAGCAATTGAAGCAAATTGAGCTGGATGGAGATTACACTTCAAGACTTGCCTTGGTCGAGGAATTTAAATCGTATCCGTTTGGAGCCATTTGGGATTATTATTGTGCGAAGAATGGCGTACCGGTCCGGGAAAGCTGGCTAAATGAAGTGAAACAGTATGAGGCTGAGGTTTTATCGAAAAGATAGAGGTAGAAGTAGAAGCAGAACGAGCTTTAACAATATAAGTAGATAAAAGATAGGCGGTTACCGGCAGGTAGCCGCCTTTTTATGTTTATGAATCGTACATGATTTGAATTCAGCTCTGATCTCTGCTATGTTTTATCCAAAAGAGAGCGAGGCGCAAACTATGAAACAATATGGACCGAACCCGAATACGCTCTATCCCAATGAACAAATTAAAAGTATCTGCTATATAAAAAATGCGATTACAAGAGACAATATCATTGTTGGCGATTATACCTATTATGATGATATAAACGGTGCAGAGAAGTTTGAGGAACGTGTGACTCATCATTATGATTTTATTGGCGATAAGCTTATTATTGGAAAATTCTGCGCGATTGCCAAAGGCATTGAATTTGTCATGAATGGCGCCAACCACCGGATGAATTCGGTTTCGACCTATCCGTTTAACATCATGGCCCATGGCTGGGAACAGGCGGTCCCGGATTTAAAAGATCTGCCGCTAAAAGGTGATACAGTCATCGGAAACGACGTTTGGATTGGACAAAATGTTACGGTTATGCCAGGTGTGCATATTGGAAACGGAGCAGTTATCGCAGCCAATTCTACAGTTGTAAAGGATATCCCGGCGTATAGTGTAGCTGGAGGAAATCCCTGCAAAGTGATTAGACAACGTTTTGATGATGAAATGATCGAATATCTTGAAGCGCTGAAGTGGTGGGATTGGGATGCTGAGCGAATCTTTAAGAATCTTGAAGTGTTATGCAGCAGCGATTTAACGAAAATCAAAGCGATCAATTAACCGTAAGTAGGTTCAGGATACGGACTTTAGTTTATCTTAAAGATATAAACCTCAATTGAGGGAATACTTTAGGTATAGGTATGTACGTCATATGAACCTTTCGGAGGGAACCGGCAATGAAGAAAGATAAGGTCAAGAATAGCATGGAGCTCACTGCAGAGGAATTTCCATATAGCAAAGAAAATGAGGAAATGGTAACGAAAAATTTTTGGACGAAAACTAAAAAGTTTGCAGGCAAAATTCCATTTACTAAAGATGCTATCGCGATGTATTATTGTGCCGTCGACGCTAAAACACCTTTATGGGCGAAAGGAATTGCTTTCGGTGCATTGGCTTATTTTATTTCTCCTATAGATGCTATACCCGATGCGATTCTAGGCCTTGGATTTACAGATGATGCAGCGATTATCGCAGCAGGCATTAAAGCGATATCCGGTCAGGTAACCAACGAACATAAGGAAAAAGCTGCAGCGTTTTTTAATGGGGAAAAATAAAAGGTGCAGCATTGAGCTACACCGTAATATCTGTACCTTCAGGACAGCTTTCTGCGGAAAGCTGTTTTGTTTTGTACACCTCGCCCCAATCTTTCATGAGTTTAATAATAGGAATCAGTGTCTTGCCGAATTCAGTTAAAGAGTATTCGACTTTTGGGGGAACCTGATGGTAGACCTCACGGTGTACAACCCCATCCTCTTCCAACTCTCTTAGTTGCAGGGTCAGCATACGTTGGGTAATACCCGGGCAGATCCGGCGGAATTCGTTAAAACGTTTCGTGCCATCAATCAAGTGATAGATGAGAATTCCTTTCCATTTGCCTCCTATAACGTCCAGTGTAAATTCCACAGGGCAAGCTTCTTTGTTGCTTTCCGGGAAATTTCCGAAGCCGCCTTTTCGGTCACGCATAGCTGTTCAACTCCCATGGTATCATTTTGTATACTACATAACATTATTGTGCGTACTTTTAAAGAAGTGATATATACACTAATATTAAGCATGTGATCGGCAAACAGTCAAATGCTCGTCGATGCTAACCAAGTAAAGGGAGTGTTACTCATGGATACTTTATCGTTAAACAAGAATGAAATCCTGTCTGCATATCAGTTCAGACATGCAACTAAAGAATTCGATAGCCATAAAAAAATTAGTGAATCGGACTTTCAATTTATTCTGGAAACTGGACGATTGTCACCAAGTTCATTCGGATTCGAGCCTTGGCGTTTTGTGGTAGTACAAAGTCCGGAAGTACGTGAAAAATTACGTCCTTATGCCTGGGGCGCACAAAAGCAATTGGCAACCGCAAGCCATTTTGTGCTTATTCTCTCACGTCTTCCTAAAGATATGGCTGCTGACTCCGATTATATTAAAGGGATCATGGAGAATGTGCAGGAGTTGCCTCCGCAAGGAATGGAAGGAAAACGTAAAGTTTTTGATAAGTTCTTGAAGGTTGATTTCGGACTGATGGAGAATGAGCGGGCAATGTTCGAATGGAGCTGCCGGCAGACTTATCTGGCGCTTGGGAATATGCTGACTTCAGCTGCGTTAATCGGGATCGACTCCTGCCCAATGGAAGGTTTTGATAAAGCTAAGGTTGAGCAGATTCTGGAAGAAGAAGGGATTTTGGACGCTGAGCATTTTGGAATCTCCTGTATGGCAGCTTTCGGATATCGCCTGAACGAACCACGTGGTAAGACGCGTCAAGGTGCAGAGCAAGTGATTCAGTGGGTTTAACGAAATTGAATCTTAATCTTTGAGCCTGTAAAGTCTCTGTATTCTGGGGATTTTGCAGGTTTTTTTGCGATATTTCTTATAAGATTCAAAAAGTAATTGAAAGTTTCATGAAAACTCTGATACCCTTATGAAGGTGACTCCATATTAGCGCTATCGCTTTAACTTAATAATGAAGGGATCCTGCATCATGAAAATCATTCGCATTATTATCCAAGTGTTCCTGCTATATTTGTTCTACTTGGCTGGGGACTATCTGCAAAAGCAACTGCATCTCCCCGTTTCCGGGAGTATCGTAGGATTACTGTTACTTTTTGTTCTATTGCTATTCAGGGTCGTGCCTTTGAAGTGGATTGAAGAGGGTGCTACAACGATATTAGCTTACCTTCCGTTATTTTTTATTCCAGCGACAGCTGGGATCGTGAATCATATGGATATCTTTAGTGGTAGAGGTTTACTATTAATCCTAATCCTTATCGTTAGCAGTGTTCTCACGATTGCCGCAGCTGCACATTCTAGCCAATGGCTTACTAGCGTAAACAACAAGCTGAAAGCGGGATGGAGCGGCAAGAGACTAAGCGAAAAGGGGAAGGAAATATAATGTTTTTTATCGCAACAGGTATTGTACTGCTTAACGTAGCTATTTATTTGATGATGTCAGTAGTATATAGACGATTTCGTATTCCTGTACTTATTCCCGCGCTTACAGCAACAGTGATTGTTGTAACTTTACTACTATATTTTCATATTCCGTATGATACATATATGATAGGCGGCCAATGGATTAATCAGCTGCTTGGTCCTGCTGTAGTATCGTTAGCCTACCCATTATATAAACAACGTAATGTGTTGATTGAGAATCTCCCGGCAATTCTGGGCGGAGCCATTGTAGGTCTGCTTATAGGGATGTTTAGTGGACTGCTTTTGGCGGCAGGTCTAGGCTTCTCTAAATTATATGTTTTATCTTTATTACCTAAATCGATCACTACACCTGTAGCGATACAGATCTCGAACAGCTTAGGTGGGGACTCTTCTTTAACCTCTGTATTTGTTATGATTGCTGGATTTACAGGTGCGATTGGCGGACCTTTTATCATCAAACTGTTTAGAATTCGTAGTGAGGTTGGAATCGGAATTGGTCTAGGAACCGCTTCTCATGCTCTAGGAACAGCAAAGGCCTTGGAATATGGTGAACAATCCGTTTCGATGAGCTCGGTTGCGATGACTGTTTGCGCCATAGTTGGCTCTTGTATCGGCCCACTTGTAGCGTGGATGATGTACCCTTAAATTATTCTTTTAATTGGACTATGTTTGCAAAACACTCCATCGGGTAACTATAACTAAGGAACAAAAAAAGCAAAGCACCTGAGGAGGATTTCACATGTCCGATCACACACAAGATGAAGCGGAAATCCGCAACAAGGAAAATAAAGAAGGCGATTCATTAGCTGAAATTAAGAAGATGGAGAACGGTGTAGACATCGAGCCAGAGGCAGATGAGTGGGTAGCCAAACCCGCTGAATCCTCACACCCAGATCCGCTTCCCGATAATTTGGAGTAAATGATTCGGAAGACAGGCTGTCCTTTAGGGGACAGTCTGTTTTTGTTGATGATATACTTAAGTATTGTATAATAAATAAAAGTACAACCTCATCAGAGTGTTTTCTCCAAGTTCGTCTTAGCTTTTCGCAAATTTCACAGATCTTTGCCAACAGGGAGGAAATGGAATGCGTAGTCGGAATGAGAACAGCCGTTACCGGCAAAAACGTGGTGAGGCTCTAGCAGGAAACTTTGAGAAAAAGTACGGTTCAAACTTTGGCGTACGCAGTGAGCTTAAGATGGATGCACTGAAGAAACCAAACGACGATCAGTTGCTGACGACACCTCATGAAGAAGAGCATAAATAATTAGAAGGTAACAAGTGGGAGACTTTTACTCCTGGAATTCTGGAATAGAGGCATAACCTTTTGGGTTATGTCTTTTTTTGTGCGCATATTTCCAGAACGATCAAGACATAATAGGGCCGGATGGACAACTAAGAAAATAATGACAACGGGAGGCGAGATTAGGTCATGATTATTCCTATATTTTCGTTAAGTGGAGATATAGCAGTTACTGTGGTGGGCCAATACTTTTTTTATTTTATGGTCTATTCCTTTTTAGGTTGGGTATTGGAAGGGACCTATAATCTATACAGTAATGGAAGCTTTCGCAAAGAAGGATTTCTAAAAGGTCCATTTAAGCCGATGTACGGCTTTGCTCCACTATTGCTATTGATTGCTCGAGATTTGACGCTGCCACTTCCGCTTTTCCTATTTCTTGCGCTAATCATTCCTTCTGCTGTGGAATTTATAAGCGGTTGGCTGTTAAAAACGGTATTCCATAAGCAATGGTGGGATTACTCAGGAATGTCTTATCAACTGCAAGGGCATGTTTGCCTGCGTTTTTCTCTATATTGGTGGGGGCTTTCAGTAGCTAGTGTCTATGTAATTCAGCCGCTTATGGAGCTTTTATATTCGGGTGTTCAGCCTATTTGGAAATTCGTGCTTCCGATCGTGGGGTTCTACTTTATGGCGGATTTATTATGGACCTGCTGGAGCCGGTATCGGATGGAGAAAACCCCTCAATATCAGAAATAATGGTTTTCTATATGTGTACTACGAGTCTTCTTTTGTGTATCAAGCACAAACATTTCGTGGACAGGCATTTCGATATTGCATATCCGTTTCTAGTCATAAATAATATAGCAATATATTAAATACTAGACGGACTGGTGGCGATAACGATGACAGGGAAGATTCTAGTGAGCGCATGTCTGTTAGGGCATAAAGTACGTTATGATAATGGCGATGTTCCGTGTCTCGATGCCCGATTCCTAAAGTGGTATGAGGAAGGGCGTTTTGTCCATATTTGTCCAGAGGTAGTGGGAGGTTTGCCAACCCCTCGTCCTGACGCACAGCGGCAAGGGGATCGGGTAGTGACGGGGGCAGGCGTGGATGTTACGGAGCCATTTATGAAGGGGGCTCAAGCCACACTAAAGCTGGCTAGGGAACATCAGGTTGCATTAGCTATTTTAAAACAAGACAGTCCTTCATGCGGAAGCCTGTATATTTATGATGGAACCTTTAAAGATACGAAAGCACCGGGAGAGGGCACCACTACGGAGCTGTTGAGGAAAAATGGGTTTAAAGTATTTGGCGAAGATCAGCTGGATGAAGTCGAGCAGGAACTCGCACGTATGGACGGGCAGGGCATTCTTTAAGTAATAAATAGGCTGCAGGATACATAGTGTGTATAAGGGGAACGAAGCAGTGTCCTTGGGAGAGGAAATGCCGTCCGATGAGCCATCCTTCATTTGGGATAGGAGGCGGACGCAGATGAGTATTGATCAGCTCATTGCTTTGCTCGTTCTTGTCATTATGATCGTACAGCTTGCTGGCACAAAAGGTAAACACTAAGACTCACCTCATTGTAACTGCTTCCGGAGCTCAGGAATTTTTGAGTTCGGAAGCTTTTTTTGTCCACGGCTATGCATATTGTGGAATCTAAAGGATTCCTTCATAGTGATGTCTAATATACATATAGTGGGTTTTTGGGAAGTCCAAGGAAAGAATTTAGGGGGAACTATGAAATTTAGAACATGGATAATCATTGTGCAGTTATTTATGATTGCTGTGCTTGTAGGCGTATTGGCGGCCGATCTAGGTGAGACAGGCTCAGATGAGTCTAAACATGATGATATTTTAATACATTTTGATCAAAAAGATTTAAACAGGATGAAAGAAACCGTTCAAAGGTTTAGTGAAGGTAAAGGGGATAACCTGATGTTGATTGAGCCAACCACGGATAGTGGACGGTTAATTCATGATTTCTATTCTAATGGTAAAGAGCTTCATTGGGTAAAGGATGATACAAGAGATGCATGGAGTAGTAGTCCTGGGAAGATCGAATATGTGTGCCAAGCGATTGAACTAATAGAGACAGGTGAGCGGTTTAATGTCGAGTTATCTCAATGTAATGTTCAGCCAGACGGTGAGAAAATAAACGTGATCAGCTTTTTAAAAGAAAGATTATAAACCCATTTACGGAGAGGATGGATGATCAATATGCCGATGTCTGAGTACTATCAAGGGATTCGTGGGAAAGTGGGCTCAGAATTATTAATGATGCCTTCCGTAGCTGCAGTAGTAAGAAATAAAGAGGATGAGATTCTGTTCATCCGCAAGCCAGGAGAATCTTTGTGGGGATTGCCTGCGGGAGCGATTGAGCCAGGGGAGCGTCCTGGAAGAACCTTACGCAGAGAGGTATATGAAGAGACAGGGTTGATGGTTCATCCTACGTCGATTTTAGGTGTTTTTGGTGGAGCGAAATATAGATACGAATATAGTAATGGCGATCAGGTAGAATATACGGTTATTGTATTTGAGTGCTCTATCATCAGAGGAACGCTTAGAGCTATAGATGGGGAGATCGAAGAATTTAAATTTTTCAAAGAGAACGAGCTGCCAGAGATTGCAATTCTTTATCCTAGAGAGATTTTTATAAAAGACCGAGAGAAGACTGCAACGATATTTGAGTGACTGAGAGGAGTGCCTCATGAAGACATACATTTATATGGTTAGACATGCAGTGTCACCTTTTGTATTAGGGAATGAGCGGGAACGGGGATTATCCGAAAAAGGACACGCAGACGCTTATAGAATCAAAGAGCTTTTGACGGAGGAGGAAATTACATATTTTGTATCCAGCCCATATAGACGAGCCGTAGAGACAATTAAATATTTGGCAGAAGCTTCGAACCAAGAGATTGAACTGTATGAAGAACTCAGAGAACGAGCAATCGGAAGTGTCGAGATTGAAATCAGTGAAGATGATTTTCTGCAGGGCATTCGGACATCGTTCAACGACAAGCAATATAAAATGCCGGATGGAGAGAGTACCCAGGAAGCACAAGAGCGTGCAATTCCTGTTATCAAGCAATTAATTCAACAGCATAAAGGCGGAAAAATCGCATTAGGTACGCACGGGAATATCATGACCATTATCCTGAACTACTTCGATAAGAAGTATGGATATGAGTTCTTTGAACAAACGTCCAAGCCGGATATTTATAAGCTGGAATTTGAAGAATTGGAGCTTACCCATGTGGAGCGGCTGTGGGACTCCGAAGTGCTGAACAGATGAAATATTTTATAAAGCTGAATGCACTAAGCGTACTTTATGCCTTTATGTTGTTTGTTGTAATAGAGCTGCCATTGAATATTTATCGAATCAGCAGAATTTCCGGCTTGGAGCTGGGAAAAGTAGATACCTTGCTGTTTATCTTCAAGCTTGTTTTATTTTTATTATCTTCTATAGTATTTATTTGGCTTACAAAAAAATATTTGAGCGGAAAAAAATCCATGTATTTCACTACGATCCTATGGTTTCCCTATTTGATTCTATTCATTAGTTTATTCGCAACCTGGTTCCCAATCACAGAACCTGCAGATAAACCTGCACCGGTAACAGGACTGATCATAATAGGGGCCATGATTATTTATCCGTTTTATATCGCAATGATTAGTATTATCGCAAGCATTAATTTTAAGTCAGAAGCTGGATAGAGGTTGGAAATGAGGATCAATGATTTGAAAGAAAGACTTTTTTATACTTGTATCTGCCTCGTTGTTATTGTATTGGGGTTAAGCTCTAGAGTATGCACGGATCAGCTGCCTTTGTTTGTATCTAGACATTTCGGAGATGCGCTTTGGGGCAGTATGGTTTATTTTATGTTTCGGGTTCTACTGGTAAATCAAAAGCTAAGGCTCGCCTTTGTATGGAGTTTGGTGTTTAGCTTCGGCATAGAATTTAGCCAGCTGTATCAAGCGGAGTGGATCAACAGCATCCGTTCTACAGTATTGGGTGGTCTAATTCTCGGAAAAGGATTCCTGTGGATCGACCTTGTTAGATATTTAGTGGGCATTGCCCTTTGTTATGGATTGGATCAATACTTTCACCAAAAGGTGCACCGAAATAATAAATAGTGTTTATTGGAGAGGAACCTTTAAATGGTAAATAGTTTGATTGTGGTATGCTTGCTTACGATGATTATTCACACGGCAGAAACCTTATCGTATTCGGTACGATACGCCGGAGTGAAGCTGAACAAGATAGCCATTGCGTTATCTCTCACAGGCATTATTGTTCTCGTCTCAAGAACTGCAAATATGATCCAAGCTCCACTGACGGCTAAATTCGTAGATTATGCCAAAATACATTCCGATTTTCCACTTCTTAATTACTTGAGAATTATATTATTGGCTTCTTCATTAGGGACTTTAATTGCCATTGCTGTGTTCCCTACCTTTGTAGGCTTGTTTGGGAGAATCATCTCTAAGCTTGAAATCGAAGGTTCTATCCCAAAACTGCTTACCAGTGTGACGATCGGGCAACTAAAGAACACCAGAAAATACATAAGAAAACCAAAAGTGAATCTATATAACTTCAGATACCTGGGGATTCCTAAACGTTTTATTGTGATGAATGTTTTTGTGACAGCCTTTTACACCGTAGGTGTCATATCATCTTTGTACGCTGCTCATTTAATGCCTCAATATAGCACGACTGCTTCTCAAGCTTCCGGACTGATTAACGGTATGGCGACTATTCTGCTGACCATATTTATCGACCCACAGCTTGGTCTTATTACCCATAAGGCTACTGAAAATGTAGAATACCGTGATCAGCTAGGAAAAATATATGTGGTATTGATGGGTTCACGATTTGTAGGCACTATATTTGCTCAGCTCCTAATTGTGCCTGCAGCCCAATTAATTAGTATGTTAGTGAAGCTGATTTGAGCCGGTGGGGGCGAATCATAATCATTAGGGAAGTTTAGATTCTGCTGCTCGTAGTGCTAGCGAAGTCTTCTGTTCCCAGCTGTAAATATTCTGCTGCATGGAATGAATTCGTTTCATTTGCTCATAGGATGATTTCAATTCTGTGGCGGCTCTAACTGCATCTCCTTGCTTAACAGCTGCTTTATATTGTTTGTCAGCTTCCGCGCGTACTTTCTGCGTGGCAGCGAGATTCTTACTCTCGGCAGTTATTTGTTTCTTTAAAGCAGTGATGGGTGCCAACGCATCTTTGACGGGTTTAAGCTTAGCAGCGGTTTGCTTGCGAGCGGCTGCCAAAGCGGTTGTCTTTGTCTTAATTTCGGCTCGGGCGAGGGTTACAGCAGCCTTTAGTTTATTACGCTTCAGGTCCAGCAATGTGACTGTTTTCAAGTTTTTAGCTTTCTTGGCTGCGGTAGACTGTTTACTGAGTGTGCTGTATTGTTCCAGAAGGGGAGCATGTTTCTTCTGAACTGAGCTGGCTTCTGAAGATAAGCGGCTTAACAGTGCTTGATCTGTTGACTGTATGACGGTACGAATAGATTTCAGAGCGTCATTATTCTGTTTGCGTAACTTCTGAATTTTTGAGTTATCTGTCTTGAGGGTGGCTTGAAGCGCGGTATAATTATCATGAAGACTGTTAATGTCATCCAGCGCGGAATCCCAGCCAGTAGCAGCAGACACAAGTGTGAGGTTACAGGTTAAGAAAGCTGCTACCAGCACTAATTGAGCCACCCATTTTAAATCCCTAATTCTGAAAATGTTCGTTCTACATCTGACGGTGTTTTTTGGCTTAAACATTCCTCTCAGCTCCTTAATGAATTAGTTAATATACGCAAAAAAGCACCTCCAAGATAGGCATTGACGCCTGTCTTGCGAGGTGCTTCTCCCGCACAGAAATATAAAAGATGCTCTTACTATAACTTGAAATTAATGGATAGTCAATGAACAATAGAACATTTGTTTGCTTGTTTTTATAATTGTGAAATACAAAGGGGAGTAAATATGAGTTCACATCTAGAGTATGGGCACGATCGAGTGGCTCTGATTACCGGAACCTCCAGTGGATTTGGACTGCTGACAGCGCTCAAATTAGCTGGACAGGGGTTTAAGGTGATAGCAACCATGCGTGATTTAAGCCGTAAAGGCGAGCTGGTGCAGCAGGCAGAGCAGGCAGGAATTTTAAAGCAGCTTCATTTAATGACCATGGATGTAACTGACAGCGATTCTATAGAGACAGCAATATCTTCAGTACACGAAACATTTGGAAGAATTGATGTTCTAGTCAATAATGCAGGTTTTGCCATTGGCGGTTTTATAGAAGAAATATCTATGCCGGAATGGCGGCGGCAAATGGAGACGAACTTTTTTGGATTAGTGGCTGTGACAACAGCTGTGCTGCCCATTATGCGAGAACAGCAGAGCGGCACGATTATTAATGTGGGAAGTGTAAGTGGATTATCCGGATTTCCAGGTTATGCGCCTTATGCAGCTTCTAAATTTGCTGTTGAAGGCTTCAGCGAAAGCCTGCGTCATGAAATGTCCCCTTATGGAATAAGGGTGGTATTAATTGAACCGGGCTCCTTCCGTACACCGATATGGGGAAAAGGCATGGAGCAAATTCGACGTAAGGAGGATTCTCCGTATAAAGCGCGTCTTGACGCTGTGCTACGATATTCCAAACATACTGCTGAGACAGCGCCTGACCCTAGTCAAGTGGCTAATCTTATCGGTCGTATTACCGAAATGAAAGCACCACGGCTACGTTATCCTATCGGCAAAGGTACGCGAATCTTAATTTTAGGCAAAACGCTGCTTCCATGGAAGTGGCTGGAGAGAATTATTGCGAAAGAATTGAGGTGATAGGATGGAGTCATCCATAAATTTAACAATCATTAAACTAATAGGTTATGTGTCCAGTTTGATGACCGTTTTTTTATGGTTAATTTTTATATTCATCAATCCTTATGCTGAGATTACGAATCGCTCCACTCTTGTGATTAGTATAATCATGTTGTTATTACCGGCGGGGTTATTAGCAATAGGTGTCTTTTTAAACAGAAGTCGGCTAATGCTGCTTGCATTTATCTGGAGTTTTCCCTACAGTTTATATATGTTATTAACACCCGGAATCTTTAGGTTGTTCGGGATTACGAGCCTAATGTATTTACTTTGTTTTGTGTTATTTAGAATGAACAAGATTAGATATTGAACAAGGATAGAGGTGTGCCGATGCTAGAATCGTCCGGAATCCATATCTGCTTCAACGCAGATGGCCGTGAAATAGAAATCCTCGATGTTACTCCATTTGGCAAAGATAAATTTCGAATTGAAGAGACACCGATTTTTAATCCGGCTGTTACAATGGGAGATATTATACAGGTGAAGGAAGAAAATGGAGTCTATTATTACCAAGAGACTGTTCAGAAATCTCCTTTCAAAAGATACGCTTGGCTGCTTAGTAAAGAAGCTGTTGATTCAACGGCCATTGCAGCTTTTAAACATAGAATTATAGAGAATGAAGGCAAATGTGAGTTGATCTTTGGCGGTTTGTTCGTCATTCATATTCCTAAGAATACTTCAATTGATGTTGATGGGGAAATGAATCGAATTATTGAGCGGTTCGAGATTTAAATACTAAGAAAAAAATGCTGCGTCATGAAATGCAAGGAAACTTGCACATGATGACCGCAGCATGGAGAATAGAAGAAACGCTTTTTATTTTATTTCTTCCATAAACGTCTTGAAATTTTCAGCGATTTCTTTTGATTTGGTATGGTGCAGATAATGTCCTGCATCAAGTTTTACCAATTTTCCTTGTACGGAATTTTTGACTTGCTCTTCATGCAATGATATCCAATCTTTTAAGAGAGTATCATCCCCTTGAACAAAGAGCAAAAGGGGGAGATCCTTTGGAAAAGTTGAATTTAGAGCCCCTTTATAATTAGAAGACATATTTTCCACTTCATTTAAGTTAGTGTAATTATAAGTGTTTCTAAGCGTAAGCAATCTCAATTGTTCTTTAGTTTCATCATCAAACGGCAATTCAGCATAGGGATTTCCACTTGATTTAAATAACAATCTGCCCAAGCCTGATTTTCTAAGTAGTTTTAATTTTCCTGTTGGTACTTTAACACCTATTCTGTCTTCCGTTGCAATACTGTTATCAATCCCGACAAATGCACTCACTTCGTTTGGATATTTGTTCACATAATTCAAACTGTACATACCGGAAATAGAGTGTGCCATTAGAATATAACGGTCAATATTAAGCTGCTTTACAGCTTCATGAATTTCACTTACAATATTTTCCGTAGTTCGTTCTTTTTCAGTTCTATCACTTAATCCATAACCGAAAGGCTCAACCACGACAACTTTGTAAAATGGAGATAGTTCATCTATTAACAGCTTAAAATCAAGTCCCGGTGCCACCGTTCCATAACCAGGTAAGAGCACGATTGTCTCTTCACCCTTTCCTTGAATCAAAACATTCATATTTTTACCATCGACGCTTACAGACTGACCATAGGGTTTTATTTTAGCTTGGTCCGATTTATTGAGGAAAATATTAGCGACAAAAACAGTCACTAGAAAAAGTACTATTGCAGTAGCTAAAGCCCCTAAGGAAATAAGTATAATTTTCAGCGGTTTATTCATCCTTTTTTTTATAACCTCTTCTTCTGGTTTCAATCGCATCTTCTCCTGTTCTAATCGCTTTATTCTAGCTACCTTCATGAGTTGCTAAAGAAAGCTTACCCGATGAAGATGAACTATACATGACGACAATATGAACTGAATATGAACCAGCTAAAAAAGTTTGACTCTATAATATGAATGTGAGGTGAGCAATAATGTTGAAATTTATGAAGCAATGGTTGCCGAGTATTGTGATCGCAGTGGTTATTTCTTTGTTTGTTAGAACCTATGTTGCTGAAGCCATGAGAGTTCCAACGGGCTCTATGATCCCAACGATTCAAATCAATGATCGCTTAATTGTTGAGAAAATGTTATGGATGACCACACTGGAGCATGGAGATATTGTTGTATTTACGCCACCTGTAGCTGGTGATGAGAATAAAAGATATGTAAAAAGGCTAATGGGGCTGCCTGGAGATACCTTGGAAATTAAAGATGGCGCACTTTACCGAAACGGAGCGAAGGTTAACGAACCTTACCTCAATGAACAGATGGATTACACTTTTGGACCGGTTACGGTACCCGCCGATCATTATTTTTTTCTCGGAGATAACCGGAATATAAGCTATGATGCTCATCTGTGGGATACTCCATTTGTGTCGAAGGATAAGCTGATTGGGAAAGTAATCGCTGAATTTAGCAATCCCTTCTAGGTAGTGTGTAAGACGGATAAATGTAAGGCTTAATCTCTAAAAAAAGATTTAGGGGTGCTGAAGTCGCGGGGGTCTTTTGAACTAACCGAGTGCTTTAATGAGTCTTTAACCATATTGTTACTTTGGAAGAATTTAGCTATCCTTAAGGTAAAATATACCTACATATAGTAAGGGGTGCTGAATTTTGAAAGCTCATGTCACAGATCTCAAACATGGCGATTGTCTAATCACAGATACATTCAATAGTGTTGGCCTACACGTGCTTCCGAAGGGGACAGTGGTCTACGGAGAAGAAATCACCATCCTGATGAGGCATCAGATTGATTATGTCGATATTGAACCACGCATGATGATGCTGGATAATGAAGAAATGAATGTGGCACAAGGGATAGATGGTAATTTTGATCAAGCCATCCAAAACTATGAATCTATATTTCTGGAAGCACTCAGCAAGGGTAGCTTTACGCAGTCGGATGTTGATAATACGCTGCAGCCATTGCTGGAGAAATTGGATGAACAAAAGGATGTCGTTTCTTTATTATTGCTGCTGGAACGTGATGATATCAGTACATACAATCATTCATTGCAGGTCGGACTGTTATCGTTTTACATAGCGACTTGGTTAGGTCATACAAAAGCCGAAAGATTTGAGATTAGTAGAGCCGGTTATTTGCACGATATCGGAAAAAGCCAGATTGCTCCACATATCTTAAATAAGACGGATAACTTAACTCCCGAAGAATCAGAAGAACTAAAACGTCATACTACGTATGGATACGACATTATCCTTAAATCGATGAATGACGAAAAGACCGCACTAGTGGCGCTTCAGCATCATGAATTCGAGGATGGTACAGGTTATCCTAACAATCTCCGTAAACAGGACTTGCATCCGTATACGCAGATTGTTGCTGTTGCAAATACTTATGTAGGCATGACCTTAGGAAGAGCGAATCAACCAAAACAAGGCCTGATTAACGTTCTGCGCAAGGTACATGAGCTTGGATTTGGCAAGCTGAATGGAAATGCGGTACAAGCTCTGATCGGACATTTATTGCCGAATTTTGTGGGTAAGAGCGTTCAGCTTAGCAATGGTGAGCAAGGTACGATTATTATGAATAATCCGTTGGATATTTTCAAACCTCTGGTAAAAATAAATGAGACTACGTTCAGAGACTTATCTAAAGAGCGTAATTTGACTGTTGAAGAAGTATTTATTTAACGAATATTTTTGTGGCGATAAATAGGAGGCTATCTCCCTGATCCGTAAAATCAGGGGATAGCTTTTTTGTGTTATAATCGAAATTGGGTTAAAAACCCTTCAATATGGAATAGGAGAGTGCTTATCGTGATTATCAAATTCATTCGTTTACGTTAATTTGAGGTGCAATTCAATGATGACATCATCCATTTTTTTGAAAATGTATTGAGTCTTATTTAACTGTGCATTCATTGATAAAATTCGAATGAAATGAGGAATGAACAATGAGCGAAAAAATAGTAAAAGTAAACGGAATTGATATATGTTCGGATAGTTTTGGAAATCCTAGCAATCCTGCGATATTGCTGATTATGGGTGCCACCTGTTCTATGGTTTATTGGGATGAAGAGTTCTGTCAGCGATTAGCAGATACCGGACGTTACGTTATTCGTTATGATAACCGGGATGTTGGACGTTCCGTTGTTTATGAGCCTGGGAGTTCCAATTATACCGTGATGGACATGGCAAATGATGCTGCTGGGTTACTAGACGCCTATAATATAGAACAGGCAAATATCGTTGGAATGTCCTTAGGCGGAATGATTGCGCAAGTCCTTGCTGCACGTCATCCGCAAAAAGTTCTAACCTTAACCTTGATCGCATCAAGTTTTTTCGAATCTGACGATAATGATCGGAACTTGCCTCCTATGGATGAGCGGATCCTCGCATTCCATGCAGATGGAGCAACACTGGATTGGTCTAATGAGGAAGAGGTAGCCAATTATTTGGTTTCAGGTTCCGGCATACTCTGTGGTTCAAAACATAAATTCGATGAGAAAAGAGCGTATAAACAAGTAAGGCTGGAAATAAAACGTGCCAACAACTTGCTTAGCATGTTTAATCATTCTCTTCTTACAGGGGATGACGGCTACGAGGGCAAGGCAAAAAATATCATGGTTCCTACCTTGGTTATCCACGGCACAGAAGACACGGTGCTTCCTATAGAGCATGGCTTGGCGCTTGCGGCGGAAATTCCTAATGCGTCGCTTCTAACCCTGGAAGGAACGGGCCACGAAGTCCACCCGGATGATTGGGAAACAATAATCAAAGCCATTTCGAATCATACTTTAGGCGGTAAAGCTTAACAGGGCTTAAAGAGTAAAATAAACAAGGGCTACAATTCGGTCTTGCCGATTGTAGTCCTATTATTTTAGGATTACTTCGTCCCTAGGAATTAAATCGCTTTACTAATTTTTCTTTATGTGCAGTAAAAGCCTCTTCTAAAGTGATGCCATATAAGTCAGCTAACAATGCGATATTTCCGAGAACATCCCCGATTTCCTCAATCAAGTCGTTTTTCAGTTGCTCTGGAGTACGAGTCGATTCATCCGGTCGATCTCTGCCGATTTCATAGGAGCGTACAGCTCGTGCGACTTCACCTGTCTCTTCCATTAAGAATCCGACTCTTATAAAAGGACCATAAGTAGTCCAGCCTCGTTCTCCATAAAAATGATTAATCCATTTCTGCACATCGTTAATTTCCATATTATGTAGCACTCCTTAATCTTTCACATGATTTATACTCCAACATATAGTATATTAGATAGCGGACATTATCAATATATAGTTTGGAGATGAGATTTTGAAATCAATATGTGTTTTCGCAGGATCGAATTTAGGGGTGCATGAGGATTATAAAGCTAAAGCTGTTGAACTTGGTAACTACATGGCTATGCATAATTATCGTTTAATTTACGGTGGTTCAAAAATCGGATTAATGGGTGAGGTCGCTAATGCTGTTTTGAATGGTGGAGGCGAGGTAATCGGGGTAATGCCTAGAGGATTATTTAATGGGGAAATGGTACATAGAGAGTTAACGCAGTTGATAGAGGTAGAGGATATGCATGGCCGTAAAGCAAAAATGGGAGAGCTGGCAGATGGCTTTATTGCTTTACCTGGAGGGTTTGGAACGTATGAGGAGCTCTTTGAGGTTTTGTGCTGGTCACAAATTGGCATACACAAGAAGCCGGTAGGGGTTCTAAATATCAGGAATTATTTTGATCCTCTGATGAATCTGATACATAACAGTATCCAAGAAGGCTTCTCTAATTCTTCGCATCTAAGTCTGCTAAACGTATCCAACGAGCCGTTGGAACTCTTGACTCTTTTGAAGGAGTATGTTCCGCAAACGCTTGAGCAAAAGTGGAAACAGCTCAACTGAATAATGAAACTTTCAGTTTAATGATCGGGTACTCGGTCGGGTACACTGTGTTCCTGGACGTAAACCAACCGAAATCAGGCATTAGTTTCTGCATGACCTTTACCGCTCGGACTCAGCTGACCTTATTTCTCCATTTCGAACGTTTTAGGCGAGCTATCGGACTATATTGCAGCTATTTACTCATAACCACACCGATTCTGCACTGTTACATGGTGATAAGAGCTATACGGTCCGATACTTCTGTGAAAATGACCAAAAAGCGCAAATAGCTGCAATACGGTCCGTAACATATTGAGGGGCTTTAGCTAGTTTGGTTATTTGGGTTACTTTAGTTGCTTGGGCATCATGGGTTTGGTTCTTAGGTTTATCTCCGTTTGAGCAGGGTTTCGGACTCCAGTGACGTTATTTCTTATGAAGAGGTTCATATTTTGTGTTTTTTTGCCAATAGCGATTATGGAGTCCGATAGCATCCCGATTATGGGATTATACTGTGTATAAGGTCAACTGGGTCCTATAGCGACTTCGCAAGTGGATTCGCGGCGCAAAAGGTACGTAATCAAACGGAGTGTGAGGTTTGGATTATGGCTACATTACCGCTGAATTTGAAATTCACTAGTGGATTGGCTATGATAAATATAGAGAAACGCTACAAGAGGAGAAATGAGATAATGACCCCCGAGAATCAAATCGAACAATTTAAGAAGCTTAAGCACGATATCACTCGTTTCATGTTAATTTATAAATTTGCATTGGATGAGATGGAAACGAAGATTGAGATCCTAAAACAGGAGTTTCAGTCTCTGCATGATTACAGCCCCATTGAACATACCAAATCGCGTATTAAGTCTCCAGAAAGTATCATGAACAAGATGCTGCGCAAAAATGGTGAATTATCGCTGGATTCAGTGAAAAATTGTATTAAAGACATCGCTGGTCTGCGGATCACCTGTTCTTTTATCTCTGATATCTATCATGTTAGTGAGATGCTTCAGAAGCAGGATGATCTAACGGTCCTTGAGGTAAAGGATTATATTAAGAACCCTAAACCTAACGGATATCAGAGTCTTCACTTGCTGATTCAAGTCCCTGTTTTTATGTCCGATCGCCAGGAGCTTGTCTGTGTAGAAGTTCAAATTCGTACCATTGCTATGGATTTCTGGGCAAGCCTCGAACATAAAATCTTTTATAAATATAATAAATCAGTACCTGAGAGTATGACTCGTGAACTTAAAAATGCGGCGGATGCCGCTCATGCCCTTGATCTGCAAATGGAGCGTCTGCACCGGGATATAAAGGAAATTAAAGACGATGATGAAGATGATCTTAGCTCCTTTGAGGAAGAGCTTCGCCGTATAGTGGTTCATAATAAGCAGTTCACACTTCCAGCTAACTTTATTAAATTGCTTGACGACAAATAAGCTGTTTTGTCCGCCTAGAGTTATCCGTTTCCTTTCGGGTGACTCTAGGTTTTTTTCTTGTATACATCATTGCCATAGATAACTAGAATAGAGTATTCTCAACTAGAAGAGAATGGTTACTTCAGCTTCATCATTTTTACATAAAAGGAGAATGAAGATGAGCGAGCGTACACTTCGCACCATTACTGTGAATCAAATCGGATATCCGCTGGATGGACAAAAGATCGCAGTATTTACAGGTACTGAGCATGATTTTCAGGTAGTTGATGTTGATAGTGGGACTATTGTGTTCAAAGGTAGTTCAGATGCAGGAAGATTTGATAAAGCCAGTGGAGTAACTTTGCACACAGGTGATTTCTCGGAGGTCAATACTGAGGGAAGATATCGGATTGAGCAGGGCGAGGGTCTAGCTTCGGCATCCTTTTCAATCTCAGATCAGCCTTATCATGAGCTTCAACAGGGCTTGCTGAAAGCTTTTTATTATTATCGCTGTGGTGTTGAGTTGACTGAAGAATATGCTGGAGATTGGAAGCACAAGGCGTGCCATACCGCAAAAGGGATTGTATATGGGCAACCGGATCTTCAACTAGACTGTTCGGGTGGCTGGCATGATGCAGGTGATTATGGAAAATATAGCGGTCCCGGAGCGAAAGCTATCGCGGATATGCTGCTTGCCTATGAATTATATCCCTCGGCTTTTGTAAGCGCTATCCCATTGCCTGAAAGTGATGGATCTACGCCAGATGTGCTGCTGGAATGCAGGGTGGAGCTCGATTGGTTGTTTAAAATGCAAGACTCCGCAACAGGTGGTGTATACCATAAATTGACTACGTTAAGCTTTCCTGGTCTGGATGTTATGCCTGAGGACGATACAGCAGATCTGTACTTCTCACCAATATCTGCTACTGCAACTGGGGATTTTGCTGGTGTTATGGCTATGGCTGCAAGAGTGTACAAGCCTTTTGATGCTGCTTATGCGCGGAAATGTCTGGATGCTGCGGGGGCAGCATGGGAATGGCTTGTACAGCATCCAGATGTACCCGGTTTTACGAATCCGCCTGAGATTAGCACTGGAGAATACGGGGATGGAGTCGATAAGGACGAGCGGTATTGGGCAGCGGCGGAGCTGTATCGTACGACAGGGAAAGAGGAATATCATCAAGCTGTTCTGCAGCTAGTGCAGCTGGCTTTTCCAAAATACAGTTTAGGCTGGGGTGATATGGGGGGCTATGGCACTATTGCTTATCTGTTAAATGGTGAGGAGCAGGCAGACCGTGCTTTATATGCCTCGTTAAAAGAAGGGCTTGTTGCTGAGGCACAACGATTAGCGGAACAGAGTCGTGAGGAGGGCTATAGGATCTCCTTAAAAGAGGAGGACTATATCTGGGGCAGCAATATGCTAGTAATGAACAATGCAATGCTGCTGCTTGCGGCTGAATATTTTAGTGGAGACTCCGGTTTTGCGGACTGTGCCTTAGATCATCTACATTATCTGATGGGGCGTAACGTTCTGGATATCAGCTATGTTACCGGGTTTGGGGATCATGCCGTGATGAATCCGCATCATCGCCCTTCTGTAGGTGACCATGTGGCTGATCCGGTGCCGGGATTGGTGTCAGGGGGGCCAGATCGTGGGCTGCATGATGAATATGTAGTTGAGCATTTACAAGGAAAACCAGCTGCGCAGTGCTTTGTCGATCATGAGCTTAGCTATTCTACGAATGAAGTGACGATCTATTGGAATTCACCTGCGGTGTTTGTTGTGGCCCGGTTTAATCAATAAAAAGCAATAGTTCGAATAGGGAAAGACGTCCTGAAACTGGATGTCTTTCTCTTTTTTATAGCTGAAATGCTATAATACTAGACGGTATGCTATTTTAGCGGATGGTATTAGGAGGTAGGGGATTGAGTAGTATTTTTGAGATTCAGAGACTTGCAAAACTTAACTGGAAAAGTAACGACCAAACTTCGAAATATCTTTTCTCGGAGATCTCCGCAGACATAGCTGAATCGGACCGCATCGCATTGATTGGTGCCTCTGGCCAAGGGAAAAGTACACTCCTTAGAATCTTAGCTCTCTTGGATGCTCCGAATGAGGGAGATATGTTGGTAAAGGGGACTTCATATAAAAGTATGGATGCGAGATTATGGAGGATGAAAATAGGGTTTGTAGCACAACAAGCGGTCATGCTGTCTGGCAGTGTGGAGGATAATTTAAGAACTGTCAGCAGACTGCATGACAAACCTTATGATCTTAAACTAGCGCAGCGACTAATTGGGCAATTGGGGCTGGAGCATTTGGATTTAAGCAAAAAAGCGGCAGATTGTTCGGGTGGTGAAAAGCAGCGGATTTCTTTAATTCGATCCTTGCTGCTCCGACCTACGGTATTATTGCTCGATGAAATCACCGCTTCGCTCGATGTCAACAGCACTCAAATGGTTGAAAAGCTACTAGAGGATTGGCATAAGGAAGAAGGCACTTCGATGATTTGGGTCACTCATGATCTTAAGCAGGCGAGCAGAATAAGCACAACTACATGGTTTATGGGAAAAGGCAGGTTGGAACAGCATGTGAGCGAGTCTTTTTTTGCTGAATCTGCGGAAGAATTGGCTAAAAGGTTCGTTCGGCCTTCGGAAGGAGCGTCGTTGTTATGAGTTATACAGCACTAAGTTTCACGCTTCTGTTTGTATTAGGGACAATGTTGGTCTCCGTGTGGCAAAAGCTCGGACTGGAAAAAGATATCATTGTAGGCACAGTGCGGTCGGCCATTCAATTGCTTGCGGTGGGGTATGTGCTGCAATTTATTTTTAAATCGGATCAGGTCATTTATGTAATTGTGATAATACTCTTTATGATCAGTGTAGCCGCATGGAATGCAGCCAAAAGAGGCAAAGGCTTGCGCGGATTAGTCTGGAGAATTGGACTGGCGATTGCTACTATGGAACTGCTCATGATGGGCATTCTGCTCAGCTTACATATCATTGAGGCTACGCCACAATATATCATTCCGATTAGCGGCATGACCATTGGCAGTGCTATGGTGGTTTCAGGGTTGTTCATTAACCATATCAAGCATGAAATTCAGCAGAGCAAAGGGGAGATTGAAACGTTGTTGTCTCTTGGAGCAACGGTCCCACAGGCGGTCCAGGAAGTTAGAAAAAGATCTGTAAAATTCAGCATGATTCCTACCATCGACGGTATGAAGACGGTTGGGCTTGTTCAACTTCCTGGAATGATGACCGGAATGATCATCGCGGGCGCTGATCCTGTAGTAGCTGTTCGTTATCAGATATTAATTGTGTTCTCGTTCACTGCCTCTGCTGCCATAACGAGTATGCTGCTCAGTGTACTGAGCTACCGACTCTTTTTCACGCCGGATCTAAGGCTCAAGCAAATAGTGGAGCAAGGCTAAGCCTATTTCTCACAAGCGATTCCGTCTTTGTCACGGTCGCTTTTTTTATTGGCATTATAGAGTTCTTTCGATACGTAGGGTTTGTATTTCGTTTTGCCGCCTTTGTTCTTGGTTGAGCTGGAAATGGCAACTCCACCTTTGTAATCTTTGTTTAGCTCCGTGCAGTTTTTGTAGGTTTTGACCTTGGATTCAGCGCTTGCTGTATTCAGGGTAGCGACGGATAGAGTGAGTAGCAGACCTGCTACTAGACAAATGTTTAAGATTTTTTTCATGGGAACACTCCTATAAAAATCTAATGGAATTAATGATTGTGTAGTATCGTTGTATTTTATATTACCAGTTTAATTCATTGAGGTATACATTATTGGTGGATTTGGAAACTGTGTACATATTTATGAGTGAAGTGGGGGAATAATTAGGTTCAATTCACATGTAGTGAACAGGCTACGAATGAGGTGATTCTAATTAGCAAAATGAAAATGGCGACTGCCCTAATTGCGGGATTGTTGCTTCTGCCGGGAATGGCTATGGGTGCATCAGCCCCCGTTACTATGACTCACGTTAATGGAGAACTGCTATCGGCTATGCCCAAGCCAGCTCCGGAGTCTAGGCGCATTATATTACCTTCTGCAATTCAAGCGTCAGAGCTATACGGGTTCGGATTACAGCATCGGAATGCCTCGATTCAGTATTCGATCTTCTCTAAAGATTTCAAAAAGATTATGTATCCGCGGTTTGTTGAACTAAACTGGGTGACGGGTGTCTCAAGTCCTTGGATCACGAACTACGAGGTCACTAAAGAAACGATAATTAACAAGAATTCAGAGGTCATAGAAATGCGTCTGGATACTGCGACTTCAAGTGGAGCAGCACCTTCTATACTTTTGACAATTTCACTTGTGCAAGAGAAGAATAGCTGGGTGATTACCGGAGTGACATCGGACCCCGAGCTGCCGCGTGGCGGATTGCCTAGGAAGTAGGTTGGTTATGGATAGGAAAAAGAGCAAACGTAGTAGGGGGTTCCCATACGCTTGCTCTTTTTTTAATTCGAAAGCACAATCGTTTAGTCCACGTGGTCTGTTTCTCCAAATGATCAGTGACAATGTTCAACCCAGTGTGGCAATGCCAACTCAGCGTCATAAATCATCAGCTTACGTTGGTGATTACTTAAGAGCACAGATCGTTACGGACCGTATTGCAGCTATTTTTGCTGCACTGCACGATCGTTACGGACCGTATTGCAGCTATTTTTGCTGCACTACACAATCGTTACGGACCGTATTGCAGCTATTTTTGCTGCACTACACGATCGTTACGGACCGTATTGCAGCTATTTTGGCATTATGGTCGTTCTGGCGAGAGTTTCGGACTGTATGGCTCTTATTCCCCTAAAATCACGCATTATAGGAGTACATTTGGGCGAATAGCTGCATCTGAGTCCGATAGCATGGCTAAATCGCTGAAATTATGAAAATAAGAGCTCCTCGGTCCGATCATCGCCAAACTCTAGTGTATTTAAAGTCGCAATGTTCAGCTCAGAGTGACAATGCCAGCTCAAAGTCGCAATGTTCAGCTCAGCATGGCAAGGCCAACTCAGAGTCATATAACCCAGACCAGCGTCACCAGCCTAGCTTGCTCACAAAGCGCAGCTCGAGCCGCCAGCTCAGCTCACATCGCATAGCCCAACTCACATCGCATAGCCCGGCCCAGCGTCATCAGCCCAACTCACGTCGCATAGCTCAGCTCACATCTCATAGCTCAGCTCACATCGCATAGCCCAACTCACATCACATAGCTCAGCTCACGTCACATAGCCCAACTCGCATCGCATAGCCCAACTCACATTACACAGCTCAGCACCAAAAACCCCAGCTCAAGCCACAACAGCTACCTAGATTATCCAGCTGTTAAGCGACTAATCTCTTCCCGCCTTCACCATTAATTCCGCCAGCATTTTGGGTTCGGTTCGAACGGTGGTCTTGTGATCTCCTTTGCCCTCGATGAAGCGGAAGATGCCTAAATGACTGGATTGTGTAGGGTGGAATCCGTATGGACCTTGCGGTATAGCGGTGTCCTCCGTTAGATAAAGGTAACTTTTAGGGATCTGGAGACTGTAAAATTTCTTGAGATCAAGCTTTTCGAAAAGTGGACTTGCTGGCTCAGGAGGAGCTTGTTTGTAAAAAGCTTGCGCTTCCGCAAGACTGGCGGTGTTGACGAATGTATCCCGGAAAAGAGGGAAAGGGAGCGTTATGGTGTTATTGCCGGAAGTATCTCTCAGCTGTTCAAAGTACTTCAGCGAATCAGCTGGAAATTGGTCCGCCACACTTTGCCCATCCAGCGGTACGAAGGCGTCGAAGAATACCAGACGTTTGATTCGATCCGGTACTTCCTGAGAGACAGTTTGGATCACCGAACCACCAAAGCTATGTCCGAGCAGAATGATATCCTTTAAGTCTTTTTGCTTGATATAGTCGACAACAGACTGTGTGATTTGCGCATGCGTTACATTATTGTTTTTGTCCCCGCCATGTCCGGCATATTCCGGAGTATAGACGGTGTGTCCTAAGCTGCGAAGTGCGGCGGCCGTTTGATCCCAAAAACCAGCAGTAGCCCAAGACCCATGAACTAGAACGAATGTAAGAGGCGCTTGTTTCGCTGCTGTTTTGTTATTGGCGGCCTCAACTGTGGAGCTAAGATTCATAGGCTGGAAACCCATAATTGTAAAGACAGTGATACATAACGCTAACACTATTTTTGTGCGAATCGATTTCATACTGTGCCTCCTATGTGGGGTGAGAGTGTAATACTTAGAGGATGCCCCGTTTAGAAAAGAAAGATGAATTTTTATCAGGAGTAGTGAATCTCCGCACCTAGGCATAGGCAAACGCATATCTTGTGTTTAGGGAAAGCAAAAATTTATAGCAACAGAAAGGTAGGAAAAAAAGTGACTTCATACATGGACTATACGTCCCCCAATACAGAGTTTACTTTTGATGTGAACACTAATACACTTTTTAAAAAAGATGCCAACAACTTCATTAACTTGCTGTCGGTTAAACAATTGAATACGCTCGAGAACATATCACTGCTGGATATTTTTCTTAGCAAATCAAATGTGGTTGAACCTCATTATCATCAAAATGCTGCAGAGCTTGTGTATTGTATCTGCGGTTCAGCGGTAGTGTCTTTAATCAATCCGTTCACAAATGAACTTCTGCATTTTCCGATTTGTCCGGGTCAAGTGGCAAATGTGCCGCAAGGCTGGTGGCATTATGAGATAGCTACTGTCGATAATACACATCTGCTCGCGATTTTTGATGCACCTATTCCTGAGGTTATCTTAGGTTCGGATATTCTTAGCAAAACCCCGGCAAATGTATTAGCCCATACTTACTGCTTAAATGAAGCTAAGGTAAAAGAAGCTTTAGCTCCAATCAAGCCTGGAACCTTCATCGGCCCTCCTGCTGACTGCTGCGAAGAAGATAAAGTAATGGGCAGCAGCAATATGGCTCCTAATATGGCCCCTAACATGGCTCCAAATATGCAAGCCAATGTTAAACCAAATATGCATCCTAATATGCAGCCAAATATGAATCCTTACGCTCATATGCAGGCGCAACCCATCCCGATATCTTCACAAATGCCTCCAGCTACACAAGCCTTTAATTATCAGCCTTACCCGATGCAAGGGTACTACACGCAGGGTTATGATCAGCATTATCGCCAACAACCCTATGTACAGCAGCAGCCGCATTACCAATATCCGAATAACCAAGAGTAAACTAAACAAACCTCCCGGAACTCTAGATTCCGGGAGGTTTCGTAATTAAACCTAGGATAAACGGACAAGTACTCTTCCTCTAAGGTTTCCTTGTAGAATATCTTCCAATGCTTGCGGTAGCTCGTTTAACGTGACTTCACGATCCACGAGGTTCTCCAGCAGACTTGGCTTCAGATCGCTCGCCATCCGTTTCCAAGCCTGCTGGCGAAGGTCTGCAGGACATTCCACAGAATCTATACCGAGAAGGTTAACACCCCGAAGAATAAACGGAAGTACTGTAGTTGGAACTGAAGTGCCTCCGGTTAAGCCACTTGCAGCTACAGAACCTCTGTAGGTGATTTTACTCAGAACTGCGGCAAGGGTGTCACCACCCACCGAATCTACTGCGCCTTGCCATAATTGTTTGTCCAAGGGTTTGCTGGCGCCGCCAATGACCTCTTCACGTGAGATCACGTCTTCGGCTCCTATACCTCTAAGGTAATCGGCAGCTTCGGCGTTACCTGTGCTTGCCACTACGCTATACCCTTTTGCGCCAAGCATGGCAATAGCAGATCCACCTACACCGCCGGTAGCGCCTGTTACAAGTACTTTGCCTTTGTCCGGGGAAACGTCATGATCTTCCAGGGCTAGTATGGACAAGGCGGCTGTCAGTCCTGCAGTACCGTAGATCATAGCTTCTTTAAGCGTCAGGCCTTCTGGAAGGGGAGTGATCCAACCTGCGGGAATACGAGCGTATTCGCTAAAGCCACCAAAGTGTGATACGCCAACACCATATCCTGTCGCAATGACTTGCTGCCCTTTATGAAACCGCTCGTCTGTGGAAGATACCACAATACCGGATAAATCTATCCCTGGAATAAAGGGATATGTTCTTAGAATTTTACCGTTTGGAATACTGGCTAAACCGTCTTTATAGTTTACACTGGAGTATGCAACCTTAATTACAACCTCTCCAGCTGGCAGATCCTCTAGGGTAACCGGTTTAACAGCTACGGAGAAGGATGATTCTGTTTTGTCGACAACTAACGCTTGAAATGATTCTGTCATAAGTGTGAGCTCCTTCAACTACGTTATAGGTAAGACATGTATATAATATTTATTCTGCCCGGTCAACTTGTGATTGTCTATGATATAGCGCAATTGTTTATTAAGGTTCCGTTAAATCGCGTGATAGAGGGTGAAACTTATGAAATGGAAAAATTTAAGGGTTACAGTCTTAGTGGGTATCACATTAGTCTCACTTGGTTTTAATGGATATTCTTTTTATAACAAGCCACCAAAAGAGACTAACCCAACTACCAAGGAGCTAGTTCAAACTATGGGTGTGATTTCAATCCAATCTAACTCTGAGAGCGGAGTGCAGGGTGAGAGTGTGGAGGAACTGAAAAAAATTATTTATAAGTTACCGCAAGTGGAGAAAAAATTAGCTTTTATAAAGGGCGTTATCACAGAAGGGAATACGGTTTATCTGGATCTGGATGAGGTGGAATGGTTCGGTGGAGCGGCGGCAGAAATTGCAGCTAAAGAAGATGGTGTAATAGAACCCGAATCATTGCCTAATGGATTCTATATCCGAAATGCAAGCGAAGAAATCAAGCGGTTTAAGCTGGAGACTGATGTAACTATAGCTGAACTAAACGGGGCGAGACATCAGCAAGGGGACTATACGAGTTTTATTAGCGAAGAGCTAATGGATAGATTATTCCATCTGACATTTGTAGAAGGTAAGGTTGTTTTGCTAGAAGAGCAGTACAGACCTTAGTGAAGGAGAACAACTAGAAAGGGCCAGTGGAGAAAAGAAATCGGCAGGATGCTCTACAACATGCAGAAAAGGTAATGAAGAGTAGAAGAGCTTACGGTTTGTTTATGCTTACATACACTTAAGATTATGATGAATTTTATTTTTATGGGAAAAATGGCTCTGTGCCCGTAGCTGTCATACCTGATGTATTTGGGTCGGGTGCGGATGGGGATACTGTAAGAAGAAAAATTTTTCGTTGATCTAGTTAATAGGCGGAAGATATGTTTAAATGGGAAAGTATAGTATTTTTTAAATAATAGGATTGAAGAAAGAGAGGCTAATTCATGTCGATTGCGACTACAATGATTATCAGGCTCGAAATTCGGAAATCGGTTGCATCTTTTGGCGATGTTGCTTCAGGAATTGCCGCAGCTGGCGGAGATATTGTTGCTATTGACGTGATACGTGCAGGGAAGGATGTCACTACCCGAGATATAACAGTGAATGTGCAAGACGCAGCTAATGGAGATATTATCTCAATATTATCGAAGATGCCGGGAATTAAAATAATCAACGTGTCGGATCGGACCTTTCTGGCTCATCTTGGCGGAAAAATTGAAATCACACCTAAAATGCCGATTAAAAATCGGGAAGATTTATCCTTAGTGTATACGCCGGGGGTAGCCCGGGTATGTACGGCGATTGCCGAAGATCCCAGAAAAGCTTATTCTCTGACGATGAAAAGAAATACAGTTGCAGTCGTTTCGGACGGCACTGCTGTGCTTGGACTAGGGGATATCGGGCCGGAAGCCGCTATGCCTGTCATGGAAGGTAAGGCGATGCTGTTTAAGCAATTGGCGAACATTGATGCTTTTCCGCTGTGCTTAAATACCAAAGATCCGGATGAAATTATCAATATCGTAAAAGCAGTTTCTCCTGGCTTTGGAGGGATAAACTTAGAGGATATAAGTTCGCCACGCTGCTTTGAAATCGAACGCCGGCTTGCGGAAGAACTGGACATTCCGGTATTTCATGATGATCAGCATGGAACATCCGTGGTGGCTTTTGCAGGACTTTTGAATGCGCTTAAAGTTGTAAATAAATCTATTGAAAATGCACGGATTGTTGTTGTGGGTATTGGGGCGGCTGGGGTGTCCATATGTAATCTGCTGCTGGCAGCGGGTGCGCGTTATATTTATGCGGTTGATCGTGAAGGCGTTCTCAGAAAAGATCTCCAGTATGATAATCCGGAATGGCAGAAGCTTGCTGCCGCAACCAATCCTGAGGGAATTGAGGGTGGAATAACGGAGGTTATACGAGGGGCAGATGTCTTTATTGGGGTGTCCCGTGGGGGAATTCTAACCGTGGATCATCTCAAAAGCATGGCCAGTGATAACATCGTTTTTGCGATGGCTAATCCTACACCGGAGATTGAACCGGATTTGGCAGAACCTTTTGTTCGCGTTCTAGCGACAGGCAGAAGTGATTATCCGAACCAGATCAACAATGTGTTATGTTTTCCGGGTATTTTCCGTGGCGCACTTGATTGCCGGGCTAGAACTGTGAATCTGGAAATGAAGCTGGCTGCGGCAAAAGCCATTGCATCAGTCGTTCATCCGGATGAACTCAATGAGCAATATATCATCCCGAGTATTTTTAACGAAAAAGTAGTTGAGCAGGTGCGCCTGGCAGTAATCCAAGCGGCTATATCCACGGATGCAGCACGCCGGATTCCTAAAGACGTAGCAGCTATAACGGAATAAGATTTATACGATAAATGGACTGCTTTGCTTACTTAGAGAGCAGTCTATTTGTTTTTATACTTGGAGGAAAATTGCCCGAATTGCAACTTTAAATCCACTTAAAGGTGAGGGAAGGTATGAGAAGAATTCATATTATGGGAGCCTCAGGCGTAGGAACGAGTACATTAGGTTACGAATTAGCTAAAGTGTTGCCACATGTCCAGTTAGACAGTGACGACTATTTTTGGGAGCATAAATTCACTAAGCAGCGTGAGGTCAATGCGCGATTAGCGAAACTTACAAGCGATTTGACCCATAAGGAGCCTTGGATTTTAAGCGGTGCGGTATGTGGCTGGGGAGATGGCCTTCGACCATTATTCGATTTGGTTATTTTTCTAGGACTTCCACCGGAAATTCGTTTAGATAGATTAAGAGCCAGAGAGTACGAGAGATATGGTGATCATATTTTGCCTGGAGGAAGTAAATACGAAGCATATCAGACCTTTATGGAGTGGGCGGCATTATATGATGTTGCTGGAGTTGAAGTCAGGAGCAAAGTGCTGCATGAGGAATGGATGTCCGCACTGGAATGTCCTATTTTACGAATAGAGGAAGATTTATCGGTTGGAGAGCGCGTTGAGATCGTGCTGAGATATTTACAAATGGTATAGGAGGAACTTTTGGTCGGCGGAATTTATTCAACAGGATACAGAAGAATTCAGCAATAATGTTGAGGGAGTCAAAGGTGAGTTGAAGTCCGTACATTCTGGGATTGGTGCGTTTGAGCGAGAGGATTCTATCATCAAAGTGGTAGTAGAGTGGGATGGACAGAAAGACGAATTCGAGTTGAAGGAAGTTTGGAATTATGGGCATTACTCTTTATGAAGGTATTAATACAGCAGTTGGTCCAAAGAGGTTATAATGGAAAGCGAATATCTCATCCACGGAATGGCGGACTGTATGTGTATGAGCAGGGCTGTTAATTTAAAAGAAAGCAGGATGAACAATCATGGTTGTTATTAAAGAAATAGAAATGGAATCTCTTCCTGAACTGGGGAATTTATATCAAGAGCTGATGAATAAACCGTCTGACCTTAATAGGCTTGAAGAAGTATTTAAAGGGGTCAAGGCGGATAACCGCTACATCCTGTTGGGTGCTTTTGTAGAAGGAGAGTTACTAGGGTCTTTGATGGGGATCGTGTGTCAGGACTTAGTGGGGGACTGCAAACCGTTTATGGTGATTGAGAATGTGGTGGTTTCAGCGCGGGCACGCCGTCAAGGCGTTGGCAAAAAACTTATGAACGCCATTGAACAAGCGGCCCGGGAAAGAGACTGCTATTATATCATTTTAGTCTCCGGTGAGCAGCGGAAGGAAGCGCATGTGTTCTATGAATCGTTAGGTTATAGAGATGAAAAGGTGGAGGGATACCGAAAACATTTAAGCTCCCATTAAAAAGTACACAACTTTCTAGGAGGTTTTTAACCTGCAAACATTTTTTCAATATAACTGGATGGTCCGTGAACAATGGTATGAGTGGTGTGGAGATATTTCTGAGGAGGAGTTGCTCGCAACACGTATAGGTGGTGTAGGCAGTATTCTTAAGACGCTTTTTCACATTGTTGATGTGGAGTGGAGCTGGATTCAAGTATTGCAAGGAAAGCCGGATTTCCAAGAGGATTTTGAGCGGTACAAGACTTTGCAGCAAGTACGAGAATTGGATGCAAAATTCCACACAGAGGTGGAACCCTTTGTAACGGCTTGGCATGAGGGGCTGGAGCAGAGGATTTTTGAGGATCATCTTCCGGATGGCAGGATCGTGACTGATGCCTGGGGTGAGGTAATGCGCCATGTGATTGCTCATGAGATTCATCATGTCGGGCAATTATCGGTCTGGGCTAGAGAGATCGGAAAACCGCCGGTTTCAGCTAATCTGATTGGCAAAGGGCTGATAAACAGCCTACCTGGCAAAGCATAGACAAGCTATTCAGCGTATATTCAGATTCATATTTTACAATCTCCTTGAACTGCGAAAACATAAATCTGTACTTCAAGGAGGATTACACATGGTGAAGAAGAAAAATTTGCTGAGAAAGTTCATGGCAGCTACACTAAGTCTTGCTATCGTCTCAACGGCGTTTGGTGTTGCTGGAAACACGCCCGTAGTTAGTGCGGCGGATGCAGGTGTAACGAAAGCGTATGAATCCCTGTTCGCGGGTGACAGAATCATTGATGTTAAAGTAACGATTGATGATGCGGATTGGAAAAGTATATTAGCAAGTCCCCTCGAAAAAGAATACAAAAAAGTTAAGGTTGAAGTTGACGGGAATGTTGTTGAAAATGTTGGATTTTCTACTAAAGGGAATCTGACGTTAAAATCGGTAGCCAGTATGACAGACTCGGATAGATACAGCTTCCGGCTGAAATTTGATAAATATGATAAGAAGCAAACGTTACTTGGTCTTGATAAAATGGTACTGAACAACAATTACTCAGACCCTTCGTATATTCGTGAATATTTACATTACGAAGCGCTTCGTTCTGTAGGTGTGGATGCACCTTTGACTGTGTTCACCAACCTGTATATCAACGGAGAATTATATGGTTTTTATGTAGGTGTGGAAGCGATAGATGATAGCTATCTAGAACGTACCTATGGAGAAAATTATGACGATGGTGTTCTGTATGATACAGAAGAAAAAAGTTATCTGCAGTACAAAGAAGGCAGTGACTACGAAACAATAACTTATGATACAGGTAAGGAAGATGATAAAGCTTCGTTGAAGAACTTCATCAAGGTGCTGAATGAGATGCCTGCCGGTGAGAAGGGTTCTATTGAAAGTGTGCTAGATGTGGATTCGGCACTGAAGTATATTGCCGCTAATGCTGTATTGGGTAATTATGACAGCTATAACGGGGATAAAGGTCATAATTATATGTTGTACGGGGATGCATCCGGTAAATTTAGTGTACTTCCATGGGATATGAACATGTCCTTTAACGGGTATTCTGGTGGCGGAGGCGGCAGAACAGGTACAACAGACACAACAGCTGCTGCGGGCACAACTTCTACATCGGCAACAACCCTTGCAGCCAATACCAACGCAGTAACTGCATCAATTGATAATCCAACGCTTGGGATAAGTTTAGATCAGGTCCCAATGATTGCTAATCTGTTGGAAGTGCCTGAATATAAGACTAAATACCTGAAATATGTATCTGAGCTGGTTGATTATTTGGAAGGAATTCAGAGCAGAATTACTGAATTGGCTACCTTGATCAAACCTTACGTTCAAGCAGACCCAACCAAATTTTATACCATGGAACAATTTGAAAGTAATGTTACTTACTCAGCAACAGGTGAAATGGGTGGTAGTGGAGGAATGACTCCGCCAGCTGGGATGGAAGGCATGACTCCTCCTGAAGGGATGGAGAGTATGACACCACCGGATGGAACGACACCGCCAGCACGTCCTGATAATACAGCGACTGCGACTGATGGCAATCCTACACCTCCAACAGGTAACGCTGGAGGCGGGGGACAAGGTATGGGGACAATGGCAGCAGGTTCGATTATGACCTTTGCGCTGAACAGACTTGCTAATCTGCAAGGCCAGCTAGGACTTAACGTCACACCTCTACCCTCTGTAACTACAACGCCATCAACAACGAATCCGAACACGACGGGCACTAAGGGAATATCCGTACTTTTAAACGGAACAGCGGTCAGCTTTGCAGATCAGCTTCCTGTGAATAAGGATGGCCGTGTGCTGGTGCCAGTGAATGCAATCTTTAATGCTCTGGGTGCTACAGTAACCATGGATCAAACGACTAAGAAAATTACCGCAATAAAAGACAATACAACGATCGTAATGGCCATTGGCAGCAAGACTGCTTACATCAATGGCAAAGCACTCACACTCGACGTTCCTCCGCAAATTATCGGAAACCGGACACTGGTTCCGGTAAGATTTATTTCCGAGGGATTGAATATGGATGTGAAGTGGGATGCAGGGACTTCTACAGTTACAGCTACGACTAAAACAGCAGCTTAATAATTAGCTTTATCGCGTATGCGGAAATCCGGGGCAAGCTCTGGATTTCCGCATTTTTTACTTCAAGCAGATCAACTCGTGCTGCTACTAGAGAGCAGTGGCGGAAACCAGACATGACGAAGATCGACCCAACCCTGGCTATTGAAGCTAACCCCGCGGACAGAGGGGAGATAAGCTGTCTGAGTCGGCTTTTCATACAAAATATGTAGGTGGTGCTCTTTAATCAGACGGTTCTCGATGATACTGAAACTTTCCGCTCGGGCCACCGGATTAGGTTCGCGCGCGATGGTATACAGCCAGCCTTCTATATCCGCCCGGGTATGCGGTTCAATATGCTGGGAGAGCGTGAGGTATAGATCAAACAAACGAAGTTGTTCATCCTCGTCACGGAATAATGAGAAAACAATCAGGTCTGATTCCAGCCGAATCGGACCTTTAAATTCCTCTGGAGACACGGAAATGACATTGCATTTATAACCTTGTTGCTCTAGTCTAGTGGCAATAAAATCAGCATCGCCAGCATATTGTGGAATCGTAGAGATTTGCAACGTGATTTCTTGATCTTTTATCGCTTCTTGCTCGATGTACGCTGAATCGTCTTTTAAACAGGAGACTATTTTTGCCCGAAGCAGGGGATCGCTTAGCGGTCCCTTTTTTTGCGTATTGCAGGTGACGAATTTCCGAATGGAAGACTCCGAATGAATTCGGCTCCAGGTCGAAGAACTGGCGGATGAGGGATTCTGAATCACGTGAAAAGCAGAACCCGTATCAGAGGATGACGTTTCGGTATCCCACGGGACATAAAGGATTTCAACCCGATCTAAATGAGCCCGTCCTTGAAAATAATAAGGAAAAACCTCCAGCACACAAGTGTCCTCGGTCATATCCACAACCTTAAAGGGACCAGTCCCCACGGGTCTACGGCCAAAGCTCTGCTCATCCATTCCTTCTAAATCACGCGGTACAATTGCGGCTCTGCTCGTACACAAAAATGGCAGAAATAGTTCATTAGGCTGCTTAAGCGTAATTTGAACGGTAGATGGATTTAATGCGGTGACCCGCTGGATTTCTTTGAAAATATAGCTATAGAGTGTCCGTTTAGAGGTTTGCATCAACCGTCCCAGGGAATAGACTACATCCTTGGCTGTCAGCACTTTTCCATGATGGAATAACACCTCTTTGCGTAGAAAAAAAGTCCAGAGCGTCCGGCTCTCATCGACTTCCCAGGCGTGAGCCAGACAGGGAACAATTTTGTCCCGTTCACCACTTCGTTTCACTAACCCGTCGAAAACATGGCTGGAAACAAATGACTCTGCCAGCAGATTCATATAGAGCGGATCGAAGGTATGGAGCTGCTGGGTAATAGGCAGCCGGAGAGTATCAATTTGTTTGTCACTACGAATTTCAGAATGATGCCCAAAATAGGTCAGCAGCCAACCCTGCAGTGTATCCTGCAGTGAGGTGGAGCTGGCATGGGTTTTGATGCCTTCTATAGCGTTGTGGACATCTTTGCGGCTAATCGCCTGCATCATGGATTGAAGGGCTATTTCTTCGGAGGGAACAAGAAATTGCAGCAAAGAGCGGCTTCCCCGTCCACGCTTAGGCGTCCATTTGATCCATTCCTGCAACATCATTTTATTCACAATATGCATGGCATTGCGGTGTGTACAGCCGAAAATCAATGCCAACTCATCCATCGTCACTGAGATTTCTGTGGCTCCCCCAAAATGAGATTGCAGCTTTAAAAATTGGCTATGCAGCTTCATTGTTTTGGTTCCTTTCGGAAAATAGGAAATTATAAATAAATTCTTTCTCTTTTTTTTCTTATTTTATCACGTAAAATAAGGATGAGAAAGTAAGAAAATGGGGGTAATTACCATGACCGAGGAAATGGAAACGGGAACGGGACTTAGGCTTAATCGATCGCTTGCTGCTTTGCTTGCCGCGTTCTTACTGGCAATAGTTCATCAGTATTTATTTTATGGAAAGCTGGCGGGCCTATCGTATCCAATCTTTGTATGTCTGTTCTATGCGTTCATGCTTTATTATGCCAAGGCTAAAATCCGCAAGCTTAACAAATTCAGTTACTTCTGGTTTGGAGCGATTTTTCTACTTTCATTAACCTATTTATTCTTTCATAATTTTTTCTTCTTTGGGCTGAACCTGCTGGTGATCCCGGTGTTGATTTTATTACATATGACTTATTTGCTTAGTGATAAACGGCCGGCTTGGAGCCGGCTTGGATTAGTGGGGAACACGCTGGAGCATGTGCTTCCACAGAATTTCCGCCATTGGAGCACTGTGTTTACGATCATTAAAAGGTCTGGCGGCAGTAAAATGAAGGACGAGCGTAAGCAGGTCATGGGGAAAGTGCTGATAGGACTTGCGATCTCTTTTCCAATATTGCTGGTTGTGGTGACTCTGCTGTCCTCAGCGGACGGAGTGTTTCATCATGTACTGCTGGCGCTGCCGAATGTGCTGGATCGGATTTCATTTGGGGAAGGTTTTGTGCGGGTGCTGTGGATTATCCTGCTGGGCATGGGCTTGTTCGGCTTAGTGTGGGGGTATGTGGATTCGAAAATCTATGACTGGAATATGCAGCCTAAGGAATATGGTCCAGTGCTGGCGCCTGTAAGCTTTAAAATGGATCCGATAATTATGACGACGATTCTTATAGCCATTAACACGGTATATGTATTGTTTGTTTTCGTACAGTTTTCTTACTTGTTTGGAGCATGGGAAGGGATTTTACCAGAGGGCAGCTCATATGCTGATTACGCACGTAGTGGATTTTTTGAGCTGATTATGGTGGCTGCGATTAATTTCGTGATTTTGCTGCTGGCTTTGGTATCGGAAGGAAAAAGAAGTGGGGGGCTGCAAAAATTCATTAATGTCCTGCTCTACATTCTGGTTGGTTGCTCGACAGTTATGTTATATTCCGCCTATACCCGTCTGACTCTATATGAAGAGGTGTACGGCTATACCACGACTCGGTTTTTAGTGCATGCATTTATGATATTTATGGGCTTATTGTTGGTGGTTGCAGCCTTACGGATAGCTGTTCAGCGTGTGCCATTGGCGAAATGTTATATTGTGCTGGGCTTGATCTCCTACGTCGTCATGAACTATATCGGGATGGATGTTATTATCGCTAATAAAAATATGGATCGCTATGCGGCAAGTGGTAAATTGGACGCCAATTATTTGGTCCGTTTATCTCCGGAGGTCATCCCTTCTCTGATAAAGTTTAGTGAACAGGAAGATGGGATGCTGGATGATTTTTTAAAGAATGAATGGAGAGAACTCAATAAGCGTGAGCAGGCATGGCAGTCGTTTAATTTCCCGCAATATCTGGCGCAGCGTGAGCTGGCTGAATATTTTGCACAGTAAAGGTAAGAAGAAGGTGTGAGGTCAGTGAGGAAGAAGCCATTTAAAAGAGGCTGGTCATTTATCATTATTTTTATTACGGTAGGTTTAAGTTACGGGATCTATCATATCTACTTATACAATGCGCCCAAACAAAATCATTACTCGCGTGTTTCCAGCACCCATCTTGAACAGGAAAGTCTGGGCGGCATTCAGCTGCTTCAAAGCCTTGATTCAATCGCTAGGGAACCTAAGCCAAATAATGATATAGAGCGGTATCAGTATTATGATCTGGGTCACGAGACAACAATAGCCACAGCACGTGGTGATGATAAGATCATTCTAATCAGCGTCTATTCCGATCATACGATGAGTACGGCAAGAGATATTCATATTGGAGCTTCAGCAGACGAAGTGATCAAGGCTTATGGCACTTCTTATTATAAAAGAGGGGAGCAAGGGGCTGAGATTATCGGATACGTGGATAAAATCAACCATCGGAGTATTGAATTTTGGCTGCAGGATCAGAAGGTAGATATGATTCGTTATTGTGTGGATTCTGTTGTAATGTAAAGTGTCACAGGAAAACCTTATTAAAAAGGACATATGTCCTTTTTTTGTGGGGTATTCTAAATTACACTGGAGCAAACAATAGAGGGGGCACTACATGCAGACGATAAATGACCGTGAGGCTGTCCGTGCCTTGGCAGTGAAGAACGGTCTGGACGGAATATTTAGCCCGCTGGTAACGCATAAAATGGAGTTGAGACGTTACGCGGATGAAGAAAAGCTGTGTCTGGTTGGCGATCAATTGGATGGGATGTTCATATTGGTTGAGGGCAAGCTCAAAATTCAGACCTTGCTGCCAAATGGCAAATCTATGCTGGTGCGGTTTACAAATCCGATATCTGTGATTGGGGATGTAGAGCTGCTTCACCGGTTCCCTGTTAAGAACCAAGTGGAGTCTGTGGGTGAGAGCTTGATTCTTTTTGCAGGGAGAAGACTACTCCTGAGAGAGCTTGAGGAAAATACAGCGTTGTTACGTTTTCTCGTCGGAGAACTTAGTCACAAATTGCATACGCTCGGTCAAGCCTCCGCACTTAACCTGTTGTATCCTGTGGAGAATCGATTTGCCAGTTATTTAATGTCTTTGTTCGCAGATAAAAATGGTGACCGGCGGGTGGAGGAGATTCGGACCTCAAGTCTTATTGAGACAGCAGAATTGCTTGGCACAAGCTATCGGCATCTTAATCGAATCGTACGGCGTTTTATTGATGAAGGAATCATTACACGAAATCGTGGACGCTTAAGTGTACTGGATGAATCGAAGCTGGCAGAGCTGGCTAACGGAAATTTATACGAATAAAAAGATCTCAAGAGACTATTAGTTCCTGCCTCGGCCGGAAATAGGGGTCTTTTTGTTTTTTTAAGCAAACATTCAGTTCAAATTCAGAGAGGCTTAAGGGAGAGCTAGTAGGATAAAAGTACCAAATAGATCTACATACATATAGAGATGAGGAAAACCGATGGTGAAAAGTATCCGTGGGAAAATAGTCTTAGGATTTACTGCTGTGATTATAGTCTTTCTAGTGGCGATAGCCGGAAACACATTGTTTCAGGGGAAGGTTACCCAATTGACAGATCAGGTTAATCGTAACTGGGACAAGCTGTCACTTGTTCAAGGCTTAACGGATAAGATTCGTACCGCAGATGAGCTGGGTGCTCGTTATGTGATGAGCAACACAGATGATGAGCGGAATTCATATCTGGCGCAGTATGAAGAAATGCTCCCATTGATTGAAAATGCTATTACAGAGCTGGAGAATGCCCGGTTAAGTGAAGCTGAGTTAAAGGGTGTAACTGAGCTGAAGAGCAAATGGAATGATTATTTGATCGTTCTGAAGGAAGCTTTTGCCTTAGCTAAGGAAGGAAATTTCCCGGAAGCACAGAAGAAATTCACGGACCTGTCATTAGACGCTATGATTGAATCTCAGATTGTGTTTCAGAACATGCTCATGGAGGAAATAGAGAATGGACAAAGCCTGGCAAATTCGCATCGTAATAACGCTTTGATTACTAGCTTTGGTGTGACCGGATTGTCGGTAGTGCTCGCGGTGGTCCTTGCGCTGCTAATTTCTGGACGGATTATTAAACCGCTTCGTGATGTGAACACTCAGTTGAAGGAAATTGCAGATGGGGATGCCGATCTTACGCGCAAGTTAAGTGTTCGTTCTAAAGATGAGATTGGTGAACTGGCGTTTAACTTTAATAAAATGACAGATAATCTGGGCACGATGATTGAACAGGTGAAGTTATCAGCAAATAGTCTCGCGAGTTCCTCTACAAAGCTTAGGTCAGATAGTGGAGTGACGGCAGGCGCCACAGAACGAATATCGGATATTATGGGTGAAGTCGCTTCCGGAACAGCCAGACAGATGAATGATTTGCAGACCAATACAATTACAATCTCAGAAATATCACTAGGAATCGGTCAAATTGCTGCCAGTGTCCAGGACATCTCGGAAGCCTCCCATCGCTCTGCGGCATTTGCCATTACAGGAGATGAATCCCTTCAGGCCGCTGGGCAGCAAATGGAATCGATTAATCACTCCATACAATCTTTATCACAGCAGGTCCAAGGTTTTGTGAATCGATCTCAGGAGATTGGCAGTATTGTAGGAGTCATAAAAGGAATCGCTTCGCAGACGAATATGCTGGCCCTAAATGCGACGATTGAGGCAGCTCGTGCTGGTGAGCAAGGTAGAGGTTTTGCTGTGGTTGCCGATCAGGTCCGTAAGCTGGCAGAGCAGTCCGCGGAATCCGCCAATCAAATTGCAGAAATGGCGACTGGGATCCAAAGTGAAGCAGATGATGCCATGAAGGTGATGATGAGCAGCATGCGTGAAGTAAAGGGAGGTACGGAGATTATCGAGGAAGCGGGACGTTCCTTCGGTGAGATTCGATTATCTATAGATTCACTTGCTGAACAGGTTCAGGAAGTATCTGGAGCCGTGGAGGAGATTACGGCGGCTGCGGATGAGATTGTAGAGTCAATTCGTAACGTTACGCAAATCTCGGAAACAACCGCTGCGAGTACTCAGCATGTGTCGGCAGCCTCACAAGAGCAAATGGCTTCGGTCGAACAAATTGCATCCTCTGCAAGTGAATTAAGTACAATGGCGCATGGACTGCAAGGGTTGGTAGCTAGATTTAATGTATAACATGAAGCGTCGGAGAGTTAAGGGGCAATATAGTCCCCTTGGCCTCTCCGGGGCTTTTTTTGTTGAACGTAATATCCCACATACAAAGCATAGAAATCGCCATCGACGGCCATCTACCTATAACTTATATTATTAGCGTTATTAGTTAGCTTGTATCCGTAATCCATCATTTCAAATGTAGGAGGCGAATGTCTATAAAACTACTGTTTTGAAAGCGCATCCTTTCTGCTGTGTAGCTCCACAAAATTTTGGAAGGTGGTTATTCAATGATAGCAGCTTCTAAAAGATTTACCGGGAAGACGGCAGTACTTTATTGTTTGATTGTTATATTATTTGTAGGTCAGTTAGGATTATATCCCTCGGTGAGTTTAGCCGCGGGGAATTTAGCCCAAGGGAAGACTATTACTTCAAGCTCCTTCGGTGATGTATACGTAGCAGCCAATGCTAATGACGGCAGCCAAGGAACGTATTGGGAGAGCGCAAGCGGTGTTTTTCCGCAATGGGTTAAAGTGGATTTAGGGGCAGCAAGCAGCGTGAATCAGGTTGTGCTAAAGCTGCCTACGAATTGGGAAACAAGAACTCAAACGTTAGCGGTGCAAGGGAGTACAGATGATGCAGCTTACAATAACTTAGTAGATTCCGCCAATTATACATTTAATCCAACGAGTGATTCCAATACAGTGACCATCAGCTTTACAGCTGCGAATGTCAGATATGTTAAACTGAATTTCACATCCAATACAGTCTGGCCAGCAGCACAGTTAGCGGAATTTGAGGTTCATGGTAATACAACTACAACTCCATCCTCAGGATATGAAGCGGAGAATGCCGCATTATCCGGTGGTGCCAAGGTTAACACGGATCATACAGGTTATACAGGTACAGGATTTATTGATGGTTACCTAAATCAAGGTGCTGCGACTACATTTAGCGTTAATGTGGCTTCTGCTGGTAACTATGATGCTACATTAAGATTTTCAAATGCATCAGGCAGTACAAAAACCATTAGTGTTTATGTGAATGGAACTAAAATTAAACAAACCTCACTTGCGAATCTGGCCAATTGGAATACTTGGTCAACAAAGATTGAGACGCTGGCTCTGAATGCTGGCGCTAACACGATTACTTATAAGTACGATGCAGGAGACACTGGAAATGTGAATCTAGATAATTTGAACGTCACTCCAGCTTCTGCGACAACACCTACGCCAACGCCGACGGCAACTCCGACACCAACGGCAACACCTACCCCAACTCCAACGGTAACACCGACAGTAACACCTACGCCAACACCGACAGTATCACCTACACCAACGCCAACGGTAACACCGACCCCGACACCAACAGTTACACCAACGCCTGGGGCGGGTTCCAATCTGGCTTTGAACAAAAGCATCAACGCTTCCTCTTCCGTCTTTACCTTTGTTCCTACAAATGCGAATGACGGTGATGTAACTACTTACTGGGAAGGAGCAGGAGGAAGTTATCCCAATACATTATCTGTAAACCTGAGTAGTAATGCCGATATTACATCCATTGTCCTCAAACTGAATCCATCATCGGCCTGGTCCACACGTACTCAGACTGTTCAAGTGCTTGGGCATACTCAGAATACAACAGCCTTTACTAGTCTTGTGCCAGCAACCGTGTATACTTTTAATCCGGCAACTGGCAATACGGTCACTATTCCGGTAACGGCCACGGCTAGTGAAGTACAGTTGAAGATTACCACCAATACTGGTTCAACCGCTGGACAAATCGCTGAATTCCAAGTGATGGGTGCACCAGCTGCTAATCCGGATTTGGCGATAACCGGTCTTACATGGTCACCTTCAGCTCCAGTAGAGACCAATGCCATTACTTTAAATGCAACGGTAAAAAACCTTGGAACGTTAGCTTCCATAGCGACTAATGTGAATTTCTACTTGGGCAGCACACTTGTAGGCACTAGCCCAGTGGGGGCATTAGCGGCTGGCGCATCTACGAACGTCACTTTAAATATGGGCGCAAAGGATGCTGCTACCTATACTTTAACTGCAAAGGTTGACGAGAATAATACGGTTATTGAATTGAACGAAGGCAATAACAGCTTCACTAGCCCAAATTCTCTTATTATAGCTCCCGTATCCAGTTCTGATCTAGTAGCTTCCCCTGTTAGCTGGACACCAAGCAATCCAGCAGGCGGCAATGTGGTCAGATTCTCGGTGGCAATCAAGAATCAAGGGACAGCAGCATCCGCAGGGGGTGCGCATAACATAACCTTGAAGGTTCTGGATGCTACTACGAATGCTGTACTCCAAACCTTAACTGGAACCTATAACGGCGTGATTGGCAGTGGAGTAACAGCGCCTCCTGTTAGTCTTGGCACTTGGACAGCAGCTAATGGCAAATATACTGTGAAGACGGAAATTGCCGTAGACACTAATGAGCTGCCAGTTAAACAGGCCAATAATATTCAAACACAGTCTCTTTTTGTAGGTCGTGGAGCCAATATGCCTTACGACATGTATGAGGCTGAGGAGGGTGTGATTGGTGGCGGGGCTGTGAAGCTTACTGCTAATCGGACCATTGGAGATCTTGCGGGTGAGGCTTCAGGCAGAAGAGCAGTCACACTGAATACTACAGGCAGTTATGTAGAATTCACTACTAAGGCTGACACTAATACACTGGTCACCCGCTTCTCCATTCCAGATTCGGCGAGTGGAGACGGTACGAATGCTACACTGAACATCTATGTGAACGGAGTTTATACCAAGGCGATTAATCTGACCTCTAAATATGCATGGCTGTACGGTTCAGAGATAAGTCCCGGCAATTCACCAAGCGCGGGTTCTCCGCGGCATATTTATGATGAAGCTAACATTATGTTCGACAGCACGATTCCGAAAGGTAGTACGATTCGACTGCAAAAGGATGTGGCAAATACCTCGCAGTATGCCATTGATTTCATCAGTCTGGAGCAGGTATCACCGATTACCAATCCAGATCCGGCCAAATATACGGTCCCAGCCGGCTTTACACATCAGGATGTGCAAAATGCGCTAGATAAAGTACGCATGGATACGACCGGAAATCTCGTAGGTGTGTATTTACCAGCCGGTAACTATCAGACCTCCAGTAAATTTCAGGTCTATGGAAAAGCAGTGAAGATCATTGGTGCGGGCCCATGGTATACGAGATTTTACGCTCCAACGAATCAGGAGAATACGGATATCGGTTTCCGGGCAAGCGATACCGCTAACGGCTCTACTTTTGCGAATTTTGCTTACTTTGGGAACTACACATCACGTATTGATGGCCCGGGTAAAGTATTTGATTTCTCCAATGTGGCAAATATTACGATCGATAACATCTGGACCGAACATCAGGTGTGTATGTATTGGGGAGCTAATACGGATTACATGGTGATCAAAAACTCCCGTATCCGCAACACCTTCGCTGACGGCATCAATATGACGAATGGCAGCACGAATAATCTCGTGTCCAATATTGAGGCACGGGCAACAGGGGATGATAGCTTTGCATTGTTTTCGGCTATTGATTCCGGTGGTGCAGATATGAAGGATAATATTTATGAGAATCTCACTTCAATCTTGACCTGGCGGGCAGCAGGTGTAGCCGTCTATGGCGGATATGCCAATACCTTCCGCAACATTTATATTGCTGACACGCTTTGCTATTCTGGAATTACGATCAGCTCACTTGACTTCGGGTATCCAATGAACGGCTTTGGCGCTTCACCGACAACGAATTTTGAGAATATTTCCATTGTTCGTGCAGGTGGACATTTCTGGGGGGCACAGACCTTCCCGGCAATCTGGGTATTCTCAGCCTCTAAGGTATTCCAAGGCATTCGTGTCAGTGATGTGGATATCATTGATCCAACCTATCATGGCATCATGTTCCAGACCAACTATGTCGGCTCCACGCCGCAATTCCCAGTGACAGATACCCTCTTCACGAATGTCACAATTTCCGGTGCGCAAAAGAGTGGAGATGCTTTTGACAGCAAATCCGGAGTGGGCATCTGGGTAAATGAAGCGGCTGAGGCTGGGCAAGGTCCTGCCAGAGGGTCAGCCACCTTTAACAATCTGAAGATTACCAACACGGTAACGAATATTAAAAATAATACGTCTACTTTTACGATTAACGTTAATCCTTAAAAATAAATGCTGCCAGTACTGAACAGCCGTCTCCCGCTTTCGTGGGGGGCGGTTGTTTTCAGGTTGCAGAAACTAAGGTTCTGAATCGACAGGAGGTGCTGCTCACGTTACAATAATGGAAGGTACAGAAATGAAGGAGGCTCTAAAATGACATCCTTAGTGGTTAACAATATAACAGAGCTGATTGGGAATACACCGGTTGTAAGATTAAATCGGCTGACTAGCCCCCAAGATGCAGAACTATACGTGAAGCTGGAGCTTTTTAATCCAAGTGGCAGTGTAAAAGACCGGGCAGCTTATAATCTAATCCTGCAAGCCGAGCTAGCAGGTTTGCTGGAGCCGGGCGGGACGATTATTGAGCCGACTAGTGGAAATACAGGGATAGGCTTAGCGATGAATGCCGCGGCAAAAGGGTATAAAGCGATTCTTGTCATGCCTGATAATATGACCAAGGAACGAATCAATATTCTAAAGGCTTATGGTGCGGATGTTGTGCTGACGCCCGCAGCAGAACGGATGCCGGGAGCTATTGCAAAAGCGATTGAGCTGGGAAAAGAAGTGGAGAACAGTTTTATTCCACAGCAATTCGAGAACAAAGCCAACCCGGATATTCACCGGACAACGACCGCTCTGGAAATCCTGGAGCAAATGGAAGGTAAGCTGGACGTGTTTGTTGCTTCATCAGGAACTGGGGGCACGATAACTGGAACCGGTGAGGTTTTGCGTGAGCATCTACCTGATATCCGGGTTCTAGTGGTTGAGCCGCAAGGCTCGCCCGTATTATCTGGAGGAAAGCCAGGACCACATAAGCTGGTAGGAACGAGTCCGGGCTTCGTACCCGCCATTTTGAATACAAAGGTCTACGATGACATCGTTCAGGTTGCGGATGAAGCTGCCTTGGAGACGGTAAGAACGCTGGCTGCAAAAGAAGGAATTCTGCTGGGTCCATCCGGTGGTGCCACTGTATGGGCGGCGTTGCAGGAAGCACGTCGTCTTGGGGCTGGCAAACGCGTGCTTTGCATTGCACCTGACACAGGGGAACGGTATCTTAGTATGGGAATATTTTAGTTTCGTCTGGAGGAATGGGAATGAATAAGCTCAGTGTGAGTTTCCTTATTGTTCTACTGCTGGCGGGCTGCTCAGGCTCTAACAATCCAAACCCTTCTCCAAGTGCAGAGCCGACACCAACGGCAAGCATGCAGCAGCCAGCAGCTTATCTGGAAGCTGAAAAGCTGAAGGCGAATTTTGGTTTTGCAGATGAGTCTGGCAAGAGCATCTTAGTCACCGGGCAGGAAAAAGGGCTGGATGCGCAAATGCAACAATTGAATGAGGCGATCGGCGATCATGGGCAAGTGCTAAAAGTGAAATTGAATAAATGGCAGGAGGGTACGGAGAACAGTAATGGCCGGGAGATGGCTCACAATTTTGTGAATCTGCCAGGGTATCTTTATACGGTTGAAGAGGGGAATGCGACCCCTGATGAGACCTATTACCTGACGGATCAGGCAGAGTTTAATGCGAATGCGTTAATCTCTGTTAAGCCTACGGAGGTTAAGCAAGCCTCGCTAAATGTTGCAGAAAGTGTGCGGCAGAATATTGTTTCTGCGAAAAATCGTGAAGTAGAGCACATTTGGAAACTTGCTGACCTGTCTGGTGATCGGCAGCTGTATCTCGTTCAATTCATTAGGCAGGATCAGGAGATGTTATTTAGTCTTGTGCTGGAAGATAAGGCCGGGCTTACCTTTATGGATTATCCGGCTGTCATTCAAGGCGATGAATTTTCCGTCTGGAGAGTGGATGATGGAGGGGAAGTGATACCTGAGATGTTCTCTATTCTTTTTGCGGCGGAAACTGCTGAAGGTCCATTACTCGGTATGGAGTGGTGGGGAGCGGAAGGCGTAAACACATTTTTCCTGAAAAAAGAGGGAGATGTTTTTAAAGAAATGGACATTCAATACGGACGCTACACATCACCACTATAACTGGGATGCAGATACATCGAAGGATGTATCTTTTTTTTGCTACAATATAAGAAAGTATAAATTTTCACTATATATTGCTTATAATATTATGAAGGATAGCATTATTTTTTTAAAATACTTAAATTTGTAACAATAAGAACTTTAAATAGCCCGATCGAGTCATGTAGCAGAATTGTGACGGTGATATTGTTAATCATAAGATGTACGGGAGGGGACAGCAACGTATAACCGAATCAAGTATATGATCCTGTTACTGCCAACGCTAATGGTAGGGATCTGGGAGGTCGTGCGCCATCAGTTTCTAATGCCTTATATCTCGATGGATCTGGGGAATTATTTGACACCTGTCCTCGTATTTTTGTTCACTCTTGTATTGCTCGTCCCTTTGTTTTCGCTGATGGAGCGGAATCAGCGGGAGCTGGAGCAGGAACGTGCGCTCAAAGAGGCAATGAAAGCCCGGGAAGGGCTAGCTAAGGAACTGCATGATGGAATGGCGCAATCTTTATTTCTTTTATCTGTCAAAATAGATCGTTTGGAAGCAAGCCGCAGGAATGGGGAAGTCAGCGAAGAAAATGTGGATCAGATCAAAAAGACCGTCCACGAGGTGAACCGTTATGTTCGACAGGCGATCGCCAATCTGAAGGTACCAGTGTCTGAGCAGCACTCTTTTTCATTGGAACAGTCGGTTAAAGATCAGCTTGCTCAAATGGCTAACGAGATTATGATTGAGGTTTCCTTGGATTGGAGTCTACAGGATGAAGCCCTCTCTCCTTCGGAAAAAGCAGAGCTGCTATCTTGTATCCGAGAGGCTATTATTAATGTGCGTAAGCATACAAGAGCGGCGAAGGTTTCTATAACAGGTGCAGGCACTGAGAAAAACTGGAGCGTGGCGATTGTCGACAATGGCGAAGGATTTCAGCATGATCCCTTTGAGGTGAACGGAAGTTACGGCCTTCAGATCATGAAGGAACGTGTCGAAGGAATGGGATGGAAGCTTCAGGTGAGCTCCGGCAATACGGGGACAAATGTGGAAATTACGAAAGGAGGGGGAAGTTTATGAGCCGGTACCGGGTTTTGGTTGTGGATGATCATGCGCATGCGCGTGAGGCGATGTGTGAGATTTTGTCCATGGATGATAGTTTTGAGGTCATTGGTGTAGTGGAGAGTGGTCCTGAGGCGATCGCGTTCACGGCCCAGTGGATGCCTGATCTTATTCTTATCGACATTCAGATGCCGGAGATGGACGGGCTGGAGACTACTCGCCGGATCAAGCAGGAATATCCCTATGTCAAAATCGTTATCGTTACAGTATCGGACGAAATTTCCCACCTCCTCGAAGCATTGAAGCAAGGCGCACAAGGGTACTTACTCAAGAATCTGGCACCTTCCACCTGGATTGAATATTTGCAAGCCATTGTGAATGAAGAAGCACCGCTAAGCCGGGAGCTGGCTTTTCAAATCTTGAAAGAATTTACCGTTCCTTCAGTAACGGACGAAGGAGAGTCATTGACGGCAAGGGAGAAGGAGATTTTAAGCTGTGTGTCTTCCGGATCGACGAATAAAGAGATTGCCATAAGCCTGTCGATTTCGGAGCATACCGTAAAAAACCATCTGAAAAACATCCTTCAGAAGCTTCAACTCCAAAATCGTACGCAGCTAACGCGTTATGCTCTGGAGCAGGGGCTTGCTTCACGTAAACGTGATTTTCCGCGGTAAATATGAGGATAGAGATGAAAGTGAAAAATGATAAAATTACTTAAAGAAAGAGGCACTCTAACTATGAACAGATTATCTCGCAAAATAATGACACTCTTCGCACCAGCCGCTGCAACACTTCTGTTGTTCGCAGCCGTGGCTAGCGCGCACGTAACCGTAGCACCAGCACAATCCAGTACCGGAGCATGGGAGACTTACACACTTAAAGTTCCTTCAGAAAAAGATGTGGCGACTGTACAAGTCGATCTACGAATCCCGGCGGGTGCCGAGTTCAAGCAATATGAGGCTACACCGGGCTGGGATGTTACCATTGAGGGGAACAAAGTTAGCTGGATAGCTAATGGAGAAGGAATTAAAGCAGGGCAATTCCAACGTTTCTATTTCACAGCAAAGAATCCTGATACTGCAGGCGACATTGCTTGGGATGCTTATCAGCATTATGCCGATGGCAGCTTGGTGCAGTGGTCTGGTGAGGCAGGAACAGAAAGTCCGCATTCTATTACTTCGATTGTGCAAGCCTCCGGTGGGGATGAACATTCTCATGGTTCCAGTGACAATGGCATGAGCATGGAAGAACATAATGCCATCATGGAAAGCGAGAACAACTCCACCAGTGTCAACCCAATGGTCTATATCGCATTAGGGATCTCTTTACTAGCCTTTTTAATAGCAACCATAAGTATATTGCGCGGGCGAAAAGAGTAAGCGGGAACTAGTTGTGATACAAGAATATAGTGTTCATGCAAGAAGCCTCCGTCGTTTATTGGCGGAGGCTTCTTGCATGAATTAATTGGTGATAAGGATACTTTTTACTTATCTACAGCCGTTTGCGTTTGTAAAAGGTTACGAAAGCAGCGGTTAGTATTAGGAGAAGGATGGCGACGCCAGTTGTGATGGCTTCACTCGTGCTGCCTTTTTGCTGCATAGTACCAGCACCACCAAAGTCGCCACCGCCCATACCACCAGGCATACCGCCACCAAAGCCACCGCCGCCCATGCCGCCACCACCAGGACCATTTCCGCCGCCTTCAGGGAAAGCGGGTCCGCCCATAGCACCAGGCTCACCACCCGCGCCGCCGTCAAATCCACCTTGAGCAGCTTGGCCATTAGTGTTGGCCTGTCCCTCTTGAGCAGCTTGGCCGTTAGTGTTGGCCTGTCCACCCTGAGCAGTTTGCCCTGTTTGTGTAGTCTGCCCACCCGCAGCTGCTTGTGAGTTACTGCCAGGCCCCTCGCCGCCATTAGGGATAGCCGGTCCGCCCATGGCACCAGGTTCACCACCTGCACCGCCTTGGGCAGTCTGTCCACCCGTAGCCGCTTGCCCTTCGGTATTTGGTGCAGCTGCATTTGCGCCAGCATTACCAGTAGCGCCAACCGCACCTGTGGCCTGCCCAGCAGCCGCAGCGCCTTGAGCTGCGCCATTTTTAGCGCCGCCACCAAAGCCACCGCCGCCCATGCCACCACCACTTCCTGATCCGTCACCGGAGGAAGGAATGGTACCGTCGAGTTGCTGCTGGATACTTGTGGCCATGTTCGACATGAAGGTCTCAACAGCCTTTATCCCATTTTCATACTGTTCGAAAGTGTAGAAGGCGGATGGATCCGCTTTGACATAGCTGGAAATCATCGTGTTCAGCTCATCCATCCGAGCCTGGAACGTATCGTCCGCTAGATAGCCAGTAATCATCTCACTAACAATCTCATGATATTTCGTTTTGTATTCATCATTAGCGAGCAGTTTCGCAATCAGTGGTCGTTCTGCCAACGCACCTTGGGTAGGCTCGTCAATTAACACATCTGCGCTTCCCATGCCGCCAAAAGCCATATTGTAATCCCACGGCAGAATCGAGAAGACCCCATCGTCTTCATATAAGTAATAATTCTGCTTATTTCCACCTAAATAACTGTCCATATTACCCGTGACCGCATTTAGAGCGATATACTTCAGCGATTCCTCTACGTCGATGTATTTTTCATAATCGGTGCCGTTGTTTAGCTCATTCAGCATGTCGACAAGAATATCATCGTTGGACTTATCGGATTTCATTTCTAGTCCAGTATAGAGGGATGGATCATCGCCCAGCCAAGTCAAATCACTGCCCTGACCGGTCATTACACCTTTATAAAGTGCACCATAAGTGTTGCCGAAATTGCGTTCCAGATAAGCATCACTGATCTGTTCTACTGCAAGATAGAAACCCTTCAGTTCATTGTTTACATACACATTGACGAAGGAATATTTCGGCGTCGGGAGACCGACACTTTCAGCGAGCTCATAAGTCAGAAATTCACGCATATAAGAAGCATCGCTGTAATTATTATTCAGGTTGATCTTAGTAATGCCGAATAAATTCTGGTTAACATACTCATCAAAAGAAATTTTGAAGCTGTAGCGGTCAGAGTCTGTCATCTGTACTACGCTTCTGAGACTGAGATTTCCTTTGGTCCGTACAGCTACATTATCGTATTTCATACCGTTGTACTCGACGGAAGCCATTTTATATTCTTCAGCACTGGCATTATCCAGCATATCCTGAAAATCGTCCGGGTCCAAGGTGATTTTGACATCCACGACCTTATCTTTTGGAAAGACCTGCTCGTCTAGCTTTTTCTCATCGCTCGAAATGACCTTGTCCTGAGCATCAGACGTTGGATTATTTATTGCAGACGGACTTGCATTCTGACACCCGGCTACGGCGATGACCAGCAGCAGGCAGCAAAAACTCAGCAGGATTGACTTACCTCTGGTTTTCATCTGGGGCACCGCCTTTCATCTCGTTGTAATTAAGATACATAGTCACCGCTATAGCTGATCAAGAGTGCATTTTTGACACCTTTTAGGTCAGAGACTGTGTTGACAAAGCCGCCTACTTTATCATCCAGACGAAGCTCCAGCGTCAATTCAATATTGTTTGCGGAGACTGTTTTTTGCTTCACATTGTAGCGTTTTACGGATTTGGTGATATGGCTGTGTACTTCACGTTCGCTTTCATCACTGTCGCAGTTAATGACCAGTAAGTATGGCGTTTCGATAGAAGAGTGTTTAATGAACAGGAACAAAATAAGGCCGATAATGATCGAACCGATAATAGCCAAGGTGAAAAATCCTGCTCCAGTTACAATCCCTGCTACAGCTGCCCAGAACAAGAAGATCAGATCAGTTGGATCTTTGATCGGTGTTCTGAAACGAACGATGGATAATGCGCCGACCATACCGAGGGACAGCACAAGGTTAGAGTTAATCGCGATAATGACAGTAGCTGTAATCATGGTCATGCCCATGAGTGAGACGTTAAAGCTTTTGGAATATAAAACGCCGCTAAAGACACGTTTGTAGAGCAGGTAAATGAAGTATCCGATCAGAAAAGCTACGCCCAAGGTAATCAGCATCTTGGAGATACTAATATCAGATACAAAATTGTCGATCACCGAGTTTTTAATAATGTCTGAAAAATTATTTGTAGTATCTGTAGTCGTTGTTGTAGCTGCTAGCGGTGCTAGTGATGCATTCATAATCAATAATCCTCCCAAGTGTTAGTTTTTAAGAATTTGCGGCAGATCACGTATTTCGAAGCGGACTGCCTATTCAGTCCCTCCAGCTGCAACGCGATTTTAATGTACTCCGGAATATACTCATCGAATTTCACTTCGAAAATTATGAAGTTCTCATCAATCGCCCGAATCGGATGCAAATCCTTATCGAAAATATCCGTAGAGTGCAGGCCCGTACGTAGTTCTTTATCGAACGTTATTCGCACATTTCCGTTGTGGCAAACATAAGGCTCGCGAACATAATCCACGATGACCTTGGGTCGCAGCAGGTTATGGCGCATCTGATCGTATAACTCCAAGAACAGCGGACTGTCCGGGACGTTCAGCACTTCGTAGTTGCCCGCCATAATCTCGTCGTACATTTGCCGGGTTAGCGGTTCTTTGATTTTGGCGATATAATCGTCCATTTTAATTTTTTTCTCAAAGTGAATGATGTTGTCTTGAATGTTGTAAATGCGAATCCGGTATTTGGCCCGCTCTCTGAGACCGCCGAGCTTGTCTGCAAGTGCCGTGTTGTTGATATCGTCAAAATACAAACTCCGAATGTGGTATTCTCCACTCTCATTAGCGTGTTGATCTTTATCAATCAAGCTTTGCAATCGCTGGCGCAATATAAGGTATTGATGATAGTTAATGAAAAATTTAAGTTCATGCCGGAATTGAAGCTTCTTATTCATTTTCACACCTCGTTTCTCTCTCTATCTCTGGCTAACCTTCCTGCTTGACTAATTCTAGGAGACAGACCTTATGCTTAACTTAAAATAGACTGAATGTTTGCTGAATGTTTTACACTGCGTTAACAAAAGTCTGTATAAAGATTCGTGTGCAAATTTGACTTCTGACTTTGCAGGGGGCTATCTTATTTAGAAGGCTAGAGAGAAATTTTCATAAGGAGGTACCGTGATGAGAGACTATAAATTTGCCATAATCATAGGAGTGCTTGTGATTGTGGTTATTTTAGTGGCTTATGGGTTGGAACGATCGAAAAGCGGAAGTAATGCAAATTCACCAGCACCGTATGATCTCGTGACTACCTTTAAGGGAGATGCGAGCACAAGCCGCGCGTTTACTTGGTATACAAGTGATTCGAGTGCAGCAGGCATTCTGGAGATTGTAAAGGGACAAGTGTCCTCTTTTGCAAATACGGATGTACAAAGGGTAGATGCGAAAAGTAGTTCCATCAAAACAGACAATGGCACCAAAGGTGTTCATAAAGTGGAAGCTACGGGTCTTGAACCCGGGACGTTATATACTTATAGAGTGGGTAGTGGCGTTGAAGGAGAATGGAGTCCGGCAGCGGAATTTACAACGGAAGAAGATGGACTGGCAAGTGTGTCTTTTATCAACGTAACGGATTCTCAAGGGGAAACGGCAGAGGATTTTAAGCTGTGGGGAAATACGCTGAACAAGGCTTTTCAGACATTTCCTGAAGCTGAATTTATTGTGCATAACGGCGATTTGACGGAGAATCCGGAGGATTCGGCAGGCTGGGATGATTTTTTTGGCAATGTGCAGGGCTGGATTTCGGGGATTCCGTTAATGCCGGTAACAGGCAATCATGATGAGGTGGATGAGGATGCAACGCATTATACTTCACACTTCAACCTGCCGGATAATGGGGCAAAGGGTTCAATTGCAGGCACCTCGTATTCCTTCGATTATGGACCAGTGCATGTAACGGTACTGAATACAGAGAGCAATCTAAAAAAGCAAACGGAGTGGCTAAAGGAAGATCTGAAGAACACAGACAAGAAGTGGAAAATCGTTGCGATGCACCGACCGGCTTACGGGGGGAACTCCTATAAGAAAGTTGAAAATTGGACGGATATTTTTGATACGTATGAGGTTGATTTAGTGCTGCAGGGTCATAATCATGAATACTCCAGATCCTACCCGTTACGTGGCGGAAAAATAGTTCCAGAAGGTGAGATTTCCAAAGATGCTAAACGAGGGACAGTCTATGTGGTGACCAACGCTTCTGGAGGGAAATTTAACGAGAAAAAAGAAGATCAGTTCTATCATGCGGTGCATTTTCAGAACTATAAGCAAATGTTTGCGGGCATTAACGTTACCGGGGATACATTAACCTATCAGGCCTATGATGTGGATGGAAAGCTGCTGGATGAGTTTGTGTTGACACATTGAGCTAAGAGAATTGGATAATATTATTTAAATACCTTCTCTGCTGTAAAGTCGGGGAGGTATTTTTTGATTTGCATTAAAACACTAAATTCAGCGCAACAACTGTGTATCTTAAGCCGTTTTTTCACATGTCTACCTTTTCCGTCATATAAGCTGTTAACTTTATAATGATAAAATAGATTTAGTTATATTTGGATTTCATTTGAAGTGAAGGGGAAGTAATATGTTTATCAGAAAAATGGTTTTTATCGGTATCATTTGTATGTTAGGTTTGACAGGTTGTGCAACGAACACTAAATCAGGTGCTGAAGGAGAGGGAGATAAGCGTGCAGAGGAGCTGCTCAGCATGTCTCGGAGTGAACTGGCTAAGCAGGAGAGCTATACTATAGAAATGGAGAAACAAGAAGAAACATCCAGCAAATCGGAAAAAAGTGAAGATAAACATTGGTTGAGCGCTGTTTCATTTCATGTCGACTATGTTAGAAATCCTTATACCGTATATCTAAAATCGGAGACTGCGGAAGGAAAGGAACGAGAAGAATACATATCGGATACTGAATATCATACAAAGGTAATGGATGATTTATTTATTAAGCAGGACGATTATATTCCAGCGAAAGAAAAACAAATCGCACAAAGATTTATTGACCCGTATGATTATATAGACATATACCGGATAGATTCTCAGGGGATCGTTGTTTCTGAGGAGGAACAAGAATACATACTTTCGATAGAGATATCGTCTCATGATGCGAGTAAGGAAACGATGAAATTGATGAAGCAGAATTTGACAGACAAGATTAAACTAAGATATACGCTGGATAAAACTACACTTTTGCCGCATAAAGTGGAGGCAGAAATATTCACTTCATTGAAATCAGAAAACTTAAATTCAGAGTCAGTGCTCACGTTGCAAACAACTATCAGCAATTTTAATGGTATAAAAGAGATTGTTATGCCTGTAGATACTAGTGAAGAATAGTTATATCAGAAGCCTCTGGGATTTATTCCGGAGGTTTTTTTTATCAGCAGAATTATTTTCAATCAAAATTTAGTGAAATTGTATCCAGAAGTGTGAAAATGGTACGATTTTTAGAGACAATCTTCTGCAAAATATAACCATTTTCTCTCGATAATGAAAAACCTTACCATTATAATGAAAGCGTTATCAGAAAATGGAGTCTAAGTTCTGAAGGTATGGATTAAGGGGGAGGGAGGAGCAGGGATATAGAGTAAGAAGAAGGCATAAACAAACCAATTATATCGTAGGAGGCGTAAAACGTGATTCGTAACCGTATCCGGAAAACAGGACTTTTGGTCCTGCTTGGCGCGATGGTAGGCTCTTTATTCTCTGCATTCCCAGCTACTACCCATGCAGCCTCAAGTGAACCTTACACCTGGAAAAGCGTTGTAACGGGAGCTGGCGGGGGCTTTGTACCCGGAATTATTTTTAATCAAACTGAACCGAATCTGATTTATGCCAGAACAGATATTGGCGGGGCCTATCGCTGGAATCAAGCTACATCTAGCTGGACATCAATTAGTGACTCGGTAGGCTGGGTGGATTGGAACAAGAATGGTGTTGATGCTCTGGCTACAGACCCAATTGATCCTAATAAAGTCTACATGGCAACGGGTACGTATACTAATCATTGGGATAATAATGGCCAGATTATGCGCTCTAATGACCGGGGGAACACCTGGCAAACTACTCCACTGCCTTTTAAAGTAGGTGGCAATATGCCTGGCCGTTCCGCTGGTGAACGTCTAGTCATCGACCCCAATAAGAACAACATTCTCTATTTTGGAGCTAGAAGTGGTAATGGTCTCTGGAAGAGTATTGATTCGGGTGTAACTTGGTCAAAGGTAACCTCTTTTCCAAACGTAGGAACGTATATTCAGAATCCGACACTTGATTATGGGAATGATCTTGTCGGATTGTCTTGGATCACGTTCGATAAGAGCACAGGTACACTTGGCAACGCTACTCAAACGATATATGTCGGTGTGGCCGATACGGCTAGCAGCGTATATCGGAGTACAGATGGTGGAGTAACCTGGACAGCTCTGGCTGGACAACCTACGGGGTTCTTGCCACATCACGGCGAGCTGTCATCCACAGGTGATCTCTATATTACTTATAGTAATGGTGTAGGTCCCTATGATGGCAGTAAGGGTGAAGTTTGGAAATACAACAAAACTAGTGGGGCTTGGACCAATATCAGTCCTACGACCGGTGAAGATAACTGGTATGGCTTTGGTGGATTGGCGCTGGATGCTCAGCACCCTAACACATTGATGGTATCCAGCTTAAACGCTTGGTGGCCTGATGAAGTTATTTTCCGCAGTACCAATGGTGGGGCTACTTGGAGTCGCATTTGGGATTGGGGCAATTATCCAGAACGGACTTATAAGTTCAGCATGGACATCACCGCTGCTCCATGGCTCGATCATGGAACCACTTCAACATCCCTGGATCCTTCACCGAAGCTAGGCTGGATGATGGGTGATTTGGAAATTGATCCATTTAACTCGAATCGAATGATGTACGGCACTGGAGCAACAATTTATGGGTCGAACAATTTGACCTCATGGGATACCGGAGGCAAGGTAAATATCTCTGTCATGGCAAAAGGTGTGGAGGAAACTGCAGTGCTGGGGCTAATTAGCCCGCCAACGGGAACCTCCCATTTGATCACTGCACTTGGTGACGTTTCCGGTTTCCGTCATGAGGATTTGTCGGTAGCGCCGACTAAATTCCAGACCAGTCCTTCATGGGCAACGACGATGAGTATTGACTATGCTGAACTGAGTCCGTCCTATATGGTGCGGGTAGGCAGTGCAGATAAAGAAAAAACGCCAAGTATGAAGTCCATTGGTATCTCTAACGATGGTGGAGTGAACTGGTACATGCCAAACTCCGAGCCTTCCAATGGAACCAAAACAACGGTTGGCCATGGACAAGTAGCTGTCTCTGCAAGTGGTAATTCCATTCTGTGGAGCACCTCAGATATCGGGGTGTATTATTCCAAAACCTCAGGCAATTCTTGGACAGCAAGTGCAGGATTACCGGCTGGAGCGAAGATAGCGTCTGATCGCGTGAATCCTAACAAATACTATGGATTTTATGCAGGAACCTTCTATGTAAGTGTGGATGGTGGAGCTACATTTACTGCCACCGCAGCTTCGGGCTTCCCGACCAATAATGTGGCTGGATTACAGCCGAATGAAGCCCAAATCAGTATGAAGGCAGTTCCAGGTATTGAAGGTGACATCTGGTTCGCCGGAGGGAATACGGTTGAGAATAAATATGGTCTATGGCACTCCACTAATTCAGGTGCGAGCTTCACGAAGTTAACGAATGTAGAAGAAGCTGATCTTATTGGATATGGGAAGGCTGCTCCGGGCCAAACTTATATGGCATTGTACACCGTAGCTAAGATTGATGGTGTACGGGGCGTATTCCGTTCCGATGATGTTGGCGCAACTTGGGTTCGTATTAATGACGATGCTCACCAATACGCTAAGATCAATATGGCGATTACTGGGGATCCAAGAATCTATGGACGTGTATATCTCGGTACGAATGGCCGAGGCACCTTGTATGCTGATCCTGTAAATCCACCAGCTACAGGCTCGACCATTACGCCAATAACTGCAAGCTTTGATAAGAAGACAGCGAATCAGACAGACGTCGCAGTAACTATGACGTTGAACGGAAATACGCTGAGCACGATCAAGAACGGAACGGCAACCCTCGTAGCCGGAACGGATTATACGGTAAGTGGATCAACAGTGACGATTAAAAAAGCGTATTTAGCGACGCAAGCGGTAGGAACGACAACGCTGACGTTCAGCTTTAGCGCTGGAGCTACACAATCCTTGGCGGTAGCGGTAACGGATACTACAACACCGGTATCCAACTCCACGATAACGCCAACAAGCGCGGGATTTGATAAGAAAACAGCGAATCAGGCAGACGTGGCAGTAACTATGACGTTGAACGGAAATACACTGAGCACGATCAAGAACGGAACGGCAACCCTCGTAGCCGGAACGGATTATACGGTAAGTGGATCAACAGTAACGATTAAAAAAGCGTATTTAGCGACACAAGCGGTAGGAACGACAACGCTGACGTTCAGCTTTAGCGCTGGAGCTACACAATCCTTGGCGGTAGCGGTAACGGATACTACAACACCGGTATCCAACTCCACGATAACGCCAACAAGCGCGGGATTTGATAAGAAAACAGCGAATCAGGCAGACGTGGCAGTAACTATGACGTTGAACGGAAATACACTGAGCACGATCAAGAACGGAACGGCAACCCTCGTAGCAGGAACGGATTATACGGTAAGTGGATCAACAGTAACGATTAAAAAAGCGTATTTAGCGACACAAGCGGTAGGAACGACAACGCTGACCTTTGAGTTTAGTGCCGGAGCGGCACAATCCTTGGTTGTCACCATCTCAGATACGTCAGTAGCTCCTACAGCAGCACTGAAAGTGCAGATGTATAACGGTACAGTGACTGCTTCCGGAAATACGCTAAATCCAAAGTTTAAGCTGGTGAACACAAGTACAAGTGCCGTTGCACTTTCTGATGTGAAATTAAGATATTATTACACAATTGACGGAGAGAAGGCACAAAGCTTCTTCTGCGATTGGTCACAGGCTGGAAGCGCGAATGTAACGGGCACGTTTGTGAAGCTGCCAACGGCTAAAGCGGATGCGGATTATTATCTGGAGCTTGGATTCTCGAGTGCAGCAGGTTCACTTGCTGCGGGTGCAAGCATCGATATCCAAGTGCGAGTAGCTAAAGAGGATTGGTCAAATTACACTCAAACCGGAGATTACTCTTTTAATGCGGTTGATACCAATTTTGTAGACTGGACAAAAGCTCCCGCCTACATCTCAGGTAATCTGATCTGGGGTAGTGAACCTAACTAAGAATCTTCACCAATAGTTATGCTGAAGAGGCTGTCCTAAAAGTAGAGAATTCTACTTTTGAGGCAGCTTCTTACTTTAACCCTTCGGCTATAGGTGGCATGTACGCTATGTGCTACGTTCTATAAGTCATGTGATATGTGATATGTCGGATGCATTTATGGTTCCTATAGTGTTGGCTATATAGTAATTAGGGAAAACCTCCCTGAAAATAGCCGATATTTGCTTTAAATCAACGAAATCAGGGAATTATTCCCTGAAAATCAGGCGAAGTCGTTAGTTTCCAGCAAATTAGCCAATAATTAGGGAGAAATTCCCCAATTATGCTATCAACGCTTCACTTCCTCCTGTACGGTACGCAAAAACCAGCTAATGATATTTAAAAGTAGTTCTGACATACCATTTGCTGTTTTGGCTGTTACAATGTTTGTCCGCTATCTATGGTAATGATCTGTCCAGTCATTGCTTCCTGTTCTAGCGCAGCGCAGACGAACTGGGCGATATTCTCGGCGGTTGAAATATGCTGAAGCAGCAGATTAGGGGCTAGTTTATGCATTTGTTCTTCTCGTCCAGACCACCATCTAGTAGCAACGGCTCCCGGTGCTACACAGTTAACTCTAATATGGGGAGCCAGCGCGTGTGCCAGCGATTTGGTAAGACCGTGGACAGCCGCTTTGGAGACGGCATAAGGAAGGGATGAGCCTAAGCCTGTCTGTCCAGCGATGCTGCCGAGATTGAGGATGGCTCCTGAATTTTTTTGGTTCATATACGGTGCGACCGCTCTGGCGCAGAAAAACATTCCTTTCACATTTACATCATATAACTCATCCCATACTTCCTCTGTTGCCTTTTCCAGATCTCCGAGAGCAATATGTTTAGTTATACTGGCGTTATTCACTAGCAGATCTATTGTCCCGAAATGCTGAATAATCGAATCGGCCATACTTCGCACTTCCTGATCTTTAGACACATTCGCTTGTATTGCTATAGCCTGCCCTCCTTGATTCAGAATCGTCTTTACGGTTTCATTGGCTTCATCCTCAGATCTAGAATAGTTCACTACGACGTGGGCTCCGCGTTTGGATAACTCCAAGCTTACAGCTTTGCCAATTCCAGTCCCTCCACCGGTTACTAATGCGACTTTATTGTTGAGATCCACCCTCAATCACTCCTTATGTTGGCGTATGTTGTTGTTATAAAGTATTCTATAGAGAAAAGTGGATTTCGTATAATTGAATATAATGAAGGTTTGGTTCAATTAATTTGAATTGAATAGGGGAGGGCACTAGGATGGATCTGAAAACAATAAAAACCTTTCAAACGATCGTAACTTCCGGAAGCTTTAATCGCGCAGCAGAAGAATTGAACTATGCCCAATCTACAGTTACGATGCAGATGCAAAGGCTTGAATCAGATCTGGGATGTCAATTGCTTGAGCGGGGGAAGCAAATCAGCTTAACAGAAGCAGGCAGATTGTTTTATGAAGAGAGCTTACATATCGTTAAAGATATGGAACGATTACAGAGTCGTTTGGCTGATTTAAAAATAGGGGAAGCTGGCAACGTGCGATTAGGGGTAACGGACCCTACGGCGAGCTATCGTTTGCCGCAGCTTTTAAGTAGGTTTATGGTGCAATTTCCTAAAGTGAAAGTCTCCGTGGATATTGCGGGAACCGCCGCACTTAGTGAACTACTCCTGCGTGGTGAAATTGATTTGGCAGTGTGCTCGGCACCAGAGCTCGGTAAGGAGCTTTATTTTGAACCGTTATTTGCGGAGGAATTCTTGTTACTTTTGCCAGAAGAGCATCCGCTAGCATCCAAGGAACGTATCACCCCAGAGAATCTACAGAGTCATCGCTTACTGATTACGGCAGCGAATTGTCCTTATCGTAAAAAATTAGAAAGTGTGCTGCAGGAATCAGGCGGGCCGCCACTAGATACAATGGAGATTGGGAGCATGACAGCGCTGAAATATTTTGTGGGAAGTGGTTTAGGTGTGGCACTTGTTCCTGAGATTGTGCTGAATCCAGCCCCAGCAGGAACTATAGTACGGAAGCTGGAGGGGAAGGTTATTGATATGACCTGTGGGATCCTATGTAAACTTTCAGATTATCCGCTTAAGCAAGCGAGCTCCAGATTGTATCATTTTTTAAAACAGGAACTAACTGTGACAAGGATATTTTGAATTTTAAACGAATTGTTAAGAAATAGAAAAAATAGAAAGGGCGGTGTTTGATGTTTTTTAGGAGGAAATTCAGTTTCTGGCTTTCGATTATAAGTATCATCATCTGTCTGAGTGACTATCTGGGGGTGGGGATCGCGAATATTATTCTTGTACGTTTGAACCCTATTATAGATACACTGATCTTTACAGAACCTTTTGTAAGCTTCATGGTTGATGTAAATAATCCGAGATGGGGAACCAATAGTGCGTTAATCAGCGTCAGATTCCCAACTTATATTATTCATTTTGGAACGTTTTTGATTTTGGGTATTCTAATGGATTACCTTATTCGTATATTAAAACAGAAGTAGAAGTGTAGATGAGCCTAGAAGAGGAAAGGTGAGCTGAGATGAGCGGAGCAAAGGGAAAACTTGATTTGGAGAGAATTGTTTTTATTGGCAGAACCTATGAGGAATATATACGTATGTTTGATTTGCTGGAATCAGATCTTATCGGCCAGAGCATTCTGGATTGTCCTGCGGGTGCTTGCTCTTTTACAGCAATAGCGAATCAGTTGGGTGGTGAAGTAACGGCTGCTGATATTGCTTACTATTACTCTGAAGTTGAGCTGGCAGACAAAGGGGCTCAAGATATTGCGCATGCGATGTCCGGAATGGAAAAAGTACAGGATAATTTCGTTTGGAACTACTTTAAATCAATCGAGGGACTGACCGAAGCGAGGAACGCAGCGTTAACCGCCAGCACTAAGGATCGAAGACAAACCCCGCAGCGATATGTTCCTGTGATACTTCCGGATCTGCCTTTTGCGGATGAAGCATTTGATCTGACATTATCTGCTCACTTTCTATTTATGTACAGCGATCGGCTGGACTATAAATTTCATCTGGAGACTGTTAAGGAACTCATGCGGGTAACGAGAGGCGAGCTCCGAATCTTTCCGCTAGTCGACCTTTCTTGCAAAAGGTATGAGCATTTAGACCGCCTAATTGATGATTTGGTGAGGCAAGGATTTACTGCAGAGGAACTAGAGGTTCCTTATGAATTTCAAAAAGGTGCAAAGCAGATGTTGAAGATTAGAAGAGCAGAATTGTTCCTCTGAAATATAAAAAACGAGGGTGCCTCAAGCCATGATGACTTTGGGAGCACCCTCGTTTTTTGTATAAATATCTATAAAGCTTACGCTACAGTTTCTTTCCGTTCTGCTACAAAACAAGCTATGCCTATTACCAGACCAAGGCCCACTAGAACCGCACCGACCCAAGGAAGCGAAGTGATCGCTAGATGAGAAATAACCCAACCGCCAATAAAGGCACCCGCTGCGTTACCGAGATTCCCGGCGGAGTGGCTGGTCGTTGAAGCAAGTGCAGGGGCTGCCTGAGCCAGACTCATAATCCGTATTTGCAGACCTGGCATGACCGCAAAGGACACCATACCCCAGAAAAATATTGTGATTACCGCAGCTATTGGGCTATGCATCGTGAAGGAAAAGATCGTTAGAATCATACTGACTGCAAAATAAAGTCCCACGATAGAAGGCATCAGCTTCCAATCCGCAAGTTTTCCGCCAACGATGTTCCCGATGGTCACCCCACAGCCGAATAAGACTAGAATCCAAGTCACACTATGTTCAGCAAAACCGGTCACTTCTTCAAGCAGTGGAGTAATATATGTGAACACGGTGAACAAGCTGGCGTTCCCTAATGCTCCGATCAATAAGAATAGCAGCAGCTTTGGATTAGCCAGCGCAGCAATCTGCTGGATAACACTCGCTGGTTTCTCTTGTTTAAGCTTTGGAATAAAAATGAGGATGCCGATCAGCGCGGCGACTCCCATGACAGCAATCGCTGCAAATGAGGCCCGCCAGCCCATACTTTGTCCAATAAATGTTCCTAGAGGAACTCCGACAATATTGGCTATCGTTAAACCTGCCATCATAATAGATACGGCTCCGGCCCGCTTATTGGGTTGTACAAGATTGGATGCAATGACTGCGCCAACCCCAAAAAAAGTACCATGAGTTAAAGCTGTAATTATACGAGCTACCATGAGAACGGTATAGTTTGGTGCAAACACAGAGATTCCGTTGCCCAGTATAAAAAGAATCATGAGAAGACATAACAGTTTCTTTTGCGGAATGCGCTGCGTGAGAATGGTCAGGATGGGTGCGCCAACGGCCACTCCAAGTGCGTACATTGTAATGAGTTGGCCAGCAGTCGAAATACTAACCTGTAAATCGTTGGCGACATTTGGTAAAATACCCATAATAACAAACTCAGTCATACCAATCGCAAAAGCGCCTACCGTAAGAGAAAGTATAGAGATGGGAAAGGGCTCTTTCCCTGCTCGTTCTTTGCGTGATTGTGCCTTGTTGAGGTTTGGAATTGCGTTCATGATGCCGATGTTCAACCTTTCTTCTGCCTGTAATGAAGCTCCACCTTGGTTAAGATGATAGATCCGACATGTAAGTATTGCTTTTCTATTATTTAGTTTTCTGAAAATATTTTCAAGATAAATATTTTTTCAGATAGTTTTCATTTTTATAGATCATTGAAGGGATGGTTATTTATGAATGATGAAGGCCAAGTCCAAGTGCTTGAATTGCCGGAAATGAAGCGAGAATTTAATAGCAGTTTGCAGAGTAATGATCGTGGATTGGTTATAGAAATCTATCAATTTGCGAACCCTTTCTGGCCCGATGAGACTGAATTGTTCCTTCCTTTGCGATGAGAAAAAATTATAAGCAGGCAGCTTTAATAGCGCTTCAGAACTTTGACCTGGATTGGACGCAGATTCGTTTTAACCAGCTATCGGATACCTGTACCTTTGTTATCGAAACTAATAAAGAGGGAACTTTTTTACTGCGCCTTCATTCGGGGAGATCTAAAGAGGAAATTAACTCCGAAATCGCGTGGCTGGAGCTTTTGAAGAGCAAAATTGATGTCCCCCTGCCAAAAGGTGTTCATGATCGCACGGGTGCTGTAACGTTCAGAGTGGAACAGGGAAATGGAGAAGGTGTTTATGCCTCTTTAATGCGCTGGGTTGAAGGGGAACGTGCGAATGAAAATCTTACCGAAGAACAAATTTACAAAGAAGGCGTTCTATTAGCCAAGCTACATAAGGCGGCACAGGAGCTGGAGTTACCCCCTGGCTTTAATCGTCCTGTTTGGGATGAACATAGCTTTCGAAAAGCAATGCTTCGTTTAAAGCTGCATTATCATTGTTTTCTTACGGATGATGAGTTTGTGCTGTATCAGTCGGCAGCTGAGAAATTATTCAACTGGTTAAGCAAGCAGCATAAAAATAAGAACAGAAGGTCTTATGGCGTTATTCATGGAGATTTACATCAAGGCAACATCATATTTAAAGAGGGTGAGCCTCGGCCGATTGATTTTGGGAGATGTGGTTGGGGGTATTATCTTTATGACGTAGCACATACCCTTCTTGGACTGTATCCATTGCAAAGAGAAGGGGTCATTAAGGGGTACGAAAGTATCGCCAAGCTTGATGGGGAGTGGGTTCAGACTTTAGAGAATTTTACGGTCATGGTTATGATCGAAAATTATTGCCATCACGCATCCGATCCGAGGGAAACCGAGGGTCTAAAAGCAGAACAGCCGTATGCGTTAGCGATCCTAAGAAATTATCTTAAGGGAGAACCCTTTCTTTTTAACAGGATTGAGATTTAACGTATAGAAATAGGGTCTCTTTGGGGAATTTATATAAAGTTCCCTAAGGAGGCTATTGTGATGAAAAAAAGCTGGATTGCTCCCCTTCTTGTCGCAGTGATGCTATTTCTGACGCCACAACCTTGCTCCGCAAATAGGTTAATTCAACCTCAATCTGTAACACCTTCCAGGTCTGATTCGGGACTTCAACTGCCAGATCAAGATTCTCGCGAACTTAAGTTTCAAGACATGCTAATGTTATTTCTTTTACCCCATATTGAGAAAAAGATTGCAGATATTTATTCGCCGCTTTTGCGAGAATCGCCAATGGTTTATCCTTACTTTGTGGATGTGACTGAGGTGAAGCGGACCAATGGTTTCCGTGGGTTTGATTTCTTGATTACACTTAACGTATATCCTACAGTTGGTCCACATATTTCAGTTGGAGAAGATACCATGACTTTTAGGATCTCTCCTGGTCCTAAGGTGAAGCTTGAATCGTTCAAGCATCTAAAAGACCCCAAAAAGTCAGACTTCCCACCAAATTATCAGAACATCCTGAGATAGTGTAGTTTCAGTAAGGCGCGTGGGTGGAAGAGTAGATATTAATATGTGCCGAACGTTGAGTTATGAGGCGAGCTATTTTTACATGAGTAGGGAGTTCTGAGGTAATGGTGATGGGAGTTGTAGGGAAAGGAGTCTTTGGGAGAGGGTGTATGAGAGGGGATGAAGGTTGGGTTAGTGGCGTGATGAGGGTGAGTGAGAGGTGAGGAAGGTTGGGTTAGTGGGATGATGAGGTGAGTGAGAGGGTATGAAGGTTGGGTTAGTGGCATGATGAGGGTGAGGGAGAGGGGAGGAAGGTTTGGCTAGTGGCGGGATGAGGTGAGGGAGAGGGGAGGAAGATTGGGTTAGTGGCATGATGAGGGTGTTTGCGTGTGCGTCTATGCTTGTGTCCGCGAGCGGGCAAACGGGATAGTTGCAGTTTATACACTTATTTGCAGGAGATAAGAAGCTTAGTCACTTTTAGTTGCATTTGGTGCAGTTAAAAGAAGTCTTTTCACACTTATTTGTTAATATCGTTGAATTTAGTTGCAGAGAATACACTTATTTCGCTCGGGCAGCACAATGTATTGTTTATAGTTGTATAAAGTGCAATTAACTCATACATTCCCAAACGATTTTAAGCAAAATAAAAAATCCATGGGTTAACGTTGCAATACCCAACTCATACCCAACTCATACCCACCGCACCGCACACTCCGATTTTTGGGGTGTTTTTTTGTGTTTAGAATTGTGGTGGATTAATGGCGATTATGGTATTATGAAATTAGTAAATATATTGATTTAAGTTACTAAATTCAAATATGGAGGTGTGAGGGATTGGGTGATCATAAATTCGAGGGCGAACAAAAGGGGAGCAGTATTAGCGGAGTTAAAGATAAAGTCACTAGCGATAGCGCAAGTAACAACGAGGATAAAGTCAAAGTAGGTGTAGCCACTAAAGACGGGCAGTTGGGGTTTCTTTTTACAAGGGGAGGTCTTCGGGAAGGTGCAGGTAGAAAAAGCACTGGTGTAACCAAAAAGGTATCTTTGACATTATCTGAGGACATTTGGCAGGAGATAGAGCAGGCTTGCGCGGATCAGAACGCATCTCGCTCCCAAGTATTTCGGAACATCATTGAGGCGCATTTTGTAAAGGAATCTAAGGAGAGTTAGGTGAAGTCTTTGCTAATCCATATATCAAAAGATTCACTTACTACCGCATTACAGGCAGCATTAAAAGCCATATCCGCGAATAGTTCCTCAAGTGTTCTATCAGGAATACTTATTCAAGCGCAAACTCAGGGTTTGATATTAACAGCCAGCAATATAAGGATGACCATTGAATATAAGCTCCCTGTGAAAATGGATTCGGTGGTTGTGCACAACACAGGTGAGATCGTCGTTCCGGCGCGTTATTTTTATGAGATCATTCGTAAGCTTGATCCTGGACTAATTAGGCTGGAAATCGAAGAGTCATTGATTTTAAATATTCAATCAGGGAGCACTCAATTTCGTTTATGTGGAACGGATGTGGCAGAGTTTCCAAGAATCCAATACATAGACCATCCATACATTCAAAGGATAAGCATGAAGAACACTCTCCTGAAGCAAATATTTAAAAGAGTGGTTTTTGCGGTCTCTTCATCGGAAACCAGACCTGTGCTCACAGGAGTTTTGCTTCAAATAGATAAGCAAAATATTCGTGTAGTCGCCACTGATGGCATCCGCTTCGCCCTGCATGTTGTTGAAAGCGTAGAAGATTACGGAGCAATTCCTTTAGATGTTGTAATCCCGGGCAGCACCCTGGAGGATCTTTTAAAAATATTAAACGATGATGCAGACAGCAGCACCGATTTAGAAATAGGCCCCAAGCAAATCAGATTTATTTCTAATGGATTGAGGGTTCAGTCTGCTCTTTTAGAAGGAACTTATCCCTCTGTCAATAATTTAATCCCAAAAGCGTACCTCTCCGAAGTGATTGTTAAGAAAGACCGTTTGTTACATGTGGTTGAACGTATTTCTATATTGGCTGGCGAGAGTGTTATGCTCAGCGTACTTCCTTCTAACACGTTAAGTTTAGTGTCCAAGACTGCAGAAATTGGGGATGTAAAAGAAGAGATTCCTTTAGAGTATCTGGAAGGTGATCATTTTCGAGTAGCCTTTAACGGAAAATATTTCAGGGACATCCTTCGGGCGATCGATAGTGAGACGCTTAGAATCAGGTTCGCGGGAAAAGAAAGGCCGCTGGTGATCCTGCCTGTGGACGCATCTTCGTCCACACTTTTTTTAATTACTCCTGTGAGGACGCATGATTGAGGATTTGTTAATGTACAGTATTTGAGTAGTTATGGGTGAATAGCTGCCTGAGTCCGAACAGTTGCTGAAAAGAACGCCACCTGCCAAATTTGATCCTAGACGTGCTGCCCATTGCTTAAACTAGCTGTCTTGTGCTCAACCTATCTACTCATTGCGGTATTAGCTATCTATAGCTCAACCTATCTACACCGTGCGGAATTAGCTACCTATGGCTCAACCTATCTACTCCGTGCACGAAATTAGTTACCTATTACTCAACCTTGCCGCCTACGTCCCAAACTTAGCCGCCTACATCTCGAAACCAACTACCTTTTGCTCGATTGAGATCGTAGCGGACCGTATTGCAGCTATTTCAGCATATGGGTTCATTTTGCGAAAGTTTCGGACTGTATAGCTCTTATTGCCCATGATTTGTGCAGAAAAGGAGTGCATCTGAGCGAATAGCTGCAACTGAGTCCGATAGTGTGGCAAAATGAGCGGAATTATGGAAATAAGAGCAACTGAGTCCGAATTAGCCAAAACCCATCTCAACTTCACGGCTTTCCCAGACGGGAATGAGGTATATTTGATCTGGGAGGGGATGGAATGCATAATGCAAAGACGGCCATATTTTATTTCTCAGGTACGGGCAATACGGAGATTATTGCTAAGCAATTTGCTGAAAGGCTGAGAAGTAAAGGGCAAGACGTAGATTTGTTTAGAGTGGAAGATATTTTTAAAGGCACTCGTTCTGTAGAATATGAAGCCTATGATCTTATAGGTATTGGTCATCCGGTTCTAGGCTTTGGCGCCTCCGGTTTTGTTGAACGTTTTGCAGAACAGCTGCCTGATTGTAATGGAACCCCGGCATTTGTATTCAAAACGGCATCCTCTCCACACTATATCAATAACGGTGCTTCGAATACGGTGCTTCGTTCTTTGCGTGGGAAGGGATATAATCCCTTTCACAATTCGATTTTGGCGATGCCATGTAATTTTTATATTAAATATGATGACAGGTTGAATAAGCAGTTGTATCAAGCCGCACAGCGTAAGGTGGAATTGTTTGCAGAGGAAATCGTAAAGCGGACACCGCGAAATCTGCCGATTCACCCTGTGTTGGAGCGGGTTCTGAGAACAGTATATTATTGTGAGGAACACCAAGGGGGAAAATACTTCGCCAAAGGATTGCGTACAACGGACGCTTGCACACTATGCTTAAAATGTGTCAGAAACTGTCCAACATCCAATATTAGTAGCGGCGTAGAAGGAATTGTTTTCAATCAAAATTGTTTATTATGTATGCGTTGTGTTTATTCTTGTCCTCAGAAGGCAATCCAAGCGACACGACTTAAGGCTAGCGTAGTAGATCCCTATACTGGAGGTCCGAAGCTTCATAAACTAATGAAGGATTCTGCGAATGATGGACGGTTTGTTACTCCCAAATCCAAGGGCTACTACAAGCATTTTATTAAGTATTTGGAGGAATGACATATGAATCTGTTTCGGATGGGATCGAAGCCACTGGAGATTGAGCGGATCAGCACATTTTTGGAGGATAATTATGTGAGTATCGGCTATCCCGGAATAGGGGATCTGGAGAATCTAACCACAGAGGAACTTCGTGATCGATTGATTGGCACATACCAATATAGTGAGTTGGAGCTTACGCAACATCTGCAAGCCCTTCAGCTATTTGTACATACGATGCAAGATGGAGATTATGTGCTGGTGGCCGATGGAGATTGGGTACATCTCGGGGACCTCGGAGATTATTTTTACAACGAGTTTACTGATAATGTTGACGAGGGTACATGCCATCGGCATGGTGTGACGTGGTTGAAAAGTGTGCGGATTTCTGAACTAAACACAGGCGTGCGGGAGTTATTTAACCAAAGTGCACCGGTTGTACAATATAATGGTCCTAAACCAAGTGCTCGCTTGGATCTGTGGATTACAGGTGTTTCTGCTAATGAAAAAGAAGTGAATAGTCCGCTGGAATTGGATGAGGAGACACTCTCTAAGGCGCTTAATATTTTGAAAGATGCTTTGATTTGTGATGACTCCGAACGACGGGAAAGAGCAGCTATAGCCATTTTACAATATGCGAAGTAGAGCCCCTCTTGTATATCGGGCACACGGTTCATTATCTTCATGATGAGTTCCAATTAAAAAACGTTCCACCCGCTACTTGCCTCGGATGGAACGTTTTGCTGTATCTATAATCAGATGAATTCAACGAATTCGTTGACTGGCTTACGGTAGCCGCGGGGTCTGATTTTATGTTTTTTGTCTTTGCCGATCGTGATCAGCATAACAGGTACCATATGATCCGGCAGATTCAAGGTGGATTGGATAGCATCAGCATCGAAGCCGATCATCGGGCAGGTATCCCAGCCTTTATCTTTGGCGATCAGCATAAAGTGCATGGCCGAGAGAGAGGCATTACGTATTGCTTCATCTCTTTGAAAAGCATGATTATCAATGTAAGCATTGTTAATCATCTCTATTTGTTCATCATATTCCTCTTGTGACATCGCTCCTAAAGCTTTAAGCCCGCCATAGATTTCTGGAGCCTGCTGATAAGCATGCTTATCTCCCAGCACTACAATAACTGCTGAAGCAGTATGGATTTTATATTGGCCGTAAGCCGCTTCGCGAATTTCTTCTTTTAAACTCTCGTTAGATATCACTTTGTAATTTGTATGCTGTAGATTATAGGCCGATGGTGCCAATCTGGCGTAAGAGAACATTTCCTCTAATTCATTCTGAGGGATGATGACCCCTTCCACAAAATTCATAGCGGATCTGCGTGACTGAATCAAGTCTGTAAAAGCGCTCATAAGTATTCCTCCGTTGTGTATGTATTCGGTTGTAAAATATCAACACCTGATATTTGTAAATGAACTAACTAAATGTTACTAACTCAAAATAACACAGCCTAAAAAATTCGTCAATGATAAAATTTATTGAAGTTAATCTTGAATACCCTGTTGTCAAAAAATAGGACATAAATTAGGATATTAGGATATGTAGAAACACAGTGGATGAAAGGGTGGATAAATTGATTAATAGTAGAGAACAATTGATGATAGATTTGCAAAGAATCGAAGAGAATGACTACGAGCTTAGAAGTGGAGAGGACATAAAGGATTATGTGAAGTTGATGCTTGAGCATATAGGAGATCCCGAGCCTGTACTGCGTGATGAATTGATTTATTCCACATTCTACAAATGGATTAATGAGAAACATTGGTTTAATGACGCGGAGCTTCGTGAACTGCTGTGGATACTTCTTGACGAGCAGCATCTGTTTTATCACATTGGGAATAAAGAAGATCTGACGGTGTATGCAAGAACATTTTCTGTATTGGTTGTTGCTCTTATTCTCCAGCGGCATAGGGAAACGGCTATATTGGATAGCTCTGAATTTATAAAGGTGAAGCAGGGTTTGATTCGTTATTATGAGGAAGAACGGGACTTAAGAGGTTATATGGAAAAAGAAGGCTGGGCACACGCAGCAGCCCATGGCGCAGACGCCTTGGATGAGCTGGTTTTATGCTCGGAGAGTGATGCCGCGGTGCGGGAAGAGGTTCTGGCAGTTATTCAAAAGATGCTTTATAACGATCAATACATATTCAGGGAAGAAGAAGATGAAAGGATTGCTACTATTATAGTTACAATCATCGATCATCATTTACTTCCACAGCAGTCTATAACCGATTGGATTCTCAACTTGGCGCAATGTGGCAGTTGGCCTAGAAGCCACAGCCAGTACGTGACACGAATAAATACAAAGAACTTCCTGCGTTCTCTTTATTTCAGGTTACTTCTAACAGAGAAGAATATGGACATTGTGGAGGTTTTATTGAAAACTGAGAAGAATTTGAATGAATTTGTACATTAATTCACTCAAACGGTTTTAATTAACACTAGTAATTTAAATAATTTATTATAATGTAATAAAAATCACAAATTTTTATGGAAATTCAAAAACTTTGTGACATTTATAACTTGATAAGTGCTATAATAGAAATATGGCGTTAAAAGTTCTTATGTTTTTCATTACTATTAAGCAGCAAAGCTTATTGCAGAGGAGATTTGGATATGTCAGAATCAATCACTCAAACACAACCTGAACAAGAATCACCAAAAGTAGCTGTTAGCAAGGAACAAATGGATGTTCTTGAGCAGCTCTTGAAACCAGAAGTTCAGGAATCATTAACAGTCTTGGTGGAACAGTTGCCAAAATTAACTGAGCTTGTTGGCGTGCTTACAAAGTCCTATGACTTTGTGCAAACTGTCGCAGCGGATGATGTCTTGAAAAGTGATACGGTAAGTGCAATTAAAGAACTTGCTGAACCTGTAGTGCATTCCGCGAAGAATATGGCAGCTACAGTGATCGAAGCAAAAGATCGTGCGAATGAAAGTAACGAAGTTATTGGTCTTTTTGGTCTTATGAAGTTGTTGAAAGATCCACAAGCGCAAAAGCTTTTCCGTTTCGTAAATGCATACCTTCAAGTTGCTGGAGAACGCAGTAAGCAGAAATAATCATTTTCATATCTTATACGTAAGGGACGGAGGAAACATCATGTCTAAACATATTGTCATTCTAGGAGCAGGTTATGGTGGTCTACTAAGCGCCTTAACCGTACGCAAATATCTCAAAAAAGATGAAGCTAAAATTACTGTAGTTAATCAGTATCCTACCCACCAAATCATTACAGAATTGCATCGTCTTGCAGCAGGTAGTGTTGCAGAGGGTGCTGTAGCTATGCCTCTAACTAAGCTTTTCGCAGGGAAAGATATTGACCTGAAAATCGCGAAGGTTAATTCATTTTCTGTGGAGAACAAACAAATTGTTCTTTCTGATGGTGTGACACTTACTTATGATGCGCTTGTTGTAGGTCTTGGCAGCACTACAGCTTATTTTGGCATTCCAGGGCTTGAACAATACAGTATGGTATTGAAATCAGCTGCAGATGCTAACAAAATTCATCAACATATTGAAGATCGTATTCGTGAATATGCGAAATCGAAAAATGAAGCAGATGCAAACATCCTGATCGGTGGCGGCGGCTTAACAGGTGTTGAGCTTGTTGGTGAAATCGCGGATGTATTGCCTACACTTACTAAAAAATATGGCGTTGATCCTAAAGAAATTAAGCTAATGCTCGTTGAAGCAGGTCCTAAAATCCTTCCAGTATTGCCAGATGCATTAATCGAACGTGCTGTAGCAAGCTTGGAAAAACGTGGTGTTCAATTCCTGACAGGTCTTCCTGTTACGAATGTAGAAGGCAATGCGATTGACTTGAAAGACGGTCAAAAAATTATTGCTAACACATTTGTATGGACTGGTGGCGTACAAGGAAATCCACTCATCGGCGAATCCGGTCTTGAAGTTAACCGCGGTCGTGCAACGGTGAATGAATTCTTGCAATCCACTTCCCACAAAGATGTATTCGTTGCTGGTGACAGCGCGGTGGTCTTTGCAGAAGATGGACGTCCTTACCCTCCAACTGCTCAAATCGCTTGGCAAATGGGTGAATTGATCGGATACAATCTGTATGCCTTCTTGAAAAATAAATCGTTTGAAAGCTTTAGCCCAATCAACTCTGGTACACTTGCTAGCTTAGGCCGTAAAGACGGTGTTGCCATCGTTGGTGCAAGTTCTACTCCGTTAAAAGGCTTGCCTGCAACTCTGATGAAGGAAGCAAGTAATATCCGTTACTTGTCCCACATTAAAGGATTGTTCAGCCTAGCTTACTAATATAGCTTAACCCTAAACCCTGCTCAAATCTGAGCGGGGTTTTTGTTATTGTTTTTTTAGTGAAATGTTTGCATTATTGATGTTTCACAGTAGGCTGTATTCATTGTATTTGATATAATAGATTGGGTTATATTAACAGAGGTAGTTAGAGGAGGATTTCATTTATGATATTCCAACAAAACGATGTCATTCTGTTTCAAGGGGACAGCATAACAGACTGGGGGCGTAATCATGAAGACGCTTCATCACTTGGAGTAGGTTATGCAATGATGGTCGCCGCTCGTCTGGGGTATTTATATCCAGAGAAGAATCTTACTTTTATTAACCGTGGTATTGGTGGCAACCGTATTGTTGATTTACAGGGACGTTGGGATCAGGATTGTCTGGATTTGAAGCCGACTTGGGTGTCCATTTATATTGGAATTAACGACACTTGGCGGCGTTTTGATTCTGGTGAAGAAACCACTCCCGAGCAGTTTGAAGCTTCGTATCGGGACCTGATCGAACGCACTCAGAAATCTTTAGATGCTAAATTAGTGCTTATAGAGCCTTTTGTTTTGCCTGTACCGGAAGATCGTAGAACTTGGCGTCAGGATCTTGATCCTAAAATTCATATTGTCCGCGAGCTGGCACGTGAATATGGGGCGCCGCTGGTTCCGCTAGATGGACTTTTTGCAGCGGCTTCCGTAAAAGCAGAACCGGCTTACTGGGCATATGATGGAGTACATCCTACTCCTGCAGGTCATGCACTTATTGCGGATGCTTGGCTCAAAACGATGGGAGTAATCTAATCAATTGCCATTTTAAGACTAGAACCACGCTTTAATAAGCAGGTTGTAGTCTTTTTTTAATCGCGTGTTCATAAAGTCGTTTTTATATATTTATAGACACTGTTATAATTGGAATATGCTTATGTATTGGAGGCGATTCGCATTAGGCGGTTAATATGGATAGCACCTTTGTTATTGGTCGTAGTGTTAAGCGGATGTAAAAGTGATTTGGGCTTCATCAATGCCAGATGGATCGAAGGCGTGTCGTTGACACCCGTGGCAACGAGTGATCAGAAACAAGCGGATCGTCCTTTGCACTCAGAGAGCTTAACGCTAAAGGATTCTGTTTTGATCAAGACGCTTGCGGAGGCTATGAACAAGAGTAAGAAATTTTCTGATGATCTGGATTGGGGTCCGGAATTTGAAATGAAGCTTGTTTATGGGGACGGCTATTCGGAAGATTATTACATAGCGCTTGGAGATCAACTTGGACATGAAGGGATGTTTACTACAGCAGAGAACAGCAGTCAGGGCTATACAATTCCTGTAAAAAACTCTGACCAGTTAAGAAAGCTCATTTATGGAACAATCGATACGGAGAACATTGAACAGGCAGACCCTGTGGAGACTTCTGTCGAGGTAACAGGTCCAGTAACCCTATCACATAATGAACTGTCTCCGGTCACAGGCAGAGCGGGATTTTTAAATCTGCAACTGCTAGAGGGGACATATAGCGAAGATTGGACTACACCGAGTCCGTTAGCGGGAAGAAACTGGAGTGGCCGATTTAGGCTAGTAGTGACTGATGAGCATGGAAAAACACTGAGTAGCTATCCGTTAAATGATCAATTTGCCCAGACCTTTAATGATTTTTTCCAGCTTCAGTTTGAGGATTATAATGGAGATGGTGATCCCGATTTTACGATCGGACAATATGGAACGAGTAACGGTTATTTCTACAAGCTTTTTACACTCAGAAGAAATAACGTGATAGAAGAACTGCCTATTAAACCTGAAAATCAGCTGTTTATCAGCAGTCCTGAGCGGTATTCCATAAAACTGGATAAAGTTGATGAGCATAGCTTCAAGAGAAGTTACTACGATAACGCAGCAGGCAAACAAGTGGAAGATACTTTTCAGTGGGTAGGGAGTGCATTTCAGAGGCTGGACAAATGATTAATTCATGAAGTGAGAGGAATGTGTGTTGGATGACAAGTGATACGGTACAAGATTTAGAAGGGTTAAAAGCTATTGGAAAAGTGGTGGGCCACACCATCGCCGAGATGAAAAAGAAAGTAACCCCTGGGATGACGACTGCGGAGTTAGATCTTATTGGAGCTGAGATTCTGGAAAGCTTCGGAGCATCCTCAGCCCCGAAGATAACTTATAATTTCCCGGGCAGCACCTGCATCAGTGTGAACGAAGAGGTTGCTCATGGTATTCCGGGTCCGAGAGTGATTAATGCTGGCGATTTGATCAACATTGATGTCTCTGCTGAGCTGAATGGGTATTATGGGGATGCTGGCGTTTCTTTTCAATTGCCGCCCTATAACGATGATATTCTGCGTTTATGCCGGAGTACAGAGGAAACCATGATGAGTGTGATCAATCATCTGCGGGCAGGAATGAAGGTTAACGAGATCGGCAGAATGATGGAACTTGAAGCTCGCAAACGCGGTTATAGAGTGGTGCGTAATCTGTGCAGCCATGGAATTGGCAAATCACTGCATGAGAAGCCTTTTGAAATTCTACCCTTCTATAATCCAAGAGTGACCACGGTGCTGAAGGAAGGACAAGTAATTACAATAGAGCCCTTCCTCTCGACTGGAGCGGACTATGTGGAGCAGCAATCGGATGGCTGGACGCTAAGTGTTGTAGATAACGGTCGGGTAGCACAGTTTGAACATACGATTATCGTGACTAAAGGTGAGCCTGTTATTCTGACTAAGGCATAAAGAGTAGTGTGCGAACAGACCTTATTATTTATAGGTTGTGCCCCGCATACGCGATGCAAGGAATCGTTCGAATCTGAAGATAACTATCGGAGGGACCAGAGATGGCTGAGCAAAAGATGATTGAAGAGCCGTTTCAGCAATGGATAAACGATAAGGAGCTGTGGGTACAGCTTAGTGATTTGATGATGCAGGAGAGTAAACTCCCAGGACCACGAGTGAATTTGGAGCGCTCAGACCATTTCGCCAAACAATTCGCTCATCCTAATCTAACAGATACAGGCTGGGAGCTGCTTGTCTCTTGGGCTAACATTACTGAAGCTGAAGCTGGGGTGAATGATCCCCGTGAGTTTCTGCCGTTTTGTGCAGTTAGGGCGTTGGGGGCTTATTACAGTCACGCTGGAGAAGAACAGCAAGTAGTGATTCAAAACAGCATCAAGACAGCTATGAATGATTCGCGATGGAGGGTACGTGAAGCGTCTGCTATGGCGCTGCAAAGTATAGGGGAGGATGATTTCACCCTGCTCAGGCAGCTGATTGACATGTGGGAGAAAGGTGCGAACAGGCTTGAACAACGGGCTTTTGTAGCGGCATTAGCGCATCCTCCTCTTTTAAAAAAGAAAGAAAATACGCTATATTGTCTTCAGTTGGCTGCCCGAATCATGGAGAGTATAGATGGTGGGGGAGCGCAACATGAGGACGCTGAGCATTTTCGCGTATTATCTAAGGGACTTGAATACAGCTTGAGTGTATTTGTGGCGAATGAGCCTGAAGAAGGCTTTGTTATGCTGGAGAGATTTGCAAAGAGCCGAGATGCCCGAATCCTTAAGATTGTGAAGAGTAATCTTGGCAAATCGCGTCTGAGTAAAAAATATGCTGCCCAGGTGGCTGAGATCCTAAAGGAATTCGATAAGATAAGATAGGAAAAGACACTTAGGATACGAGTGCCATTTGGCAGTTGTATTTAATCATTTTTTTTGTTTTTACTTATATTAGAATTAACAATTAAAGAAACAAAGAGAATTAATATAATCAAAGAAAACCACTCTATGGATTGTTCGAATATTAAACTGTACATTATATTAATAAATTCAAAGACAGCTATTATTATTATAAATATGTCCCAACGATCTTTTTTCATTAAAATGCACCAACCTATCTATATTTAATCATTTCAAAAGTATTACTCTATTTACTGTAAAAGTAAATAGAGTTCTTGAATTCTTGATGTTGGATTCAATAATATGTGTCATATTGAGGAATAATCTATATAGAGGATATTGATAGATTATAAGTTGTTCTTATCCTCAAAAGTTTGACAAATGCATGAAATGTAACTATTATAGTTGCATCTGAAGGATGTTTTGCAGCAAGGCAGAAGGAGAGATTTCCATGAATATTAGCACCCGATTTGCGGTAGCCATTCATATATTAACGTTGATTGAGAGCAATAAAGAAGGCAAAAGCACATCTGAGTGGATAGCTGGTAGCGTAAACACAAACCCTGTAGTTATCCGTCGGCTTACGAGTATGCTGCAAAAAGCAGGACTAGTAAATGCCCGCCCCGGAGTCGCAGGCGCCTCGCTTACACGTAGCGCATCCGAGATTACGCTGCTGCAGATTTATAAGGCAGTTAATGCGGTGGAAGAGGACTCGTTGTTTTCTGTCCATGAGCATCCTAATCCCGATTGTCCTGTTGGTAAGAATATAGCCAGTGCAATTGTACCTGTGTTCTCACTCGCCCAAAAAGCAATGGAGAATGTCCTCCAGGAGGTTACATTGGAACAGATTGCGAATGAAATGCCTGAACTTTGATTCCTCCATATCACAGCTTAGAAGGAAGGCCAGAACATGTGAAAACGTGATTCTGGTCTTTTTTTTGCTTAATTAGGTTTATGGGCAAAGAAGGGAAGTAAGAGCGAATATAGAATCTGTATTTAGAAGCCGGATTAAAGATAATATGCATACATACATTGAGGGAGAGCTAAAGAATGTTAAAGAAATTACTGCCTATACTACTAATTATAGTAATGATTACCGGCTGTAATGAATCAAGGGATACCACTAAATACGAGGATGCGAATTTTGGAATCACCTTCAACTATCCGGATCATTGGGTTGTAACTGAGCAGCATGGAGCGCCATTATGGTTAATAGTCTCCACGACTGAGTTTAAAGCTGCTGAGGGACTTAAAGGTCCGGGAGTAATGCTCTTTGGATTTAAGCCTAAGGACATGGAGCTTGTCAACAAATGGCTCGAGGATGGCCGAACGGATTACAACAACGGGGCGGATCTGACAAAAAGTAAAACTAATTTAGGCGGGTTAGAGTTCATAAAGTACGAAACTGAAGTATTCGAAGAGGAAGGGAGTAAAGGGAAATTTATTTATTACGTTATTGAGAAACCGGAAATGTCATTTATGGTGCAGTTCCCTTATAGTGTGGATGAAGTACATAAAGAAGATATGAAGAGGATAGAGGATATTTTACAATCCATAAAGTTTACAAAAGATTAAGTGTGACTAGAACGAGGTAGCTGAAATGATGAAATGTACGGTATAAATGCCGTTGAAATGTGCTGAAGTAGATGGAATGGTGGAATGTACGGTATAAATACCTTTGAAATGGGCTGAAGTAGCTGGAATGGTGGAATGTACGGTATAAATGCCGTTGAAATGTGCTGAAGTGGCTGAAATGGTGAAATGTACGGTATAAATGCCGTTGAAATGTGCTGAAGTAGATGGGAATGGTGGAATGTACGGTATAAATGCCCTATAAATGAGCAACAGTCGATGGATGAACTAAAAGAAAGGCAAAAATGCCCTATAAACGAGCAACAGTCGATGGATGAGCGAAAAGAAGGGCAAAAATGCCCTATAAATGAGCAACAGCCGCTGATGCAGTACAATTAGTTTTAGGATAAGTAACTTTTTTAAAGATCAATATATACGGAGGTTCTACAGTGGAGCAAATTGCAATAATCTCAGACATTCATGGAAATATACCGGCCCTTACGGCCGTTTTAGATGACATCCAGCAGCGGGGAATCAGCAGGGTGTTTTGTTTAGGCGATATTGTTGGAAAAGGACCGAACTCAGATCTTGCACTTGATATCATAAAAAAGAATTGTGAAATCAGTGTTATGGGGAACTGGGATGATTTAATGAATCAGGATGTTGATTTTGAGATGGCTCGGTGGTGCCGCGGGTTGATAGGTCAAGAGCGCCTAGCTTATTTAAGCACGTTGCCGTTTTCGATTGAGTTTATGATGAGTGGTAAATTTGTACGGTTATTTCATGCTTCGCCACGAAGCCTGTATGAACGTGTTCAACCTTGGGATGATTATGAAAAGCGATTATCTTTGTTTGGTTATTCTGATCTCTGCCAGGAGAAACGACAAGCGGATATCGTAGGTTACGGGGATATTCATAATGCTTTTATTCAACATTTAGAAGGCAAGACTTTATTTAACGTAGGCAGTGTGGGGAATCCGCTTGATCTAACCCAGGCATCTTATGTGATTATGGAGGGAGAATACATGGGAGTGTCAGCGGCTCCTTTGAATATGCAATTTGTAAGAGTGCCTTATGACATCGAGTTAGCCGTTCAACAGGCCGTTGAGGCAGATATGCCAGCTGCAGAGCCCTATATTCGTGAGCTTAGAACCGCGCAGTACAGGGGAAGTGTCCGGGGGTAATAAAGGAAGGGGTAATACAGGATACAAAAAGTCAAACTGCAATCCTAATCCAACCCTGATCCAAGCCATCAAAAAGTAATGGAGGGAACAAATTGAAGCTTAGTCACGTATTTGAGCAATTCCCTACTTTGGAATCCGAGCAATTATTACTGAAAAAGATTGAAGTCAGCAACCTTAATGAGGTATTTGGGATATATAGCAATGATCAAGTGTTTGAGTACTGTGGAATTATTCCGAAACATAATAAAGATACAGTCAAGAATATGATCGGTCATTTCGAACGTGATTTTACCAAAGGGGTAAGAGTGAAATGGGGGATTTTCCTCAAAAATAACCCTTACATACTGCTAGGTATCATCGAAGTTATGGATTTTAATCAAAAGGTGGATATGGTGACGATCGGTTACTTTTTGGCGGAACCTTATTGGGGAAAAGGGATTGCAGCTCAGGCCATTCAGTTAGTGGTGAAATATTTATTTGAGACTGCAGAAGTCAATCGAATTCAAGCTGAGGTTATGCCCTTTAATGAACGATCGAAGCGGGTGCTTTTGAAAAATGGCTTTACGAAAGAAGGCACGTTAAGGCAGGCGCATGTATGGTCAGGTAAAGGGCTGGTGGATCTGGAGATCTACAGCATTTTGGCAGAGGAATATTTTGCAAGCATCGGTAAGCCAAGAGTGAGCAATAGGATGTAATCCTAGTGAAAGAAGGGGAAATCATGGGCACTATCGTAGTGATTGGCGGGGGAGAGTTAATCGAGCTTGAAACGCTGGAAATTGATCGTAAAGTTGTGCAGCTAACTCAAAAGGCTAAGCCGAAGGCGTTATTTATTCCAACAGCCAGTAGTGATGCGCCGGGATATTGTGATACTTTTAGCAAAGTATATGGCGATATTCTTGGATGTGAAACAAGTCACTTATTGCTTGTGAGCCAAACTTACACTCATGATGAGATTACAGATTTAATTACAGCTGCTGATTTGATTTATGTTGGTGGAGGCAATACCCGAAAGATGCTGGAGATTTGGAAAAATACAGGGGTAGATACGCTTTTGAAAGAAGCTTATTCCTCTGGAACCGTATTGGCCGGGCTTAGCGCAGGTTCCATCTGTTGGTTTGAATATGGGCATAGTGACTCTGAGGCGTTCGACGATCAGGGGGAATGGCAGTATATCAAGCTTGAAGCCATGGGGATTCTGCCGGGCATTCATTGTCCGCATTATAATGAGGATATTCGGGTTGAAGATTTTACACGCATGGTTAAAGGTGGAGGTTTGCCTGGAATCGCGGTGGATAACAATTGTGCAATCATCTATAAAGATAAGGAATATAAAGTGATGTCGACCAGAGAAGAAGCTAAAGCCTACCGTGTGATTGACTCCGAGCAAGGTGTTGTCGTAACGGAAATAGAAGAACATCCAAGCTACAGACCTCTTTATGAACTGTATAGTGCGTTATGATTATTTTTGAAAAGCAAGAGATCAGACTGAGAACACTTGAGCTAAACGATGCCGCATTACTTGTAAAATGGCTCTCAGACCCCGTTGTACTGGAGTTCTATGAAGGTCGTGATCGCCCGCATGATTTGGAGCTGGTGAAGGAGCATTTTTACGACGAGCAAGCCGAAGTTACGCAGTGTATTGTGCAATACAAGGAGCGGGATATAGGTTATCTCCAGTTCTATCTTATAGATGATGAAGAATTAGAGGTGTACGGCTACGTGGGATTCGAAGGTCAAATCTTTGGGATGGACCAGTTTATTGGCGAGCCTGATTTATGGAATCAAGGAATGGGTTCGCGACTCATTAAAGAAACGGTTAATTATCTTATCGAAGCAAAACAGGCGGATAAAATTGTCATGGACCCGCAAGCCTGGAATAAAAGAGCCCTTAGAGTATACGAGAAGATTGGCTTTGTGAAGAAGAAATACCTTGAACAGCACGAACAACATGAAGGAGAGCTAAGAGATTGTTGGTTGATTGAATACACGAAGCAGGCGAGACAATAGATATCTTTTTAACAATCGGATAAGGAAGGTGCACTTATTAAACTACTGTTTGTCTGCAGCCAGAATCGCTGGCGGAGTCTAACTGCGGAGAAGATCTTTCAAGGAATTGATGGTCATGAAGTGAGATCAGCAGGGACTGAAGATCATGCCAGAATTAAAATTTCTGAAGGGCATTTGGGTTGGGCGGATGTGATTTTTGTGATGGAGAAGAAACATGTTCGAAGAATTCAAGATAAATTTAGAGACTGTGTAAGGGGCAAAAAAATAATTTGCCTGAACATAGCTGATGACTATAAGTATATGGATGAAGATTTGATCGGCCTTTTGGAATCCAGTGTATCCGAATATTTACTGGAATGGAGCAACAAAAATGAGAATTAGAGCAGAAACTGTGGCAGACTATAATGAAGTATTTCAAGTGAATGTTAAGGCTTTTGGTGATCGGGAAGATGAAGCAATTCGCGGTACCGGAGAATGTCTTTATGGTCTGTGAGCTGAAGGAAGGCGTACTGCAGAGGATTAAGGGAGAGTTGAAATACCCGGAAACCTTTTTTTGAATTACTTATTATATGTTCCTGTGAATCATGTTTGGCTGTGAACCAGTCGACATGATTTTTTTATAGGTAATTGACAAACATATAGAAGGTAACTATACTAAAGATAGTTGATTTGTAACTAAAACAGTTACAGCGTGATTGGGAGGAATTTATAATGACGACTAAAACAATACTTCAACCAGACACTCAGATCGGTCTGGTGCAGATTAGAGTAAGCAATTTGGAGCGTTCGCTCACCTTTTATCAGAATGTTGTGGGGTTAAGCGTTTTGCGGCAGACTGGCCGCGAAGTTGAAATGACCGCTGACGGTCAGAATGTGTTATTGATTTTGCGGGAGATTGAAAATGCGCGGGTGATCCGCCCTAATTCTGTGGCTGGGTTGTATCATTTCGCTATCCTTGTTCCAGATCGTCCTAGCCTTGGATTGGTTGTGCGCAATTTGATCTCTTCGGGGATTGAAGTGGGGCAGGGGGATCATCTGGTCAGTGAAGCGTTGTATATTCAGGATCCAGATAATAATGGGATTGAAATCTATCGAGATCGTCCTAAGAGTGAATGGAAATATAATGCGGAAGGGCATGTAATGATGTCCACTGATCCAGTGGATGTAGATGGACTATTGGCAGCTTCTGAAGGTTTATCATGGAACGGGCTGCCAGCGGGAACAGTGATTGGGCATGTACACTTTCATGTGGGGAATTTAAATAAGGCGAAAGCCTTCTACGTCGATTTGCTTGGTTTTGAACTAACAGCTAATTATGGAAGTGCTGCTATGTTTATCTCTGCTGGTGGCTATCATCACCATATCGGGCTGAATGTTTGGGCTGGACAGGGCGCACCTGCGGCTCCAGCTGATACTGTGGGGATTGATTATTTTACCTTAATTCTTACGAATGAAGAGGAACGCAACGCTGTGGTGGAGCGAGTACGGCAGGCTGGTTACGCAGTTACAGAAGTGAATGGAGATCCTACATTCCAAGATCCTTGGAACATTGGAATCAGACTTGTTTTAGAGAGATAATTATATATCCATTTTCGTCCATTTATTTTATAATATTGGAAATAGGTGGGCGGAAGGGTGAAGTTTGTTGGAAGCATTCAAAATGGCGTATATCATTCTTTGTCATAAGAATCCGGAGCAGATCAATTTGCTAATTGATAGTTTAACTAACGAGTCCGTAGAGTTTTTCCTGCATGTCGATCAGAAAAGTAATATTGAAGCTGACATTATTCATCGTAACGATATTCATTTTGTGGAAAAGCCTATTGATGTGCAGTGGGGGCATTACAGCCAGATTGAATGCATTTTGAAGTGCTTTTCGCTGATCAAAGAACATGGGGATTTCAATTATATTCACATTCTAAGCGGTCAGGATCTGCCTCTGGCTTCGAATGAAGTGATTCTAGATTTCTTTAAGGGGAATGAAGGTAAGGAATTTGTGAAGTATTTGCAGCTGCCTAATGCTGCGGAAACTTGGGGATGTTACGAGCGGGTCTCAGTTTACTATCCTAGATTCCTCATCTCAAGGACCCGGCGTATGACAGCGATCCGAATGAGGTACATTAAACTAATTATGAGCGTTCCGTTTCTGCAAAGAAGATTAAGCGCTCTGCCGAACGGTTTATATAAAGGCTCAAACTGGATGTCTATTACAGGTGGATGTATGGAATACATCTTGGATTTTACAAAAAGCTCTCCGGAATACGTCAGATTTTTTAGGAACACTTTATGTGGAGATGAAATCTTTTTCCATACGATAATTTTGAATAGTGTTTATAAGATGCATGTGCTGAATGAAATTAAGCGGTATACAGATTGGGAAACAGGACCGGATTATCCTAGAACGCTAACGATTGAAGACTATGATCGGATCACTCAACGGGGCACGGAATGCTTTTGGGGGAGAAAATTTGATCTCGATATCGATAGAACCATCGTTCAGGAGCTCCTTGATATAAATATTAAAGCGAAAACATCGTAAACTCAGGAGGACAATCATATGAAAATCGCAGTTGTTGGAGCAAGTGGAAAAGCTGGAAGCCGAATTACGCAGGAAGCGTTGGATAGAGGTCATGAAGTTACAGCGATTGTGCGGGATGCATCTAAAGTAACAAATAGTAAAGCGAATGTCATTGAAAAGGATGTATTTGCACTTACCGTTGAAGATTTGCAGGGGTTCGATGTGGTTGTGAATGCTTTTGGTGCGCCGTTTGGACAAGAACATCTGCATGTGGATGCCGGGAATGTGCTTATTGAAGCGTTGAAGGCTTCGCCCGATACAAGATTAATTGTAGTTGGGGGTGCAGGAAGTCTTTATGTAGATGAAGCCAAAACGCTTAAAGTAGTGGATACGAATGACTTTCCTGACTTTATTAAGCCAACAGCGACGAATCAAGCCAAGAATCTGGAGATTCTGCAAGGGACAGATGCACTCTCTTGGACCTTTGTTAGCCCATCTGCTAATTTTGCCATCGGCACAAGAACGGGTTCTTATGTAAAAGGTAAGGATAATCTTCTGGTGAACTCCAAAGGCGAGAGTTATGTCAGCTACGAAGATTATGCCGTTGCTATTGTCGATGAAATCGAACAGCCGCAGCATATTCGTGAACGGTTTACGGTGGGTTCAGAGTCTTAAGTGATAATGAAAAATAACGATTATATATGAAAAAAGAAGGCAGAGCCGGATTTTAGGCTCTGTCTTCTTTTGTATCATTACAGCTTTCCTTTTCCTTCTGCTAGTTCAGCAATACGTCTGTTTGCATCTCCGCGGTAGAGTCCGCCATGATAACAAATGACCGTATCGATCTCATACTCAGAGAACTTGTTCAGAGAGGCCAAAGCCAGCTCCATGTCAGGGGTGGCGGAAGGAGTGGGACCCTGTAGCTCGCCATTCTGAACGGTCAAGGCATCGGCGGCAATAAGTGTACGGCTATCATGATGGTAAAGACTGAGATGCCCTGGGCTGTGGCCTGGGGTATGGATCACCGTAATTCCACCGGCAAAAGGTAACTTTTCTCCATCCACAAGCGTTTGATCCACTTTTCCTTTAGGAGGATGGGCTAATACAGAGAGGAAGGTACGCTGCCATTCCTCAGGTACATGAGCTGGGATCATAGCCGCTGCCGCCGCTAAAGCTTCAGGAGTGTGCTTAAGGAGCATTCGCTCTCCTTGAATATAAGGCTGCTCAATTTCATGAGCCAGAACTGTAAGCTCTAGATCTTCATCAGCCAATAGGGCAGGGAGGCAACCGATATGGTCTAAATCCTGATGCGTGATAATAAGGATACGGAGCTTCTCCCAAGGCACATGTGCTTCTTTTAGAGCCTCTTTGAAAGTAGAGAGTAGACCCGGGAATCCGGTATCGACGAGTACGGCGGTATGTTCATCCCAGAGTAGCGTGGGGTAAATCGTGTCTTTTCCACCCATAACCTGCGCTGTAATCTCGAGCATTTCTATTCCTTGAGCAATGTACATTATATCCCTCCGTGATTGATAATAAGAGCGACGCCGTGAGGCTAATGCATATATTACTCAAAACTGAAAATAAAAACAATAGATAAATATTTAATTATAACACAAATAAATATTTATGTCAATATGTATCTGATGGAATTTTTGTGGAATTTGTAGGGGATTTTAATGTTAAGAATCTTTTGCTAGATTTTGCCCTTGCCTAAAGCTTTGCGATATAATAATCAAATATAAAAAAGGGAGTTGATGTGGTTTGGAGACATTTCTGGTTGTACTCGTCCTACTTGGGCTTATCGCAATATCCAACATCATAAACCGATTCATTCCCTTCGTGCCGATACCCTTAATACAAATTGGCTTGGGTGTAGTGGTCGTACTATTGCCTTTGGGAATACATATGTCACTGGAGCCAGAGTTGTTTTTCGTGTTATTTATTGCTCCGCTTTTGTTCAATGACGGAAAGCGAACACCGAGAAATGAGTTATGGAACCTGCGGGCTCCAATCTTAATGCTGGCACTAGGCTTGGTATTTGCTACAGTGCTTATCGCTGGATATTCCATTAACTGGATGATCCCCACCATTCCACTCACAGCTGCTTTTGCGCTGGCAGCGATCTTATCGCCGACAGATGCTGTGGCGGTAAGCGCAATCGCTGGGAGAGTACATCTTCCCAAGAGTATTCATCGTATTCTAGAGGGCGAATCATTGATGAATGATGCCTCTGGCCTTGTTGCGTTTAACTTCGCTATTGCAGCAGCTGTTACAGGCATATTTTCTTTGCCGAAAGCCTCCATTAGCTTTGTGATTATCGCTTTAGGTGGGCTAATTGTCGGAGCAATACTCGCGTTCCTCCTGATTCGGTTCAGTGTATTTATCCGCAGACTGGGGATGGAGGACATCACAGTACATGTGCTGCTGCAAATCCTGACTCCTTTCATTGTGTATCTGATTAGTGAAGAAATAGGGGTATCCGGCATTTTAGCTGTGGTTGCAGCAGGGATAATTCATGCGGTCGAGAAGGATCGTGCAGTTTCGCCACAGTATAAGCTACAGCTGGTATCCGCCAGTACATGGTCTGTGCTGCTCTACATCTTGAATGGCTTGGTCTTCCTTATTCTCGGATTGTCGATTCCAGATGTTATTGAAGTGATCTACCGGGATACAGCGGTGGACAATCTTATGGTGATTGGTTATGTATTAGCGATAACGTTACTGCTTTTTGTGCTGCGTTTTATATGGGTATATGTATTTTCCCTGGCTGGCGCCGGCCTGCAAAAAATGGAAAAATCGTCTATTAAGTCCATGCTAATCCTGACTATTTCAGGAGTGCGAGGCGCGGTTACTTTAGCCGGTGCCTTTTCGATTCCTTTTGTGTTAGGAGATGGCTCACCTTTTCCTGAACGTGATCTAATTATCTTTATCGCTGCGGGTGTGATTCTGATGTCGCTGCTGATCGCTAGTATCTTTTTACCAATTCTCGCAGGTAAAGAAGAGCCGGTTGCCGAACCAGGGGACACTGAGGTTGAACAGGCGGCCAAATCTAAGGTCGTTGCTGCCGGGATAACGCTGCTTCAAAGTATGATGACGGAGGAGAGCAAGGATTCCGCACAGCCAGCTTTGAGTGAATTCAGAGAAAAGGTTTATAGTCTGAACCGCGAGGATCAAGCGAACGATCCGGCATTTGAGGAACTCCGTCGGCTTGGGGTTGAAGCAAGGATAGTGGGCTTGCATGCTGAACGCAAAGAGCTGACCCGATTGCTTACTAACAATGAGATTCCTGCCTCAGTGGCTCAGAAAATGGAAGAATTCTTGGATCATAGTGAAGTTTTCTTAGCCAGAAGTCTCAACTCTCAAATTAGATTATCCCTTACAGAGATTAGAAGGCTATTTGCGGGGATGTTCTCAGGACAAAACGAACGGGAAGCTAGCCAACAAATGCTGCAACAGGCTGAATGTGCAAGAAAAGCTAAGATTTCTATGTCCCGCGCAGCAATAGCTGCTGTTAATGCAAGTATGAATGAGAACAACCGAAAAGCAGTAGAGAAGGTTGCATGCAGTTATGAGCAACTAATCGCACGCTTCGAGCAGGGTCAAGGCTGGACAAAGGATGGTCTTGTTGATGATCAAAAGCTTGAATTGAAACTGAAAGCTATTCAGGAGCAACGGGATAAGGTGCAGCAAATGTATCAGGATGGAACCATTAACCGCAAGCTAGCCGGTAAATTACGCAAGTTCGTCGATCATTTGGAAACATCCATTTGGGAGGATTAGCTGTGTTGAACAAAGTAGTGGGAGAAAGTTTGTTATTCACTGAAATTCGCGAAGAGCATCTGTCGGATGTACTCGATATTTATAACTATTATGTGCTGAACACTACGGTTTCTTTTCATACCGAGCCTTTAAGTTTGGACGAAATGCGGCAATCAGTGATGAATGATGATCCGCGGTTCAAATCATACGTTATATTATCCTGGGATAATGTTATTCAGGGCTATGTTCTGATTGCTAGACATAAGAGTAAGCCGGCTTATGATAGCTCTGGGGAGATCAGTGTGTATTTGAAACCTGCTTGTGTGGGTAAAAGAATAGGACAGCATGCCTTACGCTTTATTGAAAAGAGAGCTGCCGAACTGGATTTCCATGTGTTAGTAGCTACCGTTTGCGCAGAGAATGAACGCAGTCGCCAGCTTTTCTCAAAGAATGGATATGAACAATGTGCCTACTTCAAGGAGATTGGCTGTAAATTTGGTCGAAGACTGGATATCGCCAGCTATCAGAAAATCTTAGGGGGAACTTAAAGATGAAACTTGCGGAAGCATTAGTGAACCGAAGTGATCTTACCCGTAAAATCGCGCAGCTAAAGCAGCGGCTCGATCGGGTCGTTAAGGTGCAGGAGGGGGAAGATCCGGCAGAGCAGCCGGAGGCTCTTTTGCATGAGCTAGAAATAGCTGTTAACGAGCAGACGATTTTGATTCGAGCGATTAATCGAACGAATTCATCTGTTGCCTTCAATGAGAATTGGAGTATTGCCGATGCCCTAGCCGAACGGGATAAAATGCTTCAGCTGCGGAAGCTGTTTAGCGATTTGCTTGAGCAAGCTTCGATCACTCAGGATCGGTACAGCCGCTCTGAGGTTCGCTTCCAGAGAACGGTGGATGTCGCTCAGATTCAGAAGCGGATTGATGAACTGTCTAAGTCTTATCGCGAGTTGGATTTTAAAATTCAGGAGAAAAACTGGACGGTAGCCTTAAGCACACCATAAAAAGCTTTATCACAGCAGAAGGTAACTGATCTTTATAAAGGCGAGCGCAACCCGCCAACAGGGAAAGTTGGACAAATTGACAGATGCCGGGCCATATCTGACCAATCATAACTTAGCCCCGTACTGTAACAACTGTAAAGAGTACCTATTAATGTAACTACCAAGCGCTGATTTATGTAAGAACGGTGAGGGTGGGGACGGGGATATTTTTGCTGTGGTTAGGCTTTTACATAACATGAACTGGCTCTATTAGGATAGGTATATTCGTCATAGATAATGTGAAATAATGTCGAATAAAGTTGAAAAAAGATGAATGAAATTTGCATTATCGGCCTGTTTTGCCTATCTTATCGCTCGTTATCTTGTATAATTTACGAATACGCACGAGGACTTCCTAAACCGCTGGTCTATTCGTAAGTTGATTGTACAGGATGAGAGAGTGATTCATTGGCCGAGAAGGTTTAGTGGCCCTTGTCTCTTCAAACATTCTACTATTCCTTTCATGAAAGAGAGAAGTGACAAGTGACCATGAAATCAATTGCCTGGGTAACCGACAGTACATGTACAATCGATCCTGAATTCGCCAAGAACAACCATGTGTATATTGTTCCTTTACGTCTGATTATTAACAACGAGTGTTATAAAGAAAATATAGATATTACGATCGATGAGTTCTATGAGAAAATGCGTCAGCATGATCAAGTAGGCAGCTCACAGCCGCCAATCGGTGAGTTTATCGAGTTATACGAACGGTTGAAGGAAGAATATGATGAGATTATCGCGGTGCATCTTTCGACAGGGCTTAGCGGAACATACAATGCTTCCATGCAAGGTGCTGAAATAGCGGAAGCTAATGTTATTGGAATTGATTCCAAGGTTGGCGCTTATCCGATTCGGGAAATGATTACGCGAGGTATTCATTGGCACAAGATGGGCTTTACTGGCCTAGAGATTAAAGAAAAGATAGAGAATATCATTCAAAATATGTCCTTCTACTTAATTCCTGCAAGCTTGTCCCAGCTTCACCGTAGTGGGCGTGTTTCTGGTACACAGGTAATTCTTAGTCAATTACTACGGATAAATTTGCTGCTGCGTTTTGACGAGGGCAAGGTCATTGTTGTGGAAAAAATCCGCACGATGAAGAAGACGAAGCAGGCGCTGTTAGATATCTTTAAACAGGATGCTGGACTTGTTAGCGATGTGTGCATCATGCATTCCAATAATTTAGAAATGGCGCTGAAGCTAGAAGAAGACATCAAAGAGATGGCGCCTGATTTACGTACGGAGATTATGACTTACATTCCTGCCGTGGCTGTTCATGCGGGTGAAGGTACCGTGGGACTTTCTTGGATTAAAAATAACCGGATCAATAGTATTTATTCGGAGGTTGAACCTGTAGCAGTACTTGTGTAGATAGGATAGTAAACAAAGAAATCGCTTCTTGGAAGAGGGACGGATGATCCTCATTATACCAAGAGACGATTTCTTTTTTTTGAATCTATGAGATGACGTTGTAAGAAGGTTATGCTTTGCTTGCACGACGGCGGAACATTTGTCCGATAACTTCACTCAGCACCAGTCCAGCCGCAATTGCGCCAGAGAGCATTAATGCCCGAACAGCGATTTCTACAGCCAGATTATAGTTTTCTTCTACAAATCTACGCATAGCATCGTAAGCAAGACCACCCGGAACAAGTGGGATAATACCGCCTACACTAAAAATAATAACCGGCATTTTGAAGGATCGGGCAAACAGCTGGCTGACGATGCCCACCACTACAGTAGCCGCAAACGTAGCAACAACAGGCCCACACTCTACATCAAGGATCACATACACCATCCAGCCTACCATTCCAGCAAAACCACACTGCAGTAGAGCGCGCTTAGGCGCATTAAATAAAATACAGAAGGTTGCCGCGGCGATAAAACTGGTTATAAGTTGCAAAATCATGAAGGGCTAACCTCTTTCACATGGAAAATTAAAATAGTGATAGTACAAGCCCAATGCCTGTACCGATCGCAAAAGCAGTTAGAAAGGCATCTGCTCCTTTGGATATGCCTGAGACCAGATGACCAGCCATCAGATCACGAACGGCATTAGTAATGAGTAGACCGGGTACTAGAGGCATCACGGAGCCGATGATGATTTTGTCCATTTCTTGACCTATGCCCAGCTTTACAGAATAGAAGGCCAGAAGTCCGATCAGGAAGGAAGCAGAGAACTCTGCAAAAAATCTAGTCTGCACAAGACGATGCAGGTAGATAACCGCAGCAAAACCTAACCCGGAAATCGGCAATGCGGGGAGAGCATCCCACAAGCTGCCCTTAAACATAACGGTGAAGCAAGCGCCGGTAAGTGCCGCTGCTATGATTTGCAGCCATACCGGATATGCATGTGCGGCATCATCGACCTCTCCTAATCGTGTCCGAGCTTCCTCGGCTGTAATCTGACGCTCGTTCAGACGCCGCGAGATATCATTAACCTCTGAGACTTTCTGCAGATCTGTTGTCCGTTCGGCGATCCGATATAACTTAACGGGCTCCGTTCTATTGGTGGTGAACATAATAACGGTTGGCGTCACATAACTATGTGCCCCTGGAAAACCGAGAGAAGCAGCCATACGTGTCATGGTATCTTCTACTCTGTAGGTTTCTGCACCGTTTTGCAGCATGATCTTGCCAGCAAGAAGACAGAGATCAACGATTTCATAATAGGTAGTGTTAGTGTTGCTCGTGCTTTCCAACTTCTCCGGTCCTCCCCTGGAATGTTACATATCTATGTGTATATACTTATGATTGTCGCTTCATTGTGTGAAAATAACAACCTCAATATAGCATTATAAACGATATGGGATATATTTTAATATAGTTTCAGAAATAAAATGTATAAAGATGCACTGTTTATTTATAGTGCCCGCCAATCTTTCCGGATCTGTCCTTAAGTTGTCCGGCATCTGTGAACGATGCAGCGCGTCCAATGATCGATTCCCCGTATTTATTCTTCAGCGCATCAGTGGCCCGTTCGAGCTCACGGTAGCGGGGGCGCGACTCAAATAAGGTTAGCTGATATTGGCTTTCGTCAGACAGATTGGACAGGCTTAGATGAATTCGGCGCACAGGCTGACCTTCCCAATGCTGTTTGAAAAGAGCGAGGGCGGCCTCGTATACCAGCTGGGTCGCATTCGTAGGATCGCTCATCGTAGTCTGTCTGGAGAAGCCGCTGGGGTCATCAAAGCTGGCGCCTTGGCAGCCAACAGACACGACTGCACCATGCACCTTCAGTTTGCGGCTGCGCCTGCACACTAGCTCTGAGAGCTCCAAAATGATGGTCTTGATCTCTTGCAGTGTATAGTAATCCCGTGGCAGTGTCATTTGGTGCCCGACGCTCTTGGGTGCAACTTCATAGGTAGCGGGACTTACAGGGCTATCGTCGATGCCATTGGCAATTCGCCAATATAGCTCGGCATCGATATCGCATTTTTTATGGAATTTCTCCCGCATGCGCCATTTCAGCTCGCTTAGCGGCATCTGTGCCAAATGGCCAATCGTTGTGAGACCCATGCTTTGGAAGTGCGCGGACATGCGGCGGCCTACCATAAACAACTCACTAATGGGCAGCGGCCAAAGTACATCTGGAAGCTCTTCCTGAGTGAGGGTAAATAGACCCTCCGGGTTCTTCTTGGCCCACAGGTCGCAAGCCATTTTGGCGGTAACCTTGGAATAACCTATACCGATACGTGCGCGCACACCTGTATTTCTGCGGATTAAGTCCTGAATGGTCGTAGCGATCTGTCTTGGGCTTCCGAATAAGCTGAGGCTGCCGGTGATATCAATAAACTGCTCATCGATGGAATAAGGTTCTACGAGGTCACTGAATTTGCGTAGAATGTCCGTGATTTGGGAGGAAACATCGATATATTGCTGCATATGTGGTCTGACGACGATTACTTCGGGGCACTTCGCGAGTGCTTCCTTCAAGGTCTCGGCGGTAGTAATGCCAAAAGATTTGGCTAACGGACAAGCGGCAAGCACAATCCCGCTTCGTCTAGCCGGATCTCCGGCGACAATAAGCGGTTTGTTGCTGTATTGCGGATTAGAGGCCTTCTCCACGGAGGCGTAAAAGCTCTGACAATCGGATAACAAAATAACACGCTCTTTATTCATAGATTCACACTCTCCAGGTGAGGTAGAGATACGGTAGATGATTTTCTTATTATTATAATACGAACATATGATCGTGTATATTCATATTTTTTTCCATTTTTCTTCAGTCTCCAAGGTGCAGAGACCTGTGGCCACACCCCCGGCGATAATCGTGAGGATGGAGTGGAAGAAGGTTTCTTTGGAAATCAGGAGTCCCCCCGCGCCGATAATTATAAAATCTGTCAAAAAAATGATGAGTCCAAGGTTAAGCGGGAGATACCTTTTGATATATTGAGCAAGCAGATCCGTTCCGCCTGTACTGGCTTTGAACCGCAGCATAAGCCCAAGACCCGTTCCCATTAAAAAACCGCCAATAATGGCGCTGGAAATGGAGCCGAACTCAAAATAATACAGAAAGTGGTACTGCAAGGGACCGAGAAGCTCAATCAGAAACGATGAGGTCAATAAACCTAATACACTATTGAAAAAGATATCACGTTCCTTCAGCCAGGCTAACAGGAAAATCGGGAAGCTGCAGAGAAGGACAGCTATACCGATTTTGGCATCGGATAAATAATTGATGATGAGGGCTATTCCTATTATTCCCCCATCTAGGATTTTATATGGGACTAGAAAAAAATTAGTTGCTGCTGCAATGAGCAAGCTTCCGATCAGGATGATCGCGTATCTCAATAATGACTGCATATTTAACATCTCCACATTAAAGGCATGTCTTATAAATATGCTTGTCACTTCCAAAAAATTGCATTGAAGCAAAAAAACTGATTTCGGGCCTAATCATGCGGACCCAGGAGCCGCTATTAGGTAGATTCAGGGCATTTTATCGAGCTAACGGACCCAATTGCAGCTATTCCCACAAATGTGGTCCAATCGCGAGCAAATTATGGGCAATAAGAGCTATGCAGTCCGAAATTTCCGAAAAATGGACCGAAAATCGCAAATAGGTGCAATAGGGTCCGCAACGTTCAATAGATTTGAGTAACTCCTACCCATAAATCACAAGCGAGATCCCGCCCCCAAACAGGTGCAATCCGGTTCGTTGCGCTCAACAGACGTTAAGTTACTCTCACCAATACATTATGCGAGATCCCACCCACAAATAGGTGCAGTGCGGTCCGTTAGCTCAACAGACATTAGAGTAACTCACCGCCCAGCCTCCATGCGGACCCAGGAGCCCCTATTAGGCAGATACAAAGTATTTTTTCGAGCTAACAGACCCAGTTGCAGCTATTCCCACAAATGTGGTCCGATTGCGAGCAAATTATGAGCAATAAGAGCTATACAGTCCGAAACTGCCGCAAAATGGGCCCAAAATCACAAATAGGTGCAATAGGGTCCGATAGGATCAAGATCGAGCAAAAGGTAGCTGATTTCGAGACGTAGACAGCTAGGTTATGCAACAGGTAACAAATTCTGCGCACGGAGTAGCTAGGTTAATCCATAGGTAACTAATTCCGCACGGTGTAGATAGGTTGAGTAACAGGTAACTAATTTCGCACGGAGTAGATAGGTTGAGCTATAGGTAGCTAATTCCGCACAGTGTAGCTAGGTTGAGCCCCAGACAGCTAGTTTAAACAATGGCTAGCACGTTTAGGAGCAAATTTGGCAGGCGGCGTTCTTTTCAGCAACTGTTCGGACTCAGTTACTCTTATTTCCATGATTCCGCTCGTTTTGTCACATTATCGGACTCAGTTGCAGCTATTCGCTCAAATGTGCTCCTTTTCTGTGCAAATCAAGGGTAATAAGAGCTATACAGTCCGAAACCTTCGCAAAATGAACCCATATGCTGAAATAGCTGCAATACGGTCCGATACGATACGATCAAGTTCTAGCAAAAGGTAGCAGATTTCGAGACGTAGGCGGCTAGTTTGAACAACAGGTAACTAATTTTTCGCAGAGTAGCTAGGTTGAGTCCCAGACAGCTAGTTTAAACAATGGCTAGCACGTTTAGGAGCAAATTTGGCAGGCGGCGGCGTTCTTTTCAGCAACTGTTCGGACTCAGTTGCTCTTATTTCCATGATTTCGCTCGTTTTATCACACTATCGACTCAGTTGCAGCTATTCCCACAAATGTAGTCCGATTCCGAGCAAATTATGAGCAATAAGAGCTATGCAGTCCGAAACCTTCGCAAAATGAACCCATATGCTGAAATAGCTGCAATACGGTCCGATACGATCAAGTTCTAGCAAAAGGTAGCAGGTATCGAGACGTAGGCGGCTAGTTTGAGCAACAGGTAACTAATTTCTCGCACGGAGTAGCTAGGTTGAGCCATAGGTAAATAATTCCGCACGGAGTAGCTAGGTTAAGGCATAGGTAGCTAATTACGCACAAGGAGTAGCTAGGTTAAGCCATAGGTAGCTATTCCGCACAGTGTAGCTAGGTTGAGCCCCAGACAGCTAGTTTAAACAATGGGCAGCACGATTAGGATCAAATTCGGCAGGCGGTGTTCTTTTTAGCAACTGTTCGGACTCAGTTGCAGCTATTCCCACAAATGTAGTCCGATTCCGAGCAAATTATGAGTAATAAGAACTATGCAGTCCGAAACTGCTGCAAAATGGATCGAAAATCACAAATAGCTGCAATCCGGTCCGCAACGGGGAATGCTATGAATGGATGATTAAGCAGACGCATCTCCGGGGGATACAGAGAGTAGTGTGATGGCTATACAGAGAGTTACTTGTTGATAAGCTTTAGAGGGTCGAGCCGCATAATCAGCGTTGATCTATGATAAGTATGAGTGCGCCACGCCTAGGAAGGTAAACTGGTAAAATTATTGCAAGAAGCAAGAAGCAAGAAGCAAGAAGCAAGAAGCAAGAAGCAAGAAGCAAGAAGCAAGAAGCAAGGAGCAAGAAGCAGCAGAAGGATTTAGGACGGATCACGGGTACACAAGAAATGTGCCAAGCGGAGTACTGCTCCATCATAATAGTTACCTAAGTTTCTCCGATCTAGAGGAGCATCTCGCATCTCGCGTCCCATTAATCCAAAGCTGATCACGTAAGCCAGCAGCAAGAAAGGCAGCAGCACACAAGAAAGCTACAGCAGCGCATCGCTTAACAACGAAAACAGCACGCCTCCAATTATGAGACATGCTGTTTTTGCCGTTATCGGGAATACCGCTTGCGGAAGCGAAGCGGAGAGATTCCGATCTGCTGAGTAAAGCGACGCGAGAAGTAGGCGGTGCTTTCGAAGCCGATACGTTCTGCGATCGCAGCAATAGGCATCTCTGTCTTAAGCAGCAGCAGCTTGGCTTGTTCCAAACGGTAATCCGTTAAATACTCCATCGGGGTCAGTCCATATACGCGTTTCATGCAGCGGGCGAGGTAGTTATAATGAAAATGCAGCGCATCCGCCAGAGAGGCATTGGAGAGAGGCTCCGCATAATGATTGCGGATATAAGTCTCTGTCTTCTCGGCGATCTCTACCGCATGACTTTCTGAAGTATCATGCTGCGCCAGATCCATCATCCGCAGCATTTCTTCAAAAATCCTTTGCTGCTCCCAAACTGCACTGGAACGTCTTCCAGTGGACAGCTGTAAAAGCTTCTCCGCTTGTCCACTCCGTTTAAAGGGATCAGGAAGGGGACCAAACTGCGGGATGCGAATGGTATATGGATGAGTAAGAAACTGCCGGAAATGTGTCTCTCGGTTGATATACACGGGCTCGCCATCAGAGCTTGACCAATCTGCGAGGGTATGAAAATGAATCCATATAAACGAAGTCAGCTCCTCGCAAGTCTTAACGGAATAATGATAGCGGTCAGGCATCAGAAGCAGCGTATGCCCAGCCGCAACCTCCCATTGATTATGCTCTTCACCAATAAATAGGCAACCTTGCTCTACAATAATCAGATCAAATAAGCCGATATGGCTTCTATTTGGATGCTGCTCTCCGGGTTGATATACAGTGTGATTGCATTCCAGAAAATATGGAAAAGGCGGCGCTGCGAAATGTACATAGGAAGGACTCACTGTGTTCTACCTCTCTTTTTATCGTAGTCCGAGCTCAAATTGTCCTTGGAAATAGGAGTGTGAAATAGTACAAAAAAGGGGTTGCTTCTGATTATATTTTTTATCTATTGTACGCTCTATAATTGTAATTAGCGAGTATAAAATAAGGCTAAGGGGAAGATGATGATGAATAAAACGATCCAGGATCAGCAAGTTGTAAAAGATCAATCCGTTAGCATTAAAGATGATTTCTGGGGAAGTTATATAAAGCTGGTTCAGGATGTTGTAATCCCGTATCAATATGAGGCATTGCACGACAAAGCAGCGGGAGCTGAGCCCAGTCATGCCATTGCTAACTTTGAGATTGCTGCGGGCCGGAAGACCGGTGAATTTTACGGCTGGGTATTTCAAGACAGTGATGTAGCCAAGTGGCTGGAGGCCGTAGGTTATTCCTTAAGCATCAAACGTGACCCTGAGCTGGAGCGTCAAGCGGATGAAGTGATTGACCTCGTTGGAGAAGCGCAGCAGGAAGACGGGTACTTAAATACTTATTTTACGATAAAAGAACCCGGCAAACGCTGGACTAATCTGAACGATTGCCACGAGCTGTACTGTGCTGGGCATTTCATTGAAGCCGCCGTTTCTTACTACGAAGCTACAGGCAAAAGAAAACTGCTCGACATCATGTGCCGAATGGTTGATCATATCGATTCTGTGTTTGGTCCGGAAGAAGGCAAAATGCGGGGATATGATGGCCATCAGGAGATTGAGCTTGCGCTCGTGAAGCTGTATCGGCTCACAGGTGAGGAGCGGTATTTGAAGCTCAGCAGCTTTTTTATTAATGAGCGAGGTCAACAGCCGAATTTCCTAAAGCAACAATGGGATAATCTGGGTAGTATCAATTTTTTTACAGGTCAGAAGGAGAATTTAGATTTAAAATATTACCAAAGTCATCTTCCGGTAAGAGAACAGGAAGTGGCTGTAGGACACGCTGTACGTGCGGTTTATATGTATACTGCCATGGCTGATCTAGCCGCACTTACGGGAGATGATACCCTTCGCGAAGCATGCGAGAGACTGTGGAATAACATCACTACTAAGCAAATGTACATTACTGGCGGGATCGGATCTACGCATCGGGGTGAGGCTTTCACCTTCGATTATGATCTGCCTAACGATTCGGTGTACGCAGAGACTTGTGCATCTATTGGGTTGATCTTTTTTGCACAGCGAATGCTGAGAATATCGCCGGATGCACGTTATGCCGACGTGATGGAGCGGGCGCTTTATAACAATGTGTTGGGTTCAATGGCACAGGATGGTAAGCACTATTTTTATGTGAATCCACTAGAAGTATGGCCTAAGGCATGCAGTTGCAATCCAGATAAACATCATGTGAAGTCCGAGCGTCAAGGCTGGTTTGGCTGCGCTTGCTGTCCTCCGAATGTGGCGCGTCTGCTGACTTCGCTTAATCAATATATCTATACGATCCATGGTGATACGCTCTATACGAATTTGTATATTGGCAGTGAGCTGACAACAAAGCTGGGTGGAACAGATATTGCGATTCAGCAAGAGAGTAACTATCCATGGGAAGGTAAAGTCTCGTTGAAGATTAATCCCGCAGCGGAAGCAGAGTTTGGGATTGCCTTACGGATTCCATCTTGGAGCCAAGGAATGGAGATCAGAGTCAACGGTGAAGCAATGAATACTGCTGAGAACATCGAGCAGGGATACCTCGTTATCCGGAGACTGTGGAGAGCAGGAGATGTAATCGAAGTGCATGACCCTATGGAGGCACATCGTATCTACGCACATCCAAGTTTGCGTGCTGATGCTCAAAAAGTAACGATTCAGCGTGGACCTCTTGTGTATTGTCTTGAAAGTATCGATAATGGTGAGCCGTTAAGCTCGATTTCCTTAAAAGAAGGCAGTGAACTTACTGCGGCTTTTGATGAGACATTGCTCGGCGGCGCTGTTGTTGTCGAGGCAGAGGGGCTACGTGTAGATAAAGAGGGCTGGAGTGGTGAGCTTTACAGCAGAGTCAAAGCACCAGTTCAAACCGTAAAGGTTAAGGCGGTTCCGTATTACTTATGGGGAAATCGTGGCAGTGGTGAAATGAAGGTATGGATTCCGGAAGCCAGCGTTTAAGTTATAGGTAGACATAGAGCTCGGGAATGGCTGTAGTTTATCAACATTTACCGATGAGGACAGCTGTAATTTACAGTCTGTCCTTTTCTTTTTGCAAAAAGGAGAACACACGCGAAATGGCGAAATTAGAAGAAACATAGAAATATTCTTAAATCCTATAACAATGGAGGCGGGCTATATTTATAATCATGCTCCAGAGGGTTATACTTGTCCCTTTTGTTTGTTGGTTTCGGGCATTGAAAATGAAGATGTGCGTTCTAAGCAAGCGGATATTATTTATCAAGATCATTACATAACGGCTTTTATTGCTTCTCATTGGTATCCGAATAATGAAGGGCATGTTCTAATCATCCCTAATCAGCATATCGAGAATATTTACACATTGAAGGTTGAAATCTCAAACCGGATACATGAGCTGGAAATTGAAATTGCTAAAGGTCTTAAAGAAGTTTATAAATGTGATGGCGTTTCTTCTAGACAACATAATGAGCCGGATGGCAGCCAAGATGTATGGCATTATCATTTACATGTGTTTCCAAGATATCATGGGGATAATCTGTATGGTACTTTTGGGAAGTTATCGGATGAATCAACAAGAAAAAATTTCGCCCAATTATTAAGCGGATATTTGAGCAAAAATAAGAACATTGGGGCTTATTAAGTTGAGAGAGGGAGAAGTATGAAGTCAAACTTTTTCGAAAAAGTTATAGAGTCAGAAGAAGAGCTAAGGTCTTTATTTGGGTACCCAAGCGAATTGGTTAACAACAAAACCATAACTGTTATAGATCATCATTGCCGTGATTATATCTCAAAATCCCCAATGCTTTTTATGGCTACAAGCGGTTCGTCCGGTGCTTGCGATGTCTCTCCGCGCGGGGACTCAGAAGGTTTTGTTCACGTGTTGGATGATAAACATTTAGTGATCCCTGAACGCCCTGGGAATAGACGGTTTGATTCTTTGCGGAATATACTTGAGAACCCAAAAGTCGGTTTGATATTCATCATCCCCGGACTTGAAGAAACATTAAGAATAAATGGGCACGCGAGTATAGTTAAGGATGAAGATATATTGAAACCTATGGAAGCGCATGGTAAAGTCCCGATCATTGGAATTGGCGTGGAAGTAGAAGAATGTTATATGCATTGTGCAAAAGCCTTTAAGCGGTCACATTTGTGGGATGACGAACATTGGCTTGCGAAAGAAATCTTGCCTAATCCATCAAAAATACTGGCGCAGCATGCCCGTAAACTTGGAGTTACTCCAGAGGATATCTCAAAATCACTAAAAGAAAGCTATGAAAAACGGCTATATTAACATTTTCGACTTAGAAATGGAATGGGATTTGCCCTTCATTGTATGCTATATTTGATCTGGATAAGGCAACTGATCATTTTACAGATAATAATGGAGGCATCACAATGAGTAAACGTTATCGGATGACAAGAGCAATGCAGAATGCTGGAGATTCAGCAACAACCCTATCTTTAGAAGAGTGTAAGCAATATTTCGCATCCAAACCTGATTTCACCTATACATCAGTTTTTACAGTAACAGGTGCCACTACCATGTCCATTGAGGGAGATTTCTTTATGTGGAGCTATGGTGATACAACAATCCCATTTAGACATTATCAGGGCGATATTTATGTTTCTGGCGCCAATGAAGCCGTGATTCCTAGAATGCTTGAGGTTGCGAGTGATTTAAGAGCAGATATTGTGGAAGGGTAAAAAAAAGATGCCCCCTGAATCCTTCAGGGGGCATCTACTGTTAATTTTAGATCCGCTCAACCGTTCGTTTGAACGATTGAGCGGATTTTTTTTGTATTAACCCAGTTCTACAACTACTTGGTGTACAGCGCCGTCTCCAACAGGAGTGATGATGTTACCTTCTACAGCTGCGCCATCCAAGGTAAGACTAGCTACACCTTTGGATACATGGTTCGGGTTCTTGATTTGAATCACATAAGTATCTCCACGGAAGACACGGGTGATTTCAAAGCTGTCCCACTCTGTAGGAATACAAGGATCGATCTTCAGACCATTGAAGTCCGCTTGAATACCAAGGATAGATTGTGTAATCGCTACATAGTTCCAAGCCGCAGTACCAGTTAACCAGGAGTTTTTAGCTTCCCCGTGGCGAACGGCATCTTTACCTGCGATCATTTGCGAGTATACATAAGGTTCAGTACGGTGAATTTCGCTGATGTCCTCCAAGTAGGCAGGAGCAATTTTAGCGTAAATTTCAAACGCTCTGTCACCATGTCCAAGTACAGTTTCAGCGATCATGATCCAAGGGTTATTGTGGCAGAAAATACCAGCATTTTCTTTGTAGCCCGGAGGGTACGTAGAAATTTCACCCAGGTTCAGATAGTACTTGGAATATGGTGGCTGTTGCAATACGATACCGTATTTAGTATCCAAATGCTCTTGCACGGAAGTCAGAGCTTTTTCAGCTTGACCATCTTCCACACCGATACCGGCCATAACACAGATACCTTGTGGTTCGATGAAGATTTTACCTTCTTCGTTTTCTTTGGAACCGATCTTGTCGCCATAGTGGTCATAAGCGCGCAGGAACCAGTCACCATCGAAACCGTGAGTCAGTGTGATTTCACGCATATTGTCAATCTTAGCTTCTGCATCCGTAGCTACATCATTAAGTCCGCGCATCCGGCAGATTTCTGCATAGTCCGGTCCAACGAAGACGAACAGACCCGCGATAAATACGGATTCCGCTACGCGGCCTTCGATGTTGGCAGTAGTCTGGAAAGATTCGCCCGGCTCTGTAGAGAAGCAGTTCAGGTTCAAGCAGTCATTCCAGTCTGCACGGCCGATCAACGGCAAGCCGTGAGGTCCGAGATTGTTAGTTACATGCTCGAAGGAGCGTTTCAAGTGCTCAAACAGAGTAGCTGTGTTATCCGGATTGCTGTCAAAAGGAACCTGCTCATCAAGAATCGATGTGTCGCCTGTTTCTTTGATGTAAGCAGCTGTGCCAAGGATCAACCAAAGCGGGTCATCATTAAAGCCGGTACCGACTTCATTGTTACCTTTTTTGGTGAGCGGCTGGTATTGGTGATAGGCACTGCCGTCTTCAAATTGTGTAGCGGCGATATCGAGAATACGTTCTTTAGCACGTTCAGGAATTTGGTGTACAAATCCGAGCAAGTCTTGGTTTGAATCGCGGAAGCCCATACCACGGCCAATACCGGATTCAAAGTAAGAAGCGGAACGGGACATGTTGAAGGTAACCATACATTGATATGGATTCCAGATGTTAACCATACGGTTCAACTTGTCGTCGCCACTTTGGATTTGATATTTGGACAACAGGTTATCCCAGTGTGCAGCCAGTGCAGCCAAAGCGGCGTCCACTTGAGCGTCTGTAGCAAATTGCTCGATCATAGCCTCTGCTGGTTTTTTGTTGATAACGTTCAGAGATTCCCATTTGTCTTCTTCTGGGTTTTCAATGTAACCAAGGACAAAGATGAAGCTTTGCTCTTCGCCCGGCTCCAGAGTAATGTTCAGGGCGTGCGATCCGATAGGGGACCAGCCGCTGGCAACGGAGTTAGTTGGTTCACCTGCAGCAACAGCTTGCGGGCTTTCCAGACCATTGTACATCCCTACGAAAGCTTCGCGGTCAGTATCGAAACCGGCGATTTCTTTGTTAACAGAGTAGAAAGCGTAGTGGTTTCTGCGCTCACGGTATTCTGTTTTGTGATAGATAACGGAACCCTTCACTTCAACCTCACCAGTGCTGAGATTACGTTGGAAGTTAGTCATATCATCTTGTGCATTCCAAAGACAGAACTCTGCAAAAGAGAACAGCTTAACGGATTTCTTCGCGGAACCCGTGTTTTTCACTACAAGACGATGTACTTCAGCGTTATGACCCATAGGTACAAAAGCAAGCTGGTTTACAGAGATACCGTTGCGTTCACCAGTAATGGAGGTGTAGCCAAGACCGTGACGGCATTCGTAGAAGTCCAGATCACGTTTTACTGGCATCCAGCCTGGAGTCCAGAAATCACCATCATCATAAAGATAGTAGTAACGGCCGCCAGCATCCATTGGGATATTGTTGTAACGGTAACGGGTCAATCTTCTGAGACGAGCGTCTCTATAGAAGGTATAGCCACCAGCAGTATTAGAAATAAGTCCGAAAAATTGTTCATTACCAAGGTAGTTAATCCAAGGGTAAGGTGTTTTTGGTGTGTTAATTACATACTCTTTACGAGTGTCGTCAAAGGTACCGAATTTCATGTGAGAAAGTCTCCTTTCGATTGTGAACGCGCGTTTATAAGTTTCAGGAAAAATTCCCTCGAGGGAAGGGATTCTTTCCGTTGTTTCTAAAAGATAGTATTAGGCAGTGATTTCGAGAACCGATGATAGCAGCTTCACAGAAAATATGTATTCTTCAGTGAAGGATGAATCTGTGCTACTTCTTCGGCGGTTGACAGGAATCTCTCTCCACTAAACGAGCTGGAAAGCTGATCGTGCTGAAAGTCGGCTGCTGCGAATCACACAGCTCCATTACTTTTTCCACTGCAGCCTTGGACATTTCATAAATCGGCAAGCGTACAGAGGTCAGCTTAGGCTGAATACGGGATGCCAGCTGAATGTCATCGAAACCCGCAATGGAGATATCCTCAGGGATAATGATTCCATGTTCGGAGAACGCTTCCATCGCTGAAATAGCCATGTCATCGTTGGAAGAGAAAAAGGCAGTCGGCAAAGGTACACCAGAAGCAAGCAGCTTCTTGACCTCTTCATAAGCCGTCTCTTTCAGAAAATCACCCTTTAGGATAAACTTCTCATTCATAGGCAGACCATGTTTTTTCAGCGTGTCCTCATAGGCCGTGTAACGTTCTCGACCAGAGTACGTATTCATTTGCCCACAGATAATGCCGATCTCTTGATGGCCTAAGGAGATTAAATGTTCAATCACTTCTGTGGTGCCCTCGTAATCTTTGGAATTCACAATGGCCAAATGATTGCGGTCAAGATGCTCCGACATAATCTCTGAGATATCATAATCAATCAGTACTAGCGGAGAATCGAGTCCCACCATTTCGCGGACGATATTAATATCCTTCTGAGTGCCGACAATTATACCACCGTCAATCCGTTTTTGCAGAAAAGCTTGTTTTACCTTCAGAAAATCGTCTGGAGAGTATACCGTATGAATCAGAACGTAACATCCGCGGGCATTCGACGTGTCGACTACGGCATCGACGAATGGTGCAAAGTAATTGTTCTGATAAATTCGGGTAGTGTTCTCTTTCTCGTTCATACTGATGGCGAACAATCCGATGGTATCGGTTTTCTTACCGGCCAGAGCCCGTGCAAAGCTGTTCGGTTCGTACTGATGTTGCTCAATCACCCGCAGCACTTTGGCCCGGGTTTCTTCAGGAACATTGGAATAGTTGTTGATCACGCGGGATACCGTACTTCGGGAAACCCCGGCCAACTTAGCAATATCTTCGCTGCGCATGTTTCCCCTCTTTTCATAAACGCGCGTTTATGAGTTTATTGTAAGCGAAAGCATCGTATAAATCAATCGTAAAAAAAGAAATTTTGCGATCAAATTAATAAAGGCTGACATATTTTTAATAGAAGAAGAATCCTACCGAATAATGATAGAGCAGAACAACTAGAAATAGTTTGTATAAGTTTTTTGCGGAGAAAGTGCATTGAAAGCTATGAAAGTCATGCTACTATTGTGATAAAGGTTATTGAGAATGATAATCAATGACAATAAAGCATAGGAGTGAAGGGATCAATGGCAAGATGGGGTCAGAAGTTTTTATGGGCAGCGGTACTTATAATGGCAATAACTGCGCTGGCAGCATGCGGAACGAATAACAATACTGCGAAAGAAAACGTTGCTAAGACAGAGAATGCAGAGGAATCTACCTCAGCGAGCACTAGCACACCAACTGAAGGAAATGGAAATGCGGCAGAAGAGGGTGAAACTCGGACGATTGCCGGGGAATTCGGGGATGTTGAAATTCCAGTTAAACCGCAACGGGTAGCCGGAATCTATGTTGAAGATTATTTGAAGGCATTGGGCATTACCCCGGTGGTGCAGTGGTATCATCCAAGCTGGGGTAAACAGGATTATTTAAATCTTGATGTACCAGAATTTGATATTACCGGTAGTATGGAAGTGTTGCTGGAAAAAGACCCTGACTTGATTATTGTAGATGGAGGTGCGGATGCGGCAAAATATGAACAATATTCCAAGATAGCACCAACCTATCGTTTACCTGAGGCGGTGTTGCAAGACTCAAGACAAGTGCTTACGGCTATTGCTGATGCACTCGGTATTCCGGAGAAGGCGGAATCTGTCCTTGCAGAGTATGATCAGAAAGTGGCAGAGGGGAAAGCTAAGCTGCAACAGGCTCTGGGTCAGGAAAAAGTAGCAGTGATCCGGCTTAACGTAGCGGATAAAACCTTTGCTCTATTCGGTGTTAAAAACCGTTTCACCGGTGTGATTTATTCTCAATTTGGCCTGACACCTGTGCCTATGGCGGCAGAAATGACCGAATATCAATCTATTATCTCCGAAGAGCTTATCCCTCAGCTCGAAGCGGATCATATCATTGTGTTCCCTGACAACGGGGGCTGGGATACTGAAGGGAATCAGGAAGCGACTCAAATCCTTGATGGCCCGTTGTGGAAGAGCCTGCCGGCGGTGAAGAACGGGAATGTTTATAGAATGGAACGTTCCCACTGGCAGACTGGTGCCATCACAGCCAATTCGATGAAGCTTGATGACTTGCTGAAAGCTATGGTGAAATAAAACGGCAGCCGTCGTAAGGAATAGCATAAAGAAGGTCTATCAGCATAGTTGATAGACCTTCTTTTTTATTCTAAACTATAGTAAAGTGAATGAAAATGGTTCTCAATTGGAGGGCGCTAGAATGGCAGAAGATTTACAAGACAGCAATAAAAAGAGGCTATTCTATAGCTTGATTAACATAGAAGCCCAATCCTTATCGGTGAACGGACAGACCTTAGTGTTTCAAAATCATACCCTGATCATTGTATCGGAAGGACAGGGATGGTTAGAAGCCGAGGAGAAGCGTTTTCCACTGGAAAAAGGTGTCGGGTTCTTGTTCGAACCGGGGTTAATAAGCAAAATCAATGCCGAGGAGCGAGGACTTAGCTTTTATAGGCTTACTTTTGAAGTCATCGAAACGGGGGGAAGCAGGCAGAGTGGAATGGAAAAGGGGACTAAAGAAGGAATTCTCCGGTCCGGTCCGCTAAGCTGCAGACCATTTTCGCAATGTGCATTACTGCTGGAGGCTATCTATCATAGTCGCAGAAGTACGGAAGAGATTGAATGGTTCGCAGGCCATACCCGCTTTCAAGAGTTACTGCTGCTGATCATGCGGGCAAATTCCTCTGTCATCCAGATGAAAGGAGCCCATGAGGCGGTACAGCGTTCCATCCGCTATATGCAGGAACACTATAATCACGCCATAACCGTCGATCAATTAGCTGAAGTGGCAGGCATTACACGTGCACGCTACACACAGATTTTTAAAGAAGTGACAGGGCGGATTCCCTTAGAGCATTTGAACGGACTTCGTATTGAAAGGGCGCAGCAGCAGTTGCTGCTTACGAATGACCGTATGCATGATATCGCGTTATCCGTAGGGTATAGCAATGAGTATTATTTTAACCGGCGTTTCAAAAGATCGGTGGGCGTTACGCCCGGCCAATACAGAAGCTTCCATCAGGAAGGGCTGCGGGTGTTCGCTCCTTTTCTGGAAGACTATCTGCTGGCTCTGGATATTACACCGGTGGCGCAATATTCTCACGCTCAGTGGGGGAAGCAAGAGTACCTGTCCCTCCTCGATGTGCCTGCGGTTGATATTTCGACTGGCGATTGGCAGGAGCTCTCCCAGTACATGCCCGAACTGATCCTGCTGGATGATGGCTTTCAGCGTTGGCACCTGGATGAGTGCAGCCAAATTGCTCCGTTGTTCAAGCTGCCTTTTCATCAAGAGGATTGGCGGGCCACGTTATTTTCCGCAGCAGCCGTCTTTGGCAGAACGGATCGTGTCCAGGAAGTGATCGGCAATTATGAGCATCGGGCGCAGCAAGCTAGACGAGTGCTAAACCGTTCTGTCCAAGGGCAGACTGTAGCATGCCTAAGAATATCTTCCTACGGAATCAATCTCTATGGATGCGGGCAATTGGGGTATACAGGTAGCGTACTCCATGAGGATTTAGGTTTGCAGCCCCATGAATTGGTTCCGAAGTTGACCCGTGGACAGAAGCGGGTGAGCCTAACAAGAGAAGAGCTTGCGAGCCTCACTGCAGATCATTTGTTCATTACCTTTGATCGACAGGAAGGAGAAGGACGGGAGCTGTTGGATACACCGCTTTGGCGCAATCTGCCCGCTGTTCGTAATCGCTGTGTATATGAGGTGGATTTTATGGCCTGGATGAATTATGGGGTATTGTCACATCAGCGCAAGATTGAAGATGTGTTAAGAGCGTTAGGGTAAGTCAGAAACTAGTCCAGATAAAAAAGAGGATAATAAGTGCCACTATACTGCTGATGCGAGTCATTAATAAATAGGCATCACTGGGTTCTACATCACCTTTCATCATCCAGCCATAGCGCATGTACCATCCCAAATGAGGAAAGAAGATATTAAGCAATGCTAACAGTACAAAGAGGAATATAAAAAAGCCCATGATTTATCACTCCTTTATCTAATGTATACGCCAGACTATACGGAGCGTTCCCTAACTAATAAGTGAGCTTCCATATATTTATTTTTAGGCGGGGGATACCCTAGCCACCTTGACAGGTGGTTGGGGTATTTTTGCGGCACTATTCAAGGCTGTGTTATTGAAGGTGAATGTTTAGAGGCGTGCTTGTTGTGTTTACATAACAAAGAGTTCGGAAAATATAAAAATGTATTTCTAAAAATAAAGGAGGAATTGATCGATGTCTAACCAATATACGATGCAAGATCCTACCACTCAGTACACTAAGGCTGGACCGGAATTTCAGCAGCAACAAGAGGAGCCGGGTCTGCAGAAGAAAATGAATCCAGTACCTGATACAGGAGAAGATACCTATAAAGGAACTGGGCGTCTGACCGGACGTAAAGCGTTAGTTACGGGAGCCGACAGCGGTATAGGCCGTGCTGTTGCTATTGCTTTTGCTCGTGAGGGGGCAGATATTGTTCTATCTTATATGCCCGAGGAAGAGGAAGATGCAAAGCAGGTGGTCAAGCTAGTGCAGGAAGCGGGTCGTACTGCAATCGCCATTCCAGGCGATCTGAAGGATGAGGCATACTGCGAACAACTCGTCGATACTGCGGTTAAAGAGCTAGGTGGAATTGATATTTTAGCCAATATCGCGGGCAAACAGCAATTCGTTCCAGACATCGCTGATCTCACTACGAAGCATTTTGACGACACATTTAAGACGAACGTGTATGCTATGTTCTGGCTGTGCAAAGCTGCGGTGAAGCATATGCAACCGGGCAGCACCATTATTAACACTTCTTCTATTCAAGCTTATAATCCCTCACCGATCCTTTTGGACTACGCGACCACCAAGGCTGCTATTAATACATTCAGTAAGTCTCTCGCTCAGCAAGTAGCTGATAAGGGGATTCGCGTCAATGTAGTAGCACCTGGTCCCGTATGGACACCTCTTCAAGTTGTGGGTGGGCAACCGGAGGAAGTGCTGAAGGAGTTCGGGTCGAGCACACCACTAGGTCGTCCGGGACAGCCTGCGGAGATGGCTCCGGCATATGTATTCCTGGCTAGCCAGGAATCTAGCTATATCAGTGGCGAAACACTGAATGCGAACGGCGGAACTCCAACTCCATAAACCGCTCAGCGGAATGTTGGTATTGTAAATACGGCGAAGTATCCAAAAGTACCCTGCTAATTTTAGCTTTGGGTGCTTTTGTTTTTATATATAGAAAGGAGTATTATAGAATTCGAGACTTTTTCTCCCATTATTTTCATGGAATATGATCTATTACTGATCAAGATTGTCGAATACATAGTTTTCCTGCGATTACCCAAGAAATAATTTGAACGGCTCTGAGTTTTAGGGGAGACCACAGAAAGAATTAGGAGATGTATGATGCGAAAAAAGAAACTAGCATTCCTCACCATTTGCTGTGTCTTATTCATGGCGTGTTTTCAATCGGGATCTGTCCTTGCGGATAAAGGAAACGGAACAGTAGTAGATAGTGGAACCAAGGAAAGGCTGATGGAGAAGTATGATCTTGTAGAGCCTGAACCCGCAAATCCAGCAGCGCATGGGAGTCAATACGATTTTGGAATTAGTAACCCTATTGCTTTATTGGTCAGCATCAGTAGGCTGTATTTGTATCCATATGTTTTTGCAGCAGAGGAAATAATTAATCATATGATCGATCAAAGCGAAATTAGTTATTAGTTACGTGTATGTCTTTCAAAATATAATCCCAGCTATCATAATCGTTCATATCCTCAGGAACTTCTAACACACAAATATTATTTATGTTCCAATTTAATTCATGTACCGAGGTTGATTCACGAACGGGAATAAGAATAAGAATAATAAATTCGTTCGGTTTTAATAAATCAGACAAAATTGACTGTAGCTCTACAGCCTGTTCATATGAGGCGGACCATCTAATGAATAAAGTTTTTTTACTGTGGATTAACTTGTCCCAAAATCTATTAATTCGTAATTCCAGCTTCGCTTTATACGAAGGATAGGTTATAGACCAGTGTTTACCTTGGTGGATTGGAAAATCATGAACTGAGATAATGTTATATAAAGTATCCTGAATAAAATAGGATTTCACTAGTGCATTTTTATTCCCATTAGGATAGACTGGTAATCCATCCTCCAGAAAAAAATGTGTTTCATCAAGAGTTTGCAGATTTATTAATTCCATGAAATTTTGAAATCTATTCTTATAAAGTCTATTTACATCAGCCAATGAATAAGAAACCATCCAGTCGAGCGGCATGGAGAATTTCCTCAAGCTATTTCTTTGCAGATTTATAGCAGGAGCACAAGACATCCCTAAGCTTACTATTAAATCATAGCTTTTTTTCACAGCTTGTAATTTCATGGACTCACCCATTTTCAATCAGATTCAGTTTCTAATAAATTATATACACCATTTTCTGGGATTGATTGGACTTTAAGTGCAATGAGATACACAGGAAAAAGAGAGCAGCAATTTTCACTGCCCCCTAAATCTATTAGTTACGTTGTAACAAAATATATCCACTAATGCTTGAAGTTTTTTTACGAAAGACCACTTTAAAACCAACATCGTTGTCTAATAAGCAAGCCAAAGCGGTGTTAAGCAATCCGTTGGGTCTCAAGCTAGGTCTGCATGGCACGGCATTTCCAATAACACGGGCGGCAATAATCCTACGTGCTGATCCAGCAACCAAAGGATTTCTGCTCCAACTGATCAATACTAAATCTGGCTGACGAGTAGCCATGGAAGATCTACCCCTTTCTATTAAGTTTCTTTATATAAAATGCACCATTGATTTTAATGTGCTAAACCATAGCGGAGTAAGGAATACATAGGATCAAGTAGGGAGAGGGGCTAATAATATGGACAAGGTGTTACATAAGATAGCTAATTTGATTAGCGGTGAGGCTAATAGAATCATCATTGGGATTTCGGGTCATGGTGCATCTGGAAAAACAACGTTTGCTAATAATCTTTTAAAGCTTTTGCAGCAGGATGATGTGAATTATATTAATACAGACCCCTATATTGTTGAATCTAGTCTTAGAAAATACACTTCTATCGACTATGAATATAAGAATGTACATTACCACGATAAAGTGACAGCTTGTCATCCTGCTGCTCATCATATATTTGCTTTAGAGAGAGACATTCATATGTTGAGGGATGGGTTGGATTGTTACACAATTGGCACGGACTATACAAAAAGTATGTTCATATCTTCACAAAAGAAGGTAAATATTGTAGAAGGCATGAGTGTTGCCTTTACTGATCTGAATTTGTATGATCTGAAAATCTACTTATACACGGATGGAGAAACCGAGTTGATGAGAAGGAGTATACGTGATGTTTCTGAAAGAGGAACAGATATTAATTATTTAAGAAAATCCCATGAACAGCGCAGGATGCAATATGAGTTGTTTATGCATTCTTATCATCATAAATTTGATATCGTTTTAAAAAATTCCAATGAAGAGTATGTTCTTGAAAAGGGAACGTTGTAGAGGAGGAAGAGAATGCTTCCAAATGTTAGGCTAGCAACGATATGTGACGCGGATGTTTTGTCTAGATTAAATCATGAGTTCAATGGTGGAGTAAAACGTCCTGTGCCAGAGATCATCAAGTGTTTGAACAGCAATAATGAAGTGGTGGCCGTGGCTACTTTAAGGGATGAAGTAGTTGGTTTTGGCTGTGCTCAAAGTCTGAAATCATTTTGTTATAATGAAGCATATGGTGAAATTACTGAAATGTATGTAAAAGAGTCAGCTCGTAGAAATGGTGTCGCTACTGCTCTAATTTCTTTTCTGGAAAGTCAGCTTTATTCTCGTGGAGTCAAAACAGTTAAGATTTTAACAGGAGAAGATAATCGTGTAGCCATTAAAGCGTATGAATTGAGCGGGTATGTTAAGGATGATGAAGTAATGTTAAAGAAAAAACTTTAAAGCCATAGTGAACAGTGAATCAGGCAATTTATTGTGCTGGTCCAATTGGATAGCAATAAAAGGACGGAAGCCGCTTTACTGGCTTCCGTCTTTTTGGAACTGTGGAGATGAACAGACGCTATTTATTTATCGCTGAGTCACCTATTGGAGTGAATGTATTCTCCACAGTAAGGTTAGAGAACTTAGCATAGTTCAGTTGCTCAATATTATTGGCGACATCATTGCTGTCAACGGCGAATCCGACATATACCGAACCCTCCATAACAATAGTTCGCTCGCCAATTAGCTTCCAGTCTTTTCCGTCCGTTGATCCGTAAGCATAGAAAACATCTCCCTTACGGCCAAGCTTGAGCCAATACCCTTGCTCCACACCATTAATTTTAAATGGAATATCTGAAACAAGTTGAATGCCAGCTTTTTCAGCAGCAGATACGCTGTCTAAAGTTTCAGTTAATTCATCAAATCCTCCGCCCTTAATATTTCTGCCCGTCAGATAAGATGACCAGCTGGTTTCTTTGGACAACTTCACATAGGAGATACCAAGGGCCGCCGCGGCACTGTCTTTATTCAAGTCATCGCGGATCATTAGCCCGGTGAAGGCATGGTTGTCAACGGCCCCGATTTCTTCGAGCTTCGCGGTAAATTCCATATCTCCGTTCATTTCTTTATACACGAAGTGGAAGTCATCTTTGGCTGCATTGTTTGCTTCGGATCGTTCTGTGCCACCTTCACTTTTTCCAAGCTTTCCGTTGCCTTTAACGGTAAGCACATCATTTGTCATACTTCCGGAACCCTTAATGTTCGGATCACCGATATCTGCTGTAGTCCAACCCTTTCCAGCCAGGGAAGAGGTAGCAGCATTGATATGGATGTTAGTGGCTGTGGTCTGTGTCTCATTTCCTTGGGTATCGGTCACTCTTGCAGAAATATAGTAGGAAGCATCCGTTAAATTCTTGAGGGTGTATGTGTATGTGTTGCCTTTTTTGACTGCTTCCCCAAGATATTTGGAACCATTATATACAGCAACTTTTTTTATTTTGTTTCCGGATCTAGGGGAAGCATTGATTTTAACTTCGACCTCTTTCCCGGTAACAAATTGTGCATTGTTTTCTGGCGCTAAAAGCTTAGCATCAGGGTTTTCGGCGACGTGTTTCATATCAACTAGGCCGTTAATATAAAGCTCAAGCCAGGTGTAACCATTTTTAGTAACCGTTTTGTATGCATCCTTGCTGCCCCAGATTTTATTTTTCTTTTCCCACTTGTCGTCTATTCCGTTTTTATTAGTGTCAAATTGCTTATCATATTGTGCCTCAATGACGCCAAAGTCTGAAATGTAACCTCCGACTTCATGTTCAGTGTTGATATATCTTCCCGAGTTCTGCTCGACTTCTGCCACAATTCTTGCATCGATAGCATCGCGACGTGGATAGGTAGCTCCCGCTTGTTGCAGAATGCTTTTTAATAGAGATTCATTCGCTTGCTTTACACCGGACTTAACATAATTATCAAATGCTTTATTGGTAATACCATGGTTAACTCCAGTACTGTCCGCGGAAAGATATGGTGTGGCTGCAAGGGTAGTCTTTTGTTCACCACCCTGTACGCCAGAAAATTTCACATAATCTGAAGAATCATTTAGTAAGCCTGTGAGCTTGCCGTTAATTTTGTTTCCAGCGATGTAGAAACCGCCCAGCTTGGTAGCTTCACCGGCATCAATGACTCTGTTAGTTACATTATCTCTTGTACCTGGGCCGGCAATCTCGATATTATTCATAAAGTTAGTAAAAGTAAAACCTCCGCCATAAGTGCCGTTAAAGCCCCAATTGTAAATTACATTGTTCGAGAACTGAACAACCGCCACATGATCAGCATCTGCAGCACCTGCGTAACCGCCGCCTAGTCTTGGGTTTCGCGAGGTATGGTTCGCATACAGATTGTGATGGAATGTTGTTTTGTCTCCGCCTGAAATACCGCCGTAGCCATGTCTTCCTTTGGAATGCCCGGATAGAGTCAGACTTTCGGAAATAATGGACCACTGGATCGTGCCATTTTCGCCTCTATATAAAGATAGAGTTTCATCTGTGTTCCAACTGAAGGAACAATGGTCAATGAGGAAGTAGTTGTTGTCTCTCCCCCAAAGCGCATCCATTGAATCACTGCCATTATACACATTAGTGGCACCCGGACGGAAAGCGGTGTACCGAATAATGATATTCTCTGAATTGCTGATATTGGTATCCCAACCTGCAATGGTAATTCCGTTGCCTGGAGCGGTTTGCCCAGCGATGGTCAGGTTTTTAATATTATTGAGACTTAACGTGCTCTTCAGTTCAATCGTTCCGGAAACATGAAAAACAATGGTACGACCCTCTTTAGGCGTAGATAAAATCCCGTAGCGAAGGGACCCTGCAATCGGTTTGTCTTTTACAGCGTAATCTTCAAGGGTAGTTACGATGTATACATCGCCCCCTCGACCACCGCTTGTATAGGCGCCGCCACCTTCCGCGCCAGGAAAAGCAAGAATAGAGGCACCCGCAAAACTTTTGTCTCCGTCTGCCTGCCCTGAAGCTGCAAGTGTGTGACCTCCTAAAAATGAAAACGCTACCGAAAAACTCAATAAGACACCTATAACCTTACCTGATTTTTTACTCTTCCATTTCATCTTTTTGACGTATAACATGGATACAGTCTTATCGCTGAATGCTGTTCCTGTTATACTTCCTCCTCTCAGTGAAATGATACTGGTCTGCGACAAGCAGCTTACTGGTAATACTTTAAAACTTTTAGGGCGTATTTACCTGCCAAAAAAATCTTTTTTTGTGCCAACTATTGCTCTTTGGTTCTTGCGTAAACGAACAAATTCATATTATGTTCTTAGTATTACAGTAGCTATAGTGCTTGGCATTCCATGACGATAGGGAGAAAAACATGAATATTAAATATCAGCATCGTGACCAGGCGTTTCACTCCTTTATTTCTACCAATAACACTTATCCTCTTCATCTACACAAAAATGTAGAGATAACAATGGTTTTGTCCGGCAAAATCAATATCAACATCAATGGAAAAGAGTATGATTTGTCTGAAGGAGACATAGCGATTATTTTTTCCAATCAACCTCACAGCTACAAAACTCTACAGAAAAGCCAGATCCTGCTGTTCTTTTTTGACGCTACTTTTCCGGGGGATTTTGCAGGGGATTTGCTTAATCATGTTCCGGATAACCCTATAGTTTCGAAACAAAAGGTGCTTCAAGAGCTGTTGGCAACCTTGTATAAACTATATAAAGAACAATGTGACGTTCGTCTGCTCAAGGCTTATACCTCTGTAGTATTAGGGCATGCGCTGCCGTTACTGCTAATGAAAAAAGTAGACTACAAAAAAGAAATGGATCTCGTACCCAAAATCCTAGCATACATCGACATGCATTTTTTAGATCACATAAATCTGGATACGCTTTCAAGAGAGCTTGGCATTAGTAAATTTATCATTTCCCGAATCTTTTCTGAGCAGTTTCACATTTCATTTCGTGATTACATCAATGGCCAACGGGTAGCCTTTGCTCATATGCTGCTGTTATCCACTACCCATCCGGTCACGGATATCGCGTTTGATTCCGGATTCAACAGTTTGCGTTCTTTCTATCGTGTTTTTAAAAATGAATACGGGATCACCCCCAATGAATTTCGCCGAAAAGTATCGAAGGAGTGTGTAGAATGAAAATGATGAAGATGGCTTATATTCTATTTGATGGGATGACTACGTTAGATTTTGTTGGTTTTTACGATGCGGTTACCCGGATGGGAGTTCTAAAAGCTATAGAAAATGTATCGTGGGATTTTTGTTCCTACAAGGAAGAAGTCACGGATGATCGAGGATTGACGATGAAAATAAACCAGGTTTCCCCTGATCTTTCAGCCTATGATTTGATATTTATCCCTGGAGGGTTATCGACTCGACAACTTAGATTCGATACTAATTTTATAACATGGATTCAGACTGCCCGAGAGGTTGAATACAAGGTGTCAGTGTGTACAGGAGCTTTGATTTTGGGAGCTGCCGGTTTCTTAAATCAGAAGAAGGCGACTACCAATCCTTCTGCATATGAACTATTAGCACCTTATTGTTCCGAAGTAGTTAAGGAACGGTTCGTAAGGGATGGAAATGTTTTTACTGGGGGAGGAGTAGCAGCTTCGATTGATCTGGGTTTATATTTCATAGAATCGCTTACTAATGAAAATGTAGTTCAAGAAGTTCAAGAGAAGATGGATTACCCATATTACAAGACAATTAACCCTTCCAAAGGGAAATCATAACTATAATATATGGGAATTAATGATATAATATCCAAAGTGAAATAATTAAGGCGATAAATAGAGGTGTAAGGTAATAGATATGAACTATCGTAAAGTATTCTCACTACTTCCCATGATCATTTTTTTGTTTATTATATGGTACTTTTTGATGGCAGGGACTTCAGCTGTTGTTAATGTAGTGTCAGTAAATAAAAGAGAAATAGTAATACAAAATATGAGCGGTGATCAAAATACAGTCACAATCCCAAAAGGAATATATAAGTTAATAGATGTAAATGAGGAGTACTTTATTTCATATAATAGTAGAATAGGGCAAAAGCCATTCTTAACCTCAATAGAACCAAGTGCGAAATGATGATTTGAAAAATCGGCTGTAAGTATAAAAAGCATAAAGATGGTGGGATTGTTTTGCATGCAGTTAAGCCTATAATGTTATGGTTTATTTCGACGATTTTATTCACCCTGGCAGCCTTTGGATTGGAGCTTTGGGAAGGAACTAAAATAAGTACAACAGAATATTACGGTTTTCAAAACATTGGGTTTGCTTTTATTTTTCTGGTGTTCCTCTTTTCAGTTCTTCTTTACCCGGTTATACTGCTTCCTTTATCATGGGTTATTCGAAAGATAGTTAATCCTTTAGTAAACCGCATAATGATATTCTTATTGAGTGGTATTGCGGGATATGGTTTCTTTTACGAGGTGTACGATGAACGCTTTATACGGGAATACCATTTGAATAGTAGTACAGCTATTATTTTTTTCGGTATTGCTGGTTTCATCTATGCTCTGGTGGATTACTATTTTGAGTCGCAAGCCATTAAAGCCGAACAAAATCCCTGCTAACCGTGGCGGCCGGCAGGGACGTTATTTTTTAATCTAAGTATTAGGTAATTTGTTAACCTCGTCAGTAAAGGCTTCCAAGTACTGGGTGAATAATCCTGTATCTATTTTGGTGGTTGCATCATTTGCAATAGGAGGCGTATCTTGGATTTGTTTGTACATACGATCCATCTCACCCGTGAGCTTAGCCCAGATGCTTTTAATTGAATCATATTTTGCATCAAGGTTGCTGATATAACTATCGTATTCCATTTTTTGAATCATAGCTTTTCCTAATTGCTCGATTGTAAAATCTATATCTATTGTTTCACCCGTAGAGCCAGTTCCTGAACCTGCATACCAGCTGATATCAACAAATCCATCATTCCAAATATCTGAAACGACAAAATTACTGATTTCTTTAAGCATCGCTTCAGGAAACTGTTCAGTTGTACCTGCATTACCTGAATCTGAAGTATTAATTACAGGTTCCTTGAAGAGTTTTCTCACTTCGTTAAATGCATCCTTATCTTTGTCATTAGACGAATACCCCCAACCAACTTTGTCATCTTTAATAAAAATGATAAGTTCGCTATTGGAGGAAGACTTCTCACCTTGGATAAGCACGAGTTTATCTTTTCCGCCATCTTTGTCCGTATAATCAGCTGTTTCAATTACTGTAGGGTTCTTAAGTTTATTATTCTCGGGTGTCTCAGTAGATTCAGCCATTTGGAAAATGGGTTGTACATCTGGAAGTATATTTTCGGATACGAATTTCTTTTTCGCTTCGATATCTGAACCATTGAGGAAAATCTCCACATAGTTGAGAGCCAGTTTCTCGGAAGCTGTAAGTTTCTTTTTTGGCTCAGGAGTGGGCTCTGAAGGGCTGGCTGTTGCTTCGGACGGTATAACTCCTGTAGACGTTGTATTTTTTTTCTCTGAATTTGTTGTGGAACTACCACATCCTGAAAGGATTACAATAGTTGCCACGATACATAAAAAAGCTTTTTTGTTCAATTTTATATCCCCCTAAATCTGCTAATAATTGCTAATTAATTCTACCAGATATAGGAATAGTAATCTATGAATTATAATTTATGGCGGAACCAATATATTAGATTAGCGTGTTTTATTTGTCGGAGGTGAGCATTTTGCTGAAAGTACTAAGAGTGTGCGGTATTTTATTCAGTGCAGCAACAATCATTCTGGGAATCACATTTTTCCGCGGCCAGGATCAAGTGATAGTGTCTTGGACTATGCTGGGGATGTGCGGAGCTTTAATATTTAATGGAGCGGCATTGTATTTGAAAACGAAAGATAAAATGGCTGTGCTATCCTCGATTGTTGGGATTGTATTGTTAATAGTCTCGCTTACTCAGTTTCCTTTTTGAAAATTAAAACAACCTCGTCAACCTTAATGGGTCGGCGGGGTGTTTTTACGTTTTCTACTTTATACTTATTTCTTTTTCTTCTTTGTGGGTCCGATCTGGCGTCTTACCTTATCGTTCTCATCTACCTCAATAATATAAATCTCCTTCACTGTACCGGAGAGTGTAAACCATTCACGCATAGCTTCAGCCTCAGTCATCGGTCCTAATATTCGTTTCCCCCTATAACATATAAAAAACACTCATACTCCTTAGTTTGTTTGCGGAAATGCAATAAATGCTTATAGAACAAATTATAAACTTGGGCGATGACTTTGTATGTAATAATTCATGCCTGGCGGGATATTTTTACATTGATTAACGAACGTACGTTTGGTTATAATACAAACAAACGTTCTTATCCTTGGAAGGTGAGTAATTATGCAAATAAGTATGGGTCAAACCATTGAAATAGTGTACCAAGATAAATCAGGTAAGATATCTCAACGTAAAATTGATGTGAAAGGGATTCGTGGGGGATATATTCGCGCAACTTGCTTATCAACCGGAGCACCGCGCGTATTTCTGGAGGCTAATATTCTTGCTTGGCAGCCTGTGCAAAAGAAGCGCTATGCTTAGTGACACCGCCCGAAAGCTACTAATGATCATGCGCCACTCTGCCGTGCATCATGCTCATATGCCAACTCTACAGGAGTTAGAGATCAAGAGTGGACGGACACCAGATAAGATCATTAGTGGGCTTAGGGAATTAGTTAACGAAAAATATATAGAATGGACCCCACACACTCCACCCGAGAGCGCCCGAATTATTGAAGGCTGGGAAAGGATTGACCCTAGGTTTAAAAAGAGAAAGTCAGAGCCACAAGAGCTCCAGTGGGGGATAGATGGTAGTAAAACGAATTACTGGACGGATTATTAGGAGGGAAGCTTCATGATGAAAAAATTAGAGAACGTATGGGAGTGTAGCAGAATGATATTGCCCGAACATAAAAACCGGATTATAGATGACAATAATGAGCAGGAACGTCGTGAAAAACCCACTCTAGATCTACAGGAGATAGAGCGCTTTGAAATATTGTTATATCGTTCGATGGAAGAGCACAGCCCGATTACACTCACTCTGTTTGATCCCATGGAGAATATATTAAAACGAGGTATTGTGATGAAACTGGATAAACAACAGGGAATTAAACTCCGCTGGTCGGAGGAGGAGTGGGATTGGTTCAAGATGGAGGATGTTATTGCAATAACTACATAATGCACTTCATAAAAAACAGGTTAGGAGCAATCTCCTAACCCGCGCTGTACTTCTGATATTAATGTTCTGCTCCGTGGAATAAGACCACTGGTGAGGTACTTGGCAGTGCTGGCGCAATGCTGACGATAGTGAGGACCAACAATAAAGAGACGGCAAACTTTTTCATAGAGACTCAACCCTTTCTTTGAAATTTATTATTTTCTCTTCAAAATCTTTAATCTGAGTAGCATCAGCACATGAACGTAATGATTCGAAGTATACTACTGCTTGTTTAAAGATTTTATCAGAGTTTGTGACCTCTGCAGAATCTAATAATTTCATGCTATATTTGATAGCTGTATTATAATCTTGAATTTTTGTTTTATATCTGATCATATTAATAAAAAAAGTTTCTTGGTAGGAATTTATTATAATTTCATCAGCAGCGGTATCCTCAAATTTTGAAATACTATTAGAGAAAAGTTCTAAATGAGATTCAATGTTTAAATTGAAATTAGTAGCTGTCTTTAACAAAGTTATCAGTCCCGGTAGAACTTCTTTAGTGTTGGATAAAAGGAAAGAAACATAACGATCTATGAATTGAATATTTCCGGAAAGCACTTCTACTTCTAAGAGATTTGGCTCTGATATGTACTTATAATAGGCTACCTCATTTAATCCTTCAGCATCTAATCCCTTGAACCAACTCAAATCACTGTAAGCTTTAATGTAAGTTCGAGCTTTATCATAATTTTCGATTTCTTTGTGGGCTAGTCCCAACATAAGTAAGCTGTATCCATAATAATAAATTAAAGGTCGTTGGTGTTTTAGCTCCAGTTCATTATTGTGTGTGTAATTATTATAAATTTGAGTTATTCGGTTGAAAAAGGTATCTGCTAGTTTTAGAAGATTGGGCCAGCTTTCAAAAGAATATATCATTTTAAGAACTTTTACGGCTGGATCAAGATCTAGAAGATTTATATCTAAATCTAAATCGATATTTCCATCCAACGGCCTCACCTGCCTTTATTTTACATAATATACCTGTATTATACAATGTAATCAATAGATGGTCAATTAAGTGCTCCATATAAAAAATAGATGATTAATAGGGACCAATAAAGTAAATCTATCCATTATTGCGTCATGATGTGTGCCTGGGTAAGCTTTGGCCTGATGGCACTGTATTAGCTGAAAGTCCTTACTTCACGATCTCAGATGAGCTTGATTCGACTGTATTGTAATAATCGCGTTTATCAAATACTACCATTTTAAGGATTGTGTTACATATGTTTTATTTCATAAGAGGAGTCGCAACCAGCATGAGCCAAAAAAGCAAAAACCTTGTACTCGTTGCGGATTCGACGATGAATTTATAACAGATTATCTGGAAGGAGGAACAAGGAACAAGGAAGGTTAATGATATATTTTGTGGAAACTGAACAGCCCCAAGTAATCCAGTGAATTGATGAACAATACGAGATAAAACGTATTTGAAATATATGTTGAGGAGCTCTTGGACCTTCATAAAATTCGATTTCGTCAACAAAACCTGATTTTTTAGTAAAGGTTCAAAGAAGGTTTGTTTCTCTTGTAGACACAGAGGACAATTTTGTTAATATGGGGAAAACTATTTTTCGCAAAGTCAGGTAATAGCTTAAGCGGCATGATAAAGAAATAAAAATTATTCAAAAGGTGAGCCGCAGAAAAGCGACTCTTTTTGTTTTGCAGTCAGCCATTTGTAACGAAGGTTGTAATTAAACTATCCGAGGTGAACGGCTTCCAAACAGCAAACCTACCAGGAGCCATATAGAAGACGTACTTTACTTGCCCACATTGCAAGCATGAGTACGTGGCTTTTTATACAGATCGGAAGTAAGGGAGTTACAAGCAAAGATCAGACGAGTGCAGACTAAGCTTCAGAACCGAAGAGTTGATCAGGCTACAACGTTGAAGCAAGTCAAAGATATTCAAGCACAGATCAAGGCAGGCATGGATAGGCGAGATTGGAAATAGAGAAATGCATGAATTATTTCACCTATAACTCATCGGATCTAGCGAAGTTCATTTATTCAGGCGAGAAGTTTGAAGAATGAAAAAGACACTGGATTGTGAGGGTTAACCACCCTCTAAGTAGCAGAATAGCGAAACATATAGTTTAGCCCATAGAAATAAAGGATCAATAGAGCTACCGATCCAACAAACATCCAGATAATCACCTTTGTTCTACGATTCATTAAATCACCTCGATGTAATTTCCTGAATTATACCATAGGGGGTCATATCCAGTATGAGACAAAAAAGGGATACGGTGCGAATTTACCTTTTGGTGTCCACCGGAATCAATTAGCCACGTGGGACCCGAGTACCTGAAAGGCAGGCTTCCTAATATTAAAATTGATCGTCATATCGCTTTTATCAAAAAAAACACTACGGTCTTGAAGTAGCACGGTGGGGAAGGCTGAGGAAGGGAGCGAAAAGGCATGACACAGACAAACATTTGCCCCCGAGAGGGGGCAGAGGCGGCTAAGCTCGATCCGGAATCGGCTGTGCCGAGATTTTTTGTGAATATCTTTTCGGTAAAGAGGTGTTAATTTACTGGTTTCAAAAAAAGAGGCTAGGAGAGTCTGTCTAGCCTTCTACGTTTGGAAGATGTGATAACAGTTGCTCTACTTAATACACAGTACGAAGATACAGATCATTAAATGAGTAGGAGTAACCCTCCTCTCCCAAAGGCTATGACGAAGTAGACGCAAACTATTCATTTAGTTGAGCAACGTGAAAATATAGTAAATAAAAAGCCTACACCATAAAAATGTAGGCCCACTCATTAAAAGTTACTCTGTTACTAATTTTGAGAAAATGCTTAAATCAATAAACTTTCCTTTGGACTTTTCGCACTTTCTCATTGTTCCTTCGAATGTATAGTTTAACTTTTGCAAAACTCTTATGGAATTATTGTTTTCGGGTTCGACTTTTGCTTCTATCCTGTTGAAATTTAAAGTATTGAACGCATAATCCATCAGAGATTGAATGGCCTCAGGAGCATATCCCTTGCCCCAATAATCTTTACCAATATCATATCCAATCTCTGCTTTAGCATTTGAAGAATCTATAGAATTATAACCGCAGGAACCAATTATGCGATTTGATTCTAACTCAATTACGGAATAACGAATAGCTTTGTTTTCCAAAGACAGGTTATTAAGAATTTTAATCATTTCTACTGCTTGGCTTTCCTCAGTGAAACTATTGATATTCATAAACTTTGTAACCTCTGGATCAGACCAAATGTTAAACAAACTAGCAGAGTCAGATAATTTCATTTTTCGTAATATTAGTCTTTCGGTTTGTATTTCTGTAATCAATATATTACCTCCATTATCTATTTATTTTGGGGTTAAGATATCGATATCTGCGCATAGTTCAGTCCCTTCAATATTTAATTCAACACTATTATAACGTAAGAGTTTTTTTATGTCACAGTACGAAGATACAGATCATTCAAGGAGTAGGAGTGTCCCTCCAAAGGTCATGACGAAGTAGCAGCCTATTGTGCATCAGGGAAGAGAAGGTCGTCGTTTTGATAATGAAATAATGTTTTTGTCCTTATCATCACCATGGTCTGCATTTTCTTCTATCTCTTTTTTCTCATCGTGAAACTCAACAGGAGATTGGGCCGTGATGTAGTCAAATGGAGTGTAATTATTATTTGGTAATTTTCTTGTAAGGATTACCTTTACAATGATGATTCCTAATGAAAGATAGAAAATCGCGCCTATTCCAGCCAACATGAACAGTACTAATCTCATTGTTAACACCGCCTTTGTTTGATTTTATAATCAAATGTTAATATTTACAAGATTCAGGCCGCTGCGTACTATTCATTCGACTGAGATTTGATGCACAGTAGGAATATACAGTGACAAAGAGGGTTAAAAGCTCTCCTCTCTTATAGAATCTGATGATCGGGGGTTTGCCCTAAAAGAACCGACAAGTACGATCGGTGGGAATATAGTAGCTACAGCATGGTGAGCGACGATAAGTGTCCTTGCTGCGGGGGAAGAGTGATTCATCGCATTTGGAACGAAGAATTGGATTGTGTAAAAACAGATGATAGATGTCTCTCCTCCGAATATCAACGTAACTGGTCATATGGGCACACCTTCACTTCTAGTTGGCAGATGGGACGGAGGATACCCGTATAGCACATCTAATTCAGAGGTCGAGGAGATAGAATAGGAATTCTCTCGGCAGGTCAGGTTAGTACGAACCCGCCGTAAGGATCAGAGACACGCAAGTATTTCCGCAGATTAGCATGGAGAGAACGCGCCAATAATCGGACATAGCCAATAAGGAGAGATAAACGAAATGGAAAAATAACCAAAGTTCAAGAAATCAGGACTGAAACCGGAAGACAAATTAATCATGCATACATGATACGAAGCTTGGAAGGAAGTAAACAAGGATAAGGTATGGACGGTGAAATCGGAACCGTGGGACTTGCATCAGAGGTAGTGTTGCTGGAAGGTTTTTAATGGCGGGTTTGCGACTGAATATCTGAAGAAGGTAGAGGGTTAACCACCCTCTCCTATATAAAGGAGAGGACAAATAACCAGTATGTATAGAAAGAACAATTACGCAAACAAGTTGCTCAGCGTCAGGGGTTGTACAAATGCAGATATTATAATCGGGGGATGCCGGGTGACCTCAAACGATTGATGACGAGATAAATTAAACCCAACCAAGGGAGGAAAATTGTCAGTATGACAGCAATAACAATCTTCCATATTTCGGATTTCTTTTTCCACATAACTCTAGCAACAAAAATTGGAACAAGTATACGTAGTGCATATATTCCAATACCAATGAGTATATATTCCATTTCAAATTCTCCTTATGTATTATTTATTCTCTTTTTACTATCGGTTGGAAAATAAATCATTATTAACATCGCTTCAATTTATTTGAAAATACAATGAAGAAATGAGGCAAAACCATGAAATCGATAACCATCATGCAACCGTGGGCAACACTTATAGCATTAGGGGAAAAGATATATGGAACGTGTAGCTAGTCCACAAAGCACCGCTATATATGTTGCTTCAATTATCGCACTAGCTGCAGTCGTTATTTTTTTATAAAATCCAAATTTGAGAGGAGCAATTATGAATAAAAATTCAAATAGCAGCACACTTCAATAAGCAAACTAAGGAATCTAAAAAGGAACTTGTATAGTTCCACGTTAAAGGCGATGACGAGATCAGTGGAAGTTAAGGTGGTTGAATAAACACATAAGACTACTTCTAATTATCCCTCTGTACTCACAGCGAAGGAAATCCAACAAATACTTGGTAAGGTGAACTTCAAACCTATGAACTATTAAACTCGGGTCAATTTCATATCGTGCGGGTCGGAAAGACGATAAAAGTATCCAAGGATGTATTTCTAAAACGGTTACAGGGGGTAAAAAAAGTGGTGCCGATAATGGCACCACTTTGCTTTTTCTTACAACCTATAAATCTCTGAACAAAAGAAAAAGCCTTATATAATAAGGCTTTTTCAGTATAGGACGGATGGGGTTCGAACCCATGACCCCTACCCTGTCAAGATAGTGCTCTCCCGCTGAGCTACCGTCCTGCGACGAAATTTATAATACCATACGATAGAGTAGGATGGCAATTCTTTTTTATAATCAATATAGATGTAGAGTTGTATTTACTTCTTAATTTTCTCCGATTAAGTAGTTAAATAGCTAGAAAGGGGATGACCGTTCATCCCCCTGCACCGAGTCAGATAAAAAACGGGAGTAGAAATAGACTGCTTATTCCGAAAAAAGGGATACGGCGTGGATAGAAGCGGCGTCTTGGGTAAAAGCCGGGCTGGAACCCGAATTGTCTATAGTTCGACTGCTCGGCAGGCATTCCGTTCATACGATCGACCATTTCATTGCTGGGAACCGCAAGGGTGATATAGTTCTGATCCACGTGAGCGATGAAGCCGTCAAAGGATTGACCATCAGTCGTTACTATACCTACATATTTATTCATGCAATTCCAAGCGACCTGTTGATGAAAATTTGTATTTGATTCCATGGATATCCTCCTCGAATGTTTCAATCCTGATAACAGTCTATGGTCCTTAGCCTACAACGTTCACGGCGTTTGCCTATATGTAGGAAGGTTAATTTTCAGGGATAATCACTGAGGAGGATTCGATTAGTTCTTTAATCAATACACATGCTTGTGCTGTACTTTCTAATCAACATTATTCTTGGAGTTATTGGAATGAGCTTCAATGGAGTAGATAACTTCTTTTTTGCCAGTAAGCGGAGAGTCATTTATAAAATACAATTTGTCATCGCTCCGTTTTACGAATTTCAAAGTATCTCCTTTAAAAGGAACATCGTTATTTTCCGCATATTCCTGATCCTTTGCTGTGAGTAGCTCCTTATACAAAAGGGTTCGCTCGCCTGTTTGGCGGTCGATTAAGGTTAGCAATCCATTCTGATTTCCACGAAGCAGTATGATATCTTTATCAATGCTTTCTACATAGTAAGCATCTTCCTCGCCACCCAGCTTTACAAGATCAAGAGTATCTATTACATTGCCTGTGCCGTCTTGGATGAAACGTAAGGTATTACCATCATGCAAGATGAGGTTGCCATCATAAGGTTTGAAATCCGCATCTCCTCTGAACTGGTAAGCGAATGTGGCCTTGCGTAGTAATGCACCATTTTTGAATATGAGTGTGATTTCGCGTGTATTAATATGAGGCTCTCCATAGGAATCAATAATCTTAATGACTAGCAGACCCCCCGCCGTTTTCTCGATCTTCATTCCTGCCCAGTCAAAGTTTGTTTGGAGTGAAGTGAGTTTTATCACCGTATCCTTGCCTTGTGAGACATATAAATCACCATTAGCTTTGACCAGCATATAGGTACGCCCTCCAAAGGATTCTGTGAAAACATTGTAGGTCTTCAGATCATCTGCTAAAAGTGTGTTCGTTGTGGAGTCCAGACGGAGATGGCTGCCTTCGAAAGCCTTAACGATAAAACGGGCCGGCACATATATCCCATCTTCTTTGGATTTAAAAGGTATTCCTCCTAGATCTACCGCTTTCCCGTCAAGCACGCCAGTTTGACTCCCGATTCGAACAGCAAAACTTTTAGTCCAGCCTTTGAACAGAGCACGTTTGCCGGATTTATCCCATTCCATTTTTAAGCCAGCTTGTTCAGCGATCCCCCGAACATCTACGTAGATTACACCATTTTTGAGCAGCGCAGGTCCGCCTATGTTTCCACCAGGAATGCCAAATTGGTAGTATACTTGCGAAGTATTAGCAGAGGAAGCTTGGGCGAGCGCAGAGGACTCCGATACAGTTAATGAAGAGCTTGCTGACATGGTGGCAGGGAGTAAAAGTGTTGAGAGCATTAAGACGGATAACCAAGCTTTGGAGTGAAAAGAGAGCATATTAACCAACCCTTTCTTTATCTGGCAGTAAAATTTATCCATGATAGTTGGTTTGACGCTGAAACGTTTCTAAAAGTTGCGTCGTATACTTTCCGAAGGGCTCACTGTAGAAATATCCTTAATGCTTCTATGATAAGATAGATGGAACTGTACAGTAGTTTCTTAAAATTGAAAGATAAAGGAGCTTGTGATCTTGCCGCAAATGCAAAATGAGCAGAAAAAGAATACTTCTACTCCGCTGAAATGGTTGGGGGGCGGAGCCGCCATGCTCCTGTTAAAAGGAAAGGCGATTTTGTCTCTGCTCCATGATGGTTTCGATAGGGGCATATGCTTTGATTTATCCGTGGGGGTTTGCTATAGGTATTGTCCTGCTTTTGCTTGTTCATGAATTGGGACATGTTATAGCCGCTAAGCGGATCGGGTTACCCGTCAGCGCTCCGTTATTTATTCCTTTTTTAGGCGCGTTAATTACTATGAAAAAACATCCGCTGGATGCGAAGACAGAAGCGTATGTTGCTTTTGGCGGACCGATTCTGGGTACTATTGGGGCTACTGCTGTGTTTGGAGCGGCATATTATATGGATAGTCCACTTCTTTATTCCCTGGCTTATATAGGCTTATTGCTTAATTTGATTAACCTGCTGCCAATCCATCCGCTAGACGGTGGACGTATTGCTACCGCAGTTACGCGCTGGCTGTGGCTTGTGGGTCTGGTGGGTGGCTTAGCTATAATCGTTTACTTGCGTTCGATTTTGTTCTTTATCATCTGGGCAATGTTTGCTTACGATCTGTATAATAAATATGTGAAAAGACGTAACAACAACCGGCCGCAGTCTGTCACTAAGGGGTTCTTAATTCCCGTGGAGCCCTTGCGAGAGGCGGGTTACATGATTCCAGGAGCTGAGCATCGCCGGGATTTACCTTTTACTACCTACAGTGATCTAGAGAGACAGCAGTATGTTGTGGTCAGATGGGACCAGCTGAATTATTATGGCAAAGCTACACTGCCACAGCAATGTATTATTGAAAAGGTAAGAATTTCGCAGCTGGAGCAAGTAACGTTAGAGAATGGTCTTCATTTAAAAATGCAATGTGACATCAGCTGTACCGTGCACGATAATGATAAGTATTACGATGTGCCAGCCAGTACACGCTGGAAATATGGAACAGCTTATTTTGTTTTAGCAGGCTTTTTGGTTGGGATGATGTATCTAGTCCATTTGGTTGGAAACGTCAATCTCTAAGAGGGCAACTGGAATGAATAGCTCCTATTGTTTATAAAGCTCCTGAATCGTCAAAGCTGTAGTGAGTATAACTGCAGCTGCGATGAAAGGAGCTTTTTTATGTCTAAAATTGTGAAATGGGAAGTCGGCGTTTGCCTAGTGTTACTGCTGGGTGTAGTGGGGTGCTCTACGGTGAAACCCGCAAAAGTTATCGAAATCAATGAGATGACCAATCTGGATGGCAAATCTAAAAGTCAGTATCCTCCGTTGTCACCTGTGATGCAAGACGTATATAACCGTTCAATCCCTGAAGAAGTATATTCTGTGGATTAGTCTACTGAGAGGTTACGGATTCCATGTGTAGGCTTTTCTTTCTTGTCATTATTTTATATAATAGACAACTATCGTTGGCTACATAGAGAGAGGAGTTTGCAACTAACATGGCGGCAGAAATCTTACGGGTAACTACAGAGGAACAGCTTCAGATGGGGCTGGATATCCGTACTAAAGTATTTGTTGAGGAACAAAAGGTACCGGCCGAGGAAGAAATTGACGAATATGATGCCATCAGTCCGAATGCGCACCATATTCTGATTATAGATGAAGGGATACCTGTAGCAACGGGTAGATTGATCTATTACAAAGCAGGTACTGCTAAAATGCAGCGCATCGCCGTATTGAAAGACTATCGGGTCAAAGGATACGGACGTGTCTTGTTACTGGCGATGGAAGAGCTTGCTCGGGAGCTTGGACTGGAAGCTTCAATTCTAGATGCTCAGTGTCAGGCAGAGAATTTCTATAAGAAACTCGGCTATGAAGTTATTTCTACAGAACCATTTTATGATGCAGGTATATTACATGTACGGATGCAAAAAATGCTTTAAAGATGGCGCACATAATTATTGGACGCTCTACGCAAGCTAGGATGTGCCGAATGATGGCAAATCCAAGTGCAAGGGGCGAGCTAAAGTGCCAAATAACGAACGTGAATCTTTCGTAGCTGTTCAAAAAAATGGGGATGGCGATTTAACAAGCTTCCAGACCTCTACAGGACGTGTGCTGGCGTATGACCAAGCCCTGCAAGAAGTACAGGCCGGAAATATTGCCGGAGTGAACGCTTTTAAAGGTAAGGATGGAGAAACTTATATTCGCGGAGATGCGGATGGAGATCCAACTAACAATCTGGATAATTTGCCGACATTTTCATAGTTCTACACGAAAAGCCGTACATACGTCTACAGACGTTTATGTACGGCTTTTTTTTGTAAAGATCAGAGTTTATAGTTCACATGCTGCTCTAAAAATTCCATCTCTCCTGTAAGTCCGACGAAATCTGGTTGTTCATCGCTATAATGCATGAGCTTGATCCGCTCGCGAACATCTTTAGGCAGAGACATCAGCTCTTCCAGCGTGGTGTGAACAACGCCTGTTCCACCTAGTTGGCAGTCATGCAGGATGATCCGGATCCCGCGCTCCCGCACAAGGCTAATCAGTAGATCCGGCTGAAAGGTCATGTCCGCACTATAAAAAATCTCGTTGTTTATTAGAAGGGAATAACTGTTTTTCCCGGGAATATGCGGTGTTTGTATGATCTCTAATGAAAGAGTAGGAGAGAGCTTGTAGATATTTTCAGGCTGCATGGGCTTAACATCGAAGATATCAGATAAGGAAGACACAGCATCTTCTTGGTATAGACCTCCCTTTAACGTATTGTTCCATAAGGGCTCTATAAGTGTCTCGGGAAGAAGTAAGGTCATTTTTTTACCGTGCACATGCTTTAAGGTTAGTGCAAGCTCTTCCAGCCCTCCAACATGATCCGCATGAATATGTGTAATGAGCGTAGCATTTACGTCACTGAAGGATTTTTCAAGTCTATGCATGGCAAGCGGGGCTGTTATCCCGCAATCAATCAGCAGGGTGTAATTTTCATCTAGCAGCAAGCCATTGTTGTTAAAATATTTTTTCGCAAAAGCATTGCCTGTTCCTAGCATTTGTAGGCTTAGACTCATAAGAAAGAACCCTCCTGAAATCGGTTATAGCTAATGTTTCTACTTCGAATAAGACCATAATATCATTTTTCGCAAGATCAATGAAATATTTACCTGAAATCAGCGCAACTTGCTGAAACAAAGTAAGTATATATTAACAGCATGAATTATCTGGAGGGTCTCAAATGAATAGATGGAAAAAAATCACTTTGTGCGTGTTTGCTTTTTCCTTAATGGGTGGCTCATTATTATTCGCCGATTCCGTTAATCAGAAAATTAGAGTATGGAGCAACGGAAAAGAAATTGTAGACGGCGGTTATCTAATTGATGGAAAAACGTACATTCCTGCTAGAGAAACAGGCGGGGTTGTTACTTGGGACGGTTCTGGGAAAGTTACGATCCTTAAACCTAATGTCCATATTGTACTTTTTAAAGGGGATACGGTTTTTGGCAATGTCAATGTAGGCAAGCTGAAAATAAAGATATTAACTCAGGTAGATAGTCTGACCGAAGAGATTTCAGCAGTGAAAGTGGCCATGACAGATCCGTCTGGAAACGTTAAGGATATTCAGTCACAGGTGCTTGAAGGCTCGCAGAAGGATAATTTCTGGTTTCCAACCTCGGAGTTTACTTATGATTTTAAAGAAGCGGGCAAATACCGGGTAGGCTTCTATATTAAGCCCTCCAAAAATGCCGATTACGTACTTGTGTCGGAGAAGGTAATAACAGCGTTAAATTAGGTGTTCTAAATTGACCTGAACTAATCTAACGTGGTACGATACCAGATGTAGGATAATACAATTCAAAGTGAGGTATTACAATGAGCGATCACAAACATGAGCATGGTGAAGCATGCGGTTGCGGGCATGATCACGACCATGAGCACGAGGAGTTTGTGCTGACCTTGACGAACGAGCAGGGCGAAGATGTGGAAATGGTGCTTGTAGAAACGTTCGACATAGGCGAGAAATTATATGCTCTGTTGTTAGAGCGCGAGAATCCAGAAGCAGACGGCATTATTCTGCGTATGGAAGAAGAAGACGAAGAAATGGTATTGTATAATATCGAAGATGAAGAAGAATGGAAAGCTGTTGAAGAAGCTTACAACAATCTGCTTGCTCAGCAAGAATAGATTCTAGCGACTAAACTTAAGCTGTTCTATGTGAATGGAACAGTTGATGCTTATATACAGAAACCCGATACTCATTATGGTATCGGGTTTTTGTATAAATGATTTAAGTTTTTAAGGAAAAAGATAGATCTTAGGATATAGGATCGGCTTCAACAATCACCTTAACATTAGTGATGCTGCGGTCCTCAGGCCCTTTAACCGGCAGGCCGATTTCGACGTGGTCGATAATGTAGTCGATATTATCCTGAGTAATGACTTCGCCAGGGAGGAGAATCGGTATCCCCGGTGGATATACATAGATAAACTCTGCAATGATGTACCCAGCAGATTCGCGGAACGGAACTAACTGAGTGTCAGCATAAAAAGCATCTCTTGGAATTAAAGCAAGCTGCGGGATTTCTGGAACCTGAACCTTCAGTTCATAGATTTCACCCTTGCTATAATGGATAGCGGATAGCACCCGTAAAGCAGCTAATAATTTATCTACTGATTCTTGAGTATCACCTGGGGTAATAAGGCAAAGAATATTATACATGTCACTCAGTTCAACTTCGATGTTGTATTTCTCACGCAGCCAGTTTTCGGTTTCGTAACCAGTGATCCCTAAATGGCGAACGTGAATGTTAAGTTTGGTTGGATCTAGATCGAAAGTTGCTTCTGTTCCAAGTATTTCTTTACCAAAGCTGTACAAGCCTTCGATAGTGTTAATGGTCTCGCGTGCGTAGTTGGACAATTGGATGGTTCTTTCCGCCATTTCATGTCCGTTCAGCGCGAGATTGCGTCTAGATGTATCGAGAGACGCTAATAAAATATATGAGGTTGATGTTGTAGTCAGCATGCTCATAATGGTCTGCACCCGTTGTGGGTTAATCAGCCCAGTCTTCGCATTTAGATTCAGTACCGAGCTTTGCGTCATGGAACCACCAAGCTTATGCACACTAGTGGCAGCTATGTCCGCACCGGCCTGCATGGCCGATACCGGCAGATCCTCATGAAAATGAATCAGTACTCCATGTGCCTCGTCCACCAGAACGGGTACCCCGTAACGGTGAGCCAGGTCGACAATCGAACGCAGGTCGGCACATACGCCGAAGTACGTTGGATTGATAACTAGAACTCCTTTAGCGTCTGGATGACGCTTTAACGCTCGTTCCAGCGCACTGGTGGTTATGCCGTGATCTATCCCGAGATTCTCATCCTGTACAGGCGAGACGAACACAGGCTTGGCTCCGGAGAAGATAATGGCCGACATTACGGATTTATGAATGTTACGCGGCACAATTATTTTTTCACCCGGTGAGCAGACAGAGAGGATCATCGTCATGATGGCATTGCTCGTGCCCTGTACGCTAAAATACGTATAGTCGGCGCCGAAAGCCTTCGCAGCCAGCTTTTGAGCCTCCTGGATTACGCCAGTTGGCTGATGTAGATCATCAAGCGGTGCGATGTTGATTAGATCTATGGATAGAGCGTTATCGCCGATAAACTCACGGAATTCGGCATCGGTTCCTAGCCCCTTCTTATGCCCGGGAATATGAAATTGAACTGGATTGCCGGCGGCATGCTTTTTTAGAGCTGTGAAGAGGGGAGTACGGTGTTGATTCATTTAATGCTGTCACAACCTTTCGCGAATAGTTAATTTTTAAGGCAAGCATCAGTATAACAAAACAATCTTCAGAATACTAGGATTTGGATGTGATAGAATGTCCACGAAAGCTGAACAACGGATGAATATTAGTTTAGCATCACCATTTATTGTTGAGATGTGGGTAATTATTTTTTTAGTTGAATTTGTTAAAGGTTCGCTGCTTGTTGCTTTATTGCCAGTGTATATGGAGAATATACTGGGGCTGTCGGTGACAGTAGTGGGATTCGCTTTTGCCCTACAGTATTTGGGGGACAACGTCTTCCGCAGCCCTTCAGGCTGGGTTATGGAGCGCATAGGGTTCCGCTGGACGATGACAAGTGCATTGCTGCTGATTCTAGTAGCCATTGGTTTGATCATCTATGCCAAAACGGCCGTTGCGTTATCCATCGCCTGTCTCATTCTTGGGATCGGGACCTCACCGCTTTGGCCATGTGTGATGACCGGGATTACCGAGCTGGCCGGATCAACCAAAAGCGGCAGCAGTGGTGCGGCCATGGGCGCTGTTGAGATGGCTTCTCTCGCAGGAACAGGAATCGGTCCAATTGTTGTGAATTTTTTAATGGATCAGGGTGGACAAAGCTATCACGTAGCTTTTCTAGTCTTGTTAGGTTGTGCTGCCGCTGTAGTTGTAGTAGCCCTTTTCTTACCTAAACGAATCTCTTCTAGCGGGTCTCATGCTGTCGTGAGGGACATGCATGGACTTGGTGGAGCAATGGAGCGTAAAAAGCTTAGTCCGTTAGAAAGTATAAAAAGAACGCTGCATCAGGTGAGAACTACGCTGAAAGTCAGCAGATGGCTGTACCCGGCGTTGTTCCTACAGGCCTTCGCCATTGGCTTGATGACACCTGTAGTTACCTTGTTCGCACGTACAGAGCTGCATGTTAGTCCCAATCAATTCAGTTTACTCCTCATTGCAGGGGGAGGGATTACAGTTCTTGCACTTATTCCCGCAGGTAAGCTGGTGGACCGTATAGGGACAACGGTGTTTCTGAATATAGGTTTTTTGTTAGCTGCCTTTTCGCTGGCCTTTTTCTCTCAGGTTCGCTGGCTGCCACTTGCCTTTATCGCGGTGGCACTGGTCGGTATAAGCTACGCGCTTATCCTCCCGGCATGGAATGCCTTTCTGGCTAAGCAAGTACCTAAGGGAGAACGAGGGACGGTCTGGGGGCTGTTCCTGACACTCCAAGGCTCAGGAATGGTAGCGGGGCCAGTATTATCAGGTAGATTATGGGATCATGTAGGACATGGTGTCCCATTCCTGGCAAGTGCTATTGTAATGCTGATGCTCTTCGGGCTGCATCTGCTTATCGTGCATAGAACGAAACAGAAATTTAAGACTAGCTGAGGAAAAAAAGCCGCTGATAACCGGAGAATGATCCGGTATATCAGCGGCTTTTTAGAAAATTAGAAGGACATACGATATAACAGAAGTAAGTTTCGAAGGTCTTCTGTATGACACTGTGCAGCTGAAGGACTAGAACGTTTATGCTCCAAAAGGACTAAAAGGCATTAAAATTCTCGATCAGCGTTTGGAGAAAGGCTGTTGCGGGTAAAAATAGTCAATAAACCAAGTTACCGCTACATAAACTGAAGTATAAAATAAGATTAAGACGAACGCAAAAAGGAAGTTAACTCAAGAAGAGGTCCGGCAGCCATGATTACTCTGGAATTGAACTAATGAAGGTTGGCTTTACAGATGTGAAGCTGTTAGGGGGGAGTGCCGTGAACAAAAACGACGAGGTGGAATATTGTAACCTGGAACTGCGGTTCGACAGACAGCATATCCAGGACCTGATCAAGGATTTGATTCAAGAAGGTTATTCCCTATATTGGAGCGAGAATGAACAGGTCTTTGTGATTTCGGTCCGTACGGGTCGTAAGTTAGTGAAATTGCGGTTTCAAAGGATTAAAGACGGCTATAAGCTTGTGGGCGATTATATGATCCGTGATGCTCGCTTGTCAGAGTGGATGGAGAAATTAATTGGGGATATGCGCGGGCATGCAATCGTTAAACGTTTCCGGGATCGGCAGATTATTATTGAAAATATTTTGTTTGGCGAAGTGATTCGCCTAGTTGAAATTTCTGGTTATCAGCAGCGCGTGTTATATCAGAAGGGACCTATGCTCACAGATGAGGAGCTGACAAGACTCTTTTATTCTATTGAAGGGGAAGAACGGGTTCGCCAGCGGAGAATTGAAGTAGATGAACAGTTGGATCGGTTAAATGATGCCCTAAAGGCTGGAGATACGGTTCGCGCGGACAAATGTCGAGCTGAGCTTGCCTTTTTGACCAAGGAATTGTTTATGTTAGAATGGTAAGCAAGTGCCGCAAATGTTCTTTCAAGGCACCCCGTTCATCGGGGTGTCTTATATTTGTATTGGAACTTGCATACAGGGGTTCACTTCTGACGTTAAAAACGTTAAAATAGTCATTGTGATCATTTCTTAGACTGAATTTGTCAATGAAATTGATCTCTATTCGCAGGGCAGGCTTTGCTGTCTCTGATAAAGGGTGGTATTCTTATACTGCGAGAAATGGATTTCACAAAAATATAGGGTGCAAAGGGTGGAGGACCAGATGGCAAAACAACAAATCGGCGTTATTGGCTTGGCGGTAATGGGCAAGAATTTGGCTCTAAATATCGAAAGCAAAGGTTTTTCCGTATCCGTATTCAACCGCTCCCCGGAGAAGACACATGATCTTCTTGCTGAAGCGGAAGGTAAAAACCTCGTAGGCACATTTTCCGTTGAGGAATTTGTAGCTTCGCTGGAAACACCGCGCAAAATTCTGATCATGGTTCAAGCTGGTAAAGCTACTGATGCTACCATCGAGCAACTGCTGCCGCATCTTGATCAAGGCGACATCATTATCGACGGAGGGAATGCTTACTTCCCTGATACAGTTCGTCGTAGTAAAGAGCTGGAAGAAAAGGGTTTCCGCTTTATCGGTACTGGAGTTTCCGGTGGTGAAGAAGGTGCTCTTAAAGGTCCTTCGATTATGCCAGGTGGTCAAGAAAGTGCGTATAAACTTGTAGAGCCTATCCTAACGGCAATCTCAGCCAAAGTTGACGGAGAGCCTTGCTGTACATATATCGGACCTGACGGTGCAGGACACTATGTTAAAATGGTGCACAACGGTATCGAATATGGTGATATGCAATTGATCTGTGAAGCTTATCAGTTGTTGAAAGATGTTCTAGGTCTGGATGCAAAAGAACTTCACAATATTTTCAAAGAGTGGAACAGCGGCGAGCTCGACAGCTACCTGATCGAGATCACTACTGATATCTTTGCTCAATACGACGAAGAAACCGGCAAACCTATGGTTGACGTTATCCTTGATTCCGCTGGCCAAAAGGGTACTGGTAAATGGACAAGCCAAAGCTCACTTGATCTTGGTGTACCTCTGTCCATGATTACCGAATCCGTATTCTCCCGCTTCCTGTCTGCTATGAAGGATGAGCGCGTAGAAGCAAGCAAAGTGCTTAACGGACCAGAAGCAACAACATTTGAAGGTGACAAAGCCGAATTCATCGAGAACGTGCGTAAAGCATTGTTCGCGAGCAAAATCGTATCCTACGCGCAAGGTTTCGCTCAACTTCGCGTAGCTTCCGACGAATATGGTTGGGATCTGAAATATGGCGAGCTGGCTAAAATCTGGCGCGGCGGCTGCATTATCCGTTCCCGTTTCCTGCAAAATATCACAGATGCTTATGAGAACAATGCAGAGCTTAAGAACCTGCTTCTTGATCCTTTCTTCAAGAATGTTATGGACAATTACCAATCTGCATGGCGTAAAGTCATTGCTTCTGCGGTAACTTTGGGTGTTCCAGTTCCTGGATTCTCCAGCGCATTGGCTTACTATGACAGCTACCGTACAGAACGTTTGCCTGCTAACTTGCTTCAGGCTCAACGTGATTACTTTGGCGCTCACACCTTCAAACGTGTGGACAAAGAAGGCGTCTTCCACCACAACTGGATGGCAGCGGAATAATCTAATTGACGGTATGACAAGCGGCCCGGACGGCTTCACCAGAAATGGGGAGCCTTTCGGGTCTTTTTTTACTGGAAGAAGCGGATTGTCTAATGTTTTGACCCTGTGTTATGATATGACAAATATCGCGGTTGGAGGATAGTCATGGCTGGGGATACAGAAGAACTAAAAACGATGAGTCAGGAAGATAAGAACAAAAACATTATTTTAGTAGGGATGATGGCGACTGGTAAGTCAACCGTTGGTGCTATTTTGGCTGAGGAGCTGGGCTATGAGCTGGTTGATTTGGATCATGTCATTATTGAGACTGAAGGCAGAAGCATTGCAGAAATCTTCGCAGAAGATGGTGAGGAATACTTTCGAAGCGTAGAAACTGCGGTTCTAAAGCAAATGCTAGAGTCTGAGAATAAATTAATATCCACGGGTGGAGGCGCGGTATTGGCGCCGGGAAATACAGCCTTAATGCTGAGTAAAGGGCATGTAGTTGCGCTAACGGCAACTGAGGAAGAGATTATTGCACGTGTTAGCGGGGATGAGAATCGTCCGCTGCTCGCCGGCAATGCAGAAGAACGGGTCAGACGAATCATGGAAGATCGCCAGGATGCATACCTATTCGCGCATTACACGGTCGATACAACGGGACTGACTGCGGCAGAAGTGTCGCAACATATTTTAATGCATTACCGCGGTTGAGCTTTTAAGAGAGTGTCTCATTCCATTCAATCATACCGCCGCTAAGGTTCGCAGCGTTATAACCAAATTGCTGTAGATATTCGCAGACACGTTGGCTGCGGGCACCGGAACGGCAAATGAAGATCACTTTGGCATCGCTTGGAATATCCTCTGTACGGTGTGGAATTTCTCCCATAGGGATATGTTGTGCACCGGGAATCATCCCAAAGGCCACCTCTTCGTCTTCGCGAACATCGATGAGTACAAGGTCTTCACCTGTCTCTATACACTGCCGTAATTCTTGCGGTGTGATTTGTGGTACATTATGCATGGGTTTGACCTCTTTTCATCAGAAGAATGGTTTAATGATAACACAAGAACAGAATACCCTGTCAAACAAGCATTACATACCCACTACATCTACTAAGGAGAGTTTATATTATGGACGTTATTGTTAGGCCAACGCCATCTCTGCAAGGAGAATTTGGAGCCCTCTCTTCCAAAAACTATACGACACGTTATCTGCTGGTTGCGGCATTGTCTGAAGGAGTAAGTACGATTTATCATCCTGCACATAGTGAGGATAGCGACGCGATCCGCCGCTGCATAGCAGATTTGGGTGCTGTGCTTACAGAAGATGAGGAAAAGATTGTGATTCAAGGCTTCGGACGTCACCCAAAAGACGTTAAAGAACTTAATGTAGGAAATGCCGGAGCAGTACTGCGTTTTCTTATGGCTGTGGCCGCGTTAAGTCCTGAGGTTACTTTTGTAAATACGTATCCAGACTCATTGGGCAAACGTCCGCATGACGACTTGATTGTGTCGTTGGAACAGCTAGGTGTTCAGGTGGAGCATAATGAAGGGAAACTGCCGATCACGATCCGTGGGGGTAAACCGGTTGGAGGCAGAATTACTGTCTCTGGTGCAGTAAGCTCCCAGTTCTTAAGTGCTCTACTGTTTCTGACACCATTGCTTGAAGAAGATAGTGAAATTATTGTCCTCGATGATTTGAAATCGAAGGTTGTCGTGGGCCAGACCTTGGAAGTGTTGGAGCAGGCAGGTATTGTGGTGCACGCCGCGGATGATTACATGTCCTTTAAAGTTCCAGGTCGTCAAGCTTATGCAGCTAAATCATATACTGTTCAAGGTGACTATCCAGGCTCTGCGGCAATCCTTGCGGCGGCTGCCGTTACAAAGTCGGATGTGAAAATTCACCGTCTTGCAGAACAAAGTAAACAAGGTGAAAGAGCTATTGTTGATGTGCTGCGGATGATGGAAGTTCCTCTTACACATGAAGAGGGTACAGTACATGTCCAAGGGAACGGTATCCTAAAAGCTGTTGAATTCGATGGAGATGCTGCAACAGATGCGGTACTGGCCATGGTGGCTGCTGCAGTATTTGCAGAAGGTACCTCCCGATTCTACAACGTTGAGAATTTGCGCTATAAGGAATGTGATCGCATTACCGATTACTTGGCAGAGTTAACCCGTGCCGGAGCCAAGGTAGAAGAACGCCGCGATGAGATTATTGTTCACGGCATGCCCGAAGGTGTCGAAGGCGGAGTCACCATTAATGCGCATTATGATCACCGCGTAATTATGGCACTATCCGTAGTAGGCTTGCGTGCGCGTCAACCTCTTTTGATTAAGGATGCACATCATGTGGCAAAATCTTATCCGCAATATTTTGATCACTTGCGTGCGCTTGGTGCGAATGTGGAGTGGGTACAATAGGAATAAGGGAGCTAGCGTATCTAGCTTCAGTTCTAGCTTCAGTTAAACAAGGATCATTAAGTGTAACTATGGAAAGGGGCACTACTTATGAGCTTTGAGAATCCAAGTCGGGAGCAGATCGGAGATATTCTTGCTTCCGCAGGTAACATTGCTGTTGTCGGCTTATCAGACAAAACAGATCGTACCTCTTATATGGTCGCGGGCGCCATGCAAAGCCGGGGATATCGGATCATCCCCGTTAACCCAACGGTGGACGGAGAAATCCTGGGAGAAAAGTGTTATCACACTTTAGCAGAAATTCCAGAGCCAGTGGACATCGTCAATGTATTCCGTCGAAGCGAACACTGCGCAAAGGTCGCGCAGGAGGCAGCTGACATTGGCGCACGTGTGCTGTGGCTCCAGCAGGGTATAGTTAGCGCGGAAGCCGCTGAAATCGCCGCTGAGCACGGTATGATCGCCATTATGGACCGCTGCATCAAGGTCGAAGAAGCGATCACAATGCATGGGCGTAGCCGGCAGTAGGTTCGGTTATATAACTGTTAAACTAAACACTGAGTTAAATATGTAGTGATTATAGTTAGCGTTGACCAACGGACGTCACAAAGAACTGACGAAGAACGAGCAAACTGGCGAAGAATGAACTAGCTGGTGAAGAACGAACTAACTGGTGAAGAACGAACTAACTGGTGAAGAATGAGCAAACTGGCGAGAACGAACTAGCTGGCGAGAACGAGCAAAAGTGGAATAAACTAACTGGTGAAGAACGAACTAGCTGGCGAAGAACGAGCAAACTGGTGAAGAACGAACTAACTGATGAAGAACGAACTAGCTAGTGATAAACGAACTAGCTGGTGATAAACGAACTAGTTGGTGATAAACGAACTAGTTGGTGATAAACGAACTAGCTGGTGAAGAACGAACAAACTGGTGAAGAATGAGCAAACTGGCGAAGAACAAACTAGCTGGTGAAGAACGGACTAACTGGTGAAGAACGAACTAACTGGTGAAGAACGAACTAGCTGGTGAAGAATGAGCAAAAGTGGAATAAACTAACTAGGTTTAAATTTATGATGCTGTGGCTAATGCAAACTTAGATGATGAAGTTTAGCCAAAATAAGTGGTATTGTGTAACGCAAGGTGCGATTTCTAATGTAAATCGCACCTTGCGCTAGTTATAATGAGATTAGACGAAGAACGTCCTTTAACCGCTTTTTGCGGTGAAGGGCGTTTTTTTATTTTGTAGGGGAGGCTATAGGTTATGGAGTTTGAAGAAGCGCATGGTTTGTTTATCGACCAGCATATGAAATCAAGAGCAGGTGAAAGAAGAGGCAGGCTGCTTAGAGGACATAATTTTGCGGAAAAGCTGTTTTTGCAGAATGTATGGTGGCCTATGTTTGAGTCCCTAGACGATTTGCATCCAGAATACGAAGTATATGACTGGAATCGCAAATCACAATTTCTGGACTTTGCTTATCTTCCACAGACGGGCAGCAGCTTTGGGATCGAGTGTGATGGATATCAAAGCCATGTGAAAGATATGGACCGCGAGAAATTCAACTATTCAGTAAATCGGGACACTTTTTTGACTGGGATGGGCTGGAGGATGATTCATTTTTCTTTTGATGATATCCAGCAACGTCCCGAGGTCTGCCGGATGCTGTTACAACTGGTGCTGGCGCCTTACTTGGCGCGTAAATCTGCTAGCGTAGCTATTTTATCTGAGGAAAAAGAGGTTCTGCGTTTCGCTTGGCGTCTCGGTAGACCGGTTCGTCCAAAGGATGTGGCCACGCATTTCTGCATTAATTTCCGTACGGCGCGTCGATTGCTGCAATCATTAAGTGAGAAGGGGTTGCTGAAGCCGGTTAATCAGGGAGAAAGAATTCGGTATTATGAGGTGAAGGTTCTCAGACCAGATCAAATGTGGTAAGAGGATCTTTAGAGGCTGCGCAAAGGAATAATTGCACTTTATACAACTAAATCGTCGAAATAGCTATCTAAATGGGAAATAGTTGTACTTTGTACACTTAAAACGCATCAACGATTAGGTTAAGTGGAAAATCTCTAAAAATAGTTGTATGAAGTGCAGTTAAAAAGGTGCTCAGAGTAACGCCGATATAAATAGTTGTACAAAGTACACTTAAACTCAGGTGGAATTCCTAACTGTGAGTTTAGGGTGTTAGAGCTAGTTAGTGTGGGAGAAAAGTTCGATGTTATGAAGCGAATGCTCTGGGATCAGATCAGTTCAGACCAGACCAGACCAGACCAGACCAGACCAGACCAGACCAGACCAGACCAGACCAGACCAAATCAAATCAGATCAGATCAGATCAAATCAAATCAAATCCAATCCAATCAGGTATGCTAGGGACATCTATAGGACAGCTGCGCAAGGGAATAATTGCACTTTATACAACTAAAACGCTAAAATAGCCATCTAAATGCGAAATAGTTGTACTTTGTACACTTAAAACGCCTCAAAGATTAGATGAAGTGGAAAATCACTAAAAATAGTTGTATGAAGTGCAGTTAAAAAAGTGCTCAGAGTAACGCCGATATATAAATAGTTGTACAAAGTACACTTAAACTCAGGTGGAATTCCTAACTGTGAGTTTAGGGTGTTGGAGCTAGTTAGTGTGGGAGAAAAGTTCGATGTTATGAAGCGAATGCTCTGAGATCAGATCAGATCAGTTCAGACCAGACCACACCACACCAGACCACACCAGACCACACCAGACCAAATCATACCTGATCTGATCAGGTATGCTAGGGAATCTATACGGTAGCTGCGCAAGGGAATAATTGCACTTTATACAACTAAATTGCCGAAATAGCTATCTAAATGCGAAATAGTTGCACTTTGTACACTTAAAACGCCTCAAAGATTAGATGAAGTGGAAAATCATTAAAAATAGTTGTATGAAGTGCAGTTAAAAAGGTGCTCAGAGTAACGTCGATATAAATAGTTGCACAAAGTACACTTAAACTCGATTCTGACTCTGTAGTATTCATCAGCCTCACGTAAATACCAGCCGTTCTATGGATACTAATGAATAAATGTTTAGTGGAATGTGAGAATATTTGTTTTAAAAATGTAACGTGATGATCTCATGAGTTTCTTTTGACAAAAATCCCCGCAGCGCTTACCATTCAATATAGAAAGAAAGGAGAGGGTAGCCTTGAATTGGCTCGGATCATTGCAGCAATTGGGCAGAGCCATAATGCTTCCTACCATGGTACTGCCGGCGGCAGCCATTTTGCTTAGTTTGGGCAGCTTACCTTGGTCTGCATGGGGACTTTCTTCGGTGTCTGAAGTGGCTACTTACGCGGGGCAGGCAATATTTTATTATATGCCTTATTTGTTCGCTGTAGGTGTAGCATGGGGGTTATCCAATCAAGCCGGAACAGCGGGTCTGGCAGCGCTGGCTGGGATGTTCACTTACGACCGAATTGTCACCCAAATGGGAGACGGGCTTGTACAACCTGCAACACTAATCGGAATTTTGCTGGGGATCGTTGCCGGTGTCGCGCAAAACCGGTTTAAAAATATTAAGCTTCCAGAGGCGATCCAGTTTTTTGGAGGGTCGCGTTTTGTTTTGCTGTTCATGGGCTTATTTTCTGCCGGGTTCGCATGGGTAATGTTAGGAATATCTCCGCTGCTGCAGATAGGGCTTGATAATCTTTTTCAGGGAATATTGCAGACGGGCGGGTTTGGCGTTTTTATCTATGGGGTCCTATATAGGGTTCTGACCGCTTTTGGACTACATCATATTCTTAATAATGTGTTTTGGTTTCAATTTGGGAATTTTACGACTCCTGATGGCAGTGCTGTGGTTCAGGGGGATTTGCCGCGTTTTTTTGCAGGTGATCCTACGGCGGGGATTTTTATGGCGGGGTTGTTTCCGATTATGATGTTTGCGCTGCCTGCCATTGCTTTTGCAATTATTCAGGAAGCGCGCGAGGATTTGAAGCCCAAGATTAAAAAGACTTTTGTGCGGGCGGCGTTGGTTTGTTTTCTGACCGGGGTTTCGGAGCAGATCGAATTTGCATTTTTATTTGCTTCTCCATATTTGTTCGCGGTACATACTGTAATGTCCGGTCTCGCTATGGTGCTGACCTACATGCTGGGAATCCATCACGGGTTCTCCTATTCGGCTGGAGCCATCGATTTCTTCTTGAACATGCATTTGTCACAGAGGGCTTGGCTGCTGATTCCGATTGGTATCGGCTACGGGATTGTATACTATAATTTATTTCGCTGGGCGATTCGCCGTTTTCAGATCCCGACACCGGGGCGTGAAGAAGGTTCAGAGCTTGGGGATTGGGCCGGCAATATCCCTTATCAGGCACCGCTGATCTTAGAGGCGCTTGGAGGCAAGGAGAATATTGTACAAGTGCAGTCCTGTATCACCCGTCTGCGGCTTACCGTTCATAATGACCGATATATAGATACTGGAGCGCTTAAAGGTTTAGGTTCTGCTGGGATTATCAAGCTAGGCGGCGGAAATGTCCAGGTAGTATTTGGCACGTATTCAGAACTGATCCGCGAGGAGATTAATAAGCTTATGCTTCGTGATTTACCGCAGGTGCTGTTCAGTTCGCCAATGCAGGGTAGAATGATGCCCATTGAGGAAGTGCCTGATCACATTTTTGCAGCTAAGCTAGTGGGGGATGGGGTTGCATTTTTGCCGGAAAAAGGGGAACTTACTTCACCCGTATTCGGGAAAGTTATGCACGTCTATCCTACAATGCATGCCGTGGGTATTTCGACGCCGGAAGGGTTGGAGGTACTCATGCATATAGGGATCGACACTTCACAGCTCAAGGGACCCTTTGAGGCGGTTGTAAAAGAAGGCGACAGCGTGGAGCCGGGTCAATTGCTTGTTAAATTCGACCTCGCTTATTTGCGTGAACATGCGGCCTCATTGGCTACACCGATGGTGATCACGAATCCTGATCGAGTCAAATCATGGAGCTATGCTCCATTTAAAAATGTTAAAAAGGGGCAATCATCAGTAATGTCCGTAGTCTTACACGAAAGTAACGTTGGAGGGATTGAAGGATGATACAAGGCATAGGCGCAGCAGCAGGTGTAGCTATCGGGAAGGCCTTTGTCTTGCCGAACTGGGAATGGAGCTTACCGGATACACAAGTGAACCCAGTGGATCTAGCTAAGGAGTTTGAGCGTTTATACGAAGGTATCCGTACCTCTAAGGACGAGATTGAATTCATCAAAAAAGAGTTCAGAGAAGTGGTAGGTCCGGAGGAATCGAGTATTTTTGATGCTCATCTGGCGATCTTAGATGATCCTGTGTTCATGAGTGAAATCCGCGGGATCATTGAGCGCCAGTACAAGGCGGCAGAAGTAGCTGTGAAAGAAGCGATTGATCATTTTGTAGCGATGTTTGATCTGCTAGACGATGAGTACATGAAGGAGCGGGCGGTGGATATCAAGGATGTCGGAAACCGTCTTTTAAAACATCTTTTAGGCGCTCCAGAGGTTACGTTACCATCGGATACACAGCCATATATTCTTGTTGCGAAGGAGTTGTCTCCTTCCCAGCTAGCTCACTTGAATCCAACTTATGTTCTAGGTATTGTCACCATGATGGGCGGTAAAACCTCACATTCCTCCATTATGGCTCGTGCGCTAGGCATTCCTCTTGTAGCAGGCTTGGAGAATAATCTGTCTAATCCTATTCAGACCGGGGACATGCTTGTGATCGACGGTGATACCGGATCTGTACAAATCCATCCAGATGAACTTACGATAAATGAATACGTAGCGATTCGGGATAAACAGCATAAAAAGAAAGAGCAACTGGAACTGCTCGCCACCGTGGAGGCTGTTACCAAGGATGGTGTGAACCTGCGACTTGCCGGCAATATCAGTTCAGTTAAAGAACTCAACATAGCGCTTAAGTATGGAGCTGAAGGCGTAGGCCTGTTCCGCACGGAGTTTCTTTATATGGACCGCAGATCTTTTCCAACTGAGGATGAACAATTTGAAGTGTATAAACAGGTTGTCGAGAAGGTGGGCAATAACACTGTAGTGATTCGTACGCTGGATATTGGCGGGGACAAGCAGTTGGATTATATCCAGCTGCCTGAAGAGCAGAATCCTTTCCTTGGTTACCGGGCGATTCGCATCAGCTTGGACCGATTAGATATGTTCAAAACTCAGCTAAGTGCCATTCTGCGGGCAAGTGCATACGGGAATGTAAAGTTGATGTTTCCAATGATTTCTTCCGTAGAGGAAGTGCAGGCGGCAAAAGTTGTTTTAGAAGAAGTGAAAGCTGAGCTGGAGCAACGAGATATCCCTTTTAACCGGAATCTTCCTGTGGGTATTATGATTGAAGTTCCAGCGGCGGTTATGATTGCTGATTTACTGGCTGAGGAAGTTGACTTTTTCAGTATCGGCACTAATGATTTGGTTCAATATGTGTTAGCGGTAGACCGTATGAATGAACAAATTGCTCATATGTATCATCCGTACCATCCAGCGGTTCTGCGAATGATCCGTATGACGGTAGAAGCGGCACGTAATGCCAAGATTGATATCAGTGTATGTGGTGAAATGGCGGCGGATGAGCGTTCTTTGCCTCTTTGGCTGGAGCTTGGAATTAGAGAACTCAGCATGTCGCCGCAGGCGCTGCTGAAGGTTAAACACCGCACACTGAACACACTGGCCAAGGATGCCAAAAGAATCGCCAAAGCGTGTTTCCACCATCGTACAAGCTCAGAGACGGAAGAAATGTTAACTGCGTTTGCCCAAAAAAGTGGTCTTACACTTGGATCAAGCGGGGAACTACAGGAGAAAGCCTCATCCTAAAGTTACTGTAACTTTTATTCATTTCATATCAAGGTTCGGCATTCTTGCCGAGCCTTTTTCTTTATTTATGCCATACTTTAAAAAAACAAAACCGTTTGCCCTGCGGCGCAGTCAATACATAGAGAGTTACACAGAACCGATTTAGATATAAAGGCAAGGGGGGAGGCAGGCCGAAAATGGATCACATTATAAATGACGAAATGGAAATGGCCGCTACGGACGAAGAGCTGTTTTATGAGCAAGTGGCTGGACAGAAAAGAAAACTTTATAGCATTGCTTACAGCTATTTGCGAAATGAAGCGGATTCGCTGGAGGTTTTGCAGGAGGCCACCTGCCGTGCATGGATTAAACGAAAAAGCTTAAAAGATGCGGAACGTTTCGCTCCTTGGTTAACACGTATTTTGATTAATTGCTGTAATGATGAGCTGAAGCGCCGAAAGAGGAATACAGTCGCAGAAGCTGCTCGAAGTGATGAGGGGATCATGGAGATGAAAAGTGACCGCAGACTGGACATGGAACAAGCGCTGGATGGAGTGAAACCCAAATATCGCCAAGTGCTGGTGCTCAAATATTACAAGGATATGACCCTTGCCGAGATTGCAGAGGTGCTGGATAAACCCGAGGGCACAGTGAAGACATGGCTGAATAAAGGATTAAAACAACTGCGTGACAAAATGAAGCGGAAGGGGGAGCTATTTTATGGCTGAGTCTGAAGAGAAGCTGCTTAAAGATTATTTTCAGAAAATCGATGCGGAGGCAGAAGAAATTCTGGATGTAAGACTGGACACCGCGATCCGCAAGGGGATGCAGCAAGGGAACCGTTCACGTTTGTCTTTTAGAAAAAAGTACGCTGTTGTTGTATTGGTAGTCTTGGCATTCGCCTTACTTATAATTGTGCCTTGGGCAAATCAGATGATAAATCCCGTACGTGCGCAATTACCTCCAAAAAGCTGGGGTCAGCTTGAAGTGTTTAGACCCGTTATTGCTAATAATCTGACGATTAAATCAGCACTTGATGCGGGGATGATGAAGGAGGTAAATATCTCTTCTCCTGAGGTGGATGGGATAACTTGGACTGTTAATGGAATCATTGCAGACCGGAGAGGCATTGCAGTACTTTATACAATCCAGAACAATACGGATCAGAAGATGCAATTCATGGGGTTGTCTTTGAAAAAAGCGCCAGAGGATAAATTTTCAATGAGTGGCTATAGTGGCGTTAGTAACTCCGTGAGTGAGGAGGATGGTTCTCCTGGTACGACTTATATGTTTCAACAAATTGTGTGGGATAAATACCAAGATGAGTTGCTGGAGAAGTTGAATGTTACATTATCGCTTTTTCCAGCAACAATTGAACATATTATCATGAACAGTGATATCAAAAAATTAAGCGTCACCATTCCTATGGATACTGATAAAGATTATTTTGAAGGAGAGTTCGTTGATCTGAAGGATAGTTTGGCTGTTTCTGGACAGAAGATCAAAGTGAATAATGTTTATATGGGGCCTACTGGGATTTATATGCAAGAATCTTATGACGGCGATAATAAAATGAAGATTTTTAGAACACTTTCGCCTAAGTTAATTATGGGAAAAGGGAAGGATCAAGAGACCTTAAATGGGTTGGGTAGTGTTTCATTAACAAATGGCGGCCCACAGACAAATATCTACCATAACGATAATATGAGACCCGATGATCCAATTAAGCTTGAAATTGAGGGGATTTCAGCACTGGATAAATCTAAGGTGGAGTTAGTGATTAACACGGAAACCAAACAGATTCTGAAGGAACCTGATAACTATCTCACGATTTCTAAACGGACCGCGGATGAGGAGAAGGGGATTATATTATTGGATTTATTGATTCCCAAAAAAGTTGAGGAGTTGCATGAAGCAACCGGTTTTGGGATAGACGATAATTTTGTGGATAGTGCTGGAAGCGGACATTGGCTTGTACATGATTCTGAGAGTTATTCTAGATATAGAGAATACCGTGAAGACGCTAAGGGAACTACAATAACTTATTATCTTAACGTAGGCAAAGAAAAGCTGCCTCAACCTTTGACTTTTAGGTTTACAAATTATCCAAATATGATCATGGAGACGGATTCCATGCGGATTAGATAACCATCTGGATTTTAAACGCCTCAAATCAAAAGCCCTGTTCCTCAAATTGTGAGAAACAGGGCTTGTTTGATTTTAACTATATTCCTACTGTTTATTCCCCAGCTAGTGCATCGCAAAAGGCTTTGCCGTATGGCGGAAGATCTGGCGGGCGGCGAGCAGAAATGATATGTCCATCCGTAACTACAGCTTCATCCTTCCAGATGGCTCCGGCATTCTCCATGTCATCACGGATACCTGGCGTGGAGGTGACGGTTACACCTTCCAGAATTTTAGCGGAAATTAATACCCAGCCTGCATGGCAGATCTGCCCAATTGGTTTTTTAGCCGCATTAAAATCCTGTACGAGCTTTAGAACGGCACTGTATCTACGGATTTTATCAGGAGCCCAGCCGCCTGGAACCAAAATCCCATCATAATCTGCGGCATTAAGCTCGTCCCAGGAGTATTCTGCTTTAGCAGGTACGCCATATTTACCGATGTACGTCTTATCTTTTTCCAGACCTGCCAAGTGAACCTCGGCACCTTCTTCTCTCACCCGATACACGGGATACCAGAGCTCCAAATCTTCAAATTCATCGTCTACGAGTGCTATGACCTTTTTACCGGCTAGTCTCATTTAGTTAAGCTCCTTTCGATTCCCATGATTCTTTCATTATTCTATCAAATTTAAAATATGAAGTCATCTTTAGGGATGTAAATTATAGACAAATTGCCAATTTAATCATTATATGCAATAAAGGAGGGTTTTAATCGAGTGGAGTCGAATATAGAAGTTGAAAAAGTCAAACTTTGTGCGTTATTAATTTTGTGCAAGAGGTGTAGAAGATGTATAAAGATAATTTGATGGAGAAGTTGTGCAGTTGTGGTGGCCTCATGAACTTACATATGCATTCTTTGATTTTTAATACGAAGATGAAGATTACTCATGTTCCTGTCTATACCTGCCCGGAATGCGCTAGTTATGAACCTTTGCAGTTTATTAAAGCAGATCTAGGCAAATTAGTAAAAGAACTCAGTGGAGATGATCCGGGAAAAGATTTTTTGTTTACGGAGAGAAATGAATTGGCCAGTGTATTAAAAGAATCCTTGTCAGAAACTATAATAGGGGGAATATCAGAACTAGAGACGATAATCCGAGAGAGGATTCAGACCCGAGTCGATATGCTTCTCGATATCTATCGTTTAGCTGAGAAGCTGTCAGACCAGCATTGGATGGAAGAAACTAGTCGAAGATTGTCTCAATTAACCTTCCAAATGACTGAAAATGAAGATTATAAAAAAATTGTGTGAAAATAATGAAAATTTTTCACGGAATGTTGGATTTTTCACTCACTTTTTGTTACGATAGATAGAAGTTACATTATTGATGCTCTTGGACAGGTTAACCAGCACTGGTCACAATTTTAATCCAGGGTGACGTTTTCAGCCTTGAAAGAAATTTTGAAAGGAAAATGAAGCGTTATCATTGCACAAATGTACAAAGTGTCGTATCATATTTTTAATTAGTCGAACGATAAAATTTATCGCAATGGAGAGAGTAATTTGACGGTAACCATTTACGATGTAGCTCGAGAAGCAGGCGTATCTATGGCTACGGTATCACGGGTTGTGAATAATAACCCTAACGTGAAACCGCAGACCCGGAAGAAAGTTTTTGAAGCGATTGAACGTTTGGGATATCGTCCCAATGCCGTGGCAAGAGGTCTTGCCAGTAAGAAAACGACAACCGTTGGGGTTGTCATCCCTGATATTTCAAACTCGATTTTTGCAGAAATTGCACGCGGGATTGAAGATATCGCGAACATGTATCATTACAATATCATATTGTGTAACGCGGATAAGCGTAAAGAGAAAGAAATTCGTGTCATTAATACCCTTTTGGAGAAACAGGTCGATGGTCTGCTCTTCATGGGGGGTACAGTAACTGACGAACATATTCAAGCTTTCCAGACTTCTGCAGTTCCGATTGTTCTATGTGCTACACGGGATGAGAAGGGAACTTATCCTTCCGTTGACATCGATCATGAAACCGCTGCTTTTGATGCTGTGAACACATTGATTCGTCACGGTCATCGTGAGATCGCTATGATCAGTGGCACACTGCAGGATCCTGCAAATGGATATGCACGTTTCCATGGTTACAAGAAAGCATTGGAACAGGCAGGAATCGAGTACCAAGAGGATTTGGTACGCATCGGTAACTACCGCTATGAATCTGGTGTAGAAGCAATGAAGTATTTCCTTGGACTCAAGAAGAAACCAACCGCTATTTTTGCGGCAACGGATGAAATGGCTATTGGTGCCATTCACAGTATTCAAGATGAAGGTCTTAAGGTACCGGATGATTTCTCCATCATTAGTGTGGATAATATTCGTATGGCTTCGATGGTTCGTCCTTTGCTAACAACTGTAGCTCAGCCTATGTACGATTTGGGTGCAGTTGCGATGAGACTTTTGACCAAGCTTATGAAGAAAGAAACCGTTGAGAATCCGCGGGTTATCCTGCCTCATGAAACGATTCTCCGCTTGTCGGTTAATCATCTGAATAAGTAATTTAAGAACTGAACAGTTATTCCGTAAAAAGCTCCTTATGGAGCTTTTTATGTTTTTATTTGCTAAATAAATCATCAAAGGAGGTATTTACTGTGAGTGAAATCATCGGATTAATCGGAGCGATGGATGAAGAAATCAAGCTGCTTCTAGAGGGTATGGAGGACAAGCGGACAAAAGTTAAAGCAGGTATACAATATTACATAGGAAACATATTAGGAAAATCCGTAGTGCTCTGTAAATCTGGCGTGGGTAAAGTAAATGCAGCAGTTACAACTCAGATTCTAATTGATAATTTTGGCGTATCCCGTGTGCTGTTTACGGGGGTTGCTGGAGCAGTACATCCTGAATTGAATATTGGAGATATTGTTATATCATCTACATGTATACAACATGACATGGATGCTACGAGGCTTGGGTTCGCAAGAGGCGAAATTCCTTATCAGGAGACTTCCGTCTTCCAGGCAGACCCTGCGCTAGTACAGTTTGCTGAGAAGGCATGCAATGAGCTAGGTCAAAAGTACTTGATAGGCAAGGTGTTATCTGGTGATCAATTCATTTCTAATGCGGAGATTGTAGCTGAATTAAGAGAGCAAATGGAGGGGGCTTGTGTGGAAATGGAAGGGGCGGCGGTTGCCCAAGTCTGTCATATGAACGCCACGCCCTTTGTCATCATTCGCTCCATGTCAGATAAGTCTGATGGATCAGCTGAGGTGAATTTCAGGGAATTTACAGTACAATCTTCACAACGCTCGCATTCCATATTAGAATTTATGCTGCAGCATATTTAATGCTCAATACATGAAGCGTTGTCTAAAACGTACTCTGTCAAAGGTCTCCTGGGAGGACATGGGCACCTCTTGTCCAATGCGAACCATTAGGCAGTTAGCGGGATGTGAACAAATTTCCGGATCATCCGTAGCATACCAAACCATATTTACGGTCTTCATCAGCCGTTCCATCATCTGGCGATAGGCCCATACGTCCAGCCCACTGCCTTTTAAATCCCAGTGCCAGTAATACTCTGTTGTAAAAACAATACAATTCTCCAATTGCTCCCGCTCAAAAGCAGTAGAAACCAGCAGCCGGCCTAGTCCGGCCCCTCTATAATCATTACTCACCTCTATCGCTCCAAGCTCAATAAGATCCTCCATACCACCCTGTGACCATAACTCCATTTCATCTGGATAATGGAAGGTCACATAGCCTACTATAACGTCATTCTCTACTGCGGTAATTACACGGCCCTCTGGCAAGCTGGCGATCTCTACGAGCGCCTCTTGCTGCTCTAAGGGCCTGCGGAAAGCATCAAGGTCCTGATGCATATGCAGGACTTCAAGGTCCTCGGGAGATCGGGGTCCGCTCACAGTTATCGTTCTACCCATATAGCAGAGAGTATGGGAAATAGGGATTTTGCGATGCTCCATGACAGTGCTCCTTTCAGATCAAAAAAATGGTATGTAAACGCTTGCTATGGTATACTAATTCAGACATAAAAAATTCACATTCATTGCATTGACATCATTATTTAAAACATGAGTCTTACCCTTAAAGCTTAAATCAAACGAGTGAGGGAGGCAAGAGTGATGGGTCAAGTCCATAGCGAAATTTTGCCGGGTCGTGTGCAGAGCTCCAATATGTCTGATTATGCGGAGGCAGTAGCCAATTTTGAGTGGGAGGATGTTGAACGTAATTTCTCATGGTATGAAACCGGCAAGGTTAATATGGCCTATGAAGCCGTTGATCGCCATGTGGATGAAGGGCGGGGAGCGGCAACGGCCCTACTCTACAGTGACACTGTACGGGAAGAATCCTATACATTTGCCGATCTGCAGGAGCGGTCGAACCGGTTCGGAAATGTATTGCGTAAATATGGCATCGGTAAAGGAGATAGGGTATTTATTTTTATGCCTCGCCAACCGGAACTGTATTTCAGTCTGCTAGGTATTCTCAAAATCGGAGCCATAGCAGGACCCTTATTCGAAGCCTTTATGGAAACAGCGGTTAAGGATCGTTTGGAGGATAGTGGGGCTGTTGCGCTGGTAACTACGCCAGAATTGCTGCATCGGGTCAAGCGAGAAGAGCTTCCTGAGCTGCGTCATATTTTTCTAGTAGGTGGAGCAACTGATATTGAGCAAGGAAACTTAGGATTCGCAGAAGAGATGGCTAACGTTTCTGCTGATCTTAATTTAGAATGGCTTGATTTGGACGATGGCCTTATTATGCATTATACTTCTGGTTCTACAGGTAAGCCCAAAGGCGTTTATCATGTGCATAGAGCAATGATTCAACATTATTATACAGGTAGAGTAGTGCTAGATCTACGTCAAGACGATATATACTGGTGTACGGCAGATCCTGGCTGGGTGACCGGAACTTCATACGGCATATTTGCCCCTTGGTTAAACGGGGTGACCAATGTAGTCAGAGGCGGCCGCTTTAGTCCTCAGGATTGGTATAAGACAATCGAACGGAATAAGGTATCTGTATGGTACAGCGCACCTACAGCTTTTCGTATGTTGATGGGTGCAGGGGAGCACTCTTTACAGGGGATTGATTTAAGCAGTTTGCGCCATGTTCTATCGGTTGGTGAACCGTTAAATCCGGAAGTAGTACGTTGGGGAGATAAATTTTACAATCAGCGTATTCATGATACTTGGTGGATGACTGAAACAGGGGCACAATTGATTTGTAATTATCCGTCAATGGATATCAAACCAGGCTCGATGGGCCGTCCGTTACCGGGGATTGAAGCAGCGATTCTGGATGATCGTGGAAATGTTCTCCCGCCTTTTTCTATGGGGAATCTTGCGATAAAAACTCCATGGCCATCCATGATGAAAACGATCTGGAACAATCAGACGAAGTATGAGGAATATTTCCGGATTCCTGGCTGGTACATTTCTGGCGATTCAGCTTATATGGATGACGAAGGATACTTCTGGTTTCAGGGACGAATTGATGATGTTATCAACTCTTCTGGTGAGCGTATTGGTCCATTTGAAGTGGAGAGCAAATTAGTGGAGCATCCGGCAGTGGCAGAAGCGGGTGTAATCGGCAAACCGGATCTTGTGCGGGGGGAGATTATTAAGGCTTTTATCTCGCTTAGAGAAGGTTATACTCCAACTGCTGCCTTGAAAGAGGAGATCGCCGCTTTTGTCAAAGCGGGTCTGTCTGCACATGCTGCCCCGCGGGAAATCGAGTTTAAGGATAAACTTCCGAAGACACGATCAGGTAAAATTATGCGGCGTGTCCTGAAGGCATGGGAGCTGCATTTACCGACAGGAGATCTATCCACGATTGAGGATTAGAATGAATTGTAAAAAAACACCGTTCCCCGATGAATTCATGGGAACGGTGTTTTGCTGTGTAAAATTATTTAATGATCTTTGGGTTAACGTGTCCCTGCATTATTACCTGCTGTGGTATTATTACTGCCTCCAGTACTGTTACCTCCGCCGGCTGGTGTTTCCGTCGGTAGTAGCGGGAGAATGTTACCTGGATCCTCAATAACGTCTCCTGGTGTCGTCTCAGGCTCTGTAGGCGCCTCTGTACCAGGTTGTTGATCAGGTGTAGGAGTTGCTTCGGGTGTTGGTGTAATCCCTCCAGCAACGCTGCCAGAAGCCGTCTCATTACCTGCAACATCCACGGCGGTTACATAAAAGGTTGCATTAGCACTTGCAGGTGTACCCGGTGTGAATACCTTGTTCTCATCTGCCATGAGTATAGATTGCTTCTGGAAAGAACCTCCGTTTAATGAACGATATAAGCGGTATCCCACAACATCTGCCGAGCTGCTAGCGGAGAAGCTGATGACCGCTTTACCAGTGCTATAAGAGACGTTAACATTTCCGGGAGCAGCAGGGGAAGCCCCATCGTCCACACGTGGATCAACTTCTGTTGGGAAATCCGTCTTGGCATCGGCTGGCATATAATACTCCAGTGATTTATGATCCTTCATCTTAGGGAAGGCAGCCAGGAGTTCTTTGACTAGTTCCTGTATCGGCTTCTCGCGTTTAACGACGATTTTTTCCTTTAGGAACTCCTCTGGAGTGCCTTCCAACGGGATATAATTGACGCCTTTGTAAGTAATATACTTGGCTTTGGAAATCCCGTCGTCGCTCTCTTTTGGCACATATTTTGTATTAAATATATCCGTTGTGAATTTATCAGTCAGAGATGTTGGCAGTTTGCCGCTATATGCGGAAACTGTCTTTTTGATAATTCCCTCAGGTTGTGCAAATTTGTCTGTGACGAATAGTTCCGGCTGCTTATCAATGACAGCATTCAACACTTTTGCCCATAATGTTTGGGCTTGACGTTTTTGTGTATCTCCCGTAAGGGTGTTGATTTGCTCTTTGTAGCCGACCCACATTCCAAGTGTGACATCAGGAGTGTAGCCCATAAACCATACGTCTCCATAATTCTGGGTAGATCCAGTCTTACCGACAATCGGAATTTCTTTAGAGTGTTTATATTCTCTTTTTACGGTGCTGGCTGTACCCTCTGTAATTACAGTTCGCAGCATATCTGTCATTAGGTAAGCTGTTTGCTTAGAGAATACTTGCTCAGGATTAACCTTGTGCTGATAGATAATTTTGCCCTCTGAATTGACAATTTTCTCAATCATGTAGGCATCATTAAAGGCACCTTGGTTGCCGATAGCGGAATAGGCATTGGTTAACTCTTCTACGGATACTCCGTATTTGAGACCACCTATAACCCCAGTCTGCGCGCTGTAATCATCATCTGTGAGGGTGGTGATCCCCAGCTTTTTAGTAAAGGCCCAAGATTTCTCTATTCCGACCTTTTCATTAAACAGCTTAAGCGCAGGCAAGTTGAGCGATTTGTTAAGTGCGTAACGGGCAGTGACCAGACCTTGATAGCGATTATTGGCATTCTTAGGAATGTGGAATCCTTTTCCGCCGTCTTTTAGAATAATTGGCGCATCATCCACAATCCCGGCAGGCTGAATTAGCCCTGCATCTAAGGCTGGTAAATAAGCTGAAATTGGCTTCATGGTCGATCCGGGCTGACGGATCATTTGGGTAGCATAATTCATCTGCTCAATATTGAAGTCGCGACCCTCAATCATGCCGAGAATGGCTCCGCTTTTGTTGTCGATTAACATGCCAGCCGTTTGTTCCATACCTTTGGTTTTGCTGTCTTTAGTAAAATTATTGCTGTCTTCTGAGACACTATGCATTGCATTGTAAACTTTTTTATCAATGGTTGTGTAGACTCGATAACCGCCGGTCATGAGCTGCTGTCTTGCTTCCTCAAGTAACACGGCATTGTCAGTAGTGCTATTGGCATCCGTTGTGCCATTTTTCTCTTCATTCAATGATAGAAGGATCTCGGATGCTTTACGCTCAGTCTCCATCATCAGGTATGGATAGGTAGCATAGGCTTTTTTGGTGTGCGGCGCCAGAGAACTCTTGATATCAAATTGAAGGGCTTCATCATATTGAGAGGTAGTGATCTTATTCTCCTCAAGCATACGACGAAGTACAAGATGTTGACGGTCCATAGCTCTGTTGAAAGCTTTTTCGTTGAATTCACCTATGCCATTAAATGCAGAATAAGTGGAAGGGAGCTGCGGAAGACCAGCCAAATAAGCTGCTTGAGCCACGTTCAATTTGTCCAGATCGTCTAGACCGAATATCCCTTTGGCTGCTGCTTTAATTCCGAATACATTGTAGCCATTCGAGCCATTGCCGAAAGGAACCTTATTCAGATAAGCCGTTAATATTTCTTGTTTGGTCAAGAAGCGTTCCAATCTAAGAGAAAGTAGAATTTCTTTTACTTTGCGATCTTCTGTCCGATCCAGATTCAGGAATACACGTCTTGCGAGCTGCTGGGTGAGTGTACTGCCTCCGGTCTGAACGGATTCATTGAGAAGCTTTTGTTTGACGGCACGTAAGGTGCCTTTGAAATCCACGCCATTATGCTCATTAAAATTATTGTCCTCTATAGCGAGAACTGCATCGATAATAAGCTGGGGGATATCGTTGAATTCAATGAGCCTTCGGTCTTCTTCTGTCCGAAGCTGGCCGATCGGTGCGCCGTCTCGGAAATAAGCGAATCCGGTGATCGCATTTTGACTGACCTGCTGCTGAATCATTTCTTCGGAGCGAACAGGTTCATCCTTCACAATGGAAGCGACATAGCCTGCTACAGCACCACCGGCAAATAGAACGCCTATTATTCCAAGAATAAACATCCACTTAACTACAGAACCGAACCTGCTTAGGGCGGATCTGCGGGGTGAAGGCTTCTTAGCGTTTTTTTTCTTGTTCTCTTGAGCCATCGACGATAATTCCTCCTTTTAACGGAATTATTATAGCATAAATTGGCGTTTTTGAATGCGCTTCTACCTGATTCTCATGGTCTTAAGATTCGACTTTTGTGCAAAAATTATAAATAAAGTAATTTAGGGTATGATTTGCGGAAGCGTAACCTTCTACAAACGGCATGGAATTTAGGATATTGACATAACAAAAAGCCCCCGGATTAATCCGGAGGCTTTGGTCATACCTGCTAAAAGCGAGATATTAACGGTTGTAGAACTCGACGATTTGTTTCTCATCGATATCCTGGGAAAGCTCGGAACGTTCTGGCAAACGAATATATTTACCTTCGAAAGATCCTTCAGCATATTCCAGGTAAGCTGGAAGGTGGTTACGGTTAGCAAGAGCTTCTTTAATGGAAGCCATGCCTTGGCTCTTCTCGCGAAGACCGATAACGTCGCCCAAGCTTACACGGTAAGAAGCGATGTCGACTTTTTTGCCGTTTACAGTTACGTGTCCGTGGGATACCAACTGACGTGCTCCAGCACGGGAGTTAGCAAATCCAAGACGGTAAACTAGGTTGTCCAAGCGGCTTTCAAGCAAGAACATGAAGTTTTCGCCCGCAAGACCTGGAAGTTTTTGTGCTTTAGCGAAGAGAGTACGGAATTGTTTCTCTCCCAAGCCGTACATGTGACGCAGTTTTTGTTTTTCCAAAAGCTGCATTCCGTAGTTACTTACTTTTCTGCGTTGGTTAGCGCCGTGTTGTCCTGGTGGGAAAGGGCGTTTCAGGTCTTTGCCTGTACCGCTAAGGGAAATGCCCAGACGGCGGCTGAGTTTGAATTTAGGTCCGGTGTAACGTGCCATGTTATAGTAGACTCCTTTATATTTGAAATTTCAGGTTAGGGCTCTATTTGCGCCGCATTTCGTATCCGTGATTAGCATTATTGGCTTCCACACTACCAGGGAAGTTCAGCCGCTGCCCTGGCAGTAACGAAATGCGTGAGGGTGACACAACGTTACGCCCAAGTAAGACTTGTTACAGTCTTGTTCAACAATAAATATTATATGAAAGTAGTATATAAAGTCAAGCGCATATTAAAAGAGTTTTTGTCATTCTTTGTCGTTAGTTCTTTGGTCCTAAAAAAAATCCCGGAAATAAGGAAAATATAATGCAATACACAAAGAAAGAGAGTAAAATATAGTTAATTAGATGTTAATTGGGAAGGTTTTTTTTCTTAAATGAGAAGCAAAGGGGATCTTCGTTATGTCAGAACAGAAAGCATACGCTTCTCAAGACAGTCGTATGCTGATACAGGACAAATTGCACACTAGTAGAGATTCCGAAGATCCCACCGCCTGGCTTAGGGAAACGGAAATAGTGTCCCATGACTTCCCATATTTGGCCAATCTGATTGCAGACAGCTTCGAGGAATGGATCGATGGGCTAGAGGCTCTACCATTCGCTAAATCATGGGATTGGTGTGTGCTGAATTTTGAAGGCAGATATTTTGCTAATATTGCCGATCAGCAAGAACGATGGAGGCACCAATGGGAGCAAGCGGCTGCAGCTAGTTTACTTTCTGGCGCAACCTCATCTGTTCAACTTATGGTGCAGGGTCAGGATATGAGCTTTTTTACTATACCGCTCATCACTCGCGTTGACAAAGAAATTTTTGCCTTCCTGGGCTGTGCTATGCCGACACAACAATATTTAATGGGTGGACGAGATACTGCTGAGGCTATATCTTTGCAGTACCGGACCATATTCTATCATAAGTTTGAACATATTTTTGTAACTGATCTTGCGAGTGTTCATCAACATGCAGAACGTGAGAGCAATCGCCGCTCCTTGTTATTTCAGATCGTTCAGCGGATGCATGACAATATTGATGTGAACGCTGTGCTTACGGAGGTTATAGATAGCATTTCTGCAATGTACCCTGGTGCCAGGCTTGAGCTGTTTATGTCGCAAGATCACCGCAGCACTCATCCGCAGGTCAAACCTTTACCGTTTCAGATGTCCAGTGATGATGTCTGCGCTAGAGCATTTAAAGACGGCCGTGTTGCTCTGAACACCAATACTGAAGATCAACACATTGTAGAAATTGGTCTTCCGCTAGGCGGGAAGCAAGGGGTTTATGGCGTATTCCACATGGTGATGGATAACTCGATCTTTATGGATGTAGATTTACGGTTTCTCTCGATGGTGGCGGATACCGCAGGTACTGCCTTTGAGAATGCCAAGCTGTATGAACGCTCCAATCAGCTCATTCGTGAGCTGCGTATGAGTAACGAACTTACACAACGGCTGAATCAGAGCTTGCGTTTAGGGGATATTTTTCAATTTGCGTTTGAAGAGCTGTTGGAGATGTTTGGTGCAGACTACTGCTGTATTTTACATATGAACGAAGAAAAGGGCGGGCTAGAGGTTATTGCTTGCAATCATTCCTCCTTGCAAAATGAAATTTTAGAAGTAGGACAAGGTTTAGGCGGGAAGGTCTATACTACTGGGGAATCATTAATCATGTCTAACTACATAGATAATCCTAATACTACTTCTCGTTTAATGAATGCTACCGGGTCGCAGTCGCTGATTGCCACACCTTTAAGTGTAGGTGGTGAAGTGCGTGGTGCTATCATGTTGGCGCATCGCGATGCCCATTATTTCTCTTATGACAATTACAGATTGCTTCAAGCGATGGCGGGACACATTGGACTAGCTGTAGGGAACGCAAGGCTGCATGCCGAAGTTAGACGTTTAGCGAACAGAGATAGCCTAACTGGACTTTATGCTCGTCATTATCTGGACGAAGAAATAAAGGAACGGCAGTCTAAAGATTTTTGCGGTTGCTTAATTGTTGTGGATATCGATCAGTTCAAGATGGTGAATGATACCTATGGTCATCAAAAGGGCGACAAGATCTTAAAAGAGGTCAGTGAAATTGTGAAGTCCTCCATCCGTCAAGGGGATATTGCTGCGAGGTGGGGTGGAGAAGAACTGTCGGTCTATTTACCATTAATGGGAGTAGAACAGGCAGTAAATGTGGCTGAACGTATTCGTAAGCGAGTGATGAATGAGACCGAACCTAATGTAACAGTGTCCTGCGGTATAGCGGAATGGAGCTGGATGGACGAACGTGTAAGCGTCGAATCCCTGTTCTATCGAGCGGATATGGCACTGTATAAAGCTAAGAACAATGGGCGTAACCAGGTGATCGTTGACACTAAAGAGAATGGCAGCGGTGTGAAGGGATTGCCTCATAAGTAAAAGAGATAGCAGAGCAGCGGTTCTCCCGTTATTGGAGAGTCGCTGCTTTTTGTTTTGGCAGATGGCTGGCGCTTCGACTGGTGTATTCATCATGCTGCGAGGCTTACGGACTCAGATGACGCTATTGGCGTGTATTTTGCCTTTGGGGCATGTTTTCGGACTCCAGAGACGCTATTGCTTGGAAAAAGACTCATTTTGTGCGTTTTTAAGGTCAATAGCTGCGCTGGAGTCCGTTGGTATGGGAAATATCGGGAAATGCTGCGTTAAGGGTCAGCTGTGTCCGATAGAGATAACGGCGTGGCGACTGCAACGGTCATATTCGCGCATTAGCATTTGAACAGCGGTTCTCCCGTAATAAGGAGTTGCTGGTCATTGTTTTGTTAGTTGGCTCGCTGCTTCGACTGGTGTATTCATCATGCTGCGAGGCCTTCGGACTCAGATGACGCTATTGGCGTGTATTTTGCCTTTGGGGCATGTTTTCGGACACCAGAGACGCTATTGTTTAGTAAGAGGGGCATATCGGGCGCATTTCGGGTCAATAGCTGCGCTGGTGTCCGTTGGTATGGGAAATATCGCAAAATACTGTAATTAAGGTCAGCTGTGTCCGAAAGCTTCAACGGTGTGGCGACTGGCAGCGGTAACTTCGTGAGTCTGAAGGTGGTATGTACTGACATTCAGAAGCAAGCGACGAACGCGCATAAGTTAGAGCAATGTATGGAAACCGATTACAGCAACGTATTTGCATCTGTATAAGGCGCGCAGGAAGGGAGAACCCTATAGTGGGCTGTAAAGTAAAATACTCCAAGAAAGGCCTGATGACCGTGAGAAAGTCATTATTACTGAAGGGGTTAGTTCTTATGATTTTTACCTTGTCCTGCGTGTTCAACAGCGGTTGCAGCGTTATTAGAGACAAACCAGCCAAGGAAGATCTAAGTTTGGTGTTAGCGGGTATAACGGGCAGCGATGGGGTTACTTTTAAAGGGTCAACCATGCTTACAAAAGGTGGAAAGACCGTTCCGGAATCCATGATATTTTACGAAGGCACAGTACAGGACCATAAGAAGGTCAATCTGTATACACTGCTTCCTGATAAATCCTCAGCCACAAAAAAATCAGCAAATAGCGCTAAAGATTTAAAAAGCAGCATCACTTCTATGAAAGCTTTCCATAGTCAGCTAGAGAAAAAAGAGGGGGAATGGGTAGCGTTGACCACTGAAGGTTCCTCTGAGGACGGAAATCCGCTTGCTTTGCTTAATCCGTTGAAACAGCTGGAGGAGCTGCAATCCATGGAGGCTAATGTGACTGAAGATGCGGGTGCAGGCAGAGGGACAAATGTGCTGCGGATCGAGCTGACGCCTGCTGAGGCCAGAAAGCAGCTGACTGCTGAATTGGAAAAAGAGATGCAAGACCTTCGACCTGAAACACCAGATTCTGCTGGAAAAATAATAAAGAACGACCAGGCGGTTACGCAAGCTTTGGTGGAGCTATGGGAGAAGAAAAATAATGAATTACAGCAAAAGCTGAAACAAGCTAATGTTGAGACTGTCTACCATTTAACCGTTGATACAAAACATAATCTGCCGAGAAAGCTCACCTTAAATCGTAAGGTTACCTATTCGGAAGCGGGGAATGAATCTGATAATGAAACTTATGTATCACAGGTGAATTTTTCAGGCTTTCGTTGATTTTCACATTATTCCACAGGTCTTGCGCTCCATACAGGGCGTGCTACAATAGAAAAGCTTGCTTATTTTTTAGACAGAGGAAGGAAGAATACACAATGAAAGATCCCAGAATTCAAAAGCTGGCAGCTAACCTAGTCGGTTATTCCGTAAATGTCCAGCCAGGCGAGAACGTGCTCGTCGAAATGATTGGCAATGAAAGAGATTTAATCAAAGCTGTTGTAGAGGAAATCGGCAAGGCCGGCGGTCATGCTTTTGTACAATTAACAGATCGTACAGTCCTGCGCAGCATGCTTAAATACGCAACTCGTGAGAGTCTTCAGACATGGGCTGAAATTGACTTGAACCGGATGAAGCAAATGGATTGTTATATCGGGATTCGTGCAGGTGAGAATGTGAACGATCTGTCCGATGTTCCTGAAGAAAATATGAAATTGTATAACTCGCTGTACTCTCATCCAGTGCATAGCGAACAACGTGTGAAGCATACGAAGTGGGTAGTACTGCGTTATCCGAATGCGAGCATGGCTCAGCTTGCGAATATTAGCACTGAAGCGTTTGAGGACTTTTATTTCGAAGTGTGTAATTTGGATTACGCCAAGATGGACAAGGCTCAGGATGCTTTAGCTGATCTCATGCGCAGAACGGATAAGGTACATATTTTGAGTGCTGGAACAGATCTTAAGTTCTCGATTAAAGGAATCGGTGCAGAGAAATGCTCCGGGCAAAAAAATATTCCGGATGGCGAGGTTTACAGCGCCCCAGTTCGCGATTCTGTAAATGGAACGATCAGCTATAATGCACCGTCAGTATATAATGGAGTGACCTTTGAAAATATCAAATTCAAATTCGAGAACGGAAAAATTGTTGAAGCCACCAGCAATGACTCCGCTCGTTTGAACGAAATTTTGAATTCAGATGACGGCGCGCGTCATATTGGCGAATTCGCTATTGGTTTTAACCCTTACATTCTTCACCCGATGAATGATATTCTTTTTGACGAAAAAATCGCAGGCAGCCTGCACTTTACGCCAGGACAAGCATATGATGTTACAGATAACGGAAACCGCTCCTCCATTCACTGGGATCTTGTGTTGATCCAACGTCCAGATTATGGAGGCGGAGAAATTTATTTTGACGATGTATTGATTCGTAAGGATGGAATTTTTGTGTTGCCGGAACTCGAAGGTCTGAATCCTGAAAACTTGAAATAAAATGTAATAACAAGAAAACTCCTTGCACAAGTAAGCGGATTCAATGTATCATAAGAAATGATAACAAAAGACTAAAGTTTTATAATCAAGTTGCGGAGGGATTTCTATGTCCAGTAACAATGCGGCAATTGTCGATATTGCCCAAACGGCAGGCCAGTTCAACTCTTCAATCGTTCTTCAAGCGGACAACAAGTACATTGATGTTAAAAGTATCCTTGGTTTGTTCACTACTTTGGTATCCAGCCAAAGCTATGAGCTTCATGTTCATGGGGCAGATGCTGAAGAAGCTAAGAAGGCAATGACTGAAGTGTTTGCAAAACACGGTTTGAAATTCACAGTTGTTGCTGAGTAATAGTCGTGCTAAAAACGTCCTACCGGTTTTCGGTGGGGCGTTTTTTCTAGAAGTAGATATGAAACTTGATAGGATAACGCAGCAGGTTCTTTTAAATATATGGTTAGTATAAACTGAATTGTTGTATTGATACCGGATTTCGTCTAATATTAAGTAAAATAGTAAAAGCAGCTTAACTTTTGGACATGGGGGGGATAGAGGCATGACTTCATCGGAATTACAGGAACAGTATAATCTTAAAGCAATCAATCTTCTACAAGAAGATGCCGATAAAATTCAGCAACTTATAGAAGTGCAGATGGAGAATCTGGCAACACGCTACTGCCCTCTCTATGAGGAAGTGCTGGATACCCAGATGTACGGTTTCTCCAGAGAAGTGGATTTTGCGGTTAGAGCAGGTTTGGTCCCAGAAATTACTGGTAAAATGGTACTAAGTAAGCTGGAGCGTAACTTAGCAGTACTCTACGAGGCTTTGAACAACAAAGCGAAGGAAGAATAAATATCGGTTTCTTAAGTATTTATAGAAGCGCACATGAGGACGAATCGCTCATGTGCGCTTTTTGTTGTGTACAATGGTTAATAATGATTATACGAGATAGAAGGAGACTCCTAAAATCAGGTAGACCGTTAATAACAAGAGACCCTCATACCAGTTAGTCGAGCCGTCCTGAGTAATTGATTTGGCAATAAAGACAGCTACACCGATGGCGACAATTTCGATGGTCGTAAATACAATGTCCATTGTATCACCCATGAAATAACTGGCGAAGATTAGGACAGGCGCTACGAACAGGGCGATTTGCAGACTGCTTCCAACCGCAATTTCTACTGCTGCACCGATTTTGTTCTTCATGGCCAGCATAATAGCTGCACTATGCTCTGCGGCATTACCGATGATGGCTACGAGGAACGCACCTACAAACAGCTCGCTGAATCCGAAACGTTCTGTTAAAGTCTCTAACGTTCCTACCAGCCACTCACTCACGAAGGCGACCATTACAGTGGCAAGCACGAGATAAAGGATGGATTTGTTTCTGGACCAAGCAGGGGCATGTTCATGAGCTAATTCTTCTTTACCCTCTTCTGTAACGTCCTCTAGATGTTTCTTATGCGTGATCATGGAGAAGATTAGCCAAGCTATGTACGAAGCGATGAGCAGCCCGGCAACGATTAAACTGAGCACATCTGTATCCTTCTCCGTAATAGAGTGGGTGGTAAAGAACATAGCGGGAACAAATAAGGCAATGACGGCAACGATCATCAGGGAGCCATTCATTCCGGCAAGGGTTACGTTGAAGTTCTGAACTTTGAACTTCATCCCGCCGGCGAAAATACTCAATCCTAGAACAAGCAACAGGTTGCCGATAATAGAGCCGGTAAGACTGGCTTTGACCATGTCGAACAATCCTTCCTTGACCAGGAAGAAGGCAATGATTAGCTCAGCAGCATTGCCGAAGGTGGCGTTAAGGAAGCCGCCCAGTCGCTGTCCGGCATAATGAGCTACACTTTCAGTAGCCCGGCCGAGAAATCCGGCCACAAACACCACAGCGATTGCTGAGAGAATGAACTGCAGGGTATGATCCCAATCGGCATAATGGCCGATCGCACTAAGGATAAAGGTGATACCCATCAGTGATGGTGAAATCCATTTTTTCAATGTAAAGGACACTCCTATCTATGTATTTAGATTGAATTCATAATCAATATACCCAAATTGTTCCTAGGTGTAAACGAGAAAGCGATAAAGTGATTTGCTTTTTAGCCTGTTTTGGAATTACAATAATTGATAATGAGTGTAGGGGGGATATGGCATGGCAGAACAACTTCAACTGGAAATGGGAAATATACGAATTTCAAATGACGTCGTCTCAAAAATTGCCGGTTTGGCTGCCTTGGAGACTCCGGGAATTGCAGCCATGTCTGGTGGCCTGTCAGAAGGCTGGGCGAAACGTCTAAGCGGTAAGAACGTTCAGAAGGGCGTTACCGTTGAAGTAGGACAGCTGGAAGCAGCAGTAGATCTACGAATTATCGTTCTCTATGAAACACCGATCCACGAAGTGTGCCGGATGCTTCAGCAGAACGTACGTGAAGCTGTGGAGAGCATGACTGGACTTCATATTGTTGAGGTAAATGTCAAAGTTGAAGGCGTAGCTTTCAAGAATGATGAAATCTCTTAAAAAATTTGAACACAAAAAAGCAGTCCAAGGTTAATTCCCTGGGCTGCTTTTTTATGTGTAAATTCCCTAACCTCCGGCTTTATAAAGCTTACCGGGAACGAACCTGTCTAACCGTTGTTACAGATTTCGTTACTTCCTCTTTGGCAGGAAGGTTGGTTTCTCTTGAGATGCTTAGCATAATTCCCATGCACAGCATGCTGACAAGGAGTGAAGAGCCCCCGTAGCTGATAAACGGCAAGGTAACGCCGGTAAGAGGGATTGTATTGGTTACACCGCCGATATTGACAAAGGCTTGAATGGCTATGAGGCCCATAATCCCAATTCCGACGAGCGTACCAAAGGGATCCTTACACCTTAAAGCGATTAGAATACCTCGCCAGATAAAATACAGATATAACATCAAAAATATGGAGGTCCCAAGAAAGCCGAACTCTTCACCAATTACGGGGAAGATAAAGTCCGTATAAGGGTATTTTAGATAGTCCAGCTTTTGAATGCTTTTGCCGAAGCCGGAACCACTTACTCCACCTTGGCCAAGAGCGGTTAAGGATTGAATAATGTTATAACCATCACCCTCAGCAACCTGATAAGGATCTAAAAAGGCAACGATACGACCTTTTCTATAATCCTGAGTGTCAGTGGCTTTATCGGATGGAGATAAGGAATCAATCGCTGCTTTGGCGCCTACAACTAGTCCTACACCCAGCACTAGCAGTGCTATAGAGCCCAGAATATGCTTCATGCTGGCACCGCCGGCATAAATAACAAGTCCGCTGGTAGCTACGAGAATGAGGCAAGAACCTAAATCCGGCTGCATCATTATAAGTCCGGCAACAATACCCACGATGACCATTACAGGGATATATCCTGTACGGAAATCTCTAAACCGTTCACCTTTTTTGGTGATGAGTGCTGAGATATACAGGATAATCGATATTTTGGCTAATTCGGTGGGTTGAATTCCAAGTTTTCCGATACTAAGCCAGCTCTTGGCACCATTAATTTTTTCAGAGAAGGCTACCACGAGCAGAAGTATAACGGTGATGATAAAAATAGGTACATACCACTTCTTAAACTTACTGTAGTGAATGTTCATAGCTATAAACATAACAACGGTTCCGAGTACGATCCAGATCACTTGGCGTTTAATGAAATATAGAGGGTCATTACCGAACTTCGGGCTTGCTAAGGTTAAGCTTGAGCTAGCACTGAAGACCATGACTAGACCGAAACCCACAAGTAGTAGTGTTAAGATAAGTAGTTGGAAATCGGGTGTTCCTCTTTTGGGCAGGCTGACATTTTGTTTCGTCGTTCCCTTTCTGTTACTCAAGCCTCTAACAGCTGCTTTAATTCAAGAATCCGCTTAGCAGCAGTGTCCAATACTGGTTTTGGCACCGGAGATTCATATTCCAGGCCATGAGGGAAGGTTGCTTTTCCTAAGTATACGGCTTCAATTGCAAGTACGGCATCAGACTTCTCTAGCTTTCCCTCGACAGCGCGAGTGTTAATGCGTAGGAAGTATTCGCCACCATCCTGTGGGTCTTCAATTTTGCAGTCGTAAGTGGCACGATAGTATTCCCATTGCCAGCGGATGAAGCCAGCTTTTGTGGCACTCTCGTCCAGATAGAGAAGATCACTCTTCAATCCTACGAGGCCCGTGTTCTCAAAAATCATAGCACGCATATCCCCCTTATGAAGTATAATGATGAATTTCTGATCCGATTGCTGATGTTCTACCTCATGATAGTATGTTTCTAAAGGTTGTGCAAGAGTAGGCAGTGCCTAACAATACCCAGTTTTTTGCGTTTCTGCTACAATAAAAGAATTATAGTCGTTCGCGGCTGGAACAAAGTGAACAGGACTGCTATCGCTTGCTATGGATGCGGGTTTATCGAGAAGGGGATGGAGAACTTATGAAGAGCTTAGCGGTTGATTCGCTCATGCCGGAGATCGTAGAATGGAGACGCCATTTGCATCGTCATCCGGAGTTGTCTTTTCATGAAAAGGAAACGTCAGCATTTATAGCAGATAAGTTAGCCAAATTCGGAATTGAAGTCAGAAGAAGCGGGACAGGGTATGGTGTGCTTGGCATACTACGGGGAAAGCGGCCGGGGAAAACCGTTGTTCTTCGCGCGGATATGGACGCCCTACCTATTAAAGAGGAGAACAAGAAGGATTACGTTTCGCAAAATGAAGGGGTAATGCATGCCTGTGGACATGATGGCCACACTTCCATACTGCTCGGTGTAGCCTCTTACTACAGCAGCCGGCTTGAGGAGCTGGAAGGCGAGCTGCGTTTTCTTTTTCAGCCCGCAGAGGAAGTATGCCCAGGAGGGGCGCAGGGAATGATTGCCGAAGGCATGTTAGAAGGAGCGGATGCGGTGTATGGTCTGCATCTGTGGACTCCATTGCCTATGGGAACTGTAGGGAGTGCTCCGGGACCGTTGATGGCGTCTGCGGACGAGTTTTTTATAGATATCATTGGCAAAGGCGGACATGGCGGCATGCCGAACCGTACCATTGATAGCATCGTGGCGGGAGCGGCGCTGGTGACCCAGCTGCAGAGCATTGTAAGCCGCTCTGTGAACCCGCTGGAGCCCGCTGTACTCAGTGTCGGAACCATTCAAGGGGGATTCGCCCAAAATGTCATTGCCGAGCAATGCCGGATCACAGGGACAGTGCGGGCATTCGACGAGGAGACACGGCATTTGATACGCCAGCGAATCGAAGAAATGACCGTTTCTATTGCCAGCGCTTACGGGGCAGAAGCTAAGATAGATTACGTTATGGGATATCCTCCCCTCGTAAATCACGATGGTGAAGTGCAGCGGTTTTTCGAGGTGGCTCCAGCGGCTTTAGGAGAATCTGTTGAAGTGATTCGGATGGAAAAGCTGATGCCAGCTGAGGATTTTGCCTATTATGTTAAGGAGATTCCAGGCTGCTTTATGTTTGTGGGTGCCGGAAATCCGGATAAAGAGGCTGACTATCCACATCATCATAGCAAATTTGATTTTGACGAAGATGCCATGCTGCACGGAATGAAGCTGCTCATTGCTATGGCGAATTCCTGTATGCGTGAGAACACAATCGTATAATTTCGTTTCATAGAGGAGAACCTATTCCCATAACATGGAGACCATGATTAGGAGGGTTCATTCTTGAAGACAGTGAAAGAGGTTATGACGAAGGAGCCTGCAACGGTTACGCTGCAAGATAATGTGTATGAAGTTGCCGTGAAAATGCGAGATTATGACACTGGATTTATACCTGTTGTTGATAATGAAGAACATAAGACACTGCTCGGCGTAATTACTGACCGCGATCTCGTGATTAGAGGTTATGCAGCTAAACATCCTGGTTCAACCTCAGTGGAAACTGTAATGAGTAAAGAGATTCAGACCGTCTCGGAGAATACTTCAGTAGATGAGGCTGCAGAGGTAATGGCTGGCTGGCAAATTCGCAGGCTGGCGGTGACACGTGACCAGAAGCTGGTGGGCGTTGTGTCGATTGGAGATCTGGCTGTGAGCGACATTTTTGCGGATGAAGCTGGTGAAGCCCTCCATGATATTTCGCAGCAGCACTTACATTAAATAGTCAGATAGGGAAGCTCATGACCGTTATGCGGGGATGGGCTTTTTCCTGTTATATGAAAATAAACAAAATTACATAGCGCAAGCTTAAATCACTTGAACACTAGGGAGGAAAAGCTATGAATGGATCAGGAGCTTGCATCGTACGCAGGGACCGGACAATTTTACTGGAATGTGCTCATCCGGATTTTGAGGTGGCAAGGAAAAAGCTAGGGACCTTCGCGGAGCTGATAAAAAGTCCTCCTGCTTACCATACCTACCGAATTACCCCTTTATCTCTTTGGAATGCAGCTGCGCTTAATTATACTGCTGAGGAGATTATCACTAGCCTGCATCACCTTGCACGCTGGGGTGTTCCCACAGGACTGGAGGAGGAAATTGAAACTCTTTTGTCCAGATATGGAAAGCTGACTCTTCATGGCCAAGAGACTCAGAATGAGGTCATTATGTTAAGAACGGATGCTCCTGAGCTTTTGAATGAGTTGAGTGATGTACAAGGTCTAAAAGCGTTGGGTCTACTGAGAATAAATCCTCTGGAATGCTCGTGCCCTGCGGAGAATAGAGGGCTTTTGAAACAAGAGCTGATGAGATTGGGGTATCCAGTTCTCGACTACGCCGGATATCATGAAGGGCAAGCGCTTAGCTTGACCTGGAAGGAGAATCTCGATACCTGCAAGGCTGATTCGGCAAACGATTCATTTGGCTTACGTGAATATCAGCAGGAGGCCGTTCAGCTGTTTCAAGGGACAGAAGGACAAGGGGGAAGCGGTGTGGTGGTGCTGCCTTGTGGCGCAGGGAAGACAATTGTAGGAGTAGCAGTACTTGAAAGTCTCCAATGTGAAACCCTGATTTTAACTTCAAATACAACGTCCGTAAGGCAATGGATGGATGAATTGCTGGAGCGAACAGATTTGGCTGGAGAGGCAGTAGGTGAATATTCGGGTGAAAAAAGAGAAGTGCGGCCAGTTACCATTGCCACCTATCAAATATTAACGCATCGTTCGTCCAAAGACGGTCCGTTTCTTCATATGAAGCTGTTTAACGAACGCAATTGGGGCTTGATTATATATGATGAGGTTCACCTGCTTCCAGCGCCTGTATTTCGGGCTACAGCAGACATTCAGGCTACACGTCGACTGGGGCTTACAGCCACTTTGGTTAGAGAAGACGGGAAGGAAGGGGATGTGTTCTCTTTAATCGGACCGAAACGCTACGATTTGCCTTGGAAGGAGCTGGAGCAGCAGGGCTGGATCGCTGAAGTGGAATGTGTAGAGATCATTGTGCCGATGAATCCGGAGCTTAAACAAGAATATATGTATGCGGCGGCAAAAGAAAAATTTCGTATGGCTTCCTGCAATCCTGCCAAAGCTGAAATTGTAGCCAAGCTTCTAAAGGTCCATACAGGTTCTTCGGTGCTGGTTATTGGACAATATCTCGACCAGTTAAGTGAACTGGCTGACAGGATCGGGGCGCCTTTAATTACCGGCAAAACGAAGCAGCGTGAAAGAGACGAGCTATATGCGGCTTTTAATGAGGGAGATATACAGGTACTGGTGGTGTCAAAAGTAGCGAATTTCGCGGTGAATTTACCTGACGCGTCAATTGCTATTGAAGTCTCGGGAGCTTATGGATCACGGCAGGAGGAAGCCCAGCGACTAGGTCGAATCCTCCGTCCCAAAGCGGGGGAGAATAAAGCCTATTTCTATACACTGGTATCTGAAGATAGCCGGGAACAGGATTTCGCTTTGCGCCGCCGGATGTTTTTGACTGAGCAGGGCTATGAATATGTCGTTAAAAAGATGCCGAGTGGAGAGGAGCGAACCATCCATTGAACCATCTGTCTACAGAAGCATTAGAGGTCTTAAAGCGATTATGTGCAGCTTATGCTGCCCAGCCGTTTGAGGAAGGGAAGGAAGAACGATTGCGCCCTGTGGCGCTTTGTCGTGCTGAGCAAAAGCTTGCAATGAACGAATTGCGCCGCGAGGGGCTGTTAACTGCAAGGCATAAAATATTAGGCGAAAAGCTGTACCAGATTCCTGTTGATCAGCTGCCGGCAATTGAACAAGAATTTTTCCCGTATCAGCCGCAATTCATTGCCGGGCATTTAGTGAGTCTTACCATGGAAGCAAGAGCCGGACTGGCGATAGATTTGTTTCGGGCTTTGCTGTTCACCGCTTGGGAAGGGTTGCCGCTGACAGCCAAGGGGATTATTCATAAAAAGCATCTAAACCGCTTAGCGGGCCAGCTTTCTTTTGGGGAGGAGCATTTGCAAGGGCTCTCCGTAGGTTCTCTTTTAGAGGAACAGAAAACACTTTCTGTCATAGCGACGGTGGATATTCTGCTGTGTCTTGGACTTATTCGCAGGCAGAGTGCCGGATACACGCTTGATCTGGAGCTGTTGGATCGTTGGCTGCAGCTTCCTGAAGCGACGATGAGTGACATTCTTTATGGGATTGTAATTAATCGCTCTGGAAGCGTGGGCCCAGCCGATCAACATTTTCGTTATATAATTTCTAATGCAGATTTTATCCCCGGGAAATGGATAATGCTGCCCGCACTATTAGACTGGATGATGGCTTCTAATCTCACAGGTAACGTTGCCCGTAATGAGCTTGAGAAGTCAAGCTTGAACTGGTTACGTTGTTTAACAGGCTTTGGCTGGTGTGAACTGGGAGAAACCGCTGAGGGCATGTTGTGTTTTCGCTGGACCGCTGCTAAGCCAATGCTATCTGCTGAGAGGGGATCATTCGCTGCTGTTGGGTCTGGAGATACACAGGAACAGTTTATTGTGCAGCCGGATTTCGAGGTACTGGTTCCACCGGAGGTCCCCTTTTCTGTACGATGGACACTGGCTGGCTGCGCTGAGCTCCAGCAAAGTGATACGATATGGAGCTTCCGGCTGACGAAAGAGAGGTTGGAACTTGCAGCTGAGCGTGGAATGTCACCGAATGACATCATCTCCTGGATAAGCGAGCATGCTCTGGGCGGGCTTCCTTCGGTGGTTCAAATGTCCCTTGAGCAATGGGCAAAAAGCATTGGCCGTACTTCACTATCGCAAGTAATTCTCTTGACCTGTCAGACGGAAGCCGATGGAGCTGCTATCGCAGCTCACCCGCGTTTACAGGAGAATCTTGAACGTATCGGTCCTTTACATTTCATAGTGGACCCGGAATATATGGAACAGATACGAAAAGAACTGTACTCCGCGGGGCTAGCGCCTTCCAGAATCATTGGAGGACAAGGGGAGGATCCAAACGTAGGGTGGAGTTGGTTTCCACATGAAACAGGAAACCCCGAGGCAACGTATGTTCTTCCAGAGCTGAATGTAGAACTAGGATTGCTGTCCAAAGGGAATCCTTTTCTTAACCTGCCGGTTATTGCTCCTGAACAAGAGGAGGAGATTCTCTTCGGTGGAGAAAATGTACCGCAGATCTGGAGCAAAGAATGGCGGCATTATCATAGCTCGACTGCACAAAAGGTGATGGAGCAAGGGTTAAGATGGGGAGTCAAAGTGCGTTTTGCACTAAAAGATCAGATGTTAGATTTTATCCCTTCCCGCATAAGCGGAAATCCATGGAGAGTTTCCGGACAGCTGCTCTATCACGATGGTGAAACGGTTGAAGATATAGAGCTCACTCCGGAAGACTGGAAGGAAATGAAGTTAGTTATTCCCAAAGGACGAAGAAATTCCTCTTCTGCTCAAGCGAGTGATTATGGTATGATAGAAAAGTCTACTGAATCGGTAGATCATTAACGAAGAAAAGAGCTGAGTTCATGAGCGTAGCTGAAATAAATACGGTCGATATGGCTGAAGTGCTGACATACGCCTATGAATTAGGCGATATGATTAATCAATCCGCCGAGGTGTCGGATTACTTATACTGGAAAGGACGGGTTGATACGAACCCCGAAATTCAGGCCATGGTCAAACGACTTCAGACTAAGAAGGAGTTGTTTGAAGAAACACAGCGATTCGGACATTTCCACCCGAATTATCATTCAGCAAAGGATGAGGTTTCGGCAGTAGAAGCGGAACTGGAGCGGTTCGAAGAAGTTGTTCGTTTCAAGCTGGCAGAGAAGACCCTTGACGACATTCTGCATTCCATGTCGGAAGCGATTGCTTTTTCAGTATCCGATAGCATTAAAGTACCAAGTAATGATCCTTCCCCTAAAGGTGGATGCGGCAGCGGGGGAAAATGCTCCTGCGGATAAGCTTCCCTTAGGATTTAGAGAGAGAAAGGCGGTTTAGCTTATGTTTGCGGAACGGACAGGATACATCATTTGGGTAAGTGACGTTAAAGCGGCACGTAACCTTGAGAAATACGGAACATTACATTATGTTTCTCGGAAAATGCATTATGCAGTTATGTATGTAAATGCAGAACGGGCTGAGGAAGTTATGAAGAATGTCCGCAGACTCTCCTATGTGCGAAAGATTGAAAGATCTTATCGTAACGAAATTAAGACAGAGTATACTAGTAATGGACCGGACAAGTCCCGTAATTACAGTATGTGATTCCAGGAGATAAACAGGCGCTTAAACAGCGCCTGTTTTTTTTATGCTTATTTACAAAAAAACGCCATTACTCTCGACGGTAGAAACTTGTACAACTTTCGGCAATGAGGTAAGATGACAACATTAAGTGCATACTAAGACCCTTATGGTGGAGTGTGATGATGATGCGCAACAAGGGGACGGATTGGCCCAGCACTTATGAGCCCTTCCACATCATGCTGAACGATTACAGGGTCGCCGATATCGTTATAACCAATCATGCGAAGAGCCGTTATATGGATCGCATCAGCAATGGTGCAAGCAATGCCGAAGAGGTCGCTGCATGGATGTGGCAGTGCCTAATGCAGAATCGGATCAAGCCCTTTTCAAGCAGTGATTATAACGCATATTTAATTGACGATGACTCTGTAGTAATCGCTGAGTTTACGGAATTGACAGGTGAGAGAGATCTCTCAGGCCAGCCATTATATTCTATGATCATCGTTTCGTTTCTTGGGAGAATCTCGGAGATGCCACAGTTGAGAGATTTAAAGACCTATTTTTCACTGCTGCGTAATTCTCACCGCACAAAGCTGTCGAAGAAGAAACGAAGACGCAAATAGTCTATAAAGAAACGGGTAAGAGGCATGCGGCGAGTCTGCATGTCCTTTTTAAAAATATAAGAATTTATATACTGCACGATTATAATATTCTTAAGTTTCTACGAGAAACGATTGTCGTCTTTAAAGGACGTTCTTTTTGTAATATAAGGAGTTGCGAAGCATGAACTTTCATCAGCTGCATATTTTTTATACGGTCTCCGAGCGGGGAAGCTTCTCGGCGGCGGCGCAGACTTTACATATGACTCAACCAGCTGTGACCATGCAGGTACAGGCACTGGAGGATTATTTTGGCACCAAATTGTTTAACCGTTCCACCAAAAAAATCGTACTCTCCGAAGCAGGGCACACCCTGATGCCATACGCGCTGCGCAGTATTCAGCTGATGCGTGAGACGGATCAAGCGATGTCAGCATTCACACATATGCTGGAGGGGCGGCTGCAGCTTGGGGCGAGTCTTACGATAGGAGAATACGTGCTGCCACGGCTGTTAGGCCCTTTCGGAAAGCAATATCCTAACATTTCTATTATGATGAAAGTGATGAACACCTCGCAAATTATGGAGGAAATCCTCAAGCATCAACTGAATTTTGGTTTAATTGAAGCCCCGGTCACACATCCGGACATGGAGATCGAGCCCGTGATGGGAGATGAGCTGAAGTTGATCGTGCCACATGATCATCCACTTGCGGAGCAGCAAGAGGTTACCTTGGAGCAAGTGCTTCAGCATCCTTTTGTATTGCGTGAGCAGGGCTCAGGAACGCGGCGTGTGATGGAGGAGCAGCTGTTCTCCAAGGGACTTGATCCGGGAACTATGAAGATCGTGATGGAGCTTGGAAGTACGGGAGCTGTGAAATCAGCGGTGGAAGCAGGTCTTGGCATAACGATCATATCGACCTCTTCGGTTAAGCATGAAGTTGCGCTGGGACTGTTGAAAATTGTGAATATCTCCGATGCCTCTTTTAAAAGACAATTCTACGCCATTCATCTAAAATCAACACTGCTGCCAATTTCTGCAGTAACCTTCCTGACTTATTTGCGTGAGCATTCGAATCAAATCTGATAGTTAAAGCGGGGGATATTACAATGTCAATTGTTCTACGTGGAGAAAAGCTAGTATTGCGCGATATTACAGAGGCTGATTTTCAGAAGCTTTATTATCACTATCATGAAGCTGAAGACCGTGAACACTTGAAATGGGATGGTCCCTATAAATCTTTGACACATCAAAGATTCGAAAAGTTTACCGAGGACTACATAGGTCATTTGGCGTTAGTTGAGACGGAAACCCCGCGTAACCTGTTGATCATAGAAATAGACGGCAAGGTAAAGGGGAAAGTAGGGCGCTACTGGATATCGCAAGAAACCAACTGGATGGAGATTGGTATAGTAATCTTTGATTCTAGTTATTGGTCAGGTGGTTACGGTACGGAAGCGTTTAAGATGTGGATAGATTATTTATTTAATTCTCTTGATACAGTCCGTCTTGGAATAGGCACCTGGTCAGGGAATAAAAGAATGATCGGGTTGGCAGCGAAATGTGGCATGGTGGAGGAAGCTCGCGTCCGTAAAGCACGAATCGTGCGAGGAGAATACTATGATGCCATAAAAATGGGGATTCTGCGGGAAGAGTGGGAGAATGCAGGTAACCTATCCGCTAAGGATGTATGCGACCTCCATACCCATACTCAAGCCTCTGACGGCATGCAGCCGCCAGCGGAGAATGTACGGCTTGCTAAGGAGAAGGGGCTAAGCGCTGTTGCCATTACGGATCATGATACAGTAGCTGGCGTGAAGGAAGCCTGTGAAGCAGGAGAGAAGTACGGAATAACCGTTGTGCCTGGTGTTGAGATCAGTACGCGTGCTGGTGGCAAAGACATTCATGTGCTGGGCTATTATGTTGATCCTGAGAATGAACAATTTCTCTCACGTTTGGAAGGGCTAAGAGATACCCGGGCACTTAGGAATGAAGCGATAATTACCAAGCTGCAAGACCTTGGGATTGCGATTACCTTGGAACAGGTTATAGCGGGGATCGGGCGGGAATTGAAGCCTGATGAAAGCATCGGCCGGCCACATATTGCCGACGAGCTGGTTCGGCTTGGGGCAGCTACCGATATGAGAGATGCCTTCAACAAGTATTTGGCCGAGGGTGCAGCGGCCTATGTGTCACCTCCCAGAATCACACCGGAGGAAGCTTGCGAGTGGATCATTGAGGCAGGAGGGTCTCCAGTATTAGCCCACCCGGGCTTGTACGGGGATGACCTTCTGGTGCGAGATATTCTGGAGCAAGGCGCTTTTAAAGGGATTGAGGTCTATCACTCTGATCATGGACCTGCGGAAGAAGAACGTTATCAAGTTATGGCTGAGGATTATAATCTGTTAATAACCGGAGGTTCTGACTTTCATGGTGCCCGTCAAGGCGTAATTTTTCACGGGGATATCGGCAGTGTTACGGTTTCTACAGAAGTACTGAAGTTTTTAAACAAGAAGGCATGAAATTAGTCGATTTGCGGAGCAAATTATAAAAACCTCCAGCCTTAGATGTTCAACATCTGCAGCTGGAGGTTTCTTTATATCTAGTAGTTAGCTTCTCAAAGTATTTGGAAGACTCTTAATTCTTTCCTCATTAGGTGTGACGAACAGTGTCTTTTGATGATCATAGATTACAAATCCCGGCTTGGAACCGCTTGGCTTACGTACATAGCGGATCAATGTACAGTCCACAGGCACACTGCTGGACTGTTTGGCTTGGCTGAAATAAGCGGCAAGCTGAGCGGCTTCTTCTAGCGTTGCATCTCCAAATTGCTCACTTCTGATGACCACGTGTGATCCGGGGATGTCCTTGGTATGCAGCCAAGTATCATTCGGAGAAGCCAGCCGATTGGTGACGTATTCGTTCTGCAAATTATTTTTGCCGACATAAATATCGATTCCTTCTGAAGAGGTGAAGACCTGTAATGTGGGTCTGGTGGCCTTTTTCTTCTTTTTACCCTTTTTGCTCCGGTCACGCAGATAACCTTGGCTTACAAGCTCGTCGCGGATCTCCTCAATGTCGTTGAGGGAAGCGTGGGCAAGTTGCTGCAGCAGACTCTCCATATACAAAATTTCCTCATGCGTCTTCAAAAGCTGTTCATTAATAACAAGCAGGCTGTTTTTATATTTGTTGTATTTTTTGAAATAACGTTGTGCATTGTCCGAAGGATTTAATAACGGATCGAGCGGAACCACCATTTCCGCCTGATTTTCATCATAATAATTGACCAAGGAGGCTTCTTTATCCCCTTTAGATACCGCGTGTAATGAAGCGAAAAGCAACTCACCCCAAATGCGGTAACGATCAGCATCCTGAGCTTCGTCGAGATCCTTCTGCAAATTAGCGAGTTTTTTAACGTTTTTGCTCCGTTCATTGCTGAGGAAACGGATCAAATCACTCACCCGTTGCTTTACAGTATCGCGCTCGGCTTTATCTCCGTAATAATCCTCCATACATTCACTGATGGAGTTGTAATGTTTCGCACTCTCACCCAGAAGTGTTAAGGGGATTGCAGAAAAAATCATTTTACCTTTTGCGTTTGCACCTGCAACAGGAGAAAACTCGTTATCGCATACGGGTCCCATTACGGAATGGAAGGCAACCCATAATTTTGTTGGAAACGCTGCTTCGGTTTCTGTAACTTCGCCTTTATCCAAGGTGTTTCTCAGACGAAGAGCAATTTCACCAGCAATCAGCGGGCTCATTCCGCTGAAAGCGTGTACCATCCAGCCCACCGGGTCAGCTGAGGGAGATGGACCGCCAGAGCCGTCAGGTTTTTGCTCTACTGCTTCTTTTGTGATCAGATTAGCAAGCTCTCCCTCAATGATTTCTTCTGGCTCAGCTTCCTCCTCAACATTCTCTATCAGCGCAGCTTCTTCAGCAGCGGAGATTAAATTGAGAAATTGCTCCTGGCCGATTTCCAAAGGGTTCAGCTTATGCTGCTGAGGCGGCTCTGTGTAGGCGATGCCGGGCATCACAATCCGATAGCTGCTAATCGATGGAGTTACATGATGAATGCCGTCTATGATCGTTCCAGAGCTGAGATCAGTAAGAATGATGTTACTGTGCCGACCCATGAGCTCTATGATGATCTTTTTGGCAAATACGTCACCAAGCTCATCTCTAGTCTTGACGTTTATGTGAATAATTCGTTCCATGCCTACCTGCGTAATGCTTTCAATGGTCCCTCCCTCACAATGCTTCCGCATAAGCATGCAGAACATGGGGGCTTCCGAAGGATTAATGCTGTTTCTTTCGGTAAAATGCACCCGAGGATACGTAGGATTAGCAGAGAGCAGCAGCTTGCCGCCGCCACCTGCGCCGCGCAGGTTAAAAATTAAATCGTGATTGTTCGGTTGATATATTTTTCCTATACGTGCACCTATGAATGATTGCAATTCGTGCACGATAGCTTTGGTAACAATGCCGTCTAATGCCATGATAAAGCTCTCCTGTCGCCGTGAAATGAATTTCTTAAATATAAGAAAGTAAAAGTTTCACACAATACTTTATTTCTTATATTTCTCGCTCAAACGCCTACCTGTCCTTATAAGGACGCCAAAGACGTTTATGCTTACCTCTCTATGATGCCATACTTTAGGACATTCGCGCAAAAGGGGAATTGGATAGGGGTGATATTATTGGACGACCTTGAATACATTTGTCATGAACAGGTGGAAAAGCTGTGCGCCGCCGGAAGTAAAGAAACGACCGGGAGGGAAAGAAAAGTCATGGAACAAAACAGTTGGCACCGTCTCGGTGCAGAAGAGCTGCAGAAAATGTTCAATGTCCAGCCAAGGACGGGCCTCAGTGATGAGGAAGCCGCGGAGAGACGAAAGGAGAACGGGTACAACGAGCTGTCGGAAGGAAAGACAGTATCTCCGTTTACCCTGCTGTTGAACCAGTTCAAGGATTTCATGGTGCTTGTGCTCATGGGTGCAACGCTTGTATCCGGGTTGCTAGGCGAATACTTGGATGCCATCACGATCATCGCGATTATCCTACTGAATGGAGCGCTTGGATTTGTTCAGGAGTTTCGCGCCGAACGTTCGCTCAGAGCTTTAAAGCAGCTCTCCGCACCTTCTGCGAAAGTGCTACGTGGAGGGAATAGCGAGATTATCCCAGCCAAGCTGTTGGTGCCAGGCGATATTGTCTTGCTGGAGAGTGGTGATCGGATTCCTGCTGATGTACGTTGGTTGGAATGCAGTGCTCTATATGTGGAAGAATCCGCACTTACTGGGGAATCATTGCCTGTCTCGAAGCATTCGGAAGCGATCCGTGCAGAAGAGATTCCGCTTGGTGATCAGAAGAATTTAGGCTTCATGGGCACTATGGTAACCAGAGGAACAGGGAGAGCTGTTGTAATCCGTACCGGTATGAATACGGAAATGGGTAAGATAGCAGATCTAATCCAGAATACGGATTCTCAGGAAACACCTTTGCAGCACCGGCTTGAGCAACTAGGAAAGATTCTGATCTACGTATCTCTGGGATTGACAATTGTAGTTGTGGCAGCAGGTATTCTGCATGGACAGCCTGCCACCTCCATGTTCTTGGCTGGTGTGAGCTTGGCAGTTGCCGCGATTCCGGAAGGGCTCCCCGCTATTGTAACTATTGCGCTTGCGCTAGGTGTGCAGCGGATGATCAAACGCAAAGCTATCGTTCGTAAATTGCCGTCAGTGGAAACGCTGGGCTGTGCCTCGGTAATCTGTTCAGACAAGACAGGAACTTTAACGCAGAATAAAATGACGGTGACCCGATTATGGACGGGTGGACGTGGTCTTGAGGTAACAGGCGAAGGGTATGCTCCAAATGGACAGGTTCTGGAGAAAGGTAAAGCAGTGGATCTAAAACATGATCAAAGCTTACGGCGGATGTTGCAGGTCGGCGCATTATGCAGCAACGCGGAAATCATCGAGACCTTCCAGTCTGAAGTGCGAGGCAAACGCAAAGGGAAGGATAAGGATGCTATTCTTGAAAAGTCTGCAGACAACACTTCCGTTTGGGAACTGAAAGGCGACCCGACTGAAGGAGCACTCGTGGCACTGTCAGGAAAGATGGGTCTGACCGCTCAGACGCTTGCTGTAACCTACACTCGTGAACAGGAATTTCCGTTTGATTCTGAACGGAAGCTGATGTCTGTGATCGTAGGCCATCCTGGAGGACGGATGGTATGTACAAAAGGTGCGCCCGATGTACTGCTCAATCGCTGCTCATACATGCTTTGGGAGGGCGGTGTTGTGCCTTGTACGCCGACTTTGCGGCAAAAGGTGCTTGATGCCAATGAGCAGATGGCTTCTGGAGCCCTTCGTGTGCTAGGTATGGCTTACCGGGATATGCGTCCAAATGAACATGTGAATAGTGAAAAGGATGCGGAGAATCAATTAGTCTTTATTGGTTTGGCTGGAATGATTGATCCGCCACGTCGTGAAGTCCGCGATGCCATCAGCGTCACACGCCGGGCCGGGATTAAGACGGTTATGATTACCGGTGACCATGGAACAACTGCCGAGGCTATTGCTCACCAGCTGGGAATTTTGCAGCGTGGTGGAACGGTGCTGACAGGTGCTCAGTTAACCCGGATGGATGATGATGAGCTGGATAAGGTATCGGACAATGTGTATGTATTCGCCCGCGTATCTCCAGAGCATAAGCTTCGGATCGTTAAATCGCTACAACGTCATGGTCACGTAGTGGCTATGACCGGAGATGGAGTGAATGACGCTCCAGCCATTAAGGCTGCGGATATCGGAATAGCCATGGGTATCACAGGCACAGATGTGACCAAAGAAGCATCATCACTTGTTCTCGGAGATGATAACTTCTCTACGATCGTTGCAGCCATCGAAGAAGGCAGAAACATCTATGAGAATATTCGTAAATTCATTCGTTATTTGTTGGCATCCAATGTAGGAGAAATTCTGACAATGTTCTTTGCCATGATGCTCGCTCTGCCATTGCCACTCGTTCCCATTCAAATCCTTTGGGTCAATCTGGTGACAGACGGACTGCCAGCGATGGCCCTTGGCGTGGATCAGCCCGAGAAGGATTTGATGGAGCATAAACCGCGTGGTGCGAAAGAGAATATTTTTGCCCGCCGCTTAGGCTGGAAAATTATAAGCCGTGGACTCTTAATTGGCTTATGTACGCTAGGAGCATTTTGGCTAACTTTACGTATAGCACCAGAGAATCCTGCACAATTGATTCGCGCACAGTCGGTGGCTTTTGCGACACTCGTTATGGCACAGTTGATCCACGTCTTCGATTGCCGCAGCTCGCGCTCAGTGTTCCACCGCAATCCGTTCCAGAATAAGTATCTAGTGCTTGCCGTATTGTCATCAGTCTTACTGATGCTGGCCGTAATGTACGTGCCTGTGCTCCAGCCTGTCTTCAAAACAGTGCCGCTCAATTTCCGCGAATGGTGTCTGGTGTTTGTAACAGCGGGGATCCCAACCTTCTTGATGGGTGCCGGCAGTGTTTGGGGCGGCAAACGTAATCGGGGGCGCAGCGGCAGTACGATGATAAAAAGTACAAAAATTTCAGCATAAAGTCAATACTAATGCTCCATTCCTAAAGGTATACTTGTTGCAGTTAACCGCTCATATGCTTGCGAAATGCTAAATTACACAGAACCTTAAGCTTAAGCGAATGCTAACATAACATAACCTTTAGGAGTGGACTTTTAATGGAATTTACAAAAATGCACGGCCTCGGTAATGACTTCATCGTTGTTTTCGGTGAGCAAGAGCTGCCAAGTAATGCAGCGGAGCTTGCTGTAACCCTATGCAACCGGTTCTTTGGAATCGGTGCTGACGGACTGGTATATATCCTTCCTTCTGAGCGTGGCGATTTCATGATGCGTATTATGAATTCTGATGGTTCGGAGGCGGAGCAGTGCGGAAATGCTATTCGCTGTGTCTCTAAATATGTATATGACCACGGACTGGTAAGCTCAGAGCAGATTGTAATAGAAACGATTGGTGCCGGAGAACAAAAGGTTACATTAAACGTGAAAGACGGTGTTGTGGAGACTGTAACCGTAGATATGGGCGAACCTGTATTGTCCGGTCTGCAAATTCCAGTATCTATTGATGCAGAGCCAGTGCTCTCTCAGCCGATTGAAGCGGACGGAACCGAATTTACGTTCACAGCGGTATCCATGGGAAATCCTCATTGCGTGATTTACGTAGAAGATGCAGTGAATTTTGGTCTTGCCACATGGGGACCTAAGCTTGAGGTACATCCTTTGTTCCCGAGAAAGGTGAACGTTGAATTCGCAACGGTGCTTGATCGGGGTAGAGTGGATATGCGCGTATGGGAACGTGGAGCAGGACCTACGCTTGCCTGTGGCACAGGAGCTTGTGCAACCCTTGTCTCCTCTGTGCTGAACGATCTTACAGACCGGGCAGCTTGGATTAGTCTAAAGGGCGGCGATCTCTATATTGAATGGAATGAAGAGGATAATCATGTGTATATGACTGGGCCTGCTGAGGTCGTATTCACGGGCAGTGTAGCAATATAAAAAAATAACAAAAAGGGCAGTCCAAGAGCGCATTCTTGGACTGCCTTTTTTGTGTTTCTAACCTGATGTGACTTTAAGCAGCCGAATAATGGAAGGAGTAACCGAGAATAATACTACAATGTTTATGAAAAAAGGAGGGGAGCTTGTTGAACATCAACGGGTTAACTAAAAGAAATAAATCCGGTAAGGGACAGCAAGCAGACCCGGCGGGTTCAGGTTCTGGAGCCAGATTAACCATTCATCTGGAGCAGACACTAAACAATATCATTACCGAGCTGGGAGATAGTCCGGATCTTAGAATCCGCCAGGTAAAGCTTGGTGAGCAATCCTTTGTTGAGGCTGCTGCGGTACATCTTAATGGTCTAGCTAAGACAGAAACCGTTAATCAATTTGTAATGGGTTCATTGCTCTCCATAACAGATGAGATGCTTAAGGAAAGTAATACTGCAGCAAATAATCTGAATGACCTCATTTTAAACCGTGCCCTGGAAATAGGTGAAGCGCAGCTGCAGGAGGATTGGAACGAGGTGCTGCTCGGAATTCTTTCTGGGAAGACACTGATTCTCATTGAAGGTTATGACAGTGGCATCATGTGTGAGACTGAAGGAGGGGAAGCTCGTTCTGTCACTGAACCCTCCACTCAGCTAGTTGTGCGTGGTCCAAAGGATAGCTTTGTTGAATCTTTGGCTACGAATGTCTCATTAATACGCAGAAGAATAAGATCACCCAAACTAAGACTCGAGCATGTGAAGATCGGGGCGGTAACTCAGACCGATGTGGTTTTTATGTACATCAAGGATACTGCGGACGAGAAGCTGGTTGAAGAAGTTAGAAAACGGCTGCAGCAGATTAATGTAGATGCCATCATGGAATCCGGTTATATCGAAGAGCTGATTCAGGATAAGACCTTTACCCCTTTTCCAACGATCAATAACAGCGAGCGGCCAGACGTGGCTGCAACGAATCTGTTAGAAGGGAGGGTAGTGATTGTCGTTGATGGCACCCCCTTTGTATTGATTTTGCCTGCGGTTTTCACTCTTTTTTTTCAGTCAGCTTCGGATTATGCGCAAAGGTTCGATATTGCTATTCTGATGCGAATTATTCGGTATATCAGTTTTATTGTGCTTATTCTAGGGCCTTCCGTGTATATAGCTTTGACGACGTTTCATTATGAGATGATCCCTACGACTTTGCTGATCAACCTGTTATCGCAACGGGAAAATGTGCCTTTCCCCGCTTTTGTCGAAGCTATTCTAATGGAAGGTGCGTTTGAAATCATCCGGGAAGCGGGAGTAAGAATGCCGCGTGCAGTTGGGCAGACCGTATCTGTAGTAGGTGCTCTGATTCTTGGTCAGGCTGTGGTAGAGGCTGGAATTATTACGCCCGTTATGGTGATTGTGGTCGCGTTGACCGGGATTGCGAGCTTTGCCATTCCAGCGTATAACATGGCGATTGCGGGCAGAATTATCCGCTTTGGTTTTTTGATATTGGCTGGTATGTTTGGTTTTTACGGGATTACACTGGGTTTAATCGTACTGGTTGCACATATGAACAGTCTGCGGACTTTTGGCGTTCCTTATTTGTCTCCAATCGTGCCTTTGTCATCCAGAGGTCAGAAGGATGCCGTCTTAAGGCTGCCTTTGTGGGCGCTTGGCACAGCAGAACCAGCTCCTGCTACTGCGCAGCAAGGGAACATTTCAGAAGGGAAGGAGATCACAGCCGGACATGAACAGAACCTATCTCCAAAAATTCTTGATAAGACTAAAGGGACACAACCGCATAAGAAAGGAAAGCAAGATTCTGAGTAAATGCAATTTTTTCTTAGCAGGACTTTTACCTTGCGTATTGATCTGTCTTAGTCTCACAGGCTGCTGGGATAGTGTGGAATTAAACAGAAGAGCCATCGTTTCCGGTGTGTCCATAGATAGAGGACCTACAGAAGAAGAGAAATACGTAGTATCCTTTCAGGTTATCGTTGCTGACGAAATCTCTGGGAAGAACGCTAGAGGGACTTCACCTGTTTCGGTATATAAAGGTAGCGGCCGCTCTATGTTTGAAGCATTAGCCAATGCCTCGCGTCAGACTGCACGTTTTTTGTCTTTAGGACATATTCGGGTGGTCATCATTTCCGAGAAGTTCGCGCAAGAAGGCATCAAGGATATCATGGATGTGCTGGAAAGGGAAAGTGAAACCCGGCTGACAAGCCTGATTTTTATTTCCAAGGGACAGCCTGCTAGTGAATGTATGACGACTATGACCGTGTTCGGAAGAATTCCATCCAACGATTTGGTGGAAAAGCTGCAGACGACCTCCAAGCAATTCGGATATAACTATCGGATGGAAGTGGATGATATTATCCGGGGGATACAGGTTCCTGGTGGAGGGCCAGTGATCAATGGCGTGCTAGTGACTGGAGATTTGGAGCAGAGGGAAAGTAATGATAATTTAAAAAAAATAAGACCGGAGGCCATAATAAAAGTTACGGGTCTTGCAGCTTTTAAAGAAGACAAGCTTAAAGGGTGGCTGCAAGGGGAGGAGGCGATCGGTACCGTTCTGCTTAAGAATAAAATCTCTCAGATGCCGGTACTGGTCTCGATAGGTGAGAATGATTATATATCGTTTAATGTGTATTTATCACAGGTACATATCCACGCTGATGCGAAAGACATAGAGCATCCTATCTTCACGATTAACGTCACTCAGCAGGCTGGATTAAAGGAATCGCCCAATGGCTTGGATCTAACAGATCCAACGGTGTTAAATAATCTTTCGAAGCTTTTGGAAAAGAATATTAAAGAACAGATTCGCGCTGCCATAACAACTGCCCGTTCGTTAAAAAGTGATTATCTAGGTTTTGGTGAAGCAGCAGCAAGAGCTAATCCACGTGGCTGGAAACAAGTAAAAGATCATTGGGACCGTATATTTGAAACCTGCCAGATTAATATCAATACGGATGCTGTGATCAGGCATACGGATATGCGGAGTGATTCCTTTCAGTCCAAGTATAAGTAATGACGATAAAGGAGGAGCAGCTATGGGAAAAATAAAAATAGGACTACTCCAATTTTTCACGTTGACTTTGTTGTTTGAACTTGGAACAGCACTGGTAGTGAATCTTGGGATGGAGTCTGGTAAGGATGCGTGGATATCCATACTGCTCGGAAATTTGATCGGTTTGATTATTTTTTCGGGGTACACTTATTTATACAGAAAGTTTCCGGATCTCCCCTTAACGGCATATACCCGCAAGCTGCTGGGAAGATCCTTAGGTACGGTGATTTCCGTTCTCTACATTATTCTTTTTCTCAATTTAGCGGGTCGTGATTTACGGGATGGCAGTTCCATGCTGGTTATGGCTACTATGCACCGCACACCGTTGTTTATCATATCTACATTGATGATCTTATCTTCTGCGTATGTTTTGCATAAAGGAGTAGAGGTGTTATCCCGAACTTCATTGGTATTCGCAACTCTCGTAATGCTGATAGGTATATTTTGCTCGATCATGCTGATGTTATCGGGCTCCATTAATTTGAATCGATTGCTTCCTGTTTTTGAGAATGGGTTCCAGCCTGTGATCGAATCTGTCATTCGCCAGAACTATATGTTCCCTTTTGGTGAAATGATTTGTTTTACCATGCTAATGCCCTATCTGAACAATGCTAAAAAAGGTCCTTGGGTCATCGGAGCAGGGATATTTGTTTCAGGTTTGCTCTTAAGTCTGACTATGATGCTGAATATCTCCGTGCTGGGCACAGATATTGTGAAACGTTCACCCCTACCTCTGATGCCCACGATTAGCAAGATTTCAATCTCCGATTTTATTCAACGGGTGGATATTCTAGTTGTTATGGTGCTGATTATCGGCGTTTTTTTCAAAATGTCAGTGTTTTTTGCGGCCGCACTTATAGGGATTTCCGAATTGTTCAAGATTCCTTACCGGAGAATGGTCTATCCCTGTGCTCTGATCATTCTGTTCAGCTCGATGTTGAACGCGCGGAGCTTTACTGAACATATTAATGAGGGCGGGAGATTGTTATATACGATTTTCCCCTTCTTTATGGTGTTGATCCCTGTAATTCTTGTCATTGTTGCGGCGATAAGAAGTCATCTTTCCCCGCCACGTTCTGGTTGATGTCCTGTCTTCCAGTAGTAGATATCGGGGATGAACAAGCAGAGCAGCAAAATAAAAGCCGTTGCTTTCTCAGAGGCGGTATAGAATAGATAATTAAGGATATAGCCGACGTTACCCAGCCCATAGCCATACAGCCAATCTAGCAAATAAATATACAATAAACAGAGAATGGCTAGCAGTAAAGTTACAGCGTATTTTCGGATCAGAAACTTTCTTGTTTTTTTCTTCAAAGTATTCTCTCCTTTATGGAAATATCAGCATTAACGTTAGTATGAAGCTTTTTATAGATGAACATGCATGGTGGATATTTTGGTCTAAATGCATTTCTTTTGGAAAGCTTATCATCCATACCGATTTATGTTACATTAGTATGAAACTAAAGTTAGAAACTAATGTGGCAGGGGAGGATCTTGTTGTGAAGCCGGATTTACGTTCCGCATGGGGAAATAAAGTATTAGTCGGAGACGGAGCGATGGGGACCTACTTATATCAGAAGGGTTTCCCGGTCGGCATTTCCTATGAAGAATTAAATTTGACCTCTCCGGGGGTAATTGAAGATGTTCACCGCAGCTATATTGAGGCAGGGGCAGTGCTGCTGGAAAGCAACACCTTCTCGGCGAACTATGACAGGCTGTCCAAATATGGTCTAGAATCCAAGGTTGAGGAAATTAATCGAGCCGGGGTTAGAATCGCTCGCCGGGCTGCTGGAGATCATGGGTATGTTTTAGGAGCTGTAGGATCTATTCGTGCGGGCAAACGTGCGAATCTCTCTTGCACAGAGCTGAAAAAATATTTTACACAGCAGATTGCTGCATTGTTAGAAGAGGACGTAGATGGCATTATGCTGGAAACCTTCTACGATGTTGAGGAACTGCATTTAGCTCTAAGAACACTCCGCAAGATCAGCTCGCTTCCTGTAGTTTGCCAATTAGCTGTCGATGAAACAGCACGCACATTAGATGGATTAACTTTGCCAGAAGCTTTTCGTATTCTGGAAGGCGATGGCGCTGATGTTATCGGATTTAACTGTAACACGGGCCCGAACGGAATGAAGCGAGCGCTCAAAGCTGTACAAGGGAATCTGGTTCTGCCAGCCTCTGTGTATCCAAACGCGGGTGTAGCGGATTATGTAGACGGAGAATACCGGTACGGGGCTTCACCAGAATATTTTGGGCAAATGGCGCAGACTTTTGCGGAGATGGGCTGCCGGATAATCGGTGGTTGCTGTGGTACAACTCCGCAGCATATCGCAGAAATCTCGTCTGCACTGAAGAATTATGTACCGCAACCGCTTCCTAAATCGTTGCCACCTACTGTGGAGCGTGTATCGCTGCAAGATAATTTTGGCGATGATGATAGAGAGGGTAGAGAGCCGAACCTGGTTGATCTGGTAAAGGAACGACATACGGTTATTGTTGAGCTTGATCCACCGCGCGAATTGGATATCGCAAAGTTTATGCAGGGCGCAGAAGCGCTTAGAAGAGCAGGCGCGGATGCGTTGACACTCGCCGACAACTCTCTGGCTGTTACACGGATGAGCAATATGGCTTTGGGGCATTTGGTGCACGCTAAAACTGGACTTCGTCCGCTAGTGCATATTGCTTGCCGGGATCGTAATTTGATTGGTACTCAATCCCATTTGATGGGTTTTGATGCGCTTGGAATTGATCATGTGCTGGCCGTAACAGGTGATCCTGCGAAATTTGGAGATCTTCCCGGCTCAAGCTCGGTTTATGATTTAACCTCTTTTGAGATTATTAGAATGATCAAGCAGCTGAATGACGGGATTTCCTTCTCAGGTAAACCTTTGAAACAGAAAGCGAATTTTGTAATCGGAGCTGCATTTAACCCGAATGTTAAACATTTGGATAAGGCAGTGCAACGTCTGGAGAAGAAAATTGCCTCTGGTGCCGATTATATTATGACCCAGCCTGTCTATGATCAGGAACTTATCGTGAAGATAGCTGAGGCAACAGCACATCTGGAAATTCCCGTATTCATTGGGGTTATGCCACTGGCAAGCGGACGTAATGCAGAGTTTCTACATAATGAGGTTCCCGGTATTCAGCTTACGGACGATGTCCGCAACCGCATGAAGGGACTTGAAGGGGAAGCTGGAAGAGCAGAAGGTGTCGCTATCGCTAAGGAACTGTTAGATGTTGCTACTGCCCATTTTAATGGGATCTATCTGATGACTCCGTTCATGTTCTACGATATGAGCACACAGCTAATGGAGTATGTGTGGGAGAAATCAGGACGCAAATTGTCCCCCTTGTTTCGCTAGTAATAATCAATTACAATAGTGTAATGGATGTGATTCCGTTGTCATTTAGCATGACCGGATACGGTCAATCGTCCCTGCAATTCGGCGGCTACAAGATTATGTTCGAAGTGAAATCGGTGAATCACCGGTACTGCGAAGTTGTACTGCGGATGCCCCGGGATTGGACGGGTTATGAGGATGTGTTGAGAAGAAAGGTTCAACAGCACATCAAACGGGGAAGAATAGATGTTACCATCAATAGAGAGCACGATGAGTCGACTGTTAGACCGGTTCTGAATCACTCTGCTGTAATGACCTATCTAAAGGCAGCAGAGCAGCTTAAGAACGAATATGGTTTGACGGGTGAGTTGACTTTACGTGATATACTTTCTATACCCGGTATTATGGACAGCAAAGACGAGGCTGCGGGTGCCGTGTCTGCGACATTAGAAGACTACTCCGAAGTATTGGAGGCGGGACTTGAGCAGTGTTTGCAGTCTCTGCTGGAGATGCGCGCCCGTGAAGGCAGTTATCTAGCCGCAGATATTGAACAGCGCCTGAACCATCTTGAGAACATGCATGCTGAAATGGTTGAACTTGCACCTGTCGTAATCATTGAATATCGAGAGAAACTTCGACATCGATTGAATGAACTAAATGATGGGACGTTCGCTTTTGATGAGCATAAATTCGGGATGGAGATCGCTATTTTTGCAGATCGCTGTAATATTGATGAAGAGTTGACCCGGTTGTATAGTCATTTCGAGCAATGCAGAGCCCTCCTGAAGGGGAAAGGACCGGTAGGACGCAAACTGGATTTTCTCATTCAGGAGATGAACCGTGAGACGAATACAATCGGATCGAAATGCAATCATCTAACTCTCGTGGGTCTTGTGCTAGATATGAAAGCAGAACTGGAGAAGATTCGAGAACAAGCTGCGAACATAGAGTAATCGGGAATAGGTAATAGCATAGAACTTTATGGGGGGAACTACCGGAACATGGCAATCAAACTTATTAACATTGGCTTTGGAAATATTGTGTCTGCCAACCGCATTATTTCTATCGTCAGTCCGGAATCTGCACCAATCAAACGTATTATCCAGGAGGCACGTGATCGGCATATGTTGATCGACGCCACCTATGGCCGACGGACTCGTGCCGTAATCATTACAGATAGTGATCATGTCATCCTATCGGCTGTACAGCCGGAGACTGTGGCGCATCGCTTATCCAGTAAAGATGACGACAACGACGAATAACAACTAAATGGAGTGTATTATGTCAAAAGGATTGCTCATCATATTATCCGGACCTTCCGGCGTAGGTAAAGGTACTGTTTGTACAGCACTACGTCCGAAGATGCCCGAACTTGTCTACTCAGTTTCTGCTACTACTCGCAGTCCGCGTGCGGGTGAGGAAGATGGCGTCAACTATTTTTTCAAAAGCAAAGATGAATTTATGGCAATGATCGAAGCCGATCAATTGCTTGAATACGCGGAGTACGTAGGTAATTATTACGGTACTCCACGTGATTTTGTGGAGAGAACTCTCAATAGCGGCAAAGACATTATTCTCGAAATTGAGGTTCAAGGCGCTCTCAAAGTTAAAGAGAAATTTCCTGAAGGGATTTTTGTGTTCCTTCTTCCTCCATCCATGGACGAGTTGAAGGACCGCATTCGCGGACGGGGTACTGAGCATCCAGATGTGATCGATCACCGCATGACTGTAGCGGAGGATGAGATCAACTTAATGCAGCATTATGATTATGCTGTAGTGAATGATGAGATTGATCTGGCTTGTAAGAGAATAGAAAGCATTATTATCGCCGAACATTGTAAAGTCAGATAATTTAAGCTGAAGGTCAAATGTATTAACAGTAAACTATGAAGAGGTGTCCCAGTGCTATATCCATCCATTGATGAAATGATGACTAAGGTTGACAGTAAGTATTCGCTCGTTGTCGCTGCTGCACGTCGTGCTAGACAATTGCGTGAGGGTGGCAAGACAGATGTGAAGAATCCTAGATCGCATAAATTTGTTGGTGTTGCTCTTGAGGAAATTTACGAAGATCGCATTACTCTAACCCGCGGTGAAGAGTAGTCTCAAGCATAAGTAATAATGACCTATTGTAGAAACGGATGCCGCCTATTTGTTTTGAGGCGCTGCCGTTTCTTCTTGGGTTATGGAGCATTTACGGGTCTTAAATTTATGATGAAAGCCCAGAACCGGGCTCTTTATGACAACCGGAAGGTTGTTATTTTTTTCTCGTCGTAAAGATAGCCATTCGTTGTAAGAGTAGGGAACAGGGGGGAGATCATGTTGAAGAGCTTGAAGGGGAAGACTATTTTACTTGGAATCACAGGAGGAATTGCTGCTTATAAAGCGGCGTCCTTGACCAGTAAGCTTGTCCAAAAAGGTGCCGAGGTCCATGTCATTATGACAGCTTCGGCGAAGCAGTTCATTACAGAATTAACTCTACAGTCACTATCGAAGCAACGAGTATACAGCGATACATTCCAGGAGAGAGATCCATCCTCCATTTCACATATTGATCTGGCAGATGCTGCGGATCTTGTGCTGGTAGCACCCGCGACCGCAAATATGATTGCCAAAATGGCGCACGGGATCGCCGATGATATGTTATCTACAACGCTGCTAGCTACTACGGCTCCTATTATGGTTGCACCAGCTATGAATGTTCATATGTATCAGCATCCAGCTGTACTTAATAATTTGAATATTCTCGCTAGTCGGGGCATTCAATTTATTGAGCCTGGTGAAGGACTGCTGGCATGTGGATACGTTGGCAAAGGTCGGCTAGAAGAGCCAGAGGCTATTGTGAGTGTGGTTGAGAATTTTTTTGCACATCAAGCAAGCGTCGCATCCAAACCTCTTGTGGGTAAAAAAATCGTCATCACAGCGGGTGGAACGGTAGAACGCATTGATCCAGTACGTTATATCTCCAATGATTCATCAGGTAAAATGGGCTTCGCATTAGCACGTGCTGCGCGCGCAATGGGAGCTGAGGTAACGTTGATTGCTGCGCGTACAGATGAGGCTCCTCCACAGGATCCAGAGATTTCAGTCATTCGTGTTCAATCTGCACAGGAAATGTATGAAGCAGTTACCGCACAGTGGGACAGCTGCGACATTATGATCAAGGCGGCGGCTGTTTCGGATTACCGTCCGAAGCATAGTGAGCCTTCTAAGATTAAAAAAAGCGGAGAGACGATGACACTTGAGCTTGTGAAGACAACGGATATTCTGGAAACACTCGGTAAGAACAAAAACAAGCAGTTTTTGGTTGGCTTTGCTGCGGAAACGGGCAATACGGAATTTTATGCTAAGGACAAGCTGGTCCGCAAAAACTGCGATCTCATCGTTGCTAACAATGTAGCGGCTGCAGGAGCCGGATTTGGAGCGGATACGAATATCGTTTCGATATATGATGTGAATGGATTGGTGCTTGAATTGCCACAATTGTCGAAGGATGAGGTTGCTCGTCGTTTGCTGACGCTCGTGGCAGAGCGAATTACTGGAGCTTCATTATAATGGATATCGCCAAGGTCATTGTGGATGTGCCTGTACGCAGCACTGACCGGCCATTTGATTATAGTATTCCAGAATCCCTGAAATTATGGATTGAAGTGGGCAGTCGGGTAGCCGTTCCGTTTGGGCACCGGACAGTCCAAGGTTTTGTAGTTTCTTTAGAATCAGGCGAGACCCTAGTGAATCCTAGCCTGAAGCCAATCCAAGAAGTGTTGGATCTGCTCCCGCCTTTATCGCCTGAATTAGTTGAGCTTGCGGACTGGATGAGTAAAAGATATGCCTGTAGACGAATTTCAGCACTGCAGGCGATGTTGCCCACCGCTCTAAAAGGGAAGGCAGAACGGCTGATTTCACTTGGAGATGTGCAGGAAGAGACAGCATTTCCAGAGGATGAATTGTTCCCAATGTTTGCGGACACAGGGGATGAGGAACGGCTAATCACAGAATTTATTGGACGTAGTGGCGAAGTTTCCATGAAGCAGCTTACTCGTGCATTTCCTGAGGCTGCTGAGACGGTGAAGTTCATGCTGCGGCGTGGAGTACTTATAGAGAGTCAATCCATTAAGGATAAAATGGGCAAGAAAAAGCTCAAGGCAGTCGATCTGGCGATAGGTGTCACTGCTGCCCGTGAGGCTTTGAACAAATTTCCGAAAAAATCAGCACGCCAGAAGGAAGTTCTGAGCTTTTTAGTTGATATGGAAGCTACACTCCCCATGGCCCTTAAAGAAGTTTTGTCTGCACTCCAAGTAACGGCAAGTACTGTAAAGGCCTTGGAGGAAAAAGGATTTATCGAGATCAGTGAAATTGAAGTCTATCGCGATCCTTATCAAGGGCGAGATTTTAAACCTACCGCACCTCTACCGCTCACAGCGGAACAAGAGGTCGTATATACAAGGATTTCTCGAACCGTAGAAGAGCAGCTTCACGAAGTATTTCTGCTTCATGGCGTTACGGGTAGTGGTAAGACAGAGATCTATTTGCAGTGTATTAAACGTTGTTTAGATCAGGGTAGACAGGCTGTTGTTCTTGTTCCAGAGATTGCTTTAACGCCACAAATGGTGGAGCGGTTTAAGGGACGGTTCGGCAGCGGGGTCGCGGTTATGCATAGCCGGCTGTCTGTTGGTGAGCGATACGATGAGTGGCGTAAAATCCGTGAAGGAAAGGCCACAGTCGCTGTAGGCGCAAGATCGGCCGTGTTTGCTCCTTTCTCCAACTTAGGGCTGATTATTATGGATGAAGAACATGAGACCTCTTATAAACAGGAGGAGAATCCGAAATATCATGCCCGTGATGCTGCTATTCGTAGAGCAGAGCAGTGTGGGGCAGCTGTGATTCTTGGATCTGCCACGCCTTCGCTGGAAAGCTATCATGCTGCAAGATCGCAGAGTGATATTCATTTTTCACCGGTACTGCTGGAGATGCCTACCCGTGCGCTTGGAAATGAACTTCCAAAGGTGAATGTAGTAGACATGCGGGAAGAGCTTAAAGAAGGCAACCGTTCGATGTTCAGCCGAAAGCTTCATTCAGCACTGGAAGAGAGGCTGGAACGCGGAGAACAGACGGTGCTGCTGCTTAATCGTAGAGGTTTCTCAACCTTTGTCATGTGTCGTAGCTGTGGTTACGTAGCCGGTTGTCCGGAATGTGATATCTCACTAACATATCATAGCCGTAGTGACAATTTGCGTTGTCATTATTGTGGCCATGCTGAACCAGCACCTAAGCTTTGTCCGGAGTGTGGGAGTGAGCATATCCGGTTTTTCGGAACGGGTACACAGCGGGTGGAAGAAGAGCTTGGCAAGCTGTTCCCAGGCATACGAGTGATTCGTATGGATGTGGACACAACAACAGAAAAAGGCTCACATGAGAAGCTGCTGAACCAATTCCGGGACAAAAAAGCGGATGTTCTCCTGGGGACTCAGATGGTAGCAAAGGGACTGGATTTTCCAGATGTCACTCTTGTTGGTGTAATCACAGCAGATTCAGCGTTGAACCTGCCCGATTTTCGCGCAGCAGAGAAGACATTCCAATTGCTTACACAAGTTGCAGGCAGAGCAGGCCGGCATCAGCTTCCAGGCGAAGTGGTCGTTCAGTCCTATACGCCAGAGCATTATTCCATTATTCATGCCAGCGGACATGACTATCTCTCTTTTGTACGTGAAGAGCTGAAGCATCGTAGAGGCCTCCATTATCCGCCGTATTGCAGACTCATCCTGGTCACATTGTCTCATGAACAGCTGCCGCTTCTACTGCGGATGGCAGAGAATTATGCTCTGAATCTTCAAGGAAAAGCCAGACAGCTAAGATGGTATGGAAGTCTCGATAAGCTAACCAGTGATGTGTTAGATCTGTTGGGTCCTGTGGCTTCACCTATCCCTCGATTAAAGGGTAGATATAGATTCCAGTGTATGATAAAATGGCGCGGCGCCATCGATGTAATTGGACTTGTCCGCCAAGTGGCTGAAGAGTTAGAGGATTCTGTACGGGATACTGGTCTTCAGATCAGCATTGATGTGGATCCGCAGATGTTGATGTAAATCCGTATCATGTTACAATGTAAAAAAAGAGCTTTATCAATTGACTTTAAATATAGAAATGTTCAGAACGGGAAGGTGTTTTGTAATGGCTATACGTTTGATCGTTAAGGAACCGGATGAAGTATTGCACAAAAAAGCTAAAGAAGTAGCTGTAGTTACTCCTAATGTTAAAAAATTGCTGGATGATATGGCACATACGATGTATGACGCTGAAGGAGTAGGGCTGGCGGCACCCCAAGTCGGAATTTTGAAACGTCTAATTGTGGTGGATGCGGATGAAGAGCATGGATTGATCAAAATGATTAACCCTGAAATCATCAGCATGGAAGGTGAACAGCTAGGGCCAGAAGGATGTCTTAGTATTCCTGGCTTGAATGGTGATGTACGCCGTGCGGAGACTGTAACTGTACGTGGCCTTAACCGTGAGGGAAAAGAGATTACGATAACCGGCAGTGGTTTACTTGCCCGGGCTTTTCAGCATGAGATTGACCATTTGAATGGAGTTCTGTTTACAGATATCGCTGAAAAAGTGTACGAGATGACTGCTAACGAGACTGAGGAGTGAGGAATATGAAGATTGTTTTCATGGGAACTCCAGCCTTTGCGGTGCCAAGCTTGCAAATGCTGGTAGATGAAGGCTATGAAGTTGTAGCTGTCATCACCCAACCGGATCGTCCGCAGGGGAGAAAAAAGATCTTGGCTCCTTCACCAGTTAAGGAAGCCGCATTAGCTCTCGGATTACCTGTGCTTCAGCCTGAACGCATGCGTCGTCCTGAGGCAGTCGCTGAGCTGGCTGCATATGAGCCGGATTTGATCGTCACGGCTGCTTATGGTCAAATTTTGCCTAAAGCTGTGTTGGACTTACCGCGGAATGGTTGTGTGAATGTACACGGTTCGTTGCTTCCTAAATATCGGGGAGGTGCTCCGATTCAGCGTAGTATCATCAATGGTGAGAAAGTGACCGGCGTTACTTTGATGTATATGGCGGAAGGGCTGGATACCGGTGACATGATCTCTCGTGTCGAAGTGGCTATTGAGGCTGAAGATACCTCTGGAACTCTTTTTGAGAAGCTAAGCCTAGCGGGACGAGATCTGTTAAAGTCTGAAATGCCACGTTTAGTGAGTGGAAAAGTTCAAGCTGTTCAGCAAGACGATAGTGAGGCAACTTATGCTCCTAACCTTAATCGCGAGGATGAACGTTTGGATTGGAACGCGAGCTCGCGTGATAACTATAATCGAATTCGTGGATTAGTTCCTTTTTCCGGCGCATTTACGCTCTGGAATGGTGAGACCTTTAAAGCTTGGGCTTCTAAACTGCCTGAAGAGCAGAAAGCAAGCGATAGTGCTCCAGGAACGGTGCTTTCTGTAACCGAGCAAGGTGTCGAAGTGAAAACAGGTGACGGAAGTCTGCTGCTGACAACGGTTCAACCTGCTGGCAAAAAAGCAATGAGTGCGGCCGATTTTAGCCGTGGTGCTGTTATGAAGCCAGGGACGGTGTTAGGTTGAGCGGCGGTGGAAATGGTGTTGGCCGATCAGCTGTAAATCCTAACGGTGGTAAGAGACAGGGGAACAATTCCAAAGCAGTTGGCAACAACGGCAGAGCTGGCAATAAGGGTAAGGTTGCCCCTGCTTCTGCCCGGGAAATCGCGCTTGATATAATGGTTAAAGTTGAGCAGCAAGGTGCATATAGCAATTTGCTGCTCAACAGCAGTCTACAGAAGGCGACACTTAGCAAAGAAGATGCCGGACTGGTCACAGAACTGGTTTATGGCTCTATTTCGCGGATGAACACCTTGGATTATGTGCTTGAAGGATTTGTTAGTAAAGGGATAGCTAAACTACAGCCATGGGTCCGTAATTTACTGCGGTTAAGTTTATATCAAATTATGTATCTGGATCGTATACCGTCCCATGCAGCTGTTAATGAGGCTGTTAATATAGCGAAGAAAAAAGGCCACCAGGGAATCTCAGGGATGGTTAACGGTGTGCTGCGCAGTGTGTTGCGCGCTGGTGATCTACCGGTTCTGCCTGAGGGGCTGAGTCAAGCGCAGCGGATATCGATATTATACTCACATCCGTTGTGGTTAGTGGAACGTTGGATTACCGAGTACGGTGTCGACACGGCGGAAGCGATTTGTGCATCTAATAATGAGCCGCCTGCGGTCAGTGTACGTGCGAATACAACGATGATCAGTCGTGAAGCTCTGCTGAACCAGATGATTGAACAAGGTCTGCAAGCTTCAGCATCTGAGGTTAGTCCCTATGGCATTGTTGTGAAAGGCGGCGGAAACCTGGCGCTCACCTCCTGGTATCGTGATGGATATCTCTCCGTTCAGGATGAGAGTTCTATGCTTGTAGCTGAAGCGGTAGCTCCGGAGCCTGGGATGAGGGTACTTGACTGCTGCGCTGCTCCTGGGGGCAAAACAGCACATATGGGCGAGCTCATGAAAGATGAAGGATCAATTTACGCTAATGATCTGCATTTGCATAAAGCGAAATTGATCTCAGATCAAGCAGAACGTTTAGGTCTTGATTGCGTATCTACAGGCAGTGCAGATGCGCTGGAGCTGGAGCACACTTTAGAGCATCAATCCTTTGATAGAATTCTTCTCGACGCACCTTGCTCTGGACTCGGCGTAATTCGCCGTAAGCCAGACCTCAAATGGCGTAAGCAGCCGGAAGATGTGGCTAGCGTAGCGTCATTGCAACGGGAATTGCTGCAGTCGGTCTCTAAACTGTTGAAACCGGGTGGCATTCTGGTATATAGTACCTGTACTACTGAACAAGCGGAAAATAGTGAAGTAGTAGCTGACTTTTTGAAGCAGAATCCTGACTTCACCGCTGTAACTTTTGCCTCCACATTATGGGACAGGCTGGAGGGTACTGCGCTGGCTGAGGGTGAGGGAATTCAGCTGCTGCCTCATCATTATGGGAGCGACGGGTTCTATATTTCCAAGCTGCAGAGAGTCTTGTAACATAGCAAATTTTCTGACAATTGTAGTATCCTCCGCCCGCCGGGCTACCGTACGGCGGGCGTATTCTTTTACCGTCTCTGAAATTTGTGTTAAAATAGGAAGAATGAGAAATAATACGCATATCCTTATGAAAGAACAGGTGTAGATAATAATGAAACCTTTAATATATGATTTTTCCTTAGAAGAGTTACAACAGTGGGCGAAAGACAATGGTGAGCCTGCTTTTCGTGGTGGACAAATTTTTGATTGGCTGTATGTAAAACGTGTGAATGACTTCGAAGCAATGAGCAATTTGTCCAAAGGGCTTCGCCAGAAGCTGAATGAACAATTCTCTATTGCAGCGCTAACAGAAATTACTAAAATGGAATCTAAAGATGGAACTGTAAAATTCCTGTTTGGATTGCATGACGATCATGCTATCGAAACAGTTATCATGAAACATAATTATGGCAATAGCGTTTGTGTAACAACCCAAGTAGGATGCCGAATCGGCTGTACTTTCTGTGCTTCCACACTCGGTGGATTAAAACGGGATTTGACAGCGGGAGAAATTGTAGCTCAGGTTGTCCGTTCCCAACAAATCCTTGATGCGCGCGGCGAACGTGTCAGCAGCATTGTTATCATGGGTACTGGTGAGCCGTTTGAGAACTATGATGCAACAATGAGATTCCTGCGTCTTATGATTCATGAGAAGGGCCTAAATATCGGACAACGGCATATTACTGTTTCCACCAGCGGTATTGTACCGAGCATTTATAAATTTGCAGAAGAAGATACCCAGATTAATTTGGCGATTTCGATTCATGCGCCTAACGACGCCTTGCGTTCAAAGCTAATGCCTGTTAACCGCCGTTTTCCGTTTGATGATGTAATTGAATCATTGCGTTATTATCAAGCTAAGACGGGACGACGTGTCAGCTTTGAATATGCCTTGATCGGCGGGGTAAATGACCAACCGGAGCATGCTGAGGAATTGGCCGGGGTGCTTAAGAGCATGCTGTGCCACGTCAATTTGATTCCGGTAAACCATGTGCCTGAGCGAAAATATGTACGTACTTCACGCAATGATATCTTTGAGTTTCAACGTATTTTGGCTGATAACGGGGTGAATGTTACTATTCGCCGTGAGCAAGGCCATGATATCGCGGCCGCATGCGGACAGCTGCGTGCCAAACATATGGAGTTGGGGTGAGGATATTTGATCAGAACAGTTCATGCCAGCGATATTGGCCGAGTACGCTCTGTCAATGAGGATTCGGTCTGGATCGGCGCGACGCGCCACGGTTATACACTCGGTATTATTGCCGATGGGATGGGTGGACATCAGGCTGGTGAAACCGCAAGCAGGCTCGCTTTGGAGACAATGAGGAATAACCTGGACGGGTTAGAGCCTGAACTTCAAGACGAAGCTCTGCGTGATGCGTTGTCAGCTGCTATTTTGGAAGCTAACAGCACTGTGTTCAGGGAGGCTTCCGGTGACGATAAGTATCATAATATGGGTACTACTGTCGTTGCTGTTCTTTTGAATGGATCAAACGGATATATTGGCCATATCGGAGACAGCAGAGCCTATTTAATAAAAGACAGTGCGGCAGTTCAACTAACCGAGGATCATACGCTAGTCAATGAGCTGTTCAAGAACGGTCAGATCAGTGTGGAGGAATTGGATAATCATCCGCGTCGTAATGTGCTGACGAGGGCGCTTGGAACAGATGCTGAGGTTGAGGTTGATATGGCGCCTATAGCTCTGTTACCAGGGGAAATTTTGCTTCTATGCAGCGATGGTTTAAGCAACTTTGTCACAAATGAGCATTTAGGCAAAGTAGCAGGTATACATGAGATATCGTTAGAGGAAAGAGCGGACCGTTTACTTCAGCTGGCACTGCTCGCCGGCGGTGGCGATAATATTAGCGTCGCTTTGTTAGAACATCATGGAGAGGCCGCTGTGCCCGAAACAAAGGAGTGGGATTGATGATCGGTCACGAATTGGGCGGCCGTTACCAAGTCATCGAACGGATCGGGGGAGGTGGAATGGCGCTCGTCTATAGAGCACATGACATTCTTTTAAACCGAAATGTCGCCATCAAAGTATTGCGCAATCAGTTTGTACATGACGAGGAATTTATTCGCCGTTTTAGGCGTGAGGCGCAGTCTGCCGCATCTTTGTCTCATCCGAATGTCGTCAGCATATACGATGTAGGACAAGAAGACGAAATTCATTACATTGTCATGGAGTATATTGAGGGTCAGAATCTTAATGAAATTATAAAAGAACGAGCGCCATTGCAGGTTGATGAATCCGTACGGATCGCTTCACAAATCTGTGATGCCCTAGATCATGCGCATCAGAATCAAATTATTCATCGTGATATAAAACCACATAATATCCTGATCGGACGCAATGGACGGGTGAAAGTAACCGATTTTGGGATTGCCCGCGCAGTTACGTCAACAACCATTACACAGACCGGTTCTGTGGTTGGTTCAGTACATTATTTCTCGCCAGAGCATGCCAAAGGTGTCTCTACAGGAGAAAAGTCTGACTTGTATTCTTTAGGTATTGTACTTTATCAAATGCTTACTGGAAGCCTGCCCTTTTTGGGAGAGAGTCCGATTAGTGTAGCTTTAAAACATCTGCAAGAAGAGTTTGAAGAGCCAAAACTTCTGAATCCACTCATTCCGCAAAGCGTTGAGAATGTAATTCTGAGATCAATGCGTAAAAACCCGGAGGAGCGGTACGACTCTGCCAAAGAAATGTTACAGGATTTGGAAACATGCTTATTGCCGGAGCGCCGCAGTGAGGCGAAGATTCTGTTCAACGATGAAGAAGACGAGGATCGTACGCGGGTTATCCCGGCGATAAAACCGATTCAAAGAAGCAATGGTAATCGTAATCATCGTGAGGAACGGATGGTTCGTGATGAAGATGATGAACCGGTGCCTTCAAGTAAAGGTAAAAAACAATGGGCAAAACCCACATTATGGATTGGGCTTACCTTACTGTTGCTGTTGGCTATGGCCAGTCTCGTATGGTACGTTAAATCACAGCTAGTTGTTCCTGAGGTTTCCGTTCCTTATGTAGTAGGTAAACAGATAGAACAAGCACAAACTGAGCTTGAGGATTTGGGGCTTGAGGTTGCTGATCCTATTCTGTATGACTACAGTCCGAATTTTGAAGAGAATGTGGTCATTAAGCAGAGTAGGGAAAAGGATGCCAAAGTGAAAAAAGGAGCGTCCCTTATACTCACTGTGAATACGGCTAAGCCATTACCCAAGATGCCAGACGTAGTTAACAAGAGCTTTGATGATGCGGTTAAAGCATTGATGGCGCTGGGTGTAGCCCAGGACAGGATTGATAATAAACCTCTCTATGACGAAAATACAGATGAAGGTCTCATTGTAAAATCTGACCCTGCATTAAATGCTGAATTCGATCCTGAGACGGTTCAAATCACCCTTTACGTAAGTAAAGGAGAAGAAAGTGTACTGTTGCCAGATCTCATCGGTAAGACGGAGAGTGAGGCAAAGGCGCTGCTTGAAGGTGCCAAGCTTGTTCTTGGAGAAGTGAAGAAAGAATCCAGCTTCAGCATTGAAGAAGGTAAAGTAACAAAGACTTGGGCATTTGATAAAGGGACAGGTACTTCTGTTCCACCTGGAACAGCGATTACGATTTACTTAAGTACAGGTTATCCACCTGAAGCCCTGAATTATACCTTTAATGTGCCAGTCGCTCCTGCTCAGGATGGGAAAAAGAGCAAGATTCGTATCGAATTCGTGGATGCGCGCAATAATGGAGAGAAACAGGATTGGGGAACACGTACCATTGGAAAAAGCCAAGTGTTATCTGTGAATCTAGTATTGGCTCCTAATAAAGATGGTTCAGTTATTGTTACCCGTGACGGTGTACTTTTGGACACTTATGTCATTCCTTATATCGATGCGAAGAACGGAACCGTTCAGGAGCCTGAGCCACCAGTTATAGCAACACCACAGCCAACTCCAACACCTTCTGCTGAACCTACGCCTACAATTGAACCTACGATTGAACCGGAGATCTTGCCGGGTTCAGGTTCAGAGAATGACGGAGGGAATAACGGGGCGGTGAATCAGACAGGGTTCGTAAACAATAGTTCTATAAATAGTGAATCGACTAATAATGGCAATAATAAGCACAACAATAAAGGCAAGGATAAATCTAAAGATAAAAACAACAACTAAACAGGGTTTAACCTGAACGGTTGGCGTAGCGAAATGACCCGGGGATATCAGACTTGGGTCATTTTCGCAAAATCAGGAGAGGAAGGCTCACTATGTATGCCTGAAGGAATAATAGTTAAGGCGTTAAGCGGTTATTATTATGTGAAACCGCTCCGCGAAGGATTAATTGCGACTGAAGAGCATTCTGTTCAATGCAGAGGCCGAGGAATTCTCAAGAAAAAAGGGATCGCTCCGCTAGTTGGAGATCGGGTTATTTATATCCTTACTGAGCATGGAGAAGGAATGGTGGATGAACTTCTACCTAGAGAATCTGAACTGATTCGTCCACCTGTAGCGAATGTTAAGCTCGCAGTGCTTTTATTCTCCGTTCGGGAGCCCGATATGAACCTGAATCTGTTGGACAAGTTTCTAGTTCATATTGAGCATTCGGGTCTGGAACCCCTAATTGTTCTGACTAAACAGGATTTGGCGGATGATGATGGTGAAGCTACCCGTTATGTTAAAGAACTTTATGAGGATATCGGATATGAAGTGATGGTCACAAGTTCACTTACTGGTGCCGGAAGCGATGAGCTAAGACAAAGGCTTACTGGAGGCATCAGCGTATTTGCGGGTCAATCCGGGGTTGGTAAGTCCACCTTATTGAATCGTATTGTTCCAGGGCTTAAACTGGAGACTGGAGAGATCAGTTTACGATTGGGACGTGGTCGTCATACGACCCGTCATGTGGAGCTGATGGATATTGGTGGTGGAGGTTTTGTTGCAGATACCCCAGGTTTTAGTCAGCTTGATTTCTTGGAGCTTGGTGTAGAAGAGCTGTCCACTTGTTTTCGTGAATTTGCTCAATACGCATCCGATTGTAAGTTCCGGGGCTGCAGTCATCAGCATGAACCAGGCTGCCGTGTAATAGAGGCTTGGAAAGCAGGGAAAATTGCGGATAGTCGCTATGATCATTACAAACTGTTTTTTAATGAAATGAAAGATAAAAAGCGGAGGTACTAACATCATGATACGAATAGCACCATCTTTATTGTCGGCGGATTTCGCGCGTTTAGGTCCAGAAGTTGCAGAGGCGGAAGCCAGTGGTGGAGATTGGATACATGTGGATGTAATGGACGGTCATTTTGTGCCGAATATCACGTTGGGTCCACCTATTGTAAAAGCTGTATCGTTACATACCAAGCTGCCACTTGATGTTCACTTGATGATTGAGTCACCAGAACGTTATATTCCTGATTTTGCTGCAGCTGGTGCAAGTGTGATCACCGTTCACGCTGAGGCATGCGTTCATTTGCATCGTGTGGTTCATCAGATCAAGGAACTGGGGCTGAAGGCAAGTGTAGCAATTAATCCGGGTACTCCGGCATTAGCGGTGCGTGAGGTGCTGGAGGATGTGGATATGATTCTGGTGATGACCGTTAATCCAGGCTTTGGTGGTCAAGCATTCATTCCTAACACTTTGCGCAAAATCACTCAAATTCGAGAATGGGCGAATGAAGTGAATCCAGATTTATTGATCGAAGTAGATGGTGGAGTATCGGAAGATACAGCACCATTGGTTGTGGCAGCTGGAGCCGATGTTTTGGTAGCGGGGAATGCAGTTTTTGGCCGGAGTGATCGTGCTGCGGCGATCCGAGGAATTCGAGAAGCAGCCGAATCAGCACTGCGTTAAAAAATAGGCGATTGAGACTAGAGGTATAGGCCAAGTCCTCGGTGCATAAATATGGTTACATGAGCAGAAATCTCATGTAGCCTTTTTTTGTTTTGGCAGGGAGGACTGCAGTTCGTTTCCGTTATTGACAAGAGGAAAGTCTCCTGCGTACGGCATGAATTGATGGGAGGGTAAATCATGAAATTTTACACGTTTAAGCTGCCAAGGTTTTTGGGAGGTTTTGTTAAAGCAATATTGAACACATTTCAGAAGAGTTAAGCCTCTAACAGAAAAGAAAACATGAAAAAAAGCACCTTACAAATGTAAAGGGTGCTTTTTGCTTCATATAAGTTATCGTTCGGTCTTAAAAATTGCTAAAGACTAAACGCGTTCAACTTTACCGGCTTTCAAAGCACGGGTGCTGACGTACACGCGTTTTGGTTTACCGTTCACGAGGATACGGACCTTCTGAACGTTAACTCCCCAAGAACGACGGTTGCGGTTATTAGCGTGAGACACGTGGTTGCCGCTGCTCGGTTTCTTGCCTGTTACTGCACATTTGCGGGACATAGATTACACCTCCTTATTCCTAACACCTGCATAAACAATACTTATCTATAATATCACAGCAAATTTTGCTACGTCAACCGATTCAAAAACATTTATTTCTTTTAATACTTATAGTACAATGTAAATTAGTGCATTATGTCCTGTTAATCATAGAATGATTAGGCATGAAGTTAGGAAGGGGAATTCTCAATTGAGTAAGCGTTCTATAAACGGAACAGATTTTACCGCTATGGTATTGGCTGGAGCGGATAAGCTGCAACAGCATGCAGAACACGTCAATTCCCTAAATGTTTTTCCGGTCCCAGACGGAGATACCGGTACAAACATGAATTTGACGATGACCGCAGGTGCGAATGAATTAAAGAAAAATAACACCACTTCTGTGGGCCAATGTGCAGGTGTACTCTCCAAGGGCTTATTAATGGGAGCTCGCGGGAATTCCGGCGTTATTTTGTCCCAGTTATTCAGAGGGTTTAGCAGGTATGCGGCTCAACATGATGAGCTTAATACACAGCAGTTCGCTGCTGCGCTGCAAACCGGAGTGGACGCTGCGTATAAAGCAGTTGTAAAGCCTGTAGAGGGAACTATTCTTACTGTAGCTAAAGAGGCTGCAAGACATGCTGTTTATTATGCCCGCCGTACTACTGACGTTGTGGAGCTGATGACAGAGGTATTAGCCAAAGCAAAAGAAGCCTTAGCTTATACACCTGAGCAATTACCTGTATTGAAGCAAGTCGGTGTTGTAGATTCTGGCGGTCAAGGTTTGGTCTACATTTATGAAGGGTTTCACCAGCATCTGACGAACGGAAGTACCGGTCTGTCTGAATCTGTGCAAGGACAAACCCACACACCAGTTGCACCAGCGCCTAAACCCGTGTTAACGAAACCTGAAAATGAACTGTTTTCTGTACAGTCTTCTGCACAGTCACAGCTATCTACTGAAGATATAGAATTTCTATATGATATGGAGTTTTTCATTAATCGCCAGTTAGGCGTTAACGTGAGAACTAATTTTGATGAGGAAGCTTTTAGGAAAGCGTTGTCAGTTAATGGCGATTCCATTATTGTAATTTCGGATGATGAGACGATTAAAGTGCATGTGCACTCTAAGGCTCCGGGTGAAGTGATGAACTTGGCTCTTCTTTATGGGGAGATCACGCAGATTCATATTCTTAATATGCGAGAGCAGCATCGTGACCTGTTGACTGCGGGCATGGATATTGCACCAATGCCTGATGTGTTCGCTGATATGCCGAATGAGAAGAGCGCAGTGCAAATGTCTCCTGCTGAACCACCAGCTGATGATTTGGCACCTTACGGCTTCATCGCGGTATCTTCTGGCGCAGGTATTGCTGATATTTTCAAAAGCCTTGGAGTGGATGTAGTCCTTGCTGGTGGTCAAACAATGAATCCTAGCACGGAGGATTTCGTGAACGCGATTTCTTCTATATCTGCGAAGCATGTTTATATTTTGCCGAATAACTCGAACATTGTTCTTGCCGCTCAACAAGCTAAAGATCTTCTAGAAGGCGAACGTGAGATTACGGTGATTCCAAGTAAAAGTATTCCACAGGGAATAGCAGCAGCTTTTGCGTTCCAAGAGGAAGATGCTGTGGAGACTAATTCTGAGAATATGCTGGAAGCAATCTCTCATGTGAAGTCCGGACAAGTAACGAACGCTGTGCGTGATACAAGCTTTGATGGGCTGGAGATTAAATCGGGCCAATTTATTGGGATTTCTAATTCTAAAATTGTTGCTGCGGCGGATGATCTTTTGGCTGCAAGTCAGGCGCTGTTATCCAACATGCTGGAGAATGGCGACGAAATCGTCACGATCCTTATTGGTGCAGAAACAGAATCCGAGGCTACTGATTCTTTGAGTGAGTGGCTGGAAGAGACTTATCCGAATGTGGAAGTTGAGATTCATGAGGGTGGCCAACCCCTGTATTATTATCTGTTCTCTGTAGAGCCATAGATAGGAATTAATGGTTCTATAACAATAGAGTAGAAATTTGTTATTGCGTAGTTGGCAAAATTATAGCTTGGGGGAGAAAATCCATGAATCGTACCATTATCGTCACCGACAGCACTTCAGATATCCCGCCAGCAATGGCGGAAACGTACGGAATTGAGGTAGTACCGTTGACCTTAATGTTCGGCGAAGAGGCTTTTAGGGACAATCTGGATATGACTCCGGAGCAGTTCTATGAGCGTCTTCCCCGTACCTCACAGCTGCCGACTACTTCTCAACCCTCACCGGTTGAATATATGAATGTGTACCGCAGTATTCTGGAGCGTAACCCGGGCTGTTCTATCCTTTCCTTTCATATTTCTTCTGGACTGAGCGGGACTTATCAATCTGCATTGCTGGCTAAATCGATGCTGGAGGAAGAGGGAGAAGGAATCACTGTTGTGGATTCTCTCTCCGCTTCTTATGGTTTTGGATTTATGGTAGTGGAAGCTGCCAGAATGTCTGCTGAGGGCAAAGGACCTGAAGAGATACTTGAGGCTGTAGAAAGCCTACGTCAATCGCGTAAGCTTTACTTCTTAGTAGATACACTTGAATATTTACAAAAAGGCGGGAGAATTGGGAAAGCCTCCGCTATTCTGGGGACACTTCTGAATATTAAGCCGATCCTGTCCATTGATGCAGAAGGTATTATTTATGCGGTGGAGAAAGTTAGAGGCCGTAAGAAGGCTGTCGCCCGTATGATTGAACTGTTCAAGCGGGATCTGCAGGGTGTAAACAAAATCAATGTGGCCGTGGGTCATACGGCTGAACCGGCTTCCGGCGAAGAGTTCCTGAATGAGCTTGCAGGACACTTCACCTTGGAAGAAAAAGTGCTGACGAACGTCGGCCCTGTCGTGGGCAGCCATGTCGGTAACGGTACATTAGCTGTGTTCATTTGGCCTGCAAAATGAGGGATAAATATGACACTGGCATTAAATCAAATTGAAGTAAAAAACATAACTGGCGTGAGTGCTCAAAAGCAAAGCGAGCTTCACGCCTTTGGCGTCTTTACAGTAAAGGATTTGTTAGAGTATTACCCGTTCCGCTACGAGGATTATCGGCCCCGAACGCTTAGCGAGACTAAACACGGGGATAAAGTGACCGTAGAGGCAAAAGTAATCGGTATCCCTGTGCTGCAGCGCTTTGGCGGCAAGTCACGTCTCAGCTGTAAGATGGTTGCAGAGCCATGGATGTTCACAGCAACCTGGTTTAACCGCCATTACGTAAGAGAGCAACTCACTGTGGGACGGGAAATTGTGCTGACCGGAAAATGGGATCAGAAGCGCAATCAGATTACAGTGACTGATTATGAATTTCCGGATCGTGGTGAAGGAAAGACGGGAACACTGCAGCCAGTCTATTCAGTAGGTGGTAAGATCACGCAATCCTGGATCAGGAAGGTTATTAATCAGGGACTTCAGCAGTATGGGGATCTGATTCCAGAGATTTTACCGCATTCTATTATGAGGGAATATGACTTCATGCCGCGTAAACGGGCCATTGCCACTATTCATAGGCCTGAGGACACTCGTGAAGGGCAGCAGGGGCGCCGTAGGATGGTATATGAGGAACTATTCCTGTTCCAGTTGAAGATGCAAGCCTTCAGAGTTCTGAACCGCGGGCGGATGGATGGGGTAGTCCACACAGTGGATAACGCGACGGTACGCCAGTTCGTACGCAGTCTGCCCTTTGAGCTTACAGATGCGCAGAAACGTGTAGAGCTGGAGATTTTACATGATCTGCGTTCACCATATTGCATGAATCGTCTGCTGCAAGGAGATGTTGGCTCGGGTAAAACAGTGCTTGCGGCAGTGGCGCTTTTTGCTACGGTAAGATCTGGTTTTCAAGGTGCGCTTATGGTGCCTACAGAGATTTTAGCAGAGCAGCATATGCGTTCACTTACCAGAATGTTTGAGCCGTTCGGGATTACTGTAGGACTCCTTACGGGCAGTGTGACTGGCCGAAAACGTAAAGAATTATTGGCCTCGTTGCAAATGGGGATGCTTGATATCGTGGTAGGAACACATGCTTTGATTCAGGAGGATGTATTTTTCCGTGATCTGGGACTTGTAGTAACTGACGAGCAGCATCGTTTTGGTGTGAATCAGCGTGGTGTATTGCGGCGTAAAGGATATAATCCGGATGTACTGACGATGACGGCGACGCCTATTCCTCGTACGCTAGCCATCTCTGTTTTTGGCGATATGGATGTATCCACTTTATCTGAAAGGCCGAAAGGCCGGGTGCCAATAACTAGCTACTGGGTAAAGCATGATCTCATGGATCGTGTGCTGAATCTGATTAAGCGTGAAATTGATCTCGGTCGTCAAGCTTATCTGATCTGTCCGCTTATTGAAGAGTCAGAGAAGCTGGATGTGCAGAATGCTATTGATTTGCATATTCAGATGAGCCAAGCTTTCCCTAGCTATAAAGTTGGGCTTTTACATGGTAAAATGACTCCCGCTGAAAAAGATGAAGTGATGCGGGCGTTTTATAACAATGAGCTGCAGCTGCTTGTGTCCACTACGGTGGTGGAGGTGGGTGTAGACGTTCCTAATGCTACATTGATGATCATTATGGATGCGGATCGTTTTGGCCTGTCACAGCTGCACCAGCTGCGTGGACGGGTAGGAAGAGGGCAGCATGCCTCTTTTTGTGTGTTGGTAGCTGATCCAAAATCTGAAATCGGACGTGAGCGAATGACTGCCATGACCGATACGGATGACGGATTTGAGATTTCCCGAAGGGATTTGGAGCTGCGTGGTCCGGGGGACTTTTTTGGGACAAAGCAGAGTGGATTACCGGAGTTTCGGCTGGCAGATATGACGGCTGACTTTGAAATTCTCGAGCAGGCGCGGGATGATGTTGCTGAGCTGCTTAAGGATGAAGCCTTTTGGACATCACCTGAATATGCATCTCTTCGGCATTATTTACAGAGTGAACAAATCTTCCAAGGAGAATTAATTGACTAACTAGGCACATGTAGCACCGAAGGCTCATATACTGTGAAAGATTGGATATGACGGGAGGTGCTACACTTGGGTTATCAACAATTCGGAATTAGCCCTCAGTTGGTGGATCGCATCAAGCTGAAGATGAAAAACTCGACTGTGAAGGATCGTATCAAAAGTATGATTGAGGGCATCTCGAAACAGGAGCTGCAGGATCCTGCGGTTGTTCGCAGATTGGTACGAAAAGCGTCAGGTGTATTGAACGAGAAATTGACCTCGACACACGAAGAACAAATTGTGAAGTTTATCATCGCGCAGAAAATCGATCCGAACAACACCTTTCATTTGATCCGCTTGTGGGGAATGTTCCGTTAAGTAGCGTATTAAATGAAAAGTAGGGGTTGTCCATAGATGTTTTTTTCATCGTATGTGACAGTCTGCAAGCAGCGATCCTCCTATTACTGGAGGATCGCTGCTTTGCGTTTTTGGCCGTAGTTACGGCAAGCTGCAATACGTTTCTATTCTGGACAAACCGATGCCACCGAATCGTGGTCATTCGTCGTCCGATGCCACCGAATCATGATCATCCGCTGTGGCATTCGGACTCCAATGACGTTATTTGCAAATATATCGCCTTTGGAGCAAGGTTTCGGACCCCAGTGCAGTTATTCATAAGAAATAAGCTCATAGTTGGCGTTTTTTGTGCCAATAGGAGCTATGGGGTCCGATAGCATCCAAAATTCAGGGTAATTTCGCGTATAAGGTCTCCTGTGTCCGATGCCACCGAATTCCATTCATCTGCCGTGGGGTACCGCTGAATTATGTTTATCCATCGTCTGATGCTACCGAATCAAGTTCATCTGCTGTCGGGTACCACCGAATCATGTTCATCTATCGTCCGTTCCCGCCGAATCATGATCATCCGCTGTGGCTTTCGGACTCCAATGACGTTATTCGCAAATATATCGCCATTGGAGCAAGGTTTCGGACCCCAGTGCAGTTATTCATATGAATTAGACTCATAGTTGGCGTTTTTGGTGCCAATAGGGGCTATGGGGTCCGATAGCATCCAAAATTCAGGATTATTTCGCGTATAAGGTCTCCTGTGTCCGATAGCTGCCTCAATCGCGCAAGCATGTTAGATTAAGCGAAGTTGAGGCCTCACACAAGGAGTTTGAGGCTTCGATCAAGAAGTTTTGGGTCTCAAACAAAAAAAAAGGAGTCTTCGCTCAAGAAATTAGGTCTCGCTCCGAAAAATTGGTTGCGATCAAAGGCTAAATTCAAAAAGAAGGGAGCGCTCCAGCCATTTTGATGGCTTAAGGGCGCTCCCTTCTTTTTATTCGTGTAAGCGTGTTTGTCTATGATCTTTAGTGGCTGATCTAAACACAATTTGGCTCTCTGAATCACACTGTAGAACGAGTGCCCGAAGATGCTCTTCTTCCATTCTGTTCGTCAGACAAAACAACGTGCTAACCTCTCCATCTTGCCCTGAACCTTCAGCAATCGCAGCTTCTCGGTTTAGGGAGCTTGCGATTGCTTGCTGAATGTCCAAACATCGGCTGCTGGTAATCCAAGCAGTGCGGGAGTGGGATAATCCCCGTAGTGAGATACGAACACCTTCGAAAGCCAGCAGGTAGGCAATGATAGAATACATTGCTTGCTCCCAACCGAACAATGTACCTGCAAAAAGCAGAATTGCACAGTTCAGGATCATAATAACGACTTCCGTTGACTTTGGAGGTCCGCCGCTCAGCAGAGAATACCCCTGGTCACTGGCTTGTTTATTTACACCGCCGAATCTCACAGATATTCCAATACCTACTCCAAGACAGATGCCTCCTGCCATTGCCGCAGGTAAAGGATCGCTAATCACAGCAGGAAAACGATGCAGCGCAAGAGACGCGATGGTTAGGCAGGTTAATCCCAAAACAGTGTAAAGAGCAAAGCGGAGATTTACTTGTTTTCGCGACATAAATATAAAGGGCAGGTTGAATAGAAATAGAAACAATCCAAGCTGCATTTCAGTAGTATGAGCGAATAATGCGGATAAACCTGTAATCCCGCCGACAACAAGGCCATGTGGCATTAAAAATAATTCCAATCCTACAGCAGCAAGCAATGCGCCGGCAATGACTGTGAGAACTCGGAAGGTAGAGCTTCTTTGTAGCTGTTGACGTTGATTTATTTTGTTCTGCATAGTTTTTCCTCCTTCAACAGGGGAAACGACCTTACTTATTTTCAGTGGCTATGGCAGATTCTTTGGATATTCGTGCATCATGTCGTTTCTCAAAGTTGAATACTTTATCCGTTATTTTACAAATCTATTTAGATTCCTTCGTCAGACAATGTCCAAGGACAACAAGGATCAGCACGTAAATGTCTGCGAATGGCTGCAAATGGTTGCAAATCTCTGCGAAAGGCTGAAAATGGCCGCAAATAGCTGCAAATAGCTGTAAAGGGCCGCGAATGTCTGCGAATGTCTGCGAATGTCTGCGAATGTCTGCGAATGTCTGCGAATGTCTGCGAATGTCTGCGAATGGCTGCAAATGGCTGCAAATAGTGAAGACTAGCCAGCACTCCGCTTTCTTTACCCAAATTGGCTAAAACAATTTAAAGTTTATCCCGTGAGGCTATAGGCATCCAATGATAGATGAAGCATGAAGGCTGTGACCAGCGCAGCGTCCGGCCAGTAAGCCTGCAACGAAGTTGCGCCAATCAGTATAACGATAACTGCTGCAAGGGAGTACCAGAGCGCCTCACCGCCTAAGGTGGGTGGATGTACCTCAGTCTCAAGCTGAAGAAGAAGATGGCACCTAAGAAATAACGAAATAGGATCACGAGCTTTTCAATTCGTCTCACATGTTCGGTTTCAGCGAGGACAAGTCCACTAGTAGTGCGCCAATAACTTCTGTCTGCTAGATGAGTGCTCTCGGAGAATCCGGCAATCAAGAATACTGCTGCGAATATTACTAATGTAAAAGCGCTCCGGAACGGATATCCAGAACATGGTTCAGCCAAGATACTTGCTTTCTTCCAGTGGATGATGAGCAATGCGAGAATGTATAGCCACCGGGAAATCCGCATCTCTATAATTCATGAACCTAAGATTTTTATCAATTGAAGTTCTAAATTCCCTTCAGTCGACATTCATTTAGGGCAGAGGTGAACTTCGTTAGTGGAGTAAAATTAGAAAATGAGACGTGAATTTTAACAGGTACAGCCGCAGTCGAAGCAGGAATTTATAAATCACTGGACGGAACAGTAAAGAAAGTACAGGGAGTATTGCAATTACCGCAAGTGACTTCGCTCCCCACTGTTCAGTTATTTTGATGGCTCCTACCTGAGGGGTTATTTGAGGTGCAATCCTTACGGGAGGTGTAAACTTTCGCTCGTAGCGTTCAATTTCGGATGACGTTGATTCTTGCTCCGTAGTGAATAATCCTCCAGACCAGGCAGGTGGAAAAGAGAACATCATTCCCAGAATTAGGACGATACGAAGAAACCAATGTAGTGATAAATGCGCTATATATTGCACCGAAATTAACACCTCCCAACTGTATGTAGTATAAAAAGCATACCATACCTTTTCCTTTGAATCCAAATTGTTTTGTGAAAAAAATTCATATATAAATGATGAAAACATGAAACCGAACGGGAAAAATGACGTATTTCGCTGCATAGATAACTTTTATTATCTTGTTTCAGTCAGGAGGGATAAATTTGAGCGAATGGCAGGATTTTAACGGTTTTGATGAGCGCAGCTTTTTCGGAAGTTTCATTCATGAGATGCCACTGTTTTTTAAATTATTTGCTTTGCTTTTTCTTGGCTTTTTCGTTTTTATAATTGTTAAATCAGTGAGAATCTGGATGTCCAATAACGCAAGTCCCTTGATAAAAGCAAACTGCACAGCGGTCACCAAACGAACCGAGGTGTGGGGGGGATCCGGTGAATCGAGAGCAAATACTAGTTATTACGTTACGTTTGAGTTTGCCGATGGCTCTCGATTGGAGTTGCAGGTAAGAGATCAGGATTTTGGCCTGATTGTAGAAGGTGACCGAGGCGAACTCCTGTATCAAGGGACTAGGTTTAAAAGCTTCAATCGCGATTTGAAGAAAGAACATCTAAATTTCTAAAAAAGTACATACCATTCAAGAATCACCATGCCTGTTTTGGGTAAAACTCATATGAGAGGTTTTACCAGATCTCAATTCTGGAAGGAGGCTATGGTCTTGAATTCAAATAATTCACAATCGCAAGGGCTGGTACCCTTCCATACACTGAGTGAGGAAGAAGTGCTGAATAGGCTGGAAACTCGGAAAGAGGGTTTATCTTCCGATGAAGCGGCTAAACTTCTGGAGCGATATGGGAAGAATGTACTGCAAGAAGCGAAGACTAAATCGCTATTAGAAAAGTTTATCGAACAATTTAAAAATGTAATGATCTTTATTTTGCTAGTAGCAGCTGTATTGTCAGGAGTTTTGGGGGAATGGACGGATACGATTATTATTTTGCTTGTAGTCATTCTGAACGCGGTGCTTGGAGTTATTCAGGAAAATAAGGCGGAGCAGGCACTCGATGCGCTTAAAAGCATGTCCTCTCCGCATGCCAGAGTAAGACGTTCCGGTCAGGTTACTGAGATAAAAAGTGAAGACCTCGTTCCCGGGGATATCGTATTACTGGAAGCCGGAAATGTAGTTCCGGCGGATATAAGACTTTTGGAAGCCGCATCGTTAAAGACGGAGGAAGCCGCGCTTACAGGAGAATCATTGCCATCAGAAAAGCGGGCCGGTGTGCTTGAAGGCAGCGACATTGTAATCGGTGACCGCACCAATATGGCTTACATGAGCAGCAGTGTTACTTATGGCCGGGCGGTTGGTGTCGTTACAACAACAGGAATGCAGACGGAGGTCGGTAGAATTGCCGGTTATATCTCGGAGGAAGATAATGATGTAACACCGCTGCAAAAAAAGCTGGATGAACTAGGAAAATATTTCACCTTTATTATTCTTGGCGTTTGCGTGATTATCTTTGCCGTTGGGATCTTCGAGGGAAGAGAGCTAATGGATATGCTACTTACCTCGATCTCACTTGCGGTAGCGGCTATCCCGGAAGGGCTGCCAGCAATTGTTACGATCATTCTCGCGCTTGGTGTGCAGCGAATGGCGGGACGAAAAGCGATCATTCGCAAGCTTCCTGCCGTGGAGACACTCGGAAGTACAGAGATTATATGCTCTGATAAGACAGGTACTTTAACATTAAATAAAATGACTGTCGAAAAAGTACATGTCAACGGAAAGACCACTGATTCCAGTGCAGGACTTGAAGGGATTCCTGGTGGTGAGTTATTGCTTCAAGCTATGACGCTTTGTAATGACTCCAGCATTGACGAAGGAAAGACTCCTAGTGAAACTGAAGCAAAAGCTGGAACCAAGGATCCCCAAACCAAGAGCGGGAAAGCAATCATCGGCGATCCGACGGAGACCGCGTTAGTCGATTATGCGCTTAGTATAGGTACTGACAAAAGGGAGCTTGAAAAGAAAAATCCACGTAAAAATGAGCTGCCTTTTGACTCTGATCGCAAGCTGATGACAACGATTCATGAGGTAGAAGATGGTCGATATCGTGTGCTGACAAAGGGTGCACCAGATGTACTTTTGTCTAAATGCAGCCATATTTATGTGGATGGAGAAATTGTACCTCTACAAGACGAACATAAGCGGAATATCATGGAGAGTAATAAAATGCTCGCAAATGACGCACTTCGAGTGTTGGCGTTTGCTTTCCGAGATGAGGAGCAGCTGCCGACCGATCTCTCACCAGATACCACGGAGATAGAGTTAGTATTTATTGGTTTGGTTGGTATGATAGACCCGCCGCGTGAGGAAGTACGGGATGCGGTAGCCATCTGCCGTAAAGCGGGAATAAGACCTGTAATGATTACAGGGGATCATCGTGATACAGCAGCGGCTATTGCCAAAAGATTAGGGATTATTGAAGATGAATCAGGTGTATTAACGGGCAGTGAGCTGGATAAATTCAGCGAAGAGGAATTTGCGGAGAAGGTTACCGATTATTCGGTTTATGCACGCGTCTCTCCTGAACACAAGGTGCGTATCGTTAAGGCTTGGCGGCAAAAAGGAAAAATTGTGGCGATGACCGGAGATGGTGTAAATGATGCTCCTGCACTTAAATCATCCGACATCGGTGTGGGCATGGGGATAACCGGAACGGATGTTGCCAAGGGTGTATCAGATATGGTGCTTGCCGACGATAACTTTACGACTATAGTTGTTGCCGTTGAAGAAGGACGGAAAGTTTACAGCAATATCCGCAAAGCAATCCAGTTCCTTCTCTCCGCTAACCTTGGGGAAGTGCTGACATTATTTATTGCCACTATGATTGGTTGGCGTATTCTAGAGCCGATCCATATCCTGTGGATTAATCTCGTTACGGATACTTTACCTGCACTTGCCCTCGGGCTTGAGAAAGCCGGTGAGGATGTAATGGCGAAGAAGCCGCGTAAAGCAAGCAGTAGCATTTTTGCTGGCGGCGTAGGGATCGGGATTATATATCAAGGGATTATAGAAGCGGCACTTACGTTATTCGTGTACCAATGGGCGCATACGCATTACAATGAAGGTATTGCGGTTACAATGGCCTTTGCCACATTAGGATTACTGCAAATTGCCCATGCTTTTAACGTGAGATCCAATAAAAAATCGCTATTCCAGATTGGTTGGTTCAGCAATCGGTATATGTTATGGGCGTCGCTGATCTCTATACTAATGCTTGTGCTTGTGATCATCATCCCGGGCTTAAACGACTGGTTTGGTGTCTCACATTTAAGTGGATTACAGTGGGGAATAGTATGTGCAGCAGCCGTAGCAATTATTGTCATAGTAGAACTTGTAAAGCTGTTTGTCCGGATAAGCGGAAGGGGCAAGAGCTGGGATTAAGAATTTGGTAAGAGTTGTAGTCAAAAAGCCTGAATCCCTTCAATAGGGATTCAGGCTTTTTGAATGATTTCTTTTAAAGTATGGGAAGCTTATAAAACACGTTGCATGTGGAGGATTACATTACTCCAATAACCTGAGTCGAGGTCACTGATCTGAACTCCGGGTTCACCCCAAGTGTGGATAAACTTTCCGTCTCCAATGTAAATACCGACATGACCAGGTATAGCATCACTTTCAAATCGGCCGGGAACGGTAAAAAAGATAAGATCCCCTACATCCAGTTCGCTTCGACTTACACGAGTACCTAAATTATCTTGATCTTTAGCTAAACGAGGTAAGCTGACACCGAATTTTTTGAAAACATGCCTTGTAAAAGAAGAGCAATCAAATTTTTTGGTTTCTTCATAAGATCCAGCGCCAAAGTCGTAGGGTACACCTAAGAAATTTTTGGCAAAAGCGACTAACTCCTTTTTATCCGCTTCAGAAATACTTTGAATGCGTAAAGATTTAGATTCACTCGTGGATTCGACCGTCGATAATTTTTCGATAGTCTTACGTTCGGACGGTGTAGCAATGTTTATCTCACCCGACTGGGGATTCCAGCCTACTTCTGTTTGCAGAAATTTGGACAAGGCTAAAGGGGTGATATAGATTTGCCCTTCTTGCCGTCTAGGGGCTTGTGGCAGTGTGATTTTTTCCCCAAGTGAGAATACCTGTGGTGAGCCAGGGCGCAGCATATACATAACATCGCTATAACCGATTTTAGTGTATCCATCACTAGAACCATCATCTTTCATCCGATATCCGAGCGAAGTAACCGCAGGCTTAAGTGGAATCCAATACTTTCCCTGAGCGTCGGTAATTGCAGATTGTTCATAATAACTGGAGGCATTTGTTCCATCAGGAGTTAGCGCGTTAACCTTAGGTTTTTGCGATTGAGATGAATAACCGCAGGATGAACTCGTTAAAGCGACAGCAAGCAATACAGTAGCGGTGGTTAGTAGTCTTTTGTGATTATTAGCCATTTAACACGCTCCATCTTCAAACTGTAAATTCAGTTTGTGCAGGGCGATTTTTTTTATGTAAAAGAAACGAAGGCAATCGCTGTAAGAGACAACCAAGCATTACCTGTTTTGATGTCATATATTCTTCAGAATTTGAAATCTATGGAAATATGATAAGTGATTGACGGATAAACAACCTCCATATAATATAGGTTTAATAGATTTCTATCATTAATGTGAGGTACGTGTAAGCTTATGCTTTAATGCTTTTATGGATAAAAGTGATAATGCTGAGTCGCTCACCTTGATGTATGCGTTAATAAACTAATGAAATGGGGTACTTTGATGAAAAAGAGAAACATTTTGGCGGGATTAAGCTTATGCTTCATGCTCGTAGCAGCTGGTTGTGGTAACAATAACACTGCGGGAAACGCAGGAAATGCAGCGAATTCCGGTAATTCCCCTACGAATGCAGGAGCAGCAGATTCAAAAACGTACAAAATTGCGATCTCGCAATATGTGGAGCACCCCTCACTCGATGCTACACGTGAAGGAATTCTCGCTGCTTTGAAGGATGCAGGAATCGTTGAAGGTGAGAACCTGAAGGTTGACCTTGAGAATGCTCAGGCTGATCAAGCGAATAACTTGTCCATTGCTCAAAAGATTGCCGCTGACTCTAATGATTTGGTATTGGCAATTGCAACGCCTTCCGCTCAATCAATTGTTCAAGCACTCAGCAAAGCAAGTAAGGATACACCGATTTTATTCGCAGCAGTAACTGACCCACTCGACGCGAAGATTGTCACGGATCTGGAGCATCCAGGTGGCAATGTATCAGGGGTATCGGACACCAATCCCGAAGCGATTAACAGATTAATGCAATTTATAGCTACCCAATTTCCTAACGTGAAAAAGCTGGGCATCGTTATTAATGAAGGTGAACCAAATGCAGTAATTATGGCTGAGATTGCTAAAAAAGAGTTGGATAAACATGGAATCGAGCTAGTGAAGGCTGCCATCACGAATACCTCTGAAGTCAAACAAGCTGCAGAATCACTTGTGGGTCGTGTAGATGCATTCTACATTACTTTGGATAACACAGTCGTAAGTGCAGTGGATACCATTATTCAAACAGCTAATGACAAGAAAATTCCCTTCTTCTCCAGTGACCGTGATACGGTTGAAAAGGGAGCTTTCGCCACCGTTGGTTTTAAATATTTCGATCATGGCTATCAAGTGGGTCAAATGGCCGTGGATATTTTGAAAAATGGTAAAAAGCCAGCTGATATGAAAGTAACCATGCAAGAAAAACTCGATCTCATTCTTAACCTGAAATCTGCAGCAGCGCAAGGCATAGAAGTGACTGATGCAATGAAGGCAGAAGTTGCCGATCAAGCTAACAATATTATTCAATAAGCCATTATATAGGGGGCGATTTCGTGAGAACGCCCCTTTCCGCTCGAAGGAGGAAGTCATCTATGTTAAATTCGATGCTCGGGGCCGTTGAAATGGGACTGCTTTACGCATTTATGGCTTTAGGTGTATACATTACCTTTCGTATTCTTGATTTCCCTGATTTGACTGTAGATGGGAGCTTTACCACTGGTGGTGCCATTGCCGCTGTTATGATTACTAACGGTTATGCACCATGGCTTGCTACCCTGGCCGCTATTGCTGGTGGAATGCTGGCAGGAATGTGTACGGGCCTATTACATACGAAAGGCAAGATTAATGGACTGTTATCCGGGATTTTGATGATGATTGCACTCTATTCCATTAATCTGCGGATATTTGGTGGCAAACCGAACTGGTCTTTAATGGGCGACACTACCTTGTTCACTTCCATTGATCCTCTGCTCGTACTGCCGTTTGTAGTTATTTTTGTGAAAATAGTAATGGATTTATTCCTGCGTACAGATCTTGGACTTGCGCTGCGGGCTACCGGAGATAATGCAAGAATGATCCGTAGTCTGGGTGTGAACACGGATAATACCACTATTCTTGGCGTCAGTTTGTCCAATGGAATGGTGGCGCTCTCGGGGGCGCTAATCACTCAGTATTCTACTTTTGCGGATTCCTCTATGGGTATTGGGATGATTGTAATCGGGTTAGCTTCGGTGATCATCGGTGAAGCCATATTCGGTGCTAAAAATGTATTTCGGGCCACATTGGCTGTTGTGCTCGGATCCATAGTTTACCGGATCGTAGTTGCACTTGCCTTGCGGGTACCGTGGCTGAAAGCTTCGGATCTTAAGCTGATCACAGCAATTATCGTTATTTTCGCTCTTGTATTCCCGTCGATTCAGCGTTTCCTGAAGCAGAAGAATATGGCGCGGAGGCGTTCCGTTGAATTAGCTGAGCAGGCGCTAAGCAGCAAGAGAGGAGGCACCATCGATGCTTAAACTGGAGAACGTATCTAAGCTGTTCAATCCCGGAACACCCGATGAGAAAATAGCGCTGCTCGGCATTGACTTGGAGCTTCTTCCCGGTGATTTTGTCACCATCATTGGAAGTAATGGAGCTGGTAAATCTACGTTGATGAACATTATTTCCGGTGTCATGAAGCCGGATCTGGGTACAGCCAGCATTGAGGGAAATTCAATCAGCCATTTGGCGGAATTTCAACGGAGTCGTTGGATTGGCCGTGTCTTTCAGGACCCAATGGCGGGTACGGCTCCACATATGACGATTGAAGAAAATTTAGCTATGGCTTATAAAAGAGGCAAAAGCAGAGGGTTAACCTTTGGCGTAAATAAAGCTAAAAGAGCTTTGTTTCGCAATGAGCTAAGCCGTCTGGGGATTGGGCTGGAGGATCGCCTGCGGGCAAAAGTAGGGTTGTTGTCAGGGGGAGAGAGACAAGCGCTAAGTCTGCTAATGGCGACCTTTACTCAACCGCAAATTTTACTTTTAGATGAACATACAGCAGCCCTTGACCCTTCTCGTGCGGAGCTGATTACTAAACTGACAGAGTCCATTGTCCGTGAGATGAAGTTAACCACCCTAATGGTTACTCATAACATGGAACAGGCCATTCGTCTTGGCAATCGTCTGATCATGATGGATAAGGGCCGTATTATTTTGGATATCGATGAGGAACGTAAAAAAGATCTTACTGTAGAACGGCTGCTCGGAGAATTCGAGACAATCAGCGGACATAAATTGGCAGATGACCGAATGATGCTTGGCTAGTCAGTTGTAGGTTGAAGGTAGCTCAATATAAGGGCTTGAAGTGAAGTCTGATTCTGGATTTCATTTCGAGCCCTTTTTTACATAGGAATTTTTTCGCCGAGCCATTATACTATCCTTATCTTTCAGTTCACGTAAATTTACCCAAATGGAACATTATGGTTTATAATGGAATTATAGTGATAATAAATGAAAATTATCATATTTAGGGAGCGGAGAATGCAGATGATTTGGAAAAATGTTAGCGCTTACAGAAGTTCGGGCATTTTCAACAAAATGATACTGATTATTTCCTTTTTGCTTCTACTTTCCTTTTTATTCTCTTTGACCGTTTTACAATATGTGTATCGTATCTATGACAAGCAAATTTATGAAAAGGCCTCTGAGGTACTGGGGATGTCCTCCATTAGCATCGAAAATGCCCTAAGAGAATTGGATCAGCTTTCTTTTACAGTGGTGTCTGATGAGCAAATTCAAGAATGCCTGCGCCAATTGCAGAATGATCCACAGCCTTATGAAAGACAAGTTCTACATAACAAGATCATAAACAGGCTGGTTGCTTTTGCAGGGGCAGAGAAATACGTTTATTCCATGATGCTGATGGATACGAGTGGCGGAGTAATGACTGCGGGCAATCGTGAAGGGGTATCACAGGATCTGCAGGATCAGTTAAAGCCGTTAGCTGCGGAAGCTAGCGGGAGTATAGTGTGGTATCCGCAAGGAAACAGAAATTCACTTTTGGCGGTTCGGCAGATTAAATCTTATACAGGGTCAACGTTTACGCTGGATGATCTGGGAACACTCGTGATCCGTATTCGGATCGACCTAATCATTGCGGATAGTACGAGCGATACTGATCAATTAATCGCAGTTGATGCCACGACGGGACAGGCAATCTATCCTGAAGCACCGATTCTTTTGCCAGATGAGCTTAAAGAAGAGACAGAACGTCCGGAGCTATATCGCACGGCCAAATATCAAGAAGGTACTTATTTTATAACCAAGACGAAATCATCTTATATAGATTGGATCTACATCAATGCCACTCCATTTAATGAGATGTTCAAACATATTACTTTTGTCAAAAAGCTGGTCGTCATCATATTCGCACTAATCTTATTAATTGGTCTCCTTTTAGGCTACAGGCTTGCTCGCAGTATTGTACGTCCGATCTCTAAGCTGACCAAAAAAATGAAGCAAATCGAGAAGGGCGATCTGGACAATCTGGAGGAACAGTCATTAGGTGTGGTTTCACAGACTGCGCAGGACGAGGTTAGTCAGCTAAACCGGACTTTTAAAATGATGATCCGCAGGATCAGAGAGCTTATTGATGAGAACTATGCGAAGCAGCTGATTATTAGAGAGACAGAGCTAAAAGCTTTGCAGGCCCAGATTAATCCGCATTTTTTGTACAATACACTGGAATCGATCAACTGGTTAGCCAAAATGAACAAACAAGCCAAAATCTCAGAAATGGTAGAAGCGCTCGGTTACTTGTTCCGCAGCTCTATTGGTCTAAAGGATCCGCTGATTACACTTGAAAAAGAGATCACTATCGTGCGCAATTATGTCATTATCCAGAAAACACGGTTTGATGAGAGGCTTGATTTCCGGATGGATGTACCTGAACATCTGCATGACGCTTTGATTCCGAAGCTGACCTTGCAGCCTTTAATCGAAAATGCTATCCGCTATGCACTAGAGCCTAATATTGAACCGTGTACCATTTCTATAACAGTTAGTGAAGATGAGCAGGGACTCGATATCAGAGTCAGTGATAATGGACCGGGAATGAGCGCTGAATTTATCAAAGATTTGCAGATGGGAAGAGTTAAGACCCGTGGAGAAGGCATCGGCTTAGCTAATATCGCGGAACGGATTCAAATCGTCTTCGGTCCTGAATGGGGCACTTCCATAGAAAGTGAACCGGGTCAAGGAACAACTATACATGTGCGTATACCTTACTTAAAAGGAGTGCTAGAGAATGTATAAACTGCTGCTGGTGGATGATGAACGCTTGATTCTGGAAGGGATATCGCAGGTTGTGGACTGGGGACGAGCGGGAACAGAGCTTGTAGGCACGGCGTGGAACGGGATTGAGGCTTTGGTGAAAATAGAGGAGCTTAACCCTGAAATAGTGATTACGGATATTTCTATGCCTGGTTTAGATGGTTTGGGACTGGTGCAAAAATGCAGTGAACGATTTCCAGACGTGAAATTCGTTATGCTGACTGGTTATAAGGATTTTGATTATGCTTGTATTGCTATGCAGAACGGGGTTAAACATTATCTTTTAAAGCCGTGCAATGAGAATCAGATCCATGATGCACTGGTTGAGCTGGTAGCGGAGCTCGATGAACAGAAGAGCCGGGGCGAATTCGTAAATAGCATGAAACAACGTCTTCAGAAGGTATTGCCCCATGTGAAAGAACAATTTTTGAAGGAATGGATCTCTAACAAAACTTATGGAAGTCAGGATCTAGAGTACTATCAGGAATTATTCGGCATTGAACTCAATGACAAAACGGTACGCTTGCTCCTGTTCCGGCTGGAAGGTTCTTACGAATATGAGCAATTGTTCGCTCTGCAAAATATTGCCCAGGACGTACTTCAGGAAACACTCCTGAGTGCGACGATAGGCGGTCATTTATTAATATTACTGGAAGACGAAGGAAATACGGTGCAGAATAGCCCCTTGCTTAAACGTATCGCTGAAGTAAGAGAGGTCTTCTGCAAGTTTTATAAAATGGATGTGACAATCGCGATTAGTGATGCTGACCTTATGATTCATTCCCGGAGATTGTATCGTCAGACCTTGCAGTGCCTGAACCATCGTTTTTATTTGGAGGCGGGCGGTTTGATTACCGGGAGTGATATCCCAAGTGATGAGCTAAGTGGAAGAAATGATATCGAGCTAGATGAAGAGCATATTTGTCTACTAATCAAGTCAGGTGACCAAAATACGGTAGAGCTGGAATTGGAACGATTATTCAACTTGCTCGCGGATGAACGGTTAGATATTAACGTGACGCGTTCATATGTTTTACAGTTATATTCCGCTATGATTCGTTTAGCAGTCCCTGATGAAAGAAATAGCTTCACATCGGGCTTGGCGGAGCTTGCCGAAATTAGAACCTTGGGAGGTTTAAAAGCATACGTCAAAGAGGCAGCGGTTCGCTTAACAGCGATGTATGACCGACATTTTAGTTCCCGGCAATCGCTGATTGTAGACAAAATGTTCAAAATTATCGCAGAGGATTACAAGAATGCAGAGCTGTCGCTTAGCTCGGTCGCTGCTGAAATGTTATATATGAATCCCGACTATCTCGGCAAAATATTCAAGAAAATTACCGGGGAGAAATTCTCGAATTATGTAACCAATTACCGGATTGCTAAAGCATCGGAGCATATTTTGAGAAGTGGGGATGTAAGAGTATTTGAACTGGCTGAAATGTTCGGCTTCGGTGGAAATGCACAATATTTCAGTCAGGTTTTTAAAAAAGTAACCGGCCAGACCCCTACAGATTTCATGAAACCCCCTCAAGCGAACTGATTATTGAACAAACAAGACGGTTTTTTGTATTCAATAATCACGGAATATTTGAGAAAATTTAACCAATGAAAGCGCTACCTAAAGGGATCAGAGCCTTTACACTATCATAGGAAAAGGGGACATGAAATTGAAAAAGAGATTCGCTTTACTAGCCGTACCATTATTGCTGTCGTCAATGTTAGCTGGTTGCGGTGGAGGTAACAACAATAACAATGCTGCTACGGATTCCGCTACAAATACTCCTTCGGAGACGAAACCTGCGGCCACGACCTCAGCAGAACCAGTAACCCTGCGTATCGCATGGTGGGGTGGAGATACAAGACATTCTTATACACAACAAGTTATTGATATGTATGAAGCCAAATATCCGAATGTAACCATTGAGCCTGAATATGCATCCTTTGATGATTACTGGAAAAAGCTTGCTCCGCAAGCTGCTGCAAATAGACTTCCTGATATCGTTCAAATGGATATTTCCTATATTAATCAATATGGATCTAACGGACAGCTCGAAGATTTGAAACCTTATTTGAACTCTCAGATTCAAGTCGGCGATGTGAATGAGAACGTGCTGAGTACTGGAGTGATCGGTGAGAAGCAATACGGAATTCCGTTAGGGGTTAACGTACTTGGTTTTCAATATGATCCAGAATTGCTGAAAAAGGCAGGTGTTGATTCTATCCCAGAGAACTGGACTTGGGATCAATACAAGGAAATCGCCGCGAAAGCTAAGTCGGCTGGACTGTATATGGACGGTTCCATGGCAGCAGACGTGTTCTTCAACTATTATCTGCGTACAAAAGGGCTGGCACTCTATAACAATGATGGTTCCGCACTTGGCTATGAGGACGATGCGTTGTTCACTGACTTTTTCGGAATGTTGTCTGGTCTGATTAAAGATGGAGCGGTCCCATCACAAGACAAACTGAGCCAAAATAAAGGGGTTATTGAAGAGTCGGATATTGTTAAAGGGACAGGTATCGGTGTATGGCAATGGTCGAACCAATACGTTGCTTTGCAAATCGCTGTAAATCGTCCTATGGAGCTGGCACAAATGCCTGGTCCAGATATGGATAAAGGGCTTTACATGCAGCCAAGTATGTATTGGTCAATTACTTCTAACTCTAAAGTGAAGGAAGAAGCAGCGAAGTTCGTTGATTTCTGGATTAATGATGTGGAAGCTAACAACCTGATCAAAGGCGAACGCGGAGTACCGATTTCAAGCAAAATCAAAGAATCTGTAGCTACACAATTAACTGATTCCGGTAAGCAAGTATTTAAGTTTGTTGCTGACATGGAGCCTACTACTTCACCTATGAGTCCACCGGTTGGATCACCAGAGGTTGTAGCCCTGCTTACAGACCTTGCTGAACAAATGAACTTCGGAAAAATCGATCCAGCAGCAGCAGCAGCACAGTTCCGAAAAGAAGCGAACTCTATTCTCTCCAGCCGTTAATCGTAGGGTAACAGATAACTATACTGCGTCTCACATGGGAAACGGCATGCCATTTCGCTAGGCGGCATCCCGTTTCCCATATTATTCACATAAAAAGGAGTTGGAGACCCTTGGCATTAACGAATCCCCTACCTTCGAATCCATTGGCTGTTAAGAAAAAGAACCTCACCGGCCGGCGGTTACGAAGCAACCTTACAGGATATGCCTTCATCAGTCCGTTCGTCATTGGCTTCCTTTGCTTCACACTGATCCCGATGATCATTTCGCTGTATCTTTCTTTTACCAAATACAATTTATTCGCTCCACCTAAGTGGATTGGATTTGATAATTACATCAAAATGTTCTCAAATGACCCGAAATATTTGCATTCACTAAAGGTAACGCTGCTTTACGTATTTATCGGTGTGCCTTTACGTCTAACCTTCGCATTATTTGTGGCCATGATTCTAAATACGAAATCACGTATGGTAGGAGCCTATCGGACAACTTATTATTTACCTTCTATTATAGGGGGTAGTGTGGCGGTCTCCATCATGTGGCGTAATATTTTTAGTGATACTGGAATTATTAACGGCATGCTTGGCTTTTTCGGAATTGGACCGGTAAGTTGGTTTGGCAATCCGAACGCTGCGCTTATCATGTTGATAACTCTATCTGTTTGGCAGTTTGGCTCATCCATGTTGATCTTTCTGGCAGGTCTTAAAAATATTCCTGGTGAAATGTATGAGGCAGCTAGTGTAGATGGAGCCGGATTCTTCAGAAAGTTCTTCAAGATTACTATGCCACTCTTAAGTTCAGTGATTCTGTTTAATCTAGTTATGCAGACGATCAGCGCATTCATGACCTTTGTTCCAGCTTATATTATCTCTAAAGGTGAAGGCGGACCTATGGACGGCACTATGTTGTATTCTCTCTATTTATTCCGTCAGGCCTTTATGTTTAATAATATGGGTTATGCTTCGGCTATGGCTTGGGTAATGTTGTTGCTTGTCGGCATCATGACCGGAATCTTGTTCAAGACATCCAAATCGTGGGTCTTCTACGAGTCGGAAGGAGGAAAATAATCCATGGCGAAAATTAAACTGAAATGGCCGCTTTATCACATTCTTATAGGTGGCCTCGCTATCGTTATGCTGTATCCGATTCTGTGGATGATCATGAGTTCTTTTAAAGAGAGCCGGCTTGTGTTTGTTACAGCGCAGCACCTTATACCTGATCCATGGGAATGGGGGAACTATGCTAAAGGCTGGGAAGGTATTGCAGGTTACTCCTTTGGTGTCTTCATCAAGAACTCTTTTGTAATTGTTATTGTCGCAACACTGGGCGCAGTCATTTCATCTTCACTGGTTGCCTTTGGTTTTGCCCGCAATAAATTTGTAGGCCATGGCTTATGGTTCGGAATCATGATGATGACCCTGATGCTTCCTTCCGATGTGGTGCTCGTCCCTCAATACATTATCTATGCCAAATTGGAATGGCTCGACAGTATCAAACCGATCGTTGTTCCACAGTTCTTCGGTGTCCCGTTTTTCATTTTCCTAATGCTGCAGTTTATTCGGACCATTCCTGTTGAACTTGATGAAGCGGCTACCATCGATGGTTGTGGGAAATTTGGACTTTATTTCAGAATTATACTTCCACTCATTCGTCCTTCTATGGCTACTGCGGCGATCTTCTCCTTCTATTGGCGCTGGGAAGACCTGCTTGGACCGGTATTGTACTTGAACTCACCTTCTAAATATACAGTTTCGATGGGGCTGAAAATGTTCCTGGACAGTGAGTCCGTATCCAACTGGGGTCCAATGTTCGCCATGTCTGTTCTAAGTTTGGCACCAGTCATGATTATCTTCTTTATCTTCCAAAAGCAGATTGTAGAAGGAATCAGCACCAGTGGTTTGAAAGGTTGATTTCAGCAAACGAATATAAATGTTTTAAATCTCTAATTAAGAAAGGTGCGGCTGAATTTGGATAGCTATCGTTTTGATTTTGGGATTAAGGAAGCTGAGCCTGGCTACACCAAAATTCGGCCGGACACATCTTATTCTAAGGAAATAGGGTATGGTTTCACTTCTGATTCCTCCGTCTTTGGTCGTTTCAGAGGGGGAACAGATATACTGCGAAGCGATTGCTGCATCCCACAGAAAGCAGTTTTTCTTCTGGATCTCTCGAATGGGATCTACCGTGTTACGCTGCTGTTGGGTGATGCTCTGGCAGATACCAGCACATTTATCAAAGCTGGAGAAGGCAAGTTCGTATTGGACACGCTAAATGTGCCTGCGGGCCAATATTTGCGCGAATCCTTTGCAATTAGGGTTAAGGATGGGCAGCTAAAGCTATCGTTCTCGGGTGCGGCACCGCGTATTAACGCCTTGGACATTCAGATGGACAATGAAGCGCTAGTCTTATTTCTGGCGGGAGATTCCACGGTGACCGATCAAGGGGAAGAAGGTTACCCCTATGCGGGGTGGGGCCAACTGCTGCCACGCTGCTTCAAAGCCGGAATAGCTGTAGATAACCGAGCACTTTCTGGACGCAGTTCCAAGAGTTTTATTGAGGAAGGGCATTTGGAGGGCATTGCCGCAGATATCAGACCCAGAGATTATCTGTTCATCCAGTTTGGACATAATGATTCCAAAACTGATGATTTAAGACATACCGAGCCCTTTACTACATATAAAGAACATTTGCTCCGGTTGATTACAGTCGCCCGAGAAGCGGGGGCCTATCCGGTTCTTGTGAGCTCTGTACATCGGCGAAGATTTGATAGTGAAGAAGCAATTGTAGACACGCATGGAGATTATTTAATCGCCATGCGGGAACTCGCAGATACCGAGCAGGTTCCACTGATTGATTTAGCCGAGAAGAGCCGCAAGCTCTTTGAAGCTTATGGCTCAGAGGGCTCAAAAGATTTATTCATGTGGAGCTATCCAGGAGAATTTATTGCGCATCCAGGTGGGGTGCAGGATAATACACATTTTCAGATTTTAGGGGCTCGTCTTCTAGCTGAGCTTATAGTGGAAGGGATCCGGGAAGTTGGATTAAACGATCTCATCATTCATCTTCGTCAGGGAGAATAATAATCCTAAAGGAAAAGTAAATATCTGTCGGTTCAACTTCTGTATGCAAGGTTAAGGTTAAGGAAAGAACTTAACTGGAAGACTTGCATGATAAGAAGGAGGATATCACGATATGGCAGATAAAAAGCTTGTAGGTAAGGTTGCAGTTGTAACCGGAGGCGGCTCAGGAATTGGCCGGGCAACCGTGCTTGAGTTCGCACGTAACGGAGCCAAAGTTGTATTATTGGACAGAACTGTAGAGAACGCTGAAAGGGTTAGACAGCAAGTGGAGAAAGAGGGCGGAGAAGCCCTAGTTATCGAATGTGATGTTGCTGAACCACCACAAGTGGAAGCGGCGATAAATAAGGCGGCCGCGAAATGGGGTCGTCTTGATGTTGTTTTTGCCAACGCAGGGATTAATGGGGCGATGACGCCTATTGAAACGATGGATATTGAAGCTTGGGATCAGACCATTCATATTAACCTGCGTGGAACCTTCGCGACTGTTAAATATGCGATACCGCATCTAAAAGAAAGCGGAGGCAGCATCCTGATCAACAGCTCCATTAACGGAAATCGTGTATTTTCTAATGTTGGTTTTTCTGCTTACAGTACGACAAAGGCAGGACAGGTTGCTTTTATGAAAATGGCGGCACTGGAACTGGCTCAATTTCAAATCCGCGTAAATGCGATCTGTCCTGGGGCTATAAAGACCAATATAGATGACAACACTTTTCCATCAGAGGATCTGAAAGAAGTGAAAATCCCAGTAGAATTTCCTGAGGGAGATCAACCGTTGGAAGAAGGTCCGGGGCGACCTGATCAAGTAGCGAAGCTGGCGCTGTTTCTGGCGTCTGAAGATTCAGATCATATTACGGGGACGGAAATTTATTGTGACGGTGCAGAGTCGCTTCTGCATGGTTAGTTTTTCAACATAATCTTGGCCTCTCATAACGGATTCCATCCTCGTCGCTATGCCGGACCACACGGGTCGAAAGAGCATATGCGCTGAGGATGGTTATGCCGTTTTTTGTTGTAAAATAAAGCTAATCATTATCTCCAATTTCCGTTATAATGGAGTATCTCTGGAGAAAGGAGATTGCGATATGGATTTTCAATTGGAATCATTAATGAAGTTACTAGTGGCCATGCTGTTCGGGCTGTTCATCGGGATTGACCGACAGATCAAGCAGAAACCGCTGGGGATACGGACCAGTATGGTCATAAGCATTGCGAGCTGTCTTGTCACAGTGGTGTCTATCCATGCCTTTGATAAGTTCGCAGGACCAGAGCATCCCAACATGGACCCAATGCGGCTTGCGGCTCAGATTGTCAGCGGGATTGGTTTTTTGGGTGCGGGTGTTATTCTGCGTAGAGGCGGAGATGCCATTTCGGGCCTTACTTCGGCAGCACTCATCTGGACAGCTTCTGGAATTGGTATAGCTGTGGGTGCGGGATTCTATATTGAGGCAGCATATGCGGTTATTCTGCTGATGTTTGCTGTGAATTTAGTTCCTCATTTAATCCGTTCGCTAGGACCAGAAGTACTGAATAAACATGAAGTTTCAGTGAGGATCATTATGGAAGCTAATTTTGTGCTTACAGAAGTGATCCAAAAAATCGAGCGGCCTCAGGTCAGCTCGCAGCGTAGTACTAGAGGTCCATCCCGAGCGATTCGAAGAATGAAAATTAAAGATTTGGAAGATGGCAGACAAATGATCGATATGGTGATCTCAGCACCGGATCGGGATTACGCAACAGAAATCTATTACGATGTGAAGAAAATTGAACATGTAATGAGCGTAGAAGTGGAGCAATTGTAAAAAGAGCATGTCACCTCATGACTAGATGTGGTAATCTATCAAGTGGAGACAATTATCAGACACTGGAAGGGAGAACAATATATTATGTCAATCACAGCGTATGAAGGACAATATGAAGGAGAAGCAGCTATCTGGTTGAAAGCCGGTCGTTATGAGGCAGCTATTCTGCCAGGCATTGGCGGCAACCTGATCTGTTTCCGTGATACCGAAAACGGATATCGCTTCCTGCATGAGCCTGGAGCTGAAGAAATGGAAGCCTTCAAGGCAAGTCCGGGGATTCACGGAATTCCTGTATTATTTCCTCCAAATCGTTATGAGGATGGTAAATTTCCATGGAATGGTCAAACTTATCAATTCCCAGTAAATGAAGTTGCAACGGGCAACCATTTACACGGATTTTTACATACTGCAGCTTGGGAAGTCGAAGAATATGGCAGCGGTAAGACTGAAAGCTTCGTAACCGTATTCATCAAGGTGGATGAGAATCATCCTTCTTATCAGTATTTGCCACATAAGTATACGATCAAATTGCGTTATACCCTCGGCGAAGGAGGATTATCTCAACAGGTGTTGGTGCACAATGATGGAGAAGATGTGATGCCTTGCTTGCTGGCATTCCACACTGCCATTAACGCACCTTTCGCACCAGGAAGCACGGCACAAGATTACCGCGTAAAAGCTACTATTGGCGAGCGATGGGAGCTCAACGACCGCATGCTGCCAACAGGCAAATTCCAGGCGTTGGAGCCAGGAGAAGTTCAGCTTCGTGAAGAAGGTGTGAATCCATATTTTGCATCGATGGACAATCACTACACGGCTGTACCTCAGAACGGACGCAACCGGATGGAGCTTACCGATAGCAAAGCTGGAGTAACCTTGGTGTACGATGTAGGGACTTCGTACAAACAATGGATGATCTGGAATAATGGTGCTACAGAACAGTTCTTCTGCCCTGAACCACAAATTAACTTGGTAAATGCGCCAATGGTAGATCTTCCTGCTGATGAAATCGGCTTGTTCAGCCTGAAACCAGGCGAATATTGGGAAGAAAGCAGCCGCCTGTACGTAAAATAGAGTTCAGTTGACATGAATAGGTTATAAAGAAGGGGCTGTCTCAAACGTAGTTTCTCTACGATTAGACAGCCCCTTAAATTTATCTTTTACTAATAATCTCTTCATTAATCTGTTCAATGATGTCTTGGATACTCTTCGAACCAAGGTCACCTTCACCACGTTTTCTTACAGAGACAGTGTCGGAATTTTTTTCGTTCTCTCCAAGTACGAGCATGTAAGGTGCTTTTTCAAGCTGAGCTTCACGAATTTTGTAGCCTAACTTCTCATTTCGGATATCTACTTCGACACGAATGCCAGCCTTCTCCATGTGATGCTTCACTTGCAGTGCATAGTCAACATAGTTCTCAGAGACTGGCAATAACTTCGCATGAACAGGTGCGAGCCACAGTGGGAAAGCTCCAGCGAAATGTTCAGTAATAATCCCCATAAAACGATCGATCGACCCATAAACAGCGCGATGGATTACGACCGGGCGATGTTTAAGATTATCTTCCCCGATGTAAGTAAGATCGAATTTCTCTGGCATTTGCCAATCTAGTTGGATTGTTCCACATTGCCAGCTTCGTTTTAGCGCATCTAAGATATGGAAATCAATCTTAGGTCCATAGAACGCGCCATCCCCTTCATTCACACGATATTCGATCCCGAGATTGTCTAATACATTTTGTAAAGATTGTTCAGCCTGATCCCATAATTCTTCAGATCCCATATAATCTGCCGGCCGAGTAGATAATTCAATCTTATACTCAAAGCCGAACACTTGATAAATATGGTCAATCAGTGAGATTACCCGTCTTATTTCATCCTCAATTTGCTCTGGCAAAACGAAGAGGTGAGCATCATCCTGGCAGAAAGTGCGGACTCTCATCATCCCGTTCAGTGCTCCGGAATATTCATGGCGATGCACTTGACCGAATTCCGAGATACGGATAGGCAGTTCCCGGTAGGAATGCAGATTATTTTTGAAAATTAGCATATGCCCAGGGCAGTTCATCGGCTTAAGGGCAAATTTTGTTTCATCTACATCTGTGAAATACATATTGTCCTTGTAGTGATCCCAGTGTCCTGACTGCTCCCAAAGCCGATTGTTCATCATCAGCGGTGTGCGAACTTCATCGTAATCTCTCTGTCTTTGTAATTCCCGGGCAAAGTTCTCAAGCTCTGTACGGATTGTCATTCCCTTGGGAAGATAGAAGGGCATGCCTGGCGCTTCTTCAGAGAACATGAACAACTCAAGTTCTTTGCCGAGCTTACGGTGGTCACGTTTTTTAGCTTCTTCAAGAAACAGTAAATGTTCCTCTAACTGCGCTTTTTTAGGAAAGGCAGTTCCATAAATACGTTGCAGCATTTTGTTATTGGAATCTCCACGCCAGTAGGCACCCGCTACATTCAACAGCTTAAAGGCTTTGACCAAGCCAGTAGAGGGAAGATGTGGCCCACGGCAAAGATCGGAGAATTCACCTTGATCATAAATAGTTAATACTGTGTCTTCCGGCAGATCATGAATAAGCTCCAGCTTTAAAGGCTCATTTAGCTCTTCAAAAAGTTTAATGGCCTCTGCGCGGCTCACCACACGGCGGACAATCTGGTGATTCTCTTGGATGATTTTCGCCATTTCTTGTTCGATTGCAGCAAGATCATCAGTGGATAGAGGTTTCTCAATATCAATGTCATAGTAGAAGCCGTCTTCGATAACAGGACCTATGCCTAGCTGGACAGCTTTATCTCCATATATACGTTTTATGGCCTGCGCCATGATATGTGCAGTACTGTGTCTATAAACCTCAAGACCGTCTTTGCTATCCAACGTAACAATATCGAGCCGGCAATCATGTTCGATCGCTTGGTTTAGATCAACAGATTTTCCATCAATTTTTCCAGCTACAGCATTTTTTTTCAGACTGGTACTTATGGCACCTGCTGCTTCTTTAATCGTTGTTCCTTGCAGTACCTCTCTAATTGTTCCATCTTGCAGTGTTACCTTGATCTTCATGATTTTAGCCTCCATTTCTCAAATATTGTTAGTTGTGAACGCAAAAAAACGCATCTCTCCCAGAAAGGGACGAGTGCGTTCAGCTCGTGGTTCCACCCTAATTCGACCTGTCATATAGACAGGACCTCATTGGTATCCGATATCGGGGATAAATCGGTGCCGCATACTACCGAAAAAACAAAGTTCTACGGATTCAGCGCCACGGCTACAAAGGGGTAACTTCACAACCGGTAACTGGAGAAGCTTGCAGCCTGGACTTCTCTCTCTGGACAGTTCGTGTAGGAAATCATGTCTTTGATCATTGCCATATTCTGTTGCTAGTTAATATTACTCAATAGTATTCGATAAAGTCAAGGGGGGAGGTGCACAGAAATCGGATGATCGTTTCTACGCGGTCTTCATTTGCTTATTGGTAAAGGAAATGAGGATGGACTTGGCGAATTTATATTTCAACATGCTTAAGGGGGATTGTAATGCAGATTATTGCCATGCTGACGATGCTAATCGACCATATTGGCTATATCTTTTTCCCGGAGAATCTTGCTTGGAGATATGTAGGGAGAATAGCTTTTCCGATTTATTGTTATGGGCTTGTGCAGGGACATATCCATACTTCATCCAGACCTAAATATTTATTTCGGTTGCTCTTGATTGCGATTATTGCCCAGATTCCCTATAATCTAGCGCTAAATTCTGGTGGCTGGAACGTGGTGTTTACGTTATTGCTGTCAGCAATCGTACTGGTAATTTTGGACAAGCTGCCTTCACTATGGCTTGGTATACCTGTGGTAATTGCTGTTATAGTGTTAATGGATTATTACCCTATAGATTATAATGCGTACGGTTTGCTCTTAGTATTGATTTTTCGTTATACGAAATCGTACTGGCTTGTTGGAGCCCATCTGGCACTGAATCTTTTCTATATGTTTTATAATTATTGGGTTGTACAGATGCTCAGTATTTTACCTACCTTGCTGATTGCTTTTACGCCTTTAATTTGGGATCGCTTGGAGCGGCACCGGGTTCCGCGCTGGATGTGGTGGTCATTTTATCCTGCACATTTACTGATGTTGGCGATAGTTAAGGCTGTAATTTACAAGGATTGGGCTCAGATCGAATGGCGAAGTTTGTTGAATATCTAAACATTTTACAATAAAAGGAACTTTGATTTACAAAACTTACCTTAGCTGAGATAATGGATTGATTTCACAAAATAAGATGAAGGAGACATGCTATGAGTAGAGTTAAAGCGAAATTGAAGTGGTTTTTGCCTTTTGTCGCACTGATGCTAGTTCTTGCCGGCTGTCAGTCGGTAGGGGGGTTCGATGTTAATAAGGCGTTGATTGGGGATGTTGATGTTAAATCATCAGAATCCAGTATGACTTTTTCCATGAATGCTGAGCCCATAGAGGGAATTAGCGCGGAAGATAAGGAAATGGTTGATCTTATTAATTCTTTTTCCTTGAATATTAGTAAAGCTAAGTTACAAGATAATGGGAGTTTATCGGCCCAAGGAACTGTTGGTTATAAACAATTGAATATTCCATTCACCTTGTTTATGGACAAACAAACACTTGCTTTTACAGTTGAAGGAGCAAAACAACCGTTCTACTTCCCTGTACAAGGATACGATGAAATCTTAGGTGAAGTAGGATTGGATACGGCAAAAGCTGAAGATGTCAGTAAGCTGTTGACGAAATTCGTTGTTAAGAATCTTCCAAATCCTGGCGTAATCAACATTACACCGGTTAGTGATGCTGTGTATGGTGAGCAGTTGAACATGACGAAGCTGCATGCAGAAGTGACTGGTGATGAGCTTCCTGCATTGTTAAAAGGCTTCCTGAAGTCTGTTTCCAAAGACACAGAAGGTTTTACTGAATTGGTGGGTGGTCTTTACGACTATCTGTACCCTGTGATCAAAGCTATGGATGAAGACGGTTCTGGCGATATTTTCAATCTGGGATTCGGAGATATTCCACTGGATGATAAAGAAGCTGTCGTAACTGTATTGCATGATGCTGCCAAATTGGCTGTTGATGCATTGCTGCTAGTATATGACAATCAAGTGGACAGTCTTTACAAATCAACTCCTGAGATGAAGACCGTGTTGAGTAAGGATACGAAGTTATCTGTTGATATTTTCGTTGATAGTGCTCTGCATGTGCGTAAACAGAATGTTGATCTGAAAGTGGCTCTTCCGGGTACCGAGGATTTCCCATTGAAGAGCCTCTCGCTTAAAGCTTCCAGTCAGATTTGGAACATTGGCGGTGCTGTAACCGCTGATCCAATCAGCACTGAAGGTGCACTTGATATTTCTTCCGGACTTACACCTGGAGAGACTTTGAGAAACTTTGCCCCAGATTCTGATGTATATCGTATATTGAAGGATGATCTGGGCATTACGAAGAGAACCATTGTTATCGAACCTGATGACGAATATTATTACCCGATTGTAGACAAGAACACTACTTATATCCCACTGCGTTATTTGGCAGAAGATTTAGATGCTACTGTAGAATGGGATACGGCCAATCGTGCAATTAACGTTACTGATGGTGTGTACGGAGATAAACTGGTATTCAAAATCGGTTCTTCCGAAGCCTTGATTAACGGCACGGCTGTAAAGCTTGCCCAACCTGTATTTGTTGACGAGTATGGCGATGCATATGTATCCTTGCGTCTGCTTGCTGAAGCGCTTCATGCTACTGTGTCGGTAGATGAAGATGGTTGGATTACTATTGTACGGAAATAGTTGTATCTTAACGATTAATTAACACAATAAACCCAGCTTCCATCTGACGCATAAATGCGGGTGGAGGCTGGGTTTTTCATATGAATACATAATCCAGTTATTGCTTCGTTAATACCACCTCTAAAGCTATATTACTAAGCTCTTTATCCTCTGTCATACTTTGGATGTATCCACCTAAGAAACCTTCTTGTAGGCCTTCCCAAAGCTTGTAGCCTGGCATCGCTTTAATATCTTCTGAGGAGCTGCCGGCTGTCCCCGCGAAATATCTTACATTTAGCTTGGCCATTACCTCTGCCATCGATGCCTTTTCAGACTGCGTAAAGGAACTCTCCTTTAAACCATCCATAGCTTTGTTATAAGAGTTTGTAGCAAAAGTATCCTCAGCATAGGTCTTGAAGTTTAAAAGATTCTGATCTGTATTGCCATTAGCTTTAGCCCATCCCTCTACATTTAAGGGCGTTGCTTCATAATTGACGGTTCTGCTCAGGGGATCGAAGGTCATCGCTCCGTATTGATGTGGATAGACAGCCATTGCACTTGTTGCGATATCATAAATTGGCGTTTCTTCCGAAGAAGTTACCGGGTCTACCCGGATGTCCTGCATATGGATATGGCCTGACAAGACTAAATTAAGTTCATTTTCACGAAGTACCTTTATTGTTTCCTGACTGTTGTTAAGCTTAAAGCCTGAAACAGACATAGAGGTGTGGCTTAGTAGATTGTGGTGCATAACCGTGAGAACAGAAGCATGCTCCTTGGCAGCCAGTTTAACAGAATTATCTATCCATGATAGGGTAGAGGCGGTCAGGCGTCCGTCCGTTTGGGGGAAACCGTATTTCTGATTGTTATGATATTGGCTGCTGTCAATCATAAGGAGCCATAAATTTGGCGCTGCCTTAACGATGTAACTTAGTGATTCTTTATCACGTGATACAGCTTCTTTGTAACCGAAATCCTCATACATCTTGGTAAAGTCTTTGTCTGTAATGGAATCCGTAACAAGCTGCTTATCCCCGCTGAAGGATCTGGCCCAAGGATTAAATAAATCGTGGTTGCCTGGAATGACATAAACAGAGGTTCCTTGTGCTTCGATTCGCTTTAATTTTTGGGTTAGCTCCTGATGGCTGCTGCGTTCTCCGTTATTTGTTAAATCTCCACTCAGGATGAGAAAATCAGGCTTCTGCTGCTCAGCGTCATAAACCAAGGTTTCAAGGATTTCATCACTGTAAGGCAGCATTTTTCCATCACCGCCAGTTACATATTTTTGAAAAGCTGTACCGCTATCCTGTAGCTTCTTATCTAAGAAGTGAGTGTCCGTTGCCACCCAGAAAGTGAGGGGGTGAAGATCATTCGGATCTTGTGCTGTTGAGGTTAAATTAGACGAATTTGTGTCTTTACAGCTAGTTAGAGCCAAGCTCATTGAAAGGAGCAGCAATAATGAGATTAAGGCTGATTTTCTATGCCGAACAAGGGCTTTCTCGCTTGGGAATTTCATGAGCATAACCTTCCTTCTATACATTTGCTGCACTATTGTAGCGCATTTTAGCTCGTGGTGTATATCGGAAAAGGAAGAGGGCAGTTTCTAGCCCGCCTGAAGTGATTAATGATTAATAGATCAGGTGCATAATTAAGCCCATAAATGCGACAATAAGAGTTGGCAACGAATATACCCGACAAAATAAGTTGTGAATAACTGTTGTGTTTTCAGAAAAAAGGTGCTAAGATATACAAAAGTAAGTTACTAAAATTAATGGAGGTAGTTATTTTATGTCTAACAATTTCTTTGAAGCAGTAAAAGGAAGACGTTCCATATATGCCCTTAGTAAAGAATCTACGATTTCGGATGCACAAATTGTAGAAATCGTTGAACAAGCGGTGCTACATAGCCCAACTTCTTTCAACTCCCAAAGCTCAAGAGCCGTTGTTCTTCTTGGAGAACAACACGATAAACTATGGGATATCACTACAGAAACTTTGCGTAAAATCGTTCCTGCCGAACAATTTGAAGGAACAGCGCAAAAATTAGCGTCTTTCAAAGCAGGTTACGGTTCCGTACTATTCTTTGAAGATCAAACGGTAGTGAAGAGCCTGCAAGAGAACTTCGCTCTATATGCTGAGAACTTCCCAATTTGGGCTAACCAATCCTCTGGTATTCTGCAATTTGTAGTATGGACAGCACTTTCTGAAGCAGGTGTAGGTGCATCCTTGCAGCACTATAATCCACTGATTGATGATGAAGTAAAAGAAGCATGGGGCATCCCGCAAGAATGGAAATTGATTGCTCAATTGCCATTTGGTAAAACAGTTACTCCTGCTGGTGAGAAACAATTCCAACCGATTGAAGATCGTGTTAAAGTCTTTAAATAAGTGAAATAAGCGTTTGAAACCTCCTTAACCAGGCTAAGTATGTATATAGACTGGTTAAGGAGGTTTTTGGTATGCCATGGAACAAAGAGGATTATCCAGAATCATTGAAGAACTTCACAGCACCTGTTCGCAATAAGGCAATCGATATTGCGAATGCGCTCCTCGAAGATGGTTATGAGGAGGGGCGGGCGATTTCAATTGCCACAGCGCAGGCGAAAGAGTGGGGGGAGAACCACGATAAACAAATCCGTAAAAAAGGCCATTAAGGTTTAATCAAAGGCCTGAACATAGAAATAAAAAAAAGCAGGACAGCGTTTATTAACGCTTGTCCTGCTTTTTGACGGGCACAATTATTTAGTGGATTCATTTCCTGCTGCTGCGCTTGCAGTTGGCTCAGCTGTTGCAGCTGCATCTTCTTTAGCGTCAGTAAGTGTGTTCGTGATTTTTGCTTTTTCAGTTGTTTCTGACATCCAAGTGGAGGACAGAGCGGAAACCTTTTGCGAAACTAGTGTTTTACGAATTTCATCTTTCTTTTCTTCCAGTGTATAGTCTTTAGCATCTTTATGGTCGGTTACTTTAATGATGTGATAACCATAATCGGATTTGACAGCATCACTGGTTTCACCAACTTTTAGCTTAAAGGCTACATCAGAGAATTCAGCTACCATATCGCCACGTTTGAAGAAGTCTAGATCTCCGCCATTATCCTTGGAACCCGTATCAGAGGATTTTTCCTTGGCAAGAGTAGCGAAATCTGCGCCTTCTTTCAGTTGTTTCAGAATTGCATCTGCTTCTTCTTTAGTCTCAACGAGAATGTGGGAAGCGCGAACTTGTTCTTCTTCACTGAAAGTAGCTTTATTTGTGTCATAGTATTCTTTGATTTCATCATCCGTTACAGTGACTTGTGGCTCAAGGATTTTACGCAGCTTTACTTGCAGCGGCATTTGCTTTTTCAAGTCGTCTACAGTCATTGAGCTTTGGGACAAAGCAGCATTAAAGGCAGCTTCTCCGCCGAATTGTGCTTTAAGATCTTCAAGTTCAGTGTTGATGTCTTCATCTGTAACAGTTACGTTAGCTTTTTTAGCCTCTTGATCAACAAGCTCAGTTGTAATCATAGATTGCAGCGTGCTTTCTCCGCCTGCTTCGATCAATTTATCATAAAGTTGTTCTTTTGTGATTTTTGTTCCGTTTACTGTTGCAACAGCTTTTTTGCTGTCGTCTTTTTGGACGACCAGAACAATGATTAGTGCTGCAGCTAATACGATAGAGGCAATCATCCAAGCTTTATTGCTTCTAGGAGCAGTCGGAGGTGTAGGTGGCGTAGCGTTGTTCGCACCGACTTTGTTCATTACTGGAATACTGTCTGCTTTTGTTGTATTCACAGGTTCCTCAGCAGCAACTTGCGCTACTTCAACCTCTTCATTGATAATCTCGGAAGTGTTCAATTCTTCTTCCGTGGTACCGTTGTTTTCTAAGTTCTCATTTCCATTCAGATCTTTTTTGTCCATTATTAGTAATGACTCCCTTCAATATAGGTGTTGCTTGTCTATTTACAACTTTAACAGAAATCCTAATCCTAAACCTTAAGAAAGTATAAAAAAAGGCAGGATCTTTTTAAGTTTCTATTAATAAAAAGCAAAAAGCCGGAAATGGCATCAGTAACATGCCCTTCCGGCTAATGGGAATAAGATGTCTACTTCAGTCCTTTCAGAAGATGACGAATGCTTTCTTGTTTTCGTCTTGGGACACGTACGTTTTTAGCATACAGGCCCATTTCACCGAAATAAATGCAGTCATCTGCGATAGAGCTGATCTTGTTCAGGTTGACATAACAGCCACCGTACACATGATAATAACTTGAATTGGACAACAATCGATTTAATTGCTCGGCAGTCATTCTCTTTTTTATGTTATAGTTTCTGCCGTGAAAAATGACCAAATCATGGTCCCCGACCTTAAAGAACAGAATGTCTGTTTCCACCTCGAAGTCCTCGTACACATTTCTGGCTTCCAGCAGGATGCTACTCATTCATGTTCCCCCTTTATACGGAATAAAAGACTAATGTTAGCGCTTTCATTATATCACAACAGTTAATCGTTGGAAAGACCCATTTTTGAATTGTTTCGTACATTTCTAACTTTATCGTTTGTAATTAACGTTTAAAAATTGTAGATTATATAGATGATCACATCTAATGAGTGTGAAGTAGCAATACTTTTGAGGAGGAATATAGAGATGAATGAGCAGAATAAGTTATTGCTGTTTACAGGTTCTTATGCAAGTGCCGCGGAAAGCGGAGTGCAGGTGTTTGAATTCGATGGAGCTGCAGGTGGTACGCTAAAGCTGCTGGATTCGGTGCAGGGCTTAACTAATCCTACCTTTGTTAATGTAGATACCGCTGAAAAACGTCTATATGCTATAGGAGAAAAACCGAATGGTGAGGGTGGAAAAGAAGGCGAGGTTGTTACCTTTGCCATTGATCCAAAAGACGGGAAATTGAGTGAACTGAAACGCATTCCCTCCATGCCTGCTTCTGGCAACCGTCAAACAACCACCTGCCATATCAATAGAGATTTGAATGATGAATACGTTGTTGTATGTAGTTATCATGGTGGAAGCGTTGGTTTGATCAAATTAAATGAAGAGAAAGCTGCGGATCAATTAGTTGATGTGGCCGTACATTCAGGTCATGGCCAGCATCCTGAACGGCAGGACCGCCCTCATCCCCATTCCGCTATTTTTAGTCCGGACGGGCAGTATGTGTTTGTATCTGATCTTGGGCTTGATTTAATTCGTGCCTATAGAATCAATAGAGAAACCAATAAGCTAGAAGTGCATGGTGATACGGCGCTGCATCCAGGAGCGGGACCACGCCACTTCACTTTTCATCCAGACGGAAAGTCTGCTTATGTAATTAACGAGGTGGATTCCACCATTACATCGTTTACATATGACAGTGCCGCAGGCACTCTGCACACTGTAGATACAGTGCCGACGCTGCCTGATGATTTTAACGAAGAGAATACTTGCGCTGAAATCGCCATTTCCAAGGACGGAAAATATCTGTACGCTTCAAACCGTGGGGCTGATAATATCGCTGTGTATGCTGTGGATAATGCATCTGCTAAGCTTACACATCTGGAATATGTATCTACTCGTGGGGGACATCCACGTCACTTCGCATTGACACCAGATGGAGCTTATCTTATCGTGGCAAATCGTGATGCGAATAACCTGGTTGTATTTTCAATAGAAGCGGCAAGTGGCCGACTCGAATTTACTGGAAATACAGCTGAAGTATCCAAACCGGTATGTGTGAAGCCCGTAAATGTTCCTGTATAAAGTTACTCCATTTGAAGAGTGAATCAGTGATCTTGGGAAATGCTAAAGGGAACACCGGATATAAAGTCCGGTGTTCCCTTTTTTTTGAAAATAAAAGTCTGTGATTATCTGGTTGATGTGGTGAATGAGGGAGTAGACTATTTGAGCGAAACGGGCTTAAGAGGTACAATAGTGGATACTGCAGATTTGAATAGTACATTTTGCCTGCCATCACCTTGACCTTGTAAAGTGATTGTGAAAGCATCGTACGAAGTTACGAGCCCTTGCATTTTCACACCATTCGTCGTAAAAATCGTCACAGGCACCTTTGTGGAAATGAACTGGTTCAACAATCGTTCTTGCAATTTTAAACTCTCCACTTTGGCAGCACTCCATCTTCTGTGAATTTTTTTCTCTCAATAATTATAACATGGGTTAGTCCCTCACTGGAAATGAGATCAACAGTCACCTGAATAGACATGGAGGTATTTATGCTTTATTATCAGAACTGGTCTAGAGCTTTTCGCTTTTTTTTAGGGTTTGCTGCTTGTTTCGCCGTTATAGCTGTCCTTGTAAGTATGAATAAGGTATCAACCTTTGATAACTATATTATTGATGGGGTACAATCAGCGGAATCACCGGGGTTGACCTCATTCGCCAAAGGTTTATCTCTGATTGGTTCCTCTAAGATCGCTATTGGCCTATCTATCGTTACCATGGCACTGCTCTATTTTTTGCTGAAACACCGATTTGAATTAATCTTGTTCCTGTGGGTTGGATTAGGCTCACAGCTCTTGAATACAATAATGAAGTTATGTTTTCACAGAGAACGTCCGAATTTACATCGCATTGTTGAAGAGATTGGTTATAGTTTTCCGAGCGGGCACTCAATGGCAGCATTCTCTTTGTACGGCGTTATTGCCTTTTTATTGTGGCGTCATCTGCGGCGGAGGCATGAACGGGTCTTATTAATAATGTTCGCCGTATTCATGACCGTGGGGATTGGCTGGAGCCGTATCTATCTGGGTGTTCATTACCCGAGTGACGTAATTGGGGGATATATGGCTAGTGGCGCTTGGCTGATGTTGTCCATTTGTTTATTTCAAATCTACAAGAGCTCGCGTAAGAAGTAGGATAGATACAAAAACGGATATCTTTCATAACGCATGAAGATATCCGTCTTTATGTGTAAGAGGATTGTTTAAGGAGTCGTCACATGTTGTTCAGATGTTTTGCGATCCTGGAATTGCCCCATTTTGCTTATTCTTTGCTTCAGCATCGCAGGAAGTCCTGCTTTAAGCTTTTGGGCTTCGTCTTTTGTCAGACGTCCTTCGGTGATGGCTTGATCCAGCCGTTGGTTTGCCGATTCGCAGAGCTTCTGAATATATTGATCTTCCGTCCAGCCTTTTTTCTCAAGAGCAAGCTGCGGGAGCGTTTTGCCTGCTTTCAGGCTATTGATTAGCTCTGTACGATCCATTTCCAGCAGTTTAGCCGTTTCAAAAATAATGAAATGTCCACCAGCCCTAACCTTTCCGTCTTTTCCTGGATGGTGACCGTGACCTTTCTCTGAAGGATGGGCACCAGGTGCGGTGGCTGTAGGGGTTACATTCTCAGCAGAAGCACTTCCGATTGGCGCAAGGGCTGGAGACAGGCTGAGAAAAATAACGGTCGTGAAAGTCATTAATCTTTTGATATTGTTATTCATTCACTCACCTCGTATGTTATGTGATAGGCACTACTCGAATTAGTATTCCCTGAAAGCTGAAAGAAACATGAGTGAGAGCTTAAAGGTTCTTAAAATTCATCAACTCCAGGCTGGGGTAATTAGAAGTACGAGGGTTCGCTGATGTTCATATTGTAGCGTGGGCTAATTTTTAGGAGGGATAGGTTTGGCTTTAGGAGCTCGCATATTTAAAACAGGTTTGGCCGTTACGCTAGCCCTGTATTTAGCTGTAATGCTTCAATTTCCTTCTGCCGTGGGTGCAGGGATTGCGGCGATTTTCGCTATGCAGCCCTCTATTTATCGCTCTTGGCGTTATTTTCTTGACCAGCTCACGACTAGTACAATGGGGGCCGTTCTGGCTTTACTCGGAGGGATGCTGTTATCCAACAGCCCAATAGCAGTCGGTTTGGTCTGTATTCTAGTCATTATGATCAGTATGAAAATCAACCGGGCGGATACGATAAGTCTTACGTTAGTTACTGTAATAACAGTGATGGAGGCTTCGGGTGAATGGCAGTTCGCACTTAATCGTTTTTTATTAACTTTGACAGGTATTGTTTCTGCATTTCTAATCAATATTATTGTCGTTCCTCCAAAACCTCGTAAGCAATACATTAAGCAAATTGAGAATGTTTTTTCAAGCCTCTCTTTATTGCTGAGAACAGCGGTTTCTCATGAGATGAAGGAAAGTGTATTTCGTGATGAAAAAAATGCTTTGCATTCATCCATAAAATCGTTGGCTGATAAGTATGCATTGTTTGAGGAGGAGCAGAAGCAGTTAAAACGGGCCAAGTATAGCCAGACAAGACAAATGGTTGTGTATAAGAACCTGTTAGCTTCTTTGCAAAAAGGTTACGATGTTCTCGAGGCCGTAGATCGGCATTATTTCCAGGCGGATCGGACCGAACATACAGATGCTCTATTTGATAATCATTTGGAACATTTAATCAAATATCATCAGCACATCTTACTTAAGTTTGAAGACAAATTAAAGCCCAATGCCAATGAATCCGAACCCTTGGGAGAAGACAATGATGAATTCCTGAATACCGCGATTTTGGGGTATAATGCAGAGAAAATAGGTCAGCTGCGTTTATATGTTGTGGCTGCTGCAATTTATGATTACGGATATCAATTGGAGCGCTTAGATAAAGTGGCCGATCAGATGAATCGTATAGCGGAGGATAAAGAATCTGTGCATGAAGCCTAAACATAACCTTGTGAAGAGCAACATATAAGCTTTGTAACAGCAAAAAATCCGGTTCCACAGGGACCGGATCATCTATTTAAGAGAATACTTGAAATCTCAAACTGAAATTGCTAAAATGATAAGATATCGAATAAGTATGCATTTAAAAACATAAATATGCAAATTTATCATATCATGATTCAAATGGAATGTCAACCTTCCAAAAGGGGATGAAATGTAGTGGATAACAATAAAAGTCAGTGGAAAGAGGAACAGGAACGGGTTGACGGAGTAATCAAGCTTTTGTCCGCCCATATTCGCAATTTATCAGAGGAGCTTGGACTTCATCGCAGTGATGTAGTGGATATGCGGAAAGACTTCTGGGAAGAGGTAACCGTAAACTTCAGTAGCCCGGATGATTTGGGAGAAACCTCAACAAGTCTTCGCCAACAGTCCCAAATCCTAAATGAACGGGAACGTCATCATTTGCAATCAAGCAAGGCGCTGAAAAAATATAAAAAGCTGGTTGTCTCTCCTTACTTTGGCCGAATTGATTTCACAGAGGAACCAAAGGGCGGGCTGGAAAAGATTTATCTAGGGATTGGATCCTTGATGGAGGATGATGGCACCTTTTTGATCTATGACTGGCGTGCGCCTATCTCCAGTCTGTATTATGACGGAGCCCCAGGTCCTGCAGCTTATGAAACACCTGGAGGATTAGTCTCCGGAACAATGAATCTTAAACGCCAGTTTGTTATTGCTGACGGTGTAATTGAAGTTATGTTTGACACTGGGGTTACGATCGGGGATGAGCTGCTGCAGCAGGTGCTAAGTCATAGCGCTGACGATCGAATGAAAAGTATTGTTGCTACAATTCAAAAAGAGCAAAATGCGATAATCCGCAACGACAAAAGCCGGATGCTAGTTGTGCAAGGAGCAGCGGGAAGCGGAAAAACCTCTGCTGCATTGCAGCGGGTAGCTTATCTTCTATATAAATACCGTGAAGTATTATCAGCAGATCAAATGCTGCTGTTCTCACCGAATCCGCTGTTTAACAGCTATGTATCTACAGTGCTCCCGGAGCTAGGCGAAGAAAATATGCAGCAAACAACGTTTCAAATGTATTTAGAACATCGTCTTGGACATGAATTCCTGCTGGAAGATGTCTTTAGTCAGACCGAAAGTTTACTTAATGCTCCTGAGGGTCCTGAGGTTGCTATACGCAGAGAAGGCATTGCCTATAAATCGTCCGTCCCTTTCCTTGATGTGATTCGGCGGTATGCTACGTTGTTGGAGCAGGAGGGTATGCTTTTTAAACCTTTAATGTTTCAAGGGAAAGCAGTGGTCAGTAAAGAAGAAATGGAACGCCAGTTCTACGCGTACGATCCTGCCATAAAGCTTGCAAATCGTGTGGATTTGATGATCCGCTGGCTGCTAAAGAAAATTGCAGATTTTACTCATGAGGAAAGAAATGCGAAGTGGGTCGAAGATCAGATCGAGCTGCTGGATTCCAGCGATTATCACCGTGCATATCAGATGTTGCGTCGGAAGAAGAAAGCTTCGCAGGATAGCTTTGACGATTTTGATACGGAAAAAGAAGTGTTATCTCGTTATGTAGTCAGCCAGCGGCTCAAACCCCTGCGGGGTTGGACTAAACGGGGGCGTTTTGTGGACGTTAAGGGCTTGTACAGCACGTTATTTACAGATCGCGAGCTTATGGTGCGCCTCAATGGAGATTATCCTTTACCAGAGGTGTGGGATGATATCTGTGAGCAGACATTGGAATCCATTGGAGTGAACGAGCTTGCTTATGAGGATGCTACGCCATTCCTTTATCTGAAGGAGTTAAGCCAAGGCTTCCGGACCAACACACTGATCCGTCATGTGATTGTAGATGAGGTACAAGACTATTCTCCATTCCAATTAGAGTTCATGCGGCGTTTATTTCCAAGAGCAAAAATGACCGTGTTAGGCGACCTGAACCAGGCCATTTATGCGCAAGGTGAGGTACTGGGGGATTTGTCTAGTCTCGTAAGTATATATGGTGAAGAGAACACAGAAGTGATCTCGTTAACCCAAAGCTACCGTTCAACTTATGAGATCGTGGAGTTTACGCGGTCAATGATCCCTGGAGGAGAACGAATCGTACCTTTTAATCGGCGGGGAGAAGAACCCCAGATAAGTGTGGTATCCAGCGAGAAGGAGCTTCTGAATGCTGTGGAACAGGATATCCGCAAGCTGCATTCTGAGGGATATCATTATGTGGCGGTCATCTGCAAAACAGCGGAGGAAAGCGCAAGGGTTCATGCTGAACTGAATCGTAGCCTGCCGGTGAGACTTGTTACAAAGGAAACACCGAATTTTCAGAAGGGGACACTGGTTCTGCCTGCTTATTTAGCCAAAGGCGTGGAGTTTGATGCGGTCGTCATCTATGATGGCTCGGCTGAACAATATGGCAGAGAAAGTGAACGCAAATTGTTTTATACGGCGTGCACTCGGGCTATGCACTTGCTGCACATTTTTAGTCTGGGTGAACCTAGCCATTTTATACCGTCCGCTAATGTGGCATCTTTAAGCGCCGGGTCGCTGTAAGCATAGATTTCTTCATTTTAAGATCGTCCTTTTCGCAGCAGCGGAGGGACGGTCTTTTTGTTTTCATGAATAAAGAAGGGCGAACAAACCACAATAAAGAATGTTGTACACAATGACAAAGGTGGTCAGTTCATGAAGGAAAGAAAATGGGATCTGCTTGCCTTAGCATCAATCCCACTAATAATGACCCTCGGTAACTCCATGCTGCTGCCTATTCTGCCGCAGATCTCCAAAGAACTCGGCATTAGCGCTTTTCAAGTCAGTATGCTGATTACCGTGTATGGATTGATGGCAATTGTAATGATCCCTATTGCAGGTTATCTGTCAGACCGTTTTGGGCGAAAGAAGGTTATTCTTCCGAGTTTAATCATTGCCGCAATTGGCGGTGCTGTCTGCGTGGTGGCTGCTTGGTTTATGAAGGGGGTTAGCGCTTATTGGGTGATCTTAGCGGGGCGTCTGTTGCAAGGAATTGGTGCAGCGGGTGCTTTTCCAATTGTAATCCCCTTTGTAGGCGATTTGTTCAAGGAAGAAGAAGATGTGAGCAAAAGTCTGGGAATCATTGAGACCTCCAATACGTTCGGTAAAGTACTCAGTCCAATTCTTGGTGCCTATCTTGGGATCTGGCTCTGGTTTGCTCCTTTTATTGCAATTCCCATTCTATGTCTAATTTCATTTTTGTTAGTCTTATTTCTGGTCCGAAAACCCGAAGCAAAGGATGAACCTGAGAAACAGGAACTTCGGGCGTTTTTATCTGGAATTGTGAGCGTTTTACGTAAAAAGGGACGTTGGTTGTACGCTATTTTTGCCATAGGCGGCATCTGTATGTTTGTGACCTTTGGTGTCCAATTCTATTTATCAGAAATGCTGGAAACTAAATATAAAATGCACGGAGCGACGAAGGGGTTTGTGCTGGCGATACCGCTTGCCCTCTTATGTCTGTCCTCCTATGGAACAGGAAAGATCATTGGTCAGAATAAAACGCTAATGAAATGGCTGGGCTTTGGGGGCATGGTGTTACTGACTGCGGCGATGATTTGTGCGGGATTCAACAAAGGCATTTATTTTTTAGTAGGGTTTATGGGTTTAGGCTGTGTTGGAATCGGAATTGTACTTCCCTGTATGGATGCTTTAATCACGGAGGGGATTGAGAAGGAGAACAGCGGCACAATCACCGCTCTTTATAGTAGTATGAGGTTTATAGGGGTAGCGTTGGGGCCACCGGTGGTATCGTTGCTGCTAAGCAGTGGGCATTGGGTCTTGTTTGCGTTGATGGCTACAGTAGGGGCAATTGGTGGATTGCTGACCTTGTTTGCAGTAACTCCGAGTAAGGGGGAAAAGGGGGAGCCAGGCGTTAAAGACAAAGAGAAGATAATTCCTCCGATCTGGCCGAAACGTGTTCGCCAAACCTCCTCAATGTCTCTGGATGGAAAAAAGGGCTATCCCTAAGCTGCGTAGCCGCAGCTTGTGGGATAGCCCTCTTGATAAAAGAATAAAAGATATTCTTAGGCTTGTGGAACGGATTCCCAATCCTTCAAGAAACGTTCAATACCGTTATCTGTCAGCGGGTGCTTCCAAAGGGTTGGCAGAAGTGAACCTGGGATTGTAGCGATGTGTGCACCAGCAATAGCTGCTTGCTCAACATGAGCAATGTTGCGGATACTTGCTGCAATGATCTCGGATTTCAAGTTGTAGTTAGTCAGGATAGTTTTCAGATCCTTGATCAGCTTCATTCCGTCAACACCGATATCATCCAGACGACCTACGAAAGGAGAGATATAAGTTGCGCCTGCTTTAGCAGCCATCAAACCTTGAGCCGCGGAAAATACTAGTGTAACGTTAGTTTTGATGCCTTTTTTAGTAAGCTCATAACAAGCTTCCAAGCCATCTTCAGTCATAGGGAGTTTAATTACAACGTTTGGAGCCCATTCAGCAATTTCGTATGCTTCTTTAAGCATTTCTTCTGCTGTAAGTCCGATTACTTCTGCGCTTACAGGTCCTGGAACGATTGCAACGATTTCTTTGATAACATCCTTGAACAATCTTCCTTCTTTAGCGATCAGCGAAGGGTTAGTCGTTACGCCATCCACTAGTCCTAGGCGAGTAATACGTTTGATTTCTTCAATGTTTCCGGTATCCAAGAAAAACTTCATTTTAAATTTCCTCCCTTGATTTCCATATGGATTGACAAGCAACATTCATATTTACATTATGAGACATGCAAATCAAAGTTTCAACTGTTATTTTGAATATTTCAAAATAACTTTATAGAATCAGTATTACCTGTATGCGCTGAATTTCAGATAATATAAGATTGGCTTAGGCCTCCCTCCATGATAATATATAACCGGAATTGTTATTTTGGAGTGGGAGGTGGGGATGGGATGATGTATGCGATATTGGTGATTTTACTTGTGCTTGTGCTGGCAGCAGCGGGATTCCTTGCCTACCAAAACAGCAAGTTGGTGTCTAATCAGAAGAAACTCGGTACTTCATCAAGTGATCCTTCCCTTATGTATTCTATCTTTGACCAATCTTGTGCAGCTGGTGTTGAAGAACCTGAGGCCATTCCGTTATTTCAATACACTGTATTTGCGCGGTCGAATGGAGCGGTTGTAGTGAACAAGCCTGTAGCTATGATTATTTTGTGCAGAGTTGCAGCGGGAAAAGGGGATTACTTATTGGCTGATGTCGAGCGTAATATGCTTGACAAGATTAGTAGGCCAATGCCTTTGGATGCGTATTCTGAGCATAAAGCCTACTTACACAGGACGGCTAATCACACAGAAAAAGAGATGATTCTCAATCTAGAGGATGCAGTGAATTTACAATATACATAGAGTAGGGTGAAAGATATTGATTTTTTGCTCTGCGCAAAGCATAATACAAATTTGGATATAAAAAAAGAATCAAACAGCCGGAAGCAATAGCGTTTTATGTAAACACAGCTACCGGAATTGTTTGGTAAAATAATGGATGGCAGTCAGCCTTAGGCATGATATCTCCCTACGGGTGCATTAAGCACCCATTCCAGCATCATGACCATATCTTCAACTCTAGTGAGCTGAGCTTGTAGGTTATCTTGCTGTGGGCTGTTCTCTGTTAATGAAGCTAATCTTGATTCCAGAGATCTGCGCTGCAGTGTCAATTCGTTGATTTTAGATTGAATTTGGTTTTCGGTTCTCATCCGGAATCCTCCTGAACAATAGGTGATTTCAACATCATCATAGATCATTATAACGGATAACATGGGGGTAATAAAATGAGTATCAATGTTAAACAATTAGCCGCGGAAAAAGCAGTGGAATTTGTAAAAGATGGCATGAAGATCGGCCTTGGCACTGGATCTACAGCCTATTGGGCGATCAACAAGCTTGGTGAGCGCGTCAGTGAAGGTCTGAAAATTACCGCTGTAGCAACCTCCCGTGCTTCCGAAGAACAGGCGCGTGAACTTGGGATTCCAATCGTAGCTTTTGGAGATATTGATAGTCTGGACCTGACCATTGACGGAGCGGACGAGCTGGATAGTAGTCTACAGCTTATTAAAGGTGGCGGTGGCGCGCTGCTTCGGGAGAAGATTGTTGCGAGTAACAGTACTCGTATGATCGTTATTGCTGATGAGAGTAAAGTGGTAAACACACTTGGCAAATTCCCGCTGCCTGTGGAAATTGTTCCTTTTGCATGGGAATGGACTGTGGCTGAACTTGCCAAGCTGGGTTGCAATCCTGAATTGCGTCGTAGCGGAGAAGAGCTGTACAAGACAGATAACGGCAATTACATCGCAGACTGCCGGTTCGAAGTCATTGAGTCCGCACCGAAGCTGGCACTGACCATCCAAAGTATTCCAGGAGTTGTGGAACACGGCTTATTTGTTGGAATTGCAGCAATGGCTATTGTGGGTAAAAAAGATGGAAGCATTGAAATTATAGAAGTTAAACCGGGCAATTGATCATTCGTAGATCTGGAGAATCTAGCAGTTTACGAAAGCTGAGAGCATTGACACGGATAGGGCTGACTCTGTATAGTGCTACTGTTATCTATTGGATGTTCATCGGTTTTGGGCGTGAGATCCATACAGGTGGCCCGCTTCAGTACAATTTGATTCCATTACGTACGGTGTCACTTTATTTCGACATGAATAACGGGGTATCGCTGATCAGCCGGTTTGTGAATCTGCTTGGAAATGTTGTTGTGTTTATTCCAATTGGTATACTAATTCCACTTGCAAAGACACGGCCAATTTCTTGGAAAAGAATCTCTTTATATGCTGTTCCTTGCATCCTGCTTTTGGAGTCTCTGCAAATGCTGCTGCATGTCGGAAGCTTTGATATTGATGATCTATTGTTAAACATGTTAGGGATATGGACAGGTTACTGTATGTTTCGAATCGGGTACAGAAGCAACAGAGAAGGAGGAATGTGAACAATGTTGGTAGATCTTAAATCCCTTATTGGTTCGCCTGAGGTGAACGAGCTGTTGACGTATGCGGTCATTGATGACCCCAACGCGTTGGAGCAGACATCGTCTGAGTACAGCGAACAAGCCGGGCTGCAGTTATATGGCTGGGAAGAAGAAGAACTCCTGCTTGGTCTTGTAGGCTTCGAAGAAACCGAAGACGGTTCTTTGGACATTCGGCATATTGCCGTCTTGCCAGAGAATAGAGGGAAAGGTTATGCACGGGGGATGATTCTGGAGCTGCTCGCTACTCGTCAGCCGCGTTATCTGGTAGCTGAGACTGAGGATGAAATCGCCGCAGATTTTTATCGTAGTCTAGGGTTCATGGTGTACAGCTTAGGAGAGAATGAAGCCGGAATTGAAATGTTAAGATGTGTATACGAAGTTGAAGAGACCGAGGATGAGGACTAAAAAGTCTTTGAAGGTCATAAAATGGCAGGTCGAGAGGAATCTCGGCCTGTTTTTTTTGCGTTTTGCCTTTAAATGCCCGAAAAAAAGCCAATTGACTTTTATAAAAGCAGGTATTATAGTTTGACAATGAAACTGTTCGATAGTTGAACTATATTTTGGAGGTAGGAAGCTTTGGATAACGAAGTGCAACATTGGATCAATCGCTATATGGATGCTTATTTGATTGTGACAAGACAAGTAGCAGCAAGAATTAAAGATAGTATTGCTGCGGAGACAACGAATGATCAGTATCAAATTCTTCGGTTGATTAATGCTCAGGAACAATGTACGTCTACATATCTTGCTGAATCTTTTTGCGTGGGTAAAAGCTCCATTACTGCAATCATTAACAGATTGGTGCAAGCGGGTATAATCGAGCGAACTCGTGACGAGAATGATCGCCGCCAGGTGTATTTGTCGATGTCTGAGCACGGAAAAAAAGTTTTTGAAGCAGCGGAGACGCAGGTACATGAAGTGATTTCCCCGTATTTGTTTCATTTTGAAGAGAAGGATATTGAAATGTTCGTCATGATGTTCGAGAAGCTGGCGAATTTAATTCAGAATGATGATGGAGGGAAGAATCCATGAAGACGATTCTAAAAGCAAGATGGGCGGTTATCGCAATCTGGCTCGCTGTGGCCGTAGTTTTGGTCATGACGGCCCCATCGTTCTCTGATCTTGTACGTGAGAAGGGGCAGGTTACTGTACCTGATGGCTATTCCTCATCTAGAGCAGCAGAGATCTTAAAGGAAGCGGCGAATGACAAGGGCGGAGAGACACTTCATCAGGTAGCTCTTGTATTCAATAATCCAGAGGGAATCGGAGCCGATGATACAGCTAGTATACAGCAGGGTGTTGAGAAGTTGGCTGCGAATAAGGAGACGCTGCAGATCGATTCCATCACCGATCCTTTTTCACAAAGTGAGCTTAAGGATACGTTGATTGCCAAGGATGGCAAGACGATAATGGTGGCGTTGTCTATCAAAGGCGGAGGAGAGTCTGTCACCGCACTTCCTGATAAAGTGGATGAATTACTCACAGATGTTAAGGCGGATCATTATTTAACCAGTGAGGGTTTGATTACTGAGGATATGATTGCTAGCTCGGAAGCCGGGCTTAAGAAATCGGAATATATTACGGTAGTCTTTATTTTACTTATCCTGTTCGTGGTATTCCGTTCGTTCGTGGCACCGTTTGTTCCGCTACTGACGGTAGGACTCAGCTATATTGTTTCTCAGTCCGTTGTGGCTTTTTTAGTGGACCGTTATGATTTTCCATTATCTACATTTACTCAAATCTTTATGGTTGCGGTCATGTTCGGGATTGGTACGGATTATTGTATCCTGTTAATCAGTCGTTTTAAAGAAGAAATGATGACAGCAGAAGATACCAAAAGTGCTATTATTGCAACCTACCGTAAGGCTGGGGGAACGGTGTTCTATTCCGGACTTGCGGTATTCGTAGGTTTTGTAGCGATTGGATTATCCAAATTCATTCTGTATCGCTCGGCGGTAGCCGTTGCCGTGGGGATTGCGGTTATGCTGCTGGCGCTTGTAACCATTGTTCCATTCTTCATGGCGGTACTTGGCAAAAAGCTCTTCTGGCCTTCACGCGGGAAGCTGGAGCACAGTGAGAGCCGTATTTGGGGAGCAGCAGGTTCTTTTTCCTTAAAAAGACCATGGGCCGCGCTGCTAATTGTTGCAGTAATCGTAGCTCCGTTCCTTGTTACCTATAGCGGAAAGCTGTCCTTCAACAGCTTGGAGGAAATTGGCTCAGAATATGCCTCGGTAAAAGGATTTAACATCATTTCGGATAGCTTCGGGCCGGGTGAATCCATGCCTGGCAAGATCGTAATCAAAAATGATGATCGGATGGATACTTCAGAATATCTTGGACTTGCAGAAAAAATCAGCCGCGAGCTGGAAAAAGTGGACAGCGTAAAATCGGTGCGCAGCATGTCTCGTCCAACCGGAGAGCTGATCAGTGATTTCTTAATCCCGAATCAGGTGGGGACTTTATCTGACGGTCTGGATCAGACCAGTGAGGGACTGACCAAGATTCAAACGGGATTGTCTGAAGCTAGTAAACAGCTGAGTGAAAATGCACCTAAGCTTACAGAGGCTGCTCAAGGCAGCGCTAAGCTGACGGAAGGCACAGCAGAACTGAAAGATGGAATCGTCGCGTTAGGCGATGGGCTGGCACGTATTGAGAGCGGAATAAAAAGCGGCTCAGCTGGTGCAGGAGAGATCAAAGCAGGACTTCAACAGGCAGCTGCTAGTGCCAAGCAGCTTGCGGATGCCAATACGAAGCTGCTGGAGGGATATAAAAAAATCGGCAGCGGTTTAACTGCGCTGGATCAAGGGCTTGGGCAGCTTCCGGAGCAGCTGCAAGGTGTGGCAGAAGCGTTGAAGGGACTGGATGGTTCTTTTAATGGTCTTGAGAGCAGTTATCCGGAAATTCTGCAGGATGTTAATTATCTGACCATTAAAGGCACCGTAACGCACAGTGGTACTGGGGCAGCACAGCTGGCAGCGGGTCTTGGGCAGATCTCAGAGCAGCTTAAAGGAGCAGCAGCAGGCTTAAATGAGGCGAATGCTGGCTATGCCAAAGCTTCGGCTGGGCAAACTGCACTCGCACAAGGTTTAGCTAAGCTTGTTGCGGGCATCGGTCAGCTGCAATCTGGGCTGGAGCAGGCCGCAGCAGGTCAAGGACAGATCGTAGATAAAATTCCATCCATTACTAGTGGCCTAGATCAATTGCAAGGTGGACAGCAGCAGCTTGCGGATGGATTTGGTCAATTAACAGGGCAGATAGGAGCCTTAACTACTGGATTAAGCGACAGTGCAAACGGCTTGAAACAAATTACCAGTGGGCTGGGCTCTGCACAAGATTATTTGAATCAGATTCAAGCGGCTAAGGATGATGAGCTGAGTGGATTCTTTGTACCGGCTGAGGCTCTTGAAGCTGAAGGCATAGAGCAGGTATTTAATACCTACTTGTCTGACGACCGTAAGGTAATGACGCTGGATGTAGTATTCACTGAGAATCCATATAGTTCAGAAGCTATTGACAGTGTTGATGATATTCAAGCAGCAGTAGATCGTGCAGTGAAAGGTACGAAGCTGGAAAATGCAGAGTCTGCAATCAGCGGGGTTACAAGCAGCCAGAACGATTTGCGTAATATTTCCAACGAAGACTACACACGTACAGTAATCTTGATGCTGGGTGGGATCTTCATTATCTTGGTGTTGCTGCTTCGTTCAATCGTAATGCCGATTTACCTTATTATTTCTCTTTTGATTACTTATTTTTCAGCATTGGGTGTTACAGAGGCTATATTCGTTCACCTTCTGCACTTTGAAGGGATTACCTGGACAACGCCATTCTTCAGCTTTGTTATGCTGATTGCACTTGGAGTAGATTATAGTATTTTCTTAATGGCCCGCTTTAACGAATATAAAACTTGGGATGTGCGGGAAGCGATCCTGCATGCTATGCGAAATATGGGAACAGTCATTCTTTCGGCGGTAGTTATTTTGGGCGGTACCTTCGCTTCGATGTACCCTTCAGGCGTATTGTCGATGATGCAGATTGCAACAGTGGTGCTTGTAGGATTGGCCTTGTATGCACTAATCTTCTTGCCGTTTTTTGTTCCTGTTATGGTACGGATCTTCGGCCGTGGGAACTGGTGGCCATTTGCGGTCAAACAAAGTGGAGAACCCACTAAACAAGATGTAAACATGTAATCACTCTACACAGCAAAAAACCTCTAGTGTTTGCCTAAATAAATAGGCGGCTAGAGGTTTTTTTGTGAAAATATAAGTACAAAGTTTATTTCATTTTGGCAAAAAAGCTACGTAACGCCCAGCCGCGTTCTTGCCGTTTTTTATATTTGGGTAGCGAACGGTAGATGGCGGTGGATTCGTCGAAAGCACGTTTAGCATCCTCAGTTCTGCCCAATGCTTTGTACATGGAGCCGGCTAAATAATAGGCTTCACTAGAGGAAGACTGAATCTCTTGAAATTGAGTAACGTAATGCAACGCTTTATCGTGATCTGTATGGCGGAAGGTTTCCGCTAACCGAAGATATGGCTGACCATATTGGGCTTTTCGGTTAATTTCTAGACCTCGAAGCATCTGATCTTCGCCTTCTTCCAAAGCGCCCAGCTTAAGATTCACATGACCCAGCTCCACCCAATATTCGGCAGATTGTTCGTAACGGTCTTCGATCTGTAGCAGGATATCCTTGGCTTCTTTGTATTTTTTACGTTCTGACAGATTCCGGGCTAAATCAAATTTAGCAGAAACATCATTTGGATTCAAAGATACTGTTGTGCGCAGCTTGGAGATTTGCCGCACCCGTTTGAAGGGCTTTGTAATACTAGGGAAAATTCCCACGTATCGCCGATCTAAGAAATACAAGATAACAAGCAGGATGAATAAAGCCAGAAAAGGGTTGCCCACTAATCTGAAAAGCATCATAATACCTATAAATTTAAGCATGATTTCCCTCCATGATCATTTGGTTCCGGTATTGCGGTTGAATAAGAGCAGATCTAAGGCAGCGTAATTATATCATAATTCAAACCAATCTGAATCCCGGGATTTAAGATAAACTACAACTTTTGTCAGCTTTATAGCGTCTTAGTGTAATAGAAATAATAATTACAATAATATCATAAGAAGGGAAAATCAAGATGCACTTATTTTCAAGGAAGCTAAGGCTGTTTAGTTTGTTGGTTTGTTCAAGTCTGGTGACTGCATTGTCAGTCCCTCAAGTTATAAGTGCAGCTCCATCACCTGAGAAGTTGGGTGGGATTAAGGAGATTGTTGCTTCGCCTGGTTTTTGGGGTGGAAGCTCTTTTGCGGTGGGAACTGACGGAAATGTTTGGTCCTGGGGGAGTAATGTTTTTGGTCAATTTGCTAATGGTACCGCCGGGCCTGAGGGGTGGACGATTACTCCCCATAAAATAGCTGGGCTTGAACATACGAAACAGCTGGCGATCGGCGAAGCGTACTATGTAGCGCTTAACGAAGATGGTACGGTTAAAGCTTGGGGAGATTATCGGGATAAGAGTGTAGCAGAAGCTGGCAATGGGGCAAGTGCTAAACAACACAAGGTTCTGCTTCCTCAAGGGATCTCAGGAATGAGTGATGTGGTTAGTATATCGTCAGGATTGCATAGTGCATTAGCTTTGAGAAACGATGGAAGTCTACTCCAGTGGAATCCTCCAGAAGCTTCAGATGTGGGCTATACAGAGCTGCCTGCTGCCACTAAGGTACAGGGTTTGAGCGAAGTGAAGTGGATCGGAAGCAGTATTTATCATGCCGCCATTCGAACTAACGGTACCCTGTGGATTTGGAGTGCTATCCCGCAAACAGAGAACACGAATGTGATGAAGAAACCGACCCCAGTTAAGGATTTATACCATGTAAAGTCCGTCTCTATGAGCGATCGCAGTATACTGGCTTTAACCGAGAGCGGGAGCGTCTGGGGAACAATTGACAGCAATAATTATAACGAAGTCACGATGAGCAAGATGCCAGGTCTTACGGATATTGTATCTGTCCAGACGAAAAACGGGTTCAATCTTGTTGGCAATAAAAAAGGAGAATACTGGGTATGGAAAGCTGGTACCTCACTACAAGGTCTGCAAAAGATTACAACCGTAAAAACGATCTCAAAACTTACGCTGGATTTAGACAACTTTGCAGCTGTTAAAAAAGATGGCACCGTGTGGACTTGGAGTACCCAACCATCAACCGACAACCGTTTAGTTTTTACGCAGCCTAAGTTAATAAAAGGATTGAGTGATCCTGTTTCTTTTGCCATGGGTGAGAATAGTAAGTATGCAGTCCTGAAGGATGGAACAGCTGTGGCTTGGGGAACAAATAGGTTTGGTCAACTCGGAATTAGCGCGGTTGATTCACGTCCTTTTACTATATCTCCTATTTTAAAGCCTGTTACTGTAATTGTAGATGGTCAAAAAATGGATTCCGCACAGTCTGCTATTTTTATGGATGGAAGTGTAAAAGTACCGATTAGGGATGTAGCAGAAAGTCTGGGATATACCCTGTCTTTGGAGGGGGAACTGACGTTGACGAAAGCTGGGAAGAAAATTTCATTACCGTCAGGAGAATCCATTAAAGTAAGCTACACTTCTCTAGTGCCAGCAGCGGCTTTGGCCAAAGCTACAGGTCTATTTGCGGAGTGGAATAGTACGCTGTACCAATTAACATTACAAACAAAAAGATGACTTACATTTAACACATATATTAATATTCTGAGGTACAATAAGTGAATTAATCTCAATTTCACCATAATAACCAGTCTGGAGTGATAGGAATGGCTTTTACAATATGTGTGTTTGCCGGATCGAATCCAGGTCTTAACTCTGAATATACGGAAATGGCTAGGGAATTAGGTTATCATATAGCGGCACAAGGCTGTAGGTTGGTCTATGGAGGTTCGCGGAATGGCCTTATGGGACAGGTTGCGGACGGGGTACTCGCTAATGGTGGCGAAGCTGTAGGAATTATGCCAGTGGATCTTTTTCAAGATGAAATCAGACACTCCGGATTGACGAATCTGATTGAGGTCTCTAGTATGCATGAACGTAAGGCGGTAATGAGCGGTATGGCGGATGCTTTTATTGCTTTGCCGGGAGGTCTTGGAACCTTCGATGAGCTATTTGAAATTCTGTGCTGGATGCAGATTGGTATTCATCAGAAGCCTATAGGGCTGCTGAATGTTCGAGGTTATTTTAATCCACTGCAAGCCCTGATCTCCCATAGTGTGGCTGAAGGTTTTGCACCAAAAACTGCACTTCAAATGCTGCATATGAACTCAGAACCCGAATATCTGCTTGAACTGATGAGAGGGCGAGTGGATCCTAATAATGATGAGAAGGGGAAAGCAAGGTTCCCGTCTCAGCGCTAGATTCAAGGTTTCCACTGCTCTAAGGTGCGAATAATTGGTTTTGGTTTAGCACGCTATTCAAAATAAGGACGCAAACACTTCACGGTGTCTACGTTCTTATTTTTTTTCTTTTTGTAAAATCATTTAGTAATAGGGGGAAGGCTTATGATTCGAAAATTAGGCTTTGCGGCTGACGACCGTCTGTTAATAATTAATGCTGACGATTTCGGAATAACTAAAGGAACTAATGAAGCTATTGTTAACTTATTTGAAGGAAAAGCTATAACATCCACATCTATTATGATGCCTTGCCCAGACTCAAATGACGCTATAAAGATAATTAATTGGAAAGGAATAAAGAATATTGGAATTCATCTAACGCTAACGAGTGGCGAGAAATATCCGTATCAACCAGTATTCAAAGAAAAAATCTTGAGTAGCTTAATTACGGGGGAAGGGTATTTTCATCAAGATGCCACTCTTCTGGAAAGAAACGCTGCTGATGACGAGATTAGATTAGAGTTAGAATCGCAAATCCAAAGTGCAATCGTACAAGACATTGATCCAACTCATCTGGATAGTCATGGGGGGAGTATCATGGGGTTATACACTGGGCGAGATTTTATAGAAATAATATTTGATTTGTGTGAAAAGTACCGCCTGCCCTTTAATTTACCTATTAGGATATTAGAACAACCCTTTTTTAATAATGATCAGTTGAAATTGTTTCAAAAAAGAATTTCTTCAGCAAAAGAAAGGGGGATTTTATTAATCGATGATATAATTTCTCTTCCTTACTGTTTTTGCCCTGCTGCGGAATATAGCAAAATGAAAATGAGATTAACTGAATTGTTAAAGAATTTAAAACCTGGAATAACACAGTTAACTATACATCCATCTAAAATAACAGATCAATTAATAGCAATAACGAAATGTTATACAGAAAGAGAATTGGAATATCGTCTTTTAAATGATATTGAAATTAAGGAATTGATTATTAATGAGGAGATTAAACTTATTTCTGGAAAGACATACGTGATTTACAAAGATGTATTTAGCATATTGTAAAGGGTGCACTTTTTCATTTTTTAATATGAATCTGATAAAACTGTTTAAACTTTGGCGAAGCTGGGTAAATAAGCCGTAAGTAACCAAGCAGAAATGCAAATTTCAGTAACATCACGGAAGGAGGTTGAAATCCAATGAATGTGATCGTACATAATCTTATGGCTTACAATCATCAGTTTTTTAGACCTCAGCCCGTGGTCAATCCCAAGCAAGGAAAAGCAGACAAGAAGAGAATGAGTTTCCAGGAAGTTCTGAATGAGAAAATGAAAGCGTACAGCACCTACAACAAAAATTAAAGATGAAAGCTATACCCTATGTCTGTTAAAGAAAGCCGGAACGCGATGATCCTAGAGATCATTGCATTCCGGCTTTCTTTAGGGTCTAACCTCAAAAAATTCGCAGCTCTTGCGTGAGTAGTAAGTCAGATCACTAACTCTAGATTGAATAACAACATCGAAATCAGTGAAGCGGACAACGGTTGCTCCTGAATTTACTAAATGATCGTCCTGAAATACACGAACAGGTAATTTGCGGTCAACGGCTTCTTGGAAATCGCTGTCGCTTAGCAGCGGGCGGTTAATGGGCATGGGAAATAACTCCTTTGATCATGTAATGAAGTAAGAAATAAAAATAGTATACCTGCGGAAGCACAAGAAATCCAATTTAAGATGAAGTACACGTATTCTGTGAGGAACATATTTGGACGAAATTTTATACTCCCTCCTTAGACATAACATAGATATGAATGGTTTCGTAATTATTTCCACCATAAATCGGAAGTTTACCTCCTCAAAAAAAGAATTTAAACCCTGTACACTAATTCTTGTAAGAGAAACCTTTGAAAGGGGTACAGGGGAATGAATAAAGTAAAACACTTGGCGCTATCGTTAGTCGCTATCATGCTCGTAGGTTCACTGGCAGCATGCGGAGGCAACAACGCCGAGAACAACAACACATCAAACAAAAATGCAGGTAACAACGCAGCAAGCACAAGTGAACCTACTAAGGATGAGGGAACAGAACCGGCTGAGAAAATCGAACTTTCTTTCTGGACACTGGGCAACGTGAACTACGAGGATTTAGCGAAGGAGTACACTAAGGAACATCCAAACATTACGATCAAAGTGCAAAATACCGGTGACCAAACCGCTCACCATAATAATTTGACCACTGCTTTGTCGGCTGGATCGGGTGCGCCTGATATTTTCCAACTTGAAATCGGTTTCATGGAACGTTTCATCAACGCTCAGGACAAGTTCTATAACCTGAATGATCTGGGTGCCAAAGATATTCAAGCCAACTATCTGGATTGGAAATGGAAACAAGCTTCTTCCGTAGATGGCAGCTTCCAGCTAGGTCTTCCAACAGATATCGGTCCAACGGTTGTATATTACCGCACAGATTTGGCTGAAGAAGCTGGGCTGCCAAGTGATTCAGAAGGATTCGGCGCTGCTATTGATACTTGGGATAAGTTCGCAGCTGTTGCCAAAGCTTTTAAAGATAAAACAGGCAAACCATTTGTAGACCTTACGGATCTTACCTTTAATGCTTTGCGTGACCAATCTGCTGATGAAATCTATTTCAGCAAAGCTGATGGCAGCTTTATCGGAGATACCAATCCGCAAGTCAAAAAAGCTTATGATTTCACGGTTAAAGGTATTCAAGAAGGCTGGATCAGCAATGTTATGCTCTGGTCTCCTGAATGGGGTCAAGGCATGAACGACGGTTCATTTGCAGTAGTTATGGGACCAGCTTGGATGGCGGGAAATGTTAAGAGTAATGCTCCAGACTCCTCTGGCAAATGGAAAATTGCTCAGCTCCCTGAAGGTGCTGGTAACTGGGGTGGCTCGTTCCTGACGCTGCCAAAAGAAGGCAAACACTCGAAAGAAGCTTATGACTTTATCGCATGGATGGATAACAAGGAAAACCAACTGGAATCTTTCAAAACCAAAGGCCTTATGCCTTCCATTCCTGCCCTGTATGAAGATCCTGCATTCGTAGATTTCAAAGATGATTTCTTCGGTGGACAACAAACCGCTGTAGAATTCGGTAAAGCAGCAAACCGGGTAAAACCTGTATACTACGGTCCGCTTCATGACCAAACCGATACTTTCTTCAAAAACGCCTTGAAAAATGTGTTGGAGAAAAAAGCAGATCCGACCAAAGAATGGAACGAAGCAGTAAAACAAGCGAAAACATTGGCTGAACGCAGCTAAGATTTCAAGCTTATGAAATTCAATTTCTAGAAGGTCCGGATTCATAGAGTGAAACATTCTCTGTGAATTCGGATTTACACGTTAGATTACCTGGAGGTGTGACATGGCACAACCTGTTATTTCAAGTCCGCATGCCGAGAGCAAGCGCCGCTTTTTAACTGAACAAAGAAGGAGCCGCATCACTGCTTACACGTTTATTTCGCCCTTTTTTATTCTGTTCTCGATATTTGGACTATATCCGATCTTTTTCACGATCTATCTCTCGTTCTTTAAATGGGATGCCCTGAATCCTATGAAATTTGTAGGGTGGAAAAACTATGATCTGGTCACAAGTGATCCGACCTTTTGGATTTCTTTTAGCAACACGTTAATTATGGGGCTTATGGGTACTGTTCCACAGATATTACTAGCTCTATTGATTGCTGTTTTGTTGAATTCGGCGATGACTCGCTTTAAGAAGACGTTCCGGGTTTTATTTTTTATGCCTAATATTACGTCTATCGTTGCGGTTACGCTCGTGTTCAGTACACTGTTTGGCAACAACGGAATGATCAACTGGATACTAAACGGCCTGGGACTGGATAGTATGGCCTTCAACTCTGGCTGGTGGGGCGTTAAAATCGCCATTTCTACGATGGTAATGTGGCGCTGGACGGGATATAATGCCATTATTTTTCTATCAGGCTTGCAAAGTATCCCTACGGATCTATATGAAGCGGCACGTATTGACGGTGCGAACAGAAGACAACAGCTAACCTTTATAACGTTACCGCTATTGAAGCCATTCATTGTATTTGTTACCTTGCTTTCAACTATAGGTGCCTTGCAGCTGTTCACTGAGCCTTATGTATTTTTGGGCCAAGCGGGAACTGGATCTACACGTCAGGAAGGAATCACTATGGTTACTTATTTGTATAGCGAAGCATTCCGCAACGGATTTTTTGGTACGGCAGCAGCTACGGCAGTCTTGCTGTTCCTGGTCACGATTATTTTCTCTGTCCTCAATATGCTGGTCTCAAATCGCATGGGTGGAGATACGGGAGGGGGTAAAGCGTGAGTACGCTGCGTGTATTTAAAAAAGATCCGGATGATCTAGGGATCATCGGCAAGTTAGGATTTTATCTGCTGCTGATTGTTGGTGCGCTCGTGTCCATCTTTCCTTTTTATTGGATGTTTGTAGTTGGCACTAATGACAGAGGCACAGTATTCCATGTGCCACCTTTGCTTACGGTTGGAGACCAGTTTTTTGAGAATTTCCAGCGGGTACTGGACAAAACAGACTTCTTTCAAGCCTTGGGCAACTCTTTATTTGTCTCATCTATGGTTACAATATCAGTCGTGTTTTTCTGTACACTGGCAGGTTATGCCTTTGCCAAATATGAATTTCCGTTTAAAAATTTTCTGTTCTACTTTGTAATTGCTACATTATTTGTGCCACAGCAGCTTGGTGTATTACCTACTTACGTAATTATGGCCAAGCTCCACTGGATAGACTCTTTCAAGGCACTTATTGTTCCGGCGATGGTTAATGCCTTCGGGATCTTCTGGATGCGGCAGTATATCACTACAGCTGTACATACGGAATTGATTGAAGCAGGTCGGATCGATGGCGGCGGACATTTCCGGATCTTCTGGAACATCGCTATTCCGGTCATTACTCCAGCTATGGCTACACTAGGTATACTGAATTTTATGACCGTTTGGAATGACTTCTTCTGGCCTTTAGTGGTACTGAAGAATCAAGAGCATTTCACAATTCAAATTGCGCTCCAGCAGCTGTTCTCCAATCGCGATGGTCTAGACTACGGAATGATCATGTCAGCAACATTTACGGCAACCTTGCCACTGCTGATTGTATTCCTGTTATTTAGCCGCTGGGTGATTGCTGGACTTACTTCAGGAGCTATTAAGAGCTGATCTTACTTTTTGATCTTTACAGGGAATAGGCGGTTTTGTGAAGAATACTAGAGGACAGAGACAGCAGGGGAAGGGGAATATCATGAAACTCCGCCGTAAAATCTTGTTCGCTATTATTCTTCTCGTCTTTATTCCGGTTATTCTGATGGGGATCGTCACTTACGTTAATTTTTCTAATGCAATGGAGAAAAAATCAAGCAACTTCTACTGGATTTCACTGCTTGAAACGGATCGAAAGCTTAAATTCGCGCTTAGTGAAATCACCTCGATCACGAATTCAAAAATTACGCAGCCGGTTGTTCAGCAATCACTGAAGCAGAAGAACTTTGTAATCACTTATGATCGAAAGCAGGAGCTTAGCAGTTATCTCATTGATCATCCAATGATTACTTCATTTAGTTTTTATAGTAAAGATCGTTTAATTTATCAATACAATGCATCGATGTCTTTTGAGGACTTGAAGAGACAAAGCTGGTTTGACGCGATGGAAGGCGCCGAAGGGCGGCCTGTGTGGTCAGGACCGGGAGAAAATGGCTCGGAGATCTCCGGCAATCCGGTACTTGTACAAGCAAGAGTAATCAAAGATTCATATTCTCTCGAAGATATCGGATATCTGGTTGTTAATGTAAAACCTGATTTATTGGATCAGATTTTCTGGGAAGCAGCAACCCTCAAGAAGGGGGATATTTTGCTGGTCAACAAGCTAGGAAATATCGTTTTTAATAAATCCGGTGAACATATTGGACAACGCACAGATTTCCCCTTTTTACAAAATGATTATGCTAAGGAACATGACTATTACATCGACAACTATCAGGGGGAAAAATCACTCATAACCTTCCTACCTTCTCATAATGCAGCCTGGTATTTAGTAGCCATTACACCTATGAATCTCATCTCGTCAGAATCTGTATCCATCCGGAATATTGCGATTATTTTAAGTACAGTTTCGCTGTTATCCGCCATTTTGTTCGACCGCTATTTCGTACGGAGGCTCGTTCATAGTATTAATAGTGCGGTTAACGGGATGAAGCGGGTGAAGCAGGGGATATTTACGCCGATCACTACACCCTATCGTGCTGATGATGAAAGTGATTTGCTGATTGATGGCTTTAATCGGATGAGCACGCAGATCAATGAGCTGCTTGTGCAGGTGGAGACTGAGCAGGGACGTAAGAAGGAAGCAGAAATGCAAGCGCTAATGGCGCAGATTAACCCTCATTTTATTTATAATTCACTCGAATCGATTAATTCGATGGCAGTGCTGCAAGGCAATAAAGATATTAGCAAAATGGTCATCTCACTCGGCAAGCTGCTGCGAATCAGCATCAGTCAGAATCAGGAGCTGATTCCGCTGCATATGGAGTTCGAGCATGTGCGTCATTATTTGGATATCCAGAAGTTTCGTTTTGAAGATAAATTCTCTTATGTTATAGATCTTTCGGATGGTCTTAGGACGTTCATGACACAAAAGCTGATCGTTCAGCCGATTGTTGAGAATGCGCTGTATCATGCGATTGAGCAGATGGAGGACGCAGGGATCATTGAGATTACGGCCTATGAAATGGGCATGGATATGATCATTATCGTAAAAGATAACGGACCCGGCTTTGACCTTGCCAAGATGATGAGTCTTTGGGATAACGAGGGAAGTGCTCAGAAGAAATACAGTGATAGCGGCGTGGGGCTTAAAAATGTGCATGAACGCTTGAATATTCGATTCGGCAGTCCATACGGCATACTAGTGTGTTCATCCCCCGGCTTTGGTTCAACCATCCGAATCCGAATACCAAAAATACTGCCGTAATCGACCATACGAAAAGAAAGGGGGAGAATGTTATCAAAAAATGGTTATTGAAATGGGGCTGGATGTGGTTATATCTAGTGCTGATTTCGGGTGCGGTTTTATTTATAACTTTAGGAAAGCAAGAACCCATTGAAGATGATTCACCAGAGAAAATCACATTAACTTTCCGTCATTTCTGGATTAAAGAGCATGATCGGCCACTGTTGACTATTTATGAAGATATCGTGGACAAATACCAGTTAGAGCATCCAAATGTGAAAGTTAACTTTGAAGGTGTGGATCAGACGTTGCACCGTGATCAAAAGCTGAAGAACGAGATGGTTACTGGCACCCCGCCAGATATGTTTGTTTTGTTCGGTGGAGCGGAAATTGAGCCCTATGTGCGCTCTAAGCGTCTGATTGATCTGACGGATTTCGTCCGGGAGAATACGCTAACCAATCAATTCAAGGATCTGGATCTCTGGACCTTTGACAACCATATTTATGGCTTGCCCATTGAAGGGAATGCTGAACCTTTATATTTTAATAAAACCATATTCGAAAAGCTCGGTTTGAAGCCGCCAGAAACGCTGCAAGAGCTTGATGCTGCCATACTAAAGCTGAAGTCGGCAGGATATATTCCATTTGCACTTGGCAACGAGGATCGTTGGCCCGCAGGAATTTTTGCACATTATTTAATGGATCGTTATGCCGGCGCCGACTTGATCGAGAAGCTGATCACTGGTGAAGATCAAGACAGCTTTCAGAATGAGGCGTATTTAAAGGCTTTTCAGCACTTGGAGCAATGGATCAAAGAAGGTGCCTTCAGTACGAAATCGAATGCGTTATCCACAGAAAATGCGGTGGGACTATTTACGAGCGGCAAGGCTGCGATGTATCTGAACGGAAACTGGGATATCAATTTATTTGCCGGAACAGCAGCTCCTACGGATTTTCAAAATGAGGTAGGTGTTATTCCGTTTCCCACATTGAAGAAGGGGGAACAACCTTCGATTGCCGGCGGTTATACATTTGGCATCGGTCTTTCCTCCGAACTAAGCGGAGCGAAGCGGGAGGCTGCACTCGATCTCATGAAAGCTTTTTACACCCAGGAGGTTCAGACTCGGATTGTATATGAAGGGTTGAGAATTCCGTCCATGCGCATCGCCTTTGATCCTGAGAAGACAGGACCCGTATTCGCGCAAGTTATGAATATGATGGAAGTTAACCGCAAGAGCTTTGTCCCTTATGATAATGTATTGTCACCAGAAGTGAAAAAAACGTTCCTGAGTGTTATAGAACAGATGATTAACGGAGAAATGTCTGCTGAGCAAGCGTTAAAGCAAGTGCAGGCATCCTCCATTCAATATTGGAATTTGATCCAAAGCTCAAGTGTACAATGATCCTGGAGGTGCAGGGAATGGATGAGTTACAAGAGAAATATAAAGTAATAATCGTGGATGATGAGCCGATTATTCTTCGTAGCTTAAAAGCAGCCATTCCATGGAATGATCTTCAGATGGAGATTGTGGGAGAGGCCCGGAATGGAGAATTAGCTCTCCGCTTGATAGAAGACACTTCACCACATATCGTGATTAGTGATATTCGCATGCCCGTAATTGACGGGATTACGTTGATGAAGGAAGTATTGTCTAAAAACCCGAAGCTGGTGTTTATTTTTATAAGCGGGTACGGAGAGTTCGAATATGCAAGAGAAGCATTACGTCAAGGTGCTTTTGATTATTTATTGAAGCCGATCGATCATGATGAACTGGTTGAAATGCTAAACCGCGCCAGAACCAAGCTGGATGAACAGAAGCAAAATGATCAGCTGATTCATTCTGTCCAGATGCTGTCACTGCTTGCACGTGAACGTCTGTTTGCAGAAATCACTTTGGGAAATGCAAGGCCGCTTGAGCATCTGAAATGGCTGGAGAACAGTGAACTGGAGAGCGGATATTTCATGGCTGTTGTCCAGTTAGATGACTACACCACACTGAGCAGTCAATGGAGTGTAGAAGAAAAACGGCTATGGCTGTTTGCAATCCGCAATATTGTGGAAGAATGGTCACTGGAGCATGGCGTGCTGACGGTTTTCCCGTTTCATAATGGAGAGTGGATACTACTGTTCCCTGGATCTTTAAGCGCCAGCAGGAGAGAACTTGGTGAACATTTGATAGCGGGAATCAAGAGATACTCCAAGCAGTCTTGTTCCGTAGGCATCAGCCGCACCACACAAGGCATTGATCAATTAAGTACGGTTTACCCTCTGGCCGCGAAGGCCTTATATCAACGGTTCTATTCGGGTCTTGCCGGGGTCTTTATTGATGAAGAGATATCGTTCCCAAGCAGTAAAGAGGTGAAATACCCAAAAGAGCTGGAAACCGCGCTGATAGAAAGTATACGTACCTTAAATAGAGACCGGATGTGGTCTTTATTTGATAAGCTTGCTTTATTTATTGAGTCACAAGCTGTTCCTAAGGATATGGCTGAACGTCTTCTTGTTGAACTGATTGTTGTTTTGTATAGAAATTATGAGTATTTGAATATAAATTCAGATTGGTCCTTGCATGGATTACTTAGCAAGATGCAAAATCTCGGCACTTTAAATGAAGTGATCTCTGCTCTGAAAGAAGAGTTTGGTGTGCGATTGGAGCAAGGGAACAAGCCTGTGAACCGCGAGGATACGCGTAGCGCCATCGAGAAAGCGAAACGTTATATTGAGAGTAATTACCATAAAGATTTAAGTATTGAGGAAGTAGCGGAGCTGGCTGATCTCAGCATCAGTCATTTCTGCACTTTATATAAGCAAATAACGGGATATACCTTTTTGGAGTATGTTACACACTGCCGGATGGAGAGGGCAAAGTATATTTTGCAGAGCAGCAACGTAAAAGTGTATCAGATAGCTCCTCTTGTCGGTTATCAGGACCCGCGTTATTTTACACAGGTTTTTAAAAAGGCTAGTGGTCAAACACCAACAGAATACCGAGAAGAGCATACTAAGCAGAGCCATTAACGAGGAGGTAAGGGATGGAATTTCATTTGGAGATGATTGTTAAGTGTTTAACGAACCACAAGCTGCAGAAATATTGGAAAGGGTTCGAGGCTGTTTCATTCGCATTTTATAATAAGGATAACGTGTATCTGTACAATCATCCCAAATTCAAAACGGTAGGATATCATCCACATTTGCTTCCTTGGAGTAATGAATTCTCAGGAGATACCATCATCTTATATGAGGATCACCCTACAGCCATCGTTAATCTGGAATTACATGAAGAATTCGAAGACTTGTACGCCATTTGTGTACACGAATTATTTCACGGTTATCAATTCCTGATGGGAGATGAACGTTATGCAGATGAATTATTGATGATTACCTACCCTTTATCCCTCGAAAATATGGAATTGCGGATTCAAGAAAGACATCATTTATATCTTAGTGTAATGGCAGCTACTATTGAAGAGCGTAATCACGCAATGTACAGATTTATTGCCATCCGTCAACAAAGAGAACAACTGCTTGGGGAGTACGTGCTAAATGAATATCTTATCGAAACGCTGGAAGGACCCGCTTGGTATGTTGAATTAAATGCCTATGCCGAAAAATCCACCCTACCTAATGAGGAAGTATTGCAAAAATTCAGTTCGTATTTAATAGATGAACTTGAATCTTCGGCTAATATCAGAAGAAGCTGCTACGGTTCTGGTCTGTTTATATGTTTGCTGCTGGATGAGCTTCGCTCCGATTGGAAAGAAGAGTTTATGAAGTCGGAGTTAAGTTTATATGCGTTTTTTAAGCAATTTGTGGATCAAGTCATCATTCCCTTCGAGGAGATATCCATCAGCAAAGAAACGGAAGATATTATGCAATCGGTCAAAACAATCAGGGAGAAGGAATTCATTGATTTTATCAGCCTTGATGGGTACCACCTGTATATTGAAGGAGATATAAAATCTACGAGTTTTAATCCTATGGGTATTATTGGTGGAGATGAGAAATGCATTCATAAGAATAATTTACGAATCCAAATCAATGATGCGGAGTATTTTCTGGAAAAGCCAGTGATTAGCTACTATACAGCTGACCTTCGAAATATTAATAAACTGCACCTCGTACTAGATGAACCTCCAACTTTTAATAAAGATTCGTTAATCCTTAATGGAATTGGTGAGATCAAAGGTCAATACGAAGTGAAGGAAGATGGATGTTGGCTGCAATGCTAACGTAATTTAAATGAGAAGGAGAGTATGACATTTGTCATACTCTCTACTTGATGTTTATGACTTATAGGATGACACTTCATCACCTATACTTAGAGTAGATGAAAAGATCCTTAGCCGGACACATCAAGGAGGAAACGATATAGATGACTACAAAACAGACATCACAGCTCTCCAGCCTTAAAAAGAGTGTAGCCCCTTACGAGAAAAATGACCGCAACGCAAGTATAAGACAGCTCATCAATACTTTAGGACCACTTGTGCTGTTATGGGGCGGAGCTTATTTCTCTTTATCCGTTTCCTATTGGCTCACCCTTCTGTTAGCTATTCCTGCAGCAGGATTTGTAATTCGAACTTTTATTATTTTTCATGATTGCACACATGGATCGTTTTTTAAGAATCGTAAAGCGAATGATATTATCGGAACGATCACAGGTGTACTGACACTGGTTCCTTATCGGCAGTGGAAACATAGTCATTCCATTCACCACGCCAGCTCCAGTAATCTCGATAAAAGAGGGATCGGCGATATTTGGATTATGACGGTCGAGGAATACGCAGCGGCTTCCTTCTGGAAACGTCTATATTACCGGATTTACCGCAATCCCATCGTGATGTTTGGTCTTGGACCGATTGCTGTATTTATGATTCAGTATCGTTTCAATGTTAAAGGTGCTAGACGCAAAGAGCGGATGAATACCTATTTGACGAATATTTCAATCGCAGCGCTTTATGCCTTACTGATATGGGCGATTGGCTGGCAGGCATTTCTTATGGTGCAGCTGCCTGTAGCATTTGTATCAGGGTTTCTCGGCATATGGTTGTTCTACGTCCAACATCAGTTTGAAGACTCTTATTTCGAGAATGAATCTGAATGGAGTTATGTGATGGCCGCGGTTGAAGGTAGCTCATATTATAAGCTGCCGAAGGTGCTGCAATGGATTACGGGCAACATCGGCTTCCACCATGTGCATCATTTAAGTCCAAAGGTGCCAAACTATAATTTGGAAAAAGCGCATAACGCGACGCCACCGCTACAAAAAGCAACAACAATTACGATTGGTACCAGCCTGAAGGCCCTTAATTTCCGTCTTTGGGATGAGGAAAATAAACGATTCATTAGCTTCAAAGAGATGAAGTCCATATTAAATAAACCGAAAACTGCAGGCGAGGTCCTGCAAGTTCATAAGCCCAGACTCCAGGGAGAATAATAGCTACATTGTAATCAAATAGCAGCAAAATGGAAGGTTAGAGCCGGAGAACTCATTCGCGCTCTAATCTTTTTTCTCTTTATCGTTGTGGTTCACCGGATTTTACCGGATTTATGCTAGAATAAGGTGAGTGGCATATGGCAAAAGGAGAGCGAACATGCAGAAGTGGCATCATATTTTTCATAAAAGTACAGGTCTTAGCCCTTATGTATGGGTCGTATTTTATATTCTACCGTTTTATTTCATCTTTCGGTCCTCTTCTCCCTACCAGGTAGTTTCGGGAATCTTGATGATCGCTGTGTTTTTTGTTTGTTATGTGCTTTCTTTTGTCTCCAAGGGTTGGTTAGTTTATTTTTGGACGAGCGTGCAGATACTGGTCTCTATAACGATGACGTTGTTGTTCGGATATATGTATTTTGCGCTTTTTTTAGCCTTTTTTATTGGGAATATCCAGAACCGAGTAGGGTTCTTCACCCTGTACTCCATTCATTTGCTGACTACGATTATTACGATCAATTATGAGCTGCTGTCGCGTAATCCCGTATTTATCAGCCAGCTTCCCTTTGTGCTTGTCAGTATGATTGCAGTGATCCTGCTGCCAATCAGTACCTATAACCGGAATAATCAAGGGAAGCTGCAAGACCAATTGGAGGATGCTAATAAGCGTATTTCAGAATTGGTTAAGCTCGAGGAACGCCAGCGGATTTCACGTGATCTTCACGATACATTAGGTCAGAAGCTTTCGTTAATTGGTCTGAAAAGTGATTTGGCAGGAAAGCTTATCGACAGTAATCCGACGCAAGCAAAAGCCGAGATCAATGATGTACGCCAGACGGCAAGAAGTGCGCTGAAAGAGGTCCGGGAGATGATTACGCGAATGCGCGGCATTCGGCTTGAGGACGAACTCGTTCATATTCAGCAGCTTCTTGCGGCTGCGGAGATCGACTATGTTTTGCAAGGCAATCCTAAACTGTCTAACACTTCATTGATTACGGAGAATGTGCTCAGCATGTGTATTAAGGAAGCTGTCACAAATGTTGTGAAGCATAGTAATGCACAATCTTGCGCAATTATCATTGAACCCACACGCACAGATCTCATCATTAAAGTGAAAGATGATGGAACTGGCATCCCGGGCAATGATCTTTATTTTAAAGGACATGGGCTGCAAGGTATGCGGGAACGTCTTGAATTTGTAAATGGCTGTATGGATATCGTGCGAGATGAGGGTACTACGATAGTGATTAAGGTCCCAAATGCATTTAAGCATCCGGAACAGGAGGTAACCGTATAATGATTAAGATTGTAATCGCTGAGGATCAGCGAATGCTCCTTGGAGCGCTGGCATCTTTGCTGGATTTAGAAGAGGATATGAAGGTCGTGGGCCGGGCAAGCAACGGGGAAGAAGCTGTAGCGATGGTTCAGCAGCATAAGCCGGATATCTGTATTATGGATATTGAGATGCCAGCGATGAGTGGTCTCGACGCTGCGGAAGCGCTGAAGAATAGCGGCTGCAAAACGATGATATTAACCACCTTTGCCCGTGCGGGATATTTCGAACGTGCGCTCAAGGCGGGAGTTCATGCTTATCTGCTGAAAGACAGTCCTAGCGAAGAACTGGCACTTTCGATACGTAATGTGATGGCAGGCCGACGCATGTATGCACCGGAGCTAATGGATGAAGCCTACAGCGGTGAAGTAAATCCTCTGACTCAACGGGAGAAGGAAGTACTTGGACTCATTGCCGACGGTAAAAATACAAAAGAGATCGCCAGCCAGTTGTACATTACCACGGGAACAGTCCGGAATTACATCTCAGTTATACTAGATAAGCTGGATGTAGGTAACCGCATCGAGGCAATCACTCGATTTAAGGAAAAAGGTTGGTTTAAGTGAGCGGGGGAAAGAAACGATTAGTTGGTTGAAGCAGCTTGTAAATGCGAATAGCTGAACGCTGAACGCTGAACGCTGATCGCTAATCGCTAATCGCTAATCGCTGATCGCTGATCGCTGATTGCTGATCGCAGATTCCTGATTTATACTCTCCAATCGCAAATAGATGTATTTCCTACAACTATATGCTATAAAATGCTCTGCAGATGCGATTTAGTTGCATTTCTTACATCTAAAAGTTTACTTAGAGGGCATTTCCATTATTTTTCGGGGAAATAGTTGTAGAGAATGCAGTTAAAGAGTTGTCTAAGCAGAAAATAGACTTATAATTGTACTGAGTGCAGCTATTTCTTTTATTAGCATTAGTGAAATTCAATATAATCCGCTAAAAATAAAATTTTTAATGTTATTTTGATGTTAACACTCGCCAAATGTTCCCGCGCCGTATATCATTAATTATCGGCCTATTATCCACAATAGGACAGTTAATCAAAAGGAAGTGTATTTTCTGATGTCAAGAAAGCTAAGAGCCGGCATAGTTGGCGGCACAGGTATGGTAGGACAACGTTTTATTGCCCTTCTAGAGAATCATCCTTGGTTTGAAGTAACTGCGATTGCTGCCAGTGCTAGATCTGCTGGAAAAACGTATGAAGAATCGGCCAAGGGCAGATGGAAGTTATCTACTCCAATGCCTGAGAACGTAAAGAATATTATGGTCCAAGATGCTTCTAAGGTAGAAGAAGTTGCTGCGGACGTGGATTTGATTTTTTGTGCTGTAGACATGAAAAAAGATGAGATTAAAGCGCTCGAAGAGGCTTATGCTCGCACCGGAACGCCAGTAATCTCCAATAACTCAGCGCATCGCTGGACGCCTGATGTGCCTATGGTCATTCCTGAGATTAATCCGGAGCATCTTGAGGTTATTGCACAGCAAAGAAAACGTCTGGGAACAGAGACAGGTTTCATTGCGGTTAAACCTAACTGCTCCATTCAAAGTTATGTGCCTGCACTTCATGCGCTCAAAGACTTTAATCCTTCTAAAGTGGTGGTCACCACCTACCAAGCGATTTCTGGTGCAGGAAAGACTTTTGCTGATTGGCCAGAAATGCTGGACAACGTGATTCCTTATATCGGTGGCGAAGAAGAGAAAAGCGAGCAAGAGCCTTTGCGGATCTGGGGAAGCGTTGAAGAAGAGGGTATCGTAAAGAGTGAAGCGCCAACGATTACTTCGCAGTGTATCCGTGTGCCTGTAGCGGATGGACATATGGCTGCTGTATTTGTTTCTTTTGAAAAGAAACCGTCCAAAGAAGAGATTCTGAATCTCTGGAAGAGCTTTAAAGGACGTTCTCAGGAGCTTGAACTACCTAGCGCACCTAAACAGTTCATTACCTATTTTGAAGAGGACAATCGTCCACAGACTAAGCTGGATCGTGATATCGAGAACGGAATGGGCGTATCGACGGGCAGACTCCGGGAAGATGCCCTCTATGATTACAAATTCGTAGGTCTCTCCCATAACACCCTGCGCGGAGCAGCTGGCGGTGCTGTGTTGATCGCAGAGCTTCTGAAAGCAGAAGGTTATATTCAACCGAAATAAGTCCATGCATGAGCTGCAAAGCTGATGTGAATAGACACCTCATCAAAGCTTAGTCTTTGGTGGGGTGTTTTTTAATGGATTGATTTGGTAAAATAAGTTATCACCTGAGAAGGAGGAATTTAATTGAAGAAGTACTTATTTACTTTTATTTTGTTGTCATTATCAATCTTTGTAACTGGATGTACATCATCAACTCAAGAGGTACAAGAGTATGGAGTATGTTCCATTAATGCTGAAATTCCTATTCCTAAAAAAGCCAAAGAAATCGAAGTGACAACAACTTCAAGTAACCCCAATATAAAAATAGGTGTAAAGTACGAATTGGATAATATAGGGGGAGAACAAGGTCTTTATCGACCTGACCACTACTTTAATAAATTAAACGATGCTGGATGGATAGAGCTGGAGGACAAGCGGTTAGGACATGTGCAATTTTTTGAAAAAAAGGACACCGTCATCGCCATCGAAATACATCAGGATACCTTTGATATTCATGAAATGAATAAAGATGCTAAATTCTAAACAGTGGCTAGTTAGATGAAGCATTTGTTATTACTTAAACAGAAAGGTTGAGAGTGTGGTAAGATAGGTAAAGTGTATAAACTATACGAATTCTGAATGACTGACGGAGTGATATGATGGGTGCAAAAAGTAAAGGTGGCGGCACAGGCAGAGGTACGGGGAGTAAAGGCTGGACACGCTGGAACAAAACAGCAAAACCAGTTAAACCTGCTAAAAGTGATCCAACGACGGGTCCAGGTGCTAAAGGTGCAAGTGGAAGCAAGGGCAGTAACGTGAAAAAAAGCGGAAGCACCAAATAGCTCCCTTAAACTGGGTTATTCCTGAAGGTTAACATCTGATTTTGATCGTTAAAATCAGGTGTTTTTTTATGACTAGAGGTAAGGTAAGTATATAGAATGAAAGTAGGATCAGCAGTGAGAATCGATAAATATATAAGCGAAACAGGCTTTTGTTCCAGAAGGGAAACCAAACGATTAATTGCAGCAGGTCGAATCGCTGTAAACGGTATTGTCTGTGAGGCGAACATTCTTATAGAGCCAGAGGATATCGTATGGATCGATGGGGAGCCGATAACAAGCAGTAAAGGGGAGCCAGTGTATCTCGCTTTGAATAAGCCGATAGGCATTACCTGTACAGCAGCCCCACATGTGGCTGGGAACATTATTGATTTTGTAGGGTATCCTTCACGGATCTTTGCGATTGGCAGATTAGACAAAAACTCGGAAGGCCTCATTTTGTTAACCAACGATGGAGAGATTGTAAATAAAATGATGCGTTCCGAGAATGGGCATGAAAAAGAATATGTAGTTCATGTAGACAAACCGGTTACGTCAGAATTCTTACAAGAGATGTCTAGCGGCGTGAACATTCTTGGAGTCACAACGAAACCTTGTGAGGTCTATCGGATCACAGAATGTCAGTTTAGAATTATCCTAACTCAAGGTCTTAATCTGCAAATACGCAGAATGTGCAAGGAGTTAGGATATAGAGTACTAAAGCTGGAGCGCATAAGAATTATGAATATTACATTAGACGGCTTGGAGCTGGGACAATGGCGGCATTTAAGCAGTGAAGAGCTGTATGAGCTTATGTCCCGCTTAAACTGACTTTGTCAACAAAGCCTCTGGCAGTTGTGGTAATATCTTCAGCTCCGGCAATCGCTGAGATAACAGAAATCCCATCCGCACCAGCTGTTAATACTGGTGCAACATTTTGCAGCGTGATTCCCCCAATGCCAACCAATGGGATGGTAATGCCTTTATTTCTTAGTTCTTCAATCATCGCAGTGCCTTGAACAGCTTTGGCATCCTCCTTGGATGACGTAGGATAAATGGGACCCACGCCCAGATAGTCGGCTCCATCGGCAATCGCCTGCTGAGCTTCAGCGAAGGAGTGAGCGGATACACCAATGATTTTATTCTCTCCAAGTAGCTGGCGGATCGCCAATGCAGGTGTATCCTCCTGTCCTACATGAATTCCGTCCGCATCAAGTGCGATCGCTAAATCAATGTCGTCATTCACGATAAAGGGCACGCCATTGGTATGACAGATCTTTTGAAGTCGTCTGCCAAGATTAAGTCGTGCCTCATCGCTTAAGGACCCGGTACCCTTCTCACGGAATTGAAACATGGTTATGCCTCCAGCAACCGCTGCCTGCAGCACCTTAACAGGAGCTTTACGGCAATTTACGCTGCCCATAATGAAATAGACTTTTAATAGATCTCGCAGATGTTCACTGTTCATTCGTTGCATTGTTTATCCCTCGCAGTCTGTTCTGATAAGCAAAATGATTGGTTGGTCCATGCCCAGCCCCTATGCCCAGCTCGTCCTCAATCGCCGCTTGTATAAATGCTTTGGCAGTTTGAATGGCCTCAGCTACGGATTTGCCTTTGGCTAGCTCGGCGGTAACTGCTGCTGAATAGGTGCAGCCTGTACCATGCGTATGTCTGGTCTGAATCCGGCTACTCTCCAATAAGGTATATTCGTGACCATCATATAGAAGATCGGTTACGGCTGTGGTTGAAGTATCATGTCCCCCTTTTAGCACTACATATTTGGAGCCCATGCCATGAATGATTTTGGCTGCTTTTTTGCGTTCTTCTATGGTGGAGATCGTCATCTTTGTGATCATTTCGGCTTCGGGAATATTGGGTGTCGTCACCAATGCTAAGGGCAGCAGATGGCTGATTAAGGATTGAACCGCCACCTGCAGCAGCAGTGTGGACCCTCCTTTAGCGACCATCACAGGATCAATTACAAGATTAGACCAGCCGTAATACTTAATTTTATCTGCCACAATGCGGATGATGTCGCTGTTAAATAACATCCCGGTCTTTACGGCATCTGGTTGCAGGTCAAGTCCTATAGAATCAAGCTGCTGATTTATAGCTTCCAGAGTCACTGGATAAACCCCTTGGACACCCAGCGTATTCTGCGCTGTCACAGCTGTGAGGACGGACATGCCATAGACAGAAAGCTCTTGAAAGGTTTTTAGATCGGCCTGAATGCCAGCACCACCGCCGCTATCGGAGCCGGCAATGGTTAGAGCTTTGGATATAATCATCGAATTCACTCCTTTTGAGGGTCATTAACTGAGCTGTTTGATACTAGATCTTTCTAGGAAGACTTCTGGCGTGACCCATGTCAGTTGATTTAGAAACTCAACCTGAAAGCTTCCCGGTCCTCGACCAGTTGTTAGTTCAGCGGCGATTTCAGCGGCTACTCCATAGAAGGAGAGGGCTTCCACTGCGGCCTCCAACGAGGCACCTCCACTTACCGCGAGAAATGCACCCACAACAGCACTGAGCAAGCAGCCAGTTCCTGTAACCTTCGTGAGAATAGGGTGACCGTTGCTGGCAATATAAGTGTTTTTTCCATTCGTGATCACATCGTCTTTTCCAGTTATGATGACCACACAGCTTAACTTCCTCGCAGCAGCTTCAGCCAAAAGGACTACATCGCCTTCACCTTCGCCAGCATCCACCCCTTTAATGGACCAACTCTCCCCAATCACATTAGCGACTTCAGCCACATTCCCCCGCAGTGCGGTGATTTGCATCTCATTCACTAGTTTTTGAGTGACAGCGGTCCGATAAGAAGTTGCGCCTGCACCTACCGGGTCAAGCACTAGGGGAACCCCGTGTTTATTAGCGGATTTACCAGCGAGCAACATAGATTGAATGGCGTAGTCATTGAGTGTGCCTATATTTAGAACTACAGCAGACGACATAGCGGCGATGTCGATCACTTCTTCGTGGGCATCCGCCATAAAGGGAGAGGCACCCAGTGCCAACAGACCGTTGGCTGAGAAATTGGCTACTACAATATTAGTGATGTTGTGGATCAACGGGTTGGATTCCCGTACTTTGGCTAAGTAACTCATCATAATTCCTCCTCAAGCTTGTATAAATAACCAACTAAACGTTACAGATTGATAAAAGCTTCCTGTGCTTTAATATCTTCTGTTAGAAGATCGTTGGTGGATAACCACTGCTGAACCTTTTCCCAAGATGTCGGGTCTTGATAACCAAAAGTTTGATCGCCTGCATTCATCAGCGGCAGTAGAATTTCAAGACTTTTTTTCTCAATCTCCTTGTCGAGCGGTGAAGTTGCATCTTCATGTGCAATCAGTAAATCCAGGGCTTGTTCAGGATTCTGCTCCACAAATTCCTGTCCTTTTGTTATGGCATTTAGAAATTTTTTAAAGTAGGCTTCAGAATTTTGCAATCCTTGTTCGCTGGCCACCAGCACAAGCTCATAATAGTCAGGGACTCCGTAATCCGTTGGATTAAGCGAGGTGACCGGATGTCCCTCTTTTTCAAGGATCAGTTGTTCATGGTTGATGAACCCGCCCATTATTGCGTCCACTTGTCCTGTAGAGATCGCAGGGATAAGGTCAAAACCTACATCAATCAGCTTGGCGGATGAAGGATTGCCTCCATCACTCTGGATCATTGTCCGAATCATCGCTTCATAGAGCGGAATAGAGGAATAGCCGATTTGTTTTCCTGCGAGCTCTTTGGGACTATGAATACTGCCTGCCTGAGGAACCATCAGATGATTCAGTGGATGCCGCACGATAGCTGCAATCGAACGTACAGGGATTTTCTCGCCGCGTGCCATAAGCACCTGTGGCTGATAGCTGAGCGCTAGATCAATTTGATTTGCTGCTACAAGCTTTAGGGCGTCATTGCTGTCCGCAGGCATTTTGATCTCGACATCCAAACCTTCCTCTTGGAAAAAACCTTGCTGTTGCGCAGCGTATAGAAAGGAATGAACGGCATTGGGATACCAATCAAGCATAATCGTCAGCTTGTGTGACTGCTTATTTTCGGAATTGGAGGAACCGGTTTGGGAGTTGTTATTTAGCTTGTCTGCCTTCCCGCAGCTGCTTAAGAGCAAAAGTGTGCATACTAGAAATACAGAAATAAGTCCTCGTTGTGGTGATTTTAAATGATTCATTGGTTAGATCCTCTTTTCTTTAAAAATAATTGTTCGAGTAAAGCTATCGCCAGAAAAAGCACAACACCAAGCGCGGACAGCAGAAATACAGCCGCGAACATTTCATCGCTCTGCATATTTCCGGCCGTTCTGCGGCTGAAGTAACCGAGTCCTTTACTGCCGCCGAGCCATTCCCCGATAGTAGCTCCGATGACGCAGTATACAATGGATAGCTTTAAGCCAGAGAAAAAAGCAGGCAACGCCAGTGGAATTTGGGTTTTGACAAGCAGCTGCCAGCGGTTTGCACCAAATGTTAATAATAAGTCCTTGTAAGTCTGGCCACTTGTACGAAGTCCATCATATGTACTCACTACGACTGGAAAAAAAGCCGTTAAAAACACCACAGCCACTTTGCTCCACAGCGAATATCCGAACCACATAATAAAAATGGGGGATAGCGCAATTAATGGGACCGTCTGGCTAATGATAAGGAAGGGATAGATGGCCTTTTCTACGGGGCGAAACAGGAACATTCCAATGCCCAGCAATACACCACAAACCACAGAAAGGACAAAACCTACCAGTATCTCCTGCAACGTCGCTAATAAATGTTGTCCGAATAACAATTGCCTGTGCTCGATCAATGCGATGCCAATAGATGAAGGTGCAGGGAGAATAAAGGCTGGAATCAAGTGAAGGCGAACAGCTGACTCCCAGATTACAAGAATGAGCAGTACCAGAAGAAGGAAGGGACCATAGTTGTCTAGATGTTTTTTAATAGGTATAGGTTGCATGCAATCTTCGCTCCAACTCTGCCCGTAGTGCTATAAACCGGGGTTCATAGTTCATCTTATAATGTCTTGGTTTTGGTAGATCGACAATGATCTCCTGTAATTCGCTGTGCGCACCGCCAGATAATAAATAAATCCGGTCACTGAGCAATAGTGCTTCTTCCAGATCATGAGTGATGAGCATAATCGTCTGATTCAGTTCACCCCATAACTCCAACAGCCAACGGTGTATCTCACGTTTGGTCATGGCATCGAGAGCGCCAAAGGGCTCATCCAGCAGCATAAGACCACTTCCGCCTCCAGCCACTAAGGTGCGCAGAAATGCTACTCGCTGTTTCATACCTCCCGAAAGTTCATGGGGATAAGCCTTCTCTACATCTGTTAAGCCGAAGCGGGCCAACATTTCCCGAATCTGAGTGATCGTTTTCTGTTTACTAAATCTGGGCTTGATCTCCCAGGGCAAAAGGCAGTTGTCGAGCACTGTTCTCCAAGGCAGCAATAAATCCTGCTGAGGCATATAAGCGATCTGACCTAAACGACTAGCGGTTGAGGGGAGCGTAGGGAGTTTTATTTTTCCATGAGTAGGTTCGAGTAAACCGGCAACCGTTTTGAAAAATGTGCTTTTCCCGCATCCGCTAGCACCTACTACGGAGACGAATTCCCCTTGCCTGATATCCATGGATAGATTTGCGAATACAGGGGGTTGTTCAGTTTCCGGAAAAGAGTAGGTTAGGCCTTGCATAGATAAAATGGTCGTGATGATCTAACCTCCTAATATTTTTGTGGAGCGTCTAAACAAATAAAGACCCATCCATTTCCAGAGGAAATGAATGGGTCAAAAAGTTCATTCTGCATAATAACACTTAACATGCTTGATGAAAATTCTGCTCCACTTCCCTCCGCTGGTATGATCCAGATCAGGTTCCAAGGGTCCGGAGCTTGAAGCTCCGTCTCAGTCGGCCGACTCCCCTAGTGAAATAACAGGTCCATATTAATTTGTTTATAAATATACCATATCTTTCTGAGAAGTAAAGAGAGAAAGAAGTGAAGGATTAATCCAAGATTGGGTAAGATATAAGTAGAAATCTAGTTAATATTACAATTCCGATGTATATTATCGGAAAAAAGCATTGACGATCATGTGATGGCAGTGTACTATTCAATTTACCGGAAAAAAACCGGATAGAGAGAGGGGATTTAATAATGAAAAAATGGAGTCTAACTATTATATTGGCGTTAACCGTGGTTCTTGTAGCGGCTTGCGGCAATAATTCGAATACCAATACGGCTGCTGAACCAACAGCTGGAACGAATGGTGGAGCAGCATCTTCAGCGCAAAACAGTTTGGAGGCTGTGAAGGCCAGCGGCAAATTGCGGATAGGTACAGAAGGGACTTATGCACCTTTTACTTATCATGACACTGCGGGGAAATTGACGGGTTTTGACGTGGAAATTGCCGAAGAAGTAGCCAAACGTTTAGGTGTTGAAGCTGAATTTTTTGAAACTCAGTGGGATGGTATTTTTGCTGGGATGGATGCGAAACGGTTTGATGTCATTTTTAATGAAGTTTCCATTAACGAAGATCGCAAAGTGAAATATGATTTCTCTGAACCCTATATTGTATCCAAGGCAGTATTGATCGTGAGCGAAAACAATGAGGATATTAAGACCTTTGCTGATCTAAAAGGTAAAAAAGCCGGACAATCCCTGACCAGTAACTTATCCGACATCGCTCGTGAGAACGGTGCTGAAATCGTAGCTACGGACGGTTTCAATCAAGCGATGGATCTGCTGACTTCGGGACGTATTGATGCAACTGTGAATGATGGCTTGTCTTATCTGGATCTGAAAAAACAAAAACCAGATGCAAAAATTAAAGTGGTTGATGAGATTCCTGAAGGCTCACAAAGTGCTGCGGTATTCCTGAAAGGCAATGATGAGCTGGTGAATGCGGTCAGTGATGCGATTAAAGAGATGAAAAGTGATGGAACGTACTTGAAAATTTCCGAGAAATACTTTGGAGCTGACGTTTCGAAATAATACAAGGCTAGCAAGGCTAATTAAGCCTAGAAGCTAAAAAGGATGTCTGAATAATGGATGACCGCAAAATACAAATTTTCTTAGATACACTGCTACCCCTGCTTAAAGCCGGGGTGGCTTTTACCATTCCGTTGGCGCTACTTTCCTTTGTGCTTGGATTGATTTTGGCGATCCTAACCGCGTTGGCACGTCTTTCACCGTGGGTAATTCCGAAGCTAATCGCCCGTTTTTATGTATGGGTCATTCGGGGAACCCCGTTGTTAGTGCAGCTATTTATTATATTTTATGGTTTGCCGGCTGTTGGTATTGTACTCGACCCTTTCATTGCCGCCACCATTGGATTTACCCTTAGCGTAGGGGCTTATTCATCGGAAATCGTACGCGCTGCTATCCTGTCGATACATAAAGGCCAGTGGGAAGCTGCCTTCTCAGTCGGGATGACTCGCGGGCAGGCTCTGCGCCGCGTAATTCTGCCACAAGCTGCACGCGTTTCTGTACCGCCGTTATCCAATTCTTTTATTAGCTTGGTCAAAGATACATCGCTTGCAGCGATCATCACCTATACGGAGATGTTTAGAACTGCTCAGCAGGTAGCCTCTACCACTTATGAGCCTCTGCTGGTATACTCCGAAGCAGGATTGTTTTATTTAGTGTTCTGTTCTGTGCTGTCGGCGCTGCAAAATTACTTGGAGAAACGACTCGATCGTTACTCTGCGACCTAAAGGAGAGATACTTGTGATTGAAATCATTAATTTGCATAAATCCTTCGGCGCACTCCAAGTGTTAAAGGGTATTGATCTGAAAATGGAGCATGGAAAGGTACTTGTCATTATTGGGCCATCCGGCTCCGGAAAAACTACACTGCTGCGCTGTTTTAATCTGTTGGAAATCCCGGATCAAGGCAGCCTGTCACTCGGGGATATCACCATCAATTTTACAGATCATAAGAAAATTTCTCAGAATTCCGTATTGGCTCTTCGACAGAAAACAGGGATGGTCTTTCAATCGTATAATTTATTTCCGCATATGACTGCGCTAGGCAATGTGATGGAGGGACAGGTAACTGTCTTGAAACGAACCAAGGAAGAAGCGCGTAAGCGGGGCCTTCAACTGCTGGCTAAGGTGGGTTTGGCTGATAAAGCTGATAACTATCCACATCAGCTGTCAGGTGGACAGCAGCAGAGAGTGGCCATCGCCCGGGCTATGGCAGTAGATCCAGAAGTGCTGTTGTTTGATGAGCCCACTTCGGCGCTCGACCCCGAGCTGGTAGGGGAAGTGCTTAAGGTCATCAAACAATTAGCAGCAGAAGGTATGACTATGGTGATTGTGACCCACGAGATGAAATTTGCCGCCGATGTAGCGGACCGGATCATTTTGATGGATGGCGGTCATATCTTAGAGCAAGGAACGCCGCAAGAAGTGCTGGAGCATCCGAAGAATCCCCGGGCTCTGCAATTTCTGAATAGACTGAATGGTGAAGAAGAGTAGAAAGACAATACACACGAAAAAGCAGCTCGGGAATCATCCGGAGCTGCTTTTTCGTGTGTAGATTATTCAAATGAGAAGAGTAACTGAAATTTGGCTTATCCTCCAGTTTTCAGGAACTCCAAAGCGTTGTAAAGCATAATCGCTGCTTCGGCACGGGTGAGTTCGCTTTTTGGATTAAACTTTCCGTTAGCGTCTAGAGTATTGATCTTGTATTTCAGGGAGCGCTGAATACTGCCTTGATACGCAGGGGTCAGTGACGCTTCATCAGCGATATCTACTGGAACGATATTGATCATCGGCAGATTACCTACGCCTTCGATCGCTTGCATTAGATAGTTAGTGAATTGCTCTTTGGTCATAATTAGGCTAGGATCAATGTCTTTTGGTAGCTTAACTTGATTGTAATAAGCATTGATAAAGGCTTCAGCGTACCAGGCTTTGTCTTTTACTTTTGTGAACAAGCCGCTGGCAACAGGAGCTTTGTTAAAGTCAATGGCTGCGAGGCTGAGCTGGAGACCGCCGGAGATAAACTGAATCCCTTGGGCTGTAGTTACCTTAGAGCCAGGGAGAAATTGAGATTCGCTGACACCTTTAATTAACCCTTGATTTTTTAAAGAAATGATTTTTTCTTTGCCGTTTATGTTATCAATATCCTTAAAGGTGTTCCCAGCTGCAAACATCTGACCACCCAAAGAAAAGGAGAAAATGGCTACGGTTGTGATTACTGCTAGTGTGCTTTTTTTCATGTTCATGTCTTTTCACCTCGTTGTATGGATAGGCTCCTTAGCCTTTGTCACTCCTTTAACGTTGTAAATTATGGAAAGGTTGCGGTCTAATCTGTATTATTTCACGAAAAAGTAGATTTTAATAGAAATATAGGCCAGATTGGGGTGTAGTACTTTGGATAAGTGGCATGAAATGATATAATGATGTCAGGCTCTTTTCATTCGTGGTTAATTTTGTTATGATTATATCGTAACGATTACTATTTATGGTTTGTCTTAACTGCATAAATAGGAGCGTCTCAGAGGGTACGGATGTTAAATCGTTCCGGGAAGGTAGGAGACCAAATGGATCAAATATCAAATATCAGTCAATTGTTTGCGGCGCAAAAATATAAATTAACGCCTCAGCGTGAAGCTATAGTGAACGTTCTGCTCGACAATGAGAAGGACCATTTAAGCGTAGAAGAAGTATATATGCTTGTTAAGAACAGCTATCCACATCTGGGCCTGGCAACGGTATACCGTACACTTGAGCTTTTATGTGAGCTACACATTGTAGAGAAGATGAACTTCGGAGACGGAGTTGCCCGTTACGATTTGCGCGGGAACGATCATTCGCATATGCATCATCATTTAATATGCAGCGTATGCGGTCGGTTGGAGGAAATTAAGGACGACTGGCTTGTGGAGCTGGAGAGAAGAGTGGAACGTGAATATGGTTTTAACGTCACGGATCACCGCCTTGATTTCAAGGGTACTTATGGAACATGTAAACGTACTGGCTGCAAAAAAGCAAAAGCAGAAGCAGATAAAGCAGTCTCGTAAGATTGCTTTCTAACCTAAAGACACAGGCTTTCTCTAAGCCTGTGTCTTTTTTGATTACTGCGTTCTAGGAAGTCTAGCTTCGAGTAGGCACAAAGGATTTGATCCACGTTCCGAAACTGCCAGGGTTACGGCTCTGAACGAGAATTACACCTTCTCCACGGAAGCGGCAGACAAGTGCTTCACCACTGGTTATGCTGTTAAGCCAGCCAGAGGCTGCCTTTTCCACCTTGTAGTCCAGATAGTCTGGCCATGCTACGAGGTGTCCGTTATCGATAATCATTTCTTCACCAGGTCCTAAATTTATTGCATGGATAGCACCGAAGGAAGACAGGAACACCGTTCCTCTGCCACTGATTTCTACAATGAAGAAGCCTTCACCGGAGAAGAGCCCTCTGGTTAAATTCTGCATTTTGGTATTTACTTGAATGCCTTCAGTTCCGGCGAGAAATCCGTCTTTTTGAACTAACAGTTTATACGATCCGTCTAATTCTATCGCCTGAATATCGCCGAGTGAGCCAGGCGACAGCAATACCTCACTTTGACCACGGGTCGCTCTAAGTTCTTGAAAGAAGAATTTCTCACCGCTCAGCATTCTCCCGAGACCGCGCATTAAACCACCATCCACAGTTCCTTTTAATTCTACGTTAGGTGACATCGCGACCATTGCGCCCATTTCAGCCTTTACGCTTTCACCGGGATTTAGTTGGACCTTTAACATAGCAAAAGCACCTTCATACAAAACCTGGTAATTCATCCTTTAAACCTCCGCATCTATTTAGATAAGATAGAATACTAGCTTTGCTCTAAGTGTAACGGAATTCTTGCTTCGCTCATAGTCTGGAATATGTTAAAATGAAGTTGTCTTATAGATGTAAGATCAATAATCATTCACCCATGAATAGGAGAGTGGTGTCACATGGCACGAACCAAGACACAAAAAGCCTTGCGTAAGGCAGAGCGCTCCGGAGCCTGGTGCGCAGCACAGAGTCGTAGATTGAATAGTGATTATGGAGCCATTTCACAGCATGTACGATTAACACCAAGCAAGCAGGAACAATTGAATAAGAATAGATATAAGGGGCAGATCTTCCAAGATGATGCTCCTTTTTTATTGGCTATTTGATAAGAGAACATCGCTCAGCGTATAGTAATTGAAGAAATAATATATAGGAGATGTATCCCTGATGAAACAAAATAAATATGACGATTCGAATTTCTTCTCCGCCTACCAGCAAATGCCCCGTTCTATTGGAGGGCTTGCAGCAGCAGGAGAATGGCATGTATTAAAGGCGCTTCTTCCAGACTTACATAATAAAAGTGTGCTTGATCTGGGCTGCGGCTTTGGCTGGCATTGCCTATATGCCCGTGAGCAGCAGGCGAGTTCAGTTATAGGTGTGGATATCTCAGAAAAAATGCTGCAACAGGCGCGTGAAAAAACGAACGATCCTGCTATAACTTATATCCAGCTGCCGATTGAGGACATTGATTTTGCGAGCGAGCAATTTGATGTGGTTCTCAGTTCATTGGCTTTCCACTATATTGAATCTTTTGCAGCCATCTGCCGAAAGGTGCATTCGTTTCTTAAGCCTGGCGGGAGTTTTATTTTTTCAGTGGAGCATCCAATCTTTACTTCACGTGAAGAGCAAGACTGGTATGCCGATGAGCAAGGAAACCGCCTGCATTGGCCCGTAGATCATTATCAATCAGAAGGACTTCGTGAAACTAAATTCTTAACAGAAAATGTGATTAAATACCATCGCACGATTTCCACCTATTTCAATGACCTGATTGAAGCTGGCTTTACTATTAAAGCGGTTAAAGAACCAAAGCCTTCAACAGAAATGAGTAATGATCCATGGATGAAGGATGAGGAGCGTAGACCGATGTTCCTGATCATTTCGGCTGTAAAAGAATAATCTCATGCTCACGAGTTATGTTCGAATATAGAAGCAGGGGTTGTCCTAAAAGTAGCTTTTTCTACTAAGGGACAACCCTTTTGCAATGAAACGGGTTTACTTCATTTACACCTGTTCTCTGCTGTGCACACGATATTCTCTTGGTGACATCCCGAAACGACTTCGGAAGACCCGGTGAAAATAGGTGTAGTTCGCAAAACCACAAGTTTCTGCTACTTGCTCCAGCGGCATGGGACTGAAGGTTATCCGTTCTCTGGCCATTTCCAGTCGGACATCGTTTACATATTTAATAATACTGGTCCCAAAGGCTTCCTTAAATAAATGAACGGCCCGCGAGACGGATATACCCACAAAACCTGCTACATCTTCCAATAGAAAGGGTAGGGTTGCGTGCTCCTCAACATATTGCTTCATTCGGTATGCCAGATAACCTTTTGGAGTAATTGCTGGCTGGTCTGTAATTAGCCGGTCGATTTCCATACATAGAATTTGCAGATAGCAGGCAGATATTTCTGGAGAGAAGTCGGAAAGTCGACGGTGCTCCAGAATCAATTGGCGAAACAAGCCAAGAAAATTCTCACTAAGCGGCACACTTAGACGAGTGGGTCTTTGTGAACGTTGCCACCATTCATCAATCCATGTTCCTCCGCAAAAGATATGATAATCTCCGCTTTCAATTCGTGGCTTGCCTACAGGGTACTCTTCTTTATCTATGATCAAATAGTAAGGATCATTTGGAGCGAATAACATAATATCCCCGCTTTCCACAGGTGACATTACACCATCGATCAATGCACGGCTTCTTCCTTCTGTTTGCAGACGTATAAGAAAGTTCTGGTTCCCTTGACTTTGAGACATATGAAAAGGCTTGCGATGAAAAGAAAATCCGGCTGATAATACGTGACAGGTAGCAGAATGAGTCATAGGTCCTCCTGAGTGTATTGAAATGATAAGCAGATTGTTCATGTTTTAATCATATTATTCATTTTAATATATACGCTTTCATATTACTATGTAGCTAAGCAATAAAGAAAGAAATCGACCATCAACGCTAGAAACAGTCGGTATTAGCTGTGCTTACAAGAATGACAGTTTAAGGAAACTGATGTGAATCAGATTAGTCAATTCTGTTACAGCATTATTGTTCAAGTGATTGTCACTACAGAAAGCCAACTTTAAATCCAATTGGAGTGATTCGAAAATGCTGAAGATAGGCCTGCAATTGTATACGCTCAGAGAAGAACTGGAACAGGATTTTGAAGGGACACTGCGTAAAGTAGCAGCCCTTGGTTATAAAGGTGTAGAGTTTTTCCATTACTTCGGCCGTAGCGCAGCAGAAGTCAAACAATTGCTTGATGAACTTGGACTAGTAGCGCTGGGCGCACACCGTCCCTATGACGCGTTGTTGAATGATACAGAGGCAGAGATCGCGTACAACCTGGAGATTGGAAATCATAATCTGATTGTGCCGTATCTGTCAGAAGAACAACGTAACTATGAAGAAGTTGCTGCGAATCTGAAGATTATTGGAGAAAAGTGCAAGGCGCGTGGAGCGGTTCTTTTGTACCATAATCATGACTTTGAGTTAACTGATCGATATGGTGACCGTACAGCGTTTGACGGTTTGTTTGAAGAGGTGCCGGCTGATTTGCTGCAAGTTGAAATGGATACATGCTGGGTACATCACGCAGGTTATGATGCCGTAGAATATATCAATAAATACGCTGGCCGGTTGCCAATCATCCATCTTAAAGATTTGAAGAAACATGAGGATGGTTCACCGGAAACGGTTGTTCTAGGCGAAGGAGAAGTAAACCTTACAGCAATTCTTGATGCGGCTGTACAGGCAAAGGTAGAGTGGGCGGTAGTGGAGCAGGATTATTGCAGCCGTTCACCATTAGGAAGTGTAGAAGATAGTTTGAAATGGGTAAAAGCATACGCTAATCAAGGGGGAAATGTTCATGTCTAAAAAGTTGAGAATTGCTATTGTCGGTTGCGGTGGAATTGCTAACGGAAAACATATGCCAAGTTTGTCACGTCAAGCAGATGCTGAAATGGTAGCCTTTTGTGATATCGTCGAAGAACGTGCACAGGAAGCAGCAAAAACCTATGGTGCTGAAGGCGCGGCTGTATATACAGATTATCAAGAGCTTTTGAAAGCCGGAGGATTCGATATCGTGCATGTATGTACACCGAATGACAGTCACTCCGTGATCACAATCGCAGCATTGGAAGCTGGCAATCATGTAATGTGTGAGAAGCCAATGGCGAAGACTACAGCTCAAGCACAGGAAATGTTAGAGGCTGCCAAACGCACTGGCATGAAATTGTCTGTAGCTTATCAGAACCGTTATCGTGCGGATAGTGAATATCTTAAAGACGTTTGTGAAAACGGTGAGCTTGGTGAGATCTATTATGCAAAAGCGATTGCCGTTCGTCGTCGTGCGGTTCCTACATGGGGCGTATTCCTGGATGAAGAAAAGCAAGGCGGCGGTCCGCTGATCGATATCGGTACGCATGCGCTTGATCTAACATTATGGATGATGGACAATTATAAACCGCGTAGTGTTATGGGCTCGACTTTCCATAAGCTTGGTAACCGTAAAAACGGCGGAAATGCCTTTGGTCCATGGGACCCTGAACAATTTAAAGTAGAAGATTCAGCATTTGGATTTATTACCATGGAAAATGGTGCTACAATTGTACTGGAATCAAGCTGGGCTCTTAATGTATCTGAATTTGGAGAAGCGAAGACGCTCCTAGCAGGTACAGAGGGTGGCGCAGATATGAAGGACGGGTTACGCTTAAATGGTGACCGTGGTGGCCGTCTATACGAGACTAAAATTGACTTGTCCGCAGGGGGAGTAGCTTTCTTTAACGGAGGACAAGAGAGTGAATCCGATCGTGAAGCTCGCTTGTGGCTTGAAGCAGTTCGGGAAGATAAAGAACCAGTAGTTAAACCTGAACAAGCCCTTGTCGTTACCCAAATTTTGGAGGCTATTTACGAATCTTCCCGTACAGGTCGTGCTGTGTATTTTGACGGAACATCAGATAACTAAACGAGAAGCAGGTGTGAAGTTCATGAGTTCAAACAGACATTCTGTAGTCATTGTTGGTTTTGGAGGAATGGGAAGTTATCACGCAGGATTGATAAAAGAGACCTCTACCTTAATCGTAGTTGGAACGTACGATGTGCTTGAAGCACGTCGTACCAATTCCAACGACGCTGGCTACAAGGCGTACCAAAGTTATGAAGAAGTATTGGCAGATTCTTCGGTCGAAATTATTCTAATTGCCACACCGAACGATGTGCACAAAGAAATTGCGATTCGTGCATTACAAGCTGGCAAACATGTCATTTGTGAGAAGCCGGTTGCTCTATCTAAGGTTGAATTTCAAGAAATACTGGCGGCGGCTGATCAAGCCGAACGTGTGTTTATGGTGCATCAGAACAGACGTTGGGATGAAGATTTTCTAACTATCAAAAAAATGTACGATGAGGAGACGATTGGATCCCTATTCCAGATCGAATCCCGCGTGCACGGAGCGAACGGAATTCCTGGAGACTGGCGTCATGTTAAGGCACAAGGCGGAGGGATGCTGCTGGATTGGGGCGTTCACTTATTGGACCAGCTATTATTCATGATTGATAGCAAAATTACCAGTGTGAGCAGTAGTCTAAGCTTTATTTTAGGAAACGATGTCGATGACGGTTTTGAAGCTATTCTGCAATTTGAGAATGGAATTAAAGCGATCGTAGAGGTTGGGACGACTAACTTTATTACTTTGCCAAGATGGTATGTGAAGGGTATCGAAGGCACTGGAATTATTGAAGACTGGTCTTTAACTGGAAGATTGGTGACAAGAAATAACGCAGGCGAAAAAATCGAACCGAAGCCGATTCGTGCAGGTGTAGGACTAACTAAAACTATGGCACCTCCATCGGAGGGGGCGACGATCACTGAGGAATTACCTCAGCCGTCGGAGTTAAGCTCTAGCTTTTATGATAATTTCGCTGCTGTCATTGAGGGTACTGCAGAACCTATCGTTAAGAACGCTGAGGTTATGCGGGTACAGAATTTGATTGAAGTTATTTTTGAAGCTGCTGAGAGTAATCAAGTGGTGAAGAATTTTGATATCTACGATAAATAATAAGTAAACTATTTCCAAGAGGAGGTGGCCTACAATGAAACTTGGAGTATTTATGGTCTTGTTTGGAGGTCGTAAGCTGGAGGATGCTCTTGATTACGTAGTATCCAAAGGGCTAAAGGCGGTAGAAATCGGTACGGGAGGCAATCCTGGCAACAGCCACTGCGACCCTAAAATGCTGCTGGAGAATGAAACAGCCTTACAAGAATTCAAACATGCCGTGGAATCTCGCGGACTTACAATCAGTGCTTTGAGCTGCCACGGTAACCCATTGCACCCGCAAAAAGAACTTGCTCAAAAGGATCATGAGGATTTCGTAAACTCGGTCAAATTGGCGCAGAAGCTAGGGGTTCCGGTTGTGAATACCTTCTCTGGATGTCCTGGAGATCATGAGGGTGCTAAATATCCGAACTGGCCTGTAGCTCCATGGCCCAATGATTATCAAGAAATTCTGGACTGGCAATGGGAGAACAAGGTTATTCCTTATTGGAAAGAATGGGGTGCCTTTGCCGCTCAGCATGATGTAAAGGTAGGTCTTGAGCTGCATGGAGGATTCTCAGTACACACACCAGGTACTCTGCTGCGGCTGAGAGAAGCAGCAGGTGAAGTGATCGGTGCGAACCTTGATCCGAGTCACATGTGGTGGCAAGGAATTGATCCTGTGCAAGCGATTCATATTTTGGGACGCCAAGGTGCAATCCATCACTTCCATGCGAAGGATACCGTTATTGATCCTGTGAATGTCAATATGCACGGATTAACTGATATGCAGTCGTATACCAAGATGCTTGACCGTGCTTGGCAGTTCCGTTCTGTCGGTTTTGGACATGATCTTAAGACTTGGGCTGACATTATTAGTGCACTTCGTTTGGTTGGGTATGACTATGTGGTTAGTATTGAGCATGAAGATGGGCTGATGTCTATTGAAGAAGGTTTCTCCAAAGCTGTAAGTAACCTTCAACAAGTATTGATTGAGGAGCCACTGACAGAAATGTGGTGGGTTTAAACGAAATGGAGAGCTTCACGAAAGTTAAATTAAATGATGAACAGCTGGATATTTTGGTGAAAGCGGTTTTCGGTTCAGAAACTGCGGTTAACCTTAGTTCAGAACTTACGGGAGGCTTTTTTAATACAGCCTATGATTTGGAACTCAGCACTGGGAAATCTGTCATTCTAAAGGTTGCCCCTGCTGTAGAGACAGATACGTTAAGTTACGAGAAGAACATTATGCGAACTGAAGTGGAAGCTCTCCGTATGGTTGCAGATAAGGGTGTTGTGCCCGTGCCTGCCGTCTACCATTATGATGAAAGTCTGCTGCTTATTCCTATTCCGTATTTCTTTATGGAGAAGGTGGAGGGCCAGCCCTACAGTGATGTAAAGGAGAGTCTTTCACTTCCGGAGAGAGACGCTATCGAAACTGAGCTGGGGCGTTACAATCGCATAATCAATGAGATACGCGGAGAACGTTTTGGCATTTTTGGTAGGGATTCAGAGGAGCCAAGAGCCTCGTGGAGAGAGACCTTTTCATGCCTGATGGAAAGTGTACTTGCTGATGCCAAGAGGCTGAATGCACAGCTCCCTGCGTCCAGTGAAGAGATAATGCAGGAGGTTTCCAAGTATCTCCCTGCATTAGATGCCGTAACCGAGCCACGACTGGTGCATTGGGATTTATGGAATGGGAATGTATTTGTGAAGGATGGAGTCATCGTATCACTGATTGACTGGGAGAGAGCCCTGTGGGGCGATGTGCTGATGGAGTATTATTTTAGGCATTTTGAGAATTCTGCCGGTTTCTATAAGGGGTACGGAACAACCTACGACAGTCCGAACGAGATTCAGCGGAAGAAGATTTATGATCTTTATCTTGATCTTATTCTTACTATCGAATGTTATTCACGCAAATATGCAGACGAAGGTTATGTCCGTTGGACGCATGATAACTTGACTGAGGGTTGGAACCGTTTTAAAAGCAGCAGTGAATGAAGGTTATAGGTGTGAAAAATGACGTGCGAAAGCACGTCATTTTCCTGTATCTAATTAGATTGGAGGATTACCATGCAGCCGTTAAAAATACCGAGAGAACATAAGCTTCATATTACAGCTAGTATTCAAGAATATTTTGATACAGAGCTGTCGAGTGAAATTGGGCAATTAGCCAGCGAGAACCTTCTCGATTTTATGCTCAAAGAACTTTCGCCTTATATTTACAATCAAGCGTTGGCAGATGCACGAAAAATGATTGAGCAAAAGATGATTTCTCTGGAAGAGGAAATATATGCTCTCGAACAACCCTTATCCTCAGGCAGAAGATAATCTAAAAACACGATAAATTTTAGTGCAGATTTATAACAGTTACGTCTGGATCAGTATCAGCTTCGTAATCTACACCTTCAGTCTCGAATCCAAATAGCTGGAAGAATTCCTGTTTATAGCTATGCAGATCCGTTAGGTCGTAGATATTGTCTGAAGTAAGCTGGTCCCAGATTTCTATAACTTCTTGCTGGACTGCCGGAGACAATTCCCAATCATCTATACGGATACGCCCTTCTTCATCCACAGGAGTTCCTTTCGCTGCGTAGAGATGTTCAGCAAACAACCGATAGGTTTGCTCAATACAACCTTCATGAAGACCGTGCTCTTTCATGACTTTGTAAAGGGCGGAAATATAGAGGGGCACGACAGGAATCGCCGAGCTGGACTGTGTGACAAGACCTTTTGTGACCGCTACATAAGCTCTACCGTGAGTAACAGCTAACGCTTCGTTAAGTGTTCTTGCCGTAGCTTCGAGATGGTCTTTAGCAAGTCCAATCGTTCCCTGGCGATATACGGCTTGAGTAAGCTCTGATCCGATATACGAATAAGCAATAGTGGTTGCGTGATCAGCTAATACTCCGGCTTGCTGGAGTGCTTCTATCCATAGCTGCCAATCATCCCCGCCCATCACCCGTTCGGTATCATGAACTTCCTTATCGGTCGCAGGTTCGATGGAGATTTGAGTGACTTCACCCGTATGAAAATTTACAGTTTTGTTGGTAAAGATGTCGCCAATAGGTTTGAGAACAGAGTTATATACTTCGCCTGTCTCCGGGTCTGTACGGCGCCCAGAAGCAACACTGTAGATGACCAAATCGACTTGTCCTAATTCGCTGCGGATCAGCTGAATCGTTCTTTCTTTGGTCTCTTTGGAGTAAGCATCTCCGGTAACGCTGTAGGATTGCAGGCCTGCAGACTCCGCAAGTTGTTCGAAGGCGGCGGAATTGTACCACCCAGCAGAGGCTGTACGGGCTCCATTGCTGCTGCTCGGCCGATATACGCCTACTGTGCTGGCTCCAGCCCCAAATGCGGCTGTAACCCGTGAGGCGAGGCCGTAGCCTGTGGATGCGCCAATGACAAGCACCTTCCGGGGTCCTTTGATCGCGGGTTGTGCCTTAATATACTCAATTTGCCGCTCGACTTGACGAGCGCAGCCTTGCGGATGTGCGGTTGTACATATAAAGCCACGTGTTCTAGGTTTTATGATCATAATAATAGTTTCCTCTCTTTCATGAAAAGCAGCTAATGATACGTGTTATTTCTAATTTTAACAATTTTCATTCCAATGGAGAAGGATTGTTTATCTTTCTTGGATCAAATACAATGAATCCCGGACTTTTATGAGGTTGGATTTTTGCATTTTTACTTAACTCTGTATGGTGGTGAAGTCTTGGAAAGTCAGACTAAAACAAAATTGACGGTTGAGCAGCAGGACATCCTGGTGGGTGCTGCTTTTGGAAGCCATGTGAAAATCATTCAAAGTACGGAATTGACGGGAGGTTATTTCAACGCAGCTTATGACCTCCTATTGTCAGATGGCAGAGCTACGATTCTTAAAATATCACCATCCGATGAGACAGACACGCTAAGTTACGAGCACGATATCATGGCTACAGAGGTTGCGGCAATGCAGCTAATGAAGTCTAAAGGAACGGTACCTGTGCCTGAGGTATACGCTTATGATAACAGCAGAAATTTAATATCTAGTGACTTTTTTTTCATGGAGAAAATAATCGGCCAGCCCTATAATGAAATTAAGGAAGAGCTTAGTCCGCAGCAAAGAAGTTGTATTGAGGAAGAATTAGGTCGTTATAGCCGGATTATCAATGAGATTCAAGGGGATCATTTCGGATTATTTAATGTATCCTCGAAGATAAAGGGGACTTCTTGGCGGGTAACCTTTCAAAATTTGATTGGCAACCTCCTTGATGATGCTCGGCGCTTAGAGGCAAAGATGCCCATTCCTATAGAAAAGATTGAGGCGGAGATCAACAGCCGTATACATGTGATGGATGTGGTCACTGAGCCACGTTTAGTTCACTGGGATCTATGGGATGGGAATGTGTTTGTGAGAGAGGGAAGCATTGTTGCCTTAATCGATTGGGAACGTGCGTTATGGGGCGATCACCTTATGGAATATTATTTTCGCTATATTGAGGATTCTGAGCATTTCTGTAGAGGTTATGGGGACAGCTTTGATAGCCCTAATGAATGTGCACGCAAAAAGCTCTACGACTTATATATCGATTTAATTTATTTCATTGAGTGTTATTCGCGTAAATACGATAGCCAAGGCCATTTCCAGTGGGCACAGGATAATCTGCTGGAAGGTTGGGAACGTTTCATGGGTTAGGACATTTTCAGCAAGATTACAACATAAGAAGGTAAGGAGGCTGAGCAGGAGAAGGGAGAGGATTCTCATGTTTGAGTGGCTAAGTGTACATATAGATATCGTAAGTTTGCTGTGGCTGTTGCCGATCCTATTTATGTTTCATGATTTTGAAGAAATATTAACGATTGAAGCATGGGGGGCAAAGTATAGAACCAGGTTAGAGGACGCAATTCCTTCGTTTATGCGCAAGACGTATCATTCGATGTTACAAATGACTACACGTAATTTTGCAATGGACGTATTATTCGTGTATATTTTTATAGTGACGGTAACTTGTATTGCAGTATTCTTTTCTAATTACTTATTGTACTTGGCAGTGCTTGCGGTATTTTTCTTACATGTATTTACTCATCTAGGACAGACGATATATTTAAAGATATATACACCAGGGGTAGTTACAGCAGTACTAGTAGTTCTTCCCTATTCTCTTTATGCGTATTATCGACTATTGAATGACAACTTGGTATCTCTTGGAGATATCGGATGGTCTCTGCTGTTAGTTCTTTTGCTGCTTCCGCCAATATTGTGGTTGTTAGTGAAGAATAGAACTCGCATTAAACAGAACTAGTACATAAGGCTGCTGCTGGCCATATCTTTTTCAGAAAAATCTTGACTAGAACCCTTAGAACTAGATAAAATAATACTTATTGCTTACAACTTGGTGAGAATCATTATCATAATTGACGAGGAAATGAGAGGGTGACAAGATGGAGCGCCTTTTAGAGGTAAAAGATCTAGCGATATCATTCAAAACACACGGTGGAGAAGTACAAGCGATCCGTGGTGTTAGCTTCCATGTAGATAAAGGTGAAACTCTAGCGATAGTTGGGGAATCCGGTTCCGGTAAAAGTGTAACTTCACAAGCGGTAATGAAGCTAGTTCCAACGCCGCCAGGAGAATATAAACGTGGACAAATTTTATTTGATGGACAAGATTTGATCGGTAAGACTGAGAAGCAAATGCAGAAGATTCGTGGTAAAGAGATCGGTATGATTTTTCAGGATCCGATGACTTCCTTGAACCCGATGATGAAGGTCGGCAGACAAATTACTGAAGTACTGCACAAACATGAGAAAATCTCCAAAGAAGCTGCCAATAAACGTGGGGTTGAACTGCTTACGCTAGTAGGTATTCCTTCACCAGAGCGCCGCTTCAATCAATATCCGCATGAGTTCAGTGGCGGTATGCGTCAACGTGTCGTTATCGCAATGGCACTTGCAGCAAACCCTAAGCTTCTGATTGCGGATGAGCCAACTACAGCGCTCGACGTTACCATTCAGGCACAGATTCTTGACCTGATGAAGGAATTGCAGAAGAAGATTGATACGGCGATTATTTTTATCACCCATGATCTTGGTGTTGTAGCAAGAATGGCGGATCGTGTAGCGGTAATGTATGCCGGACAAATTGTTGAAATGGGAACTGCAGAAGAGATCTTCTACGATCCAAGACATCCTTACACTTGGGGATTGCTTGCATCCATGCCAAGTTTAGAGAGCAAAGGTTCTTTGCTTACCGCTATTCCTGGTACCCCTCCAGATTTGATCAAACCGCCTAAGGGTGATGCCTTCGCACTTCGCAGCACCTATGCTATGCAAATCGATATGGAGAAAGAGCCTCCAATGTATAAGGTTTCGGATACCCATATGGTGAAGTCTTGGTTAATGCATCCGATGGCACCTAAGGTGGAACCGCCAACAGTCGTTAAGAATAGACAACGTATACTTAAGAACGCTTATCCAGAGCCAGTTTTAGTGCAAGAAGGCGCTAAGTAAGCAACTTGTTTTAACTAAATAATAAGAGGAAACGCTAGGCCATTTAGTTGGCTTAGCGTTTTTTTTATTTTCTACAATGTTCACTATTATTTAAATAAATATGAATTAATATGAACTTAATTAAATAAAAGGGTTGACTATTTATCGTTTTCATCTCAAAATGAAAAGGCATACATAGGGGGTATAACGATGAAGAAGATAATTATTACTACTTTACTTAGTGTTTCATTATTAGCTGTAACCGCATGTAACAACGACACGGCTAATTCTGGCAACACAAACAGCGGACCTGAGCCTGTTCAGCCTGTCTTCAAGAATGTTTCTGTACATGATCCTTCCATTATTTTGGCTGATAATAAGTACTATGTGTTTGGCTCGCATTTGGCTTCTGCTAAATCCGACGACCTGATGTCCTGGACTCAATTGTCCTCTGGAGTTGTTGATGGAAACGTACTCATCCCGAATGTCAAAGAGGAATTAAAAGAGGCCTTAACCTGGGGAAAGACGGACACTTTATGGGCACCGGATGTCATTCAATTGGCGGATGGTAAATATTATATGTATTACAACGCGTGTAAAGGTGATTCCCCATTATCAGCACTTGGTATAGCCGTGTCAGACCATATTGAAGGACCTTATAAGAACAAAGGGATCTTCTTAAAGTCAGGTATGGTGGGTGTAGGCGATGACGGAGAAACTTATGATGCCACACAAAAGCCGAATGTTGTAGATCCGGATGTGTTCTTTGATAAAGAAGGCAGATTGTGGATGGTGTATGGTTCTTATTCCGGTGGTATTTTTATTATGGAACTGGATACAAGCACAGGATTCCCACTGCCAGATCAAGGTTATGGCAAAAAGCTTCTAGGCGCAAATCATGCGCGGATAGAAGCTCCCTATATGCTGTACAGTCCTGAGACGGATTACTACTACCTGTTCCTATCCTACGGGGGGCTGGCTGCTGATGGCGGATATAACATCCGTGTAGCTCGCTCGAAGACACCTGATGGACCTTTTGAAGATTCTGAGGGCCAGGATATGATCGATTCACAGGGCACAGCTGGCGTATTGTTTGATGATCCTGCTTATGCTCCTTACGGAGTTAAACTCATGGGGAATTTCGAATTCCTGAATAATGACGATGAGCTCCCAGTAAGTGGGGAAGGATATGTATCACCAGGACATAACTCCGCATTTTACGATGAAGAGACTGGCAAGTATTATTTGATCTTCCATACAAGGTTCCCGAATCGTGGTGAAAAACATGAGGTTAGAGTACACCAGATGTTCATGAACGCTGATGGCTGGCCGGTGGTCGCACCACACCGTTATGGTGGCGAGAGCATTGATAAATATAAGAAAGAGCAAATCGCAGGCGAATACAAATATGTGAATCATAATAAAGAAATTACGGCAGATATCGTGCAATCGGAGCTAATTCAATTGACGAAGAGTGGTAAAATCAAAGGCGCAGTAAAGGGCAAGTGGAAGCTTATCGACGATCATACTGCAGAGTTAACGATAGGTGGTTCTACTTATAAGGGTGTGTTCCTGAAAGAGTGGAATGAAGCTACAGCCAGTAATGTTATGACGTTCACCGCGGTTTCTAATGAAGGGATCTCTATCTGGGGAAGTCATGTATCACCTTCGGAATAAGATAGTTTAAAAGGATTAACAGCAGAAGGGGTTTCAACTAGTCATGTGTAATGGCTAAGTTGAAACCCCTTTTATAATGTAGGATTAGTCTACGAACTTTCGGATCACAATAACAGCATTATGGCCGCCGAAGCCAAATGAATTGGAGATGCCTATTTCGAGATTAGCTTTTCGTGCATTGTTAGGTACGTAATCTAAATCACAGATGGAATCAGGCGTGTCCTGATTGATGGTAGGAGGAATGATTCCTTCTTGGATACTCTTAACTAAGGCAATGGCTTCTAAGCCGCCAGCGGCCCCTAAAGCATGTCCAGTCATGGACTTATTAGCGGTTACGGGGATGTGGTAGGCATGCTCGTCAAATAATTTTTTAATCGCTAGGGTTTCAGAATGGTCTCCTACTACTGTACTTGTCGCATGCGCACTGATTACATCTACGTTGTGGGGCTGGAGATTAGCTTCATTTAGCGCTAACTTCATAGCTTGATAGGCACCAATCCCCTCTGGATGAGTGGCAACCATATGATAAGCATCAGAGCTAGCACCATACCCGATCACTTCGCCGTGAATCTTGGCGTTTCTACGTTGAGCGTGGGAGAGTGACTCAAGAATGACTATGCCGCCACCTTCACCGATTACAAAGCCATCCCGTCCTCCATCGAAAGGGCGGCTCGCTTTAGCAGGCTCTTCATTTCGTGTAGATAAAGAGGTGGCATTCCCGAAGCTGGCCAACGAGATTTCAGTAATAGCAGCTTCAGAACCCCCGGCTATAACAATGTCCGCACCGCCATAACGAATTAAACGGAAGGCCTCACCAATCGCAGTATTTCCAATAGAACAAGCTGTTACTGGAGACATGGTCGGGCCGAGAGCTCCAAATTTAATGCTGATCATCGCCGCAGCCATATTGGAGATCATCATGGGAATTAAGGTAGGGCTGACTCGATCAGGTCCACGCTCTTTCAGGACCGTACCTTGATCCATCAAGGTCTGAATTCCTCCAACACCAGATCCTACATAAACGCCAAGTCTCTCCTTGTCAATCTTATCAAGCTGGAGGCCAGAATGTTTCCAAGCCTCTTCAGTAGCTGCGAGGGCAAACTGACTGAATCTGTCCATTCGCCGTGCCTCTTTACGCCCAAATCTGCCTTCTGCATCGAAATCACGTACTTCGCCGGCAATTCTCGTCTTAAAACCTGTTGTATCAAATGAAGTGATCGGGGATATACCCGATTCACCAGAAATTAGCCGATCCCAAAATTGCCCGATTGTATTTCCAAGTGGTGAGATTAAGCCCATGCCTGTAATCACTACGCGTTCCATAATGAACCTCCTCAGCTAGTGTATACTAGTATTTTTCCACTTTATTTATCCTATTACAAGTTATCGTTTATCCTAGTATAATTTGTACTATACTAAAGGAACAGAAATCCCAAAGTGGAGGTAGCTTATGGCTAATCAAACAAGATTACAAGCATTATCTGATTTTTTGAAAGCACGTCGTGCGGCAATTTCACCAAGCTCTGTAGGCTTGCCAGAAGGCACACGCAGAAGAACGCCAGGACTCCGCAGGGAAGAGGTTGCACAGCTTGCAGGGGTAAGCAGTACCTGGTATACGTGGCTTGAACAAGGCAGAGATATAAAAGTCTCGTCCTCTGTTTTGGACTGTATTGCCACTGCACTTAGGCTGACTAAAGATGAGCGGAAGTATCTCTTTGCACTGGCTTTAGAAACTGGAACCGGAACCACACCCTATCCGCAAGATGAATCTTCCGTAATTAGTCCTTCGCTGCAGAAAATTTTACAGGAACTTAAATATTGTCCTACGATAATTTCTGATAGACGTTGCGGAATCGTCGGTTGGAATGAAGCTGCCGCCCATGTTTTTCTTGATTTCTCAAAGCTGCCCATCGAAGAGCGGAATATGATCCGATTGTTATTTGTTCGTAAGGAGTTTAGGCGCTTAGCAGTGAATTGGGAACAATTCGTCAGCGGTTATCTTTCTATCTTCAGAGCGTATTACGGACAGTATGTAGAGGATCATTGGTATGATGAATTTATAGAGGAATTGAAAGAATTGCATCCGGCTTTTAATGAGATGTGGGAGCAAAGTCGGGTTAGTTCGGCCCCGGATGTGTTACTAGAATTCAGACATGCCAAGGCGGGAAAAATGTTATTTCATCTAACCTCTTTGCAGGTTCATGGCAGTGCAGATTTACGCTGCAGCATCTATACTCCTGCGGGAGATTCGAATACTGAAACCAAGCTGAAGCAGCTTATGGAGCAGCACACAATAGAAGGATTAAGCTAGATGCACATAGAGAAGCATCCCTAGCTGAACTTCCAGCTAGAGATGCTTAATGTTACACTATTAGAAATCTGATGTTGAAATTTCAATAGTTCCGAATGTGGTGCCAGCAGGAGTGCTTAAGAGTGCAGCTACCAAAAGGGCATGAACTGCAAGCGTAAGGCTATTGAATGCTGGAATCGTGTATGTGATAACTGGAGCATTTACACGAGTGATTACTAAATCTACTGGGAAGTTGGAGTTATTGTTCACAGTAACAGCAGCGTTAATTCCACCTGCAAGGTTTTCATAATAAGATTTACCAATGACAGGGGCTAAATTGAAATATTGAAGCGGTAATACGATGGCCATAGTAACGACCTCCTTTTCGTTTGATAGAATATTCTATGTTGAAAATCTATTAATGCTAGAGCGAATGCCATGGTGAATTAGCACTTTTTAATAGAAAAAACCGGGGATGTCCAATAGCCACTTAGAAAGCGGCTGGGACATCCCCGGTTTGTTTTCGTACGCTTATTCCGTTTTATTACGATAAATCAGATACAGTATCAATCCGAATAGCATGCCGACAAACGACATTGCGGATATCGTTAAGTAAAGAGCTTTACCCCCAAAGGCATCATATAATGCCCCACCAGCATAAGAAGCCAGGATACCTGATACACCGAAGAACAATAGTGCAAGGACGGTTTGCCCTGTAGCACGCCATTCCTCGGGTACAATGCTGTACAAGTATTGAATAGCAGCCGAGTAGAACACAGGGAAGGTAAGAATTTGCAGAATCTGCAAATACGCTAACAAGTGTGGATCAATGATCCAAGCTGAAATAAAGAAACGAAGGAAATAGAAGGCTCCGGAAATCGATATGATGATCAGTTCTTTTCCTTTTTGCAACCACCAGAAGCTTAATGCAAAGACAATGATTTCACTTATTGCCGCGAGGAAAAATGATTGGCCTACCAATTGAGGACTGCCACCAAGCTCACGAATATAAACTCCAATAAATGTATCGTTCATTCGTGCGGGTACAGAGCTAATAAATATGAGCACCAGAAACATTAATGTCTTTTTGTTGCCAAAAAAGTGCTTGAGGCTATCCAGCGTGACCGGCTTACCTGTGACGGGGGCATCTGGCATGTTCCAGCTTACTATAAAGCTTATAAGGCAAATGGCAACAAACAGAAGAGCTATTCCATGAGAGCCGAAAAAACCAAGTACATAGCCAGTAATCAGAGCCATTACACCATAACCTAGCGCACCATATGTTCGGATAGAACCATAGCTAATTCCAGCCGCCTCAGAGACTCGGAAATTCAAACTTTCTGTCAGCGGATCAATAGGCATCAAGAAGAAATACAGCAGCATAGCAAAAAGAATGAGAACAACGTAACTGCTGGAATCGAACAAAAAGTATCCGGTTACCGCTGAGCATAACAGCAGAGCTAACAGCACTTTGCGGATGGTTTTGGTTTTATCACTGATCATCCCCCATAAAGGCTGGGCAACGATGGTAACAAAACCACCAGTTCCAATAATGAAGCCGATTTGCGATGGGCTTAGACCTTGTTCACTTAGATAGACTGGCAGAAAGGGAATAAACATGGCTAGTAGAGCAAAATACAAAAAGTTAAACCCTCGTAAAAGATTTGGTGCATTCATAAGTTTTTTTACCTCACGTGTTAGAAAATTTGTATAGAGTCAATTTTGCTATTGTATCATGGATAATAAATGATTAGGATATAAATCTATTCGCGGAACTGCTCAAGATGACCCTAACCCTCTATAAATTTCTGGCCGTAATATGATAAACTGGTTACTATCAAAGCAAAATGCAAGGAGAAACGTTAATGATAAAGTTGGTATCATGGAATGTGAATGGTCTTCGGGCCTGTGTGAAAAAAGGGTTTGATGATTATTTTAAGGAAGTAGAAGCAGATATTTTCTGTGTTCAGGAGACGAAGCTGCAAGAAGGGCAGATTGTTCTGGAACAGGGTGAAGAATACTATCAATATTGGAATTATGCAGTGAAAAAAGGGTATTCAGGCACAGCTATATTTACCAAAATCAAGCCGATCTCTGCGAGATACGGAATGGAAGAGGATGAGGAAGCGGAAGGCCGGATTATTACGCTGGAGTTCGAACAATTCTATCTAGTGAATGTGTATACACCAAATGCCAAACGAGATCTGGCTAGATTGGATTACAGAATGGAATGGGAGGATCGCTTCCGCAATTACCTTCTGGAACTGGACAAGCTAAAACCAGTCGTTGTATGCGGCGATATGAACGTAGCCCATCAGGATATTGATATTAAAAATGCTAAAGCTAACCGCGGAAACTCTGGCTTTACCGATGAAGAAAGAGGGGAAATGAGTACGCTGCTGGAGTCCGGCTTCATAGATACCTTTAGATATTTTCATCCAGAGCTTGAAGGCGTTTATTCATGGTGGTCTTATATGCCGAAGGTGAGAGAACGGAATGTAGGCTGGCGGATTGATTATTTCCTAGCTTCTTCTAGACTTGCACCTAATCTGCTCGATGCCCAAATTGATTGCCACATTATGGGGAGCGATCATTGCCCGGTCATCCTCAAGCTTGCTGATTTCACAGGCTAGAATCGAATATTCAAAAGGCCGCTAAGTCTCTTTAAAGGACGAAGCGGCCTTTTTTATTCATTAAGAATTATAGTCTGCCAATGATCTCAGGGAATTCAGTCGGTCCCATATTCACATTAAACTTTTGTTTAAGAATTAGCTGATTCTCTAGTAAGATTATTTCAAGAGTTATGCAAAAAGGCATTTCAATAAACAATAAAGTGAGCTGTAGCTGATCATCAGCAACCCAAGTAAAGCTGGACATGATTCGGTTCAAGGAAGCATCAATGACCTGTGCGAAGCTTTCGAGCCATTCCCCTCGACCAAGACGGATCACAGACTCCTCTCCAATCTTGGATTGGAAAGTAACTGCAGCTTCGTTGTTATTGAAAGAGATAGAGAAGGTGTCCAAGGCAAATTGGTTGTCATCAAGCTTATAGGTTAAGCTGTTTATTCTTTCTTCTTGTGATGAAGAGGGCTGCAGTTGTGGCGGTTGGATAGATAAATTCTTTAATTGTTCGACCAAGTGGACAGAAGTAGCAGGCTCTAATGGCATGGGAGCTTGCTTCATCGCGGGAAGCAGATGTTCCCACACAGCATTCAACATTCCTTGTATACTGTCTGATGCAGCGGTAGTAATAATTACGGCATCTTGCTCCGGAAGCACGATACAGAGTTGACCGAAGGCGCCATCTGCCCGGTAGGCACCGTGCTGGCATTGCCAGAACTGATACCCATATCCCATTGCCCAGTCATGATCACCTTCGCCATTGGAAATATGTTTGGAAGTAGCCTCATTAATCCACTTTTCAGGCAGTACCCGTTGATTATTCCAGATTCCTTTTTGTAAGTATAGCTGGCCGAATTTAGCGATATCCTCGGTTGTAATGTTTAAGCCAAATCCCCCTGTGTTAATTCCACGTGGACAAGACTCCCACGTAGCACCGTGAATGCCCAGAGGAACGAAGATGCGCGGTTCTAAATATTCTAGCAGTGTTTGGCCAGTAACCCGTTGAAGGATCGCGGCCAGCATGTAAGTAGCACCGGTATTATATAGGAAATGTGTACCCGGTTGTTTCTCGACGGGGACGGAGAAGAAAGCTTTCACCCAATTCCCGTCGCTACTTTTGCGAAGGGTGTCCATAGTATCCACGACATGCCCGGTACCCATCATCAATAGATGTCTGATTGTCATATTGGATAGATTCTCCGTGATAGTCGAAGGAGCCTCTTCAGGGAAAAAGGAGAGGACAGAATCATCGAGGGTGACAAGTTTCTCAGTAACAGCAAACCCGATTGCGGTTGAGGTGAAGCTTTTGCTAAGGGAAAATAACATATGCGGAAGAACGGACCTGTAAGGAGCCCACCAGCCTTCAGAGACCACATAACCATGTCGTAATAGCATAAAGCTGTGCAGGCCTAAATTTTGTTCTTCTACTGCACTAATAAAGCAGGATATTGCGGTTGATGAAATCCCCTGTTCTTCTGGAAGACTTCTAGATAACTGCAAGCTGCTTGTAGTTTCCATACGCTCATCTCCTAAATTTTGAGAATGCTCACCTCCTAATTCTATAATAATTTCCAATGTAAAAATACCATTTAAATAATAACTAGTTTAGCTTTCTACAGGGCTGTTGCTGGATACATCAGATTGGAGCCGTTTCTCTGGCCAAGAAATAACATGAGAAGTTCGACTTAGTTTCTCATATATTAGCTGAGTTTCTTTTTTGAATATACTAATGACTAAATGAATAAAGAAAGCCAAGTCTAGCAATAGAACAAACAGATGAATAAGCATATTCCATACGGAGGAAAGATTCCCTAGAAGGGCGGAATCAAGCAAAAGAGCGTGAATCCCAAGCAGCACCCAATATAGCAGGCCATATCTGATCATCAGAGCCCAGAAAAAAGCAAGATTCCCGCTGCTCTTCACCCGAATCCGCACCATCCATTTCCCTAAGGTCCGTCCGCCCGTGAGAGCCGGAACAAGCATGAAGTAAATACCAGTTACAATCCAGAAGGCAGCTTTTATATCGAATCCGAAGAGTACCCCAAACCCGATGCTCCACACCATACTATCGATTAGAAAAGCTATTCCTCTGCGGGTATAGGAGACTCTTTTGGCAGCGCGGTCAATGTTTGTATCCAGTTGTTCTATACGTGGCAATAGCCCGGAGATCCAAATGGAAATTCGAAATCCAAAAATCCCTCCGATTGTGTTGGTAATGAGATCATCGACATCAAAAAGACGGTAAGGATGATCGAAGAAACCATAAATTCCTGTAATCTGCGTGATCTCAAAGGACAAGGAAAAGGCAAAGGATAGTAGAATGCACACGACCCAGCGTGTACGAAAATAATAGCCCAAAAACATTCCAAACGGTACGGTCAATGCAACGTTAAAAATGACCTGTAAAAATGCAGGCTCACGCAGTAATGACCAGTAGGTCGAGATTTGTTCAGGGATGATTGACGATCCATCCACAATATCCTGAATAAACTGAAGGGGAATGAATTGGACGACACTCCCAGAAGGTGCAGCATTGTGCCGGGAGGATGGAAAAGGAAGCAAGACAAGAAAATAAGCGTTCATCAGATAGAGCAGCAGCAGATATAGGATTAAAGCTCTAAGCTTATGTATATAGCCATGTCTGCGGTATTGTACGATAAGAAAAGGTAGTGTGAAGACCAGCGCTGCTATTGGAAACATCATGAACGCATACGAAATTGGAAAAAAGTACGAATGAAACATAAGTCACCTGCCGTGGAATTGTTTTTATAAGAAAATTGACTCTACTTGGAAATAAGCTATCCCCGGCTCATTATAAGTTTTTATGATAGGGAACTCAACTAATTTATCGAACGTTTCCGGCATACATATGTCTATGAAGGAGCGTGAAGTGGATGGAGAAAAAGGTTCAGCAGTATTATCGGCTCAAGCAAAAACAAAAGGATATTGAAAAAGAATTGGCCGAGCTTCGTCAGGATATTTTAAATTATTGTAGTCAGCAGGAAACTAACGAGACTGAAATTGGCAGCTATAAAGTGAAGCTGGTCGTGCAAAACCGCAAAGAATATGATGATGCAAAGTTATATGAGACCTTATCAGACCCCGAAGTGTGGCGTTTGCTCTCCAAATCAGATCCGGCAAAGGTGGCAAGCTTGACCAAGTTGAATGTAATTTCAGAGGATAAAATCATGCATACTTATGCTTTGAAGACAGTGACACTGTTACAGGTGGATAAAAAATAGGGATTGAAGTGAGCGGTTCCTCGCGGGAGCCGCTTTATTTGGCTCATAACTGTCCAAATTAAGGAAATATGTTACAGTATTAGGGTGGAAGGGAGGTTGAATAGTGAAAAAAATAATCATCGCAGGCGTCATGGGCTTAACGATTTTACTTTTTTTCTTCTTTATTTTGCGGCATAATAATCAATCACTTGAGGTAAAACCGGATGTTATGTTCCCAACAGCGGAATACAGGGTGACTGATAGTAGTGCTCCAGGATTACCTATGCTTATAACTGCTGAAGGGGCGGATGTTATTAAGATACAGGCTACATCCGGCAATTTATTGTTATGGACTCCCCCTGACTACAAGGTGCATAACAAAGGTCTTGAGCTGAAAATCAAATCTGGAGATCAAATTTATTGGAGTCCAATGGATGGGGGGAATAAGCAAATAGATGAACCTCAGGATACCAAGATCACAGTGATTGCTTACCATAATGATAAGCAGATCGGAACGTCCAATGTAGAGATTCATAAGAATGATCTAGGTGTCTATACAGGTGAAATACCTGAAGTGAAGTAGCTGAGAATCTAAATCGAATCGCAACTATCCTCGTTTTGCGTTAAAATAAGAAGTGAAGCTGACCGAGTCCTTATAGCAACCCTAGAGATGGAGGAAGAGAATTCATGAAAGATTTTGAAGTAATGCTGGAGAAATATGCGAACCTAGTTGTAAAAGTAGGAGTAAATGTACAGCCTGGACAAGTCCTTATGGTACATGCACCGATAGAAACCGCAGAACTTACTCGCTTGATTGTAGCGAAAGCCTATGAAGCGGGAGCTAAATATGTAATTGTTGACTGGGACGATGAAGCAACTACACGGATCCGTTATGAAAAAGCCCCAGAGGATTCTTTCGATTACTATCCACAGTGGCAGGCTGAGATGATGGAGAAATTCGCGGAAGAGAATGGTGCCATCTTACATATTAAAGTACCTGATCCTGAACTGTTTAATGGCATTGATTCTTCTAAGGTATCTAGAGCAGTCAAAGCAGCGGCTGTTGCTCGCAAGAACTACTCCAAATATACTCGGAACAGCAAAATCAGCTGGTCTCTGGTCAAAGCGCCAACACGTGCTTGGGCGAACAAGGTTTTTGCCGATCTTCCTGAAGAAGAGCGGGTAGAGGCGATGTGGGAAGCTGTATTCCAGATGAACCGTGTGGGCAGCAATGATCCGGTAGCTGCTTGGAGAGAGCATATTGGTCAGTTGAAAGAAAGTCAGGACAGAATGAACGCTAAACGTTATAAAAGCTTGCATTACCGTGCTCCGGGAACGGATCTGCATGTAGAGCTTCCGGAAGGCCATTTATGGCGCGGGGGTGGCGGTGAGAATGATAAAGGCGTATATTTTGTAGCTAATATGCCAACGGAAGAGATTTATTCCATGCCCCATCGGACTGGCGTTAATGGCACAGTTAGAAGCACGCTCCCTCTTAATTTGAATGGACGGTTAGTTGAAGGACTTTCATTCACTTTTGAAAAAGGGAAAGTCGTAGCTTATGAAGCTGAATCCGGACGCGAACATTTAACCTCACTGCTGGCAACGGATGAAGGTGCATCTTATCTAGGAGAAGTAGCCTTAGTGCAGCATGATTCTCCAATCTCTCGCTTGAACCGCATTTTTTACAATACAGGGATTGATGAGAATGCCTCCTGCCATTTCGCGCTAGGAAGTGCTTATCCTGTAAATATTGAAGGCGGCACAAAGCTTACGAACGAAGAGCTTGTGGCTAGAGGAGCTAATGTCAGCTTAACTCATGTCGATTTTATGATCGGTTCAGCAGAGCTGGATATTGACGGAGAGCTGGTGGACGGCACGATTGAACCCGTATTCCGTAAGGGAAATTGGGTGTTGTAAGGAGAAGAAAAAAGCCGGATCTCTTCCAATGAGATTCCGGCTTTTTTTGAGTGCCTATATTGGTCATTTTTAGATTAAAAAATAGTTAAGACTCATAGCCTCACGTACTTCGGCCATTGTTTCTTGAGCAATGCTGCGGGCATGCTGTGTTCCAGAGATTAAGATTTCCTGCACAAGCTTGGGCTTAGTAGCATAATAGGAACGAAGCTCTCGCATCGGTTCTATAAGCTGATCTAGAGCTGTCGAAATCAACTGTTTGCAAGCAGAACAACCCATGGTACCCCGCTCACAGCCTTCACGAATTTCGGTTACCCCCGCTGAGCGAAAAGCACCATGATAAGCAAAAATAGGACAGATATCTGGATGTCCAGGATCATTTTTATGCACACGCGCTGGATCGGTTGTGGCTTTTCGTATCTTAAAGATAATCTCTTCCTTAGTGGAGTCCAGCTCGATGGCATTGCCAAGGCTTTTACTCATTTTAGCGTTGCCATCCGTACCCACAAGCCTCGGCGTCTCACTGATCAGCGCTTTGGGTTCCACCAGTATCGGGCTGTACAGCTCGTTGAATCTGCGGACGATTTTGCGGGTTAATTCCAGATGAGGGAGTTGGTCTTCCCCTACAGGAATGATCGTTGCTTTACAAAATGTTATGTCAGCAGTCTGACTAACTGGATAACCAAGAAAACCGTAATACAATTCATCTAAGCTCGAATTTTTCGATTCGGCTTTAATCGTGGGATTATGCCGTAAAGAATTCACAGTAACAAACATAGAGAACAAGAGGGTCAGCTCTGCGATTTCAGGGATCATCGATTGAATAAATATAGTTGTTTTCTCCGGATTTATACCCGCAGATAAATAGTCCAGTGTGATCTCATGCAGATGTTGACCCAGCAGCTGTGGACGATCAAAATGGGTCGTTAGGGCTTGAATATCCGCTAAAAACACAAAAGTTTCATATTGCTCCTGAAGGGCTACACGGGTCTGCAAGCTGCCGGCGTAATGGCCAAGGTGAAGCTTTCCAGTCACTCGATCTCCAGTTAAGACACGTTCGTTCATCATATAAATTCCTCCTGTTATTTAGCACTTGGTTACACTCGAGTCGCCACCACCAGCCATCATCCATGGCCATCACCTCCTTTAAATAACAAAAAAACCTCATCCAATAAGGACGAAGTTGTCGTGGTACCACCTTAAATGATCGTGTCACCTTACGATTCTTGGCTTACGATCTTCTCTTACCTGTACGGAGAGGTTGAATTTATTCTCGATACAGGTCCCTTGATAACGGCGGGAACCCCGGTTTTCCCTACTGTATCCATTAAGATAGTTCGGAAAAACAACTATAAAGGCCATTCGAGCATACGCTGGTCACCGGTTCGCACCTACCACCGGCTCTCTGAAGACCATGTTCGTCTGTCTACTTACCCTTTGTCATCGTTGTTCATGATATGTGAATTATTGTAATGCTGAACAGGGGTGTTGTCAATGAGTGGAAATCGTATGGTGATTGACAAGGTATCTAGGTTTATATGATCTAGCAAAGTATACCTTAAATGTATATAATCATCAGGAATTAAGTCCAATCTATCATTGCGGATTCACAATATACTACTCTATAACCTTGAAATGGAGTGATGATAAATGGCGACAATAATAAGTTATGGGTCACAGGCAAAAATCCCGTTAGATCCGTTTACTACTGCTATAACGGTTGCAGGGATTCCTGGAGCTGGAGCGGGTCTAGCCACAGCACAAGTAAATATTAGTCCGGCTAATCCGGCTTCTTTCTCCAGTAGAGTCGAGTTAAATGGTAGTTTTAGTCTTACTGCACTTGCTAATAGCCAATTTCTTGTTATCATCCGACGAGCTGGAGTCGATATTTATAGATCCTTTTATCGTTTTACTACAATTACTGATATTCAATTAAGTGCTCAGTGGGTCGATGGTGCTTATATTGGAGTCCACAACTATGAATTGGTAATTCAGAATGATAGCAACTTGCCTATCAATCTATTTGGACCCATATCATTCACAGCAACTGCTATTGGAGGAGAGGGCGTAATTTAAGTTATGTCTTTGTGCGCCATTTAAGGGACGGGTGAATCAATGCTTTGGACAGTTGAATCGATCTGATTCAGCTGTCCTTTTTTCGTGGGTGTATAATTGAAGTACAACTCTCACAGCATAAATCTCCAACCATTTCCTTCATATAGCGGTTTATTTATTTAAGATGTTATCCTCTAAAACAGCGTATTTATCGCCGTATTGTTTAATGATATGTTGTTCTCCCCAATTACATAATGCAGTCAAAATATCGCTTAAACTATCCCCATATTCACTAAGCTCGTATTCTACTTTTGGTGGAACCTGATTATAAACAATTCGGTTGATGATTCCATCTGCCTCAAGCTCGCGTAGCTGCTGGGTTAACATTTTTTGAGTAATGCCGGGCATCAACTGTTTTAACTCGGAGGTGCGTTTTTTGCCATGAGTTAAATGACATAGAATTACGCATTTCCATTTCCCTCCGATGACCTCTAGTGTGGCTTCAACAGAAATATTGTATTTTTTCTTGACAGTTGTTGTAGATGTTGTTGTCATGATAACCTCCAAGGTATGGGTACTTTTTAGTACCTATGGCACTTTTGAGTGCGTACTATTGATTATGTCCAATATAACTCATCATAACATTTTTCGTTCAATTTTTATAGAATGCTATAATTTAGAGAGCTTTGGGCGAAAAAAAGTTAAGTGAAATAAAAACCGTTTCTATACCTCCCCCGTCTTAATCTATGAAAGGTTGAAGAGAGGAGGCTAAGGAAGGATATGACGATGACTAATGCAGAAATGAAAAAAGTAACGATTCTTGATACTCGGAGCGAGACAGATTTTTACGATTCGATATTGGTACATAGAGAACAACTGTACAGTATTGCTTATAGTTACTTGCGGAACCGAAACGATGCGCTGGAAGCGATGCAGGAAATGACTTGCCGGGCCTGGATTAAAAGAAAAACTTTAAAGGACCCCAAAGCATTCAAATCATGGATTATTCGCATTCTAATTTATGTCTGCATAGATGAACAAAGACGAAGAAAACGTTCCATGCCGCTGGTAGATGAAAGAATAGGAGAACAGGTCACACACATTGGCCATCATCGGATGGAAATGCTGTGGGCACTCGAGCAGGTTAAGCCCAAGTATCGCCATGTGCTGCTGCTAAAATACTACAATGATATGACCTTGACTGAGATCGCTAACATTATGAATAAACCCGAGGGGACGGTTAAGACTTGGCAGCATAAGGGGCTGAAGCAGTTGCGAACCATCATAAAGAATCGGGGTGAATGGAACAATGAGTAGTCAAGAGGAGCTTGCCATGTTAAGCGATGCCGGACGTATCCCACAAGAACAAAAAATAGAGAATGCAGCCGCTCAGATCTATGCGATCCAAGCAGGTTTGGAATTAGGCAAGAAACGTGGCAGAAGGTTAATATTCACAAAAAGTGCGATGTCTGTGCTGGCGGCTGCAGTGATGATAGCGGGCTTGCTGTTCTTCAATCCAACCCAGCTGTTGCCACAGCAAGGGACTTCGAGTGTTGAAACGTTTGATTGGGGCGTATTGGAGCCTTTTAAAACATTGGCTGCAGCTGATATTGATGCTCTTACACTAGAGTCTGCAATACGGAATGATTATGTACAAATCGTTAATAAGAGTGCTGAATCAAATGGATATAAAATTACTCTAAATGCTGTACTTGCTGATGAAAATAAAATCATGCTGCTGTATACAGGGACAACAAGTGATGGTCAGGAAGTGTACAGTGTAAATAGTGTGAAGCTGACAGATGCTGAAACTGGACGAGACGTAATGGAGGAGAATGGGAATAGAGGCGGAATGGGAGCACACGCAGAGGGAACCATATATACTTGGCTCGGCAAAACTGTATTTTCACTGGACCGAAATAAACCAAGGCCAACAGACGTAGTAGCGGATTTTCAGATTGCCTCTGTAGACCCGGGAATGTTAAGTAAACCGAAAACAGGAACGGTTTTATCCGACATGCGGTATTCTGATCGTTTAAAAGTGAACTTCTCTATTGATCCTAAGTTTTGGGAGCTGAAGACGGAGACATTAGTTGTTGACCACCCTTTCATAATTGATGGACAGGAAGTAAAACTAGCCGAAGTCGAGCTTTCTCCGTTAAGCATAGCGCTCAAATTTACGATAAATGAGGAATTGAAAACGGATTGGATCGTCCGAAATGAACTGTTTCAAAAGCTCCCCTATGAATTAACAGCGCAGGTTGGGAAGCACGACATTAAAATTAATCCGAATTCTGGTAGTGGATCTGATGATGGATTTATAAGTTACTTCAGCAGTAATGTGTTGGATCACCCGAAGTCACTGCGACTGAAACTTAATGCGGGGGCAGATCGAGAGAAAGAAGAGTATATTGATATTCTGAAAAAATGAGCGGTAAGCGATTTTAGTGAATATGTGTTGGGAGTTGTAATATAGAAAAAGGCCGCAGGTTGCGGCCTTTTTGTTATTGTTGGGACATTATACTAACTTTTCGAGTTACCTTTTAACACCAAACACGCCACTTGCTAAATGAGAACAAACTCCTGATGCTCCTATCGGGACTGTATGTGCATAATGCTCCTCATGGGGGCTATAGGCGCTTAATGTTCCTCAGGCTTCACACTTTTCTCAGGCTCCTCATGTTTCACAGGTTCCTCAGGCACCTCATGTTTCTCACGCTTCTCACGCTTCACAGGCTTCTCATGTTTCTCAAGCGCTTAGCACTCCTAACGGACTGTATTGCAGCTATTTTGGCTTTTTTGACCATTTTGCTGAGTTTTCGGACTGTATAGCTCTTATTGGTCTAAATCCACACCAAAATTGAGCATATTGGGTTGAATAGCTGCATCTGAGTCCGATAGCACTGCGAAATGCCCGGATTCTTCGAAATAAGGGCTCCTGAGTCCGAACCATCTGGCCTCGTAAATATTGCACTGTAAACTGTAAAATCGTCGTCTGACCTCGCTAATACTGCACTGTAAACGGTAAAATCACCGCCTAAGCGTCTGAGCAATTTCGAAGGTACAAAAGTGGCGCTAATCTGGCGTAATATGGCGCTAGTAGCACTAATATGTCGCTAATTTGGAGCAAAGGTGGCGCTAATGTGGCAACTAAGTTAATAACGCTCCTCACGTTTCTCATGTTCCTCATGTTCCTCACGCTCTTAGCACTCCTAACGGACTGTATTGCAGCTATTTTGGCTTTTTGGACCATTTTGCTTAGTTTTCGGACTGTATAGCTCTTATTGGTCTAAATCCACACCCAAAATGAGCATATTGGGATGAATAGCTGCATCTGAGTCCGATAGCACTGCGAAATGCCCGGATTCTTCGAAATAAGGGCTGCTGAGTCCGAACCATCTGGCCTCGTAAATACTGCACTATAAACTGTAAAATCGTCGTCTGGCCTCGTAAATACTGCACTATAAACTGTAAAATCGTCGTCTGGCCTCGTAAATACTGCACTATAAACTGTAAAATCGTCGTCTGACCTCGTAAATACTGCACTGTAAATTAAAATCGTCGTCTGACCTCGTAAATATTACACTCTAAACTGTAAAATCACTGTCTGAGCGTCTGAGCAATTTCGGCGGTACAAAAGTGGTGCTAATGTGGCGTTAATATGGCGCTAGTAGCACTAATATGTCGCTAATTTGGTGCAAAGGTGGCGCTAGTGTGACAACTAAGTTAGTAACTTTTCTCGTTGTTGTAATGGGATATGTGTTCAGTAATTAGTTAGTCGAGTTAGTTGCTGTAATTTGTTTTCAACCATTCCTCGTTTGACCAGGACAATTTGCCTGCCCCTGAGCCGTCAACAGCGGTAAGTCTGGATTTTAGACTAGCTGGGTCATCTGAAGTGTAGCTGTAAGGTAGTGTTGTGAATCCGTTCCATGCAAATGCTTTAACGGCAGCGGGTGCAGGGGAGAGAGGGCTGTTCTTTGCTGTACTGTCTCCTCTGAATGTTGCTCCATCAAGTGAATAGATCGTATCTAAAGCTGCGATTGCACCCGTATATTTGCTATTATTTGCATCCGCTTGATTGTTGCGAAGAGGATACACTACATCAATGATTACAGAACTTTCAAGTAATACAGCTCCTCCTTCTGTCGAGATGGCTCCGTTACTTGTAACCCCGAAATGATACCCCTTGCTTGAGATCGCTTTTTCCATAGCGGAGGTTAGGCGTTTTTTAGCCAATCTGGTATCTTCGTTGTCCATTACAATGTTATAGGCATGCGCATTACCACTACGAAGGCGGGGCATGCGGTCTTGTATATCTTTATAGTAGTTGTGATGGAGCGTCACAGAAAGAAGCGCATTATCAGCTGCAAATTCTGTTGCGCCTATTAAATGGCCCTTTTTTTGACTAGCGGCAATCGCAATAATGTCGTCTTTACTTAGGCCAACTGAGCTGCTTCTTAAATAAGCGTACATGGGATAGGCAGCCTTGTTGGCTTCCATAGCATTAATTTGCTGAGTAACCCAGCTGTTTGCGTTTCTATCATCCCCTAAGAAGGATGACCATGAAATGGTGACGCCGTTGCTGCCTTTTTTAACATCGACAACTCCGTCATAAGATTTATTGAAGGTGCAGTGGTCGATCCATACGTTGTTGCTGTTTTCAATGGTGATGTAGTCCCAGTCGTTTTTATCGTAATTCCCTTTGGTTGCTTCATCCCATTCCCACAGCTCATCAAATTCAAGGTTGCGGATGATGACGTTAGAGCTTCTTTTAAAGGTAAAAGCGGCATGTTTAATGGTTGCACCCTTAGCAGAGAAAATGGTCAAACCGTCGAAGTTGTCTATAGACACTTTGCTGACACCAGTCTCTATTAATACGGGATGTGTTAAAGCATTGTTATGAGCGCTAAATGGGGAGATCTTTGCTGCATCAGAAATTTCATTCCATCCCAGATCCAAGTCGTTCATAATTTCAATAACCTTTATTTTGGATCCTTTTCTCAGTGCAGTGGCAAGATCTTCTGCGGTATATACCTTTTTATAGAGTGGACTGGTTTCTTGGATATTTCCACCACCTGTTGTTCCTGTGGCAAACCCAGCCAAATCATATTCACTAACCTGAACCGGTGTAGGCGTTGGTGAAGCAGTCGGTATCGGCGTAGCAGTTGGTGTTGGTGAAGCAGTCGGTATCGGCGTAGCAGTTGGTGTTGGTGAAGCAGTCGGTATCGGCGTAGCAGTTGGTGTTGGTGAAACAGTCGGTGTTGGTGAAACAGTCGGTATCGGCGTAGCAGTAGGTGTCGGTGAAGCAGTAGGCGTTGGTGAAGAAGTCGGTATCGGTGTAGCCGTCGGTGTCGGTGAAGCAGTAGGTGTTGGTGAAGCAGTCGGAGTCGGTATTGCAGTAGGTGTTGGTGTCGGTGTAGTGACAATGGTGTCAGAAACGGTCACGTTGTCGAACATCGTAATAGTTTTAAAGGTAACGAGCCCTGCTGCACCTTTTTTTAATTTGGAATCGGAAGCTGAGAGCTCCAGCGTATCATTTACATACATGTTGATGGTATTTCCGCTCATTTCGAGTTTTACATTATACCAAACTCCTGTTTGCAGAGCGTAAGGTTTGCTGGTCAAAGTTGTAGTAGATCCAGAAACCTTCTTTCTGATTTCCAGCATGCCATCATTATTATTATACAAAGAAGCTGCATAAAAATTATTTCCATCTATGTATCTGCCCGCAACATAAGTTCTGTTTGAGCCATTAAAATCAACTACTTTTACATCCGCTTCCACAGTGTAATCGCTCCAGGCTGGATCACCTGCAGAAGTACGTCCTTCTTTTGTGGCAGACTGGTAATATACGCTGTTGCCTTCGTCCTCAACAATAGTCCAATTCCCACTAGTGGACGTCCATAGATTATCGCCCTCTTCAAAGCGGTCTTGGAAGAAGGTAGAAGCACTTGCCGGATACACAATAAAAAGAGAAAAGAGCAGGGTTATGCACATAGTAACACTCACATTTTTCTTGATTGATTTTAGCAAACTCATTGTAATCCTCCTTATGTATTTATAAATTTATATTAATATAAATACATATATCGGAAATAAATATAAGTAATAATATGATTATAAAGTCCTTTTTTTAATTAGTGCTATAATAGCTTTTTGGGTATTCAACGATGAATTCTGATCTATACGAACTAGGAGTGATAGACTTGAGCGTAATCCGAATGGAGAACGTAACTAAGAAATATGAGAATACATTGATCTTTCGAGATATTTATTTTCGTGTGAGCAAGGGTGAACGTATTGGCTTAATCGGACGAAATGGAGCAGGTAAATCTACTGTTTTTAAGCTAATCATGGGAAAAGAGGAGCCAACGGCAGGAAAAGTAGAGTTAGATCCCAATGTGAAGATCAGCTACTTCTCTCAATTTTCGGAGCTTTCCGGGTCTTTGTCTGTACAACAAGAGTTAGAACTTTGCTTCGAAGAGGTAGCACGCATTGAACAGGAGCTTAACCAAATAGGAGAACAGCTTGGGCAGGTGTCGGATGATGTCCAGATGAATGCACTTTTAGAGCGCCAAGCTGAGCTTTTTGAACAAATGGAGCATTTGGATGGCTGGAATGTATCTGTGGAAATCAATACGGTGCTGACTAAATTAGGATTCGATGAGAGATCGCGGCATCAACCTGTAGAGGAGTTATCCGGAGGCTGGAGGAACCGCGCGGCACTGGCTAAAGTCTTAATTGAAGCGCCCGATGTTGTATTGCTCGATGAGCCTACTAATTTTTTGGATATGGAAGGGATCGTATGGTTGGAGCAGTGGCTGCACCGTTTCAATGGGGCGATGCTTCTGGTTTCTCATGATCGGCAATTTATTGACAGAGTGGTCACGCGGACGATAGAAATCGAGAACTATCATTTTCAGGAATATGAAGGCAATTATACGGATTACGTTCGTAAAAAGAAGATGCGTAAAAAAGTGCTCGATCGGCAATTTGAGTGGGAAGAAGAACTTCTCATTATGGAGTCCGAGGCCATTGAAAACCGTGGTAGTAAGAAGTCTTCTAAGGACCGTCTATCCCGTAAGCTAACGGATATGAAAAAACGAGTGGAACCTCATCCAGTTAACGTATTAATCACTGATATTTATAGTAATTTACGTTTTCCTGACAAGCTGGGGGAAGTGAGGCGGATTGGACAAATTTATGATGGCCGCTCCATTTTCCAGAACATTAGCTTCGATATTCAAAAGGAAGACCGGATAGCTATCGTGGGTCCGAACGGCAGCGGAAAATCGACACTAATCAAAGTACTGACTGGACAAGAAGCACCGGAATCGGGGGAAGTGACTTGGGAACGCGGGGTCGGTTATGCGCACTTTAATCAGATGTGGGATGAGCTGGATCATAAAGATACCGTCAGCCATGCCGTAAATGTTTATGGACTGGGACTGGACGCACCGCGGAAAAAGGTGAATAAATTTCTAGCGATGCTGCAATTCTCGGAAATGGATCTGAGTAAAACGATTGGCAGCCTTTCAGGCGGACAGCAGGCCAGAGTGGCTTTAGCGAAATGCCTTCTCTCCGGAGCTGCTGTCATTATTTTAGATGAGCCCACTAACCATTTGGATTTAACCAGTATTCAGGTGATGGAGCAGGCGTTGATTCATTTTCCTGGCGCTGTAGTAACAGTTAGTCATGATCGGTTTTTTATTGATAAAATAGCGACGAAAATGCTTACCTTTGATCCTGAATTAGGCATTACTGAGCAAAATGTCTAGGATTACGCGGGAAGTCGGATGATCACTGTCGTTCCTTCACCTACGTGACTGGAAATTTCAATTCCATATTTTTCGCCAAAATGAAATTGAATGCGATCATGAACATTTTTAATGCCAATATGTTCTTCATCTAAGGTATCTGAGGGTTGAGAGAGACGGAAACGCAGCTGCTTAAGTTTCTCTTCCTCGATGCCAATGCCGTTATCTTTAACGATAATCAGCATATCCTCCCCCGATATCACCGAGGATACCTCAAGCAGACCTGGTTCACTGCGGCTTTCTAGGCCGTGTACGATAGCATTCTCTACGATGGGCTGCAAGGAGAAGTGCATGACCTTAACGATTTCGCATTGCGGATCTAGCTGCTCCATGTACTGTAATTTATCCCCAAAACGCAACTGCTGAATCTTCACATATAGCCGGACATGCTCAAGTTCTTCGCGCAGGGTAACGGTGATTTTCCCAGTCTGGATATGAATCCGAAACAATCTGCCCACGATCCCCACCATCTCGCCAATCTCTCTTTGTCCATTGATGATGGCTTTCATTTGAATAGATTCAAGGACATTTGCCAGGAAATGCGGATTGATTTGGCTTTTGAGCGCACCATACTGGGCTACTTTTTGTTGAGCCTTGGCCATCGAAGATCGCTCAATATAGTTTTGCAAATCTTTAACCATCTTACGAATTCCATTATATAGAACCCCAAATTCATCTTGACGATTACTGTACAAATCCACATCGAAATTCCCCATCCCCACCAGCTTCACCTTCCGGCTTAACAGAATAATAGGTTTGGTTACGCGTTCCGAGAGGATATACATAAATAAGAGTGCAGTGACAAGCGATAAGAGCGCCAAGGTTAAAATGATTTTGCCAAGAAAAGAAGCCTGCTTAGTCATCTCTTTTTCATCAATATATTGAATGACCTTCCAGTTGGAGTAAGGAGAAGTAACAAAATTAATGTACGAATCCTTGTCATCAAAAGTACCATATAAGCTCCCGGCGTCATTGTTCATAAAAGTGTTAAGCGCCTGTTTGTCGATAGGGACTGGCTCTAAAGGACTCGTCTCCAATGAATCTGAGCTGTAAACGTTGCCCCCCTTATCGTCTAAAATAATAAATTTCCGCTTGCTATTCTCGGACAGCTTTAAGATTTCCCGTAATGAATCCAGCCGGATATCGATTAACATGACACCTAAGGGCTGCTTGCTTCCTTTTTTATTAATGACTCTGGCGATGGAGATGACGGATTGTTTGGAATTGGTGCGATAGAAGGGGAGATGACTTCCAAACAGGATTACGCCCCCCTTTTTTTGCTGCGTCTGTAAATACCAATCCTCTTGGGTGTAGTCCTTCACATCATAATCCGCACGATTGAAATTGGCGGAGTAGAATACACGTGACCCCGCGAAAATCTGCACACTGTCGACATTTTTAATCGTCATTTCAATCCCGCTGATGAACTGTTCAATCGTGTTTCCATACTGAATACTTAGATCATTCCCGATATTATCTTTGTTGATAGTCCAATGCTCGAGAGCGGTTTGTAATTGACTATCTACTTGGGCGTTAAGGGTCCCTTTTTCAATACTTTGCAGATACTGGTCGATGTTGAAAGAAAGATTATTAAGGATGAGATTAGAGCTGCTTTGATATTCATTTTTGACGGCTTGATTTGAAAAAATATAGATAATCGCGGATATAATCAGCAAAGGAATAGTAATGGTCAGGATCATCAGCACAAAAATCTGCCGATTGACATGCCGCATCCGATAGCGTTTTTTTGGCTGGTTTATTTGCATCATTTTGCTTACCACCCCGATTGTTTTCTATAGTCTGATGGGGTCATGTTGGTGAAGAGCCGGAACGTTTTAACGAAATGCTTATAGCTCTTGTAACCACACATTGTGCAGACATCGGTCACTAGAATTTCCGGTTTTTTTAAGCATTCCTGCGCGTATTCCATACGGATTTCGGTTACAAATCGCATATAGTTCTTATCGAGTTTTCTTTTGAACAGACGGCTTAAATAAGAAGGGTTATAGAAGAAGCGATCCGCTACCATTTGTAGAGTAATATCTTGATCAATATTAGCTCTAATGAAGGATTTAATATGTTCAAAGATAATCACATCCTGCTGATGGTTATCCGTCAGACCTTCGGTATATATGTTCCCCAGATGAACCATCCAATTCCCCAGCCACTCGAACATGACCTCAAGGGAGTGAAAATCCTCAACAAAAGTAAGGTTTAATAGTTTATCGCTGTACACACCATCCCTATGAATGTGGTTTTTATTAGCGAAGCGGATAATGACACTTATGATTTCTTGTACATATGCAAGCCATAGATCAGGTGAAGGGCCATCTGCTTTATGCAAAATATCTTGTGCCAATCGTTGCATTAATTGTAGAATCTCTTGTTTATTGGCATTTTCGATGCAGGAGATTATTCGTTTCTTATCGTTGTCATCTAGTTGAATAAGCATTGGTTTAGTAGCTGTGGCGCCTGCCTTTATAGAAGAGATATGGAATATATTCCGTTCATTCTGATAGAAGCGTTGATATAACAGCTTTTCAGACTCGTGAAGTAATGAAGTGATTTGAGACAGTTCGTTCGTCACTGTACCTATGGCAAGATAAAGGGCAAGATGATGTTCTAACGTAAGCTTGTTCAAATACTGATCGAGTTCAGGAAGTACTTGGGTCTCAAAAGGGACAATGCTCGTTGCAGTCTGTGATCCCATGACTATTAGCCCGTATAGTTTGGATTTAGCAGCATAGGTAAAAATAGATCGTGGCAGACTTGCCGGGAGATAGGCCTCCGTTGCAAGATGTATGAACTTAGTCGCCTGTTCTCGCATCCACCTTGTGGATGGTGAAGGTGTTTCTCTGATAGGGAAACCTGCCAAAACAAAAGGGAGATACAGATAATGTTTACTTTTAAAATTACATAATTCAGCGATCAAATTAGTGTCAATTGCAGGTTGTTCTTCTTCGAGTAGTAGCTTTATAAGTTGTGAGCCTTCCAGAGTAGAACGTTTCCTTTGTTCTTGTTGTTTAAGTTGCAGCTTGTTCATGCATTCTTGAATCACGGTTAGGCTTTCTTCATATTCCAGAGGTTTGAGCAAAAAAGCATGCACACTCCCAAGTTTGATGGCTCGTTGAGCGTATTCGAAATCATTAAATCCTGTCAAAATAATAAACAAAGTATCAGGAAGGAATTGGCGAAGCTCTTCTATCATCTGAAGACCATCCATTTCGGGCATGCGAATATCAGTGATCACTAAATCTGGCTGCTCACGTAGTGCGGTAGCGACGCCTTCTTTTCCATTCTCCGCTTCAACAATACTCTGAACACCAAGCTCCTGCCACGAAAAGTAATGTTTTAATCCCGTCCGTATTAACGGTTCATCCTCTACAATCATAAGCTTGTACATGAAATCCCTCCGGAAGACTAGATTTATAGTGGATTTTTCAACAACGATATCATCAAATGTAAGTTATAAGCTAAAAATTAAAATAATTATAGGTGAAATATGTAATGTATTATAACATTGAAGAGGGGCTGAAAGAAGGTATAGGTCAGAATACGACCCTAAATGTAAAAGGAGTGGGATTCTCCTGAATTTATAATTGATTTATGATTAGCGCAAGGAATGAGAAAGCATTCTATTCCACAAAAATAATAGGGGGTAGCACATGAGAGCAATGAAAAAAGGGCTAATGAGCATTGTTGGTGTCGCACTTTTAGGTACACAGTTAGTTGCATGCGGAAATACGAATACAGCGAATTCCGCCAATGAACCAAGTAATAATACTGATAAGAGTGAGCCCGCGGCCACTGAGACTGCTGCTAAACCAGTAGAAATAACATGGTGGAATTTTCCGAGCTTTCAAGCTTTAGATGGTGAAGTTGGCAAATATGAGAAGGAAATCATTGCAGCTTTTAATGAGAAGAATCCGGAAATTAAAGTCAACCTTGAGATGATCACCTTTGAAGGCGGCCCTGAAAAACTGAATGTGGCAATTGCTTCGAATACCGCACCTGATGTAATTTATGATGCTCCTGGACGGATTATTGACTGGGGTAAAAAGGACTTATTAGCACCTCTTAATGATATGGTGACCGATGAAGTGAAAAATGATATTTCGGAAGCCTTTTGGAAACAGTCTAGTGTTGGCGAAGAGATCTTTATGTATCCGATCAATACAGCTCCTTTTATGATGGCGGTAAACAAGACTGTTTTTGAGAAGATTGGCGCGCTAGATTTGCTTCCTCTGGATAAGGAAGACCGAACTTGGACGTTTGAAGAATATAAGAAAGCGCTGGAAGCTGTTAAAGAAAAAGCACCTGATGTTATTCCTACCGGATTCTTCGCGAAGAGCCAGGCTGGAGATCAAGGAACTCGTGCATATCTTGCTAACTTAGGTGTATCCAGATTTCTAAATGAAGATAATTCCGCAGTCGCGATCAATACTGATAATGCTGCGAAAGCGTTGGATTGGATCGTTCAAGCTACAAAAGATAAACTTAGCGTTTCTGGTGCGGCTTCCCTTGCGGCTGCTGACGTGAACGACTTATTTTTACAAGGGAAATTAGCCTTTACACTCAACTATTCTGCAGTACTTAAAGCTCAGAACGTATCTAAAAAAATGGTTGAATTCGAAGATGTTCTGCTTCCATTCCCAACTTTAGATGGATCGGAACCTAAGCTTGAACCTTACCTTGGCGGTATGGCTGTATTCAATAATGGTGATGAAGCTAAGATTGCAGCTTCTAAGAAGCTGATTGATTTTATTGCTAATGATCCTGTATGGGGGAAGAAAAACTTGATTCAAACAGGTGGTTTGTCTGTTCGTAATTCGATTACAGGCCTCTATGATGATGCAGAGTACAAATACGCTGAGTATGCTCGTAAATTCACAACAGATGCACCTACCATTGCCGATGGATATGCTGATATTCGTACTTTCTGGTTCCCTGAATTACAACGTGCTTTAACTGGAGGAGCAACCGGTAAAGAAGCTTTGGACAGCTTTGCTGCAAAAGCAAACGAAGCGATTACGAAAGCAAAGGCTGCAATGAAATAAAAAAAGTGAATGGTGTCCAAAAGAATAGAGTGCGGGAAGCACTCTTTTCTTTTTAAATCATCGAAGAAATGGGGAAGGACTGTGGGGACAACGGTTCGCAAAATAAAAGGTTATGTGATTCGTGACTGGATGATGAGTTATCTCTTTTTAGTGCCGGCATTTGGGTTTTTCCTGCTTTTTGTAGCTTATCCGATGGTGAAAGGGGTCTATATTAGTTTCTTTGATTACTCCTTGAGAGATTTCAGCTTTATTGGCCTCGATAATTATATCTCCTTAATAAAAGATGATAACTTCAGGAAGTCGATGGGAAATACATTATTGCTTGTACTCATCACCGTACCCATCGTTATTATTTTCTCGTTATTTATCTCTATGAATATTTATAAGAAAAAAGAGTTTGCCAGATCGTTTTTCCGCGGAGTGTTCTATTTGCCGGCTGTATCCTCGGTCGTAAGCATCACAGTCGTTTGGGGCTGGATCTATCATCCGAACTATGGGATTCTAAATTATTTGACCAGCTTTTTGGGAATGGAGCCTATATCCTGGTTAGGAGATACGAGGACTGCACTGCTTGCTATTATCGTGGTTCTGATAACGACCTCTGTAGGGCAGCCGATCATTTTATATGTGGCATCTATTGGGAACATTCCTACTTCTTACATAGAAGCAGCTGAGATTGATCGAGCGACGCCTTGGCAGATTTTCAGGAAAATATTATGGCCAATGCTAATGCCAACGAACTTATATATTATCGTGATTACCACGATCAACACCTTTCAATGTTTTGCACTAATTCAGTTGCTCACCTCGGGTGGACCTGTGTATAGCACATCGACTGTTATGTATGGCGTTTACGAACAAGCCTTTATGCTCGGTCATTTTGGATATGCCTCGGCGATGGGTGTCATCCTTGCGATTGTGATCGGGATCATTTCTATCATTCAATTCAAATACTTTGGCAGTGATGTTGAGTATTAAGGAGGGGACATCATGAATTCTACGAATCCGTTAGAACTGAGAGCACCTATTGGCCAATCTAAGAAAGTAAGCAAATGGAAAAAAGAATTGACGATTCCAAAAATATTAGCGACCATCCTGTTGATTCTAGCAACGTTGTTTTTTATCTTCCCTTTTTATTGGGTGGTTTCAGGGGCATTTAAGCTTCAGACTGTGGCAACAACGATCCCCCCGGAATGGTTTCCGGCTAAGCCGACTCTGCAAAACTGGACCGAGTTATTTAAGAATCCCGTTGAGCGCTGGATGTTTAACAGTTTCATCATTGCTTTTTGTGAAATGGCAGCGATTTGTATCGTTTCTTCCTGTGCTGGATATGTGCTTGCCAAAAAGTCTTTTCCTGGCCGAGGGATTATCTTTACGATGTTTGTTGCCGCTATGGCATTGCCTAAGCAAGTTATTCTTGTCCCGCTGTTTACGATGCTTGCAGATTTTGGGTGGGTCAACACGTATAAAGGGCTTATTTTACCGGCGATTGGCTGGCCATTTGGAGTCTTCCTAATGAAGCAGTTCGCGCAGACGATTCCAGGAGAATTAATTGAAGCAGCCAAAATAGATGGCAGTTCTGAGATTCGTTTGTTCGGAACCATCATTTTACCTTTGTTAAAGCCTGCAATAGGGGCACTGGCAATCTTTACCTTCATCACTTCTTGGAATGATTATTTCAGTCAGCTGATCATGACCAGATCGACTTCAATGATGACATTACCACTTGGGGTAGCGACTCTTCGGGGTGAATTCACAACAAACTATGGATTGCTTATGGCGGGTGCTGCGTTAGCCTCTATTCCTATGATTGCAATTTTTCTAATGTTCCAAAAAGCCTTTACCCAAGGGATTACTATGGGGGCTGTAAAAGGCTAATTGTTCCTATAACAACGAAAATTAATAGTAATGAATTAAACGATGGAGGCTGTAATTTATGAAATCATATGATCTTGAATCCTTTAAAGGCATTATTATTGCTATGTACTCCAGTTATGATGCTGAGAGGGAAATCGATAAAGAAGCAGCCCGAAAATTAGCTCGTCATTATGCTTCTACGGGAGTAAAAGGTCTTTATGTTGGCGGAAGCTCTGGCGAAGGTATGCTGCAATCTGTAGAAGAACGCAAACAAATGCTCGAGGCAGTTATAGCAGAGGTTGGAAAAGAGCTTACAATCATTACTCACGTGGGTGCTCCATCTACAAGAGACAGTGTTGAACTAGCTATCCATGCTGAGAAAGTTGGCGCACATGCCGTATCGGCTGTTCCAGCGATCTATTATCGTCTGTCACCGGACAGTGTTGAAAGTCATTGGCAGGCGATTATTGATAGTACGGCGCTTCCATTTATTATCTATCACATCCCGCAAACTACAGGCTTTCAATTATCGAAAAGCTTGCTGATTAAGATGGCAGCTCAGGATAAAGTAATCGGGGTGAAAATTTCGGCGGAGAGCACGTTTGAGCTTCAGCAATTTAAAGCCGCAGGCGGGAAGAATTTTCTAGTCTTAAATGGACCAGATGAGCAGTATTTGGCGGGCCGCAGTATTGGGGCAGATGGCGGGATTGGTGGAACTTATGGGGTGATGCCCGAGTTATTCCTAAAAGTGGAACAATGTTATGTGCAAGGAGAGATGGCTGAGGCGCAGAAATGGCAGTTTATCATCAATGATCTCATTGTTGAATTGCTATCCTTTCCTTCATTATATGGTGCGTGTAAAGCGATCCTTAGTGTGCGCGGATTTGAAACAGGTCAGCCAAGAATGCCGCTTTTACCGATTAAGGATTCCGATCAGGAGCGGGTGGAAGCTCTGAACAATAGAATATTAGATTATATTCTTGAAGCGAAGGGATAGAGTTAATAATGACTCGAATAAGTGATATCTTTCCGGTGAAAGGTCTGATTGTTTCCTGTCAGGCACTTGAGCATGAGCCGCTTCATGGTGGGGATACAATGGCTAAAATGGCAAGAGCAGCGGTTCAATCAGGAGCTATAGGAATCCGGACAAATGGTGTTCCAGATATTGTAGCTATCAAAAAAGAAGTAAATGTACCGGTCATTGGACTTATTAAACGGGATATTCCCGGATCAGCCATATTTATAACACCAACCTTAGATGAAGTGAAGGCGATTGTTTCTGCAAAAGCAGAGATTATTGCGCTTGATGTAACGAATCGGGAAGAACGCTTAGAGTCAGTAAAGCCATTAATAGAATATGCACATCTGAGAGGTGTGCTGGTTATGGCGGATATTTCGACATTTGAGGAAGGGCTTGCCGCTGAGAAATTAGGTGTGGATTTCATCGGCACCACGCTTTCAGGCTACACCCCATACAGTACACAGCAGGAAGGACCGGACCTTGTCTTAATTCAAGAATTAAGCAAATTAGTGAACATTCCTGTTGTTGCGGAAGGACGGATATGGACACCGGAAGACGCAGCAAAAGCTAAGAATGCGGGGGCATCCTATGTTGTTGTAGGAAGTGCAATTACTAGGCCACAATTGATCACTTCGAGATATGTTAAGGCCGTGAGCAATTTCAATGACTGACGGAGGTGAGTCCGCGATGGAAGGGTATGATCCTCATATAGAATATGCGATCGGAGTAGATATTGGCGGCACGAAAATTAATGCCGGACTCGTCTCTTCACAAGGGGACGTTTTACATACTGTAAGCCTAAGCACATTGACTGGACAGACGAAAACAATGGATCGTATTATACTAGCTATTCAGACATTAATGGATGAAATAACAGCACAACAAGCGGGAATTCAGCTCCAAGGAATTGGCGTAGGATCAGCAGGGCAAATGGATTGGGAGGCGGGGCGTGTCCGCTCCGCTTCGGAGCTTATTCCTGGCTATGCTGGCACAGCTTTGAAGGATTTGCTTCAAACACAGTTTCAACTTCCGGTAATCGTTGATAATGACGTGAATGTATTAGCAATAACAGAGAAATATTTAGGTTCAGGCAAAGAGGTAAAAGATTTTATCTGTCTTGCCCTTGGTACGGGCGTGGGTGGAGCGATAGTCGTAGACGGCCATCTTGTCCATGGTTCTTGGGGTGGGGCTGGAGAGTTAGGTCATATGTCCGTAGATTTCAAAGGACCTGCATGCGTTTGTGGTGGAACAGGCTGCTTGGAGCAGTATGCTTCAGGCACAAGTATCGCACGTCGCATGCGCGACAAGCTTTTATTACATAACCAGTCCCCAGAGAACGTAGACTCACGGGAAGTGATAGCGAGATGGCGGGCAGGTGACTCTCTGGCTACAGCGTTAATGGAAGACACGATTGCTGCGCTCGGATCCGCGATTGCTTCATTAATCCATATTTTTAACCCTAAAGTCATCGTCATTGGCGGTGGAGTTGCTGAAGCAGGCAAACTTTTGTTTGAAGGCATTAGAAGGGAAGTAAAGGGCAGAGTAATGCCATCGATGCTGGAAAATGTTCGTATTGAAGCAGCCTATTATGGTAATTTATGCGGAATGATCGGTGCGGGGCTGCAGATGTGGGAGTATAGTCCCGATAAAGTAAAGAGAGCAGAGCTATAAGGGGCTATTCACCATCTATCTGTATAGAAAGCCATGGAGCAATACGTAGAAGCGAGTTTAATTGTACATCGTACAACTATATTTCTCGAATCCCTCCAGCCGATGGGTATAAGTGTATTTTGTACAGCTATATTCTTGATTTACAGCCTTAGTGGTGGCTTCTCGTGTTTTTAGTTGTATAAAATGCAGCTAAAGTCAAAATGATTGCATTTGCCTACGAAATAACTGTATAGAATACATTTATTCCATTCCTCAGATTCTCCTGAGATCCGGTGTAATTGAGCTATTGAAGATTGATTAGTGTGATTTTGGGATTGATTAATTTTTAAAATAATTTAGTTAGAACCACATGTGAATAATACTCATGTGGTTTCTTTTATTAGTTATAGCCCACCCCAGTACCCAATGCCGAATAAACCCTTCGTTCAACCATCAACACATCTAACCGATGTTATGGGAAGCAGTTTTTCGCTTTTTACGTTGAATTTTTGATGATGATTCATTAATGTGAGCATATCACACGATATCGCTACGACGAATTCAATGTGTCCAAAGACTCGGGGAAATTCGACCTTAACTGGTCCGGCTCGGATAACTTGTTTGACCAAACCAGCCTAGCTAAGATTTTAATTAGGCTTAAGGGATACAAATTTTCCAGTTTGTATCCCTTAACTTATATAACAAAGGATGGGAAAAATATGGTCGATTATAAAAACAACGAAGGAATAGGCAGTTTTCAACAAGGCAGCTATCGTCCATTAGCCATTCATCCCATTGAGGCTAATTGGACCAGACAATCCCGATTCAGAGCTCCAACATCGCTTTCAGTTTTGAAGCGAGTTGTTGACTCGGGGCGGCCGGATTTTTCATATGGATTAAGCTCGTTTACAGTGGATGAACAAGGGAGAGCCATTTTAGCTGTGGGGCAGGGTGATTTCGAGCTTAATCATCAATACGGCAAACTGTTTCGGGTTTGCTTTGAATCTGACACTGTGGAGCTGCTATTGGAGACTAAGGCATCCCTTATGTCTCCCCTGCTGATCAGCCCAGCCTCCATTTTGGTTGCGACCAATAGCATTCGAGATAATCAGCTCATTTCGGTTGACGAAAACGGCCGGATAAATTGGAAGACCGCAGTGGATGGTGTGCCGTATGGCAGGCCGGTGGTAAACAGCGAAGGGCATATTTACCTGTGTACATATGAAGATGAGTCACAAATTATTGGGAGACTCTATGCTTTTGATGCGGATGGAACCATAAGATGGGTTTACAAGTGCTCGTCCATATTTTGGTGCGATCCGGTTATTTCCCGTGAAGGAATCATATATATTGGTCAAAATGTGAATTCCAAACTTTATGCTTTTAGTCCTGATGGAGAGTTGTTGTGGGAGAAACGGATGGGTCAAGGAGAAGGGCACCGTCCCCCTGTCATAGATCAGGATGGGGTTATGTATGGGTGTCTTTCTAGCCAGTTATATGCCATTGCTCCGGATGGCGAAGTGAAATGGATATACCAACCGGAGGAAAGTTACGTTAACACCAGCCCTTCCCTGGGCGCAGACGGTAATTTATACGTAAATTTGACCGGTGGGGAATTCATTTGTTTAACGCGAGACGGTGAACAGCTATGGAAAGCGGAAACTAAAGGTTTTGCAATAACTCAGCCAATTCTCGGCCGATGCGGCAACGTTATTCAAAGTCGCTTAATGGATAACTCGATTGAAAGCTACTCCGTTGTTGATATTTTTTCCCAAAAAGGAGTGCATTTAGCGGAGACCGCAATCAAAGGTTCCATTCATTCGGTGATTTTGGCAAATGATGAAGTGATTTACGTCCTGTCCTCCTATTGGACGGCTAAGATGGAGCCTAAATGGGAACTTCATTTGCAAATCTCCATCGGGCAGTCCCAAGGTTGGACAACAGTACTGGGGGAGAAATTCAACTGGGAAACGATTGGTGAAAGCGCCAGATCTTTGTTTAACTTGAAGGAGCTGAAGCAAAGCGAAACTCAATCCGATATTATTGAGCAAAAGAATATTCTTACTGAAAGATCAGATGAGGAATTGTTGACTTCACTTCAGCACGCAGATACTAGTGAAGTGGATATAAGGTGGTACTTGACGGAGAATACGCTGGGGATAAGTGTGCAGATTTCTCATGCTATCGGAGATCATGCTGAGTTTGAAATCAAGTATGACAAACTGAAGTTTAAGCTGAACACTTTTCTTTTTTCAGAAATAATAGAGCCTATCAAATTCCCTTGATTTAATAGAATAATTTACCGATAATGTTAATGGGGGAACCCAAAATTAAATCCGTCATGAAGCAGGAGGCACTATCGGACAATGATGACTTTAATGAACATGGTGCGGGGAACGGAGAACGATCTTCCTGCTAAAGAGATGATTAAGTATTGGAATCATGAGCCTGGAACCTTAAAGATGGTAAGGGCCAGCAGCAATTTTATTTATACCTTTCAGTGGAATGGTAAACGCTTTTATTTAAGGTTTACTCATGAAGAGGATAATTCTGCAGACAATATCCAGGCAGAGCTGGATTTTATGATGTATTTATTAGAACAAGGTTATGAGACCGTCGCTCCTGTGCGTTCTAAGTCTGGTAATTGGATTGAGACGTTGTTAACGGATCACGGGCGATATCACGGGGTAGTTTTTGAACAGGCCCAGGGTGAATATGTTTCACTTGATGAGATGAAGGAACCTCATTTTTATCAATGGGGCCAATCGCTTGCACGTCTGCATAATTTTTCGGAAACCTATGCACCGAGCACACCTTATCGCAAAAGCTGGGTCGATTCATTGAATTTTATTTATTCCGTATTGAGCAGGCATCCTGAGGAGCATAAGGCGCTTAAGGAATATGAGCGGATTGAAGCTTGGCTATCAGAGCTTCCTTTTGGAGTGGGGCATACTGGGCTCATACATTATGATTTTGAGATGGATAATATCTTTTATATGCAAGAAGAATCCCGCTACAGTGCCATCGATTTTGATGACTCTATGTATCACTGGTTTGCGATGGATATTACATCGGCGTTAAGAGACCTGACGGAATCGGATGATAATGAGAGTAGAAGAAACATTGACCATTTTATTAATGGATATAGATCGGTTAAGCAGCTAGATGATGAGTATATGAAGTTGATACCTGAATTTCAAAGATTTGCAGACTTATACAGTTTTGCTAGATTACTTCGGTGTATGGAGAATACGGATGATTCTATTTTCCCGGATTGGGCGAAACAACTTAAACTGAAATTAGAAAGAGTTTGTGACCGATTACGAACCGGCTTTCAACCACATATAGTGCTGAAGGATATTACTGAAAAAAACTGGTACGCTTGTACTCAATTAGAAGTATCGGATGAGCAAAAGGCTATTTTTCCTGTACCGGTGGTCTATTGGTTAGCAGAAGCAGCTTATTGTGGTATGACCCCGCTCGCTTTATACGCAGATGAAGAATTGGTAGGTTTCTCTGTGTATAGCGTAGATCCTGAGGATGGAAGTTATTGGATTATGGCTTTTATGATTGACCAGAAATATCAGAACAGGGGTTTAGGCAGAACGGGTATGGATACCTTAATTCGTTATATTAAAGCAGAACATCCTTGCGACAAAATCGTTATTGGCCATCGGATCGAGAACGAACGTGCTACGAATTTATATACATCACTCGGGTTCGTTGAAGTCAGTAGGGACGAGTTTGAAGTTATACGAGGGTTGGTAGTGTAAAAAGGGAAAAGCCGCCAAGGGTTTGGCGGCTCTTTTTTATATAAGGAAATAAATTAATCTACAGAGCCGGTTGTCAGCAGCTGATCAAAAGAGACAGGGAATAGTGGCTCAATCAGCGATAAAATTGCTTTTGCATACTCCTGAATTTCTTTCTGAGCGTCATGCTCCAGTCTTTGATTTAAAAAATGAGCTACAGATTGAACTGAAGCTGTCCAGTACCAACGAACGAATAATCCATAAGCGGGTAGAAACAGTCTTGCTTGTTCAGCACATATGCCATCTGCTAAAGCTGCTTCATACTTAGATAATCCTAACTCGGTGTATTCTTGAAGCTCACGGGTGTATTTTTCACCAAGCTCCCATGCAATGATGTCACCACTGCCTTGTTTGGAATTCTCTGGTTTGGATCTCCATTCTCCCGCAGCAGGTTGATAAAAAACGGGTTCTTCTGTTATGTATCTTCGGCTGGATTCGTTCCAGGCTTCCAAGCTATCTCCAGTACCTTCGTAATGAGCAGAACCGACTACGTATTTCCACCACTGTCTCGCAACCATTAATGGGGCATAAACCTCAAATTGAGTGATGGCATGGCGGAAAGGAGAGGTATGTCCTTCACGGGCAAGGAATTTTATTAGTTTAATATCCCGATCACTAAGCTCAAAAGATTGTTTTGCATAAGAAACACGCGCAGCGTTAGCAACCGTTAAATCTGAGCCCATATGATCTACTAATCTTACATAACCTTCATTTAAAACTTTGATTGTTGTCAATTTAATGTAGCCTCCTGTTCCAAAGCAGAGTAAATGAGTTCGTCACACCATTGTTGATTGCAAAACCTAGTCTCTCTGAGGATTCCATCCCTAATCATTCCTGCTCTAATCATAACTTTTTCAGATTGAAGATTCTCTGCATTGGCATAGGCAACGACTCTATGGGCATTAAGAGAGCTAAAGGCGTAGCCTATCAGTGTTTTGACGGCTTCTGTCGCATAGCCCATTTTCCAGTATTCCGGCAGTAGGACCCAGCCAACCTCCCACTCTCTGATCTCTTCCCAATTTAACTTTATACTTACGTTGCCTATGGGGGTTCTATTTTGCTTTGTACATACTGCTAGATCATAATGCTCACGCGGATCGCTGGTAGTCTGAGTCAGAATCGAAAGGAAGTTCTCTTTAATTTGTTTTGCATCTGGTGCGGTGTTTTCATATTTGTGAGACAAAGGATTAAGTTCCAGTTCTTCATAAAAAGAAAAATCATTGCTTGTATAATCTCTTAATATCAATCTGTCGGCTATTATTTCCATGAGTTAATACCTCCTAATCCATGATTATAATGGAAGACTCTGTAATTATCACGGAGTAAATTCACTAGAAATACAAAAAAATATTTCTGTAAATTTTTCTCTAGTAAAATTGTGGAATTGTGATACAGTAATTAAGGTTTATATATTTAGAGGGGGATGTAAGGGAAATGAAAGCTATTAAATGGAGCATCACTGCAGCGTTAGCAGTATCTATGTTGGGTCCAATACATACAGTGAAGGCGGCAGATTCGCGTAACGTCGATTACGATCAAGGTAGTATTTTACGGAGTGCCAGTTCAGTTTCGTCATCATACAATGAAGGCAATCCGCAGGTTGAAGATTTGATTTTTCAGATGGATGCTACCGAAATCACTGTTGGGGACAATGTTCCGGTACAAATCTATGCTAAAGATGTCGATGGCATATCCGAACGCGTTCCATTAGCTCAAGCAAATGTCGTAATTGAAAAACCTTATTTGCTGCAAAAGCAAGCCGATGGCACAATGAAAGCCTTAGCGGTAGGAGAAACGAACGTAACGGTCATTTCAGGATCAGATACCAAAACAATAAAAGTTTCGATCAGTGCGGACCATGATATTGATCAAGGTGCATTTGTTAATGGAACAATGTATTTGCCGGTTCAATCGGTTTTTCAAACGTTGGGAGCAACAGTCCAAGTTAATACAGCAACTAAAATCTTTAGCATTCGCCTAGGAGATTTGCCAATACAGCTTCAACTCGGAAGCGATATTGCAATGGTGAATGGTGCGAAGGTCAAAATGAGTGGTAAAGTGCAAAAGATCGACGGATCTACAGTTTTTCCTGCCACGCTTTTAAAGACTGCACTGTCAGCAGAGTTAATTTGGGATGGAAATTATCAGACGATGGAGATCTACTTCGGCAAAGCAGAGTTGTTCGCCTATACGAAACAAACTGCGCAGATTTTTAAGAAAGAAGAACAAGGAAACCTCGTTAAGTTCATTGGAAAAACATATTGGCTCAATCAATTCGACTCCGATTATAAGTTCCAAAAAGTCACTATTGTAGATATTCTACCTGATTATGAAGGTGAATTCGCCATTTCATTTAAGGTTTTATCAACGGGGCAAATTCTTAACTCTTATACAATGTCGGGGGATGAGTTGATCCGTACATTAGGAAATAAAGAATATTTCTTAACAACGGATCCATTTAAGACCTATAAGTGGTCGGATGCGATTTGGAGTAAGATTAAAAAGAGCATAGTTGCTACTGGGATGACCAAGCAACAAGTGGAGTTTAGTTGGGGTAAGCCTATAAGTAAATCCACATTATCAGGTAGTGGCATTCAAGTGGAGACCTGGCAGTATGGTAATTATAACTATGTTACCTTTACGAACGGTGTTGTCTCCATGATTTATACGAATTAATACTTCCTAATTTCTGCGTTACTTTAGTCATAGAGCCTGTCTTTGCGACATATCATTTTGGAGAAGCACTTTCAGAATTAAAGTGTTGACTATTGTTGGCCGAAATGAGGGGTTTATTCATGGCAAAGTCAAAACGTGGACATGCACTTTGGAATTTACCATCAAGGGGCAGGGGGACTTGTCCAATCTGTCAGAACACCCGTATTAAGCTGCTTTATCCCAAGAAAAAAACGGATGGAGCAGTCGTTAAGGTCTGTAAACGCTGTGACAAGGCTCCACAGACGAAAGTGGATGCCGTGTTGATTTAAAAAGAGTACACAAAAAGAGGCTGTCTCAAAAGTGGAATTTTCTACGTATGAGGCAGCCCTTCTCATGAATAAAACAAAGAAGCACTTCTCTAATAAGAGAGGCGCTTCTTTTAAATTTTACAGAGATTTAGTACGTATATGATTATTTCGTTATCCGATTAATGACCTGTTCGCGTCTAGGACCCACGGAAATCGTAGTAATACGCGTGCCAATAGAGGTTTCAATAAAATCAATGTAAAGCTTAGCTTGTTCTGGCAGATCTTCGAAGTCGGTGATCTGAGAGATATCGCAGTTCCAGCCAGATAAATGCGTGAATATCGGTTTTGCAGAGTTCAGTTTATTCGTAGCCGGGAACTTGTCGGTGATCTCTCCATTTTCAAGCTCATAAGCCACACAAACTGGAATCTCATCCAAATAACCAAGCACGTCAAGATTAGTCAACACGACTTCAGTGGCACCCTGCATTTGGCAACCGTAACGAGTAGCTACAGCATCAAACCAGCCCATACGTCTAGGACGGCCAGTCGTAGCCCCGAATTCCCCGGCATCGCCACCTCTTGTACGAAGTTCATCCGCAACGGGCCCTTCTAATTCCGTAACAAAAGGTCCAGCGCCGACACAACTGGAATAGGCCTTGGTCACAGCGATGACATTCGTGATAGCTGCTGCAGGAAGACCGGCACCGACAGGTGCAAACCCGGCAAGTGTTGAAGAGGAGGTGGAGTAAGGATAAATACCGTGATCAGGATCACGCAGAGCCCCAAGCTGACCTTCAAGTAAGATAGTCTCTCCCTTAGCATAAGCCTCTTGCAGCAAGTCTGTTGTATTGGCTACATAAGGCGCTAGCTGTGCAGCTTCTTCTTGCAGCTGAATCATTAATTCCGAGATTTGGATCGGCGCTTTCTTATATAAATGCTCAAGTAAAATATTTTTGGAAGCGAGTAATTGTTCAAGACGTTTCTCAAGTCGGGCGGTATCAAATAAATCCGCTGCCTGTATGCCTAGCTTTGCATATTTATCTGCGTAAAATGGTGCGATTCCCCGTTTTGTTGAACCGAATCCTTGAGATCCCAGACGTTCCTCTTCTAGTTCATCAAACAAACGATGGATTGGAAGCACGATTTGCGCCCGTTCGGATACGAATAATCTAGGCTTTGGCACACCTCTATCCGTTAAAGCTTTCAATTCTTTTATTAATACTTCTGTATCAAGTGCTGTTCCGGGTCCAATAATGTTTGTAACGGAAGGATAAAATACCCCAGATGGCAGCATATGCAATGAAAATTTTCCATATTGGTTTATGATGGTATGCCCAGCATTACTACCACCTTGAAAACGAACGACAAAGGAAGATTGTGCAGCTAGCACATCCGTCATTTTTCCTTTTCCTTCGTCGCCCCAGTTTGCTCCTACAATTGCAATTACGGTCACGCGTTTTCGCCTCCCAAGCTTGTTTTTGGCTACAGGACTAAGTATAATGCTAGTTAAATCATTAGAAAAATTGATATAAGTTATATCTATTATAAGGTGGAGTAATGACGTGGGGATGGACATTAATTTGGAGTGGTATCGCTCTTTTTATTGGGTAGCGAATACTGGGAGTTTAACTGCTGCGGCAGAACGACTCAATATTACACAACCGGCAGTAAGTCACACGATTAAACAATTGGAAGAAAAAATGGGCGGCCCGTTATTTTTTCGCACTTCTCGCGGGGTCGATCTAACAACAGAAGGAAAAGTACTGCTTAGCTTTATTGAGCAAGCCTTTCATCATGTAGACATGGGCGAAAGAGCGATCGCAGATATGAACAATCTGAACAGCGGCGAGATTCATATCGGAGCAAGTGACACCTTATGCAAATATTATCTGTTACCTTTTTTGGAGCAATTTCATGAACAATTTCCCAATATCCGCATTCATATTACGAATCGTACGACACCAGAAACACTTACGCTTTTAAAAGAAGGGAAAATTGATTTTGGTATCGTCAGCTTGCCGACATCTGATAAACAGATTGATTTTCGCAAAAGTACTCAGCTTCAAGATTGCCTGGTAGGGGGCAAAGGTTTTCGTCATTTGGCGGACAAGACCATGCCGCTTGCAGACATTCAGCAGTATCCGTTGTTATGCTTAGAAGCGGGTGGCAGCACCAGAAAGTATATGGATCAGTTTTTAGCTTCTAATCATCTGACGATTACACCTGAATTTGAACTGGGAAGTGTGGATTTGCTTGTTCAGTTTGCGAAACGTGGTTTTGGCCTTGCTTTTGTTATTCGTGATTACGTAACCGAAGAATTGAAGAAAGGTGAGCTTGTCGAGATTCCTCTGGACCCACCTTTGCCAGAACGTAACATAGGAATTGCTACCCTGCGTGGAGTTCCTCTTACAGCTGCTTCAAAGTCTTTTCTAACATTATTAGAGTAGAATCAGGAAAGAGCTACTAGAGCATACATAGTGAAGAGGAGGAAAGGTAATGAATCCTTTACTGGCTCGGCTGCGAAAGGGATACGGGAAAAAGCTTCGGGCGCTTCATACCTGGAATGGCTGGCTGGTTGTGTTGCTCACACTCACAGGACTTGTGCTTGTAGGTGGCTTCTGGCGTGGCTTCTTAGGGGAAGGCAGAGTATGGATCAAAGGGCTTCATATCGTGGTCGGTGTCGCTTCGATTATTCCGGTTATTTATTATTTGCTGCTGGCAGGGAAACATTGGAAACAACTGAAGGAGCGGCCTTGGCAACGTTTTAATGTAATCGTTGTACTTTCATTGCTGCTCGGCTGGTTCGTTTCAGGAGTGCTACTCTGGCAATTCCGCGTGGTGGGTCCACATGTATCGAACGTTGCTCTGATCGTCCATGACTTATTGACCTGGATAGGCCTTCCTTATATTATTTATCATTCTTTGACTCGGGTAAAATGGCTTAAAGAACCGAGCCGGCGGATAGTGAAAAGCGGCATTGAGACAGGCAGCCCTTCGAATCATCGGGAACCCCCGCAGCCGGTTTATACACGTAGAGCTTTCATACGCGGATCGATTGGTGTTGGGCTTGCGGTCACTATAGGTCCATCGTTTATAAAATGGCTCGGCAGTTCAATTGGAAATATTGGGGGCAGCGAAACAATTGATAAGCTGATCGAAAGTGATCGTAATCAGTTGTTGCCTGCACCCCAGCCACTGGCGGCATCCTCACCCCCTCTCGGAGGAGGGGCGCAAGGACAATTCCGTGTTTACACAGTCACTCCGATTCCAGAGTTTACGAACAACAATTGGTCTTTTACGATAGATGGGCTTGTGGAGCAGAATTTCAAGTGGAACTGGGAACAGTTCGTAAAACTTAAGCGGACCGTTCAGGTGAGTGATTTTCACTGCGTGACGGGCTGGTCAGTCTATAAGAATACCTGGGAAGGAATCAAGCTAAAAGATCTTTTGAGTCAGGCCGGTGTGAAGCCCACAGCTAAGACTGTGAAATTCTATTCGGGTGATGGTGTATACACGGATACGCTCACATTGGAACAAGCCGACATGGATGATGTGCTGGTCGCGGTAATGCATGATGGAAAGCCGATTCCTAGCGATCTCGGCGGTCCTGTACGGTTAATCGTTCCGAAGATGTACGCATACAAGTCTGTGAAGTGGCTGAACCGGATTGAGCTGATCGAAGGCGATCATACGGGATATTGGGAGCAACGCGGGTATTCAAATGATGCGTGGGTATAAAATAGGGATCGTTAACCTTAATGGGCTTATTGCCTGTTAAGGTTTTTTTGTTGATTAATTCCTTATTTTTTTAGCATATAGCAAATGAAGAGACGTAATAACAGAAATTGCTCCATACAATAGAAGTGACTGGATGCAGGAGGTGGTTGTGATGAACGGGGTTAGAGCCATAAAGCTGTTGGGACTTATTCTCGGTGTGGTACTACTGAACATTATCGTGTTGTCACCAGGTTTATTAGGGGTGGAAATCGGAGGAACCAGTGTATTTGAAATAGCTTTAGGTGTGACATTGTTGTTTGTTAGTCTACTTGTTGTTCTTTATGGAAGTTATATTTTATTGTTTAAACCTTCATCTATCCCTGCTGTGAAAACACTGAAATCTTATGAGGATTATATAGCCGCGCTTACTCAATACAAAAATGTCAAAGTGCTGAAAAAAGACATTGCGCTTGCTCTAGATCAGATATCCCGGATGGAAAAGAAGAGAAGTACCTTGTTAGATGTTTTAGGTCAGAGATTCGAATCCACTGAACTTAGCTTCAAAAAATTTAATGCAGTCAGTTATGAAGTAGCAAAGCTTTTTTACCTGAACATTCGAGGGATTCTGAATAAACTCAGTGTATTTGATGCCTCAGAGTTCACCCTTTTCTCCAGCCAGCATAGACCCTCGCAGTTCTCAGATAAACTGGTGCAAAAAAAGACAGCTTTGTACAATGAATATTTAGCCTACGTAACAGGGTATCTTGGGGCAAATGAAGAGATTCTGCTGAAGCTGGATAAGCTGCTGCTGGAAATATCGCTACTTGACAGTACAGATTATACAGATGTTGAAGAGATGCCTTGTATGAAGGAAATCGATGAGCTGATCAAGCAGACGAAATTCTATAAGCAATGAAGGGGAGATGTGTATGGCTAATAAAGGAAAAACAGTAGCAGTTTTAGGGATCATTACGGTGGTAGTTTTTGCTCTCGTGTATTTTGGAATCACCTTGACTTCTAATATAGGAAAAACCAAAACCCAGATTTCTTCCGAAGATGCGGGGAAGCAGCTTGAGAAGCTATATAAGAACATAAACGTGACCACTGCTGAGCAAATCAAAGGCCAGATTGATCTGGACCCTGTCGCGATTGGGGATTCACTACCAGATATCTCAAAGTTTCCTGTATCCGTAGACAATACAACAGATAGCTTTGTAGAGATATTTTCTTCTACAGAGAAATCAGGAACGGGTAATGATGGTTGGCTAAATGAAGTTGCTACAGATTTTAACAACTCTAATATTGAGGTGAACGGGAGTCATGTTTCTGTGAAAATCCGTAATATTGCTTCAGGTACAGCGACAGATTACATAAGATCTGGGAAGTATGTGCCAGATGCCTTTACCCCTTCAAATGAGCTGTGGGGCGAAATGGTAAAAGCAAACGGGATGAACACTCAGCTAATCACTAAACGTCTTGTAGGTAATGTAGCTGGTATTGTTACCAGTAAGGCGAAATATGATGAACTAATAGAGAAATACGGTTCTTTAAACGTCAAGACGGTTACAGATGCCATAGCAAATAATGAATTATCAATGGGCTATACCGACCCTTTTGCCAGTTCTACGGGTTTAAACTTTCTGGTAACAGCGCTTGGGACGTTTGGCGGTTCAGACTTACTTGGAGAGCAAGCGGTGCAGGGCTTTGAGAAATTCCAAGCAAATGTTCCCTTTATTGCCTCAACCACTTTACAGATGCGAGAGGCTGCAAAAACCGGTAAGCTTGATGCTTTTGTCTTAGAATACCAGATCTTTATGAATGCAACAGATTTGAAAGGGGGGTATGTATTCACTCCTTTTGGTGTAAGACATGACAGCCCGCTTTATGCTTTGGGTGATCTTCCTCAGGAAAAACTCGATATTATTAAGAAGTTTGCTGAGTTTGTTGAACAGGATAAATACCAGGAGCTGGGTGAGAAAAAAGGCTTCAATGGTCTTAATGATTACCAATCAGAGCTTAGTACAGTGGATGGCAGTCTCATATCCTCAGCTCAGAAGCTGTGGAAAGAGAAGAAAAATGGCAATAAACCTATCGCCGCAGTATTTGTGGCAGATGTCTCAGGAAGTATGAACGGGGAACCCTTGAACCGCTTAAAGCAATCTTTATTAACAGGCCAGAAGTACTTGGGCAAGGATAACAGCATTGGTTTTGTCTCTTACTCTGATAACGTTACAATCAATCTTCCAATTGGAAAATATGACACGAACCAGCAGTCCATGTTTGTTGGTGCGATTGATAGTCTTCAAGCAAATGGGGGGACGGCTACTTTTGACGGGATCGCGGTAGCCATCCATATGCTTCAAACGGAATTACAGCTAAATCCGGATTTGAAGCCGTTGATCTTTGTATTAAGTGATGGAGAGACCAATGAAGGGCATTCCTTGAATGATATCAGAGGTCTTATTGAGACCTACAAAATCCCGATTTACACGATTGGCTACAATGCGAATATCAAGGCGCTTGAGAGTATTTCGAGTATAAATGAAGCGGCCAACATCAATGCAGATACAGATGATGTAGTCTATAAAATCGGCAACCTGCTCAATGTTCAAATGTAAGCTATTTTTTATAGGAGGGGTTCTATGTCGTTTACTATGGAAGTCGTAAGTCAGGAAAAGCTGAAATCAGTAATTGAAGAGCAGGTCAAACCTGAGCCTGAGGAAGTATCACAACTGAAAGCACTGGCAGTAAACAATGTCTCCGCCATTCTGGATCTGAATTTAGAGTCACTGGATAAGCGGAAAGCGGTGCTGCAATCCATTGATAGCTTCGGTATGGAAACGATGAGATCCTCTTCGGACAAAAACTCCCTGTTGCAGGTTTCAGTGGGGAATTTATCAAAGACAGGGGATGAAGGCGGCCAAGTAGCAAAAGGTTTGACGGAGCTTAATCTCCAGCTGAAGGATTTGGATCCCAGTGCAGTAGATTTTGCCAAGACGGGTTTTCTTGGGAAGTTCTTTAATCCATTACGTAGTTATTTTGCTAAATATCAAAAGGCGGATGCTGTCATTTCAGATATTATAATTTCTTTAGACAAGGGTAAGACTGTTTTGAAGAACGATAATACTACGCTGGAATTTGAGCAACAGGCACTTCGGGAACTTACAAAAAAGCTGCAAAAAGAAATTCAGCTCGGCATGCTGATGGATCAGGAAATAGAGACGCAACTGGAAGCGGCTAAGCTGCGTGATGAGGATGAGGAGAAAGTTCGGTTCATTACAGAAGAAGTGCTTTTTCCGTTGCGGCAGCGTGTCATGGATTTGCAACAGATGCTTGTAGTGAATCAACAAGGAATTATGGCCATAGAGGTGGTTATTCGAAATAATAAAGAGCTGATCAGAGGGGTGGACAGAGCTAGAAATGTTACCGTGTCTGCCTTGAAAATATCGGTTACGGTAGCTAGTGCGCTGTATAATCAACGAATTGTTTTGAAAAAGATCGAACTTTTAAATCAAACCACCGATAGCCTGATCAGCGGTACCTCAAAAATGTTGAAAAACCAAGGGGCGGAAATCCATAAACAGTCGTTAGAATCAAGTATTTCAGTGGATACATTAAAGCAAGCTTTTACAGATGTGCTATCCGCTCTCGATTCCATCAGTACTTATAAGCAGGAAGCTCTCCCCAAAATGCGTGAAACCATTAATCAGTTCAGAGAGCTGGCAGATAATGGAGAACAGCAGATTGTGCGGCTGGAAAAGGGAAATAAGTTGGGGTTGTAGCCTAGCAAAATCATAAATCTGGTTAATTATGCGCTTTGAAGCAACAAATCCTAGCCTTTAGTCTGGTATGACTCCAGCCCCAAGACTGTTTTGAGCCTTCTTTTTCCCACGTATAATGAGATTAATTGAATAACGTGAGAGAAAGGACAATAGAAATGAATGATAAGTTATACACTATGCCGATGGGAGCTCTTGATTCCATGCATATTCCAGCAGAATCACAACCCCAATCCAAAACGCGCAAACGTGGAGCAAGTCCAAAGACATATCGGAGTATTTTATACTTCTTAATCTCTTTGCCGCTTACGATTGTATATTTCGTGTTTATGGTGACAGGGCTGACGTTATCCATTGCGTTAACCCCAATATTTATCGGAATTCCTTTGTTTTTTGCAGTAGCTAAGGGATTGGATTACATCGTACAATTTGAGCAAGAGCTGGTCAGATCATTGTTAGATATTCCTAGACCTAGTGAAGAGGCCAGATCGGATATGCAGCTAGAGGGAGCGGGCTTCCTGCAACGAATGAAGTTAGGTTTTCATGGAGCGAAGTTTGCCCGTAACGTCATGCTGATTATGGGTCGATTCGTATCCAGCATTATTTTCTTTTCAATAACAGTAACTGTAGTAGCGGCTGCACTGGGCCTGATTACACTACCTGTGCTGCACCAGATTTTCTTGCAAACCATGGATTTGAACATTTTAGAGAATAGTGTGTTTGCTTTGTTCCAGATCGACTGGACATTATCCCAACAATATATCTCCTATGTAGTAGCTGGATTTGTTGTTGCCTTGTTAGCAAGTTGGGTAATTCGTATGCTTATGGATGTGCAACGTAGAATGCTGTTCGTATCCTACGAGGAAAGACAACAGTACTAATTGGAAAGAAGAGATTGTCTCCAAACAACCCTTACTGAATCTGAATAAAACACCAGACAATGATCCTTCAGTTCGTGGAGAATCACTGTCTGGTGTTTTTGGTCTGCGGGGAGGTTTGCTTTTGCAAATGATGAGCTAGTGGAGGCTGCCTGATTGCTTCATTGATTTTTTTTAGTGTCGGTTACTGGTGATGGATGTTGATGGAATGTGCGAAATAGCTGTACTTTGTGCAGTTATTTCGAGTGCCAAAAGAATAATCCTGACTTTAACTGCACTTTATACAACTAAAAACTAGAGAATCCACTTATAAGGGAGTAATTTCAGAAAATAGCTGCATGAAATACACTTATATCCAGTGATCGAGCGTTCTATTGGATTATAGTTGTATGAAATACAATTAAACTTGAGCGCTTTATAACGCTCCCCCAACTTGTGAAAAAATGTTCATAATCCCATATAAATCCTGTATAATGAGAGTTGTGAAAACGTTTGAACAAAAAATCAGGAGGGGTTCTATGCATTCAAATGGATTATTTAGATGGAGCTTTTTGGGGTTTGCAGTATTAGTTTTGTTAGCGCTTTCGGGATGTTCCAGTAACGAAAATGTAAATGAAAAAGTTGCTACATCACCAACCCCCAATCCAACGATAAGCAATACTTCTAATGCATCGGAGAACCCAACCAATGTGGGGGCGGCAAAAGGTACTGTGCACATAGAAAATATAGGTGAGCGGAGAATATTTGTTTATTTACCTGCAGGGTATGAAGCTGACAGTGAGCGTTATCCTGTTGTGTATATGCACGATGGGCAGAATATTTTCAATACAAATACCAGCTCTTTAGGCAAAGAATGGAGAGTTGAGGAGATTATTGATCAGCTCGTTGCTGATGGAACCATGGAGAAGGTTATCGTGATAGGAGTCGCTTCAAGTGATGGATCAGAACGGGGAATGGAGTATGTTCCATTTCCGGACGAGTCTATTCCTTCGGATGGAGCGAGTGCAGCCGAATTTACCCAATATTTTATCAATACAGTTATTCCCTATGTGGATGGCGCTTACCGGACCATTCCCGATCGGGATCACCGGATGATAATGGGATCGTCATTCGGTGCTATTCAGGCTTTATGGATGGGGTATCAGCACCCGGAGACCTTCTCAGCGATAGGGGCTTTATCCCCTGCCACTTGGGTAAGCAATGGGAGTATATTGGATGAGTTGGCGAAAGAGTCCGGGAAGCCTGCATTGAAGATTTGGCTCGACATGGGTGTAACCGAAGGAATGCCAATTGATCCGCTTGTGAATGTGTTAAAGTCGAAGGGATTTGTATCAGGTAAGGACCTATTCTTTCAGATGGACCCTTTGGGTACACATGAAGAGAAGTCATGGAATAGACGTGTACATAGTCCATTGATAATGTTTGCCGGGAAAGAGGCTGGACAAACGATCAAGCATGAAGTAAGTGACTATCTGACATTAATCGGACCAGAAGCTATCGATATACGTCTTAATTTACTAGTCACTATGGATAATGAGATGGATTTTACAATCCTTGACGGAGTTGAATATCAAGTGTTGAATCCTGAAGTAGGGCAGGTAGACAAGGCAGGTAAGGTGAGCTTCCTGAAGCCGGAATCCTTGAAAGTAAATGTTTCATTTCAAGGTGTTACTGAAGAACATTTGGTTAACTATGAGCATTATGTAAAGGTATTTAAAGTTTATGTGAAATCTCTTGATGTTGACGAGAACGGTGATGAGTTCTCCATTAATCTGAAGGCCTCTGCTCGAAAAATAAATTCAACTCCTGAGTATATCTCAGCGTTAGTGAGCGCTGCTGAAAAAATCGGTATATATAAAATTAAGGAGACTCAGGAGGATGTAATTCGTATAATCTTTACTACGAAGTAGTCATGGAAATTCATATTCCCTGGCTGATAATCAGGGAATTCCACCCTGATTCTTTCAACTAAAAGAAGCTGAGTCAATAAGTAGCGGTTCCAACTTATTGACTCAGCTGTTTTTTATCGCAAAATATATCCCCCATCCGGAAATAAAGTACTTCCTGTTGTATAGCTATTGGTCATCAAATAAATCGTTGTATGTGCTGCTTCGTCGGCATGACCCACCCTGCCAAGGATATTGATATTCGTATATTCGTCGTAAGCCTTGTCTCTAGTTTCCTGTTCTGCGCCTTCCCAATTAAAGTTGGTATGAATGGTTCCAGGGGAGATGACATTTACCCGAATCGGAGCCAATTCTACTGCTAATGCTTTTCCCAGACTTTCAATCGCGCCGTTACAAGCTGCATAGGAGGCACCGTCTGCAAGTGGACGTTGGCTGAATGCGCCGGACATAAGAACAATGGAGCCTGTAGGGTTGATAAAAGGGATGGCATGCTTTACAGCATGATATTGCGGCCAGAACTTTGCATTAAAGCAACTGTGTGCAATCTCCAAGCTAGAAGTAATCGGTCCTCTAACATAGGAGGCTCCCGGAGTGAACAAATGGTCAAAAACGCCGATTTTTTCAAAGAAATCCTTCAAGTCCTGTTCATTTTGATTATCTAGTGAATGAATTTCAACAGAATCGAATCCCAGAAGGTGTTGAGCTTTCTCTAATTTATCTTGTGAACGCCCAGCGATTATAACAGCTGCACCTTGTTCAACCGCTTGTTTGGCAGTTGCAAGCCCTATTCCGGAGCTTCCTCCGATAATGACGATGCGCTGGTTTTTTAATGAAATAGTGGACATATTTATCTTCTCCGTTCATAGTTAATTGGACTTATTAAGTTCTGTTTTTTATTATTAGCTATAAAATATAACCTGCACAGTACGCACTTTTTTCGTACTAGGTACGATTTTTCGTACTAGCTGGTTCGAACATATAGTTATATAACTATCGAAAGAGGGGATCGCATGGATTTGCTGGAGCCGAGATTAACCGGGGTTCTTACAACACTTGAAAAGATCGGTGGAAAGTGGAAGCCGCTCATTTTATTTATTTTATTGATAGATGGCACAAAACGATTTGGTGAACTTAGACGGATTATCCCAGATGTCTCCCAAGGTACGTTAGCTAAACAATTACGGGAGCTTGAAGAGGATCAGCTTATCGACCGGGTGAGTTATCATGAGCTTCCACTCAGGGTGGAATATAGTATTTCAGAACATGGCAAATCCCTAATTACAGTTTTGGATAGCATGTGTGGCTGGGGTAGGATGCATAAAGAATATTTGAATAATACAAATAAGTAGAGGGGGTGCATTATTATTCTTACTATTTTGCAGGAACCAACGGGTCAGACCTACAAGACGCTGGTACAGGTAGCTATGGAAGTATGTGATGAATTTATTCTAGTAAAACGTGATCAGATGGAGTTGGAGCCAGAAGGATATGAACTGCTTGAACAGCTGCAACCTTTTCTCAAAAAGGTCATAAAAGATGACTATTGGCCGGGGACTCGGCTTATGGGGCATTATGCAGATGTTTATTTTTTTGATTGTTCGCCTGAAGCCGTCAATATTCTTTTATCCTATTCCACCAGCTTGTACTCGTGGGTACAGACCAGGCTGCCTGATGATCTTTGTTTTCTAAAACAGGGACAACCGTGGCTAATCAATACAGCCCATGAGAGAGAAAGCAATTTGATCACTGATGTGGATGAGGAACTTAATAGACTAGAGGCGTGCGGATTGTTGTTCCGTGACTTATCTGAGTTTTATAACGCTGATTAAAAAAATGGACTCATATTTATAGTGCAGAAGAACCCGCAGTTGGTGCGGGTTCTTCTGCATGTTCACTAATCATTCAACGCATCTGTTAAATTACAAGATTTCATATAATCAAAGAAAAGTATTGATAATTATTCTCATATGATTTAATATGATAACGATTCTCATTATCATTACTTTAGTTTGAAGAATGATAAATAAAATATAGATGGGGAGATTGATTATGAATCAGAAAAAATATTTATTAGCTGGGGTATCAGCAGTTTTAGCTTTGAGTTTGGCAGCTTGCGGTAACAATGAAAAGGATAAGACAGCTTCAGAAAAAAGCACAAATAATGCTGCAGTAGCAGCAGAAGGAACTGCAAATAACAAAGGAAATGCGGCTCAGGAGGCTGTTGCCACTGAACAAACCGTTACATATTTGGGCAAGGATTATGTCGTGCCTGCAAAGATTAATAATATTGTAGCAGCAAGTCTCGAATCTATGGAAGATGCTGCCATACTGGGAGTGAAACCTGTAGGTGTACTTGCAATAGCTGATGCTATTCCAGGTTATCTGTCAACTGACCTAGCGGGTGCATCCTTAGTGGGGGATAAATTTGCTCCAAGTAATGAAGCGATTCTGCAACTGGATCCAGATGTTATCTTAGGGTCTTCCAAGTTTGGGGAAGATGTGGCCGGCGCACTTAATAAAATTCAAACGATGATTCCTTATTCACATATTTCAACAAACTGGAAAGATAACTTGCTCTTATTAGGCCAATTATCCGGTAAGACCACAGATGCAGAAAAAATTATTAGTGATTATGAATCTAAAGCTGCGGGTGCAAAGGCTGAAATTGGAGAAAAGCTGAAAGATCAATCCATTCTAGTCATTCGTATTCGTCAGGGCAGTATGTGTGTGTATCCTGCTGGCGTTTATTTGAATCCGGTTATTTATGAAGATCTGGGTGCTGCCATTCCTGAGGTGATTTCCTCTACAGAAGCACAAGCAGAGCTTTCATTAGAAGCTTTGGCGGATATTAATCCGGACTATATTTTCTTGCAGTTTGAGACTAGTGAGAATACTGATAATGCAACAGCTCTTGATGATTTGCTCAAGAATCCGATCTTCAAAAGCGTAACTGCTGTCAAAAATAATCATGTGTTTGTAAATGCAATTGATCCGTTGGCACAAGGTGGAACGGCTTGGTCTAAAGTAAGATTCCTGGATGCGGCAATTGAAAACCTGTTGAAGTAAAACCGAAGGTGCGATGAATAAGATGAATACAAAAAATTGGAAAGTTATATTGATCCTATCAACTTCTCCATTATTCATCGTATTAGCAATGGTTGTATCCGTCTTATATGGTGTTAAAGATATTGGAATATTGACAATATGGCAGGCGATTACACACTTCGATGCTAATAATGTGGACCACAACATTATTATGACATCTAGATTTCCGCGTGTAATCGCCGCTTTATTAGTTGGAGCGGCTCTGGCTGTTTCAGGGGCGTTAATGCAGGGGGTTACACGTAACTATCTTGCATCACCATCGATTATGGGAGTAAATGACGGATCGGCATTTGTTATTACGTTGGCTATGGTGTTTTATCCGGGATTATCGAATGTTCAGATGATTATTTTATCCATGGTGGGTTCAGCCATCGGAGCGGGTTTGGTTTTCGGATTTGGTTCATTGGTCAAAAACGGCTTATCTCCAGTCAGGTTAGCCATTATTGGAACTGTAATTGGTACTTTTTTAAGTAGTATCGCCTCAGCAGTAGCGATGTTTTTTCAAGTTTCACAAAATGTTAGCGTCTGGTATAGCTCGAAAATACATACCGTTAATCCAGATATGCTAATATTATCAGTTCCTTTTATAATCGTTGGACTGCTCTTGGCGGTTAGTATTTCTAAGTCAGTAATGGTTGCTTCCCTGGGGGATGAAACCGCGATTAGCTTGGGTCAACGAACAAAATGGGTGAAAATTGTCAGTATTATATCTGTTATATGTCTGACCGGGACAGCAGTAGCTTTAGTCGGCAAGATAGCCTTTGTGGGTCTAATCATTCCTCATATTACACGTTTTATCGTAGGTATAGACTATCGCTTTATCATTCCTTGCTCAGCGGTGATTGGAGCTGTTTTTTTAGCGTTTTGCGATGTCTTAAGCCGTTATATTAACTTTCCGTTTGAGACGCCAATTGGTGTTGTAACAGCCTTTATTGGCATCCCTTTCTTCCTTTATTTAATTCGGGTTAAAGGGGGAGAGCAGCGTGGATAGAAGTAAAGTACAGTTTAGCCGCTATATGCTTACACTATTAGTTTTTATCCTGTTAACCCTTGTGGCCGGATATTTTCATCTTACGAATGGCGTGTTTGATATGTCTGTAATGGATGTGATAAAAACACTGCTGCGAATAGATCCTAATGCTAAATTTGACCTGGTTATTTTTCAGTTTCGGTTACCACGGATCATTATTGCCTCATTAGTAGGAATAGGTCTGGGGATAGCGGGAACTGTCATTCAAGGGATTACCCGTAACGGGCTGGCTGATCCAGGTATCCTTGGGATTAATGCAGGCGCAGGAGCTGCCATCGTTGCGTTTATGTTTTTCTTTCAGATGTCGGGAGTTACTTTTTTCAAAGAAAGCTGGTTCTCGATACTAGCCATGCCGCTGTTTGGTTTTGTAGGTGGGCTTGCCGCAGTTGTCATTATCTTTATTTTTTCATGGCGGAATGGTGCACTCGATATGCAACGCTTGATTTTGACAGGGATCGCGATTAGCAGTGGTTTTGGTGCGTTGTCGTTGTATATCTCTCTGAAAATGAATGCAAGTGATTATGAGATGGCTGCGGTTTGGAGTGTCGGAAGTATTTACAGCGCGAACTGGACTTATATCATTATGATCGCACCTTGGGTGCTTATTTTAGGATTTATAATGTATCGAAAAAGCTATTTACTCAATTATTTTCAATTGGAGGATTCCAGTACAAAGAGCTTAGGGATCTCTGTAGAAAAAGAAAAGCTGATCTTTCTGTTATGCAGTGTGGGGATCGTAAGTGTTTGTGTATCTGTATCCGGTTCTATAAGTTTTATAGGCTTGATGGCTCCTCATATCGCCAGAAGATTAGTAGGGATTAATCACCGCTATATTATGTTATCCAGTGCAGTGGTAGGGATGTTTTTGCTGGTGATCTCGGATTATTTTGCCAAAACAATATTTCAGCCGGCAGAGTTACCCGTGGGTATAGTCGTTTCGATTATTGGAATTCCTTATTTCTTATATTTATTAGCAAAGTCAAGAGTGTAGGGGAGAGTGTACAGAAAAAATGACAACACAAGTAGAGCTCGAACACACAGAATCATGGAAACTTGAATCTCAGTATACGGGTTACACGTACGATATAAAGGTTTCTCTTCCCAGAGAAGCAGCACCAGAAAAGGGCTTCCCCGTGTATTACATGCTCGATGGTAATTCATATTTTCAATTGGGTCGGGATGTTGTGAAATTGCAGTCAAGAAATGCCCCGAAAACTTTTATTGCACCAGCAATTGTGATTGGCATTGGACATTATGGTTCAGATGAAGAGGTCTCCAAAAGAAGATTTTATGATTTCACACCTCCGGCGAAGCAGTATGTATATCCGGACCGATTGAAAAATGCTGACATAGGACCACATGGTGGAGCTGAGAAGTTTTTGGCTTTTTTAGAATTAGAGTTAATGCCAGCAATCATCAAGAAATATAATGTGGATCAGTATAAACAAGCCTTGTTTGGTCACTCTCTCAGCGGTCTATTTGTCCTCTGGACGTTATTCACTCGTACGAAGCTATTCCAGTATTATTTGGCCTCTAGTCCATCCATTTGGTGGAATGATCATGAAATCCTGACGTATGCGGAGCAGTTCTATCACAAGGGTCAAGAGTTGACGGCCGATAAACAAAAGTTATTGATTACCGTAGGGAGTGAAGAGTCGTTTATGGTCGATGACGCAGCAATATTATTTTCAAAATTGAATGAGTATGCTTTGCCTAATTTAGAGGTTAAGCACTATGTCGCACCCAATGAAAATCACGCTTCTGTAGTACCAACGATTATGAGTAGAGCGTTTCGAGTGCTGAACTGTTAAGGAGTGGGGATATGACGCAAATGAGGGCAGGCGAGCTTGTGCTTTTTGAACATATGGATCGTCAGATTACCGTGTATTTACCGAAAGAATATCATCTATTTCCGGAGCGGATGTTTCCAGCGGTTTTCTTACAGGATGGAGATTTTTTGTTCAAAGAGGCGATTACAGCAATAGAGAAAGATGTAGAAGAGGGAGTAACAGAGCCGGTTATTTTTATCGGGATTGATTCTCAGTTGCGGAATGATGAATATACACCTTGGGAAATGCCTGCTCTTTTTAAGGATTGGTCCTTTGGGGGCAAGGGCGATGATTATTTGAATTATGTCTATCAGGATCTTGTACCCTATATCAAAAGCTCCTATCGCATCTCCAACGAGCCGGAGAAATTGGCTTTGGGTGGTGTTTCACTAGGTGGATTAATAAGTCTGTACGCGATGTACAAGACTGAAGCTACTGTTGGGAATTTTATATTGATATCTGCGTCTGTATGGTTTAAAGATTTCATTCATTTCATGGAGACATCAAGACTAGATAGGGAATGCAGAATTTATATGTATGTTGGTGAACAGGAAGGGATCCACAAGACAAATGCCCAGAAGGACATGGTGCCTAACAGCAAACGTGCTTATGATATTTTAAAAGAGAAGATTGATGGAGCGGATCAGCGAGTGAAGTTTGAGACGGATCCGCTGGGCACGCATAATGACACGTTTTTCCTGCAATATTTTCCGAATAGTATCAGGTTCTTATTTCCAGCAAAATAAACATAATAGGACGAGCAGGAGAGAGTATCCTTGCATCGTCCTACTTATCGTGTGATAGCTGCTCTAGTTATTCTTCTGTAAATTCTCAAGATGGGCGTCCAAATTATCGAAGGTTTGGGAAATCCCCTCTAACATCCCCATATCAATCACTTGTTGCAAGGCTTCCGGAGAAGTGTATTTACCGGAATTCACCAGCTTCGTTTGACCCTCCAGGTCGATAAAATCTAGCTGGACAAGCGTTTCAGGCAAATCTTTTGAAATATTACCCTCTGCATCTGAGAATCCATCTGTATAAATGACTTGTTCTGGGGCTGTAATTTCCTTATACAACGCCTTGCCCCAAGACTCCATACCGTAGAAATCCCCTTGATTCTTATCCACGCACTTCATGCAATAATGCCAAGTACCCCCTGGACGGAAATCGACATTACATACGGGAAGCGTCCACCCTTTTGGACCCCACCAGTGCTTCAAATGCTCAGCCTCAGAAAAAGCCTTGAATACTAGCTCACGTGGAGCTTGGAATACGCGCTCTAATACTAATGTGTTGCCATCAACAACTTTGGATACCACTTGGTTGGACGGGTTAGAATTTGTCATGGGATAGATCCTCCTCAAATTTGTTTGCTTCCTGCCAATTTCGACCTGAGGCTATGATTTATTATTGTTTTCATTGCTCTGTAGCTTTTGTAAATAATCATCCAGTCGATCGTATCGTTCTTCCCATATATGGCGGTAGGAGTCTAACCAATCGTCTATTTCCTTAAATGGATCAGGACGGAGCTTGCAAATGCGCTTGTTAGCAACAGCTTGAACTTCAATTAAGCCCGCTTCACTAAGGACGCGCAAATGCTTGGACGCTTGAGGCTGCCGTAGCTGAAGACTTTCTGCAATCTCCCCAACGGTTAGAGGATTCTCGCGTAATAGTTCAACGATCTGCATGCGGTGGGGCTCAGCTAAGGCACTCATAACGTTAGTATTCATAAACAAGGATCACTTCGATTCATTAAATTCATTCGCATCTCTATTATGACATACTCTGGTTGAGCGGCTCTATAGCGCCTCCTTTTTGGTATTTCCTGTTTGTGGTGATAATATACCATGGAGGGAATATTCCTGTAAAGGAATATATAATAACCATTGTATGACAACTGCAAGAGAAGGGCATGATACAAGCATTAAAAAGAAATATGTTCCATGATAACCAACAAACTTTACAAAAAACATAGGAATAGATATAATTAAGTATAACTTATCGGGTTTTAGAATTACGCAAGGGGCCTAACGCCAGTGGGCTCCTTTTGTATTTCTTGGCCATGTTACAGGAGGGTGAAGGTCATACACAATGAAAAGATTATGGTTTGTGTTCATTATGGTCCGCATGGGGAGCGTTTAATCCGGCGTGGTGTCCAACTATCTGAAATTATAGGGGCGCCATTGTTTGTATTAAATGTCGATAGTTCGGATATTGATGAATATAATCAGAGCAAAGAAATGTATATGACGGTCTGGAAACGTCTTGCCGATGAAGCTGGCGCAGAGTTTATCATTCGGAAACGTGAAGGCCGAAAAACAACAGATATTATTGTAGAAGTTGCTGAAGAGAATGAGGTCACACAGATCGTCATTGGACAATCTGCTCAAACTCGGTGGCAGGAGCTAACCAAACGTAATTTCATCAATGAACTCATTGGTAAAATGAAAATGATGGATCTGCATGTCGTGGCTGTGCAGCGGATGCGTGCAGGGCTGGAAGAAACCCATGAGGAAGGCGTTATCGCTTACCTGGTCAAAAACGGGGCTGAGTACCAGCTCAGTGATGAACCTCAGGGAGAGTATTCGCTTAAGGGAAAGTTCTTTCACGAACTACACACAGAATTTGAGAACGGTTTATTCAGAATTGAGCAAGAAGATGGAAAGGCTAGGTATCTGCATATTTGTGATGGCACATTGACCGATTCTTTATAATCGGGCTTGCCCTTATCAACATTGGGGCCTTGTATAAAAGGCCCTACCAATCATATGATCTTTGGCTTTTGGTAAAAAAGTAAGTACTAAAGTTCACAACTTGATAAGCTCAAGTGGAAAAGGAGGACTGCCTTTGCTGCATGTAATCATACTTGTTCCGTTTCTAATGGCCTTAGTAATCGCACTTTTGTCCAAGAGAGCACCCAACCTTCATAGAGGATGGCTTGTTTTCCCTGGTTCACTCGTTTTGTTTGTTTATTTCTTAACCCGGATTCCCGTTATTAAAGGTGGGGATTTGGGATATGAAACCATTTCATGGATTCCTTCACTAGGAATTGATTTGGTTTTCCATCTGGATGGATTAAGTTTGTTGTTTGCTTTGCTAATCACTGGGATGGGTAGTCTTGTAATTATCTATTCAATTTATTATCTGGACCGGCGAAAAGAAGCGTTAACCCCTTTTTATATTTATCTAATGTTGTTTATGGGGGCAATGCTTGGCGTTGTGCTCTCGGATAACTTGATGGTGTTATACGGCTTTTGGGAATTAACAAGTGTTTCGTCATTTCTGTTAATTGCCTTTTGGCATCGGCGGCAAAAATCGCGGTATGGTGCTCTCAAATCTATGTTGATTACCGTATTTGGTGGTTTAGCGATGTTTGCCGGCTTTTTAATGCTTTATGTAATGACAGGCACCTTTAGTATCCGGGAAATTTGGAGTGAGGTTGGCGATATTAGCGGGCATGCTTTATTTATTCCGGCGATGCTACTAATTCTCTTAGGCGCCTTCACCAAATCAGCTCAGTTCCCGTTTCATATCTGGCTGCCGGATGCCATGGAGGCACCGACACCCGTCAGCGCCTATCTGCACTCGGCAACGATGGTTAAAGCTGGATTGTATCTTGTCGCCCGTTTCAGCCCTGTTTTTGCGGGGCAATATGAGTGGTTCTGGGTTGTGTCAGGCGTCGGTTTGATCACCTTGATTTATGGCTCCATCCAGGCGATGAAGCAGACGGACCTGAAGGCTCTATTAGCCTATTCAACGATTAGTCAACTTGGACTGATTATGGGATTGCTGGGAATGGGATCGGCAGCGGCATTTTATGTAGGGGAAGATTCAGTCTTTTACACTGCTGCAACAACAGCGGCTATCTTTCACCTTATTAACCATGCCATCTTTAAAGGCTCTTTGTTTATGATGGTCGGTATAGTTGACCATGAGACGGGTACCCGCGACCTGCGAAAGCTGGGCGGACTGATTTCCATTATGCCGGTTACCTTTACGGTAGCGATGATCGGCAGTTTCTCGATGGCTGGTTTGCCGCCATTTTCCGGGTTTTTAAGTAAAGAGATGTTTTTTACGGCTGTTCTGAATATCCGAAACCTGGATATATTGTCTATTCCCTCGTTGTTTACGCTCTTCCCGGTTTTGGCCTGGATTGCCAGCGTGTTTACTTTTGCATACAGTATGATTTTGGTTTTCCACACCTTTTTCGGAAAATATCAGCCTGAGAAGCTGGACAAAAAACCGCATGAAGCCCCATTTGGACTTCTGCTTGCCCCGTGCCTGCTAGCAGTGCTGTCTATATTTATCGGTTTTTTCCCGAATATATTATCCAAAACACTTATTATCCCTGCAATGAATGCTATTCACCCTATCTTGCAGACCGGAGAACCCTTTGTTGTGAATATTCATTTCTGGCACGGCTTTACACCAGAAATATGGATGACACTTGGTGTTGTGATTATTGGTATTATTGTATACCGAATCTATGGCCGCTGGAGTCTGGTCGATAAAGAATGGGGCAGTGGCTACACTTTAAATCAAGTCTATGACGGAGTAATCCGGCTGGTCGAGAAATCGTCTAGGGCGTTGACTGGTACCTATATGACAGGTTCCATGCGCCATTACTTGATGTATATCTTCGCTTTCCTGATCGTAGCCATTGGTGGAGCCGTGTGGTATACCGATGGAATAACGCTTGGGACAACTGAATATGCTCCGTTTTCTTTGTTTGAAGTTATTGTTGTTATGGTTATGCTTGTGGGCGCTTTGGCTATCCCCTTTGTTCGTTCCAGAATCACAGCCATTTTGTTAACAGGAATGGTTGGTTATATGGTTACTTTACTCTTTGTTCTGTTCCGGGCACCTGATCTGGCGCTTACCCAGATGATTGTCGAAGTAGTATCCGTTACATTGTTCCTGCTATGTTTTCGGCATTTGCCTAAGCTGGAGAAAGAGCCGCTCAAACTTCGGTCCCGCTTGCCTAAGCTAATTATTTCCATCGGGATGGGAATAACCATGACATTGGTTGCACTTGCTGCTTTAGGCAGTAGTCCGTTCGAATCCATCTCGAAATATTATGTGGAGAATAGCTATACCTTGGGTGGCGGTAAAAATATTGTTAATGTTCTGCTCGTTGATTTCCGCGGCTTTGATACCATGTTTGAAATTACAGTGCTTGGCCTTGCCTCACTTGCTATTTATTCCATGATCAAACTGCAGTTGGATACGGATGGAACTATTACCCCACTGAAGCGGGCTGTGAAGGATAATAAACCACGTTCTTCTGTAAGTGATGATGTGTTACTACAAGCGGTAGCTAAAGTAGCCTTCGTTATGATACTAATATTTTCGCTTTATCTGTTTTTCGCCGGACATAATAATCCGGGAGGCGGATTTATTGGAGCATTGATGGCATCAGCCGCATTGGTACTGCTCGCCATTACTTTTGGGATTGATATGGTTGAGAAGGTATTGCCTATCGACTATCGTAAGTTAATCGCGGTTGGGGTATCTGTAGCTTTTCTTACAGGAATAGGTTCGTTTTTATTCGATGTACCTTTTCTGAGCCAAGCGTTTGGCTATTTCCAACTGCCACTTATGGGCAAAACAGAACTGACCACAGCAATGTTCTTTGATCTCGGTGTTTTCTTAGCTGTTATTGGTGTCACTATGAATATCATATTTACGATCGGGAGGGATAGCTAATGGAGCTTATTATTGCCCTGGCGATCGGTGTACTGTTTTCCGTAGGTGTTTATCTAGTTCTTTCCAAAAGCTTGCTGCGCATCCTTCTGGGAACCACTTTAATAACGCACGGCGTTCATTTGTTGTTACTGACAATGTCTGGCCTCAAGACAGGTGCTGCACCATTGCTGGGTGAGGAAGCGGAAGCTTATGTCGATCCTTTGCCGCAGGCGCTCATTTTGACCTCTATTGTAATTAGCTTTGGAGTAACAGCATTTTTTATTGTTTTGGCATACCGGACTTACCGCTCGACGGGTACCGATGATGTGGAAGGAACCAAGGAGGAGAGACGATGAACAACTTGTTAGTGCTGCCTCTGCTGATTCCGGCCATTACGGCAGTAATACTCATTTTTCTGAAAGAACGAGTACGTCTGCAACGAATCATAAGTGCCGTCAGTGTGTTTTTAAATATCTTTGTTGCAGGATTCATTGTGTATCAGGTAAATACAAACGGTATCCAGACCTTATATATGGGGGGATGGCGTCCACCTTATGGCATTGTGTTTGTTGCCGATATGTTTTCGGCATTGCTCGTGTTGACTGCGGCCATTGTTGGCGCGGCTTGTCTGTTTTTTTCCTTCGCTAGCATTGGGGAAGACAGGGAACGGTTTTATTACTATCCGTTTTTCCATTTTTTATTAACCGGGGTATTTGGCTCTTTCCTCACCGGGGACCTGTTTAACTTGTTTGTCTGCTTTGAGGTGCTGTTAGTTGCCTCTTACGCTTTGATCGTACTTGGTGGGTCCAAGGGTCAACTGCGAGAGACATTAAAGTATGTATTAATTAATGTGATTTCCTCTTCCTTGTTTGTGGCGACGATTGCTTATTTATATGCCGCGACAGGAACACTGAATATGGCGCATCTATCTATGCGTGTAGCAGAGGCGGGACAAGGCGGTGTAATGAACGTCATTGCGGTCCTGCTGCTAATTGTATTTTCGATTAAGGCAGGATTACTGCTCTTTTTCTGGCTTCCCGATTCTTATAGTGCACCACCATTGGCTGTTAGAGCCCTGTTTGGGGCTTTGCTAACCAAGGTCGGATTGTATGCAATTACTCGTACCTTTACTTTGATTTTTATTCAAGAACCGGGACTCACCCATACATTGATTGCCTGGATGGCGGGGGCGACGATGATACTTGGGGCAATCGGGGCATTGGCATACAACGATTTGGGCCGAATATTTAATTATAATATCATCATCAGTGTAGGATTTATTGCTTTTGGGATCTCTGTCGCGACTCAGGATTCGTTAAATGGTGTAGTGTTTTATTTAATGCATGACATGGTTGCCAAAGCATTATTATTCTTTCTGGGTGGGATGATTATCTCAGCTTCAGGCACTGACCGCTTAAAAGAAATGGGTGGTTTAATCCGACGTTATCCGTGGACCGGCTGGATGTTTTTTGTACTGACTTTGGCATTGGTTGGTGTTCCGCCCCTTAGTGGTTTCGCTGGAAAAGTGATGATGGTGCGGAGTGGATTTGGCGAGAATCACGTGGCTCTGGCGCTGATTGCACTTGCATCCAGCTTCGTAGTGTTATATTCCTTGATCAAGGTATTCCAGCAAGTGTTCTGGGGTGGCGAGAAAAGGGAAGAACAGGTCAAACCGCTTCATTATAAAGCTATGATGGCACCGGCAGCTGTTCTGTTCGCGATTGTAATTCTGATGGGTGTGGGTGCGGAGACGGTAAACGGACTTGTCAGCCAAGCCGGAGCTGTACTGGCTGATCCAGCACTATACATTAACGCTGTCATGAAGGAGTGATACTATGGCTTTTCAACTATTATTGAATTTCATGATAGCATTCCTGTGGATGTTCCTGCACAATGACTGGACTGGGCCGCGTTTCGTCATTGGTTTCTTGATCGGTATCCTCATTCTGCTCGGAATGCGACGTTTTTGGCCCAGATTATATCTAGGAAAAGTGTGGGCAATTATTAAGCTAATCCTGTTGCTGCTGCGGGAGCTGGTCGTTTCAAGTTATGTAGTAGTAAAAGCTGTTCTGAGACCGGAGCTTAATATACGTCCGGCAATCTTGAAATATACTACAGAGCTGAAATCGGATTGGGAAGTGGCTACTTTGATCACATTGCTCTGCCTTACTCCCGGATCTGTGGTACTTGAAGTATCGGATGATAACCGGACTTTGTATATTCATGCCATGGATGTTGAGGATCCCGCACAGTTCAGAGCGAATATCCGTGACACCTTTGAGCGTGCGATATTGGAGGTGACCCGTTAATGATCCATTTTATTCTTATGCTCTCGCTTACGATTATGGCGCTGGCGATTGGTGTATGTGCCTGGCGGTTGTTGAAGGGGCCTTCTTTGCCCGACCGGGTAGCGGCACTGGATACGATTGGAATTAATCTGTTAGCCATGGTAGCCGTTCTTTCTGTTTTACTACGAACGCAGGCTTTTATCGAAATTATTTTGTTAATAGGCATTCTTTCCTTTATCGGCACGACGGCATTTGCCAGATACATCGAAAGGGGAGTGGTGCTTGAACATGGAAACGATCAAGATAGTCGGTGAATTGCTGTTTGCCTTATTAATACTGATGGGGGCATTGCTTAGTGCTGTAAGTGCTTATGGTCTGATTCGGCTGCCTGATGTTTATCTGAGATCACATGCCGCTGCCAAAAGTGCCACCCTTGGAGTTTTATGTGTTCTGAGCGGGGCCTTTCTATATTTTGCATTTTTTCTAGATCATATAAGCGCTAAGCTGCTACTGGGGATTGTCTTTGTATTTATGACCTCACCTTTATCTGCGCATTTGACGGGCAGAGCTGCTTATCGCTCAGGGGTTCCCTTATGGAATCGCAGAATTCAAGATGATTTAAGAGAGGTACTGGAGAAAGAAAAAGCTGTAGCAGCATCCCCTGAACGGGATGTGACTCAAGAATAAAATCCATGAAATGGTGATCTGCGATTTCGGATTACAACAATAAGTTTGGATCGTAATAGCTAAAAAGCAACAACCCTGCATGAAAACGCGGGGTTGTTGCTTTTTTAGATTAAAACTACTCTTTTTTTTTATCTTAACGAACTAATATTTTGCCTTCTCCAGCAAGGATGCGAAGTACTCTTGGGAGCCGATCACCATCATTCTCAGGGATGTCCAATTGAATGCCGTAGTGGAAACTGCCTTGTTGTTCTTTGTTCCATTTCAATATTCCTTCTATGTACATAGATTCATCCGTAAGATTCATTTCCATGCCAATGCGTACTAGGTTATTTTCTGGGTTGATATTGAGGGGTAACGATAAGTGGCAACCCGATCGACTGATGTCGAACAATACAGCCCTTACAGGCTTGGAAGGAACCTGGATTCCGTTAATAGTAAGAATATGAAGATCAAATGTTACAGGTTCTTTAAGTGTATATCGAAAAGGTTCGGTTCTGCGATTAGTGTTCATATGCTCCTCCATACTTTTCCATGTAATATAAATTATCGACATAAAAGTAGGATTAGTGAAGAGCTGATTCAATTTTTGATTTATTTCACTACTTGAGCAGTCTCGTAGGTAAGGCAGCGCAGACTTTGATCAGGATAACGCATTTCTGCCGTGTAGCTGCTGCCATCTTCCAGCATCATCTGAACAGCGACCATGCCGCGTTTATCATTGGTGTCAGTGTTGATCAGTGTAGCTGTAGCAATTTTCCGGCTTTCTTTTTGTTTATCTGTAAGGATAGTTATGGCCGCATTGATCCAACGGGCATCTTTATAGATAGTGCTGGCAGCAGAAGCGCTAATTGGTGTTCTTTTCAGAGCAATATTAATCGCGGTCGTGTTCACTACCATACCGTTTATGGGATCAATTAGTACATCATATTCCCAGAATTCCTTACCTTGCCCTTCTAGGGTCTTGGCGTTATATGGACTGAAATGTACAGCCCATGTCCACGGCAGCGAGGTTCGGGTATCACTCAGAATAACCCGCATCTGTAGCTTGGCAATGTCCACATCGAATAATTTGCGAACGCTTGAAGCAGCCAGAATAACGGCACCAGTTTGACTCAAATTCTCTGCAGCAGGCGGTGTGACAGTGGTCCGTTTGGATTCAGAATTCTCCTGACCTTCCATGTCTATGAAATTGTTAATGGGTTGTATTTCTTTAGCACTCATCTGCGGTTGCAGATCGTCATTCACTGTGGACACCGGCGTTGGTGCTTCCAACTTCACCCCTGGGGTTTTGGTGCTGGTTAAAGCTAAATGGGTGGTGTTTTGAATGACTGCACTGACGATTAGCAGACTCCCCGAGAACAGGAGTATAGCTAAAGTAGTGGGGAATTTTTTGTTATTCACTTGAATAACCTCCATTTGCTTCGGATGATGCTGAATCTTCCTAACCTTAAACTATAGATGTTATAGAGTAGGTGAACAGATGTTATGGAGTTGTAAAAAGATGCGGATACTTGTTCCTTGACCTAAAGTAGAATTCAGTGAAATTCTAGTTTGATGCGCATCTGCGATTTGCTTGCATAAAGATAAACCAAGACCCGCACCCCCGTATTCGCGTGTGCGCGATTTTTCACCTCGATAAAAGGGTTCAAAAACACGCGCGCTGTGTTCCGGTGTCATCCCAAATCCCGAATCACATACTTCCAATATGGCTTCATATTGCAATACATAGGCAAGCAAGCGGATGGTGCTCCCTTGCGGAGAGGCATGAATGGAATTTTCGACAAGGTTAACCAAGAAGGAAGTTAGCAGATCATGATCACCCCAAACCGCAGGGATGGAATAATCCATTTCTAGTTTGATGCCTGCTTCGTCCAACTTAAGCTGCTCAATCTGTTTAACCGATTTGAACAAATCTGATATGTCTACTTGTTTCAGAGTCAGAGGATGATGCCGTAGGACGGACAAATCCAGCAGTTTGAAGGCTAAATTCTTCAGGCGTAAGGTTTCACTAAGGATATATTGACCAGCCATCTGCTGTTCTTCCTGGCCTATATTTGCGGAAGTCAGAAATTCAGCAAATCCCTGCATACTGGTTAAAGGTGTGCGCAGTTCGTGGGCGAGGTTATCGACCATTCTCTGCTTTTCATCGGCCATATTAGACAGTTCGATCACGTGCTGCTCCACTGCGTTTGCCATTCGGTTAAAGTTCAGGGCTAACTCACCAAATTCATCTTTACTGCGCAACTGCACGCGCTCGGTATATTTGCCTTCAGCGATCGTTTTTGTAGTCTTTGAAAGCTGTTTAAGTGGTTTGGTCAACTGCCGGATCAGCAAGTAGAGTAATAGGAGCAGAATTGGACCGATAATCCAGTTAATCATTACAAAAAAACGGTTCAGCTCATGCTGCTTAGCATACAGGTCACTGATATCACGTTGATAAACGATCGACAAAGCTTGATAGGGAGCAGGGAGCTCAGTAGAGAGTTGAATAGAATGTGACTCCGGTGTTGAGACTGATGGGACTCCGGCATTCGGATAAACCAGCTGGTCATTCTCCCAGAGCTGTAGTCCGATTCCCTGCTTATGATAAAATTCACCATAGGATTGAGCCACACTTGAGATTAAAGTAGAGGTAAGTGTGGCCCCACGGGTCTGAATCGATTCAAGATTTTCATAAATGTTGTTTGCAATTAATAGCTGTTCGCTTGAAGCACGCTGCATTTCGCTGTCCATGTTCAGCTGCCAGCTTTTTTTCATAATCATGATTACACTCACATCTAGGGCGACGATGAAGAAAGCGAGGACTGACAGCAGAATTTTATGCCAGAATCTCATACTAGACCTGAACTTCCAAGCGGTAACCAAGCTTAAATACGGTTTTAATTCGTTCTTCCCAGCCTAGTTTTTTGCGCAGCTGTCTGATGTGAACATCTACGGTACGGGTATCTCCTTCAAAATCATAGCCCCAGGCTAATTCCAGCAACTTTTCCCTTGATAAAGCAATATTTCTGTTGCGGATAAGGACCTCAAGCAGCTCAAATTCCCTAGCGGTTAAATCTACGGGTATCTGATCCACCATCACAAGCCTCTCAAGATAACGTACCTCAACGTTTTCACAGAGAAAATTGGAAATGCCTTTTTCGCTCCTGCGTAACACCACATTGATTCTTGCCAACAATTCAAGGATTTCAAAAGGTTTAATGATATAATCATCGGCGCCCAGCTCAAAGCCTTTGATGCGATCAGCCAGTGAATCTTTTGCGGTGATCAGAATCACCGGAATCTGTAAGTGAGCAATCCGCTGCATGATCTCAAAACCGTCCAGTTCGGGCAGCATTATATCGAGCAGAATTAAATCGGCCTTTTCACGTTCCAGCAGTTCAATAACCTCCAGCCCGCGATAAGCCTTGCTATAGGTATGTCCGACTAATTTTAGATTCATAGTAATTAAGTCACTGATTGCACGTTCATCTTCTACGACTATGATATGGCCCATAGTTCATTGTTCCCTCCTAAGCTAGCAAATCACTTCCTAATGCTAATAAACTATAAACAACTTATTACAGAATTGTCCAGTGCAGGTATGAAAAAGCATCTAGTTCTTCCTAATTTGGTTTGTTGATAAAGCTCAAAAAGGACTGAAAAAGAGAGCGGAAGCAGTCTCTTAATCAATCCTGAAAAACATCATTATAAACCTTCGCAACTCTTGATTAATTGGAAATTCCATCTGTTGTTGACTTAGACAAGTGGGCATCAGGGGCAATAAATTCGTGAACGATTTGACGAAAATACTCGTGATTATCATAGCTGTTGTACATACGCCAGGCCACTGTTTGGGAGTTGCCGAAAAATAACCGCTCAAACTGGGTTTGACGACCTCCGAATGCACCCGCTCCTAGTTCCCAAGCCAGCCGGAATAAGGCATTTCGATACCACGCATCCGAGACATTTCCCTTCAAATACTCATAAAGATACGAACCAGCGCTTGATGTAAAGTCGGCTTCAGAGGGGATCATGATGAGCCCGCTTGAACTGAGGTTTTGAACCATTTCAACCATCTCTGGGTAAAACTCTGAAAAGTGAATGGTTGAAGCCAACAGTGGACCTTTATCTGGAACGAGATATCCAAATTTGTCGAGCGAAGCCCCTATTTCCGCTGCAAGTCTTAAGGCTTTGAAAGTTTCTAAATAGGTTAATATTCTGGAAATAGGCAAAATCGTGTAGGACTCAAGGACAGCGTTTTGTTCTTCCGCCAAAGACTCTAGCATACCAAGAAAAAACTCGGTTTTTGCAATATAGCGGGTGACAATTTGGTGGGCCATATGCGTATGAAAGTTACTCTCGCTGAATAATCGGGAACAGTACCTCTCATCGCCATAATAAAATATACGATCATGAGGGATCAGTACACGGTCAAAGATAACAAGGGTATCCATTTCTTCATATCTTGAACTTAACGGATGGTCGTAAGTAGATGAGGCAGCGTAGCTTTCACGGCAAAAAAAAGTCATTCCAGGGAGATCATTAGGCACCGCAAAGGCAAACGCAAAGGGATTATCATCATCCACAAGTGAGGGTGAGGGAGTTGGGAATACAAGCATTTCATCGCATGTAGCTCCCTGTGTTGCCATCATAAAAGCACCGGTAACAAACATCCCTTGATCATTGATTTCTACGACTTTTGCAGCGATAGAATCCTCTGTAGCATCAATCTGGCCGGATATTTTGCTGGCTTGAGGCTGGATGAAAGCATGGGATAAGGTAATATCATGATCACGACAGTAGGCATAGTATTTTCTGAGGTTCTCAGCATATTTCGGATTATGATCCTCAAGGATATCAGCAGCTGTGAACAGAGACATGATGGCCGTATTCATATAATCGGGGGAACGTCCTAAAAATCCGTGATGTCTGTTAGACCAGAGTTCAATCATTTTTCTCCGGCGTTCTAAATCTTCAGCATTTTTGGGTGGAAGAAAAGATAAACCAACCGGATCTCCAGTATCAGGTGAAGGATAGGTCATCTGCGCCAAATAACGTTCATCACACTGCATGTTATACATTTCGGCTTGTGTTTGTATGAGACCTTGAAAGGCAGGGTGTTTGGATAAAGGACCTTCAACACGTGTTCCTTTGTACCAGATATTGATCTTTTGCCGGTCGATTCGTTCGATGTATTGATTACCTGTTTTTATAGGCATAGGTTCCACCTCTTTGAAGTCATCTTTGACTAATAAAGCCGTATTATTGCTATTAATGTACGTAATCATGAATCTCCGTGTACATTGTCCATAAACCGTGGTGAGCTGGGAGTTTAGGGTTGACATAAACGATGCTGACTTGTATATTTTGGATATTGGATTACAAGTGTAGTCATATAGAGGAAAGAAAGGCGGATAGAATGATGTCTACGGAAACTCCAAAGATCTCGGATGCCGAGTGGGAAGTGATGAAGGTGCTGTGGGCAAGTGCCCCACGTACTGCAGGTGAGATTGTTGAAGCACTAGAAGGCAGCAGGGACTGGAACCCAAAGACGGTACGGACGTTGATTAAGCGTCTGACAGAGAAACGGGCTATTGGTTATAACCAGACAGGTAGGGTGTATTCCTATTATCCGCTGGTGCGGGAAGAGGAATGTGTCCAATCGGAGACAAGATCCTTTCTGAAGCGGATCTACGGTGGAACTCTGCGCCCGATGTTGGTCAATTTTTTGCAGGATGAAAAGTTGTCCCGGGAAGATATTGAAGAACTGAAGAGAATTTTGGATGAACGAAAGGACTGAGCCGCTTGCTGGAAGCTGCATACAATCTGTTCGTCAAGGTATTGTCGCTGTCTGCCATGGCGAGCGTGCTGGCTCTGCTGATCTTATTGACCCGCTTCCTGTTCAAGGATCGTTTGAAACCTACCTGGACGTATCTTCTGTGGATACCATTGATCGTGAGGCTGGCTATACCTTGGGCACCTGAAAGCACATTTAGTATTTTTAATCTGTTGCCGCTGGAGAAAGAAACGGCGCAGAGTTCCTTTATTCCGTCAGCGCAATCGGAAGTTGGATTTACTTATGTCCCAGAGTTGACCGGAGGGGAAAAGGAACCGCCGTCAGTTACTGGAATTGCAAAAACTGGACCTTTGCCGGGAGAATCGACACCGGATGATGTGGCACAAGTCAATCCGCATACCGATTCAGGATGGGAGCCGATACATGTACTGGTTTTGGTGTGGTTTGGCGGAGCGGCGGTGGTGCTGGGCATGTCGGTTCGAGCGCAACTGCGATTTACCGCACGGGTTCGACAGGAAACGGAGATTCATTCCTCAGAAGTCCAACGGTTGTTCGAATCCTGTAAGCAGGAAATGCAGGTGCGTCGCCCAGTCAAGCTGATCGGGACGAAGCAGATTGCCGTACCGACACTACTTGGCGTTATGCGGCCCAAGTTGCTGCTGCCCACCTCTACTTTACACACTCTGGAGACGAACGGACTCCGTCATATATTCCTTCATGAGCTGGCGCATGTGAAGCGCCATGACATTTTGCTAAATCTGCTGACAGGTCTGCTGCTGGCCATGCATTGGTTTAATCCGCTGTTGTGGTATGCCGCACGCCAAATGAAAGAGGATCAAGAGGTTGCCTGTGATGCTCTGGCCTTGAAGCATCTTGAACCAGCTTGCCACAGAAGTTATGCCTTGACACTTCTCAAATTGTTAGAAACCTTACCCGATCCGATCCGGTTGGCAGGTACAGCTGGCATTTCAAGCAGCAAAAAGGAAATGGAAAGAAGGATTATTATGATCACCAGGCATAAAAAATTTACGGCAAAAAGCTCACTGCTGGGCCTAGCTGTAATTATGATCTTAAGTGGCTGTACCCTTACAGGAGCAAAGCTAAATTCTGCATCAGCTCCGGCAATGAGCGCTCCTGCTACTTTTCAGGCAGAAGTGCAGGATAAAAATACAACGGCTTCCGGGGTTAAAGGCACTCTTTTGGCGGAAAAAAACGGAATCACGGTATCTGCTAATCCCACTGGGGAGAATACACTTTTGCATAAAGTCACGGTAGATGTGCGTGGTGAAGTAAGCCGTACGTTCTTGTGGAATGCAGGAGAAGATAAAACTCGGCCTCCATTGATTGAAGAAGCAGATGTGAACGGAGATGGAACGAAAGAAATTTTCATACGCATTACGACCGGCACGGGTACTGGACTTTCTATGAGTGAGATTCATGTGCTCCAGCCTGCTAGCTTGGAAGAGCTTGTGGTCGAAGATCCGATCGAAACGTTGAATCAGAAGCTGAAATCATCCATTACACATCGAAATAACCACACTTATGTATCTGCTGAACTGGACGGAAAGCATTTGACCAAAGTGTATGATTACACGGAGGGAGCTTGGGGAGAGAAGGTCGGATTTGGCTCTATAGTTTCATACGAGCTGATAGATGACCAAATTGTAGCCCTTATGTCCGGTGCGGCGTCTATGTCTGAGTTTCCGCTCGAAGTTATTGCCGTTTACGGGAAGAATCTGACCATTGAGAGCGCACAGATGTACTATGGATCGTTTATATCTCCACCACTCAGTGAACAGGATATCAAGTCCATGATGGAAAAACAGCTTCCGGCAAGTGGTTGGACCTTTAGCAAAGACGGAGATCAGTATAGGGTGGATATAGATCCACTGAATGGCGTAGGGGAAGGCAATAGCTATAAAATAAATCCGCTTACCGGAACGGTTCATGACGTAACTTCTGGCAGTCCACTGAGAAGTCTTGTAAACCTAGAAGCGATAGATCTGTGGAACTTCTCTAACGGTACAGAATACCAGAAGGAACTGTATAAGTTACTCCAACCAATCTTTGATACAGAGGGTTTCAAGCCAACAGATACGGACTTGATTTCAGGCTTTATCGGGGATGGTTATTTGTTCAGTGATGTTAGGCAAGGAAGCAGGGAATTCACGATTAAAGTAGATGTCTTTACTGGTCAGTGGGAGGAAATTCCTGACCCGTATCAATAGTTAAGTTTCAAGGTCTGTACCGTATTATTGAAGAGACCATTACTAGCGAATTGAAACTAAAAGCAGCCAGTACGCGCCGATAGATTATCGGCATGCACTGGCTGCTTAATTTTTCTAGAAGGGAGGACAGTCTTACGACTGTGAAAATTACGGATGACTAAAGGACTATTCGACCTGGAACTGGTTTAATTCGTTCTGAAGCTTTTTGGACAACTGATTGAGCTGCAGGGACAGTTCGGCAACCTGTTCAATGCTGTCCAATTGTTCCTGCGTACTTGCGCTAACTTCTTCCGTTGAAGCGGAATTCTCTTCTGTAGTTGAAGAAATGATTTCGAGTGCCTGTAGGATTTCATCTTTGTGTTTATGGACTTTGGAGGTGTTGCTGCTGATTTGAATCATACGTAATCTTAAAGCCTCCAAATCGCTATTGATGCTAAAGAATACCTGTTTCGTAGCCTGCACGGATTTTGCATTTTCTTCGGCAATTTCAAGTCCTTGGGCTGTGTATTCCACAGATGCTCTAGTTTTCTCTTCGATTTCATGAACCTTTCTGCCAATCTCCTGTGTAGCCTGTGCAGTCTGCTCCGCCAACTTGCGAACCTCTCCGGCAACAACGGCAAATCCGCGTCCCTGTTCTCCCGCACGTGCTGCTTCTATGGAAGCATTTAGCGCCAGCAGATTGGTTTGCGTAGCGATTTGATGTACCGTGTCCACGATGCTCGAAATTTCATGACGGCTTTGATCAATATCATGGATGGCAGACGATATCGAATGAGTGGAGTTATGATTTTCTTCTGCCCATTTTGATAACTGATCTAATACACCCAACCCCAGTTCGCTCTGGTCGGCAGAAGCCTGCACCATCGTCTCTATGGCTATGGCATCATTAGCGATTTCGTCAATTTGACCAGATAATGATCCGGTTTTTTGCAAAATCGTATCCGTTTCGATCGACTGATAGTTGGTTGCATTCGCAATCTCATTAATGGCTGTGGCTGTATCGTTCATCGTTATAGCTGTACGGGAAGAAATAGATTGCAGATCCTTTGAGGACTGGTTTAATACCTGAGCGGAGGTACCCACTATTTGGAGCATCCCTTGAATTTTCTGGACCATGTTGAATATTCCGTTGGAGATTTGTCCAATTTCGTTGTTGGAATAGGCATCAAATTGAACCGTCAAATCCCCATTTTCCACCCGTTTGATTTTGGTAAGCAGCTTCGGTATGGATCTGAGCAGATAACGGAGCGTGATATACGAAAATAGAACGAGCAGAATCGCCGCTGCAACAAACCCGCCAATCGTAATCCAGGTGAACTTTTTTAATTCGGAGAGCACTTCCCGCTCTGAAATAGTTAAACCTACGGACCAGCCGGTATCTTTACTTGTAGCATAGCCGATGTAACGGCGTTCTCCGTTGTCATTAATCAGATGTACGCCGGATTCACCAGTGATCATTTTCTTGCCGATTCCCCCAAGATCACCTGGCAGCTCATTAATCTTTTCCTTTGTGACCTTAGACTGGTCTGGGTGATACAGAATATCACCTGTTTTGGAGGCGAGAATGGAATAACCTGTGCTGCCTAGCTTATAGCTTTCCATTAACTCCGGGATATTTTTAGACGCTATATCAACCGCGACAAAACCGATTAATGTATTGTTGTCATTTTTTATCGGATAGAAAATACCCATCAGCATATCGCCTGTAGTGATGTCAATATAAGGATCGGAGTAGTACAGGCCGTCTGCTTCGACTGCTGGCTTATAATACGGCCGTTCTTTAATGTTAAAAGCAGCATCTGATGTCGTACCATTGTTGAGGATATAAAAACCTTTGCCGGCAGTACTAGCAATCCATGCATCTGCAAAAGTGGGTTCCACCTTTACAATGGCAGCTAGTGTCTTTGCTACCTCAGCGGCATGCGGAGAAGTTGTGGCCATTTCAGGAGCTTCGGTGGTTTCGATGTATTGTTTGAATAAGTTATTCGTTGACATTTGCTTGACCAGTGAACCCTTTTCCTTAAATAGTGCATCAAATTGACTGACAAGTGCCTGTGTTTTGGTCTGAAGCATAGATTCTTGTTGTTTCACAAGTATGCTGCGAGTGCTGGAAAACATAAAGGTTCCCAAGATTGAGAAGACGACAACAATAATAACTAAAAGTACAATGGACAAAGTATTTGCTATGCTTGATGAACCAAACCGCCTTTTTTTTAGTTGTTGTAACATGCTACCATCTCCCCCAAGTTGTCTCTGAGCAAATAGCTCATAAGAACATATCGGAAGATAGTGAGATTTTCGAAATAGTAATTTTGAGAATGAAAAAATTAAATTAAAATGGATGATGCACAGGATAAATCCTTGACTGGTGCGGGATTTCAAGATGGTGGGGGGAGAGGGAGATCTTAACAATTAGCCTGTAGCTTGGCACATTGCAGCTACTGATTAGAGGCGAATTGTTGTTTTTTTAGGTGATGCTTAACTGCCTTTATCAGACTTCTTGTTTGTAGATTGCTTCCAGCTCTTGCGGTTGATAATGATTATCAATTATACTTCCGATAGGAAGGAGGCGAGTAAAGATTTTAAATGCTGATGATAATTTGATGCTCTGGGATTATGCACATATCCGGCTGATTGATATTCGCCATATGTTGTTCAAGGCAGGAGACAAGCTGACCTCCTATAGGTTCCCGGCTGCAGGTTTTTTATATATGGTTCGCGGCAACGCGGTTTTTCGGCTCAATGGAAATAAACATGCTGCAGAACGTTTTCATATCCTACACAGCGGAAAGGGAGGGCAACTGGATATCGATTGGGTCAGGGAGGAAATGGAGTTTTATTTTATTTTCTATAAAGCCTCGCTTTCGCTAACGTCCGGATCAGGTGTACGCAGACTTTTTGAAAGAAACAGTCCTTTTCAAAAACAATATGAATTTGCTCCGAATGCTCCAGTGGCTTTGCTGTCTCAAGTAAAGGAGATGCACCGGAAATGGCTGGACTCAAGTTCACTTGAACGGATTCAGATCAAAGCAATGCTTTATCAATTTGTCTACGAAGTTGAGCGGCAGAGACAGGCATATGGAGTCTATCCCGTCAAGCCGGATCTGGTGGAGCAAGCAGTTCGATACATACGAGAATATTACAGTCAGCCTATTACCTTATCCTCTATTGCAGAGCAGCTTAATTATAGTGTGGCCTATGTGGCGAAGCAGTTCAAAAGCAAGACGGGTACCAGTCTGATTGATTTTCTTATTCGGACGCGAATAGATAAGGCGCAGGAACTGCTGCTAAATACCGATGCATCATTGCAGGAGGTTGCCGCCGGAGTGGGGTACACGGACCTGTCCTATTTCATCCGTATTTTCAAGAAAACAACCGGTGTGACTCCGGGTAATTTTAAGTCATTGGCCCTAGGCTCTGCCAAAGGATCAGATCGTCCTAAAATCAGGCTAAGATTGTCTAATGCAGGATGGGCTGAGCCAAGTTATATTGTTAATGATCATGATAATCATTATCAATATAGAAGAAAAGGGGATTTACCGATGGTTAGAAATACAAAAATGTCAATGGGAGCAGCGATGCTGTTATGTCTGGTTTTAATGCTTAGTGCTTGTTCTTCAGGGAACAGTCCTGTTAATTCTGTGAATGCTGGCCCTAGTCCGGTATCCTCTGTGCAAACAGAGACAAGTCCACCGGACTCAGCCGCCAATTCAAAATCTACAAGAGTATATAAAGACAGTCAGGGGCATGAGGTTGATATTCCAGAGCGTCCACAGCGGATTGTGCTGCAAGGTAATTCGATCGGAGACCTGCTGGCACTCGGGATTCAGCCGGTCGGTGTCGACCGCCGGTTTATTGAAGAATCAGTCTATTTGGATAAGGAGACAACCCCGGCACAGGATATTGGATTTCCTACAAATCTGGAACTTGTTTTGGATCTGGAACCGGATTTGACAATGCTGGGTTATGTGATGGACAAACAATATGAAGAAGTGTCCAAAATATCACCTACTGTTGTATTTGACCAGAGTAAACCCTTGTCTGAGCGTCTGCCTGTCATTGGTGAGATAGTGGGTAAAAAGGCTGAAGCAGAGCAACTGTTGTCCGAATATAATCGCAAGGCCGAGAATATGTGGAGCGGATTGCATCAGGAAGGCAAACTTGCCGAAGGAGAAACAGCGGTAGTGCTGATTTATTATTGGAACAAGACAATGTATTTGATGAAAACTGGTGGTATTCCTGCACTGCTGTATCAGCCGCAGGGCTACAAAATGTCCGAGGCAGTGAAGGAAATCGAGCCGGCAGAAGGTGCACCCTATATTGAGGTCTCCCCTGAGCTAATGCATAAGATGCTTATTGGTGACCATTTGTTTGTCATCTATCCGGCCAATGCTGATGCGGAAAATTCCTTTAATGAGTTAATGAAAACTGCGTTGTGGAGCTCGCTCCCTGCTGTAAAGAGCGGAAAAGTTACTTTTGTGGAGACTAAATGGAATTATGACGATATGTTGACCAGCAGCATGCTGCTGGATGAGTTCCCTAAACTGCTGGCTAAATAAATGAGATCTCAGGTTAATCCGCAACAAAGAAGCAGAGGAGGAACTCGCTGCTTCTTTATTTTGTTTATAAAGTAAAGAGGGTTGAATATAGAATAGTAATCGGTTATTGTTTTTTGTTGATTAGCTAGACTCCAAGAGTAGCATCGATTAATCTGAAGAAGTGGAATGCGGGTTATGATTGAATCGTCGACATAGATAAACGGAGGCTGACTATGACTTACTCACAGATCTGGAACAACTCAGGAAATGAAGCCGATATTCTTTATTTGGAGCAGCAGATTAAGGCCGTTAAAAAAGAAATAAAACGAGCAGAAGCTGCAGAGCTTCAAGAAATATTGGATCAAGCGAATCGTAAGCTGGCTGAATTGGAAGCGAAGCTGGACGAGCTTGAGGATTAGGAGCTCACCGCCCTTTTGTACCGTTTGAACTTTATGTTTCTGAATTTGCACCGGTGTCTATATAGTTTTATAATTGTAGTTTACTTAATCGTATTACTGGGAGGAATGGGGAAATGGATAAAAATAGAAAATATATGCTTGTCGGTGCGCTTCTGACAGGGGTAGGTGTCTCTTTGATGGCCTATACAGCAAGCCGCTATACTTCGTTTAAACGAATCGTAGCCAATACCATCCGTTTGGAAGAAATCGCCTCTCTAGAAATCTCGCGATTGTCTTCAGTTCCCGGTGAAAAGAAAGACATCATTATTACTGATCCTGCTGTTATTGAGCGGATTTTTGCTGATTTCTCTCATGTTCAATTAATGAAATCGGCCCGAAATGTCAGTTCTGACAAAAACTTCAGTTATTATATTACGATAGTTCAGGCTGACTGCAAGCAACGATTTGATATTATTTTAAAAAGCAGACAGCATATGATCATTTATGATAATGATTTAAGCAATCCTCACTTGAATGCCTATAAAATTATCAGCCCTTATTATCCGCAAGCACTGGAACAGGTTTTCGACTGATTATATAGAGGTGCGCAATGAAGTAATATCATAGCCCATTTCCTGCATAGCATCCAATCCATTTATGATCTCTATTGTCCGGGTGCCGTCCCAGCCTTTAGCCGTTCCATATTCGATCCATTCGCGGATACGCTGTGGATGATTTAGATTATAGACATCTTCAAAACCCTTTTTATGGTTTTGCAGCAGATAGCCTGTATTTAGCGGACAACCGGCAATAGGATCATCCCATGTTAGGAGTTGGATGCGGAGGGGGTGGAGCTTTACATTTTTATGATAAATCTTTAATTCAAGCAGACTCCGTTCGTCATGGATTCTCATGCCCAATATATAGCTGTATTCCAGTTCCCTGAGCGTGATAGAACGCAGCTTTTTTTTCATGAAAATCGCCTCTCATCCTAATAATTTTGTTATCATAGCAAGCATAGGGATATTTTTCAAGCAATCAACAGGAAGGATGTTTATATGAAGTATGAATTTGGGGTCATGGCATCCATTACAGAATTGGTGGAGTACCCGGATGAGCAGAGTGATACCTATATTCCGCACCCGAATTTTCAGATCATCATGGATCAATTGGGTATTACAGTACCCGTTGCTGAGATTTATGAACATTTTTTTGCCAACCCTGTTCACACCGGACATGTGCTCGTTTACAGCAATCCAGAGCAACCAAACGCTTGTATTGTCCTCGACACTTACCGTGATCCGCTGGACCAGCTAGACATGATTTATTTCGGATGGCGCTGTTCGTCCGAGAAAGACAATATCCGTGAGCTGTCCCGGCGTTTTTATGATGAATGTGAATTTGCGGTCCGTTATGAAGAAGGTCAATCCGTGCTTTACAAGGTGTTGAAGGAGGATACCTATCCGCGAAAATTTTACTATAATACCGTGTTTGAGCAGCAGTTGAAACGATACCCGGCAAAATAGGCGCTAGAAATACATAACCGAATCACTTAGCACAAAAACGCGAGTTCAGGGCAATGCCGCCCAGACTCGCGTTTTCTATTTACCTGTTTTTGAAATGCTCTGCATCATTCAGGCAATTACTGTGCCGTCAGCAGCTGCTCCAGAATTTCGGCGCGAATCTTCAGCAGGCTCAGCTCTTTCAGCGAACGGCTGCGCTGTGGAGTATCAATTTCAATAATTTTTACAATCCTGCCCGGATGTCGGGACAAGATCATAATTTCATCCCCCAACAGCAGGGCTTCATCAATATCATGCGTAACAAAAACGATGGCGCATTTCTTGCGCTCCCACAATGCGATTAATTTCTGAACTAAATCAAACCGCAGATGATAGTCCAGGGAGTGAAAAGGCTCGTCCATCAGCAGCATATTTCCGCCGTGATAAAAAGCGCGGGCAATGGAGCAGCGCTGCCGCATGCCTCCTGACAGCTGATGAGGATAATGATTCTTGTAGGCAGCAAGCCCGACCTCTTCCAAAAATGCTTCGATTTCCGATGCAGAGGTCGGAGAAGCCTCCTTAACAAAGCTGATATTCTCACCAACTGTAGACCACGGCAGCAAACAATCCTCTTGAAAGACATAGGACAGCTTTAGCTCTGGATGCACAGTGACCCTGCCGGAATCGGCGCTTTCGGACTGTGACAGGATATTCAGCAACGTTGTCTTTCCCGCACCTGAAGGGCCTAGAATGCAAATTATTTTTGGCATCTGGATTTTAAGACTGATTTTTTCCAGGACAGGAACTCCCGAATAGTGCTTGGAAACTTCTTGTAGTGTAATAAGCATAAGCCCCACCCTTATTTATTCAAATGCGTCGGCAGGCTTACCCTGCTGCGGAACAGAAATGTAATGCAAGATTTGATCACATTCCAGAAAATAGCCATAAACAATGCCAGGGCAAACACGCGATCGGTCTCCAGATTTGTTCTGGCATCGGACAGCAGGCTGCCGATCCCGTCGACGGAGGTCAACAGCTCCGCCATTACGGCCAGCTTCCAGCCCAGTCCCGCTGAGGTGATCATGCCCGATTTCAGATAGCTTTTGAGCGAAGGCAATATAATATGCCGGAGAATCTTATTGCCGGGCACATGATAGACCTTGGCCATCCGCATCAATTTGCCATCGATCGCCGCAAATCCCTCGTACAGATTGACCACCAAAACCGGTGTAGTGGACAACACGATAATAAAAATTGCAGGCAGATCCGTAAGCCCAAACCAAATGATCGCGATGCCCAGCCAGGCGATCGGCGGCACGGATTGCATTATATCGATGACAGGTTCCAGATAAGGCTTCCAACGCGGATAAAGTCCAAGCAGCAGCCCCAGACAGCCGCCCAGCAGCAGAACGCAGACCATGCCGATCAGCAGCTTGAGCAGCGTGCGATAAACTGCATAATAAAATTCCGGATCACCGAAATAGCTCAGGACCGTGCGCATCGTCTCCAGCGGGCCAGGCAGGACAAAAGGGTCCATCTGCATAGCTCCAAGCTGCCACAGCAAGGCAATGCCCAACAGGGATATGGCTTTTTTACTTAGGCTGATAATAGAACTTTTCATCGGGAAGCTTGCCTCCAATGCTGTCCTTGCTGTAATTCATCAGCGTCTGGTAATACGTTGACAGAACCTCTTTGCTCTCGGAAGCGGAGGCGAAATCCAGCGCCATATGCGGAATCGCTTTCTCAACCACACCGGCATCCAGCTTGAAATACTTGTTGGCCAACTGAGCCGCCTCTTTGGGGTTGTCCAGCGTCCATTGCAGCGCTTTTTGATATTCTTCCTGGAAGCGGGCGACCAGTTCCGGCTGGCTGGCAATTACTGACTGCTTGGTTGCGAGTCCGGCGTTGGGCAGATCGGTGTTTAATTTGGTAACCTGCTGCCATTCCTTTTTGTAATCCACGATCGAGCGCACCTGATCATTTTTCATTTGTATCGCGGTAATTTGCGGCTGAATGCTCACAATTGTGGAGGCCTTGCCGGATAACAACAGCTGAGCTCCTTCAGCCAGCTGGGTGTAATGCAATGTGATGTCTTTCCCTGGCTCCAGTCCGTTATGCTTCAAAAAGGTCTGCGTAATATAATCGACAGGCGAGGATTTCATAGGCACATACAGCGTTTTTCCTTTAAGATCCGCCCAGCTCTGGATGGACGGATCTGTTGTAATCATGCTCATCACTGACCAGGTATTCACATTCATCAAGGAAAGATCCATTCCCTTGTTATACATCACGACGGCATTGTTCAGCGGCAGAGCTAAGAAGCTTACTTGATTGTCCTTAGCCAGCGCGGTCAGCGTGTCGATGGACTCCCAGGTTTTGAACTCGATGTTGACCGATTCTCCCAACGCCTTGGATTCAATTAGCCTCAGAATAGGCAGAGAAGGCGGAGAAGGAGGGCCGCCGACCGTGATATTCAGTATTTCTGCCGGGCCAGCGGAGGGAGCGGCGGATTTGGGCGAATTTTCATTTTTTTGTTGCGAACAGGCACTTAACATAAAAAATAAACTTAACAGTAAACTGAGGCACAGGGCATAAACAGATTTAGCTTTCATCGTGAGTTCCTTTCAAGCGGTTATTTTGACAGCTAGATGGTAATGTTGATGAATTTTATTGATAATTATTCTCAATTACAGTGAAAATAAAAACCTATCATAAGACATGATAGGCCTGCGCCCAACTATTTTTTGCTGCTGCAAACGGCAATATAATTCAGATCTTTACCCGTCGTATTAAAAAAGGTATACATCTTTTTGAACTGTTCCCGGTTCTCTTTCTTGAGCCCGTTTTTCACAATACGCAGCGCCCCGATAACCCCTTCATCGCGAATGAGTCCATTGATACTCATTAAGGACATGGGACCGGTAGCATTGTCTACTTGCTTAAAGCCTGCGGAGTGGAACAATCCCGCCCAATGCCCAACAGACAGCGGCTCGACATTGATGTGAATGGTGCGGCGAAGCTCGGCTAGATGTTCTTCCATATTTTCCTTGGCAAAGGTAATATCATGTGTTAGCAGAATGCCGCCAGGCTTTAGTACCCGATAGTATTCGGCGACTGCCTTTTCCTTCGCAGGCTGGTTAAGCATCGTGAGCATGGCTTCATTAATGATAACGTCAAAGCTCTCATTCTCAAAAGGGAGCTTCATCGCATTGCCTTGCCGGACATGGATATAGTTTTCCAGATTGGCATTTTTAATATTTCGGTTTGCTTTTTCCAGCGCCCGCGGGTCCATATCAATGCCGGTAATTTGACAGTGGTATTTCCCGGCCAGTTGAATGGAGGTGGTGCACATATTGCAGGCTACCTCCAAAACCTGGCTGTCCGTACTCAGATTGGCTTGCTGGATCAGCCAGTTGGTTGCTGCAACGCCGCCGGGCCGCAAACGTTTTTTTCCCAGCCGCGCCAAAAAATTATGGCCTACTTCCTTTTTCATCGCATTCACCCCATTACTTATCCGGCTTGACTACAACCAGAAGCATCTGAAACGCCTCTGTTGCGTATAGGGCATGCGGAATATTGGCCGGCATAACTAGGGTCTCCCCGGCATGAACTGTGTAGTTGTCTTCTCCAATTGTAATTTCCGCTTGCCCGGACAAAATGTTGACCATGGCATCGCCCGGGGAAGAATGGCCCCCAATCGACGAGCCTTTATCCAGCGAAAGCAAGGTCATTGCCAGATTTGGCCGCTGTACAAGGGTCAGACTGGAAACCTGCTGTTCCTCTATTGTGATGATGTCTTTCAAATCTATGACTGCGGATTGCGGCAGTTTTTTAATAAATAAACCTGTTTCCATTTTGAATACCTCCGTTTTATATACTGATTTGCAAAAATTTGCAGCTGCTGTGGGCGGAATAATCATGCCAAGTGCCCGCTGGGACGATAACGGATGCGCCGGATGTCAATTGATAGGGCTCTTCCGCCACCAGCAGATGAAGCTCGCCTTCCAGCACATGGATGATTTTAGATTTGGGGGAGGTCTCCGAACTGATAGTCTCCTCCTGATCCATGGCATACAATACCCATTCCGGTTGTGCCGCTGTTTCGGCTGCAGCTATGGGCAATGACAGCGTTCGGCTCGCAATCCGGTGCGGCTTGACGCTGATCATATCTGTTAAGAAAAATACCTTGCCTGCTGTAATTCCACTCATACGATCCCCCTGTTCAAAGTACAGTATTTTGATTATTTCCAAATTGCTTGATTGAATGATTCCTGCAATTTGATATAATGAGAATGACTAATGAGAATTATTCTCATTTATTTTATTGTAGCAGAGTATTCATCATGACTCTGTTGCCATGGCAACAGGAGGCTGAGAAAATTGCAGAAATATCTGAGCAGGATACAGAGCACCACTTTGTTTAAGGGATTCGCGGACCGGGAGGTGCAGCAAGCACTGAGCTGCCTGCAGGGCACAATCAAGGATTTTGCGCGGAAGGAGGTTGTTTTTAGAAAAGACGATATTCTGGATTCGGTGGGCATTATTATCCATGGCAATGTTTTGCTGTGCAAAGATAATATCTCAGGCATGAGATTTATTTTCTCGGAACTCGGGGATGGAGAAATTTTTGGCGAAACGGCGCTTCGCCTTGTTCAAGAGCACAGCGGCTATGAAGCGGTGGCGGGATCGGAATGCCGGATTTTGTTTATCAAAATAAATAAAATCGTCCGGCCCGGCCAGGACACTTGCCATTTAAGGGGACGGATCATTGAGAATATGTTGGCCCTGCTGCTTGAGAACAACCGGTCTATCTATCAAAAGCTGGATCTGGTCTCCCACAAATCGCTGCGGGACCGTATCCTGCATTATTTGGCCCTCCAGACCAAAAAAAACAATTCCGCCTGTTTTGAAATTCCGTTTACCCGCAGCGACCTGGCTGATTATTTGACTGTTGACCGCAGCGCCTTGTCCAGAGAGCTGCAGCGAATGGCACAGGACGGGCTGATCCGGTTTAATCGAAATCAATTCGAGCTGTTGGACGCGGAGAATCAGCTGCGGATCAGCGATTTTTAGAATAATTTCTCCAAACATTGAAAAGGAGTAAACAGAGGGAATAATCAGCTAGAAAGCGCATTGGGAAAGGATTTGACCGATCTAAACAGCATAAAAGACGTAGTTAAAGTTAGCTAACTGTTGACTTGAGTTTTGATTTGTTGATTTTAGCTATCTATCGGAGTTACTCATAAATACAAGAGCCCGCGTCGGACGCGGGCTCTTGTATTTTACTCTCCTCCAGTAGCCACCGGATTCTCCTCATATGAAATCCAATCACTCCAACTACCCGCATACAATTTCACATTCCTATACCCAGCTTTTCCGAGCGCGAGCACATTCGGGCAGGCACTTACACCTGAACCACAGTACACGATAATTTCTTGCTCAGGATTAATTCCTTCATAATGCTCTTTCAGCACCTCAGTTGATTTCCAGCGCCCTTGCTCATCCAGTACATCCTTCCAGAACTTATTGATCGCTCCGGGAATATGACCTGCCTTCGGATCAATGGGTTCTTCAAGTCCTTCATAGCGGCGGGACTCGCGGGAATCCATCAATAGTGCGCCACCGTCGTTAACTACATTTTGCACATCTTCCATGCTAACAAGCATCTTCTTCTGAACATCTGCTTCATACTGGCTAGGAATCCTAACCGCTTGATGATCACTGACGGGAAACTTACCATTTTTCCAAGCAGAGTAGCCTTCATCCATTACATACACACGTTCATGCCCTAAATAACTGAGCATCCACCATAAACGGGAAGCGTAAGCACCACCTTGATCATCATAAGCAACGACAATGCTATCTCTGTTAATGCCAACCTTGCTAAGAACGGTGGTTAGCTTCGAGATTTCTGGTAGGGGGTGGCGTCCGCCATGTGCGCTTACTGGAGCGGAGAGCTGTTCTTCCAGATGTAGATAAACTGCTCCGGGAATATGATCTTCTGTATAGGCTTTACGCCCAGCTTCCGGATCCGTGAGTAAAAAACGGCAATCGACTATAACAAGTTCAGGCTCGTATAACCGAGCAAGCAGCCATCGAGTAGAAACGATCGGTTCCATAAAGTAGCCTTCTTTCCTGTTTAATATGTATGGAGTCATTATAGCGGAAAATAAAAGAGGGCGCACCTTAAGCTTATGGCTTAAACTGCGTCCTCATTGAATTAGATCAAACGATATCCTGATGGCAAGCTGCCGGTACGTTGAATGGTGCGAACCTGCGCCGGGGTCAGCCGTTGATTGCTTGAAATGAGCGATTCGACATCTCCTCTTCGCAGAAAGTCGTCCAGTTCGCGGATGCTGCGGTTGCCACGCAAAATGACGAAATTATCGCGGAAGGCAGAACGATCGAATAACACAAGCGTAGCGTTCGGATTTGTGGAGAAGAAGCGCAAGCTTTCTATTCCTGTAAGGACTGAATCTATATCTGCAATGCCCAGGTTGCCGCGAAGAGTTCTGCGAAGCCCCCGAAAGTTCTCCTCACTAAACACTCTTAGCCTAGGATATATTACAGATGTTACTTTTTTTGTAATCATGGTTAATCCCTCCAAGTTCGATTGACGAACTGTCGTTTTCGACAACTCGCCGCCAGATTTACCATAAATGAATGCGGTATTTTCGACTGGAAAAAGGAGTGAACTGGGCGTTAGGCTCCGGATTACTTCTTTTTGTTGTAAGCAGTTGTTAGATCAAACGATATCCCGAAGGCAAGTTACCGCTGCTGCGGATATTACGGATTTGTTCGAGGGTTAGGCGTTGGTTAGTAGAAATAATGGATTCCACGTCATTGCCTGAAATGAAATCATCCAGATCCCTAATGTTGCGGTTCCCGCGAAGAACACGGAAATTTCCTCTAAACCTTGTTCTTGTAAAAAGTACCAGTGTAGCATTGCTGCTAGTAGAGAAGAACCGAAGGCTCTCAATACCATCGAGGATGTTCTCCGTATTACGAATACCCAGGTTGCCAGTATATACTCTACGGCGTCCATTGAAGTTTTCTTCATCGTACACGGTCAAGCGAGGGAAAGTCTGAGAAATGTGAACTTCTTTTTTCATTTGTAATTCCTCCTTTGTTATCTAATCTATGTTCATATAAATTTTTGGCTTGGCTGATAGTCTAATAGAAAGCCCTTATTTGCATGAATTTATTATTTTGGACTTTACTCCAACAATATATTAGTGTACTATTTAACTATGACACTGACACAATATACAGAATGATCAAAACATTAGTTGGCAGGGAGGATTCGCATGAAACAGGGGAGTGGTGTAGAAATGCAAGATTCAATCGTTCTGCAAATGAATGAGGTAAGTAAGATCATCAAAGGAAGACCGATTGTGGATAAGCTGACATTTGATATCCGTAAGGGTGAAATTGTTGGATTGTTAGGTCCAAACGGTGCAGGAAAGACCACAACGATTCGAATGATGACGGGTCTAATACGGATGAGCGAAGGCGATGTGATTATCCAAGGCCACAGTGTGAAAAAGGATTTTAAGCAGGCGATTGGCCATATCGGTGCGATAATTGAAAATCCAGAGTTTTATCCCTATATGACTGGACTTGATAATCTGAAGCAGTACCAAAGAATGACGGATAACATTGAGGCTGGCAGAATAGATGAGGTTGTTGAACTGGTAGGACTTCAAGAAGCGATGAATAAAAAAGTAAAGGCTTATTCGCTGGGGATGCGCCAACGTCTTGGGATTGCTCAGGCGCTTCTCAATCGGCCGAAGTTATTGATTTTAGATGAGCCTACGAACGGACTTGATCCGGCCGGAATACGGGAAATGCGTGATTATATGCGTACCATCGCCGAAGTGGAAGGCATTTCTATTCTGATTTCCAGCCATTTACTTATTGAAATTGAACAAATATGCCATCGGGCTATTGTGATCCAGAATGGTAAGCTGGTGACCGTAACTACGATTGGTGAGGAGCAGGAAGCAACCGCACAAGTGAAGCTCACCATCCGTGTAGGATCAATCGAATCCGCTATAAATATCTTGGAGCGCTTGGATTATGCAGAATTGATCTCTATGGATAGCGCGCGATCTGAAGTGACAGTAAGTCTGCTTGATAGCAGAGTACCGGAGCTTGTATCTACTTTTAGTGATGAAGGTGTGGGGATTTTTCGGATTACGGAGAATAAACAAAGTCTTGAGGAAGATTTCTTGAAATGGACAGGAGGAAACCGCATTGCGTAACTTTAATAATCTGATTGTGAATGAATGGCTCAAGCTCTCAAAAAAACGCACATTTTTTATGCCATATCTGATATTAATTCTATTATCCCTGCTGTTAGGTTATATAGTTCATTCTGTCTCACCTGGCCTGTTTGAATCAGCTTATGATTTTTCAGCAATGATGCTGCTTTCCCAAGGGATTGGGCAAGTGATTACAATTCTTGCGATTATCGGAACAGCAGGTATTGTCTCAAAAGAGTATAGTCAAGGAACCATCAAGTTCCTGCTTATCCGCGCCAGAAGCCGTACAGCAATCCTCGCATCCAAATATGTGGTTGTACTGTTGTATGCTTTGACTTTGACTGTCATCGGAGGTATAGCCGTTTTTGGAACAGGAGCTTTGTGGTTTGGACTAAGTGGTGGAGAAGCGGGTATGAGTGAGATGCTTACAAACCTATTGTATAATCTCGTTAGTACGGTTGTGTATGGAACACTTGCTTTTATGCTGGGGATATTGACCACTTCAACGGGAGTAACGATAGGGGCTACTATGTTTGCGTTAATGATAGACAAATTGATTATTTCTCGTGATTTTTACAAATATGTTCTGTTTCCAAACTTAAATTTATCTGCTTATGAAGGTGGAGGAGCACCTATGCCTGGAATGACACTGACCTTTTCTATCGTGATGCTTGTCTTATACACAGCTGTCTTTCTTCTCGTAGGTTTCTCCGTCTTTAGACGAAGGGATGTTGCTTAATCATGACAATCGAATTCGATAACAACCTGCCGATTTATATACAGATCATGAATTACATCAAAGGTGAAATCGTCACAGGCAAGCTGAAACCGGGAGATAAAATACTCTCAGTACGAGAACTTGCCAGTGAACTGCAGATTAATCCGAATACGGTGCAAAGAACTTTTCAGGAACTGGAGCGTGAAGAAATCGTGGAAACCCGGCGTGGAATGGGAAGATACGTCACAAGTAATGAAGGTACTATCCTGACCATCAAAAAAGAAATGGCCAAAGATGTGCTAGATCGGTTCATTCGTGGTATGCAGGATCTTGGCTTTCAAGGCGAAGATATTTTAGAGGCGGTTGCGGAGAATATCCGTAACAAGGATAAAGAATAGGGGGATAAACAAGTTGGGAAATATACTTGAGGTTCATGAAGTTACAAAAAAATATAGATCCAAGCATGCCCTCCACAAAGTATCATTTAATTTGAGTGCGGGTAAGATCACAGGACTGCTGGGCAGTAACGGCAGCGGCAAAAGTACACTTATGAAAATCATCGCTGGACTGACACAACCTACCTCTGGTCGTGTATCCGTCATTGGGGGTTCTGTAGGAACAGAAAGTAAAGCGGTGGTGTCGTTTATGCCTGATAAGCCGCTTACAGAATCCTGGATGAGTGTTTCTGATGCTCTGAAATTCCAAACTGACTTCTATCCGGATTTTGATCAGTCTAAAGCCTCGCGAATGTTGGAGTTTATGAAACTAAGAGCGCAAGATAAGGTAAAGGACCTGTCCAAAGGGATGAACGAACGTTTACAGCTTACACTTGCCCTATCACGCCGAGCTAGCCTTTATTTGCTGGATGAACCCATTGGTGGTGTGGATCCGGTAGCTAGAACAAAAATTCTTAACGCGTTAGTAGAGTTTTATGAAGAGGACAGTACCATTCTCTTATCAACCCATTTAGTATCGGATATTGAGCGGATCTTTGATGATGTGATTTTTATAAAAGAAGGAGAAATTCTGATGCATACTGCGGTAGAGGATATTCGGCTACGCCATGGCAAAAGTATTGACGAACTGTTCAGAGAGGTGTACGCAGAATGCTAAAGCTAGTGAAGTATGATTTTAGACGGGATAGGGATAAGTTTCTTGCAGTTTTTGTAATCATAATTCTGGCGCAGATTGGGTTAGGATTTACCAAACTGCATGACTATGAACGGTTTACTTTGAACGGAATAGCTTATGTTATTGCAGGACTGATCTTTCTTGTCATGGCAGCAAAAACCTTTTTTAACAATATAAATTCCTATAATCGTCGCCTAGTGCCCGTAAGAACCCTGAACACAGTCCTTTCTCCGTTAGTGCTCTATTTAGCCCTAATGCTGGGTATTATTTTAATAGCTTTGATCCATTTTGGCGTGTATCTTTCAATGTATCCCTCCTCATTTCTTCCGGAGAATTTCTGGACAGTGGGATTGTTAGTTCTCTTGCAGGCGTATTGGTTTGCCGGTTATATCATGCTTACCTTGATGGTCTCCATTACGGTTGCACGAAGTGTGAAATTTAAGGGGCGAGTATGGATTGGGCTGGCCACTGCGTATTTGTTACAGAATGGAATATTCTATTTGGAGTATTTTATTTTCAAAAGTAACTTCACTGCTTGGGAAAGTGTATTCCAGTTCGAGGTCATAGATGAGATGGATACCGCAAATGGGATACAGCTTATACAGGGTCATTTGAATCTAGCTCCTCTTCTGTTTGAAGCGGTGATAGCAGTTCTTCTTATAGCGGTCATCATCAAGCTCGTTAATAAAAGAGTGGATATCTAGCCACAACTTGGCGGAATAGTTTTTAGAACGGAGACAGGGCGATTTAGCTTTGTCTTCGTTTTTGTGCAAAAAAAAGACGTCCTTCTAAGTGAAGGGCATCTGTTAGGGTAAGTTCTATAGACCTTCAACCCGAAGGGTGGCGGTCCATGTTTCAAGCTCTCTTATTAGGCGTTCTTCCTCATTTTCGTCCAAGCGGAATTTAACTCCATATTGATATTGGCCAAGCCCAAACATCCAACCCCACCGGACGCTGCATAAGAGCTGAAGCTTCTCTTCATTTAATTGAAGATGAATAATAAGCCTAGTATCTCTTGCAGTGAATCGAAGATTCAAAGGAGTACGTACCTTACAACCCGAACGGCTAAGATCGAGTAATACAGCCTCTGTTAACTTTCCAGCACCTGGACCGGAATTGTTAAGCGGAACTTCAATCCAGCATTCAAGCGGATGGTTCATAACATAACGGAATGGTTCTTTCCTGCTGGACACATCCATAATTTTCCTCCCCATTGTTTATTTGCTATTATATCGAAAGGGAATGTTGAGAACAATCTACTAAAGTGCTATTTTTAATTAAGAATTAATTTTTTTAATACTAACGAAGGTGATGAGATTTATATGTACCAATACCTTAATGAAACGTTCCGTAATCACAATTTTGATCAAGGAAGCTTGCAGGATGGTGAGTTAAATAACTGCACATTCGAGCAATGCTCCTTCAAAGGCACTTCTATGGAAGAGATGAACTCTATTGGCTGCCGATTTATTGATTGTGATTTTACTGGAGCCATGCTTAATGCGTCTCACCATAAAGGTTCAGCGTTTACCAATTGTAAATTTACGGGAGCGAACCTGTTTGTATCTAAATTTGAAGATTGCAAGATGGTAGGATCGGATTTCTCAAATGCATATTTGGACGGGATCTCCCTACTCGGAGGGGACTGGTCGTACACGAACCTAAGACATACTAATCTAAGCAGACAGGATCTGCGAGGGATTCGATTTACAGAAGCGGATTTAATGGGCTGTAATTTGCAAAAAAGTGACTTGCGCGGAGCGGATTTGAGCCGTGTACAATTGTCTCAATGCAAACTTAAGGGAGCGGATATGCGGGAAGCGATTGTTGAAGGAATTGATTTAAAGAGTCTGGATCTGCAGGGAGTGCGGATGGATATTGAACAGGCGGTACTCTTGGCACGTTCATTTGGGGCAAAAGTAGGGAATTAGTAAACGGACGCATCAGTTGCTAGCGTGGATCATAAAGACCTCCGCTAGCAAATCAATGCTTGAAGCGGAGGGGGGGGCAGTGCAGATTATTATGAGTATTCTAACTGCTGAACCTATGTATTATGGCATATGTAATAGTATGCGTTAACGTAACCGTTTTCTGGGTTTTGCCCACCTTTTAATCCATAAGAATCCATCATCATCACGAAAAAACTTTATACCTACCCAGCGTAAGGGTGTCCATACTTCTTTAAAATAATATGAAGGCATAGTCTGTTAGACCCTCCTATATAGTAAATTATTACTATATATTACGCTAATTCTACGGGATTCACAAGCTAGATTTACTAATAATTACATATTGTCCGGGTGAAAGGAGTTGAGGATGCATTATGCAGGACCTAAGGCACCGCTTGAGCTACCGAGAAGTGCACCCCTCCATTTTACATAGACGCTCCACGTCATAGTGGATAGCAGTGGTCGATGTCATGAAAGACAAAGGAGTAGTAGTTCTCTAATATTAGGAGAACTACTACTCCTTTTTTTTGGATCGTTGTTTGGCTGTTTTTACACCGCCGAGTCATATTCAGTCCACTGAAGCTTAAGGACCCGGATGACGTTATTAGCATGTTTTTAACCTTTTGAGCGTGCTTTCGGACCTCAGAGACATTATTCTATATGAAGAGCCTGTTATTGAGTGTTTTTGGTGCCAATTGCGGCTGTGGTGTCCGTTAATATCCAAAAAGTGAGCTAACGCTGCGTATAAGGTCAGCTGAGTCCGATAGATGATTCGTAAGCGAATGAGATGTAATTAGGAAGTTAGATGTTCAGATCATTGAGGCTACTCCAGCAGTCATTTCATGGGTAATGGGATGGCTTTTTTTTGTTGCCGAGTTGGATTCGAATCTAGTAAAAACACAATGTTAGAAGGGGATAAGCACAGTCATTTTATGATGCCTCGCATTTAATAAACGGAGAGGATGTGATGAGATGACAGAAGGCGAGTTTATAGCGAAGATTGCGAATTTTGCTGTAAAGGACATGCAGCTCACTAAGGTTCCTGCTTCGTTAACCATTGCTCAAGCGGCTCTGGAGTCAGGCTGGGGCAGCAGTGGATTGACTGTGAAAGCGAATAATTTGTTTGGGATCAAAGGAAGTGGACCTGCTGGCAGCATTACTGTACAGACTACCGAATATATTAACGGTAAAGCTGTTAAAGTGAATTCCCCTTTTCGAGCCTATAACAACTGGGGAGAATCTATCGCGGATCATTCCGACTTGATTGTGAATGGAGTCTCATGGAATCGCAACCTTTACAGCAAGGTTCTCGGTGCGAGTGGCAAGGTGGCCGCACAAGAGATTGCCGCAGCTGGTTACGCTACTGATCCGAACTATGCAGCTAAGCTGATTCAAATTATGAATACCTATAATCTGTATCAATATGACGACAAATCCATGGGAGGAGATGATGAGATGTCAGCAGAGGATAAGCAAAAGCTTGTTAGTCTAGAATCGGAAGTAAAGGAACTGCGTGCTCTTATAGCAGCTCTTACAGATAGCAGGGATACGCTGAAAACAGGTGTGCAAGAACAGGGGCAGTCGATTAATAAGCTTACGGATCGGGTGACATTCATTGGAAATCGGGCAGTCATGAATGTCCCTGCATGGGCTGAGGCGGCTGTGAAAGCAGCGACTGCGGCAGGACTTCTCGATACTCCATCGGGTGGCAGTTACGATTTCTATCGCATATTAACGGTGCTGAACCGTGCAGGTTTACTTGTAACAGGAAGTAAAAAATGAAATAAGGAGGATTAAAAAACATGTATAACGATGCTCTCAACAGTGTGCTTGCCTTTGCTTCAGTCCTAGCTGTTTTTGTAATGGCACTTGTACAACTTGTGAAGAATAGCATTGAACTTCCGCGGAACATTGTGCCAGTAGTGGGGTTGGCTATTGGCTTGCTGGTTGGAGCAGTTGCCTACCCGTTCACTGATATGAATCTGATTCTGAGACTCTGGGCGGGGGGGCTTGCGGGACTATCAGCGACCGGTTTGTTTGAACTAGCTTTTAATAAAAGGGAGGGGACGAAAAAAGATGATAAATAGATCTTGCCTATGAGTTTTATAAAACAATCGTTTTACACTGGTAATGTGGCTATGCATGCTATCGAGAACACTAATATATTATGGTATGCCAATTTATAAAGGGGGTGCAACGATGGGAACTTACCTTGATGCTAGAACATCTCAAAATGCCAGCCTCGCCAACTCTATATCTATTCCTATTACGGTACTTAACACGCCGCAGCTTTTTGGACAGATTGGGTTGTTAACGGCTGGAGTGACTACCAATCCACGTGTTCTCCTTAAAGGAACGATATCAGTGACGCTTCCGCTAGCGTTAGTGGGCATCACAATTACGATTGTAAGAGGAACCTTGGCTACTGATCCAAAAGTGTATTCTGCTACTTCAACTTTTGCTCTTAGTATATTGGCTCCGCAAGTAATAACCTTTTCAGCAGCGGATTTCTTACCAGCCATCACACCTCAGCTCACTTATACAGCATTTGTTTCTTCTAATCTTCTCGGTACAGTACGTGTGGGCCCAGAAAGCTTTGATGGTATTTTAGTTTCTGATTAATTGTAGAGCCTTTAACCTCGCTGGTAGCCCAGTAGAGGTCTTTTTTTTTAACTGAACGCCCAATCTTCTAAGGGGATCATTACATATCTTATGATGTATTCTAAATACGGAGGAGGTCTTCTCATGGGTGCTGAATATGGTCATGTTGGTGGTGCTTTTACTTCTACAGGCGCAATCTTAGTTTTGTTCATCTTATTAGTAATTATTACAAGCGCATGCATATTCTAAATCACTAAAATAGCAGAGCTCCATGTTGGCATTTTGCCGACTTGGGGCTTTTTTTTTGTAGATATTTTGTCCATTAAGGTAATATGAAATAATAAGTTAAAAGAATACTAATCACGTAGTGAATAACATGAGTTTACAATACTTTGATTTTGAATATTCAAATATACATGTTATCTTAATCTGATAACATAGATTAATACTGTTAAATTTTATTTAGGAGAGAGCTAGTTTGAAGAAAAAAATGATGATCGGAATTTCTTCTGTTATTGTACTTTTAATCATTGTTGTAACTGTGGGAAGCTTTTATTTCTATCATGTTGCTATTGCACGTGCTTCAAAGGACTTCTTAAATGAAAGCCCTGACCTGCAGTCCAGTCCAGAGGTAGAACAATCTAAAGATACCTCGAAGGCAGACCAAGAGTGGTGGGATACCCAGAGCTTTGATAGATGGGAAATGAATTCTGATGACGGAATACAGCTTAAAGCGTACTATTTAGCTGCTCCTGAACATTCCGATAAGACAGTGATTATTGCTCATGGCTATGCTGGAAATGCAACTCAAATGAGCGGTTATGCCAGAATGTATTATGAGAGACTTGGATATAATATTTTGCTGCCGGATGCCAGAGGACATGGAGAAAGTGAGGGTGACTATATCGGATTTGGATGGCCAGAACGTAAGGATTACCTGAAGTGGATACAGAACGTTCTGAAAGCAAACGGTGAGGATACACAGATCATACTGCACGGTGTTTCCATGGGGGGAGCTACCGTAATGATGACAAGCGGTGAGGATTTACCAGCTAATGTTAAAGCAATTGTGGAAGATTGCGGCTATACCTCAGTAAGGGACGAGCTTACCTTTCAATTAAAAAGAATGTACCATCTCCCCGCCTTTCCAATTGTAAATACGACCAGTATGCTAACAAAGATCCGGGCAGGTTATTCCTTTGGTGAAGCCTCGGCCTTAGAACAGGTGAAGAAATCTAAAACGCCAACTCTGTTTATTCATGGCGATAATGATACTTTTGTTCCTACGGAAATGGTTCATACGGTATATGAAAATAGTCCGGTCGAGAAGGAGCTTTACATCGTTCCTAATGCGGGTCACGGAGAAGCTTTCCGCATGGATCCGGTTAAGTATGAGAGCGTAGTTTCTGAGTTTATCGGAAGATTTGTGAAATAGTTGTTGCTGAAAAGGCTGCCGAAAGGTAGTCTTTTCGTGCTTATAATACCGTTAAACATAAATTCGGGGCCCTCTTTCGAGGGCCCCTTTCATGGGAGAGGAGAAACCGGACGAAGAGCTTATGGGGAAACGTAAGCCTGCTCCGCGGTTGTCTACGACATTTGTGGTGTCGATAATTACATGATGTCCCTGGAAGTCCAATCTTATACATTAAGATGACTTATTTCTCTGAATAAGCTGTTTCGCCTTCTTATTTCATATCTAGACAAATTTTTTATTTCATCGCGCAAATGTGTTACGATAGGCGTGGACTTATGCCCTTTTGGGCATAACAAACAGAGATATAGAGCGGGTGAATAACAGTGAGAGTGGTATCGGGAAGTGCAAAAGGAAGGCCACTGAAGAGTGTTCCGGGAAGTGGGACAAGGCCTACGACCGATAAGGTGAAGGAAGCTGTATTTAGCATGATAGGCCCATATTTCGAAGGTGGAGTGGTGCTGGATTTGTTCGCCGGTACTGGGGGGTTGGGGATCGAAGCCTTAAGCAGAGGGATGGAAAGCGGCGTATTTGTTGATATGGATCCTAAAAGTATCGACACGATACGCGCCAATCTGAAGGCTACTAAGCTGGAAGAACAAGCGCAGGTGTACCGTAATGAAGCTGGGAGAGCGCTAAGTGCGTTGGAGAAGCGGGGGAAAATTTTTGATTTGGTCTTTTTAGATCCTCCCTATCGCTTGAAGCACGGGGATGAGCTTATGCTTATGATGGTCGAAAAAGGAATGCTGCAAGAGGACGCAATTATTGTTCTGGAGCATGAATCAAGTTATGCCTATCCTGAAGACATTCCAGGATTTTATAGGCTGCGTCAGGCCGTATACGGAGAAACGACAATTTCTATTTACCAGTATGAAACTAATCCTGCAGAGGAAAGTGAAGCTGGTGAGGAGGTAGAGAATGAGTCAGCAAATTAGAAAAGAACGTGTTGCCATTTATCCAGGTACCTTTGATCCCGTGACTATGGGACATATGGATATTATTCGGCGCGCATCCAAGCAATTCGACCGTTTGATTGTAACGGTGCTTAATAATTTGAGTAAAAACCCGCTGTTTACTGTTGATGAACGGACAGAGCTATTAAGACAGGCGACCGCTGATATTCCCAATGTGGAAATTGACAGCTTCCGTGATCTGTTAGTGAATTATGTTCGTCAAAAAGATGCTCAAGTCATTGTTCGGGGTATCCGTACCGTTACTGACTTTGAATATGAGCTGCAAAACGCATCGATCAACCATAGCCTGGATCCCGATGCAGAAACGATTTTTATGATGACTAATCCGAAATATTCCTACTTAAGTTCCAGTGTTGTTAAAGAAATCGCCCACTTCGGCGGGAATGTGACTGATTTTGTGACGCCTGAGGTTGAACAAGCGATGAAGCGTAAATTTAACCGAGCCGATGGCGAATAGTACTTACTAGATACGTTCCAGCAGATAATCCCAACAGGATGATGAGCAGAAGGGCTTGCAGACTTAGCAGCTGTGGAAAAGAGCTCCATATGTCCGTTACATTAAGGGTGCCGCTTGGAGTCGGGCGTGAGTCTGCAAGTGCTGGTAAAGCAGCTTTAGGGATAGCCAGCAATGGTTTCCAGAGCAATAAAGTTAACAGAAAAGCATAAAGTCCATGCATCAGACGAACCGTAGCGTAGGGTAGAAATCTGACTCTGGCTTGTTTGAGCATGGTCAGCACCTGTAGTTGCGCACAGAGTCCGCTCCAGCCCAGTGCAGCAGACAGTAAAGCTATCCCAAACATACTAGAGGGACCTGTTCCTATGCTTGCTAGCCCTTTGCTGATCGCGTCGGCGCCCAAATGAATTTCCAGCAAGCTTGCTGGCAGAGCAGCTGGCAATGCGGGAAGTACAGTAGTGATGATATTGATGACTACAGCGAACATAATCATGTAACCGCCCACGACCATCAGACTTTGCACGGCATTAGCGACGGACTCGCCGAGAAGCTTGCCGAAGCTGCGTCCGTCTTTTGCTCTGGCATCTGTTGCTGCAAGCTGAACGCGACTATATAAAGAAGGCTGTTTGGTGTCCGTGGAGATCTTATCAACTGGTTTCGTGTTCGCTGACCGCCCCTCTAATAGAGCATCGGTGTAGCTGGCTAGAAGTCCAGAGATCCAGTGGATGGCCAGCAGGAAATAACCTGCTGAAGTACTGTGTAGAAAAGCTATGCCAATTACTATAAGCATGGTTACCGGACTGGCGAAGTGTGTAAGTGCGGCAAGTCGGGCGGCTTCCTTGTCAGAAATGCTGTTCTGCTTGTGTAGCTGCATGACCCCTCCAGCTCCACCGGGGAATCCGGCTGTGATTCCGAGTGCCAAGGTCCAGCCGCTGGCACCGGGCAGACGAAAGACCTTTTTCATCAATGGCTCCAGAAGCACTCCAAAACCATGCACGAAACCCGAGGCGGTAAGCATCTCTGACAGCATCAGGAAGGGGAGCAGGGCAGGGAATACGAGTGTCCACCAAAGCTTCAATCCTTGGAGTGAAGCCTCAAAGGAGCTCTCCGGTGAGATAATAATTGCAATGGCTGTCAAGATTGCCATAATCCCGGGTATAAATGGTGTGGAGCGTGTAGCTAGTCGGCGTATTTGAATATTTTTCATTTCTCAGATCACCTCTTCATAACTTAAGGCATGGACGATGTGTTATCAATTTATGCAGAGTAGACAACCATCATGCCAAACCACTAGTCGAAGCGGTAATGAAGTTCAATCATTCATATCCTAAAAGTGCCGCGGGAAAGAAGGGAAGAGCAGTGAAGCAACTGAAGCATCGGCCGGGTTTCCGCGCCACAGCTTATCTGTTTACGTTTGTAGTAATCGTGTATGTATTTGTCTTTATGAACACCCCGTACATCGTATATCAGCCAGGCAGTGCATCTGAAGTTGCCCCTATGATTAAGGTAGAGAATGCCGATCCGGCTGAAGAAGGAACGTTTATGATGACTACGGTGTCTGCTAGTTATGCTAATGTGGCCTTATTGGTCGCCTCTGCTTTTAATTCCAATTCAGAGGTTGTGCGAAAAGAAACCCGGCTAGGGGATAAATCAGAAGACGAATATGCTGCAGAGCAGGTTTTTTATATGAATAGCTCACAGTCTTATTCTGTTCAGGCCGCTTATCATGCAGCGGGAATTCCATATGAGGATGTAGTGGATTATCTCTACGTCTTTTCGGTTCCTGTAGAAAGTAATAAAGGACAATTTCTGCCGGGTGACAAAATCATTAGTGTAGAGGGACAAAAAGTGCCCGATCCTGAAGCACTGTCTAAACTGCTCTCCTCTAAAAAAATCGGAGATCAAGTCGCTGTTGTTTTGCAAAGAAATGGCAAGGAAGTACAAGAACAAGTGACGCTGGTTGAAATAAAGGATAAAGAGGGCGCTGCCGTTCGACCTGGTTTTGGAGTTACTATTGCCGCCGTTCAAAAAGTAAAACCAAAAGAAGCAGGGAAAGCTGTCAGCTTTGTAGATACAAATGTTGGCGGACCTTCGGCAGGGCTAATGTTCACTATGGAAATTTACAATCGCCTTACTTCTGGTGATTTAACTAAAGGCCATAGGGTTGCAGGGACGGGTACGATTAACGCTGAGGGTGTAGTTGGTGCTATCGGTGGAGTGAAACACAAGATCGTGGCTGCGGACCGAGAAGGGGCGGAGATTTTTTTCGTGCCTGTTAAGAATTATGACGAAGCCAAAGCAAAAGCTGATAAAATCGGCACATCTATGAAGCTGGTGCCTGTATCTACGCTGGATGAGGCGCTGAAGTATATGGAGGAACTGCCGGTCAAACCATGACCGGAGGTTCCAAATAATCGCGGTACATATCATTTCTACGGGGCTCCTTAAAAGCTCCCGCGAAAGCGGAAGCGGCTTGAAGATCTCGCTCAAGCTGCGGATGGGAACAAAGGGACGGGCGCATGACGATGGGCAACGTAGCTTTTTGTTTCATCTCTTTAAGCAGTGCTCGTCCGCTTTCTCTAAAACCAAGAATACGAATATATCCGGGCCCCTCTGCTAGTATGGAAGGGGTCATTTCTTTTTTAGAATGATTTAACAGAACATGTAGCAGCAGACGCTGTAACCGTGTATGCGTGTAGCGCTTGCTCTTAAGGGCGTGAAGCAGGCCTGAAACAGAGAATTGCTCCAACTCAGGCAAAAGCCGCAGTATTCGATTCTCCAAGCCTTCATTCATATCATGGATCGCGTGTAACTCGGCCGCAGTATGGGTGGTCAGCAGATGGCGGAGCGGGATACTGAAGCTCTCCAAGCTCAGAGGGCCCCTTCCGGCTGCATGCTCTCTTTCCAAAATGGACACGCTATAATCCGGCATATAAGCAGCGGGAGATCCGCCTTCTTGCAGCAGCTTGCGGATGGCCGTCGCACTTGCAATAGAAGAGTCGGCTTGTAATGGGTCATGGAAGCCTGCTGCTGTGCGCGGAACGGTTAGTGGCATTATCTTGCTGTGCAGCCGCTGCAAGGCGATAAGATAATGCAGGCCAAGGCTGTTATTCGGCTGGCGCAGCAGCTCGCCTGCATCTCCGGGACTCTCCGTTTCCGGGAGAGTCCCTTCAAAGGCCACCGCCGCCGCTGTGCTGTACGCGGCGGGGAAGCTCGCTCCGAGCGCCATGCGGCGGCGGATCTCGCTCTGAAGCTCGCTGCTTTCCTCAGCCAGATATCTGGCCAGCGGGAGCAGCGAGCCCAAAGTGCCGGCTTCTGAGCCGAAGCACAAGCTGTCCACGACCCCGGTCGCTTCCAGCAGTGCAACTGCTCCGAACGCGAACCACTCGGCTGGCTGGACGGCATAAGCCACCGGCAGCTCAATGACGAGGTCGGCGCCCATATGCAGCGCCATCTCTGTCCGGGCTTGCTTGCTTACCGCCGCCGGCTCGCCGCGCTGGGTAAAGGGACCACTCATGACGACGATGGTGCGCTCTGCGCCGGAAAGTCTTTTGGCTTCCGTGAAGTGATGCACATGTCCGTTATGTAAAGGATTGTATTCTGCGATGATTCCAACCGTTGTCACTGTGGCTTCCCTCCGATAAGTAAGGTATATTTATTGAGTTTAGTAGGGTAGATTTCTAGAGATACTGTTAGCACAAGCTGATCTTTTGATTTACACTAATAGTTATATCATAATTCACCGCATTTTCTGAAACAATATAAAGGGAAAATGGTTGACAAAGGTATAGAATACTAGGTATAATAAATTTTGTTTGTTTGGGAGTGATAAGTATGCAGATTCACTTTCGCAAATTAGCGAATGCCGACGAACCGTTACATATTCACGATGTTGTGGATGTCAGCGAGGTAGTCAAAGGGCGCAAGGATATTCTAACTGTTGCTCCGCTCTCAGTAGACCTTAAAGCGCTGCCCGCGGGAACCGATTGTGTGAACGTGGTGGGGAAACTGAGTGGAGATGTGGACATGTTATGTTCACGTTGTCTCACGGAGGTCAAAAGTGATTTGAACATTCCTTTTGCTGAGACTTTCAAGTGGCTTAAGCAGCCAGTTCTTCCAGATGATGACGAAGATGAGGATCTCATTTACGTCAAGGATGAGGTTGTGGATCTTATCCCGTATGTGGAAGAAAATTTCGTACTGCACTTACCGGATTCGGTATTGTGCAAGGCAGACTGTCTTGGTCTTTGTCAGAAATGCGGACAGAACTTGAACGAAGGCACCTGCAGTTGCGACAACACAGTGATCGATCCTCGACTCGCTGGGTTGAAAGACTTTTTCAAATGAAACATTACAACAAAACACATCCTGCTCTGAGGAGCAGGCTGACAGAAATATCACGAGGAGGTGGAACACATGGCAGTACCACAACGTAGAACGTCTAAAACACGCCGTGACAAACGTCGCACCCACTTTAAGTTGGTTGTGCCGGGCATGGTGAAATGTGAACAATGCGGAGAGTTGAAACTAGCTCACCACGTATGCAAAGTTTGCGGAACTTACAAAGCAAGAGAAATCATCAAACAATAGTTTCAAAAATAAGTAGTGCTTCACTTCGGTGAGGTACTATTTTTTTGTCCAAATTTAATAAAGATAAGGTTTGCACCTATACTTTATGTTCCGCTCAGAAGTCAATGCTTTATTTTTGGTGCGGCATGCTTTATACTACATATTAGTACCTGGTTCTAAAAAATATTTATGATTGTTTGACCTAATATAACAGCGGCCATTCAAGCGGCCGGATGCTTTCTTTAAAATATAAGGAAGTATAAGTTATGCACCTATACTTTATGTCTTATATTTCTCGCTTAAACGCTTACCGTCCTTATTAGGGCGCCGAAGGCGTTTATGCTTGGCATGTGCCAGGAGGTGAGCCGCTATCGAGCGGATGTCCAAGAAAGAACGTCAGCAACAGCTGCTACATATAATTGCAGGCAATCCTTTTGTAACTGATCGGGAGTTGACTCGTCAGCTGAAGGTGAGCATTCAGACGATTCGGTTAGACCGGATGGAGCTGGGAATACCAGAACTGCGTGAAAGAATGAAACAAATGGCAGAGCATTCCTATGATCAGGTGCGCTCTTTGCCTGCGGATGAAGTGATCGGAGATATTGTCGATTTACAGCTCGATAAAAGCGGGATTTCGATCTTTGAAATTCGTGAGGATCATGTCTTTTCCAGAAATGGGATCGCCCGTGGCCACTACGTGTTTGCTCAAGCCAACTCGCTTGCGGTTGCTGTGATTAACGATGAAATTGCCTTGACTGCTTCAGCCGACATACGATTTGTTCGTATGGTTCTGCTTGGTGAGAAGTGCATTGCTAAAGCTCAAGTGCGGTCACTTGCAGGCAGAGGCGGCAAAGCAGAGGTGGACGTATTCACCTATGTCGGAGAAGAATTGGTATTTCAAGGCCACTTTATAGTGTATCGTTCCGCTAATGAAGAGTATAGTGAAGGGGGTAACCGTAGTGCTGATCGCCATTGATGCCATGGGCGGGGACAACGCTCCTGAATGTAATGTCGAGGGGGCGTTGTCCGCGGCCGCGGAATGGAAAGATACGCAGATTGTGCTCGTAGGTGACGAAGCCAGACTAGAGCCACTGCTGAAGGACAAGCCGTCCAACCTGAGTGTGCGGCATGCAGGAGATGTTATTGGTTCTGATGAAGAGCCGGTTAAGGCGGTTCGCCGCAAAAAAGATTCATCCATGGTTGTAGCTGGACGTATGGTGCGTGAGGGCGAAGCAGATGCTATGATTTCGTCAGGTAACACGGGGGCGCTTATGACTACAGGGTTACTTGTAGTAGGCCGTATGCAGGGGATTGAACGTCCGGCGCTGGCACCTATGATTCCGACGCTGGATGATGTTGGCGTGCTTGCGCTTGATCTTGGCGCTAACATGGATGCAAAGCCTGAACATCTGGTGCAATATGCGCTGATGGGCAGCATTTATCGGAATAAAGTGCATGGCATTGCTAAGCCGCGGGTTGGACTTCTAAATGTAGGGACGGAGCCTGGGAAAGGCAACGAACTGACCAAAGAAGCCTATCCACTGCTGGAGAACTTGCCGGGCATTCATTTTATCGGTAATGTTGAGGCACGCGACGTACTGACAGGAAACTGCGATGTGCTTGTCTGCGATGGATTTGCTGGTAATATCCTGTTGAAGTCGCTTGAGGGTACAGCGGGTGCATTGTTCTCTTTACTGAAGGAGCAATTCAGCCGTTCTCTGAAGACTAAGCTTGGAGCGGCTATGCTGATGCCGGAGCTTAGAGCCCTGAAGGGCAAGATGGATTACAAAGAGCATGGCGGTGCACCGTTGCTTGGTCTTAGCGGATTGGTAGTTAAGGGGCATGGATCTTCAGACGGAAATGCGGTTAAAAATGCAGTAAGACAAGCGCGGATTGCTCTGCAAGCCGATCTTGTGCCAAGTATATCCAAGGAAATTAGCGGGAAGTGAGTGACGAAATGAAACAATTGCGGCCGGTTGGGATTATCGGTACGGGTAAATATGTACCTGAGAAAATTTTAACAAACAGTGATCTGGAAAAAATAGTGGAGACTAACGATGAATGGATCGTCAGTCGGACAGGGATCCGTGAAAGACATATCGCTGCACCACATGAGGCAACTTCTGATTTAGCCTATGAAGCTGCACTTAAAGCTTTGGATTCTGCAGGCATGAAAGCCGAAGATCTGGATCTTATTATTATCGCAACGGTAACCCCTGATAGCTCCTTTCCTTCCACAGCCTGCATTTTGCAGGATAAACTTGGAGCTAAAGGTGCTGCGGCCTTTGACTTGTCAGCAGCCTGCTCTGGTTTTGTATACAGCCTAGCTACTGCAGTTGGCTTTATTCAGAACGGAATGTACAATAATGCACTCATAATTGGTGCGGACACTTTATCCCGCATCACTGATTATACGGATCGTAACACCTGTGTACTGTTTGGCGATGGTGCAGGAGCAGTAATCATCGGTGAAGTTCCAGAGGGACGCGGTTTCCAATCCTTCGATCTGGGTGCTGAAGGTTCTGGAGGAAACTTGCTTAAGCTGGAAGCTGGGGGCTCGCGCTTGCCTGCATCTCAGCAGACGGTTGAAGACAAGAAACATTTCATCTATATGAATGGCCGTGAAGTGTTTAAGTTTGCCGTTCGTGTTATGGGCTCAGCTACAGAACGTGTGCTTACTAAAGCCGGATTAGGTAAAGAAGATATTGATTTGTTCGTACCGCATCAAGCGAATATTCGTATCATTCAATCCGCTATGCAGCGGCTTGACCTGCCACCGGAGAAATGTGTAATCAATGTTGATAAATATGCTAATACATCAGCAGCTTCTATTCCTCTAGCTCTAGTTGAAGCGGCGGAAGAAGGACGCATGAAGGAAGGCGACACGGTTCTGATGGTTGGATTCGGCGGTGGCTTGACTTGGGGCGCGTCCGTATTGATCTGGTAATAGAGGAAGGAGTTCTTACTTATGAGTAAAATCGCATTTGTCTTTCCCGGTCAGGGTGCACAGGCAGTTGGAATGGGTAGAGATGTATATGAAGCTCTTCCGCACAGCCGCGCGGTATTCGAAAAAGGTGATGAGGTGCTCGGATTTCCACTGAGCCAGCTGATTTTTGAAGGACCTGACAGTGATTTGAAACAGACCGTAAATACGCAACCGGCTCTGCTAACAGCAAGCGTGGCTTATCTGGAAGCATTACGTGATCAAGGGATGAAGCCGGATTATGTAGCTGGTCATAGCCTAGGAGAATACAGCGCACTGGTTGCGGCAGGCGTATTGTCCTATGAAGATGCTGTAAGACTCGTGCGTTTACGCGGTCGTTTTATGGAGGAAGCTGTTCCAGGTGGACAGGGAGCTATGGCTGCAGTGCTTGGTGCGGAGCGGGATGCTCTGGCAGAATTATGCCGGAGCGTATCCGAGGAGAGCGGCGTGGTAGAACTGGCGAATGTGAACTGCCCGGGACAGATTGTTGTTTCTGGTTCACAGGCCGGGGTTAACGGTGTTGTGCAGCGTGTTAAGGAAGCAGGCGGAAAGCGGGCTATTCCGCTGGAAGTAAGTGGACCTTTTCACTCTTCGATGATGAAGGCTGCGGCAGACCGCTTGGCAGACGAGCTGAAGAGTGTTACCTTTAATGCTCCGGCTGTACCTGTTATTGTCAATGTTACCGCAGCACCTGTAACGGATCCTGAAGAAATCCGTGAACTGCTTGTCCGCCAGGTGTACTCCCCTGTGCTCTGGCAAGACAGTATTGAATGGCTGATTGCTGATGGTGTGGATACTTTTGTGGAAATTGGTTCTGGCAGTGTTCTGGCAGGTCTGATCCGCAAAATAGACAAAACGGTCAAAGTAATCAACATTAACACGCTTGAAAGTGTGCAAGCTGTCTTGTAAGATACGTTCAAACATTGTTTATCAATAGCAATATGATCGAAAGGGGAATAAATGATGTTCTCAGCATTGCGGGGTCAAACGGCCCTTGTAACTGGTGGCTCTCGCGGCATTGGCCGCAGTATTGCACTTGCTCTCGCGGAACATGGCGTGAAGGTGGCCGTGAACTATGCGGGCAGTGAAGCAGCCGCACAAGAAACCGTGGCTCGGATTGTCGAGCTTGGCTCGGAGGGTATTGCCCTTCGTGGCGATGTCGGCAATAGTGAACAGGCCGAGAACCTTGTCAAAGAGGTTCTGAATACCTGGGGACGTATTGACATTGTTGTCAATAATGCCGGCATTACCAGAGACAACCTGATTATGCGCATGAAAGAAGAAGAGTTCGATCAAGTGATCGAAACGAATCTAAAAGGGGTGTTTAACTGCCTAAAGGCAGCTACACGCCCTATGATGAAGCAACGCTACGGGCGCATTATCAATATTTCTTCCGTAGTAGGTGTAACAGGAAATCCTGGACAAGCTAATTACTCCGCAGCTAAGGCAGGTGTCATCGGTTTAACGAAGGCATCGGCTCGTGAGCTTTCCTCACGGGGGATCACGGTGAACTGTATCGCTCCGGGCTTCATTGATACAGATATGACGCGTGAGCTCTCTGAGGAAGTGCGCAGTGAGCTTGAGAAGGGCATTCCACTTGCTCGGCTGGGGCGCCCTGAAGAGATTGCTATGGCTGTAGTCTTCCTGGCCTCTGAAGGCGCTGCGTATATGACCGGCCAGACACTACACGTGGATGGCGGGATGTATATGTAACTCTCCGTCAAGGAGAAATTACACTGTTTTAATGCTGAAATGTGAGGGATAAAGAAAGCGTTTTTGACGCTCTATGGTATTTTGAACTCATATCTCGTATAATACCAAAAGAGGAGGTGAACCGGATGTCCGATGTATTAGAGCGTGTAAAACGCATTGTCATCGACCGCTTAGGTGCCGATGAAGCTGAGGTAACATTAGAAGCGTCTTTCAAAGATGATTTAGGTGCTGATTCTCTTGATGTAGTAGAATTGGTTATGGAATTGGAAGATGAATTCGATATGGAAATCTCTGATGAAGATGCAGAGACGATTACGACCGTGGGTGAAGTTGTGAAGTACATACAATCTCATACCTAGAGTCATATGATTGAGAGTCCCGTTCCTGCTAGGGCGGGACTTCTCCTCATTTATAGAGCATTAAAGATGAATCAAAGGTTGCCTTGAGCAACTATATAAGGGATATAACAGAACCGCAGGATGGTTAATGATGCGGTTATCGCTGTTCATATAGTAGCAACAGAAAGTATATAAGTTCTGAATATAATGTATACAACCTATAGATGGGGTGATTGTGTTTGAGTCATAGAGTGGTTGTTACCGGGATGGGCGTAGTTACATCATTGGGCAAAGATTTGGAGACGTTCTGGGATAATCTTATGAGCGGCAAATCCGGTGTATCACAGGTTGAGACCTTTGATGTCAGTGAGTATACTACGCAAATAGCATCCTCTGTTAAAGATTTCGATCCAGAGGCACTTTTTGGTCGTAAGGAAGCCCGCAAAATGGACCGTTTTGTACAATTTGCAGTGGCTGCCGGTGAGGACGCATTACGAGATAGCGGACTTAAGATCGGTGAAGATATTGATGCCGAAAGAATAGGTGTATCTGTAGGATCAGGTATTGGCGGTCTTGGCACTTGGGAAGACAATCATAACTTGTTGCTTGAAAAAGGACCGAAGCGGGTTAGTCCGTTCTTCATTCCGATGATGATCGCTAACATGGGTTCTGGGCAGTTGTCCATTAACCTTGGTGCAAAGGGTCCTAATACGACGACAGTAACTGCTTGTGCTACAGGAAGTCACTCCATTGGGGAATCCTTCCGCTTGATTCAACGTGGAGACGCAGATGCAATGATCTGCGGTGGTTCCGAAGCGACCATTCGTCCAACAGGTATGGCTGGTTTTTGTGCTATGAGAGCAATGTCCACTCGCAATGATGAGCCTGAGAAGGCAAGTCGTCCGTTTGATGTGGATCGCGATGGTTTTGTTATGGGTGAAGGTGCCGGGATTCTTATTCTGGAATCACTCGAACATGCTGAGAAACGTGGAGCGAAGATCTATGCTGAGGTTATCGGTTATGGTCTAAGCGCAGATGCTCATCATATGACTGAGCCTGATCCAGATGGTGCAGCTCGCTGCATGAAGATGGCAATCCGGGATGCTGGTATCTCTCCTGAAGATATTGATTACATCAATGCTCATGGTACTTCAACGCCTGTAGGAGATAGATCAGAAACTGCTGCTGTTAAAAAAGCATTGGGTGACCATGCCTATAAAGTGGCAATTAGTTCGACGAAATCCATGACAGGTCACCTTCTGGGTGCTGCTGGTGGAGTAGAAGCTATTATCTGTGGCCTTTCTTTGCAAAAAGGGATGATTGCGCCAACGATTAATTTGGACAACCAAGACCCGGAATGTGATCTGGATTATGTACCAAATGTGCCACGTAAAGCTGATCTTGATATTGTAATGTCGAATTCGTTCGGCTTCGGGGGACATAACGCAACAGTTATTCTAAAAAAATATAATTAGTAAGGGGACAGTGCGGTGAAAGGAGAACTGAAGCAGTTACAACAGCAACTTCAAATCCAATTTCACGATTCTGTGCTTCTGAAGCAGGCCTTTACCCATGCATCCTATGTGAATGAACACCGTTTCAATCAGCATCAGGACAATGAGCGTCTCGAATTTCTTGGGGATGCAGTTCTGGAGTTAACGGTTTCTGAATATTTGTACAATCTATTGCCAGACCGACCTGAGGGAGAGTTGACCAAGCTGCGGGCCGCTATTGTATGCGAGCCTTCACTGGTCAAGTTTGCGGAGAGTTTAGGTTTTGGCCGTTATGTACTATTGGGCAAAGGGGAAGAACTTACGGGCGGACGTACTCGCCCGGCCCTGCTGGCTGATGTATTCGAATCCTTCGTGGGAGCGCTTTATCTCGACCAAGGACTGGAAACAGTGCGGAGTTTTCTTGATAATCACGTATTTCCTCTCGTGGAGACGGATGGGAAATTGCAAATGCAGATGACCGATTATAAGACGGAACTGCAAGAGCTAATTCAGCAGCACAATATGGGTACATTGGAATATCGAATTATAGAAGAACGGGGACCTGCACATGAGCGTGAATTCGTCTCAGAGGTGTATATGGCTAACCGTTCACTTGGTAAAGGAAGCGGCCGGTCCAAGAAGGAAGCAGAGCAGCAGGCTGCAGCAGCAGCACTTTTGCATCTGAAAGAGGACGGTGCCTGAGTTTTGCATCAAGGGGACAAGCGGAGGAGAGCAGCAAAGGTCTGAATACCGGCGTTTAGGCGGAGCTCAGACCGTTGCTGCTCTTTTTCGACAATATAAGAACTTATATGTTCCGCGTTACAAAGGATAAGGTACATCTTAATGGTTTTTTAGGGTACAAACGCTATGGTATAATGGGTCAGAGGTGATTGGCAAGTATGTTTTTGAAACGGATAGAATTAGCTGGTTTTAAATCATTTGCCGACAAAACAGAAATGGAGTTTGTGCGCGGTATAACGGCTGTAGTTGGCCCGAACGGAAGCGGCAAAAGCAATATTTCTGACGGCATACGCTGGGTACTCGGCGAACAGAGTGCTAAATCACTGCGTGGCGGCAAGATGGAGGATATCATTTTTGCTGGAAGTGATGCGCGTAAAGCCGTGAATTATGGCGAAGTATCACTTACGCTTGATAATGAAGATCACACACTTCCGCTGGATTTCAGCGAAGTTACAGTGACTCGGAGAGTCCACCGCAGTGGAGATAGTGAATATTTAATTAATAAGCAATCCTGCCGTCTGAAGGATATCACAGAGCTGTTTATGGATACTGGTATCGGACGTGAAGCCTATTCGATTATCGGGCAGGGTAGGATTGAAGAGATTCTAAGTACTCGTTCCGAAGATCGGCGAGGCATCTTTGAAGAAGCATCAGGTATTGTAAAATATAAATCGCGCAAGAAAGACGCAAGTCGAAAGCTGGATGATACCGAGCAGAACCTGCTTCGTATTCATGATTTGATCAGTGAGCTTGAGGATCAGATTGGGCCACTTAAGGATCAGTCCGAGAAAGCTATCCGCTTTAAGGAACTTCGCGAACAATTAAAACATCAGGAAATTTCAGTATACGTACACCAGATTGAAGGCATTCATACCGCTTGGCAGGAAGGTAACGCTAAGCTTGAAACGTTGAAGGACGAGCAGCTGGAGCTGTCTACTGTGGTTTCGGCTCATGATGCCAAGCTGGAGAGCGGGCGCTCTGAACTGCGCACAATCGAAGCACAGATCGAGAAGCAGCAAGAGCAATTGCTGCGTTATAGCGAAGCATTTGAGAAGAGCGAAGGTTACGGTGAAGTGCTGAGGGAACGCAAACGTAATCTGGAAAGTAATCGTGAGCAGTTAATGCTCACGTTAGGTTCGGTTGGCGAGCGTTCTGCAGATCGTCAGCGTGAAGTCGTGGATCTGGAGCTTAAGCTTGAGCAATCGCGGCTTAAGCTTGTGGATCTTCGGAAACAGATCGAAGATGAAGAGACAAGGCTTGAAGGTGTGGCAGACGGGATTAGCCAGAGCCAGGAAGAAAAGCTCAAAAGTGCTCTTTTGGAGCTAATGAACCTTATGGCGAATGCACGTAACGAAATTCGTTACGCGGATCAGCAAAAGGAGAATCTGGAACGTCGTATGAGCCGCAGTGAAGAAGAAAGCGGCAAATGGACAGCCCGGCATGAAGAGTTGTCTGCCAACCAGAAAGGGCTGAAGGACAAGATTGCCCAGCTGGGGAAGGAGCTTAGCAATCTTCGCGGGGCTTATATCACTGAAAGTGAGCAGCTCAGTAAACGTCAGAAGCTGATCGAAGAAACACAATCCGGTCTTCGGAAATGGGAACAGAAGCGGGAAGCGCAAGTCTCTCGTCATGAGACCATGAAAGAGATGCAGGATGATTTCGACGGCTTCATGCTTGGGGTTAAAGAAGTGCTCAAGGGTGCGCGCAAAGGGCAGCTCAACGGTGTGCATGGTGCGGTTGCGGAGCTGATCTCTGTTCCGGAGAAGCTGGAAATGGCGATTGAGACTGCTCTAGGTGCTTCACTTCAGCATGTGGTCATGGATAATGAAACTGTGTCCCGCCAAGCGATATCATTTCTAAAGCAACGTCAGCTGGGACGAGCTACCTTTCTTCCGCTAGATGTTATCCGGCCGCGCCAGATTTCTGGCAGTGACCGTGGTATGGTGGGTGATGCTGACGGATTTGTTGGAATTGGTTCCGAACTCGTTGGTTACGATGATAAATATACTAGCATTATTGGCAGTTTGCTCGGCAATGTGGTTATTGCGGAGAGCTTGGAGCAAGCGAACCGTATCGCCGCTAGATGCCAATATCGTTATCGGGTAGTTACCCTGGAAGGCGATGTAGTTAATGCCGGCGGTTCGATGACCGGGGGTAGCCAGCATAAGAAGAATAATAGCTTGCTTAGCCGTAAACGTCAGCTGGATCAATTAAGCAGTGAGATTGAAGAAAGCGAACGTCAAATAGTGAAGCTGAAGCAAGGCATTGCCAGACTTCGTGAGGAGCAGGAGAACGCTAGCGTGAAGCTGGAGGATCTGCGCCGTGATGGCGATGAGAAAAGACTGGAAGAGCAAAGAGTCTCCGGTGATTTGAAGCAGCTCGAGCATGAGCTTCGGCATGTGCAGGAGCAAGTGGAGAGCACAGGTGCGGAACGCAGTGGCTTTGAGAGTGAAGTACATGCGCTTGAAGAAACGCGGAAACAAGCCACTGCTGAGCTTGAACGCCTTGAAAAGGAAGAAAAGGAAGCCCATGAAGGTATCCGTAACGCTGAATCAGCGCGTAAAGCGAATGAATCAGCTAAGGAAGAGCTGCAAGGCAAGTTGACCAGTATGAAAGTCTCGGAAGGCAAGCTTGATCAGGAGATATTCTCCCTGGAGGAGCAGTTACGTCGCCTAAGACAAGATGTGGGTTCTCAGGACAAGGAGCTGCGCCAGAATCGAAATCTGTTACATACGATTGAACAGGATCTGGCTAACAATGCTTTGGAAGCTGTGAAGCAGAAGGAAGATTTGAACAGTTACCGCTTGAAGAAGGAAGAGACGACTGGAACTTTGGATTTTGCACGTGCTGAGCGTACAGCGTTAACCCGCAAGCTGGAACTTGAGGAAGGCAAGACTAAAGATCAACGTCAGGCCCTTAAAGTAGTTGAGGACAAGCTGCGTGCCACTGAAGTTTCTGTCGGTCGACTCGATGTGGAGCTGGATAATATTCTCCGCAAGCTGAGTGATGACTACGAGTTAAGTTATGAATTAGCAAAACAGAGATATCCAGTGCCTGAAGATGTACCTGCCGCACAAGCCGATGTACAGCGTTTGAAGCGCAGTATTTCTGCGCTAGGAGAGGTTAACTTAGGGGCGATCGAAGAATATCAGCGGGTCCATGAACGGTATACGTTCCTCAGTGGACAAAAAGATGATCTAGTCGAAGCTAAGACTACCTTGTATCAAGTAATCCGCGAGATGGAAGATGAAATGTCCAAACGTTTCAAACAGACCTTTGATGCGATCCGCAAACAGTTCGGGACCGTGTTCTCAAAGCTGTTCGGCGGCGGGCGAGCGGATCTCATGCTTCTGGATCCGGAACATATGCTGGAAACAGGTATAGATATCGTAGCCCAACCACCGGGTAAAAAATTGCAAAATCTGCAGCTTTTATCCGGCGGTGAACGCGCTCTAACTGCGATGGCGTTATTGTTCGCTATTTTGCAAGTGAAGCCAGTTCCGTTCTGCGTATTGGATGAGGTCGAGGCTGCGCTCGATGAAGCGAACGTTGTTCGTTTTGCACAGTATTTACGCGAGTTCTCTGAACAAACTCAGTTCATCGTCGTTACGCACCGCAAAGGAACGATGGAAGAGGCGGACGTGTTATACGGAGTAACGATGGAAGAGGGCGGTGTCTCCAAGCTCGTTTCAGTACGTTTAGAGGATGAAGAAGCTGAGATTGCTTAAATTCATCAAAGAAGAGAAACTTTTAGGAGGAACCAAATGAGCTTTTTTAGAAAATTAAAAGAAAGCATTTCCGGCAAAACGGAAAGTGTAACGAAACAATTCCGCGACGGATTAGAGAAAACCCGTAAAGGTTTTGTAGAGAAGGTCTCCGACCTTATCATCCGCCGCAAAAAGATAGATGAAGAGTTCTACGAAGAGCTGGAAGAGATTTTGATTGGTGCAGACGTGGGTGTAAACACTGTTATGACCCTTGTCGAGGATTTGCGTGCCGAAGTGAAGCAAAATCGGATTGAAGATGCTGCCGAGCTGAAGCCGATTTTGTCCCGTAAGCTTATGGAGCTACTGCGTGGAGATGATGATAACAGCCTGAAGGAAAATCCGAATGGAATTACGGTTATTTTGTTCGTTGGGGTCAATGGCGTGGGCAAGACGACTACCATCGGCAAGCTGGCTCATCGTTACAAACAAGAAGGTAAAAAAGTTCTTTTGGCTGCAGGGGATACGTTCCGTGCCGGAGCGATTGAGCAGCTTGAGGTTTGGGGCCAACGCGCAGGCGTAGATGTCATTAAACAACAAGCAGGCTCTGACCCGGCGGCTGTAATGTACGATGCGGTCCAAGCGGCAAAGCAACGCAACGTGGATATCTTAATCTGCGATACTGCTGGCAGACTGCAGAATAAAAGCAATCTGATGGAAGAGCTCAACAAAATCTTCCGCGTCATTCAAAGAGAAATCCCAAGTGCTCCACATGAGGTACTGATGGTGCTAGATGCTACGACGGGTCAAAATGCACTTACACAAGCCAAGTTATTTGGTGAAAAGAGTGGCGTCACTGGCTTGGTCTTGACGAAGCTGGACGGTACGGCTAAAGGCGGAATCGTTGTAGCGATTCGTCAGGAAATGAATTTGCCGGTGAAGTTTGTAGGTCTTGGAGAAAAAATGGAAGACTTGCAGCCATTTGATTCGCAGCAGTTCGTACATGCTCTTTTTGCCGGATTAATTGCCGAGGAAGAAGAGTCAGAAGAATCGGAAGAGCAAGTGTAGTCAACAGCACAATATAAACATAAAGAAGTCATATTTACAAGGAATGCCCTCGAAGCTATATTTAGTTAGGAGGGCATTCCTTTTCTTTTTTATAAAGGGTTTGTCCGTCATTTTGTAGCAACTGCTAAGCGACTTTTAGAAAGTATAAATGCATCGCGTAAGGGATCCCTTTAAAGAACAGCTTTCCCTCACTAATTAGCCTCCAGAAGCGATATTCTATGAATGAGGTACTGATATACAAATTCCATTGCCCTATAATTGTGCCTACAACTAGACCTGCATTTACGTAGCCATCTCGATCCTCATACTGTTGAAATTGCAGAATTAAAGAAAGAATTTCTTCGTCATAGTAACTCTCGGGAACATTCATAAGCTGGCCATCAGCCCAAACTCTAAGCATATCCTCGGTGTTGCTGATTTTTTGCCATTCTAGTTCATACTGTTTTCTTTGAGCGGAGGTGATAGGGGATGTGTTTTCGGTAATTTTTATAATTTTTTGCAGAACTTCATTTGGGAGCTGACTAAGTGCTCTGGGATATAAGCCGATTTCAAATGAAGCGGCAATCTCCCTATAAGCCTTGACTGAATCAATAACATGAATAGGTTGCGTCCTCTCACTAAGAATAGAAAGTGCAAATCGTAAACCTGTCTGATCATGGGAGTTATCTCCGCACCAGATAGTGATTTTTTTGTCCTCGGGAATTTCTTTTAAGGTCTGAATCATGGCTGCCAGTTTATGCTGGGGATTTAAATGATAACCCTGATCCGGAAATCGTTCCTGAAACCATAACTCACGGGTATGATAGCCTTCATTATTATGTAATCCACGCAACGGTCCAGCAGAGAACGTCTCATTAAATGAAAGTACTCGTATTAAATGACGACAACCCAGATGACTAAGGGCTACCTTCATTGATCCCGCTTCAGACAGGCCAAATAACAGATAAATGTGATTCCGCCTAGTCTCTTCCTGCTCAATTGACATAGTATATTTGTGCTCCATAGGTCACTCTCCCATCGCAACAAATTATACCATACTCAATGAATCCACATCCTCAGGCAACTATATAAAAAATACATTATATGAAAAATTCATAACAGTAATGCTTGTCACACTTCCTGCATACAATTCAATGATGAATCTACATTTCATCTCCGGCAACCTATATAAGAGAGAAAGGAAGCGATTCCAAAAAATACAAATATCTCCGGAATCACATTTCTCTGTTATATATGTTGACATGAACGAGTGGATTTACGTATTATGAGAATATAAACCAATATTTTCATGGGTGTTTTCTGAAATGAAAGTATAAGTTGTTAATAAAGATTACATCTATCGAAAGGAGTCGGGCTCATGTCCAAATTAGATCCTCTGCCAGGTCTGTCTCCGTATCCATTACAGCATTTTTTCGATGAAATGTATGCTGATAAGAGGAATGTCCGGCCGCACTACAGACATGTGAATCGCATGTTTTCCGGAATGAGCTCCGAAGAGCTGCAAGGGAAGCAAAATTTAATGCAGCGTAGGATGATGGAAGAAGGAATTACCTTTACGCTTTATAACCCGGCTCAGGATCATCCTATGGAGCGAACGATCCCCTTCGATATGATTCCACGTATTATCCCTAAGAATGAGTGGGAGAGGCTAGAAGCTGGAATTATTCAGCGTATCACAGCTTTGAATTTATTCATTCATGACATTTACCATGAGCAATACATTGTTAAAGATGGCATCGTCCCTAGGCGTATGATTATTTCCAACTGTTACTTCCGGCCAGAAATGTCAGGTCTGCGAGTGCCCGGTGGAGCTTATATCACCACCTCAGGAATCGATCTGATCCGCCACCACGATGGGCATTATTATGTACTTGAAGACAACCTGCGAACACCCTCCGGCTTTTCCTATCTTTTTAAAGGCAGAACTCTTATGAATCAATTGTTTCCTGAATTGTCCTTTGCCAGCTCCATCCGAGATGTAGATCATAGCTTAAATCGCTTCTTATCTGTGCTTCGTAGTCTATCTCCTTCAAGAAGGTCAGATCCGGTTATAGCACTCCTAACGCCTGGAGAATACAATTCTGCATATTATGAACATGCTTTTTTGGCACAGCAGATGGGTATACATTTGGTCGAAGGACGAGATTTGGTAACAAAGGATCACAAAATATATCTGAAAGAAATGAACGGACTGCGTCGCGTGGATGTGCTGTATCGTCGGTTGGATGATGATTACATTGATCCGCTAGCTTTTCAACCTGATTCTTTACTGGGTGTGGCAGGACTTATGAATGCGTATAGGGCAGGCAACATAGCGATTGCTAATGCGCCGGGAACCGGTGTTGCAGATGATAAAGCGATGTATGTCTATGTACCGGATATGATTCGTTATTATCTGAATGAAGAGCCGATCCTTGGTAATGTGCCGACGTATTTGTTGTCCAGACCCGATGAACGCCTGTATGTTCTTGAGAACCTATCCGAAATGGTTGTTAAAGAAACCTCATTATCCGGAGGATATGGGATGTTGATCGGAAGTGAGGCGACCAAAGAAGAATTAGCCGAGTTCCGAATGAAAATTATTGCCGATCCGGACCGGTATGTGGCACAGCCAATTATGTCCTTGTCCAGAGCGCCAGTATTGTCGGGAGGCACTATGGCACCCCGGCATATCGATCTTCGGGCTTTTGTATTAATGGGCGCAGACCGGAAGCCGCATGTCATACCTGGTGGATTAACACGAGTGGCTATGAAAGAAGGTTCACTGGTTGTGAATTCCTCGCAAGGCGGTGGCGTAAAGGATACTTGGGTTATGGCTTGATCTATTATCTTGTAAGCCTTGATTGTGAATCAAAAATATGCAGCATCAATTTGGAGGATAAAGGAGTGGCTAAAGATGCTGAATCGAAATGCAGAGGCTTTATTCTGGATCGGCCGATATATTGAAAGGGCAGAGAATCATGCGCGGCTAATCAATGTACATTATCATATCCAGCAGGAAGAGGATTTTCAGGAAGAAGGACATAAATGGTCGAGGCTTATCGATGCATTAGGAGTTCGAAGTGAATATTTGCAGCAGTTCGAAACCTTTTCTGAACAGGACGTGTTATCCTTTATTACACTCGATTTGGGCAATTCGAATTCATTATTCTCTTGCGTACATCATGCTAGAAATAATCTTCGCACACTGCGTCAGCATCTTCCAAGTGAGCTATGGGATATCGTCAACAGCTTTAATCTATGGCTTGGGGAGCGGTCAGTCGCTGATATTATGAGTGGCCCACATCATTTCTACCAGCAGGTGAAGGAACGTGCGGCTATGTTTCTAGGAGCAGAACAATCCGTAATGCTTAGGGGAAATGAATGGCATTTTATAGAGAGCGGCCGTTTTCTGGAACGGGCAGAGAATACGACGCGTATTTTGCAGGCAGTTATTGCCTCTTGCCGTTTTAAAGAGCTTCATGCAATTTATATTCAGTTACAGGCTGTGCTGAAATCGGTAAGTGGTTATCAGGCGTTTCGCCGTTATTATGCAGATGCTATGTCACCGGAGAGCATTTTAGATTTTTTGATCGCAAATCCCAAATTTCCACGTTCGATCCGCTTTTCTTTTCACCAGCTGGAAGAGCATTTAGCTAGACTTGAATTAGATTCCTCAGAAAAAGGCTCAGGTCATGAGAAGGTCATCCGTCAAGCAGGAAAGCTGAAAGCAGAGCTGGATTATATGGAGAAAGAGGAAATGTCCGGTGAACTGGTGGAAGATGTGCTGCAATCACTCGTAATATCTTGCCAGAGATTGGGCAAAACGATGGAGGGCGCCTTTTTTCGGCGAGAAGGAGTATCTGTATGAAGATTCAAATCAATCACACCACCACATACAGTTATCCAGAACCGGTTACGGACAGTGTCAATGAAATCAGGCTTACCCCACGCACCAACTATCGGCAATCCTGTTATCACCATGAGGTTGAAGTATCTCCGGCAGCTAATCTATTAACGTATGAGGATTTCTTCGGTAATCGGGTGCATGCCTATTCGGTTAATAAGCCACATACGGAAATGGTAATCCATACGAAAGCTACTGTAGTAACGCTGGATAAAGCCCAGGGTACCGATCTTCCGCGAACCAGCCTTGAAGAGCAAGTTAAACTATTAAATGATGAAAAGTTTCAGAACCGTTATATTGAGTTTATTTTGCCGACACGTTATACCGAGGTGACTCCTGAATTAGTGGAGTTCGCCTCTCAGTACCCTTTTAGTGAAGCTGAGGATATGTATGAATGGATTCTGAAGTTATCTTCGACGATTTATGAACAGTTCACCTATGATCCTGAGGCAACAAGCGTAAATACAACGGTAAAAAAAGCCCTGAAGCTTAAGCGGGGTGTCTGTCAGGATTATGCTCATCTTATGATCGCTGTCTGCCGCAGTGTAGGTCTGCCTTCAAGATATGTTAGTGGATATCATTTTGTCGGTGATCTACAGAGCAGCAATGCTAATTTCGAGCAGGCTTCACATGCTTGGGTGGAGACCCATATTCCGGGTACGGGCTGGCTTGGTTTTGATCCGACGAATAATGTTGAAGTGAACTGGCGTTATATCAAGCTGGGTCATGGACGGGATTATAAAGATATAGTACCTGTAAAAGGGGTATATCGCGGTGGAGCAGGCACACTAACTGTAAAAGTGGACGTACGCAAGCTGGATAACTGAATTGAAATAATCGAAACATCGAACATCGAACATCGAAACAATCAAAAAAATCAAAAAAATCAAAATATTCGAAACAAACTCTCCGCTCATCTTATTGAATGGGGAGATTTTTTTGTGCGGCGTGCCTAAATTCTGAAGATTTATGAACGAGATGATTCCATTACAGGTTTATTTGGGTAATCTTGATCCATAGTACTTATCTTACAGACATTAGAGGAGAGATTACATATGAGCCCAAACATATCTAAGAAACAAAGATTTATTGGAAAAACAGCGATTATAACCGGAGCGGGCTCGGGAATTGGCCGTGCTACCGCTATTAAGCTGGCGCGGGAAGGTGCAAATGTAGCATTGTTCGATTTAAATCTTGAAAGAACCTCTTCCTTGGCAGAAAAGCTTAATAAGCTTCGAAAAGATTGTGCGCTGGCCATAGAGGTAGATACTTCGGATGAGAAAAAGATGGAGGAAGCCGTACGTTGTACGCTGGAACAATTCGGAGGCGTGGATGTAGTATTCGCTAACGCGGGAATTAATGGCGCTGTGGGCCCGATAGAAGAACTAAGCTTGAGCGACTGGGAGCGTACGATGTCGGTGAACTTGACGGGGACTTTTTTGACTCTAAAATATACTATTCCTCATCTGAAAGATAGAGGGAAGGGCAGTATTATTATTACTAGTTCCATTAATGGGAACACTAGATTTGCCAGCTTTGGGTGGTCTACTTATAGCACTACCAAAGCTGGACAGGTGGCTTTTGCCAAAATGGCAGCTCTCGAGCTTGCTAAGTTTAAGATTCGTGTGAATGTGATCTGCCCTGGGGCTATTGCTACGAATATAGATGAAACCACTGAAATGAGCGAGGATGTAGAAGCAATCGTCATTCCGATTGAATTTCCTGATGGAGCGCAACCCTTGGCAGATGGACCGGGCAAGCCGGATAATGTCGCTGATCTCGTTGCTTTTCTGGCTTCGGATGAATCTATCCATATTACAGGTGCGCAAATCGTAATTGACGGCGCGGAGTCCTTGTTATCCTAATTTCGAGATCGCTCCCCGGTATTGCTCGTACCATTTATTCCATTCGTCTTTCCGTGACTTCAGCGTCGTGCCTTCCAAAAGATGCTGGATCACTTCTAGACAAACATGCCAGCCAGCGAGATCACGTGGGGTATGCGGGGTAAGCGTTTGTAGTGTTTCGTTCAAGACGAGTAAACAGCCTTCTGAATTAGGGTATAACTCAAAACGAACAAGATCCTCAGCCCAAGTAAACTCAAAAATAGATTGATGCTGCAGCGCGGTAATTTCCATATCCACAAACGTTCCGTTCTGCATATCAAACTTTATAAGTCCGCCTTCACGCAGGTCCTCGATTTTTAATTCAGAGAACCATAAGGCAAGCTTCTCATTTTCGGTCAAATAGGACCAAATCTCAGTTGCGGAATGCTTTAACTGGCGTTCGAAACGAGCGACATAATGTTGATCTTTTTTTTGGATGTTAGCTAACATTTATATTTCTCCTTTGGACTACTGCGGTAGTCCTTTTTTTATTGAGTTGAGGCTCATTAGAAAGAGTATAGCAATCGCGTGTGTGAATTGCACGATCCGGCTGTGTGGCTGAAGCGTAACTTATAGGGTATAGAGGGTAATAAAATAGCGGGAGAAATAAGGTCATAAGCAAATCCACGAGCTTGATTTGCGTACGGCGCGGAGTTAGTGTTGGCGAAGATAGGGGAGTGATGAAGGTGATAAGTGTGCAAGACGGGAGAAAGTGAGTGATGTAGGAGATAAGTGTGCATGACGATGAAAAGTGAGTGAAGACAGGGATAAGTGCGTGATGAATGGCGGAAGTAAACAGTAGCATCTACGGTGGCGAGGATGCATCGGCGTTGCGGACTGTATTGCAGCTATTTGGCGTTTTTGCTGTGTTTATTAGAAGTATCGGACTGCATAGCACTTATTGCTGCGATTTTGAACAAAAGTAGGGCGTGTTTGAGCGAATAGGTGCAACTGTGTCCGATAGCAGAGGGAATAAGCCTGAATTTGTGAAATAAGGGCTGCTGGGTCCGAACTATCTATGGCGACCAAGATGTAATGAAGATGCAAAGGATGTAGTATACGAGCAAGAGCTACTGAGCCCGAACGATTTGCGGAGGCGTGGATTCGCTAATGTATCGGACTGTATTGCAGCTATTTGGAGTTTTTGGTGTGTTTATTAGAAGTATCGGACCGCATAGCGCTTAATGCCGTGATTTTGAACAAAAGTAGGGCGTATTTGAGCGAATAGGTGCAACTGAGTCCGATAGCAGAGAGAATAAGCCTGAATTTGTGAAATAAGGTCATCTGAGTCCGCACGTTACATGGTAGCGAGGATGCATCGGCGTTGCGGACTGTATTGCAGCTATTTGGAGTTTTTGGTGTGTTTATTAGAAGTATCGGACCGCATAGCACTTATTGCCGCGATTTTGAATAAAAGTACGGCGTATTTGAGCGAATAGGTGCAACTGAGTCCGATAGCAGAGCGAAAAGGACTAAATTAGCGAAATAAGGGCTGCTGGGTCCGAATGATCTATGGCGACGAAGAGGTAATGAAGGTACAAAGGATGTAGTATATGAGCAAGAGCTACTGGGTTCGATCGGTTTGCGGAGACCTGGATTCGCTAATGGATCGGACTGTATTGCAGCTATTTGGTGTTTTTGGTGTGTTTATTAGAAGTATCGGACCGCATAGCACTTATTGCCGCGATTTTGAACAAAAGTAGGGCGTATTTGAGCGAATAGGTGCAACTGAGTCCGATAGCAGAGAGAATAAGCCTGAATTTGTGAAATAAGGGCTGCTGGGTCCGAACTATCTATGGCGACCAAGATGTAATGAAGATGCAAAGGATGTAGTATACGAGCAAGAGCTACTGAGCCCGAACGATTTGCGGAGGCGTGGATTCGCTAATGTATCGGACTGTATTGCAGCTATTTGGAGTTTTTGGTGTGTTTATTAGAAGTATCGGACCGCATAGCGCTTAATGCCGCGATTTTGAACAAAAGTAGGGCGTATTTGAGCGAATAGGTGCAACTGAGTCCGATAGTACAGCGAAATGGACTAAATTAGTGAAATAAGGGCTGCTGGGTCCGAACGATCTATGGCGCCGAAGATGTAATGAAGATGTAATGAAGATGCAAAGGATGTAGTATACGAGCAAGAGCTGCTGGGTTCGAACGATCAATGGCGACGAAGAGGTAATGAATGTGTAATAAAGGATGTAGTATACGAGCAAGAGCTCCTGGGTCCAAACATTTCACGATGGCAATTGTATGCTGACATTGCGGTTATGGACTTAGAATATACATTGTGTACGATAGTTACAGCCTCCAAGCTGCTCAATTGTGCGAGGAGGGGTAAGGGGCATTTGAGTAAATAGCTCGCCATCCCTATAGTTAACAGCATAGGAAAGATCTGAGAAAGCATTCCGGCACCTTGATGCAAATCCTAAGTCTCTTATGCTAAAATTAACGCAATTCCGTAAAATCTACTTTTGCTTAGGCAGGGTAGTTAATAGTGTGGTATTGGTGAAGGAGGCTGCGTATATGGGGATGATGTCTTGGTTAGCTGAGCAGCGGATTCAGGAGTCTATGCGTAACGGGGAATTTCGAGATTTACCTGGGCATGGCAAGCCGCTGGAGCTCGAGGATTTATCGGGTGTGCCGGAAGAATTGCGGATGTCTTTTAAAATCATGAAGAACTCCGGACTGGTGCCTGAGGAAATCTCTCTGCGAGCTGAATGTGTTACGTTGGAAGGATTGCTAGCGGCTTGTCATAATAGCGGAAGTGCAGAAACCAGTGAGGGCAAGGCTTTGCGGTCAAAACTGTCTATGAAAAGACTGCGTCTACAGGAGTTATTACGTGAACGCGGCTTGGATAGTAACCCTGCTTTTATGCAATACAGTGCTCAAATACACGAACAGATGATAAAGGAAGAGGAATAACGCTGCTTAAGTTACTGCCTAAATGCCTACATTCATTTGGACATCAGAATAAATAGTGTAAAATAAAAAGGCATCTCTTAGTCGTTTTAGACAGAAGAGCTGCCTTTTTACTTGTTATGTGTAACTAAACATGTATACTCATCTAATTTGTTTAAAATATACCCATTCCGGATCGCCTTCATCTAAATTCTCAATGACTCCGCTTTTAACAAACCCTTGAGAAAGACATAGTTGCTGCATGATCGTATTGGATTTATTGGTGGAGGTGAAAAGCTTGGGGGTGGGGCATTGTTCCTCGATGTAGCTAAGGAGTGTTTTGGCTATGCCTAGGCGTCTGAACTCAGGATCCACAATGACCAGCTGAATAAAACAGCATTCGAAAAAGGTGGTATCGTAGCAAGCAAATCCTACAAACGTTCCATTATGTGATGCTACGTAACACTGCTCATGATTGATATATTTTTCAATCTTCGATTTGCGGCTTTCATTGCCAATGATCTTGCTGTCTATTTTGGTGAGCATGGGTAGATCTGAAATTGTAGCTTTTGTTACGAATATCATAGTAAGTCTCCTTATTAATATTATAGAGGGTATGAATGGTAAGTCTTGATCTTTAAGGTTTTTTCACACATGATGAAAATGATCTAAGATAACTTCAAGGAAAATTATAACATATGATTATAGACGATGGAGAGATAGAATGAAACAGCTTCCGATTATACAGGTGCTTCCTGACCTGAAAAACATACTTAACACTGCGCAGGCAGCTGTACTTATCGCTGAACCGGGTGCAGGCAAAACAACTGGAACGCCTCCGGCGTTTTTGGACGAGCCCTGGATGGCGGGTAAAAGCATTTTAATGTTAGAGCCTAGAAGGCTTGCTGCTAGATCTGCCGCCACTTACATGGCATCCTGCCTTGGTGAAAGTGTTGGACAGACGGTAGGTTATCGGATGCGGAATGACACTAAAGTAGGCAAAAATACGCGGATTGTTGTAGTCACTGAAGGAGTATTAACGAGAATGCTGCAAAGCGATCCTTCTTTGGGTGATGTGGGTTTAGTTATTTTTGATGAGTTCCATGAGCGCAGTCTTCATGCGGATTTGGGACTTGCCCTTACACTGGAAGCACAGGCTGTGCTGCGGGAGGATCTAAGGATTCTTATCATGTCAGCTACCTTGGACAGTGAGCGGGTGTCTGCTTTACTAGGGGATGCGCCTGTAGTAAATTGTCCGGGCAGAACCTATCCTGTAGAAACAATCTATGTGCCAACTACTGGGAATTTTCCACTGGAAAAAACTGCTGCAGCTGCTGTGAGACGTGCGCTTGCTGAACAACCCGGAGATATTCTCGTCTTTTTACCGGGGGAAAGAGAAATACGCAGAACTCAAAGTGAGTTGGAAAATGGAAGCTTGGCAGAGAAGACGGTAATTCGCCCTCTATATGGCCAGCTGCCACAAAATATCCAAGATGCAGCTGTGGCTGCATCTGTTCAAGGTGAACGAAAAGTAGTGCTTGCGACTTCTATCGCTGAGACAAGTCTAACGATTGAAGGCGTGCGAACGGTAATTGACACAGGGCAGCGCCGTACACAGGTATTCTCACCACGCACAGGAATGCCAAGTCTAACGACAGTCCCGGTATCGAAAGCCTCCGCGGATCAACGGCGGGGACGTGCCGGACGAACAGCCCCTGGCGTGTGCTACAGGCTGTGGAGTCAGGAGGAGCATAATCGACTTCCGGATGACAATGTGCCGGAGATTATGCAGACGGACCTTGCGCAGCTCGCTTTGGAGCTGGCGCTGTGGGGCGTGCGCGATACTGCCGCGCTATCTTGGCTTGACGCGCCGCCCGCTGCGCCTTTTGCGCAGGGCACCGCGCTGCTGCGCCAGCTCGGCGCGCTGGACGCCGGCGGCGCTATTACGCCGCACGGCCACAGCATGGCCGCGCTTGGCGCGCACCCGCGAGCCGCGCATATGCTGCTGCGCGCGGCAGAGCTTGGCACAGCACCGCTCGCCTGCCGGCTGGCGGCGCTGCTGCAAGAGCGGGACCTTTTCAAGGGTCCCGCGGCCCTAGATTGCGACCTCACGCTCCGCGTTGAGGCGCTGCTCCGGTTCGAGCGCTCCGCTGATAGCGGCGGAGCGGACCCGGCGGCTCTGCGCGCTGTGCAGCGCGAGAGCCGCCATTTCCTGGCGCAGCTGCAAGCCGCGCCGGGCGAGAACGTGAACGACATCAGCCGCTGCGGGCTGCTTCTGTCGTTCGCCTATCCCGACCGGATCGGGCAGAAACGCGGCGATGGCGCGTTTCTGCTCTCCTCCGGTCGGGGGGCGGCCATGCGGGAAGGGCAACCGCTGGCCCGGTCATCTTATATCGTAGCTGCTTCGATCGATGATCGCGCTACACAGGGCGCAATTATGCTGGCAGCTGAGATAGAAGAAGGACAACTGCTTTCCTATCATGCAGACCGCATCACCGAGGAAGCGGATGTGTATTGGGATAAAGAAAGTGGAAGTGTGAAGAAACGTCGTCGCACAATGCTCGGCGCGTTGGTCTTAAAAGAAACTTCACATGAAAGACCCTCCGCGGAAGAAATGGAAAATGTACTATTAAGTGTCATCGCTACAGATGGCATTGAAATCCTACCGTGGGAGAAGGGAACCATACAGCTTCGCGAACGTTTGATGTTTATGCATACCTTACGTTCAGATTGGCCGGATGTATCAGATGTTGCTTTAATTGCTACGTTGGATGAATGGCTTTTGCCATATCTGCAAGGTATGAGGAACCTCCGCGACCTTCAGCGTGTACCGTTAGCGCGAGCGCTTGAGGGGATGTTAGACTGGAATCAGCGGCAGATGCTGGAAAAGGAGGCACCTACACATATATCTGTTCCTAGTGGCTCGCGTGTGCCTGTAGATTATACTAATCCTGCTGCCCCGGTATTGGCAGTAAGATTGCAAGAGATGTTTGGACAGCTGGACACACCTCGAATTGGAGGGGGAAAATTGCCAGTATTGCTGCATCTTTTGTCACCAGCTAGACGACCTGTGCAGGTAACCTCTGATCTAGCAAGTTTTTGGCGGGGGACCTATTTTGAGGTCAAAAAAGATCTGAAGGGACGGTACCCGAAGCACTATTGGCCAGATGACCCATTACAGGCTATTCCGACTAATCGTACACGCCCTGTAAAATAATTTATGGTTACATATGCTCTTGAAATTTTTCCTTAGATGTTTGGTCTCCCGTTTAAAGGGTAATTACTAGCGAAGACAATTACTAAGGAGGGCTTCAAGTGACTAAAAAAATCGTAGGTATTTTCGACACAGAACAAGAAGCAACCAGAGCAATTGAAGGACTTCACAATCAAGGATTTAATAATGATGAAATATCAGTAATCACACGTGATCGTGATGAGCTTAGAAACATCTCAGAGGATACAGGCACAAAAGCTCCAGAAGGAGTAGCAACAGGCGCTGCTACAGGTGGTGTAGTTGGCGGCGTTGCCGGACTATTAGCAGGGATCGGAGCTTTGGCGATTCCGGGGATTGGACCGATTCTGGCGGCAGGGCCTATAGTTGCAACCCTTACAGGTGCAGCAGTTGGTGCAGGCGCAGGTGGATTAGTCGGCGGCTTGATCGGACTCGGTATTCCTGAGGATGAGGCTAAAGAGTACGAAGGTTATGTGGAAAGCGGCAAAATCCTTGTACTAGTCGATGATAATGGACGCGGCTATCAAGCACATGATGTGTTCCGCGGTAACCGTTCGCTGAATACTCAGCGTTACGAAGGCGTCTATAACGAAGACACTAGACTAGGAAATTCGATGGCTAACAGAGCGGATCGGACGGCTGAAGTCTACAACCGCGATAAAATATAACATTATAATAACCTGCTTTAAAAGCGGTAAAAGGTTACAAGGAGCGATTCTCCGATTTAATGGAGAATCGCTCCTTTTGTATTTTTAGTCCATCGCGCCTCCCGGAATCCCCCTTTGCTCATCCTCTTCTGAGGGGTACGGACCCAGATGACGCTATTGGCTAATTTTTGCTCTTTGCAGCAGGATTTCGGACTCCATGGACGCTATTCTATAGAATGAGGCTCTTATTTCCTGTTTTTTTGCCAATAGCTGCAATGGGGTCCGATAGGGCTCCAAATATCGGATAAAATTGCGTTTAAGGTCCGCTGTGTCCTTTGCTACTACGTTCCTGCATCGTTTCGGAGTGTCCTTATGCTGCAACGCACGTGCTGTCTTTGTACTGCTACGTATGCGCCCGATCACGGTGTCCTTTGCAGGTGGGGCATCGTTCTGCTGACGTACATGCACCGTTCCCTAGAGTCCTTATGCTGCAACGCACGTGCTGTCTTTGTACTGCTATCTATGCGTACCCGATCACTGTAACCTTTGTTGGAGGGTTATCGTTCCGCTGACGTACATGCACCGTTCCCTAGAGTCCTTTTACTATTACGTACGTGCATCGTTCCACTGTGTCCTTGTATTGCTACGTAAGCGCACCCGGACTCTGTGTCCTTATCCTACTGAGCATAAGCCCCCGGTTTGCAGCTACGAAATCCCCCCGTTCCGCAGCGTCTTTATGGTTGGTAATCACATGCCCCGTTCCGCAGCGACCTTATGGTTGGTAATCACATGCCCCGTTACGCAGTGTCCTTATATGCTGTTACCTTGCACGATCTTAATCAAGGATACGAAGCATGCGGATGAAAGAATCAGCTGCCACGGATAACCTCATATCGCGATGGATTGCGAAGCCTATATTCCGGGGTGGAGGGGGATCATCTAATTGCAACTCGAAAAGTTCTCCTTTTTGAATCTCCTCAATTACAAAAGAACGGCTAATAAAGGCTACCCCGTAACCAAGTCTTGCAAATTCAGAGAGTAAATCGATGCTGCCCAGCTCTATATCTGGTTTAACGGACAACCCCTTACCAGCAAACCAATGATCAACAAACAGTCTGGTGCTGCTTTCTGGGGATAATAAAATAAAAGGTAACTCTGCAAGTTCTTTTGCCGTAAGCGAACGGTTTGCCAGTTCCTGAAAGGCTCGTCCCACTACAAAACAATCCTCAAGGGTGGCAAGCGTCTGAATACTTAATTGTGGATCGTCAATAGGCATATGGACGAGCGCACAGTCTATTTCGCCTTCTTTCAAACGTTTGGTGATCTCATGCGTTTTTCCGTGTGATAGCCGAATTCGTATGCCGGGATATTGTTTGTGGAATGCGTTCAATTGCGGCAGCAAAAGATTTTTTATAAGGGAATCACTTGCTCCAATCCGAACTTCTCCCTCGTTTAATTGCTTTAGATTATGAAGATGCTTTTGTGCAGAATCCAGCATGACTAAAGAGGGCTCAACATATTCCAATAACGCCCGTCCTTCCTCGGTTAGCTCTACACCTTTAGATAAACGATGAAATAATTTGAGGCCTAAAGAATCCTCCATTTGTTTAATGGCATAACTTACGGATGGCTGTGTAATATGCAATTCATTTGCAGCCTTTGTTAGATTTTTGTAACGAGCCGTATATAAAAAAATACGATACCATTCAAGGTTAAAGAATTTGATATAGATCACCTCTATGACAGTCTGTTGAAAATGTGATTTCATTAATTGCAACAATCTTATTATAATTTGGATATATAAATAATAAAAGAGTCGGCAATGGAGGTTTGAATATTATGGCAGGTAACACATTTGGAGAAGTATTTAAGATTACTACCTTTGGAGAGTCACATGGTGCAGCGGTTGGGGTCATAGTGGATGGAGTTACACCTAATGTTGAAATTGATGAAGCATATATTCAAAAACAGATGGATAGAAGGAAACCAGGCCAGTCCTCTGTAACTTCACCGCGTAAGGAATATGATGTGGTGCAAATACAATCAGGAATATTCGAAGGGAAAACAACCGGAACTCCACTCTTTGTAGTTCTGTACAACAAAGATATGAAACCGGAGGCCTATAACGATATTCAGCATTCATTTAGACCCGGCCATGCGGATTATACTTTTTTGCAGAAATATGGAATTCGCGATCATAGAGGCAGTGGGCGGGCATCTGGCAGGGAAACAGCGGCAAGAGTAGCTGGCGGAGCGATCGCTCGGAAACTGCTCGAAAGAAGAGGGGTTGAGGTACTAGCCTACACGCAAGAGGTCGGAGGGATTAAGTGTCAAACCTTTGATGAAGATGTTATTGAACAAAATGCAGTCCGCGCCTGTGATGCTAAGGCTGGAGCTGAAATGATTAAAAAAATTGAACACTTAGCTTCGATTGGAGACAGCTGCGGAGGTATCGTGGAGTGTCGGATTAGAGGGGTTATTCCGGGTCTTGGAGAACCCGTATTTGATAAATTGGATGCAGAGTTAGCTAAAGCGATGTTATCTATTGGTGCTGTAAAAGGAATAGAGTTTGGAGCTGGATTCGAAGCGGCCTCTATGCTTGGAAGTGAACATAATGACGCGATGAATAAGGATGGATTTCTTAGTAACCATTCCGGCGGGATTATAGGCGGAATCAGCACAGGAGAAGAGATTATTTTTCGAATAAGTGTAAAGCCTACATCCTCGATTTCTGTTACTCAACAGACCATAAACACGAATGGTGAAGAAGTTGAGATTAAAACGGAGGGCAGACATGATCCATGTATCTGTCCGAGAATCGTGCCGGTTGTTGAAGCAATGGCTTGCTTAGTATTGGAAGATCTTTATAAAAGACAAGCTGCTATTTTTGGATGAAACACTTTATAAAATGAAACAAATCAAAGACTGCACCTCTTAGCAATAGTCTGTGAGGTGTAGTCTTTTTTGCATATGTGGTATCATATGGATAATCATTCAAATTATGCTTTGTCTCTAGCTATGCCATAAGATACAGCACAGCGAAAAGGAGGGAATAGATGAGAATCTTTGTTGCAGGTGCTGCAGGTGTGATTGGACGGTCATTGCTTCCTAAGTTACTACAAGCGGGGCATGAGGTTATCGGTCTGACCCATAAAGAAGAAAACAAAACAATCCTTGAGAGCTTAGGGGCACAAGCGGTAATCGCGGATGTGTATGAGCGTGAGTCTATATTTGCGGCTATTCAAGCAGCCCAACCTGAAGTGGTAATTCATCAGCTGACTTCATTAAGTCAGCGGAATTTTGCAGATAATTCAAGGATAAGAATAGAAGGAACACGAAATATTGTCGATGCTTCACTGACAAACGGGGTTAAACAGATTATTGCTCAAAGTATCTCTTGGGCTTATGAAGCTGGTGAGGGACCTGCCACGGAGAATACTCCATTAGATACTAATGCTTCTGAATCCCGGATGAGAACCATTGAGGGTATCCGCTCACTTGAAAAGGCAGTTGCAGAAATTCCTAATCATGTGATTTTGCGGTACGGAATGTTGTACGGCCAAGGGACTTGGTATGATACTGCGGGATTAATGACAGAAGAAATTCGACAAGGGAGACTGACTGCAACAGAAGCGGTTACGTCATTCCTTCACGTGGAGGATGCAGCTAACGCGGCGGCGCTTGCTCTGAACTGGCCTTCTGGTCCAGTTAATATTGTGGACAATGAACCTGCGCGAGGAATAGATTGGGTGCCTGTTTTTTCTGAAATCTTGGGAGCTCCTAGACCTCCTTTGCATATGGGCAGAGAAGGCTGGGAACGGGGAGCGTCCAATACAAAAGCTCGAATGGATTACGGATGGAGTCCATCATACCCGTCATGGAGGTCAGGTTTTGCTCAGAGCTTGAAAGGTTAGAGATGAATCCAAACATGTAGAAGGAGAGATGACATGAGTAAATTAAAGAATTTTTCTTTAGTAGTCGTGAATTTAATTGCTGATCTATGGTTTGGAATCGTTCGAAAACCAGAGTTTTATGATAAACACACCGTTACTAGAACAAAGAAAGGGTATGTCCTGTTTGTATCTATGGCAGGCATTATCGCAGTGGGTTCAGCTTTTTGGTTATGCTCAAGAATATATTAGAAAAAAGGCTGCCCATTGGCGGTCTTTTTTTTGAGATTGGATGTCAGAAAGCTAGAATGTTATGTTACTACTTAATAGATGGTTAAAACAGGCTCCTTATTATGTTCAGCGCATAAGATTAATGTCTAAACTCATGGATGAAAATCGTGCCAAAGTGACGCTTATTGCCGCCTCAGCTGGGTTTGGAAAAACGACACTTGCGGCCGAATGGGCTCGTACTCATTCCGATGAGGTTGCATAGCTTGCAGATAACCATCTTGTACGGTTCTGGTTAAATTTGCATGCTGCAATTGAGAGAATCTTTCGCCCCTTTTTAAATCGCTTGGATTTGTTTATCCAGTCTGTTCGTGACGGTTCAGTAGAAACTGCGATTCCTCTTTTATTAAACGATCTGCATTCTCTTCCAGGCTCTATTACACTTATAATGGATGATTATCATGCGATTACGAATCAATCGATTCATGAAAGTATGGGCTTTTTCATCGGACATCTTCCGGCTAATGTGAAGCTTGTAATATTGAGTAGAACCCTCCCGCCACTCGCCTTATCCCGCCTAAGAGCACAACAGGAACTTCTAGAATTAAGTAACGATGATCTGAGGTTTACATTTGACGAAAAAGATGAGCTGCAATCTCAATCCTTGAGCGAGCATCTTACACAAGAAGAGTTATTTTTGTTCGAGCAAAAAACAGATGGATGGGTAGCGGGTTTGATTCTTGCCTTCCGCTCTTTTTCAGGAAGGGCTGGTCTTGGAAGCTATCCAGCATGCTTTTGAGGCAGAGGATTATACGTTTTCTGCATCATGTATGGATAGGCCTTTCAATTCAATTATCAAAGATGGCGATGAATCTTCATTGCTAGATTTATTAGATAAGTTGCCGATCAAAAATAGATTGTGCACCCTGATTTGTTTTATTTTCAAGCGGGTTCGATGGCTGTCGCTGGACGATCAGATGATGCCAAACGCTTCTTACAAAAGGTTGAACTTTTCATGGAAGAGGAATTTATTATTCCGGAAAAAGAGCAAGCCGTAATTCAAATGCGGTTGGATCTGTATCGTGCTTCGGTTGCATTTTATCAGGGGGACGTGGATACGTTCGTTGAGCTATTGGACCAAAACAGGGAAGGCACAGAGAGATTTGCATCTATAGTAAACGTTACAAGGACATGGTTTTGTATTTTTGGCGGATCTTTTCTATGAACGGAATCATCTTAAAGATGCAAATGTCCAACTGGACAAAGCGCTTGTTATGTGTAATTCCACGAGGCATGTGAGCGTGTGGGTGCCAGGGGTTATTTTGCAAGCTAAAATGTTAAAAGCAATGGGTCATGTGGAAGATGCAGCGGAGGTTTTGCAGACAGCTATTGCGGAACTTAAGCAATATCATTCTCCTGGCAGGGAAAGATTGCTGGAAGCTGCATATATTCGAATTCAGTTCTCGCAAGGACCGTTAAGTAGCGGTGATGAATGGCTAACGAAAAGGCATATTAGTACAAATGATAAACCTAATGTTGCCCGGGAATACGAACAAATCACACTCGCGCGTATGCTGATGGTCCGTCAAGCTTATCAAAAGTTAGAGGTTAAAAACCAGGTAAAGCCGTTTCTAAGATAAAAGAAAAGCATTTGCTTTAAATCGGCAAAAGATTAATATAACAGTTTATTACCAAACATTTACTTTAAGAAGTGATACTATGGAATACAGAAGGTGATAGGACTAGCGAGGAGGAAATGTAAATGCAATTAATGGCATGGTCTGAATACGAGATTTCATATGACTTAAATAATGATTATTCTATTCGTAAGGCAGACTCAGAAGAGTGGGGACTGTATTGTTCCATTTATTATAATATGCAATATAATGGTTTTTTTAAAGAAGAAAGGTTCAATTCTGCCCAAAGAAACGCTTTTTGGATTTATAAAGGCGAGTCTAAAATAGGTGGGGTAAGGATGTCACCTAACCGGATATATCATTTATTTGTTATTCCACCTTATAATGATACATTTGTGGTGCTGAAGCTACTAAAAAAGCTTTTGATTTATTGGTCAGATAGAACAAAACCTATAAAAACCTTCGAGGTTCTGCCAGACCAGGTTCAATTATTTGCGCGGGCGGGGTTTTGGCCTGATGAGTTCAGATGCCGTTGGATGCACCGTCCTACAGATTATTTTGAGGTCGAATGGAACAAAGAGTTAAGGATTGAAAGTCCTCAGATCGAAGATAATGGAATGGACGCTAAACGATTTATTCTTGAAGAGCAGATTGCCGAATGTAACTTTGCGAGCTTCGATGGAAGTCTTGAGGCAACAAGGAGAAAAAAATTCGCTTATGAAGATTTTATCCCAAGTGAAGAACCTAATTACACAAATGAAGAATTACTGACAGCGTCAACGCTTGTGTATGATAAGAAATCAGGACAGCTAATTGCGAATTGTCTTTTGGGTTTACAAGATGATTACGCAGCAGTTTACAGTATTGGTGTAATCCCTGCTTACAGAGGAAAAGGGATTGCTACAAGGATGTTGAAAAGAGGACTTAATCTCCTGAAAGATAAGTATCCGATCCTAAGATTATATGTCATGGAAGGTAATGATGCGGAGTCTGTTTATTTAAATCTAGGATTTGTCCCTGGAGTACAAGAGATACAGAGTATGTATATTCCTATGCACGACTAAGAAAGGCTGCCAGATGGCAGCCTTTTTTTTGTTAACTAGGCATGAGAGGTAATAGGAAACATGAAATGTTGAGGGAGTTCTTTTAATAGCGGACGTATAAATAAGGTATCTTCACTCTGGGAAATTAATTCTGCCTTAACTTGATCGATTGGATAATCTGGTGTGAAATAAAAATGTATAACTTCAGTATCCGGAGAAATAATGCTTTTCAATACTGTGTTGATATCAAAACTTGTTGTACTAATAATATCAAAAATATGAAGCTGATGATCCTCATGTTTAAAGATCACAATAACGTCAGCCTCTTCAATATAATAAAAGGAATCGTGAAAAGGAAGAATAAAATAAAACAGCAGCTGATGTTCATTATTTATCACGCTAAGCGCGGAGGATACCGGTGTTCTTTTGACCGCGAAATTTTTGATCATGCTAAAATCAACAGGGTTACCTATAGATAAAGGCCGCACAGAGTAGGTTGTAGTTGGCTGATTGCTAAGATGAGCAACGTTAAGTGAAAAGCTGCTTTCTTGCATGCGTTCAAACCCGAATTTAGGATAAAAATCCAAAGCGCGCTCATTAGCAAATAAGTAGAGGAAGTCGTATTCATGTTCGTACTTAGCGATAATGTGGTCTATTAATTTTCGGGATAAGCCTTGCATACGATAATCAGGATGTGTCATCACCGTCCCAATTTGGATGGCGTTGTATTCTTTTTTGTTGATGAGAATAGTCATTTTATTAATAGATGCATTCGCAATGACGTGATCTTCATCGATAAAGGAATAACAAATATATTTGTCATTCCAGCCCCCTTGATCATACCAAGGTTTAAAATCAATACCAAAGATTGATTGGGCTAAAGAATTGAAGCTAAGCTTATATTTATCGATGTGTTTATAATCGCTAATCAATTGATATTCATGCATAGAATATACCTCTATTTCAGATGATTTTGGGATTCGCATTTTATGAATATATAATACTATGCTTTTTAACCGTAAAGTTGATTTTAAAAATACTATACCAATATAATCCTGTAGATGTGTTATCATAATCTCTAAATTATTGACTCGGAGGTATAAGATGAGAGAGATAGATTACTGTCATTATTTTTGGCAGGATGAGAAAATAAGACTAAGATCTGTTCACATTTGCAGAATTCTCATCACAGCGACTGATGTTTACGATCGAAAATCTGAATGGTGAATATGTGGGTGGAGTAAATCTTAATAGCATAGACGAAAAAAATTGTACGTTCAGTATAGGCGTGCAAGTGGATAGAGACCATCGAGGTAAGGGGTATGGGACAAGAGCTATCAACATCCTGTTGAAGTATGCTTTTTTGGAGCTTAGACTCAAACAAGTTTAACGAATGTGCGCTCGAAGGTAACGAACCCTCAGCAGCTATGCTTAGAAAAGTGGGTTGTGTTCAAGAAGGCGTGCGCCGTAAAGTTATTTATACAAATGGACAATATTTAGATTTACTTTTGTTTGGATTGACGAAAGATGAATTTATGGAGAAAAACGCTATGAAATAGTGCTTAGGAGAGGTTACTTGGAAAGCGGAGTGGCGCAGGGATTATAGCTGAGAAGGACGTTTAGAAAATGAACTTGGCAAAGTGGAACTTATTAGTTACCTAAAAAGCGATTCTTCAATACATGGAGGATCGCTTTTTTGCGTTTTGCTGTTCGAATTGATGTTCTATTGAAGCTTGCGGACCCAGAAGACGCTATTTGCATATTTTTCGCTTTTTCAGAGTAGTATCGGACTCCAGTGCAGCTATTCCTCAAGAATCGCTCTATTTATGTTACTTTTTATGCCAATGCGTCCATGGGGTCCGATAGCACACCAAAAGTGGGAAAAAGCAGCGAATAGAGTCAACTGTGTCCGATAGCAACTCGAACGAGCAAACTTGAACAAACTAAACAAAGAATGGGAGGGGAGCGTGCTGAAGCCTGTGGATTCAGATAGAGTTTATTTCGTGCAGAAGTATGTGGGCTCAGATAGAGTTTGGTTTGCGCAGAAGCATGCGGGTTCAGATAGAGTTTGTATCGTGCAGAAGTATGTGGATCCAGATAGAGTTTGCTTTGCGTAGAAACTTGCCGATCTAAATAGAGTTTGGATCACGCAGAAACTTTCGGACCCAGAAGATGCTATTTGCAAATATTAAGCTTTTTGAGAGTAGTATCGGACACCAGTGCAGCTATTCCTCAAGAATCGCTCTATATATGTTACTTTTTATGCCAATAGCGCCCATGGGGTCCGATAGCACACCAAAAGTGGGGAAAAGCAGCGAATAGGGTCAACTGGGTCCGATAGTAGCTCGAACGAGCAAACTTGAACAAACTAAACAAAGAATGGGAGGAGGATCATGCAGAAGCATGTGGGTCCAGATGGAGTTTGTATCGTGCTGAAGTATATTGATCCAGATGGAGTTTGGTTTGCGCAGAAACTTGCCGATCCAGATAGAGTTTGGTTCGCGCTGAAGCTTTCGGACTCAAAAGATGCTATTTGCAAATATTTAGCTATTTGAGAGTAGTTTCGGACTCCAGTGCAGCTATTCCCCAAGAATAGCTGTATATAAGTTACTTTTTATGCCAATAGCGTCCATGGGGTCCGATAGCACACCAAAAGTGGGAAAAAGCAGCGAATGGAGTCAACTGTGTCCGATAGCAACTCGAACGAGCAAACTTGAATAAACTAAACAAAGAGTGGGAAGGGGATCATGCAGAAGTATGTGGCCTCAGATAGAGTTTATTTCGCGCAGAAACTTGCCGATCCAGATAGAGTTTGGTTCGCGCTGAAGCTTTCGGACTCAAAAGACGCTATTTGCAAATATTTTGCTATTTGAGAGTAGTATCGGACACCAGTGCAGCTATTCCACAAGAATAGCTGTATATATGTTACTTTTTATGCCAATAGCGCCCATGAGGTCCGATAGCACACCAAAAGTGGGAAAAAGCAGCGAATAGAGTCAACTGGGTCCGATAGTAGCTCGAACAAGCAACTGATCAAACTAAACTGATCAAACTAAACTGATCAAACCAAACAAACCAAACAAACCAAACAAACCAAACGAATCAAATTAAACAAAGAATGGGAGGGGGTGCCGAAGCATGTGGACCTACTTCTTCAAGGATCATTCTACGAAATCAACGATGTACAATCATTTATTCCATAATTTCATCATATGAAAAATTCACAATAATAAACCACAAAAAAACTAAGCTCTCCCTACCCACATCCACATAAATCATCCTATATCCCACCAAATCTCTATAAACAACGTAATAAGTGAACCCTCTATCAAATTTCAGGTTGTGAAAGTTGGAAAATAGTGCTTATACTAGAGTAATAGAAGGAAAGATTAGCCAACAACATTTACAACATGAGGAGGGTTTATATGGCGTTTATGATTGCTCAACGAGCGTTTATCAAAGTGTATCTTATAACAATGGTAGAACAACACCGCGGTTACGGATATCAAATGCTGGAGGATTTACGTCGGGATTTCAAAGCCCATGGTTATTCCCCTCCACAGAGTGAAATCTATCGCGCCCTGCATGAGCTGGTGCAGCAAGGGATTTTATATCGTACCAAGCAGCTGAAAGGCAATGACCCTAAAGTGGATTTTCAAGAAATCGTACTTTACCATTTCACCTCAGATGGAGAAGAAAAAGCAAAATTATATAAAAAGCAGGTAAAGACGGATCTTGACCGCTGCTTAGGCATTTTGAATAAAGCTGTTGTGGACAACTATTAGAACTGCAACTATAGTAATATTTTCAGGATGCTCTCACCCTGTTATAATGGTTACTGCCGGATGATTGCAGTATATACTTGGAGGTAGCAAAAGATGGATGAACATATGAAACGCCGGTTAGACAAACAGCGGAAGCTGTTCAGTCAACTTGGCATCACATTAGACGCTCTAACCATACATGAAAAAGAATTCAGCATGAAGCTGCGTGGCTACGATGCGGAGGAAGTAGATACATTTCTGGACAGCGTAATCAAAGATTACGAACGTTTCTATGCGACGATAGCTGATCTGATGGATAAATGGCAAGAGCAGCAGCTGGAAATGCGGGAATTAAAGGCAGAAACAAAAACAGAGGTTATCCAGGTTCCTGTTTCCCGAGGCATTGATCCAAAAGAATTGGAAGAGGTTATTCTGAGGCTTGAAACTAACGTCCGCCAGCTTAAAGATAAGCTTCCTCGCGTGGAAGAATTTTTATAAGGCGCTGTTTGGGATAATGGGAGCTCCGCTTGACATTTCTAAATTTACCATTGACGAGTTAGCAGTTCATGAATTATGATATGTTCATAAATGATCATTTATATTTTAGTGGCGTGTTACCGTTAAGGGCATGAGCCAAGAATTGTCTTTATTTCCATTAGACAATTCTTGGCTTTTTTTGTTCCAATTTGACGATAATTAGGGAGAGGAGTGATGAGCTTGTCGCGAGAGATCGAGCAATTTCAAGTACAGCGTGTAATTGGGAATAACGTTGTAATGGTTCAGGGAAGCAAAAACGGGAAGGAATATGTCATCATTGGCAAAGGTATTGGATTTGCAGTGAAGGGTTCTGGTGTGATCGAAGGAAATGATGCTCGGATTGAGAAGTTGTTTCGTCTAGAAGATCGCGAAGCCTGGAGCCAATATCAAGTTTTGCTGGAAGATATAGATCCTAAGGTAATGAAAATAACTGATGAGATAATTGCAGATATCCAAAGTCAATTTCCTGACAAGTTAAACGACAAGATTTATCTGGCACTCCCGAGCCACATACAGTTCACCATCTACCGTCTGCGCAACGGGATGGATATTATTAATCCGTTTTTGCAAGAAACCAAAATGTCATTTCCGAAGGAATTTGAGATCGCTTACAAGGCATCGGAGAAAATCAATGCTGAATTTCAAGTGCAAATCCCCGAAGATGAGATTGGATTTCTTACTTATCATGTGTATTCAGCAGTCAATAATGTATCGGTTGGTCAGTTAGTCAAGGCCTCTAATATTGTCAATGAGCTTCTAGACATGATTCAGCAAGAACGAAAGATAACTTTTGAGCACGGCAGTATGAATCATATCCGATTAATGATCCACTTGCGTTTTTCGCTGGAACGTATTTTAAAAGGATCACTAATAGATAATCCCTTTGTGAAACATATTAAGAAAGAATACAAAGAGGAATACAAGCTGGCTAAGAAGCTCGGTAAAGTAATGCAAAGATCGCTTGAGGTCGAAATTCCGGAAGAAGAACTATGTTTTCTAGCCATGCATTTGCACCGGTTATTTCAGACCTTAGTGAAATCAAATTAACATCTTAAGAGGAGTGGAGCATATGTTTTCCAAATGGAAATCAAAAAAAGAAGAGAAACATACTGAACATACCATCGAAATCATGGCACCAATCAGCGGGGAGTCAGTTCCACTAGCACAGGTTCCGGATGAAACCTTTGCTGGCGGTCATATGGGTAACGGAATTGCAATAAAACCATCTGAAGGAATTTTGAAAGCGCCTTTTGACGGTAGGGTTGCTCATATCGTGAAATCGAGTCATGCAGTCATTCTGGAACATTCCTCCGGTATGCAATTGCTATTACATATCGGAATCGATACTGTCAGCCTCAAGGGCAACGGTTTTGTCAGTCATATAACCTCTGGAGATCAAGTAAAAGCAGGTCAAACCCTAATCGAATTTGATCTGGACGTAATTCGCGCGGCAGGTTGTGACACAATTTCGCCTGTAATCGTGACCAGTACAGAGGAGAATCCACCTCAAGTAAGCGGACATTATGGTCAGGTTACAGCAGGACAGGATCTGATTCTTACCGTGGCTTCAAAGTAAATGGTTTATAGAGCACTACTACTATTGAACCGAAAGGATGATTTTAAATGTTGGCTTTTCTACAAAAACTAGGTAAGTCGTTAATGCTTCCTGTTGCAACCATGCCGGCGGCAGCTATTCTTCAAGGGTTTGGTTTGCTTAACTACGAAAAAGATATTCCGCTAGGAGCGACCATTGGTGGATTTCTGAATCAATACTTTGCTCCATTTCTAAACGCCGGAGCGAATGCGATCTTCGGTAACCTAGCCTTAATCTTCGCGGTAGGGGTTGCCATTGGATTTGCCGGTGACGCCGTAGCAGCTTTGTCAGCAGTAATTTCTTACATGGTACTGACTAAGATTCTGCTTATCGTACCGCTTCAATTCTCTTTCATCAATGATGATGTTGTATTGAACATGGGTGTGCTTGGTGGTATTTTTGCCGGTGCTTGGGCAGCGTTCTTATACAAGAGATATCACAATATAAAAATGCCTGATTGGCTCGGATTTTTTGCAGGTAAACGTTTTGTCCCAATCATTACGGCAGCTTCTATGATGGTTCTTGCTGTATTTGTGGGTATGATCTGGAGTCCGATACAAGATGTTATTAGTGACTTCGGGAACTGGGTTGTGTCACTGGGGGCTGTTGGAGCATTCATCTTCGGTACAGCTAACCGCTTGCTGATTCCGTTCGGTCTTCACCACGTGCTTAATACGATTGCTTGGTTCCAAATTGGTGATTTTACGAATGCAGCTGGTGAACTGGTGCATGGTGACTTGTACCGCTTCTTCGCTGGAGATAAAACTGCTGGGATGTTTATGACTGGATTCTTCCCAATTATGATGTTTGCGCTTCCAGGGGCAGCACTTGCATTTATTCATACAGCTAAACCGGAAAAACGTAAAATGGTTGCTTCCATCTTCATCGGTTCTGCCATTGCTTCTTTCTTAACAGGGATCACTGAACCACTTGAGTTCTCCTTTATGTTCGTAGCACCACTCTTGTACGGAGTTCATGCTTTATTAACAGGATTCTCCATGGCCTTGATGTACATTTTAGATGTTAAGCTTGGTTTTGGTTTCTCCGCAGGTTTGATCGATTATCTTGTAAACCTGAAACTGTCTACTAATGCATGGATACTTATTCCTGTGGGTCTTGGATTCTTCGTCTTGTATTATGTACTATTCCGCTTTATTATCTCATTGTTCAAGCTAAAAACACCTGGACGTGAAGATGATGATGAAGAAAGCCTGTTAGCACCACCTGGAGGTAATGGAACGCCTTCATCGTCTTCTAAAGCTGCTCAAATTCTTGAGAACATCGGCGGTCCATCGAACATCCGCAATATCGATGCATGTATCACACGCCTTCGTCTGATTGTTAATGACGAAAAAGCCGTTAAAGATTCCGCATTGAAACAGCTCGGAGCTTCCGGTGTCATGAGACTGGGTCAAGGGGCTGTTCAGATCGTATTTGGTCCAAAATCAGAGCAAATTAAAGATGATATTCAAAAGCTTTTATAACTAAATTGATCATGTTGAAATCATTAAACAGGGCTGGTTCTCATACCAGTCCTGTTTTTTTGCTGTGTCCAGAGATAAAGGGTTGCTTTATGGATAATGCCTAGTATAATACTTGGTATAAGTAAGCAAAGGAGTCGGTACACATGTCAGTCGATGATTATTTGGATCTTTTAAATTACGCCAAGGCGATTAAAGATGGGCAGTGGCAGGCTGACATCATTGAGCGCTTAAAGAATCTTAGTGCAGCAGCGGAAAGTCCTCAGATACAAGAAGAAAGTGTAATAGAACTTTGGTCAAGGTTTGATGCCATTAACATAATGATCATGAACCTGTTTGAGAAGTTACGGGAGAATGAACATTCAGAGCAACAGTTTCAGTGGAAAGAGCAGCTCTGGGAGCTTAGGCTGGAACGGAGTATTTTATCTAAAAAGATTCTTAATCGTTACATTCGAATTAGGTAAACACTAGAAGACAGTTTCCTTATTAATTTAGGGGCTGTCTTTTTTTACGTAATCTTGATACAAAAATACATTGATAGTCGTCTTACTTATAGCTGCAGCTGATAAGGAGGATTTACAAGATGGAAATTCCGGAATCTGAAATTTTTAAAGCAATATTCTATGAACATTATCCTATTGTCAGACGTAAGCTGACCGCTTTGGTTCGTGATGAGTCGGCAGCAGATGATTTGGCACAAGAAGTTTTTCTGAGATTGTATCGTAACCCCCCAGATGATCCAGCAGCGCTGGGTGCCTGGCTTCATAGAGTCCTTACTCGTATTGGATATGATTATCTGGACAAAAAAGCAAGGGAACGGCGGCTGCAAAATAAACAAGAACAGTTATACGAAGTGAGGGAATCACCTCCTTCAGGAGAGGAAGTCTTAATCAGTAAGCTGGATCAGGAGGATGTTCATGAATGGTTGAACGAGCTGCCTGACAGGGATAGACAAGCGCTTCTGCTTAGATACTCTGGTTACAGTTATGCGGAAATAGCAGGCGAGCTTGGTCTAAGACCTCCCGTAGTAGGGACATTACTGCACCGTGCGACCCAGAGGTTAAGACAAAATGCAGCAAAATCACTGTCTCAGACGGAATAATAAAACGAGATAAGCGAAGCTCCAAATTATTTAGGAGGGATTACTAATGACTAAACAACCGCTAAATCAAGATCATAATAAACAACATACAGATGAAGCCTGGGCCAAATTGCAAAACAAGTTAGCGTCTGAGCCTGCAAGTCCCAAATGGTCTGTGTGGAGTCAGCAGTTGTCTGTGGATGTTATGAAAGATGATGACAAAACAGATCCACATATAGACCAGCCTCAATCTACGGATGACAATCCAACAGCTAATCGCCCATCCAAGCGTCCTCGCATGAATCGTCGGCGCAAATGGGGAGTAGCAGTGGCAGGTGCCGCGATCTTTGCGGTTATACTTGGAACTCCAGTAGGAAATACGGCTATGGCATCGCTGCTGAATCAATTTCGGATGGAAGAAGTTACAGTTGTGAATGAAAATGATATCCGGGATATTTTTTATCAGGTAAATGAAAGTCAATCCATGAATGAAGCTATGAACAAATTTGGTGTGTTTACAAGTTCCTTTGGTTCAAATAAAGGGATTATTCCGCTAAATCAGGTGGAAGAGACTCTAGGTTTTACACTTCCAAGCGGAACTTTGCTCGAGAATGTGAAGAGCGCATATATAACCAATTCACAAGAAATAACCTTGAAGCTTAATATTGAAGCAGTTAATAAAGCAATGAAAAGATTGGGTGCAAAACAGCTTCTTCCAGAAGCCATAGATGGGAAAGAAATTAAATTAGATCTTTCGGAGATCGTGAATTATGATCTTTCGATAGATAATGATAAATGGGCTAATCTTACACAGACGAAGACTCCTTTAATTACGGTAGATCCAACTATAAAGGTTGATGAAGCTTTGGAAGCTATAATCGATTTTCCATTGCTGCCAGATTATCTGAAATCCAGCTTAAAGCAGAGCCGCATTTTATCGGGTGAAATTCCTCTGCCACTGGTAAAAGGCCTGAATACCGATCAAATAAAGATTAAAGATACTACGGTTCTACTGAATCAGAATGAATATAGTCAAGGGATTGTGTACTCGGCTGTTTGGGTACAGAACGGACAACTGTTTGATTTCAACGGAGGAAGCGTGTATACAGATAAAGCTGTATTCTTAGAGAAGCTAGGGGAGTTGATTGAATAATGACGGCTGCCGCAATAGAAGCGAAGTCTTTGACCAAAGAATATGATAACGGACGTGGTTGTCGTGATGTAACGATTACTGTTGGGAAAGGGGAAGCCTTTGGCTTCCTCGGCCCTAATGGTGCGGGGAAAAGTACCTTTGTCAAAATGTTGGTAGGTCTCATTCGTCCATCGAATGGTAGTGCTACTCTATTTGGTCATAAGATCGGTTCACTTGAAGCCAAGTCCCAAATCGGATATTTACCGGAATTATATCGCTATCAAGAATGGCTTACGGGGGAAGAAGTAGTAAGACTGCATGCCAAGCTGTGCCGTGTAGAGCGATCTGTAGCCGACAAAAGAATTCCAGAGCTTCTAGCGGAAGTTGGAATTGGAAACCGTGGACGGGATCGTGTGAAACATTATTCCAAAGGGATGCAGCAGAGATTAGGGCTTGCTTGCGCTCTTGTAAACAATCCGGCCATCGTTTTTCTGGATGAGCCCTCATCGGCGCTAGACCCGATTGGACGACAGGAAGTTCGGAATATTTTGCAGAGGCTAAAAGAGAAGGGAGTTACAATATTTCTTAACTCTCATCTACTGGAGGATGTTGAACTCATCTGCGACCGTATGGCACTGCTGAATAACGGAGTTATACTGCGGCATGGGAAAGTATCTGAGATCTTAAATAAGCGAACAAGCTGGCATTTTAAAGTGGGCGGTTTTACGCCTATTTTGTTGTCTTGGTTACAGGATAGTACTGAACTTCAGATCAAAGTTTCAGCGGATATTGGAGCTCAATCTGAAAAAGGAGCTTCATTCCCAGCTACATTGGAGAGTAGCACAGTTTGGCTGGAAGCGGAACTGGAGAATGAGGAGCAAGTAGGCTGGCTGAACACGTTAATTATTGAACAGGGCATGACCTTATATGAAGTCTCACGGAAGCGAGAACGTCTGGAAGACTGGTTTATGAGTGCTGTATCCGGCCTAAGTCACAGAGGTGAACACGAATGAGAATAATCATAGGAATGACCTGGAAGGAATTGCTGCGTAAACGAGTAATGGTATTAACATTGCTTATGACCATTGTCTTTCTTATAGGATTTTGGTTTGTGGCAAATACGATCGGACAAAGCGGAATACCGAACAGAACAGATATTAGCAGTGGCGAGCATCTCTTAGCTAATTTTACAAATGGTGCTTTTATATTATCACTTGGATTCTTTTTTGGCGCGTTTGTACTCGCCTTTTTGGCGATCTTCAGTTCCTTCTCAGCTATTGCAGGTGAAGCGGAACAAGGGGTTATGCAGGCTTTACTGCCAAGACCGCTGCCGCGGTGGAAATGGTACACAGGTCGCTGGCTTGGATATGTGACGCTTGGGATCGGTTATGCCCTGATTTTATATATTTCTATTTTATGGATTACTGAGATCCATGCCACCGTTCCTAGAGATGCCGTAGTCCTATTGAAATCATTTTTGTTATTCTCCTCTGTAGTGCCTTTGCTAATTACGATTTCTATGCTGGGTTCTGGATTCTTCTCAGCAGTGGGGAATGGTGTCTTTATGACAATGTTATATGGAGCTGGCTGGTTAGGTGGGATGATTGATAAGATCGGAGGATCGCTGAGATTAGAACCCGATGTCCTTGACACATTAAATAATCTGTCAGGAATGATGGCACTGCTTATGCCAGTGGATGGTTTACAGCGGAAAATGACCGCCGTCCTGTTCAGCGCTAATGAAATGAGTGGAATGATGGGATTGTTCGGCAGCATGAATGGATTGCTGGATTCTAATACGGTTCCGTCAAATATGTTTATTTTTTATGCGATAGGATATACCCTGTTAGCTTTTGTTATAGGTCTACTTCGCTTTGAGCGAAAAGACTTATAAAGGGGATGTTAATCCAAAAAGAGCCCTCTTGTCTCATGATCGGGACAATTAGGGCTCTTTGTGTTGTGTAGCGGGAATCATTTCTTAATACCAAGCTCAATCCATTCGGTAGACCAGTTTCCAATTTCACCAAGTATAGGAGCAAGCGCTGTGCCTTTTGGAGTCAGAGAGTACTCAATACGTACTGGCATTTCGGGATATACAGTTCGCTCTATAATGCCTTCGATTTCCATTTCCTTCAATCGGTCAGATAACACCTTGCCACTGAGATTGGACAGACAGCTCTCAATTTCACCAAAACGGCGTGGCCCTGGCATAAGCACGAAAACAATAAGCGCGACCCAACGTTTACTTAGCAAGTCTACCGCTTTTTCAAAGCGAGGACACATGTTGAAATCATTCATAATATCACCTCGACATTCATTATATCATAAACTTACATAAAGTAATTATAAATATTTAAAGATATATTATAACTTGACGAAGTTATATTACAATGATAAACTTACTTACAAATAGTTACTTATAATTTAACTAATATTTTATCCTTATGCTTAGCTCTATCTAAGCATTGATGAACAATGAGGAAGGTGTAATTATGATTAAACCAGAAATCACTTCTATTTTACAGAATAAAATCACGCGAATTCCTTTAGCAAATTCCACAAATATATTGGTTGGACCGATCACGTTACCGGTGAATTTAGACGGCGAGACCGTTGTTTTTAAATGGTACAACTGGCTGAATACAACGGATGCAGAGCTTCTTCAAGAGGATAGCAGTAAAGCAACGGCAGCTTTAATTTCACGTTTGCCATCCATGAACTTAGCAGAAGGACAACAATCCAGTGTGTTGGTATATGGCGATTTCGAAGGGTCTGAGGATGCATTGATCCGGATGCATAGCATCTGCCATACTGGCGATATTTTTGGCAGTAAACGTTGCGATTGCGGCTTCCAGCTGCATCAATCCATGAAAATGATTGTTGAGCATGGCTCTGGGGCATTATTTTATCTCGCGAATCATGAAGGAAGAGGCATTGGCCTGTTCAGCAAATCTTTAGCGTATCTTTTACAAGAAGAAGGATACGATACAGTTGAGGCTAATTTAGAGTTGGGATTTGCTGATGATTCAAGAAACTACGAAGAGGCAATCAGTGTTCTGCAAACTTTACGTCACAAACCAGTGACGCTGATTACGAATAATCCGAAGAAATTGGATGCGCTCAAGGCTGCAGGGATGAATGCCGTGAAAAGAGTAGCGTTATGGGGAGATGTATCTTCTTTTAACGAGAAATATTTGCGGACTAAAGTCGCTCGCTCAGGGCATTTAGAAGCTGTGAAGGACACCATTTCGCTAAATGAAAGACTGGCTAAGTAAAGAATGAAGTAGTGCTTTTGCGCTTCTTCTATTATAATGGGGTACTGGGAACCAACTCTAAGCTTAGTGAGGTACAATATGACTGCTATTCAAGTACAAGACTTACGCAAAACATTCAAAGTACAAAAAAACCGCGAGGGTCTCAAAGGGGCCTTCGCTGATTTGTTTAAAAGGGAATATACGGAAGTGACTGCGGTGAAGGACATTTCCTTTTCCATTCCTGAAGGTGAGATCTGTGGATATATCGGCGAGAACGGTGCTGGGAAATCGACCACGATCAAAATGCTCACAGGTATTCTCGTGCCGACTTCCGGAAACCTGACAGTAGGTGGGTATGTTCCGTATTTGGAGCGCGAGAAATTCGTGAAAAATATCGGTGTGGTATTCGGGCAACGCAGTCAGCTATGGTGGGACATTGGCGTGATTGAGTCGTTCCAGCTCCTGCGCAAGGTTTACCGGGTATCTGAACAAGATTTCAAGAAACGGCTGGATGAATTGGTCGAACGACTGCAACTGCAAGAACTGCTGAATCGTCCGGTTCGTAAGCTAAGTCTAGGTCAGCGGATGCGTTGTGAATTAGTGGCAGCATTGCTTCACAATCCGTCGATTGTATTTCTGGATGAACCGACCATTGGCTTAGATATTGTGGTGAAGTCAGAGATCCGTGAATTTCTAAAAGATATGAACCGCGAGCATGGGACAACCATACTGCTGACTACACATGACCTGCAAGATATTGAGGCGCTTTGCTCCCGAGTGATAATGCTTGATGATGGCCGTATCATTTATGACGGAGGACTGGAAGACCTGAAGCAGCGTTGGGGAACCGGACGTGAGGTTCAATTTCAATTTGGAAATGCTACGAAACGTCAGCAACTTGAGTTATGGACTGAGGGATTGCCTGTTACTTGGTCTGCGGAGAACGATTTAGGGGCATCTGTCTGGATACCGCTAGAGCTAAATGTATCGGATGTATTAGGCAGAGTAGTGGGAAAAGCAGACATTACTGATATCAAAATCATAGAGACCAATACGGACGATATTGTTCGCAGTATTTATCAATCCGGGTCTGCAGACAAGCCTGATGAAATGGCTGCCGCTCTGAAGGATGAAAGAGAGGCTTTACATGTCTGATAAGCTTAATCCTGCAACGGCTATGTCTTCCTCCTCAGGAGGCGCATCTTCTGGTGGTCCTCAGGAGAATAGCCGTAAATTACTATTCGGGGCTTACTTAGATTTTATACGCATCCGTTTTCTTACCATGCTTGCTTATCGGATTAACTACTACTCAGGTATTCTTATCTATTCACTGAATATTGGGGTTAACTATTTCACTTGGATGGCCATCTATGGCAATGGGGATTCATTGGGTGGCTTTACTGCAACGCAAATGACGTCATATGTAGCTGTATCGTGGATGGCTAGAGCCTTTTATTTTAATAACCTAGACCGCGAAATCTCTACGGATATCCGTGATGGAAGTATCGCTATCCAGTTTATAAGGCCCTATAACTATGTCTTAGTCAAAATGATGCAAGGTCTTGGAGAGGGAATGTTCCGCTTCCTCTTATTTATGATTCCCGGCATGGCCATAGCGATGCTGCTGTTCCCGGTTCAATTGCCAACAGCGCCATCTGCTTGGGCAGGGTTCCTGGTGATGCTCTTTTTCAGCTTTTTAATTAATTCACAGATCAATATCATTACAGGGCTCTCGGCATTTTTTGTAGAAAATAATGAAGGCATGATGCGAATGAAGCGGGTGATTGTAGACTTATTCTCCGGCTTAATCGTACCGATCAGTCTGTTTCCTAACTGGTTATCTTCCGTACTTGAGGTGCTGCCGTTTCAGGCGATTACCTACTTGCCAGGTTCAGTGTTTACGGGACGGGTGCAAGGGGTTGGAATATGGAATGTATTAGGGATACAAATTATTTGGTTCCTGGTATTGCTGATTCCAATTGTCTGGTTATATCATGCGGCGCGGCAGCGTCTCTTCGTGCAGGGAGGTTGAGGAAACATGTATTACCTGGGATTATTAATTGAATATATCAAAAACTATATGAAGAGCCGGCTCACCTATCGCGCTGACTTTTGGGTAGAGGTCATTTCAGACTTACTTTTTCAAGCTACCAACTTTATCTTTATTCTCGTAATTTTTATGCACACAGATAGCCTGGGCGGCTGGAATCAGAATGAAGTAGTGTTCGTTTATGGATTCTTTATGGTGCCTTTTGGGGTGTTTAGTTGTTTTGTGAATCTATGGGGATTTAGTGAACGTTACATCGTTAAAGGTGAGATGGACCGTATTTTGACACGCCCAGCTCATAATTTGTTCCAGATCTTTTTGGAAAATGTTGATCCACCAGCACTTATGGGCTCATTCATAGGTATTATTATTATGGCCATCAGTGGCAGCAATCTGGGTCTTCCTTTTGAATGGTGGACGATACCGGCTCTGATCGTTCTAACGTTAAGTGCGGTCGCCATCTATACGGGGATTTACACAACGTTGACTTCATTGTCTTTCTATTCGGATGCTCCTACTGGCATTCTTCCGTTAATGTACAACATTCAGACTTATGGCCGGTACCCGGTAACGATTTACAATCGTGCTATACAGGTATTGCTTACTTGGATCATTCCATTTGCATTCGTCGGAGTGTATCCAGCCGCGCTTTTTCTACAGCGGGAGGAGATGACCAGCCTTGCTCTGATGACACCTGTAGTAGGCGCTATATTCCTGGGGATTGGTTTGTTAGCCTGGAGTTATGGCGTACGAAGATATAAAGGTGCGGGGTCTTAAGTTAAGCTAGTGTTTTGTTAAGTTGGAAAGGCTACCTTCGGGTAGTCTTTTTTTTCACTCGGAATCATGAATATGCTAAAATCATTTATATCTACAATGGGGAGGAATCATAGATGAATGTGTTAGATATTTTACCAGCACCCGAAAACTTAAAAAAACTTATGAAAATACTTGCTTCTCTAAATATTGTCTTATGTCCAGAGGAATGGCTTCGCTATCATAGTTTTGATTCTAAATTTGATAAGAATGTTTCTCTAGCATCGATCGATAATGGCTCAGGCGATAATTTGTTTATTATTTTTACACCTCAAGGAACGATAATTAAAGGTTTTGATCATGAATCCGAAGTAAGTCCATATGCGCGTGACGAACATGAAATTTGGCCAGGAATCTATGAAGAGGTCCCAACCTCGCTATTGTCTTTACTGGAAGATGAGGCGATAGCTAAGGATGATGTTACTTTTTGTTTTTGGCGTGAAAATAATGATTTGACGTGGCAGAAGGGGAAGGTAGAGATTCCAGCGGGAGTAGAAGATGGTTCGGACTTTTTGCTAGGGACTATTTTCCGCACAGCTGAGGATTTTGTGGAATTTGCCGAAGGTTATTTTGAACTCACACTCCCTTTAGAGGTTGTTGCACAAGTTTATGAGGGGGCAGCCATTACAAAAGAGATGATCAAAGCGTTAAATCCTGATGGTGATGTAGAGACAATCCTTCAGGAGTTAGCAGAGCTAGACTCTTAGGGACTTATCGATTTTGAAAACAAAGGGGGATGCGAAATGGAACTTTACGTGGAAAAGCTGAATGCTGATGCTGCTAAGGATATTTTAAGCTGGCAATATGATCCACCCTATGATTTTTACAATAATGAACTAACTCCTGAAGCTATAAGTGAAATGCTAGAGGAAGCATTTTTTTCTGTACTTGATGCAGATAAACAATTGATCGGATTCTTCTGTGTAGGAAGTCCGGCACAGGTTCCAAATGATAAATATACATATTCTCAGGATTTTATAGATGTGGGTTTAGGAATGAAGCCTGAGTTAACCGGACAGGGGAATGGGACTCTATTTTTCACAACAGTCCTTAACTATATTAATGAGAGATGCGAGGAAAAACCAAAGCGGCTGACAGTGGCGAAGTTCAACGATAGAGCGATACGCTTGTATGAAAAACTAGGATTTAGCAGGGAAGCTGAAATCGTTAAAGGAACTACAGAATTTATAATTATGATTTGTAATGAAAATGATAATCTTGCTTCCATGTATGAGCGGGCGAAACCCGGCGAAATAATTACTTTTGGCGCTTATCCGCAAATGGCGGACGGAGCAGACCAAATGCCGATAAAGTGGCGGGTGCTGCAAAATTCAGGTAGAGAACTGTTCATTTTGAGCGAGTACATTTTGGATTGCAGGCGGTATCACGGTGAATATGTTGACGTTACATGGCATGACTCCGATTTGCGAAAGTGGTTGAACGATGAGTTTTATAATGCCGCTTTTAATGACTCCGAGCACAGACTCATCAAGACTACACAATGCACAGATAACGGAGAGGGAAGTATAAACACGGAAGATAAGATTTTTCTGCTTAGTGTTTCGGAGGCGAATGAATTCACCTTTAAACTTGGAGAAGATACTTTACGTGCGAAGCGTAGGGCGGTAGGAACGGGATTCTCCAAAGAGAAAAAGAACGATGGATGTAAATTGTATGTGTATGATAAAAAAGTCAAAGCTGATTATATCCTTGAGAAGGATGAAGAGTTTGGCTGCTCATGGTGGTGGCTGAGAACTCAACCTGCGATTTCCTCACGTGCGTATTTTGTAGGTACTCGTAGCAGTATTCGCAGTTACGGACATGTCAACTTAGCTTGTTACGGTGTGCGCCCCGCTTTAATCCTTAATCTTCAATGAGATAATTTCCAGAGCCTTGCCCATCTGCTCTTCGCGGGAAGTGAACCCTGCCACAGAAACAAAACAGCCTGAACCCCTAGGAATACAGGACTCAGGCTGTTTATTATTGTATCTATTTCATGGAATTAGGTTTGTCTTTAGCATTGAGTGTAGCAATCAGTTTCTCGCCTTCGACATCCAGGTTTGGCAGAATACGGTCGAGCCATTTTGGAAGTGCCCAAGCTTTGTTGCCGAAAATAGACATTACAGCAGGAACTAATCCCATTCGAATAATGAAAGCATCGATTAAGATCCCTACGGCCAGTGTAAAGCCGATTTGTTTAATCATGACATCATCCGTAAAAATAAACCCTGCAAAAACGGAGATCATAATTATAGCAGCGCCTACTACGACACGACTCACCTGGTTGTATCCATGAACAACGGACTCTGATCCCTCATGACCATGAACGTACGATTCACGCATGGAACTGACAAGGAAAACCTGATAGTCCATCGCAAGCCCATATAGGATACCCGTAACGATGATTGGCATAAAGCTTAGCAATGGGCCACCGGTGTCGAAACCAAAGAGAGAATGGAGCCAGCCCCATTGGAACACGGCTGTGGTGATCCCGAAGGTAGCGAGTATGCTAAGCAGAAAGCCGATCGTAGCTTTGATAGGAACGATAATCGAACGAAATACCAACAGAAGAATAATGAGCGATAGGAGAATGATGATTCCTACATAAATGGGAAATACATCTGCCAGTTTGGCCGACATATCGATGTTAACAGCGGTAAATCCGGTAACCCCGAGTTTAACATCATTACTTTGAGCGATACTAGATTCCGTAGCCCGTAAATCATTCACCAGATTTTTGGTTGTTATATCGCTAGGACCCGTTTCTGGAATCAGACTGAAGATAGCCAAATCCTTAGTCATGCCCAGAGGAGTGACCAACGCGACATTCTTTTGAGCTTGGAGCTCTTTTACAAGATTTCCTAGGAGCTCCGGAGTGACTGGAGTGGAAGAATTCTTTGGTTCTGCAACCAGAATAAGCGGTCCGTTAAACCCCTCTCCAAAACCCTCGGATATAGCATCATAACTTTGTCTTGCTACCGTGTCCAAATTCGCTGAGGCGGCTCCGGGAATGCCCATTTCCATTTTGGCTATAGGGGTTGCTGCTACGCCAAGTACCACGACGATGGCAACAATAGTGACCCAACGATACTTGATGACGAATTTAACCCATCTATCAGCTATACCGCGGTTACCCGTTGTATGATGATCCTTGTTTTTCTTGCGAGCTTTAGGCGAACAGATGCGTTCACCCACCAATCCGAGCAATGCCGGCAATAGGGTTAAGGCAACAAATACGTTGATAAGGACGGTAGCAGCTGCTACTAACGCCATCGTAGATAAGAAAGTAAGCCCGATTACAAGCATACCGCAGAGAGCAATAATAACCGTCAAACCGGCGAAAAATACGGCGCTGCCGGATGTGCCAATAGCTCTAGCCGCAGCTTCTTGTGCGCTTAATCCTTGATCAATAATCATCCGGCGTTGGCGATTTACAATGAAAAGAGCATAATCGATTCCGACGGCTAATCCAATCATAAGCGCCAAGACGGAAGTGACACTAGGCATTTCAATGAATTTGGAAATAGAAAATGCTCCACCTACACCGATGCCGACTCCAAGCAGTGCAGTTATAAGGGGCAGACCTGCTGCAACGACAGAGCCAAGCGTCACCAGCAAAACAATTGCAGCAATGACAAGTCCGACAATCTCAGCTGATCCTACACCGATAGATACTGATTTGAGTGTCTCGCCCGGCAGTACAGTAATGTTAGTATCTTTCTCGACATTCTTGACGGTATCAATTACAGAATCAAAAATATCTTGAGAGATAGCAGATTGCTCAATAGTAAACTGGAATTGGAACAATGCAATGCTACCGTCTGCGGAAAGAATAACTCCAGGTACTGGAACGCCATCTGTCATCAGAGGACCATAGGAAAGGGGTGCTGTGGCTGCTGCAGACTGATCCATACTGGCAGCCTGAGTTGCTTCAGTAGTTGAACTACTTGCTTCCGCTGCATAATCCGCAGGATTAATCACTTCGTTTATACCGTAAACCTCATTAACACCTTTAGTGATCGCTGCCAAACGTTCTGGCGTATCCAATCGCTCATTTTCAGGTGCTTTGAACACGACACTCCCTTGTCCACCAGATGCAGCCGGAAGTTCTGTTGCTAATTGATCCAAAATCTTTTGCGATTCTGTGCCTTCAATCTTCATTTCTGAACTGATATGAATACCATTCATGCTGATCATAGAGATGACTATTCCTAAAATTAAAATCCAACCTAAAATGAAGTACCCAGGTTTGCGATAAGCGGTTTTTCCCACTCTGTATAATAATGTTGACATGTATCTATTTTACACTCCCTCGATGATGAAAACTGATTGTTAGCCTATTAGAATCCGTTGCGTAAATATCCGTAAATAGTTTCCAAAAATTGATCGAAAGTAAGCGTTTCAGGACTTGGATCGTCGCTCGTCGTTTGTCCCGGAAGCAGCACATTAAGTTTTCCGTCAATTAAGGGAAGTACAGTTCCGTAAACCGAATTTATAAGCAGATAAGTATAGACCTCGTCATACTTACCATTTGACAAGTGCAACAATGTTTTTTGTGCTCCAGTTTGCGTAAGATGTATTGCTCTTAGATAATGGGGCTCGAGAGCTGGGAATTTTCGGGAAAGTAAAGAAAGCTCACGCAACCTCCCTATAAGCTCAGATGTAAGTTGCATCTTAATTAGTTGATATAAGGTATCCAGCAGGGAGGCATTTTCAGGGATTTTGGTGAGCAATTCTTCATACTCATTCGTGTTCCGTACGGTAACTGCTCCCATCGCAACTGCCTCTTCCTTGCATGTGAAATAGTTTGCGAAAGTTCTTCTGGAGTAGCCGGCTTTTTGCACGATATCTTCAACAACAAAACCGTCCAACCCATGTTCAAGTGCAAGTTCGAATGCCGCTTCAGCTAGCGCTTTTTCAGTGGCTTCTTTTTTGAAATCTCTCAACGTTTGTTTAATCATAATTTATGTATACACCTCCCATATGGCTGTTATTGTGGTGAAGATTAGGATTAATGACTATATACTAATGCAAACTTGCCCAATGTGCAAACTTTCTCATTGGGCAAGTTTATACTTTGGGATCTGCTTATAGAAAATTCCCAGCAGTTTCACAGCAGAAAACAGGAAATAAAAATAGAATAATTTCTCTTTATCAACAGATGAAAAGAGTACATAATTACAGACGACCTCATTAACTCTAGAAATATTTTGTGAGTATTATAAATGATCTTTTTCAAAGAGGGGAGTTCGTTATATGTATGGAATTCTGGCTGTTTCCGGCCTGTCATTTCTTCTGGTGGCGGTGTTTACGCCTCTATTAATCTGGACGCTGCATAGACTGAGGTTAACGCAGCCGATTCGTGCCGAGCTTCCAGCAGATCATCAGGCCAAACGGGGTACACCACTAATGGCAGGGTTGATCCTGCTTATCGGGATAGCGATTTCGCTGCAGTTTCAACCCGGGCCTCTAATGTTACTCTTATGCGTTACGTTTTTGTTGTTTAGTTCAGTCGGATTTTTGGATGATTTCAAAAAGGCTTTTTGGCAAAATCCATCCGGCATCAGCGGCCGCTCAAAACTAGTGCTTCAATTTCTTTTTACTGGAATTATATTATATGTGTTGTTCCATTCGTTCGGCCTGACGAGTAATATCGAGTTATTTAAAGGCCAAAATCTGCAGTTGCCTTTATACCTTTATGTGACTATCATTTTGCTGTTTGTGGTCGGCTCCGCGAATGCCATCAATTTTACAGATGGTCTCGATGGGCTACTGATCAATGTAGCCATACCGTCGTATTTTTTCTTTTTTATGATTTCGGACAAACCTGAAGTGCAGACTTTTTCACTTGTTATGATCGGTTGTCTGCTAGGGCTTTTGCTTTACAATATTTATCCAGCAAGAGCGTTTATGGGCGATACTGGATCACTCGCGATCGGTGGCTCCCTTTCCGTTCTGGCTGTCATTGAAAAGGTTGAGCTCTTGCTTCCGATTTTATTTTTCATTTATTTTGCGGAGCAGTTGTCGGTCATTTTACAAGTTTGGTACTACAAACGGACGAAGCTGCGGCTATTCCGGATGGCTCCGATCCATTACCACTTCAGCTTAAAATACGGATGGAGTGAGAACAAAATCGTGATGATTTTCGGTTTCATTTCTTGGGTATCCGTACTGCTGTGCTGGTTGATATGGAAATATTTAATTCACTAAACGAACAATTCGATACGAAACATGAATCTACATAATGTTATTGCAACAACGAGACATCGGCATCTTTTGTATTTACAAATCTATAAAAATAGATATAATGGAACACATGGAACCTTTATTGATATTCAAAGCGTTGTCTAACGAGACTCGTAGTCAAATTATGATGTGGCTAAAAACTCCCGAGGAATTTTTTGATGAAAAGCCTTATTTACAACAAGGCCTAAATTTTCAAATTGGGATTTGCGTGGGAGATATTCAAGCTAAAGCGGGGCTTGCACAGTCGGTTATTTCGAGCTATCTATTGACTATGCAAAAAGCTGGTTTGCTGGAATCTGAGCGAATTGGGAAGTGGACGTATTATCGTCGAAACGAAAAGACAATTCAAGAGTTTTCCGAGTATATTAAAGAGAAACTATAGGAGAAAGGAGGAAGGGCTTTTTTTTGGTAATACATATCTACAAATCTAAATATGTAAATATAAATGGAGGATTATTTTAAAATGAAAAAGGTTAACCCTTTGCTTATTATTATTTTGGCTTTAGGCGTATTTGGCATTATTACAACGGAAATGGGGATTATAGGTGTTCTGCCACAGGTAACTCAAAAATTTAATATATCAACTTCTCAGTCTGGATGGCTTGTAAGTATATTTGCTTTAGTTGTTGCTATTTCAGGTCCATTTCTGACCTTATTGGCTTCTGGAATTAATCGTAAAATAATTCTATTAACTGCTGTGCTTATTTTTGCAATTTCAAATATTGTTTATGCGTATACGACCATGTTTGAAGTAATGCTGATTTTCCGTATTATCCCTGCTATTTTTCATCCCGTGTTTTTTTCAGTTGCACTTGTTACCGCTGCCCAACTTGTCCCTCCGGAAAAGAGCACCAAAGCAGTTACAAAGGTTTTCGCCGGAATAACGGTCGGGTTTGCTTTTGGTGTGCCTTTGACTTCTTATCTCGCGGACAAAATTTCGTTAGAAGTCGCTTTTCTGTTTGGAGCTGTCGTAAGTATAATTGCCTTTTTAGGAATACTAGCTTGGCTTCCTTCCATGCCAGTTAAAGAAAAAATGTCATATGGTAAACAACTTGGTATTTTACGCAAACCCCTATTGTGGTTAAATATTGTGGCAGTTATTTTTATCTTTGCAGCTATGTTTTCTGTGTACAGTTACTTTGCTGAATATCTTGGGCAGGTAACACATATGAACGGGTCATGGATTAGTATCATGTTGATGGCCTTTGGGATAATCATGATTTTTGGGAATTTTTTATTTGGAAGCCTTTTGCATAAAGGCATTACAAAGACCGTTATCATGTTTCCATTGTTATATGCGGTAACTTACTTATTCGTATATTATCTAGGTTCTTATTTCCTTCCGATGGTTGTTATCATAATTATTTGGGGGGCAGTGCATTCCGGCGGACTGATTGTCAGTCAAGCATGGTTAACGACCGAAGCGAAAGAAGCTCCCGAATTCGGTAACAGCTTGTTTATCTCATTTTCCAACCTTGGAATTACTATAGGGACTGCTATCGGTGGTTGGTTTATTTCTCACGCAGGAATACATCAACTCATCTGGATCGGAATTATGTTTTCCCTGCTTGCTTTCTTATCGATCATAATCAAAATAAAGATTTCCAAATTAAACGTGGTGGAAGTAGAGTAAAGGCGAAACAGCGATAGCCAAGTATCTTTTTTCTGGTACATGGCTGTCGCTGTTTTCTATGATTAGTAGTACAGTCTTGTGTTTTTAAGTTTTTTAATTTATTTTTAATAGACCCCATGAAATTACATACGTGTATAAGAAAGAGGTTAACAATGAATAAGATTTATCTAGTAAAAAGCTTTCTAGCTATCACACTCTTACTTGGAACAACAACTGCCTGCAACTTAGCCGAGCAGATTACTTTAGAGCCAGTTCCAACGATTACGGCTGATTCCAGTTCTGGATTGGGTTCTACGCCAGACAATACAACAGAGGACAACAAACGTTTAATAGATGCAAAGGTAACACGAGTAGTCGATGGTGACACCATGAAGCTGACTATAGGCGGCAAAAAGGAAACCATTCGTTTATTGCTGGTTGATACTCCAGAGTCAGTGAATCCGAACATCCCCGAACCACAGCCCTTTTCGCTAGAAGCTTCTGATTTCGCCAAAAAGATGCTTACGGATAAAGATGTACAAATTGAACTTGATGTATCGGAGCGGGACAAATATGGCCGCCTACTTTGTTACCTCTATATAGATGGGAAAATGTTCAATGAGATTCTGCTAGAGCAGGGTTATGCACGTGTAGCCTATGTATTTGCACCTAATACAAAATACGTAGATCAATTTAGAGCGATTCAGGATAAGGCGCGAGAGCGGGGAATAGGTATTTGGAGCATTGAAAATTACGCGCAAGACAATGGTTTTCATGTGCAGAAAAAGAAATAAACTTTAATTAGCTTAGGATATTTGAGCCTATTAGAAGAAAGGATGTAGTTTTTTGAGCGATTATATTATGGAGTTAAGAAAGCTGGTAGGTACCAGACCCCTTATAATGGCAGGAGCCTGTGTTTTATTGTGCAGCAATCATCAATTATTATTACAACGTAGAACGGACAACGGATGCTGGGGTTTGCCAGGTGGCTCGATGGAGCTTGGGGAGACTTTAGAAGAGGTCGCTAAGAGGGAGCTTTTTGAGGAAACGGGCTTAACAGCCAAAGGTCTTGAATTGTTCGACATGTTCTCTGGAAAAGATCTTTATTATAAATACCCGCACGGGGATGAAGTATATAATGTTGTGGCTGCATATCTATGCACAGACTTTGATGGGGCGCTAAAAGTAGATGGAATTGAAGTGCAAGAATTGCGTTTTTTTAATTATGCAGAATTGCCAAGCGAGCTGTCTCCTCCAGATGTTCCCGTCATTAAGAGGTTTTTGGATCGTTTTGTTTGAAACTGAATTATCTAACGAAACCACATCTCACTCAAAGCGTCACCTTTCCTTGGGTACATTAATAAGATGAACAATGAAACATGACATCAGCCCGGAAAGGTGTGCGATTATGGACGGAACAATCCTGAATTTCTTTGCTGGCGGCAACACAGCTCACGGCTTCTCTAACCTCTATGAGTCGTCATTGCAAGGTTTAACACGTTTGTTTGTTTTAAAAGGAGGCCCCGGTACGGGGAAAACTAGAATCATTCGAGAAATCGGAGATCTTCTGGCTCAACAAGGTTATGAGATCTGGTTAATTCACACAGCGTCAGATAATGATTCACTCGACGGAGTGGTTATTCCTGAATTAAAAGTAGGAATTATAGATGGTACGGCTCCACGGGTCATTAAGCCAGAATTGCCTGAAGAGGCCATCATACATGTGAATTTGGAGCAGGCCGTCGATACGCTCCAGTTAAGCCAGCGTTGTGTTGAGATCGACAGCTTAGTTGATCAGTACACGGAAGAGCATGAACTCGCTTATTCAGGCTTTGCTGAAGCACTCCGCATTCATGACGAATGGGAAGCGATTTATATTGCGACAATGAATTTCCAAGCCGCTGATGAGCTGACTCAGGAGTATATTCAACTTCTGTATGGTGATCAGAACTTCGAAAAAGTAAGCCGGGTGGATCACCGTTTTTTAGGTGCAGCTACGCCTAAGGGTGCAGTGGATTTTGTACCTAATTTAACCGCAGGGCTAAAAAGATATCTTGTAAAAGGTCGCGCGGGTTCCGGTAAATCTACACTTTTAAAAAAATTGGCGGCTGAAGGAATAAAACGTGGTGTCAATGTTGAGATTTACCACTGTGGTTTCGATCCGAACAGCCTTGATATGATTATCGTACGCGAGCTTGGGTTTGCTATTTTTGACAGCACAGCTCCGCATGAGTATTTCCCTGATCGTGCTACCGACGAGATTGTTGATATGTATTCACGGTGCATTCAGCCAGGTACGGATGAAGCTTTTGCCGAAGCCATCGCAAGTATTAAAGAGCGATATTCCAGCACCATGAAACAATCCATTCAACATCTGACAGATGCCAAAGTATTTTTGGATGAGTTAAAGACAATCTATGCCGCCGCTACAGATTTTGACCATGTAGATCAGATTAAATCCCAAATTCAACAAGAAATCAGCGGGATTGTGGAAAGTCCTCAGGAGGTTTAACCTTCATTAAAGATCGCTCTCTTAGCGGGCGGTCTTTTTTCTATGTCAAGAAATTGGTATGGTACATACGCACCCATGCGGTTATTTCCACCAGAATTGTATCCAAGTATGCTCTCTCTAGGGACAACGATAAGGGAGAGAGAAACTTATGAGTGATCAGAAAGTGATGTTTAGAACGGGTCTTAAGGATTCTGTAGCTATTGTTGCAGGATTTATTCCTGCTTGTTTTACGTTTGGATTGGTCGGTAAGGGATTAGGCCTGGGGAGTCTGGAAGTGTTCTTATTGTCAGCGCTCGTATTTGCGGGAGCCAGCCAATTTATTGGCGTGAAAATGCTTGCTGCTGGGGCCGCCGCTCCAATGATCCTGCTGCTTACGTTGATCATTAATTTAAGATATTTGTTTATTAGCCTATCTTTTGGGAGTCAGCTTGACCGTACAATCAATCTGCTGGCCAAAGTCTGGATTGGGTTCAGTTTAACAGAAGAAGTGTACGCTGTTAGTATGATCCCCCGCAATCATTCAAAAGAAAATATAACTCTTCCATATTTGCTGGGTCTACAAATTCCTCCGTATATAGCAAATTTACTGGCAACAGCTGCGGGAATATCGCTGGCATCCTACATTCCGGCTGTATACTTACCTGCTTTGAACACCTCATTATATGCCTTACTGATAGCACTAATAGTGCCACAACTAAAGGGAAGCATTCGGAATTTGGCCATATGTTTAGCAGCGGCGGGTTCTTCATGGCTCCTACATCCCGTACTTGGAAACTCCTCGATACTTGCAGCTATGTTAATGGGTATGGCAGTAGGCTCCTTATTTCGAGAGCAAGCTGAAGTAGAAAAGGAGGTATCCGTATGACTATTCTGATCATTATCGGGATGGCAATCCTTACATTTTCATTTCGTTTTGTACCTTTGCTGCTGACAAAGCATACGAATGGCTCTTCCAAAGTCCAAGCTTTGTTGGAATATTTGCCTATCGCGGTTCTTAGTGCTTTAACGGTTCCTGGGATATTTCAGGTGGACGCAGATGACAATCTTGTAGGTATCGCTTCGGGTATAGTCGCTGTTATACTGGTATTAATTAGGAAAATACCGCTGTTACTCGTGATCTTAGGTGCTGTTTCTGCAGCACTAATTGTAAAAATCCTTACTATGAACCATTAAGAAAACCCGGATTAGAAGGGTAGGAAATCTTATGAAGCATGAATTGCTGATTACTCTCGATAAACAAAGACCTATTCCATTAAGCCGTCAAATTTATGAGCAGGTTCGTAATGCTATCCATTCAGGAGCTTTATGTGGGGGGGATTCACTGCCTCCATCAAGGACTTTGGCTAATCAACTGGAAGTATCCAGAAGTGTAATTCTTCAATCCTACGAGCTACTTCAAGCAGAGGGTTATCTGGAGATGAGAAAAGGGGCAGGAACCTATATAGCGGGGCTGCCGGTGGAGGAGAAAGACCCCCAGGATTCTGAGAACCCTTACAATTTTATAACGAAAGGTCCTGATTTCCTAACACTCAATCCTACTTCTATTATAGAAAACGACTTGAACACAGTATTATGTAATTTTCGGCACGGTGTACCTGCATGGGACGCTTTTCCAATGGATCAGTGGCAAAAAGCATTAATGAATGCCTGTCGTCGTGCATCTCCTGATACTTTGGGTTACGGCCCGGTCGAGGGCTCTTTGGGACTACGCCAAGAGATTGCACGTTTATTACGGTCCACACGTTCGATGCCCGTGGTTCCGGAGCAAATTGTGATTACATCCGGGGCAACGCAGGCATTGGATATATTATCGAGAATTTTTGTTTCAAAAGGTGATCATGTTATTGTTGAAGATCCATCACATAACGTTGTGCGGGAGATTTTTTCGTTCGCTGGAGCGGTGGTTACACCCATCAGAGTTGACCTAGAGGGTATCTGTGTAGATGAGCTCCAAGCAAGCTGTGATACCATCAAAGAAGATCCCCATAAAAAACCAAAACTAGCTTATGTCACTCCTTCGCATCAGTTTCCTTTCGGGGTGACCCTGTCGATGAAACGAAGAGTGCAGTTACTGGAATGGGCCAAAGCCAATCAAGCTTTTATTATTGAAGATGATTATGACAGTGAATACAGGTACGAGGGTCCGAAGCTATCATCACTTGCTGGACTAGATGTTGAGGGTAGAGTAATTTATGTAGGCAGTTTTAGTAAAGTGTTATTTCCTTCTCTGCGCATAGGTTATGTTGTATTGCCTCCGACTTTGATTCAACCTTTTTTGGCGGTCAAATGGATAACAGATCGTATGTCTTCTGCTTTGGATCAGGAAGCGTTGGCGGAATTTATTCAGAATGGACATTATGCAAGGCATGTTACGCAGATGGGGAAACTTTATGCTGCCCGCAGGGCTTGTCTAGTAAAAAGTTTGGATGCTGAATTTGGCAGTCGTGTCCGCTATTATGGGGAAGAGGCGGGTCTTCATTTATTAATTGAGCTGGAATCCAATGCCGAAGAGCATCGTATAGCTGAATTGGCGTTACGATATGGAGTTCGGGTTTATCCTGCGTCTTCTTATTTTGTGGGCATTAAACCTCAAGGTCCTGTCTTTCTACTTGGTTATTCCAATCTCACCGAGAATCAGATTAAGATGGGTGTGAACCGCTTGATGTTAGCTGAAACGGAAGCGGCAGTTAGTACTAGAACTTAATCGAAAACGATAGAATATCTAATTCTGGAGGTTTTTATGAAACGGTATATGTTAGGGATTGATCTTGGCGGAACCAATATTAAAGCAGGGATTTACGATACTGATTTTATGGCTGTAAAAGAAAGATCTATACCAACAGAGGCTGCTAAGGGCCCGGCCCATGTGTTGGGACGGATTAGAGAAGCAGTACGTTTAATCACGGATGAAGCGAATATTCCATTAGATTTGGTAGAAGGAATGGGAATCGGAGTGCCAGGATTACTTGATCCAGTAACGGGAATTTCTTTTTTCTCACCGAATTTTCCGGATTGGGAGCATGTACATGTTGTAGATGAGATGAAAAAATTCTATGACTTTCCTACTTTTATTGATAATGATGTTAGGGTTAATCTTTATGGTGAATGGCAACAAGGTGCAGGAAGAGGGTATAACAATCTGGTTCTGATTACCTTGGGAACGGGATTAGGGTCGGGTATTGTGAACGACGGAAAAGTGATCTACGGTACGTCTTATAGCGCTGGTGAAATTGGGCATATGAATATGTACAGGAACGGGCGTCCCTGCAATTGTGGAAGCTCCGGTTGTTTGGGGCGATATGTGTCCGCGATTGGCATGGTGAATACTTTTAAAGAAAAGCTGAAAGAAGGTCGAACAAGTATTATTCAGACTTGGACTAAGGATCAAGATGAGCAAATTACCGCGTTAATGATATCTGAGGCTTACGAACTTGGAGACGCTCTCTCTATGGAAGTAATGCAGGAGACTGGAACTATACTTGGGTTTGGATTAGCGAATGTTGTGAATATCCTCAACCCGGATCTTATTATTGTAGGTGGGGGAATGGCAGCGGCGGGAGATAAATTGCTCCAACCTGTAAGAGAGACTGTGCATCAGCATGCGTTGAAGCTATCAAGCAGTAAGTGTAAAATTGTTCAAACAGAGCTTGGGAGTCGAGCAGGAACTATAGGTGCGGCTTCTTATGCGTATAGTAAGCTGCAAGATGCAGGGAAATTAAACTTTGCTTAGTGTTATTTGTTTTTTTACATGAAATGGAACCAGATCGAGCCGCCCGGAATACAACTGTATAAAACCGTGGAGGTGCTCTTATGTTTGCAATCATGCAATTAATAGGTGGAGTGATTCTTTCTTTGGGATGGATCCCGCAGATTGTTCAAATCCTCAAATCAAAATCCGTAGCCGATTTAAATCTCAAATCGTATTTACTTATGCTGCTGGGGATTAGTCTAATGGAAGCTTATGCGATCAGTTTGGCGGTTACGGGGATTGGATTAGCTTTTTTGATTACGAATACGATGTCTTTATGTGTTGTGTTGCTGGTTATTATTCTAGTGATTAAATATCGAACAAGACCATGAATGAAGCTTATAAATTTAATCTAGAAAGTGAATGCAGGAGGTTAATTTGCGCGAAAAAAATTATACATATGAAATCGATGCGGTAACTTTTCAATTACAGGAAGCCTGTGATTTTGCTTGGTTAACTAAGCTGGGAAAAGTGTTTAAAGTGTTCGATCAGCAGGACTCCGGAAATCTTTCTTTTGGCGTGGAGCAGGAGGGGAAGAAGTATTTTGTGAAATTTGCTGGGGCGAAACCTTTGACTTATGCCGGGAATCCTCGGGATGCTGTTAACCGTTTAATTGAAGCTATTCCGTTATATAACGAACTTAGATATGATGCGCTGATCACGCTACTGTCACATTTTGAAGTTGAGTCGGGGTATGTAGCAGTCTTTGATTGGTTTGCAGGTGAATGTTTACATTCGCATTGGCTGTTTGCGGGAGAAGCGAAGCTGAGTCATCCGGAGTCGCCTTTTTTTCGTTATAAGCAATTATCCGTTGAAAAACGTCTGTCTTCATTAGATGTAATCTTTTCGTTTCATGAATATGTGGAGTTACAGGGTTATGTGGCTGTCGATTTTTATGATGGAAGTATTCTATATGATTTTGTAAACGATGAAACTAAAATTTGTGATATTGATTATTATAGACGTAAGCCTACTGTAAATGATCTGGGAGAGAACTTCTGGGGTTCATCCAGATTTAAGTCACCGGAAGAGTTTATCTTGGATGCGCCGATTGATGAAGTTACGAATGTATTTAATATGGGCGCCACAGCATTAGTTTTGTTAGGAGGAGCATCCGATCGATCGTTTGCAAAATGGGAAACCAGCCAAGCCCTCTACGAGGTTGCTTTGCGGGCTGTCAGTGCGGTGAGGGAGCAGCGGTATCGGAATATAGCGGAATTTAAATTGGCTTGGGATGCGGCAAAAAATGTTTGAGGCTGGAGGGAAGGCGAGGGATATAATTGCTGGTAAACTTTTATGATTTGGATAAGGAAAAAGAAGTTGAGCTGAAGTACGTTGTTATTATGGTTAAACATGGTGAAGAATGGATCTTAGCGAGACATCAGAACCGTTCGACGTGGGAGTTTGCCGGAGGGCATATAGAGGTTGGCGAAATCCCGGAGCAGGCTGCTGCCAGAGAATTATATGAAGAAACGGGTGCGGAACAATGCTCACTTTTTCCAATAGCTATTTATAGGGTCACTAGTATCGACGCTCCAGAAAATTATGGTAAGTTATATTTTGCAAATGTGGAACAGTTCGCAGAACTTCCTCCTTATGAGATGGCAGAAATCAGAGGATTTACTGAGATACCAAAAGAGCTGACGTATCCCTTGATTTACCCAGCCTTGATATCAAAAGTTCAGGATTTCATTAACCATTCATCTTCAGCTGTAGGATAAGAATGATAGCCCTGCTGTTGTCACATGATATGATTAATAAATAGAACAAGCAGGAGGGATTTCATTGAAAAGAGACATTCAGCATGTACCCTATGGCTATGAGCCGCCAGTTGAGCAACGTAAAGGGACTTTAGTGTTTTACGACTCTTTTGAACATATAACAGATCAAGAGCTTGAAGTGGCGGCAAAAACTGCAACAGACCGGCGTTTCACCAAACTGGTGTTATATCCGCTTCATGAGGAAACGGTGCGACGGATGACCAAAGAGCCGGTGAGCGCTTATTATAAGCGAGAGGACCGGCTGCATGAATGGAAAAGGGAGCAAGGGCGTAGCTTTATCACGGTAGAGAGTTTGGAAGGGAAGCGAAAGAAGTATACTCCGCTTGATTCAGCGTTGCGGCATCTTTTGGAGATCTATCCTTCGCCGATTTTTCTGTATTTAACGCCTGAGGTGGCGAATCAGTTTGCGTCTTATTCTTCTTTTGAAGAGTGGATTGTAAAGATTCGGTTATTGTTGCCAGCTGCACCTTTATCACTGCATCCACGGTTACTAAAATTTCGCCATCGCTGGGATGTTGTTGGAGAAGAGAGAGATTAAAATTAACAAATTTAATTTGTGCTGCTTTGTTTACGTCTGTAATTGTACATTCTCCATTGATAATGGATAAAACATCCGATACAAAAACCTAGGATTGCCACAGTGGCGGCCACCGCAACGAGCGCTGTGAAAATGTAAGCTGCGATCGTCCAGCCAACGATGAAGCTGATGAGACCCCCTGCGAGGCAGAAGACAGCTATGCTTTGATTAAACTGTTGTTGTGACCAGTCTTCGAGTACATAGTGGGAACGCTCTTTTGTCAGAAACCTGGCAGCTAGCTTAATGATGGGATTATAACCGAACAAAAGACCGAGCAATCCGGCAAACAAGGGCAGCGCTAGTATCCAGTGTTGTCCTGTTAGCCAGGTTAATATTACAGAAATGACGATAAACGCCTGATTAGTTTTTACTAATGGCCGGGGAATTCCTTTGGGCACGTTTTGCATTTTATTCACACCTTTCTCATTGGAATAATTATAGTATACGCTGGGATTGTGGGAATGGGAAGTAGATAATTTCAAGCGGACGTGGGGTGTCGGGAGTTAATTTAGTGAGGGAGAGAGAAGGTATGGAGATGGCTGGAGGCGGATGGGGAAGATGGGGCGGGCGGATGGAGGTAGGTGGAGCAGATGGGCGGATGAAGCAGACGGGCTAGAAGGGGGCAGATGGAGCAGATGGGGCGAGTGGGGGCAGAAGGAGCAGATGGGCTGGATGGAGGCAGGTAGTAATTTATTGAGAAAATACAGATGGACATTAATAGCATCCCACCCCAAGCACATTACGTCCTCACCTCCTCTCCACAGCACATTGGGCCTTCTCTCGTTCACACCATCTCCTGCACTTCATCTGCCTCACTTCATCTGCCTCACTTCATCTGCCTCACTTCATCTGCTTCACCCCATCTGCTTCACCTCATCTCAATCACTCCATCGGACCCCAGAGTCCTTATATGCTGGAAAAGTAACCTTTTGAGTAATTATCGGACCCCAATGCAGCTATGAGCACAAAAAGGGATAAAAAAAGTCTGGTTTCAGGGGAATAGCGACGGTGAGGTCCGATAAATTGTGAAAGGACATGATTTAGCGCAAATAGCTGCATCTGAGTCCGATAGGAATGTTAGCTTGAGAGCAAGTGTAATACATGGAAAACAAAAGTGTGGGAGTAAGTGTGAAGCAAGGGAGTAGACGGACAAATGCATGCGCGGAAATAGTGTGAGGCAAGTGTGCGACCTAATGAAGCTAATAGCTCGATGAGAAGTAAATGTGAAGTAGAAGGATGTACGAAATTAGGAGCTATTGGACCCCACAGTCCTTATATGCTGGAAAAGTAACCTTTTGAGTAATTATCGGACTCCAATGCAGCTATGAGTACAAAAAGGGATAAAAAAAGTCCGGTTTCAGGGGAATAGCGGCGCTCAGGTCCGAAAATGAGCCCAAAAGCATGTTTTAGCGCGAATAGCTGCATCTGAGTCCGATAGGGAGGATGGAGCTAACCCAACCCAACCCCCACGATCTTCCACCAAAATTACTTTGAATTTAAGTAATTTATGTGTTGACATATCTCTTTGAAATATGGTTTTATTATGTAGACCAATTGTTATAATGCAAAGGAAGTGTCAGCTTGTCGAACAAGCCGAATACGCGTGAGGCGATTTTGGACACAGCTTCGAAATTGTTTTTTTCTCAGGGATATCATGCAACAGGACTGAATCAGATTATTAAAGACAGCGATTCACCGAAGGGGTCTCTTTATTACTACTTTCCTCACGGTAAAGAAGAACTGGCTTTAACATGTATTAACCGGACTAGTGAAGTTGTCGCTCAGAAGCTTAGACATCATATGGAGAACAGCAAGAGTGCGTCTGAGGCAATGGAGGATTTCATTCTAGGAATGGCTAAAGATGCTGTGGAATCCTCATACGAAGGGATTGTTCCGTTTAGTTTTTGGTTGGCGGCGGAGACATCCTGTATTAGTGAGGAGCTGCGGACTGCGTGTAAATCTGTGTTTATGGACTTGCAGGATGTGATCAAGAAACGTCTTTTGGATGAGGGCGTAGAGAACAAGCCCGCGGCCGATAAGGCTTCAGTGGTAATCTCTTTATTTGAAGGGGCGCTTCTCCAGACGCTGACTTTTCGGGAGGAACAACCGCTTCTCGCGGCGGCAAAGTTTATCCCAGTAATACTTGGTTAGATACAGACAAATAGATAAGATTATCAGGAGGACTAAGGGTGGAAGCAACTATGCAAGGGAACCAACAAAAAGAGGTCAAGAAGTTTAAGACTATTCCAATTCTTGTCTCTTTATTACTAGCAGGTTTTATCGGAATGTTCAGTGAAACGGCATTAAATGTTGCCTTAAGTGATCTTATGAATGTCCTACAAATTACCCCAGCAACAGCACAATGGTTGACAACAGCTTATCTGCTTACACTGGGTATACTAGTACCAATTTCGGGGATGCTGCTTCAATGGTTTTCGACGAGACAGCTGTTTATAGCGGCTTTATGTTTTTCAATCCTAGGAACATTCCTAGCAGCAGTATCACCTAACTTTGAGTTCTTACTTACAGCAAGAGTGGTTCAAGCTATGGGAACAGCGCTTCTGTTGCCACTGATGTTTAATACAATCCTTATCATCATTGCTCCTGAAAAACGTGGGGCAGCAATGGGGATGATCGGTCTGGTTATTATGGTTGCTCCGGCGATTGGGCCTACCATTGCTGGACTGCTTATTGAAAGCCTCAGCTGGCACTGGATCTTCTGGTTGTCATTGCCATTCTTAGTGATTGCATTGATATTCGGGATTCTGTTCATGCAAAATGTAACAAAGGTGACGAAACCGAAGATTGATATCCTCTCCATTGTGTTGTCTTCACTCGGGTTTGGCGGTATTGTGTTTGGTTTCAGCAGTGCCGGTGAAGAAGCGGGCTGGGGAAGTCCGAAAGTGATCATTGCGATCATCGTAGGTGTAGTAGCACTGTTATTGTTTGGACTTCGTCAAATGAAGATGAAGGAGCCAATGATTAATCTGCGTGCTTTTAAATATCCAATGTTCGCTATTGGTGTAGCTATGGTATTTATCTGTATGATGGTTATTCTGTCCTCCATGTTGATTCTTCCGATGTACCTTCAACAAGGACAAGGTTATACAGCTTTCAAAGCGGGTCTGTTGCTGCTTCCAGGTGGAATTATAAACGGATTGATGTCCCCAATTATGGGTCGTATGTTTGATAAATACGGTCCGAAATGGCTCGTGATTCCAGGTCTGATTATTGCAGCAGTAGCCTTGTGGTTCTTCTCCAGTATTACTGTAGCTTCTACGGTTGTGTTCGTAATCGTACTTCACAGTACGCTTATGATTGGTATTTCGATGGTATTTATGCCGGCACAGACGAATGGTATTAACCAGTTGCCACTAGAACTTTATCCAGATGGTACAGCTATTATGAATACACTGCAGCAGGTTGCTGGTGCGATTGGTACTGCATTAGCAGTCAGCATTATGACCGCGGGTTCAAAAAGCTACATGAAAACTGTGGAGAACCCAGCAGATCCAGCTAATATGTTACCTGCGTTCACGAACGGTGTACAAAATGCTTTTATTTTCGGAATGAGTATGGCGATTGTAGGACTAATTCTTGCTTTCTTCATAAAAAGAGTAGTTGTTAATCATAAAATGAATACCCCGATGCATTAATAAATAAATTTGACGCAAGAAAAGGTGTTCGAATAGGTTAGTTTGTAAAATCCCCTTAGGATAGACAGTGAAAAAAAGTTCATGATCTCATGGACTTAACACTGTTGATCGAAGGGGATTTTTTTTTTCGCAATAAGAAAGAGGACCACTCCTCGTTAGAATACCGAAAAGCGACTCCACTTAAAGCTTTCTTTTTTAAGAAAAATGCTGGGATATATTAGTCAGATATTCTTCTTCGGCCGTATTTTCTTTCATTTGAATGAGCATTTTTGCATCTTCACCAACAACATATCGGAATTGACTTGTCTCATCTGTGGCGGCTTGATATATTGTTTCCGCAACAAGTTCTGGAGGCGAAGCATACGCAGGTTGTTTTTCCATCTCACCCAATTTACCCAAAAATGCAGTAGTAAAAGGTTTATATTCCGTTAATGCATCATTAAAAAAGAACTCCATCGATCTACTACCAAAGTCTGTCTGAATGGCACCAGGTTCAATTAACTTAACTTTGATGTTTTGTGATGCTAATTCATAAGATACGGATTCAGAAAAACCTTCTACGGCAAATTTCGTTGAATGATACAGAGACATTGTAGGAAAGGTTACTTTCCCACCCATAGAAGAGATATTGATAAGCAAACCATCTTGGTTAGCTCTAAAATGTGGCAGCATGGCTTTAGTCATACTGATAAGACCAAAAACGTTGACTTCAAACTGTCTTCTGATCTGCTCATCTGTAGCTACTTCTATAAGTCCCATTGTTCCATAACCAGCATTATTGAGAAGAACGTCAATTTTACCGAACCGTTTGATCGCCTCCTCTAACGCAGGTTGAATCGTGTCTGCTTTCTCAACATCGAGCCGTAACACCAACACATTATCGAGTGTAGTGAATTCACTTTCTTGTTCAGGTGAACGCATCGTGGCTACCACATTCCATCCTCTTTCAGCAAAATGTTTTGCTGTAGTTCTACCGATACCAGACGAAGCACCCGTTATAAAAATTGTTTTCATCTACAATTCCTCCTAAAAGTTTTATGAGCGGTACATCTTAACCTGGTTCGTATTAAACTCACTTCGGAAGTGCTAACTTCTCCATGTTTAACAATCCCTCAGCAATGGTTGTTAGTTTAGCCTTATATTCTTCTATGCCAATTTGAATGCAGATGATCTGTGCTGGATGCATTTCATCTTTATAAAGCGAATACTGAGCGAGTAATTGATCTAACTTATGTTGTGATTCCTCTTGAGCTTGCTTCAACCAAATAATCACCTTCTCATACCCGACAAATTCACCAAAATAAAGCCTCATCATAAAATCAGATTTCTTAATACTGTCAGCCTCTAGTGGAGCTAGTAAATAGGCATTAAAACTATCTCTTCCTTTATCCGTGATGTTTAAAAGATTTTTATTAGGCTTACCTTCTTGAGGTATGTTTTCCTTAGTAATCAGACCCTCCTTTTCCATGCGAGCAAGCGTAGGGTAAATCGTTCCATAACTAGAACTATAGAAATTAGAGAATATTTCCTCCAATAACTGCTTTATTTCGTATCCAGTCAACGATTTTTTCATAAGCATGCCTAAAATAACATCCTGACTGTTCAAAATAGGGCCTCCTTTAAGTTTCTAAATATTTGTATATCGTTATCAAAATATATCAGACCTTTATATATTGAGTCAATATATATTGGACGGATACTTGGAGTTGTTTTTTTATGTATTCATTTCCCTAGAATATAAATGCAGTGGCAGTAGAATGAGGACTACAAGTATGAGGATTATAATAATAAATAGGCATTCCGAAAAAAACGACGATCGCTCCCTGGCAGAATACCGGGGAGCGATCGTCGTTTAATTCTCACTTTATTAATTTTCATTGTGTCCATTCCATCATATATACTCGTTGTAACTCCACGTTAAGGATCACGATACAGTAGCTACCATCATCTTTTTTCTTATAATAATACAATCCTCTTTCTTCGTGTTCTATAGGGTTCGCCTGAAATAATTTTTCGTATTTTTCTTTTTCATTTGGATAAATGGCAATCACAGAGTCTTTGAAACTTGATATTCTCTCTTTTAAGAGGTCAATGGAATCAACATTGAGGGGATGCCAAAATGCTGCGTCTTTGATTTCTTTGAATTGCTTTTCGTCATAATCTAATACGTAATAGCTTTCGCCATCCCCATGGAAACTAGGTAGACTTTCAAATATCACCTTTGACTCTGTAGGTTTAGAGATCGATATGCCCCAATTTATCTTCCACGTCTCATAATAGTTCATCGAATTGTTACGGAGCATATATCCAACGAAAACAAATATGAATAGAACGGTAAAACTCAAGATTGTTATTGTTGTTTTTCTCATCGTTGATCTCCTCAACATCCTGCTTGTATTACCATTATTATACATGAATGAGGAGGGAATAAGGATTATTAATAGAAACTTTACATGCATAGATTTACGATGTATAGTTGTCCTAGGTATAAAAGGATAACTAATATTCATGATATACAGATATTAGTCGTTAGAAGAGGAAGTAAATCAACGGTATAAATCCCGTAGAATGAGCTGAATCCGGTCCAAATAAGCAAATCAACGGTATAAATCCCGTAGAATGAGCCGAATTCGGCTCGACGGAGTAAATCAACGGTATATATCCCGTAGAATAAGCCGAATCCGGACCGACGAAGCAGATCAACGGTATATATCCCGTAGAATGAGCTGAATCCGGTCCGAGGAAGCAAATCAACGGTATAAATCCCGTAGAATGAGGCGATTCCGGTCCGAGGTAGCAAATCAACGGTATAAATCCCGTAGAATGAGCTGAATCCGGTCCAAGTAAGCAAATCAACGGTATAAATCCCGTAGAATGAGCCGAATTCGGCTCGACGAAGCAAATCAACGGTATATATCCCGTAGAATGAGCCGAATCCGGCTCGACGAAGTAAATCAACGGTATATATCCCGTAGAATAAGCCGAATCCGGACCGACGAAGCAAATCAACGGTATAAATCCCGTAGAATGAGCCGAATCCGGTCCGAGGAAGCAAATCAACGGTATAAATCCCGTAGAATGAGCCGAATCCGGTCCCACGCCAATTGTAAAGTTAGAATTTAGGAGGTGTTAGCCGTTGAAAGTAAGTAAAGAGATGCTGAAGGGCAGTACGGGTACGTTAATTCTGACTCTTTTACTGGAGAAGCCATTATATGGTTATGAGTTAATCAAAGAGCTGGAGCTGAGATCACAGGGTGTTTTTTCATTAAAAGAAGGAACCTTGTATCCAATTCTGCATGCGATGGAAAGTGAGCGCTGGGTAGAGGCTTACTGGATGGAGGTAGAGGGAAGGAAGCGTAAATACTATAGAATTCTGGATGAAGGTAAAGAGAAACTCAAGGAGAAAAAAGCAGAATGGGTTATGTTTAAAGGTGCAGTTGACTCCGTTCTGGGAGAGGGTGGTGTATGATGAAAGAGAGGCAGCAGCAATTTTTGGATGAAGTGTGTGCAGAGATTAAAGCGAAAAAAACTCACCCAGAGATACGTCAAGAATTAGCTAGTCATCTAGAAGATTTAATTTGTGAAAAAGAATCAGACGGTGTATCACGGGAAGAAGCCATAGCTTGGGCGATCGCACAAATGGGAAATCCGCAAACGTTAGGAAAGGAACTTCATCTAATACATAAACCACATGTACCTTGGGAATTGTTTGGCGTTGTAGCTTTATTATCCGCGATCAGTCTGATCGGAATGAGTTCTGTGGATGTAGGCTACAGTGATATTGTTAAAGGTGCTTTTTTGGATAATGCGTTTAGACGCCAAGCGATAAATATACTCATTGGAATTGTATTGATGTTTGGATTGTATTTCATTGATTTCAGAAAGCTGAGAAGTTTCTCGTGGGTATTATACGGAACATCAATAGCAGGAATTCTGTCGAGTATATTCTGGGGGATAACAATAAATGGAGTAAATTATGGTCCTAGGATTTTTTTGATCTTACCTGATATGACATCCTATCGTCCTTATGTTTTGATAGTCGCGTTAGCAGGGATTTTAGTGAATCGTAAGGAATCGGCTAAAAAGAAAACTTGGCAGAGTGGGTTGTTCGACATAAGCCTTCTGTTAGCACCTGCATGGCTTCTTATCTCTCTAAACTCTCTTCCAGAGCTTGTGGTGTATCTAATCTCTTCACTAGTATTATATGTATGGATTACTCGCGATTGGATAAAGAGTGTAGTATTATTAGGGTTCTTTGTAATAGTTGGACTAATGTTCATCTTCAATAGCGACTACCTGATGGCCAGAATTATTAGTGCAATAAATCCATCTTTAGATCCAGAAGGTTATGGCTATATCTATCAAGTAATGCGTGAAGTTATTAGTTCAGCGGGTTGGTGGGGGCACGGATTCGGAGCAGTAGAACAAAAGCTGCCGTATGTTTACTCAGATATGTTGCCTGTCTATCTTATTCATTGTTTTGGTTGGGCGGGGGCGCTGCTTTTGCTTGCAGTTATCTCCTGGTTCTTTATCAAGCTTCTATCTACGATACGAGCGATTCGTGATCCCTATGGACAAGCTTTAGTGTTGGGTTTGGCATTTTTGCTAGCCATAAGACTAACCTATGGTCTTGCTGTTTTGAGCGGCGGAATGATGCTGACTTCTATCCCGTTCCCTTTCCTGAGCTATGGGAGTCATGTATGGTTTGAATATGCGGCTATTGGACTTTTGATGGGAATTTATCGTAGGAAGGATATTGGAGCCGTCCAGGATAATACTGTACTGAGTTAGATTCAGGATCCTCTCGTATGTCTAATTATTAAGTATGAATACTTAAGGGAGGTCTTTTAATGGGATGGAAAAAAACAGGCTTGTTAAGTGTTGCCTTTGCCCTAGGCTCTATGGGAGGGTTTGGGAGTATACATACAACTGATACTGTAGCTGCCGCAACTGTGAAAGAATCTGCAAAAGTCTATAACCAATTCCAACAATATGTACAGAAACCGGCATCTCTTGCTAACGCACGGAATTATTTGATTAACCATATCAAAGAAGTGGATACCTGGACAGCCACTCAGATGACACTCCAGCTCGAAAATGCACAGAAGGCATATTTACCTGTGTACTCTGAGAAGGTTTTTCCGGAGAATGTTCAGAAAGAGATAAATAATGCTTTTTCCAAAAGCAAAAATCTAACCTACAGCACACTCCTTAATGCGATCAAAGATGCTAATGTACGCAATATGTTAATTGAAGGACGGGATAAGGGGTATAAGCTGGAGACTAGTGAGGGCATGTACTATCCAGTGATGCATTATGAGGGGTTCAAAAGCTTTAAGCCGTATGTCACGAAGGACATCGCTGCTTATATAGACATCATGGCCACTGAATCGAATCAACCAAGTGTTTTTGATGCAGCTATTGTGATTAGTTGGACAGAGTTAACGAACAGGGCGCTTGCACTGGAGGACTTTGTGACGAAATACCCAGCTTCCAATCGGTCAACCATTCTTCAAAAAGAGCTGCTCAATGCAACTTCACGCTTATTATATGGATCAAGCAACACACCAGCTTATGACTATGATGAGCAAGTAATCAAACCTGAAGTAAAGAAGGCGTATGAGAATGCATTAAAAGGAAACAAAGGCGACACCAGAATCCTAATGATTTTAGAAAAACTACTGCAGTTACTTGATTCCACGAATAATAAACTCACACCTGAAGTGGAGAAATTTCTAAATCAAACGGTTAATTCGAAATGAAGAGGCGGGATCTATTGAGAAGCGGATTTAGAGGAACAAAAATCATAGTTTTCGCATTTGTGCTGTTGTTATGGACAAACACTATTTTTATGGGCAGTGCAGATGCAGCTTACGTTGGATCATCTACAGACAATGTACTGCAGCAAATGCAGCTGGAGAAGAAAAACCGTCTGCCGCAAGGATTTGTCTATTTGGATGAAGTGATACCTACTGCCCAATTTGAAATTCGCTATTACGGAGACAATAATTTTGTAGGGAAGCGGATTGATGGTTATAAAGCGCCTTTAGCGATCTTTTCACAGACTGCAGCTACAGCCTTGAAGGCAGTAAGTGAGGATTTAGCCAAAAAAGGATATATCCTAAAAATCTATGATGCTTATCGTCCGCAGACCGCGGTGAATCATTTTGTAAGATGGTCACAGAATTCCGCGGATACTAAGATGAAGCAGCAATATTACCCGCTACTGGATAAACGTAATTTATTCAAACTCGGATTTATAGCGAAAAAATCAGGACATTCCCGTGGCAGTACCATCGATTTAACGATCGTCAATAAAGAGACCGGTCTAGATGTAGATATGGGCAGCCCGTTTGATTTTTTCGGAGATATCTCTTTTTATGATACATCGTTGATCACCAAGACTCAGAAAGCAAATCGCGCAATTCTCAAAGAGGTTATGGTGAAGCAAGGCTTTAAACCTTATAGTAAGGAATGGTGGCATTTTACGCTGATAAAAGAACCTTTTCCTAAGCAGTATTTTGACTTCAAGGTGGAATAGTTATTTAAAAGAAGCGGCCCAACATAATGTTGAACGGCTTCTTTTTTTTCTTGGCTTTATTATCCTTAGGATTAGCACATGCTGGAAACGCACATAATACTTGTAATAACTAAAGGGAGGTTTCGAGCGATGATCAAAATGGCAGCGGTAGTTGTGTTAGGTGTTCTGTTTTTAACTAATGGATTTGGTGGATTTGCCGCTCCAACAGTATGGGCAGACTTCGGCCAGGTTAGCGTAATTTTGAATGGTAAACTACTGGAAACTAATCCCCATTCAGCCTACAATAAGGGTTCCACGGTCATGATTCCGCTCAGAGAGGCTTCCAATGCACTGAAATATACAACAACATATCAAAAAAGTTCAGAAACTATAACACTAACAAAGATAAATGAAATAATTAAATGGAAGCTTAACGAACATTTAGTTAGCATCAATAATGCACAAGAGTTGGTTTTTAAAGATGATTTCGAATTCAGACAGGATCATATCTATGTTCCAATCTCCTTTTTTAAGACAATTGGTTTATTAACCTCATATGATGGGGAGTCCAATCAAGTTGAAGTGTATACCCCTGAAGTGACAGCGAGTGTTATAGCGGGGTTACTGGTCGGCGGTAAATATAATGAATTATCGGAGCGATATCATTATGATGTGGTCGTAAATAAGCCAAGCTCAAATGGATTACTGGAAGACTGGAAGCAAATTACGATAAAAGCCGGGAATTATCATGGGATTAAATCTACAAAAAGTAGCTATAACGAGGATCAATTTTCTATCCGCTGTGTATTGGATTTTGCAGAGACAGAGATTCCACTTGAAATTATTTTGAACACATCGGGCAAAATTATAGAATTAAGAGAGACACTCTAATCGGAAAATGATTCCATGATGACTATGCACATTTCCCAAGCGAGAAGATTTTAGGGGATTATGCATAGTCTTTTTGCTGTTCTAATATACTTTCCCAGATAATTTCTGAAGGGTATCGTAAACCCGATGTGTTTTTAATGTAAAAAATGGTTTTATTTGTTGACTTCCAGATTCATCGAATGTAAATTAAAATTTGAAATAATAAATAAAGCATTTAATTAAATTAGAGAAATGAGTGGAGTACTGGATGACAAAAACATTGACCGGAATGAGTTCTGCAGAAGAGCAACCCTTTTCGTTAAAAGCAATCATCCCCCCGCTTCTTGCTATTATTGTCGGTATGATTATGGTTATTCTGGATGGTACTGTTGTGAATGTGGCCGTTCCCAAGCTGGTTGATTATTTTGCTTCCGATCTCAAAACGATTCAGTGGGCGATTACGGGTTATACTTTAGCTTTAGCGGCAGTAATCCCACTCGCGGGCTGGATGACCGATCGTTTTGGATCGAAACAAGTTTTTCTGGCAACTCTTACGATGTTTATTCTTGGCTCTATGTTATGTTCGGTTGCACAAAGCTCATCTCAGCTCATTATTTTTCGAGTCATTCAAGGTCTTGGCGGGGGGATGGTTGCTCCCATTGGGATGGCGATGGTTTTTAAATTAGCTCCAGTAGAACGTCGAGGTTCTATTATGGGGATGCTTGGTATTCCAATGCTCTTAGCACCGGCACTCGGTCCAGTCTTATCCGGTTGGCTGGTGGAGTACGTAAGCTGGCACTGGATCTTTCTGATTAATGTACCTATTGGAATTGTTGGCATTATTCTTGGTGTTAAATATTTGCCGAAGTCTGAACAAAAGAGCAAAGGCAAACTCGATATCCTAGGCATTATCCTTGCCCCAATTGCCTTCTCTATGTTGGCTTATGGGGTGAATGAAGGCGGTGGAACAAGCTGGTCGTCTACTCCCGCTATTGTTGGCTTATCTGTTGGAGGGGTTGCATTGATCCTTCTTGTCATTGTGGAGCTGCTTCACAAAAATCCGCTTTTACAACTGCGAGTTTTCCGTTCGTCGGATTTCACTCGGGGTATTATTTTAACTTGGGTTATGCAAGCTGCTTTGTTTGGGTCCATGTTATTTGTGCCCCTTTACCTGCAGCAGATTCGAAGCTATACCCCGCTGGAGACCGGTTTGATTCTACTTCCGCAGGCTTTAGCTTCAGCAATCGGAATGCCGATTGGCGGCAGGTTGTTTGATAAGATCGGGGCTCGTCCGCTGGCGTTTGTTGGACTTAGTATCATTACGGTCACCTTGTTCCTGTTATCCGGAATTAGTGTTACAACAAATTTATCGTTAATTATGACATACCTGGGTTTCTTAGGCTTTGGGATGGGTCTAACGATGATGCCTTTGAATACTCATGTCTTGAATGCTGCTCCACGTGAATGGGTGGGAAGTGTAACTTCACTTACTGCTGCTGCTCAACAAGTCGTTGTTTCATTTGCTATAGCTGGAATGACAGGTTACCTGACTAGTCAGATCGCTGTTCATATGGGAGCACTGAAAGCGGGAAGTAATCCTTTGACAGCCGCAGTTAGTGGTTTTGATGATGTGTTCTTCCTGTCTGGCTGCATAGGAGTGGTAGGTGTATTGATGAGTATTATTTTGCGCAAGCCTAAGCTTTCTGCTGGCGATCCTACCTCTGGAGAGGGACAGAAGGCAGATGCGGCGATGATGATGGGGCATTAATGGAATCCATAAACTTAGATAATATAGAAAAGGCGTCGTTCAGCTTGTATAGTTGAACGACGCCTTTATTGTTATAAATGCTCTGGTTTCTTCTGAGCCCACGATGCGGGGAGACTTGCTTTACCAAGCAGCTCAGAAGCCACGATTCCCAACAGAACAAGCGCTGCGCCAGCATAGCCTTGCATCGATAACTTCTCAGCAGCGAACCAATAACCAAACATCGCAGCGAAGACCGGCTCAAGGGAGAAGATTAGTCCGGTGCGGGTTGGTGAAGTATATTTTTGAGCAATAGGTTGCAGGATGAAGCCACAGGCACTGCATAGGATACCAAGCGCTAGAATTGCTGCCCAACCTGGCAAAGTAGAGGGGAGCGAAGGTGTCTCGAAGATTGCGGACAACACTAAGGCCAACCCTCCGGCAAATCCTAACTGCAAGATTCCAATATTCAGGGAATCACATTCTTTTACCGCCTTGCCTGTAAATAAGATCTGTACCGCATAGAACACTGCCGAAAGAATACACAGAAAGTCACCCGGTTGAATAGTTAAGGTTGCATTTAAGGTAAGAAGTCCAATCCCGGCTATGGCGAGGATGGAGCCGAACACTTGCGGAGGTGCAACTCTTTTTTTGAAAATAACTCGATCCAAGATCGGTACAAAAATAACCGTCAATGCAACTAAAAATCCTGCATTTGAGGTGGTGGTTGTTTGAAGTCCGAAGGTTATACATGTGAATACGCCTAGCAGGAGGAATCCGAGGAGAGCACCATATTTTAATGTTCTCATGTCTACTCGTCTTAATCGTTTGTGGAATATCATAGCGGCTAATATAAAAGCAAGTCCGAAGCGGAGTGCAATCAGATTGAATTCGCCTAACGTACCTAACCCCATTTTCATAAATATGTAGGAGGAGCCCCAAAATAATGTTACAACTAACAGCAGCAGCTCAGCTTTGAGCGGTTTCATCTCTTCATCCATCCTTCTTCATTTTCAACTCAATATAGTATAATACGGCTCTATACATAAGGTAACTGAATGTTTATCATAGGATACATGAGTAAAACTTATGTAATTTATAAGGGTGGGAACAGAGGTTGAGCATTAATAAATATGAGATTTTTCTGAAAGTTGTAGAGCTAGGCAGCTTAACAAAAGCAGCAGAAATGTTGGGTTTTACGCAATCCGGAATTAGTCACACCATTAGCAGCTTGGAGATGGAGTTTGGGTTCGCGTTATTAATTAGAAATAGATCCGGTGTGAAATTAACGGTAAACGGGGAACAAGTTCTGCAGCCTATCCGTGAAATCTTGAAATGGAACGAGAAATTGAAGCAGGAGGTAGCGGACATCCACGGGCTAGAGATTGGCACGATCACCATCGGTACGTTCACCAGTGTGTCTGTGCATTGGCTGCCAGGGATGATTAAGCAATTTCGCAGTGAATACCCATATATAGAAATCAAGCTGATGGAAGGCGGTTATTTGGAGGTTGAGCAGTGGATAGAGGCTGGAGTGATCGACTGCGGTTTTATTTCACTGCCTACACGTGAGAAGTTTGACGTAATTCCTTTAAAAAAAGACCGGATGTTAGGGATTGTATCTAAAGAGAATCCACTTAGTGCAGAACCCTTTCTTTCCTTATCGCAAATTGCTAAGGAGGATTTCATTATCCCGAAAGCAGGCTCGGATTATGATGTTAGACGTGTGCTGGATAAGGCGGGTATTAAACCTCATGTTAAATTCTCAGCAGGTGATGACTATGCCATTATGTCGATGGTGGAGAAAGGCCTTGGCATTAGTATTTTGCCAGAGCTTGTCTTGACCCGGCAAAATTATAATGTGGCCATGCTAGAATTGGAGGAACGTAGTTTCAGATCGTTAGGAATTGCTGTCCACTCTATGAAATATGCTTCTCCCGTCACCAAAAAATTCCTAAAGCATGTGCAGGTGTGGCTGAAAGATAACACCTAAATAAATACGTCAAAAAATAAGAAACTGATACCTCATCAAAGTTAAGGGAGATCAGTTTTTTTGTTTAGTACTTCAGCTAGTTTTTCAGAAAACAGGAACTACACACAGGCCGCTGTAATTGATTTTAAAGGATTTTCATTAAATATATGTATATCTCCATTATCTTATAGTTTTTACGGCATTATAGAGGATTTGAGAGACGTTAAATTGCATGTTTATCCTCTATTAATATCTGTTTTACAATAATTAATATGTTATAATTAGAAGAGTGGAAATAAGGAATGTATTCAGATGTTCTGGAAATGTGAGGACTTTATGCACAATTACGGATGGATAAGATTAGGAGGAGGATTAAGCGATTGAGCGTTACAATAATTACACTTGTCGTAGTAGCAGTATTTATAGGTGCCTTAATGAGAACCGTGTTTGGTTTTGGTGAAGCGATTGTGAGCATGCCACTGCTTGCACTGCTCCCGATTCCTCTACATACCTCAGTTTCTTTGATTGGATTGGCAGGCCTCACGGTTGCCTCACTTACAGTTGTGAGTGGGTGGCGGCATATAGAACGATCTATTTTGATTCGATTAGCACTCTCAACAGTGATAGGAATTCCTGTAGGACTTGTCATGCTTTATTTAGCACCGGCAAGTGTAATTATGACTGGACTTGGTATATTTTTGATTGTTTATGGAGTTTATTCGGTGATTAAGAAGAGAATATTTAAGACGATCGATCATCCCTTGCTTAAGGCAAAAGGCTGGGTGTATCCTTTCGGATTCGCTTCGGGTGTACTTGGCGGTGCTTATAACTTTAATGGTGTCCCTGTCGTGATCTATGGTACTTTACGACAATGGAATCCGGATCGTTTTCGGGGTACGTTGCAAGCTCATTTTCTTATTTCTGGTGTACTCGTTGTAACGGGTCATGCTATCGGGGGATTGTGGACGGTGGATGCTCTTGTTCTTTATGGATATTCTATTCCAGCAATTCTCTTAGCTACGGTCCTTGGGGTATATGTGAATAAACGTATTCCTGCTAAAAAATTTGAGAGTTACTTATTTCTGATTATCATTTTACTTGGTGTCCTAATGCTAGTGCCTCGCGGATAGTTGAAAAGAAAAAGAAAGACGTTCTTCCCCCTTACTGTATATGAACGTCTTTTAAATTTATCCAATCTTAGGGTTGACGAAGAGCCTTGTTCATGAGAAAATGTACGCGCGTACATTAAATGAATGCGTTTTCGAATAGCGAATTGAACGAGGCTAAATGTCACTGTTCATAACCTATGAGAAGGAGGAATTTATATCGCCAGCCGTAAAGAGGTTGCCGAGCTTGCAGGTGTCTCAGAAGCCACAGTATCTCGCGTGTTAAACAATGTTGGTCCGATTAAGGAAGAAACGAAGGAACGTGTGTTGGCAGCTGCACTGAAGCTAGGCTATACCCCTAGTTCACTTGCTCAGAGCTTTGCTCGTAGACGGAGCGGGAACCTGGGTGTAGTGATGCCTTATTTGCCGAAAGCCCGCTTGTTCTCCACTTATTATTTTTCGGAAATATTAAGTGGAATAGGGAGCAAGGCGCGAGAAGAGGGTTATGATCTGTTAATGCTGTTTCGGAATGCCGAAGCGCCAATGGATTATAACGAGTTGTTTAAGATGCGGAAGATCGATGCTTGCATTGTGCTTGGCGCTAAAGAAGAGCCAGGTGAGCTAGCCTCACTCCGCCGTTTGAAGGAAGAAGACCATCCTTTTTGTCTGATTAATCAGCATTTTGCTGGGGAAGCTTTTCACGAGGTGGATGCCGATCATGTCGAAGGAAGCTGGCAAGCGGCTAAACACTTACTGGAACAAGGGTTTAAGAGGATTGCTTTTCTAAATGGGCCAGAATCTTATTCCAACAGCCGAGATCGTTTAACGGGGTATACCCGCGCTTTGGCAGAGGTGAATCTTTCTGTAGACTCTTCACTTTTGTTCGAAGGTAACTTCAGCCGGAAAAGCGGAATTATAGCTGCCAAAGAAATGTTGCCTTTGCTGAATGAGATTGATGCGATTATGGCCGCCAATGATCGGATGGCCATAGGTTTGCAGCAAGGACTACAGGAGTTAGGAATACCAAGGGATCGCCTGCCAGCTATTGTGGGTTATGATGATTCGGAAGCTGCGGAGCTTACCACACCTGCATTAAGCAGTGTGCGGGTTCCCTTTTACGAACTAGGTGAACTTGCCGCAGCCCAAATCATTGAATTGCTGGGAAACAATCTGGCAGAAGTACCCGCACCAGCCGTACAGATCAAATTACCGACAGAACTAGTTATACGAGCTTCATCTAAATCTATCAACACTTAGGAGGAATAAGATGAAACAGCTTCGCATTGGAATGATCGGTTATAAATTTATGGGTAAAGCCCACAGTAATGCTTATCGCAGTTTGCCTATGTTTTTCCCGAAAGCGCTTAAACCGGAAATGTCTGTAATCTGTGGACGTAATAGTGAAGCGCTTGGAGAAGCTGCATCGCAGTTAGGCTGGGCGGATTGTGTTACGGACTGGAAGGATCTGATCGCTCGAGAGGATATTGATCTTATAGATATTAATGCTCCCAGCAACGCGCATAAGGAGATAGCTTTGGCAGCAGCCAAAGCAGGTAAACATATTTTTTGTGAAAAACCACTTGCGCTGACCTTGGCGGATTCCCGTGAAATGCTGCAAGCTGCTGAAGACGCGGGAGTTACACATATGGTTGGTTTTAATTATCGCTTTTCTCCGGCAGTTCGACTGGCTAAGAAGCTCATAGAGAGTGGGCGGCTGGGAAAGATTTATCATTTTCGGGCTTGGTTTCTACAAGATTGGATAATAGATCCGGATTTCCCTTTAGTATGGAGACTGCAGAAGGATATCGCCGGTTCGGGTTCGCATGGAGATCTGGGGGCGCATCTCATAGATTTGGCTCATTTCTTAGTAGGTGATATGAAGGAAGTAATCGGCATGAGCGAGACCTTCATAAAAGAGCGTCCGCTCGCCGCTGAAATGACTGGTTTAAGCGCTAAAGGAGATAAGGATGCACCCAAGGGTAAGGTTACCGTTGACGATGCCACCTTGTTTTTAGCCCGTTTTGATAATGGTGCTCTGGGCAGCTTTGAAGCTACAAGATTCGCAGCGGGTCATCGCTCTACCAATTCTTTTGAGATCAATGGAAGTCTTGGCAGTGTGAAATTCGACTTTGAACGTATGAATGAATTGGAAGTTTATTTGACCTCGGATGCCGAGGATGTGCAAGGTTTTCGCCGTGTGCTGGCGACCGATCCTGCTCATGAGTATGCAGAGGCTTGGTGGCCGCCTGGTCATACGATTGGTTTTGAACATACGTTTATTCACGAAATGCTGGAGCTTTCTAACGCAATTGAAGAAGGTCGTCAGCCAGAACCAAATTTCAATGATGGAGTGAAATGCCAAGCGGTGTTAGAGGCAGTAGAACGCTCTATTGATGAACGCCGGTGGGTCGATTTATCTGAGATGTAATCTAACCTTAGAAGGAGTGCTGAAGATGAGAAAAGCATTGATTGTATGGGGCGGTTGGGATGGTCATGAGCCTGAGCAGGTAGCGGATATATTCGCTAAAATGCTGCAAGAGGAACAGTTTGAAGTTGAAGTATCGAATACACTGGAGGCTTTTGCTGATGCAGATAAGCTTCTTGGACTAGATTTGATCGTTCCGGTATGGACGATGGGTACAATCGAGCAGGATTTTGTGAATCATGTCTCCGCAGCTGTACAGCATGGAACAGGTCTTGCCGGTTGCCATGGCGGGATGTGTGATTCTTTTCGTAATAATGTAGATTGGCAGTTTATGACGGGTGGACAATGGGTAGCTCATCCTGGGAATGACGGCGTTAACTATACCGTAGAGATTTGTCAAAGCTCAAGTCTTCTGGTAGAAGGATTAGAAGATTTCAGCGTTTGCTCAGAGCAATATTATCTGCACGTAGATCCAGCTGTTGAAGTGCTTGCTACGACTCGTTTTCCAGTAGTTGAAGGACCTCATTCGTATAATAAGGCTGTTGATATGCCAGTAGCTTGGACAAAACGTTGGGGCTTGGGCAGAGTTTATTATAATTCACTGGGGCATCATGCGGACATTGTAGATCAGCCGCAAGTGCGTGAAATGATGCGCAGAGGGTTAATATGGGCAGCTGAAGGTAAAGCGCAAGCATTATCCAATGTTTCGGGGGTTAGGAATAGCTATAGTGGAATGGCAGACAGTCAATAAATTCTGGGAGCGATCAGCGAATGGATAAAGTCAAAGTTGGTATTATTGGATGCGGTAAAATCAGTAGCATCTATATGGAGAACTGTCAAAAGTTCGAGATCCTTGATCTAGTTGCATGTGCAGATTTGGATTTGGTGAGAGCACAAGAACAAGCGGATAAATACAATATTCCAAACGTCTATACCACAGAACAATTACTGAATAATCCAGAGATAGAAATCGTAATCAACTTAACGATCCCAGCTGTTCATGCGGAAGTATGCCTGAAAGCTATTGAAGCGGGTAAACATGTATACGTTGAGAAACCTCTAGCTGTGACGAGAGAAGAAGGCCGCAAAGTTCTGTCAGCTGCGCGGGAAAAGGGAGTACTTGTGGGCAGTGCACCGGAGACATTCTTCGGAGCGGGAATTCAAACGGTTTTGAAGCTGATAGATGAAGGAGTAATTGGCGAACCTGTTGCAGCTACTTCGTTTATGCTGGGCCGTGGACATGAGCATTGGCATCCAGATCCGGAATTTTATTATGCCGCTGGTGGAGGTCCAATGTTCGATATGGGTCCTTACTATTTGACGGCTTTGGTGCAGCTGCTGGGTCCTATTCATACGGTTAGCGGAATGACTGGGAAAGCGCTGGAAGAACGTACGATTACAAGCGAGAAGAAATTTGGGAATAAAATTCCTGTTCAAATTCCAACTCACGTAGCCGGAACCTTACGATTTGAAAATGGTGCCATTGCAACGTTGATTACAAGCTTTGATATCTTTGGCGGGAGCAACCTGCCGCATATAGAAATCTACGGAACGCTAGGAACGATTCAAGTTCCAGACCCGAATAACTTTGGGGGTCCCGTGAAACTCCGGCTTATGGGTGAGAATGAGTGGACGGAACAGCCGTTGTTGTCAGGGTATGATCAGAATACCCGCGGGATTGGACCAGCAGATATGGCTTACGCCATTCGGACGGGTAGAGGGCATCGTGCCAGTGGTGAACTGGCTTATCACGTATTAGAAGCAATGTGGGCTTTTCATGATTCTTCTGATGCTCATTCATTCTACGAAATGGAAAGCACCTGCACTCGTCCTGCGGCACTTCCAATCGGTCTTGCTCCTTACACTTTGGATTAGAGAATTCTTCCTGAAATTGCAACCTATCACTTCCGGTCTTCGTTTGAGAAGATGAAGAGTGGAGGTGTTAATAGGATGCGTAAGATAATTATTGGTTGGATATGGATTCCCGTTGTTATTTTGTTAATCAGTGGCTGTTCAGAGGCTCAACAAGCGAATAAGGAGCCGGTTCCAACTCCTGTAATTAGTTCAGAACCACAAATTCTAGCTTCTCCGAACCCTGCAATGGATGATCCAGGCGCGGTTAAGACTTTCTTATCTGCTCAGAGGATTCCTAACGGAGATATTTATCTGCAAGATAACAAGGTTCATATTAATATTGTAGGTTTGAACTCGAAGATTGAGCAAAGCTTTGCTCAGACTTTCACTGCAGGTACTTATGAGCTTCATGATGTGAAATATACGATGCAAGAGTTATTAGCTGCTCAAGAATTGTTGCATGAACAAGAACTATACCAGAAGCTGAATCTCTACGGCTCTGGTGTAGATACGATTGGTAATAAAGTAACTATTACCATTCCGTCAGATGATGCGGAAGCAGCTAAGCTTGAAATTGAAAAGTGGATCGATCCAAAGATGTTGACCTATGATATTTCAGAAATAGGTGATCCGCATGTAGTAGGTACAATCGTTGATATCGATACTAAACAGGCGAAGCGGATTCTAATCCTTGAACCTGGTAACGAAGATCCATCTTACTGGTTCACATTCAATGCGAAATCTGAAATGTTTAATGAAGCTGGAGAGACCATCAGCTTTAAGGATTTACAGGTTGGACAGCAGGTTAAGTTATGGAATACAGGGATGGTGCTGGAATCTTTTCCCGCGCTTGCGAGTGTGCGGAGGATGGAGCTAGCAATTACTGAGTAATCTAATAGACCCGTCAACAGGTAGCAAGTGCTCCACGTATTTGAACTGTAGATGGAAAGTGAGGGTGCTCTAACCCTCACTTTTTTTAATTAGGAATAGTATACTTTTTCTACTTTATATAATGTATGCTCGATTGTTGGACAGAGATTGGCATGTACTTTGTAATATTTAACTCGAAAATATAAACTTTTCAAAAAGTTCTTTATATTATTTTTTTGTTTAAAAGCAGGAAGAAATTCTGGATTTTTCTCCACATCACCAAAACTTTGAATCCATTGCTCTACATAAGTCTGACTAAGCATTTTTCTATCTAAAACACTCATTATGGATCTTACCATTCGCTCATCTTCCCCATCGGAGTATATTCGATCTGTTATGGTCATCTTTTCGTAAAACAAATCGAGGATAGTTATGAGGTCATTTTCATCCAGTTCGGAGCATTGAGCCAATTCATCTAAAGTATCTGCTGCATGGGCTATAGCATGAGCCCAGCCTTTTTCTTCGTCATACCCCCGGTAATCCCGCTCATTTTGCACACTGCAAAATACCTTCTCTTTTATCTGATGAATTTGCTCTCTTGAGAGAAATGGTGATTCTTTATGCCTCATGAAGAGGAGTGGGATGACTAGCATAGAGAAGGATCTAGTAAAGACAGAGTCTGTATTGGTTTCACCAAGCTTAAAATGCAAATGGTTTTTATCCAAGATAAGAGGTATAAGTTGTTCCAGTTCGTTTGTAGTTAGAGAATTACCTGGGATCCAATGTGATAAGGTTGTATAAATTAGCTCATCCCGTAGTTGGGCATCTAAAGAACCAATGTTATTTATCATTTCTTGTACCAACTGGAAGGTATCGGGAGGTGCTTGGTAATCATTTTCTTTTATGCATATCAACGTTTCTTTTAAATTCATTTTACATGCTCCTATTTTCCAGTGTGAATTATTTTCTAATACCGGATGGTGTAGTTCCTTTATATTGCTTAAACAGCTTGGTAAAATAATTAGGATTGTCGCAGCCCACTCGTCCAGCAATCTCCGTTACAGTAAAATCTGTCTCCAGCAGCAGACGTTCTGCTTCATTTACGCGGCAAAGATTAACATAATCGATGAAGGTTCGGCCGGTGAGCTTCTTAAAGGTTTTGCAGAAATGGTATGGATTTAGATTAACGGATCTCGCGGCACTTTCAATGGTCATTTTCTCATCAAAATGGTTCTCCATGTACTCCAGCAGTGGCTTAAAACGCTCACGATTGAAGGATTGACGTTCATTTGTTCTGCCAGAAACCTGTTCAGGCAAAAAGGTACGGGAGAGCAATACAAAAAGCAGATGAAGTTGATTTTTGATGATCAGCTGAAATGCAGGACCTTTCTGATGCACTTCATCCACGATAGTGCTCAGAAGAGAGTAATAAGTGGAACAGGTTGGAACTAGTGCCGCTGGTTTAACTGGTAGCTGATATCGATTCTCCAAATAGGGAGCTACGAATTGTTCATGTTGAGGATCTTGCTTCCAATCTTTAAATAAAGAACTATGAAATACGACGGATATAAATCGGACATGATCATCCCGCAGACTATATCCAACATGCAAACCTCCAGAAGGAACAAACAAAACCTCTCCGGGATGCAGTTCGTAGGGTTTGCTGTCGATGTGGAAAATGGCGCTGCCTGCTTGCATGATAATGATTTCGAAATGCTCATGCCAGTGTAGAAAAAGGATGTTCTGGCCGATTTTCGCATGTCTGCATTCATTAAAAAACAATCGAAACGGATAGGTGTTTCCTTCTAATTGAGGGTATTCTTTAAGATCATTAGGATAGCTCAATATTTATTCAACTCCCACAATATACGACTATATAAACACAATATAATAAGAGTTTTAAGCTCAAATGCAGTATATACTCGGGTTATAGAACTTACTATAAACCAATATTGGAGTGGTACACAAGATGAAGGATACAATGCGTATAGGTACATTAGTTGGTGGCGGAGATGCTGTTAGAGTGATTCCGCAAATCGTAGGTCATGGCTTCGAATCTTTTAGCTTAACCTTCTGGCAGACTACAGGTGAAACAGATCTTGTGGAAACTGGTAAGCGTGTGCAAGAACTTGCGGCAAAACATGATTTTGTGATTTCATCGGTTGGCATCTTTGGCAATCCTTTGACGAATACGGGTGACAATTCCGATGCATTAGCGAGCTGGGAACGGCTTATTGATCATGCTCATGTATTTGGTACTGATATGGTATCAGGATTCACGGGACGACTACCAGGAGTGTCCATTGATGAATCGATTCCGAAGTTTGCCGAGGTATTTGGTGAGCTGACAAAAAGAGCAGCAGATCGCGGAGTAAGAATTGCTTTTGAGAACTGTTCCATGGATGGCAATTGGACTTCAGGGGACTGGAATATCGCTCATCATCCAATAGCCTGGGAAAAGATGTTTAACGCTGTCCCTGCTGACAATATGGGACTCGAATGGGAGCCCTGCCATCAGATGGTGCAGTTGATTGACCCGATTCCACAGCTGCGCAAATGGACAGATAAGATTTTCCATGTACACGGCAAGGATGCCACCATCGCTTGGGATATTGTAAAAGAATATGGAATCCACGGCCCGAAACCTTATGTATGGCACCGTACTCCGGGTTTTGGTGATACGAACTGGACGGATGTTATCTCCATTTTGCGTCAGGCTGGTTATAAAGGCACCATTGATATTGAAGGTTGGCATGATCCTGTCTATCGGGATGAACTGGAAATGACGGGTCAAGTACATGCCTTGAATCATTTAAAACAATGCCGCGGGGGCAGCTTTGTGCCTAATCCGCTTTAATAAGTCAGGGGGAGAAATATGACAGCACAGTACCGTGTAGCGGTTGCAGGTTGCGGAGGAATGGCTAATGCATGGATTGAATACGCTTTATTGCGTCCAGATACTAAGATCGTTGCTCTAGTAGATATAAGGTTGGAGTCGGCTGAGGCGATGGCCGCGAAGCATGGGATTTCATGTCTGACGTTTACGGATATTAAGCAGGCGATACAGGAGACCGCAGCAAATCTCATCTTTGACGTTACTGTTCCAGGAAGTCATTTCAATATTTCTAGCACTGCATTGGAACTTGGATGTAATGTGTTTAGTGAGAAACCTTTAGCTGAGACTATGGAGGAATGTAATAAGATTGTTGAGATCTCGGAACGGACTGGAAACGCTCATGCTGTGATGCAGAACCGCCGTTATGATCCTCGTATTCGTTCTTTAAGAAAAATCATAGAATCAGGAACGATTGGTAGAACAGGATTTATCGGTGCAAGCTTTTTCCTTGGGGCTCATTTCGGGGGATTCCGTGATGTTATGAAAAGTCCGTTGCTGCTGGATATGGCGATTCATACCTTCGACCAGGCCCGGTTTATTAGTGGCGCGAACCCTGTGTCCGTATACTGTCAGGAGTTTAATCCTCCCGGCTCATGGTATGAGGGGAATGCTTCGGCAGTGTGCATTTTCGAGATGTCCGACGGTTCAATATTTACCTATCAGGGATCTTGGTGTGCAGAAGGTGCATCCACGTCATGGGAAGCTTCTTGGCGGGTTAACGGGGAGAAAGGAACCGCAATCTGGGATGGTCATGAGCTGCCATATGCTGAGGTAGTTACTGCAGGAGATCAGAGTGATAAGTTCATTCGTGACGTAAAGCGTGTAAATGGTGAAAACGTTGAGATGAGTAAAACATTCCATCAAGGGTGTTTGGATGAGATGTTCTTGTCATTGGCAGAGCAACGTCCTGCAGAGACGAATTGTAGAGATAATCGGTATAGTATGGCAATGGTGTTCGGAGCGCTGGAAAGTGCTGAATCTGGCCGGAAAATCGATCTAGTGGAGTTTTGAGATTGACTTCTGTTACTACAATCGCCAGCAAGGAGATCAAAATGAATATTAGAGCTTACCGAGAATTGGATCTTAGTCAAATTGTCTCATTGTTCTACGAAACAGTTCATTCCGTAAACAAACAAGACTACTCACAGGAACAGCTGGATGCTTGGGCACCTAAAGAGGAAGAGGCACTTAAGCTTAATACTTGGAGAGCTTCTTTACGTCAAAATATCACTTATGTAGCCGAAATTGATAATATTATTGTGGGCTTTTCTGATATGACAGCAGAAGGACATTTGGATCGATTATATGTTCACAAAGATTACCAAGGGCAAGGTGTAGCCTCTGCATTGGTGAATAAGTTTGAATTGAAAGCAAAAGAACAGGGTCTTTATGAAATGGATACCGAAGCAAGCATCACTGCTAAACCTTTTTTTGAACGATTGGGGTACCAGGTTATTGCGAAACAAAGTGTAGAACGAAAAGGTGTTTTGTTGGTCAATTATAGGATGAGCAAAAAAATAATGTAATTCAAAAAAGCAGGTTGCTCATTAGAGCAGTCTGCTTTTTATGATAAGAAGGATATTCAAATTTACCCATCAATCAAGTTCATTAATGCTACAGTATCAAATCGATCCCCTTGCACTAACCATTTACCGTCCACATCAAAGAGAGTCAATATACCTTCCAAAGGTACACGTTTACTTTCTTTGTCATCCTTATCCAATAAAACAAGATCCACCGTATATTTTAACTCGACAATATCCTTTTTTTGTTCGGAAAGGTTGAATTTTAGGTTTTCCGGTTTTAAAGAAAGCTTTTGTGTATCAGCGATTTTAAATGGGATAGTTGTAATTCGGTTCGCTATAGCCTTTTCGGAAAAGTATTCTGTAAAATACGGTTTCATCTCTTCATTTCGCGCAAGAATGGATTCATCAGACATTAAATCCTCAGAAGCCTTGACGGTATATTCTACATTTTTATATTTCTCTGCGGCTTTAGTAGCATCATCTACTTCTGAACTACATCCCATAATTAACGCCAGGGATAATAATATCATGCTTAATATCAACGGTGATTTACGCATTAGTACACCCCCAATGTATTTGATCTTGCATTATTATACTTATATTACCATGTTGTGGTTTCATAATTTCAAGAAGAAAATGATTCAAATCCCTAAATATGGTATGGTGTAAATATGATCGTAAATTTGAGGAGATTAAACTAAAAAGTAGAATCGAAAGGATTATTAAAAATGAACACAACCTTAAAATTTACTCACGGGAATAAAGTAGGACTGATTGCTTGTTCAGATGGTGTGAGAGTAGAAAACCTAGCAAAAGTAGAGGAATTAAAAAGAGTTTTGCATTCCTTTGGACTCCATGTAGTGGTGGCTAATACTTTGTTTAGAAAAGAGGGATATTTCAGCGGCAATCCCAAGGAAAGAGCAGTGGAGCTGAATCAACTATTTAAAAATACTGAAATTAGCGCGATATTCGATATTTCAGGTGGGGATTCTGCCAATCAGATCTTAGAGTACATAGACTATGAAAGTATCCGAATGAACCCCAAACCCTTTTTCGGAATGAGTGATTTGTCAGTTATTTTGAACGCGTTATATACGCAAAATAATTCGAAATCCTATCATTATCAGTTGATGAATCTAGTGTCTTCTGATGGGGCGGAGCAGCAAAGGGCTTTTTATCGAACATTCTTCGAGGGTCAAAACGATCTTTACGATTTCCGGTATCATTGGGTTCGTGGTAACCAGATGAGCGGGATAGTAATCGGGGGGAATATTCGCTGCTTTTTGAAGCTGGCAGGGACAAGCTATTTTCCGGATCCTTCGGACAAAATTTTATTGTTGGAGAGTTTAAGTGGCAGAGCTAACAAAATAGTCTCCTTTTTTGCTCAGCTCCAGCAATTGAAATATTTTGATGCTTGTGCTGGATTGATTCTAGGGTCGTTTTCAGAACTTGAGAACTTTAATGAATTCCCGATAGTAGAAGAGTATGTGAAGGAAATTAGCCATTCCGCCTCCATTCCTATCATAAAGACAGCTGAGATTGGGCATGGCAGTAACAGTAAGTGTATTGTTGTGGGTGATAAAATCACTTTGTAAAATTCTTTATCAAATTCCTCTTGCCAGAGAACTTGGAAATGGAGCATATTTATTGAAATCAGAGCGAGTACATAATACATTTGTAAAGTAATTTAATAAAGTGATTTAAAGGAGGGGTATGATGTCAACACACGATTATCTATCAAAAGAAGAATTGAAAGATGCGATTCATATTTCCTATCAGTCTCTTGATCATGAATTTGATGGCATTGAGAACTCCCAAAGAGACAATCGTATGGAAGGGGTTGATCGTACCCCAGCAGAAATCATTGCTTATCAATTGGGCTGGTTGCATCTTGTTATGAAATGGGATAAGGATGAAAAAGCAGGGTTAACCGTTATTACACCTTCACCAGATTATAAATGGAATCAACTTGGCGGATTATATCAATCGTTTTATCATACATATGCTGCCTACTCATTAGATGAGTTAAGATCTTTATTTCAAGAGACAGAACATCAGTGGCAGAACTGGATTGATTCTTTAAGTGATGAAGAACTTTTTACGCAAGGCGTGCGGAAATGGACAGGAAACAATCCAAGATGGCCAATGGTCAAATGGATTCATATTAATTCAGTAGCACCGTTTAAGACTTTTCGTTCTAAGATTCGTAAATGGAAAAAGCTTAATGTAACTAAGGAAGTATAAAAGGACGGATTATTTTTGAAGAAGATATCTATTATTGTAAGTACATTTATATTTTTGATTGCATTAAGCTCGATTATACTTGTCGTAGTAAACAACTCTTCTAAACCCATTAAGAGTCCTGAGAACATTGAACTAAAAGAGTTGGCGAATGGAAACAAAATTCAAGTGGACTTTTCGGAGAAACCGACTGTATTCGTATTTTTCACCTCATGGTGTCCATATTGTAATGACGACGCTCCTAAGATTGTCTCATTGTATGAGAAATATAAAAATAGAGTGAACATATACGGAATCAATTTGCTTTATCAAGATGATCTTTCTGAAGTAAAACAATACGTGGCGGATTACAACATTAAGTATCCCGTTCTCCTAGATGAAACAGGTGATCTCCATAAACAATTTGGTGAACAAGCTTTTCCAGCGTTGTTTTTTATAAACTCTGATGGCAAGGTTATGGATCAAATTATTGGCTCGACTGATTTTGACGCAATTGAGAGCTCGTTTAAGATTTTCATTAAAAACTATGATTAAGGAGGTTGAAATGAATACGATTCATTTAGAGGTTTTTGCAGCAAAAGATCAATCGGATGTAGATATATTTTGGGGACTTTTTAATAGTTACATTGATGAATTATCTCTCCACGTATCTATGGGCGATGAACAAGAGATATAAATCCTTTAAATTTGTTTCTTATACATAAGGACGGTACTGTGCTTGGATTTTTAATGTATGTTACTTATTTTGATGAGGGTGGAAAGTGTTTTTTTAATGGAGTATTATATTGAACCTACGTATCGGAATTTAGGGTATGGTGAATTTGCCTATTCAATGGTCGAAAAACATGTTTATGCAGACGGTGCAAAGTATATCGAGTTAACCCCGACTAATGATGCAAATGAAAGGTTTTGGCGCAGTGTGGGGTATATGAAATAATCGGATATGGATGAGGATCATAAATACATTTATCGGAAATCACTTTGTATCTAAACCGTAAGGAGTTAATCCCTATGATCAAAAAAAGAAAGAAACTCATAATCATCACCGCATTTCTTTCATTTTTGCTTCTGATGCTGATTGTAGTCTATATAATAAATCCTCAACCTGTTATGTAGAACCAGATTTTACAGAGGTCACAACAACGATACTTTTGAACGATATTGATCCAGACGTATTTAACGCGGATGTGATCGCCCATTCAGAAATTAATAGATGGTTTGGAATCTTTGTCAGGTTTAGTGGAGCTTATTGATGGATTAAATAATGGAAAAGATTCCAAAACAATCTATAAATCAATCGAATCCCAAAGCTAGGAGGTTGAGATGAAGAAATTCATTATTGTAATTCTAGCCATAATTGCTTTATTGCCATTACATGCGGTCTACGCGGATTGGGCCGGTTCGTTTGTTGTTTATTCAGGTGACATCTACGAAATATCAGACGATGAACTCATCCCCTCCGAAGAAATCGATAAGAAGATAGGGCATGTAACTAAATATTCCGATGAGGAAGGCACGTACAGGGGGAATTTCTCGAATATTTATCCTAAAGGTACGCCCTACTACTCAATTATCAATACCGATCCAAAAGATTACATTGCTATTAAGACCCAAGAGGATATCTTTGTAAAAGCTTATAATAAAGGCCATTATCCCAATGATGAATTGGTTAAAAAAACGATTTGGATGTATTTCTTATTGGGGACATCGGTTATCGTCTTATTAATAATTTGGATAATGAAGCGGAAGAAAGCAGTGTTGTAGCTAGAACGGCGTGGTGGAAAATTCAAGTTCAAAGGGTGAATCTAGTGGAAGAAGCATCTAGTCTAATCAAAAAATTATCATGGCACACACGCGAAGAGGAAAAGGAAGATGCAATTAATAAGCTACAATATATAAAGGATGAAGCTTTGCATTTATTAGTACAACCTATATCAAAAGACTATTGGGATGGAGCGGCTGAAACAGTCATACGTTTAGGATATCCACGTGTGAAAAGCATATTGCCGGGTTTGCTTGAATGGATACAAGATTTAAATTGGCCAGGTGCGGGGGAAATAGCTGGTTTTTTACTTGAAATAGGGGATCCGATGATTCCATATGTTAAAGATGTACTAAATCAACACAGCGATGATCAAGAATGGGTGTATTGGATTTTCGAAAAATTAATTGATCATTGGAACACGAAACAAGTCCAACAGATACAAGCAGAATTAATTAAGATTTCACAGGAAAAAGCCAATGACCTATCGGCATTAAGAATCTTATTAACTCACGGTATATACGCAAAAGATATGGTCTGTGAAATAATCCAGCACAAAAAAGATGTCCTTGTATTTGAACTCAAGGAACTTCATGATACTCATCTTGAAATTGATTGTGAAGCTCTTCATAAAGAATTCTTAAATCAACAGCCTAATGTAATTAAACAGTTTCATGAGCACAATAAAGACCGTTTTTATATATGTAATGCGATATCTAACCGCCAAGAAGTTTTAAGAGAAATAGAAATTTTTACTGCTGAGTTTCTCACTTCGTGAAGTTATCAAGCTTTACTGAAATAAATTGAAAGGAGACTAACCAATGAACAACATAAAAGTACCTCATTATGATGCTTTTTCTCCTTATCCCAACAAAGGAAATCCAGCTGGTGTAGTATTAGATGCGGCTCATTTGAGCGAAAGTGACATGCAAGCGATAGCTCATAAGGTCGGTTTTAACGAAACAGTTTTTGTAGTCTCATCAGATGTAGCTGATTTAAGGCTTAAGTATTTTACGCCAGGCCATGAGATCAATCTTTGTGGACATGCTACAATGGCATCTTTATTTGCTTTAAAAACAAAGGGGATCCTTGGTGAGGCTGGCTCGATAAAGATCGAAACAAACGTGGGGGTGCTACCCATTCAATTCAGTATGGTAACTTCATGATTGAAATTGATTGTCTGGGAGAAATCTGTCCAGTACCAGTAATGATGTTAAAAAAACATCAAAAAGCCATTCAAAATGGCGAACAGGTGATGCTGGTTACTGATCATAGCTGCGCAAAAGTTTCCATCACGGATTACTGTCGTGGTTCAAATTTGAAATGTACCATCCAAGAAGTTATTAATGGGGTATGGGAGATTACGATTGAGATATAAGTTCAACACAATGTATCAATCAATGTCTTTTCTATATAACGAATTAATTGTTTCGTATCATTGTCACAACGCTGATTATGTTTTTTTACCATGTAGACATCGTTATTTACTTGGAACTGATCAATATGAATAATCTTGAGTTGTTTACTATACAACTCTTTTTTTATGGACATATAAGGCAGAAAGGCAACACCATGTCCTCTAATTGCAGCAAGCTTTACCGCCTCAAGGGAGTCCAGATTAAACAGTATGTTTAATTTAAGCTCACCCGCAGATATGTTATTTAAAGCCCTTTGCACACAATGAAGCTGTGAGGACCAGATTAACGGATATTTAGGGAGCTCATTCAGTGTGATTTTATCAGGACAAACGGTCGTACTGCTTGCCACTAGCATAACTTGATCAGAAAACACCATATTGGAGCTTAATTCAGATTTCGGGGAAGGCCCGGAAATAAAGCCAACATCACCTTCTTCAAGAAGCAAACGTTCTTCTACTAGTGACGATGCCCCTTCGTTTAGAGTGATATGGCAATTGGGAAAATGCTTTTTTACCTCATATAAGGTACATGGCAGGGCATAATTACAGACTTCTGGAATCGCATAAATAGACAGCTCATGTTGTGTTGGCTGTAAATGATTGATCTCTGTGACCATATCATCATACAATTTACAGATTTGCTCCGCATACTTCTCTGCTATAATCCCTGCTTCTGTTAGGCTGGCCCCTTTATTACTTCTCACAAAAAGCTCAGAACCTAAGGTATTCTCCCAGGATTTCAACTGCTGACTCAGTGCGGATTGGGTGATATGAGATTTCTGAGCGGCTTTAGATATACTTTTTAACGAAGCAATATCTAAAAATAATTTAAGCGTTTCCATATTCATACTTATTCCTCCTGTTGCCCGCTGTTAGTGCAAACTATAGCATACTTGATTACGCTCCATCTGTGCCATTAGTAACACTTATACAGCATAAAGAAAGCAGATAACCACAGCATAAATAAGTATGTTACTATTTTCACATAGTCAATTACATAAAACGATGGAGGTGTTAGACTATGGGGCAAACCGTAAGTCCCGAAACGAAATCAACCCGAACCAGAGCTCCTAGAAAACCTAAAAAGAGTCAGTTGCCCATCGCGTTGCTGGTCACAGTTCTCATTATTGGGTTTGGTTTTTTCCTAGACCATTCCCACGATAAAATGGTTGTCTACCTGCTTTTCGGTATTTCGTTTGGCGTTATTTTGCAAAGATCACGTTTCTGTTTTACTGCATCACTTAGAGATCCATGTATTACAGGCAGCACATCGGTAACAAGAGCTGTACTGATAGCATTTTCTCTCGCTACGATCGGATTTACAGCCATAAAGTATCCAGCATTCCTGGAAGGTAAACCGATTCCTGGGATGGATAATGTGGGTCAAATCAGTTTTGCTTTGATAATTGGCGCAGTATTATTCGGAATTGGCATGGTTATTGCAGGGGGTTGCGCTTCGGGTACATTGATGCGTGTAGGTGAAGGATTCACGATGCAGATGTTGTCACTTGTGTTTTTTGTCATTGGGTCACTTTGGGGATCACATGATATGGGTTGGTGGAGAGCTAACGTTATAAAGGATGCACCCACTGTATTTTTACCAGACGTTTTTGGTTGGCTTGGAGCACTAGTTGTTCAGTTCCTGATCATTCTTCTGTTGTACATCGCTGCAGTTAAATGGCAAGAGAAAAAGATGGGAAGCGCAGATTAGTTTAAGTTATTACGTGAATATTTTCACTATTAGGAATTTGAAAAAATATAAAAGGTGGTTTTTAAGATGGCTGAATTTACACTTGATTGCCTGGGAGAAGCTTGTCCGGTACCGTTAATGAGAACAGAAAAGAAAATGACTGAACTAAATGTTGGAGACGTTCTAGTTGTTGCTATTGATCATAGCTGCGCAATGAAAAACGTACCAGAATGGGCGAGAAAACAGGGACATAATGTGGAAATCGAAGAGGTCGATGATGGCGAGTGGGAAGTTGTTATTGAGAAGGTAAAATAGGATCGCTAAGTAGGAAAGGACGGTGAATGAAACGGTGAACGAATTCTGGTTGAAGATATCGTCTAACCGCTTTTACAAGCAATTGCTCAAAGAACCGTTTACTTATGTAACTGGAGCTGTACTTCTCGCTGTGTTCGCTACAGCACATCTGGCTGTTTTCTCAAAAGGATGGGGAGTAACCAGCGCCTTCGCGGACTGGGGAGCTTGGGCGTATCGACTGGTAGGAGGAAATGTAGATAACTGGGCTTACTTTAGTACGGAGAAAGCTCAAAAAACATTATCTTCCGGATTTTTGAATGATGGTGGGTCCATTCGAAATGTAGGGATTATCTTAGGTGCATTAGCAGCGACATTGTTTGCTTCCGAGTTCAAGCTTAAGAAAATTAAGTCCAAAAAGCAGGTAGTGGCGGCTGTACTTGGTGGGCTGCTTATGGGGTACGGAGCTAGACTGGCTAATGGATGTAATATAGGTGCATTATTTACGGCTATAGCTTCTTTATCGCTTTCAGGCTGGATTTTTGGATTGTTCCTGCTGGTTGGTGCATTTATAGGCAGTAAATTATTGGCCAAATTCTTTATGTAAAAGTGAAATAGACTGAGCTTATAGTGCTGACGAGAGTCAGCCTATTTTATTGAAATCATAGTCTACACAGGAGGGTCAATTGAAATGGAAAAGAAGACAGAACAGTATGATGTCGTCATTATCGGTGGCGGGGCTGCTGGATTAACAGCAGGGATCTATTGTGGACGAGCAAAATTGAAGACACTTCTTTTGGAAAAATCGCTGGTAGGCGGTCTTGCGACTTATACTAATGAAATAGAAAATTATCCTGGTTTTCCTGAAGGAACGACCGGAACAGATCTTATGGGATTATTTCATAAACAAGCCAAAAAATTTGGTGTTGATTTCAAAATGACAGATGTCAAATCTGTCTCGGTAGCGGAAGAGATTAAAGTAGTGGAAACCTTTCGGGTTCGATATGAATGTAAAGTCATTATCATAGCCAGTGGAGGAAAACCAAGAATTACAGGTGCAGCTAATGAAGATATGTTCTTATATGATAAAGGGATTTCCTTCTGTGCAACCTGTGACGCTGCTGCAAATACGGGGAAAACAGTTATGGTCGTTGGCAGTGGTGATGCAGCTATTGAGGAAGGGATGTTTCTGACTAAGTTTGCAGATAAAGTGATCGTATCTGTCATGCATGATCATGGGAAAATGGATTGTAATGAAATTGCCAAAACGCAGGCACTAGAAAACCCTAAAATGGAATTCATGTGGAATACGGTGGTAAGTTCTTTCGAAGGTGAGGAACGTTTGAATTCCGTCGTCCTGAAAAATTTAAAATCTAATGTACTGCAAAGCGTTAAGGTCGATTCATGTTTCTTATTTATTGGATACACCCCGAACACAGAAATTTTATCAGGGGTAGTAGATTTGAATCGTAATGGATATGTACTTATTAATGAGAAAATGGAAACGAATATACCTGGGGTCTTTGCAGCAGGAGATGTGTGCGATAAATTTCTAAAACAAGTTGCTACCGCTGTTGGCGATGGTGCCATTGCAGGGTATGGTGCAGAGAAGTATATCTCTGAATGTGAGGTGTATGAGCATCAAATTCTGAATCAAGGCAAAGCATCTGTTGTTTATTTATGGAATGCCACAGATCCTTCCTGTCGGGAGTTATTGCCTTTAATTGAGGGATTTGAGCAATCCCATTCGGAGGTCAGGGTCACAAAGGTAGATGTATATAAGTCACCCGGACTTGCTGCCAAGCTAGGGATAGATTCAGTTCCTTCTATTATTTATCTGGATAATGGGAAGGTCCAAAAAGTAATTACTGAAAAGATAAATGAAGAAATACTGAGGACTCTTGCTAATTAAGGAGAAAGTCAAAGACACATGCAGATGTTATCTCTGTATGTGTCTTTTTTTATTCAAGCTTAAGGAATATGAGACGAGCTAATGCAAGAGAGTGTCAAAGTATCAATAATAGTTGTTTTGTCATATATTTTTGAAAGCGCTTAAACCTTATGATTATTTTATAAATGTTGCAACTATATCGGAGGGAGAAAGGACATCAATTATCTGTACATATCTTCAAAATCATCACAAGGAGGATTCACCTATGGCGAACGCAAGCGTCGCACCAGACAAGAGATCCGGACCGAATCTCAACAAGCAACGAACTAGCGGGATCAGACGCTTTTTTAAGCAAATAGATCTACAGCTTATGGTATTGCCAGCACTTGTTCTAGTTTTTATTTTTGCCTATATCCCCATGTACGGGATTCTAATTGCATTCCAGGATTACAAGTTAGGTAATAGCTTTATTAGCAGTGACTGGGTTGGCTTAAAGCACTTTATTTACTTCTTTAATGCTCCTGAATTTGAAGTGGTTATGAAAAATACAATCATCATCAGCTTACTGAAGTTTTGTTTTGGATTTCCTGCACCGATTATTTTGGCGTTAATGCTGAACGAAGTCCGTAAGATGTTCTTTAAACGGGTGATTCAGACCGTTACTTACTTGCCTCACTTCTTATCTTGGGTAGTTATCGGCTCAATGGTTACCTCGATGTTATCCGTAGATAACGGCAGTATAAATATGCTGCTTGAGAAATTGAAATTCATTGATGAACCGATCAACTTCCTTTCCATGACAGAATATTTCTGGGGCATTTTAGTTACAACCAATGTATGGAAAGAAATTGGATTTGCTTCAATCGTGTACTTAGCTGCCATTGCTGGTATTGACCCGCATTTATACGAAGCGGCTTCGATGGATGGTGCAAGTCGGTTTAAACAGATATATTTGATAACGTTGCCTTCAATTATGCCAGTTGTAATCATCTTTATGATTTTGGCAATCGGTAATCTGGTGAATGCAGGATTCGAAGATATTTTGATCCTAGCTTCCAATCCAGCTCTGCGAGAAGTGTCAGATTCAGTTGATGTATATGTTGTACGTGTCGGTATAGACAATTTCAGGTACTCCTATGCGACTGCTATCGGATTGTTCAAGGCCGTGATCAGCGTGACATTACTTACCTTTGCCAACTTCATTGCCAGAAGAGCAGGGAACAGCTTGTGGTAATGAATTACTCAATATAGGGGGACCAAACTATGAAACGTATTAATATAGGAGATCGAATATTTATAGGATTCATATATGTATTTTTGACCTTACTGGCATTTTCCGCTTTTTATCCATTTTGGAACTCACTTGTTATTTCCTTTAATGAGGGGATGGATACTTCGAAAGGTGGAGTTACTTTCTGGGTCCGTGAGTTCACGCTTGAGAATTATAAGATCGTTTTTGAAGATTCTCGTCTAATGGGTGGATTCGTCATTGCTACATTGCGGACAGTAATCGGTACAGTAACAGCGATACTGGCCACTTCGATATTCGCTTATGGAATGTCGAAGCGTGAACTGATGGGTCGCAAATACTACATGATTATGTGTATCATTACTATGTATTTCGGTGGGGGACTCATTCCGTCATACATGCTTATCAGAAGTTTAGGTCTCTTCAACTCATTTTGGGTGTTTATAATTCCTGCACTGGTCAGCGTATGGAATATGATCATATTCCGGACCTTCTTTCAAGGTCTTCCACAAGGTTTAGAGGAGTCAGCAAAGATTGACGGTTGCGGATATTGGGGGACTTTTGTCCGCATCGTACTTCCTTTGTCGGGACCAGTTATAGCAACATTATCTTTGTTCACAGCAGTAAATCACTGGAATGAGTGGTTCGTAGCGAGTATTTACATTACGAAAGAGGAGTTAATGCCGATTCAGACCATCTTAAGACAGATATTGTTCTCTAATATTGCTTCAGAACAGCTGTCTAATGTAGATGCAAGCTCCATTGCTCATATTAACTCGGCAAAGAAAATAACCTCGAAGTCATTAACGATGGCTACGATCATGGTTGCAACCATTCCGATTGTATGTGTGTATCCATTCCTACAAAGATTCTTCGTTAAAGGGGTCTTGGTCGGATCATTGAAAGAGTAGGATGATAGAATGAGAATGGGTTTAGAGCGTATTGCTTTGAACATAGATTACAAATTGAAAGGGGAAAATACATTGAAGACTAAGAGAAAGATGCTTCTCGGTATGATGTCTACCTTGCTATTAACGACTTTGGTTGCGGGTTGTGGTGGCAACAATTCAAGCGCTCCGGCGGCAACTGCTGAACCAGAGAAAGAAGGAGGAACAGCGGTCAACACAGCAACTGAAGCTCCTGCGGCTGATTTGTATGAATTAGGGAAAGAACCGCTTGAAGTCTCATTCTACGGAAATTACGGCTGGTATCAAATGCCGAAATGGGGCAAAGATGCTGCTTCTAAATGGATTTTAGATAATCTGAAGATCAATGTCACAGGAATTAGCTCTGGTGGTAATAACGCTCAAAAGCTGCAAACGATGATCGTTGGTAACGAGCTGCCGGATATTGTGTGGACCGAGAAAGGTGCTGACGTAGAACGTCTTCGCCAAGCGGATATGCTAGTTCCTTTGGATGAATATATTGATAAATATCCAAACTTTAAGAAATACTTAACAGCTGGACATATGGAATTGCTTCGTTCCCCTGATGGGAAGATCTATCAGCTGCCGAATTATTATACAACTCAACCAAACGGAAACGCCGGTTATGCTATTAATAAAAAGATTTACAAAGAGCTTGGTTCACCTAAGCTAGAAACGACAGATGATTTGTATGCTTATTTAAATGCTGTTAAGGCGAAGTTCCCTGACGTTATTCCGTTCGAGACGGGTTTAGCGAGAGATGGTAACGGAATTGACCAGTTATTCTCCTCTTTTAAAGAGAGTAATCTGTCGTATACTAGAATATACGCCGTACCTGATGGCGACAAAATGGGTTCGATATACAAGGATGAAGGATTCCGTGAGTCAGTTGTATTTGCTGCTAAATTAATGCGTGAGAAGCTAATGACGCAGGATGCGAATACTCAAACAGAAGATCAAATTAGAGAGAAAGCGATGAATGGCAAGTTTGCTGTTATTGCGACTTTTGATCCAATGAAATTGCTCGCCACTGCTGATGAAGAGATGAAGAAGACGGATCCGGAAGCTGGATATATGTTTATTAAACCGATTTACAAAGCTGGTTTGGATCAAAGTAAGATTACTCCAGGAACGTATAATCAGTTAGGTTGGAACGTTGCTACAATCACTAAAAACGCTAAAAATCCAGAGGCTGTATTCGCTATGCTTGACTGGATGACAGGACCAGAAGGTTCTATGGTTCTTAACTGGGGTCCTCCAGGACCAGAAGGGTATTGGGATGGATTTGAAGCAGATGGACTTACTCCTAAATTTAATAAAGATAAATATCTGAATGAGCCAGAAGCTCTGTCCGAAATTAACGGAAAAGCCGGTGACTTGGTATGGGTAGGTAATACTGTTTTCTTGGATAATACAAAGAAAATGATGTTGCAAACCCTTCCAGCTGACAAGATTGACTTTAGTAACCGTTGGCAGATGGAAGTAACTTGGGCTTCGCAAGGTGACTTTACGGAGTTCCTGAATTGGGATCCGGCTCCAGACAGTGAAGAAGGGATTATCAGACAAAGTGTCAGAGATATCTGGTTAACAGCAAGAGCAAAATCGATGTATGCGAAGACTGATGCAGAAGCATTAGCAATTCTTGATAAAGCACATGAAGATTCTATCAAGGTTGGCTATGAGAAATTCCTTGATTATGTAACAAAAGTATGGACAGAAAATAAGAAAGCTTTAGGTAAATAATAATTTGTAATACGAAGGTTTGCTATTTAGCAAGCCTTCGTTTTTACGTCCCATTTCTTGTACTCATTGTTTTATCAGCTGTTAGGGAAGAGAATGAATGGTATACTGAAAAAGATTGGTTAGTAGAATTCAGCTGGTTGGATTAAAACATTTCAAAGGGGGATTGTGTTGATGTACAACGTATTATTAGTAGACGATGAGATGCTTGATCTTGAAGGCATGAGACAATTCATTCCTTGGAATGAACTGGGTATGCAGGTCGTGGAGGCAGCGAATAACGCGTTTACGGCATGCGATATTTTAGAACAGCATGTTATTGATATTATAGTTAGTGATGTGAATATGCCGAATATGTCGGGTCTAGAGCTGGCTCGGATTGCCATAGAGAAAAAAAACGATATACGTGTGATTTTTGTAAGCGGTTACCAGGATTTCAGCTATGTGAAACAGGCGCTTTCTCTAAAAGCATATAGCTATGTCCTTAAGCCAATGGATGACAAGGAACTTATTGCTGCACTACAGAAAGTAAAGCAGGATTTAGATGATGAAAGTAAACGGCGTGACGTGGAAGAAGCTTATCAGCATATGATTCCTATGGCCAAAAATGATTTGTTGATTCGCTTATTTGAAGGGGAATGGGAGGGGGACACTCAAGCTGGAATGTTGAAGCTTATGAAGTCTTACGGTCTGGATAAGCTGGAGTGGCCTATACGTGTGGCGGTTTTGGAGCTGGATTATTTCAATTGGTTTCAAGAACAGGATAATCTAACTAAACATCTAATGTCCAAGGACTTTCTGTATGAAGTGAATACAATTGCTCAGAAGCACGGTATGCCACATTGCTATAAGGTATCGTCTTATCGAATCGCGTTGTTGATTAACGAACAGGAGATGGAGAAGTTTATTGAAGAAATTTATGAGTCAATTCGCACAAAATTTCCTGTCACTATGACCGTAGGGGTAGGGAAGCCTACATTTGCTATGGACCAGGTCCACACCTCCTATCGGCAAGCTATGGAAGCCGTTGACGGAAAGATGTTTCTCGGCAAGGGCAAACTAATTATGTATGAAACGGTTAGCAGCGAACCTGGAATGATTGATGCCCGTACGTTGGATGCCCGTATGGATACACTTTTTAAAGCGATGAAAGAATATGAGTTAGTCCTTATTTATGACGAGATCGATAAGCTGTTTAAATCCGTGAGTAGTTTAAGATCTAAATTCACGATTCATAATCTAGCCATGTATATTATATGGAAGCTGGATCAGCAGTTGAAAGAGGTTAGTGAGGATTTATTTGAAATCTTAGGTATGGAGTTACATAGTTTAGATATTTTGCTTCAATTCGATACGATCAGTGATATACGCTCTTGGCTTGTACTCAAAACGTTTGAGATATCCGAGTACCTACGCAGCAAAACAGAGTCAGTGAACAATAAACTGATTAGAGAAATTATGCAAATGATGAAGGATAAGATGAGCGAGAATTTTACGTTAAAGGATATTGCACAGCAGTTCTCTTTCTCACCCAACTATTTGGGATATCTATTTAAAGAGGAAACTGGGAAAACGTTCAGCGAAGTACTCATTCAGCTGCGAATGGAACAAGCCGGCAAGCTTTTGAAAGATCCGAAGTGTAAAATCTATGAAATCGCGAGCCAGGTAGGTTACCGTTATCTTCCTTACTTCAGCAGACAATTCAAAGAAGCCTATGGTATGACACCTATGGAGTATCGTAAGCGGGAGAAGTGATGGGGGATGATTTTGCATGAAACAACCAAGAAGTAAACATAAGTATGTGCCGATAGGGTATAAATTAATGCTGACGTATATTTTTTTCATTATTATCCCAGTATCTGTGATCGGTTTTGTCTCTCACTCTATGTACAATGATTCATTACGCGAGCATACAAGCTCGAATATTAAAGGTACGTTGTTGCAGATTCGCGATAATATTGATTACAAAATGGGGGAAGTTACCCGGATATCAACACAATTATATAGTGATTATGATTTCTATCGGAATCTGCGAAGCTATGAAGAAGGCTGGGAGAATTATGACCGGATGTCTATGAAGGTACTTCCAAAGCTGGATGTAGCTATTCAATCAACGGGTATGAGGATTGGGATGTCGCTATTTTTAAAGAATGAATCCATTCCTGAGATCTATTCGAATTCGCTAGAGGGCTATCTGGATAATAGTAGCTTCTATCATCTTTATCATATGAACCGGATTGAAGGGAAATCCTGGTATTATGATTTTCCAACCGAGAAATATGCGGAGACTATGAAATGGTGGCAGATTGAGCGCGATGTAGAAAATAATCGTATCTCGTTGCTACGTAGATTAATAGATACATATGATCCTCTTGTACCTAAGGAGATTGGCTTCCTGCGGATTAATGTTGGCATTCCAGATCTGTTCAATAGTGTGAATTATACGAAGATAGGAAAAGGAAGTATTCTAATTTTAAAAAACGAGTTCGGAAGAACGATGTACCAATCGGGAGAACTACCAGAGCACTATACCAATGAAGCCGAACTTAATAAGGATTACCTGACGATTAGTGAAACAGTTACGGTTTCTAACCAAGCTTGGCAATTAAACGCGCTAGTTCCAATTACGATACTTGAACAGGATGCAGTGAAGGTACGACTGTTTATTATTTTAATGTGTCTCATCTGTTGTGTTGTCTTTAGTTTTGTCGGCATATTTATATCCCGATATTTTTCAATTCGGATTAATAAGTTCGTATACGTGCTGAATGCCTATCGGGAAGGTGATCTTCACAAGCGTATTTCCTATCGAGGCAAGGATGAATTCTCTCAGATTGCAACCGCATTAAATGATATGGGCGAAAATATCGATATGTTGATTAAAGAGGTATATTTGACGCAGCTCCAGAAGAAGGAAGCAGAGCTTGAAATTCTGCAATCACAAATCAATCCTCATTTTCTATATAATACGTTGTCATCTATTATTCAATTAGCCAAGTTTGGTCAAAATGAGAAGCTGCAGCAGATGGTGCTGGAATTAGCGAAGTTTTATCGCCTGACGCTTAATGAAGGACGTACCATGATTCCGGTCCCGACTGAAATTGAGCAGGCAAACGCTTATTTAGAAATTCAGAAAATTAAATACGGTGAACGTTTGGAAGTTATGTTTGATTTTGATACAGAAATCTGGCCTTATGAGACCATAAAGCTCATTCTACAACCATTTATCGAGAACGTGCTGAAGCACGCCTGGTGTGGTGATCACATTCATTTACGCATTGTTGGGCGTAAAGAGGGCAATAATATTCTGTTCCGCATCATTGATGATGGAATCGGCATGAGACAGGAACGTATTGATCAAATTTTTGATCCAAAGGGTCACACGAATACAGGTTATGGGGTCCGTAATGTGGATCAACGGATTAAACTACAATATGGATCTGAGTACGGCGTAACCATTTTTAGCCGTGTTGGAATTGGCACTTCTGTTCAGATACTCATTCCTGCTAATAAGGGCAAGCGTGGCATTCGTTCGAATGTTGTACATGATGAAAAGGGGTCTTAAAGCTAGTTTTTCTAGCCTAAGACCCCTTTAACTTTAATTAGAATCCTTTATATTGAGGCTCTTCGGACTCCAATTCGGTTACCCGGTTCTCTACTTGAGTTACGATTTGTTGTGTTTGCTCGGCTGCGTTTGTGAACAAGGTTTTTGCACTCTCGTTTTGTGTTTCTAATGCAAATTGTTCAAGACTGGCTTGAGCACCTTTTAAAGAAGATAAACATGTTTTAACTTGTGAGGCTACTGTCATTGAGTTTCTCTCCTCTGTGTTGGATTATTAGCATGACGAATGCTATTGTCCTCAAATGCTTCTAGCGTTATGCAGGAAAAAAATTCATACTTGTAGTAATAGATGATTTTCCATAAATAAGTAGTGAAATTCCGGATTGAATGCGGCTTTATTGACAAATAATGAGTGTTAGTAAATAAACAAGCTTTGATTCAAAAAGGAGGGTATTTGTAATGCCGGAGTGGTTGGAGGTTGTAGTTCGAACGCTCTTTGCTGTGGTTGTACTTTTCTTTTTAACAAAATTACTGGGAAAGAGACAAGTATCACAGCTCTCGTTCTTCGAGTATATTACGGGGATAACCGTCGGCAGCTTAGCCGCTTACATTTCTTTGGATACGGATAAGTTATGGCATTTAGGGCTCATTGCACTGATTGTATGGGTGGCTTGTTCTTTAGGGATCGAATATCTTCAGATGAAGAGTAAAAAAGCAAGAGACTTTATTGATTTCAAGTCCACCGTACTAATTAAGGACGGAAAAATACTCGAAGATCATATGAAAAAAGAACGTTTAACCACAGATGAGCTGCTGGAGGAATTACGCAAAAAAGACGTTTTCAATATATCGGAAGTGGAATTTGCGATTATGGAATCTGATGGAGCCATAAATGTTTTACTCAAGAGTGAATATCAGCCGGTAACCCCTAATCAATTGGGTATAAAGGTTGCCCCGGAGAAAGAGTCGCAAGTTGTCATTATGGATGGTAAAGTGCTCGACAAACCATTAGACACCCTAAACCTGACGCGAAGCTGGCTGGATGGAGCCCTTGAGAAAATGGGTTTTACGGTTGAGAATGTTTTTCTTGGACAAGTTGATTCTTATGGTGAGCTGACTGTCGATTTGTATGCCGATAACTTTAAAGTCCCACAGCCGCAGGATAAGCCTCAATTATATGCTTTGCTGAAAAAATGTGAAGCTGATTTAGAGATGTTCAGTTTATCAACAGATAACGAAAAAGCTAAAAAAATGTATGAACAATGTTCGGAGCAATTGCAGGCTTCCCTGAAGGTTTTGAAACCGTTAATTCAAAGCTAAGGGTAAAGATAAAGGCACTCTCGAGTAAGATCGAGGGTGTTTTTTTATATTAATTTAAATAAATGTAATAATATGGGCATAAAGTAGCTGTACAACTTCAAAATATTAATTATAGTTGAGATTAGGCTGGAGTTATAGATGACATAAGATTGGAGGAATGCCCTCGGTTTTTATTTAAATTAGAAAACAAGGAGGAAGATGTTCACGTGAAACTAAAAAGAAGATTTTCATTCGGAATTATGGTTACGCTTACAACTTCGCTGGTTCTAGGTAATTTGGTATGGAGTAACCCTACCGCACAGGCAGCAAATATCTTCAGTAATGATTTTGAGAATGAAAATGCCGACAATTGGACGAGTACAACAGGAACTTGGTCTGTAGTTGAAGAAGGTGGCAATCATGTGTATTACCAATCCAGTCAAAACGAAGGACGTTCGTTCTCCGGTAGCTACACGTGGACAGATTACAGCGTTCAAGCTGATGTGAAGATTGATGATTTCAATGGGACTAATCGAACTTATGTGTGCGGGCGCTATGTTGACGGAAATAACTATTATGCTGCATCTCTGTCTAACAGTAATGGTGGGACGCTTGAAATACGAAAAAAAGTGAATGGTTCAAGTTCAACACTGGCTAGTAAAACTGATTTTCCTATAACTACAGGGACTGCCTATACAGTTAGGCTAGAGCTTAGTGGAGATTCGCTTAAAATGTATGTTAATGATGTTTTACAGCTAAATGCACACGATAACATTTTGACAGCAGGAGGTATAGGACTTGTAGCTTATAAGACAGCAGCGAAGTTCGACAATATCAATGTCACCGATATCACCACGGGCACTCCGACACCAACGCCTACTATAGCTCCAACAATTGCACCAACGGTAGCTCCTACGGCTACTCCAACAGCAACACCAGTTGCAGGCTCAATTTATGTAGCCCCTAATGGTCTGGACAGCAACACAGGAACATTTGGTAGTCCAACCACACTGGCCTCAGCGATTACGAAGGTAGCCCCCGGGGAAACCATCTATATGCGTGGAGGGGTTTACACGTATTCTTCAACAATAATTGTTGGACAAGATAATAGCGGAAGCTCTAACTTACGAAAGAACATCGCTGCATATGGGACTGAGAAGCCTATACTGGATTTTTACGCCCAGCCATTTGACCCAGCTCAACGTGGTTTGCAGATATACGGTAACTACTGGAAGGTAAAAGGATTAGAGATAAGAGGCTCAGGAGACAATGGGATCTTTATTGGCGGGAACTATAACATTATTGAGAATGTTGAAACCCACCATAATCGGGATTCGGGACTGCAAATCAGCCGTTATGCTTCATCACTGACCAGCATGAGTCAATGGCCGAGCTATAATCAGATCATTGGAGTGTATTCTCATGATAATTATGATCCGGATAACGGGGAAGACGCTGATGGTTTTGCTGCTAAGCTGACCATAGGTCCTGGTAACGTATTCGATAAATGTATAGCTGCATGGAATACAGATGACGGCTGGGATCTTTACAGTAAATCAGAAACAGGCCCCATCGGAGTGGTGACGATCAAGAATAGTATCTCCTATAAGAACGGACAGACCTCAGATGGAAATTCAACGGAAAACAGTGATGGGAATGGATTCAAACTAGGTGGTGAAAAAATTGCAGTAAACCATATTGTGCTGAATAGCATAGCATTTCAAAATAAAAAACACGGATTCACTTACAATAGTAATCCAGGTTCCATTCAACTAACAAATAATACTTCTTGGAGTAACGGACAGAGTAACTTTGCTTTTGATGCCGGTACTCACCAATTTACGAACAACTTGTCTTTTGCTGGAGGATCGAGTGACAAAACAAGTGGAACCGATATTCTAAGTACTAATGTGTGGTGGAAAAGTAATGCAAGTACCAATGCCAAGGGTTTGGTGGCCAGTGCCGCTGATTTTGTAAGTCTTACACCTTCAGTGGTGCGAAATGCAGATGGTTCTTTTAGTCTGGGCAGTTTCCTCAAATTAACTGGGGGTAGCGATCTAACCGGATCTGGAACACCTAGCGGAACTAATATTGGTGCAACTTTTCCGTGATTTGAAAGCTAGGGGTTTGAGCTCCTTATTTAATTGACTCTGTAGGATTAGATAGGTCATTTTATTCGATATTTTGATGGGCATGAGTCCGGTACTATACCGGATTTGTGCCTATTTGGTTTGTTTTAAGTATAAACCTTCCATCACGTTGGCAAACTAAGCCAGATTAACAAGTCACAATTTTGGAGGTAGTCTGCAGATGTCTGGAACTATTGAAACAATAAAAGAACAACTGGAAGGATCTAGTGATGCAGTTTTTCAAAACATTCGCCTTCATGGGCATTCCTGTGACTTGATCTATATCCCATTCATCGTAAATTCCCTGAGTCTTCATAAAGATATTGCATTGCCGCTAAAAAATGAAGCAAATTCAGAGCACAAATGGCCGGATTTTTTAGAACGACTGGATCGAGGAGCTGTTTTTCCCATCCCGTATCTTAAGGAGTTTGACATAAACAAGGCTGTGGATTTGATTGTCGCTGGAAAAGTAGTGCTTTATTTTGAAGAGCTTCCTTATGTTTATTATTTTGAGATCACGCAATATCAGAAAAGATCGGTTACGGAATCACAAAATGAACTTGTGGTGATTGGACCACAAGAAGCATTTATTGAAGATATTGAAACAAATCTGTCCCTGCTCCGACACAAAATTAAACATCCGGATCTAAAGACTATTCATTATACGATTGGTAAATATACAAAAACTGATGTGTATGTTGTATATATTGAAGGACTTTATAAAAAAGAAGTTCTTGCTGAAATTGAAAAGCAACTAAATGAAATAGATATTGATGGCATATTGGGCATTAGTTATATATCGGAACAATTACGGAAGGGGAACTTGACACCATTTCCGGTATTTCAATATACAGAACGCCCCGACTCGGTGGCAGCTTCTTTAATGGAAGGCCGGATCGGAATATTACAGGATGGCACACCCACTGCAATGATTGCCCCTACCTCTTTTTTTACAATGCTACAATCCTCTGAGGATTATTATCAAAGCTTCTATGCCGCAAGCTGGATTCGAATCGTTCGATTTGTGTTCTCCATCATATCGATGATTCTTCCATCGCTTTATGTTGCGATTACAACCTTTCATCCTCAGATCATTCCCTCAAACCTGTTAATTACAATAGCATCTGCCAGAGAGAACATTCCTTTCTCAGCATTGACTGAGGCTTTGATTATGGAACTTACCTTTGAAGCCCTTAGAGAAGCTGGAACCCGAATACCAAAGCCTGTGGGTCAGACTGTTTCTATTATTGGGGGTATAGTCATCGGTCAGGCTGCGGTGCAAGCGGGAATTGTATCCGCTCCTATGGTTATTGTTGTTTCCATTACAGGAATTGCCACCTACATTATTCCCCATTATGAGCTCGGTCTGACTTTTCGCTTACTTCGTTTCCCTTTATTGATTATGGGAGGAACAATGGGATTGCTCGGGGTATATATTACAGCTTTTTTGATTTACGGGCATTTAGCTAATCTTAGACCGTTAGGCTCACCGTATTTACAACCCGTTGCCCCTTTGGTGTTAGAAGATTGGAAGGACACGTTATCTCGCTTTCCCTCTAACTATATGAAGAAACGCAGCAAACTTTATAGCAACAGGAATCTAAGGAGACAGAATCAAAAATGAGAACTCTAAAGATAGGAGTTGTTATACTTCTACTCCTAAATTTAACAGGCTGTTGGTCTTCAAAGGTGGAACTGGACGAATTAACCTTTGTGTACGGCTTATTTATAGATGTAGGCAAAGAAGCAGGCACCGTTGAAATTACGATTAACTCTCCTTTGCCCAATCGTCTCAACTCGGGAAGCCAGCCCTCTAGTGGTGGCGGTGATGGGAATAGTTATTCTACAGTTTCTAAGACCGCAGATACGATCGCAGACGCCATGTTACTAGTTCAAAAAGATCTGACACGTCAACTTAGTCTTTCCCAATTGAAAATAATTGTCTTAGGGAAAGCTTATGCAGAACAAGGGATTGGTGAACTCCTATTATGGATCAGAAGAGAGCCAAGTCTACCCCTTGGAACCTATGTTATGGCTAGTCCCGGCAGTGCAAAAGAGATGAATACATTAACACCTATCTATGAACAATTACCTTCTGATGTACTGAGGAGCTTTGGAACAGAAAAATACATGTTTTCGACTACAATTAAGGACTGCATATACGCTGAGGCATCGGGCGTTGGATTTGCTATAAATAATCTTTCATTTGGTAAAAAAGAGGAAACTACAAAAGAAGGTAAACCGCAATATTGGGCAGGCATTCAAGGAGCTATGTTGTTTCAGAATGAGAAAATGAAGGGAATACTAAAGCTTAAAGAGGGGAGGGCATTGGCATGGGCTGCAGGCAAGCTTAAGCTGTCGGTTTATTCTGTTACCTGGGATGGTGGAGAAAGTGCAGCAAGTGTTGTATTTGTTAGCACCAAATCTTCAAAAAAAGTAAAAATAACGGATAAGGGTCCGGTTTTTACAGTGAAATTAAAGGGAAAAGCTAGTGTGATTTATTTAAGGGATCCTAAGAAAAGAAATCTAGAAGAGATCAGTAATATCATTACAGAGAAACTAAGCGATAAAGTAACTGCTAATCTGACCGAAGCTATACGTTTATCCCAAAAAGCAGGTGCGGATGTTCTACAGCTCGGCATGTTGCTGGAATGGAATGATCCGAAACTTTGGAAGCAATTAAGAGAACGTTGGGATAATTACTACGCTCATGAGGCAGATATTAAGGTGAAGACGGACTTTCGGATTGTGGATTTTGGAACAGCAAAATAAAGAACTGAGGAAGGAGAAGTTATGCGTACAACAAAGTGGCAGCTGTTCCGGTTTATCACCATTTTTTTTAGCTCACAAACCACCATTTTTTTGATACCAGCTATTATTGCTACTTCCTCTTATCAAGGCTGGATTGCATTAATCGTTGGCTCCTTATTAGGATTGATATTATTGTGGTTTACAATCTATGTTGGTAAGCTGCGACCTAATCAAGCTTGGGTTCACTTTGGAAAAGAGATCATTGGCAAATGGCCACATAAATTTATGATTCTGCTCCTACTATGCTGGTGTGTTTATTATGTTTCTTTTGATATAGAGAATTTCGTACTATTTTTCGGCTCGAATTATTTAAGAGGAACTCCACCTCTATTTATCCAGTGTGTCGTTGGTCTGGTGATCATGTACACGGCAAGTCTAGGATTTGCAACAATTACATATATGGCCGATGGATTATTTATTATTTTCTTTATTACCGTGATCATTTTATTTAATTTATTCCTTCCAAACGCGGACTTTAATATGGTACCTGCTTTCTTTCATTATCATGATCCTGGAATCGCCCTGAAAGATTCTATTGTGGTCATGTCATGGTTTGGAGAATGGATTGTCCTTTTGTTCATTGCACCTGATTTAAAAATTGAAGCGAAAATGATAAAAAGATTAGTATTTGCGCAGTTCTATGTTTCAATTACGGTCTTAATAGGATGGTTATTGACAATGATGAGTTTTGGTCCACATTTAGGCCAGCAACTCCAATATCCTTTTCTTGAGATGGTGCGTAGTTCGAAAGAAGATAATTTATTAGGTAATACAGACCCGCTTTTGATTGGAATATGGTCGTCTTCGATGTTTATTCACAGCGCTTTCCTTATCTATATAGCTTCAAAATGTGTAGCAGGTTTGTTTAATACTAATAGTAAAAAAATTTACGTTCCCCTTTTAACACTGGCTTCAGTGACAATAGCGTACTTATATTCACGCGACGTCGGCAGATATTACGAACACTACAAAAGCTTTGCCATTGTGATCATTTGGCTAATCGTTGAAAGCATACCCATCTATTACGGGATTGTAGCCTTCTTTCGATATCGGCATAAGACTGCGAAATGAAAATCGAATGGAAGACGGGTGCTGTCTAATTATGGACAGTGCTTTTTTTGTGAATTATAAATCGGGTACGCTTTCTGTTATGATTAAAGCACTTATTACATAATTATCCTCAGATTGGATGGTGTATTCACATGAATCTTCAAGAAGTAACTGAACTTATCAAATCTATTAGGGCTAATCTCGCCAAAGTCATTGTAGGAAAAGAGGAGGGAGTAGACCTGCTGCTGACCGCATTACTTGCGAATGGACATGTCTTGCTGGAAGATGTACCTGGTACGGGTAAAACCTTGCTGGCAAAGGTGCTTGCCAAATCATTGGATTGTTCATTTAAGCGCATACAATTTACGCCGGATTTATTGCCTTCCGATTTAAGCGGGATCAACTATTACAATCAGAAGACGGGAGAGTTTCAGTTCAGACCAGGTCCGGTATTTGCTAATATACTGCTGGCTGACGAAATTAATCGTGCAACCCCTAGAACCCAATCCAGCCTACTGGAGTGTATGGAGGAACGGCAAATTACTATCGATGGGGTAACGCACGGATTAGAGGCACCGTTTCTTGTCATTGCTACTCAGAATCCGATAGACAACCAAGGGACCTTCCCACTGCCTGAGGCTCAATTAGATCGATTTTTGATGCGGATTACTACGGGTTATCCTACCTTTGATGAAGGGATACATATTTTGCAGCGTTTTCGTGAGAATAATCCGCTCGAAGAGTCTTTTCCAGTAGCAACGGCACAAGATATTCAAGCCGCACAGCGTTTAGCCGCATCGGTAAGCATCAGTGATGATTTATTAGGTTATATCGTACGGATAACGGAAGCTACCCGTAAATCTACGGCAGTAAAACTGGGTGCGAGTCCACGTGCTAGTGGCGCGTTGCTTAGATCAGCTCAGGGATATGCACTTATTCAAGGCAGATCCTATGTAACACCGGATGATATCAAAGCCGTGGCTGTTTCCGTGCTTGCACATCGTCTGCTGCTTCATCGGGGATTAGGCTCAAGAGAGGGACAAGCCGCGGATATTGTATTGCAAGTGCTTCGTGAAGTTGAGGTGCCTGCTGAACCCGTGACGTCCTTAAGAGGCGGAAAGGTGGAATGACCTATGGCTTTGCCTTGGTTCATTTTCATTACAGTGGCGTTGGTGTTACTTCTTGCTGACATTTATAAACGGAATGGTCTGAAAGCGCTTAGTTATTCTCGCTATTTTTCACGTAAGACTGCTTATGAAGGAGAACGTATTGAGATGATCGAGGAGATCATTAATGCGAAGCTTCTTCCTTTGCCGTGGCTCCGATTGGAGTCTAGTATTGCGAGAGGTCTGGAATTTGGAAGTCAGGATAATCTTGGGATTAGTACAGGAGAAATCTCTCAGAATCATATTAGTTTATTCTATTTAAAATCTTATCGTCATATTAAAAGACGGCATCATGTTACATGTGAGCGCCGTGGTTTATATCGTTTGGAATCCGTGACTATGACAACGGGAGATCCATTTGGTTTGACTCGAAAAAACAAAACATATCCACTCGAGTTAGAGTTGTTGATCTATCCCGTTCTGCTGAATCTAGACGAGCTTCCATTGCCCATTCATAGCTGGCTGGGTGAGCTTCCTGTGAAAAGATGGATCGTTGAAGACCCTTTTCTGACTGCTGGCATTCGTGAATATAGCTCAGGAGATTCTATGGGATTGGTAAACTGGAAGGCTACAGCACGTACTGGTGTTATGCAGGTTCATAAAAAAGATTACACGGCTGATTCCCGGCTCGTCATCTGTCTGAATATAGAGGACAGTGATTCCATGTGGAGAACGGTGACTGATGTGGAACGAATCGAGCAAGGAATAAGATATGCAGCGACTATAGCTGAATACGCAATGCAGCATGGAATTGAGACCGGATTAATCTGTAATGGCAGATTGGACGATGCTGGCGAAAGAGATCCAATTGAAGCAGAGCCGATGGCTCAGCTCGAAGATATGTTAGAGCTCCTGGCAAGGCTGAAGCTGGATAGAACACTTCCTATGAGTCGACTATTGGAATTGCAGGTTGAGAGTGGAATTAGTGACACAGACTTTCTAATCATAAGCTGCCATAGGGGAGCAGAATTGCAAAAGGCGACGGATCTTCTAATGCAGCAAGGCAATGGTGTGGAATGGCTGGATATTCCGGAACAAGGGAGAGAGAGCGCATGAAGCTTACGTTGTCTGGCTATGTAAGGGAAACAGTGAAACTCTGGTTGTGGTCTATTATTGAATTGTTGCTATTTCTACCGGTTTGGGTTCTATTTCAGATTTATTTGTTGCCCCAACAAGATGAACAAATATGGTTGATTGCGCTGCCTATACTAGCTTTAGCAGGCATTCTTTTGCGCAATTTTTGCAATGTAAGATGGAAGCAATTACTTGCCGCCTTAATCCTCGGGGCATTATTAGGTGTGGCTTCAGGGAGTTTATCCATCGAAAGCCTTCCCTTAGGTGTGGCTGGAATTATATGTACATTCTTAGGGATGACGGTAGACTCTAGAAATAATAGATTCAGAATGTTTTGGATAGGTATAATAATCTATTTTGTGGCAACTATAGCGTTTCATAGAGTTCCTGAATTGGAGCCAAGTGTGCCGTTATTGACCTGGTGCGGCAGTCTGTATTTAATACTGACTTTACTTATTTCTAATAGCAGCTATATACGATACAGCGCACTTACTGAAGAGAATGAAACGCTGCCCAAAGGGATACAACGGAATAATCGTATATATGTCATTGTGATTGGAGTTATTGCAGCTGTACTAGCGGCAGGTGTCGGTAAAGCTATAGGATCATTGGTATGGAGACTCTTACGCTCATTTTTCAATTTTATTAATCAGTTATTTTCTGGCACAAAAGAACCAGAGCCTCCGCCAGCAGAATTGCCGCCAGCAACGCCGATGTTACCACCTGTTGGCGAGCAAAAGCGTGGCTGGCTAGCTATTATACTAGAATACGGGTTTTATATTTTGGCGGCGGTATTATTGGGGTTTGTAGCCTATTATGCACTTCTCTGGTTGTACAGAAATGCTGGAGAAAAGTGGCGGAAAGTCATAGATGCATTGTTATCGATGTTACGTAGGGAACATACCCCTAAGAATAATACAGCATATCTTGACGAGGAGAAAAGCGTCTTTACTTGGGAACAAACCGTTCGAGGGTTAAAGGATTTCTGGAGCTCTCGTCTTCCTTCAAAACATCGTAAGGATCGCTGGGATCAGATGAATGGCGAGCAGGAACGTGTCCGTTGGCTTTATCGGCGGTGGCTTAATATAAAGCGCGATAACGGTTATGAAATGAAAAGTTATCTTACGCCGCAGGAAACAAAAAGGGATGTTTTGCTATGGGGAGATCGTAGCAAGCATAAACGTAAGGGTGATGATGATTCTTTAGCAGCAGATCAATTGATTGAAATATATGAAAAAGTTAGATACGGAGAAGACGAGCCTGCCGCTTCTGATATTGCAGCTTTGAAAAATCAACTGAAATTATAGAATCATTTTCAGAATATATGCAAATTGGAACAAATAGGTTACAAAAGACCTGTAAGAGTTACAACATGGATACAATTGGATCTGTGCTAACCACTATAATAATTCTAGTAAAATACTCGTGGAGGGAAGTCAATGAGAAAGCATAGCAGTACATATGTTGTTTTACTCTTAAGCACCTTTGTCATAAGCCAGTTGACAGGGCATACCGCTTCGGCTGCCGCAGTTAGTTCTGTTCAGCCAAAATCGGTGGTAGCTGCTGCAACTGTAACAGCTCCTAGTAATCTGGGTTCCGTTTCTTTAGGAGCTAATATCAAAGCTACACTGGAAGATGTGAATATTTGGTCACAGCCTGGAGGCAATATTTTAACTTATACAATTAACTATTCGAATGGCAGCAACAAAAGTGCTAGCCTGCTGTATTATTTTTCGAGAGTTATGACCTCTGGCGGCTCTGTTATTCCAGGGAATCCACTAAGTGCGGACGCTACTAAGAAAAAAGTGGGTTCTAACGAAAGCTTGCGCGTTACATATTATGTTAATGTCGGCCAGGTAAATTCGTTAAAAGGTATCAAGATTCCAATGTACGTTTGGGATTCCAAAACCAAGGGGTATCTCAAGCAAGTAGGAACTTTTAATATACCCGCCAACTATTCGCCAACTGCTGTAAACGGTAAAAATGTAAGTACTACAATGAATGACATTCCGGTTGTTGCTAAAAGTGAATCCTTGGAGCTCTACAAATACAGTGGAAAGGTTTATGCCAAGGTGGGCATAAGCTTGACCAATAAAGGCAGCAAAGTCTTAAGTGATCCTGGTTACGCAGCATATTTGGTCTCGGCAGGGGGAAGCTCGTATGAATTGGCCCTTGACCGATCTCAGCTTAGTTATAAAATTCAGCCGCAAGAGAAAAAGACCATTTATTATCTTACAGAAATTCCTTCGTATATGAAGACAGAGAATATGAAACTGCAATTCACCCAAAAGGATGAGGCGCTGAAGCTGGAGATTGCCAAATCTTCGTACAAGCTGCCTGCGGCTACAACACCAAATTTGGTGGTTGGCAAAGGTGTAATCAAGAAAATTGCCATCAATAACAATACGGTTGAAACCCAATTAAATAACGCAACCGTATACGCAGAGAACAATAAGGGATTCTGGACTTTTCAGCTGCGAGTGAAGAATACAGGAAAGACAGCCGTTACGTTACCTTCTTATGAGCTTGCCGTCAAATCCTCAACTGGGACAACCTTTCCGATCAATTCTAAGGGCTTGAGCGGATTAACCATAAAACCGCTGGAGGAAAAAATCATCCCGCTTACCGCACAGGTACCCCTTGAAGTAGAACAAAATTCACTGCAATTGCAGATGATTGAGGCTGTTTCTGCTCCAGATAATAGTGAGACGGGAACTACAGGGGAAGGTGCAGGAACTGGAAGCATTGGTGGAACCAATGTCGCTACGAGCAACACAGCTAAACTAACTGTTCCGGTTGCTTACTTTACAATCTCCTATACCTTGCGTCCTGATATACAGAAAGGGATGGAATATAGAGCAACAAATGAATATGGGACGTTTACTTATAGTTTAGTTTCCTTGCAGCGTTTTCCATGGAAAGACGATGATATCGTTGTTGCCAGATTAAATATTACGAATACCCAAACGATTGCCATGTCTCTGCCGGAATTAAAGGGAGCTGTTCAGGTAGACAATGAAGACATGTTATCTTCAACGGAATTGTTTATGGATAAGGAAACTTCAACGATTGGACCAGGTAAAAATGCTGAAATCTATGTGTTTGCCAAAATTCCTTATACACAAGAGTTCGATAAATTAAAATTAGATCTTTATTCTGTGGTAAAAGAAGAGAAAAGCTCGTTCCTGTCAGTTACTACGAACAGCATGATGAATGCTGTTGCTTCAATTGAAACTGGAGGAAGTTATGTTATCTCTGGTAAAGGAAAGAACGCTAAAGTGCAAGAGAACAAAACCATTATTTATGAAGGGCTTAACTCCAATCTCGTATACACAGAGCTGCTTCTGAGCAGTGAAGAGAAAAGACAAAGCAAAATGGCACGCCTCCAAGCTTATTACAAAACGGAAGATGGTCAGCTATTCGAAGCTACAGCCAATCAGCCCGATACGTCTGCGACTCCAGGTGGTAAGCAATTAATCACCTTCTGGGCGAAGGTTCCGAAGACCGTTAATACTTCTGATGTAAACCTGTTCCTAGGGCCAGGGATTACTGGGAATAAGCTGACGGAACCGGGTCAGGAATCCACAGGATTTATTAATATGGCTTCACTGTCATTAAATCCGGTCACCACTCCACCAGAGAAGAATTTGACGAAGGTGGCCATTTATCCGTATACCATGTCCGTTCTAAGTTCAGAAGGACGCTCACTACAAGGCAGTGACTCTATAAATATAGTTATGAATTACAATCTTCTTCGTGACAGTAGCTATGATATGGGAACCTTCACACATAAACTAGTCCTCAAAATGACGGATCCATATGGTCTTTCTCAGGAACGAAGCTTGAACATCGGCACCGATATTCTTGAAGGGACCAACAACTCGTATACAGCAAGCTTTAGCAATAATATGTATAAGAATTTGTCAGGAGGAACCTATCGGATCACGCTGTACGATGAATTCCAAGGCGAACGGATCGAGCTGGCTAGTCAAGCTTATAACATCAAGATTGATAAAGCAGTTGTAACTGAGAAATAGCATTTCATATCTATTATTGTACGAAGAGGAGCAGCTCCAATGTTGCGAGTGGAAAATGTAACGCATTCTTATAAAAACGGTAATGAAACTACAGCAGTGCTTCATCAAATTGACTTTTCTGTGAAAGAGGGGGAGATGGTAGCACTGCTGGGGAGCTCGGGTTCCGGTAAGTCAACGATGCTAAATCTGATGGCAGGTCTAATGAAGCCTACTGAAGGCCATATTTATATTGCCGATCAAGATATCGTGAAGATGAGTGAGAATAAGCTATCGGAATTTCGCAGAAAAAATATCGGGTTTATCTTTCAAGCTTATGAGCTGATTACTAGCATGACAGTCCGTGAAAATGTAGAGCTGCCGCTGGTTTTTCAATCCGTTGCACCCTCTATACGTAAACAAAAAGCTTTAGCATTGTTGGAAGGAGTCGGCATTCCTGATAAAGCCGACTTGTTCCCTTCCCAGCTGTCTGGCGGACAGCAGCAGCGTGTCAGTATTGCACGCTCCTTGATTACGGAACCGTCTGTTATCTTTGCAGATGAACCAACCGGAAACCTAGATTCGAAGACAGAAGAAGAAATTATCAATATCCTGCTTAACCTGAACAAGAAGATGAAGACCACCTTCATAGTTGTAACTCACGAGCTAAAAGTCGCGGAGCAAATGCAGCGGATATTCACGCTTCGGGACGGATATATGATTACTGAAAACCAAACTTCTTCGAATACTGAACTCGAAGGGGGTATACTCATTGAGGATTAGTGATATTTCCCGCTTGGCTTGGGAACAGGTCAAACGGCGGAAAGTTGTCACAGGTCTTTGTATGGCTGGCATATCCATTGGATGTGCTGCAATCATAGTTGCATTAAGTATAGGAGACTCCGCACAGAGCTACACGGAGCGGGAAATCAACCGCAATTTCAAAATGGATGAAATTACGGTGTCTCCCAACGGAGGAATACCCTCCCAAGGAGGAGGCAGCGGTGGCAGCGGATCGTCTGCGGCCAATGAAAAGCTTGATCCCGGCAGGCTGACAGCACAAAAGCTGGAGATTATTAAAGGCTTGCGGCATGTAACTGCAGCAGCTCCCTTTCAAGAGCTAGGGTACATACAGATGTTGACTATCGATAATAAAATAACAGATGTACAGCTTATTGGAACGGATCTACGCTTGTTAACGAAATATGATAAGAAATTCAAACAAGGCGGAGCTTCTGATTTGGTAGGAATGGCTGTACTGAACTATGGTGCAACCGTTGGACTGATTGATAACGAAACTCGGCAGCGTCTTTTTGAACAACTGAGTACAGATCCATATAACAATAAGTTGATGGAACAGTACAACAGCTTAAGCATGCTTCCAACAGATATGTACAAGCAACAGGTTCAATTACAGTCTTTTGATCCCGCCTCTCAAACCGGAGGGATGTTAGTTAGCTCACCGATTCAAGTGGTGGGAATCCTCGACAACCCGAGTGGAACGAACGAGGATATGGCTATGTACGACAAGAAGATCTATGTGTCACTAGAGACTGGCGAGCGGCTTGTAGAACAAATGAAGCTATCGAGTGGAACCGCTGGGCAAAAGGGTGTCTATAACTCAGCGATTGTAAAGGTAGGCAGCACTGAGAATATCGTGGAACTAGAGAAGCTTATTCAGAAACTTACCTTAACAACAAGCACAAATTTGTATCAAAAAGAGGCACTCGCTGATACCTTCAGCATGGTCAAGAAAGCAGCTCTCGGTATAGGTGTATTTATTCTGATTATTGCTTCGATCTCCATTATCGTTGCGATGACTATGTCCACTCATCAACGACGACGGCAGATCGGTATTATGAAAGTGTTGGGCGCCAATATGGGCCAGATCCGCAATATGTTCATTACAGAAGCGGCATTGCTCGGGATGTTGGGCGGACTGCTCGGCATAGCCTTTTCATACTTGATTGTATTAGGAATTAATAAGCTCATCGGTAACTCTTCAGGAATGGGTGGAGGCGAGCCTTTGGTGATTTATATTCCTCTGATGACTCTTCCGGTAGGGATCGCATTTGCGGTAATGACAGGGGTATTATCGGGTATTTATCCGGCGATCAGTGCATCCAGAACGAATGCACTCACGGCGATTAAACGGGATTAGCTATTTTTAAGTTGAAAGGAAGCCAAAGTGATGAAGAGGAGAATCAAGTGGATTGTATTGGTACTGATTATAATTGCAGCAGGTTATTTTCTATATAGTAAGATGTATAAGCCTGAAGCGCAGTTAGAGCCTGTTGAACCCCCGCAAGCCATAACTTTTGAGGTCACACAGGAGACCATTACCAATTCCATACAAGTTAAAGGTAATTCTAATTATGAGAAAGAAACGCTTGTTTATGCTCCATATGCTTCAAAGGTGACAAAGTGGAAGGTTGAAAATGGTGGACAGGTCAAAAAAGGTGATTTACTGTTTACTCTCGATCAGGAAGCCTTGAAGAATGAGATTGCTACACAAGAGGCGACCATCCGTAAAGCAAAGCTGGAAGCAGAGCTGAATGCATTTGTGAGCCAGCAAGACGAGGAGAATGCAGCCCTTGGTGCAACTGAAGCAGAACGGATTAAAGCACTCACAGCCCAAGAAGCAACACGGCTAGGGGACGAGCTTAATCAGGTCAATGCCGAAATACAGGCACGCGAATTAACAGAGAAAAAAGCCAAACTCAAAACAGCACTTTATTATGCTCCGGCAACCGGCATTTTCTTATTTGACAGTGCAAGCGAAATTCCACAGACAGTGACAGATAATCAATATATCGGAAAAATAGTAGATATGAACAAGCTAGAATTCATTGCTCTTGTAGGTGAACAAGACGTCTTCCGTATAAAGACAGGCATGAAGGTCGACGTAAAAATGACAGCTATAAAAGATTTAAAGTTATCTGGAGAAGTTACGAAGGTAGCGAAATTTGCAAAGACAGCTTCAGGGCAGAATGCTACTGCCAGTTCGGTTCCTCAATTCGAAGTGGTTATCACGCTGCAGCCTGACGAGCATTTGATCGGTGGTTTAAGCTTAAACGGAGAAATTGAAACAGTTCGCAAAGAAAATGCCACCGTTGTATCCAGCATAGCTGTAATGCATGAAGGAGACCTCTCCTACGTTATGCTGGATAAAGGGGACGGGCAATATGAACGAAAAGACATCGAAGTGGGTCTGGAAACTACGGACAAAACAGAGGTTCTCTCTGGGTTGAAGGTTGGAGATGTTGTTGTTCTTCAGTAACAATGACTAACGCTTAGATTTACTTCTCAATCGTTTGACGCCAAACGTTAATCTCTTTATTAAGATCGGTAAGATCAGGAACCGGGATTTGCTCATCGGAAAGGTTATATTTGGCTTTTAAGGCTAAGATCCGATAGACGCTTTCATCAATCCGTGTTTCTTGAATCTTACCGTTTTTTACGTTTTGCAGGAGGGAGTCCATGACCCGTTTTTCATTATCATAGCCGTGAGCGACAAGGAGAATATCACTACCTGCATTCACAGTATCTACTGCTGCTGTAGTCAGATCGTAGTTCTTCATAATGGCTCCCATGGTTAGATCGTCTGTAATTACGATTCCTTGGTAGCCCATTTCATCTCGAAGCTGTTCACCAATAATGGTACGCGATAAGGATGCGGGTTTGTCTGGATCTAATTTTGGAAACAAAATATGAGCGACCATTACGGCGTCCGTCCCCTCTTTAATGGCTGCTTGGAAGGGGAGCCATTCTAAGTCAGCTAGCTGACCGGCTGTTTTGTTCACAATCGGCAGATCCAGATGGGAGTCGACAGAAGTATCTCCGTGTCCTGGGAAATGCTTGACAACAGGAACGACGCCTTCGCTCTCAATTCCCTTCATTTCGGCAATCCCTAGTTGAATGACTTGGTCAGCAGCATTGCCGAACGACCGGTCTCCGATGACTGGATTGTCTGGATTGCTATTGATATCGAGAACGGGAGCAAAGTTCATATTAAATCCGGCTGAACGTACTTCTCTTGCGAGCAGTTTTCCCATTTTCTCGGCAGCAGCAGCGTCATTACTTGCACCCACTGTTCCGTTAGAAGGGAATGTAGCATATTCTTTAGGCATCCGGCTGACTTTTCCACCCTCCTGATCAACACTCATGAATAGTGGGGCAGGGTTGCCAGTGTTACTCTTTTTCATAGAATTGATAAGACTGATCATCCCTTTCAGGCTTTTAATATTGTCCTTATAGAGGATGATTCCACCTATTTTGTCTTCGGTAATCATCTTTTTAGCTTGCTCATCAAGGACAGTTCCATCAATTCCAACTAGGAGCATTTGTCCGATTTTTTCTTCCAAAGTCATCTCAGCAACCTGAAGAGCAATTGGATCGCTGACTGCTGAGGGGGTGGGAGCCAAGCTGGTGGTTGGTGCAGGTGTGGATTGGGAGGTCGGTGAATCGGTAGCTTCGGACTGTGAATTACTGCTGCTATTAGAACAGCCAGCAATGAGGAACAGTGACACCATAGCTGCAATAATGAAGAGTGTACCGGAAATCTTAGGCTTTAGGCTGTGACGGGTGAATCTAATCATCTGAATAGTCGTCCTTTCGTTAGCTAAATTAGATATTGGGAGAGGAATCCTTGCTGACTTAGAAGCACGGTGATAAGATAAACTTAAATATTTACATATTAAATTTGAATAATGAGGTGACGGTCCAATGAAAGATGGATTAGTACAAGCACTTAATGAACAGATGAATTTCGAGTTTTATTCCGCTCATGTTTATCTGGCGATGGCTGCTTATTGTTCCGGCGAAAGTCTGGATGGATTTGCAAACTTTTTTCTAATTCAAGCCGAAGAAGAACGGTTCCATGCCATGAAGATTTATAAATTCCTTAACGACCGGGATAACCGTGCTACGCTAGAAGCACTGCCAGAGCCGAAGAACGAATATAACTCGATGTTAGATGCTTTTGAACATGCCTTCGCGCATGAACAGCAGAACACTAAACGGTTCTATCATTTGGCTGACCTTGCTCTGGATGAGCGTGAACATGCGACGATTTATTTCTTGAAATGGTTTATAGACGAGCAAGTAGAAGAAGAAGCACTCTTTAGCAACATCATCAGTAAACTGAAACGAATTGAAAAAGATAGCAACGCCTTCTACATGCTGGATGCCGAGTTTGCTGCACGTACTTTTACAGCTCCGGCTGAATAAGTTATTGAAGCCCAACAGCCTGAGAAATCAGGCTTTTTTATTTTATAGATGTAGGAAGTTTAATCGCGAGCAGCTTATTATCCGTCCGAATCATCAGCATCCCTCCAGTTTTAAGGGAAGGGGCAAAGTTACGAGAGCCTGTGTTCACAGTGAAAATAGGCTTTAGAGTTAACATGTCATAAGCGTGAAATAGGCCATCAGATTGTCCACTATAAACCACGTTTCCGAACAGATCCGTCTGTACCACTGGATTCTCTCCAATATTGAGGTCGACAAGCTGGCCGGTTCCTAGCTTAAGTGCGGATAAAGTACCTTTATCTTGATTTTGAAATAACATTCTTTGTTGATAAACTTGGTTCAATGGAGAGTCTTTTTCTTTAACCATCGAGGCCCAGGTTTGCACCGGTTTACCCTCTGCAGAATAATTCCAGAAATCATATTTCACAAACTTACTGCCCTGAAAGATGTAAAAGTCCTTTCCATCCAAAAACGCGTTTCCATTCATCCCATTATAATTGTACACACCATCTTTATTCTCGGTATCTGTCCATTTATATAATCGTTCTCCTTTTAATTCACCTGTCTTTATGTTGAACACGGATACTTTGACTTTTCGATTTACCGGGTCATCATCCATCATAAATGTATTCGTGATAGAGTAGAGGAGCCCATCCTTCACTGCTAACGGCATCCACTGCCGGGTCTGGTCCCATAGTTTTTTTCCTGTCAGACTGTCATAAGCGGCGAGTCCAGCAGTTGTTAAGGCCCCTTGAGACAGATAGCTGCGAATAACGACCCCGTCTGATTCCATGACCTCTGATAAGCCTGTAAAGTTATTGCTTTTCTCTACAGCCTTCCATTTGATCTTTCCGGTTACGGCGTCAACTGCTGCTAATTGTTCCTCTTGAGTAACATAAATAGTAGATCCTAAACGCTGTATATTTGTAGCTTTGGGGAGTGTTATGGAAGCCGACCATGCTTTTTTACCTGCCTCATTAACGGCATATAGGGAGCCGCTTCGGGTTAGACCGTAGATAAATCCATTGCTGTACGTGAATAGCGGCGCTAATCCACTTCCGAACTCCCATATTTTTTTGCCTGTTGCCGCATTCATTGCGGTTAATTTTTCATTGCGCTGCAACGCAAAGATCTTCCCGTTTTCCGCGAGTGCTGTAATGTCCTGTCCGGTGATTCTGTCTTTTTTTAAAATGGCGAGTTGTGCTGACCAAACAGGTTTTAGGATCGGGGCTGTGACTTCACTGTAATAAGTGTTACTTAGGCTTACAATTGCTTTTTCTGCAGAAATGACTGACATTGATCCACTGTTTGTTATTGGAATTAAAATACTCCCTATAGCTAAACATGTAACAATTTTCTTCGGCAAAGACTGAATCATCACTCCACGCTCCTTTGAATTAGTCATTACTATAATTAGACAATAAAAATAGCAAAAAGTTACTATTCCAGAAGAATGGAAGCAAAGTTGAACGGGGGCAAACTATGTTGCGTCCTGCAAAACAGTTACGACCTTGCAACTCTATTTGACAGAGGGAACTATTGCGCCCCGTAGCAACACTGTTTCTCTAGACCCACCCGATTCTCAAAGTGTAGTATAGAACAATACTATTCTTTGGGGGTTCTTTTTTTGGAAACTTATAACGACATTAAACAAGGCGAAAAAGGAGCTTGGCTAAGCATCGTTGCTTATATCTTTTTATCAGCTATCAAGCTGTTCATAGGTACGGTCTCAGGATCTCAAGCGTTGCTTGCAGATGGATTGAATAACAGTACAGATATTATTGCTTCTATCGCGGTACTAATTGGCCTGAAGATTTCCAGAAGACCGCCGGATTCGAACCACAGCTACGGGCATTTTAGAGCGGAGACCGTGGCTTCATTAATTGCTTCATTCATTATGATTGCGGTAGGGCTTCAAGTTTTGTACCAAGCTGTGAACAAATTTATTCAACCAGCACTGGAAAGTCCTGATCTCATAGCGGCGTGGACGGCAGTGGGCTGTGCTGTAGTTATGATGGCTGTCTATATGTATAATATTAGGCTGGCCCGTGCCATTAACAGTAACGCAATGCGGGCAGTAGCACTGGATAATCGATCAGATGCTATAGTTAGCGTGGGCGCTTTTATCGGAATTGTGGCTTCCTCCTTGGGCGTTCCTTGGCTTGACCCGCTTACAGCCATCATTGTCGGACTAATTATCTGTAAGACGGCATGGGATATCTTTAGCAAAGCTACGCATGATCTGACGGACGGATTTGATGCGGAAGAGCTTGAACATATGAAAGAAACTGTGGCAGAAATTGATGGTGTACAATCCATAAAAGATATCAAAGCCCGTATCCATGGGAATAACGTATTAGTAGACACAACTGTGCTAGTGGATTCTCAGCTAAGTGTAGTGCAGAGTCATGATATTACGGAAGAAATTGAAGAACAGTTAAAAGACCGGCACCAAGTTTCCAATGTACTTGTACATATCGAACCCGTGATGAAGTAGAGATTTATCAGTAGGTGCCATATGTACAGCTAATGGTTGAATATAAGCACCTGTGATGTTGTTAATAGTTCTTTTGTGGAGAAAGGTGGAAAATAAAATTAAAATGTAATTTTCAAGAAACGGAATGGTGATTTCATGATCGCTTGGAAAGATTCATATGATATCGGTGTAGAAAAAATTGACTGCCAGCACAGACAGTTGTTAGCGAAATTGAACGAATTCTTTGAAGCATGCAGTAATCAGCAAGGGAAAGAAAAGATTGAGGAAACACTGAAATTCTTAAAAGAATACACGATTGAACATTTCAGTAATGAAGAGCAACTGATGGAGGAGATCAACTTCCCTGAACTAGCTGAACATCGTCAGACGCATGCTGATTTCGTGAAGGCAGTTCTCGAATTGGAAGAAACGGTCAAAACAAAGGGAGTATCCGTACTCTCAACCATCAAGCTTAATCGAACGTTAACAGACTGGCTGATAAATCACATCAATAAATGCGATAAGCTGATTGGTCAATGTATGGCCACACGTGATAAAGCGATATAAGATAAACCTCCAAAGAAGATGCCGATGGGCATTTTCTTTTTTTAGTTCCGATGTTTTCCGAACACCGCATTGCAGTTTATACTGGGTTAACGGTTTGTGTTATGATTTGAGATAAGAAGTAGAGAAGTAGTTAGGTAAAGGGGAGAGAAACGATGAAAACATTACGAATGTTAGCTTCAGGATTTGCTATGCTGCTCATTCTGGGTCTTGTTAATTTCTACATTGGCTATCACGGCTGGTTACTTATTCATGAATGGTTTTCAGGTGTTTCGTCAGCAGTATTCTGGACATTATTTATGCTGATCGCTTTTGCGTATGTCATTGGAATGATCCCATGGCCAAAATCGGTTAAACCGATCGCCAGATTCTTTAAAGTGATTGGATCGTATTATTTAGCGTGTATGGAATTTGCAATCATTATGTTACCTTTGGCAGACCTATTATATGTGATACTGGGATGGTCAGGAATCAATCGTACCTATTACATTGCAGAAGCGGGCGGGACAATTCTGATATTACTGGCAGTCTTTCTGGTCTGGGGTTCAATCAACGCCTGGAGTACCGTGATCCGCACACATTCCATACCTATTGATAAATCTATTGGCACCAGCACGCCATTAACGATCGCGGTTGCTTCAGACCTGCACTTAGGGAATATCGTGGGCAATCGTCATCTCAAAAAAATGGTGGCACAAATGAACGCGATGCAACCCGATGTGATTTTGCTGGCTGGAGATGTCTTGGATGACAGCATTGAACCTTTTATCCGCAATAGTATGAGTGAACAGATTAAACAGTTAAAAGCTCGTTATGGTGTCTACGCAGTACTGGGCAATCACGAATATTATGGTGGATCAATTAAGGAATATACCGATTTGATGAGTAGTATTGGGATCAAGGTCCTGCAAGATGAGGTTGAAGAAGTCGCAGGAACGTATATTGTAGGCCGAAAAGACAAGACAGCCGAGACGATGGAAGCTGGTGGCAGACAAAGTGTAAGCACCTTGCTCGAAGGACTTGATCTTACACGTCCTGTGATTATGATGGATCATCAGCCTACAGGCTTCGACGTAGCCGCTCAAGCTGGGGTAGACGTTCTACTCTCGGGTCATACGCACCGAGGACAGATTGCTCCTAATCACTGGATCACTAAACGTTTGTTCGAGCTGGACTGGGGATATCTTCGTAAGGACAATTTGCATGTAGTGGTGTCGTCAGGATATGGAACATGGGGACCCCCAATTCGTTTAGCTAGCCGGTCGGAGATCATTAAGCTGGAGGTTATGCTGGAGGGTTCTAAAAAATACAGTGAAGAGCCTCTTTCCACAAAAACGGTGTTAATCTAAGGTGAGTTTATTTAGAGGCTGTTTCATCAGCAGATTTATTCTGCCAGGTGAGGCAGCTTCTTTTTTTTTGACAACTCATGGGGAGTGTAGTATGTTTAAAATTAGTTAAGGACTTAACTATATTGGAGCTGAATTATAGAATATGGATCATTTACAACAGTTTGTGCTGAATCAGCCATTGCATACCAAAGCATTTTTTACATTAGTTGAAGCTACTGCAAATTTAGTTTCTGTTTCTGAGAAATATTGGCAGTCGAAAGGATTGAATGGAGCAAGAATTCGTATCTTGGTGGAGATCTCTAAACAGGGAGGTGCGATTCTGCCTTCTACATTGGCTCACATTATTGGAGTTACCAAAGCTAATATAAGCATGCTGTTAACACCATTGGAGCGAGATGGATTAATAACCCGTTCGAATGATACCAAGGATGGCAGAAAAAGCGTCATTTCGATTACGACTGAAGGCCAGCAATTACTTCTGGAGCATCTTCCAGAGAATCGTCAGGCTGTCGCAGAGAGAATGAAGAATCTGAATGATCAGGAGCTTCATCAACTTATCTTTTTATTACAAAAACTGAGTACATTCGAATAACAGAAAGGGTGTTATGTATGTCGATTATGGTTACAGGAGCCACAGGTCAATTAGGCAGCTTAATTATGGAGAAGCTTGAGAAGTACGTTCCGGCTAGTCAAGTTATTGCTTGTGTTCGTCAGCCAGAGAAAGCTGTTAATTATTTAGAAAAAGGGTTCGAAGTCCGTTTTGGCGATTATGACCAGTTAGATACGCTAATTGAAGCTTTTACTGGGGTCACAACGTTACTTTTAATCTCCAGCTCTCATACCGATGATAAGATCAGATTACATCAGCATGCTCAGGTCATTCATGCAGCAAAAAAAACCAATGTGAAGCATCTGCTTTATACTGGATTTGCCTTTCCACCCAAAGGTCCGATTCCTTCTTATCATGTCCATTTACTAACTGAGCAGATGATTCTTGAATCAGGGATAGATTATACGTTTCTACGTAACGCTTTGTACATAGATTTTGTGGGTGTGCTTGGGTTGAAGGAAGCGATGGAAAGCGGCGAGCTACCCACTTATCCAGGGAACTGGCAGTTTAATTCAGTCACTCGTGAGGACCTCGCTTTAGCTACGGCAAAGGTTCTTACAACGAATGGACATATGAACCAAGTCTACGAACTAGCTGCACCAAATGTTTGGGACTTCAACGAATTAGTTGATGTATTATCAGAGTTATCAGGGGAAAAAATTACGTTTCGCCAGGATTCAAGTATTCAGCATTGGATTTATTCGTTTTTAGCGAAGATAGATACTGCTTCTACATCAAAAGATCTGGAGAGACTGATGGAGCGGCCGGTTACCACACTTAGAGAGAGTATCAAGCCTTTTGTTTGAGCTGACTTTAGTTGTTCTATCGTTATAAAGTTGTTACTATGAGTTCATCCATTATTCAGGGAGTGTAAATGATGAAGAAGATTTTAGTAGCAGATGACGATGTGAATATTCGAACATTATTAAAACATGTACTAACAAGGGAAGGATATCAGGTGATGGAGGCCAGTGATGGCCGAGATGCGATACATAAATTGCAGGACAGTATTGCGGATTTAGCGGTCGTAGATGTAATGATGCCACATGTAGATGGGTTAGAGCTATGTCAGCATATTAGAGAAACGTATGATATTCCGATCATTTTATTGACAGCACGCCAGCAGCTGAGTGATAAAGAGCAAGGTTATTTGCGGGGGACGGATGATTATCTAACGAAACCTTTTGAGCCTGAAGAGTTGCTATTTCGGATCAAAGCGTTATTTCGCCGCTATTCCATTGCTTCAGATGATCGGATTCGATTAAATTCTCTAGTTATTGACCGCAAAAATTATGAAATAACCGATGGTGATGAGGTTCTGCTGCTACCGGTAAAAGAGTTTGAGCTTCTGGCTCAACTCGCACAATATCCAGGCAGGTTATATACACGTAGTGAGTTAATTGAACTGGTATGGGGCATGGATTATGAAGGGGATGAGCGAACAGTCGATGTACATATCAAACGATTGCGTCAGCGCTTCGTAGATTATCAGGAAGATTTTGTGATCCGAACCGTTCGAGGCATTGGCTATAAATTGGAGATGGTTAACGTATGAGATCCTTGTATGTCCGGATGTGTATTGTCTTCTGTTCAGTAATTGTGGTGAGTAGCCTTCTTGGATTTTTGGTGTCTAATATTTACTATCAAGCCCAGATTAAATCTCAGAACGATGCCAAACTTACCGGAATGGCTATCGAGGTTCAACAATTCGCAGAATCACATCCGGAGACAATGGAGGATTATTTGCGGAGTATAGCCAAGCTGGGTTATAAAATCTATTTAACAGATGCTGAAGGGGAATCAAGATTCTACGGGAAGCCCTTTAGAAAAGAAGATTTGGATGAGCAGCAACTAGAGAAGGTTCTGAATGGGCAAATTTATCATGGGGTTGCGGATTTCCCGGACAGTGCATTTATTACCGGATTTTTTGATAATCAACTGCGTAATTCAATTGGTGTTCCTGTAAAAGTAAACAATGAGACGTATGCTTTGTTTATGCGTCCGGATGCTGAAGTACAATTCGGTGAGCTGCGCGTCTTTTTTGCTGTGATCATTGGGTTCACCGTGTTGTTTAGCTTAGGCTTTGTAATGATTAGCGTACTGCATGTAGTTAGACCTATTACACGTTTGACGACGGCCACTAAACGGATCTCAAAAGGCAGATACGATATCAAATTGAATACGTGGCGGCGTGATGAGATTGGTCAGTTAGCTTCCCATTTTATGATTATGAGCCGGGAGCTGGAACGAACAAATCGGGCACGTCAGGAATTTGTCGCTAATGTATCACATGAAATTGAGTCGCCATTAACATCTATTCAGGGATTTGCCCAAGCGTTACAAGATTCAACCTTACCTGAGGATGAACGGTTACAGTATCTCAATATCATTGACCAAGAAAGCCATCGTCTTTCATTGCTAAGCAAACAGCTGCTTACCTTGTCTTCGCTTGATTATGATCCTAATTCCATACAGAAAAAGTCGACAGACTTACGTGCACAACTAAGACAGGTCGTACAAATCATGGAATGGAGATTAACAGAGAAACAACTGGCCGTGCGTTTGAATCTTGCAGATATCAGCGTTCTAGGTGATCCAAATCTATTGTTCCAGGTATGGATGAACCTGCTCTCCAACGCCATAAAATACACACCTGCTGAGGGTTCCATTATGATTTCCGCGAAGCTAATGGAACAGAACTGTATTGTTTCTGTGTCTGATACGGGTGAAGGTATTTCAGCCGAGGAGTTACCGTTAATCTTTGATCGTTTCTATAAAGTAGATCGAGCACGAACACATGAAACCCATAGCAGCGGACTTGGACTTGCGATTTCTCAAAAAATCGTAGAAGCGCATAACGGAACCATTGAAGTAACCAGTACTTTGGGTGAAGGGACTACCTTTACAGTTACACTTCCGCTTTTGTAATTCATTATTCATACTCCGTTCATTTTCATCTTCTAAACTGTGACTATACAGATTAGAAGGAGTGGTAATATGTTTTTAGCCTTAAGGGAAATGCGACATTCTAAAGCCAGATACCTATTAATTATGGTTATCATGTTATTGGTTTCCTTTCTTGTACTTTTCGTCACGGGACTAGCCAGAGGATTAGCTTATGCAAATATCTCTGCAGTAGAGAACATGCCGGCGAATTATTTTGTAGTGCAAGGTGATGCGGATCAGACCTTTAGACGTTCTCAGTTAACAGATACGGAGCTCCAGAATGTACGTGCAGTAGTTGGAGACAATAATGCATCTTCACTTGCAATGCAGATGAGCACTGTCACTGCTAACGAGGCAGACGTAAAAGCAGATATTACTTTTTTTGCAGTAGATATGAATGGGTTATTAGCTCCTAAAGTAGTTGAAGGTGACAAGATTACAAACGAGACAAACGGTAAAGTCCTTGTTGATCGTGACCTGGAACAGTCAGGAATCAAACTTGGCAGTATCATTCGTGATCAGGCAACCGGGATGGAATTTACTGTCGCAGGTTTTGTTGAGGATAGCTCTTACAGCCATACCCCAGTAGTTTATATCAACAATCAGGATTGGCAAGCTATGAAGCAGGGGGTTAACCAAGGAGAAGAAACCTCTTCGTCGGTACCGTTTAATGTGATTGCCCTTAATGCGAATGCTGATCAAGTAAATAAGATTTCAACGAATGTAAAAGATGTAGAGGTCATTACGCAAAAAGTAGCTATATCCAATGTTCCGGGCTACTCGGCAGAGCAGGGTTCTCTGCTAATGATGATTGTTTTCCTGTTTGTGATCGCAGCGTTTGTTCTGGCAGTATTCTTCTATGTCATTACGATTCAGAAAACTAGCCAGTTTGGTATTCTGAAGGCGATGGGTACCAAAATGTCTTACTTGGCTTGGAGTGTGGTAGGGCAGGTTATGATTTTAGCTATTTCAAGTCTTTGCATTAGCCTACTGCTTACCTTTGGGATGAATAAGGTTCTGCCTGATTCGATGCCATTCCAACTGGAGCCTTCCACCATTCTTTTAACCAGCTGTTTATTCGTTGGGATGTCTCTTTTAGGATCACTAATTTCTGTCGCTAAAGTGGCAAAAGTAGATGCATTAGAAGCTATTGGGAGGGCGGGAGCATGAGTGCGAAACTAATCATGAAGCAAGTAACCAAAAACTACGGTGATGGCGATACAACGGTGTCTGTGCTGAACAATTTGAATCTGATCGTTAATGAAGGGGAATTCGTTGCTGTCCTTGGACCTTCGGGAACAGGGAAAAGTACATTCCTTTCAGCGGCTGGTGCACTTCTAACACCTACTAGTGGTGAAATTTTTATAGATGGGGAATCACTTACAGATAAAAGTAAAAGTGAGCTGACAGAGCTCCGTTTAGAGAAGATAGGTTTTATGTTCCAAAGCGCTCAGTTGTTGCCTTATTTGAAGGTGGAGGAGCAACTCCTTTTTGTAGCCAAGCAGGCGAAAATGAGTGCTAAGGAAGCGAAGGAACGGGCTGCTGATTTGATGAAGCGGCTGGATATCTGGAAACGGCGTAATCATTATCCGGAACAGCTCTCCGGTGGGGAGAAGCAGCGTGTAGCTATCGCTAGAGCGTGGATGAATAAACCAGCGATTCTCTTTGCAGACGAGCCGACAGCCAGTCTGGACTTCAAACGCGGAAGAGAAGTTGTACGAATGATCGCTGATGAGGTGAAGAGTGAAGGTAAAGCAGCGGTAATGGTCACTCATGATGAACGGATGCTCGAATGGTGTGACCGGGTTCTGCATCTGGAAGACGGGCATTTGGTTGAACATCAAGTATAATTTCATAGTGTGGAAGAAAAAAAGCTACTTGTCTTTTCTAAAGACAAGTAGCTTTTTTATAAAGACATCGGTAGCTAAGGAAGAAGAACATTCTTGATGTCGGATGATTGAGAATTGCCTTTCCAGATGATGTTGCCTGATTGGCAGCTCTTTGATCTCACCGCTTTCTAGTTCCTTCCGTACAATCCATCTGGAGAGCATGGCGATTCCGAGGCCAGAGGCCACAGCTTCTTTAACACCTTGAGAGCTGTTGAAGACATAGGATCTTTTAACAGAAATATCTTCCTCCTGTAGGAAATGATCACTGAAAGCTCGTGTACCTGAGCCGTGTTCGCGAAGCACCCAAACCTGATCCTGCAACATACTCTGCTCCACAGAAATCGCTTTTGACAGAGGGTGGGTAGCAGGAGCGACCATAATCATCTCGTCTTTCATATAAGGAGTGACATTCAGATCATTCTCATGGACCTCACCTTCAATAAACCCTATGTCCAGTTCGTTGGATTTAACGCCTCCAATAATCTCCTCAGTATTGCCTATCGTCACTTGCAGCTTGACCTGCGGATATTGATTGGCAAAATCAGCAAGTCTTGCCGGCAAAATATATTCACCTATAGTAAAACTAGCGCCGATATGTATACTCCCAGTGACTTCGTCCTGAAGCATATGGATTTCCTGACTTGCTTCATCGAAATGAGCCAATATTTGTTTGGCGTGTTTATAAAGAATACTGCCCGCTTCTGTTAATCTAACCTGTTTAGAAGAACGATGCAGGAGTTTAGCACCGAGCTCATTCTCAAGATTCCGGATATGCAGACTGACACCGGGTTGAGATAAATTCAGCGCTTCTCCTGCTTTGGAAAAATGACTCAGTTCAGTTACAGTAACGAATACGCGTAATGGATCTACAATCATTGTAATCCCTCATTAGATTAGTCTATACTCCCGAATAAGCCAAGAATCCACCGTCAACGGGGACGGTAACTCCGGTCACAAAGCTGGACATTGCTTCATCTGCTAACCAGAGTAGTGTGCCAAGCAGATCCTCCGGCTTTCCAAAGCGGCGCATTGGAGTATGAGAGATGATTTTTTGGGAACGGTCTGTAAGCTCGCCATCTTCACGAACCAACAGCTTCTCATTTTGTTTAGTAAGGAAAAAGCCAGGGGCAATGGCATTCACACGTATACCAGACTCAGCGAAATGAACGGAGAGCCACTGGGTGAGATTATTAATTCCTGCTTTGGCAGCGCTGTAGGCAGGTACTTTGGTCATTGGAGAAGGTGCACTCATGGATGAAATATTAATAACAGATGTGCCCGTTCTGCCGAGCATCTGCTTGGCAAAAACTTGGGTTGGAATCAATGTTCCAATCAGATTTAGGTCCATCACATTGCGAAATCCATCTACACTAAGGTCAAAAAAAGTGAATATGTCCGGGTTCTCCAGGTCATCATTTTTGAAAATCTCTTGGGTCGTATTTGCTGAGGAATCATTTCCGCCAGCACCGTTAATTAATAGATCGCAAGGACCCCAGTGATTCTTAACAGCTTCTGCGGCTTTCACAACACTCTGTTGATCTGTAACATCACAGGAGAGTGAAATCGCTTGACCGCCTGCGGCTGTAATTTCAGCGGCAACCAAATCTCCCTTAGCTGCGGTGCGATTTAGAATCGCGACTTTAGCTCCTTGCCGACCTAACTCTAGCGCCATAACCCGGCATAATACACCGGCTCCTCCGGTAATCACAGCGATTTTTCCTTCTAATGCTGGATGCAAATTTAATTCTAGCATAACCATTGAACCTCCCTAAAAGTCCTGAGTGTGATTAAAGTTCCTTATCAAGTACATGCTGTGATTTTTTTTGCGAAAATCCTATATGATTATAGAACTGTACAGCATCTTCTCTGGTTTGATTGGTACGTACTCTAATTTTGCTAAACCCTGTTTGGATTGCCCATCGTTCACAGGTTTCTACAAGCTGTCTGCCAATTCCTTCTCCGCGGCAAGTCTGATCAACAACAAGACCTCCGATTTCAATAAATGAAGGAGATTCAAGTAAGATTCGAACGGTCGCATGTATCCATCCTACCAATTGGTGATTTGATTCAGCTACATATACAGTATGATCTTTGTGTGTTCCGATTTCTTGTAGTCTTTCTCCTAATTGTTCGATATTCAAAGGATATCCAAGCTGGCTTGAGAGTCTTGCTATCTCTTGAATGTCGCTTATAGATGCTGTTCTGATAAGAATATCGTTCACCACCTCAAAATTGTAGGTTAGAGCCTTTTTATTATAGTTCAACACATAGATTAGGACATTCCCTAATAAATTTACTTAGTGCTGTTACGATAGGCAGAAGGGGAGATTCCTATTGTCTTTTTGAAATATTTAGAGAAATGGGCTAATTCCATACTTACTTGCTCCGCGATATCTGAAATGCTGAAATTGCTATAAGAAAGCTGTCTTTTAGCATGCTCCATTCTTTTCAATTGTACATAATGCATGGGGGGAACCCCTATAAATTTCTTGAAGTAGGGGATGAAATAGTTCGGATGTAAGTGGACAATTTCTGCTAACTCTTCTATTTCTATGGGTTTATCCAGCCGCTCATCAATATATTGAAGCACATAGGCGAGCTTTCCTTGATCCCCCGTATGTATAAATTCTTGCATAAAGTCTGTTTTGATATTCTCGTTCGATTCAAGACAAGTAGCAATTAGATTGAGGACGTTCGCCTGAGTACGCAGAATGGACAATACATCATCTTTTTGAAACTGTTCGATCATTTCTGTGAAAATAACCCGTACGGAATCTGGGTTGGGCGCATCACAGATAAACAGTTTGTTTGCCGAATGGAATAAGGGCCACTCCCCAATATCAGCATCAAAATGGCAGAAATAGCGTGTATAGGGATCATTCATTGACGTCTCTGTAGTTTGAGTGCTTCCTGCGGGCATGATCATTAGCTGACCTGCTCTCGGATAATAAGTAACACCGTTAATGATAACTTTTCCCTCACCGCGGTCAATAAAATACAGCCGATTAAAGGTTGGAGTTTCCAACGTACGATTCCACCCGCTATATCCGCTTCTAAGTTGGGCATGGGTCACTTTTACGGTAAGATTCTGGAGGAATCTGCCGGTAAGGTTACCTGGATTATTCATCATCTAGCTCCTCTATGACTTGATTATCCTTATTATAACGAATTAATTTAACTAAATCATCTTATTATTATGCAAATAATGCTTAGTTTCGCTCATGTTCATGTCTATTAATTAAGTATATTCTCATAACATAACCTCAAATAGGGAAGTGATCTGATTGAATAAAGTACGGTATGGCATTATTGGAATTGGGAATATGGGGAGTGCACATGCACAAAGTCTGTTGAATCATATTAAAGATGCTGAGCTTGCAGCTGTATGTGATGTAAGGGAAGAACGTTTGAAATGGGCAGAAGAGCATTTACCGGAAAGTGTACAGAAATTTGCAACACCCCAAGAGTTATATGAGTCTCATCTCATAGATGCAGTATTAATCTGTACTCCACATTATGATCATCCAACTTTAGCTATCGGGGCTTTTCAATATGGCTATCATGTATTGGTAGAGAAACCGGCTGGGGTCTATACCAAAGCTGTTAAGCAGATGAACGAAGCTGCAGCAAAGTCTGATCGTAAATTCGGAATCATGTATAACCAGCGGACGAATCCTTTGTATCAAAAGCTTAGGGATCTCATACAGTCTGGTGAACTAGGCGAAATCCGCCGCACAAATTGGATTATCACCAACTGGTACAGATCACAAAGTTACTATAACTCCGGTGGTTGGCGGGCTACATGGGCAGGCGAAGGTGGTGGGGTGCTGCTGAATCAAGATCCTCATCAACTAGATTTATGGCAGTGGACGACAGGTATGATGCCTAAGCGGATCAGAGCGTTTTGTCATTTTGGTAAATATCGCAATATTGAGGTTGAAGATGATGTAACCGCTTATGTGGAATATGAAAATGGTGCGACAGGGCTTTTTATCACCACAACAGGTGAAGCACCGGGAACTAACCGTTTCGAAATTACTGGTGATCATGGAAAAATCGTAGTGGAAGACGGGAAATTAACCTTTTGGCGTCTACGCACGCCGGAGCCGCAATTCAATGCAGAGTTTACGGGAGGATTCGGCAGTCCAGAATGTTGGAAATGTGAGATTCCTGTAGAAGAGGGTGGCGGGGAACAGCATAAAGGAATTTTGCGGAACTTTACGAATGCCATTCTACACGATGAGAAATTGTTAGCTCCGGGTGAGGAAGGCATTCACGGTCTAACGCTATCTAATGGGATGTATTTATCGGCTTGGACCGACGATTGGGTGGAGTTACCGATTGATGAAGATTTATTTTATGAGAAGCTCATGGAAAAGGTGGAGAATTCTAACTTCAACAAAGAAACCACAGCCGCCCAAACCTTTGATGTTAAGGGAACTCATTAAATTTTAATCAGAGAGGAAAGATCCTATGAATCGTTCAACCATTGCTGCTCAAATGTACACATTACGTGATTTTACTAAAACTGCGGAGGATTTAAGATCCACTTTTCAAAAGGTCTCTGCTATGGGTTATGAAGCTATTCAGATTTCAGGCATCGGGCCAATCGATCCGAAGCTCGTAAAAGAGTATGCGGATGAAGCAGGTCTGGCAATATGTGCAACCCATGTGTCTTGGGATCGGCTAGTGAGCGATTTGGATGCTTTAGCCGCTGAACATAAGCTGTGGAACTGCAAAAATATTGGACTAGGAAGTTTACCGGAAAAATTCCGTACGGGGCAAGAAGGTTACCGTGAATTCGCCAAGCTGATGTCAGGCATTGCAGTTACACTAAAAGAACAACATGATCTGCAATTTGTTTATCATAATCACGATTTTGAATTTGAACGGTTTGATGGATTGACTGGCATGGAAATTCTGCTCACTGAGTCTGATCCTGCCGTTGGTTTTGAGCTGGATTTATATTGGGTTCAAGCGGGCGGAGGGAGTCCAGCCGAATGGATACGCAAAGTTGCAGGTCGAATGCAGGTTGTGCATTTAAAAGATATGGCGATTGTTAATAGAAAACAGATTTTTGCTGAAATCGGTGAAGGGAATATGAACTATAAAGAAATTATCAATGTCTGTCGCGAAACGGGTGTTGAATGGTTCGTAGTGGAGCAGGATGTTTGCCGCCGTGATCCTTTTGAAAGCTTGGAGATCAGTCTGCGGTATCTTCTTGATACCTTATAGAATGGAGTAATACTAATAGAAGGAGGGTTTCTATGAATCGAAAAAATGGGATGACCTATGCACCAACGTATGAATCCAAACCCGTAGTGAAGGCGGGGGAATTCATCATTGCCGCTATTGCCCTAGATCACGGTCATATTTACGGGATGTGTAACGGACTGGTTGAGGCAGGGGCAGAGCTGAAATGGGTATATGATCCGGACGAGGAAAAGGTCAGAAGTTTTATTAGTAAATATCCCGGTGTCAAAGCTGCCGGATCAATGGAAGAAGTTCTGGAAGATCCCGAAGTACAATTAATTGCAGCGGCCGCAATTCCATCTGAACGAGGACCTTTAGGCAATAGAGTAATGGCTCACGGTAAGGACTATTTTACGGATAAAGCCCCCTTTACGACCCTGGAACAGCTTGAAACCGCTAGAGCAATGGCAGCTGCAACCAATAAGAAATATATGGTCTACTATAGTGAACGCCTTCACGTTGAAAGCGCTATCTATGCGGGGCAGCTGATTCAACAAGGCGCTATTGGCCGTGTCCTGCAAGTCATTGGATTAGGGCCACATCGTCTAAATGCTCCTAACCGGCCGGAATGGTTTTTCCAAAGGGAGAAATATGGTGGGATTCTATGTGACATAGGCAGTCATCAAATAGAACAATTTTTGTATTATGCAGATTGTCAGGATGCTTCGGTTATTCATAGTAAAGTGGCCAATTACAATCATCCGACTTATCCCGAATTAGAGGATTTTGGTGATGCTACTCTTGTAGGGGACAATGGGGCAACACAATATTTTCGCGTGGATTGGTTTACCCCTGATGGGCTGGGCACTTGGGGAGACGGGCGCACGATGATTATGGGGACTGAAGGATACATTGAACTGCGTAAATATACTGATATAAGTCGTTCAAATACACCGGATCATGTGTACTGGGTCAATGGGGAAGGGGAACATTATGAGCATGTAGCAGGGAAGGTTGGTTTTCCTTTCTTTGGTGAGCTAATCCTTGACTGTCTGAATCGGACAGAGCTGGCGATGACACAGACCCATGTGTTCAAAGCTGCCGAGCTATGTCTGAAGGCTCAAGAGCAAGCGATCAATCTAACCCCCAGCAATACTCAGATAACGATGGAATGATGAACGGAGGGTAATATAGATGAAAGAACTTGGAGCAGCCATTATTGGATGCGGAGCCATTTTCCCTCTTCATGCAAAAACATTAACAGGCATCGATGGTGTGAGACTACTTGCGGTTGCAGATATTGATGCTGTTAAAGCATTGCAGACGTCTAATGAATATGACTGCCAAGCCACTAATGATTATAGAGAAATTTTAAAGGATGACCGTATTCATGTTGTACATCTCTGTACGCCTCATTATTTACATGCAGAGATGGCTACGGAGTTGTTACAAGCAGGAAAACATGTCCTTACCGAAAAGCCTATGGCGGCAGATCTTCCTTCAGCCAGACGAATACTTGAAGCCGCACAGCAAAGCACAGGTCAGCTTGGTGTGGTGTTTCAGAACCGTTATAATGATGCCTCGATGTATATTAAGCAGGTGATTGACTCAGGAATATATGGGAAGCTGCTCTGTATGAAAGGAATCGTGACCTGGCACCGTAGCGAAAGTTATTATAGCGATAGTAACTGGAGAGGACGCTGGTCTACGGAAGGTGGAGGTCTGCTAATTAACCAAACCATTCATACACTGGATTTACTTCAGTGGTTTGGTGGAGAGGTGGCATCGGTGAAAGGGAGTATTACCACGGATGTGCTAAATGGGGTCATAGAGGTAGAAGATACCGCCCATGCCTGCATCGATTTCACTAGTAATGTCAGAGGGCTTTTTTATGGTACAAATACCTATCTGGAGAATTCTCCAGTGGAGCTGGAGCTAGTTTTTGAAAAGGGTACTATCAACCTCCGCAGAGATCATTTATATCTTTGGAAGGATGGAAAGGAAACCTTGCTGTGCGAGCCTAGTTTCAGTGCCACGGAAGGTAAATCCTATTGGGGCACCGGGCATAAGAGACTGATTGAGGACTTCTATGAGCATGTCGCCAGGGGTCAAAAGTTTTGGTTGGATGGTGCTGAAGGGATAAAAGCGCTGGAGTTGGTGGCGGGGATTTATAGTTCATCGCAGAAGGCTGAATAAATGATAAATAAGCTGTATCAAAAGTAGAGTAATCTACGAATGATACAGCTTATTGTATTTTAATGTAAAACACTTGTACTCAATCCTCCTAAATCAACGAAACTCTAAATAACCTGTAACCTTCCTTGGTAGCTTGTCCATGGGGGTGATTTATGTAATTATGTTCTTGGGTAAGTAATTCGTAGATTTACAATAAATATACACTGATGATTAACGGCAAGTAGGAGGGATTAGGAATGAGTGTTACATGGAAAAGAAGGATTCTGATCAATGATCCTATTTCACTAGATCCAGTTCAGATTCAGCAAGACTTGTACAGCGGCAACCAAGTTATTGTCCAGTTCTCTGATCCATCGACCTATGGTTCGATTCTGGATGAAGTAAATGAGCTTTGCGCGCGTTTTGATGAAAATTTTGGAGTGCGTTTTTATGGCCACTATTCTGTATCCTTTGATTGTGAGACACTCCTGCAGATTCCAAATGTTAAAATGCTGCTGCTGAATTGTCTTCACCAGGCACATAACACGAACGTATTGGCTAAGCTGAATAACCTGTATAGTCTGAGCGTGGGGATATATGAGCTTGAAAATCCGGAAATTCTGAGTATAGATACGTTACGGTCTCTAAGTATTTTAAATATTAGCTCGGAGAAAAAGATGCTTAATCTGGAATACCTAAAAGAATTCTCCCGTTTAGAACAGTTGCATGTTATAGGTAAGGTTAAAAACCTTGATGCTATTGGAGATCTGGAGGATCTTACCTATCTCGCGCTGCACTCCATCAGCAACAAACCCTTACATTTTATTAATCGGCTAAAGAAATTGAAAGACCTACGTATTTTACTTGGAGGCAGAGAACATATTCAGGACATCGAAGAAAATGAAATCGAGAGCCTGGAAATTTGTAGAGTCCGTGGCTTTCATGACCTGAGTAATATTTCGGTTTTTCGTGCGTTAAAAAAGCTTGTGATTGAAGATCAAATCCAGCTACGTGAGATTAACTTTGATCAGCAGATGAAGGCACTGGAAGAGCTAACGATTATGAATTGCAAAACATTGGCTCATTTGACGGGAATGGAGCAATTACCTTTTCTGCATAAGCTTCGTATTTTCAAAACGGCGATCGATTTTGATTCATTTATAGAACAAGAGCTTCCAATCGGCTTAACCACAATAGAGTTTGCAACTTTTAAAAGAAAAGTAGATCAGGAAATTCAAAAAACAATAGTGGGGTTGGGCTATCAAAACGGAATTGTCTACAATGAGAACAGGGCATGATGCAGCCTTTTTTTGTTCCATAAATCTTGAGGACTTATTTCTATCTTTTTTACAAGCTTTTAAATATTTTATTTTTTTCATATAATAGTAGATATTAAATTTATAAATAATTGTAATACACCATGATAAGGTTATAATTGATACAGAAAAGGTGTGACGCCTAAGAAGGAGCGCCCACATCCTTTCTGCAAAATTCAGGGGATAAGGATGGTAATAATGGGCAAAAGTGCAACTGATACAGACGTCATTTTAATTGGTGCCGGAATCATGAGTGCGACTTTAGGAACACTTTTGAAGGAATTAGTACCGGAATGGAAAATTAAAGTATTTGAAAAGCTTGAAAAAGCAGGGGAAGAAAGCTCTAATGAATGGAATAATGCAGGAACCGGGCATGCGGCGCTCTGTGAGCTTAATTATACTGTTGAAAAGCCAGACGGATCTATAGATATTAGCAAAGCTATTCAGATTAATGAACAGTTTCAGCTTTCGATGCAGTTTTGGTCTTATCTTGTAAATCGCAAGCTGATACATACTCCCCAGGACTTTATTATGCCGTTACCTCATATGAGTTTGGTGCAAGGGGAGAAGGATATAGCTTTTTTAAAGAAAAGATTTGAAGCGCTCTCAAAAAACCCATTATTCCAAGGGATGGAATTTTCTGCTGACTCTAAAAAACTGATGGAATGGATTCCGCTTATTATACAAAATCGTCCTGCGAACGAATCCATTGCGGCTACAAAAATTGACTCTGGAACGGATGTTAACTTTGGTGCTTTAACGCGTATCTTATTTGAGCATTTAAAGAGTAAAAACGTCGATCTTCACTACAAACATAGTGTCAATAGTATGAAACGCAATAGTGCTGGCTTATGGGATCTAAAAATCAGAAATGCCAGCGGTAACATTGAACAACATACAGCGAAATTTGTGTTCATTGGTGGCGGGGGAGGAAGCCTGCACTTACTGCAGAAATCCGGTATTCCTGAAGGAAAACATATCGGTGGATTCCCAGTAAGCGGTATTTTTATGGTGTGTAATAATCCGGAAGTTATTGCGCAGCATCATGCCAAAGTATACGGCAAAGCTAAAGTTGGAGCCCCTCCAATGTCCGTACCGCACTTAGACACAAGATTTATCGACAATAAAAAATCACTGCTATTTGGACCATTTGCCGGCTTCTCACCTAAATTTTTAAAAACGGGCTCAATGTTTGATTTAATAACTTCTGTGAAACCGGATAACCTCATAACAATGCTGTCGGCAGGTGCTAAAAATATGTCATTAACAAAATACCTGATCGAACAAGTGCTGTTATCGAAAGAAAAACGTCTGGAAGAACTGAAAGAGTTTATCCCCAATGCCAAAATTGAAGATTGGGATCTTGTTGTAGCTGGTCAGCGTGTGCAAGTTATCAAAGATACAGAAGCTGGCAAAGGCACACTTCAATTTGGTACGGAGGTTATTAGTGCCGCTGATGGTTCGGTCGCCGCATTGTTAGGGGCTTCCCCTGGAGCTTCTACGGCTGTTCACGTGATGCTTGAAGTGCTTAACAAATGTTTCCCTCAATATATAAAAGAATGGGAACCCAAAATTAAAGAAATGATTCCTTCTTATGGTTTGTCACTAATGGATAATCCCGTGCTTCTGCAGAAAATTCACACTACAACAGCAGATACACTGGGTTTAGGTGGAAAAGAACATGTTTTTAATCAAAAGGTGTTTTAGTAATAAAAGAGCTGCCGAGAGGCAGTTTTTTTTTTGCTCAAATCTGAACTATTGACACAAAAGTGTATTACACGTATAGTACATAAATGAGATGTATGAACCACTTAGTACACACACTTAGTATATGGAGTTGGTTGTATGACAGAAGAACAGAAATCAGGCGTCAGCTTTAATATTCGTGAGCCGGTATATATTCAAGTTGTGCGTCATTTCAAGGAACAGATCGCCACAGGGCAAATCGGAGCGGGAGACAAAATTCCTTCACGGCGTGAACTGGCATCAGTAATGAAGATTAATGCGAACACGGCGCAGAAGGCATATAAGGAAATGGAGGAACAGGGTTTGATCGTAACAGAAGGGAATTCCCCGAGCCGAATTACACAGGATCAGCAAATCCTAAACTCGATTCGAGCTGAATTAATCGAAAGTGCAGTGGATATATTCATCAGCTCCATTCAGAATATTCAAATTCCAGTTGAAGAACTGGTAGAGATCATAAAGACAAAATATACATCCGAGCGCAAGTTATCTCCAGAGGGTGGTGACACAAGATGATCCAAGTGAATCAGATGGTAAAGAATTATGGTTTCAAGAAGGTACTAAATGGCGTTAGCTTCACTGCTGCCAAGGGAGAGATTACCTGCCTGATCGGAATCAATGGTGCCGGGAAGTCAACAGTGCTGAAGTCTATCATGGGACTGACACCATTCAAAGGGGAAGTCTTAATCGATAATGTATCACTAACACCTGCGATGTATGAGAAAATCACTTTCATTCCAGATTCGTTAACGATGCCCTCTAATATGCGAATTGCTGATTGCTTGAGCTTTATGGCTGACTTTTATCGGAATTGGAACGCTGAACGTGCAAAGGAAATGCTTAAGTTCTTCCGACTGAGCTCTTCAGATCGCGTATCCTCATTGTCGAAAGGGATGGCTGCGAAGGTGAATTTGTTGCTGGGACTTGCCTTGGATTGTGATTACATTCTAATGGACGAGCCGTTCTCGGGAATTGATATGTTCAGCCGCGAGCAAATTACTGATGTGTTCACGAGTGAATTGATCGAGGATCGTGGTGTGATTATTACAACTCATGAAATTAACGATATTGAGCATTTAATTGATAAAGCGGTCTTGCTACAGCACGGGAAGGTAGAAAGTGAATTCTACTGTGAAGAAGTTCGCGAGCAGGAAGGTAAGTCCATTACGGACGTAATGAGAGAGGTGTACATGAAATGAGAGCTTTTGTGAAGCTATTGAATTTTGAAATGAACCGATTTGCCAAAATATATATTGGACTCATGGTGCTGACAGTTGCCTTGCAGCTTGCAGCAGTCACCATCGGTGCTAATCATTGGCTGGATTCTGCGAATGAGGCAATGAGAGTGAATCAGTGGACGCTTGAGCAATATCACAATGTGACTGGATATATTCAGCTAAACAGTATGCTGTATGCTCGCTATAATGGACTTCTATATTTCGGACCCATATTTTTGAGCATAACAGTGTTGCTAATATATAGCTGCTTCATCTGGTACCGTGACTGGAGAGGTAAAAATACGATAGTATATCGCCTGCTCACCTTGCCATCCAATCGGGCGAATTTGTATTTTGCCAAGCTGGTTACGATCTTGCTATTCGCATTTGGACTTGTTGCCCTGCAAATTGTCCTTGTGCCACTGGAGCGTTTGATAGCACAGTCGATTCTTCCTGCTGAACTATATCGGAACATCTCGGTATTTGATTATTTGAAGTATTCTACTGTGCTTAAAGTTCTGGTTCCGCCCTACTTTTCTGAGTTTGTTCTATATTATGGACTGGGCATTACGGGCTTGATCGTCTTGTTCACAGCGATTCTAATGGAGCGGAGCTACAGACTGAAAGGGATCGGCTTTATCTTATTATACTTAGCGGTTCTAGCTGGATTAGCCTCAATACCCTATCTTATGGGTTATAGCAGATATGATAGCTACTTTTATCCCGGAGAAATCATAGGTGCTTGTCTCGGATTAATAGTGATTATTGCTGGAGGTTCGCTTTGGTACAGCTTGTATCTATTGCGTAAGAAAATATCGGTATAATTGAAGGGGTATGGAGGTTAGGGAATGAGAAAATATATGGTTACCGCCGTTCTTGTAGTGTTCTCGGTTGTTACAATCGGGACGTATTATGTACAAGCCTCACAAGAGACACTACCTAATTATAAGCTGACGATGGTTCAAGGGGATGCTTCTCTCGTTGAAGGTATAGCCTTATACGGAAATTATCTGACTAAGGATAGTGTTTTTGGCATCAAACGAGCTAATATCACTACAAATGGTACAGATTATCCAGATGAAAAGTTAACGATCAGCCAAAGCTTAAACCGAAGACCAGTGAATACACAATTGGATAAATGGAGGGATCAGCATCGTCAGTTCATGCGTGGAAAGAAGAACTTAGCTGGGTTCTATGAAAATCAGGATATGCTTGCTTACGTGAATTGGACCGTAGATAAGCAGCAATCAAATGATTCATCAGCGAAGAAAAATGCTAGACTCAGTATTTCTGTGCTTAATAAGCAGAAGGATAATACGCAGGAAATCAGATCCGATATCAATGTGGATCATGATATTTCAGATATCTATGTACAAAATGTACAGCTTGTTGATCAAGAGCTTGTTGCAATGGTGTTTTTGAATCACGGCGCCAAAGGTTATGTAACTGAACCGCAGATTATCCGTGTTAATCTAACAACAAAGGAGATTACGAATGAGCCGCTCGTATTACCAGGAGCTAAATCTGAAGCAGCAAATGGGGATAATCAATTCGTTAGGTTAGCCAATCAAAATCTGGATCACTCGGATCAATGGATTTTAACGGTTAGTAAAGATAATCATAAAAAGGCATATCAAGTAGATGTTGCAACAGGACAAATCTCGCCGCTCGCGTTCCAAGGGCATGAAATGTTATTGAATAATATTATGAATGCGTATGGACAGAAAATTTATTTCCTGCAAAAAGCTGTATCGGGTAAGGAGAATATAGGATTTACTGTGATTTCTTACGATCTCGTGAGTAAAGAATATGAGACTACTCTGAAGAATACAAATATAGATTTAAGTGAAAACATTACCTATGATTTTAAACAAGACTATCTCTATATTGTGGGTTATAAGAATATGGGTAATAAGTACTTCAAAGGTAATCGTCTGTATGTATTCAATTTGACAAGCGGTAACCTTGAATACGAAGGAAAAGCAGTATCAACAGAGGTTACAAATCAGGCTGAAGATGAAGCTAACATGGATTTGAATTTTATCGATCTCGGTCAGTATTAGAATTACTTGTAGAATAGAAAAATAGAGATAAAGAGATATGAAAAGGTACCAAGGCCGAGCTAATGACTTCTAATAGTCAATTAGCTCGGCCTTTTAGTCGAAAATTATAAAACAACCAATAATCACTGTATATCGATTAAAATATATTGTAAAACGATAAATAATGTGATAAATTCAATTCACAATAAATCTGTGAGGTGTGTTTTTTATGGAAAGAGGATCAACACTTTTTTTAAGGGCAGCGGTTATTCTTATTGGTATCCCGGTGCTTGCTTTGTGCATATTTGTGGTGCCGGAAATAGCGAGTTTCGCAGCAGAACTGTATCCGGATTATAGTTTATTGAAATATCTCATTGCCATTGATTTGTATGCCTCGGCGATACCTTTTTACTTTGCACTGTATCAAGCTTTTAAACTGTTAGGCTATATTGACAAAAACAATGCTTTCTCGGAAATGTCTGTGCAGGTTTTAAAGAAAATAAAATATTGTGCAATCATCATCAGTTGCTTGTATGTAGTTGGTATGCCACTCTTTTACCTCATGGCGGAGAAAGATGATGCCCCAGGGATTATAGTCATCGGCTTGATTATCATTTTTGCCTCCATGGTGATTGCCGTTTTTGCTGCAGTTCTACAAAAGCTTTTAAAAGAAGCTATTGATATAAAATCAGAAAATGACTTAACTGTCTGAGGTGAAAACAATGGCGATTATAATTAATATCGACGTGATGCTGGCTAAAAGAAAAATGAGTGTTACTGAGCTTTCGGAGAGAGTTGGAATAACAATGGCTAATCTTTCTATATTAAAAAATGGAAAAGCAAAAGCGGTGCGATTATCAACGTTAGAGGCAATTTGTAAGGCTTTGGAATGTCAGCCTGGAGATCTATTAGAATACAAAAATGATGAGGAAACATAAGAATGAAGTCAATAACACAATTACTGCATTTCGGATATCATCAGGCGATGAGTTGCATATTTCCTGTTGCGATTTTTGGGACTTTAGCTCTTTCTAACATAATAGAAATGCCTTTTCTTTACCGTTATGATGCCATTCTTCTAATACTGCTTACAGTGCAGTACCTCATGTACCGTACTGGATTAGAGACACTGGATGAAATAAAAGTAATCTGTGTGTTCCACGTTATTGGTTTATTGCTGGAAATCTATAAGGTAAAGATGGGTTCATGGGCATACCCTGAGCCAGGGTTTACGAAGGTGTTTGGTGTACCCCTATATAGTGGATTTATGTATGCAAGTGTCGCAAGCTTTATGTGCCAGATATGGCGAAGATTGAAAATGGATATGACCGGTTGGCCGGGGTTTGCTTCAGCGGGATTGTTGGGAGGAGCCATCTATTTAAATTTTTTCACACATCATTTCATTCCTGATTTTCGTTGGTGGCTGACAGCGCTTGTGGTTGTTGTCTTCTGGAAAACATGGATCATTTATAGGGTACGGACGGTTACCTATCGAATGCCCTTGACACTGGCCTTTTTTATTGTAGGATTTTTTATCTGGTTAGCTGAAAATATCGCTACATTTTTTAATGCATGGAAATATCCTGATCAATATCAAACGTGGCAACTGGTTAGTTTCAGTAAGATCAGTTCGTGGTTCCTTCTAGTGATCATTAGCGTCATTATAGTTGCCCAGCTTAAACATGTTAAGGCTAGCCGTAATCCGATAAATTCATAATTGAGCTGAGTTCGGACAATACGGTTGATTTGACGAATAAATCATTCGTTTGTTACAATGACGGCATCAATTAGGAAAAGGATGAGGACGATGGTTCGTCGTTTGAAAAGGTTTAAGAATGTCGCTACTGCATCAAGCTTCTAAGTATAAATGAATTACATTACTTAGAAGCGAGGGAAAGAAAATGAAACAACATCAGTTTAGCCACTGGTCTGAAACTAAGTATTTAAAGGATATTGTCACCAACCCAATGATAGAGGTAGGAGAGTACTCATACTACTCTGGTTATTACGATAATCTTGATTTTGAAGATGGGTGTGTCAGATACCTTTGGGGTGATGAACAATCAAGAAAGTTGTTTAATCCCAGTGAAGATTATGGCTGGCATTTAGATAAATTGATTATAGGAAATTATGTTTGTATTGCTAGTGGTGTAATTATTCTCATGGGTGGGAATCACAATCATCATCCTGAATGGATTACCGTGTATCCTTTTGTAGACCAGATTGCAAACTCTTACGAATCCAAAGGGGATACAATCATTGCTAGTGATGCCTGGATTGGGATGAATGCAATGATTATGCCCGGTGTGAAAATAGGCGAAGGTGCTATTGTTGCGGCAGGATCAGTTGTTGTAAAGGATGTCCCAGCGTATACGATAGTAGGCGGCAATCCTGCTAAAGTGATCAAGCAACGGTTTACAGATCAAGAAATCGAAAAGTTAAAGGAAATGCGCTGGTTCGATTGGAAACGTGAGAAAATTGAACAAGCCACGTCTATCTTTTCCAGTTCATCTATTGATCAATTATATGACTTTTACCTTAAAGAAATAAAAAAATAACAAAATCAGAACAGGCTGCCGGTATATTCGGCAGCCTGTTCTTTTATCTGACAGGTTAGTTTAACAATAATTGTTTTTTACCAGATTAATCCTAATTAGTATGTTAATATAGGAATGGACTCATTTAATAAGTTAGGAGGAAATTATATTATGGCCTTACCTTTACAAATCCGTCGAATGACACAAAACGATATTGATATTATACATATGGGGTTATCTGAGCATGACGTAAGCCAACCTCTTGATTATGTCCAACGTTGTTGGCAAGAAAATCAAAATGAAAAGCGAGTTACACTTTTAGCTTTTTGTGAAAATGAGTTTGTTGGATGGGGACATGTGGTATACAGGTCGGAATATCCTTATTTTGCAGAGAATAATATACCTGAAATTCAAAACTTTGACGTCATCCCGCCATTTAGGAAACGTGGGGTAGGAAGTGTATTAATTGAAGCTCTTGAAAAAGATGCTTTTACTATATCTAATACTATTGGTATTGGATTTGGATTATACGCTGACTATGGAACCGCACAACGGATGTATATAAAGCGTGGTTTTATCCCTGATGGGCGGGGAATCATGTACGATAATAAGCCTATTGAGCCTGGGGCACATGTTTGTGTGGACGATGATCTCTGCCTTTATCTTATAAAAACTATTGAGCAATAAAAGCAGCTCTTGTACGGGGGGGAGATAGATTCTGAAGTATATCGAATTTGGTATCGGCAATACATGGCTTATTAGAACTGAAACGGAGTTAGAGGATGGAACGGAATATGAAGAAAAAGGCATAGTGACACCGGTAAAGTTCCGCTCGTTATATTTTAGGATTTGGATTGGCAAAACTGTAATCATTCTAGACTTAAAACAAGGCTTGAAAATATGTAAGAAGAGTCGTAAAACGTTGAAGATTATTTTTGGTATAACAAGTCTTTAGGTTAAGTATGACAAGGTTGCCGTCTAAATGAACAAATGGAGGAGACCTGACACGAGACTTAGTGCTCTACCTGAGAATTATTAAAAACTCAAAATATAACGACAAGCGAGGTTTAAATGGATAATCCAGAGAATTTGACCCAAGCGCTGTCTAAGTTTTATGAAGAACTTGAACGATCTGATTTACCGGTTAATACTTTTATGCTATTGCGTAAGGGAGAAGTTATTACCGAGTTTTATCGTCAACCGTACCGCAAAAACGTTCCCCAGGTTTTATTTTCTCTAAGTAAGAGCTTTACATCTATTGCAGCAGGCATAGCATGGGATAACGGTTATTTTGAATTAACGGATAAAGTGGTTTCTTTTTTCCCGGATCAGCTTCCTAGCTCAATTTCACCTAATTTAGAGAAGATGACGATACATCATCTTCTTTCCATGAATACAGGACATAACAATAATATATATGGTGCGATAGCCAAGCAAAATGATTGGGTTCGTGCCTTTTTAGCTTTGGACCTAGAAGATGAACCGGGAAGTTATTACAATTACAATACACACGCCACTTATATGGTTTCGGCTATTATCGAAAAGACGACTGGAGAAAATCTTGTTGATTTTCTAATGCCAAGATTATTTGCCCCGTTGGACATAGAAAGACCGGAATGGGAGACTTGCCCGTTAGGAATTGTTGCTGGTGGAATGGGACTAAGCATACCAACAGATGGAATCGCGAAATTTGGCCAGATGCTCCTCAATCAAGGGGTTTACAATAGTCGTAGAATTGTTTCGAAAGATTATTTAAAGCTGGCGCTAAATGAACAAAGCGATAATCGTTGGGGACAAAATAAGGCTGACTGGTCAAACGGATATGGTTATCAGTTCTTTATGTGCAGGAATGGATGTAAGATGGGGAATGGAGCTTTTGGTCAATTGTGTTTCATTGATCCGAGTCAAGAGATTGTGATTGCTGCAACTTCAAGTTTTACCGAGATGAAGAAGTTACAGGATTTTTTAGATATCATATATGCAAATTTACTGAACTTTGATTGGCCAACGGTTGCATCTAACATTATTAAACCTCCTACATTTACCTCCTTAGTAGACAGGATAGTTAAAGTAGATTATAGATCGTATGGTGGAACCTATATCTTTGAAGACAATAAGCATAAAATCAAAGAATTAACATTGAAGTTTGAAGATGAGCACCTTAGTTTTTCTTTACTTTACGACGATCATTTAGATGAATTTCCGTTCGATTTTTCAAGGACTACCCATGCAAAAAGTTTATTTATTAAAGACTTATCCCTTAGTGAGCAGGAAGTTTGTACATCTGCAAGCTGGCAATATGATGATTCCAAATTAATCCTCACGGTATATTACATTGAAACCCCTTACGTAGTTGATTACACCTTGAGCTTTAGCGGTAAAAAAATTGAACTGTATATGCATAGGAATCTTTCCTTGGAGGTTAGAGAAGACATAACTGTTATTGGTTGGGAGGGATGAAATGACCAAGGGTAAAGCTTGGATAACTGTTTTATTTTTGCTGTTTTCATTAGTTTTTGTGGGAATCACACATCAGGGAACTATGTTGGGGGATTACCTCTTCAGAACTATTGGAATTCCACCTTGGAGCGAGCCTGCGACAAACCATGGTTTACATTATTCAGCAATATTCGGGATCATTTTGTTAATTTTCAGTGGGAATTTAACTATAATGCACTTTAAGCAGCGCTATAAAAAATATGTAGGCAGAACGGTTATTCTTTTTTTTATAATTTTTTATTATTTGTATCCATTTCTAACAGAACGATTGTATTATCTTGTGAATATGAACAATGATGGAATTGAAGTTGTGGATTTCCTGGAAAAAGATTCGCACTGTATGTACGGTACTCAAGAGGATATTGTGCAGGTTCAATGTACAATCAGGCTAATCAACTATGGCGGGCAAAATGAAACCATTAAGATTCGTCCAATTTTTCGAGAGTATGTTAATCCTCAAGGGATCTGGTCATTCGCAGAGGTTCAGCCGCAAGAAATCACCTTGTTACCAAGATCTAATATTAGACATCACATTTATTTTGAGAGTAAGCCTGATGCTCGGATCGCTGAATTCGGGGCGGACGGTAATACCGATTATTTTGGTGTGGAGTTCGTCAAGGATGGACAGAAAAAGGTAGTCTTTAGGGAATGAATTGATAAAAATAAATATGTGAGTTATTTGCTTTAATATTATTACAGCTGAGTAGTAACGGAAGGGAAGGTTTCCAGTGACTCAACGCCTGATAACAAAAGTAAACCAGCGCCTTGATAGTGTGCGTGTGCTTGTTCAAGATATGATCATGTCTATAGGTAGCGAACAACGGAAACAGGAAGCGTGTGTTCATCTGTACGGAGTGTCTAGTTTCGCTTCATTGCTTGCCATGAAAAGAGAACAAAATCAGGAATTGGCAGCCATTATAGGACTGCTTCATAATTATTATTTCTTCAAAACCGGAGTCAAGGAATTTCCAGGTCCCAACAGTGCTGATACCGTAAGGCCTTTATTAAAAGACTTGAATATGTTTACCAAAGAAGAGCTGACTCAAATTCTAAGGGCAATCTTCCATCAAGGGGACAGGAATAAAGTTCAGGGTCCCTATGAAGAGATTCTAAAGGATGCTCAAGTTCTACAATTACACTTGCAGAATAGGGGATGTAATGTAACACTACAGGACACGAATAGGCTTCGGAATGTACTTCGTGAAATGACGATTCCAGAGGATTTTTTGGAAGAGATAGATTACAGCAGCGGGGCTGAAGTTCTCCAGCCTACGGATAAACGTGGCAAGTTAGCTAATATTGCTGAAGCATTTGGAAAAGAAAACATTGTTGGAATACCAGGAAACGAACGATATCGAAAAATCTGTAAATATTGGCCTGACCAAGGGATTTATAAAGTATTACAAAACAATTGGTGCGCAGCATTTGTATATTACTGCTGTATGCAAGCTGGATTTCTGCTGCCGATTCGATATCCGAATGCTGATTTTCGATTAGCTGGCGTAGGGGCTTGGTTAGAGTGGGCGCAACTACCTGAGACCGCATTTTTTTATTTTGACGGGCAAGAGGGGTTTACTCCTCAGCGTGGTGATATTGTGATTTATGAAAAATTGCTAACTAATGACCCTCACGATCATACAGGTATTGTTTTAGCATGCGATGACAAGGAGATCTTAGTTGCTGAAGGAAATAGGGATAATCAGAATTATTCCAGTGTTTTCTACAGAGATCGCTGGCATTGCGTATATGGCTATATCCGTATCGCTAATGACTATGAATTTGAGTTTAGTGGTGAGTATACTCCAATTTAGTTGAGGGGAGTTCATTCGGATGATCACAGTTAAGAATATTATGGCTGAGTATTTATTAATGTCTAACCCTAATTTTGAATTATTTTCAGAACAAGTTCTGGAAAAAAATACGCTGCAACAGCAAAAACATCTATATAAAACTCCGGTTTTTATCGTTACTTTTGAAAGGAAAAATGAGCCAGCTTGGGACAAAGGTTCTTGAGCTTCTTCTCTTTTAAAAAGCGAACAAACTTGCCTTTTAGCAATGTTAGAGTTATCATAGATTTCTAAAGTCGTTAATGGAGGTGCTGAATGAAATATTCCCAAGCGACAGATTATGCACTTCATGCAATGCTCTATATGGTGACGGTGGCGTCTGATAAGCCGGTGGGTGTTCAATTGCTTGCTGAGAAGTTAGGTGTTTCCCAAACCTATCTGTCCAAAATGATGACTAAGCTAGTGAAGGCTGGATTGATTCAATCTGCACCTGGTGCTAATGGTGGTTATCGTCTCAGACGCAAGTCGGAAGAAATCTCTTTTTTGGATATTATCCATGCAATCGAAGGAACGGCTTCCTTTTTTGAATGCAGTCTAGATCACGGAAGTGAGTGTCTGATTCAACAGGTTGTGATTGACGCTGAGCGACAGATGGAGCAGTACTTAGAGAACACGAAAATTGCAGATTTGGCAAAAACGATGAAGACGGAGTAAAGATCCGTTCTTTTTTCGGGGTTATTAGAGACAATATAAATCCGTAATGACTTTATTGTGGGTTTTGATACTAAAATGTGAAGTTTAAAACAATGGAGGATGATTACAATGACTGAAGAGCAAAAATTAAATGCCAAGAGGGCGACCTATGAAAAAACCACTCATATTTCGATTCCATCTTATGATTCATTATTTTCGATGATCCAATCTTATTTTCGCTTCGAGTTAGGTGACATCCCTGTATCTATGCTCGTGGTCGGTGCGGGCGGAGGAAATGAATTTTCGGCATGGGGGCCATCTAACCCAAACTGGACATTTACTGGAGTGGATCCTTCGGAAGATATGCTTAAGATCGCGAAATTAAAGATAGATGAACTGGACTTAGAGAGCCGTGTCAGTCTGATTCCTGGGACAATCGATGATCTTCCTCAGCAGGACTCAAAGTTCGATGTGGCAAGTTGTATTTTGGTCCTTCATTTCATCCATGATGTTCAAGAAAAATTGAAATTACTTCGCTCCATAAAGGATAATCTGAAACCGGGTGCTCCATTTGTTCTCGTAAGTGCATATGGAGATTTGGATGATCCTGAACTCCACGACAGAATAAACGTATGGAAAAGCTTTTGGGTTGCAGGATATGAATCTCCCGAAGCGTTTGATAATGTAAGTAGCAATATTACGAAAATCTCTTTCCTTCCTGAAAAACAAATTGAAGAGTTATTGAAAGAATCAGGCTTCACAAGAATCACTCGATTTTATTCTACTGGAATTATGGCAGGCTGGATGTGTCACGCGGAGTGACTTGAATACTTTCGGACCCAGATGACATTATTTGTATATATTTAGGCGTTGGAGCATGATTTCGGACTCCAGTGCTGCTATTCCTTAAATAGAGGATGATATATGGTGATTATCATGCTCATAGCGGCTATGGAGTCCGCGAGCACCCTTAATATAGGAAAAAGTAGCGTATAAGGTCAACTGTGTCCTATAGTGCGATTCATAAGTGTGATTAGTACTTAATTAAACCAAGTTTAAGGATTAGATCAGCGATCAGGTAGCTTCAAAAAGGAGGGGGTGCCCAACAGCCATTGTATGGCTATGGACACCCCATTGTTTTTAACGAAAGTGACTAATCTATACATGAAGCTTGTAACGATTTGCTTTGCTTATCCGCTGAATGTCTGCAAGTTCCTCCGAAGTGAGTGGAGCTACATCAGCAGCCATTACATTGCTTTTTAATTGCTCCAGACTGCTTGCCCCAGGAATAATAACGGCTACAGATGGATTAGCTAGTGGATAATGAAGCGCTGTTTGTGCAAGATTGCGAGAGTCACTAGTTTCCTGCGAAAGCTGATCATGCAAATTCAGAAGTTCCTCACTACTGTAATCTAAGTAATTCTTCTCCGCCTTGCTGCGACCACGCTCTGACAGTATGCCCCCTGCTAAAGGTCCGCGTGCAATCATGCTAATTCCATGCTTAGCTAGCAGAGGAAGGATTTCTTCCTCAGGACGTCGATCTAAAATGCTATATTGGCTCATAACACTTACGATATTTGATTTTTTCACATATTCTCTAATTACATTAGGACGAATAGAAGAGATCCCATAATAGCGGATAAGACCCTCTTGCTTAAGTTCTTCAAAAGCTTCAATCGTTTCGTCAATTGGATCTTCAATAGTGCCGCCATGCAGCTGGTATAGATCGATGTAATCGGTTTGCAGCCGTTTAAGACTATCTTTGACTGCATTTTTAATATAGGCTTTTGAAGGGTCCCAGCTCCAGCCTTCTTGGCCGGGAATTCTGCGGTTGCCAACTTTTGTGGTCAGGATTACATCCTGTCGACGTTGACGAATGGCTTTGCCAATAATTTCTTCATTACGGCCCTCATCATAAAGATCTGCTGTATCAACAAAATTGATTCCTTGATCGAGTGCTTCATGAACAATGGAAATGGCTTTCGCCTCATCCGTACCCAAAGACATACAGCCAAGTCCTATCTCACTAACATATAAATCAGATTGTCCTAAACGATTTTTTCTCATAGCGCATTCCTTTCTACTTCTGTTGTTGTTATATTATAACGTTTTGGAGAATTGAATTCTAATGGTGCTTCGGACTTCCATTGACTTTATGATCTTTTGGCTTTATCGTCATAGCATATATTCTTAATTAGATGAAGATAGATAGGGAGAGATTGGATCATATGGAACAAGCGATGTTTGCAGGCGGATGTTTTTGGTGCATGGTGACACCGTTTGAGGAATTACCAGGCATTCATGGAATTGTATCGGGATATGCGGGAGGGATAACTGAGAATCCAACCTACGAAGAAGTCAAAACCGGAACAACGGGGCATTACGAGGTTGTGCAGATTACGTTTGATCCAGCGCTTTTTTCATACGAGAAGCTGCTTGAATTATATTGGCCTCAGATTGACCCTACCGATGATGGTGGGCAATTTCAGGATCGAGGAACTCAGTACCGGACAGCGATCTTCTATTATAATGAAGAACAGCGTTTAGCAGCTCTTGCCTCGAAGGAACAGGTTGCGGGCAGTGGCAGATTCTCCGGTCCAGTCATTACGGAAATTCTTCCGGCGCCAACTTTTTATCGTGCAGAAGAGTATCATCAGGATTATCATCATAAGAATCCCAAGCACTACAAAGAAGATCGGGAGCAATCCGGTCGGGATACTTTTATCGCTAAACACTGGTAAGTGTTGAAAAAACTTTAAACCAAGAGCATCCTGAGTCATTCATGGCTTACGGGATGCTCTTTTTGCATTATATACAAATTTTATTTATTTTAAATTCTACATACTTTCCACACATTTGTAGACTAAACTACTCTAAATCAAGCGAGAACATCACACAGGAGGGTTTAGGATGAAAAAAATCATACCATTTGTTGCCGTTAGTTTGCTTTTGAGTACAGTGTTAACAAGCTGCCAATCAGGCAATAATGTTCCATCTAAGGTTAATTCGCAAGCTAGTTCTGCAACGGTGGAGCAACCATGGATAGCTACGAAGAATACTACTCGTATTAACACTTCAGATCCGATTCAAGCCGCAGTGTTAGTTTCTCAGACTTTATGGACTGCGCAAACAAAGAATAATAGACCTTCAAGTGTAGTTTTGACGGATGTGAGTAATTGGCAGATCGCCGCAGTTAGTGCAGATTTGATTCATCATCCCAGTAATGGGCCTGTACTGTATACCACAAAAGAAGGGGTTCCTGAGGTTACTCTCGCTGAACTTAAGCGACTGAATCCAATAGGTGCTGAAGGCAATAAAGGGGTTCAGGTAGTGCTTGTTGGGCTTATGGCATCCAATGTCGAACAACAATTAAAGGCCATTGATTTAAAAGTAGACCGGATAGAAGGGGATGAGCCAGCGGCAGTAGCTCAGGCTATAGATACTTATTACGCCAAAGCAGCGGGTGAACTTCCAAAGTCGGTCATTATTGGTTCTATGGATAGCCCTGAGTACACGTTGCCAGCAGTGAATTGGATCGCACATATGCCTGAACCTCTTCTCTTTGTAACCAAAGACGAAATTCCTAATTCAACGGTCGAGGCTTTAAAAGAACGTGGAGGTAGCGCAACCATTTACATCCTCGGACCAGAAGACATTGTCTCAGCAGATGTAGAAAAGCAATTAAAAGAATACGGAACAGTTACCCGTATAGCTGGAGAAGATGTTTTTAAGAACGCTATAGCTTTTGCAAGTTTTAAGGATGCCAATAACGGATTCGGCTGGGGAATCACTACACCCGGTCATAACCTGTCTTTGTTAACCACGGATTCTACGATGCTCGCTATCGCCGCTGCGCCTTTTTCCCATTTGGGGAAACATGCGCCGCTTGTTTTTACGGAAAAAGACGGGCTGCCAGATTCAGTAATGGAGTATATGATGGAGCTTCAACCTAAATTTCAAGATTCACCAGCAGAAGGTCCTTACAATCATGCTTGGATAACTGGAGATAACCTTACAATAAATGAGCGAGCACAAAGTGAAATCGATGACATGCTAGAAATCTCACCTGCTGCAGGAGGCAATCCGCATTCCGGCCACTAACCATCATCACAGGCTGGCATCATTTAGGGATGATGTCGGCTTGTTCTGTGTTTTTTTTGTATAATGAGAAGAACTAGGTCATAAAGAGGGTGAACGGCTTGAATAAGCTACAGATACTGATCGTAGATGATGAGTGGAACATGCGGAATTTATTGCGGATTTATTTAAGTAAAGAAGGGATGTCTACAAAAGAGGCGTCAACGGGTCATGAGGCACTCCAACTGTTGAAACAACACAGCTTTGACCTAATCTTGCTGGATGTGATGATGCCGGATATGGATGGCTGGCAGGTCTGCAAGCTGGTGAGGGAGTCAAGCTCTATCCCAATTCTAATGCTAACCGCACGTTCTGAAACCAAGGATAAGGTACGTGGTCTCGGTATAGGTGCAGATGATTATCTTACTAAACCGTTTGAGCCGGAAGAATTAGTGGCTAGGATTTATTCTCTGCTGCGGCGTTCAACACTTACTTTTGTTCAACAACCTCAGGAAAAGGTGCTCACATACCCTGATTTTAAAATATACCCAGAAGCTAGGGAGGTACATATTCAGGATACATCCATTGAATTCACGCTCAAGGAGTTTGATCTACTGGCCACTTTGGCGCAAAACACTACCCGGGTTTTTACGAGAGAAGAACTGGTGGAGCGATTATGGGGGAATAATTATGAGGGGGAGAATCGTGTTATTGACACTCATATTAAGAATATCCGCGAGAAACTACATAAAGGAGGCCTAGCCTATAATCCGGTTCAGACGGTGTGGGGATTAGGTTATAAATTTCATGCTCCCGGTAATCAGGTATGAAAAATAACATCATTGGACTTAAGCTTGGTTTTGTTATAATGTCTGTTTTTGTAGTTGTTTTGCTTGTCCTTGGAGTTACTATAGACCGGATGTTTACAAGCTTCTATTACAACGAGATGCAAAAAGAGACGGAGGAACTCACCTCACATTTTATTGGAATGGCGGAATCGCAGGATAGTTCAAATGAGCAGATGATGAGTACTTTTGCAGAATTTTCGGATGTCAGTATCTTTAATATCTCGAAGGATGGCCATGTGATACTCCACTCGGGTGTACATGATCGTTCGGATCGTTCATTCATCCATGCTTCGGATGTTAGTAGGATTTTTGCTGGGAAAAGTGTTGATTTTGAGTATAAAGATCCTGCTGGACATTCTTATTTTATCATTGGAAAACCAATAATGGAGGGGGATACAACTCAGTCTGCACTTTATGTAATGTCCTCTACAGAGAGTATGAAGCAATCTTTGGCTTCCATCCGGAACCTCCTGCTGATTGCAGGAATAGGGGCTTTTATATTGGCTTTAGGGATCACTGGTGTGATCGCCATGATTTTGTCCAGACCTCTGATCAAGATGCAAAAGGCAACCCGGAAAATCGCGGCTGGCGAGCTGGAAACGAGACTGTCTATACGTAGTAACGATGAGATTGGTTTTTTGGCTGCGGCCATAAATGATCTGGCTGTCGATCTGCAACGATACAGGGATACAAGGCAGGAATTTCTGGCAAATATCTCACATGAGCTGAGAACGCCCATTACATATTTGGAGGGGTACACCAAGGTTATAAAAGATGGGCTTTACGAGACCGAGGGGGAAAGGGATCTATACTTGGATATCATTCATCAGGAAGCACATCGGCTCCAGCATCTGGTGGATGATTTATTTGAACTGGCAAAGATGGAGGAAGGAAAGGTTACACTTACCCAAGAGTGGATCGATCTCAGTCAGCTAGCGGAACAAGCCGTGCGCAGAGTTGAACTGAAAGCAAAAGAGAAGGGATTACAGCTGAAGCTTCAGCTTAGCGGAGATGCGTGTATGATCCGTGGAGATCAAAAACGTATGGAACAGATTATTATGAACCTTCTGGAAAATGCAATTCGTTATACGGATGAAGGCGAGATTATTGTTCATGTGGAATTTACAGCGGATGCTGCAACTCTAATAGTTGAAGATACAGGAATAGGTATTCCTGAGGAAGAGCTTCCCTATATCTTTGAGCGTTTCTACCGGGTAGAGAAATCACGTTCAAGACAATACGGTGGTTCAGGTCTGGGACTTTCCATTGTTAAAAAGCTGGTGGAATTGCATGGAGGCAAGATTCGAATGATGAGTCAGCCTGGAGCGGGTACTCGTTGCGAGGTGCAACTATTGAATTTATCTAAATCCGAATACATGTAAGTAAAAAGAGACTTCCGATACAAAATGAGGTCTCTTTTTTGCTTGTTTATAATGTTATTGATTCGACTCAAGCTCTTCAAGTGCCCATTCGCAGAATTGTATAGAGCTCTCCATATCAAGCACACGTTTGCGGATCAGTAAATAACGTCCAAAAGTGGTGGCTTTTAACTCACGAGTCTCACCGCGTTCATCACGCAAGACTTCGTTTGCTTTGAGCAAAATCTTGTATCGCTCCAGCTCACTTTTACAAAACTCTGCACGTTTTAGCAATAGGTCCTTGGCTTCTTTCGGGTTGGATAGCCATAAGCTATACAGCTTAAAATGCAGCTCATCCCGCAGCACCGGAGGCTCTGCAGTAGTTTCCACCCATTGCCGCAATTGTTCCAGTCCTGCTTTCGTAATGGAGTATTCTTTTTTATCCGGTTTGTCGGTCTGTTCAATGAGCTTAAAGGTGATATAACCTTGCTGCTCCATGCTCATTAATAGAGGGTAGATTTGACTATGTCCAGCACGCCAGAGCGGCTTGATATTCTGAGTTAATTCATATCCAGACAATGAGTTAGCGCTAAGTAAAGCTAGAAGTCCATAAGACAGTGTATTCATTACTATAAAGCCCTCCAGTTATTATAAATCCGTTTTCATTGAATTTTTCGGGGATATGTCATCATTGACATATTGATCATACGATTATAACATTATTCAAGTCACCTTATATATGTAAAAGTAGACATATAAAAAATAATGAGGAGGGGAAGCATGGAAGAAAATCAAGCAAGCAAAATACATTTTTGGCCGATCATGATTGCCATATTCTTCGGGAATTTCGTCTCTGTCTTAAGTACAACGACGATCAACATTGCTGTTCCTCTTTTAATGGATCATTTCAATACGAGTCTGAACACCATGCAATGGATGGTCACCGGTTTTATGCTGGCGACAGGAGTAACCGCACCACTCGCGGGATATCTCGGAGGAAGATTCAGCTACAAAAGGCTTTATCTTTTCGCCTTGATGGGATTCACCATGTTCTCTTTGTTTTGTGCTTTGGCATGGGATCCAACATCATTAATTGTATTTCGGATGCTTCAGGGTTCGTGCAGCGGTCTCATCATGGCTTGTACGATGACCATCATATTTCAAGTAATACCGGGAGAACGCAGACCTTTTGCAGTAAGCCTCTGGTCGTTATCCGCGATGGTCGCGCCAGCCATAGGACCAACGTTTAGCGGGTGGCTGCTCCAATATGCCAGCTGGCATTGGTTATTTTTAATTAACATCCCTATTGGAATCATAGCTGTTATTCTAACCCTAACGTTAATTCCGTATTATCGAATGAATATTCCGAAGTCATTTGATATTCCTGGTTTCCTTACCGTTGTCCTCGGTAGTTTATCATTATTAACTGCATTTAGCCAAGGCAATAGCTGGGGATGGACTTCGTGGAAAACCTTATCGTTAATCCTTTTGGGAGTTGTGTTGTTAGTTTTGTTTGTTTTGCGCGAGCTGAAGGCGGAGGTACCTCTGCTGAATTTGCGTGTATTCCGTAATCGCCGTTTTACCGCCATGCTTAGTATCTATAGTTTAGTTACGATTGCGATGTATGCCGGAACCTATTTAACCCCTTTGTTCTTACAAACGGTAGAAGGGGCTACAACGCTTAAAACAGGGCTGATTTTATTGCCGTCCTCGATCCTCCTTGCCTTATTGAGTCCAATCGTAGGTAAGCTGTATCCAAAGTTCGGACCTGTGAAGTTGATTTCTGCGGGTATTTTATTTATATTCATCGGCTTATTCATGCTTAGTCGGCTGCAAACGAACATATCTTATAGCTTTATTATGTGGGCGATGGTCGTTCGTAATCTCGGCATTGGACTAGCCAATGTTCCAAGCAGTACAGCCTCAATGGAGGAAATTCCTGTCGAATGGTCTGGACATGCTACGTCGATCAACAACTGGGTCCGCAATGTGTTAAGCTCACTTGGGATTGCAGTATTCACCTCCCTGCTGTCGAGTAGATCCTTACTCCACTCTAAAGAGTTGATCAGCTCCGGTGCAAGTAATACAGATTCGATACGTTTGCTATCGTTCACGATGGGTGTGAATGATGTTTTTGTGGTAGGTTCCATTATTGTTTTGTTTGGATTTCCACTGATGTTTTTATTACGCAAGAAGCGTACTGTGGTAACTGTACAAAACGCAGGATAACCGGTACGATACAAAAAGCAGATCAAGGTTTTATCCTTGATCTGCTTTTTGTCTTAGATTACGTTTTGTTAATAAACTTTAATGCATCATATCGCCCATTCCACCCATACTCCCTACAATTTCCGGATTAATCATCCCAAATATCATCGCGATATGCGCCACGACCAAGAATCCACTAATAAGCAGAAAATGCAGCTTCATCTTGTGCTCTTCCGATCGTTTACGGGCAATCAGACCAAGATCTAACAAAGCCAGTGGCAATAAGAAGAGTACTCCGCTTAAATAGAAGCCCACGGCTACGATATCAACCCATGTGTGCCATTCCCCATTCACAGACAAAGGAATAAACGCAGTCGGGAACAAGTAGAGGAATACACCTGTGAAATATATCCCTGCGAGTATGCTGCAGACTTTGTTGAAGGATCGTAGTGGGCCTGTTAGATTCTTGGTGAACAAAATAATAAACTCTGTAATGGTAATCGTCTCAGCAAAAATCACGGGGATGGCCATGAATATAATCAAATTCCAAGGCTGGTTGTCCGCTAGCAAAGACATGTAATGCGTCATGTTCATAAGATACTCCTCCGATAATATGTAATAGCTTCAGTTACTTATCGTATTCGAGAAGTATGTGGAAAGTATGTGGAAACGAAGGTATGATAAATATATGCAATAATAACAGTCGAGGGGAGCAAGACAACCGTGGGAAGAGGATTACAAAACATTTTATTTGATTTAGATGGTACTTTAACAGACCCCAAAGAAGGCATCACCAAAAGCGTAGAATACGCTTTGAACAAATTTGATATACAGATCGAGCATTTGGATGAGCTTCTTCCTTACATAGGTCCTCCGTTATATGATTCTTTTATCGAGCTGCACCATTTCACTGAGGAACAAGCGCTTCAAGCGGTTGCTTTTTACCGGGAGCGTTACAGTGCCACGGGATTATTTGAGAATATGGTGATTGAAGGTATACCCCAATTGCTGGAGGGACTTAAGACGAATGGATACTCATTGTATGTAGCAACCTCCAAACCGACTGTTTTTGCAGCACAGATTCTTGAGCATTATAAGCTCGATCATTATTTCAAACATATCGGAGGAAGTAATCTGGACGGTACCCGTTCTAAGAAGCAAGAGGTTATTCAGTACGTGCTTGATGAGAATGACATACATCCAGAGGAAGCGGTAATGATAGGAGATCGTAAGCATGATATCATCGGTGCTATTGGCTGTAGTGTTGAATCCATTGGAGTGACTTTTGGTTATGGTCCCAAGGAAGAGCTTGAACAAGCCGGAGCAGACCATATCGCCTTTCGTGTGGAAGAAATTGCAGATATCATTCAGCATATTTCATTGAGAGAACGGTGCACCAAATGAGTGTTATGAATACTCAAATACTTGACGGGAAATCGATTAAGCTGGTTCCAATAGATGAAAGTCTTGGAGATGGATTGGCGAGAGTGTTAAGAAATCCAGACATCTGGGAATTTACCTGGCGAAAAATAACGTCGGACGAGCAGGTGCAAGGATTAATCTCAACAGCTTTAGCGAATCAAAAGAACGGTTCACAAATTACCTTTACTATCATTGATAAAGCAACGGAGCGAATTATCGGAACCACTCGTATTATGCATCCGGATTTGGTTCATCGTAACGCTGAAATTGGATGTACCTGGATCTCACCAGACTATTGGAGAACTAGTGTGAACACAGAAGGCAAGTCGCTGCTGCTACACTATTGTTTTGAAGAACTAAAGCTGATCCGCGTAGAATTTACAGTGGTCGCGAACAACTTGAGGTCACAAAGAGCAGTAGAACGAATAGGGGCGGTTAAAGAAGGGGTTCTGCGTAAGCATAGAATCAAGTCTGACGGATCGATTCATGATAATGTGGTCTTTAGCATATTGGATACCGAATGGCCTGCTGTAAAAGAGAATCTGCATTATTTGATAAATGATAAATACGCATAAGTATAGATGAAGCAAACAAACGGGCTAGGGGCCGTTCCATAGGGAGCTACACTTCATCTATAATTGATGAATCAGAGTGGTGACGGAAGCAATTTGTTAAAGCAGAGTGAGCGTTTAATTGTATTTTGTACAACTATAATTCCTTAATTGGTCGGGGTATAGATATAACTGTATTTAGTACATCTATATTCCTCATTTAATTTCTTATAGGTGGATTTTCAGGGTTTTAATTGTACAGAATACAATTAAAACAAGAATAGTTACTTTTGCACACGGAATAAGTGTACAGAATACAGTTATTTCACATTTACCCTATATCACTCTCCATTATCTCATTCGAATCCTTTAAATTAGGTGCTAGAAGTATAACAAGAGGGAATGCACCGGAAGCTACGTTCTGTCTGAAAGGATTTCTTCAAGGCATCAGACTTGCAACTCCTGCTTAGTGAGGATGAATATACTTTGGTGGATCAGCGGATGATTAAGCGAGTTAAGCCAGAGCGTATAAGGATTTGCCCATAAATTTGCTTAAACACCCCCCACAGATCAAAAACACCAGGCAGTGATACTCCAATCCCGGAGAATCGCTGCCTGGTGTTTTTTAATAACAGAGACCGCTACAAATTCTAGAAAGAGCTGCTTGGAGCAGCGCCTTCTTTTATGATTCAGCTAATAGGCTGCTTATGGTTATTGTTTAGGACTTACAAGGATTTTTACTTGATTTTTTTCTTTCAAAAGAGCCTCAAACCCGTGATCAATCACTTCATTCAGTTTAATTCTCTTAGTAACAAGTTTTTCAGCAGGGAAGTACCCTTGTTCCATCAAGCTAATTACAGCGGGGAAAACATCACGGTAACCAATGATACCAGTTAAGTTGCGTTCTTTAAGTACGATATTGTTTGGAGTAATCGTAGCATCTTTTTCGAAAATACTAACGATCATGATTTGTCCACTCAATTTAGTGGAATTAATGGCTTGGGTTAGAACGGGAGGTACACCTGTCACTTCAAACGCAACATCTACGCCACCATCGGTACGTTTTTGAATTTCTTCGACCACATCATATTGTTTAGGATCGATTACAATACCACCAAGTTCCTTAGCTTTACTCTTACGTTCCTCGGAAAGTTCTACCACATAGATTTCAGCTGCGCCGGATGCTTTCAAAGCTTCAATGACCAGCAAACCGATTGGGCCAGCACCGAATACTACAGCTTTATCTCCAACCTTCAGTTGACTGGAACGAACAGCGTGTAGAGCAACGGCAGAAGGTTCCACCAGAGCACCTTGTTCATAGGATAAGCTGTCTGGAATTTTGTGCACCATATGTTGGTCTGCTGCGACGTATTCTGAGAATCCACCGCCACCACCAGCCAAACCTAGGAAGCCCATTTTTTCACAAAGATTATATTTACCTTGTCGACAAGCCACACATTCACCACATGCAAAAACAGGCTCTACGACGACGCGATCACCAACATTAAACTTGCTAACGCCTTGACCTACTTCTACGATTTGTCCAGAGAATTCATGTCCCATTACGACTGGAGCTTTTTCACCAGTAAGGGGATGATCTGTTCCTTGGGGAATGAAAATAGGACCGGCTACATATTCGTGAAGATCGCTGCCACAAATTCCGCACCATTCGATTTTGATTTTCACTTTCCCTTCAAGGGCTGCTGGTTCTTCAATCGTTTCTAACCGTAGATCTTTGACGTTATGCCATCTTAATGCTTGCATATCATTCATCTCCTAGATTAATAATTGATAATAAATAGTGTTTTATTTCTGGAAAAGAGGAAACGTTTCCGAGAACAAATATGTCACATAATTTTCATATTGTCAAATTTAAATAATGAAAATATTAATATTGAAAATTAGTGAAAAATTTCACTAAAACAGAGTTATATCAAGCCTTTAGGCTCACATTAGTCGTTGAGATAAGTATTCTTCTATGTACTATTATGTTATAATCTATACATTGGAATTTTGACTTTAGATGAGTGGAATAGAGATAAATACGAAAACGATTCCGGAAATAAGGGGACTATCAGAGTGGCTAATAAAAACAAAGTAACCATAGAGGATGTAGCGAAACGGGCGGGGGTAGGTATTGCTACTGTCTCAAGAGCCATTAATAATTCAGAGGGAATTAGTTCCAAGACCAAGGCGCTGGTACTGCAAGTGATTGAGGAGATGGGTTTCACTCCAAATACCTCTGCGCAAAGCCTCAAAATCCGCCAAACGAAGCAAATTGCTCTGGCCGTTCCTGACATTCGCAACGCAATTATTCCGGATATCGCCTGGTCCGTAGAGCAAGCCGCCAAACAACATAGCTATCGGGTAATCCAGATTAATACTTCTGGCAACCCGCGGACTGAGCTCGAAACAATCCGTGAGGTCAAAAAATTACATGTAGATGGACTCATTATCATGCCTCTTGCTTATCCAAAGACCATGGTAGAGTTAATTAATAAATCGAGTGTTCCGGTCTCTATCATTAACTACGGGAAAAGAATCACAGAAAATGTGAAAGCTGACATCGTTAGTTTGTCACGTTTTGAAGGACAATTAGTGATGGAGCATTTAATCAATATCGGTCGTACTAGGATTGCATATGCAGGGGCACAAAAAGATCTTATTGAAGATCGTTATCTTGCTTATCAGCAAGCTTTAAATCAAGTGGATATTTCGCTTGTTTATTTTGGCGAAGACTTTTCCTTGCAAACTGGACTACAAGCCGCTGACTATTTCTACAGCCTGACGCATATGCCAGACGCTATTTATGCAGTGAATGACATGGTGGCCATAGGTATTGTGAATCGGTTTAAAGAATTAGGCGTACGTGTTCCAGAAGATGTGGCGGTGGTTGGGGTAGATAATAACGCATGGACAACTATCACAACGCCTCAGATTAGTTCAGTTTCCATCATGGGGAATGAAGTGGCACGATTAGCCACACAGCTTCTTTTGCAACGTATTCAGGATAATATTACCGGGGAGTATCAAAGGGTGCAGCTTGATCCGCGATTAATCGTGCGAGAGTCAAGTGTTTCGGTTAGACGTAGTACGAATTAAAGGCCTCAAGTTTGCGACTACTAAGAATGAATAGGTTGTAAATCCTTTAAATCCTGCTAGACTTAATACAGAGTAATTTGATTGGAAATTAAGAAATGAGGTGCGGATCATTATGGCTAATATTTATAAGAGCTTAACCGATCTGATCGGAAATACACCGTTATTAGAGATTTCAAAGTATAGTAAAACCCAAAACGTAGAAGCAAGGGTTCTTGCCAAGCTGGAATCTTTTAATCCTGCAGGTAGTGTTAAAGATCGTATTGGATATGCAATGATCAAAGATGCGGAAGAGAGAGGTCTCATCAATAAAGATTCTGTCATTATTGAGCCTACTAGTGGAAACACTGGGATAGGACTTGCTTTTGCAGCTGCTAGCTTAGGGTATTCACTGATCATCGTCCTACCAGATACATTTAGTATTGAACGCCGTAAATTAATGCTGGCATTAGGTGCTGAGCTTGTGTTAACACCGGGAACTGAAGGAATGAGCGGAGCTGTAAGAAAGGCAGAACAATTAGCTGCGGAAATTCCAAATTCATTTATTCCCCAACAATTCAGCAATCCTGCGAACCCGGAAATACACAGAACGACTACAGCAGAGGAGATTTGGCGGGATACCGATGGAGATGTTGATATTTTCATAGCGGGTGTTGGTTCTGGAGGCACTATCTCGGGTGTTGGGAAAGCGTTGAAAGAAAAGAACCCCGCAGTCCAAATTGTCGCCATCGAGCCGTTTGACTCTCCTGTTTTATCAGGAGGCCGTCCTAAGGGACATGGGATTCAGGGCATTGGAGCAAACTTTATTCCGGAGAATTACGATAATGAAGTGGTGGATGAGATTTTTCAGGTGAAAAATGATGATGCCTATAGCGTATCACGTGCACTTGCGAGAACAGAAGGATTGCTGGTGGGTATCTCCTCCGGAGCAGCTGTTTACGCAGCTACACAAATCGCTAAGCGTCCTGAGAATAAGGACAAGACCATCGTGGTGATTCTGCCGGATACCGGTGAACGTTACTTAACCACTACGCTGTTTGATTTTTAACGGAACATGAGCGCTAGATCCAAGGAATTGGCTTTAAAAAGCAAGCAAAAGGTTCAGCTATAGGCTGAGCCTTTTTGTTGTTGGAGTATTGGCTGTATATCTCCAGATAACGGGTATCTCAAGTAACTAAGAAGTTTAAGGGGGATTCAAATCTCCCATTATTACACGTAGCTAAGAAGTTCAAGGGGGATTCCAAATCTCCCATTTTGTATAGTAGCCAAGGAAGTTCAGTGTGTTACGGACCATATTGCAGCTATTTCGCCATTTAATCTCATTTTGCTGCGTTATCGGACTGTATAGCACTTATTGGCCAACATTTGCGGATAAGTGGTGTGGTTTTGAGTAAATAGCTGCAACTGAGTCCGATATACTACCCCAAACGCTCAAATAAACAGAATAACGTCTCCTGAGTCCGATAATCGGCGAAAAGTATGTTATCCAGCGATTCCAAAACTCCAATGTACCTCAAGTAACTAAGAAGTTTAAGAGGGATTCCAAAACCCCATTTTACTCAGTAGCCAAGGAAGTTCAGTGTGTTACGGACCGTATTGCAGCTATTTCGCCTTTTCAGCTCATTTTGCTGCGTTATCGGACTGTATAGCACTTATTGACCAACATTTGCGGATAAGTGGTGTGGTTTTAAGTAAATAGCTGCAACTGAGTCCGATAGCCTGCCGCAAACGCTCGAATCAACAAAATAACGTCTCCTGAGTCCGATCCATCAGTGAAAAGTATGTTATCCAGCGATTCCAAAACTCCAATGCTCTTGAGTTTGATCCATCAACACAACACGATGATTGCCCCTAAAGCGACTTGCACGCCTCAAATCACCCGCCTCACAAACTCTAACCGTTTTTTCCTGTTGTGTAATTTCCAGTTTAGAATAAAATGGAACTATTCCGCTAACCGCGCGTAACCGATAAATAAGAGAGATAATGATAGATCAGGAGGTACATATGAACACGAGAACTCTAAAAATACTGCTACATACCACACTTGCTGCCTTATTGTTAAGTGTATTGCTTTTGCCGGCCGTAAGTTTAGCCAAAACTGCTGTACCTAAGCATACAGGGTCATTTTATGTGAATGATTTTGCGAATGTGATTGACGAGAAAGCAGAGAATTACATGGTGAACTACGGTATTCGATTACATCAGGCTACTGGAGCTCAAGTTGTGCTTGTAACTGTCGATTCTACTGAAGGGGTTTCGATGGAAGAGTATGCAAAATCGCTTTTCAATAGCTGGGGTGTGGGGGCTGCGGATAAAAATAACGGTCTGCTGCTGCTCCTTTCTATAAAAGATGATGATTATTGGGCGGTACAAGGTAAAGGTATAGAGGAATCATTGCCTAACAGTAAGATTAAAGAGATTCTTTCACAATATCTTGAGCCGGATTTCGCAGCTAAAACATACAGTAATGGTGCTAGGAAGACGTATGGAGCTTTTATTCAAGCTATGGGCGGCACTTGGGCAGAAAATGTTGGCACCAAAAATTACGTATCCGATAATGCGGGTGTGCTCAAAAAAGTAACTAAAGACTATCTGAACGATTCCAACAACAGATATAAAACAACAACCGGAAGTGGAATTTATGTGGTCACCGTAAAAAATGCTGGAGATAAAACATTGCAGGACTATACCTATATGAAGTTTGCTTCGGTAGGTGCGGGTCCTAAGGATGTTATGCTGGTATTGGACATAGGCGGAGACAACTATCATGTTCTACAAGGCAAGGATATCGACAAGGTTTTAACCAATGAGGTTATTAGTAATATTTTAAATACCGTGCTTGAACCCCAATTTGTGAAAAAAGATTACGGTACGGGAGCTACAACGACAGTTAATTCGTTCTACAGTTTCTTGTTAGCTAGAGCGGATCATCCGCAAGGAGTCACTGGAAACAACGGAAACAATGTTAATCCTGGAACTACAACGAATTCTGGTACTTCCTCTACTACAGCTACAAGTGGAGGTGAGGCGGTTAGTAAAAGCAAGGCTTTTCTAATTTTCTCAGCGATTTTGGGTTCGCTTATCTTATTTGGATTTACTGCTTCACGACGCAATAGATATATAGAAATGTATGGTTTGCCATTTAATCCATATAGCCAAAGGAATATACGCCGTTATGGTCCTTGGCATGGTCAAGCGGATTACGGTTATGGCAGACGCTGGCACAGACGTTATTATCATCACCACCATAGGAATACAAACAATTCGCAATCAAGTTTCTGGGGAAACAGTGGTGGCGGAGGCTCTACTAACGGTGGCGGTGCAGGACGGTATTCCTCAAGCAACGAGAACCATGGTGGTGGAGGTTCCAGCAGTGGTGGAGGAGCAGGAAGACATTCTTCAAGCTCATCCAGCCGCAGCTACTCAGATGATGATGATAGAGGCTCATCAGGTGGTGGCGGTTATTCCGGCGGTGGTGGCTCATCAGGCGGCGGCGGTAGCGCTAGCAGCGGCGGTGGAGTAGGAAGACATTAGATTTTGTTTAGCTTTAGATGAGCAGGTAGCCAAGATATTGGAAACCTGCTCGTTTTTTGTTTTTGAATGCTGACTATTTCTCAAACAGAAACTTTTAATGAAAATCATCGTCTATGATAAGGACGAGTTGTACATATTATCAAATTAGTAATATTTAGGGAGGAATACTCAGAAGTGAGCACTTCATCGTTACCTCAACGTTCCAATGCACGCAATAAGAAACCTGTAAAGAAACCAATAAAAAAGCGGAAGAAACGAAGTTTTTTTCGCACCTTATCCAAAGTTTTTTTATTCTGCTTATTCTTAATGATCGCTGCTGGTGGATGGCTTTATTTTGCACCCTCGGCTCAGAACTTACGTTATACAATCGCAGATACGCTAATTACAACACAACATCGCTATATGGCTAAATATATTATAGGTGAAGATCAACTGAAGGAACGGGTAACCGAATATACCGCCCGTTTTGAAGAGATGGGGGACGAAATAGATACACATACGATCGCTCCCGAACCTGAGGTGGTAGAGAAGCCGCTTGTCGAGATTGAGAATGTCTCAGGCAGTGGCTATACCGGATATGTAATGATTGTTAATGATCCAACCAAAGTCCGACTAGGAATACCTAATAAGATTGGTTCAGGTGAAAAAGTAACCAGTATGGTGAAGCGTACAGGCGCTATCGCTGGAGTAAACGGTGGTGGGTTCGCTGATCCGAACTGGAAAGGGAACGGGTTTAAACCCATAGGAATTGTAGTCTCACAAGGTAAGTTATATTACAACGGTCTTGGCGGTAAAAAATCTACACAGATTGTTGGTCTTAATAAACAAGGAAAAATGGTTGCCGGGAATTATACGCTAGATGAGATCAGTAAAATGGGGGTTCAGGAGGCAGTTACTTTTAGTCCGCGGCTAATCGTCAATGGCAAAGGATTGATTAAGAATGCAGCGGAAGGTTGGGGGATTGCACCTAGAACAGCAATGGGTCAGCGGGCAGATGGCGCTATTATTTTTGTGGTAATTGACGGACGACAGCCTACTTATAGTATTGGAGCAAATCTCTATGATGTGCAGCAGATTTTGCTTAAGCATGGAGCTGTGATAGCGGCTAATCTGGATGGTGGATCTTCTACGGTACTAGTAAAAGATAATGAGATTATGAATAAACCCTCATCCCAATATGGTGAGCGGTATTTGCCTACAGCTTTTTTAGTTTTTGAGCATCCAGAACAGGTTGATATGCCCAATATCTGGAAAGGACTAGATCCTGCCAAGATTGATGCTGGGAAAAAGAGAACACAATAAGTACGCGTTATTGGGCACATAATAAGGATTATCTTGGAATGAGATGTGTATTTATGCTACGATATCAGCTAGTATGAAACAGAATGTAGTACGAATAGGTCTGGAACAGGGGGAATAGGAGTGACGTTGCAGCAGCTCCGCTACGCTATCGAAATTGCAAATAGTGGCTCCATGAATGAGGCGGCAAAGAAACTCTTTGTTTCTCAACCGAGCCTGTCCAACGCTATTAAAGAGCTTGAAAATGAACTTGGGATTACCATCTTTGAAAGGACGAACCGTGGAATCAGCATTTCTGTAGAAGGAATGGAATTTCTCGGATATGCCCGTCAAATCATTGAACAAACAGAGCTTATGGAGAATCGTTATACTGGGAAAAAGCGTAGCCCAATCTATTTTTCCATTTCGACTCAGCATTATGCTTTTGTGGTAGATGCTTTTGTGAGTCTCATGAAGCAAAGTGATGTCTCAGAGTACAACTTCAGCTTGAGAGAGACGCAAACCTACGACATCATCGAAGATGTGCGTACTCTCCGTAGCGATTTGGGGATTCTTTATATTAACGAGAGCAACTATAAGCATATGAATAAGCTGTTCAGTGACGGTAATCTGAAATTCACGCCACTCTTTAATACTGACCCACATCTTTATGTTAGAACTGGACATCCGCTTGCCCAGAAGGAAAGGATCTCGCAGGACGATATTTTACCTTTTCCGTATATTACTTTTGAACAGGGTGAGAACAATTCACTTCACTTCTCGGAGGAAATGTTAAGTTTTTCTCAGATTGAGAAGAATATTAAAGTGAATGACCGGGCAACCTTGACCAATTTATTAATGGGCACGGACGGTTATACAGTGGGTACAGGAATCATGGCATCCGATCTGAACGGTAATGGACTGAAGACGATTCCATTTGAGAGTAATGAAGTATTCACGGTTGGTTGGATTGCGCATAAAGATCGTAGACCTAGTGTGATGGCATCCAAGTATATAGAAATCTTAAATGACTTGGTTTCCGGAAGTTATTTTGATCTAAATCATTTTTTACTATAGCTGTAGGAGGATCGGTATGATTAGACCCGTAACTGGCACCCAGAGAAATGCTCCACCCTTTCGCTATGATATCGTCGGCAGCTTCTTGCGTACGGAAGAGATTAAAGCAGCCCGCCTCCAATATGAGAATGGTGAAATTACAGGTAGTGAGCTTTATGAAATAGAGAATATTGAGATTGCTAAACTACTGGAATTAGAAAAGGAAGTAGGATTATTAGCAGTAACAGATGGTGAATTTCGCCGTTCCTGGTGGCATCTTGATTTCTTTGTCGGAATTAAAGGAACTGAAAAGATTAACTTAAACCAAGGGAATGGAAGAGCCGAAACGGTTCAGCGTGCAGAATCATTCCGAATTGTTGACCGGATTGCCTTTGAAGATCATCCCATGCTACAGCAATTTATAAAGCTCAAGGAAATGGCGGGAGACCGGATACCCAAAATGACGATTCCATCACCTGCCCTATTTCACTTTGTGGAGGAGTTTAATGGAAATGAAGTTTACCCTGATAAGGAAACTCTATTTCAAGATATCATCGCGGTTTACCAAACTGCGATTCAAGCCTTTTACGATGCAGGCTGCCGTTATCTTCAGTTAGACGACACAACTTGGGGAACGCTGAGCAGTGGCCGACATCGCGCCCATTTACGCAGTAGAGGTACAGATCCCGATCAGTTAGCAAAGGATTACGTTAGGCTGATCAATGAGAGTATTGCGAATCGTCCGCATGATATGACCATCGCGCTGCACGTTTGCCGAGGTAATTTTCGCTCCACTTGGTTCGCTGCTGGCGGTTATGAGCCTGTTGCCGAGGTGCTTTTTTCCAATACCAAAGTTGATGCCTTTTTCTTGGAATATGATAATGAACGAGCTGGCGATTTCGAGCCCTTACGATTTATTAAAGACCAATTTGTAGTGTTGGGATTAGTAACGACCAAACATGGGGGTCTGGAGAGTAAAGAGCAGCTTAAGGCAAGAATCGAAGAAGCCGCACAATATGTAGATATTGAAAAGCTGTGCCTTAGCCCTCAGTGTGGATTTGCTTCTACGGAGGAAGGAAATATTCTAACTGAAGAAGAGCAGTGGGATAAAATACGCCTTGTGATCGAAACCGCCCGAGAGGTCTGGTTATAATTAAATAAGCTAATTTGGTGGCCTGCTATAGCGTAAGCTTATGGTAGGCCATAGTTTTTAGGAGTTACCCTGTCCTGATTGTACAGTGCTATAGTGAATTCAACAGAAAAGCACAGACAATAAAGGAGGACGAACCCCTATGAGTACCATCCAAAAAGGAAAACAAAGAACTGAAGTGCCATTCAGAGTAGATATCGTTGGCAGCTTCTTACGTCCGGAAACGATTAAGAGAGCTCGTGTCCAATATCAAAATAATGAAATCTCCGCTGATGAATTGCGCAAGGTTGAAGATACAGAGATTGCCAGAGTTGTGAAAAAACAAAAAGCGGTTGGATTAAAAGGTGTAACGGATGGAGAGTTCCGCCGCTCCTGGTGGCATTTAGATTTTATGTGGGGCCTTGAAGGGGTAACAAAGAAAGTCAGCCCAGTGGGCTACCTGTTTAATGGTGTAGAGACCAGAGCGGAAACTGCAGAATTATCCGGTAAAATCCGTGGGACTAGCCATCCAATGATCGCTGACTACAGACAATTGGTTAGCATAGCGGGAAATGATGTAGTAGCGCGCCAAACGATTCCTTCGCCAGCGCAGTTCCTTGCTGAACTTCAGCGCAATCAAAAGACTACTGTAGCTGTTTACGACAAGCAGGATGAACTTGTGGCTGATATTGCTGCAGCTTATCGTGAAGTTATTCGTGATTTCTATGAGGCAGGTTGCCGTAATCTGCAATTGGACGACTGCACATGGGGTATGCTTTGTGATAAAGGATATTGGGAAGCCCGTCAAAAAGAGGGTGTAGATGTTAACGAAATCGCTAAGTTATACGCATTTGTAAATAACGAAGCGATAAAAGATCACCCAGCAGATATGGTTATCACGATGCATGTATGCCGTGGGAACTACGCGTCCACTTGGGCAGCATCCGGCGGATACGAGCCTATCGCAGAAGTGTTATTTGGAACGGTGGATGTAGATGGTTTCTATCTGGAGTTCGATACGGATCGGGCCGGAGACTTTGCACCCCTTAGATTTATTAAAGATCAACAAGTAGTTTTAGGTTTGTTCAGTTCGAAGTCAGGTGAGCTTGAGAATAAAGAAGAAATCATTGGACGGATTAAAGAAGCTTCGCAATATGTGGATATCAATCAGTTGTGCCTGAGCCCACAATGTGGTTTTGCCTCTACGGAAGAAGGAAACCATCTGACAGATCAACAGCAATGGGATAAACTGCAGTTTATTAAAGAGATTGCAGATGAAATTTGGCAGTAATCTATAAAAAATTAGCAGGCTCCTGATTGAATCAGGGGCTTTTTCTATCTGTATTGTGACAGCTTAGAGGATTAACCTACTACTGCACTTTACTAGAGCTATCGAAGAAGGGTATAATAAGTAACAATTGTTTTTAATTCATGTTGAAAGAGAGCGGGAACAATATGGGTCGTAAGTGGAATAATATTAAAGAAAAGAAAGCTTCCAAAGACGCAAACACAAGTCGTGTTTATGCAAAGTTTGGTGTTGAGATTTATGTAGCAGCAAAGAAGGGCGAACCCGATCCAGAAGCGAACCGGGCCCTGAAAGTTGTATTAGAACGTGCAAAAACTTACAATGTACCAAAAGCGATCATTGACCGTGCGCTTGATAAGGCTAAAGGTAGCGCTGAAGAAAATTATGAAGAGCTTCGTTATGAAGGATTTGGACCTAGCGGTTCAATGATCATCGTTGATGCGCTAACAAATAACGTTAATCGGACAGCTCCATTGATCCGTTCAACCTTCAGTAAGAATGGCGGAAATATGGGTGTCAGCGGATCAGTAGCTTACATGTTTGACTCTACGGCCGTTATAGGTGTGGAAGGTAAAACTGCTGATGAAGTAATTGAAATGATGTTTGATGCAGAACTTGATGTACGCGATGTGCTGGAAGAGGATGATGCAGTTATTGTTTATGCAGAACCTGATCAGTTCAATGCAGTGCAAGAAGTATTCAAGAATGCAGGCATCACTGAATTCACTGTAGCTGAGTTAAATATGCTTCCACAAAACTATGTGGCACTCCCAGAAGATGCTCAAGCTCAATTCGAGAAATTGATTGATGCTTTGGAAGACCTGGAAGATGTTCAACAAGTGTATCATAACGTAGATTCAGAAGAAGAATAATTTAAGTTTTATAAAGGGCGATGGAGTTCGCCGTAACTGTCTCTCTGAGACTAATGACTCCTACCAGTGTGAGCTTCCCTGGTAGGAGTCTGTTTTATTGTTGAGACTAATTTATTTTGTCCTTAGGAGCTGTCGAGATGAATCCATGGTCTACCCGATGGTTTGAAATCACTAAGAAGCGAAGTTATTTTGCTCTTTGGAGTACATTTATCAAATGGATTGTGCTCGGCAGTGTAGTTGGTATTTTATCCGGCACCGCCTCTGCTTTTTTTCTAAAAAGCTTGGATTACGTAACAGATGTACGTTTAGAGCATCCAGGGCTACTTTATTTGTTGCCTCTTGGGGGAGTATTTGTTAGTTTCCTATATATGCGTTACGGAAAAAACAGCGCTAAAGGAAATAACCTTATTATAGAACAAATTCAGGACGGCCAAGAGACTATACCTTTGCGAATGGCTCCATTGGTGTTGTTCGGAACATTAGTAACCCACTTATTTGGTGGATCCGCTGGGCGTGAAGGGACAGCTGTTCAAATGGGCGGAAGCCTTGCGGAATGGTTCGGAAAGCTGATTAAAATCAGTCCTCTGGATCGTAAGATACTGTTAATGTGCGGGATCAGTGCAGGCTTTGGTTCTATTTTCGGAACACCGCTGGCTGGAACCTTATTTGGTCTAGAGGTAGTAACCATTGGACTTATTAGCCAACAGGCATTACTTCCATGTTTTGTGGCTAGCTTTGTTGGTGATCTGGTCACCACTCGATTGTGGGGTGTTCATCATACACACTATGTAGTGAATGAATTTCCAGCTTTAAGTTTAATGATTATTCTAAAAGTGGTATTGGCCTCTGTAATTTTTGGTCTCGTGAGTATGCTTTTCAGTGAACTGACTCATTTTCTGAAAAGAATCTTCACCGCCAGGATAAGCAATCCAATGATAAAAGGTGCCGTAGGTGGATTAATTATCATTGCCTTAGTATTCCTTGTAGGGTCTCGTGATTACTTAGGCCTCGGAATTCCGTTAATCAAGGATTCTTTTGAGGGAGATGTCTCGCCGTTCGCTTTTTTATGGAAGCTGATCTTTACCGCCTTTACCTTAGGAACAGGATTTCAGGGTGGTGAGGTTACTCCGTTATTTACGATTGGTGCCACACTAGGAAATGCCTTGGCTGGAATATTACATGTGTATGGACCCTTTTTAGCTGCCCTCGGTTTTATTGCTGTCTTCTGTGGAGCTACTAGCACGCCTATCGCTTGCTTCTTAATGGGGATCGAGCTGTTTGGTTCGGAAGGAGCCATATACATGTTTATCGCTTGTGTGGTGAGTTATTTATTCTCCGGACATAGTAGTATTTATACTTCACAGCTTATTGGTGTATCGAAGAGCCAGTTCATTACTATTCCTCAAGGGACTAGGATCGGTACGGTCAAACGCGCCCGCAAAAAATAACAGCACCTCTCGGATGGTGGTTGACAAGTGCGGATACACGATTTAAAATGTAGCCAAACGAAGGGATGGTTCAACATGATTCATGTGGAAACTGAAAAATTATATACCAGAAGCTGCTCCGAACAATCGGATACAAACGATGAAACGTTGTCCGGAGCTTAATCAAAAAGCGAATCGCTTTTTATATCATCGAAAGCTAGCTAGGTCATTTTAGTGTGATTATTCATGCTTATTTGATTACGCCATCTTCCGATGTTAATGATTAAGAGGCTGTAGACAATTTTCGTCTACAGCCTTTTGTGTTTATAATGTTCAGTTTCCAAACTGACAATTATCTATTTGTGCCGTCTATTCGTGCACTAATAAGCAGAAGGCTTGCGCCCAAGGGCGCGGTGTCTTCTGCTTTTTTTGTGCTTAAAAACAATTATAGAAAAGAGGAAAGCAAATGAGTTTACTTGAGGTTTCTAATGTATCACATGCTTTTGGAGATAAAGTGCTGTATAAACAGGTTTTTTTGGAAGTCTACAAAGGGGAGCATGTAGGTGTAGTGGGTCAGAATGGAACAGGGAAAAGCACATTGATTGGTATTCTGACGGGCGAGGTGATTCCTGATGGTGGAACGATTAAATGGCAGCCCAATATCAAAATAGGTCATCTTGATCAATACGCGGTTATTGATGGGTCAAGTACCGTTCAAAGTTATTTAAGGAGAGCGTTCACTGAATTATACGAAATGGAAGAAAAGATGAATGCACTTTATGCGGAATGTGCTGTTTCTGGCAATGAAGTGCTTTTGCAGAAGGCAGCAGACCTTCAGGAACGACTTGAGGCGCTCGACTATTATTCTATCGAGAGCAATATCAGTAAAGTGGTTACGGGGCTAGGACTAAATGCAATGGGGATGGACCGTCCTATTGATCAGCTTAGTGGGGGGCAGCGAACCAAAGTTATATTGGCAAAGCTGTTGCTTGAACAACCTGATGTGTTATTGCTCGACGAGCCCACCAATTATCTCGACACCACGCATATTAACTGGCTTGCTGAATATCTGATAGCGTTCGATCAAGCCTTCATTGTGGTCTCTCATAACTACACTTTTCTCGATAAAATATCAACAAGCATTTGCGATATTGAAGGGGAAACGATTAAAAAATATCATGGCAAATATGCTGATTTTTTGAGACAGAAGGAGCATTTTCGCGAAAGCCATATCCGGCAGTACCATGCACAGCAGAAAAAAATTGAAGCCACTGAGCAATATATCCGGAAAAATGGTGCTGGTGTTAATTCTAGAATTGCCCGTGGCCGTCAGAAGCAGCTGGATCGTATGGAGAGAATCGCTGCACCGACGTTTGTCACTAAAGCATCTATCCGTTTTCAAGAGCTTCCTGTTACTGCACAAGTTGCGCTTAGAGTAGACCATCTTGTGGTTGGTTACGATAAGCCGCTGCTGCCAAAATTAACATTTTCCATTCGAGGAGGACAAAAGATAGTCATAACAGGCTTTAACGGCATCGGAAAATCAACATTGCTGAAAACATTAGTTGGTCAAATCCCCAGTGTTGACGGGGCATTCCGCTTTGCGGAACAAGTCTCTCTTGGTTACTACGAGCAAGATTTAATTTGGGAAAGCGATAACATGACACCTATTGAAATCGTCGCATCGTTTTATCCAAAATTGACTATTAAGGAAATACGTCGTCATTTAGCATTATGTGTTGTAAAAGATAGTCACGTTACACAGCCTATCTGTACACTCAGCGGTGGCGAACAATCCAAAGTTAAGCTGTGTCTTTTATTACTTACAGCATGTAATTTCTTAATCTTAGATGAGCCCACTAATCACTTAGATGCCGAAACAAAAGATGCTTTACAGAATGCTTTAATCCAATTTAAAGGTACAGTGATTCTAGTTTCTCATGAGGAGCAATTTTATCAAGGGTGGGTGGATCGTGTAATCAATATTGTGGATGAAAATAGAAATAGAGAACTAAAGTATAGTCATAGATAAGGTTAACTAGTAACATAAAGTTGTTCCAAATTAATACAATCGTCTTCAAATGGCTTCCTGGTTTAAGTGAATATAAAGGAGGGCTCCAATCAGACATGTACATTAATAAATCTTCGTTAGCTCAGTTTGCTCAGGGCAATAAGACCTCAGATGTGACCATGGATAGATATCTTACACAATATTTAGATCTTTACGATAAGGTAGAACCACACGTGCGTGCTTTTGTGCCAGAGGAGAACCGAGCAGATAGAATAAAAAATGAAGTGGCTAGGGTAAGAGAGAAGTATTCGGAATTTCCTAAACCATCGCTATATGGAATACCTGTTGGAATCAAAGATTTAATTCACTTAGACGGGTTGCCTACCTGTGCAGGGTCGAACCTTCCCCCACAAGCTTTGACGAAGTCTGAGGGCAGTTTTATTCAAAAGCTTCGGCAAAAAGGGGTTTGGTTCACCGGCAAAACAGTGACGGAGGAATTTGCTTATGCCGGACCTATCACGACCCGTAATCCTCATCAGCTGGATCATACGCCTGGCGGCTCTAGTGCAGGCTCTGCTGCTGCGGTTGCCGCGGGCATCTGTCCATTTGCAATAGGTACACAAACCTTGCGTTCTGTTATGGCACCTGCTTCATTTTGCGGAGTGGTCGGCTTTAAACCTAGTTATGCGCGTATCCCTATAGATGGTGTCCGATTGATGTCGCCATCTTTTGATACGTTTGGATTTTTCACTCAGGATATGGAGGGTATGGACTTTCTCGCCGCAGAGCTTGTAACGGAATGGAGACCTTTTAAAGAAGCTCGTAAACCTGTGCTAGGGATACCCGAAGGTGTATACATGACATTATTAGAGAATGACACCAAGATAACCTTTCAGAAGCAGCTTAAGAAGCTTGAGGAAGCAGGGTTCAGCATAAAAACAGTTGCAATGCCGTGGGAAGATAGCTTTATCTACGGAGATGCCATGGTGCGGTTTGTTCACGGAGAAATGGCGCAAGTCCATCATTCACTATTTGATATTTATAAAGATCTTTATGAGGATACCGTACGGCAGGCTATTTTATCTGGACGAACCATCACTGAGGAAGAACTGGAAGGATATCGTAGCGGACAAATCAAGCTCAGAAACGATCTATTAGATGTGCAGAAGTCACAGGGGATTGATCTGTGGGTTTCGCCGGCTCAGGCAGGAACAGCTCCGCTGTGGGGAACACGAACCGGATGGACCGGAATGACGGCCATTTGGTCATATGCTGGAGCGCCTGCGGTGAGTATTCCAGCTGCCTCTATAAATAACATGCCTTTAGGCTTTCAATGTATCGGGGCATATGGCAGGGATGAAGAGTTAATTTATTGGAGTAAAGTGGTTTCTTTAGCGCTTCAGTGATTCTATGGCTTTAGAAATGGATCAATTGTTGTATTTTGTTCTAAAACGTAACCGGTAGATTACACAGTAGGTCTTCGTTTTATTTGAAGATCTACTTTTTTTTGTATAAAGTGAGAGTTTTTTTAATAGGGATCGTCTATATAGTATCGTGCTTCAAGGAGGCTTCAGGGTGAAGGGACATGTACCGAAAGTTGAAAAAGAGGATGAGAGGCTATGGATCCAAAATGTTCTCGATGGACATAAAGAAGACTATTCGTATCTTGTAAATCGATATAAGAATAAAATTTATGGGCTTTTGCGAGGAATGGGAGCCAATCATCAAGATGCACAAGACATAACGCAGGAGACGTTTATTAAAGCTTACCGTAAGCTGGCTTCACATGATTTGGATAAGAATTTTGCGGCGTGGCTATATGCTATCGCGACTAATTTACTGAAGGATTCCTGGAAAAAAGACCGACCGACAGCGAGTTTGCCGGACGACAATGCCGAACATTCTCTTTCGGATAATCCAGAAGAAGAATTAATGCGATCGGAGCATCGCACAGAGCTGCTTCACCTGATGCAGAAGCTCCCGTCTAATTATCGTACGGCTTTACTGCTTCGTTATACCAATGATTTAAGCTATGAAGAAATGTGTATGGTTCTAGATGTTCCATTAAGCAAGATTCAAAATGATTTATACCGGGCTAAACAGCGTTTGAAGCAGCTAATTACACTCCAGGAGGTGAAGACCGATGAGGTGCTTAAATTCCTATGAGATCGAAGAATATATTTTAAGCAAATCTATCTTACGAGATCAAGCCGTAGCTGAACATATGGCAACTTGTACGCAATGTAATATGATCTACGAAGCAGAGCTTGAAGAACAAGCAGAATGGTCGCAGGCTATGTATGAAGAGCGCTTACCAGATTCATTTACTGCTCAAGTAATGGCTTCTTTGGAACAAGTAGAGCTTGAGGAATTTACTCCAACACAAAGGAATCGTAAGCATCCGAAGCGCAATAAGTTGCTGAGATTATTTATGGGTGCGGCGTTGTTACTGGTTGTGCTAAGTGCCGTGATCTTATATTCCGTTCCTACACTGGCAGAGACTTTACGTTCTCTTTTTGTAAAAAACAACATGGACATTGGCCTTCTACGAGCACAAGAATTTGGGTTGGTAGAGCATCCTAATATTAAGGTGAAGGATAAGGGCTACACAATCAAAATAGATGAAGCAGTGGCAGATCCTACACGGGTAATTGTTGCGTTACAGCTGTTTGGACCGGATGGAAAGCATGATAAAAAACGCTTGGTCCTTAATGATGGGAACAGTATTGCGATTAAGGATGATCAAGGGAAGGTTGTTGGGGAGTTATACGATATAGGATTTACCAGTGACTTTTACTATTTGATCGCTAATTTCACTGAACCTCTGCAAACTGATCGAATTACGGTCGAAGGTCATATTACTGAATTGGGAAGTGAACGCAAGAACATCCCTACTCTTAAAGGCGATTGGAATTTCAATTTTTCTATGGATATGACAGAAGCGAATAAACAAACAACCACCATGCCACTAACGGGTAGCTACACCTCCCCGGACGGTTTAACTGTGACCTTGAAAAAATTAACTCATATGGTGCAAGGTGTTCGTTTTGAGTTTGATACGCAATTGAGTGAAGAGGCATTGACCCGTTCTCCTGGCGAACTATGGAAGCAACAGGGCTTGAAATTCCATTTTGAGGATACAGCAGGCGAAGAGATTCACAGTGTTAATGCTAGAAAGTTTCCTAATAAGAATAGCGTGATGTCCTACTCTAACCTTCCCGGGGCAACAAAGGGACTTATGCACTGGAGCTATACGTTTAAATATTTACCTCAGGATACGCCTTATACTTTCGTATTGGATGGATATTTCATCCCAGAGAAGGATGGTTCTAGTGTGCAATTTGAGCCTGCCAAGTTGAAAGAACAGCCGATTCCCTTTGTATTTGACGGGGATGAACTGATGTTAAATGATTTTACAGTGGAGTCATCTCCCGATAACAATGTATCAGCGAAGGAAGGTGTATTACATTTTAGAGGAAGATTGAGAAATGAGTTTTTAAATAGTGAATGGATATTTAAGACACTAGATGGCAAGGAGTACAAACTCACTGAACAAGGAGCTTTTACTACCAAAGGGGGAGGATGGAAAGATGGTTATATTGAATTTATCGAGTCTCAGTCAAATAATCAAAAGAAATATTTCCAATTCCGTGCCGAAGGCCTTACACAAATTCCCGAGCAGCTTCAATTAGTACGCACGATAAACAATCGAATGTATACTAATGTAGACTGGTCCGTTCCTATCATGGAAGCTAGCAAAAAAGAGTAAATATAGTTATTTGGTTTCCGGATTGTACAAGCAAATAAGGGGGAATAAGCATCTCATATACTATCACAATCGAAAAGAGGTGGTAGTTTATGACTGCTGCAGAGAAGAGAAAAATTCAAAGAGCTTTGAACGCATTGCGTAAGCAAAGAGTGATTCTGAAAGAAAGTCTTAAAAGAATTGAAGCCATTCTTTGCAGGTTGCCTATTGGCAGTCGTGAAAGATTTGAATTGTTAGCAGTAAGAGACTCAATAGTAGAAGCGCTTCGACTAAATGCAATTGCCATTAGAAATTTAAAAGATGCTACTTGTTCTTGTTAATTACCCTAATACCAGTTCTACGCAGTTTTTGCGTGGAGCTGGTTTTTTTGAAATAATAAGATTCAAACTATCCGTTATGATACTATAAACTTAATATGTCGATAACGTAAAAAAGAGAGGAAACCATTTATGACCAACAAACTATACTACAATTCTACATACCAGACTGATTGGCAAACCCGTGTGACTGAAACCATAGAACGAGAAGATGGTCTTTATGTTCTTTTAGAGGAGACGGCTTTTTATCCGCATGGTGGTGGACAACCCTGTGATCTTGGAGCTATTCAGGGAATCCCTGTGCTTGATGTAATCAGTGAGGAAGAGCTTGTACTGCATAAGCTGGAACGTTTACCTAATGAGGAATCGGTAACTTGTCAGATCGATTGGAATAGAAGATTTGACCATATGCAGCAGCATAGTGGCCAGCATTTGCTCTCAGCGGTTTGTCTAGAAAAATATAACTTTATGACCTTAAGCTTTCATTTAGGTGAGGACTATTGCACTATTGATATAGAAGTGCCAGAACTGTCTGCTGATCAACTGTACTCCATAGAGAGAGAAGTTAATCGGCAGATTTACTTAAATCACAATATTCTCAGCTATTTCGTAACAGGGGAAGAGGCTTCACAGCTTAAATTGGTTAAACAGCCAAAAGTGACAGAGAACATCCGGATTGTTGAGATCAAAGATGTTGAATACAACGCTTGTGGGGGGACACATGTGTCCTCAACGGGTGAAATTGGGATAATTAAGCTTTTAAAAGCTGAGAAAATAAAAGCGAACACGCGGATTTATTTTAAATGTGGATATCGTGCTTTAGAGGAATTTAATACTAGTCAGCAAATCCTTGGAACACTGTCTTCCAAATTCAACACAGGCAAAGATGAGATTATTGATCGAATTGAAAAATGGGAAAATGAACAAAAGCTGCTGCAAGCTGAAATTTACCTGCTTAAAGAAAAAAATGATGACTATGTTGTGCAAGAGCTTTTAAATGAGCAAGCGGGAAAGATGATCGCACAAGTATTTGAAGATAAATCGCTAAAAGATCTACAGAGCTTAGCAAATAAGCTGACTTCGAAATGTGATCTTCCTGTATTATTAGCTACTTCTGCGGAGAATAAGGTTGTTTTTGCGCAGAATGGGAGCACGGAGATTTCCTGTGGAGCTTTTTTCAAAGCTCATCTAGGCAGCTATAATGGTAAAGGCGGGGGCAGCGATAAACTGGCGCAAGCAGGATTCCCAACTTGGGTGGATGCTTTGGCATTTTATGAGTTTGCTAGAGGGTGAGAAGAAACTTTTTCCATTATCTTCCGTCTAATTACATATGATTATAATGTCGAAGGAGACGGATAGATATGAATAAATGGAAGGTAACGCTAGGGATCTTTGCTGTTTTGATTTTAAGTACTGGATATGGATCGGTATCTGCGCAAGCAGACAAGCAAATTCAATTTAACTATAAAGAAATTGGAATCAGCAGTAAACAAGTGATCGCGGAGAATACAACTTTTGTACCCTTGAAATCACTCGCAGATGCTATGGGTTATAAGTTATCGTGGGATCAAAAATCCAAAATGGCCAAGCTGGTACGTCCAGAGCGTGAAGTCATCTTCACCGCGGGTGCTGCAACGTCAAAAGTGAACGGGGCAGCGATGGCATTAACAAAATCTCCTCGTATCATAAAAGGTTCGTTGTACTTGCCATTGGTCTCTGCAGTCAGTGTACTCGGGGGTAAAACCGCGCTTAATAAAACGGATGGGGTTATCCAAATCGTAGATGAACCTAGATTTGTTGCTGCTTCTGTAGAAGGTAGATCCTATTGGATATCTCAAAAAAACGCTAATTTATATTACCGGGCTACGGCAGCCGGGAAACCAGTAATTATTGGCCAACTACCCCTTAAGGAGTCAGCTTACAATCATGGATTTGAGATTAAAAAACTTGGAAATGGCACGGACTTACTCCAGTTAACGGACAATCACTATGCAATGTTTAATGATTTCAGCAACAGCTATCAGGTATTAGTTCAAGCAGGTACAATAATTAAGCAAATGGATTATCATTATATGATCTCTGCTTATCCACATGCGCCTCAAGTACCTTCCACTCAGGTGTATATGACCGATGGGAAGAATGTTCAGTATATTACTAAGGATGGCGGTTTGGGCAAGTTGTTTGAGATGGAGAAATTAACCGGGGCAACCGGTGATTTCATAGTGGAGTACGCCGCGGAGGATGTGGCACTTGTTCGCTTATTAGATACAACACAATTATATATTGTCTACAGCAGTACAGGAGAAATCGTCAATCTCAGTGAACAACTGATTACTAGTGAGGATCGTAAAGAATGGGATAAAGTAAATGATGGCAGAGATCAATACATTCTGAGCAGAATGTTAGGGATGAAAAGCCGTAAGGGGAATGTGCTTACATTCACCTATACGCCAATCCTTGAGGAAAAAGCAAAAACAGTGACATATACACTTCTAGCGAAATAATTCGGAATCACATCAATATAATTAGCACAAAAAAAGAGCGATGTTGGCCAACGCTCTTTTTTTGTGTTTTAGATTATTTCGTAGTCATCATACTTCCACCCTTAATCTGAACGGGTTGATCATTAATAGATACCCAAACATCTATGGCAGAATTGTTGCGGATAATCGTTTTGTCGGCACTTAATTTCAGTGAATACAGGGCAGTGACATAATCATAAATCTCAATATTAGTAGCGTACCAAATATCTGAATGTCCACCTGCTTGTTGGCAAAAAGTTTCGATTAACTCCCAATTGTTCTGCTGTGCGAACTCATAGCTATGGCCCCAAACATAACAGAGTCTTAGTTTCTGGGAGGGTCCTTCCATTGTGAATCGCTCCCAAACCTGATGCAGATCTTCAATATGGTGGCAGGTTGGATGCCATTCCATGAAATTAAGAGGCATATCAAACTGTTTGGTAGAGTGAACAGTGCGGCTGTATTCAATTCCAACGGACTGAAGTGGTGCAATTATCTCCTGAGAGTATGTACCGTAGGGGTAGGACATGCCTCGCACTGGATAATCCACCAGCTTTTCCAATCGTTTACGGTCTTCGAACAACTCTTCAATTACCATCGGTAAAGGAAGACGCTCTAGATGTGGGTGAGTAACGGAATGGGCGGACACTTCATGATTCCTGAGCGAATGCTTAACATCAGCGGGCGATAAGAACCCAGGTGCATTGATCATTGCACTATTTAAATGGAAGGTCCCTTTAATTCCATATTGATCAAAAATACCAGCCAAGCGGATATCGTGTTTCTGGCCGTCATCATAGCTCATAGTGAGCGCCTTTGATAATCCGCCTGGGAATAAGTTGAATTGAAGTTTCATGAATTCACACTCCTATAATTTGGTGAGCTTGAAAGTACTTCTTCCAATTATAAACAATTAACGTTATAATCAGATTCCACGTTTGAAAAGGAAAGAGTTTTCAGTGAAAAATATACACTTAAGGAGAGATGCTATCTGCCTGACTTTCTCTACGTTGTAAAGCTACTCTATGTAAAAGACAAAAGAAACTCACTTTTATATTTTATCACTAACCTGCTGAGCCCACCAATTCTATTTGCAGAGCTGTTCATAACGAAATATGTAGTTGACCTCATTCAGAACTTCACGACTAACGCCTACCTACATATCTTACTATTGGTAAGTTCACTGATGTTAATTTTATATCTGGCTGGCATCAATGGTTCTCTTCGAGCCATTTCTGTAACCAATTTAACGGCAACCAGTATTTATGAACTGGAACATAGTATTTTGGCTAAGACCTCTAAATTATCGACGGCTTTATTGGAAGATCCCGCAACAAAAACGATTAGAGAAAAAGCAAAACGGCTTTCCCTGATCGATTTGTTAGATCAATGGACCGCGGTGACAATCCACTTTATAACATTGATCGCACTAATCGTAGTCCTATCCTGTTATGGCTTTTATATCCTGGCAATGTTCATTTTAGTAGTACAAATTCTGCAGCTTTACCTCATCAGATGGATGTCTCGGAAAGTAGAGGCCATTTCAGCAAATCAAACCTCCTCTGTACGAATGATTAATTATATCGTTGATTTGCTGGTTAGTAGAAATACCCTCCCGGAAGTAAGAATGTACGGAATGTCCTCCTACTTGGTTACCACAATGAAAGAGATCTTTAATGGGAATTTCAAACAAATGCACCGAAAAGTTATTTTATCTGAGACCTTAAGCTTCTCCCAAAGTATAACTATGACTTTATTAAACGGGCTTACGATTGCTATTTTAGCAATTACGCTTGGAGGTAGCGGGCAGAGCGCCGGACTTTTCGTATTATTACTTCAGATATCTAGTCAATTATTTATTGTCATTCCTGCACTAACAAGGATGTATTCTGATCTGACCAAAAGTCGCGTGCGCTTCAATGAGTATAGTGCGTATTTGGAACTTGAAGAGCAAGTTCAAAGAGATCCGGAAGATTCGATAAGGAATACCGATGCGATGCAGATCACAATTCAGCAGTTGAATTATCGTTATGCAACCAATGCACAGGACACGCTTAAAAATATAAACATGACCCTCAAACCTGGTGAACGAGTTGCTTTTGTAGGTGAGAATGGTTCAGGAAAATCTACGCTCATCAAGCTGATAGCAGGGTTATATCATCCAACAGCGGGAAACATCCAGTGGTTTAATGGAGAGCAGGAAGTTCTGGCTCATAACGTCACAAAGGGTGTGAGAGTTGTTTTTCAGGATTTCACTAAATTACATAGACCAATTCGAGAAAACATAGCCATGGGGAATATTGCTGCCATGTATGACGATTCAAGATTATTAGCTGCGATGAGAAAAGCAGAAGCCGATTCTTATGGTGTTGCGTTGGACACTTTAGTAGGTCCACAGTTTGGGGGGATTGATCTGTCTGGTGGACAATGGCAAAGACTTGCGATTGCACGTGCATATCTCAACAACGGCTCGCTTACGATTTTTGATGAACCTACTGCAGCCCTCGATCCTTACGCGGAACAGCAGGCGTTTGAAACCTTTATGAAATTAGGAGAGCAGCAGACCTCCATTATTGTGACACATCGGCTATATATGTCCAAATTCGTTGATAGAATTTTTCTGTTTGAGCATGGAGAAATCGTTGAAAGTGGAACACATGAAGAATTAATGAAGTTGGATGGTAAGTACAGGGGAATGTTTAACCGCCAGTCCTCTTTATATGGCTGAGAAAGGAGAGATTCTGCTGAGAAGAGACCTTAAGAATATTTTAACGATACTGGCACGGATGATTGGAAAAAGTCCAGTAATCTCAACAATAACGATCATAGTTCCTGTAATCAGTGGATTATTAACTTTTTACTCGTATTCTGTTCAAGTTCATATCATTAATGCAGTAGCTGCTGGTGCGATAACCTTTATTCCGATTCTATGGTTTGTTTTAATTCATGGAGTACAAGCCTGTTCATTGAGTATAACCAACATAATGAAAAGTCGAATGAATGCGGAACTAACTCTCGCTTTCCAATCCGAGCTGATAGATATTGCAAATCAAGTTGACTTTGAGGATTTTGATGATGAAGAGTTTGGGAACAAGCTGCAAAGAGCTAAAACAATAGTTGGAGAAGATTTAGAGGGGATTACTGGTTTTTTGCTGTCCAGTGTAGGAAATATCTCAGGACTTATAAGTATCATCTGGTTATCGGCTACAAGTGGATATTTTTTAGTCACACTGGTGGTGGGTTTAATGATCGTATCTACTTTATCTTTTCGAATGTTTACTGAGATTAAAGTTAGAAGAACAGGGCGAGAGCTTACTTTTGACGGAAGAATGGGGGATTATCTAGCTGTAACTTTGGAAGATCCTAATGCGATTAGGGAAATGCGAATCTATAACTCTATCTCCTATTTTACGGATCTCTGGGCAAAGCTTATGAAGAAGCAGCATGATAAAAGGTATAGTGCGAGGAAATTCGAAATCAAAACAGGGATGATTGTGGCTATGGTTCAGACGAGTGCTATTTTTATCGTATTGGTCTATCTGTTAAGTAAAATGGGGGAGTCAAATACAGTTACTGTGGGGACAATCTCAGTATTATTTCTGGCTTTGTTAACTTGTGGTGGTAAAATCATGAGTTTGACTTGGCCGCTAAGCAAGCTTTACATCAGCAGCAGTAAATTATATGACTTAAATGAAGTGCTTACCTATAAAAATAGAGATTTCCGAAAAAATAATATCAATAACAGCTCTGAAGCTATGCTTCCTATTACCGTTTCAAATGTCTATTTTAAATACGCCGAATCCAGTAAGTATGTTTTATCTAACATCAATATGGTCATAAAGCCCGGTGAGAAAATAGCCATCGTTGGAGAAAATGGAGCAGGAAAGTCTACCTTGATCAAATTGTTATTAGGGCAGTACACTGCTAGTTCTGGATCTATTTACTGGAAAGACAGTCCAGAACCTCAAGGTAAAGTATCCGTCGTGTACCAGCATTCTATTAAATTCGAAATGACACTAAGAGAAAACATCCTGTTGGGTGATGCCAAATCTTCGCCGGACGATGTGAAAATACTAAGTATTCTGGAAAAATGTGAGCTGATGGATTTGTTTTACGAATTAGGGGGACTAGATGTTAGGTTAGGTCAAATGCTTGAAGGAAGCAGGCAGCTATCAGGCGGACAGTGGCAAAAGCTGGCGATTGCGCGTGCGTTATATAATGATGCGGATCTTCTAGTGTTTGACGAACCTACTTCTGCGATTGATCCGAATGCTGAGATGCAGATCTATACACAATTATTAGATATCTGCCAAGATAAAGCTGCCATCTTCATTTCACATAGACTGGGCTGGGCGAAAAATGTTGATACGATCTATGTTATTGATAATGGAAGTATAGCTGAAGTGGGGCAGCATCAAGACTTAATAAATAATAAAGGGATTTATGCAGATATGTACGCTTTGCAATCATCTTGGTATAACTAAAAATGCTTAGCATAGTAGTTTTCACGTTAATTATATTCATGAGGTTTACTAAAAAAATCCACAGCAAATTTCCGGAAATGTATAGCTGCTTGCGATAAAAAGTGCTTTCTGCTCCATGCGATGCCAAAAGAGCGTTGACATAGTGGTTCTGTTATTTTTAATTGAACAATTTCTGTATTTTGACTTCTTCTGCCTAAGGAGAGAGGGAGGGTGAAGGTGATTCCTAGTCCCATTTCTACTAGGGTTTGAATGGCGCTTACTTCTTCAAGCTCGAACGTAATTTGAGGTTCAAATCCAGCTTGTCGGCAAAATTCATCTGAAATTTCACGGAAATTATATCTAGAAGATAAAGAAATGAAATTCTCACCTGCAGCTTCTATCAAAGAAATACTCTTTCGATTAGTAAAGCGATGATTCTTGGGCACAGTTAAACATAATTCTTCTTCTGCTAAGGTATGCCACTCGATATCTGGTCCGGTAACAGGTGTAGATGATATGCAAAAATCAATCGCTGCACTCTCTAAATCATTTCTCATTTCTAACGCAGAGCCGAGCTGACGTTGGATGATCCGTACATGCGGATGAAGGGTAAGAAATTCTTTTAGTAAAGTGGGCAATACATACGGGAGTGTGGCCGCAATGGAAATTACACCATGTTCAAGTCCAGCCATATCTGTGAGCTCACGCTGTCCTTCTTCAAGTTCCATAAAAGCTTGCTCGACACGTTGCAGATAGGTTTTTCCGAATTCGTTCAATTTTATATTTCTGCCTTGTCGCTCGAATAAGGGAACACCTAAGTTTTTCTCTAAACGCTGTATGGAATTACTAAGGGAGGGCTGAGATACATTTAATTCTTTTGCGGCCTTAGTCATGTGTTCATGGCGTGCAACTGCCTGAAAATATTGAAGCTGAAGGAATTCCATAACAAAAACCTCACTTTACTTATAACTCTAATGTGATCTATCGATCATATAATATGTATTTTACTTAATTAATTTTCAGTCCTATACTATTGTAACATATAAAAAGTTATAGGTAGGATGGAGAGAGTCTGTTGTGATTAGAGAGAAAATATGGACCCGGAATTTTATTGTTGTTTGCTTAAGTAGTTTTTTTATGTTCCTGACCTTTTACATTCTGGCAACTGCATTCCCGTTATACGTAAAGGAAAGCTTACACGGGAATCAGCAGCAAATGGGGTTAGCGATTACTATCTATGTAATAGGGGGAGTTTTGATCCGTCCTTTTTCGGGACAATGGGTCGATAAATTCGGCAAAAAGAAAATGGCGGTTATTGGGCTAACCATATTTCTAATCGCCTGTATTGGTTACTTCGGATCTAATGGAATTGTATTATTCCTGGTAATTCGTTTCCTACACGGAATGAGTTATGCTGTTGCCTCGACAGCTACAAGTACAATAGCCTCGACGCTAATCCCTTATTCACGTCAAGGAGAAGGCATCGGTTATTTTAGCATGTTTATGAGCATTGCTATGGTCATTGGACCCGCATTGGGTCTTTTTCTCTGGAAAGATGAGAATATTAATGTACTACTGTTAGGCGTGTGTGTGATTGCCGCTCTCTCGCTGTTATTCACGTTAGGTGTTCGGATGCCAAAAGAAGATAAGGCTAACGTTATTGAAGCTGTTAAGAAACCTGCTAAGACGCGAAAAGGGCTTCGCTGGAGAGACGTAATCGAGCCGAAAGCCTTGCCGATATCACTTGTCGGATTTACGCTTGCTTTTTCCTACAGCTCCTTGTCTGGATTTATAGCTTCTTTTACGAAAGAAATTCATCAATCACAGCTTACTGGTTATTTTTTTGTGGCTTTTGCAATTATGATTGTATTGTTTCGCCCGGTTATAGGTAAAGTATTCGATAAATATAATGAGCATATTCTCATCTATCCCGGAATTCTAATCTTCGCCGTTGGATTGCTTAGTTTAAGTCAAGCTCGGTCTGGTTTGATGTTAATGATGTCTGGTGTCATTATGGGAATTGGATATGGTGCACTTATGCCATGTTTCCAGACTCTTGCGCTTAAATTAGCGGCTAAAGATCGTAGAGGTAGTGCGAATGGGACCTTTTTCTTGTTATTTGATTTGGGTTATGGAGCGGGCTCGTATTTCATGGGTTTAATTGCTTCTTATACGGATTACCGAATGATGTATGAGGTTGCGGGGGGAGTAACACTTCTCTCTCTTGCTGCGTACTATTTGCTTCATCATGTACCTCAGGCCAAAGCTAAGCTGCACATACAAAAATCAAATATAGACGTTGTATAAATAGATGGTCTTGGCTGTATGATATAATTATTAGAAAAAAATATGGGGAGAACTGTATGACTACAATCATTGATAAAATTGCATGGATTCATATTCAGAATGGACAAGTTTTGTGTGCGCGTTCCAAAGGGAAAGATACCTATTATTTGCCTGGAGGAAAAAGAGAAGCTGGAGAAACAGACGAGGAGACGCTCGTGCGCGAAATCGAGGAAGAGATCTCTGTTCGTATTAAACCAGAAACCATCTCCTATTTTGGAACCTTTGAAGCGGAAGCTCACGGTAAAGCTGAAGGCGTCATAGTTAAAATGACATGTTATATCGCGGATTTTGAAGGTACACTTAGTCCTGCGTCGGAAATTGAAGAGTTATCCTGGTTATCTTATAAGGATCGAAATCGTGTTTCAGTCGTTACACAGATCATTTTCGATCAATTGCATGAGCATAAATTACTTTCCTAATCCACAATTTAAAGTTCTGAAAGCCCGTTTTAAGCCTAAGAGATGGCTTGAGGCGGTCTTTTTTTTGAAAATATACGAAAGGCTTATAGGGGCAACAACATCGTTTATTTTGGTTTAGGACAGATGTCCTTTTTTAAAGGCCTGAATTGCTTTTTAATATGTAAGAGATCGAAGTTGAGGAGAGAGAGAAATGAGAGGAATTATATTTGCGTTTTTAGCGGGGGCTTGTATCACTCTGCAAGGAGTATCTAATGCTCGAATTAGTCAAGATATTGGGACTTGGCAAGCTGCGACAATTACACAGTTAACAGGATTTATCATGTCGTTACTAATCCTCTTATTTGTTAGAGATGGGAAATGGCAAGGATTAAAAGAAGTAAAACCATTATATCTAATTGGCGGATCTTTTGCCGCAGTCGTTATTTTCAGTGAAGTCACTGCCATTCAACAGATTGGCGTTACTTTTACTATATCGACATTGCTCATTGCACAGCTATGCTTGACCTTCTTAATTGATATTAAAGGCTGGTTTGGGATGGAAAAACGACAAATGAGACTCCCACAGTTTATTGGAATAGGGTTGATGATTGCTGGAGTAGTGATTTTGAAATTCTGAGAATACAATCAACAACTGGAGGAGTTACGTTATGATTTTAGGGTTAATATTAGCGCTTGTCGCGGGTTCATTCGTTAGTTTACAAAATATTTTTAATACGAAGGTTAATCAAAAGGTTGGATCTTGGGCCACAACGACGTTAGTATTAGGGTTGGGTTTTCTGGCGTCCTTTATTATGAGTCTTATCTTTGAAGGCGGCCGAATATTTACTTTGCGAAATATGGAGCCTTGGTACTGGATCAGCGGATTGATCGGGGTGGGTGTAGTAATCTGTCTCGTGCAAGGCACCAAACGTCTTGGGCCAACCTATGCGATCTCGATCGTATTAATCTCTCAGCTTGGGTTTGCTTTATTGTGGGATTCCCTCGGCTGGTTAGGGCTTGAAAAGGTTCCTTTCACCTGGAAGCAGTTGGTCGGAGTACTCGTGATTGTTGGCGGTATTCTAGTATTTAAGCTAGGGGGTGCCCGGGAGACTCAAAAGTCGGCTTAATTATCCTCAGACTCATGTTTGTCAAAAAAGAAGTGATGGCAGTCACACGAGGGTGAAAGCAAATCAATCTATACTTTGGGAAAGTAGTAACTCAATTATAAATAAGGAGCAGATCATCCAATGTTCATACAATTGAACTCTCTAACTACAGAAAAGTTAAATGAAAACCTTGGTGAACGACCAGGTTATTTTAAATTGTTCTTCGATACAGAGGGCTGTGGTTGTAATGGCGTGATCGTAATTCAGATTATTAGTGAACCCCATGCTACAGATATTGAAGTTCAGAAAGAGCCCTTTACTTTTTTTGTGGACCGTCAACAGGAATCTTTATTTGATGAACAGATGCGACTTGAAGCAGATGAGAGTTACCCGTCATTCAGATTAAGTAGTGATTCGGGCCTGTTAGGAAGCAATATTCGAGTAAAAGATATTCGCTGAGTAGAGCACTGCTACACTAAAAACCAGAGCATTTGAGCTCATCTCTCAATGCGCTGGTTTTTTAAATTTCGTTCCTATATATGGCACTTGCAATTCATTTCTTACCCATTAGATTTTTTCATAAAAGCTATATGGTCTATTTTGCTGTTCACCAGTGTAATTAACTGTTCTGCCATATAGCTCGCCGAATATTTGAAATTGACTTCAGCCCAGTGCATAATGACACCTACTGTAGCAGACATTTGGTAACTCAACATAATTTCATAATCCACAGGAGCAGCATCAGCTTCTATCTCAATTCGCATATCCTCACGCATGGATTCCCGTAAACGGTCGAACAGTTCAACAGTCATTTTCCCTCGTTCCACTGCGGATAAGGCTAAAAACTCCGCTTTATGCCCCTCAATATATTCGAACAGCTGCAGAATGGAAGGGAAGACCTCCGTTGCCTCAATACGTTCCAATCCCTCATAAGGGTCTAATAGCGCCTCACCTATACCCTGTAGAAATTCATCATGTATTTCCTTAAGCAAAGCCTCTTTACTCTCAAAATGTTTATAAAAAGTCCCTCGATTGTAATCCGCTCGATTAGTCACGTCCAATATTGTAACTGAATCATAACTATTTTCCAATATTAGCTCAACGAATGCAGATTTCAGAGCTTGGCGTGTTCTTCTGGTTCTTCTGTCTTCATGTTCTTCCTGTATCAAAAAAACTACCTCCAGCTATGATCTTTTTATCGTTCATTTATAGTTCTTATTTTAAAAGTAACAAAAGATCAGCTAATGTTCAAGATTTAGACATAAGTAAACACGTAGAGCAAGTATGTTGGTTAGGCGACATTACTTAAAATTCTGATTATTGAACAGGTTAACTAATGGGGTGTACTCTAGTAATAGAGATAGGTTATCCCATCTCCTAAGACTATAATATATAGCCAATTCATAACAAAGGATGCGAACATACAATGAGTGAATCATATGTAAAAACTGCTGTAATTACTGGAGCTGCAGGTGGAATCGGTAAAGAGCTTGCCCGTCGATTGTCTGATCGTAAACTGAATCTTGTACTTGTCGATCTGAATGAAGAAGCGATAAAAAATGTCATCCAAGATTTAGGCTTAAATGAATCTAACTCTTTAGCTGTAGCTGCGGATGTCTCTAATGAAGAAGACGTTCAGAATTATGTTAATAGAGCGGTAGAAAAATTTGGAACCATTGATTATTTTGCAAACAATGCCGGAATTGAAGGTCCGGCAGGTCAAATCGAAGAGCTTAACGTTAAAGCACTTGATCTTGTATATAACGTCAATGTACGTGGTGTATTTCTTGGACTACATTATGTAATTCCTGTGATGAAAAAACAAAAATCAGGCGCTATTCTGAACACTTCTTCTCTGGCAGGACTCATGGGTGCACCAGGTATGGCCCCTTACATTATGTCTAAGCATGCTGTAATTGGTCTGACTCGCGTAGCTGCAAATGAGCTTGCACCCCTTGGTATTCGTGTAAATGCGGTACTCCCAGGAACGATCAATACACAAATGATGCGTAAAATTGAAAATAATTTTGGAAGCGCAGAAGAATACAAGACAGCTAACGAAGCTGCAACACCTATGGGACGCTACGGAGAACCGCAAGAGGTTGCCGCTGTGATGAACTTCCTTCTGTCGGATGAGGCTTCATTCGTAACGGGTTCTCTATATACAGTCGACGGTGGTATGATAGGTCAATAATGCAAGCTGATTTCGATCATTAAGGATACTCCAAATAAAGGATTGGGCCTGTGCGTCAAGCATTGGGTCCAATTCTTTTTTATTTAGGATACCCGGATCGGATTTTATAATAAGCAATTTGCTGAATTATCTTATAGAATATACAAAGGGGATTTAATCTTTTTAAGTATTGATCAGTGATTTAGATAAATTGTTGGCGAGGAGTGTTCATATGCATGAATTATCTCAACAGGATTTTAATGAAGTGAAACCGTTACTTACAGGTGCTCCTATTCATCCTGAAATTCTCTCCATTATCGAGGGAAATAATCCGGGCTGGATTTTTGTAGATCAACTTGTAACACCAAAAAGCGCGTTGGTATGGAGTAAGGGGATGCAAGGATTTTATATTATAGGCGATCACACCAATGAGTTATTTATTAAGAGCTTAGATAGTTATATATCCAGTCATATTGCACCGAGGATGAAAAAGCTTGGGCTGGAGTATTTTGAAGTCTCAGGTCAACACAATGAATGGAATCTGGCATTGATGTTTCCTTCTAGGAAGCTATATCCTTTTGAACAAATGGTGTTCAAGTTATTCCACAAGCCCGTTGAGTCCCTTAATAATGCGATTAGAATTATAAATCTTAAAATGCTGGACTGGGAGGACTTAGATCTAAAGAATATAGAATTTGTACATGATAATATTGATTTATTCTGGTCATCGAAAGAAGACTTTAGGGCAAAAGGCTATGGATATGCTGCTGTTGAGGGAACTGAGATTATGGGTGTATGTTATTCTAGTTTCGTTACGGAGGATACACATGCTATCGGAATTGAAACTCTCTCCAAGTATCAGAATAGAGGAGTGGGGACTCATTTAGCGGCCTTAGTAGCGGAGGATATACTTACAAATGGTTTTACACCTTACTGGGACTGTTCATTAGATAATGAAGCTTCCCGAAAGCTAGCGCTCCGTTTAGGATTTCAGCAAATTCATCAATATAAGTGTAGTGCTTTTTCAATATGACGGTTTCGCAAATTATTAGGTTAGGATGAACATTGATGAGAATATTGCTCGTAGAGGACGATAGAACGATTGCTTCAGGACTTGAATATTCCTTGCAGCAGGATCATTTTGAAACTATTTTATGTTATGATGCAACCTCTGCTAGGAGGGTGTTGGCGGAGCGGTTATCTGAAGTAACACTTTGCATTTTTGATCTCTCTCTACCGGATGGCAGCGGATATGATCTGTGTAAGATCGTGAAGGAGCGGAGCGATATTCCGGTCATCTTTTTAACTGCGATTGATGACGAAGTTAATGTAGTGATGGGACTTGATATGGGAGCAGACGATTACATAACTAAGCCATTTCGGATTCGCGAGCTGTTATCACGCATTAAATCGGTGTTAAGGAGATATAACAAGCAGGCTCAAACTCCATCTAATTTTGAACTAGAGAATATACGGATTAATACGCTTGAAGGAAAAGTTTATAAGAACGGCGATGAAGTTCTGCTAACAGCATTAGAATATCGTCTGCTTCTGATATTTGCTAATCATGTGGGACAAGTCCTTTCCAGAAATCAGCTGTTAGAGCGGATTTGGGATGTCGCCGGAGAATTTGTAAATGATAATACATTATCTGTGTATATTAAACGCTTAAGGGAAAAGTTAGAGGATAACCCGCAAGAACCCACACTGATCAAAACAGTACGCGGTTTAGGGTATAAGGTTGGTGATTAGATGTTACGAAACAGAGAATTTAGATGGTTATTACTAACGATGACTACGATCAGCCTTCTGGCGATTATAGGAACGGCATTTATTTCATCAGCAGCGATGGGGATCACGGCGGTAACTTCAGTTCTGCTTATAGGTTGTTGTTTATTATTTACCCGCTGGAGATACCGCGAAATTGAGAAGCTTTCAGGGTATCTACGTCAAATTAGCAGCGGTAATTATTCGCTCGATGTTCGTGATAATCAGGAAGGCGAGCTTAGTATCCTGAAAAATGATATTTATAAGGTGACGTTGATGTTATCGGAGCAGCGTTTGCTTTTGCAAGAGGATAAAATAAAGCTTACCAATGCGATCTCCGACATTTCCCATCAGCTCAAAACACCACTTACCTCCATGACCGTGATGGCAGATTTATTAAGTGATCCTGATCTGGACGTTGAGAAAAGAATAGAATTTACGCGGAAAATCAGCCTTCAGCTCGATCGGATTGGCTGGCTGGTTTCTTCATTATTAAAGTTCTCAAAGATCGATGCCGGAACCATTCAATTTAAAAAAGATTCCATAAAAGTAAAGAAGCTTGTTCAGAAATCTATGGAGCCCATACTGATTCCAATGGATATTAAGGAGCAACGGATTCAAATCGAAGGTGAAGACGCCACCTCATTCATAGGCGATTACAATTGGACAACTGAGGCGATGATTAATATTCTGAAAAACTGTGTAGAGCATACACCTGCTGGGGGAGAGATTACGATTTCTTTTGCAGAAAACACGCTGTTCACGGAAATTGTCATTACTGATAATGGAAAAGGAATTCCTAAAGCAGAGATCCCCTATATTTTCAAACGATTCTACAAGGGTACAAATGCAAACGAAGACAGCGTTGGAATTGGACTTGCCTTGGCGCAAAGTATTATCACTGAACAAAACGGCACGATTGATGTGGTGAGTGAAGTAGGAAAGGGTACACAATTTCGGATCAAATTTTACAAGCAAGTGATTTAACACTTATGGCTTAGTGACTAGAATGTCACTTAAGAGTCACTGAAGAGTCATTGTAGACAGATATACTGATCTCATCAACAAATGGGGGTCTAACAATGGATATTTTAAAGATTGAACATCTGTCTAAAACATATGGTAAAGGCGAGACCGCAGTAAAGGCTCTGGATGACGTATCTTTTTCAATTAAAAAAGGTGAATTCGTAGCGATTATTGGACCATCCGGCTCAGGAAAATCAACTATTCTGCATTTATTAGGTGGGGTGGATAGACCGACAAGTGGTAAAGTATTTGTAGATAACACGGATATTTATGATTTGAATGAAACACAGCTGGCGATCTTTAGACGCAGACAAATTGGTCTTATTTATCAGTTCTATAATCTCATACCGGTGCTGACGGTTGAAGAGAATATCACACTTCCGTTGCTGCTCGATCAGCATAAAGTGGATAAGAAGCAATTTGCAGATACCGTGAAGGCGTTAAATTTGGAAAATCGTTTAAACCATCTGCCGAATCAGCTATCAGGCGGACAGCAGCAGCGGGTATCCATAGGCAGAGCATTAATTAGTAACCCTGCAATTATGCTGGCAGATGAGCCAACTGGTAATCTAGACAGCAAGAATAGCAGTGAAATTATTGAATTATTAAAAATGTTTAATAAAACGTATAATCAAACACTGATTGTGATTACTCACGATGAACGTATTGCCTTGCAAGCAGATCGGGTTATTACTATTGAAGATGGAAGGATCGCTAAAGATGAGGTGATTCGTCCGTGAATATTGTAAACAAATTAACTATAAGACATTTGAAACAGAATAAGCGAAGAACATTGGTAACTATCATTGGAGTTATCATTTCAGTAGCTATGGTAACGGCTGTGGCGACGTTAGGTTTTTCTTTTATGGAATTAATGAAGAAGCAAAGTATCTCTACAAATGGAGAATGGCATGTCCAATATAGAAATGTTACTAAAGCTCAACTCAAAGCGATAGAAACAGATGATGCGACAAAAGCCCTAGTGATCTCCAACGATCGTGGCTACGCCCCTTTAGAGGGTGGGAAGAATGAGAATAAACCCTATTGGTATATCAAGGAATATAATGCAGCTGGTTTTAAACAATTTCCGATTGAACTGCTGGAAGGTAGACTCCCGAAGACAAACCACGAAGTAGTCATTTCTGAGGAGATTGCAAAGAATGCAAAAGTCTCTTACAAGATTGGTGAAACTTTAACGCTTGATGTGGGTGAACGTGTCACTAGCGATGATGAAAATAGTGGGCAACCCCTATCTCAGAATGAACGATTACGGACTGAAGAGGATACCCTGCTTGAAAAGATTATTCATAAAAAATCAATGAACTATACGATTGTGGGAGTGATAAAACGTCCTACTTGGGAACCAACATGGTCTCCGGGTTATACTGCCATAAGTTATGTGGATGAAAGCATGATTGGAGCAGCTGAAAAAACCACAGCGACGGTTGTATTAAAAAAGGTGGACAGCTCCATATACAAGCATGCAGAGGAATTGGCAAAAGAAAATAAGATCGAGTCGATCTCTTATAATAATAGTCTGCTCCGCTATTATGGTGTGACGAATAACGATGGCTTACGTAACACACTTCTTTTATTGTCAGTAATTATTATGGTTGTGATTATCATTGGTTCCGTTTCTTTAATCTATAATGCTTTTGCAATCTCTGTCTCGGAGCGTGCACGTCATTTAGGGATGCTCTCCAGTGTAGGGGCTACAAAGTGGCAAAAGCAGAATTCAGTGTTTTTTGAAGGAATGATTATCGGTTTAATTAGTATTCCAATTGGGATCATTTGCGGTATAGCAGGCATCGGGATCACTTTTATGTTTATCAATTCGATGATTAAAGATGTATTAGGGATAACTGAGAGATTAACGTTGATTGTTACACCTCTGTCTCTACTAACCGCTTGTTTAGTTTCAATACTGACAATTTTTATATCCACCTATCTTCCAGCCAGAAAGGCTTCAAAGATCTCGGCAATTGATGCGATCAGACAAACAACCGATGTTAAGCTCTCAGGTAAAGCGGTGAAAACATCCAAGTTCGTGCGCAGATTGTTTGGTATTGAAGCAGAAATTGGTTTGAAGAATTTAAAAAGAAATAAACGCAGGTACCAAGCAACCGTGTTCTCACTTGTCATTAGTATTGTTTTATTTTTATCTGTATCAGCGTTCACTTCTAATATGAGAAGATCGGTAGAACTCTCACAGGATGGTTTGAACTATGATATCCAAGTATATATGGGGACTGAGGACGCTCAAAAAGTGGACCGGTTGACGAACTCGATATCCAAATTACCTAATATAACGGAATATAATGTGACTAAGGAACTCAGTGTGAGTTCATGGATTGATGAGAAAAATATGGCAAAAGAATTGCAAGAGATTGTGCAGGCGGATAAGAGTGTTCTAAAGAACGGGAAATATCCTTACTATATTCAGATCTATGCACTAAATGAACAGAGTTTGAAAACCTATGCAGAAACGGTCGGTATAAATTATGAACAACTAACGAAGCTTGATCAGATGACTGCTATTGTGAATGATACGGTTACCTTTGAGGATGAGAAAGCTAAAAAAATTGTTGAGACCAAAGCTTTTCACTCTGAAGTCGGCCAAAAGCTTGAGCTTATTTATACGGATTGGGATACCAAAAAAGAGACGGATTTATCACCAGTAAAAATTGTCGCTCTAACTGATAAACGTCCAATGGGAGTACATTCAGCAATGGTTGGTGGAATAAACATCATCGTCTCTGAACAAGTCTTCGATAGACTAACAAATGATGCAATGAGCAAAGATATTCAAAGCCGGCTTAACTTGAACAGCACAAACCCATTAGCGACACAACAAGCCATAGAGGAAATGAAAGAGCGGAATATCTATGTTCAAAATGTGTATCAAAATAGACAAAATAGTGAGCAGATGATCATGTTAATGTCTATTTTCACCTATGGTTTTATTGCTTTGATTACTTTAATATCAATTGCGAATATTTTTAATACGATATCAACTAGCATATCTCTTCGTAAAAGAGAGTTTGCGATGCTGAAGTCTGTGGGCATGACGCCAAATGGTTTTAATAAAATGATTAATTACGAAAGTGTTTTTTATGGAATAAAGTCACTACTATATGGGCTTCCGATTAGTATAGTTATTATGTACTTGATCTATAGATCAATGATGAGCAGCTTCTCTTATGGATTCACACTTCCGTGGATGAGTATCTTGTGTGTCATATTGGCAGTGTTTATCATCGTTAGCGCAGCCATGTTATATTCAAGCTCAAAAGTGAAAAAAGAGAACATTATCGATGCATTGAAACAGGAAAATATATAACTATTACCCCATCATTGCCGCGTTTAACGCGGCTTTTTTGTGTCATATCTGACACGTTGGTATGTAAATTCTTATAAATTCCTATGATATAATGTACACAATTGAATTGATACAGATTATAACCACGAGGTAGGTGTCAACGAATTGAGAACAGTTGTCGTGATTGGCGGGGGAATTACTGGATTGTCTACCGCTTACTATTTACAGAAATCTATAGAGCATAACAAGCTAGATGTAAAAATCGTTTTGGTTGAAGCCAGCGATAGACTGGGCGGCAAAATCAGAACACTAAAACAAGAAGACTTCATTATGGAGTCTGGGGCAGATTCTATTGTCACCCGTAAAACGAATGTTGCACCTCTGATTGAAGAGTTGGGTATACAAAATGAGGTTGTATATAACGCGACAGGAATATCCTTTATTTATACAGAAGGTAAACTGAAGCAAATTCCTAAAGATGCAGTCTTTGGCATTCCGCTCAGTATGGAGTCGCTTGCTACAACAGAACTGATCTCAGCTGAAGGAAAGGTTGAAGCACTCAAAGATTTCTACACTCCCAATAATAAGTTTACGAAAAACGATTCCGTGGGTGATTTTCTAGAAGCTTTCTTTGGTAAAGAACTTGTCGAGAAGCAAATTTCACCGGTTCTTTCAGGTGTATATTCCGGGAAGCTAAGCGAACTTACAATTGCCTCGACGCTGCCTTATTTGATTGATTATAAGAATGAATACGGCAGTATTATTCAAGGCTTATCCGCAAATAAAGCCAAATTTCAAGGGAATGGTGATAAGAAGTTCATGTCATTCAAGGGAGGTGTATCTGCCTTGATCGACTCTATGGAAGAACATCTTTCTAATTTGGAGATCATCAAAGGGATTCGTGCCGAAAGAATTGAGAAGCGTGGAGAGCAGTACCAGGTAACTTTGGCAGATGGACGAATCATAGACTCCGATGTTGTCGTACTTGGAACGATGCATTCTACTGCACAAGCGCTACTTCAAGACGAAGAACTAAATGAAGATTTCAATCAGTTATATAATAGTTCTATGATTAGTGTATATTTAGGATTTGATATCCCCGACAGTCAGCTGCCTGCGAATGGCACAGGGTTCATCACTGCCAACAGCGATGATGTTCTATGTAATGCGTGTACGTGGACAAGTCGTAAGTGGGAGCATACGTCAGGACAACAGCGTCTGCTTGTCAGACTCTTTTATAAAAGCTCAAACCCTCATTATGATTCGTTGATCAAGCTATCTGAAGAGGAACTATTGAAGGTGGCTTTGAAAGATATACAGACCAGTCTCGGGATAACAGGACAGCCAGCTACCTACGATGTGACCAAATGGCATGATGTAATGCCAAATTACCATAAACTTCATCATCAAATTGTAGTATCCTTAGAGAAGAAGATGACAGACAGGTATCCTAATGTTATCCTTGCTGGATGCTCCTATTATGGTGTAGGCATTCCAGATTGTATTGCGAATGGAGAAAAGACAGCTGAGCGTATTCTGAAACAAGTAATTACACATTAAAAAGGAGGGTGTACAATCGTGAGAAGATTAGCGATCAGCTCTATGCAAAGTCTAGACTTATAAACAACGGCGGTTGTTTGTATAGAGCGAAAAATTGATTTTACCGCTAGTGCAGTGTGCATGGGTTGTTTAAAGAATAGACTTTGCTACCTTCAAACTCATAAAAAGTTTAAGGAGCAGAGCGATTATGAAATATGTAAATGCAGATACGATTTTCCCAAAAGAATTATTAGAGGAAATTCAGAAATATATCAACGGGGGTATGGTTTATATCCCTAAGCCTGAAGAATCACATGTAAAATGGGGCGAAAAGTCAGGGAGCAGAAAATACTTAAGATCTAGAAACATCGAAATCTGTCTAAGGTTTGCTGTGGGTGCAACGGTTGACCAGCTTTCAGATGAATATTGCCTATCTAGGGATAGTATTAAGAAAATTGTTTATTCAAAAAAATAGCATCCAAAAAAACCACGTTAGAGGAAACTCTGACGTGGTTTTTGGAATTTAATAATAATTTAATCTTAAATACCATACTTTTTCCGATATTTATTGATCCCATCTACGAACTGTCCTTCATACTTCACGCCTTCATCCATCTTTTTATTTGCCGCATTAATAGCTGTACTCGAAACTTTTGTTTTGTATAGTGCTTCTTTCATCATTGTCATTGCTTCTAATTGCAACTTAATCGCTTTTAAATAGATTTCATGTAACGCCTGCAATTCTGTATTGGGTGCTTTAATTTTTTTCGCCTCTATTACCAACTTAGTGTAATTAGGAATGATTACATTATTGAACGCTGTATAGCGTTGTTTTCTATTGTTACCTGTATCTATTCTGTTCTTTACATATGCCTCAGAGGCAATTTCATCAAATTTAAAAATCGCTGCTATTTGATTAGAATAGGTTGTGAAATCTATTACTTCTTGTGGCGTTTTCATCTTTTCTTCATAATCTGCCCTAGTTGCGTGTCTTCACAACGAAACCCAAGGTTTAAGAAAAAAAGAGTGTTCTTTGATGATTCGTGACCAGAATCTTATTTCATCTAGAGGTCTCGAAACAAAAGGATCCGGCATATCTGAATACACCCCCCATTTTCATACAATTATAATATGCGTGAGGTTTGTACTATATCCGCAAAAGTTAAGACGAGTATATAGAAGTACAGTAGGTACGGTTAACTTAATTATCAAATATAAATGGTGACATTATATAAAAATTAATTCTAATCGAATATGGCATATAACTAGAGCGAGGTCGTAATTATACTAAAAAAGAAGTGACATTAGACAAGAACTTGTGGAGGTATGATGGAGATTAAGCTTGTTCCAGTAACCATAATATTTTAGTGATCTCCATAAATATATTCAGGAATTCGACAGAAGGTAGGGAGGGAACGACATGAATATCACAATCACCTTAACTGACAGTGCCTCGAAGTTTATTATTAACAACCTTTACCCACTATACTTACACGATCTATCAGAAATATGGGGGACGATTCCTAATCTATACGGGGTTTTCGAGGAGGACGAGACACAGACACTGCAGGAACAGAATAAAGTATTCGACATTTGGTGGGAGAAAGCTGGCATTTTGTATCCTTATTTAATAAAAGAAAATGATATCCCAATAGGGTTTGCATTAGTTGCTACACCACCATATACTCCGTCTGCTTGTGAATTCTATTTGAATGAATTTTTTATTCTACGGCCTTTCCGTGGTAAGGGGCTCGCTGAATATGCGGCTAAGGAAGTCTTTAAGCTTCATTTGGGTAACTGGGAGCTACAAACGAATCCCACGGATACAAATAGGAGAGCACAGCATTTTTGGAGGAAAACTTTAAAAGAATACACTGGGGATAGTTATTTAGAGGAATGCGGGAAGTCATATGATGATGAATTAAAGATGATTTTTACATTCAATAACCAATCAGAATTATCGAATCCATAAAAGGGGATTTCGAAGTTATGTTTAAGAATTCATTCCTAAAAGCAAAAGCTTATAAGTACAATTCACTGCAATATTTGGTGGCTTTAGTGCTTGAAATGGATGCTAACACAACCGAATAGGTTTAATAATAAAAGCCGATCTAACTATCGTAGTTAGATCGGCTTTTGTTGATCTTAGCTATTTGATGTAATTAACTCGCAAATATATGCTTACCAATTTTTAAGTTTTGCGGACGTGACCAAATCCATGCACTAGTTGCTGTATCGGGATTGAAATAATAGATTGAATGGTTTGTGGGGTCCCAACCTCGAACAGCATCAAGAGCAGCTAAATAAGCTGTCTGATTTGGTGTAAGCCAATACTGGCCGTCAGACACGGCTGTGAAAGCTCCTTTTTGGAATACAACTTCTTTAATATTGTCAGGAAATTGACTAGATTGTATACGATTCATGACTACTGCACCCACTGCAACTTGTCCAACATAAGGCTCACCGCGAGACTCACTGTAGATAACTTTAGCCAAAATATCCATTTCATTAATATTTAGCGTGTGTTTTTTTAAAATATTCCAAGTTTTTGTCCCCGAAATTCCATCAGCGCTTATGCCATAGGCCTTTTGAAATTTAGCAACCGCTGCTTTCGTTTGTGATCCGTATACCCCATCTAAGGGCTCAGTATAGAAATCAAGGGTTTTTAATCTATATTGTAGATCCCATACATCTCCTGAAGAACTTCCTATGGTTAATAGCGGAGCTGCATTAGCAGAACCGATTATAGTAGCCATGCTCACCAGACCCAAAAGAAGCAACAAAGTGAATATTTTAGTCTTCATTATAGTAGCCTCCTTTCAGAAAACATTATAAATATAGTTTAATCATTGAGACAACACTCATTTAATGGAAAATAAATTACTGTTTTACAAACTGTAAATCCTTAGTTCCGTTTGTGATTTTCTGAAATGGGTAAAATAATACTTATAGGCAGATAAAATTTCGGAGGTCTTTTATATGAAAAAGCAATTATTTCTACTAGTCGTCGCAGCTGCTTTCAGCTTAAGTGCTTGTAGTAATGACAATAGCTATGGCAATCAGATGTCTTCTAACGATACACAAATGGAACATAACTCACATTCAAGTTCAGGTGAAGTTCCAAAAGATCTGAGGGTAGCGGAGAATCCTACTTACAAAGTAGGAAGTGAAGCTGTGATCCAAACTGACCATATGGAAGGGATGAAGGGAGCCATTGCGACAATTGTGGGAGCTTATGAGACGACAGCATATAATGTTTCCTATAGACCTACTACAGGAGGTCAACCGGTCACAAATCATAAGTGGATTATTCATGAAGAAATAAAAGAAGCAGATGATATATCCTATCAACCAGGCTCAGAGGTTATTATGGAAGCTGATCATATAAAGGATATGAAGGGTGCAACGGCTCAGATTAACTCCACAGAAAAAACCACAGTCTATATGATTAATTACAAACCTACTACGGGTGGAGATGAAGTGAAAAATCATAAGTGGGTAACAGAAGATGAGCTTTCACCTGTAAAATAATAGATCAACACAAAAACTGCAACTTACTCAGTTACGCATGAGTACGTTGCAGTTTTTGTTGTTTTATAGTCAGCTTCAAAATAATTTGCGGTTAGGCTTTATCCACTGCAAGTTTTGAAGATTTCATGTTTGACAGGTCCTGTTCAGCTTCTTCAGGAACTGGCATTTGGTTAGAAGTACGAAGTGGAAGCTCCTTCAGGAAGAAGACAAGCACGAAAGCTACAACAAGCACAATGGTCCCGGTTAAGAACACGGATGACAATGTCTGTCCTAAAGCATCACGGATACCCTCAATCATTTGTAAGAAGACAGGCTGTACATCGGCTGGCAGACTAGCTTGAGTCTGTTCAAGCAATGGTTTGTTCATTAATGCCTGTGGATTAGCGAAGGAGAGCATTTGCTCAGCAAGTTTTGGATCTATCTGTGTGAAATCCGGTGCTGATGACGATTGCAGAGCTTCCTTCAAGTTTTTAGTAAGACTATTGGACATAACGGTACCCATGACTGCGATACCGATCGTACCGCCTAAATTACGGAATAATTGTGAGGAGGCCGTTACTACACCCAGTTCGGTGTGTGAAACCGCATTTTGAGTAGCTAGTGAGAATACTGGCATCCCCAATCCCAACCCAAGACCAAACACAATCATACTTAGGACAGCCATCGGTACATTATTCATAAATACCATAATTGTCATACCGGCAATCATAATGGGTATTCCAATTAATGCGTAACGTTTATACTTCCCTTTTTTCGCCATCTTTTGACCGGTAAGGGCACTGGCTACAACCATAACGATCGACATTGGCATAGTAACATACCCTGCATATGTCGCGGAGATCCCCAGAACACCTTGTACGAAGAAGGAAAGATAGATCATAGCTCCCATCATACCGAAGTTCATAATAAAACCAATAATATTAGATATGGTAACTACACTATTCTTAAATAGATGAAGCGGGAGAATTGGATTTTTAGCTTTGGATTCGACAAAAATAAAGAGAAGTGCCGAAACGACTGTTCCCGCCAACAGGCCGAGAATTTGCGAAGAACCCCAATCATATTCTGTACCTGCCCAGGTGAAGGCAAGCAGTAGAGGAACGATGGTAGTTGTCATTAACAAGGAACCTAAATAGTCGATGCTGGTTGACTCTCCGCGTTTGCCTTTAGGAAATAAGGTAAGAATCATCACGAAGGCCACTACACCAAGCGGTAGGAAGATCCAGAACAGCCAATGCCAATCCATATTGTCGATCAAAAAGCCTCCAAGCGTTGGTCCAAGCACACTGGAGAAACCGAATACGGCCATCATCAACCCCATCCATTTACCACGTTCACGCGGAGGGAATAAGTCACCTACGGCAGTAAATGCGGTGGATTGAATAATACCTGCACCTACCCCTTGAATCCCACGATAAATGATAAATTGATAAACATCGGAAGATGTTCCTGTCAGAAAAGCCCCAACCATAAATAATAGAATACCTGCTAATAGAAAGGGTTTACGTCCGAACATATCAGATAACTTACCGACAAGAACGGTTGCTATTGTTGATGTTAATAAATAAATGTTAATAGTCCAAGTATAGTAATCCATGCCATCAAGAATTGCGATTATACGCGGCATAGCAGTACTTGTAATTGTCTGATTAATCGCTGCGAACAGCATTGCAGCCATAATAGCTATCATAATACTAAGTTTTCGTTTGCTGGATAAATGTTCCATTCGATTGTTTCCCCGCCACTTTTTAAATTTTATCTTTTGTCTAAATCAGAAATTATAACTGCGAAAATTCTTCTTAAATGCTCAATATCTTCATCGGGCAGTATCTTAAAGTAAGATTCCATAAGTTCTTGATGGCGTTCCTGCACCTCTTTAATCGTTGCTTCTCCTTTCTGCGTAATGGTGATGTGTACCACTCTTCGATCATCCTTGGCGCGTTCCTTATTTACGTAATCTTCAGCGATTAATTGGTCTGTTACGCCTGTAATTGCTGCTGAGGTAATACCAAGAGCTGCAGCAATCTGTGATACGTTTTGTGGACCGTTCTTAGATAAAGTCCTGAGGGTTTTGAACTGTGTAATATTTAGGGGGTAGTCTTGTTTGTTCCAATCTTGAGAGATTCCTTTTAAAAAGGATTTGAACATAGTAGAAATCTGAAGAAAATCTTCATTATTAGCCAAATCACGCCTCCTAAAGTTATGAAATAGGGCGGAATAAGTAATTCCGTTAAATTTTAGATAACAACTAAATGATTAACTACTTAATTATTAAAGCGTGAAACAATATATCATCCTTTTTTATATCTCGTCAAGAAAAGGTTTGTTTTTTCGAATGAAATAGAGTGGGTTGATAATATTGTTGTTGAAGTTCGTTCCTGAGCTAATGAATTATTTGTTATACTGTGTATAGTTATCGTTATTATCATTACATTAAAAAAGGAGCATTTATTTGAATCTAGCAACTCCTGTAACACCTATTCAACTTATGCAAGTACTTCTAAACGTTTCTGTGATTCGCCCTGTTTTTATCTGGGGGGCGCCTGGTATTGGGAAATCTTCGCTAGTAGAAGCTTTTGCTGATCAGGTGGGTCTTCCTTGTGTGTCTCTATTAGGTTCTCAATTAGCACCTGAAGACATCATTGGAGTCCCGCAAATCGTTAACGGTAAGAGCCAATTCTGTCCTCCAAAAATGATTGCTCGGGATGAACCTTATTGTTTGTTCCTGGACGAGCTTAATGCCTGTTCTCAAGAAGTGCAAAAAGCTTTTTATAGTCTCATCCACGAACGCCGCATAGGCGATTATCACCTACCTGAGGGCTCTATAGTAATAGGAGCTGGTAACCGTGCACAAGATAGTGCAATTGTTAAACCTATGTCCTCCGCGCTTATCAATCGGATGTTCCATATACAGTTAAATGTATCGTTTCAGAATTGGATCTCTTGGGCATATGAGCATAGCATTCATCCTATGGTTATTGAATATCTGGAATTGCGTCCCGATCATTTGTGGAGTGCACCTCCAAAGACTGAAGAGCCTTTCTCCACGCCACGCTCTTGGCATATGCTTAGTGATGCACTACATGAGTTTGGCGATGATATAAATGCGGATACCGTGGGGATTTTAGCGAATGGTTCACTGACACCTGCTCACGCCACACAATTCAGGGCTTTTTATAAAAATCTAACTGGAAAATATGAACTTAATCAAATTATAGATGGTAAATCCTCATTTCCAACGGCTCCAGAAGATCGGGATCTCCTGTATTTCCTGGCGCAATCCTTGCGTGCCCAGATTATCAAAGAACTCCCTCCGATTAAAGATAACGTACGAGATGGACATCGCCAATTTGCACACACTGTTAAAAAGCTGATTAAAGACTTGTCCGTCATTAGCTTCGAAATTGCACAGCTAGTAGTTGCTAAGCAGGAACAAAGTGATAATATTCCAGATTGGTTAATGGTTGAAATTGTACGTGATTTACCACGTCTTGCAATAAAAGAGCGGGGGTAAATATGGCTAAAAAAACAACTCCAGATAATCCCGTTTTGAAAAATTTTAATGAAGCATGTTCGTTAATCACGGATCATCCTATTTTTGCGCCGTTATCTGTTCGAGTTTCGATTATTCATAATGAAAATAGTCCCTATCCTGAAGACGGCTGGGCAATTGTCACTAATAACGGTTATATTTACACTCATCCTAAAAGGCGTGGCGAGGTTGCTGAATGGATATACGTTTTGGCACATTGTTTTCTTCATTTAGGTCTTGGACATTTAAAGATTAAAGAGAATCAAGTGGCGTGGAACGTTGCATGTGATGTGTACATAGCAAAGTTTTTAAATGACTTGAAGCTTGGAAAAGTACCCGCAGATATGGAGTCGCGAATTGATCTTACAATTAAAGATGAACAACAGCTTTACGAGCAGTTTATGATAAAAGGAATTCCGGACACCTCCAGATATTTTGGGACTGCGGGTGTTTCAAAACTGGATATGAATGTTAGAGAAACCACCAAAAGATACTGGGGAAAAGCACCGGATTGGGAGGCCTATTTTGCTTATGGGTTATCTAATGCTGTGACGAATGCAGTAAGTGTTGCTGGAGGCCATGCTAATACTATTAGTGACCCTGCACTTTCATTAACTGCTCCACAACGTGCAAAACGATGGTTTATGGACAGATATCCTTTATTAGGTGCGCTTGCCGCCGGCTTTGAGATTATAGAAGATCCAGCGATATGTCGGCGATTTGATATTTCCATAGCTGCCATTGACGTTATTGAGCGCAAAATATTTATGAACCCTGCAGCCGGACTAAACGACGAGGAGTGTATTTTCGTGATGGCGCATGAGCTTCTGCATGCGGGGCTTCAGCATCACGAGCGATGTCTTGGCCGGGATCATTATCTTTGGAATGTGGCTTGTGACTACGTAATAAATCTATGGCTAGTAGAAATGAGTGTGGGGGAGTATCCGCGAATTGGACTCTTATTAGATCCTGAGCTTAAAGGTTTATCTGCTGAAACGATTTATGATCGTATGGTCGGAGATATCCGCACTTATAAGAAACTGGCGACCTTGAGAGGGAATGGACTTGGTGACATTTTAGATAACGGTTCATCAAGTTTTTGGGATGCGAGAGAAGGACAGACGTTAGATGATTTCTGTAAAAATGCTATGCAACAAGGACTGATGTATCATGAAGAGCAAAGCCGCGGTCTTTTGCCATCAGGCCTAGTTGAAGAGATTAGAGCGCTAGGCCAGCCACCTATTAAATGGGATGTAGAGCTTGCTCGTTGGTTTGATCATTATTTCTCACCGCTTGAGAAGACCAGATCTTATTCACGAATTAGCAGACGTCAATCTTCTACGCCTGATATCCCTCGACCACAGTGGGTTCATAGCGGCGCTGCAGATGATGGCCGTACTTTTGGAGTTATTTTAGATACCTCAGGCTCAATGGATAAAAAGCTTCTGGCCAAAGCATTAGGGGCCATTTCAAGTTATGCGCAGGCTCGTGATGTTCCTTTTGCACGGATTATATTTTGTGATGCTTGTCCTTATGATGCAGGTTTCATGCCCCCCGAGGCTATCGCAGATCGGGTACAAGTGAAGGGAAGAGGGGGAACGATCTTACAACCAGCTATTGATTTGATTCAACAAGCTGAGGATTTTCCGAAAAAAGGACCACTTCTAATTATTACAGATGGTTATTGTGACAAGCTGACCCTTAAAAGAGACCATGCTTATATTTTGCCCAAGGGAAATGACTTACCTTTCTCACCCAAAGGACCTGTATTCAGAATAAATTAAGGCTTAGAATAAATTTAGAGCGAGGTAACAATGGATATGAATCCCCCCAAACATATTCTTTCAGCAGCTACAGTTGTATTCAATGATCAAGAAGAAATCTTATTAATAAAAGGTCCACGTAGAGGCTGGGAGTTGCCAGGCGGACAGGTTGAAGAGGAGGAGTCCCTTATAGAAGCAGCAATCAGGGAAGCCAAAGAAGAATCGGGCATTGATATAGAGATAAATAAGTTCTGCGGAGTTTTTCAAAATGTTGATCGATCTATTTGTACTAACCTATTTCTAGGGAAAGCCATCGGCGGCGAACCTGCTACTAGTTCCGAGAGCTTAGAAGTTGGTTTTTTTTCGATAGAACAAGCATTGGAAATGGTCACATGGAAAAACCTCAGACTGCGGCTGGAGTATTGTCTAAATGATGAGGTGCAGCCTTTTTACGTAGAGTTACGGGGTACAGAAGTTGAAGAAATTATATTTAAATTAGAAAACCAGCAAACTTTTTAGAGTCCTCCTGCGTCCTAGCTAATGAGTGTCATCGGAAGGCACTTATAAATAGAGATGGAGGATGACGAGATATGAACAAAAGAACAAAAAATCTATTTAAAATGAGTGCAGTTGGATGTGTAGCCATTATGGGAGTGAGTGCAGCTTCTTTACCGGTTCATGCTATGGTTTCCACACAAGTAACAGCTAATGTTTCTGCGGCTTTACCGTCGAAGGCACCAGCCCTTGCTGGCATAAAAGTGCAAGAAAAAGTACTTAACACAACAAGTAAATACCTGATTGCAGATTTAAAAGTACCACAGCTAACAGGAATGCTGGATACTCATTATCAAGATGAACTGAACGATATTATCCTCTCTCATGCTGAAAAGGATCTGGCACAGTGGGAGGAAGACGCCGCAGAAATGGGCAAAAAAGCACAGGCTGATCAAATGGAATATCATCCTTATAATCTTTACATTACTTATGATCTGAAATCAGATGGAACAGGTTCTCCAGCAGGCGTTATCTCCTTGACTGTTACTACTGAAGGTTCTGAAGGTGGAACAAGCATGCCGCGGATCGATACTTATAATGTGAAAAATATAGCTGAGGCAGAACCTGTTGCACTAACGGATCTACTGGGCGCTAACTACAAAGAGAAGCTCGATGCAGACATTCTGGCAGCGATTAAAAAGGATTCAGATAAATATTTCTTAGAAGAGTACACAGGAACTTCAACTGAGCAGTCGTTCTATATCGATAAAGGTAACTTAGTAATCGTATTCCCTAAATACAGCATTGCGCCAGGTTATGTAGGTTCACCAGAGTTTCGGTTCAGCTTAAATCATAGTTCAACGGATACAACTAAGCTTGATTTGAAAAAAGTAGCTACTTTCACGAATAAGAAAGGCGTGCTCATGGTATCGCTTCGTGATGTGGCCAGTCAACTAAACTATGAATTGAAATGGAATCAGTCTACCAAAACCGCTGAGTTGATGAAAGGAGCACAGTGGACAAGTGTTACGCTTAACAAAGATTCATACTTCTTCGCAAGAATGACTCCTAAAGCTTTAGGTGCCGCACCTGTTCTGCAAGATAACAAAACCTATGTACCTGTTCAATTCGTATCAGAAATTCTTCAGGTTGAAGTTCAGAAATAACCATTTAGAAGTTTGTGAAAGTAGTTTGATTTATTAAAAACATCCCGCAGGGTAATTCTTGCGCGGGTGTTTTTTTACTTTTGATAACAGATTAACCAGTTTAAAGAACTTTTTGAGCTGCTCCTGCGTCCTGCCTATGAACAACAAATTAAGGGTAAGGACTGAAACAGAATGAATAACAACAAGCGTTATATGCCTGGTATTGATGGACTAAGAGCTTTTTCCGTACTCGCTGTCATAGCCTATCATTTGAATTTGAAATGGGCTGGGGGTGGACTGCTGGGAGTGGGAATCTTTTTTGTGATCTCGGGTTATCTCATCACAGACCAAATCATTAACCAATGGGAGCGTCATCGAAGATTGGACCTTCTGGACTTTTGGATACGTAGAGCACGGAGGTTGCTGCCGGCGACGATAGTCATGCTGATCGTTGTCACCGTATGGCTCTTAATCATAGATCCCACGAGATTAAATGGGCTGACAGGAGATTTCATGTCATCACTATTTTACGTTAATAACTGGTGGTTAATATTTCATGATGTTTCGTACTTCGAAAGTTTTGGACCTCCTTCTCCGATCGGACATTTATGGTCACTTTCTATTGAAGAACAGTTTTATATTCTATGGCCGCTGCTGCTCGTATTAGGACTAACGATCATACCTCGTCGAGGTAAACTTATTGCCTGGATTCTGGCTTGTGCTGCTGTCTCAGCTTTAGCCATGGCTATGTTCTATGTACCGGGCACAGATCCAAGCAGGGTCTATTATGGAACAGATACTCGCATATTTGCACTTCTAATTGGAGCGGCGCTTGCTGTTGCATGGCCTAGTCAGAAACTTAAAAATACAGTCACAGAAAGATCTCGTTATATGTTTGATATCATTGGTGCTCTGGGACTGCTGGTATTAATGGTGCTAGTTTACCGGGTTAACGAGTTTGATGAATCACTATATCGGGGTGGATTTTTGATCATCTCTATCATTACTGCAGTAGTGATTGCCGTGCTTGCTCATCCTGCCAGTTCTCTTGGACGGAAAATGGGCTGTAAACCCTTGCGATGGATAGGTGTACGTTCATATAGCTTATATCTTTGGCATTATCCCGTAATTATTCTTACCAGCCCTAATGGGAATCCAGATGAGAGCGGCGTGCTTCGAATTATCCTTCAGTTAGCAGGATGTTTTCTACTGGCAGCCTTATCATACAAATATGTGGAGGAGCCGCTCCGGCGGGGATCATTAAGAGATATTTGGAACCATAGGAGTGCGAAACAACGCCGCAGCTACCGCCCAGTCTTTCTTATGACCATGATCTTTTTGATTCTTATTCCGATTGCCTGCAATGGATATTTATCCAACGCTGAATCTGACACACTTCCAATCGAAGTTGCAGATAAGCAGAATGTACAGCAAGAGAAGCAGAATGTACAGCAAGAGAGAACAGCGCAAGATCCAATAGATCACAATTCATTGGTACCACCTGTAGAAAAAAATACGACTGATGTTGAGAAGCAAAAACCTGACACTGAAGAGCAACAAGTTGAACCAGAAGGAAACATAGCGGTAACCGGGAAAAATCAAACCGGAAAGAATATTACGGCCATTGGCGATTCTGTCATTTTGGATGCAGCACCATTTTTGGTAGAAAGTCTCCCTGGTATTGTCATCGATGGAAAGGTCGGCAGACAGATGATGCAGGCACAGGAGGTAATTGATCAGCTTAGAGCACAAGGACGGTTAGGGGAGCGGATGATCATAGAGCTGGGAACGAATGGAGCTTTTAACTCCAAGCAATTACGTAAACTACTAAACTCGTTAAGCGATGCGGAGCAGATTATTTTGGTCAATACACGTGTGCCGAGAAAGTGGGAGCAGACTGTGAATTCCACCCTTTCAAAAGTTTCCAGTGAATTCAGGAATACGACCATAGTAGACTGGTACTCAGCTAGTGAAGGAAAAGACGACTACTTCTACAAAGATGGTATTCATTTGAAACGTGAGGGTGCCAAGTATTATGCATCAATTCTAATTAAAGCTTTGGAAAAAGAAAATAAATAATTTATTTGGAATCTCCAAACTTTTTTATACTCACCAAACGTCTTACTCCTGTTACAACACCAGATCACAAACAGAGAAGGATAATCGACCATGTTGAATAGGAAAACCGAGAAAATATTGACGCGATGTATCAAAGAAAACAAAGAAAATGTATACCGGCTTGCTTACAGTTATGTGAAAAACAAAGAGGATGCCCTCGACATTGTGCAGGATTCTATTTATAAAGCGATGACACGAATGGATTTGCTAAAGGATCACGATGCCGTGAAAAGCTGGTTTTACAGGATTGTCGTGAATACTTCCTTAGACTTTTTGCGCAGAAACAAGAAGGTTCAGACGATGGAGCCAGAGATAATAGAAACCTATAGTCCGGCTGTTGAGGATAGCTATACAGATATGGATTTGAAAAGAACACTGGAAGAGCTGCCGGCGAAATACCGAAGTGTGATCGTGCTTAGATATTTTGAGGATATGAAGATTAATGAAGTGGCTGAAGTTCTTAACGAGAACACCAATACAATAAAGACAAGGCTGTATCAGGCCCTTCAGTTATTGCGGGTGAAGCTGAATGATGAAGCCTTAAAGGAGATAAAGTAAGATGGACGAAAGAATACAAGAATTACATAATGAGTATACCGATATTCCCATTCCGGAAGAACTTGATTTGATTGTAAACCGTTCTATAAAGCAGTCACTTAAAGCCAATAGAAAAAAACACACGACAACTAAGTGGGTGGCTAGTGTTGGTGCGGCCGCAGTTATTTTTCTAGTAGCCATAAACACCAGTACAACCGTAGCTAGTGCATTATCTTCCATTCCAGGCGTAGATCGGATAATAAAAGTGCTGACTATTAAAGAATACGTTGTAGAAGAAGAGAACTACGATGCAAATATCAAGGTTCCAGCCGTTACGGATATGGAAAATAAAGAACTGGAGCTTGGATTGAACAGCAAATATTTAAGTGAGAATAAAGCACTATACGAAAAGTTCCAAGCGGAGATCGAAGCGTTGAAGGAACAAGGTGGGGGCCATTTGGGGCTGGACGTAGGTTATGAAGTGAAAACGGATAATGAGCGCATTTTCTCCATTGGCAGATATGTTGAGGAAACCGCTGGTTCATCTTCAATGGAAGTTACTTTTGATACGATAGACAAAGTGAACCAGATCCTTATTACATTGCCAATGCTATTTAAAGATGATCAATACATTGAACGCATCAGCGAAAATATTAAAGAACAGATGATTGCTCAAATGAAAGCAGACTCTGAGAAAGTTTACTGGATCCCTGAGTATGGCGATGATGTACCAACGGATCAGTTTACCTCCATTACGAAGAATCAGAGCTTTTATATCAACACCGAAGGTAAGCTTGTGATTGTGTTTAACAAATACGATGTCGCACCGGGTTATATGGGCTCCGTTGAATTTGTGATACCAACCGCGGTGCTTGCTGATGATTTGGTCAGTCAGAAGTATATTCAATAAAAGAATTGTGGGAATAACGTCATCTGCGGTCCGAAACTCTGCACAAAAGGTGATATAAGCGGAAATAAGGTCATCTGGGTCCGATAGTCTAACCAAGGCTCTTTGTCCAAACCTCAAACATCGTTTGCTCTCATTATTTGACGCGAACGCTGCTGCTATCGGACTCAGCTGACCCTAAACGCAGCATTATCGCACTTTTGCAATTCTATCGGACCGCATCGTCTCTATTGGCACGGAAAACACGCCCCAAGCGCACTTTTCTAACGAATAGCTGCACTGGAGTCCGAAACTCTGCACAAAAGGTGATAAATGTGGAAATAAGGTCATCTGGGTCCGAAACCCTAACCAAAACTCTTCGTCAAAGCCTCAAACATCGTTTGATGTCATTATTTTACGGGGGACGCAGCAGCTAACGGACTCAGCTGACCCTAAACGCAGCATTATCGCACTTTTGCAATCCTAACGGACCGCATCGTCGCTATTGGCACGAAAAACACTCCCCAAGCAAACTTTTCTAACAAATAGCTGCACTGGGGTCCGAAACTCTGCACAAAAGGGGATAAATGTGGAAATAAGGTCATCTGAGACCGAAAGTTTAGGCAAGGCTCTTTGTCCAAACCTCAAACATCGTTTGCTCTCGTTATTTTACGGGTGACGCAGCAGCTAACGGACTCTGCTGACCCTAAGCGCAGCATCATCGCACTTTTGCAATTCTATCGGACCGCATCGTCGCTATTGGCGCGAAAAACACGCCCCACGCGCACTTTTCTAACGAATAGCTGCACTGGGGTCCGAAACTCTGCACAAAAGGTGATAAAAGTGGAAATAACGTCATCTGGGTCCGAAAGTTTAGCCGTATATAAATTGTTCTACTGCCGCAACAGTAGCATTAATATCCGGGTTAGAATTGTCGATCAACGCAATATTTTCAGCCGGGAGCGGCCATTCTACCGTACGGTTGCCAAGAGAAGTGCGGAATTCATTCCAATGCTGGAACTTCCATTCATCTAGTGGTGATTGTCTGTTTTGAATTCGTTCCCGGTACAATTCCTCGTTGGCTAACCCTACCAAGACAACCTTGACCTCAACATCATGAAGGGAACGCCCGATCCGAGCTAACTCATGGCTGATCCAGTCAGGATTGGCTGCCTCTTTGGTAAAGGGACCAACTACAAAAGCATCGACGTCCAAGCCTATATTATCCAGCGCAGCATCCATAGTGATTCGATAACCTAAATCGCGGCATAACCTTTTGTACTCAGCTGAGTCTCTATCTGCCGGATCCAGTCCGTGTAAAGTCATTATCGCGTCAGCAGCAGGTCGTAGTAGAATATCCATATCGAAAAAAGGTATTTTGCGCCGCGAAGCAATCGCTTTAGCTAACGTTGTTTTGCCTACACCAGCTGGACCAAGAAAAAATACAAGTTTATTCATTTCTAATTCTCCTTAGTTCTCAAGTCAACTCCAATGTGTATCTATGCATACTATCATATAAAAGATGACGAGCAATCGCCAGCGTAATCCCATTCTCGGCAAGTGACGGTCCACAAAACTAAAATTGCTCGCGGATTAGCCCATAAAATGATATTTTTTTGCTTCTCCATTGAGTTTTTAGCTAATCCTGCTTATAATATAGCGAGAAAAATAAGAAAAAGGTGTCCATAAATGAGCATATTAAATGTTGAAGGATTAAGTCATGGCTTTGGAGATCGTGCGATCTTTAAGGATGTTTCATTCCGTCTCCTAAAAGGCGAGCATATCGGATTATTCGGCGCTAACGGCGAAGGGAAATCCACTTTTATGAATATTGTTACAGGCAAACTGCAACCTGATGAAGGTAAAGTCGAATGGTCCAAGCGGGTGCGTGTTGGCTACCTCGATCAGCATGCAGTGTTAACCAAAGGAATGACGATTCAAGATGTACTCAGAAGTGCTTTCCAGTACCTGTTCGATCTTGAGCAAGAGATGAACGATATGTATGGCAGAATGGGTGACGTTTCACCTGAAGAGCTGGAAAAGCTGCTTGAAGAAGTAGGTACCATCCAAGATACACTTACAAATCAAGACTTTTACATGATCGATGCGAAAGTACAAGAAACCGCGCGTGGACTAGGGATCACTGACATTGGATTGGATCGCGATGTAGCCGATCTTAGTGGTGGTCAACGCACAAAAATCTTGCTTGCTAAGCTATTGCTTGAAAAACCAGATATTTTGCTCCTCGATGAGCCTACTAACTATTTGGATGAGCAGCATATTGAATGGCTGAGACGTTACCTTCAAGAGTATGATAATGCTTTTATTCTGATCTCACATGATATGCCATTCTTGAATAGTGTTATCAACCTGATCTACCATATGGAAAATCAAAAGCTGACCCGTTATGTGGGTGATTATGAGCAATTCCAACAAGTCTACGAAATGAGAAAACAACAGCTTGAATCTGCTTATAATCGCCAGAAGCAAGAAATAGCAGAGCTGAAGGATTTCGTAGCTCGTAACAAAGCCAGCGTGGCTACCCGTAACATGGCGATGTCCAGACAGAAGAAGCTCGACAAGATGGAGATCATCGAGATTGCCAAGGAGAAACCGAAACCACAGTTTAACTTTAAAGAAGGTAAAACTGCCGGCAAGATGATTTTCGAAGCAAAAGAATTGGTTATCGGCTACGACTCTCCATTGTCCAGACCGCTTAATTTGTTGATGGAACGTGGACAGAAGATCGCGTTGGTTGGGGCAAACGGAATTGGTAAAACAACTTTGCTGCGCAGCATTTTAGGTGAAATCTCTGCTTTGTCCGGTTCGGTAGAACGTGGATACCATCAGGAGATTGGCTATTTTGAGCAAGAGATGAAGGAAGGCAATTACAAGACTTGTATTGAGGAAATCTGGGATACATTCCCGTCTCTGTCACAATTCGAAGTACGTGCTGCTCTAGCTAAATGCGGATTAACCACGAAGCATATTGAGAGTAAGATTGCTGTACTAAGTGGTGGGGAAAAAGCTAAAGTTCGTCTATGTAAGCTGATTAATAGCGAAACTAATATTCTTGTATTAGATGAGCCGACGAACCACTTGGATATCGATGCCAAAGATGAACTGAAACGCGCTCTAAAAGCATACAAAGGAAGCATTCTTATGATTTCTCACGAACCCGATTTTTATCAGGACATCGTAACCGATATCTGGAATTGCGAAGATTGGACAACGAAAGTATTCTAAGTATACGAGTTCAATTAACGAATCTTAAACAGGATACCTTACTTCGATACTCCGAAGGGTATCCTGTTTTTTATTCCGAGGCACTATCTGCATTAATTGTGGCGATTAAAATTGGCGTCTGAGTAGAAATCAAGATCATCATGTGGAGTGATTCCACTTTCAATGCAGATTTCCAGATAACAAATCCGTCAAAAATTGATGGCCGCCTTAATGATTTTCATAATTAACACAAAGAATAGATCACTCCTCAAAACTTTCCGTCCGATAAGAAGACTTTAGGCTTCAAACTTCAGATTCTGTGGTTCCGTCGGAAATTCTTCTGTCCGTGCACGGGAATCAGTGACGGGAACGTCCAGGCCTACTTCTTCAAATGTGCAGTCATCTAGCCAAATCTTTCCTGATCCCGATAGGAGAATACCAATGTTGATACAATCCGCCTCTGCCGGGATATCCAGCACACAAGCGTAAAAATTCCAGGAAGCAGTTCCTTTAATGCTTCTGTACTGCATGTTGTCAAAACCCAGCATATTCTGGAGCTTGTCATCAATACGCATCCATAAGCCGCACCAGTCGCTGACTTCTTCGGTCCGGATAAAGCCGGCAAACCGCATCCGCTTCCCAAGATAATTTTTTGCATCAAACTGCTGCATTAGAGTACCAAATTCGTTCTCTTCAGGTGGTTCAGTTTCTGCGCATTCCAGTGATACAGAGTTCCTTCCCTTATGGTAAATCTGCATATCTAATGATGCCTTATATTTGCTGGGGGATGTTCCGGTGATGAACCAACCTTTAATTTCGGACATGGTTAATTCCTCTCTTTCCTGAATCAATAGTTTTATCTGCGACCTGTATTGGGCTGGGGGGAGAGCATAAAGTCCTTTAAAAGCTCTTGTAAAAGCCTCTTGACTATCAAAACCATAAAGCAGTGCAATATCTAGAATGCGTTCTTCGGAATAGAGCAGCAGTTGGGCAGCAGAACTCAACCTACGGGAACGAATGTATTCAGCTAAACTTTTGCCGACATATTTCTGAAAGAGCCGGTGGAAATGATATTTGGAGAATCCAGCCTCTTTCGCAATTCTGTCCAGATTCAATTCTTCTTCCAAATGGTTCTCAATAAATTCAATACTATTGTGAATCATCTTGTAATACAGCCTGATCACCTCCCTGGTATTAATATACCTCACCTATTTAAAGGGATTTTGATAATTCTTGCTTAGTTGTACTTCAATATGTAGAGATTTGCATCTGAACCTAATACTATCAGCAGAAGATATAAAAGGAGAGTATAAAACTATAAAACACAAAAAAGGCGAATTCTTACTCATAATGGAGTAAGAATTCGCCAATATCTATTCGATTGCATTCCTACATTAAACCTCAATGATGATTGGAAGAATCATTGGCCGCCGTTTCGTTTTTTCGTATAGGAACTTACTTAATGATTCTTTGATGGTCTGCTTGATGATATTCCATTGGCCGAGATCCGTTTCGTTCATTTTTTTAAGGGTTGATGTTACATGCTGGTTGATCTCGTCCATTAAATTATCGGAGTTACGGACATAAACGAATCCCCTGGAAATAGTGTCTGGCTCGTTTAATAGACGTCCATCGGTTTGGCTCAGTGTAATCACTGTAATCAGAATGCCGTCTGCTGACAGCTGGCGACGATCGCGAAGCACAACATTTCCAATATCTCCGATCCCAAGGCCATCTACTAGAATTTGCCCAGCAGTCACTCGACCGGATTGGCGGACAACACCAGACGATGACTCAACGATGTCTCCATTTTTTAGAATAAAGATATTTTCCGGTTTGACGCCTACCGCCTCCGCTAACAAGCTGTGATGATGCAGCATACGGTATTCACCATGAATCGGAATAAAGTATTCAGGTTTCATTAGAGTCAGCATTAGCTTAAGCTCCTCTTGGCTGCCATGCCCGGAGACGTGAAGCTCACTGCGTGAACCATAGATGACTTTAGCGCCCAGCATATATAAATTATCGACAATCCTTGAAACATTCCGTTCATTCCCCGGGATGGGATTGGCTGCGAGCAGCACCGTGTCCCCAGCCTGGATCTCCATCAATCGATGGCTTGAGTTCGCTAAGCGGGATAGTGCGGCCATGGGCTCTCCTTGACTGCCTGTACATAAAACAGTTACCTGTGCCGGAGGGAGCTTAGCAGCTTCTGCAGGTTCGATCAGCATATCGTCCGGAATGTTCAAATAACCGAGTTCTTGGGCCACTCTGACTACATTTACCATACTTCTGCCGAGTAAGGTCAATTTACGTTCAGTTAAATGAGAAGCATCAATGATCTGCTGTAGACGATGTACATTTGAGGCGAAGGTAGAAATAAAAATTCTACGGTCTGCTTTTAAAAAGGCTTCTTCTATGTGAGCGCCAACAAGCTTTTCAGAAGGGGTGAAGCCAGGACGCTCAGCATTAGTGCTTTCTGACAGCAAGATCTTTACACCGTTTTTCCCAATATCGGCCATTTTATGTATATCTGGATACTGCTTGTTGACAGGCGTCATGTCAAATTTGAAGTCTCCCGTATGAACTACGATACCTTCAGGTGTATCGAATACTACGCCAAGGCAATCTGGAATACTATGATTTGTATTAAAAAATGTTGTAGTAATGGCTCCCAGGGTTAACTTAGATTCTGAATTAATACAATGGAGTTTCGTTTGTCGTAAAATTCCATGTTCCCTAAGTTTATTTTCGATTAATCCTAAGGTTAAACGGGAAGCATATATTGGGATATTCAACTGTTTAAGCAGGTAAGGAATCCCGCCGATATGATCCTCATGTCCGTGAGTCACCACCAACGCTTGTACCTTATCAATATTATTTAATAAATACGAAACATCAGGAATAATTAGGTCAATCCCTAAGAGACTTTCATCTGGGAATTTAGAGCCGCAATCAATGACAACAATATCATCTGCGTATTGCAGGATATACATATTTTTACCAATTTCATGAACCCCGCCTAATGCTGCAATCGAGAGTTGCTTAGCTGCCATTTTCATTGAAGCCCCTCCTAAATAAATTTCTCTATATTATGTTTGAATCCCATTATAATTATCCATTCTGAAGCTTGATACAATATAATAACTGAAGAAAGCTAATCGAAAGATAGGAGAACGTTACTCATGAATATCCGACTATTACAAATGAAAGATAATAGCTCCATTGAAAAGGTCATTAGGGACTGCCTAATTGAGTTTGGCGGGAATCGCTCGGGTCTAGCCTGGGAGGATGACAGCCTGCATCATTTATCAGATGATTATAATCATAGTGAGAATCGGGCTTATTGGGTTGTCGAAGAGGGAGGGGAAGTATTAGGGGGGTGTGGCATTGCTCCTTTCGGGAATGATGACAAGATATGTGAGTTACAAAAAATGTATTTATCTCAGTCGATTAGAGGTAACGGGATAGCCAAAGAACTTTTAAATACAGCGTTGGACTTTGCTAAGCTTCATTACAACCAATGTTATTTGGAGACACTTCAAAACATGCACGCAGCTAACCGTTTCTATATGAAAAATGGATTTGAGCTTTTGGATGAACCGCTTGCGGGGTCGGAGCATTTCGCTTGTGATGCTTGGTATATTAAAAATTTAATGTGAATTGCTTTAAAAATGTTGGAGGCCTGGATTACCAGGCTTTTTTTGATCTAAGGTAATGATTTTTTATTTGACAATAAAACCGTCCAGACGGTATAGTAAATAACAGAGGTGATTTTCGTGAACAGTAATTCAAAACGAAGTAGTATTTTATTAGCAGCTTCTATAGTAGTTAAAAATAATGGGGTGGAGAAGCTTACGCTTGAAGCCGTTGCCAAAGAAGCCGGGGTCAGTAAAGGTGGACTGCTGCACCATTTTCCGAATAAGGAAGCTTTAATAAAAAGTATGGTGGAAGAATTAACAAGTGATTTTTTCAGTAATGTTCAAGAAAGAGTATCGAACGCATCTAGAGAAACGGGGAAGTGGGGACGAGCGTTTGTTCAGGCGATAGACGACGATCTTAAGGAAGAGCAAGAGATTAGCACCGCGCTTTCGGCTGCTCTTTTTACGAATCCGGATATCCTTAAGAAATTTCAAGATCAATACTCAGTATGGCAAAACAATATAGAGAACGATGGAATAGATCCTGTACGTTCCACAATTGTCAGGCTGGCAGCGGACGGTTTATGGTATTCAGAAATGTTCGGGTTAGGAGCTTTAGATAAGGATTTACGAGATAAAGTAATTCAAGAATTAATAAACATGACGGAGTAAGGAGGGGCTATTGTTGAATTCATATCTGTTACTGGCAACAGCGATTATCTGCGAGGTATTTGGTAGCTCCATGCTTAAGGTTTCTAACGGGTTTAAAAAGATTTTACCTTCAATAGGAGTCGTACTCGGCATGGGTTCAGCCTTTTATTGTCTTTCTTTAGCGCTTTCAACGATTCCACTAGGGACGGCTTATGGTATTTGGTCGGGGGTAGGTACGGCTTTAACTGCGTTAATTGGAGTCATCATTTATAAAGAAAACTTCAATCTGAAAAAACTACTCGGCCTGATTCTTATCATTGGTGGAGTAGTCATTATGAAACTTTCTGGTGGATCTCATTAGAGCTTGGAGGAAATGTTATGAACAAGAATAAGGGTTTTTGGGTACTGGGAGTAGCTATTATAAGCGAAGTAATAGGTACAACTATGCTGAAAATGTCAGAAGGGTTCACACAAATATTGCCTACTATAGGTATTATTATTGGTTTTATTATCGCATTTTATAGTTTGTCCATAAGTCTCAGAGTTTTACCTTTAAGCCTAGCTTATGCGATTTGGGCAGGTGTAGGTACAGTTCTAACCGCAATCGTTGGTATCGTAATATGGGGGGATCCATTTAGTATGCTTACACTTGCAGGCATAGTATTAATAGTTGGAGGTGTGGTTTTATTAAACTCTCCAGATTCAGCTAATGAAAAAGAACTTAAAACGACAAGTTAATCTTCATAAAAAACTAGGGCCTGAGAAATCAGGCCTTTATTTGATGGACGTGATGTTAATAGATTCCATATTTAGGGTAGTTGCGCGATATTGGTATCACATATCTTTTCCGTAGAATTACATCTTATAGCTTGATCCGCTCTTTCTCTATAATGAGAGTGTCTCACATTGAAAGGAGGATCGGTTGTTATTTAATGTGCTCTGAGATGAATTTGATTGTAAACGCTATCATTTGAGCACTCCGATAAGGCGACACGTTAGTGAGTATCTACATTAAGAGGAGGATTATAATGCGCAACAAGTATGTCGTTTGGTCGCTTGTAGTAACCCTGTTGATTTCAAGTTTATACCTGGCAGCGGGTCCGTTCACATTTGTTAGTGCCTCTGGTGGCGCGAATTTGACGCTGGGCAAAACTGTGACGGCTAGTGGTCATTCACAAACGTATAGTCCAAACAATGTGAAAGACAGCAATCAAGAGACGTATTGGGAAAGCAGCAATAATGCATTTCCGCAATGGATCCAAGTAGATCTCGGTACAGAGACAAGTATTGACCAAATCGTATTGAAGCTGCCAACGGGCTGGGAGACGCGTACGCAAACACTCGCCGTTCAAGGCAGCATAAATGGATCTACATTCACTGACATTGTTGGTTCAGCTGATTATGTGTTCAATCCTTCAGCAGGAGGGAACACCGTTAAGATTGATTTTTCAGCAACCAGCACTCGTTATGTACGCCTGAATGTAACAGGCAATACGGGTTGGCCGGCAGCGCAAGTTTCTGAATTCGAAATTTATGGAGCTAGTACACCAACACCGACGCCAACAGTCACACCGACGCCAACAGCCACACCGACGCCAACAGTCACACCAACGCCAACAGCCACACCAACGCCAACGGCCACACCTGTTGCGGGCAGTAATATCGCGGTTGGCAAATCGATTACCGCATCCTCTAATACGCAATCATTTGTGGCAGCAAATGCTAATGACAACAACACCAACACATACTGGGAAGGTGGCAGTAATCCTAGTTCATTGATACTTGACCTGGGGTCAAACTACAACGTTTCCTCCATCGTTCTAAAGTTAAATCCAGCCGCTGCATGGGGAGCACGTACCCAAACGATTCAAGTGCTCGGTCACAATCAGAACACAACGACATTTGGGAATCTGGTGTCAGCACAATCGTATTCGTTTAATCCAGCTTCAGGAAATACAGTAACCATTCCTGTTACCGCAACTGTCAAACGTCTACAGCTTAATATTACTGCCAACTCGGGTGCTCCAGCTGGACAGATCGCCGAATTTGAAGTATACGGTACTCCAGCTCCGAATCCGGATTTGGTGATTACTGGCATGTCCTGGTCACCAACGAATCCGGTTGAGTCTAATGCGATTACGCTGAACGCAATCGTAAAGAATATCGGCAATGCCAGCTCTCCAGCTACTACTGTTAATTTCTATTTAAATAATGAGCTTGTAGGCTCAGCTCCGGTAGGTGTACTAGCAACTGGAGCATCGACAACAGCATCGATGACACTTACCGCAGGAGTTAAGCCTGCCGCAACGTATTCAGTTAGTGCCAAAGTTGATGAAGACAACCTAGTTATCGAACAAAATGAAGCGAATAACAGCTACACGAACCCAGCGTCACTTATTATCGCTCCAGTGTCCAGCTCTGACTTAGTGGGAACTGTTACATGGACACCAAGTAATCCTGTTGCTAATAACAATGTAGCGTTTAATGTAAATCTTAAGAATCAAGGAACCATTGCCTCTGCAAGTGGTTCACATGGTATAAGCGTTGTTCTTAAAAACTCTGCGGGGTCCACTATTCAAACCTATAATGGATCTTATAACGGTGCCTTAGCAGCGGGGGCAATAGTTAATGTTGCGATTCCAGGGACTTGGACAGCGATTAATGGTAACTACACAGTTACCACTACTGTTGAAGTGGATGCTAATGAGATAGCTGCCAAGCAAGCGAATAATGTAAGTGTTTCTAATCTCGTTGTCTATGCTGCGCGTGGTGCAAGCATGCCGTATAGCCGATATGATACCGAGGATGCTACACTCGGGGGTGGCGCGACATTGAAATCGGCGCCAACCTTTGATCAAGCATTAATCGCCTCTGAGGCTTCTGGTCAGCGTTATATAGCTCTTCCTTCGAATGGTTCGAACTTAGAGTGGACGGTCAGACAGGGTCAAGGCGGCGCAGGTGTAACTATGAGATTTACAATGCCTGACTCTGCAGATGGGATGGGATTGAATGGTTCACTGGATGTGTATGTGAATGGAGCGAAAGTAAAAACAGTTTCCCTAACCTCATACTACAGCTGGCAGTATTTCTCAGGTGATATGCCTGGCGATACACCTAGTGCTGGACGTCCACTATTCCGTTTTGATGAAGTTCACTGGAAGATGGATACACCCCTCCAACCTGGGGACAAGATTCGAATCCAGAAGAACAATGGAGATAGCTTGGAATATGGTGTGGATTTCCTTGAAATTGAATCTGTTCCAACAGCAATTGCCCGCCCAGCTAACTCCGTATCTGTAACAGATTACGGTGCTGTGGCAAACGATGGACAAGATGATCTGGCAGCTTTTAAAGCTACTGTAAATGCAGCCGTGGCAAGCGGTAAGTCTATTTATATTCCAGCAGGAACCTTTAATCTTAGCAGTATGTGGGAGATTGGTTCTGCTAGTAATATGATCAATAACCTCACTATTACTGGTGCTGGTCTCTGGCACACCAATATTCAGTTCACCAATCCTAATGCTGCGGGCGGTGGTATTTCACTCCGTATTTCAGGTAAGCTAGATTTCAGTAATGTATATATGAATTCTAATTTGCGCTCACGTTATGGACAAAATGCAATTTACAAAGGTTTTATGGATAACTTTGGAACCAACTCTATTATCCATGATGTCTGGGTAGAGCATTTTGAATGCGGAATGTGGGTAGGCGACTACGCTCATACACCTGCGATTTATGCTACCGGGCTGGTAGTTGAAAACAGTCGGATTCGGAACAATCTTGCAGACGGCATCAACTTCTCGCAAGGAACTAGCAATTCAATTGTACGCAATAGCAGTGTGCGAAATAATGGTGACGATGGTCTTGCAGTATGGACCAGTAACACAAATGGTGCACCTGCTGGTGTGAATAATACCTTCTCGTATAACACCATTGAGAATAACTGGCGTGCGGCAGCGATTGCTTTCTTTGGAGGAAGTGGTCATAAGGCTGATCATAACTATATCATTGATACAGTTGGTGGTTCCGGCATACGTATGAATACCGTTTTTCCAGGTTATCATTTCCAGAATAATACGGGTGTAGTTTTCTCAGACACAACCATTATTAACAGTGGTACGAGTAAAGATCTTTATGGGGGTGAACGTGGCGCAATTGATCTTGAAGCATCAAATGATGCTATCAAGAACGTTACATTTAATAACATAGACATCATTAATACCCAGCGTGATGCGATTCAATTTGGATATGGTGGTGGATTCGAGAACATCGTGTTCAACAACATCAATATTAACGGTACAGGACTTGATGGAATAACAACTTCACGGTTCTCAGGTCCACATAAAGGTGCAGCTATTTACACCTATACAGGCAATGGTGCTGCAACCTTTAATAACCTGACAACCTCCAACATTGCTTATCCGAATCTGAATTATATTCAGAGCGGTTTTAATCTAACGATTCATTAATTTTATGTACGAGGTTAAGGGAGAAGCTCTTAGGAGCTTTTCCCTCTTTTGCTTGTAACGAGCTGGATATCTCTAATTTTCCAGAAGGATAATGACTACATGAACAAGAAATTAATATAAGGGGAATTTAAACTATTAAATTTTTGAAATTCTTTTGCGGATGTGTTGATTTCATCATCTTATGTTCGTCATAGCAGATGCGTCGGATCTCAAAGGACCTCCTGATTTTGTTAAACAACTTACTGCGCTTATTCAGGCAAACCATTTAATTACTTAAAGGGAGAGATGAAAAATGAATCAGGAAGTAATCGATTTTATTGAAGCGCTAAAAGAATCATGGCAGGTGGAGTTGTCCACCTCACTACGTGAGGTTGTTCATCAGGCTATACCGGATGTGCAGGAACGTATTCAGTATAAGAAACCTCATTTTTTGAAAAATGGAAAATACGCTGCGGCCATCTCGACATCAAAAGACGCAGTCAGCTTTGTAATCTTTAATACAACCGAGCTAACGCTTCCAGAGGGAGTATTTGAGGGACCACCTGAAAGGAAAACCCTGAAGCTTCGAAAAGGAGACACATTTGATTCTGCACAATTGGTCTCTTTAGTTGCTCAAGCTTCAGCTTCTCTTTGATCCATACTTATATTAAAAGGACGATATCTCAAAGTCATTTGACTTCATGGGATATCGTCCTTTTTGACGATTATACAGTCTTAGTTACTCGTTGTAGTGCTGAGATAGTGAATCTGCTCTTCCAGGATGGTACTTGCTTTGCCTAAAAATGTTGTTATAAGCTCAAGCTCCTGCTCAGTTAAGGAAGACGCCAGTTTAACCATCTTAGTGTGCAAAGGAAGGTAGGCATTTCCAACCTCGTTATTCTCATATAAAGGAACAATGATCACCTTACGACGGTCATTGGGATCATGTTCTCTGCGAACAAAGCCGTTTTTTTCAAGTCGATCAATTAATGTGGTAATGCTGCCTGTAGTAAGTCCAGTTAATTTGGATAGCTCGCCGGCGGTGATAGGACCTTTTTCATGAAGGATATCTATAGATAGAAAATCGTTATTGTATAACCCTAGAGAAGTTGCTACTTTTTGCTGATACAAAACCGTTCGGCTGCCTAGGCCCCGCATGCGTAAAGTTAAGTCTTCCTGCTGAATTGTAACTTGATTGTGTCGATCTCTTGACAAAAGAGGACCCTCCTTTTAAAATGTTTATATCTTGATAGTCAAGATAATTAATAAACAAGATGCTTGATGAACACCTAATTAATTGTCTTGATTTTATCGAATTATTCACTAATTTGCAAAGGTATAAAATCACGTGGTTTGGAATGAAGCCTGTGCACAATCCTTTAACAATTAGAGTAGAACTAAACATTTGGGAAAAGTGGAGGAGAAAAAGGAGCATGGAAAAGAAAAATAAAGTTGGGGTTATTATAGTAGCTCTATTGTTGGCTACACTTATGGCATCAATGGATAATACTATACTTGCAACCGCAATGGGAACCATTGTAGGTGACCTTGGCGGCTTTGACAAATTGATGTGGGTTACGTCCGCTTATATGATAGCTGAGATGGCGGGTATGCCGATTTTCGGTAAATTATCGGATATGTATGGACGTAAGCGATTTTTTATTTTCGGTATTATTGTTTTTATGATTGGTTCAGCTTTATGTGGTACGGCAAATTCTATTGTTCAGCTTAGTATTTATCGGGCAATTCAGGGTATTGGTGGAGGGGCACTCGTTCCTATTGCATTCACGATTATGTTCGATGTAGTGGCCCCAGAAAAACGGGGGAAAATCGGTGGGTTATTCGGTGCTGCCTATGGTATTTCCAGTATTTTTGGTCCTCTTATTGGCGCTTATATAGCGGATTATATTCATTGGTCTTGGGTCTTTTATATCAATTTACCCATTGGTGTTATTGCATTCTTTATGATCGCTTTCTTCTACAAAGAATCTGTTGAGCATTCCAAAGAGAAAATTGATTATCTTGGGGCTTTTACACTTGTAGCTTCAATCCTTTGTCTCATGTTTGCGATTGAGCTCGGGGGTAAGAAATATGCTTGGGACTCGACAATGATTCTGGGATTGTTTATGGCTTTTGTTGTGTTTTTAATTGGTTTTATTGTTATCGAACGTCGTGCAGAAGAGCCAATCATTACCTTTGGCATGTTCAAGAATCGTCTCTATTCTACGAGTAATGTTATGGCGATATTTAGCGGAGCGGCATTTATTACAGCCTCGGTGTACATTCCAATTTATATTCAAGGGGTTCTTGGCGGGTCTGCGACAAATTCGGGGCTTGTTCTACTTCCGATGATGATTGGTTCTGTTATCACTGCTGCTGGCGGAGGATTCTTGCTCTCTAAATTTAATTATCGCACGATCATGATTTCTACGTTAGTACTCCTTGTTGCAGGTATGGCTCTACTTACCACACTAACACCAGACTCCTCCCGGTTTATGGTCACTATTTTTATGTTTCTGGTGGGTCTTGGCATAGGTTCATCATTTTCTGTTCTAAGCAATGCAGCGATTCATGGATTTACAGCAAGACAACGGGGTTCTGCAAGTTCGACACTTAGCTTCACACGGGAGCTGGGAATGACACTTGGCATTACGGTATTTGGTATTATTCAAAGTCACATTTTTTCGAATAAACTAGCTTCCATGTTCAGTAAGGGAGGCGCGGCACCAGAAGGTGTTAATCTAAGTGATCCAAGTACAATTTTGACTCCCGACACACGGGCCAAAATTCCCTCTGAGGTTCTTGATAAAATCACCGAAGGATTATCTTCTTCTCTTGTTCATACCTTTGCTTGGGCGATTATTCCATCAGTTATAGCTCTAATGGCAGCATTTGTGATGAGCAGGGAGAAGTTTGATCCTGCTTCTGAGCTGGAAGAATTTACGGCATCGCATTAAGGAAATAAAAGATAAAATAAAAGCCCAAGTCCTTTGTTAATAAAGGCTTGGGCTTTTTTGATAAGAAGCTCGGCGATCCTATTTCTCTGAAATGCTATATCGAGAATGTAAATGCCAGATAAGCTCTCTACGGCTGCTGACACCTGCTTTAGCAAAAATGGATTTTAAATGATCCTGAACCGTGTAAGCAGAAATATGTAATTCAGCAGCCAATTCTTTAGTAGATAATCCGCGAATTACTCCTTCAAGTAAATGCTGTTCCCGTTTCGTCAGATCATACGCTTCTGCAATGATAGGAAGCATATCTGCTGGACGTGCAGGCTCGAATGAAATGGCAATTTGCGTCTGACCGTCGTATGCATGAAGCCGGCTAGCCCGGATCACCAGATAAGGTCCGTCTGACATCCGGATACAGGACTTAGCCATCCCCGAAGATTCAGAGGGACTATTGATTGCTTGTGTGCTCACCGCCCGAATTGGTCGTGGCAGGATATGGTGATCAATTTTTTCTAATGAACGAAGTTTCTCTAACCAGCGGTCTGCTGTAGGATTGGAGGAGAGGAGAACTAGTTGATCAGAAAGGACGGCAATTCCGGAACCGTAATCTTCTTCCAGCCAAGTCTGATTTCTCTCAGGCAACTCAAGACTGAAAGCCCGCATTCTTGCGGCAATCTCAGGAAGCATTAAGGCTATCCGTACACAATCTTCCTGTGAAAATACAGGCTGACCCGACTTTCTGTAAAGTGTCAGATATCCCCAACACGCATCTCCATGAACAAGTACAGCGCGTAATTCATCCTCAAATCCTGCCGGAGACAGTACTTTTTGATAGCGGGCACTCAAATCTGGCTGCCCTTCGGTTGCTTCATATATAGTAGCTACGTGCACTTTACTATGAACCATTTGCTCATAGGGATTAATATCGTCTTCACCGTATTCGATCTGGAACAAGTGATGATGAATGGATTCCACGTTATCTTCTGTCACCGCACCTGTCGAGAGTAGTGTCTGTGGATCAACATGGGTACAGCAGGCAGCATCAAAGGGTACAGCCTCGCGTAAAATCGACAGTAATGAAGTACGGTAGCTATGTGAAGATTCAGAAACAGTACCTAACCTTATGATTTGTTGTTTAATATGATTAAGTTGTCTTATGGTTTTCATAGGTCAGCCCTCTAGTCATGGAGTATAAAAACAGGTATCCCACATTTATGGGATAGTGAATGTAAACCATATCCGTATAATTGAGAATGGTTCTTAATTATTTCTATTATATAGGATGCGGTGATAAAATGCAGAGAAAAGAAGATATTGTAGTCGTCGGTGGATATGGCCATGTAGGGCGTACCATTTGTGAAATCTTAGAGAAAAAATATCCTGGAAAAGTATATGCTGCAGGGCGAAGCCTTGTAAAAGCAAAGCAATTCAGTCAAGCAACTGATGGGAAAATTAAGCCGATGCAGTTGGATATTAATAAACCTTTACCTACTGATAAGTTAGAACGAGTGAAATTAATCATTATGTGCTTAGATCAAACGGATACGGATTTTATAAGAGCTGTGTTTCGAAGCGGTATTCATTATGTGGATGTATCTGCGAACGGTTTGTTTTTGAATGAAATTGAGAAATACAAGAGGGAGGCTGAAGACAATGGGTCAAGTGCTGTCTTAAGTGTAGGACTTGCTCCCGGCATCACTAATCTCCTGGCCCTTGAAGCAGAGCGGCAAATGGATCAGATTGAGGAGATAGAAATTGCGATTATGCTCGGATTAGGTGATTCTCATGGCAAAGCGGCGCTAGAATGGACAGTTGACAGTTTAGCAGCTAAGTTCGAAGTGAAGCAGGATAATCGCCAGGTTGAGGTGGAGAGCTTTACAGACAGAAGGTTGTATCATTTTGGTGATGAGATGGGTAACCGATATGCTTACCGTTTTCCATTCTCAGATCAACAGACACTTAGCAGAACACTAAAATCATCGTCTATCTCTACACGATTTTGTCTTGATTCAGCTGTAGTTACTAAAATACTGGCAATAACGAAAAGAACTGGAGCCGTTCGCTTACTGCAAATAGGCTGGCTGAAGAATTCAATTGTTCGTGCTATGGGGCGGCTGCATTTGGGGGATGATGGGTTCGCTATTAAGGTTGAGGCACATGGAAGAAATTCAGAAGGTAAATTACATCATGCGGATTTTTTATTACAAGGAAAGAATCAATCTATCATTACGGCAAAAGTAACAGCGGCAGTAGCAAAACATCTATATGATTCACCACCCACAGGTGGAGTTTACCATATTGAGCAGATGACTGATATAGCGTATATACAGAAGGAATTAGGATCAGCCATTTCTCTCAAGACTGCGGTAAACTAGTATAATATTAATCATATAGAAAGGGGCGTCTTAGAATGAATAGAAAAGATTTGGAGCTGTTGAACGGTCATAAAGCGGGCGTGTTTTGGTTCACAGGATTATCAGGTTCAGGAAAAAGTACACTAGCACAACAAGCTGAAAAAGAATTGTTTAAGCAAGGCATCCGATGTGCTGTAATCGACGGCGACCAGCTAAGGAAAGGTTTGAATATTGATTTAGGCTTTTCAGAAGAGGATCGTAAAGAAAACATGCGTCGCGCAGCCGAAGTAGCATCTATGTTTTTGGAACTAGGCTTTATAGTGCTTGTCCCGATGATTTCACCTTCTTCAGCTGCTAGAGAAGCGATTAGATATCGTTTTCAGTCTGGCGAGTTTGCAGAGGTTTATGTGCAATGTTCATTAGAAACCTGCGAACAACGTGATCCTAAAGGGCTATATAAGAAAGCTAGAAAAGGTGAAATTCGTGAGTTTACAGGTATTGATGCTATTTATGAAGCCCCTGAACATGCCGAATTGACAGTTAACACAGAGATTTACGATATGGAGAGCAGTGTGAATCTGCTAGTTGATTTTGTTACACATAATTACGCTAAAAAGATATAGAGGGAAGTTAACAGAAGCCTGGTCAAATCGGGCTTCTTTTTTTTGCATTCTCAAATGGAATTATATCGCATAAAAGGGATCAAGGTGCTACAATATGAATGAATAAAATAAAATTCATTCATATTGATGGGTCTTATTCAAAATATGCATATATGGAGGGGTTCAAATGAAAAAAGTTACTGCATTTATTGGGAATCAACAAAAGCATGCGACCTTTGAAGCGGTTTGTGAATTTGGTAATAATTTAAAAGCATATGGTGATATTGAATTTGAGTATGTCTTTTTAAAAGATTATCGGCTTGAATATTGCCGGGGCTGCAAGATATGTTTCAATAAAGGTGAGGAATATTGTCCACTAAAGGATGATCGCGATGTATTGATGGAGAAAATGATCCATTCTGACGGAATTATTTTCGCCACGCCTAATTATGCATTTCATGTATCGGCACCGATGAAGAACCTCTTGGACCGGCTTGCTTTTGTATTTCATAGACCTCGATTCTTCGGGAAAACCTTCACGGCTATTGTCAATCAGGGGATCTTTGGAGGCAGCAAAATTGTGAAATACCTTAGTAATATGAGCGAGAATTTCGGATTTCAAGTTACAAAAGGCTGTGTCTTGACTACTTTGGAGCCAAGAACAGAAGTTGCGCAGAAAAAAATGACGAGAGAAATAAAGAAAGCCTCCGAAAGATTCTATAAGGACCTTATGTCGCCCAAGACTCCAGTTCCTTCTTTTCTCAGATTAATGCTGTTTCGAATGTCACGTACAAGTATAAAAACAATGCTTGATGATCATTCCAGGGATTATCGTTATTACAAAGAACAAGGCTGGTTTGAGTCGGGTTATTATTATCCTGTTTCATTGGGGCCTATAAAAAGGACAGCGGGTCTGATCTTTGACTTTATTGGGAAACGTATGGCGAAGAATTCGTAACCATAAAGACACTTCTCCGTATAAGATATGAACATGACCGACAATTAACCAAAAGAGAAGTTGAGGTAATCCACCTATGAATGTGAATGTAACCGATCATGCCGATTCAGCCTATTCGCTAGCCGAGCAGAGGGCGGCTCAGTATTTTATTTCACTGCAATTGCAGTTCAAAGAACAAACTTATGTATCTACTCTCACTGAAGATATTCAATTATGGAAAAAACATCATATTCATCGCCGCTCATGGTTGTCATTTTTCTCTAGAGGGAAAAGGAAACCTGATTCGCAGGATTATCATAGGTATATAGGCTGGCTGAATCTTAACGGTAAATTGGATGATTATTTAGATCGCAGCGTGTCCTATTTATATATGAGGGATCTGGGCAAAGCCTTGGATTCTACTGATACACAAAACAGGATTCAGCGAATGGTTGCTGACATTAGATCTCAATTGATCCCAGACGATTCAACAACGATAAGAGATCAATCGGAATTTATGAGCTTGGCAGGAGTATATCGCTGGGCGCAGAAAGAAGGCGTCGAGACCGCCACCATCTGGGTGATCGACAAGCTAAAGAACGTATCAACCCATATTCCGCAGGAAATGAATGCCGAACAAGCGCAGCGTAAGTTAATTAAGATCATTATCGGGGTCATTCTGCATGTAATGGAGGAAATGGGGGAGATTACCCCACCTTTGGAACGTTCTAAGAAGCTTAGTGAAGCCATTAGACTTGGTTATTCTTATGGGCTGACTTACCCTTATATTGATGATCTTCTCGATTCCAGTGTCTTAACGGTTCAAGAAAAAGAGCAATTTTCCCTCATGATACGCGACGCTATCCTTACTAGAACTGTGCCAGACCTTGGAGAATGGTCCGGAGAGAACATGGAATTCATTCGATACGTACATTCGGAGCTTAGTGAAGCTTTCGAATATATTAAAAGCTATCAACGTCCAGAAATGCAGAACATATTCTTCGAGCAATCCTTTGTGTTTTTTCAATCTCAGGAGCTGGACCGTGTTAAGGAACTTTCCAATGCTAAATACACCAATGAAGAGCTTTATATCCCCATTATCTTAAAATCCTCTTCTTCCCGTTTAATTGTCCGATCCGTTATTAGTGCACCTACAGATGATGGATTTGATCAACGCACTTTTTATTATGGTCTTTACAATCAACTGGCTGATGATTTTGCAGATATGTTTGACGATATGAAAGAGGGAGCGGTAACGCCGTATACCTATTTTCTGAAATACCGTGATCAACGTTCAGATTTGATAAACCCTTTTGAATTATACTGGACCGTCATCTCTCATCTAATCCATTCCGTATATCACTCCGATGTCAAAACCCGTGAAGTGATTCTAGATCGAGCAATTAACGGTTTGAAGCGTTGTAAAGTACGTGTGGGTACTGAAAAGTATAAAGAGATTATGGAGATCTTTGCTTCGGGTCAACCCGAATTTAATCGACTCGTGCAGCAAATGGTGTTGAAAGCTGATGATGTGGATTTTTTTGACAAACTACTAAGAGATCAAATGCTTACGAATTTAAAAAACAACAAGCAGGAAAAGGTGGATTTTCACAATACGATTCAAAAGGTTCGTGGTGAAATCAACAATCAATTGCCGATTAATAAACCTGTTGGGACACCAGCTATGAAAGAAATGTTAATTGATGCAGCCAATTATAGTTTAGAGGGTGATGGCAAGCGAATACGACCTATTCTGACTTGGGTTATGGGGGTGAACGAATACGGATTAGACAGCGCGGCAATTGTGCCGCTTTTGAGGTCTTTGGAATATATGCATACTGCATCCTTAATTTTCGATGATCTGCCCTCTCAGGATAATGCCCCCACTCGAAGAGGCCGTTCAACTCTACATGAGGTGTATAATAGCGCAACGGCGGAATTGACAGGACTCTTTCTAATTCAGAAATCGATTGTGGAACAGGCATCCCTTTCTACATTCGATGCTAAATCCGTAATTGCTTTAATGCAATATTCAGCTCAAAAGGCGGAAGATACCTGCATGGGGCAAGCGATGGATTTGAATTCTAAAGGGAAAGCATTGACGCTAGAGCAATTAAATATGATTTGTTTCTATAAGACGGGCATTGCGTTCGAAGCTTCACTAGTTATGCCAGCGATTCTCGCACAGGTTAAGGAGACAGAAATTGAAGCTTTGAAGAAATTTGCTTATCATGCGGGGATTGCTTTTCAGATTAAAGATGATTTACTCGACTTGGAAGGGGATTTACAATTACTGGGTAAGCCCACAGGGCAGGATGTTGAGAATAACAATGCAACGTTTGTCTCCATTCTGGGTTCAGAAGGCGCTAGAAAAGAGATGTGGGAGCACTATTGTCTTGCCATGGAGGCGCTAAAAGAGATCCCCCGCAATATCAATTTTTTAAAACATCTATTGAATTATATGGTTAATCGTGATCGATAAATATGAAAATGGAGTGTTGGCATCTTTGCCAGCACTTTTTTATGAAAAAAATCAATCGTTTTTACGTTCAACTCCGTCTTACTTATAAGAACATCAGAACGATGACTTTATCCTAATACCGACACTGACAAAAAAAGAGGGGGTGTGGTGAGTGGTGGATAGGACGATGGACGAGGTCAGAATGGTTGATTTTGCCCGAATGGATGAGGAAGTTTTCTTTAAACGCCTGTATGTGGAGCATCGGAAAATGTACACTGTCGCTTATAGTTATCTACGGACAGAAGCGGACGCGTTAGAAGTTGTACAAGAGGCTTCATGTCGAGCCTGGATGAAACGTAAGAAGCTTAAAGATGAACAGTCATTTACACCTTGGTTGATTCGAATTACGATCAATTGCTGTATGGATGAACTACGACTAAAAAAACGAGTGATTCCTACGGAGAAGCTGGCAGAGGTTGCAACTCAGGAAATGAAAAGTAACGACCGGATTGATCTGGAACGTGCTCTGAACCGATTAAAGCCCAAATATCGGCATGTGGTACTTCTTAAATATTACAATGACATGACTACAATCGAAATCGCAAAAGTGCTAAAAAAACCTGAAGGTACAATCAAAACCTGGTTACGCGAGGGACTTAAACAGCTTCGTAATGTGCTGAAGTGATATGGGAGGTGAACGGAGTGACAGATAAAGAAGATCGTATTTTGCAGAAAAATGTTGATGAAATGAATCAGAATACTGAAACTTTACAGGAAATGAAAATTTATAACGCGATGCGAAAGGGAATTATGGAAGGAAAAAAACGTGAGAAACGCCGCGTTTATACCGCAGGTTTGGGAGTGATCGCAGTTGCAGCCGCAGCCCTTTTATTTACATACTCTTCAATCGGGTTACCGGCCAAGGAAGTGGCTGAACCTTCAGTTCAAACCGCCAGCCCTAAAAATACAGATGATTTTGCAGCTTATCGTTCATTTTCAAGGTTAGAACCAGCGCTTGCTAGTGCTCTGGAAGAGAATCTCGTGATGCCGGTGGGTCAGAGCGCGGAAAACAAGGGGTACCGAGTGGATGTAACTGGTGCAGTAACAGATGGAAGGAAGGTGTATATTCTATACAGTGTTCAGAACAATACAGACAAAGAAGTTATACATGCGAATTTTGCGCTTCAATATGAAGGCATACAGGATTCGAATCTACATAAAGGTGCTGCACTAAGTATGCTTGCCAGCGATAACCGAATTCAACCAGGCCAGTCTAAGGATTTTATATACACTACTAGTCTTTCACCAACGGTTAAATATCCAAAGGAAGTAAACTATAATGTCATTCTCACTGAAACTTCAGATAAGGCGCTACAATCCAGTAGTAATAAGTACCGGACTAATCTGGATGTTGCTTTCGAACTTAATCCTGATATGCTCAAAGCACAGGAAAGAATTCTAAAAACGGATAAAACGCTGACAGTTGACGGGCAAAAGATTAAAGTGAATCTAGTGCAATATACACCGCTTAGTACCTATGTAGATTTGGAGTATGATCCGAACAATGATAAACAAATTTTCCAATTGATTAATCCAGTTCTGATTAGTACAAATGGGGGAGCTACCGAAAAATTATTTTACCCCGACATCATCAACTCTGACAATTCTGAAGTCTATTCGGACAACACCAAGTTTACACTGGTGTTCAGGAACAGCCAGAGCAGTCTAAACCGTCAGCCAGACACCGTTTCATTAAAAACCTTTGGTATCTCGGCAGTGGAAAAGAATAAAATGAAAATTGTTGTCGATCTCAATAAGCAGCAAATCATTGAAGCACCGGGAAGTGGCCTTGAGCTTGTTGTTCCAACGCAAGAGAATTATGCAGATGAAGGAGAGATCTTGTTGCGGCATACAATTACTGATGCCGAATATTTAAAATACTACACTAGACTTGCTGAGACTTTTACTGATGCGGAAGGAAATGTGCATAAAAGAGCAATCAAAACAACTTCGGCAGGAAACTTCGGTGGCTACATGACTTCAAAGGAGGGTACAGCCGTGGATGAAATGCGTTATACTTTTGGAAAGGGAGCGAAAGATTATCCTCAACCCCTAACGATTACGCTAGAGAAATATATTAATCCGATTATGGATACGCAAGCCGTAGAGTTATTTTCTAAGTAATAGATTAAGCTTAACGATTAATAATCTTGTATTTGTTGTAATCCTATAGGAGGTAGTTATGCGTAAATATAACACTGTAATCTTTGATGTGGATGGAACCTTAATTGATACAGAAATCGCTGTTCTGAGTTCTCTGCAAAAGATGTTAAAGGTGGATCATAACAGAGAGTATGAATTGTCAGAGCTCTATTTTGTGTTAGGTATTCCCGGTTCAGCTTCATTACCACAACTTGGGATCGAAGATATTCATGAGGGCAATGAGAGATGGAATGTTTTCATGAAAGATTTCTATGATACTATTAACATCTTTGACGGAATTGTAGATGTAATGAGTTCATTACAGTCAAAAGAGATCGTTCAAGGAATTGTGACTTCCAAGACAAGAGATGAGCTGAATGACGATTTCGTTCCATTTGGCTTAACTAAATATTTATCATATACCGTTATCGCAGAAGATACAGCAAAGCATAAGCCACATCCAGACCCCTTGCTAGAATTTATTAGAGTATCAAAAGCAAACCCTGAATCATCTATTTACATAGGGGACACGATCTATGATTATGAATGTGCAAGAGATGCTGGTGTCGATTTTGGATTAGCTTTATGGGGATGCAAGCAGCATGAGCATATTCCCGCGAAATATAAATTTGAAACTCCGCAGGATATTTTAAAGCTGCAATTGTAAAGTGAATAGGGTGAATATATAGCAGAGCGGCATTTTGCCCTCTGTTTTTTTAATGGAAAAACCTTCATTGTATGTTCTTAACATTGACTCTTCTCTATCTTATCGTTAATATTACCTCTGTGCTTCATTGCCCAAAAGCCTAAAAGCTTAAAAGCTTAAAAGTAAGGAAGCGCCGCAATCTCCGAATTTTATCCCAATCACAATGTTAAGGAGCACTATCGTTATGGACCGTCAGCTTAGTTTTTCAAAAAGTATGATTATCATCGCTTTTATTTTCGCACTTCTTTTTGTATCTATTTTCCTATTGAAAGCAGAACCTCATATCCCTCTTCTCGCAACCACAGTTGGCACAGCAGTCTTATTGGGTTTATTTGGCGTGTCATGGAAAGATATTGAGGCAGCTATCATTAAAGGCATCCAAACAGCTATAATGCCCATTCTTATCCTCATGCTAATCGGAATATTGATCGCTGTATGGATGATGAGTGGTACGGTGCCTACACTTTTATTTTATGGTATGGATTATATTAATCCGAACTACTTTGCAGTAAGCGCGTTATATGTCACAATTGTCGTCTCTATGTTTACTGGAAGCTCATTCACCACCGTTAGCACGATCGGCGTAGCTTTGATGGGTATTGCTTTGACGACAGGGATTTCTCCAACACTTGCTGCTGGAGCGATCATTTGCGGAGCTTGTTTTGGTGATAAAATGTCACCTTTATCTGATACTACAAATTTTGCACCTGCAGTGGTAGGTATATCCTTGTTCACACATATTCGTAATATGATGTACACAACGATTCCGGCGCTTATTATAACTACTGTCTTTTTCTTGTTCGCACCAAAAGCCGATGCGATTGATTTATCGTCGATTCAGGGGATTAAGTTTGCTCTACAAGATGGATTTCATATCCACTGGTTAACGTTGATCTCACCACTTGCCGTTATTATTTGCTCAATCAAACGAATCCCAATCCTTCCTACACTGATGGTTGGCATTGTTACTGGTCTTCTGGTGACCGCTATTATTCAGCAGCAGGCAGAAATCGGTGTCTGGTTCAGTGTGATGCAGAATGGATACGAAAGTACTATTGCCAATGAAACCGTTGCTTCTATCGTTAACCGAGGTGGAATGCAATCAATGATGAGTTCCATTTCACTTATCTTGATTGCTTTATCATTAGGCGGACTAATACAACATTGTGGTGTCATAGAGGCTTTTTTTCGCAAAATCATTCAACCCCTCAAACGTAAAAGCAGTATCGTGCTTATGAGCGGCGCATCATCCATTGCGGTTAATGGGATGACTGGTGAACAGTATCTTTCTATTTTGTTGCCTGGTCAAATGTTCAAAGATGAATATAATCGCCGAGGCATTCCAGCAAAGACACTATCCCGTACGTTAGAGGATTGTGGAACCCTTGTTAATCCTTTAATTCCTTGGGGAGTTAGCGGTGCTTTTTTCGCTGCTACACTAGGTGTGCCGGTAATTGAATATATACCTTATGCCACCCTTCTGTGGTTAAGCCCATTCATCACGTTTGCGTATGCTTTGATCCCGAAGCTGCAAAAGAACTCGTTAGGCTAACCTTCTCTGAAAGAATGTATTTATTGAACGGATATAAAGAATAATAAGAGTGATTTCTGATTTATATCTGGGGAATTCAGCGGGGGTATTGCTAGTGAGTCGCAATAAGTTGCAGGATAGAATCAGGTTAGCAAATGTCGAGACTAAACATGCAGAGCAATTTAATAATTTATTACGTTATGTATTTCAAGTGACGAATCGTGATTTACAAATCTTTGGTTGGGAAAATCGTGAAATCACCCAAGCGAAGCTGCCAGTTCTAAAGTATGCTGATGTGGTCGGTTGGTTTGATGGTGATAAATTGATTTCACAGTTAGCAGTATACCCATTTCAAGTAAATATTTTTGGGCGAATTTATGAGATGGGTGGCCTGACGGGTGTTGGAACCTATCCCGAATATGCTAATTTAGGTTTAATGAATAAGCTGATGTTGCATGCATTAACTAAAATGCGGGGCCGCAAGCAATCAATTTCTTATCTATTTCCGTATTCTATTCCGTATTATAGGCGGAAAGGCTGGGAGATCATTACCGATAAAATCTCATTTGAAGTTCCGGATACCCAGCTGCCGAAAACTAAAAAAGTTCCTGGGAACGTGGAGCGGGTAACTATTGAACATCCAGATATCAAGGAGATATATGATCAGTTCTCCATGCAGCATCATGGAGCTATGCTTCGAAATAAGTTGGCTTGGGAAGAATATTTACGCTGGGATCTGGATGAAATGACAGTGGGCATCTACTATAACAATGAAGATTTGCCCACAGGGTATTTGTTGTATTGGGTTGCTGAGGAGATCTTTTACATCAAAGAAATGGTATATATTAACGAAGAAGCTCGCGTGGGATTATGGAACTTTATAAGTGCACATTTTTCGATGATTACTCTTGTCAAAGGGGATATTTATAAAGGGGAGCCGCTTTCCTTCGTTTTAGATGATGGTGACATCAAGGAAACCATTGCTCCTTATTTTATGGCCCGGATAGTGGATGTGCAATTATTTATCGAACAGTATCCGTTTAAAAAACAGGATAAAGATGGTTGCCTTATCTTCACCTTGAGTGATCCGATGCTGGAATGGAACCGGGGTACATTTACGCTTAATGTGGATAAAGATGGAACAGGTGTTTTGCACGCAGGAGGGACTAACCCTTCCTTGTTGATTGACATTCCTACTTTAACCGCGATGTTAATGGGCTATAAGCGACCTACCTATTTGGCTAGGATCGGTCGGATCCAGGCAGATGAAGCTACAGTTCAATTCCTGGAAGGGTTAATCAGGCCAGAACATCCTTATTTCTCTGATTATTTTTAAAAAGCATACTCTAATGAGTGTGCTTTTTTGTTCTTTTATAGTAGAATTGATTCTCGGCAACACTAAATGATATGGGGTGTAAGAATGGCGATTAATTTCACCAAACCAATGATCCAAAGGTTAGAACAAGAAATCATAGAGGTAGAGAGCAAGCTCAAAAACGTGAAGAACAAAAAAGAAAAATCCAAATTCAAAATTAATCAATTAGAACAGGATATGAAATTTAGCAAGTCTCACACAGATTTGAGCAGTAAAATGACGCGAATCAAAAAGCTTAACGATGAGATTAAGAACATGAATCGACTGCAAGCTGATCTTTCCAAAGAATTAACAGCAAAGAAAAACTCGTTAAAAAAACTCCAGGTAAATGGAATCGCACCTACTACAATTGATTCCACAAAAGGATAGTCGATCATGGCTGCACAGATGAAAAACCGCGTAATTGGCGGTTTTTATTTTTTTACCAGCTCATCTGTTTCTCCCCTTAACAAGGAAATCTCATGCTTATAGGGTGCGTTTACATATTTCTTTTCACCGATGGAGGGAGTCTCTAGGAGTTTGGGAATGGTTGATAGTTGTGGATGGTGGACCACATATCTTAGCGCCTGAAGGCCGATATATCCGTGCCCTATATTTTCGTGCCTGTCTTTATGTGAGCCCATAATATTCTTTGAATCATTGACGTGAATTACCTTTAGTCGCTCTATTCCGATCAATCGATCAAATTTATCCAATATGCCATCAAAATCTTCTTTTACGTTATAACCGGCATCATGGATATGGCAAGTATCCAAACAAATTGATAGGCGCTCATTATGGGTCACTCCATCAATAATAGCTGCAAGTTCTTCAAAAGAGACTCCACATTCACTACCTTTTCCAGCCATAGTTTCTAATGAAACCTGAACATTTCGTTTATCTGTTAGCACTTCGTTTAAGCCTTCCACGATCCGAGAGATTCCAGCTTGAGAGCCAGCACCAACATGGGAGCCAGGATGTAGGACGATTTGGGTTGAACCCAAAGCTTCTGTTCTTATGATTTCTGATTGAAGAAACTCTATACTATGCTCAAAGACCTGTGCCGAAAGTGTATTTCCTAAGTTAACAATAAATGGAGCGTGTACAATAATATTAGAAATACCGTTATCTCTCATATGAGCATGTCCTGCTTCAATATTCAAAGCTTCAATGGGTTTGCGGCGTGTATTTTGTGGGGCTCCGGTATAAAAAAGGAAGGTGGTCGCTCCATAAGAGGCTGCCTCTTCACTAGCTCGAAGGAGCATTTTTGTTCCGGTCATAGACACATGAGAGCCTAGGAGTAAAGACATCGGGGTTGACACTTCCTTTCCTCTGAAAAGAGAGCCATATTTAGTCACTATATATCCTATATGTCTATTATTATTTGTGAATTACCCGGATTATATGTATTGGTATTACAAGAAAGTAGGATGTTTTTTAGGGAAGATCAAGGTTGTCTCATCTGATTTATTATTTATGAGAGACAACCTTAGCGACCCGGAATTTAGCGCTAATTAGCGGCGGAAATAGTCTCACCTTGAATTGGTTTTAAATTTTTCTCCCATTTAACTCTGATTGCCCGGGAAGTGAATAGATCAGCTCCATCTGAGATTTGGAAGTGTAGATGGGCCTCGCTCGTATTACCAGAATTACCTATTAAGCCAATAACTTCACCTTTTTCGACTTTATCCCCCGGTTTTACAGTAACTGACCCTTGTTTGAGATGCGCCAAATGACTATATTCCCCGCCATGATCAATGACAACGATATTTCCGGTAGCTTGATTCGGATTCATGACCCCAACTGGCTCATTGTCTTTAATGTCATTCACGACCGATACAACGGTGCCGTCCGCTGGAGCGAGAATGTTTTTGCCAAAGGCATAATAGCTTTCATTTTTTAGTGGATCTCCTGTATAGGAATAGTTATCTTTGGTTTGTATAAAATCGTAAGCGTACCGCTGGATTTCTAACTCATAATGATAATTCACAAGCACATTTTCACCACCCCAAAATACATACCAATCTCCCTCAAACGGCAGTGCGTATTCATGTTTGCTTAGTACATTGTCGGTTTCAGGAGAAGGGGTAAGCTCTTGAACTTGAATTAATGTAATCGTCCCATCCGGATCAAACATCCCGACAAGCCCCTTATTGCCAGCATCACTAACCCATGTGCGTCGATCAAATCCATTAAGCTGCATGGTCGATGCCTTTTCCAATGCATGGATACCCTTAGTGAATTCTTTTCCTGTCTCTGTTAATTCAGCTTCACTTATTTCATCTTTTAAAGGCTGATTAAAGCGGGCATACAACTCCTTGTACTTCCCGTCCAGTAGAATCTTTGATAGTTCATCTGGAGCAAATCCGCTCAGAATGGCAGCTGTGGCCGGGCTTGTTGTCTGCTCCGCCTTTTCAGTAGTCGGCACATCTGCATTCTCTCCTCCACAGGCAGCCATTAATAAAGACAATGACCCTACAGCCAAGGCAGTTCTTGTATTCAAAATAACTTTATGAATGATTTTTTTAGGTTTTTTGTTCATATATATCGCCTCCCAGTATTACGATTGTAGCAGTCTATCCTTAGCTCTTCTGAAATTCTATATTAACACTTACATAATTTACTAGCTGTTTAATGAATACGAATTAAGCTTCCGTTAAGATTAGTAAGATTGCTAGCCAAAAAAATCATGCTATGATGTTAAAAACGTCTATTGTGAAAGGGAAAATTTATATGAATGAGGCTTCAATTTTATTGGTTGATGATGAGGTATCGCTTTTAGACATTATGGAGACAGTGCTGCGTAAGGAAGGCTACGCCAATATAGATACAGTGCAAACAGGTGAAGAAGCAGTAAGTGCCTGTGAATCCAAAAAATATGATTTAATTGTGCTGGATGTAATGCTGCCCGGACGAAGTGGTATCGAAATCTGCCCTTTTATCCGTCAGACGACGGATGCCCCTATTCTTTTTCTGACTGCTCGAACGTCTGATTTCGATAAATTAACGGGATTTGCTATAGGCGGAGATGATTATATTACCAAGCCCTTTAACCCGCTTGAAGTGGTGGCTCGTATAAGAGCACAATTGCGGAGATATTTTGCTTCTGCTAACCAACAGGCTACTGGCAAGAGTGTAGAAATAGTCCCCAATAAATCTGCAAATGTATATGATTACGGAAGGTTTAAGCTAGATGAGACAGCGGGAGAACTCCTGGTAGAGGGTCAGTCTGTTGCTTGTCCGGCACTTGTATTTCAACTGCTGGTCTTCTTATGCAAACATCCCAATCAGATTTTCAGCAAAAGTGAGTTATATGAGAAAGTATGGGGCGATGAAGCACTGAGCGATGATAATACGGTCATGGTTCATATTCATCGAATTAGAGAACGTATCGAAGCAGACCCGTCCGATCCAAAATTTATTGTTAACGTTAGGGGTCTTGGTTATAAGCTGGTGAAGGTAGACCGCCAGGAGTTGTCCATGCCATGAATATCAAACGTCGGTTAACGTTAAGGTTCGTTCTACAGCTAGCAATTACGGGAATGGTTGTTCTCGCTATTGCAGCAGTAACGTTTACTTGGATGCTGTTGCGTTTTCTCGATATCAGTATTACGCGTGATTTTGCTAATGTTGGCTTAGAGCAACTGGTTGAATCCTCCAAAATTGATGAGAAGGGCATTCAATTTTCCCCGAGCTTGCTGGAGCAAGTGAAGAAGAATAAGGGCTGGCTGCAAAATATCGATGAAAATGGAAAAGTTGAAAGTGCCTACAACACTCCAAAAGATGTCCCAATTCAATATGGACCGGGTGAAGTAGTCGCCTATTGGACAGGGACTCAGCCTTTCCGTATACTCTGGCTGTATGGATTCAAGAGAAAAATGGGAGACAATTCACACTTCTTTATGGCGCGCCAAATATACTAGATCCTCTGTTAAAAAAAATGAGCGATGGTACATTTGATGCAGTAGATGGAGATCTGGTTCTGCCTGATTCGATTGAAAGAGAAATTAAATCATCACAGGCTTTTGTTCAACTCATCGATTCATCGGGTACGGAGCTGCTCTCCTATAATAGGCCAAAGATGATTCCCACCAAGTACTCAGTGCCAGAGCTAGCACTACGCACTCTCTACAGTGAACGTTACGGCTATCATGTCCGATCTTCTTTTGATAAACAAACGGGCCAAACATGGATCGTTGGACAACCGAACGTAAAGGGTGCAGATACAGGACAAAAGGTATGGGTACCTGAAGAGGTTAAAATTGTCATTAAAGGCTCATTAGCAATGCTCGCGGCTTTATTGCTTGCATTTATATTGCTATCTTTATGGCAAGCTCATAGGTTTGGAGCGCCAATGCTGCATATGCTTGTATGGCTCGATTCTATTGGAAATGCCATATATACAGAGCCTTTGGACCGTAAAGGAAATCGTCGTAGTCGAACACACGTAGGTAAATGGAGGCGAAGATACCGGGTTTTTTCTGATGTAATGGTCTCCATAGAGAAATTATCTGCTAATTTGCAGAGAGATCAGGCGTTGCGGCAACAAACAGAGAATTTGAGGGAAGAATGGATCGCAGGTGTTACACATGATTTAAAAACTCCTTTATCTTCTATAACTGGTTATGCTCATTTACTGGCGGAGCCTTCGTATGATTGGTCGAAAGAGGAAGTTCGCAAGTTTACAAGGACGATGCTGGATAAATCAGCCCATATGGACATGCTGATCAGTGATCTTGCCATGACCTATCGGCTAAAAACAGGGATCAAGCCACCAGAGCTGATGGAAGTGGAATTGAACTCTTGGTTACATCAAACCCTTGATCAAGCTGCTGCAAATCCCGAATACGGGAAGCAGCGAATTATATTTGTGCCGGCACCAAACGAAGTAAGGGCCCGATTGTATACTCCATGGCTAGAGCGGGTTGTGAACAATTTGACTGCGAATGCTTTACTTCATAACCCCTCGGATACGATTTTAACGGTTTCGCTTACTATGAATGATTTGGACAGTGGATTTACTATTCAATTCTCCGATGATGGCGATGGAATGGATGAAGTCACACTTAACCGATTATTTGAACGTTATTATCGAGGAACGGACACGGTATCTAGCTCCAACGGATCCGGCCTTGGCATGGCGATCTCCAAGGGATTAATCGAATGTATGGAGGGCAGAATTGCTGTTGAGAGTAGCCCTGGACAAGGGACCATTATTAAGTTGAGTTGGAGCTAATCATAGAACCAGCGTTTTTCCTAACGGAAATGACGGTGGTTTTTTTGTTCTGAATATAATTTTTTAATTCTCCTGTTTATTATCCAGCCAGAGTTGGGATCATAAATAAGTTGACATCCAAACTGATTGTAACTACAATAGTTACAGGTAGTGGTTAAAATAAATTTATCATCCTAATTTGAGGAGGAAGTAAAAATGAAAATAGCAATAACAGGAGCAACAGGTCAATTCGGATCATTGGTGATAGAAGCTTTACTTAAAACTGTACCTGCAGGTGATCTTGTAGTTAGTGTGCGGAACCCAGAAAAAGCAAGTGATCTTCAGGCACGTGGAGTGGAAGTCCGTCATGGTGATTTTGATCAACCTGAGACGCTGGAATCAGCATTTGCCGGTGTGGATCGATTATTAATTGTATCTGCAGATGGTGATAATGAAACCCGGATTCGTCAACATAAAGCAGCTGTTGCTGCTGCGGAAAAAGCAGGCGTCGGCTTCATTGCCTACACAAGTGTAGGACAAGCAGACAAGAGTGAGCTATTTCTTGCTGAAGTTCACCGCATCACCGAAGAAGCTATTCGCGCAACAGGCATTCCTTACAGCTTCCTCCGTAATAACTGGTATTTGGAGAATGAGATCGGCTCCATTCAAGGTGCTCTAGCAGGTGCCCCATGGGTGACTTCAGCAGGGAATGGTAAAGTTGGCTGGGCTACACGCGGAGATTATGCAGAAGCTGCAGCAAATGTTCTGACAGGTGACGGACATGAGAACACAGTGTATGAATTGTCTGGCAACCCTTTAACACAAGAGGAATTGACTGAGATCATAGGCAGTGTAATCGGTAAAGAAATCAAAGTAATCCAGGTTGACGACGAGGCTTATGCCAAGACCATGTCGGAGGTGGGTGTCCCAGAAGCTGCGCTTCCAATAGTTGTAGCTATACAACGTGGGATTCGTGAAGGTTGGCTTAATATTGAAAGTAGCGATTTAGAGAAACTGCTGAAACGTTCAGCTACTCCTCTTGCGGATGTCATTCGTGTTATGGTCGGTAATTTACAAGCATAATAATATAAAAGATAAAAGGCTTCCTCGAGGTTGAAAAACCAGTGAGGAGGCCTTTTTTTCTGTGTTGATAGAGGATGAATCAAATACATAACTTTTCACTATTTTGCCTTGTTCATAATTGTGTTAGTTTAGTCTAACTAGTTATACTAAAAGAAATGGAAGATACTTTGAGTGAGTACATAATCTGGCGAATAAGCGAAGGAGATGATTACAAATGAAAAGAAATATCTTGGTGGTATCGGGAGCGGCGGTTGTTGCATTAGGTGCGTATTTGTTATTGGGAGGTATCGATAAGGATACGCCTTCAGCACAAGATACAACCGACATTAAGCAATTAGTGCAAGAATATAGTTCAAGCAGTCTGGAAAACCTGTCCGCGTCTATCACTTCTGAGCAACTTATTGTAACCGATAGTAACAATAAAGAGAAAACTTACGACTTGCCTAAAGATGAGTTTTTTGTTTCTATAGCTCCATATGTGGAGAATACGCATCCTTGCGCAACACATAGCTTGACTGGCTGCCAAGGTGAATTAACGGATGATGAGTTTAAAGTATATATCGAAGACAGCGAAGGCAATGTGATTGTGGATCAAGAAATGAAATCGCTATCTAACGGATTTATTGATCTTTGGTTGCCCCGGGACAAACAATATAACGTAACCATTGAGCAGGACGGAAAAACAGCAAAATCTGAGCTTTCCACTTTTAAGAGTGATAATACATGTGTTACAACTATGCAATTGGCAGAAAGTATCTAAAAAGTTGCAGAGAGAAGACTTGAAAAGCGAATGCTCAGCAGGATGTTTCTTAAGCGATGTCGAAGTCGTTATTGATAATCCAATTAGATCTTCCTTCTGATGTATTCTGTATTGGACTTTCGCCAAATGTCCATCGTATCGGACTCCATTGCAGCTATTTTAAATTTTCGCGGCATTTCTCAAGCTTGTCGGACTGCATAGCTCTTATTGGCTTGAAATGGCGCAGAATTGGAGTGTATTTAGGGAAATAACTGCATCTGGGTCCGATAACCTCGTGAAATGTCATAAATCTACGAAATAAGTGCACCTCGGTCCGATCCACCGGAGAGTTAGAAAGTGTTTGGGTAAAAGGAATCCAAACTATCACACGAATGATCAAAAGAAATTGCTTTACAGAAGAGAGGAGAGAGATGAATGGTTAAAGAGCTGATCATTGGGGATGTTTTGCAAGAGCTGGCTGGTACACGTCGGATACTGGAGAAGCTGCCTCAGGAGAATATGACATGGAAACCACACTCTAAGTCAATGAGCCTGGGTGGGCTGGCCACACACCTCGTTAATCTTCTGAGCTGGCAATCCGCAATTCTACTTTACTCGGAGTTTGATTTGGCATCTGTGGCATATCGACGAGAAGCACTGGAGAGTCCCGACGCGGTTCTACAAGAGTTCGACCTGAAAGCTCGTGAGATTGAGGAATTAATTACTGCAAGCAATGTGGAGATGCTCGGCGCGGAGTGGACCTTGCGGAACGGGGAGCAGATCATCCGTCGTCAGACACGGGCAGCTGCGCTTCGTACCATCGGATTGAATCATATGGTTCACCACCGGGCGCAGCTTGGAGTTTATCTGCGGCTGCTTGACGTGCCGGTACCTGGTCTTTACGGACCCTCGGCTGATGATTTAGAATTAGCAAACGGTGAAGGTTGATAAGTGAGGAAGCCCTGCACTGCCAAGTAAGTTCAACATATAGCTCTTACCTGATATATTGGAGTATTAAGTTACCTCCAAACATAAGGTAATGGGCTTATTTACTTTTTTCTAGTATTACACTAAATAAAACTCACGGAGGATCGGAAAGTTTGGGTTGACACTTTAGCTGAATTAGAGATATTATAGATTCATTAAGTCTATGGTGTGGCAAATATTTTTTTGGTTTAATAATAGACAAAAAGAGTCTTTAATATCTGCATATAGGAGATGATTCATATGATTTACGATTGCATTATTGTTGGTGGTGGACCCGCAGGCTTGAACGCAGCCCTTGTTCTTGGTAGGGCAAGAAGAAAAATAGCTTTAATTGATAATAATCAGCCAAGGAATGCTGTTACCCATGCATCACATGGTTTTATTACAAGAGACGGGGTTACACCAGCCGAGTTTCGTCGCATTGCGTATGAGGAGGTACTACGTTATCCGTCTGTTGAGCATATCCAGACTGAGATTATTTCGATTAACAAAATTGATTCTGGATTTGCGGTACATGATTCGTTTGGTCGTCACATTGAAGCTCGCAGATTGATTTTGGCGACTGGGTTAAAAGAGGTCCTTCCTGAGATAGAGGGCTTACGACCATTATACGGAAAAAGTCTGTTTAATTGCCCGTATTGTGACGGCTGGGAACTACGAGATCAACCCCTTGTCGTTGTTTGCGAAAATCCACATGTTTTTCATATGGCTAAAATGCTGCTCAATTGGAGTAAAGATTTGGTTATCTGCACGAATGGCAAGACATTCCTTTCAGATGAACAGAAAAAAAGTCTTGAGGCTAAGGGAGTTGTAGTCAATGAACAAACAGTTTCCTCTTTTATGGGTCATGACGGGCAACTTCAGGCGGTTCGCTTTGCAGATGGTACTGAGATCTTAAGAACGGGAGGGTTTATTTCTCCGAATTTGATCCAAACGGCATCAATCGTAGACCATTTGACTGTAAAGCGGAATGATTCTGGTGGGTTTAGCACGGATGGTGCGGGGAGAACCTCGATTCCAGGATTATATTCGGCTGGAGATGTTTCTTATTTTATGCCTTCTCAGTTAGTGTTTGCCGCGGCTGACGGGAGTCGGACAGCTATGAGTGTAAATATGGATCTTATAGAAGAAGAATTTGAACTTTTTTAACGAATTATGGGTAGGAAGTTGAAAATAATAAATATGCATGATAACATAATTACAAATTAATGATCGGAGTTGAAAAGTATAGTGTAGTAATTATTCTTGCGTCCCATGATGAATAAAACAACAACAATGGTTTATTTCGTTTGTTTTATTCTTTGTATGCAAGAAAGTTACTACTTCTTTTCACTCGAAAATATATCCATATCTAACTCCATTTGGGGCTGGATTTGCTGTATTTATTTGAGTCACAAGAAAGTAACTTTCTTGTGGCTTTTATTTTGTTAAAATACAGGAGGATTATTTTATGTCATTAATAAATGTCACAAATCTAACCTTTGCCTATGAAGGCAGCTACGATAACATATTTGAGAACGTAAACTTTCAAATCGATACCGATTGGAAATTAGGTTTCACAGGGAGAAATGGTCGAGGAAAGACTACATTTCTTAGCTTATTGCTTGGAAAGCATGAATACAGCGGTAATATTTCTGCTCATGTCAGCTTTGAATATTTCCCCTTTCAGGTGAATAACAAGGAGCTTAACACCATAGATGTGATCAGCGAGATTTTTCCGGATTATATTCATTGGAAGTTAATGCGTGAGCTTTCTTTGCTAAAGGTTTCTGAGGATGTGTTATATCGTCCCTTTGATTCATTGTCTAACGGAGAGCAAACGAAAGTGCTGTTAGCCACATTATTCATTAAGGAAAATAGCTTCCTGTTGATTGATGAACCTACAAATCATTTGGATATGACGGCAAGAAAGCTTGTCAGTGATTACCTCAATACGAAAAGTGGATATATTCTGGTCTCTCACGACAGATCCTTTCTTGATAATTGTGTGGACCACATCTTGTCAATTAACAAAACCAATATAGAGATTCAAAAGGGCAATTTTTCTAGCTGGTGGGAGAATAAAGTCAGACAAGATAACTTTGAGATAGCGGAAGACGAAAAACTTAGAAGAGATATCAAACGCTTGTCAGCCTCATCTAAACGAACAGGTAACTGGTCACATGAGGTGGAAAAAACTAAAAATGGAACTAGAAATTCTGGATCTAAGTTAGATAAAGGTTATGTTGGACACAAGGCCGCTAAAATGATGAAACGCTCTAAAGCCATCGAGCAGAGACAGCAATCTGCCATCAACGAAAAGTCTAAGCTTCTTAAAAACATCGAAAATTCTGAGAACTTAGAGATTACGCAGCTTGCTTATCATAAACGTCATCTTGCGGAGCTGGACAATGTTTCGGTTTTTTACAGAGAGAAAAGGGTATGTTCAGAAGTAAGCTTTACCATTGAGCAGGGGGAGAGAATTGCACTCTCGGGTAAAAATGGTTCCGGCAAATCAAGTATCATCAAATTGATCTGCGATGAGGAGATAGATTATACCGGCACCTTCACTAAGGATAGCCAGCTTATCATTTCCTACGTATCACAAGACACTTCAGATCTACGGGGCGATTTAACAGATTATGCTAGAGAGAATGGGATAGATGAAAGTCTTTTTAAATCTATTCTGCGAAAGCTTGATTTCTCCAGAATTCAATTTGATAAGGATATATCCACTTACAGTGGCGGCCAAAAGAAAAAAGTCCTGATCGCCAAAAGTCTTAGTGAAAAAGCTCATTTGTATATTTGGGATGAACCGCTTAATTTTATTGATGTTATTTCACGTATGCAAATTGAGGAGCTATTGCTTGAATATACACCAACACTCGTTTTTGTGGAGCATGATCGCGAATTTTGCCATAATGTTGCCACGAAGATCATTGAACTTAGCTGATATTTTTAACACCGATTGAAAATTTCCAACTCTAACAGACCAATATTATTATATTAATAAAGATAATTATTATATATATTACAGTTATCCAATGTACTATAATGGTATAGTTAAACTTTATGATATGTAATTGATGCCTAAAGAAACAACCTATAGAATTGAACAACAGGAGGAAACAAGTTGAGTACACAGAGTGTGGGAATTCCATTAGAAGGTTTTGCAGAATTTAGCCGGACGGTAGCAGCAGAAGGTGCGGTACTGTTGAAGAATGATCATCAGGTGCTTCCGCTTGCTGAAAGTGATAATGTTGCTGTTTTTGGCAGAACTCAAGTGAATTATTATCGCAGTGGTACTGGTTCGGGCGGTAGTGTTCATGTTACTTATACGACCAACCTGCTGGGCGGTCTTCGCAGTAAAAAGAACCTTACGGTCAACGAAGATTTGGCAGCAGTATATGAGAAGTGGATTGAGCAAAATCCGTTTGATAATGGTGGCGGCGTTTGGGCTGCAGAGCCATGGAACCAGAAGGAAATGCTTTTATCCGACGAATTGGTAGCTGAGGCTAGAAGTAAATCGAACAAAGCAATCATTGTAATCGGACGTACAGCAGGAGAAGATCAGGATAATGTCGATGGTTCAGGAAGCTACCAACTAACAGCTGATGAAAAAGCGATGCTGAAGCAGGTAACTACATATTTTGAGCAAACGATTGTTGTACTGAACGTCTCTAATATTATTGATATGAGCTGGCTGAACGATGAAAGCTATAAAAATCCGATTTCGTCTGTCATCTACTCTTGGCAGGGGGGAATGGAAGGTGGTAATGCAATTGCGGACGTGCTGGCTGGAGAAGTAACTCCAAGCGGAAAATTAACAGACACGATCGCATATTCCATCAACGATTACCCGTCAACACACAACTACGGTAATGAATTTACAAACCTTTATCAGGAAGATATCTATGTTGGTTATCGTTATTTCGAGACATTTTGCCCAGAAAAGGTTCAATATGAATTTGGTTATGGAATATCGTATACCACGTTTAAGCTCGAGTTAGAAGAAGCTAAACTTATTTACAAAGCTGGCGAACTTAATGTTGAAGTCGGCGTAACCGTAACTAATACAGGAACTACCTTTGCAGGAAAAGAGGTTGTTCAGGTCTATTATGAAGCTCCACAAGGAAAATTGGGACAGCCTGCTAAAGCTTTGGCAGCCTTCGCAAAAACAGAAGTCCTTCAGCCAGGCGAAGCACAACGTCTTACCGTGAGTTTCCCTGTTCATTCAATGGCTTCCTATGATGATGCTGGTGTGTCAGGGCATGCTTCCGCTTATGTGCTAGAAGAAGGCACGTACCGCATATTTGTGGGAACGAGTGTTAAAAAAGTGGAGGAAGTCAAGGTTGAAGGGAATAGCGGCTATGTCGTGGAAACTCTTCAAGTTGTGGAACAGTTACAAGAAGCTCTTGCACCCACGCAAAGCTTTACAAGAATGCAACCTGGTGTTCAAAAATCAGACGGTTCATATGAACTTGTTTATGCAGAGGTTCCAACACGCAAGATTTCGTTAGCAGAACGGATCGAGAGCAATCTACCAACAACGATCTCCCAGACAGGCAATCAAGGGCATAAATTAAGAGATGTATTTGAACAAAAAGTTAGTATGGAAGCTTTTATTGCCCAGCTTAGTGACGATGATTTGGCTGCCATTGTACGGGGTGAAGGTATGAGCAGCCCATTGGTTACACCGGGTACAGCTTCTGCATTTGGAGGAGTAAGTGATAGTCTATATAACTTAGGAATCCCTGTTGCATGTACGGCAGATGGTCCTTCAGGAATTCGTATGGATAGTGGAGCAAAAGCGACTCAGGTTGCGATCGGAACGCTTCTTGCAGCTACTTGGAATGCCGCATTAGTCGAAGAGCTGTATGTGTTAGAAGGACAAGAGTTGGTACGAAACAACATAGACACCTTGCTTGGACCAGGTCTAAATATTCGTCGCAGCCCGCTTAATGGCCGCAACTTTGAGTATTTTTCTGAAGATCCTTTGATCTCTGGGGTGTTTGCGGCTGCATGTACACGTGGGATTATGAAAGGTGGCTCTAATGCCACGCTGAAGCATTTTGCCTGCAATAATCAGGAGAAACATCGCAGTAAAGTGGACGCTGTTGTGTCGGAACGTGCGCTTCGCGAGATTTATTTGAAAGGTTTTGAAATTGCAGTGAAGCAGGGTGGAGCGAATTCAATTATGACCTCCTATAACCCTGTTAATGGACATTGGGCCGCTTCAAATTACGATTTGAACACTACAATTCTCCGCGGAGAATGGGGCTTCAAAGGTATTGTCATGACAGACTGGTGGGCCATCATGAATGATGTCGTTAATGGTGGAGCTGCAGACCGGAAATTTACAAATTGGATGGTCCGTGCACAAAATGACCTGTACATGGTTGTAGCTAACTATGGCGCCGAAATTAATGGATGGAATGACAACACCATTGAATCCTTGGAAAATGGATCTTTGACTAGAGGAGAGCTGCAACGTTCTGCAATGAATATTTGTGAGTTCATCATACATGCTCCAGTATTCTCGAGAAAACAGCAAATTGTTGAAACAGTTGAGTCCTTTAAGGCTAATCCTTCACTTACTGCAGAACAAGTACAATCCTTATCTCAAAATCCACAGGTTAAGCCAGCCGTTGAAGGATCGACTTTCTTTGAAGTTGGCCAAGCTGGACAATATCGGATCCTCGTGCATATCATGTCAACAGAACCTGAGCTGGCTCAAAGTGCATGCAATGTTAATTTGAATGATCAATTGATGACAACCATTCAAACCAACGGGACAGAAGGTCAATGGATTAGACAAAAGCTTGTGAAAGTAGAACTCGAAGCAGGTCTTTATGAAATGAAACTGGAATTCATTAAACCAGGTTTACAGATCGACTGGATCGAATTTAATAAAGTTGACTAAGTAGCTCTAAATATAAGTTAAAGGAAAAACCCTGCGCTAATGCAAATCCTCCAATAAGGATGTTTACGATAAACATAATTGTTTAGGCACACAGCCGAACGATTACTGTTGAATTGTAAATAATCTATATTGGAGGATTTACTTTTTGGTGAAGTTTAAATTTGAATACATAGAAAGCCGTATGTCCACAATTTTGCAGTAAAACCTGATCTTAATATCGGTATTAAAATCAAGCCAAATCATCCCGAAGCGCGTCAATGATATTTTCTTTTTTTATCTTGCTAATGGCATACAACATTGTAATAAACACGATAAAGATTACGCCAAACACGCTAATTGCCATACTGCCCCACGGGAACACAAAATTAAAGTTATCTATCCTTTCTACGGCCACTAACCCTTCATAAATCAGCCACGAGATGATTCCCGCTATTGGAATTCCGAACAGCAACGTCCTCATCCCATAAAAGAAACACTCAAAACTCATCATCTTATTGAAATCGCGGTCGGACATCCCCAACGAGCGGAGCATGGCAAGTTCCCGCCTGCGCAGTCTGATATTTGTGGAAATAGTATTGAATACATTTGCAACCGCAATCAGGGAAATCATAATAACAAAAACATAGGTGAACACATCAATAACAAATATTAAACTGCGGTATTGTTCAACTATTGTATGGACATTGTAAAGGGTATAAGCAGACATCATTCCCGTGTCCTGAATGATCGCTTCCATTTCAGCCACCGATTGCGAGGGATTATTTGAAAGAAAGGCCAGGCCCATTTCCGCATGGGTATCCGGGCTTTTAAAGTTCTCTTTGAGTGAATAGGGAGCTACCACCATAAAAACGTATGGCCGCTGCTCTAAAGATTGCCTTGGAGGCGGATCCACCGGGTACGTATCGACAAACGTAATGTTTATGCTTTGCCCCTGTTCCATCATTTGCTTGTCATTTGTTTGGGGGGCGACACTAAATGTCATGGAATGATTTGCAAACATATTAAACACTTCGCTTGGCCTTTCATTATTATCAATCCGCTTTTTGGCAACGGCAATCATCTTCGCGTCCTGCCCGGTATATTCATCTGCAGACAAACCCAGTTCTTTGATAAAACTCAGATATTTGCTGTCCTCAATAAACTGGATGTCCATGGGTAGTTGAACCGTTTCGTCCGGCGTAGTATACCCCGCGTATTCCCGGTAACGGTCTGAAAAATCGCTTTCCTTAATTACGGATGTATACACATAAACGGTTTGGTACGAGCTTTCATAAACCCCGTCAGAGGTTTTAAGTTTGTTGTAAAGCGGGATCATTTCGCTGTCGTCCGTCACCTGAGTGGTAAAAAGAATGTCATAGTCCATGTCCATCATCAACTGTTCTGAAAGTCGTTTTAGAGTTGTTCCAAAAGCACTTCCCGATACAAACAGCACGACGCTTAAAGTGAGCGATAACACAATGCTGCGATAACGTTTTTTGTTTCTTTTAAAGTTTTTTAACGCAAGTGTACCCTCCAAACCGTAAATACGCTGTGCAAATTTTGATGTTTTTACCGCTTTCGATTCGGTTTTGACCTCGTTGGTCTGACGAATATTCTCCATCACGGGAGTATTTGCAGCTTTTCTGGCCGGGATATAGGCTGAAATCAAAATGGTAACTAAACTGACTGCTGTAGCTGCGACAATTGCGGGGACAGACAACGATAGGGTTAAAGGCACGGTGCTGTGGAAAGTTTTCCCGAAATTCTCGGCAACCATAGGAATTACAAGTCCGATACTGCCTATGCCGACCATAATGCCAATAGGTATGCCGACTGCACCAATGCAAAGTCCCTCAAATAGCACAGAATTTCGCAGTTGCCTTGCCGTTGCACCCACCGATGCTAGAATCCCGAACTGGCGTGTGCGTTCGTTCAGCGAGATGTTGAACGAGTTATAAATCAGAAAAATCGAGCCTATCATTATTATGGCAACCAAAATGCCGCCAACTGAGTACAGAAGCGTGTTGAACAGTTTATTGTCCGAAGCGCCCATGAAGCGCAGTACATCATCGTTAAAGACATAAGCTCCTGCTCCGACTGTACTGCTTGCGTAAGCCGTTACACCGTGCGGATTTTTCAGTGTGACAAATATACTGAAGTTGTCCGCTTGGTCTTTAGGATCTGCTTTCGTTATCAAGGTGTATCCCGGTGCGGAATGTTCCTCAAAACTGGGTCTTTCGCAGATACCTACAACCTTGTAGGTTCTCTCTGATTTTGGAACAAGGGTTTCTTTGTCCTCTCCCGATTCACCCCCGTTCTGATAAGGGTCGTGTTGGCCGAGATTCTTGTTTCCATTCAATCGGCTTCCAACAGAAAGTGAAAGTGTGTCGCCCAACTTAAATCTAACACCGCCCTTTGCAGTAACGTGAGACGGGACGAGAATCTCCTTGCTATTTTCAGGAAGCCTGCCGGAAATCAGGCTTGTGGGTAAGGTATCAAAGGCTTCCTCACTGAATCCGGCGATGAAAAGATAGGGCTTTTCAGGGCTTTTCCCGCCTTCAAGCGTTGCATAACCGATATTTTCAAATGCTGCGCTGTTTGCAACTTTACTGTCATGGGTTCTCTCTTGCACGAAAGAGGAATCAACATCCAAAAACTCAACGTGCCAACCGCCGTATTTCGCAATAGAACCGTTTACCAGATAATTTAACAGGGAAGTGCCAAAGGTAGCGACAGCCGTAATCATGGCGGCGGACAGAACAACTCCGATCACCGTGACAATCGTTCGGGAACGGCTTTTTTTCATACTTTGCAGTGTGACTTTGTTAAAAATATTCATGGCCGAACCACCTGTTCATCCCGCGTTACTTTGCCGTCTGTTATACCGATAATACGGTCTGCTTGCAGGGCAATATTTTCGTCATGGGTGACGAGGATCAGGGTCTGCCCATATTTTTTATTGCTTTCTTTGAGCAGCTTGATGATTTCATGTCCATTTCGGCTATCTAAGCTGCCCGTGGGTTCGTCGGCAAGCATGACCGCCGGGGCATTCATCAAAGCGCGTCCTATGGAAACACGCTGTTGCTGACCACCTGAAAGCTGATTGGGTAAATGCGTTTTTCGATCTTGCAACCCAAGCATTTCGAGCAGGTCATTTAGACTTTCCTCGTTGACCTTGCGCTTGTCCATAAGGATAGGCAAGGTGATGTTTTCCACTACATTCAGAGTGGGAATGAGGTTGTGAAATTGGTAAATCAGTCCAACTTGCCGTCTGCGGAAGATGGCGAGTTTTTCATTGCTTTGGCTATATACATCTTGCCCGTTCAAATATACCTTTCCGCTTGTCGGTACGTCTACGCCCCCGACGCTATGAAGCAATGTAGATTTGCCCGAGCCGGACGAACCGATGATTGCGGTGAATCCTCCCTTTTCAATTGTAAGTGAAACATGGTCAAGCGCAGTAACTTGATTATTTCCCTTACCATAGACTTTGCATAAATTTTCAATTTTTAAAAACTCCATTATGTGAGTCTCCTTTCTGATGGGTTACCCATATAATAGAACCTTCAACTTACATCTCTGTGACTTTCAGGTGAGAGATCTGTCACTTTGAGAAACGAATGGTAAAGATTGCGCCGCCTTGCGGGTGGTTTTTTGCGGTAATCGTTCCTCCTTGCCGCGTTATAATCATCTTGCAGAGAGCCAATCCAATCCCGTATCCTGTAGCGTTTGGGTTTTTCCCGCGATAAAACCTGTCAAACAAGCAGTGCAAATCTTCTTTCTGAAAACCCGCACCGCTGTCGTGGATGGCAATCTCGGTAAATAACCGGTTATCCGTACAATCAATCTCAATCCTCCCGTGCTCGCCTGCACTTTCTATACAATTTTTGAGGATGTTTTGAATTGCTTGCGAAATCCAACCTGGATCGCCTTGAATAAGTACTACTTTCGGCACGTCTATTTGCAAATCAATATAGCGCAGTTCTATTGGGATTAGGAACGGGCGAAGGGCGGAGCGTATCAAGCTATTTACATCTATCTGCTCGTTTTGGAACACCACAATGCCCGCGTCCAAGCGAGATAATTTTAGTAGAGAAGTAATCAGCCAATCCATCCGCACAAGCAATTCTTCTGTTTCTCGTATAAATGCTTTCCGTTCGTTTTCATTAGGGCTATTCTCTAACAAAGACAGAATGAGGTTGGCTGATGTGAGTGGGGTTCGGAGTTGGTGGGCTATGTCGGCCAGCGAATCGGCAAGATGTTCTTTTTCTTTTTTCAGCGCATCGTTTTGCTCCCGAATGCGCAGTAGCATTTTTGTTATCTCGCTGTGCAGAATAGAAAGCTCGCCCTCGTCCGACTCTTCAATGTACAGAAGGTCAGCATTATGAAGCACAAGGTCGATTTGATGTGAAATCCGTGCAATGCTTATGTATCGGGCTTTGGTAAACACGAAAAACGCTATGCCAAAAGCGGCGGTAGAGGTAGTGGTAAGGATTCCCGCCGCCATATTGATTGCAAATCCCAGCGTCACAGCGGAGGTGGCAATTAAGGAGAACAAAATGACAAAATGTCGAAACTCTCTATTCCGAAGCATACTCGTTCCCCAATCTATATCCCGTCCCACGAACAGTCAGAATAATTTGCGGACTTGCTGGATCGTTCTCTATCTTCTCCCGCAAACGTTTGATGTACACGGTCAGTGTATTGTCATTGACAAACTCGCCTGCAGCGTCCCACAATTCGTCAAGCAGCCTGCCTCTCGTGATAATACTTTTCGAATTGCTAATAAACATCAGCAACAAGCGGTATTCTAATGCTGAAAGAAAGACCTCGCTACCGTTTTTCTCCACAATGCCACTTGCCATATCGACATGAAGCCCGTGAATTTTAAAATCAGATATGGAACGCCCACTTTTTCGCAAGGCGGCTCCAATTCGTGCAATCAATTCACGCGGACGAAAAGGCTTAGTGATATAGTCGTCCGCGCCCATGTTCAGCCCGGTAACAACACTTGACTCATCGCCAGAAGCCGTCAGAAAGATTATGGGAATATCTTGCGTTTTTTTGATTTCCGTGCAAACCGCAAAGCCATTTCCATCAGGCAAAGAAATATCAATCAACGCCAAGTCAAATTTATTTCCGGCAAGCGCGGTAAGGGCTTCACTCCGCGTAGGGACATGAGAGACTGTAAATCCCTCTGAGCGGAGCAGAAGCACAAGGTTTTTAGCGATTGTCTTATCGTCCTCAACCAAAAATATCTGGTTCATTTATTTGCACCGTCCTTTACTTTACTGCAACTATATCGTCCGTCAGCCGGGTTTTTAGCGTCAATTGGAACAAGGCAAGTATTTCCCATTTTTTCGCTGATTCCTTTGCCGTTACATAATCCATGCATAACACCTCCTTAGATCTATTATATTTCTTTTGACAGAAACATACAGTCCGAGGTATAAACAAAAAATATAGGGTGTGTAAACTTATATTAAAGGCAGAAATATAAACGCTAAAATGTAATAGGGTTAAATAGTATGAAGCGAAATGTAACAGGAAGAAATCTCACGAAAGAAAAGAGTCTGCAAATTAAGGATGAATTTCAAAAGCAATGTCTGATAAAAGGTTTAAAACAAGAAAAAAAGCCGTAGGACTTGATAATCCTACGGCAAACAAAAGCCGAAAACATCCTTATTGAACCGTGACAAATGAGCAGGGGATTTGTTCTGTAATAAAGCTATCCATCTAGTTTAAAGTTGAAAATACCTTACTCTGCTTGGAACTGGAACCACTTAAAATCAAACTGGCTCCCCGGTAGAAATATATAGGTGACGGTTTGCGGACCGGTTATGCGCTCCAATACAAATTCTCTTTCGCAATAATCACTTGACTGTGTAAACTCCACAAGCTGTCTCTTTTCACCCTCTGGTCCGCTAAATAGAATATGCAGAGTATTTTTATCGATAGGCGAATGCCCGCATAAGGTTAGTTTAGTGCTTCCAGTATGACCGAAGTCCATATCTTTAAAGATGAGAGAGACGTTGTTACCAATATTTTTGATTTGTCCATCTGCCAGCGTAAAGGAATCCCCATAAATCTGATTGTATTCCAGAACGTTAAGTTGTTCGTACGCTTTTAAAGGCTTGTTGAACTGAAAGCCCTTGAGATGAATCTTTTTATGAAGAACAAAACAAAGGGTGGTGACACCTTTTATTCGCTCTGGTAATGAGTAGGTTTCCTCTTGATATACATTCCATCTGGATGGTTTTTGATAGGTTACCTGTGTCAGCAGAGCTGCGTTTGGAGCATCCGGTGTACCTTTCCATATATCAATCGTATATTTATCGTTATCTAGCGCGAAGATAGGAAGGGTAAGTTCAGTAGCTCCATAATCACCGAAATCGATATTGTCGAAACATATCCAGCTTTCTCCTTCTCTTGCAGTAGCCACTCCGCGTTCATTCCCATTCGTTAAGTTCCGGCTCGTATTGCTATGATAACCAGCGGAAATAAACTCATAAGGATTCAAAAAGGCAGCTCCCATATCTCGAATATGGAATTCCATAAGCGAATACAGGCGCACTTGATCTGCACCGTTTTTCGTTGCACACCGTACATAGACGTCTCCGTCTCCCAAAGCCGAAATTACTGCTTCATGTCCATTTGCCTCAAGAACGGCTATATTGGCGTCAATACCGGCAGCATTCGTAACTCGCCATTCAATTTCCTGATAGGTTGCGTTCTCTGGATGAATTTGCACACGAACCGGAAGTGAACGGGTGTCCTTCGTTAGCTGATTTCCTTGCGGGCATATGATTTCCAGCTTGCGAACGGGAATTTCATCTGATAAATAGTTTTGGGATAACTCGCTCACATCCGATAGTGATTGTGATGAGTGTTGATAAAGTACAAGCTCTTCGTCCTCGTTCTTAGAATGATCTAGCTCTCGTGCTTCCAAAGTCAGTGTAAGCTCAGCAGACTGTAAGCCATGGGAAGATGCACGTACAACGATTGTACCTGACTCCAATGAAGAGGCAATGACCGCAAGCAATTTGCCGCTGAACATCCGGCGACTTGTTCCTTTATATGAATCGTAGTCAGTGCTGTCACCATTATCCAAACCAACAAGACGCCCCGGTCCTTCTACAGAGATTTGAATACGATTATTGGCGTTCTCCACGGGACGTCCTTCTTGATCGAGGGTCGAGATCTCCACAAATACCAAGTCCGATCCGTCAGCAGTCATCTGAGTTTTATCAGGATTCATGACCACAGTGGCCGAATCTCCGAAAGAAGTTACCGTATCATAAGCGATCTGTACTCCGTGTTCATCATAAGCGACTGCTCGGAGAGTACCTTTGCTATAGGGGAGCTGCCATTCCCCAAGCAGCTTTTTACCATGTTTATGGTCAATGTTAACCGTGCCCATGGATTGATCATTAAAGAACAATTCGATTTGTGGTGCGTTGGAGCATACTCGCACATCAATAAGCTGCCCTTCAGAAAAATCCCAGTACGGAAAAATATGAATCATCGGGGCGACCTTGTAATCCGTCCATTCTGCTTGATAAATATAATAGGAATCCTTTTTGAATCCCGCGGTATCCAGTTGACCGAAATACGAGTTTTTAGTGAAGTACGGGGTCGGCTCCCCAATATAGTCAAATCCAGTCCAAATAAATTGTCCAGGTGAGTAGGTCGCATCACGATCTGCGATGATGCAAGCTTCTGTGTTTTTGGCACCCCAGCTAGTAGAACTGTTCCCTAAGGCTGAGCATTGTTCATCATCGTCAGACAATACAGACTGAGCATAAGGGAAGTGGTAGATGCCTCTGCTCTGTACAGTAGACGAAGTTTCACTACCATAAATAATCCAGTCGGGATGTTCCTCATGATGCTGGTCATAGTATTTTTCGGCATAGTTATACCCTGCGAACTTCACTAGATCTGCGCATTTCTGTGCATTCTCCCATGGCATATAGTTGGAACCGATAGTAACCACTGCATTTCCTTTAGGGTCATGAACCTGCACCAGATCACGTAATTCTATGGTTAACTCTTGGCCGCGTTCATCGGCATGGGTGTCGTATATTTCATTTCCGATACTCCACATGAGCATGGAGGGGCGATTTCTATCCCGGCGTACCCAGCTGGCAATATCTTGTTTCCACCAATCCGGATAAAATCTGGCGTAGTCAAAAGGAGTTTTACTGCGTTCCCACATATCGAATGCTTCGGAAACTATGAGCACGCCCATCTCATCCGCTAGTTCCATCAGTTCAACGGCTGGCATATTGTGGGCCGTACGAATAGCGTTTACGCCCATCTCCTGCAGGAGGATAATCTGTCTTTTTAGAGCTGCCTTATTCACCGCAGCCCCCAAACATCCCAAATCATGATGTTGGCATACGCCATGAATCTTCACCTTTCGGCCATTCAAAAAGAAACCTTGTTGGCTGTCAAACTCCATCGTACGGAATCCGAAGGTTTGGATTTCTTCTTCTATTACCTGATCATTCTCCAGCAGTTCAGTTTTTAGGGAATAGCAGTAAGGATGGTTAATATCCCACAGCATTGGATTATTGACGGATAAGAGGGCAGAGCTGGATACAGCAGACCCGACTTGTACTGGACTTTCATTTTCTGCATGAGAGATACAGATACCTGAAGCGTCCAGTATACTGTGACGAATTATGTAGTGTTTTTCGCTTTGCAATAGATCATTGCACAAGACTTCGGTATCTACCTCAACATTCCAGGAATCCTCTTTTTTGTGAGTAGAGATATAAATACCATCAGGCACAATATGTGTCCCCGGATACGTCTTCAGCCATACACTGCGATAGATGCCCGCACCGGAATACCAGCGTGAATTAGGAGACTCATGAACCACTTGAACATAGATTTCGTTGATACCTTCAATAATGTATGGCGTGATATCTATTTCAAAAGTGGAGTATCCATTTTTCCAGACGCCTGCGATATGGCCGTTCACATAGAGAGTGGAGTCCATGTATACGCCTTCAAAACGAAGCGAGACACGACTATTTGGCACTTTCTCATCTATTACTATGCTTTTACGGTACCAGCCTTCTCCGCTTTCATATAGATTATGTGTATCAAAAATTAGCCAGTCATGGGGTAAGGTTACGTCGATCCACTCCGAATCAGCTGCTATCACCGATTCTAAAGTGGACTTAAGCGGCTGTTTGCTGAATAACCAGTCATTATTTAATCTTGTTTTCTGACTCATGAATGAAGTTCTCCTTTATCTTTGGAAAATTTAGAAGTGGTTATTAACGATGTGAATGATTTCCGTAAAGCCTTTTGTACTCTTTTTTATCATATCAAAGATTTTGCAAAAAGACATTCACGAAGAAGAGTAAAAAAACTGTTATAACAACGCTATTGAAATCGCATTCAAAATGATAACATGCCATTGGTAAATTATCTATTTATTTCTTAATATATCTTTTATTGCGGAGGATGAAATTTATACAAAAAACAGTACTAATAAATGATGCAGAGAAGTATCTCTGGTCTATGAAAAATGATTTCGCTACAGAAGCTAATGAAAGTGAGGAAAATTGCCTGGTACACCGGCTAAGATGTGTTGGGCTTATCGCTGATTTAATACTTTACAAATACTTGTCTGCATGTACTTGTGTTTGTTCGAATAAGTTAGAAAGAAGGACAGGACAAACCATAGGTGGAGATGCGTATAAATGGGGATGCGTAAACAAAGTTTTATTCGTGGCACGTTCATATTAACCGTGTCGTCATTTTTCACAAAAGGGCTTGGTTTTTTGAACGGAGTCTTGCTGGCACGTTTTTTGGGAGCAGAGGGAGTAGGGCTGCTTATGATTGCTCATCCACTGCTTCCCTTATTTATTACGCTAACAGAGCTGGGGCTTCCTGTTGCGATTTCAAAGCTTGTATCGGAAGCTGAGGTTAAGCAGGATGAAGCGCGAGTAAAGCGTATTCTCACAGTATCCTTAAGCATTACGGGTACGTTGAGTATTATATTAACTTTAGTGGCTCTGTTTGGCTCCAAATGGATCGCATCGATTTTTTTGGCCGATCAGCGGGCGTATTATGCTATGGTTGCTATTACGCCGATCATTCCAATTATTGCGATGTCTGCTGTACTGAAAGGTTATTTTCGTGGAAAACAGAACATGAACCCACTTGCCTTTTCCGATATTATTGAGAATCTGGCGCAAATCATTGTCATTATCGGTGTTGTCAACGTTTTGTTGCCCTACGGTATTGCCTATGCGGCTGCTGGTGCAATGGCTGCCTCCGTTGTTGGGGAAGGTTTTGGTTTGCTCTATTTATTCGCTGTTTTCAAATGGGCAAATCGAGGTAAGATCAAAACCTCTTCACCACCTACGTCAAGAATTTCACTTAAAGGAGACAGTACGTTGAGAGATTTGCTGCGCATCGGCTTACCGATGACAGGCAGCGGTTTTATTCATTCTCTCTATCATGCCTTTCTACCACTGCTGATTACGAAAAGTCTAGTACTGTTTGGTGTGGGTGTTGAGATGGCGACCAAGCAATTCGGACTTCTGGCGGGTTATGCTCTTCCCATGTTGTTTCTCCCCAGCTTCTTCACACAATCGTTGTCGACTGCATTAATTCCGGCGATCAGCGAAGCAAGTGTGAGCAACAATAGCAAGCTTATGCATAGTCGGATGGATATGGCTATGCGATCCGCGCTTATAGTAGGTTTCCCATGTACAATCATCCTGTACTTATGGGCTGTACCCTTAACAACCATGATCTATCATTCGCCAGAAGCGGGCGAGCTGTTAAAGTTAATTGCACCCTTATTTTTTCTTTATTATTTCGGAGCGCCACTGCAAGCAATTTTGCTTGGTTTGGGGAAAGCATCAACGGTTATGTGGAATCATATTCTTACGAATGTCTTTGAAGTGATTGCGATATTTGTTCTAGGTTCTAATATTGGAATCGAAGGGGTGGCCATGGGATTCGGACTGGGGCTCTTGCTGCTGACACTGTTGAATTTTTTATCTGTGGCAGGAACGATCGGGTTTTATTTTGACTTTCGTATTGTATTCAAGGTGGGAGCGGGAGGAATTGTCATGGCGCTTAGCGGGTTGGCGGCTCACGGAATTCTTGAACGATTGCACCTGGGGCAGGTCATTGAACTGTTCGGAGCGTTGCTTGTTTCGTTAATCACCTATGCAGCAACATTGCAGGTAACCCATGCGTGGGAAAGGGCACCGAAACCACCAACGATTACACCTGTTTCTTGAAAGAGGAGGGGATATTCCGGTACCGTGCTCCAAAAAGTAAATTGACTGATTATGCAACCCTCTGTGTAACAGTATGGAGGCGGATGAAGGTAATGGATGGGGAGCAGCGAGGTGTTTAACTGTATTTTGTGCAGCTATAATCGTTCAAAATAGTTACACATTGAAAATAGCTGTATTTCTTACATCTATTCTCACGAGTTAAAGCCTATTAGGTGATGTCTCTTGATTTTAATTGTATAGAATGCAGTTAAAGTCGGAGTTATTCCCTAGCAATATGGATTAAGTGTATAAAATGCAGTTATTTCATCAGATTGCGTTAAAATCTTGCGCTACAAATATACGGAGTGGGGATATCAGAAGTTACAGTCATAATTTGCTCAGGCAAAACGCCAGTGATCCAAAATATCAGGCAGCGATCCTTGATTATCGGAGATTGCGCCTGATTGACTATGTGTTAACTACGCTCAATTGACTCCATGCAAAAATGGAATCTATCTCATAAGTAATCTAAGTGATTTCTATAGGGCTGCTCCAAATAGCAAATTGGATTGATTAGGTAACATTTTGCGCACACGTATTTGCTATCGGACACAGCTGACCTTAAGAGCAGATTTAGCTTACATTTGGAATTTTATCGGACCCCATCGCAGTTATTACCATGAAAAACACCAAAAATGGCTCTCTTTTTAAGGAATAATTGCACTGGAGTCCGTAACCTAACTCAAAAGCCTAAAAACAAGCAAATAGCGTCTTCTGAGTCCGAAAGCTCTAATCTTAATTAAGACTGGGTGATTTAGGTAGGTGCAACGGATAAAAGCATTCGACCCCCGGTTCATAACAGCAAAGCAACGATTCTCCTATAACGGATGTTAGCTGCTCTGCTGTTTTTTACTAAAAGAAAAAGCAGGTGGTCTTAATGGAAAGAAAACATGTAGTTTAGTTTGAACAAAGGAATACGTACTGGAGTAAGTTATTGGAGAGGGTAGGGTAGCTGATATACCAATCTCTATGGCATTTAATGAATGATTTGGTTGCATTACTGGGTCGTACCCGTTTACGGACCGACTGAAATGGAGATGTAGACTATTAAGTAAGAACTGATAAGGAGAGTTTGTCAAAAAGGACGGCATAGGGCGCGATTCAAGCTTTTACGAGACAGTTAAAAAGTGGAGCAGGACAACGCTAGTTATTACCGAGTATTACTGAGTATTACTGAGTATTACTGAGTATTACTGAGTATTACCGAGTATTATCCTTGACCGTATTTTTTTCTGTAATGACTCAGTGTGAGTAGTGGCCAGATATACTGATAACTATGATAATTGGAATAGAAATTACCGGGGAGACCAGCGCCAGTGGGATAAGAAGTTTTCCAATCCTCTTCATGAATAGACGTAATTAGTCTTTGAATTCCTTTTTCCACCGCAGCTGTTGGCTCTGGCTGAACGGCGATAATCGCATCAAGTGCCCAGGCGGTTTGTGAAGGTGTGCTTTCTCCTAAAGGAACATATTGTAGTAGCCGGTCGCTGTGACAAGACTCTCCCCAACCGCCGTCCGAGTTCTGAATGCTTAGAAGCCACTTCACTCCTTTTTGCAATGTATCATGATTTATAGGCAGCCCAACAGCCTGCAGGCCTGTTAATGATGCCCAAGTGCCATAAATATAACAAACACCCCATCTTCCATACCACGAACCATCCTTCTCCTGATGTTGAAGCAGCCATTTTGTACCCCTTTTAATGAACTCGTGTTGTGTATTTAAACCAGCGAAGTTTCCGAGAAACTCCAAAGTTCGTCCGGTAAGATCTGCTTCCGAAGGATCAATGGCTGCAGATTTAGCACCATCGATAGCGAGCCATGTGAGCATTTCTTTATTGGTGTTTTTTTCGAATGCCGGCCAGCCGCCGTCGTTATTTTGCATCGATAGGACCCAATTCAGTCCGCGATTCCATGATTCCAGATATGAAGGGTGAATGGTTGATAAGCTTCGGATGGCTCGCAAGGCTGCCGTTGTATCATCTACGTCCGGATTGATTGTATTAGACTCAGAGAATCCCCATCCACCGGGAACTATATCCGGATTATGGATGCTCCAATCAGCAGTTTTATGATGCTGTTTATCCAGAAGATAAGAAGCAGCGTGTTTTATTCCTTTGTGATCAACTGGAATTTGTGCCTCTTGTAAAGCATAGGAGATTAACGCTGTATCCCATATTGTAGATGGAGAGTTTTGAATTGTAGTATTATGATTTGATTGGCATTGCAGCGCGGTGAGACCTCGAATGGCCTGTGTAATTATCGGATGCTGCCGATCATAATCGAGAGCAAGCAGGGCAAAAACCATAAGAATTGTACTGCTGGCATAGCTGTAAAAGGTACCGTCGGATTCGATTCGCTGGAGCATATATTGCTCCGCTTTGTTTTTGGCAGCTTCATGTATGTAGTGTGGACTCCCGAGTAATCTGCTCAAACCCATTTGAATAACATCCTGCATCTCCTGATATCCACGGGTAGGCGATTCATCTCTATCCAATCGTGTCTCCATAAGATCTGACAGATCAGGAGCATGGGTTGTAGTGATCGAAAATCGCCGATCGGCCATAATGAGCATAGGAGTGAGGTGTACCCTAGAGTAGCCAGAGAATTCGAAATAGTTAATTGGAAAGTAAGACGGAAACAAAAGCACCTCCAGTGGAATCGAAGAAATTGCTAAAGGCCACTTGCTTTGACCCGTTGCGGCGAGAATGACTCTAGTTAAGATACTTGTGACCTTGCCTAAACCACCTTTAGACAGTATATAACGCTTAGCCCGAAGTATTGGCTCGTCTGTTATCTTACTGTATCCAGAATAGAGCAGGGCATAATAAGCTTCGACTGATGTGGATAAGTTCCCAGCTTCTTCGTCCTTATATAACTGCCAGCAACCCTCTCGCTGTTGTGCATCAAGAATGCGATCATGTAGCTGCCGAATGAGCGTTTCATTCTGCAGGTTCAACACCCTAAAGAGAATGATCATATAAGCATCGATCACAATCCCGTTCTCAAAACAAAAATGCCATGAGCCGTCATCCTTCTGCTGTTGTAGCAAGAACGTTGACAAACGTTCGATTTCTTCATCTACTTTACTTAGTATATCCGTCATTTTTTGGGTTCCTCCGAAGGCATCATTTTTAACATTATATGAAGTCGGAGAACAGGACATGAAAAAGAGCTGCTTAGTCGCTTTTACGCAACTTTGCAGCTCTTTTAGCATTATTAAAAGGTTAATTTTCAATCACAATACGATTTAGCTTGAGATTAACCGGAGCAGCAATGGTGTCACCTACAGGGCATTTGCTCTCCAGAAATTGTACGAACTGTTCGACCTTCTCAGCAGGGGATGGAGTCTTTATGTAGAATGTATACCGAATATCGGAATAGCCAGGACGTACTTCAGAGCGGTTGAAGAATCCGTCGAGATCCAAGTCACCTTCCACATCTACTCTGAAATCTTCAAGATCCACCTCAAATTTAGAGGCGTAGACCCGAGCTACAATGGATTGGCAGGCACCCAAAGAAGCGAGCAAAGCTTCAACAGGATTCATTCCTGTATCCGTGCCCCCTAGACTTGTCGGTTCATCGATGACCAGCTCGAATTGTCTTGCATTAGTAACGACCTTTACGCCGTCTTGCAAATGAGCAGTTGCTTTGAAAGTTTGAACATTTGGCATGTGTTTACACTCCTTCTTGTGGACAAACTAAGGATGATTTAATGTTTCTTATTTTTTTGTAATTCATAGTATGTTTCTTGGAATTGTATAGATTATAGTTCTATTCTGTATACCCGTCAATACATGATTAAAATTATAGTTAGGAGGCAGCTAGAGTGTCGACCGAAATTGAGGGCTATTTGGACTATCCTATGGTTGCAATTCCAGGGGGAGAAATAGAATTAAGAGACGATCGGATAAAGCGTAGTTGGAAAGCACAATTCAAACCGTTTCTTCTTGCACCCTATCCTGTAACTATGGATCTATCCAATGCTATAATTAATAACTCATCTCAGGGAGATCTAAAGCCGTTTGTGAATATAAAGGTGAAGATGGTATACACATTACTTGGATAAGGAGTCAGACGGCTTCCATCTTACCCGGTCTTATTAATGGGCTATGGTTTTGTAAGTGGAATTAGAGGAGGGAATAATTATGCGCGAAGGGCACATAGATAAGCACGGTTATAACGAGCATCGAGAATACGGAGAGCATGAAGAAATGAATATAAATGGAGTCAAGGAGGGTTCGGAGCATCCTCACAAAAGCGCTCAGACCTTTCGTCGTGCTAGGGCTATCGCATTTTTGGACAAGCTAATGATTAATCGTTCGGCGTTGCAGCAGCAGCTAAACGAGTCAGAGATTGAATCGGCAAAACAAGTCATTAGTGGTGAACTAAAAGCTACGGAAGCGATCATCGATGAGTTCATACATATGTTTCAGATTCATGAGATAACTTCTGATAATAGAGAAGAGAGAAGATAGAACCTAAGCCACTCAGCTATATAGAGGTGTTCATTCCCTAAGTTTTGATATGAATGAAAAAAAGACTTCTGAAGAAATCAGAGGTCTTCTTTATGTGTAGCTAATAAAGAAAAATGTCTAATGTAAAGAGAATACATCATTAAGTAAAACGCTTTCATGTTCACTCGATAAATTGATTTATATAATTAGTCCTGTAAGCAATATAAAAATGGGGGGCGAAAAAGAATGAAAAAAGTCAACAAAAAAAGGATTAGCCTAACTCTAACAGTGTTGATGGCTATGTCCATACTTATCACTGCTTGTGGTGGGAACAACGGGAATAACGTGAATTCTGAGGCTAATGCAAACGCAGGCAAAACGGGAAAAAACCCTGCGGCGGAAGAGAAGCTCAAGATTACTATGTGGTCCCAATTCGCGGATCCAAATTCTAAAGACGGCGGGTTTGTTGGTTTTTATAAAGCACTTGAAGCAACCCAGGCTAAATTTCCTAATGTTGAAATCGAGCATGTGGGTGTTGGGGGCGAATCTTATAAAACAAAAGTGAAAGCGGCTTCAGCCGCCAATGAGCTGCCCGACATTTTTTACACCTGGGGTGGCGGATTCTCTGAGCCATTTATAGCGGGGAACCGGATTTTGTCCATTGATGATCTCGCAAAAGATGGAACGCTGGACCAAATTGTACCAGGTACGACAGACAATTTCATCTTCGACAGCAAGCTTTACGGTCTGCCGATCAATATAGCTACTGCTCAAATGTACGTCAATAAAGAACTATTTGAGCAAGCAGGAGCGAAAATTCCGGAAACATGGGATGAGCTTGTTGCTGCGATTGAAGCACTAAAAGCAAAAGGCATTCAGCCGATTGCACTTGGGGCTAAAGACAGATGGCCGGCAATGCAATGGAACGCGATTCTAGCCATCCGGATGGCAGGCGTGGATGCTGTAAATGCCGCTTTAACGAAAACAGGATCATTCGACACAGCTGAATTCACAGAAGCTGCTGCGAAATACAAACAATTGATTGATGCGGACTCCTTCGGCAAACATTTTGTTGGAACTTCTTATGATGACGCGACAAATATGTTCCTATCAGGCAAAGCAGCTATGATGTTCATGGGCGCTTGGGTTAACGGACAGATTGAAGATGATAACTCTCTGGTCAAAGGTAAAGTGGTACCGATTAAATTTCCAACCATTCCAGGGGGGAAAGGAAATGCTGACGAGTGGTTCGGAGGTTCGGGTGAAACATTCGTGCTCAATGCCGATCTGAAAAACAAGGAAAGAATATGGGAAGTATACAAGTTCTTTATTGAGACCATGTCTAAAGAAGTATTTCTGGCTGGTTCAGGCTCCTCAGCATGGAAAGTTGATGTAGGTGACACTTCTCAAATGAATCCACTGGCTCTGCAAATTGGTGAATTGTCCTCATCAGCAACTGGTTTCTCCTACTGGTGGGATCAAATGCTGAATGGTAATGACACTGAATCTATGTTCGGTTCGCTGATGAAATTCGTCGCCGGAAAAACAACACCTGAAGACTACACGAAAGAACTACAGAGCAAGGTTAATCAAGGACAATAATCTGCGTCAGGCGGCGAGAATTGTTCGCCGCCTGATCGATTTAAGGTGGAGTGAAGCATGCATCAAGTATTCGGAAACAAAAAGGCTATCGCCGTATTTGTTGTTCCTGCTTTGATTTTATACATTCTTGTTGGTTTTTTCCCGATCCTTCAGTCTATGTATTACAGTCTGTTGGACTGGGATGGGATACAACCGGCTAAATTTATTGGTTTAGCTTCTTATAAGGATTTATTTTTTGCAGATACGTACGGCATGGATTTTAATCATTCGATACTTAATACGTTGTATCTGGCAGTTCTTTCTGTTTTCATGCAACTTCCGATAGCTCTGGTGCTCGCACTGGTTCTTGCCAGAGGGGTGTGGGGTGAAAAGCTGTATCGTACTTTGTATTTCATTCCAGTCTTGGTATCCTCCTCTGTCATCGGGGTTATGTTTCTGAAAATCTATCAGCCTGAATATGGCTTGCTGAATACGATACTCAATCAACTAGGCTTGTCCTCCTGGACACATGATTGGTTAACGGAAAGCGGAACTGCACTAATAAGTGTTATGATTCCAATCGTTTGGCAATATATCGGCTACCATATGCTTCTAATGTACGCTGCCATCAAAGGGATTCCTGAAGATTTGTACGAGGCTGCAAAAATTGACGGAGCATCAAGTATAAGAACCGCCTTCTCTATCACTATTCCACTTATTTCACCGATCCTGAAGGTATGCGTCATATTTGCTGTTTTGGGATCATTGAAGTTTTTCGATTTAGTCTTCATTATGACCAATGGCTACCCTACACCGGAAACTAGTGTTCCAAGTACATTGATGTATTCGTCGATTTTTAATCGCAATATGTATGGGTACGGCAGCGCGATGGCCGTGTTTATGGTTGTGGAATGTCTCTTTTTCTACTTAGTTCTACAAAAACTGATCAGAACCTACGATGATAAGGAGGAGAGCTAATGACAACAACACATAACCGCCGCTGGCCAAAGGTTGTTTTGCAGATTGCGTTTCTAATCTTCGCAGTTATTCAACTGTATCCGCTCGTGTGGCTTGTATTTTCCTCTTTTAAAACAAACATAGAAATTACAGGCTCAAATGTGATGGGCTTGCCTAATGAGTGGCGGTGGGCGAACTACGACTACGCACTTTTTAAGGCGAATATCGCACGTAACTTTTTGAACAGCCTTATGTATACAACGGTAACTGTCATTATTTCTGCTCTGTTATCGGCAATGGTTTCTTTTGCTGTCGCAAGAATGAAGTGGAAGCTTAATAATGTGGTGCTTACTTTCTTCATGCTGGGATTGATGATCCCCGTTCATGCTACGCTGCTACCTGTCTTTCAGATGTTAAAAATGACAAGCTTGCTGAATACGCCTTGGGCCTTAATCATTCCTTATACCGTTAGTGCACTTCCTACTACAATCTTTATCATGATTGGTTTCTTTAGAGCGCTGCCAGGGGAGTTGGAAGAAGCCAGCGTTGTAGACGGCTGCAATATTTATCAGGTTTTTTTCCGTATTATGCTTCCGCTTGTAAAGCCGGCTATCGTAACCACTTCCATCTTTACTTTTTTATCCGCTTGGAACGAACTGATGTTTGCCAATACATTCATTAATGATCCTGACTTAGCAACAATTACCGTCGCCATCAATTCGTTTAAAAGTGCCTATGCCACAGAATTTGGACCTATGTTCGCAGGAATGGTTGTGGCTACACTACCCATGATCATTATCTACTTGTTCCTAAGTAATCAAGTCCAAAAAAGCATTATTGCCGGGGCAGTTAAGGGTTAAAGCAATGGGATAGGAATCTTTCGAAAAATGCTATACTAGTGTCGTATTGAAGAAGCTATAAATAAAAGTCCGTATTCGCTTAATTGTCGGTCAGGAGGTTACCGGTGAGGTTTGCACGTATCCGATCACAAATCGTTTTTTACTACTTGGCCTTATTAGTGGTTTCCATGATTGCAAGCGGTATTATGTACCAACGAATCAATGAGAAATTCACCGAGGAAAAGGTAGGTGAGGTATCGCTTCAAACCTTGAACGCCATGAATTCCGGAATCGAATCACTTCTTGACAGCACGAATAATTATTCCAAGATGATCGTGTCGAACAATACGGTTCAGGAAATTTTGGGCAGTGATCTGGCGGGTAACGACATCGGAATTTTAACTTACAAGCTAGAGGTTGCTCTGTCAGATTTTATGCTCGCAGAGCCCTCTATCTCTTCTGTCTATCTATTCGATAATGCAGGACGTAAGTTTGCGATTGATTTGCAGTCTGCAAAACCGATCAGAACGGATGGGATCGAGTCAGCGGAATGGTACTCCGAGGCGGTCGCCTTAGACGGAAAAGCAATTTGGAGGAAAAATGCCGGAGGTATCTTCAATTTTGAGACGAAGGAACCCCAGCAGGATCCACAATATATTTCTCTGATTCGCATCGTAAACGACATGAACACTTCTAAGAAAATAGGAGTATTAGTCGTGAACATTACAGTTCAGGAGCTAAAAAAAAGCTATGAACGTTCGATCAACGATAATAAACCTGATTTAATGATCGAAACTGGATATGAGACACTCCTTGATTTTACACGGCCTGAATTATCGACTTATACAAACTCTTCTATGCTTGATGTGCCGCTCGGCAGTAGCAAAATCGTAAAGATCAAAGATCATAATTATCTGATCTCTTCTCTGGTTTCAATGGATCGTGGTTGGAGGTTTACTAGTGCTCAGCCTCTTGGGGAATGGGAAAGCCCTTATCGTCAATTTAATCTGATGCTGTTAATGATTATGTTGTTTAATTTCATTTCTATATTTTTAGGCTCCGTCTGGATTTCTAGATTCATTACTACACCTATTTTACATATGCTGCGATCCATGAAAAAAGTGGAGATTGGAGATTTCAGTTTGGTTCGGTACGAGGCGAGAACGGATGAGCTGAACCAGTTGAAAGATAGGTATAACAATATGATTATGACCATTGAGCAAGCGCTGAAGCGGGAGAAAGAAGAACAGAAATTGATTCGGAAACTCGAATTGGATATTTTGCAGCAGCAAATTAAACCGCATTTTTTATATAACACGTTAGAATCAGCTGGCTATTTAACTTTGTCAGGAAATAATAATGAGGCGTATCAGATTATTTCTGAGCTTGCAGCCTTCTATCGTCAGAGTCTTAGTAAGGGCAGTGATGTAGTAACGTTAAGAGAAGAAGTAGAGATCACTAAAAGTTATTTGAGTATACAAAATATTCGCTATCCAGAAATTTTCATCAGTGAAATTGAGGTGCCGGAAGAAGCTGAGTATGTTCGGATACCCAAATTGACGCTTCAGCCGCTTGTAGAAAATGCGCTTTATCATGGTATTCGCCCTTTAGGGGAGTGTGGTAAGATTCGCATCCTTGCCCGAATTCAGGGGAATCGACTGAAGCTAGTCGTGGAAGATGATGGTGTGGGGATGAATGAAGACAAACGTCGGGAAATGCAAGCTGAGCCCTATGGGCAAAATGAGTCCAGTTTTGGGTTGCGCGGTACTTTGATGCGTTTGAAGCTGTACTATGGGGCGGACATGAATTGTAGTTTGGTCAGTGCACCGGGAGAAGGAACTCGGATTGAATTGGAACTACCGCTTGAGGAGGGGAATAGTCATGGAGCTTGAACTTCTCAGAGCCATTATTGTGGATGATGAAATTAATGCGAGAAAAATTGTTCCCATCATTATAGATTGGCAAGCGGTTGGTTACAGATTCGTAGGTGAGGCCTCGAATGGAAGCGAAGCGTTAGATCTGATCGAAACCATGAAACCGGATGTAGTATTTACAGATATCAGTATGCCTTTTATGGATGGACTGGAATTAAGCCGGTTGATAAAAGAAAGGTATCCGCTAGTCAAAATTGTGATCATCACTGCACATCCCGAATTCGAATATGCAAAAAGAAGCCTGGACATTGGAGTACAAAATTTTATCTTGAAGCCGCTCCAAGCCGAGGAGATACGAAGAGTTGCGGTAGATCTTCATGGGAAAATCCGGGAAGAGACAGAGCGGTGGAACGAATATCAGGAGCTGAACCGACAGTTAAAAGAACACGCCGTTCAACTAAAAGAAAAATTTCTAAATGATTTGCTATCAGGCCTCTGGGACCCCGATCAGCTGGATAGCCGATTCCATTACTTTTTTCCTGAATCAGCGAACAGCTTGTTTTCAATCATGCTTATTGAACTTCAAATTCCTTTAGAAGAAGGGGAGGAACAACGAATCCTGCAGTCTTTGCGTTGTAAGAGGTTTATTGATTACGCGCTTGAAGAGTATGAGGGAATCGAAGTTTTTTTTGATAACAGTCAACGGATTGTCCTTCTTAATAGAAAAGATAATCAGAATCTTACGAAGATTGGAGAGTGGCTGGCCCAATCGCTCCATGAAAAGCTTGGATGTAAAGCTTGCATTGGCGTAGGTAGTACCTGTACAGATTTCAATAGGATCAAAGAATCCTATAAAGAGGCGCTGGAGGCAGTTAGATATGGTAAGTTAAAGGGCAGTAACGCTATCTATTTTTTTAATGATGAAATTCATTTCGGGGGCCGATCCTGGGAAGTTAAGACGATTGAAATTGAGGAAATTTTGTTTTTTGTAAAAGCTGGTGTCTTAGACAAGGCTGTGCAATCCATTGAGAAAATGTTTCAGGATTTGGAGAAGTCCGAGGCTTTTTCTGTGGAACGAGCTAGGCTGGTTTCCGCCCAATTTGTCTCCACATTAATCAATTCACTCGCTGAAATGGGAGTTATACTAGATAATAATCTTTCTTTCGATATTTCGCCATATAAAAGGATTTTTGAGCTCGATAGCCTGCCAGACATGCAACAGACATTACTTGAACTCACAGAGAAGGTAACCTCTCAAGTAATCCAGGCACGAAGCAAAAAAACTAATAATATTATCCATGAAGTTAAAGATTTTATTCAACAGGAGATGCACATTCCGGAGATGTCTTTATCCTATGTATCGAATAAATTCCACATGAATTCCAGTTACTTTAGCCGGATCTTTAAGCAGGACACAGGGATTAGCTTTACGGATTATCTTCTCAAGTGCAGAATGGAAAAAGCGGTGAAGCTTCTGAATGAAACGGATTGGAAAGCTTATCAAATTGCTGAAAAGGTCGGCATTAAAGATCCATTTTACTTCAGTAACTGTTTTAAAAAAGTAATGGGAGTATCCGTTCAGGAGTATAAGAAAAATAGCTTTTCCCTATAAATCACTCCGTTGAATTTGATAATTTTTCTCTTTAAGCCCGCACTTTATGCGGGTTTTTTATTGTTTTTTTAGATATAAAGTAAGCAATAATGATGTTACAAAATGGAAAAATGATCTTGACAGAAATGGTTTCTATCGTATACATTTGTATACATGAAGAGCGCGTATACAAATGTATACACCGCAAAAGGAGGAAATAAAATGCGTGAAGGACATGTCGGCAAACGTGGCGGTCATAGGGAACATGGAGAGCACAGAGATCGTGAGGGACGTGGCGAACACAGAGATCGTGGCTTTATGAAACATGGGATGACGGAATCAATGGATCCACATCCTAAAAGTGCTCAAACTTTTCGCCGTGGCAGAGCCATCGCTTTTTTAGATAAGCTTATGGTTAACCGGGCTACATTACAGCGGCAGTTAAATCAGCCTGAGCTTGAATCGATTAAACAAGTGGTTAGCGGTGAATTAAAAGCAACGGAAGCGATCATTGAAGAGTTTAAACAAATCTTTCAGATTCATGAGATCGCTCCAGAAGATACAACATCAAAAGTTAATAAAGAGGAGAGTAAAGAAAAAGATGAAAATAACTGAGCTTATTAAAACCCGTAGAAGTACAAAACAATTCAAACAGACTCCAATTCGTGAAGAGGAGTTACATTCATGGCTGGAGGCTGCAAGTTACGCTCCTATTCATCGTATGACCGAACCTTGGGAGCTTCTTTTCATCGGACCCAATACTAGAGCGAAATTAAAGCATAAGACGGATTTTGGCAACGCACCTGTTGTTTTTGCAGTTCTGTCTAAGCCTGCCGCAACTGCGTTTGAACGCGATGAGAATGTTATGGCTGCTGCTTGTTTCGTACAAAATTTCTTATTAGCTGCACATGAAGCAGGTGTAGGTACGTATTGGGCTTCGCTGGGGGCTTTGCCTCATAATCGTGAGATTCTTAGTGTTCAAGAAAATTACGATGTTATTGGGATATTTGGAATGGGGTATCCGGAGGAAGTGCCGAATGCGAAACCCAGAACACCGATTAGTTCTAAAATCACGTATTTATCTTAAACAATTGAAGGTGGCGGAATGTGGAAGCTTAAGCATTATTTGAGGCCATATTGGGTGTGGTGTGTGTTGGCACCATTGCTGATGCTGGTCGAAGTGACTATGGATTTACTGCAGCCCACGCTCATGGCAAGCATTGTGGATAAGGGTGTCATGACAAAAGATTTGTCTCATATTTTCTCGACCGGACTGATCATGCTTGGTGTAGCGTTTATCGGTCTAATTGGTGGGGTGGGCTGCACTATTTTTTCGAGTATTGCTTCTCAAAACTTCGGAAATGATTTGCGGATTAGCTTGTTTGAACATATTCAGAAATTTTCTAATAAGAACCTGGATCAATTGAAGACGGGCTCACTGATTACACGATTAACAAATGATGTGGTACAGCTGCAAACCTTTGTGCAAATGATTTTGCGGAGTATTCGATCTCCCTTGCTATTAGTCGGAAGCTTGGTGATGGCGATTCGGATTAGTCCTATGCTGACCCTCATCCTAGCCGTTGCCGTGCCACTCTTGAGTTTAATTTTGTATGGGTTAATCCGACTTTCTTTTCCTTTATTTCAGAAAATGCAGGTCAAATTAGACGGTGTGAACACAGTGTTGCAGGAAAATTTATCAGGCATTCGTGTAGTCAAAGCATTCGTCCGCGCTAACCATGAACAGAAACGCTTTAATACAGCTAACAAGGATTATACAGAAATTGCGATAAAAGCGGTACGGTTAATGTCATTAAATATGCCGCTAATGATGCTTGTACTAAATGCCAGTATTGTTGCTGTACTATGGTTTGGGGGAGTGCAAAGCTGGAACGGTGGGCTGCCAGTTGGTCAGCTGATCGCTTTTATTAACTATATAACCCAATTGTTGATGTCAATGCTGATGTTAAGCAATATGTTGACCTTCTTCTCACGAGCCAAGGTTTCTGCCGATCGGGAGAATGAAGTATTTTCCACCATTAGTGAGATTAAAGAAGTTGTCAACGCTAAAAAAGATGCCATACACAACGGTCGGATCGTATTTGACAATGTATCTTTTGCTTATGATCCTTCGGATGAAAATCTAGTGTTAGACGATATTAATTTCACTGCGGAGCCAGGAGAAACAGTGGCCATTCTTGGTGCCACCGGTACTGGTAAATCATCATTGGTCAGCCTCATTCCCCGGTTTTACGAAGTGTCCTCTGGATCCATTACAATTGATGGCTCCGACACTCGTATGATTGTCCTTGAAGATTTGCGTAGCAGAATCGGATATGTTATGCAGCAGGCTATTCTGTTCAGCGGTACTATCCGCGATAATATCCGATACGGCAGACCGGATGCCACAGATGAGGAAGTGAAAGAAGCAGCAATAGCCGCTGAAGCTCACAGTTTCATTTTAGAACTTCCACAGGGTTACGATACAGAGCTCGGCCAGCGTGGCATTAACCTGTCCGGTGGGCAAAAGCAGCGGCTTTCGATTGCACGGGCACTTTTAATTCAGCCAACAATCCTCATTATGGATGACAGCACTAGCGCGCTCGATGCAGCGACAGAGTCACGAATCCGGCAGATGTTAAAAATACGGCTGCGCAGCAGCACGAATATTTTGATAGCTCAGCGTGTCACCTCTGTAATTGATGCTGATCGTATTCTGGTATTAGAAAACGGCCGAATTGCTGTACAAGGTACACATGATGGGCTTATGAACAGCAGTGAAATATACAGAGATATCTGGAGATCACAGATGAAGGGAGAGGAGGTGCCTTATGTCAAAGCTTAATAATGGCATGAACACCACTCCTTTTAATCGATCAGGCGGATTCGGACCTGGATCTGGATCTGGACCGGGATCTGGCCCCGGACGGGGCGGAGCTGTGCCAATCGTACGTGCTAAGAATCAAGCGGGAACACTCAAACGCATCTGGATGTATTTGAACCGCCAGCGGTTCGGGTTAATCATTGTGTATGTATTTACTGTGTTAAATGCAATTCTTTCGTTGATTGGGCCTTATCTAATCGGTAAAGCGATTGATACTGCGGTAATTCCTCACGATTATCAGGGTCTTATTCGTTTTTGTCTACTCCTAATAGGTATTTATGGGCTAAGCAGTGTGGTTGCTTGGGTGCAAGCCTATGTTATGACATCCGTCTCACAGAATACCGTGTTTGAGCTGCGTCGTGATCTGTTCAGCAAATATCAACAGCTACCGATTAAGTTTTTTGACACGCAAGCTAACGGAGAACTAATGAGCCGGGCAACCAACGACATAGAGAGCGTATCCAGTACACTTAATCAGAGTGTGACCCAGTTATTAAACAGTTTGATCACCCTAAGCGGTTCACTAGTGATCATGTTAATGATGAACGTTCCGTTGACCGTAGTTTCACTGATAACGATCCCTCTTGTGTTATTGTCCAGCCGTAAAATCATAGGTTTAAGTCGAACTTATTTTAAAAATCAGCAACGCCATCTAGGTGAGTTGGGTGGATTTATCGAAGAAACCATCAGCGGACAAAAAGTAGTCAAACAATACAGCAGGGAAGAGACAGAAGTGAAACGGTTCCGCAAAATCAGTGGAGAGTTGAATAAAGTCGGCATTAAAGCACAAATTGTTTCCGGATTAGTGGGACCGGTCATGAACATGATTAATAACCTTGGATTTGCGATCATTGCCGGGGTGGGTGGCTGGATGGCTTTTCATAACATGGCTACGGTTGGCGTAATCGTTAGCTTCCTTACGTATTCCAAACAGTTCGGACGACCGATCTCCGATCTTGCTAACCAGTACAATCTAATTCAGTCGGCAATTGCTGGTGCGGAGCGTGTGTTTGAAGTTATGGATATGCCATCCGAATACGGTGACGGTGATGAACAAAGTGACGATCTGCCAAGGTTAAAAGGGAATGTTATTTTCAAAGACGTTTCATTTGCTTACAAGCCGGATTCACCGATTCTGAGCGGGGTTACGTTTGAAGCAAAACCCGGAGAGAAAATTGCGCTTGTTGGCCCAACGGGAGCTGGAAAAACGACCATTGTCAACTTGCTGATCAGATTCTATGATTTGAGCGGCGGCTCCATATTCATTGATGGCCGCGATATTGGAGAGCTGGATAAAAATGCACTTCGTAGTCAATTGGGAATGGTATTGCAAGACGCGCATGTATTCTCGGGAACGATTCGGGAAAATATTCGCTTTGGCCGTCTTGATGCGACTGACCAAGCGGTAGAGGAAGCGGCAAGATTGGCCAATGCAGACGCCTTTATCAATAGACTGCCGCATGGATATGAGACTATTCTCCATGCGGAAGGCAGTAATTTGAGCCACGGCCAGCGTCAGCTTTTAACGATTGCCCGCGCCATTCTAGCTGATCCAGCTATTTTGATCCTAGATGAGGCAACCAGCAGTGTGGATACGCGTACGGAAATGCATATTCAACAGGCGATGGAAAAGCTAATGAAGGGACGAACAAGCTTTGTGATCGCCCATAGGCTTAGTACCATCCAGGATGCTGATCGTATACTCGTTATTCAGGGTGGCGGAATTGCCGAGCAAGGCAGTCATAAAGAGCTTCTTGCGCTGCAAGGCGTTTATTACGAGCTGTACAATACCCAGTTCAAACGAGCGATTTAAAAGAATCTTTACTTGAACTGATAACATTTGTAAGTAGATGCTTTTATCGGACTCCTCTGACCTTAAAGGCAAGATTTTCTGATTTTCAGAAGATTAAAGGACCCCACTGCAGCTATTGGCATGAAAAACACAAAATATAAGTCACTTTCTAAGGAATAACGTCCTTGAGGTCCGAAGCCCTGTTTCAAGAGCTGAAAACTACCAAATAACGTCATCTGGGTCCGAAGTCCTTAAAAAGATGTGTAATCTATTGCCGTAATTAATGCCCGATAAAAAAGAGCGGCGATTCACCTATTATAGGAGAATCGCCGCTTTTTTTTATAAATTCCTCTCTAATAACGTTCCGAGTTGTTCAGCCAAGACTTGATAGGTCACAGGTCTTTCATTCTTGAACCACCATTCCACTACCCCTGCATAAGCCGATGCAACAAAACTAATAATAACCTCTTCATGTAACCCTTCGTTTATGCCTTCGGTGGTAGTTACTTCATGTCTAAACTCATCGAGAAGAAAGCTTAAGAAACGATTTCGGAAATAAGGAGCACCTTTACTCGCTAGCATCATAGAGAAGAAAGAATAATTTTTATCGAAGTATTCCGTCCAGGTCAACGTTGCCTCGATAAAATCCAATTCAGACGCCGATTCACAAAGTGTTCTTAGGACCTCTATATGTTCTTCGATAAGTTTATCTAACAAATCATATTTATCCAGATAATGAAGGTAGATCGTTCCCCGGCTTACATTTGCTGTGTCGGAGAGATCCTGTATGGTAATGTCGTCAAAATTTTTCTCAGACATTAGTTCAATAACAGCCTTTTTAAGCGCATCTTGAGTTTTGAGTATTCTTCTATCCACTTTAGACATTCGTGGTTCACCTAACTTTCAGAAAATACTGAACACATTCATAGGATCTGTTCAGTATTGAACAAAACAGAATCATCGTACAATTGAATGTATTTTGTAACTGTTTATAATAATAGACTATAGTCCATTAATGAATCAATATTCAATATCGAAAGGATGTTTATTCGCATGTCTAATATCCAAGATAAAGTCGTAATTATTACAGGTGCTTCTAGTGGGATTGGGGAAGCCGCTGCTAAAGAACTAGCCTCTAAAGGAGCTAAGCTTGTCCTAGGCGCACGTCGTGAGGAACGTCTACAAAAGCTACAAGGAGAAATTGAACAAAGTGGTAGAACGGCCATCTACAAAGTAACAGACGTGACTTCCCAAACACAGATGGAAGAACTGGCTGCTTATGCACTTAAAAAGTTTGGCAAAATTGATGTATTAGTTAATAATGCGGGAATCATGCCACAAGCCTTTCTTTTTAAGAAAAAGGTGGATGAATGGGATCAAATGATTGACGTAAATATCAAAGGGGTTTTATATGCGATTGCAGCTGTTCTCCCCTCAATGAGAGAGCAAAAATCAGGTCATATTATTAATCTGTCATCGGTTGCTGGTCATAACATTTACCCAGGGGGTACAGTATATTGTGGCACCAAACATGCGGTTAGAGCAATTTCTGAAGGGCTTCGTCAAGAAGAAGCGATGAGTGGAACCAATATTCGTGTCACCAATGTTTCTCCAGGTGCCGTCAGCAGCGAATTGTTAACTACTACCTCAGATGCAGAGTCAAAAGCTGGCTTGGATGAATTTTACAAAGTGGCTATTGATGCAGACAGCATTGCACGTGCGATCACATTTGCCATTGAGCAACCGTCAGATGTAGCTATCAATGAAATGATTATTCGTCCAACTGTTCAAGTTGGTTAAAAGGGGATCATTATGGACAGACCCTATATTATTTGCCATATGCTTACCTCATTGGATGGTAAAATCATCGGAGATTATTTGGATGAAGAACGGACTGCCTATTTTATTGATGAGTACGAAAATATTCATGATCGGTATGGATGTAAAGCTTGGATATGTGGCAGGATTACCATGGAGGAGAATTTTACATTAGGCAATAAACTAGAATTAGAGCAGAGTAACCTTTCAAGCATTCCAAGAACAGACTATATCGTTCAAAAAGATGCCTCAACATATGCAGTAGCTGTAGATCCCACTGGAAAATTAGGCTGGACCAAAAACTACATTTCAGAAGGAAGTCACAATAGAACAGAGGATCATATCATTGAAGTGCTTACAGAACAGGTATCTGATGCTTATCTAGCTTATCTGAAAAATCTAGGAATCTCATATATATTTGGTGGAAAAGAACGATTGAATTTTTCTGTAGTCGTGGGAAAGCTGAAACAATTATTCTCAATCGATAAATTGATGCTGGAGGGTGGGGGCGTTTTAAACGGGTCTTTCCTGAATGAAGATTTAATTGATGAGTTGAGCCTGGTTATAGTTCCCATCGCAGATGGTGCCTCTAATTCTGTGACCTTATTTGAAATGGATGCATCTATGAAACAACAGCCCCCAGCAAATCTTAGCTTAAAAAGTGTAGAAAAACTTACGGATGATGGGCTATGGTTGAAGTATGTAACACGGCGTGATTAAATCTATGTTTCTTAAAAAGCGCAAAGCAAAATATGCTTTGCGCTTTTTGAATTCGAGAAAGTAGTAAGCAATCTTCTCATTCCAAGCCTGCCAGATGCATCGTTTGTTTCAGACGATCTACGTTCACATAGATGTCCTCCAGTCCTGGAAAACGAATCGCAGGATCGGGTACACCTTGCCCGTACACCATATAATATTCGAGATTATTATGGTTGCTGATCATCCAATAGGTTGGAATAACATGCTGGGCATGGAAAATTTCAATGACCTGTGTTCCAGGCTGGCAAAAAGCCAGATTAGCGAGTCCAGCACCATGTGGACCTACGATTACTTTTGCTGAGGCGAATAATTGGATTTGCTGGGCAACCGTCCAGTCCTCTAGACAAATCGGTACGATATTATATTTTTCAAGGCAGCAGATGACTTCATCTTCATTAACCAACCGTCTTGAGCTAGCTTTTTTTCGTGAAATATAAAAACGTTCCGGAGTGACTAGTGTTGTTTCTCTATGCGGTAACAAAAATCTCCGCAGTGTATCCGTGGTCCAAGGAGGATAATGTGAATTCATCATTAAGGAAGGGACGAGTAACTGGTCAGCCTGAACATATGCTTCTGAATTCGTCCGGATCACCAATGACTCGGATATCCCAAGCATGGTCCACGTTTGTTCCACAAAGGGTCCATACGGATTTGGATTCATGATAATAGTGGAATAAGTGATTCCGCTCGATTGAAGCATCGCTAATCTAGGAAGCACATCATACATCCAATGAAAATAGTTATGGGCTCCGCAAAAGGTTAACACCGCCGCGGTCCCGGCAAAATGTTGAAGCTGCGGATCATTCCACCGGTGAAACACTGGGTGCTCATCTGCTTCAAGCATCCTATATTGCTTGGCGTCATATTCTTGGGAAAGATCAAAGATCAATTTCCCTTCTGGTGTTAGAACAGCACCAGATTCTCCCCATACCTTCCCTCTGGAAATGGTGGCAACGTATCCGCCAAAGGGCTTCAAACAATAAGGTGTTAGTGCTGGAGCAATGCTCGTTTCAATGCTTTTAGGCGCTCTGAACTCAGCCGCCCGTCCGAAGTCAAAAGGAACGACATTCCCCGCTTCCTTTGTACTGTTTTCGTTGTGGGAAGTAAAGTCCCAGATGCTTTGGTAATATCCTTGGGGTGGTACCCCTTGTGCAGAAAATAACATCATGTCACCTCATATTCCCAAGTAGAAGCGCAGAAAACTTATTAAGCTATTTTATGAAATGAAGAATCTTCGGACACAGACTTACACGGAAAGAGGCGGATGAACAAGATTTGATTCAAATGCTGTTATTACTTGATTAATAGGCTTGACATGGACTAGGATTGAATATAAATTCAGTTTATTCAAACGCCGTTTAAATCATCGATTAGGTGCAATGTACTGCTGGAAGTGTTAACTATTCCCCAGTTCCTTTTCATCGGTATGCGTTGGAGCTGTTTTATGAATTAATATGTACCCCTTTAAGACAGGGCATTAGGATATTACAATTTAATTGGAAAGTGTGGATTCGAGATATATGAAGTATACAAAACTTGGAAAAACGGGGCTGGACGTATCCCAACTGTGTTTAGGTTGTATGAGCTTTGGCGTTGCCGAACGTTGGATCCATCAATGGGTGCTTGATGAGAAGCAGAGCCGTGTTATCATAAAAAAAGCGCTTGACCTGGGTATTAATTTTTTTGATACAGCGAATGTATACTCCGATGGAACGAGTGAAGAAATCGTTGGACGAGCGCTTAAGGATTATGCCAATCGAGACGAGATTGTTTTAGCAACTAAGGTCTTTAACCGTATGCATGAAGGTCCGAACGGAGCAGGATTATCCCGGAAAGCAATTATGAGTGAGATTGATAAGAGTCTCAAGAGATTGGGAACAGATTATGTAGATCTATATCAGATTCATCGCTGGGATTATCACACACCTATCGAAGAAACGATGGAAGCTCTTCATGATGTAGTGAAGGCTGGTAAGGCAAGATACATAGGTGCCTCAGCAATGTATGCTTGGCAGTTTCAAAAAGCGTTATATGTAGCGGAGAAAAACGGTTGGACCCGATTTGTATCTATGCAAAATCATCTCAATCTTATCTATCGTGAAGAAGAACGAGAGATGTTGCCGCTTTGTAAGGAAGAGAATATTGGTGTTATTCCCTATAGTCCCCTTGCATCAGGAAGACTTACGCGAGACTGGGCGGTATCAACTCATCGTTCAGAAACTGATCAGATTCAAAAATCTAAATATGATGGAACTGCCGATACCGATCAATTAGTCGTGGAGCGAGTTGCGACAATCGCCGAAAAACACGGTGTTCAACGGATTCATATCGCTCTTGCTTGGTTGCTTCAAAAAGAACCTGTTACGGCACCTATCATCGGGGCTACAAAAACATCGCATCTCGAAGATGCCGTAGGTGCGTTATCCATTACTTTAACCTCTGAAGAAATTGCGTTTTTAGAGGAGCCTTATGTACCACATTCCATCGTTGGTTTTAATTAATAAAAAATCAATGGGGGAGGATAATACCTTAGAGCCGAAGTCAGCGATGTTTATCAACGTTTAACTGTATTTCGTACAACTATATTCCTTCAAATCACTCAGCTCGGGGATATAAGTGTACTTCGTACATCTATTCCCTTGATTTTCTACCCATTAGGTAGGTTTGGTTGTTTTTAGTTGTATAAAGTGCAGTTAAAGTATGAAGGTTCTTTCTGCGTACGGAATAAGTGTATAGAATGCAGTTATTTTCCAGATTCGATTAAGACGTAGATCTAGAAGAATGCGGAGAGGAACTTCCGATCGCCTCAAGTTCAAGGTTTGTTAAAAGCGATTAGCGACCATTAGTCTGTTTATATTCACTTGCCCATAATCTGATCAGGTAATGCGCATTAATTCAAAAACACCAGGGAGTAATTTTCCAATAATAGGAGAATCGCTGCCTGGTGTTCTTTTTTTACCCTCAAAGCTTGTTCCTATAGACCTTGGGTGACATCCCATAGATTTTAGTGAATTGGCGAGTAAAATAATTACTATCACTAAACCCGCATTCATGTGAGATTTGGGTGATACTGAGATTAGAATGCTTTAATAACCCGCAAGCCCGTTCCAGACGTAAACGATGAAGATAAGCGATCGGGGTTGTCTGATAGTAGGAGCGAAAGATCCGGTTTAAGTGTCTGACTGATATGTCCGAATGTTTGGCGATCTGATCCAGTGTTAACGGCTCAAGATAACGATCTTCCATATATGAGAGTGCATTCGCCAAATGCATCAGATGGTTCCCCTGAATCCCTTTTTCCTGTGGGTCATATTGTCTGGACAAATAGACGACCAGTTCCATAAACTTGGAGCCCAGCATGGTCTGATAACCCTGTAGCTTGTTGTGATATTCTTCAATCATGCCCGCAATGAGAAAAGAGACATACTCCAGGTTAGGAATCGGCAAGCTGAGTTTGCTTGTGTAGGAATGTTTATGGCGATACAGGGGTTCCAACACAAATAAGGCTTGAAAGCCGTTGGATGTCCGCAAATCTGCCCCAGCTGTCGATAGCAATTCAGGCTGAAACATAACATTGCAGATCTTGAAATCCTGAGGATCTTTAAAAGCATGCGGGGTCGAACCATTAATTACAAACACATTTCCCTTTTTGATAAAAGACTCCTCAGTATTAACAATATGTGTAGCTGTGCCACTCAATACAATTACGAGCTCTGAAAAGTCCGCATGTCTATGTAGATCGGTGTCTTCGTCATGATAGCCGTATTGAATAAAAAATGGAAATTGACGATCAGATGTAAACCATTTTAAATAAAATTCACTCAACTCGTTACCCTCCAAAAGCTTGTCTAGATGAATGTCTATATCATGCTATTTTAGGACCGAATAATCAAGGCTTTCTATCCAGTTGAAGCAGTATAATCCTTGACATAGGTTTCAGTGATTAAGATAGAGAAGGAGAATACTACATGAAATATAACAATCCGATTATCCCGGGGTTTTATCCAGATCCAAGCATTTGCAGAGTAGACGAGGATTATTATCTGGTAAACAGTTCATTTGCCTATTCTCCGGGAATACCCATTTGGCACAGCAAGGATTTGGTGCATTGGAAGCAGCTTGGGTACTGTTTGACTCGTGAGAATCAGCTTCAATTTGATGAATCCGTGGTGTCCGGAGGTGTTTGGGCGCCGACTCTTCGTTATTATAACGGTCGTTTTTATATGGTTACGACAAATCAGGATAGCGGAGGTCATTTCTACGTTTGGGCGGATGACCCGGCAGGCGAATGGTCGAATCCACTTTATGTGGAGCAGGAAGGCATTGATCCCTCCTTGTTTTTTGACGATGGAAAGGTTTATTTCACAAGCACAGGCTCCGAGCAAGGGATGGGGATCTACCAATGTGAGATTGATATTGAAACGGGTCAAAAGCTTAGCGATACACGCTTGATCTGGACTGGTAGCGGAGGGAAATTCCCTGAGGGTCCACATCTTTACAAAATAAACGATTACTACTATTTGATGTGTGCGGAAGGTGGGACAGAATATGGACATATGGAGACTATTGCAAGAAGTAGATCGCCATATGGGCCTTATGAATCGTCTCCTCACAATCCCATTTTGACACATCGAAGTTCAGATTACCCCATTCAAGCTACAGGGCATGCCGATTTAATTGAAGCTCAGGATGGTAGCTGGTGGGCGGTATTTCTGGGGATTCGACCAGTAGGTTATCCTTACCGTCATCATCTTGGCAGAGAGACATATTTGGCTCCGGTTCAGTGGACGGAGGAGGGGTGGCCAATGATTGGTGATAACGGAGTGGTTGGTTTAGAAATGGAAGCTGACCTGCCTTCACCAATGCCGTGGGAAGAAGAGCCTGAAACCGACGATTTTGATCAATCTGACCTAAGAATGAGCTGGAATTTCATACGTAATGCTAATAAGGTGGATTGGTCATTGCAGGAACGGGGAGGGTGGCTAGCTTTACGTGGATCAGATGTGAGATTAAATGAGAAGGGTACGCCTGCTTTTATTGGCTGTAGACAGCGGCATTTGAATTGTGAAATTACCACCAAAATGGAATTTAGCCCTCTTGAGGGTGACGAAGCTGGTCTTGTAGTTTTTATGGATCAGAAGTATCACTACGCAATTGGACTAACGCAGATGGAAGGTGAAAATGTTATTACGCTGCGCAGACAGGTAGGGAGCATAATTGGTGTGGCATATTCTTCGGCTTTCGAAGGTACAGGGGTAGAATTGAGAATCCAGGTATTACCTGAAAAATATATATTTTACTATCGAGGTGTGGATCAAATATGGCATCTGCTTGGCGAAGCCGAGACACACTTGATATCTACTGAAGTCGCAGGCGGATTTACTGGAGTATTCTTCGGCATGTATAACTACTCTCCTTATGGAACAACTGCTTATTATGATTGGTTTAGCTATCAAAAGAAATAAAAGGCGGTCGGCTACGTGATCGTCAGAAAAAGCAGTGTTAGCTTGTGAAAAATACAAAGCAGCGATTCTCCAAGTATGGATGAATCGCTGCTTTGTGTTTTTTGGTTGTTGTTGGTTGTCTTCCTCAGCTTGTATTTATCAACCTCTTAGGCTTAAGGACTCAGAGGACGTTATTTGCGTATTTATCACTTTTTAAGCATAGTTTCGGACCCCAATGCAGCTATTACTTCGAAATAGATTCATATTGAGTGTTTTTTGAGCCAATAGCGGCTATGCGGTCCTTTAGCATCCCAAATGTGAGATAATACTACGTTTAAGGTCCCGTGGGTCCGATAGTGATCAGCAGATAGGATAAACCTGATAGGACCAGCCCGATAGAATCAGCCTGTGCGCAAAGGTTACCCATACAAGTTGGTGTTAAGCTGATAGTTCCATATTGTGAATGACGAACACGTTCGCTTTTATCCAATGAGCATATCTTCCTTCAAACGCTTGATGTCTGCTCTAGGTGGTGAACCAAACATCCGAGAATATTCGCGGCTGAATTGTGATGCACTTTCATAGCCAACTCGGAACGCGACATCCGCTGCATCCGCTGATTCAGATAATAAAAGGCGGCGAGCTTCCTGTAAGCGCAGATGCTTTTGAAACTGAATAGGACTCATGGCAGTTACCTCTTTGAAGTGTCTATGGAACGAAGAAATACTCATATTGGCTGTTTCAGCAAGCTCTTCAATCCGCAAAGGTTTATCACAGTTCTCGATAATCTGTTCGATGGCCTCCCGAATGCGGTAGGTGCTGCTACCTTCCATCGCAATTTGAGCGAGTGTAACTCCATAGGGTCCCTGCAGAAGCCGGTATAGAATTTCATCAGTATAAATCGGAGCCAAAAACGGAATGTCCTTGGGATCATCCAGCAAACGTACCAATCTCAGGATCGCATCCAATAGTGATAACTCTATCTGCCCGACATACATAGCTCGCTTAGCATTTTCTTTCGGAGCGAGTTTAAATTCGGAATCATTTAGTACTTTCAAAATCTGACTCTGCGTGAATTCTAGCTTAAAGCTTAAATAGGGTGCGTTGGGAGAAGCTTTTATAATCTGACCGATAACGGGTAAATTCATTGATGATATTAGATAATTTGCGGGACCATACTCAAAACGCTCCTTGGCCAATAAGATCTCCTTTGTTCCCTGCGCAATGAAACATAAAGAAGGTTTGTATACTCTGTATACTGGCTCGGTCACATTGGAGTTACGAATCACAAACAATGAGGGGATAGCGGTCTCATATACTCCATCCTGGCTCGAATGATGTTCAATCAATCTGGCGAGTTCTTCTTTCCGCTCTAGTAATTCTTTAGACATGTGCTCCTCCTAATGTTTTGTTCTTATTCAATTATAAAGTAAAAACATCTTTTGTGTTAGTGATAGTGAGAGGAATAGGCAATCATTTAAGATAATTGAGATAACGGCGTTCACTTCATTTATCGCATAATTAGAACTAAGAAAGGGGTTTTGAAATTGAGCAATGTTTTGATCATAGGCGCTAATGGCGGAATTGCACGACATGCGATTGATTTGTTTTTGAACGAAACCGATGCCCGGTTAACACTATATCTCCGCAACTCGGACAGATTAAGCCATATAACATCCAGCCGCACTCGAGTATTTGAAGGAGATGTGTTGGATAGTGAGCAATTAAAAGAAGCGATGATCGGGCAAGATGTTGTTTATGCTAATCTGGCAGGTAATTTGGAGAAAATGTCTAAGACCATCGTTGAAGCAATGAACACCACTGGTCTTAAACGTTTGATTTTTATCAGCTCAATGGGCATTTACGATGAAGTTCCAGGAGAGAAGTACAGCAGTATATTGGATCCATATCGTAAATCTGCAGAAATTATTGAAGCTTCAAATCTTAACTATACAATTCTGAGACCTGGATGGTTTACCTATAAAGACGAGATAGACTACGAAACAACTCAGAAAGGTGAACCTTTTAAAGGGAGAGAAGTGTCGCGAAAAAGTGTGGCTGCATTAGTTGTTAAATTGGCCGAGTCACCAGATATGGAAATTCGCCGCAGTTTAGGAGTAAACAAACCCAAAATCTAAAGGAGACACATACTAATGGAATATACAAAACTTGGTCGTACTGGTTTGGATGTATCTAGAATTTGTCTTGGTTGTATGAGTTACGGAGTACCTGAACGTGGAATGGCTCCGTGGTCGCTAAATGAGGAGCAGAGCAGACCCTTTATTAAAAGAGCACTGGAGCTTGGCATCAACTTCTTTGATACGGCTAATGTATACTCTGACGGAACAAGCGAAGAAATTGTCGGACGTGCCTTAAAAGAATTCGCTCGCCGCGATGAGGTAGTCATTGCTACAAAGGTGTTTTTCCGGATGCATCAGGGACCAAATGGAGCAGGACTTTCACGCAAAGCGATTATGACCGAAATAGACAACAGTCTAAAACGGCTGGGCACAGATTATGTGGACCTATACCAGATCCATCGTTGGGATAATGACACTCCTATCGAAGAGACCATGGAGGCCCTTCATGACGTAGTAAAGGCAGGTAAAGTTAGATATATTGGAGCGTCCTCTATGTATGCTTGGCAGTTCTTGCAGGCACAGCATGTTGCTGAGCGTAACGGTTGGACTAAATTTGTCTCTATGCAAAATTACTTGAATCTACTCTACAGGGAAGAAGAACGGGAAATGTTGCCTCTTTGCCGGGAAGAAGGAATCGGTGTGATCCCATGGAGTCCGCTTGCTAAAGGTCGACTAACCCGTGATTGGAATGAACAAACAGCTCGTTCAGAGATAGACGAAGTCGGAAAGGCATTTTATGCAAAAATGGCTGAGGCTGACCGCAAGGTTGTTGAGGTAGTTGCCGGAATTGCGGCTAAGCGCGGGATTCCACGTGCCCAAGTAGCGCTTGCTTGGGTTCTGCAAAAAGAGCCAGTAACATCGCCTATCATTGGTGCAACCAAAGCAAATCATCTGGAGGACGCCGTTGCAGCGGTATCAGTGAAGCTGGAGCCAAGTGAAATAGCGAGTCTGGAAGAGCCTTATGTGCCACACCCAGTTATAGGAAATCTAAGCTAGATAAAAAGCGTGATACCCTTGGGGATCGCGCCTTTTTTTTACCTAAGCTAAACTTTCATCTACCATTTAGTGCCTTTAGAAACTTGTCTTTAGTTTGGCTTAATCGTTGCTCAGCACCATGCGGGTGCAAGGGTTTGCATAAATAGGTGAATAAGAAAACACATTCCAATCGATAAAAATGACATGTTAATTCTTCTTAAGCCAAGGTAATATGTATCCGATATGTGAGAGTGAATATAGAAAAGGAGATGAACTCTTTATTATTAATTCCACATTGAAGCATACGCACATGAATACTGAAATTGGCCAACCAGCCATCCTCAATCCAAGTCAGGTGTACCCGACGGTTTCCTTCACACCGTGTGTTAACGGAAGGGTTGCCGGTGAATTGATTTTTGATAGAACGAAACTGGTGACTGAGTTGCCTGAGACTTCTATGGTTAAAGACTCGTTAATGGAATGGACACCGTTAGGCACGGCTGATCTACTGGGTACTTATGAACTGCGAATGACCCTCAAGCAGGACGGAAAAGCTCCTCAGTATGACTCATATTATTTTACCGTGCTGGATCCAAAGAGCATCCCCGCGGGACAGAGCACAATCGCTTTCCTTGGTAACGATGGAATGATGATGTATATCGGTGATTATCGAGGTAATCGGATCTTGGACTTTTCTAATGCGGGTTATAGGGGTGGTGGTGTTGAGATCCCGAATATTCCCGTTAAGTCGACCGTTCTACCCTTGGAGGGTGACGCGACGGACCGTATTCAGGTGGCAATTGACCAGTTGGCTATGCTCCCGCTCGATAAGAACGGCTTCCGCGGGGCAGTCCTTTTGAAAAAAGGCAGATATGAAGTCGGAGGCACGTTGTTCATTAAAGCAAGCGGGATCGTCCTTCGCGGTGAAGGTCAGGACAAAGAGGGCACTATTCTTTATGGTACCGGAGCGAAACTGCGAAATCTAATTGAAATTGGTGAAAATGCAGATCTTATGCTGGACAGCAACTCGAAGCAGATGATTTCAGATTTGTATGTGCCCTCAGGCTCGCGTTCTTTCCATGTAGAAGACGGGAGTGCTTACCGTGTAGGCGATCAGATCATAGTCCGCAGAATAGGTAATAAAAACTGGATTCACGAAATTGGTATGGATAACATCTATAAGCGCCCGGGTGGAACCGTAACCCAATGGTCACCGTTCATTCTGGATTTTGACCGAGTCATCACTGCTATTGTAGGTAATACGATTACGGTCGATGCCCCATTGGCGAATGCTATCGAACGTCAGTGGGGCGGCGGAGAGATCTATAAATATACAGACCATGCCCGCATTCAGCAGGTGGGGGTAGAGAAAATGAGGGTAGAGTCCGATTTTGACCCAAGTATTATAGATATTAAGATGGATAACGATACAACAGATTCTTATTATGCGGACGAAAAACATGCTGAACGTTTCGTCGTGTTCAACAGTGTGAAGAATGGCTGGGTTCGAGAGGTGAGAGGTTACCATCTGTCCTATTCTCTAGTTCAAATGAAGCGTTATTCCAAATGGGTTACGGTTCAGGACTGTCAAATGTACGATATGATCAGTGTGGTTACTGGGGGTCGCCGTTATGTCATACATCAGATGGGCCAGCTAAATCTCGCTCAACGTATTTATACAGAGACGGCGCGGCATGCGTTCACCGTCGATAGCTGGGTACCGGGGCCGAATGTATTTCTGGATGGAGAAGCTGTTAAAAATTATAACACCAGTGAACCTCATCATCGCTGGTCAGTCGGAGGCCTGTTCGATAATATCAAAGCTCCCATCTCTATTCGGGATAGGGCGTGGTTAGGCAGCGGACATGGCTGGGCAGGTGCGAATTATGTGACTTGGAATACACAAGGAGAGCTCACTTTACAGCGGCCACCAACCGCTCAAAACTACGCCATTGGCCATGTTGGTAGCAAGATACCCGGACTGCTTCCTAACGATTATGATTCCCGGCCCCGTGAAGATGGATATTGGTGCAGTTGCGGTCAACATGTCGTCATTAATAGTCTCTACAAGCAGCAGCTGATGGAACGTTTAGGTCGAAATGCGCTCAATAATATAAAAAAATAATTTACAGTAGGGTGCGGAATTTTCCGCATCCTTTTTAGTTTGGATCATAAAAAAACACAACCCCTAACAATCTATGCCATGGAGAGACATCAGGATCAAGAGTAGCATAGGAAGTGGAGTTACTGACGAATGATATGAACTGAAAATAGGAAAGGCCAGGTGAACAAGAGTTGAGTGAAAGAAGACGAGCGAAACAAGAAGTAGCATTACCGGCAACCAAGCAGGAATCAGAACGTCTTCGATTATGGTATACAAGCCCGGCGTCAAATTGGAATGAGGCTCTTCCCATAGGAAATGGGCGCCTCGGGGCAATGGTGTCCGGTATGATCGGCCAAGATAAAATCCAGCTTAACGAAGATTCAATTTGGTACGGCGGCCCTGGACGTGCAGCTAATCCTGCAGCTCAGCCATATTTAACAGAGATTCGGCAAATGCTGAAAGACGGCAGGCAGGCGGAGGCAGAACATTTGGCACGAATGGCTATGACTGCTTCACCAAAATATGAGCAGCCGTACCAGCCACTTGGAGATTTGATTTTAAAGTTTCTGGATTCCAGTGAGGTTATAGAAAAATACGAGCGGGAGCTCGACTTGGAGCAAGCGGTCGTTACGGTATCGTACCGTTGTGGCGGGGTTCGCTATTACAGGCAATATTTTATAAGTGAACCGGACGGTGTATTGCTAGTCCGATTGACAGCTGACAGACTTGGCAAGATCACGTTGGCTGCGAATCTTATGCGTCGTCCGTTCGATACCGGCTGTAGCACTGGTCCTGCAAACACAGTTTTAATGAATGGGGAATGCGGAGCGGATGGCGTTCGCTTTTGCACAGCACTAAGGGCAGTTCAACAAGGAGGCTGCCAGAGGCTCATCGGGGATTTCATCTCTATTGAGGGGGCAGACTCCGTCACCCTTATGCTGGCAGCGCAGAGTACCTTTCGCGTAGATCAACCTGAAAAAGCCTGTCTAGAGCAATTGGATCAAGCTACGGCTCAGTCTTTTGCAACACTAATAAAGCAGCATAAGGAGGAGTACAAGTCCCGGTTTGCTCGATTTTCAATCGATTTAACTAGGGGTGGAGACCTGTACGCTGAGCTTCCTACCGATAAGCGATTACAGCGGTTACAGCAAGCAAAAGATGAAAGAAGCAATCCCAATGAGTCTGGTGATCCGGGACTAGTTGCACTATATGTACAGTATGGGCGCTACTTACTGCTTTCCAGTTCTCGACCAGGAACGTTGCCTGCTAATCTGCAAGGCATATGGAATGATAGCTTTACCCCGCCATGGGAATCAAAATATACAATTAATATTAACCTCCAGATGAATTACTGGCCTGCCGAAGTCCTAAATATGGCTGAATGCCATGAAACGCTGTTTGATCTGATCGAACGGATGCAGTTGAACGGTCAAGAAACGGCAAAAGAAATGTATGGCTGTCGCGGTTTTGTTGCTCATCATAACACTAACTTATGGGCGGAAACCCGACCAGAAGGCATCCTAATTACCTGCACGGTCTGGCCAATGGGTGCTGCTTGGTTATGCCTTCATTTGTGGGAACACTACCGGTTTGGACTGAATCTTTCTTTTCTCAAGGAAAGGGCCTATCCAGTGATGAAGGAAGCAGCGATTTTTCTGCTTGATTACATGGTAGAGGAAGGTGGCTTACGAATTACTGGGCCTTCAGTCTCCCCGGAAAACCGCTTCCTTCTTTCGGACGGAAGCAGCGGCAGCCTCTGTATGGGACCATCCATGGATTTGCAAATCGCATATACATTGCTATCCGCCTGTTCGGAAGCGGCATTAATTATCGGAGAAGAAGATACAATGTTTCTCTCTGAACTACATGAGACGCTTGAACACATTCCACAGCCGAGTGTGGGCAGTCATGGACAGATTAAGGAATGGCTGTTTGACTACGAAGAGCAAGACGCAGGTCACCGGCATATTTCTCAGTTGTTCGCATTACATCCGGGGGAACAGATTGACATGAGGCACACCCCTGAGCTTGCCGCAGCAGCCCGGCGAACGCTTGAACGCCGCCTTGACGGAGGTGGAGGTCATACCGGCTGGAGCAGAGCATGGATCGTCAACTTTTATGCCCGTCTAGGTATGGGTGCGGAAGCCTATGAGCATTTAATTAAACTGTTAGCCTCCTCCACGTATTCGAATCTTTTAGACTGCCATCCACCCTTTCAAATAGACGGCAATTTTGGTGGAGCAGCAGGGGTAGCAGAAATGCTGCTGCAATCCCACCGAGGAGAACTTCGACTATTACCTGCCCTTCCCAAGGAGTGGTCTTCAGGCAGCATAAGGGGGATGAGAGCAAGAGGTGGTTTTACCGTTGATCTTTCTTGGAGCCAAGGAAAGCTGGATGAAGCGACGATTCACTCTACGGTTACCACTGAATATCGAATTTGGTCTGCCGTTCCGCTCGATCTGCCAGAACAATCTCTTATTAGCGATGGTCAGGGATTTGAATATACTTTTTCTTCAGTTGCAGGGAAGTCCCGCAAGATTTGTGCACAATAGTCAATCGTAATAAAACACAGGCAAGCCGAAAAATCTCCATTTTGAAGACCTGGATATTGGATTAACATTAGCCATACAACAAAATCCAAACTGCAACCAAAGGAGCGATATTTATGCCACAACAAGTGCCAGCCGCATTGCCAGCGAGCAGGCCAGATCTTTCCCCATTCCAAAGACGAATGACCAATTTGCGCAAATATAAAGCGCTGTATCTCATTTCACTTCCGGGCATTATTTTTTTTATCGTATTTAAATACTTACCCTTGGCGGGTTCCATCATGGCCTTTCAAAACTACAACATATTCAAAGGTTTTACAGGCAGTCCGTGGGTTGGCCTTGATCAGTTCCGGCGGATGTTCACCTATCCAGAGTTTTTGAGAATTCTTGAAAATACTATCCTGATCGGCCTATATGATATGGTCTTTGCGTTTCCGGTTCCCATAATATTCGCCCTCCTTCTTAATGAAGTGAGAAAAGCTTTCTATAAACGGATTTTGCAGACCGTCGTTTATTTGCCCCATTTTCTCTCATGGGTCATTATTGGGGGGATTATGATTGGCATTTTGTCCCCAACGACAGGTATCGTGAACCAGATCTTAAATGCTTTTGGGCTCGACTCCGTTTATTTTCTGGGCGAGGACTCGTATATTCGTACCATCCTGGTTGGAACAGGCATATGGAAAGACAGTGGATGGGGAACTATTGTTTATTTAGCCGCACTCGCTGCTGTGAATCCTGAGCTGTACGAAGCGGCCCGGATTGACGGAGCAAATCGTTGGAAACAAACCTTATCTATAACGATCCCGACGATCTTGCCCACTATCATGATTATGTTCCTGCTTCATATCGGTAACTTCCTTGATTTTGGCTTTGAGCGAGTGTTTGTATTTATCAATTCGCTTAATGAGACCAATGGAGATATTCTCGATACTTATATATACCGAGTGGGTCTTATTGATCAGCAATACAGCTATACAACAGCTATAGGCCTCTTTAAATCGGTCGTCGGACTGTTGCTAGTCATGATCGGGAATACGCTTAGTAAAAAAGCATCAGGGGATGGACTTTACTAGAAAGGAGTCGAAGAGTAAATGAAAAATAAAGGTCGCCTATTTGACGTTTTCAACTATATATTTCTGATGCTGGTCGGGTGCTTGATGGTCTTCCCTCTGCTGCATGTGCTCGCCAAATCATTTAGCAGCACTCATGCCATTAATGCAGGCGAGGTTAAGCTATTCCCTGTAGATTGGACACTTATGAATTATCAAGTTATTCTTGGGGATACCTCCATCTGGAGAGCTTTCATGGTAAGTATATTTATTACCGTTGTCGGAACGCTTATTAATCTGATTTTAACTGCATCACTGGCCTATCCTTTATCCAGATCCGAATATTCGATGCGCAAAGGAGTTCTGATTTTAATCCTAATTACGATGATATTTCACGCTCCGCTCATACCGAACTATATGGTCATCAAAAACTTGCACTTGATCGACTCTTTATGGGTATTAATCATCCCATCGGCCATCAGTGCATATAACCTGTTCATCATGCGTTCTTTTTTCTCAGCCCTGCCTACTGAGCTGATAGACAGCGCGCGAATGGATGGAGCGGGAGAGCTGCGCACGATGTGGAGCGTCATCCTTCCTTTGTCCAAACCAGTTATGGCAACTATGGGCTTGTTTTACGCGGTATCCCATTGGAATTCTTATTCATCGGCGTTGTATTTTATCAATACACGAGCGCTTTATCCACTTCAGCTGCGGCTTCGGGAAATCGTACTGAGTAACGACCTTGGGCAAGCGGGCAGCTTATTAGAAAACGTAAATGAAGTATCTCCGGCAGGTGTGCAAATGGCAGTTATTGTCGTCTCCGTCATACCGATTATTATCGTGTATCCGTTTCTGCAAAAGTATTTTATCAAAGGGATGTTAATCGGATCTATTAAGTCTTAAATTAATCAGCTTGCATCATCCTTTAAAAGAAACAGCCATCTGCTTATCAAAATATGGTAAGATATAATCCAAACTCAAAAATGGAAGCGTTGCCAATAATCGCAACTTCAAATCAATTTCATACCACAAGACAACTGATTCTGATTCCATTCCGGAAGGGATTTGATACAAGTGCGAGTATTGATTGTAGAAGATGAGCCTGTCATTCAAAAAGGATTGGTGAAGATGGTCCAGCGTTATCCGGTCTCATTCACCGCGATTTATACAGCCGACGACGGCGAAGCAGCCTTAGAAACTATCCAAAAGCTAGAACCGCATTTAGTGCTGACAGATTTGCGCATGAAGCGGATGGATGGCCTTGATTTATGTGAACGAATTCACCGTGATTACAGTCATGTCCAGGTGGCAGTCATTTCCGGGTACAATGACTTTCAATATGCACAACGAGCAATGGCCTATGGCGTTAAACGGTATTTACTGAAGCCGGTTCTCCAGCAGGATGTGCATGATATGCTGAGAGAACTGATATCCGGCATGACAGGCAGCATTATTCCTGTTCATAAATACGTGGATTGGGCCGAACAGCTGGAACAACACATCTGGCTGCTGCAACGTGATGAGACAAACCGTCTGCTTGATGAAAGAGAAACATCGGGTTTATTTGAAGGATTGAACGTCTTTAGCATGGATGCAGTGCTGAGTGATTGTCTGCAAATGATCGTAGATCGCTTGGAACGCCGAGGCTGGAAGCCTCCGTCCCGGTGCTGTGGAGGGGTAAAAGCCGCCAATACGAAAAAAGAAACGATGTTAGCATTTGTCGCGATAATAAACGGTATACTTGCGGAGCTGCAGCTTACTCGCAAAGGCAACTATAAGGACCCGGTTGAAGAAGCAAAAGCTTTCATTGATAAACATCTGGCCGAGGATGTGTCGTTAGAAGAAGTAGCCAAACGGGTGGGACTTGCCCGCACCTACTTCAGCGCATTATTCAAAAAAATGACGGGGGAAACCTTCGTACACTATCGGATCCGGAGACGAATGGAGGAAGCGCGCAGACTTCTTGCCGTACCCACCATGACAATCAGTGACATCTCGATTCATGTAGGTTACGAGGATTATCCTCATTTTACGAAGACATTTAAAAATCTCGTGGGTGTGTCACCTTCGGAATACCGTGCTTCGTTTGGCATTGAATAATGAGAGCAACCCTCAGCCGGAAGCTGCTATTTTATTTTACCATTGTCATCTTACTTTCCCTGTCAGCGCTGGGGATTTCCTTTTACAGCATTTCTGCCAAGCAATTGCAGTCAAGCACTGAAAACCAAATGATTCAGATCGTAAATAATGCAGTTCATCATACCAATCTCTATATTTCATCCTATCAACGGTCCACCGTGGCGCTACTAACGGATTTGAGAGTTAAAAGATATATTGATCTATCAGCAGATCGTGAGGAATATGAAAATTACCGCTACACGACCGATATTCGCGATGCTATTGTTGAACCTGTATGGATTCGCAATCCCGAGATTGAAGCCCTATATATTATCGGGTATTCCGGGAATGCGCTTTATTATTATAATGGCGGTTCAGCGCCATCTTTTACACAGGAAGACACCGCTAGACAGATCCGGTATTTCAAAGAACATACAGATGTCAGTGGACAGTTGAATGTAATCAATTACAGTATCCGTGGGGATCAAACGCCGATGTTGACCTTAATCCGCAGCATTCGCGGTCTTCAGTCACCAGAGATGAAAGGATTCGTAGGCATCGAAGTCAAAGCGGAGGAGCTCTCTACGTTATGGAAAGGAATCGATCTTGGTCCCGAAAGCTATTTTTTTATTGTAGATGGCGAAGGCAGGATTCAATATCATAACGATCAAAACAAAGTAGGGACGTTGATTCCCGATAGTCTTGGCAAGCAAATTGAGCAAGCAGGAAAGGCGATGTTCCGCAGTTCGGCAGAGGGCGTGGAAAAATCTTATATCAGCCGTAATGCGGAATATTCCGGTTGGCATCTGGTTGTATCCATCCCAGACACTCAGCTGCAAAAGCCGCTAATTACCATCCGGAATTATATTATTGTTGTCGCGATTTTGACATTTATGATAGCGCTGTTTCTGGCAAGCCGATTTGGTAAGTCCGTTACTACACCCATCCGTATACTGATGAAAGGAATGAGCCAGACCGAAAAAGGAAATTGGGAATTAATCTCCCTTCCGAAAAGCCAGGATGAGGTCACTGGGCTTATCGTTCGTTACAATCTGATGGTAACCCGCCTGTCAGAGCTTGTGGACACCGTGTATCAGTCAGAACTGAAGAACAAGGAAATGGAAGCTGAGCGGCAGAAGGCCGAATTCCAATCCTTACAACTGCAGATCAACCCTCATTTTTTATACAATACGCTCGAAACGGTGGTCTGCTATGCAGTAATTCAGGATTCAGATGAAATATCAGAAATTGTCGGAGCCCTGTCCTACATGCTGCATTATTCGGTGCGCACCAATCTTGAAGAGATAACCGTAGCAAATGAGCTGAAGCATGTCATCCATTATATGGTCATTATCAATCACCGGATCGGAAGGCCGTTTGAAATCGATGTGCGGATAAAGCCTGAAATGCTTCTACGCAAAATGGTTCGCTTGACCTTACAGCCACTTGTGGAAAATGTGTTCCAGCACGCCTTTCGTTATGGTGTTGAAGATTATCACACGATTACGATTGATGCTGGAGAGGATGGCGATATCTTCTGGGTCAGCATTACGGATAATGGCAGCGGGATGACCCCGGAGCGGCTTGAAGAACTTCGCCTCAAACTGAGCGAAAATCGACTCGCCGATGTGGAGGAAGGGAAAGGAAGCCCAGGCGGCATCGGTGTGCAAAATGTTCATCGCCGGATTCAGCTTGTCTTCGGAGAAGAATTCGGCGTTGACGTAGAAAGCAGTCCAGAATGCGGAACACGCATGATCATGAGAATGCCGATTTCCGGAAGGAAGGAACATCAAGTACTTAATGCATAGGTGCTAATCGCCGAAGAGAAAGAGGATCAAAAGGCTGTCCTGAGGTCCGAGCCGCGGACTTTTTGGGATGGTCTTTTTTTATAACGACAACCGATCACAAAAAAACACATCCCACAATAATCCACCCCATGGGAGTGCTGTTGATACAGCTTTATGATGGGTACAGGTAAACCAAATACCTTTTTATACTAATAAGGGGGATTATCCAGATGAAAAAATGGGTTAGTCTGATCCTATCCACGGCGCTTGTCTCAAGTCTCGTCGCAGGATGCGGAAGCAATGAAACATCGGACGGTAACGTCGATGCAGCAGGCGAAACAAAACCGCTTAAATTTAGTATTTCGTTAAACACAAGCGGAAACGCTTACACGGAAAGTTCTAAAGACATTAACACCGATAAGTGGGTCAAGGAGTTGGAGAAACGGGCGAATGTCGATTTAGATATTAAGTTAATTCCTTTGAAGGACTTTGATTCCAAAATGGCTGTTATGTTTGCCGGCGGTGATATCCCGGATGTGGTTCAAAATGTCGGAGGGGCTACGGATAAATCGATGGCTGGGTCGGTTCAGGCTGGTGTTTTTATGCCGCTGGATGATCTGCTGAAGGAGAATGCGCCCAACCTGATGAAGGTTGTCCCGCAGGAAGCATGGGATGAAGTCAGCTACGACGGAAAAATATATGGCATTCCGACTTGGCTCAGCAATCCATCTCGACGTGCCACCTTTATCCGAACTGATTTATTGGAGAAAACTGGCCTTCCGGTACCTGTAACGATTGAGGATTTCTTGAATGTGCTGCGCGCTTTTAAGAAACTCGGTGTGAGCGCTCCTTATCAGATGCGTGAGAACTTCAAGTATGCAGATATCGCATTTGGTGCATATGACGCGCTTGGCTATCAGTTTACAGAGGACAATGGAGAGATCGTACCCAAATTTTATAATTCCGAGAATATGGAAAAAGCACTGAACGTATACAAAACGATGTATGACGAAGGCCTCATTCAGAAGGATTTTGCGACAATCCAAACGGCACAGTATGGTGAAAATATTGCTGCAGGCAATGCAGGGATCTGGACAGCTAATGCGCAGAATCTCCTGGATTTCCGGACCCAGATCGCCGCGTCCAATCCGGAAGCGAAAGTGGATATTATCTCGTCGCCAACCGGTGACCATGGACAAAAAGGATACGGCTTGTATAGTTCGGTCAATACCTCACTGTATATCAACAATAAAGTCAGTAAAGAAAAGGCTGCCCGGATTATCCAAATGTTTGAATGGATGCAGACCCCGGAAGCCAGTAATTTCTATAGCTTTGGGATTGAAGGCGAGAATTACACGGTAAAAGACGGAAAAGTTGATTATAAGCTGCCAGAGAACAAGGCTGCCCAAGATGAAGAGAAATTCCGCACACAGCTGCGCTGGGTAGGGGACGGAACAATCAACCGCGAACGAACTGAGCTGCTTACGGGTGGTAAAGATGTCTTGAAAGCATTGGATGAAACTCTGAGTAAAGAAGGCTTAGGGGGCATCGGATTTGTACCTGATCTGGAGTCTTTCAGCAAGTTCCCTGATCTTGCCTCCAAACGTCCCGATCAGGCACCAAAACTGATCATAGACCATATGGTCAAAATGATTTATGGCAAAGAACCGATTAGCGATTTCCCAAAAGTCATCGAGGAATATAAGCAAAAGGGCGGCGAAGAAATCTTAAAAGAAGCAACAGAACGCTACAAAAATAATGAGGGAATCCTTAATCAGCAAAGCCGGAAATAGAAAGATTCTCAGGAAGCCTCTTCATTCGAAGGGCTTCCTGCCAGTTAGGAGGGAGTATGATGAGTCAAACTGCTTTGTGTGATGAAATCATGCGTATGCCTGTAATCGATACACATACCCATCTTGTCGGCGATAAGCTAAACGCGGCTGACTTCTGGGAAATAGCCGATTATTTCTGGTTGAACCAAGAGCTTCAGTCAGCAGGATATCCGGCAGATGCGGACCAACTTTCGAAAGAGAAACGGACTGACTCTTTTGTTAGAGCTTACCACGCTTCCCGTAATACGATGATGAATCGTGCTTTTACAGCAATCATGAAAGATTTGTACGGTATCTCCATCACTGATTCAGAGTCGGTGTTCAAAGCGGATATAACGGTTAAACAGCAAAGTAACGATCCCGGCTGGGCGCAAAACGTAGCTGACCGCCTGCATGTGCAGCGGTTTATTGTAAACCGTCCGGAGCATGCCAACTTTGCACACATGAGAGAAAATGCTCTACAGATTCCTCGAATTGACTCCTGGCTGCCTGAGCTGGCAAAGAATATTGCAGATGCCTCTGATCCCAGCCGGGAAGCGGCTTATACTCAAGCGAAAAAGTTTATTAGCGAGCAGTTGCACTCATATCAGACGATGGGCTGTCCGGGAATCATGACTACGTTGCCAGCCTTTGAAGCCAATGCTCATGATGTTTACAATCTTAGCAGCGTAACTGAACCGGATGAAATCATGATGCTGCTCCTTCATCATATCTGTTCGGAACTGCAAGTAAGAGGAATGTTCTTGCAGCTGTTTCTCGGCGTCGAACGCAGATGGTGTAATACATCGGCTGCGCCAGTTAACGATCCGCTACGGATTGTTAAACTGTATGGTTTGTTTGAACGGTATTCCATTCCGTTTGAGCTGGTGGTGGCTTCAGAATTAAATAACCTGGATATTGTGCAGGCTGCATGGAATTTCCCTAACGTTCATGTAGGTGGGATGTGGTGGTATAACTTCAGACCCAGTACCTATTTGCAGAGCATGCAGTATCGGTTGGAGGCACTCGCCCCGCTCAAGTGTTCGCTCATTGTCTCGGATGCGCGCTGTATCGAATGGACATATGGCAAGCTGCTGCTCGTTAAAAAAATACTTGCGCGCTTTTTGGAAAGTCAAATAGCGGAAGGCTGGATCAGCCGGGAGGAGGCGCTGAATATTGCTGCGGAATGGCTACATGGCAGTGCTGCTAAACGTTATGGACTAACAGATGTAAAGCAATAAGCCGTGGAGGTAGAAAATGACTTTTTCATTGATGAACCGAATGTTGCCTGCTCCTTTGAACGGAGGGTTCCGCATGGAGGATTGGTGGGTGTGGTGCGGATCAGCTGTGCGTGGCGAGGATGGGCGTTTTCATTTATTTGCATCCCGTTGGCCGAAGTGGCTGCCGATGCATCCGGGATGGTTACTCCGCTCAGAAATTGTCCGCGCATCTGCCGATAACGCGGAAGGACCTTATACGTACGAAGAAACCGTACTACCCGCAAGGGGAGCGGAATACTGGGACGGACGAAGCACCCATAATCCGCATATCCTTCGTTATGGTGATAAGTATCTGTTGTATTATATGGGCTCAACTCATCCATTCGCTGAGCCGCAGCCTAATGAAACAGTGGAACTTGACGACTATCGGGTGATTGCCGCTCGTGCCAACAAACGTGTTGGCTTAGCTATAGCCGACAGTGTATTCGGACCATGGACAAGGATGGACGCACCTATTCTGCCTACACGTCCGGGCAGGTTCGACAGCTTCCTCACATCCAATCCGGCTCCTTGTATTCGCCAAGATGGCTCCTTGCTATTGGTATATAAAGCCCGCAAATACGAGGGCAATTCCTATGGACAGATGACGCTTGGCATTGCCGGTTCACCTAAGGACGAAGGGCCATATAGAGTAATTAACAACGCACCGCTGTTTCCAGCAGAGCGGTCTCATATTGAAGATCCATTTATCTGGCGGACCACGGACGGGTACCAAATGATCGCCAAGGATATGGATGGCCGGATATGTGGAGAAAAGCACGGTGGGATATTTGCATCATCTCCGGATGGAACCGACTGGCAGCTGGCTGATTCAACGCAATCGTATTCCCGGCGTGTACTCTGGGAGGACGGCACAGAGCAGTGGATGGGCAGCTTTGAACGTCCGTTCCTATTATTTCAAGAAGGGGTCCCTACCCATTTATTCGCTGCAGTAGCAGATGGACCGGGAGGGTTCCGAAATGCGAAGCACACTTGGAATATGGTAATTCCACTACGGACAACGCTTTAAGAAATTAAATTTCATAAATATCATCAGTGTTTACAGGAGGAACTAAAATGAGTGAAGTAATACCAACTCAACAAACTCGCGGACTGGTAATTTCGGAGTCTACTCTGGAATGGGCGGATGGCGCTTGGCAACAAATTGTAAATAAAGTGGAAAAGACTAGTAAGCGAATTGGTGTTAGTTTTCCGCATGCTTCCGTGAGCGGAGTATACGACAACATGCGTCCATCGTGGTGGACAGCAGGGTTCTGGCCGGGTATTTTGTGGCAGATTGCCGCAGAAGGTAATCATCCGGCGCTGCAAGAAATCGCCGAGCAAATTGAAGAGAAATTGGATGAACCTCTTTATGCCCTTACCGTACATCATGATGCTGGTTTTATATGGACACTCTCAGCTTTGGCCAATTACCGAGTGACTGGTAATGAACGCTCCAAGCAGCGCGGGTTGATGGCTGCTGCTCAACTGGCCAGCCGCTTTAACCTGAAAGGGTCATTTATCAGAGCCTGGCATGACACGGAGAAGATAAACCGGGCGGGATGGTCCATCATTGATACAGTAATGAATCTGCCCTTACTATACTGGGCATCGGAAGTTACAGAGGATCCGCGTTTCCGGCATATCGCCGCTGCGCATGCGGAAACGGTAGTTGAGCATTTTTTACGTCCGGATGGATCAAGTTATCATATTCTGGAGTTCAACCCGGAATCAGGCGAAAAAATCGGCGCTATGGCCGGCCAAGGTTATGCGGAAGAATCCGCTTGGGCACGGGGCAGCGCATGGATGATTTACGGTCTTACTTTGTCTTTTCACTATACCGGAGAGAATAAGTTTCTAACGGGAGCTAAAAGAGCTGCGCACTTCTTCTTAGCTAATCTTCCTGAGGATCATGTACCTCACTGGGATTTCAGGGCACCTGATGCAGGCGAAAAGCCGCGTGATACCTCTGCTGGTGCATGTGCGGCATGTGGCTTGATTGAGCTGGCAAAGATCGTACCACAGGCGGAAGCCTCTTTTTACCTGCGAGCCGCAGAACAAATCGTTCGCTCACTTTATGAGAATTATGGGACTTGGGACATTCCGGAAGAGGAGGGCTTGATTCTTTCTGGAACATCCAATCTTCCAGGGGGTGTGCACATTGATACGCCACTGATATATGGCGATTATTTCTTCGTCGAGGCTGTATCTAAACTCCGCGGAGCCGTTCTTCAGTTATGGTAAGGAACGGAAAAACAACAGAAAACCTTCTCGATGATCCGTATAGTATACAGTCGGTCGAAACTCCGATAGATAACGAGCAGGCTCGGCGTATGGAATGGTGGCAGGAAGCCAGGCTCGGCTTGTTTATTCACTGGGGCCCTTATGCCCTGCCTGCGGGTGAATGGAAGGGAAAAGAAATACAAGCTTCTTACAGTGAGCATATTATGCTACGCGCGAAGATCCCAGTGGCTGAATATGTGGAAATGGCCGCAGCGTTCAATCCATCAGCTTTTGATGCAATGAAGTGGGTACGGACTGCCAAGCGTGCTGGCCTAAAATATATCATCTTTACAGCTAAACATCACGACGGCTTCGCGATGTATGACTCAAGTGTATCCGAATATTCGATCGTCAAGCACACCTCATTGGGCCGTGATCCCCTTCGGGAACTAATGGAGGCATGTCGTGCGGAAAAAATGGTACTCGGAATTTACTACTCTCATGCGATGGATTGGCATGATCCAGACTCTCAAGGGAATACCTGGGATTATCCACTGAATATCGGCGCTTACGATGACGTTCAAACGTGGATAAATGATACCGATAAACGCACCCGCTTTGAACGATATTTGCACAGCAAATCAATCCCTCAAGTCCGTGAGCTGCTGACGGACTACGGCAAAGTTGGTTTAATGTGGTTTGATTGCGGAGGCAAACTGACCCGTGAGCAAGGAGAAGCGTTTTTGGCGGCGGTTCATGCAATTCAGCCAGAATGTTTGGTCAATAGCAGAGTATGGAAAGCACCACTTGGAGATTATTCAAATACATCTGATAATCAACTTACGACTCGTAACCTTGGTAAGTACTGGGAGAATATTATTACGTTAAACGACTCATGGGGGTATAAGAGATCCGATCACCATTGGAAATCCCCTGTAACTATCATCCGCCAGATCATCGATGTTGTAAGTAAAAATGGAAATCTGGTAATCAATATCGGCCCAACAGCAACAGGGGAATGGGATCCGGTATCCGAATCCATTTTGCTTGATGTAGGAGATTGGTTAAATACCAATGGGGATAGCATTTACGGTGCTGGAGAATCGCCCACAGCCAAACCGTCATGGGGCAGATGCACTCTGAAAGGAAACACATTATATCTGCATGTTTTCGATCTTAAGAAGAGAAATAAGCTAATCGTCCCCGGTCTGAAGACCGCTGTTCAAAAGGTATTTGCTTTAGATGGAGGGGAGGAGCTGATTTTCACAAAGCTATCTGAGCAGGATCTGGAAGTCGAACTCCCCAGCTTACCGAACTTTGCCGAAAATTCTAACAACATGCCGCTGGTCATCGCAATTGTCTGTGCAGAACCTGTAGAAGGTAATCCAGTCCGATTATTGGAATTTGGAGAAGATACCTTACAAGAATTAGGGGTATTTGAAAGTGAGATCGTTGGTCCAACCCTCCGTTACGATACAGGAAAAAAAGACCATGATAATCTGTTGGACTGGAAGGATAGAGAGGATACCGCAATTTGGCATGTCCGAACATTAGGTCCGGTAAGATTTCAGGTTAGTATCGAATATCGCAGCGAAGAAGGAGAGAATGGTGGTGGCGGAGACTACCTCATCAAGGCAGCGGATCAAATTTTACAAGCTAAAGTTCATTCTACTGATGGAGTTAGTAATTTTCAAAGCTTTCAAGTAGGTGAGCTGTATTTCCCCACGGCAGGAGAATATACGATTCAATTGCAGGCAGAGGGTATTACAGGAGGTTATTTGATGCAGCCTAGATGTTTAAAACTACTGCAACTATGAGATTTTTATATTGAAATAATGCAAAAGAACTCAAATCACTTGGGTTCTTTTTTTTGTTGATTTAAGGAATGTTGTTGACATATTGCCCTCGGGTAAATATATTGTATATAAGAATAAAAGTTTACCTAGGGAAACAAATTGGATCAAAGGAATCATTGTTTCTATTGGGAAATAAATTAACAGGATGAACAGAACAGTGCTACATATGAACTTAACAGAGATAAGGAGTTTTTTTTATGATTGAAATCAGAAACCTAAACGTAGATTATTTCGGTAATTCTGCACTAGAAAATGTAAATATTGATATCCCCTTTGGGTATACAATCGGAATTATCGGACCAAATGGTGCGGGAAAATCTACATTCATCAAGTCATTGCTAGAGGTGATAAAGAAGAGAACAGGATCAGTTATGGTGGAGGGAAAAGATATTTCTGAGTACAAACGGAAGATCGCATATGTGCCGCAAAAGAATGACATTGATCTTTCTTTTCCAATCACGGTAAGGGATACAGTGCTGACTGGAACTTACCCTAATTTGCGAATCTTCCAGCGTCCCGGAAAAACAGAGCGGCAAAGAGTCGAGGGATGTATGGCGATGGTGGATATAAGTGATCTTGCGAATAAACAAATCAGCAATCTGTCCGGGGGACAACTCCAAAGAGTTTTTATCGCCAGGGCACTTGCACAACAAGCAAATGTATTTTTTTTAGATGAACCTTTTGTAGGCATAGATTTAGTCAGTGAGAAAATCATTGTAAAGCTGCTAAAACAACTTCGCGAAGAAGGGAAAACCATACTCATTGTTCATCACGATTTGCATGAGGTCGAAGAATATTTTGACAAAGTCATCATTCTCAATAAGAAATTAATTGCTTTTGGTGACGTTAAAGACACCTTTACGCCAGAGAATATCCTCAGCGCCTATGGTGCCTCCTTAGGTAATCTGGTGATCAAAGGGATGGGGGCGACAGATCATGATTGATTATTTCTCAGGAGTATTAAACATTCCGATATATGCACTTAACGCGGGATTATCTGCTATCATTCTTGGAATTGTATCAGGGGTTTTAGGAAGCTTTATTGTACTTAGAAAGATGTCATTAATGGGAGATGCGTTATCACATGCGGTGTTACCCGGGGTGGCGTTATCTTATATCTTAGGCATCAACATTCTTCTTGGAGCTTCACTATTTGGACTATTAGCAGCAGTTCTCATTCAATTTATTACAAGTCGCAGCAATATTAAAAGTGACACCTCTATCGGCATTATTCTCAGCTCATTTTTTGCGCTAGGTATCGTCCTAATTACTTTTGCCAAAAGCGGGCTTGATCTAACTCACATTCTGTTTGGTAATATTCTGGCCGTCCCACAGTCGGAGTTAATGCAATCCTTTATTATTATGATTGTTGTTATTGCCATCATTTCATTGCTGTATAAAGAGCTTTTAATGAGTTCGTTTGATCCGGTTGTTTCCAAAGCCTATGGGTTAAAAACAGGGTTCTATCATTATTTATTGATGATGCTCCTATCTGTGGTTACCGTATCTTCGTTATCTCAAGTAGGAATTGTGCTTGTGATTGCAATGCTGGTTATTCCGGCTGCTACATCCTATCTCTGGACGAATAAGCTGTTCCACATGATTATCCTGGCTTCTACAATCGGCGCTGTATCCGGGATTATAGGTGTAATTGTAAGCTTTAAATTCAATTTACCTACAAGTGCCACGATTGTTCTGGTCGGCGTAAGCATGTTCGGAATTTCATTTATAATCTCACCCAAAAATAATTTTTTCAGGAAAGGGTTGAAACAAGGATGAAGACCATAAAAATACTCTCTTTGACAATGTTTATCGTACTTCTTACCGCATGCTCAAAGATTAGTGAAGGAGATGCAGACCATGATAAGCTGCAGATTGTTGCAACGTACTCCATTATCGCTGATATGACCGAAAACATTGTAGGGGAGAAAGCTGAAGTTTACAGTATGGTACCCATCGGAACAGATCCGCATATGTACGATCCATTACCCAAGGATACAAGTAAGGTTTCTAGCGCAGATTTAGTGTTTTATAACGGTTTGAACCTAGAAACAGGTAAGGGGTGGTTTCAAGATCTTCTAGATGTGACTAATAAAAAGGATGTTGCTTTTGCAGTCTCAGATGAAGTATCTCCAATGTACCTAACAGAAAAAGGAAAAGAAACACAGGTAGATCCTCATGCCTGGCTGGATATTCAGAATTCAATAAAATATGTAGATATCATCACAAAACGTGTAATCGAAAAAGATCCCGACAACAAAGAATTTTATCTTAATAATCAATCGGAATATGTGAAGAAACTGAATGAATTGGATCAATATGCAAAAGAAGCAGTCGAAAAAATTCCACAAGAGAAACGTATCCTTGTTACCAGCGAAGGAGCATTCAAATATTTTTCCAAAGCTTACGGATTTGAATCAGCTTTTATCTGGGAGATCAATACGGATAGTCAAGGAACGCCAGAACAAATGAAAAACATAATTAAGATCATTGATGAAAATCAAGTGCCTGCATTATTTCTGGAAACTAGCGTAAATCCAAAAACAATGGAAACTATCGCAAATGAAACGGGAGTACCGATACACTCTAAGATTTTCACTGATTCTTTAGCTAAGAAAGGCGAAGAGGGCGACACATACATTAAGATGATCAAATGGAATATTGATAAAGTTATAGAAGGTTTATCTCAATCCTAAATGCCGGCTCCAAGCCTATATTAACCGACCTAAGATTCAGTTTTTTAGCTGATGATTATGTCGGTTTTTTATTGAATAAAATCTACATTCGAGCCTCGAAATATTACGTTTACGCCTTGGAATAACCTGCTACAGGAAATATCTTCTTGTCTACTTTTCAAAAAAATCTTGGTAAGGTAGAGGCTAACACATAATAAGAGGTGAAGAGTTGTCATGATTAAGAAACACTGTTTGTTCTGTGATGAGATTGTTTCCATTGAACCAGAAGGCGATAACGATAGATATATAGGCTGTTCTTGTTCACCAGGCGGGTTTTATAGTCTACGTAGAGACAGCTACGAACCCATTAATTCGCTCCCGCATCAAAAGAAACGCGACATGCTTCATGTAGTATCTGCTTACATACGTGAGCTGACTGATTGTGATGAAAAGATCACTATATGTGCTGATGATTTAGAGTCCATTGTAAATTCACCCAAAATACCTGTGAGCATTGAAGATAAAGGAAACCGTCTACTGCAATATTTATATAGACATTCTGAAGGCCCGGGGGAAGCGGTTGTCATTCAACCCCTCTCTAGCAGCTATAACTTGACGTATTCTCCCAATCTGCAAGAGCTGGTATACATCATAGACAAGTTGATTAGTGATCAGCTTCTGATCAGGGAAGGCATGACCTTTAAGCTTACTGAAACCGGCTGGAATGAAGCTGCGGAAAGCGCTGGAGGTAAAAAACTAAAACCTTGTCTCGTGCTCGTGTCGGATGAAGAAAATTTGTCTACAACATGGCTGGAGAAGTTATTGCCCAAAATAGAACAGTGTGGTTTCCTGCCGCGCTTATTAACACATACGAAAACTCAAAACGGCGAAAAATACGAGTTGGATCAAATCGCAGAAAGCAAACTGATTATCGCAGATTTAACGGGGCAATCCCCAGAGGTGTATTTTTCAGCGGGATATGCACTTGGTTTAAACATACCCGTATTATGGACCGTAAACAGTATTGAGGCGGATAAACTTTTTGTACAGCTTAAGGATATTCGTCCTATTGTGTGGGATTCAGCGGAAGAGCTAGCAATTATACTGCAGCAGAAGTTGAGTTAACCCGTAAATTTCTTGCCATGACTCGTCAAACGAAGCTGAAATTTAAACAGGTGTCTTCTTAAATGAGGACGCCTGTTTCTTATGTTACTGTAAGAACACTATCAAATTTTCTTAGGAAGTGATATTGTAACCGATATAAAAAAATGAGCAAATGTATGTAAATGTATGCTTCAGTTAATATTAGCTCATATTCATACTCTGGATAAGAAAGAGGGATACAATTGTTTTCAAAACGGCAAAAAGAAATACTTTTATACTTAATTAATTCTAATCAACCTGTCACAGCTGCATGGATTTCTAAGGAACTGAATGTTAGCGATCGAACGATCCGTAATGATTTGAAAGAGTTACAAAATATATCCGCCATAGTAGGACTAAAAATAGAGTTAATTCGTGGGAAGGGCTTCGTTGTAAGAGTCTTCGATAAAGATATATTTTCCCAAAAATTAAATGAGTTAACTAATGATAAAATCAATCCTTCTACAGTAGACTTTTCTGAACAAGATAATAGGGTTCTTTATTTGTTGAGTCGGTTTTTATTAGAAAATAAGTATATCAAGTTGGCCACTATAGAAGATGAGATGTTTGTATCTAAATCGACAATCCAAAACGATCTAAAAGAAGTGCGTAAGATACTGGAAAAATACAACCTGAATTTAGTTAATCGGCCTCATTATGGCCTGTTTATAGAGGGCGATGAATTTAAGAAACGAATATGTTTGTCTAATTTTTTATACAAAAGAGAAGAAAACTCCGATCCAACTTTCGATAACTTTACTTTGTTTGACAAAGAGGTATACACGAAAATTAAAGAAATAATCATCGGCAAAGTAAATAAATACAAAATTGAGATTTCAGATATTTCCTTGGAAAACCTCGCTATTCACTTAATAATAGCTTGTAAACGTATCGAAGAGGGATTTTTAATCGAACAACCGTCGGTAAACCTTATGGAAGAGTATCCTTTTGAAAAAATTGTTGCCCATGAAATTGTTAAAGACATAGAAGATTTCACGGATCTGCTCTTTTCCGATTCAGAGATTAATTATATTATCATCCATTTGGTTGGAACAAAATTGCTGCCGAAAGAAAATCTAACGGAGTACAGTAAGTTCGATGAAGTGGACTCCATTGTCAGCTGTATTTTAAAAAGTTTACAAACTGAGTTGAATTGGGATTTTGGCCATGACCATGAATTTATTCAAGCCCTGACCCTTCACATTAGGCCTGCGATGAATAGATTAAGATACAACATGAATTTTAGAAATCCTCTGTTAAATGATATTAAGACGAGTTTTCCAGCCGCATTCGAAGGAGCACTTATTGCGAGTAAATGTATTAACTACTATTTGGATTCAGAAGTTGGAGAACATGAAGTTGCTTACATTGCTTTGCACATTGGGGTTGCTTTAGAAAGAATGAAAAATAAAAACAAAAAAATAAAACGAGTTATTCTTGTATGTGCGTCTGGTGTTGGAAGTGCCAAATTACTTTATTACCGATTGATCAATTCATTTGAGAATCTATTGCAGATTGTAGACACAATTAGTTTTTACAAATTAGCAGAAACGGACCTATCCTCGATTGATTTTATTATCAGTACAGTTCCGATCAATGAAGATATAGGTATTCCCGTCTATGTTGTAAATACCTTTCTAGAAGCTAAAGACCTCAAAAGAATCAAGGAAGTCTTACTGTCTTCAGAACAGGTGGCAGAAACTCATTCTTACCTTGACACATCTAGAGTATTCGTGAAAAAAGAATTTACCACAAAGGAAAGTGTGATTCATTTTTTAAGCAATGAGCTAACAAAACAAGGACTTGTACCAGAGCATTATGAATCCTTAGTAGTTGAAAGAGAGTCCTATGCACCCACTAGTTTTGGAAATCTTGTCGCTGTTCCACATCCTTCACTTCCTGTTACCTCGGAAACCTTTTGGACAATCTGTACGTTAAAACGTCCTATTCGTTGGAATGATAAGCAAATGGTGCAATTAATTTGTTTATTAAACATTAAAGAAGGAAACAATGTCGACCTAGATAAAATGTATAAAAAGCTAGGATCATTGATAGAGGATAAAGAGATTGTTGTGCAGATCCTTGCTAAGGACTCTGTGGAAGAAATTATACAATTACTAAACTAGAGTGAGTGAGAAATTAGGTACTGCCTTACTATTTGCAATGTAACCGTTTCCTGTTGATTTGGAAAAAGGTTAGCTTAAAAAGAAAGCGATTTAAGTTTACACTAAAGGTGTTCAATAAATGATAATTTTAGGGGGAAGTCAATATGAATACAATTATGTTAGTGTGTTCAGCAGGAATGAGTACAAGCCTTTTAGTAACAAAAATGCAGAAGGTTGTTGAAGAAAAAGGGTTGGATGTCGATGTTTTTGCTAAATCAGCATCTGAAATTGATATTACTTTGCAAGAGAAAAAGGTTGATGTCTTATTGTTAGGACCTCAGGTGAAATATATGAAAAAGCAATTAGAAACAAGATTAGCAGATAAAAACATTCCTATAGAAGCTATTGATATGTTGAATTACGGAATGATGAACGGTGAAAAAGTACTTGAACAAGCCTTGCAATTAATTGAAAGTAAATAGAGATAAGAGAGGAGTAGAGAGAAATGGTAGATGAAGTGAAAGAGGAATACTATACTGTGGCTTTTAACATTATCAGTAATGTAGGCGCAGCTAAAAGCTTAGTAATGGAGGCGCTTTACGCAGCCAAAGAGGGAGAATTTAAAGAGGCACAAGAAAAATTAGAAGAATCAAAGCAATTTTTTAGAGAAGGTCATAAAATGCATAAATCATTAATCAAAAGAGAAGCAAATGGCGAACAGCTTCAATTCTCACTGATCCTTATGCATGCTGAAGACCAACTAATGAGTGTAGAGACCATTTCTTTACTTGTTACGGAAATCATTGAACTTTATAAGCTTTCAAAATAGGATCAAAAAGAAGTGGCATCGCAATAAGAAAATACTTCTTCGGGAGCGTGCAAGAAACTATGGATAAAATAACGAAATTTTTAGAAGATAAGGTAATGCCAGTTGCAGGTAAAATCTCTGGTCAGCGGCATTTACAAGCGCTTCGCGATGCAATGGTTTTAACTATCCCGTTTATTATTATCGGTTCCATTTTTTTAATCTTAGCAAACCTGCCAATTCCAGCCTATTTAGATTTCTTGGTCGCCCATCCAAATATCAAAACAGCCTTACTATATCCGTACAATGGTACATTTAACCTTGTCGCATTAGTTGCAACATTTGCCGTGGGATATAGACTAGCAGAGAGCTATAAAGTGGATCCGCTTTCTTCAGGGGCTGTGGCATTATGTTCATATTTTGTAGTCACACCATCAACTTCTTTCACAGTAGATGATGTTGTTACAAAAGCAATGAACGTGAATTATTTTTCGAGTCAAGGTTTATTTGTAGGATTGTTAACCGCAATCTTCGCAACAGAAATATATCGTAGAATCGTACAAAAAAATATAGTTATTAAAATGCCGGATGGTGTGCCGCCAACAGTTGCTAAATCCTTTACAGCGATTATTCCTGGTTTCTTTGTTATCGTGAGTGTCTGGGGAGTTCGCCTACTTGTTGAGAACTTTACTGGTTTTGATAACGTGCATACCATTGTTGCCAAGCTTCTTCAACAACCATTAACCACTGTTGGAACAAGCTTAGCGGGAACAATTGTTGTGTTCTTGTTAATCAACTTATTATGGGCAATCGGATTACATGGTTCCACCATTGTAGGTTCTGTCATGTTGCCTATCTGGCTGCAATTGACCTCAGAAAATGCTGCAGCCTACGCAGCGGGTTCACCCGTCCATAATATTGTTACAGCAGAATTCAGATATCTTATCTTTATCGGTGGATCTGGTGCAACTCTAGGACTAACGATTGCTATGTTATTCTTTGCGAAGAGCAAACAGCTGAAACAAATGGGTCGACTGACGATTGGACCAGGACTATTTAATATCAATGAGCCGTTAATCTTTGGGATGCCTATCGTATTAAACCCAATGATGTTAATCCCATTTCTTATAACACCGATTGTTACTGTTTTGATAACCTATCTCTCCATGGATTTTGGATTAGTAGCGTTGCCAATAGGTGTACTGCCTCCGGGAACAATGCCATTAATTATCGGCGGATATTTGATGACAGGTAGTATCTCGGGAATGATCTTACAAATTGTACTGTTTGCAGTAGCGTTTATTATTTACTATCCGTTCTTTAGAATAATGGATAATCAAAAATATAAAGAAGAACAAGATGCCCTTATCCAACAGGTTTAATCCGTAGCATATGTTTTATTTAACAACAAGGAGGGTTTACACATGTTTGAATTGAAAACGACATTTCCAGAAAACTTTTTATGGGGAGGAGCAGCAGCTGCCAATCAACTAGAAGGAGCAAGTAATGTTGGCGGTAAAGGGCTTTCTCTAGCAGATGTATATATTTTTGACGAAAACACCCCTAAAAAAAACTGGTCTGACCAGTGGCACCTCATGACTCATAAACAAATAGAAGAAGCACAAGATCCCGCAAGTGAAAAGTATTATCCCAAAAGACATGGGGTGGATTTTTATCACCACTATAAAGAAGATATTGCTTTATTGGCCGAAATGGGTTTTAAAGCCTTCCGTATGTCCATTGCTTGGACTCGTATTTTTCCAAATGGGGATGAATTAATCCCTAATGAAGAAGGTCTTGCATTTTATGATCGTGTGTTTGATGAATTGAACAAATATGGAATTGAGCCTATTGTTACTTTATCCCATTATGAAATGCCACTTCATCTAACAACTAAGTATGGAGGTTGGGTGAACCGGAAAGTTATAGATTTCTTTGTTCGCTATGCAACCACTGTAGCTGAAAGATACAAGCATAAAGTGAAATATTGGATGACTTTTAATGAAATTAACTGTGTAGTACACCACCAATATGTAAGTTTAGGGGTTATCGAAGAAAATCACCCGAATATCGAACAAGCAATGTTTCAAGGAGCGCATCATCAATTTGTCGCAAGTGCACTTGCAACCAAAGCGTGTAAAGAAAGTAATCCTCAAGCAATGGTTGGATGTATGGTTAGTTATCAACTTCTTGTTCCTTATAGTTGTGATCCTGACGACGTTCAAGCCACAGTTGATAAACAACGTACCTCTTTATTCTTTACTGATGTTCAAGCGAGAGGTTACTATCCGGCTTATACCGCTCGAATGTTTGCAGAAAAAAATATAGTTCTGAAAACAGAGCCCGAGGATGAACAAATCATGAAAGACTATCCAGTGGATTATGTATCCTTTAGCTACTATATGTCTGGTGCAGTCAGTGCACATCCAGAAAAGATAGAAGGCGCAGAAGGGAATTTGCTTACAGGCGGAGTGAAAAATCCTTATTTACCATCGAGTGATTGGGGTTGGCAGATTGATCCTAAGGGTTTACGAACTGCAATAAACCAATTGTATGACCTCTATCAAAAGCCGGTACTTGTTGCAGAGAATGGCCTAGGTGCCTTAGACGTATTACAAGAAGGCGATGTTATAGAGGATGATTACCGAATTGATTATTTAAAAGAACATATTAAGCAAATAAAAGAAGCCATTGCAGATGGTGTAGATGTAATGGGCTACACAAGCTGGGGTTGCATAGATATGGTGAGTGCAGGAACAAATCAAATGTCCAAACGTTATGGTTACATTTATGTGGACCAAGATGATATGGGCAGAGGTACAAAACGTCGTATAAAGAAAAAATCATTTTATTGGTACAAAAATGTTATCGCTACTAATGGAGAACAATTAGATTAATTATTAAAGCGTACAACGAAATGATTTATCTGGAGGCATTATCAAAAGCAGTCCTATGCTGGACTCGCTTTTGGTAATGCTTTTTTTACTGAATTGTTGACATGTGACCATTTGGTGTCTTATAATCAATTAGACACCAAATGGTGTCCTATTAATTAATAATGATGGATACTAGGTGACATTACAGGAAATATTACGGAAAAGGTGGGGGTGGTTGTGAGCGACAATAGTCAAGTGAGGGATGTTTATGACGCTGTTGCGGATCCAACAAGACGAAAACTTCTTCAAATTCTGGCTGATGTTGATGAATTACCTCTGTATGAGATAACGATTCATTTTGAAATGGGTCGTACAGCCGTTTCGAAGCATTTAAATATACTTAAAGATGCTGGTCTCGTAATTGCTCGAAAGGTTGGCAGAGAGACGAGGTATCGGTTGAATGCCAATCCTTTGAAAGAAATTCAAGATTGGGTATCTTTTTATGAAGGATTCTGGAAACAAAGAATTGATAAATTAAAACTTATATTGGAGGAATAACTATGAACCCAGATGTATCATTAGATTTTCAATTTACAAGTTCGATCGAGAAGGTATGGAATGCTTTAACGGATTCGGATACGCTTGCGAAATGGATCTGGAGTAATGATTTTAAACCCGTCGTTGGTCATAAATTTCAATTCCGTGTTGAGCCAAATGAATGGTGGGATGGAATTATAGATAGCGAAGTACTCGTCGTGGATGAGCCGCATACGTTATCTTATACTTGGAATAGTGCGGGAGAAAGTACAACTGTTACTTGGACTTTGAGTCAAGATTCAGAGGGGAAGGTTAATCTCCATTTAGATCAATCAGGATTTAGTGAAGAGACGAAAGCCCGCCAAGGAGCCATCGAAGGTGCTAAATATGCTTGGACAAATATGGGTGGTCAGCTCGAAAAGGCATTAGCAGAATTGTAATTTCAAGAATAGGGCGCTTTTCTGGAACAAGGAAAGTGCCCTTTTTAATGGAATAAATCATGGCAATACTAGATGAAGAGAATGGAGATGAGATGAGCTTACTATGAAAATAAATCAATTAATTGCGAACAATATTAACAGATTAGAAACGGTACTGCCAGTTGATGAGTCGTTAGGAATTGCTGGTTTGTCTGGATCTGGTAAAACAACTTTTTGTCAAACGATTGGGGAAGAATCAAAAAAACGTCTCGTTTCCTTACTGCCAAAAGCTGAATACCAGTATTTATTCCCCAATATTATGGAGACTAATTTCAGTGCGATCAAAATGGAAGCAATGCCACTTGTTCTTTTTCTTGGTAGATCATCCATATCTTCAAATCCTCGGTCAACCATTGGCACACATACAGGTGTGTTTACTGAAATCCGTGTCACTCTTGCTGAACAATATAATCTCTCTCCAGAGGTTTTTTCATTTAATAATGAGTTGGGTTGGTGTCCTGATTGTAAGGGTCGTGGAACTACAAAAAATGTCGAGTGTAAAAAGTGTCAGGGGAAACGCTATAATCAAGCAGCTGAACAATATAAAATTGAATTATTGGATCAAGCAAAGAGTATTTCTGATCTAAACGACTTAAGTATAGAGACCATTTTATCACAGGCAGATATTCTAAAAATAAGTGAAGGTAAACAACAAATTCTGAAAAATATAATCAATATGAATATTGGTTATTTAACATTAAATCGTATTATGGGTACATTATCAGGCGGAGAATTAACACGACTTTACCTGGCAGAATTCATGGCAACAAGTGAAAATACCGTGATTATCATTGATGAAATCTCCGTGGGTCTCGATCACCAAACCCTATTGAAGATTTTAGCGGAGATTAAACAGTTGGGATATAAAAATCAAATTTGGCTCATTGACCATTCTGACACGGTGCTGGACACAGCGGATAAACACTTGTTCTTTGGACCTGGCAGTGGCAAATATGGCGGGAAAATTGTTGAAGAATCACCACGTCCTGAGCCCATCAATAGAGAACTAAATCAGGCAGCACCTGCAGAATATTATCAATTTCATGATCTTTATTGTCGTAATATTCAAATGGCCCAAATTCAGATTCCTCAAAATAGACTGGTAACTTTTACAGGTGAGTCCGGATGTGGTAAATCTACACTGGTTAATGAATGTATGGTCAAAGATTTTCTAAAGCGTTATTCCAAAGATAAGCTGGTGATCGTAGGGCAAGATCGAAATCAGTCGATTACCAGTCGCTCGACCGTTGCCACTTTTCTTGATATTAAAAGGAAACTCACAAAGTACAGTGAGGATATTGATGATATTTTTGAGCGCTCGATTGAAGATATTATTGTTGAACTGCCAAATGAGGACATTGCTCATAAAAGACTAAGCTTATTGATCAAGCTTGGACTTGGTTATTTGACGTTGGAGCGGAAAACACAGTCCTTATCCACGGGTGAATTTCAATGTGTCCATTTAGTTTCTGAGCTGTTTGCGGGCTCAAGAAATCCACATACACTTTTTATTTTTGACGAGCCTTCCAAAGGTTTATCACAAAATATTTTAAATCAATTCATTGACAGCATTAGGGACATTCTGCAGGATGAATCTGTCTCCATAATCATGATTGAACATAATTCTTATATGTTAGAGAACTCTGATTTTATCGTTGATTTTGGCAAAAGACAGCTTGCACCTGTGGAGCATCTTGATGTTCTCAGTCATGATGATTATTATCGTCAACAAAATCCTGCTGATAGTGTGGCACCTGCGCACATTTCTTCAACACTCCAGCTACAAAATGGAACTGACTATTTAAAAGAAAGTCAGATCCCCTATTTTAAAAATGCAGAGAACATCTATAAAGGTGGCATCTTAAAAAGCTTATCCTCCATGGCCCGCCTGATTTATGGTGAATATGAATCGGATACGATTGCGCCTGTCATCGCCATTGATCTGGAACGACACTTGTATAGTCAGTTTACTTTCCTTTATGAAATGGGTGGCTTGATCAACCATATTGTGGCAGCGCATCCCACTAATAAGGATACAAAAAGCTTTGATTTCTATCAATCAGACAATCATTGTCCAAGCTGTAAGGGCCGCCGTGTGATTGAAGAATTTGACTTTGATATTGTTCTTCAGGACAAGAACGTACCCTTTTGGGACGGTTCATTACATCCAGATGCGATGGAGATTCTGAAATTCTATCAATTACCAAAAATAAAATTCATCTTTGATGAGTTAAAGAATGAGCTCGGACAGGATATTAGCAAAAGTTATAATGAGATGACAGAAGCTGAAAAACACACCTTTTTATACGGGTATTGGGAAAAGTCCTTCTATGATAAAGCAGCTAAAGCCTCGAGAACTTGGGATGGCTTTAATACCATTATCGGGAACTATATGGTTATCTCGAAATCGATTATTAAAGAGCATATTAAAGCATCCAAAAAAATGATTACCTGTCCAATTTGTCAAGGAACGGTATTAAATCATCATAAAAAGCTTAAATACGGCGACACTGATATTCGCGAGCTTATTGGGATGCCCCTTGATCAAGTTATTAGCACTGTTGGCGAATTACAGGTACTAGAAAAAATGAAAGCCATCGTGGGCGGCGATATGGTTTTGACAGAAGAGGTCTCTCTATTACCTAGGGAAACACAAGTCGCTCTAAAAATGCTTGAACTAGAGTTAGGAAGTTTTGCGCAATATGAAATGGTGTTACAAAATGCCCTGCCATTCTGGGACAGCATTAGCGGCAGTATCGAAACCATCAGCATGAAAAACCGGATTACGATCTGTGATTTTGCCAATATCCACGAAACAAGAGAAAATATCATAGATAAGTATTTCACTAATGGAAAATATAAAAAGCTGACTTATGTCTATGAAGCGTTTGGTTACAAAAAAATCGTCACCTTAATTAATAAGGTTAAAGCAAGCCATCCCTGTCCATTCTGTAAAGGAAAAAAAGTTATCTCGGAAGATGGACTTCATGATGGTGTATATAAATTAACTATTCCCTGTGTGAGTTGTTATGCGAGTGGAATCAATGATGAAGGACGTAAGGAAGTCGTTGAAGGTATAGATGTTCAGACTTGGCTAACGGGTAAAATAAGTGACGTTATTTCTGAAAGCTTAAATATTGAAGCTGTTGCTGATATTCCAATTTTCAATCGTATTCGTGAGTTGAATAAACAAGAGATGATGGCAGTTTACCAATTTCTTGAGCAATAAAGTTTAGTTTTCTCAAAAAGACGATATAGAAAAGAAACGCATCGAGTCTATAGACTCGATGCGTTTTTTTATAATTGATTATAAAGCTCACCATCAACAGGTTCTAACCATTCTGTTTCTCCGGGTGAAATGGCTAAGTGGACAAACCAACTGTCTTTTGTAGCACCATGCCAATGTTTTACGTTCGCTGGAATATTCACAACATCCCCGCTTTGGAGGAATTGAGCTGGTTTGCCTTCTTCTTGATACCAACCCTCACCACCGGTAACTAATAATACTTGTCCGATTTTATGGAAGTGCCAGTTATTGCGAGCTCCCGGGGCAAAGGTTACGTTCCCAATAGGCGCATTCAAAGGTGTCGCATCAGTATAAATCATCTGCAAGTATGCATCACCTATAAAATTAGCTTCAACCTTTTGTCCGAGTGGAAAGATAGTACTGTTGCTTAGTTGCTCATTAGCCATAATAAAAACCTCTTTCGTTTAATTTTTATAAATTTCTTTAGCAATATTAAATGCCGACCATGCTTTAGGCCACCCTACATAAAACGAAAGGTGCGTGATGATTTCCGCTACTTCATCTTTTGTGACTCCGTTTGCCTTTGCTTTATGCAGATGTGGAGTTAATTGTTCAAAGTTTCCTCCTGATATTAATGCTGAAACTGTAATCATGCTGCGGTCACGTGCAGATAATTCTTTCTCTCTTGACCACACTTCACCGAATAAGATATCATCGTTCAGTTCAGCAAATTTCGGAGCGAATTCTCCTAACAAGTCTCGTCCTGCTGTTTGTTTTTCAGCCATATAAGAACATCCCTTTCATCGATGATTAACTGCTTCAAAATGAAGTATAGACCTTAAAGTACACTTTAAGGCAAGCCATAAAAATGGATTCATACTCTGACATTTGGTTTTTTATTAATTTAAGTATATCCTTTGAATAGAAACAAAATTAGAAATGGAGGTGGGGATCATGCCTTATTCCATTGGAGAATTTGCAGAAATCGTCGGTGTTAACAAGAGCACGCTCAGATATTATGAATTGGAAGGCTTACTTACTCCACATCGAAGTGACAATAATTTACGCGAATATACAGATCAGGATATAGGTTGGGTTCAATTTTTGTTTCATTTAAAAGATTCAGGAATGACGATGGCAGAATTGAAGCAATATACCGAGTGGCGGGCTATGGGGGACGAGACAATTCCTGAACGGAAAAATTTACTTGAACAGCGTAAGCAACAAGTGGAACAAGAAATTAAGGCATTGCAACAAAACTTAGATATACTGAACCGTAAAATTGTATTTTATAATGATCAACTAACGGGGAATAAATACGAATTCGTCCTTTATCACAATGAAAAGAAATCACATTAAGAAGAAAAAGTAGATTCCTAACAAGTTAAGAGGCAGATGAACAACTTTTGATTATCAAAGGTTGTTCATCTGCCTCTTCTAATTTCAAAACTTGAAATCGAAGATGAGAGTCTATTTGTGTAATCATATTGCATGATCCGGTCGAGATATTACATTCTCATTTATCCGTTTATTAATTATATTGAAGCTGTATTCGTTTAAAAAAACCAGAGTAAAGGAGAAATTACTTTTGAGAAGAGAACTGAGGAAGGTTTTGTCTTTTTTGTTGGTTTTAGTGACAGTGGTTGGCACAGGGATTAGCTTTGACGGCGATATTGTAAACGCTTTCGGTCCTAATGTCTTATATGTACCACCAGCAGATTCACCATCCTATGGGGCTTTATCACCTAGGGCAATCCAGCTTAAATATAGTGGCATCAACAATAATAAAATGTATGCTACATTTGAACAAACCTCTAATACCACCCCTGTTTTCCCTATTTATGAAAGCGTTGACAATGGTGTCACTTGGAATCAGGTTGGAGAAGTGGAGGATACTCAAAACGGTTGGGGAATGTTAAATTGCCCTGAATTGTTTGAACTCCCCCAATCTATAGGTAACATGCCTGCAGGTACTATGCTTCTTGCAGGAAATTCTGTGCCAAGCAACAAAGCAGCTACCAAGTTGGAATTATATAAAAGCAATGATTTAGGTAGAACATGGACATATGTAAGCACCATTACTGAAGGTGGACGAAACGATATTGGTTATGATCCCATTTGGGAGCCTTTCTTTTTGGTTCACAACAACAAACTCATTGTTTATTATTCAGATGAACGTGATCCTGCCCATGCCCAGAAGTTAGTTCATCAGACTACGTTGGAGGGTACGAACTGGGGACCTGTGGTAGTTGATGTGGCATTTGCAGACAGTAAATTACGTCCAGGAATGCCTACAATCGCTAAGCTGGGCAATGGTAATTACGCAATGACCTATGAGATGGTCGGATACCCGGGCGTGCCCAATTATTTGAAAATTTCAGCAGATCCTGAGAGCTGGAATCCAACTGAAGTAGGATCTCTTGTAGGGTACGGAGGAAGTCCCTATATTTCTGTTTTGGGAGATGGGAGACTCGTATTAAACGTTGCAGGGAAAAAAGAAGTGCTGATCAACTCTTCTAGAGTGGATGCATCCGGAAGCTGGGTTCCATATAATCCGCCCGTAGATGCAGGGTATAACCGCCAACTACTGCCGCTTAGCAATGGCCGCTTATTTATCCCTCAAGCCGGATTTTTTAGTGGGAAAAACACGGTGAAATATGGTGATATGTCCGTAGGTTACTACAAATTAATTAATGTGAAGAGTGGGAAGGCTTTAGGTGTATTGGAAGGTGGAACTGCGAATGGCAATCCGCTCGTCCAATGGAGCAGCGGGACTAATTCTTTGGATCAATATTGGCTCATTTCCACAGCGGAAAGTGGTTATGCTCCTAACGGTTACAAATCCATTGTGAATGCAAAAAGTGGAAAGGTCGCCGGAATATTAGAAGGATCAACAACAGAAGGAGCTAAAGCCGTTTTATGGACTGAAAACCATTCCGATGACCAGCAGTGGACTTTACAAGCCTCTGGTAACTACTACAAGATTGTTAACCGTAACAGTGGTCAGACGTTAGGTATAGCGCAGGGTTCTACTGAAGAGGGTACCCAAGTTATACAGCAGACTGATGCAGGCAGCACTGATCAGCTGTGGGAGTTGGTTCCAGATGAAGGATATATTATGGTGGACAGTTATCGATTAGTTAATGAGAACAGTGGTAAAGTGTTGGGTATCTATCAAGGTTCGATGGCGGATGGAGGGAAGGCGGTTCAGTGGACCAGCGGAATTTCTTCCCATGACCAAAATTGGTTTGTAGTCAGCACAGCTGATGGCTATACGAAGCTGGTCAATACTAATAGTCGTAAAAACCTGGGCATTTTAGGAGGTTCATTAGCTAACGGTGCTCAAAGTGTACAATGGAATGATAACGGATCGAATGACCAGCAGTGGACTTTGGAGTCCTCAGGTGATTTTTACAATATTATTAATCGTAATAGTGGAAAAGCTCTGGCAGTAGATCAGGGTTCGACGACAGAGGGAGCAAATATTATTCAAACAAATAATACAGGTTCTGCTGGCCAGCACTGGAAACTAGTCTCGAATAGATAATTTATGTAACCAAAAGTCATCGACCTTAAATTAAGGGTGATGACTTTTTGTCGATATAAGCTTTGAATGACTAAATCGTCACCTTCAGTGTCACGGGAATGTCACTTTGGAGAGATATACTATTTCCATCGACATATGGAGGGAATTGTGAAGTTATTATGGGAGTGAAATTACGAAAGATTCTTATTATAGGAACTATTTTGTATACACTGTTGATCTTATATTTTTTGTTTTTTGCTTTCAATAGAGTAGAGCATGCAACAAGCCAGTATGAATATACGTTTATGTTGATTCCAGAAAGTGTTCCGCTTCTTTTTCCTGATCTCTTTGACCTATCCTTTTCTTGGTTTTATGACTTTGGGAACATCGCTGCTTTTATTCCTTTTGGCGTATTATTTCCTTTGCTGTATCGTACACATTTTAAGAAGTTTATTTGTTTGTTTATCTTAACAATTTTTGTGCTGGAAAGTCTTCAAGCTTTAACTTTTTTGGGTTGCTTTGATGTAGCCGATGTCATCTCCAATACGTTAGGGGCAATGATCGGATTTTGTGCATATAAGATTGGATTTTCCCCGGAAATCACCAGGAGATCACTTTTTACTTCGGCATTATCTGTTGTTGTGCTATTGGTAGGAATCATGGGAATCTCTGAGATCATTGATTTAACTCTGAAGAAAAGTGAAAGACCCGTGCAGGGATTACAAACGTTGGAAAAGCTTACGGGAAGCATGCCTACCACGCATAATCTTCCCAGTTTCACTATCGCAGGTAAAAATATAATACCAAAAATGAATTTGTACAGCAGTGAAGGTGAAGATATTAAAAAATACACCTATACTTTGGGTGATAAAAAAGAGGTATGGTTATATTTCAGCTTTGGATTCCCGCAAAATGAAAATTCTAGCAGTGAACTAATGATTATAGCTGATGGTAACATGATCCTTCAATCCAGTGAACAATATAGTTCCCAAGCTGAACTCAACAATACGGCATTAGTTACCGTAAAAGAAATAACCTTTATCCTTAAAGGGAATGTGAAGTTATGGGATGTAGGATTCAGTGAAATGAAGCATTGGTGGGAATGAGGAACTAACCCTTCGTTAATTTTATTAACGGAGGGTTTCTTTTGCTGATCGCCTCATATACATATTCCGATATACAGCCGGGGTGAGGTTCTCGTATTTTTTGAAGGTTTTAATGAAATATCCCGTGTCGCAAAAGCCCAAATCATCACTGACTTGATTGATCGGGGAATCCGTGGATTCCAGCAGTTGCTTAGCCCATTCAATCTTGAGTCTGGCAATGAAGATGGAGAAATTCTCTCCAGTTTCTTTAGTGAAAATACGGCTGAAATAACTGGGGCTGATATGACAAAGCTTAGCCATCTCTTTGAGGCTGAAATTCTCATTTTTGTGAGCATAAATGTAATTAAAAGCAGGCTGAAGCACAGAATTTACTGAGACGAACTTTTGTACACCATTCTTTAATTTGGTCTCGATCAAGGCCCCGGATAACTCCTGCTGTATGGATTGGATTTTTCGGTACGTACGGTCTGACTCGTCCATTGCTTCAGCAGAAGCGGGTGCTTCTATATTGGTGGTCAGAACCTTTTTGTACAAATCCACAGTAGTATGCTTTTGAATGGCTTCCTCCACGATATAGGTACTTAACTGCAGCAGCAGCTCAACACACTTTGTTACTTCATCGTAGGATAAAACAGGCAGTGCCTGGTAATCCTCTTTGAGTGCTTTAAATTTCATGTTCGTCTCCACATTCGGAGGGCGAGAGACAATTTGCTCCAGTTGTGGCACGTCAGGTTCACGAAGCTTGAGCTGTCCGGCCATAATTGCACCTAGATATTGATTATCTATAATGATCGGAATCGCGATATCTATAATATTGAAATGACATAAATAAATAAACGGTTTGTTCTGGCGAACCGCTTCAATCCCAGCGCGGGCATCACATTTTTGACAATATTGAGAGAGATGGGAGTCCTGGCGCACACCTTGACAGAATGGCTGGCAATAGCTGTGCTTGGTCACAGGAACACCCTTGTAATCAACAGTAAGAATAGCCATTTTGGTTACAAGAGATAAGGAATCCTGGAGCTTTTCCCATTTCTTCAAATCAATAATTTCTTCTAGATTGAACCGGGATTTTGACATCACAAAATTCTCCTATGTAAGTTATAGAATCTTAATGAACATTATACAGAATAATTCAACATAATGACATGAAAGTTCGATTTTTCACGATTATGACAAAAAAATACGATAAGAAAACGCTTTAATAAGCTTTTATTGTTTCATGTTTCTTAAATTAGAGCAATCTATAATGATAACTATAAACAACTGAGGAGGAACGAAAAATGAGAAGAGCATTTATCAGTCCGACGAAATATGTACAAGGTGAGAATGAATTATTGAACTTAGGTTACTTCGTAAAAACATTTGGTGATTCTGCTTTGTTAATTGCCCATCCAGATGATGTAACACGTGTGAAAGACAAACTGGAGTCAACTAAACAGAAATTTAATATAACTCTTGTTGAAAGTGGCTTCCACGGGGAATGCTCAAGACAAGAAGTCGCCAGATTACAAGCGCTAGCCAAAGAACATCAATGTGCATGTACGATTGGCTTGGGTGGAGGTAAGGCGATTGATACGGCAAAATGTGTAGCTGAAGGAGAAGCGCTGATTATCGTTCCAACGATAGCAGCAACTGATGCTCCGACAAGCCACTCAGCGGTGCTCTATACTCCGGAAGGTGAATTCGATGATTATGCTTATTTCAAGCAAAGCCCGAGTGTAGTCATGATTGATACAACAGTTATTGCCAATGCACCTACAAGATTTCTTGTGGCAGGTATGGGAGATGCACTTTCAACCTATTTTGAAGCAAGAGCTACTGCAAATTCTTACTCCAATGTGAATGCAGGTCTACCTTGCGGAGTTCGTGAAGGGGTTTGCGGTGAAGCTAAAGGAACAGTAACAGCGTTGGGACTTGCGAAGCTCTGCTATGAGACATTGCTTGAGAATGGATTCAAGGCGAAGCAAGCTTGCGATCTGAATATCGTAACCCCAGCTTTGGAGAATATAATTGAGACGAATATTCTTTTATCGGGTCTTGGGTTTGAAAGTGGTGGTTTGGCAGCGATTCATGCGATTCATAATGGGTTAACTGCTTTGGAAGGAACTCATCATTATTATCATGGTGAAAAGGTTGCCTTCAGCACGATTGCTCAATTGGTTCTTGAAAATGCAGACCGGACTGAATTAAAAGAAGTGTTGGACTTCTGTCTTTCGATTGGCCTCCCAGTATGCTTAGCGGATATTGGTGTTGAGCATGTAACCTATGAGGAACTGCTTGAGGTTGCTAAAAAAGCTTGCATTGCTGAGGAATCTATCCATTCGATGCCGTTCCCAATTACGGAGGATGCGGTTGCATCAGCAATTATGGCAGCCGATCAATTAGGCCGTCAATATAAATCAATTAAGGAGCTTTAAGATGAAAAAAATAATAAACAAGCCGGAGACTCTGGTTAGGGAAATGTGTAACGGGCTTGTCTTGGCGCATCCCGAGCTGGATTTCGATCCTAAATTCAAAGTGATTTCTAAGAAAGAGATCAATCAAGATAAAGTTACCCTGATCAGTGGTGGCGGAAGCGGGCATGAGCCGGCTCATGCCGGGTTTGTAGGAACCGGGATGCTGGATGCAGCTGTATGCGGTGATGTGTTTGCTTCTCCATCCCAAATTCAGGTTTATCAAGCGATTCGCCGCACAGCAAGCACCAAAGGTTCGCTGCTTATTATCAAGAATTATAGCGGTGACATCATGAACTTTAAAAATGCGGCCCATCTAGCAACTGAAGACGGTATCGAAGTGGATTATGTCAAAGTAGACGACGACATTGCCGTTGAAGACAGCCTTTATACAGTCGGAAGAAGAGGCGTAGCCGGAACAGTGCTTGTTCATAAGGTAGCCGGAGCAGCAGCAGAAGCTGGATTATCCTTAGCGGAGGTGAAAGAAGCGGCGCAACATGCAATTGATCATGTGCGCAGCATAGGCTTCGCCTATACCTCTTGTACCGTGCCTGCCAAAGGTACTCCGACATTTCATATTGAAGAGAACGAAATGGAATATGGGGTTGGCATCCATGGAGAACCCGGAATACGCAGGGAGAAAATTGTACCCGCAGATGAATTAGCACAGCGAATGGTTACTTCTTTGTTAGACAACTTCCAAATGAATGATCAGAAGCAGGGGGAAGTAGCCGTATTAATTAATGGTTTTGGCGGCACCCCGCTGCAAGAGTTATATTTGCTGAACAATTCTGTTATCCGCGAATTAACCGCTAAGAACAAACAAGTGTTTAAAGTGTTTGTTGGTAACTACATGACCAGCATTGACATGGCAGGTGCATCGGTGACGATAATGAAGCTGGATGAGACACTGAAAAAATGGTTATCTGCGCCTTGTGATACACCAGCCTTGTCGATTAAAGGCCCTTTTGAGCCTGTGAAATATACTGAAGTAATCCAAGAAGAGAAAGCAGACAGCAATGTATCCTTTAAGAATAATACGGATGCTGCTTCAGCGGTGATTAAGAACAATCGGTTTACTTTGCAAAATATCGTCTATCTGCTCGATCAAATGAGCCAGGTTATTATCGAGAATGAAGTTCCGTTCTGTGAGCTTGACTCCCACGCTGGAGACGGCGATTTCGGGATGAGTGTAGCTAAGGGCTTTAAACAGCTGAAAGTCGAGTGGGAAGATATTTTAGCTCATCATCTCACTAATATCGGTGAGTTCCTTGACGCCTGCTCCATGGTCATTATGGAATATTGCGGCGGAGCATCCGGACCGATCTGGGGATCAGGCTTCCGCGCAGCGAGTAAAAATGTTCAGCAGAAGGAAGAGCTGACCATTCAGGAGTTTGCTGATATGATGCAGGCTGTTGTCAAAGGGATTCAAGATACGGGTGAAAGATCTTTTGGCAGAGGGGCTGTCGTCGGAGACAAGACATTGATTGATGCGCTTGTACCGTTCGCAGATGCCTGGACCCAAAGTGCAGAACAAGGCGACGATATCAAAGTGGCGGCAAATAAAGCAGCGGAAGCAGCTGTCAAAGGTTCTAAAAATACTATAGAAATCGTTGCCCGTATGGGAAGAGCCGGTACAGTAGGGAAACGCAGCATCGGTTATCCAGATGCGGGTGCTCATGCGCTGGGGGTTATTTTCACAGAGCTGGAAAAAGCAATGAAATAAACAAGGTTAACTGGCGTATCACCTAAAAATTTAAAAAAACGTACTGCATTAGCTGCAGTACGTTTTTAATTTAAATCATAAATTCAACGATGTATTGTTGGCAAATGAGTTCATATCCCAGCGATTGATATAGAGAAATGGCTCCTACATTCTCCTCAAAAACATTCAAATATACGTTAGCTGAAATGGCATGTCCTTGGCGTGTTAGCTCTGCACAGACTTTTTTACCATAACCATTTCTTCTCCAGGCCACATCTGTTCCGATATTTCCTAGTTCAACGTAATCCTCACTATATATATGGTATCCTCCTACAGCAATCAGCTCGTCTTGTGCCATCACACCATAGAACGGATTCTGTAATTCTTCTTTTGAAAAAGCCATGGTTTGCAGCTCGTTCATCTTTGCTTCAATTCGCTGGAAATGAGCAGGTCCTAAGTGCATAACATGCTTGTCCGCTGTTGGTAGAACATCTTCATGAATATGTTTCATAAGAAGCAATTTTTTGGGAGGGCTGTAGAACTCAAGCTGAGAAGCAAAGACCTGCAGCTCTTGTTCGTTAATAATAAAGCTACCTACCGCATGGTTATGTAGATGTAATTCATCTTTCATGAACGCCAACATTGAGCTGAGACAAAAGGATTGCTGAACTGGATATACAGAAAAAGCATTAAACGGAAGGCCACTTAAAAAGGCTAATACTCCAAGCAACTCGCCCTGGTCAGAATACTGACCGTAATGCACTGTGTTTTGTCTGCGAAAAGTAAGGTATGAATAATATAAAAAATGCTGTTCCTTATTAATCGAGCTTAATATAAAATCTAACTCTGCTGCTGTTAATTTTCTATACATATACGACCTGCCTCCATTAACAATTGCTGTTGCTATTTCCTCTTGCCGAATTTGCACAACCTTTTCTAATATATCATAAATCAGAACTTTAATTGCTTTATTGCTGGGTTGAGTCAAGTATGATACTATTGTCCCCTTAGAAACATAAAATGAGATATGAAGGTTTTCTTGAAAGGATGATATATATTAAGGCAATCTTAGTTCGGTACTTCGGAAATCCGCAAGATCGAACCGCCATGTTCAACGCTGTTTCCTTAGTCATCGATGCTTTTATTGGTATAGGCAAGTTAATTCTTGGGTTATATCTATTGTCCGGATGGTTCATCACAAATGCACTTTATTATCTGATCCTTTGTATAGCCAAAGGACAGGTGCTTCATAAATATACATTAGCTAAAAAAGTCAGTTCAGCACAGCAAAGGTATTCCATGGAGCTTTATGTTTATAAGCGTGGCGGTGTTTTTCTTTGTCTTCTAGGGGTTTCATATCTGTTGGTCTGCCTGCGGATTTATCTAGTCGGAGACGCTTTGGTTTATGAAGGTTACATTGTATATCTGGTAGCACTGATCGCTTTTACAAAACTTGGTTTTGCCATTCATGGAAATATTGTTAACCGTCATCTCAAAAATCCCATTATATCAACATTAAAAATGATTAGCTTTACTGATGCCTTAGTCTCCATTGTTGTCACTCAAATGGCTGTGCTTACAATGAAAGGCTCACCTCAGGCATTAAACGCCAGCGCGTTGTTTGGCATGGGATGTAGTGTTTTATTTTGTCTGGGGGGGATCTGGATGATGCTCCGTAAGACAAAGGCTCCAATGAAGGAAGTAGAATTAATTAAAAATTAGATGATATCATAACTTCCCCTTATCCCTTAGGATGAGGGGTTATTTGTATTTTATATGCAACCTAACTCAGCGATCTCTTTATAAGGCTGACACAAGAAGTGCTACCGCTTTACTGAGGAGGCGGAGATAAGAGATCCTTAAAAACTGTACATTGCAGGTTATCTAATATCTCGCATATAATGATCTAAATGATAATTGTTATCATTTAATAGAAGAGAAAAGGTGATCTGCTCATGATAAAACATAATATTGGGATTACGGAGTGCAGCTTACCTGCTGAGTGTATAACAGAATGACAAGTTCATCTATTCATAACATCTATAACGGGTATTTCGATGCTTTGTTTGAGGCTCCGTCTATGAGGGGCACTACAGAGAGGAAACATTTTGCACAATCCAGTACCCAAGGATACGTCGATAGAGTGATCACACCCTCCGGGATCGAAATTGTTGATAGTGATTACCGTTTTGCTGATGATCGCCTAGTTCGGGTTCAATCCGAAGCGGCGATGATTGAGTTAAGCTTTTGTCTGCAGGGAAGCGGGGAAGTTCATGTAACAGATACCAGCCATGAGTTAATGCCCGATAGTTGTTCATTGCAGTTCATGCAGGATTTCCAAGCGGAATTTCACTATCGCAGTGCTGAACCTATCCGTTTATTGTCCATAGGTGTACCGGTTACACTATTCGATTCATGGATGGCGGATCAAGGCTCTTCACATGCTCGCAGCTTATCCGGGCTGTTAGATTCACGTGCTTTTCGAATGTTCCGTATGCCTATTCTTCCAGAAACCACCCGATTATTGGTTCAATTGAGAGACTGTCCATATCATACCTCCATGCGCCGGTTGTACGTAGAGGGGAAGGCATTAGAACTCCTTTCTGTATATTTTGACGCTTTTCTTTTTGAGCAGAAACATACTAAACGTAGTTTGCATTTATCACGTAGTGACCGAGAAAACATTCGGAAAGCCAGGGATATCATCCTTGACCACATGGCAAACCCACCATCGCTAATCGAATTGTCCAAGCTGGCAGGCATTAACGAATACAAATTAAAAGTTGGATTTAAGGAAGAGTACGGAACAACTGTATTTGCATATTTACGGAACAAACGTTTAGAAAAAGCATGGGAAATCATAAGTACCGGGGAAATTAGTGTCAGCCAAACGGCGACGATGGTAGGTTACAACAACTTTAGTCATTTTGCCGAAGCTTTTCGGAAGCAGTATGGAATTAATCCTTCAGAAGTAATTAAAAAACGATAAAAATTAAATAAATATCCGCCAAACCGTTATTCAATCCCTCTGCCGGTAGTTCTATCCTATTAGCAGAGTGTATGATCGGACTTGCTAGAAGTGAGAATGATTATCAATAGATTGGAGAGGGTTGGAAAAAATGTTCAGTTTAAAACGAATCTCTTTTGTCGGAATCGCCTTAATCATGATGGTGATTCTGTACGGGTGTGGGAATTCAGGTCAGGAGGCTAAGGTAGAAAATTCTCAACCTGCGGTAAATTCAGAACCCGTCGCTACTAATTCGACCGAAACACGTACCCTCAAGGATGCTAAAGGAGATGTTGTAATACCGGTGAATCCGGTTAGAATTGCCGATGTATCCGGCTCAACGGAAGAACTTCTGGTGCTTGGATATAAACCTGTTATTACTGGGAATACGGATATGGCTAATTCATTAGAAATCACTCCTATTCTCAAAAAAGAACTGCCTGATGTAACTCCCGCTGGATGGTTTCAGACGGAAGTCAACTTAGAAGCGATCATTGCAGCAAGCCCTGATTTGATACTGGCAGGACCTACCCAAGAAAAAATCTATGATCAACTAAATATGATTGCTCCAACAGTGAGGGTGCCTTATGGCTTTAACGCTTTTAGAGAGCGATTTGCATTTGTTGCGGAGGTACTTGATAAGAAAGCGGAAATGGAAACGTGGTTGAAGGTCTATGATCAACGTGCTCTACTACTACATGATCAAATCACTGAGATAACCAAGGAAGAGACGTTTGCGGTAATCGAAGCTACAGAGAAAGAAATACGCATCTATTCCCGCACAGGTATTGCGGATATGATTTTTAATGATCTAGGATTACCCCTCGCGCCAGGTACACCGGAGCCAGATCCATGGGGAGGGAAAGTGACAAGTCTAGAAGCACTGTCTACCTTTAATCCAGACCATATCATTTTATTATCCGATAATGACCAGAATGTTCTTGACCAAAGCAAGGTCTGGAGTAATCTGAAAGCTGCAAAATCGAATAATATATATCGCATGACAAGCAGACAAAATTATAATGAGGCTTTCTTTGCTTTAGGAAAAGAAGCATTGTTGGAGCAAATAGCCGAACAAATCAAGGAACATATCAAACAGTAAAGGATAATTTAATCTTTTCTCGAATATTCTCTGAGTTGCAATGATTATTATTTGAAGGGATGATTAAATTGAAGCAAGGGATATTAGTTTTTCTAAATGGAACTTCAAGTTCCGGAAAGACCTCCATATCGACTGAACTGATAAAACAGAAAGAGATTCCTTTTTATCATTTATCAATTGATGATTTTTTTAATAATTACAATGATTTTATTAATAATAAATTTCCAGATGAACCTCCAAGAGAAATAGATCATCAAGTCGTTTCCCAAATATTAGATGATTCCATATTCTCAGTGTACCGCTCGACAATTAAATTGTTAATAGAAATGGGTTTTAATGTAATAGTAGATACCGTAATCGACAATGATAAGAGGTTTAATGTGTTTCTTGATCAATTTTTCGATCAGCCTACGTTATTTATAGGTGTAATATGCTCGAAAGAAGAACTCATAAGAAGAGAGCAAACAAGAGGAGATAGAAAGATTGGACTAGCAGCTTCACAGTTTAGCAAAGTATATTGCTTTGATGAATATGACCTCGAAGTAAATACGGAAGAGATGAATTCAATAGAATGTGCCGCAAAGATATTAAGTTTTATTAAGTCCAATAAGGAATACTCGGTATTTAAGAAATTAAGTAAAAGAAATGTTAGTGTTTCCTAGATGGCGTATCCAGATAACACCATATTCAAGCGGGTCAAAAAAGAGAGGATCCTTTATAATAATGAGAATTATTCTCAATATTATAAAACTTGAACGGAGAGCGGTAGCAATGACTGGAATAGATTATCATCACAATTTCAATCTTTTTTTCGATGGGCTTGAGCTGCCGCGGCAGAATAGAGATCGTACAGAGCACATGGCACTACATTCGCAAAGGGGAGAAGGGTTCGTTCGTCGATTCGTCCCACGCTTTGATATCAATGTGGTGGTATCCGATTTTACCTTTCGCCAGGATTACAGCATGCCTTTGGTAACCAAAACAGCAATGGTTGAACTTAATTATTGTTTACAAGGGAAAAGAGAAGTCTCTGTAGATGGTGTCCAGTATGAGTTTGTTCCGGGAAGCTGTACGCTACAACTCATGAATGAAGTTGGCTCTCAATTTGAGTTTCAGGGGAATGAATATTATCTTATGTTAGGCATAGGTATTCCTGTTTCGACTTTTCATCACTTCATGGAAGAAGGCGGGGGTGGGAGATCCGCTGATTTTGACCGCATTCTTGGCCAAGCGTCTTTTCGTGTATTCCAGGAAACGATGCAGCCGTCTACTGCTATCGTGCTTGAACGAATGCTGGCAGCGCTTCAAAACCGCAGCACCAAAAATCTGGAGATCGAATGTAGTACATTAGAGCTTTTGTCGTTGGGCTTTCAATCGATTCTAACAGAGGGTACTTCTGGGACAACAAAGCTGTCGAAAAGCGACATGACAAAAATTAGTGAAGCCCGGGACATCATGTTGCAACGGATGATAGATCCGCCAAGCCTGTTGGAGCTCTCCCGATTGATTGGAATGAATGATAACAAATTAAAATCAGGCTTTAAAGAAATGTTCGGAACAACTGTATTTGGCTATTTGCGGGATATAAGGTTGGAGAAGGCTCTACACCTATTGCAGCAAGGTAATTTGAACGTTAATGAGACATCCTGTGCTGTAGGTTATTCCAACTCAAGTCACTTCTCAGAGGTGTTTCGGGAGAAATACGGGATCAATCCCGGCAAGCTTGTGAAACAGTTTGCTTCTTCTGTACTGTTGACTTCAAAACACGAATCGAACCTTTAAAGAATACGGAGATGACAGTTGCAAATAACCCACCAGTCACGACTGGTGGGTTATTACATTTACATATGAAGAGGAACGCAAAATCCCTCAGAATTTATTCTATCTCTCGACTACTGTTTCTCCTTCAATTAACACAGGTTGATAATAAGTATTGTTGGGAAGATCCTTTTTTCCTTGTAATTTTTTAATGACCCAATCCGCTGCATCACGGCCCATAGTTTCTTGGGGATGTGTTAAAGTGGTCAGTTTGATGTTTGCATTTTGGGCAATATAGGAGTTGTCCTGGCCAATAATTGATAATTCCTCTGGTATAGAAATGTCTAGCTGTCTGCAAGCATTGACCACTTCCAGACCAACCTCGTCGTTGTAGCAGACAATCGCAGAGAGGGTATCTCTATTTTTATTTAGGAAATCCTTCAAGTTCGTAGCTAAGGTTTGTTTGGTCTCGGTGTTGAACGAAAATATTTGCTCTGGATAAAACCGCAATTTAGCTTCTTCGAGGGCTTTGATATAACCCTTCATTCGATATTTGCCTTGTAAATCATCCATTTTTGCGATAAGTCCAATTTGAGAGTGGCCTTTGGAGATCAATTCTTTTGTTGCCAGATAACTGGACTGCACATCGTCAAGACAAAGGAAGGGGAGCTCTATTTCCTCATAAAAAGCATTAATCATAATGAGTGGAATATCTTGCTCCTTAAACGACAGATAATACGCAATATTGGGATTATACAGATTACTTTTCGTAGGTTCAATAATTAAACCATCTACGCCGTAGGACAACATCATTTCGAGAGCTTTTTTTTCTTGCGCAACATCGTTATTGGTACTAGCCAATAGTAGTGAATAGTTATCCTCATTCATTCGGCTTTCAATCCCCCGGATAATAGAAGGGAAGATATAGTCAGAGATATAGGTCGTAATTACACCGATCGTCTTCTTATGGGAACTCCCGCCGGTCTTTGTGCGATATTGGTTGCTGACATAAGTGCCAGAACCTTTTTCGCTGCGGAGGAATCCTTCGTTGGATAGCTCTAAAATGGCTTTTCTGACAGTCTGTCTGCTAACCTCGTACAAGGACTGCAAGGCAGACTCCGTAGGAATTTGTTCGCCTACATTGTAATCTCCTGAAAGGATCTTGCTTTTTATATCCTCTATAATCACTTGATACTTTGGTTTCATGTAATTCCTCTTTCCATACTTGTTCGCTTTATAATTCGTACATTTCGTTAAGTTGTATGTACAAATTATAGCATGACTACGAATTAAATATAAAGGGGCTCTTTTTTTATGAAAAAATGTAAATATTTCGTACCCATAGATCATCATAAACAAACTAAGTAGGGCGCGAAATTATTATCATCGCCATATTTGTATGTATATATAACTATTTTATTGACAAATGTACGTACAAAAATTTATACTAAAGCTGTCAATTAAGAAAGCGAATTCTTTTATATTAAAAAAGCGCTGTCAGAGAGGTGACCAACGTGATATCGAATCGATTAAGCATCGGAGAAGCAATCAATAAGGGAGAAACTTCGCTAGGGATTGAATTTGGATCCACGCGTATTAAAGCAGTACTTATTGATCATAGTTTTCAAACGATCGCTTCTGGAAGTTATGAATGGGAAAATCAATTGAAAGACGGCTTTTGGACGTACAGCCTAGAAGATATTATCAAAGGTCTACAAGATGCTTATCGTGAGATGAAGCAAGAAGTTCAACAAAATTACGGAATCACCCTCCAAACCGTTGGTTCAATCGGGTTTTCTGCAATGATGCATGGATATATGGCTTTTGACGAACAGGATCAATTGCTCGTTCCGTTCCGGACTTGGCGTAATGCAACAACGGGGAAGGCAGCCAAAGAACTGACCGATGTATTTAAATTCAATATCCCTGAACGATGGAGTATTGCTCATCTTTATCAGGCGATCTTAAACAAAGAAGAACATGTGCCGCAGATTCGGTTTGTTACGACGTTAGCAGGATACATTCATTGGTTATTGACCGGCAACAAAGCACTTGGTGTTGGGGATGCTTCAGGTATGTTCCCGATTGATGAATCCATAGGAAATTATAATGAATCTATGATACAACAGTTTGATGAGCTTATTGCTGGCAAAGGTTATTCGCTGAAGACCAGCGACCTTCTTCCTAAGGTGTATGTTGCCGGCGAGCAAGCAGGTCTATTAACCGAAGCAGGAGCCAAAATTCTGGATCCATCATTGCAATTACAAGCTGGGATTCCGCTTAGTCCTCCAGAAGGGGATGCAGGAACCGGTATGGTTGCTACCAATAGTGTAAGAAAACGTACCGGGAATGTCTCCGTAGGAACCTCTGTTTTTGCCATGATCGTATTGGAAAAAGAGCTTTCCAAGGTTTATCCGGAAATCGATATGGTGACTACGCCAGACGGAAGTCCAGTAGGTATGGTTCATGCTAATAACTGTTCAAGTGACCTTAATGCCTGGCTCGGATTATTCCGTGAATTCTATGAAGCGATGGGACAAAAAGCCGAAGCTGACAAATTGTACAGCGTACTGCTGAATAAAGCTTTGGAAGCAGACCCAGATGCCGGTGGATTGCTCAGTTACGGTTATTTCTCGGGTGAGAACATTACGGGGTTAGAAGAAGGTCGTCCGTTATTTGTACGTTCGCCTGAGAGCAAATTTAATCTGGCTAACTTTATGCGTACACATTTGTTCAGCGCCTTTGGTGCTTTGAAAATTGGAATGGACATTTTGACGAAAGAAGAGAATGTAGCCATAGATAGTATTTTAGGACACGGCGGTATATTTAAGACTCCGGTTGTTGGCCAAAGAATGATGGCAGCTTCACTGAATGTTCCTGTTTCCGTAATGTCGACAGCTGGAGAAGGCGGCGCATGGGGAATGGCTATTCTTGCCTCCTACATGATGAACAAAAATCAGGAAGAAAGCTTGGAAGACTTCCTCGATCAAAAAGTGTTCAAAGATGTAAAGGGAGAAGAAATTCATCCCGATGCAACCGACATTAAAGGTTTTGAAACCTTTATCGAACGTTATAAAAAAGGTCTGGCGATTGAGCAAACCGCTGTTGATAATTTAGTCTGAAAATGGAGGGACCAAGATGTTAGAACAACTTAAAGAAGAGGTTTTTCAAGCCAATCTGGAATTGCCGAAACATGGACTAATCAAGTATACATGGGGAAATGTGAGTGCAATTGATCGCGAAAGTGGATTATTCGTAATCAAACCTAGTGGTGTAGATTATGAAACAATGAAAGCCAGCGATATGGTAGTTGTTGATCTGGATGGCAATGTAGTTGAAGGGGAGATGAGACCTTCCTCCGATACACCTACTCACGCAGTACTTTATAAACATTACTCCGAAATTGGCGGAATTGTGCATACACATTCCACTTGGGCGACTATCTGGGCACAAGCAGGACTTGACGTTCCTGTAATGGGAACTACGCACGCTGATACATTCTATGGCTCCATTCCTTGTGCGCGTTTCTTGACGCAAGAGGAAATTGATCGGGGTTACGAAGCGGAAACAGGTAATGTAATCATCGAAACCTTTGAACAACGCGGGATAGATATTATGGCGGTTCCCGGTGTTTTGCTTAAAGGCCATGGACCCTTTACTTGGGGGAAAAATGCAAAATCCGCTGTAATGAACAGCGTAGTGTTGGATGAAGTATCAAAAATGAATTTATTTGCTAGAGAGTTGAACCATTTTGCGGAAGAATTGCCACAACGTATTCTAGATAAACATTACTTGCGCAAACATGGGAAAGACGCTTATTACGGTCAAAAATAATCAAACTACAAATTGATGAAAAGAGGATGAATATGTCAACAGCAGTAGCAAAAGAATTTTGGTTTGTCGTAGGTTCGCAACATCTTTATGGGGAAGAAGCATTGGCTGAAGTTAAAGCGCACGCACAAACGATGACAGATGCTTTGAATAAAAGCGGAGTTTTGCCTTACCCACTAGTATTGCAGGATTTGGCTGTCAGCGCAGATAAAATCACCAACATTATGAAAGAAGTTAACTACCGTGACGAAGTTGCAGGTGTCATCACTTGGATGCATACTTTCTCACCTGCAAAAATGTGGATCCGCGGAACAAAAATGCTGCAAAAACCTTTGCTTCATCTAGCTACGCAATATAATGAAAGTATTCCATGGGCAACAATTGATATGGACTTCATGAACTTGAACCAAGCAGCTCATGGTGACCGTGAATATGGTTTTATTAACGCCCGTTTGAACAAACAAAACAAAGTGGTTGTAGGCTATTGGGAACGCCCTGAAGTTCAAAAGCAAATTGCAGAATGGATGGACGTAGCCGTTGCTTATAACGAAAGCTTCAATATCAAAGTTGCTCGTTTTGGTGACAACATGCGTAACGTTGGTGTAACTGAAGGAGATAAAGTTGAAGCCCAAATTCAATTTGGCTGGACGGTTGACTACTTTGGTATTGGTGACCTGGTTCAAGTCATTAATGAAGTTAAAGAAGAAGAAATCGATGGTTTGTTTGCTGAATATGCAGAGCTGTATGAATTCGACTATGGCACTAACAGCAAAGAAGCTTGGGAAGCTAGCGTAAGAGTTCAAGCAAGCTATGAAATTGCTATCAAACGTTTCCTTGATCAAGGTGGCTACAATGCCTTCACCTCAAACTTTGAAGATTTACATGGAATGAAACAACTTCCAGGACTTGCTGTTCAACGTTTGATGGCACAAGGATATGGTTTTGCTGGAGAAGGAGACTGGAAGACTGCAGCTCTCGACCGCTTGCTTAAAGTGATGAGCCATAACCAATCGACTGGCTTTATGGAAGATTACACTTATGAATTGACAGTTGGACAAGAATCTATTCTTCAATCCCATATGCTTGAAGTAGATCCAACTTTGGCAAGCAACAAACCAAAAATCATCGTGTCTCCACTAGGTATTGGTGGTAAAGACGATCCAGCCCGTTTAGTATTTGACGGCAAAGCAGGAGACGGTGTAGTGGTTTCCATGGCTGACTTCGGTACGCATTACAAACTTTTGATCAATGAAGTGACTGCTTTTGAACCAACTGTTCCAGCCCCAAACCTTCCAGTAGCTCGTGTGCTTTGGAATGTTAAACCAAACTTCCAAGACGGAGTTAAAGCTTGGATCGAAAATGGTGGCGGTCACCACACCGTTGTTTCATTAACTCTTACAACAGACCAAATTATTGCTTACGCAAAACTTGTTAACTTGGAATATGTAGTTATTAAATAATAGCAAAGCTTTATTACGATCAATAGGACTCCATTCCTCGGCTTTTTGAGGAATGGAGTCCTATTGTTTTGTTCGATTTACTTCAATAAATGCGATAGTTTCCACTTAGGGCCAGTAAACTAAAGAAGTACAGACAGTTATCATAATAACGACGTTGTCCAGTTCGCAAAGGTGTATCCCAAAACAAACGGACAAAATGCTCTGCCTCCGGGCCATCAGAAGCAAGCGAAGCCATAGCGTTGGTCGCCAAAAGGCCTACCGGATGCAGCGCCGGTTCGTCGAATGCCTGTCCCTCAATGGTATACCTCCGGTAATTGGAAACTTCGATATTCCTAAAAAAAGCTTGAATCCGGTTACATTGATCGACCTGCCAGCTGTCCTTTTGGAACCATGCCCAGTCCAGACCGATATTAGCCGCAACCCGGTAAGCATCACTGAAAAAATGACTGAAATCACCATGAGGCTGGGGTTCTGCCGGGGTGCCGTTAAAATTAGCATATTCGGGAGCGAGACCAGTTATAGGATTACATGTAGTGTGTAGATATGAGCGGCTGGCTTCCGCCGCTTCTCGCCAAAACATGTGGTCACCTGCATCAGCCCACAAAGCGAACAAATCATAGAAATGGGGGAGATGGTAAGATGGATCACTGAAGGTGGATTCCGGTACGAATTTAATCAGTTTCGTTTCCGCGTCCCACATTGAGTCACCAGCGCCTGTTTCAGTTTTATGTACACAAGCACGCAATATTATTCGAGCCTGCTCGGAATAATTATAAGGTGCCGGACCGTTCCCCCAACGTTTTGAGGCAAAAAACAAAGCCATGGCGAAAAACTCTTCCCCGTCCGGTGCGGGTCCTTGAGAAATTCTTGTACCGTCAGGCTTGCAGTGCCAGGCAAAGTAATCGGCATAACGGCCTTCTTTGTGCTGCATAAACGTCTTAGAGAAGTTCCATAAACGATCAAACTCATCTTTTTTATTCATTTGAACAGCCATCATCATCCCGTAGGACATTCCTTCAGACCTAACATCCAGATTACCTGTATCCAGAATATAGCTTTTATCCTCGTCCAGCGGATAGTAGATTCGTACGTTCGGATCTCCGTAAAACAAATCACTCCAAGTTTCTTCGAGTTTAGCGTTGATTTCATCTTCAGAAAAGCCGAGCTCCTTAAATAAATTGCGATATTTCCCCGTATAAAAAGCACCTTGTTGTGTTATTGGCATGATATTTCCCCTCCTATGGACTACAGCATGCACTCCATTTCAATAAAAACTAAGGATGGATGGTTTGAATGGTGCCATCATCGTTGTATTTCAGCTCCGTATATTTTACAGAACGCTTGTTGTCAGCACCACCAGATAAAGAACTATCATGATAAAATAAATACCATTTCTCTTTAAACTGAACAATAGAATGGTGTGTTGTCCAGCCCAGGACGGGTGTAAGTATTTTTCCTTGATATACAAAAGGCCCAAGCGGATCTTTACTGATAGCGTATACAATATTATGGGTAGTACCCGTGGAATAAGAAAGATAATAATAACCGTTATATTTATGAACCCATGGACCTTCAAAATATCTTCTCTCTTCATCTCCAGCAAGTATCGGATTTCCGTTCGTATCGACGATGGATATTTCTCTAGGCGCACCTTCAAAGCTCAGCATGTCCTCGCTCAGCTCCGCTACGATAGGTCCTAGAGCAGGTGCCGTTTCAGCCGGTCCCTCTGCATCCGCAACAAATGAGCCGGTTTGCCATTTTTCAAGTTGACCGCCCCAAAGACCCCCAAAGTATATATATGATTTGCCATTATCATCAACGAAAACAGCGGGATCAATGCTATAACTGCCGGGAATGTAGTTCGGTTCAGGTGTAAAGGGTCCGGAAGGTGACGCTGAGGTTGCAACCCCAATTCGGAAAATATCGTCATGGTCTCGGGCTGGGAAAAACAAATAGTAGGTATTGTTTTTGTATGCTGCATCCGGAGCCCACATTTGCTGTTTAGCCCATGGGACATCCTTCACATGAAGCACTTCACCGTGGTCGATACAAGGGGAGCCATCTCCATCAATAGACAGAACATGGTAATCCTCCATATTATATTGGTCACCGTTGTCATTAGAGATCATATCGTGATCCAGGTCATGAGAGGGATAAATATAAATCTTGCCTTCAAATACATGAGCAGAAGGGTCCGCAGTATAAATATGAGTTACGAGAGGTTCATTGGGTTGCACTGGCTTTGTCAAGTCATTTCCTCCTATAAAGTTAATCGCTTACAAAGTTAATGGTATAAGAACTTTAGGACTCTGTATATATAGCAACTATAGTTTATACCCCACAAAGTTTAGATGTTGCTTTCTTGACCTTGCAGATCCTTTCCCATTTATGCTGCCTCACAATATTTTCTCTAGATAATCTGGTACAATAGAAATCTCCAAACTTTGCCTTACAAATACGATGAGGTGAGATTAACATAAGGGAATATAAATCATAATTTTACACAAGAATGAATGTTAGAGCGAAAGACACCAAGTATTCTACATTATATTTTTAAAAAGATGAGGTCAGCTTAATGCAAAAAATTCAAAATTCCAGAATCTACTTTATAGGTATACATGTGCTTTTATTAATCTTATTGTTCACCTCTTTGTATGCTTATTCCCCCTGGATTCGCATTAAAGTAAAGGAAATTATCATGCCTGCGGATAAAGTATATACCATCGCTCACCGTGGTGCTTCAGGATATGCTCCTGAGAATACAATACCTGCATTCGAGCTAGCCATTGATATGAAGACCGATTATATCGAGTTAGACATTCAGTTAACAAAAGATCATGTTCCTGTTGTTATTCACGATGGGACCGTAAATCGTACCACGAATGCTAAAGGGTATGTAAAGGATTTTACTTTAGAGCAGATCTCAAAATTAGACGCGGGTTCATGGTTTAATGAACAATATCCCATGTTCGCTAGAGATAAATATGTAGATTTACGTATTCCGACACTAAAAGAGGTATTTGAAAGGTTCGGAAAAGAAGTGGACTATATGATTGAGATTAAAGATCCCACGTCGAATTCGAACATCGAGGCATTGTTAAACGAAGAAATCTTAAATTATGATCTGTCGGCTCATGTTGCTATTCATTCATTTAGTGAAGCGAGTTTGCGTAGATTCCATTCCATAAATCCAGCAGTCCCTCTTTATCAAATTGTATGGTATGATTTCCCTGTTTATAAAATATCAGAATCCTATGTGAATAGATTAAAAACTTATGCGGTAGGCATAAGTCCTAACTTTCAAAAAATAAATGCGGCATATGTCGCGCAGGCAAAAAATTCAGGGCTAAAGGTGTTTCCATATACTGTGAATTATCAAGTGAATATGGATAAAGCCGTAATTTGGGGTGTAGATGGTGTACATACAAATTTCCCTGACCGCTTTAGCGAAGTAATTAAGAATAATAAAAGGTAAAGGGATGTGAAATCACCCTTTTCTGGACATAAATAAAGCTGTCGGGACTTTCTCGACAGCCTAAGAACCTTTATCCAAAGGTTCTTTTTTTACGGAAAATCAATTATTTTTGTTTCTTCTTTCTAATGAAGTCTTTTCTCGTGAAATTGTAGATGAAGCTCCCGTACTTGTTCTGCAAGATCGGGTACAGGGCCATCTACGAACGTTTCGTAAATAACCTCCTGAATACTTAAATTACGGACGGGTGATGCTGCAATTCCCATATCATTTAACCACGCCGATAATTGCTTCGAGGAACTGGCATATACAATTCGTCCTAAATGAACCCACCCGTGTGCCGCTGCACACATAGGGCAATGTTCTCCGGAGGTATACACTGTTGCCTGCTTACGTTCTTCCAGTGTCATATTCTGAGCTGCCCAGCGGGCTAAAGCGAATTCGGGATGCTGAGTATGGTCACCGCTACCTACATGGTTGCGGTCTTCCGCCAGCACTTCGCCACTTGCTGATACAAGGACGGAACCAAAGGGTTCGTCCCCAGCTTCGAGTGCAATTTGGGCAAGTTCAATACAACGCTTAAGATGTTTGATATCCGTGTCGTTTATCATGATGTTAGAACCTCCTGAATTTTAATTTATTGATAAGTTTCATGAATAGTAGGCCTGAGCCTGTTTGTTCACCACATTCTTCTATGTTAGCATGTAAAGTATTCGATGAAAAATATATCATGCAATATCAAGCTAGGGAGGATATATAAAAATGAAGCATCCATTTATATTGAACGCCGTATGGAACGGTGGCCGTAACAGTGACGGAACTATTGAAGCTGGACAGCTTAAGACTCAAATTTCCATTCCGAAGGAAATGGGAGGACCCGGAGTAGGAACGAATCCGGATGAGATGCTTTTGGGAGCAGCAGCAACCTGTTATCTCATTACACTTGCAGCAATGCTGGAGCGGGCAGGGCTTACGACTTCAGAGCTGACGTTAACCTCAGAGGCGACGGTCGATGTAACGAATAACATTTTTACATATGAAGCCATCAAACATTCACCCCTAATCACCCTTACCAAAGATGCGTCACAGGACGATATCGATAAAACCATCCGAATTGCCCATAAAGCAGAAGGCTCCTGCATGATCTCCAGAGCCGTTGCAGGAAATGTAGAAATCACGACAGAGCCAACGGTGCTGACTGCAAGCCTATAAAATTGAGTCCTAGGTAATCAGAGAGGAGACGTTAACTTTGAACGTTGAGTTATATAAGGATTTGATCAAGGATGAGCGCGGAAATTATTACGTGGCTGTACAAAAAGAGGGCAACGAGCTGACTTTGGTAAACGCAATGCTAGAGCGGTCTTACCAAGAGGTGTGGGAATTTAATGAAGCTTTCAAAAAGAAGTACGCGGAATACGAGCATCAGTTCATCGGCAAAATGATTATGGACAAGCTGCGGCACGATGTTGTTTTTGCCTCCAAAGAAGACGGCCATGGCCGAATGTATGATCTGGCTGCGGTGACAGTTGATTACAAGCTTATTTTTATCGATATGATCGAATTTTACCGAAACCCTCGAGTAGGACTTAATCATGACAACAACATCCATTAAGCTTAGTGTATTAGATCTCGTACCTGTTTTTAATACGGTGGATGCTAGTACCGCATTGGGACAAGCAGTGAAGCTGGCTCAGACAGCAGAAAGACTGGGATATACTCGTTATTGGGTTGCTGAACATCATGATATGCCGGGATTAGGTGGCAATTTTCTCGAAAATGTTTGGAAAATGCCAGAACTCCTTAAAGGAGTCACTGAATTATTGCAGGGTAACTATTCCTATGAAGGACGTTCAATAACCGCCCGTCCGGTCCCTCCCGTATCTCCAGAGCTATGGCTGCTGGGTACAAACAAGAAAAGCGCGGCATATGCTGCCGAGTTTGGAGCAGGTTATGTGTTTGGCCAGTTCATGAGCGATGTAGCAGGGGAGGAGGTTTTGCAGGCTTACCGTGAAACCTTTACTCCTTCTTCACTTTCTCCTGAACCGCAGGCCATGGTTGCTGTTGGTGTCATTTGCGCCGAGACTGAGGAAGAGGCAGAGCGATTGGCCTCATCTGGTACGACATTATTCCAACAAGAAGGTTCTGCCGAAGCGAAGTCTGAGCCCTTGGAACGCAAGCTGCTGGTAGGTACTCCGGAAAGTGTTAAAGGTAAGTTGGAACGGTTATCTCTTTTGTATGGAGTTAATGAATTCATTATCGTTACCATGATTCCAGATTATGAGAAACGGTTACATTCGTTCGAACTGCTTGCCCAAGCGTGCTGGAGTTCTTAATAAAGGAGGTCCATATGTATGAAGTCTCATACCTCTGATCAAATTAAAATCCCACCAGGATTTTGGGCTGGATTAAGTCAATTAGGGATAACTGCACAAGATGTAGCCAGCAAAGCAAATCTTCCACTTAGCCAGATCACAGAGTCAGAAGTCACCACCGCCCAATATTTCGCAGTCTGGCAGGCATATTCCGATCTCATTGGAGATACTGCCGAAGGAATCATTAAGCTTGCAACCGTCTATGAAACCACACAATATCCGCCGACGGTTTTAGCAACATACCATGCTAAGGACTATCGCGATGCTCTTAACCGAATGGTACGATACAAACAAATGTGCCCTCCTGAAAGCTTGCGTATTACCGAGGAAGGCGAGCTATGTACAATCGAATTGGAATGGCAGCATCCCAGGCATTCTGGTCCACCGCTGCTGCTCGGCCTCACTTTGGCATTTCTTCTAGAACTCGGACGGCGAGGCACAGGTCTACCTTTGACAGCACAGCTTGTCGAGTTTTCACAGCCTATAGGAAATGTAAAGATTCTTGAAGCTTATTTCGGCTGCCGAATTCAGATAGGTGCTCAATATAATCGTTTGACGTTGCGTCGAAATGATTTGGATCGGCCTTTTATCTCGTACAACGAAGAGCTGCTGGAGATTCTGACTCCCGTTTTGGACCGGACGCTTGCTGAACAGAAGGGCACTCGCTCTATAACCGAGAGGGTCAAATGGATCATGAAACGCAGCTTCAGCGGAGGACGCCCTGACATTCAAGCTGTTGCGAAGGCATTAAGTATGAGTGACCGTACGTTACAACGCAGGCTTACTGAAGAAAACACAAGCTTCAAGCAATTGCTGACACAAGCTAGACATGAGCAAGCACGAGAGTATCTGGCAGATCCATCGCTTGATATTAAAGAAGTGGCTTTCTTGATTGGATATGAAGACCAGAACTCGTTCTACCGTGCCTTCCGTCTTTGGGAAGGTGATACTCCTTCAAATTGGCGTACTGAACATTTAGGTTTAAACTTGATACCCTCTTCATAAAGACAGTATTTTCAGAGATTTATCATTGGCGTGTTAAACAAGAACTTTGGCGCAATCCGCTAGTTACTGAACAACCCCGGTACGATAATATAATCCTAGCCGGCACACAGGACTATTCTTGAAATGACAACTACTCAGCACGCCGTGATAAAAGGAGAAATGTAATATGGATATGGGATTAAATAATAAAACAGCTTTAATTACAGGATCAACAAAAGGTATTGGCAAAGCAATCGCCTTTGAACTTGCTAAAGAAGGAGTTAATGTACTAATTAATGGACGGAATTATGATCAGGTAGAACAAACTGTAAATGAAATAAAGTCAAATTTCCCGGCTACCTCTCCACAAAATGCTACAGCGGATATTGTGAATATTGAACAAAGAGAAGCCTTATTCGAAAAATACCCTAATATAGATATTTTAGTTAATAATATGGGTATCTATGAAATTATGAAATATGAGGACGTTGACGACGAAATATTCGAAAAATACTTCCGTACTAATGTCCTTGCTGCGAATAGATTAACAAAATTCTATTTACCTAAAATGTTACAAAAAGATTATGGCCGCATTCTCTTTATTGCTAGTGAAGAAGCCATTATGCCTTCAGGCCAAATGCCTCAATATGCAATGACCAAATCAATGTTATTATCATTGTCAAAAAGCTTATCTAAGTTAACGATAGGAACTGAAGTTACAGTCAATACAATCATGCCAGGACCAACACTTTCTGAAAATGTGCATCAAATTATTGATGGGATATACTCCAATGAAGATATGACTTTTTCAGAAAAAGAAAGAAAATTCATGACTACAAATCTTCCACAATCTGAAATACAACGATTTATTAAACCTTTTGAAATAGGCAGACTAGCAGCATTTGTATGCAGTCCTTATGCCTCTGCATTTAAAGGTTCTCCAATTCGCATGGATGGGGGAATGGTGCCGACTATTTTTTAAGCTTACTCTAAAAGGATATAGATAACGATACAAAAAAGCCACTCCTTATGGAGCGGCTTTTTTGCTTGAAAAATCATCACTGTCCTCTGGTACAACAAAGGATACCAAGGTGCCTTCTCCAGGCTTACTCTGGATCGAGAGACCTTGACCATATAATTGACTTAACCTCCGATGGGTGTTAGCCAGCCCGATGCCACCTTTGCCTTCCATCAATGGCTTCAGCAGTAAAGAGAGAGTCCCGGAATCCATGCCTTGCCCATCATCCTCCACTTCAATCTTTACAGTCTTGTGCAGACGGATAATACGTATTTGAACAGTTCCACCCTGTTGGCGCTTAAGTATACCGTGCTTAACAGCATTTTCTACCAACGGTTGGATGGATAGAGGAGGAATTAGGATGTCAATATTCGGATCTACCTTCCAGACAACAGATATCCTTTCTGCAAATCGAGTCTGTTCAATATACAGATAAGATTCTACCAATTCCAGTTCATGGGAGAGGTTCACGAGCTCTCCGATATTTAAAAAGTCAAAACTGATTCTTAAAAAAGAAGTAAACGCACCAATGAGCTCCTGCATTTTTTTAGTATCCAAATCACTGAGTGCGGCAATAGAGTTCAATGTATTGAATAAAAAATGCGGTTGTATCTGTGCTTGTAGATAGGCTGCTTCTATCCGCACCCGTTCATTGAAGGATAGCTTCATCGCAGTTAAAGCCCGAATACGGTATTTAAGCTCCACTGCATCTACAGGTTTTGTGACATAATCATTGGCACCGGACAAAAATCCAGTATAAATATCCTCAGGCTGACTACGGGCAGTAAGCAGTAGAATCGGAAGCTCATATAAGGAGTAACGAGTACGAACCTTCTGTGTTAATTCGTATCCCGACATCTGTGGCATCATAACATCGCCAATAAGTAAGTCCCAGTTCCTTTTATCCAACAATTCCAATGCTTCATGGGCTGAGTTCACGGTAGTTATGATATAAGGTTCGGTTTCAAGAATACCCTTTAGTACATTCAGATTGACAGGATCATCATCTACCACCAGAATATTTACCTTAATCTCTGTAAAAAGCGGCGGAATTTTTTCAGAGTGATTACTTGGCTGATGTTCGGAAATTCCCCACTCAGCCATCTGTCTATGAATCTCATCTGCCATATACGAAACTGTAGGTTCCGTCTGTTTTATTATCTGTTCGCTGTAAGAATCGGCAAGAGAGAGTGTGAAACTAAAAGTTGAACCTTTACCAAGCTCAGATTGAATGTTTAGGCTGCTCCCATGCAGTTCTACGAGCTGCCGGCATATGCTTAATCCCAGCCCAATTCCACGCCCGTCATTTATTCCGTGAGGGCCTTGCTCATAGGGGAGAAATATCCGTGCCATAGTCTCTTCAGTCATGCCTACTCCGGTATCTGTCACATAGATAAGAACCTGTCCGTCCTGTTCCTCAGCCTTAACAGCTACAAGTCCTGCTTCGGTGTATTTAAGCGCGTTGTGCACCAGATTTAATAAAACCTGCACCAGTCTTTTCTCGTCCGCAAGAACTGGCGGCATAGCTTCCGGGATATCCATAGATAGCTGGACTGGCTTACCTTCAATCATATATTGAAGCATACTAATCACACCGGGAACTACTGATTGAACCGAAATAGGTTCCTGTTGTAAAATAACACGATGCTCCTGAAGACGGACCACATCCAGTAGATCACCAAGCATATGAGACATACGGCGGCTGATTGTGATCAGCAGTTCCATATCTTGACGGCTACTTTCGTAAAGTCTGTCCTTTTCTTTTGTGACAATATTTTGCGCGATATTCATGATTCCGTGAAGCGGTGTACGCAGCTCATGTGAGGTATTAGCGAGAAACTGGTCCTTAAGTTTGTCTGCTTTTTTCAGCTGCTCATTCAGTTCCATGTTCTCTTTAGCATTTTGAAAATACTTTTTAAACCAATAAGCTGAGAAGCCCACGATGGCTGCGATAATATCCAAAGGATAATAGACAATTGAATATTGTCCGTTACTATCCCACAAATTCCATAACAAATTAGAAACGATCGCCGCACCTGATAACAGCAGAAAAACAACATCTTTATCATCTTGCTTTTTGAACAATAAGCGCCCTAAGCTATAGAGCAACCAAATGAAGGGAATATACTGGAACACTTGAATGATTCCCAAATGAATGGATGTGCTGACTAAATAAGCAGGGACAATAAATATAAACAAGGTATAAAGGAAAAGACACCATGTGTAAGCACGTAACCACTTGTTGACTTTGGCACCTGAGGTGAATTTCCTGAAAACAAGCAGAATAAAAAGGTTTTGCCATAAGAAGGCGATCAAACGGATTTTTAAGGACCAAGTATAATTAATCGGCAGTAATGAAAGCACTAAGTTGTCATTTCGAGCTAAAAGGATTACAGCTACAGATAAGGTCATTAATCCTACAAGAAACAAAGCACGTTCTTTAGGATTAAATAAGTACAGAATACAGGCATAAAGCCCATGCAGTAGTAAGATAATTGCTGTAAGCATTTGAAATCCGACAGTGTAAAAGTATGTCCGGTCAATGAGTTCCTGAGAGCCAAAGAAAATAGGGCCTTTTATACCGCCCTTATAGGGGTGATCAAAGTTAGCTACGTGAATAAATACATCTATCACTGTGGTGTTTTTTGAAAAATAAGCTGCTGTATATGAGGTGGTTTTGGGTACATATGTATCGGCATCAAGAGCTATTACCCCATTATTGAGAATAGGTGTGCCGTTAATCTCCACACTGGAAGCGGAATGAATTTGTTTGATCCAGAAAGAGACAGGTTGCTGAAGCGGGTCTACCAAAATTCGCAGACGATACGTACCATAACCATAAGAAGAATTCTGATCGCTTCCCATAACATGGCTCCAATTTCCAGGAACTTGAAGCGAGTGGGATAGCTTTGGTAGAGTAGAAGTCTTCGATGAAACGAATTGCGAAGGATAGAAGCTCCATTCACCATCCAGCCTGAATAAGTTAGCCTGCTCCAGATCCTGGCCGCGTAAATCCAGTACCCCATTGTTAATCACAGGTACAGTGTCGGAAACCTTAAATAGACTCAACCAAATGCAGCGTAGGCCAAAGAGAATGCTTATAAAAAGTAGAATGATAGCTAATTTGTTTAGGATAGTTTTATTTTTCATGAGAACATTATAGCAAATAATTCTAATCTAGAATCTAAAATGAAGATTATTTACATAAGAAGGAGAAGTAATGAGCAACGGACACTGCGTGGGGCTAAGAGGAATGTTCTCCACATGGAAGAAGCATGATGTATCTCCTTGAACATTTGCGTACTCGAATACTCGAACACTTGAATACACGAACACACGAACACACGAACACACGAACACACGAACACACGAACACACGAACACTCGAATACACGAACACACGAACACACGGATACTTCAACACTTGATTAGTGCTTTGCTGTTGGGTGTCTGGATTACTTGATGTGCGATTTTGCTGCATGTTTGGCGTCTGTGTTACCGGATGTGCGACTATGCTGCTTGTTGTGCGTATTGTATTCCCACACGCTCTCTTCACCATGAGCGATCGGACTCAGATGCAGCTATTTGGCTGAATTTTGGCTTTTGAGAAGTGTTTCGGACCCCAGAGGCGTTATTTGTTCCAAACATGCGCGATATGAGGGCTTTTCGAGCCAATAGCGACTATAGAGTCCGATAGGTTCTCAAATGAGCCGAATTATGGTTAATAGCGACTATAGGGTCCGATACACTTCACTCCTGCTTCCAATATCATTTTTCATAAGCTAGGCTTCTCGTTTATTGTGAATGTGATTTTGAATCCCCCGTTAGTACTAACCTTCGGTGTAATGACTGGAGGTTAACGGTGGATTCTCCTTAATCCTAAAGGGTATATTATTAGAAAATTCAATGCAGACAGGAGTGTAGATACGATGATTAAAGGTTTCGGAGGAATATTCTGGAGAACTAAGAATCTTGAAGCTACAAAAAAGTGGTACAGTGAGGTGTTGAAGCTTGACATTGAGAATTGGAATGGGACTGTGATAAAACCTCAAGTGGGAAATGAGACTATTTTTTCTTTCTTTACCGAGGATGACAGTTATTTTCCAATAGAACAACAAGTGATGTTAAATTTCCAAGTGTATGATCTAAATGAGACGATTAAGCATTTTGAACAGATTGGTGTACCTCTTGCAAAGAAAATAGAGATTAGTGAATTTGGAAAGTTTATTTGGATTGAAGACCCAGAAGGTCGACTGATCGAGCTTTGGGAGAAGTAAGGAGTTGCACATCATTGCTATTGAGCTAACAGGTGCGTTAGTTTAATAAAAACGCTCAGTTCAACATCTAATTGTAAATGTATTAGGGAATAAAGTTGTCAAATCCGTGGGGAATATTTCTTCAAAGCTTTCAGCTCCCAGGAAGAACTTTAACTTCTATATTCTGAGGTGCGGCGCTTGCGCTGCATCCACGGCCAACGAAATACTATTGTCAACCCAAATAGGGAGCATACCGTCGAGGTGTACTCCCTATTTCATTGAAGGAATTGGAAAATTAGTGCAACATTTCACCTATAACTTATGTCAATAAAGAAGTTATGTAATAAAATCATAAGAGCAGGTGGTAAATTGAAACTTCGTTTAATCACGTTAATATGTTTATTCACTTTCGCATTCTTTATTGCAAATGGACAAGATGCTAAAGCTTTATCCTGTGTCGAGTTAGGAAGTCCCCAAGAAGCCCTAGAGGTCTACGGCGGAGCTATTTACGGTGAAGTAAAACAAATAAAGGTCGATTTGAAACAAGAAGGATTTACGGGGACAAAAGAGAAAATCAAATATATATTAGTGGATGTTGAACGAAGTTGGAAAACTGAAGTTGACTCTCAAATTATTGTGAGAACAGACTACACTTGGGGTTTTGATTTCAAGGAAGGTAATAAATACTTAATATACATTAGCGAAGTGGATGGCGAATCAAGCAGTAGTCCATGCAGTATAACAATTGAAATGAATAACCTTAACCAAGCAACAGAACTATTCGGTGAAGGACTTCGACCCAAACAGCAAGTACACCTAGAATACAAGATGTGGTTAATGTTTGAGCAGGATATTGATTTGTATATTGTAATTGCAATAGGACTAGTGGTGATTTCGGTCATTTACCTGAGAGCAAGAAGGAAAAAGGGCTAAGTGTAATTTTATTAAACTAATGGTTAGGATAGTTCAATAAAATTAAGAATAAGATAGCAGAACTAATTACTATTCATTCATAACATGTGAGGTGCGAGTTGAATTTAGTAGAAACAATCATAAAAAGATTTAACCTTAATGTATTAAGTATAGATAATGTTCCTGAGTCCTTTAGTTCACAAGTATACAAGCTGAATCTTACTAATGGAGAAACGCTGTATGCGAAGATCCCTTATAACAGGGATAAACTATATCGCGAATATCGTATGCTTGAACTGTTGAGGGAGGTATTACCGGTTCCAAAGGTGTTAGACTTCTGGAGTGGGGATGACTTAATTTCTGGTGCATTACTTTTATCTGAGATTAAAGGTATACCATGTACAGGTGCTATTGACGATGAATTAGCATTTCAAATTGGAGTACTTCACGCAAAGCTGCATGAAGTTAAAATGCCGGGATATGGTGTGGAAGGATTAGACGGTTTTCAATTTTTTAATCAGAACAATTGGAGACTTTATATAAGAAATAGCTTTGAAAAATTTATAGAACCTTGCAAGGAAGTCCTTGAGAGAGGACTTTTCGAAAAATGTATTAATTACTTTGAGGGTGCTTTCTCAGTTTTACCTCCTCCTGATGGCCCGTGTGTTGTTCATATGGATTTTCGACAAGGTAATATACTAACAAATAATAATATGGTTGTTGGAATTATTGATTTTGAGAGTGCACGGGGTGGATCCTCTGAAATTGATTTCACAAAAATTAACCGATATGTTTGGGAAGTGAATCCTCAAAGTAGAATTTCGTATAAAGAGGGATATTCAAAAATTCGTCCTCTAATGGATTTGGAAACAATACTACCCTTTTATGATTTTTACGATGCTTTTGGTGCTGTTGTCTGGTGTAAAAATAGAGGGATTGAAAAGAATAGGGCGTTCCTAAAGGAAAGTATTTCTGTATTGCAGAAATCCGTAGGTTGTTGAACTGACGGGAAACGATATTTAAAGACAGTTTAAGACGAGGAGCTACCTCCATGATGGATAGCTTTATTACGTTAGAGGATATGATAGTGAATAAAGGATAGAATAATGGAAATGGCGAATATTAGATCGGCAGTATACTGTAAAATTATTATGATGCAATCATGAATACAATAGCTTATCGTGATATATGGATCATCAGACCTAATAATGAAAAAATCGAAAACCCAAAAAACGCAATGGGAAGTGTGTTTATGGAAAATATATATAACAAATTACATACAGCGGAAATACTGAGCCGTATCGAGAATTTAAGTCCAAATTCAAACCCACAGTGGGGAAAAATGAATGTTTCTCAAATGTTGGCTCACTGTTCAGCATTTCAAGACATCGCAAATGGAAACTCCTTTCCTCCTAGAAGTTGGCTAGGAATATTAATAGGAGGGTTTGTGAAATCTATTTTTTACAATGACAAGCCAGTACCACATAATATGTCAACAATTCCGACCATACTTATTTTAGATGATAGAGATTTTGGAAAAGAAAAAGAAATACTGAAACAAAAGATTATAACTTTTCAAAGTAACGGTCCGGAGAATTGTTCATCCCATCCACATCCTTTTTTCGGGAAATTCACTCCGGAGCAATGGGGTAAAGGGATTTATAAACATCTAGACCATCATTTAAGACAATTTGGTGTTTAGTATTTTTCCGCAGTGAATAATAATTGTTTAACGTCGCCAACTTACATATTTTTTATTGACATAAAATCCCTATTACTTTATATTGTATCTAATTACATTGCAATCAAATGCGACGAAGAGGACAAGTAAATCCGGATATGTCGATCAGAGAACTGCCGGTTGGTGCGAGGCAGAGGACACCCGAATCGAACAATCGCCTCAGAGCTGGCTCCCGAAATCATAGTAGGCGGGCCCGGGATTCTGCCGTTACAAAGAAGCATCGTTGTTGGACGATGGCAGCAGAGAGGGTGTATTCATAAATACACCAATCAGGGTGGTAACGCGGAATCTACTCCGTCCCTAATGGGACGGAGTTTTTTGCGTTCTTATAAATAAATAAGGAGGAGTAACAATGTTTCAAAAAATCAATGTCTCCGATCGAATACTTAGCCAGGATATATTTATTGCTGATGAGGTTCAATACAACCTGATTCACCTTATTTGCGAGTCGAAGAGTTCTACTTGCTTAAAAGATTCTGATGAAACAATGATTTATGCCCAGTCAACGGGACATAACGCATAGCTTTGGAGTTCTAAGGATATTGTCGAGGATAAGAAGGCCGTTCTCTACGAAGAACTTATAGAATTTCTTAAAGAGACTACATTACCGGGAGTATCTGGAGAACCAAAAACAACAGAACGTTTTGCACAGCTGTATTCTCAGGCAAATCATCTTCAATATGAGTCCACGATGACTATAGAATCTTATTTCTGTACAGATCCAAAGAAACCGTTGAACGTAAAGGGTACAATGCAACAAGCAACGAGAAAAAACCTGGCCATTGTAGCAGAGTTTTTGGCGGGTTTCTCAGAGGGGGCTTATGGGGGTAGGGTGAACCCAGAAGCTAAAATTCTAGATGCCAAGAGGATGATTGAGACAGGGGACTTGTATATATGGTTTGTAGACGATAAACCTGTATCAATGGCGTACATTGCACATAGGTCGGCAAGATATTCCAGATTAAATGCGGTATACACACCACCGTCTTGCCGGAAAAAAGGTTATGCAAGTGCACTAGTAGCAGAGTTAAGTTCTGTTCTTTTATCGGAGGATTTAGTACCCATGCTTTATGCTGATTTAAAGAATCCTGACTCGAATAAGGTTTATCGAAATATTGGTTTTGTGGAAAGCGGGAAGATTGTTGACATCAAGTTCAAATAGGCACAAAAGGGCTACCGCAAGGTAGTCCATTTTCTATGATCAATATGTTACTCGGCATTACTTTTATACAATTTCACATAGTTTGTAAGTTCAGCTATCGCGAAAAATTGCTTCATTAATTGAGAATTCAATTTTTGTAAGGCAAGCTGAAAGGATATCTCCACTTTTTTGTAGTTATGTGTTTCTATTTCATTCAAAAGCTGTTTCATATTCTCGATATAATAAACAGTTTTCCTTAAACTGCTGATAAGAATAATTTTTCTTAATTCCGTTGAAGTGAAGACTCTGTAGCCATTATCTTTGTTCCTATTCGAAGAGATTAGCCCTTCTTGTTCCCAATGCCGAATAGCTGATGGATTAACTCCTGCCATTTGTGCAACTTCACCAATCGTCATTGAATCTGATACAGTTAAATCTTTGTATTTAGATAAATCAACATCCCGAAACATGCGTAAGACTTCCTCTAACCTTTCTTTTTCCACTTGGGTATTATGTTGCTCTTGATTGATTGCCCAAAGAGCAGACTCCATCTGCTGGCCTTTTATCTTCCTCATCACTTCGTACACAACCGGAATTTCATATCCCTGCAATAATGCCCGAATGGTAATAAAAGCTTGCACATGGATGGAAGTGTAACATCTGCGGTTGCTGGCGGTCCTTGGTACATCTGGAATTAAACCTTGATCTTCGTATCTCCTTAAAGTAGTGGTACTCACATTTAATTGCTTAGCTATCAGTGTAGGTGTATATATCTCTTCCATAAACATCATCACCCCAATACATTAAAGTTGAACATTCAAGTGCTACAACAATATTAAATCGAATTTAGGTAGATATATCAAGGGAGGTAGAGGGATAAACCGAAAGATTGCATGAATGTTATATGATACTTTTATAGAACACAAAGGAGTGAGTTCATTGAAAAAGATAATACAATTAGCAAATCAATCAGAAATAGAAGTAGGTATGGCAGGACTTCCAGATTGCCCAACCCTCATGTTACCCATCGCTAAAAAATCTGTGTACAATCAGGAAGCAGAAAACTTAAAGCTGTGGGGAGTAGATCCCGAATTAGGTAAACATTTTGTTGAAGGATTAGCGGACACTTTTCAAGTGCTTTATTTCGATTATGAAGGTCATCTATTTCAACATCCAGTGGAAAATCTAACAGCAGATCATATTGTGAAGGATCTTCTCCACATTGCGGATGAAATGAATGTTACAAGCTTTAGTTACTACGGTTATTCCTGGCTTGCGTTGATTGGATTGCAAATGGCTATAAGAACAGATCGCTTGGAGAGTTTGGTAATGGGAGGTTTTCCACCCTATAATGGTCCCTATCAAGAAATGAGGGTTGTGACCCATAAAACACATACACAAGCTTTGAGTAACCAAAATGAATCTGTAGAAAGCCCAACAGGATCGGAGAATCCAAACGAAATGGATTGGGACAATATAAAGGTTACCATAGATACCCGTGTTACAGCACAATTTGTCTCTCTATACCAGAGCCTCACAGCCTTTGATGATCGCAGTATTCAACATTTGCTTAGTCTCCCTAAACTAGCTTTTGCAGGTGGAAATGATACGATCGTTTACGGTGAAAATTTCGGGAGCGTTACCGTTGACATCGTCGGGTTGTTAAAAAAGAATAAGGAGCAGTTGGCGGATTTAGGCTGGGATGTTGAAATCCTTTCGGGAGCCCAGATGGACCATACAAAAGCTATGCAACCAGCAGTAGTCTTACCACTGATTAAGCCTTGGTTTATGAACGTGTTACTAAAAAATACTGGATTGTAATTGTGGCAGATACAAAAATCCAGTGAATAAGGTATCCCAAAAGAACAATACTTTTTAGGGTAAAATCTTTAATTTGAAGAGATTAAATAGTAAACGATCTATGATAAGATTTTATATGAAATCGCTTACATTAATATATATGGAAGGAAGTGGTGTTGCGAATCTGCCCCAATAAGGAATTGCTTCGACTACTAGAAATACAGACAAGCAGTATGTAGGTATGTAGTGACAAAAAATTTCAGGAGGTAGATTATGTTTAAATTTAACAAGAAAATCGTGACTGTAATTATGGCAGCTACAATGAGTTTCAGCTTGTTTGCAGCAACCTCAAGTGCAGCGACAGACTATTGGCAAAATTGGACCGATGGTGGCGGGACAGTAAATGCTACTAATGGATCTGGTGGGAATTACAGTGTTACATGGTCAAATACTGGTAACTTTGTTGTTGGTAAGGGTTGGAATACTGGATCTCCATCTAGAACAATAAACTACAATGCAGGCGTCTGGGCACCATCCGGGAATGGGTATTTAACTCTTTATGGGTGGACGAGAAACTCCCTCATAGAATATTACGTCGTTGATAGCTGGGGCACTTATAGACCTACTGGAACTTATAAAGGTACCGTGACCAGTGATGGAGGCACATATGATATATATACGACTACGAGAACGAACGCCCCTTCTATTGATGGTACGGCAACCTTCACACAGTTTTGGAGTGTAAGACAATCCAAGCGAGCAACGGGAAGCAATGTCGCGATCACTTTTGCCAACCACGTTAATGCTTGGAAAAGTTACGGAATGAATCTGGGCAGCAGTTGGTCTTATCAGGTGTTAGCGACAGAAGGATATCAAAGTAGCGGGAGCTCAAACGTAACAGTATGGTAACTTGAGCATCGGACCAGCTCAGGCATCTCCAGATTATTAAAATAACTATTAATCACTATCATTGCTAAGGTTGCCGGTCCACAGCCGGCAGCCTTAGATCATTCTAGATCATTCAACAAATGATACTTAACTACAATACCAGTGGTTGGAAAGGAGATATATCCATGAGAAAACTATTAATTTCTCTTTTAATAGTAGTTGTTATCAGCGCTTGTTCGCAAGAAAAGCCTGAACAGAAGGATACTTATGTATTAGTCAAAGGCGGGACTTTCATTAACACAAATTCCAACTACAAAAGTACAACTATATCAAATTTCTATATCGGCCAATATGAAGTGACTCAGAAAGAGTGGGTTGAAATAATGGGAAGCAACCCTTCAGCATTCAAAGGCGACAACTTGCCAGTAGAAATGGTTAATTGGTATGACGTAATAGATTACTGTAATAAAAGAAGTATAAAAGAGGGATTCAAACCCTATTACAATATAGATAAAAATAAAAAAGATCCGAATAATAAGAGTGATAACGATAATTTAAAATGGACAGTAACGCTCAATGCAGGAGCTAATGGTTACCGATTGCCTACTGAAGCAGAGTGGGAATATGCTGCAAGTGGAGGACAGTTGAGCAAAAGTTACATCTACAGTGGAAGCAATAAAGCAGATGAAGTAGCATGGTATTGGCAAAATGCTGGAGACAAATACTTATCAGGAGATTGGAACTGGCCGATCATAGAAAACAACCACAACAAAACAAAATCTATCGGTGGCAAAAAACCTAATGAGCTAGGTCTTTACGATATGTCAGGGAATGTAAGGGAATGGTGTTGGAACTGGTACGGAGATATAGATAGTAACAGCGGTTCTTTCCGGGTTGTAAAGGGTGGCGGGTGGATCGGCGGTATCAGCAACAACGAGATTTCTTTTCGGGGAAAGTTCGAAGCGAATGGTATGGGTCCTGATCAAGGTTTTCGAGTAATTCGTGGTGAGTAGACGGGAACAAGACATACCATGTATAATCGGAAAAAGCTGAAAAGGGTTTGATTAATAAACAAGCTTTGCGCTCGAATATAATCAAACCCCAATATGTATGTTTGCTATATTTCTTCGATTATTTGGATTAATTTTGAAAACGCACTAGAAAAAACCGCGTTCCGGCGATACACAAACCATACCTGCAAATCTCGATATCCTTCAGGCAGACGGTGGGAAGTAATTACTCCCGCCTCTTCAGCCTTGGAAATCGAAGATTGGGGCAGCATAGACACGCCGAGTCCAGCGGTAACCCCACTTAGAATTACATCTAACGTTCCGTATTCCATAATCTTATAAGAGCTCATCCCGCTTTCATTTAGGAAACTCTCAGCTTTGGCGCGATGTGTACATCCGACGTCGAAAAACAACATTGGCTTTGTAAGCAATTCGCGCATATCGCTCTTACCTGGTTGTGAGATAAGCACCAGCTCCTCTTCGAAAGCAACAACATGTTCTATATCAGGCTGGTCAGTGGGCCCATAAACAAAGGCTCCATCTAGTTGGTAATCAAGCACCTTTTGTAAGAGTTTATGCGTTTCTCCCGTTATAAGCGATAGATTAACCTCGGGATACCGTAAGTGATATTCGGTTAGCAGAGGCGTTAGATGAGTAGCCGCTGTTGTTTCGATGGAACCTAAACGGAGCGGACCAGCAGGGTGCTCAGAGTATTGTGTGGTTATCACAGCCTCGTCCATTAGTAATAATATTTTGTCTGTATAGGCCAGTAAGTTCTCACCAGCCGGCGTTAACGTCATCCCTCGATTGGATCGACGAAATAGGGGGATTTTCAGCTGAGCTTCTAGATACTGAATCCGGTTCGTCACATTTGATTGGACATAATTCAAGACTTGAGCAGCCTTCGTTATGCTACCCTCGCGAGCAACCGCTTGAAATATTCTCAAATCTCCACTTTCCATTTCCTTTGCACCTTCTTGGTATGATGATTTATGATAGTCACCTTCAGTTTTGATCATTTTACTGGATTACACCCACTATGTAAAATTTATTATAGATTCATTAATAACAACTTGAGGAAGGGGCTTAGATGATGAAAGCCATTATACATGCTGGAGAAGGTGGCCTGAAGGGCTTGAACTATAAAGAGATTATGGATAAAAGACCGGGGATTGGAGAAGTGAAGGTTAGGTTAAAGGCTGCAGGGCTAAACCACAGGGACTTGTTTATCATGGATGCCAGAACAAAACAGGATGTTCCTTTGATTATCGGTTCTGATGGTGCGGGGAGAATTGAAGCAATAGGTGAAGGTGTGCTTGATCATAAAGTAGGTGAAGATGTCATCATTAATCCGTGCATCGGATGGGAACATACCGATAATGTTCCAAACGTTCCAGCCATTGTAGGGGGACCTTCAGAAGGCACATTCGCTGAGTCAATCATCATTCCTGCGCAAAATGCCATCAGCAAGCCAGCTTACCTGTCATGGGAAGAAACCGGCGTGCTGCCCTTATCTGCCTTAACAGCCTATCGGGCGCTATTCACTAGAGGCCGCTTAAAGAAAGGTGAACATGTTCTTATACCTGGCATTGGTGGTGGGGTTGCGACTTATGCCATGATGATGGCTTCAGCGGTGGGTGCACGTATCAGTGTCACTTCACGCAGTGAAACGAAAAGACAAGCTGCACTCGCTCATGGAGCTGATCATGCGTTTGACAGTCATAGCAACTGGAAGGAAAGCATGAAAGGAGACACCGTTCATCTCATCCTCGACAGCATTGGGCCTGCGACGTTCCCACATTACTTTGATATTATTAAACCCAATGGACGTATTGTTACGTTTGGTGCAAGCTCAGGAGATCGAATCGAAATCCCGACGCGAGCCATATTTTTCCCGCAAATTAGTATCATAGGTAGCTCAATGGGAAGTAGTGAAGAGTTTGCGGATATGTTTCAGTTTATGGAACACCATTCGATTCGACCTATCATTGATCGAGTGTATCCTTTACAAGACACAGTTCAAGCCTTTCACCGAATGCAGCAGGGAGAACAATTTGGTAATATCGCGATAAGAATAGAATGAGCGGAGTCCATTATAACTGGAATTCAAATGCCAAATACATCGATTTCGGAGACAGGAAACCACTTTTTCGAAGCCACATCTTTAAAAAATACTTGAATAGTGTAGGTGCCCTTTGTAGTAAAGGAATATGTATACTCGTTGGTTTTGAACCAAAAGTTTTCTTCGCTGTTCTTAATTTGTTGAGCATCAATGGTTTCTGTTTTATCCGCAGGATCGGTGATCACAACCTTAATATCTGAAATTTCTGTTTTTAAATGATCCACCTGTAATAGAGTCGAAAATGCAAAACGTGACGGGCTTTTTACTTTACCAAAAATCTCTCCGTTATTATCGAGCATAACCATGTTTATATTAGGCTTGTAGATTCGAACGGTTTTACCTGATTCATCCAAGGCGAATAGTGCAAATAAATCTTTAGACAACTGCTCAGTCGTCAAGGAAATCGAACCTTCGGACAATATTGCGGGCTGTTTTTGAAGCACATTATTCAAATATAATGATACTTCAGATGAGCCAGCTGCAGCATAAATCACGGTTCCCGGTAAAATCATGATGCAAAATCCTAAAAGAATCAGCTTCCTTATTTTTCTCAATGATTTTCCCTCCTATAGAGCTTTATGTTAATTATACCCATAAGATGGAAGATAGTTTCTTTTACACAATTAATAAAATATAAGAAGGTCAGTAGAGGGAAATACCCTTACCTGACCTTCTTGGTGTTAAATGAGAGAGTTATTATTTGAACCGTCTAATGGTAAATTGAAAAGCCGTTCCTTTTCCCGGTTTGCTTGTAACCGATATTTTTTCTCCCAGACCATTTACAATTTCCTCGGCGATAGCAAGCCCAAGACCACTTCCTTTTTCATTATGGGACTGTTCGCTTTTGTAAAATCTTTCAAAGATATAAGGGAGGTGCTCTTTTGCAATGCCGGGTCCATTGTCTGATATCTGCACAGTTACAACCCTCGAATGCACAATAGCATCAAAAGTTATTTTCCCATCCTCCTGAACGTATTTCATGGCGTTATCCATCAAAATATTGACTAATTGCAACACTTTATCTTTATTAGAAAAAACATCTGGAAGGTTTCTGGCGTTATCTGTAATCTCAAATACAATGCCCATTTCATCGGACAAGAAAGAGTATTTAGACTCAATAAGTATGACTAATTCCTGAGTATCTATTTTTTCTTTATTCCAAGTTTCTTTTTTATTTTGCATTCTTGATAATTCCAGTACATCATAAATCAATCGTTGCAAGCGCGCACATTCGGATAAAATAATTCCATAGTATTTATTTGTTTTTTCTTCATCTTGAATCATTCCATCTGCCAGCGTCTCCGTTAAAGCTCTGATAGAGGCAATGGGAGATTTCAGCTCATGGCTAATATTCGCTATATAATCCCGACGAGTCTTTTCAAGCTGCTTCATCTCCTTTAGATAGGAGGATATAAAGAAGCTGATTATTAGTGTGCCTAACAAAAGGGTACCTGTAAAAACGTAATAGAAGCCATTCAATACCGCCTGAAATTCACTACCAGGTTCTAATAAAAAGACGACTCCGACCGCTTGTTTATCCTGAATAATAGGTGCACCTACGACAATGGATTTACTCGGAAACCCATTAATATTTTTAATCGCAGCGAATTTATTGTACTTAATTACTTCGGGAATATAATCTATAAGGGCATCCTTGAATTCTTCCGATGTAACATTGAAAAAAAGCTGCTTATTTTCGTCACCAGGTGAAAGGTCATTCCCCTCTAAATCATACACCTTCATAAGATACGGTTTAAAACCTCGAATGCTCATCTCATTTTGTGCCATTTCAGCAGCTATAGCAGAGGCCTGAGGCAGCATATCTTTTAATTTATAATTCAAAAAAAGCTGTTTAATAATCAAGGTTCCTCCAAGTTGTCCTAAAATGAAACAAAAGAGGATGGCCAGATAAATCACTTTTTTGTTGGAAGTTACTTTTTTCATGTGGAAGTCTCCATTTTGTAGCCCATCCCATAAACAGACTTGATTTCAAATCCCAAATTCTTTTCAGGCAGTTTTTTTCTCATTCTTTTAATGAGATTATCAACGGCTCTAGTATCACCGAAATAATCATAACCCCAGACCTTATTTAAGATTTGTTCTCTTGAAAGCACCTTGTTTTTATTAATTGTAAAATAGATAAGCAATTCGATCTCTTTAGGTGTAAATTCCATTCGTGATCCATTAATTTTGATATTAAAAGCATTTCGGTCTATCTTCATTTCTCCCAGCGTCAGGATGGCGTCTTCACTTGGAAAGGTGTAATGAGTGCGTTTTAAAATGGTTTTTACTCTTGTAACGACCTCCCGGGGGGAGAACGGTTTTGTAATATAGTCATCTGCACAAATTTCCAAGCCTAATATGCGGTCTGTTTCCTCACCTTTTGCGCTCAGCATTATAATCGGGACGTTACTAGTCAAGCGAATCTTACGGCAGACCTCTGTCCCAAAAAGTCCAGGCAGCATAATATCTAGAATTAAGAGATCAAAATGCTGATCTTCCAATTTGTAAAGAACTTCCTCACCATTGTATACGGATTCATATTCCATATTTTCCGCCTGTAAATAAGCAGATATGCTCTCATGTACAGCTATATTGTCATCACAAATTAGTATGTTCACTTTACCCTGCATAGCTACCACCCTTATTCCGATATCTTGGACCTTATTGTATGTAAATTGTCTAAAAGGAGCAAGGAAGACTGCATGTCCGTGAGGGAAATAATCGCATTCTACATGGAATGGAAAGAGACCGATTGAAGGATCGGCCTCTTGTAACCAGAATAAGTTACTGTTCTATTATTTATTGCTGTCCTTATAGATGTTAGAAGTATCTATACTTATGGTGTGCGTTCCAGCATCCCATTCCAAATTAAAATCAAGTGATTTTGCAACATCCCTCAGCTTAAAATACTCACTACCGCCGATATTATAGCCCGTTACTGAAATCTCTTGTCCGTTCAAAGTTATCTTAGTGGCTGTCATAACACCGGTCTTTGAACTAGTATTTACAGATGCTGAAAGTTCAATGCCCGTCGGAGTGTACGTTTTGTCAGATGTAATGTTTAAAGTATTTGTATTTTCATCCGATGTCACTTCAAACTGTTGTGTAGTGTTGTTTACAACCATAGCAATGTCCCGTAATTTAAAATAGTTGCTGCCGTCGATATTGTACGCGTTAACAGATATCTTGTTACCATTCACCAACAATGATGATTTGGAAGGAATGGCAGCTGCGGATGCTTTTGGCGAAGTAGCACTAACCTTGTCCGCCCAAGCAAAAAGCTCATCCAGATCGTAATCTCCGCTGTGTGGAATATCCCAAGCCATTGCAAAGTCAACGTTTGAACCTTTGTTCTCAAGCTCTGTTGCCAATATAGTAGAAACAGCGAGGGAAGTATCACTATCCTTGGTTCCCATCCGAATCCGCCAATTATTTGTAGTGGTTGTTCCCTCAGTGCTGATATAGTTCATTGGATTCATCATTTTCACTAGATTCTGGTCAGCAAGTGTTCCCCCCGCTGTATCATGCTCCAAACCGAACTGAGTAAAATGCTGTGCAGCGACATTCGCTGTGCCGAATAGATCGTTTTCACCATTGCTCAGGTCTAAACCGTCAAAGGCTCCAGGCAGTTTCATTCTGCCCAAGTATGCAAGATATTGATCATAGTCGATATCCGTAACAGTGCCATTTTCAATGGTGATCCAGGTTTTGTCGGACAGATCTGTACCCGATTTTAACGCTTTTTGCGCTGAAGCGATCACAAAAGCTTTGATGTAATCTTTAAAGGTGCCATTGCCGTCCGCATCCATCTTCAAAGCTGTTCCGTCAGTATTCGTAAGTCCTAGACTATTGACGTATTCAGGGAACATAGCTTCCAGTTCGTTAGATACCTGAATCTGATCCTCCGTCAATGTTCCTTCTACCAACGTTCTTTCCATGTTAAAATCCGTATTTCCGGAGAAATCAAGTTTTTCATAAGTGTTAATTCCGTTGAATTGCCACTCATAAGCTGCATCTGCGTTATCTAGATTCGTAATCGGCGTGTAGGCCGAAACGGCAAAAACGTCGTCACGCTCATCAGCTGCTCCGATCGCTTCCAAATAAGGCTCATATTCCGCATTGTTGCCGGTAGCACCCAGTAATGCGGAGAGCGCGCCGCCAGCACTTGTGCCGTTAGAGATGATCTTCTCGGCGTCACCAGGCATAATGTCGTCGTTAAAGCGAAGGTAGCGGACAGCCGCCTTCAGATCTACGATAGCTGCGGGTGCCTTACCAGTGTAAACACCTTTTTCGTCCTTTGTAGTTCTACCGCGAGCGCCTGGAGATGCGACCACATAACCTTTGGACAGGGCAACTGCGATAGCACTGGGAGATTCAGATGAAGGTGTTCCTGCGTTTTCGTCTTTACCCGCAGCGGGTTTATTCAATTCCGTTCCTGTATCGGCGCCTGGGGCTGCTGCGGATTCCTTGTCTGTTTTCGGAGCGCCGTTCTGTGGACCTGCCCCCATACCCATTCCTTTACCTGTTTCAGTACTACCTGGCTGAGCAGGCATATACCCGCCAACCTGGTTTGGGAAGAAGATAGGTGCGGTATCGGCGGTGTAACTACCGATCGACTTACCCTGGAAGTATTCCTCAGGGACATAGACGTTCATAGTTTCATAATTAATATCTACAGGGTTCTTTACATAAACGATATTCTCATATGCCCGATAAGTGACGGATTGACCATCCACCGTTATGGTCTTAGTAGTATAGTTAGTCGCATTGAATTTCAAGCTATACTCGCTGTTAGTTGCTGCACTTGCAGATCCTGTAGCGAAAGAGAGGCTCATCAGAGAACATGTGAGGATAGGGGCAATCCATTTTTTAAGTTTCATTTCGAATCTCCTTTTTCTAAAAATAGTAGATAATCTCATCAGTCTCTTTTGTACTAATCTGAATGATCCAGTGTCATATACCAACTCCTTCTTTTAAGGCCAACAAACGTTATCAATTAACTCTACTCAGGAGCTCGGATAAGAATGTAACAAATCATTGTGGCATAAAAATAGCATTGGTACTGGATTTCATTTGACAGTAGAGATGAGTTTGGTAAAATTTACATAGGTTATATCAATAGGAGGTTAGCAATGGATATCGCCATTGAGTTAATTGAAAGTATGTTGGTTAAATTTAGATCGGAAAAAAAATGGACGCTCCAAGCAATCGAGCAATGTACCCAAGAGGATATTACATGGTCCCCAACCGTGGAAAGTAACAGTATTGCAAATTTGGTTGCTCATATTAGCGGGGCAGTACACTCACGAATTGAAACCATTCTTTTAGATATTCCTGATACAAGAGATAGAGAGAGGGAGTTTGAAAGAGGTCTAGAAATGACAAAAGAGCAAGCTATAACCATGACCAGGGATGCTTTTGATATTATTATCCAATATCTTGAACGGCTCCAATCTAACCCGGAGTTATTGATGTCACAACCCTTTCTTAATTTGCCACCACTAACATATAGCCAAGTAAATAACGAGACCACTGCTCTTAATCTCATGATAGCGATGGTGAGAGAAGTCCATTATCATACAGGCCAAATCATCTATGCAGCAAAAATAAGAAAGGGACAGCTTGTATGGCAATAATAATTTAACTAGAGGAACGTTGCATACACTAACAAAGGACTGCCAAGAGGCAGTCCTTTGTTCACTCTAACTAGAATCCCCTCACACTGCTAGGGGTTACTTTTTTATGCTTTTTGAAGGTGCGGCTGAAATAGTAGATATCGCTGAAGCCAGTAGTGGCAGCGATTTCAGAAATCGTTAGCTGGGTATGGCGGAGCAAATAATCTGCACGGTCTAAACGGACAGCATTTACATATTCCGATATCGTATGCCCAGTTAGTTCTTTAAAGAGACGGCTGAAATGGAAGCGGCTTAGCCCCGTTAGCGCCGCAAGTTCGTCAACTTGAATCGGTTCCTGGTAATGGGTATCGATATAACGCAAAACAGGTGCGAAGCGTTCAACGGTCTGAATACGCCTCTCTTGCTCAGCTTGTGAGAGTACGGTGACGATATGTCTGCGCAACAACAGCGTTAACAGGCGGTATAGCTCGGACTTGACGGCCAGCTCGTAACCAAATTCGCGACGTTCCAGTTCCCGAATAATCGCCAAAGCACAGTCAGTAATATGCTGATCCCCCCGGATATGGTTACGTAACAGCAGCTGGTTCCGCTGAATCGGGGCGATGAACTTGGTTTCGGCAGCGTCGCTTACCGCACTATGCAGCAAAGAAGTATCTGCAATAATCGCATAATACAATAAATCAGAAGAAGCGCTTACCCCATAATGCAGCTCGTTGCTGTTCACAGCAACTAAATCGCCAGCCCGAACGTTGATCGGTGTTCGTCCGCACTCGAAAACAGCCTCACCACTTTCAATAAATATAAACTCAAGATGCTCATGCCAATGATGTGGGAACAACATAACTCCTTCTTGGTTGAAACGCTGGGTATGTACTTTAATCGGAAACTCGGGATCCGGCATGTCCATGGGTTCCTGTAGATGTTTATCATAGTCCAACATTTATAGACTGCACCTCCTATAGCACAATTGTACAAATGAAACCGCAAGGCTCTGCATGGTGTTTAGGGTTGAAATCATTATAATACGAATCATAACCTATGCAAAATAAAGGAGCGAGTGTTAATGGATAAGATCAAAATTGGCGTAATAGGAACGGGCTCTATCTCCGGCATGCACTTAAGTGCTTATCGGAATAATCCGCAGACAACCATATATGCGGTATGTGATCTGAATGAAGAACGTGCACGCGAAGTGGCTACAGAATATAACGTCGAGAAAGTATACACGGATTACCGTGAATTACTGGCCAATTCCGAAATAGATGCAGTAAGCATCTGCACATGGAACAACTCTCATGCCGAGATCAGCATCGCGGCGCTTGAGGCAGGCAAGCATGTGCTTGTGGAAAAGCCGCTTTGCCGTACGGTTGAAGAAGCGCTTCAGGTACAGCAAGCAGTGGAAAAGAGCGGCAAGATTTTGCAAGTAGGCTTTGTACGACGTTATGACTCCAATGCCCAGCTCCTTCAGACGTTGGTGGAACAAGGAGAATTCGGCGAAATCTATTATGCAAAAGCAACGACGTTCCGGAGACTAGGCAATCCCGGCGGCTGGTTCAGTGATATTGAACGCTCCGGCGGCGGACCGCTGATCGATATTGGTGTCCATGTGATTGATCTATGCTGGTATTTGATGGGCCGTCCGAATCCAGTATCGGTAAGTGCTAACACCTACCGGAAGCTCGGCAATCGTTCTAATATTAAGAATCTCTCATTCTATAAAGCCGCCGATTACGACGCAGCGAACAATACGGTGGAAGATTTAGCAAATGCACTGATTCGCTTTGAGAATGGAGCTTCGCTGATGGTCGATGTCAGCTTTACACTGCATGCCAAAGAAGACGAGCGTTCAGTACGCCTGTACGGTGACAAGGGTGGTTTTGAAATTGATCCTGAGATAGTCCTTGTTAAAGAACAGGCGGATACGATCGTCAATACCTATCCGCAGACCGATAATAAGGGGTTTGAGTTCAACAGTGCATTCCAGAATGAAATTAATCATTTTGCGAGCAACATCAGTACCGGCTCTACACCGATTAGTCCTGTGCAAGACGGCGTTACAATTATGAAGATACTCGGCGCGATCTATGAATCCGCAGCCAAAGGTGAAGAGGTGAAACTATGAAGTTAGGAATCAGCACTTACAGTCTGCATTCAGCTTTTTCGACGGGTGAGCTCACGCTTGAAGGTGTCATTGAGACGATCGCCGATCTGGGCGCAGAACATGCGGAGATTGTTCCCTTAGGTATTAATCTGGTTGAAAATCCTGAGCTAATAGATCAGATTGTACGAACAGCAGCGGGTCGTGGACTAGAGTTATCCAATTATGCTATCGGGGCGAACTTTGCCGGGCTGGAGACAGCGGAAATGCAGCGGGAAGTCGAGCGGGTAAAGCGGGAAGTAGACGTGTGCGCGGCATTAGGCATTCAGCGGATGCGGCATGATGTAGCCTCCTCAAACGATCTATCCATCAAGCATTTTTTGGAAGAGCTTCCACGTTTGGCTGAAGCCTGCCGAGAAATTGCCGATTATGCCGCAGGTTTAGGCATTACGACCAGTGTGGAGAATCATGGATACTTTATTCAGCACAGCGATCGTGTACAGGCGCTGGTTCATGCGGTGGGTAGAGACAACTTCCGTACAACACTCGACATTGGGAACTTCCTGTGCGCAGATGAGAACCCGCTAATAGCTGTACCTAACAACATCAAGCTTGCTTCAATGGTGCATTTCAAAGATTTCTATATTCGTCCGCAAGACCGCCAGCCTGGCGAAGGTTGGTTCCAATCCTCCGGTGGAAACTGGTTGAGAGGTGCCATCGTTGGTCAAGGAGACATCGATATGCCGAGTGTAATTCGAATCGTTAAGGAAAGCGGTTACGATGGATATATCTCTGTAGAATTTGAGGGAATGGAAGAGTGCCGTAAGGGAACAAGACTGGGGCTGGAATATATCAAGCGGGTTTGGAACCAAATCTAATTCATTATACTGGAGGATTATGCCATGGTTAAACCAATTATTACTAATAAAATCGGTGTTATCGTAGACAGCTTTCAGGTTGGAGTGAAAGAGGGATTGCGCAAGGCAAAAGAAGCTGGGGCAGATGGAGTTCAGATTTATGCGGTACAAGGCGAATTTGATCCCGCTACTCTCTCTCAGTCAGCACGCCGTGAATGGAAGGATTACATTGCATCGCTGGGTTTAGAAATCTCTGCCCTCGTTGGAGATTTAGGCGGACATGGCTTTCAGGACCCTGCCCAGAACCGTGCCAAAATTGAAAAGTCCAAGCGCATTATGGAGCTGGCCAAGGAGCTAGGTACAGATATCGTAACTACACATATCGGTATTGTTCCCTCTAATCCAGCCAGTAAAATCTATGAAACCATGCACATTGCGTGTGAGGAACTTAGCAGATATGCACATGAGATGAATTCTTATTTTGCGATTGAGACTGGGCCAGAACCCGCAGCACGTCTGAAGACGTTCCTCGACGGTCTGGGTTCCAGAGGGGTTTCCGTTAATTTTGATCCGGCCAATATGGTCATGGTGACTGGTGATGATCCGGTGCAAGGTGTTCATACTCTAAAAGACTACATTGTACACACCCATGCTAAAGATGGTCTCAAGCTTGCCGATATCGATCCACGCGATGTTTACGGTCAATATGGTTATGAAGCACCAGCATTAGACCATGAGAAAATCGCTGAAATGGCCGAGACCGGCTCGGCATTCCGTGAAGTTCCGCTCGGAGCGGGTTCTGTTGATTGGAACAACTATCTGCAAGCACTGAACGACATCGGTTATACAGGATTCCTGACCATAGAACGGGAAGTTGGCACTAATCCGGAGGAAGATATCCGCCAGGCTGTGAATTTTTTAAAGGGTTTTCGGGTCTGAACACGGTAGTGATAAAGAATAAATAGTTCATCCAAACAGTCCCTGTGAAAAAAGATCCTACATCCATTGGGACTGTTTGTGTTATAGAGTGTGCGGGAAAGACCTAGGACGGTAATGTTCTGAATTTGGAAAGAAGGTGTGACGATGACAGCAGAACGTTTGCTCCTCCGCCGGGCGAAAGTCCTGAATGGAGCGGAAGTGGACATTGTCATAGCTGATGGCAACGTAGTCCAGATTGTTCCCGGTGGCACCGCCGAAGACCATGGTTTCAAGGTCGTGGAAGCCAATGGGGCGCATGTCTCTAGCGGCTGGGTAGACTTGCATGTACATGCGTTTGCAGAATTGAATCCGTATGGAGACGAGATCGATGAAATCGGAATCAAATGTGGTGTGACTACGCTCGTGGACGCAGGTAGCTGCGGAGCGGAGCGTATTGGTGAGCTGGCAGAGGCGGGGAAAAAGTCAGCAACGCAACTGCTTGCTTTTCTTAACATTTCAAAGATTGGCCTGATGCGAATTGACGAGTTGTCCCAATTAGAGTGGATTGATCATGAAAAGGTGCTTCAGGCGGTAGTTGCTTATCCTGAATTTATCGTAGGCTTGAAGGCCAGAATCAGCAAAAGCGTAGTGGGTGACAATGGCATTCAACCGCTTCAACATGCACTGGAGCTTTCGGAAAAGACCGGGCTGCCACTGATGGTACATATAGGCTCCGCACCGCCGGATATCCGTGAGGTTTTACCGCTACTTCAACGCAACGACGTGATAACCCATTATCTAAATGGCAAAAGCAACAATTTGTTCGATAAGGAGAATCTACCGCTCCAGGTGCTGAGAGATGCTATTGAGCGTGGAGTTCACTTGGATGTGGGACATGGTACGGCTAGCTTCTCGTTCGCTGTGGCCGAGGCGGCCAAACAAAACGGTATTGATCCGGATACGATCAGCACAGACATATACAGAGGCAACCGTATGAATGGTCCCGTCTACTCCATGGCGAATCTGTTGAACAAATTCCTTGCACTGGGATATTCCCTTGAAGATACAATTGCACGGGTGACGAGTAGAGCAGCTCAGTGGCTGGGACGCCCGGAACTTGGGGAGATTCGGATCAACAACAAGGCGAATCTGACCCTTTTTCGTGTGACGGATGAGAAGATTGAGCTGGTAGATTCTGAGGGGGAAAGCCGGGTAGCGCAGCAAACCATTCAAGCAATAGGAGTGATCATAGGTGACAAATACATGGAATGCGAAATACGGCCTGAAAAGAGTTATTAATGCAAGCGGCCGGATGAGCATCCTCGGGGTATCGGCACCGACCGATACGGTGATGGAAGCTATGCGTCAAGGCGGACAGAGTTATGTGGAAATCGCCGATTTGGTGGATAAAGCGGGGGATTATGTTGCACGTCATACAGGTTCTGAAGCAGCGGTGATCGTGAACTCGGCTTCCAGTGGAATTGCTTTATCCGTGGCGGCGCTGGTAACCCGCGGTAATATTCGTACAAGTCTACGGCTCCATCAGGATAGCATTTTTAGAAATGAAATTGTAATGCTAAAAGGTCATAACGTACAATACGGTGCACCAGTGGAAACCATGGTTTATCTCGGCGGCGGTAAAGTAGTGGAAGCAGGTTATGCCAATGAAGGACGGGCGGAGCATTTGGCTGCTGCGATCTCGGATCAGACTGCGGCTATCTTGTATGTCAAATCTCATCATGCCGTTCAGAAGAATATGATCTCTGTAGAGGAAGCTTGGGCTGTGGCCCAAACTCATAACGTCCCGCTTATTGTAGATGCTGCAGCGGAAGAGGATCTGCAGAAATACGTGCAAATATCCGATCTGGTCATTTATAGTGGCTCCAAAGCCATAGAAGGTCCAACATCCGGACTTGTGGCGGGAAAACGTATTTATATTGAATGGCTGAAAGTGCAGCTTCACGGCATTGGACGCAGCATGAAGGTTGGTAAGGAAACATCCTTCGGCCTGATGCAAGCGTTGGATGAATATGCTCACAAACAGGATACAAGCGAAAAGGAAAAAGCTACGCTCCAATTGCTGATGCCGCTCGACGGGCTTCCCGGAATTCGGGTAACTATCGTGCAGGATGAAGCAGGCCGGGCGATTTACCGTGGACGCATCCATGTGGACCCGAATCAGTGCGCAATAACAGCACTTGAGCTATCCCAGCAGCTTCAACAAGGTGAAGTGGCTATTTACACTAGAGACTATGGGGTAAGGCAAGGTTATTTTGATATTGACCCGCGTCCGCTAATGGGTGATGACATAGAAATGATTACAGCGAGGATAAGGGAATTGACAGGAGGGGCAAGCAATGTCTGAAATTAACAAGCGGTTCTATAAAGGTCGGGTGGCCTTAAACGTATTGGCTAAGGATATAGAAAATGCCAAAGAGGTATTTGCTGCTGCCGAAGGTTATGTACTGGTCGGTGTATTGTCCAAAGACTATGCAACGGTAGAAGAAGCTGTGCAAGCGATGGAGGCATATGGGCGGGAAATTGACGGTGCGGTATCAATAGGACTAGGTGCGGGTGATAATCGGCAAGCTGCTGTTGTTGCAGAGATTGTCAAATCCTATGCTGGCAACCACATTAATCAGGTATTCCCAGCAGTTGGTGCGACCCGTGCTAACCTTGGAGCGAAAGATAGTTGGATTAACAGCATGATCGCACCAACGGGACAACCTGGTTTTGTGAATATCTCCACCGGCCCGGCCAGTGCGGCACAATCTGTACCCGCTGTAATTCCCGTAAATGCAGCCATTGCATTGGTTCGGGATATGGGCGGAAATGCTTTAAAGTATTTTCCGATGCAGGGGCTGAGCCGTAAAGCGGAGCTAATCGCTGTGGCCAAAGCCTGTGCGGAAGAGGGTTTTGCGCTGGAGCCGACCGGCGGTATCGATCTGGACAACTTTGAAGAGATCTTGTCCATTATATTGGAAGCAGGAGTGCCGCAGGTGATTCCCCATGTCTATACATCGATCATCGATCCGCAGAGCGGAGCAACGAGAGTGGCGGATATACAACAGCTGTATCGGACGATGAAAAAGCTGGCGGATCAATATGCCTAAACATATCGCCGCTTTTGGTGAAATAATGATGCGGCTACAGGTACCGGGCTTTGAACTGTTATCTCAGGGTAACCTGCTGAAGTATTCGTTCTCCGGCACCGGAGTCAATGTACTGTCCGCATTATCCCGATACGGACATCGGGGGACTTTGGTGTCCAGACTGCCTGCGAATCCTATTGGTGACGCAGCAACAGCCTATCTTCGGCGACTGGGCATCCAGCCGGAGCATATCCAGCGTGGGGGCTCAAGTATAGGGATGTACTTTCTTGAAAACGGATTCGGGGCTCGCCCCTCCCGAGTGACTTATTCCGGTCGCCCGGAGAGCAGCTTCAATACTGCTCCTCCGGGTACTTATCCATTCGCAGAGCTGGCAGACCTCGCGGATGCTGTTCATTTCTGCGGGATAACACTGGCAATGAACGACGATGTGCGAAAAGCGATGAAAACATATGCGGAAACGGTTAAGCAACACGGTGGCCTAGTCGTTTTTGACTGCAATTACCGCCCATCGCTCTGGGGGGAGAGAGGCTATGAGCTGGCGCGCTCCCATTACGAAGACATGCTGCATTTGGCCGACATCGTGCTGATGAATGAAAAAGACGCAATGCTAATCCTTGGTATGAAGCCCGAAGGAACTTCAAGAGAAGAACAACTTCAGGAGCTGATTCCCACAGTAGCTTCACGCTACAGTCTAAGTACGGTAGCAGGAACGCATCGGTCCATCCATGATGATAACCACCACTCGTTGCGCGGTTATATCTTCAAAGCCGGTTGCTTCGCTTATTCCGAGACCTTAACCTTTCCGGTGCTTGATAGAGTCGGGGCTGGAGATGCATATGCCAGTGGTATAATTCATGGTGAGCTGGAAGGTTTTGATCCTCAGCATTCTGTAGCCTTTGCGGCCACGGCCGGTATGCTAGCCCACACAGTAGAAGGAGATTCTCCGCTGGCCTCCGAGCAAGAAGTTGTTGGTGTACTGACGGGTGCTGTAAGAGATATATTGAGATAAAGAAGAAGCTGCCTTACAGGAGAACAGGCCTGTGCGGTGGCTTTTTTTATCGCTATAAACACTGTACTTTTGTTCAGGCCAAGAATCAGATCCAATGGTTACAGGCTAGATTTGGCTTAATTAGATCTTTTTAAATAGGTGTAAAATCTCATTTTTTGCAACTTTATCCTCTATCCGGCGTCAAAGAAGAGAGAATAAGAAGGGAGAGCCTATATGAAAAAGTTAAATCTACTAGCCCTTTTAGCAGTTATTTCAATAATCTTTGTTGGATGTACCAATACAGGGAATAAAGATAAAGGGAATCAAACGCTAATCGATCTGAGTTCTGTGGACTCCATTACAATCCATAATGATAGCGGCGGATTAATAACCATAACGGACCAAAAGCTAATAGAACGTTTCAATAAAGCTATACATACTGCTGAGTATGACAACGCGAAGCTTGATATTGCAGCACCTGATTATGAGGCTATTGTTGAATTGAAGAATAAAGAAAACGAAAAATTCTCATTCTGGATTATGGGCAATAATAATGGTCTTTTCACCAAATCAGGAGTAAATGGGCATTACAAGTTATCTGAAACGGATAAGGCTGCTTTGCTTAACTTATTTCAATCAAATGATCAGCATGTAGAATCCGATAATCTAAAGATAGATGAGACCATCAAGCGAATCACATTAGCAAACGCTCTAGCACATGGTTCAGTGAATGCAAACATAAAGGATGAATATACAGATCATGAAACCATAGATACTTTCGTCCGAGCCATCCGTACCGCTGAACAAATACCAGGAAATTTAAATACCGCAACGCCTAACTACGATATCGTTCTAATTTCAGATAATAATAAATATGCCTTTCATTTATGGATTAACGAGACAAGCGAGCAAGGCATGTTAATGAATGTGAACAAAACGGATACAGGCTACACACTTACTAACGAATCAACTGCCAAGTTAAAAAAGATTCTGTTCTCGGAAGCAAAATTTAATGGTTTGGAGTTTAATACAGAACGGAACTCTATTGGAGATCTGGTGGCCAAACCGATTGGCCTATCCGAAAATAACTATCTATTAAACGGTGGAGAAGTAGTTGAACTGCAAGGAATCGCTTATCATACCATTCATCTTTTCTATGGCGACCATAATGCTGTCAACGCTTTGTTAGCCCATGATCCTGCTTCGGATGAGGTAAAGGTGAAATGGAGCGACGAGCTCAACGATTCCAATAATCGATGGAATAATGCTTTTATGAGCAACTATAATATGCTAATCCCGCTGGATGAGGATCATCTATTATTTCTGGAATCGGATGTGACGAAAAAAGCTGGGCAATATCATTTGTCCTCATATAATGTTCTTACAGGAAAGATTGAACGACTTCGGGAAAACTTCTGGCCGCTTTCTGATGATTATGATTACATTTATAAATTTCAATGGAAAGCTGATGAGCAAAAATTGTTTATGCAGAGTTATCTCGGCAATGTATGGATCTTTGATCTGAAAACAGGAAAGGACGATGTCCATCTTCTGAAATATCGCGTAATCCCACATTCGACGACCGGGGCGCCATCCCTGTTCCTCTCACCAACTTTTAAAAGATTTGTACATGATGATGAGAGCGGCGAATTAACCTTTTACGATAATAAAGGAGTTTCTCTTCGTACTGTTCCGTTACCACTAGAGCAATATGTGCCTTCTGAGAAAATAAAGTGGAACCCGGCGGGCACGATTGCCTGGATGGATACAGCAGAAGTCAACGAAAACCGAATTCTTGACATCGATATCGATTATCTGAAAATAGCTGCACAAAAAATTAATTTTTATAATCAGGATGGTCTTTCCATCGGCTCCATTAAGACTGAAGGCAACCATGAAGATACAGCTATTGAAGTTGTGGGGTGGATGGACGCTAATGTAGCCGTGATAAAATCCTATACTGTAGAACTTATACACAAGGATAATGTAGGGCTTAATGTTAAGGATGTTTCTTATTATCTCTATGATGTAAAAAAGAAGCAGAAGGGGGCAAGCTTTTCGTCCATCCCTTCCCGTGCTACCGTTACTACAGATCTTCGAATGGGCGATGCCGATAATACGGGAAAAATCACTGTGAGTTTTAAAGAAATCACTTATAAAAAAGAAAAATAAATAAGCCTCGGGAGTTCACCGTAACGATCACACAAGATCATTGGGGAAGCTTTCCGAGGCTTCTTTTTATATTTAAAAGACAAATATTTAAGAATTCTCGAATTCTATATTTGTCCCGCTGTAGAACGGACGGAGGACAGCAGGTCTAGCCGGAAGCCTTGTACTAGAGTGTCACCGTTCATAAGATCGGTCTCATACGCACGATTAAAGCCTAAGCGCTGGTACAGTTTGATGGCTGAAGACATCATTTCCGAGGTGTGCAGGTTCAAGGTGGTGGCACCCAACTGTAGTGATCTCCGTGCAGCATCGCGAATCAGAAGGGTTGCAACGCCAAGACCACGAGCGGATGGAGATACGGCTAGCAGACGTAGGATAGGGGAGTGAATCCCTAGCTCCGGTTTCCCGTAAGCCGTTTCCGAGGAGCTGAACAAGAGTGCGCTACCAACGATTTTCTTGTCGATTTCAGCGATGATCCGTACGAGCGGGGTATCACCATGAACGGAATCAAGAAGCGATTTCCGATACTCCAGCCACAACGGCTCAGGCATGATCTCCGAATATTGGTGGTATGCATCTAACAGCACTTTGGCGATAGCATTACGATCTTTATTCTCAGCTTCACGGATAATGATCTTTTGTGACATGTTTTCGCTATCCCCTTTCAGACAAATGTAATGTTCATTCGAATGAAATTATTATATATGATAATTCCCAGTGGAATAAGAGGTGTTTTATAATTCTGATATAGGAATAGAAAAGTTCTATATGAAATAAACATAACGTTTGATTCAAAATCCGATTGATTTACATGGAATTAATTGTTGACAAAAAATAGGGTGATGACTAAGATATAAACAAAATCTATAGGAAAGCATCGCTATAATTCATTGTTTTTTCATCGGAATAGTAAAATTAATAAAAGCATAGGGGGATTAGGGATGAACATTGAAAATATTGAGGCCTTTGTCTACATCAATCATTATGGAAGCTTCAATAAAGCGGCCGAAGTCCTATATATCTCACAGCCGACAGTAACGGCCCGGATTCAATCGCTAGAAAGGGAACTGGATTGCAAAGTGTTTGATCGGTTGGGGAAGCAGATTAACCTGACGGATAAAGGTAAACAGTTTCTACCCTATGCCCAGCAGATTCTCCAGATTTATCAGAACGGAAAATATCAGGTTCAGGCTAAGGGGCACATTCCAAATGAACTGAGAATCGGCAGTACGGTCTCGGTTTCCAATTATTTAATGCCCCATCTGATGCTTCATTTAAAGCGCAGATATCCTCATATCACAATCAAGCTGATGACAGCTTCTACGGAAGTATTGACTGAAAAGTTAAAATCGAAGGAGCTTGATTTGGCTTTTATTCGTAAGGTCGTAAATCCGGCAATTCAAACCTTTCCATTCTGCGAGGACCCCATCTCACTGTATGTACATGAGGGACACCGCTTTGCTGAAGCACAGCGGGCTTCACTGGAGGATATCCGCCAGGAGACGTTGGTTTTTTTTGAATGCGGATCTTTGGATTGGATGCGGCTGCATCGTGTATTTGAGAGTATGGAACAGCCACCGAAGATTGAATATCAGGTAGATAACCTGGAGACAGCCAAAAAGCTGGTATTGAAAAAAGCAGGCATCTGTTTCCTTCCCGCCCTCAGTGTGCAGGAGGAAGTGGCGGTTGGGTCGCTGATCCGGGTGGATATTGCGGAGACGGAAGGCATCTCCTTACGAACCAGCCTGATTTCGCTAAATGGAGAGAACGCAGAATTCATCAAAACCCTGCTAGAACTGGGGATTGGTAAAGTGGGAGATCGACTAATTGTATAGATGTATTAAAAAACTCTATTAGCGCATGGACACATGCAGTGATAAAGTTAATTGCATATAATCACGACTATTTCGATAGGGATTATAAAGTTAATTTTCGAAAGGCTGGAGGGCATGTGATGAGTGAGGTATACAGGCTGGCAGAACTGAAGGATGCGGAGCAATTGCTAGATGTTACATATCGTGCCTATCAGCTGATTCGTGAACTCGGACTGCATTGGCCGGCGGCCACAGCCGACTTGGCGCTTATTGAAGACAATATAGCTACGAATGAGTGTTATGTGCTTGAAGTTGACAGAACGATAGTTGCGACCATAACCCATTCAAAAGAAGAAGAGATTAAGAAGATTAGCCCATTGCCTTTTATCAAATGGTTTGCTGCCCATCCAGATTACAGTAACAGAGGTTATGGTGGAAAACTTTTGGATTGGGTGGAAGAGAACATTATTGCTGGTCAGTTAGGTTCGGCTGCAGTCACGCTGGCAACGGCGAAGAAACATCCGTGGTTGGTTCAAATGTATGAACGCCGGGGGTACGAACGGTTTTTAGAACTGGATCAGCAGAACGGTGACGGCATTATGTATCTGATGAAAAAAACACTTACAGACAAACCACAGTTCATACAAAGGGGATAAAACAATGAAAAAGTCCATTTTACTAGTATTTGCATCGGTATTGACACTGGCGATTGCCGGCTGCGGAAACAACAGTAACAGCGCTAGCAGCAATCAGAATGGAAATGCAGCAGAAGCTGCGGCACCGGCAAAGGATTCGGCAAAGGTAACTAAGATCATTGTGGGCACGGGTACTGCTTTTCCGAAAGTCTGCTTCATAGATGAGAACGGCAAACTCACCGGATTTGATGTGGAACTGCTCAAAGAAATCGATAAGCAGCTGCCAGAATATGAATTCGAATTTCAAACCATGGATTTCAGCAATCTGCTGCTGAGCCTGGAAACCAAAAAAATCGATTTGGTCGCCCATGTCATGGAGAAAAATCCGGAACGGGAGCTGAAATACTCTTTTAACAAAGAAGCCTATGCCCACTGGAGAAACCGCATTGTAGTGGCAAAGGATAATAATTCAATCCAATCGCTTGATGATCTCAAAGGGAAAAAGGTGCTTGTAGGTGCAACGAGTGCACAAGCACAAATACTCGAGAACTACAATAAAGAGAATGACAATGCGATTGATATCGTGTATCAGAATGGTGCAGCGAATGATACCGTCGCACAGATTAGTACTGGGCGTGTGGACGCTACGCTGGCTGCAGATTTTGTCCTGCCGATCATTGATCCGCAGAGTCAGCTAAAAGCAACGGGCGACGAGCTATCCTCCGCGGACATTCTCTATGTTTTCCGTAAGGATGATGCCGATTCACAAAATCTGTCAGATGCGATTGACAGTGCGATTAAAGAGCTGAAGACAGACGGCACACTAGGCAAGCTTAGTACGGAATGGTTGGGTGCGGATGTTACAGCGGATTCGGTGAAATGATTGAGCCGGTGAGCACGGGAAGGGGGGGGAATATATGGGCGCACAGTTTGATATCAGCTTTGTATTTTCGTTTTTGCCTAAGTTACTAGGGACTTTAAGCACCACGCTTCTGATTGTCGCCTGTTCTCTACTGACAGGAATTCTTGTCGGCTTTCTCGTAGCTCTGCCAAGACTTTATAAAGTGCCTGTGTTAAAAACCATCTCCGAAATCTATATTTCTTTTTTTCGGGGAACTCCGATTCTTATCCAGCTCTTCTTGTTTTATTATGGTCTGCCCGAAATTATGAAGCTGGTTCATGTCGATATGACCCGGACTCCGGTGCTTGTTTTTGTGATTCTTACTTACGGGCTGCATACGGGGGCATACATGTCCGAAATGATCCGGGCTTCTGTAATGGCGGTGGATAAGGGGCAGGTAGAGGCTGCTTATGCTACAGGGATGACGGGGTTTCAAGCCTTTACGCGAATCGTGCTGCCGCAGGCGCTCGGAATCGCAGTTCCGGTATTCTCCAATCTGGTGATTGCTCTACTGAAAGATACGTCATTGGCCTTTACTCTTGGGGTGATGGAAATGTCAGGTAAAGCACAGACGCTAGGCAGCTTAACTCAGCACTTTATTGAAACGTATATCGCGCTTGCGCTAATCTATCTGGTCATCAGCTTTACAATCGAGAAACTGCTGCTTATAGCAGAACGCCGGCTGCTGCGGCATGAGAAACGGAATACACCGGAGAAAAAAACGTTCAAAATCAACAAAAGCTGGTCCTACCGCCGCATCATTGCTGAACTTGGACCGGGTAAAGGAGGTAGCGGATTATGAAGCTGGACCCATCTTTTATCTGGACTGCTCTGGTGCAAATTTTAAGTGCAATTCCTGTGACCTTATCTATTACTGCTGTCTCAGTACTCATTGGATTTGTGATTGGTGTGGCTGTAGCGTTGATCCGGATATACAGAATTCCGCTGCTGTATCCGCTGGCTGTCGGTTATGTTACGTTCATCCGCGGGACACCCATGCTGACGCATCTTTTGCTTATCTATTTTGGACTTCCCGTGTTAATCGATGGTCTGGCAGTGCAGTTCGGCTGGAGCTTCAGGTCGGTAGCCATTCCGATGATCGGTTTTGCCTATATTTCGTTCTCGATTACAGCGGGAGCCTATATGTCCGAGGTTGTCCGTTCCGGTCTGCTTGCTGTGGATCGCGGTCAGCTGGAAGCTGCCCATTCTATCGGAATGACCACACCCCAGGCACTGCGGCGGATTGTTTTTCCTCAGGCGCTGGCGGCGAGTCTGCCTAATCTGTCAAATTCGGTAATTGGTATGCTGCATGGATCTACCCTTGCTTTTACCGTTTCGGTGGTGGATATCAATGCTAAGGCGCAAATTGTAGCTTCAACGAACTGGAAGTTTTTTGAGGCTTATCTGGCGGCAGCACTGATTTTCTGGGGACTTACGTTCCTAATCGAACGCGTGACGTCGCTGATTGAAAAAAGAATTAATCTGTACAATCGAGGTGGAGTAGCATGATCAAGCTTGCGCAAATTTCGAAGTCATTTGGTCGGAATCAGGTGCTCAATAATATAGATTTAACGGTGACGAAGGGTGAAGTTGTCGTCATTCTCGGTCCCAGCGGCTCAGGCAAAACGACACTTTTACGCTGTGTGAATTATCTGGAGAAGCCAAGCAGCGGAGAGATCGCCATCGGCGATTTCAAAGTGAACTGCAAACATCCCCGCAAAAAGGAGATTCATCTGCTCCGGCAAAAAACGGCAATGGTGTTCCAGCAGTACAATTTATTCCGCCATAAAACCGCGCTGGAGAACGTGATGGAGGGACTGCTGATTGTCAAAAAGCTTCCGAAGGACGAAGCGAAAAATCGGAGTATTGCCCTGCTTGAAAAGGTTGGTCTTGGCAGCAAGCTGGACGCCTATCCAAGTCAGCTGTCCGGAGGCCAGCAGCAGCGGGTTGGCATTGCCCGTGCCTTGGCGCTCGAGCCGGAGGTTATATTGTTCGACGAACCCACATCGGCGTTGGACCCAGAGTTAGTGGGTGAGGTGCTGGCCGTCATCCGTAAAATTGCCAAGGAAGGCATCACAATGATTGTGGTGACTCATGAAATGGGCTTTGCTCGCGATGTGGCGAATCATGTGGTTTTTATGGACGGAGGCGTCATTGTTGAAGAAGGGACTCCGGCAGAGCTGTTTAACCATCCGCGCGAAGAAAGAACGAAGCAGTTCCTGAAGCGGATCACACCTGAATTTAACTATTCCATATAGGAGGAAAAACAATGGCTATTACAATCAGCGTACTTGATCAAAGTCCGATCTATCCGGGAGAAACGCCGGAGGAAGCATTCCAGCATACGATCAAGCTGGCACAATTGTCCGAAGAGCTTGGATTCCACCGGTTCTGGGTTTCGGAGCATCATGACTCCGAGCAGGTAGCCGGCTCTTCCCCGGAAGTACTTATCTCACATCTTCTGGCTAAAACAGAGCGAATCCGCATTGGCTCCGGTGGCATCATGCTCCAGCATTACAGCCCGTATAAGGTAGCGGAGAACTTCAATGTGCTGTCTACACTGGCTCCTGGACGAGTGGATCTCGGTGTGGGACGTGCTCCCGGTGGACTCCCACGTAGCACACAGGCACTACAGCAGGGAAAAGCTGAAACCCCAGACCTGACGGACAAAATCATCGAGCTGGAAAAGTATGTACATAACCGCCTCGAAGAAAACCATCCGCTGGCAGGGTTGAAGGCAGGTCCCCTTCCTGGTATTCCTCCTGAGTTGTATGTCCTTGGCGCGAGTGTAAGCAGCGCGGAAATTGCCGCTGAACTGGGGTTACCCTACGTATTCTCCCTGTTTATTAACAGCGATAAGGCGGTAGCGCTGGATGCCATTCGTGCTTACCGCAGCGGTTTCGCTTCTTCACAGGGCAGACAACCGCAAGCCATTATCGCTTTAGCGTTAGTGGTGGCTGAGACTGAAGAGGGAGCGAAAGAACTGGCAGGTGCGCATAAGCTGATCCGGATTCAACTGGCGAGCGGGAAGAAGCTGACAGTAGGGACCTTGGAACAGGCGGAGGAATTTGCCCGCCAGAGCAATGAAGCCTACACGATTGAAGAGCTGGAACCGGAGATTACCAAGGGAACAAAATCATCTGTCCGTGAACAGTTGTTGGAACTTTCAGAGGCATCCGGTGTCGAGGAGTTCATCATAACGACGAATGTACAGCCCTTTGACAAACGGCTCCGATCCTTTGAGCTACTGAGCGAAGCAATCGCTGAAGTGGCGGCAGAGGCATAAAGCGGGCGGGCTCGGTATCACACAGGAAATCGTGTAAAGGAGGGTGACTGTAAATGACAAGTAAAGCTAAAGAGTTGAGTGCGGAAGCGCTTGAAGAAGAATTAATCGGGATACGCCGTCATCTGCACCGGCACCCGGAACTGTCCAATGAAGAATATGGCACAACAGAATATATTATTTCCCTGCTGGAGCGGGCAGGAGTCAGGATCGTAGAATACGGTCTGTCTACCGGCGTGATCGCAGAGATTGGCGGCAAAAAGCCCGGTTCGGTCATCGCACTGCGCGCAGATATTGATGCCTTGCCAATCCAGGAGGAAAGCGGAGTATCCTTTGCTTCATTATATCCCGGCAAAATGCATGCCTGCGGGCATGATTTCCATACGGCTGCCTTGATTGGTGCCGCCTATCAATTGAAACAGCGAGAGCAGCAATTACAGGGAACGGTGCGCCTGTTATTCCAACCAGCCGAGGAGAAGGCGCAGGGTGCACAACGAATCATTGCTAGCGGGGCACTAGAAGACGTCCGGGCAGTGATCGGGCTGCATAACAAGCCAGACCTGCCAGTCGGAACCATCGGTATTAAGGGTGGTCCTTTAATGGCAGCAGCTGACGGGTTTGTGATAGAAGTGCAGGGTGGCAGTTCTCATGCTGCCGTTCCGGAAGCTGGCATAGACCCGATTGTAGCGGCTTCGCATATTGTGACGGCATTCCAGTCCATTGTAAGTCGCAATGTCAGCCCGCTGCAGAGTGCGGTGGTCAGTGTGACGCAGATTCACAGCGGCAATTCATGGAACATTATCCCCGAAAAAGCGGTGCTTGAAGGGACGATCCGCACCTTTGATGAAACGGTGCGCAGCAAAGTGCTGGACCGGTTTCAGGAAGTGGCGGTCGGTGTAGCAGCGGCTCTTGGAGCAGAAGCTACCGTTCGCTGGATAGAAGGGCCACCTCCGGTTATCAACGATCCCTCCCTAGCAGCGCTTGGAGGTGAATCGGTCGATGCTCTTGGCTACCGAGCGATTCAGCCAGAGCTTTCTCTGGCTGGAGAGGATTTCGCCTTCTATCAGCGCGTGGTACCCGGACTGTTCGTTTTTGTAGGTACTGAAGGAAGCCAGGAATGGCATCATCCGGCCTTCAATCTGGATGAACGCGCACTCCCTGTGGCAGCACGTTTCCTTGCGGATGTAGCTGTACGATCCCTAGTGCAGTACAGTCCCGATGGAGGTGCAGAATTATAGCTGAACATAACAGTTACGATGTAATTATCGTCGGCGCAGGCTCGATGGGCATGAGTGCCGGTTACTATCTTGCGAGGCGCGGAGTGAAGACGCTGCTAATTGATGCCTTTGATCCTCCACATACACAGGGAAGCCATCACGGGGAAACGCGGCTGATCCGGCATGCTTACAGTGGTGATCCCGCCTACATTGATTTGGCTCTGCGGGCAGATCGTTTATGGAAAGAAGCTGAGCAGTTGAGCGGAATAGAACTGCTTGTCCGCTCGGGTGTATTGAATCTCGCAGATAGTGCAGTGTATTCCTTTAGCGGTCGTCTCGCGGAAGCAAAGATACGGAAGGTGCCGGTCCAGCAACTGGATGCCGGAGAGATCCGGCGGCGCTGGCCGGGATTGAACATTCCGGAAACATTCGCAGCAATGTATGAACCGGATGCCGGGTATTTGTACAGCGAGCGCTGTATCACCGCCTACCGCCAGCTTGCCCTTGGACAGGGTGCGGAACTGTTGACGAACACTTCGGTAGTAAACATCACCGCCCGCGAAAGCAGTGTAACAGTTCATACAACAAACGGCGATTATCACGGAGCGTCAGCTATCCTTAGTGCCGGAGCCTGGTTTGGTGCGTTAGCGCCTTTTGTGCATTTGCCAATCAAGGCGATCCGCAAAGTTGTGGGCTGGTTTGAGAGCTCACCTGCTTTTGCAGCCGGTAACTTCCCTGGCTTCACGCTAGGAGCTGAGGAAGGTGGCTATTATGGCTTTCCCAGCATTGCTGGAGCCGGTCTGAAGATCGGCCGGCACGATACGGGGCTGGAATGGAAACCAGGCACACTACTTGCTCCCTTTGGCAGTGAAGCCAGCGATGAGCAAGACCTCCGAAGAGTACTGGAGACTTACATGCCGGGTGCAGCTGGCCGATTACTTAAAGGCTCTGTATGCAAATATGAGTATACGCCTGATGAAGATTTCATTATTGACCGCCATCCGCTCCACTCCAATGTGCTGGTAGCCGGAGGGTTCTCAGGGCATGGTTTTAAATTTTCTAGTGTTGTAGGTGAAATACTTGCTGATTTGGCGACAAGTGGAGCTACCAACCACAACATTCAACCTTTTGCGTTATCACGTTTTACACCTGATCATTCGCAAGCAGGCCTTATTTTGGAGGGGATTTAATGAGCAAAGTTCAAATTAGCAATTTTTTAAGTACGCACAACCAACTGGTGCATGCAACCGCAGGGTTATCAGAGGAACAGCTGAAATGGAAGGCAGCACCAACGAGTTGGAGTATTACTGAGGTTTTAGCCCATCTAGCTGATCACAGCATTGTGGTTTCGTTCCGTATACGTGATATTCTCGCTGCTACAACTGCGCAGCTGCCAGTCTTCAATCAGGACGCTTGGGTCAGCGGCCAGTACGCCAATAGTGGTAGTGCTTCCGATAGTCTGGAGTTGTTCCGCAGCCTGCTTTATTATAACAGTCTATTGTTTGAACGGCTCAGCGCAGAGGATTGGGAGAAAAGCGGGGTTAACTTCAAGGGTGAAAACGTTAAAATTTCCGATATCGTCCATAGCTTCACCGCACATGTAGAGAGACATCTTGGTCAGATTGAGCGAATCAAGCAGGGCGCAGTCAATGCATCGTTCGTGCAATGAATACTTTCATTGTTAGTTTTGCATGAAGTAAAACCTGGGAATCGTATGCTCACAAAACTTTTAGGAGGAATGAACATGACCAAACCAAAACAACTGAAGCTAGGCGCACTGCTGCATGGAGTAGGAGGCAGCACGTCGATGTGGCGCCATCCTGATGCTAAGCCGGATGCAAGTGTAAACTTTGAATTATACAAGGCGTGGGTACAGAAGGCAGAAGAAGGCAAGCTGGATCTGATCTTCATCGCAGACGGTTTGTACATTAATGAAAAGTCCATTCCGCATTTCCTTAACCGGTTTGAACCGCTGACCATTCTTAGCGCACTCGCCGCCGTCAGCACCAACATCGGTCTGGTTGGTACCCTGTCCACCTCCTACAGTGAACCGTTTACCGTCGCGCGTCAATTCGGCTCACTGGATGTAATCAGCGGTGGCCGGGCCGGCTGGAATGTGGTGACTTCACCACTGGAAGGCTCTGCCTCGAATTACAGCAAAACAGAGCATCCTGACCATGGCAAGCGTTACCGTATTGCTACCGAATATTTGCAGGTGACCCGCGGATTATGGGATTCCTGGGAGGATGATGCGTTTGTTCGAGACAAAGAAACAGGTGTATTCTTTGATCCGCAAAAAATGCATACCCTGGACCATCAAGGAGAGTTCTTCTCCGTGAAAGGACCGCTCAATATTGCTCGTTCGAAGCAGGGGCAGCCAGTCGTGTTTCAGGCAGGTTCCTCAGAAGTTGGTAAAAATTACGCCTCAAAGGAAGCGGATGCTATCTTCACTGGCCACGAAACGCTAGAAGATGCCCAGGCATTCTATAGCGATGTTAAGACACGGGTAGCTTCATTTGGCCGGGATCCGAATGAGGTGCTGATCTTTCCTGGTATTGCACCAATCATTGGCGACACATCAGAGGAAGCAGAGCGTAAATATCAGGAGGTTGCTGGTCTCGTGACGATTGAGAATGCACTGAACTATTTGGGCAGATTCTTCGAGCATCATGATTTCTCGCAATATCCGCTGGATGAACCGTTCCCTGAGCTTGGCGAGTTGGGGCGCAATAGTTTTCAGAGCGGCACGGATAAAATCAAAAAGGACGCGAAGGAGAGAGGCTTAACACTAAGACAGGTCGCCTTACAATCCGCTACCCCGCGCAGCAGCTTTATTGGCACACCTGAGCAAGTGGCTGATCAGATTCAAACCTGGTTTGAGGGTGGAGGAGCAGACGGATTTATGATCGCAGCTGCTGTTCCTAATGGACTGGAGGAATTCGTGGATCGGGTAGTGCCGATTCTGCAAGAGCGGGGCCTGTTCCGCACTGAATACGAAAGTAGCACCCTGCGTGGAAATCTCGGTATTCCATTGCCAGAGAACCGCTATTCCAAGGCTTCACAACCGGTAGGGCAAAAAGCCGTACATTAACAATAATAATTTGAATCGAATAATTAGCTTTCGTCATAAAAAATGTAACGCAGCCGTTTAAGGCTGCGTTTATTTGCGTGCGCGCGGAGCTTGTCTAACAAAGTAAGCGCTTTAAAGAACCAATCAGAGCAATAGATAACCAATCACTGTTATATAGGCAGGGTTCCCGCTGCACCTTATGATAGAAATATCAAGGAGGGATGTAAATTGTACGCTAAGTTCTACAAGTACCGATGGCAATATTTAATGATTCTTCCGGGAGTGCTGTTGCTATTTCTGTTCAGCTATATTCCGATGGCAGGGATTCAGGTCGCCTTCCGCGACTTTCAGATTGGCACCTCGATCTGGAACAGCACATGGGTGGGATTAGACAACTTTTCTTTCCTGCAAGATCCCCAGTTTTTAACTGTCGTCAAAAATACGTTATATATATCTGTGCTTAAGTTCATCTTCGGATTCCCGGCACCGATTCTACTGGCACTGGTGATTAACGAGGTAACCCGGCCTGTATTTAAGCGATTCGTGCAATCGGTCAGCTATTTGCCACATTTTTTCTCATGGATTGTAGTCGCTTACATCCTGCAGTCTTTTCTGACATTGGATGGTGGGCTGGTCAATCAGTTCATCGAGAAAGCAGGCGGTGATCCTGTATTTTTTCTAGGTTCCACGGAGTGGTTCCGGCCCATGGTTATATTAAGCGGCTTGTGGAAAGAGACCGGCTGGAACACGATTCTCTATTTGGCTGCGATCACAACGATTGATCCGCAATTGTATGAATCCGCCAAAGTAGAGGGTGCAGGAAAGCTAGCCCAGATTCGGCATATCACCTTCCCGGGTATTCTACCGACAATATCGATTGTGCTAATTCTGAGTATCCCAAGCCTGATTTCAGTAGGGATGGATCAGATTTATCCGCTGATGAATTCTGCTAATCAAGGGGTCGCGGATGTACTGGATACGTATATCATCCGCAACGGATTGCAGCAGGGATATTTTGGGATGGCGACCGCAGTGGGATTGTTATCCTCAGTGATCAGTTTGATATTGGTTGTTTCGACTAATCAGTTATCCAGAAAAATAAATGGTGAAGGATTATGGTGATGGTATATGAAGCTCAGCAGAGGTGAAAAAATAGCTCAATACGTCATCGTCATAGTACTGGCCGGTCTGTGCTTGTCTGTACTATATCCATTCCTGTACATGCTGGCTATCTCACTGAATGACGGTGCAAGTGCGGCCAAAGGTGGCGTGTATCTATGGCCCAAGAATTTCACATTAATTAATTATGAGATTGTATTAGGAAATGAGATTATCCGCCAGTCTTATCTAATTACAATCGCTAGGACAGTCATTGGCACATTCGCAGGACTTATCGTCACACTTCTGGTGGCCTTTGGCTTGTCCTACCGCGGTCTTCCATTAAGAAGCACGATACTAGGCTATGTTCTTTTAACCATGTTATTCAGTGGAGGACTGGTTCCTTTCTATATTCAGCTTAATAATCTCGGGCTTATCAACACGTTCTGGGTGTATATTTTCCCCGGGCTGTTCTCGGTCTGGAACATGTTTGTCATGCTGAAGTTTATACAGGGAATCCCTGAAGCTCTGGTAGAATCCGCTGAACTAGATGGAGCCGGTCCTGTTCGTACTCTGATTCAGATTATTATTCCACTCTCTCAACCTATGCTTGCCGCACTTGGATTGTTTACCGCAGTGGGACACTGGAATGACTGGTTCGCCGGTGCTTTCTTCGTCACGAAGCAGAACCTGATTCCGGTGCAGACCTTCCTGCAGCAATTGCTCGCTGCACAGGATTTATCCGCTGTCCTTGGCTCGAATACCAATCAGGAGGCTTTGGCGAGAAGCTCACAAATGCAGAACATTACGCTGATGTCGATTAAGATGGCAGTCGTTATGGTGAGTGCAATCCCCATCCTGTGCGTGTATCCGTTCCTGCAGAAATATTTTGTGAAAGGAGTTCTTGTAGGGTCAGTAAAAGGTTGATTTTCAATAATAGAACAGGGGGAAAAATCAATGATATTCAAAAAAACGGGTCTAGCCGCTTTGGCTGCAGCAACCTTACTGATGTCTATTGCCGGATGCTCCGGATCAGGTGGGAATACTGCGAACAAGCCTGGAAGCGACAATGAAACGTCAAGTAACCAGCCCGCCAGTGGCTCGACTTCCTTTAATCTCTGGCTTGGATGGACGGCAACCATCAATAATGATAGTTTGGTCCAGAAATATTGGCGTGAACAGGAGCCTGGAGTAAATGTGAAGCTGGAAACCACTCAAGGCGACGCAATGACTGCACTTAATTTGAAGATAAACACAGGCGGCTTTGAAGATGCAGCTATCTTCAGCCGAAACGAAACGGTCAAAAGCGCGATGAACCGGTCGAAACAGCTTATGCCGCTAGAGCAGTATTTCGACATGCCTGACAAATATCCAGGACTGGCGTCTATTCCAAAGCAGTATCTGGAACTTATGAAGGATAATGAGGGTCATATCTGGTCCATTCCTACCTGGTTTGACCAAAACCCGGAAGATCCGTGGCCAGGCTGGGCATCTCAAGCCTGGATTGTCAGAAGTGATGTGCTGGAGAAAACAGGTATGACCAAAGAGGACTTAGCAACGTTAGAAGGAGTTGAGACCTTCCTTCGGAAAGCTGCAGAAGAGAAGGATGCTTCCGGCAAATCGCTTATTCCTCTATCATTCCTGATGGACACTAGTGATAATCTGGGCTGGAGCGATGAAAACGCGATTTTGACAGCATTCGGGGTGACTACAGCAGGTAATGGCGTTGACAAACGCGGCGATGATTTTGTATTCGCTTACGACGATCCCAATTATAAAGCAGCTTATCAATGGATGAACAAGATGTACCAGGAGAAGTTGATCGATCCAGAGGTCGTCACCAGCAAAAGAGAACAGTATACAGAAAAGAACAAATCGGGTCGTATTGCCTTCAATGTCGGCAGCTTCTGGAACATTCCTGCCTCAGCCTGGGAGACATTGGACGGCCCAACAGAGCCAGGGTGGTTTTACGAAGCGATCCCTTTTCCTAAAGTGGATGGTGTAGAGAAAGTCGGAATTAACCAGGTTACCAATCCGAATCCAGGCTATGATGTCTATGTTAGTGAAAAAACTAAAAATCTGGAAGCTATTCTGAAATTCTTCGATTATACCTTGCAGCCAAAACCCGAGCAGCAGCAGGTCATTAATGAAGGACCGGCGGGATTATACTGGGATTGGATTGATCAACCGTTGGGCAAATGGAAATTCACAGACGAAACCTACAAGACGAGCCGCAATTCCGGAGACACCGCACAAAAAGCTAAAGTCACCCCTGAGCTTTACATGACTGCCTCTTACAGCAATGAATGGTACCCATGGTGGAACACAGAGGATGCAGGAAAAGCCGGAGCTGCTAAGACCATTAAGTTCACTGAAGCTATCGGCAAAATGGGAACGATCCGCGTGGCAGAGCCTTATGATCTATTCCAGATGAAACAGGGCGGCGCATGGGAGAAATATTCACCGGAGATCGAAAATATCCGCAAGGAATATCGAGCCAAGCTTTTAATGGCCAAAGACGAGGGGCAATTCGAAAAGAATTGGAGCGATTTCCAAGCAGCACTAGAGAAGCGTGGGCACTGGAGTGAAGTCAAGCAGGAGTGGCTGGATACGTACAAGAAGGAAGTAACAGCCTTGCAATAGACAACCGTGATGCTCTTTCAGTCGCGGATCGTAAACGATAAAAAATTAATGGAGCACCTCTCACTTGGAGGGGGCTCCCTTTGCACTTCATGGGGGGAATCTATGATTAAACAACAAATAGAGAAATGGATCATCCGTATGACCCGTTCCATGAACCTGAGGAGTAAAATTGTATTATTCTACGGACTAATTGTATTTCTCCCCACCGTACTGCTGGCTGCAGGTGCAGGGTACATGATGCTTCATACGGTGCGGGCCAATTATATGCTTACGATCAGGGAAGCCGTTCGGCAAAGTGCGCAGAGTATTGAATTCAGGAAGCAAAGCTATGATCTGCTGGCTACCCGAACGGCTACGGATGGTGAGCTGATCTCTAGATTAGCCAGGGACTATGCGGATATCGATGAACAATTGGGTACGGTCAATTATGTGGACCGTTCCTTCCTGCTCACCAGTAAATACTTGCCAGGGATTGAGAATTTCCGAATCTATCATACCAACGATACACTAGTGCAAGATGGAGGGCTTCTGTGGAAGCCGGAAGAACGGAGCCTTTCGGGAATTCGAGAGCGGGATTGGTATACGAAAATGCTTCGCACAACAGACAATCTGGTATGGACTAATGCAGCTGACGACAGGACTAAGCTAGTGGTATCCCATAAAATTCTGAACGCGTATGGAGATGTTTACGGGATTGTGTACCTGTTACTGAACTATAACGGTGTCTTCATGGAATCGTTCGAACATCCTTTTGAAGGGGCCGGAGAATTGTATATCGTTGACGACAACGAACGCATTATTGCATCCTCGGAGCCCTCTGAAATTGGCAGCCGGTTATCCTCATCCTCCTTAGGTCAGTACTGGAACAACTCGTTGGAAACCTCAGCGACAAAAAGCGGGATGATGCTGATCACTCAGGAGATTAAGTCTGGCTGGACGGTTGCCGCACTTGTGCATCTTGACCGACTGGAGGAGCAGTCTACGCGGATTATGTACTATATCGGAGCAGGTATTGCTTTTTTCCTGCTGCTGTCCATCTTTCTAATCATGATTGTACTTAAAAATGTGATTTGGCGGATCCGCAAGCTGGGCACCAGGATGACAGATATCTCACAGGGCTATTTCGAAGTTACAGTGAGAAACCGTGACAACGATGAGCTGGGTGAGCTTGAGGTATTGTTCAATTCCATGTCTGGCCGTTTGAGAAAACTGGTCGAAGAACATACAGAGGCCATGCTCAAAGAGCGGGAGCAATCATTCAGGGCGTTGCAGGCACAGATTAACCCTCATTTTATTTATAATTCGTTAAGCCTGATCCGTTGGCGGGCATTAGATCAGCAGGACGAATTGCAAATCCGAACCATAGATGCGCTGACGACATTCTATCGGCTGGCACTCAATAACCGGGTTAATGTGACGCTGATCCGTGACGAAATTGAGCATCTGAAAGCGTATATCGAAATTCAGCAGCTGCGTTATCCCGGTCAGGTATCCGTAGAGTGGCTGGTAGAGCCGGACGTTCTTGACCTGTACAGCATTAAGCTGATCCTACAGCCAACGGTCGAGAACTGTTATCTGCACGGGGGCATCACAACTAGAACTCATGCTTTTATACAAATTACGATCAAACGAGTGGAGAATACGGTGCAGTTTCAGATTTTTGATAATGGAAAAGGGATTGGCAGTGAGAAGCTGGAACAGATCCGTGCCGGCAGCTACACGGGTACGCAAAACGGATTCGGGATGAACAATATCCGTGAACGTCTTGCATTGTATTTTGGCACAGAGGGCCGCTTTGAGATTGAAAGTGTAGAAGACGAATGGACTTGTGTAACCATTGATATCCCTGTTTGCAAGGAAAGTCCTGAGATAAAAAAGGGGGATGGAGCTTAATGCGGGCATTAATTGTCGACGACGAGCCTATGCAGATTCAAGGGCTTCTTCGTCATATTGGCTGGAAAGCTCTGGGGTATGAGGAACCGTTAACTGCATTATCTGGTGAAGAAGCACTAACGATTCTAGGAGAAACTCCTGTGGATGTGCTGATCGCTGACGTCTCGATGCCCGGTATGACAGGGATCGAACTGCTCGCCAGATGCAGAGCGGATTATCCGACACTCCAGTCTTTACAGACTGTGATGATCAGTGGATATGACGAGTTTGAATTTGTGCAGGAGGCTATACATCTGGGAGCTAAAGCTTACGTTCTGAAGCCCATCAAGACGGAAGAACTCGAAATGAAACTGGCTGTGTTCAGAGAAGTAGTTGAGAAGAAAAAACAGATTGAACAGGAAACCACTGTACTTAGGGAGAAAGTTACAGAGAGCTATGAGGTGCTGCAGGAACGTTTCGTCAAAGATATGGTCGAAGGCTGGATCCACAGTGATGAGCTGCTCGAATCCTGGCGGCGCCTGCTGGATCTGCCTAATGGGGAATGGCAGGCAACTTTATTCCTGTTTGGATATGACCGCAGGTTCCTAGATAATCCGCATGATGCCAAGGATCGGATCCTGCTTAGCGAAGGGCTATTGAACTGCGTTAAGACTGGTCTATCTGGTTTCTCCGGTACCTATATAGGGAAGACAGGAGCGGATGAACTGGCCGTCATTGTGCTGAACGCAACGCCATTGGTGCGGGCAAGACTTGAGAAGCAGCTTGCGTTTATCCAAGATATCCTAAGAGAGCAGTATAAAGCCTCCGTCTCGGTCGGAATCAGCAGAGAGTGTTTGTTCTGGACGGAAATACCGTTGCTGTATAAGGAAGTAAGGCATATGATGACCGGTGCCAGGCTGGCCGGCTACGGACAAATCCTTTATTTCGACCGGAACTTGATGAATGAATATCATGATTTCCGGTTGCGTGAAGAATACATTCCGGAAATCGTTAAGCTACTGGACAGAGGAGAGAGCGATAAAGCTTCCGCTTATTTCAATCATGCTTTCGAAGTGTTACTTGCGCGAGAGCCTGTATCCTTTTCCTATGTGCAGGCTTTCGGAATGGGTTTGCTTAGCGAACTAGCCAGAAAACTGAAGCGTATACATGAGAAGGATTCAGAGATGAACATCCTCATGTGGCAGCGGCTGATCGACTGTACAGGCGTAGATGAAGTCAGGAAGGTCGTACTGGAATATTTGGCGCAATATGCTAAGCTTAATCAAAGAGAGCAGGTCGCTCAGCAGCATAACCTTATCCAGCGGGTCGCCCGCCAACTGGAGGAGCATCTGCATGAGAACATGACTGTAAAGCAGCTTGCTGAGCAGTTTCACTTGAATCACAGCTATTTAAGTGTGCTCTTCAAAAAAGAAATGGGCCGCACGATTTCCGACTTCGTGCAGGAAGCGCGTATGAACAAAGCCAAGGAACTGCTTCGTGACCCCAATATTAAGGTCTACGAGGTTGCCGAACAGGTGGGCTTTCAAACCGCGGCTTATTTTGCCTTCCTTTTTAAGAAAACAACCGGCACTACACCTCAGGAGTTCAGAGATTATCATTATTAGGAGTGATATTTTGCAGACAAAGATCAGCCTGGAAGGCGAATGGAAGTTGCAATTGGATGAGGGAAATCAAGGACTGGCATTGCCTTTTACAGATGTTATCACACTGCCGGGAACAACGTCCTACGCACGCAAAGGTCCGAAGAACGAGGATGTTTTAGTAAGCGCATTAACGGATGAGTATTTGTTTGAAGGGCAAGTCTGGTATTCAAAAGAGGTCGTCATTCCGGAAGAACTAGCCGGCAAAGTCTGCTTCCTATATTTGGAACGCACGAGGCTGACGACTCTATGGCTGGACAATCAGGAAATAGGCAGCCGTAACAGTCTGAACACCCCACATATATACGAGTTGCCGCAGCTTCAACCTGGGAATCATACGCTCACCATCCGTGTGGACAATACTGGTTACCCAACCAAAGGTGGACATTTAACGTCGCAGGATACCCAGACCAACTGGAATGGGATTACCGGACGTATGGAGCTTCAGTTCTATGGTGAGTCACGGCTCAGCGGCATCCGGCTCGATCCGGATCTCTCAGCCCGCTCAGTCCGAATCACGGCAACCTTGGACAGCAGGAACGAATCTATACTTACAGTGTCTGCGCAGAGCTTCAACAGCGACAATACACATGCTGTGGACCAGCGGGAGTACCCAGTCTCACCGGGTAGTTTTTCCTTCAACTATGAGCTTGGTCAAGACGCGCTGCTCTGGAGTGAAGGCGCTCCCAATCTTTATAACATAAACCTTGTTTTGAAAGACAGCGATGGATATATAATGGACCGACAGGAGCTCGTTTTTGGATTGAAGGAATTCCGGGCAGAGGGCGATAAGTTTACAATCAACGGACAAAAAACCTTCCTCCGCGGCAAACATGACGGCCTAATCTTCCCGCTTACCGGTTATGCCCCGACTGACGTCGAGGAATGGGTAAGAATCCTTGGCATCTCCAAGTCTTACGGCATCAATCATTATCGCTTTCATACCTGCTGTCCGCCGGAAGCTGCTTTCACCGCAGCGGATATGCTCGGTATCTACATGCAACCAGAGCTTCCATTTTGGGGAACAATCACGGAAGAAACCGACGAGGGCCATAATCAGGCGGAGCAGGACTATCTGATCAGCGAAGGCTATGCCATTCTCCAGGCTTTTGGCAATCACCCCTCCTTCGTGATGATGTCGCTTGGCAACGAGCTATGGGGCAGCAAAGCTAAGATTGATTCCTTCCTAAAGGACTATAAAGCATTTGATAATCGGATTCTCTATACACAGGGATCCAATAACCACCAATGGGTGCCAGAAATTCTGGAACATGACGATTTTTTCAGCGGCGTGCGCTTCTCCAGAGATCGGCTGTTCAGAGGCTCCTATGCGATGTGTGATGCTCCATTAGGTCATGTCCAGATTGATCTGCCAGGCACGATGAAAGACTATGACGATCAGATCGTCCCTCAGGATTTCTTCAACGAAGAGGGGTTGGAAGCTGCCGCTGGCGGCGAGATCCAGATCCAGTATGGTACGGAAGCCAAGACGGTGAAGGCTGGAGACGCTTCCGCAGAATGGATACCGCACATTCCGGTAATCTCGCATGAGATCGGACAGTATGCTACCTATCCTAATTATGAGGAAATCGATAAATACAACGGTCCGCTCAAAGCTGAGAATTTCAAAATTTTCCGTGAACGACTGGAAAGTAAAGGGCTGGGTCATTTGGCCGCCAAATATTTTGAATCCTCGGGGCAACTGGCAGTAGCTTGCTACAAAGAGGAACTCGAGTCTGCATTCCGCTCCCGGCGGCTTGCGGGCTTCCAACTGCTTGATTTGCAGGATTTCAGTGGCCAGGGAACGGCGCTGGTGGGTGTCCTCGACGCCTTTATGGATTCCAAAGGAATGATAAGTGCTGAGGACTGGCGAACTTTTTGTAATGATGCCGTTCTGTTGGCAAGATTCCCCAAGTATAACTATGTCTCTGGTGAAACGTTCGATGCCCATGTCGAACTGAGCTGTTTCCGCAGCGGGATGCCGAGTACATTTGAACTGCATTGGGAGCTTACCGAGGATAACGGTATACTCGCCTCAGGTTCAACCGAGGTGGACGTACCTGCAGGAACGAATTATATCGATATCTGCGATCTGGCAATAAAACTACCTGTAGTTGACCGGATGAGTACTATCATATTGTCCCTCTCCATACAGGGAACAGATATCCGTAAGAGCTATGACCTGTGGATTTATCCAGTGAAGAGTGGCAACATGCTGGAGGGTGTCCATGTCTTCGACAAGCTATCTGATAATGCACTTGCATTGCTGGAGCAAGGTGAGAATGTACTGCTTATGCCGAAACCGGAATCTCTCAAAAATGCTGTTGAAGGTTATTACTGCACAGATTTCTGGTGTTATCCAATGTTCCGCTCGATCTCAGAGAGCATGAACCGGCCAGTACCCATTGGTACTATGGGGTTGTTGATTGATAACAACCACCCGGCGCTGCGTGAGTTCCCGAGCGAGGAATATTCTACTTATCCTTGGTGGAGTATTGTTGAGAATTCGAAATCGCTCATCATGGATGCAGCTGACCGCAACTGGAATCCCGTAGTGCAGACTATCGATAATTTTGAACGCAATCATAAGCTGAGTTTCCTAGTGGAATGCAGTGTAGGAGCAGGCAACCTGCTGATATGCGCATTGGATGCTGATAAGGTTAACGATACGCCGGAAGGCAGACAGTTCTTATCCAGCCTTGCGGGTTATATGAAATCAGACGATTTCAAACCACAGTACAAGGCCAATGTTGCGGAGCTTCTAGAGCTGATCCAATAGGCAGAGGCAGGCGATTACTGAGCTGCTTTTCAAGTTTCATAGGGATGCACAGTTCAATGGCGCTATACTAAAAACCACTTTTTCATTGAGTAAGACAGAAGGTTTCATCGTAAAAAACTCTAGAGCAGCGTTTCTCATAATAAAGAGAGATTCGCTGCTCTTAGTTTTTTTGCTGCTTTTAGTTTATTGGTAGCCGCCAGCTTCAACAGTGTCATCGTTATCTGAGTCTCTGAGGGTTTCGGACCCAGATGACACTATTTGCTAATTTTCAGCCTTTTGAACAACATTTCGGACTCCAGTGACGCTATTGCTTATAAAGAGGTCCATATGTGTTGTATTTCATACAGATAGTGGCTATGGGGACAGTTAGCCCACCAAAAGTACAATAATACTGCTTTTAGCGTCATCTATGTCCGATAGGTGGTGCTACATTGTTGCAATAGTTCTTAAAACTTCTATCGAACAAAAAGTAAAGGAGTTCACCAAGCAGCCTTTCGCGGCTGAAGGGAACTCCTTTTTTCGCGTTCGACGTATTACACGTATTGGTAAAGCACGGGAGTCAGAGGCTCCGAAACAAAACAAGCCTTAAAAAGTCACCTCTATAGATGATTGCTGATAACCCTCACTCCAGCCTAGAGGGGTTGTTTGTGTTTATCAGCAACTGAGCAGTTTTACAAACGATTTCACAGGGTTGGAGACCTTTGAAAACATTAACCCGGTGCTATCATTGGTAATGAAGCTGCACACCTAAAGTTGTAAGCGCATTAACGAATGGCGCCAGAGCCGCTCATCGTCAGGAACAGCGCCAAATTTAGCAGGGTTTGGGGGAACGGGAGAAGACATGAATGAAATTCTATTGAACGATTTGAAGTGGGAAGTCAAAGGGTATTGGCCCTGGGTTCCGCTAAAGGGCACCAGTATGGAGCTGGGACAGGAATTGATGGGGGTTACGGACTGGATGCCTGCCACTGTGCCGGGTGGAGTTCACTATGATCTCTTCAGACAGGGCTGGATTACCAACCCTTATCAAGAGTTAAATAGCCTGAGTTGTGAATGGGTGGAGAACCGCTGGTGGGTTTACCGTACGACCTTGAAGCAGCCTGAGCTGAGAGCAGCCAGAGTTGAACTGGTCTTTCAGGGACTGGACTATGAAGCCTCGGTATACGCTGATCATTTACTGCTGGGTGAACATAAAGGTATGTTCGAGCCGGCTGTATTTGATGTTACAGACCTGCTCTCCGGGCGGGAAAGCCTTGAAATTTCAGTGCTGTTGAAGCAGGCGCCAGATGAAATGGGGCAAATCGGCAAAACCTCGGCTACCTTCACGCAGAAGAGCCGTTTTAATTATAAATGGGATTTCTCTACCCGGTTGGTCAATGTCGGAATTTGGGATGATGTGGTATTGAGGGTACATCAACAGTGCTTTTGGGATGATGTGTCGATCACTACAGATGCGGAGTTTGGCGAGAACGATAGAAATCAGATCTCGTCTGGTCGAATTACCATTCAAGCAGGAATCAAGCGAATGGCTGGCTCTGAAGATGATGGGACACTGACAGTGTGCATCACCTGTGCTGATCCGGAGGGGAATCCGCTGCTGGTTCAATCGCGACCAGTTCGAGCTGGAGAGCTTCTGAACGCGGAGCTGGAAATACCCGAACCTGAGCTATGGTACCCAAACGGTTATGGAAAGCAGCCACTGTACAATCTTGAACTAAAGCTACTGGATGAAGCTGGAACGGAATTGGATACCCAGAGCTTTCAAACGGGCATTCGCAAGCTCGATTATATCCACAATGTAGACAGTCCAGACAACGCCCTACCATATACAGTGGTGATTAACGGAAGCAAGATCTATATGAAAGGGGTAAATATGACCCCTCTGGACCATCTCTACGGGAATGTAACGGTTGAACAATATCAACTGATGATTCGTCTGATGAAAGCAGCTCATATTAATCTCGTTCGGGTATGGGGCGGTGGAATCATTGAGAAAAAGGCTTTTTACGACTTATGTGATGTAAACGGCATTATGGTCTGGCAGGAGTTCATTCAGTCCAGTTCAGGTATTGACAATATCCCTTCGAAGCAGCCGGAGTTTTTGGAGCTGCTTCACAAGACTGCCTGCACAGCGCTCTGTGACAAACGCAATCATGTATCGCTAACGGTATGGAGCGGCGGCAATGAATTAATGAGTGAGCCGAATAAGCCTTCCGACAGCAGCGATTCCAATCTGGCGATGTTGAAAGAACTGGTAGAACAGTATGATCCGCAGCGACTCTTCCTACCGACCTCAGCTTCCGGCCCGGTAGAATATATTACGGATGCCAAAGGTCAGGGGCATGATGTGCACGGTTACTGGAAGTATATGGGAAACCCTTATCACTACGAGTTATATGGCAGCAACGATAATCTGCTGCACAGCGAATTTGGAGTGGACGGTCTGAGTTCTCTCAAAAGTCTGGAGAAATTTCTGAGTGAGACCAACCGGCGACCGGTTTCTATGGAGAACAACGCGATATGGAGACATCACGGGGAGTGGTGGGATACGCTGAGCCGTGAAGAAGAAATGTTCGGCAGCATGACAGATTTGGAGCAGTTCTCTGCCTGCAGCCAGTGGATACAGGCGGAAGGAATCCGGTTCGTGCTGGAGGCTAACCGCCGCCGTAAGTTCCGAAACAGCGGCAGTATTGTCTGGCAGTTCAACGAGCCGTGGCCGAATGTGTCCTGCACTAACCTTGTCGATTATTACGGTGAAACGAAGATGGCCTACCATTGGGTGAAATCTGCCTTCCGTCCGCTACATGTTTCGCTGGACTACCGCAGTCTACTGCTTACACCAAGCACCGGATTTCAGGGAGATGTATACGTGCATGGAGGAAATGGACGCAAGGTAGAAGTCGACGCGGAAGTCTTCGATGCAGTCGGACGGTGCATCTATCAGCAATCATTTGAGGCAGAGGGAAACAAAGATCAGGCTGTCGGCGCTGGGGTGCTGAATTTCAACGTGCCAGAGCATGAGGATGCTTTATATTTCGTCAGATTGTCCTACCAGGACGGCGATGAAGCACCACAGCAGAATTTATATGTATTCTCTACCAATAAAAAGCATCCATATGCTCCCGCGCTTGCACTTATAGGAGGCAATCTTGAGGTGCGTCAGGAGAGTTTATGGCAGCCGACGGGTGCTCAGGAGAAGAGCCAGCAGGCCCGTTTTACAGTCCGAAATACCGGTAGTGAAGTTTTGCTGCATGTACATGCAGAGGAAAGGGGAGACCGCTACTGGATGGAAGCGGATGAGCAGTTCCATACCCTCTTTCCGGGTGAGACCAAAACAGTAACGGTTACTTGCACTCCTAAACTCTCAGGAGGATTCCTGTCTGGGGAAAATTATAGGATCACAGATGGCTTGCCAGAAATTAGATTCATGTCGTTCCTAACAGCACAGAGCAGAATGATACAGGTTGGAGGAGAAAAAAATCGTGAGTAAAACGTTGTGTTTTGTACCGGAGGCATATGTTCCGCTAAGTCGGTTTATTCAAGCCGAGGGATCTACACCTGTCGCTATACCTGTTAGCAGAGCAGTGGCTGATTACTTAAGGCTGCACAACGCTCCACTGCTGCTTGCTTGCTTGCGAAGCGGCGAAGTAGCTTATCAGAAAGCGAATTGGTCAACCCTCCATGAAGACACTGTTGAAGCTGAAGCAGCAGAAGGGATCTCCGAGAAAGAGGAGGGGGTATTTGTATTAGTCAGTCCTTTGCTGACCAATATGCTTCCTGTAGTGTCTCACTGGGATAATAGCGTTGCTGAGGGAAAAGGAGGCTTCCGTTATGGCGGAACAGATGGCATAGGGACATTGCGGATGGACGAAGCCGGGGAAAAGGTTGTTTCCGAGCATGCACGGCTCTACAATAGCGACCCAGATAGCCCTTATGTATACAATACGGAAGATCATCAGCTGTTCGGAGGCAACGAGGGAAATAAGAATTTTAAAACTCCGCAATTCGAGCATTATATCGGTGACCGCTACAGTCTCTATGCTGTAGATGATCTAGTTGCAGTTTCCTTGAGCGACCGCATCCTTAAGACCTTCGGATTTCCGGTGGTTTTCCGCAATGCATCCACAGACAATGCTTCACTTTTAAGTAATGCGCCTGTATTTCAGCTCATCAGCGGCAGTCTGCTAGTTACAGAGAATGACCAGCATAGCCTTGCTTCCTATATTCTGCCGCCCTTTTGGAGCGCGGCAAAGGTTAAGGGATATCCACTGTTGTTCAATGGTTATTATGATGCCAATGAGAATACCTTCAGTACGGTAGGTCCCTCATTTCTGGAAATCATCGGCAAGACTCTGGCCAGCACCGGCAAAGGCGTTGTCGGCATTCTGTGGAACGGAGGAGGATATATCGGCAGCCGTTCCTTGCAAGGCTCCATCTATGCTGGCATTGGGGCGGCAATTACCAGAGGTCAAGAAAGTTATGGCGGTGATGCAGAGCAGGTAGTGGCTGTAGGTGGTTCGCGCGGCGGCTTAACTGCGCTGCTGGCTGGAGGCAATCCGCTTTGCTTACCCTACCGGGTGCGCTACACACTGTGTTATGCACCGCCGTTGATTCTGAACGGGCTTACCCGTGAGTTTGCCGAAGGAGCTTGCCCACTGATCTGGCATGTGGCGGAAGTAGACACCGGTTACCGGGAAATCTGGAAGAAAGATTGGCAGCATCCACAGAACGGAAGCACGGGAATCGAGACTCTGCTACAGACTCTGACGGGAACTATTGACTCTGCAAGTCTAAAGGAAACGACCGGACTGGAATCCGAATTTTTTCTGGAGGGTCTTAAAGCGAGTGGCACAAAGCTGCTGATTAACCATGGCACGCATGATGCCTTTACCCTTAGCCGCTTCAGCTTTTCCTTCGCGGCTTTGGTCCGGAGTCGCGGGATACCGCTTCGCCATGAGATCGGATACCGCTTCGGCCATAACAACTGCACGGATCTTTACGAGCAAGCTATTCTATGTCTAATAGCTCTGCTACAGGAACAGGAGCTCGAATTCACGGGCACGGTGCATTATCGCAGACGCAGTCCGGCTGCGGGAGAGTGGGAGCAGACCGAACGTTTTGTCCCAACTCATCAACCCGTTTTTCTGGAAGCACCTAAGTTCGTAGCGGTGGGTAGCCCTGTGGCTTGGACTCTTTATGGAGAGCCGGGAATGGAATACCGCCTGGATCTGGGAATCCTAGATCAGCAGGCTTGGGAACAGAAGCAGCAGGTAGTTCGAGATGAGCGCATCACACTGGCGTCCGGTGTATTGCCGGACAAACAGCATCCGCTTGAACTCTGCTCGTGGCAGGATGGCGTAAGCCAGCTCACTGACGGACAACATGCGGGCTTATATCTTTATGAGCTGTCATACAGGCTCAAGGGTGAGCAGAAGTGGAGCGTAGTTTCTCCCTCCCGTGTGCCACAGCCCGGCGTAGAGCCTCAGTCGGTGCTTCGTATTATGGAGGAGCAGCCCAATCCGGCGAGCGAAGCGTTTCGGGCGGAAGCGGCCGTCCTCTGCATCAGCGCAGGGTTAAGTGAGGCCTAAACGATTCACCATAACATGAACATAAGTGGTGTGCGGCCATTCCGGTGCGTGCACTGCTTTTTTTTGCCAACAAATAAGTAGCTTTACAAACGCTTTCGCAGGGTTACCGGATTTCGGCGCTCAGTAGGAAGCGCTATCATTTAGGTATAACAACTATACAACGCCTGACCGGATTAAAGCTTGATTCCGGGAGGAAGGAAGGACAGGAGCATGATTGGAAAAACCAGTGAACTAAATCCTTTAATGACAGAGAAAAAGAAAGGTTATCCTGTACGGCGTTTATTCAAAGATTGGTCATCCTGGATATTAATTGTACCCACACTGTTTGCCTTTTTCTTTTTTTCCTGGCAGCCGCTCGTGAAGGGCATTGTGCTCTCTTTTTTCAATACTGAGGGTTATAATGCCGTAAGTTTCGCCGGACTGCAGAATTACAAGGATGTTATACAGAACTCGGCGTTTCAACAGACATTGACCAACTCTTTTGTGTATGTGTTCTGGTCACTACTGATCGGTTTTGCCGTACCCATTATTGTCGCTGTCGTGATTAATGAATTGAGACATGGGAAGTCATTTTTTCGCTTTTCGGTCTTTTTTCCGAGTATGGTTCCCGGCATTGCCGCTTCGATGTTATGGATGTTTTTGTTTGAGCCCGGAAAGGGTGGCGTGCTGAATATTATGCTGAGTGCCATGGGATTTCCGGTGCAGCAATGGCTTCAGGATCCGCAAATGACGATAATGCTGATTATCTTCACGATTACCTGGCGAAATTTCGGGGGAACAGTACTGCTTTATCTGGCAAGTCTACAGAGCATTAATCATGATCTGTACGAAGCAGCCTCGATTGACGGTGCGAATGTATGGCGGAGATTCAAAAGTATCACCATTCCGCAAATCTCTAGCATGATCGGACTGATGATGATTTTGCAGATCAGCGGTGTATTCCAGATCTTCAATGAACCCCTGGTAATGACTGAGGGTGGACCGAACAATGCCTCAATGACCTTAATGCTGCAAAGCTATTATTATGCGTTCCGGAGTTTTGAAGCAGGCCATTCAATGGCGCTCGGGGTTATTACTTTTCTAGTCCTGATGGTGCTTACCATTATTTATTTCCGGCTGGATAAGAAATTGAACAGGGAGTAGAAGCTATGAAAACTAAAGAAGCATATGGCATTATCGGCAATATAGAATACAGATCACCTTGGGTGCGCCTGCTGTATTGGTGCATGTTCATTCTGATGATTGTGCTGGCCGCTGTCTGTATTTTGCCTCCGGTCTGGATTATGGTCTCAAGTCTGAAGGACATCAAAGAGTTTTATGCAATCCCGCCCACCCTGATCCCCCGCTCGTTCAATGTTGGCAAGCTATGGGAGACCTGGCAGGAGTTTAACTTCCTCAGTTATTATCTGAATACGGCTTATCTGGCCGCAGGTTCTGTACTGTTCTGCCTTACTTTTAACGGACTGGCCGGATATTTCTTCTCCAAGCTAAAGCCGCGGGGCAGTGCCCTGCTGTTTGCACTGATCGTGTGGACCATGATGGTGCCGAATACAGTGGGCATGGTGCCGCTGTTTAAGAATCTGATTGATTTTCCGCTGTTGCACTTGAACCTGACCAATACTTACTGGCCGATGTGGTTTATGGCTGCTGTGAATCCGGTGGTAATTCTGATCTTCAAAAACTTTTTCGATACCATCCCACAAGCGCTGCTGGAAGCCGCCAAAATTGACGGAGCGAGCACCATCGGTATTTTTATTCGAGTCATTCTCCCGCTCAGCGGACCAGTTATGGCTACAATTACAATCCTTACGATGAACAGTGTCTGGCAGGACTTCTTCTGGCCCTTTATGGTGCTGAAGGATAAATCGACCTGGTCGGTCATTGTGGCTATTTACAATCTGAAGGCGACATTGCCACAGGACATACAGTTTATTGCGTTGACTTTTGCGATTCTGCCGCCGATTATCCTGTTTATTTTTTTCCAAAAGTACATTATGAACGGGCAATCCTTCGGCGGCAGTATTAAAGGGTAACATCACCCGATCACAAACCATTTCACAGTTTTGCCCCGTAGGGTGCTGCAGAAGGTGCATGTTAAGATGATTTCAGATTCAAAAAGAAAGCGCTTTACGTGTTGCGAAGAATGCTTTAACAATAAGACTAGGGGGAATTACATTGAAAAAAGGACACACCAAGAACCTGACAGCTACACTGGCACTTACGCTGCTTTTTTCTGCCGGACTGGCTGGCTGTGGAGGCGGCTCCAATGAGAAGAATGCCGGAGGAAAGACGGAGACAGCGGGCAATCAACAGGTGACGATCAAGGTCAGTAACTGGCCAAAGCCGAATGAGGAAGCCAAAATCGCCCAGTATGAGCAGGTCATGGCGAAGATGAAAGCCAATTATCCGGAAATTATTGTGGACAAAGATGAATGGGGTTATGATGTCAGCTCATTCCTGCCAAAAGCGGCCAGCGGCCAGCTTCCGACAGTATACGAAACCTTTTTTACAGAAACAAGCAAAATCATCAAGGCAAATTACGCGGCTGATATAACGGATACGATGAAAAAATATGGCTACGACAAGGCGATCAATCCAGATCTGCTGAAAATGGTTACCAAGGACGATAAGTATTATGGGATTCCGAAGGACGGATACGTCATCGGTATGCTCTACAATATGAATCTTTTCAAGGAGGCTGGACTGCTGGACGACAAGGGGATTCCTAAATTTCCTAAAACATATGAAGAGCTAGCAGAAACTGCGCAGATTATTAAACAAAAGACCGGTAAAGCCGGAATGTTCTTGCCTACAAAAAGTGGTCAAGGCGGTTGGATGTTCATGAACATTGCCTGGGCATACGGAGCAGAATTTGAAAAACAAGTGGACGGGAAATGGCAGGCGGTGTTCAATTCGCCGGAAGCAGCAGCGGCCCTGCAATATGTGAAGGACTTAAAATGGAAATATGATGTACTGCCCGACAACAATCTGGTCGATGTTACGAACGATATGTTCCGCTTGTTCGGAACCGATCAGGTCGCTATGAGCTTCGGCACGAATGACTGGTCACCGGTCATCCAGCAACAGACTAAGATGTCCAAGGACAATGTGGCAATGTCCGCGCTTCCAGTAGGACCGATCGGGAAACCTGTAACCCTGCTCGGTGGCGGCCTATATATGTTCTCGCCTAATGTAACACCTGAGCAGATTGATGCCGGATTCAAATGGCTAAAAACCTACGGATTTACACCAGAGTCCTCTGAAGAGGCACTGACCGGTTGGGATATTGAGAAGAAGACACTGAGCGATCAAGGGCTGATCGTAGGGCCTTACGGGCTGCGGATTTGGACTGATGAGAAACGGATTGGAGAAGAACAAAAGATTCTCGACAAATACAACAACGTCAATCTGGATTTGTTCCGTGATTATATGGACAATGGCAGCAAAGGCATGCGGGCGGAAGAACCAGTCAACGCACAGGAATTGTACCAAAAGCTGGATATCGTACTGCAAACCGTACTGACGGACAAGAACGCAGATCCGCAACAGATCTTGGATAGGGCTGCCGAAGAATTCCAACGTGATTATCTCGATAAGGTTAAATAAAACGCAGACCAACGGCGACGTCGTCCTTCTGAAGGGCGGCGATGCCGTTTCTGCGTAGATTGCCTTAACTACTTAAATGAGATAAAGGAGATATGCATAACATGGCAGCAAAAGAATGGGGAGACTGGGGAGCACGCTGGATCTGGCCGCAGGAGGAGCAAGGATCAGCGGATAGGGAACAGCAGCACGAGCGTGCGTACTTTCGCAGAGTGTTCGAACTGCCAGCTGGTATCGGAAAGACCTGCACCCTGGATTTGGCCATTACCGCAGACAGCCGCTACAGGCTGTTCGTCAATGGGCAGCGTTTATGGGCCGGTCCTTGTAAAGGACATGGTCATATACAGTATTATGAAGAATTCAGTCTGGACAATGTTCTACAACCAGGTTTAAATGTGCTTGCTGTTATGGTCGTTCATTATGCAGGGACTACGCCCTTTGAGCTGGGTGAAGACGGACCTTTGTCCGTCTGGCGCTCGCAAAAAGGCGGTCTGCTTGTGGAAGCGGCAGTTACACAAGGCGGGCAGCTAGTACAGGAGCTAAATACGGATAGCTCATGGAAAAGTATTAAGGATCGCCGCTATAAGCTCCAGCAGTTTCCGATCATACGCTGGATGGGTGGACTGGAAGAAGTGGAGGGTGACGCAGCGCTGCTGGATTGGACACTGCCCGAATATGATGACAGTGCCTGGCTTGCTAGCGGAATTGTGCAACCGGTGCGGGATGAATATGGCCAATTAACCCCTTGGCAGCTGGCCCGGCGTCCGATTCCGCTGTTGTATGAGCGGGAGCAATTTTTTCTGAAGCTAATGCGCAGCAGTAGCGGGGTAGGGCAAGCCTTTTTTGAGGAAGGGCATAGTCTGGAGCTGCGAAATGGAGATGGCGGCGCTTCACCCAACGCAGTACTGCCTTCCGCTGGAATAACAATAGAAGCAGGGCAACATTTTTGGTTGGAGTTGGATGCTGGCGAGCTAACCACAGGGTATTTGCAGCTTAGACTTCTTGGAGGCAAAGGTAGCCGGATTACCCTACTATGCGCTGAGTGTTATGAAGAAGAAACGGGGGATGATGAGATTCGCCGCAAAGCTGTCCGCGATAATACGAAGGAACATGTATTAAGAGGGGGCTACGATAGCTATCACCCGGCAGGTTACGGCATCTCTGCGCGGATGGAAATCTACGAACCGTTCTGGTTCCGTACTTTCCGCTATGTACGGCTGGAAGTGCAGGCTGGTGTCGAGCCTCTAACGATTTCCAGCTTTAGCTATAGGGAGACCGGATATCCACTGCAGCCGGAAGGAAACTTTCACTGCTCCGATGAACAATATAACCAACTATGGGAGCTCAGTGTACGAACACTTCAGCGCTGCATGCATGAGACCTACGAGGATACTCCGTATTATGAACAGCTGCAGTATACCATGGATACCAAACTGATGATGGAGTTTACGTACCTATTATCAGGGGACGACCGGTTAGCGCGGAGAGCTATGGAAGATTATAAGGCCTCTCAGCTACCAAACGGGATGCTGCAAAGTCGCTATCCCTCTGTGCTGCCGCAGGTCATTCCTTCCTTCTCCCTATATTGGATCGGAATGATTCATGACCACTACAGATCCTTCGGGGATATGGCCTTGGTGAATCAGTACCGGTTAGCGCTGTTATCTGTGCTGGACTGGTTCGATCAACATCTGACTCCGGAGGGTCTGGTGGACAGAACGCCCCGCCAATATTGGAATTACTTCGATTGGGTGGAGGAATGGCCGCTCGGCGCACCGGATTGTACGGATGATGCACCCGCAACCGTACTGAGCCTGATGTATGCGGCCGCGCTGGAGCAAGCGGCTGAATTGCTTGCAGCCAGCGGTTGGACACAGATTGCTGGTGAACTGCGTCAACGCAAAGCGGCGGTCAACGCTGCGGTAATGGATTGCTGCCGGCTAACGAACAGTCAGCTGTTCCGCGACAGTCCGGAGGCAACTGCGGGAACGCAGCATAGCCAGCACACGCAGGTCTGGGCGGTTTTGGCGGGCACAGTGGATGTTGTAGAAGGGGCGGCACTGCTGGAGTCAACGTTAACAGACACATCACTGGCTAAGCTTTCGTTGCCGATGAGCTACTATCTATTCCGCGCGCTAGAGAAATGCGGAATGTATGACCGCTCGTTCGGACTATGGACACGGTGGTTGAAGCAGTTGGAGCTTAATCTCACTACACTTCCAGAAATAGATTCAACCGGCACCAGAAGTGACTGCCACGCATGGAGCGCACTGCCGATCACTGAGTTCACCAGAGGGATATTGGGTGTCCAACAAGGAATAGAGGGAATAACTATAAAGCCCCACTATGGAGAACTGCGGCAGGCCAGCGGAACCGTAAGTACAAGTATCGGCCCAATAAACATCAAATGGGAGATCCGTTCAGTAACAGGACAGGAGATCTTCCACATGAAAGCTTTTTGGCAAGCCGGATCGGCAATTACAATAATTCTGCCTAATCATGAAGTGCATGAGACAGATGAGGGTTCCTTTTACAAGGAGATCGACATTAGTCACCTTAGCTGTTAGTCTGATTTCAGTTGATTTTGTTTTCATGATTCATACACCGGAGGGGGATGGGGAAGTCATATGTTCAGATCGTTCGGCCGCAATATCCGCCTAGTCCTGGTGTTGTTCATTACTGTCTATATTGTCGCTTCGAGCTTCATTCTGTACCGTACTATGGAGCATAGAAGCCTTGACATGCTGCGGCAGCTATCCGTTCAGTACACTGGCCAGCAGCATAAGAATACACTTCTGTTCATGAACTGGCTGGAGGAGACCTCGAAGCTTATATCCAACAACCAGGTGGTGCAGAATGCGCTGAAAAAACCAACATATGACGGGGCAATCTCTCCGATACTTGAGGGCATACGTTCTTCCAGTAGTGACATTCTCGGCATTTACATTTGGGGAGAAGCAGGGGGAACTTACTCCTCAAGCAATGTTTCCGGGTTGCTGCCCTTTGCAGAGATCAAAAAAGAACCAGGGATGGAACAATTTCTAAATAACCGAGAGCAGGCTTTGCGCTGGACGGTGCTGAACCGGGAGCATCTAATGAATGCACCTTCGGATCTGCGCGACCGTCTGTTGCTTGAAGTAAAAATTAAGGGTTCGATGGGAGACGTCCTCGGTCTGCTCTCGCTTGAAGTGGAGATTGACAAGCTTTACAGCTTCTACCTATCTGGCGAGAATACAATCTACGGGGAAAATGAAGTTTACTTACTGACCGGAAACGGGAAGCTATTGAGTGCTGCCGATGTCCCGAAGGAGCGCCTGCAGGAGATCAAAGCAGCACTAGTTACTTCGGAAAAAGCTACCTTGGCTGAGCCCGTGACACAGGGTATCGATCAAAATAGTACAGGCAGAGGTGATGCAGATCTGCTGGAGCGGGAAACGGCTGACGGCCTGATTTTGCTCTATCCACTACCGGAATCGGCAGAGCGGATTGTCACCTATATCTCAGCAGATGGCATGAATGCAGAGCTGCGAACGTTTAAGTATTTAATGCTCGCCCTGAACCTCGTAGTGTTCATAGTGTTCTGGCTGCTGATCTCAGTGCTTAGCGGCAGTATAGTTAATCCACTGAAGCAGTTGTACCTGAAGATTAATTCAACAATGAAAGACTAAGATAAGATGGAGTCTGAATCATGAAAATCGCTAACCGAAGTGTATTTCATACATCTAGCTTGGGCAATAAACGGATGAAGTAAGATATAGTTGTATTCAGTACACTTATTATTCGGAAAGTTAGTTGCTGCCAACAGAATTGGAACGTATAGATGTACCAAATACATTTAAACTTCTGCTCGCTGCAAAAAAAGGGTGCTTTAGCTGTATTAAATACAACTAAAGCACCTATAATTCTCGAAAGTATCTTTAATTTGCCACTACTCAGAATAAAACAAGAAATCGTTTTTTTAAGCAAAGTAGAAGTCCCGCTTACCCACTCAAAAAGGTTCGATTTCTTTGTTATGTCCGCATTTATAAACTAAATTCGCTAATTGGGCAGTTCCTTCTTCAAGTTGATCGTAACCGTGGTGCCTTGCCCCGGCGTGCTGGAGATACTTAAACCATATTGAGGACCATATTCAAGTTTAATTCGTTCGTCCACATTTCTTAGTCCATACCCGCTCTGAAACAACACATCTTCCTTGGCTTGGCTAAGCGTCGCACCGTTGGAAAATCCCACCCCGTCATCAGTCACTGTGAAGCGAATCTCATCTGCCACTAATTCGCCTTTAATCCAGATTCGGCCCATCCCGCGTTTCTCGCTGATGCCGTGTTTGATCGCATTCTCTGCAATAGGCTGAAGAATCAGCTTCAGAATGCGAACCTTGCGCAGCGATTCCTCAATCTCGTATTCAATCTCGAACTTATCCGGAAACCTCATTTGCTCAACTGTCACAAAACTCTGCACCAAGCGGATTTCTTCGTCCACGGTCACGAACTTGTCGCCTTTATGCAGGCTGATTCGAAAAAAGGTAGCTAATGAAGAAATCAGCCGTTCGATATCGGGCTGCTTCTTCAGTCGGGCAATCCAGGCAATTGCATCCAGTGTGTTGTAGAGAAAATGGGGATTGATCTGTGATTGAAGTGCGGTCAGCTCAGCTTTCCGTTGCTTTTCTTTCTCCTCATCTTTCTCCAGCATTAATTGGCTGATCCGCTCCACCATCTGATAGTAGCTGTTCTCAAGCTGAAAAATCTCATCAACCTGACCGCGCTGTTCATAAACAGCGGCCAGATCTTTTTTGCCAAACAGGCTCAGCTTCTTCTTCAAGTTCAGCAGTGGACGGGTGATTTTGGCTGCCAGATAGAAGGAAAAAATCAGCAGCACAATAAAGGTAACGCTGGCGAACAAAAGCGCATTTTGATTGCCTTTGGCGATTCCCGAGAGCAGTTTGTGATTGGAAATCACGCTGGTGAATTCCCAGCTGACCCCAAGTGTCTCCAACCGGGGATTCAAAGGATAAGTAGCAATGATGTAGGAATTTCCGTTATCTGACCAGGTACGATAGCCTTCTTTTTTACCTGGGCGAAGAGGGGCGTTTTCCTCCAAAAAATTGCCCAAGAGCCGTTTGTCGGGGTGAGAAATAATCCGATTGTCGGAAGTCAGGAAGGAGTAGCCGATGCCAGTGAAGCTGGAGGAATACAGGTCCGCCAAAGCAGCCTCCCTGACATAAATGATCACGACCCCGATATTTTGCCCTGTATTGAAATTGCGGAACTGCTGGCCGAATGGAATATACGCATTGCCTTCTCCATCCCGTTTGATCTCACCGACAACAGGCATGCTGCTCTCCTGAATGCGTTTGATGAACAGGGCTTCAGGCACTTCCAGCATCTGCTCCTTAGATTGGTAAGAATAAAGCATATTATCGTTGGTGCTGATAATTACATTACCCACCAGGTCGTTCTGGGCCAGCATACCGTCGATGATAGCTCCGATTCGCGATTCCTTGTCAGCTGACGGCAGGGAATCGTTATTGATGATTTGGTAGATATCACTGTTCACCAGAAACCGCAGAAACAACATTTGAATGTCATCGACCATGAGCTCCACGCTAAGCCCAATTTGGCGCTGAGTCTGAACGACATGGCGGTACAGATCCTTTTGCAGGTAGGTATAGGAATAAAAATTGAAAATAACGAGCATCAGCACCAGATGCAGAGACAGTCCTGCTAACAGAACAACAACAATCCGGCTTTTGATCTTGAACCGCCTCATCCAGGAATCCATCCGGTTGGCTAGTCTCCGCTTACCCATAGGTTTTTGCATATTCACTCGGCGGGATGCCCGTCATTTTTTTGAAGATCTGGCTAAAGTATTTGGAGTCGGTGAAGCCGACCTGATTGCCAACCTCGTACACCCGATACTTCGGATTGCGCAGCATACGTTTGGCCTCCTCGATACGGTATTCCGTCAGACATTCGTAAAAGGTTTTGTTCAGATCTTTACGGAACAGATGCATCAAATGGGTTGGACTGACGAAGACCGCCGCAGCAACCATCTCAACGGTAATGTTTCCGGCATAGTGCTCCCGGATAAAAGCGAGTGCGTCCCTGATTTCACGCCGGCACCGAGCCCCAGCCTCTTCTTCAGCATACAGCACACGTTCAATGCCAGAAAGGGCACGCTGCGCAGCAAGTACAGCCTGCCGGTATGAATCTACGATCCCGTTCCATTCTCCCGCAGGTTTACCTATGCCGACGCTTAAGGCCTGGCCGAAGTGCTGTTGGCTCCATTCAGATAGTTGTTTGCCCAATTTTCGTGCAGAATCTCCGGCCAGCTCTGGTTCCCCGGTCCGAAGGATCATAACCCACTCCAGATGGCTGTCCCGGAATAGACACAGTTGCTCAAAAGAATGCGCTTCCAGAATAGTCGCCGCTGCATCCTCCAGCGCTTTGCCTACAGTATTTCCTTGAAGGCCGTTATCAGGAGGAAAGGTAATGGACAGCGGTAGGATAGCTTTTCCAGGTTCCAATTGCAGTTCCAGTAATTTTATCTTATTTGAAATAAACTCTTCGTCATGCAGTTGGTCATGCAGCAAATCCTGCCAGAACTGCTTGGAGATCGAGGCCAATTCCTCATTAAGCTGTGAATACCGCTTGGAGAGTTGCTTTTTGCCAAGGATTTCATCCCCGACGCTTCGAACTGTATTTGCAAGTTCTTCTATATTAATGGGCTTTAGCAAATAGGTGGAGGCGCCATAACGCAAAGCAGCCTGCGCATATTGAAATTCGTCATAACCGCTGAGCACGACAATCCCTACGAGCATGTCCTGTTCCCGTATTTTTTCGATGAGCTCAAGACCGTTCATATACGGCATACGAATATCGGTAATGATCACATCTGGACGGTGCACTAGGGCAAGCTCCAATCCTTCCTCGCCATTGCTGGCTTCTCCTATGATCTCGACGTTGTATTCTGCCCAGTCTATGGTCTGGGTGATGCCCATGCGGACCAGATATTCGTCATCCACTACAAGCGCTTTCAACATTGGCTTCACCTCGAAGTAGTTTCTAATATGTCTTACAGCCATTATAAACATGAAACCTCTTAAAGAGGAGGTATAATTTCTGAGGTTGTCAGGATCGCAAACGATTTCGCAGTATATTCCCCGGTGACTCTGCGCAGTGACTGCCACGTAGCGTAAGGATCAAACATTTCAACAGCTTCGCAAACCGTTTCATAGGATTCCATCCTAACTTTTGCAAAATCCACTGTGATAGACTTTAAGCGTAAAAGAGCAGTAAGCGCTTTTATAAACATAGAGAGATCGAAATTGAACGTTGTAGGAGGAGTACACTAGATGCAAGATTCATTTATTCCATTTGGGTTTCAATATTACCGTTCCCCGACCCCCTTCCGTGATCAATGGGAACAAGACCTAAGCAATATTGCCGGACAGGGCTTCAATTGTGTGAAATATTGGGTACAATGGCGCGCGAGTGTGTCCAAAGAAGGGACCTATCATTTCGATGATATTCAGGAGCTAATGGATATTGCGCAGAGGAATGGTTTGAAGGTCATTTTGAATGTAATTTTCGACGTGGCGCCGGCCTGGTTCTATAAAAAATATCCTGATTCCAAAATGGTTACAGCGGACGGTTCCATTCTGGAACCAAGGGCGATTAACTGCCGCCAGATCGGCGGAGCGCCGGGGCCCTGTTATCATCATCCAGCTGCCGCCGAAGAAAAGGCAAAGTTTCTGGCGGAGACGGTGAAGACTTTTAAGGATCATCCGGCGCTCTGGGTCTGGGATTTATGGAATGAGCCTGAACTAACCACAGGAATCAAGCGCAAGTTGTCTTTTGACAACCAGGTGTGTTATTGCGAGCAATCGCTGTGGGTGTTCCAAGAATGGCTAAAAAATAAATATGTTACTTTGGAAGCCCTCAATGAATCATGGCAGCGGACTTACGGGAGCTGGGAGGAAGTAGAGGCACCGCGTGGACAAGGCGTATTTAATGATCTGGTGGACTGGCGCCTGTTCATGTCCGGTACTTTAACGGATGAGCTGCGGAGCCGGGTAGATATAGTGAAGTCACTGGATCTTTTGCATCCTGTTATGGCCCACACTGTGCCCGCCCCTATCTTTAATATGATTACAGCGGGTTCGGACGACTTCAAGCTGGCTGAGCCCTGTGACTTGACAGGCAATAGCCTTGGGTCCTCGGCCTGGTCTGCTGATCTACTGATCTCTGCCGCCAAAGGTAAACCCATTATCAATTCGGAGATTCATGCTTTGCCAGGCAATACTGCAATGAAGCCGCGTCAGCCGGAACTGCGGGAAATGAAACGGCATATTCTGACCCCGCTCGCTCGTGGCATCACGGGATATTTGTTCTGGCAGTACAGACCAGAGATATTGGGACAGGAGGCCCCTGCATGGGGCAGTGTATATTTGGACGGAAGTCCAACCCCATGGTACAAGGATATGGCTCATCTAAATAAGCTGGTGCAAAACAATAAGCAAGAGCTGATGCATGCAAAACGGCGCGGAGACGGGATTGCCATTCTGTTCAGTCCGCAGAACCAGGTTGCTAACTTTGCGGCACATGATCATCTGGACACCTACAACGATTCCTTACAAGGCGCCCATAAACTACTGCATGAGCTCAATTATAAAGTTGAATTTCTGCATGAGACGGATGTTAACGTGAAGACACTGGAGCAATACCACTGCTTGTGGATGCCTTATCCTCTATATTTGAACCGCAAACTGTGTGACATCCTACGCCAGTGGGTGGAAAAGGGCGGGATCTTGATTTCGGAATGCTCGTTCGGTGCACTTCAGGCAGAGAATGGCTGCCACAGCTATACGGTGCCCGGTTATGGATTTGACCAGGTGTTCGGGGTCCGTGAGACTTGGATTCATTCCGCTGAGAACCTGGATCACAGCTATCATCAGGTTGCGTTCGAATCACGGACAGCGATTCCGTTGCGGAATATTATGGAGCATAGCAAGGCGGAGGAATCGGCAGCAGACGATACGGCGCACGGATCCTATTACAAATCGGATATCGAGCTGGAAAGCCATGTGAAGGTACTGGCTGAATTTGCCGAGGACCGCATGCCTGTGTTGACTACCGCCGCTTATGGCAACGGGCGTGCCGTATGGTTCGGTACCTTGCTTGCGGCTGCCTACTGGCAGGATGGACATCCCGGAACGCTTCAGCTGGTGCGGGATCTATTACAGAAGGAACTAAAGCTGCAGCCGTATGTACAAGCAAGCGGCGGTGTCCGCGCGGATCTCTCCGAGTGGGAAGGTGAGCAGGACCGAGGGGCATTTCTTTTTGTTCATAATGAAGGGGATATGGCGGTTAAGGCTGACGTTACGCTGGGTATTGTTTATACTTCTGTCGAACCGTGGTTTGATGATGGCAGCGCTGAAATTCAACCAATGAATCTATTGAAACCCACAACTACAAAACTGACTGTGCGGGTGGAAGCTGGAGATGTTCAAGTATTCCGATTATCTTAACCGGTATCAGTAAAGAGCGGAGAATATAGAGCCGGTGAAAACTGGCTAAAGGAGTGTATCTATTTGGGTTGGTTAGATTATGTAAATCCATTACAGGGAACGGAGTCAGATTTCCGGTATTCACATGGCAATACACTGCCACTTACAGCGATGCCATTTGGTATGGCGGCTTGGTGCCCGCAAACCTATGAAGCAGGTGGAACCTGGTTCTTCCACCCGCGCCATCGCCACCTAGAGGGCATCCGGCTGACCCATCAGCCCAGCCCGTGGATCGGAGATTATGGGCATCTGACCCTGTTGCCGCAGACAGGTCCACTGCTCCTCAGTCCCGGTTCACGTTCTTCTTCCTTCAAAACGGAAGAGATGCAAGTGTCCCCTCACTATTTCGATGTGTTTCTTCAACGTTACCGCACCCGGCTGGAGCTGACTCCAACCGAACGTTGTGCAGCGATAAGAATAACTTTCGCTGAGAGGCAGCAGAACAGGCTTATTATAGCACCTCTGAAAGGTGAGTCACATCTCACCTTCCAGCCGGATAAACGTAGAATCACCGGCTACACAAGAGGCCATACCGCCGGGGTGCCCGATAATTTCGCGATGTATTTCGTGTTCCAGTTCGATAGGGATTTTCACATGGAGGAGTCGGGAATCTTTAACGGAGATTATCAGCCACTGGAGACCCATGAAGGGACTGGCGAACGACTGGGCGCTTACGTAGGAATAGCTGCACCGGAATCTGGCATAGTGGGAGTGAAGTGCGGGACTTCCTTTATTAGCGGAGAGCAGGCGCTGCTTAATCTGAACCGAGAGATTGGGGAAGACAGCTTCGGAGAGATCTTGAATAGAGCAAAGGCAAGCTGGGAAGAACGGTTGGGGCGCATTGTTGCTGAAAGCGCAGATGAAGAGAACCTCCGCACCTTTTACAGCTGCATGTACCGAATCTGCCTGTTCCCGAGAACGTGGCATGAATATAATGAGCAGAACGAGCAGATCCATTACAGCCCCTTTAACGGCAGCATCTGCCAGGGTCCGATGTATTCGGATATCGGGCTGTGGGATGTATACCGAACCAGCCTTCCTTTATACAGTATCCTATTCCCATCTTTATTGGGTGAGATTATGCAGGCGTGGACATTGGCATACAAGGAGAGCGGCTGGCTGCCAAAGTGGCTGTCACCAGGGGAGCGCAGTGCTATGCCCGGCACACTGATTGATGCCGCAGCTGCGGATGCCGTGGTTAAGGGCATCGGCGGATTTGATACAGAGGTACTGTATGAAGGTCTTCTGAAGCATGCAGATCGTCCATCAGTGGACGAGAAGCTGGGCAGAAGGGGCCTTGAATTGTACTTGCAGCATGGTTATCTGCCGCATGACCGTTTCCATGAAAGTGTAAGCAACACGTTGGATTATGTATACGGAGATTTCTGTATTGCGCAGATGGCCAAAACACTTGGCAAAATGGATGATTATGAGCGTTTTATGGCTCGGGCACAGAATTATAAGCTGCTGTTTGATCTGACAGTTGGGTTTATGAGAGGTCGCAATGAGGACGGTACTTGGCAGGAAGTATTTGATCCTCTGGAGTGGGGTAATCCGTTTTGTGAAGGCGGGGCTTGGCAGGGGAGCTGGGCAGTGCCCCACGACTTCCCGGGACTAGCCGGGCTGATGGGTGGTGAAGAGGCTTTTGTCCAGCGTCTGGATCAGTTGATGACCGAGGAACCGGTATTTAAAGTGGGATCCTATGGTTTGGAAATACACGAAATGTCAGAAATGGCCTCCGCCGATCTGGGGCAGTTTGCCATCAGCAATCAGCCGAGCTTCCACATTCCTTATATATTTGCCAGACTGGGTGTGCTGTCCAAAACGCAATATTGGGTCCGCAAAACCATGGCCGAACTGTTCAGCAGCCAGATGGATGGTTTACCCGGCGACGAAGATAACGGCAGCATGGGTGCTTGGTTTATTTGGAGCGCCATCGGCCTGTACCCTTTAAGTCCCGGAATTCCTGAATATGTGCTCGGCAGCCCGCTTTTTGATAAGGTAACTATTCAGCTTGAAAATGGGCAGCAATGGATCATTGAAGCAGAGAACAACAGCCCCGCCAATGTGTACAGTAAATCCGTCCACTGGAACGGATCGCTATGGGAGCACCACTCTCTGTCACATGACGAGATTGTCAAAGGTGGAGCCTTGAATTTCTGTATGTTTTCGGGCACAGATCAGTCTTAAGAACAATGCAAGGCAGTCTGGAAAATTCCGGACTGTCTTTGTTTTTATTAGATGATTTTACAATCAAAAAAATTGAGGAACACACTGAATCAGTGATGATTGCAAATCGACTTTTCTATAAATCACTCTGATCCCGTAATTGCATGGATATCATGCTTGATATACAACAATCTGCTGCTCAATCCCGACAAACGCGCTGAATTCCTGCACATTGTACAACATTCCACGTTCGAATACGTAACTTCTCTATTCTCCGCAGCATTTTTTATGGGGCGAAAACTGGGCTTTACAGTCAAATCGTGAAATGGCAAACCATTTCGCAGCTTTCTCGCCTGTTATTTCAAGGTGAACATGTCTAATATCGAAGATAATGAAAGCGCTTAACATCGAGGATGAGAGAGGAGGAAATAACTTATGACTCTAAAACTTCATTCCAAAAGAAATCAGCTAATCGTTATTCTGACCGCTCTGTTAGCAGGAAGCCTGCTGCTGATTGGTGCGAAGAAGTTGCAAGCTCCACAAGCAGAAGAAATGCTTCTGACCCTTAACGGGCAGGAGGCCACAGCAGCGGAGTTCAACTGGCATCTTCAAATGAATCGGGCACTGATTGTTGATTATTTTAAACAAACTTACAACGCCGACTATTCAAAAGACTTCTGGTCTGCCTACTATTCCGGCGAAAATCCAATGCAGAAATGGATCAATACAGCTCAAACTCAGCTTTTGACGAAGCGGATGGAGCTACAGCTTGCTCAAGAAGCAGGAGTCGTAACGGATATCAGTTTTGAAGGTTTTCTCAAGGAGATGGAGCGCGAGAATAATCGGCGGAGTCAGGCAGCAGCGAATAAGGAGGTGGTGTATGGTCCTCTTCATCTGGAGGCGCAGGCCTATTTCAGTTATTACATGAGCAACCTTGAGGATGCCACGATTGAGGCCATGCGCAGTAACGGAAGTATCGTGATTTCAGACGAACAGGTGAAATTGGAATATGCAGCAAATCTAATTGCGAAATATTCTCTGCCGGGAACGATTCGTCTGGAATGGGCAACGCTTCCCTTTGGCCCAGAAACAGAGTACAAAGATCAGCAAAAAGCCTTAGAAAGAATGGAAAAGCTCCATGCAATAGCAACAGCGACAGCAGCAACAGATTCTTCAGGCACAGGCTTCCAAGACCAGGCAAAAGAGTTTGGCGTAAACGTTGGCGAGGTGAAAATAACAAGTGCTTCACGGCGAACAGCAGCTCTGGAAAATCCAAAGGTATTGCTTACCGCAGAGCAACTGGCGCCGGGAGAGTTTAGCGGTTTGTTTACTGAAAATGGGGCTATCCACCTACTTTACTGCCTGTCGGCAGATGATGCAGCTATTCAGCCGTTCGATCATGTGAAGGATGCCATCGCACTGAATTTGGCGCAGCAGAAGTATAGATCCATTGTGGACGAAAAGCTGTCCGAAGCTGTCGTGGAATGGAATTACCCGATGGCTGAAGATCTCGCAAACCATACCATCCAATAAATGTTCAAGGGGGAATAATACAATAATGTTCAAAAAACTCGCAAAATCACTGCTTATAATGGTGCTGATCTTCACAGCGGTGCTTCCTGTAATGGGCGTTTCTGCCCATGCTGAAGAGACGAATGCCGATGATTTCTCAACCCTACCGGCAGCGGAACACAGGTCCGAGAACTGGCTAATTGACAGTAGTAATCCTCAGTTTTTCGAAGGAGATGCAGCCCGGCTGGTCAGAACCTCCACGGAGACTGGCTATGCCATTTACACTTTGACTGGAGTTCAGTCGTTTACGCTTCATGCATATTATTTCTCTGGTTCCACGGCTGTTATCAAGTTCTACGGATCGCCAGATGCAGATATCTGGACGGAGCTTCCAGCCATCAACGACAGTCCCACCGCAACCGGTTCTGGCTGGTACGGAACAGTATATACACCCTCGGGGGCGCTGCCGGATGGTGTCAATTATCTCAAAATTGAAGTCAGTGGTGACCTCGATACCTGGCTGATGCAGCTTGGGCACCTTACGCTCTCCAATGTGTCGCTTGCACCAAAAACGATTGTTGATGAGCTTGACGACATTGCACAGCTTTATGCACACAGTACAAATTGGTCTTTAGATACAAGCAATCCCGCTTTTTTTGGTGGAGATCATTCTCGTGCGGTGAGAACAGCAGACTCAGCAGAATCACTCGTGTACCATTTGCATAATCTGCAACATTTCACAGCCCGCATGCATTCCTTTGCCGGGTCTAGCGGGACTATCAAGTTCTATGGTTCGGCGGATGCATCCACTTGGACAGAACTTTCTGCTGTTCATGAACCTCCACAGGCCACTGGTGACGCGGCTTGGACTGGGACGAATTATACTCCGGCACAAGGGATACCTTCCGGCATTCATTATTTAAAAATCGAGCTTAGCGGTGATTCCGCACCCTGGCTGATGCAACTAGGATCGGTCACTTTATCCAACCGCTTGCCTGGAGATGGAGGGAGCAGCGGTGGAGACGGAGAATATTATGTGGATTCATTTGCAGGCAGCGACAACAACGATGGAAAAACACCGGAGACTGCCTGGAAGACCTTCTCTGTAGTGAATCAGACTACCTTTGAAGCTGGGGATCGTATTTTGTTAAAGAAGGGTGGAATCTGGAATGAACAATTATATCCTAAGGGCAGCGGCACAGATGAAGAACCGATTACAATATCTGCCTATGGGAGTGGAAGCAAACCGATTATCAACGGTGGAGGCATGGCCGGAGCAGCTGTATACCTACGTAACGCTTCGAACTGGGTGATTCGGGATCTTGAGGTCACTAATTATGCTTCCGAGAGGGGAAGTGTTTACCGGGAAGGTATTATGGTGGAGAACGCAAATGGAGGAACATTAAGTAATATCCGCATTCAGGATAACTATGTCCATGATGTATCAAGCAGTTTCCGTTATCCAACGGTTTCCGGAGCCGAAGGTGGCCCACATGCGTTTGGAGGTATCTCCGTATATGTGGGCGGAACGACGGGCACGGACAAGTTCGATGGGGTATGGATCGAGGGCAATACAGTGGAACGGATAGGCCGGACCGGTATTGTGGTATGGGATCAGCGTTTTAACGGAGCAGACTATGCTACGGTCAATGTTACGATCCGTGGAAATTATGTCAAACAAGCCGACAGCGACGGTATTCTCACCTTCGGTGCGGATGGAGCGGTGATTGAGCATAACATAGCGGAGGAAGGCGGAAATTATTCCGAAGAAGGCGAGTTTAACGGCTCTGCCGCAATTTGGCCGACTCGCGGCAAGAATAATATCGTCCAGTTCAATGAGTCTTTTAACACGAACAAACCAGAGGGAGATGGTCAAGGCTTCAATCTGGATATCGATACGATGGACAGTGTGGTTCAATATAATTACAGCCATGGCAACAAAGGCGGATTCATGCTTTTTGTCGATGCCCGTTTGACTCCAGGCGTGCTGACAGGCTCCTCTAACAATGTAGTCAGATACAACATCAGCCAGAATGATCTAACGCATACGTTTAATTTTGCAGGCGGGGTTACGCCAGATACACAAATCTATAACAATACTATCTATATCGGAGCTGGGCAAAACACCAAAATTATCGATCATGAATGGGATGACGCAGGAAATATTAACGCTCCATATTCTTTTAGGAACAATCTGGTCTACAACCTTGGTCAAGGAGGTTATAATCTGCCAGGGGTGAACGGTAGCTTCGACCATAATCTATTATATGGCAACCATCCAGTAAGCGAGCCGGAAAATACCAATCCTATCACAGCAAATCCACTCTTAGTTGCTCAGGGCACCGCCGGAATGGGCTGGAATACAGTGGACGGTTACAAGCTGAGAGAGGGGTCTCCTGCACTTGGGGCCGGTGCTGTCATTGCAGACAACGGTGGGCGGGACTACTGGGGCAATCCCGTTTCAGCAGCAACTCCACCGAATATTGGAGCTTATAATGGACCCGGACTTGATCCTGCTACTCTTCCAGAAGCCCCTGTAGATGATCTGCGACTATATTTTCAAGGTTTAAAAATTGCTCCTCATATTACAGATGGTAATAACGGCGGCATGTCGCTACAACTTCAATTTACGAACAATTCCAGTGTGGATCCTCTGAGAATTAAAAAGATTTCCTGGACCCTAGGGGAAGAGACTGGTCAGATCAGCGGTAGTGAATCGCAATTGTCTGAAATTGCCCCAAATAGTGGATTTACTTATTCAATTCCACTGCCGGGATTCTCTGAAGGGGTTAAATATCCTCTTGAGTTGACAGTTGACCTTGAAGGTTATGAGACAGTTCACCTCAAGCAAAACATAGATATTAACCGGATGCAGCATCAGTCCGATACACGAAGTCCAGCTCTGATTGATCTTGCGGACGGAACCCCTTTGCTCAACGGATATAAGGGTGCGGATGATCTTAGTGGAACAGCGCAACTACGCTGGGATGAAGAACACATTTATTTGACCGCCGATATCCGCGATGATGTATTCAGCCATAATGCCGCCGGGATTAATATTTGGCAAAATGACAGTATTCAGTTCAGTCTTGCTCCCGGTGTACCGGGCGATAGTCAATCCTGGTATGAATACGGAATCTCGCAAACACCAGAGGGGCCGCAAATATATCGTTGGCTGTCCATGAAAGGTGCAGCTACCGGAGTGTTGACTAAGGGAACTTTAAGTGTGACCAGAGATGAGGCGACCAAGGTTACCTCATATGCACTGGCACTACCTTGGAGCGAAATAAGCCCGATCCGTCCAGCGGCGAGCGATATCTTAAGCTTCTCCATGCTGGTTAACGATAATGATGGCGCGGGTCGAAAAGGATATATTGAATGGGGATCAGGCATTGGCGCTGCGAAGGACGCCTCACTTTTCCGCACCTTCCAGTTTATGAACGTAGAAGGTGAAGAAGAGACACCACTGAGTGATAATGCCGATTTGAGCGTTTTGAGTATGGACGGTACAGACATCCCTGGGTTTGACCGTAAGAAACTGACCTATACAATAAATGTGCCCTTTTCCAAGACAGCGGTGGCTGTAACTGGGACACCTTCTGATGCAGAAGCCAAATTGACGGTAACAGGCGGAAGTGAGCTTAAGGTAGGAGATAACAGAATCGATGTTAAAGTTACCGCTGCGAACGGCATAACAACTAAGACATACACTTTGAATGTAGTGCGGAGTGAAGAAGGTGGGGGAACAGATACGCCCGGCAATTCGTCCGGCAGCAATAATAGTGGCAACACAAATGAGAGTAGTGGAGGAAAAATAGTTAATCCAGTGAATATAATTTCAGCGGGCCGTATTCGCATTCAGGGTTCACCCGGTGCTGAAGGAATGAAAATTGCACAGCTTCCCACAGGAGAACTCCAAAAAGCGATGAAGGGAGTGCAAGATGGAGCTTTAGTACTTGAGCTTGCTGAAGAGGATGCGACTGCCAGTGGTGTGGCTTTTCAAGTGCCCATTCCCGAACTAAAAGATAATGTTACTTCCCTAACTGTAAAAGCAGGTGCTGCCACAATAACACTTCCAATTAACACTTTAGGTGAGAATATTCCAGAGGGTGCCCGGCAGTTGGAGCTATCTATCCATTTTGTTGATGCGTCAACCCTTCCAGTTGCCTTAAAAGAGAAATGGAAAACGCATGCTTTGTTCCGGATCTCAATGACGGTAGACGGTAAGTCCAAAGAAACATTAAGCCCTTCTGCGGCAATGAAGGTATCATTTGGATATGAATTAAACCTTGGTGAAGTCCCACATCAAGCCATCGTCTACTCTGTTACCGGCGAGGGAGTGGCCGAAGTGGTCAAAAACTCCAAATACGTATCAGGAACAGGCAAAACAACGTTTACAACAAGGGATTTTGGACTCTATGCTGCAGCTAATGCAAATATCCACTTCTCCGATGTTGATTCAGGCTCCACAGTCATCTTGGAAACTTTGGCTTCCCGTGATCTTATTCATGGCACAGGCGGGGGCAAATTCGAGCCTGCCCGGCAAATTACAAGAGCGGAATTTGTTCAACTGTTAGTATCAGCGCTAGAACTTCAAGCCGAGAGTAGCAGTACTTTCAAAGATGTGAGTTCAAATGCTTGGTATTACCAAGCTGTCTCAACAGCTCAGGCGCTAAAGCTTGTTAACGGACGTAGCGAAGGCGTATTTGCCGCAAAAGAACCTATTTCCCGCCAAGAAATGGCTGTTATTCTGTTTCGCGCTCTGAGCTTAACTGCTCTCCAGTCGGATATCTCCGGCAAGGCAGCAACTTTTGCCGATGAGAATCAAATCGGTTCTTACGCGATGGATGCGGTTGAGTACCTGCGGGAGACAGGAATTGTCAACGGTTATACCGACGGTACCTTCAGACCACTGAGCCTGACCACACGTGCGGAAGCCGCTGCTTTAATTTACAGAGTAATGGAATTGTAAGCACCAAAGAAGAGCTAGAGCCAAGTTCACTTGGCTCCAGCTTTTTTTTGCTTACAAAGTGTTTATTAATAGGTGGCGAAAGATCTAATAATTAAAAATGTTGTTTCCTTTCACATGTATCCATTAACAGCTACAATTATTAATAAATATCTTTTGAAGTAAGGAGTGGTAAACATGGAAGAATAGCATTTATCACACTAATCACAGGACGCTATTCAGCCACTTATTTCTGTTATTAAGGATCGTTGGGTTGGACGAACCAGCCCTTTGGTCGAGTCTTTGGATGGAGGCAGTGTTACTAGTGAATTTATTGTGATGCTGAGGTTACTTCTTACTTGGATGCTACAGTCATAGAGTATGATAACTTCTTCGAAGCGAATATCACTAATGATGAATGTGACTCCTATACAACGGAGCAAAAATATACTCTGGTAATAAATGGAAGATTGTGAACTGAGACACTATAATATAATTAATGATTAGTGGTAAAACACAGAACAAAACCATTTTCGTTTTTCGTCTGTGAATGGTATTAAAGCGTATCTATTACAAAATTCCCTTCAAAGGTAATTATTCTGAAGGGAATTGTAGCTCGCTAACTGAACTATCCGATGTTGTTGACCTTACAATTCTAGTGGATAAATTACCCGAGCCGCGCAGCTAGTGTAGCCACACTTTTCTGTGAAATTGCTAGGTATTGTTTATCCATGATCTGAATTTATATTGAAAAAGCGAGACTGTACTCTCTATATTGAAGTACGGTCTCGCTTTAATTTTTGACTTTGGTAGCTCGTGCATCTTAAGGTTTTTTTAGCTCATTTATCATTTTTCAGAAAATTATATTCGTGCAGATAATCTAATTCCGCTTAATTTCTTTTTTACTAATGATCTTCCCCGTAGTTCTATTAAATACGATTTCATACCATTTACCGTCAATAAGTACTATCTTATTTTCCAGTACGTCTGCAAATATTTTAAAGTCACTTTGTTCGAGTGGTGTTGTATATGAACTAGCTTCTATATGTACACTCAAAAAATTACTAAAAAAAGCAATGATTATAATACTTCCAATGATCCTCTTGAAAATCTTCTGGTTCTTCATTTAATATCGTCCTCTTTCATTTTTATGATAGGTAACTTATCGTAAAACGGATTAATCTCTTGTATGGTAGTGAAATAACCTAATTTATTGAGATAAATATCAAAAGTACCATCCTTGTTTTTTATTATGTAAGCTGTATCAGGCGTTATATCAATAGCTGTGCTAGCGTAATTATCTGGAAAAGAATATCGTGGTTGTACAACAAAAAATAATGTAGACACAAAGCATGATAAGGCTAATATACTCGTGGTTGAAAACCTTAACCATGATTCTTTAGGTTTATTGTTTGATAACAGTAGCTCAAAGCGGTTCATGAAAGTAGATCTGTTTTTATCAATAAGGTCCATAGTAAAGGGCATATATTTAGATTTTATAGAGTTTTTATAGGTATTCACAAGAAATTCGAGGTAATTAAGCCGTTTATATTCCTCCCAATTTTTTGTTATGGTAAGATCATTTTTTATTTCCAAAATTCTATCCACTTGGTTACGCAATTGATATACAAAAGGATTCCACCAATAAAAAGCACATAACAGTTCAATGATAGTTTTAATCCAATTATCTTTATTAAAATAGTGATGCAATTCATGCCGAATAATAAAATATTCCTCTTGATCAGTAAAATTATGTACTGGAAAAACAATTGTGGGTCTAAAAAAACCATACATCATGGGAACTGAAGTCAATGAGGTTTCAATTAACTTTAAATTTTTAGGTATTTTAATTTCCTTCTGGAGGACACTTAAAAGTTCAGAGTTTATATTTTTCTTGATAGAACACGTCATTATTAATTTACACAAATTAGAGTACCTTTGAAAAATCCGACTAATACTTATGAGTGTTCCCGATAACCAAATAACACCCAAAAAAAGATATAAGTTAATCTTTATTTGATCGCTGAATGAATAAATAGAAAAATTAAAAAAATCATTTATTATGGGTAGGAATTTTGGTAATTCGATAGTATGAGCAAAAGGTATTTCTATTGGAACAAGTAATCTGATTGTAATAAGTAACAGCAATAGGGATAAAACCGGAACACCAACTTTACTAATAGTAGATGATTTTTTAGTTATAAGGCAATATAAGCAAATAAACAAACTACTTACTAATAGAGTAGTTTGTATACTCCAAATGGTTATCATCTATCGACCTCCCCATTTTTTTGCGTCAGTTTCGTTTGTTCAAGCTCTGTTTTTTTCGCTTTTATTAACTTTTCTAATCTATCAATCGTGTGTATATCAATATTTTCATCCTCGAACTTAAATAATGTTGAGATTAATTCTGTAATACCAGTTTGAGCATCATCCGTTGAGTAATATTGAGCAAATTGCATAACTGCATAATCATTTGTAGTGATAATAGGTCTGTACTTTCTTGCAGTTGTTTTAAAAACCTTTGTATAAGCTGCAACTTCAATTGCATTTTTAGTAAGTAACGATTGTAAGGCGTTTTGTATGCTGTATATACTAAATTTCTCCTCGATTTTCTCAAAAATATTTGTCGCGGTAAGAGGGTGGGGTTCCTTCCATAAAATATGCATGATTTCTAATTCCCGATTAGTCAATTTTGTATAGGACATAAAGGTTCCCCCAGTATAATATAGTATCTTAAAATTATAGATCGATTTTCACGTTATATCAACCGTTGATTTTTACTTTATATTAATAATTAAGAGAATAATGGTATCTATTAAGCTATTGTTGACAAAATAATGATTTAAATGGTAATTTATCCATACACAATAAATGTTAAGCGTTAATGTTAAAAGTATATACATGTCTTTATTTTATTCATATGAAGGTGGGTGGTCATATTGATTTATTAATAAGTACAATTGTTGTTACTTTTTTCTTGTGATATTTTTTGAAACTAAATTGTTGATGATGTAAATAACTATTATTTGGATAACACATTTTAACGAAAAATTCCATAAATTCGAAAGGGTGACTTTGATGCGATATGAAAAAAACTGTACTAAGATAGGTGGTTTAAAAAAAAGGGGTGGAGCTGTAAGAACACAAAAAACTAGGAAAGTTTTTACAATGCTGCTTGCATGCTCTTTTTGTTTTGGTCTAAGCACAACCGCTTTTGCAGCATCAGAATATCAGGATACAATTACTGTAAATGAAGCCGGCGCAACTGAAACTTATATCGGTGACTATGCATCCGAGAGTATCTTTAAATCCGAACAGGATACAATTACTGTAAATGAACCAGGTGCAATTGAAACATATATCGGTGACTATTCAACCAAGCGCAGCTTTACACCAGAACTGGAAACAATTACGCCGAATGAACCCGATGCAACAAATTATTTGGCAAGAGCGACATACACACTTTCTAATGTAAGTAAGCCTATAAGTTATAATTTATTTAAGCCAGTCTCAGATTACGTTGCTTATCCTGGTACTGTTTCAGTTTCGAAAGGAGTAACCACAACTGTCACTGCTTCAGTTACGGGTGGTGGTGGAGTGGACGTAGCGTTTTTAAAAACCAATATTTCAGGAACGATCGGTTCAAGTGCTGCATTCACAACGACACAGACCATTTCGTACCCAACTACTAAAGGATACAAAGGTAGGATTATTTTAAGATATTACCAAGAACAGTATACTTATGATGTTACTAAGTTAGGTGTTAAATATGCAGGCAGCGCTTTTACTGAAGCACATGACCAATATTACGCATTACAGCAGGTTGCTCTATAGATTTGATATTAAAGATGAGTTATAACAGCAGAAATAGGTTTGAGAGTTTAAGAGTTTAGTTAATGTAAAAAAGGAGTGGATACATACTATTCACTCCTTTTTTATATCTGTATAACTGGAAGGGAATTGACACTATTTGAAAAAAATAATGTTTTTGATTGAAGTAGCTCTTCTATTAATAGTATTTGGGTGTGAATCTAATAGCATTAGTAATATACTAAATAAGCTAGAATTCAATCAAGCAGTTGGGATATATACGATCAATATAAAACATTCAGAAAATAATGGTTCGTCATTGCTGTTATTTGGATCAACATCAAATTTAAAAAAAGATACTTTTGAAAAATTAAATAAATCGGATATAACAATAACTTTATCCAATGAAAAAAAGGATGAAATTGAATTTAGCCCAGACGATATAGAATGGGAATTGACTGACCAGAATTTTTTAGTAGAAGGATTTTCTATAAGGTTAAATTCTGATAGGATATTAGGTTTAGAAAAATTGGGTTTTGATAAAATCAAAATAAAACTAAGAAGTAAAACCTTTAAAAAAAATATTAGTCCAGTATATTTACAATTTTATTCTGGTGAGGAAAATGGAATTTCCGTAATGGAATCTCCGATATCCCCTAAAAATGTAACAGCACTAAATAAAGAGTATTCATACTCGTATAAGATATTAGATTCAAATCATATTATTACTAGTGATATAAAAGCAGAATTAATTTATCCGAAAGAAGTAAAGAGTTTTATTGAAATTGTTACTGTAGAAGTTAATCCAGATATATATGCAGAGGAAGAAATTAAGGAAGAATTCAGAAATAAAGTTGATAAAAAAATTTTAAAAGAACTGAAAGTTTATGAAATTAAATGTAATTATATTATTAAGAAAAAGGAGAATATAGTTTTTCAACCAGAAATAAAACTTCTTTATAATAATAAAGAACAAAGTTTAGCACCATTTACACCAATAAGTTTTTTTAATTTTTAGAAAAATATATTATTAATATAAAAATAGGAGATAAGTAATTATTTCATGAAGATGACTTGTAATAGTTGCTTATACTAAAAGTATTAAATGCTAATATAGAATCTAAAAGAAAAGAAACAATGAATAGTAATATGCACATTTTTCGTTTAATCCAGAGTGTTTTACGATGGAAGTATGATAAGCGGCACTTCTCTCCAGATGCAACTTTGTAACGATCGCGTTCCCTTTGCTTGTCTTTTATCACAATCTTCATGGGTCTAATGATTTGCTGAACGTTTTAGTTATTTCACTTTAAAATGAGAGCAGCTGAAAATATGTGGTGTGTCGAATAAAATTGAGGAGTAATATGTAACTAAGTACAACACTCATCTTTTCCTGATGTATTACAATAAGAATTAGAAATGGTGCTTTATTGAAAAAACGAACAAGTTTCTATTAAAGGTAGCAAACTAAATAAAATTAAGAAGTTTATTAGCTGCAAAAATTACAAGAACTAAATAAGCGGGGGAATATCTATGAAAAATCTTAGTAACGTTATTAGTTCAATAATTTTAGGAATTGCAATCATTACTGGTTGTTTTATCATCAAAGGCAGTCAGTCATCTATAAGTCCAACAATTAACAATGAATATTCAAATAAACCATTAATGACACTTAAAGAAACTGCTAAATATTTAAACATCACTGAATCTCAAGTGCGCAAGATTATTACTACAGAAGAAACAATGTTGAAAACACAAGGTGCATATACCGGTGTGTTGTTTCCCATTATTAAAATCGGAGATGAAATTTTTGTTAGTACATCCGTTTTAAATGATTGGATAAAAGAATCTATCCAACAAAGGAAAGAATTTTAAAGGATATTGCACCGATAACAGATGTAGCTCAAGTTTTAGCCATCATCAGTGGAATGATGTATCTGGACTAGTCATCGAATCCTTAATTGCAAATATCCACGAAAACTAACGCTTCGGACCATTCCGAAGCGTTAGTTTTTGTATGCGCAAGTTATGTTTCGTCATCTACCGCATGCCTAAATCCAGAAAATAATAATTTTCAAATTAACTATTTTAAATTTTATGAAAATGATATAAGATAGTGTAACAAATGAAACGATACGTATCGTTCTATAATTACATCCTTTTAATAACTTAAATAACATCTAGGAGGTGAAATGAATATGAACGTGAAAAACAAAGAACCTCGAAGTAAAAAAGAGATTCTTACTGCAACACTTGAAATGTTAGAATCCAACAGTTATTCATCTTTAACGATTGAGGCGATTGCAGCACAAGCTGGAGTAGGCAAAACAACCATCTATAGATGGTGGGAAAATAAAGCGCGTCTTGTACTGGACGCTTTTCTAATGACCGTAGAATCAGAGTTTGAATTTGATAGTAATAAATCCATTCAGGATAACTTCAAACAACAGCTTGAAGCTTTAGCTCGTATCCTCAATAGCAAAATCGGGAAATCCACTTTAACTATAGTTACAGAGAGCGAAGAAATCGCAAAAGATTTTTACGTATTGTTTTTAATGACAAAAAGAAATGAAGCCAAACAATTACTCCAAGCAGCCATAGATATGGGAGAATTGAAACCAGCAATCAACCTTGATATAACTTTAGATCTGCTTTATGGTCCCATATACTTTCAAATTCTCATCTATAAACAAATTCCGGATGCGGATTACATAAACGATTTGTTGATCCATGTCTTGGAAGGCATCACTGTTGCAAATTAATAGTAAACCGGGGGATATTTACTTTATGAATCAGACGATAGACGTTCAGAATTACAATAAGAACTATTCATTAATGACGATTATTTTATTTTGGTGTGGATTAGTTATTTTAACTAGCATGTATATTACAATTCCATTATCCGAAGTATTTTCACATGCCTTTCAGATTAGCTCGAGTGAGGCGGCTTGGATTGGGAGTTCATTTTCTCTTTGTTATGCTCTGGGCTGTCTTTTGTATGGACCTTTTTCAGACAGATATGGACGTAAAGTATTTTTAGTAGCCAGCATTATTGGGTTAACCGTAGTTACGCTTGCATTAGGATTTGTGGATAGTTTTTACGGGCTTATTATGCTCAGAGGAGTGCAAGGCTTAGTGGCTGCTGCTTTTGCACCTATTGCGCTAGTGTATGCAGGGGAGATGTTCCCGCCTCATAAAAGACTAACAGCCGTTGGATTTATAAGCTCAGGACTGTTAATGGCAGGTATAGTAGGCCAGGTTTTTAGTGGGATTGTTAACGAAGCTCTTGGCTGGCGTGCTATTTTCTTTATTTTGGGGATTGTGTATGGTATTACTTCAGTAATAGTAATGAGGTTCCTTCCTAAAGATGAAATGCTAAGACCGAAAGAAAATGTTCTGCGGAAGTTTAAACAAATGACAATTCTGCTAAAACAATCACAATTGCTTTTGGCTTTTGCGATAACCTTTATGCTTCTATTAACTTTAGTTGGCATGTACACCGTTTTGGGAAGTTATTTAAGCTCAGCTAAGTTTGGTCTTTCCTCACAGGATATCCTTTATATTCGTGCATTTGGAATCGCGGGGATGCTTTTATCACCCTTTTCCGGAAGAATTGCTCAAAAACTTGGAATGGCCGCTGTTCTAAGGGGAGGCTTAGCTTTAGCTGCAATTGGGTTGCTTGCTCTAGGTTTTAGTACGAACCTGCCACTTCTTGTCCTAATGAGCGTTGTATTTGTGGCTGGTATCGCGCTGGTAACTCCCGTTATCATCTCAATCGTCAGTCAATTAGGGGGAAATGCAAGAGGGTCTGCGATTTCATTCAATGCATTTATTCTATTCCTAGGCGCTAGCACAGGCCCGATATTAGCTTTGAAATTACTAAAAACAGAAAATTATTCGTTATCCTTTACTATATTAGGTTCTATTCTTTTATTAGGTTTTTTAATCTCTCTTTTTCTTAGATTATCGGCTAGGGTTCCAGTAGTGAAAAATGAACGGGCTGCTACTTTACCCACAGAGTGATAGGAATGAATAAAGAAACGGAGATTTGCATTGTTGGTGGTGGACCTTCTGGTCTCTTTCTAGGGCTGCTGTTAGCCAAAAACGGAATTAGAGTTACCGTACTGGAAAGTCAAACAAGCTTTAATCGCAAGTTCAGAGGAGAAGTTCTTCAGCCTCGATTTGTAAGGCTCATGAAAGAGTTGAATCTGGAACAGCGTCTTGAAAAGTATGAGCATATAAAATTATTTAATGCTGAAATATGGAATAATAAGAAATATATCACTCAAATTGATTATGAAAAAGAAATGCCGGAGGGACCTTACGCAATTAAAATAAAACAATCCGTCCTGTTAACTTTTCTTTATGATCTGGCAAAGGATTATAGTAATTTTGAGCTCATTTTTAACGCAAAGGTCACTTCAACTATTAAAAGTGCAAATCGAACAGTCGGAGTAAACGCCTTAGTAGATGGACAAATGACTGCGATCCATGCTTCTTTAGTAGTCGGAGCGGATGGACGGATGTCCACGGTTAGGAAGACAAGCGATTTTTCTTTTAAGTATAAAAAAGAAGATTTTGATTTAATCTGGTGCAAAATATCGACTAATGAGTTCAAGCTAAATCAAAAACTCCTTTTCAGATTGTCTGATTTTAGTAACTTCATCGGGCTTCCTTATTCCTCTGATTGTGTGCAGATAGGTTTTACAATGAAGAAAGACCAATGGAATTCCATAAAAAGCAAAGGCATCGAACCATTAAAGCTTGAATTCATAAAGGCCTTTCCCGAGCTTAAAGAAGACATTGAAAAGATCATTGATTTCAAATCGTTTGTTTCTATCCAATCAGAGACTTTTATGGTGGACAATTGGCATAATAAGGGTTGTATTCTAATCGGTGATTCTGCACATTGTTCCTCACCACTCGGAGCTATCGGATTGTCCTTGGCTTTTGAAACAGCGCTGGTCGCTGCTGAACTTATTGTTGCATCAAAATTAGAGCCAAATCATGAATACAAGTGTTTAGATCGTTTGCAGCCCATTCGTAATCGGGAAATTCGTTTTGTGCATTTTGCTCAACAGTTGATAATCAGCATGACCGTTAAATCCCCTAAAGGGGTTAAAAAATTCTCGCTAGCCTGCATGAAACTGATGGGAAATAGCAGGATCGCAAGATATTTAATGCGGAGATTCTTTTTGGGGAGTCCTAAAATAACGGTTGATAATGCCTTCAAATTTTAACGAAGCCTCATTCCTAAGTAGAGTTCATTGGGAATGAGGTTATTTTAATTTGCTGAAACGCAAAGAATTTGTATAGAAAACGCTTTCTATCCATTGTAAAATACAGGTTGAGGTGTAATTACAAAACAAGGATGGAAATCCCATGCGGATCAAATTTAATATTTTTCAGAAAATGTTAGTGTTGTTGCTGATTCTGCTAACTCCGGTCGTGGCGCTGTACTATTATTCTACCTCTAAGAGCATCAACGTCATACAGGAGGAGCTTATCAAAGCCAGCCTGAACCGGATGGAGCTCTTCGTGGCACAACTGGATGCCAGCATTGAGAAGTTCGACTTAGTCTCCGCACCTATGCTCGTTGACACGAACGTGCTGGAATACCTTTACAACCTCAATATGAGCGATTATTCCCTAATGAAGACAAGGCTGCTGATCCAAGAGAAGCTGTCGCTGGCCAGCGCATCGGGCAACTGGCGCAATGACGTGACCGTCTATTTCCCGCAACGAGACGATAGTATTTCTTCTTCCCCCTCCTATGAATATGACCTTAAAGAGTTTGATAGCCGATTTTCGCTAGGGTGGAGCTACAGCGAAGATTTGGAGATTGGCTCCGGTTTTACTCGAACTTATGTCACTACGGGTTACAAACCAGCCCGTCCGGACGATCTGGATGTTGCCGTTCGCATTAACCTCTACAAGTGGAGCTTTGAAAATTTGCTTGATACCTACAAATCTGGTCACTCTGACAACCCGTTTTTTTACAAAGAAGGACATGCCATCATCGCCAGCCGATCCGCAGATGGGCCCAAGATGGACCAAATTATCGCGGAATTAGGCGACAGGATCAATAGCCGGAATTCAAGTTTTTTAATTCATTCCTTCGACGGCAGGCCTTATCTGATTACCTATTATTATTCCAATATTCTTGAGTGGCATCTCGTCGATTCTGTTCCACTTAACCAGATTATCGGACCTATCAAGCAACAGAGGTTATTATTTGGAGCTTCTTCGATTATTTTGCTCCTATCCTGTATTACCGCCGCGTCTGCTTTGTACTGGAACGTACATCGACCTATCTTCCAACTTGTGCGTGCGGTGCAGAGGATTAAGGAAGGCGATTACGCGTACCGGCTACCGAAGAAATCAAACAATGAATTCACGTTCCTGATGCAGAACTTTAACGAGATGGCGACGCAGATCCAAGATCTCATCGAGAATGTCCTACAATCGCGTATCCTTGCGCGTGATGCCACGCTAAAACAGCTACAAGCACAGATCCATCCTCATTTTCTGTACAATTGTTTGGGTTTCATCATTAATATGACCAAGATGGGAAAGAATCGGGCTGTTATAGACATGGCGTATCATTTGGCCGACTATTACCGGTATACGACGCGAATGGATAATCAAGGAGTCAGCCTGGGTGAAGAACTGGCGTTCGTGCGCATTCACCTCGAGATTCTTCGGCTTCGCAATGAGACGCTGTCCTACAGCATCGAACTGCCTGAAGAGTTGGCGGAGCTGCGAATTCCCCGGCTTCTTATCCAACCAATCGTGGAGAATGCGATCGTGCATGGACTTGAGAACGTCGAATATCCAGGCCGGGTTGAAATTAGAGTTTACGTCAATGAAGACCAATTGCACTTGGAAGTGGAGGATAACGGAAAAGGATTAAATAAAGAACGGATGGACCAACTGCAAATGGAGCTTCATATTCCGGCCAGCGAATATGCAGGCTGCGGTCTTTGGAACGTATATCAAAGACTGCAAGGCAACTTCGGTTCAGACGCTCAAATTGAGTTTTGCCCGTCCAGACTGGGTGGTCTAAACGTGAGGCTGATTTGGAGACAGGTGATGAAAGAAGAAACGAAGGAGGAAGAGCATTGAATAGCCTGCTTGTAGTTGATGACGAGAAACATTATGCGGACAGTCTGGCAGATACGATTCCATGGGCGACACTTGGTATCTCCCGCGTTTGGAAGGCATACAGCGCGAGCGAGGCACTTGCTCTGATAGACTCCTTCCCCATTGATATCCTTATGACGGATATCCGTATGCCGCGCATGAACGGCCTGGAACTGATCGAACAGGCCAGGCTTCGTATTCCAGGGCTGAAGTGCCTGCTGCTCACAGGTTATGCGGACTTCGATTACGCCCGAAAAGCGATTGAGCTGCAAGCGCTCGATTACCTGATGAAGCCCGCGAAGGACGAGCAGTTACTTACGGCAATGGGCCGGATCATTAAACAGCTTGAGCAGGAGCGATCAATCGAACAGGGCTTCCGTATCTACCGAGACAATAGTGCAGAACTGAAAGCAGGGTTGTTGCTCAAAGTACTCAGCGGAAATCTAAATGGCAAGGTTCTTGCAGAGAAGTTAAAGCTGTTTGACCTGCCTCTTCCGATACCAGGTCACGTCTCAATGTGCCTTGTCCGGTTGGGTTCCCCTTTCGACGGACAAGATCTCTATTCGCAGTCACTGATCAGGTTCGCGGTAACAAACATGCTGGAAGAATTGCTGATGGACCGCTATGACTGCTGGTCGGCAGCGGATGATGAAGGAAACCTGCTCGCTCTGGTATACGACCTATCAGGAGCACCACCTGATCCGGAATGGGTGCTTGAGCGGATAGAGCGATTAAAGCAAGAAGTACAGCGTTTGCTTAAAGGTGAAATTTCTGTAGGGGAAACCGACTGTCTATTCCCGGAAGAACTGCAAGCTAGTTATATGACAGCTAAATCGCGATTGGATAGTGACAGTTTTTCGGGTGGACAGGTGCCAGAGCGGAATGAAGAGGAAGCGCGTCTTATGCGCAAGCTCTATGAAACGCCTCTGCTGACACATCTTTTGGAAACGGAGCAATGGGAAGCGGCGGAAGCTAAGATCCGAGCGTTCGTGTCACCGCTTATGCATACGGGTTCACCTTACCTCATGCGCGACGTCTTTTTCTTTCTCTCCAATGCCTTCCAGTATATCGCGAATCGCAGTGGCAGGACGCTGGCCCAAATGCTCACTCCTGAGCAATCGGCTTTCGTTAAAGGAAAAGCAATGCTGCACGCGTCGCAGCTGGAAAGCTGGGCGCTCGACTTACTACGCACACTTCGCGATAAGCTAGGGGAGGAGACCGAGGACCACAGCCAGGTGATCGTCCGGAAGACGCAACTCTACATCCAGAAGGAGCTGGACAAGGACTTGTCACTTACTTTGCTGGCCAAACGCGTCTTCGTACATCCTAACCATCTGTCAAAAATCTTTAAGCAGTGCACAGGCACTACCGTATCCCAATATATTTACGAGCAGCGTATGCTCAAAGCCTGCGAGATGCTCAAGCATACAAATAATAAAATCTACCATATTGGTGAAAGCATTGGCTATCCCAATACTAACTGGTTTATTCGGAAATTCCGTGACTATTATCAGGTGACGCCCCAGGAATTCAGGGACAGATACCGATCGGGAATGGAGGGATTGGGCCGGTGAAGAAGCAAAAAAGAAAGGCCATCTTTCTATGGGCAGTTCTGAGCGGAGTGCTGCTAGTTTCCGGCTGTTTAAGTAGCACAGGGAAAACGGCACAGAACAGTATATCCAATGGGGAAAAGAAGCCGGTATGGGACTTTAAATACGATCCGCCTATAACGATCACAACAGGAATCGTAGACGAGAATCGGCCTAACGCATTCAAGCCAGATGAAAGCCTTACAGACAACGTGCATACCCGCTGGATGGAAGATAATCTGGGAATCGTCACGAAGTTTGATTGGATTGTCAGCAAGTTCGAAGATGCAGATACCAAAATTCGGCTCGCGCTGGCTGTGAATGGCAAGCTGCCGGACACCCTTAGCGCTGAAGGAGACATCCTGAAGTATCTGCTCAAAGCCGACAAGTTGCTTCCGCTGGATGATGCCATCGAGAAGTATGCTCATCCTAAGCTAAAAGAAGCGCTGGAGAAGTACGCTTATACCATGGCAGAAGTGACCAAAGACGGCAAGATATATGGACTTCCCCGTTTTAGTGCAGGAGATGAGGGAACGGTCATGTGGATCCGTAAGGATTGGCTTGAGAAACTGTCGTTGAACCCGCCTACGACGATAAGTGAGTTGGAGAACGTGCTGAAGGCATTTTCTGAACAAGATCCTAATGGGAATGGCGAAGATGACGAAGTTGGTCTAGCGGTTCCGCTGAAGGAAGGTCCCTGGAGCTGGATGGGGCAGACAGATGCGATTGCCGGAGCTTTTTCAAGGCAGATGATTAGCACGTCTGACATCAAACTGTTCTGGAATGAAGACGAGAAGGGCAGCTTGATCTTTGGCGCCGTACACCCGGATGCTAAGAAATACCTGGAAACGATGGCATCCTGGATGGCGAAGGGCTATATGGACAGGGATGCAGGCATGCAGGACCCGAGCCAAGCGTCCGAACTGGCGGTTAACGGAATGGCCGGTGTCATGTTCGGCCCGTTTTGGATGGGAGCCTGGCCGCTCGGCGATACAGTGAAGGTCGATCCCGAAGCGGCTTGGCAGGCTTACCCCCTTCCTGCCGGACCAGATGGGTTAAAGGGCAAGGCACAAAAGCCGTTGTACGGTATCTACACGGTGTTCAGCAAGGATTTCACGAATATGGAAGCCTGGTTCGCTTATTATAACAAGTTGCTTGCCAAAAATTTCGGCCCGGATGACCCGTACTTCGATCCCCGATTCGCACAAGGGTTTCACGAAGGTTACGATTATGTGATCATGAACGACAAGGTCATTACTGTCAATTTCGCCACTGAAGGCGTGCCAAATGATAAGTGGCCGCTTGCGGACGGGTCTTCAATGGATATGCGCTGGATGCTCTATCCGCTGACAGGTGGCGCTCCAGCCTTGCCTTATATGAATGCGGATGCAATCAGAAAATTATCTGAAAATTCGGAAGCCATAGTGACGACGCCGATCGAACAAGCTATTAAAGGTTTAAATTCAGCTCAACTTACGGCGGCTGGGGTGGCGATTGCCGAGCAGGGACTCGAAATCCCAAACCGATACCACGGACCTTTAACGGACGGGATGGAGAAACACGGAGTGTTCCTGCAGAAACTCGCAACGGAGAGTTATCTGAGCATCATTTATGGCGAGAAGCCGATCTCCTACTTTGATGAGTTCGTAGCCCAATTTTACAAGAATGGCGGCGACGTAATCACGAGAGAAGTAAATAATTGGTACATGGAAAACAAGCCATAATATTGTGGCTTGTTTTCTTCTATGTTCCTTTATTTCTTCTATATAACAGGATTAACTTCGTGAATTAAAATGATTTTATTAGAAAGCGTTTTCAAAAAAGAGGTGATGGTATACGAAGTTAATCATAGAGTAACTCTCACTAACTAAGTGTAAACTTTCGAACTGATTTTTGTATGAAGCGGAGCGAAGCAGTTTATGCTCACAAAACTTTTTAGGAGGAGAGGTAATGAGGAAAAAAGTAAGCGTGTTTCTGGCATTAACTATGTTTGTGACTATCTTTTTTTCAAATCCGATCAAGACTAATGCGGCAACCCCCGAAGCGCCTGCAGGGTGGAGAGACTTACTAGATTACCAAATATTCAGTAATATATCCGACGGCTGGGCAGGAGATAGCGGGTTTGGATTGGAGACGGAGAACAGCAAGCTTCCCATTGATTCTACAGCAATGTACAATGGATTGCCTTCATTATTGTTGAATGCGAAGACGCCTACCAGTCCTTCCTGGTACAACGCTTTAATTACGGTTGCCGGCTGGAAAGCATATGACTTTACCTCTTATCATCCAAATGGATTCCTTGAGTTTAATATCAAAGGAAATGCGGGCGGAGAGTCCTTTTTACTGGGCTTCAAAGACCGGGTATTCGAAAGAGCTGCCGGCAATGAAATTACCACTACAGTAAACATTAACAACTACGTCAACATTACTACAAGTTGGACCCATGTGAAGATCCCGTTAAAGGATCTAATTCAGGTCTCCCAAGGAATTGATGTATCTTCCATAGATGCATTATCCATCAAGAATAATGGTTTTCAACCTTTAAAAGTGTGGCTTAATGACATTAGGGTTACGTCTCCCGATAAGGAGAAAGAGTACGCCCCCATCAAGGTCAATCAATTAGGGTATCCCGTAGATGGAGTGAAGCAAGCGCTTGTAACCGGTTTTGAGGATGTGCTCACGGTCGATGCAGGTACTACGTTTAACATTATTAACGCCACAAATAATTCGACAGCTTACTCCGGAACGCTTGTACTCACCAAAAATTATGATGCTATCGATAGCGGGGAGCGTATTTTTACCGCCGATTTCACAAATTTAACGATTCCGGGAAAATATTATGTTTCAGTGCAGGGTCTTCAGAATTCGCCCAAGTTCACTATCGGCGAAGCTAACGAAATCTATGAACCCTTTTTAAATGACGTAACAAGATACTTCTATTACCAGAGAACCGGGATTAATATTACCAGCCCATACACTCAAAATTATCAAAGAACAGATTTTACCCCTGACACCGCAGTGCCTTTAATGTCTAACCCTTCCATCAAAAAAGATGTTTCCAAGGGATGGTACGATGCGGGCGATAAAGGCAAGTACGTTAACGCAGGAGCCAAAGCCTTGTCGGATCTCTTCTGGGCCTATGAAATGATGCCGGAGAAATTTACAGACAATCAATTTAATATTCCTGAGAGCGGAAACGGCATTCCCGACATCCTGGATGAGGCAAGGTGGGAACTGGAATGGATGCTCAAAATGCAGGATGCTGCAACTGGCGGTTTCTATGCGCGAGTGACCTTTCAGGATGACGACAATATGGTAGACAGAGAAATTATCGATAAGGATACGGTAAGCTCGCGGACTGATATCAAAACGACCGCCGATACAGCTACCGCAGCCGGTGTATTGGCACATGCCTACTTAATTTATCAGAATATTGATCCGGCTTTTGCCCAAAGTTGCTTGGATGCGGCAATAGACGCATGGGGGTACCTGGAAGCACATCCGGAAAATATTCGGACGCCTAACACGGGCAGATGGCCTTACGATGTGACGGATGACGCTTCGAATCGTCTGTGGGCTGCAGGCTCCCTGTACCGATCGACCGGCGATGCCGAATACAATGATTATTTCCTGGCGAATTACACCGATATGGGAATATTTTTTGAGGATACCCTTGATTTCGCCAGTGGTTGGGCAAACACCTGGAATACAGGCTTCTTCAGTTATCTGAAAGCCGCTAATCCGGACTCCGGAGTCTTAAGCTGGTATTCGGATAAATTCCAGCAATGGTTCAATGACAAAGTGAGCAGATATAACGATAGCCCTTGGAAAAGCATCATAAAAGATGGTAACTACTATTGGGGAATCACCATGCAGGTTGCGGACACACCGATGGAAATGATCATCGGTACGAAGTTACTGGGAACTTTTGAGAGCAACCGCGCTATCATTAATGAGATTAACAATAGTCAGTTAGACTGGATTCTTGGCCAGAACCCGGTAGGCGTATCTTTTGTATCAGGTTACGGTGATAACAGCGTGAAATATCCGTTCAGCATCATGTATAGAACAGATGGATTACCTGGTGTACCTAAGGGATATCTTGTCGGAGGACCGAATAAATACTCCAACGACATAACCGTAGGAAACCAGATATCAAGATTTGCAGCCAAAAACTATACCGATAACTTCCAAGAATGGACTACAAATGAACATACCGTTTATTGGAATTCAGGGTTGGTATTCATTGCCGCATTCGCAACCGGAAATAGCAGCAACTCGACCATTAGTCCAACGACTGCTGCCTTTGATAAGAAAACAGCAAATCAAGCTGATATTCCGGTGACTCTAACGTTGAACGGCAACACGCTCACCGACATTAAGAACGGTACGACATCTCTCGTTGTGGACACGGACTATACCGTTTCGGGCAACACGGTCACTCTACACAAGAGCTATCTCGCGCAGCAGCCAATCGGCAAGGCGAACCTCACTTTCCTGTTTAACGCCGGTTCATCTGCTACGCTATCCGTTGCTGTGAACGATTCGTCGGTTATTAACTCGACGATCAGTCCGACGACCGCTGCCTTTGACAAGCAAACCGCGAATCAGACCGACATTCCGGTGACCTTGACGCTGAACGATAACACACTCATCGGCATTAATAATGGCACGACTGCCCTAGTTGCTGGTACGGACTACACCGTATCAGGCACGACAGTGACGATTCAGAAGGCATATCTGGCTGCCCAACCGGTGGGAACAACGACGCTGACGTTCAACTTTAGCGCAGGAGCAAGTGCGAATCTTGAGGTCTCCGTGGTCGATACCCCCACTGCCGAAAGTGGATCTATCAAAGTGCAGCAGTACAATTCTCCTGTTACGGCAACGAGCAATTCGTTGAGCCCACGGATAAAGCTGAAGAACACCGGTACCACTGCCATCAATCTGTCCGACGTGAAGCTTCATTATTATTACACGATCGATGGGGAGAAGGACCAGAATTTCTGGTGCGATTGGTCCACTGTCGGCAGTAGCAACGTAACTGGCGACTTCGTCAAGTTGCCGGCTCCTTTGACAGGAGCTGATCATTATCTGGAAATCGGCTTTACGAGCGGAGCCGGAAGTTTGGCAGCTGGAGCCAGCATTGAGCTTCAGATCCGCGTGAGCAAGACCGATTGGACGAACTACACGCAGACGGGAGATTACTCCTTCGATCCGACCGATTCGACTTACACCGATTGGAGCCATACAACTGGCTATATCGCAGGCGCTCTTCAGTGGGGAACAGAACCTCAATAAGTAACGTCACAATTGACGTTACGGCTCAATAGTGAAAACCTGAACTCCCCATTACCGCCTAAACAACGGTGTGGGGAGTGTGTAAGACAGTGAAAGGAGTGCAACAACTCTATTGAAAGCTATGCCTCTTCCTACAAATAGGAAACCAATACGTACTGTACGTAATTTTTCCATCGTGAAGAATCTTCGTACTTACTGGATGTTCTACGCAATGATGCTGCCGGGAATCGTTCTGCTTGTAATAAATAACTACATCCCTTTGTTCGGGATCGTTATTGCCTTTAAAACAATCAATTACCAGGACGGAATCCTGGGAAGCCCATGGACAGGGATGAAGAATTTCGAATATTTATTTGCCTCGAAGGATTCGTACATCATCATTCGCAACACATTGCTTTATAATTCGCTGTTTATTGTATTGAACATGGCGCTTCCTCTAGGGTTCGCCTTGATGCTTAACGAGATGAAGAACCGCTTCCTCTCGAAGCTACACCAAACGATCATGTTCCTGCCATACTTCCTGTCGATGATCGTCATCTCGTACTTAGTATATGGGTTCATGAGCGACGAGCGAGGATACTTCAACGGCACGTTGCTGCCGGCGCTTGGTCTTGATTCCGTACGCTGGTACTTCACGAAAGAAGTGTGGCCGATCGTTTTGCCGATCATTAACACGTGGAAGAACATGGGGTACTACACGGTTGTGTATATGGCAGCAATCATTGGTATCGACGAGGAGTACTACGAAGCCGCGACAATTGATGGGGCAAATAAGTGGCAACAGATCAAGAAAATCACGATTCCCTTGATCATGCCTGTCCTCACGATTATGACTTTGCTGCAGGTTGGCCGGATCTTCAATGCCGACTTTGGCCTATTCTTCCAAGTGCCACGTGAATCGGGGGCATTGTTCCCTGTGACAAACGTTATCGATACCTATGTCTACCGCACCTTCCTGACCGTTGGGGATATCGGACTTTCCTCAGCAGCAGGCCTGTTCCAATCAGTCGTTGGTTTCATCTTGGTTTTTGTATCTAATTGGGTCGTTCGCCGCTTTAACCGCGAGAACGCGCTGTTCTAAGAGAGGAGCCCTTATGACCAATACAATGAGTAAATCCTTATCTGGGTCCAATCCAAAGAATCAGCTGTCGGGATGGGCGTCAACCCTCATCAACATCTTCTTTGTCATCTATTCGGCGCTCTGTATCCTACCGCTTTTGCTGATTCTTTCGGTATCGTTCTCCGATGAGCAGTCCGTTATGACACACGGATATCGATTTATGCCCGAAAATTTCAATCTGGCAGCCTATCGATTCCTAATGAAAGATATCAGTCAAATCGTTCATTCCTATGGAATCTCACTAACCGTCACGGTGATAGGTACGATACTAAGTGTCATCATAATAGCTCTGTATGCGTACCCCATTTCACGGAATAATTTTCCGCAGGCTAAGTATTTTACATTTTTTGTTTTTCTAACGATGCTGATTTCCGGCGGCTTAGTCCCTTGGTACTTGGTATACGTACAGATGCTGGAATTAAAAGATACACTTTGGGCACTGATCATGCCGCTGATCATGTCCGCATTCTGGGTACTGATCATGCGCACTTTCTTTAAGGAGACCGTACCTGAAGCTGTGCTGGAGTCAGCAAAAATAGATGGGGCAGGGGAGCTACGGATATTTATCCGAATTGTATTGCCATTATCTCTGCCGGTTCTGGCAACCGTTGCACTGTTCCAAACACTGACATACTGGAACGACTGGTTCCTAAGCCTAATGTTTATTACAGACAACCACAATATATCCGTGCAGTACTTTCTTTACAAGATGATGGTCAACATCCAGTACTTATCCAGTAACCCGAACGCGATGGCTGAAATTACCCGAGCTGGCGGAATGATCAACTTCCCAAGTGAAACCGTGCGTATGGCGATGGTGGTTGTAGGTGTTGGACCTATCGTATTTGCTTACCCGTTCTTCCAGAAATACTTTATCAGAGGCCTGACAGTAGGCTCCGTTAAAGGCTAAGATTGCCGATCACTTACGTGGGCACGGAAACGGCTAAAACCAGTATATGGTTTAGCATATCATTCTATTTTATGGGGGGATTACTTGAAAATGAAGGATACGAAAAGCAAGGCTTCACTGCTTCTCACACTGATGCTTATTTCAGCATTAGCCACTACGGCTTGCGGCAATTCAAACAACTCGAACAACGCTACACCAGATAATGCCGGAAAAGAAAGCGCCGCACCGAGCTCATCAGCGAACTCAACCACCGATAACACATCCAATGAGCCCTCGAAGCTGGAGCCTTATAAACTAAAGCTGGTCTACGAAGGAGCTCCACAGGCGGACGAGGCTATCGTCGAGGAAGCGCTGAACAAGATCTTGACCGAAAAAATCAACGCGACGGTAGATATCGCACCAATCGATTGGGGAGCATGGGATGATAAGACTAACCTCATCATCGCTTCTCGAGAGCCCGTAGACATTCTATTTACAGCCTCATGGAACGGGTATGCAAAGAACGTTGCCAAAGGTGCTTACTTAGATCTCGGTCCCTTGCTCGATCAGTATGGCCAGGGCATTAAGGATAGCTTGGATCCAGCTTTTCTCGATGGCTCCAAAATCGGCGGCAAAAATTATGCAGTCCCTACGAATAAAGAGTTGGCATCGTCAGGGGGCATTGTGTACAGGAAGGACATTGCCGATGAACTCGGCATCGACATGAGTAAAGTGCAAAAAATCGAAGATTTAGATGCCGTTTATAAGATCGTTAAAGAGAAGAAGCCAACCATGTATCCGCTGTATACAACGGGTGGCACATTCGCCTCTCACTCTTTTGTGGAATTGGATTTTTTAGGTGATACGACGATACCTGGCGCTATCGATAAGAATGGCACGGAAGCGACAGTCAAACCGGCCGAAGAGTATCCACAATACTTAAATGCATTAAAAGTAACCCGTGATTTCTTCCAGAAGGGGTATCTTAACAAAGATGCGGCCACTTCCCAAACGTCATCCCTTGATGCTTATAAGACGGGCAATGTATTTTCCACTGTAGAGCCTCTTAAGCCAGGCAAAGCAGAAGAAATCGCATCCGCGACAGGACTTGATGGCAAGCTTGCACAAATTACTTTAACAGGTAAAACGGTCGCCACATCGGAGACTACCGGCGCCATGTTAGCCATCTCATCAACGTCTAAGAATCCGGAACGCGCCATGATGCTGATTAACCTGCTTCATACAGATCAAGAGATTATTAATCTGCTTAACTTCGGTATTGAAGGTACACACTTTACACTTAATGGTAATGTTATGACGCAGACGGAGAAGTCAGGACAGTACGCACCGGGCGTCGCTTGGGAGCTGGGAAATCAATTCCTGAACTATGTCTGGAGTTCGGAAGCTCCAGACAAGTGGGAGCAGTTCAAAAAGTTCAACGAAGGCGCTAAATCATCGCCGGCACTGGGCTTCACCTTTGACAGCGAGCCAGTCAAATCCGAAGTCGGAGCACTAGCAAACGTTCTAAGAGAATATCAAAAGATGCTTGAGACCGGCTCGGTTGATCTGGACAAAGAATTGCCGAAATTTATCGCCGCCCAAAAATCGGCCGGCCTAGATAAAGTCATTGCTGAAAAGCAAAAACAGCTTGATGAATTCCTTGCCAGTAGATGATATGTGTTCATAGCAAATAAAGGACCTACTCATTGTTCTGGATAAGAACAATGAGTAGGTCCTTTTGACTTTCGTTATTTAATTCACAGTGTCAACTAGGCTTTAAGAGGCTTGGTCGAATTGGCTATTATAAAGCTCCGCATAAAAACCATTTTTGGCAAGTAGTTCTTCGTGGCTGCCGCTTTCAAGGATATCGCCTTCCTTCAGAACCAGAATCACATCGGCGTTCTTAATGGTTGAGAGTCTATGCGCAATAACAAAAGAGGTTCTTCCCTCCATGAGCTTATCCATTGCCTGCTGAATCAAGAGCTCTGTTCTTGTATCGACTGAGCTTGTAGCTTCATCGAGGATGAGCATTGGGGCATTTTTGAGCATCGCGCGGGCGATCGTAAGCTGTTGCTTTTGGCCCGTGGATAAATTAACTTTGTCATTTAGTATGGTATTATAACCGGCACTTAAGGTCTGAATGAAATGATGCAAGCCTACCGACTTACAAGCATCTTCAACTTCTTTATCGGTTACACCTGTTTTGTTGTACACTAGATTTTCCCTGATAGTGCCCTCAAAAAGCCAGGTGTCCTGCAAGACCATACAGAATAGATCATGGATGTTTTCTCTTGTTAAGCTGCTGATGGGGGTATCATCAATATATATTTCTCCGCCCTTTAATTCATTAAACCGTATTAGAAGATTTATCAGTGTAGTTTTACCTGCGCCGGTAGGACCGACTATAGCAATTTTTTGCCCAGGCTTAATCTCTGCAGAAAAATCTTTAATCACAAGTTTATCTGAATTTTCATAAGCAAATTGCACATGTTCAAAATCAACTTTGCCCACAGCAGTTTTAAGATGTCTTTCTTTATGACTTTCATTGTCCATTTCGTCAGCATCGAGGAACTCAAAGACACGTTTGCTTGCCGCGGAAGCCGATTGCAGACTTTGTGCGGCTTGAGCAATCTGAGAGAGCGGTTGTGTAAAGTAACGGACATACAGTATAAAGGCTACAATGACCCCAAAGGATATCGTTCCGTTCATAGCAAGTACAGCACCAACTACACAAACGGCCACAAAACCTAGATTGCCTATAAACATCATAATCGGCATCATAAGACCGGAGAGGAACTGCGCTTTAAATGCACTATCTTTAAGATTCATATTCAGGGATTCAAATGTATTGCGCATTTGCGATTCACCATTGTAGGCTTTCACTACAGTATGTCCTGTATATACTTCCTCCACATGGCCATTGATTTTCCCTAAGTATTCTTGCTGACTTTGAAAATACTTTTGGGATTTTTTCATAATTGCCGCTATGAGGCCAAAGCCAATGATAGTTGCAACAACCGCCGTAATAGTCATGATCACATTTGTTTTGAACATCATGATGATGGATCCCGTAAAGAGGGCAAGGGCAGTTACCAGTGTGCCGACGCTTTGGTTTAAAGCTTGCCCGATCGTATCCACATCGTTGGTAACCCGGGACAGGATGTCACCGGTTGTAGAATTATTATAATAAGAGATCGGAAGTTTGTTCATTTTGCGTGAGAGATCGGCTCTTAAGTTTTTGGAGACCTTTTGCGTAACTGCGGACATAATTAATCCTTGTACCAAAGATAACACAGCGCTAAGGATATAGATAAATACAAGGAAAAGGCCGATAGAAGTTACTGCTTCCATATCAATTCCGGTGACGAGGCCGGCCGTGATCAAGTCTGTCATCTCCGAAAGCTTATCCGGTCCAAGCAGAGTCAGAACCGTACCGATTGCTGCACTAATAATAGCTATAAGAACTACAGGGATATATTTTCTGCAATAGTGGAGAAGTCTGCTCCACGTGTTGAGTTGCTCTTTGCTTTTGTTCATTAAGCTAGCTCCTCCTTTGAAAGTTGTGAGTAAGCAATCTCTTGGTAGACATCACAGGTCTGCATCAATTCATCATGTGTTCCCATGCCTGCCATTCGTCCGGCTTCCAGTACAATGATTTTGTCTGCATCTTTGATTGTACCGATACGCTGGGCAACGATTAGTATCGTTGTACCGCTGGATTTTTTCTTCAATTCACTTCGCAATTTGCGATCCGTCTTATAATCAAGCGCTGAGAAGGAATCGTCGAAGATTAATATTTCAGGACGACGGGCAATGGCTCGGGCAATGGAAAGACGTTGTTTTTGACCGCCAGACAAGTTCGTACCGCCTTGAGAGACATGAGCCTCGTAGCTTCCTTCCATCTTTTCAACAAAATCTGAAGCTTGAGAGGTGTAAATGGCATCAACAACATCCGAGGACAGATCACTGCCATTATCGCCAAAAGCAACATTAGAGCTCACCGTGCCGCCAAACAAAATCGCTTTCTGAGATACATATCCCATTTTATTGCGCAGTGCAGTTTGCTCATATTGGTTAACATTAATTCCATCCACCAACACTTCACCTGCTGTAGCATCATAAAAGCGAGGAATCAGGTTCACGACGGTACTTTTTCCGCATCCGGTTGAACCGATGAAGGCTACAGTTTCTCCTTTTTTCACCGTAAAGCTGATATCTTCAATAACGTATTCTTCTGCATCCGGATATTTAAAGCTGACATTTTTGAATTCGACCTCACCCAACCGATTTGCCTTGGAGGAAGTAAGTGATCCGTTCTCTAAGCTTGGCTTAGTATCCAGCACTTCATTGATTCTTTTAGCGGATACATGGGCACGAGGCATCAGGATAAAAATCATGATCAGCATCATGAATGCCATAACCACCTGCATTGCATAGGATGAGAAGACAATCATATCTGAAAATAAGCCCATCTTCGCCGTACCATTGGCATTTTGAATCAAAATAGCACCAATCCAATATATTGCGAGACTTAAACCGCTCATAATCAGAGAAATACTTGGCATCATCATGGACAGTACATTATTGGCGAATAAATTCGTTCGGGTAAGCTCGCTGTTGGCTACGCTAAATTTATCTTCCTGGTAACTTTCCGCATTATACGCACGAATGACACGAAGGCCGGTAAGATTCTCTCTTGCAACACGATTAAGATTATCAGTCAGTTGCTGCAATTTTTGGAATTTCGGAAGCACTAGCACGATCACTATGCCGACAATAAGAATCAATACCCCAATGGCGACACCGGTAGCAAGCGACCACTGCCAACTCTTGCCTGTAATTTTGAGCATTGCCCAAACGGCAAGGATGGGAGCCTTCACCAGCAGTTGCAGACCAATGACAATCAGCATTTGCACTTGCGTAATGTCATTCGTTGAACGGGTAATTAAACTAGCTGTAGAGAAGTTGTTGATTTCTTCCATAGAAAAAGATTGTACCTTATCAAACAATTTAGAGCGTAATCTTGAAGAGAAGTTAGCGGCAATTTTAGCGGCGATCCCTGCCACTATGATTGATGTAGCTAAGCTGCCGAGGGCACAGAGCAACATCCAGCCTCCGGCTGCAATGATTTCGCTCATTTCACTCCCTGGTATCTGTACAAGACGAGTAATCTCGCTCATATAACCGGGCAATTCCAGATCCAGCCATACCTGTGTGACAATGAATAGGATGCTGATACCGATTAGGGCCCATTCCTTCGGTTTTAAGTACTTAAGTATAGTTACCATACATCTGACTCCTTTATGTGGCGTTGCTAAAATGATAACGAAAGAAGATAAACTGAAAGTTAACTTTTCTGAAAAATAAAAAAACCCTGAAAGAACGATGAGGTTCTCCAGGGCTCGTACTACATTCCAATCGGAATCGTAACTGTAAATGTGGTTCCTTGTAATGGAATGCTTTCGCAAGAAATGGTTCCATGGTGTAGATGAATGATTTTTTTAACAATTGCTAATCCAAGTCCATTGCCTGCAGTCGAGTGGGAAGTATCCTGCTGATAAAATTTATCGAATATCTTGGGAAGAGCCTCAGGATGAATACCGATTCCGCAGTCATGAACTAGAATCACCAGGTTATCATCGTTTTTCTTCATCTTAACTTCAATTTCACCATGCTCAGGAGTGAATTTGATCGCGTTATCCAATAAATTTAACCAAACTTGATTTAAAAGCTCTTTGTTGCCGGAGAGTTCATAATCCTGAATATTAACATTCAGCTTCAGGTGCTTCTTCTCAAATTTGGCAGCCAGTAAAAGCACAGACTGGCGAATTTGTTCCCCAACATTAAACCGCATTTTGTTTGTCAGAATCTTTTGCGTCTCAACCTGCGTCAGCTCCAGTACATTCGAAGCAAGGGAGGCAAGTCTGGTCGATTCCTCAATGACAATATCTAGATATTCATCACGTTCCTCTTTAGTAAGATCATCATTCTTTAAGACTTCAGCAAACCCTTTAATAGATACAATCGGTGTTTTGAATTCATGGGAAAAATTGTTTACAAAATCAGTTCGCAGAATTTCGATACCCCCAAGCTCTTCAGCCATACGGTTAAAGTTCTCTGATAGAATTTCAAACTCTGGCGGGCTTTTGAGCTGGAGCCGCATGGAGAAGTCACCACTGGCAAGACGCTCTGTGGCCTCTATAAATATCCGGATGGATTTTACCATTTTCCGGCTTGTGATGGCTGATATCGTGGTACCGATAATTGTACAAGCGATTAATACCATTATGGGTAGTACGAATCCATCCTGGGCAAGCTCTTCGTTCAACAAACCAAAAACCTGTGCGAGAAAGAAGAGTAGTCCTGTAATCACAACGGTAATAAGAAAGATGAAAAATATGATAAGAGAAAAATAGATGGGAAGGCTGATTCTGTTGCTGAGCTTGTTACTTATTTTGCTCACTGGCTTCGCACCGCCTTGTATCCAAGACCTCTGACGGAAACCAGTTCAAACTCTGGATAAGCGTCAAACCGTTTCCGCAAACGATTGATATGCACATTAACGGTTGTATCCGTACTTTCACTTTCCATGCCCCATATCTCGTCCATAAGCTGGATGCGCGTGAAAATCCGTTCAGGATAGGACAACAACTTATACAACAAATAGAATTCTTTTTGCGGAAGCGTTTGTTTCTCGTCCTCCCGCGTTACTGTCAATGCGTCATAATCAAGGATCACTTTACCCACTACTAATTTACGGGCACTTGCGATTTGCGAACGGCGAAGCAGCGCTTGGATTCTGAGCAGCATTTCTTCGGTATCAATGGGTTTGGTCATATAATCATCAGTTCCAATCCGGAACCCCTTTTTCTTATCTTCAGGCAGCTGTTTTGCTGTAGCCATAAGAATGGGGACCAAGCTATCGGCATCTCTTACTTCCTTGGCGAATTCATAACCATCCATATTAGGCATCATGATATCCAGAATGATTAGATCAATATGCTGTGAATCAAGGACCTCCAAAGCTTTAACTCCGTCTTCAGCAGTTACAACATCATATCCTTCGCGTTTCAGAACAGCTTCAAGAAGTCTTCTTACATGCTTATCATCTTCAACTACGAGTATGTTAATCATTACTGTTCACTCCAATAGTAGGTTTGTATCCATTATTACCTGTGGGGAATTTGTTTTAAAGGGAGCAGAATCAATATTTATCTAATCTTAAGATTTGGTTTGAAATCCTTGTAGTCGATATAAAGTGACTCATACATAGGGAGGATTTAATGAAATGAGAGGAATAGGCAATGATTTAATACTATTATGATATCTGTTTTGTGAAAAATTGTTGCATACTAAAATAGTACCCAAACTAATTTAGCTGGATTAACGTGCTGAAAATAATGCAGACTACGTCGAACGTTGAACTTTGACTGAACTTCATGCGAAAGGAAGATCACAGATGCAAATGCGTAAATTAGGAAATAGTGGCTTGGAAGTTTCGGCAATAGGGCTTGGCTGTATGGGAATGGATCATGCCTATGGAAAGCCAGCCGATCGTAATGAAATGGTTAAATTAATTCGCAGAGCAGTTGAACTAGGATGTAATTTCTTTGATACTGCTGCTTTTTATGGAGATTCCAATGAGGAATTAGTAGGCGAAGCCCTTGCACCCCTAAGAGATCAAGTTGTGATTGCAACTAAATTTGGAATTTTAGGACAAGAAGCTGTAGACGGTCAACCTCAACTTATTTTGAATAGCACACCAGATTCTATTCGTGAACAAATAGAAGGCTCATTAAAAAGGTTGAAGGTCAATTGCATTGATTTATATTATCAGCACCGAGTGGATCCGAATGTCGAACCTGAAGCTGTCGCAGAAACAATGAAAGATTTAATAGCTGAAGGGAAGATTAAAACATGGGGAGTCTCTAATGCACCGATTGATTATATGAAACGAGCACATGCTGTATGTTCGATTACTGCAACCCAAAATCAGTACTCCATGATGTGGCGTGAACCGGAAAAAGAGTTGTTTGAGCTTTGTGAAGAGTTAGGAATTGCTTTTATCGCTTACAGTCCATTAGGAAATGGTTTCTTAAGTGGTAAATATACCAAGGAAACCAAATATGATGAAGGTGACTATCGAAGTTTCATGGGAAGATTCAAACCTGATGTGATTGATCATAATCAAGTGTTATTAGATTTAATTACTCAAGTTGCAAAAAGTAAAAATGCAACACCAGCTCAAGTCGTACTCGCGTGGGAATTAGCTCAAAAACCATATATCATTCCAATTCCAGGCACTACAAAATTAAACAGATTAGAAGAAAACCTATATGGAGCTGATCTCAAATTAACAAAGGAAGATGTAGATAGTCTAAATGAAGCTTTGTCTAAAATGGATATTGATAGTTCACACTTTTAAATAGAGCTATATCATCAACTAATAGGAGGATTTTTTATGCAAAAAGTTATTTTGAACAATGGTGTTGAAATGCCGATACTTGGTTTTGGGGTTTTTCAAATTCAAGATGAAGCTGAATGTGAACAAACTGTTTACGATGCGATCATGTCAGGTTATCGACTGATAGATACCGCAGCCTCATACCTAAACGAAGAAGCGGTGGGAAGAGCCCTCAAACGGAGTGGAGTACCAAGAGAGGATCTATTTATTACTACGAAATTATGGGTTCAAGATACAGGATACGAACGTACAAAGGAAGCATTTGAAAAATCCCTTTCAAGATTGCAACTTGATTATTTGGATTTGTATTTAATTCATCAGCCATTTGGCGATGTGCATGGTTCTTGGCGGGCGCTGGAGGAATTGTACCGTGAAGGAAAAATCAGAGCGATTGGCGTAAGTAACTTCCAGAACGATCGTCTGATTGATTTGATTATTCATAATGAAGTAACACCTGCCGTTAATCAAGTTGAGACACATCCCTTCTGCCAACAAATTGAAAGTGCTGCATTCATGAAAGAAAACAATGTTCAGATTGAATCATGGGGTCCATTTGCTGAAGGTAAAAACAACATGTTCCAGAACGAAGTTTTAGTATCAATAGCTCAAAAATATAATAAATCTGTTGCCCAAGTGGTTTTACGCTGGTTGACGCAAAGAGGAGTTGTTGTGATTCCAAAGTCTGTCCGGAAAGAAAGAATAATTGAAAACTTTAATATCTTTGATTTTGAATTAAACTCAGAGGATATAGAACAAATTGCGCTGTTAGACACAAAAGAGAGTTTGTTCTTTTCACATAGAGATCCTGTAATGGTAAAAGCGTTAAGTACCAGGAAGCTGGATATCTAATTTTTCTTAGGATCTTGTAGGTTTTGATAAAAGAGGGGTTAACCATAATTAAGGGGTTAACCCCTCTTTTATTTATAAGAACACCCTTAGCCTTGTACAGTTCATTCTAATTTGGAGGTTTAAGAATAAAGGCAGCTAAAATTTGTGAATATCGCATTATAATCTTGGTCTTCTCCAGTGGCGTACAAACCAATAAGCACACCTGTGAATCCTCCGGCTATTTCAGAGGATAGATATTTGGTTTGCGCAGCTCCGAATAAGATCTCAGTACCGTCTACCTGGATATAAAAGTGATAATGCGTTGGACTGCTTTTGACAACTAATGAAGCATGGTTGCACTGACCTATATTTTTTGTTTTTTCAATGGATTTGATATCTCCGATATTCAGCCGTTCGATAATCTCATAACCCTCTGGATGTTTACGCAAGGCCAAGTCATAATGGTGATTTTCGTCCATGTAAAGTGTAATTCCGGCTTCACCATTCGTAAGGCTGACTTCGCATGAAATAATTGCGTTAAAGTCTTTTTGACGAATACCAATAAATGTCGGGGTAGCCGGGATATCTAACGTTACAGCAGTTCCTTTAAGCTTTATTTTATCAGCTTCTAACCTATAATTTTCTGTAACCGGGTGACGCAGGTAACACCAGTCCAAATTCCAATCTGTGTTCTCGAACGTAAAGACTCTTTTCTCCTGCTGAATGACTTTGTCCGCAATACGATCAGTCTCGAAACTTATAAGAGTGGTACCTTCATGACCTGCTGTAAACCATCCCTCCTCGCCAAAGGTAATCGGAGTTAGAAAAACCTCGCGCCCCAAATGGTGATAGGTAAGATACTGGCCAGTCTGCCGGAATCCAAGATGTAACAGCCACCAATCCCCCTCATGGTCTTGTACCAAATCTCCATGTCCAACTCCCTGAAGCTCGTAACCGCCTAAATTTCGATTAGTCAATACGGGGTTATGCGGGTAGGCTTTGAATGGACCAGCAGGAGAATTGCCTCTTGCATAAGTAACCATATGCCCATATTCGGTTCCACCCTCAGCAGCTAGCAGATAGTATTGTCCATTAATTTTGTATAAATGAGGACTCTCCAAATAACGCCCACCGGATCCTTGCCAGATTGAACGGCTTGGCGACAGCTTCTGCCCGGTTTCAATTTCAATTTCACATTGGACTATACCATTAACTCCGTAATCGTCTGTCCCATTACTCATGAAATACGTTTTGCCGTCTTCAAAATACAAATCCGGATCAATACCGCCTTGATCTACATTAATCGGATCAGACCATTCGCCGTAAATATTGTCAGTCCAGACATAGAAGTTCTGGCGCAGAGTGTCATTAGTGGTCGTCATGTAGAATCGTCCATTATTGTACCGCAGGGTGGGGGCGAATACACCACCGGAGCTGTCCACAGTATCCAGTTGAATCTGGTTCTTTCGGGTTAAGCAATGACCGATTTGGGTCCAATTAATTAAATCTTTGCTTTCAAAAATCGGAACACCGGGAAAATACTGAAAGGAACTGCAGACCAAATAATAAGTGTCTTCAACTTTACATGCGCTGGGATCAGGATAAAACCCTTTGATGACCGGGTTATTGTATTTCATTTCTCCACCTCATTAATAAATTCATATAAATAAGAATTCAATATATTTAACTACTAAGAAAATTAAACACTATTGCTTATAGGTTTTCAATGAATCGGGGTTGAAGATATACGTTATATTTATTAAATTAATATATATGTAATTTCAATAAGCACAGGTCAGGTGATTATGATGATGATCAAAGCAAACGGCGAAGCAAAATTCATGTCGTTGTATGAAGCGCTGGCAAGCGAAGTCAGATGGAGGATTATGAGCCTCATTGCAGATAATGAAATGAATGTGAAGGAGATCGCGGCTAAGTTAGAGCTTAGCCCTTCCATAGTTACTATGCATATCCGAAAGCTCGAACAAGCTGGACTTACAGGAAGTCACAGGATACGCCTAAACGGAGGAACACACAAAATGTGCTTCCTTAAACAAAAAAGAGTTGAAATCGAACTCCCCACTGCCACTCAAACTCCGAGGATCAGAGAGCAGACCATTTCAGTCGGTCATTATACCTCGTTTGATGTCCATCCTACATGTGGTCTTGGGACACAAGAGAAAGAGATTGGGGTTTGGGACGATCCCCGCTATTTTCTCGATCCCGAGCGGGTCAACGCCGGCATTTTGTGGTTTGGGAGAGGTTACGTAGAGTACAAAACGCCTAACTACTTACTTCCCGGTCAAATGCCCGAGGCCATCGAGATTTCAATGGAAATTGCTTCTGAAGCGCCAGGCTTGAAAGATCATTGGCCTTCGGATATTGAGTTCTTTTTTAACGGTGTGAAGCTTGGAACTTGGACCAGTCCGGCAGACTTTGGAAGAGCGGCACGAGGCATATATACTCCGGATTGGTGGCATCGGAATGTAAATCAATACGGGTTATTGAAGACGATCCGCATTGACACTTCGGGCACATTTATTGATGAAGAAAGGATGTCGGACATTACTGTCGCAGATATTTTGCTACGGGAACAATTCTGGACGCTTCGGTTCGCAGTTGACGAGAAGGCTGTTAATGTTGGTGGTTTGACACTTTATGGGGCTGGATTCGGTAACCATGACCAAGATATTTTAATTCGTGTGTACCTAGGAACGATGACCTAATGAAGCAGGATAGTTCAGTTATAGTTGTTTTCTCCATCCAGTTTATCAGCTGGAACTGGTAAACTATCCATATATTGAAGAAGTTGAGAGGAGAGATATTCTGAATTATAACGAGGTTATTAAAATCGCTGATACACACTTACTTCCATTAGTGAATGAATTGTACGGATTGGAAGGTTATCAAATCAGGCTTATCAATGCACATGAAGGAGGACGGAATGTCGCATATAACTGTGATAAAGCTGATTCTGAAGCAAAAATAATCAGAATTGCCTTCTTAAGTGACAGAAGCCGAGAAGATATTTTGGGTGAAGTGGAATATATCAGGTATTTGTACGAGCATGGAGGCAGTGTTTCGAATGTGGTCAACTCCCAGAAGGGGAATCTGCTGGAAACGATAACTCTTAATAATCATACCTTTTTTGTCTGCTTGTTTGAAAAGGCCAAGGGGGGTATGCTCGTGGAAAATAATTATCAGTATCGGGAAGGCGTTCCTATTACGGAATACTATTATAACTGTGGCAAAGTTCTTGGAAAAATGCATCAATTATCGAAGGGTTATACACCTGTCCATTCCCGGTATGATTTTTTTGATAAATACAATGCCGATTATATAGATAAGCTAATACCTGACTCGTTATCTCTGTTGAAAGAGAAACTGGTAGATCTCCTTACAACCTTAGAAGGGATGGACAGGAATCACGAGTCTTTTGGGATGGTTCATTTTGATTACTGCGATGGGAATTATATGATCGATTTTAATACAGGGCAAATAACTGTTTTTGATTTCGATAACTCCTGCTTTTGTTGGTATATGTATGACCTGGCAAATCTCTGGACACTTGGAGTGGGCTGGATACAATTTGAACAAGACACTGATAAACGCAAACAGTTTATGGATGATTATTTTAAAACAGTCCTTGATGGCTACAGATCCGAGACCAGGATCGAAGATTCGATGTTAGACACATTGCCGTTGTTTATCCAAGTAACCCTCATGGAAAACATCGTTGATGCATTCGAGGTAATGTGGAACAATGGTGAAGAGCCGGAATGCGATGAAGAGCTGTCATATCGTATAAAATGTCTAGAAGACGATATCCCATATGTAGGATTTTTCCATGAAATTTACTCATGTGATGAACCCTTTGAGTATGAGGAACGAGATATTTAGGATGAGGGTGTTTTTGATATGCTGCGGATAAATTCATAGTAGACTCAAATAAGCAGGAGTTGGAGTAAATATGGCTTACGAAAAACCGGAATTGACCATGAGTGAAATTGAAAAAGTACTGTGGAATCATCTTGGACAGGGAGCGGCTGAGATTACACCGTTGTCTGGCGGCAATATAAGCAACGTGTTTTCTTTTATTTTAGAAGGAAAAGACTATGTTGTGAAATTCAGCGATTTGGAACGAGCATATGAGACCGAACAATTTGTATCTAATTTGCTACTCGACCAAGGTATCCCTTTCCCAAAATGTTTGGGGTTAGGGAGGACTAATCAGTTAACCTATTTGATCATGGAGCGAATGGAAGGTCGCAATCTATCCGATTGTACAGCAGAGGAACAAACCCGTCTGATGCCGGAAATTATCGGCATTTTAACAAGAATGGCCGAAACGGATATTGGGGGAACTAACGGTTATGGTTGGATCGGACCTGACGGCAATGGTTCCTATTCATCTTGGAAAGACTTCGTCATTGCCGTAAATGCGGAAGATCAGACGGGGACATTCTGGGAGAATTGGCATGAACTCTTCCGCACGTCTTGCTTGGAAAGAGACGTATACGAAGAAATCTATAGTCGTTTGATGACCTATGTACCCTATAATGAATCTAATAGAAGCTTTATACACGGAGATTTTCAACAGTGGAATATGTTGTCCAACGGAACACGGATAACCGGCATTATTGATGGAAATTGCATGTATGGCGATTCTCTCATAGACCTTGCGGTTCTCGACAAGCATATGCCTTGGTGTGATGTCATTAACACATATCAAAATTATCAAAAGAAAGCTAGAATAGTGACCCCGAATTTTGAGGAGCGGCTAATCGGTGCCTATTATTTTAAGGGACTCGATGGACTTCGATTCTATGCTAAGATGGGCTGGACAGAGGCTTATCAGGACACACGGCATTTTCTTTTAAACCTAAAAGCGTAATAACTGACGCTATACCTTATCATAAACATTTAATAGCCGCATAATTGCGGCTTTTTGTATATAAATATCAAATTTCAAGGAGCAAATTCCCCACTGGGATTATAGCCTAGGCTGACGACCTGTAATAAATGCACCTGAACTTGCCATTAATCCACTATCTATAGCTTTGTCCAACTTGATAAAATGTAAGCGCAATCATTTAATCAATCGATTGGAGGAGTATGGCATGAAAAAGATTGGGGCAGGTTTTATATTCTTACTTGTGATGTGCGCAGCCTTATCCACAACTGCGTTCGCGAAACAGCCTTATTCATCCTATTGGTTTCCGGAGCAATTGCTTCAGTGGAGTCCGGCATCCGACCCGGATGCGGCATTTAACCGGAGCACAGTCCCGCTGCAGGACCGTTTTGTAGCAGATGGAGTCAACGCTCATGCAACCAAAGCGCCAAAAGTCATGGCTTTATCAGCACTGAACCCGGGAACAAGCGGAGTTCCATCGCAGGGTTCAAGCAAATTCGAAGCTAACACATTTACCTATTGGCAATATGTTGACAAGCTGGTCTATTGGGGTGGTTCCGCGGGCGAAGGGATCATCGTACCTCCAAGCGCTGATACGATCGACGCGGCTCATAAAAATGGCGTGCCGATCATCGGAACGGTATTCTTCCCACCAACCGTATATGGCGGGAAGTATGAATGGGTCAAGCAGATGCTTCAGCAGAATAGTGACGGATCCTTTCCTGCTGCTGACAAGTTGATCCAGGTTGCGAGCCATTACGGATTTGACGGCTGGTTTATTAACCAGGAGACTGAGGGCGGAACTCCGGCTGACGCACAGCAAATGAAAGCTTTCCTAAGTTATCTGGAATCGCACAAGTCAAATTCTATGCACATCGTATGGTATGATTCCATGACCAATGAGGGCAGTATCAGTTGGCAAAATGCACTTAACGACAAGAATGCGATGTTCCTGCAAGACAATAAAAAGCAAATAACAGACAATATGTTCCTGAACTTTTGGTGGAAGGATCTTAAAAGCTCGGCAGAGAAGGCTAGAAGCTTGGGCAGAAGTCCTTATGACTTGTATGCAGGCATCGATGTCGAAGCCAAGGGTTACGATACAAAGGTGAACTGGAATCTGTTGTTTCCGGATAAAGATCCTGCCGTTACTTCCCTTGGTATTTACCGCCCCGATTGGGCTTTTAACAGCGCAGAGAGTATGGAAGATTTCTTCGTACGCGAGAACAAATTCTGGGTGGGTCCAAACGGGAATCCGAGTAACACCTCGAGCGATCAAGCCTGGAAAGGTATCGCTAACGATGTGATCGAATCATCACCAATCAATGAGCTGCCTTTCACCACCAACTTCAACACGGGAAGCGGACAGAAATATTTTGTAAGAGGGAAGCAGGTGCGGGATAAAAGCTGGAACAACCGGAGTCTGCAGGATATTCTTCCCTCCTGGCGCTGGATTGCAGACAGCAAAGGTACCCCGCTTTCACCAGTGCTCGATTGGTCCGATGCCTATTACGGCGGCAGTTCGTTGAAGGTATCAGGCGTACTGAACCCTAACAATGCGACACATCTGAAGCTCTACAAGACCGACCTTAAGATCGAAGCAAGCACAAAGCTGTCTATTACGTACAAAACACAAAATAAGCCAAGCCTGAAGGTTGGTCTTGCATTCGCAGATCAGCCCAATCAATATATCTTCCTTAATGTGAAGGATAAGACATCGCCAGACTGGACAACTGAAACATTGAATTTGACCCCATACAAAGGGAAACGGATCGTAGCGTTGTCACTGTATTTTGATTCTAAGAATGCGATTAATAATTACAACATTCAAATTGGCCAGCTCTCCATTCAAAATGCTAATGACCCGATCAAACCACTACCCGCGGTTCGCGATCTTAAGGTCACTCAAACTGACTTTCGCAATGGTATTTATGGAGATGCCAGATTACAGTGGAAACAGCTTGACCAACAGGTCAAGCAATACGAAATCTATCGAGTACTTCCAGATGGCAGTGAGATGTTCATAGGTGCAACACCAAATCATGTGTTTTACGTTCCTGAGATGCGAAGAATAGACAAAGAAACTATCACAGTATTGAAGGTTGTTGCCGTCAATGGAAGATACGAGCAAGGTCAATCCTCTAGCGTGAAGATCAGCTGGCCGGATTATCCAAAGCCGACTGCGGAGTTCAAAACTGATCGAACCCTAGTCGCTCCAGGCGAGAGCGTAAACTTCACCGACCTGTCGACTGAAGTGACAGAAGGATGGTCATGGACCTTCGAAAGCGGAAGCCCCGCGGTCAGCACATCAAAGAACCCAGTTGTGACGTTCTCTCAGGAAGGCGTTTATAGTGTGACGCTGACTGCAACTAACAGCTCGGGCCAAGACACAATTACGAAAAAAGCGCTTATCACAGTGAGTAAGGAAGCTGGAGCAGTGAAAAATCTGGCACTTGGTAAAACTGCAACAGCCGATCATGCCTGCGGGGAAAAGGAAGGGGCACCTAACGCCGTAGATGGTAAAGTGACGGATAACAGTAAATGGTGCGCAATTGGCAATCTGCCCCATTGGCTTCAGGTCGACCTCGGCGCCGAACATCAACTCAGCGCTTTTGTCATCAAGCATGCTGAGAGCGGAGGAGAGTGGTCCGGTTTTAATACCAGTGATTATACGATTCAGGTCAGCAGCGACGGAACGAACTGGACGGATGTCGTCAACGTCCAAGGAAACTCGGCTGCCGAGTCGACTGATTCAATTGCGTTAGTAAAAGCCCGCTATGTAAAATTATTGATTCTCAAACCTACGCAGGGAGCCGATACGGCAGCGCGGATCTATGAGTTTGAAGTGAAGGGATTATAATATACCCTATTACGTCATTCTAATATTAAAGCAAATAAACCGTAGGCCACTTGAGGGGCTACGGTTTATTTGTTTTAACACTAATGATAGCTGAAATCAAAAAAAGAACCTGATTTATCTCATCAGATTCTTATATATTGCATATGAAAAGACACGATGATATAATCAACTCACGACTGAAATTCTATAGTTAGGCATAAAAAATGCATCTTATATATTTATATTATCATGCCGTTAAATTCTTGTCAATTTTTTTCTCAATTTAATAGTTAGGAGCGATAATAAATGCGTTCTTTAGTTCTCGGTTTTCAGGAAGTGGACAATACACAGCTTTTGCTCGTTGGCGGAAAAGGGTTAAATTTAGGGAAACTATCACAAATAGAAGGAATACAAGTACCAGAAGGATTCTGTATTACAACAGTAGGATATCACCAAGCCCTCGAACAGAACCAAACGTATCATGCTTTGTTGGATCAACTAACTATGCTAAAAGTAGAAGATCGGGATCAAATCGGTGAAATCAGTAGGAAGATTCGGCAAATCATTGTGGAAGCAGAAATTCCTTCCGATGTTGTGAAGGCAGTTTCTCACTATCTCACCCAGCTGGGTGATGAACATGCTTATGCAGTGCGTTCTAGTGCGACCGCTGAAGATTTACCACATGCCTCTTTTGCAGGTCAACAAGATACCTATTTAAATATCATCGGCATAGAAGCAATCCTTCAGCATATCAGCAAATGTTGGGCTTCTCTATTTACGGATCGTGCCGTAATCTACCGTATGCAAAATGGATTTGACCACAGTCAAGTTTATTTATCCGTTATCGTTCAAAGGATGGTTTTTCCACAGGCTTCAGGCATTTTATTTACCGCTGATCCGATTACTTCTAACCGGAAACTGCTATCCATCGATGCCAGTTTTGGACTTGGCGAAGCTCTGGTCTCTGGCTTGGTATCTGCCGATGGTTATAAAGTACAGCAAGAGAAAATTGTCGATAAGAGAATAGCAACCAAAAAATTGGCTATTTACGGACTAAAAGAAGGCGGAACAGAGACCCGGCAGATCGAACTCGATCAGCAAGAGACTCAAACACTTACTGAACAACAAATTTTACAATTAGCAAGGATAGGCAGACAGATTGAAGCTTATTTTGGTTGCCCACAAGATATCGAATGGTGTTTGGCCGAGGATACATTTTATATCGTCCAGAGTCGGCCAATCACGACTTTATTCCCCATCCCAGAAGCGAATGATCAAGAAAACCACGTTTATGTATCTGTTGGTCATCAACAAATGATGACAGATCCCATGAAACCGCTGGGATTGGCCTTTTACCTGTTAACGACTCCTGCACCTATGCGTACAGCTGGCGGAAGATTGTTTGTTGATGTCACACCAAGTCTTGCTTCATCTGGCAGCAGAGAAATGATCATAGAAGCCTTAGGTAAATCTGATCCCCTCATAAAAGACGCACTCATAACCATCGTAGAGCGAGAAGATTTTATAAAATTTTCGGCAGATAATGAAAAGGCTTCTACTCCGAGTAAGAGAAATACAAGCCTGCCACCTAGTGATTCTCAAGTACAACTCGAAAATGATCCGACAATCGTTTCTGACCTCATTAAGAGCAACCAAGCCTCGATAGAAGAGTTGCAACAAATCATTCAAACCAAATCAGGGGCGGAGTTGTTTGATTTTATTCTGGAAGATATGCAGCAATTAAAGAAGATTCTATTCAACCCACAAAGTATGCGTGTGATTATGGCGGCTATGGATGCCTCAGCATGGATCAATGAAAAAATAAATGAGTGGTTAGGTGAAAAAAACGCAGCGGATACGCTTTCTCAATCTGTACAGGGCAATATTACTTCAGAAATGGGTCTGGCGCTACTCAATCTCGCTGATGTGATTCGGCCTTATCCGGAAGTCATTGATTACTTACAGCAGGTTAAAGATGAAAATTTCTTAAATGAACTGGTTAGCTTTGAGGGTGGGCAGGAAACCCAAGACGCTTTCTATGACTATCTCAGTAAATACGGAATGCGATGTACCGGAGAAATCGATCTTACAAGAACTCGTTGGAGCGAAAAACCAACTACACTTGTCCCCATGATTCTCAGTAATATCAAAAACTTTAAACCTAATGCTGGCCATCGGAAATTTGAGCAAGGTCGACAGGAAGCTTTGAAAAAAGAACAAGAGCTATTAGATCGATTGAAGCAATTACCCGATGGTGAACAAAAAGCGAATGAAACAAAACGAATGATTGATCTCATCCGGAATTTCAGCGGGTTTAGAGAATACCCAAAATACGGCATGGTTAATCGCTACTTCGTTTATAAACAAGCTTTACTGAAAGAAGCAGAACAACTAGTACAAGCGGGAGTTATTCCTGAAAAAGGAGATATATACTACCTCACTTTTGAAGAACTATGCGAAGTTGTAAGCACAAATAAAATGGATTACCAGATCATCAGCAAACGCAAAGAAGAGTACAAATTATTTGAAAAACTAACTCCACCACGTGTTATTACGTCTGATGGTGAAATCATTGCGGGGAAGTATAAACGAGAAAACCTCCCAACTGAAGCTATTGTAGGTTTAGCGGTTTCTTCCGGTGTTATAGAGGGACGTGCGCGTGTCATCTTAAACATAGAGGATGCTGATCTAGAAAACGGAGATATATTAGTTACCTTATTTACTGACCCTAGCTGGACTCCATTGTTTGTATCTGTAAAAGGCCTAGTTACTGAAGTTGGTGGACTAATGACCCATGGGGCAGTTATTGCGCGTGAATATGGCTTGCCAGCAGTTGTCGGCGTGGAGAATGCTACCAAATTGATAAAAGACGGGCAACGAATTCGTGTGCATGGAACAGAAGGCTATATCGAGATATTGTAATGGCTGAATCACGAATGTGGTTTGACAAATTCAATCTTTTGAATTATTTTTTAATAGTGAATTTTAAATTCATTATTAAAGGTGAGGGGCAATATGCAGTCTAAAAAAGATGAAGTGAAACAGGAAATTGAATCCGCCGCTTTAAAGGTATTTTTCCAAAAAGGCTTCTCTGATGCCAAAATGAATGATATTGCCGATGAAATTCAAATTTCTGTTGGAAATATTTATACTTATTTTAAAAATAAAAAAGAGTTGTTCTATTCGGTTGTTCCGCCGTCTTTAGTGGACTATTTGAAGAATGTGTTAGTGGAAAATATTCGCATCGATAACCAGACTTTTTTTGATGATGTTAATAATGAGAAAAAATCAGCTATCGTTCAAGAGCAAATAACTATATTAACCCAGTACAGCAGGCAGATTGTTATTATTTTTGAAAAGAATAAAGGGACCGTATATAGCAATGCCAAAAACGAGCTGATCGATCTGATGATCGAAACTAAAAGGCCCTATATTAAGGATCATTATAAAAGATACGAAATCGGAACCGAAGAAAATATGATTCTGCTGAAGATCATCGCGAACAATGTCATCAATATGATTCTGGATTTATTAAAGCACGAGATGAGCGCCGATAGCCGGAAACGGATTTTTGAGGCATTAAGCTTATACTGGCTGCATGGACTAAAAAGCTTAAACGAATAACGTCAATGCGCCGAATTTAGGTGTGGGGTGGAACTGGCGCACAACACTGCAATGAGGGACAACCAAGTGGATATGCACATTTAGCATCTACGAGGGTCCCTATTTTTTTAATCCAATAATGAATAATTAATTCACTATTGAAAGGTGTAATCATGAAACGGGGGAAGCTACGATGAAGATAGGTTATGCGTTTAAGGACTGCAATGTTATATATGGAGATGCAATAAAAGGCACAGATACCCATATGACTATTTTGATTCAGGAAAACGGGTTGATTCAAGAGATCGGGAAAGCAAGCGCTGTAACTGTTCCGACCCATTACCAAACGATCGATTGTTCGGGGAAATATGTGATGCCCGGTCTCATCAACGCGCATGTTCATCTTTTTGCCGATGGGAAGCCATTTACGCTATCTGCCAGTGAAGGGCTGCTGAATTTTGCGTTTCATCATATTTTGGATACGAGACTGGGCAGAAACGTGTTGAAGAAATGGATGAAAAAAAATGCCCTAACCGCACTGCATTCCGGAGTAACAACGATGCGTAGTGTAGGTGAATTTTTTTATACTGATGTTCTTTTGAGGGATGAGATTAAGGCAAATCAATTTATTGGACCTAATCTTTTGGTGTCCGGGTATTTCCTGAGCGTAACGGATGGCCACGGTGCACCTTATTTGGCTTTGGTCGGTGATTCACCATGGGAAGGGAGAAGAAATGTAAGAATCAATGTAAAAAACGGAGTGGACCTAATCAAAATATGTGTAACTGGCGGGGTTACCGATGCCAAAAGGGTCGGAGAAGCAGGCCGCTTGCAAATGACGGAAGAAGAGGTGGCTGCGATTTGCGAGGAAGCTCATAAAATTGGGATGCGTGTGGCGGCACATGCAGAAAGTACCGAAGGTGTAAGAGTTGCGTTAAAGGGTGGGGTGGATACTATTGAACACGGCGCGGAGATGGATGAGGAAATGATCAGGCTGTACAAAAATAATCCCAGAGCCTTAAAGGGCTACACCGCTGTGATCCCTACTTTACAAGCAGCTTATCCCAGTGCGAAATTAGATCCGAGCCTGACAAAGTTGAATACAACCGTTAAGGAAAATGCCCGGCTTGTGTATGGCTCTATGTTAAAAGGGCTACAGCAGGCTATAGAACATGATATCAAAATTGGTGTGGGCACGGATGCCGCTATGTCCTATGTAACCCACTATGATCTTTGGCGTGAGCTTGATCATTTCATGCGACAAACAAAGCTGAACGCAAGTCAGGTTATTGAACTAGTAACCAAATCAAATGCAGAGATTTTGGGAATCGATCACCAGACAGGGACAATAGAAGTTGGCAAATATGCGGATTTAATCATGATGGAGCAAAACCCATTGGAGAACATAAAAACTTTGTCTGATGTAGCTATGGTTATGGTCAGAGGGAATTTAATACAAACACCCTCTGTGACCAGAATTCAAGCAGTGGACGAGCTGCTGGATACGGTTTGGAGTATTTAGGAGTGAGATAAATGATTGTAGAAGCTAAGCATATTTCAGCAATTCATGAACTCTACGAATTAGAATTTGTAGCCGTAAGATACCCTAAAACTTTGAATTCAAAGACCCTTATTAATTAAACTCCAGATGCGTTCAAACCTGTCTTGGTAGTCAGGTAAATTCCAGGATTCTTTGAAGGATGGGAGGCTAAATACTGCAAACGCAGAGAGAATCGCCTCAGCCCGTTCCAAGTGGGGATCGTGATAGTCCATGAGGCCGTCAATGATTTGGTAGGAATCCCAGAGAACATCGCGTAATACCAGTGGATTGCTATCCACGTATTGAGTATTCAAGGCAAACATCTTGGGATTCTCGTTATAAGCGCGTTTTTTTGCGTTAACAAATGCCCATAGCCAATCGTGAAGCAATTCTTGCGGTTTAGTTAAATTAGTCATATCTAATTTAATTTGTTCTGAAATCATCCGGTTGAACCAGCTCTTAGATACGGCTGCCCAGAGCTCTTGCTTATTTTTAAAGTGCTTATAGAGCGCTGCATGGGTGATACTTAATTCATCCGCAATTTGTGAGAGTGTCACTTCGGATTTTTCCGTGCGTTTAATTAATGCCTCCGCTGTTTCAATAATGAGCTCTTGAGTGATTTTAGCCACCGTACTGCTAACCCTTCTTTCTTCAATAAATTCCCTTTTATCGTTAATACACTTGCGAGTATTCTAACATATAAAATATTCAGTAACAATTGTTGATTTTTGTAACTTATTGTTTTATGCTTGTTGTGTAAGTTACAAAACCAAATAAATGTTACTTTTTTTAACGCATAGGAGGTCATTAATTATGAAAGCAGCACAGATCACCAAATATTCAAAAAAGTTCATAGTAAAAGTGAACGATATTCCAATCCCAGAAATAAGTGATAACGAAGTCTTGGTTCAGGTGAAAGCAGCAGCAGTTAATCATTTGGAATTGCTTATTGGTACCGGAAGTGTAAAGCTGATTCAGGATTATGAATTCCCATTAGTACTTGGTAACGAGCTGACGGGTGTTATTGAAAAAGTGGGTAAGAAGGTGCAAGGTTTCAAAGTTGGCGATGCAATTTATTCACGTCTGCCACTACAAAAAATCGGTGCCTTTGCGGAATACGCGACAATTAATGCAGATGCCATCGGGTACCTACCTGCCAATCTGAATTTTGTGACTGGTGCTGCTGCGCCATTAACAGGATTAACAGCTTATCAAGGATTAAATGAAGAATTAAATGCTAAAGCTGGCGAAAGCGTGTTTATCCCTGGAGGGTCTGGTTCGTTTGGCCAAATGGCCATTCCTATCGCCAAAAGCATGGGGCTCAAGGTCATTATCAGTGGAAATCCAGAAGCACGTGAACGGACAATGGCCGCTGGTGCAGACCAATATATTGATTATACGACTACGAACTATTGGGAACAGCTTAGTGATGTTGATTATGTGATAGATACCTTGGGACCCAGCGAATTTGATCATGAACTTTCAATTATTAAAGCAGGAGGCCGCCTTCTTTCTCTGCGGACCGGTCCTAACAAACGTTTTGCAGAAGATCTGGGCTTCTCTGGCTGGAAACAAAAGCTCTTCACCATCGCCGGGGCTAAGTATGATCATAAAGCGAAGAAAAAGGAGATTCAATATCATTTCATTTTTGTTCGCAGTGATGGCGAACAATTAAAGAAAATTACGAAGATTATTGAAGATAATGGGATTGTACCAGCAGTGGACCCTACAGAATTCCACATAGAAGATATTAACGAAGCACTGACTTTTGTTGCTGAAGGTCATCCTAAAGGGAAAGTTATTATCAGATTTTAAGGAGGGCTCAATTGTTGTCAAAAAATTCTTTACTGATCATTCTAGAATTGATATACTGATGCAAATTAGAGTTAATAGTGTAGTTTTTTACCTTAACTAGAATGATCGTTCTTGAATATTTTGAAGAAATTTATTAAGGGAGGGGGGAATGAGATACAAGTTTAATCGTGAACAAAACTCTATTGAAATGTTGTTAATTGATCAAAAAACTTAAATGGGAGAGAATAATATGAAATATACAGTGATTACAGGAGCAAGCTCAGGAATTGGGTATGAAACAGCATTGGCGTTTGCTGCACGCGGTAAAAATTTAATTTTGGTAGCTAGAAGATTAGATAAATTAGAAGAACTTAAATCAACAATTCAGAATATTGATCCTAATGTAAATGTTATTATTATTTCAAATGATCTGTCTATTACAGAGCAGGCTTACACACTGTATAACACTTTGAAGGTATACCAAATAGAAACCTGGATTAATAATGCAGGACTTGGTGAAGCTTCTTTTGTGGTAGAACAGAATTTAGATAAAGTTGAAATTATGTTACGTGTTAACATCGAATCCTTGACGATCCTTTCTACACTATTTGTGCGAGATTATGCTGATGTAGAAGGAACTCAGTTAATTAACGTATCATCCGCACTCGGATATGCCATTGCTGTTGGGAGCGTTGCTTATTCTGCATCTAAATATTATGTTAGTGCCTTCACCGAAGGGCTTGCAAAGGAACTAGAGCTTAAAGGCGCGAAATTAAAAGCAAAGGTTTTAGCACCAGCAATAACTGAAACGGAATTTGTGAAGAAATCAATAGATGCTGAAGAATTTGATTACAAAGCAAACATGCCTAAATACCACACTGCCAAACAAATGGCGAGTTTCATGGTAGAGCTTTATGATAGCAATGATATGATAGGGATTGTTGACCAGAACTATGACTTCAATCTGAGAGATCAAATCTATCCAATTATATCTGAGTTTTAAATCGAATTAGATATTAGTCACTAAAACGATCGTTGAAGAAACTGGAGCAAAAAGAACTGGCTTCCCTATTCTTAATCGTGGGGTACAACTTTTTTGCACACGCTGGAAAAAGATTGGACTCTGGATTGTTTATAAGCAGACAAAGTAAGAATTCTTCGGTAAGCATCAGTTAAGTTATCATGTTATGAATAAAATCAAGCATCTTGCTTGATTTTATTTACGTTTTATATATTAGTTTGCGGATCGTTTACTTAAATGTATAATGATTGCTTGAGGTGATTACAATGGCAAGAAGCAAAGAATTTGAAATTAATGAAGTACTAGATAAAGCGATAAAACTATTTTGGATGCAAGGTTACGAGAAAACTTCAATGCAAGATTTGGTAGACTGTATGGGAATTCACAGAAGAAGTATCTATGATACATTTGGTGATAAGCACGCCTTATATTTGACGGCACTCCAACGGTACGAATCTACTCAAAACAAAAAAATGAGCTTCTTGGTTGAGAAACAAGAACCCGTAAAGGAGATCATTCGACAATTTCTAGAATCTTCGATGAGGAGCGAAGGAGAACCTCAAGGATGTTTCATAGTTAATTCGGGTGTGGAGTTGGGAGTACTGGATCCGGAGGTTGCATCCTTTGTTGAGAATAGCTATTCAAAAACGGAGAAGTTGTTATATGACCTCGTTCAGACTGGCCAGCAAAGAGGTGAACTTAGAATTTCACTGGAGCCCGAGGCTATTTCCCATTATTTAATGAATGCCTGGTTAGGACTACGTACAATGGTAAAAACGGCAACGGACCATGAGAAATTAACAAGTATTATTCATACCATACTGATCACTCTAGATTAAAACTCCTTTATCTAGCACTTGTATCGAATGCCGAAAATAGACAATCAACTTACTGCTACCCGAGTACGCAAAGAATAGAACCGACTTAATACGCCCAGTTTAACTATATAAATACCGCGTCCGACACCAACTGTAAGGAACTAAGAATGCAGACACTAAAAAAACCCATGTTGACGATGGGCTTCTTAGTCAATGTGGATATTAATCTGTCCAAGATCGATAGATACGGCGCACTTCACGGAAGGATTGTTTAGGTTTGCGGTATTCATTAACCAGACCCTTGTTGTTGAAGCCGCGGGCACGGTCGCGAAAGTTCTTGCTGCTGCTCTTCAGATCGCCGCGGATGTCTGCAAACTGCCAGATGTAAGTCCCGCCAATTTTCGAATCATTTTTGAAGATCGCCAGTGCTTCAGTTACAATATCTGCCTGATAATCCTCGCTGAACAATCTCTGCTCCCAGCCCACATCCCCAAATAGTCCAGCACCACCGAATTCGGTCATGAGCACTACCTTGTCACCGGCTCCCATCTGCTCCGCACGCACATGGAACTGTTCCAGCATGTCTTTAAAGCTGGCTGTATCGCCTTCGTACCAACCAAAATATTTATTAATACCGATAACATCGAATAAAGGAAGTAGAATATCTTCGAGTGGATGCATCGTAGCGTAGGTGACAAGCCTAGTACTGTCGAGTTTCTTCACCAATCCGACTAGAGCTTGTGTGAAAGCATATGCTTCTTGCGTCCGGGTATCAATCTCATTATGAACGGACCAAAAGATCACACTTGGGTGATGCATATGCAAGCTGATCATTTCTTCAATCATAGTCAGTGCACGCTCCTGGAAGAGCGGCTCACTTACTGTTTCGTTCGGCAGAAAGGCTCCCCATATCGGAATTTCGCTCCAGTATACAATCCCTTGCTCATCGAGTAGATCAAGCCAATATGGGCTTTGGGGATAATGAGAACCCCGGACGGAATTGCAACCTAACTCCAAAATGATACTGAGCTCCTTGTGCATCAGCTTCGGAGGGAAGGCGAAACCCCACTCAGGATGCTCTTCATGTCTATTCACCCCCTTAAGATAAACGGGTGAACCGTTAATTAGAATCCGATGATCCTTTGTTTCAATATAGCGAAAACCGATCCGTTCAATCTTGTCGTCTTCCTCTGTCCGCAGTTGAAAGGTATACAGTTCTGGAAGACCTACGTTCCACAAACGTACTTCAGGCATAAGCAACTTGAACGTATGACTGAGGGTCTGGCCAGTTTCAATCTGTACTTCTTCCGAGTGCAATTCATGTCCGCTTTCGGAGAATGTGATCTTTGTAGTGTGCTGCTCCTTAAAGAAGGAATGGAGCCTCACCTGAACAGTGACATCGGCATCTGGTCCATGCAGTTCATAATCAATCTTCAGTTGTTCGATGTAAAGTTCAGGCAAATATTGCAGCTCCACCGACCGTATGATTCCCCCATAATGAAACCAATCCACCTGCTCCGTAGGAATCGTAAGTCGGTCCAAGGTGCTGTCCGTCCGGACGATAATCTCATGTTCTCCTGCTCCTAAGGAAGGAACAATAAATTCAAAAGGTGTAAATCCTCCATAGTGATACCCAAGGTGCTGCCCGTCCAAATAGACATCGGCGTGGCCCAGCACGGCATGAAAGATGAGTCTGACATGCTGCGAATTCACAATCTGTATTTTTTTACGATACCAACCGACACCTTCAAAATCGTACATTCCCAGTTCATTATTCCAGCACGAGGGCACATAAAGAGACTGCCAAGAATGTGGAAATCGCTCAAACCATTTTTCTTGAACACCCGTATTTAACGGATCCTTCATGAAATCCCAAGGCCCATCCAACAGCGCAGTTCTCCGAATTTGATACTCGCTAAAAGTCCTTAACAAGTGTGTTCCTCCTTTTTTTCCTGTAATGTATTGTGAATTTCAGACATCTTGATAATATGGATAGTAACATTTGGAGTTTAAGCATTGAATAGAAAAAAACGTTACCGTCTTGTTTAAATCGCTCTTTTAGCAGCAGGAGGGGATATTAATTGGAAGAAAATGATTACAAGCTGAATGACCTCACAGTGCATATCCATTTTGTACTCGACAAAGCTACTTATCCCGGGTGGGAGGACATCCGTAACATGGTAAATGTGCACAGCTTGTACTGGATTCATGAAGGTAAAGGGGTTTTCCTGACCAATGTTGAGCACAACGTAGAGGCTGGAATGCTAATCTATTTAAAACCAGGCCTTAAACTGTCCATGCGCTCGCAGATGGATGCTCCACTTCGTATAACGATGTTGCTCTTCGATTGTGCAGAGCTTGGTTATGATGCGGTATGGAAGGAAGTCAAGCCAATCGTAAAACTGAGACTTCCCTTCTTAAGCCAATATAACCAACAGCAGGCTGAGGAAATTAGCCAGCTGGTCTGGGAGATTCACCAGGACTGGCTGCCCGGACTAACCGAAGGCATAGCCGTATCCCGGGCTAAAATGCAGATCCTGCTGCATATGCTACACCAGACCGTTCAACCGGACTGGAATCTGATGGAGTCTGGAGCTTTCGCCGCCTTCGAACAGATCAAGAAAACACTCGAGAACGACTATAAGGATCATCACCGGATCGAGAAATTAGCGGAGAAATACGGCATTTCGCCATCTTACTTGCGGAAGATGTTCCTGAAATTTACGGGGATGGGGCCGAAGGAATACCATATGCACTTACAGAACAAGCAAGCTTGTCGTTATCTGGTTTTTACCGATTATCCAGTTAAGGAAATCGCCAAATTATGCGGGTACTACGAAGAATATCATTTCAGTAAGATTTTTAAACAGCTTAACGGGATCCCTCCGACAGTATACCGAAACAAACAGAGAATCAAAGATTAATTGTCCGCAGAACCGCTGGTAAAAAATCTTGAGGTTATGTTTTTTTACGGGAAGGACTTTACCATGTTAATATTGAACTCATTGAAGCATGTTTAAGGAGGGAAAATTGGGCATGATTATATCACTCAAAAATGTATCATGGCAACGTGATACGACAATGATCTTACGCGATATGAACTGGGAAGTGAAGCAAGGACAACACTGGTGTATCGTCGGTTTGAACGGTTCAGGAAAAACGACGATGCTAAATGTAGTGAACGGCTATATCTGGCCGACAACAGGACAAGTCGAGGTGCTGGACCATCGCTTCGGCGATGTGGACTTGAGAGAGCTACGCAAACGAATCGGTTGGGTAAGCACCTCCTTGCAGCAGAAGCTGTACGGCCATCAGACTGCCCTGAACATCGTCCTAAGCGGAAAATTCGCGACGATTGGTCTGTATGATAAGACGAATGAAGAGGATCAAAAGCAAGCCGAGGAGTTAATGGAGTTTCTAGACTGCTCTTCTTTGGCTGGTCGTACATATGATACCTTGTCGCAAGGACAGCGTCAGAAAGTCCTCATTGCACGCGCACTAATGGCCAATCCAGATCTACTAATCCTTGATGAGCCGTGCACGGGACTAGATATTTTTGCCCGTGAACAGCTGCTGCAGATGATCGAGAAGATAACAAAGCAACCTGGTGGACCAACCTTGCTGTATGTAACCCATCATATCGAGGAGATAACACCATGCTTCACGCACACGCTGCTGGTAAAGAACGGTGAAATCTACAAAGGTGACGAGACAGTAAACTGCTTGCAGTCAGATGTTTTGAGTGATTTCTTCGATACCCCCGTTGAAGTACAGGAACATCATAACCGCAAGTGGCTTACACTTGCCGGTGATAAGTAGCATATCAAGGCACATCGAATAGGCGAGCAAACCGCTCTGAAGTGGTTTGAAGGATTGCTTGCAGATATAAAAAATGAAAACTAATCACAATATAATTTTAAAATAACCCGCGCACCGCGCGGGTTTTATATTTGTTTGCAAGCTTATAAGCCACGTCCATAAACAGTCAAACAACATATTAACGGTACCTGTAAAAAACATTTTGACATATCTAACAGGTACCGTTATAATACAAATCAACAGGTACCGTTATAAAGTTCAACAGGTACCGTAAAAACTTAATGGAGGATTCATTATGGACATGAATACTGAATTGTACGAAAAACTCGCGAAACTGCAATGGCTGTTGCAAAGGCAACACTTGAAGTCTCATGCCGCGGTTGGTCCTATGGCCGACGCATCACGTGGGCAAGGGAGGATATTAGCGTTTCTTCGGATGAAAGACGGTATCAGCACCAAAGACTTATCCTATATGTTGGACATCCGTGTATCATCCCTTAATGAATTGCTTGGTAAACTGGAGAAAGCAGAATACATCACCCGTAAACCCTCAGAAACAGACAAACGTATCATGTTGATTTACCTAACGCAAAAAGGACAAGAGGAAGAGAAACAAGAGATAGACAGCGGCAACATATTTTCTCGCTTATCGCCAGAAGAGCAGATAGCTTTCGGGGATTACCTAACTCGCGTCATTACAGCTTTGGAGGAAGAACTTGGATCGGGCGAAGAACGTGATGTGATGGCTATGTGGATGGAAGCTGCCAAGGCGCGCATGGGAACAGAGGAATTTGAAAAAATGATGGCTATGCGCGGACAAATGCACAGAATGTGGGGAAATTCTAGGGACGAACGCTTTAGCGGAAGGTTCCCTGGATTTGGCGGAGAAGGGCGTGGTGACATGCGCGGATTCGGCTGGCCTTCCAGCGATGACAGTAATTCGTCACCTGACAAGTCACATGGCCCGGACGATAAGTAATTAAAGTCTTTTAGCAAACAGTAGCTGAGGCGCTGCCTTTCCACCAGAGAAAGATGAACGGCAAAGGCAGCGTAATGTGAAACTAAAGAATAGTCAAATTTCGTACGCCAAATCTGAAAACTCGTCGTTAGGGTACAGGTTTGCTTGTTGCTGCGTCACGGATCATATTGGACCGATAGTTAGAATTCTAAGTAATTTCAAAAAACAAAATAAAGAAAGATAGTGGTGAACCTTATGGATGCAGAAAACCTCCATTACTTTGAAAAAGCACCTGTCGCAAAAGCCGTAGCTCACTTCGCAGTACCGATGATGCTAGGCATGTCGATGAGTGTCATATACTCCATTTTGAATGCCTATTTCCTTGGTACACTGGGCAATACTGCGATGTTAACCGCACTCGCACTAACTTTACCGTTATTCGCCGCCATTATGGCGCTAGGTAACTTGATTGGTATCGGTAGCAGTGCATTCATCTCCCGTTTGCTGGGAGAGAAAAAATATGATGATGTAAAGCATGTGTCTTCATTCGCCTTTTACAGCAGTTTAGCTCTCGGTCTTATTTTGATGGCTGCCGGCATCCCCTTGATCGATTCAATCGTCCATGGCTTGGGAGCGACGCCTGACTCCTTCGGGTTCACGAAGGACTATGTCACGATTATGCTTATTGGTTCACCATTCGTCGTTCTATTCTTCACGCTGGAGAATATCGTGCGCTCGGAGGGGGCAGCGATCACTTCGATGATCGGCATGCTTCTCAGTGTTGTTGTGAATATTATTCTCGATGCGCTAGTCATTTTCGTCTTCCATTGGGACGTGATCGGGGTTGCATCTGCTACAGTCATTTCTAACTTGGTTGCAAGTGCATTCTACGCCTTCCACATGGGATATAAGAGCCAATTCTTAACCCTCTCTGTTAAATGGTTCAAAGCTTCCAAAGACATTCTGAGCAATGTATTTAAAATTGGAGTACCCGTTTTTGTTATGAGTCTCTTCATGGGTGCAATGTCACTTATCTTTAACCGTTTTCTGGTCGAATATGGGGAGCAGGCCATTGCGGCCTTCGGAATTTCATCACGATTATTACAATTTCCAGAGGTTATTCTGATGGGCTTATGTGAGGGAGTCGTGCCGCTGATTGCCTTCTCTTTTACAGCCAATAAATTACGCATGAAGCATACCATAACATTCACAATCAAAGTGACTGTGGCATTAGCAGCCGTATTCGGCATTATTGTATATCTGATTTCCGACCACTTAATCGGTTTATTTACGAATGACCCGCAATTAATTGAACTGGGCAGCTACATTCTTCATGTAACGTTCTTATCCCTGTTCATTTCAGGAACGACCGCGTTGTTTACGGGGATCTTCCAAGCGACAGCACAAGGAACCGCCGCCTTTATTATGTCAATTATTCAAGGTGTTACTCTGATTCCAGTATTGTATATCGCTAATCGAATGAACGGTTTCCACGGAGTAGTCTGGTCGCTCGTCATTTCAGATGCTGTTGCGTTCCTTGTGGGTGCCATCATGCTGTATGTTCTGCGGAACAAATTGCAGCCTGATTTAGATACTTTAGTACAGTAGAATCCTAAGCTTTAAGTTGATATTTTTAGTTCATCTAAAAAAACCTTGAATCAGCAAGGTTTTTTTGGCTCGTATGATGAAGCAGCCTGCCATGAGGCAGCACTAGCTGCTTTGGAGGCGAAGCTCCAGTTAAATTTTAATGCTAACTTCTCCACTTGAAAGATACTCTTCGTCACCATTCTCATATCTGACTTTCAGATGGCAATCGTCATCGATATCAATGGCTGTTGCTTTACGTTGTTCATTATCCTTTATCACGGTCACAGGTTCGCCAAGTGAAATTAACCTTTTTTTGTATTCGGAAAGAAACAATCTGTCCGTTAAATGTTCATAATATCTCATGAAATGGTTTAGTACTTCTGCAACGAGACGGTTGCGCAGATCACCATAAGGATTGTTTTCTGAAATTACAGTTGTTGCAATCTCGGTAAGATCATTGGGAAAGCCTTCGGAAGGGAGGACTACATTGATACCGATGCCGAGGACAGCATAATCAAGCCAGCCGTTTTCCAGTGACACGGATGCTTCGGTAAGGATCCCGCATACTTTTTTACCTTCCATAAAAACGTCATTTACCCATTTAATCTGCGTTTCTTTACCGGATACGCTCTCGATAGAAAGGGCTACAGCTACAGCGGCGCAAGTGGTCAATAAAGCTGAGTCTGTTGCGGACAGCTTGGGACGCAGCAGGATGCTCATATAGATACCCGTTCCAGGTGGAGAAAAAAATTTCCGGCCCATTCGCCCGCGACCAGCTGTTTGTTCTTCCGAAAGAATCACTTTACCTTCAGCTTCTCCATTTGAGGCAAGGTTTTTTACGGCTTCATTCGTGGAAGATATGGTCTTAAAGACTTCAACACGTAACTTTTGCCCCTGAGTATCCAGGTACTTTGAAATTGCACTGGCTGATAAGATATCCGTTTGTGGTGACATGGAATATCCTTTATTGGTTACAGCTTGTATCGAATAACCGTCTGTCTGTAAAGATTTTATGGCTTTCCAGACCGCGCTGCGCGTCACGGATAACTGAACGGCTATTTCCTCGCCGGAAAAATATTCACCCTTATTACTGTCAAGCAAGGCAAGAATATGTTCTTTTACTGTCATGAACTTAAACCTCCAAAAGTATAACTCTCCGACCAAAACCCATTGAATAGATTAACATCCAACGATTGCGACTGAATACTCTAATTCTATATAACAATAGGAAAAACTCAAGCATGGTATTTTATCCTATTGTAAACCATATATTAATTTATGGTTTACAATAAAGAATAACTCCATTATAATTCAGCTTACTGGACGTATTTACTAACCAGAATACAATCATTGATATCCAATGGAGGTCATTTTTTTGAAGACAAAAGAACTAATTTATGCTGCATTATTCGCAGCACTTATCGCGGTGTTGGGGATGATACCGCCCATCCCCCTCGGCTTCATCCCCGTTCCGATCACTGCCCAGACGCTTGGCGTCATGTTGGCTGGATGTTTTCTGGGGAAACGGATGGGCGCCCTCAGTCTCATTATTTTCATCATACTAGTAGCCATTGGGCTGCCTGTACTGACTGGCGGTCGCGGCGGAATCGCGGTGTTAGTTGGACCTTCTGCAGGATACATATTTAGTTTTCCAATCGCGGCCGGCCTTATTGGCTGGTATTCCGAAAAAATCTGGCCGAAGGTTCGAACTTGGAAGCTGGTAGCTATCAACATAATCTTCGGTGTATTACTAGTGAGTCTGATTGGTGCCCCTGTCATGGCATTGATAACCAATACTTCGATCTGGGCTGGTCTTGTCGGAGCGTTGGCCTTTCTTCCGGGAGACATCATCAAAGCCGTTATTGCAGCCGTCATAACGATGCAGCTGAAAGCAATAAGCCCTATAGAAGAAAAAACACAAATATAATGTGATGTGAAACTCGGGTAAATAAAACCCGGGTTTTTTTATTGAAAAAGAATAGGGTTATGGTTGCGAATTTGTTTATACTATAAAAATTAAACGAAATTGAAGTGGGTGTAGAAAAATGGATAAGGGATTTAATTTAGCTAGTCAACTATTAACGCTGCTTGATACAGAACATAGATGGTTTACCTTAGCGGAAATCGAAAAAAGTTTAGGGATCTCTGATAAGACCATCCGGAAGATGGTGGAGGAAATCAGCAAGCAATTACCATCTACTGTAACCATTGAGGTTTCTAGAGGAAAGGGAATAGTTCTTCAACGTGATGGGCGAAGTACGATTAGTGAAGTGATTTCTTCTATGTTCAGACAAACCATCTTTTATCGGCTGATGGATTTTTTGTTTATGAATGTGGGTCGACTGTCTGTGGAGGAGCTCTCCGAAGCCATGTTTATGAGTACCTCGTCTTTAAAGAAATTGATTGTGCAATTAAATAATGATGATCTAAAAGCTTATAAGCTACGCATTAGTTTTTCTACCCCCATGATCAAAGGGAATGAAATGAATATTCGATATTTTTATTGGAAGTTATATTGTGATGCGTATGAGTTTACAGGCTGGCCCTTTGCGAATGTTGATTTTGCTTATATGAATCAGTTAATCACAAATATAGAAAATGAGAATAACATTGTATATTTTATCAATTCCAAAAGGAGATTATCGTTTTTGTTGGCCATTGTTATAGAAAGAGTGGCTAAAGGAAAATGTGTGAACATCGACGAAAATGCTTACCCTTGGGAAAAGGGGATGTTTTATTTTCCAGTGAAAACTATTACAGGACGTCTTGAGGACAAGCTGTCCCTTGAATTTCCAAACAGTGAAATATTCTTTATGCAATCCATGGTTAGTCTCAGCCAATATCATTATTATGAAGGGTCAGAGATCACTCCGATGAAAGAAGTCGAATTACACAAGGATAAAGAAGAATATCAAATGGGGAATCTGCTTCTAATGTTATTAGCAAAGGTATACCCGAACTTAGATATACAAGAACGGTTTATTTTGGAGATTTACGGTTTCTTTGACAAGCTATTAATCGAAAATGCCATTCCTGAATGGATGATGATTTCAACAAGTCATTTAACAACATATGTTCAAAAGGAATGCCAGCAGATTTATCAAGAATTGCAAACCTGTATGCAAACGTGGAATAAAACTTACCCTTCCGTTTTGTTTAATCATTTTCATTTAACAAAGCTAACCTTAATTGTCCGCTCGAGTTTACGTTATAAAAGTAAGAGGGCCTTTTTAGTGATCGGGGAAGAATTTTCAATTCGTCATTACATAGCAGATTTGATAAAGAAGGAGATTGGGGATCAGTTGATCCTTAATACTTCCATAATGAAAGGCTTGACCGACGAGATCATGCAGCAAAATAATATCGATCTTGTCATTAGTAATATCCCGGTTGCATTAACGACAGTGCCTGTTGTTATTATTTCCACGATCCCCTCTAAAAGAGATTTAGACAACATTCGTAAAGAACTGCTTTTATAATTTGACCAATTATTTTCCGTAAGCTCCGTAAGTTTTTGGTCTAGTTTGTAATGTTAAAAAACCTTATGCTCAATCTAGTTTCGAAACTGATTTTACTTGAAGGCAAATGGAAAGCGATTTCGGTAAACCTCAGTTTACTATTAAAAGTTGGAGGAAGAACTATGAGTAGGCATTTAGGTGCAAATAAGGGAGAAATAGCAGAGCTCGTTTTGCTCCCAGGAGATCCTTTACGTGCAAAGTTTGTGGCAGAACACTTTTTAGAGGAGGCTTATTGTTATAACGAAGTAAGAGGGATGTTTGGATACACTGGATTATACAAGGGTGTGCCTGTGTCGGTTCAGGGGACAGGGATGGGAAATCCATCGATGAGTATCTATGCAACAGAATTGATCGTCGATTATGAAGTTAAGAAATTGATTCGCATTGGTACATGTGGCGCGATGCAGGAAGAAATAAATATCCGCGATATTATATTAGCCCAAGCAGTATCTTCAGACAGTAATATGACGGAAAAGATCTTTTATGGCTGTAATTTTGCACCAACGGCAGATTTCTCATTGCTAATGAAAGCATATCAACAAGCACAAGCTAAAAATGCAAAGGTGTTTGTTGGTAACATCTATAATTCTGATGAATTCTATCGTGAAAATTTAGATCGGCTTCATAAGTTCATGGATTTCGGTGTATTAGCTGTAGAAATGGAAAGTACCGCCCTATACACTTTAGCCGCTAAATATGGTGTAAAAGCGTTATCGATTTTGACCGTCGGCAGTCAATTGTTAAGACAGGAGCACCTAACTCATAAAGAAAGTGAACAATCCTTTTATGAAATGGTCGAAGTAGCTCTTAACACAGTCGTTGAAGGCTGATTTATTGATAAGAGTGCAGTGTTGTTAGAAAAGAGAGTGAGAAAGAAATGAAGGTAATACTGTCAGGATTGCAGTGGATGATTTTTATGATCGCTGGTGCAATTGCTGCACCCATTGCTATCGCAGATTTATATAACTTAACACCCATAGAGACTTCTGGACTCATTCAGAGCACCATGATTACTTTAGCAATAGCTGGATTTTTACAAGGCCTGATGGGTCATAAATTCCCTATTCATGAAGGTCCAGCAGGGTTATGGTGGAGCATTTTTACCATTTACGCGAGTTTAGTGGGGGGACTCTATTCCTCTAACAACGGCGCTTTACAGGCTTTAAGTGGAGCGATGATCATTAGCGGAGTGTTGTTTATCTTAATTTCAGCATTTAAGCTAATGGATAAAATCGCTCGTCTTTTTACTCCAACCATCACCTTTATTTATTTACTTTTATTGATCTTTCAATTAAGCGGATCTTTTATGAAAGGGATGATGGGGATTACCATCGCCCACACCATGTTAGATGTTAAAGTATTCATCCTTAGTGTGATCGTGGTCTGCATTACCTTTTGGTTAGGCAACAGCCGCTTTGTATTACTAAGCCAGTTTTCAATAATTCTCAGTATAGTGATAGGCTGCCTATTATTTATAATCTGCGGTAGTATGCCGGCGGTTTCTCGTGCGGATACTCTATTTAAGCTGCCGGAAATATTCCCATTTGGAACACCCCGATTCGATGCCGGGACAATTACTACTGCATTTTTACTAACCCTATTATTAATAACCAATGCAGTGGCATCCATCCGTTTGATGGAGACCGTTATGAAACCAAAGCAAGGGGATCATCGTCGTTATTTGCGCGCCGGGTTTACTTCTGGAATTACGCATCTTATTAGTGGTGGTTTAGGAGCGGTCGGCTCAGTCCCTATTTCGGGAGCGGCGGGATATGTTGAGCAAACAGGGATGAGGGAGCGCAAATCATTTTTAATAGGCTGCAGCTTAGTGATCTCAATATCCTTGTTTCCGCCTATGATGAATTTCATATCTGCGATTCCAGCTCCCATAGGCTATTCTGTTACCTTCGTCATTTTTGTGAAGATGGTCGGACTAGCGCTAAAGGAATTGAAAAAGGTTATTCATGAAGAGCGAACATTTATTGTCAGTGGGCTTTCCCTTTTAGTGGGTGTAGGTTTAATGTTTATTCCTGCATCAGCTACGGCCCATTTATCTCCGATCGTGATAGCCATTTTAAATAATGGATTAATATGCGGGAGCCTGTTAGCGATTATTTTGGAACAAGGGTTAATGTGGAAAGATGCATTTCGATATGAGGATTCCAAGAAAATTAACCGATAATTTGGAGGGCTAAAAATGCATTATCTAATTTCTATTGCTGGTCTGGTTATTGTTCTATTACTGGCATGGCTAGGAAGTAACAATAAGAAAAAGATTAAATATCGTCCGATCATTGTAATGATTGCTATTCAAATAGGTTTGGGATTAATTATCCTAAAAACGAGCATTGGAGAATTTTTGATTAAAGGGTTTGCTGATAGTTTTGCAAAATTACTTGGATACGCCAATGAAGGTACTGACTTTGTGTTTGGCGGCATTGCAAATGAAGGGGCGCATACATTTTTCCTTTATGTTTTGATGCCCATTGTTTTTATGTCAGCATTGATTGGGATTTTGCAACATTACAAAATACTGCCATTCATTATAAAGTATATTGGACTGGTATTGAGTAAAATAAATGGCATGGGTAAATTGGAATCTTATAATGCAGTTGCAGCCGCAATTGTCGGACAAAATGAAGTATTTATTTCGGTGAAAAATCAGCTTGGACTATTACCAAAACATCGCTTGTATACATTATGTGCGTCTGCAATGTCTACGGTATCCATGTCAATCGTTGGTTCCTATATGACGATGCTAGAACCTCGGTATGTAGTAGCTGCATTGATATTAAACCTATTTGGCGGATTTATCATTTCATCCATCATTAATCCGTATGAAGTTACACCTGAAGAAGATATTGTTGAAGTTCAGGTAGAAGAAAAACAAACGTTTTTTGAAATGCTGGGCGAATATATTATGGATGGCTTTAAAGTAGCCATAGTAGTTGGGGTAATGTTAGTTGGTTTTGTGGGAATCATTGCTTTAATTAACGGAGTCTTCAGTGGCATATTCGGAATCTCGTTCCAAGGAGTGTTAGGCTACGTCTTTGCACCCATCGCCTTTCTTATCGGTGTGCCATGGCATGAAGCTGTTGAGGCCGGTAGTATTATGGCGACAAAGCTTGTTGCGAATGAATTCGTTGCTATGCTTGACTTTGTTAAGATTCAAGAAGGATTAAGTGGCCGTACTACAGCCATTGTCTCCGTTTTTCTAATCTCATTTGCTAACTTTGGGTCGATTGGTACCATTGTGGGTGCAGTGAAGGGATTGAATGAAAAGCAAGGGAATATCGTCGCACGATTTGGATTAAAGCTGTTATTTGGCGCCACACTTGTAAGCGTTTTATCAGCTTTGATTATCGGTATCATATTCTAGTTGATGCAAGGAGTATTAACATGAAACAAACACCCCGGTTTAAGCGGATTTTCGTCATCGTTATGGATTCTGTTGGCATTGGTGAAGCTCCAGATGCTGACAAGTTTGGGGATGCAGGATCACATACATTACGGCATATTGCAGAAAAAATGAATGGGCTACATGTTCCTGCGTTATCCAAGCTAGGGTTAAGTCATATTGACCCAATACCCGGAGTTCCCAACGTAGAGCACCCTTTAGCTTATTGGACCAAAATGCAGGAAGCTTCTAATGGAAAGGATACGATGACAGGTCACTGGGAGATCATGGGCCTACGAATTGATGTTCCTTTCAAAGTGTTTCCTGAAGGGTTTCCTTATGAATTAATTAATGAATTAGAAGAAAGAACAGGACGAAAGGTGATTGGGAATAAACCCGCTAGTGGTACAGCTATTCTCGATGAGCTTGGACAAGAGCATATGAACACAGGTGCACTCATTGTCTATACTTCTGCAGATTCCGTGATTCAGATTGCGGCTCATGAAGAGGTTATTCCTTTGGAAGAACTGTATCAAATCTGTGAGATTGCCAGAGAGATTACTTTACGTGAGGAGTACATGCTAGGCAGAGTGATTGCTAGACCCTTCCTCGGGCAGCCCGGAAATTTCAAAAGAACATCGAACCGTCATGATTATGCCTTGAAGCCTTATGGAAGAACCGTGATGAATGAGCTCAAGGATGCCGGGTTCGATGTACTAGCGATTGGCAAGATCTCAGATATATACGATGGGGAAGGTGTCACCAAGTCTTTCAGAACAGTGTCTAACATGGATGGCATGGATAAACTCATGGAGACCCTTCATACTGATTTTACAGGACTTAGTTTCTTGAATCTTGTTGATTTTGATGCACTTTATGGCCATCGTAGAGATCCGATCGGGTATGGGAAAGCGCTGGAAGAATTTGATGATCGTTTACATGAAGTTCTAGCAGAACTATGCGAAGATGATCTTCTTATAATTACGGCAGACCATGGCAATGATCCCATTCATGCGGGTACGGATCACACCCGTGAATATGTTCCTTTACTCCTCTACAGTAAGAGTTTCAATCGACAAGGGGAGCTGCCTATATCGAGGACTTTTTCGGATATTGGAGCAACAGTTGCTGATAACTTTGTTGTGACCATGCCCCAATTTGGTAAGAGCCTCCTACAGGAGCTTAAATAAACTATAATTTGAATAGACACTTTGAATAGAAACAGGATACCTAACTTGTATTAGTAAAAGGTATCCTGTTTGTTTTTTTATCTACATATCTTTGTATCTAAAAAGCTGCCGAGAAAGCGGCTTTTTTTGTTATTACGGATCAAATATTAGGGTAATAATCAATTATTAAAAGGGTTAATTTTAGAGCCACCTGTCGTTAACCCTTTTTTCGATGAATCGCATTCTAATACAACGTTATAAATAATCTAGTTTCTACTCATGCCACTCCTTCGATAGTAATAGTATTGACAACCTGTATATACAGGTTTAAACTGTGTGAAGTGTTTGAACTTGTATATACAGGTTTAATGGTTGAAATATAGGAATTCTTTTTGGAGGTGTTCAACTTGAGTCAGTCCCAGTATTCGGAATGGTGGCGCCGCTCCACGGTGTATCAGGTGTACCCGAAAAGCTTTAAGGACACTACAGGCAACGGAACAGGAGATATTAAAGGACTTATTGAGAAATTAGATTATTTGCAGAAGCTTGGAATCGATATTGTCTGGTTACAGCCGGTTTATGTTTCGCCGCAACATGATAACGGTTACGATGTAGCAGATTATGAAAATATTAACCCGGATTTCGGTACGATGGAGGATTTTGACGAGCTAATACAGGAACTGCATAGACGCGAAATGAAGCTAATGATCGATATCGTGGTTAACCATACCTCGACTGAACATGAGTGGTTCAAACAGTCCATTTCAAGCAGGAACAACCCTTTCCGTGATTACTATATTTGGAAGGACCCGGCTCCGGACGGCGGCTTACCCAACAACTGGCAGTCGAAGTTCGGGGGGCCTGCCTGGCAGTTCGACGAAGTGTCGGGACAATATTATCTTACTCTCTTCGATAAAACCCAAGCGGATCTGAACTGGGAGAATGAGAAGGTACGTAGAGCAGTGAATGATATGATGTTATTCTGGGCTAAAAAGGGTGTCGACGGCTTCCGCATGGATGTAATTAATTTAATCTCCAAAGATCAGCGCTTCCCTAACGATGACGGGAGTGTTCCACCGGGGGATGGACGTAAATTCTATACTGACGGTCCACAGGTCCATGCATACATCAAAGCAATGTATGAAGAGGTGTTTGGTCCGTTTGAGATGGTGACTGTAGGAGAGATGTCCTCAACTACACTGGAGCATTGTATCCGGTACTCAAGTCCCGAAGAGCGGGAATTTTCCATGACCTTCAATTTTCATCATTTAAAAGTCGACTATCCGAATGGACAGAAGTGGGAACTGATGCCTTATGATTTCGAGGCAATGAAACGGTTGATCGCGCAGTGGCAGACCGGAATGCAGAAAGGCGGAGGCTGGAACGCACTATTTTTTAACAATCATGATCAACCGCGTGCCCTTTCCAGATTCGCTGATGATAAGGTCTACCGTGTGGAAAGCGCCAAGCTGCTCGCGACAACTCTGCATGGCCTTCAGGGAACACCTTATGTATATCAAGGGGAAGAAATCGGTATGCCGAATCCGGTATGGAAAAGCATCGATGAGTTCCGCGACATTGAGTCACTAAATATGTACCGCATTCTGTGTGAACAGGGGAAAAGCCCGGAGGTTGCCCTCAGTATTCTACAGGAGCGTTCGCGGGACAATTCACGTACGCCGATGCAGTGGGATGACAGCCGGAATGCCGGATTTACCACTGGTACTCCATGGTTGAAGGTAGATGAGCGGTATCCAGACATCAATGTGCAGAAGGAACTGGAAAACCCTGATTCCATCTTCCACCATTACCGCAAACTAATTGCACTTCGCAAGGAGTATGGAGTATTCATAGAAGGTATTTTCAAGAGACTCGATGAAGGTCATCCTGAAGTCTTCGCTTACGCCAGAACAGGAGATGGAGAGACACTTGTTGTGGTCTCGAACTTCAGCAATAAAGAAATCTCTTTCCGCTTTAAAGACAATCACTGGACTGAATTGTCGCCAAGTGGTAAGGACGAGCTTCTGATTGGGAATACAGCAGATGCACCATCATTAACACAAGAGCTTCAGCTTAGTCCTTATGCTTCCTACATGTGGTTAGTCCGCTAACGAGGTGTACTTGAGAAGGAGCACACATCAATTTTGTAAGGAGTGAAGATATGGCTATAGACCGCAAAAATGTTGAAGATATTGTACGGGCGGTTGGGGGCAAGGAGAATATTGAGGTTGCGACGCATTGTGTAACCCGGCTGAGATTCTCGCTGTATGACGAGAGCAAGGTGGATTCGGAAGCCCTGGACCGTAACGAACTCGTAAAAGGACAATTCTCTACGCAAGGGCAGTTCCAGATCGTTATCGGACCAGGAACTGTGGATAAAGTATATGATGAAATGATTCAGATCACTGGTGGTGCCCGCTCTTCCAAGGATGAGGTGAAATCAGCGGCAGCACGGAAACAGAATCCACTGCAGCGGGCGATCAAAACACTGGCTGATATTTTTATTCCGATTCTTCCGGCCATCGTAACCGCAGGTTTGCTGCTTGGGATTAATAATATTTTGACCGGACCTGGTATCTTTTTTGATAGTAAGTCATTGGTAGATGTCTATCCTGCATGGAAAGACATTGCTGCGATTATTAACACGATTGCCAGCACAGCCTTCACCTTTTTACCAGCCCTTATCGGTTGGGCAGCTGTTACACGTTTCGGGGGCAGTCCTCTGCTCGGAATCGTGCTGGGTCTCATTCTCGTACATCCGGATCTATTAAGTGCCTACAGTTATGCAAGTGCTTCAACTGAGGGAACCGTTCCGACCTGGAATTTGTTCGGCTGGCATTTGGAGAAGATCGGTTATCAGGGGCAAGTATTGCCTGTACTGGTTTCGGCCTATATTCTGGCTAGACTGGAGAAGTTCCTCAACCGCCGGGTGCTTGATTCCATTAAACTACTGGTCGTTGCTCCAGTGACCCTGCTGGTTACAGGTTTTCTGGCCTTCACCATTATCGGACCCGTTACGTTCGCTATTGCCAATGCTATCACCTCGGGTTTGATCTATGTATTTGATCATTTTGCGCTCCTTGGTGGTTTGATCTATGGTGGATTCTATGCACTTCTGGTCATCACTGGGATGCATCATACTTTCTTGGCAGTCGATGTTCAGCTCATCGGCAGTGAGGGAGGCACCTTCCTCTGGCCGATGCTGGCGCTCTCCAATATTGCGCAAGGCGCTGCGGCACTGGCGATGATGTTCGTTGTTAGAGAACAAAAGGCAAAAGGTTTGGCGGCTACGTCTTCCGTCTCTGCATTCCTCGGCGTGACTGAACCGGCAATCTTTGGGGTGAATATCCGCTATCGCTATCCTTTCATCTTCGGGATGATCGGCTCAGCAATTGCCGGTATGCTCCTTACCGTTAACCAGGTTCGAGCTTCATCCATTGGCGTAGGGGGAATTCCCGGTTTCCTTTCTATTTTCCCGAATCAGTGGGGCGTTTTCTTTATTGGCATGGTTATTGTTCTCGTTGTGCCATTTGCCGCCACAGTATTGTACGGACGTTCTGTAGTGGGTCGTTCCGAAAAGAACACAGCTACAGAGGCTTCTAGTACTACGAGCGAACCAGAGGAATTGAGTAGCCGTCATTCCGTTCAAGGGTCACAGGAATCAGTTAATATTCTGGAGCTTGTCTCCCCGCTTAGTGGAACTGCAGTATCGCTGGAACAGGTGCCCGATCCTGCCTTTGCTGAAAAGCAAATGGGTGAGGGAATTGCAATCGAACCTTCTGAGGGGAAAGTATATGCTCCCTTTGATGCTACAGTAGCCCATGTGATTAAGAGCAAACATGCGCTTATACTGGAGCATGCCAGCGGTGTTCAGGTATTAATCCACGTTGGAATTAACACGGTGGCGCTTAAAGGTAGCGGTTTTACCAGCCTGAAGAATATTGGTGATAAGGTGCAAGCAGGAGAGCTTCTACTAGAATTTGATATGGAAGCTATCCGCGCAGCAGGTTACCCGGTGATTACTCCAATCATCATTCCTGCAGGTCAGGAGATGGTCGAGAAGATCGAGGAGAAGACCGGACCAGCTACGGCCAAACAAACAAGCATCTTGACTATTCATCTCAAGGGTTGATAAAGGCTATATTGGCAAAGACTTTATACTTTAGAAAGACAGCCCCTTGGGGGCTGTTTTTCTATAAATATAAGAATTTATATGTTCAACGCTATAAATTCCCTTCCAATTGAATCGATGCTTCCAAAGGCATGACGTGATACAATAAAGGGCGGTGATCAAAATTGAGAGAAAATAAATATTTGCAAATTTATAATGAATACAGCAACCAAATCCATTCTGGACAACTGCTGCCGGGAACCAAGCTGCCTTCCGAAAGTGAACTCGCCGAAGCTTACACCACTTCACGAGAGACCGTGCGCAAAGCGCTGAATCTACTTTTCCGTGAAGGATATATTCACAAAATTAAGGGCAGAGGCTCCTTTGTGCTTGACATGACCCGAATGGATTTCCCTGTTACCGGTTTGATTTCATTTAAAGAGATGGCCGATACCCTGGGTACTGCCTCACGGACACTGGTAGAGCGGACGATACAAGAGCCGGCAGGCTCCGCAATCGCCAGACATCTGCAGATTCCACCTGAAACTCTGATTTGGAAGGTTGTTCGCGCCAGAGAAATTGAAGGTGAACGGATCATTTTGGATAAGGATTATTTTCGTGCGGATATTGTTTCCTTTCTGAGTGAGGAAATCGCGGAAGGCTCAATCTATGAATATCTGGAGCTGGAATTGGGGCTTAAGATCAGTTATGCGAAGAAGCTGATATCCGTTGAGCCTTCTACTGAGGAGGATCATAGACTGCTCGATTTGAAGAATTTTACGCATATTGTAGTAGTACGAAACTATGTGTATTTGGAGAACACGGTGCTTTACCAATATACCGAGTCTAGACACCGGCTGGATAAATTCCAGTTCGTGGATTTTGCTCGAAGGGTGAGGCGATAAGCTGATCCGAGGGTGTCCCAGTTATCAGTGTATCCGCTGGTGCCTTGCATAGCATGGCTCTGAAAAGCGATGGAAACGTATGGATATGGGGAGCGAACAATGAGGGCCAGCAGAACCTGTTGCAATTTCGCTTGTAGAAGAATCTTATTAGATTTGAAGAGTAGGGAATTTCATGCCTAAGTGGCAATGAATTCCCTATTTTTATAGGTGAGTCAAAAAGAGAAAACTCTTTTCATATTCATTCTTTATCATTACAGCTATCCGTCTAGACTGTTAAAATGATGGAAGTATGGTAGACAAAGGAGATAAGCAATGAATAATGGCTTTCGGATCAATACTGAGGAGAACCGACACCGAACTCTGAGGCAAGTAAAACAAGCGGCGTTTCATGCTTTACAGGAATATGAAATAGACTGGAACTCCATTCACTTCATTCAAGTATCCGAACATGTCACCTTCCGCATTGTAAACGATGTGGGGGAACAGTTCTTGCTCCGCATTCACCCGGATAACAAACAACGCGAAGGAACCATTTCAGAAATTGAGTGGTTGTTCGCTTTGAAGAGTAAGGGCCTCCTCTTGCCCGAAGCTGTAATCAATCGTGAAGGGACCTTTATTACGGAAGCGTCGGTGTGTGACGGACAACGGTTTTATTCGAGCTTAATGAGATGGGTCGAGGGAAAGCATGTAGACAAAAGCGAACTAACGGAGCAGGGCATCCGTAAAATAGGATCATTGATGGCAAAGCTTCATGAGGCCAGCTCTGATTTTAGTCCTTCCAGCGGTTTTACTCGCCCTTCTTGGGGTGTACTGAGCTTTAAACGGGACTGGGATCACCTAAGTCTACATCGCAAACATTTCATATCGGATGAGGGTTTTAAGTTATATTCCGCAGCCGCCACTAAAGTGGCAACATGTCTCGAAACGTTCACAAGACATGAACAAAATTATGGGATGATCCACGCGGACTTACATAATGGAAATGTCATTTTTCGGGATAATGAACCGTATCCTATCGATTTTGGCAGGTGTGGCTTCGGCTATCATCTTTACGATATAGCTCAGGCTATTATGGGATTATACCCAACACAGAGAGCTTATTTCGTCGAAGGATATCAGAGAATCAGGAAGCTGGAAAATGAATATATAATGAAGCTAGAGTGCTTCTTAGTCATGGCAATAATCGAAGCCTATAGCTTTCATGCAGAGAATCCGCTAGAGACCGAGGGTTTGATTGAAGAGCAGCCATATGCTCAAGCGATTTTGAGAGCGTATGTAAACGGGACAACCTTTTTATTTAATTCTCTGGATACTTCAAAATAAAAGATTAGAAAATGATGTGCGTTATATTTTTCAAATGGTATTATTAGGATGAACTGCTGAAAACTATTTAAATTGTATTTGGAATCTTAGCAATGAAAATGGTTGACAAAACTTTATAAAAAGTGAGGAGTAGAGCAATGAACTTTGATAAAGAACAGCTTTTTTGGATAAATCCAATCAATGATTATTCTATTACAGAAAACAGGATTGAATTTGTAACGATGCCGAATACAGATTTTTGGCAACGAACCTATTATGGTTTTAGAAATGATAATTCACCTGCACTGTTAATGAAAACTGCTGAGAAGTATTTTTCATTTATAGTAAGAACAGATTATGATAGTACACATAGATACGAGCAGTGTGGGATAGTCATCTATCAGGACAGTGATAATTGGTTCAAGGCATCGGTAGAATATGAAAATGAGGAATTCCAAAGACTTGGAAGTGTGGTTACAAATCACGGATATTCAGATTGGGCAACAACTGATATCGATGCAAACATTAAAACTATGTATTATAGACTAAGTCGACGCGAAAGTGATTTCTGTATTGAAAGCTCTTTGGACGGGACTACATTTGAACAGATGCGTATTTTTCATTTGTTTGAAGGGAATGAGGAAATAAATTTTGGCTTATATGCTTGTAGCCCAGAGAATTCTTCATTTAAAGGTGTTTTCACCGAAATGGAAATTACAGAGTGTAAGTGGTTGGAGCATAAATAGTCGTTTACGCAGCTGAAAGTGAACATTACTCAATAGAGCCTTCCTAAAAGGAAGGTCTTTTTTTATGAGCGGTATAAAGTTGTCATCAGTTTCCGATTTCTACAGTTACCCATGTGGTAAAATTAGGATAATTGGATCTTGGGAGGCGAGGACAATGAGTCTTGTGATGATCATTTTATTACTGTTCTTAAATATTCCAGTATATATATTTTTGTTTCGCGTGTTCTTCGTGGATAATGATGATTATAACGAATCGATTAGGCATACTTTTACACCTAACATCATTTCATTATTCCGGGGAGAGTATTGGAAGGATAGAATGAATACGGCAAGACTTCAGTTTTTTATACTCATTTGCGGTGGAATTGTTGTTTTGGAATACCTTGTTTTGCATAAAATAATTGATATTTTTCGTTAACTAGAACTTCATTTAGAAACTTCTGCTTATGGTGAGCAGGAGTTTTTTTATCTTGCATAAGCACCGCCCTATTATGGAAAACTTATGTAGTGCGAATAAACAGCATGAATCTATTTTGCGAGGTGATAATGATGACAAATCAAGATCCGCAGGAGCTTCTTAAAAGTAAACACAAGCTGGATGAGCAGAAGAGGCAGTTCACAAATTTTGCCCGAAGTGCTTCCGGTCATGGTGAAGCAGAAGCAGGCCAGGAATTCAGTAATGACCGAGTGCCAGATGATCAAAACCGCATGAAATCTGTTGAGAACAGACAAGATTGATCTTAAAAAGCTATCAAATAAGCCGATCCTTTTCTGGATCGGCTTAGAAAAATAATTTTTACGTTGTAAGGTTGTTCAATAGGTATCAGATGCTAGAGTTTTCTTGCTTTAATTACAAAAGTTACAGGAAGCATCTTTGCTTTTTTTGCAAAATCGCTTTTATCGTCCCGCGACTGCATAAGTTCATCATCAGATTGCTCAATCATTTGCTCAATAACAAATCCAGCTTTAGATAGCGCATTCACATAAGTTGATAATTTACGATCCGATAAAGTTAGCGTACTTTCATCAAGAGATACTGAATACCAAGATTCATCGAAATAACATTTTTTAAAAACAAGCATATCATTTTCTGCAACAACACATTTGTGTATAGGGTGAGACCAGCTGAAAATAAATGATCCATCTTTTTTAAGGTAAGAAGCAATCCGGCTAAAAGTACCCTCAAGGTCAGTTGTCCAGCCTATGGCATAAACCGAATATACAAAGTCAAAATAATCCTCTGGCAGGCCACATTCTTCTTCCATGGGTGAGCAGATCAATTTTGCTGAAAGACCGTGCTCCGTCAAAAGTTGCCTAGTCTTTTCGATTTGGTTCTCTGCTATATCCGTACCCCATAGTTCAGATGCATTGCGTTCCCCCAGATATTGCAAAGATTGACCGCTTCCACAGCCTATCTCCAGCAACTTTTTCCCTGAGACATCACCAAAAAGTTGGCATTGTTCTTCCGATACAAATGCTCCATAAAGAGGAAGTGCAGTAGCTCCTAAAACTTCATTTCCTTTTGTATCCCAAAATAAGCTGTTTGTTTCATGAATAGTATTCGTATCCATATCGACCGAGATGGCGACGCCAACCTCACCAGCGCCTATAACGTTTGTTCTATAACCAGAATTTTTGTCCATGCAGACACCCGCCCCAAATATAGATTATATAAGCCTAAACATATCTCCCGACTTGCGCGTAATCCCAATAACATATATCGAACACGAACAAGCTGAGGGATTAACCATAGAATAATCTACCATTTTCCCATGAACATATCCATCCAAAATTTCCCACTAAAATTCCCAATTGTGAAATAAAGCATGATATGACCGTATCAGAAAAGGAAAGTTATGCCCCACGAATTTGTTACAATATGTAAAACCGCTGCAGGGTACCGCTTCAAATTATGAATATTTCAACGGGAACACCTTCCCTTAGTGGCGCGGTCATTCGGCATGGCAGCTTGGAAACAAGAGCTTATTTTGTCTAACCGTATAAACACAGTTTCTTCCTCCCGCTAATATGTACTCCCCCCGTTCAATATGAACATTATTACCTAGAACAGTTTTAAATAGATGTAACTCATTTTTGCATAACCCGGTACATACAGCAGCAGCTTCACAGATCGGGCAATGTTTCTCAATGAATAAAAGACTGCCATCATCCTGCTCCTTAACCTCGGCCATATACCCTTCATTTGTTCGAATCTCGGCCAGTTTCTCCAGCTTCTCTCTAACGTCTGCTGTATCACCAAGATGCTGAAGATATTGTTCTTGCATATTCTTATTTCGAACAGCCAGCAGCTTGTCCAGCCCCTCATTTCCGAAAGCTTCTTTCATGGAATGGATCAGACTGACGGATAAATCCGAATATCCGCTTGGAAAAAACCGATCGGCCGCGGGGGTTAAGATCCATAGCTTGGTTGGCCGCCCCATGGGACGGGACTCTTCTATATTAGTAACCAGCCCTTCTTCTTTCAGCGCATTCAAATGTTGACGAATAGCCATTCCAGATAGCGAAAACTGGGAGGAGAGTGCCATAACATCCATTCCCCCTTGTTGCTTTAACAGATCAATGATCGCTCTTCGGGTCTTGGTTGAGACATCCTTTTTGGTTTGATTTCGGCTCATGTTGCACCTCCTACTGAAACAACTAAATCTACATCACAGACTACATTTTAAACAAAAATGTTGACAAAGTCAAAGCTGAACTGTAGCTTAGACATTATAAACAAAAATGTTTACTAAGTGTCCGGATACGATGTATACATACCAATTTTCTTGGAGGTCACATTTCATGTCGTCTAATCATCAAAGTATTTTCAGCCCACGTTATTTTGCACTATCCATAGGTATTATTCTGTCAGTGATGGCCGTTGGATTCGAAGGCCTGTCCGTAACCACCATTGCCCCTTCAATTGCTGGAGATTTGAACGGCCTTAGCCTGTTTGGCTGGATATTCAGTACTTATCTGCTTGCGCAGATTATCGGAACTCTGGTCGTCGGTCGAATCATAGATAGAAGAGGACCTGCAGTACCGTTCACTATCGCACTTCTTTTGTTTATCGTTGGGTTGATTGCTGCCGCAACATCAGGCGATATGTATACCATGATAGGATCACGGGCCATGCAGGGTTTGGGTGCCGGAGCTATGATGACTTGTGTGTACACAGCAATATCCTTAAGCTACCCGGATGAATTACGCGCCAAAATACTCGGAGCATTTGGTACGGCCTATGTTCTTCCGTCCATGCTCGGTCCATACGTTGCAGGTCTTATCGCAGATCAGTGGTCCTGGCGGTTTGTTTTCTGGGGAATATTACCGATCCTGATGATTTCAGCACTGCTTAGTTTACCTGCGTTCACGAAATTAAAAACACCGAAGACGCAAGGGGATATCGGAGCTTCATCAACTTGGAATGCGTTACTGTTAACGATGGGTACAGGGATTTTCTTAGTTGGTCTAAGCATGCTTCCGAGCATTATGGGATTTGTTTTAGTCATTATCGGCTTAGTACTTATGATATTTCCGCTCCGCAAACTGCTACCGAAGGGAACTCTTACGCTTCGAAGAGGCATGCCAGCTATTCTGGCAACACGTGGGCTGTTCTTCGCTGCCTATACCAGCACACAGAATTTCTTGGTATTGGCTCTAATCGATGTGAAAGGAATAACGCCTTCTCAGGCCGGATTGATTGTAGCGAGTGCTGCGTTGAGTTGGTGCGTCATAGCGTATCTGCAAGGACGGTGGGATTCGGCAGATCAGGGCCGTGGACGGCATACGCGAATTATTCTGGGTGTATTGCTGCTTGCCATAGGGATTACTATCGTATTTTGGATACCCGTTGTGACCGTTACCGTAGCAGTTATTGGACAGATCATCGCTGGAATCGGCATTGGATTGGCGCATCCGATTAGCGGTGTTGTGGCGTTTTCTCAGACAGGAGAAGGAGGTGTCGGCAACACCTCGGCTAATCTGCAATTTGCGGATTCTTTTACACCCGGTGTAGTTATCGGGATCGGCGGTTCCATCCTTGTGGTTTGTCAGGCTGGCGGAATGTCACTCCAATCCGGATTAATTGTAGCAATGGGTTTCCATCTCTTGTTGATTGTAATGAGTTTATTTGCGAGCACTCGGATCTCACCAGTAGCTGAACAGATAGGAACGGGTATTCAATCTTTAGGTTTGAAAAACAAATAAACGAAGGAGGAGTTCACAATGATCATCGAGGTCAGTGACAAAGCATCAGAAAAAATCGCCGAAATCTTATCAAGTGCGAATATCCGAAATCCATTTCTAAGAGTGGGTGTTGATGAAGGGGGATGCAGTGGACTATCCTATACCCTAGTCGTGGATGAGCAGCAAGCAGAAGAGGATATTATATTAAATAAACAAGATTTTAGTATATTGGTTCACCCGAATAGTATTCCATATATTGACGGTCTTGAAATTGACTATGAAGAGAGTGGAATGGTAGGCGGATTCACTATGAATAACCCTAATGCAAAAGCTTCATGTGGATGCGGAGCCAGTTTCAGAATGGCCAATTATCGTGGCGAAATAAAAAAATGTGATTAAACAGCAGGAAGGAGAGAAGAGGAATGATATCATTTGCAGTATCCGAAAAAGCATTGGATTCATTTAAGAATGAATGGGGTTTGGAAGAGGGGCAATATGTAAGAATTTACGCAAAATATGCCGGTGGAGGCTCTGATGCTTTCACTGTTGGAATTAATGCAAGTGCTACACCGATCGATCCCGCATGGGTTCAATCCATTGGCGGATTTCATTTCTTTGTTGAAAAAACTGATGTTTGGATTTTACAGGATGAACTTCTTCAAATTGATTGTAATGAAAACGGCATATTTTCAAGCAAAATCTCCTGAGCATCTTCTTGGGTTGCAGTGTACAGTAGAATATCTACTACACTTCTAGCAATTTCGCATACTATTGTCTATACTGTTTTAAATAAATATCAGAATTGGATCTGATTTTTATAAGAAGCATGGTGCTAGGAAGCAGGTGCAGAGCATTGATAAATTTGGACAAATTAGCAAAGGCATTTACTAAAGGTTTCTATGAAATAGAAGATAGAAGCCGCTTAGTCATCCAGCCCAAAAGCTTATTAAGTGAATTCACCACCGTTAAGCATGGATTTCTATTTATCATTCGCGGGGGAGCCAGAATATGTGTGAATGGAACGGTATATGAATTACGGCCAGGATCAGTTTTTCATGCTGCTCCGGGCATGCAGATGGATTCGCAGGTTATAGGACAATCTGAGCTCGAGTATTACTCCCTTTTTTATAAATTGGATATGCCGGAAGAATTGAATAGTACTCACGAATTTGACTCTCATTTCAAGCTGGAGCCGGGAGCGAATCTAAAAATTATTGAATTACTAATTATGCTCCATCAGAATGCCCATCCATCCGGAGAAATTGGGAAGCTGCGTATCAAGGAGTTGTTCTTAAGCCTGATGCACCAGGTTCTGATTGCGTGCAGTTACAGAGAGAACGATCGTTCTCCGAATCAAAGAATGGTAGACGAAGCCCTTGCGTATATTAAACTTCATTATATGAATTCACTTACACTTGGTGAGTTAGCGGAACAGCATGCAATGAGTGCCAACCGCTTCTCTTACCTCTTTCATAAATATACGGGACTACGACCCATCGACTATGTTGTTAATTATCGTTTGGAACGGGCCTGTGAATTACTCAAAGCAGGTAATTTTCCTATCCGCGAGATTGCTGACCGTGTCGGTTATGACAATCCACTATATTTCAGCCGATTATTCAAAAAGAAATTCGGTGTTTCTCCCTCTGCCTATAAATAATGTACATAATGAGCTTCTTGTACTTGAACTACGTCTGCAGCTACTGGTGATAAGCCAGAAGTGCAGACTTTTTTTATTTAGATTAAATAATGATGCATGCTGGATTTGAGATTTGTACATTTGAATTTATTTAAATTTTTGATAAACTCACCTTTGTAACTGAGAATCATTATCAGTAAATTGATTTATAAATGAAAGGCTGGTAGATATGACAGAAAAAAGACCCAAACAATTATGTATTGGCCTGTCCTTAAATGCAACCTGGATGAAAGGAGACGGCTGGCGGCACCCGGATAGCGGAGTAGAAAAGATGGATTCTATTGATTACTATATTGATTTGGCAAAAATGGCGGAGAATTCAAAGCTCGATTTTCTTTTCAGAGCTGATTATCTGTATGTTAGTCCGCAGATGTTAGGAGATTCCTCAAATTTCGGTAGCCCAGACCCTGCATTGTTTTTTGCATCGATAGCTCGTGAAACCGAGCGGATCGGACTGGTAACGACGATTTCCACTACTTTTAATCCGCCGTATGTTGTTGCAAGGCAGCTGCAGTCCTTACACTGGCTGAGCAATGGACGCGCCGGCTGGAATATTGTCACTTCTATTGAAGGCGCCGATAATTTCAGCGACTCACCTATGCCGTCACCGGAAGAGAGATATGCCAAGGCTATGGAGTTCACGGATGTTGTATGCAAGCTTTGGGAGAGTTTTCCGAATGAAGCGATTGTTATCGACCGTCAGTCAGGTATGTTTTCGGATAAGGATAAAGTGACTGCCATTAATCATTCCGGGGAATTTTTCAGTGTAAAAGGGCCGCTTACTTTGCCTGCTCACAAGTCAGGAACGCCGCCGCTATTCCAAGCTGGGGCTTCGGATATTGGACGGAATTTCGCCTCATCTGTAGCTGATGCTATTTTTGCCGCAATGCCGGATATCGAATCGGGAGTGGAACTAAGGAATGATCTGAGAAGAAAAGCGGCTGAGCAGGGCCGTGATCCGGATGCTATCAAAGTTTTGCCGGGCTTATATTTTTTCCTGGCCGATACGCGCGAAGAAGCACTTGAATTACATAAAGCTGCACATGCGAATTTAAGCCTTGAACGCAGACATGCATCGCTCAAATCGGTGCTAGGTCTTGATTTAAGCGGTTATCCCTTAGATAAGCGAGTAACTGCCGATATGTTACCCGATTCCAGTCAGGCCGTCCGCAGCCGGACTCATGCTGAGTTGTTACGGCGGTATATTATTAAAAATCAGCCTACAGTGAAAGAAATCTTGGACAGGCCGGAGGTTGTCGGATCTGCACATTGGGTATCTGTCGGGACAGTCGGGGATGTGCTGAACGATATTATTGAACGGTTTGAAGCGGGGGCTATAGATGGCTTCATCGCCCTGCCAGGCGGTTCGGAACAATCTATGGAGCTGTTTTTTGAGAAGTTGGTACCGCAGCTGGTTGAAAGAGACTTATTCCGGAGCGAATATACGGGTAGCACTTTCCGTGAGCATTTAGGGATTTAAAAAAGAGAAATGAGGCGATTGAACGATGCATGAAGAGGAATTGTTTGATGTTACGATTATTGGCGGCGGTCCGGCTGGATTATTTGCTGCATTTTATAGCGGACTCCGTGAAATGAAAACCAAAATTATAGAATTCCAACCTGTGCTTGGCGGCAAGGTGCATGTCTATCCGGAAAAGATGATCTGGGACGTGGGAGGCTTACAGCCTATTCTTGGCTCACAGCTTATTGAACAAATGGTTGGTCAAGGGATGACTTTCCAACCGGAGGTTGCCTTTAATGAAAAGGTCACATCCATCTCGAAAGATGAAGCAGGTTACTTTATTTTACACACGGCCGCAAACCGGAAGCATTTCACTAAAACTGTCATATTGGCCATTGGAGGAGGCATTCTGAAGCCGGTCAAGCTCGAAATCGAGGGTGCCGAAAGATTCGAAATCACAAATTTGCATTATACGGTGAAGTCACTTGCCCGCTTTAAAGAGAAGACTATCCTAATATCGGGAGGCGGCCATTCTGCTGTTGACTGGGCGAATGAACTGGCTCCGATTGCCAAAAAGGTATTTCTGACGTACCGGAAAGAGAACTTAAAGGGGCATGAAGCCGATATTTCACGCTTGGCAAACAATGGCGTAGAGTGCTTGTTAAATACTTCAATCGAAAAGTTGATTGCCACACCGGATCACGAAAGAATAGGGACTGTACTGCTAAAAAGTAATGACAACGGAGAGGGATTTGAGCTGTCTGTCGATGAGGTCATCATTAATCACGGTTATGAGCGCGACAAAGAACTGCTGGTGAACAGTGAAATTAAAATGGATCTGTGGGAACACCGGATTTCAGGATCAGTAATGAGCGGGACATCCGTGCCGGGTATTTATGCGGCAGGGGATGTTCTACATCATGATGGGAAACTGCACCTGATCGCGGGGGCATTTCAGGATGCTGCCAATGCGGTAAACCAAGCCAAACAATACATCACACCGGAGGCAAATTCGTCCGGGATGGTGTCTTCACATAATGACCTGTTCACGCAGAAAAACCGTGATTTAATGAAGCATTTATACAGACAGTAATGATAACAACTCAAGGGGGAGCCAAATGAAAAGACTATATGGATGGATTGCATCCTTAATTATACTAGCAGGATTACTGGCTGGGTGTTCCGAAACTTCAGTCACGCCTACACCAGAAGTTGGCAAGATCGAAGAAGCAGGATGGCCAAGAACAATTGCGGATGCCAGCGACAATGGAGTGGTGCTCAAGACACGACCTGAGCGTATAGCGGTTCTGCATCCCTTGTATTTAGATTACTTTTTTGCTCTAGATACGCCTCCAATCGCATCAACTAACGCAGCGGAAGCGATGAAGGATTTTACTACTTTACAGCCTTACGCTGGAACTGCTGAAATCATTGATTTGGGCAGCAGCAATGCGAATCTGGAAATGATCATGGAAGCAAAGCCTGATGTGATTGTAACCTTCAAGGGTTCTGTTGATAGCAATTATGAAGAGTTGAATAAGATTGCACCAGTCATCTTAATTGACTACACCGATACCTGGGAAAAAACGACGATGCTGTGTGCTCAAATTGTTGGTAAAGAGACATTAGCGGAACAAGCCATTAAGGAAACCCAAGAAATGATTGCAAAAACAAAAGAACAGCTAAGTAGTCTTGAGAATAAAACCTTTGCTTTACTACGGGTCGACGGAAAAGCTAATTTTAATGCTCAAGGCTCTAAAAACACGATGTACTACAATCAAACTGTAGGCTTCGGGTTGTTGCCACCGAAGGGATATCCTGAAGAGGGAGGAGCCCTTTCTCTGGAAGGGATATACAGCATGAATCCTGATTATATTATTATCCAGCATGATATGGATACCGCAAAGGCAGCCATCAAGGACAAGGAAACTTCGAACGTGTGGAACTCACTGGAAGCAGTGAAAAACAATCATGTTCTAATCTTTGATAACTCACTCAATAGCGCAAGTATCCTGGCTGTCCGTTTGGCTGCAGATCATTTTCTGCAATTGGCGTCTGAACAATAAATTTATATTAAAAAATCCGATTGCACCTTTTAGGGCAATCGGATTTTTGTTATTAAGATAAATATATTGACTATTATTGATAATGGTTATCATTTATGATGAGGATTAGACAGATAACGGAGGGGTAGTCATTATGTACAAAAGCAATGAAATATTGCTTTGGGACCAAGCGACGGTCAAGTTATTGGATGTGCGCCATATTGAAAGGGTTCAAGGCGAAATTCTTCATAAGTACAAGATTCCTGCCAGTATATTTTTACTTTCGGTACAAGGGAGCGCTCAAGTTCAGTTAGATCACTCTGAATTTTCTTTTACAGGATTTCAAGTCCTGCATAGCGGGAAAGGGGCGATACTTAATATTGTTCCGACAAGTAAGAATTTTGTTTACTATATCATTTATTACCGTGCATGGATTCAAGAGGAGGATCTGTTCCAATCACAATATTGTTTTTCCCCTGATGCACCCATTTTACTTTATAACAAAATGCAATTGATGTATCAAAAATGGAACGAGCAAGAAGAGAGACTCAACGTAAAATCACTTTTTTATCAATTCATTCATCAGGTTTTAAAAGAATTACATAGAAAAGAGACTGAGGTGAAACAGACCAGTGTTGCAGTCCAAGTAATCACCTACATTCAGGAGTACTATGCGGAGCCAATTACATTAGATTCTCTTGCGGAAGTATTTAATTTCAGTGCTTATCATTTGTCATCCTTGTTTAAAGAGTACACAGGCATGAGTCCGATTGATTACTTAATTCGGTTTCGGCTTGAACTTGCAACAGAGCTTTTAATGACAACAGATGCTTCGGTCGGGGAAATATCAGCAAGCGTTGGTTATAAAGACGTATATTATTTCAGCCGAATTTTCAAGAAAAGAAAAGGTGTATCCCCTGCACATTTTAGAACAAAAGAGTCACTGCGGCCAAAAGTTGCTGAAAGTCCATTAAACTTCCCCATATCCTCTATTTTTGAACCCATCGTTCAACAGTATATTAATAATGATAATCATTATCATAATACGGAAAAAGGGGAATTACATATGTTTAAAATGACAAAATCTCAGACGACGGCTGCTTTACTGCTTTGCGGTTCTCTATTATTAGGTGCTTGCTCAAGTGGGACGGGTACTGCTACGAAGGAACAAAGTAATGGGAATGGAACCGTAAATCAAGCAACATCAGAAGAAAGTACGAACACTCGAATAGTATCAACGCCTAAGGGAGATGTGGAAGTACCAGCAGAGCCGAAAAGAGTGGCGGCTGACCAATATATGGGGCATTTATTGAAATTAGGAATTGTACCCATCGGAGCAAGAACGTTTATGCTGGATGAAGGCTGGATGGAAAAAGCGGACATACCCAAAGAAACGATCGAGAAAATTGAGGATTTAGGGGATTTCCCTTTAAATCTGGAAAAATTAACGATGCTAGATCCGGACTTAATTATCGGTTCGATCGATGAGAACATAGAACAATATGAGAAAATTGGGACCACTGTTTTTCTGCCTTATTGGGAGGGGTTAAAAACAGCAGGGCCGCTTGATAAATTTAGGAGTGTAAGCAGAATATTCGGAAAAGAAAAAGAAGCAGAAGAATGGATTACGGAATATGATCAGAAAGTAGCTGAAGCAAAGTCTAAACTTGCCGGGGTTATCAAGGAAGGGGAAACCGTTTCGATTGTTCAGTTTTCACAAAAGGCGGTATACGTCTTAGCGGCAAAGGGAGGAAACTATGGTTCTTCCACTATATACAATATGCTTCAGCTGCCTCCAACAGAAAGTGCAAAAAATATGGCGGAGGGATTTGAATCGATTTCATTAGAAGTGCTTCCAGAATATTTAGGTGATTATGTTTTTGTTTATAATGGCGATGCGGATGCTACCAATAAAGCAATGGAAAGTAACATATGGAAAGGCATCCCTGCAGTGAAAAATGGCAAAGTTTATTTGTATGGTGATAATTATCATGATGAATTCGTAATGGAAGATCCTTTTTCATTAGAGCTTCAGCTTGTTACGATTGTGAATTTGTTACTTGGCACTAGTAAATAGTTTAATAGACATACTTAAGCCACTGATGTTTCTGGAATATTGATACCAGGACAACAAGCAGAAACTGCCAGCGGCGACATAGGAAGAGAGCGAAACGGAGCATTTATCCGTTTCGTTTTTTTTGCTAATCTCCCGATAGTCCAATCCTTCATCATAAGCCTCAGCAACTGTGACTTTTTTCATAATACCCTTTCTATATTCGACCCGTTTTATAGGCCAAAAGTATAATTTTTACAGCAGTTTACATAAATCTATCTTTTTTTTAATTGTTTTGAGATAGGATAGTAGATGTCTAACAGGTGGGTATTTATGGTAATTACTCACCGGACTATATCTTGAGGAGGAAGGGTATGAAGGAGAAGAATTCAGTTTGGAAAAAGAGGCTGATGAACAGCACTCTAGCTGTGGCGGTGGCCGTACCACTTCAGCTGTTCACGTTCGGAGCCGGTTCGGCGGTATTCGCAGAAGGACCAAACGATCCTGCGCCGTACATTGAGGCCAAAGTCGTCAATGAGCATGCAGGCCAGAAGATCCTGTTCGACAACACCCATGAGCAGACTGCGGGAGCAGCCGATTGGGTGATTGACGGCGCTTTTTCAGACTTTGGGAATGCCCTTGCCCAGAAAGGCTATTATGTTAAAGAACTCCGCAAGACGACTCCAATTACTTTGAGTGATCTTTCCGATTATGATGTCTACATCGTCGCCGAATCCAACGTGCCCTACAAAGCAAGCGAGCAGCTTGCGATGGCGGAATATGTGGAGGATGGCGGCAGTATTTTCTTCATCGGCGACCATTATAACGCCGACCGCAACAAAAACCGCTGGGATGGTTCAGAAGCTTTCAACGGCTACCGCCGTGGAGCGTGGGACAATCCAGCTAAAGGCATGAATGCCGATGAGGTCGCTTCTGCAGCCATGCAGGGTGTGGTTAGCTCTGACTGGCTGGCGGACGAGTTCGGTGTCCGTTTCCGCTACAATGCGCTTGGCGACATTAACGCAACCAACGTCGTAGCTCCCGATCAAGCCTTCGGCATTACAACGGGCGTATCAGCGGTAGCTATGCATGCCGGTTCCACGCTGGCCATTCTAGACCCAACCCGTGCGAAAGGTATCGTCTACCTGCCGCAAACCAATGCTGCCTGGGCCAATGCCGTAGACCAGGGGGTCTATAACGGCGGCGGTGTGGCAGAAGGTCCCTATGTGGCAGTTGCTAAAAAAGGCGCCGGCAAGGCAGCCTTCATCGGTGACTCATCTCCTGTAGAGGATGCAACACCGAAATACCTGCGCGAAGATACCGGCGCCAAGAAAACAACTTACGATGGCTTCAAGGAAGTGGACGATGCCACACTGCTGGTTAACACCGTGAACTGGCTCGCCGAGCAGGAGAGCTATACGGATTTCACCCAGGTGAATGGCCTGACGCTAGATCAGCCGACAACACTGCTGCCATTCGAGGAGCCGGCGCTGTCCACTGAGCCGCAGCCGGAGCCTTGGGCTCAACCTAATGCTGGCTACAAATGGTATGATCGCAGCACCTTCAAAGCAGGCTCCTACGGCGGACCGGCAGCCACTGCAAGTGCGGTTTATAACTTCACGCACCAGGCTGTGCTGCCAAATGCACAGAATTTTCAGATTCGGGTGAGTGCAGATAATCTTCCTGCAGGCACAAGCGTATCCGGCTTCCAGGTAGGTGTCTACCAGGTAAGCAGCGGCGCCCAAATCGCCAAGATTCAGAACAGCGACGGTACCTGGCCAAGCAGCTACGGCTATAGCTCCTCATTCAATCTGACAGCTGATCTGAACGGTCATGCCTATAAGGATCTGACGATCCAGATCAAGCCGGGCACCACAGCTGCATCCAATCTGCGCCTCCGCCAGAACAGTACAAACCTCAAGACTGAATCGGTGACGCTGGGCAATGTTCCTGCTGAACCGCTTCCGGCTGAGGAAGATCCCATTCCGGCTACAATCTCTATCAGCGACTCCCGGGCTAAGGCAGCCGGATCACTGGTAACGGTGGAGGGGACCGTGACGACTGAGCCGGGTATCTTCGGCGGACAGTCCTTCTATCTCCAAGATGGAACCGGTGGGGTTTATGTCTTTCAGAGTCAGAGCGGCTTCCACGTGGGCGATAAGGTCAAGGTAACAGCGTCCACCGCATTGTACAACACAGAGCTGGAGCTGACAGAAGCAGTGCAAATTGCGAAGACGGGCACGGCGACACTGCCGCAGCCGATTGCGGCGAGCATGGTGAATGATGCCAACCAAGGCCAATTGGTTCAACTGAACGGTGTGACCGTGGCGAACATTATCAACGCTACGCCAAGCGGCTCCTTTGAATTCGACGCCGTCAATACCGACGGGACAAGCAATCATGTGCGCGTGGATGCCCGGACAGGCATTACTAAGGATATCTTCCCTTATACAGAGGGACAGAAACTTAATATTACAGGTGTTGCCGCAATTTTTAAAGGCATCTACCAGCTCAAGCCGAGAAGCCTCGATGACTTCGCCGCAGCAGCAGAAGAGGGGGCTCCGGTAACAACGGCGACGCTTTCTGCCGAGCCTAATGATTCCGGCTGGTTTAACCAGCCGGTCACCGTTACCCTGAAGGCGAATACAGATACAGCTAATGTTTATTACTCGCTGAACGGCAACAAGGAAGCTGAGTACAGTACACCTGTGGACCTGAAGGAAGATGGGCGGCATACATTGACATACCATGCTGTGCCGGCAAAAGGCAAAGTGGAAGATCTAAAGACGCTGAACCTTAATATTGATACGGCTCCACCGGTTGCCGAACTGAAAGAATCCGGTCATGAGGTGAGAGATGTAGAAGAAGGAGCACAGCTTTACTTTGAATTGACTGCTGACGATGTATTGTCAGGTGTCACCTCGAAACAGCTTCTATTAGATGGAAGACCGATTGCCGAAGGCCAGACCCTGAGCGCCGCCGATTTAGGCGCCGGCCCCCACACCGTGAAATACATCGTGCATGACGCAGCCGGCAATACGACTGAAAAGAGCAATACGTTCCAGGTTATTGGCGGCCAGGTGATTGCGACTGGTAAGCCAGGACAAGCTGTGCTATCCTCCAACAGCAGCTATGCTAATGGACTTAGTGATGGTAACTATACAGTCACCATGAACCTATGGTGGGGTAATAACGGCACGAGTTACAAACTCTATGAGAACGGCACACTGATTGATTCCAAGACACTGAAAGATGTATCTCCGGCTGCCCAGACGGCAAGTACAGAGCTTCATGGTAAGGTGAACGGCACTTATGTTTACACTGCGGAGTTAATCAACAAATATGGTACGACCAAGAGCGATCCGCTTACGGTCACCATAAGTGACTCCGCGCCGGGCAAGCCGATACTATCCGAAGATAACTGGGACGGAGATGGCACCTATAAGGTGTCGATGAATCTGTGGTGGGGGACTAACGCTACAGAATACCGCCTGTATGAGAACGGGGAGCTCATCGACTCGCAGCCGCTGAATGCCCATACGCCTTCGGCACAAAGTGCAGCAACCACTATCAGCGGACGCACTGCCGGTGTGTACGAATATCGGGCGGAGCTGGTCAACGCGGCGGGAGTGACTGCCAGTGATACGATCAAGGTAACGGTCATCCGCTAAACAGACTGACAGTAACAATAAAAGTAAAAAACGAAGAGCGCCGGATTCCAGGCCGCTCTTCGTTTTTTACTTTACCATTAGTTCAATTGTGCCTCGCAAAAAGCCCTGGTTCGCACCAGGGCTGCAAATCATGTGGATTATAGGCCGCTATCATCGGTAGTTTCGTAACCATAGTCGAAGGTCTCGATAGTACCATCATCATATTGAAGTGTGAGCTGGTCAATAATAATCGTATGTATTGTATTCTGATATGTAAAATCACTGAAAATAAATAAAGTATCATTGGGCTCAACCGGCCCCACATATTTAAGTGAAAAGCTGCTCTTGCCGTTCAGCTGATCATTGGAAGGATCGCCTACTGGATTAAACGTGCTGATGTGGGCTGTGTAATAATTGATCCTTTTTCCAGTTAAGTTGTCAGCTTCCCAAGTAAGCTTAACAGCATCGGCAGAGTTCGTACTATACTTGAATTCTAATGGCGCACCAATCCCTTGCCCGGATGGGGTATCTGCTACTGACAGATCTTCAGAGTCATCACCAACGGGTCCAGTATCATCGTCCGAAGGCATATCTTCCAAGACAACGGCTTCCGGGGAAGGTGAAGGTGAAGGTGAAGATTCAGTAGGATCTGATTCAATAGGATTGGATCCAGTAGTGTTGGATTCAGCAGCAATAGCAGCTTTATCTGCGGTACTAGGCGGTATTTCTTCGATAACGGGATTACTTGCCACAGTCTGCCCATTCAAGCGTGTTTCAACGCTAGGGGCCACGTAAATTCCTAAAAGAAAAGCTATCATGATGGATAAAACATAGATGAGGACTAGATTGAACCGACTCAAATACACACTTCCTTTATTGTTATTTTTAATATGAACCTACTTATAATGACATGATTCCTAAGGATTTGACAATATTATTGTGAAAAATAGTTGCGACTGTGCAGAGACCAAATGTTTAAAGATCAACTCATTTAATAGGGGTTGATTTTTTATGTCCTACATAAAATAAATCAATTTAAGACTATTAATTTAAAAAGATTATGCTATAATCGTAATTATTACGATTAATATTTTGGAGTTGAATGCCATCAATCGATACTTGTTGCAACGCTTATTGCAGCTCATCCCCGTGCTGCTCGGCATCTCTTGCATTACCTTTGCGCTGATGCATTTAACACCAGGTGATCCAGCGGAGATCATGCTGCGTGCTGACGGCATCAAACCTACGCAGGAAGCTATTGAGGCGACCAGACATACACTTGGTCTGGATGGTCCTGTACATAAGCAATATTTTCACTGGTTGAACCGGGTATCCCATCTCGATTTTGGCTTATCTTACAGCAGCGGTCGTCCAGTGTTCACAGAGCTGATGAGTCGTTTTCCGGCAACTTTACTGCTCAGTGCCTGTTCCGTATTGTCCGCTATTCTTATTGCCCTGCCGATAGGAGTGGGGTCTGCATTATATCCGGGTAGAATGCTTGATCGACTGGGAAGAGTATGTGCAATGCTCAGTGTTTCAATGCCAGGATACTGGCTAAGTCTGCTTCTGATTTATTATGGTGCGGTGAAGTTTAAGCTATTTCCTGTGATGGGAATGGATGGGGTATCCAGTGTCATTCTACCTGCCCTCACACTAGGATTTGGTATGGCAGGAGTCTACATCCGCTTGATTCGTTCCAGTCTCCTAGACGTTTTGGGCAAGCGTTACATCACAGCAGCTAGAGCTAAGGGACTGCAGGAATGGAGAATAATCATTCGGCATGCACTTCGTAATGCGCTTCTTCCGAGTCTTACCCTCCTTGGGGTTAACATAGCGGGGCTATTAGGCGGTTCCGTTATTGTTGAAACTATATTTTCTTGGCCGGGAATTGGTAAGTATGCCATTGAGGCGATTTTTGCGAAAGACTATATTGTCATTCAGGGTTACGTATTATGGATGGCTGTTGTCGTTGTCCTGATTAACTTGACAGTGGATTTATTACATCTGCTGCTGGATCCGCGAATCAGGCTGCGGTGACGATTTAGAAGGAGCGGATTGTCATATTTCGTATTAGCTTATTTAAGAATAAGGGAGCAAGGTTAGGAGCGGGCATAGTACTTTTGTTCATATCCGTTGGACTCTTTGCCCCATGGCTCTCACCTTCCGATCCGCTGCAGATTCACATGGAACTCAAACTGGCTACACCTTCCTGGCAATACCCGCTCGGTACGGATCATCTGGGACGTTGTGTCTTATCCCGATTAATCTATGGGACCCGAACCTCCCTGAATGATTCGTTTATGGTGTTGATCGTTGTTTTTGCGATTAGCATCCCTGTTGGTTTACTGGCTGGTTACGCTGGCGGCAAGATCGATCATTTGATTATGCGGATCATAGATATATTGCTTGCCTTTCCCAGCTTAATCCTATCCCTTGCTATTACAGCCATGCTAGGTCCCAGTATGAAGAATCTGCTAATCGCATTTGCTGCTGTCTGGTGGACGGGGTATGCCAGAGTGATACGCAGTATGGTCCTTCAAATCAAGGAAAGTGAATATATTACAGCGGCCAAAGCGTCAGGCACTTCTCATTTACAAATTATTTTCAGGCATATTCTGCTGAACGCAGCCCGGCCTATTCTGGTTCTTGCTTCTATGGAAGTGGGTACGATTATGCTCTCCATTGCGGGTTTGTCCTTTCTGGGTTTGGGAGCTCAGCCGCCTACACCGGAATGGGGAGTAATGCTGAACGACAGCCGTGCCTATATTCAAACGGAGCCGCGGTTGATGCTATTTCCGGGAATGATGATCATGCTGGCGGTTCTGGGCTTTAATCTGTTGGGAGAAGGCTTGCGACAACCAGAGCGTGCTTTCAATTCTGTAGTAAAGTGGGGGGCCAGAATATGATGGCAGAGTCTCCACTGCTGAAGGTCAGTCATTTACGCACCTGCTTTCACACAGGCAGTTATAAAGTTACAGCGGTTGATGATGTCAGTATCGAGGTGAAATTCCGGCAGATTGTCGCACTTGTAGGTGAGAGCGGCAGCGGTAAAAGTGTTACGGCAATGTCCATATTAGGATTAGTAGATTCTCCAGGCATAGTTGAGAGTGGAGAAATCTGGCTTAAGGGTAACAATCTACGTGAGTGCTCCAGCCGTCAGTTACAGAAGCTTCGGGGAACAGAAATGGCTGTTATCTTTCAAGATCCTATGAACGCGCTGAATCCGGTACTTACTATTGGCAGGCAGATCATGGAGACGATTAAACTGCACAAGCGTATATCGGGAAAAGAAGCAAAGCTGCTTGCCATGAGGCAGATGGAGCAAGCAGGGCTCAGCGAGCCTAAATTGCTTTTCAATAAATATCCTTTTCAAATTAGCGGTGGTATGTGTCAAAGAGTAATGATCGCCATCGCCCTGGTATCCGGAGCACAATTGCTAATTGCAGATGAGCCTACAACGGCATTGGATGTAACCATTCAAGCCCAGATTCTTAAAGAGCTGGACCGAATCAGATGGACGAACAATGTCGGCATTCTATTAATTACCCATGATCTTGGCGTTGTTGCGGAGCTTGCAGATTATGTATATGTGATGAAGTCCGGGAAGATTGTGGAATCAGGCAATGTGTTTGAACTCTTTTCTAATCCCGTGCATCCCTATACTAAATACTTAATGGTGTGCAGATAACAACGGTAATATTACATTTTTCAGGGACGTGGTGATCTTGAAGTTATTGGAAGCGGTAAGCCTGAACAAGAAATATGAGTTGGAAAGGGGGTGGTTCACACGTAATGCCAGAAGTGTTCATGCCGTCAACAACCTGTCTCTCAGTCTGGAGAGCGGTGAGACCCTTGGTTTAGTGGGGGAAAGTGGCTGTGGTAAGAGCACTTTGGCCAGACTTCTGCTGGGACTGGAGAAACCCTCCTCCGGAAGAGTTATGTACCGGAACGAGGATTATACGGATTGGACCTTTAGCGAAATGCGCATGATCCGCAGGAAGATGCAGATGGTGTTTCAGAACAGTCTGGCTTCATTTAATCCGTTGTTTACGGTAGAGCAGATTATCGGGGAGCCTCTTCGAAACTATGGAGAGAGGAAGGCTGGAGCCCGCAGGGCCACGGTAGCAGACACACTTGAGCTTGTGGGACTTGAACGGCAGCATATTCACCGCTATCCGCATGAACTCAGCGGCGGACAGCAGCAAAGGGTCGGAATTGCGCGCGCAATCGCCTTGCGGCCGGAGCTGATTATCTGCGATGAACCTTTCTCGAGTCTCGATGTCACCCTGCGAAAGCAAATGATGGATCTGCTGCAGGAATTGAAGCATGAGCTGGGATTATCCTATGTATTCATTACACATGACTTGTCAGTTGTAAATCGTTTTTGCGACAGTGTGGCTGTAATGTGTCAAGGGGAAATTGTAGAGAAGCAATCGGGTGCAACCATGTTGCAGCAAGCAGACCACCCTTATACAAAAACATTGCTCTCCTCGGTACCTGTGCAGGACCCCCGCTTAAGAAAGAAGAGACTGGGAGAGGAGTGGCAACCCAGCCATTCCTATGATGTTAAGTAGAGAAAGGATGTACCAAGAATGAGAACGAACCCTAAGACAAAAAACCTATTATCAAAATCGTTATTCTTTATGCTTCTTGTAATAGTTGTGTTGATATCAGGTTGCAGCAACAGTAATAACAGCAATTCTACGGCTAGAGCCAATAATACCGCCAATAATGAAGCTGCACAAGGATCTGAAGCTCAGGACAAGACAGTCACTGTTGCTATATCGTCTGATGCCGGTATAGACCGATTGGATGCCGGTGCCTATGATGGTTCGATGAATGTGCACGCGATGATATATGAGGGGTTAGTGGAGTATGGTGAAAAAGGCGAAATACTGCCGTCGCTTGCGGAGTCTTGGGATATTTCAGAAGATGGGAAAGTATATACGTTCCATCTTCGCCATGACGTCAAATTCTCTGACGGTACGGAGTTTAATGCCGATGCAGTTAAATTCTCCTTCGAACGCTGGATTAAGGATCCAGCCAATTCGTTAAATGTAGCAACTGCGATGCAATCCCTTGTTGTTGTGGACGAACATACGATCACAATGACATTCAACAAAGCGTATTATCCCTTCTTAACTGAGTTATCCTTTGCAAGACCGGTCCGAATTATCAGCCCTTCCGCTGTGGAACCCGCAGGAGATATTACGGGTAAATTCATCAAAGCGATTGGAACTGGCGCATGGATAGCTGAGAGCTACAAAACAGATCAGGAAGCCGTACTGGTCAGAAATCCGAAGTATTGGGGAGAAATGCCGAAGCTGTCGAAAATTATTTTAAAGGTAATCCCTGATCCACAGTCCAGAGTACTAGCGCTGCAAGCTGGAGATGTTGACATTGCCGGGGGACAAATGGGTAAGCTTCCAGTCGAAAGCGTGCCAGTGATTGAAGCAGATTCTTCACTGACCTTGCAAAAAGCACAAGGAACAAACTCACATTTCATGATCTTTAACTACAAAACGACCGCACTTCAAGATCTGAATGTGCGCAAAGCTATCAATTTGGCAATTAATAAAAAAAGCATTGTCGATGATCTTATGGACGGTATCGGCAGTGAAGCTCAAGGCCTGTTCCCGCTGACAGTTCCTTATGTGACGGAGTCCAATAATACTTGGTACGGCTTTGATTTGCTGGAAGCGAAGCAACTGCTAGCAGCTGCCGGTTACACGGATTCGGACGGAGATGGAATTGTACAGAAGGACGGAGCGCCGCTTGAGCTTAATTTCGTGCTGCAGCAGGCTGAATATCCCGAATGGAAGTCGATTAGTGAACTGGTTCAGTCTGAGTTAAAGGAGATTGGCATTAGAGTGAATCTTCAGGTTCTTGAGCCGAATGCCTATTACGATACCTTATGGACAAGCAAAGCCTATGATCTAATCATGTACCGGACTTATGATGATGCCTATAATCCGCATGCATTCTTGCTGTCCCTATTTCATAAAACAGCTGACGAATCTGCTGTCGTATGGTCTGATCCTGGACTAGAATCACTGATTGACACAGCAGTAGGAACAACCGATATTCAGGAACGTCAGACCGCATATGACTCCATTTTCTCCAAATTGTATCAGGAGGCTATGTTTGCAGCTATTTATTTTCCTGACGATATCTTGGCAGTAAATAATAGAGTGACTGGATTTAAACCGGGGTACTCCACCTTTATACCGGTCTTCTGGAATCTACTCGACATAGGAGAAAAATGATGTTAAAAGAGATTTCGAAATACTGGACATCAAGCTCGGAGAGTTATGACAAAGTCATACAGACTCAATTCCGCAGCAAAAAAACCATAAATCTCTGGAAACAACTGCTTATTAAAGGGTTGGGAACAACTCCCCAGCAAAAGGTGCTGGATGTGGGAACAGGGCCTGGCTTTTTCTCCATACTCTTATCACAGATGGGTCATCTGCCTACAGCGGTGGATACCTCTCAGGGAATGATCGATAGAGCTTCACGAAATTTTGAGAGTTATGGATATAAAGTTCCAGCTTATGTCGCTGATGCTGCCGATTTGCATATGGAGCTAGAGAATAGCTTTGAGGCAGTGGTCTGCAGGGATGTAGTATGGACGCTTCCTGATCCACAGAGGGCTTATGCTGAATGGTATCGGATTCTAAAACCGGGCGGGACCCTGATTATTTTTGACGGTAACTATTTGTATAAAGAGAGCAAGACTGTATTCCATAGACTTTGGTATGCCTTGTCCTGGACACTGATTCTACTCACAGAACAAAGAATCCGCCAGCGAAGCAGTCAAGATAAAAGCCTGCTAAGCGAGTTGCCATATGTTAATGTATTACGGCCTGAAGCTGACGAGACAGCGCTGAAACAGGCCGGGTTCCGAACCATAGATGTTCACCGGAACTTTATCCCTGCCCGTGCGATGCCGCTAGATTATTTGAAATACGGTTACCAGAATGTAAACCGGTTCATGATACTTGCCAAGAAGGAGTGAATGATAAATGGGTTTCCTGGCTTCTTCTCTGTGATTCTTTCGAGTGCCGGGCATCTGGTTACTGCGATCGATTGTACCGACAATATGCTGGAAGAAGCACGTGCCCACTCCATTCGGGAAGGTGTAACCGTTACTTTCCGCAAGATGGATTCGCACAAGCTTGACTTTGCTGCGGAGAGCTTCGATCTAATCGTGTGCCGCAATGTCACCTGGAGCCTTACCGATCCGCAGTCAGCCTACAAAGAGTGGAGAAGAGTACTTAAGCCTGGGGGACGGCTGCTGGTTTTTGATGCCAACTGGAATCGCCATCTCTGGGACGAAGAGATGCAGCAAAAGCGAGTAGAGGATCAGCAAACCTATGTAGATAAGGGCTTTGGTGAACTCCCGCATCACAAGGACATAGAGGAGACAGACCGTCTGAGTCTTGTATTGCCGCTGACCAGAGAATGGCGTCCCGAGTGGGATATACGGACTCTCAAAAAAGAAGGCTTCGCTAATATTTTTGCTGAAGAGAATTTGAACTCAAAAATTCTGGATGAGAAACAGCAAGTCTTAAACCGGTCAACACCGATATTCATGATTTGTGCTGAGAAATAATAGAATAGTGAGAACCTACACATATTAAATGAAGTATACAATAAAAAGCAGCGATCTCTAATGAGAGGCGCTGCTTTTTGAGTAAAGGACAAGAACATTATTTCATTTCCGATTTGATGTTAATCTAAAACTTCTTTTTTTTTGGGCTTGTTCATATTCCGTTCATATTGTCGTCACGAAGAGTACATCTTGATTGATTACACTTTGAATATGTCGTCAAGGCGGCACTTCAGATACAGGGACAAGGAAGGGAAGAGATGAACGTGGCAAATAAGGTAGAAATAAAAACAACAGGGACTAAGAGCCACAAGAAACGGAACCTATGGTTAAAAATAATCGGAGGTATTGTAGGGGCGCTCGTGCTGTTCATGGGCATCGTTTTTATCGTTGATGCAATCAGCGACGGGGTAGAGAAAAAGAAAATCGAATCGTATGGCCAGTATGTCAATGTGGATGGGAAAAAGATGAATGTGCTTATTCAAGGCAGTGGAGAACAAACGGTTGTACTCCTACCGGGACAAGGAACCCCGACGCCTGCACTTGATTTCAAATTGCTGATCGATGAAATTACCCCTAATTATAAAGTCGTGGTGGTCGAGCCTTTCGGTTATGGTTTGAGCGATGAAACCGAGAAGGAGAGAACGACTGAGAATATAGTAAGTGAGGTTCACGAAGCATTGCAGCAACTGGGTGTAGACCGTTACATTCTAATGGGACATTCCATCGCGGGACTTTACGGAGCGACCTATGTGAACACATATCCGGATGAAGTTCTTGCTTTTGTCGGCATCGATAGCAGCGTTCCCAATCAACCCGGAATGGATGTCAAATTACCTTTGAACGCCATGAAATTTCTTCAAAAATCAGGTCTAATGAGATTGGTCCAAAAAGTGAGCGGAGATCCCTATGAATCGCTTGCGTTCGATGAGCATACCAAAGAACAGATGCGTTTGATTTCGAATCAAGTCGCGACCAATCCAACGTTGATGAATGAACTGGGCCACCTCGGTTCCAATTTCAAAAATGGAGAAAAAATCACAATGCCAAATGACTTGCCGCTGCTTCTCTTCGTTCAATCAAATAACGAGCACAATAAACAGTGGATTCCGCTGCATGAGGAGCAAGTCAAACAATCCGCACAGGGCAAAATGATCCCAATGGAAGGTTCACATTATCTGCATCATACAAAATACAAAGAAATCGCCGAGGCATTCAAAGAGTACATGAAACAAATTCAAATTCAATAGTAGGGTTGATAATTAAACTGCGGAGCCGAACTTGGTTCCGTGGTTTCTTTGTTTTTTCATTTATAAACACGATTTTTAAACCTTATTCCTGGGACATTGGAGTATGGTATACCTCAAGACAAATTTTGGCCATTTCGTCTATGGATTTTGCAAAGTCTGATTGTATCCATTTAAGGAGAACATTATAGAGGGCCCCCGCTTTAAAGTATATTCGGTACACATTCTCGTCGCTTTTGTCATGAGCAGTAGAAAGCATCATTTCATTCAAGCAATCCAGAATTACATGATCAAACTTTGCACTCTGAAGTGCTTTGTAGATGTTCCGCTGCTGAAAAATAACTTCAAAAAGCACTTTGATAAATTTTTGAGGTTCTTTAGCTTTGCCTGTTAATTCATTGGTGTAAGGTAAGAGTTTTTGATTAATTTCAAAAATAAGCGAATCGACCAAATCCACCAGGATCTCTTGCTTGGAGGAATAGTTGTTGTAATAGGCTGTTCGAGAAACCCCTGCGCGCTTCACAATATCGGTGATGGTGATTTTGTCAAAAGGCTGTTCCTGGATCAAGAAGACTAATGCCGTACAGATGGCTTCTCTTGTCAAACGGTTGGTTTCTTTATTGGAACGATGCTGAGAGGTATTTGGACTGTATAATTCATGATTTGAGATGACATTTCCCCTCCGTTTGTACATTCTGATGTTCGTTTCATTGTTTTTCATGAGTCTTTTCAATATGCTAAAACCATAAGGCATTACAAATGTAATGTCAAAATAATCGTTAGTTAAAATGGGAGGGCGTCATGTTAGAAATCTTATATAGACGATTGTCAGCAGTGCTGCTTTTGATCCTAGCACTAAGTGCTACGGTATTCATTGGCGAAGAAACGGTAATCTCAATCGTGACCATCATCTTTTTATTAGCAGAATTAGGCATCTCTTTTTTACTATTAAAGAAGCGTGAGAAGTTACATGTAGTATTTATTAGTGCGATGGTGGCAGAAGGGTTATTCTTACTAACAAGAAATTTTTGGCTGCTTGCGCTTTCTATCCTCTTGCTGATCATAGCGGGCATATGGAGAGGACTCTTGGGGCAAAAGGTAAGCAGAAGAGTTACTCCGTTTCTAGTGGTTCGTAAAGTGTTATTCAGCATTGCTGCACTTATCGTTACTGCACTTTGGGGTATTGGAGTCTATGCAAAACCTATTACAACACCTGTAGCATTAGCTGCTGATACGACAGTGACGATCGATGAACGCAATTTGGATTCTGCAGCAGTGATGCTCAAAGATATTGAAGTAATGAATTCTTTTGGAAGCCGTACAACCGGCTCTGAGGGTCACAATCAGTTTATTGCTTGGCTGGAGCAGCAGGTATCGGATATGGGGCTGCAAGTTTATCGTGATCGCTATACTTTTGACCGATGGGAAGAAAAGAACAGTACTTTAATGATTGATCAGCAGGTAATTCATGTCTCTTCAGCTTTTCCCTATTCCGGGGAAACTGACGAAAAAGGTGTAACTGGGGAGCTGGTGTATACGAAGCGTGGTGAATATGGCCAGGCCAGCGGAAAAATTGCTGTCATTGAAATTGAGAATTTCAGAAATTTTCCAAGTGGGATCGTTATGAATATGCGGGATTCATCTCCAATGGACAACCAAATTGCCCCAAATGAAGGCGATCTGGTCCTCACTACAGCTTTAAAAGAAGCTAAATTGGAGCAAGCGAAGGAAAAGGGCGTAAAAGCTGTTGTTTTAGTCTGGAAAGGGGTATCTGACGATAAGGTTGAAGAGCAATATGTGCCTTTTACCACCGATTATGCTGGAATCCCTGCGATCTGGGTGAATGAAACGGAAGGGCAAAAGGTTATCAGGGCAGCTCAGGAGCATAAAGAAGGTACGGTTATTTTAGAAGCGGTAATACAAAAAGATGCCCCAACAGAATCCTTTTATGTGAAAATTGACGGTAAGAATAAAGACGAAGCAATTATCGTAAATACTCATACGGATGGGATAAATGTGGTGGAGGAGAATGGCGCTGTGGGCATGCTGTCTATGATTCGTTACTTACAGCAGGAGCAGCCGGAACGTACGATGATATTTGCTTTTGTGACAGGGCATTTTAGATTACCGGAGTTCAAAGGGTCCTCTCAGGCAACTTCCACCTGGATGGAGGGGCATCGAGAGCTGTGGGATGGCAAGAATGGCCATTTAAAAGCTGTAGCTGGAATTACGGTCGAGCATTTAGGCAGCATGGAGTGGAAGGACGATGATACGGGTCACTATGGTCCAACTGGACAAATAAGTACAGAATATACCTATGCGGGCAATGAAATGATGGCAGCCATTTGGCTGAAGGCTATTGAAAAGACAGATAGCACACGTACTGTATTATTGCGTGGACATAACAAGTTTGAGTTTGGAGAGAGTCAGCCCTTATTTGAAGCAGGGATACCGGTGATTGGTTTCATTCCAATGCCCGACTATCTGCTCGTGGATAGTGACAACAGAGAGATGGACAAATTTGATGCAAAGCTAATGCATACGCAAATTGTATCGTTGCTGAAAGCGGTCAAGCTAGTGGACGGAACGGAGACGACTAAGCTTGGGAAGTCAGATGGGTATTCTTTTTTCTACGGTCGTACTAAATGATATTGGCAGATCAAGATTTGTCATGACGAAGATGACATTAGCTTTAATTCAAAAAACACTGATGATTTGAGTCAGTGTTTTTTGTTGCAAAAGGGGATATATTATGGCTCAAAATGAGAAAATATCGTTTTTTTGCCAGCATCGAAGTAGGAGGGAACTTGTGACATCACATATGCACTAATCAATCAATAGCTCCTTCGGGTACTTATTGTGTTATTCACTGAGTTGTCAGAAAGATTTGACCCTTTCTTGAACGTTTAGGGATTAAGAGATATCTGTGATTGAATTACTTGCAATTTAAGATAAGATGATTTTAATTATTGGGTCACATTATAATTTTGACTGCTCAGTATCAGATAAATCGGGCTCGCCAACTCTTGCTTTGTGAATTTTTTCTCTTTTTACATAGCAAAGAACGATGAACGTCATACTAAAACGAACAGGCAACGATGTCGCTGAACCTTGCTAAACCTGATATTGAATGCAGCCAACAGTTAGCAGGCCTAATCATAGAAAAATGAACAGTGTTTTGAAGGGAGCAGTAAAGAATGGCAATTGATACGGTGCTATGGAGCAGGCTGGTGACAGGCTTGACTCTCGGGTTCCACGTTATTTTTGCGACGATTGGCGTCGGTATACCGCTAATGATCGCTATAGCAGAGTTTATCGGGATTCGGAAGAAGGACCCCCATTATACACTTATGGCAAAGCGGTGGTCTCGAGGATTTGTCATTTCTGTGGCGGTTGGTGTCGTGACCGGTACAGCGATTTCACTACAGCTGGCCCTGGTATGGCCGAATTTTATGAAACTGGCTGGGAATGTCATTGCACTTCCGTTATTCATGGAGGTGTTCGCGTTCTTCTTTGAAGCTATCTTCTTGGGCATTTATTTGTATACGTGGGGTCGGTTCAAAAATCCGTATATCCATTGGCTGCTGACGATACCGATTGTCGCCGGGGCAGGCATGTCTGCCGTTTTTATTACGACGGTGAACGGATTCATGAACCAGCCTGAAGGCTTTGTCATGGAAGCAGGCCAATTCACAGCGATTAACCCGGTGCAAGCGATGCTGAATACGGCGACGTTCTCCAAAGTGTTCCATGTATTAAGCTCGGCCTATTTGACTGGAGCTGCCTTGTTAGCCGGGATTGCAGCCTTCGCGATGCTGAGAAAAGGTGTGTCCGCATACCACAAAAAATCTTTAAATCTAATGATGGCGGTCGTTTTACTATTCGGTTTGCTGAACACGTTAGCCGGTGATGTGTCTGCCAAGTTTTTGGCCGAGCATCAGCCAGAGAAGCTTGCAGCGGCAGAGTGGCATTTTGAGACGAGCAGCAGTGTGGATTTGGTACTATTGGGATGGCTGAATGCAGAGCATGAAGTTCTAGGGGCTCTTCATCTGCCGAAGCTGCTCAGCTTCCTGGCCTTTGGAGACTTTAATGCAGAGGTGACGGGGCTCGAGGAATTCCCCAAGGAAGAATGGCCACCGCTTCTCGTTCATTATCTGTTTGATTTAATGGTCGGAATTGGATTTACTCTGCTCGCGATTTCGTTTCTATATTTTCTGTTTGTGTTCTGGAAAAAGCGTAATGAGCTTAACAAGTGGATGCTTCGCATCATCGCACTGAGCGCCCCTCTCGCTTTTCTGGCTGTTGAGCTGGGATGGTTTTATGCAGAGATTGGCCGACAGCCGTGGATTATCCGTGGATATATGCGTGTTGAGGAGGCTGCCACGTCTTCACCGAATGTAAGAATTATATTCTTCGCCTTATTGCTCTTGTACATCGTACTCGGCAGTATGTGTGTAATCGTGCTGAGACGCTTGTTCAACAATAACCCGGCAGAAGCTGAGATGGAGAAATGGATGAAGGATCATCCTAATCAATTTACGGAAAAGGGGGGCACTGAATGATGAGTTACGAATTGATTGGCATCTCGGTGCTCTGGCTGTTTTTGTACGGCTATTTAATTATAGCTTCCATTGATTTCGGAGCGGGCTTCTTCGCCTTTTATGCACGTTTAACAAAGCAGGATCATCTCATTAATCGTCTGATTTCCCGATATTTATCACCCGTATGGGAGATTACAAATGTATTTTTTATCTTTTTCTATATTGGCATCGTCGGATTTTTTCCGGACACAGCCTATTATTATGGCTCCGCGTTACTTGTTCCGGGAAGCATTGCAGTGATTCTTCTTGCGATTCGCGGTTCATTCTATGCTTTTGAAAATTACGGTTCCAAGAAAAACATAGTATATCTTTTTTTGTACGGAGCTACAGGTTTGCTTATTCCAGCATCGTTGTCAGTGGCGCTAACTTTGTCTGAAGGCGGCTTTATCGTGAAGCAGGGGGAGACGGTTTCTCTAGATTACTGGGCGCTGTTTACCAATCCGTTATCGTGGAGTATCGTTGGACTGGCAATCGTGTCCGTTTTGTTCATTAGCGGATCATTTCTGACATTTTACGCTTCTCGGGCGGAGGATCATTCCGCGTTGAAGCTGATGCGCAACTACGCCCTGTTTTGGAGCACACCCACGATAATCCTCGCACTGACAGCATTTATCTATTTGGGTCAACACAATGAGCGCCATTTTCAAAATATGATGGATTTATGGTGGTTACTGGCACTTTCCGTTGCTTTCTTCATGATCGCGATGTGGCTATTATATAACGGACGCCGTTACGGATTAGCTTTTATATGCGTCATGTTGCAGTTTTTCTGTGCCTTTTTCGCTTATGGGATTGGGCAATACCCTTATATTCTTGATCCGTATATCACGATTCAGAGCAGTGCAACTTCACCGGCAATGGGTTTAGCGTTAGTAATTGTGTTTATCGGCGGTCTATGCCTGTTGATCCCATCCCTTATTCTGGTCTTCAAACTCTTCCTGTTTGATGCGGATTATGTTAAAGGGAAAAAATAAAGCTGATTAATCCATTACGGCATGTTTGAGGTTTTCCTACAAGCCTATAGATAAAGGAGGTGTGATCTGTGAAGAGGAAATCCAGTCTGATTTCTCAACAAATGTCTTCACAAAGGAAAAACATGGCTCTCCTCGCAATCATTTCACTAGCGCTTGGTATAGCTATTGTGAGTCAGGCTGGACTGCTTGCTGAAGCAGTCCAACGGATTTTTGTCGAGAAAGCTTCATTTTCATCGGTTATCCTGTTGCTCGGCATACTTCTAGCTGTTATGGCTGTGCGCACACTGTTGTCTTATGGAAACGGTATAGTTGGCTTACATATGGCTGCCACTGCTAAGACAAATATGCGCGCTGCCGTGCTGCAAAACTTGACTCATGCCTCCATGCCTTCAACCCTTCGTGGACAGACGGGAGGAAAGGTCAGTGTTGCTCTGGATGCTGTGGATGAGGCCGATAGTTATTTCAGTCAATACATGCCGCGTATGATGGAAGCTGCTATCATCCCGGTTCTGATTTTGGTCGTTACATTTATCCAACATGCCAACACAGGTTTCATTCTATTGTTTACTGCTCCGTTCATCCCGCTGTTCATGATTTTGGTAGGGCTGAAAACGAAGAACAAATCCGAAGAAAAATATGCGCAACTGGCTGAGTTCTCAGGGACGTTTCTGGATTCTCTTCAAGGACTGGTGACATTGAAAATATTTGGACGGGCTTACCGTCAGCAACAGGAGATCGAGCGCAGTAGCTTGGGTTATCGTGATGCCACAATGGGCATTTTGAAGATTGCGTTTACGAATACCTTCATGCTGGAATCGATCGTAATGCTTAGCATTGGCATTGTCGCTCTTGAACTGGCCATCCAGTTGCTCGTTTTCAAAGCTATGACGTTCCACACCGCCTTTCTCGTTTTGCTGCTCGTTCCCGAGTTTTACAACCTGTTAAAGAATACGGGAACGGCCTTTCACAGTGGCCGGACAAGTATGGGTGCGGTTCGTAAGGTGGAACAGATGCTTGAGGAAACGGCAGGGGGGAGCAGGGACGCTAATGGCATTGAAGGAGCATTAACAACCGATGGAATCGACGAGATCGACAGCATGGATAAGGTCGGTGATAGGACCGACAGAATAAGCAAATTGGAACTCACCCATTCTGGAGACCTTTTAATACCGCCGTCCATCGTAATTGACCAACTCCGGTTTCAGTATGCTCCAGATTCTTTCGAGCTTAAGACGGGGCGGATCCAGCTTAGTCCAGGAGAACACATTGCCATTGTTGGCAAAAGCGGTTCCGGCAAAACGACTTTGCTACATCTCATTGCCGGTCTGCTGAAACCAGAATCGGGAACGCTTCTGGTGAATGGAAGTCCACTCTCGCAATACGATGAAACCGAATGGTTCGAACATGTTAGCTACATTACACAGCATCCGTATATTTTTGCAGGCACATTTTCTGAAAATATTGCGATTGGTGCTCGTGGGAGCATCTCCAGAGCAGAAATTGAGCGGGCGGGGGAAGAAGCAGGACTCGCTGCGCTTACAGCCCAATTAGAGCATGGATTTGATACCTTTGTTGGTGAAGGAGGCCGGGGACTGTCTGGTGGGGAAAAGCAACGGCTTGCCTTAGCACGCGCTTTTTTGAAGCGTCCTGCTATCATTTTGTTTGATGAACCCACAGTTGGACTGGATTTGCACACCGAGCGGGTACTGCAACGCTCCATAGCCAAACTGGCAAAAACGGCTACAATGATTACGGTAGCTCACCGATTATATACGATTCAACAAGCCGACAAGATTTTGTTTATGGACAATGGAGTGTTGGTGGACTCGGGACGACATGACGAGCTTCTGGAGCGCCTGCCTCAGTATGCCGAGATGATTGATGTAGAGCGGAAAGGGGGGATATCCTCATGAATGAACTGGCTGTTCTGTCAAAGGCGATGATTCAGGAGCGCAAGGATATCATTCTTTCGATTTTGGGTGGATTTATCGCCGGCATAGCCGGTGTGGCACTCTTTTCTGCGAGCGGATATCTGATTTCGCAAACGGTATTTGCGCCACCGCTTTATACTTTAATTGTACTCACCTCCATGGTCAAACTGCTGGGTCTGCTTCGGGCGGCGAGTCGTTATGGAGAACGCTTGTATTCTCACCGGGCGACATTCTCCATGCTTAGCCGTTTACGTACATCCTTTTTTGCCAAGCTTATTCCTTTAACGCCTGGTATATTGAACAAAAATCGAAGCGGGGATCTGCTTGCGCGGATCGTTGGGGATGTGGAAAGTTTGCAAAATTATTTTTTGCGAGTCGCTTATCCTCCGATCATGGTCGTCATGGTGTTTTTGGCTACGGTGCTGTTTACTTCTACCTTTTCGATCTGGATTGCCGTTTTGTTTGTAATAGGTATGCTGGTAACGGCATTCGTTGTACCGGGAATTGTGTTACTCGGGCAGCGGAGAATACATGGACGCGTTCGTGAGCAGAGGGCGCAGCTGTCCACGGAAGTTACCGAAGTGTTGTACGGTTTCCGGGATTTAAAAGTATATGGTCAATTGGCACAGCGGGAGGAACATCTCCAGCATGCTTCCACTGTATTGGCAGCTGAGCAGCAACGAGCAGCCGGGCAACTGCTGCGCGGGCAATCGATGCACACTTTTGTTACGTTTTTCGTTTCCTGGGGAGTGCTTACGCTTGGCGCCTATTTAATTATGGAAGGAGCGCTTGCAGGCGTATTTCTTGCCATGCTGGTTATGGCATCACAAACCGTATTTGAAGAAGCGGCGGCTATGGCCACATTACCCGCGTATAAAGAGGATAGCGAACACGCAGCCAAACGACTGACGGAAACAGTTCAGACCTTTGATGAGCAGTCCTCGCAGCCAAGTGGCACATTGTCTGTTGATCATGCCGTTACGATGGAGCTATCCGATGTTACGTTTCAATATGAAGGGGAGTGGAGACCGGCGCTCAGGGATGTATCCCTGCACATTTTACCTGGTTCCAAAACGGCGATTGTCGGGCCGAGTGGATCAGGAAAATCAACGATTATCGAATTGCTGCTCAAGCTGCGAACACCAACGGCCGGTGATATACGGTTAAACGGCATTTCGGTGAAGGAACTGGATGAAACGAGCATTTGGCAAACGGCTACTGTAGTGTTTCAGCAAAGTCATTTCTTCCGGGGAACGATCCGGGACAACCTGCTGCTGAATGGAGAAGAACATGCAGACGAACAATTGTTGGATGTGCTAGCAAAAATGCAGCTGCCCGATACATCGTTGACCGATATGGTGTATGAAAAAGGGGAGAATCTGTCAGACGGCGAGAAGCAGAGGTTGGCTCTGGCGCGAGCGATGCTCCGCAAAGGACGGGTATGGCTTCTGGACGAACCCACTTCATCGCTGGATTATGTGACAGAGCATCATGTTTTGAAGCATCTCTACGCACAGGCGGCTAATGATACGCTTCTCCTGATTTGTCATCGGCTAACCGGATTGGAAGAGATGGACCAGATTGTGGTCATGGACCAAGGCAGGGTAGTCGAAACGGGGTCCTATTCGGAGTTGATGGGGCAAAAAGGCTATTTTTATGAGATGAAACAAATCGAACAGCAAATGATCGGAGAAGTTGGAGTGTAAAAAAAGCAAGAGCTCCTCTGAGCATTCGATCAATCTTACCAAGCAACAGGCTAAAGAATAACTTCCGGTGTAATATCGGGAGCAGTTCTTTAGCCTGTTTTGCGATTCTCGCCTAGACTATAATCCACGTTTGTCTTAAACGATGAGCAGTTCTTCAAAAACTGGTAATAAAAATCGCTTCAGAGAAAAACGCTAAACCGGCTCAAATTGTATTAGCACACGTAAATTGGAACGTCTGGAAGAAGAAATATATAAAATTAAACAGTAAAATATCCATTATATCCATTAATGATGGCATGTTGAACGATGGGGAGGTTTAATCTCGGAGAAGCCCTCAATTTACGTGACACTAAAAAGTTGATCTATTTTGCAGATCAACTTTTTAGTTTACTATGTTAAGGGAGAAGAGACATCTTGTAGGGAGATTATTTTCAATGATTATTGCTTATAAATTTGTTCTCCAAGACAGGATACCCGCGTTCATGCTCCTGCACGCCTTCATTGCAGATTCTGGGGTATGAAGTTCCTCACCCCAAGTAACATAATATCGGAATTCATAGAATCCTCCCAGTGTCGCCTTAAAGTTTGTCTCCCAATAATTATTCATGGGCCATGAGTACAGGTGGGCTGGATCATGGGCAAGCTCCGGATGGCCGCTCAGAAGACGATCCTCATAGTCTAATGAACCGATTTGAATCAGCGGCGTGTCCGGCATGGCAATCGCAATCCCTCGTCCTTCACTGATATACGCCACACCCTCATCAACACAGTAGAAATCGGCAAGGGAACCCGGGAGTTGGTCGATACGCGGTCGTACTGACGCACCGGTTTTTTCAATCCATAGTTCTTGCTGCGGTGAAGAGGGAGCACTTCCGAACGGAAGAGAAATGTATAGATTTTCTGGGTCCCATACACTTTCCTTATGCATGCGTACGGCAACATCAATTCGCGCACGATCACTGTATAAGGTGACAAGTAAGGAATAATGACTGCAGCCATTGACGCTGTATGTCAGACGAACTTTAGCGTATAGTGCGCCTTTTTCAACAATATCAACATTAACCAGTGTTCCCACAGAAGTAATTGCATCAGGGCCTCTACGATTGCGTCCCATCTTGCGCCGAACATCATACATACCAAATTCGTTAGCTGCCCGAGTCACATTATAAACAGGAGAAAATGCATGGTGATTCCGATCTGCACGAAGCAGGTTCTGATTCACGGTCTTGTCGATCCATTTCGTGATGCCAGCACCGATCTCCCATTCAAGTCTTACGTATTGCGATTCCATATATTTCGGCGTAACCTGAAGCTTCGGTGCGACTGGCGGGATGATATCCAACATACGATCCGAGCCTACATAATCTGTTCGATACGCAGTTACAGGTTTGTGATTGATAAGAGACTTGATCGTCAATTGTACCTGCTGCTTTGGCTGAAGCGTTACCGGAATGGTAAGGATGACACCGCGGTGCCCTGTAACCATTTGCACCTCATATTCAGTGCCCGTCGATTCATCCATGACTTCAAAACCGTTCTTCAATTCCGATATATTCCAGCCTTCCATAATGAGTTCAGCATAATCAGTTTGCAAAAAATCATTAGGATTATATAACTCAAATTTCATTGGACAATTAGGACGAAGCAAAGCGTCACCGCGAGCCTCAAGGATGTCGTATAAAGCGGTATGAGCGAGTGAGCTGGCATTGGCCGCATAGGCTTCTTTCCTGCAGCCAAGCTCTTGAACGAACGGATTCCAAGGTTCGGTGACCGAGGAATGATAACCCCATGTATGCTCAGCGAATAGCGCTAGCTCATATTCCATTGCTTCAAGACGTTCTTTGGAGACGATCTCGCATGCGGGATCTAATAGCTTCACCTTTGTATAGACACGCTGTGCTTCACGGAAAATCTGTACATGCATCGGCGTCGTCGCCGAGCCATCTGTCCACCAATCTGGCCAGTCCCCACGGAAGGTCTCGATTTCCTCGGGATGCTCCTCTGCATAAGCTCTCAAATCTGCAAAGAAATCGTCCAAGGTCGCCGGTTGAATCCGGATGCGTTCGCCATGCTTCTCATTCCATGGATTCACAAAATCCATCAACGCTGCGTTCGGCGAGCCGTTGTCGGTAGGAAGTCCGGACACCATCACCGGTACGAACGGGAACGTGTAACCATCAGCAACCAATTGCTGTAAATAACGATCAAAACGTGCTTCGGCCACTTCAAAGGATACACCGTTTCGGACATCATGATCATCGCGAATCGTATAAGATCCGCCAATGCCTGGGGTCAATCCAAGATCATTGCCGAACATGTAATGCTCACCGCTCCAGGTGAGAATACGATCTCCTTTCGGCGTTTCCCACCAGAACGGAATCTGCTTCTTCCACAGTGGAAACATGGAATGATGCGTATGAATACATGTAATCAAATTCTCGATACCTGCATCCGCCAGCACTTGACTGTATCCCCAACCAAAGCCTGTAATGTCTGCCGTCATCGCAGAACGTACCGGGAATTGAATCGATTGTCCATAATCTGTTATCCGCTTAATCATGATAGAGAGTATCTCTTGATTTAATTGCTCACCGAAATTGAGATAGGTGCCGGAGAGACCGATATAACCTTTCTTCACCGCATGAGCGAGTTCTTCTTTTTCTATGTCTGTGGCTTTCAATAGGAAGGATTCAACAGGCCAATAGGTTTCACATACCCACTTATAGCCTTTTAAGTCAGGTCTGGCGCCGCTCTCAATATCACGTACAATTTGCAGAGCCTGCCGAATATAATTGACATGATATTGACGAATTTTTTCTTGACGCTCGGTATAGCCGACATCGGTATGGGAATGTTGAATGACGTAAATTGTCCAAGGTTTGTGCTGATTCATCGTAGAGCTCCTTTCGGAATTACAGGATTATCGAATCGAGATATAAACGAAGGGAAATTATATATGAGATTGAAAATACAGCTTGAAGCGGAACAAAGCATCTTCTTCATACCATGCTTGGAAGTTCGTTCCCCATACATTGTTATGCAAATTCACATGCATACCTCCGGTAAGCGGAGCAAAAGTATGATCAAACTGAAGCAAGCGTGGCTTCCCAGGACAGATAAGTGCAGCATCCAACGTATCGATTTGCACTTTTCCATCTGCTGCTGCATAGTACATCCCTTGCTGAACCGCATGCATGTTGCGATTTCCACCTTGAACGACATCCAAAGGTGAGATGAGTTGTCCGATTTTGTCCAGCTTCCATTGATTTGGATTGTTCACGATCGGATTAAAGCTCATCCAAGAAGCTTCAGGAAGGCGATAGGCATCTTTGTCAAACCACTGCAGCTTGCATTCCACTGTATGCGTATGTTTTTTAAAGACATACTCAAGCGTTAATTCCCGTGGAGCGCCCATACGCTCACATGCCGCTCTCGGCATACGTAGGTTTGCAAGCACGACATCCTGCTCTTCACAAAAGACAGCCTGCAAGGACTGAAGCCTTGGTGTCATAACTTCATGTGCTATCCACTCGTGGGTTAAGTCCATCCCTGGTTTCCCAAAATCTCCGGTTGCCCACACATGCGTATGTCTCCATCTGAGATGATATTCACGATACCATCGGTCATAATCGGCCTGCGAATAAGTTTCGTAGGAGAGTAAACCAATTTGATTTTTTGGACCGGTCCATGCCCGACCGCGAGCATCTTTCAGTCCGACAATTGCGCCACTATCCTCAAACACAACCTCAAAATCTCCTAATACATAAGGCTGGTCACTTGATAAGATAGTTGCATCCGTTAGAGTGCTACGAGATGGTTTCAACGCGAGCAGGGTAACTTCGACTTTCTCTTGTCGTTCAGGTTGAAGTGCTTGGATTGCTTGTTTCAAGTATTCACGCTGTTCCTGCCAAGACTTCTCTATAAGACTAAAGGAACGTGCATTCAGCTTGGCATCGGCTTCCTCACCAAACATTTCAATCATTTCAGCGCGGGAGTTCATTTCGTAGAACCGATATTCCAGCGGGTTTAAGTTGATATCGACCTTATCGCGTTTGCGCGCTTCTTGGAAGTCATCTTTACCATAGTGGATATAATCTGCAAGATATCTTTTGATATCTACACCCTACGTATGCTCAGGAATCATAATTAACTCATCACAGAAATTGCGATATTCTTCATCGCTGTCTGTTAACGCCCCTTCTTGCAGCCACTTACTCTTCAAGCGTAGCAATTCTCGGTAACATGCTAATTTGTAAGGGTCGGTGGAAGAACCGTGAATCCAGCTATCGCCGATTTCTTCTTCTACGACAGTTAAGGTATTACGAATAGCCCATACCTTTTCGGCATACTGGTCTAATGTGGAAGCTTGTATCACTGCCTGCGGATAAGCTTCTCGCAGCTTGGCGAACTCAGCTTCAATCTGCTGCACCGTAGAAGGGCCATGATTATCATGGGTATGCGCGAAGTAAAGGATATCGTTCAAACTTTCGATGTCAAAGGTTGTGCCGTAATCTTTGCTGTAGTGGACAACAATTTCAGATCCGTCCGTATTTCGCCATAAGAACATTTCAGGAACGTGAGGAACATAGCTGGAAGGGTTAACGCCTAAGTGCAAATACTTTAGACCAGCCTTTGCCATATGCGTGATTAACGAGCGTGTATGACCGGGAACGTCCGTCATTTTGGCTGCGATCGTACGCTTGCCAAATCGCTCATCAAGTCGCGTCGCCATTTGAATGCCATAGTCAAGCAATTCGCGATCATATAACTCGGTATATGTGGTGAAAGGAAGACCATGCCATCTTAAATAATCCTTTGCAATCGCTTCTTCGACTTGTTGTCTTACTTCGTCGGAACCGTGCTTTAATAGATGATGGATTAACCATGAGCCCGTTGTCCAGATAAAGGAACCTTTCTCCGGGTTCTCGGCAAAATATTTCGCTGTTTGAATCGCACTTGGAAAAAGTTGCCCCATATATCGGTCCGTCACATTTTTCGCGAAATCCGTGTAGCCAATATCCAAGTGTGTTTTGAATATAACGTGAATGTGTGTTGCGCTCTGATTCAAGTTCATCGCTCCTTCCTCATAATCACGATTTCAGTGTATAGCAATTTATCTCATTTGACTTTTCGATTTATATTGAATAGGATCAGAAACAAATCATGCAGAGGTGGAGTATAGATTGTGGCGAATCATATCAAAAATGAACGGTGGGTATATGTCATAGAGGGAGAGAATGGCAACTCGGCTCGAGTAAAGGATTTATTGTTAATGGGGTATGACCATTTTAGCAAAGCGATGCCTTTAACGAATCATGTGCATGAGGATGCATACGAATTCGTCTATGTTGATCAGGGGGCTGTCGACTGGGAGATCGGAGACGAAACATACCATACGAATGCCCAGCAAGTTATACATACAAGTCCGGGGGAGCGGCACCGTGCCAAATTTGATTATATTGGTCCATCCACCATTTGGTGGATGATTATTCGCGACCCAGCCCAAAACAAGGAATGGTTCGGGCTTCAAGAGGAGGAGCGTCAGATCTTCGTTAATTGGATGCAGAACTGTCCACGCATTCAATTGGTCAGCAAGGACGTTGTCGTCTATTTCAAACAATTGAAGCAGCTTCTACAGAACCAGAGTACGGTACTGCTGGATTTTCAACTTCGGCATTATGTCATGGAAATTTTGCTGCATCTATTTCATCATTCGCAGCTTGTTGTGCATTCCCCAAACATGCATACCTACACGCAGCAGCTGAAGGACAGACTTCAGCAGAATCCATCTGCTCGTTATTCAATTGAACAGCTTGCAAAGGAGTTCGGGTTGAGTGAGTCGCATTTCTATCGTGTGTTCCGAGAGACGAATGGACAATCGCCTATAGTGTGTATGGAACGAGTTCGTATAGATTGTGCAAGCCAGATGCTGAAGGAATCGAAGATGTCCATCACGGATATTGCCATGGAACTTGGATTTAAGACAAGTCAGCATTTTGCTACAGTATTTAAAAAAATGATAGGGGTGACACCGAAGGCCTGGAGAAAGCAGAATATGCAGCGATGAATTTGGTATTGAAATTTTGAAAACACTCGTCATATAACGGAGTGGTCATATGAACTTAAAGATTGATCGGCAGGACTTGATGAACAGGTTTATTCTCGAACGCCGGCCCGGACAGTGCTTCTCAACTAGCGCATTGGATGTACTTAAATCTTTCAAGTCAAATAAAGCGCTTAAAGCTTTCGGCAATTTGTTGATGTTTCTACGGACGCGATTCTGAGATACAGCATCGCTTACGCTACAGCTCATTAATAGTATGGAAGTTTCTCTAGATTCGTTGCATGTAATAGTGTATAAATATTGGATAAACTTATAACAATTTGGGTATTCAAACAACTCAAACAAAATAAGAAAGGAAAACTTCTATTATTAAGATAAATCTATTATGGGAGGTTTTATTATGAAGAAAAAATTGATGATTTCCTTATTTGCCTCAGCTTTACTTGTGCTTCCAGTAATACCGGTGCATAGCTTTGCAGTGGATACATCCAAACCTACGATCATAAATAACGGCCAAATTAACAACGGTCGAGTTCTCATTCCGTTACGAGCTGTTTCAGAAAATTTAGGCGCAAGTGTGGAATGGTTTCAAACGGAGAAAGAAGTAAAGATTAAAAATGGAGACACGACCCTCTGGCTTGCTGCAAATTTCAAACGCGCAATTATTGAATCACCACCGACTACAGATAACCCGGATATTCCGCACCGGGAATATATTGATATAGATACTGCCACGCAGGTCATTAAAGGAACAACCTATGTTCCGCTACGCTTTGTCGGTCAATCGCTAGGTGCAAATGTCTTATGGAACCAACAGTCTAAGCAGGCGACCATAACATTGGGGGGTAAGGAACTCGTAGTCAACATGGAGCAACAATCTATTCAAATCTCTGATAAGCAGAAAATTATGGATCCACGGTTAAAACAACTCTCCGATAAATTAAATCAAGCAGCTGATATCTCTTCAATTAAAAATATTAGTTCCTACTTCAAACCGTACTTTACCGATAAATTAATTAAGTCTATCGTTCAAAATAAAGGCTTGAATACAGCTAGTACCTATGAATCGCCTGCCTCGTCGCCAGTATACATTAACAAGACTTTAGCCACGCTTGCGCAATCGGTTATATTGGCAAATGGTCTAACAGGAGAAGATCAATATGCCGAGGATCGTACGATCACTCTCGTATTTACGAATGGTGTATGGAAGGTCGATAGCGTCAGCAAGGGGTTGAGGGTACTAATCTCAGGGTTCTCAGATTTTCAACCTCAATAATTATTCATAGGCTCCTGATATTTGAGTAAGAAAAACAAAGAAAGCCCTCACAAGAAGGGCTTCTTTGTTATGTTTATTAACATTAAAGTTTGAAAAGCAATATGTGCCAAGGGAGATGCTAAAAAACGAGGGGTTAATAAAGAAGATTTATTCTTGAGATTTTTATTGCTGTCACATTTTAGGTCGAGCTCTTCGTTGTATAGAGTGAAAGGGGGGGAGACAGCTTGAATGATACGGAGTTAAATCAGATCATTGCAGATGTGTTGGATGGGAACACAGAACAATTCGAGAAAATCATGGAGATTTATCAAAAACCGATTTTTCTCTACTGTTATCACATGCTGGGCAATTATGCCGAAGCCGAGGAAAACGCACAGGAGGTATTTTTGAAGACCTTCCGCACCTTGAAAAAATATACCCAATATCAGATGGATTTTGGTGCCTGGGTATACAAGATTGCCTACCATCAATGTATCGACATCCTTCGTAAGCGAAAGTTGGTGAAATATTTGCCTTTCTTTTACCAAGATGAGAAAGAAAATAATGAAGTCGATTTGCATATTGAAGCCAACTATTTTGATGAATCCGTACATCAGGCCATGGCAAAATTATCGGCGGAAGAGCGTAATTTGTTAATCTTACGTTGTGTCGAGGATAAAAGCTATCAGGAGATCGGATTGATTCTCGGTAAAAACAGCGTCAGCCTTCGTAAAAGATACGAACGTACATCTGCAAAATTTCGAAAGTATTATGCGCAAGTGAAGGGAGTGGGAGTGTATGAATATGGACAGGGATCGGGATTTGAAAAAACTGTTTGATGACGCGCGCATTCCCGACGCCGACTTGACAGGAAAAGTAATGAGAATAATACATGCTAAGCCAAAAGAAAAGGAGAGGTTTTTTATGAAATATAAAGTTGTTCTGACTGCGTGTGTAGGGATGATGTTAATGGCCTCCACGGGTTATGCGGCAGTTCAATATCATTCTTTGACCAATAAAGATGGAAAAGTCGTATATGAAACTAAATCTACAAAAGATTACGTAAAAACAGAAACGAAAGATGAGGCAGCGCGGTTCAAGGCATTTTTTGAAGTGAAGGAAAAGGTGCTTAAGAACGGGGAAGCTGGGCTGTTCTATATGGTTGCCAATAACCCGAATCATCAAACAGATCTTGGAACAAAGTTGACGATCTTCCATGATCTATCTCAATTGCGCGATAAGATTACGGATAAATCCATTAAGATCGCAGACAACATCAATGGAAATTATACATTCCAGAAGGCGGACGTAATCTTTAAAAATGCTCAGGAAGTGAATCCTCCTTCTTCGGAAGAAAAAAAGAAAATGGCAGAAAAGCTGAGAAGGCAGGCGGAAGAATCCAATCAGGGATATGCCATGATGCCGGTTGAAATGACAGATCAGTTTTTCCTTCTCTTTGCTACGTATCAAAATGGCGAAGATGAAATCGGGGTTGATATCACTAATCTGAGTGGAAAGAGCGATCCTACAATGTATATTGACGAGAAGGTTGAATTTAAGCAGGAGAAGGTTCAAGTGAAGGGAGTAGAAATGCTGCATACAGAATTTGCTCCTTCGCAGACGCACGAGCTGAAATGGGTATACGAGAGCCCAGACAAAAAGCTGAAATACGCCTATACTTTACGGGGTGACCTAAATAAAGTAAGCAAAGAAACCCTAATGAAACTTGCCGAAGGCTATTTGGAATAATAAATACAACAACAACGGGAGTCTCCTCCCATCCAATTGGGGGGATTCCCCTCTAGTAAACCATAGTCCTTCTTCATTTTTTATCATAATCGTTTCTAAGCACCGATTTTAATTCCGTGGAACAATGCATAAGAACGGCCGCTGTTCGCATCATTTGCGACAGGGCCGTTTTTTTGTTTTTCATAGGTTAGCTGTAAATTGCTATTCTTGCCAAACACTCATAGGGTCCCATGGCTTGATCTGATTGCCATATTTTCCAGCCAAAAAAGCTTTCATGTCTTCCAGCTTAGCAGGCACCTCGTTCCAAATTGGAAAGGGTGGTAACCCTCGTTTGCTTTTCAATAGGATATCCACTGTAACATACAAGCGTTCTGGCTGAATCCAATGAAGGAAGCGGGAAATATCCATTTGCTTGGTCAGAGACAAGGAATCAATTTCGTCATTGTAATGCTTGTTGAACTCGCTAATCAGGTTTAGGAGGTATTCTCTCTGCTCCTTCACGAATTCCAGGCCACATATGGCGCCATGCCCTGGAACAACGATTTCGGGTTTAATTTCATCAATAATGCGATCAAGCACTTTAACCCAATTGAGGGTTCCCTCTTCGCTGTATGCCGTACAACCATTAAACACGACATCGCCAGCGAACAGTACTTTTTCTTTTGGCATCCACAACAGTAAGTCACTATCAGAGTGGGCTGGAGCTACGTTCTGAATCATAACTTCTGTATCGCCAAGACGGATGTTGATATCGTCCTTTATCTCAATATTCGGGAGCACCCATTCTACGCCTTCCAGGTCAAATCCTTCAAATTCCGCTGCAAAAAACCGCTCGCCCGGAGTCGATTCCGGAGAATTCTTTCCTCTTCTGATGACGCTGTCCATCCAAGAGATATTTTCGGTGAGACGCTCTCTGGAGGCTTCCTTGTGCATAATAATACAAGCATCTTCAAACACTTTGTTTCCCCAGGCATGGTCGCTGTTATAGTGCGAGTTCACCACATATGCGGGAGAGCCGCCGTTGCTTACATCCATAAAAGCCTCCCGCATTTCCCGCGCATGGAACAAATCGAAAAACGTGTCATACACCAACCCGTCACCCTTGTTGATGAATCCGGCATTGGCCCAACTGATCCCGCGATACGGCGAAATACCAGCAAAGACGCCATCTGCGACTTCAAAAAATTTAACGCGAGGTTTTTGGATAATACGTCCATACTTCATAAAAATTCTCCTTTACGTATATGTTTTTGGGGTAAAGCATGCCTTTATTATAGAGAGTGGAAAACATAATTGCAAGCATGTACTTGCATGCATTTGTTCCGTGTAATATGATGTAACAGAACAACATCACACTACATGGATGGAGGCGCTGCAACATGAAACTAGTAACCTTTCAAACCAAGACATCCCAGGAACCTTTGTTTGGGCTTGTAATTAACGAGAAATTTGTCGTGTCTTTTGCCGCAATCATGAAAAAGCAGGGAACATTCGTTGACAGTCTTGAAAGTATAGACAGCTATCTTCATTATTTACCGGCAAGTTATGATGCCGCTAAGGAATTAATGCAATATGCGGTCGAACAGTCGCATCAATTTAATGAAAATGAAATCTGCCCGATTGTAGCGGTAAACCTGCTGCCGCCAGTTCCAAATCCGGCTGCGCTTATCGATTTCGGGCTGACACCAAGACATCTGAGAAATGCTGGCGTAAATCTGCTGCAAAGAGAATATACAGGGCCGGAAAGAGAAGAGCTTAAACAAAAAATTGCTGAAAAATTCCAGCAAGATCCGAACAAAGTAACTTTCAGTTATTACAAATGTAACCATAATGCATTAATTGGCGATGGAGATACGATTCATTGGCCTTCGTATTCTTCCTACCTGGATATTGAGCCGGAGCTGGCCTTTGTTACAGGGATGGAGAACTGCATTGCAGGTTATGTTATTTTTAATGACAGTACTGTCCGCGATGTGCAATGGCCGGATTTCCAGGGGCTGACCGGACCGACGCGCTGCAAAGATTTTGATCGCAGCAAAGGCATAGGGCCATTTCTGGTTACGCCGGATGAAATCGACAATCCGCTGGTACTGGACGTGAATGTATGCATCGGGGAGAGACTGCACTGGAAGGGGAGCACATCCGAGTATTCTGCACACCCTGCAAAAGTGATGGAGGAGGTTCTCAAAGTTTTCACGCCGCTCCCGGGCACGATTATAGGAATGGGGACGATACCGGATTGCTGCGCAATCGAGACCGAAGAATGGCTGTTGCCCTCTGACCGAATCCAGATTACATTTGATAAATTAGGCACGCTCACGCAATTGGTGCCTGATCATGTCAAGATTACGGAACCAAGCCGCTGGGAAAAAAGAAGCGATTTGCCTTAAAAAACGTTTATCAAAATGATGAACCCCGACCCTGCTGCATATGCAGAACTTGTAGTAGAATAGGATTAACATATGCAAAAGGAGAACTACAATGCAAACTTCAGACAGAATCATTGAAGCCGCGACACAGCTCATCAAAAAGAATGGCTATAGAGGAGTAAGCACCAAAGCCATTGCAACGGAAGCTAAAGTCAATGAATCTACGATTTTTCGGCAATTTGGAAGCAAGCAAGGCATATTGGAAGCCATCATTGAAAGACATTCGGATATTCCACAATTTGAGAAGCTGTTAAAAGAGGAAGCGACCGATAATCCGGAAGTCGATCTGCTGAATGTAAGTCAGCAGTACCGTTTATTTTTCCATAAAAATGCGGACATCATTTTGATTGGCATCCGCGACAAAGGAATGCTTCCCGAATTAGACAGAGTGCTCGCCGATCCGCCGGCGAAGCTTCACTCCTTGCTGGTTGAATATTTTGAACGCTTGCAGAAGAAAAAAGTTATCGCCAGACAGGATGAGCGTCTTGTCGCAATGTCTTTTCTCTCGATGTGCTACGGATTTCAGATGAGCGAGCTGATTCACCGGCAATATCAATCCCAATTCGTCACCGAGGAAGAGTTCTACAAGCATAGTGTCTCATTGTTTGTTAAAGGAATTTTAGCCCAGTCATAAGCATTATTGATTTATCCCATTCATCTAATGGAAGAGCATGCAGCGACGGTTGATGATGTGGTGATTATTTTTAGTAATGGAAAATAAAATACGTGGATGCATTATATAGAAACTGACCATTAATTAAGCCCAATTTTTTTAGGGGCTTTTTTTTTTGGGGACTCAGGATTGTATTTAGTCTATACCCAAACTTTCGAGTCAGAGTTATTGTACGAGCTTAAATGCAAGACAATCATGCCTATTGCATTGGAATTATCCAGGGCTGTACTTACTTAATATCTTATAAGAAATTCTTGAAATTACAGAAATTTATCCAGTAGGGGGATGCTATTATACAAATACAAATAAAGACGAGGTGATGATATGCAAGCAAAATTGGCAGCGGACGCCATTCCCCTCCCCAAAAAGCGGAACTCATGGATAAGGACGATAAAAAAGTATAAAGTGATGTACGCTCTCTTGTTCCCGGCATTAGTTTACTTTGCCGTATTCAAATACATTCCTATGGCGGGAATCATTATTGCCTTTAAAAACTATAACCTAGCTTTGGGACTATGGGATAGCCCATGGGTGGGATTTAGAAATTTTACAGATTTTATGAACGGCGTTTATTTCTGGGACATCATGAGAAATACGATTATCATATCCCTGTATAAGCTGTTGTTCGGTTTCTCAGCTCCTATCATACTTGCTTTGCTGCTCAATGAAGTTTATACCCAATGGTTTAAGAAAATCGTTCAAACGATCACTTATTTACCCCACTTTCTATCATGGGTCATTGTTTATGGAATGATGGTGGCATTATTAGCCCCAGGGGATGGTCTTTTTAACATGATATTGAAGGAAACTGGAGTTGAACCCATCTCATTCCTAACGGAACCTGCCTGGGGCAGACTGCTGATCATCTTATCTGAAATATGGAAGGATATTGGATGGGGAGCGATATTGTACCTTGCAGCATTAGCAGGAATCGATCCAAGCTTATATGAAGCGGCTAGAATTGATGGCGCTTCCAAGTGGAGACAGCTATGGCATGTAACACTTCCCGGCATTCGAGGCGTGATGATTCTGATGCTGATCCTTAAATTAAGCCATATTCTGGATGCTGGTTTTGACCAAATATTCATGTTTGCCAACAGCTTTAATCAGGAGAAGATCGACATTATCGACACATGGGTATACCGTGAAGGGCTCGAGCGACTTAAGATTGGCTTGGCTACTGCTGTGGGATTATTTAAAGCGGTCATCGGATTTGTTTTAGTGTTGGCAGCGAATAAGCTCGCCAAAAAATTCGATGGGCAAATTTGGTGAGGTGGTTATCAAAATGATCAATTTGACAATCGGAGAAAAGGTCTGGCAAGCATTCGTTTATTTTATTCTTATTTTGCTAGCTCTACTTTGCTTACTACCCTTTCTATATGTGGTTGCTGTTTCAGTAACGCCAGAATCGGAAGTGCTAAGAAGAGGAATTGTTATTATACCAGAAACCTTTACCTTTCTAGCCTATAAAGAAGTATTCATTTCTCATGGTATTGGGCAGGCGTATAAAATCACATTGTTTCGAACGATTGTAGGCACTGCTCTCAATGTGTTCTTTACGGTAATCGCGGCATATCCGTTATCCAAAAAATATTTGCCGGGTCGCAGCCCATTTTTACTATTCATTGTCTTTACTATGATGTTTGGAGGAGGATTAATTCCGACTTATTTACTAGTCCGCTCTCTGGGATTGCTAAACAGTCCGTGGGTATTGATCATTCCAAATCTCATTAGTGCATTTAATCTGGTGATCATTAAAGGCTTTTTCGAGCAATTGCCTGCTGAAATCGAGGAATCAGCGAGGGTAGACGGTGCAAGTGAACTTCAGTCGTTATGGCGGATCATTTTACCTCTGTCCTTGCCCGTCCTTTCCACAATTTCATTATTTTACGCAGTCGGGCATTGGAATAGTTACTTCGATGCTATTGTTTATATCAATGATTCCAACTTAATGCCGCTCCAAGTGATCTTGCGCAACATCCTGCTTAACGTCGCAACACAAAGTGCTGATTCGCTTGCCAATACCGGAGCTGTTAGTACGTTCGCTATACAAATGGCAGCAGTTGTCGTGACTACAGTTCCGATTTTGATCGTTTACCCATTTATGCAAAAGCATTTTACCAAAGGTGTGCTCTTGGGATCGGTTAAAGGTTAAAAAGATATTCCAACCTGAGTTGTTACGGGGAAACCGTGATAATATAGAAGCAAAGGAGAGGTCATTATGCAACGTAAAGCGATTACATTTGCTATTCTGACAGCAATGGTCGGTGTGGGAACAGTATTGTCAGGCTGTGGGGAACAAAAAGAGGTTACATCGACAGCTTCGGGTAATTCACAAGGCCAGTCTAGTCCCTTTGAAACCAAATTGAAAATTTCGATGTTTAACCAAGGAACTTTCAATGCTGCTGCTCCGATTCCTCCCCGTGAAGAAGATATCCAACGCCAAATGTTGGAGAAAGCAGTAAATATCGACTTGGAAATGATGATTCCTCAATCAGGGCAAGCAACGACTAAATTAAATACGCTCATTGCTGGCGGAGATATTCCAGATTTGATCTTTTTGAAGAGCCGTGCTGATCTCGCGCAATATTATGACCAAGGCGTTCTTGCGGATTTGACACCGTATCTGGATCAATTTCCTGAATTGCAGAAACGTTTTAGCAACGACTCCTGGGAGGCGATGTCCTATCAGGGAAAAACCATTGGAGTTCCAGGTTATGATAATGTAAACGGTATTAGTCGAAGCTTCTTTATCCGTAATGATTGGCTGAAAAAGCTGAATATGGAAGTGCCAACAACACCTGACGAGCTATTTGAAGTTATGAAAGCCTTTACAGAGAAAGACCCGGACGGCAATGGCAAAAATGATACGTACGGATTCATAGGCGGTATGAATAAAGAAGGCAATCTGCAAACCTATGGCTTCGATAGTTTGATGTGGATGTTTGGAGTCAATCCTCCCTCAGCCATTGATGTGAAAGACAATGAACCGGTGTTCCTGTTTACCGACCCAAAAATGAAAGAAGCGCTCGCTTATATCAATAAAATGATGGAAGCTAAAGTTGTAGATCCAGACTGGGTGACGATGAATACTCCCGATTTATTGGACCAAAAGCTATTTAAGGGTAAAGTTGGCTTCATGATAAGAGATGCCCGCAGGCTGGAACCAGATTATCAGCAAAAAATGAAAGAAATCAGTGGAGAGGTGCCGGAATGGATCGTCATTCCTCCAATGACAGGTCCTTATGGTGATCAAATTGTAGAGAGAAAATCGTTCCAAGGCAATTCATGGGCCATATCCAAGAAAGCGGATAAGGACAAAATCATTCGGATCTTGTCCATGCTGAATTATCTCTTTACGGACAAAGAAGCATATCCGAATTTTGCATACGGAATTAAAGGGATTCATTGGGATTTGGTAGACGGCAAGATCAAAAATAAAACCTCCGAATTATCTAAGGAAATGAAAGAAAAGTACTTATGGGTCGATCATTATAGAATGCCGCGTCGTGGTGATGATGCTGAGTACTTCAGCTTCCAGAATCCGAAGACGGCAGAAGCTTTTGAGAACAATCAGAAATACGTGGCGGCTACGTTGCCCGGGAATTTATTGACTGAAGACCCGAACGATTCCTTGGCAGCTGACCGCCAACGTTACATTAATGAAAGCTTGGTCAAATTTATGACTGGCAAAGAACCTCTTTCGAACTGGGACAATTTCCTCAATACATTGGAAACTAAGTTTGACATGCAGAAGTATAAAGACTCAGTAATCAAGCAATTTAAAGAAGCAGGCTTAATCAAGTAAATCAAACGAAGAGAGCGGCTATAATTAGCCCCTCTCTTTATTGAAATATAAGAAAGTATAAGTTTTACTTTATACTTTATACTTTATCCTTCTATTTTTCGAAGAAACGCTTATCGTCCTTAAAAAGGACGCCGAAGGCGTTTCTTCTTATCATATGCTATTATTTGTTTATTACAGATTTAAAAGGAAGATGATCGATGCGAAGAAGAATCAGCTTGCCTTTAAAACTATTTTTTATCGTGTTTGCATTTGTGTTAAGCTGCATAATCTTGATAAGCCAATTGTCTTATCGTTATGTCCAAAAGGAAATAAGAACCTCTGACATTTATTACACCAACCAAATACTTGATAAGATTGATCAGTATTTCACAGTTAATTTTTCCTCCTTCCAGACGATGCTGTTCTCGGTCGAGTCATCGGTGAAAGCCAACATTGACAATCCGGACGTGATTAAAAAGCAATTAAGAGAGCTCTATGAACTCAACAGTAATTACGTCAGTAATATTTATTTGATCAAAAACGATTTATCTATTCTAGGCGGAAGTACACCTACCCGAATATTTGATGAACCTTTAGCTGAAAGAGAACCATTGTTTGATGCAGCTGACAAGAATAGAAGGATTACATTTGTCAGTGATCCTTACAAATCTAAATATTCCGGCTGGACAGTTACGATGGTCCGATATCTGAACAGTGCTCCGTTTCCTATGGCCATTGCAGTAGATCTAGATCTAAATGCCATTGAAGATACCTTGTTCAAGATTAATAAAAAAGAACAAATGAATTTGGCTCTAATCACCGCATCGGGAAAAATCATTGCCGGATTTTCGGAAAATAAAGGCCCCCTGAATGTTCAAGATCATACTTTTTCAATCGGTGAAACGTCAGCAGAAGAAATTCTGGATACTACAGAAACAAACCTTCAACTGCACACCAAGGAGGGGATTCAAGTTTCCCTTCTAAAAAAACCGACTGAAAAATTCAACTGGACCATCATCTCAATCAACGATGAATCACGCTTGAAAGCTGCTTTATCCAGATTGGAAACCTATTATATCGAGCTTCTAGCTGCTGGTTTTCTCTTAAGTCTGTTCGTTTCCTTCTTTATTGCCAAATATATAAGGAACCCGCTCTATGCACTCAAAACAAAAATGAAGCGGGTGGAGCAAGGCTCCCTCACAACTACAATATCGATTAACCGAAATGATGAGTTTGGAGATCTCTCCCGAGCATTCGATCGTATGCTGCAGCAAATTGTGGAACTGATTCGGGGAGCAGAGCTTCATAACGAACTTGAACGAAAGCTGGAAATTCAAGTGCTGCAGTCTCAAATAAACCCTCATTTTCTGTATAACACGCTTGGTTCTATCAGCAATGTCATACGACTCGGACAAATAGAGAAAGTAGATGTGGTGATCGAGTCTCTCATTTCAATATTGGAATATGGGATAGCCGACGCTTCGGAGAAGGTATCACTGCGTCAGGAATTGCAAAATGTATCAGACTATATCGCGATCCAGAACATCCGCTATAACCGAAACTTCCAATTAATCGAAAATATCGAAGCAGGGCTAATAGATTTTCCGGTTTTTCGAATGCTGTTGCAGCCCCTTGTGGAGAATAGTATCTTCCATGGTTATAACGGAGGGGGGATCGAAGGCCCTATTACTATTCATGCGTACAGGGAGGGTGGCAACGTCATCATAGAAGTAGTTGATCAGGGCGAGGGAATTCCAACTGATAAAATAAAGCATATTTTAATTTCAGAACCGGGGGATGTGGAATTGAAAAGGAAAAGAATCGGGTTAAATAATATTCATGACCGAATCAGACTTCACTACGGAGAACAGTTCGGGCTCCAAATCATAAGCATACCTAAGGAAATAACCCGGGTTCGCGCCTTATTCCCAGCAGGCTTGTTTAAAGGAGATGCATGATGATGAGAGACTATACCTGCTTCATTGTTGACGATGAAGATCTAATCATTCAGAGATTGGAATTGTTTTTTCACGAGCGCTCCCTTAGGGATAAGCGATTTCATTTAGTGGGAAAAGCGAATAATGGGCTGAAGGGGATAGAGGAGATCGTAAAGCTTAAGCCGGATATCGTAATATCTGATATCGTCATGCCGCGAATGGATGGAATTTCCATGATTGAGCAGCTAAAGCCAAAGCTTCCCCATACCCAATTCATTCTTTTGACCGCTTATTCATCCTTTGAATACGCCCAGAGAGCTATTCAAGCCAACGTATTGGAGTACATTGTTAAGGTTCCGCTCAGAGATGCGGATTTGGATCGAGCTTTAGATAAGGCAGCCGGGATTTTAAATGAAGTTAAGAAAAAAGAAGCGGAATTTCAATCTTTAAACGTATCCGTGCTTGAAAATAAATATAGAGTCCGCAAGCAATTTTTTAACGAGCTTATCAGAGGCGAAATCCCTTCTCATCGGGCATCAGATTTTGCCAATCGTATGCAGTTCCATTTCTTTCAAGCCAACTATCGCTGCTTTATTGTCGAAATGAATATGTATGAAAGTTTCCGAAATGATTATTCAGCGTCTGATCAGAACATATTGAGGTATGCGATTACAAATATAATCGAAGAAACGGTGATGAATGGTGGCAGTGGTGTAGCTGCGGATCTATCCGATAATCGGTTTATTGGCTTTCTATCCTGGGAAAATAATCGCAGTGATCTGGAAACGGAATATGATTGCCAGACATTGGGGGGGCAGATCGTCTCCCATTTGCATCAATATTTGAATCAAAGGGTATCCGTCGCTTTTGGAGGTCCACACCGAGGCTGGGAATCCATCAAACAAGCTTACACGGAAGCACAAAATGTGAGTGATGATTTCTATTATCATACAGAGAAAGTAGTAAAAACACCCATGCATCGGTTCCATTACCATAATGACAGAAAAGAAGAAGTTCAGCAGAAATTGGCTGATTTTCTTGCTGGGGTGAAAAGAAAGGTTTCCAAGGAAGAGCTGGAGAAAGCATTTGCTGATCTGAACCAATTTGTTACGGACCATAAAATCCATAAGTCCATCATGGCGCCTATGTTAAGAGACTTGTACAGAGACATTATTGTGAAGTTTAAATCGGGGAACAAGTTGGCCGCGGAAGTAGCAGAGTTTCCCATAGAATTTTTAGCTTTTCGGGAGCAGCTTGCCTATATTGGCGACTTTACCTTCGAATATGTACACGCCGGGCAACTTTTACATCGTATAGAAATCATGAGTGCTATGCGGTTTATAGAGAAAAACCTGAAACAGCGATTAACGCTCGAGGCGATTGCCGAGGAAGTGAATTTAGCTCCATCGTATTTTAGCAGCTTATTCAAAAAAACAATGAACGAAGGCGTTATCAGCTACATCAATCGTAAAAAAATCCAATTAGCTCTCGAGCTGTTAAATATTCAGGATTATTCTATATTGGAATTGTGCGAAGAAGTAGGAATTGTGAATGAAGGTTATTTTTGCAAATTATTTAAAGAATATACGGGTGATACTCCTAAGCAATACCGGATAAAAATGACACGGTATGAATCCAATTAAGGTTGCAAAAAATGTGTGATTTTTTCGCGAAATCATGTAAAAAAAAAGGGAGCAAAAGGATTACCATGATAGAAGGATCTAATCATGGAGGTTATCAAAATGGAGCTTATTAAAGCAGATGTAACCGTCGTCGGCGGAGGTATTGCTGGGATATGCGCTGCAATTGCTGCCGCACGCCAAGGACTGCAAGTGTCACTTATTAATGATCGACCGGTTCTTGGGGGAAATGCGAGCAGCGAGGTCAGGGTTCATATCAACGGGTCGGCTTATCTCGGAAACAGTCCATCCTATTATGCACGCGAAGGAGGGTTGGTGGAAGAACTCAAGTTGAAGATTTTCCACTATAATCCGTTATACAACAAGAAGCTGATGCTTTCGCTTTCGGATACGGTCTTGTTGGATATGGTCTATGCTGAGCCTAACATTTCTCTATTTCTGAATACATGCGTGCATGAGACGGGCATGGAGAACGGCAGAATTAAATGGGTGGATGGTCTTCAATTGGCTTCCGAAAGGAAATTTCGTTTTGAAAGCCGAACCTATATCGATTGCTCCGGAGATGGAGTTGTTGGATATCAGTCAGGTGCTCTCTTCCGATGGGGGAGAGAAGCGAAACATGAATACAAGGAAGAATTGGCTCCTGAAGTGGCGGACCATTACACCATGGGTGATACGATCCTGTTTCAAGCCCGTGACGTAGGGTATTCCGTTCCATACAAAAGACCTGGCTTTGCGTATGATATTACGAAGTTGGCCTTTTTCGATAGTATCAGAAAAGGCTTAAACCATCGGGCTTTTCCAAGAAAAATCAACGGGCTTGGCGGATTGTGGTGGCTGGAATACGGCGGACATATGGATATTATCAAAAATAATGAAGACATCGCGTTGGAGCTGCGGAAATTGGTATACGGGATTTGGGATTATCTCAAAAATAGCGGTGAATTTGATGATGTAGACAATCTCATTTTGGATTATGTATGCCCGATCCCGGGAAAGCGGGAGTCGAGGCGGTTTATTGGGGATCACATGTTGTCTCAGAACGATCTCACAGCAAAGCCGCATTTCGAAGATGCTGTATCCGTCGGTGGATGGTATATGGATTTACATGCTAATAAGGGCATCTACGATGAGGGACCGGCTACAGCTTGGAATTTCGTGCCTGGATTGTACAATATCCCTTTCCGCAGTTTATATTCACGAAATATTCCTAATCTCATGTTCGCTGGTCGCAATATAAGTGCTACCCATGTGGCTTTCGGATCTACAAGGGTTATGGCAACCTGCGGTTGTATGGGGCAGGCGGTTGGAACAGCTGCTTCGTTGTGCTCAAAATATGAGGTAGACCCTGCTGCTATAGTCGAAGCTCATATGGGGGAGCTGCAGGCGCTATTGCTTCGAGACGGACAAACCATTGTAGGCCTTCAAGAGGAATTGGATCCTTACTTCGCTGACGGATTAACTATTCGTGCCTCGTCTCAGCGCAGCTATGACAATCTTCATCCAACCGAAGAGATTTCCTTGGAGAAAGGGTTATGTTTGGTCTTGCCGATTCAGACATCCGTGGCTGAAAGCGTACGGTTCAAAATTAAAAATAGCTCCAAGCATTCGGAAACTCTACATGTGAAGCTTTTTGGCGGGGAACGAAAGGAAAACTACATTCCAACCAGCGAGTTGAGAGACTACCACTTGGTTATTACAGCCGGTCATGACGACTGGATTACGCTAGACTTGGACTGCAAGAAACCGGCTGACGACAAAATCTACATCATATTGGAGGGCACGGCGAGCCTTGCCATATACGGTAATGAAGAGAAATTGACAGGAGCGGTCAGCTTCCACTATAGGCCGGAAGAGCCGTCCAGGCTGAAGAAATTCAATAAGAGCATTTGCTTTAAGGACCTGGTGCCAGCTCAGAATATGTATAGCCCTGAGAATGTTGTCAATGGCTACTCCAGACCTTATGGCCAACCGAATGGCTGGATTTCTGAACATTCGGAAGGACAGGAATGGTTGGAATTCTGTTTTGCAAGCCCCAAAAATCTGGACGAAATCCATCTTGTTTTTAATTCGCAGCTGGATTTGGAGCATTTCAACGACCCGATTGAGTCCCTTATCCAAGATTATGATATGACCTTGACCTTAGAAGACGGAACCGAGAGGACAATCATAACTCGTGGAAATTATCTCACGTTGAATAAACATAAGATAAATGCGAACGGTGTAACCCGAATCCGGATTAATTTCTGCGCAACTTATGGTTCGCCTTATTTTGAAGTGTTTGCTGTGAAATTGTTTGCTCCTAAAATCGATAAATGAGGACAGGTGAAGTCACGATGAAGGAATTATTCCCTCGTAAAGGGCTCCCCAATATAATTCAAAAATTGGAAAATGGGGATACCGTAACAATCGTCTATTTCGGCGGCAGTAATACACGTTCTGAAGGCTACAGGGTTATGACGGCGGATTGGCTTCGTAAGCAATATCCTAAGGCGGATATCCGCTCTGTGAATGCAGGCATTGATGGGACAGGATCGGATTTGGGCTGTGCCCGTTTGGAGACAGATGTACTGCGTCATCGACCTGATCTAGTATTTGTTGAATTTGTCGGTAATGATGGCGGAGATCCCGAATCCAAGGCGCGGATCGAAGGGATTGTCCGTCAGATCCGCAAGCGGAGCCGGTTTACTGATATCCTGTTCGTTTATACGCTGAAGGAGCGGGATGTGGCCTTATTTCAGTCTGGAGAATACCAGAAGGGGGCTCTAATGCAAGAGGAAGTGGCCGACTATTACGGTATTCCTTCGATTCATCTGGGCGTAGCGGTCAGTCACTTGGTGTCGGAGGGAAAACTCGTTTTCACCTCAAGGGAAGACGTGTCCATTTCCGGAGCCGTTGTTTTTACACATGATTCGATCCATCCGACTATTCCCGAAGGACATCAGATTTACACGGATACGATCACCCGGTCATTTGAGAAAATTAGAGAACTTCAGGATCATCCAGGAAGGTCAGTACATCACTTACCTCAGAATCCGTTGGTCCCGGCTAATCCTTGGGAATATGCGAGCATGCTGTCATTGGATAGTCTTACCGATTTTTCCGCAGGATGGTCTTACATGACTCCCGATGATTGTGCTTTAGTACGTGAGTACAATTGGTTGTTCCCCGGCCTGTGGCGAGCAGTCGATCCTGGAGAGGCTATTACGGTGCAGTTCGAGGGAACCCATATCGGGTTATTCGATATCGGGGGGCCTGATTCTGGCAGATTGAAGGTGTCGGTGGATGGTGGGGAACCCTTTATTGTCGATCGATTCACACTACACAACGATCATAATCGTAATCAGTATGTATTCTTGCCGGAGCTCCCGAATGGGAAACATACGGTGCGCTTCGAAGTCGATACCGAAAAGACAGACAAAGCGGCTGTATTTGAGGCATGCGGCAATGAACGAAGTATTGAGCATGTTCGGCAGCATCCAGATTGGTATGATCAAACGGTGATCCAGCTTGGGAAGTTGTTATTGGTGCAGCCGCCATTATAATTAATCATAAGGTTTTCTCCAATTGAAAGACCTATATCATACTGACTGCAGTTGAGCGGCCAGTTATGATGTAGGTCTCTTTTTAAAGGAAGACAATGTCGTTTCTTCTTGCTTAAAATCTTATAAGAAATTCTTGAAATCAAAGAAATTTCACAGTTACGTGACATGCTATGATAAAAATGACGGAGCGGGATTAGCCAGAAGAATACGGCTGATTGCTTCTTTATGATCTTCGAACAAAGGAGGGTTTTATTAATTTGTAAGCGTTATCAACTTAAGGGAGGCTGTGAGTTGTATGATAAAAAGGAAGCTGTTTTTCTTAATCGTTTTCATCGTGACGATATTAGTTCCTTTCAGCCTAGACGGAATAAGGACCGCTTATGCAGAGACCTTACCGTATAAGACGATTATCATCGATGACGGGAGCATCACGATCAATGATGTTGTGACACCTGATGTGGGTAACGAGAACAACGGATATTCGGCTCCAAATTGGACCACAAGTACAGGGGTGAAGGGGTATGATAACTCCAGCTCCAAATATACGAGTACAGCAGGCAGAACGATATCATGGAATCCACGATTGGAAGCAGGAACGGCGAGAATTTCGTTATACAAGCTTAACTGGGAAGATAAAGCGGATAGCAATGTAAAAATTGAAATCGTCCACAATGGAACGACGGATGTTCTTTTTATGGATTTGAGACCTTCATTTGGCGCTTCTGTGGGATGGGTTGATTTGGGAGAGTACTATTTTTCCGGAGTTGGTAACGAATTCGTTAGATTAACTCGGTTTACCAGCACAACCAGCACGATACTTACTCGTGCAGATGCGGTCAAGTTCGAAGGGAATATTCAGCAAAAAGAGCCTCATAAGACGATCATCATTGATGATGGAAGCCTCACGATTGATGATGTCGTCACCACTGATGTAGATAACGCAAATAACGGGTTCTCCGCTCCTGATTGGACTACAAGTACGGGAGTGAAGGGATATAAAAATTCTAGTTCCAAATTTACCGATGCAGTAGGAAGAAGCATCACATGGAATCCGCGATTAGAAGCAGGGACGGCGAAAATTTCATTCAACAAGCTTGATTGGGCGGATAAAGCAGACAGTAATGTTAAAATCGAAATTGTTCACAATGGGATTACGGATGTCATGTTTATGGATCTGAGACCCTCGTCGGGGCCATCGGCCGGATGGGTTGATTTGGGGTCCTATTATTTCAGTGGTGATGATAGCGAATTTGTCAGACTGACTCGAACACAACCTACGACCGGAAAAATCATTACGCGGGCCGATGCGGTCAAATTTGAAGGGAATATACGGCAGCAAGCTCCGCCGTTGCCTCCGCTGCGCAGCCGTACATTGGCGAATCTCAGTTACACGGAAAAAGGCAGCATCGAGAATGCCAGCTATAAGGCTACCTTTTATGAAGCTGCTTGGGATGAAGGCAAAACCATCGTTCGTGATATGTTCTACAAGGATACGGATACGGGGAACTGGATGCCTGTTAATAATGTGGCGGAAAGACTTGAAGAACAATGGGTCTTATTGGATGGGAATGCGGGGAGTCGAACCAATTATTACGATACGATGAACAAACGCTGGATTACATTCGACGAGATCAATTTCCCAGACAGCCACACGGCGATATTAACCGATTCTTCACATGAAAGCGATTACGATTTACAAGTGAACTGGTCTATGTCAGGGGACAAACCTGATGTTTCCTTCGCCTTTACACCTCGCAAGGATGGCAATTATGTAATCGGTTATCAGTCCTTCACAACAGAGCAAATCTCAGACGTCAATGAAGTGTTAAATGGTTTCAGATCACACGCCAAAATGGTAGGTTCAGTGGAATCAACAAGCTTAAGGGAACTAAGCGCTCCGATGAGTCTAATTGAGAAGAATGACGGTTCGGGGAATCCATTGACATATGGGGTATTTGTACCGTCGGATGAGCTTCCGGTTGAATTTGAACCGACGGGAGGCGTTACGAAGCAAAGGCTTGGCATGAGCCTTGTCAACAACGAAGGCAGCGTGCAGCCAATCTTGTACGCTCCTCAATTAGGGACCTATTCTCAAATGAACGCAGAAAGCACTTATCAATTTCATATGGGACTAATCACTCAAAAAAGCAAATTGTATGAGTCCTACGCGGATATTCTTCGCAAAGAGTACGGTTATTCTGCTTACCGGGAAAATGTATCAGATCAGTCGCTTACTGACGCGATGTTCAATATGATCGATTTACTTAAGATAGAGCCGCAAGGGGATGACTCTGTTGATTATGTCCCGTCACCCAGCGGGTGGTGGAGCCGTGCCAAGGGCTTTATTGACATCGAAAACGAGGATAGCGTTCGAACAAGCTCGAATGCAGTTCTTTTGGGGGCTTACTATTTGACTGGGGATGACCAGCTCTACGATACGAGAGCATTGCCGTCCGTCCAGTATGGCTTATCGCGAAATGGTATAGGCTGGTCGCCTACGCAAAAGCCAGTATACGGTGTGCCGTCGTTATGGAAAATGGCAACCTTGCCGTTTGATTTTTCAAGCGTAACCGCTCTCAATCAGATGATGGGTACTTCGGCAGGAATTGGAGCACTGGCACAGGAAGAATACCTCGTGCGTGATCCTGACCAGAAAGACCGTGGTCCTGTCATTCAACCCCTGATGATGTATCGTATGACGGGAGATACGCAGTATTTACAGGCTGCCAAGGATGCAGCCGACAGCTATATCATGCAGCATATTGATACGCCTGCATCCGTCAATGTGAGTAAAAATGAGTTCATTTATTATTATAGCAAGCTGTGGATGGAGATCTTGGAGCTTTACGAGGAAACTCAGGATCCCAAATACTTGAATGCAGCTTATAAGGAAGCCAAACGGTATGCAACGATGTTTGTTGCTCGTCCGGTTCCTGAAGGTAGAGTTACGATTCCGCAGCCTGAGACGTATAATTACGCGGAGTCGTTCCATTGGCCGGAAAGTGGTAAATATCAATATCCTCGGATCAAGCTCCCAGAAGATGTAGCCGGAGGCGTACAAGCGGATAGTTGGCTTGTTTCTCCCAATGGATTGACGTTTGAAGCGGGAAGTACAACTGGCTATTATCGGATGAATGCTCAGGAAGCTCCATTCATGCTGAGATTGTCGCTCTATACAGGTGATAAACTGCTGCAGGATATTGCTCATAATGCAGTTATTGGACGATATTCAAGTTATCCAGGTTATTACTATAAGGGCTTCGCCGTTAGCCAACTTGAGCCAGAGTTTCCTCTGGAAGGCCCAAGCGGGGCTACATCCATCTATTATCACCATATCCCGGGACAGCTCGGGCAAACGATGGATTATTTGATCAGCGAACAAACGTTGAAATCAAATGGTAGTATTACATTTCCTTCTGTTTTTGAAACTAATTTTTTATGGTTCAAATATCACCTCTATGGAAATAAACCAGGGATTTTTTACGGTAATTCCGACGTTTGGCTCTGGATGCCCAAGGGGATTATCAAGACCAACCATCCTCAATTGAACTGGATAACGGGAGAGAGCGGGAATAAATTCTACATCGGGTTAAGCAACGAATCATCAGCTGAAGTCCAGACTCCGATCGAATTGAATGCGCAAATCATTGGGTTCAACCCGGCACAAGATTATACCGTAACCATCATCCGCGACAATGGCACACCAGAGCAAGCGGTTATGAGTGGTGGAATCATTCAAGCCACGGTTTCAAGCAAAGGAATAACCGCTATCATTGTAGAAGGACTCAACATTGATGTGCCGCTGCACCAGGTCAGAACTGCTGATACATCGGATGCAAGCTATTTCTTCGATATCCACAGTCCAATAGATGCGGTTAAAGGTATGCTGATCGTCAAGCCCGACGAAACGGCCTATGATGCTTATGTGCAGGCAAAAACGACAAAACCAGCGACGATCCATTATTCCTTGGATGGCGGAGTAACGTATACAACCATTCCAGATACGATCTATCCGATGGAATGGTCGATACGGGTAAACGATTTATCCCAAACCTTCACTTATTATGTGGAATCGGATGGGAAACAGACCCGCAAGCGGACACTCTATTTGCCTGATCAAGTACAAGAAACTCCAGTTCAACCGGATTGGCAGGAGAGTTCATCGATCATTGTGGATAATACGGAGGCAGAGACAGAAGGCGTCTGGATACGGGATACAACGGCTAACGACTATTACTATGATAACTATGTGTACGCCAAATCGACTGCCGGCACAGCGACAAGCAGAATTAAATGGCGGCCTGAGCTGCCGGAAAGTGTTACTTACAGTGTGTATTACAAGCTTCCGCAAATAACCGCTACAAGTGAAAATTGGGCAACGAATGCCTCATTTACCGTTTATTATAGTGGAGGCTCCGAGACGGTTACCGTTGATGAGACAACGGCCAATGGGACTTGGGTGCACCTGGGAGATTATCCTTTTGCAGCAGGCGATAGCGGATATGTCGAATTAACCAATAAGGCCAACAAGTCACGGGTAGTTGCCGATGCGATGATGTGGGTGGATCCAAACAGTATGCCGCAATTGGAGTCTGTGGTGATCCTGTCGGATCGGGGTGAACTGCAAATGACTCAAACCGCACAACTAAGCGTAACCGGCTATTTGGATAACGGTCTGATTGGTGATCTATCACAGGCAAATGTGCAGTATTTCGTTGATCGAACCGATCTGGCTGAAGTGGACAGTAGCGGTATGTTGACCCTTCTAAGTCTCGACGGAGAAACGGATCATATTGAGGTATGGGCCACTGTAACGATTGACGGGGTGACCTTAACAACACCTTCTATGACAATTGCGATCAGGGACTTAACGGTTATTGTCGACAGCACGAATACGACTGGGTTATACACGACAGAAGGATCTTGGAGCCAAAGCAATTTAGCTGGATACAAAATTGGGGTTAAGTCCCGTTATTCTACCGTTCAAGGTTCATCAGCGACGTGGAAAGGCCAGTTCCCAGAGGGGAAATATACGGTCTCCATTTACAAGCTCGTCCATACGACGGCAAACGATAACTATGTCAAAGTGGAAGTGAAGCATCAGTCGGTTACCGAGGTTACGTATATTGATGCAACCGTCGGCTCATCAGGTTGGGTTAATCTAGGAACGTTCGACTTTACTGGAGACGGCAGCGAGTACGTTCGTCTAACCAGGGTTACTCCGACAACGGTAGATCCGCCAACTCTACCTGCCGATATGATTTATACGAGGGCTGATGCAGTCAAGTTCGAACGGCATTCCGTTAGCCCGGAATTGCTTGCAAATGGGGTGCCAGGTAAACCGATACTTTCGAATAATAGCGGTGTTGCGACAGGTATAAATGATGGCAATTATGAGGTTACAATGAATATGTGGTGGGGAAACAATGGCTCACTGTATAAGTTGTACGAGAATGGTCAATTGATCCAAACGAAGTCACTGGCCGATGTTTCGCCAGCCGCCCAGACTTCCATTATTCCTATTCAAGGAAAGCCGAATGGAACCTATGTGTATACATGTGAGTTATCGAATTTGTATGGAACGACTTCATGTGATCCACACACCGTCACCGTGGCTGAGGCGAATCCCGGCAAACCTGTGTTGTCTAGTGACAACTGGGATCAAGATGGCGACTATAGTATTACTGCTAATATGTGGTGGGGCACGAACGCAGAACAGTATCGATTATATGAAAATGGCGAACTTATTGAAACGCAATCTTTATCTTCACAAACACCAAGTGCTCAATCGGCCATTACACAAATTTCAGGAAAATCTCCTGGCATCTATCAATATCGCGGTGAGTTTATGAATGGAAGTGGAACAACGGAAAGTGATACGATAAAGATTATTGTAAAATAAACTTATGAGCTGAGTGGATGAGAACAATCCATTCGGCTTTTTTATTTCCTGGAATTTAGTATAGAGCTATACAAAAAGCTAATCTTTCAAGGCTCTCAACTGGGTGATATCTACATAATACTGCTCATGCTAGATTAGCAGGGCGTTTTCAACCAAACGTGGTAATTTGAACATGTCAAATTTGTTCTAATTCAGTCTAAATAAGCGCTTATATTAGGGTGTGGCTAAACTTACAATAATGTCTAACCATTTAAATTTGGGAACTTCTCCTGCAATGGCGAAGAATTTCACTGTCATGGCTTTCATGCAAAGCTAGGTTGAATATTGGAGAGGAGGCTGTCATGGGGATTACAAGACGAAAACCAACAGTGATTATCTTGTTTACCGCTCTGATTGTTCTTGCTTTACTCATGTTGGGCTTAACTAACAAAAAGGTGGAACTGCCTGAAAATTGGATATTTACAGTAGATGGATACGCCGTAACAGAGGAAGAATTTCAATCTTTTGTCAAAGAGCAGAGAGCTATAACGGTAGACTATTTCTTCAGAACTTATGGGGCCCAAGTAGATGAGGGCTTCTGGACACATCAATACGGCAAAAATCATGAAACCCCCTCTGAATACGCCAAAAATTCTGCGATGACAGCATTGCTAATGTCCAAGCAGGAGCAATTTATTGCAGACAAGCGAGGAATCGCCCCTTACCAAAGCTTTGATGAGCTTAAATCCGACATGCAAGAAGAAAATGTTAAGCGAGCTAAGATGGATGATTCAGGAGAGACTTACTATGGGTTGCCTCAGTTTGATTTATATCAATACATGCAATATTTAAGTGGCGCCCGTTGGCCGGATTTGATAGAAACCCAGGTAAAGAAAACGAAAATGAGCGACGCCCAGTTACAAGTTGAGTATGCATCAAAAAGTGCGGATTATATTCGTGTAGCTGATAAATTAACGGCTGCGTTAGCGACAGCGGGACAAGTCAAAGAAGAGAAAGTGCTAAATCGTTTAGATATATCCAAAGAAGATACCGAGTCTCTTAAGTTCTGGGAGTCTTTAGCTGCTGCTTCTGTAGGTGAGACAGTAATCGGTAAATATATGGGTGAGGATGTCGTTGCTACATTAACCACAAAACCGGAAATCACCAAGCTTAAACTGGAAGAAGTGAAAGATTCCATTCTATACGGATCGGCGGAGTCTGACTTGCGCGCGTTAATTGCAAATACGAATGAATTGAAGATCGTGTATAACGGTAATCGATTCAGTGAGTTTGTAGTGAACTAGAATAGTTAGTTTTTAAGTTTATAAAAATCTATGTCTATTGAGACTTCCATAGATACAGATTTTTTATAAAGTATAAATTTATTAATTTCAAAGGGAGGAAATTTTGGAATGATACGATGGAAATGGATGCAAAAAGCTTTGTCGATAGTTACAGCTACAACGTTGGCATTCCCTGCTCTGTTCGGCTTGGCACCTTCATCCGAAGTGTCAGCTGCGGGAGGGAGCGAATCTTTTGACTCCGTTGTACTAGAATTGACACAAGCGGCAGGTCAAACAGGTAGGGTAAATCTTACGTATAAAGGTTCACCTTTAAGCAGTCTGGTTAAAGGACCGGTTATTGACGAGGTAAGTTATGATTCCAGCAATTCGCAACTTTTAACTGTTAATAATCAGGGGAACATTACGTTATCTAACGGTTATACATTTGCGTCGCCAGATGCTCCGGGCGTCCCGGTGACAATCACGGCCAGGGCGGGTTATTACCCTGACTCAGAAGTGTTATTCATGGAGGACTTCGAGAACAACAATGGTCCGATGACATCTATGAGCAAATTAGGCTCGTCATTCACGCTGTCCGATGCACAGTCCCGTTCTGGATTGAAAGCGATTACACCTTCGGATGATACGAATAATGAAAAGGTAGCTCAAGATGTGGCATTGCCGGCTGGCAGCAATTATAAGATGACGGCATGGTATTTTGACCCGTATCCTAATGAGGAGAAGACTGCGACGGATAGAACGCAATTTGCTATTGTAGATGGTAAAAATGCCACCTTTGCCGGGACATTCTATCAAAGTTCAGAGGCTGATGTTATTCATAACCCGACGAAATATACTTGGGCTTATGCACCATCATCAGCGGGTACAGCAGGCAACCGTTGGAAAGATAGCGGGGCTTTACGTTCCACAGGCTGGCATAAATTCGAGTGGCTTATTACACCAAATGGTGCGACGTTACAAATAGACGGAACATTAATATCCGATTCAGCGCAAAGTGATATTTACAGAGCTATGAAGAGCGGTACAACCATTCAGCCTAAAATAGCGGGAGGATGGAATAGCCAGACAGGGAACAAAGCTTATATTAAAAATAAACATCTAATCGACGATTTTTATGTTGTAAAAGATGTGGCTACAACAACAGGAACCAGAACATTAACAGTGAATTTGGTACCTCCCGGCGGATTGCCAAATTTAGAAATAAGCACTCAGCCAACAGCTGCAGAAGTGAAACAAGGTGAGACAGCAACATTTAGCATTACGGCATCAGCCGCTGCTACTGCTTATCAATGGTATGTATCTGATGATGAGACTGGCTTGAGCGGGACAAAAGTCAGCGGAGCTGATAAGGCAGTATTAACACTTTCCAATGTGGACGCAGCTTCACAACAAGGCAATTTTTATTATTGCGAGGTTTCCTCGGCAGAGGGAGTTGTAGTGAAATCCCATGCTGTACCGTTGTTGATAACCACCAATACGCAGGTGAATGCACCAATTAATCCAACGCTTGACTCGGATTCGGGTATTTATAATGGCGCTTCCAATTACGGGGATACCCTTGTAACACTGTTCAAAGACGGTGTACCTGTTGGTTATTATTTATCGAAAAATGGGGGACCCGACCAGCCTAACAATCATGAAAGGCATCATGTTCTGCCCTATGCAAGGGCACTGGGAGTGGGCAACTACACGGTTACAGCTATTGTCATAAATAACGCGGGAGATATCAGTGAAGAAGTTGCAGCATCCGGAATATTAAAGATCGAGAAATTGCCTACACCGGCAAATGCCAGATGGAACGGCACGTACGCTACATGGGATCGCGTCGCTAACGCATCTGCCTATTCGGTTCAACTCTTCAGTAATGGTGTGGCTAAAGGAAGCCCGATTGCAGCAACAAGCAATGATGCGGCTTTGTCCCCGACTTTAAATGATACATTTAAAATAAAAGCAAACGGCAACGCAACGTCACGATTCTTAGACTCTGATGAGTCAGGGGAGAGTGCACAATATTCAGCGAACATTGCGCTAATTCGCCAGAACGATACATTACGGGCAGGAGATAGAACGCGGTTAATGGTTGACACAGCTGATGTGTTCGTTGCTGATAACATCAGCTTCAGTCCGGCGGATCAAGACAAGGATAAGATTGAAGTTGATGATGCCGGATTCGTGACGGTTAAGAAAGGTTATATTCCGACAGGGAACGAAGAAGTTACTGTACATGTGAGCGTTGATTACTTCAATAAGGCTGACACTAAGTTTTACGATGGATTTGAAGGGGAGAAGAAATTTTCAAATGGTGCGAACGGATATGTTCACAGCGATGTGATGTCCCGTACCGGAGGAAAGGCCGCGACATCAAGCGGCACCGGTCAGGTGGCGACGGTTCCAGATACCTATAATTATGCCCCTGCAACCGGTAAGACAACAATTGTTACTGCTTGGTACTATGATGATGGCAGAGCGGCTTCCAATGACCACGCTGTCTTTGGCTTAACCCCATCGTCCAATGAACATATCGCAATAAATTATGGCAATGGAGATGGTGACTGGGCGGCAAATCTGACCAATTACGCAGTCAGGCCTGGTTCATCCGGGAGATTCTATCCTGTAGATGTCCAGCGAAGCGAAGGCTGGCATAAATTTCAATGGTTCGTTACATCAACAGGAACAACCTATAAAATCGATGGACAAGACATTCAAAGGCAAACAACAGCTGGCGGAAATTTTGATACTCCAGTTAAGAACAATATTTCCAAGATCGACGCATTGCAGCTTGCTACGAACTGGGGCAACAAGCCTGGAACGGTTAAGGATATACAGAACAGGCATTTTATCGATGACGTATATGTTATCGATAGTGGAATAGCAGCCCAAGCCGGAACAGCTTCTATTACGCTAAAGCTCTTGCCTAAAGAGTATAGTCACTTGGAAGACAGCACATATGTTATTGGTCTGGATGACTATAATATCACCGTAAATCCTGATTTAACGGATCTGGCTGGAGTGAAGATCGGCGCTGTAACTCTGCTGCGGGATGTGGATTATACGGTTAGCGGTAATGTATTGAAGATTAACAAAGAATCATTCACAAGAAATAATATCGTGCCGGGAAAATATACCGTTAGACTTGATCTGTATCCTGCCGAAATCACCTTCGAGTTGAACATTGTCCCCCTTGAAGTCCGTGATTATTATCTCTCCAATAACGGTGACGATCATGCAGATGGACGCACACCAGCTACGGCATGGAAATCAATCTCCAAGATTAATGAATATGTATTTATGCCAGGTTCAACTATTTATCTGGATGCGAATAGCGTATGGAACGAACAAATCAGACTGCGCGGCAATGGTGAGGAAGGAAATCCGATTACACTTACAAAATATAATACGACCGACCCTAACCAACGCCCGGTAATTAATGGTGGAGGAACAGCGTCGAGCCCATCAGGCATTTCCTTAAACGGTACCATAGAGTTATATGACGTAAACTATTGGGTAGTCAGTGGAATTGAAGTAACGAACATCGGCAATGCGGCAGGTGACGGCCGCTCCGGTATCGCTGTAATGTCACGGATTTCCAAGCTGGGACAAGGTCAGTTTAATATTCAAGATTATGCTGATGCTCGTATGCAAGGAATCGTCATTCGAGATAACTATGTTCATGATGTTAATGGGTTGCACCAAGCAAATGGAGCAAGTAAGGTATCCGGCGGTATCATTATTAATGGTTATGTGGATATATTGGTTGAAGGCAACAAAACCCTTCGTTGTGATAACGAAGGTATTCGCAATAATGCCTACGGGCCAAGCAATCCTGGGACTAATAACACAGGCATTACTTGGAGTAATTCTAGCTATCCTTGGGCATCCAACGCTGTGTTTAGAAACAACTGGGTTTCTAGTTCGGTTGGAGATGGCATTGTCATGTCCGGCGGGAACAACTCCCTTGTGGAACGAAATGTGGTCACAGACAACGGTTATAGCTATTTAAGCGATAAGAGCGGCAATCTGGTTACGAACTGGGGGCCAAATAATACAACACCAACATATCTAGGTTCGCAAAACTATGCGGCTGCGTGGATTATGGCAAGTAAAGGCACCATCTTCCGCTATAATGAAGCTGTGGATAACCCTTATCATGCAAGTAATGACGGTATGGCTTGGGACATTGACAACTATTGTCAGGACAATGTGTATGAATACAATTACAGCCGAAATAACTATGGTGGTTGGTACTTACAGATGAATGCTGCCAAGGGCAATATCGTTCGCTATAATATTAGCGTGAACGACGGCCGCAGCCCCGATTTTAACAAGAGCTTTAACAGTCTAATATTGCTTGCAGGAGGTTCTTCAACGAGCGAGGAATTAAGTGGCTTATACTATAACAATGTCATCGTCACACCATTGAAGAATAGCAGTTCGTTAGTATTTGACCCGACAGCCTCCAACTTGCACATTTATTTCCAAAATAATATATTTGCCTACACTGGGGCAAACAACCAGGTTGGTCTGAAAGGCGGGGGAACATCAGCTCCATTTGCAGCCGGACGGTTTACGAACAACATTGTGTATCCGGCTAATCTTTTTGGCAGCATGAACGCAGGTGGAGGCGGATATCTAGGTGCAGGCGTAACAGCAACAGACAACCGCTATGTAACGGAAGAGGAACTGAATTCTATATTAAAAGACTATAAATCTGCGCCTGAACATTGGATTACCAACAGTGGAACAGTGGAGGCCAAGCTTGATTACAGTGCGATGAACGGGTTCCGTCTTGCGGATGGTAATAACCTGGCCTATGGTGCAGGTGCCGAGATTGTAAGCCCATATGTGGATCGGGCGAATGCTCTGCCTCATATGACGGAGAGAACAGACTTCTTCGGCAATTCACTTAGCACTCGAACGCCTTCCATCGGCGCGCACAACCCTTATGCGGTAACTTTTGATTCCAATGGGGGCAGTGAAGTTGCGGTGAAGTTCGCTGACATGGGCGGTACAATTACCGAGCCAACAGCGCCGACAAAAGATAAAACTGTTTTCGGCGGTTGGTATCAAGATAAAGGATTAAACGATGCTTGGAATTTCGATGCTGATCCTGTTACAAGGGATATTGAATTATATGCGAAATGGGCTGAAGACGCAGGTACGGCACCAACGATAATGACGAATTCGCTTGCGGATGGCAAGGTAGGACAACCTTATTCGGCAGTTCTTACCACTGATGGCGATAAGCCGATCAAATGGGCCGTTGTAGAGGGGCAATTACCATCAGGATTGAGCTTGGATGAAGATGTTGGTGTTATCTCTGGTACACCGGGTCAATGGGGTCAATTTAAGTTCAAAGTTCAAGCAAACAATGACGTTGGCAGTGACACAAAACAGTTCAATATAGTGATCACTGAAGATGTCTCAGTTGATACAGCTCCGGAGATTATCACTAAGAATTTACCAAATGGCAAAGTTGGACAACCGTATACAGTAACACTAGCGGTATATGGCAGTGAACCAATTTCTTGGAAGGTCCAGGGAGGAGATTTGCCAGTAGATTTGAACCTAGATGAAGCAACAGGCGTTATCTCGGGTACGCCTCTAGAGGCGGGATATTACGAATTCACTGTTGCAGCAACGAATGATTTTGGTAGAGATGAGCGAGAATTGAGCATCGAGATTAAAGAAGATAAGCCAGTGGATACAGCTCCGGAGATTATCACTAAGAATCTGCTAAGCGGCAACGTTGGACAACCGTATACGGTAACATTAGCGGTTTACGGCGACAAACCGATTACCTGGAAAGTGAGTGATAATTATTTACCTGCTGGGCTGAATTTAGAAGGAGCTACGGGTATTATTTCAGGCGTGCCTACTGAAGCGGGAACTTACAAATTCAATATTACGGCTTCCAATCATGCTGGCATGAATACGATAGAGTTAACTATTGTAATTACTACAAATGACAGTGGTGGCAATAATGGCAATAACAATGGCGGCAATTCAAATGGCCACAGCAGTACGCCGACTCCTTCGCCAGAGTCATCAGTAGCGGAGCGTATTGATGCTACAATCAAAGAGCAGCTGAAGAAGGGTAATTCCATTGCATTGACGATGTCAGCCGGAAAAGATGAGCTTGAGATTCAAAGCGATACGATCGGTGCGATTATTAATGCCGACAAACCGCTAATCGTTACGAATGACACCATATCTGTTAAATTGTCCGCTGAATTGTTGAAGCAGTTGAATACAGGAAAGCGGATGAAGGTTGTCATTATACCTGTAGATGAAAGAGGCGGAGCTATAGGGCGGGGATATGAATTAAAGATCTTCGTGGATGGCCGGGAAGTAACGGATTATACAGGGCTTATACCCGTAACCTTCGATCTGTCAAAAGAGAAGTTGTCCACAAATGATCTTAGCCTGTTATGCGGTGTCATGCTTCGGTTGAACGGTAACATGGAGCGTTTAGGCGGCAACTATGAGCGTGAGACAGGTAAATTTACTTTCACGGCAAAAGGACTAGGTTATATCTTCATTACAGCCAAGCCTGAACCTGTGAAATTGGAATTCACTTTAGGAAAGACAGGATATAAATTAAACGGAATCGAAATGAGTATGGACGTTGCTTCAACGGTAGTTAAAGGCAGAACGTTAGTCCCACTGCGCTTCGTTGCCGAGAGCTTAGGAGCAAATGTAAGCTGGGATAACGTTACGAAAACCGTAATGATTACTTTGAAAGGTCAGACTTTGTCGATTAAGATCGGTGAACTTGCACCAGGGATGGATGTAGCAGCTGAACTTGTAAACGGTCGTACTATGCTCCCATTACGTTTCATTGCTGAGTATTTTGGTGCAAATATATTCTTCGATAATACTTCGAAATCCATTAGTATCATGAAGTAGTATTTCCTAAAATTAGCAGCTACGATCGAAACCCTCTAACATGCACTGCCATGTTAGAGGGTTTTCTAGTGTGCGCCCGGCATAGACGATAACTTGGCGGTGAAAGTCCTCTATTAACGAACAATAAAATTGTCTTAACTGGAAACAATTCTTTAGATTGTGTTAATCTGTCTAATAGTGAACTCGGTTTAGAAAGAGGGAAGTTACTTGAAAAGAAACGTGTTATATATTGAAGATAATGAGAAGATAGGCAGTTGGGTAAAGGAAGAATTGGAACAACGAGGATTTTCAGTACAGTGGCTGCTTTCTGGTGAAGGAGCTGAAAAAGAAGTAAATCAGCATGAAATCGTTATTTTGGATATCATGTTACCCGGTTTAGACGGATTTACTGTGGGGAAACGATTAAAAAAGGCAGCTCCTGCTGTTCCTATTTTGCTGTTAACTGCTCGAACATCGATAGATGACAAGGTAGAAGGGTTACAATTTGCTGATGACTATTTAACGAAACCATTCCATACGGATGAACTAATTGCTAGATTAGAAGTATTAATCCGTCGAAAGGGCGGAACACATTCCGAACGCATTTCATTAGGGAATTATATTGAAGTAGATCCGGAAATCCAAACGGTATTTGACAAACACACAGGAGAAGAAATTATATTGACAGGGAAACAACATCATATTTTGATGTACTTCTTACGCCACCCTAATCAAGTTTTACCAAAAGAACAAATCTATGAAGCCATCTGGGAAGAAGCTTATATCACAGGTGATAAAACATTAATGGTACATATTCATCGACTGCGTCAAAAGCTGGAACGCCATCCAGACTCCCCAGAGATTATTGAAACGTTGAAGGGAATAGGCTATCGGGTGAAATTATGAAACAGACTAAATCATTATTTCGTCGTTTTCTAAAAGGACATTTTCTATTTATCTTTTTACCTCCGATCGTACTTATTTTCTTATCTGCGTTCATTGCGTCTCCTTTTAATGAAGAAGAGCTGAATAAGTTAAATTATTTTTACATTGTACTTCTTGTGTTTGGTTTTATTATTGTCGCATTTGTGGTAATCTCTTGGATTTTCTTCTTGCGACTTCGTAAACGTCTCACCTGCTTACAGGAAGTCATGTCATTTTCAGCTAATCATAACTCATTTCCTAAACCAATAGCTGTTCAAAGTGATCGTATGGATGAAATAGACCAGTTAGGAAGTTCTTTTAATTGGATGATTCAACAGCTTGAAGACAGTCGCAAGCGAGAACATGAAGAGGAATTGTTACGACATCGACTCATCGCGAATTTATCTCACGACTTACGAACGCCGCTTACCATTTTGAGAGGACATGTCACCCGATTAAATAAAGAATCAATGAGTCTAGAAGGACAAAACTCATTATCAGAGATGAACCATACGATTACTAGAGTCGGAGATCTAATGGATGATTTACTTTCCTATACATTGCTTACATCAGGAAAACATCCTTTTGAGCCCACTTCAACAGATATTGGACGTTTAGTAAGAGCATCTGTTGCTGCGTGGTATCCTGTATTTGAAGAAAAAGAAATCCGGATCGAGGTTGATTTACCGACAGAGAAGACTTTTTATTGGGAAGCAGATCCTAAATGGATGACACGTGTTCTGGATAATTTATTTCAGAATATTCTCCGCCATGCAGCAGAGGGGAAATATGTAAACATTGTGGTTGATGTAGAAAAAGAACAGATCATTGTTGCAGACAGAGGTCCGGGGATGGATAACTCTTCCTATGAGCGTGGGGCGGGGATAGGTTTATCGACTTCAAATTATATGTTGAATAAAATGAAGCTTAAAGCTGACTTTACATCAAATGAAAACGGCACAACAGTGGCTATTGGTAGAGCTTAACCTAAAGTTAAACCAGAAGTAAACAGCAGGATAACCGAGATGTAACTTTGCTTCTTTATAATTAGAACCATAACAGAAAGGAAGTGTTATGGTTGCTTACAATTAATAACTTAGTCAAACATCACGGAACTGGGAAAATCTTATCAGGTATCAGTTTTAAAGCTAGACCTGGCAGAGTAACTGGTTTTCTAGGTCCAAATGGAGCAGGTAAAAGCTCTACACTTCGCATCCTGCTTGGATTAGATCGTGCTACCTCAGGGAGTGCACTAATCAATGGAAAGCCATACGCAGAATTACATAATCCTGTATCAACAGTAGGTGCCGCACTTGATGGATTTGGAGCTCATCGTATGCGAACAGGACGGGCACACTTGCGTTGGATTGCCCGTGCCGCAGGATTGTCAAACTCACGTGTCGAGGAAGTTCTGGAAATAGTAGGTCTTACTAATGCAGCCGGAAAAAGAGTTGGGAGGTATTCTCTTGGTATGGGGAGGAGACTTGGAATAGCAGCTGCGCTACTCGGTGATCCAAAAGTATTGATTTTAGATGAACCCGTAAATGGGCTCGACCCAGAAGGAATTCGGTGGATTCGGACATTTTTACGTGAACGTGCTGAGTCTGGAAATACGGTGTTGTTATCCAGTCATCTAATGGGAGAGCTTGCAGAGACGGTTGATGATGTGGTGATTATTAAGCATGGAACTATCGTTGCAGATGGAACATTGGAAGAAGTAATAGGTAACTATTCCACGCTGGAGGAAGCCTTTTTTGCCCTGACATCTGAAAATGCGGGTGAAGTTGTATGAGAGCATTCAACGCGGAACTCTCTAAATTGTTCTCCTTACCGGGTATTTGGCTTGCTTTTCTCATTGGAGCGTTTGCCCCAGCGCTTATTTCTGCCTTGGACAGCATAGCACAAAAAGAGGAGATTATAGCTGGAGTTAGCACGCGGCTATCGGAAGTTGGCTATATCGGGTTAGCTCTTGGTGTGCAAGGCGTTATTATTCTTGGTGTGCTTGCTGTCAGCAGTGAGTATTTGACAGAGAGCAGTGAATCTGGTGGAGGACAACAGATTACAACGAGTTTAACTGTTGTTTCATCCCGAATTCATTTTTTATTGGCAAAAGCAGGTGCTGTGACTGTGATCAGCATACTGCTTTGTATTGTTGCTATTATGACAACTGTGTCTGTAAGTCATCTTATTCTTGGTGAATATGCCCCTGCATTTGAATGGTCCAGACTTATCGGTGCCATTTGTTACTGGACATTCACTGCTCTTTTAGCACTTGGAATTACTTTTCTAACTAAGAATGGCATCCTCCCGCTTGCTGTGCTCATAATAAATTCATCCGTTGTATCATTTAGTGTCCTGTTGTATAGGGTTACAAAGTTGGCGTTTTACTTACCAGATAGGGCTGGCGCTGAAATGTTTATGTTTACGGACAACACGTCCACAGGCAGTTTATTCGACAGGTTTCACACCCCCTTCACAGGCGGTTTAGTCATGTTTGCCTGGGTAGTCGTTGTTTTCATTATTGCAGCTATTGTATTCCATAGGAGGGACGTTGCAGCATGAGTGTCTCATCTAGTAGAAAGATAACACAAATCCTGGGTGCTGAACTGGATAAATTAGTTACATTACCATTGATAGGGCTCACTCTTTTGGTTACATTCATTCTTAATTTAGGTTTAGCCGCTGCTTTTACTTCTGTTGATCTACAAGGGGCAGCAGGAACGCAAAATATACTGAATACAGGACTTTCTTCTATGGGATATCTTCAAGCAGGATTCATTATTCTTGGTATCTTAGCTACTTGTTCAGAGTATACAGGGGGACAGATTCGAACTACTTTAACTACGATACCTTGGCGAGGGTTTCAATTATCCACGAAGTATTTGGCCTTGACCATTATAACCATTCCTGCGGCGTCTTTTACTACTGCATCAGGTGTACTATATACCTTTATCATGATGAAAGACACAGCAGTAGTGATTGAAATAGACGAAATGATAAAATCATTAGCAGGTGCAACAGGCTATCTAACTTTAACCACACTTCTCAGTGCAGCTATAGGTGCTTTATTAAGACGAACTACTCCTGCTTTAGTGGTACTGCTTGGCTATTACTTCATTGTCAGTCCATTGTCGAAAGATTTTCTACACAATACTAAATATTTTTTTCCAGATACAGCAGGATATTATATGTATATGCCGCCTTCCTCCGATGAAATAAATGTCCTTACACCAATGGAAGGGACAGGTATTTCCCTGTTATGGACACTGATCTTTATTACAGCAGCTATTATATTTTACCGTAAACGAGATGCCTAATTCTGAGCTAGCTGATTTGATCATTAAACTAGAATAATATGAAACAAACATTGATGTTTGGATAAAAGATGTTTATGAGCAATTCAATGACTAAGTATTTGCTCTTAAGAACGGACACCAATATGAGTGTCCGTTTATTTTATAAATCTGGACTGATCAGTTCAGATATGTTATATTTCAATGACGGGAGGTGTTACTTATCGCTAGGACAAAAGAATTTAACAAAGATCAAGCGCTGCATCAAGCCATGCTGTTGTTTTGGAAAAAAGGATACGAAGCGGCTAGCATACCTGATTTACTAGAGGTGATGGGCATTAGCCGATCCAGCCTTTACGATACGTTTTCCGACAAGCAAACCTTGTATACAGATGCCCTTGAGCATTATAAAAAGGGGAATTTCAATAAGCAGGCTATTCTTGAACATGCATCTAGTGTTAGAGATGGAATTCTTCAATTTTTTGAGTATCATATTGCTTCAGCATACGATACCAGCCTGCCGGGCGGGTGTTTTGTTACGAATGTAGCTACAACATTGGAGTCGCCAGATGAAAAAATTAATGAGTTGATAAAGACTAGTTTTTTGGAATTAGAGCAAGCTTTTTGTGACCTTTTAGAAAAGGGCCAGCAACGGGGAGAAATTGATAAAACGACTGATATCAAAGCGTTGTCTTATTTATTGTTGAATTTACATCAAAGCATTAATATTATGGCCAAAGCAGATCAGAATCCGGAACGTGCAAAAGAGATGATTAGCTTTGTAATAGCAGGAATCTAATTTTTTTTAATTATTTCGGAACGATCGTTCCGTTATCATATTCCCCATATTTTGAAGGTGCTAATTAAGGAGTATGTGTTAGACTATATTTTTTTTAATTATTATGGAATGATCATTCCGTTATTGAGAAATCCCTCAAAATAAGGAGAGGTGTCTAATGAAAGTATCGTTTATTGGGCTTGGAAATATGGGGCTCCCAATGGCCCAAAATCTGTTGAAAGCGGGTTATGAATTAGTCATCTTTAATCGGACCCCTGAAAAAGTTGAACCCTTAATGAAACAGGGAGCACGATATGCCAAAACACCGCTAGAGGCAGTGAAAGAAAGCAATCTTGTAATTACCATGCTTTCTGATGATGCTGCTTTGAAGGAGGTCGTCGAGGGACCAGATGGTGTTCTGAATGGATTGTCGGAAAATGGAATTCACATCTCTGCCAGTACAATCAGCGTAGATCTGGCTCGAAAATTATCCGTCTCGCATGCGGAGCGAAAGCAACACTTTGTGTCTGCCACGGTGATGGGGCGCCCAGATGCCGCTAAAGAAGCTAAATTGCGTATTATTTTAGCTGGTCCGGAACAAGCAAGACAACGGGTACTTCCCGTTTTAACAGTATTGGGTCAAGAGATAGTAGAGATTGGGGATCACGGCGAAGAAGGGAACGTTGTGAAAATTGGCGTTAACTTTCTAATTGCTTCAATGCTGGAAGCTTTGTCGGAAGTGCAGCTAATGGTAGAAAAGCACGGTATTGATTCGTCCCGATTTATGAATGTCGTGAATGCTCTTTTTCAATCTCCAATATATCAGAACTATGGAGCGATCATGAGCGAACAACGCTTTGAACCGGCCGGTTTTAAAATGAAGCTTGGGTTAAAAGATGTTGCATTGGCTATTGAGGCAGCGAAGTCCGTTCAAACTCCTCTACCTTTAGGTCAGCTTATCCACCATCACTTGTCTGAAGGAATCGCCAATGGTTATGGTGAGTTGGATTGGACGGCTTTAATCCGTTGTCTTGAGCATTCTTCTTAAAAAATTGGGTTGCACCGATGATGTCGGGCGAATTGCTAGAGAAAATATAAGGAGAGATTAACTATGGAAATAGGTGTTACTTCGTTCATAGAAACAAAGCCTGATACTGAGACCGGAGTTGTGATGAGTCACGCACAGCGATTACGAGAAGTCGTCGAAGAAATCGTCCTTGCGGATCAGGTAGGACTTGATGTGTTTGGCATAGGTGAGCATCATCGTGAAGATTATGCAGCTTCATCACCCGCAGTGGTGTTGTCTGCTGCAGCCCCCCTAACAAAGCGGATTCGATTGACGAGTGCTGTGACGGTTCTTTCATCAGCTGATCCTGTCCGTGTGTTTCAGGATTTTGCCACGCTTGACGGCTTATCCAATGGACGTGCCGAGATTATAGCGGGCCGGGGTTCCTTTGTTGAATCCTTTCCGCTTTTTGGGTATGACTTGCATGACTATGAGGATTTATTTAATGAAAACATCGAGCTGCTTCTGAAAATACGGGAATCTGAGAAAGTTACATGGAGTGGAGGACATCGATCAGCGATAAATAATCTGGGTGTATACCCGCGCCCTGTTCAGCACTCTTTACCCGTATGGATTGGTAGTGGCGGTACCCAGGAGTCTGCCGTGCGTGCAGGACTTCTGGGCCTGCCATTAGTCCTGGCGATTATCGGTGGAAACCCAACCAATTTTGCTCCGCTTGTACAACTGTATAAAAAGGCGGCAGCTCATGCCGGACATGATGTATCACGGCTTCAGGTAGGTTCACATTCCATCGGATTTGTTGCAGAAGATACGGAACAGGCAGCAGAACTCTTTTTTCCGTCTGCCCAGTACGGTATGAATAAGCTCGGCAAAGAACGGGGGTGGGCGTACTACGATCGTTCCAGCTATGATGCTGCCCAACGCTTTGATGGTGCGTTGTATGTAGGGGATCCGGAAACAGTCGCCCAAAAAATAATCCATCTGCGTAAGCATGTAGGGATTACACGATTCATGATGTATGTTCCCTTAAGTACGATGCCGCATGAGTTGGTTATGCGGGCTATAGAACTGCTCGGTACAGAGGTTGCGCCGCGAGTACGAGAGGAAATTGCCAAGTGGGAAGCTCAAATGGGATAAGGATTATCTATGAATAAGACGTAAACGAACGAATTCATTATTTTATTTGGAGGGATTATTATGAGTGTTGAACCACGTATACTACCAGAATTAAGAGAGGTTTATTCACAATTTCCTGGGTTTGAATTGGAGAAGAATTTAGAGTGGAGCAGGAGCTTAGTGTCAGCTGCATCCGTGGAAGGATCAGAGCATGTAAACACAACCAGGCGCAAAATCCCGAGGGATGGAGGCGAGATGCTGGTGAAAATTTATGAGCCTGCCGGGCGAACGAATGACTTGTTACCTGCCATGCTATGGATTCACGGGGGCGGATACGTGTTAGGACATCCGGATATGGACGACGAATTATGCGAACGTTTTGTTCAGACAGCTGAATGTATAGTCGTATCGGTTGATTATAGGCTTGCTCCCGAGCACCCTTATCCGGCGGCGATCGAAGATTGTTATGCTGGATTGGTATGGATGACGGAGGAGGCAGCCTTGCTTGGCATTGATGTGGATCGGGTTGCAATTGCCGGTGCTAGCGGTGGCGGCGGACTGACAGCAGCACTCGCGCTGATGGCGCGTGATAAAGGAGGACCGTCTCTTATTTTCCAAATGCCATTATACCCGATGCTTGACAACCGTAACATCACACCGTCCAGTCATGAGATTACGGAAGCAGGCGCAATCTGGAAACGAACAGACAACATAGCAGCTTGGAACATGTACCTGGGCGAGGAGAGCGATGTCAGAGGAGAATCTACTTATGCAGTACCCTCGAGAGCGGAGAACTTGGCAGGTTTGCCGCCAGCCTATACTTGTATAGGTCAGCTCGATCTATTCCGAGACGAGACAATGGAGTATGTGGCACGACTTGCACAAGCAGGTGTAGATGTTGAATTCCACCTGTATCCCGGTTGTTTTCACCTTTTCGAAATTTTCGCTCCAGAAACAGAAGTGAGTCAGCGCGCTGTTCAGGGCTATATGGATGCGATGGCCCGGGCACTTCATCCTAGCTAATTATAGGGACTAAAATAAACTGCGAATACGCAGAAAAAGTTGATTGGTTATTTAAGTAGAGACACGTAATTATTCGGGAAGTATTCATAAAAAAGATGAGGTTGTTGATTTTAAAAACAGCCTCATCTTTTGTTATATATTATTGATTTCAAAAAGGGCTTAGATTACTATCGTATTGTTCATTGGAAGCTTATTTCTTCAATTTTTATTTACATGATGCAAAACAGTTTAAATATTGATAGGGTAGGCTTATATATTTGTAGACAGCTTGATCCAAATTATATCTAGTGATAAGGAGAATACAACATGTGGGATAAGATTAAGGGTGGGCTTTACGGCTTATTGATTGGAGATGCTCTTGGTGTCCCCTATGAATTCAGATCAGCGGAGCAGCTCCCACCTCTGGAGCAGATTGAGTTTACTCCTCCTGTGGGCTTTCAGCCCACCTACCGAGATGTTCCAGCCGGCACCTGGTCGGATGATGGTGCGCAGGCACTATGTCTGCTGGAGAGTCTGATCGATAAAGGTACACTGGAGCTAACTGATTTTGCTGACAAATTGGTCGACTGGTATCATGAAGGTAGATGGGCAGTAGCCCAACAAGTTTTTGATGTTGGAATACAAACCAGTCGTACGTTGTCTACTTATTACCAAGGAATGTCCCCTTACGAGAGTGGCAATACAGTTCCTGATGGGAAAGGGAATGGGGCGCTAATGCGTGTGCTACCACTTGCCTTGTGGCACAAAGGAACAGATAAACAACTCGTTCAGGATGCACATACTCAATGCCTTGTAACTCATGCACATATCTGTAATCAGGTATGTTGTGCCTTCTATGTGTTAATTGCACGTGAACTGTTGCAAGAGCAAGACTTCAATCTGTGCTACCGAACTGCTCTTAGCAAGCTTCGAACGATCTACCAGCAGATGCCTGAGCATGAACGGGAGCTCGAAGAGAACATTCATCCAGATAAAGTATTCTATGGCGAAGGATCTGGTTATGTTGTGGATTCCTTGTTCAGTGCGTGTATGATCCTCCAAACCTGCACTTCCTACGAAGATGCCGTCAAACGAGCAGTTGCCTTAGGCAACGACACGGATACAACAGCCTGTATCACAGGTGGACTTGCCGGAATCCGATATGGGTATGAGCATATCCCTCAGCGCTGGATCAACCAGCTGCGAGAGACAGATCTGGTTGATCAACTGCTGCTCCGTCTTCAATCTGCATGAGGAGTACTAGGTTCTATTAGCACTAACTATGAGGAGGAATGGGAATGAACGCAGCAGTACAGAGGTTTTTAGACGATGTGTGGAGCGAGATGATAACCATATACAACAAAGAGACTATAAGAATAAATGAATTCATAGAAAATCGTCCGCTCCAGGCAGGGATAAAGGATTATCTTCAGGTAGCTTGGCGTGACGGAAAAATACATATTGATGTTGAAGAACCGTTCGATTGGACGGACAGCTCTTATGAAATCGAAGCAGGTCCTTATATCGCCGAACTCACGGATGAATTAATTAGATCTGAACTTTACCCGGCATTATGCAAGAGAGTGGAGGAGCTTTTTTTATCAGAGAAGTTAGGTCCTCGTTTTTTTGATTACCGATTCCAGATCGTACTTTCCTTTGAAATGGAGGACGAAGACTTAACACTTTGCGTGCATCTGGTTAACGAAGAGAAGCTGAACGAACTCCGCAAATCATTACAGAAGTTTATAACATCCAAAATCATGTCTGATCTTCCCGTATTGCCGAGTGTTGATGACCAGTTTTTCTTTTCTCATCACTTGATGAACCCTGATCTTATGAAGCAAGAAGAAAATGCGGTTGGCCCATTAATTGAGCATTTATCCGACAAGCTCAGAAGTAATAGGCGACGCTTAGACGAATGGACTGGCCAGTATACTTTGGCTATGGATAATTGGATTCAAAATATTTTTCTTCCACGCTATTTTGTGCGTACAGGCAGCTTTAGAATGGATTGGATACCTAAAGAGGATATGGCGCTTATGGATCCGAATGCAGATCAACTTTCCTTTTTTGTATATGCCGCTCTGCAAATTGGAAAAACGAAACCGGACATCCGGGAACAATATTTGAAACTAGCTGTCCAACTTGGTTCAAAACACGCAGCGGAGTATATCCTGGGGGGAAGCGGGAAATTCACTCCAGTATATAAAGGGACCCGTGTTGAAGTTGATAATAATGATGTAACACAGAGCATTGAAGTCCGGATTTTGAACGAGGAGGAAGCAGCTTATGGAGAAGCATTGGATCACATTACCCAATTGCTGCAGCAGGGATTCCCGAAGGAATATCACCTGAAGCTGAAAAGCAAACAAAGGAACTATCTTCCTCTAAAAAAAATGGCTAAATCAGGTCTTCATCAGTTTTTTGCTGGTGCACTAGCCTATCCGTCTCTTTTTCCTAAGCTGGCTGCGTATGCGGATATCGCAATGGAGCCCTATGCGTGGTACAAGGACACGGAACCGGGTGAAAAGTCGGTCATGCCTGGTACCTATGCTGTACTCGGATTAGGATTATATAGCAAGGAATATTTCTCACTCGTCTCTCGTTATATGGAGATGGTAGATTCGGAGCACCAAATGATACAGGATAGTTATGCGGAGACCTTTATTGATACGCACGGTGTGGAGGCTGAGCTTATGCCAGTTCTAGTCGACATTCTGCTAGCAGGAAATGAGGAAGCAAGATCTGTCAAAAACTTCGTGATCGATCGGGTCGAGCTTGCAGAAGCGCTGCTTCAAGAGCTGTCGCCTAAAGAAATATATGAACGGGAGCAGGTTCTATACCGGATATTCGGAAGCCGTGCAAAGCTGGAAAAAGCCGTGAAGTCAGAGCAAACGGAGCTTGAGCTTAGAGTTATTCTATCGGAGCTACTGACTCTTATAAGTTATGACGATATATAAAAATGGAATTCCCTATTGGTTCGGGCAGGAAGATGATGATGTTTTTATTGTGGCTTCAGTGGAGCCAAGTGGTTTATCATTTTATGCACAGATGAGTAATAGTGATTGGAGTTCTTGGATAGAGAGATTTAAATTGGAGGCGACAAAAGTATTAGGATTTGATGTTGGTGAACCCGAAGACGGGTTTATGTAATGAAGTGCACAATTTAATTGTGGGGATGATTTCGTGTTTACTGAAATGGTAACTCAGTATTTACCTGTTCTCTTAGAAAAAGAGGGTGATTATTTATTTGAGTAGAAAGACGGAATAGTAAACCTTAAAAAAACAGTCCACCTATTGGTACGTTAGTTGAACAAGATTAGAGGAAATCCCTTTTAATAGGGGTTTCTTTTTATTTTTACAAATTTAAAGTTAGTTCTGTTGAGAAGCCTTAAATAAGTACCTGTCTATGGAAATAGGAAGAATTTGCTTGCCCTTCGCAGAATTTTCTGTTATTTTTGATAGTAACAATATGTTAATAACAAAATGATACTAAGTACAACTAATTTTTTTCGCTCTATGAATGAGTGGAAAAAGCGGAGGGATGTAAGATGAAAAAGGTAGCGGCTAACTGGAATCTGTTCGAAATTACGTGGTTGATACTATTTACCTCAATCGCTGTCGGGTTTACAGTGATTACAAAGGACTCTTTATTCGGATTCACGGTATTTATTACTGGGGTGTTATGCGTGGTGCTTGCAGCGAAGGGCAACCTGATGAGCTATGTTTTCGGCATGTACAATACCATCGGTTATGCTTATTTGGCCTATATTAACGGTTTGTTTGGAGAGGTTATGCTGAATCTGCTATTCTTTGTTCCAATGAATGTCATTGGCTTCTACATGTGGAAAAATAATCGCCAAAAAGACGGTAGACTGACCATGCGGCAGATGGATCTTAGAAGACTGCTCCTCGTTGGGATGGTCTGTGTAATCGGCTGTTTAGTGCTCGGATTTGGGCTTTCGTTCATTCCGGGACAGAATTCGCCTTACATTGATGCCACTACAACGGTGCTGTCTGTTGTAGCGACCTTCTTAATGGTTAGAAGATTCAAGGAACAATGGCTGGTCTATATCGTGCTAAATCTCTTTACGGTGCTGCTGTGGGCGATTCGCATGCTGGAGGGCAGCGGGGAAGGCCTACTGATGATCGTGATGTGGAGCGCGTATCTGGTCAACGCAGTTTACGGGTACTATATTTGGAATAAAGGGGCGAAGGAGGTGGCGGCATGAACACGCTTGGACTAACACTGGGGAAGTTTGCCCCGCTGCATAAAGGCCATCAGTTCATGATTGAAACGGCGCTACAAGAGGTCGATGAATTGATCCTAGTCATTTACGAAACGACAGTCACTCCGATCCCGCTTCATGTCCGGGCAAATTGGATTCGCAGGCTCTATCCGGAAGTCCGGGTAATCGAAGCTTGGGATGGTCCGGATGGATATTCGGATGACAGGGAGCATGAGGTTCGGGAAGAACAGTATATACTCGGTTTGCTGAACGGAGAGCAAGTAACGCATTTTTACTCGAGCGAATTCTACGGCAAACATATGAGTCTCGCTTTGGGTGCAATAGACCGGCGGGTGGATGAAGCCCGAGAGCGGGTCCCGATCTCAGCGACGATGGTCCGTTCCAATCCATATCAGTACAGGGAGTTCGTAAGTGATATCGTGTACCGGGATTTGATCACGAAATTGGTATTCGTTGGAGCGATGTCAACGGGTAAGTCGACGATCACCGAAGCACTGGCACAGCGATATTGCACAACGTTCGCAAGCGAATACGGACGCGATTATTGGACCGAACATCAGGTGGACCGCCGAATCGGCTTGGAAGCGTTCGATGAAATCGCGGTGGGTCATATCGAGCGCGAAGAACAGGCAATGCTTGCGGCGAACCGGGTTCTGTTCGTCGATACCAATGCGATCACGACGTATATGTTCGCCCTAGATTACCACGGCCGGGCCCCCGAGCTGTTAACCCGGATCGCTCTGGAGAACGCGCAACGTTATGATCTGTTCTTCTTATGCGCTGACGATATTCCTTACGACGATACGTGGGACCGCAGCGGGGATCAGAAGCGGCATGTCTTTCATAAACAGATTATCGCGGATTTGAAGGAGCGGCGGATCCCCTATATTACGCTGCGGGGGAGCCTGGAGGAACGTATACGCAAGGTAGATGAAGTGTTGGCAAAGTTCGAGCCCTACGGGAACTATTTCGGAGAGCTGAACGATTAAATCAAATATAAAGGAGGCATACCCACTTGGATTTGTTGGATAAGGATGGACTTACGGAATCTGAATTTTTGAAGCAATACAAGGCAGGCGATTACGAGCGTCCTTCAGTGACAACGGATATGGTTATCTTCACTGTGACGGAAGACGAGGCTGACAGTTATCGCAAACTACCAGAAAAAGAGCTACGCGTCCTACTAATTCGCCGGGGGGCTCACCCCTTCCTGAGCAAATGGGCGCTGCCTGGCGGTTTTGTCCGGCCGAATGAGACAACTGAGCAGGCAGCAGTAAGGGAACTATGCGAGGAAACCGGCGTAGAAGACGTTTATCTGGAGCAGCTGTATACGTTCAGTGATATCGGGCGCGACCCACGAACCTGGGTAATAAGCTGCAGCTATATGGCTCTGATTAACAGCGACAAGTTGGAGTTAAAGGCAGGAGATGATGCAGCAGACGCCGCCTGGTTCAAGGTATCCTATCGGCCGCTGCGGGAGCAAAAAGAACTGATTGTGGACGGATACATCAAGACGCTGGAGTACGAACTCAAACTAAGCAGTGAAGAAGAAGAACTTTCGGCGGTCGTGGCGAGGACTATGACAGCGAAGACTACATCGACTGGCACGGATTATGAGATCGTATCGAATGACGGATTGGCCTTCGACCATGCGAAGATCATAGCATGCGCTATTGATCGGTTACGGGGAAAAGTGAATTACACCGATATTGCACTGCACTTGATGCCGAAGCTTTTTACCTTGACGGAACTGCAGCAGGTTTATGAGGTAATTATGGATAAAGAGCTGTTGAAGGCGGCCTTCCGGCGTAAAGTAGCCGATCTTGTAGTGGAGACCGATCATTATACCGAAAATGCGGGGCATAGACCATCCCGCTTATATCGGAGAAATTTGGAGGGTTAACGATGATTTACAATATCGATGAGTTAAGAAAAGCATATAACGAAGGAAAAAAGTTCAAATTCGTGTTTTTTTGGGGACATACACCGCCTAAGGACGGGAGCGTTGATAAAAGCTGCTTCAGCCAATGGTGGCTGTGCCCGTTCACGTTAGAGGGAACGCAGTACTCATGCGCCGAGCAGTTTATGATGGCCGAGAAGGCAAGGTTGTTCGGCGATGACGAAATGCTGGAGTCCATCCTTAAAGCTAAGCATCCAAAGGAGATGAAGGCTTTTGGACGTGCGGTCCAAAACTTTGACAAAGATATTTGGGATAAGGAATGTTACAGCATCGTCAAAAGAGCCAGCTTGGCCAAATTTTCGCAGAATCCGAAGCTTAACGATTATCTTAACTCGACGAAGAACCGCATCCTCGTCGAGGCTAGCCCGCGGGACCGTATTTGGGGGATCGGCATGGGCCAGTCCAATCCGGATGCGGAGAATCCCATGAAATGGCGGGGCAGAAATCTGCTGGGGTTCGCACTGACGGAAGCGCGGGACGAGTTGCTGCGGAGTTAGATTTATACAAGATTAAATTAATGGACTTGAGGAAATCAATGACAGGATGAGGGATGACCGTGAAATATACCGATTATATCTGCCTGAAAACAGGAAGATACCAATCAGTAGGAAAGTTTGGCGATAATATTTATGCATATGAGGTCCTTACGGGGGTAACCGACTCCCCGGAGTACCATCAAATTTCTAAGGCGGAATTCGATTCTTTTGAAACTTGGAGCCAAGAGTACATTTCGGATCTTAAAAAAATGTATGAAATCATTAACCGTCCCGTTATCTGCAGCGGCTACTTAGGGAGAGAGGAACTTGATCCTTCACTGCTTCGGAATATTTAGCTGTAAATAATATCTTCTACTGAGAGTATAGAAACGATTCTTCGCTCAGAGGACAAGAACATAGTCTCACTGGAAGCCGCGCTGTGCGCGGTTTTTTTTATCGGTACAAGTGCTTGTCTTTTGCTCAGGGCAAGAACTTGTCCCCAATGTCACTTAATGATGATATACTTACCTCATGAATTATGATATTGATAATCAATATCAATTGATAGGTGATATATAAATTGCAAAAGGTGAGATGAGGGAGCGCAGATAGATGCAAGACGAAGCAGCAGCAAGCCAGGTATTTACACCAGAGATGATCGATACGATGGCCCACATTTGGACACGTTCGATCATTACATTAATAGATGTACGTTTTCAGAATGTAGCGTCCCAATACCCGTTGGAGCAGTATAAAATGCCTAGTAGCATGTTTATCTATGCATGTGGAGGAGAAGCACAAATTCAAATGAATGAAACCACATTTGGAATGGAACGCTTTGGTTTAGTTCACGGAGGGAAGGGGAGCCTGCTCAGTATTTCGCCTAAAGGGGAGAATGTGAAGACCTTTATGGTGTTTTATAAAGCAGAATTACCTCTTTTTTTCAAGAGGCACCTGCAGCAATTACTGGAGGAAGTAAATCCATTTGTTCAACAGTATGGTTATACACCAAGCAATCCTATCTTGTTACTCGATTGGTTTCAACAGATGATGACTGGCTGGAACCGCGGCAAAGCGATGGATCAGCTGCAGGCCAAAAGTTTTCTATATCAATTGATACATGGGGTGTACAGAGATTTTGAGAGTGGTGAAATTCGGTATCTCCAGCCAGATCCAGCCTGTTCTGCCAAGATATATCTCGATAAACATTACATGCAGCCGATTATGTTCCAAGAAATTGCTGATATGTTTGGGATCAGTGGCGGGCAATTGACGCGGCTGTTCAAAAAAAAGGAAGGCATGAGCTTACAGGAGTACCTCATTCAGAGAAGGATTGAAGCTGCCTGCCATGACTTGAAACATACAGAAGCAACCATTAAAGAGATCGCAACAGGATCTGGTTTTGCAGATGAGAAAAATCTGTTTCGGATGTTTAAGAAGTATTACAAGATGACACCAAGTGATTATCGGAAAATAAACGCACTATCTATGCAGGTTGATGGTATTGATAATGATTCTCATTTTCTTTACTATGAGAGGGAACTAGCGGGTCTAGTCCAGTCTTATAGAGAAGGGGAATCAACCATGTTTGGAAAAGTAAGAAGTAAAGAAATGATCTTGGCGGCGACGATGAGCTTGATGCTGTTATTGTCGGCATGTGCGTCGGGAACGCCATCGAATAACGGGGGAACGGTGAATTCAAACCCTGCGCAGACACAACAGACGACACAACCGGAAGTATCGGAGACGAATGCTTCAGAAGCAGTCTCGCAGACGAGAACGATATCCACAGTAAAGGGCGACGTTAAGGTACCGAACAACCCTCAGCGTGTTGTAGTCGATTATTTGGTTGGTGATGTAGTGGCCCTAGGTGTAACTCCTTTAGGGGTGGCGAGAGCGGCAAGGGACGGGAAAGAGGCTGTTTTTGCTAACCAGATTACAGACTCTATTAAAATAGCTATGGAGCCGGAAGATGTCATGACTCTTGAGCCTGATCTGATCATTTTAGCATGGGGCGATGAAAATTATGAAGATTTATCCAAAATTGCCCCGACAATTTATGTCCCTTATGGTGATATGACTACAGAAGAGCGGATACATTTTATTGGTGATGTTTTGAACAAGCAGGAAGAGGCTAAGGCTGTTCTGAGTGCTTATGCCGGAAAAATCGAAGAAGCGAAGCTAGCCCTTCAGAATGCAGGTCTTTCAGACGTGACGATTACTATGGGGGAATTCAGTGATAAAAGTAACTACATCGCTGGAGCCAAGCATGCGGTTGGCGAGCTTGTTTATAATGGACTTAAAATGAAGGCACCTTCAAAAGTTCAAACTGATATTATTGACACAGATAAATATTGGGGAGATATCTCTATGGAGGTCTTGGCTGCTTACATAGGGGATTATCTAATCGCTATAGGAGATACGGAAGTCCCTACTGATAATGCTGTCTGGAAATCGCTACCTGCTGTGCAACATAATCGGATCATATCGGTGGGTACATCGCTATCTTGGTCCACGGATATAATGACTTCCAGTGCATTGATTGATCATATTGTAAATCAATTGCTGGCTATGGCTAGATAAGGATTTTGACGAGGTAAAAAGAAGTACTCCAATTTGTAAATATGACTATCAGTAGGTAAGGAAAGGAAAGCGTAATGAAAAACAAGCCTGAACAAAAACGCCGTGGGGCGGTGAATTTCACCATGTACATGGTGGTAGGGCTTGGATTAACGGTTCTCATGTCGGCGGCGTCGATTAGCTTCGGCGCCGCCGACATGAGGTTAGCGACTGCATGGGAGGCTATTTTCCGATTTGATCCAACGCTCACTGAGCATCAAATTATACAAACCCTACGTCTTCCGCGTACCGTAGCCGATCTGATCGTCGGATGCAGCCTTGCGGTATGTGGGGCTATTATGCAGGGAACGACGCGAAATCCGCTGGCTGACTCCGGGCTGATGGGCATCAGCTCTGGTGCAGCATTCGCGATTGCTCTTTGCCTGGCCTTTCTGCCGGGTTATTCGTATGGGCATATGATGCTGTTTGCTTGTCTGGGAGCAGCACTCGCGACCGGGATCACTTACTTCATCGCGTCACTGGGCAAGCGCGGGATGACGCCTCAGCGGCTGGTACTGGCAGGACTGTCCATCTCTATGCTATTTGGCGCGCTCAGTCAGTATTTAGCGATCAATTATAATCTGGGTCGAGCATTAGCATTCTGGACGGCAGGCAGTACAGCGGGGGTCAAGTGGGGGGAATTGCTGATCATCTCACCGCTATTTGTTGGTGGTGTACTGCTGGCGCTGGCGCTATCTCCTTCTGTTACACTGCTCAGTTTGGGGGATGATGTGGCAAGTGGACTCGGTATTCGTAGCGGACTGGTCAAAGGTTTATCGACGATTATCGTGCTCGTGCTGACTGGATTAGCTGTTGTCTTAGTTGGTCCGATCGGGTTTGTTGGTCTGATTACCCCACATATTGTGCGATACATGGTCGGTGTCGACTATCGTTACATTATTCCGGCAGTTGCACTATATGGTGCGTTGCTGACCGTGTCGGCCGATCTGGCTGGCCGCTTGATCAATAAGCCGTTCGAAACACCGATTGGTATTATATTTTCTATCATTGGTGTGCCGTACTTTCTCTTCCTGGCTCGCAAGCAAAGGAGGGAATCTGAATGATCAAGCAGCGTTATACGGTGCAAAGGGGCATTATCGTCAATATAGTGCTTATGGTGCTCATCCTTATGTTTGCTGTCATTAGCATGAATTCTGGCAAAATGAATCTTTCACCGCTAGAAGTGCTGAATGTTCTCCTCGGAAACGGTACAGATAAGCAAAATCTGATCGTGTTCGATTTTCGCCTGCCACGAATCACACTGTCGATCTTGGTAGGTCTGGGAATGGGAGCGGCTGGGGTCGTGATGCAGAGTTTGCTGCGTAATGACATGGCTAGTCCAGGGACGCTGGGGATTAGTTCGGGATCGGGTTTGTTTGTCCTGTTCTTCGTCGTATTCATCGCATCGACAGGAAAGGGCTCCTTTATTGCCCTACCACTACTGGCCTTTGTTGGCGGATTATTGGCGGCGGGATTGATCTTCTTATTATCGTATCGCCGTGGGCGAGATATTTCGCCAATCGGTTTGATCTTAACCGGGGTCGCACTCGGAAGCGGGTATGAAGCGCTGACCACCTTCCTGACTCTCAAGCTGAATGATTCGCAGATGGATTTCATGCTGCATTGGCTGGCGGGAAGCTTATGGGGCGCTGATTGGCGTTATATTTCCGTGCTGGCACCATGGGTCTTGATTTTACTCGGCTATATTTTCTACAAGTCTCGCATACTCAACACCCTCCATCTGGGCAATCAGACGGCAGAAGGGCTGGGTCTTGCCGTGAAGCGGCAGTTTTTGGGGTTGTCGATCGCTGCGGTTGCTTTATCCTCTGGCAGTGTGGCCGTGGGCGGAAGCTTCTTTTTCGTTGGCTTGATCGCTCCGCATGTGGCAAGAAAACTGGTCGGGCCCGATCACAAATTGCTCGTTCCGGCTGCCAGCCTGACCGGAGGATTAGTCGTGGTGCTGGCTGACACGATTACGCGCACGGTTAGCTTGGGGGGAGATGTGCCGACGGGAATTGTCATTACGGTCATCAGTGTTCCGTACTTTCTTTATTTACTATCGAAGGCCAATTAGGAGGACGTCATGGAAAGTATTACAGCGCAACAAATCGATATTGCCTATAATGACACGCTTATCGTACAAGAACTGGACTTGCAGATTCCGCGTGGACAGATTACCTCGATTATTGGTCCCAATGGATGCGGCAAATCAACCGTACTAAAGGCAGTCGGTCGGTTGCTCAAGACGAATAATGGTACGGTTTATCTGAATGGCGCCGATATCCGTACGCTGTCCACCAAGGAAGTGGCCAAACAGATGGCAATTCTGCCGCAGACGCCAACCGCACCGAGCGGTTTGACGGTCGGTCAATTAATCGCCTATGGGCGTTTTCCTCATCAACGGGGCTTCGGCAAGCTCTCCAAAGAGGATAAGCAAGTAGTAGTCTGGGCTCTATCGGTTACACAGCTTACAGCATTTGAGCATCGTGAGGTCGATACGCTATCTGGCGGTCAGCGTCAGCGCGTATGGATTGCGATGGCGCTCGCCCAGCAAACCGATCTGATCCTGCTGGATGAACCCACAACCTATCTGGACCTGGCGCATCAGCTTGAAGTGCTGGAACTGCTCTATGAACTAAATCGCAGTCAACAGGTGACGATTGTGATGGTGCTGCATGACCTGAATCTGGCAGCACGCTTCTCCGACTATATGGTGGCGATTCGTGAGGGTCAGGTGGTGGAGCATGGTTCGCCAGAGCGTGTAATGACGGTACGGACGCTGCGTGAGGTATTTGCCATTGATGCCGAGATTATGCTGGAACCACGAACAGGGCGACCGGTGTATGTGACGTACGAGCTCTTGCGTGATAATCGTAGAGAACAAGGTGTGGATCAAGGATTCCCAAAAGCTAAGGAACAGAAGGAGGCGATTGCCACTTGAAAATCGCATAGCGTGTCCTCCTAGGCGCACGGAAATACTGGTGCAGTTAGGCATTGGATTTGCCGGTGTCATGATAGCCACGATTCAACGCGTATAGCCTTTGGTGTAGCTTCCACAAGCAACTAACTCCATGAAAGTGGGCTAAGGCTTGTTGCAGAGGGGAGAGATAATAATAAATAACAACATATCCTAAATTCACAGCCGCAGGTAACTAGCTTGCGGGCTTTTTTTATTATTCGGAGCACTAGATTACGTGATTAATTTGAGAGAACCAGTATATATAACTCTAAATGAAGCAAGGAGGACTATTGAAGGTATCAGAGGAATGCGCAACAAGCAGATTGCCCGGAAACTGCAGATGGGGACCGCAACACAGCAGTTGAGAAGATCAGCTGGTTCAGACTCAGGCGCACAATCACAATAGAATCTAAACGTGGCTGAAATCTTGGAACAGATGTATCACACGGTGAAGACAAATCGGGCTGAACCGTACCATAAATAGGGTGAAAAGTTGAGTTGAAGGTTGAAGCTTTAATGCTAAATATATCAGGAATAGTTCTCCATCATTTGATATAAATAATTTCGAAAGTCTTCAACATAGGTTTTGGGCTCTACAACTTTTAGATGAGTGCCGAAGCTTGCTAAAAGTTGAAATCCCATACGATTTTGTGGGACATAAATGGTTGCTAATAAAAATCCAGAATTATGGTCTTCAATACTTCTTCGACCATACCTTTCGATGATTTGATCTTTTATGCTAGGCGATATCCAGGCCTTAATCGTGACGAATTCAGGTAGATAATTTGCTTCGTGTACTTGCTCTGACCAATCGTCTCTAGGATGAAACGCGCGTTCATCCATAGTAATATGATCGATCCGAGATAACTTGAAAGTTCGATATCCCTGTCGATGTAAACAGAATCCTTTCAAGTACCAACTCGATTCGCTAAAATGCAGCTCATAGGGCTCGACCATTCTATTCGTTACAGCCCCGTCCTTATCTGTATAATCAAACGAAACCAGCCTCTTTTTTGAAATGGATTCTTGATATGTCTTTAAGGTTTCAAGAATCTCGGACCGACCTTCCCAATCATAAAACGACAGTTGAATGGAACGATTTAGAGACAATGGACTAACCATTGCCTCTATTTTTTTTATCGTTCTTTCAACTTCTTCAGTACGGAGGATTTGTTCCAATCCGCCGAGCGCAGTTAATATATTCTGTAAATCGGAGCTGCTTAAAAGGCGTTTATCAACCTTGTATTCATCCATTATGCCGTAGCCCCCTTTGACCCCATTGACAGAGTAGATCGGGATGTTCGATAAGCTCAATGTTTCCATATCGCGAAGGATCGTTCTTTTGGAGACATTGAATAGTTGTGAGAATTCCGTTGTAGAAACAACCTCTTTTTTCAGCAATATCATGATAATCGAAATGAGTCTCTCCACTTTGTCCATAATTGCCCTCTTTTTTTACATGATTTCAGAAAGGTGACACCTAGATGTCACCTTTTATTCATTATACTACAAGTATCACAAGAAGGAGGTTTTAATTCGATGTTTAATCCAACCGATTTTCCCAAGCCCACCCTTATTTCAGCCAACGGTGTGGAACTCGAAGTGTTTGAAGCAGGCCGAGTAAACGCAGGAAAACCTATTGTACTCTGCCACGGCTGGCCAGAGCATGCCTTTTCTTGGCGCCATCAGATGGACGCACTTGCCGCAGCGGGCTACCATGTCATCGTCCCCAACCAGCGGGGTTACGGCAACTCATCCCGTCCGACCGAAGTAACAGACTATGACATTGAACACTTGTCGGGTGATCTCATCGCGCTTCTCGATCACTATGGATACGAGGACGCTACCTTTGTCGGTCATGACTGGGGTGCATTCGTCGTTTGGGGACTGACCTTGTTGCATCCAAACCGCGTCAATAAAGTGATAAATCTGAGCTTGCCTTACCAAGAGCGCGGAGAAAAACCCTGGATCGAGTTCATGGAAGAAATACTTGGCGGCGATTTCTATTTCGTCCACTTCAATCGACAGCCAGGCGTCGCGGACGCCGTATTCGAAGACAATACATACAGGTTCCTTTGCAACCTGTACCGGAAGAACGAGCCTCTCAGAGCACCTGAGCCAGGTATGGCGTTGATCAATCTCGCCAGAGCAGAAACACCGCTCGGTGAGCCCGTATTGAGCGAAAGCGAGCTGGCCGTTTACGTCTCCGCTTTTGAAACATCAGGGTTCACGGGCAGCATAAATTGGTACAGGAACCTTGACCGCAACTGGCGCTTATTGGCGAAAGTGAACCCAATCATCCAGCAGCCGACCCTCATGATCTACGGCGACCGGGATGTGGTTGCGAAGTCTGAAAACCTGACAAAGTTCGTGCCCAATGTGGAAGTGGTCAATCTGGATTGCGGTCATTGGATCCAGGAAGAAAAGCCGGAAGAAACAAACCAAGCGATTTTAAAATGGCTGGAACAATGGGAGATGTAGTTTTTTTCAACAACCAAGAAGAGTTTAACGATTGGTTAGAAGAACATCATGCTGAAGCTAGTGAAATTTGGGTGGGCTATTTTGGGATAAGTACAGGTCGTGCAAGCCTTACTTGGTCTGCATCAGTAGATGCCGCTCTTTGTTTTGGGTGGATTGACGGTATACGAAAAACCATTGATAAACAAAGCTATAAGATTCGCTTTACTCCGCGCAAAGTAAATAGTGTATGGAGTGCTGTGAACGTAAAGAAGGTAAAAGCACTAATACAGTTTGGAAAGATGAGACCAGAAGGAATGCACGTCTTTAACAACAGAACCGATGCACAAGGCTATTCCTCTGAACAAAGAAACGTGGAACTTGCTAAAGAATATGAAGAACAAATCAAGGCAAATCAAACAGCCTGGCTATTCTTCACTAATTTATCACCATCCTATAAAAGAGATTCAATCTGGTGGGTAATGAGCGCTAAGAAAGAAGAAACACGATTAAGAAGGCTTGGAATATTGATCGCTTCATCTGAAGAAGGGCTAAAATTTCAACATTGCAAAAAATATATTACAGAATAAGGAAATATAAATAACAAAAGAATGGTTAAAAGGATTTTTGGTACTGCATAAATCTGGGTCTATTGTTTCCCTGATCTATAGGAGAGAGGAGCTACTGTATTTCTCAATCAATTAGGGTTTCATTCTCATCAAAAGTCAGAACGTTTTAAATGCGAGGCATAAATCAAATCGCTAAATGAAGAAGGGATGAAACAGCTCATCCAAAATCGCAACCCCCTTCATTTTCATGGTACAGCCGACCCTCATGATCTATGGTGACCGGGATACGGTCCAGAGGTCTGAAAACCTGACAAAGTTCGTGCCTAATGCAGAAGTGGTCAATCTGGATTGCGGTCATTGGATCCAGCAAGAAAAGCCGGAAGAAACAAACCAAGCGATTTTGAGATGGCTGGAAGAGCAGAATGATGCTGAATAGAGTCGCTTAGCAAGCAAAACTTAGAAAAACAATAAGGACACCCAAACAGGCAAGGTCATTAAGTTAAGCTCAAAGGTAAGAACGGGAATAAAAATGGAATTCAAAACGGCATGGGAAAGCCCCGTGCCGATCGCTGTCAATACGAGTCCTGAATGAACTTCATTAACAATCTCTTGAATTTCAAGTACTGTCCATGGAGATGTCTCGTCCACGCTCAATGCATAATCAACATAGGTTAAGTTCGACGGAGTAACATCTGTTACTCCAGTAGTGTCAAATATTGAGTGGTCAGGCGCATCGCCAGCTTGCTGAACGTAGTAAGCATTAATCGTATCCAACGCGGCTTGTGGAGACAATGGTGCAGGTGTTTGTGTAGGTGTCTGCGTTCTATAGATGTTACGCTGAACCGTACCATTAAATAGGGTGAAAATTAGTTGTGAATGAAGTTTATATAGAGATAAAATTAACCTCTAAGATGACTCTTAGGTTTTTTCATATGACTTAATACAACAATATTTACAAATTCATGATACGATATTGCTAAATCGGGAGATAGATGCTCCATATTTAAGATAGAATTAATTATTGATAGAACTGTTGAAGATGAATCATAACAAAATGATTGATGATCAACCAAGAATGTTTACTGAAACTATTATGACTCTGTAGAATGGGGGCCAATATATGTCATTAGCTAATAAAAAAGAAGAGTGTTTCCTTATAGAGACATTAAAATCGCATATACCAAATGTAGAGGAATTACTGAATCCAGCAGTTGAGGAATCAGAAATAAATCTTTTCGAGAGCATGATGAACTGCAAATTTCCAGAAGATTTCAGAAAGCTATACATGAATTTTAATGGAGAAGGAGAGCAGATTTTTGGCATAATGGCTGGTCTTGGTTGGATGAACATTGAATCGATAGTAAGCAACTGGAAGTCCCTTTTGGAATCAGCGTACGATATTATATCCAGCAAATCAGATGTAATAAAAGATGGGAACTACAGAGAAGGCTGGATTCCTTTTGCTGAAGATGGTGGTGGCTCATTTTTGGCAATAGATTTAGACCCCGGAGAAAAGGGCGTTTATGGGCAAATTATTACGATAGATCATAATTCTCATTTTTCCTATGTTATTGCAGAAAGTTTGGGACATTTCTTTGAATTTATCGATTCGAGTCTCAGAAATAGTAGTATTGGTATTCGTGAAGAAGAAGATGTAATCATATTATCCCGTGAAAGTGGAAGTTTGTTAGATGATATTTTGGCTCTGACTAATTTGAATATCGAAGAGAACAGCCTTATCCCTGTAAGCGGATTTTGGGAAGAGTATTTTAAAGACGATGTTGAAAGTGGTTTTGTATCTTCAAAAACATTAAAAAAAAAGAGAATGGTATTTATTAGAGCTGATCAAGCTCAAAAATACGGAGCAATATCTTTGGATATTTTAACCCATATGGTTAATCTTAAAGAACTTATTATACATGCGGATGAAATTACTAATTTTGATGTACTTCAACGGTTGACTTCTTTAGCAGAACTTGTGATAGGATCAGAAGCTTTTAAAGAGTCTGATTTGAAGTACTTGGTTTCTTTAGATGGGTTAAGGAAGCTAACATTAATAGGACTTCCATTAAAAGATATACATACACTGAAAGATATAAAGAAATTAAAGAGTTTGAGATTATGTAGAATGAACTCAATTGATAGGGGATTAATTGGAACTATAAAAAATTTGAAGGAACTAAGCTTAGAAGAAATGGAGGTTGGCGACCTGCTTTATATTTCAAACCTTAGTAAGTTAATAAAACTAGAGCTCAAACAAGTGACAATACCACATTTATCATTCTTAAAAGCTTTAAAGAATCTAACGGTTTTTGAGACAGATAGCTGTGCAATAGATGAATCACATATAGAGGTTATAGGAGAATTGAAGAAATTAAAGCAGTTCACTTATCCGGTTGGAGATTTAACAATACTCAAAAATTGTATGAGTCTAAAGCAGATTGGAGTAGATGCATCAAGACTTAAAGGTTTGGAGGAAATTTCAGACTGTAATATAGTCGATATAACTATATTTCATGCAACATCGAAAGAGAACGCGAAGTCCGTAGTTGCGGAGTTTAATAAATACTTTAAACTTCAGTCATATGGATGGCAGGTCACATGGAAAGATTAATGAAGCTTGCCTGCACTGAGCTTTATCATTATAGGGTGAAATTTTTATAAAAGAAAGGAGACTAGCCATATTGGTTAGTCTCCTTTCTTTTTGCCGTTAGACCAACGCTGATACCTAATAAAATAGTAATGATGAAGCAGAAAAATTGTAGACATAAGATTTAAACCATTGACCTTTCCGCTAAGTAATCAGAGGGGCCTTTTTTGCGAAACAAGAAATAATATACATGGGTCTGTGAAGTTTACAATTGTAATCTAATTATTGAACGTCTAGCATTAAGTATATTGGAGCGACGCATTAGGCGGATAAGGCGTACTACAGGTTGTTTATATTATCCTCGCATAATTTACTCGAAATGGAGAGCTTATGAAAAAGACTATTGTTTGTGTAATAGCGATACTTATCGTATTCTCAGGATTCGCAACACAAAGTTATGCGGCGTTGTCAGATACGCAATCTGCGGCAATACACGCGTTGCTGGATGATGCCCGTCGTATATCAGGTGTGCCGGGAATGTCAATCTCGATACTAGCTGATGATGAAATTTTCTACTTTTCTTCCGGGTATGCAGACCGTGAAAGTGGGTTGTCTGCAAGTGAGAACACACTATATGAACTGGCCTCGGTCAGTAAAGCCTTTACCGGCATGGGTATTCTGCTGTTGGAGGAACAAGGGCTGCTGTCAATGACTGACACTGTCCAAAAATATTTACCTTGGTTTACGTTAAAGTATCAAGGAAAACCTGTTGATATGCAAAGCCTTACACTCAATAACTTTCTTCACCATACTAGCGGCCTAACAAATGGTAAGCATTCTCAAAATATTCCACAAGGCAATACACCAGATTTGCTGCAAAAGACTGTGGAAATGCTGGTAGATGTTGAGTTGGCGTTCCCTCCCGGTGAACAGTACAACTATGGGACCGTTAATTATGACGTATTGGGTTTGGTTATTGAGATTGTGTCGGGACAAAGCTATGAAGACTTTATGAGGGAACAGGTATTTCAGCCGTTAGGTCTTCACCAGACGTATGTTTATAAAGAAGATGCTCAAGCCACCGGACAGTTGGCACAGGGCTACCGTTCTTCCTTTTTTATGACAACTCCATATAACGCGCCGGATTTTTCCGGGAATAAACCCGCAGGCTACATCATTTCTTGTACAAAAGATATGGCGCGTTGGATGGGCATACAGATGGGTATTGTGAAGGACATACCCGAAATATTCCATACGGTTATCGAAAAATCACATCAGGGTGATATGTCTGTTCCGGCCGTCAACGAAATGTATTATGCGGCGGGCTGGACGGTAAACGCCAACCAAACGATTATAGAGCACCCCGGGGGAAATCCCAATTTTGGAACCGAAGTGATCATACTGCCAAATGAACGAACAGCCGTCTGCTTGCTGACCAATGGCGCAAATATCAATAGAAGCATGATACTAAAAGTTAAAGAGATATTAGACGGCAATCTAACGCAGTCATATGAAATAAGCGGCACACAGCTTTTGGACATCATTTTATCGTCTACCACAATTATTTTTTGCCTATTGGCCGTTCTGTTCTTTCTCTTAGGATTACGCAGAAGAAAAATGAATGGGCGGCAGCCAATGACTAAAAAGCGAATAATCGTAACAGCTATTTTGCTGATGGCTACGATTGCCCTGTGTATAATGTGCTGTGCATTAGATTGGCCAACGATACTTATTTGGCAACCATATAGTGTTCTTACAGCCTTGATTTCTTCAGCATTATTAACAGCAAGCATTACATGGCTTGTATACAATCACCGATATAATAGTCTCATAAAAGGCGGGGCAGAGCGCGGTTTTTTTGATTTATGAATACATGTTCTTGTCGCGATCAAAGGACAAGAACATGTATTCATTGCCGCTAGAAGCAGAGGGGGGAAGGAACATAAAAGGATATTTTTGATTTTAGCAATTTATTTTACAACCCGATTGCACCTATTGAACTTCCATACCACTTAGTTAGCATATTTATCAACATTGTCTAATCCCCATCCTTAGCTGGTCCTCGCTCTGACCCTTCCTTACGACAAATCCTTTTTATACTGGATGGCCATGTAAATTCCACCAGCTAAAAACGCTAGCGCATATTTGAACAAGAAAAAGATGTTCCACATATACTCTTTAGGAAAAATCATGTCACATAGAATAATTGTCAACAGCATAAAGTAACTGCTTTTCAAAAAGATTTTATTTGTCCGTTCATCGTCTTGCCCAATCTTCTTATAAAATACATAGGTAAAAATCGCACTACCCATGAGCAGTAAAAAACCTACTCCAATGAGAATATTCCAATTTCCCGTAGATTGCTCAGCCCAGGACTTTAAAGGGTGGAAAATTGCGTTATGGATATCAGAAATAGACTTAATTTTCATTTTGATCATTTCCTTTCAAATAAGTAAAAACATCGTTTACATCAACATTAAAAAAATCGGCAATTCGAAAAGCCAATAGCAGAGTCGGCACATAATTCCCTTTTTCCATTACGAAAATGGTTTGTTTGGAAACCCCGACTTTCTCTGCTAATTCTTGCTGAGACATTCTGGCAAGTACACGATATTCATAAACCTTATTGGATATCGAATCACCGAAATCTTTCTTCATGACCATCACCTCTTGAATCAAATTATAAACTGATTTTTAACAAATGTAAAGTATACTTATACTTAATTACATAATACATTTATGTTTACCTGTACTACTTTGATTTAACAAAAGCCAGAATGCAAAAAGAACCTGACGAGATTCATGATTCCGCCTGGTTCACATATCGATCTAATGTAATTTATGATTTTCAGTGGTGCAAATCGATGAATGATTGCCACGATCGTGCAAGAACAATTTACAGTCAATAGCAGACGGATCGCAATCGGATTACTTAACGGATCTGGGATGGACGAAATCCATGCCTTTTAGCACACCAGGCAACAAACAGAGCAAGAAGCAAGAGAAGCAGGAGTGACCAAGGAAAGGAGGTGGTGCCCCATTGATTCAGAAGGACTCCTCCCAATATCCCGGCGCCGGCGGTAGCCAGATTCCAAACCGTTGTATTGATTGGCATCACGATATCCACCCCTTGCTTCCCCGCAGCCTGAGCAAGTGCTGTCTGCAACAATGTTGCCGCACCACCGAATGTCAGCCCCCTCAGCGCAACAGAAATGAAGATAATAGTACCATGCTCACTCCAAAGTCCTAGTACAAGAGATATCAGAGCAAATCCGGTAAGACTGATGAGAACCAACGGACGCAACCAACGATCAATGAAAATCCCAATCACCCAGATACCCACCAGTGCCATAATTCCAAAAACAAGCAGAACCTGTCCGAGATAGGGTTCAAGCCCCATATCATCCAGGAAAGGAGAGATATAGGTATACAAAATATTATGAGCCAGCATCCAGGCAAAAACCACAACCAAGATAGGAATCACCCCAGGTGTGAGTAAAACTTTGAATACTGAAATGCGTTTATCAGCCGACTGTCCCGGATAATAAAGCAGCGACAGTCCAAGACTTGATAAATAAAATCTTGGACTGCCGCTGTTCAATTATCATTTCCCGGTAGTTTATTCAAGGATGCTACGAAAAAACTATATATTTAGATTTTCATATTCAGATTAATGCCTGATTGAAGGATTTAATGAAAATAAATTAAAAAATACCATACTATTTTAACAAAAAATTACGGAACATGTATTTCCGATTTGATATCATGTTGACTTAAAAATTTCATTAAATCATTACTCAGCTGTACAATCTCATTGTTAGCATTATTCGCATAATCCGGCAACATCATATCCCTAACCATCTTAGTTCGTAGCCATGTCATAAAGAAGAGATCCAAAAATAAGTTTGGAAATTTAAGCACCATTTTAAGTATTGGAGGATCAATTAAAACGCCCGCTTTTTGTATTTCCCTAAGATACGCTTTTAAAGTGACTGTTATTTTGCGTGCCGTCTTTCTGGTTCTGGCTGTTTTTTTGTCAATAATCTTATTCTCAGAATGCAAAAAACTCAGCATGGCAATATCTGATACGGAATGTGTGATTAGATACGCTTGCATATCCTTTTTAATAACGTAGGGAAGCTTTGCTGTTTTAAATAGTTTTGCGAGGTTTTCTATGCGTTCTGTCGCTACACCATTAATTTCTCCAAATGCAGTTGCCGCTATAAAATTTGGTAGAAATCGCGCATGTAATAACCCATCTTTAATCTGTCCGCCGAAGCCGGGAAAAGCTGGTAAAAGTCTATCCCCTACGATATCCAGCCACGAAGAAAATCCAATTGAATTACTAATCATCGTAACTATAATTTTGCTTTGATTATCTTTTAGCGCTAACAATGCTGATTCGGACCGATCATAACGAACAGTAACGAAAATAAAATCGTATACATCGTCATTTTCGAGCGTATCCATGACATTCACTTGTATCGATCTAACTGTACCTTTTTCTATATACTGCAGGCCATTTTCTCTTAATGATGTATATCTATTCGAATGTGCAAACAGGCTAACGTCAAACCCTGCTTCAATAAGCTTAATTGCGTACATGCTCCCGATGACACCTGCACCAAAAATTAAAATTCTATCTTGTTTTGCTGACATATAAACCACCCCAACTTATTAATATTCCCTATTGATTATCCGACAACGCGTTGTATGATGTGATTATAAATCTTCATTATTCCTTGATCAACCATCAGTTTTTTATGATTTGTCGGATGGTATTCTTATTCACTAGTAGGAGGGAAACATGAAAAAGCAACCCCAAATAACGGAGAAAACAAAACAAAAGTTTGTAGAAGTTTTTTGTGAGTTATATAGCCAAAAGCCGATTGAGAAAATTTCGATTCAGGAAATTTCGAATAAGTCAGGATATAACCGCAGCACCTTTTATCAATACTTTACTGACATTTACGAATTGTTAGACTCTGTTGAAAATGACCTATTGAATGAAATGAAAAAAGAATTGGCAAATAAAGAGCTATCGTTGGATACGGTTCAAGACACGCTTTATTGTCTGGATAAAAAAGAACATCTCCTGGTTCTTAATGCCCTTTTGGGTGATTATGGAAGTGTCCGTTTTTTAAAACGCTTAAAAAAAGAAATCGCTTTGAATCAATTAGAATTAAACGTTCCGCAAAACCAATCACTAACGCCATACTTCATTGAGTTTTACCTGACAACTGCTCTTTCTTTGTTTCGTCTTTGGCTCCAGCGTCAAAAGGATTTATCGTCAGAAGAATTTTTCAAGTTAGTGGAGAACCTATATTCAAGAGGGTTTACGCCCTATATTAAAGAATGAGTCTGTCATTCAAACCAAATCCATATGTTCTATAACAATAAAAAAGCGCGCATAAGCTTGTTTACACAATATACTCCATAAAAACTGACCTAACTTACTCTTAAGGTGGACGATGTTATAGACCACGAGATGGGGCGTTATTGCTTATATATGCACGGAGTGAGAGATATGAACATCATTAATCAATATAGCAAGGAGGATTTAGCAGATTTTCTACACAGTGCTATTATGCATCATTAATCTCAATTGTGAACAGGAAAATTAGGCTGAAAATAGGAAAACCTCAGATTGAACTAACAGGAAACATGGGGAACTTCATCGTTATAGGACCCTTTATGAAGTATATTCATGCTGGCAATGGACAACGCTTAAGGTTAAGTATTATCTTATGCGGGAGGTCATCACTTTTTGAAATTTGAACTAGGACGTTGCTTACTGAATGAACGATTGATGGAATCCGGGAAGTCAGCGGAATGGCTGGCAAAAGACTTGCTTTTTAAACCGGAACGAGTTTACGACTTTATTGAAAACAAAAGAGTGATGCCACTCAAAATTGCCATATCGATCGCCGATTCCATCGGTTGTGATGTTCGTGCCTTGTATGAATTAATTCCGAATGATAATGAAGTAAAGGGAGATTAATGGAATAAGTGGTAGGTTGCATTAAGACTACGAATGTGATCCATTAAGCTAAGATAATGGGAAACGATAGCTCTATCAAAATAAGAAGGCAGTTGATCATTGTGAGATACTGCTCGGCATACGCGCGTAACGCATTCAGCTTTCTTCCCAAAAGCAGGTCGAGTATGGTTTCTCCTCGAATATCGGGAATACCGGTATTGTAAGTCCAATTCTTGAACTCAGGGTTTTCCAAGATCCGGTGTACTCTCTGACGACGATTCTCGGGGTATTTACATTCACTTCAATGATTGGCACAGAGACACTGATTCCGGTATTTATGCAGAACATGCTGGGGTATAATGCTCTGGAATCAGGTCTTGCATTACTACCCGGGTGCGCTCCTGATGGCGCCATGATGCCGGCTTCAGGCCGGTTGTTCGATAAATTCGGAATTCGCTGCCTTGCCATCACAGGATTTACAATTATCACTGTTACAGGTTTTTTGTTCACCCAGTTGGAAACCGGAACGATTTACGGCTATGTACTGACGGTTTATATGATTAGAATGATTGGTATCTCGCTTGTCATGATGCCGCTAATGACGGCTGGCATCAACCGCTTGTACCGCAAGCTGATCTCTCATGGCACAGCAATGAATAACACGATGCGCCTCGTCGGCGGTTCAATCGGAACAACTATTCTGGTTACGGTCATGTTCAATGCAATCACTTCAACAGGGCAACCTATGCCGGAGGATATGATAGGAGGTGTATACTCGGCATTTATGGTGGCAACCCTCCTGGCACTAGCCGGAGCAATCTTAACATTGTTTGTTAAAAAGTGAGCAGCAGTTAGCTGCGAAACACGAATGATGGTAAGCATTGAATAGCTGCAGCCGTCAGGAACACAATAAAGCCCTTTTACCCCGGCTAAGGAGGTGAAAGGGCTTTATATTGCTTGCCTTCCAGTAGTCTGAATTAGCTTAAAGAGCTCCAACTGTAACCATTTCTCTTATAGAGGAAAGTGTTGTTTCAACGGCTTCAATATAGCTTTTCTCCATTTTATTAGAGAATTCTTTCTCTGCTGCTTTGTTTTGTTCTCCGCTTCTTAGTTCGAAGGTAAAGGTAAATCTTACAGATAAATTGCCATGTTCATCTTCTTCGATTTCATTTTTAATGAAGCCTTTAGTCGGCCCGCCCAGAGGTTCAAAGACGATCATCTGTTCAGGGAAAAAGTTAACCTGTTCATTCATTCTTTCACCGTACAGCACCACTTCCCGCAGAAGTGATCTTTCGTCCTTTTCTACTACTGTGCACTCTGTTATCGCACCTACAAAACGGGTTGCGTCTTCTGCTTTCATAACAAGACCTTGCCATACTTGATGTCTATCCAATACGGGATGATTTTTTGTACTATTGTTAACCGGGATGCTGCTGGATACTGTAAACATGGTATCACTCCTATTTTAGTAATTTATCTTTTTCTTCCACTGAAAGGTCCTGCCAGCGTCATCGGAGCATCTAGTTTAACCAGGAACAGCACAAGAGAAGAGTCCTCAAGAATTTGAATCGTTGACATTTCAGAGAGGGAATAAGTTACCGCATCTCCTTTATTTATTGTAATATCATTCATTGAAATGCTTCCATCCATCACATAAAGCCAAGGTTCCATGCCCTCTATGCTGGGAGGCTGCATTTCTGTTGCCGCTTTAGCATGGGCATCATAAACGATTACTTGTTGTCGAATTTCAAGTGGAGCCTCAACTTCTTTTGGTCCTGCCAGCAATGTCCATTCTCCGTTTGTAGGAATGACAACACGCTCAAAGAACTGAACTTTCGAAGGAAGATCAGCCTTTTCCGGCCGGATAAAGATTTGTAGCATATCGACGGTACTGTTCGGTGTGGACTCCTCATGAAAGAAGCTTTTACCCGCGTTCATCATCATTAGATGGTTAGGAGATACTTCAATCCGGTGTCCGGCCGAATCTTCGTGCAGCATCTTTCCTTTCCACATATAGCTAAAAATCTCATCATTGTTATGCTCATGCATTCTAACAAGCGCACCGGGTCCCAGAATTCCACGATCGATTCTGCTCAGAGGACCAAAAGCATAATCTTCAAGCGAAGGATCTCCCCAGATTAACCCCGGACGCATTAAACGAAGCTGAAAGAGGCCTTGCCCCATTTGATGCCCTTGATTAGCTTTGAGTACTTGCATGGAAATTCCTCCTTTAAATTTGTTCTAAGTCCCATACCCGTCCATGTCCGTTGACATCAGTTTGGGTAAGACCTAAATCGGCTGATTGATTGAGCAAATCTGTTTCCATGTCCGCTAAATCCCGGTTATAAATACTTGCCAATTCCTTAGTGGTCAATGGACCATAGTCCGTAAGCAATTCGCGGACTGAGCGTGGCTCATATTCTACTAAATCAGCCCCTAGCCTGGAGAAAACCTGTAAATAAGTGTCATACGGACGATATCCGTTCAACAGGAGAGTATCCGAATTATCTCCGGCTAACGCATCCAGTAAGCGAATGGCTACAGTCGGAAATCCAGTCACTCCATAGATCCGGCAGATGCGCAAATCCTTTTCGAAAAGCTTCTCAGCTGCCCCTGAATCCAGATCCCGTTTGAATTGTTCGACGTCAAGGCCTGGTATATCATCTGCCAACTGAATATAAACATCATGTTCCTGAATTTTCTTCCGCTCTGTATGAACAGCCCGGCGCAGTCTCCGCAAATAATCATCACCTATGGAACTGCCTTGCATCTGCGCTGCTTTGACCGCGATATTGGAAGGCCATGTGGAAAAATGGGGGTCGGTAATATCTAGCATGACCCGTTCATCACTGGGTTGACCCGTTTTTTCTGATACTAGTCTCCAGTGGGGTGCAACCTGCGCTGTGCTTCCGATTTGATTCTGAGCATCGTAAAAAGCAGACATATCCTTCGTTAGCCCACCCATAACATATTTAAATTGAATTTGCTCGCGATAACGTTCTTTTAATTGATAGGTTATAGGCTCGGATGCCCAGCACCATACACAAAACGGATCGGTAAATGCTATGATTTCAATCTTCATTTTCTTTCTGCTCCTCTTCTATCCGTGAACAAACACCAGTGTTAAGATCACAACCAATCGCTTCTTTATTATCCCAGTTGATTAGAGTAAGCTTAGAGGGACTGCTATTAAGTAAAGCATCATCATCTTCACAATCAAGCCGGGGAGCAGCACTTTCGTATTCAGCGATATCAATCTGTTGCGCCATGATGTTAAGCCTCCTTATGTTTGCATTGAAACAACGTTTGTACCAGCCTCATTTGGTGTCTATGAAGTTATTATGTACCCATGCATCCCAATTGTGAAGTAAGCACAAAATTGTGGTATAGTATCAAAAAAGGTACTAATGGAGGTCTCAAAATGGATTATGAATTCGAAGCATGTCGCGTGATTCCTGTGCTTGAAATCATAACGGGAAAATGGAAACCCCTTATTCTGCGTCATCTGATTAAAGGAGGCACCAAAAGGTTTAGTGAGCTGAGAAGCTTAATGCCAGAGATCACTCAGCGTATGCTCACACTGCATCTGAGGGAGCTGGAGGAGCAGCATATCGTTAAAAGGAATGTCTATGCGCAAGTTCCGCCTAAGGTGGAGTATTCTATTACAGAACATGGTCTAACTCTGGAGCCCGTGTTGGCAGTTATGAATGAATGGGGTACCAAGCACCTGCAATTCATGCAAGAGATGGAACTTGAGAAAAGGGCCGAGGAGAATGAAATATTGAATTTCGATTGATTGTGGTAAAAAAATATTGAATATATAACTTTATAATAAAGCACGAAAAGGATGTAAAATTACAAAAAAAGGGATCTATTTCCTCATATGATGTGATTCACTTCAATTTCGGTTCGGACTTGAGGCGATAGAGGACTGTGTAAGGCTGCTATTTACCGGCAGCCTTTTTAAATTGCCTAACGGTTGTCTAACGTTAGGAATTCATTGCTATTTCGTTTTGGCTTGACACTATATATAAAAGAGGATATTATCTTTTCGAATGTCAGTAAGTACTGACAGACATACTTGAGGTGAAAGGGGAACTATAAGCGTACTATCTTTTGGAATAAAAGTGTGAATTCAATCGGCAGGAATCGATCCAATTCTACATAAAGACTTATCCTGTTAGAAGGAGGAGCGAGTTTTTTTGTACTTAACGAAAATATATTACCTTTTAGAAGTGAGGCAAACTTATGCAAACTACAGATAGTATTCAAAAAAATAACGGTGAGCGCTTAATGCGAATTCTGGTCTTTACACTGATCATTTCCGTTATGAATGGAACGATGTTTAATGTGGTGCTTCCGGTGATCAGCAAACAATTTCAAATTTCACCGTCGCAAGTGAGCTGGATGGTGACCGGTTATATGATTGTATACGCAATAGGAACTGTCACCTTCGGCAAACTGACAGACAAATACAGCTTGAAGAACTTACTGACCTTTGGCCTCATCTTTTTAGCAGCCGGCTCCTTAGCGGGGATCTTGGCCTCCGCTTATTGGATGATGATCGCCCGCACGTATCTTACAGGCAGTTGGGGCATCCGTCATTCCTGCGCTGGCCATGATCATACCCATTCGTTATTTTCCACCTGAAAAACGCGGCCGTGCGTTAGGCACTACCGCTATCGGAACAGCTCTTGGTGCTGCACTTGGTCCGATCATTGCTGGTTTGGTGTCCAGCGCATTGAATTGGCAAGTCCTTTTTGTAATTCCTTTGCTTTCACTGTTTACGTTACCTTTCTACCGGAAGTATTTGGATAATGAAAAAGGGAGTGCCAGCAAAATTGACTTTATTGGCGGAATTCTGTTAGCAGGAACAGTAGCTACTCTGCTGCTTGCGTTAACCAATGGAGGTATAGGTTATGCTGTAACCGGAATTGTTTTATTGATCTTGTTCATCTTACGTATTCGTCATGCTGCTGATCCGTTCGTAAAGCTGGTTGTTTTTAAAAACAAATCTTATTCCTTCGGTTTAGCCATTACCTTCGTATTGACTGCAGTAGGCTTCGGCGTTCCCTTTATGGTGCCGCAACTGCTGTCACAAGTAAACCATTTGTCAGCAGCCGTAACAGGGCTCATTATGTTGCCATCTGCCCTTGTGACCGCATATATGGGACGTAAAGGCGGTAAGTTAGCTGATGAAAAAGGTAATTCCTTTCTGTTGTCTACAGCCGCCGCCCTTCTTATCATTGGTTTCCTGTGCTTGTCTTCCGTTGTAGGCATGTCACCTATATTTATTTCCCTATTCCTAATCTTAAGTGTTCCCGGTCAATCGTTTATGCAGATTGCCTTGTCAAACACCATTTCAAGAACACTGCCGAAGGAGCAAATCGGAATTGGTATGGGCTTGTTATCGATGTTTAATTTCATTGCTGCAGCTGTATCCACAGCGACTATTGGGAAGATTCTTGACTTTGGTACCCCAACTATTCATTTAAACCCGCTGCCGACAAATAGCGCTGCTTTCGTATACAGCAATATTTTCCTTGCGCTTGCGTTGCTGGTTGCTGTAATGGCCGTTTTATATTTCGTTCTATTCGGCCGCAGTTCGAAAATGAATACAGCCCAACGTGTGGAAAAGGGCCAAATGTAACCGGTATTAATGAGGTTCAGGTGTGCGCCGGTTGCCTTGACATTTCTTTTGTGAAGGGCTATTATCGCGAGGAATGACAGTCGGTACGAACTGGCTACAAAATGAGGTGGGAAAGTTGCGCAACAACAGCACTTTAAGCACTAGTGATAAATTGCTATTGGCAGCAATCGATTTAATCGCAAGCAAAGGCTACAAAGGAGTAACTACCCAGGAAATTGCTGCGACAGCCGGACTCAGTGAAAAAACACTGTTTCGGCAATTTGGCAGCAAACAAAATCTGCTCGAAGCTGCATTTGACCGTTTTCATTATGCTGAAGAAATGACAAAGCTATTTAATGAAAAACTGATTTGGGATTTACAGACGGACTTGTTATTGATCAGTCGAACCTATCATGAAATCATGAACCGTAACCGCAAAATGATTATGATCAGCATTAAAGAGATAGACAATTTACCGGGATTTCATGAAAGAACAATCAAACACCCCAGACAATTCATGGAGATACTATCGAATTATTTTAAGGTTATGTTCGAAAAAGGGAAGCTAATTGATACGAATCCAGAGCTTCAGGCGTACTCCTTCATTTCAATGAATTATGGGACCTTCCTAAACAACCTGGATAACGGCGGGTTTTTCCCTCATATATCACTTGAATCATTTATTGCGGAGAGTGTGAAGACATTTACTAGAGGCTTGGCGCCTTAAAGAGCAACCGTTTTATGAAAATAGGAGTAACGTAGTGAAGCGATCCTGAGACGTATATTGCAAGCCTTGATCCGAATGGAGCAGTGCTTGCCAATACGTCTCTTTTTGTATTCATTGTGTAATTGCTGAAGATGTTATATTCATTACTCTATTCGTCCCGTGCTAATGCTTTTGGTTAAAGGTATCTTTGAGATGATAAGCCATTTGAATTTTTAACATATCGTCTTTATTGTCGAAGCGTATGTTCAGCACTTGCTGGATTTTTTTGAGCCGCTGATAAAGCGTATTGATGTGAATACCAAGCACCGCTGCTGTATTGATTGCAATTTTATCCTCAGACATATAAATGTGCAAGGTTTGCTCCAACTGGCTACTATGACCCGGTGTGCTTTCCAGAGGGCCAAGGATGTCTGAGATAAACTGGTGGATCTCGGAGACATCCTGTCCAAGGAATAACCGGTTGATACCTATATCCTTATATTGAATACATCCAGATTGCTGCTTGCTGAACATATAGTGCAGGGTTTTTTGAGCTTCCGTATTGCTTTTGGCAATATTGACTATGCCTTTGTAAGGGGTACCCATTGCTGCACTCAGCACGTACTTGCTTGAACTGAACCGCCACTCCTGAATCATACGCTCCATGGATTGTTTAACCCATTCGGCATCTGCAGCATGGGGGAAGGAAGTTAGCATGATTACTTGATTATGAAGTCCAAACGCCATATGGGGTGTGCTATTAAAAGTCTCGTTCAGCTTGAACACAAGCCGCTGGATGTTAATTTCTGTCTGATACAGCTCAAATTGACCGGTTATCTCCAGTATAGAAACCGACATGTACCCGGAGAAATCAAGACCTAATTCAACTCCCTTGGCCATCAGCGCATCGTCATTCTGGTTCTGCAGCAACTTAGTGAAGATTTCTTTAGTCTCCTTATAGTAAATGTCAGTGAGGCTGAGTTTCTTGATCATCTCCAAGGCGAACAGCGAGCTGGATTGCTCAAGAGTCACAATGTCCATGCTGGCAATCGGTCCGGTAAGCCTGACCATGATGCACCCCAGCAGCACCTTATCGACAGTAACGGGATGCAGATAAAATTCCTGTTCATGGAAGCTGATTGTAAGCGGTACGTGATCCTCGGTATCCCAAAGCCCTGCAATATCATCAAATTCAAGCTGTATCTGCTGAGAATTGCCGTTATGGGAATGCTTGTTGAGCATATCCACGAAGGACGCCGGCATTTTGATCATGCGGTTCAGCTCTTTGACAATGGCATGTATGCCTTTGTTCTTCAGAGACAAAGCAGTCAAGGCCTCATGAACCTCCAGGCGTTTCTGCAAAATCTGGTTGTTCTCCTGAATCTGGCCGCTCAGCTCCGTAACCTCCTGCAATACATTCTGAACTTCGCTATACAGCTTTGCATTCTCCACAGCGATAGCTACCTGATCGGCAAATACTTTCAGTAATTCTAGATCATAGGCGGTGAACAAGCCCTCATCATCAAACCGGTGCAGCGTTAATGTCCCTCTTCGTTCTCCCCGTATGGTAACCGGAACAGAAATCATGGAACGGGCAATATATTGTTCATCGGTGAGCAGCTTATTACGGAAGTTCTGATTCTCCGGCGACAGGTGCTCCAGTTCATCCAGCATATCGTTCATATTGTAAATCCTAGCAATCCCATCATCAAATACCTTTCCCGACAATGATTCACCTCTGCGTGTATTATGCAGCAGCGAGCTTGCAATATTCCCCACATAAGCCAGTGGAATCAGCAATTGCCGTTTCTCGTCGAATAAGCGGAAGATTCCGCTTGTGCTGAGGGGAATGACTGTCAAAGCAATTTCTAGGATTCTGTTCAACAACTCATCGTAGTTAAGTGTTGAGGTGAGTGTCCGGATACCTTCAATAATATTTCTGAATTCACTGCTGCTGAACAGCAGCTTGCTGGAAATGACAGGGTTTGCTTTCGGATTCAATTCGACATCTCCTCACCATTGCGTTAGAATACATGACATTAAAATCGAGATTATAGAGGTAACATACATATATTCTATACTAAATTAGAGGTTTTAAACATAGAAAATTGTCGATAAATCTATAGAATGAAGACAAGTCAGAGTAAATTTGTTTTTATGATAGTTTTTCTGACATATCATTAAACATTATTAAAGGGGGCGTTTCAATGAAAAAGGGTACGATGCTGCTGATGATTATGGCGGTAATGATGTTTCTGTATGGCTGCAGTTCTTCCGGTTCGAATTCCGGTTCCGGTGCAGCAACCGGCAATTCGGAAAGCAATAGCGGCGGTGCAGCGCTAAGTGATGAATTAAGAATTGCTTATCCGACTCAGCCGTCCACGCTAGACCCGCAGATGGTTACAGGTGGTGCAACCAAGGATGCTGCTCGTCCAATCTTTGAAACACTCCTCACCTTGAATTCTAAGTATCAGGTGGTCCCAATGCTTTCGGAAAGTTGGGACAAGAGTGAAGACGGTCTCGTGTACACCTTCCAGCTGCGCGAGGGTATTCACTTTCATAACGGGAAAGAGATGACTTCCTCAGATGTTGTAGCCTCCATGAATCGCTGGATTACCTTATCAACAGCTGCACAAGGAATCATCGGAGATGGCAGATTCACAACGGATGGAGATTATACCGTTGTCCTGACATTAAATAAACCTTCTCTGGATGTGTTGCTAGTAATGGCAACCTACAAGCAATTTCCGGCTATTATGCCTGCTGAAGTCATTAAGAGTGCCGACCCGAGTTCCGGTATTAAGGCATTCATCGGAACCGGGCCTTACAAGTTCGTAGAATGGAAACAGGATCAATATATTTCATATACCAGAAACGATGATTATCAACCGCTTGATACGGAAGCAGACGGACTTGGTGGCAAGAAGGTGGCTGAAGTTAAGGATATCCGCCTCTCCTTTGTCTCTGAGGACTCCACCCGCATGATTGGCTTACAGTCGGGAGAGTATGATGTTGCCAGTCAGCTTGGAGCCGACAACTATGACAGCATCAAGGATGATTCCAGCCTGAATACAACCCAGGTAATGACAACGAACATCAGCATGAACTTCAATAAGAAGCAAGGTCTGTTTACCGATTTGAAAATGCGCCAGGCCGTAAATGCGGCGCTGAATATCGATGATATATTCATGGCGAATCCGGGCATTCCGGAGTTCTACCGCATTGACCAATCGTACATGCTGAAGGAGCAGAGCGACTGGTACGTGGAACCGGAAGCAGGCCTTTTCAACCAGAAAGACCCGGAGAAAGCCAAATCTCTTCTGGCGGAAGCAGGCTACAATGGCGAAGAAATCCGCCTGCTGGCAACCCGTGAATATGGCTATATCTATGATCAGGCCGTTGTAATCAAAGATCAGCTTGAAAAAGCAGGGATGAATATTAACCTGGTTGTGTATGATTGGCCTACGCTCGTAGCGAAGTTAAACGAGTCCGCTGAATGGGATTTGAATCTTGGCGGTTATACCTCCGTAGTAACACCCTCCCAAATCTCGGCTTTAAATCCGAACTATTACGGCTGGACAAATGACCCGGCCATTACGGAAGGGCTCAGCAAGATGAACGCCGCTGCATCAGAGGAGGAAGAGCAGGCGATCTGGAAAGATGTTCAACAGACCGTGTGGGATTATCTGCCGACCATTAAGTTGGGTGATCTCTACACCTTGACAGCAACAACCTCGAAGGTTGAAGGGTACCACGATTTCGAAGGAATTGTGCTGTGGAATACCAAGGTCTACAAGTAATTTTCAGTCAAGGAGGCGGTACGGAGTGAAAGCATATTTGATTAAACGCCTGTTGTCTGTACTGCCGGTATTGTTCATCGTCTCGCTGCTCGTATTCATGATTATTCATTTGACGCCGGGTGATCCGGCGTCAGTCATGCTGGGAGACGAAGCAACACCGGAGGAAGTGGCGGCCCTGCGCGACCAGCTTGGTCTGAATCTGCCGCTCTACCAACAGTACTTTCACTGGATTGGCAATGCTCTGATAGGTAATCTGGGTTATTCCTATTTCATGCAGCAATCGGTTACGGAAGCGATTTTTGACCGCCTTGGGCCAACGCTTTCATTAGCAATTATGGCTCAATTGATTGCAGTTGTTATAGCGATTCCAATCGGTATTATCTCTGCACGGAAACGGGGTACAGCAACAGACCAGTCCTTAATGAGTCTGTCACTGCTTGGGTTGTCGATCCCAAACTTTCTACTTAGCCTGTTCCTGGTGCTGATCTTTACAGTCAATCTGAAATGGCTGCCGGTTGCCGGATACAGGCCGCTGAGTGACGGGTTATGGACGCATTTCAGGTATTTAATCATTCCCGCTACTGCGCTCGGCACGATTACAGCTGCGCTTATTGCCCGGATGACCCGTTCCTCGATGCTGGAGGTGCTGAATGCCAACTATATCAAGACAGCCCGGTCCAAGGGGGTCAAGGAAAGAGGCGTGATCTACCGCCATGCCCTGAGAAATGCATTCCTGCCCGTATTGACAGTCATCGGTCAGACCTTTGCTGGGCTGGTTGCGGGGGCTGCGGTTCTCGAAACCATCTTCAATATCCCTGGAGTCGGCCAGCTGATCGTCAACTCTGTCCAGCGTCGTGATTATTCTGTCATCCAGGGAGCTGTGTTATTTATTACCGTAGCTTTTGTATTTATCAACCTGCTGGTGGATCTGCTATACAGCGTCATAGATCCAAGAGTCCGGTTAAATGGCTAAGCAAGGAGGGCATGAAATGGACGCAATTGAGAATATGAATCAGCAAACTGTGAAAGTCCATATGAAAAAACAGCACCGGAGCCTGATGATGAGGAGGCTGCTTGCGAATAAATCTATGGTGTTCGGATCTATTATTGTCCTGATTCTAGTCATTGCCGCAATTGCGGCTCCATACATCACCAAGTATGACCCTTATGAAATGACTGTTGCAGACCGCTTGAAGGCGCCGGATACGAACCATTGGTTCGGCACGGATAACTTTGGACGCGATATATTCAGCCGGACACTTTACGGTGCCCAGGTATCCATGGGGGTAGGATTTGCCGTTGCACTTGCCACTTCAGCCATGGGGCTTGTGATTGGCCTGTACGCCAGCTACTACCGGTTCCTGGACAATATTCTAATGCGAATCTGCGACGGGCTTATGGCTTTCCCGGGTATTCTGCTCTCCATCGCACTGATGGCCGCGCTCGGAGCCAATGTCACCAATGTCATTATTGCGCTCAGCATTGTCTTTACTCCAGCAGTAGCCCGGGCTGTCCGATCTTCGGCGATTGTCGTCCGGGAGCAGACCTATATTGAAGCCATGAAGGCACAAGGGGCTTCCGGCAGCCGGATATTATGGATGCATATCGCACCGAATACGCTATCTCCGCTGATTGTACAATCCACTTTTATTTTTGCCGAAGCGATCATCGTGGAAGCTTCACTCAGCTTCCTGGGTACAGGAATTCCGGCGCCTTCGCCCAGCTGGGGCAATATTCTGTATGACGGCAAGCTGGTCATCATGAAGGCGTGGTGGATGACGGTGTTTCCCGGCTTAACAATGGTACTGTCCGTGCTTTCGCTGAATCTGTTCGGCGACGGGCTGCGTGACCTGCTGGACCCTCATACGCAGAATGTAAAAAAATAAAACACGGAGAGGAGAAGGCTATTCATGAACAATCAGCTGCTGCTGGAGGTCAAAGAGCTCAAAACGCATTTCAAGACAGAACGAGGCAGGGTAACGGCAGTTGACGGAATAACATTCCATGTCAATGAAGGTGAAATTGTTGGCATTGTAGGTGAATCCGGCTGCGGAAAAAGTGTAACCTCACAATCCATTCTCCGCTTGTTCGACGAGAAATACACAGCCAGCTATGAAGGCGAGGTGCTGTTTGAGGGCAGGAACCTGCTGAAGGAATCCCTTGGCGGGATGGAGGATATCCGCGGCAATGATATCGCCATGATCTTTCAGGACCCGCTCAGTTCACTGAATCCGGTCTACACGATAGGGTATCAAATCGCAGAAGCGGTCCGCATCCATCAGCAGGTATCCAAGAAGGAAGCCCGGCTGCGTGCGGTCCAGATGCTCCGGCTGACCGGAATTCCTTCCCCGGAGAGACGGGTGGACGAATATCCGCACCAGCTGTCGGGAGGCATGCGACAACGGGCGATGATTGCCATGGCACTCGCCTGCCGCCCGAAGCTGCTGATCGCCGACGAACCGACAACGGCGCTGGATGTAACAATTCAGGCACAGATTATGGACATGATTATGGAGCTGAACCGGGAGCTTAACATGGGCGTAATTCTCATCACGCACGACCTGGGCGTGGTTGCTGAATCCTGCAAACGGGTGGTAGTCATGTATCTGGGCCAGATCGTGGAGGAGGCAGATGTGCAGGATCTCTTCGACACTCCACTTCATCCGTATACGAAGGGATTGATGCAGTCTATTCCCCATATGGATGGGGACCGTTCCTTGCCGCTTCACGTCATCAAGGGTTCAGTGCCTTCATTAAATAATGTACCGAAGGGGTGCCGGTTTGCCGCGCGTTGTCCTTACGCCGATGAGCTGTGTCTGTCGAGGATGCCGGAGCTGAGCGAGGCGGACAACGGCCAGAAGGTGCGATGCTGGCATTATGAGCAAATCAAGTAAAGGAGGCGGATGACAATGACCGTTCAACAACCAAGACGCCCTTTGCTTGAGGTAAAGGGCGTCAAGAAATATTTCCCGGTAAAAAGCCCTCTAGGGGCAACCCTCCAGCAGGTCAGGGCGGTTAATGACATTTCTTTCAACATGTACGAGGGTGAGACATTCGGTGTTGTAGGCGAATCCGGCTGCGGCAAAAGCACTATGGGCCGCACCATTCTCCGGCTGACTGAACCAACGGAAGGCCAGGCAATTTTTCAGAACAAGGATCTGTTTGGACTCTCGGAGCGGGAGATGAAGCCGATGCGCCAGCAGCTGCAGATGGTATTCCAGGACCCGTATTCCTCACTCAATCCGCGCAAGCGGATTGGCGCTACGCTGGAGGAGCCGATGATTATCCACCGGATGGGGAATAAGCGGGAGCGTACAGACAAGGTGATGGAAATTCTGCAGAAGGTGGGCATGAATGCCGATCAATATTATCGTTATCCGCATGAATTCTCGGGAGGGCAGCGCCAGCGTATCGGGCTGGCCCGCGCACTGGTCATGAATCCCAAGCTGATCATTTGCGACGAACCGGTCTCTGCGCTGGATGTATCCATTCAGTCGCAGATCATCAATCTCATGCAGCAGCTTCAGCGTGAGCTTAAGCTGACCTTCCTCTTCATTGCCCATGATATCAGCGTGGTCCGGCATATCTCTGACCGGATCGGCGTGATGTACCTGGGGCAGATGGTCGAGCAGGCTCCTACAGACAAGCTGATCAGGACTCCGCTGCATCCTTATACCCAGGCCCTGCTGTCAGCGGTACCGGCCACGAAGCCGAATGAGGTCCGCGAGCGGGTGATTCTCAAGGGGGATTTACCTTCTCCGCTGAACCCGCCTGCGGGCTGCATTTTTCATACCCGCTGCCCTTATGTCATGGACCGGTGCAAGACGGAAGCCCCTCTGAATAAAGAGGTAACCGAGGGACATTTCGTAAGCTGTCATCTGCATTAGCAGGCTGTTTTAAGCCAGGGAGGGATTAAAATGGGAAGTATTTCTTTCATAGCCACCGGAGACAGCTTCATTACAAGGAGGCTGGCGAATCAGGGAGTAAAGTATACGGTTCTGGCTGAATTGATCCAATCGGCAGATGTGCGCTTCACGAATCTAGAAGTCACTACGCACAGGTATGAAGGCTTTCCGGGGGCGGTGAGCGGAGGCACCTGGGCGATTGCTCCGCCTGAGGTGCTGGCGGACCTTAAGGCATACGGCTTCAATCTGGTCGCCTGGGCCAATAACCACAGCCTGGATTATTCCTACGGCGGACTCGAAGCGACGGCTAAATATTTGGATGCCTACGGCTTCGTCCATGCCGGATGCGGAGAGAATCTGGCGAGAGCGGGGGAGCCCAAATATTTGGATACCCCCTCCGGTAGGGTGGCATTAATCGCGGTTACGTCCTCTTTTCACGAGTCGTGGCCCGCCGGAGAGCAGCGTGCCGATATGATAGGCAGGCCGGGGGTCAACCCGCTACGGCATGAAATACGGCAAGTGGTCACTGCACGACGGCTGGAGGAACTGCGGGCCATTGCGGAGGTTACCGGCATCAATGCTGAATACCATTATGCTGTGGAGAGCGGCTACCGTGTGGCCTTGCCGGAGGGACAGCTTCCCTTCGGGAGCTATATTTTCGAAGCCGGTGAGAAGGAAGGTGTGGCTACTTCAGCGCATGCCGGCGATATGAAGCGGATTCTTAAGGCGGTATCGGAAGCGGCTAGGCAAGCGGATGTTGTTCTGGTCAGTATCCATACCCATGAAATGCAAGGCGCGCACCTAGATGAGCCGGCCGATTTCCTGCGCGAGTTCGCACATGCCTGTATTGATACAGGCGCACATGCAGTTATTGGTCACGGCCCGCATAAGGTATGCGGGATGGAGATGTACAAAGAGAGACCGATCTTCTACAGCCTGGGAAACTTTATCTTTCAGAATGAGACGGTGGCGCATTTGCCCGCTGATTATTATACAAAGTTTGGCCTGGACAGTTCCCACGGAACTGCTGATGCGTTTGATCAGAGGGGGCAGAATGATACCCGGGGAATGGCCGCCAATCTGCGGATCTGGCAGTCCTTCCTACCCCGCTGGACCATGGAGAACGGCCGGATTATCGAAATTACGCTGCACCCCATTGAAATGGGCTTCGGCCTGCCGCGTTACCAACGGGGCTGGCCTGAGTTATCTTCAAGTGATGCAGCGCTTCAGGATTTACAGAGGCTGTCCAAGCCGATGGGTACGAACATCCGGATTGCAGGTGGAACCGGAAAGGTAGAGCTACTATAAGAGGGTTAGGAGTGACGGCCATGGGTACCATTGAAATTAGATCTGAAGCTATTGAGCATATCAGCGGAACGATTGAGCATAAAAGAGAGCTCCTGGCCAGTATAAACGACCGGATCTGGGAATTTGCTGAAACGCGTTATGAAGAGGCGCGCTCCGCAGAACTGTTCGCGCAAATTCTGGAGCAGGAGGGCTTTGAAGTAGAGAGAGCCGCTGGAGGAATACCAACCGCGGTAATTGGCAGCTTCGGCACCGGATCCCCGGTGATCGGTATCCTGGGTGAATATGATGCTTTGTTCGGTCTTAGCCAGGAAAAGGGCCTTTCCAGCAAGCAGCCGGTGGTGGAAGGCGGAAACGGTCATGGCTGCGGCCATAACCTGCTGGGCAGCGGGGCCCTTGCGGCAGTCATCGGGGTGAGACAATACCTGTTGGACCAAGGATTGTCCGGCACTGTACGCTTCTACGGCTGCCCTGCCGAAGAAGGCGGGGGCGGCAAGGGGCTGATGGTTAAACGGGGCTTGTTCGAAGGGGTGGACGCGGCTATTACCTGGCATCCCGGTCCAGCCAATTATATTAATTCCGCTACGCTGCTTGCTACACGCCAGGTATACTTCCAGTTTAAGGGGCGGAGTGCCCATGCAGCGGCAGCCCCCCATCTGGGCAGAAGTGCGCTGGATGGTGTGGAGCTGACCAACATGGGGGTCAACTATCTGCGGGAGCATATGGAGTCTGACTGCCGGATTCATTATGCGATTACAAACACAGGCGGAATTTCACCGAACGTTGTGCAGGCAGAGGCAGAGGTGCTGTACAAGCTGCGTGTTCCCCGCTCCGAGCAGCTGGCAGATTTGTATGAGCGGATTGTGAGAATCGCCGAGGGAGCGGCTCTGATGACCGGTACTGAACTTGTGATCCGTCCCGACTCCGGCGCTTCTGAGCTAATCATGAACCGTACACTGGAGCGGGCAGCCTATGCGGTATTCCAGGAGATCGGTGTTCCTGACTTTGATGCGGCTGAGCTGGAATTCGCCTCCCGGATCCGCACGACGCTGACCGAACAGGATAAGCTGGATGGACTTCCTTCCGGTCTGGAAGGGAAGGCCCTGTCAGACCGGCTGGAGCCTTATTCCCCGCAGGACCACCTGGTCATGGGCTCCTCCGATCTCGGCGATGTCAGCTGGCAGATGCCGATGGTGCAATGTTATGTCGCTTCCATGGCCCTAGGCACACCGCTGCATACCTGGCAGGTGGTTAGCCAGGGAGCTTCGTCTTCGGCTCACAAGGCACTGCTCCATGCCGGAAAGCTGATGGGACTGACAGCGCTGAAGCTGTTCCTGCATCCGGAAGTGCTTGAACAGGCTAAGGCGGAGCACCGGCATAAGGTTACGGGCCGCAGTTACTTGTGTCCGATCGCAGACGATGTGGTTCCCGGTCCAGTCAAACGATAAATTCAATCTGATGGGAGTGGTATAGATGACCCCAATACAGGCGGAAACGCTAAGATTTATAGAAGAGTATATCGATCAGAAGCAGGAGCTGCTGATCTCTGTAAGTGACCGGATCTGGGAGTATGCCGAAACCAGATATGAGGAGCAGCAGTCCGCTGAACTTATGGCGGAGATTCTGGAGCAGGAAGGCTTTGAGGTCCAGCGTGCCGCAGGCAATATCGGGACTGCTGTTGTAGGCAGCTACGGGAGCGGGAAGCCGGTAATCGCTATTCTTGGAGAGTACGATGCCTTGTTTGGGCTCAGCCAGCATCGTGGAGAGAACGCAAATCATCCGGTAGTCCCGGGAGGCAACGGCCATGGCTGCGGGCATAACCTGCTCGGTACGGGCGCGCTTGCCGCAGCGATCGCCGTCCGGCACTGCCTGGAGCAGTATGGTCTTGCCGGTACGGTACGCTTCTATGGCTGTCCGGCCGAGGAAGGCGGGGGCGGCAAAGCCCTGATGGCCAGAAACGGCCTGTTCGAGAATGTTGATGCTGCATTGACCTGGCATCCGGAGGCAAGGAACAAGGTTACCAATCATACCTCTCTTGCAACCTGCCAGGTGTACTTTAAGTTCAAGGGCCGCAGTGCACATGCTTCCGCGGCCCCTCATCTGGGCCGTAGTGCGCTGGATGCCGTCGAATTGATGAATGTGGGGTGCAACTATTTGCGGGAGCATATCATTCCTGAAGCCAGGCTGCATTATGCCATTACCAACAGCGGCGGCATCTCGCCCAATGTAGTCCAGGCGGAAGCGGAGGTGCTGTACAAATTACGCACTCCACGTTCTGAAGATCTGGCAGAATTGTATGACCGGATATGCAATGTGGCGAAGGGCGCTGCTCTTATGACGGGTACAGAGCTTGAGATTCAATTCGACTCCGGCTCCTCAGAGCTTATTGTCAACAAAACGCTGGAGAAGCTGATGTATGAGCAATTCGTCCAGCTGGGCGGACCGGTTCATAATGAGTCTGAGCTTCAGTTTGCGGAAGCGATCCGCAGTACATTGACTAGTCAGGAGCGGACATTCAATGTGCCGGCCGGGCTGCACGGCAAGGCGCTGGCAGACCGGGTGGAAGAATACGATCCGCAGACCTCCATGCTCTGGGGCTCCACAGATGTCGGAGACGTCAGCTGGAAGGTGCCTACGGTTCAATGTGAAGTCACCTCAGTTGCACTGGGGACCCCTTTCCATACGTGGCAGGTGGTCAGTCAGGGCGGAATGTCCATAGGGCATAAAGGGATGCTGCAGGCAGGAAAGGTCATTGGCGCTACCGCACTTGAACTGTTCCTTCAGCCAGAGGTTCTGGCTGAAGCCCAGCGGGAGCACGCCTTGCGCCTGAACGGCAGAACCTATAAATGCCCCTTCCCCGATGACGTAACACCAGGACCTGTTAAGCGCTAACCTTTGGTTAATGCGGTGATACAGCAAGTAAGGGGAATGAACAATGAAAGTATCACGTGCCGGTACGGCTATGCTGGTTATGCTGCTGATTTTGATCTGGGGTGCTTCGTTTCCGGTCTATAAAATTGCACTGAATTATGCTCCACCTCTGCTGTTTACAGGTATAAGGACTTTGGCGGGAGGGGCGATCCTGTTTCTGCTGATGGTTCACAAACGGAGCGCACTGAGGTGGAAGGCCAACTGGCAGATATATATTCTTTCTGCGGTCTTGAACGTCATTTTATTTTTGGGTCTACAAATCATGGGGCTTCGTTATCTGCCTTCCGGCATGTTCGCAGTGATTGTATATTTACAGCCGGTTATGGTTGGTGTGCTGGCCTGGCTGTGGTTAGGAGACCAAATGTCAGCCTTGAAGGTGACCGGATTTCTGGCGGGGTTTGCGGGTGTTGCTGTGGCAAGTATCCAGAACTTAAGCGGGAATGCATCTGCAGCTGGGCTGCTTCTTGCCCTGGGTACAGCGATCAGCTGGTCTGTAGGCACGGTGTACGTCAAGAGAGTCAGCGGCCGGGTAGACTTCATGTGGCTTGCGGCCATGCAGTGCTTAATTGGAGGAGTGGTGCTGACGGGTGCCGGTTCCATTACTGAGACTTGGAGCGGCATTGTATGGAACGGCTCTTTTTTAATAAGCCTCCTGTACGCGAGCGTGTTTGGAGTTGCTGTATCCTGGATGCTGTATTTCTTCCTGGTGAATGCCGGCAATCTTCAAAAGATATCCTCTTTCCTGTTCCTTGTCCCCATAGTTTCCGTAACCCTTGGTGCGCTGCTGCTGAATGAGCCGTTAACCGGATTTCTACTGGCCGGCCTAATGCTGATTGCCTTCAGCTTGTATTGCATCAACCGGCAGCCGAAAGTCAAAGATCCCTAAAAAAGAAGATAGAGCGATATAACTCTTGTTCATTTCTCACACTTGTGGATAGTTGCCCCAGTACCGTCCTATGGAACTGCGGACTAACCATAGCGGGAAGTGAACCTCGATGACGCTTCATACCCGCAGAGCTCAAACGCCCAAGTAATCTAGGAGGCAAGGAAATGACAGAGGAAGCATTTCGGATTGAAAGGGATTTTCTTGGAGAGAAACAGGTTCCGCTTGATGTATATTACGGTATCCAGACGGTGCGCGCCCTGGAGAACTTCCCGGTTACCGGTTACCGCATTCACGGGGAATTGATTGTTGCACTGGCTATGGTTAAAAAGGCGGCTGCAGCCGCGAACATGGAGCTCAAGCAGTTGACGCCGAGACTCGGCGAAGTGATTATACAGGCTGCAGGCGAGATTATAGCGGGACAGTGGCATGGTTCGTTCATCGTTGATCCGATTCAAGGCGGAGCAGGAACCTCCATTAACATGAATGCGAATGAAGTCATTGCGAACCGGGCCATTGAGCTTCTCGGTGGACGTAAAGGTGATTATAGGGTTGTTAGCCCAAATTCTCATGTCAACATGTCACAGTCAACTAATGACAGCTTTCCTACAGCGATTCACTTGGCGGTTCTCTCCATGCTGGAGAAGCTAATTGGAACTTTACACGGGCTGCATGCGGCATTCGAGAGGAAGGCAGCGCAGTTCGATCACGTGATCAAAATGGGACGCACCCATCTGCAGGACGCTGTTCCGATCCGGCTGGGGCAAGAATTCCAGGCGTATGCCAGTGTACTGGGCCGGGACATCCAGAGGATCAGCAGAACGAAAGAGCTGCTATATGAAGTGAATCTCGGTGCGACTGCTGTGGGGACGGGTCTCAACGCAGACCCGCAATATATTGTAAGAGCTGTGGAATCGCTTGCGGACATCAGCGGGTTCCCGCTGATTCGTGCGGGACACTTACCAGACGCTACGCAGAACACGGATGCCTATACTGAAGTGTCTGCTACTCTGAAAATCTGCATGATCAATATGTCAAAGGTAGCCAATGACCTGCGGTTAATGGCCTCCGGCCCGCGGGCCGGATGGGGTGAGATTACGCTGCCCGCCCGGCAGCCGGGTTCCTCAATTATGCCGGGCAAGGTTAATCCGGTGATGTGCGAGCTGGTTAACCAGGTGGCATTTCAGGTCATGGGAAATGATCATACGATCTGCCAGGCTTCAGCAGCCGGGCAGCTGGAGCTGAATGTGATGGAGCCTGTGCTTGTATTCAATCTCCTCCAATCCTTAACAATCATGAATCAGGCATTGGATGTATTTAACACCCTCTGTGTGCAGGGAATTGAAGCTAATGAAGAACGCTGCCGAAGTTATGTGGATCAGAGCGTAGGCATAATGACAGCGCTCAACCCGCATCTGGGTTATGAAACGGCGGCAAGAATCGCCAATGAAGCAATTGCCACCGGGAAGTCCGTCCGCGAGCTCTGCCTTCTGTACAATGTGCTGTCGGAGGAGGAGCTGGATCTGATTCTCGATCCCTACCAAATGACCGAACCTGGCATTGCCGGTAAGGAACGTTTGGAATATAGCTGAAAGTGACGTGAGGATTATGGATTATTATCAATTTATATCGGATATCATCGACCAGAAGCAAGGGAAGCTCACGGAGGCCAGTGATCAAATCTGGGACTTCTGCGAAACACGTTACCAGGAGCACCGCTCAGCGGAGGTCTTATGCAAGGTACTAGAAGAAGAGGGCTTCAGTGTTCAGCGAAGCGCGGGAGAGATAGAAACGGCTTTTGTGGGCACTTACGGCAAGGGGGCGCCTATAATCGCCATACTTGGTGAATTTGATGCCTTGTCAGGGATGAGCCAGGTTGCCGGTGTAACCTTCAAAGAACCTTTGCAAGAAGGTGCAAACGGACATGGCTGCGGACATAATCTGCTGGGTGCAGGCTCGCTTGGCGCTGCGGTTGCCGTCCGGCATTATCTGGAGAGAAGCGGCCTGCCGGGAACCATCCGTTATTACGGCTGTCCTGCTGAAGAAGGAGGCGGCGGTAAAGCCTATATGGCGCGGGCGGGATTGTTCAAGGATGTCGATGCAGCCTTTACCTGGCATCCATGGGATGAGAATCTGGCATATAACAGCAGAATGCTGGCCACCTGCCAGATCCAGTTCACCTTCAGGGGCAACAGCTCGCACGCATCTGCAAGTCCCCATCTGGGCCGCAGCGCACTGGATGCTGTCGGACTTATGAATGCAGGAGCCAACTATCTGAGAGAGCATTTGATTTCTGAGGCAAGGCTGCATTATGCCATTACGGATGCCGGCGGACACTCGCCCAATGTTGTGCAGGCCAAAGCCTCGGTATTGTATAAGCTCCGTGCTCCAAGAATGAGCCAGGTGAAGGAAATGATCCAACGGGTATGCGATATCGCCAGTGGAGCAGCCATGATGACCGGAACCCGTGTAGAACATCAGGTGGATGGTGCCTCCGCAGATCTGATTCCTAATTTCACCTTAAGCCGGGTGATGCACCAGTGCTTCACTGAACTCGGTGGTGCGGCTTTTACAGAAGATGAGCAGCGGTTTGCCCGGGGGATTCAGGACAGCTTCTCGGCGGAAGAAAAGCGCATAGTGCGGAACGGAGGCGGAAGGATTCTGTCGGAGCAGCTTCAGCCGTATTCAGAGGAGCAGGGATATGTGTATGCTTCGACAGATGTGGGGGATGTCAGCTGGATTGTGCCTACAGGGCAGGTCTATGTGACCACCTGTGCATACGGCACCCAGCCGCATAGCTGGCAGCTGGTGGCACAGGGCAAATCTTCTGCAGCCCATAAAGGCATGCTGCTGGCAGGCAAGGTGCTGGCTGCTTCAGCTATACATGTGCTGCAGCATCCCGCAGTGATTGCTGCTGCGAAATCTGAGCTGAAGGAACAGTTGGACGGAGAGGTGTACCAGTCACTGATTCCGCCGGAAGTGCAGCCAGCAGCAAGCAGAGCGGTCTAGCAGAGAAAATCGAGACCATCAAGAGTGTGAAGGGGTTGGAAAGAGTGAAGGACAACGGGATTCTAGGGACCATGAGCTTCAGCATGTCCGAGCAAATATTCGCAGCTCATCAAGGGGGGAAATTATCAGTAGAGCCTAAGCAGACTGTACACAACAGTGTGGATTTGGCAAGAATCTATACTCCCGGTGTTGCAGAAGTCTGCTCTGCAATTCATAGGGAACCGGATAAGGCCCACACATTAACTATCAAGAAGAATACCGTTGCCGTGATCTCAGACGGAACTTCCGTGCTGGGCTTGGGGGATATCGGGCCATATGCAGCCGCTCCTGTAATGGAAGGCAAAGCCATGCTGTTTAAACAACTGGCTGGGGTGGATGCTTTTCCGATCTGTCTGGACACTACCGATACAGAGGAAATCATTCGTACGATTCAAAGAATCAGTCCTATATTCGGCGGGATCAATTTAGAAGATATTAGCTCTCCAAGGTGTTTTGAAATAGAGCGCCGATTAGCTGATCTGTTGGATATCCCTGTGTTTCATGATGATCAGCATGGTACTGCGATCGTGGTGCTTGCCGGATTGTTCAATGCGCTGAAGGTGGCAGGCAAGCAGATCGATCAAATTCGCGTTGTCGTCAACGGTATCGGAGCGGCGGGAATGGCGATATGCCGAATGCTGCTAAGAGCCGGTGTCACCAGACTCGTCCCCGTGGACCGGGAAGGAGCTATCGTACTAGGCGGCCGTTATTCTCAGCCCATGTGGCAATGGCTGGCGGAGCGGCCAGAAGTGGAAGCCATTCCTGGGCTGCTCAAGGAAGTTATCAGGGATGCGGATGTATTTATCGGGGTGTCCAGAGGAGGGGTTCTTACGGCTGACGATGTGCAGTATATGGCTCCCGGCAGCATCGTCTTTGCCATGGCCAATCCGGACCCGGAGATTGCACCGGAGGAAGCTCTGCCTTATGTTCAAGTATTCGCTACAGGACGCAGTGACTACCCCAATCAAATCAACAATGCCCTTGTTTTTCCCGGGATTTTCCGTGGAGCCCTGGACTGCCGGGCTTCCTCCATTAATGAAGAGATGAAGCTTGCTGCTGCCTATGCCATAGCTTCAGCCATTCCGGATGCAGAATTAAGCCCGGTGAATATTGTTCCTGCTGTATTGGACAGAGAAGTCGTCGCGAGAGTGAGGTTTGCTGTGATTAGAGCAGCTGTTTCATCTGGGCAAGCGAGAGTTATGCCTGTAGACTTAATGGATGGAGTGTCGTAATCCAAATAATAACGGGAAGGGCTGTGTATTTTATTGTCATTAACTGCAAAATTGTAGGTGAAGGATTCCCGGTAGTTATTTTGCATGGCTGGTCTTTGGATCACAGCGTAATGTCAGGCTGCCTAGAGCCGAATTTTGTGAAACGGCAGGGCTGGAAAAGAATCTACATCGATTTACCAGGAATGGGAGCATCGAAAGCTCAAGCAAACATTCGTAATTCAGATGATATGCTGCAAGCGGTTCTTGACTTCATAACTTTACAAATTCCTGATGAACCTTTTTTGATCTTCGGGTATTCATACGGCGGCCTTATTGCACGGGGTGTTGCACATTATCTTCAAAAAGATGTACGTGGCATGCTCTTAATTGCACCAGTAATTGTAAGTGAACCGTCGAAAAGAAACTTGCCGGAGAAAAGAGTCATCAAGGCCGATAGTTCATTGCTGTCGCGTCTCCCCCTGGAAGATGCCTCTGAATTTGCTGCCGTGTCCGTTATTCAGGGAGAAGAGGAATGGGTCAGGTTTAATCGCGAAATTCTCTTACCCTCAAGAAAAGCGGATCACTCATTTTTAACTCAAGTCCGCAACAATGGATACGGGTTCACATTTGAAATGGACACTGATACAACGATAAACGAGTATCCTGTACTTATTATTACTGGTCGTCATGACCATATTGTCGGATACAAGGATGCATGGGGTATATTGGATGAATATCCAAACGGAGCTTTTTCATTGCTGGATTTGGCTGGACATCATCTACAAATAGAACAGCCCAATATATTCAATGCCTTAGTAAACAATTGGCTTGATGAACTTGAGAGCGGATATATAAATTGCTGAGTTATACCCTTGTAAGAGGAAATGAAACTCTCCACTTGATTTTCAAGCAAATTCCGGATACAAATAATTAGTAGTTTAAAAACAGCCTCCTATTACTACCTAATAGAAGGCTGTTTTAGTTTGTGTTGTACGAATGGTATAATATGGAATGTGGTTTTTGTGTAGTGAATACATTGATCGATTGGCTGCCATTTTATCCCCAGTCCAGTGACACAAATCCTCCTAATCCTACATAGTGAGTATTGAAATATCAACAATAAGAGGAGTTGTGTAGGTACATTGTGTCACTGAGAAATACACAAAAGTGCCCACATTTTCGCAAATCGACATAAAAGTATAATTCAATTGCACGTCTGCTTATTTTAATAACGAAAAGTACACAGAAATTGAGCTTGATGGTGACAGATGGTATATAAATACCCAAGCAAATTTTAAAAATTACGATAAAGAAATCAAGTTGTTTTGGGATTGGATTACTCCGTATATTGAATACACTAATGGAGAAAAAATAGGCGAGGTATCAATAAATCGATATTCTACCGAAGAGGTTTATCTGAATGATGGAAAGGTCGCCTACCTTAAAAAAAATGTCGTCTCATTAATGAGGAGGAATTGTGTCCTTAGAGCATAACGAGCGAAAGCAGGTATTCCCAAGCTGAAATACTATTCATAGACATATGTACAAAATACGGGTTTTGTGAGGAAGTAGTGTATAAATTAATGGAAGCAACCAATTAGTTCCATAATATTACTAATTAACTATCCATTACTGATATCTAATCAATGTTCAAACCTGTTCAAAATAACTGCCCTTTCCTTAGCAATTGATTCTTATTTAGTAATCGTATTATCTAAAACGAGTATTAAGCTTTAAAGCTCATCAAGTCACGCATAAAACTTTAAGTACTAATAATGTTTTTATTGTTTGCATTAGATTACATAACTCTCGATCATATAAAAAGTCAACTATTCCCATTATTTAACTTTTATAATCATCCTCATACATGTTCATCTTTAAACCTTCAATTACAAAGCAACTCTTCAGCTATCCTTAATTGTCTTTCCCGTTCTTTAGTAGCTGCCTCTGCAACTGAAGAATGATCTGATATGTAATTCACCAGTTTTACTGCATAGTCACTGCAAACCATAGCGTGTCCTCGCATATGTCCAGTTGCAATGGCTTGTGCAAAAGAACGGGCAGCATACTTACTAGCCTCGGTTGTGGACTCTTTGGCTAATTCATTGACAATAAATCCAACTTTTCTTAAGTCAAAGGCTCTAATCTCACCAGTTATACGCTTTTCTAGCGTTTCTATACCTAAATCAATCCGCGGGTCATTTACAAGCTGCTGGACCAGATGATCCAGGTGCTCAACTGCTACTTTCAAAGCCCATTTGGCCAGAAACTTCTGCGGCAGCTCTTCAAGCGTTTCTTCAAGCCGATTTCTTAATTCATGGTTATCTACAATCTTTATCTTTGGACTAGTATAAGTAAACATGTTAGTTTCTCTTAATTGCTGTTCATGTTTATTCCATGCATATTCCTCAATATTCAACGAATCACTCCCCCATTACAACACGGCACTATTTAACTGCTTCAGGTCTTCTTTTATAAAAAGAGTGTACCATACTGAAAAAATGTAAATTAGCCAGATTCTACGCGAATAGTCGCCTTTATTACTCCGATGCTGGGTAAACATCTCTTCGATGATATTCATATTGAATATTTCTTCAATGCCACTATAGCGTATTTGTTCGAACATTATATCTGAAATTGGAGTTTTGAGCCAATCACGAATGGGCACGGGAAATCCTAGTTTCGGGCGATTCACAATAGCTTCCGGAACGATTCCTTCCATAGCTTTACGCAAAGCAAGTTTTGTTGTTTTTTGGCCAATCCGATTGGACACAGGTATTTTACTAGCTGTTTCGAAAACCTCTTTATCTAAAAACGGGACTCTTAATTCTAATGAATGTGCCATGGACAGCTTATCTGCTTTTGATAAAATGTCTCCAGGTAACCAAAAATTCATATCAATAAACTGCATTCTTGTCGTAGGGTCTAGGTGAGCTGTCTTATCATAAAAAGGCTTAACGATATCCGTGGGATGTAAAAAGCTATTCTGAGCGTGTACCGATTCGTGGAGCAAGTTCATTTTACCGCTTTTGTTAAAGATATTAGCATTTCCGAAAAAACGCTCTTCTAAAGGTGTCAGACCCCGAAGTAAATAATTTTTGCCATAAAAATGATAGGGAAATACAGATAATGATTTTCGTAACGAATCCTTTATGAAGTTAGGCATCCAGGTTATCGGTCTTAATGCATTTGGCTCTCTATAGATTCTATACCCTCCGAATAATTCGTCAGCGCCTTCCCCTGATAGGACAACCGTTACATGTTCTTTTGCAAGCTGGTTTAGATGATAGAGTGCAATAGCGGAAGGATCTGCAACAGGCTCATCTAGATGCCAGACCGTTTTCGGGATACTTTCAAAAAAGTCTTTTTGCGATAAAATGTGAAAATAATGATCAGTCCCCAGTTTGGCTGCCGTTTGATTTGCAATGATTGTTTCATTGTTCAGCCCTTCAAATCCAATCGAAAAGGTTTTTGTTGATTCTTCTGCTCTCATCATTGCAGCTATTGCGGTGGAGTCAATTCCACTGGACAAAAAACATCCTCTATCCACATCACTTTGTAAATGAAGGTTTACAGACTCTTTCAATTTCCACTGAATTTCTTCGGCATAGTCTGCTAAAGATCGTTCTACCGGTTGAAAATGGGGTTCCCAATATTTCTCGATCTTCATTTCACCATCCGAGTTAACAAATAATCGCTCCGCAGGTCCTAATTTATGAATGTGTTCAAACATCGTATCAGGATGCGGGACATACTGAAAAGTTAAGTAGCTGAATAAACTTTGATATTGAAGCTTTCTGGGTACCCCTTGCACTGCAAGTATGCTTTTAATTTCCGAAGCAAATAAAAGATTATTTTCGTCTTTGTAATAATAAAAAGGTTTGATCCCGAAATGATCTCTAGCAGCAAAAAGAGATTGTTCCTTAAGATCCCAAATCGCAAAACTAAACATTCCACGTAAATGATGGACACAGTCCTTGCCGTATTCCTCAAATAAATGCACAATGACCTCTGTATCTGATTGCGTCTGAAAGTGATGTCCTTTTAGCTTTAACTGATCTCGTAGTGTTTTATAATTATAGATTTCACCATTAAAAACAATCCAAAGAGTACGATCTTCATTCGTCATCGGTTGATTACCATCACGTATATCAATTACAGACAATCTGCGAAAACCAAGTCCAATACGAGAATCGAGCCATACTCCCTCATGATTGGGACCTCGGTGATTCATAACCCCTGTCATTTGTTTTAAGGTTTCTTCCTGTGGTGGCTGTCCATTATATTTTAATATTCCTGCTATTCCGCACATACTATGGTAGTCCTTCCTATTATAAAGATTAGGATATAGAGTGCCCATAATTGCTTTGATATATCATCATTTTTTCAGAGATGTAACGCTAACAAAGCATCTATAGAAGATTCTTACGAAATGGAAAGCCACTGCATTTACCACTATTATCGAAATTGTCTAGACTTGAATTTATCCTTAGATAGACAAAAAAAGAAAAGCCTGAATTAACAAGCTTTTCTCAGATAAATTATTTTAGATAATTTTGCAAAGCAATCCTTAACATTATTCGTGTGTAATATCCTTACGATCTAACACCAAATTTCTAAGACGAACCAAAGGAGCTTTAGCATCATCTACACTTGTGTATAGTGTAAGTTCAAATTGGTAAACCCCGTCCTTAAACGGTTCAACTTGATTATACCAATCCCGAATGTTGCCTCCCAATATTTTGATAAAATCATCATCAACAGGTAGTTGATAATCTGAAGGTAAAATCAATGATATAGGTAATGTACCAAATCTCAAGTTACCACTTAGTTTTTGTTGGTACCGTGGTCTTACCTTAATAATTGATTTGTCTATCTTCGAGCCTGTATTCATTTCTCCATACAAACTTGTAAATAATGCAGTAAGATGTTCATCCAATGAACGTCTTACTAATTGCCCTCCTGCTGCTCCTATAGCTGCTATATGGATTGTTGGGTAGATATCCAATTGAGGTGTTAATTTCATTGGGAAGCGAATGACAGGTGTTCTATATACAAAATTCTCATTCGTTGTTCTTCCTGGAACGAGTTCCGCATTCCGAATTACCATTAATCCAGCCCATGCATCTTGTAAATAAGCTAAATGTAAATCATCAAATTGGATACTCCTTTTCGGAAGTTCCAACCCGTCCGCCCAACTTAAATACTTATTCCCTCCACCTGGATTCTTTAATTGATACACATAACTATTGTCGGCGATCTTCTCCAGATTATAGCCGTCAATTTGAAGCTTTGGAGCTAGATCTTTAAGCTCCACTGGTACAGATACAGGGTTGATAATCGTATTGAAAATCTGTTTCTCACCGTTGTAATCGCATTGTGTTTGTAGAATTCTAAAGCGATACTCAGTATCAGAAATTACGTTCATTGCTCTTCTGTTTCCATGTTCATACCATTCTTTCCAAGAAGACGCTACTGGAATTGCTAATGACATAAAGGAAGATACAATCTTCAGCAGAAGCTCCTCATCAATGTTATCTTTTTTTAGAACCTCTTCCATCTTTTTGTATACTTGTACACATCGAGTGAGTTTATCATAAAAGTCTTCCACCTTCACAAATGCATCATTAGATTTCTGATTAAACATCACTTGGCATTCCAGAATATCTTGAGAAGCATATTCTCTTTCAAACTCAAACCCATATCTCCACTTCACGGCTGTTTGCACCGTAGTTTCCTCAGATGTATTGTTTAGACCCTGAAGCATGGAAACCCCTTCATGTCTAATCATTTTAGGTTCATCCGGATAAAAACGAAGTGGTATTGGGACAGTTACATCTTTAGCTATTTCAATTTGCTCCAGTGGGTGAATAAAACTTAGCCATGAAGAAGCCTTATAACCTTCAATATTTGGGAGACTCCCTATTTCGTGCTCAATATGTTGAATTTCATAAGCTAAATCAACCATTACACTGGATTGACATTCAGCGCACTTCGCATCGAATGTAAAACTAAGAGCACTATCCCCTTTCTCAAGTAGTACTTTAGAATTCGAGGTTTGATAAGCTGATTCAGTTCCATCCTGCTCCTCATCTCGTAGAGGTTTGGTATTTTTTTGAACCTTAATGCCCCCATACAATTGTGGAAGCTGTGCCTGAGATTCGGTACATGGACTCCAAGGAACGGAAACTGGAAACGAGACAATGGTCTCAATGTCATAGGCGTTAGTTAACTTTATCAGCAAATGCTGTTTAAGTTTCTCGGCAGCATCGGCTTTTAACTTTTCCATTGGAACATTAATTCGCTCACTCTCAGTAGGTTCCAGTATGGGGTCAAGTGTTTCCGGTATGATCTTAGCTAATTGTTCCTTTAGACTAAGTATACTTCTATACATAGGTGGATCTTTCTCATACACTTTGCAGCCCATGGAAGCTGATAATAGATTTTCTATTGCACTTAAATACAATCTTGCCCAATTATCCATATCAATCGGTCCGATTAATTGACTCCTATATATCCCCAATGTTCCAGTAGCTCCATCAAACTCAGGGATGCTAACAAGCCGGGAAATCTTACTTTTGGACATTAATTTTGGCGCAAAAAATATCGGATAAGCACCGACCGTATATCGCAGTCCTTTCTTGTCCCCACAAGTGGCATCTGGATCATGATCTGTAATTCCAGGTTTTGCAACACGGACAACCCATAGTTTATCAGCATCTGTTCCTGTACTGCCGAACCTAGTTCTTCCCATGGCCACTTTAAGATCATAAGCATCCATATTGAATACCATCTCAAAGTTTCTTGCGAATTTCTTCAGAGAACGCATCTTAGGATCAGAGTCCACTAAGCTGTTTTCTTTGATCATCGGTCGAATTTCCGAAACAGCGGCTCGAACAGTGTCTTCGTCTTTGAAGTTTATATCCACTAAATCAATCGGACGCTCTATAAACAAGAGTACTTTTAATTCATAAATATCCAATGGATTCGTATCTTCGATGAGCCAATCGAGTGACTTCCTAATTTCACTTTTCCCATCACAGTCGAGAGGATTTAACAGGTTATTTAAGTAGATACAGCAATCGGTGATAAAAGCTTTTAATTCGTCAGTTTGAACGATGTCAAATAAATGATCTACATACTCATCAAGACTGGTTTGCACTTTGTACGAAACTAAAGGATTACCAGTCTCGTCACACTGGCATAGCTGATAATAAATTTTAGTGTAAATTAGCATGTCTGCTTCCAACCGCTTAAGATAGACCCCGTACTCTTCATTTGGCTGTTGTTTATACAACTCAAAATTCAACAGAAGTTCGATATGAAATCTACGCTTCATCTCTTTTACACTAAATGTGTAAGAAGTCGTTATACCAGGCCACTGTTCAATAGCTAATAAACGATCAGTAAATCCAATTGGGATTTGAATGAAATTTGGGAATTGTTTCATCACTAGTTGGTTTCCAAAGTAATCATGCCAAAAGAAATCGATTTGAACCGTTTTCCCTATTCCGGAATAGGGATTCAAGTCAAACTCCGGCACACAATAGTTATTCGGAACAGTAGGCATACAATTCAGTGGATTATATTTCGCATAAGGGAAGATAGGAACTACGTTCTCATACTTCCCCTCATCATCATTTAAACTGTGAATAGCAACTGGTAGTCCATCAATGCTCTGACAAAAATCCAAATTCCCTCGAATACGATATCCTAGCAGTCGATAAATCTGTTCCAAATAATTCTCGATAGTATCGTTATCTGCTACCTCATCCCTGAGGACTGAGAAACCTACATGCCCCACAGGCATCGTGTTAACCTTTTCTTGAATGGGCCATGAAACGTCAAGGAGATCACCGACCAGAAAGAGGTTCTTTAGATTCCTGTTTTCCCATAGTAAAGATTCCAGAGATACATCATAACTCTCAGATATAGACAGAAGGGTTTCACTATGGGCAACAGAATGAACAAAACCACCGGATTTCGGAATAGTAAGCTCAATCGTATTAAGTAGCTGATTTTGAAGAAGACGTCCCGTATCCATGAAAGGTAAGCTTAGTCGAGAAGAAATCCTCATTAGTGTATCATCGTTATTAGCGATCGTTGCTCTATTCTTGGTCAGACTTATATAGAGTGGTGCTGTCTGTCCCGACATTGTTATTAAGCAATTTGAATAGGTATCCAAGGTTGTTGAATTTACTTCGTTCAACAGGATTAGACGGATTTGTCCTATGCCCTGTTCATTAAAGATCTCTTCGGGAAGTGTATTCCCATTATTCTCATAATGGAGATAGAAGCCTCCAGATCGAACGATACTGCACTCCCATGCCCATAGAATACTTTCATACGTATTCTGAAAAGATAAACCATTCATCGGATTGGTTTCTGTAGAAAGGTTGCTTTTCACAATGGTAGGTATACCTTCACCTAGAGTCCATTCACCACTTTTCGTTGAATAACTCACCTGTATTTCTGGATCCCCTTGATTGGAAGTCAGCCATCTTTCTAAAAGAGTTGTACCGGCTTCATCCGTACCTACTAGTTCAAACAGTGCTCCATCTAGCTTGACTCCAGTAACACTATCCCTTTCCGGCAGCTTCTTCAGCGATACATTAATCATAACACCTGACCGATAATCAATGGCGCCGTCCCCGTTACCATCCTGGTTCACTTGAGCATACAAAGATGAATTTATTGGGCTTTGTTTCGCTATAAGTCCTAGCAGGCTGTTGGGGAAACTCCATAGCTGCAAATTACCTATTGTTGTAGGGGAAACAAGTGTATACCACTTTGTAACTTGCTTCATGGTAGGCAATATCCCAATACCAGACATTGTTTTGATGCCATTGTTCGCTTCGATTGTCAACTCTTGGATGTTTGTGATATCCTCTCTTAGGAGGCTCACACAGATTTCACTTGTCTCAATATTAGACGAATCATAGAGACGAACCCAGGTTTGGTTTGAGGATATCTTAATACCATAATCGTTACAATCAGGGACCTGAGTAAAGATTGGTAAAAGAAACTGTTGACCCGTCAGTTGGTAAAGAGACATGGTGGAGACTGGAGGATTGCCTGTACATACCATTGAAACATTATTTTCAAATTCGTCTAGTTTGGGTGGCCGCATACCGCTTAACAATGAATGGCTCGCCATTGCTGAAATATCAGAGCTTTTAGACTCCAACTCGGTTTTTATAGCATCCCATTCTAAACTGTTATCACCCTTAAATAGATCCATTGTAGTTTGAAGTCCTTGTTTGGCGAGTGAAACAAAGAAATCTTCGTACAAGACTTTAGAGGCCGATTTATGACTTGTAGTCCATGAATAGCTGCGTTTTGATATCGATTGACCAAGTTCCGATAAATAACGTGCTCGGACTTGTGAGAAATGTAATCTAAGATTATCAAGATATACTGGTGTTAACTCGTTGTATAAGCTAAAGTCTACATCTACGGGCGAAGTCCCGTTATAATAGGGAACTCGCATCGAAAGGGCTGGAACCATTGGAAACACAGAAATATCGCTCAAATCACTACCAGGTTGATGGATTTGGATCGCACCTTCATCAGTGAAAAAATATTGAACTAAATGATCATAATCCATCGGAGTCCCGTTTGTTTCATCCCTGAACCAACAAAGTGCATCACTAACAACTTGCTTAGTGATAATAGGGTTATTTTGGTCCAGATCCCCTTGACCAAAGGCTTGTAATACCCATAAGAAAAATGATTCTAACAAGCCTTTAAATTCATCTTTCTTTATATAAAGCATTGCAACGTAATGAGCATTAACTGAATCCGTCTCTTTCAGTTGATCTACTGTAAGCTGAGGAACAAAATACGTCTTGATCTTAATTCTGCGATTTATCGGAAGCTGTTTCCAAATGGGTGCTTTACACTCATTTGTAATGTATGGTGCAATTAGGCTCTCACCCTCTATTATCCACGGTGCCTTACTCCCTCCTCCAAGATCAACCGATTCATTCACATCTGTATGAAAAGAGCTATAGGCTGTGATTTTCACACCACAAATTTTAATACGATACTTAATGGATACATCCACAGTCGCTATTAGTTCGAGAACCAGGTTCTTGTAAGCAGCGATCAGAGTGCGAATGACCAGGTTAACAGCTATGTTAAGATCAGCCATCACAAAACCAAAATCCACACTTCCATAGATTCGTCCAATGACACCAAGCATTGCATCTAATGAAAAATAACGTTCCTCCTTATTTGCGTTATCGGGATGAAATGTTGCGAGGACACCCTCGAAGACGCCAACCGCACTCACATTAAATCCTGCCTTTAGAACTCCTTTATTGAAGTCCTTACCCACTCCAAGAGCCATACCTAAACCAAAAGCTAAGACTTGTCCAAAATGGCCATTCGTTGCTATTGGAACATACTCTGAAGCATCCGATTTCAATCGAGCCAAATAAAACCCACCGGCACCTGAATAATATGGGGGAGCTTGAATGGTGAAAGATCTTGAAAAATCGAGATCCCGAGGAAAACCTACGTCAATCTCAAAATCACCATTCGTGTAAATTTTGATGCCAAATATCGGAATGATTATCGTAAACGGTGGGGTTTGAATATATCGCATGGAATCTGGAAGTGTTAGTTCAGCTGAGTAAACCCCCTTGGATTCTGAAAGCTTAGTGTACATAACCTCCAACTCAAGACCGTCGAACAGCTTCGCCAATTCACCCTTTAATGCAATCTTTATCCCATATAACTTTGGGTCATTAAAAACAAGCTGCATATTGAGGAAATAGTCCCCTGTGTTGTATTGTAACAAATTAAACTCCGTACCCATCAGCCACTGGCTAGCCGCATCATAAGGTAATTCAGCTGATCCGGCTCCATTTTGAAAGGCACATTTCATCGCGTTGACCGCATCACCCACGGAATCAAACTTAGTTTGATTCATGGTGTATCTTTGCGCTAGTCCTAGCCACTCAAGGTCAAACGTTGTTGAAAAATCGGGGAACAATTTAATGTTAGGCTTCTCTTTTGGGTCACTAAGATCCCATTCAAGGTCGGACTGGTTAGTTGTAATAGTAACAAATACGTGATCTAAGTTATCTTTGTTAACGTTAAGTTTTTTCAAATCTAACCCCAAAATACTTATGTTCAAATCTGTCTCTAAAGTAACCTTTTCAGCAGGTCCTAAATCAAAAAGAACGGAAGATGGCCCCACCTTATCTAAGAGCTGGTCTAAGGGTTCAGGAAGATGGAAGTAAGGTCTCCCTGTTAACTTCATCATAGCTGTCAGTAGGAATCTTATGTTATTACCTGTAAAAGCAAAACGCATATATTCTTGATCTGGCGAGTAATCAAATTTCATACCTTCCCATTGAACCTTATATATTGGAGCTCCACCTAGAATATAAGTTAGACACACTTGTGCCCCTATCCTTGGTATCTCCACTTCCGTTTCAATCGTATAAGTGTTATGGGTGGAGCCTCCCTCAATCTTTAATACGGCATCGATTTCTAACTGTAAAAATCGTTCATTAATTTCCCATTTGAAATCAGCGTATATACTATACGAATCGTTATCTGCATTATCAGTGATTTGATATTCAAAGGTTATACTGTCAGCAATTACATCTGAGAATGGCCATGAAGGCACCAAATCACTCATCTTGACCTCTTTCAAAGTCATCCCTTTCAATAACCAACCCACTGAATTCGGCTGAGCTTCCACATCAAAGCTCAATGGTCCAATCACTACTTTCCCTCGAAACACGTAATGATATCTTATCTGGTTAATATAACTGAATTTGCGCCATTCGAAGGTAGGATCTTGAATTTGAAAATTCAAGAGATTGAGGTCACTCTTCCCAATAAGTATAACTTTATAGTCACCATTCAAAGCATTTGTAATGGTCAAATCCATTTGTTTGATTGGAAAGTGTAAGGTTCCAGGCAGGTTGATGACATTACCTTCAAATGTAATTAGAATATCGTTCACCTGAATCGTGTCATTTTCTGCATCAAAGATCCCGTGAAAAGAAAGATCTTCTTCTAATAAAAGAACGGCTTCCTTGAATCCACTTACTAATATGCGCCCTCGAACAATCAATTCCTGTTCACCCGGGTGGAGACACTCCCCAACCTTCCAATAAATCTCCGGGATCATAGAGAGATTCCCCACCTCCCATGCTTGGGTGGAAGCAACAGTTATCTCATGACAATTCATCTGATGATTAGTTCCATTTAGAGTTACTTTATAATCTAACAGCGACATTTCAACAAAAAAAGATAGCATTTTAGAGGGAATTCCTTTAAACCAACTTCGTCCTTCCATGAGCGCAAATACTTGAGGAGGAGTGATTAATTCCCTAACATCTCCTAAGATTAGTTGGTAGTTACCGTCTGTGAGCTGCTCCAACTGTACCTTAATTAGTGACCCATTTGGAACGCGTAGTTCAGCTACCAAAAAAGCTTTGATTCGTACCTCATTTATTGATAATCCTAATCCCGGATTCATTACTGTTAAAAAATCTGGCATGTTCACCATAACGCCAGAAAGCTGTTGTATCCATTCCCAGTGTGGCAACTCTTTACGTAATAAGCCTTGAACATCAAGAGGAGTATAGAACAAATAAATCTTCGAATCCGGTAGGTAGGCTTTATAGGTTTGAAATAGCTTATCCTTAACTGAAAAATCGCACACTAAATTTTGTCCTTTTTTCAAATAAGGAATACACTGGCCTCCTTCAACTGGATAATCAGTCAAATTCGTAGTTGTAAAGAAGAACGTAATGCCATTCATCTCTAACACGTCCAGCGGTGATGGTGGAAGTCCTGGAAAGCTATCGCGTAGTTTCCATTTCGAACTGAATTCCGCGGCAAGAACAATTCTCAATTCTGTTCCATCCCAGATAAATTCAACAGCTATATGTGTGGCCTTATTTAATACTTGCATAGAGCCTTTGATCTTCAGGTGAGTTACAGTTGCTTCATCAATTTCTGGATTAGTTATGACCAAGACATCGTCAGTTGCGACTCCAAACGAATTCACCAATAATTGTCTCAACGTCTCAAGATCAATGGGAGATATCATATTAGCTTCAGCCACTGCTTGATACAATGATTTCTGTTCCATTAATTTCTGGCTTAAAATATAAATACTCATGGTACCCTCCTTAACAAATTGGATTAGTGGAATCTTTTATATAATTCGCATACCATCCAGGCCCGTTGGTTTGATCAGCTGTAGCTCCAGGGGGAGGCTGTAGGCCAAAATTCATCGTCCCTCCAGGGGGAAATTTGAAATTCAAAAATTGTAAGCCTACATTATTAAATTGCATCGAGTATGATGTTTTACCGCTACTTGGATCTACTGTTAGCACGATATCACCGATACCCATTTTAATAACTCCCTGTAAATTAAAGAGCTTACCCTGTTCTCCTCCTCCGGGTAATTGCAATCCAAGAAAGAAGTTATATTTCGGACGTTCAATATTCACTGGAACATTAGATTTGGTCCATGCTAACAACACACGAGTAGTGAAAAGTGTATCCGCTGCAAGCATACCCGCATTCCCTAGATCCAGCTCAAACTCAAAGCCTGACCAAGGTCCTTTAATATCAAGAGGCTGTGGTACAGAAATTGCAGTGTTAAAGAGGATAAGTGGGATATAACCCAATTCTGATGGCAATTTTCCAGAAGAAGCGAACGATACAAACCTTTTAAATTTTAAAGGCAATCCAAAGATCAAACTTTCCTTACGTGGTTGAACTTGTTCAGGAGTTATCAGGATATCTGAAGTATCCATCCAGATACTATCCCTCTTCATAGTGGATTCATCAAAGACAAGGCGGATCAACTGTTTCGAGAATGGAAGTCCGGATTTCTTCGATTTGCTTGCATCCTCCGCACTTAAACTACCATACGAGAAAGCATCAAGTCCTTTAATGTTCTGAAAATCCATAAATCCCATAAGATTAAACCTTGTTTCAAATTTGGGTCCATTTGCTATTTGTACAGTATCAATGCTGGCACCAGAAATCTCCACATGATGGAATACACTACTCTCCAGCTGACATTTGTTTGATTTCGGGGTATTAAAGACGTAGAGGTTGGTTTCACCGTGATTTTCTCTACGCCCTGTAAAGAAAATGGATTTTAAGCCTGATGATACAGTGAGTTGATCTCCCTGCGAAATCACTTCGTTTACAGATTCCTCAAACATATGTTTTACTGTCAACTGAACTTCGCTTGTAAAGTCTTGAATCTCTGAGTTAAAAAAAAGTGCACGTACAGATAAAACTTTAAAATCGAAATCATCTTCAGTGTATACAGGAATTGGGTTCCCAAAGTTGTTCACTTGATCGTAAACTGGATCCATATAGTGAACTAAAGCGAATAAAGAGCTGTCCTTTTCGAGAACGATCTTCCCATTCACTTCCTCAGGAATATTCACATTAATACCTATATGATGCGCGTGAAAGAGATCCTTCTCCATCCCGGCATTCAGCACCTTCAAATCACTCGGCATTGCCTTTTGTTTAATGTCTACCTTTAATGCTAATATCCCAGTCCAACTGGCTTGTTGAATTTTATGATTAAAAAGAGCATAGAAAGGATCCTTTTGCGTTAAGGCATCCTCGAAATATTCGCGCAGCCAAGCAGAAAGCGCGAATAATTCACCGTTATCAGATTTATTAAACGTATCCGCATTAGTCCAATTTTGAGGTTTTTCTACTAAATCCTTAAGCGTTCCTTCACAAAATTTCAGAATTATTACATTCTGATAGTTACCGTATTTATTGTCAGCCTTCTTATTGTTGATATGGAACGGCCATTCCGAAATATCTAATTCATCCATAAATTGACCAACAAATGGGTCCAGCGGATTAGTGATGACAAGAAATAACTGATTGGTTAAAAATGCACTTTTCAGTTGCGAACTTATCATTCCTAATTTCAGATATTGAGTAGTCCCTGTGCCGTTAGCGATTTGTGCTAATAAAATACTCTCCCAATTATCATTTATATCTGCTTCAACCAGTAGACCTTGTGGAGTTGTCGTTTTTCGCAAATCACCCTCAATAATAGGAAAAGTAATGACCGCATGATTTGATATTCCTGTAATATTTCGTTTACGGACTGGATGAATAACCTGGTATTCATACTGAGTCGCTACCTCATCCTCAAAATCTGATATATCACTGTTCTTCATACCCACGTATGGAACAAGAGGATATAGATGCTCTGCAGTTAACAGGGAAGTTTTTTGTTGATCATAAATTAATGGACTGGGTAAGTTTGGTGGTGTTAATCGTACTTCTGTCGTTTTAAATAAAACAGCATCTTCAGGTTGGGAGACGTAGATATTCTCTTGTGATTGATTATTTTGGACAGAAATCCATGAAGTTGTACGATGAGATTGTAAGAGTTCCGGAATCGTCGCATCACCACTTGTGAACCTTTGTTCTTCAAGAGAAGGAACAGGAAATATCGGGGCTAACGCCGGTTGATAGGAAACAAAATTAAGCATGTGCCCGTTTCTGAAACCTATAGTTTCAGTGCCGGATAATCCACAGAGTAAATGTCGCACATCCTTAGTTCGCTCGCTTAGTTTCGCCATCTGAATTTGGAAAGGTCCACCTGGAGTCCAGTACGGTTCATAATCGTTATCCTCCAGTCTAAACTCAGAGCTAAAAACTATAGGTTTTAACATAATGGGATGTCCGAAATCGGAACGAAAAGGAGTCTTAAACAGATTAATGTTTATATCAGTACTTTCATCTGGTAATATTCCAAACCGGAAAGCTGTTGGAAGCTTTTCTTTGGCGAGTGGGAAAAGCGGATTTAAAACACACTGAAAGCGGTATGGTGTATCGGTATCTCTAGTTCCTGTTATTCCAAAATGCTGGCTTTTTGTTTTTTGTTTTCCGGCTTCATTATAGAAAAAATGATAACGCAAACCTACAGGTAACTGGGTCACAGGTAACTCTGGAGATGGATAGAAATTTAATCCTTTATCATTTAATTTCGCACGTGTATCAAACTTAAATGAACCTGACTCTTTGCCATGAAGAGCTAGGACTAAGTTTTGAATCCCTACTTGTATATAACTATTTTCTTCTGAAGAGTTACTATAAGAAAGGAAATTAATTATCCCTTGATCTCCATACTGATTAAACAGAAATTGATTTCCTGCAGTCGGTTGAATAGAGATTTTTTCAATAAATTCAAGCTTCAGGCTCGAATTGTTAATAAATAAAGGGTTGTCAAAGTGTGATATTCCACTACCACTATTAAGCTGTGATACAAGATAACAGTTTTTTATTACTGCCTCTCCTCTATCGTTACAGTCACACCAGAAAAAGTACCTAGAAACATACATACGACTGTCACTCTCATAACAAGGACCTTGCTGATTGTCCATAAGTTTCAATATGGAATCCAGAAAGGCATTATGGTCTGCAGGTTCCTTTTCGCAAAAAACGTAACTGCCTATGTTATATGACCAGGATTTTCCTAAAGTTATGGATACGGGAGTTGTCCCTCTTGCAACAAAACCAACCCATAGTCCTTCCGCTCCATGATGTCTATATAATGAGCCAGTTGAGTTTGTGAATATCCGATCGAAAAAATCAATGAATTCATAATAAGGCTGATTCATATAAAGTTCTCCCTCGTTGAATATGTCTTAAGCTCTAGTGTTGCATTATGAAATAATAATATTCATAAGATCGTTGAGATTACTTTCAACTTTCAAAAATAAGAACATATAAAAACGTCTACTGATTCACTAAACGAATCAGTAGACGTTTTCTCATTTATCCTACTTTATCTCTCCCATAAAGCTTCTAAAGTTCTCGACGATATCTTTGGATCGGGTATGGTGCAAATAATGCTCCCCATCAAGCAACATCAATTTCCCGTGTAAGGAGTCTTTAATCTGTTCTTTATGCAGGGATTCCCAGCCTGGAACATCCGTATTTTCTTTCACTAGGAAGAAAATAACAGGAAGATCTTTTGGGAAATTTAATGTTTCCGTGGCTTTGAAATTACTTTTAAAATGCTCTGCTTCGCTGATGATATTTGGATTCATCATGTTTTTAAGTGAAATCATTCTATTTTGTTCTTTAGTTTCCTCATCATCACTTGGTGTAACGATTTGGGCTGGATTGAGCTTTACCAGCAATCTCATAAATCCTGAGTTTTTAAGCAGCTTATAGGTTCCTGATGGAAATTCTTCATCGTTGCCCCCTTGTGTGGGTACGCTGCTGTCGATGCCTACGAATGCACTAACTTCGTTTTCGTATTTGTTCACATAGTCCAGTCCGTAAATTCCCGCTATAGAATGTCCCATCAGAATATAACGATCTATCTTTAATTCTTGTAAAGCTTCATGAAGCTCACTCACGATATTGTCGACCGTTCGTTCTTTTGTGGTGACATCGCTTAGTCCATAACCAAACGGCTCAACTACTACAACTTTATAGAAAGGAGTCAGTTCATCTACAAGTGGTTTGAAATCAATTACGGGTGATGCGGTTCCAAACCCTGGGAGTAACACGACTGTTTCCTTGCCTTGCCCTTGTATGGTAACATTCATCTTTTTCCCGTCGACAGGTACAAGCTGACCATAGGGTTCTATTTTTCCTTTCTCCACTTTATTGCTGATCACATTGACTGTAAAAACGATGACCAGAAAAAGTGCTATGAGTATGACTATAGCGACTATTACTTTAAGTAAAATTAATAATGTTTTTTTCATACTTTCATTTCCTTCCTTGGTGTTTCTTTTAGTTTCTCCAACTTCTGCACCCCTTCATGTTATCCCTTATCTTTTGTCTATTTCATTCTAACAATCCAGTCTTAGATCCTGTGTAACGCAAGTTTAATTGATTCTTAACTTTCACCAGCTCCTAAGGATAACGAATTAAGCTTCTGTTAAGATTTATATAACAAAAAACACCTCTAGATATCCGTCGATCAGCCATAGGCTAATCTAACGTTATCTAAAGGTGTAGTTTCCACTTATTAGTTCATTGATTATTTACGCGCTGCACGAAGCTTCTCAGGGGTTACGTCATTTCCATCCGGATCTAAAATTGTCACGCCAGAAAGACTGTTACGAACTTGTCCACGAATTTCACGCAGGTAGTCTTCACGCAAAGCGATCTGTTCAACCCATTCGCCTTGTGTCAGGCCTACTTCACGTTCTTTCTTAGCTAATTCATTGATGCGAGTCAAACTTGTAATCATCTATGTTCCTCTTTTCTTAGTTTTAATTAGCTTACTAATGGTTATGGCGATTAGTTCCAGATTCAAGCTAAATTATCGGCCATTTGTTTCATAAGTCTTCTTAATAATAAACGCTCTTCAGGTATAATTCCGGCTAGTAATTTATCCAGCTGTTTGTTCCAGATCTGTTCCACAGGTTCGCAGAGATTACGTCCGGCTGGGGTTAGATACACTCGGCTAACTCTGCCATCTTCAGAATCTCTTTTTCGAACAACAAACCCATGATTTTCAAGAGATTTCACCATATTTGTTATGGTTGGAGGCTCACAATTCAAGCGTTCACTTAGCTGTATCTGTGTCATTCCATCTGTTCTCCATAACCGGCATAATAACTGTTCTTGACCCACATGAAGATTAAGTTCTCTAAGCAGCTCTGCATAATCTCTACGCATTTCCGCTGATATTCTATCCAGTAGTTCCCTTATCTCATCTTCTATCACAGATATTTCCTCCGTACTGCCTTACAAATTACTTAGCAAGCTAATAATATCACGATTTATTAAAAATTTCAAATAAATGTCCGTAACATTCATCCTGTTTGCTGACCAAACCATTAAAAAAGGAGTAAAACCACAAGATCACGTAGTCTCGGTTTTACTCCTGCCCAGTCGACACTTGACTTCGTTCTCAATTATTTTGTGGAAGCCGCACTTCAAACATCGTCCGCACTACACTGCTTTGTGCAGAAACTGTTCCAGCATGTTGTTCCACAATGTTTTTAGTGATAAATAAGCCCAGTCCCGTACTCCCTGTGGGATGCGTTCGCGCTCGATCCCCGGTGTAGAACATATCAAAAATACGCGGCAGCTCTTCCGGATCAATACAATCTCCATAGTTAATGATCTCAATAACGACTTCATTTTCCTCTAAATACCCATGAATATCAATAAATTGGCCGTCGCTTCCATATCGCGCTGCGTTGGTGAGGAGATTCTCAAATACACGTGCCAGCAGCTCACCGTCACCCTCTATCTTCAGAGGTTGGGTTACATCTAAGCGGGAAGTAAGACCATTTTTCTCAAAAACGGGATATAACTCTTCATTTAACTGCAAAAGAAGCTCACTCAGGTCGATCGAGGTTTTTTCAAGCGTAAGCTTACCATAGTTCATTCTTGTGATTTCAAATAGCTCATCAATTAATTTTTCCAAACGTTGAGATTTAGTATAAGCAATCGTTGTGTAATGTCTGGTCTGTTCTGGCGTTAATTCATTATCCTTCAGGATAAAATCCAAATAACCTATAACCGAGGTAAGTGGTGTACGCAGATCATGTGCCAGATTTAATACAAGTTGATCTTTACTGCTCTCCGCAAAGTCGCCCCGCTCAATAGCTTCCTGAAGATGGTCAATAGCCAGATTGATATCATGGCCAATAAGGCCGAATTCATCTTTAGATGGGATATCTACCCGCTCCGAGAAATCACCCGACGCCAGCTGATGGATCCCTTTCGAGATTTCCTTGAAATAATTTGCATATGGTTTAGTAAATATAAAAAAGAATAAGATGGCCAAAGGAATGAAGATAATCAGAAATGCATTAACATCACCGATATCCCGCATCAAGTAGCGAACTTTAGTCAATGGATTTTCTAATAAGACCTCTGATCGATAATATCTCTGCAGAATTTTATAGATTGAAAAGGTAATTCCACCGGATACAAGCATACTGGCCATCAGCAGCATAATCATTTTTGTGCGAAAGCTATAGATCATTTTAGGCATTGGTTGTATACCCTTCCCCTACTATTTATCTTTGTAGTGACAATGGTATATGAATTCATTCAAAATCTCAAATCCTTCGAATCAAAGATCTTTCCGCAAAAAAATCCGCAGAGAAATGATATATGAACAGCTAAGCAAGAATACATAAGCCAGCCCTAGGATTATAAAGGGAATGACTGTACCTTTCACTCCAAAACTCAGCCATCTGTTCACATCAGGTATCCACTGGATCAAAAAGCTAAACACGTTCGGTCCAAACATTACAATCATCATAAAAACAAGATTAACCACTTGCGCTCCCTTTGCCCCTAACCAGTAATGAATCGGTAAATAAAGCATCGCAAGGAGAGGGAATATGGATAACGTAATACCAACCTCTTGCCAAAAATGAGGGGTTACGGCTTTACCTGTTACAATAATCAGGAGATAGGTAAAGGACGTGGCTGCCAGCCCAACAAGCGCATACGGGAGGATCGAAAAATATTTGGCACGGACAAGCTCTTGTCTCCTTACAGGGAGATTAACGAGAAACCGTTGTGTCATCTGCTGAGTATCCATTGAGCAGGAGCTTATCAATAACAGCATGGGTGGCATTACCGTAAATAAACTGAAGCTATGATAGTTCGAGTAAGCTATAAAAATAAAAAAGGGGATTAGCAGCATCAGAAATTTACGCAGAAGAATGAAGTCTTTTTGAATTAAAAAAAATGATTTATACACTTTACGTCCTCCTTAGCTTATAACTCTTCCTTGCTAAACAATCGTAGTGAAATCCTATAAGAGCAGTACAATATGGAGAGATAAACAATCCCTATCAAACCAATCGACAACAGATGATCCTGCAGCTTTATGTCGGTAATTGTTAAGAAAAAGGATGAATTTGAGAGTGAAGATCCAGTGTTCAGGGTGGTAATCGTTATTACTACATTAAAAAGGATATTGAAGTAATAGTTTTTGGAACCAAGCCAATAATGAATCGGCAGATAAATAGACGCAGCCAAAGGAATCATAAGTAACGTTAAAGATACCCCTATCCAATAAAACGGGCTAATGGAATATCCAAATGAAAAGGAAATTAGTAACAAAGCTAAAGAGCAAACCAAACCGATGAAACAATAAGGAATAAGTGATAAGTATTTAGCCAAGATAATCTCTTGCCGTCTTACTGGTAACCCTATCACAAACTTTGTGTTGTTATTCTGTGCATCCATAGAACAGGAGTATACGAGCAACAGTAAAGATTGAAAAGTAGCAAACATGCTGGAGTTATCCAGTTGAACATATGCGATGAACAAGATACTCAAGAGAAATATAGGGATAAAATTCCGCAGGAGAATAAAATCTTTTCGAATCAGCAACAAGAGATTAAACATACAAAGCGTTTCCCTTTACCGTAAAATACATGATTTCTTCCAGAGTAGGCGTTTCGCATATGGCATGACCTCTAAAGAAGTGTTCCCCCTCAGAGCGATTGTTCAGAAGCCCCTCGAAACCAACTTCCGTCTCTCTAAGCCCGATGAACCATTTTCGTACATCCCGATCAAGCAACTCTTTATTGCCTTTTACCAGCATGTATTTGTTGGCTAGAGATTCTTTCATTTCATTAAATACTAGGTGCCCTTCGTTCACAAAAACAATATAGTCCGCGATCCGGTCCAAATCAGTCGTATTATGCGTTGAAAAAAGAATAGACTTCTTCTCATCCTGGATATGCTCACTAAGCAAATCAAGCAACTCTCTTCGGAATATAGGATCAAGTCCTGCAGTAGGTTCATCCATTATGAGCAGATCTGCACCATGTGATAAGGCAATGGCGAGCGAATACTTCATTTTCATTCCTTTGGAGAGCTCCTTAATCTTTTTCCGCGGGGAAAGCTTGAACATCTCTATGTATTTCCTATACGTTTCTTGATCCCAACGACTATAAAAAGGAGCAATAATCTTACTCATCTGATCGATGGTTAATTGATCGTAAAAGTAATTCTCATCGGAGACATAGCCAATCCGATCCTTATTCTCTGCTTCATGGATAGACATCTCCTGGTCAAAAATCTTGACGCTGCCATGATCAGGAAACACCATCCCCATCATCATTTTTATTAATGTTGTTTTCCCTGCCCCATTCGGTCCAATTAGCCCCGTGATATACCCTTCTTTAATACCGAACGTAAGTTCGCATAGGCTAAAATGGCCATATTTTTTAGATATTTGGTCCAATTGAATGACTTCTTTCATTCTGTCTCCTCCTCATAAAGCAATTTCAACATCTCACTAAACTCAGCAAAATTAATCCCCAGCATTTTACTCTCGTCGATAATCTCCTTCATTTTGTTCTCCATAATCCGTAGCCGTTGTTCCCGAATAAACTCCTGATCTGCACCAGAAACAAAGGAACCTTTCCCCACAATTGAATTGATAAGCCCTTCTCTCTCCAGTTCTTCATAGGCTCGTTTCGTTGTAATTACGCTAATCTGCAGCTCTTTGGCTAATAGCCGGATAGAAGGTAATGGGGTGCCAGACACTAACTCTCCTTGCAGAATCATCTGGCGGATCTGGCTGACAATCTGTGCATAGATGGGTTCACCGGAAGTGTTGGATATCAATATGTTCATGGAATCGTGCCCTCACTCCTAGTTTATGTGTTATCAATGTATATATGTAATATATACACTATACCCATTGTTGTCAATTAACTTTCTAGTATCGGCGAAAAAGCTGATTCCTAGGATCTAAGAACCAGCTTACACAGTTATCAGATATTTTCTCTATCACAATAATCCCGCACTTTTTAAAAAACGGCTAACAATATCTATCTGATAGCGAATCCGTAGCTCACGATCAAGGCTCCAGCAGGTTTCCACAGTAAATGCTTTAGCCCCTAATATACGGGTAACGGCTGCCCTTGAGGAGCCGGGGCGCTCCCGTATACGGATATTAAAATGATAAGCGGTTTTGGGAATCGTTCGATTAATGCCTTTGATGACACGTTTTGCTGTACCTGTTCCTCGGCTTCCCGGAGTGACGATGATCGACTGGCCAAGTCGCTTCGGATTTTTTTGTGACAACCCATTTGCTTCATGAAGATCCAGAAACCAGGTGGGACGATATCTTAGTACTAGCTGTAGCAAAGCTGAAGCTAATGGATGTTTTGCCGCTGTTTTGCTAGAACGTGGAAAGGTGCGGTTTAAATCGGGTACACCTCTGATCCGTTTGCGGTAAGCTTTTTGATTCATTAGAGGTACTACAATGATCGTGCCCCGGTGTATATACAACCTTCTCTGGTTAAAACGTTCTACAATGATCTGTGCGGCACGAATACTTCCTGTCTCATTCCCATGTATCCCCGACACCACCATAAAGACAGGACCAGGAAGCTCACCTCTAATCACATAATAAGGAGTAGCATAAGCTGTGGACGATGCTAAGGTATAGCTTTCAACGATCATAAAGGATCACCTCCACATTTAGATAATCCATATATGTGTATTCCGATGTCCCCCAGTTGTCCTAGACAGATAAGCAAGAAGAAACGACGTGGTCTTTTTTAAAGATAGCATTCGTTTTTCGTAGAAATACAATCAAAAAAAGCCTGATTTCTCAGGCTTCCTTAGTCCTAACTAGTTAATTTATTTATACGCCGGGAGCCAGTCTCCATGGGCTGTGATCAGCTCGTCGCACATATTTGTAATGTCATCCATCGACAATTCAGCTGCTGTATGTGGATCAAGCATTGCGGCGTGATAGATATGCTCTTTCTTATGGGTAATCGCTGCTTCGATCGTTAACAACTGTGTATTAATGTTTGTACGATTCAGTGCGGCGCACTGTGGAGGCAGATCTCCCACGTAGGTCGGAGTTACTCCGCTTCTATCTACTAAACAAGGGACCTCTACACATGCTTCTTTTGGCAGATTGGTGATGAGACCTGTATTCATAACATTGCCACCTATTTTGAAAGGCACATTAGTTTCGATAGCTTCCATAATATAAGACGCATATTCATGCGAACGTTCATGTTTAAGTTCTTTGTTATTAACCAATTCTTCACGCATTTGTTGCCAACGTTCAATTTGATCTACACAGCGGCGTGGATACTCGTCGAGTGGAATTTGAAACCGTTCGATAAGCTCAGGGTAATTACGTTTGATAAAATAAGGATGATACTCTGCGTTATGTTCCGAAGATTCCGTAATGTAGTAACCGAATTTAAGCATCATTTCATAACGGACCATGTCTCCGTGATGTTCTTGTTGCTTCTCAGCGGCACGGCGTTTAATTTCCGGATACAAATCCTCGCCGTCTTTAGTAACCTCCAATAACCAAGCCATATGGTTAATCCCAGCGATCTTAGCCTGAACACCTGTCTGATCCATACCCAGATGCTCGAACAAGCCCGGAATACAATGCTGCACACTATGACATAATCCCACCGTCTTTACACCGCCATAGGTATTCATCACATTGGTCAGAACTGCCATAGGATTCGTATAGTTCATAAAGAGTGCGTCCGGACAAACCTCCCGTACATCCGCAGCAAAGTCCAGCATCACTGGAATAGTACGCAGGTTACGGAAAATCCCACCTATGCCAACTGTGTCCGCAATCGTTTGCCGCAAGCCATATTTCTTCGGAATTTCAAAATCTGTGATGGTGCAAGGATCGTAGCCTCCCACTTGGATTGCATTAATGACATATTTAGCTCCACGCAAAGCTTCTTTACGATCCGTATAGGATTTCACAACACAAGTGCTGCCGCTGCTCTCTTTTATATTATTTAGCATATTCTCGGAATCTTTCAGGCGTTGTAGATCAATATCATACAGGGCAAGTTCAAACCCTTGCAGGGCTGGCGTTCTCATACAATCTCCCAACACGTTTTTGGCAAATACGGTGCTACCCGCTCCGATAAATGTAATTTTAGACATGTGAAATATTCCTCCTTATAGGTGAGGTGAACGGTATTAACATCGCAGTTTTATGGAGTAGAGTAAACTATAATCCCCTTATAAACACTAGGATGTCAGATCATAACCGTCTGCTCTCTTCACTAATCACTATAAATGAGAGCGGTCCCAATGAGTATGGAGAAATACAAGAGATATATGGACGTTTGTTGCATTTGTATATTCAATCCTATAATCTAAATGTATTATAAAAGCAATCTTGGGGAGGTTCTAAGTAAATGGCTTTAGAGCATTATCATTTTACAGCAGGGTTTAATCTGGCTCCCGATGATCATGACCTATCTGTATTATTCAGCGGAGAAGGCAAACCCGTTCCTGGCCATAAAATGGGCCCATCTGTTCATGATTACTATCTCATTCACACAGTAATTGATGGGGAAGGTGTTTTTCAAAGTGGCAGTAATTCGCAGGGATGTAGTAAGGGGGATACCTTTGTTATTTTTCCGGGGGCGTTATTTAGCTATCAGGCAGACATGGATCGTCCGTGGACATATGTATGGGTGGCCTTACAAGGGGAAGCGGTTGAACAGTTACTACACGAAGTGGGAATTACAAGGGACAAGCCAATAATCCACTTAGATAACCTAATAGAGATACATAAAGTATATGAACATATTCGTTTATCCTTTCAGCAATCTGCTTATCCTCGACTGGAGAGCTTAGAAGCTTCGGGTTGGCTGCGGCTGCTAGTGCACAAATTCGGTGTTGCGAACATAAGTTCGCTTCCCTCTCAATCGATAGAATTACCGGATGTTATCGACCGTCAGATCGATCAAGCGATCCGTTGGATTTCTCTACAGTTTCATCAACAGATCAGTATCGACCATATGGCATCGTCTCTAGGCTATCATAGGGCGCACCTCTCTAAAGTCTTTAAACAAAAGATCGGCATGTCTCCCAAACAATATTTATTAAAGGTTCGTATGGATAAAGCAAAAAAACTGCTAGGAGGCACGCTGACCATCGACCAGATCTCTTCCTCGGTCGGTTTCAATGACGCGTTATACTTCTCCAAGCAGTTCCGTAAGTGGAGCGGCATGTCTCCCAGTGAATTTCGAAATCATCTTCGAACGGGCAAGTGATTGATGTATCTTACGTTTATTTCATGGCTTTAGATAAAATTGAGCTTACAAACGTTGTCTTTCCTTCACAATAAGCATCAATATCATAACGATGTTGTTCTGCCAAGCGTTTTTTGACCTCTGCATACGCTTGACGCGCTGCTGTATTCGATCGCAGATAGTCTCTGAAAGCGATATGCTCCAAGTAGCCTTTTCCATCCTTAGGACATACATACAGATGATATTTCATAAATCCATCATCCTGAAGTCTTTGAAACGCTTCTCTTCCCTCTATTCCCAAGTTCCCTTGGTGTTCATATCCATGCTGTTGTAAACGTTCTATGATTTGTGGGAGTACATCGTAGCTGTCCATCACAAGATCAAGGTCGATGATAGGTTTAGCAGCTAGCCCTTCAATCGAAGTACTGCCCACATGCTCGATAGAAATAATAAGATCTCCGACATAAGATAAGAGCTGTTCTTTTAATCTATTGAATTCTGCCTTCCACTCTGGGTTATACGGGACAACCTCTATAACTTTCGTCTTCTCAGCGATGATCAAACACCTCCCGGGTATAATAAAAGGTACTGTAATCCGTTTCTAGCTAATCTCTGGTATATCCTCTTTCTCGATCACTCTATAGACGATCCATATGCATAAAGCGGCTACAACCAGCGTTCCCCCCATTAAGCAGACACCACTCCAGCCCCAATGCTGCCATGCAAAACTTCCCAGCGTGGATCCAATCGCTCCACCTGTAAAAGTGCTGACCATAAAAACAGTATTAATACGACTGCGAGCCGCTGGTTCAAGTGCATATATCCGTGTTTGGTTACTGACCTGTGACCCCTGTACCCCAAGATCCAGAATAATAACTCCAGCAATCAAACTCCAGATCGTAAATCCGGCTAAACCAAAAAATCCGTAAGCAATTAATGTAATTAACAGTAGGATTCCTACAATCTTTTTAGGAGCAATTCTGTCTGCTAACCTCCCGATAAATGGAGCACCAGCAGCACCTGCTACACCAATAAGACCAAACAATCCTGTAATAGAGCTACTGTAGTGATAAGGTTCTCCTTCCAGAAAGAAAGCTAGAGAAGTCCAGAACACACTAAAGCCGCCAAACATGCAGGCCCCAATTAAAGATGACTCACGAAGCGTCGAATATCTGCGAATCAGTTGCCCCATTGATTTCAGCAGATCTGAGTACGAGGAATTATTGTCTGGTTTCGTTGCCGGGATTAGCCGATAAAGAATAAGGGATAACAATAACATGACTACTGCGGCAATCCAGTACATCGCTCTCCAGCCAAACATATCCCCTATAATTCCGGATATTGTTCTTGCTAGCAAAATACCAAAAAACAATCCGCTCATTACAGTGCCTATAACCTTCCCCCGCTCCTCCGGTAAAGCTAACTCAGCCGAGAGAGGAATGATGACCTGCGGCACCACCGTAGTTATGCCGATAGCAAAGCTGGCGATATACATCCAAGTGAGGTTTTGTGCGGTAGCGAAACCAATTAGTGACAGTGATACAGCAATAAGAAGTCCTGATATCAGTGTTCTGCGTTCACGAATGTCACCTAGTGGAACAAAAAATAACATTCCCAGCGCGTAGCCGATTTGAGTAAGCATCGATACATATCCCACTGCGTTAGAGGAAGCATTAAATGTGCGTCCTATCTCAGCTAGGAGCGGCTGATTATAATACATATTTGCCACGCTTAGTCCTGATGCAATGGCTAGAATTAGGATGAATTGCTTAGATAGACCTTCTCCTACACGAACAGCAGCGCCTGTGATAGATTGTGTCATGAAATTATGTGCCTCCGTTCACGTATGCTGCTTCAAACAGCGAGCTTTATTTTCCCTAATATATTATAACAGCCAATGTCAACCTTCCTTCTTCAATAGATTAATGATTAGTAAAGGAAAAAATATAAATATCTGCATAAGTACAATTTATAGTAAAATATATAAATCTGAGCTAGGAGTGGATGGACGTGCACCAGAACGAACGAATCATAAACAAATTACAAACGAATCCCTTAAAGAATGTAAGCTTGTTAAAAATGTTAAACTCCTTCCACGAAGTCATGGAAACACATCTAGTTGAGCATGGTGATCAGTGGGGTATTGTATTACTTCTTCCAGCCACAGCATACGCATATGATCATAGGGTATATCCTCAAGCGGATTACATCGTATTTTTGGATTACAGCTGCCCCGATATATTTCCAGCTTTACTACCACTGCTCCCAGCACAGGCGAAGCTTGTTTTTAAACTACAGGATGTGAAGTACCAAGAGGCACTGTCTGCGCATTTTTCTTTAGAAAAAACTCGGGGGTTTTTCTCTTACAGCACAACTGAGGGGTTAAGGTATAGTAAGGACAAAGAGGTGTCAATCAATCATTCATTTGACGACAGACTACTTCCACTTTGGGCTGCTAACCATTACAATAAGGAAGAAATTGAGGAATATTTCCAAAAAGGAGCGTTTTCCGTTTCAATCTTTCAGGGCGACAATCCGGTTAGTACCTGCCTAGCGTTCCGAAATGAAGAGCAGATTTGGGAAATCGGCGCTGTTCATACTTTAGAAGCATTTCAAAGATACGGATACGCGAAAATGGTAGTTCGCACAGCCATACAAGAAACGTTAGAACGAGGCTTTATTCCACGCTATCACGTCCTTGAAAGAAATCAAGCGTCCATTCGTCTAGCTGAATCTATTGGGCTTGTCCCTTGTGTGCAGCTAGAGCACTGGATTAACTACATTCAATAACAATTTCTATTGGAGGTGATTTTAATGAGCTATCCAACAAACGACAATTTGAACTATTATCAGCCTCCACCCCCTCCGGCACCGACGAATGGTAAATCAATCGCTGGTTTTGTCTTGGGAATCCTCTCTATTGTTGTGCCTTATATTGGTTTTCTGTTAGGAATTATTGCGATTATTCTATCCGCCTTATCGCTGAAGGAAATCCGTAATCGTTATGAACAAGGCAAAGGCCTAGCGATTGCAGGCCTGGTATGTGGAATTGTGGGCACGCTGATGTACGCAATTATTATATTATTCGTCGTTGTGTTTGTTTTTGCAGCTTCTACTTACTAACCACGAAAAGGATCTCAATAGCCATCATCGGCTGCTGAGATCCTTTTTCGAGTTAACACGCTATCAAGTGAACCCTTCATTCAGTCGTGGAACCAAAATCGGTGATTTTAAGCTTAACATCAAAGGTCAATGGCATCCGAATAAATTCCTCGTCCCAATGATCCTTGATCTTTTTCCAAACCTGCGGTTTTTCTATGCTAAACCAATTTCCGAACCCTGCCACATCTACTTTATAGGTGGAATGCATTTTGTGAATAAGAGCATTGATTTTTTCGGTTAATCTCTCCTCGAATATCTTCTCCAATTCTTTGAAATAGGCAACTTCCGCGGAATGCTCATTATCATCCCAATTCTCAATAAGACGTCCATCAGACTCAATGGCTACATGAATAGAGAACTTCTCATCCGCAGTCTCCTTCAGCGTAATCTTGCTCTTAACTGATTTAATTTCATAAGTAATCGCTTCATTCAACTGATTATAGGTTTTAATGCTCCCACCTTTTATGTCCCCTTTGATCCAGGCTATACTCTCCACATCCTGTTGATCAATATTGCCAATCCACTGTCCTGTGTCTCCCTTGATAATACCTGCTCCGGAAAATTCGACCTCACCCTGTGCCTCCACGATGTTTTGTAAAACAAAGCTTTGCCTGGAGTACATAAGTGCATCTAGATTAGACAACGTTATGCCCTTCATAACTTTACTGGTTCTGAAGTGGTTATGAATCATGTCTGCCAGACGAAAAGATGGAATCTCCTCCGAGGTTGTTTTAAGTGTGTCGGACGCAGGCCCTTGGCTAAGAAATATAAGACAGCTAGGGCGGATATCATTATCTCGCAGTAAAAAGTCCATTAGCCGTCTGATCTTCTCCTGTTGCACCAGTTTCTCAGATATGACAACAACCTTGAGGTGATGACCTATAATCGGACGGTTCTTACGTATTGAGATTTGGCGGAATATCTCAAGCAGAGAATCCCCTGTCTCAGAAATATTGTGATAATGAGTTTTGGGTGTTGCGCCATCTTTGCCAGTGTTTCCGAGTATTTTTTCAGGCACAATTTGTACCGTAGCCGTCAATTTATTTTTCTTAAAATAGCTTCCTCCGAGTTCCTCAAACTCCCGTTCGACTCCTTTCGGCTCCCCCTTGTCAAGCGCCAATCCCGTATAAACACTCAAGTCTTCAATCTCCTTACTGCTCCAGCAGCCAGACTGCGTAAGCAGAATCACGAATACCAATAGTAGGCGAATAACCCGCTGTCTAAACATTCTGCTTGAGTCCTTTCTTCCTAATGATTAATACAATCGACAATAACAGTGGCAGCATTATAAAGATCAGCACACCCATATAGCCAATCGCATCACCAAGACTAAAGACATCATTGATGCGCTGAGGGATCATCGTACAGATGAAGATGATGGGCATTAAAGCGAACATAACCGGATGGATCTTTAGGTGGAATACCTGGGAGATGCCAAGTGATGCATTAAAGAAAAAGCTGCAAAAATTACAGAACATCTGCATCAGCCAAATGACGAGCAACGGAAATTCAAATCGTTCAAAAAAGAACCCTGATATTTCAAAGCTCCGTACCAAATCTATCGTAGGCCAGGTGCTGGTGATTACAGAATTGATGGATAGGCCGCCGATAACCATCACAACAGTAACCAGATACAGTACCAGCGGGATACTTAAACCGACCATCATTCCTTTGACCGCTTGCTGCGGATGTTCCATAAAGGCCGTCATTGTCATCACAACCTCACAACCGGTAAAGATCAGGATGCTCGACTTCATGCCTCGGATCACCGGCATCAGCCCTTCACTCAAAAAAGGACGTAAATGCTGGATATCAAATATTCTGGCACTTAAGATATAACAAATAATCAGGATAAAAATACTGATCGGAAATACAATCTGAAACACGCGGGCCATGGAATTAATCCCACCATAGACCAAATAAGTGCCCACCCAGATGAACGGCATTACAATTGCCCAGATCGGAGTTCCTTCCAGAAGAAAGAACAATGTTACTTCCGCCAGAACGCGGATTTCGAAACCCGCAATCACAATAAAGTAAAGAATCAATATTGTACTCATTACACTGCCTGGAAGATTCCCAACAATTCTTTTAGAATACTGAAAGACAGTCTTCCCTGGAAATTGCTGGCTAAGCTTCACCATAACCAATATGACCAAAGATACGACGATACCTCCCAGCACTACTGAAATCCAGGCATCGGGAGTCTGCACAGCCTTAACAACATTTCTGGGCAAAGTCAAAATTCCCGCACCTAGCATTGAATTGGTCAAGATTATAGAAGCCTGCGAGGTTGTGATCTTGTCATCAGTTCGTTTAAACACTGTGGTCTCCCCTCTGCTCCTGCTAAGAATACATTCTCTAGGACCTGCGTTTTTTCTTCTGGGTCTTCAGCATCTCCGGTCTTCGCTTCATGATCGATAACGGTGCACGAACGAACAAATCCTTCCAGTCACTTAAGCGGAAAGGGGAAATAGGGGTGACGTAAGGAACTCCAAAGCTTGAAAGCCGAGTCAGATGGCTGCAAATAAGCAGGAAGAAAAGGATGGTTCCGAACATGCCCAGGACCGCCGCAAATAACATGCCTGCGAATCGTAAGATCCGGAGAGTAATCCCCGCACTGTACATCGGTATGGAAAACGAAGAGATCGCTGTCACGGCTACAACAATTACCAAAAAAGGACTCACAATACCAGCCTGTACCGCGGCATCTCCAATGATTAGACCTCCGACAATCCCCATTGCCGGACCTATGGGCTTCGGCAGCCGAATTCCAGCTTCACGCAAGATTTCAATGGAAATTTCCAGAATCAACACTTCAATTAATGCAGGAAAGGGTACACCTTGGCGTGTTTCGATAATGGAGATCGCCAGTTGTGTAGGAATCAGTCCCGGATGAAAAGAGATAAAGGAAATATACAGCGCCGGAGCCAACAGAGCCAGAAATGATGCGCAAAACCGGAGTATCCGCAAAAGTGTACCCGGAATCCAGCGCTCATAATAATCCTCAGGAGACTGCAAAAGCATACTGAACGTCACTGGAACAACGAGTGCAAACGGTGTGCCATCCAGCAAAATCGCGACTCTTCCCTCTAACAAGGAAGCAATTACCCGATCGGGTCTTTCCGTATTCTGTGTCTGCTGAAACGGGCTTAAATAATCATCCTCGATCAACTGTTCCACATAGCCGGATTCCAGAATAAAGTCCATATCAATTTTGGAGATACGTTCCTTCACTTCCTGGAGCAGATCAGGATTTACAATGTTTTTCATATAAGCGATAACCAGGTTCTTCTTGATTTCGCTGCCTACTTCAACCATTTTCATTTCCAGATTCTTATTAAGCCCTTGGCGCCGCAGCATAGAGGTATTCTCACTAAGCACCTCGGTAAAGCCAATCCGAGGCCCACGCAGTAAAGCCTCCGAGGTTGGCTCAGTAATCGCGCGCACGGATCCATGCGGAGAACCCACCAGCAACATCTCACGCATGCCTTCGACAATCAGCGCAGTGTATCCGAATAGGACAAACTCCTGCAGTTGGTCTAAATCCTTGGCTTCACTAAGCTGAGCTAAGGGGAGCATATTCTGTTTCAAGTAGTTGTATATTCCTTCTGAAGCCTGCGTTTCGCCGGCATACATCAGATTCTGCAGCACCTGCTGATTGATTAGCTCCTCGTGCTGCATCCCCTCTACATAGACCAATGCGGCACGTGCCTGTATACCTTTAACTGAGAATTCACGAAAATGTACATCACTGTTCTCCCCCAATGCCGTTTTTATCGCTGTCAGATCGGCATCATAGTCCTGGGTAAAAGCAGTAGACACAGGAGGCTGCGGATTTACTTCCCGATTGTCATTCTTCTTCAGTTCCGCATCCTGTGATTTGGCCTCTGTTTCCTTGGAGCGTCCGCTTCCAACATAAAAATACAAATGCCTGTAAAGATAAAAAATCCCTACGGGAAAGAGCAGCGTAATCGCCGCCTGCATAAAAATTGTCCAGTCCGGAATATAAGAGACTATTTTAGGCCACATCGCAATCATCCTCTATAGGAATCTGTTAGTACTATTCTCCTTCCACCCTATTCTTATGCAACATTTGAAACTTAAGGAAAGTTCATATATCAGCATTGGTCCGGACATAACAAAACGCCCGCATAAGCGGACGTCTGCAATTTAGAGTATTTTCAACAGGTACTGCTTAAGGTTAATTAGGTTGCTGCCACTGCTTTAAAACCTCAATCAAACCCGGGACATCTAATCCATCCAAGGAAAAAGCTTTGCGCAGCAGCTCATGCGGTATGAACTCATCGTATTTTCCGAGATAGGGTGCTTCATCTGGGGATAACAATGATAATGGATCTGTGGCAGCCATACTTTCGGCAATGATCTCTGCTTCCAGCGTTTCTGCATCTGTTTTACCCGCAACGACCATATAATAAGGTTCCATGGGAACGATAGAACGCAGTCCCAGAGGGCTCTTCAGGTTGTTCTTCAGAAGGCGCTCCAGCGTACGGAATTGCCGACTACCGGCCCAGGGCAGAATGAACATGGAATCTCCACCCGCCGGCATAACGGACCGCACAAGCATTCCGCTTTCCTTCGCTAAACGACGGGCTCGTTCAAGACGCGCAGCCGCACTCGGAGCTAAATACGGATACAATGAAGTGGCTCCTAAGATTTCACGGATCTTGTTCATGATGCGTGTATGTACATCCCCACCCGCACCAAGCCACAACGTATCTACTTTGCCGCGTGAGGTTTTCACATAAACGGCTTTATGGCGATTATCCACCTCTTCTACCTTCCAAAGCTTACCTGCCAGAGTAAAACAGTAGCCTGGTGGTGGAACCGTTGTGATCGATCCGATTTCCTCAGTCCCGTTATAGACCACATGCTCTTCATCATCTTTGAAGACCGCGTAGAAGCGGAAGTTATTCACGATCTTCTCTCCCGCCATCCCGATGATCAAGCTGCCTTCGTCCATCTTCTGAATTTGTCCCATGCCTAACATATAGGTCATGAAAATATCATAATCAGTAGGATCTATGGTTTTAAACGAAGGCAAACTCAGAACCGCTTCTTTTAAATCATCCGGTTCGGCCTCACCCATACTTTTCAAAATGCTCATCGTCTGATGGTACAGCAGTCCAACTGGCAGCTGACGCACGACCAGGGGTTCCACCCATTTCTCGCGCACATATAGCTCAATTACCGCTATCGCTCGAAGCAGTGTCCACGGCATCCGGGCCGGAAGCTGAGCTTCCTCGTCCTCTTCCTCGGGCGTGACAAAGATCATCTCGGATGCAGCGTCTCCACGCCTGCCCGAGCGGCCTAACCGCTGCACAAAGCTTGCGCAGCTATAGGGAGCGCCGACCTGAAGCACTCGCTCCAGCTCGCCCAGATCAATACCCAGCTCCAGCGTCAACGTCGCTGCGGCAACAGCCGGTCCGGTGCCTTGCCGCAGCGCGGCTTCCGTCTCTTCACGCAGCATCGCGGAGATGCTGCCATGGTGAACGTGAAATACATCCCGTTCACCACGCTTCGCGGCCGTTCTCCGCATCTCTAGGGTCGCCGTCTCCGCATCTGAACGGCTGTTGGTGAAGATCAACGCCTTCTTCAGATGCGTATGATCATAAATAAAATCGTAATAAGACTGCTTCGCACGTTCTAAATGCTCTGCCTGCACCTCATCCCGTGCATCCGGGAAAGAGAAATGCTCCACACTTAAACGGAGCTTACGCCCGCCTTGTGGAGCGGACACTTCAACGCTCTCCCGCGTGCCCGCCGCCAGCCACTCTGTGACAGAAGCGTAGTCACTCAGCGTAGCTGATAGACCGATTCTGCGAGGATGACATCCCGCCATTCGTGAGATTCTCGCCAGCTGGCTTAACACCTGGATCCCCCGGTCAGCTCCCATAAAGGCATGCACCTCGTCAATGACAATAAAACGTAGATCATGGAACAACGCTGGAATAGCATTCGGGCGGTTCATCAATAATCCTTCAAGCGATTCAGGGGTGATTTGCAGCACGCCTGAAGGATTCTGCACCAGTTTTGTTTTATCGGCTTGTGGTACATCTCCATGCCAGTGCCACACCGGAATGTTGCCTTCACGAAGCAAATCATTCAAACGTGTAAATTGATCGTTGATCAAAGCTTTCAGAGGGGCGATATACAAAATGCCAACCGAACCGGAAGGACGTTCATACAGCTCAGTAAGCGCAGGAAAAAAAGCTGCCTCTGTCTTACCTGAAGCGGTACCTGAGGCAATCAGCAGATGATGCGGGGTATCAAAAAGCACCCGGCAGGCATCCACCTGTGCCTCACGCAAAGTCTCCCAGCGGTTCTTATAAATAAACTCTTTAATGAAGGGAGCCAGCCTATAGAACGGATTATCACTCATAATTCAAACTCCGCCAGGAATCCATCCAGTTCATTTTGCTCAGTCTCAGCTGGCTTAGCCGTTTTTTCGCCCACTAGCTGTTCAAAAGTAATCTCCGGATGCTGGTGGAGCGTATGCAGCAGATCCATGAAATCACGAACTACCTCCCGTGGAGTTAAGAGTTCCTCAGCCCCTAATCTTCCAACCGCTTCCTCCATAAAATGAACCAATTGTTCCTGTGATAAACGTGCTTCATAACCATAATGTAGGGCGTGAATCTCTTTAAGCTTTTGCAGCAGTACAAGAATTTCCTCGTGTGATAACATGTCCAGTGCAATGATAGGTCCAGTATAATTGTTCAGACCCGCCGCCCCGTACCGGCCAGCAACCAATCGCGATCGCAGTGCCTCATAACTAAATAATCCACGCCGTCCATCTTCCACAAATTGCGGTGTTCCCCCTATAAAAATCCCAAGGTTCTCTGCCTTCCCCTGCATCGTATCATTGAACATGGTAAGCAGCTTTTCATAGTTGCTCTGACGGGAAATACTGTTCGTAATTTTATAAAGATTGACACCTTCATCAATAAACAGCAGCAGACCTTTATAGCCAATAGCCGCAGTAAATTCCGCCCAAAGCTTCATATAGTCATACCAATTATCATCATCAATAATCACGCCAACTCCAAGCGCTTTGCGGGCTTCTGTCCGAGTTGCAAATTCTCCTCGCAACCAGCGAAGCGAATCCTGTTTCTGGTCATCATCGGCCAGCTTGTGTGCATTCCAATAAGAGGCGAGTACTTTGGCAAAATCAAAACCATGTACCAAACCACGCATTTCAGAGGCTACAGCGTAAATTCGCTTCTCTACTTCTTCACCAAGCTGAGGGTGATCAGGCCCATATTCCTTCTCCTGCATCACGGACTGCTGTAGCGTAATAATCCATTTCTGCAGGATGATCTCCAACGCTCCACCATCTGGACGTGTGCGGGTCGATAAATGGCTCATTAGCTCCCGGTAAGTCGCTAAGCCTTGTCCTTTAGTTCCTACTAACCTACGCTCAGGGGACAGGTCAGCATCTGCTACTACAAAATCCCGATCCATCGCGTAATTACGGATCATCTGAAGCAGAAAGCTTTTGCCGCTGCCGAATTTGCCTGTAATCAGCTTAAAAGCTGCCCCACCCTCTGCAATGTTCTCCATATCTCTTAATATGGCTTCAATCTCCGGCCGACGGCCAACGGCTATGTGCTCTAGTCCGATACGCGGAACAACACCTGCCGTCAACGAATTGACTAGCGCAGTTGTCATTCGTTTAGGTATTTTTAATTCACTCATCCAAAGTTCACCTCATTAAATATTGCGCAGCATAGAGATATATTCCTCAACAATGTCTTCCCCCTCAATGATCAGATCACCAAGAATGTCCATTGCGATCTCATTAATCTCATCAATTAGAAGCTCTGACATCGTGCCATTAGCAGCAGCCAGCTTCAGTAAAGCTTGACTTCCATTCTCATCCAAAAGAGCAAGCAGTGCTTCCCGTTGTAGTGGACTTAAAGCATTGGCAAACTGTTCTGCCTCCGATCCTATGCTAACCGCTTGAGCTTCTTCAATCACCTCTACAGGCAACAATTCTTCCTTACTATCTTGTATTGGATCGATTTCACCGATAGTTGCTTCGAGCTCGCTAGCCTCGTAATCTTGCTCGTCCATATTCTCAACCGTAAGCATTGTCCGTACAATTTCAGAATCACTTTGCAGGCGTTCTAGCTTCTCAGGATCTATGACGACTGTCGGCCCTTTGTCTTCCTGCGTCTCTTTAAGGTGCTCACGCTTTAGAAAACGAGTGATCAAATCGTCCATATCGGCATCTACATTAATACCTTTAAGTCGTCCGCGGTAGCCCATCAGTTCCCGGAGTTTATTCTCAGTCAGACGAAATAGCCTTGTAATCAGACTGCGAAGTGGTGGAGATTTACTAATACGTACAACCGGTATAAGAACAGAATAGCCATATAATGAAATATCATATACGGCACTACGGAATAAATAACGCTCCCGCATCACCGCTGGTCCAGGCGGAAACATTTCCACTAGATTGGAGCCGTGTTTCCGGGTGACATAAGCATTAATTAACGCCACGACCTGCGGAATGTATTGTTCAAGAGCTTCTTTGCCTTCTCCGATGTAGAACTTGGATTTACTAATATCATAGTCCGACATTGCCGTTAATACTGCGAAGGTTAGCTGCTCAGGCGCTGCCGTCAGGCCTCTCATTAATTCAAGCTCCGCCAGATCTCCTGCAAGACCACGTGAACGAGCCACAATGATAGAAAGCGGGACATCCAAATGATGTACAAAAGAGAAGTCCGCGATCCAGCCGCCAAGATATTGATCCAAACGTTTATAACTTTCCCGGTAAGCTTCCCAGATCAGATTTAGCTGCCTATAGCCATCATTAGGGTCAGTCCACCCCACGCCATTAATAAGCTCATATACATGCAGAAAAATATAAGAAAGATCTGTTTTCAGATATCTGCCTTGTCTAACTTCATTCCGCCAATAAAAATACCATCTGCTTTGCGTGCCTGTCATATGGCCATATGTAGGCCAGTAACTCTTAAAAGGAACAAAAAGCGCTGAGTCCTCAGTTTTTTCAACTAATTCCTTCGCTCTTGTTACGAACTGCCCTTCGGTGGTAGTCACAGGCTCCGGCGTTTCCATCTCTGTATCCCAAAGCTGCAGCTGTAATGAAGGTTCAGGGGTTGAATTTGTTTTGCCATTATTCTTAGAAGATGACTTAGGCAGCGCAGGTTCAGGGGAATTTCGCGGCGGAATCGGTACATTTTGTTCCGTACTTTCCCAGACTAATTCTGTGAAATGCGGTTGCTTCCTATCATTACTCATGTGCGATCGCTCCGTCCTTATAAATAAGGATTAATGTAAAAAAACGGTCCTGTTCACAACTGTGAAGGAACCGTTTTGTTCTTACGTGAATAGTGGTCATCCATACAGGACGATAACATCGTTTCTTCTTGATATTTTAGCATTGTTGATAGATTAACATCAAGTATGTAATGCAGAATCACATTTTAGAGAAGCTCGGTTCCCTTTGTTTCTTTGCCAAGGAACAATACCGCTAATGCACCGATAATAATCGTTACAAAAAATAGCATAAAGATCGAGCCAATCGCCATAGATTTACCTACTAGAACCCCTACCAGCAAAGGTGCGATAATGCCCCCAATCCGGCCAAAGGAAGTTGCTAAACCAGCGCCTGTGGAACGAATAGCCGTTGGGTACAGCTCTGGCGTATAAGCATACATGCCACCCCAAGCGCCAAGATTGAAGAAGGATAAACAAATTCCGGCAGCCATCAGCATGCCTTCAGTAGTCGCATTTCCGAACCATGCAGCGCTAACCGCAGTGAACAGCATATAGATGACTAGGACAAATTTACGTCCGAACTTTTCAATAAAGTAAGCGGCAGTAAAATATCCAGGCAACTGAGCGAGCGTCATAATAAGCACATACTCGAAGCTTTTGACCAAGCTGAAGCCTTTAAGTACCATAACTGTAGGCAGCCATAGAAACATGCCATAATACGAGAACACCACCGTAAACCATAAAATCCACAACATAATTGTAGAACGGCGATATTCTGGCGACCATACGGTAGCGATTCGTTTCTTTAAGGAAACGGGTGCCTTTTTAATCTCAGCAAATTTCGGTGAATCATCAATCGCCCGTCTTAGATATAAAGCGTAGAGTGCAGGTACAGCCCCAATTCCGAAAGCTATACGCCAGCCATAATCAGGGATAATGAAGAACGCGATTAATGCAGATGCAATCCAACCGACTGCCCAAAAGCTCTCCAAAAGCACAACCGCACGGCCTCTCTCCTGAGCAGGCATGCTCTCTGAGACCAAGGTAGAAGCGACAGGCAGCTCTCCGCCAAGACCAAACCCAGCAATAAAACGAAGCACACAGAGGATCGCAAAGCCTGTTGCAAATGCAGATAATCCGCTTGCCGCCGAGAAAATAAGGAGTGTCCACAGCAATATCGGTTTACGGCCAAAGCGGTCTGCTAATATCCCTGCCGCTGCAGCACCTACTGCCATACCGACGGAATTAATACTAGTCAATATACCGATCTGCTCCGGTCCCAGATTCCAATCCTTAGCTAAAGCTGCTACAACAAAAGAAATCATTCCGACGTCCATCGCATCGAACATCCAGCTCAAGCCAGCGCTGAAGAGTAATTTCCTTTGTTTCGGATTCCGCAGCAGTGTCATTTGATTCACTTCGAAGCCCCCTTATTTCAACCTGTTAACCAATAAACTTACTTTTGATTGTTTCACTTATACATTTTAAAATTGAAGTGCTCAAAAATCAAGAAATAAAGCAGCATTAAAGTATTGCCTAGCCAGCGATTGAAAATAACAGGTCTGCACAGAAATTGTGGCGATAAGCAGCATATTACGAACGGATTCTCTCTGCGCTCTCGACAAATGTGTCAGCCGGTTAATCACACGATCTATAGAGCTTTTTAATGAGGTATCATCTTTCCAAGAGAACTCCTTGTGCAACACTTGATCTACTTTACATTGCGTCTGAATCGATGGATTGCTTTTGATCTCCTCAAAAAGCCCTGCATAGGCGTAATACAGCTTGGCCGGTTCAATTAGATCATCATCATCCCGATCCGGCTTTAGGAACATTAGCTGGAACAGTTGGCGGATACTTTCAAAGTTAAGAGCAGATTTGAGATCATCGATAATAAACAAAAGCGCCGCCTGATTAACCGAATATTTCTTTCCTTCTTTAGGCGAACCGAGATATTCCTTGAAGTCGCGCTTGACCCAATTTTGCATAGCTGTGACGGTCAATGTGGAATACTCTATAAGATGGCCCAATGAAGCAATTTCACCAAGTGAAAAGCCTTTTACATGGCCGCCTTTAATGATCTTTTGTAATATGGGTGGAACATTGGTTGATAAAAAAGCGGGCAACGAAGTCCCCTTTTGTAATTCTTCACGGTGAAACTTTGCCCATGCCTCTTGGAGGATATTCAGCGGTTTCCGGTCTGACAATCCGGTCAATGAGAGCAGTAGACTGGACATCTCCACACGAGTCAATGCAAATGATTCCATATCTGTTTCCCTCCACCATTTGATATTTTACTGAAAAGTTCGTAGAATAGTTCATAAGAACTCATAATAATGAGTATAACCTATTTTAGGAACGAAAGGGATGGTAAAGATTATATGGGTATAGGACTTAGTTTGACGTTGGTGGTTATTTTGATTATTTTAACCGCTTTTTTTGTAGCAACAGAATTTGCATTGGTGAGACTTAGAGGTAGCCAGATCAGTCAAATGGTGCTTGACGGAAAGAAGAATGCCTTGGCAGTACAGAAGGTATCCGCTAATCTCGATGGCTATTTATCCGCTTGTCAGCTCGGGATTACTATCACTGCGCTGGGTATTGGTGCACTGGCAGAGCCTGCATTCGAACAGTTATTGCTTCCTATTTTCGACTGGGCCAATATCAGTTCTAGTGTGAGTCACCCTCTTGCGTTTTTACTCGCATTCATCATTGCAACATTCTTGCACGTCGTTGTCGGAGAACTTGCTCCGAAGACGGCAGCTATAAACATTCCGGAAAAAATCGGTCAAATTACTTCACCGCTGATTATTTGGTTCTACAGAATTTTGTACCCTCTCATTTGGTTCATGAACGGTTCCGCTAATATGCTTGTTCGTCTTTTTGGGATGAAACCAGCTAGTGAGCATGGAGACGCGCATAGTGAAGATGAGATTCGTTTGATCCTGTCCGAGAGTTACGAAAGCGGGAAAATCAATAAAGCCGAATATGGCTATGTTAACCGAATCTTTACTTTTGATGAGATGCTCGCCAAAGAAATCATGGTTCCGCGAACCGATATGGTATGTCTTTTCACCAATCATTCGTTGAAAGAAAATTTCGAAATTATCCGCAAGGAGCAATATACTCGTTTCCCTGTGGCACAAGGCAGCAAGGATAATATTATCGGAATGATCAACACGAAACAGCTCTATTTGCAGTATGATAACAATCCTGATTTTGATTTTCATAGCTTAATTCAACCCGTACTGACAGTATCTGAGGTGACACCGGTCAAGAATCTTCTAACTCGTATGCAGTTGGAGCGTGTGCATATTGCCTTGCTGCTTGATGAATATGGTGGAACATCCGGTCTCATCACGATTGAAGATATTTTGGAAGAAATCGTTGGTGAAATCCGTGACGAGTTTGACGGTGATGAACGCAGAGAAGTCGAAAAAATAAGCGATACTAACTATCTGTTCGACGGTAAGGTATCTCTGTTAGAGGTCAAGGATCTTACAGGGCTTGATTTCGAAGATGAAGAAGTGACCACAGTTGGAGGCTGGGTATACAGTCATATCGCAGATCCAGCCATTGGCAAAAGTATTGTTCGTGACCATGTAACATTGACCATCCGCGAGATGAACAGATACCGTGTCCGCAAGGTTGAAGTTGTTATCGAACAATCAAGCAACACTGAATCATCATAAATCACGAAATCATAACCTTTATTCATAAAAAAAGGATAGGGTCATCAGATTAAATCTGACACTCTATCCTTTTTTCTTTTTGGAGAATTTTGCTCATATAATACTCATCCACCCACTCACCATCGACAATAAGAGATTTCCGCTTCGTCCCTTCGATTTCAAACCCGCTCTTGGTATACAGCCCCAAAGCAGCTTGATTATGGGTCATGACGGATAACTCAAGACGAACAATCCCATTGTTCATAGCCCAGATGTCCATCTCACGGAACAGGCCAGCCCCAATCCCATTCCCCTGATATTGTTTCTGAATCCCAATCACTATGTACGCGCTATGTCTATTGCGTCTAACACTTCCACCTCTAACAGACAAGTAACCTGCCAAATGATCGTCAACCTCTGCCCCTATAAGAATTGAAGTTTCTGCTGCCAGAAAGCTTTCGAGCATTTCTTTGACCTGACAAAGACTAGCTTGTCTTTCATCCGGTTCCAATAACATAAATTTGGACTCTTGGTCTAACTGATGCTGAAGTCGAAGCAGTTCACCTGCATCCTCCGGCACCAGTTCTCTAAGTGTAACCATCATATCATCACTTCCAATCGTAAATAACTATAAGTACTTCTTGAATACCTTACTGGAGCTGCTATCATAACCAAGAATTTCGTAGAGACGATGCGCTTCTTCTCTCTTTGCAGCACTTGATAACATAATCTTAAGGGCTCCCTTGGAGATTGCTACATTCTCGGCATGTCTCATTAGCATTGCGCCATACCCTTTTCCTCGTACTTTTTCAGCCACAATGACTCTTTCTATGACAGCAAAGGGCCTATCGTCACACAAAGCATCCATACAAAAATGAAGATGTAACGACCCGACAATTGTTTCTTGTTCTTCGCACACATATAGAAAACTCTCCGGATGACCTGCTATCTGCTTCAGCCGCTCAGGAGATACATGAATAGCTGGATGCTCAGGCAGCAAAATCCGATAAAGTTCTTCAATGAAGGTAGCGTCTTCGGGCACTGCTTCTCTTATCATTCGTCTACTCCCTTCTATACAACGATTAACAACGACAGACCATGATCACATTTCCATCGGGATCTTTAAAATTAAACCAATGATCATGCTCAATATCCGTGAGAATCTCTCCTCCGTTGGCCTTTACATAATCATAAGCAGCATCAATATCCTCGGTGTTAAGATGAAACGAAGGGATGTTTAGAACAGATTCAGCGGTGTAAATCTTACTGTCCAAAACGATGCCCGGTCCCTGCATAGGGACAACATATAAATGACCGAATAATACCTCTCCATCTAATGGGAGTCCAAGCAATTGGCAATACCATTGTTTTGATTTCTCAATATCCTTTACCGGAATAAAAACAGCACCAATCTGATTCAGAATCGGACTTATCATCATTAAGAAAGCCTCCTCTTTTAAGTTGACGGATAGGGTGTTATTCTAGAATAATTCGATAAAATATGTCAATTACCTCCCTCCATTTAGGGAAGGGCTGGTAAGTTGTGTTATAATTCTGTGAGCATTACTCCAATATCACGTACGTCAGGAGAATTACATTGGCTAACCTGAACTTCGGTGGTTTTAAAATGACCCCACCCAAAGTTTTATCACTAGGATTCTTAATCCTTATCACTGCCGGGACTTTTCTGCTTAGTCTCCCGGTCTCCTCAACATCCGGACAAATATCCTTTATCGATGCCTTGTTTATGGCGACTTCAGCCACTTGTGTAACAGGCCTTGCGGTCATTGATACGGGAACTCAGCTAACTACCTTCGGACAAGTTGTTCTACTCATTTTATTTCAAATCGGAGGATTAGGCTTTGTAACGATGGCTACTTTGATTACCTTGGTCCTTAATAAACGGATATCCTTGAAAGAGCGAATCCTTTTGCAAGAATCCATGAACCAAAATTCGATGCAGGGAATTGTACTCTTAATCCGTAGAGTCCTGATCTATTCTCTTGTTATTCAGCTGTCGGGGGCCGTGTTGTTTGCTGGAAGGTTTATGATGGATATGCCCTTTGGGAAAGCAGCATATTATGGGATTTTTCACAGTATTTCTATCTTTAATAATGCAGGCTTTGATCTCTTCGGTGATATTCATGGGCCGTTTAGCGGACTTACTCGTTTTGTAAATGATCCCATTGTTAACTTCACCTCAATGAGTCTCATATTTCTTGGAGGGATTGGTTTTATCGTTCTGTCTGATCTTATGGACTTTCCTAAACGCAGAAGACTCACTCTTCATTCAAAGGTTGTTCTTTGGACTTCTCTTATATTGATTGTTATTGGTGCGGGGCTGTTTTTTTTACTGGAGTTTAATTCTACGCTGAAGCCCTTGAGTGCAAGCGGAAAGTTTTGGGCGACCTTTTTACAAGCGGTAACTCCGCGATCTGGTGGTGTCACCACCATTGAAGTTCCACTTTTACGGCAATCCACACAATTTCTGATGATTCTATTGATGTTTATCGGAGCTGCACCTGGGTCGACGGGTGGAGGAATCAAGATCACTACATTCGCCGTACTGGTTACTGCAGTAGCTGCGCGATTACGGGGGAAAGAAGATATTGTAATGTTCCGCCACCGGATCGCTAAAGAAAATGTATATAGAGCCCTTACTATCACATTAATGTCTCTTATGCTGCTTGTCATCGCTACGATGTTATTATCCTTAACCGAGAGCGCTGAATTTCTAACTGTACTTTTTGAAGCAGTATCTGCTTTTGGAACCTCAGGCTTATCTATGGGCCTTACTCCGGAACTGACTACGGCAGGAAAGGTTCTAGTGATTATCCTGATGTTTATGGGCCGGACCGGACCACTTACACTTGCTTATGCTTTGAAACCAAAAGGTAGTAAAGAACTGTACCGTTACCCAGAAGGTAAGATAACGATTGGATAATCATGATATGGCCAGCGGCTACCAGATAATGCCGCTGGCGTCATATCAATAATATTATTGTTCTTCCACGATTTCTTGTTGATCAAGTGCAGCATCCAGCAACTGATTGTACACATCATCGTTATTCTCCAGCAATGCATCCGTTTCTAAGAACTGTTCCTCGCTCCCAGGCTCACCCGCAAAGCTTAGACTGTAATCCCATTCCGTTCCTCTTGTACTGAAGAAAGTAATTTCATATGGAGCCTTATGATTTTCGAGAGTGAATACAGTCCTCCCTACATAACTTTTATCTTCTTTACGGCTCATTTCAGCACTTACGATCTCTAAATTCATCCACTATCTTCCTTCCTATCATCAAATCAGCTACCCTTTCAGTATATCATTGAAATGAATGTAATTCCTTCTCTTTGCACTGTAAATTCCACGTAATTGACTTTTTTCATCCGGCGGTTAATAATTTAGTACAATGCTTGTAAAGTACTAAACTATTAGTAAATGGAGGAAATTACAATGACTGATTTTCAGGCTAAGCTTAGTAAATATGCAGATTTAGCTGTACAAATAGGTGTTAATGTTCAACCCGGGCAAATTCTAGTGGTGAATGCACCGATTCTTGCCGCTGATTTCGTACGTCTAATTACCGCTAAGGCATATGCTATCGGAGCAAGTTTAGTTAAGGTGAACTGGAGTGATGCAAGCATTACACGCCAACAGTTTGAACACGCTGCGCCAGAGGTATTCACTCAGCCTCCTACTTGGTACGCAGGTGAAATGACTGAATTCGCCGAAAAAGGTGCGGCTATCCTTAACGTGATCGCTGAAGATCCTGATGCACTTAAAGGTATTGATCCAGTACGTATCTCCAATTTCCAAAAAGTTCGCGGAGCTGCCCTCACCAAATATCGTGAAATGCAAATGTCCGACAAAGTGAGCTGGAGTATTGTAGCTGTTCCTTGTCAAGCTTGGGCGGATAAAGTATTCCCTGAGGTTCCAGCCGAAGAACGTGTAGATAAACTCTGGGAAGCCATTTTCCACACCGTGCGTCTTGACCGTGAAGATCCAGTAGCTGCATGGCAGGAGCATCTTGACACCTTGGAGCAAAAAGCGAATGTACTCAATGCAAAAAAATATAAAAAGCTGCATTACATAGCACCTGGCACTGACCTTAGCATCGAGCTTCCTGAAGGCCATATCTGGGCACAAGGAGACAGCATTAATGCAAAAGGTCATTCTTTTGTAGCCAATATGCCTACCGAAGAAGTCTTCACTGCACCACTAAAGACTGGTGTTAATGGCACTGTAAGAAGCACAAAGCCACTTAGTCATGGCGGCAACATCATCGATGGCTTCTCTATTAGCTTTGAGAACGGCCGTATTGTAAGTGTTACTGCTGAGCAAGGTCAAGAAGCGCTAGAGCACCTCATTAGCATGGATGAAGGAGCGAAATACTTAGGGGAGGTTGCCTTGGTTCCTCATAAATCCCCTATTTCTGAATCCAACATTCTTTATTACAACACATTGTTTGACGAAAATGCTTCTAATCACCTTGCTATAGGTATGGCTTATGCCTTCTGTTTAGAAGGCGGTAAAGACATGAATCCAGAGCAGTTAATTGAGCATGGCCTCAACAATAGTGTAACCCATGTGGATTTCATGATCGGGTCAGCTGAGATGAACATTTACGGGATAACTGCTGATGGAACTGAAGAACCTGTCTTCCTGAATGGAAACTGGGCGTTCTAATTTAAGCACACAAGAGATACAGGATATTGGGAGGAATAGAAACTATGTTGGATTTCAAGCAAAAGCTGGAGAATTACGCATTGCTGGCCGTGAAGATTGGCGTTAATATTCAACCGGGTCAGACACTCGTTGTGAATGCAGATATTGTATCCGCAGAGCTTGTGCGACTTGTGGTTCGTAAAGCCTATGAAGCCGGTGCGAGACTTGTAAAGGTAAATTATAGTGATGAAGTTGTATTACGTACACGTTATGATCTTGCTCCATCTGATTCCTTCCTGGAGCCGCCGCAGTGGCAAGCCGATGAATTAGAGGATCTTGCTAAAAAGGGAGCCGCATTTCTAACCATTATCTCCGCTGACCCAGATCTTTTAAAAGGCGTTGAACCTGGAAGAATTGCCGATAATCAACGTATTTCTGGGCAGACCCTAGCACCTTATCGTGAGTACTTAATGGGGAATCATGCGAGCTGGAGCGGCCTTGCCTTCCCATCAGCCTCTTGGGCGGCAAAAGTGTTCCCTGACGCTCCATCAGAGCAGCAGGTTGAACTATTATGGGACGCCATCTTTAAAGCCACACGTGCGGATCAGGAAGATCCTATTGAAGCATGGAGCCGCCATTTAGATGGACTCAAAACTCGTTGCGCTTCCTTGAATGAAAGTAAGTTTCGCAAGCTGCACTATACAGCACCTGGTACAGATTTAACTATTGAGTTGCCGGAAGGACACATCTGGTGTCAGGCTGGAGCTGTGAACGGTAAGGGCGTCCCTTTCTTAGCCAATATTCCTACGGAAGAAGTGTTTACTGCCCCTCTGAAGTCTGGTATTAATGGTAAAGTGAGCAGCACTAAGCCACTTAGCTACGGCGGCAATCTAATCAATAACTTCACGCTGACCTTTGAGAACGGTAAAGTGATTGATTTTACTGCTGAAGAAGGCGCAGAAACTTTGGCATCACTAATCGCACTGGATGAAGGCTCTTCCTATCTTGGTGAAGTTGCTTTGGTGCCTTTCCACTCTCCGATTTCTGAGAGCGGTATTCTTTATTACACTACGTTGTATGATGAGAATGCCTCCTGTCATTTGGCTTTAGGTGCAGCTTATGCCTTCACAATTCAAGAAGGAATTACGATGACTAAAGAACAGCTGTTGGAAAAAGGAATGAATCAAAGCCATACCCATGTTGACTTTATGATGGGCTCACCTGAAATGAATATTGACGGAATTAACGATGATGGAACAACAGTACCTATCTTCCGTAATGGGGATTGGGCTTAAGGCTTAAATAACACCCGTTAGATCCTAGATAGAACCAACTTCAAACAACCCGCTTAGCTCTCTAATTAGAGAGTAAGCGGGTTGTTTTTGTTTTAACAGCAACATTTCAGGTGGTAAAATGCCCAAATTTGAATAAAAGTTCAATATTTGTTCACACTATTGTTGATTTCCGTTCACAAATATGTCACAATACAGTTAAGGATTGAATTTCCAAGGAGGGGATTATCATGTTGAGAGACCCAGTATCCAAAGAAGTTGACAGCCTCGAAGAAGAACAGCTAGAAATTCAACCACCGGTAGATTCAAGAATTGTTGCATCTAATGCTATTAAATACACTGCCTATGTTATGCTGCTTTTTGGATTCTTGTATTTCCTGATTGCTTACTTGGCGCCTATGTTGGAACCTTAATGTGATGGATATAATTTTATTGGAAAACGCTTACGGTTAATCACTCTCTATGGAGCAGTGATTAACCGTTTTTATTAATTCCATGAGAATGCTTTGTTTGTCCAAGCTATTGCTGTTGGCGACCATACCCCGTTCATCTTCGTTTGTATCCAAGCTATGGCCTCTTCTCTATCCCCTTCAAAAGCGGATAGACCGTTATCTGACATCCAGTGACTGACCGTCTCGAACGAGGTGCTGCTCCAGCCATTTACTTCACCTTCATCATTCAGGCGTTGCTTGATGCCTGAGATCACCATATCTAACGATCCTTGAAGCTCAGTAACCGCGTTATCGAAGGCTGTTTTCTTTTCTTTTGCCTTCATATCAGCCTCTGCCCGAAGTTTACGTGTATCAATGCCTTCATGTTCACGAACAATCTGCAGTAAGGTCACAGCTTCTTTACTAGCCAACCCATCCTTATACCGCTCTTCAATAGATTTGGTACTGTCTACTGCTGCTACAAATGCCGGAAACCACTCCCTTGAGACCAAAATAGCCTTTTTCTTAATAAACTTTCCGTATCCTGCAAGACCCTCACCTGGAAACTGCGCACGCCATGACCACGGATCTAAATCTGTTCCAGTATGCCAATTCTCGGGCTTAGTTAAGCCGTTTAAAGACGGGTGCCCGGGAATCAGCGCAGCAAGCGGTAAAATCCCCAATTTCGCAATAATCTCTGCTGTTTCCCCATAAGTGGTGACACTACCTTGTTCGTATTCCTGACCCATTTGTTCATCATCTCCTAGATCTAATTTAATCTGATTTCATATTTCCAATTCCGGTTATAAAAGTGCTAATCAAGCGGGTTAGACTCTCGTTAGTATCGAGCGCCATACCAAATCCACCCTTTTGATCCAATGAGGCGAATCCATGTAGAATACTCCGTAATCCCCTTACGGCATGAAGTTCTCCTTCTTCACCTAATTGATAACTCTTCATCACCTGAATTATAAACTGCAAAATATGCTCACCAGCCGCTTCAAGCTCCGTGTTCTCCTGTTCAGGCGCTCGTAGTGTAGTCTCATACAAACCTGGTCTACTTCTAGCAAAATCCACATATGCTCGGCCCATCGCGTGTACAGCAGCATCTCCATTTAATCCCTCAGCTGCGTTCGACATGCATGTAAATAATAACTCTAAACCGTAAATGGCGAGCCCGGTCCGCAAATCCTGCAGGCCATTTATATGGTTATATAGTGACGGGGAACGAACACCTAGTTTAGCTGCTAGTGCAGCCAAGGTAACAGCTTCTATACCTTCAGCATCGGCAATTTCTGCTGCTCTAATCACTAGCGTGTGACGATCTAATCCTGCTCTAGGTGACATTTAATTACTCCTATCCTGAATCATTTGTGCCTTACGTATGGCTTTCTCCATCTCTTGCTTTGGCGCTTTAAGTAAGTTGCCGTGACCCACAGCAAGTAAAGCTGGAGATAACTCTAGAAGCTTAATCGCACTATTCAGAGCTTGAGCTTTATTCCATGTAGCCATTGCTGGAAAAGGAAACAGGGGGATGATGGTTCCAGCCACCGCAGTACCCCGGAAGGTCTGAAGAGCATCCCCCACGATTACAGCACCGCTGCGTGAATCAAGGAAAGACATAGAGCCGGGGGTATGTCCTGGAGTGTGAATCGCTGATAATGAGCCAATGGTATCCCCTTCGTGGAGAAGGACATCTGGCTTGGTAGCTATCTTCTTCGGCACGCCTCCCTTAATAGGGGTTTGAGGTTCTCCTTCCCGAAGTGAACGATCTCCGCGTAGTAATGCCGAATCTCGCTCAGAGATGTACACCTGAGCCTCTGGACGTTGCTTTTTCAGTCCATCCAGTGCCCCAATATGATCATCATGCGCATGCGTTAAGATTATGCGTGTAAGCTTCTTATTTAGCTTCGCTTCAGTCTCCATAATTCCTTTTAGACTAAATGGCATAGCCGCATCTATTAAAGTCAATCCATCATTTTCCTCAATAATGTAACAATTCACTGGAAAAAAATTGGGCATCCAAGTCAACTGCAATAAATGACCTTCACGTGTTACTCTCATCCTTACCCCTCCGATAAACTAATGGTATTAGCTTAAATATAAACTAATGACATTAGTTTTTCAAGAAGTAGTTATCTTTAATATTAATATTTAATTCTCAATGTTCTTGTCAGCATTTTTGTTGGATTTATTAATTATGTACCACATCGCCCAAGTGATCCCTACAAAAAAAACAACCGACCCCACGAGAGTACTCGATATATTTTTTCTAATATCCACTTCTCCCGCTTCTCTAAAATCAAGCAAAAATGTTAGTGTGGCCCAAATAATTGTGCTGATAACTCCCGATATTAAATGAATCTTCTTAAACCGTTTGAGTTCTCCTTCCTTACTTGGCAGCAGGTATATCCCATCTTTGACACAACGAACGGTAACATACAAGCAACCTAACAGCATAATCCCAAAAGTATCAACCCAATATTTGATGTCCCACTCCAGGATAAATACTTTTACCAAAAGGCTAATCATAAATCCCACTAACACAATCAACAATCCGTGCGTACTAAACTTCTGAATTTCTGTGATAATTCGTTCGTCTTTAATCTTTGGTCCTTTCACAACTAATCCTCCCAAAAAATATCGTTTAATGACGTATCTAACGCCTTGCAGATGGCTATGCACAGCTTAATCGTCGGGTTATAGTTACCAGCTTCAATCAGGCCGATCGTCTGCCGTGTAACCCCTACAACTTCCGCTAACTGTTCTTGGGAAAGATTCTTTTGGATCCTAGCCAGCTTCAACTTGATGTTTTTGTTCTCTCCCACTCCATAACCCCTTTTAATGTTTGTCATGCATTCCATTTTCCACCATTGTAATCTATATCGGTCATTATGTACATTATATATTGCATTTAATTGGTGGGACAACGTTTTACTTTAGGATCGACGTGTCATATTAGGATCGACGTTTCTTATTAAGATCAACGTTTCATATTAGGATCCAGACTTCATTTTCCATTCCCTGTCCGTCAGGAAATACTTTTCTCCCCACCGTTGGATCAAATGGTGAAGAGTGATTGTAACTGAGTCCATAGCCAGTCAGCTGCGATGCCTAACTCGCCGCCTTTGCTAGTATGTAAGCACACTTTTTGCCAATAGTTCGGACTCAGATGACCTTATTATGCAAATTCGATTGTTTTCTGCGGGTTATCGGACTCAGTTGCAGCTATTTACTCATAACCACACAGATTCTGCGCTGTTACAAGGTAATAAGAGCTATGCGGTCCGATACATCTGCAAAATGACTCAAAAAGCTCAAATAGCTGTTATACGGTCCGTAACATACTGAGGGTCTTTAGTTAGTTTGGGTAGTTTAGGTTAGTTTGGAGTTAGTTCACTTATTCGCCGTTGCATCGGACTGAGGAGTCCTTATTTCGTAGATTTGCAGCTAATTGACGTGCTATCGGACCCAATTGCAGCTATTTACTCATAACCACACAGATTCTGCGCTGTTACAAGGTAATAAGAGCTATGCGGTCCGATACATCTGCAAAATGACTCAAAAAGCTCAAATAGCTGTTATACGGTCCGTAACATACTGAGGGTCTTTAGTTAGTTTGGGTAGTTTAGGTTAGTTTGGAGTTAGTTCACATATTCGCTGTTGCATCGGACTGAGGAGTCCTTATTTCGTAGATTTGCAGCTAATTGACGTGCTATCGGACCCAGTTACAGCTATTTACTCATAACCACACCAATTCTGCACAGTTACATGGTAATAAGAGCTATGCGGTCCGATAGATCGGCAAAATGACTCAAAAAGCTCAAATAGCTGCAATACAGTCCGATACGGAGATTTGTAGGAAGCCACAAGAGGTCAGTAGGATATCACTAGGAAGCCACTAGGAGGTCAGTAGGAAGCCCGCAGAAGGTCAATAGGAGATCACTAGGAAGTAAGTAGAAGGTTGAGCCACATCAGCAGAGGAACCGGCAGCGAAACGTGATCAGCACCCAGTAGCCCTCCCCCCCACCCGACTACGGCTAGTCAAAGCAACAAAAAAAGCATCCCTAAGGATACTTTTGATCTTTCGATGCTTATGATCTTTTTGATATTTCGACGCTTTTACGATACTTTCGATCTTTCGATCTTTTTGATCTTTCGATGCTAATGATGTATCGATGTTTTTGATCTTTCGATCTTTTTGATCTTTCGACGCTTTTTCGATACTTTTGATCTTTCGATAATTATGATCTATCGATGTTTTTGATCTTTCGACGCTTTTAATATACGAATGCCTTCGACTTTCCTTATTCCACTACGCCATTCTCTGGATAGAAGTCTACGATCTTCAACAGCTCCGAAGCGTCTGTGCGTGGACGGCTGTCAGGTACAGTCTCCGGATATCCGGCATGGATCATGGCTACAATTTTTTCGCCGGGCTTCACACCAATTTTAGTGCGGAATTCAGGGTTGTTGATGTATGGATCAGTCTTCCAAATTGTCCCTACACCTTGCTCCCAAGCTGCGAGCTGGAAGTTCTGTACAAGTGCGGATGCTGCTGCAAAATCCTCGTCCCACTCTCTCTGCCGAGGATCTTCAGGCATCACTACGATTACTGTTAATGGAATATTCGAGATATATTCTTTACGTTTAGCAGCCACTTCTGGATCAGCTATAGCACGTTTTACAAAAGCAAATGCAGATTCAGCTAGGAATTTCGAACCTTCCCCTTGAAAGGCAATAAATCTCCACGGCTCACGCACACCATGATTCGGTGCCCATACCGCTACATTTAATAATTCCTCTAAAAGGCCTTGTGGAAGTGGATCTTTTTTAAAAAGCTTAATCGAGCGTCGTTCTTTTATTATTTCGGCCACACTATTCTGTTGAGTCTGTTGAGATTGCGTCATAAGATCCACTCCCTAATATAGTAATAATGATAATCATTATCACAAATGATACAGCATCTTTATACCTTTTGCAAATAACAGGTAACCTTTCGAATCACTGTTAATTTCATTTAAAAACAACCGATATACTTCGCAGAAACTTTCGGATGTTATTGTTTCTCTGCATATTAACTCTTGAATTCACAAAAAAACACCGTTCCTGAAGGAACGATGTTCACAGCTTCAGCCGAATCGGCCCATGATATATTCTTGCGTCATTTGATTCTCTGGATTGGTAAAGACTTTATCCGTCTTATCATATTCGACAAGGGAGCCAAGATAAAAGTATGCAGTATAATCAGAGATCCGAGCTGCCTGCTGCATATTATGTGTCACAATAACGATGCGAAGCTCTTCTTTTAACTCCTTGATTAGCTCCTCTACTTTACCTGTGGAGACCGGGTCTAGAGCTGATGCTGGTTCGTCCAAGAGCAGAATTTGCGGGTTAACCGACAACGCTCTAGCAATACAAAGACGCTGCTGTTGTCCACCGGAAAGTGCAAGTGCTGAATCTTTTAAACGATCCTTTACCTCATCCCACAATGCTGCTTTGCGAAGACTGCTCTCAACAATCTCATCAAGAGCCTTTTTACCTTTAATGCCATGATACTTAGGTCCAAAAGCGATGTTATCGTAAATCGATTTATAGAACGGATTTGGCTTTTGCCATACCATCCCGATCTTCTGACGCAGCTTAATCACATCCGTACCCGGAGCATTAATATCCACTCCATCAATCCAGATGCTTCCTTTTGTTTTTGAGCCAGAAATTTCGTCATTCATCCGGTTCAAAGAACGAAGAAAGGTTGATTTACCGCAGCCGGAGGGGCCGATCAGTGCAGTAACCGTATTTTCAGCAAATGGAAGGCTTATCCCCTTTACTGCCTCATATGTTCCGTAAAAAATACTCAGGTCTTCGGTTTGAAAAGATTCACGCACTGCTGTTGCCGACGTTCCCATCGATTACTCCTCCTACATCTCTACTTTAATTTGTATGATTAGTTCATTCTTTTTGAAGCTGTAAGCTTACGATAAATAAATCTTCCGAAATAACGTGCTGCCAGATTGAAGATTAACACCATAATTACAAGCACCGCCGAAGCTCCCGCAGCAATTTGTGCAGCATCTGGAGCTAGACCTTCACTGTTGACCTTCCAAATGTGGACAGCCAGCGTTTCCGCTGGACGGAAGGGATTCAGTGGTGAATTCGCACTAAGTGGATTCCAGTTGGTGAAATCCAATCTTGGACTACTCATCCCTGCTGTGAACATCAACGCAGCTGCTTCCCCAAAGACACGGCCAGCGGACAAGATAGTACCTGTAATAATTGTAGGTAATGCTACCGGAAACAACACCGAGGTAACAATTTTCCACTTGGACAATCCTAGTGCAAAACCGGCCTCTTTTTGTTGTTTTGGAACACTACGGAAAGCTTGCTCCGTAATCCGCACCATCAGCGGCAGATTAAAGACCGTCAATGCCAGCGCACCGGAGATTAAGGAGAAGCCCAGATTGAAATAGTTAACAATCAGCAATAGACCAAACAAGCCGACTACGATGGAAGGGAAAGATGACAACACTTCAACAATCAAGCGAATAAAGCCGGTAATCTTACCGGGACGAGCGTATTCCGCCATATAAATACCGGCACCCAGTCCAAGCGGAACTGTAATAATAAGTGTCAGTACCAACAGGAATAAGGAGTTAAATAGCTGCGGTCCGATCCCTCCACCTGCACGAATCTTTTGCGGTGCGGAGAAAAGAAAATCCCAACTGATATGGCTTAAGCCTCTAAAGAGGATATATCCCAAAAGTCCAAGTAGAATGGCAACGATGAGCATCGCGAAAAATACAATAAGACTGGTGGCAATTTTATTTACGGTTCTCGGCTTCAAATTTTATTTCTCCTTTCAAGCATTCTCACAAAGAAGACAAATACGAAAGTCATCAGCATGAGAACCAGTGCCATACTCCACAGTGCATTATTGTGAGGTGAGCCCATGGTCGTGTTCCCCATACCGAGTGTGATCACACTGGTCAAGGTAGAAGCTGACTCAAAGAGTGATTTTGGTACGAATGGTGCGTTCCCGATAACCATTTGTACAGCGAGTGCTTCACCGAAAGCACGAGCCATTCCCAATACAATCCCTGTCATAATGGCAGGAAAGGTTGTTGGAATAATCACCCGCGAAATCGTCTGCCACCGGGTGGCACCAAGCGCATAGGAAGATTCTTTTAAGTTTTGCGGCAATGAAGCCAGCGCGTCTGCAGCCACGCTTGTAATCGTCGGAAGAATCATTACCGAGAGCACAAGCGCGCCTGCAGCTACCCCGATGCCTTGGCCCGGCAGGTTGTTGCGTAGAAACGGTACAATTACACTTAATCCGATGAAACCATATACTACCGAAGGAATCCCTGCCAAAAGCTCAATAACAGGTTGAAGTAATTTTTTGCCCCACCCTGGAACAATCTCAGTCATAAATAACGCAGCGCATAAGCTAAGTGGACTAGCAATCAATGCGGCAAGCAAAGTAACCAGGAAGGACCCCGAGATAAATGGAAAAGCTCCGAAGGAAGGCGTATCCGCTTCAGGCGACCACTTTGTACCGAAGAGAAATTCAGAAACTGTAGCATTGCCACTTGTGAAGGTTGAAATTCCTTTAGACGCTACAAAATATACCATCGATACAATGATTGTTATCAACAGTAATACACAGAAGGACATATAAGTACGTCCAACAAAATCTTCAATATGATGTTTTTCGAATCGTGAGTTCTTTAGTTTCACCCTCAATTGCTCCCTCTTTCTAAAGTGAAAAGAGAGGCAGATGTATCCGCCTCTAATCACTTGAGATTCTAATCAATAACATTGCCTAGAATTAAATTACTTAGCGGTAACAGTTCCTGCAACGTCGCGAACAACTTGCATTTTAACAGCTGGGATGTATCCAAGTTCAACAACTTCACCTGTTTGCACTTCGTCAGTTAAGAAAAAGTCGAGGAATGCTTTTACTGTTGCATTAGGTTCACCATTTGTGTACATATGCTCGTAAGCCCATACTGGGTATTTACCAGAAACAACATTGTCAACAGATGCTTCTACACCGTCAAGACTAAGTGTTTTAATGGAATCATCCAGGTAAGAAAGAGCAAGGTATCCGATTGCCCCTGGAGTTTCACCGATCATTTTCTTAACCGTACCGGAGGAATCTTCTTGAATCGAACCTGGGATATCTTCTGTTTTGGTTCCAAGTGCAAAGCTTTCAAAGGTAGCACGAGTACCGGAGCTGCCTGGACGGTTGATGATTTGGATTTTTTGATCCGCTCCGCCGACTTCAGACCAGTTAGTGATTTTACCAGTGAAAATGTCCACCAGTTGTTGTTTAGTCAAGCTATCCACACCAGCATCAGGATGAGATACTGCTGCGATCGCTACTACTGCTACTTGATGATCTACGAGTGCTGCTGCTTTTTCCGCATCTGCATCTTTTAATTTTTCTTCTGCGAATACGTCAGAGTTTCCGATATCTACTTGTTTCTCAGCTACTTGAGTAAGACCAGTACCACTGCCACCGCCTTGAACTTGAATGTCCACGCCAGTGTTTTTATCCATGAAATTCTCTGCTACCAGCTCAACCAAGGGTTGTAATGCTGTTGAACCTGAAGCCAGAATCGAACCACTTATTTCAGCGCCGCCGCTTCCTTCGTTAGTTGCTGCAGCGTTTCCTCCTGTGTTGTTAGCCCCGCCGTTACCGCAAGCCGATAGTGCCAGTACGCTTGTTAAAGCCAAAGTCATGATCCATGATTTTTTGAATTGCATTGTTTTGTCTCCTCCTAAATGGTTTGTTAGCATGGCTCCCTGATCAGTTCATACCAAACTGGCTTCGAAAGCTTTAACATGGTGTTGTGGAGCTTGGCCCCCATATGCATGGTTACTGTAAAAGTTCATCAAACGCATATGTTATATGTTGTCCGGGACTTCTTGGCCCCTCTGACTCTTCTTATTCTAGAGCTCGTTCGTTAGAGAAACTTCTTATCTTTGTAAAGCGAACGAAAAAAATACCAATATAAAGTGTATATCTGTATAGATATAATCTATAATGGAGATATAATTTATAATCCAACTTAGTATTATGTGGAGGAAAGTCATGAATATTATGAAATTGAACATCGTAGTTCTAATTGAAAAATATAAAAAAGTAACCGATGTAGCCGCAGAATTAGGCCTTAAACAGCCAACTGTTTCTTTTCATATGAAGAATCTGGAGGCTGAGCTCGGAACCCCTCTATTTCTTTACCGAAGCGGAAGAGTGCTGCTTACGGATGCTGGACGGGCCCTTTATCAATACGCCCTCAAAATCGTCTCTCTCACAGCAGAAGCTGAGCGCACAGTTAAACAATTTTCTTCCCCCTCAAAAGGAACATTAGAGCTGGAAGCCAGTTTTATTCCTGCAACTTATATTTTACCTAATGTGTTAATCCAATTCATGAAACTCTATCCGGGGATTAACAACTCTTTGACTGTTCAAAGCGATGCTTTGTTACGTGAGCGTCTCCGTAGTCGGGATATTCAGATGGCCATTTTACATACTGCGGATTGGCAGGACGAATCTTTTGATTTTCAGCTTATTGTCCGTGATGAACCTGTCCTAATTTTTGCACCTGGACATCCATTTGAAGGCCTAGAGAAATTAACACCTGAACAAATTGCCAATGAGCCGTGGATTCAGCATGAGCAAGGATCTTGTTTACGAGGGTATGCCGATCAATGGGCACAATTCAATCAAATCCGTTTATGGAACCGATCCGAGTTGAATTCTCCAGAAGTGATTAAGCAGTTAGTTAGCGGGAGTGATTGTGTTGGTATATGTTCTAAAGCGGCGGTTAAAGCTGAGATTGAGCTAGGCAAGCTTAGCTATGCCAACCTGCCAGGGATTCTGCCTGAAAGCGGCGGGTTTGTGCTCGGCTGGCGTAAAGATCATATTTTAACACCGTTGCAGCAATCCTTTGTTGATATAGTAACGACTCTTGATCTTTAAAAAAACAAGGAAGCTTCTAAAGCCGCAAACGGTTTTAGAAGCTTCCTTGTTCATTTATTCTATAAAAGGAAACATTAATTTCTCATTTTCACTTAAATACATATTCTCCTTCGTGATGATCACGGAGCCTGTATCTATTATCCGTTCCACTTTCTCACCCTCAACAGCTTCAATCGCCGTCTTCACAGCTAAGTACCCCATATTAAAAGGCTTCTGCATAACCGTGCCAAGCAAGATCCCTTTTTCGAGGAGCTTCACCTCATTGCTAGAATTGTCGAACCCAAATAATTTCACTTTGTCTTGAAATCCCATATCCATAATCGCCTGCCCAGCCCCTAGTGTTGAAGGTTCATTAAGACCTATTATCCCCTTTAGATTTGGCTCGTCCTTTAGTAAATCAACAGTTAACTGGTACGCTTTCCGCACGGAACCATCACTGAATAATGTAGGCTGCACATCATGAACTCCATTCTCTAAAAGGGCATCACGAGCCCCTCTTTCCCTCTCAATTGCGGTGGCAGAGCCTTGTACAAAGTTAACGATAGCGACCTTATCCTCCGGATCAATATATTTTCTTAACTCCTGCCCTGCCTTACGTCCTGCTTCATAATTGTCTGTAGCAATAAAGCTCTCTGATACACCACCGCTTAAGCCCGAATCTACAGTAATAAGCGTAATGCCAACTGATTTGATCTTTTCCGCGATTGGAATGAGGCGATAATAATCTGTAGCTGATAAAATAATGGCGTCAGGCTTCTCCTTAATTGCTTGCTCCAGCAGTTCTATCTGTTGATCTACATCAAGCTCTGTATCCGTTCCAACCGTGCGAACCTCTGCGCCGAACTCCTTAGCCGCTGTTGCCACACCTTGTTTCATCACTTCCCAGAATTCAATACTGCTATCGATAGTCTTGGGCACATAAATAATGGTCCTAACCTTTGCGTCCAGCTCATTTGTAAACATACGATAGGCTAATGAACCCAAAGTAACAATGAAGAGCAGCAGCAGAGTATACAGGCCAATTTTTGACCGTAAAGCGCTCATTGACTCTCCTCCTCATAAATCACAGGTATTCGTAAAGTGGCCGTCGTTCCTTCCTCCATCTCGCTTGCAAAAGACAAACCGTATTTTACACCGAAATACAGCTGGATACGATGGTTCACATTCGCGACACCTACACCGCTGCCAGTCTTGTAATCTGATTTTTGCAGCAGTACCTTACCCATTTGCTCTTCATCCATCCCAATACCGTCATCAATGACCTGTACGATAATATCGTTCTGTTCTTGTCTTGCTCGGATCAGAATGTGCCCTTGCTCAGGATTATGTTTTATGCCGTGATAGATCGCATTTTCAACCAAAGGCTGAAGTACCATTTTTAAAATGCTGCAGGTTAGGATATCTTCTTGTACCTCTATGGAATAAGTGAATTTATTACGATAACGCATGTTCTGAATCGTTAAATAGTGCCGAATATGCTCTAATTCTTTGGCTAGCGGAATCAATTCCTCACCCTCACCAATTGTTGAACGAAGCAGCTTGGATAGAGATGAAGTCATCTCCACCACTTCCTCCATCTTTCCTGTCTCTGCCATCCAAATAATCGAATCAAGTGTATTGTACAAAAAGTGAGGTTTAATCTGCGCTTGCAGTGCCTTCAGTTCACTCACACGTTTCATCTCTTGCTCCAGAACGATCTGCCCCATTAACTCTTTAATCTTCATCATCATAAGATTAAACGTACGAGCAAGCTTGCCAATTTCATTCGTGCTCTCAATCTCCACGCGTATGTCGAACTCTCCACGTTCCGCTTTTTTCATATTCAGCTCCAAATTCTTCAGCGGTTTGGTCAGTGCGTAAGAGAGAAATATCGATATAGCCATAGCAAAAATCAAACTAATTGCTCCCCATAAGGCGGCGGTTCCTTGCATACGTTGCTTGTTCGCGACCAAATCATCCGGATAAGTGACTCCAACTATTTTCCAGCCAAAGCTGGTAGTGTCCACAGTGTACAGTTTCTGATCATTCCCCGTGTTAACCGTAACAGATCCACTCTTGATCCCAAGGACCGTCTCTAATTGTTCGAACTTGAGCTGGGAGTAGATCAACTGCTGTTGTGGATGATAGACAAGGCTACCTGCGGGATCGACGATAAAAACATAACCTCGTTTTCCCAGTTCGATTTGTTTACATAGATTATTAATTACACTGTAATTGAGATCTACGAGCAGTACACCTTGTTGATCCGCTTCCGTCATAGCAATCGCATTCGAGAGTTTTCGGCTGATCGAGACTACCCACCGGTATTCATCTTGAAAGATGTGCTGCACATGAGAGGAAGAAACTGCAACGTCAAGTTGATTCATAGCTTTTTGATACCAATCTTGAGCTATTAGTTCAGGAAGCGGTTTCAAAACAGCGTGCTGTCGATCCGAAACGGTCATGCCATCTGAGCCTGCATATAATATAGAGGAAATATCCGAGCGGGACTGAACGACTGACCGGAGATAATGACTGGCAAGCAGTTTATTCTTAAGCGCCTCTTCTTCATCTAATTTCGAGCCTTTTATATATTTCTCTAGATCACTGCTAGTTAACACCAGAGCAGCTATGCTCTCCATATTACCAATGTAATTCTCGATATTTAGTTTTACTTGTTCTATTAATTGTGAAGTATAGGCTACAGAATTGCCCTTGACCGCGGCTGAGGACAGGCGATAGGAAGTATAACTCAGGACAATAGTTGTGCAGAGGATAAGAAGTGAAAAGGAGATAGCAATATTAGAATGAATACTTCGGCTGCAGAAAAAGCGCTGTGATCTCATAGAGAGAGATTCTCCTTCTGCCGGTGTCGATATTCCTTCGGTGTGCTTCCTACATTACGTTTGAAAATAACACTAAAATACTGTGGATCAGCATAACCAACTCTGGCAGCGATATCATATGTCTTCAACTGTGTGACCGTAAGGAGTTCTTTTGCTTTTTCCAAACGGAGTCGAGTCAGATACTCTATAAATGTTTCACCGGTGTGCTGTTTAAAAGTTGCACTGAAATAACTGATGCTCATAAAAATATGGCTGCACAGCTCATTGAGTGAAAAGCTGTCATTACAATAATTCTCGCGAATATAAGCTTCTGCGGCTTGCATCTGAGAAGTCCGAACCGTTGTTCTCTGTTCCGATAGTTTAAGTATCAGCGCATGGCAAGTCCTCTCCAGATAATGCCTTGCTTCATCTAAAGTCTTAAGCGCAGCAACCTCTGCAAACATATTATGCGAAACAACTACTGTATTTATGAAGCCGATGTCGACCACATAGTTCATCAAAGAAACCAGCAGCTGATAGATGCTGCTACGGCAGCCTTCTATAGAGGAGGTATTACTTTTAAGCTCCTGAAACCACTTCAACAGAATTTCCGATACAGCAGAAGCTTTACCTGTCTTTAAAGCGGATATAAATTGCTTTTCCCATGAGGTGAAATGCGCCTGATCCAATCCCTTCCCAAACTCAAGATCCTGTATGGAGATAACTTTATCTATGCCTAAAAGGTAACGATATTCTATGGAGGAGACCGCTTCTTGGAAGGATTGTGGAATTTGTTGCAAAGTATTATATTTTCTACCGATGCCTATGGTGGATGACAGCTTCAAATATTTATTTAAGCTACCCTGGACTTGCTCTGCAAGATGCTGCGTTGCTACTTCTACCGTCTCTGAATTGCCGGGTAATATCGCAGCGATTTTTCCATCTCTCGTCTGGAATACCACTCCTTCTTGCTCTTTCTCCAGCTGCTCTTGAACAATGTTAAAGGCGCCGAAACGCAGTAGCTCTGCATCAAAAGCTAGGTCCTGGCTTCGTTTCTCCAATTCTATATCTATAACGAGCGCAAGGTACACTTGACCCTGCAACGGAATATGAAAATAACTCAATTTATTCTCGATTTCTTCGCTTTTCATTCGAGTAGTTACCAGCTGCTCCAAGAATCGTTCCCGCAGCAATGGAAGACTCTGATTAAGATGCATACGAAGCTTAACTAAATTCGCTTTTTGTAGATGATCTTCATCTAAATCCTGCTTCATCTTACTTAGAAATTCAGCAAACTCACGTGCATTAATCGGTTTTAATAAGTACTCAGTCACCTTCAGTGTTATGGCCTGCTTCGCATATTCGAAGTCTTCATATCCAGTGACGATAATGACCTTCATATCCCGGTACCTATCCATCACAGCTCTGGCCAATCCCAGTCCATCCATAAAAGGCATACAAATATCAGTAATAATTACGTCAGGACGATGCTGCTCGATTGCTTCCAGTGCATCTCTGCCATTATCAAAATCACCAACCAGCTCAAACCCATATTTACTCCATGAGATCTTTTGTTTGATCCCTTCACGAACCTCATCTTCATCATCAACCAGAATTATCTTATACATCCAACACCTCCACAACTTTGAACTTATCAGCATAAGCATAATAGAGGCCGCCTGCGGGAGGCAACCTCTATTATTAAACTCTATTCGTATAGTAGAGGTTTGATCTCATCGGAATCCATATTGTTTTTATCATACCAGTGGAACCCCGTGTCGATGTTCTTTTCAACCGCTTCCCCTTTAATCGCTTGCACAGCTGCCTTCACAGCTTGATAGCCAATACCAATGGGGTCTTGTGTAACAGCACCAGCCACAACACCACTGCGGATAGCATCCATCAACTGCTTGCCAGAATCAAAGCCGACGACTACGATCTTACCATTCATTTGCAATTCATTTACTGCATTAGCCACACCTACAGCAGAGCCTTCATTAGAGCCATAGATTCCTTTCAGATCCGGATTTGCCTGCATCATCGCTTTCGCAAGGTCTGTGGACTTTAACTGATCTCCACCTCCATATTGCGGCTCTAACACTTGAATATCCGGATATTTTGCTTTCATTTGTTCCAAGAAGCCATCGCGACGCTGTTGCCCTGTGCTGCTCGTTTGGTCATGTATGACAAGGCCCACTTTACCTTTCTTGCCAATCAGTTCAGCCATTTTATCTGCGGCCAAAGCAGCTGCTGCTTTATTGTTAGTCGCTGCTGTTGCTACAGGGATATCACTGTCTACACCAGAGTCAAAGCCGATGACCGGAATCTTATTTTCCTTTGCCTTTTCTAGATAAGGAATCGCAGCTTTGCTGTCCAGTGCGGCAAGCGCAATTGCAGCTGGCTTCTTGTCGAGAGCGGTTTGCAGCATCTCAATTTGTTTATCCACCTGACTCTCATTTTCTGGACCTTCGAAGGTAATCTCAACATCAAATTCCTTAGCAGCTTTCTCCGCTCCTTGCTTCACCGCTTGCCAGAATTGATGCTGGAACCCTTTTGATATGACTGGAATGTATGGTTTGTCTGAACCGGATGCACTCTTGTTACTATCATTGTTGTTACATGCACTCAGCAATGTAGTGACTAATAATAGACAGGCAAGCATGATAAACCCTCTACGACGCAGTTTCATTTGAATCTTCCCCCTCGTCATTTGCTTTGTATATCACTCCGGATGGAGATCATACCAAGTTTATTGCTTACGGCGGCGTAGAATATCAGCGTAAACCGCAATAATGATTACAACACCGACAATGACCGTCCGCCATTCCTGAGCCACGGACATAATCTGTAAGCCATTCGTCAGCACACTCATAATCAGTGCGCCAATAATCGTGCCTAGAATAGAACCTACACCTCCACTTAAGGAAGTTCCGCCAATGACCACTGCCGCAATAGCCTCTAGTTCATAGCCAGTGCCCAGTGATGGCTGAGCTGAATTCAGACGTGATGCCATCAGGATACCTGCGATTCCACTAAAAATCCCTGTAATGGAATAGATAATAATCTTCCATTTGACTGTGTTCACACCTGATAAGCGAGTAGCTTCTTCATTACTGCCAAGCGCGAAGTTGTAACGCCCAATTATCGTCTTAGACAAGATTATGCTTGCGATCATACCGAGTAATAAGAAGATAACGATGGTGTTGGGTATACCGGGGATCATTTTACCCATGGCGATCTTGGCGAAGATCGGATCATCGTTGAAATAAATAGGTTTGGCTCCGGTGATGACAAGCGACAAGCCTTTGGTCACCATCATAATCGCCAGAGTGGCGATGAAGGGTGGAATGTTCATCTTCGCCACCATCAAACCGCTGATAAAGCCGCACAGTGCTCCAGCCAGAATCCCACCTACAATGCCTAACGGGACGGGCAGACCCCAGAAGGTAATAATGACTCCAACCATAACAGATGAGAATGTCATTACAGTACCGAGAGCAAGGTCGATGCCGCCCGTAATAATAACAAAGGTAGCTCCAAGCGCTAATACTCCGATTACAGCTGTAGAAACTAGAATTCCGACAAGATTTGAGAATTGAAAAAAGTTGCTGGAGGATATAGAAAATACGATGACCAATATGATCAGACTGGCAAATGCCAATAATTTTTGTTTGAATCCGGATTGCCCTCCCGTTTGCTTCATACCCGCTGGCTGACTAATCTCTTTATCCGCGATCTTCATAGTCCTGACACCTCCGGTTAACTCTTGAACAGTTATGAACGTTTCGTCGCATATTTCATAATCGCCTCCTGCGATGCTTCTTCTGCGGGGAGTTCTCCTGTTATACGCCCTTCACACATAATGATAATCCGGTGGCTCATTCTTAGAATCTCAGGAAGATCTGAAGAAATGATAATGATCGCCTTCCCTTCGCTCGCAAGCTGATCCAGCAGCTTATAAATTTCACTTTTCGCGCCTACATCAATACCTCGTGTGGGCTCATCGAAGATGAGTACATCACAGTCTCTAGTCAACCACTTGCCGATGACCACTTTCTGCTGATTACCTCCGGACAGAAACTTAACCTTTTGACCTACACTTGGAGTTTTGGTGGCTAGCGCTTCAACATGCTGCTCCGCTGAGCTTCGCATCTCCCGCTCCTTCATCCAGCCAAATGAATTACGGAATTTATAAAAGGAGGCAATCGCATTATTCATACTGATATCCATATCCACAAGCAATCCGAAACGTTTGCGGTCTTCGGACAAATACCCAATACCATGCTGTACTGCTTGATGTGGCTGACGTATCCGAACCGATTTTCCATGGAGCATAATTTCACCCTCATCGATGGGATCGGCACCAAAAACGGCACGTACAACCTCGGTACGTCCAGCTCCCATTAAACCAGCGAAGCCCAAAATCTCACCTTTATACAGATGAAAGCTAATATCCTTGAACGCATGCCCTCTAGAAAGATTTCGAACTTCTAAGACAACTTGCTGAGTCTGTTTTGCAATCGTTGGTTTCGACGTTTGATATAATTCACGTCCAACCATCATGCTGATGATCTGATCAATCGTTATTGAATCGGTACGAACGGTATCTACATAACAACCATCACGCATAACTGTAATGCGGTCTGTAATTCGCTTCAATTCATCCATGCGGTGAGAGATATAAATAATTCCCACACCTTTATCTCGTAGCTGCTCAATCATTCGAAATAACTCGTTAATTTCTGTATCTGTTAACGCGGCGGTTGGTTCATCCATGATCAATACCTCGGCTTGGAAAGACAAGGCTTTAGCGATTTCAACCATTTGCTGATTAGCAACGGTCAGGTCTGATACCAAAACTCTGGGATCCAGCTTCAGATTCATTTGATCAAACAGTACCTGTACCCTGCGATTCATCTCCACATCATCAACGAACCATTTCAGAGCTTTACGCGGCTCTCGTCCAATGTAAATGTTTTGGGCGACCGTAAGATGAGGCATTAAATTCAATTCCTGATGGATGATACTAATTCCAAGCTCCTGTGCTTCACGGGTATTAACAATCTCCACTTCATTTCTCTTGTACCACATTTGACCCGCATCCTTGGAATAGACACCTGTCGCAATCTTCATAAGGGTAGACTTGCCAGCGCCATTTTCTCCTACTAACGCATGAACTTCCCCACACTTCAGCTCAAATTGACATTCATTCAAAGCATGAACACCTGGGAAAAACTTGTTGATTCCCTCCATACGAAGCAACACTTCGTTCATTTTGATATCCACCTCAAATTCTTTGAGAATGCCTTAACCCTTAAAGTAATCGCTTTCAATCCGGAATGTAAAATCATTGTATTCCCTATAAGTTGCCATTGTAATGGAATAATCTCCGTAAAAAAGTTTAAAATTTTATGTTTTACATACAAAAAAAGCTGAACCGAGAGCACCTCAGTTCAGCACAAATGTTATATCCTAAAAATCACATGTCAGCGAACCCTCCTACAGGCTTGCGCCATTTCCAGCCACCAATGTGAAGGTCTTAGGAATTCCCTTATCATACACGTCGGAAGATAGATTAGGTTCTTCTACTAATTGGCGGATCACTAGTCCGCTATTAGCTGCTGCGGTTACAATTTCTCCGAGTGTCCAGCGGCGCCAATACACAACACTATGCTCTTGTTCACCTGCTGGTTTACCTGTGGAAGGCAAATACTTGGAATAGGATACCTTCTTCTCTTCCAATGATGAGTCAAAATAATCTCCGTTTACTTTGTGTTTGCGTACCTTCGCAGTAGATCCCTTCGAGGAAATAAGCTTGGTCGTTACCGGATGAAAATCGCGGAGTACAAATACGCCTCCAGGAGAAAGCAATCGGCGAGCTGTTTCCATGAATAGTGTAAGGTTGGTAAAGTAATGAACAATTCCTAACTCTGCAAAGACGATGTCATATGAACCATCAAGGATGTCTTCTGGCAGCTTAAGAATATCTGAGACGATATAGGTTAGTGGTACCCCTGCTTCTTGGGCAAGATCAGCCGCATATCTCGCATTGGCTTCCGAGAAGTCAGCAACCGTTACTTCCGCACCTAGTAATGAGAGTGCCACGGCCTTCATCCCGTTTGAGCCCATTAAATTCATCATTTTCTTACTCTTCACCTCTCCAAAAAAAGAAAGGAGCGGGTGAAGCTTTGCACTTGGTTCCTTTATTAATTTTGCAGCTGCTTCTGACGGTGTACCAAACCGAGTTACCCAAGCGGTATAAGTATCTTCGTTCCAAAGCTCTTCGCTTGTTGGCACAGCGTTTTTTTCTGCCTGATTATTTGAATATTGATTCTGCTCTTCCATCCATTGCTACCCCTTTATGTGTAAAATATCTGTTATGAAGCATTCTGAATGGCATCAGCCATCCGGATAGTTTTCCTTCTTCCCGCGTACAAATATACTGCGAGGCCAATCATGACGAGCAGCCCACCTGCCCATTGTAAGGTTGTTAGCTGTTCACCCAAGAGTAAATACGCTAAGATACTGGCTCCCACTGGTTCTCCTAAAATGTTCATTGAAACCGTAGTCGCGGATACATATTGTAGTAACCAATTAAACAAAATATGGCCAAACACCGTTGGCACCACTGCTAACAATACAAAGATTCCCCATTCCTTGGCCGGATAATTAAAAAAGGAAATCCCCATGAACAGATTGTATACGGCAAACACGCCAGCGGCTGATAAGAAGACAATCAAGCTATATAAATAAGAGGGCATGCGCACCACTAGCTTTTGACCGATCAGCATATGTACAGCTACCGCGACAGTGCCTCCGACCGATAATAGATCACCTTTTAGATTATCCGCAGAGATGCCGATATCCCCCCAGCCGATAAACACGACACCGCCAATCGCAATGCCAAGCCCTAGAATAGCGGACAGAGCTGTCTTTTCCTTATACAAAAAATAAACACCCAGCATAATGAATACAGGCTCCAGGGCCATGATCATTGTTGAACTAGCTACCGAAGTATACTTTAATGATCCCATCCATAGCAAAAAGTGCAGCGCAAGCATTGCGCCTGAGAGGATGAGCATTAGCCAGTCTTTTTTACGAAGAGCAAAAGCAGCTCCACTATAGGGTCTTGCAAAAGGCAGCATCAGCAGTGAGGTAAATAATAATCTGTACATGCCTTGTATAGATGCAGGTGCATCAGACCATTTAATAAAAATGGCGGAAAAAGAGATGGCCACAATCCCTATCAACATTAATAGTGGAATCGGAAGTGGCGGTTTTTTAAGTTTCACATGTTACGCGTCCTTTCAATATCTTAAGTCACTTATGTTAATTTAACGCAGACCGTGAAAAAATGCATCTATTTTCATAAGATTTCACTGAAAAAAGCAAAAGCAATGTCATTTCTGACGAAAGCTCATGCTTCTTAAAAGGCTACGGCTTCAGAACAACCTTGATGCAATCCTCTTTTTTCTCACTAAAAACGTCATAGCCATGCTCCGCTTTACTAATTGGCAGGCGATGCGTAATGATATCTGTAGGATCAAATTTATTTTCTTTAATCATCTTATACAGCAACGGCATATAGTGAATCACCGGCGCTTGTCCCATCTTTAATGAAATGTTCCGTTCAAATAGCTGACCCAGCGGGAACATATTGTAATTAAGTCCATAGACTCCTACAAGCTGGATGGTTCCGAATTTACGTACGATATCTGCGGCCATTCTGAATGCACTGAGCGAGCCTCCTTGCAGCTTCAGAACCGTTTCCACTTTCTCCAAGGCAGATATTTTGGCATCTAGACCCACACAGTCAATAACCACATCTGCGCCCCCACGAGTGATCTCCTTCAAATGAGCCTCAATGTCCTTGATCTCTTCGAAATTATAAACTTCAACATTATTGGTCAGCTTCGCATGTTGCAATCGGTAGCCGATATGGTCAACAGCAATGACTCTAGAGGCACCTTTGATCCAAGCAAACTTTTGAGTTAGCAGTCCAACGGGCCCGCAGCCGAGAACAATGATTGTATCTCCCGGCTTCACTCCCGCGCTTTCTACTCCCCACCAAGCAGTAGGAACGATATCCGATAAGAAAAGAAGCCGCTCATCTTCCATTTCTGCATCCTCAGGAACGACAAAAGGGCCGAAATTACCATAAGGAACCCGCAGCAATTCAGCTTGTCCGCCTGCAAAACCGCCATAAGTATCGGAATAACCAAGATAACCGCCTGTGTCCTTGGCGTCATTAGCATTGTCGCATTGGCTCTCCATCTCATGCTGGCAGAAAAAACACTGCCCACAGGCGACATTAAAGGGGATGATGACTCGGTCACCTTTTTTGACTTTAGTTACGTCAGGTCCCACTTCCTCAACAACCCCCATTGGCTCATGACCAATAACATAATCATCATGCATACCTGGAATTTCCCCGTTATAAATGTGCAGATCCGAGCCACAAATCGCCGTAGTGGTAATCCGAACGAGGATGTCATCTTTTTTCTCAAGCTTCGGATCAGCTACTTCTTTAACTTTCACTTTTTTCTTCCCTTGGTAGGTTAGTGCTTTCATGCTGTTAATCCGCTCCTTTGGAGATGGTCTAGAGATATAATTTTCATGCCTTTCTATGTTATATCCCTAAGCCCTAACCTCTTATCCATGAAGAAGCGGAGAATACATCATTAGTGCGTAATTATCAGTTACAGCTTCATCTCCAATTAGATCTCCAGAGCGTGTATATACTTTTCGACTGATCTTGTTACTGCGTATATATCCGCCCCAAGGCTCTAGACTAATCCTATGATCACTTTCGTATACTTCATAATCATAAAGCGCCTGCTCATTGCATCTCCACTCCCCGTGTAAATGGCTATCGTCCAGCCAGAGCTTTAGTTGATACGTTTGAGCGGTGTTATTTTTTAATTGAAGATCCAAATAGTTATAAGAACAAGTCGCCCCGCTTCCAAAAGGTTGCGTACGTTGTTCATCTGGAAATACATCATAACTATGACGATGCCGTTCCATAACGGTAAGTGGCGTATGCAGTGCCATCCAATAGATCAGATTAGACAACTGGCATAAGCCTCCTCCAACCCCGGAATGAAAACCACCATAATGCAGCACCATACCCTGCAGATACCCTTTTCGCTTAGTGGGCTTACCAATACTTCTCCAGTAGGAAAAAGTCTCCCCCGGGTGCACAACAAGTCCATCCAGCTTCGCAATTGCCAGCCGTAAGTTAGTTATTTTATTGTATTGAAGCACCATATCTACATTCCGAAGACTTCTTAATAACGGGGTAGCATGAGTCATGGCTGTATAAGATAATGTTTCATCCGTACGCTGCCTCGCTATTTTGCTTCGTCCAGTGCACCATTTCAAATATCTTTTCCAAATAAAATATCGTTTGCCAGCAAACAATCTAAGGCGAGAACGCTGAATAGGCTTCATGGCAGCCTGGGGTGTATTCATCTAGAACTGAACCTCGCTTTCAGCTCGTAACTGGGCGAATCTACCTCCAATTATCGCATTATGATGCTTAACGATCTCCCTACTACTCAGAACCCCATTATCAAAAGTGCTATGAGCGTCTGAAACCAGTACACTTTTATATCCCATGCTGTATGCGCGTCTTATTGTCGTATCCAGACAGAATTCACTTTGCATCCCACAGATCACCAGATTCGTGATCCCGAGCTTTTGGAGTTCATCTTGCAGTTCCGTTCGGTGAAAAGCATCCCAAGTAGGCTTCTCAACGATAACTTCGCCTTCCTGCGGTGTGATGCGGTGACTGATCTGCCAAGTGGGTGTACCTTTTGTGTACTCCTCATCTTCGGTATGTTGAATATACACAATAGGAGTACCTGCTAATCGAGCTTTTTGCTGAAGGGAGACAATCCTGTCCATCACACCCTCTTCATCGTACAGCTTTAGATCATAGGAGAACATGGCTTCTTGAACATCGATAATTAATAGTGCTGTTGATTGTTCCAAATGAATAACCTCCAAGAGCTTTTTTCAAAATCATACCAGAAACTGGGACAGACTATCTACCTGCTAGAAGTTACAAATGTTAAAAATAAAAACCGAGCATCTGTAAGCAGATACCCGGACGATTTCATCAATCTTTTATTTGCCACGCTTATTATGCCAGATCAATGCATGCAGCTGTGGAAGTACACGAACCTTGTTCATATCCGAATCCACGATTACTTTATTAAACAACCACTCCAGCCTTCCCAGAAGTCGAGCAGAAATGTTGCCCTCTTCCGTGACATCATCATTACCAGGCTGCAGAAAGAGCTGCACATTCGGATATCGCTGGTGAACGTTTTTCGCATAATCAAAATCCTTATGATCAAACACTACGACCTTCAAGCTATGCGTAGAACGACCCAGTTTCTCCATCTTACTCATGATGTTATCTAGCATTTCCCAATTCGTTGTCATTCCTGAGCTTGGGGGTTTAGGACTGATTGTCAGCACATCCACGTCATTGAACCAATCCTGCCATTTACTCCCCTGAGTTTCTATCGCTGCTTTTATTCCACGCTCATGAAGCAGTTTGATGAAGGTACCTATTCCTTCACCAATCAAGGCAGGATTACCGCCTGAAATCGTAACACAGTCGAAATTATCTCCAGCTAATGCCAATAATTCATTTATGATTTCTTCTGCTTCCATCATGCGAACCTTATTCTTAGCCGTACCATCCCAAGTAAAAGCGGAGTCACACCAGCCGCAACGATAATCGCAGCCATAGGTGCGGACAAACATTGTCTTCACTCCAATTACCGCACCTTCGCCTTGAATAGTTGGACCGAACATTTCAATTACAGGAATCTTACTCACAGTCATAGCCTCCATACAAACGGTAGGATGGCCCTTCATCCGGAACATCTTCAGCCAGCACCTCTGCCCAAGAGGTTGGAGTCTCCCATAGCTTTACCGAGTACAAAGGCAACCCTGCTTGCTTAAGCTTGTAGGCAATATATGAAGACATATTCTCCACTGTGGTGCGGAAAGACAACAAGGCTACTTTGGAGCCCGTATTCGTTAACGTTTCTAACACAGGTTCATTTCCCATGGCAAGAAAAGCGTGATCTAAACGATCTACAAGGCTTTGTTGTACTATCATTTTGATATCGCTGAAATCAATGACGAAGCCTTCATCCGAGTGGCCTTCCGCGGCCATAGGTTTGCCCTTAAGCACTACTTCGAGCTTATAAGTATGTCCGTGCAGGTTGCTGCATTTCCCTTTGTGTCCCACTAACTGGTGTGCCGCATCGAACGTAAATATTTTGCAGACTGAAACCTCGTTAAGCATTAAGAACCGGCCTCCATTCTCTCCGCCTCATATTGCTCAAGACCACGCTGACGCAATAGACAGGCTGGACAAGTACCGCAGCCACTGCCAATAATACCGTTGTAACAGGTCAGTGTGTGTTCGCGAACATAATCAAAATACCCAAGTTCATCGGCCATTTTCCACGTTTCTTTTTTATCCAGCCACATTAGGGGAGTGTGGATCGCAAACTCATAGTCCATAGATAAGTTCAGCGTAACATTCAATGATTTCACAAAAACATCACGGCAGTCCGGATAACCGCTAAAGTCCGTTTGGCAAACCCCAGTGACGATATGGGAGTACCCCAGTTGTTTAGCTAATATTGCGGCAAAAGATAAAAACAACAAATTCCGTCCATCGACGAAAGTACTTGGAAGCTCATCTCCTTCACCAGCCACGATATCTATATCCTGACGGGTAAGTGCATTGGGTGCCAGCTGATTGAGCAGCCCCAGATCAAGAATATGCTGTTTTACATTAAACTTAGCTGCTATCGCTGTTGCAACTTCGATTTCAGCCGCATGACGTTGATTATAGTTGAAGGTAACTACCTGCACTTCCTCATACTGCTGCAATGCCCAAACCAGGGAAGTGGTGCTATCTTGTCCGCCGCTGAATACGACGAGTGCTTTTTTGTTCATATGAATCTCTCCTTATCACAAGTTGGAATTTAGCGGTTGTCCACTTTTTCTGGATAGAGGTCGTGATTGATTAAGCGGTGTTCCGCCATCGCCTCATACTTCGTACCCGGTCTTCCATAGTTGCAATAAGGATCAATTGAAATGCCTCCGCGCGGAGTGAACTTGCCCCATACCTCAATGTAACGCGGATCCATCTGAGAGATCAGATCATTCATAATAATGTTGACACAGTCCTCATGAAAATCACCATGGTTGCGGAAGCTAAACAGATACAGCTTTAATGATTTGGATTCCACCATTTTTTGTTCAGGAATATACGAAATATACAGCGTGGCAAAATCCGGCTGACCCGTTACAGGACACAAGCTAGTGAACTCAGGGCAGTTGAATTTAACAAAATAATCACGCCCGGGATGTTTGTTATCAAACACCTCCAGAATGTCTGGATCATAACCAAACTTGTACTGTGTTCCCTGATTACCAAGCAAAGTAACTTCTTGCATTTCCTCTTTCAATCTTCCTTCTGACACGACAAAAAACCCCTCTCTTTTCCTTCGGCCTTGGCCGGTAATGGAAAGAAGAACGAGATTTCGAAAACTTGGCTCCACTAAGAAGAAACGGAAGCAACATCCGGATAAAGGACAGCAACCGCTTGTACTGTTTAATATATTCTTAGTTTTTTATAGAGGGAGTTCGCGAACCTCTCCTGCACAACTTAGCGCAGACTTCTTCTTAAAGCATATTGCGTCTTGAACTATACCATGGGTAGCCCGCTCCTGACAAGTTCTACTCTTTACTGTTATCTTATACAGATCAGCAAATAACACCAGATTAACGTGGATAGACCTGCGTATGTAGAGATTAGGAAGCTCAAAAACCACGGCAATTTGATCGCGGATTTCTTTTTAATCACATGAACTATTCATATGGTTAATTAAGATGTGGCAAAAAAAAGGATTCAAATCCTAAGAAAGGGGTAACTTATTCATAATAATCTTCGAGCTAAGGGTGGGAGCATTTTATGGAACAAAGTATACAGCAGCTTATGGATTGGCTTAACAATCATTTGAATGAAACAATCGCTATTGAAAAGAAAGAACTTCGTGATCTGGATAAAGTTCATTTCAATTTAGAGGCCGTAGATTTCCGCAGTGCAGACGACGTAATTGATGAATATCTTGGAAGTGCACTGATATTAAGAGGTTTCGGCAGCACACTTAACGCCGATGGTGAACTGGTATCCCTGCCACAATCCACTTATGATTTAGCTGTTGAAGGTCTTCAAATCGTAGACTTAGCCGACCGCAAGGCAGAAATAACTACGGACAGAGCTAATTACACCCTTTCAGTAGATTAAACGAACATGATTATGATAAGCAAAAAGAGCCCACAGCGATCTGCGGGCTCTTTTTGCTTATCATTTATTCTTCTCCAATGATCTCCACTTCAGTTTCCAGCTCTACACCGAATTTATCCTTCACAGTCGCTCTTACATGGTGGATTAGCCCGATGTAATCACTGGCTGTTGCATTATCTGCATTCACAATAAATCCCGCATGCTTCTTGGATACCTCAGCACCGCCGATTCTTGTACCCTGTAAGCCGCTCTCTTGAATTAACTGACCTGCAAAACGGCCTGGAGGCCGCTTAAACACACTCCCACAGGATGGATACTCAAGCGGTTGCTTCGATTCACGTAAATAAGTTAGTTCATCCATTTTTGCCTTGATCGTTAAAACATCACCGGAAGTCATAGCAAATTTGGCCTCAAGTACAATATACTCACCGCTTGCGAATACACTTTTTCTGTATCCCCATTGCAGCTCATCTCCTTGCAGAGTTACCAATTGCCCGTTCTTATTTATAGCTAGTGCACTATGCAGGACATCTTTGATCTCACCGCCATAAGCACCTGCGTTCATATAGAGCGCTCCACCAACTGTTCCTGGAATGCCACAGGCGAACTCAAGACCCGTAAGCTCCTTATCAAGCGCATATCTGGAAACATCAATTATTTTGGCACCACATTGCGCATATAAGAGATTGTCGCGAATTCCCATTTCGGTCAGTCCTGCCGTTTGCAGAACGATTCCACGTACACCTCCATCACGGATAATCACATTGGAGCCATTCCCAAGTACCGTAAGGGTTATCCCATTTTGTTCTGCATATGTAACAATCTTTTGAATTTCATCATAAGTAGCTGGTGCAGCCAAAATATCAGCTTTGCCGCCCATTTTAGTGTACACGTGATCTTTTAAATTCTCATGACTTTTCACTATTCCTGCAGTCATTAGCTGCTCTAGATCATCTTGAATTTTGTCAATATTCATGTTTTCATGCTCCTTTAACCATGTATAAATGATGGTCCTTGATCTATTTTAAAGAGTTATTATGAAATTGTAGGCAACCACAACTGTAACAACGAACAGGCTCCCTTGTCAATGACGGGAGCCTGTTCGTTGTATGATTTTAGATGATAATTACACAGCTTTATAGGCAGCAAGCTCGTAAGGAAGACACAGTGGCACACCCGTACGTGGATCCGGAACGATATCCGCTTCAATTCCAAACACTTCCCGCAATACATCTGGTGTCATAACCTCAGTAGGTGAGCCTTCGCTAACCACAGTACCGGACTTAATCGCTACCATATGCTGCGCATAACGAGTAGCATGATTCAAATCATGCACGACCATGATAATGGTACGGCCTTCTTCCTCATTCAGCTTTTGCAAAAGTTGAAGAACTTCGAGCTGATGCGCCATATCTAGGAACGTTGTAGGCTCGTCAAGGAATAAAATATCTGTTTCTTGAGCCAACGCCATAGCGATCCAAGCGCGTTGACGTTGTCCACCAGAGAGACGGTCAATAGGGCGATCATGAAAAGATTCCATGCCCGTAACAGAGATGGCGTTGGAGATGATGTTGCGATCCTCTGCGGTCATCGTGCCAAATCCCTTTTGATGAGGGAAACGACCGTAGCTAACCAGCTCAGATACCGTCAGACCGTCAGGAGCTGTTGGGTTCTGCGGTAGAATCGCCAGCTGACGAGCAACCTCTTTAGTTGAAAAGTTATGGATCGATTTGCCGTCCAGCATTACGGTGCCACTCTTCGGCTTCATAATCCGGGCCATCGTTTTGAGGATTGTAGATTTACCGGAGCCGTTAGCGCCCACTAGTGCGGTGATTTTCCCCGTAGGGATAGACAAGTTCAATCCCTTAACTATAGTAGCCTCAGCATACCCAATACTTAATTCTTCTGTATTCAAACGTTCTGACATGATCTACAACTCCCTTAAAAGTTTTATGGAGCTAAGCTCCTAAGTATGAACTAATTTACGCTTTCGACTTGGCGAGTAAATATAAAAAGTAAGGTGCGCCAATAATCGCAACCACAATGCCAGTAGGAACTTCGGCAGGTTGCAATACCCATCTACCAATGGTATCAGCGGTAATCATAAGAAGCGCCCCTGTCAAAGCACTAGCAGGTAATAACACCTGATGACGGGGTCCCACCAGCCTGCGAGCCAGGTGTGGTGCTATCAGGCCGACGAAGCCAATACCTCCGCTTACCGCGACGCAGGAGCCGGCAAGCGCTACGGCTGTTACCAGAAGGAGAATACGTTCCTTCTCCACACGCATTCCTAGACCTAATGAAGTATGGTCCCCTAGATTCAATACATTTAGAACCCGGGCTTTATAGAAGGCGAACGGTAACAGAATCGCGATCCAAGGCAGCAAAGCAAGGACGAATCTCCAATCCCCACCCCATATTTTCCCGGCGATCCAAGTAGCTACAAATTGATAATTATTAGGATCAAGCCTAAGTGCCAATACAAGCTGGCAAGCATTGATTCCTGCAGCGACCGCAATCCCGATAAGGATCAGCCTTGTAGGAGACAGACCATCTGCCTTCCGGTAGGCAAGAATATAGATTAAAGCTGCGGTCAGGCCAGCCCCACCAAGTGCTAGGAGAGGCAAGACAAATACCGGAGCTGCTGTTGTAGCCGGAAAAAACGAGATAAAAATGATTACCGCAAAACCTGCACCAGCACTTATGCCCAGCGTAGCCGGTTCAGCGAGTGCATTACGTGCGAGACTTTGTAGAATACAGCCCGATACTGCAAAGCCCGCTCCAACTAACAATGAAATTACGATGCGGGGTAATCTGAAATCAAATAAAATAAGCTTTTGCTGATGTGTTCCATCACCCATGAGTGTATGTAATACCTCTAGTGGGGATAGACGCATAAACCCTGTATTCATACTGACTATAAACACAACGACGATCAGTATAGCAAGGAGTGATAACACCGTTAGGGCGCGTGTGCGGCGTTCTTTTTCATCTGGAGTAAGGGTTAATTTGGGCATTACAGCTCCCCCTTCCGCTTACTCGCTAAATAAATAAAGAACGGTACGCCGATGATGGCAATTAAGGCTCCTAGCGGTGTCTCATACGGTGCATTTATCATTCTTGCGGCAATATCTGCAAAGATAATCAATAAGCTCCCTAGAACTGCCGAGCAAGGGATAATCCAGCGGTAGTCCACTCCAACGAAATAACGTGTAACATGTGGAATAATTAGTCCTATAAAAGCAATCGGGCCAACCGTTGAAACCGCACTTCCAGCTAAGATAACCACAACAATCATACATGCCAATTGAACTAACCTTGTCCGCTGCCCCAGGCCAACCGCAACTTCTCTTCCTAAGCTGAGCAATGTGACGGATCGTGATAACATCATCGCTGCAATTAAGGCTACGGCCACCCAAGGGAACATAATCTTGATCTGAGTCCAGCTAGCTCCACCCATCCCACCAGCTAACCAGAAGGCTATGTCCTGAGATAAGTTGAAAAGAATAGCTACTCCCTGACTAATAGCAACCAATAAAGCACTAACTGCCGAACCTGCTAATGTCAATCGCAAGGGGGTCAGGCCATTAAAAGAAAGCGAACCGATTCCGAATACGATAAAAGAGGCCACAGCGGCACCGATAAAGCAATACAACATTAGTGAAGTGAATGAGAGTGAGGGTGCAAAAGCAAATACTATGGCCAGTGCTACCCCTGCTCCTGCATTCAAGCCTAACAGCCCTGAATCCGCAAGCGGGTTTCTTGTCATCCCCTGCATGATAGCCCCTGCTACTGCGAAGCAAGCACCGACTAAGGCGCCAGCAATAGCACGTGGAAATCGCAGTTCTCTAATCACCTGATGTTTTTGTAAATCTGGATTGAAATGAAATATAGCTTCCCATACCGTAGCTAACTTGATATCTGCCGCACCCACTGAGACCGAAAGTGCCAATCCGAAGGCAATGGCAGCAAGTCCAAAAATAAGAATACCAATGGCAGCTGCCGGTCGGGTATGTAGAGCTTTTTTGGGTTCATTTTTAATACGATTTGCGAAATCTGAGGGTGAAACCATGAGTCGTCTCCTTATTCAATAGTTACAATGGTTTATATGATAACAACAATCATTCTCATTATCGCAAAAATATTTATGTTGTACAATTGCAGGAACGATTTTTCCGTACTATGGGATTGGTTTATAAAAAAATGGTGCAGATCTTTGTATCCCGAGATACTTGATCTGCACGCCCTTCCCCACCGAAATGATCAGTCTCATTCATGGTGAATTACGACTTTTATTTCACAAGACTTTTTAGCACATCGTCAATGATTTTGCTGCCAGCGTTCGCCCCACTGTAAAGCCAACTGCTTGTTGAGCTCATTTCATGCACATTTCCAGCTTTTACAGCTGGGATGCCCTTCCAGATTGCACTATCTAGGATCTCCGAACCCTCAGTCTTATCACTATTTACAAGGAAAATATGATCTGCGGTCAGCTCAGAAAGCTTCTCTAGTGAGATCGGATTCCAAGTTGCTCTTGTTCCTACTGGGATCTCTGTTACTAAGTTAGGCAGCGTTACGCCAAGGTCTGTATATAATACAGCTCCACTGCTGCGGGTTTCGTCTACAATATAGAAGTTTTTTTGCACCAACCATAAAATAGCCGCGGACTCTTGTCCAATAGCTCCTGCAAGCTGTTCTTTCGCAGCCGCTGCTTTAACATCATAATCTTTAATGGCTTTTTCTGCTTCAGGGGTTTTGTTCAAAATCTCACCCATCTTGAGCAACGATTTGCGCCAATCTTGATTTAGTTCATCCCCAATTACATAAGTGGGTGCAATCTTATTCAACTGATCGTAAATCCCGTTCTGAACAGAAGACTCCGATGGGATGATAATAAGATCCGGAGCAAAGCTGGTTACAGCCTCTAACGGAAGGTCGTAACTAATTGTAGGAACATCCTTCAATTCAGTGGCCAGATAATCCTGAACGCCATTTGTAACTGACCATTGAGCTACTGGAGTTACACCCAGAGTTACCAAAGAGTCTTCTAAATATGAACCCAGAACGCGTTGGGGATTAGCCGGAATCGTTACTTTATGACCCATTGCATCTGTTAACGTCTTAGGTGCAGCAGGTGCCTCTGTAGATTCTGCTGTAGGCGCTGTTCCTGCATTTGATGAGCTTTCAGCATTATTATTACCACAAGCGGAAAGTATTAGCGTCATCACTATTAGTCCGCTCATCGTCACTTTCATGCTTCCTGATCTTTTTCTGTTAAGCCAAAACATTAAAAACCCTCCTATATGTAACTGCTTTGATATTCAAAGGTGACCTTTACCTCTGCTTCACTTTTAAATGATATTGATTCTCATTCTCTGTGTCAACATATAAATTTCAAATTCTGTGGATTTGCAACAATTTCCTTCATATAAAATACAAAAGAGGTTATATTCCGAACGTTCCGGATATAACCTCATCTTTAATCTTCTACTTATTTATTTAAATGATACGGGACAGTCGCTACTACAACGTCCTTTTGATTCATTAGATACGAGCGGATTAAAAAGCTGGTCTGATTATGAAGCACGGCTTGCCACCAATGTTTGGTAATAAACTGTGGAATCAGAATCGTGATGTGATCCGTCGCAGCGGTCTTCCACTCTACCGTATCGATAAACTTCACTAACGGACGAATGATACTACGATATCTGGAACGAAGTACAATCAGGCGTACACCTGGATTCCATTCCTCCCACCGTTGCTCCATCTTATGAATGTCTTCTTCATCAAAGCCTACATACACAGCAACAACATTATCTGTTAGAGACTTCGCATAGCTGATGGAATGTAATACAGCACGTGTAACCCCTGCAACAGGAACAACTACAGTACTTCCTTTAATTACAGGTTTATCCGTAGCCGGACATATACGCAGTTGATCCGCAGTGTTCAAATAATGCTTATGAATACGGTGGAACACGAACATTACAGCAGGTAAGAAAATGAATGCCATCCATACGCTCGAGAATTTAGTAATGATAAATATAAGCGTAATCGTCAATGTAGTCAGCATACCGATGGTATTTACTACAAATCTTTTCACCCATCCAGCGGGTCTTGTTTTGATCCAATGCACCATCATCCCCAGTTGGGATAAGGTAAAAGGAATGAACACGCCAACCGCATATAGTGGAATCAAACCTTCCGTATTCCCATGGAATGCAGTCACAAGTATGATAGACATAACTCCTAGAAAAATAATGCCGTTTGAGAAACCCAGGCGGTCACCACGGACCATAAATGCATGTGGCAGATATTTATCTTTTGCAAACATAAAGGCGAGCAGCGGAAACGCTGAATATGCTGTATTAGCTGCCAAGAACAAAATCACTGCTGTAATCCCTTGAATGAAAAAGTACAATCCGCCACGGCCAAAGGTCGATTCAGCGATCTGAGAGACAACCGTAGCCTTTTCATCTGGCACAATACCATACCAATACGCCAGCACAGTGATTCCGGTAAACATAAAGCCAAGGATAAGTCCCATGATCATTAGCGTCTTGGCTGCATTCTTCTCAGCCGGTGCTTTAAAGTTTGGGATCGCATTAGATACGGCCTCAACCCCCGTTAGGGCTGAACAACCAGAGCTAAACGCTTTTAATAGTAGAAACAAACTTACATTAGATACGGCGCTGCCTATTTCAGGAACATTCGCATGCGCGCCACCCATTGCATATTTAACGATACCGGAGATAATCAGAACAACAATTGAAACCACAAACAAATACACTGGAATTGCGATAAATGAAGCCGATTCAGTCACTCCGCGAAGATTAATGATTGTTAATAAAACGATAACAGATACAGCGATGAGAACAGTATGATTATGAAGACTTGGAAAAGCCGATGTGATCGCATCCGTCCCTGCCGAGGCACTAACCGCTACGGTAAGAATGTAATCCACCAATAATGAACCCCCAGCGAGCAGCCCTGTCGGAATACCAAGATTACTCTTGGCTACGATATAAGCTCCGCCTCCTTGCGGATAAGCAAAAATCGTCTGCCGATAGGATAAAATCAGGATGGCCAGCAGGCCCAATACGGCTAATGCAATTGGCAGGGAATACCAGATGGCAGTAAACCCGGCAGCCACTAGTACAATCAGAATTTGTTCCGTTCCGTAGGCTACAGACGAGAGCGCATCAGAAGACAGAACAGCCAGTGCTTTAACCTTGGATAACTTTTCATGATCGAGTTCATTCGACTTCATCGGACGTCCGATCAATAGTCGTTTTACCTTGCTTACCATGGTGGATACAGTTCCTTTCTTTGGGAGCTGAAACGGAATTTCCGTGCGCTGTTTTCATCGGTGGATTTCATAAATGCAGACACAAAAATAAGCATACGGAAATGATCCGCATGCTTATGCATGGTCATTTTCCCACCTTGCTTACGAGGTTAGCTGGCGGATTCGGGCTGTGGTTATAGCCCTACGGTAGAGATCTGTTCGACCCGGTTCCGATTCACCCCATTGGCATGAATGCCAAGTTTGGTTCCCCCGTTTTTCCTAAGAAAATTCAGCGCATATTCAACTTCTCACAAGGTCTAATATTAGTCTACAAAGTGCCTACAGTAAAGCGTTGAAAAAAATGAAAAAAGAATGAAAAAACATCCAATAAGCTCAAATATAGCGTCTTATTGGATGCTCTCTTTCATTATCTTCAATTATCCCTCTAGCCCGTGATTTTAATACCTTTTCAGCTTTTTTGTAACTTCCAAAGTAAAAACTAAAATCCTAAGCTCTCCTCAGCATCTACTTCAATCACTTCTTCTTCCCTACGTCCATACCAAAGAAGGAGACTTATTAGAGCAAACGCTATTAAAGCTAACAAAGGAATCGTTATAAATTCGAAGTAGTTCAAGTAATCTTTATTACAAGGAACACCAACTGTACAAGGTAGAACTTTACTTAACGCTGGAATCTTCTGTTCCGCATAATGATAGATTGAGATACTGCCACCAATCAAACTTAATGGAAGCACATAAGGAATGATGCGCTTATCTCCACGGAAAGTGGCAATTCCCAACAAAAATAACTGCGGATACATAAAAATCCGCTGAAACCAGCAAAGCTTACAAGGTTCATACTTCAAGACTTCACTTAAATACAAGCTACCAGCTACAGCAACCAAAGAGACGAACCAGGCCAGATAGAGGCAGTTACGCTTGCAAAAAGATAGGAATTTTGTCACTTTGCCTCCACTGCTTTTGCGGCGGTGTTAATTTCAGATGTAATCGCTTCAATATCGAAAGGTTCAGCCGTTTTCACTCCATTAATGTAGAGCGAAGGCGTAGTTGTCACGCCTGCGTCAGTTGCCAACTGAATGTCTTTCTTCAGCTCATCTGCATAAGTTTTCTCTTGGATGTCTTTACGCAATAGATCGTAATCGATCACTAATTTCTCTTTTTCAGCAAGGCTTACCAAGAAATCCTCAGTGGCCCATTCCACGCTCTCATCCCCTTGCTGCGCATACACAGCATCATAGAACTTCCAGAATTCATCCTTATTCTGATGGTATACAGACAATGCAGCTAGTGAAGCTGTCTCAGAGTCAGGACCAACGAAAGCCATATTTACAAAGTAAAGAGCTGCTTTTCCCTCGTTGACAAAATCTTGAACAATTTTCGGTTTCATGGAGCCAGCAAATTGGGAACAAGCTGGACATTTGAAATCACCAAATTCAACAAGCTTAACAGGTGCATCCTCATTACCAATCCTAGGTAGCTCACTGTAATTGAATTCTACCGGTTCTCCTGTAGAGACATTCTTTGCTGCATCTTTCGAAGCTAACATAAACAATCCAACAAAAATGATAACTACTACAGCTATTGAACTAATAACTAAAATTCTCGTTTTCTGCTTCTGTTGCTCCTGTTCTACCCGTCGTTTCTCTTGTTTGCTCAACTGGGGAACATTTGGACTTTTTTTAGGTTTACTCAAGGAGAATTCCTTTCTGTCCTCTAGGGACTAATGTAGTTTTTATCATATACATTTAAAATTATATAATTATTAATCTCTTTTTGGCAAACAGTATGGTCAAAAAAAACAGCGTGACTCCAAAAGGAGAAACGCTGCTCTTATTTTAAAAATATATAATTCCATTAAGCTCCAGCTTCTTCATTCAATAACTGTAACCGCAATAGCTTAATTCGAGAAATTCGCTTATTCTCAGTCTCTTCTACAATAAATAGATGATCATCAAATTCTACGGATTGCCCTTTTTGAGGTGGATTAACCTCCAATTTAGAATACAGCCAGCCGCCTATCGTATCGTAATCCTCAGTCTCCATATGAAGACCTAAAAGATCATTAATCTCTTCAATAAGCATCAAACCGTCAATGGAGTGTTCATCCTCACCAAGCTTCTCAACACCGGGACGTTCCTCATCAAATTCATCCTGAATTTCTCCAACAATTTCCTCCATGATATCTTCCAGTGTCACCATTCCTGAAGTACCCCCATACTCATCGATCAATATGGCGATTTGTGTCTTCGCACGCTGCATAACTTTCAGCAAAGCACTAATCTGAATGGATTCCGGCACGGTCAATATTGGACGAATTAATTTCTGATAACTTTGTGGACGATCCTTAATTAAGTCCTTTATATGGATGAAGCCTAAAATATGATCCTTATCACCGTCACAGACGGGATAACGTGTCCTCATGCCATCATAGGCAATCTCAAGGTTCTCCTCAGCAGAAACATGATTATTCAGACAGATCATCTCTGTCCGCGGAATCATGATCTCCCGAGCCATGGTATCCACAAATTCAAAAATATTGTCAACTAACGCCATTTCAGTATTATCTATAAAGCCGCTTTTGTTACTTTCCTGCATGATAATACGAATTTCTTCTTCCGTATGCGCCGTTCCCAGCTCTGAAGCCGGGGCTAATCGGAAAATTTGCAGTAAACCACGCGCCAGCCCATTAACGATCCATATCACTGGATACATGATTTTGTAAAATACATTCATCGGTCCTGCTGTTAGTAAAAGGACAGATTCAGCCTTGTTAACAGCAATGGTCTTAGGTGCAAGCTCACCTAATACGATATGCAAGATAGTAATGAACATAAGAGCAATAACCAAAGATACAACATTAACAGCAGTTTCTCCTAAACCTATGCTTCCTAATAAAGGCCCGATAAGATTAGCTATAGCTGGTTGACCCAGCCACCCTAATGCAAGCGAAGCCAATGTAATGCCGAGCTGACAGGCTGAGAGATAGCCATCCAGGTTGCTGACAATGCTTTTTGCATTAAAAGCTTTTTTACTACCTTCTTCAATCAGGGTATCAATTCTACCACTTCGTACTTTCACCATTGCATATTCGACTGAAACAAAAAATCCGTTTAACAATACCAACAAAATAATAAGACCAACATGTAATATACCGGGTAAAGGGTCGCTCAATTTATACTCCTATCCACCATTTTCCGTACATGGATGGATAGGCCCACCTCCTTCGTTTTTTCAGAGTATTGGCAAAAAGCTTGCCGTTTGTTCCTTTCAGTATCAATTTCCCAATGGTTTCATCTCCAGTCTAGAATCACGTTTTTGAATATATACTTTATTATATTAATATATTGGGGCAAACCGCAAGCATGCGTGTCCTTTCGAAAAAAAATGGGCGATGATTATCAAGATTATTCCATAAATTCATCACAAATAAAAAGAACTCCTAACCTTTTGGCGTTGGAGTTCTTCTCATCGAAGATGGATTAAATTTAGCGACAATTTCTCATCGTTGGAGGATTGCCAATTACACCTGGGTATTGGTAAGTAAGGGGCTCATCGAAGGTAGCATAATCAAAATAAATCATAAGTAAGACGGTGCGTTGGCCGGTCGCAGGGTCACTGATAATAATGTGGTCACGGCCTGCCGCTTCCAGCACACCCTTGTAAACTTTGGCATTCCAGTCTTTGTTGTTCTCATAAGTAAAATAAAACGTACCTACTTTTCCTAAATTCAGGCGGAAAATATTCTCAATGTAGGATTGTTCGAACGTTTGTGGTGGGTTCTGAACTACTACTCCCCCTGGAGTCATTGGACTGCCACTGCTTACTTGGGGTGGCATGCTGCCCATGCCTTGCATTCCTGATGACATCGGCATTCCGGAAGACATTGGCATACCTGAAGAAGAGACACTACCGATGGTATAAGTTACGGGGCGGTAAGGTTGAACGATCATTTACTGAAACCTCCTAAATGTTTATCGGAGCATAGGCTCCCTTGGACACTAATGAAACTTACATTTGGGCACAATTGAAATCACACTAACTTTCTGTGAGAATTACTCATTTTATTGAGTAATTCTCTTTGCACAGTTACCATGCTAATTGCCGATAAATACAGTCGGGCAATCTTCTCCGGTCGGAGTAAAGAAGCAATGGGCTTTAAAGCGGCCTGTGTTTTGTTGGTTATACCAGGTTGCAGGACAATCACCTGCGGGTCTGAAGAACCACAAAGCATTGGTAGCTGGCCAGGTTCTTTCACCAGCAATTACACGTTTGGCTAGACGGATATCTGCTTCTCTGGCTCGCTGGTAGAAGTATCCCTTCTGCGGCGCTTCGAAACCTCCAGGACTTTGATAGACCATATCATTCACATTTCGAATGTTATTAAAGTCCAAGCAATTGCCAAGAATCCGGTTGACGCCAACATTGCCGACCATGAGCATGCCGAGATCTCCATCTTCCTCAGCTTCCGCTCTCATCAACCGCGCCAGCACCTTCACATCTTCCGAGTTCGTTTTGATGACGGCCACGCTGTCTCCTCCTTGGGGTCACTTCTTGTAGCAACCTCGTTCTTAACTGCATGCTGTATAGTATGTGCATTCGCCTAAGAGGTGACAGTTCCCGCCTATTTTTTAGAGTAGGGATCTTTCCTTTTAACCACTCAGCAAATCCCCTTTAGCGACACTCTAAGCTGCGTATGTCCATATGCTGCATATGTCCGCGCTAAAGCGTCAGAGTCGGGGTCGGGGTCAGTGGCAGCATCAGAGTCGACGTCGGGGTCAGCGTAAGTGCCAGCATCAGAGTCGACATCAGTGTTAGAGTCGAATCGGTGCTGGAATTGGTCTCGGTGTTAGCAACAATTATCAACCTCAGCTTCGATGTTCTTGTTAACGACAGCTTTAGCATCAGAGTCGACGTCGGTGGTAGCGTCGAACGGTGCTGGAATCGGGCTCGGTGTTAGCAACAATGTCCACGTTAGATCAATTTTCTTGTTAGCAACTGCGACAACGTCAGCACCCGCTCAGAAGGCGCTATCGGACACAGCTGACCTTATTCGCGATATTAATCCACTTTTCGGATTCTAACGGACCCCAAAGCCCCTATTGGCCCGCAAAGCACCGATTATAAGCCTCTTTCTAATGAATAGCTGCATTGGAGTCCGAAACTAGGCTCAAAAGACTGTGAATTTGCAAATAACGTCATCTGGGTCCGCAAGGTGAGAGGGTAATGAAGATCTGACACTTAATAGATGATCGCACCTACAGTGAGCTTTGAGAACTACGAGGTCAGTGAGCTTTGAGAACTACGAGGTCAGTGAGCTTTGAGAGCTACGGTATCAATGAGCTTGAATGGTACATAACCAAAACGCAAAACAGCGATCCACCATGAGCATGAGGATCGCTGTTTTGATTTAATACAAATGACTACTCCGCAGTTGAGTATTGTGGCTGTCGTTGGAATCCATGATATCTGGTTCCTTGATAAGTAAGCATTCCTCTATCGCCTTCAGCACTCAAGCCATATTCATGGCCATCTACTTTAAATTCCATGCGACTACCGCCCTCCAGCTCGTACGTTAAATAGTAAGTTGTACTTGTACGAGTTGAGCCATTCTCTTCCTGAAGCTGCTGCTGTCGTACTTCAGTCCGTTTGCTAACGATATGCGCAGGGATTGTTAGTATGGGGGAGCCATTGTTCCTGCCCCATTGAAGCAAGCCCCTGCCTGCTGATATAGCAAGAATACCAATCATAACAACGATAAAGATCGGCATCACCGTTCCGGCAAAATCAAACATCCATGAAAGATCCGGGCCCATTCCCATGACAGTTTCCCCCTTCTTCCTCTTGTTATTCAGCCTAATTGCTGCGTTCTGGGTACTTCTGTACATGTATATGCCTCATCTAGTCCAGAAAGCATTAAATAAGTGAGACTAGATGCAAAAAAGACCACTTCGTTTTCTTAGAAATCAAGAATTCGAGTGGTCTCTATACAGAGTTTTCAGTTATTAAATTAAGCATGAACTAGGTCTAGCAATTTCTTAGTTTCGTCCGTCTGATCGTCTAACATTCCATTCTCAGCCCAGCAAGCTCTGCATTGTTCTTCAGTTTCACAAAGATGAGCGTCATCACAGTTGTAGCAAAGTTGCAAAAGGTTTCTTGTCATATAATCTGTTTCGAATGTTTTCATTGTAATCTCTCCTATTCGATGTCTGAGTTTGTGAAAATTTGAACTTGTTTTCTATGTGTTAAATATATCACAGGTTTCTTTAAAAGTCATGTGATTTTTTTCACATTTATAAAGAAAATTTTAAATAAGTTTTTTCCTTATATTCAATCATTCACAAACAACAATAACCCCCCACTCTTCTAACAACAAAAGAACCTACCATCAGGCAGGTTCTTATTCCTTATTACATTACGCGCCAGCTGATACCACCATTCGTAGTCTGTAACAGTATCGAGCGCTTGTCCTCTTTTTTCTCAATCAAAAGCCACCCCACCTCAGTGGAAAAAAACTGCAGCTTTACAATCTCCGGATATTCCAGAAGCTTAGATCGCAGTACACTGCTCTCTTTAAGCGGTAACCAGGTCGCTCCTTGATCAATCGTATGGTAAAGGGTGTCGCCAAGTATGGTCCAACCGATCTGTGAATTCAAAAAAGTCGGAGCAATTAGACGATTAACACCAGCTTGTGCGTTCAATCCAAAGGAAGCGAATTTCCAATTAGCACCGCCGTTAGCTGTAAAATAGCCATGGTAAGTGATCGTTTTTTCTTTATCCTTTTGACAGCCAACAGACATCCAACCAGTAGACTTACTAGCATCGAAGAACTCCGGTTTGCCAGTAATTACTCGGTCACAATCTTCTAAACGTTCGTTAACTAGAAAAGCTGGCCCGAGGCTCCAGCTCTTACCGCCATCTTTTGTCATAAAGATTTTGGGAAGAGCACCTGTCTGTAGTGTCACAAATCCATGTGTACTATTGCGAAAAATCATTCCAGTGGTGACCCCGGCAAACGGTATCGAATCATTTGGGAAATTCGGATTGTATTGCTCATTCTGCATCACTTCTTCCCAAGTGGCCCCACCGTCTGTCGTTGAAAAAAGTGCCTTGTTCTCTTTATTGGAAGAAGCGTTCCATGAGGTCATCAGCCAACCCTTTCTGGGTGAGTTGAAATATACAGAGGATACTGTATTCACATCTCCTAAAGATGAGATTTTCCAGCTTTGGCCACCATCTGTGGTTCGCAGCACAATCGTTTCTGTCGAGCCAAAAGCACTTCTTATAATCCAACCATGAGATGGATCCGTGAAGAAAATCCCCTTCCCATACACAGGATTGGAGAGGAACTGCACATTTGGTGCTGGTGAAATATTAGCCCAAGTTGCTCCGTTATCCCGGGTCAAGTACAACCGGAGTTCGTTTTTGGTAACCCCCCAGGCCAGACCCTCACTTTCACTAAGCAGCTGAAAATCTGTAAGACGAGTCTGAATTTGATATTTCGGAGCGCTATCATTGTCAATATGATTGGCGTCTGGAGTAATCAGGGTTATCGTCTGTCCTTCTTCAGGTGCCTCTGTCGGCTGGGGCTGCTGAGTAGGTTCCGGGGGAGGAGATGAACAAGCCGTGACCACCCACGCTAACAAAATCAGCATCAATATTAATCTTATTCCCTTCAATCCAGCAATCTTAGATGCCAATAACCTCTCTCCTCTCGGATGGATTGAATCTTATTTATGATTCAAATTACTATTACGATAGCCATATAGTGCATAGATTAGAAGTCCAACAACTGTCCAAATTAGAAAACCAATCCAAGTCTCACTTCCTAGATTATACATCAAAATACCACAAGTTGCCGCACTTAACAGCGGAATGAAAGGTACCCAAGGAACTCTGAACCCTCTTTTTAAATCCGGATGAATATATCTAAGCGCGATTACCCCTAAAGACACTACAAAAAAGGCAAACAATGTTCCTATGCTTGTCAGATTTGCCAACCGGTCCAGTGGGATGAAACCCGTTAACACAGCTATTAAGATACCTACCATCCATGTGCTTCGTACAGGTACCTGTGTTTTAGCATTAATCTTAGATAAACTTATGGGCAGTAGGCCATCACGTGAGATGGCAAATAACAGCCGAGTTTGACCAAATAACATCACGAGCAGTACCGTAGTCATTCCCGCAATGGCTCCAACAGAGATCAGACCGGCAATCATATCCTGATTTACAAAGCGAAGCGCATAAGATACAGGATCACTAACATTGAGATCAGTATATGGAACAATACCCGTTAATACGAGTGAGACAAGAACGTACAAGACCGTACAGATAGCAAGGGATGAAATAATTCCAATCGGCAAATCGCGTTGGGGTCTTTTCACCTCTTCAGCAGCAGTTGCTAGCGCATCAAAACCTATGTAGGCAAAAAACACTGTGGCCGCGCCATTGATCACGCCATGGTACCCAAAAGGGAGAAACGGAGTCCAGTTCTCTGGCTTCACATAGAAAAATCCTGTTACGATAAATAGAAGCACCACTGCTATTTTGATAAAAACCATGATTGCGTTAAAGCGTGCCGTTTCTTTGGTTCCCCGAGTCAGTAAATAGGAAATTAACAAAATGATGATTACTGCAGGCAGATTTATTATTGTACCCGCTTCTGCATTATAAGCCCCCGATAGTGCGGTTGGAAGATGTATCCCAAAGCCCTCTAATAACCCCTGAAAATACCCTGACCAACCGCTGCTTACAGCCGCTGCGGCAACTCCGTATTCCAAGACAAGATCCCAGCCTAAGATCCAAGCTAACAGTTCTCCAAAGGCTACATAACTATAAGCATAAGCACTCCCGGAAACAGGAATGGTCGAAGCAAATTCCGAATAACATAATGCCGAGAGCACACAGGCAAACGCCGCTAGTAAAAAAGAAATTATAAGACCAGGACCTGCATGTTCTGCTGCGGCAACTCCTGTCATTACAAAAATACCTGTGCCGATAATGGCTCCTACCCCAAGCATTGTTAGATCCAGGGCACCCAACGTCTTGTTTAACTGCGTCCCCTCAGAACTTGTGGGTATGTTTAGAGCCTTTTTACGAAATAAATCCATCCTTACATTCTCTCCTGTCTAGTCTTGCTAAGATAATGAAATAAAAATCACATTTTAGTATGGCCTTAATTAGGGTAATGCATTAAATAAGATCAGCTTGAAAACACTACCGTTAACGATTATGATGGACAAGATTGAAACCAAAAATTTGAAATATTAAGGAGATGGAGACATGGCCCCCCCAAAACCCAATCGGGTCGTAGTTATCGGTACTGGAGCAGTTGGTACAACTACAGCCTATACATTATTGTTACGTAGACGTATGCCCGAACTCGTACTTATTGACGTTAATCATCAGAAAGCACTTGGCGAAGCACTGGATATGAATCACGGCATGCCTTTTGTCGGTGGTGTGAAGTTATGGGCTGGTACTTATGAAGACTGCCGTGAAGCAGATATCATTATAGTCACTGCCGGTGCATCACAAAAACCGGGAGAAACCCGGATAGATCTGCTTCGTAAAAATATTTCGATTTTTAAAGATATCATTGAAAAAATTACAAAGTATAACCAACATGCCATTCTACTTATTGCAACTAACCCTGTAGATATTCTGTCTTACGCGACTTTGAAAATAAGTGGGTTTGACCGCAGACGTGTAATTGGTTCTGGTACGGTACTTGATAGTGCTCGTTTTCGTTATTTGATCGGTCTTCACAAAGAAATCGATCCTCGCAGTATTCACGGACAGATCATCGGTGAACATGGAGATTCAGAGCTTCCGGTTTGGAGTCTTGCGAATGTAGCTGGGATTGATCTTGGTTTTGACGAAGCAGAACGCGAAGAAATCTTCCAAGATACCAAGAATGCAGCCTATGAAATTATTGATGCCAAAGGCTCAACCTCTTATGCAATAGCTCTTGCACTGGACCGAATTGTAGTCTCCATTCTTCATAATGAAGGCGCCGTGTTGAATGTTTCTACTTTATTAAATAACTATAACGGGGTTTCGGATGTCTATCTCGGTGCACCTTGCGTAGTAGACCGCTCGGGTGTTCGACAGGTACTGGACCTCCCACTCAATGAAACCGAACAGGCTTTATTCCAGAAATCCGCTGAGAAGCTAAAAGCAGAAATAGCTAAGCTAGAATTGTAAGCGAATATGGCTGGAAACAGCCTTTTTTGACTACAAAAGACACAAGAAACCGTCCTTTTTATATGTGGAGCGTTGCCTCCACTATGAAAAGGACGGTTTTTAATATAACACGAATTAACTTAGCCTGCCAATGACAAAAAGATCCTTTAGCAGGCCAGGCTCACCTGAAATTCCGGATCTTTTTTATCAATTTATTTAGTGATAGGTTGCTTGTAATATTCTTTGAGAACTTGTTCGGCTTTTTTGCCATAAATATCAAAACCACGGTCAATGGAAGCCTCTTCCAAGGCATATAATTTCGTGCTCCAGTCCCACCAGAAGTAACCGGCAAACCAAGGTTCATTCCAGAATGCTTCCAGCGCTGACCGATAGAAGTTGGCTTGTTCATCTTCTGAATACGGTAAGTCTGTGTATGTAAAGTCCCATGGCATGGTGGCACATCCATGAGCACTTCGGCATCCAATCTCGATGAATACGAGAGGCTTGCCAAATTGCTCAGACAGTGACTTAAGCCGCGGTTTCTGCCGCTCCCAACCAGCCAGCATATTCTCATAAGAATCTCCCGGCATGGAGGCTACCGGATAATAAGCGCTGGTTCCGATAAAATCCACCTCATCCAGCCATTCGATTCCTTCTTCTTTGCCATGATTAGCATTATAAATGATCGGCCCTGTATAAAGATTAGTGACCTCTTGAATTAATTGTCTCCATTCCGTAGTTCTAGACTCTGTGCCTACCATTTCGCAGCCGATACAGAACATCTCACATTCAAGCTCTTCCGCCAACTCTGCATAGTGTTTAATGAAATTTGTATAAGAACGGAACCATGCTGCCCAATAAACCTCTCCCTCTTCCGGAAATCCAATCCTAGCTCTCCAAATGCCATCCCTCGAATTCACAACAGGTTTAAGACAAACTTTAAGACCAAGCTGTTTTGCCTGTTGTACCGCATGTGCGAGATCACGATCTGTCACCGTGTAACCGTAATCATAATGAATTTCTGTTGAATGCACTGTGTCTTGCCATGTCCAAAAAGATAAGGCGATCCATTCGCTTCCTGTCTCCGCCAGCTTTCTCATCGAATCTTCTGCATATTCTGTGCGGTATTCGCCTCGTTTTGATCCCCAGCCATAAGTCATCCCTTTTAGAAATACATCCTTCACGATTAGGACCTCCTATAAAAAACTCTTAATAACTGTTAGAATAAATCAATACCGTTATAATAACAAGTTATTTTTTGTTATCAATTTTCTAAGGAGGTTTCTTTCTTTTCTATCACAGCTGGATTTGCAATTTAGACATAGCCTCTTCCTTCTCACGACTGGTAATATGTGTGTATACGGTTGTAGTCTGGATCGAGGAGTGACCAAGCAGTTCCTGTACAGTACGCAGATCTGCCCCTTTTCTCAGCAGCATGGTTGCAAAGGAATGTCGGAGCTTATGGCTTGAATACGGACGTCGCTGTGCTGCTGGCACATCCCTTTGGAAACGATCAAAGGTATCTGCTGCAATTTGCTGAATGCCGCGGATCGACAACCTGCGTCCTTTTTGTGAAATGAACATCGCTTCCTCTTTACTGCGCCAAGGATCTAACCTTTCTGCTAACGCAGAGTCGAGAAAAGGCACTACATCCTCGGGAACCGGCACATTACGCCATTTACGCCCCTTCCCAAACACACGGAGGGAATGTCTTTCTACATTATAATCACTCAAATTCAGCGTGTGAACTTCCCCCACCCGAAGCCCCATATAGGACATCAACAAAAAAACTGCTAAATTGCGCTTTTTGTATTTACCATCTATAGAAGATAAAAACCGACCCAGATCACTTTCATCTAAGTAGACCGGCTCACGATTGATCTCCGTTTTGGATTTCTTAATCCCGGCTGCCGGGTTGTTCTGAAGTAATTCCAGCTCGATCAATGCCTTGAAAAAACAGTTAATCGCAGCATGCTTCCGGTTACGGGTCGCATCACTCACTCCACGTTCGCGGACAGAGGTCAAAAAAGAAATGACATGCAGCTTCTTCACCGTCTCAAGCTTTTTACCATTCAGGCTGTCTAAAAATTGTTTCACATCTACTAAATAGGATTTTTGCGTATAGGGAGTGTACCCGGCATCCTTCATCCAGATGAGAAAGGCCTCCAGCCCTTCTTCGTAGTCTTCACACCACTCATTCATGCCTTAGAGCCTCCTTGTTAACGTTGATCTATATTAGACTTCTCCATTGCTCAGCATGTTTTTGTATCGCAAGTAAGAACTCCGTCAGTACGGGCGATTTCCATTTCTTATGATGATAGGCGATCTGCGTCGTCATACGCTGTGATTCATCATTCCAATTCAACCTGGCAAGTTTGCCTTCGGAGAGTTCATTTTTTACAGTAATTAATGGAAGAAAGGCAATGCCAAGATCAGCCATCACACATTGCTTTATCGCCTCGATGCTCCAAAACTCTAACGTGGGGTCAGGAAAAACACCGTAACTGTTCAAATGCCGTTCAAATAAAGTCCGGTAGGAACAGCCCGTTTCGGTATGAAGTATGGTCACTCCTTTTAAATGAAGGGGTTCTACCTCAGCAAGGTTTAATAAGGGATGATCTGGCGCTGCGATCAGCGTCATCGGCTCATGTACTAATGTTTCTATATTTAAATCTTTATCTTCCGTCTCAGGTTGCAACAAGAACGCTAAATCCAGTTCACCCGAACGGACAAAATCTGATAGTTCCCAGCAAGCTCCAGGCTTCAGAAGAATTTGCACCTTCGGATATTTAGCGCGAAACTCCTTAATAATACCTGGTAAGCGAAAAGCAGCTAGAGATTCAGGAGCCCCAATCCGTAAAGAACCCGTAAGCTCACTATCCGAGCGTAACGCGTCCTCTGCTAAAGTGTGCATTCTGGATATTTCTTGAGCGAACGGGAGCAACCGACGCCCTGCGTCGGTTAGGATAATCTTTTTACTGATCCGATCAAATAATGGCTGGCCAATTTCAGACTCTAGTGCTTGGATTTGTGCAGTAATACTGGACTGTGCATAATCAAGCTTCTGTGCTGCTCTAGTAAAACTGCCCGTCTCCACTACCACTAAAAAGGTAAAAAGATGACGTGACTCCATGAATTTCCCCCTAAATGAAAATGAACCATCGGAATATCGAATGGATACTATTCAAAAATTCTGTTTTTCCAATGGATCTATTATCTGCTACTCTAGAACAAAAGACAAGGAAAGCAGGATAAAAAAACATGAAGGAATCCGGTTCAAACACTTTACAAAAAAACATTGGCATGCCTCAGGCTATTGCCCTTTACATCGGGGCTGTGTTGGGTTCTGGGGTCTTAATTGTTCCTGGTTTAGCTGCAGAAATGGCGGGTCCCGCTTCATTACTGGCGTGGGGATTTATGTCGTTGCTGATTTTGCCGATGGCCTTATCAATGGGTCTGCTCTCTGCTAAATTCCCTAACGCTGGAGGCGTGTCCCATTTTGTAACGCTTGCTTTTGGTCCAAAAGCTGGCTCACTGGTAGGATGGTTCTTTCTGATGTCCGTTCCGATTGGCGCACCTGTTGCTGCACTGACTGGAGCTGGTTATATGACCGCCGCTATGGGCTGGGACGAATCTGCAAGAATTACTATTGCCGCTATTATGTTGGTCATTGGCCTGATTACGAACTGGATTGGTATGCAGGTAGCTGGAAAGGTACAAATAGCGGTAGTTATAGCGATTGTTGCTGTGCTGGTCTTCTCCTTTGCTACTGCACTGCCCCGTATGGAAGTCGAACACTTCACTCCCTTTATCCCACATGGATGGATGAGCATTGGCCAGGCTGCTGCAATCTTATTCTGGTGTTTTATTGGCTGGGAGGCTGTCTCACACCTATCTGAGGAGTTCAAGGACCCACAGCGTGCCGCCGTTAAAGGAGTAACTATCGCCGCTATTATAGTAGGGATTCTATATTTTCTCTCCGCACTAGCAACTGTTGGTACACAAAGCTACCTCAAAGGTGGATCAAGCACTTCACTCGTCTGGATTATTAGTCAGCCTCTTGGGCGCTGGGGAGGATTTATTGCCGGACTTACCGGTCTGTTCATCTGTACAGCCACAATTATTGCCTATGCAGGAGCTGCCTCACGTGTGGCTTATGCTTTATCCCGCCAAGGCTCTGCACCGAAATGGATGGGTAAAATATCCAAACAGTATCATACCCCTATCGGCGGCATAGCTTTTCTTCTGCTTTGTTTTGTATCGGTGATGACGCTATATGGCAGCGGGTCCCTCTCCATCACCACTCTGATCCAGTTTCCGAATGCTACTTTTATCCTGACTTATATCGGAGGTTGTGCTGCAGGAATACGTCTGCTCAAAGGAAGTCGCTTAGGTGTGACGATAAGTTGGATTTCCTTTTTAGCAACAGCTGCTGTGTTTCCTTTTACGGGCTGGGCAATAGGCTATCCGCTACTCATTACTTTGGTATTCGTTTGGATTATCCGTAATAAGCGTAAACAGAGGATGCGTGTCACTGAAGAGATTGGTCCTAAAATGCATGAGGAACAACAAAAGGTGTTGTAAGGCTCTAACTGCGTTTGAACCTCTCCCTAAGGAATAGTTGTGTTGGTGTCCGAAACCGTGCTCAATAGGCGATAAATGCGCAAATAGCGTCAAATCTCTAACTACTCCTAAACTGGCATTCGTTTCAGCCGCTGCTTAGATGGTTATGGAATGAAGAGGGTATACTAGACTATGACCAGTCAAAGGAGACGATAAATCATGCCAAACAAAACTAAGATCATTCTTGAGCCAGCTGCTCAAAAATTTGCCGATGATAATGCGAAACCTCCCTTTCTACCTGACCTTGGGCCAGAAAAAGGCCGTGAAACGGTAGATAGCGTACAATCCAGTGATATATATAAACCTGAAGTTGATATTGAAGATCTAATGGTGCCAGGTGGACCTAATGGTGATGTTTCCATAAGAATCGTTCGTCCCCCAAGCTCTTCATCAGCGTCGCTGCCTGTTATCCTGTACATTCATGGCGCAGGCTGGGTGTTTGGGAATGCTCATACCCATGATCGCCTGATCCGCGAACTAGCTGTCGGAGCGGAGGCCGCAATTGTTTTCCCAAATTACAGCCTCTCTCCAGAAGCTAAATATCCTACAGCTATTGAAGAAATCTATGCAGTACTCCAGTGGACAGCTGAAAAAGGAAGCGAGCACGGATTAGATACTAGCAAGCTTTCTATAGCCGGAGACAGTGTTGGTGGGAATATGGCCGCTGCTATTACTCTAATGGCTAAAGAACGGAGTGGGCCGAAGATAGCGAAACAACTACTATTCTATCCGGTAACGGATGCCTCGTTTGATACTGAATCCTATCATGAGTTCGCCGAAGGCTATTTCTTGCAGCGGGACGGCATGAAATGGTTCTGGGATCAATATACTACTGACCCTGAGGAACGTAATCAAATCACGGCCTCCCCTCTTCGGGCTAGCCTAGAACAGCTACGGGATTTACCAGATGCACTGGTCATTACTGGTGAAGCAGATGTGCTACGGGATGAGGGTGAAGCTTATGCCGCCAAATTGCGGGAAGCTGGCGTGAATGTTACGGCTGTCCGCTTCCAAGGCATCATTCATGATTTTGTCATGCTGAATCCTTTAGCCGAGACTCATGCTAAAAAAGGAGCTATCAAGTTAGCGACAACATGGCTTCGTGAAGGTTTCTAAACAAATCAACTATTGACATATTCCTTTACTAGGCGAATTGGTTCCCACAAGAATTCTTGTGCGAAACTGATTCGCCTTTTATTGTTAACATAATATTTATTATGTTAAAAAGTGTTTTTTTACAATTGAGAAACAAATATCCATTCTCTGCGTCAATATATTATAAATGATGTATAAGGAGCTAAAATCGTGAAATATGTACCGTTTATCCTAAAGACCGTTATATCTTCCTCCTTGCTCGTATCTGGAGCTGGTATATATTTGTCTAGTGCTCAAGCAGCAGTAACAACTCCTGCCTCCTCTTCAACAACCGTCGACTCTATCACCACAATTAAACCCTTATGGCACGACAAGGCAGATGGTCAAGGAATTTATAGCCAACTGGCTCCTATTGCAAATGGATTATTCTATTATTCATCAGGCGGGACACTAAAGGCCGCCGATCTCACTACAGGCAAAGTTAAATGGTCCTACAAAAACGGAACAAATCCTGAGATTATAACGAATAACTCGGTTTTCTTTATCACTTATGAGGGTTATCTTGTAAAAGTTAATGCTCAAACGGGGAAATTGCTTTGGAAGGTTAAGGCTGCCAAAGATCCGATCGAGATCGGTGCTTTCGCGGAGTTAGTTAACGGAGTGATATACTTCCGGAACGAGCATGGTGGAATTGCAGCTTATCATCCGGTCACTGGTAAAAAGATCTGGGAGAATAAAGACATCCCTATGTATGTAGGAAGTATCGACGGCCTTTATAACGGGGTATTGGTAGTATCCAGTACCGTTGATAATAGACGCACACAGTTTTTCGGTCTCGATCCGGCTACAGGCAAGAAGTTATGGAGAATTCAGGGATTTTATAGCTTTGTTGCTTACCGGGATGGTGAATTATTACTCCGCGAACAAGCCAATGCTGCAAATGATGCCTCTAACGTGCCTCTTAAAGGCTATCAGTTGACCTTGGTACATGTTGATGTTAAAACTGGAAAAGCGAAGACCAAAAAGAACTATAAACCGCTCGAAGATGTCAGTAGACTCGGTAATTATTTTACATCACTTCAAGGCTCGTATCTATATACAGCCGATGGAGGTTTAGACCAATGGGGTGGTCATCCACTATACCGCTTTACCTTAGGTCAAGAAACAGCGAGTGAACCCAAAAGTTATGAGGAGTACGGAAATTGGGTGGCTGGTCCAGTGAATAACATGGCTTTTTTCCAAAAGGATGCACAGATTACTGGCGTTCAAATGAACGATAATCGCATTATAAGCTTCAACGGTCCGGACAGTCCCGCGCTTAGCGTTCAATTTCTGGGTAAGGGGATTTACGCTGGCTATGAGAATGGCTACTTCTATATCATAAATGCAGAAACAGGCAAAGCGCTTGGCAAAGTAAAGACCGGAGCACAACAATACGGCACACTATTTAGTGCGAATGGTATTCTCTACATCCAGACGGAGCACGATATATTCGCGATTTCCCTGCCAAAAGAATTAAAATAGTTGTTGTTACTCCTTATCTTTTGCAGCCACTTCTCGTTTAAACTCACTGGTTCGACTCTCCAGATGAACTGACCCGCTGTTTCCAATCTGGAAGGTCGTGCCAGACCCAATCGATAGAATTTTAATATATTGTATATTAATCGTTGTTTCCACGGAATCCTTTAATATCACAAATTCATCCGCTTCATTCCCTTGGTTTGTCCATACAGGGATAGGGATGTCTATGAGTGTAGTATCTTTCGGGTGATTATTAATCTCCCTTATGTTAAAAAGATAATTCTCCTTGCTTCCCAGGAATTTAGATTGAACCCGGTCTACAGATCCACAAATAAAAATAGAACTGTCGGACAGATTGTTGATATAAACATCTTGTATGCGTGAGGTGTGCATAGGTTAACTGCCTTTTTTGACTTGATCTGGAGCGCTCTGAGTATATTCTATTACGCTGTCAAACGCCGAGGAGCAATGAATGGATTGAGTATCCCCTACTAAAAATACTGATGAACCTGAGATCGAAACGACTTTCACTGCATTGACACTAATATCTCTATTGATCACCGTTATCTTCATTCGTCTCCCGCCTTCCGGTTATATTTATTTCCAAATGCCGCTCTACTGCCATAACGATATCTCGTTTGATTTGCTCTACAATAGAAGCGCATTCCTCATCAGTGTATCCACGCCCTTCTTCTGTGGCAGGGAGTTGGTTTACATACTCGTTAATCCGTCCATCCATTTGATTCAGCAGATCCTGAGTCACCATTTGGATATATTGCTCATCAATGCTTAAATTCTTCTCTTTTTCTAAACGTGAAAATTGCGAGGGGACCTCTTCTTGCACATACTTCAAAATCTGTGGGCGAATCTGATCCGATAAGGCAGTTGTACCATCCTCCCGCTCCCCAATAGGTTTACCGTTGATCATCGCTTCATCCAGATTGTTTCCCTCATTCGGTGTAATGCCTATATTTAAAGTGCCTTCCAGCTTTTCGATTTTTAATTGTTCAAAATGATAATTGATAGGTCCTATACTTGCAGATTTATTGTTCTTTATGCTGTCTACATCGCCTTGCAAATCGCGAAGCTGCTTCTCTAACTGTTGAATCTTCTCCGCTTGTAATCTGAGTGTATTAAAAACCTGCTGAGCGTAATACGGATGCATACAACCCCCTCCTATGGTTTATTGTATGCGGGGACAAAGAGCCTAATTCAGATGTGCATATAGTTCCGCCGCTGGCGGTAAGGATACAAGGGGTGAAGCCATTTTTTCCGCTGGAGTCGTTGGAGCCGATGATGGAGCTCCAGAGGTCTCATAATTATGAGACAAAGTATTAATTCGTCCCGATGTCCCTACCTGAAGAACTGAGGAATTAGAGATAGTGCCGATTTTTAGATTATAGATCGATATGCATTGATATACCGTAATGTTCATTTAAACCCCACCCTTAAGGAGGTGATACTTGATCCACCACATCTGAATCCATCGTATTTGTACTGCTGGCCGCATTATTCGTTATATTCGTACCTATAGAGTCACCTATGGAGAAGGAGTTGGCACCGGCATAAATTTTAGAGTTGCTGCTCAGGATAACGGATGCCGTATTTCCTACTAAGACTGTGGAGCTGGGGCCTACGCTATTGATTTTAATATTGCCGATGATTGAAACCACCAAACCACTCCTCCTTTCGGAATGATAAGCTATTCTATGTAGATATTCGCCCAGATGTCACTGAATAAGTCAAACGCCCATACAATGGATAAAAACCGTAGGAGGCGCAGAGCTATGAGTCCCAATAAGACGAACCCTTTGGATTGGATGAATGAAGATCCCTTTTTTAAAAAAAAGTTATCCTTGAAAGCTCTTGAAGAGCAGTGGAAGTTGGATCCTAACCAAATTGACGGGTATGTCGAAAAAGTAATCCGTGAAGCAACTGCAGCGACCTCCTCTTCATTTATGAACGAAACCACAAGTTTAAGTTTTGAGCATATCGACACTCATAATCACCTGATTACCAAAATTCGTATTCCGAACGGAATTCACCCCGAAAGTATATGGGCACAAATCAATCGCACACAAATTAAATTAACAGGTTTAGGAAAAGATCATAGCGAGATTATTCAGTTGCCAGTTCCCGTCATTCCAGATCAGAGCAGAGGCACTTATAAGCAAGGTTCCCTGCAATTCAGAATGCCTAAAATGTCAGCGGGAAGATTCAAAGACATCGACATCCGTTATTTATAAAATATCCCTTTAAAATCCACCTGTTTTACTCGTCCAAATGCCCCATTCCCCCTAAAAAAACGTCTCAAAATCAAAACAGCGTATAATTTAAGTTATACGCTGTTTTTTGAGGGTGTTTTTTGCCCCTTTTTCATCCGATTTTCTATTCTTTTCGCTCTTCGAACTTTAAGTTCCTCTTGGTCATAAGATGGAGTATTAAGAGTAAAGGTGGGGGCAAATCATGTCTAAAAACAAACGCGGCAAAGCACTTTGGCGCATTCCATCCCGGGCCAGAGGAACATGTCCGATCTGTGGAAGCACACGTATTAAGCTGTTGTACTTCGGGAAAGGCATTTCAGGTGAAAAGCTTAACGTATGTAAAAAATGTGATGGGAAGCAAAAGGCATGAAAGCATTTAGCAGATAATTCACAGAACGGGTTACCAAATAAAGTGCGACCTTAACCTCGAACCTAAGCTCGACAAAAAAGCTATCGCACTTTGCTTGGTAATCCTTCACTTTCAAAAACTTTTATAGTTCAATCCGATATCGTCTTTCCTCATTCGTTAGAATGAATCCGACAGATTCATATAGCCGTAATGCAGAATCATTTTCCGTAAGCACCATCAGAGATGCCTCTTCCAGTCCGTGGGTTCTAAAATAGCTCAATGCTTGAAAAAGCATGTACTTAGCAATTCCGGATCTTCTCCATGGCTCAAGTACAAATACATTTTCGATGTAGCCACCCTTCTCTTCCTGCCAGACCATTAAGCTACCCGCAACCTTCTCCCCTTCTCGAACAACAAGTGATGTCCAGAGCGGATTTTGTTTAAATTCAGCTAACCGTTCTTTCCCTAGCGGAGTTTCCGGCCAAATCTCAGCTTCTAATTCCAAATAATGCTCGTCTTCTTCAGGCGTCTCCATATTCCAGGTTGCGAATTCAAGTTCCTTAGCCAGAGTGGGTTCAGACAAGCCATCACTTAGATTGTGTTTCATCTTAAATAAGCTATTATAATGAGAGAAGCCCTTCACTTTTTCGAAAAATTGAGTATTCAAGACTTCTGCCGAATCGTTCCCTACACATAGAGTGGTTTTGTAATCCTTTGATAACGTTTCTTTTAATTCGAGTGCTCTTAATAAGAGTGACTGATAAACTTTTTCTAATAAATCATAATCGCCTTCACGTTCTGGTATTGTTTTTAAGTTCAGGTAGATCGAATGTCTGCTATCCTCGGAACGGCCGGGCGGAACAATATTGATGATGCTCACTTGACCTTTGGCCACCATTTTACCGTCCTCGAAAGCGCAATATACATTTTCCCAATTTTCCTCAGTGCCAACCCACCAAAAAACAACATTCCCCTTTGAAGATACTGTGCTATAAAGTTCACCAAGTAATGGCATGTCACCTTGTTCAAAATGACGGATAGTAGTCAATACAAAACCCCTTTTCAAATCATTAATATGGAATATATTTATAATAACATGCATGTCCACACTTGATTTGGTAATGAATTTTTATAACTAACTTCTCCTTGTTGTAACATTTTTTAAGTAACCCCTGTCTTACTTATATAGGGGGACTGAAGGATGAGAAAACGATTTTTTATAGGAATTACGCTATTTCTGATTACTTGTGGAGTTGCTCTTGGTGTAGGGACGATATCAAATCTTCTGAGTCCGTTTAAAAGCTTCTCAGTCATCGTAGATAATCAATCTGATGTTGATATTAGCTCTATCGAAGTAGGATTAATTCGTGCGGATTCAAAGAAATTGTATACAAGTCCAATAAAAGCAGGACAAAAGAAAAAATTCAAACCAAAATTGAGTTTAAATGGTGAAGGTGCTATATATCTTCGATATACCAACTCTAACGGACAGTCTAAAGAACAAACCGTGTGCGGTTATACCGAATATTTATCAGGTCATTCCAAAGTCACGATTACTAATGAACGCACAACCGTTGTTCAGCAATGTAATTAACAGCTGTTACTTTAATTGCTAATATACAGCTAATTTCTTCATTAGTCATAAGCGGGCTGCAACCGTAATTTAAAAATCAGAAGATTCCTCAGACCTTTCCGCTGCCTGAACACTAAGGGTCCGAGTACGTCATTTTACAGACGAACTCGGACCCTTGTGATACAGAATATTATCTGACCGTGCAACACATCAATCGATTACACATTCCCCGAAAGATTTAATTGCCATGACACACCAAATTGATCCGCTACCCAGCCAAATTTCGAACTGAATGGATATTCGCCTAGTGGCATGAGCACCTGTCCACCCTGGGATAATGCTGCATAGACGCGGTCAATTTCGGCTTCACTTTCACAATTCACATATAAGGATACCGCTGGAGTAAAGGTGAATCCATGCTTCACGTAGCTATCTATACACATAAAGACTTGTCCATGTAATGAAAAAGTAGCCTGCATGACACTCCCTTCAGGGCCTGCTTCATTTGCTCCATAACGTTTAATACTGATGATTTCGGAGTGATCAAATAAAGAAGTATAGAAATTCATAGCTTCTTCAGCCTTTCCTTCGAACATTAGAAATGTCATTATCTTTTGATTCAGTTCCTTCATAATCGTCCAGCTCCTTAAAGTAATTTTATACAGATCATCTCATATCATTAACGCTTTCGTATACTTTCAAACGGGCATATACGGTTTCGAGAATAGGATACACAACTTGACCAGATACAGCCATCGCCAAAAGAGCACCATGCAGATGCTCAGCTTCCACTGGCAGATGTTTTAGCATATCCCTATGCATAGAGGAAGTAAATTCGGGTGGGACCGAATCCATCTTTTGCATCGTAGCAGTCACCATATCTGCTCCAACAGGCATTCCTGCACTTTGCGCTATACTCACGATCTCATTCAGAAGCTGTTCATAAATAGTACGCGCTGTAGATGAGGCTAAAATGGGTCCAACCGAGCTATCCATTAAAGTTGTAATCCCGCTTAAACTAGCTACGAATATATATTTCTGCCACACTTCGCGCTGAATATCAGAGCTTAGTATCACAGTGAAACCTGCTTTATCCAAATGACTGAGAAGTTTCTGCGTTCGTTCTGACTCCCCACCCGCCCATTCACCAAACACAATACTATGAAAAGAACTACTTTGTATGATAGCTCCATTAGAACCTAACGTTGTCTCGATATAACAAAGACCACCCAGTACCTTTTCTGCTCCAAAATGCTGCTGCAAAATACCAAAATGTTTATACCCATTAAGGAGCGGGAGAATCATAGTCTGTTCACCGACGAAAGGGGTAAGATCCATCATCACCTGAGGCAAATGATAGGCCTTCACTGCAATAATAATACAGTCAAAAGGCTCTGCCTTCTCCCCATATGTAATCGTCCGAACGGGAGTCTTAAAGTCACCATGCACACTTTTTATTGCCAGACCCTCATCTTCTAACTGCTTTTGTTTAGTAGAACGGACTAGAAAAGTTACATCTTCCCCTTTTTGAACCAGACGCCCTCCAAAATAACCACCAATAGCTCCTGCACCCACGAATAGAAAACGCATGTAAGTCTCCCCTTTTTTCACCTAATTTTTAACAAATAAAAAGACCGCTTAGCTTATCCGCTAAACAGGTCCGAATGGCAAAAAAAGAGTCAAGTATCGACCGTTCTTTTGTCTCGGTCCATACGGATCTGAGCAAAATCCAACGAGTTCACCTCCATGGCTACAAATAAATTACTATTCTTAAATCTGATCCATCTAGAGCGCCATTCGATTCTATCGATACAGCCTCCCTGGAAAGTATAACAAAAGAAAACCTTAAAGCCTAGTTTTAATCCATAACTTAGAGATGTCCAGAAACCCGAAGGAACCGGTGTGCAGACCAAACAGGCTTTGATTTAGCTGAGCTTTTTTATTCATATGACAGCCATGTAGCACCCAGTAATTGTCTCGAAGAATCTCCTCTGCTTGATTCAGTAGTTTCACCCGTTCATCCTTTGGAGATTCTGTGAAAGGACCTAATACCTTCGAAAACAATGAAATCTGGTCCTTTCTAAGCAAAGAGAATAAATAATTAGATTTATTATTAAAGTAGTTAATCATTCCCCATTGCCAATCATCTTCTAAAACCTCTTCAGCAAGCTGGATCTCGGCTGTTGTCTGTATATGATCTGCCTTAAATTCATTGAAAAAATATAACTCAATTTGCAAACCTACGGAGGCAGCGCGTGTTTGGAGCCATAACGCTTCTTCTCGTTCTTCTTTTTTATCCTTAGTTGCTAAAGTAATGACTTCTCCCTGATACCCGTTTTCCGCTAAAAGCGCTCGGGCATGTTCCAAAGTTGGATCTAGAAGCTCTCTCTTACTGCTCTCCCATGGCAAAAAGCTATCTGCTGGAGTGATACGATTGCCACCCAATTCTTTTATTAAAGCCGTTCGACTGTAAAGGATACGGATCACTTGGCGAAACCATAGCTGCTGATGAATTCCCTCTCTATGAAAATTAAACAGAATATATCTGCAGCCTAAGGCTGGGTAATCTATACTGTGATTGCTGATGATATCAGGTAAAAGTTCCCCATGTTCAGGATCTGGCAGCTGGTATTGGCGTTCATTAGAAGCCTCTTTTGGCAAATACCAAATCTCAACACGATCCAGAAGCGGCCGAATTCCGAAATAAAAATCAAAAGCTGCGAGCACCAAAACATCCTCATTCAGATCCAATAAACGGTAGGGACCTGTACCGCTTACTTCACTAGTGATGTCTATATCGTAAGGGAGAATGGACATGTGAATACAACTGAACAGATGCAGAAAAAAGAGATTTGGACGTGACAACACAAACCGGATTCGATGATCTCCTTCAACCTCTACTCGTTCGATATCCTTATAAAGGCTAACCGCAGGGCTGTTCAAGTCGATAAGCCGTTGCAGCGTCTCTTTTACATCTCTCGAGGTCATGATTCTTCCGTGATGAAAGCGCACCCCCTTACGGAGGTAAAAAATATAACTTGTATGGCCCTCATTAGCTTCCCACATATGGGCCAAACCAGGAAGAAAGGTATCGGTCGTTGCGTCATAAGTAACTAGTGTGCTATAGATCTGACCCAGCAAATAGGATTCAAAAGCGGTGTATACATAAGCAGGGTCCAGTACTTCCATATGCCGGTTACGGGTAATCCGCAGGACGTCCAGCCCTGAGGTTGACTCTGCTTCACTACGGAAACCCATCTGTTTATTTAACATCGTTAACAATCGTTCCTTTAAGGGACCGGTCACCTGATCGCTGCTCATCAATTCGATAGCTTCTTTTATCTTGCCTTTACTAACTAACTCCTGAAAGCTATCCTCGAATACCTCATCAATACTTTTTAAAAAAGTAAGTTGAGAGATATGCCCCCTGCCTCTCCCCGGCTGCCATTGAATATATTCCTGCTCTTCCAGTTTCCGCAGCACGAATTTAACATTACGTGGAGTGCAAATCAGGATCGAAGCCAATAAATCTATCGTCACAGGAACAGGTTCATTCACTTTGAAGGAACTAGTAACGCCTGCTGCTAAACATAAAAAATGATTACTTATCTGGTCCAAATGGTTCACTCCTTTAAAGGTGAAATGATCAATGTAATTCTTACACTTTTCCTTCCCCCTTTTATCATTATAATTATACATAAATCAACAAGGAATATGCAGCAACAATATTAGAGCAATAAGACTAGGAGATCGTAATCATTATGAATCAGCATCTAAGGCACATTCACCCACTAGCCTGGACAATTATCATCGGCACCATGTTCGGACGTCTGGTGACCTCGATGAGCATCCCGTTCTTATCCATCTATCTAACCCAAGTTCTCGGAGCTTCCCCGACACAAACAGGGATTACGGTCGCGGTTAGCTCGCTGGCAGGCGTATTGGCCAGTTTTTATGGCGGTTATATTTCTGATATTGTTGGCCGCAAAATCGTCATGTTAATCTCGGTATTTGGCTGGGCAGCCGTCTTCTTCGGATTCTCAGTGGCTCAACATCTATGGGTATTTTTCCTGGTGAACACCTTGAACGGCTTATGTCGATCTGTATTCGAGCCTACTTCACGGGCACTTTTGTCCGATATTACACCACCCGAGAGTAAGCTGCTTGTCTTTAATCTTAGATATGCAGCAATTAATCTTGGTGTAGTATTTGGTCCAATCATTGGGCTACAGCTTGGCTCTGCGGAATCAACTTTTCCTTTTCTAATCGCAGGAATCGTATATGTTGCATATGGAATTGTATTATTCATGCAATTTAAGGCACATCGTTCAAGCATGCCCGCCCGTACACAAGCTCAAGCACCACGTTTACTCGAAGCTTTGACAATCACCGGTAAAGACCGTGTGTTCCTACCTGTACTTCTGGGTACCATCTTTTGTGTGTTAGGATACGGTCACTTCGGCTCAACAATGGCTCAATATTTAGCGATGAATACGCATTTCACCAATGGTGGGCAATTGTTCTCCTATATGTTGTCACTGAATGCTATAACCGTGTTAGTAGTGCAGTATCCCATTGTACGAACGGCAAGTAAATTCCCGCCGATTGTCCCTTTAATCCTTGGGAATATCTGCGTTGCACTTAGTCTTCTCTTAGTGGGGCTTGCAGGTGGTGTGGCTCTATTAATGATCAGTGTAGTTCTGTTCACTATAGGGGAAGTCTTACTCTTTACGATGATGGATATGTTGATCGATCGGATTGCCAAACCTGAAATGAAAGGGACGTACTTTGGTACGATTGGCTTTAATAATTTAGGGAGTGTTATGGCACCTATCTTCGGGGGGGTGTTGTTAGACCATTATGGCGCTCAGAATGGCCTTGCGATCTTCGTACCGTTGGCTTTAACAACAGCTTTTGGTCTTCCTTTTCTTCTCGTAGCGCACAAAAGACTTGTTGCCAGAGAGAAATTAACACTTGGTGTTGAAACTAGAGCAATAAAAGGATAACTTATCTAATTAAATATGTCATTTACTGGATCATATTCACCTTAGTTAACATAATCATTATTATGTTAACTAACTATATGAATTAATTCATTTATCAGAAAATCGGGACCGTATCTTTGCAGAATATGCAATAGCTACGGTCTCTTTTACATAGAAAAAACGGTTAATCATATATTCCCTGCAGAAAACTCAACTGACCTTTCACATATTGCCTTAGCTCTAAGGGCTCAATGATTTCGGAATGTCCTATTATGCTCCAGATATTAGCACATGCACTTTCATAACCAAACATATTCACCTTTAAAATGAATGCATCCCCTTCTTCCCTCATTTCCATGACCTCTAGCTGAGATAAAGAAGACCTTGTTCTCTTATCGGCTCTAATCACAACAGGATAGACCTCTTCCTCTTTACAAGCTTGCTTAAAAACCTGTCCCTGCTGCTTCCAGTGCTCTTCTAATGAAAAATCCATAGGTATAGAGTACTCTTCTTCCAAAAGCTGCGTAGAGGCAATTCGCTCACATTTAAATGTGCGGATGTGCTTAGCTTCTTCACAGTAGGCTATAAGATACCATTCCTCTTTTTTCACCACAAGACCATAGGGCTGTAATTTCCTGCATGATATTTCTCCGCTAACCTTTTGGTACGCAATCTGTAGTTTCTGAGATCGCCAAACAGCTGTCCGAATAGATTCCAGACAGGGAATTTCTATTCGTTCTGTCCACCAAGGTGTGTCATCGAAATAAAAGCGTTTTTGCGCTTTCTGAATGTCAGGTTGGTAGGATGCGGGCAATGTTTTTTCTAATTTCAACAGCGTCGTTTTCAGCTTAAGACCCGATTCAGAATGTCCCCCAGAATAGATGCCCATACCTGTTAAATATAGATTGATTACATCTTCACCATGTAACTGCTTCAGGTTAACTGTGTATCCCTCCATTAAGGAGATGCCACCATTGGGCCCCGACATAGACAACAAAGGAATTCCAGCTTCAGCTAGCACATCAATATCTCTATAGATTGAACGTACAGAGGTCTCCAAGGCTTGAGCTAGTTCATTGGCCTTCATTTTCCCTCTCGATTCCACTAATAATAAAATAGCAATCAAACGATGCAAGCGCATGAGAACCTCCGAGCTTTTCTTTTTTATCTAGTATACTTCAAAATTCTTGCCATGATGTTGTCAGCAATAACAGGTTATGATTAGTTCATTACATAAAGGGAGCTGAAACATATGAAAATTGCCGTATTAGGAACAGGGTTCGGAGCTTATCATGCAGAATTATTGACGAAAAATGAGCGTGTAGACAAAGTTATTGTTTATGGTAGAAATGAAGCTAAGCTGCAAAATTTAAAACAAACGTTAGGCGTTGAGATTACCACAAATATAGAGGATATCATGCTTGATACCACGATTGATGTGATCGATATCTGTCTGCCCGTGACTTTACATAGACAGTATGCCGTTGAGGCGCTTAAACATGGAAAACATGTATTCTGTGAAACCCCCGTATGCTTTACCATTGAAGATGCCCTTGCGATGAAGGAAGCAGAACAATTGTATGGCAGACGAATTCTCGTGAACCAATTTATTAAATTTGATCCTGCGTACAAATATTTATACGAAACCACTTCTAATGAGAAATATGGAAAGCTTTTAGCCTTCACCTTAAAAAGAGAAACGTCTCCTCTCTGGGGGGATCTCGGACTTCATTCTATCTCCACAAATCTGATGATTCACGAACTTGATTTTGTAACGTGGCTGCTTGGATCGTTAGAAGAATACTTTGTGTGGGGAACCGATGGTGGACGAAGTGAACAAGCTTTAGTGCGTACCCATTTTCAGAAAACGAATGTCTCCGCAGAGATCGTTGTATCCTCACAAATGCCAACGGGTTATCCTTTTTCCGTAGGGTATGAGGCTTATTTTGAACAAGGAAAGCTAGTCTATCAAGAAAGTGACGACATGAACGGCACGGTTGAAGGATCATTAATTGAATATACCTCTGCAGGTAAACAGCAACTTTTGTTAGAACAAGCTAATCCTTTTGAAAAGAGTATTACGCATGCTCTCCAATGCTTAGAGGAGGGTTCTACATCAATAATCGAGTTAGACTATGCCTTACAAGCTATGGAATTAGCAATAAAAATAGAAAAAAGGCTTGTGTAAACATAGGGGTTGGTGTTAGGTATCCTTTTTCATGGGTTTTGTTTGTGGGGGTGTAGAACTTATGGAATTAGTGGATAGTAGCTAGGGAGAGGAATAGGTTTTGAGTTTTCTATTGTGAATTTTTCATATGTTGAAATTGTAGAATAAAGTAGTAAATTCAGTCCTTTTTGGTACGCTATGGTTAGTTCTTGTTCATAAAAAGCTGTTATTTCACAGCATTTTGGAGGGGTTTCATCCTTGGGATTAAGGTCGTTCAATTAGAGGATAAGTTAGCTGAACAGGCTGCCTATGATCTCGGCAGTCTGTTGTCATTGTACTATCGTGCCCCATTAGCGTAATCGCGAGATTTATTAAATCTAACGATTAGTTTCAGAAAACTGAATCGATTGGATTGTATCAGTTAGCGGGTCAAATTGGATCGATACAAAAACTCCAAACTCGTTACCTGCTTTGCTTCTAATCCATAGTTTGAATTTCTCTTCAGACTTTTTAGGTGTTAGTTCAGTACGACCAATGTGCTTATAATCAATTATGACTGCATTGTATCGTTTTTGTGTTTCCTCTACTGCAATTTTGCCCCATTTTGCGTATTCAGGCGCAGCCTCTACTGTAAAAGTAGAAAAAATAAGTATCGCCAAAAATGATATCAGTATTTTTTTCATAATAACCGCCCATCTGGAGAAGTTTTCAGTAATATCTCCCACTTTATCCAAATGTATTCTTAGACAACTTAACGCCAGCGTACAGTCTACAACTTTATTTTTAAATTTATCAAGATCTAGATTTAGGAAAGTCAGATATAATAAAGGGTTCCACATATTAGTCATGACTAATATGTGGAACCCTTTATGCTTAACTATCGTACTCCGTTAGGATTTCTGTGGAACGAATATTTTAAATCGCGTTGTTACTCATACGGCATCTTGTCCTTACCCATATATAACACACTGTTATATATGGGTAATAGATGTAAAGTCGTTGGGTGTTCCATTCTTGTATATTTACCTGACACTCCCATATCTTTTATTGTATTGAATTCATCAACTCATAGTAATATTTAGAATCACTAGTCTTATAAAGGCTATACCAAGCGTCTAATGTTTTTGGAGAAAACACATCCAAAGCTTTCAAGATGTGTGCAGAAAATTCCAACGGAGCTATCCCAGATGCTGTGATCAGTTTTCCATCAGTTACAGCAGACTCCATTTTATAATGCTTTTCTCCTGTATAAGTGGGACAGATCATTTTAAGGTATTCCAGATCATTGCTTGTATGCCCGCGTGAATTCAGCAATCCTGTCTGGGCAAGTCCCATTGTAGCACCACAAATCGCTGCAACCCATATACCTTCCCTTAAACACCTTTCAGCGATTTTTAAGAGGGGGTGGTGAATGGTTTCTGTCCATGTATCTCCACCGGGTAAAATCAATAGATCGGATCTTTCAATACTGCAATCATCCAATTTGATGTCAGGCAATATTTTCAATCCGCCCATTGTAGTTATTGGAGTCTTATCAATTCCCACGGTAACTATTTTTGATGGGGCCAGCCCCTTTTTATAATATCTTCCCGAGTTCAGTTCGGCAGTTAAGTAACCTATTTCCCAGTCTGCCATTGTGTCAAACACATAAAGATATACCGTATTATTCATTTGCAAGTTCTCCCTATTTTACAATTCATCAAGTGATACCAACCATCGGTAATCAATGATTATCATCATTATAAAATGACTTCACTGACATCCGCTGTCAGTAAAGTTTTTAAAGTTGATAATATTCCATTAACTCCGACACAACACCAACAAGTTTTTCCTTCAAACTCTGTGGTTCGATTACTTGAATGGATTTCCCGTAGGATAAGAGAAAATTAGGAACATAGGTATGAATTGATTTTTCCTCAAGTAAAAAGATTGCTTGATTTGATGTACGCTCTTTCAGATGATGCCCCAAAAACCAATGCAGGCATAAGTCATCCAACGCCTCTGACCTACCCTCGATAATTAAAGCAATTAACCCGTCCTTGCCGACTAAATCAGGTAATAGATTTCGCAAAAAAAATTCCCGAGCCAAAAAAGCTTCGGAACGTTTAAATATGTTTTGAGTCCGCTTGATTTGTAAAATCCGTTCTACCCGAAAGCTGCGGATCTCATTTCTCAGGTGGCAAAATGCAACAATATACCATTTATTGTTCCAGTACACCATTCCATAGGGATCTATCACCCTAGTCTTGGGTTGATCATCACGGCGTGTGTGATAATCAATTTCTACAGAGAATTCGTTTGCTACAGCTTGCTCCAATTCCGCCAATACTGGCTGAATAGAAGGGTCTCCCCTACGGTTTATAACTTCAAATCCGGCTAAATGATGGCTGAGAACACTTTCCTGTTCCTGATTCGAATACATTTTCAATTTGGATGTCGCATTACCTAAAGCCTCACTCAAAGGGTATCCCGCTTCTTTTGCAAAAACAGCAGCATGAAGAAGTGCTTTTTTTTCTTCAATATCAAATAGCAGAGGTGCTCTGATAAAATTATTCAGTAAGCTATACCCGCCATTATGACCAGTGTCGGATATTATAGGCACTCCACTGGCACTTAGCGCATCAATATACCGATAGACTGTCCTTATATTTATTTCTAACTTTTCGGATATTTGTTTTGCGGTCATTTTAACACCCGAATTCAGCATCCATAGGATTGCCAGCATATTATCGTTTTTTGGCATCACATATACCTCATCTTTTATTAGGATCGCTCAAAATTATTTGTTTTGCGAATCGCCTGCATCCCTTTATTCATCAATCTTGCAGCCTTTCAATCCTAACGTAGCATTCAATGTGTGTCGACTCCCGTAACTTAAGAACAATCTGCAATTTTTAACATTGCTGCTCTTAGCTCAACTCAACATTCTACTTTACCACAACTTGTGATACAGTTCACCGCGCTGTTTGTAACGGTAAATTTTTGGGCCATCCTTTGCAGAATGCTCTTTCTTTGATCCGCTAGGTTCCAATTGCCCTAACCGCCGTTCAGGGGACTAAAGAATATACACAGCATATACATCACCTGGAAGAATGGATATTCCCAGTTTCAATAAACTTGAGTGATGCGTATAGCCTTTACCAAGTAGACAGTTAATAACGCCTTTACACAAAAACAAACTTACCATGCGTCTGCTCATGAGCAGTAACGCACGGTAAGTTCCATCAATAATAACTCTTTATTTGGTAATATGTTGTATTTTTATGAAAATATCTTCCTTCTTCATTTATTTATGCCGTCATCAGTATTTAAGCTCAATATCCTTCCACATGGTATTCCCATCCTTGTCGAAGCCTGTCATCTCGGTAGCGCTCATCAATTCGCCTGTTTTGACATCAAAGAAAGCGCTCATTCTCAAACTATCATTCTCACGATTAGGAGAATTCGGCGAGATACCCATAACTCTTAGCAGCAGACGTGTTTTGGAGGAGTTAGGATCAGTATTATACCCGCTGATAGTAAAATGATACCCCTTGATCCAGTCATCTGCTATAGCAGGATTTCCTGGTTTCATCCCCAGTCTCTCAACAGCTTGTTTAACTGCATCGGAAGAATCAATTTGAATATCAGATATCGCATACTGTCCTTTTACAAGTAAATTCTTATCGTGCTTTTTCACATCAGTCTTAATGGCCATTCCATTATCGATCTTGATATAAATAAAAACATTCCCTTTCTTGCTGCCAAATTCGAGATTCCAAGCATCTCTTGTTCCATCCGAACCATCGGTTCGTTCCTGGGAAACAGAAGTGTCATCCGTGCTTGTTATGTTAATAAGTAATGGCTCTTCTTCCGTCAGCTTCTTCGCCTCTGAGTACCCAAGGCGCAGTGCCTCCATCGCGGTTACGCTCTTCTTTTCATTGGTTCCCTTATTCGTTATTGTGGCAGCTGGTTTCTCTGTCTCGTTAATCATCTCACTGGTTGTTGTGGCGGCCTGTTCCTCTGATTTGTTAGAAGAGCCGTCGAAAAGAACATTTTTCATACTGAAGAATAGAACGACCATCATCACAATCAATGTAATTAAGGCTATGCTAACATATTTTCTCTTACGCAAGGCTGCTTCTCCTTAGTTAATGAGTATAAGAAACTTTGGTTACGCCATAATTAACTGCTGAAGTAGTTTCCGTACTGTCCACACAATGACGATTAAATTTTCCAATTTTTAACACACCAAAATCATACAATAATGTTTCCTTAAATGCAATTCTAGTCGCATATTTTAAAATAACGGCTATTATTTACATTAACTCGAAACGAAATTGATCCTAGCTCACTGGTTTCAAAGGTTAAACTTGCCCCTATTTATGATACGGTTCTCCTTGCATCACCAACTGGTAAACCACTTTCCGAAAAATCATCGTCCTCCAGAAACCAGAAGACGATTTTTTTAAGGGTCGTTCTATCGCTTTCCATGTGCACTTCTTTTATCAATGCACGAAGTAATGCTTTCTTCTCCTCATTCGACGTATCATTGAACAACTCGTTAAATTGTTTCAATGCTTCATGAACCATGTCCTTATTGATATGTAACTGTTTGAAATTGATTTTGAGCAAATGAAAACCGCCCCCAAAACAGCAGGCGGTCAACCAAAACTATTTCATTCACCAGTAGTTTAATACAGAACCGATGTATCCGATTTGTAATATTGGATTTACAACAATGGAGGTTGTGATTAACATATTAACCTTTTGCTCTACTGTTATATTATTAACACCTCTCCAGCGCACAATCATTTTCATTAACACTTGTAACATAATGAAAAACAAATTGAATGCTACGAAGAAATAGCTCTTTATGAATGTTTTGGTGTCATAAACACCGAATAGATAAAAATCAAACGACCTATCAATATGATAATCGTTGTATAGACTAAACGTAATACTAAGAATTAGAAGTACATAACTCGTAGTGATGGACCATTTTAATAACCTTATATGGTCCCCGTTTGCAGCTCTATTAATTAATAATCCAGCTATTATGAAACATATAGTTCCTCCACCAACAATAGCTATTTCTTTAATTTCCATTAAACTCCCCTACCTATTAACATCGCATCTGTATTGTATACGTTCTAATCATTACTCTGTTCCATATTAACTTAAAGACTCCGCATTCGAGTTTAAGCCCAAAATTTCAATCACTTCGACTTGTCCCAACCTTCTTGAACCTGCCATGAAATAACCAATGACTCCAACTTTAATTCGATTTATGTGTACCTCTCTTCTCATCTCGGGGAAAAGTATCCACATTCTTGCAGTACCTTGTTTAGGCACCAGAAGATTTCTATCTAGAATAATGCTTCCGCATTTATCTTCAAATTCAGGATGAATTGCAAATATGCCAGTCTCTTTGATGTCGTCTCCGTCATATGCAAAATCACAACGCAATCCCTGGAACACGGGATGCTTTCTTCCACCCTCTTCTTCGGAATAAATCAGATATTTAATACTAAAATCCGGAGGAAGATTTCTAACCTTCTCATACGGAACCCACACTTCCATGACACAGCACTCTTCTTATCAACCAAAAACTTACATAAATAAAATGTACCATAAAACACTGCGTCATATAACTATTTGTCAGTTCAACAATACCTTAGCATCATTGACTCGGAGCCTCTGCTAGACACTGTATGTCAGCCCAGCCGCCATTCCCTTTAGGACGCTACGCTAGGGGTCTGACAGCAGGACAGCCTACAATGTCCGCCCCTCCACATCAATGAACCGCTCCGCTTGCAAACTCCATCACATAATTTGACGCAATTATTGACTTTCCAAAAATTTAAGTTATTTTATCTTCGACGAAGGAGGTGAATAGCCAATGTTCTATACCAATGATATGGTCTTTGTATCTTGCAGAGCTACTAAAAATGATAAATTTGCTATCTATACATTTGTGGACTTAGCGAGTTGGGAAAGATATCAGTTCCTCGGTAATCAGAATCTTACGAAGGATATCCCTGATAGGTCAAAGGTCGTTGCGTCGTTTACTCTATCAAAAAAAGACACCGGATTTAGTGTCTTTGTACATGCGATTACTGAAGTTAGTGAATAAATAAACAGATAGGCAAGGGTCTAACTTGCTTATCTGATTTTACTTGAATCCGAAAGAATATAGTCCATGTATTGTGCTTCTAATTTTTCACGCTTTAGTAGATAGCGGTCTTTAAGATAATCTACTAAATCATACTCTGAAAATGCTTCAAAACACTCTTTATATTTCTTCTTACTTTCCCACGTTAGATTACCCCATTCATTTTCATGATTGATTAAATAAAACATCATTGCTCGCGTTCTGATATCATCCACAGCTTTGTAGTTGGGTTTGTATATCTTTAGCCCTCGAAATACATTGTACTCCGAAAAAGCGTTAAGGTTTGTTTCAACTAGGGCTGCCTGACCTTCAAGCTTAAACTCCACTCGCCACCAATTTTTCTTAGTTTCAAGGAGATTTTCCTCTTCTCTTGAAACCTCTTCTGGGTTCATACTCAATTTTGCTTTACGTTCCAACAGCTTATTGTAAATGGTAACCCTATAATCGGATTCTTGAGAGCCAATATTCAGCGTCTGTAATTCCAAGCCCCTACCTCTTATATACATTCGCTTTCTAGGATGGTTATCCTCGATAAACTGATACTCTTCTAAATTAAGTTCTATGTCAAAAGCCAAATCTATTCTGGTCGCAGATACATCAGACAATAAAGGAAGTATTTTTCTTTTTAAAAACTGTATTTCTTTTGCTGTTAACTTATTTGGATTGAAATCAAGACGAAATGAACGCGCATCTTTAAATTTAAGTTTATCTATGATTTCGAAAAAACACTTATCGTAAAAAATAAAACCTGACGGTGTTCTTGTTTTATTACCTTTAGTAATTCTGATGTCATATTTATAGTTATCTAATAATTTTTGAAATTTGTCAGGACCTTTATAAGTCCAGTTTCCCAATAATGTTAGTCTATCAATGCTTATTTCAAACACATTCGGTTTCTTATCGTTATCAAACACTTCAAGCCACTTCTCTATCTCTGATTTCAAGACACCACTTCACTTCTTCATAAAAGGCACTTCGGTAAAAATCTGAACCTAGCCGGCTATTAGAGTGTGCCGGCTTTTTTAAAAACGGAAACAATAAAGTGTTTTTAAGTTGTTTATGGCGTCTCATCGCGTAAGGAGACGCAAACACCTAAAAACACATATTGGTTTCTTAAACTATTTCAAGCACTTGTTTTAAACTGTATAATGCTGCGTAACCTCTGTATCCAGACATTCTTAAAAATCCGACGATGGTTAACTGCTCTTTTTGTTCTGCTGATAGGTTAATCTTAGCCAGATTTTTTATCTCCGCTAATGTGCACATATCAATAACGTCCATATCTGGCTCTTCATCTTTTGTGAAATCATAAATTGGCTTTTGGCTGTTAATCACATCTTGCTTAAGATACATCCCGTACTTATTCGGTTGTATTCCCTCGTTCACACATTCACCTCCTTCCTCATATTTGCAGGTAAGTTTTTCAAATCCTACTTCACTTTCAAAAAAAGTCAACAAAAAAAGAGAGGCTTTACGCCCCTCCACCGAATACGGTATGTTACTATCTCTTTACCACCTCATCAATTCCTACTTCCATATGTCAGACGATAACACAGGCAATTCAACTCTCCGCTTTACCACTACTTGTGATACGGTTCACCGAGTCTGATCTTAAACTAAGCTGCCCGTAAGTGAATAAGTTAACATTCATTCCCTCGAATCCTTTGATAGACATCCGCATAGGAAAACTTAAGTTGTTCTCGCAACTTTTTATTTTCTTCTTCGAGCTTCTTCATCTTTCGTTTTAAGGACGCAATGATGGTGTCCTTGTTGTTTTCATCGAACGCCAACAGATAATTGCATTTCTCCGCCTCATACGTTACACTCTTTATATTGACAAATTTGCAGGTCTATAAAAAGGAGGTTAACGTGTCATGTGTCCCCGTACCAAAGAACAAAATGAGCTCATACGTATGCAGCGCAGAGAACAGATCCTCGACTTCGCCGCGCGCACCTACTTCCTTACGGGCGGAAGCTTTGATATTCGCGATGTCGCCCGCGAGGCTGGTCTCGGTTATGGCACGGTATACCATTATTACCCCAACCGGCATTTACTAATAGAAGATGTGCTGAGCAGCGGATTCGAGCGATGTGAGCAAGCCCTGACTCAATGGGCGAACATCAGCCGGGACACCCCTGACGACAGGCAGTTGTTAACGTATTGCAAGTCGTTACTCCGGTTGTGGCAGTCAGATGCCCGCGCATATCTCGTCTACAAAATGGCGGCGGAGCATTATACAGGCTTGCCAGAAAAAGATCGGCATCCTGCCAAAAGACGATTCACGGAAAGACTGTATGTTCCACTCCAATCGATCATCCAGCGCGAAGACGACAGCGTCGACCTTATGCTTGCCGTGTTGGTCAGCTGCTGCGGTCTGCACTACTATGCGAACACTTCCGAGTTGGACATCGATCGAATTGCCCAGCTCGCGATGCAAGCTATTACAAAGGAGTCCTAATACAAACATGGTTATCTTAAAAAGCAAGTATGAAATCGAAGCCATCCGCAAGGCATGCCAGGTTGTGGCCGAATGCCATCGCACAATTGCCCCGCTCATCAAACCGGGCATCACAACGAACGAGATTGAGCGCATATTCGAGGATATTATTTTGAAGCACGGCGCCAAACCATACACGAAGGGCTACAATGGCTATCAATATGCGACTTGTGCCTCCGTCAACGACGTAATTGCACATGGCTTCCCTACAAATAAGCCACTTGAGGAAGGCGATATCGTGACGATCGACACGGTAGCGGAGCTCGACGGCTGGCTCGGCGATTCAGCCTGGAGCTATGCGGTCGGGAAGATCTCACCGACGGCTGAGAAGCTGATGCGCGTCACGAAGGAGTGCCTTGACCTCGGCATCGCGCAGGCACAGCCCGGCAATCGGCTCGGTGACGTGACGAGCGCAATCCAGCGGCATGCCGAATCGAACAACTTCGGTGTCGTGCGCGACCTTCTCGCTCATGGCATCGGTCGTGACCTTCACGAGGAGCCGACCTATATGCATGTCGGCAAGCCCGGCAAAGGCCCCCGCATCAAGGAAGGCATGGTATTCACGATCGAGCCCATGATCACTGAAGGCACCTACAACATGACAATTGACCAGGACGGCTGGACCGCCCGGACGCTGGACCGCAAGCTCGCCGCCCAATACGAGCATACGATCGCCATCACCGCTGAAGGACCACAAATCCTGACCGCGCAATAGAACAATTAGAAGCCGACCAACGAGAGGGTCGACTTCTTTTTTATTTATTGAGCAGAAAACGAATGGCCCGCGGACCGATTGAATTCTTAATGCGAAAAGGATGCGAAAAATCCCCCTCAATCTGAGGGGGGGTTCTATCGCAATGCATTACGTTTCGACTAACATTTCCTACAAACACTAATGATAGATGAAGATGACAGAGAAAACGGCGTTTTATCCCAGTCAGCATATTGATGTTCGACGCAAAAGCCGTGACGAGTTAATAAAGCATGTAGCGTATTCGGATCCGTGAACCGACAAGCAATTCGGGAGGTCGTTCGCTTATACCCCCAATCACGCATCGTGACCCAATGCATGATATGCTGGCCAGCATCGTAACATTGGGTGCCTGATACCTTGACGTTATTTCCATCCTTATCAATAAATGATCCCCATTCTGTCTCCTCTTGATCAGATAAATCCGTTCCCTCCGGATTTCGGGTCTCAAATGCAAAGATTCCATGAGGTTGTAAATGTTTGTGAACGGTCGTGAGCAAATCGCTTTGATCTTGATCACTTAAAAATGCCTGAAAAGCATTACCAGTCAAATAAATCATCGAAAATCGCTTGTCCGATTCGAAGGTACGGGCATCACCTTCCATAAAAGTTACAGTCAGCCCTTTCGCCTTCAACCGCGCATACGCAATCATCGCTGAAGAGATATCTACACCGGTCATTGTTATACCGGCTTTCGAGAGGGGGATCGTTGTTAAGCCTGTACCACAAGCAAGTTCTAACACTTCCCCAGAACTCGATCTGGCAAGCTCAAGATAGAACTGATATTTGTCCATTTCATCGTCAAATTCAAGATCGTAATTTACCGGATCTTGAAATTCTTCAAGATTGCTATGTTCAATCAATACCATTCCCCCTTTCATTCCTTGTTAGAATATAATCGAAATAAATGCTAATCGACAGCCATCGCGCTTAACAGTATTATTTTACTTTTTTTTTGATAACACGTTTGGTGATAAACGGTTATAATCAATTTTTATCAAACATACCAGTCCTCGTTAGTTCAACCCTGAACGTTCCATTTCATATTTTATAAAATATACTTTCACCATTGAGGAAGGGGCGACAATACTCAGCGCATAATTTGGGCATTCTTTCACGCATCCAGTCATGAACATGTACATTCTCTATTTGGAACACGTAATACCCAATAATAGCGACCAACATTAACCCTTCCAACTGCAGTAGATCATTCGCTGTATTTTCACACTCTTTGTAATACCCCTTTAGGAAAGTATCTCTTCGATCGGTTGGTAGCATCATAGCTCCCATGGCTACATCAAGTAAAGCATAACCTTTTCCGAAAAAGCCAAAATCGATGAAGCGCACCTTTCCTTCGGTTGTGATGATGATATTACCCATACACAAATCCCCATGAATAAGGTCCGGGCCAGCCTCCCCGCCATGGTCATCTAACCGGAAGTTGATCAATTGCAGCGTTTGTTCAATGACATTAGCCTCAGAAGGCGTAAATAAATTCTTTTTCACACCCGAATGAATCACACGGATCATCCGTTCATTATAAGCTTTGCCTTGACTCGGGCGAATCTCCATACCTGAATGTTCGTACTGCCGAAAAAAAGTATGCAGTTCTGCTATTTGAGATCCCAGTTCTTTTACCAGTTCAAGATTGTTAACATCATTCATATTCATGTCTCTTCCATCCAACCAGGTGAGGACGGAGCAGTTTAGCAGTTCACCTTCGTATTCAATGATCGTAATAAGTTCACCCTCATTGTTTCTTACGGGAGTCTGTATTTCGTTGGTGCTCCAGCTTCCCAGCTTCTCAAGCATTTGCAATTCTCCAAGAATGCCGCTGTATGTATGTTGCAGACCTTTCATGTCCTCTATAAAAGGTTCATGAATGCGGAGTAAATATGATTTTCCCGTTCTGTCATTAACACGATAGGTTCTGTTCTCGTTATGCCTTAAGAAAATAATCTCAGGCTGTTGGATATCGTACCTGCCTAGTAAGTCCAAAAGCTTCTCGTTCGTCATAAGGGACTCCTTTAAAATAGAAGGATTCATTAATTCAATCTTCGTCTGAGTCATAAAAATTGAAATCTACTACATTCTAAAAATCATTCAATTCACCAATTGTACTTCTACAATATTTTCGAAATATCCTGCCTATAGCTTGACGAAGCTGCCGGAATGATTTTTCGCGGCAGCTTCGTTGTGAAAGGATATTCAGCGCTCAGTTTCAATAGTCCAACCAAACTCTTTTATTTCTTAGTGATAGGCACCCATATTTCACTTTTAAAATTTGGCGATGTGATATCTTTGTGCTCATTCCATAGAATTTCAGGCCCTTTAATTAGCTCATATCCCGATGACGGAGCCCATTCCGAATATATTCGCCCCCAGATCTCTTGTAGCGCACTCGGAAAAGAGCCGACGACTGTGAATACAGCCCACATAGAGGCCGCCACTTCCAGCTGATCCAAGCCATTCCATGCGTCTTTCGTAGTGGCAACGCCAATATAATGATCGAACTCTCCTTTTTCCTCCATACGTCCTTCAGAGAAATTTGTAGAGGCGCTTATAAATCCTGAGGGCTCAACATCAGAAAATCTCTTCATCTCATCAATCATTTCCGGCGTCAACCCTTCATACATCGATGCAATCTCCGGATTAACCCCTTGGAAAATGATTGGAACCCGTTTTTTTATACCCACGATGCGAAAAGACTCTTTGTTTTCAATCCGGTAATTCATTTCATTTCCTCCTTTGATAGTCAACTGAAACGACATCCGAGGGAATGCCTTAAGGGAATGTCCATGGACCCGAGCTTCCGAAGGACTAACCCCATGCATGCTATGGAAAGCCCTAGAAAAGGAATCCGGCGAATTATAACCATACTTCAGAGCAGCATCGATAATTTTGATATTACTTTGTGAAAGCTCGAGTGCTGCCAAAGTTAGACGTCGACGCCGGATGTATTCCGACAGAGTAATGCCTGCTAGGAAGGAGAACATACGAGTAAAATGATATTCCGAACAGCAGGCTATTTTCACAACCTCCTGATAATCAATGGGATTTGTTAGGTTCTCCTCAATATAGCTTATTGCTTTGTTCAGTTGTACCAGCGTATCCATGACGTTGCCTCCCCTCGTTAATTATAAGGTTATCAGAGATGATTTTTATCTTCCCGACTTTATCTGCACGATTCTGTAGGGTTTTTTCATGTTTCGATGAACAGAGACTCAATACGAGGAAGTTACTCTCTTCTCACAAGAAGGACTACTTTTTTTGATTGTCAAAATTATAGTTAACATAATAATAATTATGTTAACTATAATCCGAAGTGCGTTCAGAAGCTCGATCGTCCACTCACTTTCACAACCTTTTCATAGCAAGAGCAAAACGCTCGATCGTCTCTTTTGATAACCCATTTACGTTCTTATTTTTTCCTTTTACCATCCGCAGTACAAACCGGTCTAGCAAAGTTAGCTTCTCTTCATAGATCTCATCTCCAAAAACTTCTTTCGTCACCGATTGGTCATATAACACTTCTGGAAACGCAGATTTCAATTCTTGTGAGGCCTGTTCACCTGTTGCTCCTGCACAAACAAACAATCCTACTCGTTTTTTCCCTAGTTCATTTTGATATTTTGTTGTAAAATCAGTCATTTGTTTTTGGATTTTTCCATAATAAATAGATCCTCCCAAGATGACCGTATCATATCGTTCTAGTGTCAGCTCTTTAACATGCATCAAATTAACTACTTCGGTTTCTTCGCCCAGTTGAGATTTTAATAAATAAGCCGCTTTTTCCGCACACCCATATTTCGAGGTATACATAATTATTGTCTTCATTCTAATCACTCCCTGCCGCTTGCTGGTCACTTATTATCTTAAGGGTTCACGTACATGCTTTAACAAAATAACCATACAAGCAGCAATAGCTACAGTCATCGTCGGAAAAATTACACACTCGGCTATAGACACAGCCACACCTCTATAGATCATTGCCACCAGCATTGCCGTAATTGCTAGCAGTAATGTAACTCCTTTAAAAACAACGACAGTTGCCAGTAGGTACCCAAAAGGTTGTCTACGAATGACCATAATCCCCGTTACAATTGCTAATGGGACTAAGATCGCAAGATCCAAAACTTGAATTACCAATGTACTATAGTGCTCTAGCCCTTGTGGCGGTGTTCCCCCCAGTAGTGAATTCAGTATTTTCCCTAGCCAGAGCAATAAAATCATAAAAGCAATAACCATTAGGGAAAAGCCGATTCCTTTAGAAGGTAAACTGTTTTTAAAGTAAGTATGTATGGATTCTTTATCAAAGGAAAATAAGGCTAGGATGAATGCAAAAAAACTTAAAGAAAACAACAGCACATAAACTAAAAACAATGAATTGTACATCGTCAGAAAGCTGTAGGATGCGTAAGTATATAAAAAGTACCCCAAAGTGCCCGTAAGGAGCATCCTCCCCTTTATCGAGCCTTTAATTGTCATGATGAGCGAACTGAGCAGTAAAGGTATGGCAAGAAATAATGTAACTCCATCCTGTGCTTTAGCTTGTGCCGCCGCAGAGACAGAATCATGGCTGTACACTCCTGACCCCTGAAGCTTTACATCCTCGCCCCATATTGACGTGAAAGTATATTTTGTTCCATCACTTATCCCATCTGAAAACAACCCAACCGCTGTTGCAAACACTGCAATAACCGAAATCAACACCGACAGCACTACGACTTTCCTTATATGTTTTATAACACCCTCCCCTTCCTCCATGAAAATATTTAGATTTCACCTCGAGGCAATAGCAACCATTGAATCCAAATGACATGAAATCAGAGCTTCGACCTGATCATTAGGCAGATCCTTTTCGACAAGCAACCGCATAATTAAACCGAACGCTGCACTCCATATCACCTGAGCTGTGAGTTCTACGAAAGCTTCTTCACGGTTTTTTTGTGCTTCAAATCTGAGCAGGCCCTGGCAGAGCATCCCTATCGCTTTACGTTCCTGTGCAGCTCCTCTAAATAGAACAGCCGTGTAACTAAGAACAGCCGGTGCATCGTTTAGCATGACATTCCGGTATTCTACACCCATAGAAAGAGACATCCTGATGAACTTCTCCAATGATCGTTTTAAAAGTGTATCTGGAGGTAATTCCTGCTGTACCTCTTGTTGCACAGACTGAAGCTCAGAAAGCATATCCGTATATTTTTGTTGCAAATAGTTCTCGATAATCTCTTCTTTGCCTTTAAAATAATGATAAATAATTCCCGGTGAATATTCGATTTTCTCAGCGATTTTTCGGATAGACAGCTTCTCTATTCCCTCTTCGGCAATCAATAAAGCTGCATTTTGCAGGATCAGATTTCTCATTTCTTCACGCTCACGTACTTTTCGTTGTTCTTTAGTCATAAATTCGTCTCCTTGTGGATTGAACACCGTTTAATATTTGAACATTGTTTAATATATATTTTGAATTATTTTATGTCAATCTCCTTAGTCACATGTATTCTCCTCCCCCAATGTACATATCGGACATAAAAAATCCGCCAGTCATTTAGACTGACGGAACCTTTAATTTGTGAAGTTAAAGGATTACAGACAGAGGGTTTTAGTAATGATAACCAACAGGATAAACAGAACCAGAATAGCTCCTGTGGAAGTGAAACCACCGTATCCTCCTGCAAATTCGCCCATTGTTGACTCCTCCTTTGTAATTGAGTACATCATAAGATATGCAATATTGCCCTCACTGACTGGGTATTTTGAACACAAAAAATAAACCAACGACCTTTTTTATGGTGAATGGTTTAATAGGTTGACATAATAAATGTTATGTTAACTACAATAGAGAGCATAAGATGCTCCCTACATCACAATTCGTATATGTTCTTAATAGCTAGCCAGTTTTATAAAAAATCACAATTTCCTGACCTTCCGTCTTGACGCTCTCTTTGTCATTCTCTACTGTCTAGCGCTCACTCGCTTAGCCCCTTTTTCAATCCATTTGCCGTTAGTAGCAAGCTCCATAGCTAAAAGAAACCAGCAATATAACGGTTTTTATTTCTTAATCCTATTAATAGTTAATGTGTTGAAGTATTGGCTGGGGTTGCCTTGCTGTGGATTAAAGCGCTCTTGAAACTCTCCATGGGTATAGTCCCCGATCACTTTATGCCAGAAATCACGAGCAGGTATATTCGCACGGACTTGTGAAACCTTCCATTCCCCAGAGTACATATCAAAGAGCTTATGCGCAGCCCATGTACCTACACCACTTCGGCGGTATTTTTGCATCACAAAAAACTCAGTCATATAAAACTGGCCTTCAGGATTACGCAATAACCTGTCCACCAAAGCAAAACCAGCAATATGCCCGTCCACCTTAAACAAATATGCGAATTTATTATTTCCGCTACTCCAATAAGCTTCTAGTCCCGGATAGGCCGGAAATACCCCGTCTTGATTGACATCAAATTCTAAATAACGGGTGAAATCATATAGGTAGAACTGCATTAATCTGCTTATAGTATGCTTACGTTCTTTGGGAACCAGCTCAATTTCAAGTTTCATTATGTGCACCTCTGACATTTATGTTTACTTCACATCATAAAGCTTAGCGGCATCAGGAGCAAGGCTCGGACCTAGTTTCCCCTTCATTCGAAGTCCAATCCGGGACAAAACATGTTAAGATAGAAGGAAGAGATTTTATGCAATCTATGGAAAAAGGTGAATCACATGAGCGTTCAAAAGAACGATGACCGTAAAAAACTTGATCAAAAGCTACCCCTCATGCCCTGGTTCGTTCAGCAGTTTATTGATTATAAACGCCCTGATCTCTCCCCTTCCACACTGCTGGAGTATATCCGGGATTATGAATCTTTTTTCGGCTGGTTGCGTGCGGAGGGCTTATCTCAAGCCGGCTCAAATACCGAGATCACACTTCTAGAATTGGAAACCCTACATATGGACAGTATTGTCGGATACCGGTTGCATCTAACTACCCGCGCCGAGGGAACGAACACTCGAGTTACTGTATCCCGTAAGTTATCTGCATTACGCTCCTTATTTCATTATTTAAGTCAAATCGCCGAGGATGAGAACTTTTATCCATTGCTTAAACGCAACATTATGGCTAAGGTTGAGGTCAAACGAACACATAAGCCAAAGGATACTGCCGCTAAGTTAAAGGGTAAGATTTTGGAAGATGAGGAATTACTGGAGTTTGTGGGGTACATTTATGAAGGTTATGGACGGGATGTGGAAGGCAACAAACAGGCTTATTATTCGTTTCAATTAAATCATGAGCGCGACGCCTGTATTGCCAGCTTGATTCTGAACTCTGGCCTGCGTGTATCTGAAGTAGTTAATCTAAACGTAGACGATTTGGATGTTAACAACAAGCTGCTCTATGTCACCCGCAAAGGGAATAACGACGAAACGTTTAAGACACCTGTCTATTTTCGAGAGCAAGCTAAAGATGATCTAGCCCTTTATCTTAGCTTACGCCAATCCCGCTACAAAACACCCAAGAGAGAAAAAGCCTTGTTTATCTCTCTCCCTAACGGGCGTCAAGAAGGCAAACGTATGACCAAACGTGCAATTCAAGAAATGATTATTAAGTACGCTAAACGCTTTGGTAAACCGTATCTTACGGTTCATAAGCTGCGTCATTCTTTTGCAACAGATTATTATCTGCAAAATGATATTTATAAAACGAAGGAACAGCTCGGGCACGCATCCACCGAAACAACTGAGATCTACGCTCATTTAACGGATAAAACGATGTCTGAGGCGATCGAGCGGCGTGCCGATAATTAATCATCACCAAGGGGAGCTTATACTTCGGATGAGTAGCCGCTCTTCGCTAGTGCAGAGTTGTTATCGGTCTCAGCGGACCTTAAATGCAGGATTATCTCACATTTGGGTGGCTAACGGACCCCAAGGTCGCTATTGGCCTGAAATACGTAAATATGAGCTCCATTCTATGAAATAGCGACGCTGAGGTCCGAACCCCCGCTTAAAAGGTGATAAATAAACAAATAAGATCATCTGGGTCCTTAAGCATCCGCGGGGGATTAATCTCGGCAGTGGTGCAGGCTAATAACTTCAACCAGCAGAGCAGCGACTCTTCCGATAGGAGAATTGCTATGATAGTGTCGCCTACCCGGACATTTCATTCTCGCTTTTTTTCAAATTTAAGTACAACCGGCGGGCACCCCTAACCCTTTTATTGTTGCACTAAAAACCCACTTACGGTACGCAAGTGGGTTTTCTTATTCTAGTTTCTGGGGTAAAATCTCCCTTTAAACCGGTTGTAAGCGACTATTGGGTTAGCACGAAAACTGTTTTTTGTTTATCTATTGTGAATTTTTCATATGTTGAAATGTTGGAAATAATAACGTTGGCTTAGCAATTATATGGCGATTTCTGTGCGTGCGTGGATATCAAATACCTTTTAATCATCGATGGCCAGAGTACCCTCCACATCTAGCCCCGAATCTCCCCTGGCAGTTTGATCACTGTTACCTTATCTCCGGCAGATAGCCCTTTTTCTTCTGGGGGTACAACTATCAAACAGTCGCTATCCTTGATCGTGACCGTTACGGAAGATTCATCAATGAGTGCCGGATAAGCAAACAGGCTGCCGTCTTTAATTTCTAACCGAGCTCGCACAAATCTAGTAAAATTATTCACTCTTTTATAATCTGTACCGAGTGTAGCGCTCCATTCCGGTAAAAAAGGCTGAGAAGCACTTTGCATCAGTGAAATCACAGGACGTGCAAACAGTTGAAACCCAACGAAACAAGCCCCCGGATTCCCGGATAAAGCTAACAGCAGCTTACCCCCTCTAACCGCAGCAGTAGTTACGCTTCCCGGACGCATCGTCACTTTGTTGAACAACATATTACCACTTTGTTCGCGAACCAAGTCGCCCATGATATCATAATCCCCCACAGAAACGCCACCCGTTGTAATCACAAAATCATAAGTTTCCAGCGCCATCTGTACTTTACTTCTAGCCAGCTCCAGATCATCCACAATAGCGCCTAACATTACTGGAACACCCCCTGTTTCTTTAACTAAAGCTTCTAGCATAGGGGAGTTACTATTGCGGATTTTGCCAGGCTCCAGCGGCTCATGCACTTCCAGCAGCTCTGTTCCTGTGGCAAAGATGGCTACCTTGGGACGACGATAGACTTTCACGGTATGTAATCCAAACGCTGCAAGAACAGCTATATCCCCCGCAGAGATTAACCTTCCTGTAGGCAATACAAGATCACCTTGGCTTAATTCGAAACCTTGAGGTGTGATATTGCTGTTTGCTTCTAGTTTTTTTCGAATACCAACGTAAGTCTTTCCTTCCTCTTCACGTCTCTCCGTGACCTCCAGCATCACCACAGCATCTGCCCCTACCGGTACTTGTGCACCCGTCATAATTCTTGCGGCTGTTCCCGGAGTTATATCTACCGCAGGCACTGCGCCACACGGAATATTATCCACAATTTCTAACCATACCACTTGTCCATTAACACAGTTACGGGTATCCCCCGCGATAATCGCATATCCATCCATACTCGAACGATTAAACGCAGGAAATGGGTGTGGAGCGATCACTTTTTCAGCCAAATAACGTCCACAACACTCATCCAGCGATACGTCTTCTGATTCTAGCGGATTGGCATATTTGATTATTTTGGCCTGAGCTTCTTTTACTTGCAGCGCTTCACGCTGAAATTTATTATCCTTCATAAAGACCTCCGCTCTGAAACGTCGATGTTTGCAGTAATAGGTATTATTTTAACATGAGACCTCTTGAAGTAAAATTATAAACACAAAAGGCCACCATCCATGTTTATGGGCAGCAGCCTTTTCTACAATATTTTTTCCGGTATAGTGATCCGTTACTTCTCTACTAGTCTAGGATGCTCTAATTACCTTTACATCCCCAGGGATTATTTTCTCCCCTTCATAAAGCATAAACCGTCCATGTTGCCACTCTACACGCAGTAGACGTGAATCATCTGATTGATATTGCCACACATGCTGCTCTCCACCGTTCATAAATGGAGTTTGACCTGCAACAGCAACAAAACCTTCATATTCTTCCTCCAGGAAAAATGTATAGCCATCGAGCTCAAGCGTTGCTGGAACCTCAGCAGGATTATCTAACCGCCCATCGATTGGTCTGTACAATCCATATTGCAGCTGTTCCCGCTCTTCTATATGAAGATAAGCTATCTGGCTTCCATCTCTAAGGGTCAGAACAACAGCATTACGGCCCCGATTATGTGTCCGGCCAGTAACTTCATAGGTGACAAGTGATACTTCACAAATGTCTCCGGGAGACAAATTAAGCATACTTTTTTGAACTTCCTGAGGCGCTGGCTTAGAGAAAAGGTTACCTATACGTTTCCACATACTCAACTTGATCGTTCCTCCTACATAAAGGCAGTAATAATTAAAGCACCCGTAATTTGCAGTGAACCTGATAGCAGGCCATATCCGATTTTACCAAGCTGTGTACCATGATCCAGATCCAGCTTCCCCCAATTTGCTAGTAGAAGTCGAACTGTTCTTTCTAAAATTAACAAAAGCAAAAATGATACCAACGAAATTAGCAACGCATCTAACAAACTATTAGAAGCCGCTATCGATGAAGATAAAATGAAGGCCTGAGCTAAAAGCTTCATTACAAACCGTGTAGTCACCGCCATATTTCCAGCCTTTAACTCTTCTATATCGTTATAACGAGTAAAAAGTGAATCTATATACATCAGTACAAACAGCAACACAGCGCCGCTCACCGTCCACACGACCATGGACACCAGAATATGGAGATCCATTCTATAGCCCCCGCTTAATCATTTTGCATGCCTTTCATAAGCATAGATAAAGCGAAGAAGAAACGAATTTCTGTCTCCCCTTCGCCTGTGAACACCAGCCGTGAACCGGCTAAAGATCAAATGTTATTGCTTCTCGTATTGTTTCATCAGAGCCGCCAGTTCATCTTCAACCGCTTGATCTTTGTTCAGCTTCTCGAATTCATCATCCAGAGATTTATTGCCTGAACTCATCTCATTGCTGGCTTCAGCCTGAGCTTCTGCTTGCAGCATTTTATCTTCCATACGTTTGAGTCCTGCAGACGCTGAATCGGAACTAAATCCGCTCATTGCCTTGTTGATCTCGGTTTGAGCTTTGGCAGCATTATAACGTGCAACCAATGTCTCACGTTTGTTCTTCATTTGGGTAAGCTGTTTGCGCATCTCTTCAAGCTTGCCACGAAGGTTATCCGCAGAGGCTTTGTTCTGATCAAAGCTGGCTTTGTATTCTACCAGTTTAGCTTCAGCAGCATTTTTCTCTTCCAGAGCGCGGCGAGCAAGGTCAACATTACCCGCTTGAGCTGCTGCATGAGCCTGTTGGGTACGTTTGTTAACAAGCGCTTCTTGTTCTTCATACAGCTGTTTGAATTTCTTCTCAATGGCGATTTGCGCCGCTACAGCTTTTTCTGCATCTTCTAAATCTTCGGTCATATCACGAATGTATTGATCTGTCATTTTAATCGGGTCTTCTGCTTTGTCAATAATCGCGTTCACATTAGACATGGTTAAATCGCGCAATCTTTTAAATATAGACATGGTTTCATTCCTCCAAAAGATAATTTAATTCCTCACATGCTATCTTTTACGTAGAATTGCCACTACCGTTTCATATTTGTTGCGCTAAATATTGATTTACTTTTAAATTCACAATTTCCACGACTTCCATAATACCTTCTTTCGTGAGATTGTCGTAATGAATCCCCATCACTACTGTGACCGTCTTGTTCAGCGCTTCAGCTACTCTGATCGCAATGGGCTCGCTTATCGTGTGCTCTTTATGATGAGGAACCGCTGAAGTCAGTACTTTAACCTGCTCCCCCTCCAGATAAGCAGTACTCGTCGCACCAATATGCCGAACACCTCCACTAATTAAGAGCAAGAGATCACGTCCGACAGCCGTCGCCTTCAGCTCAATATCCTCAGGATCAATCTGGTTAGTAGTCATTAGTATTCCCCTCACTACTTCACTTTATATAATGCCCCGTATTTCCTCTAGTGATTGAATATTTTCTTCAACCATAAATTGCTCAAGCTCTGCAACTAGCTGACTACCTGCACGCAAGTTCATGAAATTATAAGTTCCCACTTGGATAACTGCAGCACCTGCCATAATAAACTCGATGATATCCGTTGCTGAAGTGATGCCACCCATTCCGATCACGGGAATCGTTACGTTTTGTGCGACTTGATGCACCATACGCAGAGCGACAGGCTTAATCGCAGGTCCAGACAATCCAGCATATAAGTTATTGAATACACTGCTTCTGCGCCGGACATCAATCTTCATTCCTGAGATAGTGTTGATGAGCGAGACAGCGTCTGCACCCTCCTCCTGACACATTTGTGCCATTTCAACGATATTTTCGGCTCCCGGCGACAGCTTTACAGCGAGGGGCAGTTTAGTTGCGCGTCTAACAGCCTGTACTACTTTTTGAGCTTCTGAAGTTTGGATCCCAAACGCAATGCCGCCCTCTTTAACATTTGGACAAGAAATATTCAATTCAATCATGTCTACTGCTATCTTACCTGCACTCGCACGAGCATCTGCATCCCGCTGAATCATCTCAGCTCCAAGAACATAATCTTCAAGTGTGCCTCCACCCAGGTTGACCAAACGAGCGGTGTCGAGTGTTTCCCAATAAGGGCATTCTTTATCTAAAAATGCAGCTACACCCGGATTCTCGAGTCCCACACTATTCAGCATACCAGAAGCTGTCTCGTATACACGAGTGCCGGGATTCCCCGCTTTCGGATTGAGGGTTAACCCCTTGCCAGAGATTCCGCCCAGCAGAGACACATCATACAGCTTGCCATATTCACGGCCAAAACCAAACGTTCCAGAGGCCATTATAATTGGATTTTTAAAATGAACGCCAGCAATTGTTGTGTTCAACTTAGTCATGGAAAAGCACCTCCTCAGAAAGAAACACAGGTCCGTCTGCACAGGCCTTCTTTTGACCATCACGGCAGGATACACTGCAGACCAGACAGGCTCCAATCCCACAAGCCATTCGGTTCTCTAGAGAAAGGTATACTTTCGTTCTACTGCCTGCTTCTTCAGCAGCAATGCCTTTACGTTGAGCAGCTTTAAGCATAGGGTGTGGGCCGCAGACAAAGACATGATCATATTGGCTGAAATCCACACTATCCAAAATTAAACCGCCAACATCGACTACAAGCTCACTTGCAAGTGGGCGAAACGCTTCTGTCCGGTAAGCTTCACGGCTAAAGCCCAAAAAAATATCACTCCCCGGATGCTGCTTCGCACAATAATAAAGCGGTGCAATTCCGATCCCACCGCCGATGAGTGCAACCTTCCCTTCGACCTGTGGAAATCCATTTCCAAAAGGGCCCTCAAGCGCTACCGAATCACCTGAACCCAGTCGTGAGAATATCTCCGTACCTTCCCCAACTACGTGATACAGAAATTCAACACTATCCTCGTGTACTTCATGTATACTTAAGGGTCTGGATAGGATGGGGTAAGCTCCCCATGCCCGTAACATGTAGAATTGACCCATTGCTCCGCCACTATTCGTCTCTACCTTAAGGTGATACACACCATCTGTCAGCCGTTCGTTACTTAGAACCGTCCCCACGTTATCAAGCTCCTTCAAATTTTATCTTTATTAAGATTGCCTTAGAAGGAGCATAAAATCTGTGACAAACTTCACACCGAAAATGGCCTAGCCTCTTTTCCAAATCCCACGTTCATAAGGTTTAGGTACATCATGTACGCCACCAAGCGCTTCTTCAGCATGTAAAGCCCAATAAGGATCACTTAACATCCCACGGCCAATAGCTACAAGCTCCGCCCTTTTTTCTGCAATGATGGACTGTGCCTCAGAATAGGCTTCAAGCCGTCCTACCGCAATTACTGGCACTTGTAATCCACTGCGAATATATTCTGCCAGATCTGCTTGGTAGGCTGGGCCCGCATTAGGTCCACCATTAGAGCCAATGGGACCTTCACCACCTGAAGACACATGGAACATATCCACTCCAGCATCCTTATATCGGCGGCAAAACGCCAGGGCATAGTCAGCATCATATCCACCATCCACATATTCTTTCGCGGAAACCCTCATGATCAAGGGCATATCTACTGGCACTACTTCTCGGATTGCTGCAACTACTTGTACTCCAAAAAGTGCTGGATCTTGTCCATATTCATCCAATCTGATGTTGGTCAGAGGTGAATGAAACTGGTGAATTAAGTAGCCATGCGCACCATGAATCTCCACAGTATCAAATCCTGCCTCTACAGCTCGACGAGCGGCAGCACGAAAGGCTTCTATCATCTCAAGGATGCCTTCCTTAGAAAGCGCCTGTGGCTGCTTAGAACGAACATCAAATGGAATTGCAGAAGGGGCTACCGGCGGTTCAGCATCGACTGCTTTACGTCCAGCATGACCTAGTTGAATGGCTATTTTTGCCCCATAGGCATGTACACTATCTGTGAGCTTACGATAAGCCTCTATATGTGTATCACTCCAAATCCCTGTATCCCGGTTCGTTATTCTACCGTCCGGATGGACTCCAGTCATCTCAACAATAATTAGACCAGTACCTCCAATAGCACGGCTTACATAATGAACAAAATGCCAATCATTGGGAATGCCATCCTCTTTATCCACCGAATACTGGCACATAGGCGGCATAACAATACGATTTTTCAGTGTTAAACCCTTCAATTCATAAGGTGCAAACAATTCTGACATCCTTGTCCCCATCCTTCCACCTGTCTATAATTGGCCCGGGAATATCCCGTTCTATTTAGTATACACGCATTAGGGTGTGCAAGAAATCTTTACCAGAGCCCTTGAAGAAACGGCATAAATTCATCCTTCAATGGAGATAACAATGAAGAATATGGTGATGATCAGGTAGTAAAGGAGGCATATGGGGATGTATGATCAACGGAGAGTCCAGAAACTGCTAGTAGTATTAGGATCAATCATTGTCCTGCTATTTCCAACCTCTTCAGCAGAGGTTGCTTCAGCCCCAGCTCAGAGTCAGAAATCCTCACAGGATCAAATTAAAAGTACGCAAACCACTGACGAAGACAAGGCGATATCTGCGGGAACTTCTACTACAAATAATTCAACGAGCAGCAACAATAAGAACACTAAGGGCTTGTCTCTGAGTCAGCTATTACACAAATATCCCGAGACCTTTAAGACCAGCGGTCCTAGGAATAAAGTCATCGCCTTAACTTTTGATGATGTGCCTGACCCAAGGTTTACACCCCAATTGCTAGATGTTCTTAAGAAATATCATGTCAAAGCAACCTTCTTCGTGGTGGGAAGCCGAGCTGAGAAACATCCCGCTCTAGTGAAGAGGATGATTAGAGAAGGACATGCTATTGGAAATCACTCTTATGATCATCCTCAGTTTGTGAAGCTAAAGATGCATGATTTCAGATCACAGATCATTGAGACCGAGAACATTATTCAAACCTTAGCCGGATATAAACCACGCTTGATTCGTCCACCCTATGGAGATATCTCTGAGCAACAGTTGAGATGGGCAAAAAATCATGGTTATAAGCTTGTAAATTGGAATGTGGATTCGTTGGACTGGAAGGGACTTTCCAAAACTCAAGTTAGAAATAACATCTTAGCTAATGCTGGAAAAGGAGCAATTATCCTTCAGCATGGTGGAGGTGGGCCGGGTAGTGATCTTCGCGGAACGATTCAGGCTTTACCTGAGGTAATCACGATTATGCGTAAACGTGGCTATTCATTCGTTACCGTTCCTCAATTGCTGCAGGTCTCTAAAAATAAATAAACAAGAAACGGAGGCAGCCGCTAAGGACTCCCTCCGTTTCTTGTTTAACCTATTTAACCCATTTCATATCTCTATAATAAATCTCTATATTTTTATCTAGCTATTTAACAATGTATAATTGTACATATTGATAACCAAAATCGGCTACAAAGCTTTGGCTGCCTGGGATAAAGATATCGATCCGGTTACCTTTAATGGCACTTCCCATATCGGTTGCAGTAGCCAGAAAAGCTTCTTTAGGCAATCCTGCGTGTGAATGTCCGGTAACCAATACTTTTGTTCCGAGAGGAATTACACTTGGATCAACTGCGATGGTTCCTAGCTTGAGTGGGTTCCCGAAATAATCAACGGCACCCCAGCCTCCATTCTCACTAGCCGCTGAGGAATAAGCAGAAGCCTTAACTTGTATCGATTTCTCGTAGTTAAAGGACTTGCCCCATGCTTCAACTGTTTTTGATTCTGGAGTAACATTCAGGCTTGGTGTAAGCACTGGAGTTTCTGTCGTAGCCACAGACTCTGCTTGCATTTTACTTGGGATCGTTATTTTAAGTCCATCGTAAATATTAAGAGCAGCAACGTTTGGATTAGCTTTCATTAAATCATTAACACCGACATTGTATTGCTGAGATAGAGTATAGAAAGTATTGCCTTCCTTTGCAATATGAACGCTGTCTGCAAAAGCAGGAGCGGTGTGCAGCAATGCACTAATTCCCATAACTGCAGCAAGGATTTTAATGGTTCTGAACTTGTTCTTCATAAATGCCTCCTCTTTAGATGGGCGTAAGCGGTATGACTTCCGTATACGCTCGTGTACATTTCCTGTACTTATGTACATCTTGTGTGATGTCCTGATGTATTGTTGTCATTTGTAAAACTGACAGGACTTAATATATCACAATTTTGTAACCTATGCGCATGTAATTGTTACCATTCTGAAATAACATGTTTAATTATTGTCTTTTGTCCATTAAGAAGTTAACGTAATTTTGATTATGTTAACTAAAAAGCGACAATCACATCCTATTATATAAGATAATTAAATAATATTCTTTGAGATTTTACATAGATTTAACATTTCGTGCCTCATCCAATAGTAAAATGATAGAATATGATAAATAGATTTGAGATATAGACATCGAAGCATATTTGGAGGTCCCATGAATACAGAAGAGATTAAAAACAATCAGAGCAGTCCAGCCACTGCTTACCTCAATAGGGATTTGAGCTGGATCGAGTTTAACCGCCGCGTACTCAAGGAGGCGCAGGACCCTGATAACCCTTTAATGGAACGTGCCAGATTTCTGGCGATCGTCTCGAGCAATCTGGATGAATTCATAAGCGTTCGTGTGGCGGGAATTCAGGATCAGATCCGGGCGGGCTATACTAAAAAAGATTTCACAGGCTACACCCCTTCCGGGCTGTATAAACGCCTCATCAAACGCGTAACCAAAATCATTGCCGATCAATACCGGACGTTCCGTGATATTTCGCGGAGTTTGCATAAAGAAGGCATCGTATTTGTGGATTATGAGGATCTTACCCATGCCCAAGAGCAGTCCATAGAACAGTATTACCGGGATATCATCTATCCTGTACTTACGCCAATGGCTGTTGATCAGAGCCGGCCGTTTCCACTCGTGCACAGCCAGTTTATCTACCTAGCTGTTGTTCTTACTCGTAAGAATGGTCTTGAAGAGGAGCCTTATTTTGCTATCCTGCAAATTCCTTCTAATTTGCCAAGATGTATCCCTCTTCCCCACCGCTCTAATAGTAAGAAAAGACAATTTGTATTTATTGAAGATGTGATCCGCCATCACATTCAAACCTTATTCAGCGGTTACGAACCTGTTGCGGTTAGTGAGTTTCGTTTGACTCGTAACTCAGATCTTACGATCGATGAGGAAGGTGCAGAGGATCTGCTGGAAGAGATCGAAAAAGAGCTTCGCAAGCGTCGTCGCGGGGTGCCAGCCCGTCTGGAAGTACAAAAAGGTATCCATCCCTATGCTCTTGAGCAGCTGCAAGCGGAATTTGAGCTGGAGGACTTCGTATTTGAAATTGAAGGTCCGCTCGATCTAGGCTTTCTTCGTAATTTTGCCGGAAGCTTAAAAGGTTTTGGTTACATGAACTATCCACCTATTGAGCCGGTTTATCCTGCTGAATTTCAAGAAAATGAGGATTTCTTCGAGGTGCTGCGTGAACGGGATGTATTAGTCTACCACCCTTACGAGTCTTTTGATGCAATGACAGACTTTATCATTCAAGCTTCAGAGGATGAGCAAGTGATGGCGATTAAAATGACCTTATACCGTGTCAGTGGAAATTCTCCACTTATTACTGCACTAGCCAATGCTGCGGAGTCTGGTAAGCAAGTTACAGTGGTTGTAGAGTTAAAAGCTCGATTTGATGAGGAACGGAATATCGCTTGGGCACGCCAGCTTGAAAAATCAGGCTGTCATGTCGTTTATGGTTTGATCGGACTCAAAACGCATGCCAAAGTGACCTTGATTGTCCGCCAGGAAGGCCCTGAACTGCGCCGTTACGTGCATGTAGGCACAGGAAACTATAATGACAGTACAGCCAAGGCCTACACGGATCTCAGTCTATTCACCGCCCAAAGCGATATCGGACTGGACGCTTCTGAGCTGTTTAATCAAATGACTGGATATTCGGCTAATTTTGACTGGCATTCCTTCATTGTTGCACCGACGAATATGAGCTTATCCCTGCAAAAGCTAATGATGCGTGAAGCTGAACATGCACGGGCAGGCAGACCCGCTCGCATAATCGCCAAGATGAACTCGCTCTCTAATCAGCAAGTGATCGACGATTTATATAGCGCAGCCCAAGCCGGAGTCTCCATTGACTTAATCGTGCGAGGGGTTTGCTGCCTACGTCCGGGAATAGAGGGCTTAAGCGAAAACATTACCGTACGCAGTATTGTAGACCGTTTTCTGGAGCACTCCCGGATCTATTATTTCGAAAATGGCGGCAAACCTGAGGTGTATTTATCCAGTGCCGACTGGATGACTAGAAACCTAACCCGCCGGATTGAGCTGATGTGTCCTGTCAGAGACAGCGGCATCCGTAAACAGATCGTCAAAATTCTAGAGTTGTCTCTAAAAGATAATGTTAAAGCCAGCTTCTTGCAGGCTAATGGATATTACGAACAACCAGACGACAAAAAGGCCCCTTTCCGGAGCCAGTTTGCTGCGATGGATGTTACACGTTGGAAGGGAAGCCGAGTTTTACCTTCACCGCCCAAGCATTCTTAAATGCTTTTATCGCGTTCTCAATGTCCTCTAGGCCAATTAGCAGTGACGATGCGCCCTCTAAGTCCAGATGAAGCGTATTGCCGTGCAGATTGGCCTTCAGGCCGCTTACAATTCCAATCTCCGTGCTGTCCAGCGCAATGCTAAGCTGGACAAGCGATCCGAGCTTATGAATCCACTCTTCGTCGGATGGCAGCAAAATGTCCTTATGTTGTTGGGACAATTTCTGCTTCCGGCTTTTTGTGCTGTATGAGGCAATCATAGCGCAAAGAATAAGCTGACGGTGGGTAAGTCCACGAATTGGTGAATTCATCAACCAATACAAAGTATGTCTTTTGGATTGGTAATAGTTAATATTCGTTCCCGTACGATGCAGCATGATGGACACGTAAATTAACATCTCGTGCTCTGCTCTATTCGATTCATCTTTAAATGCGTCAAACAGGCTGAGTGCTAGCTTGTTGATATGATCTAAATACCGTTTAGAAGTATGAATATCAAAGCGAATGATCGTGTTTAAGCTATATTCCAATGCACTATCACGCACTGGCTGCTCCGGCTCCAGCAGATCATGCAGCAAGCCTTCTCTGAGCCCTTCCCCGCTGATTACCGCCTCACTCGCCCCAATATACTGATACACCGTATGGAAAATAATCAACCCGGATACAATGATATCCGCCCGACTCTTAGATAATCCATCTAAATCCTTACGTTTTTCGTAAGGCATTGAAGGTAGGGTGTTCATAAAGTACTCGATCGTCTCACTGGTCATCGTATAGCCATGGGAGTTAGGCAATGAGTATGCTCGTGTCTTCTGATCCAGCTTCCCTAAGGAACGAACCGTCCCTCCTAAACCGAATAAAGGAAGTCCAGCTTTGGCATTTAGCCAATCATGCTCAACCAGTCTGCCCAGGACAAAGGTCTGCAGCTTGTGAATCTGCTCATCGCTCCAATTCCCACCTTGACCGAACATTAGGTTGGTATTTACTGCCCCGAACGGGAAAGAAATGCTGTGTTGATAACGCCGCTCACAAAAAAGAGTGATTTCAGTACTCCCGCCACCAATATCAATGACATAACCATCCTCTACATTAAAGGCATTAATAACACCCAAGAAGCCATAATATGCCTCCTGGTGGCCACTGATCACCTCAATCGGAATGGAAGAGGATTGTGACAAAAAGCTTATTATTTCACTTGAGTTAGCCGCATTACGAATGGCTGCCGTTGCACCCGCCCGAATGGTTTCCACTGCAAAAGCGTTGCAGATTTCCTTAAACTGCCGCAAGACCGGAACTATCGTTTCCATGTCCTTTTGTTCCAGTCTATTCTCCTTTGTAATCTTCTCACTAAGGCGAGCGGAGTACTTACACTCCTTGATGATCTTATAGCCTCCTTCGCGCGTTGTATCATAAATTACAAGACGAATGGAGTTCGAACCAATATCAATAATGCCTATCCGGCGTAGATCATCTCTCATTATGTATGTACTCCTTTTCCTGTTGATTGACTGACCATCTATTATACATGGTTTACATAAATAAATGAACTCAGCCCCCAGCGATATATTCCCACATTACCCTCAGGACCCTATAACAAAACGGCCACCGGATACTTGTCCAGGGCCGTTTTGACGAATTCTTTATAATACTTTACTTAAAAAATCCTTAGTCCGAGCATGTGTAGGATTACCGAATACTTGTTCAGGAGTACCCTGTTCAACGATGAACCCGCCATCCATAAACAGAATGCGGTCACCCACTTCACGGGCAAAGCCCATCTCATGTGTAACAATAACCATTGTCATTCCGTCTTCGGCAAGCTTTTTCATAACCTCAAGTACCTCTCCTACCATTTCCGGATCAAGCGCTGAGGTAGGCTCATCAAAAAGCATCACATGGGGCTGCATGGCTAATGCACGAGCAATCGCGATCCGCTGCTTTTGTCCACCGGACAATTGAGCTGGATAAACATCCTTTTTATCTTCAAGCCCTACAGTCTTGAGGAGCTCCATTGCGAATTTATCGGCCACAGCCTGCTGCTGTTTTCTTACTTTAATCGGTGCGAGCGTAATGTTTTGCAGAACGGTTTTGTGCGGAAAAAGGTTGAACTGCTGAAAAACCATCCCCATCTTCTCACGCGTTGCATTGATATCATGCTTCTTTGAGGTGATCGATTCCCCTTCAAAAGTGATCTCGCCACCTGTAGGCTGCTCCAATAAATTCAAGCAGCGCAGAAAGGTACTTTTTCCCGAACCACTGGGCCCGATTACAACGACAACCTCACCCTTTTTAATCTCCAAATCGATTCCTTTGAGAATCTCCAGCTTTCCGTAATGCTTCTGCAGGTTCTTAACGGCGATCATCGGTATTCAGCCTCCTTTCGAGTCTACCTAGGATCTTGGAAAGCGTAAATGTTAGAACAAAATACATAAATGCAGCAATCACGAGTGGTGTCATGCCATCATACGAAATCGTTGTAACTGTACGAGCTTGAAACATCAAATCCGTTACTCCGATAAATGAAATAATCGATGATTCCTTGATAATGGTAATGAACTCATTACCGATTGCCGGAAGTACACTTTTAAGTGCCTGAGGAAGTACAATATGACGCATGGTCATCCCTTGTTTCATTCCAAGTGAACGTGCGGCCTCCGTTTGTCCACGATCGACACCCTGAATCCCGGCACGAAAAATTTCTGCCAGATAAGCAGAACTGTTAATGGAGAGTGTAATCGCCCCGGACTGAATCGGAGTAAACTCAATCCCAAATGTCGCCAGCCCGTAATGGATGAGAAACAATTGCACAAGCATTGGAGTGCCCCGCAAAAATTCAACCCAAGCTGTGGCTAAGAAACGTAACACTCTCCATTTTGACATGCGTAGTAGAGAGACGATAATCCCAAGAATGAAGCCAAATAATACACCAAGAACAGCAAGTAGCAAGGTATATTGTAGTCCAGTCAAGAAAAGATCACGATAATCATAAGCCATTCTAAATAAAGTAATATCCAATATCTTATCCTCCTATCTCCAAAAAAATAGAAAATAGCAAAGTTCCGCTATTTTCTGTAATACACATACAATTTACTTCAGCAGACCTAAAACAATATACATTCCTTACTTCGTGCTTTCAGCAAGCTCGCTGGCAGCCGCTACATATTCATCAATCTTACCTTCTGATTCTAGACGTTTAAGTGTGGCATTTACTTTATCCAGAAGCTCTGTATTGCCTTTTTTAATCCCAATTGCGTATCCATCATCTTCTACTTCAGGCTTAGCATCGGTAATTACAAGACCCGCTAAATTCTTAACAAAAGATTTGGCTACAGGTCCTTCAATAATTGCTGTATCGATACGGTTTGATTGCAATTGCAGAACGATCTCGGAGATTTTACCAAGAGAGGTGATCTTTGCGCCTTCAATCTCTTTGGCGATTTCTTCTTGAATAGAGCCTGTCTGTACACCAATTTTGGTACCCTTCACCGCGTCCATAGTAGCGTATTTATCTTTATCTGCTTCGCGTACTACAATAGCTTGTTCTGCTTTGTAATAAATATCTGAAAGTTCAACCGCTTTTTTGCGTTCTTCAGTCGGGCTAAGGCCGGAAATTACCATATCTACGCGTCCACTGGACAATTCGTTAAGCAGTGAATCAAAAGGCAGATCCTTAACTTCAAGCTCAGCGCCCATGTCGGCAGCAATTTCCTTAGCGATGTCGATATCAAAACCTACGATGGTATCTTTTCCGTCCACTACTTTATGGAATTCGTACGGAGGAAAATCTGCACTTGTTCCCATAATCAGCTTTTTAGTAACTGCACCGGAATTTGCATTACCACTAGCAGCGGTATCATTATCATTTTTATTTTGACCGCAGCCTGAAAGCAGACCTACCGCTAATACCATTCCTAAACTAAGTTTACCCCATTTGTTCATTTCTATATCTCCCCTATTCATATGAAAAAATCTAAGTTGACCCAATGACTGACTTATTATAAATCAGAACGCATGAATATGCAAAGGCATAATTGTGACAATAACTTCCTTTTAATGGATTTCTATGAGGGGAATTCTATAATACGCAGCTAAAAAATCACTTTTATTCACGTTGAAGCTAAATTTATACATTTTTACTATCCCCTATACTGGCTAAATCATTCGACTGTTTATTCCTAATTTCATAAAAAAAGGACTGCTCCCAGAGTATTTACCATACTCCCAGGTGCAATCCCTTATTAACCCATTACAGAATTCGTTAAACTTTATCTGGTTATATCATCGTAGATATCCATGTACTGCTGAGCGGATACATTCCAGCTATAATCTCCCGCGAAAGCATTTTTTGTGATCTTTTTCCAATGTTCAGGCTGCTTGTAAAAAGAAAGCGCCCGGCGTAGCGTAAACATCATATCGTGTGCATTATAATTGCTGAACGTAAAGCCATTGCCTTCACCGGTTTCTTCATTATAAGCGTGCACAGTATCATTTAGGCCACCTGTCTCACGGACAACGGGTATGCTACCATACCGTAAAGCGAGCAGCTGGCTGATGCCACAGGGCTCAAACTTAGACGGCATAAGGAAGATATCGCTGGCAGCATATATTTTTCGTGAGAGTGCATCATTAAATAAGATCTGTGAAGACAGCTTGGTCGGATACCGCCATGCCGCTTCCTTGAACCAACGCTCGTAGGATTCATCACCTGTTCCAAGCAGCACAAATTGAATATCATCGTGATATAGCAACTCATCCAGCACTCGGGTAAGCAGGTCTAAACCTTTGGAGTCCACGAGACGCGTGACCATGGCTACCATTGGGATATTAGCATCCACAGGTAATCCCAGCTCTTCCTGCAAGGCTACTTTGTTCTCCGTCTTCTTGGTCAAATTAGAACGATAACGGGTAACAAGGCTCGAATCTGTCGCTGGATTATAACTTTTAGTATCAATGCCATTCACAATCCCACTTAAAACATCTGACCGTGCGTTCAACAAACCATCCAAACCGTAACCATAATAAGGTGTGCGAATTTCTTCTGAATAAGTCGGACTGACGGTCGTGACCCGATCACTGAATACAATCCCGCCTTTTAAGAAATTCACATTACCATAGTACTCCACACTACCAAAATAGCTGCTATCCAGACCTAACAGCTCTCCAAGTACCTCATAAGGAAACACTCCCTGATACAACAGGTTATGTATTGTAAATACACTCCGCATTTCACTGTAAAATGGATTGTGGCGATAATGCCCCTGTAGCAGCATTGGAATTACGGCCGCGTGCCAATCATGGCAATGCAGTACATCAGGCTGGAAATCAATGGCTGGCAGACACTCCAGCACTGCACGATTATAGAACGCAAACCGTTCACCATCGTCCATATAACCATAAATTCCATCACGGCCAAAATAATACTCGTTGTCGATAAAATAAACGGGGATACCCTCATAGATAATGCGTTCAATTCCACAGTATTGCTTTCGCCAGCCAATTGGAACATACACTTCCGTTAAATGCTCCATTTGAGCGGTGAACTTGTCAGGAATCCCACGATATTTAGGCAAAATCACTCGTACATCTACCCCGGCAGCCTTCAGCGCTTTAGGTAATGCTCCAATGACATCGGCCAAACCACCCGTTTTGACAAAAGGATGGGCTTCAGCTGCGGCAAATAAAACTTTCATGATTATTTCCCCCTTAAACTGTACGGATTCTCTATTCGTACTTAGATCTATAACTCTTTTGCCTCTTTATTCTTACCCATTCGTGACGTTTTTTTAAACACCAGAAAGCTAAGGGGCGGAAGAGTCAGCTCTATGCTGTTCACCTGATTGTGCCATTCCAGCTTAACGCTCTTTTGAGGGACATTGTGCAATCCGGAGCCACCATACTCTTCATTTTCTGAGCTAAAGAGCTCCTCATAAGTCCCGGCCCGTGGCACGCCTATACGATAATTGTGCCGTTCTACCGGTTGAAAATTGATGACTATAAGCAGCGTATCTCCTGGTTTCTTCCCTCGGCGTATATACGAAATCACACTTTGATCATTGTCATCCGCATCAATCCACTGATAACCCTCTTGAGAATGATCCAGCTCCCACAACGCTTTTTCGGAGCGATACAGTTTATTAAGTGCAGCCGTGTAGGCAAGCATACGACGATGGCTCTCATAATCCAACAGCAGCCAGTCCAGCTGCTCCTGATCCTTCCACTCGATAAACTGACCGAATTCCCCACCCATAAACAGAAGCTTTTTACCGGGATGAGAGATCTGATATCCCAGCAGCTGCCTGAGGCCTGCGAACTTTTGTTCATAAGTACCCGGCATTTTGTCTAACAAAGACTTCTTGCCGTGAACAACCTCATCATGCGATAGCGGCAATGCGTAATTTTCGGCATAAGCATAACATATTGGGAACGTAAGTAAATTATGATGATAAGGGCGCCCACCAAAATCATGTTCTATGTAGCCTAGCGTATCATTCATCCAACCCATATTCCATTTGTAATTGAAGCCAAGGCCCCCTTCATGCACTGGTGCAGTAACCCCTGGCCAAGCACTGGACTCCTCCGCCATCATCAATGCTTTTGGGAAATAATGAAAGATAGCCTTGTTCAGATTCTGGATAAATTTGATGGCCTCCAGATTCTCCAATCCACCATTAACATTCCGCCGATATTGATGATCCCGCTTTTCGAAATCTAATCGAAGCATACTCGTAACCGCATCTACACGCATTCCGTCGATATGATAATACTCGAACCAAAACAGCGCATTAGAAATAAGAAATGAAGAAATCTCCGGCTTACTGAAATCAAACGAAAGTGTCCCCCAGCCTGGTTTTTCAGCTAACATTGGATCGGCATATTCATAAAGTGGCGCTCCATCAAACATACGTAATCCGTGTGCGTCTTTGGCAAAGTGAGCGGGAACCCAATCTAAAATCACACCGATACCTGCCTGATGCAGCTGATCGATCAAATACATCAACTCATGGGGTTCGCCATAACGGCTGGTTGCCGCAAAATACCCCGTCCCTTGATAACCCCAGGATAGATCATATGGATGTTCTGCCAACGGCATAAATTCCACGTGTGTATAGTTCATCTCCACCAAATAAGGAATTAACAGCTCGCTCATTTCCCGGTAGGTATAGAACTCACCATCCTCTTTTTGACGCCAGGTACCGAAGTGCATTTCATAAATGTTCATCGGTTGTTGATATGGAGCTTTGCTTTTCCGACGCCATGCTGCATCTCCCCAGCGGTAGCCATCCAGTTCTGCTACTACCGAAGCCGTTGCCGGTCGAACCTCAGCTTTAAAAGCAAAAGGATCCGCTTTAAGGAAACTTGATCCATCTGAGGCAAGAATCCTGTATTTGTAAAAAGTTCCCGGCTGTATTCCCGGAAAAAAACGACTCCAAAATCCTGAATCGGGTATCTTATATAACGAGTCCACGCCCTGTGTTCCGTCCCAATCATTATGATCACCAGCTAGTCCTACATATGTCGCATGAGGAGCCCACACGGTAAAGCGCACACCGGTAACGCCTTCTTCAGCGGCAGTGTGTGCACCCAGCATAGAATAGCTGCGATAATTGGTGCCCTCATGGAACAGATAGATATCAGCAGCTGACGGAAGGGTCTCGATTTTTGCTTTTTCAGCCAATTCTACACCACCTTTTTCAATGTGCTTGTACCTATTACCTTACCCGAATATTACCATTTTGAAAATGTTTTGATGTTAAAAGAAAAGATTTTCTGATAAAGAAATATTAATTGTAATTTTTCTGTTTACAAAGCAATATATTTCACCTATGTCGTTTCAAGCGCTTGTCGTAAGTTTATATTACAAGCATTGACAAAATAATGGGAGGGATAACAAATGAACAACAAAAAAGATTGTATCGCCATGTTATTGGCAGGAGGGGAAGGCCGCAGATTGGCTCCCTTGACTTCCAGTATGGCTAAGCCTGCAGTCCCTTTCGGTGGACAGTATAAAATTATTGATTTCCCGCTAAGTAACTGTGTAAATTCGAACATTGATACAGTAGGTGTTCTGACACAATACGAAGCTGACTCTTTGCATAATCATATCGGTGAAGGTGAGCCTTGGGGCTTAGTTAGTCAAAAGGATAAAGGTGTCACACTGCTTCCTTCAGGTGTTGAAGGCAGAGACAGTTATACAGGGACTGCTGATGCGATTTATAAAAACATTGACTTTATTGATAGCCGCAACCCAGAACATGTGCTCATTCTATCCGGTGACCATATTTACCATATGAATTACCGTAAGATGCTGAATTATCATATTGAAAAAGGAGCAAAAGCAACCATCTCCGTAATGGAGGTTCCTTGGGATGAGGCTAGTCGTTTTGGAGTAATGAACGTAAACGATGATCTGAAAATTTCCGAATTCGCGGAAAAACCTAAAGTACCAAAAAGTAATCTTGCTTCAATGGGTATCTACCTGTTCGAGTGGGCTTATCTGAAGGAGCACTTGTTGCGGGATGCAGCTAATCCTAATTCCAGCCATGACTTTGGTAAAGACGTAATTCCTACCATGCTGGATCAGAACGATGATTTATTCGCTTACCGTTTCAAGGGTTACTGGAGAGATGTAGGTACAGTCGGCAGTCTCTGGGAAGCACATATGGATCTTCTGCAAAAAGACAATGGCATGAAGTTAGACAAGACTCATTGGCCTATGTATAGTCGGGTTCGCCGGACTAAGCTTGCAGTTCATAAACCACGTGTACAGAACCCAGCAACGGACTCTCTCGTGAATGAATCCTGCTCCCAAGAAGGTAGTCTACAACGTTCTGTAGTCTTTAATGGGGTAGAAATCGGTAAGATGAGCCAGATCAAGCAAAGTGTTATTATGCCTGGAGTTCGCATTGGCCGTGGAGTGCTGATTGAGAATGCCATTATTGGTGAAGGGGCAATCATTAAGGATGGAGCAGTCATCAAGGGAAGCATAAATAATATCGTTGTCGTTGGACCACATGAGACTGTGGCTGCCAAGCCGGCGGTCCGAAACCAACCTTCCCGTCTGTTTCAGGATGTGTATGAGAAGACAGGACGTTTGCGTGAAGTTCTTCCTTCATAACAACCATTATATAGAAAAATACTTTATATAAAAAGGGGCTGTTGTCCTGGTCGATCATGACCAGAGCAACAGCCCCTTCGGTTGTAAGGAATTAGTGATTTTATGAATTACGGCTAGCCGTCCATTCTCTGTCTAATATGCTCATTTCCACACAATCTACATATTGCTCACCGAATAAAGCAGACTCACGTTGAACACCCTCCCGCTTAAAGCCAACAGCTTCATAAGCTTTCAGGGCAGCCGTATTGAAATCGAAAGCACCCAGAGACAGACGATGCAGGTCCAGACCTTCAAATCCGATTCGAAGCATCTCTTGCATCATCCGTTTACCAATGCCTTTACCTTGAAACTCAGGATCTACTACTACCCTGCCGATACGTGCAGAACGATTAACCCGGTCAATGGCTGAAAAGCTAATATGGCCCACTACCTGCTGCGTAGCTTCTTGAATTGCACAGAAGATAAGACGATCGGATAAGCCTGGATGATTAGCATCCTTTAAGTATTTAACAAGCTGCTCATCCTCTAAAGGATAAGTTAGCGAAGGTCCTGCCCACTGCTTCAGATACTCTGGAGAAACACTCCAGCGCTTTAAGTGTTCAAAATCAGATTCTGATATAAATCTGAGAATCAGACGGTCTGACTCAGCACCTTCCTCAAAATGTTCATATAAGTTCACTAAACGACCATTTCCCATATCGTTAGTGCCCATGTAGTGAAAACCCATGCTCTGATAATAACGATTGAGCTTAATGTTATGTGCCACAGTGTCAAACCTAAGGCTCTTACAGCCTAGATCTTTGGCTAGAACTACTGCATATTTAAGCATTTGCTGTCCAAGTCCTCGGCCGCGGTGGGAGTCTTTCACAGCCAATCGGTGCAAATAAGCGTAGGACTCATCATTTTTACTGCCCCAGTACTGTGGATCACTGAATTGCAACGTGAACATGCCAACTACAGCCCCATCGTCAAGGGCTAAATAAACATGTCTGTCAGCAAAATATCCTGCTATATCGGTCTCGGTAAATTGTCCGGGTGTCCATTGCTTAATTCCATTAAGCTCCATCCACCCCGCCGCTTCTTGCAGTAGCCTCAAGATGTCGCTAACCCGATCTGGCTCTCCACGAACTATACGGATCGAATTCTTCGTTACCCCCATCTCACGTTAGGCCTCCCAATCATCTAATTCAGGAAAGGTAGCTGTCACTTGAGTTACCTCTTCTGTGATAACTTCCGGCTGTGGTTCTGTAAGAGGCAAGATGACGGTAACTTCCGTTCCTTTTCCAAGCTCACTTACCATATCAAGTGTCCCATTATGAAGTTCTACAAGTTGCTGTGAAATCGCTAACCCCAAGCCTGTTCCTCCATTAAGTGCATCCACTTGAAAGAAACGGTCCTTCACTCTGGATATATGTGCTTCACTAATCCCTATCCCGCTGTCTCGTACCATAATCGCTGTTTCTGTAGCAGACAGTCTCTTTGCTGACAGTTCAATACTGGAATCTTCATGTGAGAACTTCACTGCATTGTCTACCAAGTTTAAGAATACCTGTTTTAGCCGATTGGCATCCCCTTTAACAAAGATCGCATCTTCACATTCCAGCAACAGATGTATTCGTTTCTTTTCCGCTTTAGCCCAAACATTCAGTATCGTCTCTTGCAGCAGTACCTTTACATCTACAACCCCAATCGACAGCTTCATCTGGTTCTGCTGCAGCTTAGAAAAGTCGAGAATTTCTTCCACCAGCCCAATCAGGCGTTCACTTTCTTTGGAAATGATGCTGACTCCAAGTTTTGTCTCCTCCGGATCATACCCGCCGGATACCAAGGTTTCACTCCAGCCCTTGATACTTGTAAGAGGTGTCCGCAGCTCGTGAGAAATGGACGAGATAAAATCATCCTTAATCTGATTACTGCGTACAATTTCCTGAGCCATATAATTCAGCGTTGAAGCCAAATCACCAATCTCAAATTTATAGTCTCCCTTAATCCGTACGTTGAATCTCCCCTTCGCCATCTGAGCTGAAACTGCCGTAATATTATTCAGCGGCTTCACAATTGAGTTGGCCAGTCCGAAGCTAAACCCAACAACTACAGCCATAACAGCTGCAGCAATAGCAGTGGACAATAAAGTTAGATTAAGCAAATCATTATTGATTTGTTCTAGTGAAGTAATATACCTTAGGACATACTTATCCTGTCCATGAATCTGCAGCATTTTGGAAACCGCCATCACGCTCTCATTCGTGCCTGCCTGACGCCCTACCCAGCGCCCAACGCTGCCGCCAACGGCTTCTGGTACATCACTGGTCGTAATGGTCCGATCCGGTTGAAAGCCAGTGGAACTAGTGATGATATCCCCATTTAGCGATAAGATTTCCAGCTCCGTCTTGCTCAATGAGAACCTCTCCAGTACTTCTTGTAGCAGATAGATGCTATTATCGCTGGGTATCATGTTCTTTTGAAAAAACGACTCTGAAACAGAAATGTGATTTTTAATCTTGCTGTATACACTGTCATAATAATATGTTCTGATGGCCAGCAGGAAGATAACTTCTACGAGGAGAAGCGCCAAAAAAACTACAAGAATGTAGTGCAGAACAATCTGTCTGCGCATCCCCTTCTTAATCATTGTCCTTGGCCTTTCCATCTATATCCGTGCCCCCATACAGTCTGCAAAAATTCCGGCTCCGAAGGATTGTTCTCAATCTTCTGGCGTAAGCGCCGGATATTTACATCTACAATTTTGGGATCACCCATATACTCCTTGCCCCACACATGATCCAACAGAAGATCGCGGCTAAGTGGAGTGTTTTCCTTTTCAAGAAAGAATTGAATCAGAGAGAACTCCGTAGGCGTCAGTTCAATGGCTACATTATCACGTTTGAATTGTTTGGTAATAAGATCCAAGCTGAAAGGCCCCGAATGAAAAGAAACCTTGGCCGACTGTTCACGATGCACATTTACACGGCGCAGCAAAGATTGAATACGTGCAATTAGCTCCGTTGGGCTAAATGGCTTACTAACATGATCATCTGCACCTACGGACAAAGCGTAAACTTTATCCTGCTCCTGAACCTTGGCGGTAAGAAAAATAATTCCCAAGCGTTCATTAGTCTCCCTAATCCGTCTACAAACTTCAAATCCATCAATGCCGGGAACCATAACATCCAATAACGCAATATCAATATCAGGTATAGTGGTTAATTTATGCAATGCTTCATTCCCGTCAGCAGCCTCCAGCACTTCGAAACCATTACGCTTCAAATTAATGACTATGAAACTGCGAATGGATTCTTCATCTTCCAATATCAGAACTTTACTCATCTATTCCCTTCCTTTCAATAGGGGAGGCAATCTTATTGCTTCCTTCTTTAGTTGTACTTTGTTCTAGCTCACCACGGTAGCCGATGACTTTATCTGAATCCCGCCCAAGCAGCTCCCAGCCTTCATTCTTAGCCTTATCCCATTCCGAAGGAGAAAAGAAGGAAACCTCAGCAAAAGTCTCTCCGGTATCGGTCATGATGAATTTAAGGTTTTTATCCAGAACAGATTTCGTGTCAATACTTACCTTTCCATGCAGCTCTGGATCAAAATTAATAGTAAAGCGATCCGATGGATCACGATATAGCTGGACTGCAAAGGTTAGGCCATCTTTTCCATCCCATTTATAATAGGAGGTGAAATAAGGAATATCTGCGGGGTCGAAATACTCCCATCCTTTTGGCGCTTCAAGCAATCCAACTTCAATAATGCCATCATGATCGATATCTTCGCTTGCAATCAGACGATCTTTGTAAGTCCTCGTATCACCTGGCAAAACCACACGCAGCTTGTTATGCTCCATAAGAACCATTAAGCTGTAGGCGGATTGGAAATCCACCGAAGCGTCTAATACGATTCCTTCTTTATCCTTGGCAATCTTTCCTGCGACAATATTGTAATAATTAGAAAAATACGGATCGATATCCTCAATCTTATCGAGCACCTTAAAGCCATCATTGTACTGATAGATCGAAATGGTTGCAAATTCATTTCTTTTAAAATAAACAACGGTGATGTCTTCAATTCCATCCTTGTTAAGATCATCAAGCATATATTTGGTGTAAGGAAGTGAAAGCACTTCTTCCAATGATCCGCTGGAATAGCTATACACGACGAGGCCTTTTTCTTCCCCGCGTGAATAACCTGTAATGATATTCAGCTTCCCGTCACCTGTCATATCTTTCAGATCGACGGACTCCAGCATAGTTCCATCCCCATCAAAAACAAGCTTTTTGACCCAGGCATCTCCTTGCTTCTCTAAGATCATCCCGTGAATCTCTACAGCTTCGCTTGGCGTTCTATAGAACACCAACGACTCCATAATTCCATCGTTATTGAGATCCTCTGTGAAAATTGAGCTCTCATCATTAACCGGGCGGATCAACTCCGTACCCGCTGGAATATGTGAATTAATAGCAGCCATAAGTGTTGCTTTGTCAGCAGACAGCTGCGGAGCTTTCATCTTCGAAACAGGATCACTGATGAAAGTACAACCCGAAAGTACGGATAACGACAGTGTTGCAGCTGCCAGGCACCTAAGACTTTTTATACTCAACCTCATCACTCTTTTCCTTATCCGTGTCCGAACTTTACAAATTTGCGCGTTCCTGAGACGTTAATCTACGTCCCTTTATATCATGCTTAATTCGTCCATCTTCTAGTACCCATATACGTGAAGCGAAACGTTCAGCCAGTTCAATAGGCAGCACCGTCACTACGGTAAGACCCGTCTCTTTACACAGTCTGCGCAAAGTTTCCAATACACTTTCTGCCGATTTGGGGTCCAGACCCGTAACCGGTTCATCCGCTAGAATTACTTTGGCACCATGAGTTAATGCTCTAGCAATCGCTACACGCTGACGTTCTCCACCGCTTAGCTGGCTAGTCTTCATCTTCGCTTTGTCTAGAAGTCCAAGGGCATCTAATTCATCCATCGCACCCATATAATCATCTGAACGAACCATCCCTGTAACCATACGCCACATTGGCGTCTGTGCGGACTGGCCGATCAGCACGTTTTTCAGCGCTGTGCGGTTAGGATTGAGCTCTGCATTCTGCTCCAGGTAAGCCCACTCCCGTCGAATTTTTCTTTTTCCGGAAAAGGCACTCGCCATAATATCCGTACCGTCCACTCTAAAATTCCCTCTGTCCCACTTCTCTCGCAGCGCTAAACAGCGTAATAAAGTGGTCTTACCGCTCCCACTCGCTCCAAGTATGGCTACGAGTTCACCCGGCTCTAATTGAAATCCTATATCCTGCAGGACCGGATTTTTGTCTTCCCCAACTGCCTTGGCTAAGTGTTCAACTGTGATCATAGTTCAGCCTCTCCCTGTCTTCATCTATAATCTATAGTGTACTCTGAATGTGAGTTCAATTTCCATGCGAGCACTCGTTCTTATCTTACCTCAATTTCTAGGTTGTGGCGAGAATAATAACCCCAGCAAGCCGAACACGATATATAAACCACCCATCAGGGCGAAAATACCGCCGCTTAAGCCCACTTGCAGCAACAAACCACCAATGCCGGGGCCGATAATACTACCAATACTAAAATGGAAAGAAGCAACCACATTGGCAGCAGGCAGTAGATGTCTTGGTAAAATATCCGCAGCCAGACTTAGACCTAAAGAGAAAAAGGAACCTACTAGTCCTCCTGCGATCATCAGAAGCACCATTGTCAATGTAAAATGATCACCTGCCAGCGGCAACATCGCAAAGGCGATCCCGCCTCCGATCCCGGCAATAATCAGTACCCGCTTGCGGCCAAACCGGTCGCTCCACAGACCTAATGGAAACTGCAGAAGCAGTCCTCCAATCCCCGCAAAAGGTAATAACGCTGCAATTTGATCTGTGCTGTAACCGATACGCAGACCATATACCGGAAAGCTGCTATTTAAGCTGGCTTCCATAAAGCCATATAAAAGGGCTGGAATTAAAGCGAACCAGGCTAAGCTGTAACAACGACCGAAACGGCGAACCTGGCTTTCACCACTCTCCGCTTTATCTGGCCGGGAATCCGGCAGAATTGTAGTCACAAGGATTAAGACTAACAAAAATAGAAATGCGAGAACAATAAAAGGCACGGCCTGTCCATAACGCAGCAGACTAATCCCAAGTGGTCCCAAGCTAAAACCCAGACCATAGGACATACCATATAGTGAAAGATTACGCCCGCGATGCTCGGCAGGTGTCATAAGCAGAACCCAAAGCTGGGCCCCGTAATTAATGGCAGCATCGCCTACACCCACAAGCAGACGCAATACAAACCATACCTTGATCCCTGTAAAAAAGGGAAACATGAGCAAGCTTACTAAGACTAAACTAATCCCACCAGCTATCAATTTTTTAAATCCAACCGCTCCAAGAACACGTTCAGCAATCAAGGTCATTCCAAATGATCCTATGTATAGTGCAGCAGCATTCAATCCGTTCAGTGACGAGGAGACTCCTTTTTGCTCCAAAAGAATGGATAGAATGGGCAGCAACAGCCCTTGGCTAAGCCCTGCGGCTATAGTAGCGGTAATAAGAATCATGAAAGTCATTTTGCTATTACTTCGTACAGATACTTTAAGCCGGTCTGACACGGATGATATCCCCCTATAATAAAAACAATGATGTGATCTAACGCCAATTGGCAAACACCGAACATTATAGTGGACAACCCTCTTCAAAACAAGAGATAATATGTAGAAGTTACGGATTTCTGGGGGTGCATGTTACATGGATTACGAATTAAAAATCGACGTATCGCCGGTTTATGAACTGTTGGACAGTTTTATGATATATGTAACCAGAAAATGGATCTCCAATTTAGACCTCGGTCCCCACTGGGTTAGTGATGTGGAAGATCGCATTACTCCTCATAAAGTAACAGCTCTCATGCAAGCTGCCGAGTGGCCATTTACAGATTATGATGTGTTATATGCTTGGGTTTACAGCCGAGGGCCCGCAACATCAGTGCTGCATTTCCTGGATGATCTGGATTCAGCTTCTATAGAAGAGTGTTATCAGCAGATCGCACCGTTAATTCATGATTTCACCATAGATGAAGCTTCCCGGATCAAGAGCAGCTATAGTCCGCTTCTTAGACTCTGGTATGAGCAATATTTTCGTCATGTAGAACACAAGATTTTACCGTTATTAATTGAAGATGCCTCTGAGAAAAAAATGCTGGAAAGCAAAATGGACCCTATTTCTTTAATTGAATATGCATCCGGTGGTGTAGTTTTCGAGGATATACGGGATCTTAAGACTATAGTATTATTGCCTACCGTTCATAATCGACCAATCAACACCTACTGCTTCTACAAAACTATGGTGATTGTACAGTATCCTGTAGATGTGCCATTGGAAGATGAAAATGAACCACCGATGGTGCTATTGCGCATGACCAAGGCGCTGTCAGATCCAACCAGACTCCGATTGCTTCGGTATGTCGCCCATGAACCCAAATCTCTATGGGAGATGCAGTCCGATCTAAATCAATCCAGAGAAATGCTTATGCATCACCTAATGATCCTACGCGTAGCCGGTTTACTCCGTATCCATCTTCGCGGGGAACAAGACGAGCGCTTCAGTATCCGTCCAGACGGCGCTTCTGAGCTTCAAATGTTTCTAGAATCTTATATTCACCTATAGAACACTATACAGATACAGATCCAAGGAGTGAGAGATATGAAATACACAACTCAACAAGTAATTTTCGATCTAGATGATACGCTGGTTCACTGCAACAAATATTTCGATTTAATTTTAGGACAATATTTCGAGCTCATGACTGATTGGTTTAATGAATTTGGGCCAAGCACCAGTGAATTACGCAGCAAGCAAATAGAAATTGATGTTGATACCGTCAACACAAGTGGCCTGGCCAGCGACAACTTCCCTAAATCCTTAATCGCCACCTACCGTTATTTCTGCGCCAAATATAACCGTCCGACAGATCGCTTTCAGGAGCAGCAATTACACAAGCTCGGCCTAAGCGTCTATGACCAAGAAATTGAAGCTTACCCTGGCATGGTTGAAACACTCGATACGCTGAAGCAAGAGGGTCATCATTTATTCTTGTATACTGGCGGGGACGACACCATTCAGCAACGTAAAATTGAACAAATGAAGCTGGATGCTTATTTTGACGATCGTATCTATATTCGGAAGCATAAAAATGTTGAGGCGCTTGAAAATATTTTGGCTACCCAAAGCTTTGACCGCAAACGTACCTGGATGATTGGCAACTCGTTACGTACAGATGTACTTCCCGCAGTTACCGCAGGCATCAACAGTATTTACCTGAAGCAGCAAAATGAATGGAGCTATAACCTTATCGAGCTGGAGCAAGAGATGCAGCAAGCCGTGATGACTATTTCGGCCATCCACGAGGTGCCCCCTGTCATTCGCTCAGCCGCTAAATTCAAAAACTAATAACTAGCTACAACGTTACGTAGCATTGTTACAAATGACATATCTTCACTACCTACTGGATGATTATACTATTTTTATAGTATTCCTATATTGTCTAGGAGGTGAGATATGAATAAGAAAGTGTCAGCTAAACAATCTCAGACCAAAAGACCTTTGCTTCCCATGATATTAGGTGTCGTTGTTGTAATCCTTCTCGCTGTAATTGTTTTCATCTTAAGCAATAAGACTGATGATACAGCAGATCTACCCAACTACACCGACGTAAAGGGAAGCATTGTTGTTGATGGGCTGAAATATGAGAAGCAACCTCATCTTGGAAGTCCTGATGCCAAAGTTAAAGTTATCGAATTCGCAGATTTCAAATGTCCCGCCTGCAAAATGTGGACTGAAAAGTATCTGGATACTTTTATTAAAGACTACGTAGATACCGGAAAAGTGGAACTTTTCTTCATGAACTTTGCATTTTTGGACCGGGACTCTTATCTTGCTGCTAGCGCCGGCGAAGCCATCTACAAGCAAAGCAACGAGAAGTTCTGGGAATACCTTCATAAGCTGTACGCTAATCAAGGCGATGAGAGCGAAATTTGGGCCACTCAGAAATTCATTTTAAAATTCGTTAAGAATAACATCGAGGGCATTGATTACGCCCAATTTGAAACAGATCTCAAGAATCATACCTACATGTTCGATGTAAAAGAAGACTTTAAGATCGCTGGTTCCTACGGAGTCAACGGTACTCCTAAATTTATGGTGAACGGAGTGCTGCTTCAGGATTCTTCCTATGAAGGGTTAGCAGCAGCGATTGACAAGCAGTAATCAGTCTTTAAACTGCGCCCTATAAGCTGTTCACTTTGAAAAAAGTGAACAGCTTATAGGGCTTTTTTGTGTGTATGAATTAAAAAAGATGACTTCTGTGATATACAGAAGTCATCTGCTGATTACTTAATTAAGCCACTGCTTATTCTACCAAATGACACACGGCACTATGGCCTTCTGACACGATTTTCCGTTCAGGCTTGACAGCCATACATACATCCGAGGCAAAAGAACACCGCGGATGAAAAGTGCAGCCACTTGGTGGATTAAGCGGTGATGGCACCTCGCCTTGAATCGATACCATCTGCTGCTTCTGCTCCACACTATCCGGAATCTTCAAAATCGAATTTAGCAGGACCTGCGTGTAAGGATGCGTAGGTTTCTTGAACAATTCATCCGCCGGAGCTTGCTCAACCACCTCTCCTAAATAAAGAACCGCGATTTCATCACTCAAATACTCCACTACTGCCAAATTATGCGAAATAAAGATATAAGTCAGGTTAAACTCCTTCTGCAAATCCTTTAGTAGTTGAATGACTTGAACCTGAATAGATACATCCAATGCGGACACCGGTTCATCACAAATGAGCAATTTGGGATTCAGTGACAACGCTCTGGCAATCCCAACCCGCTGCAATTGTCCACCTGACAGTTCATGCGGATAAGCGTATTGGACTTCAGAAGGCAAACCGACCCGCTCAAGTAATTCGATCACACGCTCATGCCGGCTTACTTTAGTTCCAATTTTGTGGATAGCCATTGCATCTTCAATAGCGTCTCCTACCGTCATTCTCGGACTGAGACTCGCCTTGGGATCCTGGAAAATAATTTGCATATCCCGGCGCATCGCCCGCAGCTTCTCTTTATTTGCCTTTGAGAGCTCCACGTCCTCAAAAAATATTTTTCCTTTGTCAGATTCGAGTAGACGCAGAACCATTCGCCCTAAGGTTGATTTTCCTGAGCCACTTTCCCCAACAAGCCCCAGTGTTTTCCCCGCTTCCAGGGTAAAAGAAACATTCTCGATGGCATGCAGCTTTTTTCCTTGTACCCGAAAAGTTTTCGAGACATTTTCTACGCGCAAGAGCGGATTATTGGGCATAGGAAGCGACCTCCTCAGCATGATGGCAGGCGATCTGATGATCGGTGCTAAAATCACGAAGCTTGGGAACTTCATTCTGACACCGTTCAGTTGTATAGAAGCAACGATCGGCAAATGGGCAGCCGGTCAATGTCTGTGTAAGTGTCTTTGCCGTCTTTGGAATAGGCATTATTTCTTTTCCCTTGTGGCCCACTTCGATAATGGAGCGTTTCAATCCAAGTGAATAGGGATGCGCCGCCTCACTTATGAACTTGTCCGTAGTGGCTTTCTCCATGATTTGGCCCCCGTACATCACGATGATTTTGTCACAAAAGTTGGTCGCAAGGCCAAAATCATGCGTTACCATCACTACGCTCATCCCATGTTTTCTGCGTAATTCCTGCAATAGTGCAAGAATCTGCATCTGCACAGTGACATCAAGCGCGGTTGTTGGCTCATCGGCAATCAATAATTGCGGTTCACATGCCAAAGCAATAGCAATCATGATACGTTGGCGCATCCCCCCGGAAAATTCGTGAGGATAACTTTTAAACCGTGATTTAGGATCCGGAATCCCCATTTCATGCAAGAGCTGAATGGTTCGGTCAAAAGCTTCCTTCCGGTTTGCATATTGATGTGTCAGCATGGCTTCCATTATTTGATCCCCGATACGCATGATCGGGTTCAAGCTGGTCATCGGATCTTGAAAAACAACGCCGATGTCACGTCCACGAATATCTTCTAATTGTTTGGGACGCATTTTAAGTAAGTCCTTACCATTAAACTGAGCTGTCCCCGATGTTATTTTTCCATTTTCACGGATGAGCCCAATTGATGACATCAATGTAACTGACTTACCGGAGCCACTTTCACCAACAATCCCCAAGGATTCATTTTCATTGATCGAAAAACTGACGCCGTTTACGGCATAAACTTCATCTTCACTGCGGGAGAACTTCACATGAAGGTCATCAATAGAAAGTAGCGGTTCACCCATATTAATTGCCTCCTTTCGGACTGAATGCTTCCTGGAGACCGTCTGCTACAAACAGAAACGAAAGCAAGGTTATTGCAAAGATACCTGCCGGAAAATACAGCAGCCATGGAAAGCCGAGAATATTCTCACTGGCTTGAGCAATCATACTCCCAAATGAAGGGATTGGCGGCCGAAGCCCCATGCCAAAAATACTTAAGCCTGCAATCTGGATGAGATCACCGGGAATCCCGAAAGCGAGAGAGACACCCATACTGCCGATAACATTCGGCAACATATACCGTCTGGCAATATGCGCCTGAGATGCGCCTAACGCTCTTGCCGCTTCCACCATCTCCCCGTCCCGCATACTTAGGACCAGACTTCGGATCAAGCGTGCATACCCCGCCCAACCCGGAATTCCAATTGCTAGAATCAAAGATAAATACCCACGTCCCAGCATAATGACTAATATCAAGGCGAACAAAAATCCCGGCAAGGTCATCATAAAATCCACAGCACGCATAATAATCATATCGGCGATTCCGCCGCGCAATCCGGCCCACAAGCCCAATATGATCCCGATAATGAAGCTGACCAAAGTCGCGCCAAAAGCAATAATCAGAGCGCTTCGAACACTGAACAGAATCTGGCTGAACATGTCATGCCCCACATTATCCGTACCAAAAATATGCTGCCAGGTCGGCCCTTGATTGATAGCCAAAAAATCTCCCGTGCGATAGTCATATGGGGCCACCCAAGGTCCAATGATCCCCGCGATCAAAAAAAGGATAACCCAGACCAAACCAATAACGGCAAGACGATGTCTTTTAAATCGCTTCCAACCTTGATAAAACTGGGATCTCTGAAGATTCTTTTTTCTCTTCAAAGCTACATCCGATTGAGTTGCTGCAACTGTGCCAGCCAATTGCTCCCCCTCCTAGGTTCGTATAGTCTGTGCCGCTTATAATCTGACACGCGGATCAATAAAGGCATAAATAATGTCAACGAGTAAATTCATAATCATAATCATGGATCCCAGCAGAAATACAGATGTGATGGCGAGCGGATAGTCGAAACTGGTAAATGCCGTCTGCATCACCTGACCAAGCGCTGGAATGGCGAAAATTTGCTCCACCCAGATCGTGCCCATCACTGTAAAAGCAAATTGAGGTCCGATGACGGTTATCATCGCAGTCAGCGAGTTTTTGACACCATGCTTAAAAATCATCGGCCAATATTTGACACCCTTAGCTTTTGCGGTTCGCATAAAATCCGACCTCATGGTTTCGATCAGACTGCCCCGCATATATCTGGCAACAACACCGACATTCGCCGCAGATAAACAAATAATCGGCAAAATTGCTTGCCTCCAGTGACCCCATCCCGTTACGGGCAGAATCCCTTGAAACACAACACCAAATAACAAAACCATAATCACCGCGAGAACAAATGCCGGAATAGCCTGACCCGTCAATGAGATGGTGCTAACAACATAATCAATCCAAGTGTTACGTTTGAGTGCTGCAATAATGCCAAGCGGAACCCCGATAATTACCGAAAGAACAACAGATCCAAAGGCCAAAAGTGTACTGATCGGCAAAGCCTGCTTCAGTTGAGTCGCAATTTGCAAAGACGGATTCTGCATCGAATTACCGAAATCGAAGGTTAATTGATGCCAAATATACTTCATGATTTGTTGCCACAGCGGTAAATTCAAACCATACCGGCTTTGAAACTGGTCCATGACTTGTTGATAGAGAACAGGGTTTTGCCCTTGCAGCGGAGCCAGTGCCGTAGCCATGGTATTCGTATTCATGAAACCGCCAGGTGAATAATACATCATGGTATAGCTAACTGAAATGACCAAGATTAAAGTGATAATAATTTGTAAAATGCGCTTTGAAATAAATTTCAATATGGTCAAATCCGACCCTCCTTTACCGATTCACGGGCACCATAATTGGCGCCCGTGATTGGTAATTATTCAACCCATTTAGGATTATTCTACAGATAAAAGATGTAGCCCATAGAAGTTGCCCCATGCCCAAGGATTTGATTGCACTCCTGTAATGCCGGGTTTTACCAAGAAGTATTGCTGTTGATAATACAACGGAACAGCATAAGCTTCTTCGAGCAGGTTATTAACTACCTTAGCCGCGATAGGAGCAGCGTCTTCGACGGTCAGCGCATTTACGAATTGCGCTTGCCACATTCTCAAATCTCTTAAGGTATCAGATTGATAACTGTTGTAATATACCTGTACATCAAGTGCATTTTGATTCAACTTGCCACCTGGCGCGTTTGGTGCTACGAAGGTCCAAGCGGTTACAAAGGCAGCATGTTTTTCATCGTTATTTTTAGCATTTTTCCAAAGGTCTACAATCTGTTGCCATTGTTCAGCGGCCGTTGGAAGCCCCGGTTGTTTCAAATAAGGCTGCCAATCTGCAGGCTGCTCTGCTGTCCATTTATCCAAAAAGGCGATATCCTCATTAGCAGCTTTTTCTAATGCTGCCCAGTCGCTCCATTCCACACCGGCGTTCTTATTATCCGGATCCCCATATTTTTCAATGGCCGGTTTATAATAAGTTTCCTTGGTCCAATCCACGAATTGTTTCGTAGCTTCTAGCGGGGCATCCAGTGTTCCTATGGAATATAGTTGCTGCGTTGCACCCATGTCCAAACTTCCTGGTTCACTCCAGTTGGTTGCGCCCGACGCCAGAATAAAGCCTGGTTTTGCATCGCCCTGAGGTCCGCTGTACTGATAAGCGTTAAACTGCGCCTCATTGAGCTGAACTAGCTCTGTTTTGATACCAAGATTTTGTTGCAGTAATTGACCTAACGCCAAAGCGATTTGTTCACCCTGAGCATCTACTTGCTTGACCCCAACATACAACGATAGGGTTGGCAGACCTTTACCGCCTTCATAACCAGCATCCTTCAATAATTGTTTGGCTGCCTCGAGATCTTCCGGAAGTCCTTGCTCCAGTTTTTCCGTTGGCCAACCTGGTGAAGCAAAGATATTGGTCGCCCCGCCCATGCCGTTCAGCACCGATTCTACGATCGGTTTACGCTGGATCGCTTTGGCGATAGCCTGGCGCACCTCTTTTTTGTCATATGGAGATTCCGTTGTCGGGTTGCTCCAGAGCAAATATTTGATCGCATAAGTCGCTGCAGTATACAGCTGGGACTTTAGCTCCTCCGTTTTCTTCACGTATTGTAAATCAGACGCGCTTTGGATTAGAACGACATCTGCATGGCCGGACATATAATCCTCCACCGGCACGGTTGTCGCCGGAAGAACATGGATGGTCTCTACATTGCCGTGATTAAGCTGGCCGGCTGCACCTACATAATTCGGATTGCTCACCATGACCAGTTCACCGTTAGGTGTAAAAGATTTAACCATGTAAGGGCCATTGCTCACAAAATTCCCCGGTTCAAACCACTTACCAGGGTTCGCTTCGACCGCTTTAGGATTCATAGGCATCGACCCGGAAAGAACCATATCCCCCAGAATAGCGTGAGGCAGCGTGGTCGTAATTTCCAGCGTGTAATCATCAACTACTTTTAGACCAACTTCTTCTTTACTTACAGATCCGGCATGGTATGCATATCCGTTCTTCACAAAATTAAGTACGCTTAGCCAAAGTTGTGCGGTTGTGTTAGCTGGATCCAATTGATACATATAAGAAAAATAAAAATCATGGGCGGTTACTGGATCGCCGTTTGACCATTTGGCATCTTTACGGAGGGTAAATGTCCAAGTTTTTTTGTCATCGGAAACGGTATAACCTGTCGCAATTTTCGGAACGATTTCATTATCCTGATTGTAGCCATAAAGCCCTTCGAGCAAAGTTCCTTGCCCTACCAGAATTTGTCCTTGCCATTGTGTAGGATCGAGCGTCGGGATCTTTGGATTGAAAACGGTTACCGAACTTCCCGCTTTAATTTCAAGATCAGAAGCGCCCTCATTCTTAACTGCCGTTTGACCCACATCACTGGTTGCTTTTACCGAAGTATTGCTATTACCTGCAGCATTTTTACCGTTCTCATTGGCACTATTAGAGGAATTACTGCAAGCAGTCACAGATAACAAAGAAAATGACAGAAGTAGAGCTAAGAACGCGTTCTTTTTTTTCATCCTCAAGTGAACCCCCTCATACATAGTCATAAAAAAAACTAACATTTTATTATCTTGTTATCTATTATGTTATCCTTCACCTTTTCATGCTTTGCCCCCCTAAATTTAAACTCCGATGTTTGTTTGTGAACTTACGAATGTCTTCTTTTGAATATCACTTAGTAAACTAAGAGTAATCGCTTACATTCTAAAATTTTCCACAAAGATTGTCAAGAAAAAATGTTACGTTAGTTAGCATAACTAGTTATTATTAATATAACTTAATATTATAATATGAATTTTTCGTTAATTTTTTATTAGCTTTTTTAGTGTTATTTCGTAAATAACACTAACTTATTGACGAATTTTAGCTTATTTCTTGTAATGCTGATATAAATGCTATAGAAGAACTAGTTCTATGAGTTGAGTTCCTTAGGACACAATAAAAAGAGTGCATCCCGGCAGTCATTTTATGACCTTTGGGATACACTCTGAACCATTTAGATATGGGAATCGGAATAAAATACTGTTATCGATACAAATATCAGAATAGGTGGACTCCGCCTCTACCGGAAATTATCTACACACTCATGTAGAAAGGCGTCTAATGTGCGTGGATCTCTGTCGAGTAAACGCTTCACAGTGTCATTTGGACTTTCTGGCACCATCCTAGACATGGTTTGAATTTCCACAACGTGGTTCGCGAGCCAAGGAGGCAGATTCCCATGCTCAATAAGATTACGGAGTAGTACTTGAGGGTCCATGTTGATGTAACTTATCGGCCGATCAAGCAGGGCAGATAGTCGACTCGCGATCTGGGGATAACTGAAAATCTCCGAACCAGTAAGCGTATATATATGGCCTGATACCTTGTCGTTGGTCAGAACTTCTGCGGCAACGTCTGCAATATCGCGACAGTCAATAAAGTTACACGGTGAAACGCCCATAGAGCCGAAGAAAACATTTTGGGTTGTGATCGTTGGTGCAAAGCGCATTAAATTTTGCATGAACGCATAAGGGCGCAATACGGTATGGGTGATACCCGATACCCTCAACGTGTTCTCAATTTCTTGATGCCAGCCCGCCACTGCCACTGGAGCGCTCTGCTCAAAGGCTGGACTGGATATTTTTACGATATGTTTGATTCCAGATTCGGTAGCAATCTGAATGATTGAGGTTTCCAATTCGATTTGTCTTGGACTGTTGGACATGGCAAGGAAGAGCTGGCTAGCACCTGTAAACACGCGTCGCAGCGATTCAGGATCGGAAGCATCTACCCTTGCGACCTCAGTAGTCGATCGGCCTTTTTCTCCGATCTGATCACGCAACTTCTCTGGCTCTCTGCTCAGCGCCCTGACAGGTACGCCAAGATCAACCAAACGTTCCAAAAGCACACTTCCAATCGTACCTGTTGCTCCCATAACAACTATCAATTTTATCTTCTCCTTTTGGATGAAAAATTAGTTGTGACGGCAACTCGCCACCGCCATGTCACTATCGTGCTCGCTATGAATCCAGACAACGGGAAATCGATCCAGACACGATTTACCCAGACCAAGTGATTACTCGGAATCATAATTTCTACTACAACAGATGTCACCCATGCAGCGTATAGCCCAAATGATGACCCGGCCATTGCGAATACCCCTACCACAACCAAGTGAGGTGCACCGATGACCCATCGCAAATGGCCCACTCGACTATGCAACAAAAGTCCAATCATCAAGGCCATCAAGGCGGATGCACCGCCAATAGTGGTCAATGCCGCTATTTGAAGCCCACTATCTACAGTAACCAATCCCCCGATACCTGCCATAATGGCAGGAGCAGCATAGGCCATTACAACTTCACGCCATAGTACAAAAGTCTTTTTCTTGGAACCAACAGCCTTGATGCCGTAAACATCATCTGTCTGATTCGGGTATTTTATCTGGTTCATTTACTTGCTCCCTTCTTCTTTGAAATAGTTCAACGATTGATTTCAGCGAATTATAATTAGGTGCCTAACTATATAAGAGTAAAAATAGGCTAGCTTCACTAGCCCAATTCTACTCATTACTGATGTTTCCCTTTGGTTTCGAGCCTAATTCGCCCGTAAGTGCTGAAATGCCTTGTGTAACTCGACCTAGCAAGTCGAGAAATACGCTCCGTTCTTCGATGTTGAGCAACCCCACCATTGCTTCCAGCCGAGCGAAATGCTCAGGAGCCATTTCACGGAGCTTCTTCGCTCCTTCTTCCGTTAAAACGACTGATTTCTGACGGCCATCGTCTGAGCTTAATCGCCGAGATACTAGCCCATCTCGTTCAAGAATGTCGATAAGACCAGTCACTGTAGCACGTGTAACTCCTAGATGCTCCGCTAATTGCGAAGGCAACTCTTCTCCTTCGTTATCTTCAAGATCTGCCAATAAACGATAACGCCCTGTTGATAAACCGAATCTAGAGAAATGAATCTCCGAGGCGTGTCCAAGCATGGCTCCCGCTGCCATTAGCCTAGACGCGACGAGTATAGCCTGTGCGTCTATGTCTAGGTTATAGCGATCAATCTGACGCTTGGATTGTACAAGCGAGGGAATAGCCTCAATGTCGTTTATTTTTTTATTATTGTTGTTCATATTTGTAGTATGGTCCCTAACTACTTTTGTGTCAACACATTTTTTTATACCTCGTCAACCCCGGAGTTAAACAGTTGGATTTGGTTGTAACTCTATATTTCTCCCAAAGCTTGATCAATCGACCTTCAAGATCTTCAATCCGTAGTGAATATTCTGCTCTTATTTTCAAAAGTAGTAGAAGTTCTGTCCGCATCATTCTACTATTCAAATTTTAACTGAAGCGAATCACAGATTGGCATATAGCCTATCTTTTGATAAATGCTATTAGATGTGGGATTTGCTAAGTCGGTATATAAGACGCATCTAGTAAACCCTTTATCCAATGCAAGTTGGCTTATTTGCGCCACAATTGAAGTTGCGTAACCCTTTCCGCGCTCATATGGAGGGGTATATACAAATGCTACGCCAATAGCCGTCTGCATCTCCCTTGTATATCCTGCCATAGAAACGGGTATCCCGTTGTCCTCTAAAATATATAGTTTTTTCGATGCTATTCGGTAGAGGTAAGGGTCTGCATCTTGCGGGATGGACATTTCTGTTTTACCATAACTCCCCGCTGCATAAAATGCTTCAGCCCAGTATGGGAAAAAGTGAATATCCTTTTTATCTAGCAATCGAACGATACCAACCTTTTGAATGTCTGGGTTTACTGCCGTAAGTTCATATATACGTTGGGTCATGATTGTTTTAAAGGTTGTTCCCTTGCGCAAAGTATATTCTTTGGCAAAATACTCTGCCAAGGTTTTTTCGGTCATCACACCTGGAATTTCACGGTCTTTCAGCCCATCTACAAGACAGTTTATAGCTTCTGGGTTAATTATGTTGTCTGTTGCATAAAGCGTAATATTGTGTGGCGGTGTCATTATGGCGGTAAGTTGTATGCCCTTAGCATCCGAAATCGTTACCATAAGCCAATTTACAGGGTCACGCCAGTCTGTTTTGTCTTTTCCTTCATGTCCAATTATGATATTGCCAAGAGGAATCAAATTTTGTGCTTCATGACGCATCAGCATACCATAGGTATCATTGTAAAACTCATACACATCCGTATACAACTTGAATTGCATTGCAATATCCCCCTTTCATCTGGTCAACGTTTTTCCGGATTTTTCGAACTAATCGTTCTTCTTACGGTTTGTTCATTTTTCGCCTGCCAATTTAATAATTAATTTATGAAGACGCAAAAAACCCCATCCCATTAGGGACGGAGTTGCTCCGCGTTACCACCCTGATTGACGTTTATAATAAACGCCCTCTTTGCCATCGTCCAACAACGATGCTTCTTTGTAACGGTAGAATCCCGGTCCCATCTACTATAATTCGGGGGACTGCTCTGAGGTGATTTTTGGATTCGGATATCCGCTGCCTCGCACCAACCGGCAGTTCTCTGAACGGCTTTTCCAGATCTACTTGTCCTCTTCATCCCATTTGGTAATTATTAATTAAGTTTAATATAAGACAATAGGAATTTTCTGTCAATAATTCAAACAACAATAAAGACCTTTAAACTTATATTGCTTCTAAAGCAGATAATCCAACTAATCATGCGACTATATGATTGTGGAGACTACACTCCAGTCTGCTTATTTTCTTCATCAGCACATAGCACCAACCTTTTACTTACCTGCTTAATCTGTTTCGATTAGCTTGGAGGTCAACTTCACTACTGGCCTGATATACTTCAAAAACCGCTCCGGATCGTGATAAACGTAAATGATTCTCCCAGCGGAAGTATCAAAGCAGTAACCAGTGTCTGCAAAACTAAAAGTTGCCATTGCCCTTTCCATCTTTTCCTCTACACTACGATTTTCCTGCTCATAATTGAATGGCCCATGTTCAAAAACAATATACTCGGCTTCGAGAACATCAATCATAAGCATTTGTGGAGGTACTTCACCTTTATAATCAAAAGGAAGACGTACACCAAAACACTCTGTACGTGGAATACCCCAATCGCAGAGTCTGCCATCCGGGTCATTAATGTAAGCCATAATCTGACCGCTGCCACCGTTAGATTCACTCCCGCCATCGTCATCCAATTTGCCCTTGATACTATCGAGTAAGCCGCAAATTGTTTCGCAGTCCTGTCCTGTAATAAGACTTTGCTTTTGCCAAAAATCCCAATACCCATTACTCTCATAGTTTTTAATGTGCAAAAATTTGTGAGTGGGAATGGTTACAAAATAAATGTTAAGATCATCTGTAGATTTCATCATACCAATCTCTCCAAATCCGAAAAAGTAGCGGTCGAAAGAGTTTATTTTTGTACGAAGGGCGACAGGCATAGGCTTTTTCCGGTATTCACTTGGAGTTACACCATATGTTCCCTTGAAAGCCCTGGTAAAAGCTTCATGTGATGAAAAACCATAATCAAAAGCAATATCCAAAATGCTCTTTTCACTATCCCGAACCTCTTTTAGTGCAAAGGCTAATTTTCTATGCCGTAGATAATCCCTAAATTGCATTCCCGATATTTCCTTAAATTTTCTCGTAGTATGAAATTCGGAATAACCTAACTTGTGAGAAAGAAATCGTAGCGTTATTGCTTCACTGTTACGATTCTTAATACACTCGTCAATTTCATTAACGATTATTTGGATTTGCTTGTGCCACTCGTACAATTGGTCTGTTCACCTCGTTTCAACCACTCTATAGTCATTGTAGAGTAATGGAATTTGCATTGCTTGATTCTACTTGCGGAAAAGAGATGACAATTCAAACGTTTTGGTCCTACTATTTCGGAATCTCATCATGAAACGGTACCACTATTTCGTTTGTATCGTTAAGGAATACATATTGAATCTCAGATTTCCCCTTTGCATTTAGTGGTCGGTGTATAACCCTATCGTTCTGTCAAAGTTATTTCCGCAAGCAGCTTAAGCGTGTCATGCATTCGCAGGATGGACAAGAAGCATGGAGTATCGGGAGGCATTAAACAAAAGGGCTCGGACCCGTTGAGACATGGGAGTGAAAATGACATGCCCCTACAGTTGTTCCAAGCCACCGCCTCCTCAATTTCCTTCTTATCTCACATTTAGCTAAAGGGTAAAATCCTACGAATTCATGAGCCTGCATGAGTAAACTAAATCATTTCGGAGGAGTTCAATGCCCATCTCATTCCGGGTAATGGTGATGATTAGGCCCTGTTAGAGTCTGGCGAACGTGATGTAATCGACTTGGACAGGTTCTGCCAATTCCATCCGAAGTGCCCGGTTGATCTGTCCCCGGTGATATTGCCCATGTAAAATGACCTGCGACAAGATATCCCGGACGGACGTTTGGAACGGGACTCCGTTCTGGTTCGCATAATCGACCCTCACGTCCAAATCAGATTCCTCGAGCCCTTCGATATACACACGATATTTCTCGGCGTTTTCTTCGAACTCCGTTCGGATCGCCGTCAGGTCCTCTGCTTCCTCCCACAACGAATATTGCGCACTACCCTTGCCCTGCAATCGGGACAGCCAGACTCGTTCCGCAACCGCGACATGCCGAACCAGCTTCAGAAGGTTCTTGTTCTTCATCTCACTCTCCTCGAGCGCTTCTAAGATTTGTGCGTCCGCCCAGTACAGGTGGTCCATCATACACTTGATCGTCTTCATTTTCGTTTCCCCCTCTTCGCCTCATTGGATTAATTGAACCTACCGTTTCCCGTAATTGGTCATTTATTTCACAAATAATCATAATCTTCATCAGTCAAAGGTTCTATTTTTTATCGCGCTCAATGGAATCAGGAGACGTGTGTCGTCTTTTGGTTAGAATCAGAAAATATAAAAGATGAGACCTTTGCCCTCGGCTACAGTTTGGCTGTAGAAACGCCGGATTTCGTTAAAATGCTGTAGCAGGTAGGCAAAGAACGCATCCTTATCCTCGTCTGAAACAATATCAGGTTCAAGAGGATATACTTCTTCCTTAACCATGGCCGGGAAATCATACCGCAAGCGGAGCTGCGCTTCATCCAGCTCAGAAATAACCTGATGCGCTTCTGCAACTTGCTTGGCACGTAAGGAAAACGCCCCGAATGAGCCAAAATCGATGCCTTTGTCTGATGTCAGCGGAACAACATAACTAAGAGGGGCATCTCCATCGGAAATAACTCCACAAAGCAAGTAGTGAATCGCCTCCCAGGATCTATCAATGTCCAGTCCGGGATAATCGTCTATTTTCAAGCTATTCAATGCAATGTCGCCTGTAACAATTTGCTGCACTAGGTTGTCATCCATAGCAAAGTAATATCCACGCATTCCCATGTTGTCACCCTTCCTTCCATTCTAGTAGTGACTATACTGCCCTATCATAATGTAACCTCTGGATTTATCCCGCAGGATAGAAAAAGAGTGAAGATCAGCCCCCTACGTAATCATAATATCTTGTGCGCACAAGTTACTACATCCCGTTTAAGATAGGTATGTCCTACACTCTTTAACTAATGAATTTTATGTGTAAAATATATAGTCTCCCACAGCTGTCACCGAAACCATATCCCATATACGGCGAGTCCGACTAATAGTCTTGACTACGGACCCAGCTGACGCTATTGGCGAATTTATAGCCCTTGGAGCAAGTTTGCGGACTCCAGCGCTGCTATTCTCCCGCAAGCGGTGCATATATAGCCCTTTTCATGCAAATAACGACTATGCGGTCCGATAGCAGTCCAAAAAGGACGTATTCCCGCGTTTAGGGTCATCTGTGTCCGCTAGCGGCTTCGTACATGCAAATGTGATGTAATCACCCATGATCCATACAAACTTCCAGTTAGACTATGACTCCACTGTTAATTGACCCGTATCCATATTATTAAGCACAAGTTTCCCTTCCAGCGGGGTGCCATCTTCGCTCGCAAGCTTCAGCTTACCCGTACGGCCCTTTTCAATCAATGCCTTTACTTGTGTATCTGTAAGGGTACGCCCGTGGTTCTCTTTCCAGATCACGAACTTGCAGCCTTCTTTGTAATGAGAGCAGCCGTAGCCTTTTTTACCCATAAAAATCATCCCGCCACAGCCAGGACGCGGGCAGTTTCCGATAATTTTCGGACCTGAATTTGCTGATTCTTCTTCGTTAGCTGGTTTACGTTTTCTTGGCGCGGCAGGTTTATCGCTACTTTTACGAGATGTACCTCCACCACTCCGACCTTTAGCCCCTGTATTCACAGAAGGAGTTTCCCCTTCAAAAGAAGTTTTGGACGCCCGAGACTGCACACGAACCTTGTCCACGATCATACAGGCAAATCTTTTTACATTCTCCATAAATTGTCCGTCCGACGCCGTACCTCTGGATATCTCGTTCAAGCGACGTTCCCACTGGCCGGTCATTTCAGGTGAAGTCAACAGCTCGATGCCCGCTCCACGTATCAGTTCAATAGCCGTTCGTCCTTTTTGCGTGATGGCGATTTTTTTGCCTTGCATTTCAATGTATCCGACATTCTTAAGCCGTTCAATGGTTGCTGCTCGTGTGGCTGGAGTACCCAGCCCTGAATCCTTCATAGCATCCCGAAGCTCTTCGTCCTCAATCTGCTTTCCGGCACTTTCCATCGCTCTAAGCAGCGTGCCTTCCGTATAGTGTTTTGGCGGCTGTGTATCTTTCTCTTTAACGATAGCGTCACTACAGATCACCTCATCGACCGGAGCGATTGCGAATGGTTCATTCACTTCAATCTCTTCGTCTTCCTCATCATCCTTGTTTTTTCCTTTGGACGACTTCGTTTTATCTTTCTTCTGGTCCGCGTAAATTACCTTCCAACCGAGACTTAATAATTCCTTAACAGTAGTTTTGAACTTTTCGTCCTCTACATCAGTCATAACCGTATGCACTTTATATTCCGCAGCCGGATAGAACTGTGACAAAAAGCGCCGCACAATCAAATCATACAGCTTTCCCTCATCCGCACTAAGCCCTGTTGCTTTCCGATATGTAGGCAAAATCGCATGGTGATCCTCTACCTTGGAGGGATTGCAGATAAATTTGTTTCCTTTATGAACGAGATTACGATTCGCGCCCTTCACCCATTCATCATAAGCCGTCCCTTGGAGCGCAGATAAAGTCTTATGCATCTCCGGAATATTTTGTTCTGTAACATAGTTAGAATTCGTCCGCGGATAGGATATCACCTTATGCTTTTCATATAATGCTTGTGCGATATCGAGTGTTTTTTTAGCGGAAAAAGCGTACTTCCCGTTCGCCTCCCGCTGCAGCAGCGTTAAATCATACAGTTTATTCGGATACTCTTTCGTTTCCTTAACCTCATAAGAGTCAATACGTCCCGGTTTTCCTTTGACCTTGGCAGCCAGCGCCTCCGCCTTCTCACCATCAGTGAGCCGGTCACCCTGCCACATACCTTTATAAGTCATTTCATTTTGTGTAAAATGGCCCTCTACCTCAAAAAACTTAAGGGATGAGAACGCCTCAATCGTCTTCTGGCGATCATAAATAAGTGCAAGTACTGGGGTCTGAACTCTCCCCACCGACAGCAGCACATTATGTTTCGTAGTAAATGCACGTGATCCGTTCATACCGATTAACCAATCGGCTTCACTGCGCGCTTTTGCTGCTTTGGTTAGATTCTCGTACTCCGCCCCATCCTTTAGCTCTTGAAAGCCTTTGCGGATTGTCTCTGGTGTCAAATCGGAAATCCACAGCCGCTTCACAGGATGTTCAAGCTTCAAATGCCGCTGAATGAGCGAAAATATATGCTGGCCTTCTCGCCCGGCATCACAAGAATTTACTAGCAGATCGCTTCGTTTAGCCAGCTCTCCGATTACCTTCAGCTGATCAATGGTCCGCGCATTAGGAACTAGCTTGAATGGGTCCGGAATAATGGGAAGATCATTAATATTCCATTTTTTGTATTTCACATCATATGCATCCGGCTCAGCCAATCCGATTAGATGCCCTATTGCCCATGTAATAATGTACTGCTCCCCTTCAAGATAGGAACGGTAATTTTTAGCCTTTGGTTCTATTGCGGCGGCGATATTCCGCCCCATGTCCGGTTTCTCCGCAATAATAAGTGTCTTCAAAAACATTCGCTCCTTACCTTCTCGTTCTTAAGTCCAAAATAGGTCCAGTACTCTATTATAACATTAACCTCGGTTTTTTTTAATCGACCGGACTTTTCATAATCTTTCGTTTGATTTAAAATAAGTTGGTATAAGCGTATTCATATATCGGAGGGAAACAAACCTTGTATGAGAATCACAGATTTACAGAACCTTTTTCTGATCGAAACCTCTCTGCCCTAAAGGCGGATTGTGAGCAGTGCTTTGGCTTGTGTTGTGCCGCATTGCCTTTTGCTGCTTCCATAGATTTCGCTAGAGACAAAGACGCTGGACAGCCATGTCACAATCTACAGTCGGACTTTCGCTGTGGTGTACATACAGAGCTAAGAGAATTAGGCTACCGTGGTTGTACGGTCTATGACTGTTTTGGAGCTGGGCAAAAGATTTCTCAAGTCACTTATGCTGGAGAAGACTGGAGGAAAAAGCCGAAAACTGCGAAGCAAATGTTCGAGGTATTTCCGATCATGTGGCATTTGCACGAGCTGCTTTGGTATTTACATGAATCTTTAAACTTAGAAATAACCCGTACAATCCATACGGAGCTGCAAACAGCTCTCGATGAAACGGAACAGCTCACTTTACTTAATCCTGAAGCACTTGTAAAAGTGGATGTTGCCGCTCATCGAGCAAAAATCAATATGTTACTGTTGCAGGTCAGTGAGCTTGTACGAACTGAGGCTCGCCGTAAACTAAAGAAATCAGCGAAGAATTTCAGTCGAGGTGCCGACCTTATGGGAGCTAAGCTCAAAGGAGCCGATCTCAGAGGCGCCAATTTGAGAGGAGCCTATTTAATAGCCGCAGACCTTAGGGACGCTAATCTCAGAGGTGCAGACCTTATTGGGGCAGACTTTCGCGATACTGACCTCAGAGGTGCTAATTTAGCAGAAGCTCTCTTTCTCACTCAGGCACAGATCAATGCGGCAAAAGGAAATACTCTCACAAAATTACCAGCAACACTCTCCTGCCCTGATCATTGGCATTCCCATTAAATGAAAAAAGATCATTTATATCAGCTGTGAATTGAATTGTTTGATCCGAGACACAGCTTCCATAATTTCTAAGACTTCTTTCCCCGCTGTGTTTCGGTTCAGATACTCTACTCTTCCCTGTGATGCTTCCTTGCCCACAACTATTGATAGAGGTATCCCGATCAAGCTTGAATCTTTAAATTTCACACCAGCGCGTTCATCCCTATCATCAATCAGCGTCTCAATGCCAAGCTTGGTTAGTTGATCATAGAGACCTTCGGCAACCGTCCGCTGCTCACTATCCTTGACGGACATTATCAAGATATGAACCTGATAAGGTGCCAATGCTGCTGGCCACATTAATCCATCCTCATCATGATGCTGTTCAGCAATAGCGGATAAAAGCCGTGAGATACCAATTCCGTAACAGCCCATAATCATAGGTTGACTTTTGCCTGAAGAATCTAAGTAAGAAGCGCCTAGCTTTTCACTGTATTTAGTACCTAATTTGAAGACATGACCCACTTCAATCCCTTGATGAAAATGCAAAATACCCTCCAAACAATGCGGACAAACTTCACCTTCTGCTACATTCCGAAAATCCCCCACATGCCCAAGCGAAAAATCTCTGCCGGGTACTACATTACGGAAGTGATAATCTTTTTCTCCCGCCCCTGTAATCCCTTGAGTCATATCAGCTACTGCCGCATCTGCTAGGACAGTAAGCGTTAAGCCTACAGGTCCTACAAATCCACTTTCAACGCCCGCTAAGGATTTCACAGACTCGTAGTCAGCAAGCTTAATCTCATTCGTTCCTAAATATTTACTTACCTTTATTTCATTGACTTCATGATCACCCCGGACCAGTACAGCAAAAATCTGTCCGTCACCTTCATAGATTAATGTTTTGATAATCTGGTCTGGCCGGATATCTAGCTCCTGCTCTAGTTGCTCAATTGTGCGCAAATCAGGAGTGAGGAATTTCTCTATCTCCGGTACTTGTATGACAACTTCATTTTTTACAGGCCGCACGGACTCTGCCTGTTCCAGATTGGCCGCATAATCACAAACGGTGCATGCAGCAATCGTATCCTCCCCAATATCAGCCAGCGCCATAAATTCATGACTGCCGCCCTCGCCTCCAATCGCACCGGAATCCGCATGGACAGCACGGAATTTCAATCCACATCGCTCAAATATCCGGTGATAAGCCTCGAACATTGGGATATATGATTTATCTAGACCTTCCAGGTTTGTGTCAAAAGAGTAAGCATCCTTCATCAAAAACTCTCTGCCTCTCAGCAGTCCAAAACGTGGTCGGCGTTCATCTCGGAACTTGGTCTGAATCTGATATACGGTAATAGGAAGCTTTCGATAGGAGCTGATCTCATTCCGTACGAGTGTGGTTACTACTTCCTCATGTGTAGGACCTAGTATGAATTCCCGCTCATGACGATCCCGCAGCGTCATCAGCTCCTTACCGTATACCTCATACCGGCCTGATTCTTTCCAGAGCTCCGCAGGCTGCATAGATGGCATCAATACCTCCTGAGCTCCAGAGACATCCATCTCATGCCGCACAATCGCTTCTATTTTCCGTAAAACACGTCTTCCAAGCGGTAAATAAGTATACACACCCGCTGCTAATTGGCGTATATATCCCGCACGCAGCAGTAGTTGATGACTGCTTGTCTCCGCCTCTGAAGGTGCCTCACGCAGAGTTGTTAATAAAAGATTACTTTGACGCATATTTATACCCTCCCTAAAAAATGAACGCTCTAAACGCAAAAAGACACATTCGTCAGGGACGAATGTGTCGTGATACCACCCTTATTTAACCGCCAGCCCGTACATAGTCTACACTTGATTTGGCGATCCTCGATCGAATAACGGCCGATTCCGGCAGCGGTTATACGCTGCAGCTACCCAGGCAGGATACCATCCACACGTATTTGAGGAACCTTTCAGCCGGTGAGTTCCCTCTCTGTTCTAACGCTACTAGGATCGTAAGTCCTTGGTCAATGCTTTTGTCATTTAAATATTGTATTAAATCTATATGAAAATAATATTTCCGTCAAGCGTCGGCTCCAAAAAGAAGCCGCTTCTCCAGCAGGTAAACTGCTTTTGAAACGGCTTCTTGAATTAATGCCTAGACAAGAACGCTTGAGCCCATCAGGTATTTATCCACTTCACGTGCAGCTTCGCGACCTTCATTGATGGCCCAGACCACCAAGCTTTGACCACGACGCATATCGCCAGCAGCAAACACTTTATCCACGTTCGTATTGAATTTGCCGTAACGTGCTTTCACATTGGTACGACGATCAGTCTCCAGGTTAAGCTCCTCAACAATATCTTGCTCCGGTCCATCGAAACCAATAGCGATGAGAGCGAGTTGAGCAGGATATACAGCTTCCGTTCCAGGAACGGGCTGGTAGATTTTACGACCTGTCTCATCCACGATCCGGCGGATCTGCACCGTATGAAGCTCCTTCAAGTTCCCCTCTTCATCCCCAACAAATTTAGTGGTCATGATAGAGAATTCACGCGGATCATCGCCAAAAATAGCTTTCGCTTCTTCTTGCGCATAATCCAAGCTGTACACATTCGGAAATTGCGGCCAAGGATTAGCAATCGGATCCCGTTGCAGAGGCGCTTTTTCATGTGTACCAAATTGAGTGATACTGCCGCAGCCATGACGAAGCGCTGTGGCAACACAGTCAGATCCTGTATCCCCGCCACCCAAGACGATTACATCTTTACCTTCAGCGGATACATAGTTACCATCCTCCAGATTGGAATTCAAGTAACTCTTGATCGTGCCATTTAAATAATCCATGGCATACATAACGCCCTTAAGCTCACTGCCTTCAATGTTGAAACGGCGTGCCTTAGTTGCTCCACCACACAGAACGACCGCATCATACTCATCAACAAGCTGCTGAGCCGGAATGTCTTTACCAATCTCAGTGTTCACTACGAAGTTAATCCCTTCAGCAGCCAGCAAATCTACACGACGTTGTACAACTTTTTTATCAAGCTTCATAGTAGGTATTCCATATGTCAGCAGTCCGCCAATGCGGTCACTGCGCTCAAATACAGTTACAGAATGTCCAGCCTTGTTAAGCTGTGCTGCTGCGGCAAGTCCAGCAGGTCCAGAGCCTACGATTGCAATTTTTTTGCCAGTCCGTTTCTCCGGAGGATTAGGTACAACCCAGCCCTCTTCAAAACCCTTATCAACGATCGCAAGTTCAATTGTTTTGATGGTTACCGGCTGTCCGATCAGGCCCACTGTGCAAGAGCCTTCACAGGGAGCGGGACAAATACTGCCTGTGAATTCAGGAAAGTTGTTTGTCTTATGCAGACGTTCCAGTGCTTCTTTCCAGAGTCCGCGATACACCAAGTTATTCCATTCCGGAATTAAATTGTGTACTGGACAACCTGAGGTCCCGCCAGCCATATCAATACCTGTATGGCAATAGGGGGTTCCGCAATCCATACAACGTGCGCCCTGTGTCCGAAGCTCGTCCTCGGATAAATGATGGTGGAATTCTTCCCAGTCCTTTACCCGCTGCTCAGGATCCCGATCACCTGGGAGCTGTCGTTTATACTCCATAAAACCTGTAGGTGTAGACATGTTTACGTTTCCCCCATCCGTTCTCTTCGTGTTGAAGTATAGTACATTGTAGCATATTGCGGCTTCGTATGGTTGTCAGCAACGCAATGAAGTACCTGCACATTCTATTCTATACCTATACATAATCATTTCTAATTTTAATTATAGTAACATTCATCACTTTTGCACAGTAATGGATAAATCTACTGATTATTTGTACTATTTCACATGTTATGTCAGAGAAAACGTTTTATTGCTATTCCGTACGTTCATAAACAAGGAAACGGTAATCATACGGATTCTTCTCATCACGAATTCCCTTGATATTGGAGACCTCTTTCCACATCCTCCAGTCAATCTCAGGAAACCGGGTATCTCCTTCAAAATCCTGTTCGATCTGCGTCAACATCAACTTGTCAGCATACGGCAACATCAACCGGTAAATTTCCGCACCACCGATTACCATCAGCTCATCTTCTTTTCTACCCTCGCTGAGAGCCTCTTCAAGCGTGTGTAGAACCTCTGCACCTTCAGCTGAATAATCAGTATCCCTAGTTAGAATTAGGCTCGTTCTGCCCTTCAAGGGCTTGCCTCCGAGCGAATCCCATGTTTTGCGGCCCATTAGGATTCTTTTGCCTAATGTTTCTGCTTTGAAATAAGCAAAATCCAGCGGCAAATGCCAAGGCATATCGTTATCTTTTCCTATGACATGATTGGCACCCATTGCCCATATTAAGCTAATACTCATGAAGTTCTCTCCTTCCTCCATACTAAAGTAAAAAACTATACTGCCAGAAATAATATTTGCGAATCTTCATTTACAATTACGTTATACTGCGATCGGCGCTTTTATCGAAGGATGCGGATTGTACCCCTCAATGACCAGATCTTCCAGTTCAATATCAAAAATTGATTTCTTCTGTGAATTAATAACCAGTGTAGGCAATGCTCTTAATTCTCTTGATAATTGCTCTTTCACTTGCTCAACATGGTTTGAATAGATATGCGCATCACTAATGCTGTATACAAACTCGCCTACTTCTAGCCCACATTCGTATGCGATTAAATGCGTAAGCAAAGAGTAAGATGGAATATTGAAGTTTGCCCCGAGAAAAGAGTCCGCACTGCGTTGCAGCAAGTGACAGCTTAGTTTACCATTTGCAACGTAGAACTGGAACATAACGTGGCAGGGCGGTAACGCTGCTTTGCTTCCTTTCGTCCCAGCATTTATAACATCTTCCGGGTTCCATGCGCTGACAATTAAACGCCGAGAATCAGGATTTGTTTTGATCTGATGAATAACATCTTGTAATTGGTCAATTGATTCGCCAGTAGAAGATGTCCAATTCCGCCATTGCTTACCGTAAACGTTTCCTAGCTCGCCATATTTGGCAGCAAACTCATCATCTTCTAAGACACGATCACAGAATGCTTTCATCTCTGCTTGATATAATTGATTAAAATCTTCATCAACTAAACAACGATTCCCGAAGTCTGTCATATCCGGGCCAGCATATTCGTCCGAATCAACCCATCTTTTAAAAGCCCATTCATCCCAAATATGATTATTATTTATCAATAAATAACGAATGTTGGTATCACCTTTAATAAACCACAATAGCTCGCTTGCAATTAAACGAAACGGTGTACGTTTTGTTGTAAACAGCGGGAAGCCTTTTGATAAATCAAATCGCATCTGATAACCAAATACACTAATTGTACCAGTTCCTGTACGATCTTCTTTTTTCACACCATGATCCAAAATATATTGTAAAAAATTCAAATAGGTTTGTTCTAACTCATTCGTCAAAGTATTGCACCTCCGTAATATTTCACCTCATATATTATATCTGAAAAATCCGATTTTTGTAGAAGGTAAGATAATTTTTAAATATATTTAATAATCGGGTTACCTATTCAATTATAAAGGATTGATTCAGCAATTGTATCTCTACTCCGCTATCCTAAGCTCCACTCTTGCCCCATAAGCCCGAAGGCTTGCTTGTCCACCCACAGGAAAGGTAATCATCGGCGATGTATGTCCAAAGTCCACGTCTGCAATCACAGGAATATCGGATAATTCTTCTTTTGAGCGGATAATTGTGGTCAGCAGCTTCTTTGACATACGCGATTCTTTTTGGAACCTGCCGATCACCAACCCTTTGACCTCTTCAAACTCAGGCTGATGAATTAGGGATTGCAGATCTCGATCAAAGGTTGCAGGTGCTGACTCATAATCATCCTCAATGAACAAGATAGAATTTTTAAAACTTGGCATATACTCTGTTCCCTGCAAAAGATTTAAAGTGCATAAATTGCCACCAATAATCGTTCCTTTCGCTTCCCCATCATTGATAATGAACGAACCTTCATTTTTAATAAATATCCGGTTTTCCTGATCCAGATACCACTCATCATCACTCCAATGCCTGGAAGGCTGCACTAGAATTTCTTTATTCTCCATCATCAGCTTGCGGAAATATTCGATAGTATATTCATTATCGTGGAGCATCGCAAATGTGGAAAAATGCGGTCCGGAGTATGTAACTAATCCTGTTTGAGCATAAATCGCATTACTTAGTGCAGTAATATCCGAATAACCACATAAACGCTTTGGATTCTCTGCAATGATTGAATAATCTATATAACGCAGCAGCTGGTTACTATTGAAGCCCCCAATGGTCGTTAATATTCCTTTCACTTTGGGGTCTAAAAAGGCTTCGTGCAAATCCTCAATTCTTGAATCGATAGAAGAGGAAACAAAATCATCCGTCTCAAAAGAATTTGTTGAAATGGATATCCGAAAACCTAACCGTTCAAGCTGCTCTTTAGCGATTTTTCTTTGCTGAGCATCGATTAATGACAAACTTCTGGAAGGAGAGATAATACGCAGCTCATCTCCAGGCTTTAATTTATCAGCTCTCATCATTGAACCTCCCTATATTTATAAAATACAGATTAAGTAATTGCTCTTCCTCCCAGTATATCTCTTTTCAAAAAAGTGGAAAACACAAAAAAAGGCGGAACGCATTTGCGTCCGCCTTTCTGTTGCCTGCTAGAGCAATTTTTGGAGAAAAATTATTTCATTACATGAATTGGGTGACCTTCAACCAATTCAGCAGCTTCCATGACGATTTCGCCAAGGGTTGGATGCGCATGAATAGTCAAAGCGATATCTTCAAGCGTTGCGCCCATTTCGATTGCCAAACCAAGTTCAGCGATCAAGTTAGAAGCTTCGATACCAACGATTTGAGCTCCCAGTACCAAATTGTTCTCGGAGTTAGCAACAATTTTGATGAAACCTTCTGGGCTGTTCAAAGATACTGCGCGACCATTTCCTGCGAACGGGAATTTGCCACTTTTCACTTTGTAGCCTTTGTCTTTTGCTTCTTTTTCAGTCAAACCAACGCTTGAACACTCAGGATCTGTAAATACAACAGCTGGGATGACTTTGTAGTCAACAACAGATGTAAGTCCTGCGATTGCTTCAGCAGCGATTTTACCTTCGTAAGAAGCCTTGTGAGCCAAAGCAAGACCTGGAACAACGTCGCCGATAGCGAAGATGGTAGGAATGCTTGTGCGTCCTTGGTGATCAACTTTGATCAATCCGCGCTCGTCGAGCTCAAGACCGATCAGGTCCAGACCAAGTTCACCGTCAGTGTTAGGACGACGACCTACAGTAACAAGCAAGTAATCTGCTGTAACTTCTTTGGACTCGCCACCAACAGAGTATTTCACGGTTACTTCTTTGTCGTTCTGAACAGCACTTTCAGCTTTAGCGTTAGTTACGATTTCGATGCCAGTTTTAGCCATGTTTTTCGCAACAAGACGAGTCATATCTTTATCGAAGCCTGGAAGTACAGTATCCAAACCTTCGATGATTGTTACTTTAGTGCCAAATTTAGAGTACATTTGACCAAGCTCGGCACCGATGTATCCACCACCGATTACGATCATGCTCTTCGGAATTTCTGGAAGTTCCAGAGCTTCAGTCGAAGACAGAATACGTCCGCCGAATGGGAAAGGTTTAAGTTCAATTGGACGGGAACCTGTAGCAATGATGCAGTGTTTGAAGCGGTAACGTGGAGATTCATGATCATTGAACACACGTGCTTCTGTGTCGCTGATAAACATGCACTCGCCGTTAAATACTTCAATTTTGTTGCCCTTCATCAAGCTAGTCACACCGCTAGTCATTTTTTTAACTACGCTGTTCTTGAATTCTTGAGTTTTGGCAAAATCCACTTTAACATTCTCAGCTGTAACGCCGAAAACTTCACCATGCTGTGCGGATTCAAATTGATGCGCAGCAGCGATCAAGGCTTTAGAAGGAATACATCCACGGTTCAAACATACACCGCCGAGTTCCGATTTATCCACGATGAGGACTTTTTGGCCGAGCTGGGCGGCACGAATTGCCGCCACATACCCACCAGGACCTGCACCAATGACCAATGTATCAATATCTAGTGAAGCGTCTCCTACTACCATAATTATACCTCCATAACCAGCAGCTCAGGATTATTGAGCAGCGATTTAATGTAGTTCATAAAGTTTTGAGCAGTCGCACCATCGATAATACGGTGGTCAAAGCTGAGTGACAACGCCATTACTGGAGCAACTACGATTTCACCATTTTTCACAACTGCTTTTTCACTGATACGGCCAGTTCCGAGGATAGCCACTTCAGGGAAGTTGATGATTGGAGTAAAGAACATACCGCCAGCAGAACCGATGTTACTGATGGAGATCGTGCTGCCCTTCATTTCGTTAGCAGACAATTTACCGTCACGGCCACGAACGGCCAAGTCAGTGATGCTGCTAGCAATCATCCAAATGCTCTTACGGTCAGCGTCTTTGATAACTGGAACGATCAAACCGTTTGGTGTATCAGTAGCGATACCGATATTGTAGTATTTCTTGTAGACAATTTCGCCTGCTTCTTCATCAATCATAGCATTGAGTGCTGGGAATTGACGGGAAGCTGCAACAAGTGCCTTAACGATGAATGGAAGGTAAGTAACCTTAACGCCTTTTTTCTCAGCAATAGGTTTCATACGTGTACGGAATGCTACCAGTTCAGTAACATCTACTTCATCCATGATGGTTACGTGTGGAGCCGTGTAAGCCGATTTAACCATTGCGTTGGAGATCGCCTTACGAATACCCTTGAATGGTACACGTTCTTCTTCAAGACTAACGTTACCGCTAGCTGCTGCAGGTGCTGCTTTAGCTTCGGTTTTAGCAGCCTTAGGAGCTTCAGACGACGCTGCTGCTGCAGGAGCTGCTGGTGTAGAACCACCTTTCAAGAAGGCTTCTACGTCTTCACGAGTGATTTTACCACCTTTACCAGTTCCGTTCACTTTGGAAATATCCACTTTTTGCTCACGAGCAAATTTGCGAACGCTTGGTGTAGCCAAAACATCGCGGTCAGGAGCTGGTGTTACACTTGCAGATCCGCCTTCTTTAGCCTCAGCAGGGCTTGTTGCTGCAGGGGAAGAAGTAGTGTTTGCACTTCCTTTTGCTGCATCGGCTTCAGCAGATGCATGACCTTCTTGTTCAGGAACGTCGCCTTCAGCAGCGATAATAGCTACAACTTCGCCTACGCGGCAAACTTGGCCATCTTTAGTCAGAACTTCCAATACAGTACCATTCACTGGACATGGAACCTCAACTACCGCCTTGTCATTTTGAACTTCCATGATGATGTCATCATCCGTTACCTTGTCACCGGCTTTGATATGCATTTTGATGATTTCACCTTCATGCAGACCTTCACCCAGCTCAGGGAAGCGATATTCAAAATTCGATGCTTTGTTAGATGCTGGAGCAGCTGGAGCAGCTGGTGCAGCTGGCGCTTGAGCAGCAGGAGCTTCAGTAGCAGCACCCTCTTGATCAGGCACGTCACCTTCTGCTTCGATAATAGCCACTACTTCACCGACACGGCATACTTGACCGTCTTTTGTCAGAACTTCCAATACAGTACCGTTTACTGGGCAAGGCACCTCAACTACCGCCTTGTCATTTTGAACTTCCATTACGATATCATCATCCGTTACCTTGTCACCGGCTTTGATATGCATTTTGATGATTTCACCTTCATGCAGACCTTCACCTAGTTCAGGAAATCGGTATTCAAACTTTGCCACTTTGAAAACCTCCTCGTGAAATTGGGACTAACCTTATGATTTAAACTTTATAAGATGAAACAACGTTGTCATCCATATGGATGACAACTGTTTCTCGTAAAAATATTTAGAATTCCAAAACTTTCTTCACGCCTGCAATAATACGTGCAGGGTTTGGAAGCCATGTATCTTCTATTTGTGCGAATGGATACACAGTATCAGGACCTGCGATACGAAGCACAGGTGCTTCCAAGTGCAGTAGTGCTTTTTCATTGATTTGTGCGATAACTTCAGCAGCTACACCCGCACTCTTTTGTGCTTCTTGCACCACGATAGCACGGTTAGTCTTCTTCACAGACGCTACAATAGTATCGATGTCGATTGGACTTACAGTACGAAGGTCGATAATTTCAACATTAACGCCTTCTTTTTCGAGTTGCTCGGCTGCTTTGGTAGCTGTATGTACCATCAGCCCGTAAGTAATGATCGAAACGTCAGAACCTTCACGTACTACGTTCGCTTTACCAAGTTCAACTGTATATTCACCTTCTGGCACTTCAGCACGGAATGCATGATAAAGGTTCAAGTGCTCCATGAAGAAGACAGGGTCATTGTCGCGGATAGACGCGATTAGAAGTCCCTTAGCATCATATGGGTTTGAAGGAATTACAACTTTAATCCCTGGGCTTTGTGCGATCAAACCTTCGAGTGAGTCAGTGTGAAGCTCAGCAGCCTTAACTCCGCCACCAAAAGGAGTACGGAATACTACTGGAGCGTTATATTTACCGCCAGAACGCCAGCGCAAACGCGCTGCTTGAACAACGATTTGATCCAGTGCTTCAAAGATAAAACCTACGAATTGAATTTCAGCAATCGGACGGAAGCCTTGTACACCAAGACCAAATGCCAGACCGCCGATAGCGGACTCAGCTAGTGGTGTATCAAAAATACGATCTTCGCCAAATTCCTTTTGCAGACCTTCAGTTACACGGAAAACGCCACCTACATTACCAACATCCTCTCCGAAGATAAGAACGTTAGGGTCACGATTCAGTTCAACGCGCATCGCGTCGCGAATCGCTTCTTTCATATTCATTTGTGCCATTGCCTGATATCCCCCTTATTCAAAATCGGCTTTTTGCTCTTCCAGATGTTTAGGTGTTACTTCGAACATGCTGTCGATCAAGCCAGGTATTGTCATTTTTTCGGTTTGTTCAGCTTTTTTGATCTGCTCGTTAACAGTAGCTTTCGCTTCATCCTTCACGCGCAGAGTATCTTCTTCAGTCCAAAGACCTTTCTTCTCCAAATACTTGGCAAGACGGGCGATTGGATCCTTTTCACTCCATTGTCCTTCTTCTTCTTTCGAACGATATTTACTTGCATCGTCAGAAAGGGAGTGTGGACGGAAACGGTAAGTTACAGCTTCGATCAATGTAGCACCTTCGCCGTTACGTGCACGTTCTGCAGCATCACGTACAGCACTGATTACTGCAAAGATGTCCATACCGTCAACCTTAATCCCTGGAATACCAGCTGCAACCGCTTTGTGAGCGATCGATTTGGAAGCCGTTTGTTTAGCGAACGGAGTCGTAATCGCATAACCGTTGTTTTGAACAAAGAAGATTACAGGCAGTTTAAAACGACCAGCAAAGTTCAAGCCTTCGTAGAAGTCACCTTCTGAAGAACCGCCATCACCAGTGTAAGTAATTGCAACATTCTTTTGTTTTTTCAATTTGAAGCCCATAGCAATACCAGTAGCGTGCAGGATTTGCGCACCGATGATAATTTGTGGCATCAATACATTAACCCCGTCAGGAATAGCTCCACCATGTTGGTGACCGCGGGAATATAAGAAAGCTTGGTACAATGGAAGTCCGTGCCATACTAGCTGCGGAATATCACGGTAGCCTGGGCATAAGAAGTCTTCTTTCTCCAAAGCGAACTCACTACCAATCATGGTAGCTTCTTGACCGGATACCGGTGCGTAGAAACCAAGGCGACCTTGACGGCCAAGGTTTACTGCACGATCATCCCAAGTACGGGTAAATACCATACGATACATAATTTCTTTCAGTTGATCGTCGGTTAAATCGGGCATCTTATCCTTATTGATAATTTCTCCATCCGGGGAAAGTACCGATAGAGCCTCGACGTCCTCTGTATACACTTCATAAGGAACTTTACTCATTATCTTCACCTCAATAAAAAAATTTGAATATCAGCTGCCTCTGTTATAATATTATTATACACCTGTTTAGTTACTTTCGTCAAAGAAATACTTATAAAATTTATATTCCTTCAAATTTTGTATGTATAACAGGTGAGAAAATTTTATATAACAGTTTAACACTTTTCCAACAAGTAAATGATTAATAACACAGTTACACATTTAATAATTTTAGCGTAACCCTGTGTGTATTGCAAAATTCGACAAGAAAGGTGACGTGACAACGATGAGCGATTCTGTTTTTCTGAAACGCACAATTGTAAAAGAAACGCTTTGGAGTGAACATCTGCAGGAGGAACGTAAATTACGTATCTATCTGCCCCCAGGCTACAATGAAGTTCTGAGTTACCCCGTGGTGTACTGCCAAGACGGAGAAGAATTTTTCAACTTTGGACGCATTGCTACACTTGCTGGACAACTTATTATAGAAGAAGATGTCGAGCCCTTCATTATCGTTGGTGTAGAAGTTAACGTCGCTGTTCGGACTCAAGAATACGCTCCGTTCGGCAGCCGATTCAAGGAGTACCTATCTTGCTTTTCCGAAGAGATTATTCCCTTCATTGAAAAAAATTATCCCGTACGCCGTACACCCGACGAACGAATCTTAGCCGGTGATTCCCTTGGAGGCAGCGTCTCCCTCCATCTCGCTCTTGCTTATCCAGCTATCTTCACACGTATCATCAGCCTATCCGGTGCATTCTATCCCGAATCACAAGCCATGCTGGCTAAAGAAGAAGATCTCTCCTGGCTCAACATTAATATGGTCGTTGGACTGCAGGAAACAGATTACCAGACTGATACAGGGACCTATGATTTTGTTCAGATGAACAGAGAAACAAAAGCATTGCTTGAAGCACGTGGAGCTACCGTATCCTACCGCGAGAAAGACGGTCGTCATCTCTGGGGCTTTTGGCAAAAGGAACTCCCTGAATCTCTACTCTATTTTTTAAACACATAATGCCTTATTGATAGAAGCAAAAAATGAACATCTAAAGAACGTATGTAGATTTCAGCCGTGTTTACGCTTACAGTTTAATCCAGCAAATTTCCTTAATTTACTTTAATACTAATCAGAGAGGCTGGAACCCAACCGGGTTACAGCTTTTCTCTTATCACCATTTCTAGCAACACGTCACAGCCTGCATTGATCAAATCATATACCTGTTCAAAATTACCTGTAAAATAAGGGTCTGGTACTTCTCTCAATTCTTCCTCAGGCAATAAATCCATGAAGAACAAAAGCTTAGCCTCTTCTCCACCAGGAACCTTTCGAACATTCTCTCCATTAGACTTGTCCATGCAGACGATATAATCAAACTTCTGAAAATCCTCGCTACTGACCAAACGCGCTGCCATATTTGCATAACTAATCTTGTTTTGATCAAGTATACGTCTAGTCCCTTCATGCGGTTCCTTACCTATATGCCAATCTCCAGTTCCTGCAGAGTCAACCAGAATCTTATGTGAAAGCTCTCGTTCATCAATCTTATGGCGCAGAACGGCCTCCGCCATTGGTGAGCGACAAATATTACCCAGACAGACAAATAGCACGTTTACGATTTCATTCACCTCCCAATTGTTAAAACATTAGTAAATATGAATTTATGCACATAAAAAATCGCACACTATCATTTTAGCGTTGTCTTGGTCAATTGTGCAACTTTTCGATCTGCATTATACTGGGACAGGATAACCAACTAGAGTTTTAGAGGAGGAATGGATGTTATGCCATCCAAACGAGTTGTTATTTTTGCCGGTGGAGAACTATCTCCGGATTATTTCGCTCTATTAGATGAAGAAGATTTTATTATCGGTGCGGACCGGGGTGCATTATTCCTCATCTCACATGGATATATACCAGATATTGCGGTAGGTGATTTTGATTCTGTATCGCCTGAGGCTTTTCAGGATATTCAATCCAAAAGTAAAAAAACAATCACTTGTGACGCCGTGAACAAGGATTTAACCGACAGTGAGATGGCACTCGATATTGCAATGAATCAGCAACCTGATTCTATTTTACTATTAGGAGTTACAGGCACTCGAATTGATCACTCCTTAGCCAGCATTCAAATGATGACAAGGGCTCTGCAACGTCAAATCAATTGCTACGTGATGGATTCTAATAACTATGTGACACTTACCGGATCCCAAACAGTCATTGAAGATTTGGGCTACACCTATGTATCTTTGCTTCCATTAACTCCTGAAGTAACAGGGATTACATTAGAAGGATTTCAATATCCTTTGAATGATGCTACTTTAAAGCTAGGGCAATCTCTAGGTGTAAGCAACAAACTGATTTCCTCCACTGGAACAGTTAGAATACGTAGTGGATTATTGCTGATTATTCAGAGCAAAGACTAAATACATAGTGATATAGAAACATCCTTGTAACTTTTGTTTCAAAATTAAAAAGCCGTTAAATCCTTTATATATCAAGGGGTTTACGGCTTATTTTATTGCCCAAAATATCAAGTTATTAATTTTTTGTAACTTTTAATGAATTTTTAATAAAACGTTTACAACCCAGGCCCAGCCTCACTTTATTGCTGCTCTACCAAATTTTATGACATAGATAACCTGCTATACTACGAATCAGGCAAGCAAGACATGCCAAGCAAGACAGATTGATATACTAACTTTGGAGGTACTTACAACATGAATAAACAACAATGGATAAAAAAAGCGATTGTTATAGGAATGGTTACTACAATGGGCTTAGGAACAATGATGGCAACTGGTGTAGGTGCAACTAAAGTTGAAGCCGCTACGGTGTCCAAAGGACAAAGCGTTGTCAATTTCGGAAAAAACTTTATGGGAACTCCATACAAATTCGGAGCCTCTACTTCTACTACTAAGGTTTTTGACTGCTCTTCCTTTATGAAACATATCTTTAATAAATATAATGTATCATTACCCCGCACAGCTGCGGCTCAATCAAAAGTAGGAACTGCTGTATCCAAAGCTAACCTTCGTGTCGGCGATCTTGTATTCTTCTCCAGCGGCAGCAGAGCAACTGGTAAAAATGTAACTCACGTAGCTGTTTACGCTGGAAACGGTAAAATTCTGCACACTTACGGTAAACCAGGTGTTACGGTTTCTGATCTTAATTCTGGTACATGGAAAAAGACTTATCTAAAGGCTCGCCGCGTACTGTAAACAACAGCTCTATAGTAGAGTCTTTTCTATAAAAGAGAATTAGTCTCAGGATGTGGTGCTGCCTTCGGGCACCCTCATTACATATCCTGTTCCGCGAACAGTATGAATCAACTTGTTCCGGTACCCTTTATCAATTTTTAAGCGGATATGCCTGATGTATACATCTACAACATTGGTATCTGCATGGAATTGATATCCCCATACTTGTTTGAGTATTTCCTCGCGGGAACATATAATCCCTCGATTCGCAGCGAGATAATATAGAAGATCGAATTCTTTATGCGTCATCTTAAGCTCGATCCCTTCACGGGTGACCAGCCTGCGGCTGGGATCGAGCATTAAACCATCTACCTTTAACAGATGTTTTAAATTTCGACGCCGACCCGTGAGGGTTAATAAATTTAGAATTCTACATTTAAATTCACCGGTATGTAGTGGTTTTGTCATGAAATCATTCCCTCCGGCTAAAAAGGCCGCAACTGCTCCGTTACCAGATAATTCTTCGGAAATCACCATGACCGGAAGAATCATTCCCTCATCTCTTACTGCGGAAATGATTTTCCATCCTTCCCATGTTCCCACCTCGCCTAAATCAGCAAGCAGCAATACCGGTTCTACTTCAGAAATGGATAAGCGAAGATCTTCGGGATCTTCGCTTTTTGTTATTTGCAGACCGATATCATTAAACACTTTCGCAATAGCGTCTAGTTCTTCCTCTCCTCTTCCGTTTCCCGCAGACATATACCATATCATTTGCTCACTCACGAAGATCCCCCGTATCCATCAGACATGCATCAGCATCCCATTAATAGATATAGAATCCCCGGAAAACAAAGAGACCATTCCTATGAAATGGCCTGAGGATCTGTTTATTATGCTTTTTATCCAAAATATCGATGATAAAAGCTACGGGCAGCGGCAATATCCTTCGTTCCATGGATCAATGCCCGGCCATCTGCGAAGATCACCATCCGGTAAGGACCTTCCTTAAAGGAAATTAGATAAGGATTGCTCTCTACCTCACCGTCTCCTAAACGAGACAGACGACTGGCTGTTTCCTGCAAGTTAAGTTTCTGCAGCCGGGCAGGGCGGATCTGTACGGTATCCCTGCCACAAAGCACATCACTTCGTTCCGTATTTAAGGCTGTTAGATAAGGGTAGATCGGATGAGTCCCACAAGATGGACAATTCTCCTTTTTAGCACTTTTCACGCCAATTTCTTGATGTTCATTACGCCATACATCGAAAGTCAGCAGTTTATTTCGTAATTGGTCCTTACGGTTACCGAGAAGCTTTAACGCCTCAGCTGTAGCATTTGCAGTAACCAATTGCACGGCCTGTGGGAGAATACCCGCTGTATCACAGGTATCTCCCCCTAGTGGGACTGTACCTAAAAGACAATGAAGACATGGCGTTTCTCCAGGCAAAATCGTATATGTAATTCCATAGCTTCCTACACATGCTCCATAAATCCAAGGGATATTATTCTTTTGGGCAATATCATTAATGATGAGACGTGTATCGAAATTATCAGTCCCATCCATAATCAGGTCCACCCCAGAGATGAGTCCTTCCAGCTCTTCCTTCCGCACATCCATAACATGCGCTTCTATGACAACCTCAGAATTAATCTGCTGCAGTCTGTTCTGGGCTGCAATGGCTTTTGGAGCTCGCTCCTGCGCATCCATCTCGGTATATAGCTGTTGGCGCTGCAGGTTACTCCACTCTACATAATCGCGGTCAACGATAAGAACATGCCCAACCCCACAGCGGACTAATGTCTCTGCAATCCCTGTACCTAACGCACCCGCACCAACTACAAGCACTTTTGATTTTACGAGACCCTGCTGTCCTTCAGTTCCAAACGGCGCGAAACGTATCTGTCGTGAGTATCGATCTGCTCGCCCAGCGTTATGAAACATACATTATCTCCTCCCCATATCCAAAAAGCGGAGAACAGCAGGATGTCTGCTATTCTCCGGATTTATGATTATTCTATACCTGTACAGCTGACCACTGCTCAACATCCCAAATTTTCGTAACCCAATCTTCATAAAAATCAGGTTCATGAGATACAAGCAGGACTGTGCCTTTATATTCTTGCAAAGCGCGCTTCAACTCTGCTTTAGCAATAACGTCAAGGTGATTGGTAGGTTCATCGAACAGTACCCAGTTGCTTTCGCGCATCAAAAGCTTACAAAGACGCACCTTCGCTTGCTCCCCACCACTCAGCATACTAAGCGGACGTGTAATATGTTCATTTTTTAGACCACAGCGTGCCAGATGCCCACGAACTTCGTTCTGAGTTAAACTGGAGAATTCATTCCAGACATCCTCAATGGGTGTAAGACTAGCTGCTTTCACTTCTTGTTGGAAATATGCAGGGTTCAGATAATCCCCAAGATAGGTTTTGCCGCTGTATGTTGGGATCACTCCCAGAATTGTCTTCAGCAGTGTCGATTTACCCACACCATTGCAGCCAACAATAGCAATCTTCTCACCACGTTCAATGACCATATTTAGCTGTGGCAGCAGCGGACGATCATAACCGATCTCGAAATCAATTCCCTCGAAGACGGTTTTCCCGCTTGCCCGGCTCTCTTTAAACTTAAAGGTCGGCTTAGCAGCTTCTTCAGGACGATCAATTCGGTCCATACGATCAAGCTGCTTCTCACGGCTTTTTGCCCGGCCTGAAGTTGAAGCACGCGCTTTATTCCGCTGGATAAAGTCCTCTTGTTTTTTGATAAAATCTTGTTGCTTCTCATAGGCATCGATATGTTGGTTTTTGTTCATCTCCGCCATATCAAGGAATTTCTCATAGTTCGCCGTATAACGGGTCAATTTACCGAACTCTAAGTGATAAACGACATTAACAACTTTATTCATGAACTCAGTGTCATGGGAAATCAATATAAACGCATAAGGGTACTGTTTCAAATAGTTGGTCAGCCAATCGATATGTTCAACATCCAAATAGTTGGTAGGCTCATCAAGCAATAGTACATTGGGTTTCTCCAGTAGCAGCTTCGCCAGCAGCACTTTGGTTCTTTGACCACCGCTGAGAGAAGCAACATCACGATCTAGCCCAATCACGGACAGGCCTAAACCATTGGCCATTTCCTCTACTTTTACATCAATCAGATAGAAATCTCCGATATCCAGTTGTTCCTGAATGTCTCCCATCTGCTCCAGTAGTACTTCTAGTTCCTCAGGCGAAGCATCACCCATCTGCTCTGTGATCTTCAGCATTTCCTGCTCCAACTCAAGCAATGGCAAAAAAGCGTCCTTTAGAACATCGCGAATCGTTTTGCCCGGTGTAAGAATCGTATGTTGGTCCAAATAACCGTAACGCACCCGAGGGGTCCACTCTACTTTACCATTATCCTTCAAAAGCTTTCCTGTCAAAATATTCATTAGCGTCGATTTACCAACGCCATTTGCTCCAACAATTCCAACATGTTCTCCTGGTAACAACCGGAAAGACACGTTCTTGAACAATGTCCGATCCCCAAAATTGTGGGAAACGTCTTCTACAGTAAGTAAACTCATAAATTCTCCGCAAGCTCCTGTCTATACTTAAATAATGCGTAAATCAAATCACGTATAAATATATATTTTATCATACTTTAGCGGAACACTGAATTAAATGTTAGTCCCAATAGCCTATCTTAAGAAAAAACCACGGCGTTTTCCAACGTTCCGATCGCCCTCAATGTCCCCTAACAGCTCAGCAATTACATCTGCCAACTTCCCTTTTTGTAAAAATGGATCTTGCTGACACGGTAGATTATAAACTCTATCTATACCTAAAGAATTTCGCAATAGTTCAACAGATTGGTATTCAGCAAGTGGTAACCCCACTCTCCATTCCCGTTCAGGCTGCAGCCCACTCCGTTTAATCCATAATAAAGATTCCTCCAATCGCCAATCGGCGCCAGAAGCAATTAGAATGGGAATATCGCTATGCTTGATTTCTTCCAGCGCTCCATCAAATCCACCCGTGCCCAGATCTAATACCACAAATTGATAAGCTCCTCTCATAAGCTCTGCTACATCCCCATGGTGAGGTCGCTTCCAGTAATGAACCTTCCTCCAGGAAAATGCAAGCTCAGGGCTCTTAGCAGGAACTGAAGCGCTCTGCACATCAACCATATTGCGCATGCGCTCATAAACCGATGAATCCGGTGATAGATCAACCCAAGCTGTTGAACCGATCTGTGCCAGATAACTGCTAATTGCAAATGAAGTATGTGTTGTTCCAAGTCCCGGCCCTACTCCAAGTAAGGCGATCACTTTAGCCTTCCGTTTATCAATCGCTAGGGGCACAGACACTGCTAAAGGATTACCTTCATCCATATCATTCTCCACACGAACCAGCGCTTGAATAACAGCTGTTGCCTCCTGATATCTTTCCTCCGGATGAGGCCGTAATAAACGTCTAATTATAGGAATAAAAGCTTCGGGAACATGGTCACGCAACTTATTTTCCATTCCAGACTCCCAGTGGCTGCATAAGCCTCCGGTAGCCATATACAAAAGTAATGCACCAAGACCATATAAATCAGAAACCGGCTGACTCTGCCCATTCCCATACTGCTCAGGAGCCGCAAATCCTACTGTACCAAGCTTCACCGTATCTTCAACGATTCCTTTTCTAAAATTCCGCGCGATTCCGAAGTCGATTAACATCAATTCTTTTTGCTTAGTTAACATAAGATTGGAGGGCTTTAAATCACGATAAACAATGGGCGGATGATGACCATGCAAATATTGCAGGACTTCTAAAAGCTGTTTAGCTATTTGTAGGATGAATTCACAAGGCAATGGTCCGGGATTATCCTTCATCAGCTGACTTAAAGTTATCCCTTCAATATAATCCATAACTAAATAAGAATACCCTTCTTGATCCGAAAGATAGTAATCAACAATACGTGGAAGCCGCGGGTGATCCAGACACATTAGCATCTCCGCTTCCGCCTCAATGTCTGAAGGTAGTTCTTCTGAGCTTACACTTTCTTTTACAGCCCAGCGTTTCCCCTTTAAACGCAGATCCTCCGCAAGATAAACAATACTCATTCCACCTGTTCCAATCTGTTCAATAATTCTGTATCTGGCGTCCATTATCTGCCCTATCCCAAGCTTCGATGCAAAATTCAACTAAACATACCCCCTTTTTTACATAAAAAAAAGAGAAAGCTTCCGCCATTAACGTTGTTACCGCAGATTACGATAACGTTAATAACGGGATGCTTTCCCTTAAGATTTTTAAATTAGGATCTAACTTAGTATTTAATCATATAAAGTGTGATCTCATCACGATTATGAAACAGCTGCTTGGCCCGTTGAATCTGCATACGTTCGCCCTCAAACATTGCAATGATCTCTTTGATCATCGCTAGTGGTTTCTTATGCATCAGCTTCACAGTCACAATCGCTGTTCCACCTGGGGACAGGCTGTGCAGCAGCCCGGTTACAAGCTTCGCCATCAGCTTAGGACTCCAGCTCATATCACATACAAGCAGATCAAATTCATTATCGCGGAATTTCACTTCTCCGGCATTTTTGCGCAGGATCTTCAGACCCGGGTAATTACGCAGCGATTCATGCATCAAAGCAGGGTCAACCGCTGTTACCTTCATTCCACGCTCCAGCAAGAAAGAAGTCCAGCCCCCTGGAGAGGCACCGATATCAAGCGCATTACGGAAGCTGTAAAAAGGAATAGCGAACTCCTTCTCCGCTTCCATCAGCTTGAACTTAGCACGTGAGATTTGTCCGTCTTCCTTGCGGAAACGGATTGCACCGCCATTCCAGCCGGATAGATTCTCTTCTGGTCTGGACACTCCTGCATATAAGGCATTCCCGTCTGCGTAGACAGAAATGACCCATGCCGGATCTTGTACTGTAAATTCTGCACCCAAGCTCTGCAATTGCTCCTGCAGCCATTCACGAAGTTCGCCCGGACTTTCCTGCCAGAAGGAAGGATCCCCTTTACGAACATTTAGGGATACTTTCTCCCCCTCTAGCTCACTGCGGCGGCTTAAATACACAGCCAAACGCTGTAACGCATCCATGGTTCCTTCATCCTGAAACTGCACAGGCTGTATATGACGAAGGAAAATGGGCAGATTCTGTGTGAGCAATCGTGATACTTCCTCGGGTTCAGACTGCAAGGTGGCTAGAAAGATTTCTCCCGGCAGCAGCAGCGTACTCTTCACTGCGCCGAACAAGCGCCGAAGCTCTTCCTGAGCATATGGCGCAAAGCCGTGATTAGCTGTACAAATATATCGGGAGTACACCATTTCTTCCGGAGCAGTGGTCTGCTCTTCGTTATCATGTCTTAATTCGTTCAAATCGTTTTGCCTCCAGGTCTAATTTTAATCCAGGGACGACCGCTATCCCATTCTACATCAACAGGAATATCATAGGTGGCCAAGATCATTTCTTTGGTTAATACTTCTTCTTTCGGTCCGGAACCAGCTAGCTTACCGTCGCGAATTAAAGCAACATGTGTAAAAAGCGGGACAATTTCTTCCACATGATGAGTTACATATACAACGGAGACATTACGTTGTCTCAGCTTGTCTACTTCAGCCAGCATTTTTTCTCTTTCGTACAGATCAAGACCTGCACAAGGCTCGTCCATAATCAGTAGTTTGGGGTCAGCCATAAGACATCTTGCCAGCATTGCTTTTTTTCGCTCTCCCTGTGACAAGGTTCCAAAAGGATGAAGTGCCATATTGCCCAGATTCATATCCTCTAGCAAGCGGATTGCCTTCTCCTTCACATCGTGTGGAATGCTCTCGTAGAAACGCAAATAAGCGTAAGCTCCTGTAGCGACAACCTCCCACACCGGATCATTTAAAGACATCTTCTCCATTAAGGAAGGACCAATATAACCAATCTCTTTACGAACCTCGCGTAAATCACATTGACCATATTTATTCCCCAATACCTCAACAGTTCCTTTGCTAGGGAATATATAACCTGTCATAATCTCCAAAATGGTTGTTTTGCCCGAACCATTTCGTCCCAAAATGACCCAGTTTTCGCCTTCCTTCACTTCTAACGATACATCGTCCAAGATTAGGCTTTCTTCTCTGCGCAGAGATAAATGTTGTAATGAAATGATCATGATATAACACTCCTTATGTATTCCAGAATCCGCTCAACTGAAACCATTGAATAATAAATATGCGGATTCTCTATCCGGTCAGCAGAAGCCACAAGTAGAGCAGGGACACTGGTAATACGGTATTGTTGGACCAGATTAGGCAACATGTTTACATTTCCGGCAACCATTTGGAGTTCAGCAGGCAATAGATGTGCCGCTACTTCCAACATGCGTTCTGTAGCCTTACAGGTACCACACAGCGGAGTATGCAAAAATACTACCAGCGGTTCTCCCGGTCTCGTGAGTATCTCCAGTAAATCCGCTTCATTCATTTCCTTCATTTCAGACCCGTCTCCCCAGCGATATCATAAAGCTTATCAGAACTTAGGGGACCATTAAACAAGATCATCCCCTCAGGTTTAGCCGCGTATAAGATTTCATACATTTCTTTTCTCCCTAAAACACTGGAGGTGTGTAGATAGATTTCACGGGGGTACAGTCCTTCCAGAACAATCCGTCTAGCCACTTCCCCACCAGAATAATCATCCGGTCCCATATCATAATCTAACGATAAAATACCAACCTCACACTCACGCAACATCAGAAGACATTCTTCTGTTGTCCTGGCTAAAGCAAATCCAAGCGGACCTTTACGGAGATCGTCCATATAGATATGAGTCACTTTCTAGCCCCCGCTTCAAACCAACTGCGAACAGTAGCTATTTCATTCCGATGACTGCCATCTGAACCCTTTTCAGTTTCCAAAACAACAGATTTTTTACGTAATGGATCAGAAGTTATTAAGCGCTTAAGACCCTCTTCGCCGATATAACCTTTTCCTATTCCAGCATGCCGGTCCCGTCTCGAATCAAAGGGAAACTTAGAATCATTTAGATGAACAGCTACAAGATGTGGCCAAAATCCAAGCTGGTTTCCTCGTTCAAGCAAGTCTTCCGTATGCTCAGGATTCCAAATTCCCGCTGCAAAAGCATGACAGGTATCCAGACAAAATCCAATCTTCTCGGGAAACTGGCTAAGCTCACGAACCTTCACCAATTCTTCAAGTGTAATCCCTTCGGTACCATGGTTGCCCGCTTGATTCTCGATTAGCAGCTTGGCGTTACCTTCCCATGACTCCAGCGTCTCATTCATACATTGTATAATATTTTGATAGCCTTGTAACGGCTCCATTCCAGCAAAATGTCCAAAATGAACAACAATACCTAAGGAACCGCAGGCTTCAGCAATTTCCAGATCATTAAGTAGGGAGTCTACATACACCTTTCGAGGGGTAGTGTCATCCCTATTCGCAGCCATATTGATTGCATAAGGAGTGTGGGCGATAGAGGTGATTCCTTTTTCTTGGCAAAAGAGTGCACAATCCCTTGTATCTCGAATATCAACCGTCTTTAACTTCAGACTGCGCGGATTTTTCGGAAAATATTGAAAACTTGTTGCACCGCTCTCCCAAGCAAATCGGGCAGCTCTCCCATATCCACCACGAATGCTGACATGAGCCCCTATTTTGGGTTTAGGCTTCATGCTGACAGTCTGGGCAATAAAATACTTTGCGTCCAGACAGCTCTGTTTTGATAATCGTTCCCCCATCGCGTAGGCAAGGCTCGCCCTCACGGTCATAGACTTTACATTGATCATTATAAGAACCCGTAACCGTATCACCGGTCATAAATGGCATTTCCATGTATCCGCCAATCTCTGTCGCATCAGTTAATACTTTTTGAATGCTTTGATACAGGCGGGAAATGGCTTCAGGTGATAAATTTTGTACTAAAACTGAAGGCAGAAGTCCTGCGTCAAAAGCTATCTCATCCGCATAACAATTTCCAATACCCGCCATTACATGCTGATTCACTAACAGACTTTTTAACGCACCACGCCGCCCTTTTAATATTCCAGCAAAACGTTCCGGCGTCATCCGTCGATCCAGCAGCTCAGGTCCAAGCTTACCCATCGTTGCTTCGCTTTCCTTCACGGATACTAAATGTAAGAACCCTAACCGCAGGCCCATAAAATAAAGGATCTGATCACCAAATGCGATTTCTACTTGGGTATTACGATCCGGCCGTTCTTCTTCTGAACCATAAAAAAGCAATCCACCCAGCATTAAATGTAATAGTAATCTTCGTCCATCATGGAGATGAAACAAAATGTACTTGGCACGCCGCTCTACAAAAACAACACGCGCACCGATCAAGGCATTAATGAAAGCTTCTGTCTCCATGTTAATTGTTTTTTCTCTGTTCACAATTACATTAGTTATCGGAACATTTATAATACGCTGGCTAAGCAGCTGTCTATAATTCTCCATTTCCGGCAATTCTGGCATACTCATCGTCCCCTCTAAGTTGGTGAAGTAAATAAGACCCTAGCTATTATACACCGAGAAACATTTTAAGTTCAGCTAAATCGGCACATATTTCATCGGGAGTGATCCCTGTGATGCTTTTATAGTGCTCCAGATTCTCTGTAGTGGTTAAACCGGTAAGAACAAGGATTGTACGACAGCCCGCATTAACACCCGCAGCGATATCCGTACGCATATTATCCCCAACAACAGCAGCATGTTCAGGTTGAATGTTCAGAAGATCTGTCGCATATTTGATCAGGTGGGATTCTGGCTTACCGATCACTACTGGCTTCACTCCACTAGCAGCCTCAATTGCTGCACCAATCGCACCCGCACCCGGCATAACCCCATCATCTGATGGTAACATTAAATCTGGATTGGTGAGCACAAACTTTGCCCCGCTCAAAATCCAACGCGAAGCTTGAGCTAACGAAGCATAATTAAAAGAACGATCGATACCTTGCACCACATAATCAGGGGATTCTGTGACGATTTGGAGCCCTGCCTCAACACAAGCCATACGCAGTCCCTCTTCTCCAAGTATCGCCACTGTAGCCCCAGGTGATTCCTCAGCTATGTAACGTGCGGCTGCCATAGAAGAGGTACATACCTCCTCAGGTTTCGCCTCAATTCCCATTCCACTTAAGTGGGCAGCAACGTTAGCTGCCGTACGCGATGAGTTATTAGTAACAAATAAAAAAGGGATATCCGCTTCACGAAGAGCTTTTATCAGCAGATCAGCACCGGGAATCATTTTATGCCCATGGTACAATGTACCATCTAGATCAATCAATAATCCTTCAATTTGTTCCATCACTAACCCCTCAGTTTCCACAATAAATTTAATTAATATAATAAATAAATAATAGTATTAACAAACTCGTAGCCTTTGCCCTGCTTGGATTTACAGAAAAACTCAATCCCTTTAGGTGGAAGATATCACCTACTGATTTTCGGCAATATGTCCAGCCATTCGTTCGTCTTTTACTCCGTGATTACTTTAAATCTAACACACTTCGTCGAATGAAATCGAACAACCGTCCCATCCAGCATTTTTTAGCATAGCACTGTCATTTCCTGCGCTTTCCCGGAAAATAATCATTCCCCCTGTTGCCCATTTAGTCTGCGAGGTACCGGATATGCATTAAATTCCTCAGCTAATAATGTCTCTGGGAATAGGAGTTCAGCTTCCTCAAGCAAAGGAATTAACTCTTCATGCGAGCTGTAACGAGAACTGAAATGAGTCAGCAACAGCTGTCCTGCTTTGGCTTGTTTTGCTAACTCTGCAGCCTGACGGGCTGTACTATGATGATATTGATACGCCATGTCAGCCAGATCATGGGCGAAGGTTGCTTCATGAACGATAAGGTCTGCATTAAGAGAGAGTTCTAAGGCTCCCGAACAAGGTCTTGTATCTCCAAGGATAGTAACAATACGTCCTCGTTTGGGTTCCCTGACAACATCAGCAGCACAGATTCGTACACCTTCATCCGTAACAACATCTTCACCTTTTTTTAATTTCCCATAAATCGGTCCCGGTTTTAAACCATAACTCTTAAGCAATTCCGTATTGAGGCTTCCGGGACTATCCTTTTCCGTTACCCGGTAGCCATAGCTGTCAATGCGGTGCTCAAGTAATGCAGCCTCAACTTTAAAGCTATCATCCTCGAATATAATTCCTCCTGTATGCTCTACAATCTCAATCTTATAAGGAATTCGGGATTGGCTCACAGCTAAGGAGATCTCTAAGTAAGCTTTTAATCCAGGGGGTCCGTACACCGTTAACGGCGCTGTCCCTCCCTGATAACCACGACTTGATAATAGACCTGGAAGACCAAATAGGTGATCACCATGCAAGTGGGTAATGAATAGCTTTTCCAGCTTTCCTAGCCGAATCGGTGAACGAAGAACCTGATGTTGTGTACCTTCCCCACAATCGAACATCCAAATACTGCGACGTTCTTCCAGCAGTCTTAATGTAACGGACGTTACATTGCGTTGTAGCGTTGGCACACCTGCATTAGTACCTAAAAAATATAAATCCATTCTTTTTCCTCCCTTCTGCTTATTGGCTCAACCATCTCTTTTCAATTCTAAACGACCTTCTTCCAGCAAAAAACCCCCCAGTTACGGGAGGTTCCGCTGAAAGGGATACAATCCCCTACAGACCAGGTATATAAATGAAAGAATTACAGCTTCTCTACATTAAAATACTGCGCTTCTGGATGGGCAAATACCATAGCCGAAACGGAAGCTTCGGGCTCCATCATAAAGCCTTCTGTAAGGTGAACACCGATATCCTCCGGAGATAACAACTTAAACAGTGGACCTTGATCTTCTAAATCCGGGCATGCAGGATAACCAAATGAAACACGGATTCCTTGGTATCTTGCCCCATGTCTTTGCTTCATCGTCATATCCGCCGGATCCGGGAAACCCCAAGTATCGCGCATCATATGATGGACGCGTTCCGCCAGTCCTTCTGCCACTTCAAGTGCAACCGACTGCAAGGCGTGTGAACGCAGATAATCTCCGCTTTCTTTCAGCTGAGTAGACAATTCACGTACACCGTGACCTGCTGTTACAACTAGGAATCCAACATAGTCCATAATACCACTGTCAACAGGTTTCAAAAAGTCCGCCAAGCACAGATGAGGCTCTACCCCTTGTCTCGGGAAAGTAAAGGTATGCAGGATCTCGGACGTATTCTGTGGATTATACACTATAATATCATTCCCTTGCGATTGTGCAGGGAAGAATTGATACATAGCATGTGGAGTAATGGTACCCTCTAGCATTGCTTGATGGAGAATATCGTCTACGGTACCCTTCAGTTCAACAGTCCGCTGATCTCCAGCAGCTAATTGGGCTTCTACAGAACCCCGTAACCCCAAATGATGACCCAGCAGCATTTGCATATTCACATAGGGGATAATATGCCCCAATGGATAGTTACGCAGTACGTGGCGTTCTAAATCCGGTGGAACAAATACAGGTGCATCTGGAGATATTTTGGAACGCACTGCTCTGGTTAGTTTCGGCAGTTCTTGCTTAGGCGCCACCGCAACCGCTGCTTCTGCCTCCACACGAATTTCCTCGGCAATCTTCTCCCGTTCTTCAGGGTTCATAAGCCGATTGGCAATATCCAGCCCGTCCATAGCGTCCTTAGCATACAATACTAGACCGTCATATTCTGGACGAATACGGGTCTTCGTAAATTTACGGGTCAAAGCTGCGCCGCCAACCATAATCGGAACATCGATCCCTGCTGTACGTAAATCCTGAGCGGTGAGGACCATCTGCTGAGCAGATTTCACAAGCAGCCCGGACAATCCTATCGCATCAGCTTTTTCTCGACGGAAGGCTTCGATAATGGTCTCTGGTGGTACTTTTATACCCAAATTAATGATCTGATAACCATTATTGGAGAGGATGATCTCCACAAGATTCTTACCAATATCATGCACGTCCCCTTTTACGGTTGCCAGCATAATTTTTCCTTTAACTGCTGTCTCATCCTTCTGCATAAACTGCTCTAGATGATTGACAGAAGCCTTCATCACTTCAGCGCTTTGCAGCACCTCAGCAACGATCAATTCATTATTATTAAATAACCGGCCGACTTCCGACATCCCTGCCATCAGCGGTCCATTGATGATCTCCAGCGGACCAGATTTAGTCAATGCTTCATTAAGGTCAGGAATGAGTCCTTCCTTCGTACCTTCAACCACATAGGAAGCTAAACGTTCTTCAAGTGACAGGTTGGAAATCTTCTCTTTTTTCTCTACTTTTTTACCACGGAAAGCCGCTACAAAAGCAGAAAGCGTCTCATCATTCGTATTATAAATCAGTTCCTCAGCAAGATGACGTTCTTCAGCAGGAATGGAAGCATACCGCTCCACTTTCTCTGTATTTACGATCGCATAATCCAACCCAGCTTTTGTACATTCAAAAAGGAATACGGAGTTCAACACTTCACGTCCCGCTTCCGGCAATCCAAAGGAGACGTTGCTGATGCCCAAGATCGTATGAACACCTGGAAGTGCTTCCTTGATCAAACGAATGCCGTCAATCGTTTCTTTTGCTGAACCGATATATTGTTCATCTCCGGTTCCTACAGGGAACACCAACGTGTCAAAAATAAGATCTTCTCCTGCTAAACCGTACTTATTCACTAGCAAGTCATAGGAGCGTTTAGCCACTTCCAGTTTATCTGTCGCCTTAATGGCTTGTCCCGTCTCATCGATGGTACCCACAACAATAGCTGCACCATATTTATGAATGATCGGCGTCACCAGCTCGAATTTTTCTTCACCATCTTCAAGGTTAATGGAGTTAATTATCGCCTTACCTTGACAGTACTGCAAAGCCAAATCGATAACCTTAGGATCGGTAGTATCGATCATCAGGGGTACTTTAACCTTTTTCACAACCAGTTCTAAGAAAAGCTTAATATCTTCAATCTCATCACGGTCAGGGTCTTGTACACACACGTCAATAACCTGTGCCCCACTCTTCACCTGAGCACGGGCAATTTCTGAGGCTTCCTCATATTTACCTTCGACGATAAGACGTTTAAATTTACGAGAGCCAAGTACATTCGTACGTTCACCAACCATGTATGGGCGGTTGTCGTTCTCAATATAGATAGGCTCAATGCCTGAAAGTGCAGGTGGATGATTACCTGTCAGCGGGCGTGGAGGATATTCAGAAAGTGCTTCCTTCATCGCACGGATATGCTCTGGTGTCGTTCCACAGCAACCCCCTGCAATGTTCAGCCAGCCTTTTTCGGCAAAGGCTGCAATCTTGCGAGCTAAAGAATCTGGAGATTCATGATAATGTCCGTTCTCATCCGGCAATCCTGCGTTTGGATAACAGCTCACGGCTGCGGAGGAGATCTCCGAAAGCGAACGAATGTGATCCCGCATAAACTCAGGACCAGTCGCACAGTTGAGGCCCATAGAGATAGGCTTCAGATGTTCTAATGAGATATAAAATGCTTCAATATTCTGACCTGCCAATGTAGTACCCATTGGTTCAATTGTTCCGGAAATCATAACCGGCAACGTGATGCCAGTCTTTTCAAAAGCATTACGAATACCAATACTTCCAGCTTTAACGTTAAGTGTATCTTGAGAGGTCTCCAGCAGCAAAACATCTACTTTACCGTCGATCAATGCCACTGCTTGTTCCTCATAGCTATCAACTAACTCTTGGAAAGTAACGCCTCCAGTTACTGAGAGCGTTTTTGTTGTTGGACCCATAGCCCCCACGACGTATCGCGGACGGTCAGGTGTGTCATATTTGTCTACTGCTCTTCGAGCCAACTCTGCTGCCGCTAGATTGATCTCACGTGCCCGCTGAGGAATATCATATTCAGCTAGCACAACAGAGGTTGCACCAAATGTGTTAGTCTCAATGAGATCAGCCCCTGCTTCGAGGTACTGCTCATGAATCGTCTGAATGACTTCTGGGCGTGTTAATACCAGCATTTCATTACAGCCGTCCAGCTCATCGCCTCCAAAATCTTCTCCAGTAAGAGGCACCTGTTGGATCATCGTGCCCATTGCGCCATCAAGGATCAAAATCCTTTGTTGTAAGCTTTCCTCAAGTGTATATTTAGCCAACTAATAGTCCCCCCAGTAAAACATTAGAGTAAGTTTAGCAGAATAAAGGAATTTCGAAAAGCCTTCCTTTCCACTCTGCTTTATCTGTTATTGCTCAGTAACCTTTGCGAACCTTTGAATCATGGTTTCACAGACAGCTCTTTGCTAGGCATAGAGTGCTGTGTCCGGGCTGTCACATGTGAAGTGACATTATATTGTCCTTCCTTTTCAAGGGTCCCTTCTGCTTGATAGACTCCTTTACCAATTAGCTTTCCCTTAAGCTCTATTTTCTGTCCCTCATCATTTTTATTCACAATTTCGAACAGAACCTCTTTTGCATCATCTACTGCCTCGTTATCTTGGGTCACCACAGCTTCAAAGGTTACCTTTTGATTTACAACAACTTCTTCAGGACTCCATTGTAGTTCGACTTTGATAGGTTCCATAGACATGTTCATATTCATGTTATGTATTTCTGAATGCTTGGTTCCATTTGAAGAACATCCACCTAGTACTAGAAGTGTTGCACCTAATAATACAGCGACTAATTTCTTCGATCTCATCATTTGGAGCCCTCCCAATCATTATCGAATAATAAAAATCTACCAATTCATGTTATACATCTCCATCTATTATACACATTATTATTGGTTTTTCAGTATTTTGCATCAATTCCGCATTAGTCTTGTGACTTAAATCATTTACTTAAAAATCTAATGAAATCCTTATGTTAGTATGTATGTACAGAAAAGCAGCGAGTTTCTTAGGATCTCAGAAACTCGCTGCTTTTATAAAGTCTTTATGTTGGAGCTAATAGCTCTGTATATCTTACAAGGATTGAACTAGTGGAAGAAGTTCCTCAAGGTGATTGATTTCATGATCCGGATGAATATCAAGACTAGGTGCTCTACCTTTTCTATTAATCCAGACCGTGGTCAACCCTGCTGCCAGCCCCCCACGGATATCCGTTGTTAGCTTATCGCCGACCATAACCGCTTGCTCAGGCGTTACATCAAGAAGCTCTAAAGCATGCAGGAAAATTTCCTTATCCGGTTTGCCTTTACCAAAGCTTCCGGAAATCACAATATGATCAAAGAAAGGAATTAACTCGGGCACACCATCTAGTTTCTCTTGTTGCAGTGCAGGACAGCCGTTCGTAAGTAGCAAAAGCTTCACTTGACCCCGTAACTGTTCCAGTACATGCATTGTTTCTTCATAGATGTATGGACGTTTTCTGCGCTCTGCTGCGAATTTAGTTGCCAAGGTCTCAGCTAGTGCTTCGTCTTCCACCCCTAACACTGCAAGTCCGCGACGCCAAGACTCTTTACGATATACCGGTGCAAGCTGCTCCAATTGACGGAATTCTGGCTGTTCACCTGCCGTAAAGTTAGCCCAGAGTGCTTCATAAGGATTAATTCCGATCATCTTTGTAAATGGGAACGTCTCATAAGATTCATACAAGCTACTTGCTTCCTTACGAACTGCAACTTCTAGTTCTTGTGGATCAATCGTATCCCCGGCGGCTTCACAAGCAGAACGAAATGCTTCTTCGACGCTCCGATCATCCCACAGCAATGTATCATCAAGGTCAAATAGTACAGCAGAAATTGGCATTACAGGTCTCCCTCTCCCTTTAACTGGTCTAGTTCTATTCGTGAACTACTTCAATGTTGTGAGCTTTAGCAAATGCTTCTAATCGTGTACTCATCGCATTAGTATCATAGCGATTCATAAGTTTTGTGAAAATCCATTTCGTACGTTTCCCTTTGTGCTTAATGACTACAGCTCCACGCGAAAGGGTGATTTTCTCAATATCTGCAGCTGGAAGTCCGCGTTCGCGATTGAATTTAATAGTGGACAGTCTTGCTTTTTCCACCTTCAAGTACGGACGACGGAAGAACAATAGCGCTGCCAGCAAATAGTACAGTACTACTCCCAGCCAATTAGCCAGCATGCCATTGCCTTTGGCCTGATCAATAGAACCAACTACCCAAAACATAGTGCCAAGTATCACTAACACTACCGGAAATGCAATGTTGCGACCTTTAAAGACTTCGGCATTCTGGGTAGGAGATTTAGAGGCATAAATCGTATCCTTGCCTTGTTTCTTTCTTTGCTTGTTGATTTGCTGTGTGTTGCGTTGAACCATTCTTTCCCAAGAACGGGCCATGTGCGTTCCCCCTAGTCATCCTGAAATATCTATGAAAAGGAACAGCGAGCTAATGTTTAAGCCCCTTGTTACCTTGTTCATGCTCATCGTTATCTACTACTTCAATAGTATTTAATTGTGCTCGGAAGTTATTGCGGATATTCCCCAGGTAAATTTCACGAAGCTTGGCGCGTTCCGCCACTTCCTCTTGATTAAGGCCTACGCTCTTCTGTTTGCGTGCCAATTCGTTAATTCGCGCGACCAACTCATCAATATTCAATACTTTCCCTCCCCCTATAAATTAATTCTAACTCTGCCATGAGAAAAAGAGCTTGTCAAGGTCTACTCCCTGCAAGCTCTACTGGTCATTCTATTATGTTCTCAGAAAATTAATAAATAGGTAAAGTAAGTATGTCTCCAGCGTTAATTTGACTACTCTTAATCCCACTTGAACGTTTAATTCCTTCTATATAAACAACTGTCTTCATATCAGCTGGTTTATTCTTAAGGGCAATACTCCATAGTGTATCTCCACGTTCAACCACAATCCGCTTCTCTTCCTTCATTATAGTCGTCGATCCTGCAAACACATTTCCCACTACTGTTAGGCCAGATAATACTAGCACGAAAATCAATATTAACTTAATAAAGAAATCTTGACGGAACAACGAAATCATCCCTCCAAGCAAACGTTCCGTTATCTCTTTCACCTTAGCGGAATTACGGGCAACGTCATTATGTCCTATAGATTCAACCACTGGGGCCTTGTCGTAGATGCTGCGGTATGTACTGTATTTTAGCATAATCATCATCCTCCAAACACTTGTTCTTACTTTCGAATTTATAATAACACGAACATGTGTTTTGTTCAATACTATTTCAGAACAATTGTTCTCTTTTTTTCGAGAGACTCAAGCGGTTCATTTTATTATCATTTGTCTACCATTTTTTAACTCTAGCAGATTAATATTTATAATAGTTAGAACTTATGTTTGTGCGAACGGTAGTTCTATGTTATAATTTTCCCAAACATTACTATATGGGGTTGATTCCAATGTCAAAGATTTCAAGTCGCCAGCTGGCGATCCTGGAATTTATACGAAGCGAAGTCCGCAGCAAGGGTTATCCACCTTCCGTCCGGGAAATTGGAGAAGCTGTTGGCCTTGCTTCCAGCTCCACAGTTCACGGTCATTTGGACCGGCTTGAGAAGAAGGGACTTATTCGTCGAGATCCAACGAAGCCACGTGCAATAGAATTACTAGGCCAAGAGGATTCAGAGAATGTTCACCAATTCGCGCAGACCATCTCACGGATTCCTGTCGTAGGTAAAGTTACCGCCGGGGTACCAATCACTGCTACAGAGAATATCGAAGACTACTTCCCACTTCCTACTCACTATGTAGGTGACAACAAAGTATTTATGCTGTCTGTCATGGGTGATAGTATGGTGGACGCAGGCATTATGAATGGTGACTATGTGATTGTTCGCCAACAACAAACAGCGGACAACGGAGATATCGTTGTAGCCATGACCGAAGAAGATGAAGCAACCGTTAAGACCTTTTACAAGGAACGTGATCATATACGGCTTCAGCCGGAGAATCCAGCTTATGAGCCGCTTCGCCTTAATCGCGTAACTATTCTCGGAAGAGTCATCGGATTGTTTCGAGATATCCACTAAGTATGCACTTCTAACATAAAAGGCTGTTCCGCATATGCGGAACAGCCTTTTTTCTACGTTTTTTTGCTTTCCAACCACTTACGAACAATTGTTCCCAATGGCTAAAATGGCCATTTTCTATGAATAACCCTTTAGGCGTTCTGCTCATATCCTAATTAGAAAGGAGTGTTGCGTATAATGCCCAACTACCGAATTATTGTAGATCTGACCCAACGAATGTTATATCTTCTGGACAATGATATTGTGATTAGAGGTTTCCCTGTCGGCATCGGTAAGATGTTAACCCAATCCCCAGTGGGTGAATTCACTATTATTAACAAACAACCCGACCCAGGGGGTCCCTTCGGTGTTTTTTGGATGGGACTGTCTAAACCACACTACGGAATTCATGGAAACAATGACCCTTCCTCCATTGGGAAAGAGGTGTCCCACGGCTGCATCCGGATGTACAACGAGGATGTGTTAGCACTCGCTGCTATTGTCCCTATAGGCACACAAGTAACGATAAGAAATTAAATTCGAATGGAGGCTCGGCAACCCCCAAATCACATTAAAAAATGGGGGTCATTACATAAGTAAGTATTTTTTCATTAGCATACTAGGAGTTTGGTGATTATATGTCGAATATTGTTAACAGGATTGCAAATTGAAAAGGATGTGTTTAGTTTGAATAATTCAAAAATTAGAACCCTCGTCGATTTTAAAGTCGATGCACTGGGTAAGCTGTCCGGTTTACTTTTAAATGATGAACAAGCTAGTGGAAAAAAAGTGAATTTGCTCACCTCTTTTGGCAGCATTCAGGGAATCGTCTCTCCAACCGTCTCCAACAAAGAGGATGTATTTGATTTAAAATCTTTGATGGATGATGTAATTGTAGACGAATACATATCTTATTTGGGAGCAGAACACCCTGATAAAAATTTCAGCTATAACTTTGTTGTCCTCAATGACGTTACTGTAAGACCTTATGCTAGTTATGGGACTCCGATCGAATACAAACAGCTGATTGTTTATACCGATCATATCACTGCCTTCAATTTTCTATAGGTTTACATAATCACCTTAAAAAGCACCCTTGCAGCAACCCCCAATTTTGCATCATTTGCAGAATCGGAAGGTTTCTCTGGGTGCTTTTTTTGGGTTAATCGTGAAGTCGATCCTATAATTCCACGAATTTGCCTTTTAAAAGATACTAGTGGAGATCATTCAGGCATATCTTTCAATAAGCAACAATTTGAGTCTAATGAGATAACTAGGAGGTGTGATTATATGCTGATTATCCTGATGTACTTATTTGCTATTTTAGGAGTTGTTTTAATTCTAAGTGCCGCCATTATAAAATTGAAAACGCTATCTGCTTCATCTGAAATTTCTAAGCTAGTTAATGCGACCTCATCTTTTAACATCAGCTTCACCAAAACATTCATTCCCCCCAATCAATCTCACTTGATCGCACTTAACGAGCCTAATAAAAAATTGGCAATCGGTACCAAAAATCCGAAGAGTAACAAAAAAGCAGTAGCAAAGCTATACTCTTTTGATAATGTAATGGGATCCGAGATTGTGGTTAACGCACTCACCCTTTCAAAAGTATCCAAAAGACATCAAAACAGCAAAACTACTGCAACAAGTGCAGATATTAACATCCTTAAGGACACCGATGAAGAAGCTAATGTGATTGAAGAGCTTACGCTTAAAATATATATGAACAGCAAAGAAACGCCTGTGTATTGTATCTCCTTCTTGCCGGGTTTATTGCCTATTCGACAATCCGACAACCAGTACAAGGAAGCTTTCTCCCAAGTACAGCAATTGCATGCACTGTTCAGGTCAATCGTCTCTGAATAATTAAGTTGCTTTTTGCGCAATAAGATGTGTGAAAATAGCAACGTCCTTGTATGGAGATAAACTGCTTAACTTAAGCTCTAGCTCCACCATTTCTACATGCCATTGCTCATCCATTTTTATTTCATTATCCACGATATATCCGTAGATATTATGTATTCCGTATATACTTCTAATCTCATAACCACACTCCGCGAGCCATTCCACTAATTGATCTTTTGTATAGATGGTAATGTCTGTTTGAATAATGCCGCTATATTCCTGCGTGTTTCCAATACTGTCTATAGCCCCCATAGGATCTTTATTCATAACGGCTTTTTTCATCACTTTTGCCACTGGATTATGAGTTATAAGAGAAAGCATTCCGTTTTCATTTTGTTTTTTACTAATGTCCATTAACAATTGTTTTGGATCATCGAGATATTCAAGCACATTATGGCAAAAAATCCAGTCATATCCGTCCGCTAATACATCTGCATCTTGTAGCGTTGCCGATCTAAAGGCTATGTTAAGACCGTCTTTACATGCAGACTCTTGCGCAATGACTATCATCTCTGGAGTCGGATCTATCCCTGTAACTGTATAACCTTTTTTTGCGAATTCACGACTGGTTATCCCAAAACCACAGCCGATATCTAAAATAGATTTTGCCTCATCAGAGCTGCAGTGATTGTCAATTTGCTGCCAAGCGGAATGATAAAACAATCTCCCCCAAGGCATTTTAATGTAGTTTAAATAGGAATCTATTGATTTAGTAAAAGCCTTTGATGTAGACACCATATCGCCATACCTCTCATTTGTTTTCGACATAGAAAAATCTAAAATTGCACACTAAACCCATCAAACTGGTGAATGCCCGTACCATGTGCTACTACCTTTTGCTCACGTAACTCACGAACCGCCTTTTTGACCTCTTGTAAAATAGATGGATCTAAACCCAGTGTATTATGAGAACCGAATACTTGGGTAACTCCTGGAATTTCCGTAATCTTTTCTAAGGATGCCACTAAATCAACCGGACTAGTCGAAGGGTAAAAGGCATAGATTGGCGTAACGTCATACAATAAATCACCTGTAAACAGATATCCGTTGGCATGATCAAAAAGGCTGATATGACCTGGCGAATGACCTGGTGTGTGGTATATTTCTATTTTGCGCCCGCCTATGTCGAGCACATCCCCTTCTTGTAAAAAAGCTGTTGGTTTCCCTTGAAAAGGTATGTAGGTATTAGGATCAAAGGTTTCAGGAACAGGAAGGCTGATGTCCCGGCTCATATCTTTACGAATCTGGGCAAGGGACAAGCCTTTTATTCCGTTAATCAGCCAATCCGCATCCTCTTTATGTACATAGATTGTCTCGATTTGTCCATGACTGCCAATATGATCTGCATGCACATGCGTAGTTATGACAGCGATAGGTAAATCCGTTAACTGATCCGTTATTCTTTTAATATTATCAATACCTAATCCCGTATCAATTAACGCGGCTTGTTTTTGCCCCAAGAGTAAAAAAGAATGCACCTTTTCCCAATGTCCATATTCACTGATTGCATAGGTGGTCGGATCAATTTCCGTTACTGTAAACCAACGATCTTTAATCAATTACGCTCCCCCATTCCATTTTTCCCTTACATGCTCTTCTCCCTTACAATAATCCGCCTGTTCATCTGCTTGATAGATTTCTTGATAGGGCAAAATGTTGATTTTGCCTGAGTCTGGATATTCGCAAATATCTATTCCCTGGTTCGTTCGGAGATCCAGATACCTGCATGGTGCATCGGAATGATTATAAAGCTGGTGCGCCCCTTCCGGTCCCATTTCAAAAAATATTACATCCCCTTCAGTAACCTAAAGATCTGATATCAAAAACCAAATGCTTGGAACCCACCATTTCAGCTAATCTTTCACTCGTATGCCAAGCAAACTCTGGGATCGGAGACTGTTTTTGAGTAAATGAGACCGTATTTTCATTAAAAATCTTCACCATCTGCAACACTGCTTCTCCTTATGCTGTTCGTTCAATTACAACAAATAAAGAATCCCAGCTATAGCTAATGAAATAAGACCACCTAAAGCGGACCAATTAGCTACTTTGTTTTTAGCTTTACGGTCTCGCTTGGATTCCGAATAAAAGTTACCTCTTTGTTGTGTACCTGTCGTGAAGGCTCCAACACATATACCTGCAATTATAAAAAAGCCCAATCCTATGTAAATAAAAATTTGCATGAACTTACTCCTTCCCAGGAAAGAATTAGTTATCTATATATAAGATATTTTAACATTAAATCCCTCTACTACGTGCCATGACTTTCGGACCCAGATGACGCTATTTGCTAATTTTCAGCCTTTGGAGCATGGTTTCGGACTCCAGTGACGTTATTCCTAAGGATGAGGCTCATATTGAGTGTTTTCAATGCCAATGGCGACTATGGAGTCCTTTATTATCCCAAATGTAGGGTAAAGCTTCATATAAGGTCTACTGGGTCCTATAGCGGGCTCATACGCGAAATTTGCAACCTCAGCAAACGGAAATTGGCGTTCGAATGAAGTAAGGTACCAAAAAAGAAGAAGTGTGCCAACAACCATTTTTTTGATTATGGTTATGGCACACTTCTTCTACTCCATACAACCCCTTCGGTTCTGTTTACACTTAATTCCCTTCAAGTTCAAGTGTTGCAAGTGAAACCATCACCCAAGGTGCAAACTTATTCGACGAATCCCCCTTAGGATTGTGTATCCGAAAAAGAAAAGCTTCCCCCGCCTGATTCTTCCAGACCATATAATCTTCTATCCCTTTATCACCAGTTGCCTGCAGATATAGTTCAGCAAAACCTAGAGGATGTTCAATTAGTTCCCCGCTATGGTCGTTTGCTTTGCCAATTGCAGAAAGCTCGGTTTGTCCCTGCTGCTTCAAAGCTGTAAGATCGTAATCGGCAGGTAAGTGTTTAATTTCGGCATAATAGGTTGGATCCTCAGTTAATGATAAACGACCAGACTGTGAGTCTAGTGTGAAACCCTGAAAAACATACAGGGAATATCCATCACCTTTCCCAAGTGTACCTTCTTGCCCTGAGACCCCTCCCTCCTGTTCACCAAATGCTTTGGTCTTTGGCCGATCGGATGTTAGAGGATCAGTGGCCTCCGGACTGGCGGACTCCTGCGCCTCCATAGAAGGAGTAGCAGAAGGTTCAGGAGTGCTTGTAGCTTCAACAACTGGCATTGTTGCTGCACTTGACGCTGTAGGTTTTGCCTCGTCTGTTGTTTTATTGTTACTACATGCACCGAGAATTGAGGAAGACAGAAGAATACTAGTAACTGTAGTTAATATTATTTTTTTCATTACGCACCTCCTTATTACTATATTAGTTATTACCCACATGAGTGACGTGTCCTCTTATTCTTCAAACCTTTTCTCAATTTTATTGCTACGGATTGAAAAATTTCAAACAATCGACTCGTTCTTATTTACAGCTATGGAGTTGTGCTCGAAATTCAAATTGTTCTAGGACGGTTCGGGCACCTATTATTTTAAGTTCAGAGAGCAAAATAAAAAAAGCCTCAATGGGCGTGTCTATATAATTATTAGTATCAAAAAAAGAAGCACCTCAATCTATTATTGAGATGCTTCTTTGCTAAAATTAAATACTGTAATCGTAATGAGAAAAGTTCAAACGATACTGCGACATAGAAGTAAAGTTTGGATTGTCTACAACAACATAAATGCTTGCTCCAGGTGGAAGTATAATATTACTAAAAGACTGAGTCTCCCAAGTTCCCGCTTTAGCAGTATATATAGGTCCCAGTTCACTGACGCCGTTATAACTAACTATCACACCTGCTCTTGTGGGACCATTACCACTATACCCTCCCACATTAACTACAATTCTTTTGAAATTTGCTGATGTATTTGTCCATTTAAACCAATCTTGATCGGTAGCACTTTGGATGAACAGATCAAAAATTTGGCCGCCATATTCATTAGGTGTTATTGTTATTGCATTCGCTCTACTATCGCCAACTCCAACAACATAAGGAGTGATTTGGGACGTTGAACTATTCTCGTCAGCAAATGCGGAGGCCGATGGAATCAAAACTACTGCTGCAACAAGAAGTACAGATAGATATTTTTTTATTTTCACTATGCTTCCATCCTTCGATAAGATAGTTAATCGGCCGATTACATTTTAATATTATCATTCTTTAGAAAATATACATATAGTTCATAAGTTTCCAAATTATTTAATAGAATATCGCAAATACTGTCCTTTAGTGTAAATATAAAATGAAAAACGTCTATTTCTGTTATTCGACATCTAGATATACATAATTGTGCAGGATTTTATATCCAAAGTTATTTATCAGTTGCCCACATCACCCTGTCATTTTGTGATGTTCCTGAAACGAAAGTATTCGGCGCTTTATTTATTGGATATTCTATCGTGTATTAATTCTTCTTTATTCAATCCATTTTCCCGAATTTAGAAACGGATCGGTCTCCCACCTATGCCGATTCACTCACTAAGACACACTCATGCAGTGCTCCTACTAGAAGCAGACAATGATATGAAGTATGTTCAGGAGCGAATCGGACATGGCAGTATTACAATTACATCTGATGTCTATTCTCACATTTCCAAGAAGATTGAAGTAAGCAGTATAGAAAAGTACAAAGCTCACATAAGATCTATCCTCGATTAGCATCCACTAATTTTTTGTGGGCATTTTGTGGGCACCGTCATTACAGAGATTCCTTACTACTCCCACGCCTACACACAAAAAAAACCTCAACGCCAAAGACGTTAAGGGTTTTAAGATTCTAGTAAAGCGTCATGCATTACCTTCAAGTTTCTTACGCTGTTTGGTTTCATTGTCTTCGTCGACTCCTCCGCAAAGTAGGTGGATAGTGATTGACTTTGATCATCTTAATCAACGCTTCAAGGACTTCTTTTTCTTTTATCCGTTAATGGTTTCATGCAATTGCTCCTTTATCACTTGCCTGCCAAGCTAATATACTTTCCGCTAGAAATACTCTTGGGACACCAGTGTTTAAGCAAGTTGCGCAAATCTTGCCGTCCTTCATACCTTTAATTTTAATTTTACGCTGAGTAATCTTGCCAACTTTATCTAAGTAAACAATTTCAACAGTTTAACCACTCTTTATTTGCATGTTGATACCCCCTAAAAAACAAGAACCTTTGTTCGCATTATAATCAAACATATCTTCTTAAATCAATAGAAATCCTATCACCAAATGTAATTATTATGAATTAATAAATATAACACTCTTTTTATTACATATTTAAAAAATATTGTTTAGACGGTTCTTGTTGCATTATGTATCTTTGATTCCTATAAACATACTAAAGGAGATACATATGAAAAAGAAAATTTACGTACCTATCATTTTATCCTTACTTCTGCTATTTAGTTTTGTTTCTATTACTAAAGCAAATACCACAACAGTATCAAGTTTAATTCCGGTAATGACATCTAATACTTCTCCATCTGGAGTGGTAAGTGCAAGTAGCGAATGGGGGATTGACCATCAAGCATTCAACGCATTTAACAATAACAACAACGACTATGGGTGGGCTTCTAAAGAAGGTGTGCCATATGGATGGATAGCTTATGAATTTGAAAGTCCACAAATTGTTAACTCTTACTCTCTAACAGGTCGTGGCAAAAACGAGAATGTAGCAAAAGAATCACCTAAAAATTGGACTTTCGAAGGATGGAATGGGGAAAACTGGGTTGTTCTTGATACTCAAAACAATATTACTGGTTGGACTACATCAGTGAACAAAGTATTCGCGTTTAATAATGAAAAAGAGTATAAAAAATACAGATTAAATATATCAGAAAATAATGGATACTCTTATTTTGTTACTATTGGTGAAATAAAAATGAACTACACTCCTGCTCCAGAACCAACTATCACACCTGTACCAACTCCATCTGCTACTCCGGAAGTTCCAACAAGTGACAGAGCAATTTTGACAGTAACTCTAACCACTGGGTTAGAAAAAGAGTTTGATCTACCAATGTCAGAAGTTACTACATTCCTAAATTGGTACGACGGTGCTTCGGGATCTGCTAAGTATGGAATAGATAAGCACGAGAACAACAAAGGCCCTTTTAGCAAACGTACTGAATATGTTGTACACGATAAGATACTTACATTTGAAGTTAGTGAATATACCTTAACAAAATAGCTTTTCCTATCACTTCCCTCCTCCAGCCTTAGTAGCCAGAAGCTATAATTGGATGAAGGAGGTTTTTTATGTTTATATCACCTATGTTATTACAAACTACTGCTGGACCATTCAGTCATAGCGATTTTATATATGAACCAAAGATAGATGGGCATCGTCTTATTTATTCTCAAGAGTCCGGAAAAATCCGGCTATATACACGGCACAATAATGATTGCACTCGGCAGTATCCTGAATTACATCTCCCATTTGCTGAAGATGTTGTTTTGGATGGAGAAGTAGCCTGTGTTGACCCTACAACTGGAGTATCAGATTTCGAAGCTGTTATGAGTCGCTTTCAAGCGAGACGAACTGATAAAATAACTCAACTCACAGGGACTCTCCCAGTGTATTATGCCATCTTTGATATCTTAATGTACAAAGGTAAGGATCTACGTGGACTGCACCTAATGATAGACATTTCCTAAATTCATGTACTACTAGAAGATAGTATGTATTAAATGAATTTAATAACCCTTTCTCTATCTATTATCCCATTTTAATATTTAATAATATATAATTATACATTTTATGTTTACTTTTGGATATAAGTACATCATAATTGGATTGTATCCCAAATATAGGAAGGATGGTTGAATCATGAAAAAGAAAATCTTAGCTGGCCTCTTAACTATTTCTGCTTGTTTTGCTTTAGGATCTACTTCATTTGCTGCTGATGCCACAATTCCAACGCCTACTAACTCTTCACCATCGGTAACTTCTGAAGTGACACCTTATGTTTATTATGAGAAAGACATTTACTTAAAAGTAGGAGATTTTGGTTCTGAATATTCGGGTATAACTTGGAATGTAATTTATAATGATGGCTCTACTATTGTAGGAACAGATCGCTTCGTAGTTACTCCGGTTGAACCTGGTATTACCGTTGTAAGCGCAGAGATGGGCAATGCCGTTGTATTTCTTTTTAGGTTCCATGTAAGTTATTAAAAAAATATCTTTTATTAATAAAACTCAATAAAATAACCCGCAGGCATAAGCCCGGCGGGTTATTCTAGGTATGTTCTGAATTCAAACCACCCCCGATCAAAATGAGCTCCAGCGAGCTTAATAGAATCTGTTGAATAATCCTATGCAGCACTCAATTAATCAACTCCCTAAACAATAAAATACCCATCCACTCCGCAGGGTTTAGGTGTTTCTGAACTGTTAAATTAACTTTATTTAGAACATTATTTAAACAAGCTTTATGTCACACAATAAGACAATTCCACGAAAAACAAACCATTTAATTGTTATATATCCTAAATTAATATTCAATAGTCTATTAATCTACTATATATGTTTACTTTTATACATTTATACTACATAATTGGTTTGTGTTCCAAAATTAGGAAAGAGGGTTGGATTATGAAAAAGAAAATTTTAGCTGGTCTATTAACTGTTGCTACCTGTTTTTCGTTAGGGTCGACCTCTTTTGCATCCAGTACTTCTACAGTTCCGAATTCATCACCTTCCGCAAACGAGGTAGTTGCTGCGGGAGAATATTATCAGGCTATTCTTAATCTTAAAGTCGGGGATACAATGTGGGTAACAGGGTATGACTTTTGGTATATCCATACGGATGGTAGTATTGAAGTAAGGCAAGACGGATTGATTACAGCTTTGTCTCCGGGGGCAAGCACTGTAGCCGCAGATTTTGGAAATGGAAATACAATGTATTATATAGTTCTTGTTAAATAATAATCAAAATAAGACCTCTCTTTACTATAGGGAGGTCTTATTTATGCACACTTTAAACTCGAACCTTTCATGGATAAACGAGATCCGCTGATCTTATTGATTCCGGTGTATCCCCCTCTACAATCCCACCATAATCTATAAGATGGCCAATTGGATCAGGTTCCAGCCGAACCATACGGATACCTTGGATTGGGATAGAGCTGCTGTCAAAAATTCCGTATCGCTCTCTAAGACTTTCTTTGTAGCACTCAATTAATCACTGCCTGGCAATAACTCGATAATCAAACTCTTCTTCCCCCCAGTCTTCATATATAGCACCCTCAGCGATACCCCAATCTCAGTCACTCTCAACCCTATGATGCTTTGGTTTATTTATGCTTCTTTATCCACTCAAATAGCTTGCGGTCCTCGTCTCACAGGAACTCATTACATCGATATGTTGTAGTATCCACAAATGTATCTGGGTTCTCGGTATCAAAGAAGCGATGTTTCAACCAATGTTTTTCATTCCATGGGTTAAAAGTAATCGTTAGCTGCTTATAGTATCCTTCCGGCAGCAGAACACGAATTGACATATCCAGCTTATCGAAATCATCCTCATTAAGGATCTGATAGGCTTCTTCAAACCATGCCCAACACAAATATCCGGTGTCCACCGTAATAGAGATGATTGACATCGGATCATCTAGACCTCGGAACAATATCTTTTGACCTGTTGGCTTATATATAGCTTCTAGTGGCACTTTCTTAAATTGCCACTTGTTACCCACTCCTAGCCTATTAGCTGCCCATTTAAGCTGTGCCCAGGTAGAGTCTTTATGAGTATTGAACGTCTTACGCAGAACTAAAGTATTCGCTAAAGGATATTCCATCATCTTTGCAATAATAGATAAAGCGGCTGTAGTGCTCTTTTTCGAACCCCTACCGCCTTTGACTACCCGGTAACGCCCTTTAAAATGCCAAAACTTTGCGTATCCCTTGCCGACGCTCTCCTGTAAGCTAATAACTTTACTCATGAAGATCATCCTTTATGAATACAACCTCAGATTGGACTTCTTTACTGATGGCCCGCAACTTCAAGCTGCATCTTCTTCACGCGGAGCTTAGTCTCTTCATCCATATATTTAAGTACAAACATTCTTTGCTTGTCAGTTAGATCAGCTTCTACTTCTGGTGGATCGCCTCGAGCCACTATTTTTTCCTGTTTGTTGGATTTCGGTTTCTTTTGTTGTACAACACTTTTCTTTGGCTGTTGTACAACGTTATTTGATGATTGTTGTACAACACTCCATTTATCACGCTGCTTCCAGACGACTACCTTCTTTTCGTCAATGTCCAGTTGCTCGGCTATCTGCCTGTTTGTTATTTCCCACCGTGTTCACGCCATATCTCTAGTGAGCGGTCCCGGTTTGGATCACGTGCTCTTGGCATTATATTATCCCCCCCGTATTTAAGGCATGAAAAAAGCACCCGAAGGTGCCTATGCAAATCTATTCTCTAAGAATTTTTGAACTGCTTGTTTTGTGTCTCCATCATAATTAACAAATCTACCTGCTTCATGCTGTTCCTTGTAATCCAGAACGTTCTTTTTAGTCATTATAACTTCTTTATTGTTAATAGAGACCTTCCATTCAAGCGGATGCAGAGTAAGATATTCATAACGAGCAGCCAAGCCTAAACCTTCTAATTCAGATATGCTTTCGTTTAACGCTAATTCAATTTCTTGAGCCAGTATTTCGTGTGCTTTTATTGCTTTTTGTATATTTTCTGCCCAATTCAAAATGATCACCCCCCTCATCGTCATAAATCGACGCACAAGGAAAATTCACCTGCTATTCAATACCCATGTACCTTACTTCGCCGTCACCCCTGCAGCTTTTGGGGTTTAGATTATGGGTTATTTACAATACAAAAAGAGTCGCTTTTCAGCGACTCCCCGAGTTCAAAATATTACTTCAATTTTAATTCTCCTTTCCTTAAAAATATCAGTTAATAACTCATTCCCGATCTTTGCATTACCTAAAAGCTCAGTGTGGTCGGTATAATTTTGCATAGTAGATGGTTCATTGTATTTTGTAAAAGAAAATCCAGTACTAACCCTACTTATTGAATATCTTTCATTCTCAAAAGTAAATTCGATTTCCCTGCCAATAGAAAGATCGCTTTCTAAATCAGTTATACCATAATCCATTAAACCACCCCCAATCTTAAAATCTATTGATTATACAATAAATTCTATTTAATACCAAGGTCCTCGTACTGGATTTCCGAATACTCCATTAGGGAAGGTCCAGTTATGTCTATGTGGAACTACCGGATGTAACACCGGATTCCCATGATTAGTATAATAAATATCCATTTAAACTTTTCCTTCAGAATCGAAATATCTTCTTTGAATCAAGTCGCCACTTACTACTAAGTCCATACTACTGTATGCACTTTGACTCCTTACCGGTAAAGATGTCCCTATTGATTGGACCGAATGTCCGTAAGGTGAAGGCGTACCATTCGCTTTTGCCTCCTCATAACCCATTGGCCAATCTGCCGCTGAAGCACCGCTTGGAACAACCGAAATAATCAGTGATAAAAACATTAGAGTCATGACAACAATTCTCGAAATTTCACTTTTCTTCGTTGTTACTTCCTAAAATGTATTTTATTATCTGTATAATGCTATCATATTTTAGATATATAGCAAATTTTAGTATAAATCCTTTATTATTAATATTTGTGATCTGTTTCTGATTTACAATAAAAAAAATAAATTTCCCGCTTTCAGCGATTCTCGACTAAGGAAATTTTTTCCTGCCATCAGCAATACAACCATTTCGCCTTATTACCGGATATTTAACAACCACACTACCATATACAGGATTATCACTTTACAAATCAGCATGATTTAGGCAAAAACCTTACAACTAAAATGTAAAGCGCTGTGAATTTGGATTAACCTTTATCGTTTTGCTCCAGCCACACTTACAGGTGCGTTCAAATGAGTTTTCGTCAATATTGATTGTTCCTTCACCTGCTCCAATATTTCCATTCCCACACTTTGGGCACTCAGCATACTTCTTTGAAAGCCTAATCGCCTCTGTGAAATTCATAGATTTCACCTCCAATTTCCAACCGCTTGGGAATATTAAAAAAGTATGCCGCTCTAACGCCCGTAGGACATTGTCGGCATACCGTTTAATGTTTTATGTGGTTGAGCTCAATTAACCGTGAGCTCAACGGTTGGCGTGGGTTTTACACGTCATTCATTATAAGAGTCAAACCGTTAATAGGTTCCTCCTATATATATGTGGCAGCCGGATGGGGAAATTAGCTTTTTTAACTGCTAATGAGAAACAGGCTGTTTTCCGTTGAATCTTTTACTTTCCTTTCTGCATTTCCTACATATTCTTGAACTGTGCTCTTAGATATTGATAGTTCCTCAGCAATTTGTTTAAGAGAAAAACACATCCCGTGTTTTAAAACATAGCACTCTTTTTCTCTCTTGGATAAAGTGGATAAAGCATCATCTATTTGAAATCGTTCTGAATCCGTTAAAGTCGTAGGGCTTCCACACGCTGCTGGTTGGGCATAAGATTGCATTCGCAGTGGATCTACTGGAATTGTTAGTTGATCGATTGATAACCGATGTATGCCACGCCGTGGTCCTGGATTATGTCCTAATCTCAGCCAATCAATAGCTAACTGCACATCTGATAACATGCTATTCAACACGGATATATGACTTTCTATTGCAGCGAGTTCCTTTTCTGCTTCCTCATAGTCTTCTTTAGCTTCTCTTTTTGCTTCAATAAGTTTCTCAAGCTCCCTTTTAATTTCAACTATTGGGGCTTTGCAATTTCTTAGAATCGTCCTAGTTTTCCGATAACTAATTAACATCTCATCCACAATTAATGCCCCTCCCCTTTATGCTATAATATGGTGAGGATAAAGCTGCTATTGCCCTGATGCTTCAGGGCTTTTTTCTGTATAAATACCTTCCACCAACATTGAGAACATCTTCATATTCGTACTGATAGGATATGTGTTATACGGATCTTTGAATCTAACCCAGCTCGGACCCCACGCCAGTAAATTAACAGGCTCTCCAGGGCTTGCAGTAAAGATGAACTGTCTTTGACCTTCTGCTAATGCTTTTTGAGTGTCCTTGTATCTCATTCTACTTACCTCACTTTTAGAGTATCTTGTTCCTCTCTTTATGGGGTGCAGATAAGCCATAAACCATTATCCGGCCCTCGTTTCACTGGGATTATTCAGTCTGACTCGATGGCGCTGCGCGCAAACTCCCAAAATCAAATTCACTCAGCACTTTAAGAAGACGTTCTACCTTTGTTGCTCTCCATGCTGTCATTGCCCATGTATGAGCTTCTTTAGTGTAATGGTAATGATTCGCTTCAATATGCTACTTGGCTTCTGCTTTGGTCAGGAACATGGTGTTTTCTCGGACGAAATGTTCTTTCTTTTCCGAATGAAGGCTTGCTCCTTCGTCATAATGATCCTGTATCCATTCAAATGCACTATCCTCACAACTGATTTCCTCAAACGCTTCCAGCGCCTCCTCAGATAGTTCTTATTTATCCACGACTTCAACCAGAAAATAATTGATTTCATGTGATTCGCCGTCATTTGGTAGATACACAGAAAATCGTTCTGCATTATCGGATGAGCATTCCACCCATCTGTAATCGCCTACTGTCCAGAAGCCTGGGGCTGCTTGGCAGTCGTTAGCTTGGTTATTCAGTTCAGCCTGCAGTTCCTTCAAGAATTCAATATCAGTGCTCATATCCTCTTCTCCCCCTTATACCTCTATTAGTTCTGGATTCTCGTAGATGTTGCCGATCAACTCAAACCCTTTTGTAAATGTTTTACTGAGCCAAGTTCGTTCTTTTCTTTCAAGGACATTTCGTTTTAACCAGCTATCGTAAACCTTTTAAAAGTAAAAAGAATGTTCGTCAAAAGTGACAAGGTGAATGTTCTCAGCTGTATCAACGAAAATGTCTCCTTCATAAATCTCCTTATCGTTCTTATCTTTCACTCCGGTGAATTGCTGTACCGTATCATTAAGCGCGTTGTCTTCATCAATCAAATCAGTTTTTGAACGGTAAACGTTACCTTTCGCGTCTAACCATGGTGAATAGAATGTCAAACCGTCCCACGCCCGGAACTTAATCTCTCTGCCCATCGTGTATCGTCTCCTTTGATTGGGGTCTCAGCCCCCTAAATGTCACTTTTTCGGAACTTTTGCTGTAGATCCACACTCCGGACATTCCATCCATTCCTCAACACCGCCGCAATCGTCTCCATCAGACCATTGGTATTTCATCTCAGTCTTGCACTTTCGGCACTTCTTCACTTTTTGTTTCATGTGTCTCAGCCCCCTTATAAGTTCAGTACAGCCAAGAGGGCTGCTTTACAAATGGCTTCTGGTGCTGTTGATTGCATCGAAACGACCACCTTATCAACATCACCCTCATGTATCACACAGTCGAACAGCTTATTCATTTTCATTGACTCGCAGTAGATCTTCACATCCATATTTCTGCTAATGATATTCTCTACTACTTCCCATGCTGAGGATATGTCCGTAGACCAACCCCGATTTACAAAGTAGGCGAACGGTATTTCTCCCTTTGGTTGCATGTACCTGAATGCCTCTTCTGCGCTGGTGATGGTTGGCGGAACAATTACATCATTCGACTCGCAAGGGCCGTCATAATCGAATTTCGGCCCTTTTATGCTTCGCCAACCGAAGATATGTTCAGCAATAAGAGCATCCAATTCTTCTCCCGGCTCCTTCGCCAGTATCTCTTCCCTTGTGAGTGTCATTGGGCACCAACTTCCTTAATTACTTGGCAATCATCTTTCTGTATGTGCCGTCCGTATGGATAGTAATCATTTTTCGGTATTAGGAATAGACTGGGATGTTTGATATCTTCATCGACTTCAAAGGTTTCACCAATATGTTCGTGGTACCACCATGGAATAATCGGTGCAGGTGGAGTGTGGAAAATGATCTTTACTGTAGTCATTGGTTATCTCCTTCCTCAACATGCCCCCTAGCAATCTTCAACGCAGCCTGAGTAAGGTCATACGGTAGCACATGGTGATAATTATTGACAATGGTAGCAAGGATAATTTCAGAGTCATCTAACTGTTTACGTGCCAGTTTCACGTCAGACACAAGCTTTGTAATGTCTCCCCGTACTGCCGTGCTGTTGTACTCTTGTTCAATGCTGTTACCTTCGCCATCTCTGGACATTGTGCGGTATTCCTTACTAAGTTCATCCAATAGTTGATTTGTGAAATATGCGTTCATGATCTATTCGCCCTCCTTGGCTTCCAAATCCGGTCTGCACTCTGAACACCATTCATATCCTTCAACGGGCTTATTTCTTCCACAGCGGGCACAAGACTCTTCATTAAGCCAATCTATTCCCTCCTTGGGTGCTGGGGTATCTGGGTAAAGGGTGGACATAATTTCTGATACACCCATGATCGCCTTCCAAGCAAGCCACGTTTCGTAACTCTCGTAAGCAGATGGACGATCATTGTAGAATTTACTGAAGAAATATGAGTTTGCTTCTTGGAATGACCATTCTTCATGACCTTCTGGCAAATTGTAATTCATGATAATGCTGCCAAGTGAATTACCTGCCACCAAACATCTACCGATTGCCCGTTTAATCTCTTTTTCCCGTTCTCCGCGCTCTTTGGCTTCTTGGAGCCAGTACCCTAAAGCTACCTCTGTTAGTTCATATTCAATGATGGTGGAAACGGGTTGTTACACAGTGTTTTTGCATGTTCGAAAATCTTGATTCTCTCCATATCCTTTTGCCAGTCCCTTTGTGTCATTAGGCTTCCTCCCGCAATGCCATTTCTTTGAGATCAACGCTTTCCGAATAGTATCCGTTGGATTGTCCGTACCATCTAATCGTCACATATCCCTGAAGTGTGGCAAGTTTGTAGAACGTCCACGTTCCACTTTCGCTGGCATTATCGTCGTCTTGCGATACTTCCTCTGCCATAAGGATTGGCGAATTAATCAAGTCTCTTCAATCTCAACGCATTCACAACAATCCTGGTAGTGATACATTTTGTATGCTCTGCCACAGTTAGTCTTGAAGATCAGTTCGTCATTCAGAACCTGTGTTATATCAACTACTGTTTTTCCGAGTAAATCTGATATGGAGTTCACGTTTATAACCTCCTTTGGGAGAGGAGGGCTATTAACCCTCTCTGTCCCTGTATCTTCGTACTGTGCATCACTATTTCTCTTCAATAAAACTAATATATGTTCTATGTTTCTTATAATGGTTTAATAAACTATACTTAAATCATTAAATATTCCGGGGGTATAATATAATGCTGTCTGACACCTTAAAATCGTTAGTTGTATTAGAAATGTACACTAATACTTATGATGAACAATTATCCAACTTCCACTTACCTAAAGAGCAACTCCAATTTACCAGTATGCCTTTGGACAAAATTAACAATCCTAATATTTACAATAGAACAAAACATGTCTTGATTCTTGAAAATAGTGTTCCCGTGGGTTATTTTGCTTTAGAAGATGGCGATAAGCTTTTAAAATATAGTAATAATTCTAATGCTCGTTTGCTTACATCCTTCTCTATTGATTCAGGTAATCAAGGAAAGGGATTAGCAAAGATCGCTCTTAAACTATTACCTGACTTTGTAAAAAATAATATTCCTCAAACTGACGAAATTGTCTTAGGTGTAAATAAGAGAAACAAGCCTGCTTTGAACCTTTACTTAAAATCTGGTTTTATTGACGAAAACGAATTTTATGAAGGTCCAAAAGGTCCTCAACATATACTACATTTGAGAGTCTAATCAATGTCGAATTAATTACAAATGAGTAAGATTATTGATAGCTATATTTTGTAATACTATCACTAGTATTTTCACATAAACGTAAGCGGCGTAAATAATGCGCCGTCTTTTTATGAGTCCACTTCTTGTTACGCAGTATGCGTCTATTTCAAACTACTTAGCGTGATATATGCCGCTTCTACCCTCTCTCGGGGAGCGGCTTTTAACATAGATATGATTTCATCATCTTCCCATATATCTGCCGCCTCGTACCCGTTAACAACGGTCGCTAAGTTGTACAGATATCCTTGTGCATCTACCTCTATAGCCTTTGTCTGTACCTCTAAGCTGGCAGCAGGGTCGGTGCAATAGTCAGTAATAAGAAAACACCTTGCTGACCCTTCTGAAAATTCTTCGCGTATATATGCGTTTCCGTCAAATTCAATTACTGTCTTATCCTTTACTTGTGTCATGACTTACCCTCCCTAAGTGGCTTAACGTCAGCAACCCACACTGGAAACGATCCTCTATTTGGCTCACAGAAAGCATAAGTACCACCTTCTCTATCAATCCCTTCAGGTGCTACTGGATACCATCTTGCGTATAGCTCCTTTGTTTCTCCCAGTTCGTAACATCCGTCAACCTCAATCGCGATTTCTTTCTCAAACTCTTCTTTGGTATATCTTAATTTTGGTGCTACATAGCAGGATCGAGTATCACATTCGCACCATATTCCAAATCCCATGTTACTCATGCCTTGTCGCTCCCTTCCTCTGCTGGTAGCAGTGCGTCTTGTAACAATCTGTAAGCTGGGTGCTTATGATTCATCATGTCAGACGCTCTATCCATTGCCTCTTGTTGCCGGGCTATGGTCTGCTGTGCCTCTGCAAGCTCTGTGCGCTTCTCCCTGAATTTTTCGTGGAGTGATAGATAGCTTTCTTCCCAATTTTTTGCGCTTTGTTGTGACTCTTCTAGAGCAGCCAGCAGCCGCTCTACCTCATCCCATGCAGCATCGTATCCGACATTCATAAGATTGAATTCACTCAGAATATCTTCAAGCTGTTCTCCGTCTTCTGCATGCGCTAGTTCGCATATTTTGTCGTATAAATCGTTAATTTTCTCCTCCGGCATCCGTGATACTGTCACTGCTATTTGTTTCTTCTCTTCTATCCGTTCTGGTATCATAGGCTTAGTCATCGTCCGTGTCATCCTCCTCGTTATATAGATTGTCGGGGTGTTGGCGGCTGTGGCGTATGTCCTCAAGCATACAAAGGATTGTCGCGTGCTCGGATAGCATGCCGGCGCGCCCGGAGTATTTGAGCCTATTAGTTCGTTTCCTCCACCGCGCCGCGGCTTAGTACCATGCTTGTCAATCCTACGGAGCTTCCGACGTAGATACTGCCGCCGCTTATCCATACCTTGCAGGAGCAGTTCAAGTGTTTCTTCAGCCGATCTCATTCCTAATATCCATTGGATTGACGATCATGGTTTACTTTGTTCTTGGCTGTATAGGCTTCTGCAATCTGCTCGAAGGTAAATCCTAATCTTTGCTCCCCCAAAGCGTAGAAAGCATATAGTGCCCCTTTGAAAAAATGTTTTCGATGCATATCGAAATTCTCCAAAACCTGGTATAACAAAAAAAGCATGCCCACCGCATCTTTCTTTGCTATAGAAGTTGTAAATGGTAAGATATATGTAATTGGTGGGACGCTTGGAAATCCTGTGAATTTGGATTCTGATTACTCAAATAAAGTTGAAATTTATGATCCTGCTTCTGACTCCTGGACTGTCGGAAGTAATGCTTCTATTCAAAGAGGAGTCGGAGCTTCAGCTAATCTAAATGGTAAGATTTATTATTTTGGGGGATTAAATAAAACATCTGAAGGTTTAGGAACAGTTGAAGAGTATAATACTATAACGAATACGTGGTCAACTAAAACCGGCATTCCTACACCAGTGCATGCAGCAGGGGCGGTTACGAACAATGGGAAAATATATTTATTTGATGGAGGCTACTCAAGCAATACATATAATAAAGTGCAAGTGTACGATCCAGCGACTGACACATGGTCAAGTAAACGCAGCGCCCCAACCAGTAGAGATACTGTTTCAGCCATAAATTATCAGGATAAAATAAATGTAATTGGTGGATATTCAAACCCTGCACTCGATACAGTTGAAATATATAATCCAACAAATGATACATGGGAAACAAGTGCAAGTCTTAATACGGGACGTTGGGGATTTGGAAGTGTAGTATTAAACGACTCTATATATGTTTTTGGAGGTAGTACAAAAACAGTGGAGAAGCTTTCGATTGTACCCGAACCGACTTCAACGCCAACGGCGACATCGGAGCCACCCCCAACAGTTACACCTTCACCAACTCCAGGGCAGCAGTCAGGCGATCGTGCAATTCTGACAATAATAATGAATACCGACCTTGAGAAAGAATACGACTTGTCAATGTCAGAGGTTCAAGCATTTTTAAACTGGTATGACTCAGCTTCCGGATCAGCTCGTTACGGAATTGATAAGCATGGTAACAACAAAGGCCCGTTCACTAAACGAACCGAATACGTTGTGCATGACAAGATCCTATCGTTTGAAGTCAGTGAATATACCTTAACAAAATAGCTTTTCCCATCACTTACCTCCTTTATCCTTTGTAGTCACGAGCTATAATTGCATGAAGGAGGTTTTATATGTTTATATCGCCTATGTTGTTACAAACTGCTGCTGGACCATTTAGTCACAGCGATTGTATATTTGAACCGAAGATAGATGGCCATCGACTTATTTATTCTCAAGAGTCCGGGAAGATCCGGTTATATACACGGCATGATAATGATTGCACTCGGCAGTATCCTGAATTACACCTACTCTTTATGGACGATGTTATTTTGGACGGCGAGGTCGCCTGCGTTGATCCAGAGACTGGTGTATCAGATTTCGAATCTGTTATGAGCCGATTTCAGACGAGGCGAGCAGATAAGATATTACAACTCACTGGGACGCTCCCAGCATATTATGCAATCTTCGACATCTTGATGTACAAAGGCAAGGATCTGCTCGGGTTGCCCTTGATGAGCCGTTAGGAAATACTAGCGGGATTAACTCTACCATCTAATAGCTTTGGAGTAGTGCCGCACGTGGAAGGTGCTGGAGAGGCATTGTTTGAGCAGATCGAAACTCGGGGTATGGAAGGCATAGTAGGTAAGCGTAAAAACAGCGTATACGAGACTGGTCGCCGCTCTCACGTGTGGCAAAAGGTTATCAACTGGACCTATGCAGATGTTTTTATAACCGGATATCGCAAACAGGAATTTGGTTGGCTAGCTGCTGTACCGTTCGGTTCATCTGGTAAATTACGTCCAGCTGGGATTATAGAGCTCGGCGCGTCACCGATCCATAAGCAAGTATTCAGAGGCGTTGCCCAACAGCTTGTAAAAGGCGAGGATAAGGAGTTTGTACATCTGGAGGCGCGCTTAAGAGCGAAGGTAAGAATGAGGAACTGGACCAAGTCAGGTATGCTTAGAAGTCCAGTGTTTACGAAGTTTATAGTATAGACAAAACACCCCACCGACCAATTAAGGTCAGTGGGGTGTTTAGCTTTCAGACTTCACAGATCAGTTCGACCGAACTGTTAGTTCAATACTATTCTTTTATTGATCCTAACCAATCGGAAGTATCAATTCATCGCGAACTGAATTCGAAAACTACTCATTGTTTAATAGGACTTGACCAGATTAAGATTATTGAATATTGTAAAAGTCTTTTTCATACCAATACTTAAAATGATTTGTGGAATACGACATAGTGAATACTCCGGTCCATAATTTGCCCCCAACTTCTACTCCGCCTGACACAATAGTCGTTCCTAAATCATAGAAATGTCCATTGATTACCCAGTATATACTTTGGGCAGTAGCTATTTTTGCACTAGCAGTCCCTATGAACGACTTATCAGGTCCTAAAGCTTTATGCGAACCGAGATCGAATTGTACATCAAACAACTCATTAAATTGACTAAAGGAACCTGAGTTATAATACCAAACCAATATTACTAATTCTGGCTTATACAAAGTACCTACGCTTTGTGGAAGTTTAATTTCTTTAATCCATGTGTCAGCATATGTAGAAGCATTTTTCGCTGAATTTTGAGCTGATTTGTCCGGATGAGTCCTTTCAATTTCCGATTTTGAAACACCTCTCATTCTTGCAACCTCAGTAACAGCTTCTTCATAACTAATATCTCTGACTTTCACTTCATCGCCAAGATCGTCAATGTTGTTGAGATCGATTACTCCTTCTAGACTTGGAACTGATTGAACTTCACTCGAAGTACTTTGGGCAAAGGTCGGAAGTGGTACGGACAATAGCATACCGAGAGTTAATGCACTAGATAATAGAATAGATAAACGCTTCTTCATAATATAAATCCTCCTTTTTTGGAATATTTATACTATAACGCACATAATAAGAAATTTTATAGCATTTTTTATTATTTTCTACTATAAATTTTATTTTCTTCCATTATTTTAGCGATTCTATTAGCTAGATCTTTTTCATCAAACCTCGTAGGATTATCTGGTAAATGAAACTCCCAAGTCCTATATCCCTCTTTTGAATTAACAAACCCCGAAACATGGGGACCCCAGCCATCAATTTGAACATCTTCTAGTGTCACATTATCTGCGCGAAACATTGCAACAAGTATGTTTTCTGTTCCAATAAAGAAAACTGGATATTTAATATATTTAAAATAATCTCTATACTCTTTTTTCGAAGCTTCTTCAATACTATCTTGAGAAATGATTAAACCATCGAATATCTCTTCTGAGTGACTTATTAGCTCTTTTAGGTCTTTTTTAACATAATCTACGTTTTCCACTTTTACCAAATCATTTGCACCTACTACAGCTATCTTCAAGGCAATATTGGGTCCCTCTAGATCTTTCTCCATCGGACCAGATATTTTCTGAATAGAACAACCTACTAAAAGAATAGACACACAAATGGCTAAAAAAAGCGATTTAATCATAATGCACTCCTTTTTCGGTAAATTTCTTTAATAAATAAGATTTATTCTTAAATTGGAATTTTATTACTTATATTAAAATATTTATTTTATTATAAGATGGGTGAAATTGCAAATTTTTTAAAAAAATAAGTTTGTAAACTTTTAAAAACTAGTTTAACTATTCACTTGTAAGGAAAATTTTCCTGAACTCTAAATACCCCACCAACCACTTAAGGTTGACGGGGTATTTGTTATACATGCTTATGCCAAAACCATTCTAAATTCAAATTCACTTCTCATGTAATAAGCATCAGCAACCTTAACGCTAACTGGGCTCCATTTCTGGACTGGACCTCCACAATCAATTATGCAGCCAGCTAGATCACCACGGCGTTCAAGTATATCTACCTGTAATTAGCTGTTAGAAATTCTACATCCGTCTTCAAGACTTTGTATACATTACTCAATACGATCACTCCATTTGTATTAATTAAGTTTGATAAAGATAAGTTTTAGAACTCATATGTATTTCACATCATTTACATTCAGGTTATCCACAACACCCCGCCTGCATATAGAATACTAGAATTGGAACATTATGTATACATTACTATGTCATACGATAAGAGTATCACTCGAATTAGAATTAAATTAATATTTAATATCCCAAATATATTATAAATAATCTATTTGGATATATATGTATCATAATTGGTGTGTATCCCAAATATAGGAAGGAAGGTTGAATTATGAAAAAGAAAATCTTAGCTGGCCTATTAACTGTATCTGCATGTTTCGCTTTAGGGTCTACCTCATTTGCAGCAACTGCTCCCACTACAGCTCCTGACCCAATACCAGTTTCTAGTGTAGCAAGTGGACCTACTTTTGAACAAATTACTATTTACATGGATTCAGGAGAACAGAGATGCATCCCTGGCGTTCTCCGTGAACTAATTTATAATGATGGAGCCATTATATTGCATGAAAATGGATGGGTTAGTGCCGTTCAATATGGAGCTGCAAATATATTTGCCTATGATGCATTAGGAAACATAAAGTCATTTACAATTCTAGTAGATAGAGATAAATAAAAATATTATGAAAAAAAAGCCCGCCAACCTGTGTAAGGTTAGCGGGCTACTTTATGTATGCTCTGAATTCAAATCGCCCTCGAACAAAATGAGCTCCAGCGAGCTTAATAGAGTCTGGTGTATACCCTTCTACAATTCCTCCATAATCCATAAGATGACCTACTGCGAAAACCAAAACAAATAAAGCTTGCTACGGAATCCGCTATCAACAAAGCGCCATATAAAAAAACATCATCTACCATGAGGGTAGATGATGTGTTCTAAAGCGCTTTTTTTTAGAATTGTCTAGCACTTACATCAACATCAAGCGAATATCCAGATGTACTATATATATACACTTTATAAGTTCCATCCAGACCATTACCTAACAAATCTTTAAAAGAAACTGTTTTCTGTGCGCCAGCAGCAATTTCTTGATCAGTGAATAGTAACCCATTTCGTTTTACTTGAAATTGAACCGAATGACCACTGTTATTTCGCATCCAGATGTTTAAGTTAACCCCATCTGAAGGTGTACTAGTGAATTCATCATTAAAAGCTCCACCAGTATGGTTCACAGGGATTATCTTATATGCCTCTGAAAAAAGTGAAATTTCTGGTACTTCAATTCCGTCTCCCACCAAAATCTTCGTTCCTGGTCCTTCGTAAATATTATTATTAAAAGTAAAACTTTCTACAGAAGAAACCTCAGATACTGAAGGTTTTTGAACCGTTGGTGAATCTACTAAGCTTGTTATAGGAGTAAAAAGTAATGATGCGGCCAAACCTAGTCCTAAAAATTTGATCAAACTAACTACCTCCCAATATTATGAATAGTTTGGATTTTAATGGTATTAAACCATTATTTGTATTAATAATATAATATTTAATTGCTATAAATAATTCACGAAAATAAAAGGATAATTGAGGTTTTTTGTCGCATTTAATCCATAAATAGATATTAACTCATAAAATGAGTTTATACAATAATTTAGTTTTTTTGTAGAGATGATGGAAACTTCATGCCAAAGTGTTCTTTATTCAATTCCTTTTCGAGAATTTTGAAACGGATCGGTCATCCACCTATGCCGATTCACTCACTAAGACACACTCATGCAGTGTTACTGCTAGAAGCAGGCAATGATATGAAGTATGTTCAGGAGCGACTCGGACACGGCAGTATTACAATTACATCTGATGTCTATTCTCACATTTCCAAGAAAATCGAAGAAAGTAGTATGGAAAAGTACGAAGCCCACATGAGATCTATCCTCGAATAGCACCCACTATTTTGTGGGCACCGGCATTACAGAGGTCCCTTACTACTCCCACGCCCACACACTAAAAAAACCCTCAACGCCTAAGGCGTTAAGGGTTTAAAGGTTCTAGTAAAGCGTCATGTATTGGTTTCTTTCCCACTCATGAACTTGTGTACGATAGATATCCCATTCGATTTCTTTCAGCTCGTAGAAGTGAGCCAGCGCATGTTCGCCGAGAGCTTCGGTAATTACATGGCTGCGGATCATTTCGCTTAGCGCTTCTTTCAAATCGGATGGCAAGCTTGGGATGCCTTCTTCAATACGCTCTTCCTCAGACATCACATAGATGTTACGGTCAATTGGAGCTGGAAGATCAAGCTTACGCTTAATTCCGTCTAGCCCTGCTTTCAACATAACAGCAAGTGCGAGGTATGGGTTAGCTGCCGGGTCCGGGTTACGAACTTCAACACGTGTGCTAAGCCCTCTCGAAGCCGGGATACGAATCATCGGGCTACGGTTACTTGCAGACCAAGCTACGTAACAAGGTGCTTCATAACCAGGAACAAGGCGTTTGTAAGAGTTCACTGTTGGGTTAGTAATCGCTGCAAAAGCACGAGCGTGCTTCAAAATACCAGCCATATAATAACGTGCAGTTTTGCTCAGACCTAGCTTGTCACTTTCATCGTAGAACATGTTTTCTTTGCCATTAAACAAGGATTGGTGAGCGTGCATACCAGATCCGTTAATACCAAACAATGGTTTAGGCATAAAAGTTGCATGCAAGCCATGTTGACGGGCAACCGTCTTCACGACGAGCTTAAAGGTTTGAATTTGGTCAGCAGAAGTGATCGCGTCAGCATATTTGAAATCAATTTCATGCTGGCCGGAAGCCACTTCATGGTGGGAGGCTTCGATTTCAAAGCCCATTTCTTCAAGGGTCAATACGATTTCACGACGGCAGTTTTCCCCTAAGTCTGTAGGAGCTAAGTCGAAATAACCACCTTGGTCATTCAATTCTGTAGTTGGGTTACCTCTTTCGTCTGTTTTGAACAAGAAGAATTCAGGTTCAGGTCCAACATTCATCGCTGTAAAGCCCATTTCTTCGGCTTCCTTCAGACAACGCTTCAGGATACCACGTGGGTCTCCAGCAAATGGAGTACCATCCGGCATATACACGTCACAAATCAGACGTGCAACACGGCTATCAGTCACCCAAGGGAAGATTACCCAAGTATCAAGGTCTGGGAAGAGATACATATCGGATTCTTCAATCCGAACATAACCTTCGATGGAGGAACCATCAAACATCATTTTGTTGTCGAGTGCTTTTTCCAATTGGCTAACCGGAATCTCTACATTCTTGATAGTACCTAACAGATCTGTAAATTGCAGACGAATGAAACGAACATTCTCTTCCTTGGCAATGCGTAAAATATCCTCTTTAGAAAAGCTCACGTGATCCTCTCCCTTTCAAAACTCTGTATATTATTATTTATTAAAAAACCGGGATAACTCACCTTGAATAAGCGATACCTGTCCCGGTCTTTTACCGGAAACTAGTTCTTGCTTCAGCAAACGGTGAAGCTGCGAATCTGATAGCTCTCTACGTCTAACCTCTGTGTCAGGGGTAATCACAGTAGCTTCTTCGGATTCCTTCGAGACTGGGTTCATTACTTGCTTGATGCCAGCAATGTTAACACCCTTTTCAATCAAGGCCTTAATTTCTAATAGGCGCTCAACATCATTAAAAGAGAACAAACGTTGATTCCCAGAGGTACGTGCAGGTACGATTAAACTGTGCTGTTCATAATAACGAATTTGTCTTGCAGATAAATCAGTTAACTTCATTACAATTCCAATAGGAAATAATGCCATATTTCTGCGGATTTCATCACCCATGACTCATCCAACCTTCCAATGATCTTTTTCTGATCTCATTGTACATTTCCTAATACAGCGTGTCAATGGTGTGTAAGATTTTCTGACAGTAATTTTCGATCACGCATACTTTGGAGTGCCATCAAAACGCCATATTTGACATGGGAGTAGGTTAATCCCCCTTGCATATAGCCAATATAAGGCGCACGGATAGGCGCATCTGCCGATAACTCTAAGCTACCACCTTGTATAAACGTACCTGCCGCCATGATGACAGGATGTTCATATCCCGGCATATCCCATGGTTCTGGAACTACATGGCTGTCTACCGCCGCAGCACGTTGAATTCCCTGCACGAAGGCAATCAAGTGATCCGGTCCATCAAAGGAAACCGCCTGAATCAAATCTGTACGAGGTTCATTCCACGCTGGTTTCGTCTCAAACCCGCAGCGCTGAAATACAGCTGCCGCAAAAATACTGCCTTTAAGGGCTTGTCCAACTGTATGCGGAGCCATGAACAGACCTTGGTATAACCCGCGGGTAGTTCCTAACATTGCGCCTACCTCGCCGCCGATACCAGGAGCTGTAAGACGGTACGCTGTAAGCTCTACTAGATCTCTGCGCCCACAGATGTATCCACCCGTCTCAGCAATTCCACCACCAGGATTTTTAATTAATGAACCCGCTACTAGATCCACTCCAACCTGTGGAGGCTCAAGCTCTTCAGTAAACTCACCATAGCAATTATCAACGAACACAATAACATCCGGTTTCAATGACTTCACTCTCGCTGTCATGTCACCTATTTCGGCTACTGTGAAGGAAGCACGCCAATCATAACCACGCGATCTTTGGATTCCAATTACTTTAGTTTTCTCATTGATAGAGAGAGTTACCTCTTCCCAATCAATCTTACCCTCTGATGTAAGGGCAACTTCCCGATATGTAATTCCGAAGTCTGCGAGTGAGCCTGTCCCATCTCCTGCTTGGCCAATCACCTTGTGTAAGGTATCGTACGGACGACCTGTGATGTATAAAAGCTCGTCTCCTGGTCGCAGCACACCAAAGAGGGCTGTTGAAATGGTATGTGTTCCTGAAGCAAAATGCGGGCGCACCAAGGCTGATTCCGCACCAAAAACGTCAGCATAGACAAGATCCAGCACTTCGCGTCCACGGTCGTTGTAAGCATACCCCGTTGAACCCGCAAAATGATAATCACTGACCTGATGACGTTGAAACGCTTCAATAACCTTCCATTGATTCTTATCGACAATTCGATCAAGAGCTTTGACTGCACCTTCGATTTCAACTTCTGCGGACTCTGCCGCTCCTAAAATATCTTCTGCAAAAACTGCCATTAGTTCTTATTCGCTCCTTACATTTACTTGCCATCATAATGACAGAAAGCGACAGTTGCCTGACGCTTTTTGTCATTAGCTATTATTTTATACCTATACAACAAGCATTTCCACTTTAGGGGAACAAAGAAGATTACGGCTGGTCCACAAAATCAGCAAGCATGTAACCCCATTTATCATAATCCTCTTTATTAAGACGGACGTTATAGATAACATCGTTCTCATCATAGGTGGTTTCCAGAACCTCACCTACTCTGTAAAGCAGGGAAGAAATATCGCCTCGGTCTCCAGGAATGCGAAAATTCAGCGTATCTCCAGCCAACTCATCAGAGATAATTTCAATAATCCGGGTTAAATCCTCCGGGTTAAACGCACTGATCTTCAAAAACCCTGTGCCTGTTGGCAGCATTTCCAGTTGCTCAGGCTCACATAGATCGATTTTATTAAAAAGTACTATTTGCGGTTTGCTAGCTGCCCCTAAGTCCTGCAAAATAGTTTGTACAATCTCCATCTGCTCCTCACGCATTGGAGATGAGGCATCCACTACATGCAACACCAGATTGGCCTCATTGACTTCCTCCAGCGTTGCGCGGAAAGATGCTACAAGATCATGAGGAAGATTCTGAATGAAACCTACAGTATCCGTAAGCACTACCTCTTTGCCACCCGTTAGTTGAAGCACACGTGAAGTAGGGTCAAGCGTAGCAAACAATTGATTCTCAATATAAACATCCGCATCCGTAAGCTGCTTAAGCAGCGTCGATTTACCAGCATTCGTGTAGCCGACTAGAGCAACCTGCACTGCCCCTGCCTTACGGCGGCGTTCACGGTGCAATTCACGGGTTTTAACTACCTCATCCAACTGGCGTTTCAACTCCGTAATCCGACCGCGAATATGACGGCGATCGGTCTCAAGCTTACTTTCACCTGGTCCTCTGGTTCCTATCCCCCCGCCTAATCTGGATAAGTTTTTGCCTTGACCGGATAACCGTGGCAAAAGATAGGACAGCTGTGCCAGCTCTACTTGAATAATACCCTCTCGCGTTTTGGCCCGCCCAGCAAAAATATCCAAAATGAGCTGCGTCCGATCAATAATCTTCAGATCCAGAGACTCTTCAAGGTTCCGTACCTGCGCTCCAGATAATTCCTGATCAAAAATAGCCGTATTAGCTCCAAGACCATCAGCGGCCATGCGGAGCTCTTCTACCTTACCTTTCCCGATAAACCATTTTGAATCCGGTGTTTCCTTATTCTGACGCAACACATCCAGGACTTCAACACCTGCTGTTTCTGCTAATTGTACTAATTCCTGCAGAGAAAGCTCTGGGTCAATACCGGTACGTTTAATTTTATCTGTGACGAGAGTGACCAATATCGCCCGATCTTGAATATCCGTTTCTGTATCATGCGTAGTTATTGCCATTTATTCATGCTCCTTATGACGGTAATAGAATCTTTGTGTACCATTTAATCAGTTTTTCACTTCTTGCTGATGTTATACAGATGAACCTGTTCATTCACAGCGCTTCAAAACATTTTATCATAAGTTTCATTGGTAATATAGGCTGATAATGGAACGGCTCACCATTCTGTCAGCATTTTCTTTATGATAATCTTCAATCTTTTATAAAAGATAAACCGACTAAGCATGTATAAACTTAGCCGGTGTCAATTTATTTAAGAGATTATACTCTCCCCTTTTGAATAATCATCGACCGGAAGAACAAGGTCTCTCGGTAAGATCTCCATCAAAGATTGTTTAGATATTTTGACATGCCTGCTTATTAATCTAACCGCTTGATGGCGGATTGCCTGTTCGAGGATATTGCGTACATAACGGGCATTACTAAAGTTTTCTTCAATAATTTTCTCATTAAGGATTAACTCTTTTAGTTTCCCGTTTGTTTCTGGAGTAATTATATAGTCTCTTTCAGCAGCCATTTTATGTGCAATCAATATCAGTTCATCTGTTGTGTAGTCCTGAAAATCGAGTTGAATTGGAAATCGTGAGGGAAGCCCGGTATTAGCCTCCATGAACATCTCCATTTCATTTGGATAACCCGCTAAGATAATAATGAGATCATCATTCCTGTCCTCCATAACCTTTACAAGACAGTCGATTGCCTCTTTTCCAAAATCCTTATCTCCGCCTCTAGCCAAGCTATAAGCCTCATCAATGAATAATACGCCACCCATAGCCTTCTTAACAAGGTCTCTGGTCTTTTGAGCTGTATGCCCTATGTATTCCCCCACTAAATCCGCTCTCTCTACTTCGATTAATTGACCTTTACTTAATATGCCCATATTCTTTAACAGCTTGGCAACGATTCTTGCTACAGTTGTCTTTCCAGTCCCGGGGTTGCCTTTAAACAACATATGATAAACCTGATTAACTACATTTAACCCCAGTTCTTGTCTCATTTTTTCCACTTGGATAAGCGCATGAATTTCATATATGAGATCCTTCACCTTTTCAAGACCGATAAGCTCATGAAGCTCTTGCAGGATTTCTTTTGTAGATTCTAAATGATTATTTTGAGCCAGCGCGCTCTCCAATGTTTCATTCGTAATATTTGTTGGGTCTTGATTTTTGAAAGTTATATTCATTCTGGAATCATTAATGGTTATCTTTCTTAAATTTTCTTCACCCATTGTAATCACCTCGTTAGAGCATTATATGCAATAACTGAATGACATCATGCACTTGTTTTAAAGAATGGGGTTTCGACATTGGATTCCCTGCTATCTCTCGCATCTTCTACGATGGTACACGAGGATAGAATGACCGAAATGCATAAAAGCCATAAGCAGACATTTATTTTTTTATCATTTCACAACCCCATTATTTTTGATATACAAATAACAAATAGCCCCCATTTAGAGTTTAGTCCATTTGGGGGCTGGCTTTTCTAATCAAGTCTCTTCCGGAATAGGAAGCATTATTAGAAGATTCTGATATTTGGGAACAATTACAGGAACAACTGCTGGATTTTCCATTTCGTATAGGCTAGAATTTCACGCGACTTATGCCTTGTCATCGACAGAACAGTGGATTCTGTAAGCCCCAGTTCAGGATTCACATAACCGAGCTCGTCCGCGATTTCGTGTGAACGCCATCCATGATATGTATGCGTAATAATAATTGCTGAGGACAATCCCTCACTTGTCATAATTGCTTTGCTATACAGAAGATTCTCGTAAGTGCTGGTAGCTTTATTTTCAACAGAAATGGCGCTATCCGGAACTCCATGAGCTACTAAATAATTGCGCATGCCTTGACCTTCGGTATATTTCAGATCAGGTTTATCCAAACCTCCAGAAACTATGATATGCGGGAACATCCCCTCTTGATAAAGCTTAAGCCCGTAATCCAATCGTTCCTTCAATCCCGGGCTAGGTTCATCTCCCCACATCGACATGCCAAGAATGATCCCTGTATCGGCTTTGAGCATAGGATCTGTCGTTGCGGCTTTATTGATATTCCTCAATGCGTACGCACACCACAACAAACCAACTACAACAATAACCATTAAAGCAATAAGCAACGTTCGTTTAGACCAAATTCGGCGTTTTTTGCGAACAATCCGAATCGGGGAAGAGTCTCTTCCATAAACGTACCATTCCATCTTTATTTCCTCCTGAATTCTCCATGATGAAATAATTCGGCACGATGTTTCAAAGAGAGTGAGAAATAAGGGAAAGCATGAGCATCGATGCCACGTAAAATAGTATGGGCAGTCTCCCAGGCTAGCTTATAATCGTTTTCTGAGATGTCTTGCCTCTCCAGTGCTTCCTCCAGTTCATCCTCATCGAGCAAAAACACCTCGCCGTTCCAAAGTACTACCACGTCCAGATACAAATCGTCAAACCAAGGCACACCTTGGTCAGTAACGCCTTGCACTTTACAGGTGTCTATGTACCATTGAACAATATTTTGTTTTTCGTCGAACATAGCCGTCACAATATAGTGACTATCTTTCGGAAAATATTGCAGCCAGGAATAACCTTTATCTGCAATACGATATGTATGTCGTCCATAGCTCTTCCACAGTGGTTCTTTCAGCCCGTAGATGGTATAAAGCGTAATATATCCGCTGAATTCCCGGCTCTCCACATAGCGGCAGGCAAAATGGCGACGCGTAATCCGGCGCCAGTTGGCCCGGTCTCCGAATTTACGTTTCATAGAAATTACCCTCTCCAGTATGGTCTATTCAGCTTAACACATTTAGAGGATACACTCAAAATATCCCGCAAAATACAAGAAATTTTTCTTCTAAACCTAATAAAAACGGCAGTCCAGCTTCGCTCTATAAATAAAGCAAAGCTGGACTGCCATGGATAAAGCTATTGTTCGAAATTCAAATTCGTTTTATTGAGTGGAAGAATCCCCGTTCACAAAACCTGTCTCTGGATCAGGGTTTGTGGATACATTCCCACTCTCACCGCCGGAACCCTCTCCACCGATAGTGGGTTCTGGAGTTGGGATCGGCATTGGTGTTGGCGGTGGCGGGGTGATTTCAGGGATTGTAGTACCACCGTCATTTCCGCCTCCCTCATTGCCGCCTCCGTTATTGCCACCATTTCCATTCTCTCCGTTGTTGCCACCGTCCTCTGGGGTCGGGGTCGGAAGATTAGGATCTATGGTGGGTTCAGGGGTCGGCATTTCATCCTGCACGGATACACTAACCACATTGGAGGGTTCGCTCTCCACTTTTAGCGCAGGGTCATAAGAAGTTACATAATACTCGTAAACCAAACCAGGCAGTGCACTAAAATCGCCTGCGCTGGTAGTCACTGTATTTAACAGTGAGCCAAATTCAGCTTCCGATGTCTCTCTACGATAAATACGATACTCAACGCCGGCAACAGGAACTGCCTCCCAATTGAGATTTACAGTCATCGTAGAAGGATCATATGCTGCTGATAGTCCAGTAACGGTCTGAGCTGTTTCTGGTGTTTCAGTAGGCTCAGGAGCAATCTCGTTATCGAGCTGCGGGAAGGATTTCTTAGGAACATCCTTCAGCGCTTCCTCCATGACCTTACCCCAGAAAGCAGCGGCAAGCGGACTGCTGTTCTTAAGCAGATGCTTTTTACTTGGCTTGTCGTAACCCATCCAGACTGCTGCAGTCCATTCTGGCGTATAGCCTACAAACCATACATCACGGTTCGAGCTGATTCCAGAATATCCACTTTGCGTCGTACCGGTCTTACCGGCAACAGGACGGTCAATCCTAGCTTTTCTACCCGTACCGCTCTCCACGACCTTCTGCATCATCTCAGTCATTTGATAAGCTGTTTCCTTACTCATCACTCGCTCAGGCGTTGTATTCGCTTTGTAGACCGTCTCACCACTGCTGTCAGAGATGGATTTAATGGAATAAGCCTCTCTTAGTTCGCCGCCATTTGCAAAAGCGCTGTAGGCTTGCGCCATTTCCAGCGTATTGGTCCCTTTGCTCATGCCTCCAAGAGCCAGCGAGAGGTTCTTATCCTCATCTTCCAATCCAATGCCTAGTTTCTTGGCAAATTTAAATCCGGTATTCACACCAATTTCATTGAGCAGCCAAACAGCCGGAATATTCTCTGATTTCTGAATGGCATCACTCATGTTGATGCTCTTAGAATATCCGTGCAGGTTGGTTGGACAATAGTTCGCGAAACATTGCTTCTCGTTGCTTAGCGTTGAATTCATGGTGAATTTCCCAGTTTCCAGCGCTGGAGCATAAGAGACAATTGGTTTGAAAGCAGAACCTGGAGAACGACGGCTGCCAGTTACACGACTGTAGCCTTTTTTCTCATAATTCCGTCCGCCAAGGAGTGCGACAATGCTGCCATTCTCCTGATTCACAATCGTCATTGAGCCTTGTACCAGCTCTTCATCTACACTCTTTTCAAAATTATCACTATCTGCAAAAGCATCTTCAACCGTTTCTTGAGCATGCTTATCCATGGTTGTGTAAATTTTGTATCCGCCGATATTCAGATCATCTTCTGACAATCCAAATTTTTCTTCCGCCTCATCTACTGCAAAATCAATAAATGCTTGATAACGCTGTTTCTTTTCTGGCGGCTTATAGTTATAATCTACGGCTTTTGCTTCGTCTCTTTCCTGCTCCGTAATGTACCCTTGCTCATACATAAGCTGAAGCACTACTGCCCGGCGTTCCTTCGAAAGATCAGGGTTACGCAGCGGGTTGTAACGAGACGGGCCTTTTGGCATAGCCGCCAATGTCGCGATTTCCCAAACCTTAAGCTGACTCAAATCACTTTTACCAAAATATCTTACTGATGCTGCTTTAATTCCGTAAATTGTACCCCCGAAGTTAATCCGGTTCAGATACATGGTAATAATCTCTTCTTTAGATTTCTGATTCTCCAGGGCTACGGCAATCGACACCTCAGTTGCTTTACGGAAAAACGTCTTGTCCCGTGTCAGGAAGATGTTTTTGGCGAGCTGTTGAGTAATGGTACTACCGCCCTCTACCATACTTCGTGCGGCTATATCCTTTACTGCTGCCCGGCCAATCGACCATAAATCCACACCAGAATGTTCGAAGAAACGTTTATCCTCTGTGGCTACAAAAGCGTTAACCAATAACGGTGGAATTTCTTCATACTCTACTGGATCACTTTTCTCCAGTGATAATTCGCCGATTAAATTAGCATTGCGGTCATATACCTTAGTCGTTTCATTCACTGTTAGCTTATCCTGGTTCTCAAGCAGAAGCTTTTGACCATTTAGCATAATGAACAGATATCCACCTAATGCACAGAAAATGGCCAATGCCGTAGCGAAGAACAAGCTCCACAGCACACGCTTCTTCGTCAAAAATTTCTTTTTCTTTTTTGGTTTTGATTTTGGTTTTGATTTGGAACTGGACGATCCTCTATCTCTATTGTGATTCGTCCTGGATGTATCGTCTCTAGACATAATGCCTCCTGACTCCCTTTCGGAAATAAACATAAATGGTCTGCCATGAATGAAAAGAACAACCTTCACAGGTTGCTCTCTCACACTCTATTCAAACGATTTATAAACAAGAAAGGTTTCAATTCATTTTTGATAAATGTTATTCTTCACTACTGCTGTCTTGCATCAGTGATACACTACGCTGTGGTGTGAACGTGGAAATTGCGTGTTTATACACCATTTGCTGGCGTCCATCACTGTCAATGACGATTGTAAAATTGTCGAATGCTTTAATTATTCCCCGGATTTGAAAACCGTTGGTCAGATATACCGTAGCAGGGATATTTTCTTTGCGTAGTTGGTTCAAGAATGTATCTTGGATGTTAATGGACTTGTTCATATGACGTACCCCCAATGGTTCAATTAGATTGTTCAGAAGTATATTCAAGACCTGAGAGAAACTTTCCTGCTATTATACCACGTATTTTTGAGAAATTCTCAGAAAAGTTTTGTTCACCTTCGACATCGATCCACTCGATTTCCTTCATGTGGCGAAACCATGACAACTGTCTTTTGGCGAATCGGCGAGTATCGCGTTTAAGCAGTATCACAGCTTCTTCCAGCGTCAGCTCTCCCGCCAGGTAAGCGGCAATTTCCTTGTAACCCAATCCCTGCATGGACACAAGGCTTCTGCTGTAACCGTTATCCAGCAGTCCCTTCACCTCAGCAACGAGACCATCCGCCAGCATGCTATCAATTCGGTCCTCAATACGTTTATATAGTATTTTCCGGTCCATTGTCAAACCTATGAGACATAAGTCATAGGGAGATTCCTTCTTTTGAGCAGCATGAGAAGCGGAAAGTGTAGTGTTTGTCTGGTGTTGAATTTCCAGTGCACGGATAATTCTGCGACGGTCGTTAGGATGAAGTTTGGCTGCGCTGACTGGATCAACCGCCTCGAGTCTGGCATGCAGTGCAAGCGCTCCATGTTCTTCCGCAAATTGATCCTGCTCTTTACGGAAAGCTTCATCAGCCACTGCTTCCGAGAACTGAAAGCCGTAACATAAAGACTCAATATACAGTCCAGTCCCCCCTACGATAAAGGGAAGCTTCCCTCTAGCGCTTATCTCCTCGATGAGTCTAGTGCCCTGCTCTTGAAATTCAGCGGCAGAATACGCATCCTGCGGATCATGAATATCGATCAGGTGATGGGGAATGCCGTTCATTTCGGCGGGTGTAATCTTAGCTGTACCAATATCCATACCACGATAAACCTGCATCGAATCGCCGGAAATAATCTCAGCGTTATAAGCCGCTGCCAGCTCCAGACTTAACCGGGTTTTGCCTACGGCAGTTGGTCCTAACAGCACTAGAACCTTATGCCTTTCTTTAGTTGTCAATGTGTATCACCCCGTACGATGTTTTGGAGTTGCTTCTGAGCAGCTCAGTAAACCCAAGGCGTTCAAATTCGCCACTCAAAGCCTTTTCTTTTAAAAGAACAGTCTTACGGGCGACCCTAACCGCTTCGGCTACACTCTCTGTCGATAAGGCTGCACGGTTAGCGAATTGCCGCAGCGGGGAAATCGAGGCAGAACCCGTCAGTGGCACGCGAAACATAGGATCAAAATAAACAATATCCACACTTCGATCTGGTTGAGACCGTAAATAATCCAAATGTTCACTATGCACGACATTAACTCTGCGTAAAGCCTCATTGACCTTTACTTGCCCAGAGGTGTAATGAGACATCCCTTCACTGAGCAGTGCGTACAGCGGTAATGAGCTCTCCAAAGCGGTTACCTCTGAGGACTCACCACCATGTACAGCAAACAGTAAGGAGTCAGCTCCTAATCCAGCTGTACAATCCAATACGCTATCTCCGGGAAGCATTCGAGCCGCAACAAGCATCGGCTCGATCTCACCCTTTAGAATTCGTTTAGCGCGAACGAAGCCCATGCTCGGATGAAACTCCATAGGCTCCATTCCTAAGCGGTGTAGTCGAACAGCGTCCTGAGATAGAATCAGAATATCCTCATCTCCGTAATGTTCAACCATCCTTGTAATGGAGAGCTTCTCACGTGGAGCATAACTACAACCCGTTCTCTCCGCAAGGCTTTGCGCGCGTTCTACTATTTCCATTATCGGGCTATACCCCGTAGTTATAATCATGGTGCCTCCAGTCTTGCTCTTAACAAATTTCAAAAAATGTATAATTACATAACCCGCTTGAACAATTTCTCTAAATCATAGGATGAAAAAGAGATCACAATCGGCCGTCCATGTGGGCAAGTATACGGTTGTTTGCACCCTGCCAGTCGGGACAACAGAGCCTCCACTTCCTGTTCTGTTAGTTTATGGTTGGCCTTAATCGAGGCTTTACATGAACACAGAATCGATGACTTTTCTCGTAGCTTCGCAAGATCAATCATACGCTCGCTTAAGACCCACTCCGCCATTTCTTCAACGACCGCCTTCTCATCCCCTTCAGGAAACCAATAGGGCAAAGAACGAACAAGAAAGGTCTGTCCGCCAAAGTGCTCAAGGTATACCCCGGCCTGCTGAAACCAATGTAGACGTTCACTAAGCTGACGACTTTCAGAAGGCGTGAACTCCAGTGTAATCGGCAGTAGCAGCTCCTGTGAGGCATCCTCCGGCCGACCAAATTTCTCATAGAAGTATTCGTAATTAATACGTTCATGTGCCGCATGCTGATCGATTAAATAGAGTCCTCCATCATTCTGGGCAATAATATAGGTCCCATGATGCTGGCCTATATAATTAAGCTCAGGAAAGGCTGGAAGTCCAGGCTCTTCTTGTTGTGGTGGAGCCCATAGCTTCTCAACCGAAGGGAGCTGCTTCTGCGCCATTGACGTTTCTTGCGGGCGATAGCTATTGGAATAACTAGTATTCGCATTAGTTTGGCGCCCCTGCGAAGATGAAGACGGATAGCCTGACCCGTAAGCTGGAGCTACCTCGCGAGTCACCTGATGATCCGCCTGACCTTGCTTGCTAAAATCACGGGAATTACGGTCAAGGTTCGATGACTGTAGTCCACTTAAGAAGCTGGCAGATCCCGTGGGGGCTGTATCCTTCTCATCACCATTCGAAGATGACGGCGGAACAGCTCCTTTGGAAAAAGAAAATTGCTCCTGGATAAAGGAGCTGCTGCCTTTGGGTCCGATTGTTTCCTTGCTTGGACGTGGAATCAGACTTTGCCCCAGCAGTATTTTGCGGATCTCCTGCTCAACAAAGGTGTAAAGCTCATTCTCTTTACTGAATCTAACCTCGAGTTTTGCTGGATGTACATTGACATCTACCAAAGAGGGGTGCATATCCAGTTCAATAACTAATAGCGGATAACGGTTAATCGGAAGCAAGGTATGATAAGCACGCATGATTGCTGCGTTCAGACCATTACTGCGAATATAACGTCCACCGACAATAGTAGTGATTGCATTTCGATTGGAACGTGTCCATTCTGGACGACTAATATATCCGGAAATCCGGTAATCCAAGTCTTCTGCCGTAATCGGCAGCATTGCTTTGGCGGCATTGGTTCCGTAAACAGCTGCGATGACCTGCAGCAGATCACCATTTCCGAGCGTATGCAGCAGCTGATTGCCATTATGATGCAAGGTAAAAGAGATCGCCGGATGAGCCAGCGCCATGCGGTACATGGCATCTGAGATATGGCCCAGCTCCGTCTGAATACTCTTCATATATTTCAGCCTTGCCGGCGTATTAAAAAACAATTCACGAACGGCAAGATCACTTCCCCGGCCGGAAGGAGCGTCCTCATTTCGTATGAGATTGCCACCCTCAATGTCTACTAGGCGCCCTTTGCCGTCATCGGCAGTTGCAGTTAGAAGCGATACCTTGGAGACCGCGGCAATACTGGGAAGTGCCTCTCCGCGGAAGCCTAAGCTTGTGATTTGAAATAGATCGCGGCCATTCAGAATTTTACTTGTAGCATGCCGGTAAAAGGCGGTCTCGCAATCTTCAGGATCAATCCCGGAGCCATTATCTTTAACGCGGATGCTCTGCAAGCCCCCCTCTTCTACCGATACCTCAATTCTTGTACTGCCAGCGTCAATTGCATTCTCGACAAGCTCCTTTACAACAGAAGCTGGCCGCTCTACTACTTCACCCGCAGCTATCTGGTTGGCAATATGCTCGTCCAATATATGAATTTTGGCCATTTCATTCACCTCTTATTTAGGCAATCAATTATTATTAAATCTTTATTGCAGATCCTTAACCTTCATCTTCAGCTCGTTCAACAGACTCATCGCCTGCAGCGGCGTCATATTCATAAGATCAGCGTCACGCACAGAAGAAATGAACTCTTTTAGCGCAGGATTCTCTTGGATTTCGGTTACCGCAACTTGATGTGCACTACCTTTGCGATTCTTGCGTGGTTCTTCCTCACCAAAGATAGACAACTGAACAACCTCATTTTCTACAGGTGCCTCAGTGATGACACTTACGGCTTGCGCTATCGAGGATGCGCTAGCAACTTCTCTTACAGCCGCCTGTCTTTCGAGGCTTCCCCCGTAATGAAGTTCAGAACCACCAGGATGGGCTGCCTGCTCAATGCTCTGCAAGAGACCATAAGCTCGGTCAATAATCCCTTCAGGAAGACCCGCAAGACGTGCACAATAGATGCCATAGCTGCTGTCAGCCGCTCCAGGAACTAGCTTGCGCAGGAAGTTAACTTTATCACCGCTCTCTTGAACAGCCATAGAGTAATTCCGAAGTCCTTTAAGACTTCCTTCCAAATGAGCCAATTCATGAAAATGCGTCGAAACTAGAGCTTTGCAAGAAATAACATCATGTACATATTCAATAACCGCCTGAGCGATGGCCATACCTTCACTGGTCGAGGTACCTCTTCCCAGCTCATCAATAATAATCAAGCTACGAGCTGTTGCTTTCTCTGTCATAACCTGGATATCAGCCATTTCCACCATAAATGTACTTTGTCCACCGATCAAATCATCAGCTGCTCCAATACGAGTAAAGATCCGGTCTATAAGCGGAACTTCAGCACTGTTTGCTGGTACAAAACATCCAATCTGAGCCATGATGCAGATCAGCGCCACCTGACGCATGTAAGTACTTTTTCCCGCCATATTAGGACCTGTAATTAGAAGAATATTACCTTCTTCCTTACTCAGCGTGCTTCCATTTGCAATAAAAGCAGAATCTTTAAGCACCGCCTCCACAACGGGATGACGGCCCCCTTCAAGCCGAAGATCATAACCATCCGAAAGGACTGGCTTCACAAAACGATGTTCGGCACTAACTGCCGCCAAGCATTGATATACATCAATTTCGGCAACCTTTTCCGCAAGATTTTGCAGGCGGGGAATTTGCCCGCTGATGCGATCACGCAGCTCGGTAAACAGGCTGTATTCCAAATCCGTCATTTTATCCTGAGCTTCAAGAATGAGTGCTTCCTTCTCTTTAAGCTCAGGTGTGACAAAACGCTCTGCGTTGGCAAGCGTCTGCTTACGTTCATATCTTCCTTCCGGCAGTGCAGCCAGATTGGATTTGGTGATCTCTATGAAATAACCGAAGATTTTGTTATAGCCGATCTTCAGTGACTTAATGCCAGTGGCCTGTCTTTCCTTAGCTTCCAGTTCAGCGATCCAACGTTTACCGTTACTGCTAGCTTCCCTAAGCTCGTCCAAACGTTCATGATAACCGGAACGGATAATGCCACCGTCGCGCACTGACACCGGGGCATCCTCGACGATTGCGCGATCAATATCCTCTCGCAGCTCAGCGCATTCATCCATACTTGCACCGATCTCTCGTAAAGTAGCTGAACCGGAGGTCATACATAAATCCTTCAATGCAGGAATTTGTGCCAGCGATAATTTCAGAGCATTCATATCACGGCCATTGGCACTGCCAAAAGCAATACGACCCACCAAACGCTCCAAATCATAAATTTCTTTAAGCGCTAAACGCAGGTCCTCGCGAACGATAAACTGATTGTACAAATAATCGACAGCCTCTAGGCGCCGTTCGATCGGAGCTCGCTGCAATAGCGGCTTATCAATTCTGCGACGCAACAGACGGGCGCCCATCGACGTTTCCGTTCGATCCAGCAGCCAGAGCAGGGATCCTTTTTTGGAGCGTTCGCGAACCGTCTCGGTTAGTTCAAGATTCCGGCGTGTAAATGGATCTAGAATCATATAATTGCCTGGTTCATAAGGAGAAATCTGACTAAGCTGCCCTAACGAACGCCGCTGGGTCTCATTCAGATAAGAGATCAGAAGCGCCAGACATTGTCCACGTTCCTTCTCTAGACGTACCCATGCCGCTTCACCGAACTGACGACGTGCCAGCTCCTCCTCGCGTTTCTCCCAAGGGGTGTAAACTACAGGTTTGGCTAACAGCGGCGTTTCGCTTCGCAGGATCTCCAAAAGTGCAGCGTCTCCGATGATCTCAGCCGGTTCATAAATGCCAATCTCATCACGCAGCCATTCGGCTCCAGATAATACCGAAGTAACATACAGCTCACCAGTTGTTAAATCGCAGGCAGCTAATGCCATCATTCCGTCACTTTCGGTGACGCAAACGAGGTAGTTATTGCTCTTGTCAGCAATGATTTTTCCATCCATCACGGTTCCTGGTGTCACGACGCGTACAATATCCCGCTTCACCATGCCTTTAGTGACTGAAGCATCCTCTAACTGCTCACAAATGGCGACTTTATATCCTTTTTCTATCAGGCGTTGAATATATCCCTCGGCGGCGTGGTAAGGCACTCCACACATAGGGATTTTCTCCTCGCCCCCGCCTTCGCGGCCTGTCAACGTAATCTCAAGCTCCTTGGAAGCCAAAATGGCATCTTCAAAGAACATTTCATAGAAATCGCCCAGTCTAAAAAATAGGAAGGCATCCTTAGCCCCTTCCTTTACCTTTAAATATTGCTCTATCATCGGCGTATATTGTGCCATGGTCAACCTCCATGCCTATTTAATGCTGTCCCCCATTATAACAGAAAATTGATGGACAAAGTTACCCTGAAACCTCACATTAGTACAACGAAAGACTAGAATACTTAACAGACAAACACTTACATGAGGTATATTCTTCTGCTTTTAAATATTGTAAAATCTTAACACAGAGCGTCAGCCCATATAAAAATCAAAGGAGAATACAATATGATACGAAAGCTAACGAAGGATGATCAAGAGCTGCTGATGGCATTGCTGCGGAAAGAGCCGGCGCTTAATTTATTTATCATTGGCGATGTGGAGAATTTTGGGTTTGAGCAGGATTTCATGGATTTATGGGGAGAGATTGATCCAGCCGACGGGCGGATAAAAGCCGTTCTGCTGCGCTTCTATAGAAGTTACCTTCCTTATGCAGATGGCCCTTTTGATGTCGAGGGGTTCGCTGAGATTATCCGAAAGGATAATGACATACATATGATCTCCGGAGCCTCAGAGGTGGTGAAGGCTTTTGACGGGGAAATTAATTTCAAACAAGTAAAACAGCTGTTTTTTGCTGAATTAAAAGAAATGAACAATAAAATAAGTGAGTCCTTCTCTTCAGCTGAGCCTATTAAAAAAGCTACGGTTCAGGATGTAGAAGCGATTTGCGCACTCACGGATACCATTGAAGAATTTGAAAGCAGCCGCAATGGTTCAAGAACCAGCCTGCGTAAAACGCTGGAAAGCAACACCGGCCGCACCTATTATATAGAACGGGAAGATAAGGTCATTGTCACCGCTTCAACTTCAGCGGAAAATTCCATGTCAGCGATGATTGTAGGGGTTGCCACACATCAAGCATTCAGAGAGCAAAGCCTTGCTTCGCGCGTAATGGCACAGCTATGTGCAGACCTGCTCCATGAAGGAAAGTCATTGTGCCTCTTTTATGACAACCCACATGCCGGAGTTATTTATAAACGACTTGGTTTTCAAGATATCGGTTCATGGACCATTGTTAACATGTAGACCAAATAGTAAAATCACACTTTTACTTTGCTGCACCATAACTCACGTATATCCCGTGATTCATCCCACGTCCGTTCAGCGGCAATATAGTCGAATAAAGGCTCGATATAGGGGGCGGCAATCTCGTAGCCGCCTAGGGAACGCAGCCGCGCCAGCAATGGGGGGATTGCGGCGCGCAGCGGAGATTTATCGCCGCTGTAGTAGGCGATATGCAGGTCTTCCCGGTCGAGCGGGCGTTGCGTCAGGTCCTCATAATGGCTCACGATTAGGTGAGCCAGATAGACCGCGCCTTTAGCGATGACCGGAGATACCAGGAAGCTCGGCAAGGTCCGGTACTCGAAGCCGCCATGCGGCTGAGTCCGGAAATCGCCGAGCACGCCGTATCGGGGACGACGCGCCCCTGCGCGGACGTCTTCGAGCAGAAGCATGGGCAGCGCGAGATAGTTATCGAGCGCGCGCAGCAGCGGCGCCGTCAGCGTCACGCCGCTGAAGTGCAGATGGCCGCCGAGGGCCCAGCCCGTCAGCGGCATGCCTCCCGCCCGCCAGCGCAGCGAGCGGTCGGCGATGAGCCGGTCCGCCAGCGCCGCGGCGGACATCAGCTGCGCCAGCAGTGCGCGCGGTTCCCCGCGCGGCTGAGGGCGCAGCTCGGCGACCGGGAACGCGCCGCGCGTTCCCGGAGGTCCGGCGTCGCAGCCAGCGACGCCGTCCGTGGGCAGGTACCGCGACGCAGGCACGACGCGGCCGGTGGATTCCCGGAGGATGATAAACTCCGGGTCCATGCCCATCAGCAGGCCGCTGCGGTCCGGCTGCTCCAGAGCCAGCTTTCGTTCCAGCGCTAGCGCTGCGGACCGATAAGGCTCGGGCAATCGTTGCCCGGAGGTCTTTACTAGTGGAGTGACTCCCTCCACCACATACCTCCGGTTCCCCATTGCCCTCAGCAGGACCTCACCGCTATCCAGCCCCAAGCTGTACAGCGTGCGGACAGCAATCCGCTGGAGCAATTTCATCACCCCGCGAAGCTCTCCCCGCACTCGGCCTCCCGTGGTATTGCTCTCGGCATTAGCAATCCTCACAGCTTCGCTGTAATTATCGGCGGCCGCACGCATTCCAAGACCTGCACCAAGCAAAGAGATGTGGAGGACAGTCAAATGATAAACCAATATCTTATAACACTGCCTGTGGCCCTTCTCAGTAGCATCTGAAGCATATGTATCGACAAACCGTTTTCCAGAGGGCGTCAGCGTTGCTTCAACCCCGCTTCTAAGCAATCTGGACTCTCTCTCTGCCACAGACAATTCTGAATACACCTTAAGACCTTCATTCATACTCTTTAGCGCCTCCATCCGAGCGTGAACCTTTTTTCATCCTAAAAATAAATAAAAAAAAGGAGGGCATTCGCCCTCTACGCCGCCGCACTCCCTACATATAATGGACCATAACCCATTGATACTCAGTTAACGGCGGCGTATCCTTCCTTACAGCTCATCATCCAGATTGTCAGGGTCCAGATCATCGTAATCGAAGCTATCACCTTCAAAATCATAATCCTTGTCTTCTGGATCATCACTTTGCTCAGTGACATACACACGGACTTTGGTCTCAGCCACCAACTCCACTTCGAATTCGCGCTCTACGCGAAGTGTCACACTGCCTCCGCCTGGCGATACGCCCGCTTCTACACAATTGGGTTCCTGCGTTGCCTCCGCAGAGACCTCAACTGTTGAAGTGCGGTGTCTCGTGTCCAGGTAGGAAAGCGGAATGAGCTCCACATAAGAGACTGTTTCCTTTGCTACCTCGGTCTGCTTGTTCTTGTCGTACGAGTACCAGATGTTTACATCATAAGTACCAATTACTTCGATTCCGTTCCCGGCGGCAACCGCTTCGTATTGGTGGTTGATAATCCAAGCCCCCAAAATACTAGTCGGATGATGTGGCGGAGTCACGGTATGGGTTGCTGTAGAGAACTTACGACCTTTGCCGCAAATTGCCTTCGTAATGATCTCCCTTGTTTGACGTTTATGGCTTAATGACATCTTTGAACCTCCTCCATACAATCATTCACTATCAAGTGTATGCAGGTTCTAGGCATTTGTTGATTGTTAGACTATAAATAAATTTGAGTAAGCCCTCAAGAAGGCTTTTTCAGGAGACTCATAGTTCATTTTATTTCAAAATTTGTACATATATGAGTAGATTCCAAAAATGGTCCAACCTGTTCCGGAGCCATTCCTAACCCCTCAAAAAACCTTAAAACACCAGCTATTGCGGGATTACCCGCACAATTCCAAGTGATCTATGTTTGCTTAAGTCAATAAAATCCTCATCAATATTCACCAGTGGCCGCAAAGGGTCTGTAGCAAGAATCATAACAATTTTTCCTTTTCGCCCATCTGTCAATTCCACTTCGTTCCCTAGCATTGACTGCATTAACTTATTAATAAACACTCTGCAAATATAAGGGTCGAGCTTACCGAACACGCTCTCCTCCATTTGCAGTAATACTTCGTATAAAGGAGCCGCTTTACGATAAAATCGGTCGGAAGTCATCGCGTGAAACACATCAGCCACAGCAACGATTTTACTGAAATCAGTAATCCGGTTCCCAAGCACACCAAATGGATAACCACTGCCGTCCATTCTTTCATGATGCTGTAAGGCTACTAGCGCTTGAGTATGGTTTGTGCCTACCGTATCCCTGATCATCTCATACCCAAAGGTCGTATGCTTTTTCATCAGCTGAAACTCTTCGTCGGATAATGGACCGGGCTTGGTTAATATGTCATCCGGGATTCTCATTTTACCGATATCATGAAGAGTTGCTGCAATGGTCAACATGCTCAAATCCTCAGACTTTAGCTTCAGCCATTTGCCTAGCAGGGTAGATATTATGCCCACAGCTACATTATGTCTGTATGTATAATCATCTTTGGTCTGCAAAGCAGCCAATACTCCGTAGAAGTCATTCTTTTCGCTTACCTGCTGGATAAACGGAATCACTTCATTTCTAACTTCCAGCATAGGAATTCTTTTATTTTTGTTATGACGAATCTGTTCAAAAATATTCTCAATCGCAGCTGTACAATCATCAATTGCAAGCTGGAAAAATTCCGCGCTATCCAGCTGGACGACGTCATGAGATTCCAGAGTGATCTTATGTTGACGAATTAATCTAATATGTTCAGCACTCAATAAAGTCAATGCGGGTAAAACAAATACTCCTTTGTCATTAAAGAGGTTAGCTACAAGTTGTTTTCCGATAAATGATTTCATATCTTTGTCCATACGCCTCACCTGCCAATGCGGAAAATTCGTATATGAATTTCCTGCTTGAATTTGAACTCACCCTATAATTGTTAATCTCTTTCGAAGATCAACTTTTAGTTCATACATATTTTATCGTGATTTCAGGGGCGAATGTTAATACTTCACTTTATTAAAGCCTAATTTTAAGCTTTTTTCCGGGTGAGTAAACGTTTCTCAGGCTTATAGCTGACCGGTATTTTATGGCGTTTCGCAATTTTTAAATACAGTGCCAATTCTCTGCAAAGCTGCAGAATCGCTGATCGCACTTCAAATTCCTCACGTGTCTCTGGCAAATCCATGCTTTCAAACTCATGTTCAAGCTCTTCCAGCAAATGTTCCGTGCGGCCTGTATATTCTTCAGCCAAAACATCTCCGCTAAGCTGGTCGAACAATTCAGCTACCATCTCTCCATGCGGTAAATGGCGATATACTTGAGAAATCAGCTGCATCATACTTTGTATCGATTCCAGCTGCTCCTTACGCATATAGAAATAGACATTCCAAGCTTCATCAGGATGAATTACATGATTCTCCATCTCGCGAGTAGCTGCTGTCAGTCCCCGCTGCACTGCATTATCCGCATCAATTAATTCTTTGCCATCCCACATATACGCAGGCTCACGCAAAGTACGGGCCATTTGAGTAAAAATAACTGAAAAGTATCGATCCACTTCCTTGCGGATTCCATAAATAACTCCCCCAGTCTGTGGCATGTAAATTAAGTTGACCACCCCCGCTGAACCGAGACCTATGGCCAGTAGCTCTACTTGCTGCAACAACACATGTAGCGATAACTCAGCTTGTCCAAACACACGAAACACAATAACAGAGCTAGTGACAATCCCTTCCTTGTAGCCGGACTTCACAATCATTGGAAAGCCAACAAGAACGTACAGTCCAAGTACCCAGTAATGAAACCCTAATATCCAAAATAAAATACACCCAAAAAAGAGTCCCACGAGCGAGGCCAAAAAACGCGCCGTTATCGTCCGGAAACTCCTTTTCAAGGTAACCTCCACACCCAGAATGGCTAAAAGCCCTGCACTTTGTGCATTGGGTATGCCTACTGCAGACGCGAGAAGAACGGACATTAACGTCGCAGCAGCTGTTTTAATCACACGAAATCCCATAACCCTATCTCTCCTTAAAAGCACTAACCGTTAATAGGTAAAGATATAGACATGTTACAAGATTTTGTGAACGGACACAACGTTACATTAGACTTACCGCCGGTATAACAAGCGCTTCTCCAGATACACTACCAGTTGATACATTGCCGTTGCTACGGCTGCAATAATCAGCAGACTGGACATCACAAGCGTGAAATTAAACACCTGGAATCCATATATGATCAGGTACCCAAGACCGGATTTTGCTACTAGAAACTCTCCTACGATAACCCCGACCCATGACATTCCCACATTCACCTTTAGGGTAGAGACCACCGTTGGAAAAGATGCCGGAAGAATCACTTTAAAAAACACCTGAACTTTAGAAGCTCCAAAAGAGCGGACCACCTTCACCAGATTAGGATCCACACTGCAAAAGCTATTGTAAACAACAAGTGTAGTAATAATCACCGTAATCGATAAGGTTGTCACAACGATAGCGGTGAAACCCGCCCCGAACATTACGATAAAAATCGGCCCCAAGGCCACCTTCGGCATACTGTTAAAGACAACCATAAACGGATCAAGCACCGCTGATAAAAACGGAGACCACCAAATAATCACTGCCAGCAGCGTTCCTAACAAGGTTCCCAGAACAAAGCCTACCGCAGTCTCTCCTACCGTCATCCCCAAATGAGGCCACAAGCTTCCACTGATCATATCCTGCCAAATCTGTTTGAAGATTTTTGTCGGGTAGCTGAACAATAACTCATCAATCCAGCCCATTCTTGCTCCCGCTTCCCACAACACAAAGAACAGCAGCAACAGACTGCTTCTTACAGCAATAACCTGATTACGCCGGCGCTGTTTAGTTTTTTTGAAATCCACATGCATTTGCTGCAGCCACAGTTCACGGGAAGCTAAGACACCCGCTTGCTCTGTTCGTTTCATTAGCTTTCCCTCCCTGCGATCTCCATCTCTGTCCATACTTCATGAAAAAGCTCCGCAAACCCTGGCTGATCACGCGCATACAGCGGTGGGGCTGAGCGGATTAGCTCCGGAACAGGAAAAACTTTACGAATCTTCCCTGGATTTCGCTGCAATAAAATAACCCTACTGCTGACCGCAATCGCTTCTGACAGATCATGCGTGACCAAAATAGCCGTGGTTCCCCGGCTGCGTAAGGTCTCTGAGACTAAATCTTCCAGCTGAAGTTTGATCTGATAATCAAGTGCCGAGAACGGCTCGTCTAACAGCAGCAGTCCTGGATTGGTAGCTAATGTTCGTACAAGAGCCACCCGTTGCCGCATCCCTCCGGATAACTGAGAAGGATAGGCCTGTTCTTTCCCTTCTAGTCCCATCTCGCGCAGCAGCTCCAAAGTCCGTTTATGGCTCTCCTCGTTTAAGCTTCCGGTCAGCTCCAGTCCAAGCACGGCATTGTCAAGAATACTCCGCCAAGGAAAAAGATAATCCTGCTGCAGCATATATCCAACCTCAGGTGAAGGGCCTAGAATGGGTTGGCCATTTACGAATACTTCACCCTCAGAGGGCTGCAGCAGTCCGGCAATAATCGATAGGAGAGTCGTCTTACCACAGCCACTTGGGCCTACTAAGCTGACGAATTCTCCTTGCTCGACATTAAGATTTAGATCCTCAACGGCCAGTGAAGCTTCCCGATCGCCGAGATAGGCATGCGTTACTCCCTTTAATTGCACTACTGGAAGCAAGGTCATCCCCTCCTTATAGTTAACAAAATCCATTTAGGATCTTATCTCTCTTATTTAGAGCTACTGCTCTTTATAGTCTTTTCAGCTTTTTCAGCAAAAGTATTATTCACGATCTTTTCTGCTGGAACACGTTCTTTAAGTTCACCTGCGTTGTCCATAACATCTAGCAGATTATTCCATTCTTCATTATCAACAACCGGATTAATGGCGTAGGTGTCCTGTTCCTTGTAGCGTTTTACAGCAGAAATCACAATGTCACGATCCGTTTTATCAAAATAAGTTATTATGGCATCCGTAATTTCTTCAGGACTATGTTCCTTCACCCAAAGCTGAGCACGCTGGATGGCATTAGTGAACTTTTGCACGGTGTCTCCATTTTTGCTAATGTAGCTGTTTTTTGACATGAATACCGTATAAGGTAAATAACCGCTCTCCACCCCAAACGATGCCACTACAGCTCCCCGGTCTTCTCGTTCGAAGATAGAGGCCTGCGGCTCAAACAGCTGCACATAATCCCCAGTACCTGAAGCAAATGCACCGGCAATATTAGCAAAATCGATATTTTGGATCAAGGTAATATCCTTCGCAGGATCAATTCCCTTTTTAGATAAAGTAAACGCGCCTGCCATTTGTGGCATTCCGCCTTTTCTTTGACCAAGGAAGGTAGAGCCCTTCACTTTATCCCAATTAAAATCTCCATCAGCCTTCCGGGCGAACAGGAATGTTCCATCCCTTTGAGTCAGCTGTGCAAAATTAATGACCGGATCATCCGAGCCCTGCTGATACACGTAAATGGAGGTTTCTGAACCAACCAACGCTACATCAATAGCTCCTGAGAGCAATGCAGTCATCGTTTTATCGCCACCGGGAATCGTCTGCAGTTCTACATCCAGCCCTTCATCTTTGAAGAAACCTTGAGTCAAGGCAACATACTCGGGTGCATAAAAGACAGAGCGGGTAACCTCCCCAATCTTCACCTTTACCGTCTCTGACTTTCCGCCGCAACCGGCAAGTACTGAAAAGCATAAAGTAATGATCATGAGCGACAATGACAGCTTTTTCCGAATCTTCATTCTTCATTCTCCTTTCTTACCGGGTCCTTCGCCCTTGCTTAAAGCATATGCACATGCCTACTGAAAGGTTAAAATCCCGAATATCGTGGGGAATTAAAAGAATATCCATGATATCAGCGGTTTTTAATGATTTTATGGATAAATATCACTGAATTTGCTGTTTTTATATCTGTGCAAACGTTTTACCTGAGGATTTGATTACAGTACTATAAGAATTAAAGCGCTTACCATTTCCTTTATAGGAAAATTGCAGCAGAAGGGGTTATTTTATATGGATAAACGAGCAACATCTATCGCCAAAAAACACACTATAAACGGACTTTTGACTCTTAGCTTAACTGCCGTTCTGCTATCCGGTTGTTCAGGAAATAATAACAATATTCCTTCCTCTGCCTCCCCTTCTCCATCGCCAAAAGCAAATACAGCTCAGAATACTACAACACCTCCCGCTGCAAAAACGATTACCACTGACGAACAGCCCTCAACGGTTTATTATGAGATTTTTGTTCGTTCATTCTATGACTCTGACGGGGATGGCATCGGTGACCTCAAAGGGATTACCAAGAAATTAGATTACTTAAATGACGGAAATCCTGACACCACAGACGATCTGGGGATCGGTGGGATTTGGCTTATGCCTATTAACCCTTCACCAAGCTATCATGGTTACGATGTGACAGATTATCGTGCAATCAATCCAGATTATGGGACGATTGAGGATTTACAAGAGCTCGTTACGGAGGCGCATAAACGTGGGATTAAAGTAATTATGGATTTGGTCGTGAATCATACCTCCAAAGAACATCCTTGGTTCGTAGATTCCGCTAAAAATAAAGACAGCAAATATCGCGACTGGTACATATGGGCTGAAGATCAAGGACGCCCTGCCAATGGAGCTAGTGCCGCTGGTAGTGGCAGTGCATGGCACTCTTTACTGGGTAGTCATTATCTAGGTGGCTTTTGGGAAGGCATGCCTGATCTAAATTTTGATCATACGGAAGTTCGTAATGAAATGAAGGATATCGGTAAGTTTTGGCTGGAACAAGGGGTTGATGGATTTCGTTTAGACGCTGCTAAACATATTTACGAAGACCTTCTAAGCGACAAAAGCCAAGCCACAACTAATAAAAATGTATCTTGGTGGCAGGATTTCCGCAAAGCGATGAATGAAGTGAATCCTCAAGCTTATATTGTCGGCGAAGTATGGGAGAATTCTGCAGTCACCGTAGGGGCTTATTTGGATCAAGCCTTCGACTCTAGTTTTAACTTCGGGTTAGCTGAGACCCTTATTAATTCCGTGAAAACTGAAAAAGACAGCGGGACTGCCTTTACGCTGGAACGTACGTATAATTTGTACTCCAAAATATCTGATAGCCATTTTACCGATGCAATTTTTTTGACAAATCATGATCAAAACAGAGTCATGAGTCAATTAGACAGCAATCTGGATCATGCAAAAATGGCAGCAGCCCTGCTGTTAACCTTGCCTGGAAATCCTTTTATTTATTATGGTGAAGAAATAGGAATGCTTGGTGTAAAACCAGATGAAGGAATTCGTGAGCCCATGAGATGGATGACAGCGGATCAGGTTGAGGGGCAGACTACTTGGGAGGTCGGCAGCAATAACGCTGATGATGTTAGCATTAATGTCGAAAGCCAGACTAACGACAGCAGCTCACTGCTTAAAAGATACCGCGAACTCATTGCGTTAAGAAACGAAGTCCCTGCGCTCCGTGATGGCGGAATTCGAGACTACACTTCTGGCAATGCAGGGGTAATGGCCTACGAACGTATAACAACAGAGGATCAAGTCCTCGTTGTTCATAACCTAACTGGAGATGAACAAATCATTACGCTTCATCCAAATGCCGAGGGTATCTCTTACACCAAGATCCAAAAGACAACTGCTGACAAAGTGACCTTAAATTCAGATCAGCTTACTCTTCCTCCCTATTCAACGGTTATTGTGGACTAGGAAAAGAGGAGGAATGAAAAACCCACTCTGCCACAGAACCACATAATTGTGCTTTCGATATAGGAAGAGCTACAATCCAGTCTTGGGAAGGATCGCTGCTCATGCGCAGCAACCAGCCACTTGAATGATCGCTTATGAAGCTAGCATACTGAAACTTCCAGCCATTTTCACTAGAAATACAGAGTCGCAATTCTCCCTCTGCGTCGAAGCATTTCATCACTTGTGCAAGATGGTTGGAATGGACATCATCTCCTGTCTCTGCAGCTAAACACTCTGAGAGTCTGTGAACCGTAGAGGAATCAGAGCCTTTTTTCAGCTCCTTGAACCTTTTTTTTGACATTAGTAACGCCGGAATCCCGTGAGCAAAGGGCTCCATCGCTCTCTCACATTCGAACAACTCGAGACAAAAGCTCTCTGTTTCCTCTCTGTTCTTCAGCACACACGGAGGAGAGTCCGGTGTATTATTGCAGTAGGCTAGTATTTTATCCTTATGTATTTGTAAACACAGATCTTTAGTTTTCTCCTTCTCTCTATATTTGAATCTACCTATCCTTTCTGCTGTAGACGCAGTATTTAACAATTCATTTAAAACTACTTGGTCGGTTACCCGATCTGGAAATAAAAATTCCGTTAAATCCGTTAAATCCGTTCGTTCTTTCTCATTCACATTATTGTATCCTTCCTGTATTACATATAAATGTATATTAAACTAGCAATCTTTATGTTATCATAAGCTAATTTTAAGGTAAAATTAAGAAACAAGGGGTATGATCATTAACATGAAATACTTGTAGCGAGGTGATTTCAAAATGAGAATGCTCATCACATTTCAGAACAAACTTGTACCTGTGTATTTCACAACAGAAAATAAGCAGCCCACTCAAAAAGTACTTAGATTACTTAACAGTACGCTGGAGCTCAAAATTCAAAAGGGCAAAAGTGCCCTCCAGAAATGCCTCAATTCTCTGATTAGTATCGAAATTAAAGGCTCTGAAGCTATATTGCACAGTTACAGTGAAAATGATTCATTGGCGCTATCCCTCTATTAATGGAGGGGTAGTTTTTTTGTCACAACATTGCTGTCCTCAGCTTTCTAATAAGGAACGTCCTAAGTAGCCAAGAGGTGCTGCTTGGACCCGTTGTCTTTTTGATGCTAACTTGATCAAAAATGACACTCCGTTTGATTTAGATACTATTTGCGCATACATAGGCAAACATAGCTTCAACTCTCAAAGTCAGGGACCTTGGTTCGCTGGTTCTGCTTGGTGCTACTTTGTACTGATTTTGTGCTATTTCATGGCACGTTTGGATTGCTGCTTGCCGGCCATCCCCATAGCCGGCTGCTATCGGACTCAGATGACCTTAATCGTAACTTTTGGGCTCATTTGGAATTCTAACGGACCCCAGGGTCACTATTGGCTCGAAAAACACTAATTATCTACCTCAAAAAGCTGAATAGCTGCGCTGGAGTCCGAAACTCTGCTCTAATGCTCATAAATTCGCACATAGCGTCATCTGAGTCCGCGGTAATCTAAATTCGAAACTCAGTTTGCTTTAGTTGCTATTGTCGTGTACATAGTTGGTACTGTCGCGTACATAGTTGCTACTGTCGCGTGCATAGTTGTTACTATCGTGCACATAGTTGCTACTGTCGTGTACATAGTTGCTACTGTTTTAGCTTTAGTCGCTGCTTTTGAACTCATAGCCACTGCTTTTGGACTCATAGTTGGATGCTTTCGGACTCAGATGACCTTAATCGTAAATTTTGGGCTCATTTGGAATCCTATCGGACCCCAGGGGCGCTATTGGCGCGAAAAGCACTAATTATCGACCTCAAAAAGCTGAATAGCTGCGCTGGGTTCCGAAACTCTGCTCTAATGACTGAAAATTCGCATATAGCGTCATCTGAGTCCGTTGGCCGCTGAGGATACTTGGAAGGTCACTTAGCGAGTGATTTGTTGTCTGACTTAGCCGTTAACTTGGTGTGTAGCTCAGTGAGTTACTCGGCGGGTGACTTGGTGTTACTTGGTGTGTAGCTCAGTGAGTTACTCGGCGGGTGACTTGGTGTTACTTGGTGTGTAGCTCAGTGAGTTAATCAACGGGTGATTAGTTGTGTTAGTCAGTGAGGTGACTTAGCCGTTAACTTGGTGTGTGACTCAGTGGGTAACTCAGCGGGAGATTTGTTGTGTGACTTAGTAAGTCGTTTAGCGGTTGACTTAATGTGTGACTCAGTTAGTGACCTACACGTTACTAGTTATGTGACTCAGTGTGTAACTTAGCAGTTGACTTGGTATGTTACTCAACAAATGACTTTGCATGGGTCATCAGATTAGATGTAGCGGGTGGCCTGACCCTACTATGTCACCTGCCAAAAGCGACGTTTGTCGTAGGTTGGCTTTCATTTGCTGCCCCTTTATGCTGAAGCAATCTGCCAGGACTAAAAAACGCAGAGCAGTGATCCCCCCTTAACGGGAGGATCACTGCTCTGCTATATTTACGGACTTTTTTAACCCAAGGACTCTGTCTCATTCAGCGAAAAATCTACTATTAGGAAGAGCTAAGCAATTATCAGCTGATCTTGTAATTCTTCTGCTCTGCTTTTTCAGCTTTCTGGATTCGAAGTCTAAATAGCTTCACTAAATTCTGACGCGTATGCTCTTCGTGACAGCTGTCCAATTTTTTAATGATAAACCGATCGATGGACATGTCAATCGCTCCTTTTAGATCATTCTGGAACTTATAGAGACAGGAAATTATTTCCTGTTCTCTTGTATCACCTATTAACCTTGTTTTCATTTTTTCAAACTCCTTAACCGCAAACAAATTTCAAGAACAAAAAAATAATTTACAAACAAAAGATTACATGCTATATTAAATATAGTTAATATTAAATACACACATGCAAGGGAGAAATCATAATGTCTAAAGTTCTATTTATTAAAGCAAACAACCGTCCAGCAGAACAATCCGTAAGTGTTAAGCTGTACAATGAATTCTTGGAGAGCTACAAACTCAACCACCCAGAAGATGAAATCACTGAGCTTGATCTGTTCGCAGAGCAACTTCCATACTACGACAATACCCTGATCACTGGTATGTATAAAGCCGCTCAAGGATACGAAGCAACACCTGAGGAAGCAGCTGGTGCCGCTATCGTTAATAAATATCTTAATCAGTTCATCGCTGCAGATAAGGTAGTATTCGGTTTCCCACTGTGGAACATGACTGTACCTGCTGTATTGCACACTTATGTAGATTACCTTTGCCAAGCTGGTAAAACATTCTCTTACACTGCTGAAGGTCCAGTTGGTCTTTTGACAGGTAAAAAAGCAATCGTTCTGAATGCAAGAGGCGGTATCTACTCTGAAGGTCCTGCTGCAAGTGCTGAAATGGCAGTAAACTTCATCGTTGGTAACCTTAACCTGTGGGGAATTAAAGATATTACACAAGTAATCATCGAAGGCCACAACCAACTTCCAGCACAATCCGCTGAAATCATTGAAAACGGATTGCAACTGGCTAAGGAAACTGCTGCATCCTTCTAAACCATAACCGTTTAGATTCAATTCAATAATGAAGGGCGCCCCTTAGCTGTCAAAAGCTAAGGGGCGCCCTTTTTCAATGTCTATGCCGTTATATCAATTCTTTTTAATATTCATCCAGCTCTTTACGCCATCCGTATCCTCTGGTTCTGGATGAACTCACTTTAGTGGAAGCTGTGCTTTTTCTCTTAAGCTTGGCTTCTTTATTATTTTGGTACAATACTTCTCGTTGTGTTTTTCGGTAGTTGAATAGTCTCTTCTCTTCCAGTTCACCTGTTTGGACTGCTTCCAGTACAGCACAGCCCTCTTCGCGTTCATGTCTACAGTTACTAAACCGGCACTTAGAAGCTAGACCGCTGATATCACTAAACGCTAGATCAAGACCACCTTCATCTTCCCAGAGCTGCAGCTCCCGCATCCCCGGTGTATCTACGATAATCCCCCCATCCGGCAAAACAAACAGTTCACGGTGGGTAGTAGTATGACGTCCGCGGCTATCCCCTTCTCTAACATCCTGCGTAATCTGAAGGTTCTTCCCGCATAGCCAGTTGACCATTGTCGACTTCCCACAACCGGAAGAGCCCGTAAGAGCTACTGTATGACCCTCACCAATGTAAGGCAGCAGCTTCTCGCGTCCTTCATCTTGTATTGCACTAACAGCATGTACTGATACTCCGGGAGCCGCGCTCTCCATTTCAGCGATTTTACTGTCTGCATCAGGACAAAGATCCGCTTTAGTGAGTAGAATAACTGGATTTGCCCCACTATTCCAAGCCATGATCAGATATCTCTCCATCCGGCGAACATTAAAGTCATCATTCAACGCGCTGACCAGAAATAATGTGTCTACATTGGAGGCAACAATTTGCTCATCTTGTGTATTTCCTGCGACTTTGCGTGAGATCACACTCTGCCGAGGCAATACGCCATGTATGATTCCATGCTCGCCGCCATCTTGCATCGCCAATGCTACCCAGTCTCCAATGGCAGGAAAATCACCCGAGGCTACAAATGTGTGTCTCAGCTTCCCGGCAAGCTCTCCCCACGTCTCTCCTACATCAGTTAACACCTTGTACTTACTGCCAAAGTCACCAACGATTCTCCCGGGAATAAATTGTTTATCCTCTGCATGACTCCACTTTTCATTCCATTTTGTACTCCAGTTTTCATTCCAACCATATTGCTTTATGCTATTCATTCATTTCCTCCTAAAAGATATGTTTATGTTTTTTCTTGCCCCTTGGCGTTTTCCGAGAACACAAAAAGCCGCCGGAAATAAAGACTCCGGCGGCGGTATATAGACATGTGGATTTATTACACCAAATCCAATCTTTCTACACACGCAAAAAAGCCACCGGACCCTATACGGTTCCCGGTGGCTCTAATAAGCGTAATTGAGCTTACCTGCTAAACTGCACGAATCAATTATTCGTCAGCAGCTGTTCCCGGAAGACACGTATCCACAACAGTTGAGTTCATTACATTTAAAACTGTCATAAAACATCGTCTCCTTCCGAAATTCAAGATGCTGTTATCATAATTGGTGCAGCAGTAAAATGTCAACCCCAAATTTTCCAGATTACAAAATAGCCTTTAATTCTTTCAGCTCACGGATCATTTTCCAAGGTTGGATGTCCAGCTGATCATCCCAAGGATGTTTCCTTTGCAGCCATATCCCTTCAAGGCCAGCCTTACCTGCACCCCAGATATCATTTACCGGATGATCCCCTATAAACAAGGTTTGATCCGCAGAGGCACCCAACCTGTCTAAAGCTAATTGATAAATCGCAGGATCAGGCTTCGCAATGCCAACTTCTCCAGATATAACAATAGCCTTGAAGTACTCTCGCAGGCCGAGAATATCAATTTTGGTGTTCTGGATTTCTTTTTTACCGTTGGTGACCAGCCCCAAAGTATATCCACGCTCCACGCAATACTCCAGAATCTCCAAAGCATGCTCCATGGCTGCACCATGATTGATGTAGCTCGCATCATAATACGCTCGGATATGTTCAGCCGTCACAGGCTTTTCCCAAGGCAGGATCTCACTAAGTTCTAAGAAAAATCCGTCTTTATCACGGTAGCCATCAGCGTCTCTGTGGATCATATCCTCGATCACGGCCTGCGCTTCCGCAGGTTCAAGATGCCCAAGAAAAGCCTGCACGAACTGAGTGCTAAAGCTGCGAAATGTATAGTCGCGATCCATTAAAGTATTGTCCAGATCAAATAAAATAGCTTGTACTTCCTTCATCAAGCAATTCCCCTTACATGCTGTTAATTTTCAAACCTAACCTACAGAATGTAATTGTACTATGCCTTTAGAGACAAAGAAAAGACTATTCAACAAAAAGGATTTGTGGCTTCCCTTTTACTGAACAGTCTTTGTGAAGATTCATATCTGCGTCATTCCTTTACTCGAAATGCTCTGCCCGATGGGTCAGCATCATTTCTTCATCCGTAATATACAGCGGAAAAGGAGGTGTTTCTTTTAGATAACTTTCTGTAGATAACAACCGATAATGAACCTCTGGCAACCAGGTGTCTTCAAGCAGTGGTAGCTTGCCTGTATCACTAATATAACTGTCTACAGCAGCCTGAACTAAATCAAGATAATACGGTACTAACTTGTCTTCTTCCTCGAAAATTTCATAGGTCTCTCGAGACATATAGAAATTCCGTTCGGGTATTCCACCCAAATAACGTTTCAGACGACTCATATCGATTCTTTTGTCCTCTAAGATTAATGCTGTTCTATTAATAGGTCCAGGCATATCTTCTTCGAACTTTCGAATCGCCTGTTTCACTTGAGGTAATGTGACGGTTACATGATCTGATTTGGGTTGCTTTTTTGTGCGTTTAAATAACATAACGAAAGTCTCCTTTCTAAATATGTCTCAGATAACGCTTACAATTCCATTTTATTCGAAATTCGAATAATTAATCAGTACATTTCAAATCGACACAGAATGTTAATATTTAAAAGATCATTATTTGACATATTCCCACCGAGTCCATACTTCTCGAGGATTTAGTTCATACTTGTCCTTCTCACGATACATAAACTGATGCATGATGAATTCACGACGAATAGTAGCAAAATCTTCATGAAACTGCTTAATAAACTCATTGATTTCCTTTTCCGTATAAATTACACCTGGCTCCAGCTTCTCAACCATGTATTGAAGCGCTATCAATTTCTTCTTGTATTGTGCGGGAATTTGCCGCAGCCGGCCATCTTTAGAGAAAAAATTACGAATTACAGTATCCTGAAGACTATTCTCAGGCAATTGCTCTTCCATATCCTCAGCTCCTTTCGAAAAAATAAATTGCAGTGAAGCTTCAGCCCCATTATTGATAAACTCCGGATTCAACTTAAAGTAAACTGTATTTTTGTCGCGTCTTTCCTTTATTAGAGCCGCTTCACGTAATTTAGCCGCATGATGAGTGACTGTAGGCTGCGATAAATTCAACTTCTCAGCCAGCGCTTGCCCGTGCATTTCTCCTTGGGACAAAAGCAACAATAAGCGAAGACGCGTTGGATCAGCTAAAGCTTTATGATAACTCACGATTTTCTCCAACTGCACTGGGTTCACGCTCCTAGAATTTCACAATACATTGATACATTAGATATATATCTAATTATATAATAATCAACGTTGTTCTTGCAATGGTTATTATACTCAATCTGCTCTTATGGAAAAATTCATGAATTTAGGGTAGGATTTAAAGAAAAGATAGTAACAATCAGGAGGTAACCCGCTTTATGAAAGATGTCATTATTATCGGTGCAGGTCCTTGCGGCCTCTCGGCAGCTATTGAATGCCAACGCCAAGGTCTGTCCAGCCTTATCATTGAAAAAAGCTTTATTGTGCACTCCATTTATTTGTATCCAACAAATATGCAATTTTTCAGTACGGCTCAGTTATTAGAAATCGGGGATGTTCCTTTCACTTCGACCAACGACAAGCCTTACCGTCATGAAGCGCTTGTCTATTATCGCCGAGCCGCCGAGCAATATGGTCTAGAGATCGCCGCTTATGAAGAAGCATTATCCATTGAACCGCTTGAAGATGGAACCTTTGCCGTACATACGTCAAATATGCGTGGTGAGCATCAGAAACGTATCACTGCAAATGTAGTTATAGCAACAGGTTATTTTGATCAGCCGAATATGATTGGCATTCCAGGTGAAGAACTACCTAAAGTTACTCATTATTTCGGTGAAGCCCATCCTTACACGGGAATGAAGGTAACTGTAATTGGCGGCAGTAATTCCGCAGTAGATGCAGCACTGGAGCTTATGCGTGTAGGAGCTACGGTAGATATGGTATATCGTGGTGAAAGCATCTCAGAGAATATTAAACCTTGGGTTCGGCCAATCTTTGAAGGCATGGTGCAAAAAGGGAAAATCACTCTGCACTTAGGCTCGCGTGTCACTGAAATTACTGCAAGCTCAGTAATTGTTACGGATCATAAGGGGGACAAGAAAGCATTGGATAATGATTTCGTTCTTGCCTTGACTGGCTTCCGTCCGAGCCGTACCCTCCTCACTTCAGCGGGTGTGATCATGGATGACGACATGGATAAGCCTGCTTTTAACACCTCTACCATGGAAAGTAATGTTCCAGGGTTGTATGTTGCTGGAGTAATCGCCTCCGGCCGCAATGCTAACGAAGTGTTTATTGAGACCGGAAGAGGGCATGGTAAGCTTATTGCAGATCACATTGTGTCAAAAGAAAGTTCTAATCCTAAGGAGTTGAAACATTAAGATGGACATGACCTCTTTGCTTTTGCTTGGACTTGCAGCGCTCGGAGTTATCAGCAGCAATTCCCCTGTAACAATAGCAATGGTCGTCCTATTACTGCTAAGAGTACTTGGCTTACAGCAAACTTTTCCTTGGCTAGAAAAATACGGTTTAACCATCGGGATTATCATCCTGACCATCGGGGTCATGACCCCATTAGCCAGCGGCAAAATATCGCTGCAGACAGTCGGTCAATCCTTCTTGCACTGGAAGTCCTTGCTTGCTATCGCTATTGGCATTCTCGTCGCTTTTCTTGGAGGCCGCGGTGCTACGCTCATGACCAACCAACCCACAGTTGTTGCAGGTCTGCTGATTGGCACGGTGATTGGGGTTGCGTTATTTAAAGGCGTTCCGGTCGGACCGCTGATCGCAGCCGGCATTTTATCACTTATGATCGGCAAAATGTAATAGAACAGCACAAAAAAGACCGCTTTTGGCGGTCTTTTTGATTGTGCCTTTTATAGAAGCCACTACATCACTATTCCTCCACCTGAGAAATGGACTGCGGAATTTGCTGCACCGCTCTTTTTTCAACGACTAATAAATCTTCAACGCCATACTCTGTCTTAATTTTCTGCAACTGCTTCAAAGCCTCTTCTTCTGTATTAAAATATCCTGCTTCCACGAGATATAAGCCTTTCTCATCCTTTAACATCCGCACATCCTCTAACCCATATAACATTTCTTCAGCCATACCCAGCGCCTCACCAGAAGGCTGTGAGACCGTTCTTAACGAATATACAGAGCCCTCTGTTGCTTCGTCTCCTTTCTCTTTTAACGTAATCACTACCTGTGCTGGCTCTTTATATTCCTTTACCTCATAAGCAACCGAGTCCGTAAGCGTGACATTGAACCGAATAGCCGAATCATCTAGTGTAATTAGTGGATAAGCATCCTGAACATATCGGCTTTGCTTTAATGTCTCCAGATCTTTGACTGCTGAGAATTTTCTGGCCCCACTTACTGTAATCGTCATTGTTGCCGGATTTTCCGTAAACTTTACGTTATATGAGCTTGCTAACTGTTGTGTTTCATCTGGATTTGCAAAATTCAAAATCAATTGATCACTATTCTTCAGTTGTTTGACCGAAATAAAATTCACATCTACTCCATCCTGAATGGTTCCACCGCCTGCACTTCCTTCCGTAAATTGCAGAACACTGACCAGCTTACCTAGAACCGGTATTTGATCCATACTACTCGCAAAAGCAGGAACCGTATTTACACCCACCGTAAAAGAAATCAATACAGCAGCAGCTACTGATCCTGTCCATTTCAAGGCCCGTTTTGAAGAACTATTTTTCTGTTTATAGATTTTTCCTCTTTCAATTCCTTTACGAGAAGCGAATGATAGTTCTTTAGGAATTTCAATCTCATTATAGGCTTGCTGTAGACGTTCTAGTTGCTTATCCAAAGTACTCACTCTCCTCCATACTTATTTTTAATTTTTCCAAACCTCTATAAATAACGGTTTTGACACTGCTCAGGGGCATATCGAGAACCTCTGCAATTTCCTTTATGGGCAAGTCCTCCAAATATCTCATCACAATCACCATTCTTGATTTTTCATCAAGGCCGCTGAGCGCTTCATGCAAGTCCATAACTTCTTCCCTAGATTTCGGAGCATAGCTGCCTCCCAGCTCTTGATCTATATACACGATTTTTTTAGATTTACGGATAAAGTCCAGCGCACAGTTGACAGCGATCTTGGTGAGCCAAGTTTTAAAATATTGCGGTTGCTTCAATTTATGAATGGAGATATAGGCTTTGAAGACGGTCTCCTGCACAATCTCCAGCGCATCCTCTTGATTCCGCACATAGGAGTAGGCCATTCGGTATAAACGCTCCTGCATGCCGTCAATAAGCGCAGTAAAGCTGTCTTCATCACCTGCTATCGCCTTTTCCTCAAGCGTGGTTTTATTCACGTTCCTCACTTCCTTTCATGATGTTTATAAGCTTTAGACGCACATGATCTCCGAAAAGACTCAGATTCCGTTTAGAATTTTTGCCATAGTATAAGTTACTGTGTGCCGCCACCCTGATTGGAATTCAAAAAAAGTGGCCTTCTCTTTCGAGAGGACCACTAAGGTGTTCAAGTATTTTTCCAAAAAAATATTAAGCGTCTAAATGCTGTACGTTAAATAATCGCGCATAACTACCCTCTATCGCCATCAGCTGTTCATGCGTACCCCGTTCAGTAATTTCACCATTCTCAAGTACGACAATCTGATCCGCATGTGTAATCGTTGACAGTCTATGCGCTACAATTAGTGTAGTACGTTCCGAAGAAAGAGACTGCAGCGCTTGTTGAATTAAATGCTCCGATTCCAGATCCAGCGCCGAAGTAGCTTCGTCTAATATAAGAACCTTCGGATCCTTGAGAAATACCCTTGCGATAGCAACCCGCTGCTTCTGTCCTCCGGATAGCTTAACACCACGTTCTCCCACTTCTGTCTCATAACCCAGTGGCAGCTGCTCAATAAAATCATGCGCATTGGCAGCTTTTGCTGCTGAAATGACCTCTTCTTCCGTGGCATTAGGATTACCGAACAAAATATTCTCACGCACAGATCCGCTGAATAAGAAATTATCTTGCAAGACCATGCCGACAGACCTTCGCAAGCTTTCCTGTGTTAATTCCTGTATATCATAACCATCCATTTGGAGGCTGCCTTTACTGATGTCATAGAATCTCGGGATCAAGCTTATAAGGGAGGACTTTCCTCCACCGCTCATTCCTACGAACGCAATGGTCTGTCCGGGCTGAATACTCAGATTAATATCTTTTAAGACCCAATCATTCTCTTCGTTATATTTAAACCATACATTCTGAAAAGCAATCTCACCACGTGCATCCTTTAGCACTTTTGCTCCCGGCTTGTCTACAATATCATAAGGCTCATTCAGCAGCTCAAGCACCCGTTCAAGAGAAGCAGAGGCTTGCGTAAGCACCGTCGAGGAATTAATCAATCTCCGCAGCGGGGAATACATCCGGTCCAGATAGCCAAAGAAAGCTACAAAGGTACCTACTGTCAAATTGCCATGAATGACCTGATAACCACCATATCCGATGACCAAAAGAGGTGCTATATCCGTTAATGTATTAATAATTGCGAAGGTCATAGCATTCCAGCGGGTTTGCGCCATCGCTTTTTTAAGAAAGTTACCGTTGATGTCCTCAAACTGCTTCTGATCCACTTTTTCCATCGTAAAGCTGCGGATGATTGATATCCCTTGAATCCGTTCATGGAGATAACCTTGAATGCCAGCCAGAGCTTGGGAACGATCTTTCGTTAACAGCTTAAGCCGCTTATACAATTTGTTAACTGCTATTGCGTAAAAAGGTAATACCGAGATAGACACGAGCGCCAGCACCGGATTTAAATAAAACATAAATCCCAAAGCAAAAACTAGTGTAAACGTGTCGAGCCATACATTCATCATGCCGACTTCGACCAAATTTTTGGTCTGCTCAACATCGTTAATAAATCTGGAGATGGCTTCTCCCACCTTGGTATTCTGATAATACCGCAGTGACAGCCGCTGTAAATGACTGTAAAGCTTATTTCGCATATCGAACAACACTTTACTTGTGATAAGCTGAGCAAAGTATTGGCGATAATACTCTACGGGCCCTCTTACGATAACAAATAAAATTAAGGCACCACCCAAAATAAGCATCAAATGTGATACCCGTTCCTCAATCCCCATGCTCGGGTTCATTAGGAGGTCATCGACCACGTATTTCAGAATCATTGGCAGTGTTAGCGGAATACTGAATTTGATCATGCCGATAAACAGCGTAAACACAATCAATTTCATATAAGGTCGTACAAAAGTAAAATATGATTTCCATTGCTTCACAGGAATATTCTGTCCCTTCTCTTTAGTGAGTTGCTAAGTACAGTTGACTTTTGCTCTCTACAGTGTTTTTATAATTTTAGATCATAAGTACAATTGCAGTACCGAACTTCAGGAGGATAACGATGTCTAGACAATTTGTGACGGAAGCCGTCATGATGGCGATTTACGGCCAGCTTCTCGTATCGAGCAGCCCTGTAGAATATATAGTGCCTTATACTACCGTGATGGAACTATACGAACTGCGCGACAGCGATGATCCGTTGATGAACCGTCCGGACGACGACAAGCATGTTAAGTTGAAGATAAGTGAGCTCATTGCTTATTTTGAAGAACCGCTCAACGCGAAGAAGATCAACCGCTGTTTAGCTGTGCCTTGGGCGAAAAGCTCAGGTATTCTCCTTGGCGGGCAATCCAAAATCACCATCATTAACAGTATGGATACCGCTGCCTACGGTGAGATCTTCGATCCCATCGAAACAGAGCTTCTGCTGTCCTCACAACGTGAGAAAGTACCTATCCTAACGGATCAATTTGAATTGATTCAACGGATCATCGAGGGTGGAGTTCCAGTTCAGGTGTACGATATTGACGACTTCGACTTCGCTCTGGAGGAAGAAACCTCTCGCAATTTGCACTGATAACACCTATGTATCTCCAACTGGAATACCCTCATTTTAAAGACACCATTTGAAAAGCCCCTGCCTTTTGGCAAGGGCTTTTCCTGATTAAAATAAACAATCATTAAGACAACTATACCTGCACTTCGCCGGATACCGGCTTTGGTTCGTACTTATATTCAATGTCATCCTCTGACTCAGAGTATACGATAGATAGGTCATAACCTTCCATATACCACAAGTCCTGCTCCTCCATGTAGAACACAATATCATCCTGTTTGACCTGAATAGCTGGACGCCCAGGTGCTTCTGTAGCAATGCCCAGCGAAAAACCGGGGTGAAGTCCACCTCCCGAGCTATAACGGGGAAATAAACGAATATAGTCTCCATTCTTAAGGTCCAATTCTCTCTTAAACCAAGCTGCCGCTGCTTGACTAATTTCCATGTTCATTTCTCTCAGCTCCTTTGTATATTCTAATCATAACGAAAATAAGTCGATATTCAAACAACTTTATGCAATTAATGATTTCCCATTCCATTTAAAATTAAGTTTGACAAATTCGCGAACCGGATGATAAACTCTGAACATAACTAAACGTCTTCTAGTTATTACCAAATTAATGAAAGGGGTGAGCGCGGTGTTTACGAAGTTACAGCCATATTATTTTACTATTGTTGGAATTTTTACTCAACCGAATACCGAAGCAGCCCAAGTGATTAAGCCATCCTGAAGTTTTTGCGAGTCTTATGGACCGTATAACTTTAGTTCTTGAAGGTCTCTCACATGCTTGGTGCTGTAACGCACCGTGCGCATGATAGCTGTAAATTACAGGCATATCGTCCGTTTTCGGATGATATGCCTTTTTTGTTTGCTGAAGAGATAATCACTTGCGCTTTTATCAGCATCACAAGCAATCATTACAACCTGAAAGGAAGGGATTTACTTGTTCTCTGTTCTTCGCGATCTCGGCTGGTTTTTTCGCCGAGAAAAAAGGCGTTACCTGATTGGACTCATATTACTCATAGGTGTGGGCGTTCTTGAATTACTCCCTCCACGTCTGCTAGGCAATGCCATTGACGACATAGTACGCGGTTCGATTACTACAGCTTCGCTTGCCAAATATATCGGCATGATCTTCATTTTGCTGCTAGTTATTTATTGGATTACCTACATATGGATGCACAAACTTTTCGGAGGTTCCAACCTTGTTGAGCGCCTGCTGCGCTCCCGATTTATGAATCATCTTATGACTATGACACCTTCGTTCTTCGAAAAAAATAGAACTGGTGACCTCATGGCCCGGGCAACCAATGATATCAGAGCCGTCTCAGCTACCGTAGGATTCGGGATGCTTACACTGGTGGATTCTACAATCTACCTTACGGTTGTGCTGTTTGCGATGGGCTTTCTCGTAAGTTGGAAGCTGACCCTTGCAGCAGTATTACCATTACCCCTAATTGCAATAGCTATGATTTTTTATGGTAAAGCTATTCATGATCGGTACAGCTTAGCGCAGGATGCGTTCGGAGATATGAATGACCAAGTGCTCGAATCTGTCTCTGGTGTGCGCGTAATCCGTGCTTATGTCCAAGAGCGTCTTGATGAAAAACGTTTCTCGGATATTACTGAAGATGTTTACAACAAAAATATGGCCGTAGCTCGTGTCGATGCTTTCTTCGAACCAACCATCCGCTTCTGTGTCGGACTCAGCTACATTATTGGTCTTACTTATGGGATTTACCTTGTATTCCGCAATCAGATCACACTGGGTGATCTAGTCTCCTTTAATATGTACCTCGGTATGATTGTATGGCCGATGTTCGCTATTGGAGAATTGATCAACATTATGCAGCGTGGTGGAGCTTCCCTCGAACGTATCGACGAGACGTTAAACTCCAAACCCGATGTTCAAAATGCTGCCCATCCCGTACAAGTTCCCCACCCTACTCGAATCGAGCTTAACGATGTGACTTTCCGTTATCCTTCTTCGACGATAGACAATCTAACCCATGTAAACTTAACCCTGAACCAAGGGCAGACATTAGGTGTAGTCGGGCGTACAGGAAGCGGGAAATCAACACTGCTCAAACAATTGCTCCGCGAATATCCGACAGGTAATGGAGAAATCCTTATCTCTGGTGTGCCTATTCAACAGATTTCCCTGGATCAGCTGCATAGCTGGATGGGTTATGTTCCACAAGAGCAAATCCTTTTCTCCAAATCCGTTCGGCAAAACATTCAGTTTGGTCTAGACAACGCCGATGACGATACGATTATGCAAGCCATTACAGCTGCCGCTTTCCAGAACGACCTGGGCACATTGTCCGATGGTCTGGATACTCTGGTGGGTGAACGTGGTGTTTCCCTCTCCGGTGGACAAAAGCAACGTGTCTCTCTGTCCAGAGCTTTTATCGCTAATCCAGATATCCTTATTCTGGACGATGCCTTATCAGCCGTTGACGCTCGTACTGAAGCTCAGATTATCGACAATATCCGGAATGAACGTGCCGGAAAAACCACATTAATCTCTACTCACCGTCTCTCTGCCGTCCAACATGCCGACATGATTGTTGTACTGGATAACGGACAAATTGTTGAGCGAGGTACACATCAGGAACTATTGGATTTGAATGGCTGGTACCGTGAGCAATATGATCGGCAGCAAGTCGAAAATAACTTGTCAAATGATTAAACTACAACCATAAATAAACGAGCTACGACTACGCAAAACATTTTAGGAGGTGTCACGGTTGACACAAAGTACAGGCAAACGCCTGCTGGAATATGCATTGACCGCAAAGAAAACCTTTATCGCAGCCCTTCTGCTGCTTTCAATCGGGGTAGCGGCAGAGCTGGCAGGTCCATTTATAGCCAAAAGCATGATCGACAATCACATGCTGGCCATCGAGAAGCCCTATTTCAGCACCACGTCTCCCGATAAGGCGGCTGAATATAACAATAGTTTATACAAACGCGGCGATCGCTTTGAGCCCGGTGAAACTAAAGGCCAAGAAATTCGTGTTCTTCAAGCAGGGAGAAGTTTCTATTTTATTAACGAAGCTGTAACACAGCCTGACGGTGAACGAAAGTTCATCGATGGAGAGATGCATATCACCCGTGGTGATAACGAAGTTATCTATCCCGCGGTTAAGCTCTCGGCAGATGAGCTGTTCGCTTTTTACAAACCCGAGCTTCCTGGGATCTATCAGTTGGTCGGAATGTATGCTATTTTTCTTGTAATCTCCATCTTTGCTGAATTCGGAAAAACCTACTGGCTGCAATCTTCGGCGAATCAGGTAATCCGGAAGCTGCGGACAGATGTATACGCGCATATCCAGCGACTACCCGTTCATTTTTTTGACAATTTGCCTGCTGGTAAGGTAGTGTCGCGGGTTACAAATGATACCGAGGCGATTAAGGATCTATTCATTGCGGTCCTCTCCAATTTCAGCACCGGTATTATCAATATAACTGGCGTGTATATCGCTCTGTTCTTACTTGATGTCCGTCTGGGTCTGATCAGCTTGTTCATTGTACCTATTCTTGTGCTGTGGATCGTGCTCTATCGCAAAATTGCGACCAAATACAATACGATCATTCGCTCACGTCTAAGTGAAATTAACGCCATTATTAATGAATCGATTCAGGGGATGTCAATCGTCCGGATATTCCGCCGTCAGAAGCAGCTTAGTGCAGAATTTGAGAACCTGAACGATGATTACTTGAAATATCAGAATAAAATGTTAAATCTGAATGCTTTCACGTCCCACAATCTGGTGAACTCACTACGCAGTCTCTCTTTTGTGATGGTGCTTTGGTATTTCGGACATGGCAGTATTACTGGTTCAACCTTTGTATCCTTAGGCGTTCTGTATGCCTTTGTCGATGTGCTCGGACGTTTGTTCCAGCCTATCACAGGTATGGTGAACCAGTTGGCGAACCTGGATACTTCTATGGTATCTGCGGGACGTGTGTTTACGCTTATGGATGAACCTGGAGAGAATGTTACGGACGGCTCCATGCCACGCTACAAAGGGAAAGTGGAATTTAAGAATGTATCTTTTGCTTATAAAAAAGACTACGTCCTGCGCGATATCTCCTTTGAAGCACGCCCGGGTGAAACTGTCGCTCTTGTAGGTCATACGGGTTCCGGCAAAAGCTCAATCATCAATCTGCTGTTCCGGTTCTATGATCCACAAAAAGGCGATATTACGATTGACGGTCAAAAGGTTACGGATATTCCGAAGCAGTGGCTGCGGAATCACATGGGCATCGTGCTGCAGGACCCGTACCTCTTCACGGGCACCATTGCTTCGAACGTCAGCCTAGGGGATGAACGAATTTCCCGTGAACGGGTAGAACGTGCTTTGCGTGAGGTTGGTGCGGATAAGTTACTCGCTCATCTTCCACAAGGATTTGATGAACCTGTCATCGAAAAAGGAAGTACTTTATCTGCGGGTCAGCGGCAATTGATTTCTTTTGCGAGAGCTCTCTCCTTTGACCCAGCTATTCTCATTCTAGATGAAGCTACCTCCAACATCGATACAGAAACGGAAAGCGTCATTCAGGATGCGCTGGAAGTTCTCAAAAAAGGACGCACCACTTTCATCATCGCTCACCGCTTATCCACGATTCGCAGTGCAGATCAGATTCTAGTCCTGCATCACGGAGAGATCGTAGAACGCGGCAGCCACGATGAACTGATGGCGCTTGGCGGAAGATACTTCCGTATGTACCAGCTGCAAGTAGGTGCTGCTGCTAACAGCTCTGGCGATAACGCTGGCGCAAGCAACCGTCCAGCACTCGGAAACTTGCAACCCTCTCTTGAGAAAATGTAATTTACAACCCTGAGTCACTTCATTGTGATTCAGGGTTTTTTCCTGCTTGATCTTAGAACAGATGTTCTGTATTATGGAAATTAATACATAACCTTGGAGGAGCAAACGATGCTTACTTATAATTTGACTAAGAAACAAGCCAGGCTTTTTCTGCTATCTCATCAAAAGTTAACTGCTGGAGCTATCCCTTCTGGAAAACTTAGTATTTATGACTATGTTCGTCACGTAGGCTGCATCCAATATGACCCCCTTAATATCGCTGGCCATAATCATGAGCTGGTCCTCCAGGCACGGATTCCGGGATTTACGCCAGAACTGGTCCAAGAGCTTCTGTATAAAGACAGGTTGCTCGTTGATGGCTGGGACAAGAACATGTCAATTTATTGTACAGAGGATTGGCCTTATTTTAAGCGGAGAAGAACAGCTGCTGCCTCCCACCATCAGGCTAATGAACCTGTAATGGTCGCTGTAGCACAGGTTCGTGAAGAGCTTCAGAAGCGTGGTCCTCTCTCCTCTCTGGATTTAGACGGAAAGGAAAAAGTAGATTGGGCTTGGGCTCCGACAAGATTATCACGAGCTGCAATGGAAAGCATGTACTTTTGGGGAGAGATTGTTGTCCACCATCGTGTACATACCCGGCGATATTATGATTTCGCTGAACGTTTGTTACCCTCAGAGCTGCTGAGTTCAGCCGATCCAAATGTCACGGAAGAACAATTTCATGATTGGTATGTGTTACGTAGAATAGGAAGTATCGGCTTGTTATGGAATAAATCTGGAGACGGATGGCTGGGCATATCCGGACTGAAGAGCAAAGAGCGTGCGGCGGCGATTCAGAGATTGCTAGAGAAGGATAGTCTCAGAAAAGTTTGGGTCGAGGGGATTAAGGTTCCGCTTTATATCCGCAGTATAGATGCTCCAACCTTGGAGTCTGTGATGCTGCAAGAATCCGAAGAGACTGGGCTTCAACCACGTGATTCATTTGCGGCTGTTTTGGCTCCGCTGGATAATTTGTTGTGGGAACGTGAGCTGGTTCGGCAATTATTCGGATTTCATTACCGCTGGGAGGTCTATAAGCCGGCAATAGAACGAGAATATGGTTACTATGTACTGCCTATATTATATAATGATCGTTTTGTTGGCAGATTTGAACCGGTGATGGATAAGAAGAGTCAAACATTGAATATTAACAATTGGTGGTGGGAACCTGGAGAAAGCCTAACACCGGAGATGATTCCGGCATTAGGCGAAGCTTTAACTGCACTCTCTCGCTGTGTTAGAGCTTCTTCGGTTCATTTTAGACCAGAGGTTGTAACAGCTTGCGGATTAGAAGGATTATTACAATAAGTTTTCCTCCTCTAATCCAAGTTTCGTGAACATTTCTGTGCAGTAGCCTTGCAGTTTAACTTCAAGTCTACTTGCTTTATTTTTAAAACGTTTCAGCTCCCGAATCATTTTAGCCCTTCCGGCAGGCGTAAAGGTTTCCTGTATACGCTCTTTAAAGTAATCATGAACGATGTAATTACGTTGTTTCCACACTTCCTCCAACTGAGCGGTTTCTTGCTCCGAGAAAGGAAAATGATGTTGGATTTCTTTGATGAGTTGGCCGAGTGAATTGCTGAGTTTTCGCTGATAAAGGTCTGTCAGATCTGCTTCTGTTGGCGTTTTTCCTTGTGATAGCTTAGTAAGCAATAGCAAGTTGGTAAGCTGCTGCTCGAGGGCCTGTCCATAATAAACTGCCAGTCCAAAATAGGCGAATAACTCTTTTGATTGTTCACTCTCAGGTACATATGTATCCTTCATCTTTTCCCCCACTTCTGTATCCTTGTTCCTTTTATCTATACAAGTTATGTTTTGTTGTAATCCCTCTGTCTTGATCTGTACAAATAAAAACCGATAAGCAGTGTTATATATACTAATGCTTGTGCAAAGGAACCTAACAACTCCGCTAATGACAATGTATCAGCTTTCATCATGGCCTCCATTACAGGAGTTACTGGCGGCAACAACCAGATCAAAAAATGAAATATACCAGGCAAACTTTCGCTGATTTGTGCTCCGCCCAGTGATAGTATAACGATAGCTAACAACATACCTGTCGCATGACTGCCTTTTTGAACCCAAGAAGATTGAAAGAATAGGGCAATAGCCACACCAAGCATACCCAATAATCCATGTCCTATGAGCGCGAGAATTAACCGATATCCCCCGGGTGATTCTGCAAAATGACCCGTTACCCAAGGATAAAGGACAATCAATAGATCTAGCAGCAGCGTTAGAAATGCAAGCGTTAAGATACCACCTGCACTATGTTTAGCCGCACTTCGCATGTGAACAACTGCAATCTGCCGATGAACAGCGTGCTCATGATTCAAAAAACTAAGACTCATCCAAGCGCAGCTTATAAAGAGCATTACTGCTGTAGCGGCATAGCTATTCATAACTGGATTGGGCTTATAAGAATACAATATCAAGACTGCAATCACAATCCCTGCTAACGGGCCGAAATAACGCTGAGATCGAGTATAACTTCGCAGCATGTAAACGATAAACGGATACACGTAAGACCCCCTGTTCAACTCCTAGGATTCATCCATTTTTCTAAGTCATGCGATCCTCCGCGAGGTTCTACCGATTGTATTGAACCACCCGACTCCAAGATAACCCGCAAAAAAGTATCTGATTCTGAACTTGTTACTGTCAACGCCGTACGTTCTATGTTACAACTATCCTTAAAAGTATTTATTGAAATGAAACCTGCCATTTCCTTCAATTGCTGCAGTTTCTGAATCGACAGATTAGACAATAGTATGTATGTAGAGGGTTTTATGTTTAGCTTCTCTGACCCCTGAATTGACTTTACAATTTTCCCTTCATGTATCACATGAACCTGATCCGCAAGCAATTCAATCCATTGGGGTTCATGTACAGAGAAGACTATAGCAGTCCCCTTATTTCTCAAAACGATGAGAAGATCAGCTAACTTATTCATTGAGGGGAGATCAAGGCCCGACATAGGTTCATCAAGAAGCAGCAACGAGGGACTTCCCAACAAGCTTTGAATCAAATTAATTTTTTGCAGCATTCCTTTGGAGAAATTTAGCATCGACTGCTTGCGAAAGTGCTCCAGTTTAAAAAGTTGAAATAACGTTGTTAGCTCCTGTTCGATCCGGACTGGCGCAAGGCCGCTAATCTGACCCATACTTCGCAAGTACTGTTCTGGGGTCAGCTTCAACCCTGGAAACATCTCAGGTGCATAACCAATTCTCAGATTTGGATCCTTACAACTCAGCTTTCCTGAGGAAATGTGGACAAGTCCAGCTAAGATTGACAACAGGGTACTTTTGCCGGATCCGTTTCGTCCGATCAGAGCTGTTACAGTTCCCTTTTCAATAGTGAACGATACATCCTCCAATACGGGTCGGCGTCCATACTGTTTACTGATCTGCTCTAATTCAATTAGGGAAGTAGCAACACCTATACTACCGCCGGCAAAGTTACGATCTACTAAGTTCGCCACTTAACATTCTCCCTTCATATCTACTGTTAATTCTCCGGTTCCCTACGAATTTCCTCTTCTAGGAATCAAAAAAAAGAAAGAACTGCCATAGCAGCCCTTTCTAAAATTTACTTTCAATCCAGTATTTCTCCTCTTTTTTTGTTTATTTTATATTCTGAAATAAAATCTCATCGGCTTGAAGGCGGAACTGTTCGGCAGCTTTTTCAGGAGTGATTTTGCTGAACATAAGCAGATCATATAATTGACGTAATACGCTAGTTACTTCTGAAGCACCCACCGGATCCGGTGGATCCATCGGACTGCTATTCTGCTCCACCCAGTCAATATATTCAAAAACCTGTGCAAGCTCTGGCTCTAGAAATGGCTTCATCTGCTCTTTAATAGCTGAGGACACCGGGACGCCACGTTCTCCCTTAAGCACTTTATTAGCTTCCAGATTATTGACAAAGAAATTAATGAATTTTGCTGCTTCCTCCTTTTGCTTAGAGCTTTTTGAAATCGAAAAAAACATCCCTGGTTTCAAGAATAAGCCGCGATCATTGTGCGGGCCTGGCATGGTGGCTAAAGCCAGCGGTTTTCCGTAACGCTGAACAGTGCTAATAAACTGATTAGAATATCCCCAACCCAGCAATGCTTCCCCTTTGTAAAAAGGATCTTGATCCGGTTTGTTAACATCTAACGTCCAGATATCAGGTTCGAAAATCAGTTTTTCCTGCATCAGACGCTGCATACGTCCGAAATACTCTACAAACAAGCGATCATCGCTATAGCCAAGGGTTATTCCATCTTCCGAGAACAATGACGCTCCATTCTGCCGTAAATAATAAGCAAAAAACTGTTCTGGCGTCAGATAAGTTCCCAGATAAATTCCTTTCCCCTGTTCCTTTAAAGTAACGCCGATCTGCTCAAAATCCTCCCAGCTCCAATCCGTCCCTGGAGGCTCAATTCCCTGCTCCTTAAAAACTTCTGGATCATACACACTGTACAAAGCATTAATCCCTAGATTAAAACCATATAGCTGCTCGCCTAGTTTACCTCCGGCAAGATTGTTGTCGCTGATGCTGCTCGTATCTATAAGTCCGCTCTTAATATAAGGTGACAAGTCTTGCAATAAATTCAAAGTTCCATATTGCGAAAGGTAAGAGATATCCATTTGGATAATGTCTGGAAGAACATTGCCTGCTGCACTAGGTGCAAGCTTTTTCCAATACTCATTAAAGGCGCTGTAATCATATTCAATTTTCACCAGAGGATTCTGTTGTTCATACATTTGGATAACCTGAATTGTAGCGTTATTCCGGAAGTCACTTCCCCACCAGGCAATCCGGAGGTTAATTTTTTCTACTGCATTCTCTGGTGGAAGGTCCGTTTGTTGCCCGCAGCTACCGAGAGTTGTAATCATGCATAGCAGTGCCAAGCTAAGTATGAATCTGCGCATCACCTACACCTCCTGCGGGAACGGCAAAAGAACACTGACTTTTGTTCCAAACCCAACCGTACTCTCAACATAAATGCCATATTCCTCACCGAAGGCAAGTCTGACCCGGTCACGGATGTTAAGCAAGCCAATACCTGTGCCTCTAGTCTCTACTTCCCCATTTAGTAATCGTTTGAGGAAATCCGCTTCCATTCCGGGGCCACGATCCTCAACTACAATCGCTAGCTTGCCATCAAATGGTTCAGCATATAATAGAATTTGACAAGGTTCAATCATCGTCTCAACACCATATTGAATAGCATTCTCCAACAGCGGTTGCAGGGTTAGCTTTGGAATAGAGACAGTATTGAAGACCTCTGGAATCTCCATATGAAAATCCAAACGTTTCTGAAACCGATAATTCTGAATAGTGATATAATGCTTCACGATTTCTAGCTCTTGCGCGACTGTGATTACATTTTGTTTCAAGCTGATCGATGACCGAAGAAGAAAAGCAAGCGAGACAACCATGCTCGAAATCTGTGCATGTTCACTTTTTTTAGCTAACCAGTGGATAGAATCCAGTGAGTTATAGAGGAAATGAGGATTAATCTGCGCTTGCAAAGCCTTAAATTCTGTCTCTTTTATAATCAGCTGGTTGGCATAGTTCTCTTTGATCAATGTGTTAATCTGTGTTATCATCTGACGAAATGTCCGTTGTAATAACCCCACCTCATCCATTTGCTGAAGTGGAGGAGCCATCAGCTTAGTATCCATACTGTCCAGATCTCCATATTGAACCTCTTTCATTTGACTGATCAGCGAGCGAATCGGTTGTGTCAGATTACGGGCAAAGCTCATCCCTAGCGCAATTATAATCACAATCGCAATTCCAAATATAATGATCATTGTATTCTTCAGCCAAATGGTTTTTTCAAAAATATCATTATAAGAAACATAGTTGTAGTAAGTCCATCCAGAGTAGGAAGATTGCTTCTGTGATACAAAGGCAACTTCTCCATTCATCTCTTTGATTTCGTATCCAGCCCCTGATTTTAAAGGCTGTAAAACCGCTGTTACACCGTCCGCTACTTTCCGATAAGGATAAACCAGTTCCTGACCTGCTTTCAAAATAATATCGCTGTCTTCTGCGGCCACACCAGCGTAATCTTGGGCTAACCTCCCTATATTAATGCGTAAATAGAGCGTGCCCAGCTTATCTAGCGTCATTGGATCATAAGCTCTCACTTCTCGGACCATGACCAGCATCGGATCTGAATCGTCAGGATACAACCAACGTACAACACCATTCCCCGCTTCTGCCTCTCGGGTCATTCGTGCCGATTTCTCCTCTGTGAACAGAATCGTCTCTCCGTATCTGCTGACCTTCCCTTGGGAATCGATCAAATGTACAGACTGAATGTAACGTTCGTCCATACTGATATGCGTCCATAACCGATCAGCAATCATCTGCCGTGTAACATATCCAGTAAAATCGGAATCATCTTTGCGCAATTCCTTAAGGCCTTCTTGAATTTGCCGATCAGCAATCATCGTCAAAGTCATGGATTCCAGCTTTTTAAGCTCCATATCAATCGTAGTCGAAGACAAATTAAGCAGCCGATACGACTTGTCATAAAGCTGCTTGTCATAAATAGAGTAGGCATAATATAAAGAACCGAACGCCATGGATATAATCAGAATCAGTATCAGAACAATCATCAGGAACACCTTCATTTTAATACTCAAATTCCGATAAACTTTCATCCGGGCTCTCCTTTGTCACTGTAATATAACTTGTATACCACATTATGGATAACCCGGATAGTCTTCTTAATCCGCTTATTTAGCCATGTAACGGTCATATGCAGCCTGATGGATTTTTATAGCTTCTTCAATGCCCATTCCTTTGATCGTATCCACCATTTTTTCAAATTCTGAGATTGGTTTCTGGCCATTAATGATTGCTGTCATCGTTTCATTCAGATACGTGTTGACCTGACTCATAATGGAAGTGCTTTTGCTGGCTTCGTCAACGCTCAAACGAAACGGAGGAAGCGTCAAATCAGAGCTAGCCTTCATCCAAGAAGCATTAGCCTCTCGTTGCCCCTCATCGAACAATAAAGCATCCAAATAACGGCTATCCTGATTGATGGGTCCATCCATAATCGAAAGCGCATATGAGGCTAACGCCTGATCGTAAGTCAAACCTTTAGGATTGTTGGTAATGACATCTGTGAATTTTATTCCTTCTCCTTCCTTCACATAGCTCTCACCTTCAATTCCGAAGTTGAACAATTCATGTCCTTGCGGGCTGTAATTGAAATCCATCCATTGGACAATATCCTTCAGTTTCTCCTTATCCGCTCCGGTAGTGATTGCTTCACCATACGTCAATACTTTATTGTTCATATTAAAAGTAGCATAAGCTGTTCCGTTAGGAGAAACCGGCCAAGGTACACCTGTAAGATTAAAGTTCGGATCGGTATCGCGCATCAGGTTGAAGAATTTGCCCATGCCGCTAAAGACACCACCGCCATAAGAACCGGCTAAATTATTCGTCACTTTATAATCAAAGGCTTTGCCATCATTGGTCATAATTTCCGGATCAATAAGCCCTTCCTTATACCATGTGGCCATCGTTTCCAAGAAGCTTGAATAACCTGGCTGAATCGGCCCGTATTCGACCTTATCCCCATTCATCTGAAAACCGCCGATTACCCCAAACCCTGGTGAGAAATCGTGCAGCTTCGTCAGGTCACCAGGACCCCAGTTTCCAGTGAACGCCAGCTCATCGGCCTTCCCGTTGCCATTAGGATCTTTTTCTTTAAACGCTTTCAACACAGTATGCCATTCCTCAATGGTGGTCGGCGGCTTCAGTCCCAGCTTATCGAGCCAATCCTTGCGCATTATCAACCCTGAAGTGGCATTCAGCTTCAGCGCATCCAGCTTCAAAAGAGGGAACATATAGATCGTTCCATCATCCAGTGTGATTTGTTTTTTTACATCCGGGTCGGATTCAATGATTTTGCGAAGATTCGGTGCATATTGTTCTATCAGCTCATTTAAACGGATAATTCGGCCATCCTCAATTAATTTCTCCGGCCCACCAACCGCATCCGCCCAATTATAATAAATGATATCTGGAAGCTCTTTCGTAGAAATCAACAGGTTGAACTGATCCTTCTGCTGTCCAAGTGGTGGGTGCGTAAACTTCACTTTGATGCCAGTCAACTCTTCTTTCTTTTTATAGCTGGCCATATCACCAAAACTCTCCAAAGAAGCGGTAAGCTTACCGTCATTGGCACGCCAGTAATTAATCGTCATTCCGTCTTTTGTAATTGGCAGTGGAATTTCTGTCAGCTTCTCCACCGGCGTATTAGTTGCGGTAGTATTTCCCTTATGATCTCCCGCCTTATTACCCGCACTAGTTCCATCATTATTGCCTGAACAGCCAGCCAGCATTGTAGAAAGAAGGACGGAACTTAACATCATGGCCCCTATTTTTCTTTTCACCCAAAATCGCCTCCATAAATAAATGTTATTTATTGTTTCACGGCACCGATTAAAGCGCCTTGAACAAAATATTTCTGGATAAACGGATACACCAGCATGATTGGTAACGTTGAGATTATGATAGTGGCGTATTTGATGTTCTCACCGATAGCGAAGCCTGTATCTACCCCAGCTCCCATTGACTCTGTACTGCTGCTAATCAGAATATCCCGCATTACAATTTGAATCGGATAGAGATCCTGACTGCGCAAATACAGCATCGGGGCTACATAATCATTCCAATGGTCAACCGCATAATAAAGAGTCATAACCGCGAGAATAGATTTGGACAGTGGCAGTACAATTCGGAATAAAATCAAGATATCATTAGCTCCGTCAAGCTTCGCCGACTCGATTAAGCTGATCGGTATTCCCTCAAAGCTAGTTTTCATTATCAAGAAATAAAAAGTACTAATCGCTCCAGGTATAATCATCGCCCAGCGGGTATCGACCATCCCGAGGTTCTGAATGAGCAGAAAAGTCGGGATCATCCCTCCGCCAAAAAACATCGTGAAGGTGATTAACTTCATCAGTGTTTTTCTACCGAAAAGATCTGATCTGGACAAGGAATACGCTGCGATTGATGTCATCAATAAATTAACGATTGTCCCAACAGTTACATAAAAAAGTGTATTTAAATATCCACTATAGATTTTCGAATTATGAAATACCGCTTTGTAAGCTTCGAGCTGAAAGCCTTCAGGCAGCAGCATTAATGACCTGGAACGCAGCAGTTCGTTCGGATCACTCACAGAGGAATTCAGCACATACAGGAGCGGATAAATCGATACAGCCATGATGCCTAACAACAGCAACACATTAATACAGTCAAAGATACGTTCACCTGCCGAACGTCGCATAGGTTCACCTCCTGTTCCTCACCAAAGACTGGTGGAGTTCACTTTTTTACTAATAGAGTTGGCAAGCAAAAGCAGTGAGAAATTTATAACCCCGTTAATTAATCCAATGGCTGTGGAATACGTATAATTGCCTTCCAGCACCCCAGAACGGTATACAAAGGTTGAGATAACATCCGAGGTTTCATAGGTTGGAGCGGTCTGCATCAGTAATATTTTTTGAAAATCGGAATTCATAACCGCGCCCAGACGCAGAATCAGCATAACGACGACAGTAGGCATAATTCCCGGCAGGGTAATGTTCAGAAGCTGTTTCCAGCGACCTGCGCCATCTATTTTGGCAGCCTCATATAATTGGGGATCAATTCCGCTAAGCGCCGCCAAAAAGATGATGGAAGCCCAGCCCGCACCTTGCCAGATGTTGGAGAGAATATAAAGTGGCCGGAACATATCCTTCTCTGCCAGAAACATCACAGGCTGTAGATCAAAAAAGCTACGAACTACGTTAAACAACCCGCCATCAAGTGCTGAGAATGTTTTTAACATGCCGACAACAACCACGACTGAAATGAAATGCGGCATATAGCTAACGGTTTGAATCGTGCTTTTGAACCACTTATTCCGGACCTCATTTAACAGCAAAGCCAATATTATGGGTGCCGGAAATCCGAAAATAATACTGTAAAAGCTAAGAATCAGTGTGTTCTTAATAATCCGCCAAAAGTAGTAGCTTTCAAAAAACATTTTAAAATTATCAAACCCGATCCACTGCCCCGCCATAATCCCTTTTATAGGACTATAGGATTTCTGAAAAGCCATTAGCAGACCGTACATCGGCCCATAGCTGAAAATCAGATAAAAGAGCACCACGGGAATTAACATGATATACACGTATTTATTCCGCTGCAGTTCGTTTTTCACAAAAGACCATTTGCCGGGTTTCATACCGGACTTCTTGGTCAGCAGCTGATGCTTAAGCTCCATTGGTTGGCCTCCCCGTATGTAATATGACTAGCTTCCTTATGCACATAACTTTACAGGTAAAGCTCTCCTTTCCCCATGTTCATATCCGGTAATTATTTGTTCAAAACCGTGGAACCCTCTTTTTCCTCGCACACAAAAATACCCCACAGTACTTATCGATCAAGTACGTAGGGTGTATGGGCTATCTTTAAATAAAAAAATTATGGAGCCGTTTTTTTATATTCGGAAGGAGAAAAACCCGTGAATTTCTTGAAGGCTTTGCTAAAGTAGGATACATTATCTCCAAAACCGACTTCTTCAGCTAGAGGTCCAATCGTAAAATGTGCACATCCTTCGATGATTTCGAGCGCTTTTTGCATCCGGTATTTCATAACATAATTCGTAAACTTTTCCCCCGTTTCTTTCTTGAACATCTTACTAACATAATCAGGATTCATATAAATCTCCTGTGCAACAGTCTGCAAAGTTAATGTCTCTTCACAATAACGCCTATCCACGATACGCTGTACCTCTGCCACCATTTGCGATTGCTTACTGCGATTGCGGCTATAACGATCAAGGGTAATCTCTTCTGCAATACTCATTACAAACTGCTGAAAAGACTGGAGCGTGCTAGTCTCCATCATTCGGGGCAGCTTATCAATATACGTCTGCATCTTGTTTTGATCACTCAAACGTATAATCTCCATGAAGATCTGGATCAGATAGGATTTGGTCTTGGCAATGTCATATCTAAGATTCAGAAGTTGATGCAAAAGTGACAGCAGCTCGCATTCAGCATCTGCCCAGTGCCCCGCTTTAATGAGCATAACGAGGTGTTCGAGATCCAGTTGCAGCTCTAGACCTTCCTCATCCTCTGGAATGCTGATATCTTTTTCTGTAATTAAGCTCCCTTCCCCCAGATAAAATCTATGGCTAAGACATTCAATCGTCTGCGTGAATAAACGCCTTACTTGCGTCAACTCTCCAGGTTCACTTAATGCGGCCGTCAGATCAATATGATAATATTTCATAAAGGTAGCGCGGATGCTGTCTATTTTCTCAAATAAAGCAGCTTCAGACAGGTCATCTTCCATTAATAACAGAACACGCCGCCCTACGGTGGAGCTTAAAATATGATGTTGAAAAATATCTCCCGCAATATTACTGACCGCGAACAAATGCTCATATTCATGTTCTCCTTCAATCTCTACCAGCAGTAGCCTAACACGTTGACTCTGAAAATTCAGTCCAAACAGCTCACCAAAATATTTCCATTCCTCCACACCATAGGTCTTGTTCGTCACAAGCTCCTTCAGGAATTGTTCTTTGGCATGTGGAAGTACACGTTCCAGTCCATATTTTATCGATAGGATAAAGTTCTCCTCGTACTGCCGTTCCTCTCGCTTCTGAACTACCTCGCTTAGCGCTTCATTCAGTCTCTCTTCGCTGCACGGCTTCAGTAAATAATGTTTAACCCCATACTGCATCGCCATCTTAGCATAATCGAATTCTGAGAAGCCTGTCAGCATAATAAAAGAGGTCTCAGGATGAAGCGCTGTAACCGTCGCCACCAGCTCCAGCCCGTCCATTCCCGGCATACGAATATCGGTAATAATAATATCAGGTATAGCTTGCTTGATTAATTCTAATGCCTCCAAGCCATTTTGCGCGGTTCCAATAAGTTCTGTGCCCAATGCTTCCCAGTTCATTACCGATGAGATGCCATCCAGGATAATAAATTCATCATCAACTAAAAGGACCTTTTGCATGATACTGCTCCTCCAATCTTTTTTGTAAGCGCTAACAATAATATGTAAAAGGTTAAATCTGTATGTATTTAGCATTCTACATGCTTGTTTCCTTTTTTTCTACCAATAGCATGAATCAAACAGATCTGGATATAAAAAACCAGACTATTGCTATATTTCTACAGCAACAATCTGGCTATCAGTTCATATATGAGAGTTAAGTTATACGATCTTACGCGTATACCTCAACAGCATCGCTAATCAAACGGCATGCCTCTGCAGCTTTACGGCAGGCATTAATACATTCTTGGCAGTGATTATGTATATGCTTGCTGCTCTCATCCGCGCATGCTTCACATATTTCTGCACATAGTTTTAAAATTCCAGATACAAACGGACTTTGACGGGTCATTGCTTGAATGGCATAAGAACAAATATCCGCACATTCACGATCGAGCCGCATGCTCTCACGAAGAGATGCAAGATCATATTCTTTTAGGCTTGAGACATAGCTGTAGTTACAGGCATTCATACTTTCGAGACAAGCGTCAATGCACTCCTGATATTGAATTCGGGTCATAGCCTTCAACCTCCTGCATTTTTAATGGTATGCCTTACTATTAACCTACAAGATTAGGAATGAACCACAGCTTCTTCTGAAGCAGAACGGATTACAGGCTTCTTTTGATCGTTCCAGGCCGAACTAAAATACGTCCTTCCATCTCCAGCAGCTTCGTGCGTAACTCACTGGATGAGAAATGTTCCCCGATAAATACAGCTACGTCTGGCACTTTGCCTTGAGGTGTGATTTTCATAAAATCAGCTTCACGGTAAGCATATTGAAAAAGAAAACGACTGGAGGTGTCATTAAAGGTCACAATGCCTTTAGCCCTATAAACATCACGCGGAAGCTCCTTGACGAACTGTTCAAAGGTTTCGCTGTTGACAGGTCGTTTGAAGTAATGTGTGTATGCCATCACGTGATCGTGGGAAGCGTGGGTGGCTCCTGAAGATTGCAGAGCTTCCTCATGCACATGGCTTTCGCTGTCGCTCTCTTCAAGCTGTGTATCCGTAAGAACTCCACCTGCGCTACGCAGGAGCTCCTCTGTGTCGATCTCACAACGCTCCGCTGGCATAATCGGTGCATAAGAATTCCATTTTCGCAGAACGGTTGTGATCTCTTCCGCTTCATCTGCTGAGACACGGTCAGTTTTATTCAGAATCAAAACAGAGGCGCAGCGAATTTGCTCCTGCATCAGTCGATAGGTTGCGCCCTGCTGCGCACGGTACAATTCGAGCAGATGCGCGGCGTCAACGACGGTGATCAAGCTTTTCAGCTCTACTTTTTGATACAGTGAAGTTTCGGTTACGCCATCTACAATTTCCAGCGGGTTCGCCGCACCTGTGGCCTCAATAACAACAACATCAGGTGATTCCTTCTTGATAAGAGTTGTTAGCTCTGTGCTGAGATCCCCTCGAATAGAACAGCAGATACAGCCGCCGAGCAGCTCTGCCATAGGAACGGTTTGCTCAACCAGCAGCCCATCCAGATTCACTTCACCCAGCTCATTCATCACTACTGCCGGGCGTAAGCCCTGATCTTTCCAATGTTCCAGCAGGCGCTGCAGCAGGGTAGTTTTGCCGCTTCCCAGAAATCCTGACAATATATACACAGGTACAACCTGTTCCATGATTCATCGCTCCTTGCAAATTACGGGTATGGTAGCGAGTTTACTACATGATGCCAAAGCACGCAAGCGGCACCCCTATATCCTCAAAAGATTAGCGCTGGATAACGAAACTTGTCTTTGCTTCCCCCATACCCTATCATGAGAACATCTCTAATTTAGGAGCTGATCTCATTGTCATCCGTTGAAGAACATCGGAAGGAAGCACCACAGTCCGTGTCCTGCTATATCATTACCGTCTCAGACACCAGAACTACTGAAACAGATACCGGTGGAGCTTTAATCCAATCCATGCTTGAGGCTGCCGGTTATGAAGTTATAGGCCGTACCATTATCAAAGACAACTATCAAGACATTCGTGAACTACTCTATAAAAACGCTGATCACACTGGAGTTGAAGCCGTACTGCTCACGGGTGGAACAGGAATTTCTCCCCGTGATACCACCTACGAAGCAGTTTCATCCTTGCTGGATAAAACGCTGCCGGGCTTCGGTGAGATTTTTCGAATGTTAAGCTACACAGAAGATATAGGTTCGGCGGCAATCCTTAGTCGAGCAATTGCAGGTACGATTGGCAACACAGCTATTTTTTCTATGCCCGGCTCCACTGGAGCCGTTAAATTGGCTATGGAACGGCTAATTATTCCGGAGCTTCGTCATGTAATGCGAGAGATATACAAACAATAATTCCACCCATTTTTTTATAAACTAGACAAATAACCAAGCATACCTTTGTTCTGTGCGTATAATACGGTAAGTTCACACACAAAGGAGCTGAAGGAAATGTCAGAAGAATGTCCAAAATGTCCGGCCCAAACTGTCACTGACCCACCTAAGGTGGTTTATCAAGATTATTACCACCCTCAAGTTGTGAATGTTATTCACCCGGTAGAAATCGTTAGACGCCATCACTGTGTCCCAGTTCCTCGCCATTGCTACACCTATTCTGTTAAAGATATCATGTGCGATAACTCCATGATGCCTAGAGGCAGAAGATAAAACTCTACTTCATAACTCTATTAAAAGAATCCTATAAGTGAGAGAAACATCCATGTCCAACACATGGAGATGTGCTCTCGCTTTTTTCTGCATAAAAGATTTGACAATCCTGACCATTCCCCCTATAATTTTGAACACTTTACGCGAAAGTGGTTTTTGATTAACCAAACAGTTAATCGGAAAGGAAAGAGATGAGCTCACTCCAAACTTTAAATCGAAAGATCAAAACGGTCGTCAGTCCTTTTCATGAGTTATTATGCAGTCTGCATGTCTTCCATCAACCAGAACACCATCCAACAAGATTACAATGGGCTTTGGAGCTCAAGAAAAGAATGCCTCTTGCTCTACAGGAGAACATCCACACACTTGGGCAGTTGTCAGAACGTTGGATCGCTCTGCTAGATTTACCGGACCGTATGGGTGTCCCTATTTCTTGCAATCAAGGAATCACCCTACTCAAAAAACTTCCGGATGCAGAGCTAGTGTATCTATTTATGAATCAAGAAATTGCACTAAGTACCATAGTCGAATGGCTGAATGAATCGGAAAGCAAACGTTCGCTGATGAAGTTGAGTGGAAACGTGAAGTACCTGATAAACAATCTGGCTAGTGTTCGCAAGCTGTTAATCTCAACATTAATTACATACGAACATGATTATTTCGGGCAGGAATGGGACTATATTGAACCATTTATGAACATCTCAGCCGCTCAGTTTCAAGACTTAGCCAGTCGTTCCCCGGAAAAGGCACTAAATACGCTCCACCCACGCCTCCTCTCAGAGAACGGGACTCTGACAGTACAAAAGGCTGTAACGTATTACTTTCCTTATGACCAGCTTGGACAAGTGTACGTTTTTCCTTCTACATTCATATTTCCGCATCTGCTTGTTGGCTGGTTCGAAGACACTTTATTTTTGCCTCTCACGGTGGATGTTCCCGGTCTTGCCTTTAGTGAGGGACCGCCGAGTGACCTGTTGCGCCAACTCAAAGCTTTAAGTGATGATACGCGGATGCGAATTCTGAAACTGCTGTGGAAAGGGCCGCATTGTACCAAGCAGCTTGCGCCAATATTGGGTATTTCTGAAGCTGCGGTCTCTAAACAGCTAAAACAACTAAGTGAAGCAGGATTTACCCAATCACAGCGAAAAGGGAATTATTTATTTTATTCAGTGAACAAAGAAGTCTTTGATAATCTGCTCATCCTGCAAAGGCAGTACCTTGAACAATGAGGTTAATGAAAGGTGTGAGTACATATGTGGCATATCGCTATCGCAACCCTAAAAAGAAACCAAAAATCTAATCTTAGAGCCTTTCCCTGGACCTTTACATTCGGGCACATTATTGATGGAGTTTATCTAGTCATCATCTCTTATTTTTCTTATGTGTATCTAATCAAAGGGGATATAGATTCAAAATTTGCTATCTATAGTGGCAGTGAGGACTATCTGACCTATGTAATTATTGGAGGTATGCTCAGTATATTTTCCGTCAGTATGATGATGAATGTATCCAGGGCACTTATTACCGAATGGAGGGAAGGTACACTTGAGGCACTGTTGCTCTCCCCTTCAAGCCGGAGCGGTTATTTTCTAGGAAACGCTGTCCAGCAGTTGTATCGAAGTGGGGCGGAATTGCTGGTGGTTCTCTTCTTTGGCCTTTTGGCAGGACTTCGACTCCCCTCTGCTCACTTCATATCTGTCCTCGTGGGAATTTTGCTATTTTTACTATCGTGTTATGCGATGGCGCTGGTGCTAGGAAGCATTATGCTATATACAAGGGACACCTTCATTGTGCAAAATACTCTATTTACGCTAACTGCTCTACTGTGTGGATTTCAGTTTCCAAGGCAATACTTGCCTGACTACTTGCAGGCTATAGGTGAGATTTTCCCATTGACCTATGCGCTACAACTCCTTCGAGGCTCGCTGCTAACTGGAGAAGCAATACGATTACCTGACATATGGCCAATCATACTGCTTAGTGTTGTATACATAACGGTTGGTCAATGGACAAACCGGCGCATAGAGCGCGGGTTGTTCGAACGATTCTAAAACCTTGGAGGGGTGAAAACCATTGATTAATATGCATGAAGTTACTAAGATTTACGAGAGCAAACATAAACTGAGCTGGTTCCGTTCGGAAAAAAGATCAGTGACAGCAGTGAAATCACTATCTTTAGATATCGCTGCGGGGGAAATCGTAGGTCTTCTCGGTCTAAATGGCGCTGGAAAAACCACTACAATACGTATGCTTTCTACTCTCCTAGAGCCAACCTCCGGCAGTATTGAAGTCGATGGAATGTCACTACACAAGAATCGACAGGCCATTCAGCAAAAAGTAAATATGATCGCCGGAGGAGAACGAATGTTGTACTGGCGGCTCACTGGGAGAGAGAATCTTGAATACTTCGGTAAACTCTATGGAATGAACAGCCCTCACATCGCTAGAGAAGCAGGACGTCTTCTGGAGGAAGTAGGTTTGACCCAAGCTGCTGACCAACCCGTTGAACAATATTCTAAAGGGATGAAGCAACGGCTGCAAATCGCCCGCGGACTTATCAACGACCCACAATACTTATTTCTAGATGAGCCCACACTTGGCCTTGATGCCCCTATTGCCAGGCAGCTTCGCAGTACGATAAGAAAGCTTGCACTGGACAGTGGAAAGGGTATCCTTCTGACCAGCCATTATTTACAGGAGGTCGAAGAACTATGTGACCGAGTTTATGTACTGAATCGAGGCGAGCTTCTGCTCTGTGACAAACCTGAGCGGATTGTCCATCAGGTTGCAGGCTCGCAAACTGCTCATTTAGAGGTTACAGGCTGGCATGAATCACTTCGTCCCAAGCTACTAGAGCATCTACGAACATTTACTCAGCCTGCGGAATTAATGGGTGTCTGCGCAACAGAAAAACTAGAACTTCAAAATGATGGACTGCAGCGCATTTCTGTAAAGACACCTTCGGCTGATAGAATCATTACAGAGCTGCTGCCATGGACTACTGAGCAGGGGCTTAGCATTAAAAGCTTCGCATCCGAAAAACCTACTTTGGAGGATGCGATTATCCTCCTTTCGGAAGGAAGGGTATCATGAACTTACATAGCTTATGGTTTACCCTTAGCGCGGAGATCACTAAGCAGCATCGAAATAGAGTTAAGGGACGCGCAGTGTTTTTTTCACTTCTACTCTGGCCGGCGCTCACCTTTTTAACCACCTACTTTACTATGCAGCCCTTTAGAACCGGAGCAGGATCAGCACTTTCAAAAGTAATACCAGATGGACGGATTCCCCTTTTTCTGCTGAGCGGATATCTCGTCTTTCAGTTATACTGGACGGTTGTGCAAGCCGCATGGTTATTCGAACAAGAACGCAAAGGGGGTACACTTGAGGTAGTGTTCCTAACGCCAGCGTCAAAAATGGCCTTCCTTTATGGACGTTCCGTATATTCACTATTTCACGGAATATGGATGTTCGCTTGCTTCTCCATTCTGACTTTCATTTTTCTTGCGGACGTAACGACTGTTAACTGGGGCGCCTTAATACCTGTATTAATACTTATCATGATATCAGCGGTTATATGGGGAGCTTTGCTGTGTGCGATATCTCTCTTCTCAAGGGATTCAGGGCTACTCTATTACATCTTTCAAGCACCAATGGAGCTGTTTGGCGGGGTTCGTATTCCACCAGCAGTATTCCCAGCATGGGCAACGGGTTTATCCCTTCTGTTTCCACTCACATATAGTCTGGTTCTTGTGCGCGGGGCGTTATACGATAATATCGGTACTAGCTGGTGGTGGGCTCTCGGCGCTTTAATCGTAGGTAGTGCTTGTCTTGTCATTTGTACCCGCTATCTTCTGGTTAGAGCAGAGCAACATGCAAGAGTAAAAGGAAACTGGACTTTATTCTAACTGTAAATGACCAAGTCTTTAACACATAGGACCTAAGAGACGTTATTTGCTGGTTTTTTAGCTTTTTCAAAAGTTTCGCGGACTCCAGTGACACTATTCCTTCAAAAAGGGTTCATTTTGGGAGTTTTAGGGCCGATAACTGCTATGGAGTCCGTTAGAATTCCAAATGGGAAAGAAAGCTGTGTTTAAGGTCAGTGGTGTCCGAAAACTGCTTCTTACGCGCAAATGCTCCCTAATCACAAAAAAACCCGGCAGACAAATCTGCCGGGTTATTTCATATTTTATATACTGGAGATAGACACAGCTTATAAGTCAGGATGTTCATGTTTTGCCTTGAGACGATTCCAACGGCGCTCAACTTCTTCTTCGAAGCTGTGTAAAGCTGGCTCATTCTCAGGTTTCAACAAATGACGAGTTTTACCCATTGTCTTCAGCCATGCTGAGAGCTCAACACGTTTGCCCTTATCTTCAGGATTATATGTGATATTCGTAGAACCATGCTCTACTTCATATAACGGGAAGAAGCAAGACTCAACAGCTAATGATACGATGTTCGTGCCTTCCTTATCATCAGACATCCAGTTTAGCGGACATGCGATCAGGATTTTACCATACACCAAACCTTCGTTTTGTGCGTACCACTGTGCTTTTGCCGCTTTTTTCACCAGATCCTGCGGATAAGCCTCCGAACCCGTGAAGACATAAGGAATGTTAGTAGCCGCCATAATTTGTGCTGTATCTTTGTGCTGAGTAACTTTACCTTGCTGCTGCTTGCCGATACTGGAGGTTGAAGTACGGTGACCCAGTGGTGTCGAATAGGACTGCTGTGCTCCAGTATTCATGTAACCCTCGTTATCGTACTCTACAATAATCATTTTGTGACCACGCAGTGCAGCTCCAATTGCCGGTCCCATCCCGATGTCCATACCGCCATCTCCGGTTACCATAACAAACGTAAAGTCCTCTTTAAGCCCTAGTCCATCCAGCTCACCGCGACGTTTGCGTTCCCAGAACATCTCTACGACACCGGACAAGGTAGCCGCTCCATTTTGGAAAAGATTATGGATAAACGTTGATTTATGGGAGGAATACGGATACCCCGTAGTCGTTACCATGGCACAGCCTGTATGATAAAGTGCGACGATATCCCCTTCAATCCCTTTGAAGAAAGTCTCCAGTCCTGAGAAAATCCCGCAACCTGGACACGCACCATGCCCTGGGGAGAGCCGTTTAGGTTTCTTCGTCAAGCTGCGCAGTGGCGGAATCCGTACGCTTAATTTGCCTGTTGCTTCATCCTGTTTCACAGTGATTAACCCTGTCTTCAGTGAGTCAAAGTCCATTGGCTTCAGAAGACGTTGCGGAGCTTTATCTGGTGTACCCGGATTGTGGCCATAATAATCAAATGGTATGTCTACTCGATCTGCAGCAACAGCATCTATTGCTAATTGGAAAAAGGCATGACCATCTTCTGCGTAGAAGTCCTTACCACCCAAACCGTAGATACGGCTAATTACTTTAGTCGTAGTGTTGCCATATGTGAACAGGGCTGCCTTGATTTCATTGACCATGTTACCACCATGTCCGCCAACAGAATCTGCACGGTCACCAACGGTGATTGCTTTAACATTTTTCAGCGCTTCAGCAATTTGCTTCTGCGGGAAAGGACGGATCATATTCGGCGAGATTGCACCGGCTTTGATCCCTTGCAACCGAAGCTGATCCACAACATCCTTAATAATCTCAGAGGCAGAATTCATCAAGAATACGGCTACTTCAGCATCTTCCATCCGATATTCCTCGATCATTGGATAATGACGTCCGGTTAACTCAGCAAATTCCTTCGCAATTTCTTCAAAAACTTCACCCGCATTGTACATAGCTACGGACTGCTGATAGCGATTGTTAATATAGTCAGGTTCGTTCATATAAGGACCAACCGTTACCGGATTATTGCGGTCTAAAGTATCGGTAAAGCCTGTTGGAGGTTGTGGTCCAACAAATTTATGAACATCCTCCCGATGAGTAAAAGCTTGAACGCGGCGTTTCTGGTGGGAGGTGAAATATCCATCTGAAGCCACCATTACCGGAAGACGAACTTTAGCATGTTCCGCAAGCTTCAATGCCATTAGGTTCATATCATAAACAGATTGTGGATCCCGGCACATTAAAATAGGCCAACCTGTATTCAAAGCAAAATACAAATCTGAATGGTCCCCGTGAATATTCAGCGGTCCAGAGATCGAACGGCAGATTAGATTCATAACCATAGGCATACGCGTACCAGCTTGTACAGGTAATTGCTCAAGCATGAACATATAACCTTGGGCACTGGTAGCATTAAAAACACGTCCGCCAGCCGTTGAAGCGCCATAACAGATTCCAGCAGAGCTATGCTCGCCATCTGACGGAATCAGCATAATATCATGCTGGCCATTCGCTTTCATCGTATCAAGAAATTGCGCTACTTCTGTCGATGGAGAAATCGGAAAATACCCCATTACATGATAATTAATCTGATGAGCAGCATAAGCCGCCATTTCATTGCCGGATTCATATAGGAATTTCTGCTCTACTTTAGCAGAGCCTACTTCTTTTTCATAATCTATAGCCACGTGTATTCCACCTTTCCTCCGTTAATTAGGCCTCAGTAACGAGATCAAAAATATGCCGGACCGTATGACTCTCTGCGTAGCCTTCTTCCTCACGTTCGCCAGACAAGGCAGTTGTAGGACAAGCTTCTACACATTTTAAACAGCCTTTGCAGTATTGATAATCAATACCTTGCAGGAACATTTGTGGACGTCCCTTCTTATCAGGCTGCTCATCCCAAACAAAACACAGATCAGGACACACCGTATCGCACTGCGCACAATGAATACAATCCTCCTGCTTAAAATGAGGCAGCAAACCGGAGCGAGAAATGCTCAAGTTCTTTAAAAAGCTGCTGCCAGGATTCGTAATGGTACCGCCGATAGGCTGTGTTTCATAACCCAATGCGGAAATATCAGACCGCACGAACTCAGGCATTGTCACGCCCGCAGGCAGTGGAAAATGCATAAACTTAACTTCATTAAATCCACGGTCGAAAGTAGTCAGTGCTGACTGTACTGCCTGTGGATATTTTTTGCCTAGTGATTTCTCTATAACGCCTTTCATAATTTCAGGGTCCAAGAAATCACACATCCGGAACAACGCGCCTAGCATCGCCATATTAACGCGGTTTTTCTCATCTAAGGCGATCGTTGTAGCATCAACGACTGCAATAGTTCCTGCCATCATATTCAGGGAGGATTTCAATTCCTCCGGCGATTTTGCTGAGTTCACCAATACTGTGCTATGTTCATAAATTCCGCTAATTACGTTAACTGTCTTTGCTAATGCTTCGTGAAATACCCCAACAACATGCGGACGCTCAACCGGAGACGTGTCACGAATAGGCGTATTCAAATCACAAAACCGGATATGCGCTTTTACCGCTGATCCCTTCTTCTCCGAACCATATGACGAAAAGCTGACCCCATTCATTCCAGCACCGACAACACCTGCTTCTGCAAGCATTTTACCAGCCAGGTTCGCACCCAACCCTCCAATTGACTCCAGACGAATCTCAAAAAATCCGAGCTCGTTCACTTTTGGTAACTGTACCACCGACATAGCCCCTTTCAGAATGTCATCTAGTATAATATCCTTTTGACTTTTTCAACGATTGTAACTTGATTTTGCAAGACGCGAAGTGACAAATCTTGCATTTTCCAAGTGTTGCCTAAGCTTATTTATCTACTTTCATTTAGCAATAAAATTAAAAATTAAGATGTTAAATTCATCACATTCTTCATGATAAATATCACACACCGATGAAAAATCACCTCTATTTCTACAAATGTGTATCATTTATACTTTTCAACTAGTCCATTTCAGGATAAACTGATTCTTGGTGTAATTTTTTGAACCTACTTAGGAGGCATTAAATGTGAAGTCAAACGAAGCATCATTACAGAAAAAATTGCTTCCACGGCATATCAGCTTTATGGCGATGGGCGGCGTAATCGGTACGGGGATTTTTAAAGGAAGCTCTGAGACGATAAGCATTGCTGGACCAGGGGTTGTTCTCTCCTATGTATTGGCAGGCTTGCTGCTACTAGTCGTTATGGGTGCAATTTCCGAAATGGCCACGGTATACCCGAACAAAAATATGAAGGAATTCATCCGCGAGGCTTTTGGAGAACGGCTCTCCTTTATCGTGGGTTGGCTATATTGCTTCATGTGGTTGACTGTCTGCGTGATCGAAGTGCTGGCGGCAGGAAGCTTCTTGCAGTACTGGTTACCGGATGTTCCATTATGGCTACTGAGTCTAGCAAGTGGTGCTTTAATTATTGGCATCAATATGATGAGTGTAAGCGGTTATGGAGAGACGGAGTTTTGGTTAGCAGGAATCAAAATAGCTATGATTATCATCTTTATTATTCTGGGAGCTGCATTATTGTTTGGGCTATTGCCTATGTCTGAAGGGACCCCCTATTTAAGTAATTTTACGGATTATGGCGGATTATTCCCACAAGGCTGGACACCTATCTTCTCTGCCCTTCTGGTCGTCATGTTCTCCTACGGCGGATCTGAGCTGATTGGACTAACTTTAACAGAAACTCAAGATGCAGAAAAAGTGTTGCCTAGAGTTGTCAAAAGCTTCATTTTACGTGTTATTCTGTTCTACACCATTCCAATTCTGATCATCTGTGGGTTAATTCCTTGGAATCAGCTTAACGAGCATACCAGCCCCTTTGTGCAGGTATTAGCAGCTACAGGACTTAAGGGTGCTGACCATGTTATGAACTTCATACTGATTACGGCTGTGCTCTCTGCTGCTAACTCTGGTATCTACGGCGCCACACGGATGTTGCACTCTTTGGCTTCACAGGGTGAAGCTCCACGTAGCTTAGCAAAGACCTCAGCAAAAGGTGTGCCGATCAACAGTCTTAAACTTTGCGCTATAGTTCTTTTTGTTGGTTCTATGTTAGCGTACTTCGCACAGGATGGACTTTTCCGGCTGCTGATGGCTGTTCCCGGCTTCGTAGTAAGCTTGGTATGGATCAGCATCTGTCTATCACAGCTAAAGCTGCGGAAAACCTATCCTAAAGAGCCAAGCTTTAAAGTGTGGGGGTTCCCTTATATTACGATTTTGACGCTTATCTGTTTGTCGATTATCACGATTTCCTTCCTTTTCGACACTCAGAACCGGATCAGCATAGGCACATGTCTGGGCTTCCTGCTGATGCTTACCATCTGGTCATTCGCTAAATTCCGGAAGAAGAACTAAACTATATATCTCGCACTAACATGAAAAAAGGTGTATCCATTGTTCTTCGCGATTGCGTAGAACGGGGATACACCTTTTCTTATGGGACCGTTGATTTGCCCACTCACACCGGATTCGCCTCATTCTGCGGGATTTATACCGTTGATTTGCCCACTCGCACCGGATTCGCCTCATTCTACGGGATTTATACCGTTGATTTACCTACTCGCACCGGATTCGCCTCATTCTGCAGGAATTATACCGTTGATTTGCCTCCTCGCACCGGATTCGCCTCATTCTGCGGGATATATACCGTTGATTTGCTCACTCACACCGGATGCGCCTCATTCTATGGGATTTATACCATTGATTTGCCTCCTCGCACCGGATGTGCCTCATTCTACGGGAATAATACCGTTGATTTGCTCACTCACACCGGATTCGCCTCATTCTACGGGATTTATACCGTTGATTTACCTAATCGCACCGGATGCACCTTATTCTGCGGGATTTATACCGTTGATTTACCTAATCGCACCGGATTCGCCTCATTCTGCGGGATTTATACCGTTGATTTGCCCACTCGCACCGGATGCGCCTTATTCTGCGGGATTTATACCGTTGATTTGCCTCCTCGCACCGGATTCGCCTCATTCTGCGGGATTTATACCGTTGATTTGCCTCCTCGCACCGGATGCGCCTCATTCTGCGGGATTTATACCGTTGATTTGCCTACTCGCACCGGATTCGCCCCATTTTAAGGGATTTACTAATTCTTTTGGGGGTATGGTAATTTCTCGATGTACTTTAAGTAGTGTTCTGTTGCAAAAAATACAACAAAAGCCAAAACAGATATACGCAGACAAGCTCTCTTATATACTTTCAGAAAATAAACTCGCGGCGATCAAAGTTAACAAACGCAAGCTTCACCAAACATCAGCTTCATCCAAACATCAGCTTCATCCAAACATCGGCTTCACCCAAACGTCGGCTTCACCCAAACATCGGCTTCACCCAAACGTCGGCTTCACCCAAACGCAAAAAAGCACGGGAATCTAATCTTCCCGTGCTTCTTTCCATCGAAACTACAAAACCTACTCTATCTCCGGCTGAATATGCTCCGCGATCAATTGTTGCTTGCTGGTCCAGACCTTCTCACTCAGATTCACCCGGTATACCTCTGGATTGAGCTTACGCAGATATTCCGGCCAGAACAGATCCTTCTGCTCCCGATGGTAACGGCGAACTTCATTCAGATCCGGCAAAGTATAGACCTGGAAGCCGTTCACGTAAATCGGCTCAAGCATAGGCAGCGCTTCATAACGCTCCACATACTTGTGCATGTATGGATGCAGCGGATTAAACAGCTTCACCCGACCGCCGTTACGTGGAGATTCCTCTTCCGGGAAGCAGATATAATCTGCTAGCGCTTTGCCATTTTTCCCGATAATCCGGAATACGTCCTTGCTGCCTGGTGTGGATACTTTTTCAGGGTTAGAAGAAATCTTGATTGTCGGTACCATTTCTCCAGTTGCGGACTCAATTTCTACCAGCTTATAGACCCCACCCAAAGAGGGTTGATCCGAAGCCGTAATCAATTGTGTGCCTACACCCCATGTGTCGATGGCTGCACCTTGCAGCTTCAGATCCATGATTGTATTCTCATCCAGATCGTTGGACGCCACAATCTTCACATAATCGAGCCCCGCTTCATCCAGCATATTCCGTGCCTGCCGGGATAGATAGGCCAAGTCACCGCTGTCTAAACGGATACCGATCATCTTTTTACCTTGCGCTTCAAGCTTTTTGGCGGTTCTAATCGCATTCGGCACACCACTGCGCAACGTATCGAAGGTATCAACTAATAGTGTAACTTCATCCGGCATCACCTTGGCATAAGCATCAAAAGCTTCCTGCTCGCTGCTGAAGCTCTGAACCCAAGAATGAGCATGTGTACCTTTGGTAGGGATGCCAAACATTTTACCTGCCAGCATGTTGGAGGTTGCATCAAAGCCGCCGATATAGGCCGCTCTAGCGCCCCAGACCGCCGCATCCGCTTCTTGTGCCCGCCGGGTACCAAACTCCAGCAGAATATCATTCGGAGCTACCTGCTTGATGCGGGAAGCCTTCGTAGCGATTAGCGTCTGGTAGTTCATGAAGTTCAGAATAGCGGTCTCCACCAGCTGCGCTTCCATGATCGTCCCTTCCACACGGATTAGTGGTTCATCCGGGAAAATCAACGCCCCTTCTTTCATCGAATAAACGTTGCCCTGAAAATGAAATTGCAGCAATTCTTCCAAAAAAGCAGGAGCGTAATTTTCTTCTTGCTCCGACAAGTAACGGATATCATCTTCGGTGAAACGCAAGCCGCCGATGTACCCCACGATACGCTCTAATCCTGCGAACACGGCATAGCCGTTTCCGAAAGGCAATTTGCGGAAATAAGCTTCAAATACAGCTTTTCGCTTATGGCTTCCATTCACCCAGTGAGCATACATCATATTGATCTGATATTTATCTGTATGTAGCGCAAGTTCTCTCTTCAAGTCCTCATCTCCTAATATCCACGTTGCTGTATGTGTATGTTTTTTATAGTATTATGCCTTAACAACGTCTGCTCCTAAACTTCCCCGGAAATGATTTAGTGCCCATTTATGTCCATCCGCGTTGAAGCTGGCGACCGCATCTTCGTGCACAGTAATAGTAAAACCTTTGTTATATGCATCCACCGCAGTGTGCAAAACACATATATCTGTACATACGCCAATCAAATGAAGGTCAGTAATGCCACGTTCCCGCAGCTTAATCTCCAGATCAGTTCCACTAAAAGCGCTATATCGAGTTTTGTCCATCCAATAGATGGAATCCTGGTCAGCTTCATAAACAGTTTTCAAACTTCCATAAAGCTCCCGCCCTCTAGTCCCTCGTACATTGTGAGGTGGAAACAGTTTACTCTCGGGATGATAAGGATCATTGTCTTCATGTAAATCCACAGCCATTACAACATAATCGCCATTTTGGACAAACTCAGACGTTAATTGGCTGATTCTTGGCTCGATATCGATTGCAGGCTGCCCAACCGGTAAATTCCCATCGACAAAATCATTGGTAAAGTCAATTACTATTAGTGCTCTCATGAGAATCGTCCCTCCCCTGATTTAAGACACTACGTATAAATGGACAACAATGGCTCGTGATCTGTAAACATATACAGCTGAGCCGGGCGTTGTGAGTATTGATTGGAGCTGAGTGCATTGCCCTCTTCATCTCTCACTTCTTTTAATATACCCTGACGGCTGCGTGTTGACGTGATTTTACGAATAAAATTTGGCTCTTTAAATTCCGGCACTACTGTCTGAATCACCTGATAAAGCTCACTTAGCGTAAAATGCCTAGGCAAAAACTGTCTTGCTATCGTTGTCTGCAGCATTTGCTGTTGGATACGTACGTATGCATCCTTGATGATTTCATGGTGGTCAAAAGCGAGCTCCAGTTCTTCTAACGCTTCCTGTAACGTAAATAAACCCACTTCACCCGCATCGTCGGAAGCTTGTCTTTGCTCCAGCATCCACTCTTCTACTAAGGCGAAAAAGGCATGGCTGATAATCCATCCCCGAGGGTCGCGGCCAGGTGTACTATAAACCCCAAGATATTCTAAGTGACCTCCATCGACACCGGTCTCTTCTTTCAGCTCACGAGTTGCAGCATCATATATAGACTCATCTTCCTGACAGAATCCACCTGGTAGAGCCCACATGCCTGCACATGGCCATTTTTTCCTTCTAATTAACATTACCTTCAACTCACGTAAAGGCAGCGTCTTGGTGACCGTCTTCCGCTCGCGTTTGGTAAGTGTAAACATTACAATGTCGGCCGGAACACCATCCGGTGTACGATATTTTTTGGCGTTATAGGTTAATTCCCCATTGTCGCTCATAATTGCCCCATCCTTTTCCGAAGCTGTAGTTTTACTTATTCGTATCTTTAAATGTACCAAACATGTTCTTCATAAATCAACAGATGAATTCCATTATTTTACATTATCCTACAAAAAAGACTATATGAGAAACGACGTTGTCGTTGAATTATAAGGATTATGTATGTTCATGTACTTCACTTCTACCTCTTATATTGAAATAAAGGGACGGATCTGCATCCGCCCCCTGAACTGAGTGTGGGTTATCCGCATGTGGTCGGAGGCGCTTCAGTGCCGGCTTCCACATTTATTTTTTCCGAAACGGTATCTCTAATCACGGAAATTACCAGCTGAAGCAAATAATTAATGTCGCTCTGGCTTTGCTGAAATTCGTTCACGACTGGAATACCGTCGATCTCATCTTGCAGCACTTCAATTTCACGTTCAATTTTGGCGACCATATCTTTATTATTGAAGCTTTCGAAGGCCACGATTTCTTTTTGTTTTTTCTTAATGGTCGCAATCAGTCCTTGCACACGCTCGTGATTAAGAATTTTTTGCTCAGCCTGCTGAAAATGGCGTACCTCTTCACTGGTTGAGATTAATGATGCTAGTTCTTTAGCTTTGCCCATAATATCCTCGCGAACGATCAGATCACGGGTATTATAAGTTTTCATTCCATATTTATTCAACTGTTGTTCTTCTGTACTCATTAGTCATCTCCCCATTCGTATGTGATTAATGAACAGCTGCGGCCTCCACCACAATATCCCCTTTAATGTACCATGTTTTGGTATCTGTAATTCTCACGTTTACAAATGTGCCGATAAGCTCCTTAGGACCTTCAAAATGGACCAGCTTGTTAGCGCGGGAACGGCCGGAAAGGACTTCGGAGTTATTCTTACTCTCCCCTTCAACCAGCACCTCTACAACTTCACCCAGCATCCGGTCATTAATGATCCGGCTGTTCTCTTTGATGAGATCATTTAATCTTTGCAGACGTTCACTCTTCACCGACATCGGTACATTATCTTCCATCGCCGCTGCTGGTGTGCCCTCACGTGGAGAATAAATGAACGTATATGCCATATCATACCCAACCTCACGCACAAGCGATAGGGTATCTTCAAATTGCTCATCAGTCTCCCCAGGGAAACCAACGATAATATCGGTACTTAATACAGCATTCGGCACACTTATCTTAATCTTGCGTACTAATTCCAGATAAGCTTCCCGGGTATATTTACGGCTCATTTTCTTAAGAACAGCAGTACTTCCCGATTGAACCGGCAGATGGATATGCTCCACCAAGTTGCCGCCTTTGCCTAAAACCTCAATCAATTTATCGTCAAAATCTCGTGGATGCGATGTCATGAAGCGAATGCGCGGAATATCAATCAGACGCATATCATCCATCAGGTTACCGAAGGTGTAATCAATATCCGTAAAATCTTTACCGTAAGCATTTACGTTCTGCCCCAATAGCGTTACTTCCTTGAAGCCTTGGCGCGCAAGCTCTCTCACCTCAGCGATAACGTCCTCTGGACGACGACTGCGTTCTTTACCGCGTGTAAACGGTACGATGCAATACGTGCAGAACTTATCACAACCATACATAATGTTCACCCAAGCGCGCATGCCTTCCCGCTTCTTCGGCAAGTTCTCAATAATGTCGCCTTCTTTGGACCATACCTCAACCACAAGCTCTTTACTAAATACCGCTTCTTTAATGAGGTGTGGCAACCTGTGAATATTATGCGTACCGAAGATCATATCCACGAAGCCATGCTTTGACATAATCCGGTTGACTACGCCTTCCTCTTGGGACATGCAACCGCATACCCCTAACAACAGACCCGGCTTCTCGATCTTCAGGTTCTTAAGATGTCCTAGCTCTCCAAATACCTTATCCTCGGCGTTCTCCCGAATCGCACAAGTATTCAGCAAAATGAGATCCGCGTCATTCCGGTCAGCGACACTGCGGTAGCCCATCTGTTCCAATAGGCCCTTCATCGTTTCCGTGTCATGCTCATTCATTTGGCAGCCATAAGTCGTTATATGATAATATTTGCCCACTCCGAAATTCTGCATCTCTTCAGGAATCTCGAAATCATAATGCACTTCTATTTCTTCCTTGCCGCGCCGTTTTCCTTCTTTATAGTCAGGCTGGCTATTAATTTGCACATTTCTTCCTTTAATCCGGTAAGTAACCTTACCTTCCTCTTCACTAATTACCTTTGCATCACTAAAATCAAAATATTTCGAATAATCCTTAGAACCCTTGCCGGATTTTAAGTCCGGTGAGTTATGGTTCCCCTTTGTCATGCTGTTTTCACGTCCTCTATTGTTCAACAATTATTTTTATACTTTGCTAATTTAAAATTATAACATAATGCTGGCCTAACATAGAAGTGCCCGGTCTATTAATGATGTAATGAAGCGTTGCATATCGACAAAAAAATACCCCGCCAACGTTTGGCAGGGTCAAGTTCTATCATATTAAGGGGGGTATGCTACTATTATAAGCAGATACACTCCTCTTGAAACAGTTACACAACCTCTTACCTAAAAAAATAGTCATTGTATATTCTGCTAGTTTTAGTAAAGCGTATTCGTTGCTTCAGGAGTAAATGGGATGATTTCGTCTATCGCTCCACTCTGTACTTTGGCAGGCCAAGCCGGATCGCTAATAAGCGCTCTGCCCACTGCAACCAAATCAAACTCCTCCCGATCAAACCTTTCAGTTAACTCATCAATATTATCCTCAGGCTTCTGAGCTTTATCTTCCTCGAAGAAATCGCTTTGCAGGCCAATAGAGCCTACTGTAATACACGGCTTCCCGGTAAGCTTCTTAGTCCACCCAGCTAAATTAAGATCAGAACCAGCAAATTCAGGTTGACTGAAGCGTCGGGTCGAGCAATGAAAGATATCTACACCCGCTTCGCTAAGCGGGGCCAGGAAACTTGCAAGTTCTTCTGGAGTCTTCGCCATCTTCTCATCATACGCCCCCAGCTTCCACTGGGAAAAGCGCAGCACGATTGGGAAGTCTGGTCCAACCGCTTGACGACATGCTTTAATGATCTCGACAGCGAATGTTGTTCTTCCTACCCAATCGCCACCGTAACGATCGGTACGTTTATTCGTTCTATCCCAGAAGAACTGGTCTATCAGATACCCATGAGCGCCATGCAGCTCGATGCCATCAAAGCCAACGCTTTTGGCATTTGCCGCCGCTTGAGCGAAGGCTGTTACTAAACTTTCAACCTCTTCTGTGGTCAGCGGCTCTGTCACCGGCTCACCTGCTAAATTCAGACCCGAAGGGCCTACAGGAAGGGCTTCAACGTTAGGATACTCGCCGATTGTACGCGCCATCCCCACATGCCAAAGCTGCGGGATGATCTTGCCGCCAGCTGCGTGAACCTCTTCCACAACCTTCTTCCAGCCTTCTAAAGATGCTTCTTCATATATATTAGGAATATCTTGGTGACTGACAGCCGCTGGATGATTTATCGCAGTACCCTCAGCAACAATTAATCCCACTCCACCCTCCGCACGTCTACGATAATAAGCGGCAACATTGCTTCCCGGCACACCCTTCGGAGACTGCGCGCGTGTCATCGGCGCCATTACAAATCGGTTCGACAGCGAAAGATTCCCCACTTGAAAAGGTAAAAATAGTTGCTCTGTATTCATATGTTACCTCCAATTTATTAATTGATTACTTTAAGTAAGCTTATTATCTACCCAAAAGATGGGAAATGCAAATTTTAAGAAAAAGACAACAAAAACCGGACCTCGCAGAATCTACGATTGCCCGGTTTCACCAAATTATAATGACTCTCTAGACTTCAAGAATCCCCGCTTTAGGGGTAACTCCAAATGCTTTAGCTAAATCCCATAGCTGTTGGTCTGTGATCTTTTGTTTGATTTCTCTACCGCCAATCAGGTTGTAGATCGTCGCAGCCTTTTCAACCGTTTCTACTAGACCAAAGGTAGCATCCATGGTGGAGCCAGTGCCAAAAATCCCATGCTGCGGCCAGATGACTAAACGGTGATCCTTCATTTTTTTGGCAGTCTCACGGCCGATTTCACTGCTGCCCGGAACAATCCACGGAATAACACTGACGCCATCAGGGAAAACAACAAGGCACTCTGTGCACATTTCCCATAACGTTTTGGTAAACTTCAGTTCGTCCAGATCATGCGTGAAGGTCATCGCGATAACATTTGTAGCATGTGTATGCAGCACGATACGGTGTGTGGGATCTACTTTCAGACGTTCAATATGACTCATAAAATGCGAAGCGAGCTCACTCGTAGGAACTGCACCATTCCGCAATCCCCACAATACTTCCACACTTTCGCCATTGCCGCTAACTCTTAACACTCCCAAATTCGCTTCAGGGTCTTTAATCACATTTCTGAAATATTTGCCTGAACCTGTTACGATAAAATACTTGCCTGCTAATTCTTTTACCGGAAAGGTGAGTTTGATCGTGCGCAACGGCTCCAGTACATTAATATACTTAGCCACCTCGTTCTCATCCAGCAAATAGCTGACATTCCCACCATTCAGTTCATCCCAGCCAAGCTCCCACATATGACGGGTGATCTCTGACATTTCCTGAATAAATGGAGCTTCACTGCTGGCAATATAACCTTTTGATTCTAACAAGGATGTACTCATAGTCTATTCTCTCCTTTGTATTTGCTGCTCTCCGTATCCACTTCTATCTTAAAGACAAAACGTCTTGTTCATAATTTTTCACTTCAGTAAGCCATTGCTCACGCACCGGTGTACCTTGTGATGCACAGTAGTAATCCCAGACCGCTCCAAACGGATACGATTTGAACTCTTCTACCAGAGCAAGACGTGAAGTATAATCCCCGGACCGCTCGATTTGCTTAAGTTCTTCCACTGGTTCCAGCATCGCACGCAGCAACGCCTTAATAGTGTTGCGGGTGCCAATGACCCATGCCGCGAGATGATTGATACTGCCATCAAAGAAATCCAATCCAATATTCGTACGAGGAAGTAAATCCCCGCGAACCAATTCACGGGCGATTTCCAGCAGCTCATCATCCATTGTTACCACATGGTCACTGTCCCAGCGGACAGGTCTGCTGACATGCAGCAGCAGCTGCTCACTGAACATCAGAATCGAAGATAATTTATTCGAAATCACTTCTGTAGGATGAAAATGTCCCGCATCCAAACAGATCGCTTTTCCATTTGTTAAACCATAACCCATATAGAATTCATGAGAGCCAACCACATAGCTTTCAGAACCAATTCCAAACAGTTTACTTTCCAAGGCATCCATATTATAAAGCGGATCTATTTCCTGACTAAAAATCTCATCCAGCGACTCTTTTAAACGTACTCTCGGAGCTAGCCGATCTACTGGCGTATCTTTATATCCGTCTGGAATCCAAAAATTCGTCACACAAGGCTGACCCAGCTCCCGCCCAAAATGCTCAGCGATCGTACGTGAAGCTTTACAGTGTCTGATCCAGAAATTCCGAATCTCCGCGTCCGAATGACTGAGAGTGAATCCATCGGCTGCTTTCGGATGTGAGAAACAAGTAGGGTTAAAATCAAGCCCTAAGCCCTGCTCCTTCGCCCAATCCACCCAGGATTGAAAATGTCGTGGCTCTAGTTCATCCAAATCTACAGGTTCATCTGTATCTGCGTAAATAGCATGCAGGTTAACCTTATGTTTACCAGGAATAAGAGATAACGCCTTTTCTAAATCTTGACGTAGTTCATCTGGTGTACCCGCCCGGCCCGGATAACTTCCCGTTACCGCAATGCCCCCGCTTAGTTCTTTTTCCTTAAAAAGAAAACCTTTTACATCATCACCCTGCCAGCAATGTATGGAAATTTTAATTTGCGCGAGTCGCTCCAGCACTTTATCCACATCAATACCGTGGGCTGCGTATAGTTTTTTGGCTTCGTTATAACTAGTGATAATGCTCTGATCCATGCTGTTTATCCTCCTAAATTAGTGCAAGTCTGTTTCGCTTAGATAAGCTCATTCACCTTGGACAGATGAAGGCTTCTCCAGCGATTTAGAATGTTATCAAAATGCTTGATCGGCTGCGGAATGTATGATGTTATTTCAAAAGATTGTTCGATAATAGCTCTTGCCTCAGTTATGTCTGCAATGGAATCTGTGCTAATCATCTGCACTACTATATTTCCTAGAGCAGTCGCTTCCGTTGGTCCAGCCTTTACTTCCCTGCCGATAACGTCAGCGGTTAGTTGGCATAAAAGCCGATTGTTCGCCCCGCCGCCGACAATTTGCAATCCCTCGATCCGACGTTCTGTCAGCTCCTCCAACTCTTCCAAATAAGTTAGATAGGATAACGCCAAGCTGTCAAAAACACAACGTGCTAACTGTCCAGGTGTCTCCGGAACGGGCTGCTCACTCTCCATACAGGCACTGCGGATTTCTTCTATCATGTTGGATGGATTAAGAAACCTTGGTGCATTACAAGGGATCAGGCTGCGAAACCCCTCTTCTCCCTGTGCAAGCTCTGCAAGTTCCGCAAAACTATAGCAATTGTTCAGTAATCTGCGAACCTCTTGAATAAGCCATAAGCCCATTACATTTTTGAGGAATCTATAAGTTCCGTAGGCTCCCCACTCATTGGTGTAGTTAGCCTGCATGGCTTTTAGAGAATTTAGAGGCTCCGTTCTTTCTACACCGAGTAAAGACCAAGTTCCACTGCTGATATAAGCTGAGCCTTCTTGAAGTGGAGCACCTAGCACTGCAGAAGCCGTATCATGGGATGCCACACAGATCAGCTGGCATTCAGGCAGGTCATATTGTTGGATTAAAGCTTCGTCAAGAGGACCAACCACTACACCAGGCTCAGTTAACTTTGCAAATTGATCTTTCCTGATATTCAAAAATTCTAATAGGTCATCGTCAAAATCCCGGCTTTCCAGATTCAACAGCTGTGTTGTAGATGCAATCGTAATCTCGTTGATTCTGCGGCCAGTCAGTCGGTAATATAGATAATCTGGTACAAGTAAAATCTGATCCGCTTGCGCTAGCTCTTCTTCTTTATGAACATATAACTGATTCAAGGTATTGATGGATAACTGCTGGATTCCTGTCTTTTCATAGACGGTTTGTGGTGAAAGCTGCTGTGCCACCTGATCCACAGCCAGATCCGTTCTGCGGTCCCGGTAGGCGTATACTTCCTGAACACGATTCCCGTCCGCATCCACCAGCACATAATCTACACCCCATGTATCAATACCGAGCGTACAGGTAGTAATTCCATCGGTTTTAGCCTTCCGAAGCCCGATCATAATCTGCTCTACTAAATAATCAATATCCCAGAAACAGGAACCCTCTTGTTCCATAAAGCTATTGCTAAAGCGATGAAGCTCTTCTAAGGAAAGAATACCTTCTTGCAATATTCCGCGCACCAGCCGCCCACTTGAGGCACCGATGTCAACGGCGATGTGATTATTCATAAACAATCTCCTATGATAAGGGGTGATTTATAATATTTTTTTGAACAGTGTAATAACTTCTTCTTTAGTAGGAATAAAAGGGTTCCCTGGTGCACAAGCATCCTTCATCGAATTTTCAGCCAGAAGATCAAGATCTACTTCTTCTACACCAAGCTCGGATAATTTGGCTGGAATCCCTACTTCTTTAGACAACGCCTTGATCGACTCAATTACGAAATCTGCGCATTGTTTATCCGTTTGGTTCTCTACATTAAGTCCAATCGCTTTAGCAATGGATCTGAATTTCTCAGGCACATATTTGGCATTTTCTTCTTCCACAAAAGGCAGCAGCATCGCGTTACATACGCCGTGCGGCAGATCGTATACGCCGCCCAGCTGATGCGCCATCGCATGCACATAACCAAGCCCCGCATTATTGAAAGCCAAACCGCCAAGGAATATCGCGTATACCATCTGTTCACGCGCTTCGATATCATGGCCATTCTTCACAGTACGAGCCAGGTTAGCAAAAATAAGCTCCACTGCGGCTAGTGCCGTAGCATCGGTTACCGGATATGCTCCCGGCGTCACCAGCGCTTCAATCGCATGAGTCAATGCATCCATACCCGTGGCCGCGGTAAGTGCAGCGGGTTTATCAACCATAAGCTCAGGATCGTTGACTGAAATCGTCGCAAGGCTGTTCTTATCTACCATAACCATCTTCACTTTGCGTTCTTCGTCTGTGATTACATAGTTAATGGTCACTTCAGCCGAAGTACCAGCAGTGGTATTCACGGCGACAATCGGCAGTGATTTATGCTTAGACTTGTGTACACCTTCATATTCTTTGATATGACCGCCATTTGTGGCAATGATACCAATGGCTTTGGCAGTATCCTGTGGTGATCCACCGCCAATGGAAATCAGATAATCACAATTCTGCGCTTTGAGATAATCAACGCCATCGTGGACATTTTTACAGGTCGGATTGGGTTTCACTTCATCATAGATGGCATATTCAATCCCCGCTTCGTCCAATACCGTCAGCAATTTACCAGCAATGCCACTTTTCATAAGGAATTTGTCCGTAACAACAAGCGCCTTTTTTAATTTAAGCTCTTGGATGTATGGACCAATCTCCTGCAAGCATCCCTTGCCCATAATATTGATCGATGGAACATAATACACATGCGTGCTCATGCTTGACCAGCCTCCTAAAGTTAATTTATCAACACCAAAGTTTTACACACAACTCTGCAAGCTAGAGCGTAGTATTCCGGCTGCAGCGCCTCAGGCTGGCCTCTGAATCGCAACTGGGCCGGCTCTGGTATCTTTCAAATCTAATTACCACTACAGGACTTATTTTCTCCTTCATCGTATGCCTCCAAATCTTTGTTGTCAACATTTTAAATATTATTAATGTTGTTTTTATTTGTTTTATATCCGTTTTGTGAATATTATTGGAAAACAAACATGATTTTACGTTGATTTTATTGCAAAACACAGATATTTGGAGCTATGATTAAGGAATATAAAGATTTCGGAAAGGTGATCCCTATGCTTGCAGCTGAAAGACGCAAAAAAATAATTGATCTTGTTCATCAGGATAAACGAGTATTAGTCTCTGATCTAAGCCGGATGTTTGAAGTTACAGAAGAGACGATACGCAGAGACTTGGAGAAGCTGGAGAAGGATGGCATTCTAAGCCGAACCTATGGCGGGGCCATGCTGAATCGTCACACGAACGAGGATTTGCCTTTTGTTACACGCAATGCGCTGAATACAGATATCAAACGGGGAATCGCCCTTAAGGCGCTAGATTTAATCAATGATGGAGATACGTTAATGGTGGATCCTAGCTCCACAGCCTTTGAGTTTCTAAAACTGCTTGGCAATAAAAACAATCTGACCATTATCACGAACTCGATTAACATTTTGCATGAGTTCTCGAATTCTGGGATGGATATCATCTCTACCGGAGGTTCTTTACGTTACCGATCCATGTCACTCGTGGGTCCTGTAGCACATGACACCATTCAAAGATACAATGTGGACACTGCGGTTATCAGTTGTAAAGGAATAGATATGGAGCGAGGCATCACAGATTCTAATGAACCGGAGTGTGAGCTCAAGAAATATATGCTACGTCAAGCTAACAAGGTCATACTCCTGGCCGATCACACCAAATTCGATAAGACCGCCTTTACGAAGCTGATCGAGCTTGGCCAAATCGACTTTTTGATCACAGACCGCCAGCCTTCTGAGGTTTGGTTGAAGCGCCTGAACAAAGAGAATATTGAGCTTCTCTATTAATCGGACTCAAACGCCTTCGGTGCCCAATTAAAAATGCCGTTCCCCAATGAGTAATGGGTGACGGCATTTGTTGTATGGAGATGATTATCTTTTTGTATAAACCTGAGAGATTGGGACTACGTTGACTGTTGATTTGGGATTTTCGCGTTGCACTTGCGTTGTGGTTTTTTTCCTGCAAATATATATAAGCGCTGGTGGAAAATTCAGCAGCACCCACTTCGTGTGTAGGATCTCAAAATGCTGGCTCAACTCTGTTTTCATCCGCGGAAAATATTCATAGGTTATAAACCACCCTCCTTCTTTTAAAGAAGAAATGATCTGTTCCATAAACCTAGTGCGGTCTGGCTTCGAGAAATTCATCAAAGACAAACTACTCACGATACAATCCAGCTTCTCCAGACTGCTGTTATGAAGCGCAAGACGCAGCCGGAGACAATCATTGTTGCAGAAACATCCGGGGAACTCCTCTCTTAATTGACTGCGAAAATCAGGATCTATTTCAAATAAAAGAACATTCATACCGGTCTTTTCTCCACGCGGAATAAACCTTGTGATTGCACCAGTCCCAGCACCCAATTCAGCCATAGAATGCACTTGGTTCCAAGGCACTGGATCAAGCAACGTCTGGGCCAGCCAATGTGAACTGGGAGTCACACTACCATATTGTCGGGGCGCATGCAGAAATTTTTTTAGAAAATGAAGTCGCTCACGAATTCCACTTTGCATGAAATCTCCCCCTTGCTTCCTAACTTACCCTTCTACCCCTAAAATATGTAAACTGCATTAAATTCGTACTCCAACTATACTTCCCATTATCTATTCCCCTTAAAATAAAAAGCCCAAATTTCTCCGCAACATAAATTGCGGGAAATTCGAGCTTGTAAACACTCAATTCAGAGTCGGCCAATCTTATTTAGTTTCCACAGCGTGTCCGCCGAATTCGTTCCGCAGTGCAGCAACTACTTTGCCAGTGAATGTGTCGGTCTCAAGGGAACGGTAACGCATCAATAACGCCATTGCGATAACCGGAGTCGCCGCTTGTAAATCAAAGGCGGTTTCAAGCGTCCATCTGCCTTCACCAGACGAATGCATAATGCCCTTGATCTCATCTAGTTTAGCATCCTTCGAGAAGGCGCGTTCCACAAGTTCCATCAGCCACGAACGGATAACAGAGCCGTGATTCCACACCCGAGCTACTTCCTCAAAGTTGTAGTCAAATTCACTCTTTTCCAGAACCTCAAAACCTTCACCGATAGCAGCCATCATGCCGTATTCGATACCGTTATGCACCATTTTTAGAAAATGGCCGCTACCTGCTTTACCAGCATATAAAAAGCCGCTTTCTACAGCTGTATCACGGAAAATAGGCTCCACAACTTCCCAAGCTTCGGGATCTCCGCCAACCATGTAACAAGCGCCATTACGCGCCCCTTCCATACCGCCAGAGGTACCTGCATCCATAAAGTGAATTCCGTGCTCCTTCAATTCCTCATACCGACGAATCGATTCCTTATAATGCGAGTTTCCTGCTTCAATAACGATATCACCTTTAGACAACTGTGGAGTAAGTTCAGCGATTACAGAATCAACGACCTGATGCGGAACCATGATCCAAATGATTCTTGGTGTTTCCAATTGCTGTACCAATTCTGGAAGCGTTACTGCTCCACTAGCGCCTTTAGCTTTCATTTCTTCTACAGCAGGTGCATTCAGATCAAAAGCAACAACCTCATGTCCATGATCCAGCAAATTTTGACCCAAATTAAAACCCATTTTTCCTAACCCAACTAATCCTACTTTCATGTAAATTCCCTCCGATTTATAGATTCTTGTGATGTATTTTAGCTAAATTGGCAAAAAAAACAGGCAGGGGCTTAAGCCCCTGGCCGTATAGATTCCTGCGCTGCTACAACTTCTGCTTGAGCGTCGAGAAGATCTGACTCCTGATCTGTATCATCAAACCACCAGCGGTCTTCACCCAAAAGCTCCATAGCCGCATCTGGACCATACGAACCTGAAGCATAGGTATGAAGTGGCATTAGCCCCTCTTCCATAGCTTCCTGGATTGGTGTAACCCATTGCCATGACAGCTCGACTTCTTTCCAATGAGCGAAGAAAGTGGCGTCACCACGAAGTGCATCAAAGATCAGATTTTCGTAAGCTTCTGGTACGTCTGAAGTTCCGGCTTCATAAGTAGCGAGGACAGGTTCAAGTTTCCCTTTTTGCAACTGATCCTTCGTATTCAACTGAAGCGTAATGGCTTCATTCGGACCGATCTCGATGATGAGTAGATTTGGAACGTCATTTCCTTTATTTTTGTTATTGTTATCATTAAACGGTTCTTTAAATTCTATAACAATTCTTGTTGATTTCTCTTTCATTCTCTTGCCAGTACGGATATAGAACGGAACTTCATTCCACAATGGATCATCTATAAACAAACGCGCTGCAATAAACGTCTCATTTTGTGAGGATTGGCTAATTCCGGGTTCATCTAAGTAGCCTGCAACAGATTTACCTTTAATTTCACCTTCAGCATATTGTCCGCGGACAACATATTGATTAACTTCGTCTTTACTTAGCGGAATGAGGCGCTCCATGACATATCTTTTCTTCCCACGGATCTCTTCAGGTGTACTGCCTTTTGGAAGCTGCATCGCCATCATCATGAGCAATTGCAGCATATGGTTCTGGAACATATCACGAAGTGCCCCAGCTTTATCATAATAGCCTGCCCGTTCTTCAACGCCAACAATCTCACTCGCCGTAATTTGCACATTTGCGATATACCGATTTTTCCACAGTGCTCTAAGCACAGGATTTGAATATTTTAGAACTTCCAGATTCTGAACCATCGGTTTACCCAAGAAGTGGTCAATTCGGAAAATCTCCTCTTCAGTAAATACGGCATTCAAGCTGTCATTTAACTCTCTTGCTGTTTGCAAGTCTGTACCAAAAGGCTTTTCAATAATCAGACGCTTCCAGCCCTTCGTAGATCCCAGACCACTGGAGTGAATATTGGCGGCAATTTCCTTGAAAAACTCAGGACCCACCGATAAATAGAACATCCGATTCTCCGGAATGTTAAAAAATTGCTCACGACGTTTAACATGCTCCAGGAGCTTCAAATAATCCTCTGTATTACCTACATCTAGAACGCTATATTCAAAAGCTTCCAAGAAAACCTTCAACTGTGGAGATTCTACTGCCGGCTGTCTAGAAAATGTCTGCAAAGATTGCAGGACTTGCTTACGGAAAGCTTCAGTTGAAACTTCTCTTCTTCCTAATCCAATCACTGAGAGAGGACCTGAAATTTGACCATCTAAAAAGAGGTTATATAGTGCAGGATAGATTTTACGTTTTGCTAAATCTCCTGTAGCGCCAAAAAGCACAAATGTTGATGATTCCACTTTCATTCCTCCCGCTATTATATATTATTTATTAACTTACTTTTAATTACTAGCATACTCAGTAGAATCAATCATACGACTGATATTTTTATTCGTCAACCTCATTTCGACATTTACGAAAAGTTATTATTTTCACAAAGCTTCGAATTGGTAATTATGATTAATGTCACACCAATTATCTTATTGGATTATTCGTATTAATTTACTAGGAAATAATCCGAAAATAAGATAACAACCCGCTCCCAGCATGGATTTTGGCGTTCTGAATTTACACACTCTGATTTAAAATTCTTCATCCAAAGCTGTTTACAACATAAACAAAATTCCCAGTCGCTTAAATAAGCTCATCCTTCCACTGTGTTTCAAACTAACTTTAAGTAATTGACTGGATTGGTCTGGCACGCCTCGAAGAAGACTATGCGTTTTGATCCCAAATTTGGGAATTAAGCATAAAAAGTGACTGCTTCGAGGAATATTACTTGAGAATGCTCGAAGGAATTTTTGCTAAGCACATTGGAGTGACTGGAGTCTGTGAAGAGAACGATTGGGGATGAGATGACGTTTGCAAAGAGTACCATTGGGGATAGGTTGAAGGTTGCTAAGAGTACCCTGTGAATGTCTTGAGTTTGCTAGGTGTACCATTGGGATTGTCCTGAAGTTTGCTAGGTGTACCCTGTGAATGTCTTGAAGTTTGCTAAGAGTACCCTGTGAGTGTAGTTTGCTAAGTGTGCGCTTTGGGGGATCGCTTAAAAGTTCGCATAGAGCGTCTTTAGTTTCAGTTTGGAGTAACATTTATGTTTACCCGCATCTCCGACTGCTGCGAGATCGGACCTAACAGACCTTATTCGTCGATTCTCACTCGTCTGCGGTGGCTGCATGTCCAGACCATGGAGGGGATCGGACTCAGGTGGCCTCAAACGTCGATTCTTACTCGTCTGCGGTGGCTACACGTCCTCGCCATCGACGGTCCGGACTCAGGAGACGTTATTTCGCAGATTTAGCCCATTTCGCCATGCTATCGGACTCAGATGCAACTATTCGACCCAATGTACTCCTCTTTGGAGCAAATACTTGGTAATAAGAGCTATGCAGTCCGATACTTCTGAATAATGCTTCAAAAACACTAAATAGCTGCAATACAGTCCGAACGATGATGTAGTATCGCCAATCTTGGCTAGTCCGGACTCAGATGACCTCAGACGTCAATTCGTTCTCGTCAGTTGAGGCTACATGTTTTCACTAACTATGGGTTTGGACTCAGGTGACGCTATTTCGCAGATTTAACCCATTTCGCCATGCTATCGGACTCAGATGCAACTATTGAACCAAATCCACCCCTCTTTGGAGCAAATACTTGGTAATAAGAGCTATGCAGTCCGATACTTCTAAATAATGCTCCAAAAACACCAAATAGCTGCAATACAGTCCGAACGATGATGTAGTATCTTCAATCTTGCTAGTCCGGACTCAGGTGACATTATACGTCGATACTTACTCGTCTGCGGAGGCTACATGTTCTTGCCATCGATGGTCCGGACTCAGGAGACGCTATTTCACAGATTTTGGTCATTTCGCCATGCTATCGGACTCAGATGCAACTATTCGACCCAATGTACTCCTCTTTGGAGCAAATACTTGGTAATAAGAGCTATGCAGTCCGATACTTCTGAAAAATGCTTCAAAAACACTAAATAGCTGCAATACAGTCCGAACGGTAATGTAGTATCTTCAATCTTGCTAGTCCGGACTCAGATGACCTCAGACGTCAATTCGTTCTCGTCAGTTGAGGCTACATGTTTTCACTAACTATGGGTTTGGACTCAGGTGACGCTATACGTCGATACTTACTCGTCTGTGGAGGCTACATGATCTTGCCATCGATGGTCCGGACTCAGGAGACGTTATTTCGCGGATTTAGCTCATTTCGCCATGCTATCGGACTCAGATGCAGCTATTGCACCAAATTCACTCTTCTTTGGAGCAAAAACTTGGTAATAAGAGCTATGCGGTCCGATACTTCTGAAAAATGCTCCAAAAACACCAAATAGCTGCAATACAGTCCGAACGATGCTCTAGTATCTTCAATCTTGACTAGTCCGGACTCAGCTGACATTATACGACGATGCTTACTCGTCAACCTAGGCTGTATGTCCACACTAACTATGGGTTCGGACTCAGGAGACGTTATTTCGCAGATTTAGCCCATTTCGCCATGCTATCGGACTCAGATGCAACTATTCGACCCAATGTACTCCTCTTTGGAGCAAATACTTGGTAATAAGAGCTATGCGGTCCGATACTTCTGAATAATGCTCCAAAAACACTAAATAGCTGCGATACAGTCCGAACGATGATGTAGTATCGCCAATCTTGGCTAGTCCGGACTCAGATGACCTCAGACGTCAATTCGTTCTCGTCAGTTGAGGCTACATGTTTTCACTAACTATGGGTTTGGACTCAGGTGACGCTATTTCGCAGATTTAACCCATTTCGCCATGCTATCGGACTCAGATGCAACTATTCGACCCAATGTACTCCTCTTTGGAGCAAATACTTGGTAATAAGAGCTATGCGGTCCGATACTTCTGAATAATGCTCCAAAAACACTAAATAGCTGCGATACAGTCCGAACGATGATGTAGTATCGCCAATCTTGGCTAGTCCGGACTCAGATGACCTCAGACGTCAATTCGTTCTCGTCAGTTGAGGCTACATGTTTTCACTAACTATGGGTTTGGACTCAGGTGACGTTATTTCGCAGATTTAGCCCATTTCGCCATGCTATCGGACTCAGATGCAGCTATTGAACCAAATCCACCCCTCTTTGGAGCAAATACTTGGTAATAAGAGCTATGCGGTCCGATACTTCTGAATAATGCTCCAAAAAATCTAAATAGCTGCAATACAGTCCGAACGATGCTGTAGTATCATCAATCTTGGCTAGTCCGGACTCAGGTGACCTCAAACGTCGATTCGTTCTCGTTTGCTAAGATTGCAAGTCTGCACCATCTAGGGATCGGACTCAGGAGACCTTACACGTAGATACCTCGTCATCCCCATGGATCAATTAGATCCGGAAGTCCTTATAACGCAGATTCAAACCACCTCACAATAGACTAGTTACCAGCCAAGTTTACAATACCATTTGTTTAGAGCCGGTACATTAAGTGTTATAGTTAATGAACATATAAATTTTCATTCAGTTCACGAAGGGAAGGAGAATTTTCATGAATATGGAGCAATGGGAAAGAATTCGGACGGGACAGGGATTTATAGCTGCCTTGGATCAAAGTGGTGGCAGTACACCAAAAGCGCTGCTGCAATATGGTGTTGCAGAGGACAGTTACTCTAATGAAGATCAAATGTATGGGTTGGTTCACGAGATGAGAACGCGCATTATCAAGAGCCCTGCATTTGATTCAAAGCATATACTGGGTGCAATCTTATTTGAGAACACAATGGATCGTTCCATAGACGGGCAATATACTGCCGATTTTCTATGGGAGAAAAAAGGGATTGTGCCTTTCCTGAAAATCGATAAAGGTCTTGCCGACCCTGAAGACGGAGTACAACTAATGAAGCCTATTCCCGGCTTGAGTGATCTTCTGAAGCGGGCCAACGAACGTAACATCTTCGGTACAAAAATGCGCTCGGTGATTAAAGAGGCTAATCCTTCCGGTATCAAAAAGGTGGTTGAACAGCAGTTTGAAATCGGCAAGCAGATTTTAGCAGCGGGACTCGTACCTATTATAGAACCGGAAGTTGATATCCACAGTGCTGATAAAACGGCTTCAGAGAAGCTGCTAAAAGAAGAACTATCAGCCCAATTGTCTACGCTGGGCAAAGACGTGAAGGTCATGCTTAAGCTCTCCATCCCAACGGAGAATAATTTCTACCGCGAATTAGTGGAGAATCCTCATGTTTTGCGAATTGTCGCTTTGTCCGGCGGTTACACACAAGCAGAGGCCAACGATAAGCTCGCCCATAATCAAGGACTGATCGCCAGCTTCTCACGTGCGTTATCACAGGGACTAGGTGCTGGGCAGTCAGAAAAAGAGTTTAACGCGCTCCTCTCCAAATCTGTAGAAGCGATTTATGCAGCCTCTATTAAATAAGATCCTCATTTAAACCAGCACATAAAAAGAGCTGTTTCCCTGACAGGTGATCCCTGCTGGGTAGCAGCTCTTTTTTATGATGAGAATTTACTTTTAAAGTCTAGAATTTTCATATTAAACGCCATTCTGTCTACTCATTCAGCCCACACAAGCATGCAATGGGTTTGTTAAAGTCCCTTACATCTTATCTAAGGACCACACCTGTAGCTAAAACACATTAATCAACCACTTCTCTGTTGTTTCTTGGTACACCATCCATAATTCCTGTTTTTAATCCAGCGCATTTCCTTACCCAATAATTTCTTGATCTTACGCAAAAAAGGCTTCCACCACGCAAGTACGCGAGGTAGAAACCTAATCGATTACTTCTATGTTATCTTAAATCGAAACCACGAGGATTAATGCAATTAAAGCTGGCAGTCCTTGCATAAATAAAATAGACTTTTTCACCGTCAGTCCGCCATATAACGCTGCCACTATAACAGTTGATAAGAAGAAGATTTCAATTTGATGGCCGAAATTTACATTCGGATGAACCAATCCCCAAATTAAACCTGCCGCCAAAAATCCATTGTATAACCCTTGGTTCGCTGCCAGTGTTTTAGAAGCATCCGCAACTTCCTGTGTCATTCCAAAGACTCGAAGCCCTTTTGGCTTTGACCAAGCGAACATTTCTAAATAAACAATATAGATATGTATTAACGCAACAACACCGACCATAATATTAGCTACCCATACCATCAAAATAACCACCTTATTTTAATTTGTGTACAATTTAATTGTATCACATTAAAACTCAAAAGTGTATACAAAATCCCATAAACAATTCGACACTAAAAAAAGAATAGCCATAATCTTCAAAAAAAGACTATCGCTATTCCATACGTAATGTTTTATGAAATTCTAAAATACTTTTGCAGCAATATAAACGGTTACGCTATTGTAAAAACCATAAAGAGAACCATTGCTCCAGACGAAATTGCTAGGATCTGAAATTCCCGTATTTTGAGACGCTTGATGTCCATGTTTCTCTGACCATAGACCTGAGCTATTTTGAAGCATGAAGTGGTAATCAACGTTATCCTCAGGAATATCGACTTTACCATTACCATTTGAGTCGATCCATCCCACTCTTAGTGCAATTCGATGTTCATCGGAATTAATCGTTGCAGTTCGGCCCGGAAGTATCCGCCAACCCGGTTTATAGTATAAAGGATTCGTATTGCCATCTTGAACCACAAGACCAGCAGTATAATACACGTTAGTAAAATAGGCAGGATCTCTGACATTTGAGACCCCGTCTCCATCACCAGGGTTGATTGCCCCAGGAAATCTTAAAGCATAACCATAACAGTTAATTCCATAACTATTCTCGGCTGTATACGGCCACGCATGACCATAAGCGGAAGCTAGAGTTGCTTGCGGAGAATCAGGTTCAAAAGTAGGTGTTATTAGCTCCGGTGCTAACAATTCATTATTAATAAGATTGTCATCTGCCGGGGGTACAAAGCTTGATGACTCTTTGAGTTCTCCAACTGTAGTAACATTTCCTTGTGTGTCCACAATAATCGTATCGTCGCCCTTCCATTCTCCAACCCAAACCTTTTCCGGTCCAGAAGTTTGGACTTCTTTCAAATTACTCACGTCGACGTCGATGGGTGCAGCCATTGCAGCAGAGGACAGGGCCAGATTCAGTAAGAGCGTGCAGGTTATTGCGGCTTTATAAGTCTTTTTCAAAATCATAAACATCCCTTTCTATGTAAGATAAGTAAAAATTAACATTTTATCCTAAAATAGACTATGAAGAATGTTATGGTTTTTCCGAACACCTATAAAGCTTTATATTCAAAATAGTCAAAATAAGCCGGCTTCGCTTGCTGATCCAAATCCTGAGCACATACCCCGACATAGGAACCGGTAAAGCCAAGCTTGCCGCCATATTCATCCGAAAGCGTACCAAAATCTAAGGGAGTACAGACAGCTGTCCAATTCACCCCGTCTGATGAAGCATAAAACAACAGATCACGTCCATGAATTTCCGCCTTTAGATAATAACGATCCCAATCTTTCACAGATAGCTGCATAGAGGAAATCTCATCGTATTTGCCACCTCTACACAGCACAACGCCCAAACTAGTTCCACGAATCTCATCTGCGGTAACACGCAAATAATAGTAATCACTGTCATCATAATAGAGGACTAACCCAGCCATTTGCAGGAAGCTATCCGGCTCGAATTCCAGACAGGTTGTAGCTAAGCATTCAAAATGTTGAATCGGCCGGGCAATTAAACTCTGATCATGCAGTGAAGCTAATGACTCTCTGCCGCGCAGACGAAGAAAACCCGGACGTTCCTTCAAGCTAACCCAAGATTCATCAAAGGGCACACGCAAGCTTTGGTATGGAAATCCAAGAACCTCTCCATCAAATTCATCTCTGTTTGGCAGCTCCTCAAAAGTGAATATCGGCAGTTCAGGAGCCACGGTCTCCAATGCAGGCAGCTTCCCTCCGTGGGCCAATCGCAACCAGCCATCCTCTGTCCATTCACAGCGTTGAATCGCAGTTTCCCGGCCTAACGGATTCATCGTTGACGTTCCCGGAATCGGACGTGTGCATAAATGCGCCATGTACCAGTCCCCATTCTGAGTCTCTACGAGCGATCCGTGCCCTGCTTGCTGAAACGGGTAGGTCAGATCATGCGCCGTGGTCATAATCGGGAAATCCGGATCCGTCTCATAAGGACCTGTGAGGCTTCTGCTTCTAGCTAAGGTGACCATATGGTTGATGCCAGTGCCTCCTTCAGCTGTCAGTAAGTAATAGTACCCATCCTTCTGGTACAATTGCGGACCTTCGGTCACACCGATAGGTGTCCCTTTATAAATTTCATGGATAGGTCCCGTTAATTTGCCAGTCTCCGGGTCATATTGCTGCATAACGATGCCAGAGAAGTTATTGTGATTTTTACGGAAATCCCAACGCATATTAAGCAGCCATTTGGTTCCGTCCAGATCATGGAACAAAAATGGATCAAATCCGCTGCCATTAAGTCTAACCGGCTCACTCCACGGGCCCATGATATCCGTCGCTGTAATTAAATAATTATGCAGATCTTTATATACACTTTTGCGAGATTTCACATCTGTAAATAGCAGATAAAATACGCCTTGATCATAAGAAAGCGCGGGCGCCCAAATGGAACCAGAGCTTACGTTACCACGCAGATCTACTTGTGAGGCTTCTGTCAGCACACGTGAAATGGAATGCCAATGAACCAGATCCTTGGAATGATGGATTTCTACACCGGGAAACCATTCAAAAGTAGAGGTTGCGATATAATAATCATCCCCTACTCTAATAAAAGACGGATCTGGATGAAAACCTGCCAACACCGGATTAACAATTTTTTGCGTCATAATGTTACCCTCCACTACCGGATTTTTCATAGTTTAACGTATTTATTGTATCGCTTTCATAACGATTAAAGTTATAATGAGATATAAGAAAATGTTTGTATTTTGTCATCTTGGAGGGCCTATGAAGCAGCTGTTCGAACCTGTTGTTTTTGAAGAACATAAGACCTTGATTTGGGATTATAAAATATATACCGACGACTATTACAAAGGTTATTATCACTGGCATCAATGCTGTGAAGTCATGTTCGTGTATGGCGGACAGGGAAACGTTGTTGTGAATCAGCAGATGTACGATATCCGCAGGGGAATGTTATTCTTTTTCCAGCCCTATCAGCTGCACCGGATCTATTCTGAGGTTTCTCCCGAGTGTCCTTTTGAACGAACCATCTTCTACATTGATCCACATGTTGCTGAACACCTGCTGGAAGGTTTTGCGAAAAGGAAGACTTTATTCACAGCGCTTTGGCAAGGGAAAAATACACATTGTGCCTTTGATCTTAAGGATCACGTTGAGTCTGTGGAGTGGATTCTGGAGCAATATAATCACAATAAAAAAGTCAGTCTGACTGAGGATACCGAAGACATTTCACTGTTAATTCTTCAATTATTGAGCAATATAGGAACTGAAGATCAGCATGTATTCCAATCAGGAGAACGGCGAACCTTGCGCTATTCTGAGAAAATCATGAGTTTTATCGAAGAGCATTATCATGAGGAGGTTAATCTGGATCAGTTAGCTGAGGAGATTCACTTGTCCAAATCCTATATCTCCAGAATCTTTCATCAGGAAACCGGAGGAAGGCTTGTTGATTATCTGACTGCCCGCCGGATCAAACAGGCCTGCCGCTTGTTAGGAACGACAGACCTGCCTGTGGAGCAAATCGGAATCACTGTTGGTTTTCCAAATGCCTCATATTTCAATCAACTGTTCAAAAGAGTCCTAGGGACGACGCCATTAAAATATAGAAAAAGTAATTAGATCCAATCTACACAACCGTATTTTTTTCAGTAACGAAGAGTATATTTTTAGCAAAATGATTAATATCTATCAGCTCTGGGCGGGGGGCGTCCACCAGTTCACCATTGATCCTTAAATTGACAAAGGTCACATTTTCAACAGCTCTCTCTTCGTCATATCCATAAATTCGTGAAGGGTTGGCCGTCCCGCTATAGCTGATGTCGCGAAATGTAATGTCCCGGATGCTTGTCCCCGGCTCTGGATTGTAATCCTTGTTATAGACCACCCGCACATCAATTAGCTGCCCCCGCTCAATCCGCTCTACACGTATATTTTCATATAGAACATTACATACCCTATTTCGATCCCCGGCATTAATCGCCAGTGCCCCCCAATAGTTCTCTTGCGGTTCGTGATGATTCAAGATATCAATATTTGCAAAAACAATAGACTCAACGGTGTCCCCGTTCCGTTCATGGTCCCCATGTGTACCAATCATTAATGGATGAGCGACATCCGCCCACAGAATGGAATCACGAACGCTAATATTGCGGGTATCCCCATAAAAATCCCATCTCGAGCCGTAAATAGCAATACAATCATCCGAATTACGCATAAAAACATCCCGGATTCTAACCTCGGAACTAGACATAATATCAATGCCATCAGACCACCCCCGAGTGCTAAACGATTTGAAATTATCAATCACAATCTGCTCAGACTGCCCGATGAAAATGCTGTAATGTGGCGGATCAATCACGGTAATACCTTCCACATTTATGGATCGCGAAAAAATAATTCGTATCCCTCGAAAGGCCGAGAATCGATGAAAATCCGCAAGATAAATTATACCGCGACCACGAATGGATACATCATGAACTCCCTCGCATACCAAGGAACCTACAAGCACTGAACCTCCGGCAAGATACACCGTGGTTTCCGAAGGGACCGGCAATACTGTTTCTTCTATATAATGTGTGCCTGGAGCGAAATAAAGCACCTTCCTTTTTTCACGAGGATCAGCAGCGGCATTATCCAGCAGCCGTAAAAGATCAGGTTTCCGGTGTAAACCCGGTTGGACTACTAGAACATTAGCATCCTCTGGTTGAGGGGCATCCTTCTCCTTAGGGTTAGCAAATAAATGCAGATTTCGAAAAATATCACCGTTGATCTCAATCGATAACTTTTGCGGACCTGTTAGCTTAAACAAAATGGTATTTCCATGATATTCGTAAGAGATCCCTCGCGAAGCCGGAGCAATGTTCACACAATCAATCTCCGTATAAAGACAGGTGACTTCAACTTCTACTGTACCTTCCAGATCAAAATAAGCCATGGATGCAGGACGCACCTCATGCATATCTACCTTAACCTCGTAAATAAACAAGCTATGCCATTCTCCTTCAGGCTGCCGTACTCTGACCTTATAATCCTCACGTCCCGGGATATCTTTAGGTGCTTTATATACTTGTAAATCATCCACTTTACCATCCTCCTGTTCATTTCGATTGTATCGCTTCCAACACCGATAAAGTTTTAATGTGTTATGCAGAAATGTTTGTATTTTGTCAGTTTTAAATTATAAGCCAACTTCAACATGACAATAATCAAACATTTCCTTATATCAAAACACAACTTTCCTGAGCTTTAGAAAGCTATACTCATAACATCCTAATTACACTGGAGGCAATAATAATGACAAACCCTTATTGGCAGGAAATCATGGGTAGACTTGATACAAAAGTGGAACGTATGGTAGAGCAAATCGGTGATAAGTGCCCGCATTTCGCTGGAAAAGATGGCAAATTTGATGATATCGGTTCAGACTGGTGGACCACTGGGTTCTGGCCTGGACTCCTGTGGATCATGCATGATATGACCGGAAAAGATCTTTACAAGGAGGCTGCTTGGCATTGGGACGGTACCTTGGAGGAATGGTTTGTTAAACCAACGGTTGAGATGCATCACGATGTGGGATTCCAATTCCTTCCGACCGCTGTTATCAAACATACAATTACAGGTGACGAAGATGCCCTGCGCAGAGGGATTGAAGCAGCGAATTTCCTCGCTGCCCGCTATAATCCTGTAGGCAAATTCATCCGCGCATGGAATGAAGATAAATACGGCTGGGTAATTATCGACTGTATGTTAAATATCTCCCTGCTGTTTTGGGCCAGCAAAGTGACAGGTGATCCCCGCTATAAGCATATTGCAATTAGCCACGCCGAAACGACAATGCAATATGGCATACGTGAGGATGGATCCACCAAACATATTATTTCTTTTGACGCAGAGACAGGTGCTTATCTTGAGAATTTTGGCGGTCAAGGCTACTCGGCTGAATCCTCTTGGAGCCGAGGAACAGCTTGGGGATTGTACGGCTTTATCAATACTTATCGCCACACTGGTGATGAACGTTTCCTGAACACTGCTAAGCGGATCGCACATTATTTCATCTCTGCTTTGCCTGAGGATCAAGTCCCTTATTGGGATTTCCGCCTAGAGGATGATACCCGGATGTTCCGAGATAGCTCCGCAGCCTCTATAGCCGCTTCAGGATTATTAGAGCTTGCAGATATCGTACCCTTAGGCGAAAAAAGTCTATATGCAAATGCAGCGGAGCGAATTCTGCGCTCACTGACCGAAAATTACGCAACCTGGGAGCAACCAGAGCATGAAGCGATTTTATTGCACGGAACTGGCAGTGGCGATTCCTTCATAGATGTATCCCTGATCTATGGAGACTACTATTATATTGAAGCTATCGCTAAATTAAATGGCTGGAAACATCGGATATTTTAATTGCAGATAGTTAATTTAAACAACAAAAAGACACCTCTCTTGAGGTGTCTTTATATATTTCAGGCTATTCGTCCACCAGTGCCGCAGCACCCTCCAGAAGCATCAAGCCGCTGAGCTGAATACTCAGCTGAACCGGAAGCTCCGGTTTCACTTCCCACGATGAACTGCACAGACCCAGTTGTTTATCCAGACCTTTTTCCCACAACTGCATTGCATTGGCCAATATAACCTCGCGAATACGGATATTTACAGGAGATATTTTACAGAGCTGAACCAAATAACGAATCAGAATGCCCTTGAACAATCCAGTATCATCAATGCCTTCATCAGGCAACATCAGATTAATTGGATCGCATAACCGATCAATACATGTATTAGCCGTTCGATTCGCATCTTCTAAGTAATGAACATCACCCGTATTCTTGTAAAGCTCTAGGCCAGCGCCTAGAAACACCCCCTGACAGTAAGTAAACTCCCAATCGTAATCGATCTGGCCATCCCCGAGTCTATTCATCCCATCCCACACAAAACCAGTCGTAGAATCCATCAAATATATCTTGTTCCATTCATAGATACGGAGCGCCCACTCCAGATCCTCTTGCTTATGAAAAAGTTCATATAACCGGGCTGCAAGAATGACGGCAGGTGCATTGGCAGGTGTGTTTTTATAATCTAGCTGATCCTTCTTCCACGCCAGACCTCCACCCAACTGTTCATTCCAAGCCGTCTTAATATCCTCCCATAGATCAAGCACAGCATTTAAATAGGCTTCATGTCCTGTTACCCGATAAGCACGCAGCAACGCCAATGCTGTCCATTCCATATCATCATACAACTCATTTGGCCACATACCACCATTTCGTTGTAGCAGACCTTCATGAAGTGCGGAAAGCCTTTTGGCATACCAGTTCTCTCCAGTCCGCTGTAGTCCATCTACCAATACATCCACAGCATGGGCCATCCACCAATAATGAAAAATCGTGTTGCATTCTCCATTTGGACAAGGTGTTTCTATATTGTACATTTTGATCGCTTCATTCCAGAAGAATGAATCCAATGCAGCTTGTGCTTGATTCGCCCGTTCCTCCCAAATCCCTATCTCCAATTGATTCATATAGACTCTCTCCCTGGTTCGATTTTTATTGCATTAACCCTTAATACCACTGAAGGCTATCCCCTGTACAAAATAACGCTGAAGAGCTAAAAACAACACCAATATCGGCAAGATTGCTACTAGCGCTCCAGCCATCATTGGACCGTAGTCTGTTTGAAAATTATAAGAAAAAGCTTGAAGTCCCATCTGAATCGTTGCTTTGTCGGGATCATTCAGCACAATCATTGGCCATAAGAAACTGTTCCAGCCCGCTTGGAAGGTAAAGATACTTAAAGTAGCCAGCGCTGGTTTAGTCAACGGCAAATATATCCGCCAAAATATTTTAAACTCTCCACAGCCTTCGATCCGGGCCATTTCCATCATGTCACTAGGCAAGGTAAGAAAGAATTGCCGCATGAAGAACACAGCAAAGGTTCCAGAAGCGCCCGGAAGAATAATCCCCCAGAATGAGTTCATCAGCCCGTTACCCCCGCTACCAAAAATATCATTTCCTCCAAAAAGAGGAATATGGCGCATGACATAAACCGTGGGGATCATCGTCACAATGCCTGGTATCATCATCGCCGCAAGCAGCACGCGGAATATCGGCTTATTGAGCTTAAAATTCAATTTTGCGAACGCATAACCACTGATAGAACCAAAGAACAGATTCGCCAATACACCCGCTACTGCAAGTACAAGCGAATTCCAGAAATAGAGCGCAAACGGAACCGTAGTAAATGCCTTACGATAGTGTTCTAAGGTCAAATGTGAAGGAAACCACTGGATGGGCATGGCGAAGATCTCTTCGTCAGGCTTCAAGGATGTAAGAACACTCCAATAAAAAGGTAGAAACATTACGATAGCAATAACTATGCACACTATATAATAGATAGATTTGCTTAAGCTTCTTTTTAATAACGAACTTCCGCTAGTATCCATACCTCTATCCCCCTTCTGCATGGCAAGCCCGGCTTATACAATAGACTCCTCCGCCTTTGTGATCCGCATGTTTATAAGTGAGAAAATAAGAATGGCCATAGCAAGCACAAATGCTTGTGCAGACGCATACCCCATTTGCAATTGATTAAAGCCCTGCTGATAGATCAGATAAACTGGAGTCTTTGTCATATTCGCCGGACCCCCCTGCGTCAGCACAAAAGCTTGGTCGAACAACTGCAACGCACCAATGATGGACATCGTACTGACCAGAAAGGTTGTTGGTCGCAGCTGCGGCCAAGTAATAAACCGGAAACAAGCCAGCTTATTAGCACCGTCCAGCCGTGCAGATTCATACAAATAGTCAGGCACGCCCTGCAGACCTGCCAAGTAGATAATCATATTAGAACCTACCGATTGCCAGAGGGTAAGCATAATAATGGATAACATCGCCGTTCGGGTCTCGGATAACCAAGCTGGACCCGTAATCCCAACATAAGACAACAATCCGTTAACCAAACCAAATTCAGGATGCAAAAGCCAGATCCAAACGGTAGCAGCAGCAACGGCGGATGTAAGGGTAGGCAGATAATTCAATGTGCGGAACAACTTTACCCCACGCCAGGATCGACTAAGCAGAATCCCGAGGAGAAGCGAAATCAGAATATTAAATGGAACGAAAATGATGGAATACAGAAATACATTTCGGAATGTTTTCCATAACAAACTGTCCTCTATCAAACGGCGATAGTTATCAAAACCGATCCAATCGTTTCTACTAAGTACATCGTAGTTGGTAAAGCTTAAATATAGCGCCATTACCACAGGGATGACTGTGAATACTGTAAACAGCAATACCGTGGGTGTAATAAACAGATAAGCCGTCCGCGCCTGATGTTTCTCTAGCTTTCTGATGGAAGCCATTTCAGCTACCCCCTCCTAAGCAAAAGGGAGGCGAAACCTCCCTTCACTTCAAATGTCTTACTTATTATTTCACTACTTCATTATCCTTCAGCATTTTGTCGCCCTCTTCTTGCGATTTCTTCAAGGTCTCATCAATGCTCATCTTGTTTTGCTGGTTAAGCTGCAAATTAGGGGCCAAAGCATCAGTCTCCATCACGGAATATCCAGGATGGTTCGGACGAACCTTGGCGAACTCCAACGTTTCCAGAAACGGCTGCTACTTTGGATCATCCTTGAAAAATGGATCTTCCATCGATGGCTTATAACCCGGCAGGTTTAGACTCGTCTTTGCCCAGAGCAACGCGTTATCCTTGTTCGCTGTCCACCATTTGATGAACTCCCATGCTTCTTCCTTATGTTTGGAGCCTTCTGGAATCACTAGCCCAAATCCACCCATGACACTACCTTTATCACCATTTGGTCCGGCTGGAGGAGGAACGATTCCATAATCCAGGTCTTTACCATATTTGTTATAGGTGCTGAGCATCCACGGACCGGAATACAGCATAGCCACTTTACCTGTGACAAAAGCATCTTGCCCTTCACCAAGTCCAAGTTCGAACCCTACTTTATACACTTTGTCCTTGTTCATTAGGCGATCCCAGAACTCAAGCACCTGCTTGCCCTGCTCATTATTAAAATTGGTCTTTCCATCCTCTGTAAGCATGGTGCCGCCAGCCTGTTGGAGATACATATTAAAAAGTCCCAAATCCCCCATAGAAAAACCTGCAGTCTCCAATTTATTGCCATTCCATTTCGTTAGCTTCGTAGCCGCTGCCTCTAGCTCATCCCAAGTTGTTGGAGGCTGAAGTCCTGCCTCTGCGAGCAGCTTCTTATTATAGAAAAGAGCACGGGCATCTACTGTAAGCGGCAGCCCATATAATTTGTCATCGTATGAAAGCTCCCGTAGGGATTCACTGTAGAAATCATCTTCGGAAATACCGTCACGCGTTAAGTATTCATCCAACGGATGCAGTACATTTTTCGGGGCATATAGCGAAGTTCTCCAACGGTCCCAAAACAGTACATCAGGAGTGCCGCCATTGGTCGCAGAAGTTAGGAATTTCGTGATCATATCCTGTTGCAGCACATATTTTACGTGAATTTTATCCTGCGATTTATTAAAAGCATCCACCATGGTCTCGAATTGCTTCTGCCCCTCACCGCCCCAATCTCCCCAGAAGGTAAGCTCTGTCTTTTTCCCGGTGCTGCTCCCAGCTTTGCTTGTGTTTCCGGTCTCTTTGTCCGCAGATCCGTTATTACCACCGCAGCCCGCAGCAAGTGCAGTAGTCATTACCAAAACAATTGAGGTAACCAGCCATTTTTTCATGTTCTCTATCCCCTTTAGAGTCGATTATTCAAACCTTGTTGGTCTCAACCGCGCTTAATCTGCTTACCACAGCGCATGAGTACAAGCTCACAGAACATCATGTTTGCCCAAGAGAACCATGGACGTGTAAATTCATCAGGATTATCCACATGAAACCCTTCATGCATAAATCCAGTTCCTGCATCCGTCTTCTCCAGCAGATGAAGTAAGGCTTCCTGTTCCTCAAAGCGGGTAGATGTCATTCCCTGCATCGCTAAAGCTATGGGCCAGATATACCGATTTGGCGTATGCGGACTTCCAATGCCAGCAGCCGCTTTTCCTGCGAAAAAATAAGGATTAGTGCTACTTAAAATAAGTTCACGGGTATTTTTATAAATAGGATCATCAGCAGTCACATAACCCAAATAAGGGATAGAGAGTAGACTAGGTACATTTGCATCATCCATAAAATTCACCTGTCCCAGACCATCTACTTCATAGGCATAGACCGCTCCAAACTCTGGATGTTCTACAATTCCATACTCACTTATTCCCTTATTAAGCTGGTCAGATAGTTTTCTAGCTTTCTTTTCCAGCTCCTGATCACCTAAAATCTCACGGGCAATTTCACACACATATCGTAAAACAACCACCGCGAACATATTGGCCGGAACCAAATACCCATATTCACAGGCATCATCACTAGGACGAAATCCAGACCAAGTCATTCCGGTATAAGCCGTCAACGTCCCTTTGCCTTCTCGAGCTAACGTATCCGTGGGCGGACAGTTCATCCGTTGAAAAAGATATTTTGAATCGCGCTCATGGTTCTGTTCGGTAGTCCATAATGTTATGATTCTTTCTACGCCTGTTACAAACGACTCATTAAACTGACTAGTACGGCCCGAATTCTTCCAGAGCAGATAACTCAGTTGGATTGGATAACATAACGAATCAATTTCATATTTTCTTTCCCAGACTCCCGGGCTCATCTCCGTCAGATCCTCTTGGTGGCCATGCCCACTTTCTTCTTCATTGAATGCGTTAGCATACGGATCAAGCTGGATGTAAGTAAATTGTCTACGTACAAGTCCCTCAATCATGTCTGCAATTTCTTCATCTTCGGAGGCAAGGATTAGGAAAGGTCTGACCTGTGCGGCGGAATCCCGTAGCCACATCGCTGGAATATCTCCGGTAATAACAAAAGTGCTTCCGTTTGGCATTCGTTTTAAGGTTGTGTTCCAGGTGTTGGCCATACATTTCTCGAACATTTCGGCTAATTTCGGGCGATCACTCAGCTGTGCTTTTACGCTAGATGCCAGTTTATGCATCGACTCGGGTATTTCTCTAGTTGCTTTCAGTTATAATACCCCCTTTTTCCTTTTAACTTTGAAGCGCTTTCATTGATTAGTATATTGTCATGTAATTAGTATGTCAATATGTTTATTTTATTATAATAATATATCAATACATCTATAATGATAAATACATATCTAAAACAAATAAAAAAACCCATCCAAAAGGATAGGTTTTTATAACAACTAATATATGTTTAATTTGGAGAATAAGCCAAAATTCTATTTAGAGATAGATTGTTTAGCGGAGCTTGTGGATTCACCAGAAATCAACTGAGCTTCCAGCATTATCTTATTGGACACACTCTGCCCGTTCATAATTCGCAATACATTTTCTACTGCAAGCCGCCCCATCTCTTCTTCATTTTGCCGTAAATGGGTAAATGCATAACCCGAACCAAGTGGAGTTGGCGGACTATCAAAGCAAATGATCGAAATATCTTCTGGAATTCGTAGCCCAAGTCGTTGGACCGCAGTTCTAGCCAGCAGCGCAATATTATATTCCACAGCAAAAAGCGCCGTTATTGTTGGATTCTTTTGCAAATGAGAAATTAGCCGCGAAATGTCATGTTCAATATTCTCATCGTTGAAGGAATCCGGTAGTGTTGAGGTCAAATCGCTGACCCACAATCCCTTGTCTACAGCTATTCCCCGTTCCGCATGCGCTTGAATAAATCCCTCTACCCGCTCTTCAAGAGCTGTGGTATCCGCTGGAGGTGGAGAGAGAAAGGAGATATGAGTATGCCCGAGATCAAATAAATACTCCGTACCTTTGAGTGCAGCCTGCATATTATCAGTACTGATCGATGCTGCTGCCACTCCTTTTAAATGGCGATCTACCAAAACTAGCGGGAACCGCCCTATCACCAATTTTAGAATCTCCGCATTAAAAAATTCGCCTTGAGCCGGAAAAATGATCAGACCATCTACACCTAAGCTGAGCAACTTCTGAATAGATTTCTCTTCGTTCTCCGGCACCCCAAACGTTCTTCTTAAAACCAGAAAACAATCATTATCACGTGAAGCCTGCTCCATGCCATAAATTAAGCCTGTGCCATAGCTGTTGCCAAAGTCGGTAATAACCAGACCGATCGTCTTTTCCTCATGGTTAAAGGAATTGAAAACAGTTCCGTCGGAGACCGTCCCCGGAGATATCGCTGATTCCATGTAATCGACTGCTGGATCTGCCACAAATGAACCTCTCCCCGGTTTTCTCACAATTAATTGTTCCGCGGCGAGCATTTCCAGAGCTTTTTTACTCGTAATCCGACTAACATTATAGGCTTCAGCCAGTTCTTTCTCTGAGGGAACCCGTTCCCCTTGTCCATAGGATTTATTAACGATAAGTTGCTTCACTTCATCAAATATTTTTTCATACATCGGTTTGGATGATGTTGTCTCACTCATGACTTTCGTTATCTCCTGACTCTATTTTTTTCATCTTATACATAATAGTATATCATGATATATTAAGTTTGTCGACAGTTGTGCGGCTACAGCAAAAAAAGAGGGAGGAAGGATGTAAAGTGAAAAAATACAAAACTTCGTATATAAACTTAGATAACCCGTATGCAGTGAATGCGGGTTATCTAAAGGCTAAGTAATCGCTATAAATATCATTTCTACTATATTCTTAGATAATATCAAACCGTATTTCATCCAACAAGTTTTTACACTTTTGTCCATTTGTTCTTTTTTTATTTAAAAACAGCTAACACAGGTCTATCGTAAATTGCTGTTCAGAATATATAATAGAGACTATCTGGTATAGAAAGGAAGTTGAATAGTTAATGAAATTTAATGATTATCGCTATGAGCGCCCGGATGTAGAGAAGTTCAAACAGGATTTTAACAACCTGCTTAAAGATCTCAATGACACCGAGCCATTAGAAGTGCAAAAGGCTTCCGTTACCGCTATTAACAAGCTTCGCAATGAGTTTGATACCCTGCAGACATTGGTTAGCGTTCGCCATTCGATCAATACAACAGATGAATTCTACAAGACTGAACAGGAATTCATGGACGAGATTGGCCCTATCGTTCAGGAATACATAACGGACTACTACAAAGCACTCGTCAATTCCAAATACAGAGCCGAATTCGAACAAGAATGGGGCACGCAGCTGCTTCAGCTTGCAGAAGTAGCTCTGCGTACTTTTAGTCCAGAAGTCATCGAAGATTTACAATTGGAGAACAAACTCTCTACAGAATACGCTCAGCTTATCGCGTCCGCCAAGATTCCATTCGAAGGCGAAGAACGGACACTGACTCAGCTTACTCCTTTTGAATTGTCCACGGATCGCGATATGCGCAAACGTGCTTCACAAGCCAGATATGATTTTATGTCTGAACATGAGAGTGACTTTGATCGAATCTATGACGAGCTAGTTAAAGTCCGTGACCGCATTGCTAAAAAGCTTGGTTACAGCAACTTTGTTGAGCTAGGTTATGACCGGATGATGCGTACCGATTATAACGCCGACATGGTAGCCAACTTCCGGAAACAAGTTCTGGAGCATATCGTACCCGTCTCCCAACAGCTTAAGAAACGGCAGACTGAACGCCTAGGTCTGGATGCCTTGAAGTTTTATGACGAGAACTTCAGCTTCAAGACTGGCAATGCCACTCCTAAAGGAGATCCTGACTGGATTGTAGCTAACGGATCCAAGATGTACAAAGAGCTCTCTCCGGAAACTGATGAATTTTTTACTTTTATGTTGGATAACAATCTAGTGGATTTAGTAAGTAAAAAAGGTAAGCAAGGCGGTGGCTATTGTACTTACTTCAGCCAATACCAAGCACCTTTTATCTTCTCAAATTTCAATGGAACCTCAGGGGATATTGATGTCTTGACCCATGAAGTGGGGCATGCCTTCCAGGTGTATGAAAGCCGAAATATTAATGTACCTGAATATGCTTTTCCTACTTATGAAGCCTGTGAGATCCATTCCATGAGCATGGAGTTTTTTGCTTGGCCATGGATGGAATTGTTCTTTGAAGAGGATGCAGACAAATACCGTTTCAATCATTTGGCAGATAGCCTTCAGTTTATTCCTTACGGAGTTACTGTAGATGAATTCCAGCATTTTGTTTACAGCAATCCTGAAGCAACCCCTGCTGAACGTAAGCAAGCATGGCGAGAAATCGAGAAAAAATATTTGCCGCACCGTAATTATGAAGGTAATGCTTATCTGGAACAGGGTGGATTTTGGCATAAGCAAGGCCATATCTTCGCCTCCCCGTTCTATTACATTGACTATACACTAGCACAGCTATGTGCCTTCCAGTTCTGGAAACGTTCAAATGAAGATTTTAAATCCGCTTGGAGTGATTATTTAGAATTATGTCAAGCTGGAGGAAGCAAATCCTTTATCAAGCTGGTTGAACTTGCGGGCCTGACTTCACCTTTTGAAGATGGCTGCATTAGTTCGGTCATTGGAGAGATTGAAAGCTGGTTAAACAGCATTAATGATAAAGAACTTTAATAATACCTTGCAGTACCGATAAAAAAGCAATCCCTGCTTCTTAGCTGGGATTGCTTTATTTTCATATTAAGGTTATTTAGCGATAACGAATCAACAAGTCCAGTGGATAACGACCTGCATTACGGCCATACAAAGCTAACCCGCCGTCCTCTGCTTGCAGCTCCAAACGGAAAACACGATTGCGATCCAGCTTCGCTGCTAACTGTCCCGGTACACTTGCCTTGCATAGGTAGCCGTAAGATCCAGCCTCATCCAGCTTATTCGCTATTGGCTGATAATGCCAAGACAAAATCCCTCTGCTATCAGCCGGATCATCCGGTAAATAGAAAGAACCAATCCGGTGCCCATCCACCAGAACGTTCACTCGGGAAGGATGACGCTCTTCATCCGTCATATAATACGTATTCGGATTATATTCCACCCTCGCATCTGCCCCATGCATAAGATCAAGGCCCATATCATTAAGCTTCGTACCTTCAACATGCCGCGCCAGCAATCGTTTAGCACTTGCTTCGAACATGATTTCGATCTCACCAATCATTGATTTATCTGCTGCATCTGGCAGTGTAACCTCGTATACATACTGACCTTGCCCAGCACCATTGATCTTAGATCCTTGGATAGCATCCCATTGATGCTTAAAGTTATGATCGGTATAAGCTCCCACTGGAATTTGAATAAATTCTCCTTCACCTTTAAACAATACAGTGTTATTACCGCCTCTTACATCAAAAGTAATGAAATTCCGCGTGATCGCTTCACCCTTCTCATTAATCAGAGAAACAGCAAGTATTGCAGCCGCCTCCTGACCAGGCATTGTAATGTTCAAAGAAGGAAGTATAGTGTTTCCAAAGTTATCCCATTTCACAGACATATGTCCACTTTGCGCAGTGACCCGAGTCCCCAAATTGTCGTACCACAGTTCCCATTTCAGCTTCAAATTATGACCGTGATAGCTGTCCGCGAAGCTGGAACCTAGCAAAGGTACTTTAACACTCTGCCCTGCTTCTACTGTCTGGCATGGAGGAGCATCTATCACGATAAAATCTGGGGAATGCAGATCCGCAATCGTCATCCCGGGAACAAAATCCCCATATCCAAAATCCTTATCGCTCCCGTCTAGCCGGTAATAACCATTGAACTCATTCGTAACATCACGGAATTCAGTAAATACGAATCCACATAGCTTATCATGCCGCCGGAATTCATTCATCATATAGCGGTAATGCCATGCCAAATCACTGTCCCCTGCACCACCTTCTATCCCCCACACATTACCGCATTCGCTGTTCATTAGAGGGGCATCAGACTGTACGTTGCCGCCAATACAGTTAAACTCCGATCCCGGAAATGTTTTATCTACAACCTCATTTAAGTGGGCTTGCAGCTGCTCGTAACCATTAATGTAAAAGTGCCATGTATTAATATCCGATTCCACATGATCATAATTACACGGCGAGTTATCCTCAACAATTCTAGTCGGATCAAGCTGCTTCGCCCAGCGATATTTCTCCCGCACCCATTCCTGTGTCTCTTTAAGATAACTACTCTGCTGCTGTACATCACTTGTGAGGCTAGCCTCCTGAGCATCTGTCTTCAAACCCCAGGTCTCGTTGAACATAACCCACGAAAAAATAGATGGATGATTATAATCTCGTTCAATCACCTCAAGGGCTTCACTCTCATAGGAGGCTCTGGCCTTGTCATCCGGATTACCCCAGAAACAAGGCATATCTTCCATAACAAGAATGCCAAGCTTATCCGCCCAATACAGCTTACGGGGTTCTTCGGGCTTGATATGAATTCGCACCATGTTTAGCCCTAAACGTTTCATTAGATAAATTTCATCCCGCATATCTTCATCCGTTGGATAGGTGAAAAACCCTGTCTTGTGATAGGACTGATCAAGAGTACCGTTCAAATATATCGGCTTACCATTTAAGGTGATCCACCGATAATCACGATCTTCAAAGCGGGCAGTCTGAATTTCGCGAATTCCGAAATAAGTGCTGACTGTATCTGTACCAAACGATCCACTAAGCTGCAATTCACCTTCATATAAATAAGGATTTTCTGGACTCCACAAATGCGGATTGGGAACATCGATAGACAGCTTACATTCGTTCACCCCTGCTATAAGCTGCAGCTTCTCTGTATGAACAACAGAATGATCAGCGAATTGCAGCGTAAACTCTGCCGAACCCGTTTCATGCGCAATTATTCTTGTAGTTACCTTCACCTGTCCATCTATACGGGTCACAAACTTTGCATCTTTCATATAAGTTTCGGGACGTGCTTCAAGCCATACAGGCTGCCATATTCCACGGATTTCTCCATATCCTTGTTTGCCCCGCGCTTGATAAGCATGATCGAAATCCTCAGCTCTTACGACAATATTATTCTCACAATTAGCTGCCCAGTAAGGTGTAATATCAAATTCAAATGAACCATATCCACCTTGATGTGAACCTACATGTTCTCCATTTATCCACACATCACATGAATAATCTACTGCCCCAAAACGTAAAAACAATCGTGTTTGTTGGTCAACAGCCTGCCCATTCACGGTGCGGCGATACCAGCCTATTCCTTGTTGATCGCAGCCAATTCCGGATAAGGGACTTACCCAAGAAAAAGGTACAGTGATCATTGAGTCGTAAGCGATTTCAGGATTGGAGTACCATAACGCCTTCATACCTTCATTGTTCGGATCAAACTTAAATGACCATTGCCCATTCAAATTCATCCATTCATGACGTTGCCAATGTGGATGAGGGTGTTCAGAACGAGGAATCGCAAGTGTCTCAGAAGCTAATATAGAAGTTGTCATATGGCGAGCACAGCCTTTCAAAATAAGAAGTTGAGCCCATTTTAGCACCAGTATATGTTTTTCGCAATGTTTATTATGATTTTACAATACTCGATCTTCATTGTACAATAACCTCAACCCATCCTATACGAAAAGGAACAAATATGATGAATGATATTTCACAAGAAACGATACGTTATCCCGCGTCACGCATTTTAGATGTAGCTAAAGCACTGTCTGGTGACGTCCGCGTCCGCATTCTTGAAGCCCTTGGAGAGAAGCCTATGAGTGTCAGTCAATTAGCTGAGACGTTAGGTGTAGCTCAGCCAACGATATCTATCAATGTGCAGACGTTAGAACAGGTTAATCTTATCTCGTCTACACAAGGAGCAAATCGCGAAAAAATCTGTGCGGTCACCTGTCGCTCTATTCAACTCGATCTCCCTTCAAAGCTAGGGGATGGGCTGCATCAAACTGAGGAAATACATATGCCCATCGGAATGTTCTCCCACTGCTCCATACAACCGTCCTGCGGGATGGCCGGAAAAGATGGTGGCGTCATTGGCTCCCAGGATGATCCAAGAGCATTCTACATGCCTGAACGAGTCGATGCCTCTCTCTTATGGTTCGCAGAAGCCGGTTATGTCGAATACTATTTTGCCAACCCCCTGCCTCCAGGCGTCGAGTTGGACGAAATCCGCATTTCGGCAGAAGTATGCTCAGAAGCCCCTTCATTTCGAGAGGATTGGGCCAGTGATATCAGCTTATCCATCAATGACCAGTTAGTCGGGACTTGGACCTGTCCCTCCGATTTCGGGAACCGCAAAGGGAAACTGACCCCTGAACGTTGGAGAAGTGGAACTGAATATGGAGCTCTTACTACATGGAGTGTCTCGGAATCGGGCAGCAGCTGTAATGGTTCTCTCTCATCTCCGACTACAATCAGCTCTTTAAAGCTGGCGTTTAATGAACCTATTCGTGTACGTTTTGAAATCCGGGAGGATGCACTCAATAAACGAGGACTAAATCTGTTCGGAAGTGGGTTCGGGGACTATGCCCAGGATATCATACTGGCGTTTGTACGACGTCCGAAATGAGGAAAAAGAGGCAGGAGTGCCTCGGAAGTGGATCCAATGTTCACCAGCATCAAGAAGAACATCAACAATGGATGCACACTTCCAGCCCTGACCAGATGGACCTCTCTATTTCATACCAGTAGAGACCTTATTTTGCTTCAACTTTTTTTAGATTCTCAGCGACTCGGAAGGTTACAATCTTGCTAATTAATTCATAAGGCATAGGCTTATCAATAGGGAATTGAACGGAACCTTTAGCACCTTTATAGCCTGATAATTCATCTTTAAAAGCATTAATTCCACTTGGAGTTGGATAGAATCCAATATGCTTGGGATAAGCAGCGAAATGCACCAAATTTCCGTGTAATGCAAAAGTAGGCATCTGATAGCTTATTTTTTCCTCTGCTTCCGGTGCCGCCTCTTTTATCACCTTTCTTAACGTATTAAGGATTTCCTGAACCTCAAGCGAAAACCCGGAAATATAGGCATCGATCGATTCATATGTGATTTTACTTTCATCCATGATATAACTCCTCTCTGGATCATCTCCACGATTTGCATAAATGTAGGGCCGCTAAAGCCTCAGCTTCAGTACTTTTGAACAACATTTTATCGCCTTGATTGCATTCGTAAATAAAATCATTCAGACTTTTGCTGTTATAGCTTGTAAATTCTCCTACGATAGCAACTCTCATCTGATAGTTTGTATATTTTTGTGCAATCTCACCAGCAACTCCAGACTTTAGCTCGAAAAAATCATCCGTAATCTGTTCCTTCCTCAGAAGCATTTTATCGCATCCTTGGTATTTCACATTCATCATTAAGTCTAAGGCATCCCTTACATTATTGATTATGATCTCCTCACCAGAGATTATAGCTACCGTTGAATCATTCTTATCATCCACTGTGATTTTCATTCAAGACTACTCCTTTTCCGCGAAGAATTGCTGCAACATTATGATTACTCTGCTTAATCGCAACCGACCATGCAGATTCACCACTTTTTATTTTAGCAGAAATGTCGGCGCCATGTTCGATTTACAACTCTATTATTTCTACATTATCCGTATGAAAAGCAGCAGAATGTAAGGAAGTATAACCATCACTATCGAATATATTATTCTCTATATTCGCAAGGTGCGGATGAGCTTTCAGGATTTCTTTCAGCCGTTCTGCATGGCCTGATTGTGCTGTCTGAAATACATCATTAATGATTAATTATCGTATAAACGAGCTAAGCCATAAAAAGAAAAGAGGATTCGTTCAATGTTCTTTGAACGAATCCTCTAATGATCACAATTCTGGAGCTCAGTAGATTAGATTAAATCCGACTTTTCAAGTAGCCGCTTCACGATCTCTGCAACCTCAGCTCTGGTCATATCATCTTTCGGAGCAAGCCCTTTACTGCTTCTTCCCATGATAATGCCTGCCTGCAAAGTGTCAGTAACTCCACTGATTGCCCAGTTAGAAACCTCACTACTATCTGTAAATGGAGCTAACAAAACGTCAGCCGATTGAACAGAAAGCTTAGTCTGTAGCGCTGTAATTTTCATCGCTTTAGCAATAATCAACATCGCTTGTTCACGGGTAATATGTTCATCAGGGCGGAACATGCCATCTTCAAAACCATTGATTAATTGATAAGTAAATGCCGTGTTGATCGCACTGTTATACCAATCCGTGGTCTTTACATCTGAGAATGGTGTTGCAGCTTGTTCCATCTCAAGTCCCAGACCGCGTACAACAATCGCCGCAAACTCTGCACGGGTAATGGCTTGATCCGGAGTAAATTGACCACTACCTGTTCCCTCAATGACTAATCGGGAGCCCATATCGTTCACTGCCTCTTTTGCCCAGTGATTAGCTACATCACTAAATTCAAGCGGATGCCAGATTACGGAGTAAGTACCTCCGCTTAGGCTGTTGATAGTAGCAAAATATTTGCCATCAATTACAACCACTTTAGTAGGAACATGGTGTACCGAACCTTCGGAATCAACGTACACTCCAGTTGTAATCTTGTTCGGGTCCATCCCTTCAGGAATGGCTATGGTACGTTTAACATACGTATTGAATTGGGAAAGTTCAATACTCTTATCTCCGTAGATACCTCTAGCCGTAAAATTAACTGGCGCGGAAACTAATGAGAAGGATCCTTTTTGCGCAGCTGATTCTAAAGCTTTAACTTTATCGGCTGTAGGAGCACTAATTTCAATCTGTATCTTAATATCTTGCAAAGCTACCGACTTGCCGATTTGCTCGTTCAAAGCGTCAATATTAATTTGTTGAGCAGGCAGTGTAAATGTCGCATTTCCCGCTTTAATCTCAAGAATCGCTTGATTACCCTGCATATTTTTAACCATTTGTCCGTTTAGTTCGCCAACTATAACATCAGATTTACTATTTGCACCGATAGAAACTACCGTACCTTTACCTTCAGTGGCGAGCTTGTCCTCTAGCTTCTTCTGATCTAACACAATGGTGGTTAACGTTTGCTCATTCCGTTTACCATTCGTTGCGGTTCCCACTATTTCCGCTTTACCATTGATTAGAATGGAAGCAGCATTTACCACAGGTGCCGGAGTTGGTGATGGGGTTGGTTGCGACGGAACAACAACATCACCACCAGATGGAGTGCTAGGAACAACTGCATTGGACTCAGCAGAGGATTCGCTGATGCCAGCTTTATTGATTGCCTGTACCGTGAAGGTATAGCTTGTTCCATTCGTCAAACCACTGATTGTCAGAGGACTTCCAGTTCCTGTAACCGTCAAACCTCCCGGATTAGCAGTTACAATATATCCTGTGATTTCGCTGCCTCCATCGTTCACCGGCGGGATAAAGGTGATGATTGCTTGACCATTTTCTGCTGTTGCAGTTACGGATGTTGGAATTCCAGGTGCTGTAACTGGTTTAACAGGTGCCTTCACAGTAACGGTTGTAGAAGCCGTATAACTACCATCTTTCGTCGTTACCGTTATGATGGCTGTTCCTTCACCAATCGGCGTTACTACTCCATAAACAACCTTAGCTACTGTCTCATCGCTCGAGCTCCAGATCATACCTTTATTTGTTGCATTAGCAGGTGCTACTGTCGCTTGTAGAGTTCCCTCGCCTTCACCCACCGTTAAGTTAAGTTCTGTCTGGTCTAAAGTCACCCCAGTTACGATAACGTCAGGTGGCTTAGGAGCGGCTACATTAACTGTGGTTGTAGCTGTAAAACTTCCATCTTTCGTCGTTACCGTAATAACTGCTGTCCCCTCTCCAACCGGAGTTACTACTCCGTTCACAACGGTCGCGACTGTTTCATCGCTCGAGCTCCAGATCACGTCTTTATCCGTTGCATTCGCAGGCTCTATTGTTGCTTTTAGAATTCCATCAGCTTCACCAGCTGTTAAATTCAGTGTCTCCTGATCTAGCTTCACTCCAGTTACATCCACAACGGGCGGGATTGGGGCACTCACATTTACTACAGACGAAGCTGTAAAACTTCCATCAGTAGTCGTTACCGTAATAACTGCTGTCCCCTCTCCAACCGGAGTTACCACACCGTTCACAACGGTTGCAACTGTCTCATCACTAGAGCTCCAGATCACGTCTTTATCCGTTGCATTGGCAGGCTCTATTGTTGCTTTGAGGAGTCCATCAGCTTCACCAGCTGTTAAATCTAGTGTCTCCTGATCTAGCTTCACTCCAGTTACATCCACAACGGGCGGGATTGGGGCACTCACATTTACTACAGACGAAGCAGTAAAACTTCCATCAGTAGTCGTTACCGTAATAACTGCTGTCCCCTCTCCAACCGGAGTTACTACTCCGTTCACAACGGTCGCGACTGTTTCATCGCTCGAGCTCCAGATCACGTCTTTATCCGTTGCATTGGCAGGCTCTATTGTTGCTTTTAGGAGTCCATCAGCTTCACCAGCTGTTAAATTCAGTGTCTCCTGATCTAGCTTCACTCCAGTTACATCCACAACGGGCGGGATTGGGGCACTCACATTTACTACAGACGAAGCAGTAAAACTTCCATCAGTAGTCGTTACCGTAATAACTGCTGTCCCCTCTCCAACCGGAGTTACTACTCCGTTCACAACGGTTGCAACAGTCTCATCACTAGAGCTCCAATTTACTGTTTTGTTCGTGGCATTAGCAGGTGCTATTACGGCACTAAGCGTGTCTCCTACTTCTCCTTCCGTTAAACTGAGTGATGGTTTATCCAGGGTCACTCCGGTTACGATTACATCCCCCGTATTGTTTACGGTCACATTAAAAGTGTAGGTGTTGCTTAATGCTCCATCACTTACCTTAACAGAAATCACACTGGTGCCAAAAGCATTCGCTGCGGGTGTTATTTCTAAAGTTCGTTGCTCACCACTTCCACTTATTTTCAGTCCATTATTCGGAATTAAGAGCGTATTCGAGGAAGTAGCTGATACTTGTAGGTCATCTCCATCCACATCGAGGACCTTAAAGGATCGTGAGACCGACTTGTTTTTATCGGTTGTAGTATTCCCCATAAAACCTGTGTCCTGCTTCCAGGTTGCCCCAGTAATTGTGCCGTTCTTAAGGGGAAGACCAGAGGTATTAATAGCGACATTCCCATCATTGCTATTCGCTAATTTATAGTTTAAAGCCAGATTAGGTTCCGAGCCTGTCAAGTCGACATTCATTTCTCGAACAATATCACTTTGGGTCTTGGCTTTACTCCAGAACCTCACGTCTCTCATTCCACCGTTATAATCTCCGTCCTGTCTCCACGTGCTTTTTCCAAGCCAGTTATTCGGACGTGCAACGTTTCCTACTGTACTTAAATCCATGGCCCCTTCTGCCTTAAGTACACCATCCCAATAAATCCGTCCCTTTTTCTGACTGTGATCATAAACAATCGCGACATGAACCCATTTAGAAATCGGGAAATCCTCAGTGACATTAATATCTCCCTTATTAGTGTAGGCAGTGAAATTCATCCGTTTGCCGTTAAAACCCACAAAAATATTGTGGTTCTGCTCTGCGATCGATGATTCAAAAAATCTCATCCATGTCTGAAAAGCATCTACCTTCAAAAATCCTTCAACTGTAAAAGAATTCCCATAAATCCGTTGATCCGGGAAGGTCACATAATCCCCGTTACCGTCAAAACTAAGATAGTCCCCACCATTTAGTTCTGTCAGATAAGGTGCATCGTTCACTGGATTTACAGTAATTACGGCTATACCCGGATCTGAGCTGAACGCGGCAGATACTGTGGTATTCGCATTTTTTTGATAATTTTGATAACCGGATGCTGTTGTATCCCATAGCTTAAAGCTAATGGATGCCGTTCCGTTCCAGTCTTTCGCCGGGACAAAACGGATTTTCTCCGATTTCAGCAGCAGAAAAGCATTACTGTTCGACACCGGCTCGATATTATACCAAATTCGTCCCACCGTGTTGTAATACTGCCAGGCCCCTTTGGTATTATCTAAAGCTACTACAGCAATCCCTGTTGACGCTGGATCCGATACTTTTCCTGTCAAAAAGCTGGCTACCTCAACTCCTGCGTTGGAATAGTCATCTTCATTGATCGACGTTATTATAGCTGGGCTATTCTCGATCCAACCGAAACTAGCTTTTGCACTTATGATTGGAGATTGCATAGGACCTACCCCCTGCACCACAAGTCCAGTACATAACGAAATACTAATGCCTATTTTCATAAATGATGGCTTCAAACTCTATTTCCCCCTCTAGCATAAATCATGTCCTTAATTCGACAATAATCGAGAGTATTATACAAAATTAAGATAAACAAAAAATAAACAAAAAAAGAACCCTCGATAGCCATCCTTTCGAAGGTTCCTTCCATTACAATAACTTCTGTTTCATTAACGCTTTAAGTTTAGGATCGGGTGTTGTTCCAAGCTCTTGCTGCAGCATCTCTTCCAATTGACCAAATTTCCGCTGTGCTTCATTCATTCGCCCTAATTCAATTAATAAGTTGATGATTTCATGATAGATGTCCTCTCGCAAGGAATCTAATTTTAATATTTCTCCAAAATAATGCAGTGCTTGCTGCTGCTGATTCTGCTCCAAATGAAATCTTGCAGCCAGCTCCAGCAATCCTATATATTCATGCTCGAGTCTGCGCGTCCTGCCACTGGCCCATTCATAGGCTTTTCCTTTGAGTAATGCTCCTGTGTATAAAACTTCTGCTTGAATCATCCATTCAACATGTCTTTCAGAGGTTTGCCTGATTTGCTTTAACAATCGCTCAAATTCATACAGATCACAATAAATGCTGCTTTCTACTACATGAATTTCATTCCTGCTAGCTTTTATATAATTGGCGCCGATTGCTTTTCGAATATAATACAGCGTCGAGTTCAGATTCTTCCATGCTTTTTCAGGCTCCAATCCGCTCCACAACGTGTCGATAATTTCCTCCCGGCTAACCGTCCCTTTACTAACCAGAAAAGCAAATAATTCTTCTGTTTTTGGACTTCTCAGCTTGATTAGCTCTCTGTTCTGCGTTCTGCGGTACACTTTTAAACCATTAAATAAAAAAACTTCTAACGTAGGCTCAGCCGTTGTATTTCGATTTATTTTTTTGAGTTTCTCTAACGTCTTAGACAACCGCTCCGCAGTTACAGGCTTCAAAAGATAATCCACTGCACTCAGGTCAAAAGCCTGCAGCGCATACTCATCAAATCCGGTTACAAAAACCACATCTATCGATTCATCCAATTCATGCAAAAGGCTAGAAAACTTCATCCCATTCGTCTCAGGCATAGAAATATCTAAAAAAGCTACATCTATCGGATTGGCCTTCGCAAAAGCATAGGCTTCCGCAGGATTCAAAAACGTCTCATAGACATCAATCTCTCCGCTCTGCGATAAGATCCGCTTCAGGCGTTTTACCGATAACTCCTCATCATCTACAATAATCGCTCGCAGCATGCCTCAACCTCCCATCCGCTTAAGCTGCTGTATTGGAATTTCAAAAGATACCGTTGTGCCTAATCCTTCAGCACTTTGAATATGAATATTTTTTCCATATAATAGCTTGATGCGCTGACTGATATTCCACAGCCCCACCCCTCTTTTATCTACATCTGACTGCATTACTTTTTTCAATTTATGCTCACTCATTCCAGATCCATTATCCTCCACAATAAAGCTAATCACAGAATTCTCTAATTCTTTTACAGATATAATTACCGTGCCACCCCGCAAATTGGACATTAGGCCATGCCTTATTGCATTTTCGACCAAAGGCTGTAGAATCAGCGGAGGAATCCGGTAATCCGTATTCACTCTCACATCATATTCCACATTTAATCTGGCACCGAAGCGTGCTTTTTCAATATTGATATAAGCCTCTACCAGCTCAAGCTCATTCTCCAGACTCGTTAGTGAATCCAGTTGTTTGAAATCAAAGCTGCTTCGCAAATACTGTGACAGCTGCAGTGTCAACTCTTCGGCCTTCTCAGGTTCCTCCACACATAGTTCAGCAATTGAATTCAGAGCATTGTATAAGAAATGAGGTTTGATCTGGGATCGTAAAAAAGCAATTTCGGCGTCTTTGGCAGTCTTCACGGAAGCTCTCAATCGGGTCAGACTTTTAACACGTGCCATTAGCTCTTCAGCTTCAAAAGGTTTTCCCACATAGTCATTTGCACCGTTATCCATGGACATCTTCATATCGCTCACCCTGTTCTTGGCCGTCAGCATTAACACAGGCAGTTCAAAAGGAGTAAATCTCTCTCTAATCTTTTGCAGAACCTCGTAACCCGAAATGTCCGGCATGGTAATATCCAGTACCACCAGAAAAAAGTCTGTGTTTTTCGCTAGCTCCTCAAGTGCCATCTGCCCGCGATTGACAACCACAATAGAATATTTCTCTAGCTTAAACAGATTGATCATAGATTGCAGATTGGCAAAATCATCGTCCACTACTAAAATGGGCTCATTGATCTCGCCTTTGATATAAAGGGGATAACTACCATGGGAGAAACTTAATTCTTTATAAGAATGTGCCGCCTTAAGGGTTGGCCTCGAGATTGGCTTAACCGCTTTATCCCACCGTGGAAGTGTAAAAATAAACACCGAACCTTTTTCCACTGTAGATTCCACAGCTATGTTCCCACCATGCAGTTCTACTAGCTTCTTAGTAATACTTAATCCGAGCCCTGTTCCACCATGACTATGGATCTCCGCCTCATCCACCTGCTCAAAAGCTTTGAAAATACGCTCCTGCATATCCGGTGAGATACCCAAACCTGTGTCTGCCACACGTACTTCCACCCACTCCTGAATAACTCTGGCACTAATCTCTATTTCACCCTGTTCCGTAAATTTAATCGCATTATCAACCAAGTTGTGGAAAATTTGAATCAGACGATTTCCATCTGCATTCACCATAGGGAAATTCGAAGCGACTCTGTTAACGAGCAGGATCGACTTTTCTCCGAGCAAAAAAGAATGAATACCAATGACGGAATCAACAACGGCTTTCAAATCCAGGTTGCTTTTGTATAATGTGATGTCTCCATACTTCATTTTGGAATAATCAAGTAGTTCATTTACCATATGTGTTAATCTTCTGCCGCTCCCTATGACGATCGCTAGATTCTGCGCTTGTTTTTCATTAACTGGACCCTCAACCCCATCCAGCAGCGTAGCTGTAATGTTCACTATGGCATTTAGAGGTGTTTTTAGTTCATGTGAGGTGTTGGAAAGGAATTCATCTTTAATTTTATCCAGCCCGATCAGCTGGTTTTTCATCTCGTCTATGGTATGATAGGCTTCAAAAAAACGTAGAACAATCAGCACGATCATGATGATATTAAAAGCCACAATGTAAAACTGCCCGAGCCAAAGGTTCTCTTTTATAGAAAGAGCAAACAAAATAATGTCTATGGAATATAGATTAATAGCTAGAATCGCCATAAACATCAGCAGCAATTTGATTCTATTTACTTCTGCGCTTCTGATATACAGGGTGGCCACTCTACATAACATCCAAATTAACATCAGCTCATATAAAATAATCACATACGGATAAATGACCGTGTAAGAACGAATCGGCAGGATGGCGACCAGAATTATAAAGCTGCCTAAAACAATCGTTATGGCTTGAGTAAATTTTAAAGATATTATGCTTTTGTGCATTTGGTAAAAAAATATTGCGAGCACAATAAAGCAGGAGATGGAGCTTATATCCTTTACTTTGTAGAGCACTATGAACGAAAGTTTAGGGAAAAAGAGTAAGAGTGAACGCTCGCCGATCAATCCATGATATATCGCAAACAGCAAACAAATAGTTGCAAACACAAGTAAAGAGTAATCCTGCTTACGGTATAAGGACGCTGCCCCAAAGCAGATAAAAAAGATAAGGGCAAGTGTGCCTAAAATAGCAACGGTGCTAAATTCACGGGCCGTACTCTTCTGCTGAACCTCCATCATTGCTGCTTCCTCACCAAAGGATAAAGAAACCGGAATGCCCCCATTCACATAATCGAAGTTGGAGACTTGAATTATGATTTCTACATCTCCCTTATCAGACGAAAAAAGCCCAATCAGCGGGATATTCCCTGACCGATAATCAGCTTCATTAGCAGCAGGATTACCATCCTCAATAACTGACTGTCCATTAACAAAAATCCTGCTTGAAAAGCGGATATTTGTTTTTTTCAAGGCGAATACCCCGCTTACAGGCAGGTTTTTTAGAACCATCCGATAGGTGGCGGAACCGAAGGCGGGTAAAGGGCTTCCATTAACGATGTTGCCGTTCCACCGGGAGGGCACCTCCATCCAAGCTGTAGAATCAGGTATATCTGCGCTACCCGCCCTAAAATGCTCAGAAGTTAATAGCTGGCTCCAATAAAACTCCCATTCACCGTCTAACTTGATAATCTTATCCTGTTCATAATCCCAAGCCGCGAGATCCATGACTCCATGCTGCACTTGCAGGTGACTTCCTTGTTTATCGTGACCCATAAGAATGGATAGAGGAATCGCAGATAATAAAATTAAACCAATCAGATAGATAAGTAATGTCCTTTTGAGCATCGTATCGGCCCCTTTTATGGAAGAGTAAAGCTGCAGCAATCACCAGGGCCATCCTGCAACACGTGATGTAGAGTAAAAAGTTTAGATGAACATAGATAATTCTATAAAATTTTCTAATTTCCTTCACAATTCGACAAAGTAACGGACCTTTATTAGGATTTTTTTCGGAAAAAGCGGGACTTGTATGAAAAGAGGGTCTGATAATTCTTGCGGCTCTGAATGCTTACGCCGCACGCATGCGGACTCAGGAGACCTTATTTGTTGAAAAACGAGGGTTTTGACACGCTATCGGACTCAGTTGCAACTATTCGCACATAACTGCCCCATTTTGAGTCGATTTGCGGCTAATAAGAGCTATGCAGTCCGTAACTTTTGGAATACGAGCGAAAATGTACGAATAGCTGCAATACGGTCCGTTCATCCCGGAGTTACATGACTTTGGTGACATGGAAGACATGAACACAATGATATCTGATATCTTGGACTAGATAGATAAATCCGACGTCGTTGGTGACTCTGAATACTTACACCGCGCGTTTGCGGAATCAAAAGACCTTATTTGTTGAAAAACGAGGGTTTTGCCACGCTATCGGACTCAGTTGCAACTATATGCTCATAACCACCCTTTTTTGAGTCGATATGCAGCTAATAAGAGCTATGCAGTCCGTAACATTTGGAATACGAGCGAAAATGTACGAATAGCTGCAATACGGTCCGCAACGTTCGAAAATGAATAATGATATTGCGCAGAGCACGTAATCCATTTTTGCGGATCAGTAACCACATAATGCTCGTCCTAGAAAAGCCATGCGGCCGCGCGGGGGAAGAATCCGCTTTTAGAGTAACTATTAACTTCAGCAAATTTAGCTCGTTCACCATGCTAGCTTCCTTCATCTAAAATCTATTAGAATTCGTCAACTTTATACACAGTAACTCATTGAAGAAATCCCCAGCACTCATTATAATAGCAACTATAGGTCGTGAAGAACACGCCGCTTTTATACAATCTCTATCCTGGGTTTAGCTCAGGAGGAATTGTATGGGAGCGGCTTTTTCTTTTTTCAAAAAATTACTTAAGGAGGATATACAAAATGTCCAGATTCGAACAGCAACTAGAGGAATGGTTACAGATCAACTTGGATAAGGAGAACAATCCCCGCAGACAGGAGCTTCTTGCAAAAGGGTTGGGCTATGGAACAGTCGAATTTCTGCGTGCCGTATGGTTTCCTGCTGTAGGAAACTTCAACTACTTGTTCCCCGAATGGGAAGTGCGCGATTTCAACAATGGTTATCGTTATCTTGATCTGGCCTATATGCCAGGTGGAGCAAAGGGCGGAATTGAGATTCAAGGCTACGGTCCGCATGCTAGAGATCTTGATGTACGACGATTCAAAGATTTATGTAGACGCCATTCCTTATTATCGCTAGACGGTTGGACCTTCCTATCCATCGCCTATCCCTCAATCACGGACGAGCCTCAGCTATGTCAACAACTAGTACTCGCATTCATCGGCAAATTCATGGCTTCAGACGCGCCCTCTTCATTAACTTGGTTAGAAGCTGAAACACTTCGTTTCGCAAGACGTCTTCTGCGTCCGTTCACACCTGTAGAGCTCACCCACCATCTTAGAGTCACTAATCGCCATGCCCGACGTGTTTTACATGAGTTAGTTGAACAGCAGCTACTAGAGATCGTCGGTGGAAAAGAACGCAATCGAACCTATCAGCTTAGAATGTGATGACTTGACTAGTTTGGTTTGATTAGTTTGGTTTGATTATCAAAGTTACGTTCGGACCGTATAGCTCTTATTTCCCAATTATCTTCGTTTTCGCCACGCTATCGGACTCAGTTGCAGCTATTTACTCAAAAACACTGCTCTGACCCAATTCTTCAGCTCATTAAGAGCTATGCAGTCCGAAACTCACGGAAAATGAGCGAATTAGCTAAAATAGCTGCATTACGGTCCGTAATGGCAACTCTAGGGTCATACCAGCAAGGCTCATACAAAAAAATGATCCTGAATCTAATCCGTTGCACCCCCGCATTGTCCTTCCAAAATCTAAGTCTTTTTCATTACCACCCATTACTATTACTAATCATTATTTAGAAAAAAAGTGCTCTGCTTAGTCCGTATTTTAATCAACACTTGACCTTAGGTCTGACCTAAGGTTTATAGTTATTTTATCAAATAACTTACAGTTAGGAGCACCGCCCTTGAATCCGTACCTTACAATTGGCGAACTATCAAAACTTATGAATGTATCTATCCACCAGATTCGATATTTTGAAGAAAAAGAAATCCTGTTTCCATCCTATATAGACAATAATCAGTACCGGATGTACGGCATCGATGAGATCTATCAATTGGCACATATCCTGTTGCTCCGCAAATTAAACATCCCTGTCAGCACCATTAACCAAAGTATGAGTAAATCCGCAACGAATGACTACCAACTGCTGTTAGAGAAATCGTTAAACAAAATCAACTCAGAAATAAACCAATTAATAATGCTGCAACAATTTATACAAAAGGTACTAAAAGAGCATGCAGATTATGGCAACATGAAGGGGGATTATCAAATTAAACATGTGGACAATCGTTATCTGAAAAAGTGGTTGGTGCTAGAGGATAACGAAACACTAACTGCACGAAGTTTATATGAAAAAAGACCGCAGTACCATCATTTATTTGAAACAGATTTGCATTATGTATACGATTCTGAACAAGTAACCTTATGCTTTGAAACCATTGAAAACACTCCCCCCCCTAACATTGTTTTAGAAAAAGGGTGTTATCTCTATAAAGCATTTTTTGTAACAGACGATCAGGATGTAGATCATGAGATTGCCAAGCTGGAACACTTTTTAAATGGGCATCACTACATGGTATTGGGACCAATCATCATTTTGGAGAAATCGTACCTATCCATGTTTAACAACGACAAGCTTCATTATGAGCTTCAAATTCAAATCGAGCATGCCTTAGATGATACCACTAAATGAGTACAAACGAGGTTATCATCGCCCATTACCAGGAAAAAGATCGTGAGGCTGTAAGCAGGCTTTTGGTAGATGCATTTCACGGGAAATTTCACTCTCTCCTCTCTCTCGAGGACAATGAAATTGCTGATCTGCTTATAAGACTTTGGGAACAAGATTCTTCTTCCTTATCATCTAAACAAATAATCGCTTATGAAAACGGAGAAGTGGTTGGCACTATCTACTTAAAATGGCAGGATACGCTATCCCTTAAAAACGGATCAATTAAACCACTGAATCGGGCTCCCTTTTTGCAGCTATTCAAGAAATTCGGATGCTTAAATGTCTGTAAGTTAATCCTTGGGTTATATTTTTTGGATTATCAACCTAGAGCAAAAGAGTGTTATGTGGCTCATTTGGCTGTTCGGTCCAGTCACCGCAATAAGGGAATTGGCAAAGAGTTGCTGGGTTGGGCGGCGGATTTTGTAAACAGTCATTCTGAGGTTGAAAAGCTAACGCTACATGTTGCCAACAAGAATAAACGAGCCATTAATATGTACCAGCAGTTGAACTTTGAGATCCATAAATCTGACTATAGCGCGGTAAGACATTTACTTTTTAAAGAGCCTGTTTGGCATTACATGATAAAAAAACATCGCTACAATCTGGGGGATCAATGAATGAAAAAGAAAATTAAGCTAACTGTCTGGATGATTACCATTTCGTTGTTGATTGCAGCGGTCCTGTTCGTACTACAGCAACATTCTTTTTCAATGACTGAGCAAAAAATTGAAATAGATACGCCTCAAGGTCAACTAACAGGAACCTTAGTTCTGCCTGAAAGTTACTCTGGAACCGTCGGACTGGTAGTTTTTGTTCATGGGGATGGCCCAGTTAATGATACTTACGATGATGGATATAAACCTTTGTGGGAAAAGCTCGCCTCTGCCGGATATGCTTCCTTATCTCTTAACAAACCGGGTATTGGGGGTTCTTCAGGGAACTGGCTAGAGCAAAGCATGGAGGATAGAGCGCAAGAAACTATATATGCGATTAACTGGGCTAAAGCCTTACCTATGATTGATGATCAAGCTATTGGTTTGTGGGGAGCAAGTCAGGCGGGCTGGGTGATTCCTAAGATTGTTAAAAAAGTGCCTGATCTCGCCTTCAGTATTCTTGTATCCCCCGCCATTCAATGGATTTCTCAAGGACAATACAATACCAGACAAGAGATGATTTTAGAAGGTTTTTCAGAACAGGAGATAAAAAAGAGAGAAGATTATAACGCGCAAATCCTACTGCTACTTAAAGAACAGGCGTCGTATGAAAGTTACTTGCGAATTGCACAATCGGACGATTTAATTTCCAAAGAAAAATGGGGTTTTTTCGCTAAAAATTATCAGTCAGATGCGAGCGGGGATTTAAAAAACTTCACTACACCTGTCCATTTAGTTCTTGGCGGGCAAGATATAAATGTAGATGTTGAGGAAACCGAACGTGTTTACCGTGAAAAAATTCCTGAAAATCTGCTTTCAGTCTTCTTTATTCCTGATGCTGATCACTCTATGCTCTCAAAAAAGAATGCCTCATCACCATTAAGAACATATTTGACCGCTGTCTTTTTTCCACGACATATTGTTGTTGAGCCATATTTAGATGATTTGGTTCACTTTGTAAGCCAGTTTTAATCTGTTTGCCATTCATTATGCACTCTCGCCAGCTGAACTCCCTACGTTCGGACTGTATAGCTCTTATTTGCCAATTATCTTCGTTTTCGCCACGTTATCGGACTCAGCTGCAGTTATTTACTCAAAAACACTCCTCAGATCCACTTTTTCAGCTCATTAAGAGCTATGCAGTCCGAAACTCAGGAAAAATGAGCGAATTAGCTGAAATAGCTGCGTTACGGTCCGTAACGACAACCGCGGAAGTAATGACTGCCCAAGCCCGTGTATTGGCTTTGATTTCCCCAGAATCTACGTATCTTATAGAATACCTACGACTATCACCAATGCACTCCATACGTTCGGACCGTACAGCCCTTATTTGCTGAATTTCTTCGTTTTCGCCACGCTATCGGACTCAGACGCAGCTATTTACTCAAAAGCACCCCTCTGATCCACTTTTTCAGCTCATTAAGAGCTATGCAGTCCGAAACTCAGGGGAAATGAGCGAATTAGGCGAAATAGCTGCACTATGGTCCGTAACCACCATGCGGAAAGTACTTAACAACAGCTCAAACCCATATGTTGGCTTTAATCTCCCCAGAATCTACGCATTTTACAGAACATCTACGACTATCACCAATGCACTCCCTACGTTCGGACTGTATAGTCCTTATTTGCTGAATTTCCTCGTTTTCGCCACGCTATCGGACTCAGTTGTAGCTATTTACTCAAAAACACTGCTCTGATCCACTTTTTCTGCTCATTAAGAGCTATGCAGTCCGAAACTCAGGGAAAATGAGCGAATTAGCTGAAATAGCTGCGTTACGGTCCGTAACTCCAATCGCGGGCATAATTTTTGCTCAAACGGTCGCGGACTTCCACTGCGAACGTACTTATCGGCAGCTTAGGTTCACTAACGACAACCGAGTATGTAATTTTTGCTCAAACGGTCGCGGACTTCCACTGCGAACGTACTTATCGGCAGCTTAGGTTCACTAACGACAACCGAGTATGTAATTTTGACTCAAACGATCGCGGACTTCCACTGCGAGCATACTTACCGGCAATTTCGGCGCCCGTAACCACCACGCCAGCGTACTAACCACCAGCAACAGGCTCCGAAAACTCAACGTAAGTAGCAGAAGCAAAGGCATAAACCGGGTGTCATTAACTCAGATTATCCCTCTCCTGCTGCATAAACAGCGTTATATGGCGTATTGATTATAGCTGTACGCTTTAGTGATAACGTATAATTTCGGATGATCAAGCTTAGCTTTGGTCAAAATCGATCATATAAGGAGAGGTTTTAATCATTGAGAAAACAACAACGTTTGTTAGCCATGCTCGTAACCTTCCTGCTTTTGTGTTCCTCTTTTCCGTTATCGATGTTTGCAGAGGAAGCACCTGATCCTTATGAAGGAATGATTAACATTCAAAGTGAATGGCAAGGCAGCGTATTTGGTGATGTTGGGGGGCAAGACAAGATTACTGCGGCCAACTTTGGCATTACGGAGAACACGGATGGATCAGCAACACTGCGAAGCTCGAACGATAGAGGTAAAGTATCGGGCAGCACAGAAGGTATCGCTTATTACTTTAAAGAAGTTGATCCAAGTGTTAATTTTGAATTGAAGGCAACGGCTCACGTGGATGCTTGGACAGCCAATAACCAAGTTTCCTTCGGAATAATGCTGCGCGGCAATGTGTGGGATAACCAATTCGGAGCCTACTCTGGAGATTATGTCGCCGTGGGTGCTTTGGATCAAGAAATGAAAGCGTTTCACAAATTGCAAAATACAAGCCTACAGAAACTTGGGTACGTGTTTGATAACGCTAATCGCCCTGCCCAAGGAGAGAATTACGAATTAAGCATCAAAAAGACCGGAAATCTGTATATTGTCCGCATCGGCAATGAAACCAAAACGATCGAAAGCTTTGACGGCTCCATTCAATATGCGGGCCTTTATACCGCTAGAAATACTACGGTTACGTTCCGAAACATTCAATTCAGTCAAGAAGGCCAAATCGAGCTAGGACCTTGGGGCTTCAGCGCCTTCGGAGGCAATACTAGTCCAGCTAAGAACCCCGAACCTATAATTGAAAGTCCAACCTCTGTAACGATAACGACTTACGGCGGCAAAATCTCCAGCAGCGATGAGGGATTATCTTTTTATTCGAAAGAGATTCCTGTGGATGCGAACTTTGAACTGAAAGCGACCGCTTCAGTGATTGCTTTTAATAGCAATAGCACTGTCAGCACACCTAACCAGAAATCCTTCGGTCTTATGCTCCGCGACAGTGTTGGAACAAACGGAGATGCAAGCACAACCACTTCTAACTACGCGGCGGTGGGTGCTTTGGATCAGGTAATGAAAGGTTTTTATAAAAAAGACACCCAAGTGAAGTTAAATCCTTTTAGCGATATCCAGGCCCCGTCCGCAGGAGCTGTATATTCGCTAAGTATTAAAAAATCAGGAGATACTTATCGATTAAGTGTGGGTGATCAGACCGAAATCATAACTCTGGACGATACGTTCACTGATACTCTTTTTGCCGGAATCTATGTAGCTAGAGATGCAACTGTTACTTTCAGTGACATAGACATCCAGCTCGAATCAAAAATCGTAACCAGCTTAACCGCTGATACGAGCGCAATGACGAAAACCACTTATCTGGTTGGTGAACCCCTTGATTTGACTGGATTAGTCGTTAAGGCTATTTTTTCTGATGAGAGTGAAGCAGTTTTGTCTTCTACGGATTATATTGTTACAGGCTTTGATAGCAGCAAGGTTGGAGAAAATATCATAACCATTAACTACAACGGTGCTTTCGTGAGCATTCCTTTGCAAATCGTTCCATTAACTATGACCTCATTATCAGTGAAGTATTATCCAGCTAAAACCGTATATTACCCAGGGGATACCTTCGATCCAGAAGGTCTTGTTCTTGTTGCCAATTATAACGACGGCTTCCTGACCAAAGAGCTGACCAGTGATCTTTATTCCCTCTCCATTAACGGACAACCGGTCAGTGATTTGTTACCGTATCTATTTACGCAATCAGGCTCCACAGCGGTATCCGTTACTACAACAGAGGCGCCGGCAATCACAACGACCTTTAATGTGGAAGTAAAAGCAGCGACGTTATCCGCTTTAGAAATTCGAAATGAACCTAAACAAACACTCTACTATATCGGTGACTCCCTCAAACTAGAAGGACTTGTGGTTTATGCTCATTACAGTGATGGTACACAGATTCGGCTGTTGAACAATGAATACAAGGTCTCTCCTCTCGACACCACGACATCTGGGGATAAAAAAATCACAATTACGCATAAAGGCTTAACAACCTCTTTTCAAGTTAAGGTCAACGTTAAAAAACTACTTGGCATCGAAGTCACCAGCTATCCTAAAACTACCTTTTTTATTAACGAAAACTTTGACAGCAAAGATCTCTTCGTATCCAAAGTGTATGATAATTCAGATAGAGAGAAGCTAAACAGCTATACGCTCGACACTTCCAAGTTCAACAATCAGGCAGCTGGAGTGTATGAAATTGGCATACTCCCTACCGATTCTTCTATTATGCCCATTACGTATTCCGTTACAGTAAAAGAAAAGATGGATCCCGTTTGGAAAAGCATTCAATTCGGTCAGTCCACTTCAGCTACTAACAATCAGACGATTGTCAACGAGGATGGATCCGCCCAACTGATCGCTTTGGAAGGCGGCGGTAAAGTCACCGAAGATCATGACGGCATTACCTTCTATTACACCGAGCTAGATGCTGCGGAAGATAATTTCGTGCTGTCTGCGGATATCCAAGTGTTGGCTTTTGCAAAAAATCCATATGACGGGCAAGAATCTTTTGGCATTATGGCACGTGACGTCATCGGCACACAAGGAAATTCTAGCGTCTTTGCATCCAATATAGCTGCCATCGGTGGTTATAGCGGCGGGACGAAAAGCGATCTGGGCACACAGCTTTTTGTCCGTACGGGAGTTGAAAAAACGGATGGGACTGGCAGTAAAGGGATTCAAACCATCATGCTTCAAAAAGAACGTCCTGCACCTGCCAATACTGTTCCAGCAGCACCTTACCATTTAACCTTAGCAAAGACGAATAGTGGTTTTACAGGACAGCTCAATAATGGCCAGCAAGCTATTCATTTCACACCAGACATTCTAAGCGTACAGGATTCAAAAATGTATGTCGGATTCTATGCTGCTCGTTTAGCCACAATTAATGTAAGCAATATTCAATTAACAGTCACTTCAGCAGCTACAGATTCTCCTAAAATAGAACCACCTGCGACTCCCGTCACACCTAGCTTAAATATACTTTCACTAAGTAAAACCTCAGATCCAGCTTACCAAATGATTGTGCGCTCTAATGTCAACGGAACGGTGACGTTGAAGCAAGGTTCTACGATCATCGCTCAGGATATCGAGGCAATAGCTGGTAAACGTCTTTCTATTCCCACGAGACTTCTTGATCAAGGAGATACGAACTTCAGCATTACTTTTTTACCAGATGATACTCAGTATTTGACCTCTTATGAGAAGATCATCAGCAACTTTACCGTCACCCTAAAAAGTTATAACGAAGATGATGAGATCTACGTATCCCCCACCGGATCAAGCTCCGGAGATGGAACAATCAATCTCCCACTTGATATCGATACTGCGATTGATTTCGTTAAACCAGGTCAGCATATTATTGTGCTTGAGGGTCGTTATGTGCGGAAATCACCACTTGAGATTAAAAAGTACAATGATGGCAAAGCCTCCGCCAAAAAGTATATAGAAGCAGCACCAGGAGCAAGACCTATCTTTGATTTTGACAAAAAAACAGAAGGCGTTCTCTTGAGCGGAAACTATTGGCATGTGAAAGGACTTGATTTCACTCGCTCAGCTGGGAATACCAAGGGCTTTACGGTGGGAGGCAATTATAACATCGTTGAAAATAGCCGTTTCTATGCGAATGGTGACACTGGTCTACAAATCAGCCGAACTGATGGTACCGCGATAGAAATCAATGAATGGCCTTCCTACAACTTAATTCTCAACAGTACCTCCTTCGACAACCGTGATCCATCTGACAATAATGCCGATGGCTTTGCGGCAAAATTGACTGCGGGTGTTGGTAATATTTTTAGAGGTTGTCTGGCGCATAACAATATCGACGATGGCTGGGACTTATATACGAAAGCAGGCTCAGGTGCAATAGGTTCAGTGCTGATTGAGCACAGCGCCGCCTTCAACAATGGGTTCTTAACAGACGGAACCGTAGGTGCCGGTGATAAAAATGGCTTCAAGCTTGGTGGCGAAGGCATTCATGTCACACATACCATCCGCGATTCCATCGCCTTTGGTAATGGCGCTTATGGTTTTACAAGCAATAGTAATCCAGGTGTGATCGCCATCAACAACATCGGATTTAACAATACGCGTGGTAATATAAGCTTCACCACTTATGATCACATTACTGCAGACTTTACGATTGACGGTTTCTTATCTTACCGAACTGCCAACATTGCAAAAGACCAATATCCAGCTTCTTTAGCTGCGGACAATAATTTCATGTTTGACGGTACGCGATCGGCGAATAAATCAGGTTTAGAACTGAGTGATTCTAACTTTGTCAGCTTAAATCCTGTAGTCAATTACTCTCGGGATACTGACGGGAATATAATCTGGGGCGATTTCTTGAAGTTCATTCCTTTGGATGGGCCGGAACCAAGTCCGACGGCTTCTCCGAGTCCAACGGCTTCTCCAAGTCCGACGGCTTCTCCGAGTCCGACGGCTTCTCCAAGTCCGACGGCTTCTCCGAGTCCGACTGTTTCTCCGAGCCCAACGGCTTCTCCAAGTCCGACGGCCTCACCGAGTCCGACTGTTTCTCCGAGTCCGACCGCTTCTCCAAGTCCGACGGCTGCCGTGAGTGCAGGCAGTTCCGGAACATCGGTTGGAGATTCGGCCACTACTATACTCCATTTGGACGGTAGCGTAAGGATTGAGATACCTACTACTATGAATGGAGAAAAAGCTAGCGCAATATTGACTGAATCTTCCTTACAAAAGATTATGGCTTTAGCCAAACCTAATTCCGCAGGCCACAAAATCCTAAGAATTCAGCTCGCAGAGGAACAATCGTCAAATGTTGGCTCATTTGAAGTCACTCTCCCTGCCGCAGCATTTCTTGTTGGAGCATCCACATTGCAGCTGGAGATCAATACATCACTAGCTACCTTTGTACTTCCGGATAATCTATTCCCGGCGAAGACACTGGACAATGTGAAGACGGTTACCTTGCTCCTCAAGCCTGTCGATACAACAGGAAGTTTAAAGAAGCAATTGGGTGAAGGTTTGCTTATTGATTACGAGTTACTTTTAGATGGTACAACAGTTCAATTAGAGAGTTTAAATTCGGCCATACAAATTGGGCTTCCTTATCCAGCTGCTGTAGTTCCATTGAACAACGCCTTTATTGTAGTGTGGAACGTCAATGAGCACGGAGTCATCCAACCGGTAGTAGGCGGGAATTATGATTCAGATAAGAAGCAAGCTATTTTCTCAACAACAAATTCTTCTGGACAATACGCCGCCGTTTACAATCACAAAACGTTCAGGGACATAACTGATTCTCATTGGTCGAAGTTTATTGTAGAAGTACTAACATCAAAAGGTGTCATTAATGGTGTAACAGAAACAGAGTTTAGGCCCGACCAGACTGTTACACGTGCAGATTTCGCCCTTTTATTAGTTAGAGCTTTAGGTCTATCTGCAGCAGAAGGAAATAGCTTTGCTGATGTGTCACCTAACGATTATTTTTATGAGGGACTTATGACAGCTCAGAAATTAGGGGTAGTTACGGGCCAAACCGACGGCCTTTACCACCCTCATGACTCCATCTCCAGACAAGAAATGTTTGTTATGGCAGCTAGGGCATTGAAGGCTGCTGAGGTATGGGAATCGAATACGACCGCTTCCTCCCCCTCTGCATTAGACAGCTACACTGACCATAATCAAATTTCTAATTATGCGGCAAATGATATTGCAACGCTGGTATCAGCAGGTCTCATTAAAGGAGACTCTCAGCAGCAGCTTACACCAACTGCCCATTCCACACGTGCCGAAGCCGCCATGCTGATTTACAGAATTATGATGCAAAAATAAAAAAAGAACTCCAAGACCACTATACTCGTGGTTTTGGAGTTCTTTTTATCCTCTTCCTTCCCCCCTTAAGTCTTCTAGTTCATTTCCTTATCAGGCGGATTGGAAACCCGATACCCTTTCGGCGATTGATGGGTAATTTTCTGGAAATTCCGATGAAATGACCGTAAGTTACTATAGCCGCAAAGGTTGGCAACTTCACCAATAGTCAGATTCGAGTTTTTTAATATATAACATGCTTGTGAGATCCGATAGTGATTCAAGTAATCTGTGAAGGGCATTTTCATCAGCTGGACAAATAGCTTTGATAAATACGGGTAATCATATTGCAGATGTTTTGCTACAGCTTTTAATGTGCAATCGGCAGAATAATTTTGTTCTACAAAAAGCAGGATTTTATAGAGCACCTTTGTTTGCGGGGACTGTTTGACCGGAGCAAATGATGTCTGACAGATCAACTGCGCACATACACCATACAGGAAACTTTTCTGGCTATAAATCGAATCCAGCTTTGTACAATCAGGTTCATTCACAGCATGGAGAACATTATCATTTGGTATAAAGCTTTTATAATTCATGTGAAAATCACCTATCAATTCTGTGGAGAAGAGGATTACCATAATCTCCGAAAAATCAATCGTCTCAAATTCATGCATCTGATTAGGAAAAATAAAAACCAGATCATTTTTCTGTACCTGATAGCTTTTCCCATCAATGGAGATAGATAACTGCCCGTCGTTGACATAAATAATCTCAAATGCCCGATGAAAATGAAGTGGAAAATGATAGTTTTTCAATGGAATGAGTTTAAAGTAATCTTTTTCGCTGACACCATGTTTTTCAAAAAAGGGCCACAAGTAGATTCTCCTTCACGAAAACACTAATTTTGTCTTAAAGTGTACTATATAAAGTATAGAACTAACAACGTTATTTCCTATAATATTGGATAAAGTCAACCAAGCGGAGGTTATAGGACAATGGAATATCACGTATCAAAAACTGGTTCAGATCAAGGTCAAGGCACTCAACATAATCCCTTTTTAACCATCAATAAAGCAGCTTCAGTAGCTGTGGCTGGGGATAAGGTTATCGTTCATGAAGGGATATATCGTGAGTGGGTAAAACCAAGATACAAAGGATTAAGCGATCAAAGAAGAATTATTTATCAAGCCGCTGAAGACGAGCAGGTTGTCATAAAAGGCTCTGAGCATATACAAGATTGGCAGCAGGTTGAGAACCAAATATGGAAAGTGATCTTGCCGAACACGTTTTTTGGCAGCTTTAATCCGTATGTTGAGGAAGTGTCTGGCGATTGGCTCGTCACTATAGAGGAGACAAGACACTTAGGCGATGTATATCTAAATGGCATGTCTTTTTATGAGGTCAGTCAGTATGATCAACTGGCAGCTCCTGTCGAAAAGCTGGAGTTCAAGGATCTCTGGACACAAGAGATGGTTCCGGTCCAAAATCCAAAACAGACGACCTACGTTTGGTTTGCCGAAGTAAGCCCTGACCACACCACGATTTACGCTAATTTCCAAGGTGCCAACCCGAACAAAGAACTGGTAGAAATCAATGTACGCAGATCTTGTTTCTACCCTGAAGAAACCGGAATTGATTATATTACTGTAACAGGTTTTGAAATGGCGCATGCGGCAACACCTTGGGCACCTCCAACGGCAGACCAGCCCGGACTGCTGGGCACTAACTGGAGCAAAGGCTGGATTATTGAAAATAATATCATTCACGATGCCAAATGCAGCGCTATCAGTATCGGCAAAGAAGCTTCCACAGGCCATAATTACCGCACCCTTCGAAAAGACAAACCCGGATATCAATATCAGCTTGAATCCGTCTTTACTGCTGAGCGTCAGGGCTGGAGCAAAGAATCGATCGGTTCACATCTTATCCGCCATAATACCATTTATGATTGCGGCCAAAATGCCATCGTCGGCCACTTAGGTTGTATTTTCAGCGAAATTCATCATAACCATATTTACAACATTGCGACAAAACGGGAATTCTGGGGCCACGAAATTGCCGGGATCAAGCTTCACGCACCGATCGATACTCACATCCACCATAACCGGATTCACGATTGTACTTTAGGTTTATGGCTGGATTGGCAGACCCAAGGGACAAGAATCAGCAAAAATCTGTTCTATCAAAATCATCGGGATTTGTTTATAGAAGTAAGCCATGGCCCTTACATTGTTGACCATAATATCTTGACAGCTAAACATGCTTTAGAGAATGTAGCCCAAGGTGGAGCCTATATCAACAATCTGATCGGCGGCAGGATGGTTCATCGAAAGGTACTAAACCGGTCCACGCAATATCATCTTCCGCATAGTACAAAAATTGCCGGTTTCTCACTTATTTATGGTGGGGACGATCGGTTCTATAACAATATCATTGTTGGAAAAGACGGATGGACAGGCGTGGGAACATCACATTTCAATAACTACACCACCTCTTTGGCGGAGTATATCGAGAATGTCCATAATTTACACGGTGATCTTGAGGAGTTTGAACTCGTTGAACAGCCTATGTTCATTAATAACAACGCTTACTTAAACAGTGCAGAGCCTTTCGAAAAAGAGAATGTAAAGCTGGTTGAAGAAAGCTTTGATCCAGACTTCTTTATTGTAGATCAAGGAGATGAGGGATTCCTTTCCATTGATCTGCCTGATAGCTTCGTTAACTTCTTAGGTGAAGTACATTCAACTGAAACTTTGCCGCGGGTGCGCATCGTGGATGCCGAGTTTGAGAATCCGGATGGCAGCAATATAATTCTGGATACAGATTTTCTGGATAAAAAGAAAGAGAATAAAAGCACTTTGGGACCTCTTACACTTTTGAATAAGGGCAAAAATTATATTAAAGTGTGGTGATCGGTAAAGCAGGTGGCTAGTCCACCTGCTTTTTTCATTGCAATCATTGAGTCTGCTACTTATTGGCCTTAATCTTTTGAATAGATACTTCGTTTTGTTCTATTATGATTTGATATTCAACAATCTCTCCTGCTTTAAATTCTTCGTTAAATTCTTTACTGACCGATCAAAGAATTGATCTGAAGGTCATGGACGATAAATAAAACGAATATAGATAAGTCTTGTGAAAAGTTATCTGAATGATACTCTAATTCAAAATAATAATCCTGCCCGTGATTACACCCTTTTCATCTCTGGAAAATTGAAGTGCCCTAGTTTCTTTATCGTCCGCACTGAAGCTTACGGAATCCGAGTAACCGATTTGCCCTTCCTCAAACATATTTTGGACAAAAAGCTTAACACTCCAGTTATCGTATTCATAATTGAAAGCCCCTTGTTCATCAACACGCACTTCCTTTACAGATTCAGGAATAATCGTGCCGGTGGAGATTTTTTTCTTCATATCCTCTATTTTTTTAATTAGTTCCTTCTCATCATCATCAATAGAGGCAGCTGCATCTATTGAAACCGCTGAATCAATTTTGCTGGCGGCAGAGGGTTCTTTCAACAGCTCCTGTAAATAGCTCTCAGCTTTGACAGGGTCAGCTTTGGTTGGGTCCAGCGGAAGTTCAAATAGAATAGCGGTTCCCTTGTAATCGTTATTAGCGCTAATTTCCCCTGTACTTTCATTATAAGCAAACGCATCTTTGCTGAAAAAAGAACTACCATTACTGACAGCTAGATATACCCCTCGGTCAGCGAACATCTCCACTCCATCACATTCAATCAGCCGGTACATAATTCCATCTATAACAGCCTCGCTATAGCCACCATTCATTGTTGTGATATTAACCTGCCATGGTTTTAGTCCCTTTATAAGCGGTGACACAAAGAATGGATCCTGGCCATACTCCGGTTCACTTGTAGCAGGCATGGGGCCACCGTCTATTCTGGCGATGGATACAACGGCATAGGATCTGTTTGGGTTAATATTCTGATCAGACTTACTCAGTTCTGAAAGACCTTCCCCCGAGACTATTCCATTCAACGTCACGTTATAATCACCAGATATAACCGATTGGTTGATTTCAACAGCATCCCTGCTTTCGAATGCTTTTGCCAGCAGTAGCTGGCCCAGATGCTCAGCAACCTGCTTGGGGCTAAATAGCTGTGTAGCTGCATAAGCCGTTAAAGACATTACAAGCGTGAATATAGCAACCATTAGTCCAATCGAAACTCTTTTTTTATAGGCTGGTTTCATTGGTTTAGTCTCCTTAAACTGTTGGATGATTCTTTCGTTTAATTCCTCTGTCGGCTCTGCTGTAGAAGCTAGCGCTTGCTTTAGCAGTTGATCCAACTTTTCGGAGTTATTCATTGGGATTCAACCTCCAAAATCTTTTTCATCGCCTTGCGGGCTTGGAAAAGTCTGCTTTTAACTGTGCCCGGTGAAATCCTTAGCGCTGAAGCAATCTCATCAACGGTCATTTCTGCGGTATAGTACAGATAGAGCGGTATTTTCAGTTTCTCATTCAGCCGGTCTGCGGCAGCATGAATCATGTGCCGAAGCTCCTGGGACAGCAATGCATCCTCTGGCATAACCTCTCCATCGGAAGTACACGCCAGATCGACCGCTTCATTATAATCTGCTGTAGGTGCAATTCTTTGCCGCCATGCCCATTTTCTGCGTTTGTTTTTGCGTAATGAGATAGCAATCGAGATAAGGAACGCTTTCGGATTTTGGTTCAGGTCCATTTTATGCCGCATTTCCATAGCTTTTAAAAAAGTCTCCTGATAGAGATCGTCCGTATCCACCCTATTCCCCGCAAGCGTAAAACAAAATGCGTAAATTGCTTTGCCATGTAATTTTATTAGGTCACTCAACTCTTCAATTTCCAAGTAGGCTACTCCTTTCTGAATGGCCATTCACCTATATATTGTCGTAACCTTAGAATCGGTTCACTATTTTGCTGTTGACTTTGACCTTAGGGTAAGGTGTTAAGTAGAGCTAGAACCAAACATCGATGTTTTGGCTTGGAAGCTTAATTAAAACGAAAAAAGGAGATGACTTTTTGCTGTCGATTGGAGAATTCTCGAAGATATGCGAAGTTTCTACGAAGACGCTTCGATATTATGATGAGATCGGATTAATTCATCCCGATGAGATTAACCCTGAGAACGGTTATAGGTATTACTCCATTAAACAACTTAAAAAAATGCTTTTTATCAATCGTCTGAAAGGTTATTGTTTCTCGCTGGAAGAAATCAAAGACATTTTACAATGGGAACAGAATCATTCAGAAGAGAAGCTCTACTCAGCCCTTAATCTCAAGAAAAAAGAAATACAGGAGAAAATAAGCGCTTATGAATACACCTTACAACAAATCAATAGTGATGTTTTAAATCTGGAGAAAGGTATTCCCATGATGTCTTACCTGAATGAGATAAAAGTAGAGCTTGTTGAAACTCAGCCTATGAATATTCTTTTTACGCGTCAGATGTTGAGCAGTGATGACTATGCGTTAGGTTATGGACATTATTTTAGCAGGCTATATGAAAAAATCGCCACTGAAAAACTCACTTTGCTCGGTACGCCAATAACGATATATCACAGCCTTGAATATAATCCAGCCGGAAATGATACAGAGTTTGCCCTCCCTATAAAAGAGAGTGTAAAAGGTACAAGAGATTTGCCTGATGCTCTTTGTGCGAGATCTGTTCTTAAAGGCGCCTATTCAGAATTGACCTCGGTCTATGCTCAGCTGAGAGAATGGATAGAAAATGAAGGTTATGAATGGGTGAACTCACCTTATGAAATCTACTTAACGGACCCGACACAGGTTGCTGTGCCTGAGGATCTGGTTACCGAGGTCTATTTTCCAGTAAAGAAAAAAAATTCATAAAGGAGTACCTTTCATGCTCAAAAACAATTATCCAACTTCAGATTGGCAAATCTCAGCCCCCGCAAACTTAGGAATGGATGCTAATATGCTTTCAGAGCTAGAATCAAGGATCAAATCCGAGTATAGCAATATCAACGGGATTGTTGTGGTAAGAAATGGAACTATTGCTTATGAAAAATATTATAATGGCGCTAGCCCGAATGATACACATCATGTGGCCTCTGTAACAAAAAGTATCATATCCGCGCTCATAGGCATTGCCATAGAGGCTGGCTTTATTAACAATGCAGATCAAAAGGTACTGGAGTTTTTCCCGGACTATGTTCCAAACGCTGCTCAAGATCAGCAAAAACAAGAAATCACCTTACGCCATCTCCTTACGATGACCGCACCTTATGCTTTTGCAGATTGGCACGAACCGCTGGAGCAAATGTGTATGCAGCCTGACTGGGTAAAATATACGCTGGATATGCTAGGCCAACAAGGAACAATTGGGGGTTTCAAATATTCAACCGCTGGAGCACATCTGCTTTCTGCCATCATCACGCGCAGCACTGGACAAAGTGCCCGTGAGTTCGCCAACGAACGTTTATTTAAACCTATCGGAATGAATGAAATCCCGGATTATGAGATGAGCTCATTTGGGTTCGATGATTTGTTTGGGGTTAATGTGAAGGGGTGGGTGGAAGACCCAAATCGTATCACCACAGGAGGATGGGGACTTACGTTGTCTACACGCGATATGGCGCGTTTTGGTTTATTATATTTGAACCATGGACAATGGGAGAATAATCAGATCATTTCGGAGACATGGATTGAGGAATCAACAGCGATGAATCCTAATCATTACGGTTACTTGTGGTGGCTACGCGAAGAAGACGGGGTTTACACCTACTCAGCGTTAGGTGATGGTGGTAATGTCATTTGCTGCATTCCAGAAAAAAAACTTGTCGTAGCCATCGCCTCAGAATTCACACTTCGGCCTCGTGACCGGTGGCCTCTGATTAAGGATTGTATTATTCCGTCTGTTGTAGAGTAAAGAAGATAGAAAACATGCTGGTTGCCACTACTTCATTAACAACTAGGAGAGCAACCAGCTGTCTACACTCTAAATCATTTTGCTTCAAGGAAAAATAATATCGCCTTCGTTGCTGCTTACATCAAAAAATCCTACTTTGTGTTTTATAGCCAACTCCCGCATCGCCGTATAAGCTTCCTCAGCTACAGAATAAGCGAAAGCCGCATAGATGACGGATGAGCCAAGTGAGTAGTCAGTCAACCGGTTATCCGTTCCGGCTTCCTCCATCGCCTCAAAAATCTCGTCCTCTACATTCATATTAGGAAATTGCTCAGACAACTCACTATAAAAGCGTTGCAACGCCTCCGATAAAACTGATGGATCATTATAGGCATGGTCTTCCGACCACTGCACTTGCTGCTCATACCACTCCATAAATGCTGCTCTCTCTTGCGGCGCTTTAGACGTCTCGAATGCCATCAAATCATAGCTCATTTAAAATCCTCCTCTAACCCACCCTAATCGTGCATTTTCAGTTCCTATAAATTGTTGGGCTGTTTTGATTATATATTAAAAATCATCAGACCCATACTATAGAATCATGATACTTCCTCACCCGTTAAATATCATGTGAGCTCCGGTGTATCCACAAAAGTAACCACTGGCTCCATTACGCCATGTAGTTCGAATAAGATTAGCTCGTTATCACCTTGACGCAGAAGCGGCGCTGGTAAGTACAGTGTTTTAGTTGGACCCTTCTCCCAGTAGCGCCCTAAATTAAAGCCGTTTATAAAAACCTGACCTTTACTCCATCCATCCAGCTGCAAAAAAGTATCCTCAGGCTTACTGACTTGAAAGCTCCCCCGGTAAAAAGTGGGCTGCTGACGTTGCTCGCAATCTATCGGTGTGAATGATAATCCCTTAAGATGGGTTAAAGGCAAAGAACGAATCGTCCAATCATGCAGGAATTGATAGCCGAGTCTAACGCCACAGGTTATGCCTTTTGGATCACGAAGCAGCGGGCCATAATTTACACGCCCCATATTCTCCACAAGGATGTCGATCTGCAGTCCCTCCGTTGGAACCTCTAATGGAATTCCTCGCGGATCCCAGCGTTCAACTGTACCGACAAAGGCCCCATTCGCGAATACAAGCGCACGATCACGTACTTCTTGAAGGACGAGCTCCGTACTGCTGCGGGGTCCACTGATCTTCGTCGAATACAAAATGAACCCATAATTCTGATTCAGTTTCTCCATTGGCTCGGGACATGCTCTATGTACTGGGTGAGACAAAACGTCTAACTGAGTGAACAGTGGTGCTGCTTCTGTCATCAACACTTTACCATAAGCTTGTGACTTTATTAACGGCGGTAATTCCAGGGGCGGCAACGTTACGTATTTCTCAATTATTGTCCGAGCTGCATAGAATTTTGCAGTTGGCTTGCCGGATTCGTCCAGCAGCGTATCATAATCGTAGCTGGTTACGATGGGCTCATATTTGTCAAAAAGATTTGCCCCATTCATAAATCCAAAATTCGTCCCCCCATGGAACATATAGAAGTTAACAGAGGCTCCTAAAGCCAGCATTTCATCCAAAGTCTCCGCTACTTCAGATTCGGGGCGTGTATTATGCGGTTTCATCCAGTGGTCAAACCATCCATTCCAGAATTCCATACACATCAACGGTCCCGTAGGCTGATATTCACGTAGTTTAGCAAAGGCTTCCTTTGCCCGTGAACCGAAATTCACGGTGGCGAACACTCCGTCAATCATACCCCCTTGGAGCATATGATCTTCAGCTCCATCTGAAGTAAACAGCAGAACGTCCATGCCGCGGGCGATCATTCCTGCTTTTAGATCATTCAGGTAAGTCTTATCACTACCAAAGCTTCCATATTCGTTCTCTACCTGAAGAGCAAGCACAGGCCCACCGTTAGTGCTTAACAAAGGCCGCAGACGTGGAAGCAACTCATCGAAATAGGCATCCAACTTAGATAAATAGACGTTATCATTACAACGCAGCTGTATGTTATTGTCCGCAAGTAACCAAGCTGGCAATCCACCGAATTCCCATTCCGCACAAATATAAGGACTTGGCCGCAAAATCACGTGCAAACCAAGCTCTCCAGCAAGTCTAACGAAAGCCTCGATGTCAGCAAATCCAGCAAAATTGAAGCTCCCCTCTTCTGGTTCGTGTAAATTCCAAGGAATATAGGTTTCAACAGTATTCAATCCACAAGCCTTCAGCTTCAGCAAACGATCCTGCCAATATTCCGGAACGATCCGGAAATAATGAAGCGCACCAGAAAGCAACCGGATGGGTTGTTCGTCTAATGTAAAATGATCCCCTGATATGGATAACTTCCGCATATAATTTCTCCTCCAACATTGAGATAGACTATTTAATTATAGGTAATAAAAATATCAACCCATATGGACGATTCTAATGAAATATATGGAGAATTCATTGGTTGCTAGAGGCTTTTGTGATGCTATACACTATATTCATAGGGGGTTGTTACGGATGTCAAAAAGAACTCATATTTGGTTAATTACCACAGATCAAATGCGTGCGGACGCACTAGGTATCGAAAACGCTTCCGTACTGACACCTGAGCTTGACAAGCTTGCTTCGGAAGGCACACTCTTCACTGGTGCTTACTGCGCTAGTCCTGTTTGCACGCCTTCACGTTCTTCCATTTTTACAGGCAGGTATCCGCATGTTCACGGTGCCTGGAACATCGGTACCACTCTCAGAGAAGACGAACTTACCTTATGCGATCATTTAAAGAAAGCGGATTATAAAACCATCGGTATAGGAAAGATGCATTTCCGCCCTCAGATGAAGGGGGACTTTTCACAAGAATATGAAGAGCCTGCTTATCGTGACCGCGGAAGAGCTTCCGATGGAACGTACTACGGATTTGATGAACATCATATTACGGAAGACAATTGTATCGGGGAATATATGGAGTGGCTTAGAGAGCGCAACCCTGAAGCGGCAGAACGTTTCAGCAAGGACCGTTACAGAGCTTCTAATGCTCAAAACGATGTGTGGGAGAGCGAAATCCCTCCAGAGCTACACCAGTCATACTGGATTGCTGAACGGAGCATCGATGTGATCCTCTCTCACAAAACCGAACAACCGCTATTTTTATGGACCAGTTTCGTCGATCCACATCACCCCTTTGACCCTCCAAAAGCTTATGCGGATATGTACGCTGACACTGACATTCCATCTCCAGCCAGCGAAGCAGACGACGTGCATCTTCGTCCTCCACATCTGCTGCGTCAGAGTCAGGGAGGATATTGGCCTGGTGGCGGTGAGGAGCATTCTCTTGATGAAGCGCATATGAAACGGCTCACCCGAAATTATTATGCGATGATTACCTTCATTGACGAGCAGATCGGACGTATTATAAAAGCTTGGCGTCAAAAAGATATGTACGATGATGTAGTCATCCTCTTCACCAGCGACCACGGAGAACTGCTCGGTGACCATGGGCTGATTTACAAAGGGCCGTGGTTTTATGAAGGGTTAACACGAATCCCGATGATCGTACGCGGTCCTGGGATTGCTTCCGGGCAACGGGTCCCTGCTTTGATGGAACATGTTGATATTGTCCCCACACTGCTTGCAGCCGCAGGTCTCAAAACTCCCTACGGAATTCAAGGTGTGTCACAGATGGAGGTGCTGGCTGGAAGAGAGTCCCATGTGCGTAATTCTGCCCTAACCGCTTATATTGCTCATGATCGCGGCATTAACGCTAAGTGTTTGCGTACAACACGCTATAAGCTGGTGATCTTCGCAGGTGAGACCTACGGTGAATTGTATGATTTGAAAGAGGATCCTCATGAGAACTCCAATCGTTTTGAAGATCCCGATTATAGTGATATTCGCCATTCGATGATTGAATTGCTCGTCCATCGAATGATTCAAGATCAGGACCCTTTGCCTGAACGCCGGAGTAGCTGGTAAATCAAAATACACGCTAAACTCCTTAATCTTTCCGTAACAGACGTAGGGCAACCTGAAAGTTCAGGTTGCCCTAAGTTATGATTATTCCCCCAATTGGGATGCCTTTAGAATATGAGAAATTGGGCGTCCGGCAATCCATTCGCCGTTGTTTACAAACCCTTCCTCTCGTCCCTCCAGCTCGTGAATAAGACGCTCTCTCCATTCTTTTATGCGCTCGAATTTATCAATACAGCCTATCGCATTAATCTTCTCTGAGGGGTCTGCCGCTAAATCAAAATACTGCTCTTCCCCTGTCTGAGAATACCAAATAAATTTCTCTCTTCCATCCGTTAAGAAGTGGTGGGACTTTTCTCCATAGGCTTGTTCCCCATGAATATAAGATCGCCACAATGTCTGATCTCCCCTGCACAGCGGCAACACACTTTGCCCTTCTACTGTAAATGGTATTTGGACGCCAGCAGCTTCAAGAAATGTGGGCATAATATCGCGAAGCTCTACAATGGAATCAAGCCGGGAGCCGGCAAGAAGTGCAAGCGTTTCTCCCGGATCAAACACTATGAAAGGAATCTTAGCACTTCCTTCATAAGGAAGAGATTTCCGGAAGTAATGGTGATCCCCCATCATTTCACCATGATCAGAAGTAAATAGAATCAAAGTTTCATTTAAAACACCATACTCCTGCAGCCCATTGATCAACCTCCCAATTTGGTCGTCAAGATGCGTAATTAGCGCGTAATACGCGGCACGGGCACGATCCAATCTGCGCTTTGGCAAATTAGTGAACGAAGAAGTTGGATCCTTAGCTGCGTTTAAGGCCGCACTCTCGTCCACCCAGTCTCCGATTGGAGGATCAGGAAATTCCAAGTCCTTGTACATATCTAGATAACATTGTGGCGGATCCAAGGGGGAATGCGGGCGAACGAAGGAAGACCATAGGAAAAATGGTTTCCCAGGATCTCTTCTTCGCAAAAAGTCTAGCGACTCGGTTACGCACCAATTCGTTGGATGCATCGCTTCCGGCAAGTGCCAGGGGCGGGCAACCGTTGAGGCGTTGCAATCGAGGCCTAAGTCAGTGATATCCGAATTGGCATCAGTTTGTCTTCGCAGCCACTGCAAATAATCGTCCACTTGATCATAGTGTTCATCATGGAACGTTTGGTTCTTATCCCGATTGTAGTGAAGATATCCATCATGAAGCACCACATTATGGAATCCACATAGATTACGTGCAGGATACACATGCATCTTGCCAACACACTGCGTATGATAACCAGCTTGAGCAAGCTCTCCGGCAATCGTATGGGCGTAATTCCATTCAACCTTATCCTGATAACCAACCCGGCCATGTGATCTTTGCCCCATTCCTGTCATGATAGCAGCCCTGGCGGGAATACAACTGGGGGTAGCCGAATACGCGTGCTCAAATAAGATCCCCCTTGATGCCAGAGCGTCCAGGTTGGGTGTCTCAACGACGGGATGTCCCATAATGCTCAGACAATCAAAACGCATCTGATCTACGGTGATAAGCAGAAGGTTAGGCTGCTTTGTGCCCTTTTGATTGTCCAGATTAGTATCAATCATAACCTCACCCCCTTCTTAAACCCCAGCGATCACGGATGGTGTTGCAATCGTGTGCCATAAATTCGCACTTATCGCCCTGGGGTTGCCCTCGTCAACAAGGCCGTCGAACGTCAGAAGCTCCTCTTCTAATTCAGCAATCTGTTCCACGTTTCCTTCGACATAACGATTAATTCGATGAATCGCCGTTCTGATTCTCTGAAGCAATCCTCCCATACGAAGATCAAAGACATCAAGACCAAACACCTTATTTTCCTGCTCCCATTGCACTCGATAGTCGGCCATGAATTGTCTGGCCAAATCAGATAATTGTGGCAAAGTTACCTTGGCAAAGTGAGCCAATTCCTCTAAATCTCCACGATGATAAGCTTCGCGTATAGAAATCCCGATTTCGCTCTTTATTTCGAGCAAGCGACACAAGCTGGCTTGTACAGAGAATAAAGATTGCCAAGGCGAATTGCGAGTGATCGCCTGTTCGAGCTTTTCTGCACTTTGCTGATAATGCTTCGAATACGCGCTAGGAATAACATGTCGATCGAACAAACCACATAAAATATCTTGATAAAGCAAGTATTTAGCCGGATTGATAGAACATCCCCCCGGTGCCGAATTACCCGGAACCAAGTTGGCCGCATCGAGTGCCATAAAGTCATCATAATTGCCTTGCACGCAGCTACTGAATCTTTCTTTGACATGGTTCTCCACGAAACATCTCGTGTAGCAGAGCTCCGCCCAAAGTTGAAGGGTAGGAAGAACCGAGAAAACGGAAGCTTCAGCGCCATTATCTCCCCATGCGGTAATCAACACTTCTTGAATTCCATACTTAACACAGCTATCATGAGCCAGCAGACTGACATGACGACTGAATTCATTGTTTGGAGCGAAGCCCATCCATTTCCAAGCACCACCTGCAAATCCAATATGATCATTCAACTGCTTATGTTTGCTTAACATCCCGTCGTATTTCTCCTGCGTTTCCGAATAATAATCCCAGTAGATCAAGGTAACATCTTCAGGAATCAGCTTTACAATATCAGGGCTAATTGGACTTTCAGCATCGTAATATTCTCCGGAACTGGCCAGACGGAAAAACATGTCGCTCCACATCATCGTCTGGAAACCATATTTTCTGGCGATCTCTATAACAGTGCTAAAGTGTTTTAACATTAATGAGGTTCGATCCTGATACCCATGCTTATCCAGGTATTTACCAAGTCCCATCATATGAGCTTCGTCCATCCCGATATTTATGCGGCGACTGCTTACATGAGCCGACATAAAAGCAAACATTCGATCAATTAACTCATAAGTTCTGGGATCATCAATAAGGAGAATATCCTGGAAATCCACAAGCGGTGCATGTGCCTGCCATTTCAACGCTTGGCCGAGATGGGCCAGGGTCTGAATACAAGGAACCAGTTCTATGCCAAATAACGCGGCATACTGATCCAGCTCCCGAATTTGATCTCCTGTATATCGGCCTCGCAAATAGCCGAAATAAGGGTATCCCTCCAGTTCGTAGGTGTCTTCTGTATACAACTGAACCGTTGAATATCCCATAAGCGCTAAACGCCGGATCAATTCCTTATATCCTTCATAGTTAAGAACCGCATTTCGCGAACAGTCTACCATGAAGCCTAACTGTTCATAAACCGGCTGTTCATTAATTTCAACTCGTTCTCCACGGCGTACGTTCTCAAGAAATCGGCTGAGTGCCCGGAACAATTGATGTTCCTGTTCATACGCAATGGTGACCTGAGCCTCATCGTAAGATATTTGAATGCCCTTCCCTTGCTTCTTACAAATCACTGGTATCCCTGAGTGTTCCATTCGAATACTCAATATTCCCGCTACTTCTGAAACAGCTGCTAACTGTTTCTCGGTTAACCCTGTCAAATGAATGCTAAGGTTCATAGACTTTACCCTCCCAATCTTATAAGTATGCGGTCAGTAGCGCCGCACAGTCTAAGCCATACTTCAAATAATTAAACGGAAGATCCGGGCTACTTCCGCCCGGATCTTCTCTATTCATCCATTATTCAATACCTTGTTCCTTGGCCTTCTCATTTACTTCCTCTATCATTTTATCAAGACCTTTAGCCTTATAATCGTTCACAATGCTATTCCAGTAACTCTCAACGGGTTCTTTGGAAAGCATGATCTTAAGCAAATCATCATGGTCAAGCACAGTAAATTTATCCTTTGTTGGGGTGGACATATAAGTTAACCGAATGTCGTATTCTGGCACCTTTGTATTGTTCTGAATCCAGTCGATGTAATCGACAGCTTCTTTGCGGATTCCTTCATTAGCAATCGTCGGGTTATCCATGTTATAGCTATCTGAAGTTTCATAAGCCACCAAATTCTTCAGAAATCTGCTAGCTGGATACTTCTCATTTAATGAACCCTTTTCAATGACAACCTTCTGCCCATTTTCGAGCTTATAATCTACACCTTCGATGCCATAAGTCAACAGATCCTTGCCTTCAGGAGACAACACATAATCATAGAGTGCCATGATGCGATCCATCTTTTTATCGTCAATCTTATTGCTGAAATAGCTTTCTGACCAGTATGTTTTAAAGATGGCATGAGAGCGTTCACCATCAGGACCGATAAGCGGCTTGAGCGCCTTCACGCTCTCCGTCATATCCTTATCCGGATAAGCTGTTTTCCAGCGTTTTTCATACATATCGCTATTTAAATTTATGAAACCTCCACCGCTTAGAAGAGCAGCTGCTTTGCCTGCTACGAAATTGTCATAGGACTCTGCTGGTTTGACGAGCGCGATGTCTGGATCGATCAACCCTTTTTCGTACATATTCTTCATGTTTTGCAGCGCTGGCAGCGCATTTTTAGAGAATACAGCAGGGATAAACTTTCCATCCTCTTTGATCCATTTAAAATCACTGCCGCTTCCATCACTAGTAGCAACCGGGTTGCCATACAACCAGAAGAATCCGCCCAGCATCTTGGTAGTTGTCGTCGTAAGACCAGTAATATGCTTGCCTTCCGGATCCGACTTTACGATTGCATCAAGCATGGCTTCAAACTCTTCCCATGTCTCTGGCTCTTTGGTGATCCCAGCCTTTTGAGCAAGATCCCAACGATAGAAGACCATACGATCCAGTGCGCTCCAATCAACACTCGGGAACATCCGGCGAGGCACAGTATAATACTTTCCATCTACTCCTAATCCTTTAATATCTGGCGATTCGAAGTATTTTGCAAGGTTTGGATACTTTGAAAGATCCGGGAGCGCTTTGACAACGCCTTGATTCACCCATTTGCGCTGATATTGCGTGCCGACGGCGTCGATCGCGAAAATGTCTGGCAATTGGCCGGAAGCGGCCCACATTTGAATCTTCTGGGTATAGTCATCCCAAGACAAATTGACAGGTTTTAGTGTGATGTTGAATTTCTCCAATACTTGTTTAGCGATCGGGTCCTTTTCGATGTTAGCAATCTCGGCATCCGCATCCCAAAACCCAAGAGAAATGGTCATTGGATCCTTGTAAGGATTATCCGTGGAGTTAGAAGAATTCGGAGATGTTTCACCGTTTGAACCAGCCTGCCCTTTGCCGTTATTGCCTCCACCGCAAGCCGTGAGTACTGAAGCCAACAAAGTTATACATAATGCCAATGTCATTATTTTCTTTCTATGCATGCTTGAAACCTCCCTTTATACTATTTTAGGATAGAATCAATCTATTTAAAATCTTTCTTATCCTTTTATTGAACCCACCATAATCCCTTTATTAAAATGCTTCTGCAGGAACGGATAAACAACAATAATCGGAATACTCGAAACTACAATCGCTGCCATTTGAAGTGCAGGTGTGTAGACCTTCCCCGTCTGCTCCTGCTCGGCCATCGTTTGTGCCATTTGGCTTAGCAAGGAATTCGAAGTAATGAGTGTCTCCCGCAGATAAATCTGAAGTGGTGCTTTTGCAGCGTCACTGATAAAAATCAGCGCATACCACCATTCATTCCATCTTTCCACAGCATAGAACAAAGCAAAAGTCGCCATGAATGGAGCAGAAATCGGAATAATGATTTTGAAAAGAATGTACAGATCATTCGCCCCGTCCAGCTTAGCCGATTCTTCCAAGCTTTCTGGAATGGTGTTGAAATAGTTTTTCATAATGATTAGATAAAACGTATTGAGACCCGCGGGGATGATCATGACGAGTATATTGTTTACGAATCCTAGATCTTTAACGACTAAGTAAAAAGGAATTAAACCGCCATTGAAAAACATAGTGAACAAGATCAAGCTGAGCATTATGTTTCTGCCGGGCATACCCCGCTTGGATAATGCGTAAGCTCCCGCCACAGAGATTGTCATACTGAACAACACGCCAACCACAGTTACGATGACAGAATTAAAGATGGAAGTCCAAAACTTCATATCCTGAAGCAAAAGCTTGTAAGCGGACAGGTCAAACGAAAGCGGAAAAATATAAAAGTCACTTTTACTAATCGCTTCGAACTTTGCCACAGAGATAATAAGAACATTATAGAAAGGAAAAAATGTTACTATTGCTAGGAGCCCCAGAACCACGAATGCGACGATATCGAAGACACTCCACTTTTTTCTCTTTTTAACCGTTGTGTCGGTCACTTGCTTCTCCCCTTTTCCTGCAGATTAATACAGCCCTTCCTCGCCCATCTTCTTAGCGAACGTATTGGCCGCCCATAAAAGGATTAGGCTGATAATGGACTTGACGACACCCACGGCGGTCATATATCCAAAGTCTCCTCCAATCGTGAAGGAAGTCCGATAAATGTAAGTATCGATCGTGTCGGCAACCGAATATACCGGCGAACTATACAGGTTGAAAATTTGCTCGAAGCTCGAACCTTGGGTTAGTAGTTGTCCAACTTGAAGGATTAACAGAACTGCGACTGTACTCTTCAAACCCGGCCATGCGATGTTTAGCAAACGGCGAAACCGGTTCGCTCCGTCCACTTCAGCCGCTTCAAACAGCTCAGGATTGATCCCTGCCAGAGCCGCCAGGTAAATGATTGAATCCCAACCGATCTCTCGCCACACATGCGTGATATACAGAACGGGTCTGAATGCATTTTCATCGACAAGAGGAGAATTCGGATCTCCACCAAACAGCATGATGATCTGGTTATAAATCCCGTCCTTGCTTAAAATATTGATAATAATCCCCGACAGTACAACCCACGATATAAAATGCGGGAACGTCAGGATCGTCTGAAAAAACCGCTTCATTTTTGTCCTGGAAAACTCATATAAAACAATCGCCAGGATAATGGGCATCGGGAAATGAGTGACCAGCTTCATCAAGCTGATAATGACCGTATTCCAAAACGCCTTGCGAAAATCGGGGTCGGTCAGCAGCGTTTGAAAATTCTCCAACCCAACCCAAGGACTTCCCAGAATCCCCTCACTGTAATTAAATGTTTTGAACGCTAGCGTTACACCGTACATGGGAGCATAGCTGAAGAGGGCATACCAGATTAACACCGGTAGAACCATGAGGTAAAAATACTTGTACTGTAAAATCGTTTTTCCTAAACTTTGCTTTGGAGCACGAGTTTTTAAGCTTCGTTTAGGCGTACGAGCGGTTACAGAATCAGCCAATCTTCTCCCCACCTTTCTGTATGAGTTTGTTATGCTTGTAAGCGATTTATATGGTAAATTATATCGGGAGTGTAAATTCTCTTGTATAGAGAATACAACTCCGATCATGTGGATTTTTCACACCTTTGCGGGAGACCTTCCTGTGGCACGTAATATCGGACATAGTGAGCGTAAGATCGTCCATACCCCCCTTGGTCCACAATCGCTAGGATAAATCTAAGAGTTCTATAAAGAGAGGGGGATTCACTTATGCGTTCAGTAATTATTGCAGATGATGAGAAGTGGATTGTAGAAGGAATTAAAGCAGGAGTGAATTGGAAGAAATACGGCTTTGAAGTGATCGACGATGCCGAAAACGGGCAAGAAGCCCTTCAATTAATTCAATCGCTTCGCCCCACCCTTGTTCTAACAGATATCAAGATGCCTGTTATGAATGGACTAGAGCTCATTCAACGTGGCAAGGCCATCGCGCCGGATACGATCTTTATCGTACTCAGCGGACATGCCGAGTTCGCTTATGCACAAAAAGCAATGAATTATGGTACTTTCGGATATTGTCTCAAACCCTTTGAAATCGAAGAAATTGAAGGAATGCTCAACCGAATAGCCCAGCAACACGATTCCAAGAAAGTTAAAGAACAACCTATCCACGACTTCGAACTTTATGAAGCGGTTTGTTCCGGAGATCTTGAACGAATTAACTTATGGTTGGATGAGAAGAAAATACCCTTGTCGAAAGATACCCCTCATATCCCCATTGTTATCCAAGGGTTAAGTTCACCTGTAGATGTCAGGCAGTTCTCTTCCCTGGTCTTCCCAATGAGCCGCCGTCGGTATGGTTACTTATTGGAAGAGTGCCAATACGAAGTCTTCCTCCAGGGTCTTGAACAAACAGAAGTTGTACAAGAGTGCGGAGTCGGGATCGGTCCTCCTATTTCGGATATACACCAATTGGATGCGTCTTTAGAGTCCGCCTCTCATGCTGCTTTCAGTATGTTCACAACGGGGATGCCCGGATGTTACCGGGTGAATCCACAGCAGGACATACCGATCGACGAGAAGCTCAAAGAGATTTCCCGGATTCTTCATAATAAAGACCGGCTCGGTTTCATAGCAGCCATGGAATCGATAAAGAAATTATTCAAAGAGGGAACGTTCACCATTAAAGAAGCCTATTTGCTCTATACATCGATCCTCTACTTATTTCCTCGGGAAGGAACTCGGGTTAGCGGCCGTTTTTTTGAAGGATATGAACAGCTCTATTATCGGTACGGCACGGCTGAAGCTATGATTGATGATCTGATTCTTATGACACTTGATATTTTTATGAACAGAAACGAAACTGATATTTCACGAATCTCAAACCATAAAGTCAAAGAAATCATGTTATACATCCGCAACCATTTCAATCAAGAAATTTCGATCCAGCAATTAGCCAATCAGTTTTTTTTAAGCCCAAATTACTTATGCCAATTATTCAAAAAAGAGGTCGGCGAGACCATCATCGAACATATCAGTCGTTTACGAATTGAATACGCTTGTAAAATGCTGATCGAAACCAACCTTTCCATTTACCAAATCGGTGAGAAATGCGGTTTTCAGGATTATTTCTATTTCACACGAATTTTTAAGCGGCATCTCAAAATGACACCTACACAATATAGGGAACTAAACAATGAAGACATTTAAGAGACTATCCATCCGTACTCAGGTTTTGCTATTCGGGTTATTTATTGTTGCCATTATCCCAATCATCGTTTCACGAGTCTACCAACTATCAAGCGAGACTATCATTAATCAAAATACGCAATACAATACGGAGCTGGTCTCCCTCCTCAAACAACGGATTTCTGACAACTATGCCAACGTCTCTTCCATGATGATGAATGTGGGTTACGATTCGACCGTCCAAAAGTTCCTAGTCGAGAATGATAAGCTTCGAGTCTACGATCTATCCCAAAAAGTTGAAGGATTGTTGAGCATCGCCCGAAATATGAACACGGATATCTTAGATATTATTGTTATCGGTAGCTCAAACACACGTATTTCCTTAGCAGGAAGAACAAAATATGCTATCGATCTTATGAAAACAGCTGAGGAGGATGGAATCGTTCATTATCGCGGATACAGTCCTCCAGACAAAGTCATCGACAAGAGAAAACTGCTTTTCGGGATGAACATCTTCGCTTCAGGTGACACGTCCCTATATGGTGAAAAAATTGGCTATCTCGCAGTTATTGTAGATATGAAAGCCATTCAAACTGAAATTTCTGAGTATCCCCGATTGGTCGGAACCAGCTTTTTTATGATGGATGATAAAGGCATGATCTACTCTAATAGCAATGAGCCGGAGGATATGCTCCAGCAGTTTCAAACTCGGGCAACTGGAAGGGATGGAGAGTCCATCGTTGAGACGGTTCATGGAAAGAAATATGCAATTCAGTCCTTTAGCTTACCGGAGATCTCTGGAAAAATCATAACCGCTGTTCCTGTCCATAATTTAATGAAAGAACTGGAGAAATTGAAGAAGGTCAGCTATGCTCTTCTAGCCTTAATCTTGCTGGTCGTCTCTATTCCCTATTCTGTGCTTATGATGAATCTCTTAAGACCGTTGTCTAGGCTTATGCGCTATATGAATCAATTAAAAGGCGGAAGTCTGGGGATATTGAATAACAAGGTCGATTTAAAGGGCTATGCTGAAATTGAAATCATCTCTCGACAGTTCAACGATATGACCACACGGATCCACGATTTGACGGACCAATTAATCGATGCTTCAACTCAACTTTATCTGACCGATCTGGAAAAGCAGCGGGCGGAATATTCGTATTTACAAAGTCAAATTAATCCGCATTTCTTAAGTAATACTTTAGATACAATCAAGGGCGTTGCGATCGTAAAAGGAAATCGGGATATCTTCGAGATGACTACCGCCTTAAGCACAATGCTCAAGTACAGCATCAAAGGCAAAGAGGAGGTAACTCTTGGGGAAGAGCTGAAAATCGCGGAATCTTGTGTGAGGATTTACCAAGGCCGTTTCCCGGACAAATTTACTTACAAGCTGTTGTGTCCACAGGAATGGCTACACATTCCCGTGCCTAAAATGATCCTTCAACCTATTGTTGAAAATGCGCTTGGTCATGGGCTTGAGGCACAAGGACAAGGAATTTTGCTGATCTCCGTAGAGAAAAACGAAGCGGGGCTGCTTGAAATCGTGGTTGAAGATAATGGTGTAGGTATCGATACAACAAGACTGGAACAACTTACGGAGTTGCTGGCTGGTAAGAATATAGAATCAGGAGATCATATCGGTCTCCTAAATGTCAATAATCGTCTAAATCTTAAGTATGGCGATCCTTGCGGCGTTCTGCTGTACAGTAAGGAGGGTAGCGGGACGAAGACCGTTTTGAGGCTTCCCGGATCTTTAATAGATCCACAAAAAGCGAGAACATAAATAGGGAGGTTGCCCATTCAGGGCAACCTCCCTTTCATATGTCTTTCATTCACCGCATTTACTAGGATATTATTAAGCATCCTATAAGGATGCGCTCAGATACTCTTTGGCATGGTAGGGTCCACCTTCCATAAGTACCGTCCATAATGGATCGATATCACAATCCATGGAGCCCATCATATGATCATGCCATTCATTCAACAGATAGACAGCCTCCATACAAACGTCTTTACGCACTTCGGCAAGATTATGTTGTTCATAAGGATCATGCTTCAAATCAAACAGCATTTCTTGCGGGAATCCATGGTGTCCGTCATGATAGGTACGTATATATAACCAATCCGCAAACCGGACGCTGCGTTGACACACATGCGCGCATTGTGAGATTACGAGATACTCACGCCCTTCCAAATTCCCCTCCAGAATAGCACCTGCATAACTTTCACCATCCCAAGAAGCAGCCGCTTTCAAATTCAAAAGGCTCGCTAATGTAGGTCCTAGATCAAGGTGATAATGTAGCCCCTCCTCCACGATTCCCTTCTTGCCCCCTGGCCAGCGAACAATCATCGGAATACGGCAAGTCGCCTCGTCTGCTGTGCCATGTTCGGAGTAAATTCCTAGTTCACCCAGACTCTCTCCATGATCCGCAGAGATCAAGATAGCCGTATCTTTCATCACGCCAAGTTCTCTCAGCTTAGAAAAAACTTTCCCGAGATGCTCGTCCAGATACTTAACTCCAGCATCATAGTTGTCAAAGATAACACGCAGGTCATCAAGGTTCTCTATCTCCTGCTGATGCCTGAAATGCTGCTGATAATGCGATTTCGCGAGCGTATTCATATCTTCAATACTATGCTGCCCCTTCTTAATTCGGTGAAGCTCAAACACGTCTTCCGTGATCCAATCGGGTAAAGGCTCCTTCTTGAATGGATTACCGTAGCTCTCAGGTGTACGATAAGGCGTATGCGGATCCCAGAAATTCAGGTGCAGAAACCAATTTTCGGACTCCCCATTATCCTCAAGCCATTTAAGTGCCACTGGAAGCACCTGCTCTGCCGTCTCATGCCCTCTGCCACCAACATTAAACACTTCTTGGAACCCGGCGTTAAAGGTCCACGCCGAGTGTCGTTCGGAGAAGGTGCTGATCGATGCGGTTTTCATCGCCGCTTGCCTTAATATAGCCGGAAGGCTCTCCATCCCCAGACGGTCATTGAATTCACGTTTGGCTCCTTCTCTACGCATATCAGCAGCGGTTCCGCCATGCCCTACAATCCCATTATGAATGCCAAATCGCCCCGACATTAAAGCGGAACGAGACGGCAGGCAAGGAGCATCTGAACAATAGTAGTTGGTAAAGGTGACACCTTCTTTAGCGATTGAATCGATATTCGGGGAGGTATTCCGATGATAGCCATAACATCCCAGATGGTCCGGGCGAAGCGAATCCAAATCCAAATACAAGATTCTCATGAGTTATTCCCTGCCTTTCCTTTTCATCGAAATGGTTACGCTCGATTCGGGGAGCTTAGAATGATCTGCTCATGCTTATAAGAGTAAATGAATATGGAAAACTCCGCTATGGAGCAGCGATGTTTGTTTTTGTAAATTCGATACTTTTCCGGTACTCTGCCGGCCCCTTGCCGTATTCGCCACGAAATACCTTGCTGAAGTGTGAAGCATCATAATAACCACATCTCTGGGAGATATGCTCGATTGTATAATCCGTATATTCCAGCATTTGTTTAGCTTGCTGCAGCCGCAATTTTCGCAGCATTTGCATGGGTGTCAGTTTATATATTTTCTGAAATGCCCGGCTAAAATAAACAGGATTCATATGATAGAGCTTGGAAAGCTCCTCTCTACTAATCTCCTGATCAAGCCTCTCCTCCATATATTGCAACGCTTCGTTAAAGCGGTCCGTGATAAAGGGATCTCGTGAAGAGCGGCGCCCGCCAAGCTTGGTACTCTCCATAATTTCATAAAGAAGAAAAAATGCCAATGAACCGACCTGAACATTCCTGAAATCATCTTCCTCCTGCAACCACAGGCTTCGCAACTCGTCAAACCTTCGCTCATATTCGCTTCGATCCCGGACCCGAATCACCTTGCCTAAAGGGAATAACTTAAAGAAGTCATCTCCGTCTTTAACTTTAGCGTTAATATTAAACAGATAATGTACGCCATCCGTTTTGGAGATCACATTGAAAGGCTCGTTAGGACAGTGGATCATCACGTCTCCGGCAGAAGCAACATATTCTCCTTCGGAGGATGTCGTCAATACCTCACCTTTTTGGATATAAGAGACGGTATAACAAGACTGGACGTAATCGAACAGGATACGCTTCTGATATTGAATCTTTAGGACGTCCAGCACGCTGATGTCAAACTGACTATGGATGATAGAGGACAAGGAAGTTCCTCCTTCTTATGTAGTAGTCGTAAAAGTGCTCTAACTTGTATAATCAGCCGCACATCGAAAGCCAATATTTCCGGCAGAGCTGTCTGGAGTATTTTTGCTTCTAGCCGCCACCCGATAACGGTTGCAGTAAGATTTATGGCACAAATATGATCCTCCACGCATCGATCTTGCGACACCACTTACTGGACCTTTCGGATTCACGGCTTCGGAAGATAAATGATAGTCCTTAGTAAACCAATCCGCGCACCATTCCCACACGTTTCCTGACATATTATAAAGACCATAGCCGTTAGGCAGATAGGACCTTACAGGTGCGGTACCTGCAAAACCATCGCTGGCATGATTTTTATCGGGAAACTTTCCCTGCCATATATTACAGCGATGTTCTCCGTCTGGTTTTAATTCGTCCCCCCAAGGATACCGTTTCTGAACCAGTCCTCCTCGTGCGGCATACTCCCACTCCGCTTCCGTAGGCAGACGTTTACCAGCCCAACGACAATATGCATCCGCATCATGCCATGATAGGTGAATAGCCGGGTGATCAAGTCGTTCATCTACTTTGGAATCCGGACCTTCAGGATGACACCAATCCGCTCCCTCCACCACCCACCACCAAGGGGTTTGTGTGGCTACTTGGGTCACCTTTTTCCCAGTCTCCATGGAAACAAAAGAATGAAACACGTAAGACCATCCAAAACGTTCCGCATCTGTAGCATAGTTTGTTTCCTTGATAAAAGCAGCAAACTGCTTGTTCGTAACCGCCGTTGCATCCATCAAAAAGGAAGATAAGGTAACCTTCCTAGTCGGACCTTCTCCATCTGCGGGGAACCCTTCCTTATCATCCGTCCCCATAAGAAAAGTGCCTCCAGGGATAAGGATCATGTCCGAGAAATCTTTCACCCCTGTTATTCCTTGAACCGTTGTGTTCTCCTTACAAACATCAATAGATTCTTGTTTCGCGACTTGATTTCGACTAGCTGAACAACAAGCCCGTATATTCTCTGACATGATTTACCTCCAATCTGGGATTGTCCCGGCTCTGTCTAAAAAAAAGCTACCCCAAGAATGCCAGAAGCAACGATAATGGTGAGCGGATGCAGCTTATATTTCATTAAACCATAAAGTGCAGCGAATACAATGATCAACATGCCAAGGGTCTGCCAAGTAATAAAAGCATGTTCCACGCTATTTAAGCCAAAACGAATCGCAGCATAGGCAATCAAGCCTGTAATCACTGGCCGCAAACCATAAAATAACGTTTTAATCCATTGACTGTCCCTCACCCGATAAAAGAAGACGGAAATAACGATGATGATTAAAAATGAGGGCAGAACCATGCCTAATGTTGACACAATCGCTCCTTCGATTCCGGCTATACGATATCCGATCAAGGTTGCACTGTTCGTTGCAACAGGCCCGGGTGACATCCCTGCGATGGAAACTACCTCTTGGAATTCCCCTTCGGATAACCACCCCCCAGCCATAGCTTCATGCTGAATCATCGGAATGATGGCGTACCCTCCTCCAAAAGAAAGAAGGCCAATTTTTATAAAAGTGAAAAACAAACTCCAAATCACATCGCTTCCCCCTAGATGTAATACTCCGGATAATTCGATTCTTCATCAGAAGCTTTCAAGGACTCCTTCTCCGTTCGAACTTGGAGCCCTAAGAGCTGTTTAATTTGCAGATATACAAACCCAATACATAAACCAATTGCAATCACGTAAATGGGATTAATTCCGAAAACCAGTAAAACAACCGGTATAACTAACGCCGTAACAGCGGTAGTCTTGTCAATTATAGCGTTCTTGGCCATTCGATATGCAGCTACTAGGATCAAGGCAATAACAGCACCATTTATCCCTTTCATAGCGGCAATGACTTTTGGCTGGTCTGCCAGTTGGGAGTATACGGCGCTAAGCAAACAAACAATGATAAAGGTCGGAATCGTTATCCCTGCGATTGCAGCAATCGCACCCTTCACACCAGCAAGACGATAACCAATGAATGCTGCTGCATTTACACCTACACCCCCAGGTGCAGCACCAGCTAAAGATAGAATTTCATCCATCTCCTCTTCACCCAGCCATTTTCGTTTAGCGGAAATTTCCCGTTCGATCATAGGGATCATCGCATAACCTCCCCCGAAGGTTACAGGACCAATTCGAACAAATACCCAAAACAACTGAAACAGTAGACTTATCCTCAGGTCTGTATTCGGTATCATATTTGTTTTCATAGTTGTTCTCATGGAATCCACCCTTTTATAATCTGTTGTAAATTCATTATATCACTTTTTCCCAAAATGGAATTAAGTTTTTTGAACGGTAAAATACAACCAAGAGTTTATGAGTTATACTATATTCATGTTAATAAATACAAACTATATAAAAAACGATCGTACAAGTTCATCCTATATAGCTTGGAGGTATATCGTGGAAAAGCGCTCGACACATATTCCGTCACCAAAAAAACTCCTATACGACCGAATCGCCGAACAAGGCACTGTTTCCAAGTTGGATCTTTTACAGACATTTTCGCTTACCAAAAGCACAATGACCCGGATATTAGATGAGATGACGGAAGAAGGCTTGCTGATAGAAAGCGGATTTGGAGAATCTAGCGGAGGCAGAAGACCTATTTTATACCAGATCAATCCTTCCTACGGTTATATAATCGGTTTAGAGATTTCCAGGGTGTATTCTTCCCTTGGTTTATTTGATATGCAAATGAACCCAAAATCAATAGTTCACTGGCGAATGGATCAGGCATTCACACCTGAAAGATTTATAGATCATATCAGTATTCAAATACGCGCTTTCCTTAGGGACCATCAGTTAGTGGACAGTCAAATCATCGGGATAGGAATAGGGGCTGTGGGGCCACTTGATCGGGAACAAGGCTTGATCCTAAAACCGCTGCACTTCCCTTCTTCAGGCTGGAACAATCTGCCGATTTGCAAACTGGTAGAGGAACGGACGGGGTTCAAGGCATGGTTGGACAACGGTGCCAATTCTGCACTGCTTGGGGAACGATGGTCTATCCGTCACGCAAACATTCAGCATATGCTTTATGTACATGCTGGAGCAGGACTCCGCTATGCGATGATGTCGCATGGAAATATTGTTCATGGCACAATGGATATGGAAGATGCCATTGGTCAAATGATCATCCAGACAGATGGACCCCGATTAAATCATGACGGGAACTACGGGGCTCTGGAAGCATTCGTATCTGTGCAGGCACTAGAACAAAGTGCGCGCTCAGAGGCGAAAATGGACAACGATCTGATCCTCCAAAGATATAAAGTGGCGCCTGAGAAGCTGACTTATGATGTATTGGTACAAGCCTTTAGAGACGGTAATCCACACGCGCGTGAATTATTTACCCAAGCTGCCAGCCACTTCGGGATCGGACTCGCCAACATTATCAACCTGTTTCATCCAGAGACCATCATTCTAGGCGGTGCACTCATTCACTCTCACGAGTTGTTTTTCCAAACAGCGGTGGAGGTGGCACAGAGAAACACTTACCGTTATCCTGAATACCAACCTCACTTCTCCCTAGGTATATTAAAAGAAGAAGCTGTGGTGACGGGTGCGGCAATAATGGTGAGAAATCATATGGTTCTATAGCATAACAAAAAGGTTGCTCCCAATCCTTTGCATGACTGTTGGGACAACCTTGTCTAGTCTAATCTATAATGCCTGACAGCAATTTTTGAATTTCTTCCCGCTTCCGCAGAAACATGGATCATTTCGACCCGGAAGTGGTTTTGCACTTTTCCTGTACTCCAGCATCCGCTCCGATCTAAGTCGGTTCGCCAGTAATAGCATGCGTTCATAGGCGTATGAGTAGAACATTTTGTAGCTATGGCAGAAATAATCAACCTCAGTCCGATCATTAACATCAAGCCAATTCCGGTTGCGCGGACATCCCCCATTGCAAAAGCTAAGGTACTCACACTTATAGCATGATTCATTCATATTGGGCTTCATTAACAAAAAATCATCATATACTGGGCTGCTTAGCAGTGCTTCCAGGTCAGTTTGGCCGATATTTCCTAGCCTATGCTCTTCATCAATAAAGAAATCGCAAGGGTAGGCATCCCCGTTCGTTTCAAGCACCATCATCTTCGGGCAACATGAGTTGTGAACGCATAACTCTGCCTCACGATGCATGAATACAAGAAGCATATTCTCAAAAATACGAATAGGAAGCTCTGGGTACCCACCGTTGTACCAAAGGTCAAATGTATGGCATAAAAAGACTCCGTATTGTTCAGGTGTAATTCGGAAGCGTCCCGCTACATCACTTTTCTGAGAAACAAAATCCATGCAGGGGATAAACTGAATATTCGGAAAGGTATGTTCTAGATAAAATGCCATCAACTCATCTGGTTTCGTCACGTTATCTTCATGAATCACCGTCAGAATACTATACTCCACACCCTCATTCTGTAAATGACGAATCCCACGCATAACTAGATCATAACTGCCTTTTCCCGAACCCGTTACACGATGAGCATCATGAATAGGCTCTGGGCCATCCATACTAATCCCGACCAAAAAGTTATACCGTTTAAAAAATTTCGCCCATTTCTCATGGATAAGCGTTCCATTGGTCTGCAGTGCATTACTGATCATCGTATGAGGCGGAGCGTACTTAGCTTGAAATGAAATCACTTGTTCAAAATACGGAAGTCCGGCCAATAATGGCTCCCCACCCTGCCAAGAGAAAGTCGCTATCCCTGATGATCTTTTCATGTACTGAGCGATAAACCGCTCCAGAAGCTCCGTATCCATCACCCGGATCGGTTGCTGAGGATGTCCCCCGGCAGTACTGTAATAGCAATAATCACAGGCTAGATTACAATCCTCTGAGACGGTTTTCCACATGACATGAAGGGTCTCCTGCTTAGAGGTTTGTATACATGCAGTCATACGATTCTGCCCCTCCTATGTAATACTATCTTTGTAAAACCTAATTCCTATTTGTTCAATTAAATCATAGATCTGCAAGTCAACGATGAGTAAAACATCATAGCTGGTCAAATAACTGGGCACAAAAAAACTGCACTCCCCATTGTCCGTTGGGACAAAGTAATAAGGGTGTGCAGTTTCTTTGTGGATGAGTCTAACGGTAGTTAGAGACTAGTCTTATTAATTACGGACGTATTCTCTATTCGCTGTTTCCAACATGGATTTCCAATCCGCAAACTTCGTCTCCCTAACAACATGACGATCAAACAGTTCATCAGGTATGTCAGCAACATCTTCTTCTGTCTTTACTTGAAAGTTCCCTTTGGTTACAAACTCATCGAAACTTTTGTAATTGGAATACTTACTCATAAACGCTTCATTAAACAATTTCTCGAAAGAGATGTGATTGGGATCTTCTTGATACGTTTTCTGTCCTTGTAACTCATTCATCAATTCTTCCATGGTCATTGGTTTTTGTCTTCTCAAATTACCACTCCTAATTTTCTGTTATAGTTGTAGAATATCATGTTAATCCATAAATCACACGAATCCTAAGCTTACCATAATTTTGACGATTTCACCTTTCAAATTTCACTTAATATGCAAATAGTCGGCCTCTATACTTAAAATACAACAAAAAACCTTCCTTATTCATAAGGAAGGCTTCTTATTATTAGGACAATTTCACCAGGCTGTAGTTTTTCTTACCTTTACGGATAATGATAAAACGTCCGCCGATGGCTTCGCTGGCTGTAACTTCAAATGCTACATCGCTAACTTTTTCACCGTTCATGGAAATTGCGCCTTTGGTGATGTCTTCACGCGCTTGACGTTTGGATGGCTCAATTCCTAGATCTACCAGCCACTCCACGATATTTTTGGACTCCAATGTCGTTTCGTAGGTCGGCATTTCCTTGAAGCCTTGCTCGATCTCGTCAGCGGTCAGAGATTTAATATCTCCACTGAACAGAGCGGCAGTAATACGTTTAGCCTGCTCCAGCAATTCCTCACCATGCACGAATCTGGTCATTTCTTCAGCCAGTGTTATTTGCGCTTCACGTTTATGCGGTTCGGTCTGCACCTTTTCTGCAAGTGCATCAATTTGTTCTTTAGAGAGGAATGTAAAGTACTTCAGGTATTTCACAACATCACGGTCATCTGTATTCGCCCAGAACTGGTAGAATTCAAAAGCTGTCGTTTTGTTCGGATCCAGCCAAATGGCTCCGCCAGCTGTTTTACCGAATTTTGTACCATCGGCTTTCAGCATAAGCGGGATGGTAAGTCCGAATGCTACCGCCTCAGAACCTTCTTTTTTACGGATCAGATCTAAGCCACTTGTGATGTTCCCCCATTGGTCAGAACCACCGATTTGCAGCTGCACATCTTCATGCTGGAACAGGTGCAGATAGTCCAGGGATTGCAGGATTTGGTAGGAGAATTCCGTAAAGGAAATTCCGCTGTCCAATCTGCTCGCTACAACATCCTTGGCAAGCATCGAATTGATGCTGAAGTTTTTACCATAGTCACGCAAAAATTCGATAACATTGATTTTATGCGTCCAATCGTAGTTGTTCACCATGCGGATTTGATTGTCGCCATCAGTCACGAACAGTTTTTTCATCTGTGCTGTAAGTGCGTCAACGTTGGCTTGGATTTGCTCCAGCGTTTGCAAAGAGCGTTCGGATTGACGTCCACTTGGATCACCAATCGTTCCCGTAGCCCCACCAATAAGAATCACCGGACGATGTCCTGCCAGTTGAAATCTTTTGAGCACCATGAATGGAATCAAGTGGCCAATATGCATACTGTCACCTGTTGGATCTACACCGCAGTACAGGGATACCGATTTTTGATTGGTCAGTTCTCTAAGCCCTTCGGCATCTGTTTGTTGATTGATGGCATCGCGCCATTCTAGTTCGTCGATGATATTCATTGCCTTACACCCCTCAAAATTAGTAGTTATCCTATAAATGAAACATCAGTCCGCCAAGCGGAAACGGTTCGCCCTCCTGATTAGGACGGGACCGTTTCAGCGAGAAATATAAGGAGTATTGATGAAGTGAACCCTATAAATCCTTATATTTAAAATAAAAAAAATCGTCCCCTTGTCTATTGTAGACATAGGGACGATTGAATAACCGTGTTACCACCCAGATTGCACCCATGAAACGCTTATGCTCAAGCATACCATTGATACCACTCTTGACGAGATATCGTTCGCCATTCCGCTCGGTATTACCCGAGATACTCCAAAGTGTAATTCGCAAGCTTAGTGTGTACCGGGTTTCATCAACCCCCGGCTTTCTGAAACAGGGACTAAGTTACTACTGGGCTCCTTCAACGTATATCGTATATAAGATTACAGCCAGTATAGTGAAATAATTCTTTTATGTCAACTATCTTCAGCAGAGAATGCCGTCACACACTTCTACTGTAAAGCGCTACTAGGCATTTCCACTTTTTTTCTGATACAATTACGAAAAAAGAGGTGAACGAATCCGCATGCTAGATCCTATCGATAACCATATTTTGATGCGGCTGGCCCAAAACAGCAGAATTTCCTATACTGATCTAGCTAAAGAAGTCAGTTTATCAAGTGTCGCGGTGAAAGATCGTATTGATCGGCTAGTCAATCAAGGGATTATTGAACAGTTCTCGATTGTCATCAGTGCTGAAAAGCTAGGAAAGAAAATCTCCGCCTACCTGGAACTTGAAGTAGAACCTGCTCATTTAAATCATATCGTCGATGTATTAAAGGAAAACGAACGCGTAGCTGTATTATACGAAATGACGGGACCATGTATTCTGCATATTCACATCTTGGTAGAGAATCTTGAAGAGATGGAACGGTTTATGCATGAATCAATCTACTGTCTGGATGGACTGGTACGTGTAGAAAACCAAATCTTATTAAAACGCCACAAAAATCAGGACGGATTGAATATATAAGAAAAAGAACCGCCTATAAAGACGGTTCTTTTCTCATATAGATTTTTTTAGGATTATCGAATAATTGCTATTTCGTCCTGCTCTGTCTTAGCCAGCTTAGCTTTATAAAAGTTCACGAAATATTCGCTGACCACGATCTTCCCGTTCACAACACTTATTGGGGCTGCAAGCTTCACTGTCTCTCCGTTGTAAATCCCCGTTGTCGCTCCAACCTTCATCTCCAGAACATTGCCATTGTAGCTTAGCGTAACTGTCTTAGTGGCTGGCTGCCAGCCAACCTTTGCTCCAAAGTTCTCAAAGCTGCTCCGTAAAACCACGGGCTTGCGCTCGGAATCGCCGAATTGACCTTTATCAATTAAGGCGTGTACGCCCCAGTTTCCATCCACCACTTGTGTAATTCCAAAATCAGCTGACACAGACATCAGAGAATACGCTTCATCTTCGCTCAATTCCATTCCAGCCATTAAAAAATCTTTTGTTTTATGAGCGGCATCCTTCATCGCTTTGTCGATGGACGAGTTTTTGAAGATATCCGTCTGAGCACTAGCCCCCAGCTCCTCCAAATAATTGGCGTAGCTGAATCCATGCACAACCCACTCGTTCTCATTTTCAAGTAATGGGAAGTTTAAACCTTTCAGCTTGTTGTTAAGCGATGCTTTTTTATGAAGAATGACTTGTATATCCCCAGTGACCGATGTCTCGATCGCAGTTCCATTAATCTCCGAATCGCCTTGACCGGCATGCGGGTCACCGATCGACAGTAGTGCACCAGCTACGGATACAGGATAATACATCGTCGCACCTTCCGTAATCCGCCAATCATCTACGTTACCGCCGTTGTAAGATGGTGGAACGGAGTCAACAACATCCGCTTCTTTCGGCGCCACACCCATTGTACCAAAGTGGAGACGAACCGGAATTTTCACACCTTTTAGCACATCGAAGTTTTTATCAATCGTATTATGGTCAACGATAACACCCGGGTAGTCAATTGTCGGGTGCACTTGACCATCTGGATCGGTTTGCGCAGACCATTTGTAGTTATATACAGCTGTTGCATAATCTGTTCCACCCTCCGTATCCATCTCGTAGATGGTTACTACCTCACGCTTTTTCGGCTCCTCCACCATATCTCCATATAGATAACCCCAGTTCGCTGCGGCATTCACGCCAAATGTTTTGCCAGCGTATTGGTCATTCCCATTTGGTCTCAGCTTCATGTCCAGAATCTTAACTTCCAGCACATCTCCTGGTTCAGCACCTTCAACAGCGATGGGACCCGTCATAATATGTACGCCTGGCCCGCGGAGCGCTTCTTTCTTCTCCCCCTCAATCCAGTGGAAAATATCCTCTACTCCCGCATCTCCTTTAATCATCCGCTCGTAATCATCACCAGAGTGATGTGTAATGGCCTCAACCGTTACGATGTCTCCCGAATGCACAGTTAGAGCTGGATCTCCCTTACCTATATTCCCCCATCGAACAGTCTCCGAATTCGCCTTCAGAACATGGGTTTTTGGTTTATATGCATCGTTTGTCGTGTTAGCATACATAACAACAGATAACGAATTCACCCCTAAAAATAGGGATAACGTGACACCTACATTACGAATTATTTGTTTTTTCATACGAAAATCCTCCATTCTTTTAATTAGTGTTAGTTTTTATAACATTTGGTGTTTCTGAGTATAACAGATGACTTGAGGATTAACAATATAAATATTTTCACGAATTTCGGTTTAAATAATAAACACGAAGGAGTCTTTCTCTTGAATTATCCAAGTTATCCACAATAAAAAAACGCCAACACTTATTAGCTCATAGTGTTTGGCGTTGGATTATCCAGTCTAAAGTAATGCACTAATTTTATTTTTGATCAGTAATACTTCTTGTTGCCCGGGTTACAATCCGCTTTGTTTCCTTGGTACCTGATAGGTACAACCAATCGTCACAAATTTGCTGTACCCATGCCGGATGGCTTTTACTAGCATCATTTAACCAATTGCTTACAGAATCCTGAACGTATTTTGCCGGATCAGAGTTAAGAGGTTCTAATAGCGGAAGGGCAATCGCTGGATTTTCTTTGAGCGCTGTAATATGCTTTGCCCATACCCCATGTGGGCGCGTCAATTCGATCGCAAATCTCCTAATATTCGCATCCTGATCATGAATCCAAGCCTTTAATAATTCAATGGAAGCATCCAGCTCGGCAATGACTGATTCCCTTAAAGCCATCCATGAAATCTCACGCACCCCAAAATGACCATCCGCTGCAAAAGGACGGATTGCTGTTAGTTTTTGAACTAGACTCCATTGATGATTCTGGCCCACGATATAAGCAGCCCAGCAGCGAACACTATCGGATTTATGATGAGCTAACACAGCAAATAGCCGGGAACGTTCCAGCTCTGATTTACAGTCAAATAGAAGCTGCCACTCACGTGAAATCACCGGGATGAGCTTCATGATTTTCTTTTCCGATAACGCATTCAGCCTTTGTAAAATTGGTTTAGCTTCCTGTTCAAAACCTAGCTCATTCAGTACATTTTCCAACAAGACAAGATGATCCACAGCAAGCCATTCCGTTAAATTCACGCTCTGTAAATATCCTTTATTCAGCAGTTCTACAATCTCAACGGGGATTTCAGTAACCCTCCGAGCGCCCTTCCTGTGTTCCATGGAAATCGTCCCTTCACTATGATTTGAAAGCTTAAATCACCTTCATGTCATAGCTAGGATACCGTTGTTTCTAAAAATGAAGCTGTAATCTCGTTTACAACTCGATATCTATGTTATATTTCTTTCCAAAATCTTGTCTCGCTGGATATAGATAGTTCTGAACCCTGTCTGAATAACCTCCGCTTTCACCAATTCTTGCAATGCCACTGTTACAGCTTCTCTGCTGGCTCCAATTAAATTAGCGATTTCTTGATGCGATAGAGGAACATTAATTTTGTAACAATTATCCTTATGCTCAACCCCATGCTGATCCGCCAGCTTTAAAAGAACGCACAATATTTTATCATGCAGATTTCCGATGGCTAGATTTTGAGTTAACTGACTCATACTTTTTATGCGGTCGCTCAATACTTGCAATAATGACATCATAAACCTAGGCCGGTGAGAGATGAATTCTTCAAACCTTGCAGGATCAATTGTGCAGATATGGCTTTCCACAATCGTTTCAATATAATGTTCCTTCGTTCCAAAAGAAATCATACCCATTTCACCAAAAACATTACCCTCACTGAGGATATCCGATGTAAATTGCTTACCGTTTGCGTTTAATTGGTATAAGCGAACCTTTCCTTTTTTCACAAAAAACAGTCCTTCAGAAAAGGTTGACGGTGTTTGGATATATGTATTTTTGGGGACTACTGTTATTCGCGTTAATTCTTCCATTTCAATTAGATCTTCCAGTCCTAACGATTGAAGCAAATTGAATTGAGATAAATAATGATTTTTTTCCATTGCCCCTCCTGTATAAAACGCTATTCATTTCTTCAGTATACCTTACAAAAAAAGCCACGTCCTAAGGACGCAGCTTACTAAATTAGCGGTTACTTGCTTCCCAGCGCGCTACTTCTTCCCGCACACGTGGGGCCACTTCGGTGCCCAGCAGTCTAATCGCCTGCATAACATCCTCATGAGGCATCGTGCCGTGCGGCACATGTAAAAAGAATCGCGTAATTCCCACATGCTTGCGCAGATGAATGATTTTATTAGCGACAGTTTCTGGATCACCTACGTAAAGGGCGCCCTCTAAGCTGCACGCTGCATCATAATCTGCACGATGGTACGGAGGTGTTCCTTTTTCCTTCGCCCGCACATTGGTCCGGGCATGCGTTGAAGGGAAAAATTTCTCCAGCGCTAACTGATTAGTCTCCGCTATAAACCCGTGTGAATGCGAAGCGATTGGAAATTTTGAAATATCATGCCCGGCTTCAGCTGCTGCTTTTTTGTAAAGCTGTACATGTGACGCATAATCCAGTGGTAGAACATTCCCTATAATCGCTAAAACAAAAGGCAAACCTAGTGATCCTGTGCGGATCGCAGATTCTGGACTTCCTGCACTCCCGATCCAAATCGGTAAAGGATCTTGAACCGGACGCGGGTAAATCCCCAAATTTTCTATAGCTGCTCGGTGTTTGCCTTTCCAGGTCACTTTTTCTGACTTTTGGATGGCTAATAACAATTCCAGCTTCTCATTAAACAGTTCTTCATAATCCTTCAGATCATATCCGAATAGAGGAAAAGACTCTGTAAACGAACCCCGGCCGATCATAATCTCCGCACGTCCGTTTGAAATTCCGTCCAGCGTTGAAAAGTCCTGAAACACACGCACCGGATCGGCTGAAGACAGGATCATTACAGCACTGCTCAGCCGGATCTTAGTAGTCAACGAAGCAGCCGCAGCCAGTACAACCGCAGGTGAAGACGCCGCATAATCATGCCGATGATGCTCACCTACTCCGTATACATCTAATCCCACCTCTTCGGCAAGTACAATTTCCTCCACTACCTCACGTAGTCGTTCTGCATGACTTATTGTCTCACCCGTTTGGACATCAGGTGTGGTCTCGACAAATGTGCTTACTCCAAGTTCCACTATTCATTTCCTCCTAATATTCTGCACGATGCATTATTCTCTGGATGTAAAAAACCATAAAGGGACTACCTAATTATACTAACTAATTTAGGTCCCTTCGACTATAATCGAAGTTCATCTAATTAGATCCCCCTCACTATAGATCGGACTGAGGAGCCGTTAATTTAATAATTTCATTCATTTTGCTAAATTATCGGACTTAGATGCAGCTATTCGTGCAAAGTAGCTTCCATAATGTGTGTTTTTATGGAAATAAGCGCAATACAGTCCGAAACTATCGCAAAATGAACTAAAAAGTGAAAATAGCTGCAATACGGTCCGACAAACAAGACCTCGTGTGAACTGACCACAATACAACAATTATACTGGGACTTTACCGCCAATGCGCCACAGTGCAGCTAAGGCGTGGTAACGACGAAGTTTGTTTAATTGCATTTACCACCAACGCACAGTGCAGCTAAGGCGTGGTAACGACGAAGTTTGTTTAATTGCATTTTGTGCAACTATATATGCTTTGAGGGTAGCCTTTGTGGATTTAGTTGCACTCTGTACACTTAAATACGAGCACTTGCCTCAATATGGCGGGATTCTAGAATAATAGTTGTAAAATATGCAATTAAACTGCCCTAAAGCTGCGAGCATAAGAGCTTAAATGTACTTTTTACAACTATTTTGCTTTTTTAATGAGAATTGAGAGGGTGCTGCTAGTGCGATGTAATCGCGATGTAATAGCAAATGTAATTAGCAATGTAATTAGCGAAGTAATCGCAATAATACAAAAACAAAAAAGACCACTAATCACCTTAACACAGACGATTAGCGGCCGCTCAAATCCAAGCTAGTTTGCATTCCCAATATTCGGAGTTATCGGCTTATCCAGCGATTTCGGTGGTTTGCTTGGGTTTATCCCAACGCCGATCCGACCGAATACATACGCTCCGCCAGGAATACGATTCGCTAAATTCATTATAAGTGCCGAGCCTACCACACAACCGACAAATTGCAGCAGAACACTAAATAGTCCAAGGTTTTGCAACCCAAATGAAGCTGGAAGCTTAACGAATATAGCCAATAGCAAAGGATGAAGCAAGTATATGCCAAAAGAATATCTGCTGCTCCATTCCAGTACACGTGGCACTTTCTTCATTTTCGATGCCACGGAGAAGAGCAGCAAAATCATGCTTAAGGCGAATAGAAGCATATCAATTCTTTTGGAGCTATGCGCCGTTATCCAGCCTTGACTATTCACGAACAGCACTAGCGCACCTGTCAGAACCGGGAGCGTGTATACGGCTATGCGGAACTTTTTTAATTTTTCCCGGAACCACAGCTCATTTCGTCCCAAGTAATAGGCTACTGTAAAGTAAAAAATCCAACCAGGTGCGAAAATCCAGTACATTTTATCCCAGAAATAATGGGCGGCTGCCGTATCTGCGGGCGTAGTAAAGTTGAAGAAACCCAAATAGATAACGTTAATAAGGAACGATACAATTAGAACATTGCGGGGGTTAAGCCGCTTCGCATACGTCTGAAACCAGAGGAATAAAGCATAAAACTGAAAGATAATCAGTATAAAATAGCCATGGAAATCTCCAATCAGCAAATGACGCCAGAGGTAATACCAAAAAGCCTGCAGCAAAGGAATGCCGTCACTACTCGACAGCTCCAATCCTTTTAGTCCTGCATACAAGGTCCCGAAAAAAAAGTAAGGAAATAAAATATACTTGATTCTTTTCTCCCAAAATCTCGCTGGAATTTCATTGGGATAGGCAAATGACAACACGAATTGGGAGATAAATACGAATACAGGTGTGCCAAACGTTAGCAGTAAACCCACCGACTCTACCCAAGATGTATTTCCATCGTCATAAACCCGGTAAAGAGCATGCAGCAGGGCTATACTTAAGCAGGCTACACTACGAAGAACGAACATTTCCGAGTTCATTTTGCGTTCCATGCGGAGTGCCCCTTTCAATGGGTGCTTTTAATGATCTACTGCGCTTCCTACACTTAAGCGGTCAGTAATTGTTTTTTCCAGCCCGGTATGAAAGTTATGGTTAGGGAACCAAGACAATAATTCCTGGGCTTTTTGATTGTTTAAATAGCTATGGAGAATATCCCCCGGACGGGGCTCCGCATAGGTTGTCAAGAAATCCCGACCCGTGATGTCCCCTAACATCCGAACCATCGTATTTATCGAGGTTGGTATTCCGCAGCTAATATTCATCGTCTCATTATTCACCCTGCCTTCGGTCTGAACCGCGTCAACGAACGCTTGCGCCACATCCTCCACATAGACGAAATCTCTAGTCTGCTCACCGTCCCCATAGATTACGAGATCCTTCCCTTGCTTTATGCGATCCAGAAAAACGGATACAACGCCAGCTTCTCCATGCGAACTTTGCCTTGGCCCATATACATTAGCGAGACGCAGAATCGTATATTTCAGCCCATGTAAGCTGGCAAACATCCGAATATATGACTCTGGTACACTTTTGGATACACCATAGCAGGACTCGGGATTTAAAGGATGCTGCTCATCAATGCTCAAATATTCCGGGTTCCCATAAACCGCTGCCGACGAGGCATAAACTAGCTTTTGAACCTGATGGATCTCGCACATGCGCAGTACATTCAGCGTGCCAACAATATTCACATTCGCATCAAATAACGGGTTCCGCTGTGATTCTCTGACGTCGATCTGTGCAGCCAGATGAATGACTGCATTTGGCTTTTCAAGGTTAAACACCTCATGCAAAGTCTCATCCCGAATATCGTACTTATACAGAACCGCAGCAGGATTCATATAAGTCAGACCGGAGGCTCCGGATACATTATCTACAATCACAGTTTCTATGCCCTTTTTTATTAGCCGATCAACCACATGGGATCCAATAAAGCCTAACCCCCCAGTTACCAATACCTTCAAAATAAAAAACTCCTTTCGCCCGCTAAGAGTGATCTTTGTACCGTGCATTCCCCGAAAAATTCACATAAAATACAAAATCAAAGGATAAAGGAGTGAAGTATATGGCTACTGCCCCTATTCCAGACAGCTCGGTGACTACGTCCATCCTTTCTGATGGTGCGGTCACATCTATTAAAATAGACCCTGAGACTAACGGTTATGTGAACGTCCGATCGTACGGCGCTGTAGGAAACGGTATTAAGGACGATACAGTAGCGATTCAAAATGCTATCAATGCGGGAAACGCCAAAAACAAAGTAGTAATCTTTCCTCCAGGTGTATATAAGGTATCTTCGGGACGCATGCGTAACCCCTCCATCCTCGACTGGTGGTGTCTTCGAATTCCAGCCAAAACGAATTTAAGCTTTGAAGCCGGCTCCAAACTTGTGCTTGCCCCGAACCCACCCTCAGACACTAGGGTTCTAGTAATCTTAAATGCCTCAAATATTACAATCGCGGGCACCCTTGAAATTGATGGAAGTGCATCGACTGTTAAAACAGCCGTCAACGATCAGCTTCACGGCTTGTTCATTTCTTCTTCGCAAAATATAACGATAGAGTCAGTGTACTCTCACGATTGCTATGGGGATAATATCTTCATTGGGGGGACAGAAGAAATCCCCTCCGTTAATGTGCACATCGGATATGCACGCTGTGAGACTGCTGGACGAAAGAACTTTGTGGTCCATTTTGTAGACCAGCTTCATGTCAACAGAGCGGTTCTGAATAATAGCCGCGGTGGCGCGCCTGGTTTTACTGGTGCTAACTCTCTCGATCTTGAACCCGATGTCTTTAAAGGAACGCGCAGCTTTTATCAGCGATTCGACTCCTTGACAACCATAGGTTTCGGTAACGATCTATCAGCAGGGCTTACAGATGCTATCGCTAGACTCTGGACACTCAACATCGGTTCACTAGATATGCTTGTAAGCGGATCGGTAAGTCCAGCCTTACTGTCCTATGGACTGACGCTGAAAATCAATCACTTGGCTATCCGCTCCACCGATCATAAAGCTAGCTTCGGTCTACAGACGATCTATTCACAATTTATTGATATCGCTAGCGCCAAGTTCGATGGCATCGGGGGCCCTGCGATCTATACAGCGTTTAATGCTGCCGGAGGTAAACCAAGATTGCATATCGGTTCGTTAGGAATGTACGGTTCGGGTTCCACCTTAGCAAGTGGTGTCCGAATCGACGGAGGAGATCTTTATGTGGGGACGATAGATGCACAGGATTTAACGGGCAATACCTTGCATTTATTCACAACGGAGTCTGACGCGATGGCTACTGTCGACAATATGATCGTCCGCAATAGCGGAACCAATCAGGTAGTGCTAGTCTCTTCTTACGGTGCAGCTAAACCGTCTCTGCGCCTCAATAATGTAGCGGTGTTTGATACCCGAGCAGTGAAGGTAAAGCGAATTCTAGAATTCGAAACACTAATCGGCATGCAAGGCACATCACTAGGAACCTTGTATAATCCATATTCGCTCCCTGAATGGTTCTCGACCTACGGTAACTTCAAACGGGCCATTCGCCTCACTGGGGGGGCAGTGTTGCCCGCGGTGTTCATAGTAGAGGGTTCGCCCGAGGGAGTCGTAACCGCCCCAGTTGGCAGTCTGGCCATGCGAACGGATGGCACGGCACAAGCCACTTTTTATGTGAAGGAAAGCGGATCAGCTGCCAGCGGATGGAAGGCTAAATAAGATGAATCAACGGTATTGGTTACATGTCTCTATCGCATAAACGACACGTTCCAAATCCTCATCCGATAAAGAGCTTCCAGAAGGCAGGCAGACACCTGTTGAAAATAATTTATCCGATACACTGTATTCCTCACTGTAAGGATAGTAGTAATTGCTCTCGAACAAGGGTTGTAAATGCAGCGGTTTCCATACAGGTCTAGCTTCGATATTGTGCTGTTCCAGACATGACAGGAGTTGTTGTGAAGAGAACCCCGCCACTTCTTCATCGATGGTCAGCGCACTCAACCAGTGCGTGCTGCGACAATTGCGCGCTTCCGGCATAAAATGAAGACCCGGTATGGAACCTAACCGTTCCCTATATCGCCGGCCAATAGATCTGCGACGCTCTACTCGCTCTTCAAGCAGTTCTAATTGACCGCGTCCTATGGCTGCCAACAGGTTGCTTAACCGATAGTTGTATCCCATTTCGGAATGTTGATAATGAGGGGCAGTGTCTCGGGCTTGCGTAGACCAGAAGCGCGCTTGATCTAAGGCTTCGGTATCGTCGGATACGAGCATGCCCCCACCTGACGTCGTAATAATCTTATTTCCGTTGAAAGAATAGATTCCGAATTGGCCCCACGTTCCGCTGGCCTTGCCTTGGTAGAAAGCGCCCAGTGATTCGGCAGCATCCTCAATCAAGGTAATTCCATATCGGTCAGCTATTTCTACAATGGGCGCCATGTCAGCACTTTGTCCGTATAAATTGACGACAACAGCCGCTTTTGGCAGCAGCCCTTTGTCATTCAAAGCTTGGCAGGCCCGCTGAAAAGCTAGCGGACACATGTTCCAGGTCTCAGGCTCTGAATCGACAAATACGGGGGTGGCCCCCAAATATAAAATAGGATTGGCGCTAGCAACGAACGTGAGCGTAGAACAGATCACGTAATCTCCTTGTGTGACACCGGCTAGACGAAGTGCGAGATGAATCGCCGCCGTGCCAGAGCTTAACGCTAGTGCACCCTTTGATCCTGTGTAGGCGGCCATCTCCCGCTCGAACGCATCAACTTGCGGACCAATAGGAGCAATCCAACCAGAGTGTATCGCCTCCTCCATGTAGACCTGCTCACGACCACTAATATGCGGCGGGGATAACAAGATTCGTGGCAGAATGCTCGTTTGACTAATGCTCATGCGAAGCTCCTTTCTCCATTTGGACCGATTTCTTCAGATGGAATACATATCATATCGAGATCTGGATGCCGATAGAGCGGAAAGTAATTTCCTGATATTCTGGTGTCACAAAAGGATATGATCCGCTCATACAACTCTGGGTAAAAAATTCGTTTACCTAAGTAATAGTCAAGGGGTTCCAGTTGTGTCGCGAATCTATGCTTGAATTGAAATAAGTCGTCATTCCCCTTATATCCCCCGCCAAGATGAAAACATTCAAAGCCATTTTCCATCCCCCACTTGGCTGCTGCGTGTATTAGCAATTTGGTAGGTGACCACTGCAGATAGGCGCGATCCCAACCACATAGGTGATAATGCATCCACGGTCGTTCATGTAACACGATGCTGGTCGCCACCGTTTTCTCCCCATCCATAGCTTCGAATAGCTCTACTCTCCCCTCAAGTAGATGACTAGTATCTTCTATAAATTTTTTGGGAAAATAATAAAAAGAATCCGCCTGTAAATCGTTTAGTGTTCCGTAATACAATTCACTGAAGGACTCAATACGATCCTTCAGATTCGAATTTCGAATCGTAAAGGGTGCGGACTTTAATTTATGAATATTCCGTTTATGATTGCTGCCATAATGCCGGATGAGCTCTGACTCCGAACCCACAGTCAAATCAATATAAATTGTATTCCTATTCCATTCGGTGGTCAGACCACTTTGATATTCCGTAGCGTTGCCAATCAAGGGATGAAATCTTACAAACTCGGTCATGATCTTTTTCTCTCTACAGTAATCCGTGAACGTTTCACTGAATTGCCGGTACAGCTCACTTCGTTCGGCTCCCGGAGGGAGATTCGATATCGGTCCCCCGTATCCATAGGGTGTACTAATGTCGTACCAATCGCCTTCAAGCCCCAGTTGGATTACGGCAGGAAGATGGCTTATGGAGCGAAGTAAGTAAGGATAAACTATGAGCTGGTCTCCCTGCTTAAAAACAAACAGCTCTGCCTGCTGATGCTCTCCATCCTCAAACAGCCGAAAAAACGCTGAGGAGAAATAGATATCCTTCGTCTCTAACTGGTTCAAATAGGCATCCCATTCCGCTGAACTAGAGCTGCCTAACACGATAAAGTTACTCATACAACACCTCTTGATTCTCCAATATTTTGATCATACGTATACTTTCAGTGCTTAAGATTAGCCCGGGGTCTCGCTCACGCAAATAAGCATCTGAAGAAAGCAACAATAGCCTTTTCTCCCGGTCTAAATCCATTAATACGTCTGTCAAAAGATTGCAGCCACTCCACCCTCCACTTTGCAGTTGGATACGATAATACTGTTCACCTAACCGGCCCACAACTGAAGTCTCTTCCTTCGTTCTAATCTTAAGAGAAGAGAATCCATACTTTTGATGATATGCCTCTGCCATCGGATAATCATCTATGATGTACGCCAATGCTTCTCTATCCCTATCAATCGATGGAGCCAAATCTCTTACATACCAGTAAGTCCGGCCTTCCTCTGCAAAACCAAGCCGCAAATACCAAGCATGAGCTTGCTCATTCCACGAAAATACATCAAGTGCCAGCTTCGAAATGCCATCCTTTTGGGCCAACGTCTCCCCGTACGCCATAAGCTTGCCGCCGATGCCGTCTTTTCGATAAGCTGCGTCCACATTCAAGTTATTCAGAACCAGCATCTGCTCCATTCTTCGCCATTCAGCGAATCCAATAAGAAGGTCTTCAGAATAGGCACCAATCAGCAGTGTTGCTGAATGGCTTCCGCATTTACATGCTGCTTTCAAATATTCGGGATAACCGCCACAGGCGAATATGGTTTGATTGTAGACCGACTCTGGCAAGTTGCTCTGTAAGAGCCGGCATGCAAGGTGAATATCATCTTCCTGAAGCGGACTAAACCGCAAATTCATGCCGACCCCTCCTTTTGGTTCATTCTGTACTCATCGAGCGGCAGACTATGCTCACCCGGATTGGCCACAACGTCATCTTGGCGGATCACCTTCAGCACAGTTTTGCATAAGATCAACGCATCTAATCTAAAGCTTAGCTTCTCAACATAGGTAACGTCATAGGAGAGCCGCTGTTTCCACTCCGAAGTATTACGTCCAGATACCTGCGCCAATCCCGTTATTCCGGGTCTTACAGTAAATCGCAGCCGCTCCCGTTCAGAGTAATGCGGGCTGTAACGGATGAGCAAAGGTCTTGGTCCGATCAGACTCATTTCTCCCTTCACAACATTTACTAATTGCGGGAGCTCATCCAGACTCAGCTTTCGAATCAATCCGCCGAATTTGATATAACGCCGAGCATCCGATAACGGCTGGCCCTGCGCATCATACATTTCAGCCATGGTTCGGAACTTGTAGATGTAGAAGGGTCTTTCTCCCATTCCCGGCCGCTGCTGCTTGAACAAAATAGGACTTCCCAGCTTTATCCGAAGCAGCAACGCCACCACAGCCATGACCGGACTAAACACACCTAACATAACGATCGCTCCCACCAAATCGAAGCCCCGCTTCATATGGCGATACATGGTAGTCTTTCCCCCGCCTTTCTCTTATTCCGTAAAAAGACGTTCTGTAAGTGACTTTACCTCTTCCGGATTTGCACTCCAATAATACACTTTGGTTCGGACGAGCGGATCTAGAGCAGAGCTGTTATGGCCAGGAATCTGTTCGTAAGCAAAATCTGCGGAATCCATTCCTTTGAATAGCCAAGCTAAGCTCATCAAATCACTGTCACTAAAACTCGTATCAATAATGTCTTTCTTTTCACGCAGTAGCAGTCCCGCTAGATCAGGAATATGCTCCGGACTTAATAGCTTTTTGGCTACAGCCCGAACGATATTGAATTGCTCCCGTTGGCGGCTAAAGTCACCCTCCGGAGTCGAGTAGCGCTCCCTTGCTAAATAAAGCGTGTGGGCACCATCCAGATGCTGCTCACCTTTCTTGATGGTGATCTCCGGAGTGATGGTCACATCCTGATCAATCAGCATATCGATCCCGCCGATCGAATCGATGAAATCACGAACACCGGAGAAGTTCGTCTTGATGTAGTAATGAATAGGAATATTCATAAAATCACTAACGGCTTGAATCAGTGTCAGCGTACCCTGCTGATTCCCACCCTTTGTTTCACCAACGATATGTGCATGATTGATCTTGGTATAACCGACGTTCTGCACATAAACCCGCGTGTCCCGCGGCACAGATACGATATTCACCTTCCGTTGATCCGGCATCACATGGGCAACCATGATCGTATCTGCCCGCGAGCTTTCTCCGCCCCAAGTGTCTGTTCCAATTAGCACTACATTAAAGGATGAGCTTTTCTTGTCTGTTGGAGATGTCACCGCAGTTGGAGTCTGTGTAGACGTTGTAAGGGTAAGCTCATCCATTTGCGCTTGTGGGGCTGGTGTGCTGAGCGATTGCACCATCGCTTCATTGTCCGTAACCACATTAGAGCTAGGGATCGTCAAGGGGTTAAGTATCGCCTTATTAAAACGATGCTCTGGATTCAATATCCCTCCAATCCAGATCCCCCCAACTACAACCACAACAAGAATAACAATCAGGCTGTATCGTCCCACCCGCCGCATGCGTGAACGTTTACCTGTAATTGCCTTGTCGCGCTTGCCCCATAATCTTGTCATCCATGAATGCTTAGTCGACTTCATAGGTCAGATTCCCGCATGAACTTCGGATTTAATGCGTTCAAGATCATGTGTGCCCACCTGCGGTTCTTCCTGAAAGCCCGAATAGCTTGGAATTAGCTGCTTTAGCAGTTTTTTGATCTGATGACTGCTTGGCATCAGTTCATACCGTTTGCACAAGTTCTCCAGAACCCCCAACACCAAATTCAGTTCAGATCTGGAGACACTTTGCGGGCGGCTAATCATAATACGGTAGTTGTTAGTGACCAATAACCCTTCTTCTTCAGTCAAAAGCTCCTCAAACAATTTTTCTCCAGGACGAATGCCAGTGACCACAATGGGAATATCTTTGTCAGGCTCGAGACCCGACAAGCGGATTAAATCCCTCGCTAGATCGTATATACGAACTGGCTTACCCATATCCAGCACAAACACTTCTCCCCCTTGTGCCAGCACACTTGCTTGAATAACCAACTGTACCGCTTCGGGTATCGTCATGAAGTAACGCACCATATCCATATGTGTAACCGTCACCGGGCCGCCGTTTTCGATTTGTCTTTTGAATAACGGAATGACACTGCCACGACTGCCCAGCACATTACCAAAACGTACAGCGGCAAAAACCGTCTTACTTAAGGAATTCTGATCATTAATGATCATTTCCGCGGCTCGTTTCGTGGCCCCCATAACACTGGTAGGATTAACCGCCTTATCCGATGAGATGAGGATGAACCGTTTAGCACCATATTTAGCACTCGCTTCCGCTACATTCCTTGTGCCGATCACATTATTTTTAACTGCCTCTACTGGATTCATCTCCATAAGAGGAACATGCTTGTGCGCAGCGGCATGATACACAATGGAGGGGCGGAACTTTTGAAAAACGTTATCGATCCGCGATACATCCTGAATGTCCGCTATAATGGGATGAATGATCTGATCGGGATATAACTGTCGCAACTCTTGTTCAATAAGATAAATGCTATTTTCTCCATGCCCCAAAAGCAGCATTTCCTTCGGACGATACGCAGCCAATTGCCGGCATAATTCCGAACCAATTGAACCGCCTGCACCCGTGATGAGAATACACTCGCTTCCCAAATTCTCACGAATCTCTTCCGTATTAATTTCTACGGGACTTCTCCCCAGCAAATCATTTACGGATACTTCACGGATCATGTTAATGGCCATTTTCCCGTCCAAAATATCGGTCATACTAGGCATTAACTTGATCTGAGCTTTGGTAGATTTGCAGATTTCGATGATCTCCAGTAATTCCTTTTGAGGAGCCGTAGGCAAAGCGATGATAATGAACGAAATATCCAGCTGCTCGACTGCCTGGGGAATGAAGTTACGGTTACCGACAATCGGCAACCCCATAAGCTCCAGCTTGCGCTTTGAGATATCATCATCTATGAAGGCAACTGGGTTCATGAATTTAAATCTTGAATGCTTGATATCTTTGGTAACGAGGATGCCTGCTTTCCCTGCCCCAACGATTAGCAGATTGCCTTCGGATGAACCCTTTGTTCCCAGTGTTTCGAATCTATCGTTGATGAGGCGGTTAACTAAACGTAAGCCGGCAATGCCGAGAAATACGTAACCCGCTGCAAAATAAATCGAAATCGGCAATCGATAGGAAGGGACGAATACATGCGCAGATACATTGACAGCGACCACTCCGCAGAGTGTTAAAGCACTCACTTTTAGCAGCTGCAATAACTCACCTATACCGGTGTATCGCCAGATATTGTTATACACCTTGAATCCAAATGAGAACGCTGCGTACACCATAATGTGAATGAGTATCGCCCACGGAAGCATCCACATGTACTGCTCAGGGATTTGAAAATCAAACCGAAGTAAAAACACAAGCCACACTGAAGCCGCTATAATTCCCGCATCCAACATGACTAAACGTACGATCCGCATTTTCATCACTTCTTTCTCCCTAATTAACTAATTATTCGTTTATTCGTTTGTTGTCGTATATGCGAGAATGAATTATCTATCTGCTGTCAGACCCGTTTGTAATTCAGACGGAAATGGCTTTATCCCTGGTTCTTTCAGCGCTTCTATATAAATCGAGTCCATTTCACGAAGCACCGCTGGCAATCCATAGCGAATAATCCTGTCCTTGTTCGCCTTACCCATTGCTGCGGTCAAAGCTGCGTCCGCTCGCAGTTGAACCAGTGCTTTTGCCGTAGCGGCAATATCATCTACTGGAACCAACATGCCCGTTGACTCATGCTCAATCAAATCGCGAATGCCCCGAATATGTGTGCCGATCACGGGTTTGCCTGCTGCCATCGCCTCCATAATCGCCCGGGGTAACCCCTCACGATAAGACACAAGTGCCGCAACATCACACGCTTGTAGCAAATCCGGTATATCTCTTCGGAACCCCAGAAAATGCACCTGATCCCTAACCTCTAACCGAGTAGCAAGTTCTATAAGGGTTTGCTCGAAAGGACCTGTACCTGCGAATGCTAGATGAATATCGCTTGCTTGATCACCCAAATGATGTAGTGCTTCGATCAACTGTTTTTGGTTCTTGTTAGCATTTAACTCAGCGACGCAGAGAACAACGAATGAAGGATTATCATTGTCACTCTTAGGTAAATCAAATAGCTGGTGACGACTTTCCCCCATCATTTTTGCAATTTCATTATCCCCCTCACCGCTACCGTATACCTGAAGATCAAGCCCGACTCCGCTCACATAAGTTACTTTTTTTCGGACAGGGAATTTCTGAGCACGCTCATAATCTTCACTATTAATGGTGATCAGTACATCCGTCCAACGTGCCATCAAATACTCCAACGGATAATAAAGCATCCAGTTCAGAAAAGGAGCACCTTTAAAAAAATGAAAACCATGAGCTGTATACAATACGCTAGGGACACCTGCTCTATGGGCTGCAATCCGTCCGAGAATCGAAGCCACTGGTGTATGTACATGGACGAACTGAAATTTTTCCGCTTGGAAGCTTTTCGTTAAGATCCGCAGAGCCGTCCAATTCTTCAACTGTAAAGGACTTCGTTGTATAGGTACGTCGTGACATACAATTCCCCGCTGTTCCAAGCGCTGTCTGGCTTCGCCCGGCTGAGCGTAAGCATGGACTTCACACCCTTTTTGCAGCAATAACACCATGTAAGGTAAATGAAAACTCTCGAAATGCCCATATATGGAGGCTACAAAAGCAACCTTTGCTTGTAAGCCACCCTCAGCTGGAATACTCCCGATGTCCTTACTTGAGCTTTTATTGAGGTTGCTCTGCTCGTTGTCGAAGCTTGCGCCCAGTTGACCGTTCAACGTGTTGGGTTCGATAGGGCATCTCTCCTTTCAGGTTTTTGTCTGTTAACCGGATGCAAGCTCCGTTCATCGCCATCATGAACCACCAATACCGCTGGAATAACGCCTCAATACCCATCGATAACCCAATCATCGCCGCATGGGACAACAGCAATGCCATAATAATTGGCCTATGAATGGGATCTGCTGCACGATAAGAACGGATACCCACAATGAAGAACCAAATCATAAATCCTCCATATACAATCAAGCCCAATAAGCCGAATTCAGTCAAAAACCATATTGGCGTGTTGTGGATAATAATGCGCAGTTCGTAATTATAGGAACCAAGCCCAATGCCTAATAATGGACTTTGTGCGATCCAATCCACCGCTTTGTCAATGATGTCAAGACGCGACTGGATCTGGGAAGGTCTGCTGGACATAGACTCCAGCACATTTAGATAAGCGGTGCCTTTATACAGCAGCAGAGCTATAAAAGCTACACCAAACCCCATTCCGATCTTGAGCAGTCTGGAAGGTTTGGTAATCAAAAGTGTAAGTAATACAAGGAAGAGACCAATCCATGACGAGCGCGAGAAAGTCATCATAATGCCCCCGGCTAAGCTTATCGTCGCTAGTATGCTGACCCATCCCCGCAGCAGCTTTATCTTCTCCCCACTCGTCATGATATGAATGGCAAAAGCCGTCACCAGCAATCCCCCGTATGCATTGGGATCAATTAACATGCCGGACAACCGCCCGTCTTGCACCATAAACGGAACCTTTACTCCGCTGAAAAAAGCGAATAGGGCAACACCATTTAAGAGCAGCACACTGATCAGGAAAAATCGGAGCATCTTATATAACCGTTCCCAGCTATCTACGGCTTGCACAAGCATGATGTAGGTCAACAATAGGAGTATGAATCCAATATCTTTTTGCAGTAAGGCGTATTGGGTTATGAAGCCGTTGCGCCAAATGGATACAAAGGAAGCTAGAACAAAAATGAACAACATGCCCCAATGCCATGAACTGAATATCCTCCGGTCCAATTTGAGATGGAATCCAGCGGCAAACAAACCTAACATTAAGAAGAGATCCGACGGGGCGATACGGAAGGCTCCACCAAAATCAAACTGTGCCGGAAGGCATATGATATACCCCATGACCGCAAACAGAAATAAATTATGCATGGTGTAGGGCTTCCCTACAACAGATACAGATGTCATACAAGTCCCTACTTTCCTACTTTCCTATAAAACAAAGAACTTATGCTGCCGCTTCCGACTGTTCCCGATTTCTTACCTTTCCGATGACACGATACAGCACAACTACACTGCCAATCATCTGTACAAATAACGACGAACTAGCTCCCATCGCAGCACCTACTACCCCGTAATGAGGTACGAAGATCAGACAACATAAGCCATTAGTGAATGCTGTGCACAGAAACAATGGAATCTGGGCTTTGTACCTTCCGGTAGCCGTTATGGCGTACCACAGGTAGGATGAAATAAATACCAGCATGGTGGACGCCAGCAGCCAATGAAACAACCCTAACTCTCCTGCCACGTCTGAACTGAATAATAAGGTTAACAGCTTGTGTCCAAACAACCACCCTATCAAACAAGCGACCGAACTAAAACCCAAACCCATCGCTATCATTCGGCTGAGTAAAGTGACAAACTCCTTGTGTCTCCCGGCTGAATGCCACCTGGCAAGACGTGGTGTTATGGCTTCACCAAGTGCGGTGACGACAACATTACAGGCAACAATCATATATGAGAGTGAAGCATAAATACCTAAGTCATGCTCCCCTTTAAAATAGGAAATCGCGTATAATGGGATATTCGTATTTAACGACATCAACGCCAACACCACGCCTAGCGGTGAACTGACGATCAGTAAACTCCATAGGCTTCTTTTGTTGAAGAGTGGCCTGAGAGAAGTGTATATTCTCGCTTTACGAGCATCATATCCAATCGTTATCGCTAACCATCCGATAATCATGACTAACAAGGCAAGAATAAGGCTCTGTGTAGGGATAAATACGAGGATGAAGATTAGAATGGAGAATAACCCTTTTGCCATTCTGGAGATTGAGATTTGATCTAATCTCTCCTCCTTTTGAACGATGCCTAATAAAATATCACTGATTGATTCAACGATTCTATACAGACCGATGAAGAAAATAACCAATGCTGTATTCCAATCCAAACCACTCATTATGCAAAAACCTGCGGTAATCGTAAACGCAAGGGCGGTTGTTATCAGCCGTAAGCCCAGAAAGTCTCCAAAACTGTATTTCCCCGATGAATCAACGATTAATACGGAACGAAGATGTAGATGCGACAGCATAAAGATCGGAGCAGTAACTGCAAGCCCTAGCGAATATTGCCCCACGATTGCCGATGACCCGAATTTATTCAGCAGGATCACAATCACAAACTGAGCACCAGCGTAAGTGATATTCCCGAGCAAATAACGAAGAGAAGCAAATGACATAGACGTCAGACCATTCCTGAAGAAGAGGCCCACTCGGCAAAATCTTCACCACGAATCTTGGAACGCCTGCTCTTTTTCCGATAATTCAATACGGCTCCCAGTAAATGTGCTCCCTGCTGCTCTAACAAGTGCTTGGCAGAACTCGTGTGCTTTAAGAGCACTTTTCCGGATTTCACAACTAGCAATACCCCCTCAGTCATCGTTGCCAAAATAAGGGCATCCGAAAATGGCATTAATACAGAAGATGAGTCGATGACAATCGTATCAAAACGCACGCTCAGCTCTGCAAACAATCGCTTCATTCCTTCAGAGCCTAATAATTCAGCGGGATTTGGTGAAATCGGACCAGAGGTCAATACTGACAAACCTTCTGCGTCCTCAATAGAAATAATGCAATCCTCTAAGCGGGTATGATCCACTAAGATACTGCTAAGCCCGATCCAATTAGGCAGATCAAATGCCTTATGCACCGTTGGCGTACGTAGATCCCCATCAATGAGTAGAACTGACTTACCAGCTTCCGCCATGGCAATCGCCAGGTTTATGGCTACCGTTGATTTCCCTTCATCCGGAAGCGAGCTTGTGACTAATAAAGAGCGGATCTCTCCACCAACGCGGGTATAACGAATATTGGAGCGTATGCTTCGGAATTGATCTCCGTTAGATGACTTCGGTTGTTCCAGGCAATATAATATTGGCGTTTTCTTCTTCATAACTTGTGGCTCCTTCTGCTGATTTGGTTTTCGCTTTATTCCGCCGTTTACGTGGCTTCAATTTGCCCACGGTTCCCAGAAGCGGAAGCTGCAAATCAAGCTGAATATCTTTGGCACTTCTCACGGGTTTCTCCATCAATTCCCGGAGGATAGAGATTGCGATCCCGGTAATCAGCGCCAATCCGAAGGCAACAGCCATATTGAAGACCGGCTTAGGTGAGACAGGATCAGAAGGAACCTTGGCACGGTCGAGAAATACAACATTCTCCACTCCCATAATCGATTGAATATTCGCATTAAAGGCTTCTCCAAAGCCATTCGCAATATCTGTTGCCCGTTGAGCTTTTGAATTGGTCACAATTACCGTTGTTACGAGTGATTCACTATTGGTTCTTGTCTTCACATTTTTGAGTAACTCTTCCGCTGTCATTTTTAGCTGCAGCGTTCTGACAACCTCTTCCGCTATCCTGCTGCTTCGAATGATCTCCCCGTAAGTGGTTACCAGCTTTTGTCCGGCCATAATGTCATTAATTGCTTTCTGCTGCCTGTCCCCTTGAATAAGTATAGAAGCTGTCGCCTCGTATTTCGGCTGTAAAACGTAATAGCTAACACTACCAGCTAGCCCGACTGCAGCGATACATAATACAATAATGAACAGCAGCCTACGTTTTACTAGTTTCAAAATGCTGCCCAGTTCGAATTCCATCGATCATTTCTCCTAACTAGTTAATGTATTGTCGCCTCTTTAACAAGATTATTGTTGTATATTCATATTCTCCTTCTCTCAACATATGTCCAAGTCCGTACTTAAAATTTAAATGTCAAAATATTAAAGGGCTCATTTAGCTCACCTGTTAAAATCCAACAAAAAAAGGCATTCTTCCAGCGAAATCTACTGGTAGAATACCTTACATATAGTCTAACTAGTTCAGGAATGTACAAGTGCAGTCAACACCATCAGGAGATATCTTTACGTTTCAGAACATGATGAACATTGCTTAACATGCCGGATAGAACTCCAGCAATTGGGAATACAGCCCAATTGACGTCCCAGCGCCCATAGACAAAACCCGTGAACAGAAAAATCGCCGTCGCCAAAGGCCATAATACAGCCCCAACAACTCCAACAAATCGGTTCTCTTCCTGCTTCTCTGCAGTGATATTCGGCTCCTCCAGCAACTTCGTATAAGTACCCTGGATATTCCCGTAATAGATGAACAAAAACACCGCCACAGCTGCAATAAACAGAAAAACAGCGACTCCATAGGGAGCATAGTCATCGTTGACATAGCTAGTGGTAAAGATAAAAGCCGGCGACAGCACGCATAGGCAGACTCCTGTAATCAGAGAAAGACGGTAAGTCGGAGCATAAAGACTTTGGCTCCGTTGAAGCGCCATCTTTAGAGCATAAGGCAGCTGAAAGCCTTGCTCCAGACTCTTAAAGCGATCCAGCTTCATTCCGCTGTGTATAAACATCCCGACCGCGATAGCGACCAGCACGAACATTCCGACCAGCCCCAGCATAGAACCTTTATCACTCATAACAGCCTTATTTTCAAATATTGTATCCAGGGTGATCAAAAACGCCACTCCGCATGCGCAGAGAAAAACGCCGATACCCGTCCATAATCCAGCGCTTCGTCTAGCCGCCGCATAAGCGTAAACCTCTTCTTCCGTCAGCACCGGAATAGCCTGTTCTGGCGCAACTGGATTGATGCCAAGCTCTGCTGTCAGTTCTTCAATATTGCCGAATTCCGATATGACGATACCAATCGCCTCATTCTCCGACTTGCCAGCAAGCTTCAGCTCCAGGTACTTCTCCTCCATCCCTGATAGCAGCTCTTGCTTCAGATGTTCCAGTTCCGGAGTCTTTGGCAGACCCGCAAACATATTATCCAGATATACTATGATCGTCTCCATGCTCTATCACCACTCCTTGATAAATTGGTTTACAACTTGCTGTGTAACCTTCCATTCCTCACATTTTTCTCGGTAATAGGCGAGACCCAAAGGGGTAATCCGGTAATACGTACGCCGCTTGCCAAGACTCTCATCCAGATAAAAGGATTCTATATATCCGTTTTTCTCCAGTCGGGTGAAGGCAGAATATAACGTTGTCTCCTTCATGACATATTTCTCCTGCGTTAACTGCCTGATATTTTTGGAAATCTCGTACCCGTAAGATTCCCCGTCCAGCAGCATGTATAGGATCATCGTATCATTGTAACCGCGTATAACATCACTGCTGATCAAAAATATCCCCCCATGATTACTTCATCTGTCGTAGTAGTTGCAGTATAACATAATTACTACGACAGATGAAGTAGTTAATGGAAAAATAGGCCAACATAATTTGAGGACCGAACCTTCCTTGATTAAATCACAATTGCTGTCTGCGCATGACGTAGCTTCCAATATGAGGTTAGGTATACGAAGGTGCAGGCCAGTAGTGTTTGCGGGGACGATGGTGTTTACTAGTAGGCTGTTTGCGAAGGCGGGGTGTTTACCAATTGGTTGTTTGCAGGACGATTTACTAGTAGGCTGTTTGCGAAGTCGATGGTGTTCTCCAATTGGCTGTTTGCAGGACGATGGTGTTTACTAGTAGGCTGTGTGCATAGACGGTGACGTTTACCTACTCTTAGTTTGGCGGATGAGGTACTATCGGACTCAGTTGGCGTTATTCGAGGCATTTTACTACTTTTCAGGTTCTATCGGACCCCAATGCACCTATTGGCGCACAAAACATCATATTTAGGGCCCTTTCTAGGGAATAGCTGCACTGGAGTCCGAAACTGCGCTGGAACTGCGAAAAACATACTAATAACGCCATTGGGGTCCGTTAGCCTTCCTTGCCCCATTATCTATTGAAGCAACAAACCAACGCTGGTTTGTTTTCCTTTTTATTGAACCTTAATACAATAAGGCTGACTGCAAGAACATAGGTGTTTACTTCCCCTTACTTTGCCGGACGAGCTACTATCGGACTCAGTTGACCTTATTCGCAGAAATCCCCCATTTTGCTGATCCTATCGGACCCCAATGCACCTATTGGCGCACAAAACATCATATTTAGGGCCCTTTCTAGGGAATAGCTGCACTGGAGTCCGAAACTACGCTGGAACTGCGAAAAACATACTAATAGTGTCATTGGGGTCCGTTAGCCTTGCTTGCCCCATTATCTATTGAAGCAACAAACCAACGCTGGTTTGTTTTCCTTTTTATTGAACCTTAATACATTAGTTAGTTAATTACCCTGGACGAGATACTATCGGACTCAGTTGACCTTATTCGCAGAAATTCCCCACTTTTCTGATCCTATCGGACCCTAATGCACCTATTGGCGCACAAATCACCATTTTCGAGCCCACTTCTAGGGAATAGCTGCACTGGAGTCCGAAACTACGCTAGAACTGCGAAAACATGCTAATAACATCATCTGGGTCCGTACCACGGTGGATGATTATGAGTCGGCGATGTGATTAGATGTATATTGTTGATGTTGGTGATGATGTTGTTGATGTTGGTGATGATGTTGTTGTTGTTGGTGGTGATGGTGATGTTGATGTTGATGTTGATGTTGATGTTGATGATGTAAATTCAAGCGAACGGAGTCAAAGTCAGCAAGTCAAAACACAAAACAGCGGTTCTCCCATATTGGGGAGAACCGCTGTTTTGTTGTTTTTTTATAATTAAAATACTTGATCATTGCTAACGAATACACCAACTTGAATACGTTGACCTATTAATGTCGTGTACGGAGCATGCGTCCAACAAAATAAAGCATTTGTTTTCGTGTGAAAAAACGTGACATTTGAGCAGAAATATAGTTTGTAAATCCTGGGACAGCAAATACTTTTTTAGCCTGAAGTGACCGAAGAGCCACTTGAACGACATTTTCTGGAGTGTCTCGTTTGCCTACCGAAGCCTCATCGGCTCCCACGACATTAAAAAATTCTGTTTCCGTAGCCCCCGGACATAACGCAAGAAATTGTACGCCCCGTTTCCGATTTTCCTCCCATAGCGCTTGAGTAAATGATAATACAAAAGCTTTTGTCGCTCCATATACAGCCATATTAGGGAGAGGTTGAAATGCAGCTGTTGATGCAACGTTTAAAATCACTCCACTTTTTCTATTTAACATCTCTGGCAAAAACAAATGGGTCAGATCTACAACCGCCAAAACATTTAGCATCACTTCTTCATGTTGTCTCGAACCAGATAGTTGTTCAAAAAGCCCATGCGTAGCAAAACCTGCATTATTAATAAGAATATCAACGTTCAAGCCACGTTCTACACATTGTTGATAGAGCCTGTCAGGGGAACCTTCTTGAGATAAATCAGCAACTAGAACCTCCGCTTGAATTTGAAATTCTCGTTTTAATTTTTCCGCTAAAGCAATCAGTTTATCTTCAGAACGGGCGACTAAAATTAAGTGACTTCCTTTGGCTGCAAGTTCTCGAGCAAACGCTTCACCTATCCCCGAAGAAGCTCCGGTAATCAACGTCCATTTATTTTGAATTGTAATCATTGCTATCCTCTCTCCCTTTAACGACCATTTAGAAACAGTGTTTCAATAAGAATCATTGTATCCAAGTGAGGTTGTGTTGTCAAATAAAGTTCTACACATTTAATTATTGGCTATTTCTCTTCTACATCAGTAAAATAAGGGTTAGAAATAACGGCTATCTAAAAAAAGCTAAAGTAAAGTTCTAAGGAAGTGAAACTACATGCAAAAATCGTCCAAAATATCTTCTATAGATGCTGAATCCGTTACAACCTACCCAAAAGCAAAGCAACGGCATGCGGAAATATTAAGACTGAACATTATCGAAGCCGCTGCGGCCATTATGCATGAATCTGGACCCGAAGGTGTAACCATCCGTAAGGTTGCTGAAAAAATGGAATGTCCCACAAAAATCATTTATAACTTGTTTGGAAACAAGGAAGGTTTAGCTAAGGAGCTTTTTCTGCAAGGGTGTAAATTGTTGGCTGCTGCCTTTCAAGCGGTTCCAAAACAAGACAATCTAAATTTATATCTTCGCGAGCTTGGACAAGCTTATTGGGATTTCTCACGGAATCATACTAGCTATTATATGGTTATGTTCGGAGGAGCCTTTAGCGAATTCAAACCGGAGGAGGAAAGCTTACATGCTATCTTTACGGCACTACAACAAGTGATAGCCCTTATTACAGCAGCCATCGAACAAGGATTTATTAACGAAAAAGACCCTCTGCTTGTTGTGAACCTGGTGTGGGCGTCATTGCATGGCGTCATTCATCTGCATTTAGGGGGACATATTCAAAATGAGGAAACGGCTAAAATATTGTATGATAGATCGGTCTCCAATTTAATTCATACCTTCTTTAAAAAAGATAATTAATTCTAAAAGGCCTCTTTGCAAGTCCCTACTCAATAAATTCAAGCCGTAATCTTGGGATATCCTTAGATCACGGCTTTTTTAACATGCTAAAAAAACACAAAAAAAACGGCATTTCTGCCGCTTTTCTTCTTCTCTCTAATTATGTCCGGCGCATATATGCACGCACAGTAATAGGTGCAAAAATTGCAACAATCACAGCGGCTCCGATAAGTGAGATAGCGAAATCCCAGCCTACGGTTCCAGAGTTAGCAAGCTCACGGACAGCTGACACAAGATGCGAGATTGGATTGACTTTGACAAACCATTGCAGCCAGTTAGGCATCGTATCTACAGGCACGAAGGCGTTGGATAGAAACGTGAGTGGGAACAACACAATCATTGATATCCCTTGTACGCTGGAAGCGGTTCGGGCAATCACACCAAAGAAAGCGAAAATCCAGCTAATCGACCAGGAGCAGACAATAACCAAAAGCGCAGCAATTGCGACATGCTCCAGACCGCCATCAGGTCGGTAACCCATAATATAGCCCATGACAAAAGTAAGCACAGTAGCGATCGTATATCGAATCGTATCTGCCAACAAAGCTCCGGCTAATGGGGCTATACGGGCAATCGGCAATGACTTAAAGCGGTCAAACACCCCTTTATCCATGTCTTCCCGCAGTTGGACACCAGTGACGATGGAGGTCGTGATTACAGTCTGCACTAGAATACCAGGAATAATAACGGGCAAATAGCTCACTACATCTCCTGATATGGCTCCACCAAAAATATAAGTAAACATTAGTGTGAAAATAATTGGCTGCAGCGTTACGTCGAACAATTGCTCGGGTGTGCGACGTATTTTCAATATCCCGCGATAAGCCATCGTTAACGAGTTACGAACAGATTGTTTGAAGCTCGTATGGTTTTTCAATTGTCGGGTCGCACCTGGACTAATAGTAGAAGTTCTCATACTCATGCTCTTGCTGCCTCCTTATTCATTGATTCTTGTGATGCTTGGGATGCCTCATCTGTAACTCCATGGCCAGTGATCGTCAAAAACACTTCATCAAGCGTCGGTTTCTGCACACTCATCTCCGCGAGTGGAATCCCCGCTTCGCGGAGTGCAATAAGCAAATCAGTGACTAAATCAGCGTTCGCCATCGGTGCAGTAATTTTTCCAGCCTCATTCGGCACAATAGACTGGATATGCAGCACATGTTCCACAATCCGGCGCGCTTGAGCGATATCTTTAAGATTTTGGACTTTTAAGTGCAGCGAGGTGGTGCCCACTGAAGCTTTTAGCTCATCCACGGTGCCTTCTGCAACGACATGGCCATGATCAATAACTGCAATGCGGTCTGCCAGCTGATCGGCTTCCTCAAGATACTGTGTAGTTAACAGCACTGTTGATCCTGTGTTCACCAACCGACGAATGGTATCCCACATTTGCGAACGTGTCCGTGGGTCCAGACCTGTTGTTGGTTCATCCAAAAAGATAAGCGGGGGCTGGGCAATCAGACTCGCTGCAAGATCCAGACGTCGGCGCATACCGCCAGAGAAATTTCGAAGCGGCCGTTTCGCTGCCTCCGTCAGACCAAACTCTTCTAACAACTCCGCTGCCTTTTGCCGCGCCTCTGCCCGCCCTAACCCTAAAAGACGTGAAAAGATAATCAGATTCTCTGTAGCACTAAGTGACTCATCCACAGAAGCATATTGTCCCGTAACCCCTATCAATTGCCGGACAATCTGCGACTCCTTTACCACATCATGCCCGAAGATTCGCGCCGACCCCGCATCCGGGCGAAGTAACGTAGCCAGCATCCGAATTACTGTCGTCTTTCCTGCCCCATTGGGACCAAGAACGCCGTAAATCGTGCCTGCCTTAACGTTCAGATTTACTCCATCAACTGCGCGATTGTCACCAAACGTTTTGACGAGCCCACGCGCTTCGACGGCCCAATCTCCAGGGTTGGGCTCAATTATTTTTTTGCGTTCATTTACCATTACAATTCCTCCAACGTTTTAGTTTGTATTGTGATGGTAACTCCCTTTTATAAACTGAATTTAAACAACACAAAAAACCGGGGAGCGCGATCTCACGCCACCCGGCTTATCACTTCTCGTCTGAGTCAGACTCAACATATTCTTTAAGCGCAAACAATTTATTAGCCCAGTAACCTTCAAAAAAGGCAAGCCAATCTTGCAGCTCCAGCAAAGGTTCTGGCTGAAGCTTATACCGGGTCTCCCGTCCGACTTTCTGACTGCTAACAAGCTGCGCATCGGACAATACCTGTAAATGCTTATTAACAGCGGTTCGGCTGATCGGGTAGCAATCCGTAATAGATGCTATAGACATTTCCTTATTAGCGAGCAGCTTGAGCAGACTGCGGCGGGTAGGATCTGCTATCGCTTGAAATACATCATGTCCTGCTTCAGCAACCGGCATATTAAGCCTCGATATAAGCAGGAAGTTTTTCTTGGACGATTTTTTCCCAGCCGCTATTCATAAAGCCGCGTACGATTGGATGTGGTTGTCCAAATTCAGTAACTTTTTCAGGGTCCCATCCAGAATGAATCAAGGTAAATTCAGTTTTCCCTTCGATTTCTTTCAGTTCAAAAGCAAGATGCCAATCCTTCCCCCAATTAAAACCAACACGATTCGGAGGATCAACTTCAGTTACTTTACAAGGAGAATCTCCGAATTGTCCAGCATGCAGGATGAATTCATGCCCAACAACAGGCTCAAATGTACTAGGCATCCACCAGGCTGCCATTCCTTCTGCCGTGGCAACAGCTTTCCAAACCTTTTCTATTGGCGCATTTAGTAAAATCGTTTGACGAATTTCTTGTAAGGGTTCTTGAGTTTGCATAATAAATAGCCTCCAGCATTCATTTAATATAACACCTTTTGGGTTCACTTTTCATTATAACACCTTTAGGTGTTATGTAAATTTACAGATTTCCCTAATTCTCCGTTCGTTATTCAACGTCTCAATCCCTCAATAGTATCCTTTAACTGCTATAAAAAAGCCCCTCCCTTGGTCATCCCGAAGAAAGGGCCTTCCTATTACATCAGCTCTATGGTCAGTTTCTTGGCTTGACAGTTACTGTGATTTTCTCGCTAGATGTCTCGCCTGATGCATTGACTAATACCGCGTAGTATTCATATACACCTGGTGCCTTATCTTTAAGTTTCGTAACTGTCATCTGAGCCGCAGGGGTAGCCGTGCTTAGTGTCTGTGTGTCGATTACTTCTCCGTTCTCATACAAACGGTACTCAGTACCATTCGTTCCCCACCACATATTCATCACAACGTCGTAAGTTCCATCCCCACTCCAGTTGTCGTGGGATACTATAGGCTTGCCCGGCGCTGCATCTGTAACAGTAAGGATTAGCGGATCGCAGGTAGTCGAACCGAAGCTGTTGACTAGCTCGCACGTGTACTTGTAGGTTCCATTTGATTTGCCCAAAATATCCGTACTCATGGCTTGTGCATTCGGTGAGCTGTCCGTCAGCATCTGGGTACTGATCAGTACATCGTTTTCATAGAGCTTAAACTCGGTACCGTTGTTCCCCCACCAAAGATTCATCGTGACGGCATAGCTGCCATCTCGAAGCCCGGTGTCGTGCCCATTATTGTCAGTTAACACTGGCTTTCCAGGGGCTCCACCAGCAAGCGGAGTTGTACTCTGGAGCCATTGTGACCAACGGACTAGAACCTCTGCCTGCTCAGAAGTGAACACCTGATTGCTCTGGAGATTCACTTCACTATTAAAAGCTTCCAGCAAGCTATGAACTTCTGCGCCAGCATGCTGCTGAGCTTTTTCTTTGGCGTTAGCCAGCTGCTGCTTAAGTGAATTGGTTACGTTTTCTAAATCTGGAGCACCCGTCTCAGCTGCAAAATTTTCGGTTAATGCCGACAAGCTGTCAAATGTCGCATATACACTATACGAATGCTCTGCCAGCCCGACATTGCCCGCCGCATCCTCGGCTTTCGCAGTTACACTATGAGTTCCCGCTTCCAGCGTATATGCTTTAACATCTGCGAGCGTTGAATCACATGGCGAATAAGTGATGCCTGATACAGTATCAGCTGCACTACAGGTGATGTTTAATGTCTGCTCTATGGTATAGGAACTCTCTCCTTTAATTACCACCTGTGGTGCGGTCCGATCAATCTTCACCACAGCAGGCTTCTGCGGCTGTTCCACATTACCCTCTCTATCAACGCTCCAATAAACTAACTTATGGGTTCCTTCATTGGACAAAATAACTGAATTCCCGGTTTGCTGCTCGCCATCGTTTACTGTGAAATAGGTTGCCGCAACACCAGAGCCTGCATCTGTAGCTGTGAAGGTTACCAACGTATCCTTGTTGGTCCAACCTTGTGGCGCATCATCCGTTGTCACCGGAGCTGTTGAGTCCGCCCCTTTCACTACGCCATAAAAGCGTAATTCCGCCATGTTTCCAAACCAATTACTACTATTATAGATCCGGATATAACGATAGGCTTCTGCGTTACTAATACTTAAGGTCTGCCAATCCATCGTTTTTCCTGCAGGAGAGGAGATTGTCGTCCAGCTTGTATGATCATTCGAACCCTGAACCACAGTCCCATTGATTCGTGTAAAATAATTATCTTGCCTGGAAAGCACCTCTGCCTTGGACAGTTGGACCCTATTCCCTTCTTTAAAATCAAACGTTATAAATCCTCCATATCCACTACCATTTACCCGAAAATCCGTAATTGTGCCTGCATTTCCATCGAATAATGATCCCGCAACATTCCTGAGATCGGTTGGTGTTCTCCCACTGGAATCACTTAAATTAGTAATCGCAAGCACATTACTAATCAACTCGGTCTCATCGGGAATGTACAGAGAGGAACCATCTGTAGTTGATGTTTTTTCCGGCCCCTCGATTCCCTCCTTTGACTTGTATTTAATACTAAAGTTCACAGGTCCAGGTTGTGCGTTATTGCCCATGACCGCTTCAGCCGTCCAATTGATCTTATCGACAGTAGCAACGGTTGCAACTTGATCCTGAATATTGACATTCACTTGGTTAATTGCATCGCTTGCTTTAAAAGACAATTTCACCGTGTCCCCAGGCACAATTCGTTTCTGGATACTTTGGTCGGAGCTAATAGACACCACATCAAGCTTTGAATTGATTGTAACATCACCATACAAACGTAGTTCAGCCATGTTTCCATACCAGTTGTTTCCATTGGTGATGCGGATATAACGATAGGGTTCTGTGCTGTTAATCGTCAACGTCTGCCATTCCGGCGTATTTCCTGCTACATTAGAGATCGTGATCCACGTCACATTGTCGTTGGAGCCTTGCACCACTGTTCCATTAATTCTGCCCGCATAATTATCTTGCCTTCCGATTACTTCTACCCTAGACAGCAATGCCTGGCCGCCTTCTTTAAAGTCAAAGGTTAGATATGCACCATAACCACTGCCATTTAAACGAAAATCAGTGATAGAACCTAAATGATTATCAAATAAAACTTTTGCTGTTGCCAAAAGATCAGCCGGATTTCTCCCACTGGAATCGATTAGGTTTGCTATCTCAAGCACATTAGCGACAAGTCCCGTCTGATCTGCAATGAATAAAGTAGAACCATCTGTTGTAAAAATAGTCTCTACTGCATCCGCTCCAGCTGCCGTTTTATAATTGATCTTAAATTTCACAGTACCTGATGGAACATTTTCATTCACCACAAGCTTAGCTGTCCAGTTGATATTGTCCACAGAACTGACTGCAACAGGTTGACCCTGTATATGGGCCGTGGCATTATGGATCATTTCTGTAGACTTAAAGGATAATTGAATCGTATCCCCTGGTATAATTCGATTTCTTAAGCTTTGATCCGAGTGAATGGACACGGACTCTAATTGATTTACTGTCTCATACCGCTGGCCAAAGATTCTAAATTCAGCAATTTCCAGCATAGTACTCGAAGGCTTTATCATTTCCATTTTCAAAAATCGGAATTTTTCATGCTCCAGGCCTGCTTGAACCTCAAGTCTCTGCATCTCTTCAGTAACTGTTGTCAAGCCGGGGGTTAAGCGGGTCCAATTTTCTTTGTCATTCGATCCGAACATTGCAACGCCGCCAATTCTCTCCGGAAAACTAGCTCTTACCTGAAGCTCAAAGCTTTCTGCTGATATTTGAAAATCCGGTCCTAAATCCATGTAATGCGCCCGATCCTGCGCTGTATAATACCCCACAAAACTATCATTTGTGTTGTCCAGCAGATTCGGGACAGCGTTACCAAAGGTTGAGCTAACAAACATATTCGTAAAATTAACACTTCCATCTTTCATTAATGGCGTCAATTCTTTAAGACTTTGCACTGCGAGATTCAGGTCAAATAACTTCTGATAGAAGACCTCGTCAGTGGCAGTAGTAATTACATCCATTACCTCAGCGTGCACTTGCTTATAGTAAGCTAACGTTGCCGAAATGTAAGGCACATCAACATGATAAGGAGAAATGACGGCGTTGACGGCAGATTGCCGATCATTCGCTACTACAACACTAACATCCTTAGCTGTAACCGAAGTTCCATCTGCGGCACTCACTACAAAGGAGTAGGTTCCCGCATGTGCTCCAGACCAAGAGAAGACACCTGAAGTCTCATTGAACACTGCACCCTCAGGTAACTGATCCGCTTGATAGGTAACAACATCCGTTTCACCTGCGTCTGTCGCAGAGAAATCAAATTGAATTGCAGCTGTAGATCCCTCATAGGTAAATAAAGATACTGGTGCCTTTCCTGTTGTAAATACTGGAGGGGTAAGCTGTGCCCCAGCTTTTAAATTAATATGGTCAATATCGACTGTTGTTCCATTTCCTTTTACATTAAAATAGACAAGATCGCTGAAGCCTTGGAACTCATTGAACTCATACTGAATATACCTCCATTGCCCCTTTGTATCAGGCAGCGTAACGGTATCGCCAAACACCTCCATGGTTGCTATGCCATTAGTCCGAATCTTAAAAGCAATGATTCGTTCGCCACTGCTTGCACCCACAAAAGCAATTTTACTGCCCTCATCTGTTGCGGTAATTTCAACGTAAGTAGTGTCTCCTTCTTGTTTTGTGGTGGAGTGACCATCAAGCTTCGTGTACCGGTCTTCTAGTTCTCTCAAATCTGGATTCGTTATCACCTTCGGCAAATTGAGCGTACCCTCGCCCTCTGCTTCTTTAGGAATGTACAGCCAATAATCCCCGCCTCCATCCGGAGACTCCCAATAGAAAGGCAATCGCTTAGCAAACATCTCGCTAAAATAAGGAGCTTCAACCTCCATATTTATTCCAGCTGTATATTTATAATAATAATAAAGATCATAGACATTACCCCCAATTCTCCCCCTGTAACCGCCAGCCAAGTGTTTATAGATAATCGTTGGATTTCCATTTACATCTGTATGTGCCGCCACTGGAATCCATGGTGTATCATGGCCAATCATATACTGAGCAAAGTAGTCGGCAGCTTTTAAAATCCGTTGATCTAGAAATTCATACGGACCCACCGCATTTGGCGCACTAGAAACAGTCCCCTCTACCGGATCTACCTTTGTTTCCTGAGCCAATAATAAACGTGATAAAATCTCTACATTCGTTATATCCCCAGCGCCATGCGCCTGATCTCTGCCCATTTCAACATGCTGAACTACGGGTGGATTAACTTTTTCCCCTGTTACAATATTTGTATCAACCCATCTGAATAAAGCTTTTATCGCGCCATTTTGCCCTTGATCGACAGCGGTTTTATTGACGGTAAACCATTCAACTCCCTCATTGTACCTCTCTGTATTTCCTGTAAAAATATAACCTGACATAGCTCCAAGCAGCGGATAAAGATGCTGGTTCATAAAACGATCATTTGTGTGTTGGAACGTTTCAATAACCGGATTAATAAGATTATTCGTAAAATCAGCGACATCTTTTTCCGTCCATTTCAGCTCTTCAGTTTGAGCACTTGTGTACCTTAAGATTTCCGCCGCAGTAACCATTCGATTAAGTGGAATTCCTGTATGAATATGTGCATCATTAAAATACACGTATTTCTCAGGGTCCATCTGTGACCAAATCCGGATAATATGCATGGCATTGGCTCTGTAAACCTCATCACCCGATATTACATACAATAGAGCTTGTGTATAAGCCTTCAAACCATCCGCTATAAATCTTGAATTAAAGCCCTGGCTATTAAAAGCATCGCTCGCTGGTTTCAACGGATCCGCACCACTTTGATTGTTGGAAGTGACCGTCCTTGAAGCTGCCGGAGAGAGAAGCATCTGATTATAATAAGTGATCCAGGGTTCTTTTTGCGCCCGTACCTGTGTCCTAATATTCTCAAGAATATCCTTGGTCAGGCCAACACCCGGATGTTTGAATCCGCTTTCATCTATAACCTCATTAATGGTAGGTTGGTAATCCGTAATTATCGACAGCTCTGTCGATTCTACTGCGGCTCCTTCTGCCGATAAAGGCACTAGCGTTATCAACAAACTTAAGGAAACTGTGATCCTAACAATACGTTTAAGCGATTTTCCAAAGAGTAGCTCTTTAAATGAATTCATTGTTCTCCTCCATTCATTTACATCCTCTGATTTAATGCAAATAAATACCGCTGGAAAATTCATTCACTACAAAATGTTTGTTATTCAGGTCGACAATAACCTCCCCATTAATCTGAAGATTATAAAAATAAATATCCTTCACACCTCTTTCCTCGTCATAGCCGAATATACGGGAAGGATTGATATTCTTCCCATTGTAGGTGATATCGCTAAACTCTATATTTTCGATACATCGTCCTGCCACCGGATTATAGGTTTTATTCCACACCACGCGGACATCAAACAACTGCCCCAGTTCAAAATCCTCCACCCGGATATTTTTGAAAGTAACCTTACGAACGGTATTGTTATCCCCTGCACAGATTGCCATAACCCCCCAATAATTTTCCTGCGGCTCGTGATGCTCAAGCACATCGATATTTTCAAACCAAATATTTTCTATAAAATCGCCATTATGTTGGTGATCACCATGAATACCGACATGCATGGCATGAGCAACGTCCGCCCAGAGTATGGAATCTTTAACTGTGATATGGCGTGAGTCTCCATAATACTCTCCACGGCTGCCGTAAATGGCAATGCAATCATCAGAAGTTCTCAAGAACACATCTTTAATATCCACATTTGAGCTAGCCATCATATCAATTCCATCACACCAGCCGCGTGTACTGAAAGCTTTGAAGTTATGAATGCGGATATGTTTAGACGCTCCGATATATATACTGTAATGCGGAGGATCAAGCGTGATGATCCCTTCGATCTCAATCTGTTCAGAATGCTGGATTTGAACGCCTCTTAAATAAGTGGTTTTCTCCATATCCGCTAAATACAGAACACCTCTGCCGCGAACAACAACATTCTCAGCATGGTCAATCATTATGGATCCGCAAAGGAGCGCGCCTCCGGCAATATAAACTGTGGTCCCAGAAGGGATATGCAGCATTGGATTCTCGAATTGATGAAGCCCGGGCATAAAATATATCGTCTGACGCTCCCCATTAGCCCTTTCTGACAAATGCTGAACTTGTTCTGCGATAGCCGCAAATTGATGTATTCCTGGTTGGACAAGCACTACATTATCATCGTCAAGTATAGGTGGGGCTGTCTCCAAGGGGTTGGCAAAAAGATGCAAGTTACTAAAACGTTCTCCATTGATTTCAATGGAAAGCTTACACGGGTGCTCCAATGTGAACAAAAGGGTATTCTCTTCGATTTGAAAGGGAATATGGGTTGCCAAAGGGCGAATAACCGCTTGTTCAATCTGCCGGTTATTACAATGAACAGAGACCTCCACCGTGCCTTCCATATCAAAATAAACCATCGATGTCGATCGAACCTGATGCATATCCACCTTTGCTTCAAAAACAAACAGTGCTTGCCATACCCCACCAGGCTCTCGTACACTCACTGTAAAATCGTCTTTCCCCAGGGTTTCATTCGGCTGCTCATAAATAATTAATTCGCTCATTTTTACCTCCGTTATCTTAGAATCAACTCACTTAAGGGTTTAATAAATAGGCTGGAGCAAGCTTTTGCTCCAGCCTATCATCCAGTACTAATCAGCGAACCCTGCTATTTACGATCTGCCAGCACTTTATTTACCTCATCCGTTACTTCCTGACCTCCGGCCTTTAGCCAGCTATCCTTGAAATTATCAAAATCTTTACCCGTGTTCGCTTCTCCTGTAACTGCTTTGATAACAAACGTATCTTGCAACGTCTTCAGATTGCCCCAATACTTGGGTTTGCTTGTTAATACCGCTGGTCCCAGTACATCTAGCAATGGTGTAACACCTGGAGTGATCTTGTCTCTCAAATCTAGCAATTCTTGTTTTACCGTATGTTTTTCCATTGAAGTGTCTGTGGAGCTAAGTGGATTATAGAAATTACCTGCTCCCATCTTCGGAGCACTAACCTCTTCATCCGCTTTTGGAATGGCAAGGTCCCCTTCCATATCATAGCTCACACCCAATTGACCGAAACCTGTCAGCAGAAAACCTTCGGAATCCGTAGACACATATTCGAGAATTTCCATAATCTTATGACGTTTCTTCTCATCCTTTTCGAGTTGAACACCGAACAATACCGGTGCCTGTCTTGCACCATACGCGAAAGAATAAGCAACGCCATCTGGGGCTGTAAACGGCTTGCCAGGCACGAATATTTGACCTTTCTCTAGACCAGGTTTTGCGACAAACCCAGATTCTTTATAAAAATTGCCCCACTTCCCGTTATCAACCATACCCACTTTTTGATCAGCAAATTTAATATTGATTTCGTTATTATCACTAGTTATGAATTCAGGATCAATCAGACCTGCTTTGTACCATTTGCTCAATAACGCCAATGCTGATCGCGTCTCTTCTGTAATGCCTCCATAAACTACGTTCCCGGAAGCATCCTTCTTGAACTGATAAGGGGAAACAGCAAATGCTGAGAATACACTTGTGAACAATTGCTCTGGAAGCTTGCCGCGGCCGATTAAGCCGTAAGTATCCTTCTTCCCATTTTTGTCCGGATCTTCATTAACAAATTTGGTGAGTACATCCTCAAGCTCTTCCAGGGTCTTTGGAGGTTCTGAGTAGCCAATATTTTTCAGCCAGGCTTCATTATAGCCCGGAATAAATCCATCAAGACCACCTGGCCAAATTTTCGGGATGCCCCAGTTTTTTTCGTTGTATAAGCCTACGCCCCATGCCCCGGAATCAACCGAATCCAATGCTGCTGCATATTTCGGCATCAGGGATTCAATTTCTGCCTTATCAATCGTCGCAATAATCCCTTGATCTGCCCATTGCACCATATCCGTTTCGTTTGCATCGACCGGGAAGATATCAGGAATATCTCCAGAAGCTAGAAGCACCGAAAATTGTTCTTTCCAAGTTCCACGTTCCAATTTAATATTTTTGATTTTTACATTAAATTTCTTCTCGAGCTCGGTTTGCACATAGTTACCGTCTTCTTCTGGCGTATTAAAGTTGTTCGCCCAAATAATTTCAATCGGAGCTTCAGCTGCTGATGCCCCCCCTTGACCTTGATTCGTCGCCTTCGCTTCGTTAGTGCTATTATTCGCCGCATTCCCGCCGCAACCACTCATGACAAGTGAAGCCGATAGGGCTATCGCAGCAATTTCCAACCATTTCTTGGATGTATGCCTCATATTCTTTTATTTCCTCCCTTTTTTTGTTCATCTATATATTTAGACAGCCCGCGGATATAGCGGACTGTTTAAACCGTTCTAAGCCTTCTAACCCTTAAGTGATCCAACCATAATTCCTTTGACGAAGAAACGTTGCAGGAATGGATAGATCATTAATATAGGCAGCGCTGTAAACATAATAATAGCCGCTTTGACCATTTCAGGAGCCTGCTCATTGGTAGGAAGTGGTAACATCGGATCTCCTTCGGCTGAAATAACAAGCCGTCTTAAGAAAAGCTGCAGTACAATCTTTGATTGATCCTGCATATACAACATTGCATCAAACCAAGCGTTCCAGTGCCCTACTGCAGTCCATAGGGCTAATGTTGCTAGAACAGGCTTCGACAGCGGAATAACAATCGTAAATAAGATCCGCATATCATTAGCCCCATCTATTTTAGCTGAATCCTCCAGTTCCTCCGGTATACCCATAAAGAAATTTCGCAGGAGCAGAAGATTAAACGTGCTGAGCAGGCCGGGGACAATATAAACCCATAACGAATTTATAAGTCCCAGACTTTTGATTAGCAGATAGGTAGGGATAAGCCCGCCGCCAAAAAACATCGTTACGACAATGAACATTGTATAAAATCCCCGGTGCGGCAAATATTTACGAGATAGCGGATATGCTCCCAGTGACAGAAACACGAGTGTCAGAACTGTTCCTACAACTGTGCGGAAAACCGTATTCCCCATCGTTTGCCAGACCGTATCTGTTGTCAGTACACGCTTCCAAGCAAAGAAGGAAACTTCTTTGGGATAGAAATGAATTCCCGGCCGTAGTGCTTCCGCAGGGGTGCTAAACGATATAGAAAGCACATGCAAGAAGGGATAAATCATCGTAATACAAAGAATGATTACAAATAGGATTAGAAAGACTTGGAATACTTTTTCACCAGTGGATAGCTTCAATTGTAGTTACTCCTTCCTTACATTCATTCATTAATAAAGACCTTCCTGCCCCATTTTTTTCGTTATGAAGTTAGCAAATAACACCAGGATAAGACCCACCACATTTTTAAATAATCCAACAGCCGTCGTTAGACTGAACTGAAAGTTTTGCAGACCTATCCGGTACACATAAGTATCTAACGTATCCGCCACCCCATATACAGCTGGTGAATAAAGTGTTAAGACTTGATCGAAGCCAGCATCCAGCACACTCCCTACCCGAAGAATAAGCAGAATAGCAATCACCGGCAGGATCGAAGGAATGGTGATAAATAACGTTTGTTTCCAGCGATTGGCTCCGTCCAGAACTGCAGCTTCGTACATTTGGGAATCGATGCTTGCTAATGCTGCTAAGTATATAATCGTTCCCCAGCCGATTTCCTTCCATATCCCTGACATAACGAGCGTAAAGCGGAAATATTTCTCGCTGCCTAAAAAGTAAATGGGATCAAAGCCGAGCCACTGAATAATATAATTGACCACACCGGAATTCGGAGATAACAAAGCGATCAATATCCCCCCAATAACGATCCAGGATAAGAAATGGGGTAAATAGGATATCGTCTGTGCAACCTTCTTGAAGAAGGAAAACCTAAGTTCGTTAAATAACAGAGCCAATATAATCGGTGCAGGAAAACCAAAAATGATATGGTAAAAACTGATAATAAGCGTGTTCTTAATGATTTTCAAAAAGTCGGGTGAAGCTGTGAACAAATATTCGAAATGCTTTAAGCCGACCCAAGGACTTCCCCAAATTCCATCACGAATAAAATAATCTTTAAAAGCCAGTTGAATGCCATACATCGGGCCATAAGCAAATACGGTATACCAGATGATCACGGGAGCTAGTAATAAGAATAAATATTTGTTTTTTTTGTATTGGCGCCAAGTATGTGTCCACCTCGAGACTTTCGGCTTAAGATTCTCTCCCTGTTTTTGAATGCCAGCAGTGCTTGCCGGGTTCATAGTTGTTTTCTCCTTCCGAATACGATTTTGCGTTAAGACTGTGTCTGAACACCCCTTACGTTAGGGCATTGTAAGCGCTTTTTCTATTGTAAATTCATTAAAATCAGTAAATTATCTTCGTATTGGGGCTATAATTTTTCGAACAAAAGAAAAGACAATCGCGAGACGATTGCCTTTTCCACATGGATTGGAGAATTATGCACTTGAATGGTTCGAATGGTTTGCATTGCCTGCGTTCCTATACTGGACCGGTGTAACTCCGTAACGTGTTTTGAATTTGTTGTGAAAATATTGCGGGTTACGATAACCCACCTGAGCAGAAATCTCAGCCACGGACAGCTGCTTTTTTTCTCTTAATAAATCAGCCGCCTTCTCCAACCGCACTCGGGTTACATATTCAGTGAACGATTCATTCATAACGGTTCCGAACAAGGTAGAAATATACGATGGCGCCAACGAAGCAACCTCAGATAATTTATTTAGCGATAAATCCTCTTGAATATTATCATCGATAAAGATTTTTAATTTATGAATGATCTCTGTATGTGCGTGATTTCCTGACTCTTGAATATAAGCTGTAATTTGTGCCGATAAATCACGAATGGAATCAAGGGTTTCGGCCAACGTCTCCTTTTTGAACTCATCGAACAGACTGGAAGGCGAAACGATTTGTTGCAGATCAAGCTCAATAATGGTCTGATACAGGACCGTAACCAACTGAAGCAGGCCTAACTCAACTGTCTCCAATTGGACATCACCTTTCTCCATGACCCTTTGGAAATCGTCCATAAACCTGTTCATCGTAACGTCATTGCCCGCCTTTAAGGCATTTTTATAAAGATCAAAAGAGAATAAGTGTGGCGTAACATCGTTAAGCGGGATATGTGAATACCGCGCAATAGCTTCCGAACCATAGATAAACCGATATCGATAGGCATGTAAGGCATTTTGATACGAAAAGGGTATTTCTTCAGGTGCCTGAACCTTCGATCCAAGCGCTGCTCCAAAGTGTAGTTGCTCAGGCAACACATTTTTTATAAGCTCCAGTTCCTTCAATAATAGAAGCTCCAGCTCTTCGTGATCCTTATTCAACTCACTGAAATAGATAAGCGCCGCTTCCTGGGTATTTAAGCTGATAAATTTATAAAAGCTATAGGCAGCATGCTGTTCATAAAAAGCCCTGAATTCCTCGCAATCTCCCTTAGTTATACGAATATAGCTAGTCATGTAATGACATTGCAAAGGTAAATAATCGTAATAATCCGAGCCAACGCCTGCACCTAATACCAGATTTTTTAGTTCATTCACTTTAGCTTTAGATTCTAAGGTTTCGATTTTTCGACCTAGCTTTGAGATTGTACTACCAATAATAGCGAATTCATTTTGCGAATAGTTTACGGTGCCTGGATGATAAAAGCTGCGAACATTGTTAACAAGCTTCTTCATCGGAACATATACACGTTTGGAAATCAAATATGCGAATAGAAGCCCAATTAACAATACCAGGATACAGCTGACAAATATTTGGCTCTTCAGCTGCTTTGATGAGGATACAAATGAATTCATAGGCCGTATTAATACGTATTTCCATTGATTATTCGAGGTTTGGTCATTTTTAAAAGACAACACATATTTGTCGCGTTTATTATAATGAATTTCCTTATTATTCCCTGCTGACTCCATCCATTGCTTAGCAGTCTTAAGCCCCTCTTCGACGTTCGAGCCCGTATGGATAATAGGGCTGCCCTTTTCATCAAAAGCATATAGCTTTTCCATCGGCGAGCTCATCGTGCTGGAAATCATTTTATTGATGTATTCTAAGCTAACGTCAATGTACATGGTGCCTGTTGATGTTTTTGATAAAGCACCATAGGGAAGGGCGATTGCGTAAGTCAACACCTCTTCTTCATCCGATAACGTTCTATATGTCCAGCGGTTTAAGGCTGGTGTCACTGAAGTTTTCAAGAAGGAAGCATCTGGAGAATTGTCCAGCTTCGAATAAAATTGGCTGTTATCGATGATATAATTTCCTTTCTCGAAGTATGTAGATATTTTGTAAACGCCTTCATTAGTAAGCTTGAAAATTTCGAGATCCTTGCGAAAAGCTAATATTCTGCTCGTATTGCCTTCCCATTCACTATCCAGTAAATAATTCAGCATAGATTGATTTTCTAACGACAAGGTAGACACTGCTCGGTTGCGGATACTGTTTTCGTATTTTTGCAGCAGCGTATTCTCCACAAAATCACTTGAAGTCATCAGTCGTTGCTTACTGTCTCTGGCAATCTCATCCACCATTAAGCGATTAGCCTGAACATACAGATAACTGCCCACAAGTCCGATTAAAACAACGGCTAATAATGTGAATGAAAAAATCAGATGGGTAAACCATGTGCCTCCATTTCTTAATCTGCCGCCGATCTTCATCACAAGCCCCCCTTTAGTTCATAGCCCTATCTCTGTAACTTTCTAAATTGAAAGCATTTATAATTAAAGATACTAAAATACACCAACTTTAGCCATTATAAAATCTTCTGTTTAAAGATAACGCATCTTATAAAACCGAAAAAAACAGGCTTCCCCGAAATTAATCGCTGGAAACCTGTTTATTAACCTATACAAAACATCTATCGCGACAAAGAAAGTAACTTCAATGCCCCCGCTCCCTTTTTGAATATTCCTTCACCCATGCAATCCATTCTAACCTGTGCGTATACATAAGGATCACAAAGCTCCCAAACCATACCCACAGGATAAGAGCAGACCACTTACTGATGCACAAATAAACACAAAGGAGCAGCATTCCGCTAACCACTTGCACACCATCCGAGACAGGTGAATTTCCTCTGCTTTTGTATCCGCTGCCGAGCACTTTCAACACTGCCAGGATAACTGCTAACGCTAAAGAGGCCTTGAATCCTGTCAACGCGCTCCATACCCCAAAGGTTACGGCAATCGCCTTCCCTCCTTTTCCTTTAAGAAATGGAGAGAAGGCATGACCGGCAATAGGAGCTAAGGCTAGCGGAATAATGAAATAACTCTGACTATAATGACTTTCCATTACCCATAAAAGAGGCAAATATCCTTTTAAAAAATCCAACAACACCCCAAAAATTCCTAATTTATAGCCAGATGACTTCCATAGATTCAATGCCCCCGGATTACCGTCGCCAATGTCTTTCAAGTTCTTTTTACGCGCAAGACCAAGCCAATAGGAAAACATAAGAGATCCCGACAAAAATAAACCCGCGACCCACAATATGATCATTAGTCCCTAGGGCCTCCCACCTGGATTTGCCTTCCTTTCCAGCTTACATGCCTCAGAAAAACGACCTGATATATCGAATAAAGCATAATCAAGATAAAGAATAGAGTTGCCACCACGTGAAATACAGGAATAACGATGCCAAATACACCTACATATTTTATAAAATAAAAGAGTTGGAACATATAAAGGAGATAACCGATCAATAAAGGCATAAACCATGAAGTATTCGCAAAAATAAACACAGTTTCTGAGATGATGAGTCCGATCACCCAAAGCGCGATTGGAATAATTGTCCGCGGGCTTAACGTTGAGGTGCTTAAGACAGCCCCTTTACTGAAGCCTTCAATCTCACTTTTTATCCCCTTCGGATACATACGAAAAGATACTAAGCCATAACCGATAAAATTTCTAATGGGAACACCTGCAGCGATAAACTTCTCTCCTAAAGACAAATCATCCAGCACTTCAGATCTAATGCTTTGATGGCCATTAACTTTTTCATAATCCTGCCTTAAAGCTAGAATACACGAACCGTATAAACCTTTTTTAGCGTTATTCTTTTCAAAAACAGAGGTGAATGTGAAGATCCCCAGCATATTCATGATTAAGGAAAGTTTCTCAAACAGCTTTTCTGTATGATGAAAAGGAACTACCGAAATGACACCTTTCGATAGCTCCCTTACTTTTAATAATGAGGCCAGAGCGTTAGGCTTTAACCGGATATCTGCATCCAAGAAAGCAAAAATATCGCCCGAGGCTTGTAAATATCCATTCCAGACTGCCCAGCTCTTGCCCGTCCATCCCTCAGGGAGACTGCTGTTGGCAATAACCTTAACTCCATAGCTTTCGGCAATTTCCATGGTCCGATCCTCCGAGAAATCATCCACAACAATAATTTCATAGGGGGTAATGGTTTGGAGCTGGAGTGAGTCGAGCAGAAAACGCAAATTGTATTCTTCATTTCTTGCGGGGATGATGATGGACAATTTCTCCGGTCCTTGAAAATGTTCGGGATCGGCGGCCAATATATTCTTTCTAAACAATATAAAACCAGAGAGACATCCAACACCTATAATAATTAACAACCACATTTACAGCTCCCCCCTCCTATAACTATATATATGAAGGGTTAGTCCGTAATATATTCAATTCAAATTTAACCGACATTTACTTTTGCTGAGTATTGATTTAGCTTTTCTGTACACAAGAGCATAACGATGGCGAAAAAAACGATCATCGCAGGAAAAATACCCAGCGTGAATTTCGAAGCTAATAAGCCGATAAAAGGCGGCATCAGCGTGGTGCCAGTATAAGCTGTTGCCATCTGAAAGCCCATAATCGACTGAGCATGTTTCTTCCCGAATCGTACAGGGGTTTCATGAAGCATACACGGAAAAATGGGTGCTAACCCTAAACCTATAATCATAAATCCTACAAGTGAAACTATAGTTGGAAGCGGCAATACTAACAGTACCGTACCGATTAAAGCAATGAGCTGGCCATATCGAATTAGCTGTTTATTACTCATTTTAAAAGTAATGAAACCCGTCACCATTCTACCAAAGGTAATCCCTAGATAAAAAAATGATACCCATGTCGCTGCAGTTGATGCAGGAATGTCTTTAATGTTTACAAGAAAGCTGCTCCCCCATAAGCCCATACTCGTTTCGATGGCAGAATAAAATAAAAAGGTTAACATTGCTAGCTTTACCCCTCTTAATTTCCATGGTTTTGTGTTCTCTGTGGCATGCTCTAGCTCCGGATGGTTGAACTCAGGATCACTTTCAGCATTCGGGTGGTTATTGCTCCCAGCCACTCTATCCCATAAGGGCAGTGTAACGAATAGAATAATGACTAAGCTCAATTGTATGTAAGCAACCGTAAGATAACCTTGCCGCCATAGACCTTCTCCAGAGATAAAAGAGCCCATAATAATAGGACCCAGCGTGGCGCCCACTCCCCAGAAACAGTGTAACCAACTCATATGATGGGCTTTATAATGCGTAGCCACATAACTATTTAATCCGGCATCTACAGATCCCGCACCTAAACCAAGTGGAATTGCAGCAATAATTAACCAGACTAACGAAGGTGACCCTGCAAAACCAAGCAACGCTACAGCAGTCATGATACAGCTAATAAGAGTTACTTTACCTGTACCAAAACGTTTAAGGATAACACCACTCATTAAACTGGACACAATTGTCCCTACTGCAATAACCATCGAAAGAATTCCAGCAGTACCTAATGAAGCATTTAAGTCCATTCTCATCACTGGCCAAGCGGAGCCAAGCAATGAATCCGGCAAGCCTAAACTAATAAATGCTAAATAAATAATAATAAGAAAAAAAGTTGCCATAGTTATCTCCTTAATTGTTCTCATCTATTTGTTGTGAAACTAATAAGCCTAATCCAAGACTTTGTAATCCATTCAGATAATCACGTTTCAAGTTACTTACCGCTAACGCTGGAAGATGCTCCTTCGGAACGTATGTTGCACTCCGTTCATAGATTTGATTAAGCATGGCTGGAGCTAATTCATCCTCACAAAAAATAATATAATGCGGATTCAAAATAGAAGTCATAGTAGCCACTAATCGACTAATGGCATCCACACTATGAATCGATTGCATACTTTGTCCAACAGGATCACCAGTTAATGCCTCTATGAAATTTTTATGATCATACTGTGGCAAAAATTGAACTTCTCCTGAAAAGAACGTCTTTCCTCGCACGATTTCACCATTGACCGCGATCCCAGCCCCCGGACCATTTTTCCCTAAATACAGATACATTAGAGATATATTCTCTTTCAAATTTCGTTGCGTCATATAGCCGATTACAGCGGCATTCATATCATTTTCCACGATTGTCGGAATAGATAGTTGATCTTCTATGTGTCTTTTCAAATCTAAATTCTGATATTTCTCATAACCCGGAATCAGAAAAATCTGCCCATGATTCACCGCACCTGGAACTCCAATAGCCACAGAATGGATTTTAGGATTGGCCTTTTTTTCATCTTCAATAAGCATGACCAGTTTACTAACATCTTCCTCAAGAATACTGGGCAAACTCCCTTCTTTGATTACCTCGCCAATGCAATTATAGATGGTATAATTGGTTTCATTTTTTTCCAAAAAAACAGCCATCCCTAACCGATAATTCGGATTATAGGTGTATCTTATTGCCCTTCTTCCCCCACTTGACTCATCCAAACCGCTGACCGTTATTTCCCCTGCCTCTTCCATCTGCATTAGAAATTTACTTATCGTTGGGAAACTGTATTGCAATTTATGGCTTAACTCTGCCTTCGTTGCTTTTCCTAGTTCTAATAATGCTGTTCGAATACTTCGGATAATTTCAGATTTCATTTGCTGTGAAGGAAGTCGTTTCTCACTCGCCATGGCTCTCCCACTCTCTCACCTATAGTCATACTGACTTATTAAACGCGTTTAATAAGTCAGTATGACTATAGCAGCAATTAAACCTAACGACAAGTTAATTCTTGAATCAAGCTCCTTCAGTAGGTGCAAGAATGAAATAAGGAGGCGTATAGCCCCCCCTAATTCCTAGCATTTATCATTGTCAAAATCAAAGCCTTTGCAGGATTCGCTCCCACCTTTCAGGATGACTATCGTCTAAGTACACCGGCTGAAATCCTAATTTCAAATAAATACGGATGGCGGGCAATCTGAAATCATCGGTTTCTAAAAAGGCTGCCGCTCCACCTGATTCTCTTATTTTGTGCAAAACAGCAAGACTTACAGCATAACCGAGGCCTTTGCCAGAATATTCCGGAAGCACTCCAACCATATGCAAGTACCAGCTCTTAGGGTCTCCACTGCCTAATTCCCAGGCCGTAGCTGTCGCTACAGGCTGATTCCCGCGGCAAATGAACAACAAGCGATCCGAATACAAGGGTACATGAGCACTGATTTTATGAGTAAATTTAACTTCCCTTGTAAAAGAATGGCGGATAAGCTCTTCCCAGTTCCGTTCATCATCCGGCTCGAAATGACGAATTAGATACCCGGTAGGACAGAGAAAAGCAGGCAAGTCGGACAGTATATCTTTTTTCATTACAAGTTTGGAAAGGGCCTGATTCACCGTCAAATTTTCACCTTCGATCTAAAATCAGGAAAAGCTATAACTTTCCCACCCATCTCTACAGATTCCATAGATAATGTAAACACAGAACTCCAAGTAACGGCATCATATACGTCCACCGAAGGGGTCCGATCCTCCTGAATCGCGGAAATGAATTCCTCAAGCACCATAAAATCACCTCCGCCATGTTTCGTCCCAGCAGCGTATTCGCCCCATTTTTTCCATGTTGGATGATCATAAAGTGGCTGATAGCTGTTTAACGGCTCCCACAATTCCTCTCCATCCTCTATATTTTTGGGCGAAAGATTCCTGAACCAGATCAAATCTTCCTCTTGCTGATGGCGGCCCGTAATATACGCCCCTTCAGTTCCTTGCAGCAAATAATGAGTTTTATTATGAGGTCTAACGGAGGACCAGTCTACACGCAGTTCAATCAGTACACCCTTTTCCGTTTGAATGACCGCAACCGCGCTATCCCCTTGCCGCCAGAAACCTTCACGCGCTGCCGGATGATCTTTTCCATAATGCTCTCCAAAATAATATTGTAAGGATCTTGATTTAGAAACAAAAGTCGAGATGCTTTTTAATCGATCTCCATCAGGCTTATTGAGATTAATCCATTGGGCAACTGGACCTATAGAATGCGTCGGATAATTGATCCCGTTATACTGCTGATGTAACTGCCCCCGCCAAGTCAGAGATCCATCCGGATGATGAGTCAAGTGACGCAAATCATGGATATATCCGCCTTCCAGATAAGTAATTTCACCGAACATGCCTTGATCCGCCATATGTTTAATCGTCAGATTGGAGCGCGAGAAGCAGTAATTTTCAGACATCATATATTTAAGTCCAGTTTGTTCAACAGTTTCAATAAGCTCCCAAGCTTCCTCTAAAGATTGGATCGAAATCACTTCGCTTAGGACATGCTTACCCGCTTTTAAAGCATCCATAGATTGTCTGGCATGCAAATGCATGGGGCTTAAGATAAACACTGCATCTATCGCCGAATCTTTTAACATTTCATGATAATCCCGATAGGTTCGGATGTCCGGAAATTTCTCTTTCCATTGATTAAGAACCCACTCATTCAAGTCACAAGTGGCGGTGAGATGTATCCGATCCGATAGAGAGTATAGTGCATTCATAAAACTGGCCCCGCGATTCCCGCCTACGATGGCTAATCTTACTGGCTGGCGATTCATTGCTGGTCCACCTGCTTTCTGTCCCTTTGAAATCGATTGATGATTAGTTCCTGATCTCCCGCCTCCCCTTCAGCCTGCGGATATTTTTCATAATCAAAAATGCTGAGGGTAAATAATGAAGACCATTTACTTAATTGCTCGCTCGCCAGACTCACCATCTCTAACCGGATCTCATCTTCAAGCACAGTGAGAATTCGAGCAGCAGGAATATCCAGAATGGAGGCCGTTTGAATGAAATGCCAGTTTTCTTGTCTAACGATAGAATGCACATGATTATGCCCGTTGAAATAGAAACCCACACCTTGCCATTGCTTCAATATCGGCCAAATATCCAAGCTGGGATCCAGTGACATCATTGGCTCAGTTGATCTAGCCGTCGTATTATACAAGGGATGATGGCCAAAAACGAATAGTGGCTTATCTGTAGTCCGCTTCATTTGTGCTTCGAGCCAGGCTAACTGTTCATCATCAAGCGTTCCGCTCCAATCGTCACGATTTTCCCGTGCGGTATCCAGCAATATAATGATCGCACGGGTCTCTTCAATCACACTGTATCGCTGCTGCCGGGTGACGGAAAGGATTTCTTGCTTAGGATAAGTGTACGTATCATGATTGCCAAGAACATGTAGAAAACGCCTGGAATGCTTGCTGTCCTTAATCTTACCCATGATATAATGAAATTCGCTAAATTCTCCTGCATGCACCATATCTCCCACAGAAATATGATAATCGGCTGGGATGGACAAAAATAAATTCATAAATTGCTCGTAAAAAGCATCTCGTGCCTCTTTAATCAAAACCTTGTTGTTTAACAATTCGTCCGGATAATGTAAGTCTCCGATAATCGCCAGCCTCATAAATGCCTCCTCCTAACCTTTAATGCCAGAGCTCATAAAACTACCTATCACTTGCCGTTGGAACAATAAAAATCCAATCATTAAGGGTGCCGAGACAATCAGCGTAGCCGCGCAGACATCAGACCACTGTGCGCCTGATTCCGTGGCTTTTGCGAACATGGCCAATCCTACAGTTAACAAGCGATTTTCCTCTGAATTGGTTACAATTAACGGCCACAAGAAATCATTCCAATGAAAGCTGACCGACACGATGGCAAAGGACACATAAATCGGGCGTGACAGTGGAACATAGATTCTGGAAAGAATACGCAGCCGTGAGGCGCCTTCCACCCGGGCAGCTTCATCGAGCTCATAGGGTAATTGCTTAAAGGATTGTCTTAAGAGAAACACTCCAAAGGAGGAGGCAAAGTAAGGCAGCATAATCCCCAGCTTGGTATCCAGCAGACCCATTTCGTTCAACACCTGATAGTTGGAAAAGATAAGAACATCTGGCGGCACCATAATTTGCACTAAAAATAACAGGAATAGCAGCTCTTTTCCAAAGAAACGTACTCGTGCGAACGCATAAGCAGCCATTGTCATCGTAACGAGTTGCACAGCTAGCACAACACCGCACACCAGCAATGTATTCATTAAAAATCGTCCAAAAGGCGCTCCATTCCAGACATGAATCAAATTCTCGAACGTAAAGCCCCAAGACCAGCCCGAATCGATAGCGACGTCTTTAGGTAAAAAAGCCGTTCTGACCACCCATAGGAAGGGAATGATCCAGACCGCGGCAAAAGTAAATCCAACCACATGCCACAGTATCTGCTGGATTCGGCGCTTCGTTTTTTCTGAGTTCAACATACGCTCCTCTTCTAAAGCTTTACGTGTATTCTGCCTTAATACTAAGGGCAGCTTTAATGGATTATCCTCCACGGATTCCACCTCCTATTCATAATGAATTTTCCGATCCCAGCCAAAAAACTGCAAAGAGGAAATCAGGAGCAGCAACACGATCATGACCACCGTCATCGATGCGGCCATTCCTTGATCGTAGAAATTAAAAGTGGACTCGTAGATATAATAAAGCAGCAAGTTGCTTGCATTGTTCGGGCCGCCTTTTGTCATAATCCAGAGATGGTCAACCAGCTTAAAGGAATTCGTTATCGCCACAACAGCCACGAACAGCGTAGTTGGCATCGTAAGCGGAATTGTAATTCTACGGATGGAGGTGAACGTACCAACTCCGCTTACTGCAGCCGCTTCATATAAATCCTTAGGAATCTGCTGCATTCCTGCTAAATAAAAAATCATAAAATATCCGGCTTCTTTCCAAATCATCATGATGACTAATGCGCCCATCACTGTATCAGGGGTTCCCAGCAAATTCATAGGCTGATCCGCGATCCAAGAAGCCAATCTGGCGAAAAGCCCAAAATGAGGGGTATACAGAAACAACCAAATGTTCGCCACCGCGATCATTGGGATCATATTCGGATAGAAAAAAGAAAGACGTGCCAGTCCCCGCCCTTTTATCGCCTTGTCGGCAAACAGTGCCATCAAGAAAGCCAAAACTATTGAGGTTGGTACTGTGCCAAGAGCGAACCATATATTGTTACTGAACACCTTCAAAAAAACATGGTCATGCAATAGATTAGCGTAATTCTCAAATCCTACGAACAAAGGCTCAGGAGTTGCTAAGTTTTTCTCATAAAAGCTGAGCCAAAGCGATTTAAACATAGGGTAATAAGTAAACAAGCAAAGAAAAAGCAGCGACGGCAACACAAGTCCCCAGCCGAATCCGTTTCGTCTAAGCCTCTCACTCCATCCGGCATTCATACCATTCAATCCTTCCCTGTTAAAGGTTTCTACGATTATTGAATAATGGAATGACGCCAGAACATGCTACCAAGGCTGTCCTGGCGTACCCCATACCTTAATAATTACTTATTGAAGGGAGCTAGTGCCTGATCTGCTTCTGCTTGCGCTTTTTTGAGCGCACCTGCGGCATCAATCTCTCCTGCCAATGCCGCTTGAATCTGATTCGTTATTACCGTCGATACTTTACCATGATTATGAGTGGATAATTCCCGGAACGCATATTCCAGCTGGTCTCTTGCAACCAATGCTTGCGGGAAATCCGCCGTATATTTCTTCATTGCATCTGTATCATATGCGGATTTTCTTACGCCAACATAACCGGATGAGCTGCTGAAGAGGGCCGCCTGTTCCGAAGCCGTCATGTATTTGGCGAATTCCCAAGCTGCAGCTTGTTTTTCAGGAGATGTGTCCTTGAAAATATACAGATTGCCGCCACCAGTGGGTGATCCAAATTGCTTTTGTGCAGGTGGGAACGCTACACCGAATTCGAATTTTGCATTATTTTTTACATTGGTCAAGTTGCCGCTTGTATGCATCATCATGGCTGTTTTACCTTGAATGAAATCTGTTGGAACCGTGGCCCAATCAATAACACCTTCCGGCATCGCCTTATATTTATGGGACAAATCCAACCAGAATTGCAATGCCTCCACATTCTCCGGTGTATCAAACATCGCTTTTTTGCCATCGGAAGACATTATGTTTTGCTTCGGATCAGAAGCATTTTGCCGAGCAAGCATTTGAAACATCCAATACGAATCATCATTGCCCGGAATTTCCAGCCCAACGTGACCGTCTTTGTTCAGCTTCTTAGCATAAGTTACAAGCTCATCCCATGTAGTGGGTGGTTTCTCTGGATCAAGTCCTGCGGCTTTGAACATTTCTTTGTTGTAATACATAACAATCGTGCTTCGCTGAAAGGGCAGGCTGTACGTTTTACTTTCAGACTGAGTATCCTCCACAAAGGCGGGATAAAAGTCTTCCATTTGAATGTCCTTGTCCTTCGCAATATAATCATCCAGCGGAACAATCGCATTCATATCGAGCATGCTGTATAGCTCTGTTGACATCATGACCGCGACATCCGGTGGCTGCTTAGCTTGTACACCCGCTTGGATTTTTACGGTATTATCACCGTAATTGCCTGTGTACACGGGATTAACTTTAATCTCTGGGTGCTGTTCCATGAATGCATTAGCCATCCCATCGATTACTTTAGTAAGAGGCCCCCCCACATTAACCGGATAATAAAAGGTAATCTCCACCGGTTTAGCGGCTGGAGTCTCTGTGGATTCAGGAGTTGCTACGATTGCTGTAGGCTGAGCGTTATTAGTTTTCGCTTTGGCTTCAACTGTACTATTATTTGCTTGGCCGCAGCCCGCTACTGCCAGCATAGAAACGGATAATAGCGTCAGAATGATTTTGGATTGCTTTAGCATTTCTGTTAGCCCCTTTTTCGCTTGGATTTGAATTAGAATGCATAATGGCGAAAGTTCACACTAATACGATTTGAGCCTACATCAAGAATATGAAGCTGGGCACCATCAGCGGTGGGCAATACAGCAATTCCCTGAGCTTCAGTACCACTAGGCAGATTGCGATCAAAGGCCACAGATACGTTTCCAGTCTCCGGATCAATCTGGTAAACCGTTTGGGTCGCGTTATCCGTAGAGGCATATAGAACCCCGTTGTACACTTCGGCACCTTGAATTCGATCAATGCTTTGGGAAAGTGGAACGGTTGTGATTACATGCATATCGTCGAGGCTAAGTACATTCAAGACGCTTGCATTACTCCACTGAGCTGTATAAACCTGACCGCGAGCGGCATCCACCGCTACCCATGGTACACCGCCAATATGCAAATTCAGCGGCAAAGCATAGGATGTGCCTGTATATTTCAAAGTGTTCACATCATAAAGGGCGATGTAAGGATGCTGATAGTTTTTGCCGTCTTCAATAGGAGCGTATATTTTACCGTTATAGTAGGAAATATCACCAATATGGTCTCCACCTTGGGAGGCAATCTCCAGTGGAATAGCCAATTCATTCCGTGCTTTTACGGATTTTCCATCAAGTCCAGTCCGTAAGAGCCCATACGAGGAATTAAAGATCCATGAATTCCCGTCTGTAGCCACCCCTTGTCCTCTTTCAAGAGCATCTAGTACCCAAAAGGTTTGCTTGGATACTTCATGCCATCCAGCAGTGATCATAGAAGCTGAAGTTGACTCTGCGCTGGACTCTACCTCGGTGTTTACTAGGTTATCCGGTCCGACAGGTGTGGCAGATGCTACTAAAGATAAAGAACTGGTCGTAAGTACCCCCGCGCAAATCAGACTGAATAATCTTTTTAATCTCATGTTTTCTCTCCTCCTAATAAGGTTGTAGTTCGGCATTTGTACGCCTTACTTCAACCTTATTATAGGAGCTGGCTGCAGCTCTCTAATTGAACAAAACACTTCATTCCTTGAATAAAACTCTCATTTACAAGAATAAAATTAATAAACCATATGATTAGGCTTGGAGGCGCTTTGATTCGCATACAGCTTTGGGGTTAGGCCGGTTTCTCGTTTGAACAATCTAGTAAAATGTCCTTGATCGGCGAAACCCACCTGAGACGCAATTTCCTTCAACCCAATTTTCCCGGAACGAATAAGAAATTTAGAACGTTCGATTCGCAGCCGGATCAAATAGTTATGGGGGGTATATCCTGTCTGTTGTTTAAAAATCCGAATAAAATGTGATTGGCTCATATTAGCCATAGTTGCGAGATCAGTCAGTTGAATCTCATCTTCCAGCCGCTCACGCATAAATTGAATGACCTGAAATATCTCTTGGTTGGCGGGCGTTTTACTGTTTGAGTGCTGGGGGATCACAGAAGAATAGTGTTGTAACAAATGAATAATTAACATATTCGATAAAGAGTCGCTGTATATTTTCCCTTTGGCACCGCCATTCTGCAATTCCTCCAGCATCCAAAGCCCTAATTGCAGCAGCTTGGAATCCTTGACATGAAATTTGCGGTCCAATTGGATATGTCCTTCCTTCAGATAACCTGATTCACGAGCAATCTCTTCGATGACCGCTGGTGTAATTTCAATTTTCAAAAAATAGAGCGAGGTTCTGCCCCAAGGACAAAGAAGGCTCTCATTACAAGGGGTAATATGAATGGTGTAATAGTTTTCGTAGTAGGCTGTGCAGTGAATCCCAATTAAATATTTTGACTCCGGGGATGGGGTGAAAGCTTGCTGCGGGCTATACCATTGTGAAACCTGAAGCTTATCCCAACCAAAAGTATCGCTTGCAAGAACAGGCTGGGTAGTGGTAAAGGACGATTCTTCCATTTCTCTCATATTTCATCCCCCTTTTCCCCTCAATATAACAAGCCTATATACGCTCCGCGTCAATGAGCTGTAAAAGCTATATTAATTTCCTCTCAGCTTCGAAAGGTGTATACTTCGAAACAGCAAAAAAGAGGGGTAGCCCCCTCTTAGTATTTTTGCATATTCCGTTTCTACTTATTGAAACTATCTACTCTTATTTCTCATCCAACCACAAAATCGCTGTAACGCCACGCGGATAATATTTACTGCCCGTGATCTCACCGGAAATAATCTGATCGCTCCAGCTCCAGATGGAAAGCTCCGGATGGGTGAGCCAAGCTACGTGAGCACGATCCGCTGCCGCTCCCCGTTCCTCCCATTCCAGTCCCAGAATGCTGCGGGCGATGAATTGGGAGAGATAGATTTTACTGAGCCAGCTATTATTGCTGGTTGAAGAGATTTTCCAGCCTCCGTCTTCGAATAAGCATACTCCCGGCTGTAACACCGCATGCAGATGCTTGTCGAGTGCGCCAATATAGGCGGCGAACCGTCCATTACGATCAAGAGCTTCTTTGCAGCCTGTAAAGTAAGGGAACACAAGGCCTTCGATAGCCGGAATGATCTTGGAGTCATTGCCTTCTCCAATGACAGCCGGAATATACCCGTCTGCTGTAACACTTGCCACCATTGTTGCGGCGCATTTTTCAGCCTGATCCCCTGCTGTTTTGGACTGTTCCGCACGCCCATGCTCTGCAAATATTTTCTCCATAGCCAAGTAAGCAGCCCAGCATTTTCCTGCCAGATAAATATTGTTACGAGCCTGACCTAAAGACACATCCAGACTGTCATACGTAGTAATTTCGGCTCCGCCCATCGTACGTGAGCTATCAAGCCCCATGACACCATTTCTTTGTTCAGGATCTGGATGATCGCGATTTACCATGCTATCCAGGCATTTCTCCATAATACTGAGATTACGTTCCATCCAGCCGCGGTCGCCTGTATGCTCTACATAAGTTGCTGCACTCAGCACCCAGTTAACCAATTGTTCATGTGTCATATGTGAGAAACAACCATCAATGCCATAGACCTCATAAGCAGAATATCCCGGACGTGAAACTACGTTGGCTACACCCATATCATGTGTGAAGCTAATTCCACCTGGATACTCTGTATCATCACCCGGGAAACGCACCGTATCTTCGTAGCTGAATCTTTCCACGAACATATCTAGTTCATTACGTACAGTCCAAGAATTCAAACGCAGCTCATAAAATAACTGATCGACGGTAAGATCAAAGGTATTCATCATCCGGTATTCGCCTTCGTTGACGATCCAAAATGGCTTATTCTTGTAGTCCAGCAATTGCGTGGAGCCATAATAACTACGAATCGCATGCGCTAACATAAAGGTTTGATCTGCGGAAAGGTCATCATGAGTAAATCTATCGTTAGCTTGCTCCGCTTCTTGCTTAAGGATATCAAATCTAGCTAATGCATATTCAGCCACTGCCTCTATATTGTTGAAATAATGATTGTAGTAATAAGAAGCATCAATTCCTGAGGTGACATAACCTGAACGGTGAAAACAAATAGCAAAGCGGTAAGTTTCTTTTACTCCGGCTGGAACATCCATGATCAAAGCGCCGACTCGTCCCAGTCCAAAGGTCCAATTCTCCTGCAGCTCCTCCGTTAGAATATCCTCCATCGTGAAATGCAGTGCGGACTTTGCAGTTCCTTTTTCCGCAGCAATCGCAATAAATCTTCCTTGGCCAACGCCTGTAATCTCCGATGATACATCATCCAGTCTTCTCATTCCGCTATACACATCTGTTCCCTGAAAACCAAAGAATGCACGGCGCGAGGTGGCGGATGAGGAGTTGTCCACTTCGAGTTCAACCAGCACTGCAGGCAGCAGCACATCCTTCATTTCTTCTATAGAGGCAGTTTCTGGATCCGGTACAGAACGAACGGGGGACAGAATCCGGAAGGTCAAATCACCCGCACTCCAGCTGTCTGTGGCTACATGAAAATCTCTGGAAATCTTATTCTCTTGAAAAGGGAACAGAATATTCTCCTTGTCAGGATTAGGATCCGGATTCTCAATATCATAACGTTTGCTTTCGTCCTCACCCCCGATTTCATGAAATGGCAGTGTATCATATCCCTTCCCGTCAGCACGTTCTAATCCTATGAATATATTTTGTCTAGGTGGTTTTCCAATCTCCAGATCGAAACCTCCACTAGCTCCTTTGAATCCTAAAGTGAAACTCGCAAATGCACCAATCGGTGAATGATGGGCATTAAAAAATTGATTATGCGCCATAAATAATAACACTCCTTCCAGCATGGTCCCGGATACCTCCGGGCTATATCTCCATGTTATCGATCTTTCCGGAAGTACAACAGGGTTAAAGCCTTCTTTTATTTGGGCAAATCAAACATCGATAATAACCTATGTTATAATGAAGCCAAACTTTACAGTAAAAGAGGATTGAAATGATCTCGAATGATCCCGCTTTTCATAATTCTATTGATGGCCAGATGTCACCAGACATCCAAGCGGCTTTCCATATCTTCGCCGCGCATTGGAGAAAAGTAAATCCGGATTGGCAATATCCCGTACACACTCATCCTATGTTTGAGATTAACGTTGTACTGCAGGGTGAGCAACATATGACGGTCGGCAATAAATCTTTTATCCAGCAAAGCGGTGATATTTTGTTCATTCGTCCCGGTGTAGAACATAGCAGCCTCGGTTCGAATGCTAGTCGTGACATGACTTATTACTGCCTACATTTTGATATTGATGATCTGATTTTACGGCGAGCTTTGCTAACAGCAGACGCTGTTAGTCTAAGTGGGAATACCCCGGAGCTGCGAGCCATTCGTTCCGCTCTAGATGTCATCATAAATTCTTCCATCCTGTCAGAGTCAAAGGACACACACAGAAATCGCCTGATTACATTGCATGCTTCGCTGCAACTTCTAACCGCGCTCAGCGGCTGGGTACTTTCGGAGATGCCCCTCCTGGCAGATACAGAAGCTACGGAAAATACCGTCGCCTTAGCTAACGCCATCGAAGGATTGCTGCAAGAATCTGTCTCCTCTGCTGCAAGCACAGGCGAAAGAGGCGGCGGTATTGAGTACATTGCGGCAAAACTCGGATACAGTACAACTCACTGCAATCGTGTTTTCCACCAAATTTATGGCATGTCGCCAAGACAATATTTATCCCGCTTGATCATTCGTCACGCCAAACTGCTGCTAATGGATAATAGTCTATCTGTCGAATCGGTCGCCCACCGGCTAGGATACCGGGATGTGTCCCATTTCAGCAAGCAATTCAAACGCTGGACAGGTCTCCCGCCAATGGGCTACCGCCGTTTAACCGCGAATCCAAATACGCTTTAGTGATTGTTACGCATACAAAAAAAAGGGATGTACCCCGCAGCCCACTAAGTGGTTACAGGATATATCCCTTTTTATGAATTAACCCTTCGTTGCACCAGACGCAATCCCCTTAACAAAATACTTCTGCAAGGCGATAAACACAATCAGCACAGGCACAACCGACATTGCTGTTCCTGCAAAAATCATATCCCAACGTGAGGAGAATTCTCCGATATAACGGTAAATTTCCACGACCATAGTTTTAGCCTGTCCTGAAGGCAATACCAGCATCGGCATCAGGAAATCATTCCAGATTCCAAGTCCGTTTAAGACCACCATACTGGCTGTGACGGGTCCTAGCAGCGGGAAAACAATTTTCCAGAATATCGCATAACGAGAACATCCGTCGATCTCTGCCGCTTCTTCAATTTCTCTAGGAATGCCTTTGACAAAGCTTGTATACAGCAGGCACCCAAAGCCCACCGCACCGGCTACATAAATTAGAATTGGACCGGCAAGGCTGCCGTATAACCCCAGCATTCTAAGCTCTTTAAACAGAGGAATCATATACGCCTGAAAAGGGATCATCATTCCTGCTAAAAAGTAAACGAACATGAACCGGGTCCATCTGGCATTTCTGCGTTCAATTGCGTAGCCCGCCATCGGAATAATCAAGACCTGTGCCGCAATAGAAAATGCTGTCAAAATCAGACTATTCAGAATAGCCCGTGGAAACTCTGTTTCGGTTAACAGATATTTAAAGCTGTCCAGATAAAGGGTTTTCGGAAAAGCAATGGCATCCTTCATAATCTCTGCATTACTCTTGAAGGCTGACATCAAATTAAAGAAAATAGGAAAGAAAAAGATAATAGCCACTAATAATGTAACAATGAAAAGTGCGATTTGCCCAACTCTTTTGCGTGTCTGCATCGTCATCTTAGAGCTGCACCTCCCGCTTCTGGAGAACCTTCACTTGGAAGACTGTAATGATAAGTATGATTAAGAACAAGACCATCGCCAGCGCAGTACCAAAACCTTGTCTTAATTCACCAAACCCAACCTTATAAATAATATAAGTTAATGTCTCCGTCTCAAAGCCCGGACCACCATCCGTCATGACGGCAATCTGATCAAAAATCTTCAAGGCACTGATCATCGATAATACCATACATACAGTCATTGACCCCGCAAGCAGCGGAAAGGTAATATGCCGGAACTGTTGCCAGCCCCCTGCTCCATCAATACTAGCCGCCTCATTCAATTCCTGCGGAATACCTTGCAATCCAGCGAGATAAATGATCATATAATACCCCGCGCCTTTCCAAACGGTAGACAAAATAATCGACAGCATCGCATATTTAGGATTGCCCAACCAATCCACAATCCAGGTTCCAAGCCCAACAGACTCCAGAATCTGATTAAATACACCAAAGTTGTAATTCAGGATCATCGCCCAGACGAAACCCATTACGATCCCACTAAGCAACGTAGGGAAATAAAATACACTTCTGAATAAATTCCGGAACCAGCGTACCTTATCGACCATCATAGCCATTGCAATTGCTGCAATATTCTCTAGAACAACAAGTGAAATAGTCATGATCATCGTATTTTTCAGTGCGTTATGCACCCTTGGACTATTCCAAATTTCCACAAAGTTAGCGAAGCCGATATACCTTACGTTGTCGCTAATGCCATCCCATGAGGTGAAGCTTAAATAGACACTGCCTACCGTAGGGACGATAACGAACAAGGTGTACAAAATAAATGATGGTAATATGAACAGCAGAGCGTAGGACTGCCATTTTTTCTTTTTCTTTTTGTGCTGCACAGTGCCTATCAATGACTTGTCAGCATTTACTGCGGATGTAGCCATGGCTACTCTCCCTCCCTTAAAGACCGCGCTTGTTAAAAAGAGAACCTCTGCAGCAGCAGAGGTTGCTCGATCAGGCGCTGCTCTTACATCTGATTAGCTTTCACTTGGTTGTCATACTCTGTATCCGCATCTTTCATGTACTTCGCTACATCTCCATCTTTTACCACGAGATCCTGCAACAGCTTGTAGTACCAGTTACGGAATTGTGGAGGGATTAGATTGTCTCCCCACCAGTTATTGATCGCCAACGATTTCACTACATTCGGGTCAGCAATAAGATCCAAAGCCACCTGCATTTGTTCACTTGTGTCATAGGTTACTTTCTCTTTTGTTGAAGGAATCGCATTTATCGTTGCTAAATAGTTCGAATACTGTTCTGGGGCGAAGAAGAAACGGATAAAGTCTTTGATGGCTTCTGTTTTGTCTGCATCCTTAGCGGCTTCAGCCGATAAAGACCAGCCTGCTGGTGACGGAAGACCAATGACATTGATTTTCCCTTCACGGTCAGGAAGAGCATAGAAGCCAAATTCAAAGTTCGGGTCTGCTTCAGCGATTTGTGTAAACATCCACGTACCGGAGTACAATTGTGCTGCTTTGCCAGAAACAAGAATCGAAGCGGTCTGATTGTCGCCCGTGCTGAGCCAACCTTTATCGACATAATTCTTGAACAATTCTTTGAAGTCCGTTATGCCCTGAACTACATTAGCATCAGTGAAGCTGACCGTTTTAGCGGTACGTTTGGAGTTCCAATCTGCATCTTTCGAGTAGACCTCATCAATCAGGAATTTGTTAACCCAGAAGCCCATATGGAAAATATCTTTTCCGCCTACTACAATCGGAGTAATGCCCGATGTTTTCAATTTTTCTTGGATGGCGATGAATTCGTCATAGGTTTTTGGAAGCTCGGTGATCCCTGCATCCGCATATGCTTTTTTGCTGTAGATAATCCCTTGGGGAGCGTTCACTTGCAGCGGTGCGTTCCACACCTTACCATCCACTTGTGGAGGGGCTTCGAACAAATCTAGCAGATCGGAAGGCAGCTCTACAATCTTACCCGCATCGGCAAAAACTTCTGTATCCCGCATTTCCACCAGGTCCGGGAATTCACCCACAGCATCCTTGGTTTTCAGCCAGTCAAGATAGGCAGCGGATGAAGTTTCGCTCAAATCTTTAATAGTGACATTCGGATTAGCTGCAGTAAACTTTTTGACCGTATCTGAGATAGCTTTTTTGGTGGCCGGATCTCCGGAGGCGTAACCTATCGTAAAGCTAACCTCTTTTTTGGTCTCTTGCGGTGTATTTGAAGGCGTCTCGGATGCTGGCGTATTAGTTGCCTTACTTCCTGCATTATTATTATTTCCACCGCAAGCAGTCAAAACTGTTGTTGTGGCAAGTAACAATACGGATAGTTTCATCATTGTTTTTTTGTACATATCATAATAGCCTCCCCTTTTAGTGAACCGTGGAAACTGAAGCAAGATGTGCGCATCATCTCTCGAAAGCGTTTCCGTTGCTAATAGAATAGCATTCCTTATAAATAGTTAGAATGAACTTTTTTAAGCGGGATATGCGGTGAATTTAAGAATAAGTAAAAAAAAGAACGAAAGACCGCAGTCTTCCGTTCATCGTCTATCCTTTACGCATTCTCCGAATCCGAGATTTTATACGGATCCTCTACAATCGGAAGCAACAATAGAATTGATGTCCCAATATGCTCCCGGCTGCTGATAGATACCCCGTATTCTGCACCGTACACTGTACGAATTCGTTCATGTACATTTTTTAGTCCAACATTTTTGCTAGGCGAACTAGGCTCTTCCAAGGTTTCAGCCAACTGCTGTACCTTTTCCTTGCTCATACCGATTCCATCATCATAGATCGTAACCAACAGCATTTCATCTTTCTTTTCGATCGTCAATCCAACTGTCCCTCTGCCTTGACTGCGCAAGCCATGCTGGATAGCATTTTCAACTATCGGCTGAAGTGACAATTTCAGAATGTACCAGTTCAGATCCACTTCGGGTGAGAGATCGACTACAAGCTCAAACTTATTCTCATACCGCACAGAGATAATATAGAAATAATCCCGTAGATGCTCCAGCTCCTGTCGTATGCTTACCCTATCCTCTCCATAGTCGATTACATATTTCAACTGGTTAGAGAGTGATAAAATCATATCTGCGACCTCATCATTATCTTTATCCACCGCATTCATTCGAATGACTTCCAGGGTGTTGTATAAATAATGCGGACGAATCTGACTCTTCAGAGCATTTAACTCCGTTTGCTTCTGCTTGATCTGGGCAACGTAAGCTTCATCGATATAGGCTTGTAAACGCTCGACCATTCGGTTAAAACCATGGCTAAGTCTACCCATTTCATCATTGCTGTTCACGACCATCTGGGTATCCAAATTACCGGATTCTACGATAGCCATTTGCTTAATTAAGTTCCGAATCGGAGCAGCCAGCCGCCTAGAGAACCAGACGCCCATGATGATCATTGCAATCGCACAAATAAACATCGCTATAAACACCGTCGTACGTGCTGAAAAAAGCTGATCGAATAAATTCGCTCGATGAATTCTGGCAGTCACCGTGCCTTTAAGAAAAGGAATCTCTTCACTGAGAACGATCATCTCCTCGTCCTTTTTAGCCCGAAAAGCCTCTCCATTCGCCGACCTTGTCTCATTCGTGAAATATACATTTCCGTCGCCATCCAGCAGGAATAATTCATCTTGTCTCCCCAGATTTAATTCTCTGAAGAACTGATTAAATAACGAAACATCCACATCCATAAACAAGGTCCCTACTATCTTGGGATCTTTGGTGACACGCCCGGAAATATCAATTAAAGTACGGCCGATGGTGAACACACTGCGCTTTGAACCTGTATAATATTCTTCGGAATGGGTAGGGAAAATTGCCACTTGTGAAGGATTTGGAGCCATTTTAGTTAACCACTCTTGATAAGGCAGCAAATCAAAATTGACCCCTCTGTTTTCTTTTTCCTGATAGTAGAGCTTATCGTCTGACTCCCTATGAAAATAAACACTGGTGATGTAGGAATCACTGTAGAGAACTGTTTTTAGAAAGGTTTCAATAGGAATCGTATTGATCTGCTCCAGCTCATTTACATTATAGGTTTGATTCTGCGAATAACTCTCGATAAAACCTTCATATCGTCCCGTATACATCAGCTTAGAGACCTCATTGTACTGATTAAAAGCTGAATTCAGGTTATAGCTCATATATAGCACCATTTGCTGCAAATTGCTTGTTGTGTAACGCTCGACATATCCGGAAAACGTCTGCACAGAAATGTAGCTAAGTGCAAAAAGCGGAATTAGGCCGACTAATAAAAAGGAAGCGGAGAATTTAACAAATATACTTTTGGATCTTCGGCCCCAGATAAACATGAATGAAGGCATCCCCTTTGCTATCCATCTGACTATTGGCTTTTGAAGGATTGCTTATATTCTTGTGGCAGCTTGCCATATTTCTTCTTAAACATATCGCTAAAATGCCGGGCATTGTTGTAGCCTACACTATCAGCAATCTCATAAACCATCATATCGCTTTGCAGCAATAAACGAAGGGCATGATTCATCCTCACCTCAGTGACATAATTCTTAAAGTTCTGTCCGGTATGTTTTTTGAAAAAGCTGCTGAAATAATAGGAATTCATAAACATCATCCCTGCCATAGATTCCAGTGTAATATTTTCTGGATAATGCTCCTCAATATAAGCCTTCACCTGGGATAGCTGTTTCAGTTCCTTACTGCCCATGCGACTGCCAATTTGCCCGGACATTTTGCTCAAAAGCACACGGAAATCTTCCTCCACCTCTTGGAAGGTAGAATAATTAGCCAATCGTTCAAGAATCGGATTTGTATCCTGAAGTGATGGACCTGCCTCCACACCGAATTGAATAAGCTCCTGTTCAAGCTGCAAGAATGTATTGTATACGGTAGAAACGGCTTGGTTTCTATTCCCGCCTGCCGTCTGCCGGATCGTCTGAAATAATCGCAGGCACTCTTGCTCAATTTGTTCTTTGTGTTGTAATTTCATGGCAATCCCAAGGGCGGACTGGATTTCATGCAGCGGAGCTTGAATCAATGATTCACTCTCATACCTGCTCTCTTTAACAGGAATCACACGATTAGGCCCTGTAAAATATTTATAATTTAGCGCTTTCAAAGCTTGGCGATAAGATTCATCAGCATCATCCATACCGTCAACAGGATTGCCTACCCCAAGGGTCACCTTTAATTTCAGAAAACTTGTAATTTTGTCATGGAGGTCTAAGGCAATTCTCGCTGGTTCCTCAGCATGCTCATGCTGGAGCAGAATACAAAAACGTTCCCCTTTGCGGAACATATAGCTATTATCGCTTTGCTCCACGGTTTCTTTAATAATGTTAGACAGAGCAAAATCAATTAGCTTACGTTCGCGTTCTTCCCATCTGGAAGGCTGCCCCGACGACTCGTCCATCTCTACCAAACAAATACTGACGTAGCGACTTAACGCAATAATTCCCATATCAAGCAAGGTGTCTGCTGTTCCCTTATTGCCGTCCGTCAGCTTGTCGAGCAATTCTTCGATCGTTAATCTGCGGTTTCTCTGTTCATAATGGTTCAGCTTCTCTTTGTTGCGCTCGCCTTCTGTTTCTTGACGAATAAGGGAAACGGCTTTGCTCACAACCTGTTCCAGCTGATTTTTGTTCACGGGCTTCACCAAATAATCCAGCGCACCATATTGCAGTGCTTGACGGGCATACGTAAACTCCTGATAAGCGCTTATAAAAATAACCTTCACCGCTCTGCCAGCTTCATGAATTTCGCGGATGATATCAATCCCTGTATATCCTGGCATGCTTATATCACTAATAATCAGATCAGGATCACAATCCTCGATCTGTTGTTTCAGCTCAATTCCATCACTGGCCTCTCCAACAATGGTGAGTCCAAGCTTCTCCCATGAAATCAGTTTTTTTAGGCCTCGCAAAATCACCGGTTCATCATCTGCGAGCAGTACCCGAATACTCTTCATTATGCAGTCCTCCTACCTTAGAGAAATCATCCCACAGCTGTCCAATCCTCTTAATCTTATGATAACAGACAAACAATCTTTGGTGCAGCTTCAAGCGGATGAACTTTCTTAAGAAGAAACCGCAGTTTCTTAAGAATATTATATCTACGCTTGTTACTACTCACCTGTTATTTTTATCTAAAGTTCAATGAAACAAACTATCCTCAACTTTAATATTGTTGAAATAGAAACAAAAAATCAATATAATTTATTAATGTAAGAGCGCTGGGAGGACAGGCCATGAACAAAGAAGATCAGGTCATGATGGGTTTCAGGGACGTATATAACAAGATGGTTTGGCTTAATAAGGATAAGATGGAAGACAGTCTTAAGGGTTATAAACCTTCTGAAGTACATTGCATCGAATACATTGAAAAAAATGCAGATTCCAACGTCACAAAACTTGCAGAGTCCTTTTATATGACTCGCGGTGCCATAAGTAAATTAACTAAGAAGCTCATCCAAAAGGGCCTCATCGAAAGCTACCAAAAATCGGATAACAAAAAAGAAATCTATTTTAGGCTTACTGAGCAAGGGAAAGTAATTTATAAAATCCATGAGGACCTGCACAAAGAGTTCCAAGAGCGGGATAAAGCCGTATTTGAGAAGGTAACTGAGGAGCAATTTGACAGTATGCTTAGCTTCGTAGAAAAGTATAGTAGGCATTTGGATGCAGAAATAAAGAAACAGGGTATAGATTTTAATCCGAATAAATTCGAATAATGAAAATGAAACTCCATGCAGCCGGGCTCTTATGAGAAAGGCTGCATTTTTATGGTTATTATTTTGTTGACACGAAAACAAAACCGTGATAAAAATGGTGATGTACCAGATTTGTTTCCAAGGAATCAAAACATCAACTTTTGAGGAGAGAATTTAATGTTCAAATTCAGATCACATAATGAACAGAACACAGAGCAAACCGTAGATAAACACGCTCTAATCTTCGGTTTGATCTCTGTGTTTCTGTGCGGAATAGGCTTCAGTATCATCATGCCCGTTGTCCCATTTTTAGTGCAGCCTTATATAAGCAATCCGGGAGAACAGGCTATAGTTGTCACGCTGCTGACGTCTGTTTATGCAGTCTGCGTATTTTTTGCAGCCCCTGCACTTGGAGCTTTGAGTGACAAATACGGGCGTCGTCCATTACTTTTGGTATGCCTTTTGGGTTCCGCGATTGGATACTTAGTTTTTGGGATAGGAGGAGCGTTATGGGTACTTTTTGTTGGACGTTTAATAGAAGGTATAACCGGCGGAAGCATAGGTACTATCTTCGCCTATTTTGCTGACATCATTCCACCAGAACAGAGAACCAAATACTTTGGCTGGGTGAGTGCAGTTGTAGGTGTAGGCACCGTCATTGGTCCAACGCTAGGAGGTTTACTTGCCAAGTTTGGTTATTCTGTACCTATGTATTTCGGAGCAATAATAACCTTATTAAATGTTGTTTACGGATTCTTTTTTATGCCTGAGAGCCTTGACAAGAACAATAGACTAAAAGAAATTACCTTGGTAAGACTGAATCCATTTACACAGCTTGCAAGCATATTGTCCATAAAAAACTTAAAAAGGCTACTGGTCTCAGCATTCTTACTCTGGATACCCAACGGATCTTTACAGGCTGTTTTTTCACAATTCACAATGGATACTTTCAGCTGGAAGCCTGCACTAATCGGACTGATGTTTTCAATTATGGGCTTCCAAGACATCATTTCACAGGGTTTCATCATGCCTAAGCTTTTGCTGAAATTTAGGGATAAACAGATCGCAATTCTTGGAATGGTTTCGGAGATTATAGGCTACAGTCTTATTGCACTATCTGCTTTGTTCTCATACTATCCGCTTTTTATCGCTGGAATGTTTATATTTGGTTTTGGGGATTCGATCTTTGGGCCTTCATTCAATGGGATGCTTTCCAAGTCTGTCGATTCTAGTGAACAAGGGAGGATTCAAGGCGGTAGCCAATCTATTCAGGCTTTAGCAAGAATGATCGGGCCTGTCATTGGAGGGCAAATATATGTATCACTTGGCCATGCTGCACCCGCTTTTATGGGGATGATCCTGATAGCTGCGGCAATATCCGTTTTGTATAAGGATACGCATGTAAATATGTAATCTTGCAATCTCATGTTACAATACAACCTGAACTTATATTTTTAGAAGGCGGTTGATACTGTTGATTTACATCATCAAATTTGTATACAGCTTTGTGCTTCCTCCCGGCCTGTTTATCGTGCTTCTGCTAGGTTTAGTCATTTGGTTATGGAAAAAAAACCGCCGGCCAGCACTAGTTCTACTCGGGGTTACACTATTAATGTATTTCTCCATGACACCCTTAATCAGCGATGCGCTGATCGGCAGTCTAGAACGGAAATATCCGCAGCCGGAAACTTTGCAAGGAGATGTCATCGTCGTACTCGGCGGGGGCGCCAGCTCTGGCACACCGGATATAGACGGCGAGGGCAATTTATACGGATCAGCGGCAAATCGCCTGCTTACTGCTGTTCGCCTCCATCGGCAGACTGGTCTGCTCATCTTATTTTCTGGCGGACAAGTATTCTCCGACAGTGGTAATGAAGCGGATATCGCGCAAAGACAACTACTGGGTCTCGGCATACCCGAAGAGGACATCCTGATCGAAAATCAATCCCTCAACACGGAGCAAAACGCTGTAAATACCGCAGCCATCCTTCAACAAACCGGACTAAAAAAACCTATATTAGTTACTTCAGGTTTTCATATGTCCCGTGCGATGTTGCACTTTAAGAATGCGGGGCTAACAGCGCAAGCCTATCCTACGGATTATATCGCCAGCGCTGATATTGCACTGCAGCCCGCCAAGTTCAGTCCCTCCCCAGGAGCGATCTCTACAACAGGGTTAGCATTGAAGGAATATTTAGGCCAGCTTGCTGCTCGGCTATTTGATTAGTTCTGTAAACTTCGCATGCACAACCTCAGCGAGTAACTGTGGGGCTACGTCCATTTGCTGGCCAATCTTCCCAGCGCTGACAGCCATCGTGTTCAGCCCTTCTGCACTGCTATCAATGAACGTGGGGTACAGCTTTTTCATTCCAACAGGTGAACAACCACCGCGGATATACCCTGTCCATTTCTGCAGATCCTTCACTGGCAGCATCTCAATTTTTTTCTCTCCGGCGGCTTTGGCCGCCTTTTTGAGATCCAGCTCTTCGGCAACTGGGATAACAAATACATAAAGATTTGCGCCGCTATGAGCGACCAACGTTTTAAAAACCGTCTCTGCCGCCTTTCCAATCTTCTCAGCCACAGCCGTGCCATGGATTAGTCCATCTTCATTGTCATAAGCGAACACTTCATAGCCGATTTTTTTGGCATCCAGCATTCGCATCGCGTTGGTTTTGGTTACTTGCATTGTTGACCTCCCTTTCTATATCCTCTATTCCTTACCTTTATGATCAAAGAGGCCCCAAAGCTATGATAGCTTTCAGGACCTCCTGTTGCTGCCGTGCCCATTAATCTCTGGGATAATTAACCTGCATGATATCCATAAAAGGAACTTTTATGATTTCTTCATGGTTACTGAGGTGTACTTTCCCGGTTCGCGAATCCATTTCCACGATCATGCCGCGTACCTCTTCTTCTTTTCCCCATACGGTCAATAAAATCTCAGAACCTTCTTGCTTAGCTTCAACTAACTGATTACCTAACTCCTCAAGCACAAATTCATCTCTTGTGGGCCGCTTGGCCACCTTTGCTTTTGCCACACTAATCCTCCAATAAGCTATTACGGATATTAAGTATATTAAATACTAAGTATGAATGCTCTCATTTATTATACCATGTTTCAGATTAAGGCTCGAACCCCTTCTGGCTCAAGAATAGCTCCTCTTCGGAAAAAACTTGCTGAAGTCCTTCATACACTCTGCGATATGCTGCAGGATCATACCAATCTTCCAGTTGCAGCTCTTCATATAGGGAATAAATCCCTAATCTCCGTGTGCGTTTGCCGCCGCTGCCGTCGCCCATAAAATAGTCATCCACACAGACTCTATCCACCAAAGCCCTTAAGGTTGCTGGAAAAGTTGGACTGCTTGGCAGTACTGGCGCTATAGTAGCTTGAATGGGGATGCCAGCTTCACGTAGAAGCTGTAACGTCTTCAGTCTTGCAGCAATGGAAGGGGCGCTTGGTGTGAATTTTTGGCGAATATCTTCTCGGTCTGTTTCTACAGTTATACTTACACGAACCTTATCCTCTAAACGTAATAATAAATCTATATCTCTGCGAACCAGCGGACTACGCGTCTGCACGAATAGGAAATCGGGCGGATCTTGAACCATAACCTCCAGTAAAGATCTCGTCACCTCTTCCTTGTGCTCTACCGGTTGATAGGGATCTGTGCTTGACGACATAAAAATAGAGACGGGACCTTTGGCCTTCGCTTTGTGCAGTTCTTTTTGTAAAATTGCAGCCGCTTCTTGTTTAACATCTACCCACGTCCCCCACTCCTCTTTGCGGAACAGCGAGACAGGCATCTGACGTACATAACAATAGGAACAGCCATAAGTGCAGCCCGTATATGGATTTAAGGAATGACTGTAGCCTGACAGATAACCTGTTCCTTTATTCAGCAAGGTTTTTGGGGAGGTGTAATTGGACTCTATTTTCATATATCTGCTGTATACTCTCCTCTCTCCAACTGAAGTAGCTTGGTCTTCATATCCAAACCACCCCGGTATCCTGTTAATGTCCCATTCTTACCAATAACCCGGTGGCAGGGCACCGTAATCAGAATCGGATTCGCGCCAATGGCAGTCCCTACCGCGCGCACCGCAGCTGGTCTTTGAATATGTGTGGCAATATCCGAATAGGACCAGGTTTGTCCATATGGAATTTCACATAACGCCTTCCACACCGCAAGCTGAAAAGGAGTTCCCTGATAATCAAAAGGAATGCCGAAGCTCTGCCGGTTCCCTTGCAAATATTCACTAAGCTCCCTCACATAAGGCGCCATCTTCTCATCGTCCTGCACCAGTTCACTCCCCGGAAAACGACGTCTAACCCATTCGCTTAATTCCTCAAAGGGTTGCTGCTGCGAACCCACATAACTTAAACCCTTCTCTGTGGCTGCAATATAAAAACTCCAGTCCTTATCGGTTAATAATGTCCAGTATAGAATAGCATTTGTTTTATTCTCCATGATTCGGTCCCTCCAAATTAAAATCAGAAGCCAACGTTACTTTCTGTTTGTTAAGCTGACGAAACTGTGTGGGCGTATACCCTGTTTTTTTCTTATATAAAGTAATAAAATACGATGTATTGGGCAGACCCACACGTAATGCAATCTCAGCAACTGCCTGCTCTGTAGTAAGCAAATACTCAGATGCCTTAGCGATTCTCTTTTGCTGTATATAATCCACGGGAGTGATTCCTGTTACTTTCTTAAAGGTTCGATGTAAATGATAAGGACTGCCATGACATACCTCAGCTAACGTTTCAAGGGTGAGGGGGGCCATATAATTATGATCAATGTACTCCGTCATCACAGCTACCCATTCCTTATCAGGAAGACGCTCACCTGTCGGTTTACATCTTTTGCAAGGACGAAATCCGGCTGCCAGCGCTTGTTCAGCATTCTGAAAAACACACGCATTCTCCCGATTGGGTGCTTTGGATTTGCAGGAGGGTCGACAAAAAATTCCTGTAGTCTTCACCGCATAAAAAAATATGTCGTTATAAGCAACATCGTTTTGCAAAATAGCCTGCCATTGCTCCTCAGTCATTTGTTCCTCATCTTCAATCCTGTTCATCGCCTTCACCTCTAATGCAATTATACCCCTGAGCAGGCTCATCTGTACTCAATTTGGAATGGAAAAGCAAGATAGTGAAATCCAAAAGGGTGAGATTGCTCGTAATTACACTTTGTTTAGCGAATACGCACTACCTTTGTCAACCGTGCAGGGAGCCGCTGCTGGACAACGAATATTACTCATAACATGACTACGTGAACTGGAGGAATCGAAATGGATATTCTAAAAACAAAAGATGCCGCAGAGCTGCTGTCAGTTAGTCTAACCACAATTAAACGTTGGGCTGCCATGTTCCCTGATTTTTTTCCAAAAGACCGATTTGGCCATTATGTGTTCTCGGAGCAGCAAATCGACCTGCTCAATCATATTAAAGACCGTATTAATCACGGAGAGGCCTTGGAATGTATACAACTCACACTCACGAATGAGCAGCAAATTTCCACATCACAACAGGAAAACCCACTACAGCACACAGATGCTGAGCCTATGAAGGATATCTTGTCTCGCATCAACAATGTTGAACGTGCACTCGATCAAAAAGCCGATGAAGTAGTATTGATCCAACTGCTCCAGCAGCGTGAGGAGCTTGAGGACCTACGAATAATGATCAAGCAAATCGCGGCATCAATAGAACCGTTGCAAGTGTCTAACGGCAAACCGCTCACCTCTTATGAAAATTCCCATTCCACTGCCTCTACCAGGCTAACGGCTCCGCCAAGAAAACGCGGCCTGTTACGTTCTTTATTTTTCTTTTAAGCCTGAAATGTAAAAAAAGAACCTACTTCAGACAATCGCGAAGTAGATTCATATAAGTAAAACATATTTAGGATCTCCCCCTGTCACCCTAAACGGTGGCGGGGGTTTGCTTTTTCCAAACAAAAAGCTCGATCCTCCGGAACATTCTACTCTTTATGCAATAAAGCTGCTCCTGCAATTCCCGGGTGTGTCATTTCGTATGGGTCCAGAATCAGATTAAGCTCTTCTTCGGTCAGCACATTATATTTAATGCACAATTCCCGTACAGATTCCCCAGTCAAAATCGCCTCTCTAGCGATCCGCGATACCACTTCATACCCCAGATGCGGGTTCACAGCCGTAATGATTCCGACACTCCGCTCCACATCCCGCTCAAGCTTCTCCTTATTGGCTTCAATCCCAGCCAGACAGAAGTCTGTGAAGACTTGGAAGGAATTGTTCATGATGCTGATGGACTGAATAAGATTGAACACAAGCACTGGCTCCATAACATTCAGCTCCAGTTGACCCGCTTGGGAAGCCAGACAGATCGTATGATCGTTCCCTATGACTTGAAAAGCCACCTGATTAATGACCTCTGCCATAACCGGATTAACTTTGCCCGGCATAATTGAAGATCCAGGCTGGCGTGCAGGCAATGAAATCTCATTAAACCCAGTCCGCGGACCGGAGGCCATCAACCGCAGATCATTAGCGATCTTGGACATGTTCATCATGCACACTTTTAGGGCAGCAGACACTTCTGTATAGGCATCCGTATTTTGGGTGGCATCGACGAGATGATCTGCCGTTACGAGCGGCAATTCACTGATCTCAGCTAAGTGCTCTACCACCAATTCAATATAACGAGGATCAGCATTTAATCCTGTACCCACTGCTGTTGCTCCCATATTGACTTCATACAAATGATGGCGTGTATGCTCAATACGTTTGATATCTCTTTCAAGCACTCTGCGATAAGCCTCGAATTCTTGACCCAGACGAATCGGCACTGCATCTTGAAGATGTGTCCGGCCCATTTTTATCACAGGATCGAATTCATCCGCTTTTACCGCAAACACATCATGCATTCTGTGCATCGTTACAAGCAGCTGCTCCAGCAGTGAAAGTGTGGCAATATGAATTGCTGTCGGAAACGCATCATTTGTAGACTGCGCCATATTTACATGTGAATTGGGACTTAAGTGACGATAGTCTCCTTTTTCATGGCCAAGCAGTTCTAAGGCACGGTTAGCAATAACCTCATTCGCATTCATATTTAACGAGGTACCTGCACCACCCTGAATAGGATCTACAATAAATTGCTCATGCCACTGACCCTCGATGATTTCTTCTGCTGCTTTCACTACAACTTCTCCAAGCCCTCGATAGAGACGGCCAACTTCCATATTTGCAAGCGCAGCGGCTTTTTTTACAATCCCCATCGCTTTGATTAACTCTTTGTGAACCCGATAGCCCGTAATAGGAAAGTTCTCGACTGCGCGTAGTGTCTGAATCCCATAATAAGCGTTCTTATCTACCTGTTTACTGCCTAGAAAGTCATTTTCTACACGAAATTCAGTTTCAATCACTGTTATATCCCTCGCATTCATTATGATTAGGTTTATTAGAAAATAAGTAAGCGCAATCATTTCTATCTCACTTAGATATTAACCTTTATTGTGACAAATGTCTCTCAGAAAAATAGGGTTTAATGTAATTAATTACTATTTAGTAACCTAACACCGCTATTCTAAAGGGAAATGTGCTTAGGGAGGATTGAATTACCAAATCGTTAGGTCTAGTTTATCCAGATAAATCGTCGTTCACCCCAATTATAAGTATTTTGGACAAAATCACGTTTACGGATACTTAGGTATCTATTGCGGGCTGTGCAATGGGGCATCACATCCTTTCATGTAGCTCCTTATTAAAGAAGCCGGCCAAAAAAGGCCGACTCGGATTACTATTTATCACAGCAATTGTGTTTTTTTATACTGAATAATGATCTAATGAGATCTGGATTCCATTAAGCTGAGCTTGCGGTAATTCTGACTCCCTACTAATACTCAAAACTAAGCTTTCACCATCTATGTTGATATAATTCGCTGCTAATACCTCTCCCACTTCGAAATTCCTTTCTTTATGAGCCATAGCTGCGGCAAAAGCCTCTAAACCAATAATACCACATTCGGCAGCTTTCTTAATGCCCAATGCTTCAACGATTACACCGCCCGGCATCCCTGCGACGGATACCTCTATGAATCTGGACCGTTCCTGCAGCTGATAAGGGTGAGATAAATAAATAATAAAATACGTCTCACCAACCTGCCCGTACAATGTATTAGGCTCTTGTTTCCATTCCCCTTGGGGAAGTACACCGATGATCGTATTCTTCTCACCCTGAGGGATTGGGAATAAAGAAATGATGACATTCTTGTGATAGAGAACCTCCATATAACGGCTTTGATGGCGGGGATCTCCCTCATTGTAGCCTTGTCCCGGATGGAAGAAATACAGCTGATTTGCGCTTCCCTCTCCACTCACAGGTAACGAAAAAGCCCAGCGAAGCTGCTCATTATCGAATTCCTCAACCCGCTCCCACATCCCGCCTGCTGCAAACTCCTCTGTAATATAAGCATAGGAATGAAGCAAAGGCTGCGGCTGTGGATCCGTTGGGACAACCTTCTGAGTAATCTTCCCTACTTCCATTGGTGTCTGGCGATTCATAGCTGCGGCTAATATTTCATCGGATGCTTGATAGAATAATAAACCGGCATACTCAGTGCGCGGCATCCTCTCAGGCAGCTGGAAATCTCCAAACTGAACATAATCATGAAGTACATTAGCATCGCCGGGAACATCATGCGGCCAGCCTCTAGAATGCGCACCAACCCAAGCGCCACGCAGATAGAATTCAGCTCGTACATTCCATAAATGGTCAAGCATTTCTTTAAGGCTCGTAGTAAGCTCCGTATCCTCAGGCGGGACAAGTTCCAACGCGCAGGTGAATGCCTGCACCCAATGCCAAAACCACGGTAGACTGCCGTATTCCGGCATCCCTTTAGTACGAATATAAGCCAGTGTATCCTTCAGACTCTGCCGGCCATCCTCAAGCAATATTTCATCCGCAAACAGGGTGCCAAAAATCAGCTTAGCAGCTGTATATTTAGCTTCATGATGCCCAAAAGTAACCACCGGCTTACGGTAGAAATCACTGCGATAAATATGTCCAAACGCTGTATTCAGAACTATGCGAAGTTGAGCATTTAATGCTCCTCCGTATCTTTTGCAAAAATACGCCAGCAGGTTGCCCATAAGCTCCACTGGTAACTCATGCGGTGACGCATCTCGCGGAACCGGATTCAAACCGAGCGGCCAATGACCATATAACTCCGTGCCGGGCTGCCGGTTCTGAAGCATTAAGATCTCCAGCAGTACATCCTGTGCTTTCTGTTTCGCTTGCTCACGATCAAAAGGCAGCTCAAAAGAATCATCAACAGCCGCTGCAAAAAGATACGAAGCATAATAAAAGTTATTTCGCACATCATCATGGAACCAGAGTCCACTTTCCAATAAAGGGCGTTGCTCTGCTTCCAGTGCTATATTAAAAATAATTTCTTGCTGACGTTCCTTATAAGTACTCTGGATATTTTTCAACCCCGGCATTACATTTCAACCTCCATCGTTTCAGTTTTATATCATCTTCCGGCATTCATGAAAATCGAGCATAATAGCTCTATTGTGCACACTTTCCGTTCATTTTGCAATTGGAAAAACCAATAAATAAACATAAATAAACGAAATAAAAAAGATTAGCACTTGTAAAATGAACATAAATGGACTAAAGTGTACCTATACGAACGATAATATGTACACAAAGGAGATTGAACATTCAATGGAAAGACGTTTCGCATCCCATCCTAATGAAGTAAAACAATTTGACACTGAGCGCCTCCGTAAGGAATTCCACATTCCCGTTATTTTTGCTCCTGATGAGCTAAAGCTTGTCCTAACCCATGAAGATCGTATGATCGTTGGTGGAGCTAATCCTGTAAAAGAAGAGGTTGCGCTAACTACTGACCTTAAAGAACTTGGGGTTACTTATTTCTTGGAACGCCGTGAACTGGGCATCATCAATGTCGGTGGTAAAGGCTCCGTGGTTGTAGATGGCACAGAATATGAAGTGGATTTCAAAGAATGTCTTTATGTAGGTCAAGGCTCTAAAGATGTAGTCTTCAAAAGTGCAGACGCTTCCAAACCTGCTAAATTCTATTTGAATTCTGCTCCTGCCCATCAGTCCTACCCTACTACCAAAACCACACTGGCCGATTCTGAATCCGGTGCGATGGGTGGTCTGGAGAACTCTAACGAGCGGACAATCCACCGCTTCATTCACACAAATGGTGTGCAAAGTGCCCAACTGGTTATGGGTATGACCCAACTGAAACCAGGCAGCATGTGGAACACCATGCCAGCACATACCCATCCACGCCGGATGGAAGCCTATTTCTATTTTGATCTTCCGGACGATTCCGTTGTGTTCCACCTGATGGGAGAACCTGACGAAACCCGCCATATCGTAATGCATAACGAACAAGCCGTTATTTCTCCAAGCTGGTCCATCCACAGTGGTGTCGGCACTCATAACTATACTTTTATCTGGAGTATGGCTGGCGATAATAAAAGATATGATGATATGGACCCCGTATCCATGAAAGAATTACAATAGAGATAAATCAACTACGGAAAGATGAGGCAGGCGGATGAACCCGATACGACGACACGAGATGATTATGGAAGTTATGCTGAACCAAAAAGATGTAACGGTGAATGAACTGAGCGATAAGCTTCAGGTTACTGGAAAAACAATACGCGAGGATTTAAGCAGGCTGGAGGAACAAGGGCTGATCGTACGTGTACATGGCGGAGCTGTGCTGGCACAAAGCGACCAGTTTGGTATTTTGCCCTCCAAGGACCCGCTGGATAAATACTCTGACGAGAAGACGGAGATTGCCTTGCGTGCGCTTGCTCATATTGAACCGGACGATATTATCGCTCTTGACGGCGGTAGCACTACGCTTGAAATTGCTCGGCGTCTGGACAATATGCCACTAACGGTAGTCACCAATGATGTATACATCATCAGCGAACTGGTTCCCAAAGATAACATCCGTCTGGTCGTTCCCGGTGGTTATCGTGTCCGTAATATGTTGGCTGGTCCTGAAGCCGTCTCCTATGTACAAAAGCTTAATATTCAAAAAGCATTCCTTTCATCGACTGCTATTCATATAGAGCATGGGCTCTCCATTTATACCGGAGATTTAATTGAGTTCAAGCAAGCCCTTGTATCTACAGCCCGTAAGGTATTCGCGGTTGTAGATCATCATAAATTCGGCCATACTGCACTGCGTACCTTTGCTTCCCTACAAGAAGTTGACGTGATTCTGACGGACAAAGGGCTCTCCCCCGAAACGGCAGATCAGTTCCGCAGTGCAGGCGTTACCATTGAATGCGGGTAAACCCGGAATAACAATCCATTTACAATAAAGGGGCGTAATTTATATGTCATCATTATTCAGCTTGGCAGGTAAAACAGCTATTGTAACAGGCGCAGCTCAAGGTCTTGGACAAGGAATCGCGCTTGCATTTGCAGAAGCCGGTGCAGACGTTGCGTCTGTCTCCCTTAATTCGAGTGAAGAAACAGTAAATGCAGCAAAAGCTTTTGGAGTAAAAGCAGTTAGTATCGAATCTGACTTAAGTGATCACAGCAAGCTGCAAAGCACTTTTGACCAAGCGCTAGAGCTGACCGGACATGTTGACATTCTCGTAAACTGCGCAGGAATGATCCGCCGTGCACCGGCAAAAGATCATAGTGAAAAAGACTGGTTTGATGTCATCAATTTGAACCTGAACACAGTTTTCCTTCTGTCGCAAATCGCAGGCCGCCACTTCCTGGAAAGAGGATCCGGCAAAATCATTAACATCGCCTCCATGCTCTCCTATCAAGGCGGAATCAATGTCCCTGGTTACACTGCGAGTAAACACGGGGTTGCGGGTCTTACTAAAGCTTTTGCCAATGAATGGGCAGGCTCCGGTCTGAACATCAATGCAATTGCACCAGGCTATATGGCTACTGAAAATACCGCTCCAATCCGTGCCGACCAAAGTCGTTCGGACTCTATCTTAGACCGTATCCCTGCAGCACGTTGGGGAACGCCTGATGATGTTAAAGGTCCTGCCGTATTCTTGGCTTCCGCAGCATCTGACTACTTGAACGGTCACGTTCTTAATGTGGATGGCGGATGGATGGCTAGATAATCCATACAAAAATGGGTGTCCCATAGGGGCACCCATTTTTTGTATGGATATGAAACACTATCGGACACAGCTGAACAATCTGCACACGCAGCAGCTAAAGACTCAACTGAGCGATCTGCGCACGCAGCAGCTTAAAGGACTCAACTAACCAATCTGCACATGCAGCACCTAAAGGACTCAGCTGACCTTATACACCGTTTTATCCGCTATTTGGACAGCTATCGGACCTCATAGCCGCTATTGGTGCAAAAAACACCAATTATAAGCTCTTTCATGAGCAATAGCGACGTTGGAGTCCGAAAACCTGCTCAAAAGGCGATAAATTCGCAAATAGGGGCATCTGGGTCCGAAAATCTCAGTATCAGTGGTTGTGGATCGTTGTGCATCATTTAAATAAGCTTGCAATGGAATTCACATCAAAAGCACTAGTCATTCTAAAGTTTCCCGAACTGTATTTGTCCTTCTTATCAAGATCTGTCACATACAGGAAGTTAGTATCCGTAAGATTCATGCCAAACCTCAAGCTGTTATTCACAATAATACTTATCCAGTAGGTCTCCGTAGATTTGTCCAAAGCACTACTTCTTCTCAATTTTACATCTGAAAAAGCATAAATGATCTTTTCAATTTCCTTCGGATCTTCAATCACTACCTTTTCATCCACTAAAGATTTCTCAATCTCGATTGAGGTGATTTCAGTTTCATCGATTTGATCCAACACTAAATTCTCAAATGAATTATAACTATGGTAGAGATTAATAATTACAGGGATTTCGATTAATAAAAAAATGAGTACGAGAAATTCATAACGTTTCTTCATATTCATAATTATGAACACCCTATTTCTACAAACTCCTCTGGATGAGTGCGAATATAATTGCCGATAATTCTATGCGTATTTGGTGTCAGGTTCTTATATCGTTCGAATAACTCACTAATTACTTCTAACAGCTGAGGGTCTCGATCCAAATCCGTGATGGCCGCATCCGCCCACTCTTTACCCAGTCGATGATTTCTTTCCTCGAGAAATGTCTTTGTTTCCTGAAGCAAAAGAATCATGGGTGAATCGTCAAAAAATCGTATGCCTCCTATCACCCCTGTCCAATACCCTGGCAGGTCTTGCATGTAGGAAATCCAAGCATAATATTCCCCTTCGGAATTACAGCTGTGACCATATAGCACTCTGAACATACATAAGGCTTGTTGCCCCTCTGTGAGCTTCGAGATCACTTCTGATTTGGTCGATGGCGATTTTCCGCGAATCAGCTGAAAGGTAGGCTCCATACAGGCCCATCCTAACCTTTCATCACTTAAAGTGTCCAAGTCTTCCCGCTTCATGGCTACTAAATTCATTTAACTCCTCCTTTGATTAACATCCAAAAATATACATATATTTCTTAACGATGTCAATAAAAATCACTTGGGGACATTAAGCAATTCGATCGTTTTTATGATAGGCTTTAAGCAGTAGATATTTTCACAAAGGAGCTTTTCTATGCATAATGAGATACTTACTATATTTGATGAAGCGGGTCACCGAATCGGTACAGCTCCACGGGCAGAAGTACATCGGTTAGGACATTGGCACGAGACCTTCCACTGCTGGTTTATAAGCAAAACCCAAGAAATCCCCTATATTTATTTACAGCTTCGTAGTGAGCAGAAACAAGATTATGCAGGATTGCTGGACATCACGGCCGCTGGACATTTGCTGACACACGAAACGGTAGAGGACGGGATTCGCGAGGTTCAAGAAGAACTCGGTTTGGAGCTAGCTTTTGATGAACTGATTCCCTTAGGTACGATTCCTTACAGTATGATCAAAGAAAATCTTATCGATAAAGAACGAGCGCATGTTTTTGTTTATAACAATCCTTATCCTCTGGACGATTTTAAGCTGCAAGAAGAAGAGGTCGCAGGAATAGTTATCACAAAGTTTGCCGACTTCCGAAGCTTTTGGCAAGGAGAAATACATAGTCTACAAATCAATGGTTTCAAAGTGGATTCAAACGGACAAAAAATCAACATTCAACAAAGTGTGGATCGGACTCATTTTGTGCCTCATGAAGCAGCCTATTTCACTCGGATCATTGAGGGCATCGAAGCAATAATTCTAACATCACCCATCGTCACGGAGGACATATGATCATTAATCCTCAAACATTTACAGTGAATGGAATCCAATACAGCATTAGATCTGCGGCCTCTCATGATGCTAAAGTGTTATCTGAATTAAGGGTGCGGATCGATGGAGAAACCGAGAATTTAGATCGGGAACCAGGCGAAGCCTTTATTGACGAAAAAGGGTTTGAACAGCTTATTCAAGCCGATTCCGAGAAAAATAATAACCTTTTTCTAGTCGCAGTAGTTGATAATCAAATCGTTGCGTTCTCCAGATGCGAAGGTTATCCCTTAAAAAGATTTGCTCATAAAGTAGAATTTGGAGTATGTGTGCTGCAGGATTATTGGGGATATGGTATTGGAAAAAATCTTCTCGCCGAATCGATTGCCTGGGCTGACACTAATGGTATTCAAAAGATCACCCTAAATGTGCTGGAAACGAACACCAACGCTATTAAGCTATATCAAAAGCTTGGCTTTGAAATTGAAGCGATTTTAAAGAAAGATAAACTTCTATCGGACGGCAAATTGTATAACACCATTATGATGGGAAGAGTTAAGAACTGATTCTATTCAAAAAAAAGGCAGAACCTGAAACTCAGGTCCTGCCTTTTTATTATACTAATGCTTTACGCTTCAACATCGCAAGTCCATTCACCGCTAGATTCAATAGGGCCGGAGCTGAAAGACCTGTTTCCAAGTCTGTGTATTCCGCTCCATCCAGCTCTACCGTTTGCGGACTGCCGCTGAAATTTTGCACAAAAACATAATCACTTTCGCCATCTGTGCGAAGTTGTGCAGTCACACCTGCTGGAAGCTCACTATCCATCGCACGGGTAATTCCTGCCTTAGATGTGATCGCTGCGTATAGCTCAACATAGAACGAAGTGTCTTTCACACGGGTAGCAAGATGGTACGCATTTCCTTCACCAAAACGATTGACTGTAAGCGCTGGACGGCCCGCATAGAAATCGTTGCGATAATGCCCCAAAGCCTCTGCACCTTCCAAATGAATCAGCTCGGCTATCTCATGCGCATCGTAATCACCGCTTAGCTTAAGTTTATTACCTACCTCCATTACTAACCCGTTCAGATCACGGCTGTGCAGCCCTTCTGTCTCCTCTGCCCAAATCCCCAGTGTTCTGCGCAGTGGACCAGGGAATCCTCCCAGATGACATAAATCCGTTTCGTTAACTACTCCTGACCAATAGGTTGCGAGGAAAGTGCCGCCTTGCTCCACATATTTCTCAATGCGCTTTCCATTCTCTTCACTAATCAGATATAACATAGGGGCAACAACCAGCTTGTAGGCAGACAGATCATCTCCAGAGCCTATAATATCAACTGGAATGCCCAGCTCCCAAAGTGCACGATAATGCTGTAGCACCGTCTCCTCATAACGTAATCCGGAATTACGGATGCCTTGCGCATCCTTTATCGCCCAGCGGTTGTCCCAATCGAAAATAATCGCCGTCTTCGCCGGAGTGGACGTACCCACTACTTCCGTCATTCCCGCCAGCGTCTTTCCTACTTCCGCTACATCTTGGAATACTCGAGTCTCGGAGTGGCCACTGTGGTCTACAACTGCGCCGTGGAACTTCTCACTTGATCCGCGGCTTTTGCGCCATTGGAAATACTGCACAGAATCCGAACCATGCGCTACCGCTTGCAAGGAAGACAGCTTGTGCATTCCGGGACGTTTCAGCTTACTGACCGATTGCCAGTTCGTAAGGGATGGCGTGCTTTCCATCAGCAGGAACGGTTTCTTTTTAAAAGAGCGCATTAAGTCGTAGTGCATCGCCGTCCATGCTGCCAATCTAGTATCGTCACCGTCTTCGGTATAATGCCAGTCTGGATAAGCGTCCCATGAGACCACATCCAGGATTTTGGCCAGCTCGCGGTAATCAATGCCATCGATCATATGCATATTCGTCGTGATTGGCAGCTCTGGATTATAAGGACGAACGGTATTGATCTCGTGCTGGCAGAAATCAATCGTCCGTTCACTAACAAAACGCCGCCAGTCAAGATTCAAGCCGTGTACTTGTGTCTCACCATGTGGAGCTGGGGATTCAATCTGTGACCATGAAGTGTAGGTATGGCTCCAAAAAGTAGCCCACCAAGCATGATTCACCTCATCCAAACTGTTATTATATTTCACTTTCAGCCATTCTCTAAAAGCATCCTGGCAGAGCTCGCAGTGACACTCCCCACCGAACTCATTCGAAATATGCCAACCGATAATGGCTGGATGCTGGCTGTACCGTTCCGCTAACTTTGCATTCAGAATTGCAGTTTTCTCCCGGTACACTGGTGAGGTAAAGCAATGGTTATGACGGAAGCCATGCAAATTGTGAACACGGTTACGCTCCACTCTTAAGACTTCTGGATATTTTTGCGACATCCATGCTGGGCGGGCACCACTTGGCGTTGCCAAGATAGCGTAAATCCCATTCTCTGCAAAAGAATCAAGTACACCATCCAACCATTCGAAAGTGAACACACCCTCTTCAGGTTCAAGAGATACCCACGAGAAAATGCCTACGGACATGACATTGCAGCCCGCCAGCTTCATTAATCGGATATCCTCACGCAATACTTCCGGATATTTCAGCCATTGTTCAGGATTATAATCAGCACCGTGCAGCATGACACCAGCTTTTCTGCTTATCGGGGAATGTTTTTTATTCATTGTGTACGATCATCCTCTCAATTCTGCCCATTTATAGAATGGGACTATTCTCTGATGATAGGCTAGAAGCGTAAGCTATCTTATTCAGGAATCATCATTTATACTATTTATAATATAAGAAAATTCATTTCAATCAGTAGGAATATAGTCTCGAAGTGATAGCACAAAATGAAGATGAGGTGATAAACCTGCTGCCTTTTTCTCTGATTGAATTACCGCGCGACTCTGGAACGTTGCCCCTATCCCCCTACTCTGTAGGTCGCCATATCCAATTCCATCATGTGCGCCCAGCAGGATTTCCTGTGTATCAAATCTTTTTAATCCGGACCGGAACCGGGTTATTTCGTGATCTGGAAAGTGGCACAGAAATCATACTGGAACCGGGGATGGCTTTTGCCTTCCCGCCCGATCGTGGTCATGAATATTATCCTACCTCTCATGAACCGTGGCATGTTGGCTTTATCGGCTTTCAAGGCAGTCAAGCTCATGGATTGCTGGAAGCGCTTGAACTGCTCCCTTCTGTTCCTTATCGAACGGATCGTTTTGAACAATGCTGGGAAGAAATCGGCCAAATCTGGCATACGGTGAATTCTCCTGCCCCCAATCGGCAGGACGAGATGTGGATGCAAGAGTTGTCTATCACACTCTATAGACTGCTCTTGATGCTGCGCCCTGCCAAGAGTTCAGAAGTCTCCGGTAATCGTCTAGCCTTCGAGTCGGTCCGAAATGAAGCCCTAACTACAGCCGTCGGGCTGATCAACGAACATTACACAGAACCGCTTCTGATCTCCAATCTTGCAGCAGCAGTCGGGTACTCTGTGCAGCATTTCCAGCGTTTATTCGTGCAGGAATATGGGGTCACTCCGCATAAGTATTTGCAGAATCTGCGGCTGGAGCGGGCGCTGCAATTAATGACGGAGGATGTGGAGATTCCCGTTCAAGATATAGCGCTTCAGCTGGGCATGGAGACTAATTATTTTATACGTGTCTTCCGAAAAAACTACGGCTGTACACCCGGAGTAATGAAAATACGTTTGCTACAAGGCGAGCAAATGAAGTAACGCTTCCAAGCCTAAAGAAGATATTGTAAAATTAAGCAGATGATAGCTTGTAAATTGGGGGCACCTTTAATGAAAACATTATCTGATATTAACTTTAGAGATCCCTATATCCTATCTGTGCCTGAACTTGGACAATACTATTTATTTGGCACAGATGGCCTAACAGCTTGGAGTGGCGCACCTCACGGCTTCGATGTATATATCAGCTCAGATCTTCAGGAATGGTCCGGGCCCATTGCTGCTTTTCGTCCAGATGCTGATTTTTGGGCTGATCATCATTTCTGGGCACCAGAGGTTCACCGCTACAACGGAAAATATTATATGTTCGCTTCTTTTAAAAGACATGGCGTTCCACGGGGGACACAAATATTAAGCGCGGAAACACCTGAGGGTCCTTATCTCCCTATCAGTAATCATCCGATTACCCCTGCTTCTTGGGAGTGCCTTGACGGAACGTTATATGTAGATAAAGAAGACAAACCTTGGATGATCTTTTGCCGTGAATGGATTGAAGTGACGGATGGAGAAATGTATGCCGTTCGGCTGAAGGAGGATTTAAGTGCTACTATTGGCGAACCTATGCTGCTTTTCCAGGCTTCACAAGCTCCTTGGACGGTAGGCGGCAAAGAAGGGCAATACGTAACTGACGGTCCTTTTATGCATCAGACTAGCAGTGGTGAGCTGCTTATGTTGTGGTCTAGCAGTGGAGCTAGTGGTTATGCCATGGGTTTAGCCCGATCCGTCAGCGGTGACATTAGTGGACCTTGGCAACATGATCCTGAGCCTCTTTATGCCAAAGATGGCGGACATGGAATGTTGTTTCGTGATTTGACGGGCAGACTTATGCTGGCCATTCATGCCCCAAATCTCAACCCACAAGAACGGCCGCTGCTTATTGAGGTCCAGGAAAGCTCCAGAACGATTTCGATAAAATCATTGTAATGTAGAACGGAGTAGAACCCTTGGAACAAAAGATTAAGTCCTTATTTAATGACCAGATTGTAAGTGCTGCCTGCACGAAATACGGTATCCCCATAGATGAGCTAAGCTTCATTGGCGGATTTCAAAATTTTGTTTATGAATATCAACTTAGCAATCATCAATATATTCTAAGATTTACTCATAGCTCGCTGCGCAGTATGGAATTGTTAACGGCTGAACTTGAATGGATTCTATACCTGGCAGATCATGGCGTTTCCGTATCAAGACCCGTAGGTTCTCTTCTGGGTAATCTAGTTGAGCAAATAGAGATTGATGATTCATACTTTATGGTATCTTCCTTTGAAAAAGCACAAGGGAAACGAATAGGTTACCCAGACTGCCTGAAGGATCTAGACCTCTATGAGCAGTGTGGCATGATCACTGGACAAATGCACAGATTAGCAAAATCTTATAAACCACAGTCCGAAAGACATGCGTGGCATCAGAACTACTACCTGCAGAATGTAACGAAGTTTATTCCTCCATCCCAAAGTGGCGTTTTAGAAAGCTGTAAGGCGCTTATGAATCGGCTAAAGCATCTCGACGCTGAAATAAATACCTATGGTCTCATCCATGGGGATATCAATGTAGGCAACTTTTTGGTCGACAATGGTAAGCTGACTTTGTTTGATTTTGATGAAGCTCAGTACAGCTGGTTTGTAGAAGATATCGCCATTCAACTGTATTATCTAGTCTACGTTTACGGGGATGATAGTATGGAGGACAGGCAGCTTCAATGTCAGCGTTTTATGGAGCATTTTCTAAAAGGCTACGTTAAAGAGAACAGGATTTCAGAAAATGAGCTGAAGCTAATTCCTCTTTTTCTTCGATTAAGAGAGATTATTGTTTATACAGGGATGTACCGGAGTTTTGATATGTCTAACCTAGATGATTGGACCAAAGATTATTTAACGCAGAGTAAGGCGAGAATCGAGAATAGCGTATCCATCATTGAATCTTATTTCTGAACAAACATCCAAAACGTTTCATATGAATTGTCTCTCTTACAAAACCCACAGCTATCACTGTGGGTTTTGTGTTCTTTAAACAAGTCCATTTTTGCTTTTAAGAGGTTGATATGCCGTTACTCTATCCTAACTTGGACATATCGTATTATGAGACTTTTCCCAAAAATGCATATGAGGGGTTGGTTAAATGAGTGCTGTACCTCACAACAAAGCGAAGCAACAAGGTGTTTCCATTATTACCTGTACCAATCGCCATAATTATTTAAACAACCTACTCCAAAATTTCAGCAGACAAAGATATGCAAATAAAGAACTTATCATTATTATCAATAATAATAAAATTCCACTATCCCCCTACCAAACCTTAGCTAAAAAATACAAAAATATTAAGATATATCGTAAACCTGAACAGCAATCTCTCGGTTCATGCTTAAACTATGCCGTAACAAAATGCAAATATCATACCATCGCCAAATTTGATGACGACGATTACTATGCCCCTCATTATTTGACGGAAAGTATTCTGACCTTAAAAAGAACTAAAGCTGATATCCTTGGAAAACGGGCTCACTATATGTATTTACTAGGTTCAAAGACTTTGATTCTTCGTTTCGCAAATGATGAACACCGAATAGTTACCCATCTCCCTGGCGCTACGCTCGTCTTCAACCGAAAAGTATTCGATCATGTAAAATTTCCTAATAAAAACGTAGGTGAGGATGATCTCTTTTGCAGCAGAAGCAAAAAGAAAGGTTATAAGGTTTATTCTGCAAGTAAAAATAACTTCGTTGCCATACGTAGAAAAAACTCTTCAAAACATACATGGATCATCAGTGATAGTACACTAATAGCTAACCATAAGATCATCCGGAATATTAAAAACTACAGGAATTTTGTTGGACGCCGTCCAAAGATTTCGTTATGAAATTAACTGCTGAATCTACTTCATCTGCCGTGTCTATTCTAACTTGTACAAAACGAATGGATTGTATTAAAACAATATTTGATAACTATCAACGACAGAATTTCAAATGTAAAGAGCTTATCGTGATCATTAATAATGATAGCTTGAAAATAGAAGACTATATACATGCTGCAAAAAAACATAAAAATGTACGGATCTATAAACTACCTGAATATCGTTCACTGGGGTTTTGTCTGAATTTTGGTGTGCACTTAGCGAATTATAGTTGTATCGCTAAATTTGATGACGACGATTATTATTCTGCCAACTATTTAACGGATAGTATGAACATCCTCCATAAAACTAAAGCTGATATCGTTGGAAAACGAGCTCACTATATGTATTTAACTGATAAGAAGCTACTTTTGCTTCGTTATCTTCATATGGAAAATAAACAGGTAACCAATGTTCAGGGTGCGACCCTACTCGTAAAACGAAATGTCTTCCAGCAGATTTCCTTTCCAGATTGGAATAAAGGTGAATGCGTTAAGTTTTGTGCGGATTGTGCTGCACAGGGCTTTAAGATCTATGCAGGAAATAAGTATAACTTCGCTGCGATTCGTAGAAAAAACTCCAAAGATCACACTTGGGTCGTTAGCGACAAGAAACTTCTAGCTCAAAATGTTAAAGTTCTAAACGTGAAAAACTTCAAAAAATACGTAACGCGAGGCTGATTTAATCAATCTAATCCTACCAGCTATGCCTTAGTAACCCAATAAAAAGACTGGACAGCAATATAGCTAAGCGGCTATTCGCATCCAGTCTTTCATATTTTTAAAAAGTATAATCGTAAAATTTCTCTGCATTCCTTAAGCTGGACCATACATCAGAACTTTCTCCGCCTATATACCAATAAGCTACTCCAGCTAGTTTTTTAGTAACCGCTAAGTTGTATTTAGTTATTAATGAACGCCCATCCTCAATCCAGATCGTATGTTTTATAGCTTGTTTCGAGTAGCCCGCGACATATTGTCCCAGCGAAGGATTCCACACGGGTCTCGATGCATAGCTGCTGATAATCTGATTTTGCTCCGGAAGCGTAATATATTGAGAGGATAAAACCGTCCCCTTCTGGTTCAATGTCCAATCCCGATTATATAAGGGCAATGCCAATATAACTTTTTGACTAGGTACAACTTTTAGGATTGTATTCACAGCCCTTTGATCATAAGAAAGCGAGGCATTGGACCCCGGAACTTGACTCCCGTCATAATGCTCATCATAACCCATCATCACCATATAATTCACTTGCTTGCCTAGGGCAGCATAGTCAAAAGCTTCTGTCCAATCCGTTCCAAGATCAGGAGATACATCCATCGACAGGATAACATCTAGCGAACGCATTTTCTCGGCTAATAAAGTAATAAACGAAGTCAAATACACACGATCTTCGGCCGCTACATTTTCAAAATCTATATTTAGTCCATCTAATCCATATTTACTCACTAAAGCAGCTAACTGATTGACTGCCGTATTCCTTGCGGTTGTACTCAACAGTATCTGATGCGTCGCTTCTTGATCCGATCGATTGCCAACCATCGCCCAGACTTGCTTTTTATTCTTTTTTGCCCAAGTTACCAGTGAGGCGTCTGTCGAATCCGTTACTGCCCCTGTTTTCCCAACATAATACCAACGTGGTGATAATGTGTTGACGTTCGATTGCAGAACATGATTCTCAAATTGTGCCGTCGTGAGACCATACTGCCAGCCTATAACAATACGTTTGTCCGGATTACTTTCCAGCTCTGCCGCCCAGCTTGTATGTTGCAGCACCCGATCCATCAGCACTGCCGTCTCTTGCCTGGTTATCGGGTCCGCGGGCCGAAAATTTCCGCTATTATCGCCCTTCATTACTCCGCGATCATTAACCTTAGCTACAGCAGCACTTGCCCAGCTAGCAATTTGTTGCCGATCCTTAAAATTAGTTTGTGCGGCAGTTGCAGTGTTTGTTTGCTTTAGAGCTTTGGCTATCCACACAGCCGCTTCCTGCCGAGTGACTGCTTTTGCGGGTGCAAAAGTAGTTGCCGAAGTGCCGTTCGCCAGTTCAAGCTGAACCGCAGCCTGAATCCAGCCGTAATACCAAGCGCTTTTGGCTACGTCGGTATAAGGAGATACCGGACTCAACGCTGGATCAAGCTTCAACAGTCGATCAAGAACTGTTATAAATTCAGCTCTAGTAATCGATTGAGTAGGTGAAAATTTAGTATTCGAGGTGCCAGTTAATATATTCCGGTTATATAAATCTATGATTTCTTTTTTTGCATAACTAGTGTTTATATCGTCAAAAGGAACCCCGTTATCGGCCGATATATGCTGAATAAATACTCCGGCGGCTAGCACGACAGCGAGGGTTATTATAGTAAATCTAGCAAATATATTTTTCACGGGTTAAGAGATTCCCCCTTGGTTATCAATCTTTGAATTATACCAAGGATACAATCAATAAACATCGCTAAAATATTGGTAGAGTACGATAGGATCAGCTCTTCGGATTACGCAAAAAGAGACTAAGAACCACACCACACAGCGCCAAGCCCAATGAAACTAGGAACGTGTCGTGGAATCCTGCAACCATAGCCGCTGAGGGTAGTTTCTGATTCCCTTGACTCATATGTGTAGCTATATTGGAAGTCAATAAGCCCGACATTATAGCGACAGCAAAGGAACCCACAATTTGTTGCGCAGAGGCAGTAAGTGGGGTAACACGGCTGATCAGATCCTTCGGAGCGGCTTTAAGCACATGTGTACCGAGCTGCATAGTAGTTAATCCTTGGCCAAGTCCCATAATGGCAAAATAACTGATCATAACGTATACACTTGTATCATTTTGTAAACGTGACAAGAGAAAGAGTCCGGTGGACAGCAGCACAAGTCCAGAGAACACAACGGGCCGAGCTCCAAACTTATCAAATAACTTTCCTCCAATAATCATGCCAGCAAAGGATATTAATGCTTGGGGAATAACTAAAAGCCCCGATTCAAAGGAAGAAAAACCTCTGACCTGCTGCAAAAAAATTGGAATTAACAGAATCGAACCAAATAAGGCGAACTGATTAATCCAGGTCAAAATCATACCTTTACTAAATTCTAGAGATCGAAAAGAGCGAAGTTCCAATAACGGTTCTTTTTGGCGCAATTCCACGAAAATAAACAAGACTAAAGCAATGAAGCTGAACGCAAGAGATATAATCGTTATACGATCCCCCCAGCCATCTACTCCCCCTCTATGCACCCCAAATACCAAGCTGGAGAAGGCGAGCGGTGATAAAATCACACCCCAAATATCCAATTTAGCTTTATTCCCCTTCTCTATTACCGGAAGAAATTTCACTCCAACAATCATTGCAATAATGCCAATGGGAACATTAATCAGAAAAATCCAATGCCAGCTGGCATATTCCAACAGCCATCCTGACAGTACAGGGCCAAGAACAGGCGCAATTAACATCGGTAGTCCAAGCAATCCCATGATTGAACCTCTTTTATCGGGAGGTGCGATTTTGAATGACATAGCCATACCAATTGGAGCAATCATCCCTCCGCCTAATCCCTGCAAAATACGAAAGATTATCAGCTCTGTTGTGGATTGTGCCATAGAGCATAATAAAGAACCTATGGTAAACAATACGATCGAAGCTAAAAAAACACGTTTGGCAGTAAACTTATCCGAGAACCAACCGGCCAATGGGATAATTACGGATAAAGCCAGCGTATAACCCGTAATGGCCCACTGTATTGTTTTTAGGCTGGCATTAAAGGTTTTTTCAAGCTGCGGGATCGCTACATTCATAATTGTACTGTCGAGCATAACCAGCAGCATTCCTGTTATAAGTGCCAGTATTACGGGAAGTATTGCTTTTATAGAAAATTCTTTGGTGACTGGTTGGGATTGTTCCACTTGAAGATTACTCATGGGTCTATACACATCCTTTTTAATTTTTACTAATAAAATTGCTAACTGCTGCCTCCTTTTTTTAAAAAATCGCACCTTTAAACTAACAGTGTAAGATTAATATAGCACCCGTTTATTTGCTTGTAAATAAAAATATCTAACACTGTAAGATAAAGCGGTAATCTAACGATGGTAGACCAGCCATTCATCTTCGCTTATGATAAAGAAAGACAGTAACAGGAGGTCGTTTCGATGAGAATCAAAAATCTGCAAATCACTGAACAAGATATAATAAAAGCTTCTTGGGAGCTGTTGGATGATATCGGCATAGAGGCATTTAGTATGCGTAAATTAGCAGAACTACTAAAAATACAAGCCGCCTCTCTGTATTGGCATTTTAAGAGTAAACAGAGCATTTTCCAGACGCTTGCTAATGAGGTCGCCAAAGAAGCCCTCGAAACTGCGAATCTCGAAGGTACTTGGCAAGAACAGTTATTTAATTTTGTGGACCGAATTCGTGGGGTTTTACATAAGTATCCTTGCTCGGCTCAGCTGATGATGAGAACCTTGCCTTCTGAACCAAATTATCTATCTTTACTGAATACTTTGCTTCAGATCGTGGATCATCTTCCTTTAAACGATAGTGATAAATTCTCCTTGATAGCATGCGTGTTAAACTATGTAATCTCATTCGAATTGGACAAATATGAGCAGGATCGAATTGACTTAGCCATGAAAAATGAACCTAATGGAGATGCTAGAGTGGTTTTTAAACAATCGCTTGAGCACTTATCCGGGGATGGACCTAATGTTATAAAACGAATGTACGAAAACAATATTTTTAATGAAATTGGCTCCGATAAGATGTTCTATACAGGTCTAAAAATAATGGTGGGCGGAATTGAACAGTTAGCTAATGAACGACAAGAACAACAAGAGCGACGGTAGAACTTAGGGATTTTTCACGAAAATAAATCTTGCACAAAAAAAGGGCATCCCAGCAGCCAATTTCGGCTTTTGGAATGCCCTTTTTTTAAAGAGCCCGAAATAAAAATTCTCCTGTGGACTGGATGTATCTATACATCACTCCACACGCTACTAATATCACCACACCAATACCTAACATAACGAGATTACCATTTAGATCAGATAAAAGAAAACTAAAACCAAATGGAATCAGCAAGCTGATAAATCCTATAATCATCGCTACAAGGACCGAAGCACTTTGTTTAATTACAGAGACTTCATTGGTCCACTCCAGTTTAGGAAGCTTCAAGTTTACGATCACACCTACCATTGCGGTAAAACAAGCGTATAGGACGGGGATTATTAGCAATAACAAGCTCTCCATCCAGCCAGTGCCCAGAGAAATCATAAGAAGCACACTACTAACAATCACAATCGGCACAGTAATGGTGAGATTCACTGTGATTTTACTTAATAATATAGTTTTTGTCGGAACGGGAGCGCTTTTTAAAATCCAAATATGGTTACCTTCAAGCGAAATCGAACTCGATGTCGTACAGCTTAATGCTACAAAGAGGGAAACAAATAGTGGCGCCAATCTGCTTAGATAATTAGAGAGTTCTGGTATCTCAATAATCTTTCCTAATTGCTCTGAGCTAACAAACAGTAAGGTGATCGCCATGACAAGTAGCATTACCATACCAATACTTGTATTTAGCACATATATAGAAGAACTGAAATAGCGGCGCAGCTCTTTTTTATACAATGTGTAAAGCGGTGAAGAGACTGCAAGTGACCTCATTTGATACTTATTCTTTGAGTAAGAAGTCGTAAGACCTGTGTGTATTGCTTTATATTTGCTGCCAAGAATAAGGGTAAACAGCATAAAAGAAAGTAATGAAATTCCTATAAATAATAGTAAAGGAGCTACCTGATACGAGCAGACAGCATCTACATACATGACCGTCAAAGGATATAAGTTAAAGATTTGATCGGCAATTTGTGTGCTCATATCCGCAAGTAACTGCGGGTCATTCCCATTCATTTGGCTTGAACCCAAAATAATAACAATGATTACGGCAAAAGTCAGAATAAGACTTATTAAACGACTTCCTTTAAAACGTGAGGAAATCCAACTAATCAATGTCCCTATAATCGTTGCAGCAATGATCGGCACTAATGGGATAAATAGCAGCGTTATCATGAAAAATAAATAATACACTACTGCCGGATTTACCTTTATAGCATAAACTACACCTGCTGGCACCATCACCATCAATGAGAACAGTATATTCAGCACGTAGAGCTGAACTACACGGCTTGCTACGATATGGCTCGTTTTGATAGGCAGCGACATTACGAGATCGTAATCTTTGGAGCCAAATAATACCCCACTCGCCTTATAGATCGTTGTAAAAAATCCAATCAAGCAAGTAACAGCCATCATAATCGCAAGCAGCAGCTCTGGCCGGCCTATCTGTTCAAGGGTCTCTGCTATCATGAAGCTATATCCAAACGAAACCACTGCCATCATGACAATCCCTATTAAGATACCGATGCTCAGCAAAAGCATTTTTCGTCTTTCTTTCAAATCTCGTGTATGCAAAGCTTTATTTAACCCAAAGGATGAGATTAGCTGAATTTTCGTCAATCTCCAGATATTAATCATGTTTTATCAACTCCAAAAACACATCTTCAAGGCTGCTGTCACCCTTCACCTCTTCTGTTTTCCCATGAGTGATCAATTCACCCGCTTTGATAATGGCGATCTTATTGCAGAGCTTCTCGGCCACGTCCAGTACATGCGTCGAAAAAAAGATCGCACTGCCCTGGCTGCAAATATCCGCCATAATTCTCTTGAGCGTGTGTGCCGCTTTTGGATCAAGTCCCACAAAGGGTTCATCCAGAACCAGCAGCTTCGGTTTATGAATAAGCGCAGAGATAATCGCGAGTTTCTGTTTCATACCATGAGAATACGCGGAGATCAAATCCCCCAGATTAGAGGTAATCTCAAATTCATCGCTATATTTCTTTATCAATAACTCCCGATCCGCTTTCGATACGCTAAAAAGATCACCAATAAAATTCAAGTACTGAATGCCCGTCAGATGATCGTATAAATCCGGATTATCTGGAATATACGCAGTAATCGCTTTGCAGGCTAAGGGATCTTTTTTAATGGAGTACCCACCAATCTCGATATCCCCCTCCTCAAAATCTAAAACTCCGACCACTGCTCGGATAGTCGTTGTTTTCCCTGCACCGTTATGACCGATAAAGCCGTAGATGTCACCTTTTTCGACCACCAAATTCAGATCATTTACTGCCTTCTTGCCACCCTTATAGCTTTTGGTAAAATGTTTGATTGTCAACATCTTGCCACTCCCCCTCCAATCTCATAACACTCTCAATATGCCATATTTACTGTAGCTTCGTCGTCTTCAATATACGTTTCTTATAATACGTTTAGCCCGTCCAGATAGTTCATTCGTTAGCAAATATTTTATTTTGAGATTTTTACCTCTAACGGGTGGGATAAAATTACGATTAAGTGCAACTCGGTCCGTAAGGGCAAACAAACTACTTTGGGGACGTTGAGTTAGCTACTTGGCTGACAATGAGATAGCTAACTTTGGAACGCTAAGCGAACTACTTTCTAATCATTCTACTCCAGATCAGAAGCAATCTACCTTTGGTGGTGGCTGCCATTGCTACGTATCGGACCGAGGCGCCCTTATTTCGCAAATTCATGCCTTTTTCCACACCGTTCGGACTCAGATGCAGCTATTGTGCCATATCCACTCCTTTTTCCTGCAAATTCAGCCGAATAAGTGCTATGCAGTCCATTACTTTGAAAAAAGGCGTCAAAAACACCATTTAGCTGCAATACGGTCCGTAAGGGGAAACAAACTATTTTGGAACGGTAAGCAAATTACTTTGGTGACGATGAGCCAACTAAATTGGAACACTGAGCAAACGACTTTCTAAGCATTCTACTCCGGATCAGAAGCAATCTACCTTTGGTGGTGGCAGCCATTGCTACGTATCGGACCGAGGCGCCCTTATTTCGCAAATTCACGCTCTTTTCCACTCCGTTCGGACTCAGATGCAGCTATTGTGCCATATCCACTCCTTTTTCCTGCAAATTCAGCCGAATAAGTGCTATGCAGTCCGTTTCTTTGAAAAAAGGCGTCAAAAACACCATTTAGCTGCAATACGGTCCGTAAGGGGAAACAAACTATTTTGGAACGGTAAGCAAATTACTTTGGTGACGATGAGCCAACTAAATTGGAACACTGAGCAAACGACTTTCTAAGCATTCTACTCCGGATCAGAAGCAATCTATCTTTGGTGGTGGCTGCCATTGCTACGTATCGGACCGAGGCGCCCTTATTTCGCAAAATCACGCACTTTTCCACTCCGTTCGGACTCAGATGCAGCTATTGTGCCATATCCACTCCTTTTTCCTGCAAATTCAGCCGAATAAGTGCTATGCAGTCCGTTACTTTGGGAAAAGTCGCCAAAAACACCATTTAGCTGCAATACGGTCCGTAACGGTAAACAAATTACTTGGGTGACGATGAGATAGCTAACTTTGGAACGCTAAGCAAACTACTTTGGAGACGGTTGGCTGACAGCTTTGGAACGCTAAGGCAGACTGACGATGAGCTAACTAAATTGGAACGCTAAGAAGACTGACGATGGGATAGCTACTTTGGAACGCTAAACAAACGACTTTCTAAGCAATCTACTCCGGATCAGAAGCAATCTACCTTTGGTGGTGGCAGCCATTGCTACGTATCGGACCGAGGCGCCCTTATTTCGCAAATTCACGCTCTTTTCCACCCCGTTCGGACTCAAATGAAGCTATTGTGCCACATCCGCTCCTTTTTGCTGCAAAATCAGCCAAATAAGCGCTATGCAGTCCGTTACTTTGAAAAAAGGCACCAAAACACCATTTAGCTGCAATACGGTCCGTAAGGGGAAACAAACTATTTTGGAACGGTAAGCAAATTACTTTGGTGACGATGAGATAGCTACTTTGGAACGCTAAGCAAACTACTTTGGGACGGTGAGCTAACTACATTGGAACACTGAGCAAACGACTTTGGTGACGGCGGGCTACACCCAAACCAAACCAAACAAAACTAACTCAACCAAAAAAAGCATTCACCCCCAATTTAGGGATTGAATGCTCTTTTTCTTAATGCAAAGTCTAAGCTGATGCGAACTGACTGTTATATAATCTGGCGTAATATCCACCGCTGGCTAGGAGTTGGTCATGCGTGCCACTTTCGACAATGTCTCCGTCCTTCATGAAAAGAATGAGATCCGATTCTCGAATCGTTGACAAACGGTGAGCAATTACAAAGCTGGTCCGACCAGCGATCATTTTTAGAAAAGCCTTCTGAATCCGTACCTCAGTCAGCGTATCAATACTGCTGGTGGCTTCATCCAAAATGAGCATAGGCGGATCTACGAGCATCACTCGTGCTATGGTAAGCAGCTGCTTTTGTCCTTGCGACAAATTATCTCCTGAGCCACTGATCTTTGTATCATATCCCTCAGGCAGGCGTTTAATGAAGCTATGAGCATTTGCAGCCTTAGCAGCAGCGATGACCTCTTCTTCGGTAGCCTCAGGTTTGCCGTAGGCAATATTTTCTCTAATTGTGCCGCCAAACAGCCAGGTGTCCTGCAACACCATCCCGAAATTACGCCGCAGACTGTCACGGGTAATCGTCTTGATATCCACACCGTCAATCTTGATGGAACCCTTATCCACATCATAAAAACGCATAAGCAGATTAACCAGTGTGGTCTTCCCCGCTCCCGTCTGCCCTACAATTGCAACCCGGGTACCTGGTTTCACTTCCAGACTGAAATCATTAATCAGAGGACGTTCAGGATTATAAGCAAAGGATACTTTTTCAAAGGTAATCGTCCCTTGGCTTGTATTCATAATTTTGGCGTCTGTTGCATCCGCTGGTTCAGGCGAGAGGTCTAGAATGGCGAAGATCCGCTGCGCTGATGCCGTTGCCGATTGAAGCTGCGTAATCACACCTGTAATTTCATTAAACGGCTTAGCGAACAAGTTGGAGAAGATCAAAAAGCTGGACAAATCCCCTACCGTCACAAGCCCGCGAATCACCATAACACTACCGATCATCGCGATAACAGAGAAGGTAATATTATTTACTAACCGTGTTGTCGGATTGGACAAGGAACCGTAAAATTGTGATTTCACGCCAGTCTGGTACAAAGTCTCGTTTCGTTCTTCAAACTGGGTCAGTGCACGGTCTTCATAATGATAAGCTGTGACCACTTTTTGTCCGCCAATCATTTCCTCCACGTATCCGTTGAGACCGCCCAGAATTTTAGCCTGCTCCTTAAACATCTTCTGGGAGCGCATCGTAATGAATCTTGCCACAAAAAATGTAACGGGTGCTGACAGAAGAACAACTAGGGTCATTAAAGGACTAATGTACAACATAAGTACAATTGCCCCCACGATAGTGATGATCCCCGTGAGCAGTGTTGAGAAGCCTTGCAGCAGTCCATCAGAGACCGCATCCATGTCATTAACAAACCGGCTGATGCTGTCCCCTTGCGGGTGGTTATCGTGAAATTTTAACGGCAAAACATTTAATTTATCAAAAAGCTCCCGCCGTAAGTCATATACAGTCCGATAGGCAATTCGATTAGTCAGGTAGGTAAGAAGCCATCCGAAAAAGCTGCCGACAATATACACCCCTGCCAGAATCAAAAGCAGTCTAAGTACGGCGTCAAAATCAACCTCTCCCGGCCCGATCATAAAATCGATGGCGCTGCCGATGAGCAGCGGGCCAATTAGACTGGCAATCACACTGAGTATTGCGCAGATTACTGCACCTATAGCTATTTTTTTATAATGCCCTGTGTATACAATAAGTCTTTTCCAAATGTTATTTTTGTTCATTGGCCCGACTCCTCACTTGATAGCTGGGACAGGCAGATTTCTTTATACTCTTCACAACCACGCATCAGCTCCTCATGGGTTCCGACACCGGCGATCCGCCCTTCCTCAAATACCATTATTTTATCCGCTTGCCTTACAGTGCTTACCCTCTGCGAGACAAGGAGTACGGTCATTTCCTGGCTGCTCTCTTTGAGAGCCTTTCGAAGTGCCGCATCTGTGGAGAAATCCAGCGCACTGGAGGAGTCATCCAAAATAAGAATCGATGGCTTTCCTACTACTGCACGAGCTATGGTTAAGCGCTGCTTTTGTCCACCGGATAAATTTAATCCCCCACGAGATACTTGCGTATTCAACCCTTCGGGTAATTTACGTATAAACTCCTCCGCTTGAGCAATAGAGGCTGCCTGCATGATTTCTTCCTCAGTTGCATCTTCCTTGCCCCAACGTATATTCTCAGCGATCGTTCCTGTAAACAGCACAGCTTTCTGCGGTACAATCCCAATCTTCTCACGAAGCTGATGCAGCTTATAATCTCGGACATTCACACCATCCACTTTCACTTCACCTTGAACCGCATCATAAAAACGAGGGATCAAATTCACAAAAGTTGACTTACCTGAACCCGTACTGCCAATCAGGCCCACGGTCTCTCCGCGATTAATTACTAGAGATATATCCTCTAATGCCGATTCACCTGTCGTATTATACCCAAAGGATACGTGATCGAATTGTATAGCAGGGGCAGCAGGGGCAGGTTCAGCAATCACTGCATTTCCTTCCTCAGACACGGAGACCTTAACACCCAGCACTTCATTTACACGATTAGCTGAGGATGAGGCTTTTGTAAAAATAATAACCAAGTTGGAGACCACTATCAGCGCCAGCAAGATTTGAGTGATGTAATTGATGAAAGCAATGATCTCCCCTTGAGACAATCGGCCCCCATCGATATGAATTCCGCCTACCCACAAAATAGCAATGATTGCCGCATTTACTACAAGTGTAGTCATCGGCCCAAGCAAAGCTGAAATCCGCGAAACCCGGATCGCTGTAGTAGTCAAATCATCGGACGAAGCATCAAAACGTTCTTTTTCTGTACGTCTTTTGGCAAAAGCACGAATCACTCGAATCCCCGATAAATTCTCACTCAGTACGAGCGCAAGGGCATCCAGCTTCTGCTGGTATTTTCGGTACAAAGGAGCACTGCGGGTGATAATAAAATATAAAATAATGCCAAAAACCGGTGTTGCCGCAATTAGAATCAGCGATAATCTAAAATCCAAAATCATGGACATTAGGATAGCCCCGATACAGATAAACGGTGCACGAATAACTAGACGAATTAGCATAGCCACAGCAATTTGCAGCTGGTTTACGTCATTGGTAATCCGATTAATCAGTGTAGGTGTACCTAAGGTATCCAGCTCAGCATACGACAAAGAGGTGATATGTCTAAACATCTTATTGCGTAGTGTCGTACCGAATCCCTGTGAAGCCCGGGCTGCATAGTATTGGCATACCATGGAGCAGCCGAAGCCAAGCAGTGACATCAGCACCATTAGGCCACCCATGCGGTAAACATAGGCGCTGTCATGATTGCCAACCCCGTTGTTGATGATCAATGCGACAATGGTAGGCAAAATCAGCTCCAGAATCGCTTCCATCAGTTTGAAGATCGGTCCAATGATCGCTTCTTTTTTGTACGGCTTTAAATATACTGCAATTTTGAACAAATTCATCCACACCCAACATAAGAAGTATTTAACCATTTGAAATATGTATAAGAACAGTTATGATTATGGCATATCTACTCACATATTAATAATATTGGATTCGTATCGCTCCCATACGATTAGCATATCTCAAGTTCGGAGGATTTTTATATGGATATTAGACAACTTAAATATTTTATGGCGATAGCTGAGGAAGGACAGATTACATCTGCAGCCAAAAAACTGCAAATGGCCCAGCCTCCGCTGAGCCAGCAGCTAAAGCTCCTAGAGGAAGAACTCGGTGTAAAGCTAGTGGAACGAGGTCCACGCAGCGTGCAGCTCACTGAAGCTGGAGCCATATTGCGGGACCGTGCCCAACAAATCCTGGAGCTGGCAGATTCCACTGCCCGTGAGCTCACTGATTTTGTCAAAGGTTTAAAAGGAACCCTAGCCATTGGTACTGTTTCTTCCTCTGGAGCTACGTTGCTTCAAGATCGGCTATGTGAGTTCCACAAAACGTATAGAGGTGTGAAGTTTGAGATTCATGAAGGAAATACCTTTAGAATCATTGACCTCCTGAATAAAGGTATTGTCGAAGTCGGGATTGTTAGGACACCCTTTAATGGTACAAATTTAGAATGTCTTTACACACAAGCTGAACCTATGATTGCCGTAATGACACCTGAGTATGACTGGAAAACGGATGAAAACTTTATTGAGATCGGTGAGTTAAAGGATAAGCCGCTTATTATCTACCGCCGTTTTGAGCAGCTTATCCGGGAAACATGTCTTGAGAACGGCTTCGATCCGCTGATTTTCTGTATGAATGATGATGCTAGAACAACACTGCTCTGGGCAAACGCTGGTCTTGGCATTGGAATCATCCCCAAATCCGCTTTCGAATTAACGAGTAACCGTAATTTGATCTATAAAAAAATCAGTAGTGAATCACTACGCACGCGGGTCGCCGCCGTCTGGATTAAGGATAAATACTTATCATCATTGGCTTCCAAGTTTATTGAAAGCTTCAGGAATGGATAAATACCAGCTCTATTTATTCACTTGCTGTTGATCTAGCCTATCCTCTTCTTCTTTAATACGGCTAATATCAATTCGTTCAAACAATAATTGTAAATCAGTAACCTGTTGGTAAGGGGGCACCGAGCAAGGCTGCCAATTCGGTAGTTCTAACGACAGGAACCCCCTGATCTTGTCACAAGAGAACGGTAGAAACGGATGCAACAAATTCGCTAAGTTCGCAATAATCTGCACACATGTGTATATTGCAGAATCACAAGAAACCTGATCCTCTTTTATCTGTATCCATGGTTTTTGCAGATCGAAATACTGGTTTGCCTTGCGCACATAAGAAAAAATAAACTCCAGCGCATCTTTTAGATTCCCAGCCTCAATAAGCCGTCCTGATTCCAGATACAAGAGGTCGATATTGTCCTTCCACCCCTTATCTAATTGCCCATTTGGCACTTTCCCTTCATAAAACTTATCTACAAAAGCCAATGAACGGTTCACAAAGTTACCAAATGCTCCAAGCAGCTCTCCATTATGGCTATAAATAAACTCTCTCCAGGAAAAATCCGTGTCCCGCTTCTCAGGTCCATTGGCAATTAAGAAATAACGAATAGAATCTGGCTGATACCGCTCTAAAATATCAGGTACCCAGACCGCCCAATTTCGGCTAGTGGAGAATTTCTGCCCTTCAAGGGTTAAATATTCGCTAGATATAATCCTGTCCGGTAAATGCAAACCTCCTGCTCCTAATAACACAGCCGGCCATATTAAAGTGTGAAAAGGAATATTGTCTTTACCATGCACATAATAAGCGGTAATCGCCCCTTTTTCCTCTAACCAAAAATCCTCCCAGCTTCCTCCGGACTGTGCAGCCCACTGCTTACTGGCTGATAAATAACCACTTACCGCCTCAATCCAAACATAAATTTTTTTATCTTCAAATCCAGCCACAGGAACATCTACACCCCAAGACAAGTCTCTTGTTACCGCGCGGTCCTGCAGCTCTTCTTGTAAATAACGTTTGGTCAGTTTTATAGCATTTTCTCTCCAAAATTGTGCTTCCTCTACATATTCCGTTAATTCAGACTGAAAATTAGATAAGCTAAGATAATAATGTTCTGTCGGCCTTTCTGTTGGTGTATTCCCACATAATTTGCAGACTCTGTCTAACAAATCGGCAGGATCTAGAATCGTAGAACAATAATCACATTGATCCCCTCGCGCCCGCTCACCACATACCGGACAAGTCCCTTCCACATATCTGTCTGGCAAAAAGCGCTGATCCACCTCGCAGTAACATTGAGCAATGGTTTTTTTATATAAATGACCATTCTCTAGCAGCTTTGTAAACAACGCTTGCACAACCTTATGATGCTGCTGTTGATCCGTTCGAGTATATAGATCATAACTAAATCCCAGCTGTTCAAAACACTTCAGAAATTCTTCATGATATCTGCTTGCAAAAGCTCCCGGCGTAATCCCTTCATTCGCAGCCTGAACTGCTACGGGTGTGCCATGGCAATCACTGCCTGATACATATAATACGTTATCCCCTTTGGAGCGAAAATATCGTGCCAGCACATCCCCAGGCAACACACTTGATAATCTCCCCAGATGTAAAGATCCATTCGCATACGGCCAAGCGCCACCTATAAACACATTACTCATTAACCTTCTCCTCCTTTTTTTAGACAACAAAAAAACTCCCATCCACAAAGGACGAGAGTTCTACTCACGTGTTACCACCTAATTTTATAAATGCCTCATGACATTTACCTCTTCAGGTACGACGTTAATTAACGTTTATACCCTAGCACTGTAACGGATGCAGGTTCCGGCGCAGCCTACAACCCATAAGGTTTCGATGCGCAGCTCTGAGACCATATTCCCAAGGGTTTTCTTTACTCCTTTTCAGCGACCGGAGCTCTCTGTTGAAAGAATTGCCGTGGTACTCTTTCTCTTCTTTGCTTTTACATATTCAAGTTAGAGAAAATAATACTCAATTTGTTGTTTATTGTCAATGCGAAACATCAAGCTCTCTGTAACTTTTCCAGTTAATCTCCGTCTTTTATATAAATACGTTACAAGGAGGTCCCTCAGTGAAAAAAGTAAATTTGCTTACACTATCTGTTCTTTTACTAGCAGGAGTATGGGGTTGTTCCGATCATAAAGTTAATTCTGTTCCCAAAAGTGAACCCTATACTTCCAAAGAAGCCATCAGTAGAGGGGATATTGTTTCTTTTGAAAAAGTGTACAACCTCGATAAATTCGAGAAATTTATAACTAATCTCTCCAGCAACAAAGCAGACAATATACGCGTTACAAGTTACACAGATGAAGGCGATCCCATATTTAAGGATTTAAAATTTGACGGTAACGTGATTAATTACAGCTATGATACTTCTAATGATGCATTCGGTGGAAGCAACACAGGAGTCAGAACCGATACCTGCTCCGAAGTGACGAGTAAAAAAAGCACACAAGGTGAAATTATCTATTCGATCAGCGGTTGCACAAATAATGACTCTGAAATTGATTACTACCTTTTTCGCACAACAAAATGAAATACTGAAATAAAAAAGACCACCCAATCATAATACAATTGGATGGTCTCTGTACTTCATATTATTTCATGATTTTGCAAATATCATTGGTGAATTGAACAGGATCACTAACCTGTAGACCTTCGATCAACAGGGCTTGGTTGTACAGCAGGTTCGTGTATAAACCGAGCTTTTCATTGTCGTTCTCTGCTGCCGCCTTCAAGGACTGGAACACTTCGTGATGGATGTTGATTTCGAGTACCTTATCCGCTTGCACCTCTTGGCCATTCGGCATCGATTTCAGGATTTTTTCCATCTCGATTGTCAGTTCACCTTCAGCAGAGAGACATACCGGATGAGTCTTTAAACGTTTGGAAGCTTTGACATTTTTCACTTTGCCGGACAGGATGTCCTTCATCGCTTCAAAAAGCTCCTTGTTTTCGTTCTCTTCCGCTTCCGTTGGCTTGTCCGCTTCGTCGGCTTCGATCCCCAGATCTCCGCTGGATACGGATTTAAATTCTTTTTCCTTATAAGACTGAATCATCTTGATCGCAAATTCATCAATATCATCAGTGAAGTAGAGAATTTCATACCCTTTATCCGATACAAGCTCGGTTTGCGGGAGCTTCTCGATTCTGTCGATCGACTCTCCGGAAGCATAGTAGATATATTTCTGATCTTCTGGCATTCTTGAGACGTATTCGTCCAGCGTAACCAGCTTCTTCTCCTTAGAGGAGTAGAACATCAACAAATCTTGAAGGGTGTCTTTGTGCATCCCATAATCGTTATAGACACCAAACTTAAGCTGTCTGCCAAAAGCATTATAGAACTGCTCATATTTCTCTCTTTCATCCTTCAGCAGGCTTTGCAGTTGGCTTTTCACTTTATTCTTAATGTTCTTAGCGATCAGAGTCAGCTGACGGTCATGCTGGAGCATCTCTCTGGAAATGTTCAAGGAAAGATCCTCTGAGTCCACCATACCTTTTACAAAGCTGAAGTAATCAGGCAGCAGATCCGCACATTTGTTCATGATCAGCACACCATTGGAATAGAGCTCAAGACCTTTTTCATATTCCTTTGTGTAATAGTCAAACGGCGTATTTTCTGGAATGAACAGGATTGCATTATACACTACAGCACCATCAGCACTGATATGAATATGTTTAAGCGGCTTATCGAAGCCGTAACGTTTCTCTGCATAGAAGTTATCATAGTCTTCTGTAGTCAGCTCGCTTTTGTTCTTGCGCCAGATAGGCACCATGCTGTTTACGGTTTGTTCTTGAATAACTTCTTCGAACTCGTTCTCCGTGCCTTCTTTTGGCTTTTGCTCCTTCACGTCCATTTTAATTGGGAAACGAATGAAGTCGGAGTATTTTTTAATGATGGATTTCAGGCGGTATTCTTCCAAATATTCATCATATTGATCTTCTTCCGTATTCTCTTTAATCTTCAAAATCACATCAGTGCCGATAGAATCCTTCTCGACAGTCTCGATGGTATAGCCGTCAGCGCCCTTAGACTCCCATTTAAAGGCCTCGTCACTGCCTAATGCCTTACTGATCACTATAACGTCATCAGCCACCATAAACGCAGCGTAGAAGCCCACCCCGAACTGCCCGATGATGTTGTGGCCATCTTTAGCTTCGTTCTCTTTCTTAAAAGCAAGAGATCCACTCTTCGCGATTGTACCTAAGTTATTCTCCAGCTCCTCTTGTGTCATCCCGATACCTGTATCGGAAATCGTCAAGGTTCTGTTCGCCTTATCGGCGGTCACTTTAATATAATAATCCTCTTTATTGAAGACCAGGCCTTCATCAGCTAATGCTTTGTAATAGATCTTATCAATCGCATCACTTGCATTGGAAATCAGCTCACGCAGGAATATTTCCCGTTGTGTATAAATGGAGTTAATCATCATTTCCAGCAATCTTTTCGATTCGGCTTTAAACTCTTTTTTGGCCATGAATAAATAAATCTCCTTTCAAAATAACCTTCTTGTCCAGCACATCGTGATTAGCACTCTTCTTAGATGAGTGCTAATTCTTCTTTTTATATAACATAAACTGATTTTCAATGTCAATATTTACAGCGACTTTCATTAAATAAAGCTGTATTTTGCATACAAATTTAGGATTTGATCGATAAATAACATTCAACTTGCACATAGGATGATTCTATGTTTTAAATAGATTAGATACATAAATTACAAATAAAGGTCTAGCATCTTCTCTGGAGGGATTCAAATGCATGAACAAGCACAGTCCATTGTAAATTCTTCAGCAACAAGTCCCATTAAGAATTTGATTGGCAGTGTATTTATCCCCGTACACGATATTGAAAAAGCCCGTAACTGGTATTGCCAAGTCCTAGAACTCCAAGAAGCAGATCATTCGATTATAAACGGTCATTTATGTCCGTTAACTATGCAAGGAAGCACTGGGATCATTCTGGACACCATGCCCATGTGGGGAGGTTTAGAGCCTGAAGGGGCTCCTCCAATTACAACACCTGCTCTTATGCTTATAACCGATGATCTGCAAGCCTCTTTCAACTATATAAAGGAGCTCGGTGTAGATATAGTAACCGAAATTCAAGATCAAAAATGGTTTGTAGTAAAAGACCCTGATGGAAATAAACTAATGATTTGCAAACAGCATTTGGATTAGAAATTGCAGTGGTTGTGATTTCCACTTCTTAGGGTGCATCAGAAGCTGCAGATCAAAATGAATTTCGGGATGAACAAAGGACAGCTCAGCCAAGCTTCCCCGTTCAATTTCTTCCTCTGCCACGATTTTGGGTAACAAAGCAATTCCAAGACCATTCATTACACAACGTTTAATGGCCTCCAGATTCGAAAGCTCAAAACCTATGCGGAATATGATCCCGTGCTCTTTTAACAAATTCTCGAACAAACTCCGGTAAATACAGCTTTCCTCCGAGACTATTAGCTCACAGTTATTCAGATCCTGTAGGGTTACCGTATCCATCTGGGCAAGCGGATGATGAATGGGAGCTATCAAAACAAGCGGCTCATCTCTGACGATCGTACGCTCAAGGATGGAATCCGCAGTGGTGCGATCCAACATTAAGCCTAGATCTACTTCGCCATCTTTTATTTTGGCAAGAAGATTAGCTTCCTGCATCGTTTGCAGATGAATATCCAGCTTCGGAAATTTAGTCCTTAGCTGCTGCAGGTAAGGAGGTAAATAAAAAGCCGCTAAAGAATCTATCGTCCCAATAGTTAGCGTACCTCCGATTTGCTGGGCGATGGTTTCTTTTGAACGATCATATAAATCCAAAATCTCCACGAACAGCTTCAATAACTCTTCTCCTGGCGGGGTAAGCCGCAGCTGACGGCCATGCCTCTCTATTAAAGGTACTCCATATTCCTTCTCTATCTTCTGAATCTGCATCGTCACACTTGATTGTGCATATCCCAATTCTTCAGCAGCTCGCGTAAAGCTCTGACGTTTAGCCACCTCGCGGAAGGTTCGTAAATAGGTTAAATCCATTACCTCACCCTAACATCAATATTTTTGATGATCCATATCATTTATTATAGCTAACGACGATGCTACTTTCCATGGTAAAGTGTATGTAGAGGAATTAAAATATTTTGGAGGCCGATAATTTATGCTTACAGAACAACAGATTTATGGAGTTTATGTCCCCGTGGTCACCCCGTTCAATGCTGCTGGTGAAGTTGATTTGGATTCGTATCAGCGTTATGTAAAGAACATTATTAACAACAGCATACAAGGTCTGGTCGTTAATGGAACCACCGGAGAATCGCCCACTGTAACCGTAAATGAAATGCAGCTTCTAGTAAACACTTCCCGTGAGCTTCTACAATCCACATCAATCCCCTTAATAGTTGGTACAGGTACCAATGATACAGCCTCTACGGTTGCACGCACGGAAATTGCTGCAAACCTTGGTGCTGATTGTGCACTAGTAGTCGTACCTTATTATAGTCGTCCTTCACAAGAGGGTATCATTGCCCATTTCCGCAAAGCTGCAGAAGTAGGCATACCAATCATGGCTTATGATATTCCAAGTCGTACAGGTACGGCCATGACGGTAGATACTGCACGTACAATCTTAGAAATGAATAATGTTGTCGGTTTAAAAGACTGCTCAGGCAGTACAAAAATGGTTACAGAGTTAGTCCGTACAGGTGCTAAACCTGTGCTTGGCGGCGATGATTCCCTCTTTTATGAAATGCTTAGCTGCGGAGCAGCTGGGGGGATGCTCGCTACTGCCAACGTTTTCCCGGCAGAATGTCTTCGTATCTTTGAAGCCTTTACATCTGGTCAAGTGGACTTCGCTAAAGAAAGCTTTGAACAACTACTGCCGATCATCCGCCTATTATTCAAGGAATCGAATCCCGCTCCAATTAAATGGATGCTTAGCCAAAACGGCCTACTGTCCTCGGATACGCTTCGCCTCCCTATGACTTCCATCAGCGCAGGACTTCAGCAAGAACTGAGCCCCTATGTTCAGGACAATACAATTGAAGCAACCGCATAAATGAAATAACAACAGCTGTTGTACAGTGAGGAACTGTTTAGCGGCTGTTTTTTGTTGTAAATTATCAGGAAATAAAACATAAAAACCATCAGATTTACTCTGACGGTTTTTTTATTTTGCTATAGAAACGATACGCATTCAAACTAACTTATCTGCTGCTCGTTTTTTGTCTTCCTTTTGTGAACCACTCGGACTTTGGCTTCAATGGAGGGTTAGACTTAGGTTTTGCTTTAGCTGGTTTAGATGCCGCTGATTTTGTTGCTGCCGGTTTTGTTGCCGCAGGTTTAGCAGTTGCTGGTTTGGAATTCGACGGTCTGGAAGACGATGGTCTCGAAGCTGCTGCTTTCGAACCTGACGGTTTCGCCGAACGATCTGTCTTCATTTGCGTTTTACGAGACATCGGATAAGGATGGTCCTTAACTTCCGGAATCGATTTTCCAATCAATTTTTCAATATCTTTAAGGAAAGGAAGCTCTTCAGCTTCGCAAAAAGAAATTGCCGTTCCGCTCAATCCCGCTCTGCCTGTACGACCGATCCGGTGCACATAGGTTTCCGGAATGTTCGGTAAGTTGAAGTTGATTACGTGAGACAGCTCATCAATATCAATTCCCCGGGCAGCTATATCCGTAGCTACGAGAACACGAGTCGCACCGCTTTTAAAATTCCGCAAGGCGTTCTGGCGATCATTTTGAGATTTATTGCCGTGTATGGCTTGAGCAGCAATGTTCACTTTAGCCAGATCGCGGGTAACACGGTCTGCACCACGTTTGGTACGAGTAAACACCAAAGCTGAGACGATGGATTTATCCTGTAACAGCAGGTTCAATTGGTTTTGCTTATTTCCGTTCTCTAATAAATAGATCGATTGATTGATTCTATCCGCAGTAGATGACACAGGTGTGATTTCCACCTTCACTGGATTCACAAGCAATGTTTTGATCAATTTAGAAATCTCAGTTGGCATCGTTGCCGAGAAAAACAGAGTCTGCTTCTTCGTAGGCATTTTGGCGATGATTCGTTTCACATCATGAATAAAGCCCATATCCAGCATCCGGTCAGCTTCATCCAGAACTAAAATTTGTACATATTGCAGATCTACACGTTTCTGATTGATCAGGTCGATAAGTCTACCAGGGGTAGCAATAAGAATATCGGCACCTTGATTCAGTGCGCGCTCTTGCACTTTCTGTGACACACCGCCAACAATGGCAGCTGAGCGGATATCTGTATATTGGCTATACGCTTTTATGTTATCAGCAATTTGAATCGCTAGTTCTCTTGTCGGTGTTAAAATCAACGAGCGGATGCGTCGCACATTATTGGATTTGTTTGGGCTCGATTGTTCGCTTAGCAATTGAATAATAGGCACGGAAAATGCAGCTGTTTTTCCTGTTCCCGTTTGCGCGCATCCAAGTAAATCTCTACCCGCTAATACAGCTGGAATCGACTGCTCCTGTATTGGTGTAGGTGATGTATAGTTTTCTTTGCTTAAAGCCTTCAAAATTGCAGGCACAATATTCAGTTCATTAAATGTCATTGGGTCTCCTTAATTTCTAATACATATATTCTTAACAATAAATCCTTTTGTCACGTCATAAACCATAATCATAACACAATAAGTTACATAATAATAGATTTTCTTTATCATCACACCAATTTTCATTAAAAATCCATTTCAGGATACTATCCGTTCTGCTCTTACAGAAATTTTTTTGCTAACCGTAAAATACTCCTCTTCAATTTATCCTGCGGCGTATCTTTTGTTAATCCTGTCGATCCTGTTGAGCCTGCTGAGACTGCTGAGACTGTTGAGCCTGTTAAGCCTGCTGAGCCATCGGACTCAGACGCCCTTATTATGAGGATTCATGGATTTTGGACACGCTATCGGACTCAGATGCAGTTATTCACACCTTCGAAGCCCAAATCAGTACAAATATAAAGCAATAAGAGCTATGCAGTCCGAAACCTTGGCAAAATAGATCAAAATGCTGAAATAGCTGCAACAGAGTCCGATAAGTACAAGCCGTCGGGTAAACCACACAATCCTTACAGCACGCCGATCAGACACACAATCCTTACAGCACGCAGATCAACCACACAATCTTTACAGCGCGCCGATCAGACACGCAAAAAAAGCGGAGGATTTCTCCCCCGCTTCTTATCTTTGCTATAACTATGATGACTATTCTACGATTTCAGCAGTATCGCCGTTGTTGGCACCTGCAGCGTTAGCTTCGTCAGTGTCAATATGCATATCCAGTTTAAAGCTGTCTGATACGCGTGCAATTACGTTCTCCAATACGAGACCACGGTCGCCTCCGAGACGAACTTTAAGCAATTGCTTATCAGCAATGCCCCAAGCTTCAGCTTCAGAAGTATGGAAGTGAATGTGACGAGCGGCGATGATAACGCCTTGTTCCAATTCTACTTCGCCAGCAGGTCCTTTAAGCGTAATGCCAGGTGTTCCATCAATATTTCCAGATTCGCGAACTGGAGCTTTCACGCCAAGTGCGAAGGAGTCAGTACGGGAAATTTCTAATTGGGAAGCCGGACGAGCAGGTCCCAAAATTCTTACTTTGTCAAATTTACCTTTGCTGCCGATAACTGCTACTTGCTCATTTGCTGCAAACTGTCCTGGTTGAGAGAGGGGTTTGAACTCCGTTAGTTGATATCCTGGGCCAAACAAAGCCTCCACATGCTCTTGCGTAAGGTGAATATGTCTAGCCGACACACCTACGGGTACAGTCTTACTCATAGTAAAGTCACTCCTTGTATTTTCTCTAGTATCTGTACAAGCCATTAACCATTATACATCTTCTTAACCAAAAATAAAAAGCCCCACGTCATAACGAGGGCCTTTTTTTCGACAATTCATACTTTTAGAACAGGATTGTCATGATTTAGACACCTGAGAAGGTAAGTTTGTGCGCAAGTAGGAGACCGCATTCTCATATAACCAACCTTTTACGGAAGCTTCTGAATAGTAACGTAGCAGGTGCTCCGCAAGCTCAGGGTATTTCCCCGGATGCTCCATATTCTCTACCCAAGTGTCAATGCCGTCAAAATCCGAACCAAACATCATATGCTTTTCGCCACCTAGACTACATACATGATCAATATGCTTTAACAAATCATCCATACGAGCTTTTCCATCATCACATACAAACCACGGATAAAAGGTCAGGCCCATTCTTCCGTCCATTGCAATCAAAGCTTTAATCTGTTCATCATTTAAATTTCTAACATGCCCACAGATTGTTGCGGCGTTCGAGTGGGAAGCTATAAACGGACGTGTGCTTAAGTCGGCTAGCTCCCAAAAACCTGCCTGAGACAAATGCGACACATCAAGCAGCATTCCGCTGTCGTTGCACCATTCGATCAGCTTGCGCCCTTTTTCCGTAAATCCGCCGTTGCGCTGCTCCAGTACACCGTCCGCTGCCCAATTGGCATAATTCCAAGTGATCCCCAAAAACCGCACGCCAAGCTCATAGCAGAGCTCTGCATAAAACAAGTTCCCTTCTAGACCGTCTACACCCTCCAGAGAGAGCATTCCCCATGGAGATGCTCCAGCTGTTCGTTTTCCTACCTCCTCCTTCCAACGCAGCCACTGAAGGCTCTCTGCGCCTATTATTTTTTGCCGGAACAAATCAATTTGTCCTAAAACATTCTCAAAGCTAGGTCTACCTCTACTTGCCGAAAGATATATTGCAAAAATCTGCAATTCCACACCGCCCGCTACCAACCGATCTCCGGTAACATCCAGCCGAGGATCATTCTTAAAATCCATATCCGGTGATGCTTGCATTTTACTCAGAACATCACAATGAAAATCCGCAACCTGTAGCTTATCGGTTCTCATCCCAAGCCCTCGCTTTCATGCAGCCCTATTCCAGATTCTATGCTTAAAAACGCCAGACTATATATCAAAAGCAAAAAACCTGTTTACATAAGTAAACAGGTTCATCCGTTCTATGCTTCTATTATCTGGGTTCTACAATCAATTTAATCGCGGTTCGATCCTCTCCATCAATCACAATGTCTGTAAATGCCGGAATGCAGATCAAATCTACTCCGCTTGGTGCAACAAATCCCCGGGCAATGGCAACTGCTTTGACTGCTTGATTCAGTGCTCCAGCTCCAATAGCTTGTAGTTCGGCCGATCCACGTTCACGAAGAACACCTGCTAAAGCGCCGGCGACGGAATTTGGATTGGATTTAGCTGATACTTTTAATACATCCATAGTAAGTACCTCCCCTGGGAAAATAATGGTGTTCTTCCACTACTTTAGATGTTATTCGCGAGAGAAGAAATAATTCCTTCTTTTTGCGGACTACTCTGGAGAAAATGGTACAATAGATACTCTTTTTCGATATAATAAATATCACACTTTACCCTTATTCGGCGAATTTACCCGGAAAATCACTTATCTTATCCTACTACTAGCTCATTACCCATTCATCTTCACGTAGCCGTATTTTCTCCAGACGGGTAGCCGCGCCAGTACTCTCGTCTAACTCTGCAAATAAACCGTGAAGCTGCCACTTGCCTTCATCAACAACAAATCGTGCTGGAAGCTGTGTAGTGAACTTATAAAGTACTGCATCTCTTTCCATACCCAGAATCCCTTCGCTTGAACCAACCATGCCCGCATCGGTCAAGTAAGCCGTTCCACCCGGCAAAATCACATCATCATTCGTCTGAACGTGAGTATGGGTCCCTACTACAATTGATGCGCGACCATCCATGAAATAGCCCATGGCGATTTTCTCAGAGGTAACCTCTGCATGGAAATCAACGAGAATGCATTTATGATCTCTACGTAGCTCTTCCACAATTTCTTCACCCACACGGAAAGGACAATCAATCGCAGGCAAAAATGTACGGCCTTGCAGGTTAACTATAGCCAGCTCTTTGCCGTTACCTTTAACAACTGTATATCCTCTTCCCGGTGTTCCTGGAGGAAAATTAGCAGGACGGATAATCCGGGCCTCATCGTCGATAAACTCGAAGATGTCCTTGTTGTCCCATGTGTGATTGCCCATGGTGATTCCGTGAACGCCCCAGTTAAAAAATTCATTTGCGATCGCTTTAGTAATACCTCTACCGGCAGCAGAATTTTCACCGTTAACTATAATTATATGTGGTTGATATTTGCTTTTTAATGAGGGCAACATCTCCCGAAGTGCCTTCCTGCCTACACTACCTACGATATCTCCAATGAATAGTACTTTAATGTTTCTCTCCTCCTAATCTTAACCTCTTCATCTAGCGGATAAGTCTTCATATTTAAAAGAAAAAAGGCCCCGCTTAGGGGCCAATTTTCATCAAATATAAGAAAGTATAAGTTATATCTTATCCTTTAACCTTATATTCCTAGCAGAAACATGTACCAGGAAACGATCATAAATATCGTTATTTCCGAAGCGTATGTTATCTACTTATTGCCTATTTAGCGTATTCAACAGCCCGTGTCTCACGAATAACGGTAACCTTGATATGTCCTGGATAATCCAGTTCACTTTCAATCATCTTCGTAATATCGCGAGCAAGACGGAATGCCTCTGCATCGTCAATCTTCTCTGGCTGTACCATCACGCGCACCTCACGGCCCGCTTGAATAGCAAATGATTTCTCAACGCCTTCGAATGACTCTGAGATTTCTTCCAGTTTCTCTAGACGTTTAATATACGTTTCCAGTGTTTCACGGCGAGCACCAGGTCTAGCAGCCGACAATGCGTCAGCGGCACCAACCAACATAGCAATAACCGAGGTAGCTTCGCAGTCTCCATGATGAGATGCGATACTGTTGATAACAACCGGATGTTCTTTATATTTCTTCGCTAGTTCAACGCCGATCTCAACATGCGAACCTTCCACTTCATGATCCAGCGCTTTGCCGATATCATGGAGTAATCCTGCACGTTTTGCAAGCACGATGTCTTCCCCAAGCTCACCGGCCATCAGTCCTGTTAAATAAGCAACCTCCATGGAGTGCTTCAATACATTTTGACCATAGCTTGTACGGAATTTCAGACGCCCCAGAATCTTGATCAAATCTGGATGCAAACCGTGAACGCCCACTTCGAAAGTAGCTTGTTCACCATATTCCCGAATCCGTTCGTCCACTTCTTTGCGGGATTTCTCCACCATCTCTTCAATACGAGCGGGGTGAATACGTCCATCAGCCACCAATTTCTCAAGTGCCGTACGGGCCACTTCACGGCGGATTGGATCAAATCCTGACAAAATAACTGCTTCCGGCGTATCATCAATAATGAGGTCGATACCTGTAAGAGTTTCCAAAGCACGAATATTACGGCCTTCACGACCGATAATCCGACCTTTCATCTCTTCATTCGGCAACGTAACAACTGAAACCGTTGTTTCCGCTACGTGATCAGCTGCACAGCGTTGGATAGCGAGTGTGATGATTTCACGGGATTTCTTATCCGCTTCTTCTTTCGCCTGCTGTTCAATTTCTTTGATCATTTGTGCCGTTTCATGGCGAACTTCTTGCTCAACATTGCTAAGAATGATACTTCTTGCATCTTCGATGCTTAAATTGGAGATACGTTCCAATTCAGTGACTTGGTTTTTGTAAATAACATCAATTTGCTGTTGGGTTTCATCAATTCGTTTCTCTTTGTTAGCTACTTGTTCTTCTTTTCTTTCAAGCGATTCCATTTTTTTATCCAGAGATTCTTCCTTTTGCAGCAAACGTCTCTCTTGCCGTTGGATTTCATTCCGACGTTCACGAGTTTCTTTCTCAGCTTCAGTACGGATTCTATGGACTTCGTCCTTAGCTTCCAATACTGTTTCTTTCTTCAGCGCCTCAGCGTCCTTCTTCGCATTCTCAACGATGACAACGGCTTCTCTTTCTGCGCTTTGGATTTTAGCTTCTGCAAGGGATTTACGAATAAAATAACCGAACCCAAAGAATATTGCAGCTACAACGAGAACGATAATGACCCAGATCCATGATTCCAGCATCTGTTCACCTCCTCGTTGGTTCCTCTCCAAGGTATATCCCTGGGAATTGTGCAGTTGTTTAACTATCCGTTCATCACCATACAAAAAACCGGTAAACAACCGATTGCCATACTGCACATGCTGCACATGCACACTGCCCGCCTTATCCGGCGATTACATTTCATATGAGTTGTACGTGAACCGTTTAAAACAGTCTCCTTTTTGGGAAGGAAAAAGGATTCTAATTTTATGCCGATTCATGTTATATTTTATTATTTATAAAAAGACATTGTCAAGAGAGTCGATATACGCATTAATGTCAAGAGAATCAGTGATTCTAGTAAAACTCCTCATCTTCACCTTTATAATTGTCTTCCGCAAGTAAAGTATTGATCACTTGGCGAACCATATCGCCCGAAAATCCACGGCGCATAAGGAAGGCTCCAGTCTTTCTTCGCTTATCTGAAGCTTCTCCACGGATGAGATTCCATTTCTTGCGCCCAGTTTCGAGTGCGCTCTCCAGCTCTTGTTCAGGAGTAATATTCTCCAAAGCTTCCGATATAAGGGTTTTGTCAATCCCTTTCTCACGTAGCTCTTGTCGAATCCACATCTTCCCTTTCCGCTGGTTCGCTATTCGTTGCTCTGCCCATTGCTTAGCATATAAAGGGTCATCAAGAAGTCTTTCCTCCTGCAGCCGCTGCACCACTTCCGCAATAATAGTCTCTCCTATTTCCTTCTGGCGTAAACGGCGAGTCATTTCCATAGCGGTGCGTGGTTTACGTTCTAGATAACGGAGGCCTTCTACATAAGCTCGTTGACGCTCATCAGCTACAACAATTTCCAACAAATCAGCCTTCATAAAAGAATTACCAGTAATCATTCGATATTTAATCATGACGTCCTCGTGCACAGTCATGTTATATGCTCCGAAATGTATGATATAACGGTGGTCAGATTTCTTTTGACGTTCTACTTTAGTGATCTCTAAGAGTTCTCCTTCAGGAAAATCAGATAACACCTGCTCATCTTGTTCTTCTGCTTCAAAATCCAGTTGTATTACCATAGTTGTTTGTCACCTCATAGCAATAGATCGGTTATCGTCTTACTTTCATTACTTGTTAAGAAAAGACACCCTGCAACAATCAATCACAGGGCGTCCTATTGCTTAATATACTATTCGATTTCGAGAAGCAATTTCTCTTCTTCTTCTTGCTCTGCAATAATATCTTCATTCTTCGGCGCAGCAACAATAGTGGATAAATTACTTGCTTCACGGATCTTATTCTCAATAATAAGGGCTATATCCTGATGTTCCTTCAAAAACTGTTTAGCATTCTCACGACCTTGACCGAGACGCTCGCCTTCGTAGGAATACCATGCACCACTCTTATTCACGATATCCATTTCAGTACCGATATCTACAAGACTTCCCTCTTTGGAAATCCCTTCACCGTACATGATATCAACATCAGCCTGTTTAAATGGAGGAGCTACTTTATTCTTCACAATCTTGATCTTAGTACGGTTACCAACCACATCGTTCCCCATCTTGATGCTCTCTACGCGACGTACATCTAAACGTACAGAAGAGTAGAATTTCAATGCACGACCACCCGGAGTTGTCTCAGGGTTACCGAACATAACACCGATCTTCTCACGAAGCTGGTTGATAAAGATAGCGATCGTATTGGATTTGCTAATGGCACCAGAAAGCTTACGAAGTGCTTGAGACATCAAGCGAGCCTGCAATCCGACGTGGGAATCACCCATATCGCCTTCAATTTCAGCCTTAGGTACCAAAGCAGCAACGGAGTCAACGACAATAATATCAACGGCTCCACTACGAACAAGTGCTTCGGCGATTTCCAGCGCTTGTTCACCCGTGTCTGGCTGAGAAAGCAGCAATTCATCGATATTTACGCCCAAGTTACGTGCATATTTCGGATCAAGCGCATGCTCGGCATCGATAAATGCAGCTTGTCCGCCTTGTCTTTGCACTTCTGCAATAGCATGAAGAGCAACTGTTGTTTTACCTGAAGATTCCGGTCCATATACTTCAATAATACGTCCCTTTGGAAGTCCGCCTATACCTAACGCAATATCAAGTGCCAAAGATCCGCTAGGTACAACTTCCACTTGCATATGCGTGGATTCTCCCAGTTTCATTACCGAACCTTTACCAAATTGTTTTTCTATTTGACGAAGCGCCATATCAAGCGCTGCACGACGATCTGACAATCAGACCACTTCCTTCACTGTTTATAGTAATATAATAACGTGTTTTTAAGGTCTTGCCAAGCTTTTTTTCGAACATACATTCGTTTTTTTTGTCTCGGGCGTTATTTATCCCTTTTATTGTAAGCCTCCCTCCGGAGATAGAAGTTAGTTAAATTCCCCACTTCACCGGACATCAACGACTTATGATCATGAGTAGCCATCGTGATCAAAATCTCTGCAAATATACAAAAAACCGCAGCAAAGAAATCTCAGTGCCACGGTTCTTCCGTATGTGTTTATTATAACTGGGCTAATCTCCCATTACAAGTCTGAACCCTCAAGAGGTGTCTCCACCTTGCGTTCCTCAAGTCTCCGCCACAGACGATACAGCAGAGCCTTTACAGTACGCAACCGGATATTTTCCCGTGTACCTTTAAGATTAAGCTCATAGACCTCTGTCTTACGTCCCCGTTCAGCCAAGCCGATAAATACAAGTCCAACAGGCTTGCGCTCAGAATAACCCGGTCCAGCCACACCCGTAACAGATAAGCCGAAATCGCTGTCTGCAATCATTCTCACTTGGTCAGCCAACACCTCGGCAACTTCTCGACTTACGGCTCCAGGAGCATTGGGTCCCTCCAAATAAGCACTTGGCACATTCAGTAGCTTTTTCTTTAAGTCATTCGAATAGCAGACGATTCCGCCGGCAAACATCGATGCACTGCCTGGAATATTTGTTATGCTCTCCATCAGCAAACCTCCGGTGCAGCTCTCTGCCGCACTTAAGGTCAGGCCGGCATCCGCCATCCAATCCACAATCAATTGCTCCAGCGGCACATCAATGTTCGCATACAAATGTTCCGGCAAAATCTCCTTGATTTGTTGTTCCAGTATCTCCAGCTTTTTTGTAGCTTCATGCTCAGAAGGGGCCTTTGTCGAAATACGAACAGTTACCTCTCCCTCTTTGGCATACGGAGCAATCGTTGGATCCGTCTGACTGCGAATCAGTTCGATGAGCTTGTCCTCCAGCAGTGATTCTCCGATGCCGGCAAATTTGAGCATTTTTGAATAAAGCGGTGTTTCGTTCGTCAAGGCGTGCTGCTGTAGCCACGGTACTGCTTTATCTACGAACATCGGTTTCATCTCACGAGGTGGACCTGGAAGCACAATATAATATTTCTTCTCATGCTCAAAAGCAATCCCAACCGCAAGACCGATTTCATTCGGCAACGGTGTAGTTCCTTCAATTATAAGTGCCTGTTTGCGGTTATTTTCGGTCATAACGATCTTACGATCATCAAAGAAACGTTGTACATGATCCATCGCCAAACGATCAATATGGAGCGTTCTACCTAGCGATGCAGCCAGTGCATCTTTAGTCAGATCATCCTCAGTGGGGCCAATTCCGCCCGTAAAGATAATAACGTCGGCCCGACTCTGAGCGATCTCGATGGCTTGCTGCAGGCGGCTGCTGTTATCACCGACAACGGTTTGAAAGTATACATCGATCCCGATGGCAGCTAGCTCTATAGACAAAAACTGGGCATTACTATTCACGATTTGACCGAGCAAAAGCTCTGTCCCTACTGCAATAATCTCCGCTTTCATACCTGGCTTTCGCCTCCTCGTTATAATGTAGGTACACTGCTTTTGGATTTCAAAAAAGGTAATAGGTGCTTCACCTATTACCTTTCCTTGTACATCCAGCTTACATGCTTACGCATTATGCAGCTGTAGCAGATCCTTATTCTTCACAAAATAATCAATTCCAGAATAAATAGTGATCAGCGCTGCGGCCCAAATAGCAATATCGTCTACAGGAATACTGACAAATTGAAATGGGAAATTATTCAACAACAGCAGTGAGATCGCAACAATTTGTACAACCGTCTTTATCTTGCCCCATTTGCTGGCGGCAACCACTTTTCCCTCTAGCAATGCAATCTGGCGAAGTCCGGTGACTGCAAACTCACGACTGATGATTACAATAGCAATCCATGAATCGCATCTGCCCAGCTCCACAAGTGAAATCAGAACTGCAGATACCAGCAGTTTGTCCGCAAGTGGATCAAGGAGTTTACCGAGATTGGTGACCATATTATATTTCCTAGCAATGTAGCCGTCTATTCCATCCGTGCTGGCCGCAAGCAAAAAGATTACAGCTGCTACCAAATGATTAACAGATAGCTGAAACGAGCCCCAATGTATCGGTTCTGGATAAAAACTGAAATCCACCAGTAAAAAAAACATCATAATCGGGATCAGGCAAATACGAGCTAGCGTGATGCGGTTGGGCAAATTCACTGAAGTTTTCCTCCCCTAAATCGTTCATACAAATTGCCTAAATCAGGCTAATCCATTTCTACTTAAGCAAGTATATTATAGCAATAAATAGGTGTCAAAAAAACAGAAAGCACCCCGCGTTGTTAGTGCTAATAAGCACTGCGGGGCACAAAATTCTATTTCATGTTCATGAATTGTAGATCCAGCGGCAAATCAGCTTTACGCAAGATCTGAATAATCTGCTGCAAATCGTCGCGGCTCTTACCGGTCACACGAATTTGATCCCCTTGGATCTGGCTCTTCACCTTTAATTTTGAATCACGAATCAGAATATTAATCTTTTTCGCATTCTCCTGATCAATGCCTTGCTTAAGCCCTAAACGTTGACGTACAGATCCCAGGGAAGCCGGTTCTACTTTACCGAAATCCAGATTCTTTAGGGTAATGCCTCTTTTCACCATCTTTGATTGTAAAATATCAATAACAGCGTTGAGCTTATATTCGTCTTCAGAGGCGATAATAAGTGCATCTTTCTCCAGCTTCAGACTGCTTTTGCTGTTCTTAAAATCAAAGCGGTTGTCGATCTCTTTCTCTGTTTGGTGAATAGCATTCGTTAACTCCTGCATATCCATTTTGGATACAATATCAAATGAACATTCTGAACTCATTAAACTCCACGTCCTTTATACAATTAGTCTGCTACTATTATAAGAGAATGGTACTATTAAGTCTAATTTTGGATAAATCATTATGTAGCTCACCCGACATAGAAAACAGCCCCACTAAGTGGAGCTTTTCCTTCGAGTGAGTTTGGTTCAAAGGGTAGAAACACGTCTCCACCGGAAGTACGCCGTTGGAGACGTTCATTTCTACAGCTTCTATCTGCTTCGGACCGGATTACGAAACATATCCAGAATTCCTAGCACAATATGTGCAATACCGAATCCGAGAATTCCGTATCCCCAAGCACCTGGTGTCAAATAGTATCCGATGAGACTGACAACAACCCCAAGGCCAGCTACAATCCAGCTAACTGTCATAAGATGTACACCTCACTTTGGCTAAAACTGAAAACAGTCTTATGTTCTCCCTAAAGCCAAAGTCTATACATCCTATTTGTTATTCGCCTGTCCCTTCACTTTGGGTACCTTCACTTCCAGAACCGTCATCAAGATTAAGCAGGAGACGTGAGGACGTCTTCTCATCCGTGATTACTTGACCATTTACGGTAATCTCAGTTGCTGGGGAATATCCAGACTTAATATACATGCCCTCACTACCAAGAACGAAGCTCAGATGATCTCCAGCTCCTGTAGTTCCGAAGGAGAGTTTTTCACCTTTAGAGTTTTCGCCTTTATAAACTTCAAGCCAGCTCTCTCCAGTAGCAACAATCTCAACCTTAACTTCGCTTCCAGCAGGAGCTGTAACCTTAAATTTCGTTGTTTTGCCTGACTTCCCATCTGGTGTAACCGTGATCGATTGAGGAGACGGCGTTGGTGTCGGTGTTGGCGTAGGCTCCGTAGTTGGCTCAGTAGTTGCTTCTGCACCTGCCGAGGAAGTAGGCGCTACTACACCGCCTCCTGATGCGGGTGGAGATGTTTGTGCTGTATTAGGATCCTGCACATTATTGGTGATATTTGTTTGATCAACTTGATCAGGGTCTGCTTTGTTTAAACTAGAAGCATAAATGTAAATCACCACAATAATCAATATAGGGAATGTCCACATCAGCACCGTTGGCAGCCATTTTGCATTCCGTTCGGTTTCGGGTCTACGGCTGCGCTTTTGAATCACCGTCTCCATGGTCGTGTCTGCGGGTGGTGCAGGTACGTTCCCATGCTCCTCGAGCAGTTCGTCAGGACTCATGCCTACTGCTTCTGCATACGTTTTGATAAACGCCCTCACATAAAAACTTCCTGGAAGCACCTTGTAGTCTCCAGACTCGATGGCTTCCAAATACTTTTTGCGAATTTTTGTTACTTCCTGGACATCGTCAAGACTCATCCCTTTTTGCAGACGTGCCTCTTTCAATTGCCGGCCCAGTTCCGACATACCATCACCTCCTGTAAGTTCTATGAATGTAAACTTCCTTAACCAGCTTTATAAAAAAACATGCTCGGAAGTGTATTCTTCATCGTTTGTGTTCTATAAATCATCACTGTAGCTCGTCGTAAATGACTCGTACAAGATTTCTTCCGTTGGATTATTCCGCAGCTCAATAATAATATCAAAGTCATCGTAACTATACTCAGATTCGCGTACGAAAATATCTGGATGCTCAATAACCTTTGTGCTTGGCATGCTCATAACATTTTGCAATAAATTATAATGTTTCTCATTAGAGCGGATCGTACTAACTATACCATCAATTATAAATACATTATGTGGGTTCATCTCATCTTCAGCCAATTGACTGCGCACCGTCTGCCGCAATAATGTGGAGGAGACAAATGTCCAGCGTTTCATAGCACAGACACTGCCAGCTATAATGGATTCCGTCTTTCCTACACGGGGCATACCACGAAGTCCTATAACCTGATTCCCATCTTTTTTAAACAGTTCACCGAGAAAATCAACCAATAGACCTAGCTCATCGCGGGTGAAACGAAACGTCTTCCGATCATCTGAATCCCGTTCAATATATCGCCCATGGCGTACAGCCAGCTTGTCCACGAGCCTTGGAGACCGCAGAGCTGAAACTGTAATATTATCAACTTTTTTGAGCATTTCGCCCATCAGCATAATTTTCTCATCATCATTGGTCTCCAGCAACATTCCGCGAGTTTTTCCTTCAACTCCATTAATCGTCAGAATGTTAACTTCCAGCATCCCTAACATTGAAGCGATATCACCAAGCAGACCGGGTCTGTTCTTGTGAATCTTGTATTCCATATACCACTGTTTATATTCCACTTGTACACCTCATAGATTCCTTTTCCCTACCCTTTGCCAATACAGCAAAAAAAGCTGCCCCGGCAAAGCGGTCTTTTACACGGGTCATGTTAATGATATATAAAATAAAAATGAAAGGCAAGGTCAGTCCTGTAATAATTGCAGAAAAGCTCCCACAGGGGGAGCTTTTCCGCAAACTTAGGCGTTGTCTTTCGCCAACTTGACCATGAGTTTAGCAATCGTTTGCTTTTCTTCATCGTTGCCGACATCCCATAGCTCTTTGATCGCACGGTTTTGAGTGTTTGCTGGATCCACTTTTTCATCAAGGAATTCCCCGATTTCAAAAGCCAGCTTAGAGATTGTGTCTTGACTCATCCCAAGTTTCTCCGCCTGTACAACCCGTTTACCTAGGAATTTCTTCCAGGTGTCAAAATTTTTGATTACGCTATCGTCTTGTGTCATCTTAAATCCTCCTTCATGTTTACGGTCAAACACCTGCATACAGGCTGTAAGCCGCCTTACGAGAGATTAAAAAACAACACTTATAATATGTCTCAGACGATAGATTCTTATGCTGGAGCTTTTCTCCAAGTTAAGCATTACGTAATCCAGCCACCGTTAGGGCTAATGATCTGCCCAGTAATATACCCGGATTCAGGCAGTGCTAAAAAGTAAATCAGTGAGGAGATCTCGTTCGGTGTAGCCAAACGTCCCGCCGGAATCTCATCCTCCAGCATCCGGACCTCATCCTCCTGTAGGTTAGACAACATATTCGTATTAACCGCTCCTGGAGCTACCGCGTTCACAGTTACGCCAGAAGGTGCTAATTCCTTGGCTAACGCCTTAGTAAAAGCATTTACTCCGCCTTTACTGGCTGAATAAGCGACCTCGCAAGAGGCTCCCGATATTCCCCACACGGAAGAAACGTTGATGATTCGACCATAACGCTGGGATACCATGTACGGCATAAAAATCTGGCTGCACATAAAGGTACCTTTCAAGTTAATGGCCATAATATCGTCCCATTCCTCTTCACTCACATCAGCCAGCATCCCATAATGAGATTTACCGGCATTGTTGACAAGAATATCCGGCTGCATTCCAATACTTTCAAGCTTCTCCGCCATTCGTACAATCTGACTGCGATCCTTCATATCCGCATTTACAGTCATTACCTTTGCTCCAAGGGCCATACAACGCCGAGCGACATCATTAGCAGCTTCATGTGAATGCTTGTAGTGAATAACAATATTCATGCCTACAGAAGCAAACCGTTCTGCAATGGCGCCACCGATTCCCCCGCTGCCCCCTGTCACCAGAACTGTCATTTCTCCTAATGGTTTGTTGCTCTCTCCCAAAAGCGCCATTTAAGGACTCACCACTAGTGAAACAGCGAGCTGCTCCCAATTTACATGGGCATGTAAACGCTCATTCACTTCAGCTAAAGTAATCGATTCGTAAATAGGCAGAACTTCAAACAGGTCACCACCGCGGAATTGGTAACGTGTAAATTCATGTGCGATACTTTCAGGGGAGTTCAGCATGCGCAAATATCCGCCTATTTTCTTTTTCCGTGCCCGCTCGAAATCCTTATCAGCAAAGCCAGACTTTAAGATCTGATCCACTTCTTCTTTAATTCGTTTTAGCAGCAAATCCGGGTCTTTGGTATCTCCACCCATAGCTGAAAAAGCATATTGTTCTGAACTATTAAATTCATGGCCAAAGCTGTCTGAGATCAGTTCTTCATCATAGAGTTTTTGGTACAACGCTGTGCTGCTGCCAACCAGCAAATCAAGCATAAGCTTTGTGGCGAGATCACGCTTAAGCGCAGCTTCACCTGTAAGACCATCAACTTTTTCCTTAAATCCAAACATAATCTTAGGCATCGAAACTGCGAGTTTGCTTTCTAAGCGCTTCGTAGCGACTTGTTCCGGCTCCTCTTCAAAAATACGCTTAATCTCACCTTGTTTACCATAAGATTTCCCCTGCTGATTGCTGCGAATCAAGGAGAATACCTTCTCCGGATCCACACCACCCACTACGAACAACAGCATATTGCTGGGATGATAAAAAGAGTTGTAACAAGTGTACAGTGTTTCTTTCGTAATCGTACTAATCGACTCTATAGTTCCGGCAATATCAATCCGAACCGGATGTTTCGAATACATCGCCTCAATAAGGCCAAAGTACACGCGCCAGTCTGGATTATCTGCATACATATTGATTTCTTGACCAATGATCCCTTTTTCCTTTTCTACATTTTCATCCGTAAAATAAGGTCGTTGTACAAAATCAACGAGTGTACTAAGGTTAGTCTCTATGTTCTCTGTTGCCGAGAAAAGATAAACCGTCTGATCAAAACTTGTAAAGGCGTTAGCTGAAGCTCCATTTGAGGCAAAAGTGGCAAAAATATCGCCTTCTGGCTCTTCAAACATTTTGTGCTCCAAAAAGTGAGCTATACCATCAGGAACAGTGGTCTCTTCTCCACCTGCGACATAAAAATGGTTATCTACAGAACCATATTTAGTTGCAAATGTGGCGTAAGTTTTTTTGAATGTTGGTTTTGGCAATACATAAACCTGAAGCCCATTATCCATCACCTCATGATAAAGGGTCTCTTGAAGTCTGTCGTATTGAATCTGTTCCATCTCTATTCCTCCTTCCCTGTCAAGAAATAAATCGTATCCAGCTGAAAGGTCTCCGCTGCAGCTTTTACTTCCCCTGCACCGATTTGTTCCACCTCTTCTAGCAGCTGATCCGCTGTCCGTTCTTTTCCTGACAACTGGCGGTTGAAGTCGTAAGAGATCATCTCAAAAGCAGAATCCGGAATCTCGGAAAGCTGATTGCGGATCATGGCTTTGGTCTGGCTTAACTCCAGATCACTGATATTGCCAGCTTTCATCTCTTCCAATTGTTTCTCTATAATTTCAACAGCTTTGTTGTAATTTTGCGTTTCGATACCTGATTGTATCGTTCCAATCCCCTTGTGACCGTCATAGCGTGAAGAAGCATAGTATGCAAGACTGGCCTTCTCCCGTACATTGACGAAGAGTTTGGAGTGCGGATACCCTCCTAATATTCCGTTGTACATAAGTGCGGACGCATATGTATCGTCCTTGTACGTAATTGATGTGCGCAGACCCATGTTCAACTTGCCCTGACTGACATCCAGCTTCTCCTCTACCGTCCGTACCTCGCTGACGGATACTGGGACAAACTTGGAGCTATATAAGCCCACCTCCGACTGAATGCGTCCGAAGTGATGCTGCACAAGCTTTTCAACTTCCTCAGTAGTCGTATCTCCCACTACATAGAGATCCAAAATAGCTCCATCCAGCCATGAGTTATAGGATTCGTACAAACTTTTTGGAGTAATCCGATCCAAATCCGCTCTTTGACCCAGTGGATGAAGACGATAGGGCTCGTTACGGCACATTTCTTCGATACAGCGTTCTGCAGCATAACGAATCTTATCATTTACGATAGATTCCAGCTTCTTGCGCACTGTTTCACGCTCTGTTGCAACATAGGAGGAACGGAAGCTTCCATCCTCCACCAACGGACGGGTCAGGACTTCTCCTAGGAAAGCAAAGGATTGTTCAAGCAAGCTCTCCTGACTCTGCACGAAGGAGTCATTAATGGTGTCCATGCGAAACTGAACAATCTGATAATCGCCTCTTTTATAAATATCAAAACCAAATCCAGCGCCATACAGCTCCTCCAAACGCTCGCGGAATTGAGTAGTCTCTGGATAAGAAGCGGTACCTCTGCGGAGCACAAATGGAGCAAGTGCTGTAGGGGTTACCGTATCCTCATTAAGTGGGACGCCGGCATAAAGTGAGATGGCGTAGGTCTTGAACGCCTTGGTAGGCATCACGTGAATACGCATACCTGCAACGTTGCCATGCTGAAATACATTATTAGTCAAGTCCAAAACTCCTTTACCGCGTGGATAGTTGCTCATTAACATGTTTATGAATTAATAACCATTCTAAACCATTCCAAAGTAAGGAAGCAACCGGATGCCTCTTCCCGGTTGCTCTCTGGATTTACTTCTTTACTTATCTACATACAGAAAATATGCTGGCCGATAGTCTTGACCTGTGGACGAGTCCAAATCCATTTGGAGGTCGCCGTTTTAGGGTTGAAATAATACAAACATCCACCCGAAGGATCCCAGCCATTCAGCGCTTGCTGCACTGCTTTTCGTGCCTGCTCATTTGGCTCCAAATAAATCTGCCCGTCAGCTACAGCTGTAAAAGCTCCCGGCTGAAAAATAACGCCAGACGGCGTATTTGGAAAGCTCGGAGATTTTACCCGGTTCAAGATTACTGCAGCAACAGCAACTTGTCCTTCGAAAGGTTCACCTCTTGACTCACCATAGACGGCATTAGCCATAATTTTGAGATCATTTTCTGATAATCCCATCGTATTCCCTGAAGACAGAGACGCTGAATCCGAATTATTGGTTGTATTTGTTTTGTTACCGGTGTTGTTGTTTGCTGTATTATTTCCGGTTGCTGAAGCCGACTCTGTTGGCTTCCAGTTCTTAGTTGCGTTATACAATTTCAGCTTAGTCTTAGCGCCTACGATGCCATCAGACTTCATTCCAAACTTCCATTGAAACCACGTTACTGAATTTTTCGTTTTCGGACCAAACTGACTGTCTATTTTCCCTTCATAAAAGCCCAGATGTTTTAAACGTCCTTGCAACTCATAAACATCCTGACCAGAAGAACCGAGTTTAATCGGAGTCGTGCTGAAGGCAGGCAAGGCCTCTTCTTCAGGATGATTTAGTTCATGGACAAATGACGCAGCAGCACTTTGCTTGGTCTGTAGTATGCCATTACCCTGGAGCAGCATTCCTGCAAACGGCGCGGCAGCAAGTGCAAGGGTTAAAGAAGCAAAGATCCACAACTTATGTTTCTTCATAGGGGTTCGCTCTACCTTTCTTTTGTGAGTTCTGCATGGATGGCTAAAGTTATTATGACGACTGTCAGGACATCCTATGCATTACTAAAAAAGAAGTAATAGCGTTTCATTGTAATTGAGAATAATTATCAACTATAATCGAAATAAGAAAACGTTGGAGTTGATATTAATCATGAATTTAAAGGACCACATTTTATTGTGGAACCACGCATTAATAGAAATTATTGATATACGCCATACTTTTCAACGATCAAGTGATCTGAATTCACATTATCAGCTGCCCTCAAGCGCATTCTTATTGATCATAAACGGCAAGGCCGAAATACTGATTGACGAGGTCCCGCACGAGATCGGCAACTTTCATATCCTTCATGGTGGAAAAGGAATGAACATTCAATTTTTACGCACGGAGGAACTACTGGAGTATTACTTAATTTTATATAAAGCAAACCTTTCACTCGCCTAACGCAACAATCTAAAAGCAATTATGGAACACAATAATCCCTTTAATCTTCAATATGGATTTACGCCTACTAGTCCACTGCCCTTATTTGATAAGATGGAGAACATGTTTACTGATTGGGGCAAAACAGGTCTTTTGGATCGGCTGCATGTTAAAACACTGTTTTATCAATGGATTTATGAGCTGCTTAGGCAGCTGCATACGCTGGAAACACAGTTAATACAACCTGATCCGCTAGATCAAGCAATTCGCTAAATGCAGACTTATTATAAGGAAATCTTCTCTCTTGAAAAATTAGCTAAAGCGGTAAACAGCAGCCCTAGAACATTATCCAGATTATTCAGAACACGGCTGCAGACTAGCCCTGCTCAGTACTTAATCAGCATCCGCATGGAAAAATCGAAAATACTGCTCCTGAACACTGAGGCGAGCTTGCATGACATCGCAATTGCAGTAGGTTATCCTGATGGCTATTATCTAGGAAAAATGTTCAAAAAATATTACGGAACCTCCCCTGTCCGATACAAAAATAAATTGATCACCCAACCCAGTTGGCGTGATATGCCATCCCAAGGTGCACAAATTGACATTGCCCGAACACAACCTCTCCGTTATATTGATTATGATAATCATTATCAATATAACGGAGAAGGGGAATTACCAATGTTTAGAAATGCCAAACCATCATTACTGCTCACCCTGTTATTATGCTTTACCATAGTGTTAAGCGCTTGTTCCACGGGAACCACAAATTCAAATGCGTCAAGCAATGGGACACCAACCCCCTCAGCAGAAACAAGTACAGGAGCAAATACAGATAAAGCTGCTGTCGAAGCACAAACCCGGATAATTTCCACAGTTAAAGGAGACATTGCCGTTCCCACTAGTCCACAAAGAGTCGTAGTTCTTTATTTGCTCGGTGATGTACTGGCTCTAGGCATTAAACCTATAGGTGTATCCGATGTATCCGAGGGTGCTGCATTTGAAGATGAGCTAAAAGATGTGCAAAAGCTTGGCACCTGGTTTGAGGCTAGCCCTGAAGCAATCCTTGCTCTAAATCCTGATCTTATCATCGTGCCGTCAGAGGAAACTTATGAAGCCCTCCACCAAATTGCACCAACAGTGTTAGTTCCGTATGAAAAAATGTCAACAGAAGAACGGGTGTCCTTTATTGGACAAGTCGTAGGCAAAGAAGATCAAGCAAAAGAATTATTTACTGATTTCCATAAAAAAGTTGAAGACAGCAAACAAAAGCTGCAAGAAGCTGGTATTCTGGATCACACAATATCCATCATGGAAGGTGGAAAAGACAACAGTATGGCTGTTGTGGCAAGCAAACAATTCGGACGTGGTTCGCAAATCATTTATGAATATTTAGGCATGAAGGCGCCGGAAATCATTCAACAGAAAATAGATACGGCGACTGGTGCGGATGGCGAATCCGTATCCTTTGAAGTCCTTGGCAAATACAGCGGTGACTATATCTTCCGCTCCTCTTATGATGGTATGGCTGATCTGACCCAAAACCCAATTTGGAACAATATCCCTGCCGTGAAAGAAGGCCGTTTGATGGAAATTGATTTTGGATTAGGTTATTACAGTGATATCTATTCTCTAAATGTGCAACTGGATTATATTGTTGAAGCTTTGCTTGCTGCACCAAGAGTCAAATAAGTACTCAGGATACAAAAAAGAGATGGTCCACTTCATAAAGTGGCCATCTCTTTTACTGTCTATTGAAGGTTTCGACGGGCTTGTCCAGCTTAGGAGCTGATCTTGTTATGCTGATATTGCTCAAGTGACACCAGCACCTCACGCGGCTTGCTGCCCTCGTAAGGACCGATGACTCCACGAGCCTCCATAGAGTCAATCAACCGGGCTGCACGGGTATAACCGACACGCATACGACGCTGTAGCAGCGACACTGAAGCCTGTTTAGCCTCCAGCACAATTTGTACGGCCTGCTCGTATAATTCATCCTGCGGCTCCTGATCCTCTGTGATTGTATCATCCACTTCAGGAACGATGGACTCATCGTATTCGGCTTCACCTTGACTGCTGACATATTGAACAATAGTCTCTACTTCTTGGTCGCTCATAAAAGCTCCCTGTACACGAATAGGTTTAGATGCGCCCATTGGCAAGAACAACATATCACCTCGGCCTAACAGCTTCTCTGCACCGGGCATATCCAAAATGGTACGTGAATCCACATTGGACGATACGCCAAAAGCGATCCGGGACGGAATATTAGCTTTAATTAAACCTGTGATTACATCTACTGAAGGGCGTTGTGTAGCGATAATTAAATGAATTCCAGCCGCCCGCGCCATTTGTGCAAGTCGGCAAATTGCATCCTCGACATCATTGGCTGCAACCATCATCAAATCCGCAAGCTCGTCCACAATAACAACGATATACGGGAGAATTGCCGCTGGATTCTCAGCCATTAGCTTATTATAACCTTCCATATTCCGTGTTCCCGATTTGGAGAATAGCTCATAACGCTTCTCCATTTCCACAACAATCTTCTTCAAAGCTAGGCTAGCCCGCTTTGGATCTGTGACAACCGGAGCCAAAAGATGGGGAATTCCATTGTACACATTCAGCTCTACCATCTTAGGATCGACCATGAGGAATTTAACTTCATCAGGTTTAGCTTTGTATAAGATGCTTGTTATAATCCCGTTGATGCAGACAGATTTACCGGAGCCAGTTGCACCGGCCACCAATAAATGGGGCATCTTAGCCAGATTGCCAATAATGGTCTGGCCGGAAATATCACGGCCAAAAGCAATCGATAATCTGGATTCAGCCTCCTGAAAAATCTGTGTTTCCATAACTTCGCGCATGGTAACAATAGACACCTCAGAGTTCGGAACTTCTATCCCAATTGCAGATTTACCCGGAATCGGCGCTTCCATCCGAATGTCTTTGGCTGCAAGTGCAAGGGCAATGTCATCCGTCAGATTTACAATACGGCTAACCTTAACCCCAATATCCGGTTGTATCTCATACCTCGTAACCGCTGGGCCTCTTACTACCTCCAGCACCTTAGCCCGTACCCCAAAGCTTTCAAGTGTTGCTTCTAACTTACGGGCTGTCTGCATATAATCATTCTGATCTCCAGCTTTGCCACCATTGTTAGGTTTGGCTAGAAGACGGAACGATGGCAGCTTATATGGCTTCGGTGGCGGTGGTGCTGGAGGAGCAGGAATAATCTCTCCATCTGGAGAAGCACCTAGCAGGCCTTCCAAGTCTATGCTTACATTCTCCTCAGACTCATCCGTAGGCTGCTGCTTAACGGCATTAGGTCCGGCTACAGCAGGTTTAGCTGCTTCACCACGAGCTGCGGGTGAGAATTCACTCCACTCTTCCCGGTCTTCTTCGTTTAACCCTTCTGAACGGATATGTTCAAAGAAGTCACGAATAATAGGCGTCACAGGTTCAATATCCAGATCCGCATCATCAAAATCATGATCGATATCGTCTAATGGAATTACATGACTATCTGGAGTTAATCCCGAAATAATCGGACCGGTTGAAGCACTTGTCACAATTGGACCCTGATCGTCATCCTCAGAATCTGCTTCCACCTGTGAACGCGTGGAGCCTGAGAACCAGCCAGATATTTTTTTCATAAGGACAGGTTGTTTGCGATTAGGCAAATACCGATCGTCTTCGTCTTCTTCCTCCTCGTCATCATAGACAGGCTGCTTCACCTGCCGAGCCTTAGCTGGAGCAGCGGCTCTAGAAGGTCTGGCCGCTACGGGAACCGCCTTCGGACGGTTTGCAGCATGGAGACGAATCCCCTCCACAAACTTAACCAAGCGCACTCGCAAAAGCGTAAAAATCTCCACATAGGACAAGTTGGTAATTAGCATAAAGCTGATCGCCAGCATGACGATCATAAGCAGCTTAGCGCCCAGACTACCAAAAAGCCATAACAGCGCTGCATACTCCAACCCGCCGATGTACCCTCCGCTTATATCCTTACCCAGCATATAGACATTGCTTTCGTTCGAGCCAGGTGAAAGTGATCCCGAAAGATCATTATGTATTTGTGTCATTACATTGCCAGGATGTAACAAAGACAACGGGCCAAGCTTCTGCTCCATTGCAGATATTGTGCTCATAAGGCACATAGACAATAGAAGCAGAAGCACGCCAGTATGCCTGCTGTTCCACGAGGAAGGCCATCTTCGATGGATCATCACCATAAGTCCATAAAAAATGCCGATAAGCGGCAACACAAAATAAAATCTCCCTAATAAGTAACCCGCCATACTTGAAAGTGAGCGCCCTACGGCTGCTTCACCAGACAGTGCAATGACGGAAATAGTTATTAATAAAATTCCATATATTTCATATTTTAAAACGCTGCCGAGCAGCGCTTTTTTCTTCTTCTTTTTTCGTTTAGCCACGCCAGCCACCCCCGGAACAACATTATACCATATAATGGCGTGGCGTACCTATGTTCTCTTTTGTCAGAAAATGAATCTTTATGTTAATGTAATTATCGAACCTGGAGAGAACGCCGGATCTAGATAACGGTTCAGCGGACAATCCAATAATCTCACAATCCGCGCACGTCCTTCCTCCATCGGTTCAACCTGCATCAGCATGCCCTGCACACTAACTTCTCGGGTTGCGGCATAATTGTTAAATGCCCCCTCCCACACCTGTTCCATTGCAACTACTGTGTACAGTGTCATTGCGTAATCCCTCCTGGAGTCGATGCTGAGAAATCCCCGCCGATCATTCGGTTAAGATGCGCAAGTGCCGCTCCGATCCCGCCGACCTCATCCATCAGACCATATTTAACGGCATCCAAGCCCCCCACAGCCGTCCCGATATCACGATTGAGCTCACCTGTCTTAAACATGAGATCACGGAACTGTTCTTCAGAAATACGCGAATGGGAAGTCACAAATTTAACGACACGTTCCTGCATTTTCTCCATATACTCGAAAGTTTGCGGCACTCCGATCACTAAACCATTCATTCGAATCGGATGAATCGTCATCGTTGCACTTTCAGCAATAATCGAATAAGTGGAGGAAACTGCAATCGGCACCCCGATGCTGTGCCCGCCTCCAATGACTACGGTTACCGTTGGCTTGGAGAGGGATGCAATCATTTCCGCAATTGCTAATCCCGCTTCTACATCTCCACCTACCGTATTTAAAATGATAAGCAGGCCTTTGATGTTTTTATTCTGCTCAGCTGCCACCAGCTGCGGAATGATATGCTCATACTTTGTTGTTTTGTTCTGTGGAGGCATAACAATATGTCCTTCAATCTGACCAATAATCGTTAAGCAAAAAATATCAGGCTCTCCACTTGGGACTACTGTTTGTCCAAGCTCCTTAATCGCTCCCATTGTAGTGGGCGGCATATTTTCATTAGGATTCGGATTAGTTTCTCCTGGGACAACTTCCTCATTTTTTGCTCCATTTGATCCTTCGATGTAATTCATCTTCGCAGCTCTCCCTTGTTATATGCAGCTCTAGTCTGCTGTTGCCTTACTAACAATCCTTAGTATGACGTTTCAGGGTGCTGCATTATGCAATTTTCAGCTTATGAACATACAAAAACCCCTTCTCCCGTGGAAACCGTCCAATATTTCCGGGGAAAAGGGGCTCAGCCCTAGCTATATATTCATTGAAGGAGAAACTCTCCTTACACTTCCATGATAATTGGCAAAATCATCGGTCTGCGGCGCGTTTGTTCATATAAGAAACGGCCCAGCGAATCTTTTACGCTTGTTTTAAGGGAAGCCCACTCATTTACTTTTTCACTCATCAGGCGTTGCAATGTACTGGATACAATTCGGTTAGCCTCGTCGAGCAGCCCTTCGGACTCCCGAACATAAACAAAACCACGTGAAATGATGTCAGGTCCAGAAACAATTGCACCATTCTGCTTGCTAAGTGTAACCACGACAACCAAGATACCATCTTGAGACAGCAACTTACGGTCACGCAATACAATGTTACCAACATCGCCTACACCTAGTCCGTCAATCAATACGTTACCAGCTGTTACTTTGCCAGCCTTACGAGCGGCACCGCCCTGGATTTCAACAATTTCACCGATTTCAGTGATGAAAATGTTCTGTGGCTCTACGCCAACCGATTCTGCCAGCAAAGCATGTTTGCGCTGCATGCGGTATTCACCGTGGATCGGAATGAAGAATTTCGGTTTCATCAGGTTAAGCATAAGCTTAAGTTCTTCTTGACTACCGTGACCGGATACGTGAACGCCGGAGTTGGAACCGCTGTAAATCACATTAGCACCAAGACGGAATAATTCATCGATAGTACGGCCTACATACTTCTCATTACCTGGCACAGGTGTTGCCGCAATAATAACGGTATCGCCTGGCAGGATATCTACTTTGCGATGACTAGAACGTGCCATACGTGTCAATGCAGACATTGGCTCGCCTTGGCTGCCTGTGCAAAGAACAACTACACGATTTGCTCCCATTCTATTCATTTCTTCCGGTTCGATAAGCATTCCGTCAGGTACGTTCAAATATCCAAGCTCTGAAGCGATGGATACAACGTTGACCATACTACGGCCAATTACTGTAATCTTACGACCCGTAGATTCTGCTGCATTAACCACTTGTTGAATACGGTGCACATTGGAAGCAAAAGTTGCTACAACGACACGTTGCTCAGCCTTGCGGAAAATGTCTTCCAGCACAATACCGACATTCTTCTCAGATGGGGTAAAGCCTGGTTTCTCAGCATTCGTACTATCTGACAAAAGAGCAAGTACGCCCTTTTGGCCAATCTCTGCCATCCGATGCAGATTTGCAAATTGACCGTTGACTGGGGTGTGGTCAAATTTGAAATCGCCCGTATGAACAACATTTCCTTCCGGAGTCTCAATGCATACACCCACGGAATCAGGAATACTGTGGTTGGTTCTAAAGAAAGTTACCTTAAGTGAGTTCCCCAATTGAATTTCTGAATCTTCGTTGATCAGAATCCGTTTGGTGTCACCCAGCAGGTTCGCTTCCTTCAATTTGTTCTCTACAAGACCTAAAGTCAATCTTGTTCCATAGACTGGAACATTCAAATTCTTCAGGACATAAGGCAGACCACCGATGTGATCCTCGTGTCCGTGAGTAAGCACAATACCTCTTACCTTGTCACGGTTCTCTGTCAAATACGAGATGTCAGGAATTACGATGTCAATACCGAGCATATCCTCTTCCGGAAACTTGAGTCCCGAATCCACGACTACAATGTCAGCTCCGTATTGAATAACATACATGTTTTTCCCGATTTCTCCGACTCCGCCCAATGCGAAAATCGTCAATTTATCGTTGTTGTTTTTTTTGGACAAATGAATCTAACCCTCCTATGATGTTGGACGTCATACTTTTATTGGTAAATATCGAACTTCGATTATTTCAGCGGCGCTGAACACATTTCTTTCAAACAGCCAATAACTTCCAATCGACGAGGAAATTCCTGAAATCTGTAAAATGCGCAATGCGAAAGCTCCCGATTCCGGGCAGTAAAGTTCATATTGAAGCGGACAAACGCCGTCAAAATTCACCGTCGCGCCCCTCGCGCGAAGACATGTCATTTATTTAAACAGACTCATCTTGGGACCTATCCTGTCTCACAATGTATTACATTGACGGAAGATTACCGCATATTTAATTTTAACCGCACCCAGTCACTTAAGATCATTATACATGATTTTTTTGGCAAAAGACAAGTCATCCGCCTCGTATCCAAATTCTTTCCTTAAATTCGCCTCAATATTTCAGAAAAAAAATATAAATGAAAAAACCGGCTCCCTCAATAGAGTAGCCGGTTTAGAACGTACATCAGCAATGATTAATTCTTAGTGAAATAGTGCTTCAATAAAAGCCGCTTCCGCTTCCGTTGGCGAAATAAGCGGCAATCTGACTCCGCCCACAGGGATCCCCTTGAGTCCTAAAGCATATTTTACAGCTGAAGGATTGGGCAGCGGTTGTGGGCATTCAAACATTCCTTTAAAAATCGGGAACAGCTGGCGATGAATCTCTCCAGCAAGCTGAACATTGCCGGAGGTATAAGCGTAAATCATTTCTGACATCTGCGCACCAACCACATGGCTAGATACACTTATAATTCCGTATCCACCGACAGCCAGACTGGCAAGACCTGAGGCATCATCACCCGTATATACACGGAAATCATCTGAACAATCAGAGGCAATAAGTGTTACCTGATCTACAGACGCGCATTCTTTCGTAGCAACGATGTTCGGAATCTCAGCAAGCCGCAGGGTAGTGGCCACGCTCATACTTACACCTGTTCGACCTGGAACATTATATAGAATCACTGGTAATGAAGTCTCTGAAGCAATCGTGGAAAAATGCTGATAAAGACCTTCCTGATTCGGTTTATTATAATAAGGAACGACCAAAAGCACTCCATCTACGCCTATTTTCTCCGCTTCCTTCGTCAGCTGAATGGAATGTTTCGTGTTATTGCTGCCAGTTCCAGCAATAACTTTACAACGTCCATTCGCCTTTTCCAGCACAAAAGAAAACAGCTGCAGCTTTTCCTCATCGCTTAATGTAGGCGATTCCCCTGTCGTTCCGCAGACAACCAAAGCTTCTGATTTCTGTACCTCAATTAAATAATCGACAAGCTGTGAAGTTACATCCCAGTTGATTTCTCCATCCCCATCAAAAGGGGTTACCATGGCTGTTATTAATCTTCCGAAATCCACTTTGAATTCCTCCTTGTCAGCGGTGCAATTCAAACATAGCATGCAGCGAACGCAGGGACTGCACCATATCTTCTTTTTTCACAAGCACCCATATCGTTGTATTCGAATCCGCGGATTGTAGTATTTGAATGTTTTGCGAGCTAAGCGCCTCAACAATGCGCGCCATAATACCAGGCACACCATTAATTCCGCCCCCGATAACAGAAACTTTGGCACAACCCGACAAACTCTTAGGTCGCAAACCCAGCTGCTGTAGAGCAGAAATAGCCTTCTCTGATTTGTCATCAAAAACCGTATAAAGAGCTTCCGTAGGTGTTACATTAATAAAATCAACGCTTATTCCGTTATCTGCCATACTCTTAAAGATTTGCAGCTGCACTCCGGTTCCGTTACCGTCCGGGCATTCCACAGAAATCTGTGTAACATTGCTGACATAAGCAATCCCTGTAACGAATCGATCCACAATTCCCCCTGCTTGGATATCGTTAAATCCTTCTGGATTCGTAACCAACGTACCTTCAGCTTCTGAAAAGGTTGAACGAACACGAACTGGGATCTGTGCCTGCATAGCAATCTCAACCGCACGTGGATGAATGACTTTCGCTCCCTGATGAGCCATATTGCAAATTTCAGTATAACTAACGTAAGTTAATGGCTTAGCATCTTCAACGATCCGTGGATCTGCTGTAAGAATTCCGTTAACATCCGTATAAATATCCACCATATCAGCATGAAGAGCAGCACCCAGTGCTGTAGCAGAGGTATCACTGCCGCCACGGCCTAAAGTTGTCAAATCACCCGCCTCAGTCTGGCCCTGGAACCCGGTAACAATAACTACCTTATCCTCACGCAGCTCACGGAGAATGCGTTCCGGACGCACATCCAGAATTCTGGCATTACCGTAGTTGCTATCTGTCAGAAATCCTGCCTGAGCTCCCGTTAACACTGTAGAAGCGATGCCTTCATTCTCCAGCAGCCCACATAGAGTAGTAGCTGAAATAATTTCGCCACAGCACATCAAGAGATCTTTTTCCCGGTCTGGAAGTGCATCTCCGTTCTGCACAGCCCAATCCAGCAAAGTGTCAGTTGCGTAAGGCTCTCCACGACGGCCCATAGCCGATACAACAATTACAAGACTATAGCCACTTGCCAGCTCCCTTTTGACATTGCGGATTACGTGTTCTCTAGCTTGCGGTGTGGATAGCGATGTTCCTCCGAATTTTTGTACCAGAATACCCATGTATAATTCCCCCATTATTATCAAAGCAAACACACTAATCATTCGTGAAAAGATTACGGTACGTGAGCTTATTCGTTAAGTAAGTTGTTAAATGGCTGTACCGCCCTCGAACCTGAGGACGGTAGCAATACTGCTTATATTTTTTTGATAGCAATGAACTTAGCTGGTTCCACTACGTTATCTTGGCATTTCTCATTGCTCATTTGGTGCATCTCCCCTTTTATTGTCCACAACAAAATCAGCCGAACTCTGTCAATTTTCTATGCTGAATGAAACCGTTCGATGATCATCGGCTGTAGTTGTTTACCTTGCAAAGCGGCATAGCAAGCTTCCGGGATAAGATCCATGCGTGCCACGAGCGAGTTAGGTTTACCCTCAGGGTTATCTTGACCGAATGGTACAAAATAAATATGTTTAGCCACCAGAAGCTTAGCAATATTTGCGGCATTTAGGCCCAATCCATCATTTGTAGATATCGCTAGAACTAGTGGACGTCCGTTGCGCATCTGTGATTTAGCTGCCATTAGCACGGGACTATCCGTCATGGCATTAGCCAGTTTACTCGTTGTATTTCCTGTGCAAGGTGCTATTGTCAGCACATCCAGCAGCTTGGAAGGACCCAGCGGCTCCGCTTCAACAATTGTAGAAATGATATCATTCCCTGTTATATCTTTCAACTGTTTTAACCAATTTTGCGATGTCCCAAAGCGGGTGTCTGTTCCTAGTACAGAGGCAGAAACTATAGGTACTACGTTTGCTCCCCCGTCTACGAAGCGCTGAATTTGTGGCATTACCTCAGCAAAAGTGCAATGAGATCCAGTGATCGCATACCCTACTGTTTTTCCGTGCCAATCCATTTTATTCGTCCCCCTTGATTAAAGCCTCGTCCGAAATCGACTGTACCAGCGCCTTTGCCATAATAATCCCAGCGCTTTTTGGAGCTACAATGCCAGGGAGTCCTGGAGCCAGCATCGCCTTAATCCCACGTTTCTCAGCATAACGAAAGTCACAGCCGCCTGGTGCAGATGCCAGATCAATAATTACGCAATGCGGCGCAAGCCGCGAGAGCACCTGCGCGGTGATGATCATACTTGGTATCGTGTTAAATATAAGATCCACATCGGGTACGTGAAGCAGCAGCTCATTGGTCATAAAAGGCTTCCAGCCCATTTCCTCAGCACGTGCATAATGTTCTTGTTTTCTGACACCAACCTTTACAATGGCCCCCAGTCCCTGTAGACTTCGAGCCATTGTAAACCCAGTTCTACCTAAACCAAGCACCATTGATTTCGAGCTGTGAATCGTAAAATCCGTGTTCTGAATGGCCATTACCAGCGCTCCCTCCGCTGTCGGGATAGAGTTGTAAATAGCCACATCATCACGATTAAGCAGTTCGATTAACTTCAGTGAGTGCTTGGTACACATCCCGTGCAAGTAACTTTTAGCCATACCGGTATACACTAAACAATCGGATGGCAGCGCAGTGAAATGCTCCTCCAGAATCGTTAAACGCTCAGAAGAAAATAGAGCACTAATATTTCCTTCATCATCACAGCCTACCGTAGGCAACACTAATACATCTGCATTACTCAGCAGCTCTACCGTCAATTGTTCCAGGCTCACCCCTGGGCTAGGGGTCTCCCACTTATCGAACCCGGCAGCGCTTACCGTCGCATCCAATTCCACACATTTCCGAATCACTTCAAGCTGTCTCGCGTCCCCGCCCAGGAACACGATCCTGACGCCAGTAAGCATAGGGATGACGCTCCTTTCAACATACACTATCGACTATAAAGCATCTTATGCTGGGCATAGTTAATGGGTGAAGAGCGGAAATGAAATCCCCGGCACGCATGGCTGATGATGAACTAACGGGTTACGGGTTACGGGTTACGGGTTACGGGTTACGGGTTACGGGTTACGGGTTACGGGTTACGGCTGATGAGTTAAGGACCGAGATGCAACTATTTGTGTATTTTTTGCCTTTTAGGAGGAGTTTCGGACTGGAGTGCTCTTATTCGATATAAACAGGCTCGATATCAGGTGTTTTTGATCAAATAGTGACACTGGGGTCCGAAAACAGCCGAATTAAGCAGAATTGTTATAAATAAGAGCACTGGGGTCCGATAGGGGCTTCGTCTTTACTTTGACGGTAGGGTTAGAGTAGTGGCAGAGCGCCAATGACAATGCTGAGTTTATTCGATGGGGAAGTCGGAGTTAGTTGTATAACAATCGAAGAATTAAAACTTTGGATAATTAACTCTGCATAATAAAAAAAGCTCACGAATCATGCCTTGGGCATGAATTCGTAAGCTTTTTAAATGAATTGTAACAACAATCTTACTTGCCAGTATGGCCAAAGCCTCCGGCTCCGCGTTGAGTTTCGGACAACTCTTCCACTTCCACCAAATTAACCACTGGAACGGCTTGAAATACCATTTGGGCAATCCGCTCATTGCGAGCGATAGCAAAAGGCTCCTGCCCCAGATTGATCAAGAGCACTTTGATCTCTCCGCGGTAATCGGCGTCTATAGTTCCAGGTGTATTCAAGCAGGTAATCCCGTGCTTCAAGGCCAGTCCACTACGCGGACGGATCTGCGCTTCAAGCCCCTCTGGCATAGCCAGTGAAATCCCTGTTGGAATTAATGCCCGCTCTCCTGGTGCAAGTACAATTTCACCCGCAACGGCAGCATAAAGATCATAACCGGAAGCTTGCTCCGACATTTTACAAGGAAGATTTACATCCTCGTTTCCAGCAAGTTTATTGATTTGTACGTAATAAGACAAGATCATCTCTCCTAACATTTGCAATAGCTTTATCTGATGAGCCTACCATCGCTAAAGAAAGCGGCTCCGCGAACATATGATCCAGCACACTGTTGATATTGTCCATCGTCACTAGCTGAATTTTGGCGATCATATCGTCCAATGTATTATGTCTTCCGAGCATAAGTTCATTTTTTCCGATACGGTTCATTCGGCTGCTAGTGCTTTCGAGACTAAGGATGAGGCTGCCTTTAAGCTGCTCCTTACCTTTTCTCAGCTCATCTTCACTGAGGCCGTTGGTAGCAAGTTCGTACATCATTTCCTTGATTAACTCCATGACATCCTTTGTTTGCTTGGGCGCTGTTCCAGCATAGACCGTAAACAGACCAGAATCTGCCTGGGAGCTGTGATAGGAATACACCGAATAAGCTAATCCGCGCTTTTCACGAATTTCCTGGAACATGCGGGAGCTCATCCCTCCGCCTACGGCATTATTAATCAGCACCATAGCATACTGCAGGGGATCGCCAGAACGGACACCTGGTAAGGAAAGACAGATGTGATTCTGCTCTGTTTTCTTGCGGTGAAATAAGAGCTCTCCATAGTAATCTGGTGGAGTCAGCGGAGCACTTGTACCATGATTATCAAAAGAACCAAAATGCTGTTCCAGCAGTTCAATCAATCCATCACTAATGTTGCCGGCAACGCTTATAACCGTATTCTCAATCGTGTATTGTTCCTTCATATACGCCCGAAGATCATCCGGCTTCATCTCCATTAGCCGTTCCTTCAAGCCAAGGATGGAATACGCAAGCGGATGGTCCTTGTAGGCAGCAGCACACATCAAATCATGCACAAGATCATCCGGCGTGTCCTCGCACATGGAAATTTCCTCAAGGATGACATTCTTTTCTTTCTCCAGCTCTTCAGCGTCCATCCGTGAACGGAAGAACATATCCGCTAACACATCTACAGCGATAGGCAGATGCTCATCCAATACTTTAGCATAATAACATGTATATTCCTTTGAGGTAAACGCATTTACATTGCCGCCGATGGCGTCAAACTGCTCAGCAATATCCTTGGCGCTGTACCGATCCGTTCCTTTAAAAAGCATATGTTCTACAAAATGGGATATCCCGTTGTTTCCAGGATGTTCATTCCGAGAGCCTGTCTTTACCCAGATTCCGAAAGAAACGGACCGGCCGGTCGGGATTTTCTCCATTACCACTCGTAAACCATTGGATAACACTATTTTTTCCACTTCAAGTCCTCCTGGCTAATAGCCATGTTCTATCTAATTTAATTACACGTGCCTATAATCCTACCAGAAATACATCTCTCACTCAACATTAGAGGGGATTAGCCGCTCTGCTGAGAGCGTTTGACTAACTGTGCCTAGCTGTAACCCTTTTGCTTTGATTCCACGTATCATGGCCTTCAGAGCTTTAGAGGATGCGGCTGTGGGATGCATTAGGACTAGAGTGCCCGGTTCCGCTTTGCTTGTGATTTTGGCAACCACAGATTCAGGAGACGGATTACGCCAATCTACGGTATCCACGGTCCAAAGTACGGTTTTGAGCCCTAAACTGCCTGCAATTTCTACGGTCTCCTGATCGAAATCACCAGAAGGGGGGGCGAACCATTTATTAGTGACTCCAAGCGATTCCTTTAACAGCTTTTGTGTCTTCTCAATTTCTACAGTAGCTCGCGCACGACTTAAAGTACTCATATTAGGGTGGGTATAAGCGTGATTCTCCATCTCATGACCGCGTTTTAGCATTTCTTTAGCCAGTTCCGGGTTTTTACTCAGCCAGCTCCCATCCAGAAAAAACGTAACTTTAACGTTCTCTTCATCCAAAACATCCAACATTGGCACAATGTACTCATTTCCCCACGCCACATTAATCATCAGCGATACCATCGGCTTAGCCGGATTCCCACGATATATGGGTTCAGCTCCCAGTTGATTCAGGGATATCTGTGGTTCGATCTGCCGATACACAAATTTTATAGGTTCTTTTGGTGCCAAAAGAGCATTCCGATATGTACTCTCTACATCAATTTCAAGCCCGTTATAACCCGGAATCGCCTTCCATACCCGATCAACCACAGCATTCACTGGAGGGGCATTAAGCTTGGCTGCGGCGGTCTCAATCCGTGTCCGAAGATCATTGTTCTCCGCCTTAGAAATATCCTTCCACACAGCTAGGTCATCCTGCGGCTTCAATTGCGCAAGCATGTCCTTTACCGGTCCCTGAGTGCTGCCAATTCCTATCACGATCGCAATACAAGCAACCACTAAAGCCACTTTTTCCGTCTTCATGACGACTTCCTCCCCGGTAGAAACGACTTGTAGTCCGTTCCACACGAATACAAAGACACTTTGTCCCAATCTATGAGACAAAAGAGGAATTTATGTCATAAGAACAGAGGCCAGAGGCGTGATAGTGATGCACATTACTTTATTTCATATAAAAAAAGAGCCAGAACGCAATCGCTTCTGTCTCCTTTTATTATGCTATTAGGTACTTTAGAAAAGGTACCTCTACAATCGAAACTTAAGCTTTAGCTCCAGTTTCCGAAGTCAATACCGCTTTACGCGACAGGTTAACCCGGCCTTGTTGGTCGATTTCGGTAACTTTAACGGTAATTGTATCCCCGACAGCTACAACATCTTCAACCTTAGCTACGCGCTCAGTAGACAATTGGGAAATGTGTACCAATCCGTCTTTACCCGGAATTAGTTCAACAAATGCTCCAAATTTCTCAATACGTCTAACTGTACCCACATAGATTTCTCCAACTTGTACTTCACGCACAAGTCCTTCGATAATCGAACGCGCCTTTTGGATCATTTCTTCATCTGAAGAACCGATAAAGACACGGCCATCTTGTTCGATGTCGATTTTTACGCCGGTTTCTTCAATAATTTTATTGATAATCTTACCACCAGCACCGATAACATCACGGATTTTGTCCGGATTGATGTTGATAATAATGATTTTTGGAGCATATTTGGACAGATTAGGTCTTGGCGCAGAGATCGCTTCATTCATTTTGTCCAAGATGAACAGACGGCCTTCTTTAGCCTGCTGAAGTGCATCCTGAAGAATTTTGCGGTCGATACCGGCAATCTTAATGTCCATTTGAATAGCTGTAACACCTTCTGCTGTACCAGCTACCTTGAAGTCCATATCTCCGAGATGATCTTCCATACCTTGAATATCCGTCAGGATGGAGACATGCTCTCCGTCTTTGATCAGACCCATTGCTACTCCGGCTACAGGTGCTTTGATTGGCACACCAGCGTCCATCATAGCCAGAATGCTGGCACAGATACTTGCCTGGGAAGTAGAACCGTTAGATTCAATCGCTTCTGATACTAGACGAATCGTGTACGGGAATTCAGTTTCACTAGGAATAACCTTGGATAATGCACGTTCTCCAAGTGCTCCATGACCGATTTCACGGCGTCCTGGTGCTCTAAGCGGACGAGCTTCCCCTACGCTGAACGGCGGGAAGTTGTAATGGTGCATGAAACGTTTCGTTTCAGTAGGATCGATTCCGTCAAGAATTTGCACATCACCTAGTGCCCCAAGAGTACAAACGCTAAGGATTTGTGTTTGTCCACGTGTAAACAGACCGGAACCGTGTGTACGCGGTAACAGACTTGTATCACATTCAATCGGACGGATTTCATCAAGTTTACGTCCATCTGGACGAACCTTATCATGTGTAATTAGACGTCTTACTTCATCCTTCACGATATCATGTAGGACTTCTTTAACATCTTTCAGAAGCTCCGGTGCTTCTATGTACTTCTCTACGAAATACGCAACCGCTTCATCATTAACGACATCAATCGCTTCCTGACGCGCATGTTTTTCAGCTATTTTAACGGCTTCCACCAGACGAGCCTCAGCAAATGCACGGACCTCAGTATTCACGTCAGCATTCACTGTATGCAGCTTCACAGCCATTTTTTCTTTACCAGCCACTTTAACCAGTTCTTCAATGGTTGCAACGATCTTGCGGATTTCATCATGACCGAACATAATCGCTTCGAGCATCACATCTTCCGTCACTTCGTTCGCTTCTGCTTCAACCATCATGATTGCATCCTTCGTTCCAGCTACCACCACATAAACATCACTGATTGCTTGCTGAGACATATCCGGATTGATCACAAACTCTCCATTAATCCGACCTACAGCAACGCCGCCGATGGGTCCATCAAAAGGCACATCGGAAATACTTAGTGCTGCTGAAGTACCGATCATAGCAGCAATATCTGGTGCGCAGTCCTGATCCACACTCATTACCATGTTCAATACCTGAACATCGTTACGGAATCCTTCAGGGAATAGTGGTCTGATTGGACGGTCTGTCAAACGGCTTGACAGAATCGCTTTCTCACTCGGTCTACCTTCCCGTTTAATAAATCCGCCAGGAATTTTACCTACCGCATATAATCTTTCCTCATAGTTAACTGTAAGCGGGAAAAAATCCAGATCCTTAGGCTCTTTCGAAGCCGTAACGGTACATAATACCGAAGTATCCCCGTAACGCACCATAACGGCTGCGTTTGCTTGTTTAGCCAGGCGGCCCGTTTCCAGCACAAGGCGTCTTCCACCCAGCTGCATTTCTACACGTTTTTCCATAAATACCTCCTTGAATAGTAGTAGACCCGCAGTCTAAAATAGCAGGTTCACATATCGATCTAAATAAATTGGAAAGGCTTGTCCCAAAGGGAGGCTGCCTATTCTGTATGCATATAAGAAGAAACGGCTGGGCCTTACTGAAAAGTAAAGTCGCCGTTTTTGCGAATAATCTCATCGATCCTAATATTAAGTTTTCCCTAAATTTTCAAAAAGCAACCCAGCTGTCCCGCTGTCGCTCCGAGAAGGACATACGGTATACAACCAGGCTGCTTTAAGAGTAATCTTATGGAAAATTAACGACGCAATCCCAGTCTTTCGATCAGGGCGCTGTAACGTCTGATGTCTTTGTTTTTCAAATACGCCAGAAGTTTACGACGTTGTCCAACCATTTTCAACAATCCACGACGGGAGTGATGATCTTTCTTGTGCGTACGCAAGTGGTCAGTCAAATTAACGATGTTCTCCGTTAGGATAGCAACTTGCACCTCAGGGGATCCAGTATCGGATTCGTGAGTTTTGTGCTCGTCGATCAATTGATGTTTACGTTCTTGAGTTAATGCCATCCTGTTCACCTCCTTCAATATAATCGCCACTAGCCTCGTCACCGTCGGTGAGAACGTGCAACCAAGCTAAGGTTATGATGCTGTAAGCCAGCAACGTTACTTAGTATAGCATCTCCATTAACAAAAGTAAACGGCTTGTCCGGGATGACTATAACTTATACTCCAGAATCTTCTTCGCGGTTTCTGCATCCTCGCCAATCTGAGTAATCAATGCTCCAATGGAGTCAAACTTCCGTTCTGGACGAATGTAAGATACCAATTCTACCTTAAGCTCTTGATCATACAGGTCACCCTCGAAGTCAAAAAGATGAACCTCAAAGCTCGGAGTTAACACACCCTCATGAAAGGTTGGTTTAACACCCACATTCATAACCCCGTACAGAACTTTATCCTTATAAAAGACTCGGACCGCATATACACCTTTGGTCGGAATGACAAAATGATCACTGAGCTTCAAATTGGCAGTTGGAAAACCAATTGTGCGGCCTCTCTTCTCACCATGCCCCACTTCACCACGCAGATGATAGCAACGTCCGAACCAGGAGTTTGCCAGCCCCAGATCTCCATTTTGGAGACTTTTACGAATGCCGGAGCTGCTAACCTTTTCACCTTCAAGCAGAAAAGGAGGAGCAACTTCCACATTCATAACACCTTCACCCAGTTTGCGAAGCATCTCAACATCGCCTTCACCTTGGTAGCCAAAGCGAAAGTCAAAGCCAACAACTGCTGTTACAATATGTAGCGGTAAAAGCATAACAGAGACAAAATTCTGTGGACTAACCCGGGAAAGCTGCTCATTAAATTCAACAACATACAGGATATCGACACCCATGCTCGCAAGAATCTCTTGCTTTTCAAAGGGTGGCGTCAAGTACCCTTCATAATCTCCCTTACCCATAACATCTTTGGGATGAGGATGAAATGTAAGGACTGCAGCCGGCACACCTTGTTTACGGGCTAAGGCTACAGCGGATGTAATGACGCTGGCATGTCCACGATGCAGGCCGTCAAACTGCCCTAGAGCAGCCACTTGAGGTTGTGCCCATTCGGCAGCAGTCTCCGGCGACATCGGATAGGTTAACGTTACGGTTCTCACGCTGTTTCTCACCTACAATTCACTTGGTAAAATTGATTTAAGCTTGTGCAAACACCTTTACTGGGGCAATAGCACCTGTCTCTTCCAGCTCATAAATGCCAAGAAACAATCCCTGAAGATCGTATAGCCGAATTTGACCTGTTGTCTTCACTTCTGGAGCAATGAACCGCGAAGACAAACGTTGACCCTGCAGTGCTGCCTTCTTCTTCTCATCCATAACGGTATGCTTAGGCAAATGCGAAATTGCCTCATCAGCAGCGATTAAATGATCTTCCAATGTTCCGGCTTCCTTGTGCGCGGCAATATCCTCAAGGGATAAACAATGGCTGGCAGAAATTCCTGCCGACATTGTTCTCTCCAGCTTCACCATTACACCCGGCAGTCCAAGCGCACGACCGATATCTACACAAAGTGTACGAATATACGTGCCTTTGGAGCATAATACCCGGAAAGTGATGTCGGGATGATTACCTTCCCAAGTCATATCCGTCATTTCGATTTCATAAATCTCTACTTCGCGACTTTTCCGTTCAACGGTTTTGCCTTCTCTAGCCAATTCATAAAGACGTTTGCCGTCCACTTTCACCGCAGAGTACATGGGAGGAACCTGAGAAATTACGCCTTTGAAAGAGGCAAGCACTACAAGAATCTCTTCCTCAGTTACATGAACCTCATCAACAGTTTCCGTAATGGTTCCAGTTAAGTCTTCTGTATCACTGGACACCCCCAGTCTCAGTGTTGCCACATATTCTTTGGGCAGCTCCTGAATATACTCCACAACGCGAGTCGCACGTCCCAGACAAAGCGGCAATACACCAGTCACTTGGGGATCTAGTGTCCCCGTATGACCAATTCGTTTCATGCCGAGAATCCGACGTGCCTTGGCTACAACATCATGTGAAGTGAAGCCTGCCGGTTTATAAACCGCCAGAACACCTTCTAATTCACTCATAAATGACGTCTTACCTCCTCAAGCACCTGAGCTATTGCCTCTTCAAGCGTAGCTTCTATACGCGCACCTGCAGCACGGGTATGACCGCCGCCTCCAAACGTTTGCGCCAATGCAGCCACGTCAACTTTACCGGCAGAACGCAGGCTAACCTTGACCGCATGTTCGTGAATAACTTTAAAAAGAATGCCTACTTCCACGCCCCGAATATTACGAGGGTAGTTTACGATTCCTTCCAAATCTTCATTAGCAGCAGCACATTCGATCATATGCTCGGGTGTAACATATAGCCAGGCAATATCTCCTTCAGGAGATAATTCCAGCGTATTTAAGGCTTTATTTAATATTTTAACCTGTGGCAGCGTCATTTCTTCAAGCAATGTCTCAGCGAGTTCAGGACCGTTAACCCCAAGGGATAATAGCTCAGATACAGCTGCCATTACTTTTGGTGATGTGTTGGTATAACGAAAACCACCGGTATCTGTTAACAGACCCGTATATATAGCTGTGGCGATATCAATATCCCATTCGATCTCGAATGTCTTCAGCAGGTCGAACAAAATTTCCGCTGTCGCAGCTGCATCCGGTTTGATTAAATTAACGAATCCATAACCGTTATTTGTTGGATGGTGATCAATGTTCAGGATAAAAGCCTCATTCGCAAAATAGCGATTTGTCAGCCCTACTCGCTGAAAATCCGCACAATCCACACAGATGACGTTGCTGTATTGACGGGGCGGTTCACTAGAGGCCATATTGATGATTTCATCCGAATGCCATAGGTATTCCATTCGCTTCGGGATCGGTCCTTCATTCAGCATAGTATATTTTTTGCCCAGACATGAGAGAAGCCAGCCCACCGCAAGGGTGGAGCTGACTGCATCTCCGTCCGGCTGAACATGCGACACTACAAGGTAATCGTCGTGTTCCAGCAGAAACGCACGGGTCTGCTGGAGACTTTGTTCATAGCTCTGCATTCGCCGTCTCCTTTTTAAAGGTTGTTCAAAATAGCATAACGCTATTTTGAACCCCACTTTAATCACTTATTTCTAATCGTTCTTATGAAGCTCTCCAAGAAGCTTCTCAATATGACTGCCATAAGCGACAGATTCGTCGAACTTGAAGATCAGCTCCGGTGTATGCCGAAGGCGAATGGCCTTGCCAAGCTCTGAGCGAAGAAAACCATTGGCTTTCTCAATCGCTTTAAGCGAGTCTGACTTCTGCTCTTCATCCCCGAACACGCTTAGGTATACCTTGGCTTGCGATAGATCGTTAGTCACGTCTACGCCAGTTACAGTTACAAAACCGATTCGAGGGTCTTTCAGACCGCTTTGGATAAGTTGACTAAGCTCTTTCTTGATCTGCTCGCCCACTCGTCCTGCTCTAATTTTAGACATCTATATTCACCTCTTCGCTTAGCGCTCTACAGTTTCCATAAGAAACGCTTCGATAATGTCGCCCTCTTGGACGTCATTATAGCGTTCCAAAGTTATGCCACATTCATAACCTTGCGCCACTTCTTTGGCATCATCTTTGAAACGTTTCAAAGTATCAACCTTACCTGTGAAGACTACGATTCCGCTACGGATCAAGCGCATTTCAGCATTACGGGTAATTTTACCGGAAGTAACCATACATCCTGCAATGGTACCCACTTTGCTGATTTTGAACACACTGCGAACTTCGGCGTGACCGATAACATTCTCTTTATAGATAGGATCGAGCATACCTTTCATGGCACTTTCGATTTCTTCAATTACGTTGTAGATAATGTTGTGCAGACGAACATCTACTTTTTCTTGCTCAGCAGCTGCTTTGGTCTGTGCGTCTGGACGAACGTTAAAGCCGATAACGATAGCATTCGATGCTGCTGCAAGCGTAATATCGGATTCAGTAATCGCACCAGCACCGCTGTGAATGATCTTCACGCGTACGCCTTCCACTTCGATCTTAGCCAAGGATCCTTTAAGCGCCTCGACTGAACCTTGTACGTCAGCTTTGATAATCACGTTAAGGTCTTTGATCTCGCCATCTTTAATGTGCTGGAACAGATCATCCAAAGTTACACGGGTGTTCGTATTCAGCTCAGATTGACGTTGGGAAGTAGAACGTCTATCAGCAATCGCACGCGCTTTACGCTCGTCTTCAAAAGCCATAAACGGATCGCCAGCTTGTGGCACCTCAGTCAAACCAGTAATTTCTACTGGAGTAGATGGTCCAGCTTCTTTGATCTTACGACCTTTATCATTGACCATCGCACGTACACGTCCGAAGCAGTTACCTGCTACAAAGGCATCGCCGACTTTCAACGTACCGTTCTGAACGAGTATACGAGCAACTGGTCCACGGGATTTATCAAGCTCAGCTTCTATAACAGTACCGCGTGCCCGTTTGTCAGGGTTCGCTTTGTACTCATTAACTTCAGCTACGAGCAGGATCATTTCCAGCAGTTCTTCCAAGTTAATACGTTGTTTCGCAGAGAGGTTAACGAAGATGGTATCTCCACCCCACTCTTCAGGAACAAGTTCATAACTTGTAAGCTCTTGCTTCACCTTATCAGGATCTGCACCCGGTTTGTCGATTTTATTAACAGCGACAATAATCGGAAGTCCAGCAGCCTTAGCGTGTGCAATAGCTTCAACGGTCTGAGGCATAACACCGTCATCAGCAGCCACTACGATAATTGTCATATCCGTAACCTGTGCACCACGAGCACGCATAGCAGTAAATGCTTCGTGACCAGGTGTATCAAGGAACGTGATTTTCTTTTGGTTGATTTCGACTTGATAAGCACCGATGTGCTGAGTGATTCCGCCGGCTTCGCCTAGCGTCACATTGGTCGAACGAATAGCATCAAGTAGTGTAGTTTTACCATGGTCAACGTGACCCATAATAGTAACTACTGGAGGACGAGTCTGAAGATCCTCTTCATTGTCATTCTCTTCCACTGTTTCGAAGCTGTCCTCGTCCACAGGAATCTTCACTTCTACTTCTACACCAAATTCAGCAGCGAGCAGCAAAATGGTGTCGATATCAAGTTCTTGGTTGATAGTAGCCATAACACCCATCGAAATCAGCTTTTTGATTACTTCAGAAGCATCCTTGTGAAGCAATTTCGCTGTTTCACCAACGGTCATGCTGCCACGAACGATGATTTTCTTAGGCGTGTTATCGATCTTCTCGCGGTGTACCATTGGCTGGTTCTTGCCACGGCCATTCTTACCACCACGACCGCGGTAGTTACCACCTTTACCATCATCGAAACGTCTTTGATTATTATTCGGTCTGCCACCAGTTGTGTTCTTTTTAGGACCTCTGTCATCACCGCGTGTGAAACCTCCGCCTGTGCCAGATTGACCTTGTGGACGGCTGTCAGTGCGTGGTGCACTGCTTTGTCCTTGCGGACGGCTGCCACTTGTGTTGCTGCCTTGTGGACGGCTTCCACCAGTGTTGCTGCCTTGTGGGCGGCTACCACCAGTATTGCTGCCTTGCGGACGGCTGCCACCGGTATTGCTACCTTGTGGACGGTTGCCGCCAGTATTACTGCTTTGCGGGCGGCTGCCACCGGTATTGCTACCTTGTGGGCGATTGCCGCCAGTAGTGCTGCCTTGCGGGCGGCTGCTGCTAGTACTGCTAGTACTGTTAGTACGTGGAGCACCGCTTTGTTGCGGACGTGCATTCTGCGTTGAACCTGTTTGTGTTCTGCGGGAATCTTGTCCGCTTTGGGGCCTTGGGGACGTCGTCGATTGGTTGTTGTTTTGGTTACTGTTCATACCTACCTGCTTTTCCTGTTGATTTTTGTTGGCATTCTGAGCACTTTGAGGTTCGGCTGTTACCGCACCGGTTGTTACCGGCCGGCTGCTGGTGCCGGTATCCCGCTTGGCTGCAGCGTTTGATTTGATATCCTTAAAGAACTGTTCAACTTTGTTCACGGATCCATTCTCCATGACACTCATATGATTATTCACAGGGACATTCAAACGCTTCAGAATAGTAATAATTTCTTTACTGCTCATGTTTAGTGACTTGGCGTATTCGTACACGCGCAATTTATCTTTGTTCTCTTCTTTAGTCAATAAATCCACCTCCGACAGTATCTCCGAGTTGCTTGGAGATCATTTCCGCGAATCCTTTATCCGTAATGGCCAGTACTACACGCTGGTCTTTACCAATACTTGCACCGAGTTCATCCCGGTGAAATGCGATTACTAGTGGAATATCGTAAGTTCCGCATTTATCACGGAACTTTTTTTGGGTATTATCTGAAGCGTCACCTGCCAGAACGACCAGCTTCGCCTCTGAAGACCGTACAGCTTTGAGTACAGCCTCGTCACCGGTGACTATCTTGCCTGCTCTCATGGCAAGCCCTAAATAAGAAAGCGCCTTACTCATTATCCTCACTATCCTTTGCTGCTAGAAACTGCTCTTCCACGGAAGTAAACTCCCGGGCTAGCTGGGCGTAGATTTCAGGACTCACTTGACATTTCAATGCACGGTCAAGTGCTTTGTTCTTTTGTGCCAGCTGAAAGCATTCAAGCTTGCCGCATATGTAAGCACCACGGCCTGACTTCTTGCCCGTCAGATCAATCAGCACTTCACCTTCAGGCGTTCTTACCACACGAATCAGCTCTTTTTTAGGCATCATCTCTTGGGTAGCAACGCATTTACGCAGCGGAACCTTTTTTTGTTTCATAACAAACGCCTCCCGTCAAGCAGGTTAATTAATCTATGGAGACGGAATCCTGATGCATTTCATCAATAGAAGATTTCGGTCTGCCGTATTCCTGCTCCGCTTGAGTTTCACTCTTGATATCAATCTTCCAGCCGGTAAGTTTAGCGGCAAGACGTGCATTTTGCCCTTTAATACCGATAGCCAGTGACAATTGATAATCAGGAACGATCACTCTCGCCATCTTCTCCGCTTCAAAGACTTGAACTTCAAGAACCTTTGAAGGGCTAAGTGCATTCGCAACATATTCCTGCACCAGATCAGAATAACGGACGATATCGATCTTCTCACCGCGAAGCTCAGTAACGATGGTCTGAACGCGTGTGCCTCTTGGACCTACGCAAGAACCAACGGGATCTACTTCTGGATTGCGGGAATACACAGCAATCTTCGAGCGGAAGCCAGCTTCACGGGCTACAGAACGAATCTCAACTACACCGTCAAATATTTCAGGAACTTCAAGCTCGAACAGACGCTTCAGTAATCCAGGATGACTGCGGGAGAGCATAATCTGCGGACCTTTTGTTGTATTCTCAACTTTTGTGATATAAGCCTTGATGCGTTCGCTTTGTTTGAACTTTTCACCTGGCATCAATTCGCTAAGCGGAAGAACCGCTTCGATTTTACCAAGATCAATGTAAATGTTCCGCATATCTTGACGTTGAACTAGTCCAGTAACGATATCATCTTCTTTGTCGATAAAAGCATTATAGATAAGTCCACGCTCTGCCTCGCGAATTCGTTGAGTTACAACCTGCTTAGCAGTCTGTGCGGCAATACGTCCAAAATCACGCGGTGTCACTTCAAGCTCAGCGATATCTTCCAGCTGGAAATGCGGGTTAATTTCTCTGGCTGCCGGCAATGAGATTTCAGTCCTTGTATCCAGGACCTCCTCAACAATTAACTTGCGGGCAAACACTTTAATGACACCTGTATTGCGATTCATGTCAACACGCACGTTCTGTGCTGCATTGAAATTACGTTTATAACTAGAGATCAGCGCCGCTTCAATCGCTTCAAACAGCACATCTTTACTGATGCCTCTCTCCCTCTCCAGCTCATTCATTGCTTCAATAAACTCCATACTCATGAATTTCCGGCCCCCCTTTCAAGACGTTAAAAAATAATGGCCAATCTCGCACTTGCGACCTTGGCGTACGGTACTACATGTTCTTTTTTGCCCGCGGAGATGAGCAGTTCCTCGTTCTCGAACGAGAGCAAACGACCTTCAAATTCTTTGAGTCCTTGAATCGGCTCATAAACAGTCACATACACGTCCTTACCTACCGCTTTAGCTACATCCGCAGCTTTTTTGAGAGGACGCTCTGCTCCCGGCGAGGAAACCTCAAGGAAATATGCCTCAGGAATAGGATCATTCTCATCTAACTTCTGACTGAAATATTCGCTAATGATCCCGCAGTCATCAATATCAATGCCGCCTTCTTTATCTACGAATATACGCAGAAACCAATTGGAGCCTTCCTTCACGTATTCAACGTCCACCAGTTCGAAACCATTGTCGTCGAGATAGGGCCCGAGCATCTGCTCTACCGTTTGTTTAATTTTAGATTTGGGTGTGCTCAAAAGAAAATTACCTCCACGAACTTGTCTTTTGCTATATACCAAAGATAAAGAGTGGGTTTCCCCACTCTTTACACAACGGACTTATCTCATTATTACCAAAGAAATTATACCATAGGGAAACTGGACTGACAAGTGCTAGCCCTTGACTCCCCCTTTGGAGCACTCTTTTCTAGCCATGAAATAAGTGTTGTTAAAGCCTTTAAAATAGGGAAAGTTGATTGCTTTCCGGTAAGCCGCGGAAGCAGCCCATGCCGGTCAGCAGCTCAATAACCGTCTTACTTGCCTTTGATTTCTGCTGGAAATCTTCAATAGACAGGAACTCGCCAGCATCTTTCGCAGCAGCTATGTTGATAGCAGCATTCTCACCAATTCCCGCTAAAGCAGAAAACGGAGGAATCAAACTCTTGTCATCAACAATAAACTTATTCGCTTCTGAGCGGTAAAGATCAATGTTTTTGAATGTAAACCCACGTGCCGTCATCTCCAAAGCCATCTCAAGGACAGGCAACATAGCCTTTTCCTTAGGCAAAGCTTGAAATCCTTTTTGCTCAATTTCTACGATCTGACGGCTGATGGCTTCATACCCCTTACAGCACAATTCAATATCAAAATCTGCTGCACGTACAGAGAAATAAGTCGCATAATATTCAATAGGATGATACAGCTTGAAGTAGGCGGTACGTACTGCAGAAATTACGTATGCAGCAGCATGCGCCTTCGGGAACATGTATTGAATCTTTAGACAAGAATCAATATACCATTGTGGGACCTTGCACTTTTTCATTTCCTCGATCCATTCGTCAGACAAACCTTTACCTTTACGAACACTCTCGGTAATTTTAAAGGCCAAGCTCGCATCCATTCCCGCTTTATAAATTAAGAAGAGCATGATGTCATCACGACAACCGATAACGGTCTTAATGTTACAAGTGTTATTCTTTATAAGTTCTTGAGCGTTACCAAGCCAAACTCCAGTACCATGAGACAAACCTGATATTTGCAGTAAGTCAGCAAAGCTGGACGGCTTCGACTCAATAAGCATTTGACGTACGAACTTGGTACCCATTTCGGGCACACCATAGGTCGCAACCGGTGATCTGATTTCGTCAGGTCTTACTCCAAGTGCATCTGTAGAGTTAAACATGCTCATTACTTTCGGGTCATTCATCGGGATAGAAGTTGGATCAACACCTGTCAAATCCTGAAGCATCCGCATCATCGTCGGATCATCATGACCCAGAATATCAAGCTTCAGCAAATTCGCGTCAAAAGCGTGATAATCAAAGTGTGTGGTCTTCCATTCAGCATTGACATCATCCGCCGGGAATTGTACTGGCGTAATATCTTCTACCTCCATATAGTCTGGAACAACGACTATACCACCCGGATGCTGTCCCGTACTACGTTTAACGCCTGTACAGCCAGCCGCCAGACGGCCAACTTCAGCTCCACGCCAACGTTTCTGGTGAAGTTCTTCGTATTTTTTTGCAAATCCGAAGGCTGTCTTCTCAGCTACGGTACCAATCGTTCCGGCACGGAATACATTTTTCTCACCAAACATTTCTTTGGTAAAGTTATGTGCATTCGGCTGATATTCCCCTGAGAAGTTCAAGTCGATATCGGGGACTTTATCCCCTTTAAATCCAAGGAAGGTCTCGAACGGAATATCCTGGCCTTCACCTTTGAGCTTCTGACCGCAATCCGGGCAGACTTTATCTGGTAAATCAAATCCGCTCCGCACACTACCGTCCAGGAACCATTCATTATGGCGACACTCGGGGTTAAGGCAAATATAATGCGCAGGCAAAGGATTAACTTCTGAAATTCCTAGAAATGTAGCTACTACAGAAGAACCTACGGAACCCCGTGAGCCTACGAGATACCCATCCTGATTTGACTTTTTAACGAGACGTTCAGAAATCAAATAGTTGGCAGAGAACCCGTATTTAATAATCGGTGCAAGCTCTTTCTCCAAACGGGCAATAACTACCTCAGGCAGCTCTTCACCGTAAATGGATTTGGCAGTATTGTAGCAGGTCTCGCGAATTTCTTCGTCCGCCCCGTCAATAATTGGTGTAAATAGCTTATCTGGAAATAGCTCCAGTTCTTCAAAACGCTCCGCCAGCTCAACTGTATTTGTGACAACGACTTCCATCGCTTTTTCAGCACCAAGAAATTCGAATTCAGACAGCATTTCATCTGTTGTGCGGAAGTGTGCATCCGGTTTGCGTTGGTCTTTAAGCGGACTAAAGCCCGTGATCCCATTAATCGTAATATCACGATACAGCTTGTCCCGGGGTTCAAGATAATGCACATTCCCCGTTGCGATAACAGGTTTATTCAACTGTTCCCCTATTTCGCAAACCTTCCGGACTACATCGCGAAGCTCATCAGGGCCTGCTACAAAGCCCTTGTCCACCAAGTGCATGTACATGGTCAATGGCTGAATCTCCAGCACATCATAAAAATGAGCAACCTCCATGGCTTCCTCAGTCGTTTTGTTAAGTACTGCTTCAAAAAACTCTCCACGTTCACAACCCGAAATCACGAGCAGTCCATCTCTATGCTCTTCCAGCTTGGATTTCGGAATACAAGGTACACGTTTGAAATATTCCGTATGTGACATGGAAATGAGCTTATAGAGATTTTTTTTCCCTATTTGATTTAGTGCATAAATATTACAGTGGAACGGTCGTGTGTTCGAAAGATCATTACCCACATAATCGTTTAGTCGATCAAGGCGGGTCATGCCCTTCATCTTTTCAGCATCTGCGAGCAATCCTGTTAATATACCGCCGAGTGCTATGGTATCATCAATCGCACGGTGATGGCTTTCCAGAAGAACTTTATATTTATCGGCTAATGTGTTCAGCCTGTGATTCTTCATGCTTGGATATAGTAACCGCGCGAGCTCAAGCGTATCAAGAGATGGATTCGGAAGCACAGGTTCACCTATTTTACGTAACGAGGCCTGAATAAAACCCATATCAAATCTGGCGTTATGAGCTACAAGGATACTATCACCCACAAATTCAACAAACTTACGCAGTACTGGCTCAAGATCAGGAGCATCCTTAACCATTTCATCCGTAATATTGGTCAATTGCTGAATATGATAAGGGATTTTCTCATGCGGATTAACAAAAGTAGAATAACGGTCTACTTCTTTGCCTTCGCACATTTTAATGGCCGCCAGCTCCGTAATATTATTGCGGGTAATCGATAAACCCGTGGTTTCTATATCAAACACTACATAGGTAGCTGTCTTCAAGTCCAAAGGCTGAGCGTTCTCGACAATATTCACAGAGTCATTTACAACATTAGCTTCCACGCCATAAATCATTTTTATCTTATGCTTATGAGCTGCATGGTTTGCATCAGGAAAAGCCTGAACGCCGCCATGATCAGAAATCGCAATCGCAGGATGCCCCCACTGGGCAGCTGTTTTGACATAGGTAGTGATCGGAGTGACCGCATCCATCGTACTCATCGTAGTGTGAAGGTGGAATTCCACCCGTTTCTTAGGAGCTGTATCTTTACGCGCAGGCGGTGCCTTAACTTCCGTTAAATCCGAAGGGATCATCACGAGCTCAGGAATCTGCATAAAACGGTCATATTCTACTTTCCCGCGTGCTCTTACCCATTTGCCATTAGCTAGCTGACTCATAACCTTCAGATCATCTTTAGTCTTCGCGAACATCTTCATTTGTAGAGAATCCGTAAAATCGGTCAGACTGAAAGTGAACAAGGTACTGCCATTGCGAAGCTCCTTACGATCCAGACCAAAAATGGTACCCTGAATTGTAATTTTCTTCTCTTCATCTTGAATTTCAAGAATCGGCACGGCCTGTTCCTTAATTTCATACCCCACTTGAAGCTTAATTACTTCATTAGGATCGCTATCATCAGCAGGAGCTTCTGTTTCCACAGCAGTCATCATCTGCTCAACGATCTCGCGTTGTTCTTGCTGAAGCTTTTGCTGAAATTCTTCGAATGCTTCAACATTATTATTTTCGTTCTCCGCCATTAGTAATTTAACCTTTAAGGAGAGACCGAAATACTTATCATAAAATTTAATAATTGCTCCATCGATGCTTTTTTTGCGAGCTAACTCCATCGAAGTGGAATCACTCATCGTTAACATTAAAGTATCCTCTTTAAGCTCCTGTGAGGAGCGGGTCAGCCAGCCGTTTACCGATGGAATCTCCCGATGTACCCACTCCAGAAACAGTCCCCAATATTCCTGGACAAGCTCCGCTCTGCTAACCTTCTCATCATATATGAACAAAAAGCTTACTTTAGCTATATGCTGTAGCTTCTCACGCATTCTAAGGCAAAATGTCCGATATACCTGTGCTGGAACCAGACTATCTTTCGCTATAACGATTTGCCAGTCCCGGTTGCCACGACTGATCTCAACACGTTCTATATACCCATCCAAAAAGTAGGGGTCCATGATTGCAGGTGGAATTTCACCCTGCTTCATCAAGAGCTCGAACCTTTTTCTTCTCTCCTGGTTTTGTTCCATGCTTTCCTCCCACCTTTAATAACCCAGTTAAAACTATCCATGATATACAGTGAAAGTACAATATGATAAGAAGAAACGATGTAGTCGACTTTTAAAGACGACAACTGTTTCTCGTAAAAATATAAGAATTTATAGCGAAAACCTATAAATTCTTATATTTTAAAAAGCTTCTGGGTTCAAAAAGCATTGGGTTCTTACGGCCCGCCGACTCCTCTCGCCAGAAGCTAAATTAAAATACTACAAGACTGTTGATCGGTGCCTAAAGATTAATATGCCTTTGCAAAAACCACAGTATGCTTGGCTGGTTGGCCACAGCATATGCAGACTTGCTTAGTCTCCGCTGGATCAAAAGGAATATTGCGGCTACCCGCACCTGTCTCTTCCTTAACTTTGGACTCGCATTCTTCGGAACCACACCATCCCGCTAGAGCAAATCCACGTTTTTCGTCCATCGAAGCTTTCATTTCCTCCAAGGAATCTACAGAATAGAAATGGTCCTCACGGAATTTCAGCGCACGTTCGAACATTTCATTGTGAACCTGTTCAAGCATTGTTTGAACCTCTTCTACGAGGTTTTCCTGTTGAATAACCTTCTTCTCACCGGTGACACGTGAGACGAGAACGCAGACGCCATTCTCCATGTCACGTGGTCCAAGCTCCAAACGTACTGGCACTCCACGCATTTCATATTCATTAAACTTCCAGCCTGGGGTAACATCTGAACGATCATCCACACGTACACGAACGCCAGCATTCTTCAATTCCTTGAACAGCTCGTCCGTCCGCCCAATCACAGCTTCGCGGGTCTTAGGAGGTCCGATAGGAATCATAATAACTTGCGTTGGAGCTACCTTAGGCGGCAGAACAAGACCGCGGTCATCTCCATGCACCATAATCAGGGAGCCAATCAAGCGAGTGGTTGAGCCCCATGAAGTAGTGTGTACATACTCCAAATTATTGTCACGGCTTAAATATTGAATCTCAAAAGCTGTGGCAAACTTGGTGCCGAGGTAATGTGAAGTAGCAGCCTGAACAGCGCGTCCATCCTTCATCATCGCTTCAATAGAATACGTATCTACCGCACCGGCAAAACGCTCGGAAGGTGTCTTTTGTCCGGTAATAACCGGAATGGCAAGATAGGTCTCGACAAAATCACGGTAGTTATCCAGCATCCGCATAGTTTCTTCACGAGCTTCCGCTTCATTCTCATGCGCGGTATGCCCTTCTTGCCAAAGAAACTCAGTAGTGCGGATAAATGGCAATGTACGTTTCTCCCAACGAACCACGTTCGCCCATTGATTGATAAGTACAGGAAGGTCACGATAAGATTGAATCCATTTGGAGTACATGTGGCCAAACATGGTCTCTGAAGTAGGACGAACTGCGAGACGTTCCTCAAGTACGTCACCACCCGCTTCTGTTACCCATGGCAGCTCTGGATTAAAGCCTTCAATGTGATCCTTTTCCTTCTGAAAGAAACTCTCTGGAATGAACACTGGAAAATAAGCGTTTCGATGCCCAGTTTCCTTGAGGCGACGGTTCATTTCCTCCTGAATATGCTCCCATATTTCATAGCCTTCTGGCTTAAATACAATACAGCCACGAACAGGAGAGTAATCCATCAAGTCTCCTTTTTTAATAACATCAATATACCAGCGTGAGAAATCCTCGCTTTGCGGCGTGATTTCCGTAACGAATTGTTTATCTTTTGCCATGTAATGGAATGCCTCCCGAAGAAAATTAGCCGCTGATCAAACGTAAAATATCATTATACGTAACAGCAATCATTAATAAAAATAGCAGTGCAAAACCTACAAAGTGAACCATGCCTTCATGACCCGGATCCACAGGTTTGCCACGCAGTGCCTCTACACCTAGGAATGCCAGACGGCTTCCATCGAGTGCCGGAATCGGCAAGAGGTTAAATATTCCCAGATATAGACTCAAAATAGCGGCCCAGTATGTAAGATACTGAATACCTTGTTGAGCAATTTGACCGGTTACCTCAAACGTACGAACCGGACCTCCAATATCATCCATATTGAATTTATTGATCAATTGTTTAAAGCCCAAAAAGATAGCTTCTGTCGTATCGACCATAGCTTTTCCTGAACCTGTTATCGTCTCGCCAAAACCAGCTTTACGAGTAGGCAGCTCAGGAGTGATGCCTATTTTACCGCCTTCTTGCCCTTCCATACTACGAGGAACTAGCGTAACGTTAAGGGTTTCCTCGCCCCGCTGCAGCGTCCAGTTCATTTCTTTCCCTTTGGACTCCGAGGTCAAGCTAATCATTTTTTGGTAATCAGCACCGATCTTCTCACCATTGATGGAGACAATGATGTCGCCCTTTTGGAGTCCTGCTTCTTGCGCAGGCATTCCTTCGGAGACGTCGCCAATCTTAACAAAAGTAGGATTTTCAACTTGAATACCGACCATTTGCAAATGGATGGCGAAGAGTACAAAAGCTAACAGAAAGTTCATCACAGGACCCGCAACAATAGCCAACGCACGCTGACCCACGGTCTTGCTGCCGAATTGACGATCTTTAGGTGCAATTTGTGTCTGTTGCGTCCCTTTAATCATCATCGCTTGCGGATGAACATCATAAGTAGTAACTTCTCCGTCCACATCTAAGGTAATCTGCAATTTATCCTCGAGATCGGTATTCAGCGCCTCACCACGGATAACATTTCTACGGGTGTCTAGTGCATCCAGATAAATATTTTTAACTTTATTGTCTTGTCCGAGCCTTACCGCAATGGTCTGTCCAGAACCTATCTCGACAATCTCAGGATCTTCACCAGCCATACGGGCATAACCGCCAAAAGGCAGTAAGCGAAGAGTGAACTGAGTCTCATTCCGTTTATAAGAAAACAGTTTCGGACCGAAACCGATAGCAAATTCCCTCACGAGAATACCGGCGCGTTTGGCAAAATAATAGTGACCCCATTCGTGTACAGTCACAAGTACAAAAAACATGAGCACCGTTAAAAAAACGACCTGAACCATTTCCAAACGTATCATCCCCCTTTAGGTGTAAGACCGAAGTATGTCCTCTTAATTTATCATTATTCTCCGATCAGGCACAAGAGAATCAACTGTCCCAACCTATTTTTAGGGCAAAGTAAGTATTTCCAGTCAAGCAATAACGCCATCGGTGTCCCTTAAGGAGACGGTACGCGTTTACGCGAGAAATATAAGGATAATGTATAAAGTGAAACTTATACTTTCTTATATTTTGAAAAGGATATCTTTCTACGTTCTACAGCGTAGCTGCCAGTTCTCGAACACGTCTATCACAGGATTCAATTTGTTCCAGATTCGGATTATGCTCGTTATTATGACGATCTAGCACTTCTCCGATAATCTCCTCAATACGCAGGAACGAGATCTCATGACTCAAGAATCGAGCAACAGCTATTTCGTTCGCAGCATTAAAAGCTGTAGTCGCCGTTCCACCAGCTTTTCCACAATCTATCGCTAGCTTCAGTGCAGGGTAACGTTCAAAGTCCATTTCACGGAAGGTCAAACGTCCTATCTCAGCTAACGACAACCGCTGTGCCGGAGATTCCCAACGAGCTGGATAAGTAAGTGCATATTGAATCGGGACACGCATATCGGGATTGCCAAGCTGGGCAATAATACTGCTGTCACGGAATTCAACATAAGAGTGAATGATGCTCTCCGGGTGCAGCAGCACATTCACTTGTTCATACGGAAGACCGAATAACCAATGCGCTTCAATAACCTCTAGGCCCTTGTTCACCATTGTAGCAGAATCTATCGTTATTTTCGCGCCCATGCTCCAATTCGGATGACGAAGCGCATCTTCTACCGTCACATCCTTAAGCTGATCACGCGTGAAGTCGCGGAATGAGCCGCCGGATGCTGTTAAAGTAATGTAGGCAATATCTGAGATGTTCTCGCCATTGAGACATTGATAAATAGCTGAATGCTCACTATCAATCGGCAACAGCTTAACTCCCTTACGATTAGCGAGATTAGTGACCAAATGTCCGGCCGTTACTAATGTCTCCTTATTGGCGAGTCCAATATGTTTGCCAGCTTCAATTGCCGCTAGTGTTGATTGAAGCCCTACGCTCCCCATAACAGCCGTTACGACCATTTCGGCATCGCCGCCAGCCGCCACTTCAACAAGCCCTTCATTCCCGCTGTAAAGCTCTATACCAGAAGGTAGGCTGGATCTAATCTCATCTGCCAGCTCTTTCGTTGCCACAGAGACTCTACGCGGGTTAAAACGACGAACTTGCTCCAGCAATAATGTTGTATTTGTTCCGGCCGCCAAGCCATCTACTTCAAAAGAGTCTGGGTGCATTGCGATGACATCTAGAGTCTGAGTGCCGATCGAACCCGTCGAACCTAGAACACTTATTTTTTTCATAGTTATACTCTCTCTCCCTTCGTTTAATAGTAAGGCATAAGCATTACAATATGTACGAATGGAAATACGATAATCCAGCTGTCACATCGATCAAGAATACCGCCATGCCCTGGCAAAAGTGTACCTGAGTCTTTAATGCCATACGCACGTTTATAAGCTGACTGCACAAGATCTCCAAGCTGTCCTAATATCGCACAAGAAAGCCCAATAAGCAATGCTCGTCCTATCGTCAAGTGTTCAGGAGCAAGCAGCGCAAACACGATAGAAATAAGCATCGAGATCAGTACCCCGCCAACAGCACCTTCCACCGTTTTGTTAGGACTGATGGCCGGCCAGAGCTTGTTCTTGCCAAAGCTTCTGCCTACAAAATATGCCCCCGCATCACTGCCCCAAATGCAGAACAGGAGCAAAAAAGTCCAGAACAAACCATGTCCGTCATCCGATGCACGAGCCACGGCCATATAAGAGAAGCCCATTCCAATGTATACAATACCAGTAAACAGCAAGGCTGTTACTCGAATATCTAATTTATTTTTAGTAAAAACGGTGACCAGAAGGAACAATAACAGCAGAATCCAAATCCCTTGCTCCCAGGACAACGGCTCATTAACACCAAGCAAATTCCATGGGATCATGAAGCTTAGAATAGCTGCGTAACCCAGAACAGTAGTACCGGAAAGCGTAGAAATACCTATCATTTTGACAAATTCATAAAAACCTATAAGAGCCATAGCAATAAGCAGAACCTGATACGGCCAGTTTCCCAGTACACATAACCCTAAAAATAATATTCCGGCAACAATTCCGGTAATCAATCGCTGCTTCAAAGGTTCCATCTCCTAACAAGCTACTTCAGTCCACCATAACGGCGTGTTCGTCGTTGATATTCAGCAACGGCCTGATGCAAATGCTCTTTGTCGAACTCAGGCCAGTACACATCAGTAAACCACAGTTCACTATAGGCAACCTGCCATAACATAAAATTGCTAAGCCGAATTTCTCCGCTTGTACGTATCAGCAAATCAGGATCGGGTAAACCAGCAGTTAATAGTCTGTTGTTAATCAACTCTGATGTAATTTCTTCTGGCGACAATATACCAGCTTGGATATCTTTCCCTAAACTGCGCATACAGCCTTCTATTTCATTGCGTCCACCATAGTTAAGAGCAAAATTTAAGATCAATCCAGTATTCTCTTTTGTTCGAGCTACCGCCTCTTCCATAGCCTTACGGGTATATGAAGGTAAAGCGTCAGCGTCACCCATCATGCGTACTTGAACATTCTTCTCGATTAGCTCATCAAGCTCAATCGCCAGAAACTCCCCAGGCAAACGCATCAAGTAATCGACTTCTTCTTTCGGGCGTATCCAGTTTTCTGTCGAGAACGCATACATCGTTAAGTATTTAATACCTAATTCGTCTGCAGCGATCGTAGCACGTTTGACAGCCTTCATGCCGTTCTGATGACCCATAACGCGCGGTAAGCCGCGCCGTTTAGCCCAGCGTCCATTACCATCCATTATCACAGCCACATGCCGGGGAATGTTATCCGGTGAAATCTCGACTGACTGTTGCCTGTCTTTACGGCTCAGCCACGCTTGAATCCGTTTGATCATTTCCGTTTCCTCCAAGCTCTTATCAGAAAGAGACAAACCCCACCATTAACGGAGGGGCCTTCAGTCTCTTGAATATCATTAAACTTCCATAATCTCTTTTTCTTTGGAAACAAGCACTTTGTCAACTTCGGCTATGAACTTATCCGTTGTTTTTTGAATGACTTCCTGATGGCCACGGGACTCATCTTCAGAGATACCGTTTTTCTCCATCTTTTTAATATCATCGTTGGCATCACGGCGAATGTTGCGGATCGCAACTTTCGCTTCTTCACCAAATTTCTTAGTCAGCTTAACCAAGTCCGTCCGACGCTCTTCAGTCAGCGGAGGGATAGAAAGACGAATAATGGTGCCGTCATTGGCAGGTGTCAATCCGATATCGGATTTCATGATCGCCCGTTCAATATCAGACATCGATGTTTTGTCCCACGGCTGAATCAACAGTGTCCGGGAATCCGGAGTGCTAATGTTGGCCAGCTGATTAATTGGAGTAGGTGCCCCGTAATATTCAACTTGAATACGATCGAGAAGCGATGTTGTTGCACGTCCTGCACGTAATGTCGCCAAGTCACGTTTTAGCGATGAAATCGCTTTTTCCATACGCTCTTCAGCATTTTTTTTGACCGATTGTGGCATTAATCTACACTCCCTTTAACAATCGTTCCGATCTTCTCACCGAGAACGACACGTTTGATATTGCCTTGTTCTGTAATGGCAAATACAATGAGCGGTATATTGTTATCCATGCATAAAGATGAAGCTGTTGAATCCATAACACCGAGGTTTTTGTTCAGAACATCCATATAAGTAAGCTGTTCGAATTTCTCAGCGGTACTATCTTTGAACGGATCAGCAGAATATACTCCATCAACCTTATTTTTCGCCATCAGAATAACTTCTGCTTCGATCTCTGCCGCTCTAAGTGCTGCAGTAGTATCTGTTGAGAAGAATGGGTTACCTGTGCCTGCTGCAAAAATAACAACACGGCCCTTCTCCAAGTGGCGAATCGCACGACGACGAATGTATGGTTCAGCAATTTGCTGCATCGAGATCGAAGTCTGTACTCTTGTTGGCACATCGATTTGCTCCAATGCATCCTGCAGTGCAAGTGAGTTCATTACTGTTGCCAGCATGCCCATATAATCTGCAGTAGCGCGATCTATGCCGCTTGCGCTGCCCGCGATCCCGCGCCAAATGTTCCCCCCGCCACAAACAATCGCAACCTGAACGCCAAGTTCTACAACTTCCTTGATCTGTTCAGCGATGGAAATAATCATGTCGGCATCAATACCATATCCGTTTTGTCCTGCCAAAGACTCTCCACTTACCTTAAGGACTACTCTCTTAAATACCGGCTGTTCCAAATGTATACCCTCACTTTCTGCAAAAGACGGAACACTACGTGTACGTGTTCCGCTCTTCTGATGCTTGCCTTTATTCAATTCTTCACATTTATGATGAAACTATTATTGATTAACTTGTGCCATAACTTCTTCAACAAAGTTATCCACTTTCTTTTCCAAACCTTCGCCAAGTTCAAAACGAGCAAAACGACGGATCGAGATGTTTTCTCCGATGGTGCTGATTTTTTCATTCAACAATTGGGAGATTGTTTTGTCAGGGTCTTTAACGAAAGTTTGCTCAAGCAAGCAATATTCTTCGTAATATTTACCAATACGTCCTTCAACCATTTTTTCAATGATTTTCTCAGGCTTACCTTCGTTCAAAGCTTGAGCTTTCAGGATTTCTTTTTCTTTCTCAACATCTTCTTGTGGAACTTCTTCACGACGAACATAACGCGGGTTTGCTGCAGCGATTTGCATAGCGATATCGCGAGCAAATTCCTTGAAGGAATCTGTTTTACCAACAAAGTCAGTTTCGCAGTTGATTTCTACAAGTACACCAATACGGCCGCCAGCGTGGATGTAAGATTCTACAACGCCTTCAGTAGCAATACGCCCTGCTTTGTTCGCTGCTGCGGACAGACCTTTTTCACGAAGCAATTCTGCTGCTTTAGTGATATCGTTATTAGCTTCTTCAAGCGCTTTTTTACAATCAAGCATACCAGCGCCTGTTCTTTCACGAAGTTCTTTTACTGCTTTTGCATCAACTGCCATTGTTTATTCCCTCCAGGTAATTGTCGTTTTCTTACATTATTCAAGGCCTTTATCCTAAAAAAAGGGCAGTGAGAGGTTATCCACCTGCCAACCACCCTTTTCATTTAAGTTCTTGTATGTGTTAGTCGCTACTTAAGCAGTAGTTGTGTCTTCGCCTTGGTGAGCTTCAACAACAGCGTCTGCCATTTTACCAGTCAACAATTTAACAGCGCGGATAGCGTCGTCGTTACCTGGAATTACGTAGTCGATTTCGTCTGGATCACAGTTAGTATCAACGATAGCTACGATTGGAATACCCAATTTGCGAGCTTCTGCAACTGCAATACGCTCTTTACGCGGGTCAATGATGAACAGCGCGCTTGGAAGACCTTTCATATTCTTGATACCGCCCAAGAATTTTTCAAGACGATCTTTCTCTTTGCGAAGAAGGATAACTTCTTTCTTAGGTAGTACTTCAAAAGTACCGTCTTCTTCCCAAGATTCCAATTTCTTCAAGCGATCAATACGCTTTTGGATAGTTTGGAAGTTAGTAAGAGTTCCGCCCAACCAACGTTGGTTAATGAAGAACATACCGGAACGTTCTGCTTCTTCTTTTACGGAATCTTGAGCTTGTTTCTTTGTTCCTACGAATAGGATTGTGCCGTTGTCACCAGCGACGCTTTTTACAAAGTTGTAAGCTTCCTCTACCTTTTTGACTGTTTTTTGCAAGTCAATAATGTAAATTCCGTTTCTTTCAGTGAAGATATAACGATCCATCTTTGGGTTCCAACGACGAGTCTGGTGACCGAAGTGTACCCCAGCTTCTAGAAGCTGTTTCATGGAGATTACTGCCATCTTCACACACCTCCTAAGTTTGGTTTATTGTGTGTCTCCTCCGCCATGCGTCATCTTTCAGCAAGACTTTCTTCAGAAGAAAGCACCCCTTGTCGAAATCAACCGGCGTGTGTTTTAACACCGTCAATTACTATACCATATTATCTCAGTGTATGCAACGATCACTTTAAAGTTATTAATTTCTCTATTATCGAGTCAATACTTTCTCCCTTATTAAAGCTATAAGAACCGGATTGAATTTTGGTATTAATCTTACGTTTGTTTGCAGCCTCTAGAAAAGTAGACTTATCTTTAATGACACCAGCCTTCGCTAAAATATCTGTTGTTGCGGTCAATGTGCTGCCAGATGGAATTCGAACAGAAACACTAGCATTTGCTGTGACTTTAGGCGTTACAGGAGCTACAGCGGTTGGAGCGGCACTGGCCTTTGGAGTGACCTTTGGCTGCTCAACCTTGCCGTTAGTAGGCGTAGATGGCTTGTTCGGCGCAATGGCTTTATCAGAGCTCTCAGGCGTTGTAGGTGACACTGCCGGCGTGGGGGAGGCTGCAACAGCCGGCGCAGAGGGGCTGACGTTCTCCTTGCTTTCTGCTGTCGGCCCCCCGGTCTCTGTGACTTCCTCTTTATTATCATTCTCAGCTTCCCCCGAGGAAGGTTCTGCAGCTTCATCGATGACTTTCATATTCAATTTCTCCGCACCCTGTAGAACTTGTTCTTTGGTAAGTGGAGCCGCTCCACCGGAGATCATTAGTTGAAGTAATAAAGCGCCAGTAATTAGTCCTGTGCCTAGCCCGAACAAGAATGAACGGTTCTTAATCATACCGATTCCTCCTGTTTGGCAAGTTGCAGAATCAGTTGCACTTCCCCTCGCTGAAGTCCAGCCGTCTTTGCAATGGAGTCTATCGATTTGCCCTGCTCATGCAGTTCAAACAATCTTGGGTAACGTAATTTTATCGAACTAATAGGTTTCGCTTTCACATCTGGCGACACTGAACTCATCTCTGCTGGGAGAGACGGATCTTCGTTAACACCAACTTTAACCTTCGAACCTTGTTCAACCGACACTGCAAGTTCTTTCAAACTCTTTTCTTCCTCGGCCACTCGTGCTTCTAGCTTTAAAGAGCTGTTCTGCAACTCTACCACTTGACTCTGTAATTCATTAACCTGTCCCTGCAGTACATTATGATGAGTTTGCGATTGTTGTTTAATACTACTAACTAATTGTACCAGTTCCTCATTCTCGCGCTCTATGTCTGCCATATATAGCTCAAGCGCAGCCTCTGTTTCTTTGAGGCTTTGCTGATTAGCTTTTCCTTCCTTAACACGTGCGGGAAGTAAAAGGGCATAAAGAATAGCGGCGACACCTACTAGCACAATATAAACCCATGGTTGCAAGTGCCTTATCTCCTTTTACATATCAGATGTAGATTCATGTAGATTCTTATTAAAGACTTAGATCAATACGTTGTCCTTTGTAAGGATGCTCGGCATCACGGGTTGCAGGCGGGTTCGAATGTTTATCTGAAGAAGAATTGCCACCTGAATGCTGATTGCCTTTTCCACCGCCATCACGTAAAGCGGATTCAGAAGACTCATCCACTTCTGTGCTTCGCATGGCCAATTCCTGGCTTTGTTTAACATTTTGGCCAGCCAATTGATGTTGGTCGATAGCAGGACGTTGCTGAGATTCATTCTGGATCTTGCCCGCCTCCGTGGTGCGAGGCAAAGCAATTTGCAGTTCCACCGGTTTAAGGCTCATCTTAACCCTTCTCTCACAAGTAATGGCCGGCCGCAAATGCTGCCCGCCCGATTAATTGTACGGCGTTAAAGATATATCCCCATCACTGTAAATAAACACAACCCGTTCCGTAGGATCTTTAACAAATCGGGTATATCTGCCGATCATGATCTTTGAACCGCCATAAATGGTTTTGATAACCTCAACTCTCGCTCTACCTGTATCTTCTAACATTCTTTCTATCTCTAGCACCCGTTCTTTAATTCTTTTTTCTTCACGTTGATGGGATTGTTTAGTAGCATTTAATTTGACGCGAAGCGCCACTTTATCCGCAGGGAGCTGACCGTTAGTAGCTAATTGATTTAATAGATACAAAGCTTTAGAGGTTTTATCCTCGTTCTCCAGCAGCTGCCGCAGCTCTTGACGAAGTTCGTTAATCTCATTTCTAAGCTCTGGAACCACGCCTACCTCAATCACAGTCGCAGTGGACATGGTGTTACCTATAGTTCTTGCTACAACTCTTTCTCCAGACTGAACGATTCCACCCACAATCAAACCTTTAGAGCCGTTACAGATAACATCTCTACCCGCGCGTATATTGGAATGCATAATACTCTGAGAAACAATTACATCTTCCCCAGCGGTTACGTTTCCATCTTGAATGAAAGAAACCTTCACACTTTTCCCAGCGGTAACTTGGCCTTTGTTATATCCGATAATTCCACCAGTAATTTCAATGGAGCCCCCAGAGATTAACTCTGCACCTTCAACGCCGCCTACAACCCGAATGTCACCGGCAGACTTTACAGTGAAGCCTGAAAGGACATTCCCACGTATGACGACTGTACCTACAAAATCAATATTTCCAGTGCTGTAATCCACATCACCATTCACTTCATATACAGGAAACACATTGATTTTCCCGTTATCAGTTAACGTGACCAGCCCATCAATCGCTGCATACATCGAAGTGCCATCATTATCAATGAGTACATTTTTCCCGATTTTAAAATGAGCTTCCTTTCCAGCCTTGAAAGCAAGCTCATCACCAGTTACAGTCATCCCTAACTTTCCAGGCTGGGCAGGGATAATTTTAGCTATTAACTTTCCTTTAAGCACATTACGAAGCCGGACCAAGTCCTTATAGTCGACCTTACCATCCGCTTTCTCAAGCGGTTTGCGGTCCTCTTCCAGATCAACAGTAAGCATAACTCGTCCATCCGTGCCATGCGCAGCAGGATAACCAGCAGCAATCGGAACTTTACTCCAAAAAAACTCCTCAGGATGACTACAAATACGTTCGACAACATCACTCTTGATACCGTAGCGAATATTGTGACTGTGCAGGAAGGCTTCCAGTTCTGTAGATGAGCAGGAAAAATTCTCATCCTTTTTGGAGAACTGCAAATACGCGATCCCTTTGTCCTCCGAAAAAGTTATACTCAAGTACTGATTCAAAGCATATTGACCGATCAAATTTTGCTCCCCCTTGTCACCGCTAACGGTTAATCGTTCTGCATAAGGAGATCACGGTTCTTCTCGAGCGTTCCCCTCAGCCGCAAAATAGCTTTGGAATGCAACTGCGAAATTCTTGAAGGAGATAACGACATGACCTCAGCAATCTCACTTAAAGATAAATCTTCATAATATAAAAGGGACACAACGGTCCTTTCTTTCACCGTTAATTTCTCAATACCTTTGGTGAGCGCTTCGCGCAGGTAGAATTCATTTACCTTGCTATCCGGATTCTTAGCTTTATCGTCCACCAGTATGGACATTCGGGTCTCTGATTCCTCTTCACGAATCGGATCTTCCAGTGAGCAAAGTGACATCACAGCCACATCCTGCAACATATTTTGAAATTCCAGTTCACTAATATTAAGGTATTGGCTCATTTCCTCGTCACTAACTGACCTTAAGTGCTTCTGCTCCAGCTGTTGATAAGCGTCCTCGATTTTTTTAGCTTTTTCTCTAACGGATCTAGGTACCCAATCACTTTGGCGTAATGAATCTAATATCGCACCACGCACACGCCAGGACGCATAGGTCTGAAATTGCAATCCTCGTTTGTAGTCGAATTTCTCAATCGCATCAATTAGTCCCATAACCCCATTGCTGGCTAAATCATCTTTGGATACATTCTTGGGTAATCCCACAGCCAAACGACTGGATACATAATCAACAATATGGAGATAACTCTCTATCAGCTTCTTTTTGGCATCAGGGTCTCTGTGTTCTTTCCACAGTTCCCATAGCTCGTCAGTTTCCAATTGAGAAGCTTTACGCTCGTTCAATAGCTTTCACCCTTCCCAAAGTTTAGTCAGCGAGCATGCGCGGCGAAATGTACCTTCCAATAAGATCACCGATTCCGCCTCAGCCCTCACTTATTCTTCTTTCAGGTGACGAACGGCCTTGGCCAATTCTTCAGGATCCTTCATCGAAACTAGCTTAGGAGGTGTAAGAGGCTTAAACCCCTCGCTATTTTCGTTTCCTAGTCCTGGCTTCGGTTTTAGTAGATTGATTAATTCTTCATCCTCATTAGGCGTGCTGATGTCCAGCTTCGCCCCAAGTTCTTCGCCGCCAGTGTCCACTTCATCCGGAGGCGATGTTTGAATCATAATAAAACCCAATACCCATCTTACGAGGAAAGCAAGCAGAAACCAGATGATAAATGCAATTAGGCTTCTTAATAAACTAGTACCCAAAACATTGTTACTGTAGGTTACAAAAAAGGTAAATATGAAACCTACCAAACCCGACACCAAGTTTATCAAAATGTTTCCAATCATATTCATAATTATAGTTCCTTAGCGCCTTTTTGCACACTGCGAATAAACAATACACCAGTGTTGCAGGCTATTTCTATCGTACGGCCATAATTGCCGCCTGTGTCTTCTGCGATTAACGGAATTTTTAAATTTTCAAGTGCTAGTTTACAAGATTCAACATTACGAGGCCCGATCCTCATGGTGTCGCTCCCCCCGGCAAAGGCAAACATCTGTGAACCTCCGGCCATCTTGGCTACGATCCGGCTCCGAACCGCCCCAAGCTCTAGCAGACGGGATAAGAGCTCCGGCACTGCAGTATCTGCAAACTTAGCAATGTTTAACTGCCCTTCCCTAGCAATCTCAGATGATGGGAGCATCACATGCGCCATCCCTGCGAGCTTTTTTCCAGGGTCAAACAATGTTAATCCCACGCAGGAGCCAAGACCTGTGGTACGAATTAAACTGTCTTGGCTTCCAACGTTAAGATCCGCCATCCCTACTTTAATAATGCTTTGTTCTTCAATCATTTTCAAAAGGAACTCCTAGCGATTTGAAGATTTTCGGGAATGATTCCGGATCGGGAATAAGGAAAAATTGCCCTTCAATTTCGTTTTTTCCTTCAAAGAAGGTAGTGTCGATCAATAAAGCATCGTCCCCCATCTGCCCGAATTGCAGCAGACCGTAGCTAAGGATAGCGCCAGCCATGTCCATAGCAAGAGCCGGAACCGTTGGATACATAGAAAGTGCGGTGAAGTCTGCCAGAGAAGAAAGATACGATCCTGCTAGAATATTGCCAATTTCGCTTAGTGCAGAAAGCTCCATTTCTCCAAGCTCTTCATCACTCGATAGCTCAATGCCTGCAATACGACTAAGTAAGTTCATAGCCGCTTCTGGTGACAGAATGAAAAATAGGTTACCTGGAGCTTCACCCTCCACACGTAGAAACACCGCATATACAAGTTCTTCGGCTCCGCCAACTTTATCTGTTATTTCTTCAAAGTTAAGGAGCTGTACCTTAGGAACAGCCATATCTATAGGCTTATTCAAGAGCTGTGATAATGCGGTGGCTGCATTTCCAGCTCCAATGTTCCCAACTTCCTTAAGCACATCCATTTTGAAATCCTTATAGTGCTTAAATAGTTCCACAGGTTAGCCCTCTAGGCTTTCTAATTGAACGATTTCGCTTTTGTTAAGCACTTCTGACAAGTTAAGCATAATCAGTAAGCGCTCGTCTCCAATCTTGGCCACCCCATCCAAATACTTTGCCTTGATGCCGCCAACAACATCAGGAGGTGTATCAATAGAATCTCTGTTCAGATCTATAACATCATTTGCAGAGTCTACAATGAAGCCTACTTCCATTTCATTCACAGATACGATGATGATTCTTGTCTGATCGGTGTGTTCAGCCTCTTCGATGCCGAAACGGCCCCGCAGATCAATTACAGGAATAACAACACCACGTAAATTAATTACACCTTTGATAAATGAATAGGTCTTAGGTACGCGAGTAATGGGCATCATACGCTCAATAGTTTGTACCTTTTCAACTTCAATTCCATATTCCTCTACGCCTAATTTAAACACTATCACTTTAATATCTTCAGCCATGGAATGAACCTCCCTGTTCTATCCTAGTTATTTAATAAAAGCGTTCGGATCAATAATAAGTGCTACTTGACCATCACCAAGAATGGTTGCGCCAGATATTCCTTGTACATCAGGCAAATATTTACCCAGATTCTTAATCACAACCTCGTTCTGGCCAATAAAATCCTGTACTGCTAAGGCAACTAATCTTTCTCCCTTACGCACCACTACGATTTCTGTTTCTTCTTCGGTACTCTCATCATAATCTGGTACTGAAAAGAGACGACTTAGCGAAACCAGAGGAATATGCGAATCACGGAATTCTACCATTTTATTGCCATGGATTGTACGGATCTGAGATTGCTTCACGATTCCGGTTTCCACTATAGAGGTCAAAGGAATGGCATACTTCTCGGAACCTAATCGGATAAGCATTGCAGCAATGATTGATAGAGTTAAAGGCAGCTGCACTGAGAAATTTGTTCCTTTACCTGGAGCAGAATAAATCGTTACATTGCCGCCTAAAGAAGAAATCTTAGATTTCACTACATCCAGCCCTACCCCGCGGCCTGAAACATCAGAAATGACCTCTGCTGTACTGAAGCCTGGGGCAAATAACAACTGAAAAGCTTCATCGTCCGACATACTGGCTGCCTGCTCTTGTGTTATAACACCCTTCTTCACAGCAGATTTCAGAACCTTCTCTGGATAAATCCCTGTTCCATCTTCTTCGATCTCAATGAAGACGTGATTACCACTGTGGAAAGCCCGCAAATAGACCGTACCGGTCTCAGGCTTACCAGCAGCAACACGATCCGCAATGGATTCAATACCATGGTCAACTGCATTACGCAATAAATGCACCAGCGGATCCCCGATTTCGTCAATGACCGTTCGGTCTAGCTCAGTTTCTGCTCCTGTGATGATAAGATCTACTTTTTTGTCTAGTGACTTGGCTAGATCACGAATCATACGTGGGAATCGGTTAAATACTGTATCTACTGGAACCATCCGCAGCTTCATTACAATATTCTGGAGATCTCCGCTTACCCGGCCCATATGCTCAACCGTTTCTGTAAGATCACCATTTTGAACCTCAGAAGCCAGCTGTTCCAATCGGACACGGTCGATAAGAAGTTCACTGAATAAATTCATCAACACGTCCAAACGTTCAATATCTACACGAATGGTACGTGATGGTGCCCCACCTGTTTTATGAGCTGCCGGTTTGTTGCCCTCTTCTTTGGTTGGCAGGGGTTTAGCGGCAGAAGCCGCAGGTGCAGCTGCTGCTGGAGCCTCAGTAGTCGTGGCAGCCACTTCAGAGGCTGCTGCTGTTTCTTGACCCAGCTGTTGCAGAGAGTCTTGATCCAATGCTACTGCCGATACTTTATCAATCTCAGACAGATTTAGTATCATAGCCTGAATTTGATCAGCACTTTTTTGAGTTATGTAATAGAGAGAGAAGCTTTGATCAAATTTCTCTTGTTCAATATCCTGAACGGATGGGAAGGATTTAACCACTTCACCTGAACGCTCCAAAAGATCAAACACCATATATGCACGTACTGCCTTAAGCTGACAATCCTTGCGAATGGTTACGTCCACATATAATACTTGATGTCCTTCTTGAATCGACTGTTCTAGAACAGAAAATTGAAACTCATCTAAATGAATCGGGGTTTCAACCGCTTGTGCAGCAGGTCCTGAGACAGAAGCTGCCTCACCACCCGCAACAGGAATCTCTCCCCGGACTATAGCCTGTAAGGAGGAGACGATAGACGAAACATCCGCTTTACCCTCGCCTCCTCCCGTAATATCCTCAACCATAGACTCCAAGGCATCCAAACTTTTGAACAACGTATCAAAAATGAAATCCTGCATGCGCAGTTTGTTGTTGCGTACCAAATCAAGAACATTTTCCATTTGGTGTGTGAGTGAAGCCAAATCTTCAAAGCCCATAGTTGCTGCCATACCTTTTAAGGTATGCGCAGAGCGGAATATTACCTGTACAATACTAATGTCCTCAGGATTCGCTTCCAGCCCCATCATGCTCTCGTTCAATGACTGCAGATGATCGTTCGACTCATCAATAAACATGGATAAATATTGGTTCATGTCCATCAGTGAGCACCTCCCCTTTGAGTTCGCTTTTCTGTTATTTAACAGCTTGCACCAGCCTTGGAGCAATTTCTTGCAAAGGCAGTACGTGCTGGACGCACTGTAATTCCACCGCAGATCGCGGCATTCCATATACGACACAAGTTTCTTCGCTTTCAGCAAAGGTTGAGGTTACCCCAGAGTCGTATAAGGATTTCATCATTCTTGCCCCATCACTACCCATCCCTGTCATTAGTAACAAATGACGTTCTAACGATGTGAGCGGCAGCAATGATTCAAATAAAACATCCACAGAAGGTCGATGGCCATTACGTGCCTCCTCCTTTGTGAGTACAACCGCATATTGCCCTCTAGAGGATGGGACAACTTGTAAATGATAGCCTCCAGGTGCTATATAAGCAGTTCCTTTTTGCAATATCATCCCCTGCTCAGCTTCAATCACTTCTAGCGGGCTGAAGGTATTCAGTCGCTGGGCTAGTGATTTGGTAAAGTTAGGCGGCATATGCTGCACAATAACAATAGGCGCTGGAAAATCCGCAGGAATCTTTTCCAGAAATACCTTTAGAGCACGTGGTCCACCTGTAGAGCACCCCACGGCAACCAACTTTTGCAGATCATTACTCCCATACTTCCGGACCTGAGGATTTGCAGGAGCGTCAGAAGACACTTCCACTTTAGGTTTAGGCAACGGTTTTGGTGGGGTAGCGTTATTCTCTACTCTTGACCTTGCATTACTCTTTTCTGATAAAGATGGTGGAGTAGGGATTAATGGTTTTGCTGCTCTTTTAGGATCAGTATGATCTAACAGCTGCTTCACCCGCGGTTTTTTGGTCACTTCATTTTTGAGTGAAGCTTTAGGTTCTACCTTGGGTTTGCCGGGCATCACTCTCGGTACAGTTGGCGGTGCGACTTCTACTGGCGGTATGTCTGGCAACTTAAATGCAGAAGCACGTGCTTCGCGCTGCTCCCGGGCCATCATAGCCTCTTTCATTTGTTCCCTTAAGGATTCTCCCACTCCCATGATATCCTGAGAGTTGGTAATCGAAGGTTTACGAATAAAGTCAAAAGCGCCCCATTCCAGTGCAAGAATGGTTTCCTTCATGCCCTCTTCATTGATCCCTGACAGCATAATCACTGGCAGAGGGTCTGAGGCCATTATTATTTTCAGCGCTTCCAGGCCGTTCATTTCTGGCATTTCTACATCCATAGTAACCAGATCTGGACGAAGCTCATTGATTTTTTCGATAGCCTCACGACCGTTTTTTGCTGTTGCCGTCACCTGAAAGTCAGCGTCATTTTCAATTAAATCGGAAATGATCTTGCGCATAAATGCCGAATCATCAACAACCAATACTTTATATGGCTTCATATCATTTCCACCTCTGTCCCAAATTCAGAACAACTATTTACTTCGCTTTAACCATTTATGGATAAAGCCTTTAATCCCTTGGACTTTTGTGGTCTTTTTAGAATCAATGGTCAAATAACTTAGGGCAAGCCGATGTATATCTTTTGCAGCAATACTGTTTGGAAAAGCCAATGTGAAAGGCGTTTGCCTTTTGACAGCCTGCACTACATGGGCATCTGAGCTTATATGACCAAGATAAGAAATATCTAATTGCAAAAAACGACTGGCGGCCATTCGGATCTTGTCGCTTGTCGCTATGGCTTCCCTTTCATCACCTGCCTGGTTCACAATCAATTTAAAGGAAGTCTCAGGATAGGAACGATTCACAACCTTCATTAATGCGTATGCATCTGTGATAGCTGTTGGTTCTGGTGTAGTAACGACTAAGCAATCGTCGGCAGAAGTTATAAACTTCATCGTTTCCTTAGATAATCCAGCACCTGTATCGAACAAAATATAATCCATGCTGTCCGCGATAAGTGCTATCTGATTTGTGAAATAATCAAGATCAGACTCTGAAAGAGTAAATAGCTCATCCATTCCAGAGCCACCTGCTATAAAAGGGAGCGAATTCGGACCGTATTGAATAATCTGCTCGATATCCGCTTCTCTTTTTAACAAATGATATAGATTATATCTCGCCGATACGCCCATCAACACATCTATATTAGCCATGCCGATATCTGCATCGAACAGCAAAACCCGTTTGCCCATAGCTTTTAAAGTTAGAGCGAAGTTAAGTGTAAAATTCGACTTACCAACGCCCCCTTTACCACTACACACCGTAATGATCCTGGCGGATGATCCCCCTCTTACAGCTACTTTAGAATCCTGACTGGATACAAGCTGTCTTAAGGATTGTGCCTGATCCATCATGTTTCACCTGTTCCAAGAAGCAACTCACTAAGCTGTCCTTTGGTAGCCATAAGCAGATCATCAGGTACATTTTGACCATCGGTCATATAAGACAAGGTAAGTGGGAAGTCATTCAGGACATTAAAGAGCGGGCCGTAACTCCCCGTCTCATCCAGCTTTGTGAAAATAACCTTGTCCAGTCTATATCTGCCGAAATGCTCTGCAATAAGTTTCATATCTCGGCTTTTGGAGGTCAGGCTAAGCACAAGATAGGTTTCACTTCTCAATTCCTTCGCAAGCAAGCTTTGCAATTCTGCTACTAGCATATCATTGCGATAATTTCGGCCAGCTGTATCCATTAATACTAGATCACAACTCTCCAAGCGAAAGAGTGCTCTTTGCAAATCTCCTGGCGATTGGACAACCTCCAGTGGGACATTGAGGATAGCAGCATAGGTTCGCAACTGTTCAACAGCTGAGATTCTATACGTATCTGAGGTGATAAACCCTACCTTGCGTCCGTGCTTAAATAGCTGTTCTGCCGCAAGCTTAGCTATGGTTGTGGTCTTTCCAACTCCAGTAGGTCCGGCAATATATACAATTTGAGTATCCCGGGCAATTCCATCAGCAATTCGCCCCGTCAGGAAACCGTCAATCTGTTCTTTAAGAGACCCCATAAATTTCTCTGGTCCCCATGTACGCCCTTCATCTACCCACCGTTCCGAGATGTTACTGATCCATTCCTCAACAAGCACAGCATCCATTTCCTGCTCTAACAAAAGATCCCGTAACTCCTGCAGACTGTCTGGCAATTCTCTTCCACCTGAAGAGTGTCTGGCAATTCGCTCCATCCAGAGCTTCATATCTCTAATCTCACGAAGAACATCATTTTCGAGACCGGTGGCAACCTGTGAAGATTGTTCTAATCCTAATGATTCATACAACGCTGATACAGAAGGTTCATCATCCAGATTTAATTCAGGAAGTTTCTGCTCAGATTCTGGCTCTGCCTGCTTGGCTGTCGATTCTTGTACATTAATAGCTTCTGATAAGGCTGCGGCAATCTCCGCAAACGTCCGTGACTCTTCTGGCTTTTCTAATGAAACAGAAGGTACGGAAGGTATAGAAGATGTAGTTGAAGCAGATGACGCTTTTTGATAAGCCTGTGGTACTGCACTCCGTGGAATGTTCATCGCTGGCGCAGCCGGCTTTTTTGGAACATTATTCTTCTCTGCCTTTTCTACTGCTGCTACAACTTCTATTTTTTTCTTCTTAAATAATCCTAAAAATCCGCCGATTTTGATTTCCTTTGTACTTAAAATGACGGCCTCGCTCCCAAGCTCGTTGCGAATGGAAAGCATGGCGTCAGGCATCGAATCGACCACGTAACGCTTTACTCTCATAAATTCACCACTCCGACGCTTTGTATTTCAATGTTAGGCTCTAGCTCGCTATAAGACAGTACAGGAATGTCCTGCATCGTTCGTTCAATCACCTGCCGCAAATACATACGAATGGTTGGTGATGTGAGCACTATTGGCTGTTGCCCTGTCTGCAGCAATCGATTGATCTGTTCACTTAACCGCTGATAGATCGTTTGTGTCGAAGTTGGATCTAGGGCCAAATAACTTCCCTGTTCAGATTGCTGCACACTCTCGGAAATTTTCTTTTCAAGATTAGGTCCAACCGTGATGACTTTCAGCGTTTCTCCTACTTGTGAGAATTGCTGAGTAATCTGTCTAGACAAGGACTGACGAACATATTCAGTGAGAATATCCGGATCCTTGGTGTATGTCCCATAATCCGCCAAAGTCTCAAAAATCGTAACCAAATCTCTGATCGATATTTTTTCACGAAGCAGCTTAGCAAGAACCTTCTGCACATCCCCAATCGCCAATACGGAAGGAATAAGATCGTCGACGAGCACTGGATAATTATCCCTAAGATTGTCCACCAACATCTTAGTTTCTTGTCTCCCTATCAGCTCATGTCCATGACGTTTGATTAACTCCGTCAGATGTGTTGCGACAACAGATGGAGGGTCTACTACAGTATAGCCGGACAATTCAGCCCGCTCTTTAACCGATTCATCAATCCATAATGCTGGAAGCCCAAAGGATGGTTCAATGGTCTCAATACCGTTTATGGATTCATCATCATATCCTGGACTCATTGCAAGGTAATGATTAAGTAATAATTCACCACCACCGACTGTATTTCCTTTAATTTTTATGACATATTCATTCGGTTTTAGTTGAATATTGTCGCGAATACGAATAACAGGTACTACAAGACCCATTTCTAGGGCACATTGCCGTCGAATCATGATGATACGATCTAGCAGATCGCCTCCCTGACCTGTATCCGCCAAAGGAATTAGACCATAACCAAACTCGAATTCAATGGGATCAACCGACAGCAAATTAATGACACTTTCCGGACTTCGTACCTCTTCAATCTGCTTCTCTTCAACAAGTTGCTCTTCGGCAATCTGTTTCTTATTTAAATTTTGTCCCATACGGTAGGCTGCAAAAGCCAGCAATCCGGCCAATGGGAGCGTTGTAATCATATGTATGGGTGTAAAGAGTCCAAGAAAAGCTACGGTAACTGCGACAATATACAACAATTTCGGATAGGACAACAACTGTCCTGTCAGTTCTTCTGCCAGATTACCTTCCGAAGAAGCTCTAGTAACAATTAAGCCGGCCGCTGTCGAAATCAGCAAAGCTGGAATTTGACTCACGAGACCATCCCCGATTGTCAATACAGAATAAGTGGATAACGCAGTAGCAAAGTCCATCCCGTGAACCATCATACCGATGATAAAACCACCGATGAGGTTGATCAGCAAGATGATAATACTCGCAATCGCGTCTCCTTTAACGAATTTACTCGCACCGTCCATGGCTCCGAAAAAATCCGCTTCGCGTTCTACGTTACGCCGACGCTCACGTGCCTGGGTTTCGTTAATCATGCCTGCGTTAAGATCGGCATCAATACTCATTTGCTTACCGGGCATCGCATCCAAGGTAAATCTAGCGCCTACCTCAGCTACGCGCTCTGAACCTTTGGTAATAACAATAAACTGCACTACTACCAAAATCAGAAACACGATAAATCCAACAGCAATTTGTCCGCCAGCGATCCAGCTACCGAAAGTAGATACCACTGAACCGGCATCTCCGTAAGTCAGGATCAGTTTTGTAGTCGAGATGTTAAGTGACAGACGAAACAGTGTGGTTACTAGGAGCAGTGAAGGAAAAATTGAAAATTCGAGCGCATTTTTCGTATTCATAGCAACCAAAATGATAATTAATGCGATTGAGATATTAATAACAAGCAAAACGTCCAATAACCAGGACGGGATAGGCAGAATCATCATAAGCACGATCCCGATGATGCCTAGCAAAACTGTTAAATCTTTAGCTTTCAATGTCCTAACCCCCCCGCCTTATCTCCTCTTACCTTTACCTTTAAGCTTATATACATATGCCAGCACTTCAGCCACAGCCTGGAACAGATCATTTGGAACGACATCTCCAATCTCTGTTCTTTGGAATAACGCCCGTGCCAGCGGTTTGTTTTCCATAGTCACGACGCCGTGCTCTTTAGCCAGCTCCCGGATGCGAAGTGCTACATAATCCTGCCCTTTTGCTATAATCTGCGGCGCTTCCATCTTGGTACCGTCATATTTAAGCGCAACAGCAAAGTGCGTAGGATTCGTAATGATTACATCCGCATTTGGAACTTCCTGCATCATACGCTGCATGGCCATTCTACGTTGGCGTTCCCTGATCTTACCTTTAATTAGAGGGTCACCCTCCATTTTTTTGTATTCATCCTTAATATCCTGCTTGGACATCTTCAGACTTTTTTCATGCTCGTACTTCTGATACATGTAGTCTAGAAAAGCCATAACCAACAGGGCAGCCCCGATTTTCAAACCAAGACTCATCGTAAGCTTGGCCGCAAATTTAAAAATCCCCTCCGCACTGATATGCGACAGGGATGCAAAGTTTTTCTTTTCTCCCCATAAAGTGCTATATACCAGATAAGCGATAATTAGAAGCTTAAATATGGATTTCAGGAACTCGACAAACGAACGCATGGAGAAAATATTTTTGAACCCTTTTATCGGATTAATCTTGCTGAATTTAGGGGTGATCCCCTCTCCCGTGGTCATAAAGCCCACCTGCGCCAAATTGCTTACAAGCGCCATAACAAAAACTATTCCAAGTAATGGAGCTAGCAAAATCAGTATTTGTAGTCCATATTGATTAAATAGCAGCGTTATATTCTCAGGAGTAACCTCCATCGTCATTTGATTCTGAAATACGTCCATATATAGCTTCATGAAACGTTCTTTCATAAAACCACCAAACATCATCAAGCTAACTATTGCTGATAACAATACAACTGCACCGGATAGCTCAGCACTTTTGGCTACTTGACCCTTCTTACGAGCATCTTGCCGTTTCTTCGGGGTTGCTTTTTCCGTCTTTTCACCGGCGAATTGTTGAAGATCCAGTCTATACCGCTTCGTCTTAGGCATAATACGCTCCCCTTACGGTCACCTACGGACTCTTCCCCATGAGACTCAATAAATTCTCCATGGATTCGAACATGATATCGAAGAGATTCTGAAACAGCACAGCCAGACCAGGCATGAGCACTAAAAGCAGTGCAAGACCTATAATGATTTTGAGCGGAACCCCAATAACAAATACATTATATTGCGGAGCCGTTCTCGCCAAGAAAGCAAGGCCAACATCAGTCAGAAACAGCGCAGTTACTAAAGGAGCCGACATTTGAAAAGCGAGTACAAAGGACTGCACAAATGTTCGAACCAGAAACTCTGATAAACTACCGTCAATCATGCCTAGAAATAAATCATTATTCATAGGAACCCATTTATAACTGTACACAATAGCATCTAGCAGATGGTGATGACCATTCATGCTCAGAAACATTAGCAGGGCAATCATATATTTGAAATTACCGATAACAGGTGCAGATGTTCCAGTCATAGGATCAATGACATTAGCAATACCGAAGCCAATCTGAATATCTATAAACGAACCTGCTGTCTGAATCGCCATAAACATCAAATATCCAATGAAACCTAGCAATAAACCTATTAATATCTCTCTGGCAATCAGCAAAATATAACTGAAATCCTGCGGGATTGTAAGTCCTGTTCCATTAGCGCTAAAGACAACCAATGCTACAAAAAAAGAAATGCCAATCTTAAAGGTTGTCGGGACCCCTTGTGAAGAGAACACAGGAACGACAACAAAAAAAGCGGTTATTCGACAAAAAATAAGCAAAAAGACGGGTAAACTTTGCAGTAGGGTCTCCATGTTCATTCTTTAACCAATATACATATAGAGATTACCCAAAATTTGGCTTGTAAAGTCAATCAGCTTCGTGACGATCCACGGACCAAATAGCAATAAAGCCAGTAGCACTGCGACGATTTTGGGAACAAACGCTAGCGTCTGTTCCTGAATCTGTGTCGTAGCCTGAAAAATACTGATTATTAGTCCTACCACCAGACCAAGAATCAGCATGGGTGCGCTGACTTCCAGCACTAAATATACGGCTTGGCTTGCTAGCCCGATTATAAACTCCGTACTCATCCCTCATGCCTCCTCTTTAGGTCAGGTGTTAAAACTAAGAAGTAATGATTTAATGACTAAGTACCAGCCGTCTACCAGTACAAAGAGCATTATTTTAAAAGGTAATGAAATCATAACCGGGGGAAGCATCATCATCCCCATGGCCATCAGCGTGCTCGCCACAACAATATCAATAATCAGGAATGGTATGAAAATTAAGAAGCCCATTGTAAAAGCTTTTTTCAATTCACCAATTGCGAAAGCTGGCACCATCACCGTCAGTGGAATATCACTGTATGTAGCCGGTTTAGTAGATCCGGTATAACCGGTGTATTTCATAAATAACAGAAGATCTTTGGTGTTCGTCTGTTTAAACATAAATTCTTTCATCGGATCAGCAGCTTTATCAAAAGCTTCGGTCTGGGTGATTGTCCCCTTCATATACGGCTGCAACGCGTTTTCATTCACAGTGGCCAGCGTTGGTGACATAATGAACAGGGTCAGAAACAGAGCAAGTCCTACCAGCACCTGGTTCGGAGGCATATTCTGAGTACCCAGCGATGTTCTCACAAAACCTAATACGATTACAATTCTAGTAAAGCTAGTCATAAGAACCAGAAACGCCGGAGCAATACTCAGAACCGTAACAAGAAGAAGAATTGATATGGAACTGGTACCACTGCTTGAACCTTCATTACCGACCTGAATATTAACATTAGGTATAGGATCAGCATGTATCGGCGTCATCATAACCACACTGATAATACCGAACAGCAGAATAGCAAGAATTAGCTTCTTTTTCATATATTCCTCGACTCATCCTTAGTAACATCATCCCGAAGCAGCTCTTCCATTTTCTCTTTACGCTCTGGTGCAGAACGAAGCTTGGATTGCAGAGTCTCGTAAAAAGATGATGTTTCACTAAGTTCAATTTCCTGAGATGGAACCTCCCCACGCAGCTTTACCTTAACCTTGGCAATAAGCGGTGCGAGGAAATTATTCTGGTTAGAGGACTGATCCTCAAATGCCGCAATGATCAATGCTACCTCATCCGGATCGGTGACTTTATCCAAAATGGATATATTCTCACCAATCCCGATTAAGTAAAGACTGCTTCCCAGTTCGATAACCTGCATCGACTTATTAGGTCCAAGCCCAATTGCACCAAGCGTTCTTATGGAACGGTTGCTCATAAAGGTCTGATTACGTCGTCCAAGAAAACGAATTAGTACCACTATAAGTACAATGATTATCGCCAGGACAATAATAACTTTAAACAAATTCAGCAGGGTGTTACTGCTTCCGAACGCTTCGGAATATAACATGACTTTATCCTACGCGCCCAACGTTTTGTTAATAGCTTCGATAACCCGGTCAGCTTGGAAAGGCTTCACAATAAAGTCTTTAGCTCCTGCTTGGATTGCATCGATAACCATAGCCTGCTGGCCCATGGCTGAACACATAATAACCTTTGCAGCCGGATCTACTTTTTTGATTTCTTTCAGGGCGGCGATTCCGTCCATCTCAGGCATAGTAATATCCATCGTGATGAGGTCCGGACGCAGTTCCTTGAATTTTTCTATCGCTTGAGAACCGTCCTGAGCTTCGCCCACTACTTCAAATCCGTTTTTCGACAAAATGTCACGGATCATCATTCTCATAAATGCTGCATCGTCCACGATTAGAATTCGGTTAGCCATTTTTACAAAATCCTCCCTAAGTATGCTTATTGTAATTTCTGAATTCGGTCCCACTGGCTGACGATATCCGTAACGCGTACGCCAAAGTTTTCGTCGATAACAACGACTTCACCTTTGGCAATAAGCTTGTTGTTAACCAAAATATCTACAGGCTCACCTGCGAGCTTGTCCAGCTCAATAATTGAGCCTTGTGACATTTCTAAAATATCTTTGATCTGCTTCTGGGTCCTTCCTAATTCTACGGTTACTCTAAGCGGTATGTCCATCAATAAATTTAAATTATTTTCATCAATATGACCAAAGGCCCCACCATTCAGATTTGCAAATTGCACAGGCTGTACATTTACATTGCGATTTGCCTCAGAATTAAGCGGTGGTGTCTGTCCATATGGCATCCCTTGCGGTGGCATACCGTATGGTGGCATCCCAGGCATTCCGTATGCTGGCATACCCGCTGGAGGATAATAATACCCGCCTTCTGGCATCCCTGGATACGGTGGCATACCCTGCGGTGGATATGGTGGTTGCGTTCCTCCTGCGGGCTGTGAGGGCGCCTGTTGCACCGGAGGTGCTGGAGGTGGTGTCTCAGCAGAATTAGTCACGGCAGGTGTTTCAGCCATTGTGACCGCTGCCTCCTCCTCTGCAGGACTAACATCACCAAGAAGCATGGATACCATATCTTTTGCGAACTGAACAGGCAAGAGCTGCATAATAGTAGAATCTATCAAATCACCAATTTTAAGCCGGAACGAAATACGAATTAAGGTCTCATCGTCTGGCAGACTGCCCACTCCTTCTCCGCTGGACATATTCAAAATGTCGATACCCGGAGGCGAGATATTAACAAAACGATTAAAAATCGTAGACATCGATGTAGCAGAAGAACCCATCATTTGATTCATAGCTTCTTGCACAGCGCTAATATGAATTTCGTTCAACTCTTCATCCTGAGGTTCGCCAGCACCGCCAAGCATCAAATCGGCAATGACCTGCGCATCCCTAATCTTAATAACTAGTGAGTTAATGCCTTGAAACCCATCCACATATTGAACGTGAACAGCTACATGCGGTTTAGGAAAAGCAATTTCAAACTCCCCGCGTGTAATGATCGAAACTTGAGGGGTTGTAATATCTACTTTTTTCCCTAGTAAAGTGGAAAGTGCTGTTGCTGCACTGCCAAACGTTATATTACCAATTTCGCCCAAAGCGTCCTGTTCAAACGGTGTTAAATAGTCATCTACCGTTTTCTCCGTAGGAGCTAATGAGCCCTCCGCAGATTGTCTCAGAAGGGCGTCGATTTCTTCTTGGGATAAATAATCTTTACTCGTCAAATTCTTCAACTCCTTCATTGACAATTTCGTCTATTTGCACGGCTACCCGATCTTTAACCATTCCGGGACTTCCGATGAACTTAAGCTTCTCCCCTACCTTAATCGACAGTCCAGAATCTACGTTTCTGTTGAGAGAAATCACATCACCGACACTAAGCCCTAAGAATTCAGATATGGATAAGCTCGATTCTCCAAGTTCAGCAACAATCGGCAGCTTCGCTTTATGAACTCTAGCTCTAATGGCTAGAAGCTCATCTTCATCCCGTGTCTTCTTCTCTGTCACAAACCATTGATGAACAGAAAGTCTGGACATGATAGGCTCTAGAACGACATGCGGTATACAAAGATTGATCATGCCCGTTGTATCTCCAATTTTGGTACTTAGAGAGATTAATGCAATGGTCTCATTGGGCGATACAATCTGCATGAACTGCGGGTTCGTCTCGAGAGCTTCCATCCGCGGATGAATATCCAGCACCGTTTTCCAAGCCTCCTGCAGACTCTCAAAACATCTACTAAAGATACGCTCCATAATTGTTGTTTCGATCTCAGTAAGAGCATTAATCTTAGAAGGTGCAGTTCCAAAGCCTCCAAGCAACCTGTCCAGCATAGCAAAAGCAATGTTAGGATGAACTTCCATTACCATGCGGCCCTCTAAAGGTTCTGCTTCAAAAATGTTCAATATCGTCATTTTCGGTATGGAGCGAATAAATTCATCATAAGGGAGCTGCTCTACTTGAACGACATTAATCTGAACGAAGGTGCGCAATTGGGCTGAAAAATACGTTGTAAGATAACGGGCGAAATTGTCATGTATCCGTGTAAGACTGCGGATATGATCTTTGGAAAAGCGGACAGCCCGTTTAAAGTCATAAGAGCGGATTTTCTTCTGAGTTTCTTCCTTTTTAAGTTCATCGGCGTCCATCTCACCTGAAGAAAGTGCAGCAAGTAGAGCATCAATTTCGTTTTGTGATAGTACATCAACCAATTCAATCACCCCCCCATCAAAGAATTATCAGGAATAAAGCTACACAGAAGCCAAAAGGAATTTGGTGATTTCGATCTGAGTAATTTGGCCCTCAGTCAATGTCTTATTGATCAGATTAATAAGCTTACTGCTAAGCTGATCTTTTCCATTCGCTCCATTAAGGTCCTCAGGTTTGGTATCTGCAAGCGTCTTGATAATTATTGGTTTGATTTTGATCTCTTTTATTTTTTCGAATTCTTCCTTTGATTTCGCAGAACTTAGTTGGAAGGCGAAATCTACTTGAAGGATAAAATCGGGATCAGCAAGATTTGTTTTGATATCAATGATCTCTGCCGTCAATTCGACGATTTCATCTGCAGTTAAATGTTTTGTTTCCACATTTTGAACAGCAGCACTTACCTCGTTCGTATCTTTCGGAAAGATCCTGTCCATTAGTAAAAATGCGGCGACCACGATCAGAGTAATCGCTAGTAATATCGTGATAAGCCACGGCATCATCTTTTTCATGTTAGCTCCTCCATTGACTGGATTTTAATGGTGGCAGCATATGTGCCTATGTCCCTGTTATAATCCCGGATCTTCGTAATAACCTCATCGGCTTTTTCGAGAACGATTAGTCTTTTTCCAGTTACGAGCGTAATATATGTATCCGGGCTTTCTTCTACCATTTCGACCAGTAGGGCATTGATCCACATCGGTGTTCCATTTAATCTCGTTACCGATATCATAACAGGCCTCCTAACAAAATAGGGGGAGGAGTAACTCCCCCACGACTCCGCATGAACCATTTAAGAAAATTTAGAAATTATTGATTAAATTAACGCTTCAGGTTTACTACTTCCTGCAGCACTTCATCAGAAGTTGTAATGATACGTGAGTTCGCCTGGAATCCACGCTGTGATACGATCATTTCTGTAAATTCACTGGTAAGATCTACATTGGACATTTCCAGCTGTCCAGAGATGATTGCTCCGGTTCCATCTTCTGTATTATTTGCTGTAGTCGGAACTAGTTCGCCTTCTGCATTCGCATTAAGTGTCATACGGTATAGATTGCCTCCGATTTTCTCCAGACCAGATGGGTTAGTAACCTTAGCTACACCAATCTTCACTCCGGCTCCAGTTGTTCCATCTGCCAAGGTCTGTACAATCGTTCCATCATTAGAAATAGAAAACGCCGTTACATCGTCTCCTAATTGAATGAGCCCACCTTCGGAATCTAAAACATGGAGTCCGTCAGCGGTAACCAGATTACGCGCAGCGTCAATGTGGAAATCTCCAGCGCGGGTCAAAAATGCAGTCTCCTGATCCTCAGTAAGCTTAACTAGAAAAAATCCATCCCCATCGATACGTAAATCTGTCGGGTTATTAGTAGTTTGAGCACTACCAGCTAAGTGAAGAGTATCAACAGATGCAATACTAACTCCTAGCCCTATTTGTTTAGCATTCACCCCACCTTGACCATCCTCACCCGGTGCTGTAACACCAGAAACAGTTTGGCTCATAATATCTTTGAACATAACACGTCCGGATTTAAACCCGATAGTGTTTACGTTAGCAATATTATTACCGATTACATCAAGCTTAGTTTGAAAGCCTCTCATTCCTGAAACCCCTGAATACATTGATCTTAACATGTTTAATGTCCTCCCAGATTATAGAGTCCTAATAACTTTCCAAGTGAATTGGGACCGCGTCAGTCGGTCAGCGGCCGCCTCGGCTTTCCGTTAGGACCAGCCTATTATGAAATCACTATTGCACTATCGATTTGTGTAAATACATTATCTTTGATCGAGTTACCATCCATAGCAGTAACTACTGTGCGATTAGGAACGCTAACGATAAAAGCCAAATCCTTCATTAATATCAAGGATTCTTTACTTCCCTTAGCAGCTGCTTTATCCACAGCAGATGAAATTTGATCCAGCTGGCCGCTTCCAAGCTCTATCCCTCTTTGTTCTAGGCGCTTAGCAGCATGATTGCTGAATTTTAATAGTTTCTGTTGCAGTAGACTCTCAAAAGAAGCTTCCCCCGCCACAGACTGCTTAGGCAGCGAAGATCGTTGTAACGTTGAGGAATGCAGGGACGCAGGATACAGTTGGCCTATAGTAAGCCTGTCACTCATATGGTCGCCCCGCTTCCTCCGCTATTCTCCGGAGTATTACTATCTGTACCAGAACCGCCTTCTGGCGTTGCTGCGGCATTCTGAATTTGTGTAATATCGGTTAAAGCAATTCTGTCTTTCCCCACAACCGCATATTGAATACCATTGCTAACAACGATAGATTCAACATTACCTGTTTTAGGCAGCTTTGTGGCGGCGTCTGTCCATGTAATATCTTTACCGATCAACCCGGATACAGATCCAAGGGACTGATTCATAGCCGTAAGCTGAGTTGAGATATTCATCAATTGCTCCACGGATGTAAACTGGGCCATTTGCGCAATAAATTCTTTATCTTCCATCGGTTGCATCGGATCTTGATTTTGCAGCTGAGTAATCAAAATTTTCAAAAACTGATCCTTACCTAAAGTAGAATTACCCGTTGTGCGTGCACTAGAGTCGGGAGTTGTATAATTCCACTGATCTTTAGTAGAGACCGGAACTGTTGTCGCCATAACCACTCACCTCTCTTTCCTTTGTTATTAAAGTTAAGCCTTAGCAGAAAAAGATCCACCTTGGGACTGATCTTCTTGTCCCGCATTTGAAACCCAGTCCTTCCATTCACCATTCAGCTCTGCGGCTAGAACAGCATCACTGGCTTCCTCTCTGCTTTCTTTGGAGCGTCTACCCTGCTGTCCACTTCCGGAATTAGGTTGGCGTCCTTCCTGCCCCCATTGCGAATTAAGAGGGGTATTATTTTGCGTAACTTCCAGCTTCTCCACTTGAAGACCTTGAGATTGCAATGCAGCACGAAGCTGGTTCATTTGTTGTTCCAGCATGTCTTTAGCGCCGGAATGTTCAGTCATGAACTGGGCAACTAAATGACCATTTTGCATGGTGATCTTAACATCAACTTGTCCGAGATTTTCTGGAAAAAGGGATATAGTCGCTTCAGCGATACCACCTTTTTGCACAATCTCTAATTTACCCGTAATGAAACCTGTCATTTCCTGAGCAAATTGCTGAACCGGAACAGGTGCTGTTGGCACTTCAGCCTTCAGCGGTGCTGTAATTCCTCCGCGCAGAGATAACTGCCCCGCAGTAACAACCTCATGATCCCCTTCGTTAGCTGTAATTCCTAGCGGGGAATCTTGAGCAGATTCTGTTGTCTTCGTTTCCCCGGTTACGCCTGTCTTGATTAACGGTGTGTTCGCAGTCTCTGCTTCAGCTTCTTGCACAGTTCCTGATGTCACAGGCGAGCTTACAACCGTATCATTTTTCACTACAACAGCTTCTCCGGAACGACTGCTCACATTCTGAATTGTTTTATCCGTTGGGTTATTTTTGCTTTCAGTAATAACGGGCTGTTGTAAGGAAGAATCAGAATTAATACTCACATTGCTGGTCTTTCCCTTCCCCTTATTAGTGTTAGAGGAGGACTCTTCTAAAAGCCCTGTGAAATTATTCAATAAACTGATTCCCTTAGTTGCAACTTCCTCATTGCCACTTACTGCAGCTTCTTGAATCATAGAAACTAAACTTTGCAAGTCATCTTGAACTGCAAATCTTAATGTATCAGCATTCTGTGCCAATGGTGACAAGCTTCCAGCCACTTCTGCTTCCGTTGTAGTAGTACCATTCTCTGGAGCATGGCTTCCAGATAGAAGTGCAGATACCTGAAGAATCCAAGCTTGCAAGGCTACCAACAGAGCTGGATCACTACTGATACTTTCATCCAGCTTCTCAACATCAGCAGCAAGTTTTTCAAGGAGCTCACCCTTCTGAGTGTCTTGCCCTGCTTGCTCTTCTCCAGTCGGCTGCACTTCCTTTAAAAGGCCTTGCAGCAAAAAAGCTAGATTTCCCAATAGGGGTTCAGCTGGAGTCGACGGGGTGTTGGCATTGCCTCCCATGGTTTGTACCAGGGTTTGAGCAAATGGTGCACCCGTCGTTGTTGTGCCCGTTGTAGTCGATGAACTCCCGTTTACTGCAGTTGCGTTTGCACTCACAAGCGATTGAACGACTAAACTCATTTATTTTTCACCTCCTTTCCCTATCTATTTAGCACCCATCAGACGATTAACAATTTTCGCAGTTTGCGCGCTATCATTTTTAGTCATTTCTCCCAAAATAGATGAACGAACACTATCACTTACGGTATTCATAATCGTCACGACCTTATCAGGGCTAATCTTGTACATTTCTCCTAGTAACGATGCTGCATTAGCAGGAGTCATTGAGCTGAAGGTCTGATTCAACTTTTCCTTATCCAAATTCTTACTGGTTGTTGCTGTTGCTGTTGTGCCGGCATCTTTCTTCAATCTAGATTGAAGGGCTGCGATCGCCATGTCACTCGAAGATGTGGTTTCTTTTAACTTAATTGTTACATCTGCAGCCTTTTGCGGATCCATTTTTTCCAAAATCGCAGTTTTACTCGCTTTATTCATGACACTGAAGATCTGTACCATTTCTTCTGTAGTTAAATTCTCCATGATCGGTGCAGCCTTCGAAGCTTTCATGCCCGCATACAGCTTAGCCAAATCAGAAACCTGTTTCTGATAAGGATCTTCAGTTTCTTCTGTGCTTGCTTCTGCGGTTTCAGCTTCCTTCTTCATTCCCTCAATCTGTGACTCTAGCGCCTGAACCTTGGTATCCTGGGCTGTTTTTTCTTCTGTAACCTTCTTCAGGTTTTCTTCCTGCTGGGCGAGCTGAGCTTTAAGCTCCTTAATCGTTGTCGCTGAGCTCACTTCCTGCTTTTTGCTTTCTTCCTTCGGTTTAGAAGGATCCGCAGGCGGATCAGGAACCCATTTTTCCAGGATAGGAATTTTATTCGCAACTTCAAGCACATTATTACGAATGTCCATATTAAAAAGCGTCAACAGTACTCCAAGCAGTACTAGCGTGAAGATAATCGGTATCATTAAGAATAAGAACCGCTCAAATTTCCCCGCTGACCCTTCATTTTCAAGTTCCATATCATTATCAATATTAGCCACTAGCGGAAACCTCCCGGGTTAGAGGGATTTCATCGCGAAGCGGACGGTTGCCATCTCATCCAGTTCGTTTTGTTCCCGTAAAATCATACTTTGCTGAAACAGTGTCTCAGCCTTGTCTTTTGCCTTCAACCATACTTTTTCATCTAAAACCTTAGTGCTTAACTGATCTTGTTTCTTCTGGACTTCTTGATGTGCACGGCTAATGTCCGTATGCTTACGGGCAATGCATTTATCCAGATATTCCACATACTCCTGCATTTCACGAATCTTAATCATAGGTGTCTTTTGCTCTGCGGCATTTTGTAAGGATAGCATGATAGCACTCCGCTGAAAGATGAGTTCATCCAGGCTTCTTTCCTGTGCCTGCAATTCTCCAAGCGCGCTTGAGAGCATCCATTCTGCCTGTGTCTTCTCATTGCCCTTCAAGTCAACGACTTTTTGAAAAGTATAATGAAACCTCATAATACCGAATCAACTCCTTGAGAACTGTGAAATTAAAGACTGTTGAACTTCAGCCAGCGTAACTTTTTCATTCACCTTTTGTTTGGTGAAATCCCATATACTGTCGATAAATTCCATCGACTCGTCAATTTGAGCATTAGAGCCTCTTTGATAAGCTCCAATATTAATCAAATCCTCTGAATCCTTATAAACGGCCGTAAGGCGTTTCACATTCTCCGCTGCTGCAATCTGTTCTTCTGGAGCAATATCCTTCATTACTCGACTTATGCTGGAAAGAACATCTATTGCTGGAAAGTGTCCTTTGTTAGCAATATTTCGATTGAGTACAATATGTCCGTCAAGTATTCCTCTGACTGCATCTGCGATTGGCTCGTTCATGTCATCACCATCAACCAGTACCGTATAGAAGGCTGTTATAGAGCCTGTAGGACCTGTACCGGCGCGTTCCAGCAGTTTGGGTAAGCTGGCAAACACCGAAGGTGTATATCCCCGCATGGCTGGCGGTTCTCCAACTGCAAGTCCAACTTCACGTTGGGCCATGGCATAACGGGTGACCGAATCCATCATCAGCATTACATTAAGGCCACGATCGCGAAAATACTCGGCAATCGTTGTAGCGATAAGAGCACCTTTTATGCGAATCAATGCAGGTTGGTCAGAGGTAGCAACAATTACTACGGATCGCTGCAAGCCCTCTGGTCCTAAATCACGTTCGATGAAATCCAATACTTCTCTGCCACGCTCACCAATCAGAGCAATAACATTTACATCGGCCGATGTATTCCGGGCAATCATCCCCATCAAAGTACTCTTGCCGACCCCCGAGCCAGCAAAAATACCGACCCGCTGTCCCTTGCCAATCGTTAGCAAACCATCAATCGCTCTCACACCAATACTGATGGGTTCCTGCACCCGCGGTCTATTAAGTGGATTGGAAGGAATATTAAAGGTAGAGCTATGTGGCATTCGTGCTGGAATGAGAGAGCCATCAAGCGGCTGCCCCAGACCATCCAGTACTTTTCCTAACAATTCAGAACCTACTTGCACGCTAAGCGGCTTACCAGTGCCCACTACATCACAACCAGGTCCAATCGCCTGCAGTTCACCAAGTGGCATCAATAGTACCTTGTTATCACGGAAACCAACGACCTCAGCTTGCAGCGGTTTGTTTCCTTTAGAAGGGTAGATGTAGCATACATCACCTATACTTGCGTCAGGACCTTCCGATTCAACCATTAGACCGATTACCTGCGTCACTTTCCCATTGATCCTCACCGGATCGAGATTACGAAGTTGCTCCTTATAACGGTTGCTATTAAGCATCGTCTTCCCCATTTCTCTGCTCATCGGTGTCCAGCGCAATTCTTACCAGCTCTTTCTTGATCTCTGCGAGCTGAGTGTCGATTCGAGCATCAATGCTGCCAAAGGAAGAGCGGATAACACATCCTTGGTCTTTTACCGTTGAGTCGGGCAAGATTTGCAGTTCAGCCTGTGAATCAACAGCTAGTGATAATTCTTCCCGAGCAGCATTCACAAAAGCGAACTGCGCTGGGGATACACAAAGTGAGATCAAACCCTGTTCTCGCTTACGAGCCAGATTTTTGCGAATTAAGTCCATTGCGAATTGTGGTTCTACCGTTAACTGCTTGTCCACAATTTTCTCTGCAATATCACAGCTTAACTCTACTAAAAAAGGCTCCGCTTCCTGAATAATCACTTCTCTTGCTTTATACGCCTCAGTCAAAACAGCACGCGCTTCTTCCATCATCTCTGCGATCTTATGCTTCATCTCTTCCTCAGCCTGAGAAACACCTTCCTCATAACCTTGCTGATGAGCTTCAGCTTTGATAGCTTCGATCAGATGTTCATCCTGCTCACGCCGTTGTTTCCACCACTCTTCAGCCTCCGCTTTCGAGGACTCTACAATCTGTTCCGCTTCAAGAGATGCATTCCGAACCTGCTCTTCAGCAAAATCCTGAGCGTCCTTAAGCATTTGCTTACGCGTCTCTTCTGCCTCTTCACGTGCGGGATCATGATAGTCAGTCTCGCTTAAAGTCTCCTCGGGAACGGGCTCCTCAGTTAGGCCCGCATATTGCCGGGCCTGTTCCAGTCTCTTAAAGACATCAACCGGAACATACTGGGAGTGTTTGATCAGCTTAGACAATGATGTCATCTCCTCCGCCACGAGCGATGATAATTTCACCAGACTCTTCGAGTCTGCGGATCGTGCCTACAATACGAGTCTGTGCTTCTTCAACATCACGCAGCCGCACAGGACCCATGTATTCCATTTCTTCTCGGAACGTTTCTGCCATACGCTTGGACATATTTCTGAAAATAACATCCCGTACTTCTTCGCTGGCAACCTTGAGTGCAAGCTGTAAATCCGCATTATCGATATCACGAACAATGCGCTGTATTGAACGATTGTCCACATTAACAATATCTTCGAATACGAACATCCGTTTTTTGATCTCTTCGGCAAGCTCTGGATCTTGAATTTCAAGAGAATCCAGAATCGTACGTTCTGTCCCCCGGTCAACCCCATTCAAGATTTGTACAATTGATTCGATACCACCAGCATTTGTATAATCCTGGGTTACTGTAGCGGAAAGCTTCTGCTCCAGCACACGTTCAATTTGCGTAATTACCTCTGGAGAGGTACTGTCCATCACAGCAATTCTTCTCGCCACCTCTGCCTGCTTCTCTTGAGGAAGTGAGGAAAGGATTGCAGCAGCTTGTTCAAATTGCAGATAAGACAATACAAGTGCAATAGTCTGTACATTTTCATTCTGGATAAAGTTGAGAATCTGATTAGGATCCGCTTTTCGTGCAAAATCAAAAGGTCTTACTTGCAATGTTGCAGTCAGACGATTAATGACCTCCATTGCTTTTGTTGACCCAAGCGCTTTCTCCAGAATTTCTTTAGCGTAGTTAATACCGCCTTGTGATATATATTCCTGGGCGAGGCATATCTGATGGAATTCAGACATGATCGACTCTTTTTCACCGCTGTCCACTTTGCGAACATTAGCAATTTCAAGAGTCAGCTGTTCAATCTCCTCGTCTCTTAAATGTTTGAAAATTTGCGCCGATACCTCGGGCCCTAGTGTGATAAGCAGGATCGCAGCTTTTTGACGGCCACTAAGTCCCTGCTGGCTAGCCTTTGCCATTAGTTCACCTCTGTTCGTCTGCAAGCCATGTACGCAGCAGATTTACGAATTCGTCTGGCTTCTTCTTGGCCAAACTTTCCAATTGCTTACGAACTTGACTTTCATTCGTCACGCTCTCCAAGTTAATAGAAGGAAATTCAGTAGGAACCTGCAATGGAATGTCTTCATCTTCCTCTTCCACAGTCTGTTTACGACTCCGGTAGATTAGATATCCTCCACCTGCTCCAACCAGCAATGCTGCTGCTCCGATAGCCCATATCATCCAAGAAGCGAGACCACCTTTAACGGTGTTGGCATCGGTGCCACCAAATTGTTGCGAGTAGACCGAAACCTTTTTGGTCAAATCAGCGTCTGTATATGTAGTACCTGAATCTGCAAGAGAAGCGCGAACAATATTCACCAAAATATTTTGAATTGCAGCTGATGTTGCATCATCTAAACTTTTTTCTCCTGAAGGTGGTTCAACTGCAACATTTATGGTTAAGTCTTTAACAGTATACGGACTAGCAATAACATCTTTAGTAATTCGGTTAACTTCGAAGTTCCTCGTTTCCGAAGATTCCTCCGAGGTAGAAGTATCCGCACCCGCATTAGAAGGATAGCCCGTAACATCTTGAGAACCAGTGCCAGCCACTCCGCCAGTCGTGTTACCTTGACCCGAATACGAATTACTAATTATTTGTGAACTGATCTCAATCCCCTTCATGTTCTCTGTATCCACAGGGGTAACAAGATCTTCCTTCCGGTTTTCCTTGTCAAAGTTCAACTTTGAGAACACAAGAACATCCACTTTATCAGGACCGGTAAGAGTGCTAAGGAATTGTTTCACATTTTTCTTTACTTCTTCTTCGAATTTCTTCTGAAGAGCGAAGTTTTCTTCAACTTGGTTTGTGACACCAGCCTGTCCACCTTTAGCTGTTGGCATTAATTCAATTTCATTATTTGCAATGGTAATGTTGTCAATTGGTAAATTAGGCACAGCAGTTTTCACAAGATTGAAATACCCGTCAATATTGTCTTGGGTAGGTCTAAATCCTGGATCAAATGAAAGCACAACGGATGCAGACGCCTGCTCCTGATCAGCCTGTGAGGCAAAAACTGTCTCTTTAGGCAAATTAATCAGCACTTTTGCATCTTTAATCCCTTGCATACGTCTCATTAACTGTTCAACTTCACCGTTTAATGCATTATTGTACTTCACGTTAAACTCGCTATCTGTTGTACCTATCATTGACGAATTTTCGTCAAAGACTTTATATCCGATAGAGCCACCTTGAACAATCCCCTGAGAACCGATATCCACCTTGACCCGAGCTGCTTCTGTACTTGGTACAGAAATACTCTTTCCATCTTGACTTAATCGGTATGAAACACCTGCTGAATCTAAGGCTTTCATTACTCCAGCCGAATCCGTACTGTCCAAATCTTGAAATGCTACTTCATATTCTGTTTTTGAAAGCTGCATGGTCATAACTACGATTATTATTAGAATGATAAACAATGTTGAAAAGAATAAAATCTTCTGTTTACCACTAAATCTGTTCCAATACAAGAGAACCTTCTCCCGATATTGGGCAAATCTTTCATTCACAGTGTCACCCCATCCGAAACTAAGCTAGGATTTATTATATTTGAGTTCTCATAATTTCTTGATAGGCTTCAATCACTTTGTTCCGGACTTGTGTAGTCAACTGTAAACTCAGTAGAGCCTGTTGGGAAGAAATCATCACTTCGTCAATGTTCACTTCTCCCAATACAAATTTATTACTCATATCCTTAGCTTGTTGTTCCTGATCAGCCACTTTATTGAGCGCATCCTCAAGATAAGAGCCAAAGCTCTCCATCGAATTAGCAGGAGTGGATGAAACTTCGGAAGTTGTCGGTTTCATAGCAAGCTGCTGTACAGCCTGAACCCCATTAGATATATTCTGTATCAACTGTTTCCCCCCTTAAGTTAATCAACATTCATTTATCTACCAATTTCGAGTGCCTTGCTTACCATAGCCTTGGATGCATTAAGCATCGTAACATTGGCATCATAAGAACGAGATGCAGATAACATATCAACCATTTCTTTGGTAATGTCTACGTTTGGCATATAGACATATCCTTCAGCATCCGCATCAGGATGGCTCGGATTGTATACCGGCTTCAATGGTGAAGTATCTTCTATGATCGACTGCACCTTAACCCCTTCATTGCTATTATTCATTTTCGAATTTAGTATATTCGAGAATTTATTACTTTCGTTCGTTTCCAAAACAACCAACTTACGTCGGTAAGGAACAGCCTTGCCATCCACCACGGATGCTCTTGTAGTTTCAGCATTGGCTACGTTGGAAGAAATTACATCCATCCGCAACCGTTGAGCCGTTAATGCAGATGCGCTGATCCCAAAACTACTTCCAAAGTTCATACTCTCTTATCCTCCTTGAATTACGGCTCGCATCATCGAAATCTGACTGTTAATCTGTTCAACATAAGAACTATACCTAAGCTGATTCTCTGCGCTTAACGCCATTTCGCGATCTACATCCACATTGTTGTCGTTATTGTTCATAGAGGTAGTTTCATCAGTATTTTCAACAGCAGCGGGAACAATTGTGTTGCTGCCAAATTGATAATGCCGGGTATCCGAAACTTTCGCTCTAAGTGTAGATTGGATTCCACTTTCCTGTTGTTGCAGGATACTTTCGAATGAAACATCAGAACGTTTGAAATTGGGCGTATCTTGATTAGCCACATTATTTGCTAGAGCATTTTGTCGTTTATAGGCAGCATCAATGCCTCCCTGCAATCGTTGAAAACTGACACTATTCAGCAATCCCAAGACAATTCCTCCTTTCAAAGCTATCATAATGAAAAGAATTCCACAACTTCCATCAAAAAACCTGCTTGCTTTCGACAAATAAAGAAAAAAATACTCTAAATTTACGGTATTCCGTCGAACGCTGTCGCAATGAATAACACTTAGCATTTTCACATACATTGATTTTCATTTAATTTGTATATTATTACAATAAGAAATAAGCCCTATCTTTTTAGAAAAGACAGGGCTTTTAGCACTTTATTACTATTTATTTACATTTTCAACTCATTTTTTTCTTTTTAATTGCATGTTTTGACATAATTTTACGTTTTCGCGACACCAATTTGTAATTTATCTAATCCGTTATGCCCAAATTCAAAATACATAGATTTTTTGTTTTTTTGTCGCTTTAAAGAATATACTGACTTAAATCACGATCCTGAGCTATACTTGCCAATTTCTCGCGCACATACTCCGGGGTAATAACCATTTTTTCTAAAGTCAGCTCAGGTGCTTCAAAAGAAAGATCCTCTAACAGCTTCTCCAAAATAGTATGAAGACGCCGAGCACCTATATTCTCCATATTTTGATTCACTGAAGCCGCTATTTTGGCGATCTCATGTATAGCATCCTTCTGGAATTCCACTTCTAAATTTTCTGTTTTAAGCAGATTCACATATTGTTTAGTTAAAGCATTCTCTGGTTCCGTCAAAATAGAAACGAAATCCTCTAACGTTAGACTACTCAGCTCTACGCGAATCGGAAAACGACCTTGGAGTTCTGGAATCAAATCTGAAGGCTTAGCAATATGGAAAGCTCCGGCAGCCATAAAGAGTACATAGTCTGTCTTCACAGGACCGTATTTCGTCATAATGGTCGAGCCCTCTACAATCGGCAAAATATCCCGTTGCACGCCTTCACGCGACACATCCGGTCCAGACCCTTTTCCCTGACTTGCTACTTTATCGATTTCATCGATAAAAATAATGCCTGATTGTTCAGCCCGAGTCACGGATTCCTGGATCACATCATCCATATCTATCAGCTTGGCCGCCTCATCCTGAATGAGTACCTTGCGCGCTTCCCGAATAGGAAGCTTACGTTTCTTCGTCCGCTTAGGCAGCAAACTGCCGAACATCTCTTGCATATTCATACCCATCTGGTCATTTCCTTGACCTGCAAACATATCCATCATAGTTGGCGCTGTATCCTCAACATCAATTTCAATGATGTCATCTTCCAGCTGACCAGCTAACAGCTTAAATCTAACCCCACGGCGGCGTTCACTTAGGCTTCCATCCTGCTCAGCGTCTTCTTTAGAGTCCTCTTGGGCAGAATTCCCTCCAAAAATCATCTCGAAAGGATTCTTTTGTGATTTATTTTTGGAAGAGGAAGGGACCAATATAGAAACAATCCGCTCATTAGCCAGTTCTTCCGCACGATCCTTAACCTTCTCCGTACGCTCAAGCTTCACCATACGAATAGAAGTCTCTACCAGATCACGAACCATAGATTCCACATCTCGACCTACATAACCGACTTCAGTAAATTTAGTGGCCTCCACTTTGATGAACGGTGCATTAACAAGCTTTGCTAGACGCCGGGCAATTTCTGTCTTCCCCACACCTGTAGGTCCGATCATCAAGATGTTCTTAGGAACGACTTCATCACGCAGTTCCTCTGCTAGCAGACTGCGCCGATACCGGTTACGAAGCGCAACGGCTACCGATTTCTTGGCTTGCTTCTGACCTACGATATATTTATCCAATTCGGCTACAATTTGACGGGGTGTAAGCGATTGATTCACCATCGTGAATTCCTCCTTGTCTCTATGGCACTGAGTCTATAATTGTTCAACAATAATGTTGGAATTAGTGTACACACAAATTTCAGAAGCTACCTGAAGCGATTCTCTAGCAATATCCGCAGCGGAAAGATTGGGTGCATGACGTTTGAGTGCTCGACCTGAAGCCAGCGCAAAATTACCACCGGAACCAATCGCAAGAACGTCATCATCCGGTTCGATAATTTCACCATTTCCGGAGATCAGGAGCATTCCTTCCTTATCCATAACAATCATCAAAGCTTCAAGCTTCCGAAGAATACGATCTTGACGCCAGTCCTTCGCTAATTCAACTGCAGCCCGCTGCAGGTTCCCATGATGCTCCTCCAGCTTGCCCTCGAATTTTTCGAATAGGGTAATAGCATCCGCAACGGACCCCGCAAAGCCTGCTATTACTTGTCCTCTGTACAGGCGACGGACTTTTCTGGCCGTCGTCTTCATAATAACACTCTCTCCGAATGTAACCTGTCCATCACCTGCTATAGCTGCCTGTCCGTTATGTCTTACAGCACAAATTGTAGTCGCATGAAAGCTGGGTACCATGATTGTAAGTTACCTCCTTAAGATGGGCTTTGTTCGCTATCGACAACCTCCGGCTCCGAATAAGCGAGTCCTGTACGGTTGGCATATTCGGCAAGACTGTCCAGAGCGCGATGAGCTAACATTTCATTCTTTTCCTTCTTATTGCGGATCTTCTTCTCTACCTTCGGCAACAAACCGAAATTGGCATTCATAGGCTGAAAATGCTCTGGATCGGCAGAAGTAATATAAGCTGGCATGCTGCCTAGAACAGTATCCTGCGGGAAGATCAGTCCTTCCTGTCCAAGTGCTGCCCGTGCAGCATTAATACCAGCAATGAGCCCGGAAGCAGCTGATTCAACATAACCTTCTACACCTGTCATCTGTCCAGCAAAAAAGAGTCTTTCCTTGCCTTTCATCTGATAGGTAGGGTGCAGAAGCTTAGGAGAATTAATAAATGTATTTCTGTGCATCACACCATAACGAACATATTCAGCATTCTCAAGACCTGGGATCAGCGAGAATACACGCTTCTGCTCGCCCCATTTCAAATGGGTCTGAAAACCAACAAGATTGTAAAGTGTGCCGGCAGCGTTATCCTGACGGAGTTGCACAACCGCGTAAGGAAGTTTACCTGTATGCGGATTGATAAGTCCTACTGGCTTCATTGGGCCAAATAACGCTGTTTGCTTGCCGCGTTTCATCATGATTTCAATAGGCATACAGCCCTCAAAGTATATCTCTTTCTCAAAATCCTTGAGTGCTGCTGTCTCAGCAGAAATCAACGCATCATAAAACACGTCGAACTCCTCTTCTGTCATCGGACAGTTCAGATAAGCCGCTTCTCCCTTATCATAACGGGAAGCCAAATACACCTTGTTCATATCAATGGTGTCTTTCTCAACAATCGGTGCTGCTGCATCATAGAAGTAGAAATACTCTTCACCCAGCAGCCCTTTTATTTCAGCAGATAATGCCGGTGAAGTTAGTGGGCCCGTTGCAATAACAACAATCCCTTCCTCCGGTATATGCGTAAGTTCTTCATTTATGACTTCAACGAGCGGATGATTATGCAAAGTATGGGTGATCTCACCTGAGAATCCGTCCCGATCTACGGCGAGTGCTCCTCCTGCGGGTACCGCGTGTCGGTCAGCAGCACCTAATACAAGAGAGTTCAAACGCCGCATTTCTTCCTTCAATACACCTACAGCATTTCCTAATCCATTCGCACGCAAGGAGTTGCTGCATACCAGTTCAGCAAATTGATTCGTGTGATGGGCTGGTGTCTTTACTACGGGTCTCATCTCATATAATCTTACCGGTACTCCTAGTGATGCTATTTGCCAAGCGGCTTCGCTTCCTGCGAGACCCGCTCCAATTACTGTTACTTTTGCTGTATCTGACACTGTCTTTTTTCCTCCCATAGAGACTATTAATCTGCTAATTCTTCTTCGTTGTCTAGAACCGCCTCTGTATGATCACAAGATGTACATTGTAGCTTGGTTCCTTGCTTATTACGTTTCTCAATCATCCAAGATCCACATGATGGACATGGTTTTATAGAAGGTCTATCCCATGAAACGAAATCACAACCAGGGTACTGGTCGCAGCCATAGAAAACTCGCCCTTTTTTGCTGCGTCGCTCCACAACCTTACCTTCATGACATTTAGGGCAAGTTACGCCAATATCCTTGATAATCGGTTTCGTGTTTCGGCAATCCGGAAAGCCAGAGCATGCTAGGAATTTCCCAAAGCGACCCAGCTTATACACGAGAGGTTTGCCGCATTTCTCACAGATCTCATCAGAGACTTCATCTTCAATCTCAATTTCTTTCATCTCTTCTTCCGCGAATACCAAACGCTTCTCAAACGATTCGTAGAACTCTGCAAGAACCTTTACCCAGTCTTCTGAGCCCTCTTCCACATGGTCAAGATCCCCTTCCATGTTCGCGGTGAATTCAACGTTTAGGATTTCCGGGAAAAATTGCTCCATCTGCTCTATAACAAGCTCGCCAAGTTCGGTTGGCATGAATTTTTTCTCTTCAATAGCCACATAACCACGCTTCTGGATGGTTTCCAGCGTTGGGGCATATGTACTTGGACGGCCTATACCCAGCTCCTCAAGCGTCTTTACAAGTCTTGCTTCCGTATATCGTGGAGGCGGTTGTGTAAAGTGCTGCTTAGGCTCGATCTCCTGCTTATTTAAAGCATCTCCCGCTTGAAGCGGCGGCAAATACTTGTCTTCATCTGTAGTTCCGTCATCGTTGCCTTCTACGTAAACCTTCATGAACCCGGGGAATGAAACCTTCGAACCAACAGCTCTGAATGTAGCATTACCTGCAGCAATATCGACCGAAAGCGTATCCAGCAGGGCAGAAGACATCTGACTTGATACAAATCGCTCCCACACTAGCTTGTAGAGACGGAATTGATCACGGCTCAAGAACTCTTTGACCATTTCAGGTTCGCGTAATGCCGAGGTAGGACGAATCGCTTCATGCGCTTCCTGTGCTCCAGCTGCCTTTTTAGAATACTGCCGTGGGGATTCTGGCAAGAACTTCTCACCATACTTAGCTGTTATAAGCTCTTTAGCTTCATCCTGAGCGGTGACAGAGAGACGCGTGGAGTCAGTACGCATATAAGTGATCAAACCTACGGTACCTTCTTTACCGAGTTCCACACCTTCGTATAGCTGCTGTGCAACAGACATTGTCTTAGCGGCACGGAATCCAAGCTTACGGGCTGCTTCCTGTTGAAGTGAACTGGTGGTAAAAGGAGCTGAAGGATGACGTTGTCTTTCCTTCTCCTTCACATCACTCACCTTAAAAGATGCGTTCTTAATGGCTTCAAGAACCTCCTGAACATCACTTTCCTGGTTCAGTTCTTTTTTCACACCATTCAGCTTATGAAACTTAGCTTCAAAGACGGAATCCCGGATTCCAAGCTTCGCTGTTATGCTCCAATATTCGGTGGGTACAAAAGCGGAGATTTCATTCTCACGATCCATAATGATCTTCACGGCAACGGATTGTACACGTCCAGCAGATAAACCTTTTTTGACTTTCTTCCATAATAGAGGGCTAATCTTGTACCCTACCAGTCGATCCAGAATACGTCTAGCCTGCTGTGCATTCACGAGATCCATATTAATCTTACGCGGTGTCTTAAAAGCATCTTTTACCGCTTGTTTGGTGATCTCATTAAAAACAACTCTGCATTCTTGTGTATTATCTAAATCCAGCGCATGCGCCAAATGCCAAGCAATTGCTTCCCCTTCGCGGTCGGGGTCAGCTGCGAGATAAACTTTTTTAACTTTTTTACTAGCGTCTTTCAATTCCTTCAATATAGATCCCTTACCGCGGATAGTAATATATTTTGGATTGAAATCATTCTCCACCTCAACACCAATTTGACTCTTCGGTAGATCTCTAATATGTCCCATTGATGCCTTTACAATATATTTACTACCTAGATATTTGCCAATTGTCTTCGCTTTTGCAGGCGACTCGACAATAACTAATGCATCTGCCATAGACTCTTCCTCCTCGTTAACACTCGCACCTCTATATCAAATTACCTTGTAAATAGCTCCTGGTAATTGTGTTACCGCTTTTTTTATGATTAAAGATAACAGAACTGAATGCAAATGTCCAAAATCCCATCCTGTTCTTACAAGCAGATCGTCCAACATAAAAGGGCCTTGATGCAGTATATGGTATAGGTGAGACTCCTCATTTGTCAATTTCTTTTCAATCATAAAGTCGTCTGCTGTCTGTTCGGTAGTGCTATTATTCCCTGTTTTTATTACGTTTTTCGGCAAATAAGAAGTGTATTCTTCTATAATATCTAATCCACTGGTTACCAGCTTTGCACCCTGTTTGATAAGCTCTAACGCCCCTCTGCTCTTAGGTGATGTAATAGGTCCGGGAACTGCGAAGACATCCCTTCCAGCTTCCAAGGCAGCATCGGCTGTAATAAGTGATCCACTGCGACTGTCAGCCTCCACGACCACTGTCCCCCGTGATAAACCTGCTATGATCCGATTACGCTGTGGAAATAATCCAGGATGACTTTTAGTTCTAAGAGGATACTCTGTAACGACAAGCCCATCCTGAGAGATACGCCGCTCCAGTTCAATATTCTCAGTTGGATAGACTTTGTCCAACCCTGTTGCCACTACCGCTATGGTCCCTCCACCGCTTCTTAGCGCCGCTTCATGACAAATGCTATCGATCCCCCTCGCAAGTCCGCTAACCACCGTTAGACCTGCTGCACTAAGCTCCTCCGCGAGAATCTCCCCTACCTTTCGTCCATAAGCTGTTGGCATACGAGTGCCAACCATCGCCACACTAGGAGTTGATAACAGTTCCAAACGCCCTCGATAATAAAGGATCCACGGTGGCTGTGCCGTCTCCTTCAACAAAACAGGATAAGCCGCATCAAACACAGTTACCATTTTCACTGCACATTCTTCCATTAATAAGCGCCTTTTGGCGATCCATTCTAATGTATATATGGAAGCAAGATAATTCGACAGCTTTCCGTTCAATCCGATCGTTTCCCAATCTTTTGCACTACAGCAAAATGCTCGTTCTGACATTAAACCGGCTCTGCGAATCTTGTCGATACTCTTCCAGCCAATCCCCTCCACTTCATTAAAACCAAACAGCAGATCTTTTTCTTCCATATAAGCTTACTCTCCTTTAATGGAAGGGGTTAGCCTTCCCTATTTTGTAACATGAATTAGAGTAATGCAATATTTTCTTGTAATTCAATATTTTTCTATGTCAAAAAACAAAAAAGCAACCTTTTATCCCTTGGATAGGAACAAAAGGTTGCTTACCTCTGAAATAATTATACACGAAAGAAGCCCACTCGCGTAGAGTGAATTCCTTCAATTAAAAAAAAATAATTAATGCGTTGTAAAAGCGCTAAGAATACCGCGTTCTTCAAGCACACTCACCAGCGTTGAGCCCATTTCGGCAGGTGTAGGAGCAACCTTGATTCCGCACGATTCAAGTACGGCAATTTTCTCACTCGCTGTGCCTTTGCCTCCGGAAATAATAGCACCCGCATGCCCCATACGTTTGCCAGGAGGGGCAGTAGCACCGCCAATAAACCCTACAACCGGCTTAGTCATATGCTCGCGAATCCACTCTGCTGCTTCTTCCTCTGCGGTTCCGCCAATTTCGCCAATCATGATGACTGCCTTTGTACCCGGATCCTCATTAAAAAGCTTCAGAATATCAATAAACTCCGAGCCTTTAACAGGGTCACCGCCAATACCAACAGCTGAAGATTGCCCGATTCCACGCGTAGTCAGCTGATGAACAGCCTCATAGGTTAGAGTTCCGCTGCGCGAGACAACACCTACATACCCTGGCATATGAATATAACCCGGCATAATTCCTATTTTGCACTCACCAGGAGTGATAACTCCCGGACAGTTGGGTCCGATCAATACAGTAGAGCGCCCCTCCATATAACGGGACACTTTTACCATATCAAGCACTGGAATCCCTTCGGTAATACAAATCACCAAATCGAGTTCTGCGTCCACGGCTTCCATTATGGAGTCTGCTGCGAATGCCGGCGGCACATAGATTACACTAGCGGTTGCGCCTGTAGCCGCCTTAGCAGCTACAACAGTATCGAAAACCGGAAGGCTAACCTCACTGCCATTTTCAAGCGTGATGTTGACAGATGTTCCACCTTTACCCGGTGTTACCCCTCCAACCATCTGTGTTCCATAATCCAGCGCACCTTTAGTATGGAACAAACCCGTTGATCCTGTAATTCCCTGCGTGATAACTTTCGTATTTTTATCTACAAGAATGCTCATGCCTTAAGTCACATCCCTACTTATATTGTCAAATACGATAACTGGCTTCCTAAATCAGGCCATTATTGCACAAGAGACACAATCTTACGGGCACCGTCCGCCATAGAATCAGCAGCAACAATATTCAGTCCCGATCCGGCCAAAATCTGCTTGCCCAATCCAACATTTGTTCCCTCAAGACGCACAACCAGCGGTTTGGTCAAACCCAGTTGACTAGCCGCTTCTACAACACCGTTAGCGATAACATCACAGCGCATAATACCACCGAAAATGTTAACAAAAATTCCGTTCACCTTTTCATCGGATAAAATGATTTTAAAGGCTTCTGTTACCTTCTCGGTCGTTGCACCGCCCCCTACATCCAAGAAGTTGGCGGGTTCGCCCCCATAATACTTAATAATATCCATAGTCGCCATCGCGAGACCTGCACCGTTTACCATGCACCCAATATTGCCATCAAGTGCAATGTAACTAAGGTCATACTTCGAGGCTTCGATTTCCTTTAAATCCTCTTCATCCAAATCCCGCAGCTCTAGAATATCCTTATGACGGAACAAGGCATTGGAATCAAAATTCAGTTTGGCATCCAGTGCCATCACATTCCCATCCGCAGTCACTACCAAAGGGTTAATTTCGGCAATAGAGCAATCTTTATCCACGAAAGCTAAATATAGCGCTTGCATGAATTTCACAGTTTTGCCTACCAGCTCATTGGGAATAGCGATGCTGTAAGCAAGCTTACGTGCCTGGAACGTCTGCAAACCTACTGCCGGATCAATGATCTCTTTAAAAATTTTCTCCGGATGTGTTGCAGCTACTTCTTCAATTTCAGTACCGCCTTCTTCAGAAGCCATCATGACCACTCGGCCAGTACCTCTGTCAACTACGATACCAATATAATACTCCTTAACAATTTGACAACCCTCTTCAATGAGCAGTCTTTTTACTACCTTACCCTCCGGTCCAGTCTGGTGAGTTACTAGAGTCTTGCCCAGAATCTCAGTTGCGTAACTACGCACCTCATCGATATTCTTAGCAACCTTTACTCCTCCAGCTTTACCGCGTCCACCTGCGTGAATCTGAGCTTTAACTACAACAACCGGTGTGCTCAGTGACTCTGCGGCTTCTACCGCTTCCTCCACTGTATAAGCTACTTTTCCATTCGGTACGGCTACACCGTACTTCTTAAGCACTTCTTTTCCCTGATACTCGTGGATATTCATAGCGGTAGCCTCCTAAAGTAGCGTGGTGACTAAACAGGCAGCCTGTTGTCATCTCGCTTTCCGTTTTGATTGCCGCGGGGTTAGGGATAGGCTGATGTTATACATGCAGCACTATTCCGGAACCAGCAGAAACTGATCTACCACTCGTAAAAAGAATGGCATTATTTCTGCAAGAGACATTGTGTAAATCTATAAGACTAAGCTTATATTTACCTATATGCCATACAAAGGAACCCAGAATAGTGTAACATGTTTTTAAAACGCTTACCTTAAATATATTCATGATTTGTACACATTTTTTCGCTTGATTTCATGCCGGAATGCGAACGATCGCATTGACTCCTTACTACGCTTACTTTTTACTATCTTGGATATTAGCTTCGTGAACACGATTCAGTAAGTCTTTAAACTGATCAAGTAGCTCTATGGATTCATTATTTGTCAGTGTCGTTTCTTCCATCATTTTGCCGGGAATACACACGGCATCACTTTGGAGTGCCCAGCCTTGTTTCGTTAGTGAGATTAATACTTTTCGCTCATCCTGCATCGAGCGTTCACGTATAATTAGGCCTGCAGCTTGCAAGCGTTTCAATAACGGAGTCAGCGTTCCTGAATCCAAAAATAACGCCTCACCAATCTCTTTCACTGTACATTGCTGCCGTTCCCATAACACAAGCATTACTAAGTATTGGGAGTAAGTTAAACCGATCTTATCCAAATACGGTTGGTACAGCTTTGTAATCTCACGCGAGCAAGCATAAATGGTAAAACAGAGCTGATTCTCGATCAGCAGCTCTGGGGTTGTAGTCATTTTCTGCATATCTTCTTCACTCATTTTCATATTTATTCACCCGCCTTATCTCTTTATTTTATCATAATTCCCTCATATATCATAATAATAGCAAAAAATTAATTTGACTTTTATATTAATTGTGATAAATTAGATTGTACACAAACTAATTAGTGAATAGGAGAGATTTATTATGATGACAATTCAACAAAAGATGTATGAAACCACAGTTAAAGCCGTTGGGGGAAGAAACGGTTATATAGAATCAGAAAGCCCTAAACTCAACCTTACGATCAGTACACCACGCGAAATGGGTGGTGCCGGTGGTGAAGGCACTAATCCTGAACAATTATTCGCAGCTGGCTACTCCGCTTGTTTTGACAGTGCTCTGAACATGGTTGCTCGTCTTGGAAAAGTGAAGATTGAAGGCAGTGAAGTTACGGCTACTGTAAGCTTTGGTAAAGTTGAAGATGGCGGATTCGGCATTGCGGTTAAGCTTGACGTGCTGGTTAAAGGCGTTGACAGAGAAACCGCAGCATCTTTGGTAGAAGCTGCCCATGGCGCATGTCCTTACTCCCGTGCCACTCGTGGCAATATCGAAGTAGAACTGAATGTACTGTAAGAAATTATAGAGAAAAATGTATGTGAAATTTGCTAAACGATCTAACCTTCGTTTGAATACGTGGCATTTCACATTCGAAGTCGCTAACGGACACAGTTGATCTTAAACGCAACTTAATCCCATATTTGGGATGCTATCGGACCTCATAGCAGCTATTGGAATGAAAACCACTCAATATAACCTTCTTCCGAAGGAATAGCGTCTCCAGAGTCCGAATCTACGCTCCAAGGGCTAAAAACTTGCAAACAACGTCCTCAAGGTCCGTTCCGTAAGCATCAGAGCATAATAATGGTTCGGCGATGCTCGTCACTACCGGTCCATAGTATAGAGCAGCGATTCTCATTAACGGGAATCGCTGCTCTTTTATCTTTATTCCTCCACTAATACCTGTCGATCCAGATTACGGTATTGCACAGCTTCCGCGAGATGTGCAGAAGAAATATCCTGTGCACCCTCCAGATCAGCTATGGTACGGGATAGCTTAATAATCCGATCATGCGCTCGCATGCTTAGACCTAAATTCTCCAATATGTCATACAGTATTTGAGCACTCTCACGGTTTAGGCTTGCATATTTCCGAAGGGAAGCACCGGAAAGTTCGCTGTTCCATGAAATCGCCAGTCGTTTGTAACGTTTAGCTTGGATGGCCTGAGCAGCCAACACCTCCGCACGCATCTCTGCTGACGATAAAACATGCCCCTGCCGATTCCATTCCTTCGGGCGGGGAACATCAACCTGTAAGTCGATCCGATCCAATAATGGACCGGATATTTTGGCTCGATATTGGGCAATCCTTGATGGACTACAGGTACAATTTTGCTGGGAGATACCGCTTCCAAAAAAGCCGCAGCTGCACGGATTCATCGATGCAGCGAGCATGAATTTGGCAGGAAAAGTAAAGGAAGCCCGGGCACGACTTATAGTAACCACCCCATCTTCGAGGGGCTGTCGCAACACTTCAAGCACATTCCGGGAGAATTCAGGCAATTCATCCAGAAACAGAATACCTCGATGCGCAAGACTTACCTCACCTGGCTTGGGAATACCGCCCCCTCCAATTAATCCGGCAGAAGATATCGTGTGGTGTGGAGAACGAAATGGACGACTTCGCAGCAAACCGTTGTGTGCATCCTTCAAATTTCCAGCCGCACTAAAAATTTTGGTTACCTCAAGTGCCTCACTGTCCGACAATTGCGGAAGGATACTGGGAAGGCGTTTGATCAGCATCGTTTTGCCTGTGCCAGGTGGACCGATGAGCATAATATTATGCATCCCTGCAGCCGCGATAGTTAGTGCTCTTTTCACATGTTGCTGTCCAAGCACATCACTGTAATCATCCATTATTTCATTCGCTTCGGAAGAAGCAGCCTCAGAATCAGAATATTTAGGGTTATATTTGAGATGCTCAACAGAAAGAACAAGCACCGGAGGTTGTTCTTTTGCCCCCATCCCCATACTCACGGATACAGGAAAAGGAAGTAGTGATCCTTCAGATTCTTCTAGAGGAACTAGCTTATCTATAATCGGACCAAAGCTAGCCACAGATTCAGCAGCATTCGCTAACGCTTGCAAATGGTCGATGGTATAAACATTTATGCCACTGATTAAAGCGGCTTCTGCCGCATTGCCTTGCGGGAGCAGAACGGCTTTAAACCCGCTTTTACGCGCTGCTTCAACCATCGGCAACACACCCGAAACCGGACGCAGACTGCCGTCGAGCGCAAGCTCTCCAATCAAAAGCATCTCTTGAGCTGAAGGCATAATCAACTGGCCACTAGTTATCAGTATCCCTAAAGCAATCGCTAGATCAAAAGCGGAACCTTCTTTACGCAGGTCAGCTGGAGCAAGATTGATCGTAATACGCTGCTGTGGATAGCGGTAACCGCAATTTTTAACGGCAGCCCTAACTCGTTCAACAGCCTCGCGAATCGCTGAATCTGGTAAGCCAATGATATTCGTCTGCGGCAGTCCATTTGCAAGATCGATTTCCACACCAATCATTACCCCTTCAATCCCATACAGACACGCGCTAAACATTTTCCCATACATAATAAAAACACCTCATCTCCTGAATTACACCCTAATTTGGGGTGTCATAGCTTCAAGAAAAAAGGTGCTTCCTTATTTTCCAATTATATATTAGCTGTTAAGTACATTATAGAAGTTGTGTCCTAACGCAATCTGTGAGCAATTTATCTTTAGAATAAGAAATTCAAGTTTTACATAAAAGCGAAAGCACATCTCTAAAGACCTACATCAATCTCCTTCTTTAACTACGACCGAGTCCCTAATCTGCTCAAAAGTCAACGGTTTATAGTTCCAATGCTCTACACAAATGTTAAAATGATTGTTTCCCTCATATTTTTGCCCATGAATATGGCCGTGCACATTTACGTAAGGCATATGTTTATTCATGTACATAGGCTCATGTGAGAGGAAAAAGAAATCCTTATAAATCAAAGGATATTCACTAACCTCATCAAAACCTGCATCAAGCCACCAACTTCGGCTGCGGCCGCGATCATGATTGCCAAGAATCAGGATTTTGTATCCATGCAGCCTGGCCACAATCGCACGAGTTGCCTCCTTATTCAGAAAAGAAAAGTCTCCCAAATGAAATACTTTGTCTTCCGGATTCACTACCGAATTCCAACTTTCAATCATAACTTCATTCATTTGCTCTACATCGTTGAAGGGTCTGGATTCAAAATCAATGATCAACTTATGCCCAAAATGATGATCTGATGTGAAAAAAACCTTAGCCATGTGCACCCTCCTTTTGTTCCTATTCTAATGACAGTATGTATGAAAAAAGCTCCGACTACCCATAAACCCTAGGAAATTCGGAGCCCCGAGGACTTTTCCGCCTAATTTCTCACGAAATTATACGTATCATTCTATGTCATGAGGCGATGACGGAATACCTCTTTATTGTTAATGTTACTTTTCCCAGTCGCGCCGCTTACTCGAACGTTTATTAACATCACTCTGAATCAGTTCAGCTAAAGGAGGCGCCTCCTCATTGTCAATGAGCCAGCCACGCATCTCCTTGATCGCTTCCACCTGTCCATTGCCTTTGTCACGCCATGTAAGCAGTTCAATAACTCTAATTACAAGCGCTAAGAGACTGCTATTGCTGTTTTGCGACTTTTCAGCCCGGATTTTTTGAAATAACGCTTCATTTTCCCAATCTATTAATATTTCCTCCGCTATAGTGGGCCGCATTACCGTGAAGGTCTTATTGCAATTATCGCAACAGACGACAGATATTGGCTCTGCTTTAAATTTCACTTCAATCTTCTGCTGGCAATATTGGCATGTAAAACTAACCTGCATTTCAGAAGGTTTATTCTTCACTAGACAGCCCTCCTCATGATGACATTAAAAAGTTACTCCTAATGTTTACCCATTTCTTTTGAGAAATGACCCACAGTGCGGAAGGTATGTAAAGACTTTTTTATCAGAACAGCAGCAAATTCATAAAGAATCGCATGAGAAAATAGAGTTACTCTTAAAACGCCTCGCGAATATGACTAAGTGAAGCTAGGCTAAGATCGTCATTTAACAAGACGCTAATTACATCAAAAGAAACCCGCCGTTCCTCATAACCCTTCATATGCAAATAAACCTGTGTTGTACTCCGAACCTGGTTTATTTTGCGAGCATTCACCGATTCTTCTGGAGTTCCCTGAAGCAGCTCTCCACTGCGGCTACGAACTTCGACAACAACAATACAGTCTTCACGCTCCGCAATGATATCAAGCTCTCCAGTACGACAACGCCAATTCCGTTCCAATATCATATACCCGCTAGAAGATAGGTACTGCACAGCTCCGTTCTCTGCAGCAGTTCCTTTCTCTTTGCGGTTATAGTGCTTTCTTACATAGGGCTCTTTCATTCTTGTCCCCGTTCACCAGCGGAACGATCGCTCTGATACACAAAGCTGAGGATTTCCGCCACCAGCTGATAGAGCTCAGACGGAATCTGTTGGTCCAGATCAAGCTTTGAAAGAACCTCCACGAGGGCTGCATCTTCCTGAACAGCAACCCCGCTCTCCTTAGCCTTTTGCAGAATAAGGTCTGCTATCGCGCCTTGTCCCTTGGCTACTACGACAGGAGCCTCGTTTTGTCCGGGACTATATTTGAGAGCGACCGCTTTTTTGAGCCCTTGTGAAATTGGCTGTACAGGCTCATTCATATACGGTAATCCACTCCTTTGTAAGCCTCAGGAACATAATCAACAAACTTATTAGTATTGGAGCCAGCAAGCTCTTTAGGCAAATTCAATTCTGGCAAGGGTTCGGTTCTTAAACCTGATAATTGATAACCGATGGATTCTACTGCAGTTTTTATATCTTCACGCCGCGTCTCCAGCAGCTCAAGCACCCACGGATGATCATTATGAAGCTTAAGACTAACGATTCGATCTACAACCTGCACATCTACCAATGTCTGCCCTAGCTGCTTCATGTCCAAATCGAACCACAATCGACAGTTAGCTGCATCCAACTCCCCTTTGCGGCCCCGCCTGGACTGGATATGAACCGATGCAGTTTCCTGCCCATCTGGACCTTGCAGCGGCAAGAACAATGTAACCTGCGCGAAGGGAGCAGTCCGATCTGTATTCAGCAGCAGCTGTTGGCCTGTCAGCTGCTGCACTAGCCCGCTCGCGGCATCTTTTACCGCGGGCGGCACCTCGCTGCTGCTCATAAGCTGCAGCAGCACGCCCTTCAGCGTGTCGGCAGCTTGCTCCCCGCCGACACTGCCTAGCGCGGCTGCAGCTGTCCCCGCTGCCGCTCGCGCTGTCTCCGCGGCCGGCAAAGCGCCGCCGCGCACGGCCTGCTGCTCGTGCTCCGCACCGAGCAGCTTCAACACCCGCCCCACCCACGACTCCGCATCCGCGGGTGGGGCGGTGTCTGGCTGCACCGGCGAAGCCGCAGCAGCCGTGGTCTCCCCGCGCGGCGCTGCCGGCGCGGGGGCAGGATCTTGTCCCGCCGCGTCAGCGGGCGGGACGTTCGCGAGCTGCGGCATGCTGCCGCGCAGCTCGGTGAGCACGCCCTGCAGCTTCGCGAGCAGGGCAGCCCCGCTAGGCGCAGCAGCTTGGCTTCCCGCAGCAGCTTGGCTATCTGCACCTGCTGATCCAGTGGCGCTTGTAATCGCGCCACTGACACTACCCTGCGCTCTATCTTTATTTAGACTCATTTCATTGCCATGAGTTTCGCTCTGATTAGAACTATTTTGATTGCTTACAATTCCGTCCCCTTGCGTGTTAGCAGCACTACTCTGAGTTCCTGAAGCAAGCGTAGAAGTTATTTTCCCAGTCAAAGGTTCACCAGTATTTCCACTCTTCGAGAGCTGAGCTACCTCACCAGCCTCTTCGGGGACCACTGGCTTGGCAGTTACAATACCGGTTTCATTCTCAGGAGTTTCAGCTGTACTTGCAGCTGCACTTCCTGATATTTCTGATTTCACTGAATTCAAAGGAATTATTGGTTCATCAGAAATAACTCCGGCTCCCGTTGCCCCTCCTGTTGCAGCAGCACTTCCGCTTGTAGTAGTAACACCAGCACTACCTTCAGCAGGTTTACTTACAGGTTGTCCAGTTCCTTTAACCGCCACCTGGTCCATTTCCGCATCAGCATCACCTGCTGATACCGCTTCCCCGTTAATCACAGCGCCCGTACCTGTCGTTACAGGAGCATTCAGCTTTCCGGTTGGGGTACCCATTCCAGTTTTAGCTTCGGCTGTTGTTGTTTCTTCACCGGCGACTTGACCTGCCCAAATCGTAATCTGTTCTTCGAGCGCTGACAAAAGCTGATGAAGCTGCGGACCAAAAACTGCCTGCTGCAATCCTTTCACACTTTCAGGGGTAACCGGCAAGCCCCGCTTTACAGAAATGACAGCTGCATCAAGCCACTCTGAGGTCGGCACGCCCGCAGGTTTCGCACTCATTACAGCATCCAGAATCGCCGCTGTCTCTTTGGTAAGCGGAATACCACCCGACTGCATCGCCAACACAATTTCCCGACCCGCTTTGGAGTCAGTAAGCCCAAGCGATTCCAATGCCTCGCCCATGTTTTGCGGGGTGGCTAACACCGTTTCGCCGAGGGAGACCGGCTTCAATACGGGCAATCCGCCTTCTCCGGGTGCTCCAACCTGTAAGTTCAGGGTCTCTCCTGGCAGTAGTGGTGTTTCCAACTCCGCACGAACAGGTGTGCCTTGAATCTGCACAACGGCTTCTTTTCCCGAATCCGATACAGACAATACAACACCACGTACAACCTGCCCTTCCTTCAATTCCAAAGACTTGGCTGCTCCCGGTTTATTATCCCCGAGCAATCCACGGATCAATGTTCCGATATTCATACCGTTTCTCCTCCCTCCATTTTCTCTCTTCTTACTATATCGGTATTAATCCGACTTTTTTGAGCGGTGAATTCATCCAAGCTTAAACGCCTTTGGCGTCTTTTATATTCTGATATTTCTAAAAAAGGGTTTGCTGTTCAGCAAGAATCTTCCCAATAAAGCTGCGCCGATGCATAGGTGTCGGACCTAACGCCGTAATTTGTTCCCTGTGAAACTTGGTCGCATAACCTTTATGTATCGCAATCCCATAATCAGGGTATAATTCCTCCCACACCCCTTCACACAGTCTATCTCTTGTTACTTTAGCTATAATCGAAGCTGCCGCAATGGACTGGCTGTTTGCATCTCCTTTTATGATCGCCTGCTGCGGCAACGGAAGATCAACTTTTTCAGCATCGATTAACATATAGTCCGGGGTATGACTAAGACCTTCTACCGCTTTTTTCATCGCCAGACGAGAAGCCTGTTTAATATTAATTTCATCAATCATGCGGGAATCCACATAACCTACACCAATAGCTATCGCCTGCTCCATAATAATCTCGAATAAGGCATCTCTTTTTTTCGCTGTAAGCTTCTTAGAGTCGTTGACGCCATCAATAATAAGCCCTTCCGGCAAAATCACCGCTGCTGCAACAACATCCCCAAACAAACAACCTCTGCCTACTTCATCTACGCCGGCTATACGGCGATAAGACTGTTCCCAGCCCTCTTTTTCATAACTCAACATATCTATCGTACTCACGATCTGTCACCGCCAATTATAAATTATTCTATAAACTACATAAGTCAGCTTACCATAGTAAAGCTCACATGGTCATGTACAAATAACCACTCCAATTTGATCCAAATCAGCAAAAAAAGAGCCCCCCGAAAATTTCCGGATGGCTCTTCCATACCCATTCATTTAAACGCCTTTAAGGTGTTTCCAGCGTAAAACGACCAAGCTTACCTGCCCGCAGCTCATGCAGCAAAGCACGTGAAGCTTTTTCCAGATCAACACGTCCACCGCTAATCAGACAACCGCGTTTGCGGCCCACGGCTTCCATAACTGCAACGATCTCATCAGGGTTCTCAAGATCCTCAGGAAGCTTCTCAATACCAAAGCGTTCTTGAAATCTGGAACCATAATCCTTGACCAAATACTTCACTGCATAAAAAGCAATGTCCTCAATGTTCAGGATTTCTTCTTTGATCGCACCCGTCACGGCCAAGCGGTAACCCACGTCTTGATCCTCAAACTTCGGCCATAAGATACCAGGAGTATCCAGAAGCTCCAGATTACCTCCTGTTTTAATCCACTGCTGGCCCTTAGTAACCCCCGGGCGATCACCCGTAGCAGCGATACTCTTACCAGCCATTCGATTAATCAGCGTTGATTTACCGACGTTAGGAATACCGACGATCAATGCGCGCATAGCCCGTGGGTTCATTCCCCTTGCGATCTGCCGATCAATCTTTTCCTTCAACAGCAGCTTGACCTGCTCCGGAATCTCCTTAACGCCTGTTCCAGTAGATGCGTCCACAGGATGGGCAACATGCCCTTGTTCCTTAAAGTACGCCAGCCACTTCCGAGTAATTTCCGGATCCGCCAGATCCGCTTTGTTCAAAATAATTAATCTCGGCTTGTCCCGCAAAATATCGTCAATCATCGGATTGCGGCTGGAAAGCGGCAGACGGGAATCGAGCAACTCTATAACAACATCAATCAGCTTCAGCTTATCCTCGATTTGCCGCCTAGCCTTCGTCATATGACCAGGAAACCAATGAATGGCCATTGCCGTCACCTCCTTTGACTTCTGTCAACTTAATGGTTAATCAGTGTAATATCTTTTATCGGCCAGAAGATTAAATCTGCACGACCCACAATATCACCCAGCGGCACATAGCCAATCATCCGGCTGTCTGTACTATCCGAGCGATTATCCCCCATAACGAAAATATGTCCTTCTGGTACAGTACCATCCGTGAATTTTTCATTTGGAAAATCTTTATTATTATACAGAGCGTTGTTACTATGCGCAGCATCAATAGCGCCTTGGATGTAAGTCTCGTTAACAACCTCACCGTTAACTGTAACTACATCTCCTTCTACTTTCACAGTATCTCCAGCCACACCAATTACACGTTTAATAAAATCTCTGCCTTCAGATGGCACGTGGAATACAATAACCTCACCCCGCTGCGGAGATCTTATATCGTATAAAATTTCATTAACGATAACACGTTCTCCCGTATGGAAATTAGGCTGCATGGAAGGTCCATCTACAATAAAAGGCTTGAATAAAAGCCAGCGAATCAGTATAACCAGAACTAAAGCAATCGCAATGGCCTTGACCCATTCCAGCACTTCATTTTTCTGTTTACGTGGGTTCTGCTCGCTTGATTCCAAAGTTTCGCTTTGTTCCTGCTGCATAGTTCACCGTCCTCTCTTAATACTACTCTTACTATACAACACAAAAAAACTCCTGCCAAAAACCCCTCCACAGATACTCCTTCAGGAGGCCTTTTCGGAGAAGCTTATCCCCAAGCGTATATGTCACACGCATTGTATACCAAGCTAAAACGCCCTCAGCGTCCTTTTAAGGACGGTATGCGTTTATGCGAGAAATATAAGAATAATGTATAACGTAAAACTTATGCTTTTCTTATATTTTCAAAAAAAAATAAAGCGAAAGGGGCTTGAACTCAAGCCCCTCTCCTCTGTCACTATTCTAGCGACGAATTTCTTTAATTCTCGCTGCTTTACCACGTAGTTCACGAAGGTAATAAAGCTTAGCACGACGCACTTTACCACGACGAGCCACTTCGATTTTTTCGAGTTTAGGCGAGTTGATTGGGAATGTTCTTTCCACACCAACACCGTAAGAAATTTTACGAACCGTAAAAGTCTCACTGATTCCACCGCCACGACGTTTGATTACAACGCCTTCGAACAACTGGATACGCTCACGAGTTCCCTCGATAACTTTTACATGCACCTTCAAAGTGTCACCCGGACGAAAACTAGGGATATCTTTACGAAGTTGCTCTTGCGTAATAGCTTGTAGGATATTCATTAAGGACTTCCTCCTTCCGTACAGGTGTTCTTGCCTCTTCCGGAGAGATCTGAGCTCTCCCTCATTATCCGCAGCGGACCACCGTATTCCACACAACAGAGTTAATAATATCATAAAGGACGGGCTAATACAACTTATTTTTCTATTTTATAACGGTAACATATCTCTTTTTTTTGCCTTAGACTGGCAGTCTTTACACAAGCCGACCACGGTTCCATTGTCTTGAGCATAGAAGATCAACTTCCCATTCTTCTTCTTGCAAGAAGAGCAAGGTTGCTCCCCTGGACTCTGTTTGGCTTTGCGATGACTATCCATTGAGATCACATTACTGCTAGTTGTGCGCAAAGGATCGCTTGAGCTGCTTGTTTTCTTTTTCTGAACGATATAATACCCAACACCCAGCGCTAGCAAGACAAGCAAAATAACTACATATTTCATCTGGCTCCCTCCGCTCTTCATGATTTACTTGAGGTAAGAAAATAAAAAGACCGCCCTGTGATGCAAGTAAGGCAACGGTCTATATCGTATTCGCAAACTAGCCTTAGCACATCTCACTATAAAAAGCGCTTTTCAGTAGCTGCTGAAGATTATATATGAGAGCATCTTCGCTCTTTTTATATGTACCCTTACCCATTTTAATGTGAGCGTAAGATCTATATTTCATTTTAGCACAATTGAAATTTGAAGTGTAGTGAACACTTTTTAAATACCTAGTCTTTGGTCCAGTATATTAACCCGCCTACAGCCGTTTTTACAATAAATCCCCATAGGCTATACTTACAGAAGTACGTACATAACGTAGCGCTTAGGGAAGAACACATATACCCAAAAATAAGGAGGATTTTATTCAATGAAAAAGAGTAATACAACTAGCGTAATGGCAGCTGTAGCCGTCTTGTCCATCGTACTTCTGGCAGGATGCACAGAATTACCGGGTAGGCAATCCGCTAATAATGAATTAGGAAAGAATATTACTGAAGATGTGCAGCAAAATATTGGTGAGGCTGTGAAGCAAGAGCTGGGTAAAGCCGCTGCAAGCGTGGAGCAGGCCGTTCAGGATACAGCTACCAAGGTGGTCGACGAAGTTAAAGCAAACAGCATTAGCAAAGAACTATCCTTATCTAAAGAGATCGGCTCTGCTTCAGTGCTTAGCATGAACAATGCAGTGGGAGAACTAGAGGTTACATCAACTACGGGTGATCAAATTAATGTGAGTGCGACAATCTTAGCCCATAACGGCTCCGCTCATAAAGCTGACCGCCAGAAAATTTTGGATGACGCTGAGATTTCAATAGACGTTAGTGGCGATACTCTGAAGGTATCTACAAATTCCAAATCAAATCCGAAGAAGGATTTATGGACTTGGGCTCAAGACAAATACGGTTATTCAGATTTTAGCATTAACTATACCATTAAGATCCCCACCCGTATGGATGAATATCAAATCACCAATAATGTCGGGCAAATTCGTCTCCGCAATCTGGACGGAAATTACCGCATCGTCAGCAACGTTGGAGCTATTGATATCGAAGGAGCTAACATCACCGGTAAGTCCACTCTAGAGTCTAATACAGGAAGCATACGTATGGATATAGCCGGAATGAAGAGTGATAGCCGTCTTAAAGCGACAACAAATGTAGGTAGCCTCAATGCTGTTCTAGCCGATGGTGTGAAATGTAGCTTGGTGGCTAAAAGTGATCTAGGCCAGATCACCGGGGTTGAGGGTGGCAAACGTGATGTTAACGGAGGAGGTCCTTTGTTATCCTTAAGCTCAGATATAGGTGCAATTACAGTAGAGTAACCAACCACTAAAAACAGACCGTCCGGATTAGCGGACGGTCTGTTTTTGCATCATCATATCAGATTAATGCAATAGCCAACAGCGTGAACAAGCTGAGAGTTAAAATATTGTCAGCAGCATAAGGGTAACCAAAAAATGCAGAAGTCTGCACAGGTCCATTGGATCCTGTTCTTAAGTAAACATTATATCTGTCCACATCTGTAATCACACCTTCATGCTGTCTGCCATCAGTAGTCAGGATACGTACCCTTCTATTCTTACAACGTAAGCAATTATAATAAGCCTCCACTAGTGTACTCCTCCTCATTCGTAATGATATACTCTATGGTGAGGAGTACAGGTCGGTAACGGCTAAGTTACATAGGTCATTTGTTTGGATCGATATTTACTTTCCGTTCTCTGCATTTTTTGTATTCCCAAAGGTTATATATAAGGAAAGACATATTTTCGGCTTGTTATCCGTACCATCCTATCCATTCAAGGAGGCCAATCGAATGAATGTAGCACGTAAACAGTTTATTAAGGAAGGCGTACTGCGTATTACCATCTTTATTATTTTATCATCGCTTACCTATACCGTTCGCAACTATGCATGGGCAGTTACTGTTCTCGTATGTTTTGCGCTTTACGCTCTACTTACAGGAGTATATCGCCTCTTTCGCAAAGAGTAGAATGCGCCTCCACGAATTTTTATAGTTAACCAAACGCCCCCTTTCCAAAGAGTTTTTAATTCTCCTTGAAGAGGGGGCGTTTACATTCTGATCAGAATCACAGGGTTTGACCTCTTAGTAGAGCACAATAAAACCATTAGATGTAGTGAACTTTCGTTCGCTATACTCTAATGGTTTTATTGGACTTGCTTATTCATACTTAATTATTAATCTTATATGTTCAAGCTTTAAAGGGCGAATGGGAATTACGATTTGCGATTTGTATAATAATCGATAATATCATTCACGGTGCGGAGCGGCTCCGCATCTTTGTGGATCGTGTCCACGCTAGGCTTGAATTCTTCACGCGTCTTCGTAGTCACTTCAGTTCATTCCTTTCAATAGTTAAGCTTGCTGCATCGTAAGCTGCATATAGTATTACGCCACCTCTATCTATTACCCCAAATAGAAGAGTTCAACGCACCTATGCTAATTTGTTTTGGAAATTACGCAAAAAAATACGAGATTATAGCCCTTCTTATACTTAAGTAAACATAACAAAAACGCCTCCTTAACGTAAGATACGTTAAAAAGACGTAAAATATGCCTGTTTTATTAAAATTTTACTCCGGCTTGATTTCATTTTTCAGACGTTCCAGTGTTTTCTTGTCTTTCAATGTTAGTTCTGCACTTTCGAGCAAATCAGGTCTACGTTCAAGTGTACGCTGTAACGCTTGCTCTCTCCGCCATACTTCGATGTTGGCGTGATGGCCACTCAGCAACATATCTGGTACCTTCCAGCCGCGAAATTCAGCGGGTCGAGTGTAGTGAGGATACTCCAACAGCCCTGTACTGAACGAATCCGTGATCGCAGAGGTTTCATTTCCAAGCGCCCCTGGCTGTAGCCGAACTACTGAATCAATAACCGTCAGTGCTGGTAGTTCTCCACCCGTTAACACGTAATCGCCAATCGACAGTTCATCTGTAACCAGATGCTCCCGTATCCGCTCATCGTAGCCCTCATAATGACCACATATAAAGATTAGATGCTGCTCTTGTGCCAGTTCCTCAGCAATCTTCTGATTATAGGTCTTTCCTTGTGGGCACATAAGAATGATGCGCGGCTTCACAGAGGAAGGCGACGGGACTGCAGATTCAGAACCATTCTCCAAAGGACTAGCCTCGATCCCCAATACATGTTCTACCGCTGCAAAGATCGGGTCAGGCTTTAGTACCATACCCCCGCCCCCGCCATACGGTGTATCATCCACACTGTTGTGCTTATTTCCTGAGAAATCACGAAAGTTCACAGCATTCAAAGATACAATCCCTTTTTCGCGTGCCTTACCAAGAATACTTGTGCTAAATACGCCTTCGCACATCTCCGGAAAGAGCGTTAGCACATCAATTCTGATCATGGCAATAGTCCTTCCATTAAGTGAACCGTAATTCGTTTGGCCTCAATGTCCACGTTCAGCACTACATCGTTAATTACAGGGATAAGGATGTCTTGACCTTTAGCAGGCTTAACAACCCACACGTCATTTGCACCTGGCTGTAAAATTTCCGTAATTGTGCCAAGCGGTTCACTTCCAGCATCATCCGTATAAACTTCACAGCCAACGATTTGGTGGAAGTAATATTCGTTCTCTGGCAGATCAACCAGATCATTACTTGGCACCTTAAGCAAACTTCCCTTATACTTTTCCACTTCGTTAATATTGGTATATCCCTTAAGCTTAACGATAAACATACCCTTATGCTCTCGAGCGGATTCTACAGTCACTTCGAATTTTGCACTGCCATCCGCAGGAATGACGAACAGCTTCTTGTCTTTAGCGAAACGAACCTCAGGAAAATCGGTATGGGATAATACTTTAATCTCCCCGCGAATTCCATGTGTATTCACAAGCCGGCCTACGGTTAATTCTTCCGTCATATAACCCTCTCCTCTACAAGCTTCATCTATATATTTGAACAAAAAGGAGCCGGGATATACTATCCCTAGCCCCTCATTGTACGCATTATTTAAGATAAAATATCTACAGTTACGCGTTTATCGCTCTTGACTGCTGCAGATGTGACTACTGTACGGAGCGCCTTGGCGATCCTGCCTTGCTTGCCGATGACCTTTCCTACATCATCTGGATGTACGGACAGCTCATAGACAATCAAATGCTCTTTCTCCACAGCCCGTACCGTCACATCTTCTGGATGATCCACTAAAGCCTTAGCAATTACTCCAACTAATTCTTCCATAGAGGACCCTCGCAATCAGTCATTATTTCTGTTGCTTAAGCTCATGAAACTTCTTCATCACGCCTGCTTTGGAAAGCAAGTTGCGGACGGTATCAGATGCTTGCGCACCTGTTTGAAGCCATTTAAGAGCTTTTTCCTCATCGATCTTAACTACTGCCGGTTGTTCAATCGGATTATAATAACCGATTTCCTCGATAAAACGACCGTCACGAGGGGACCGGGAATCGGAAACCACTACACGATAGAAAGGCGCTTTATGCGCTCCCATTCTTTTTAGACGAATACGTACTGCCACGAAAAATCACCTCCTTATAATAGTTTCCAACATTAGTTGGTCAGACATTCAAGATCATTTAAAAGGGAATTTCAGCCCTTTTCCACCACCAAGACCTTTAAGCTGCTTCATGGCATTTTTCTTGGAGGCTTTGCCGCCTCCGCCCATCATGCCGGAGAATTGCTTCATCATCTTACGCATCTCATCAAATTGTTTGATGAGGCGGTTGACCTCAGCGACTGAGGTTCCGCTGCCGGTTGCAATACGCTTGCGGCGGTTATGGTTAATGATCTCAGGCTGTTGCTTCTCCGCCTTAGTCATAGAATGAACTATGGCTTCAACGCGTCCCATTTGCTTATCGTCGACCTTTAAATCTTTAATGCCCTTGGCTTTGTTCATACCCGGGAGCATATCAAGAATTTGATCGATAGGGCCTAGCTTCTTCACCTGATCCATTTGCTCAAGGAAATCATCGAACGTAAACTCTGCATTACGCATCTTACGTTCCATTTCTTTAGCCTTGTCAGTATCAATGTTCGCCTGGGCTTTCTCAATCAGCGACAGCATGTCGCCCATACCCAGAATCCGCGAAGCCATACGTTCCGGATGGAACGGCTCCAGCGCGTCGATCTTCTCCCCTAAAGCGGCGAATTTGATCGGGCAACCGGTAACAGCTTTTACTGACAGTGCAGCACCACCACGGCTGTCGCCGTCGAGTTTCGTCAATACGACCCCTGTAAGCTCAAGCTGCTTATTAAAGCTCTCGGCTACATTCACGGCGTCTTGACCTGTCATAGCATCTACTACAAGAAGTACTTCATCAGGATTTACAACATTGTGAATCTGCTTGAGTTCTTCCATTAGTTCTTCATCAATATGCAGGCGGCCTGCAGTATCGATAATAACATAATCAAGTCCGTTATCCTTCGCATGTTGTACAGCTTGTCTGGCAATTTCTACCGGACTAGTCTGATCACCAAGTGAGAATACAGGAACCTTAATCTGTTCTCCCAGCACTTGCAGCTGCTTGATAGCAGCAGGCCGGTAAATATCTCCCGCAACCAGGAGCGGACGATGATTGCCCTTCTGTAACAGCTTAGCCAGCTTACCTGAAGTGGTTGTCTTACCAGCCCCTTGTAGACCCGCCATCATAATGACGGTCGGCGGCTTGTTCGACTTGGCCAGCTTCGCTTGGCTTCCGCCCATCAGCTCGGTTAGTTCCTTGTTGACGATGTCGATAATTACCATGCCAGGCGTAAAGCTGTCCATGACTTCCTTGCCGATGGACTTTTCTTTCACCTTAGCCACGAATTCTTTAACTACCTTAAAGTTAACATCGGCTTCCAGAAGGGCTAACCGCACTTCACGCATAGCTTCGTTTACGTCTTCTTCGGATACTTTACCTTTACCGCGTAGCTTGCTGAACACATTCTGCAATCTTCCGGTTAAACCTTCAAACGCCATATGCAGATTTCTCCCTTCATGCTACTCTAACCTCTGCAAGCGATCCACGATCTCCGCGAACCGAAGTTTATATTGCTCAGGCAGCATCCCATTCTCCGGCAGTCTGCGCAGCTCTTCTAAATATTTAGTACGACTCTCATGTTTCACTAATAGTCCAAGTTTTTCTTCATAATTCTCAAGGACTTGCTCAGCCCGCTTAATATGCTCATAAACAGCTTGGCGGCTGATTTCAAATTCAGCGGCAATCTCTCCCAAGGAAAAATCATCGTGAAAATAATATTTAAGAAACGTTTGCTGCTTATCTGTAAGCAGTCGTTCATAGAAGGCAAAAAGCAAATTGATACGATTCGTTTTCTCGAGCCTATTCTCCTGACTCATTAAGGACAACCCCTTCGTCAAGGAAAAACACTTTACACCTTCACAACGTCCCTTATGATACCTAAAAGAAAGAGAGATGTCAAGCACTTTTGCTTGTCATCTCTTTCTTTATTAAAAATCCATATTTTCCGCGATAAATCCGCTTGAAATTATTGGATTGGCAGTACATAAATCAATATGGCGAAGAAATGTGTGACACTGCCTGCAAGAACAAATACATGCCAGATCGCGTGATGGAACGGAAACCCTCTCCATACATAAAAAACTGTACCTAGAGTATAAAGCACTCCGCCAGCCATCAGCAGAATCATACCACCGTCCGCTACCACTGCCGATAGAGGATTCCAGGCGATAACAATCAGCCAACCCATAGCAATGTAGAATACCGTAGACATGAACAAGAACTTTTTAACAAAAAACGCTTTGAAGAAAACGCCAAATACTGCGATTCCCCATATAACACCAAATAAACTCCAGCCAAGTGTTCCCCGAATAGCTACTAGCAAAAAGGGTGTATACGTGCCTGCGATAAACAGATAAATAGAGGAGTGATCGAAAAATTCGAACAAATCCTTCGCCTTGCCCTCTTTGAGACTATGCACAAGTGTTGAATTGAGATACAGAAGCAGCATTGTCGTTCCATAAATGGAGAAGCTGACTACATGCCATGCCGTTCCTTTCAGACTTGCAAAAACAACAAGCAGGACAAGTGCAGCGACGCTTAATACAGCTCCGATCCCGTGCGTAATCGCATTCGCGACTTCTTCTCTCCGGGTGTAGGTGTGAGTATTTGCCATATCCATATCCTTCCGTCTAAGCTTTCTTTCTATTATACCACGCGGACCTCACTGGATTACAGTTTGTAAATCTCCGTGTATTTCTCCTCCAAATAATCAGCCAGATAATCTGGACTGAGCGGCTCACCTGTTACTTGTTCGATAATTTGCGAAGGGGTCAGGCTTTTTCCGAAACGGTAGATTTTTTCTGTTAACCATTCTTTAATCGGCAAAAGATTTCCCGCAGCAATCAATTCATCGAAGTTCGGCAGCTCCTTGCGGAGTGTATTCAAGATTTGGGCAGCATACATATTTCCCAGAGAGTAGGATGCAAAATATCCGAAGTCTCCACCGGACCAGTGCACGTCCTGCAATACACCAAGCGCATCATTAGGCGGTGTAATACCTAAATATTCTTGATATTTAGCATTCCATACCTGAGGCAGATCTTTGACAGATAGACCTTCATTAAAAATAAGCTTTTCGATCTCGTAACGCACAATAATGTGCAGATTGTATGTAAGCTCATCTGCTTCAATTCGGATGAATGAATTTTCCACACTGTTAATAGCCCGGTAGAAATCCTCTACATCTACATTCGCAAGCTGCTCTGGGAAATGCTGCTGCAGATCACCGTAATAACGTTGCCAGAACGCACGGCTGCGGCCGATCATATTCTCCCATAGTCTCGACTGAGATTCATGAATCCCCATCGATGCGCCTTGAGCCAGTGGTGTTCCCACTAAATCTTGGCTGATATTTTGTTCGTAAAGCGCATGTCCACCTTCATGCAGTGAGCTGAAGACGGCGCTAGTCACGTTATCAAGTAAATAAGCAGTCGTAATACGAACGTCACCTGGATTCAGCCCTGTAGCAAAAGGATGCACACTCTCATCCAAGCGGCCTGCGTCGAAGTCATAGCCCATTTGCTTCAGAATAAAGTTACCAAACTTTTGTTGCTGCTCTTTAGGGAAAATCTGCTGCAAGAAGCTGGTATCTGGTTTATTGGGTGAAGCAGCGATAGCTTCCACTAACGGAACCAAGCGGCTGCGGAGGCGACTGAACACTTCATCCACCTTTTCTACCGTGAGATCAGGCTCATACATATCTAGTAGCGTATCGTAACGTGTGCCATTTACACCCCAATAATCGATGAACTCTTGTTTCAGAGCTACGATTTTACTCAAATAAGGTTCAAATGTAGCAAAGTCATTGTTCTCCTTAGCTTCTTCCCAGATTGTTTGGGAATGAGCAGACAGGACAGCGTACTCTTCAAATCTTTTGGAAGGAATACTCTTACTGCGCTCATACTCTTTGCGGCAATCGTTGACGATCTTTTGTTGATTAGCTGTAAGCTGGCTCAACACTTCTGGACGGCTGAAAAATGCTGTGAAGTCACCCATCTCCTGTGAAATCTCAAGTCTGAACAATTCTCCACTCAGCATCCCAATCGTACCGGAACGTACTTCTACTCCCTTACGCGGTGCACCTGTGCGCAAATCCCAGTGCATTAATTCTATGGCCTCTGAATATCCACTAATTTTTGCTAATAACTCGCTGAATTGTTCCCATCGTTCCTTTACTTGTTGTTCCATTCTACTCCACCTGCTTTCTCTGTTTTACAGACTCCTCTTGATGATACTTTTTTGAATGAGTATAATCAACTTCAGAGATTACATCTCTAATTTTAAATATTTAATGAGTTACATAAGAAGCAGAGCATGCTTCGAACAAAAATCAAGGAGCGTGAACAGGGCTATGATGATTCAAGTTACACCTCTCGCAGAAAGGAAGTTGAAGGAAAGGCTTGGAGATCAGCCAGGATTTTTCAAGCTCTTTTATGATACGGTAGGCTGCGGGTGTGACGGAATTAATGTGTTACTGATTGTTTCAGAAGTGGAGCAAGGCGATTCTAGGATAGAGACGAATTCTCTTCCCTTTATCGTAAGCCGGCAACAGGAAATCTTTTATGAAGACAAGATGCGACTCGATGCAGAGGAACGTTTCTCTTCCTATAAGCTGGTCAGTGATTCTCAGATTTATGGTAACAATATCATGGTAAGAGATATGCGCAACGTAAGTACAATTCAAGGAATTTAAGGGAGGAAGCTAATATGAGCCACGTATCAGAAATTATTAACTTTAATAAAAGTTTTGTAGAGAATAAGGACTATGAAGCTTATTTAACCAGTCGTTATCCTGACAAAAAAATGCTGATCATCACCTGTATGGACACTAGACTCGTTGAATTATTGCCGAAAGCCATGAATTTCAAAAATGGTGATGTCAAAATCATCAAAAATGCTGGTGCGGTTATTTCTCAGCCTTTTGGTAGTGTTATGCGTAGTGTAATGGTAGCTCTATATGAACTAGATGCTGAAGAAGTAATCGTGGTTGGACACTATGAATGCGGTATGGCCTCCCTCAATGCGGACCATATGATCAATTCCATTAAAGAACGTGGAGTATCTGAAGAAGTGCTGTCTACACTGGAGAATTCCGGAATCAAACTTACAAAATGGCTGCGTGGGTTTGACAATGTCGAAGAAGGGGTAATTCAGACTGTGGACCTGATTAAACGTCATCCACTGCTTCCCCCTAATGTACCTATCCATGGCATGATCATCGATCCGGCAACCGGAGCGCTTGAGCTTGTCGCTGATGGGTATAAGTAACGAATGACGACTCTCTAACTGCTGTTTGCGTGGATCCTGGATCCACGCTTTTTTTGTGCATAAAAGTATAAATTATGATAAATAAAATTGAAACCTTGTGGGGCATGTCTGCGTATTACCGACCATACACAAAAATTCATGCTCACAGGAGGGTTTTCGTACTAAATGAAACCAATGAAACGCGTAATGATGATTCTAATGGCCTTCACTCTGTTTTTTGCAGTGGTTGCTCCAGACTTTGCCGATGCACGTCGAGGTGGCGGCGGATTCAAATCCGGCACTCGCAGCTATTCAACAACCCCAAAAAAATCAACAACAACAAATAACATCAAAAAAAGTGACAGCACTAAAAGTTCCACAGCAGGATCTGCTGCAAATACAAAACGTGGCTTCTTCAGCGGCGGCAGCTTAATGAAAGGCATGATGATCGGTGGTTTGGCCGGATTATTATTCGGTGGAATGTTTGGTGGAATGGGAGCTTTTGGTGACTTCCTAGGCTTTGCCGTTAATATGCTAGCTATCTATGTATTGGTTATGCTCGTGATGTCCTTCTTCCGTCGTAGAAAAGAACGTCGCCGCTTAGAAGAACAGGATGGTCGTTACTAATGTCTACAATTGTTCTAAGCATGGATGAGATCATCAATGCCCTCTGTCTGCACATGGCGGAACGAAAGGCTGTTCGCCCAGAGGATGTTCAGGTAGAACTGAGCTGGGAAGAAGATACCGGTTACTCTGCAGAGGTTTGGGTACAGGGCCGCAGTCAATTTCTAGTGGAGTCCAATATGATTGAAGCGATCCTGCGTTACATGCTCAGCGAATATGGTGTTCGCGCCTATCGTGAAGATGTAAGACTGGACCTGGATGAGGAAATCACAGCGATTGTAAATACAGGGAACTAATGATAGTAAAAGGGACAACCCGAGGGGTTGTCCTTTTTTGATATAACGCTATTCATAGAAATATTGCTTTACCGTCCCTACTCCGTCTGCCACTTCAATTTCTGCATAAGCTCCATTAATAAAAGTAACCTGCGGCGGGACATGACCACAATCGATATCATAAACGATCGGTACCTTAAGCTCTTCAAATAGTTCAGCATAGATATCCTCGGCAGTATAGTTATCCACAGGCCGATTAGCTGGACTTCTGCCAAACATAATCCCCGAACAATTCTCAAACCACCCTGCCAGCTTCATCTGCACTAAAGATCTGCGTAAATCCGCTGTGTTCAATTCACAATTTTCCAAATACCAAACAATAGGTTCGTCATGAATCATTTCTTGCTGAAAATGCTGGAGCTTTCCATAAGTCGTGCCGATCAAATGCCTAATTACATCTATACAACCACCCAACAGACGTCCTTTCATCGTTACAGCATCTGTAGTTAGAGACTTCCAATAAGTCTCCTCTGTCAAATGAAAAACGCATGGCGAAGGCACATCATGCTGCCATTCCCGCTGATATTTAAGAGATGAATGCTGCACAATGGACTCACCCACTGGTGTCTCTAGAACCGCATGCCAGAGGGCTGTAGTATCATCCGAATACTCTCCCCGTAAATCAATGAGATTCGCTCCGTGGGCAGTAGCCAACCCGGTTGTCAGCGTGACCGCAAGCAGCAAGACGCTTATATCTGAATATCCCACGATCCATTTGTCCTGCAAAGCATCAAAATCAATAAACTCCAGAGCTTCAATTAACAATTCCCCGCCCCAAGGCGGAATAAGGACATCGATTCCATCATCTTTGATCATCTCATTAAACTCATGACCACGAACATTTGCTGGTGCAGATTTAGCCTTATCTTGCTTCCATGCCGTTTCGCCGATAATGACATTAAATCCTTGCGACTTCAACCGGCTGGAGGCCAGTGTAAGAAGTTCTGCATTTTGAATGCCTACTCCAGATGAAGGTGCTGTAACGCCTATCGTCGCATTTTTTTTCAAAAAAGGGTATCTAATCATATGCCACCTCCCAGAGTTTGTACCCATTATATCCCTAAAGTGATAATGAGAACACCTTCTTCTAACACATACTTTGCTCATATAAAAAAAGGACCTGGCTGGATGCGTCAACGTATGACCGCAAATCCTGCACATGTCCTTCTTCAATTAAGCTCAAGCACTAGATTAAAGAGATAGCAAGCAGTTCAAACAACACAAGCGGTAAAATCACATTATTATTGTATGGGGGACCTGGATAAGGTCCTGGATATGGGCCAGGTCCCGGGCCCGGATGAGGATGATACGGCTGATGAGGGTTGTAAAACCCGCGGGGCATTTGCCCATTAGCTGCAACGTTCAGATACAAGTGTTTATTATCTACTCCGGCTATAACGCCTTCATGTACAAAGCCATCTATTGTCTGTACGTTCACCTTATGGTTAAGGTATGGCTTGCAAGATTGATGTAAAGAATCACGGACACCGTGCAGGTGCCGGATCACAGCAGGATCGGCCTGATAAATCACATTTTGTTGCTGCCCAGTGTTAAATGTCGACATGGATGTTCTGACCTCCGTAAATGGATTTGCTCCATTCTATGCAGAAGCCTAGATTACGGTGCCTATTAAATGGGCTATTCTTAGAATGGCAGAGCGACTTTCTCAACCTTAACATTTACGGAAACTAGAGACAGTCCCATCATATTTTCAACAGCATTTCTTACATTTTGCTGCAGCATATAGCAGACCTCTTGAATCACACATCCGTAATTAACTATGACCTGAAGATCGATGGCAACATCCACTTCTTTTACTTCAACGGACATTCCTTTTTTTACATTTTTACCGCTTAGACGTTTAGCCCAGTTGTCCGAGATACTGCTTCCTGACATGCCGGCAATACCCGGTGTGTCCAGAACCACTTGCCCGACGATCGAAGTCACCACATCATCTGAAATATGAATTAGTCCTTGCTCCGTTCCTTCATTCATAGAAATCCCTCCATAATGTTTTATTAACTTATGAGATATCAGAACTCTCCTCTACCTCTATCTCTACCCGGCGTTGCTTGACAAACAAATAATAGGCCTTGGTCAAGACGATTTTAACAATCATATACAGCGGAATAATCAGTAAAATCGCAATGATCCCGCCTAAATCGCCGCCAACTAATACCAGAATAATCGTAGTCAGTGGATGAATATCGAGCTTTTTCCCAAAGATGTAGGGAGCGATTAAATTATCCTGTATCTGCTGCGCTACCAGAACAATGATGATGGACCAGACGGCAATAGACGGTGATTGAATGAATCCGATGATAAAAATAGGGATACTAGACAGTATCGCTCCAATAAAAGGCACGAAGTTCATCACAACTGCGATTACAGTCAACAGCAATGCATATTGCAGGCCAATAATAAGGAAACCAATATACATCAGAACGCCTAAGGCCAAATTAACAAGCACCCGGCCCACGATAAAACCACTAAGCGCACTGTCGATTTCAGTCATCATTGTAGTTCCTTCTTCACGATACTTCTTTGGAAAGAAACTTACAATCTTACGTCCGAATTTCCCACCTTCCTTAAGCATGTAGAATAACATGATCGGAAAGGTGAATAAAATGATCGCAAAATTCGAAACAAAAGAGAACAGTCCTGAAACGTAATTCGTTAACAGCGTAAACCCTTTATTCAAATAATCCGTCAATGTGGAGGCTGGATTCGCATCAGCAGGGATCAACGCAGACAGAAATTCATTATCTTCTAGTTTCAATAGCTGTTGATTCAAGGAGGCAATGAGATTCGGCATATTATCGACGAAATTAACTAATTGTGTGCGAAGTGAAGGCCAAACGCCGATAATAAAAGCAAACAGAAGCACTAAAATAACTACATATACGATGATAATCGCCAAAGAACGATTCAGCTTATATTTCTCCAAGGTATCGATCAGTGGCCGCAGCAGGTAATAAAAGAAACCCGCCAGCATTAAAGGCACTATAATGACACTGAACAAAGACAGGATCGGTGTGAATAAAAAATCTACGCGTGAGCCTAAAAATACAATGCCTAACACTAAAAGGATCGCTAGACAAACTCTGATGAAATTGTTCAGTTTAGCCATACTTTCTCTCCCGTCTTCTGATTTGGATGTCTTCCAGCTCGTTATTTCGGAATCCGGATGGTGAATACCGTAGGTTCCTTCTTTGAGTGACTGAGATGAAGCGTCCCCCCCATTTTCTCTGTATTTTTCATAGCTATCGAGAGACCTAGCCCTGTTCCTCCCGAAGCTGTCCGCGCTTTATCTCCCCGAACAAACGGATCAAACATTGTGGACCACAGTTCTTCTGGAATACCCACTCCAGTATCAGCGATTTCAATCATGACTTCTTTCTCCAAAGGGATCACCTCCACACGCAAATGTGTACCTGGAGGATTATAGATCAGTGCATTGGAGATCAAATTATGAACCACACTCGAGAGCAGCTCCGCATCAAAGTTCAAGAACACATCCTCTTCGGGAACATTTAGATGCAAAACAAAGTTCTTTTGTTCAATCTCTCCGTACGTATCTGCAATGATTTCACGAATAAATTCGCCCAGTTCTTGATGCTCCATTCGTAGCAAGAAATCCGGTGAATCTATTTTTAACAGCTCCAGCATGTTCTGAATCAGCTTAGTAACCTGTGAGGATTTATTATAAATATAGCTTAAATATCTTTTTTGGCGTTCGTCATCCTCGCCTCTACCCTCTACAAGCGCCTGTGCAAAGCCCTGTATACTCGTTATCGGCGTCTTCAGATCATGGGACAGATCAACCATCATCCGTTTCTTACTTTCCTCTGCCTGGCGTTTTTCTTTGGTCGTCTTTTCAATTACGTCTGCCATATAATTAAAAGTCTCTCCAATTTGCGAAAATTCCTTCTCTGCATATAAAGCGATTCGAGTATCATAATTCCCCTGAATCATCTGCTTCAACCCAAGCGTGATGATACGCAGTGGTTTCCTGATTCGCCGCGCCACCCAATAGCTGTACACGATAATTAGCAAAAGAATCATTCCCACACCCAAAAAGACGTAGTATGAAAGCGAATGATTAAAGTAGGCCACGAAGGGATCACTATTAATGGTGATGGTGATAGCTTCCCGCGGCAGCTTCAAGAGCAGCCACTCCGATTCGCTCTGAGCATTTAGCGTGGTCAACGAGTAAAAGTAAGCTTGATCTTCTCCATTTTCCAAACTTTTTAAAAGCTGGTTACTGGTATATTGGGTTACACCGTCTTTTTTTTCTCCAACAACCTTGGTGACCTTCATGTCTTGATCCAAGACCTCGATCCATCCCCCGCTCCGCAGAAGACGTTTGGTTTCTATCCCATGCTCCAGATTATCTCGATAAGCACTAGCTTCCACCTTCAAATCAGGATCAGCGATTTTATTTTTTTCAAAAATATGGGTCACATCAAGATTAATAAACAAATAATATACAATCACGAGAAAAAACAAAATACAGATAAACAACAAAAAATCCAGCGTCAGCGATGATTGTAAAGGTCGTTGATCTCTATTGCTCCATAGGCGCTTCAATTTTGTATCCCAGCCCTCTAATAGTCTTTAAATATACTGGCTTTTTGGAATCTTCCTCAATTTTTTCCCGGATATTGCTGATATGTACCATGATACTATTATCTTCGTACACATAGAAATCTTCCCACACGGCCTCATATATTTTTTTGCGTGTAAAGACTCGTCCAGGCTGCTTCATCATTAGTTCCAAAATTTTGTACTCGGTAGAAGTAAGCACCACAGGTTCACCTGAACGATAGAGCAGACACTGGCTTTGATCCAGCATTAATTCACCTAATACAATCTGTTCAGCTTCTTTTTCCTCAACGACTTGCGCATCGAAATGATGTACACGCCGCAGCAGTGCTCCAACACGGGCTACTATTTCTAATGGATTAAACGGTTTGGAAATATAATCGTCGGCTCCTAGTTCAAGACCCAGAATTTTGTCATGATGTTCGCTTTTGGCGGATAAAAATAACACTGGAAAATGATGCACCTCGCGGATCTTTTTCAATAATTGCAGTCCATCCAGACCCGGCATCATAATATCCAGAATTGCCAAATCAACTTTATGGTTCCGTACCTGCGTTAAGGCTTCAGTACCACTGTTTGCTTCCAAAATGGTGTACTCTTTCTCTAAATATAATCTTAGCAATTCTACAATTTCTGCTTCATCATCAGCGATCAATATTGTATACATGATAATCCCCCCATCTAACTATATTCTGTGATTATTAACAGAGCCTAAACACAATCTAAAGAATAGCTAAATTATCACATAGTAATAAAATAAAAATCGCACACGGGAAACCGTCCCATGTACGATCGTAATTTGTCTGGATTGTGAGGATCACTACTTTAAAAAGCTACGCCAATTCCGCCTTCCCCAGCATAGGTTCCCATAACCGGACCCATGCTTGAGAGTAAGACTTCTTTGAAGGGATGCTTTAGTAAAATGCGTTCTTTAATCTCGAGTGCCAGCTTCTCACAATTACTGTGTACAATAGCGATAACCGCTTTCTCGTAATCATGCTGCTTCTCATCCAAATGCGCTAGCAGACGATTCAGTGCTTTTGGAAGACCCCGGGTCTTCTCCACTACTTCGACAGTGCCTTCTTCGCTGATTTTGAGCAGCAACTTTATATTGAGTACAGACGCTACGGCTCCCGAGAGCCGACTTAGACGTCCGCCTTTCATTACATTCTCCAGAGTGTCCAGCGTAAAATAAGCGTTAACTTCCTCTATCTGCTGAAGCACCTTTTCCTTGAGCTCTTGCAAGCTTGAACAAGTTAAGGACCACTGCGCCGCCAGGCCGACAATCAATGACAGCCCGCCTGAGAAGTTTTTGGAATCTATAACCTCTATTGCATTGGTATGTCCTTCATCCTTATACATTTCCATAGCAATCATAGCCGTCTGATAAGTGCTACTAATATTAGAGGACATACAAATGACCATAATGTCAGTTCCCTCCTCCACTTGCTTGAACTTCTCAAGGAATTCGTTGGGACTTGGACTAGCTGTGGTAGGCAGCTCCTTGGATTCGCGCATTTGAGCATAAAAGTTTTTCGTGTCCGTATCAGCCGGCATTAACTCATGCCCAAAATGAACCGGTAGGTGGATCACGGAAACATTATACTTCTCCATGTAGTCAAGGGGTAGGTCTGAACCGCTGTCTGTTATGATCTTGATTGCCATAATATAAGTACTCTCCTTTCAATATCAGTACTATTATAGCCACCATAAAATGAAATCTCCAGTAACCTTTATAACTTGAAAAATTCTTCGATCTGTGTTATGTCTTTCTTCCTTAACTTGTCCTTATATGATATGGTTTATGAATAAGCGTATAGAAATGGAGTGTATGTATGAGTAAGGGTAGAGTATGGAACAGAGGCAAACATGATGGTACAGGACTATCGAGGAAAAAAACTGTAGATCAAGAGGGTACAGCTTCTACTGAAACTGAATCCACAGAACCTTCGAATGAACCTTCCAATTCAAGAATTGATACTGTAAAACCGATGAATCGCACGAATTGGGTGACCAGACCCACCCGTGTCAGCAATAAAAATTCGAAAGACAAACGATAATTCATACATTCTAAGATTTGAGGACCCAGATGACGTTATTGGCAAATTTCCAGCCTTTTGAGCAGAGTTTCGGACTCCAGAGCCGTTATTCCGTAGAATGAGGTTCATATATGGTGTCTTTAGTGCCATTAGTGGCTATACGGTCCGTTAGCATCCCAAATGCGGAATAAAACTGCGTTTAAGGTCATCTGTGTCCGATAGTTATCTTTGTACATGCAAAAGTAATAAAATCCAGCGAACAACAAAAAGGGTTGTCCCAGTAGCCATTTCATCATTTCATGGCTTATGGAACAACCCTCTTCTATTTTCTACGCCATATATCCTAACTCCGCTTCATCTCTGGAGGGGGCTTCGCCAATTAACTGCTTCAATAGTTTTTTCATCATTACCGAAGCCTTTACTTTGGTATGAAGACACGGAGAAACCTCTATTTCATAGTTCCCTTGTTTGATAGCTTCCTTCAATTCTTCCACAGTTGAGCAGGAGTCTTGCAGACGATTCACAACACTGCCATATTGCAAACACTGATGACTGTCACTGCCAGCAATCACAGGCACACCCAACTTCTCAGCAAAGGGCGTGATCAGGTTCTTATAAGTCTCCACCCCCTGCATGTAAATATCCTTAGCGTTGAAATCAAAAGCGTCTAATCGCTGAAGCAATGCCGGATCCAGTTGATGTAAAGGCGTAGAAGTTCGGAAGGGGTGGGCTCCGATTTTCCAAAGATTATGTTCATCGGCCATATCAAGCAACTGCTTAAAAGGTATGAAATTCCCCTCCTGCGTATGCTCATCTAGTAAAGCGCGGACAGCTAGAACATTCTCCTTCAGTCCGATCAAGAGGATATGACCTGTCTCCGCGATATCCACTTCCATGCCTGGAAACAGTTTAAGTCCGTTCACATCGTAATAATGCCCGTTATAGGGATAAGTCTGATCCAGCGCATCATACATCACAAAGAAATTAGAAGTATTAAAATGCTCGGTCAATGCTACAGCCTGTAATCCATTTGCCTTGGCTTCGAACATCATCTCCGCAAAATATTCGGGGGAAAACGTAGATTTTTTAGATAATTTACCATGGGTATGCAGATCAATATTCATCATGTCTAATTCGTCTCCTTTGAGCTTGTAAGTTATGTTAATACACCAGTTCAGGGTAGAGATAACCAATACAGAATATCAAGATGACATAAGCAGTGGATCCGGATAAAAAGTACCAGTCGGACCGCTTCATTTTCAAATAAGATAACTTGATCTTCTTCACTTTCTTATTATTAAGGCCGTAGCTAAATCCCCGAGTCTCAAGTGCTTCAATCGTTGTTCGAGAACGTTTAGCTGTGTTCAACATGAGCGGGTAAAATGCCAGAATGACGATTCGCAAATAATACGTGATTGTTCGCCAGTAGAAAATTCCATGTTGAAGCGGTCGTTGCCCTCTCAATCTAAAGGAAAGTAGAATTTGATGGAATTCCTCCAGTAAAGTAGGCAAAATACGATAGCCATAAGATAAGCTGAATGCAAAAGTATCAGGGATTCCTAAAGACAGTAAGCCGTCACTAAGTCGTTCCGGATCAAGACTAGAGAAAACCGTTATACTCGCCAGCGAAATCACCGAAAGCTTAAGCGTCAGTGTCAGCATAGGCAGCAAGGATTCAATCCCCCCGCCGAAAAAAAGCGACAATATAAACATCCAGCCAATCTGGCTGATTAAGCCGAGACATAATATAAAAATAATATAAGGGCTGACCCGGGAGAGGACGGTCGTTAAAACCATAAGCACGAACATCCCTAACAGGATTGTCCGGTTATGTACAAACCAAGGCACGATGGCAAAAAAGAGATACCAGAGCAGCAGAGTTCGCGGGTCCAGCCTGCCCAAAAAAGTACTGCTGCTATTATATGCGGTTCCGAGCAACTCCAATTTGATTTGTTCTACAGATATACGGTCAAGTGCCCGTTTAACGGCTTCCATGGATTGCAGCTACCTCCTTCTTTTCCACTAAACTCACAAACTCTTCTAAGCTACTGCAAATTCTAGGGAGACCGAGCATACGACTTAGCTCCATCAATTGGGTCTGAGCCAGACCCGCACGCCGTAAAAGAAGGCCGTCAGCGAAAATTTCATCCTTCGTCCCATCCGCAATTATCCGCCCTTGATGCATTACAATTATTCTGCTGGCCCATTCAGAGACAAGCTGCATATCATGAGTTGCGATGACGACCGTCTTCACATGATTACGAAGCGTCTCCAGCACATGTACCATTTCTTGTTTGGTCGAAATGTCCAGATTAGCTGTCGGTTCATCAAGCAACATGATAGCAGGCCTAACCGCGGCACCAATCGCCAAGGATACCCGGCGCTGCTGCCCTCCACTTAGCAGTCGGGCATCCCGTTCAGCCAGCTCGCTTAAGCGAAATGCCTTTAGCATCTCATCCACTCTTCCATCCGTATCTGGTAGTTTCCGCGCCTTCAGATAATAAGCAATTTCCTTACGCACAGAATCCTCGATAAACATTTCCTCCGGATTCTGGAATACGTAAGCTACCGTACCGGAGAGACGTTCAGGCGGCAGCCCGTTCACCGTCATTTCTTTAACCTTTACGGTTCCAGCTGTAGGTCTGACAATACCAGCAATCAGCTTCATTAATGAAGATTTACCTGCTCCGTTGTTGCCAATAAGAGCAATGGACTCTTCCTGCCCCAGTTCTAGCTGAATTCCATTCAGTACAGGATGCAGCACCTTATGAATCGTACGGTAAGAGAGGTGAACATTCTCCAGCTGAACGATAGAATTTCCTTCTTTTGCAGCTATGGGGAGCTGCTCTTGCATACGTCCGATTGGAAGTGTCTCCTTGGCATCCTGACGAAGCGTCATGCGGGTACTGCCTTCCTCAGCATTTAAGGGAAGCAGCTTTGACTTCTGATCATCAGGCTGTAGCAGCCAAGCCGCCCGGGTCACATCCGGTGGGTATATGCCCAGCTCTAGCAATTCTTGTACAGATGACAAAGCTTCACGCACAGGCTTCTGCCAGCGCATTTCCCCCTGATCCATCAGGACAACATTTTTGCAATAATCCGCAATAAATTCCGCATGATGCTCAATCACTACAATGGTCTTTCCATGCTCCTCATTCAAACGCTGCAAAATATCATAGATATGACGGGCATGCTGCGGATCCAGCTGGGCTACGGGTTCGTCGATCACCAGAATTTCCGGATCCATAGCTAGGGCTCCAGCTAGAGCGAGCAGATGTTTTTGCCCACCACTTAACTGCCAAATAAATTCATGCCTCAAGTCACTAAGTCCGGTTAGCGCCAGCGCACGCTCTCCCCGTTCCTTGTAATCCGTAAACCCATAATTTAGAGGTGTAAAAGACACATCATCAAGCACAGTCGGTCGTACCAATTGATTCTCGAAATCCTGATAAACATAACCGATACGTTTGGACAGCTCTGCTACACTTTTTCCATCCGCAGATTGGCCGCAAACTGTCACCTCTCCACTGAAATCACCAGTGTAATAATGTGGAATTAAGCCGTTAAAGCATTTGCAGAGAGTAGATTTCCCGGAGCCATTACTGCCGATGATCGCAATAAAATCCCCTTCTCCCAGTCGTAAGTCTACGTCTTGCAGTACTGGTTGTTCAGCTCCCGGATACGTAAAGTTAATTTTGTTCAATTCAAGAATTGTATTACGCATCTGCTTGACCCGCTTCCTGTCTTTTTCGTGCCGAACGCCGAAGCAGTGCAATAATCGCCGTTGCCGCTACTACAGCCGCCACCAACATACTGAGCCAAATCAAGGTCTTTTCATTCGATTCCGCCCCTGCAAGCTCAAAATCACCGAAGTTCCAGCCCGATTCCGATAACAATTCCGAACCCACTGCTACCATCACTAGAAAGGTTCCGGCAATGACCAGCTTAGGAGATAGCCACGCTCCTGTTGCATATTTCATATTCCGCTCACGCGGTTTCATGCCGAGTAATGGTTCAATTTTTCCATATAAACGCGGAACCAGATACATGGTAGGAATTAGCGCGAACAAAATGCCGGAGAAAAGGACATCATTCAGGAACCCTACTCCCTCAATTACAACGATACTTTCTGCCAGCCCTTTAACAGCCTCTAGCTCTTCTACCCCTACCCACACCTTCACAATATCTATAATGGAGCTAAAAAACTGGTGAATCGCCACGCCGGTAATCGCAGCCACTCCAACTTGTCTTCGATTTTTCGGATCAGACACCATACGGCCTGCGGTGTACATCGCCAGTGAGAAGGTAATGAATTTCTCCAGCTCCCCTAAACCTCCAAATTGGCCTAACATCAATTCCCCGAAGATTACCTCACCAACAGCTGCTCCGACCGCCGCATATAAGGGGTGAAACAACATACATAATGTCAAAGGAATGAAGGCGAAATATTCAATGGATAATTCAATCGGGCCCAGTTTGATCCCAGGCACTAGCTCGGTAAACATATTGGACAACCCGTAAAGCGACATCGACAGTACAAAAATCATCATTTTTTGTGACTGAGTCAGTGTGTAACGCGTTTTTATCGTGCTCATGAAATATTTGGCCTCCCAATAAGAATTTATCTTCATTATAAGAAGGCCATGTCATCACAGCTTTTTTCATTTGTTAAATGAGAGTAATATTTTTTTCAATATTTTTAACGTTGTAAAAATATTTACAACATATTCACACGTTATATTCTATCTATCGCATCATCATAGGAGGATTGAGAGATTGTATAAAGATTGGAACCACCGCGCTTTTTCGCCTAATCAACGGATAATTGCCGACTTTATTCAAAAAAATGAGCAACGTGTGGTCTATATGACCGAACAAGAAATGGCAGACGAGCTGCATTTGAGCATCGCCTCCGTTTCACGGTTCTGGAAAGCTGCGGGATACAAACATGCCAAAGATTTTAAAAACCGGCTCCGTTTCCGCTTTGAATCCACACCTTCTGTAAAAATGCGTGATGCCATGCAGCGATCAGACGATACCTCACTCCCTCAACTGCTGCTGGACAATTGTTCACATCATTTGCAAGAAACACGCCGCTATTTAAGCGACGATGTACTAAAGCGTGCAGTAGATGCGATATCTACAGCTCGGATTATTTATGTATACAGCCCTGGACCTTGCGCCGGATTAGCAGAGCTAATGATCTATCGAATGGCGCGTTTTGGTCTTCAAATGAAAAAAATGGCCCCCAGCGGCCATGAGCTGCTAGAGACCTTAATGCATGCTGACAAACAAGATGTCTTGCTTGTCTTTGGATTTGTACAAATACTGCCTGAGATTGAAGTCATACTGAACCATGCACGTGAAGCAAATTACCAGGTCATCCTGATCACAGATAGACTTGTATACCCGCGATCCCAAGATGCAGATATCGTAATTTATGCGGGGAGAGGTGAGGTTTGGGAGTTCCATTCCATGGTTGGCCCCACCTATATTATTGAGAATCTGATCCTTGGAGTGGGATTAGCGAATAGGGACAGTAGTCTAAGCAAGCTGGATAAATTGCAGCAATTGCGCGCGCAGTATGGGGGGAAGCTCCCGCGGAGTTAGCTTTAGATTTGACTGCAAGGAGAAGGGAAATTTAATTCATTCCTAAAGCTTCTTTAATTTGTGGGATAGATAAACCGTTTGCTTTCATTTCTTTGATCCAAAGAATGCGCGCGACGGTTTCTTCTCTTTTATATCTGCGTGTTAAATTCTCCTCTGCCTGTTCAAAGGGCAGCATGCCTTCTTCTGTATAATGTTTGAGTGTACTATAACGAGCATTTGTGATTCTTACTAATTCCCCTATCGATACATATTCTGACGCCATAATATTCTCCATGGATCGTTGTCTAGACATTGATAACCAACTCCTTTACAGCGGGCGCTTCGGAATAAGACGCACACCTTGAATTGGCACTTTCATCATTACAAAATGTGGGATCGCATCGTAGAGCAAATTATCAATTTTAAGAGTCGCAATCGATCCTCTCTCCAGCACCTTAACTTCATGTCCATAGGACATTAATCTTGTAATAACTGCGTCTAACCTTTGATTAGAATTATCAAACCAGGACTCTGTTTCTATAAAGACAGCTCGTGATCGCTCCAGGGCAGGGAAGATAAGATTGATACTACTGCCGATAAAGGTCTTCGCAAACTTTGTCTTCAATGCTAAAAAACGTTTGATACCTAACTCAACTCCCTGGCGAATTTGTATAGGAAACAGCGCCTTTGCCCATATGTTACTTTGGTATAGATCATGTAATTTGATATTCACCTCTTCTAATTCGTTCAGCGAGAAGAAATCATGCATACATCCACATTCACGAAGTAGCCATAGCATACAAATGACCTCATCTGTTACTGGGCCCTCTTCCAAAATCTCTGCCCGCATATTCTCTGTAATGCTCGTGTACGCCTCCATATTACTGCGATAGGCTCTAATTTCAACTTCAGCAGAATCAAAATACATGTCGCTCCCTATCAGGCTTGGTATATCTTCAAGCAAATTCATTGCTTGAAGATAATCTGAAATCGCGGTTTCGAACTTTTTTAATTGATGGTTAGACTTCCTCGAAGCCTTCTTTAACCACCAATTTAAGTCACCCGTTACCTCAGCACTATTATGAAGTAAGGGTTGTAGAACAGTTTCTCTATAGAGTGTTGAATGAGATTGATCAAGTGCTTCCTTGTGCAAAGTTAACTTGTTCTCAGATTGTGTAAAACATCCCTCTAAGTAAAGCTCCAATATAACCGCTGCTGCCATGCAGCGCAAAGACACTTTCTTAACAGTAGTCATCTGAAGACTTCTCTGTGCATTAAGCGCGATCAATGAAAAACTTGGTGCTAATTTAAGATCCATCATAACCATCCACCCCTATCCATTAATTCGTATTTACAGGATGATATTTATTCCGTATGGTGAGCGTTTGATTTACTTACTACTTACTACTTACTACTTACTACTTATCACTTACAATACACCATCTTTACAATAATTGTCAATGGTCTGGAATAACGTAAAGAAGGCCCTGCCCTTAATGGTCAAGCCCCGATTTTACAGGCACCAAAAAAAAAGACCCTAGGCTATAAGCTGCTTCTGGTAATCAACCAGGGTATCTTAGAAATAGGAGGATCAGTTCTAACGGGAATTTATGTAGCCAATGAAGCAATTGGAGCCTCCGGCTGGTCACAAAAAAGAAGTCGCCTTGTAAAGCTAAATAAAGAAGGCTGGCCATGTGAGCCTGCCTTCTTTATTCACTCAGATCAATAAGTAATTTGGTTAACTCTAGATTTTCAACCTTGTCTTCTTTGACGACAAAGGCAAGGGAAGGGAAGGATGATAGAATCCTTCGTCAAGCTTGGTAACGTTCACCCAATAGTTAACAACACCATCTACTTTCTTTTCGCTGCGGGATGCCTCAGGGATAGCCGCAATGATATCCTTTTCACTGCTTCTGATACCGATATTTTTATCCGTCCTAAGCGAAGAAAGAGAGCTAATCGGTATATCAACTACGCCTCCGACTGGCTTAGTTTCTCACTACGGTAAAACTGATCGTCAAATTATCTTTTTCATATAACCAGCGCATGTTAAGAGGTTCCCCCCACTTCCGTCATCCGTTTCGAATAAATTCCCGCTCCGCTTTTTTCAAATGCTTTAATGAATTTTCGAAAGAATATGGAAACTTAGTCCTAAGTTTAGAGAGTTTTTCAACCTCTCCCATAGCGATAGCTTCCTTAATAGCAGGAACCAACTTCGCTTGAATAATGCCCCAACTTTCTGCCTGAAGAAGTTCGTCTATCAACATATGCGGTTTGGAATGATATTGTTCAATTTTTGTTCTCCTCTTCTCGATTTCTACCCTCTAATAGCTCTATCTTTATTTTTTCAAGACATAGCTTCTCCCTTAGAGTGTATAAGTTCATCCTTATGTTCTAATACTTCTATTATCATAGCAGCCCCCGTCTGAATCCGAGAGTATAGGCGGAAGCGGATGAGATAGAGTTCTGCATGCCACTCAGATCCAAGGCTTGTTCAATCATAGTAAAGTCTTCTATAGATAACTTTGCTTTTAGGATGTCCATAAACTCTGAGATTAGCTTGGAGTTCTGTATATACTCGGGATCGCGTAAACACAAAAGTTCACTTGGACAGATTTTCCCGTAATATAAATCCTCCAAAAGACTCACCAGTCATCCCTCCCAAATCATCTCTTCAATCATCTTAGCGAATTTATCGCTAAAAATAAATAGCGAATAATTCGCTAAGATATGCTTGCCTTGGAGGTGTTTAGTATGTATCAACGTATCCGAGATTTGCGTGAAGATAAAGATTTAACTCAAACCCAAATGGCAGAGTATTTGCAATGCAGCCAGAGGATTTATAGTAATTATGAACGCGGTGATGTTGATATTCCCACGGCCATTCTGATTAAGCTAGCAGATTATCATAAGACGAGTACGGACTATTTACTAAACAGAACGAACCAAAAAACTCCTTACTCTAAAAGTTAAATTAAAAGAATGAGTAGATATCGCAGTTTTCAAAGGATTTCATCCTTATGGTGATGAGCATTGTACACAGGAATCCGTGATTTACGCGGAGACAAAGATCTGACACAGCAACAAATAGAGGAGCTTTTACATATTATACAAGCCACCTACTCCCGCAATAAAAATGGAAATTTGGATGTTCCGAGCGCCGTTTTAATTACGCTAGCTAATTTCTATAAAGTAAGCATCGACTTTATTTTAGGTCAGACAGATAATTCTAAATGCTATCCCAACAAAAAATAATCCGCAGCACAAACAAGCTCCTGTGATAATCACAGGAGCTGTTCACGTTTAGGCTAAAAATAGCCTGAAATTAGCGGTTGCTCTTAGATACCGCTCAGGCCAGCAAGGTACGGGCTACCTGATCCACAATGTAATTGATACCTGTCGGTCCGTAGCAGCCGATCCATGTAGCGGCATCTACCGGGTATATATACGGCCGCTCATCGGAATCCAACATCCCTCGGACGCTTTGCTCTGTCGCAGATATCCCCTCCTGCATCATCTCGTTACTAAGTAAAAAATAATGGCTGGCATGCACAGCCGGCAGTCTATCAACTGTAATATGATAAGCCGTGTCGGAAGTGTCTGCGACAAATAGAGGAGCTGGCAGACCAAGATCCCGGTACAGCACGGCACCTGTGCGATGGGAGGCAGTATGCACCCGTACCAGCGACTCACGCGGACGGATCAAGGCCACGCTCTGACCCGCCAGCGCCGTTGCAAGCTGCTCAGACAGCAATGCTGTTCGGCGCAGGTAATCCGCAATAATACGCTCCACCTCTGTCCGCTTGTCCGTCAATTCACCGAACAGGCCCAGAATCGTCTGCCAGCTCTCATTCCGTTGAAACATTAGGGTTGGAGCAATCCGGCTTAACCGTTCATAATGCTGGGCATGCACCTCAGTACAAACAATCAAATCCGGCCGCAGCCGTTCAACAGCTTGCAGGTCCGGGTACTCATAAGTTCCGAGCATTTCGGTTGTCTTAAGCCTTTCCCTGATATATTGGGGGAATTTTAACGCTGCACTACCCGTTCCTACACTCCCTGCCGGAGATATCCCAAGCGCAAGCAAATGGTCTGCATATTGAACGTCGAGTACGGCGATACGCCTCGGAGAAGCGGTGACGCAATATTCGCCTCGCATATGACAAATTACCGGGCCTTGCAGCGACTGGTACGATGAGGCCAGGCGATCCGGCAGCCCAGAATATGCTAAGAGAGCACCGAACCCTGAAGCAGCAGTGCGCCTGTAGATCTGCGGGGGAACTCCGTGATATTTCTTAAATGCCCTGCTAAAGTAATACATGTCGCGATAGCCCGTTTTTTCTGCAATTTCGCCGATGGGAGCATCCGTATGACGCAACATCCGCTCGGCACTCTCCATCCGCAGCTGGATTACATATTCCATCGGTCCTAGTAACTTCTCCTGTTTGAATCGCCGCTGTAACTGTCTTGTACTGCATCCGGCAAACGCTGCCAGCTCCTTAAGCTCCAGCTCCTGACGATAATGCCCCGCTATATAGGCAGCGACAACATCCACCATATCCGCCTCTGTGCCTTTCTGACCACATTCATACTCCATAATAAGCTCGTAAAGCATTCCTTGCAGTAGCGCATTCGCATGGAAACGCTCCAGCCCTTCGCCCCGGCTCCATTTGGCTTCGATTTGTTCCGCAGTCTGATGCAGTTCAGCCAGGAGCACAGGACGGTGAACAAATGAAGTGCGTAACGGGTGATTGCGCTGCGGAAACAGAACATGGGCAGCCCCCAACATTGGAAAAGCCTTGTACATAATAACGGTATAATGAATGGTTTCTGATCCAGCAGTCAAAGTAAATGCTGATCCCTTGACTGCGTGACAAGCGAAATAGGCCTGGATATGGCAAATTTCGCCATTCATCACAAGCCTACCTTCCCCGCCGCCTGCCAGCAGCAACACATTAGCTGTTAATCCGGTTTCGCTCATAACGCCGCCGGGTGGCAAAGTACCGCTGCGCACATCAAGCATCTTGATCGTTGTATCACTCCATAAACTTGCCTGTTCTTTCAGCGGCATTTCTCTCATCTCCTGACAATAGCATCCTCTGTTAAACGGGTGCACTCGAATAGGATTACATACTTTAGTGAAAGCGCGTCCGCAACATAAGTGAGTGCGTTGCTGTTGTCATTTTAATTGAGATTCATTCTCATTGTCAATTTTCGGACATTTCCCGCAATATTCCGCCGACATCCTGTAATAAAAACAGCAGGTGATACGTTTCTTTTTTGCAACCGGAGCTAGGTCATTGTTCTCTGTGAACCGGGTAAATGGATTGCGTCTTGCGCCGAACAATTGTCCGGGAGCTATCCGGGTCAGGAAGGCAAAATCTGCTTGTATTCGTTGCCTTTCTTGCCCTAATTCACCTGTTCCAGGAGAATACAGCGGAGCAATACGTACCATAATATTCTCCCAAAGTACTGCCATGGAGACGGGACCAATTGCAGCAAACGTATGCAGCATCGGCGCAAGACGTACCGCGAAAATTTCCTCTACGATCTCTTCTCGCCACGCTTCCCTGTCTTCGGGTGCCGCCGTCGCTCGAAGCCCGTTCAGCGCAAGGAAAGGAAAACGCGTATCCCCTTTAAAAGCTGGGGAAGCAGGATGATAGAGGAAGCAGTTCTCCAGCGGGATGGAGACTTCCCGGTTATGAAGGGTCATAGCGGTCAGGATCGGCGCGATCCACAGATAACCGATCCGCTTGGCCAGCATGGAAGCGGCAACCTGCAGATCAGGCGCACCGATATAACCCTTAAGCCAGCTTACATACTCGCGGCATGCAGCTTCTTCGTGCAACTGGCTAAGGGCAATTGTCCGAACGTTGCCTTCAGGCGGTTCACCTACCCACAGACGGTATTCCTCCGCCATTTGCTTCCAGGTGGCAGACGACAGATAGTTGTCCATTTTAATGCGATCCCAACAGCGCTTCCGCGGTTTGATCTACAATAATGTTGAGGGCAATTGGCCCATAATAAGCGATCCATAGCGTTGAATTCACATTGTATACGCGGTTATTTTTAACGGCATCATGAGATTTCCAGACCGGACTGTTCGCCATTGCCTCTGCCTCTTTGGCAAACAATTCATCCGATAACAGGAAATAGTGATCTGCTCCGATATCAGCGATGGTCTCCATCGAAATTTCAACGGAGGTATCATCTTTGATCTCCTGAACGAATGCAGGGATATTCAATCCCAAATCCTCATAAAGAATGCTTCCGGTCCGATGTTCGGGACCGTGTACGCGAATACCTTCCGGTCTTGGGCGAATTAGAGCTACCGTTTCGTCGCCCAGCTTCGCCGACAGCTGCTCCCGCAGTCCGGCGATTTTGTCCTCGTAGGCTTGACGCACTACCTTCGCCTCCGCCTGCTTGCCCGTTATCATACCGATGGTAGCCGATGTATCCCGCCAATCTTCATAGAAGTCGAGTACTATTGTGGGCGCTATTTTACTGACGCTGTCATACACCTGCTCCTGAAAGTCGGTCATCAATATAAGATCCGGATTCATCGCTACAATAGCTTCAAGATTGGGCTCATCGCGTGTGCCCAGGACCTTCACATCACCCAATTGTTCACTTAAATATTCTGGAAACTTTGCATCTTTCGCTCCAGCCACAACGCTGCCTGCCGGATGCTCGCCTATCGCTAACAATTGATCGACGAATTTCACATCAAGCGCGGCGATGACCTTCGGCTTCTCAGTCAGCGTATATTCACCCTTCATATGCGAGATGGTAACCGGGAAGGCTGCAGTCTGAGCCTGTGTCTCAGATGTAGGTGACGGCTCGGCTGAAGCAGATGGCAGTGCGGCAGTGCCCGCATTTGCTCCACCTCCAGTACCGCAAGCCGTTAGCACTAGTACCAGTGCCATCATCCATATCATTAATAGTCCTGCTTTTTGGGCAGCATCTACCTTTCTACCGGTTGCTTGCCTCTTCTTTGTTCTTTTCATGCTGACTCCCCCTTATGTATGATAATGATTTTCATTATCAGATCAATAAAGCGATTATAATCTATCTTCATACTCTATTTCCATGTACTTTTGCGACATTGCAGCCGGATTAATGCGACATTGCACACCATAGGAACGACTCAGGAGAACCGCGGCTGGCTACAAAAATTCCTCACAAGCACCCAATTCCCTAATTTCAACATAATTTCTTTGCTCCAGTTCTGCAATTACGCCAACACAGTCGATGGTAATCTCGCTCAATTCAAGCTTTTCCTTCTCCAGAAACTGATCATCGAGCAATCTGGCTACTTCAGAAATGGTTCTCCCATTGCACTCCCTGCTTCTTCCCAAAATGAAAAAAGGTATCTTTGTATTACACAAAGATACCTTTTTTCATTAAAAGCTTACGGCTCAATCCCCCACACAAGCTGACCATTCATATACCCGGTGACCTGTTCATTATTGATGAACTGACTGCTGGATGCCTTGAACGAATAATCATTAGCCTGGTTGTAATTGGACCAGTCGGTTTTGGAGAAACGGGTTTGAATTTCTGCGCTCTGACCTGGATTAAGTATTCCAGCCGAACTCGTGAAACCAATTTCCAAAACATAATCTGCACTGGCAACAGGAGTCGCCAGCTTAACGAAATTGCCGGTTACATTCGCATTTCCGATGCTGGCCCAGTCGATCCAGAAACTCTGATCTTTCTCGCCATCAATCGTATAGTAATACCGGACCTTCACATCACTTAGTTGAATCGCTGAATCACCGGTATTGACTACTTTGATTTTGGGTGAAATCCCGTTGGTGGAGGCACTTGTGTTGCCATTAAAAGCTTGGACCGTCAAATCTCCAGTGGGTACTGGAACACTGCTATCCGCTACGTTCACTGTAAGAACAGCATTATTTCCTCCATTAAAATGAAAGGTTAGGGTATTCTGTCCCAGCGGCAGCGTGGAAAGATAGGATTTTTTCAGAACAACAGCAGCGCTTGATGCCGTATAATCCTGACTCGCTAAAAGTGTGGAATTTCCATTTGTGATACTTGCAAGCTGGTGTCCATTTAAGGTAAGGGCTACGGAAATATCCTGGGCTAGATTCGCCGCTTTATCAAATGCAGCGCTCACGGGCGCAATGGATGCGCTTGGCGTGGAATCGACAATTTTCACTTTTAATACGGGATCTTGTCCTTTATTAAAATCAAAGATGATCGAATGCTCGCCAACCGGCAGTGTCGCCAGAAATGCTTTTTTGAGCAGCAGCGTATTTCCACTCAAGGTATAATCCTGAGTCGCTGTCAATGCATTGGCGCCTGTCCGGAGAGCGGTTAACGTATTGCCGTTTGAATTCACGGTGATGGCTTTGTCATTCTGATTGGAGGCATTTTTATCAAATTCGACGTTTGCAGGTGTGATAGACGCACTTGGAATTGGATTGTTAACCTTCAAATCAGGCAGCTCATCGAGCGTGATTACATAATTGCTTTGGTACAGCGTTGTTAAGGTAGCCGGATAATTAAAGGCGGAACTCATGAGATGCTCACCATACCACGGTAAGAAATAGAGCCAGCCCGATTTTTCCTCTGTCAGATTCTGAACGCTTGGAACGGTGTCGTTCTCCGTCATGGCTACCATTTTCGTACCGCCGGTTAAATCAACAAGCTGATAGAAAATCGAGGTAATCGCGTCCTCATTGGGGACACCAGACAAACCGTCATAGCGGTTATAGATCGTGTTGTATTTATCATAACCTACAATATCCACCTGATCATCGCCGGGATACCATGCGGGAGAAGTGCTGTACACATAGCTGTTGTAGGTCCAGATCAAATTGTGCAGACCGTACGTTTCTGTAAGTTCAGTATAGAGCAGGTCCCACAACTGCTTGTACACCTCCGAGCCTGCCGAAGCCCACCAGAACCATGCACCTTCTCCATTCAATCCACCGTTGCCCTCCGCCTCATGGAAGGGTCTGAAGATAACCGGCACATTGTTATTTTGCAGAATCTGCAGTTGCTCCGCCAAATCCCCAATGGCCAGTTGTACATATTGGTATTCTTTCGTACCTGGAACTACCGCATTAGCTGTATTAAAATTGGTTTCTGTCGGCTTGTAGGTGGCTTTCTTCCAATCTACAAATTCCCCGAGCTGATAGGCGGTGAAATCTCGGGGTACAGTGATATGCCAGCTGTTTGTCGCGATCCCGCCCCGGTTATTCACCCAATCGATCATCCGGGCGGTCGTACCATCCTCCCAGCCGTAAAGCGGATTGTAGTTCATCAGATCAAATCCGCGGATCGCCGGATACTTTCCCGTTAAATTGTGAATCCAATCAAACTCCAGCTCGGAATTGCCGTCATTTCCGCCTCCGTAAATCTCCTGCTGGCCGGAGATCATATGATTGCCGTAAACCTCCGTTAAATAATTCATCAGAAGCTGAGTTTCCGGAGTCGCTTGAGTATCGCTGAGGACAGGTTGCACATCCAGGGGATCAAGATCGGCATAATCCACAGTGAAGGTATCAAAATAAGCGAAACCCCAGCCGGCCTTCAGTTGAATAGTGTTGCTGCCTTGATTCAGCTTGTGATAGCCAAAATCGAAATTCGACCATGTGGTCTTATAGGGCAGCATATACGAACCCTTCGTAACGCCGTTAACGGCTAAAGATTGAAGCCTTCCGTCAGCACTGAGCTCCTGCATATAACGTGTAGAGATCGTATACATGCCGGTTTCTGGGACAGTCACTGTGAAGGAAATTGTACCGGAATTCTGCATCCAGACAAATCCGCTTCCAGAGTATCCGGGTTTGGGCTGTCCGTAAATTTGGGTAGTCACTTGAAGATCGGAGGTGAGCTGAGCGTTTTCGCTTTCAATTGTGAAAAGTGCGTTGTCTGCATGAACGGGCGGCGCTGTCATCAATCCAAGTAGCAGAGTAAATGCCAGCATCATTGTGATTGCCTTCTTGAGCAAATTTTTCATTTCCACCTTTCCTCCCTATGTTAAATATGGTAAATAAAAGTTCAATATACCATCTCTTGGATGCGCTTTCATAGATAAGATAGCATATATTCCATATTTTGTAAATCTACCAAATCGAGAAAATTTCCACATGCAAAAAAACTCCCACCAATATTTATTAGGAGGAGTTAAATAACATTGGCTTCTTACAACTTAAAGTTTCGGAGCGGCTTTCCGTACCGTACCAAAACATGCCATAAGAGTTTTAATTCTTGAAGTACTTCTTTTTCGGTTCCTCGGTCACGCCAAGCTGCAGGATCATGCTTTAAGTGCATAGCAGCAGATCCAATCATGCTCGCATCAATATAACCGTGATGAGCAATACGCTTAGCCAAAGAGGGCATCGTAGGCCCTCTAAAATCTGAAGGCACTTCGTCTACCCACATCGCGAATCCCATGTGCCAATAGAGTTGGATGGCATACTGTAAACATATTTGCTCCAGGATTTGCCCTGTTGGAGTGCCCTTGAATGAAGGATCGGCTACTAAGATTTCCACATCTTCCTTAAGACGGATGTTTCCATGAACTTGCGCTTCAATATAGTGGTTAAGATTACGTTTAGCTTCACATTTTGAAGAGTCTGAAAACGGCATTGTGAGGTTGACCCGAAGATGGTCAACTAATTTTTGTGATCGAAGATCTTTTTCCCCTAGAGCGGAATCTCTTAAGAAAATCTCCTCTAGTAATGCCGCCATCATATCATCAAATTCTGCAAATGTTCCTTTCTGTACAGGGTTTTGATGCGAATCCATATAGGTGTATGTACTGCGATAAGAAACCTCAGGGGATAGGAGGAAATAGCAGGAGCCAAAGCGCGGAGCTGGCCCATCCGAATGACGCATCAAATCAAGAGCGCCATATTTAGGGCGTTCGCTATTCGAAACACCCTCTTGTTGGTATGCCCCTACAAATAGTCTTTCCTCCCACAAATCACGTGGACCACCAGAATAGGCTGATACACTACCACTGGATAACAAGGTCTCAAATTGGCTCTTGTACACGCCTTGCTCCAATAGCGCCTCTGCAACACTTTTCTTTACCGGATCTAGTCGATCTGGATGGAAATGTAGAGCAATCTTCGCATGTGACTTTATTTTGACCACAGCATCTTCAAACTCTTCCCGATCCACATTAGACATTTGAAGAATTTCATGGATGGTCTGAACTGCTTCACTTTTTCGAGTTCGCGCGTAATTCGTAACATATTCTAAAGCCGATAATTGTGACTCCGATAGTTCCTCAGTGAACTGAGACTCTCTTTTTTTATTGGCATTTGCATCGCCTTTCCACTCCATTGCTTATTCACTCCTTTCTAGACCCAGTACAAAAGAAAAGAGACTTGATTTCTCCTCTCACTGTATCAAACGCTTCTTCACTTAAAACTTCATATCCTTACCATCGCAGATTCCGATAACTTTACATGGATCTCGAATGATATAAATTCAAAATCGAATGTTGATGGCTTGAACATTGTATGGGCGTTATGCGTAATCTTCCTTTTTCGCAGGAGTAATCAACTCGATTTGGATTTGCTCGTAAGGTGCTGTCAAATAGGGACTCAAAACAAATACCATTCAGTTAACCGTCAGTGTCACAACCACTCAACCATAATTAGAGCGTCTCAGCCAATTTCTGAATCTTTGAGTGGGAAATTAAATATACATTGCCTATAATGTCGATTTTGCTGCCCTTCACACGTACAGCACCATCTTTGTCTGCCGCCACATAAATATCCATTTTATTCGATAAAGGGAAACGCTCCTCAATCATCGCGGTGTTATCATGATCAAAATGAGCTTCAAAAGAAAAGTGATTAAGAGCCATACCTTCACAAACAGTGCATTCATCCACATATTCATCAGACATGTTCATCCCACCGGCACTTGTTCCCATTACAACAGCATTGCTTTTTTTAATCAAATCCGATAATTCATATTCCGTCAAAAGGTGCTTTTGGTCCCGAACGGTTCCACCACATAAAAAAACGACAGAGGCGTTTTGAATTAATCGCTGGGCATCTTCCTTCTGCGTGCGGTCATCAATGAAATGATATTCATCAAAATAAATGTTAGCCTGATTAAACCATGTCCTTTCAAAAACACTATCAATATTAACTTGTTCATCACTAAAATCAGACGATTCAGCGCTAATCATAACCAGCGATTTTCTGTCTGTTATATCCTCATGCAACACATTGACTAACTTCTCAGAAAAGCCCTTATCATAAAACCAATCTAAGTAATAGTGAGTTTTCATCCGTAATTTTACCTCCATATGTAATATTTAAATTTATCCATTATGTTTATCAAAATCCATAGTGCCAAGCGAGAAAAAATATCTATAGTAATATAAATTTAGAAGCATAATCAAGGTTTTCTATCTGCGCTTGATCCACATTAAGCTTATCCGGTGAGGAAATGGGCCACGTATTTTTGTCCTGCACCGATTATCTTCACCTCCATTTATACCATGGATATCGTACCATATAATGGAATTCAATAAATCTTACAAATTGATTAAAACAAAAAAATCCCAGCCTCACTAGCTCCTTCGAAGAACAGCAAAAAGACTTACTCGAGGTATCGATCCCTTCAAGTAAGTCTTTATTTCTAAAGTTATAAAGATACTAGTCCCTTAAACGAAAACATACTCCCCATCACCAATCGAAATCGTCTTCCCTTTCAGCTCTAACGAATCCGTTTCAAAAACCACCTGCTTGAATTGGTTCTCGTCTCCTTGCACGAAAGCAAATGATCTATCGCCAATCTTAAGGCTGAAGGTATCATCCTCTGACTTCGTAACAGGCAGTCCGAATATGGTTCCCCAATGGTTGGCTGCAGCTTCAGGATCGGAGACATGAAATACAGCACGGACGATTTCGACTTCTCCCGCAGGATGAGGTTTAATGACTCCAGATGATGTTAATCTTTCCACTCGCTCTGTATCCGTTCCGCTCCATTGAATGATGAACGGATAGACCAGTCCCCCAAAGTCACCAGCAATGGTCATCATCCGCCACTCTATTAATCTTCCCTCGTTATCTAGACGCTTACCATCGATAATTGGAGATAATGATAAGCCTGCTGCTTTCAGGGAAGCCGCTACTTCTTCAATATCATCCGTCCGGATGACTACTCTACTTAGAACTTCATGTTCTGGTAGAAGTTTTACTGCATCTTTCACCACTAAATTATGTTCAGTTGCCTTTGCCAGCTCAAGATTCTCAATGCCCAGAAACTCGAGATAGGTTAGCCCAAAGTAACTTAAGGCATTATAGGTTCCCCAATCTTCATGAGAGCCTCCCTTAAAAGCAACCAATCCATGAGCTCCAAAGATCTCAACCGGTTTGGCCAAATCATTGACATAGTGAACTAAGTGATCCCATTTCATCGTTGCCATGATTACTTCACTCCCAGCTCAGTAGTACGTTTTACGGCTGCCAGAACACTTCTTTGCAGACCCGCTGCGAAATCACTGTTGTTTAATTCGTACAAGCCATGCATGCCGACACCGCCAGGTGAATTATTAATATCCAGCAGCTGTCGTGGATGCAGCCCTGTCTGTTGCAGCATTGCTACCGAGCCCATCATATTCTCCAGTGCAACCTTCCAGGCTTGCTCACGCGGCAGTCCGGCAAGTACACCTGCATCCACGAGAGATTCAATGAAATAATAGATATAGTTAGGACCCGCCACACCAAATCCAGTGAAAACATCCATTAACGCCTCATCCAGATATTGTACTTTTCCAAAGCCGAGTAAGAAATGCTCCACTTGATCACGAGTTGCATAAGCATTTAACGCTACACCACTATAGCCATATCCTGTATCGGTTAAAGTATTGGGGATAACCCGGATAATGGACCGTTCAACTCCAAAATACCCAGCTAATTGATCATTTGTCACACCCGCCACAATCGATACGATTGCGGCAGAAGCTGTAGCGAATTGTTGTACGTTTTGACCAAGTGTAGTTAAATCATCCTGTGGGCGAACTGCCACTACAATCACATCTGCTGTAGACAGGTTATGCTCTTGCGAATTCTCCGTATCTACACCGTATTTGGTATTCAAAAACTGCAGACGCGTTTCATTAATATCCGATACACTAATTTGATTTACAGACAAGGTGTTATTCGCTATACATGCGCGGATGATCGCTTCCGCCATCTGTCCGCCACCAATAAAATGAATCTTTTCTTTGGTCACTCCGTTCACTTCCTTAATTAATTGTTGTCCCAAGCTTCAGGTAGAATGAAACCATCATATTTTTCTAATCCAAGAATATATTCTTCAAACTCTTTGGATTCATAAGCAGCTTTCAAATCTTTAGCCCACTGAGAATTTTCATCCTTTTTATTAACCGATACGATAATTCTGTGTTCCATAGGTGTGTTTTCTATTTTCAAAGCATCCGTAATCTTTCTGTCCGAATTAGCAATATAATTACCATTTACAACGCCATAATCAACATCTTGAAGGGAGACAAGGATTTGAGCGGGGTCCAATATTTTAATATCAATATTATATTTATCCGGTTCCATACTATTAATATTAAAATCCGCTACGCCTGCCCCTTCTTTAATTTTGACCCAACCCAATTCTTCCAGAATACGCAGTGCACGCTCTTGGTTTACCGGATCGTTCGGAACAGCTACGGTTGTACCGTCTTTAACATCGTCTAGCGTGGTATGATTTACAGAATAAAGACCTTGTGGAGCACCTGGAACATAAGCAATTCCGACCATATCTGCATTGATTTCTTCGTTAATGGCCTCCATATAAGCTGTACTTTGGAATATGCTTGCGTCAATGGAGCCTTCCTTCATTGCTGGATTGACCTGCATGTTTTGCGAGAAGGTTTTAATGTCAACGGAATACCCTTGTTTCTCTAGAATCGGTAGAATCGATTGGCGGAATTGTTCCTCATAGGTTCCGACACCAAATCCAACGGTAAGCTTTTTCTTATCTCCAGAATCCCCTGCCTCTTTATTGCCACAAGCCGTCAACACTGCAAGAACACCTATCATCATCACTAACATTAACTTTTTCATGCTTACTTCCCCTATTCCAATATAGATTTTTTAAATTGTGCCAACGCCTCATCCGTCACATTGAGTGGGATTGCGCAATTTGGAGATAGAATAAACGGCTGGTCTTTCATTAACTTTAATGCATCTTCAGCCTGCTGCTTGATTTGGGCAATATCGTTTACCGCAAACAACCCATGATCGACTCCACCCACTTTAGTAGCTTTGAGATTTGCCTCTAACCCTGGATTCCCCTCGGCTATCGTATCCCAACTGATCCCGTCAATCCGATAATCGTTGAACTTCTCAGGCTGGGCGTAGGCTCCACAAGTATGAAGAATGTTTTTTCCATAGCTTGCTGCTTCTAACACAATAGAATCATAAGGTCTGGACAGTTCGTCAAACATAGCTTCATCAAATAATCCTGGGTGAGCTGTGCCCGTCACTGCGTAGAACAAACCGTCAGAACCCGCTTGCTGTAACTCTTGTACATAATCGGCTAAGGTTAAGGAAATCGCATGTAGCGCATGATGTGCTGCCGCTCGATGTTCTTTAAACAAGGATTCCAAAGTTACCGGGTGCTCAATACCAAACACCGTTTTAGTAACGTAAGCAGAACGCCCTACAATAAATAGCAATACTGTTAATGGTGAAAATACAGTTTGGATTAGCGGGGTGTCTGGTAACCCTTGACGAATTTTTCTAACCGCATCTAAATGCTCTGCCAAAGGGGCTGACTGGACTGCCTTTTTGACGTCGATATCCCACAGACTAGCCGCTGTTGGAATAGCCGTCGTTTGCTGTCTCGGAAATACGGTCTGATAATCCGTAAAATCGTATTGATTCCCCCAAGCTTCCGCCAGATAAGTCGCTCTTGGATTAATCTTGACCCAATCCCAATCATATTTTTTCGTAAAAGAAATCGTAGTTTCTGCTAAATCATCTGCAGTTTGTTCTTTGTCGATAAAATGGCGCCAACCACTTCCGATTGGACGATCCGCCCGTTCTCCAGATAATAATGCTTTAAAACGATCTTGCTTACTCCATTCACTCATCTGTCGAGTCCCTCCCAGAATATGTAGTAACTAGTAACGGCGAATTTTTCTTGCTAGCGTGTTGCCTAAAGATTGAATACCTTGCACTAAAATAATCAGGATAATCACGGTGGCTACTACGACAACAGTGTCAAAGCGTTGGTATCCATATACGATCGCCAAGTCTCCCACGCCGCCTCCCCCTACCGTTCCAGCCATTGCAGTTGCACCTATCAGACCAATCGTCGCTGTTGTAAGAGACAGGATTAAGGATCCAACCGCCTCTGGCAATAAAAAGTACCAAATGACTTGAAAAGGAGTGGCTCCCATCGCCTCAGCGGCTTCAAGGATTCCCGGATTCACTTCAAGCAGTGAGTTCTCTACCAACCGCCCTATATAAGGTGCGATATAGATAATCAAGGGTACGATCGCTGCGCTTGTCCCAATTGAAGTATGAACAATCAATCGTGTGAAAGGCACAATCGCAACCAGTAAAATAATAAAAGGCAATGAGCGAATGATGTTGATAATTGGATTTAGTACGGCGTAAAGCGCTTTGTTCTCCAAAACCCCACCCGGACGAGTGATGACAAGCAATATCCCAAATGGAATCCCAATCAGGGAACCAACAAACAAGGAGAACCCTACCATTTGAATTGTTTCTATAATCGCCTGCAGAAATTGATCACCTGTTACTGTGGTCGAAAACATTAGATTCTACCTCCTCTACACCGACTCCATTTCTTGTTAAGAAAGATAATGCATTGTTAATCTCTGCTGCCTCACCATCGAATTGAATGATCACTGTTCCCAGTGTTGTTTCTTGAATCTCCGTCGTATTCGCAAATAAAATATTGACCTTTATATCGCAGGAGCGAATCATTTCAAACAGGATAGGCTCAGAGGCACTTGCTCCCACAAAATTAAGCTTGTACAGCTGACTTCCGGGTTCTGTTTTGATAGATTTCCGCACGCTAGAGGTCATGCTATTTTGAATAACCGTCTTCACGAAATTTTGCGTGGTCAGATGTTTTGGACTTCCGAATACATCCAGAACACTTCCTTGCTCAATAATCCGGCCTTCTTCCATGACCGCTACCTTGTTACAAATCTCTTGAATCACGGACATTTCATGTGTAATGATCATCACGGTAATGTTGTATTCAGCATTGATTTTTTTTAATAGCTGTAAGATAGAATGTGTGGTCTGTGGATCTAAGGCAGAGGTCGCTTCGTCACATAAAAGGATAGACGGATTAGAGGCAAGCGCTCTGGCAATCCCGACACGTTGCTTCTGACCACCTGATAGCTCACTCGGGTAACTCCCCGCTTTGTCACTTAATCCAACAAACTCTAGCAGCTCCATTACCCGCTGGCGGATTTCATTTTTATTCTTTTTTAGGAGAACTAGAGGGATCGCCACATTATCAAATACTTTTTTTGATTCTAATAGATTAAAATGTTGAAAAATCATTCCGATATTTTTCTTAGCGGTACGCAACTCTTTATCGTTGTATGTTCCCAAATCACGTCCAGCGACCATAACTTGTCCTTTGGTGGGTCTTTCCAAATAATTGACTAAACGAATTAATGTACTTTTCCCAGCACCGCTATAGCCGATAACCCCGAATATATCGCCTTTTTCGACCTTTAAATCGATTCCTTTAAGAGCATCAATAGTGGTCCCTTTCCGAGTGAACGATTTGTAAACATTCTTTAATTCAATCATTTCCATTCCCCTCAATCATCTTTAGGATTAAGCTTCCTCTTGCAGCTTCACCAGCGCTTGTTCTGCCAATAAAGCGAAGTACTTAGCAGCTGGCAATATCGCAGCTTCATCAACATCGAAACGAGGGTGATGTAAGGGATAGGCTGGACCCGATCCTATATTCACAAAAGCACCCGGTATCTGTTGTAAATAAAAAGAGAAATCTTCTCCACCCATCTGTGGAGGAATATCATGTACTTCATAGCCGAAATCTGAGGCGATCTCTTTGGTAAAGTCCGCCCATTCCCCATGATTTATCGTTGCGGGTGGACCTGGATACCAGTGTAACTGGGCCTCTGCCCCAGCTCCCGCAGCAATCCCTTCGATAAGACGAGTCATTTGTATTGGAATATTGCGGCGAATCTCTTCATTGTAAGTTCTTACTGTACCTTCTAATTCGACTTTTTCCGGCAATACATTCCATGTGAAGCCTCCATTAATTCGGGTAATACTTAACACTACTGGTTCCGTGGTGCTGTTTTGGCGACTTACGATGGTTTGTAGTGCGGTAATGATCTGAGCCGCAGTTACAATCGTATCCACACCTTTTTCAGGATAAGCAGCATGAGCGCCGACACCTTTTATTGTAATTTCAAACCGGTCAACACCGGCTGTTAAAGCTCCTGTTCTTGTTCCAAAAGCTCCCGTAGGCAAGTCAGGTGAATTATGGAGACCAAATATAGCCGCCACATCCTGGAGTCCTCCCGAGGCTAAGACGCTTTCCGCCCCATGCCCTGTTTCTTCCGCGGGTTGAAACAATACTCTAACCTTTCCAGGTAGTTCATTTTCACGATCCTTTAATAATAATGCAGCACCTAAAATAGTAGCCGTGTGAAAATCGTGACCACAGGCATGCATCTTTCCTGGGATCTCTGAGGCAAAGGACAATTCAGTTTGTTCCTCTATGGGAAGTGCATCAATATCACAACGAATGGCCACTATGGGTCCCTGACCCTGCCCGATCTCTGCGATGAGTCCGGTTTGTAAAGGTAAGTCAAGGATGTGAATATTGGCTTGGGTCAGCCATTCCCGTAATTTTGTTGTGGTTTTAAACTCTTCATACGCTAATTCAGGCTCACGATGCAGGTTTCTGCGAACCTCTATTAATTGATTAGCTAAAGCTTGCTCAACCTCATTTAGTGGTTTCATAGGTGATGTCTCCCCTTTCGTTATGCTTCCAGCTTTTCTTCAATCCCTTTGATGCGATCAAGCGCAGTCGATAGACTGCTTAAAATATGATCTTGCATGGCTTTTTCAGCACCATCTTCATTTTTAGCAGCGATCATTTGTAAAATAAGATCATGTTCTTCATCCGCTTGTGTGTTCCAATCCCCATGCATAGAGACGAATCGACAATAACGAAGCGAATGATCTCTTAATTGATTCAGAACCTTCTCGAAGGTTTTTAGTTCGCTGATTTCTGACAAATAATCATGGAACTCAAATCCATATGTAACAAAATTCTGATTATCACCAAGCTGGAACGAGTGTTTCATTTTTGTAATCATCGTCGTTAAATTCACAATATCTTTCTCTGTGGCATGCTTAGCTGCACTTCTTGCAATATAGCCTTCAAGCATGCTGCGAATAAGAAATATTTCTTCAACCTCTTTAAGGGTTACTGAAGCTACCCGCAGTCTTCCATTTGGCTGTCGAACCAGAAAATCCTCGTTCTCCAGTCTCTGTATCGCCTCTCTTAGAGGTGTGCGGCTGACCCCGAGCAAGGCCGCCAAATTTTCTTCATTTACAGGTTGATTCGGTTCAAACTCGCTATCAATAATTTTTTGTTTTAATTCATAGTAGGTATTATCCTTTGATAACCTTCGTGATCGTATCGCCATTTCTATACTGCTCCTCATCGATAATCTGTGGGGTCCGAATCCCAATAATATATTTGTATAATTGTATACAATTATTAGTTAAGAATGGATTGGTTAGTTACATTCCCTTCCATACCGTTCAAGCTTTTTTATACTATATTCCAATTATTCCACCTAGTCAAGTAGGAATTAAAAATCAATTTAATCCCCTCTTTTCAACACAAAAAAACCCTACAACCCTCAGGGGGTGTAGAGCTATTTTTGGATAAATAAATTTCAGAATTAGAAGGAAATAATCCCCGAGGTATGGAGCAGCACTAGGAACACTAGGATCGGCGCCACATAACGGAGCATAAACAGCCAAACACGGAACCAGCGCGCCTGTAGTCCAGCGGCTTCCGCTGCACCTTTCCAGAAATAACCGGCGAAGATGGTAATCAGCAGACCTCCAAGCGGCAGCATAATGTTAGAGGTGATAAAATCCAGCCCATCAAATAGAGATTTGCCACCAATCGTTAGCTCCGGGAACATCCCCAGTGACATCGCTAAAGGAATACTAAGAAGGAAACAGATCAGCGTCAAAATCCAAACCGAACGTTTCCGGCTCCAATTCCAGCGCTCCATTGTGAAGGATACAGGCACTTCAAGCAGCGATACAGCTGAGGTTAGAGCAGCAATCGCCAGCAAGATAAAGAACAAACCGCCGAAAAGCGCACCAAAAGGCATAGCCGAGAAAGCGGCTGGCAAAGCGATAAAAATCAGCGAAGGCCCCTGATCAGGAGCAATACCAAATGAGAACGTCGTCGGAAAAATAATCAAGCCTGCGATAAACGCGTATAACAAATCTCCTGCACCGATTGCGATGGCAGCGGTACCCAGCGATTGTTTTTTATCAACATAAGATCCGTAAGTCAGGAGAATCCCCATCCCGAGCGATAATGAAAAGAAGGCATGTCCCAATGCAACTAGCGCAGATTCCGCTGTCAACACTGAAAAGTCCGGTTTTAGGAAAAAAGATACCCCTGCGGATGCACCCGGTAAGGTTACTGCGCGAATCATTAACACTACAAGGAGTACGACCATACCAGGAATTAATACTTTGTTAAATTTCTCAATCCCGCCTGATACGCCAAGGATGACTACACCCGCCGTAATCAGAATGGCTATCCCCTGCCAAACGATCGGCATATATCCGGAGACAAACGAATTGAATTCGCCTGCATAATCAGTAGTGCTGAATAGTTGTCCATTAAAAGCAATCATCGAATAGTTCAGCGTCCAGCCAGCAACAATAATATAAAAAGAGAGAATTAGAAACGGCGCAAGTACCTGCAACATTCCAGCTGCAAACCAACTTTTCCCGCCTCCAGCCCGCATAAAAGAGGTCGCCGCGCTACCACGCCCGCTGCGTCCGATAGCCAGTTCTGCCAACAGCACCGGTAACCCTATCAGCACTAAACAGACGATGAAAAGCAGGAAAAAAGCTGCCCCCCCATTTTCTCCTGTAATATAAGGAAACTTCCACATATTCCCTAGCCCAACCGAGCTGCCGATGGCGGCAAAAATAAAGCCCGCGGAAGAGAAGCGTTCCTCCTTCTCCGAGAGAAGATTTTTGTTACCCTTCATTTGATTCATTATAACGCCCCGTTTTCTTTTTTAGACCTCATTATAGCTTAAGTAACAAAGCACGTCATATGGAAATTTTCTGACTATTTTTATAACCACTCGAATTCTCTGTTTGTAAACGCTTATATTATTCATTCGGCCCTTGAATCTCATTATATCCACTAATGTCGTGCCCCATTGCTTCAATGAAACGGATTGTCTATATCCTGACAATATTTTTAACAAAAAAGGCTCCCACTAAGGGAGCCTTTTCTAAACATTATTTGCGGACAGAGAGAATGAACCTCTCAAGCTTAGCTGTATCGGTTATGCTCCGATTACATTCCAGATTATCCAGACATACGTATTGACCCACAGCAGAAATATTATCCGGCGAAACGTTCACATTCTTGGTCTTAACATAAAAGAATGCAAGCTCTTGATGCCGATTGCAGAACATGCAGTACCCTTTTTTGTGCGTTGGTGTGATTCTACCCTCAATACCAATGAACTGTCCTTCGTACGGATAGATAATGAATAATTTATTACTGGCAATATCTATCCAACTCAAATACGTTATGTTGCGATAGTCGATGAGTTGTAGATCAGGTACTTTCAGTTTCTTATTCTTAGGGAATAGCTTCTGAATCTGCTTCAGCGTAATCGTCGGATATGACTCTAGGTATGGTTCTAATTCACTAAGATATCTCTGGAAATCTTCTGCAGTTTCGAAGGTCGATATTTGTTCCAGCATCTGCTTGTGATTCTCCGTAAGAGAAGGAAATGCCTCAATAATGTTCGTAGCAGCACTATATCTTACAGTCTCCAAGACTCTACGATCCGCAACGGTTCGCAGGGTATGCAGAACAAATTTCGTTTGTTTCTTAATTAAGTTATATTGATGGTTTCTAATAAATGGTGTACACATCGCTTTTCAGCCCCTTATTTTATATTAAAAGTTCATAAGGTGCAAAGCCCATTTATAGAAACGATAAAATTAAGTTGGGCGATATATCCATCCATCGCACCTCACGCAAAGTATCGCCCTATATTAGGCTTTGCGTGAGGAACTTCTAGCTAATGGGCATTTCAACATTAGCACTGTACCACCTCCGAGCATATTTCATGCCAAAAGTATAGCACCGTATTTTAGAAGGCGCAATTCATCTGGGAATGCTTATTTGCATGCCATACCTACAAAAAAAGGGAGCTACATGGACTAGTCCAGTAACTCCCTCTTTTTTGACTATTCTTTTACAGCGCCGACTACGATCCCTGTCACAAAATAACGTTGCAGGAATGGATAAACCAACAATATCGGTAGCGCACTTATGAAAATCTGTGAAGCCCGTATGGTCCGTTGAGACAAGTTAGCTACGGCTGACGGATCAAGCTTTGACATATCTGCCTGAACGATAATAGTCTGCATAAACGTCGCCAGCGGCAGCTTATCCGAATCTCTGATATAGATTATACCGTCAAAGTAAGAGTTCCAATGGCCCACCATCATGAATAGGGAAACTGTTGCAATGACTGGTAAGGAGACTGGTAAATATATTTTCAAAAAGGTCTTAAAATGTCCTGCTCCATCAATAAAGGCTGCTTCCTCAAGGTCCTTAGGTACACCACGGAAGAAGTTCAGCAGCAAAATGATGTTAAATACAGCTACCAATCCAGGTAAGATAAGTGCCATCAAAGAATTCATCAGCCCGAGCTTTAGAATCAGGATATATCCCGGAATCAGACCCCCACTGAACAACATGGTTACGACAAAATACCAAAGATAGATATTACGCGCCCGGAAAACTCTAGTTTCCTTAGAAAGAGCATAGGCTGCAACCGTATTTACTACCAGTGCAAGTGCTGTTCCTAGTATTGTCCGCTCTACCGACACCCACAGGGATGTAAGAAAATTAGTATTGTTAAAAGTTTTTGCATAGGCCTCCAAAGTGAAGCCAATTGGCCAAAAGGTGACCAACCCAGCATTGGCTGGGGCGGACGCACTAAGAGATACCATGAGTAAGTGATACAATGGCAGCAAGCAGAGCACCGAAAGGATAGTTAGGAGCACATTATTGAATATGCTAAATATTCGATATGGAAGGGTTTTATGGTACATTTGTTGTCATCCTTTCTAGAAAATTCTGTACCCTGCAAATCTATAGGCAAGTCGGTATGAAATAACGATTAGAATTAAACTAATTGCTGATTTAAAAAGATTAACTGCGGTCGCAAAGCTGAATTGTCCGCTGAGAAGACCTTCTCTATACACAAAGGTATCAATGATATCCCCTTGTTGATAGATCAAAGGACTATATAGGTTAAATACCTGGTCAAAGTTGGCGTTCAATACATTGCCCAGTGCCAAGGTCGCAATTACAATAGCAATTGGAATAAGTGCTGGTATGGTAATATACATCGTTTGCTTCCAGCGACCTGCCCCATCCACTTCAGCAGCTTCATAAAGTGATGGATTAATGCCGGATAGCGCAGCTAGGAAAATGATCGTGTTGAAACCAAATTCTTTCCAAACATCACTGGCTATGATGGTAAATCGGAACCAGTTGCCGTCCCCTAGAAAAAAGATCGGTTTTATGCCGAAAACGGACGAAATAAACTGATTCACAATCCCTGTTTGAGCTAGGATATCGATCAGAATTCCTGAAAGGGTAACCCATGACAAGAAATGCGGTAGATAGACGAGTGTTTGAATCGATCTTTTAAGGCCCATATTCCTTACCTCATTGAGCAACAAGGCGAATATAAAAGGAATAATCAGGTTCAAAACAATTTTGGAGCAAGCAAAAAACAGTGTGTTCCAGGTAATTTGCAGGAAATAATCGTTCTCCCACATGTACCTAAAATGCTTAAGTCCGACCCATTCGGAATCAAAAAATCCTAATGCAGGCTTATAATCCTGAAATGCCATGAGTATTCCTGACATGGGGATATAAGAAAAAATAAAAACCATAATTGCCGCCGGTAATACCATGAAGTGGAGCACCCATGGTTGTTTATAGCCTTTTTTTCTTTTTCTTTTTATACTTGGTTTATTTTCCAGGCCTACCTGCTGTATTGAATTAGCCTCCATAGCTCTCTCCTGTTCCCAAAAAAAATATTTTGTGTGTGATGGGGATCTCTGCTATAAATAGTATCAGGCGTTTCTCAGGTTTGACTATATAACATTGTTAGGCTTGATATGGTTTTATTAGGACATCATCTGGAGGGTACATTTATGAATATTTGGAAGCGCTTTACATCCCTGAGAGAATTAACACAATCCCGGTTTAGTTTGTTTGCCAAAATAAACTGCCTGATCATACTCTTGTTCATCCCCATCATTATCATGTATACCTTTTCAAATAACGTCACATACGATGTTGTAAGCAAAGAGCTGCAGGTGTCCAATACGAAGCAGCTCACTTTTCTGTCCAGTCAAATTGATTCGCGTATTAATCAGATGATGGACTTCACCCTTATCCTTTCTAGAGATCCCAATGTCAGAGCCTTCAACGGATTAAACATTTGGGCTGATCGATATGATCAGATGCAGACCCGGTATGTCATTCAGGAAAAGATGGTGCTTCAATCTGGGGTTGCAGATATTTGGCCTGCCAGATATGCCGTACATTCACAGCAAAATAAAGATGTCATCTCCAACTACAATCGAGCATTTGGGTATGATGAGGATTACTTAAAAAGAAATATGAGTGGAAAATGGACGTATGGCGATCACAGCTTGGAATCTAAAGACGAGTTAAAATCCTTCTACTGGTTCTATACAGATTCCTTAGCTCAGCCGGGGATGTTGACGGGAAGCAACTTGGTGATTGAGGCCAGCTTCAGTTATGAGAATATTCAGAACATGCTGGATACGTACAAGGAAGGTGGACAAGGTGATCCTTTTCTCTATCATAAAGGGAACTCGCCAATTCTGAATCGCAGTGCGGACAAGCTGCTATCTGAAGAACTCATTCGTTACCTGGATAAACACTCACCTGAGAATACTACCCAGGATGTAGTCAAACTCAATGGCAAGAACTACCTGGTCAGCTCTGTGAAGTCCTCCTATTTGGATTGGAATTTAATAGATGTTGTCCCTCTATATCAAATTCTAAAACCCATTTCGCTCAGTCAGGATTTGTTCTATATCTCGATGATTTTGCTGTTTGTTATGGGAATTTCCGCTTCCATATTACTATACAGAAATGTTCAATATCCTATTAAAAAGCTAATTAAAGGCTTACGGCGCGTGCAGCGTGGAGATTATTCTGTACGTCTTCATAATGAAGGCCGGAACGAGTTTTCGTTTCTATTCCATCGCTTTAATGATATGTCCCATCAAATTCAAGACCTGATAGAGAATGTGTTCAATGAGAAAATCCGTGCCCGCGAAGCTACACTTAAGCAACTGCAGGCGCAAATCAATCCGCATTTTCTCTATAACTGCCTTGGTTATATTATCAATATGGCCCAAATGAAGGATGAGGACGCTGTCGTCTCCATGGCTTATAATTTAAGTGCTTACTACCGTTATACTACCCGAATGGAACGGGAAACCGCGTCACTGGATGAAGAAATCAAGCTGCTCGTCAACTATTTGGATATTCAAAAGCTGCGCAATGCCAGAATTGATTATCATATCGAAATCCCTGAGAACATGTTAAGCCAGTCTGTGCCACGTCTAATGCTACAACCTATTGTGGAGAATTCAGTCATTCACGGAGTGGCAAAATCGTATTCATCGGGTGAGATCAGCATTAGTGGTGAGATTTCGAACGGCTTCTGCAAGATCTACATTGATGACGACGGACCTGGCTTGAATCCGGAGCAGCTGGAAGCTTTGAATCGTAAAATGCAGGAGCCATTGCAGGAAGAAATGGGCTGCGGGCTCTGGAATACGAATCAGCGGATCATGCACCTGTTCGGCAATCAATCCTGTCTAACCTTTAAACCATCCCCTCTTGGAGGTTTCCGAACAGAGATTATCTGGGAAATCCCTACGGAGGATGAATATTCTAAATTTAAGAATCATCAAGGAGAATAACAACATGCAAATGATTATAGTAGACGATGAAGCACACTGGGTAGATAATCTTGCCATGACTAAACCCTGGCATACGCTAGGCATTGAACAGGTGCATAAAGCGTATTCGGCCCGTGAAGCGCTACAAATTATCGATACCAACCCTATTGATATTGTGATCTCGGATATCCAAATGCCCGAAATGACGGGAATTGAATTAATAGAGCGGATAAGAAAACGTGATAAAAAGATTAAATGTATTATTTTATCAGGCCATTCGGAGTTCGATTACGCCAAAAAAGCACTTCAGCATAATGCCGTCGATTACTTGCTTAAGCCACCTACCGATGATGAAATTATCGGTGCAGTCAAAACTGCCATCGAGCAATTGAACACAGAATGGGAACTTATCAGTTCGCTTAAGCGAACCCAGTTTACCCTTCGGGAAAATCTGCCGCTTTTACGTGGTCAACTGCTCCTTGATGCCTTGCAAGGTCATCAATTTCAAGCTGGCGAATGGGAACGGAAGCTCGTAACTTATGATTTGCCCTTCCATTCTGGCGATTGCGCTTTGATGCTTGTACGCATGGAAGAAGAATTTAGCCATTATAACAATAATGATCAAACCTTAATTGAATATGCCATCATCAATATGGCTGAAGAGATTATGGGTGAATTCATGCAGGTCTGGGGCGTTAAAGAGGAACATGGATATCTTGTGTTTCTGCTTCAGCTTAAAGAGAAAGGATCCGACATCGGCAAAGAAACCATCCTAGAAAAGCTTTCTTTACAGCTTCAGTATAAGGTTAAGCAATTTCTGAAAGGTTCCCTGTCCATAGTAATCACCGAGTGGTTCCAGTTTCCCGAGAAGGTGTCGAGCCGTTTCCGTCAGGCCACAGCTTATTTCCGGCAGATCGTGGGAGACGAGCGCGAATTCGTAATGCGGGTCAGCGAATTTGAACCTTCCACTACCCAAGGACCTTTGGATGCCCTTTACACCCCGCCGACACTAATTCACCTGCTTGAAAGTGGGCATTGGGATGCTGCGGAAGAGAAACTACTCGCTGTCTGCGCGGAGCTGGATGAGAAATGGTCTGAATCGTGGGAGCATTGCATGGAGGCCGGTTTTTTAATCACTGCATCCTTCACGAATCTCGCACACCGAAATGGGCATACTCTAGCTAACTTAGCGGGAGACGATCTCGGTTGGTTGCAAAGCGGTGAAGCGTTCTCGACCATCGGTAAACTTAGAAAATGGTCCCTCAGCATTCTGAGCAAATTGAAAGAAGGAACGTCTAACGAAATTAAAGACATCAGGTCTGAATATGTGAAAAAGATTCAAGATTTCACAGACAAAAACCTGCATTTAGATGTTTCATTACGGGTTCTGGCTGACCATGTAAACCTCCATCCGACTCATTTATCAAAAATTTATAAGATTGAAACGGGTGAAGGAATAAGCGATTATATCTCGCGTCTGCGCATGGATCGCGCCTGCCATAAGCTGAAGACTACCTCTAAAAAAGTCTATGAAATCAGCATGGAGATTGGCTATATGGACCCTGCTTATTTTATAAAAGTGTTCAAACGACAGTTCGGAGTAACGCCGCAGGAATATCGAGACAATAATAAATAGCATGATAGAGTCCTATCGAAACTAAAAATCTCATATAGATGCCATCCCCGACTAGTTGTTAAAGTTACACTTGTAAAGATCATACACAGTAGGGGGAATTAAAGAATGATCAAATTCAAAAAAATGTGGTCGTTGTTAACGGTCACAGCACTTATCACACTCACAGCCTGTGGCAGTGGCGGCGGAAATAATGAAAACGCCAAACAAAACAATACCACATCGTCTGAGACTAGTTTATCTGAAGCAGATGCTGCTTTTGAAAAAGGTAAATACGATCCACCCATCGAGTTCAGTTCGGTATTGATGCCGAAGAAATATGTTCAAGGTGATACCAAAGAAAACAATGTTCACGATCGCTGGATGCTGGAAACACTGGGCATGAAGCATAAAGATACTTGGTATCCTGCCAATGACGATCAATACAGACAAAAGCTTCAGCTTGCCATTGCTTCTGGCGAAAAGCTGCCTGACTTCGTTTCTGTACCAACCAATGCAGTATTGACCAATCAACTGATTGATTCCGGTCAGTTCATTGCTATCGATGAGTTGTTCGACAAATATGCTAATAAAATTCTAAAAGATCATGCTGCAGCACACCCAGAACTTTGGTATCCATTCACAAAAGACGGTAAGAAATACAATATGCCGATCCTTGAATATACCGATAATGACGATACTCTTCTCTGGTTACGTGAAGATTGGATGGAAAAGCTGAACCTTCAGGCTCCAAAAACAATCGCCGATCTTGAGAATATCATGGACAAATTTAAGAACGAAAACCCTGACGGTCTAGCACCTAAAGATGTTTTCCCACTTGCGATTTCTTTGAAAAATAATACAAACACCTGGATGGGCCAACTCGACTGGTTATTCGGTGCTTACGGTACGATTGAGGAACAATGGAATAAAGATGCCGACGGCAATCTGGAATACGGTTCCATTAACCCTGGTGCTAAACAAGCCCTTGCTAAGCTTAGTGAGTGGATGGACAAAGGTTATATTCACACAGACTCTGCACTTTGGGATGAAGGTAAATCTGCTGAAAGCTGGACAAAAGGCGCCGCAGGTATTCTACCAGGAGCAAACTGGGTTCCAGACTGGCCGGCTCCCGATCTTATGAAAAATGTACCTGGAGCGAAGATCAAAGCTTATCCGGTTCCAGCAGGTCCAGACGGACTCATCGGTACCAAATGGCAGAACTCTGGGGTAAACGCTAGTATCATGATTAACAAAGATGCTAAGCACCCTGAAGCAATTTTCTTATACTACAACTACTTGCTTGATAACCTAGCTAATCCAGCAGCTGGTAGTGAATTTGAATACGGCTTTGCTAAAGGCTACGATTGGGACATGATTGATGGAAAGCCCACTAGTGATAAAGAGAAGATTAAAGACTTCTCCAATGAGTTTCCTTTCTTAACTGGACCGGCTCGTATTCCTGATCTGTTCATGAAGACATTGGTTAAACTTGCTGATGGTGAAACCCCTGTAACTCCTTATGAAAAACAAATGGCTGAGTTCCGTAAACCGGAAAACTGGGCCGCTGCAAAAGTTGTTATGTCACAAATAGACATTCGTAGACAGAACTATTTCACTGGCGCTGCGACACCAACGATGGTATCCAAATGGAATCTGCTTCGTCAATCCGAAATGGAAACCTTCAACAAAATCATTTACGGTAAGCTTCCTGTAGATGCCTTTGACTCCTTTGTTTCCAACTGGAAAGCAAATGGTGGTGATCAAATCACCAAAGAAGTTAACGAATGGTTCAAGTCTGTATCCACCAAATAGACTAAAGTAAATAAAAACAAGCCAGAGCGTGATCCTTTCGCTCCGGCTTGTTTTTTTATGAATTCCTCATTAACTTTCGCTCGCTAGAATCCCTTTCAAATACCCCGTCAACTCTTTTGCCGCTTGTTCATGAGCTAATGCTCCCGGATGACTTCTTGCCCCTATGGTCTCATCCGTCATATTTGGAAGCTGCAATACAGAAACCTGCTTGTCCCCTGTTTTCTTGCTATAAACATCGACCGCGCGGTAGATCACTGGCATCATCGGGATACCAAGCATCCCATATGCCCATACGAGATGTGCATGTTGATTATTTTTTCTAAGCTTCATCAGAAATTTCTCGGCGGCATCGACAAAAGCTTGTATATCATCCTCATGATAGGTCCCGTCTTCATTTAAACGTTGTTTATGGCTCTCCCCTGTTACCTCATCTTTCCATTCTGGCGATTGAAAAGCGCCCCCATCATTTGTTCCTAGATTAACTACCACAACATCTGGCTGCCAGGTTTCAAAAGAATGTTCTTGAAAAGCTCCTAAAGCTTCGTTTTTTGCTCCAGTTAGAAGACCACAAACCTGCTCATAACAATCAGGGATATTACCGTGCGGATTATTATCCCAGCTAGTAAGGACGCCCCAGCCACTTTGAGAAATAACTCTATATTCTGCATTTAAAGCATCTGCTGTCATTCTGGTATAGTTGTTGATGGCGCTAAACCACATTGGAATCCAATCTTCTTCAGCCTTGGCACCTATACTTCCTTCTCCGGATGTGATGCTGTCACCTATGAACTCTATCTTGTGGGGTTTGTCCGCAACAGGCAGGAATTTTCCATCCATCTTCACCGCATGTATCTGCAAAGAGCAGCCAGGGTCTCCACTCATTGCCTGCACATCTTTTACAATACGGACATTTTTCACAACACGATCATTCATGCCTCTAAATACACAAATCCAATACCTGCCTGCTACTAACATTTGTCTGCTAACAGGAACGGAATTGATCAGGATGCTAATCCAGGGTTCATAAACATCATAATCTGCTTCTACTTCAAGCCATAGCTCAGAACTTTTAACATTTAATTCGACCGCACTGCCTGTCCAAAATAACGTTAGTGGAGAAAGTGACCCTGTTGTTCTGCCGTGAATTTTCAGATGTTCGATATCAGCTAATGTATGTACCTTTAAGTTTGTATTCTGTTTCATAAAATCGCCTCCTAAATTACCGCTAGAATCCTAATCTACACTTCTACTTCACTACTTCTTCAATACTATCTTATAATCCTTTTCCAAATAGCATATACTCTTCCTCTGGTACAATAGAATTAAATGAGGTCATGAACAAAGGTGGGATTGAAGTTGAAAGTTATACCTAACTGTATTACACTTGGCAGAATTATTTTGGCAATAATGCTGTTATTCTTCGAGCCGCTAAGTTCGGCCTTTCTTGCAATTTATATCCTTTGCGGAGTCACCGATCTGATAGATGGTCCAATTGCCCGAAAATCAGGCACAACAAGTCATCTCGGAGCAAAGCTGGATTCTGCTGCCGACACGATACTAATCGGGATCTGCTTATTTACTTTGTATCCGTATCTGGGTCTTACCCTCGAATTCATCCTATGGATCTTCTTAATCGCGGGCTTCCGCATAACATCGATAGGGATTGCCCTCCGCAGATTCAAAACTTACGCAAGTATCCATACCTACGGCAATAAATTCACCGGGCTTCTCTTATTTGTAACTCCTATATGGCTTTCCCATAGTAACCCCACCATTTGGACAACCATTGTCTGTATAGTTGCAACCTTATCCGCTGTGGAAGAATTGATCATCCAAATCACATCCACTCAATTACAGCTGGACAGAAAAGGATGGTTTTACAACCCTCCTAATCAGGAATAATGAAAGACACCGTAGTTCCCACCCCAGGAATACTTTGAATCTTCAAGCCTTGTCCATATAATTGTGTTAATCTCCGATCTGTATTAAGGAGCCCAATTCCTTGATCCTTAAGACTTTTTGGTTGCAATAACTTACTGACTTGAGCTTCATCCATTCCAATCCCCGTATCAGCAATGATAAAATGAACAGCCTCCGCATGTGTCTCGATGTGAATACGCAAGGTTCCACCTTTTGCCCGACTTAAGATCCCATGCCGAACGGCGTTCTCGACCAGTGGCTGAATGGTCAGCGGAGGAATTAGAAGCTGTAGATTCGCGTCTACCTCCCATTCAACCTGCAGCCTCTCCTCAAAACGCTGCTGCTGGATATATACATAATTCTCGACCAGCTCCAGCTCTTGCGACAGCGAAACAAGTTTGCCTGCATTTAAGAAGTCAAAGCTGATCCGCAGATAAGTAGTGAATGCATCTGAAAGATCTTTCATTTTGACAGTGTCAAAATCACTCAAGGACATAATCGAATTTAATGTATTAAAGAGAAAATGTGGATGGATCTGCGCTTGTAAATAAGCAGCCTCCATTCTCAAACGATCATTGACTGCTTGCTTCATAGAAGTGAGCGACGAAGCACGATACTTCAATTCCATGGCATCTACTGGCTTGGTTACATAGTCATTAGCTCCAGCCAAGAAACCTGCGTAAACATCCTCCTGCTCACTGCGAGCGGTCAATAGAATAATAGGAAGTTCATACATCGTGAACCGCTCGCGTATCAATCTTGTCAATTCATATCCAGACATGCCCGGCATCATCACATCAGCGATAACCAAATCGAACTGCTCATGATGCAACATATCCAGCGCCTCACGGGCTGAAGTCGTTGTATCAATCCGATAGGCTCCATCTGATAAAATATTTTGCAGAACTTTTAAATTGACCGAATCATCATCAACCGCCAGCACATGTATGATGTCAGCGTCTGTATCGAGCTTCGAGAGTGCCTCTACTTCCTTTGTGTTATAGGTGGCAGCCACCATAGCTGATTTCTCCGCAGTTATCCACGTGCTGAATGGTGACAATGGATCCGAATCTTTTTCTGTATGAACATCTGGAATAGATGACTGCAGGCTCCCTTTGGCTACAGGTAATTTAAAGCTGAACTTACTTCCCTGACCCGGCTGCGATTGCAGCAATAATTCACTGCCATGCAGTTCGACCAGCTCCTTACAGATACTAAGCCCCAACCCAATGCCGCCTTGACCGTAAGCCCCTTGTTCATAGCGCATAAAAACACGCTTTTTCAAAGCTTCATCCATACCTACTCCTGTATCCGTAACATGTATCCATACATCCCCACCCACTTGTTCTGCGGCCAGTTCAACACTTCCCTGTTCGGTGTACTTTAGTGCGTTATGAACTAAATTAATCAGAATCTGCACCAATCGCTCCTCATCAGCATAAACACGAGGCAGATTCTCATCTATAGACATTCGAAGCTCCACCTTCGTCCCACCGGTTAAGAAACGTAACATATCCATTACACCTTCAGCCAATGACCTCACTTGCAGCGCCTTTATATTCATCACAATCCGCTTATCCTGCAATCGCACAACATCAAGCAAGTCATTCAGCATAAGCGACATCCGGCGACTGACCATAATTAGCAATTCCATGTCACGCTGGCTCTCTTCATCCAGCACATGTTTTTTTCTTGTTAACACACTTTGGGCAATATTCATAATCCCATGCAGTGGAGTGCGCAGCTCATGTGACGTATTGGCTAGAAAACGGTCCTTTAATTTATTGGATTCCGCCAATTGAGCGTTCAGTAACACATTTTGATGGGATTGATGAAAATATCTCCTAAACCAATAGGCGGAAAATGCGGCAAGGGCAGCAATTAAATCTACGGGATAAAACATAAATTGTGAGCTACCGGCATAGTAGACAGCCCCCCACAACATATTATTTAGTACTGCTAACACTGAAAACAATAAAAATAGAGCACCTTCAGCTCGTAAGGCTACCATCTTCCAAAAATAATATACCGTCCAACACACTGGAACGTAATACAGGATCATGTAATACCCTTTTCCGATGACATATAACACTGCCTCTTCAGGACCTACAATAATAAATAAAGTAAAAATGAGAACTGACAGGATGTAACTATAAAACGCCTTGCCTTTCCGTCGATTCCCCAATAGTTCTCTTCCCATCAATAAAAGGAATAAACAAAACCCTATATACGAAAGAACCTTTAACCTCAGCATCCAGGCAAAATCAACATGAAGAAACCTGAACAACAGTCCATTATGTTCAACCCCAATGGATACAGCCGCAGCGACCATCATTAGGAAAAAAATAATCAGCTCTGTTTTTCGTACATCCATCAGATAGATAATCAATAAATACAACCCATGTAGAAGAAGCATGACCCCTACGACTAGCTGCAAGCCAATGGAATTCCAGTATATAGTATCTACCCCATGTTGAATGCCAAACTCCACGGACCGAATTATGCCCCCTTTTAGTGGAGACTCATAGTTTGACGTCCGAACAAACAGATCCAGATGCTTCTGATCTGTAGGTGTATAACTGATTAAGAATGCTTTCGTCACATAAACATGCTCTTCCTTCTCGTCAGATAACACTCCAAACCGTGAGAGGACTGTTCCATTAATCTCCACTTCAGAAGAAGTATAGATGGATTGGAACCAAAAGCTAAGTGGCTCAGACAAGGGACGATCTAGCAGAATCCGCAAATGATAAGTTCCGTATCCATACGCCTTCTTTTGCTCAGCAGAATTGAATACAGAATTCCAGTTACCCGGCACCTGAAGCATCTGGCCTTTTAAAACACTATCCATATTGGCAGCGTTCACCCATTGTTCAGGATAAAACTCCCATTCTCCATCCAATGGAAAGGAGCTTAGTGATTCAAGGTCTACTCCCCGCAAATCGAGCACACCTTGCTCCACTACAGGAGGATTAGACAGATTAAAATGATTGTACCAGCTCCAGCGTATTGCAATCAGCAGGCAGATGAATACTACTATGTACAACATATGACTTAACTTAATTTTATTCTCCGAAGTTCTCATAGACTCCTCATTCGTCAATAGTATTTAATAGTGCTATATCCCTATCTCCAACTTTGAGCAATACAGTATGATTATACTATATTAAGAGGCCTATAGACGTATGTAATCCTATGTTCAGAGGAAAAAAATCAACCATCCCATAGAGCAGATGGTCGATTCTTTTATTGCGATTTATTGATTAAAGCAGATCGCATCGCGGCGAACTTACTAGGCATTACTCCCACATTTGTTTTGAACGTCCGACTGAACAGACTCATCCTTAACGCTCCTTCCAATGTGGGTTTCGATGGGGTTAGATTTCCAGTGATGAGAATACTTTATCGAAGCCTGCTTTGGAACGAGAAAATAGTTCAGATGAACTTTGTGATGAAGCTGGCGCTAGCACTTCTTGAGCGATAACGCCCTTGTATCCGATCTTTTTCAAGCTTCCCAAGAATCCGGTAAGATCAATGGATCCTTCCCCTGGATACAATCGATCGGAATCAAGCAATTCCTCTATCAGCAGAGGTTTAGCATCATTAATATGGACATACGCAATTTGATGCGGTTGTAATTTCAGCAGGTCCTCACTCGTTAATCCATTCGTATGCCAATGATAGGAATCCAGTAACAAACCGATATTTCTCACTTGAATTGTATCCATCCAGTCCAACGTATCTTGCATCGTCCAGATTAGCGGATTTGCCCATTGTGTACGTAAGTGATGAGGACCAACGAACTCTAAGGCTAGCGAAATACCATAGGCGCCTAATATTTCTGCACATAGTCTTAAACGTCTAGTGGCTGCAATCATGAACGGTGCGACCGGAAGATCTGTCGAAGGCAAAATATAGGTACAGCATGTGGTGCAATTTAATGCAGCAGCGGCCTCAACCATCAGCGTAAGCGATTTCAGACTTTTCCTAAAGCTTTCCTCTGTCGTGCGCCAATCTACCTCTAAACCAAATGATCCTAGCATGATGCCTTGACTTTCCAGTAATTGGATGGACCCATCCTTGCCATACTGCTGTACCAACTCTAATGGATTGACGTCTATGGCCTGAAACCCGAATTGGCTCGCAAGTCTGATATATTCTTCATTAGAAGCAATTTCTCCCAAACCCGCTGTTGTTAATCCTCTTATCATCGTCGTTCTCCCCCTTTATGACCAATCAAACAGTACGCCATTGTACTGGGTACCCATTCCAAGTCTAGCGCATTTGGCACTCGAATAAAACACCTCAGAGGACATGTCATTCCTTTCATTTTCGTTCAAAGATCCTTATACTTGCTTGGAGAAGCATTTCAAGGGAGAATGAAAAGTATGGACATAAAAAAATTACAATACTTTATCGCAGTAGCAGAGGAACTGCATTTTAACCGTGCAGCAGAGAAGCTAAATATGACGCAGCCTCCCTTAAGCCAGCAAATTCAAGCTCTGGAGAATGAAATTGGTGTGAAACTATTAGAACGGAATAAAAGACAAGTTCGTCTCACGTCAGCAGGGGCGGTATTTCTAGAGGAGGCTAAATCCATTTTATCTCAACTGGAACGCTCTATTAAAACAACACAATTAGTCGATCAAGGAATTATCGGACATTTGAACATTGGATTTATAGATTCTGCAGCTGGTGGAGTATTGGTTAATATGTTAAAAATGTTTCGGGAACGTTATCCACAAGTCCAACTCACATTACATGAGATGACGTCTGCTCAGCAGTGGCAGGCTTTACATGAAGGAACGATTCACATTGGATTTGTACGTTATACAGAGTCGGGCAAACATATCGAGCATCGTCCCTTAGTCAATGAATCGCTTATTGCCGTTTTGCCAGAGCAGCATCACCTAGCTCAATTACCGGTGTTATCCATTCGCTCTTTAGCTTTAGAGCCGTTTATATCGTTCCCACGTCATTTAGGAGCACCTTTTCATGACCTCATTATGAGCTTCTGCGCCCAACACGACGTGTATCCGAATGTTGTACAGGAAGCCATTCAGATGTACACCATTGTAAACTTGGTAGCTGCTAATCTTGGAGTTTCCATTGTGCCCTCTTCAGTTGCTATTTTTCAGCGTGAAGGTGTCGCATTTCGTCCTTTTGAAGAAAGCACACCATCGATTCCCCTTTATGCCGCTTGGAGAACCGATTGCGATCGTGCCTCCTTATCCGCGTTACTAGAGATCATAGGACAAATGAGTTCAGAAGCTATTAATGGTGAATAATATAATATTCAGCCCGTTTTTCTAGGATCACGTTCAACGAGTCCTTCTAGCACCCTATCGATTTCCAACATCACTTCCCTATCCAGACGAACTCCCGTAGCTTTGGCATTTTCTATAACCTGCTTAGGTTTGGATGCCCCAATAATTGCAGATGAGACTTGTGGATTTTGCAACACCCATGCTATAGCCAACTGCGGAAGCGTCAACCCAACTTCGCTGGCGATGGAAGAGAGATTCGAGACCGCCTCAAGCACCACAGTCCGAAGCCACTGACCCGCCAATTTATTCATAAATGGTGAGCCCGCAGCTGTTGAAGCACGAGAACCCTCTGGCAATGGTTGACCTGGCATATATTTGCCTGACAGAATCCCTTGAGCAAGCGGCGACCAGACCACCTGTCCAATCCCTTCCCGCTCACAAGCTTGAACTACCTCCGTCTCCATCACGCGCCATAACATCGAATATTGAGGTTGACTAGCCACCAATGGCACCTTCAATTCCCTCGCCAAAACAGCACCTTCTGCTATCTGATCCGCCGTCCACTCACTTATCCCGACATAGAGAACCTTACCTTGACGCACCAGATCCGAAAAAGCCAAGAAGGTCTCTTCAAGGGATACTGTTGCGTCAAAGCGATGCGCATAATAGATATCAATATAATCGGTCTGTAATCTGTTCAGTGAAGCATGGCACGCCTCCATAATATGCTTGCGGGACAGACCTCTTGCGTTACGTCCCGTCCCTGTGGGATGGCACACCTTGGTACACAATTCGATATCAGCTCTGTGCACTCCTTTTAATGCTTGGCCCAGCACCATCTCAGCTTTCGTATCGGAATATACATCTGCAGTATCAAATGTTGTGATCCCTACATCCAATGCAGCGAGAACACAAGCATGGGCAGTATCATTGTCCACTTGAGCACCATGTGTAATCCAATTACCATAAGCAATCTCACTTAGATGTAAGCCACTCGTTCCTAATTTGCGATAGTTCATTTTATACCCTCCTTTAGATAACAATCTGATTGTAACAAAGAGATATTAATACGAGAAATACTCTTTAAGATGCGGTTTAATTCAAAAAAGATATTACTGAGATCCTTAAAGATAATAAAAAAAACGCCCTTTAGGCGTTTTTTTCGGTAAATATTCTGTTTCGAAACTCTAACTTCGCCTATACTCCGGTGAGTATTAACCACCAAGCTTTGTTACCGCACCACAACTAACAGTACAATAATTCCGAGCCAAAACAGCCAGCTTACTGGGTGACCGAAATTTAATCCCCAGCCGACTCCGAGCCTTTTCTTGACGATTAGGTTTGGATCTTTACGATTGAAATAAATCATACCTAATCGCCATTTATCATCATCATGGACAGGTCTGACATTGGAGCTATCGGCAGATCGCTCCAAGCGGCTTTCGCCCTGACCAGCCCAGAACGTTAAGGCCAAGGCGTATAGGATGACAAGGGCTATTATGATTAGGATAATAGGGATAGCGAAACTCATGTTAAGCAGAGATATCATGTTTAGTTGCACGACGGAAAACAGGATAACTATTAAGAAGCTTGCTGTAAGCATAAAATATGACCAAGTACGGCGGTAAGCTGCGTCTTGTCTGATGGAACGGTTAGGATCATTGGGTTGAACCTGCTGCTTTACTCTGCGAATACTCCAATTCTCAAATATGAACAAAAGTGTTATGAACACTTGCATGATCGTAGGCATAAACACAGAACTAAAAGATTTAGCTGCATAGCGGTCTACGTTCCAACTGCTGTTGTAATGGATCGGAATCTGATCAGGAATCAGATCGTAGTTGCGCAGCACAGTTACAATACTAACAACAGTAATTAAAACATGAATGAGGAACCAATTATTAGACAAGCCAATGTTTATTTTCCGAAATCCAGTGTCCACTGCCATGATCGATGGTTCCAGAGCAATAGGCAGCATAGGTAGTAAACTTTTCATTTTGAAATGATAGCTAATGTTTATGACTAGGGAGATTACGACCATGGCGAGTGAATAAGTGACAATGATCCAACTTTGTTGCTTGGAATGTTCATCACCGTATATTAGACAGAGGATACAAACAATGAATAGGATGGTATGCACGGTAGCACTAATCCTAGCATATGACTTCCGCATCTGGCGCAGAGGCTCACTATGGAATTGTACAGGGCTGACGGTGACCCCAAAACTAATCGTCTCTCTTGTTAAATAAGGCATGCTTACCATGAGTACAATGGCAGGTACAAATACAAAGATCATTACTATAACAGGCATTATCGTCATATCATTCGCCTCCTCTTATACATAAGTGTGTATTTAAAAACTCTATAACCCTTATAGCATAGGCGATTCAGCGCTATGCCTTTTTGCGTATGATGATCCTATTAACTTAGGATAGGTGATCGACTTGAACATAAATTTTATTATAATCGATTTTAGTGACTGTAGGGGTGAAATTAACAATTTATCCAGTTTTTTTGCTACGCAGAGCTACTCATCTGAAAACTGAATTATGGCAAGTACATCTGTTTGAAATTCTGTGTAGGTAAAGGACTCGCCTCGTATCTGCAATGGTGCGGATCACTGCGTCAGAGTATAAATAAGTCCATCCATGCTTAATATAGTACTTGCTCAGGTTTGTTCCATTAACTCATGTATGGTCATATGCAGCACTTCTTTAGCATTTACAAGAATGTACTCCGCTACTTTTTTCTCTGATTCTGGCAATTCATTTAAGTCTAGCTCAATTTGCGAAATCATACTTCCCCGCAATTATACCCGCTCCAACAAATGCAGGAATCATTAGTATGAAAATATTTCCGATTTTTCGCAAAAAGTTCTTGAACGGTTTATCATTCTTCTTTTTAAGCTGCCCCTTCATTTGTGCACTTTGTGCTTGTAATTGCTCAGCCGAAGTCGCTAATTTCCTAATCCTCATTTAGACTATATTGAGCAATCTAAATTTTGTATCACTTCTATGATTCCACACGTTCCATTATTGACGAAATTTTTTTTCAACATTAAACTATAAGTTAAGAAATTAAATTTCAAAAAAACCGTTTTTTTTCATTTGTTAAATTTATCCCAACATTACGGCGCAGGAGGAAATGAAAGATGACGACGACACCAAACATCATCGTAATGAACCATCCAACTAGAGAGCAGCTTGAAAAGATTTACGATATTTTAGATGAATGCTTTTCCGTAGGCCGAGCTTATTTCCAAGAAAGATTAGACCTAGACACCACATATGATCCAGATACAACATGGTTTGCGATGGTTGACGATAAGATTGCATCTAATGTACAAATTTTTCCGTTTCATATTAGAGTCGGTCAAGCGATCTTGAAAACGGGTGCAATGGGGAGTGTCGGTACAGATCTAAATTACCGCGGGCTGGGGCTTGCACACAAAATTCTTCATGCGCAGACCAACTATATGAAAGAAACCGATTATGATATAAGCTTGCTTTTGGCTAGTAAGCATGCGTTTTATGAAAAAGCTGGCTGGAGACTTATTCCCGAGACTGCTTTCGCAATTGAAAAACCAGCAAGTTTGGAGCAGCAGCAAAGCAGTGATGAAATCATTCCTTTTGAAGCCTGTTATCTCGATGATATCCGTTTCATCTATGAACAATTTAATAAGAATCGTACCTACACCGTGATCCGAAGTAAAACGTATTGGAATGATTTATTGACCTGGCCGGAATGGAAGAAAGTTGACTGCTTGCTCCTTCGCAGAAATGGAAAAATCGTTGCTTATGGCATCATTGAAAAGAAAGATACTGAACAAGTATTTATTAATGAATTATTGTATTTGAACGAAGCCGAAAACGGTGTTGAAGCTTTGTTTCATGCCTTATGTCAGCTGCGCCAAAATGCAAAGCAAATATTAGCGATGCTCCCAGAGGACCATAAGCTATATTCCTATTACCAACAGCATCAAGCAAATTCAATTCAAATCAATATGGCGATGTGGAAAATGATCAATCTCAGTTCAACTTTCCATAAGCTTCAGCCTGAATTAGAAGATCGCCTAAACCGTAGCAACATAATTGCAGGCCAGGAGCTGCATATTGCACTTCGCAGCAATGAGGACTGTATCTACTTGGATTATAAGCAAAAGCAGCTTTCTGTTTCCGATGCTAGTAATCATACCAATCCCTATACTTCAATAGAAGTAGATGAACGCGAGCTAATGACTTATATCATGTTCGGCTATAATGAAGCTGGCGCAGCAAAGGACAGTACGGAGGACGCTAACATCCTTCAAGCTCTATTTCCGAAACAACAAGCCGTGTTTTATTTGACCGATAAATTTTAAGCCATTTTTGATTCCTACCATTTTAAAATAAGGGTGTGTCGCAAGTCCAACTGCTCGGACTTATGACACACCCCTATTTTTCCATAGCGATAAAAACTAGTCTTTGTTCATTTTTGATCTTCCTAACAGGACAGCACCGTAGGCTGCATCCTTAATCGGCAAAATCAGCTTTGTTTGCGGGTAGCTCTGTGCGAGCTTTCGCTCCAAGGCTTCTTTCACAAAGCGAGACTTTTGCAGCACACTTCCTGCAATCGCAATCGGACTTTCATATAGCTTAAGCCGTTCAATAACAGGCACAACAAGCTCATATAGATTGGCTGCACATATCTCCGCTAACGCTAGTGCATGTGCATCGCCCTTCTCGCATGCGGTCGTCATAATCGGTGCGAGCTGCGCAATATCTTTTTTCGTCGTATTTTTATCATAAACAAAGCCAATAATCTCTTTCACAGTACTTAAGCCAAGCCGCTCATATACCATCGCTGGGATGACCGTATCGGTTATTCTTCCGTCATCCACTTGAACTAATGCGGATAATAGATCCCGCCCAATGCTATAACCGCTTCCCTCGTCATCAATCAAATGACCAAAGCCTCCTGTGCGATGCTGCTCTCCTTTTTCATTGACCCCGAAGCAAATCGATCCTGTACCGGCAATGAGAATGATGCCTTGCATCGCATTTTGTGCCCCGTATAATGCGGTTTCTTGATCGCCTGTAATCGTTAATGGCCCGATATAACCGTTATTTCTCACATGCTGCTCCAAAAAATTGATGACCAGCGGATTACTTATTCCTGCCGCACCTATACATATATGAGCAACTTCTTGTAAATTACCGCAGTAGAGCTTCGTTTGACTAAAAATTCCCTCAAAGGAGGCGGCAATAGCATCAGCATCACCACCGTTATAATTAATAGGCCCTACAGTAAAGGTGAATAAAGAGTCTTCCTGGTCATGCGTAATGGTGACAGCTGTTTTCGTGCCACCCCCATCAATTCCAACGATAAATGCCATACCTATGTCCCCTTGTTGTACTTTTTTCAAAGATAAGAATTTATATGTTTCACGCGATATATTATCCTTATATTTCTCGCAGAAACGCTTGCCGTCCTTGAAAGGACGCCGAAGGCGTTTATGCTTGTCTACATCTGAATCGTAATCTTGGCGGTGGGTACAACCTCACCATTTAGGATTGGAAGGAGTGATTTGAATGCATCAAGTGTATACTCAAATGCCGCAATTCCGCAGAACTCGCCTTCGATTAACGGTAAATCATACGGGCGACCTAATGTAATGGCCGTTACTTTGCAGCCTGCTGCCAGCAGCTTCTGAACAAGCGCAAGCTGACCTTTGTTTTCACGCGCATTGAACAAGCCGATAACAATATGCTTGTAGCCTTGTACCTTTGGCAGCGCAGCGTTGATTTGTTCCTCGCTCGGGTCAATGTCGATAATCTCATAAGCTGTATTGAAATGCTCCCCCATATATTGCGGAAAGCTAAGAGCTTGATTCAAGCTGCTGGACGCAAGATCGGTGCGGTATGAATAGGAACCCATAAATAACACTTGCTCGTCACCGGTATGAATGGGCTGGAGCTCACCTTTCATGAGGCAGATCGTTTCCGTACGCATTAGCTCATTTGCTCGGCGATGTACATCGCAGCCAACTAGTTCATAATCCAGCTCCTCAATCGTCGCATATTGTGCTTTATAAGCTAAAATTTTTGTAACAGCTGCATCAATCAGCGCTTCATCCAAATCACCGGTGGCTACAGCTTCTTCGATCAAATGAATCGCTTCCTTCACTGTCTCAGGAGTATGACTAATGAATACCAAATCAATACCTGCTTTAACAGCTCCTAACGCTCCTTTTGCCGTACCATAGTATCGTTTGATCGCGTCCATTTCTAAACAATCCGATACAACTAACCCTTTATATCCTAATTTTCCTTTTAATATCTCTGTAATAATGGTATGAGACATAGTTCCGGGCACACCAGATTTTTCAATTTTCGGAAATAAAATATGTGCACTCATAATCGCTTGAGCGCCTTGCTCAATTGCGGCCTTAAACGGCAGCAGCTCAAGCTGCTCTAATTCCTCAAGTGTTTTTTCAATGGTAGGCAAGCCAATATGTGAATCGACATTTGTATCACCATGCCCTGGAAAATGCTTAAGTGAGGACATGACGCCTCCATCGAGCAATCCCTTCATCATTTGAATTCCATACTGGGATACTGTTGCAACAGAATCACCATAGGAACGAACATTTATGACTGGATTCAATGCATTATTGTTAACGTCCATAACTGGAGCTAGATTAAAATTAATACCTAATGCTTTCAATTCTCTGGCAGTCATTCTGCCTGCTGCATACGCATTTTCAGGTCGTCCTGAAGAAGCAATTGCCATGGCTCCAGCAACATTGGTCGCGTCTTTAGGCATACGAGTGACTCGACCGCCTTCTTGGTCGATCGTAATAAAGCCCGGGATACCAGTATGTGTCATGTACCATTGCTGCAGCTCAGTAACAAGCTCGCCTAATTGATATTTATTGTCGATATTATGTGAGAATAAAATAATATTGCCGACTTTATAATGCTCAATAACTTCCTTCAGCTCAGGAGTGATCTCGGTTGAAGGGAAGCCTGTTACGAACATTTGTCCAATCTTTTCGCGCAGGCTCATATGTTCTATTGTTCTCATCAATTATTCACCTTCCTCTAGCGATATAAATGATACTGCTGTGTTATTTCTGCAAATTGCTTGCTTTCCGCTGCAAACTGTTCAAGCAGCTGCTTGGCTTGCATATTTTCCGTACGATACATGTTGTCTCCCCCCAGCAAATCGATAAATGGACGAGAGCCCTCCTTCACAGGAGGCAGGAATGAAAATTGCTCGTACAAATCTCTTATCGTAAATAATAAGGTTACCCCAACTTCTAAAGGCCTCAGCACTTGGAGATCTGTAATGTAAATTTGTACCCCGCCGCATAGCTCGCCACAATGTTTAGATGACGTTGGCTTGAAATGAACTGGACGAAAAAGCACACCCGGGATACCTTTTGCGTTCATCTCATCTGCCAATTGCTGCGCTTGAATGAACGGAGCACCAATCATTTCAAAAGGGAACGTTGTTCCACGTCCTTCGGAGCAGTTTGTGCCTTCAAATAAACATGTTCCTGTATATAATAACGCCGTTTCATATCGTGGTATTCCAAGTGAAGGATGAACCCAAGTTAATCCTGTATCCGGGAAGGACATGCTCCGTTCCCAGCCTTCCAAACGAACGACATGCAGCGATGCATTCCAATTCATTTGATCATTTGCCATCGTTGCTACCTCACCTGCTGTTAAGCCGTATCGTACGGCTAGCTCGTAATTTCCAACAAATGATTTGAAGCCGGGCTTCAAGACATTCCCTTCTACCGTTACCCCGTTAAGCGGATTAACACGATCAAGAACAACAAATTCTACACCTGCATTTGCACAATCTTCAAGGGCATACAGCATCGTATAAATAAATGTGTAATAGCGTACACCAACATCTTGAATATCGTATACAATGATGTCTACTTCATTCAGCATTTCTTTTGTTAAACGCTTGGAGTCTTTACGGTACAAGCTATAGACTGGAACATTCGTAAAAGGATCCATGTAAGTGTCTACTACTGCCCCTGCATCCAAATCTCCGCGAACGCCATGCTCAGGTGAAAACATCGCAGCAAGATTAAAATTTTCATGTAATATAGTAATCGTTGATGCAAAATCCTTCGTAAGACCTGTCGGCGCTGTAATCAATCCTACGCGCTTACCTTCGAACAAATAACGATAATTCGTTATAGAATCAATCCCATTTAACACCATATGAAGCTGCCTCCTAGCTGCTTTTTCGCATAAATGGATAGAACAAGGGAATGTTTCCTGCTATACATAGAAACACTCCCTCTTAGCTAGTTGAATAGTTACCAAAGACTAGACTGCCTAACCTTCACCGTTTCAGCAGGCACCATAAATGCTTCTGCATATGTCTTTCTTGCTTCACAGCCGCGAACAACTGCTAGTGCTTTATAGTAATCCATGTATTTGAAAGATTTGCTATTCGTCACAAACCAATGCTTGCTTAAAGCATCTATCCATAGATCAAATGCCGCTTGATCAAAATCCACATATACGTAAGGGACATAATCAACCGCATCCTCCCAGTTTTCGGAGTAATATAATCTTGCTGCAAAGTGCGCGGGGAGCGCTCGTTCAAAGGATGATAGACTTGCGAAGAAACGGGCATCATTTACGATATGATGCGTTAGCGCATGGTCCTTATGCATACTGTTTTTCCAGTGTGTAATAATAATGTTAGGCTTCACGCGACGAATTACATCACAAACCTCCATACGAATTTCTTGATTGTCAGGCAACTCTCCGTCACAATAATCATCGAATACAATGGCTTCACCACCTAGCATATCCGCAAAAACCTGTGCCTCTTTCACTTTTTGCTGACGATATTCCTTCATATCCTGTCCTGCCGGGACCCCTCGTTCACCCGCAGTTAACGCTAATGTCACAATGCGATCTCCCTTTAAACTATGACTAGCGAGTACACCACCAGAAGCTAGCTCCACATCACCAACATGCGCTCCAATTGCTAATACTGTGAATTTTTCGCTCATCTTTAAAGTTCCCTCCGCAATATAGAAAATTGTTTTTCAATAGTAAAGCCCGCTTTTTGATAGATTCGAAGAGCCGGATTATTATTTCCAGTGAATAGAGAGATATATTGACAGCCCACATTTTGAAAAGCTTCAACCATTCGGAAAAATAATACACTGCCAAGGCCATGACCCTCATGCTCTGGGTGCACTCCGATACCGCAAAAAAATGCTCTTCCATCAGGCTGCGAAATAATTGGACCTGCAAAGCCCACAACCTCGTTGCCGTACACAGCTACTACAAGTGGTGCGCCAACCTTCACGTAAGTAACAATATCCTTCTTCCACTGCGGATTTTGCAGGGCAGCAAGTGTTGCTTCAAGCCCTGTATGTAAATCAGGGACATAGGACGTAATGTAATAGTCCTTGCTATTTGCATTGGTTTCCTTATCTAAAATATCTTCGGGAACTATAAAGCTTCCGAGTTTTAAATACATGCCGCATTGCGTCGCTCGATCTTCGTAGCCTCTAGCCATTAAAGCTTCATATAATGGCTGATCCTTACTGATGCCCGGGGCATTATTATGCTCATGCTGAGGTGCACTTGGTATACTCCACTTCAGCTTAACAGGGTTGAAAAACAATACATCCGCTTGTCTTTTCCCAAGTTCTTGGAATCTTTTTTCTAAACGCAATAGAAAAGCATCGTAAAGCTCCAGAGAAGCCACATGGGTATCTATAATAACACTCGTAATATAACCGGACACATCTCCAAGAGGGAGATCAGAGCCGCAGCAGCCAGCTGCAAAACCAACAATCCCTTTTTCGTCACAGCCTACCCATATACAGTCAGCGTCAAAATAAGGATGGTCGATGAATGTATCTTGAAACTCTCGCTCTGTAAATGGCTTATAATCATATTTTGTAGCCTCACGATTCCAAAGCTCTACAACTGCAGAGTGATCTTCAATTGAAAAGGGTCTGATTTGCAACATTTAAGCCTCCTGTGAACGTCCAATATAGGGCCAGGAAATTTTGCCCATTACTACTGGCTGTGAAGCTCCAGTTACTAGCGGGATATTGTTTGGTAAGCGCTCCATCGTGTAATACGCTAGCAGAGCAAAAGCAATTGCTTCCTTAGCATCACTATTACCACCGATATCCTCCTGCGTCAGCACCTGCACGTTATGCGGTGCAAATAAGTGCTGCAAATCACGCAAAAGCGTCTTGTTATAGCTTCCACCGCCGCCAATTAACAATTGCTCAGCCTGGTGCTGCGGTGCAATATACCGTTCATAGCTATCGACGATGCTCCAGGCAGTTAAGTACGTAGCTGTTGCAACAACATCTTCTGCTTTCCAGTGATTAACCTTCATCATTTCAATAATTTGTGCCACGTATTGTTGGCCAAACCGTTCTCTGCCTGTCGATTTTGGTAACGGCATCGTATAATATTTATCCTGCTGCATCCATTTCAATAGCTCATCAATCACTTGACCGCCCGCACCAATTTCGCCATTAACATCCATTGTCATTGGTATAAATAATTGCGATACAAGGCCATCGATAATCATATTTCCAGGACCCGTATCAAAAGCAAATACCTCATCCGGGGAGGCATTTACAGGCAAAACAGTCACATTGCCTATTCCGCCAATATTTTGCATCAGAAGTGTTTTCTTTGGATTGTTAAACAATAAGTATTCGGTAAATGGTACTAACGGAGCTCCTTGTCCACCCATTGCCATGTCAGCAACTCGAAAGTCTGATACGCAAGGAATCCCTGTGCGATTGGCGATAACTGCACCATCCCCAATCTGAACGGTACAATGCAGATTATAGCCGCCCATAACATTCTCTTCCGGAGCATGATAGATTGTTTGACCATGCGATCCTACTGCGAATATTTGCGAAGGCGAAAGGCCGCATTTCCCTATAACGGATAATGTGGCTTGGGCGTATAATTCGCCAAGCCACATATTCATTGCGCCAACCTTATCAATCGTAGCGCTAGCGGGATCAAAAAGCTCAAATATGGAGTTTCTAACTTGCACCTCAAAAGGTGTGTTTTCAAAAGCCAGTAATTCAATCTCTACTCCATGCTCTTTTTCGGCTGAAGGGAAAAGCTTAACTACTGCTGCATCAATACCATCTACTGATGTACCTGACATCAAGCCAACTAAGTATGTTGCATCCACTTTTGATTGTTTGTCCATTAACCTTTCACCGCTCCAACTGTTACCCCTTCAAGGAAGTATTTTTGTAAACTGAAGAACAAAATAAACATTGGAACTGCTGAAATGGTTGCCCCCGCCATCATCGGTGCAAAGTAAGTTGTATTCGCAAAGCGAAAGTTTTTCAAGCCGACCTGAATGGTTTGCATATCCATCGTATTCGTTACTAGGAACGGCCAGAAAAAGTCATTCCATGCCGCCATGAACGTTAGGATTGCTAGTACTGCCATAATTGTTTTAGATAGAGGCATAATGATATACCAGAAGATTTTAGGCTGGGAACAACCTTCGATTTTAGCAGATTCAATAATTTCACCTGGAATGGAGGACATGAACTGCTTAACCAAGAAGATATTGTATACCGTTACTATGCTCGGCATAATCAACGCAGTGTACGTATTTTGTAATTCAAAAATATTTACGATCAAAATATATAGTGGAACCTGAGTAACTTGAACAGGAATCATCATAGATCCCAGCAAAATAGCGAACAAAATGTTTTTCCCTTTAAATTTCATTTTTGCAAAAGCATATCCAGCAAGAGTAGCAAAAAATACGTTAGATACCGTGATACACGCTGCCACTATAAAAGAGTTCAATAACCAGTCCCATGTATGCGGGCTAAAGTTAAAAAAGAATTTATAAGATTCAAATGAAATCTTCTTTGGTAGGATAGAATAGCTCATTGCACCAGCTTCTACCGGATCACCGAACGAGGAAATGACCATAAAGTATATCGGGAATATGGTAGCTGCGGCGAATAGGATAAGGAACGTAATGTTTGCACCATTACGTATAAACAGATACCCTTTGCTTCTTAAGCTGTTGTTGTACAAACCCATAGTATTCTGCTCCTTTTCCTAGTATTCTACATCTTTACCTATAAACTTGAATTGAAGGAATGAGATAAATCCGATAATCGCTGCTAGAACTAATGATTGTGCCGCTGCCTCACCAAACTCAAAATATGTGAACGCATTGTTAAAGATTAACAAACCTACCATTGTTGTTGCATGGTCTGGTCCACCGCCTGTCATAAGATAAGCGTTTTGGAATACTTGGAAGGAACCGATAACACCCGTAACAAGTAGGAATAGCGTTGTTGGCTTAAGGAAAGGGACAACGATAAACCAAAGCTTTTGCAGGAAAGACGCGCCATCAATTTCAGCTGCTTCATAATAGCTGTTATCAATAGCGAGTAATGCGGCTATATAAATAATAATTGCTGTACCATGACTTGATAACCATGACATTAACACAAGTGAGAACATTGCAGTTGCACTGGAACCAAGCCAGTTTTGATTTTCAATACCTAAAAAACTCACGAGCTTATTGGCAATACCTGATTTTAAAGGATCGAAGATCCACAGCCACACAACAGAAAGCGCTACACCAGATGCTACGGCTGGCAAGTAATATAGTGCTTTAAAGATCGTTTGTGTTTTTTTCTTGAAAGGAATAATCAAAATTGAAATTAAAAATGACAGAAGAATATTAAACGGAACAGTTAATAGCGTATATACTAACGTGTTTTTCAGCGCTTTCCAGAAAAGTTCATCTGAAAACGAGTTAACGAAGTTATCCATGCCGACAAAAGTGGATCCTAATGGACCATATTTTTGTAAGCTGATAATAAAAGCATTGATGACTGGATATGCGGTAAATAAAGAAAACGCAATAAGTGCTACTGCGATAAACGCGTATCCCCAACCTGAGTCACTTTCGAGCTTCGATTTTTTTCTTTTAGTCAACGTTTGATTCATTGGGTCGCACCTCTCTTCTAAAAACAGTACAAGCTCTAGCTAATTTAGAAGGAAAGCTGTACGTTCTAGCTACGCACAGCTTTCACATGTCAGCCTACGACAGACTAGTCAACTACAATACCATCTTTACCGAAAGATTTAATTGCAGCCGCTTTAACTGCATCATACATTTCTTGTGGAGCAATCTCATTTGCAAGTAAGGCTTGTAGTTTAGGAATAATAACTTCTGTTTCAATTTTTAATGCTTCAGCAGCCAGATCAGTAGGAATATCTGTACGAGCCGGAAGCGCTTTTGCCATCATAGCTTTACCTGCAGCAACGTTATCTTCGTTACGAGGGAATTTTTCAAGTACTTCTGCATTACGTGCAGATTCAGTAATTGGTGATAAGAACAGCTCATTACTGTAGTTAGCAGCAATTGAGCCAGAAGACAAGAAATTCGTTGCTAGGGCAATATTTTTGATGTGCTCTTCAGATGGAGCTTTTTTACCACGAAGTGCGATATAACCATCAACGATTGAAGTAGGGACATAATCGGCACCGTTGAATGTTGGGACTGGAAGTGAAATATAATCAACTTCAATAGAATCTGCAACAGCTGAACCATCGTTCGCTTTAATCTTCTCATTGTTTAGACGAGCAGAGTTTTCAAATGCAGATAAACCTTTACCTGTGATCATCGTTTGGCCCGTTAGGAACATGTTCCACCGTTTGCCAGCATCGATAGAGCTTAGCTCTTTAGGCATAGAACCATCGTTGATCATTTCGCGAATAGATGTAAGTAGACCCAAGAAGTTTTTGCTTGTATACGTATATTTAAGATCTTTATCGAAGTAATCTGGTAAACCTGCAGTTTTAGCAAGAATAGCTAGATAGTCTTTAGATGCTACACCAGATGTTGCGAACACGAAACCATAACGAGTAGTTTCACCTTTATCATTTTTCACTACGCCTTTAGAAATTGCATTACGGAACTCTTCATAAGTCCAACCGTTTTGCTGAATGCTTTTCCAATCAATTCCGGCTTCTTCAAGGAATTGTTTGTTACCACCGATAGTGTGGATTTCCATATATGCTGGTAGGCCGTATTGAGCGTCACCTAGTTGGAAATATTTCAATGGAACTTCGTCATAATCGGCCTTGGCTTCATCAGAAAGGGCACCGTTAAGGTCGATTAGTACATTAAGTGCTGCATATTTCGAAATTCCTGAAGCACCGATAAAAGCAATATCTGGAGGAGAACCTGCATTTACTTGAGTATCAAGTTTTTGCGTCATATCTTCCCAGCTCGCTGGTTCGATTTTCAAAGTCAAGTTAGGATGTAGTGTATTAAATTCTTTTTCCATATCAGCAAAACGTGTTTGATAGTTCGCTGATATCGGAGGTAAAAGTGCTGTAATCGTATCCTTTTTAGGCTCAGAACCACCGTTACTAGTTCCTGTATTACCGGAATCTGTAGAAGTTGTAGCGTTATTTCCGTTTCCTCCGCAAGCCGATAAGAGTGATACCATCATGATTCCTGACAAAAACAGAGTTAATCCACGTGATCTTTTTTTCATCGAAAACAGCCTCCTCAATTATTAATAGCATCCATCCTGTTATTCCACTTTTCACACCTAAACCAATGATGCGATTGCCTGTTTCAAGCGTCCTCCGTTTGCGTTAAGTACTTGTTCTGCTTCTTTTGCATCTAACCCCGATTTAATCATCATAATTGCCAGCTTACAGTTCATAGATGCTTTATCAAGTGTTTCTGCGGCGGTTGATGTATCTACACCAGTCGTGTTCATGATGATACGAATCGAGCGATCTACGAGCTTAAAATTACTAGCCTTCAGATCAACCATCAAGTTGTTGTACGTTTTTCCTAACTTGACCATTGTGCATGTTGTCAGCATATTAAGCACCAACTTCTGAGCAGTTCCTGCCTTTAATCGAGTCGAACCGCTAATGACCTCAGGTCCTACAACAGGTGTTATACAAACATCTACAATGGGTTCGAACTTTGAGCCTCTGTTGTTACAAACACCGATAGTGGCTGCTCCAAGTTCCTTTGCTTTCGCTAAAGCTGCAATAACGTAGTTTGCACTACCGCTTGCCGAAATCCCAATAAGTACATCTTTGTTTGTTACACCAATGCTTTCGATTAATGCGATCCCTTCATCCATATCGTCTTCACAGCCTTCAACCGCAGTACGCAAAGCAATATCACCACCAGCGATATAGCCCTGCACCAAGGAAGGATCTGTACCAAAGGTAGGAGGACATTCGGAAGCATCCAGAACACCTAATCTTCCTGATGAGCCAGCTCCTATGTAAAACATTCTTCCACCATTAGACAACCTATGATGTAGAATATCTACCGCCTTTGCAATCTGCGGAATCTCCTCAGTTATAGCTCTGGGGACCAGTGCATCTTGTTGATTCATTAACTGGATCATTTCTTCCGTAGTACATTCATCAATCATTAATGTGTCTGGATTCACAGCCTCTGTTGTCAATCCCGCAAGGTAGTCATTCATAGCCATCCTCCTTCTTCCCAGTCTCAATCTGTCACCTAGTTAACAAAACGTGTTATATTAACTTACAATTATTATGCTCTTATACTAATACAACACCATCGCTTCGTCAATAGATTTTGAAATATAATTTCATAAAGAAATTAAATTCTGATGTTTTATTTCATTCCTTACATACTATGTTATACCACATTTATAAAGCGCTTACAAGATACAATTTAAATTTTTACCAATTGCTTTGATCGCTATGGCTCTAAGGTTAAAGCGATTTAAAAAAATGTATTATTTGCTGATTATCGCTCCAAACGAAACATAAAGTTACATCATCCGCGTTCAACCGGATGATGTTTCGTCTTCGATTCCATTCATTTTCTTCCTCATTATTGTGTGCCAAGCTATTAATTATTGAATTAAACTACTTATTATATTCATTAGATCAACGTATTCATCATGTAGATAATCTGACATGGATTGATATGTAGTACATTTTAGTACACGAATTAGCGAATGAAATACAAAAAAAAGGAAAGCATTGATCCATGATCAATGCTTTCCTTCACATTCATTCTATCAGAACCTAATTTCTAAGTTTTTTCTTTAATATATTATGCGTTTTTGTTAAGTAGGTTTTTACTTCTTCATATTCTGCACTTGCGACACCAGCAAATAATATGTCGATGATCGTAAGCATCGCAATACGTGAGCCCATAGCCCCACTGCGGATTGTTATCTCAGGTGTGGATATGCTCAGTACAATATCCGCCCGCTCCGCAAGCTCACTTTTATTGTACTTCGTAATCGCAATACATTTCGCTCTATTCTTTTGGGCAATTTCCAGTGCATCAATAATATCACTAGTTGCTCCAGAGTTAGAAATGAAAATGGCAACATCATCTTTCTCAAGTAAAGTTGCTGCCGTGAGCTGACTATGACCATCTGTGTAGGCATGACACATCTTATTAATTCGCGAGAACTTCTGTTCCCCGTCCATACAAACGAGTCCCGAAGCACCTATTCCAAAGAAAACAATTCGCTTACTATGACATAGTAATTCTACAGCTCTTGTAATTTCTTTTCGATCAATAACACTAAGCGTATCCTCAATGGACTTGCAATTATTCAATGAAATATTTGATATAATTGTCGAGAGATCATCACCTGGCTGAATATCTGTATATTGAGCCTTTGAATCCTCATCACGAGAACCCAAAGATGCCGATATACTCACAATAAAATTGCGGTATCCGCTGTAACCCATCGTCTTACAGAAACGAAGGACAGATGCATCGCTTGTCTTACTCGATTGAGCCAATTCCTTAATCGACAAATGAGGGATCTCTTCCGTATTTTCTAAAATGTAATCTCCGACCAATCGTTCAACTGGTGTAAAACTCTCTCGCATATCACGAATTTTAATTAATACGTTGTCATTTAGACTCATAATCTACCTACTCTAGATTTAATTAACACCTTTATTAATATCATAAACAATATAAACAACCTATTTCAATAACAAAATACGTTTCGGCATATCAAAGCTAATATTAATTAATCTATTAAAATCATCCTACTCTTAGGTCATCTGGTGACTTTACGTTGATTATAGCGTAATAAAGTTGTAAGGTATAGTCGATAATTATATACTTTCTGATATGGTGAAACAAGGGACCACAAAGGTCCCCGAAGATTCTTTCTATTGTTCTCAGCATACGTAATACGCATGTATTTTTAAATTTTACTGCCGTCTAAATATGACTCGATTTGTCAACGACATTCTTTGATGTAGCACCGTACTTGAACCATTTAATTTGCTAGCAAGCTGCATTAATTCAGTCAAGAACACCGGCATGGCCGCTACACTTAATAATAGTGCAATGATTAATACGAATGCTACCTGTATAAGTGTCGTTACGCCCGAAGGAATCAACGCGGCGCAGGTGATCCAACATCCCCTTCAAGCTCGTTATACCGCATCATCAGGAATATGCTGTAATCAACGCCCAGGGCTGCAATCATAATGAAGCTGAAAAATGGAACGATCCAGCTCAAGATTTCACTGATTCCAAGAGAAGTAAGTACACTAGCACCAAGGAAGCAATAATGAACAGAGAACTGGACACAGAGCGCGTAATGACTATTAGCACAATTATGATTCCGACCAGCATAATCACGGCTGTACGTACAAAGTCATCCTGTGAAATATTCTGCAAATCAGCATTGGTTGCAGTTGTTCCTGTTAAGGCTGCTTGCACTCCTTGCAAGTCGCTGCAATCTATTGGCATTCCAAAAGCTGTCTGCAAGTTCTTCTTCGAGCTCAAGCGAATACAGTAACTCACCTTCTTCCATCATTTTAGCGAACATCTTCAAAGGGCCATATACAGTGCAGATCAATGCCATGGAAGGCAGGGGGCGTAACAATTTCTCCTCCTTACCTGATTTGTCTATATCTAGAATGAATTTTAATAAATGACCGAATATTGCTTTGCTATGTTCGTCTAAGTAATATCCATCTTCATGCAAGCCTTTCTTTTGCGATTTTTTTGCGCAAGAAATAAAGAGTTCTTTATAATGTAATAATGTACATAAAGACGGATTTGGAGGGAAATAAATGGCAAGTCGTAAATGGGTATTAATCATAGACGATGAAGATGATTTAGCGCGTCTGATGAAGGCTGTTTTACATAAAGAAGGTGTTCCAGACGTTGTAACTGCCGGGACCGTTGCAGAGGGTTGGGACAAGTTTCAGGAGTATAAGCCTGAGCTTATATTGCTAGATATTATGCTCCCAGATGGAGAAGGATATGACTTATGCAGAAAAATTCGGGAAACATCAAATGCACCCATCTTATTTATGTCTGCAAAAGACGAGGAAATTAATAAGCTGTTAGGACTGGCGATAGGTGGCGATGATTATATTACTAAACCGTTCAGTCCGAAAGAAGTCGCTTACCGGGTAAAGGCACAACTGAGAAGAGCTGGCTTTACAGAAGAAAAAAAAGCTCCGAAAAGCTTACAAGCTGGCCCCTTTGAGCTTAGTGCCAATGAGACAGAATTAAAAAAGAATGGCGAGGTCCTCGTGCTAACCGCCAAAGAAGTCGGTTTAATGAGCTGTTTTATGCATCATCCCAATCAGATTCTAAGCAAAGAAACCTTGTTTGGACAGGCGTGGGGTGAGGACTTTTTTGGTTCCGATAATACAGTGATGGTACATATTCGGCGCTTACGCGAAAAAATTGAGGCAGACCCTTCAAATCCTTCCTTTATTTTGACGGTTAAAGGGTTAGGTTATAAATTAAATACCAAGGAGTGAGACTAGTTGAAATGGAAATTGACACTCCGCTTTTTAAGATCGGTTATGACTATTGTTGTGATCGTTGGTATTGTAAACGCGATTTTGTTCCTTTCCTTATTCGTTATAAAGGTAAATAATAATAACTTTGGCACTGAAGAAGCATCTGCAGAAACCTTTAGCCGAACCTTTTCACAATACGTAGAATTACAGGCTGGCAAACCTGTTGTGAATGAAGAAGGTCTCAAAAAACTACAAGAAATGAGCGCCTGGGTACAATTCTTGAATGACCAAGGGGAGCAAGCAGCTGCCTTTTATACCCCTAAAGAATTGAAAACAGAGTATTCTCCTATTGAAATTGTACAAATGTATAAATATAAAGAATTAGATGCACGCACGACGGTTTTTGTCAGCGAAGCCCAACATTTCAGTTACTTTTTAGGGATTAATAATCCTAAAATAGGCCGCTACGTAATGACCTATGACTACGCTAAAATTTTCAAAGATGTTAATGTTTTTCTTTCCATTTTTTTAATCGTTGATGTGCTTATTGTAATCCTCATTGGATTTCTATTTGGGAAAAAGTTAACTGCACCCCTTCATACATTAATAGAGGGTATTCAACAGCTCAGGGAACGACGTTTTAAGAAAATGCCTACTCCCAAAGGTGTTTATGAAGATGTTTTTCGTAATATGAATGAACTATCTGAAAAGCTCGATCGACATGAAGAGGAACGTAAACGCCTCGATCAAATGCGTGAGGAATGGATTAGCAATGTTTCACATGACATGAAGACACCACTTGCTTCTATTCAAGGTTATGCAGAATTTATTAACGACAGTGCCACAGATCTAACGGCCCAAGAATTACAGGAATACACGTCAATTATCAAGAGTAAATCGATGTATATGAAAGATCTGTTAGATGACCTCAATTTAACGACACGTTTGCGTAATCACCAGCTATCCCTGCAATTTGAAGAGGTGAATCTCGTTCAGTTTCTACGAGAAATGACGATTGAACTTTTAAATGACCCGACCTTTGGTGAACGGCAGATAGAGTTTGAGGCGAATATGGCTAAAGCAATGCATAAAGTAGATAAAAAATTACTAAAACGAGCGATCCTTAACTTGATCTACAACGCGCTGGTGCATAACGATGAAAGTGTCGTGGTGAAGATTCGAGTGGATACAGGTCCAGAATCTCATACCCGAATTTCGATTTCTGATAATGGTCATGGAATTCCAGCTAAAGATCTGGAACAGATTTTCGAACGCTACTATCGGGGTACAAACACAACGAGTAAGCATGGTACTGGTTTAGGAATGGCCATCGCAAGAGACATTATTTGGGCTCATGAGGGGAAACTCGATATGACGAGCATTGAGAATACCGGAACCACCATTACTATACTTTTATAATACAAATGCCTTACTTACTCATTAGGCAGAGAAAAGGGCTGTGCTCCATTACCTTTATTGGAGACAGCCCTTCTTCAATTTATTAGTTTTTTATTGCTTTTAGCGGAATATCCTCTACCTTCACTTCATCATATGAGGAGACTTGATCACCTTTTTTTACATACATTTTTAAGTAGGCGCCTTTACGAAGATTTTTTTGTGCATTAAATTCCAGTGGAATTGTATTACCTTTGGCATTTGTAGCTTCTAGTGTATAGGAATAGGAAGTCATCACTGTACCATCACTCAGTTTATATTCATGGGGTTCCCCATCCTCTGTAATTTGTAAATAATAATTTTCGGCATTCATGCGATTGAAATCAATCTTTGCTAGAGCAAAGACACCTACAACCCCAACAACAAACAAAATACCCATAGTAATTAGAAATTTTTTCATCTCAATCATCCTTCTGTTCTATTATTTAGTGTGATAATACGATTGTATGAAGCTACGGTTAAGAAATAATACAACCCATAAATTAGGGTATAAGCAATCATCCAGAGCAACACTGGCTTTGCTAAATCTATCATCAGTAGACTAGAGAATGCTTTTAAAGCCACTACACTATGCAATAACCCTACTATAAGCGGTACAACAAAGATAACGAATACCTGTGACGCAATGGATTTCCGCATTTCTTTTGCACTGACACCCATTTTATGCAGCATATTGTACTGTGCTTTATCTTCTTCTGCCTCAGTTAAAACTTTAAAGTAAATGATACTGCCTGTTGCAGCCAGAAATACGAGTCCAAGGAAACTTCCTATAAAAAGTAGAGAACCCACACTTTCCAAGCTTGTTTGGTAATCTTGAGGCCTGCTTGAAAATAGCGCTTCTTCAGGTAATTGGTTTGCAATTTTTGCAGATAAATCCACAGAGGCATCCTCTACCCCAAGAACACGATAGCGTAGCACTTCTCCATCATTCCGTAATACTTTATACTGTTCATCCGAGACTACAACTGTTATACCTGCTGTACCTGCATTTAATACGGTTTGTGTTTTAAAGCTTTGGAATGTGAGTGGATGGCCGTTGCCTGTTGTTATAGTTTTTCCTGTATACATAGGTGAGAACCTTTTGTTATATCCGATATCTAAAATAACCGCGTAGCCATCCTTTACATTTAATTTTTCTTTATGCTGTACATTTGCTAAGTTGTTGTATGTTTTTTCATTGATAACTGTATACCCTCTTTTATCAGAGCTATCGAACGAGGATCGCGAGTTTAATTCTTTCGTATGAAATGTAATGGATAGCGTTTCGATATTTTCATCGTATTTTGTAGCTGGCAGTACAGCACTTACTTGTTTATCCATTTCTGCATCTGTTAATTGATACATAAAGGTATTCGGATTAATCGTTTTTGCCGAGTCGTTCGTATTGTAATACAGGCTATAGACCGCTCCACCGGCAGTTACTGTTGTAGCACTCAACACAGCAATCACAGTTAATGTACGTGCATTCCCACGGATACGATAGAGCAGCTGCGAAATGGTTATTACATGAAGGCCCTTCCACAGCCACTTTTCATTTTTCTTAATCATTGCTAACAGAAAGCCAGTCACACTGTGGAACAATAAAAATGTACCCACAATTACCGTTGTTAAAATAATTAATACGGTCATGAGAAATCCGATTTTTGCCCATACCTTAGAAGTGAAAAGGTCCTGCATTGCAAGCCAATAGCCCAAGACAATAAGTAACACTCCAAGAACAGCTACTATCATAGATGGTTTAGGCGCCACTTCTCCCTTTTTGGAAGCATGAAATAAATCAATCAGCTTAAATTGATAGATCAAGCGATAGCCTTGAAACGATGTCACTAAGAAAATAACCAGAAATACGATAGCCGTGTTCATCGCTGCCGCCATTGAAAAAGTAAAGGGTGCTACAACGTCATAACCCATTAAATGAATCAAAATCGTCATAAATCCTTTTGAACAAAGGAAGCCAAATACAATCCCTACTATTAAAGAGAATAATCCTAATAATAAATTTTCAAAAAAGAGCATAAAACCTATTTGACGATTACGTACCCCCAGCAACGCATACAGTGCGACTTCTTTTTTACGTCTTTTCATAAAAAATGAATTGGAATAAGCTATAAATATGAACACGAAAAAGATAAGAATGACTGCCGCTCCACTCATTAGGGAACCCAGTTTTTGGGATGAAGCCGTCTGTTCTGCTATCGTATCACTATATTTTAAGGTCACAAATGTAAAGTAAATGATGATACTAAACACCATCGATGCGATGTATAAAAAATATTGCGAGAAGTTTCTGGCTATATTTTTTCTTGCTAGACTAAATAACGTCATCTACCTCACCCCCAATGGCCGCATGAACATCTAAGATCTCTTGGAAGAAGGCTTTGCGTGTCTGATCACGACGATAGATTTCTGTTGAAAATGAACCATCCTTGATGAAAATGATCCGGCGGCAGAAGCTTGCGGCAAAGGCATCATGGGTCACCATCATAATGGTCGAATTGTTATTTTCATTTAAAGTACTTAAGCTTTCCAATAAATCTGTTGCTGATTTAGAGTCAAGTGCACCTGTTGGTTCATCAGCCAAAATCAGTGCTGGCTCTGTCACGAGCGCTCTAGCCGCAGCGGTTCTTTGCTTTTGACCCCCAGAGATTTGGTAAGGATATTTCCCCAGTAAATCTTCAATCCCAAATACTTTAGAGATCTGAGTCACAAGGTGATTAATTTTCTTCGCTGGAATTTTAGCAATCGCCAGGGGAAGCAATATGTTCTCCTTTACCGTCAAGGAATCGAGTAAATTGTAATCTTGAAAGATGAACCCGAGATGTTCACGCCGGAAGTCTGACAAAGCTGCTTCCTTCAGATCATGAATACTCTTGTTCTTCATATATATCTTTCCTTCTGTTGGAGAATCTATGGTTGCTAACAAATTTAGCAAGGTTGATTTTCCCGCTCCGGAAGGTCCCATAATCCCTACAAACTCACCTTCATGAATGTCAAAAGACACGTTTTCCAACGCTGTGTAAGCAGCACTTAACTTCCCGTACACTTTTTTTACGTTTTCTACTTTTAATAATGGTTCCATTCATTTCACCTCATAATTTGCTGATACTTATACTATAGGCACCGAACCTTACAGCAAATTCATGCCAACCTTACAACAAGCTTAAATCTACAAAAAAAAGATACCCTGTAGCCATTTAAGACTACGGAGTATCCCTTTGCTATTGAATAGCATTCATTTTTTTCTGGTTGTATATAAATCAGAAGCTTCATCAAAGTAAAAGCGGCGTTTTTGTTTGCCAAACACGACTAATATAACATGAACGAACAATACGATCGTTAAAATGAGAGAGGTCAATCCAGCACCTAGCGTTAAGAATATAGATGCCTTATAAAATGGAGAATCCATTGATATTTCCACATTATTCAACGTTTTCGCAATGACTGTTATGAAGTACATCGCGTAAATGGCACCAAAGCGTTTAAATAATCGCTTGTTCGTTTCCACTCGACTTATTTTACTGTCATAGCGATAACGCATTATTTTCGTACCGATTGTCGATCCATTCCAAATCATCGGAATAATAAAAAAGGTTACAGAAAGTGTAATGGTGCTCGCAATAAATTCACTAACAATATTAACGTTGGTCATACTCAACACAACTTTAACTACTAGGTTGCTGATAAATAGATCAATAATAACAGCCAGTAACACAGACATCCCTCTTACTTCATCAAGTGCTAATAATCTTTCCGCTTTCTCCTTAATTTTCTTTTTTGACGGGAATAACGCCAACACAGCTGGAGCAATAAAGAACCCCAGTACACCGCCAGTAGTATTTAACAATAAATCATCCACATCAAAAATACGATAAGGGCAATTATAAATCCCGTAAATGCCGGTTACCTGTGTTATCTCATAAAATAAAGTTAATAAGAACGTGAAGCCTAGAGCTTTCTTCCAATATTTCTTATCTTGAAAAAAGTATCGCAGATAAACACCAAAAGGTAATAATAGCAAGAAATTAAAAAACGCTTGATAGAATGAGGGTTGGCTAAATAATAGCCTATAAGTTGCAGGCTGTGATAACACGATGCCACTATTCCCAAAGGTGCCCACTATAAATTGAAATGGCATAAGTGAATAATGTTGTGTACCCGGTTTTTGAAGAGAACAAGTGTTACGCATTTCCGGCAACGGCAACAATACTAAAAATAACGCTGCTAGAAAGTAAAAGATAAACGAAAACGAAATTAACGTGGTAGAAAAGGGAAGGTAATTATATTTTCTATAGGTATAAATGAGCCATGGGATAAATAAGGCAAATGCTAAAACCACAAAAAAGATCGCTGCCACAAAGATCGGTTGAGTATATGCTGACATTTCTAGTTCACACCCCAAAATGATTTAGTATTCATATTAACCATAAAACTGATTCTAATTCAACTGGAGTTGGAACATTTTATCAAATTTAAGGATCCTGTAATGTTGGCATCAATTTAATGTAAGGTTCGCAACTTATACTGACTCCTAGGCAAATAAAAATATTTTCAAAGGAGCACTATTAATGAATCCCTCCATTTCGCAAAAAGAAAGAATCATTTCACTCGACATCATTCGCGGACTTGCTCTTTTTGGCATTCTGCTTATAAATGTTGGAGCCTTTAAAGTTATTATGGAAGGAGATCCCTTACCAGACTATAGTGGCATTAATGGAATCATCCATAGCTTGATAATCATCTTCGTACAAAAAAAGTTCTTTTCTATTTTTTCATTCCTATTTGGTGTAGGTCTATACATTTTCGCCTCAAGAGCCGAAAGCCGGGGAGATAAACCCAGATGGCGTATGGCTAGACGTTTACTAATCCTTTTGCTGCTGGGAATCATTCATGTATTTATCTTTTGGGGAACCATTCTGCCCGCATATGCCATTATCGGATTGTTTCTGATCCCTTTTTATCACACAACGGTTTCTACACTTAAAAAGTGGCTTATGGGTATGACATCCATTTACATCATTTCCTTAGTGGTAAAAATATTCCTGCCTTCTCAAGGGGCAATCTCATCTATTCTTGATATTTTTTCTAATGACGCTATACAAATCTTTATTATGTTTTTAGCTGGTTTTTTAACCGCAAAGTCAGGTTGGCTGACACACATACAAGGATTAACAAGACCCATTAGATGGATTCAAATGGTATCATTTCTGTTGTTCATTGGTTTTTCACTATGGATTTGGAACGCTTCTCAAAATGGGAACAGCAATGTAGATTCAGTTACGGGCTTAGGATCTCTCCCAACCACTTTGTTCTACTTAACAACATTATTTCTACTATTAGAAAATAAACAAATGGTGAAATTCCTGAAACCCATATCACGGGTGGGTCAAATGGCGTTTACAAATTATGTAGCACAAAGCATTATAGGGACGGCAATCATTTCAATGATAGGTCTCGAAGTCGTTTCACCAAAAGATATTCTCTACATCGCAGTTCTGATTTATATGATTCAAATCATTTTTAGCACCATTTGGTTCAAGTTTTTTTCCATGGGCCCTTTAGAAAAGGTTTGGCGCTTGATGACCTATGGAACAAGGCCTGCAATCAAACGATAAAAGCTTCGCTTTCCTCGCCTCAATTCAAGTCGGAATTTCTTATCTAAACCCAAAAACCCCTTTTAAAAAGGGGTTTTTGGGTTTAAGCGCTTTAACTTTTAGGCGACAGATCACAACATGAACTTTAAGAATTAGAGAATTAAGTCCAAAGCATCCTGCGAAATCCACACTTTATCTTTAATCATTACTGTCAGCACATTTAGTTTCGTTGTTTTGCCATCCTGAATGGCGATATTTTTATCTATAGGCAGCTTGAGAACTTGGCCTGCTTTTTTCACTACAACCACCGGATTAGTCTTATCGGTCTTATCTAGGGTAATCGTAGCTCCTTTGGCCTTGAATTTATCACTGGATACGTACAGTGTATCCTGAAGCTGCGCCAGATTGAGTCCGGTCACTTCTTGAATATACTTATTCACATCCGTATTCTGGATTACACCGCTGTTCATGAAATCGGTCGGTTTAAAATTAGCCGGATGGTAGGCGAACAATCCAACTTCTTCCGATGTGTGATCATCCGTAGAGAAGGTTACACCTATTTTATCCCCCAAAATTTTACCGATGACTGGCGAAAGGTTGTCCTGCATTCCCAATCTGACTTGATCCGCTTCTTCTTTGGTTAGATCACTAAGTCCATAATTATCCGCAAGGACCTTTTTAAAATTGCTCTCATTAATACTGCCTTCAATGTAATAACTGGTGTGCTTCGCTTTCTTCAGCACGGAGATTAGGTCTTTGGTAGAATCATAGTTCGTCATATTGAGCCCGCCGGTAGCATGATCCGAAACCGATAAGACTGCTGTATTCCCGTCCTTTTCTGCAAAATCAACAGCGGCTTTGAAGGCTTTATCAAACGCTAAGGTCTCACTCATAATCCCCACTGGATCGTTATCATGACCATACCAGTCAATCTGGCTTGCTTCGACCATCAGAATAAAACCATTCTCGTTCTGTGACAACTTCTCTATCGCTACATTGGTCATTTCGGCAAGGCTCGGTTGCTTTTGCGGGTTCAGGTCAAAATCAGCATCCAGTGCTTCGGGGTTGAATAGTCCCCAGATTTTATTCGTTTTAGAATTCATTAAACCTGCTTTATCCGTTACGTATTCATACCCATTTGATTTCAGGATTTTGGTTAAATCTTCTCCGTCCTTGCGGTTAATGTCTTCTTTGCCGGGTACCAAATACCCGGAACCGCCCCCAAGTAGAACATCTACACCACTATAGACCATCTGTTCTGCAATAGACTGCGCATTGTCACGCGTGTATGCATGACTTAAAAATGTAGCCGGTGTCGCATCCGTTAATTCACAAGTGAATACCGTTCCTGTACTTTTCCCTGCCATTCTCGCTGCATCCATAAGGGTAGGCAGAGGTTTGTTCATGTCCTCTGGTTTAACTGCGCTTACGAAAGGCATCGTTATTCGGTCTGGAAGTATGGATACCGTCTCACTCTTAACCTTATGGCCTGTGGCATAAGCCGTAGCTCCCGCAGCGGAATCTGTGGTCAGTGAATCCGTAGAATAGGTTCTCACCAGCCCGCTGAAATACTTATCCATCGCAAGCGCCTGACCTCCCTGATACCATCTGGCCAAGTTCACATCGGATAAGCTCATCCCATCCGTAATAAACAGGATTACGTTTTTGACAGATTTGTTGGTAGGAGCATCAGAGTTATTGGCGCCATCGGCGTAGGATGTTCCGTTGCCTGCTGCAAGCAGACTGCAAACCATAACTGTACTGCAAATTCTCCCGATAACCTTTTTGCGCATTTGAATCCTCCTCTAGCAGATTTTGTTAAGTACGTTACTAGTTTAAAGGAGGATTGTTTGCGGGAGCAGCACCTATTCTCTTATTTTATATTAAATTCTATGCATATTTTGTCTTGACCTGTGCTACTGATATTTGTAAAAAAGGGGCGCCCTAGGGGCACCCTTTGCATTATTATTGTCTTATTACGAGGACATCTCGAGGCGCTCTACCCGTGCTTTGAATTTGGGAAATTTCGGAGCTTGTAAGGATACGGTCTACCAATATCAACGAAGATGTGACATTGTTAAAGTTAAAATTATTCAAGTTCGCTACGTTTTGGCTGCCACGGAATACACGGAACGATCCCTGAAAGTTAATTCGCGAAAATAGTACAAGCGTTACTTGAGAGCTCTGCACAACATTTCTGAGACGGAAACTCGAGAGAACGTTGTTAAACCGAAACGCTCCAAGATCACGAACCGCAACTCCTCCACGTCTGAATCGAATCCGGCGATTGGTAAAATTAGTACCCGACCAAAGAGTAAGACGTATATCACTGTTAGCCAACTAAATCAACTCCTTCTCTGAGATTGATATAGTCTATTACTAACTTCAAAGAACGGTACAAGACAAATACAGTTGCACAAATGATTGTTTTTCAGATTTCCCTACGGTGGTATTATCCAAATCACCGGGTCGAGCCTCGGATATGTTAGCAGCCGAAGTGATTTTCCAGTTATATTCATCTACCTATTAGACGCTTTCTTATACGTTAGGAGCGAATATGAAAAAAATAACTCAAACATTCGGGTATTTAGGTAGTACAATGTTGGCTGCAGCTTTACTGTCATGGATCTGTGTATTTTTGATTCACGGCTTACCTGGGGTCTATGTATGGATGGCACTTAAATTTATCATCCCAATTCTAGGTTTCGTAGGACCCACCCCAAACCCTCTTGCCGATTCTGCTCATGATCTGGTAAAAAGTGAAGCTATCTTTTGGAGGAGTTACCCTAGGAGGAATGGACAGCTTCAACAACTATGAAAAAAAGACGTTAACGGATGCCTAAGCTCCGTCAACGCCTCCTCTATCCATTCATTGCATTCCTGCCTCTGCTGGAAGCGAATTATTTCTTGTCCCCACTGCTTTAATCACGAAATTGTAGGCTTTAGCAGAATCTATGCCGTTTAATGTATAACTGTAACTCGTCTGACCGCTTACCGTCGGCACATACACGCTCCAATTTGTGCTGACTTTATCATTTTTCTCGTAAATCCGGTAACCTCGCACAGGCTCAGAGCTATTTGCTGGCGCTTTCCACGAAAGAACTGCACGGTTCCCTGACTGTCTTACTGCACTTGGATTTTCTACAATGCCGGGTTTGACGTCAGTCCGTTTAATACTGTAAGCATCATAGACGGCAAGAGGTTTATCTTTAACAGCTGTGTAGGATGTGAATTTCAGCACGTCGCTTGTAATGGAAACATCCACGAACATTTTCTTATTGGGCTGGTCGTTTTTTGCTGCAAAAAAAGTGTCTGCATCTGGATTAATGGCATAAAATTTCGAAGCGGCCGAGTTGCCCATCAGATACACGGCCCCTTTGGGATTCAGCACATTTCCTTGCTCATCGGTAATAACATTCTTAATCGGAACGTTGTTCAGCATTTGAAAAGACCTCATATACATATGGTCATGTCCCTCAAATACCATATCCACACCCAGCTCATCAAATACAGGAATTAGATATTTCCGGTAAAATTCTACCCGGTCGCTTTCTGCCGAAGCATTATCCCCTGAAGAATACGCTCCCTTATGCATCGAGACGAATTTCCACTTCTTGTCGGTCTTTGCCACTTGATTCCGCATCCATTCCAATTGCTTCGTGAACTGAATATCCGCTTTATACGGCTTAACCTCCCCTTCGTACTGGGAATTGATCTGCATAAACAGGGCATCACCGTATTCGAAAGCATATACCGACCCGTCATGAGCGCCCGTCCCGACATCTTTTGGAAGATTAAAATGGTTATAGAAGTTGTTATTCGGATAATCCTCTATCTCATGGTTGCCGATAATCGGTGCAAATGGCACATTGGCAAATTCTTTTTTCGGCACACCTAAGAACCACTGCCACAACTGCTCCAGATCACCGTCATCCGTTAGATCCCCAGTAAGAAGAACAAACTTGGGATCTACCGTTTTCTCAATAGCTCTCTTAAAAGTATCCTGCCACAGATCGAAATTCGATTTACTTGAGCCTTGGGTGTCGGTTACATAGAGGAAATGGAAATCCTGATTATCCGCCTTGTCCGTGGTAAAAGAACCCGCCTCGCTCCAGCCGTCCGCATCACCGTTACCGGCCCGGTAGATATACTTAGTTCCAGGCTTAAGACCGCTTGCAATAACCTTGTGGCTAGCGAACTTTTTATACTTTTTGGAGCTTCTGTCTCCTGATGTCATTAAGGTTTCAATAACTGTTACGCTGCCCTCATAAGAAGCTGCCAGTTGTTCCGGGAACTCGCTTCCTCCCGCATTGGCGGCCTCCACTACTTGCACTACTGTACCTCTGACGGTTTCGGCTGTATACCAGTCAAAGGCAATACTTGTCTTCGGGTCTCCATTAAAAGTCATGTTCAGCAGCGTTGGTGTTTTGATGCCGGTATCCGGAGACTTCGTCTTAAAGCTCCAGGTAATATCGTTCTCAGGTGTCCGGCCATCCGTAGTCCCCTTAACAAGCTCTTTAGGGACGGTCACGTTGTAAGTTTTGCCGGCAGTGAAAGTAGGGTGGCTGACTTTGACTGTGTCTTGACCGAGGAGTGAAGCAGAAATGTTGGTAAGAGGAAGATTGTTTTCTGTGATTACAACTTGATAACTACTGTCGAGACTGATGGCTTTGTTAAACTTCACGGTGATCTCTGCGTTAAGGGGAACATCTGCAGCCCCTGAAGCGGGAGTTTTGCTTACCTCAAGTGTAGGAGTGTCCCCAGGTTCACCGCTGCTGCGTGTTCCTTTAATTATCACATCTTTGATTCTGCTTGAGCCTGAGTTGGACACCGTTCCCCCGCTTACGCTTTTCGCAGAGTTTACCACCCAGCGGATATAGAGTACATCTTGATTGTTTGTTCCGGCAGGTAAAGCGAGGTTAGTTAATTTGCAGGAATTATTGGAACAATTAAAATTGTTCTGGGCTAGAACAAGGTTGCCGCCCGTAACATCTGTCCATTCCTGTTGATCTATACTGTATTGCACCTTAAAATCCCTGGGTCCTGTACTTGAAGAGGTTTGCTGGGAAGAGAGGAAGATACCTTCGAAGCCTTTGGTAGAAAGCGTGGCAAGCCAGTATTTTAGGCCCGTTCCTTCATGCCAGCCCTGGTTGCGTACGCTGTTCTCACTTGACTCATAGGTGTACGCATCCGTATTAGTTCCTACATCACGAATGGATGAAGACGTCTGATATACCCCGCCGGTAGCCGGAAATACACCGTTTTCGCCTTTGTCTTTAAAAATCCACTGGGCAATCGTTTCCTGAGCTGCAGTTGCTTCACTTACAAGGTCTTCCTCAATTTCTTCCCTTCCTGCTGAGACAAAACCGGTCAATTCCACGGCAAGCAGCAAACCTATAACCATTAGACTGATTACCTTGTAAAATCTATTTTTGAGATAAGATTGGTTGTTATCCATTCAGCCCATCTCCCTCTTCCTTAATCTCACCTATCATCGAACCGCCGTCTCCGAGAAGAACGGCGGTTCTGCCCTTACCTTCCGGTTATTGGAGTTCCCAGTCGGTGACTTGAAGGATTGCCGAATCTGCACCCTTCAGGTCTGTCTCTCCCATGTTCAGCAAATTGCTCCACTGCTTCACACGGTTCTTGCCGTTAGGCGGAGAGTTGTACTCATTAGTATCCACAATCTTGGTCCGTTCTTTATAAAATTTGGTCATAAAAGTCTTCTCATCCGTGCTGCTTCCGGATTTACCCAAAAGCCCTTGAAGGGTCTCGGAGCCGCCGGTAGCTCCATGGTTCAGCGCTGCATCCACGAAGGAACCAATAGTTAATGCCGAGTTAAAGCCGCGTTTGCGGGCCTGCTCCACACTGTATTTAATATAGATATTGTAGAACGTTTTCCACATAGCCTCTCTCCACTCGGGATCATTTTGCAAATTGCCGATTTTTCTGCAGAAGCTCTCTTCGCTTTCATTGATTTCGAGGATCTTCCCTTTCATCGAACCCTTAACACCGATCCGGGCCAATGCGCCTTTAACCGAAGGATTACTCGCGCCTTTGGCAGCGTCATATGCCTTGAACAGATCCGGACCGTCGGGACCGGTATCATTTGAGCCGCCTGTAGTCGCACCGAATATTCCAATCGTATACCCGCGGTCATCATCAATATCTTCACAATATCCGTAAAAATCGATCCAGTTCAGATCGTCCTGCTCCGGTTTGTTGACAAGCATCATAATATTGTTCCACTGCTCACCATCCAGACCTGTGTTGTCACGCAAGAATTGAAGTGTTGCCGGTGAGAAATTAGAATCAGGGTTCCCTGCCGCATAACTTTTCTGTTGAGATGTTTTGGACAGACAGCCATAAGAAAAAATCATTGAAAAACTGAGCAGAATCATCAATGAAAATTTCATCTTCTTGGAAACCTTACTCTTCGTTGAATTTAGCACCGCAATCTCTCCTTTAATTGAATAGTTTAAGCGCTTTAACTTTAAGTGGCAGTGAACCTTATCCCTAACTTATCTGAGCATGACAGCCCTCCTTTTACCAACACTTGGTAAATTCAATTCAAGCTTATCTCAAAAACTTTGTCCAAACAGCACGTATTTTCTTGTAAATATTAATTTTTATACATATGTTGCTACAAACCATAGATTAAGTCTACAATCCTCTTAGGAGGTGCTGAATGAAACCGGTATTTTATGAGTCTACTCTTTTTGACATCAGCCGCAAGAAACAGGTATACACCAGCATGCCTTCAAGACACTATCATGATGCATATGAGATTCTGTATTTAATATCCGGGGATTTTTATTATTTTATAGGGGACAGAACTTACCAGGTTGCGGGCGGAACACTGCTATTTATGGATATTCACGAAATGCACAAACTGGTCAATTCCGGCTGCAATATGTATGAACGGGTTACACTCCTGTTTAAAAAAGAATTCCTGCAGCATTTCTGCACCGGCAGTCAATGTGAGGAACTGCTCGAATTGTTCAAAAGTGATTACCGTGCTTTGAAGATGACCGGGATGGATCAATATTTCATCGAACAGCTTTTTCAGAAAATGATCCAGGAGGGGAAGAAGCAAGCCCGCGGATATGAACAGTACCAACAAATATTATTGGTGGAGCTGCTCCTCTATCTTAATCGTAAACTATTTGACAGCCGCGTAGCTTCATTTGTAGAATCCAATCGTACACATAAGAAAGTCCTGGACATCGTTAATTATGTAAATCAACATTATATGGAACCGCTCAAGCTCTGTGAGATTTCACGGCAATTCGACATAAGCTCTTCCTACCTTTGCCGCACTTTTAAAGAATCCACCGGGTTCAGCTTCATTGAATATATCAATAACATCCGCATTAAAAAAGCGCGTGATTTGCTGGTTGGCTCTTCTTTTAATGTTACTGAAATTGCGGGAATGGTTGGGTTCGATAACACCTCCCACTTTGGACGAACCTTCAAATTAATAATGGGCATCTCGCCGCTCTGCTTCCGCAAACAATTTAAGTCTTAATAACAAATCACTGGAATACGTCAAGACATTTCATCAAGCCGAACAAATTGCAAGTTTCTTGCCTGTAGTTGGTTTAGCACTTCTTCTAAAGCTTGCAGCATAAAATAAGGAGCATGCCGGTCCGCGCCCGCAGTCTCTCCGCTGTCGTGAAGTAAAACAACGGAGCCATCGGTGATTCCACCTAATAAAATGGCCTGCATCCGGGTTTGACAGGCCCGGATGTTCCAGTCACTCGCCTTCAGCGACCATAGAACAATTCGATACTGCTTGTGCCGAAAGAAATCAAATAGATTGATTAATCCCCAGGGTGGACGGTAATGATTGGGTCTGATTCCGACAATAGACTCTATAATATCAGCGGAGCGTTCCAGATGTTCTCGCCTAATCGTACTGGGCAGCATCAGCCAATTAGAGGTATGGCAGTAATTATGGATGCCAATCTGATGGCCTTCCCGATCCATCCTTCTGATCAGATCTGGATACTGCTCCGCTCGCGCTCCAAGCACGAAAAAAGTAGCCTTCACTTGATGTAACTTCAATAAATCCAGCAATTCCGGCGTATATTTCGGATGTGGCCCATCATCAAAAGTGAATGCCACCTGTTTTTCTACCGTTCCTTTGCGAAAAACACCAAAGCCGCTCACTCGCGTAATCAAACTTGGAATAAACATGTAAAGAGTAGCGGCACATAGTATTCCTCCTATCAGATATGTAAGTATGATTACACCTCCTTATAACAAGCATAAGACCTATCCAGAGTAGTTCTGTCCGGGTGAAAATCGATTTTTCAGTGAGGCGCGTGAATGGATCAGTAACATCGGGACCAGTTGCTCTGTTCGCCGATTGATTCTTTGTCTCCCTTCAGGATGCATGGCAGACAGCAGCAATCGAAGATAGATGGTGGTGATGCGTTCGAAAACGCCGGACTTTATATTTTGTTGTTCAAAGCCAAGACCGTGCGTTAATCCCCGATGGAGCAGTGTAATCCCCAATAAAGCCTTGACCTGCCTGAACTCGGACTGCGATTCGAAGGCTTCGTTGATTTGCTGCATTGATTTGCGCAGCATGCGAGCCGTTTGCAGTGCGGCACGATCCGATCCTTCGGACCGGATCAACTTCAGGATTCTTTCATTGTCGAGGTGGAGTTCTCCCACCCACTCTCCCTGATTGATGACCGTGGCGTCTTGGCATACAATAGGCTGTCCCCGGTGCTTTTTTAGCATCACGGTACATATACCAAAGCGTGACTTATGCGATCCGCGAAAATGTGAAAGCAACGCAAAAGCTTTTTCCCACATCATCCAGACGGACTGCACCGTGGTTTTACGTATTTTGAAACCCAACTCATTCACCATCCTTAAAACGGTTATTGTCTCTCATTTCATCCATTGTACCTAACGAAACTTTCTTTTTTCTTAACGTCTACTTATATTTGACGCTATACACCGGAATTTCTCTGCGTGTAAATCAAATTTTTATACAATTATTTTCATTAAGTCTAAATTTTTGGCATCTAGTTAAAAAGCTTCTGACCTAAAAAAAGGACAAAATTTAGTAAGTCTTAAATTAGTCACCTTCTGCAAGAAAATCCAACTATATAAAGAAAAACCCATGTCTCTTGGACATGAGTTTCGGATGTTATCTTTAGACTAAATCAATCTGGTTTCACAATCATTCCAAACTACCCAACTCTACCACATCTCCGCTGGCGGCCTTCACGGCATAATCACAATCCAGCTTTCCGCACAGCACATACCTCTTCTGCCCAGGATCATACACATAGACGGGTGTTAATTCGAACCATCCCTTGAGCTTGTCATAAGCTTCGTCATGGCTCACAGCAATTTTCCCTTCACTCTTGAATTCATCAAACGTATCGAGCATTAGCTTGTTATCCATATAATTTATAACCTTATAATTGTTCGTATCGATGAACAGAAGGAGCTTACGCTGAAAAATACGATTACTTGACACATTCTTCCTCAATGTCGCTTGAATATGTCCTCTTTCCCGATGTAAAGTCTTCAATATCCATTGTCCGGATTCTTCCGGATAGAGCTGGCTTAAACCAATTTCGACTGCGGTTATACATTGGGCTTGTTCTATGTCTGTGATTGAAAATGAATCTGGATGCGGCTCACGTGCTATTGCCTGTTCGATTGTAACCACTTCTTGCAGACGGATCTCCGTCCTTGCGAACTGTTTCGTGTCCGCTTGCTCCCACTGCATTACTTGATCAATATTCAGTCGTGCTCTCGTTCCTGATATCATCTCAAATGGAATTGTGGTTGTTCCATCATTTGTAATGTAGATTTCTTCTATCCCATAGATCGGCAGGAGATGCTTCATCTCGTACACTGGATATTCTATAAGCTGTAGTTGGTTTTTAGCCAGTAGCTCTACCGCTTGAAGCGTGAGAGAATAATCCTCTTTTTGCACAAGCGAACTGGAAGGAAACTGGCGATAGACACTATAAAAAATAATCCTACCTTCCGCATCGAAGCGTAACTCCATTCGCCCGCCGGGAGAGATAGGTATACCGTCTATACATTCGGCAAAATGATATTCTCCTCTTTCTTCCTTCACTAGGTAGAATTGTTTACCATATTCAAGCCCTACTTCAGCTTCCATCCACTGAATAACGCCGTTTAATTCAATGTTATGGAATGGTGTTCGATTTGCATAAGATTTCCCTCCAACAAAAATAACACTTTTATAGTTATTGGATAGCAGGTCAAGCGTAATGACTGCAGTTCCTTCCGGATTATAATCTTCCTTCCATTCCTTAATGTGAGAAGGAAACCATTCCATACTAAGCAAATAGCCGGTTTCTCCCAGCATCGTAACTTCGCGATAAATTTCATTTGTATGTAAATAGTAGTTGTCCAGTCCATAGGTTTGCTGTGTAGCATTAACTAGTTCTTTGATTCGGAAATCCATATCAGTGCACCCCACAAAATTGATACCTATATCATATCATTACTTAGCAATGATTATGAAGCGCAGCGAATCATATCTGCTACATATTCTACGATCTTATGTAACGGGTTTTGCTGGTGTTCAGAAAATGATCAGTAGCTTGGGGTTTAATAATGCAGAGTGTATCAATCGATTGTACCAAGTCAGGGAAATTCACCCTGCTGACTCAGACCTTGCCAGAATACTAAACGTGTATAGTGAACACATATTTTAATGGAGGTATATCATCATGATTGACATCATCGACGGAAATACGGCATTAATACATTTTTTTCCACTTCCGGCGCATCTCTATTCTAAGAATATTGCTTGTATTGTTGCTGTGGCGCATGCAGAAGAACGGGGTCCAAATTTAACAGGCCTCATAAATGCTCTATACTCGAAGGGATATACAGATCTTGAACATCTATTCAATTCCACATGGAAAAAACTATACCAAGTTCCGAGGTTGGGCCAGCAAAGACTGGTGCTTCTACTTAGTTTACTAGAACGAATTTCTGCAGATCCCAAGACCATAGAAAACTATACAGCTGTCCCTCATGTTACCATCCACAGTAAAAAGGAAATGAAAGAATTAACTTTAAAGAGGATCATTAAGAAGTATAACGAAACATCTGTAGAGGTATTAACTGAAGATACCGAAAAAGAAGCTCGTTTAAAGAAAATTAAAGATAGACTCCGAGAAATGGGGATGATCGTATAACAAAACCCCGCCAGTATAGTGAAATGCCCCCCTTAGAATAGACATTGGATAACCCCCTGGGTCATTCCGATTTCTATTCTAGGGGTGTGACTTTCAATTCATTTAGTAATCGCGTGCTGCATCGAACCAGCGTTGAGCCATCTCCTCTGTGATAGTCTGGCCAATCAGGTGGTCAGACTGGCTAAGTTGCCATACCGCTTCACCAAGGTCTTCTCGTTCGGTGGTTTCGATGCCCTTAAGATTGTTGAAGCGCACGGTGAAAGCGGTAATGGCGGCCTCGGCTTCAGCAAAGCTACGGGCTTCGGACAAGGCTACCTGTGCAACGTTGTAAGCTTCATTAGCCAGCTTGGCTAGACGTTTAGCCCAGGAGGAGAATGGGCGGCCAAACTCGGTCGTCCACCACTCTGGCTTTCGTAATTGGCTCACTGAAGCATGGTCGGTCCAAGGACGGGTTTCAGCGCGAGTTTTCATTTGCTTTTTTAGACGCTTGCCAGCGCTTTCTTCGACATTGTAGGCGATAAATCTGTCAAGCAACGGCCACGCGTTCAAGGTCGGCAAGTCCCCCAGATCAGGCATGAAGCGCAGCTCCAGATTCGTTAACTCGGTATGATGAGCCAATAGATTCAAATCGCAGAAGTTTCCCCACAAACTCAGTGATTTAAGGTTTGGGTACCGGTTTAGACACTCTAGCGAGATGGGCTGTCCCAGCGGTGCGTTATGTAGCGTCAAGCTCGTTACCTGGTGCAGCTCCCCCATATCGGGCAGCAAAAAAGGGGGATCATTCTTACGTCGGCCGGTGCGCGGTGTTAGTGTAAGAGAAGATGGCATATCGCCTGTGGCCGAGAAGCGTGATAGATCGCCGGACACACTCAGGCGGAAAGGCTGCTTCGGAAGTATTAGGCTAAGGGACCTCCCGGATGGTTCCAACTCGACATGCAAGCCATGCAAATTGGACTGACTGGCGTCCGCCACCGTGTCTGCAGACAGGATCGGAGTCCATGTCATCTCTTCAATGGGACGTTTCTGTGCCCAGTCAAAGAAGCCTGAATCACTGCCTGTATAATGCAGAAATCGCGGCCAGGGAGAGCCAGCCGGTGTGGCAAAGACATCGAATACGGTCCAATCGATAGGCGCATCAGACGCGACATGAAGGTCAACCTTTTTCCCCAATTGCGACGGACCCATGGATAGACTGCCCACACCGGGCTTAAGGACAAGAGTATGACTACGTGGACCTGTCAGGTTGATAGGATAACTACCAACTTCTCTAACAGAACCAGATGAAGGACCAGCTTGGCTATCATTTGGCATTTCTATCATCCTTTCCTCTAATGCATATCAAGATCTAACTATTCACACCTGACTCTATCTTCTCTGTAATAAATTGTTTGAATCTTGTAAAATACCGCTCTGATGCTTCCCAGCGCCTAAGATCCAAATAGGACATGTCCTGCTTGCCATATTGATCGGGCGGCTGATAATGCCGGGAAACATAAGTTCCATTGTCCAGTGTATAAAAATAATACGCTTCATCTGGAGTCCTGATTTCAACCCGACCATGTAGGAGGTCTCCGTCCTCGTCCGTATGCGTTTGACGGAAGCTGTAACATTTGGAGCCGTCCCAGAACCCGCCATTCTCCTCCACTTCCGAATATAATCCCTGAATTGCAGTGTGTTGCAAAATGTCTTGCACATACTGTACCTCAATGTTTCGTAAATAAAGCTCAGCCATATTAACGCAGGTCAGCAACATCGTCCAGCAATCGCTAATCTCTGCTAGTTGTTCCTGAGACTCTTCTGTAATGTCCTCCCACTCAGACCCTTCTTCTATGGTTCTCTTCAACAAACCGACAGAATGATCTTGCTCCAGCCAAATATAATAGTGATGCCGGTTATCATTCATATAAACGCTAAGATCCCGCTCATCCCCGTCAGCATCAATATGCTCCAGTTGAACTTTGAAAAAAACGTCTTGCTCCCGAAAATTAAAAGAAGGCTTGTCACTTGGCATTAAAATACACTGCGTCAACTTCAATATATTTTCTTCATTGATTGTGTTATGGGTGAAATATAAATGAACAGCTTTCTTGCTAGCGGGGGATTCCTTTATTTTTTTTAGAGCAGAACGCTCTTCTTTAATTACGTTCACCAGTGTGCCAAAGGAAAAGTCCTCCTCATCCTCTTCCATATCCAAAAAAACTTCATCAATCAACACTTCATGAATGTCTACCGGAAGCTCCTGAAATACGCCGTCCCCCTCCCACACATTTACTAAGCAGGCGATCGATTTATGTCCGTCCACTTTGAAACTGTACTCGTCATCCTGAACTAAAACCGCAGCGCTGAGATCACCTTTAACAATCGTTTCCCCATGATTGTAGGAGCCGCATAATATTTCCTCAATCATCAGGTTGCCCGAAACATAAATTTCCTGACCGCCTACAGCTATATTTTTTGCACTCATATTACCGGTCACCAAAAGCCCTATGGCACCATCCGTTTCTTTATTATAAAGATTGTCTACAGTAAAATTTCCTTCTATAAAAATGATGATTACCTCTTTTTGTTGCGGGAAAGGTTGCTCCCAATCTAGATTAAGAGAAGGCAGCGTCAAATCCCCTTCATAGTAAGCGGCAAGTTGCTCGTCACTAAAATCTTGGTAAAACTTCGCCCACCAAGATCCTTCGGGAAATTTATCTGCTAGTTGGCTAATAGGAATGAATCGAAAAAGATTGCTCATAAATTATTTTCCCTTCATTTTAAATCCGAATATAGTAGATGATTTCCGAAAGCGGAGGCTTCTACTCCGCCGCTTCCGCCAACCATACTTGCATAGCTGGAGATTCTGCCCGATTCAAACGGAGGGCGATTTCAGTATTGACCTCATCCGGCGGCATGACTTCGACAAGGACGCATACTGACTCTCGCAGTTGATTCAAGGCAAACACACCTTCATCATCGAGTATTTTCATCGCCAGCTCCATGGCCTTCAGCCTCAAATCAAACTCGCGATTCCCTTCGTCATCCTCAAGAACCGCAATGAAAGAACGATCGGTAAATCGTTGTTTAACATTATCAAAGTTCTCATCGCCGAAACAACAATAGGGCGAATCCGCATAAGACCATTTGATAAGTTCCGCAATCGTCGATGCCGGTGTGTCACTTTCGACGCCTTGCCTGGCTGCTTCTACCTCCAAAGCTTCCCACGACCAGGCGGAGATACTTGGCGCATGTCCCTCGCCAGTAGTGTAAAGGGTACAGTAATAGTAACGTTCGCCATTTTCAAAAAGAGCGCGAAAAGACGTTCTAGCAGCATCGGCGATCTCTATCGCCAGCCTCTCTATTTCTTGCATCGGCTTCCTCCTTTCCGTTAGTGCATCCGTTCAGGCAGGATGTCTTCTATTTGCTCCAGCCTTCTAGAAATGATATGGCGGTGCTTTTTCTACTACAAGGTTATCAGGATGAACATCAGTTGGCTCATAGTCATTCATACGGAGAAGGATATACTCAATCTCTTCTAATGGCATCTGCAATTTCTGGCTGACTTCATAAAGATCCATGTCTTGCGAAAGTAGGTCCCGTGCTTGATTTAACTTTCCATTTAGCCAATTGTTTTCGAGCATCCATTTTTTCACTAGGTCCAGTAGTTGATTTTGGTTTTCCTTAACTGCATGCTTATTATATTTAGCAACTGACTCTGACAAATAGTTAAAAAGGTGAATACCTAATCCCTCACGTTGCTCATGCTTGGACATCCGTTGGTACTGCTCATAACTTATGCTGATATCTAATTCGAGGGTATGATCCCTGCTATCAAGCCGTCTGGATGTTTTTCGGCCATAACCTTCAGGTAAAACACGCAACACAAAAAAGATATCATAGGGAAACTCCCATGTATTTGCTAATTCCTCTAAGGGCAGCAGTTCATCTCTCAATTGACCCACACACGTTCCATGTGTATCCAAAGTAAAAACTAGTTTCATGCCTACCTCCCTCTCCCAGACTTACGGAGCACCCAGATTAGCTGTTATTTTCTGAAATCGCTTCGCAGCCTTTCGATAAGAGCCACTGCTCCATTACGGCAAACGCCTGACCCATATCCTGTTCATAGAAGATGGCCACCTCTTGCTGGTAGGCATAATTCAACCGTACATATCCTCCCAGCTGCCGGTAGAACAGGAAACAAACATAGGCATTCTCAATAAACAAATCCGGCGGAAATTCATGTTGGCACAATCCAGCCAGTTCGGGTAGCGTAAGCTGGGCTTGCCCTTGTGGCAAACGCAAAAAGCGATGGCTGCGAGTGCCCGTCCACGGTTCATAATAGACGCTCTCCCCTTGACTGATTCCATACACCTGACGATAAATTTCGTCCAGCACCAAGGCGTACAACCCTTCGTCTTCCTGCTCCCCTGCCTGCAGGGAAATCGCCTTTACGTGCTCCGCATGCCGAGGTAGCCAAAGCAGCCCAGTTGTCTGGGGATGTATTGCCAGAAAATCACCGTCCACCGTTGTACCTATAACGATACACTCATCGATCTGTTGTTCAGTAATGGGGCTATTCTCGTCATGCTCCCATAATCCGTACTCTGCAAAAGATTTAAGCACCTCCGCATCCGGAAACTGAACATTCAGCCACCCTCTGTAAGTCCCTTCGCCGAATCGCCGCAAAAACCGGAGGTAGCCCGGTGGATAAACAGTGGCGTCTTCCTTTGCAAGTGCTTGGTTTTGACCATCAGACAGCGGTTTTGGCCGAGATACGATGTACATAAATACTCCTCCTGCTGCCCCCAACATGCAACTCTTCCAGATAAGAGAATTCTTTAAAATATTGCAGGTTGAGCAGCTTTTTTATCCAAGATAATACTGAAATTTTAGAGAGTGCAACATATCTATCCCCAATTTTTGAATTCTCCAGCTTGGTCAATGCCTCGGTGTAATTTGCCCTGAACTATTTGCCACCCATCACAAGCCCATATTTATTGAAAATCCACGATTTGCTCAAATCGTGAATCGCACCATGGCTTATACGCACAGAAGGCTTTTGCTCCTTCATAGCATCTGCATCATGCGCCGAGAAGCGAAGCGGCTTTGTCATTTTTTTAATAGCATCCGTTATTTCATCGAAAAACGTATATGTTAACGGCTTATGATCCCGAATATCCTCATAGATATAATACTTCCCTTTTTCATCTTCCAAATCTATTTGAAAGCCTTTAGGAAATGATAGCAAGATACACGGCAGTTCATCCTCTGCCCATTGTCCGTAATATGGAAAATAGACACTCTCATTTCTCGCGAAAAATCCGGAGCTTTCATTATCAGACGTAACAGAAATGGAATAAACAAAGAAAGGGGGACCCTCATTCCTTTTTTTCTCTGCCGTAAAATAATGATAAAAGGTCTGATATGCTTCATACACCTGTTTCAGATCATGCTCTGTCTGGGCATAATTGGTTAGATGAAATTGCGCTTGCTTATGTTTAAAATGCTTCAAAACGCTTTCAAACTCTTCCGGCCTGATGAAGAATCTAAGTTTATAAAATCCGCTGTTCTTTAATTTATCCATTTCTTTTTGCTCACCGCCATGTATTAAAATGTCATCTCAGAGGTCCTTAGCCATTTACTCGTGTATTTTCAAAATTCATATTTCACAAATCGATTTTTGAGAGCTTCTTCGTACGGGATCCACTCCCAGTCACTCCATAAAGACATGCTTACGATTTCTGACAGCATATCTACGGCTAGTCCCGGACTCGTAATGCCAATGAAGCCGTCAAAATCCTCATTACGGATATCCAACGCTTTTCGCAAGTAATCATCATTGAGACGCTCTTCCCGGAGTTGTTCATATTCATCCCTCGTCCACTGCTCACAAAAGATCTTTTCGGCTTGAATGTCTCCATTCTCGAACAACGACAACTCGAATATCTCCTCATTCATATATCCGGCGGTCATCACTGGCTCCCCGGTAAGCTGGGACAACGTTTTACCGGCCTTCTTCACCGTACCCCATACAAAATAATCGTGGAGCACGCTGATCCAGTTTTCGTTGCTTTTGCTTACATACATGACAACTTTGCTCTCTGGAGCTTCATGATTTTTCTTGCCTAATACTTTGGCATGCCCTTCGCTTAGCTCTCTTAATGCTTCGACAGTCTTCTCAAGGTTATTCGACTTGATATGCAAATTTGCGAATGATCTTCCCACGAAATGGCCTCCTCTAATCGCTTTTTTAATCAGCCGGATTCTTATTTATATCCTATTGATCGGTTCTATGAATGTCTCATATTTCCATTATAGTGATCGCTTGTCCTGAGTCTACCTACTTTTCACCTGGATTTTAGAAATAACCTTTGCACAGAAAGAGTTATAACCTTGACCGGTCAGCACAATCTCTAGTCCCTTCCCCACTCCGCTCTTAAAAAAAGGAGGGTATCCCTCTGCCATTTTATGACGTTTAGGACACCCTCTGTCGAGCTATTCCGTACCCCCACAACACTCTTCATCTTTCCAAAACAAAATTTTTTCGTCGTCACTTTACGTAAGGTTCAGCGCGCTGGCTGTAACGGCAAGTTCTGATTTTATATTACCGTTCGATCAATCCTTACTCTAGGCAGTTACCGACTCGCTGCCTCGATGATCCAGTCGGTCAAATCGTTGATTTGTCTTTTCACGGCGATTGGGTCGCGGTACCAGGATTGGTTCTCCGTCCATAAAAATACCCGATTGTTGCGAATCGGCTCTAGCGACCCCCAGATTGGATCAGCCTGCAGCGATTCCAAGCTGGCTTCCGTCGTCAGAATCAAATAATCACCCATGTACTCCGAAAGTTTCTCCAGCGAAAATTCATAGTAGGATTCCTTCAGCATAAATTCTGGAACCGTCGTCGGCGGCTTCAGCCCCATTATTTCATACATCAGCCGGCCGCCTCGTCCCGACTTCGGACCAAAAAGGCTCACGTTTCCATCGTACTCTTGCATAATCGAAAGCGTCTCTCCTTCGGGAACGGCTTGTTGGACTTTCTCCCGAATGTCTGCAATGTCCTTCTCGAATTGTTCGTTCCATTTCTCCGCTTCCTCACGTCTATCCAGCAACTCGCCAAAATACAGCATTTCTTCCTGAATGGATACAAACTGATTGTAAGGAACCGATACCGTAGGTGCGATCATCTGATATTTCTCGACTACCTCAGGCTGTGGATTATGCGTTATGATTAAATCCGGATTGAGTTCCAGCAGCTTCTCTAACGAGTCGCCTACATCCGTCACGACGTCCAGCATTCCCTCGAGATAAGGACTCGACATCAAGAACGATTCGGCTGCGATCGGCTGGACTTCCAGAGCAAGTACGGTGCCGAGATAAGAAATTGCCGCTACGCGCTGAGGGTGTGCAGGAACTTCGACATCGCCGAAAGCGGTCTTGACTACCTTGATCTCAGAAGATGCCAAAACCTCTGACTCTTGAGTGATCATGGTTGGAGAAGCGCTGACGGCAACCTGGCTGTTCGTTGCACCTCCGTTGTTCACCGACCCACCACAAGCTGTTAACATCACGGTCAAACATAACAGCATCACTGCATAAAAACTTCGGGTTGCTCTAGTCATTTTATTCGCCCCATCCTGTTGAAATTGATAATCAATATCACTCACATAAAAAGGATAGCTTAATGACCGGCTTAGAACAACGGACGATTGTGACCTATTCCTTGCATAATCTGAAACGAACTGGCCGTATCGTTTACGATATTGACCTGGCGTCATGCCGGCATGCTTTTTAAACATGCGGCTGAAATAAATGAGGTCCGGATAACCGACATGTGATGCTATTTCCTGTTGTGTTGCTATCGTACCGGCCAGCAGAGCCTTCGCATCTTCCATTCGGAAACGAATGACGTAGTCCAGCGGACTGAGCCCTGTCTGTTCTTTAAATTTTCGCGATATATATTGTTGGCTGTAATTCAATTGCCGAGCAAGCTCCTCAAACGAGATCGGCTGGCGATAATTCCTGGACAAATGTCGAATAACTTGCTCCGATAAAGATGGCTCGCCGGCTCCGAACAGACGCTCCCTCAGGACAGCGTGAACGAAGCGGATAAAGTCTCCCTTGGCCGACAGCCGGGTCAATCCGTCGTCAGATTTAAGCCAACCGTCGCGTATCGTTTGAAGCAGCTCAAGCATGGCCAGCGGTTCGCCAGGCGGGAACCCCCAGCTTTCCAGAAACGGGTCGGATTCCTCCATCATCATATGAAATTCGCGCGAGGCCGAAGCGGGGAGAAACGCTTTGTAGAGTACGACATATACATTCAGCGCTTCTCCGCTCCGAACCGTCACCAGAGAGCCTTTGCCGGCGTGCAGTACATGGAAACGATCGCACAGCCATACCTCATCGTCAACCCACAACTCGCCTTGTCCTTGAAAAGCGAATAAAAATGCGCTTGCCGGCAAACGGTATTGATTCAAATCGTTAACGTTTCCGGCCTGCTTTAGCCGTACGTCCAGCACACTCATAATCACCTGGTTCCATATTTGTATAAGTTTCAGAACGTCCATAACTGATTCGCAAACTCCCTTTAAATTCTCAAGAGATAATCATTCTCAATTGAATCATGTTTCTAAACACAATAACGAATACGTCTAGCGCTGTCAATAAGGTGTTGCCGAATGAGACGAGGATGCGAGTAGCGAGGCATATGGCTATTTTGCCGGAGCCTAGCCCAAAAGCAAAAGACGCTGATCCGCAAACATACGTGCGGAACTAGCGTCTATCAATGAATCGTGAGGGCCCTTTTTTTGATCTCACAATTATCGTAATCATTGGCATACTTTTATGTCGCCTGCTTAGTAAATGCCTGTCTCTTTCGCAAGGGAATTTTTGTAGGCTGCAATTTTGTCTTTCAACATCTTCTCTGTGGCTGTTAAGTTTCTGATTTGGCTCTGTATAGAGTTACTATGATTCTCAAGAAGGTTCAAGCGGGCTTGGGCCGTATGCTCTCCTTCTAAATATAACTGCGCATATTCTCTAATTTGTGAGATCGGCATTTGGGTTTGTTTCAACCTCATCACAAATCGCAGCCAAGCAAGATTGGAGTCATCATATATTCTTTCTCCATTCGCATTCCGCATCGGAGCAATAATTTTTTCCTTTTCATAATATCTCAGTGTATATGCGGTAATCCCTAGTAATTTGGCTACATCGCTGATCGTATACATACAAGCCCCCGAATCTATGTTGATTTTAAGAGTCCCCATAATTATAAAAAATATTTGACTTAGAGTAAACTCTAAGCTTTATGATTACATCGTTGTTGAAACACTAAATATTCTTGTAAAAACGGAGGAATTCACATGAAATATACTGTAATTACAGGCGCCAGTTCAGGTATAGGTTATGAAACCGCTCTAGCCTTTGCGGCTCGCGGTAAAAACTTAATTGTTACAGCCCGCAGAAGGGAGCAACTGGAGGAGCTAAAATCTGAAATCAATCATAACTCCCCCGATGTAGATGTCGTTATTCGAGTAACTGACTTATCCGTTTCTAGTAATGCTTATAAGCTTTATGAGGATCTACAAGGGTTCGAAATCGAAACTTGGATCAACAATGCGGGGTTTGGAAATTTCGCTTCAGTGGCCAAGCAAGATTTAGATAAAATTTCTGCAATGCTGCATCTGAACATTGAATCGTTGACGATCCTTTCCTCTCTATTCGTTCGTGATTATTCCAATGTTGAAGGAACACAATTAATCAACGTTTCATCCGGTGGCGGCTATACGATTGTGGGAAATGCCATTACGTACTGTGCGACTAAGTTCTATGTGAGTGCCTTTACTGAAGGACTCTCTCATGAGTTGAAGAGTCAAGGTGCACTTATGCAGGCTAAAGTGCTAGCACCTGCCGCAACAGAAACAGAATTCGCGAAGCTTTCTTTCGATGTCCCCGAATTCGAATATCATGGGACTGTGCCGAAATATCATACCGCGAAGGAAATGGCTGGATTCATGCTTGACCTGTATGATAACGATCATGTTGTGGGGATTGTTAATGGTTTGACGTACGAGTTCGAGTTGAGAGATACCCTCTATAATTATGTGGCGAGCACGCGATAAGCTCATCTTGTAATGGCAAGTTAAGAAGCATGACCATCCATTACGGATCGCTATGCTTCAACAATGATGTATCACCTAAATCCCCTATCAAAAAAAGGCTGCCAATCCCTTATGGGCGGCAACCTTTGATTTTTACTCTACGACAACGCCAACATCGCGTTCATATCTTCTTCAGCAGTAGTAATTAGCTTCAATCCAAAAAGCTCTACCAGAACATCCAGTACACCTGGTGAAATGAACTCGGGTGGCTTTGGTCCGATGCGAATGTCCTGAATGCCGAGACTGAACAAGCCTAGCAGAATGGCTACTGCTTTTTGCTCAAACCAAGATAGCACGATGCTGACAGGCAGCTCGTTCACCGTACACTCAAATGCCTCAGCCAGAGCCATGGCAATCTTCACTGTAGAACCGGAATTATTACATTGCCCAAGGTCAATGTAACGCGGAATACCGGTGTCTCCAACGGTGCCATAATCTACGTCATTGAAACGGAACTTTCCGCAAGAAGTCGTTAAAATGACAGTATCGTTCGGTAAGGAAGTCGCCAACTCACGGTAGTAATTCCCGCCAGTACCTGGCGCATCACAACCAGCAATGACGAAAAACCGGCGGATATGCCCGTCTTTGACAGCTTGAATGATCTCTGGTGCTAACCCGATTACAGTTTCATGATGATATCCGGTCGTAAGTACCAGATCTGACTCTACATCAGCCGCAGGTAGGGACAACGCACGATTAATTAATGGGGAGAAATCGTCGCCCGTTATTTTCTCTACACCTTCCAGCCCCGCTACTTCATATGAGAAAAAGCGGTCTGCATACGTGCCTTTAATCGGCATTACACAGTTTGTGGTAGCAAGAATTGCACCGGGAAACTTCTCGAACAATCTACGCTGATCATACCATGCTTTGCCGATGTTGCCTTTCAGATGTTTATACTTTTTGAGTGCAGGATATCCATGCGCAGGCAGCATTTCTGAGTGGGTATAAATGTTGATGCCTTTCCCCTCTGTCTGCCGCAGTAATTCCTCCAGCGCATATAAATTATGTCCTGTTACAACAATACATTGACCTTCAATTTTGTTCTGACTGACTGTGATCGGTTGCGGAATGCCAAAGCGGTCCGTATGCGCACGATCCAGTACATCCATGATGCGAACTGCCGCATCCCCGACCTTCATCGCCATCTCCAAATGTTCCTGTGTATTAAAGTTGGAATTGGTCAACGTCATATACAAAGCTTCGTGGGTGATACGATCCACCTCGGGATCGCTATATCCTAGCTGCCGGGCATGTGTCGCATACGCTGCAATTCCTTTTAATGCAAAAATCATCGTATCCTGCAAACTCGCAATGGTTTCATTTTTGCCACATACCCCTACAACGGTGCATCCGCCATTCGGTGTCTGTTCACATTGGTAACAAAACATATCGTTATCCTCCATATCTAGATAATCATTCGTTACTTCCAACGTAACAGAACACCAAAGCTTGAGTTGTGATTACACACACATTTTTTTAGATCAAGCAGATTTAAATGTCCTTCTATTTATAACAACCATTAATACAATAACGCTTAAACAAATGAAAATATTAATCTCAAAAACCAATTTGAACGCCTGCAACTGACTCCCTTGTCCTGTCTCTCCACTCATCACACCAAGTCCAAGTGCTGAGCCAAAGACCATACCCGCATTTCTTGTTAAAGCAATTAATCCGCCAATCGAACCCACGTGTTCCCGAGGTGTCTGCTGCATAATGAAGCTATTATTAGGAGAGGCAATGAGCCCCATACCAAGGCCAATAAGAGATAGAATCGCCGCGATTCCATAAATCGGTATATGATCTAAATACACCAGTAACAAGATAAACCCGCTTCCCATGCAGCTCAGTCCCATAAGCATCAGACGATGAGAGCCATAACGGTCGGAGCAGTAGCCTGCGAGAGGACCTGCAAACGCCAAGGCAATGGGATAAGCCGCCATAATATATCCTGTCGTAGATGACGAGAACGGAGCCGACGCCCCCATCAAATAAAATGGAATGAGGACAAGCAATGTATTAGATAAAATAAAAGAGGCACAGCTAACGATCAAGCCTCCCGCTACAGTTGGAATTTTCAATGCTTGTAAGGGTAGAAAAGGATTCTTTTGCTTCCGCTCCCAGAATAGAAAAGTAATCAACAACAAGGAAACCCCCACCAAACTTGTCATTGTCCGCACGGACACCCAGCCCCATTTGCTCCCATTTGTTATTACGAGAAGGACCAAGGTGATGAATGCCATAAACAAGCTGGCCCCCACGAAGCTGATAGCACCCGGCTTGCGCTCTTGCACACGGTTCGGGATGTACCGATATGCCATAATTGTAGCCACAATCGCCACAGGAACATGGATTAAAAATAACCATTTCCAGCTCAGCCACTCTGCAATCAAACCTCCCGCTATAGGTCCCGTCATCCCGCCCAGCGCGACAGCTGTACTTAAAATTCCGAGAGCACGACCTCTTTGCTCTTTCGGCATATGAATGGTGATGAGTGCAATATTAGTTGCTTGGAACATCGCAGCTCCTACTCCCTGTACAACTCTGAGCGTTAGCAATATTGGCAGATTAGGTGAAAAAGCGACCAGGATAGAACCCACAGTAAAAATCACAAATCCAAGATTGTGAATCCGGCGAAAACCATAACGGTCTCCCAGTTTCCCCATAATAGGAAGAAGAGCCGTAATCACTAGCAGATAACCTGTTGTGATCCATAATCCCTTCCCAAGCTCTGTCTGAAAATAATTCACAATAAAAGGAAGCGACACATTCACAATTCCAGCTGTAAAATGGGAAATAAACGCCCCCATACAAATAGCCGCCATCATTCCCAGCCGCTGCCCGTGTGTGCTTTTAAACTCTATATCTTTTGCTGCCATCATGTTGATCCCGTCCCTACTCATATTGTTTAAGAATTACTAACAATTATAAGTAGATCCCTTGCAAGAACAATCCCATAAAGATGGGATGGGGATGGTTTAGGCGAATATGTCTATCAGTATAGGTGACGAAAATCAGAGGTAATGCAAAACAGCAAAAAGCGGCACATTTAAGTGCCGCCACTGAATTATTATCTATAAGAGTCATGCGTTGGGCGAAACAAATCTTCTTCGGAACTTCTGACCATAGAAAAATGTTCGACATTGTAGTGCCCATGTAATGTTTTATTGTGATGCTTGATGATTTGTTCTGCACTTAAAACATCATTGTCCGTTGTAGAATGACCATCTCCGACCAATGTAACATCCATGCCGCTAACCGTAGCCGTCCGAACCGCAGTATCGATGCAGTGTTGAGTTTTACATCCCATAATCACCACATGCTCAATCTGCTGATCTTTCAGATATTGTAGCAGCTCAGTTCCGTGAAAAGAATTCGTTGCCAGCTTATCAAAGATTTTGGCATTTGCAGACCTGTTGATTTCATTGTGAACTTGAAAGCCTGTACCTGTTCCTTCAGCGACATCTAGATCCCTAACGAACACAACTTCGACATCGGCTTCTTTTGCTTGTTCAATCACTTTATTAATATTCCGGATAAGCTGCTCTTTATTGAATACTGCACTTTCCTTTTCGTTTCCATCCATTAATTCTTGTTGTGCATCGATGATTAATAATACCTGATTCAAATGATTTTCCCCTTTCGAATGGTGGGGAAACGTCAACGCTTGATCAGTTAAACGTTATCCCCATATCATTTTGCAAGCTGACATTGTTTTTCATAATATCTACCTCCCAATAAAAATGGTATATAAACTTTAATCTTATAATTTAAGACTTTTTTAGTTTACCATATTTTTAAAATGTACTCTCTAAAAACTTTGATTGCTACATCCATTGATACATCATAAAAATGGTGGAAATCAGATTAGTCAGCCCGTGCAGAACCCAACCTGGAATGATCGAACCGCCGGATAATTTCTCATCCAACATTCCGATGCTCCAACCCACAAAACCTGTAAGAATCATTACAACAGCAGAATTCAATAATCCGGAACTGCTGTATAACAGCACAGCATGTACGACACCAAATAATAAAGCTTGAGCACAGTTTCCAATTCCGAATCCGAATTTCGAACTTAACCGTTTACCAATGAAGCCGCGGAACAGAATCTCTTCGGACAAGCTAGTCTGTAACCAAGAATAAATCAATGCCGGAATCAAACCTTTAAGACCTGTACCATAAAACTGTGAGCTGGCCAAAGTATTCTTATCCAGCATATAGATTGCTGTAAGCATTCCCAGGCTGGTGAATATAGTCATGGTAAGTATAAACCATAGTATGAACTGCTTCCTAGAAAGCAAGTGGGGTTTCTTCCAGCCAATCCACATGGCAAAGGATGAAGTTGTTCTGCTTGTAAAAAACCAGTATGTATAGGGAATGATGCTGAATAAGATGAGCTGAAGGACTGCACTGATGAGCAATGACAATGTCAACGGAATACCCTCCCTTTAATAAGAACAGCCTCAATATATCATGGACCGCTGCTTACCAGCGGAAAGAGACCGTAACTTGCAGGTTAGGTGGAGTAGTTGGTTGCGGATTGCTACTCAGGCAGTGGTAATACCGCCAACATCATGAACTGCCCATTCTCATATCTGAAACTGACGCTTCCTTGAAGCTGTTGAACCGCATACTCAATGCTTTCGATTCCGAACCCTCTACGCCCAAAGTTCCGCTTGCTGGACAAAAAAGAGCCCTGCCCGTCCTCTGTAAGCAGAGATGCAGGATTCTTTAAAGAAATCACCAATAACCCGTCGCAATAAATCACTTCCAGCCCAATAACATTCTGCTCTGACTCTGGTAATCTCTGAACCCCTTCGATTGCATTATCTAATGCATTGCCTAAAATAATTGCAATTTCAACCTCTTTGCCTGCAAGTAACAGGTCCTGCGGGATGCGAAAATGAGATTGCATTGTAACTTGATGTAGCTCGGCTTTGGCGAACTTCTCATTATAGATGGCATCAATAGCTATATTTCCAGAAGAAATATACTTTTCTCCTGCCTCCTGTGTCGAAGCAAGCTCCGCAATATATCGCTTGGCTTCTTGTACAGCTCCTTCGTCCAGCAGAGAATGAATAAGGATCAACACATGGTTCAGATCATGCCGCAAACGCTGTGCTTCCTGATTATCTTTCAGTTTACTCGTGTAATCCTTCACTTGCTGCTGAAGCACATGATTATGCAATTCTATTTGCATCCGTTTCATTAACTTTTGATATATAAACATTACAGCCACATTAATTACAAGAATCCCAAGCAGGATGAATACAAAATCAAACGGAATATCAAAAGGTTTATCACTGGAATTTCTCAGATTCACAATAATAATAAGCAAAGAACCCGCAGAAACAAGATTCAGCACAGCCCAATCCTGATTCGACAGTAACGTAGTGGTGTCCACTTTGAACAACCGCAGCAATAGCAGACATAACATGATGCTTAGCAAAACAACAAATAGGAAAGCAAAAGCTAACCACCTGAAATTAACTGTATCTATTCCCTCGGCATTGAGTGGGATATGCTGAATCCCATACCATACCAGCATCTCAATAACAACCGTAAACACTGTATAGAAACTGCTAAAGAACAGCTTTTGTAGCACACTGCCGCGGAAATAAATAATGGTAATCAGACTATACACAAGCAGGTGAAGGATGACCGAATCAACCAGAGGTAAGCTAGCAGCGGTAAGCGATTTAATTATATAAAAGATAATAAGACAACCTATAAATGACTGTTTGCTCCTGCTCAGGATCAGGAATTTCTTGAGAAAAATATAAAATGTGACCCCTTGCGGGACATATATAAGGACGAGCATAAATACACCAAAAAAGTAAGGACTAATCTCCCGGATGAAAGACATTTATCTTAAGAGCCTCTTTTCTATAAAGGCATGGTAGGACCGTAAAGAATCAGAGCTTCTACTGCGGCTGACGGGAAGCTCCACCCCGTTCTTCAGCTGAATAAGTTCTTTGCTTAAAGAACGAACATACAGCCAATTTACTAGGAACCCCGTATGTACGCGACAAAAATCATGTGATCCCAGCTGTCCTTCCAGCTCTCTCAGTTTGCCATAATACGAGTAAGTCCCTTGTTCAGTACAAAGGACCAATTTTTTGCCTCGTTCTACCGTGATATACATAATATCATCTACCCTTAAATTATAGCTCATATGATGGATTGAGAATGACAGCACGTTGTTTCTTTGCATGCATTGCTGAATGGCTTTGACTGTGGCGGTCTGCAGTTCATGTTCATCAATGGGTTTCAGCAGATAGCGAAAGGGATGAACCGCAAAGCTTCTTCTCATATAACTTGTATGGCTGGTGACATAGATAATTAATACCCTGGCATCTTTGAGCCGGATCTTCTCTGCGACTTCTATACCGTTATACTCGGGCATCTCCATATCCAGATAAACTATATCGTATGCGGTAGTCGTCATTGCCTGAAGCAGGGTTTGGCCTGATTCAAAAATCTCAATAGAGGCAGTCATCCCTTGCAGGCTGGTCATCTGCTTCATGAGTAATTCTTCCAACCGCGAGGCATCTTGCCTCTGATCGTCACAGATAGCAATGTGAAGATTCATATTATGTATCCCTCCAAGTGAACGTAATTCTATCATATTATAATTTGAAAAAATATGAAGAACCGCCAAAAAGCCGATCCTCTCGGACCGGCCTATAAACTCTTTTTTACAGGGAAGTTTTTACCCTAGTCAATTCATCGGAATCGCGGACGCCAGCCGCCGAAACTGGATGAAAATAAACAGAGCGGTCAGCATCACCACAATTCCTGAACCGAGGAACCATAGCTGCACACCGTATCGATCCACCACAGGTCCTGCCAACAGCAGCCCAATTGGCGAAGACAACATCATAATGCTGGTCACGAGTGAAATGACACGCCCAAGCATCTCGGGTTCAAAAGAACGTTGGATCATCGCCATGAAGGGACCATTGAAGAAGGGTGCCGCACTACCCATCAAGAACGAGAGAATGGCAAAGATCACAAATGCATTCGGACCAATCAAACCACTGACCACACAGGTAAGACCGATGACTAGCAGACCTACGCTCATATAGCTAATGTCGCTCCATTTAGATGAGAACATCGACAATAGCAGACCGCCTAAAATCATCCCGATGCTGAACACCGCTTCCACCAGGCTGGCACTGTATCCTCCACGGCCAAAATGAGACAATGTCATATAAGGAAACAGTGTCGCCAATGGCATAAATGCGATACTAAACACCGCAGTAGCCCCCGTAATCAACACAATGGGTTTCGCTTGAATGAGTGCGTTCCAACCCAAACGGAATTCTTGAACGAAAGACGGCGCAGCTGAAGACTGCACTTTAGGCTGATGGATCTTCACCATGAACAGCATCAGATTCGCAATCAAAGCCCCGGCCACATCGAGTAGCAATACTGCCCCGAGCGAAGTTGCCGAGTAAACCGCTATCCCAAGTGCAGGACCCATTACATTCGAGAAAGAGAACACCATCTGCTGCCAGCCCGCGACTCTTGTCAATTCTTCTTCAGGCGCAATCAACGGAACAGCCGCCTGAAAAGCCGGAGCATGAAAGGCTGATGCCGCCGAACGCAAGCTCAGAATGACATACACAAAGCCAAGTCCCGGTTCCCCCCACATGAAATAAATACCTAATATCAGACTGAAGAGCGCAATTGCGCTATCAGCAATAATCATCGTTATTTTACGATTCCAACGGTCCAGCCAGACCCCTACAAAAGGACCCAAGACCGCTTGCGGCAAAAACGCTGCCAACCCAGCAATCATCAAAACTGCCGCTGCCCCTGTCGATTCCGTTAAGTGCCAGATCACCGCGAATTGAACCATCGAACTCGTAAGAATCGAGAAAATCTGTCCGCTAAAAATAAGGGCGAAGGCTTTTTTCCATTGTATTTGCATAAGGTCATCTCCTTTGATTAAAAACTTAAATAAACTCATTCCATGAGCATAGGCACACTGAAACAGGCACATCACAAATAAACTCATTTCCTTATCTCAAAAAAATGAATGAGTCCATTTGTCTTGCACCACTGATTACCATAAACGAATGGAATGAGTCACAAGGAGCACCTCCTGAAAAAAATTATGTTCATTATAACATCGCATCTCTTCCCTGAGCCAGTTCCAATTGTTCTTTTTGCGAAAAATTTGATCTATCCCCACCTTCCGAATAAATTCCTAAATAAGGGAGAAGATAAAAATCACTTAACATCTCATTTATTTAAGGAGAATTGCATGAGGAAATTTTTTAACGCCAAGACACCTCCGTCTAATCCTAAGATGCACCCTCAATTCGAAGCCGAAAATGAGCTTTCAATGAAGGATCTTTTTTCCCATGCTATCTCTGCGTCTCTCGAAGACAACTTACAGATTATTAATAAATGTTTTGCCAATTGTTCGGACCTAAAGGTTATTCCATGGCATTATGGCCCGGATCTTAAGTATGAAGCCTCATCCGTCTATTTCAATACACTTACTAAGTCTGACCCTACAAATTATTTTAAAGATGTCTTGCAGAATTTAGTTCCGCATGAGCTGGGTCCCACCTTGGACGTGACCGTTGAAGATGTCATCTCCTATTTTGAAAAAAATGGTGTTTCATCACCACTGCTTGAATTAATGGACAATATCGGTCAAGCCATTAAGGGGATTCTTGATGGGAAAGTTGTCCTTTTCTTTACAGGTTGGCAAAAAGCCGTTGCCTATTATGCCTTCGATGTAGAACAGCGCCAAACCTCTGAGCCCATTTCAGAGCCTACTGTTCAAGGTCCCCACGTCAGCTTTATAGAAAGCTTAGAGCGTAATGTAGGTGTTATTCGTAGTTTGCTGAAATCTACTAATCTTAAGTTCGAGTTCTTTACCTCTGGTAAGCAGGTTCAAAGAACGTTGTCCTATGGTTATCTGGATGGAGTAGTCAAACCAGAAACATTAAATCAATTCAAACAACGGATAGCAAGTATTGATCAGGAAGAAATTCTTGACGTTTCCTATCTCGAAGAGTGGATCGGTGATTCGCTCTACTCACCATTTCCACAAGTCCGCTATACAGAACGACCGGATACAGCTATAACAGCTCTGCTAGACGGAAAGATTATTGCTATGGTTAACGGAAGTCCTTCCATTCTGATCTGTCCCGGGAATTTCATGGAGTTTTTTACGAATAGTGAAGATTATTACTACCGGACCATTTTTTCATCATTGATAAGAATGATTAGGGTCGCTGCCTTCATCATCGCCCTGCTGTTACCCAGTACCTATATTGCCTTATCCAACTTCCATTCCGAACTAATTCCCACAGTTCTGCTGCTTGCCATTCTAAACACACGCGAAGGAATCCCCTTTCCGGCTATGGTTGAAGCTTTGATCATGGAGTTTTTCTTTGAGCTATTGAGAGAAGCGGGCATACGCTTACCCAGACCGATTGGATCGGCCGTCAGTATCGTTGGGGCTTTGGTCATTGGACAAGCTGCTATTCAATCGCAGATTGCCTCTCCGGTCATGGTCATTGTCGTCGCTTTGACGGGCATTGCCTCATTTGCGCTACCACAATACAATATGGCAATTGCGCTGCGGATTTTACGGTTTCCCTTAATGATTCTCGCGGCAACATTCGGAGGACTTGGCATCATGGTCGGTTTTATTCTAATTTATCTCCATCTGGCTACCTTGCGCTCTTTAGGAGAACCGTATTTAGACTCGTTAGCTCCGTTAGATCTTAAAAGAGTACGTGATTCTATTTTTCTACTTCCGAGAAGACTGCTGCTTCATTCACCACGGAATCGACACCTATATAAAAAGACTTCGGGAAGGAAGTAGATATAGTGAAGCGGCTTACTACCATACTAATTTCCCTTCTTGTACTCACTCTAACTAGCGGATGCTGGGATAATAAAGAATTGGACGAGTATGGGTATGTGCAGGCGGTCGCCATTGACCAAAGCGAAGACAATCGGATTGTAATCACGACACATTTCTATAATCCTTCCACCAAAATAGAAATGGGACAAGCAGGGGATCCAGCGTCCAAGGGAATTAATATTGTTACGAGTGGAGAAACCTTTTTTGAAGCAATAAGGGAGATCCCGGCAAAATTTGGCCGAAAAGCCAAATGGGATCATATGCGTGTCATATTAATCGGGGAGCAACTAGCCAGAACCTCGAACATCCGGGAGGTACTTGATTTTTTCTCCAGGGATCAAGAACCGCGTGGTACTGTTCTTCCTCTCATCGCTGAGCAATCTGCGGCACCATTTTTAGATATCAACCCGTTTATCGAACAGACCATTGGTCAACAGTATAAGAGAATGGAGACGAGCGGTGCTCTATATGCCGCAAAAACTTCCAAGATTCCTCTCTATGAGCTGGCTATACAAATGTGTAGCCCCTCCAATACTTCCATCATCCCTTACCTCCATAATTCCAGTTTGGATCATAAACCATTGATATCTGGGCTGGCTGTAATTCATGACGGTAAAATGATTGACATTCTAAAGGAGAAGGATACAGAAGCATTCATGATGCTGACGGATAGATATATCTATGGAGTACTAGAATTTCCTTGCCCGGATGAGACCGAAGTACCGCTGCGAAAAAAAGAAACGCTTGAAGTGCTTACCTTCAACAGTACGCTTACTCCAATCGTAAAAAACGGTTCTGTGTCCGTCGGTGTAAACATTGCTATTGAAGGGATGATCGGAGAATTACGTTGCTCACATTTAAAAAACAATAAGGACATGAAGCTTTTTGAGCAGCGTATCATAACTCAGGTTGAACAACAGGTTGAGCATGCAACCAAGTTTTTGAAAACAAAAAAGATCGACGCACTCGGAATTGGCAATCAGATTTACCGGAAAAATCCGCAGCTGTGGAAACAACTAGAGCCTCAATGGAAGGATACATTCGCCCAGACTCAGTTCGATATCAACGTTGATGTCAAAGTGTTAAGCACTGGAATGAACTCAGGCACAATATTTGGAACAAAGGAGAAGTAGCTATGGTGGGAAAAATAATCTGCGTCCTCTTATTAGCTTCCGCTATGCTAACCCATGACATCCCAAGGTTTAAGCAAGCCTCCATCCGCGATCGAGTAGTTTATGGAGTATTATTACTACCCGTACTTTATCTCGGATTTATCTTTATTGCAGCTAAGCCATGGCCCAATTTAGATTCCATCTTCAATTTATTCACGGCTCCAGCTGAGCACATCGTCCATTGGATCAACCCTGCCATTTCATAAGCTTAAAGAATGAGGAGGAACGTATGAATAAGCAAGAACGTGTTAGTTCGATCCAAATGTCCATGCTGTTTCTCTTCTTTATGACCGGTTCCTCAATCGTTATCGTCCCTGCGTCACTAACTAACTTTGCCGGCAACGGAGCCTGGATATCCCTCTTAATCGCCTCGGCCATAGGAATGGCTCTGCTTTCCGGTATTCTATATTTGAACCGACGAGCGCCAGATCTTTCGCTTGTGGAACAAAGCCGCTCCGTACTTGGAAACGGACTGACCCTCGTCCTCCTTATTCCTTTCACTTGTGTACTGTTTTGGAATGTCGCTGGAATTGTAATTGAGATCGGAACCTTTTTCAAAAGCACGATGTTAAAAGAAACGCCCACTTACGCAGTAAATACCATGTTTTTTATTACCATTGCGATGACAGCTCTAGCTGGAATTGAAGTGATTGCCCGCATGGCAGCCGTCCTAATGTCACTAATGTTCGGATTTATCATCTTAGTCTGGATACTCGTAGCAGGGTTGTATCATCCCGAGTACCTACTGCCCATCATGCCTGATGGATTTAGGCCTATCCTAAGTGCTGCATATGTAGTCTATGGCTTTCCCTATTCCGAGCTTATCGTTTTTTCGATGATTTTACCGTTCGTGCGTAAAGAAGACAATTCTAAACTGGGAAAACAGATGTATCTTGCACTCATCATCAATGCCCTGACGTTAATTGCTTCTGTCATTAGCAGTATTATGGTATTGGGACCACTGTCCGGCAGCTTGAAATATTCATTATATCAGTTGGCGAGACTCATTTATTTTCAGGAAACCATTGAAAGAATCGAATCCGTGATTGGTTTTTCACTCATTATCGGGTTCTATTTCAAGGCTTCTATCCTGCTGCTTATTCTTATTAAAGTACTAAAGGAGCTTCTGAGATTGAAGGATGAACGCTTAATTGTTTTCCCTCTTGCTTTTGTCTGCCTGCTGTTATCTGTAACGACTTACTCACAGGAGTCTGAGCTTGAGGAAATCGTGAATACTACATGGCCCTTGATCACTAACCTAGCTTACATCCTGCCGTTTCTTCTGATTCTATTGGTCACTTTTATTCGTTATCATATAAGTCAACACAAAAAATAACCCGTTCTAAACGGATTCAATATCCCCTATCTCATTTCGCAGACTTCAGCTTCTTCTTTTCTTGAATCCAGCCCGCCAGTAAAAGTATTACTCTACATAATTGCTTGCCATCGCGATTGAAGATTCTGAGATTTCCGGACCCAGAGGACGTTATTCCCAATTTTTTGGCCTGTGGAGCAGAGTTTCGGACTCCACTGACGCTATCTCATATAAAAAGACTCATATTGAGTGTTTTTTTGTGGGAATAGCTGCTATACAGTCCGCTAGGATGCAAAATATGGACCAATGACGCGTTTAAGGTCAGCTGTGTCCGATGGGCTTGGTCTGTACAATTGTTATTGGATCAAACGAAGCAAAGTAGGGATGCCCAACAGCCACCTTTAGCTTATTAGGACACCCCTGTTAAGTTTATTACATTACTCGCTCTAACCAATAAATTCTTGAACCCACTCGCTGTTATAGTAACCTATTCCAATTTCTGTGAAGCTGCTATTCAGGATGTTGGCACGATGACCAGGACTGTTCATCCATTGGTTCATTACTTCTTCTGCGCTCGACTGACCTTTGGCGATATTTTCCCCTGCTGAATTGTATGAGATCCCGAATGCTTTCATCATATCAAACGGAGATCCATACGTTGGAGACTGATGGTCAAAATAGTTATTGTCATACATATCCTGCGCTTTAGCCAAAGCCATTTTCGAAAGTTCGCTATTTAAGCTAAGAGGCTTCAAGCCTGCATTCGTTCTTTCTTTATTCACCAGATCCAATACTTGCTGTACCGATTGGGATGTATTGGTGGATGGTTGTGGATTTGCAGACTTCTGTGGGACAGCAGAATGTTGCGGATTTGCAGAATATTGTGGTTTGGCCGATTGCTGCGGATACGTTGTTTGATCTGTTGTGCTTCCTGTAGGTGGATTGGTACGGATGAACCCATCCAGCCATTTCGTTACATCGCCAGGAACTTGTTTAGTCTTAATTGTTGAATTCCCTGCATTCTCCGTGGAAATGGAAGATGCTTGCGTTAAAGTTGAACTTGAGGCAGTTTTACGAGCATGATTGTCAACCTTCGTTTGTTGAGTTGTCATTTGGTTGTTGGCCGAGTGATTACCCGAACAAGCAGTAACGAGTAATAGCGCTACTATTACGATAAATGGTTTAATTAGAACCCCTCCTGATTTGGCAAAGTAGTGACTTAATCGAATAAAGTTTTTGTAAAGTACCCCTGATTTATTCATCCCTAATTCAAAAATATAAAAAGCAAAAAAGTCCACTCGCAACATGGTTGCTGTGGACTTAATCTTAGTGGATATTTTAGATGCGTCGATATAGTTACATTTATAGTAAATTATAGAATTTTTTGCTAATTAATGTTATGCTTTGTTAAGATCATAAAGTATAACATCAAATAAGATTTGGACAAACAAGCTTATAGAAATGAGCAGGCGTTGTTAGGTAAATAGATACTTTTAGATTACTTAATGTAATGTGATTGCAAAATTATTACAAGGAGTGATCATGCTATGTTAGAAGGTATCTCGATAAAACAAGTCTCCATTTATTGTCCTGAAAGAGTGATTAACAACCAATATTTTATTGACCATTTTCAAAAGCAAGGTATAGATATTAAGCGGATTCTTAAAAAGACAGGCAGAAAAAACCGCCATGTTATTGAAGGAACGAAGGAGAACTCGTTGACGATGGCGATTAATGCCGCTCAACAGGCAATTGATGCTGCATCATTGAAATCTGCAGATATAGACCTGATTCTTTTTTCCAGCTCAACTCCGGAATATTTATCACCTACGAATTCATTGCTTATTCACAAAGCTATCAAAGGTAAAGATGATACGCTTTGCTATGACTTGAATGGTAATTGTATAGGAATGTTTATTGCGGTTGAACAGGCTGCTCGTACTTTATACGATGATCCTGATAGAGATAGAGCGTTGGTTATCGGTTCGGATTTTTTAAATTTATGGGCTGATCCTTCACATCCAATAACATATTCAATTTTTGGCGATGCCGCCGTAGCCCTCATTTTAGAAAAAGATCATTCAGAGAGTGGATTAATTGACGTAAGGTATCTTTCGGACAGCCGTTTTACAGAAGAAATTGTGTACCCCGCTCAAGGATTGGCTAAGTCTTTGCGTGATGGGGCTGAACACCGCTACTTACACTGGGGGAGATTCAGCGGAATAGACAGTGTACGATTTGCGGAAGCATCTATTGTTGAATTATTAAACAAACATCACCTAACATTCGAGGATATACAAGTTTTTTGTTTTTCACAATTTACATTGGCTAATATTAAATTACTTCAAGTTAAGCTGAACCTGGATCAACATAAAATTATTTATGTAGCCGACGAATATGGCTATACAGGCACAAGCAGTCCCTTTCTGGCCTTATATTGTGCTATTGAACATGGTTTGATCAAACGTGGCGACAACTTATTATTTTGGACATTGGGGTCAGGTTATCAAGCCGGTTCAATGTTATGGCGTTATTGACATGGGGCTCCATTCATTCATCCTATCACTATCGAAACTCCACAATACACTAACAACAATCCCATAAGTATATTAAATTGACTTCTATATCTAGATATCATCTTTTTGAAAAGAGAACCACATAAACACCAACTAAAAGTGCCCATAAAACCGATGAAAGCTAAGACTATAGAGTAACTCAATAAGTTAAAATAGGAAGAATGAGAGGTAAGAATAAATGTAGATGTAACTGTGATTCCATATAATATCCCTTTAGGATTAATAAATTGTAAAAGCATACCCGCAATAAAACTGTTGTGTTTATCGCCACTTCCATCACTTTCTTGATGTTTACTTGTAATAATTTTAAATGCTAAATAAAACATGTAGACTCCGCCTATCACAGCCATACTAGATTCAATCTTAGGGATAAAATTGATCAGAAGTATATTAAAATAGCAACATAACAATATGATCACGAAAAAACCTGTGCCCACTCCTAAACAAAATCTCATTGTTTTTCGTAAACCAAACTGGTTTGCAAAAGTCATTGCCATAATGTTATTAGGTCCCGGAGTAAAGCTAGCCACAAATGCATATAAAAACAAAGAAACAATCACTGAATTACACCTCGTTGTATGTTATAATGTATTTATCAGACGCTATAACGTCCTTATGTGCGTTTTATTGTATATCCTGGTCGTTATAAAGTAAATAGGGATAGGAGAATTACCGTGGAAGAGATAAATCAAATCATTGCGGAGAATATAAAAAAGATTAGAAGAAGTAAAGATTTAAGCCTGGAAAAGGTGGCTGAATTAACAGGAGTAAGCAAAACAATGATTGGTCAAATCGAAAGAGGCGAATCGGCACCTACCATTACAACCATTTGGAAGATCGCCAATGGATTAAAAACTTCATTTTCTGCGCTGATAGATTACCCAAAGCCTGACACAAGAGTTGTATTAAGAAATGAAATTCAGCCACTGCTTGAAGACAACGGAAAATATCGGGTGTATCCCTCTTTCCCATTTGATGAAAGCAAACGATTTGAGGGTTATACGGTTGAGATAGACGAGGGTGGATACCTTGATGCCAATCCACATATGGAAGGAACTGAAGAATTAATCACTGTATTTGATGGTGAATTGTCTTTGCGTGTCGATGATGATGAATATCTATTAAAATCTGGTGATTCTATCACGTTTAACGCAGACAAACCCCATGTATATTATAATCCAGGACAATCATTGACCCGTTTAAGCATGATCTTATATTATTCTAGTTAGCAAAAAAAGGAAGGTTCTTAAACCTTGGGATCAAATCTTACTATGATAACCTGCGGAGATAATACTCAGCCTCCCCATTATGAACCGTCCAGCATTAACTTATAAACCTTACCGTCTTTTACATATTCATTATTAAAAAGCAGGGCATCCCCTTCTCTTTTCAGGAATTTCAGATTGTCTCCAAAAAAAGGAAGGTCGTTTGTTTCGGCATATTTTTGCTGTTCTACGTCAAGAAGTGCCTTGTACAACAATGTTTTGGCACCTGTTTTACGATCTATCATCATGAGGAAACCTTGCTGATTGGACCGAATCAGCAGAAAATCCTCGTCCATTCCCTCCACTAAATAATTACCCGAATTACCACCTAGGGTGTTCAGATTAATCGTCTCCTTTACGTTCCCTGTTCCATCTTCAATTAATCGTAATATTTTCCCATTGGTAAGCAGGAGCTGATCGCCAGCTATTTTCACATTGTCACCATAACGAAGATGGTACCCTACACTTGCGTGCCGAATGACCATTCCATCCTTAATAATCATCGTATACCATTTATTATTGATATGTGGTTCTCCGTAAACATCTGTTACGGTTAGATAGATTAGACCTTTCGGCGTCTTCTGAAAATCGAATTGAACAGCATCGAATAACTGCGAACCAAGGTTCGTTAGCAAGCGAGTTTGTCCTGCGGAATCTGTTAGATATAAACCCCCTGTTTTTTTATCCACTGTATAAGTAGATCCAGCAAATTGTGCGCTGGCACTAGCATAGTTCAATAGCCCAGTTGCTGTATATATCCTCTTCGTCGCATCCCAGCTGACCGTTGTTCCTCCTAATGAATTTACAAGAAAACGGGCAGGTACATAGAGTTGACCATTAATTTCAAAAGGAACACCTTCTACACTTACCAATTTACCATCAAGGACCCCCTGTTTACTTCCAATACGAACGGCTATCTTTTTTCCCCATCCAGTAAACTCCGCTCTTTGATGCGATTTAACCCATACAACCTTAAGTCCTGCCGCTTCCCAGTGACTGGCTGAAACATAAGTAATCCCATCCTTTACTAGTGCAGCGCTCGTACCTTTCCCGCCTCCATCCATAATGAAAGTGAAGTAAGCGGGCAATGCCGCATTCGCAACTGGAGCAGCAAGCAATGATGCAACAAGTATTGGAGCTAGCAACCATCTTTTATCCATGTCTTGATCAACCTCCATGTTAGAAAATCATAAATTCTTCATAGGGTATAGATGCAGTTTAATTCCAAAGGTTCCTAGAAGTTAACAATAATAGTAAATTCTAAGATCAAAGTCTCTCCTTCTATTCACCCTCTCATCTGTCTCTTTTTCTCTCATTTCGTTGTTCCCCCAAGAATCTGTGAAAGTTTTCTCATAAATTGATAGGGAGGTTGGCGCCAAACCTTAAACAAAAAAATTGAAAGAAGGCAATTACAATGGCTTTAGGTTGTGATACAGCTACAAATGTAACAGCAGCAAGATTAACTACACTTAAAAATAATAAATTCACATTCGTTTGCCGATATTTAAATCGCGTGGAAGGATACCAGGATGGTCTCACCTCAGCTGAGATTACACGGATTTCAGATGGGGGATTATATATCATATCCCTTTATCAAATCAGCAAATCGCTCGATCATTTTACGAAAGCCAATGGGGTTAAAGATACTGAAACGGCTGTAGGCTTAGCAAGTGATTTGGGACAAACCAGCAGCACTCCGATTTATTTTGCGATAGACCGCGATATGACCTCTACCGAAATCACAAACAATATAGTACCTTATTTTCAAGGCATAAAATCAGTGCTAGACAGCAGTACTAAAAATTCCAAAGGTTATAAAATGGGTATCTACGGATCACGAGCAGTCTGCTCTCATATTCGAGGCACTAATTCCGCCACAACACGTTACACCTTCATCGTAGATAATGACTGGCAGGGAACCTTCGAGGATTGGAACCTGCGACAATATAATTTCAACACTGAGGTAGGAACAAGCACCGGCAAAATCAACGTAGACTATGTAGAGTCCTCCTCACATAGCGGTGGAGGCTGGAAAAAGTAATTTATTCCTCTTTTATCGGTGACGAGGCGTCGTACGAAAGCAGATTATGATAGATTCAAATAAAGTCTCGTTATTATAAAAATAGTAAAAAGACAACCAGGCATGGATTATCCGATTATTGGAGAAGCTCTGCCTGGTGTTTCTGGTTTGTAGCGGTTTGTTTAAGCAGATATTCATAAATCGTAGCTATCCGACTTTAATGTCTTCTTTGGGCAACCCTCGGAGAAAAATCCATAGAATTTTCCAATGTCCAGCCGAATTACGATCGAGCATCCATTCCACACTGACAGCAACTCGCTTTCCTCACTGATAGCAGCTTGGTTTCTTCACTGACAGCAGCTTGCTTCCGCTATCCTCTCCCCGTATATTTTATCGCTGTAACTTTATGCAACCTATGAGATAACTGCACTCTATACACTTATTTCGTCTGTAAAAGGCTAACTTCTCACTTTAACTGTATTCTATACAATTAAAAATCACAGTTATCAGCTTTAGCGGCAAAAAACTAAAAAATAGCTGTACAAAATACAACTATCTTCATGAGCGAGTTTTTCGAGCGAAAATAGCTGTACAAAATACAATTAAAAGCCGCTACATATTAAATTCGTCCGCTCTCCATATAAAAAAGGGGCGAGATCTTTGTAGATCACCCCCTGCTCCACTTGCTTCTATTTAGAATCGCCCATTTGATCATATGCTGGATCATACGTCCACTTCAGGCCGTTGTCCTTACTCGACAGATAGATGGTACCTACAGTGTTGCCCTCTTTGCTGAGCAGAATAGGATACAATCCTTCTTTTCCATTAAAAATAGGTGAAAGCGGCGTTTTTTGATATTCATTAAAGGTTTCCGGAAGGGATACCACGAGCTTTTCCCATGACTGCCCCTTATCTTTGGTCCAATAAATAACAGGCCCATTATCTTCATAATATCTGAACCCTAAGAATCCGATATCCTTGTTAGAAAACCCTGCCCCGGCTAAACTTTCCGCGTATAAATCGTTAGGATTTCCAAGCTCCGTCCATGTCTTCCCGCCGTCAGAGGTCTGGTATACATAATTTAATGAGCGTCCCACGCCTGCAGAACCTCCGGAGACGATCCATCCATTTTGTTTGTCGGTAAACCCGATGAACTTGGCGTCATAACCCTTTGCACCTGCAATGTTGTAGTTATTCCACGATTTCCCCATGTCATCACTGATTAATACATGTAGAGGGGATTCTTTACCATCCGCAAATCCATATACAATTGCAGTTTTGTCCTCGGAGATATAAAATCCGGTATCCGCTCTCCCCATCCCCATTTCTGTTCCAGTCGTATCAAGTTTTAAAGGCGTTTGCGCTTGGATCTCCCCTTTCCGATAGGAGACAGAGACATTACCATCCTCGTCCATGGAATACGCATTCCCAGCGTCATGCACAACCACTTGTTCGCCACTAGAGCTGTAGGAATAAATAGTACCTGGTTTGAGCGCCGCCGTATCTGTAGATTGGCCGGTTAGGTTGGTACAGGCTGCTAGCACTGCTGTTACACCAACCACCATTAAGACCGCAAGAAATGCGCCTACTCCATTTCGTTTTTCTTTCATATTTAAAATACTGCCAAATCGCTGCTTCATCGAGTGTTTTCCTCCTGCAAAATTCGTTGATAAAGCTACATGCCGTGTAGCATTACTTTGCATAACCGATAAAATGGCTGCGCAGTATTTCTTTCGATATGCCGCATTTTGCTTACGTACAACGGTGTCATCACAATAAATTTCAATTTCGCGGACAGCTTCGCGTGCCATGAACCAGACCAATGGATTAAACCAATGCAGTGCCTGCACAATCAGTAGCAGTAGCTTATATATGATGTCATGCCTTTTGTAATGGACCAGCTCATGTTTTAAGATAAACTCCAGCTCTTCGTCACTATATTGATCATGCGGCAAGAATAGTGTTGGCTTATAAAAACCCATTAGCATCGGATTCGGAACTTTACTGCTTATCAGAACCGGAATGGCGGTTGTTACATGCATTTCTTTAGCGACTTGTTTGAGCTTGGCGAACATATCCTCTCTCTGAAGAGGGCTGCTCCAACGTAACACCTGTTTCCTGAAAAAGAAATAACTCAGCAAATGATACCCTATAAAAAGCACAGCGCCAGTAACCCAGATGTAAGCTAAAATATTAATTATAGAAGGGATATGGCTTACATCCCCTGTCTGGACCGGCTGAGAGATTACTGGCGTATCCGCCTGCAAATTCTGGGACACTGAACTTTGAAAGACAGTTGCTATGGCCTGACCTTCGGGTAGCTGAATCGCCACAGGAGGATTGGTAAAGGAAAAGTTGAATGGCAACAATAATCGCAAGGTTAGGATCAACCATATCCAATAGCTCAACTTAGCCGAATAATGTTTTCTTAACAAGGGAGTTAATGTGATTAAGCCGATAATAACTAAACTAAGGGTCACAGAAATAACCAGAAAATCTGTAAAAAGACCTGTTATCATCAGGATTCCTCCTTATCTACTCTATCGAGCAGTTCCCGCAACTCAGCAAGATCGCTTTTATCAATCGCCTTCCCGTTGTATAAGGACATCACCATATCCTGCACAGAGTTGCCAAACAGCTTTTCAAGCGTAGACTTCCCTTCGCTCTCTTTATAATCTGTCTCAGAAATTGCAGCGAGATAACGGTTGCTCCGCCCTTCTTTTTCGCAAGATAGAAAGCCCTTTTCAACCAGCCGTGACAGCACTGTCATCAAAGTTGCAAGCGCCCACTTACGTTTATCCCCCAGTTGATTCAAAATATAAGAGGAGCTAACCCAACTCTCGGCTCTCCAAATCACCAGCATAATTTCCAGTTCAGCATCTGGCAAGCGTTTGATTTTGTTATTCATCCATATTTCTCCTTGTTATACATTTGTATAATATATTCATTATACAAACGTGTAATTAAAAAGCAAGCACATTATTTCTAAAATATGTATACATTCTTAGACGTTTATTATTTTAATAAAGGTTTCCCAAGTCCATTAGCAAATAATAAATAGAACCCTAGGAATTTTTATAAGATTCCAACAATGAGATAAGCAACGCACACTCAGCTGAAATTTATAACTATTTTGGAAACTAAGTGATTGGTCTGCATTATTCTTAAGTAAGGAGGTAGGTTATGAAAAAATTTAGTATTCTATCATTTTCACTGATAATTTTACTGATTTTATTATTTGTATTAGTCAGACCCACGCAAAAGATCGTAAGTGTGTATCTTGCATCCGAAACAACAGAAATTACTTATACTGACCGTGAAAGCCTTCAAATCTTCGAAGATGCTATAAGAACTGTAAAAAAAGTACGCGGGTCTGTTGATGTGGGTGAACCGACTTATCGAATGACTGTTACTTACGCTAATTCAAAGGTGGCCGGATTCAGCCTTTATATGGATTTTAAAACGAAAGATGGTTTCCTGATTAAAGCTAGCAATAGCGAAAAGATGCTGGATTTAAGAAATAAGAATTCGGTTGAGCTAGCTGATCTGTTAAGTAAAGAAAAGGAAGATTAAAATTTGGAAACTCAATCTAAAAATAGGCATGGTCATCATACAAATGTAAAAACAAGCCATCCTTTAGTACTAACTAAGGATGGCTTGTTCGTAATTATATTATTTCCCTGCGCTTCAGATATACTGTCCCGCTCCGCTCAGAGCGCTGCAATTCTCTGCTGGATGCGTGGGAATAATGCAAAGGCATTCTCATAAAATACTTTCTCGTGGTGCTGCTCAGGCACAAGCCGGCGGACGAACTCCGCATAGAGATCAATAGGCGCGAGTGGCCAATCGGTACCGAACAACATTTTTTCATAGTGATCAGAGTACACCAACGCCCGGCGAAAATGATCCATAAACAGGGGTTCATTCATGAACCGCTCAAAATGAGGCCGATCACCAACAACGAGACCGGACAAATCGGCATAGACGTTCGGATTCTTGGCGACCACTTCGGCAGCATCCATCACCCAGGGATCGCCTAGATGGCAGACCATAAAGTTCACGTCGCGCCGTTGGAACGCCAGTTCGTCCACGGTAAGGGGATGCGCATACTTAAGCAATCCATTCATCGAATACGTATCACCGGTATGAATAACTACAGGCGTGCCGTACTTGGCGGCCAGCTCATAGATCGGCGAGTAGATTTTGTCATAAACGTAATGATGATAGTACCCGGCATAGAGCTTAATACCAGCTACCTCAGGAGCTTGCAGCCTTGCCTCTATTCGGTCCAGCTCATCCAAAGCATCCTTTCCTCCGAGCATATTCGGATTAATGCCCACGCATTCCATTAAGAATGGCGGCACACTGGCTTCCAAGTCGAGTCCCATCGGATTGGGAGAGGCAGAGTCAGGGAAAGCTCCCTTCGTCTGCTCCGTGACCCCCATTCCAATGCCGAGAACAACGTCGTTCTTGTCAAACTCCGCTTTGAGCCCAGCAGCTGTGTAATCAACTTTGGAGAGATCCAGTGCTGTCTGATGAAAGCTATCGATGTCCGACAGATGAATGTGAATATCAATGATTGGCATTTATAGTCTCCTTTTTGTCAGAAACACTAGCAAAGGTCACCTTCATAAGATTACGAACTACCTCTGGATCCAGAGCGAGCTCTCCCATGATCATGAAGGTCGGCTGTGTCCAAGCGGTTTCTCCGTTCAGAAGTAGTAGATGGTGATTCACACCATATGTGAATACCTTATTGTTCACGTAAGACATAGCTCTCTGATTAGGATAACTATGCACCACATGCAGCATGTCTTTACGCGAAGTTGCACCGATTCGGATAAGTCCCTTGGATTCCAGATGGGCTTCGACCTTCCCGATAGGGAAGTTGCCTTCCTCTGGGAGATCCATCCAGCCTTCCGAATAGATTGGTGAAGGCTTAAAGTAACTATCCTCGGATAGCGAATAATGCGGCAGCGTCATTCCACTTTCATTGGTTACTGAAATCAACACACAGAGCACAGGGACTCCGGGCAGCATAAGGTAATGCTGATTGATCGTGATCCCCCGGTTTGCTTCCTGCTTCTCCATCGAAGTGGTCAGTCTCAATCCCTTCCAGACGTTGCCGTGATCATCCATCTGCTCCGTCCAAGCTGCGCTTCTTGGCTCCTGCAACCGGCTAAATCCGCCTATGCCAGATATACCCACACCGAGTCCACCATGCCAAGGATTCCACCAGGAACGTGGTTCAGCTTTCGGAAAGGTGCTGTCCAGCCACTCTTCTCCTTGGTGCTTCAAGGAATGCACAACGCTGCCGAAATCAGGAGCAGCTGCAATAGATAGAACTCCGTTGCTCACTGTGTAAACGGGACCCGCAGGTCCTTCTTCTATCCCACAAACAACGCTTGTTTCCGTTTGTGGAAACCAGAGGCCTGTTCGCTCTTGAATGCGATCCTCACCACGATAGACGACCCGGACCTTACGGCCAGATTCGTTGTGTTCTGGTGATTCTGTATCCTCAGTAGAGAGTTCAAAACCAGCGGAGTGCAAATTTTGTCCTCTTTGCAACTCCATCTCAGCGACACTTCGCTCCTCTTCTCCATCAGCCTGTACATACAATTCAAGGCTTCCATCAAGCGGTGTCATCTTTCGTTCGATTAGCTCGGCATGAAGTGCCCCTGCCGCAAAAGGATTTCCACCGCCGAGCGTTAGCTCAAGATGGTCATCCAACACCGGTATGACCGAATTCTGCTGTTTTAGGGCAAAGGCGCGGAATTCCGACCACTTAAGGAAGGTGTTAAGAGCAAACACCATAGTTTTTGTCCGTACGACATCTCCAGCGGAGATTCGGCCAAGATTATGCTCCAGCCCAAGCGGGTATTCCGGACGAAGCAATTTTAGCGAAGGATCCCAGCAGATTCCGCATGTGACGTTCTCTTCCTTGCAGAACAACCAGTTCTCCGTAATTTGTGCACTGTCCCAAAGACTTGGATCGCCTGAGTAAGCATCGCCCATGTCCACGTATTGGCCCTGATATGGCAAGATGAGCTGTTTACCGAAAAAGCCGAAATTCGTTAACAGATACATGTCTTCTTCCAGGATATCACTATTGGTATTGCAGACCTCGCTATAAAACTCAGCGATTCCGTTGGCAAATAGCTTAGCCACTCTTTTTATCTCAAGACCCGGAAATTCTTCCGACTCGTAAAGAGCTTCGAGAACCTGGCTCTCCCCTTCAGAATAGATCTTTACTTCTTTGGCCTGTTTCTTAGAGAATTCTTCTGCGAATGGCTTGCCTAACTTCGGATGGGTCAACCAGAAATTATGGCTCGAGCCGGGATATTCAATCCACATTCCATTGTCGGTATTATTAAGATGAATAGAGTAAGCGCCATTCACAGCCACCCACTGATCCCCGTTTTCCCCGCCAAAGCGGCCATGCGTTCCCTTCATTAGAACGGATAGTTTGCTTATGAAGGTGACTGCCTTCTCTCCAACCGGAACGGCCGTTACCTCAATAGCCTGTGAATAAAGACCGTATGAAGTTAGGGTATAGGGTACTTGAATAGAAGCCTTACTCTTAGCTGGAACAGTAAAGCTTACTGTACGGTCCGCCCATACGAGGAATTCGTCTTCGGGCAAATCAAAAGAAAATTCTGCTTCTGCAGCAAAATTATTCTCCACATTAAGGTACAGTTCCGAAGGAAGACCCAGATACAGTTCCCGGTGTGGCAGCGCTATCTTCATTTTGAGTGGAAATTTAGGAGCAACGCCAATGCGGAATTCCGCACGCTTGCCACCGATGATCCACTTGCTCATAACAACGGGGTGTGTCTTCTTATCGTTCTGCTCTTCCCGAACTGAATCAAGCTCAAAATCACCTTCCACGATAACCGTTTCACCTGGAGCGAGTATTCGCGCAGCAGATAGAGCAAAACGGATATTTTTATCGTTCTGGCCTTCGATCTCAATGGCCAGCTCAGACGTCGAACGATTCTTGATGCGATAGCGAATCTTGTAGGTCGAACCAAACACAAGATCATGATCATCAATTTCCGTAGAGATTTCATAGTCTGGTGTATCAAGAGCGGTCAGACCGCGGCCAGTCTTCTCGAATTCCGCCCGCAAGGAGAGTTTTCCCTTTTGCCAAGTGTAATCAAAGAAATCAAAGCCACGCTCCTGGCGGCCATCTGGCTGGATGGGAAGTTCACGGGTACTGTCTGCATACCAATCCAGTTCTTCAAAATAAGGAGCAAGTGCTTCCGTTTGCAGTACTGTTGGAATGAAGTTCATCAGATGGACGTAATCTTCATTTTTCTCCCAAAAAAATCCGCATTTCTTATACATCGGTACGGCTTTCGTATTACCTGCCCAAGTGAACAGATCAAGACGTGGCCAGCCCGCTTCTATTGTTTGGCGAACAGCGTTCAGAATCAGATTGCGGCCAACCTTGTATCCGTGATAATCGGGGCGTACATTCAATAGCGGGACATACAAAGCCCCTTCATCTTGACGGTAGTGGGCGAAGCTGCAGAAGCCGACTACCTCTTTGCCATCAACGGCAAGAAAGGCATTAAGATTGGACGAGATCTCCATCTCACGGCGCACACTGTCCTCAGTTCTTTGATTGGTGCCTCCGCCCCAGCTTTCGTTGCTGCGGTTCCACATTTCTGCGACCGCCCCAGCATAAGAAGAATCGTATTCGATAATGCGGATTTGTTCCGCTGTAGTATTTACAGTCATGCTTTCATCTCCTTATTCCTCAAAAAAATATGAGTATGTATTCGTATAAAGTTATTGTGGATAACCTCTCTACAACATATTGAAATAACTCCTACGAGTTCTTATTATACTATTAACTGGAAGCTCAATACGAGGTAAAAAACTCTTTCTCCTTATTTTCTACATAAACTCACTGCCAGCAGAAAGCTACAAAAAAAGCTGTCGAGTCACCCTCGACAGCCTGAAGCTGCTCCTAAGAGCAGCCTTTCTTCTTTAACAACTCTCCACACGATCCGCCGCTTTTTTCTTCATATTAGCGAGACCTACAATACATATCAACAGTACGCAGATAGAATAAGGAAGCGCCATATTAACGGTGTATAAGGCCGTTCCTATAACTGGCCCTATGAATGACCCGCCACCTTGCAGGGCCGCAATAAAGGAAGCAACGCTTCTTTGCTCATGGTCTTGAACCGCCATTGAAGCACCCGCACTGTAGCCGAGCAGTGTAAAGCCGATGCCAATACCCAAAAATGTAAAGTCTACATACGCAAATCTGATGAACAATAACAATCCCAGCAAGCCTAAGGCAACAAATAAGAGTCCCACGAGCAGCACTTTTTTAGGATGCCATTTGAGATACTTACTGATTACAATTTGCGAGAGCACTACCATTATTCCAGAGATCGCCAGCCCCATTCCAATTAACTGAGTGGCTTGCTGAGTACTGTAACCCAAGCTATCCTGCACAAAAAATCCGATAGTAACCTGCACGATATTCAGAGCAAACGAAAGCAAAAGTCCAATCCATAAATAGAGGCGTATCCGTCGATCATTGGGGGAAAGTGAAATCGCCTGCCGCTCAATCTCAATATTCTTTTCTTTAGGAATAAACACCAGAAACAATATAGCCAAGGTGAACAATAAAATAGCGGCCGCGTACATTGGTGAGGTCAGGCCCAGTGAAGCCATTCCTCCACTCATTGCGGGTCCTACTACGAAACCAAGACCGTTGGCCGCACCAAATAATGCCATTCCTTGTGTACGGGTTTCTTTTGTACTCCAGCCCATAACATAAGCTTGTGCTAATGCCGGAATTCCTCCAAAGAAAAAGCCAGCGATTGCGCGAAGTAAAAAGAACCTCCAAAACAGACTCTCTTTACTCTGTGCATTTACTGCATAATCAGCCAATAGTGCAAAAATAATGAGTGTGGCCATATAGACGAACATAATCGAAGCAAGCAGCCACTTTCGGCTCATAAACGTTTGTTTTTCCCAGAAATATCCTCCGAGCAGCCAACATAACCCCGCCACCGATACTAAACATCCTGATTGAAAATCACTCAGCCCCAAATTTCGCGCAAGCGGACCAATAATCGGATTAAAAGCAGCTATTGAGATCATTCCTGTAAGTACGATTAGAAACATAATACCCCGTCTGTATTTCATAAAATTCCCTTCTCCTCTCAAGTAAACCAGAAACAATATACGATTCGTTATAATCGCTGTGTTTATGGTACTATGCATGGAAGTCAGGCCTCTACCTCTTGGCGGATTACTTTACTGGTTAGCGGGATTTATAGTAGAACAAACAAAAAAACCTGCTCTTAAGAGCAGGTTTATAGATGTTAATCCACCGTCCCAACATTCTCCAAGTGTAATGAGCTTTCGGAGCTGACGCCTGCTTCCGTACTCAGAGTAGTAAGTGCTTGTTTTAGATCCTCTTTATTCACATAGACATACGGACTCTTCCAAAGAGATTCCACATGTAAGGAATTAATATGCTCTGGTTTAAGTTTAGGGAAGTTGAATAACCACTGCTGCAGATCTGCTTGAGGAATATCCGTCTTCACATTTTCACCAATGATATCCAATACATTTCCCCATTGGGACACGCCTTGGAAATTCCCTAGCTTATCCAGGATCTGCTTGATTACTTGCTGCTGCCGATCATTACGCTGGAAATCGGAGGATTCAGCCGTTCCTTGATTCGATTTACGGTACCGCACAAAATCAAGAACTTGTTGGCCATCCAGCTTCTGCAAGCCTTTCTTTAAATCGATGTGTGTACCATCTGCCGTATCGGTATATTTCATATCCATATCTACATCTATAGTCAGTCCGCCAAACAAATCCACGGTCTCCTGCAACACATCAAAATTCACCACAACCATGTGATCAATCGGCAGACCGAGCAAATTGCTGAAAAACTCTTTTGTATTCGGAATAGCCTCTGTTTTGTCTTTTATGTAATGATAAGCATAATAATAATTGGCTTTACGGGAAGGTAACGATTTAGGTTTTAGCAACAAATCCCTGGGTAAAGATAAGAAACTCGTCGATTTCGTGTCCGGATTGAAGCTGACAAGCATCAGAACATCAGTATTCATTACCCCACCGCCACCGTCCCGGCTATCTACCCCGGCAAGCAGAAAAATCATTGGTTCAACCGATACCGTCTCCTTTTTTTCCTCTGGAGCAGCAGTGGGTTGGATGGTGACTGGAGCTGCCATACGCTGTATCGCATCATCCGTCTTTTTGTATAAATACCCTGCATATACTCCAATCCCTATAATAGTTGCGCCTAAGACAAGACCAATGCTCGTCAGAATTTTACGGGTTGTTGTCCACTTGCGTTTGTTAGACATAATTTCCTCCACTCAGTTCCAATAGCTTATTCAATCAGCACTTTCATCCTTATGAACTTTAACACTTAGCACTATGCCAATCGCTATCATATTAGTTAGCAACGAGCTGCCTCCATAACTAATAAAAGGCAATGAAATCCCCGTTAGGGGCAGTAACCCAATATGCATCCCAAGATTAACGGAAACTTGAAAGATGAACATAGCGATAAACCCGGTGACAATATAGGTACCCGCACGGTCCCTACTATCCAGTGCAATAAAGATCATTCGGTACACGAGCAGCAAATAAAGCATCAACAGCACGGATGAACCTATAAAACCGTATTTTCCCCCGACGACTACATAGATCGAATCGGAATACGCATATGGAATATATCCTTTTCGCAAAAAAATACCTTCACTGCCCGATAATCCCCCGGAGCCAATGGCTATCATTGCGTTTTTTACATGCCAAGATTTATCAGGATCGCTCTGCGGGTCCAAAAAGGCTTGGATTCGTGACAGTTGATGGGGCTCGACAATCTTGGATAACAGGTCGAAGTTAGCATAATACAGGCATAGTATCGTGCCGATCGAAATAATCACAACACCAAGGATCAGAATCATATATAGAGCACGGATGTTACCAATCCACAGCATACTAAGTAATATGCCAGCAAATACGAGTGCTGTACCCAAATCGGGCTGATCCATTATTAAAATGAAAGGAATTAAAAAAACGAAACAGACCGGCACTAAATCTTGAAAAAACCGCAGCCGCTGGCCCTCTCGTGTACCTAATAGATGAGCAATGAGCAACACCGTACATATTTTAGCCAGCTCGGAGGGCTGAAGCTGAAAGCTCCCAATACTTAACCAACGCACAGCACCATTGAGGTTTTCTCCAACCAGCTTGACTAGTACTAGTAAACCTATGCCTACGCCATAAAAGAGATACGCTAACCTGCCTAATAGAATCTTATAATCTACCAAAGCAATGAATAACATGGGTAGGCAAAATAAAGCAAATAAATACAAATAACTTATGTAAAGACCGTCTAACCGCGTATCTGTAGTCGCTTCATAAATAGCAACAGTACCCACGCCAACTAAGCAGGTGGTGAGAAAAAGTACGGATCTGTCCAGCTTTGCAATTTTGGTAGAGACAAGCATTTACAACCTCTATTTAATTTCTGTAGTTTTCTTGTTGTGTACGGGTTATATGCATGAAAATGGGTATTACAAATAATCCGCTGAGCACTTTTACTTTTTTTTTCACATTGAAGCGCTACGGATGATTAGGTTGAATGATTACCTCAGATCATATTTGCCCTGATACGCCTTCTTCGATAACAGCTTAAGTTTATCTTCACTTAGCGTATAAATATCCATACCATTACCTGCCTCACCCAATGACCAGCCCAGTGCAAGCTCGTTATGGCCATCTTCATCAACGTCAAAGAATCCGGCATAATCTAGACCATACCCAAACCCCTCAACCTCGGAAATCTTCTGCCAAGCTTCATTTTCCTGCCTTAACAACATTGCTTTTATAGTGTATCCTTTGTTTTTACTGTACTCATACACAACTACAGCTTCGTCGATTCCGTCTCCATCCATATCGCCAAAGGAGATGGCATTATCTTCTTGTCCCTTCATCGGAGTTATCAATTGAGCTTTGTCTGGAAGCCACTTAATAAATTCCTGGCTCGTTTTGTCTCGCTGCAGATTTGCTTCTGATGATGGAGGTTTAATCAGCTCTCCGGGTGTCGCCGGGACTCCGCATCCTCCGAGCAAAAATAAAGTTGTCAATAGGGTACCTCTTTTTATGAATTTGCTCGGCATTTGGATCATCGACTCCTCGCTTGTCCGCATATATAGTATTTTATCTGTGAAAGAGATGAAAGTGGTTATGAAATAGTTAAATTTGAATTCTTATTCTATCGGTAAGTCAAATTGGACAATCGTTCCTTTGCCTAAAGTGCTGCTTATTCGCAGCTCTCCATGATGCAATTTAATGATCTGTTCCGAGATGGATAATCCCAAGCCGCTGCCCGAAGCCTGTTGATCCCCTTTGTAGAATTTTTGCCGCACATTCTCTAAATCCGTCTCAGCGATGCCTGAGCCTGTATCCTCTACAGAAATCACGACTTTCCCTGGAACCGTATGAGCGGTGATAAAGATTCGACCTGATGAACCAGTAAATTTGAGTGAATTATCAATGAGATTAATCATGACTTGCTTCACACGATTCTCGTCAGCTTGAATCACTGGCAGATGTTCTTCTATTTTTACATCTAGTGAGATGCCTTGTCGGGTCGCTCTAGGGGTAAGTTGTCTGCCGATATGCTGCAGTAGTTCTGTTAGATCCACAGATGTGAAGTGAACGGCGATTCTTCCGTTATCCAACTTGGAGAAATCCAATAATTCATCCACCATATGAGTTAACCTGTCACTTTCGGATTCAATAATATCAAGCCCATCATAAAACAGAGGTTGATTACTCACCTCACTCGCCTTTAAGGTAATTGCCCAACCTTTGATCGAGGTCAAGGGCGTTCGCAGTTCATGGGATACGGAAGCGATAAAATCATTCTTAAGCTGTTCACTCTTGGAGATTCGGCTTGCCATCATATTTAACGTATCCGCCAATGAACCCAGCTCATCTTGATAGCGCTTATGCACTCTGATGCTGAAATCACCTTCGGTCATCTGGTCTGCTGCCTGCTTCAAATCTTTAATGGATCTGGTTATGGTCCAAGACAGTAATAATCCAAGTAAGGTGACAATGCCAATGACGATGATCCCCACCCCGATCAGTAAAACCGTAATCTGTTTAACTGTATGTATAGTTTCCGTTAAGGACGTGATAAATCTGACTCCCCCCACGATGTTTCCATTCGCTTGTAAAGGATAGGATACCGCGTAAATCGCTTCCTCTGTGTTAGGGTCCGCACCTTTCCAACTGCCGGGCTGCCCTTTTATTGCTGCTTGCACATCTATGTACTCAGTCATAGTAAGATCGCCTTGAAGTCCATTTGAATCCTGCAACAGCCGGCCTTCAACATTAATAATCTGTACCTGTGCATCGGAATGACTCGCAAAACCCTTCAGTAACCTATCCGATTGTTCCTCCAGATCCTGGTCCCCAAAGTATTGCTGAAAAAAAGAAGCCGATAGCTCTGCTTGATTCATCAGGGTTTCCTCTATGTTATGAAAATAATAATATCGCACAGATACATTAAGAATGATTTCAAGAATGAGCACAGTAAGACAGATGACTACAAAATAGCTTCCTACTAATCTTTTCTGAATCCCCATTCTTCAACCATCCTTTCTAAAGCGGTATCCGAGCCCCCATACCGTCTCAATCCAAAGCGGACTAGAAGGATCAACCTCAATTTTCTCTCTTAACTTACGCACATGAACATCTACCGTCTTAGGATCTCCAATATAATCCTCTCCCCAGACAAGATTCATTAATTCATTCCTAGAGAGTGCTGTATCCGGATGCTCCAGAAAGGTCTTCATCATCTGAAATTCCTTCGGAGTTAATTCAATGCTGTCATCCTGCTTAAACATCTTGTTTGCATTCAGATCCAGCCGAATCGGTCCAGCTTGAAGTATCGTTTTTTGCGGCTTGAGAGCTGATTCTGTACGGCGCAAAATCGCTTTAATACGTGCTACCAATTCTAATGGATTAAAAGGTTTAACAATGTAATCGTCAGCACCCATTTCAAGGCCATTGATTTTGTCCAAATCCTGTCCACGTGCGGTTAAGAAAATGATGATGACCCCAGCGTCTTTCTCTCTTAGCTTTCGGCATATTTCGAACCCATTAGAGTCAGGCAACATGATATCCAGAACCAGAACATCTGGACGGCTCACCTCAAAGCTCTGCAATGCTTCTTCTCCACAAGCAGCTTCACTAACCACAAACCCGTTATTCGTTAAATTTATAGATATAAAACGTCTAATATTATCGTCATCTTCCACAATAAGCACATGATTGCGATCAATAGTATCCACGATTTCCACCCCTATTACCCAGAGTCTAAACAAGTAAAAAAACAAAAAAACTCTCCCGGTAAAGAGAGAGTCTTGTCTCAGATCCCTATAATTAAATCACAAGTGGATATTACTCTAAATCGCTATAGTTGTCAAAATCTAATCCAGATACACAGCCTTGCCGGTCTGCGCCGATTCATAAATAGCTTCCAATATTTGCGAAACAACAAAAGCCTGTTCAGGAGTTACAACCGGGTCCTTATCCTGTTCAATCGCTTCAATCCACTTTCTTAATTCTATATCCGGAGCACTTTCAGCTTTTCCTTCATAATAGGCAACGCCGCCTGCCCCAAGCTCAATTTTATTAGTGTACAGCTTGCTGAATTTCTCTCCGTTAATTCTAAGTCCGTCCTTCATATCTGCGCCTGCTTCCGTCCCACTTAAGCTGCATTTCGCTTCATGTACGTCTAGTGAATTCAGAGCCCAGCTCGCTTCCAGCATGATTGTTGCGCCATTCTCCATTACGACCATTCCAAAGGCTGAGTCCTCCACGGTGAACTTTTTAGGGTCCCACGGTCCCCAGGCGTTGGCGGCTTCTTCTTTTTGTGAAAGTTCATGATATTTAGTGCCAAGCACGACTTTAGGTTTATAGTTATCCATCATCCAAAGGGTTAGATCCAGCGCATGAGTTCCGATATCGATAAGCGGACCGCCGCCTTGTTTCTCTTCATCAAGAAATACTCCCCAGGTCGGTACGGCTCTCCGTCTGATGGCATGTGCTTTTGCAAAATAGATATGACCAAGCTCTCCGGACTCACAGGCTTTTTTCAAATATAAGCTGTCTTCTCTATATCGGTTGTCATATCCAATGGTCAGCTTCTTGCCTGTACGTTTCGCTGCTTCAACCATTCGTTTGGCATCTGCCGCTGTCTTAGCCATTGGTTTTTCGCACATCACATGTTTTCCGGCTTCTAGTGCAGCGATTGATATTTCCGCATGGACATCATTAGGCGTAAGCACATGAATAATATCAATGGATTGATCTTTTAATAGTTCAGTGTAATCCGTATAGACAGTAGCTTTATTATTTCCGTATTTCTCCGCTGCTTCTTCAGCACGTTCTTTAATAATGTCACAAAAAGCCACGATCTCAACCTTACTTTGTCTGCTCAAGCTTGGAAGATGTTTGCCATTCGCAATACCACCACATCCAATAATCCCTACACGAAAAACCTTACTCATATCCTTCACCCTCACCTCTAATGGATTTGTTTGCTGTTTCGATAAGTTGCCGGTGTCATGCCTAACCGCTTGCGGAAGACAATATGCAAATAGGTAGCATTGGTAAACCCTTCCGACTGTGCGATTTGTTCTATCGGATAATTGCTTTCTTCAAGCTTGCGGCAGACCGCTTGCAATCGGATGTCCTCAAGCGCCCTACTGAATGATTGTTCTGCATTTACTTGCTTAAACACCCGCTGCAGCTGCCTTGAACTAATATTCAGCTTTTCCGCAACATTTTCTAAGGTAACCGTTCCTGAATAATTCGCTTCCATATATTGCATTGCGTATTGATACCGGTAAGTCAGCATATCTCTAACCGGCGCCTCCGTGCGGATCCCGCCTGAATCATACGCTCTAACGGCCTTTAATAAAATACTAATCACGAGATGCTTAATTGAAGTATAATATCCGGTCAACTTCCCATCGCATGCTTCGTACGCTTCTCGAAAACACTTCATAGCCCCGTGATAATCTTGTGCTGGGACCAAGGGTAAACACTTCAGCTTCTCCACACAGGTCTCAGCTTCCGCAACCTCCCAAAGATCAGCATCATCCCGGATCCTCTTCTTGATGTCAACATGCAGGCATAGCTCTTCCATGGATTCATCTGCAGCTGCCTCTTGACGATGCATAACACCTGGTCCGGTTAGATAAAACATTCCCTCTGACAGAGGATACTTTTGATCCCCAAGAATGACTTCTCCCTTCCCGCGCGGAATGAAATGAAACTCAAATTCAGAATGATTATGGAACTCGACTACTCTGCCCGGTGGAAAAGATGTCAAATGAAATCTAAACACTGTAATCTCGTAATGTCCCCATAGAATCGTGATATCCAATCTTTCAAGCATGTCCTGCTTCTCAAACATCATCTCATAGGGAAAGCTGCTCAACGTTAAGTCCTCCCAATCGGAATTACACAGCCTTCTTTAGCCGAGCGGTTCGCCGCCTCCATTAATCTGGTAAGCTCAACTGCCATTTCAACATTTTGAGTGGCGAGTGTATTATTTTGAATATGATCAACCCATTGATGGAAGGCGCTTTCACGATTGCTTTGCAAGGCTACTTCTTTCCAGCCTTCTTCTTTATCTGTGGATTTGTTCGTTCTAAGAAGAAGCTTATTCTCTGGTGTTCCGTAAAGCAGCGTTCCTTCAGTTCCATGCACCTCGATAGTAAACGGCGAATGACTATTCACGAAACCAGCCTCCACCACACCAATTGCTCCTGAATCCGTAAATAATGTCACTACAGCATTATCTTCCACTTCTTTACCGGTTACATACCCAAAATTAGCACTAACCCCAGTCACATCTTGATCTAAGAAAAGCTTCGCCAAATACATGGGATGACAGCCAAGATCAATCAAAGCTCCGCCTCCACATTGCTCCAAGCTAAAGAAATGATCAGGAAGCCAGCTTTCCGTTGCTCCGTTATGGGATAAGCGAACTCTAACGTAAGTAATCTTGCCGAGCAGCTCCTGACTTAGAATCTCTTGAATAGTTAATGTATAGCCGTCATTTAAACGAGGCAAGGAGACCGTTAGCTTCACTTTGTTCTCGTTAACTTCTGCGATAATTGCGTTAACTTCTTTTAACGTTGGGGCAATAACTTTTTCTGTAAAAATATGTTTGCCCGCCTTGGCCGCAGCCACGATTACGTCTCTATGCATATTCGTTGGTGCATCCACGATAACGGCATCTATATCCTCTTGCGCAAGCAGATCATCCAGTGATTCAAAAAAAGGAATATTCAAGCTTTCCGCAGCTTTGTTCCCACGTTCTACGTTTTCGTCCCAAACTGCAGCTAATACGGTATCTTCATGCTCCTGAGCTTGCTTGGTATAATCCCATGCATGCACATGCCAATAGCTGAGCTTACCAATTCTAATGGTCATTTACTTGTGCCTCCCGTATATATGTTATTCTGACATCTGCTATAAAAATAACACATAATAAACAGCTTTTTTAGTAGGAAAATGCGACAAAACATATATAATATTACGACACATAAAATCCGGAGTGAAATACGATCCCTAAAAAAAGAAACCCTTGCTATAAAAGCTAAAGGTTTCTTTATACTTGGCTTAATGGGTTAGTGGCTTATTATATCCTTTGTCATCAAAGGGCTGCAATTTCTCGAACCACTTCTTTTTCAATAGTTTAAGCTCCCAGCGCACGTCGGTTACGTCTTCTGACTCCTTCTGCTCTAACACCTCATAGCTGAAGGCTTCTGCTCCAAGTTCCTTCCAGTCCTTTTGCAGCTCTGCATTTGCAAATCTGCCCATTTCTAATTGCATCTGTATAGTCATCCATTTATTTTTCAGGTTGGGATAGCTGTCAACGAATATTTTCCCGCTTCTTTTGTTTGTAATTTGAATAGCACCCATGTACGTCTTGAGCTGCTTATATTGCTCCTGAAGTTCTTTACGTTTACTTTTGTCCATTATGATTTATGATTCTCCTTTCACAGGCCATTCTGCTAAATTTCAGTACCCCATTTCTTTTAATAAACGGGACAATACCGAAAGCCGTTCTCCGATCATTTCACCATCATCACTAAGCGCCTGAGCGAACAGCTTAATATCATTATCAATCATGGGATTATCTGCACATACAGATACACTCATTGCATCTCCCTGCAGTCCAATACGATCAATCATAGGGCTCTCGGGATCATACATTTTTGGAAAACGATAGGCCTCTTGAAAATACAAACTACTTCTGCAAATCAAAATTGCCAGGTCAAGCACTCTGTGCATTGGCAGCTCTTCGGACTGTCTCGACCATTTGTCCCCTGTATGTCTCCATACCTTTGCTGAGATGTCGACCTTTCCTCTATCGTTCCATTGTGCTAATCCTAGGGATAGACCTTTTGCGTCTGTGTCCCCGGCGTAGCGGCCATCAACCTGCTCGTAATTTTCTGACACGACTACAGGTTTATGTTTTAGAGTTGTTGGGATTTTCATGATTAGTCACTCTCCATTTTATGATTTACTAATTTACCCATTTACTAAATTACTAATTTACTAAATCTAAGATTCATATTACCCGGCAAAAGATCATCTGTCAAACGACATTACACCCGTTTTATCCAACAAAACAAAAAATCCCTCTGCGCGTAGCAAAGGGACTGTTATTTTCATGTAAAATATATCTCTAGCTTAAATGATCATTCACATTACAAAACCAAACCATATGGACAGAATCAGGTCCCCAATAGTCTTCTACTACTTTATAAGGCTGCCCAAATTTACGTTGCCACCTGACCTGTGCACGTTTATAACCGCTGTCCAGACAAAACTGCTCTACCCCTTGCTTTTTTAGAAATATCATCATTTCCTTAATTAAGGCTGAACCCACACCTTGGCCCTGATAACTTGGCATAATGTATAGACTGCCCAATTCCCCTATTTCATCTAACTGATGATCCGTGCAGGTTTGAATATCTTCGCCACAAGGTCCAAAGGAAATCGTACCGACAACCTGCTCTTCTATTTTTGCAAGAAGGAAGTAAGGCTCCCCAGTCGTAGTATCCAGTGAAGTCATCACCATTTGCTTTTTATGATCTATTTCACTTTGGATATCGTCTTGTAAATGATCAAGCCCTTCTTTTTCAAAGGCATCTTGGATTGAAGTTTCAAAAACAGAGCATGTGGATTCAAAATCATCTGGAGAAAGCGTGCTTATGGTCATTGGATTACTCTTATTCATTGATTCGGACACCTCTTCTATTCCCGGCCGGAATTCTTAAAAACCCTGCAATAATATACTATCAGCATTCAGACTGAAAGGTTTATATTCATAGAACTACTTTACTGGAGGTCATCATGAATATATTGTCCTTTCTGATCTATTGCGTTGTCGCTACATTTACACCCGGTCCTACCAATATTGTTATTCTTTCTTCGGTGCAGCATTCCGGGGCTAAAAAATCAATGGGGTATGTATACGGATCCACGCTGGCTTTTGGCTTATTACTTATCATTTCTACTCTGCTGAACCGTATTCTAGTAGAAATCATCCCAAATATCCTGATCATTATGCAAATCATTGGGAGTTTATATATGCTCTACCTTGCTTATAAAATCTTTAAAATGGGTTCAATGGAAGACCAACCTGACCCCAATGCCAATTTCCGCTCAGGCGTGCTTATGCAGCTTGTGAATCCTAAAGTGCTAGTATTTACACTAACGGTTATTCCCAACTACGTAATGCCATTCTATACCTCTTCGCTTGCCTTGTTTATATTTGTTATAATTATAACTGTGATCGGATTTTTTGCATTTACGACATGGGTTGTATTTGGGACAATCTTCAGAACATTTATGAAAAATCATCAAAAAGTTCTAAATACCGTGATGGCACTGTTTTTACTATACTCGGCCATTATGATATCGGGAATCCTATAAAGTCGCGGAGGTTAAGAACGTGGAGAAATTTAACTATAAAAAGTCAGCAGAGATCCTGTCCTTATCCGCCAGCCTTACTGATTTCACCTATAAAAAACATTGCCATGAGGAATATGCACTCGGTGTGACCCTTCGTGGCATTCAGCAATATAATCTTGACGGTAGTTTGCAATCCTCTCATAAAAATGGCGTAATGTTGTTTAATCCAGAACAAACGCATGATGGCAATGCGTATGATAAAGGTGGCATTGATTATGTCATGCTTTATATTAAGCCAACCCTAATGTTAGAGATATTAAGAAAAAAAGAACTCCGCTTCGCCACTCCTATCTTATACGATGACAATTTGGCGCAGTGCATATTAGCCCTAAACCATGCCATTCAGAATGGCAAAGAGGAGTCTTTGTGCAGTGAACTGTTATTCACTCTGGTTCATTTAGTATCCAATACTGAAATAGTTACCGATCGCAGAACGAATAATAAATTTCTTAAAAAAGCAAAGGAAATGATGTACTGCAGTTTAGACCATGTGCTGAAGCTGGACGATCTCTGCACAGAGTTTGGTCTATCCAAATATCAGTTTATTCGCGAGTTTAAGACACTCACAGGAATATCACCCTATCAATTTTTCTTAAATTGCAAGGTAGAGCGTGCCAAGCAGTCCATTGAGAGAACCAAGGATATCTATGCAGCTGTTGTAGATTGCGGATTTGTGGATCTAACTCATCTGAACAGGCATTTTAAAAGCGTATTCGGAATAACCGCACATGAATACCGGTCACAGCTGTAAGATCTGCCCTCCTACCATTGTCCAGAGCACTTTGAATTCATCATCCAAGAGAACCAGGTCAGCATCCAAGCCAGAGGTAATCGTCCCCTTTTGTTGAAGTTCAAGAATATTGGCAGGTGTAGTTGAAGCCATTTGCACGGCATCTGTGAGCGAAATTCCAGTTTCGACAGTATAACGTAAGGCTTCATTCATGGTAACTGTACTGGAGGCCAGCGTGCCATCTTCCAATCGCGCTATGCCACCAGATACCGTAACCTGATGTCCTCCAAATATATAATTTCCATCCCCTAACCCCATTGCCTGTAAGGCATCTGTGATCAAGACCATTCCTTCCGGTCCTTTCATGGTATGCATCAAGCGGATAATTGCAGGATGCAGATGGACATTATCCACAATAGCTTGCAGGCTCACATGCTTCTCTTCGAAAGCGGCAACCACAATCCCCGGATCTCGATGATGGATCGGCCGCATGCCATTAAAACAATGCGTAACATGACTTGCCCCAGCGGCAAAAGCTTGTTTGGCTTCCTCATATGTGGCATCCGAATGAGCAATCGCTATCACTACTCCCTGTTCTTTCAAAAAGGAAAGAAGCTCCATGCCTCCCGGCAGCTCAGGAGCAATCGTAACCATTTTTATGAGTGATCCAGCTTCTTGGAAAATGAGCTTCATTTCCTCTAAGTTAGGATGCCGCAGATACTTTTCATTTTGCATTCCTTTTCTCTTGGGGTTTAGATAAGGTCCCTCTAAGTGAATGCCTGCGATCTTTGCTCCCACTTCATACCCAATGACACGTTTGACACTACGAATCATCTCTAAAAGATCCTCCATCGTAGAACTCACAGAGGTAGCCAGAAATGAGGTGCAACCAGAAGCTGCACAAGCCTTCGATACTTCTTGAATACTCTCTTCAGTACCGTCCATCATATCAAACCCGTTAGCGCCATGAATATGCACATCTATCATTCCGGGCACTAACAAATGCCCTCCGCCATCAATCCGTTCATACTCACCCTCTGGGATAGAAATATCTCCTGAGTCTATCCTCATCACCTTTCCTTCAGAAATCCATACATTGGCCGCTGAAACTATACTATTCTGAAGCACTACTTGTACATTTTGCAAAATATAAGTCATAAACATTCTCCTCCAGTCGTTATCACTCTTGATTTCGAACCTCTTCAACTTCATCTAAGCACTCAATAACTGTGATGTTCTTCTGATCTAGAACTTCTCTGATCTCGATTGGAAGCTCTCGATTTGTAACTAAAATATCAACGAAATCAAAGTCTAGCCGATAAAAGGATTTAGCATTAAATTTGGTGTGATCCGCTACTAAAATCACTTGATCAGATCTTCGAGCCATTTCTCTTTTTACCCGCGCATCTTCTTCATAAGGATAATAGAGTCCATCAGCACAGATCGCCGATGCTCCAATAAAGGCTTTATCCGCACGAATTTCACTAAGTTTATCGATAATGGAAGAACCATATAACAAGCGGTTTTTCACATTCAAGTAACCACCAAGTACATAAATTAGCAGATCCTCGCGATGGGATAAAATCCCTACATTGTCTATCGAGTGCGTGACAACCGTAATATCCTGCGCACTAATTTGTTCTGCAACAAACTGTACAGTGGTCGATACATCTAAAATCACAGTCTCACGATCTTGGATAAGCCCGGCCGCGATCTTCCCTATTCTCTGCTTACTCTCGGATTCATCGATCAAACGATCTTGATAAGATAATAATTCTTTTTGCAATTCAGGTAACGCTAGACCGCCATGCGTCCGAACAACGACGCCCTCTTGTACTAACCTAACAATATCCCGTCGGGCAGTATCTCTTGAGACTTCAAATTGCGTACAGATATCTTGAACACTCATCGATTGGTGTTGTTTCAAATATTCGAGTATTTTTAATAATCGTTCCTCTTGATACATAATGAAATTCACCTCCTAAAGTCATCATAAGTCATTTTATAAGTATTTACAAGCATTTATAAGTTAATAATTAAGTATATATAAGTATTAATGCGTAAAAAAAGACGAAAGCCAGATGCATGTGCATCCGCTAACGCCTTTAAAATGTCTATTCTTTAGGATTCACTTCACAATGTCACTTCACATCGCGGTTCCAGCTCTTCTGTATCTTTCGAATATAAACAATTTGGCCCACATGATAAGCATTATGGGTTGTTACATTTCCGAGGACTTCCCACCATTTACTGTCTGGAAATCCTTGAACATCAGCTTCCAATTGTTCTTTCTTAATCAATTCCTGCCAGTGTAAAAGAACCTCTAAAAGTTGTTTTTGCAGCGCTTCGAACGTTTTCCCTTCTGCAACGACAAAGGTATTATTATTACTATCCACTGGAGGAACCGCCTGAACACTGGCTTCTTTATACCTTGTTTGCCAAGTTTCATTCCAGTAAAGAAGATGCTGCACAATCTCAGCAATATTATTGCTTTCTTCCGTTACCTTCCAAAAAGCTTCTTCTTCACTTAAGTCTTTAACCGCCACTTCAAGGGGCACATACCAACTCGGATCATTCGCATTGGCCAGCAACTGGTTGGCTAGAACATCATAAGCATGAAACATTCTTCCTTCCCCCATTTTCCAGATAAATTATATGCAAATCAAGTACCGCAGAATGTACGATATGGACATGCGGATTCCTCAGGAAGTGCCGAGTATTCCTCTTGTTCAGAGGAGTAGGCGTATGGGTTAGTCAAAGCTTGAAGTAACCTCTCCATCACATCGTAATCTTCCCGCTCTACCGCAGCCTCAAGCGCTTCTTCTACACGATGGTTCCGCGGAATAATCGCAGGATTGCTGCTATGCATCAGCTTCTGTGAAGAGGATTGTGATTCCTGCTGCCTGCTAAGCCGCGCCTGCCATAGCTCATTCCATTGCTTAAATTCAGGGGTGCCAAACAGATCAGCATCTTCCGTTACGCCTAAAGTTAAGGACCGAAATGTATTAGTGTAGTCAGCCCGATATTTTTGCATCAGTTCAAGGAGGGTATCAATCAGAGCAACATCCTCTAACTCTTCGTTAAAGATTCCCAGCTTCGCTCTCATTCCCGTTAGCCAATATTGATAGGACCGCTCCGAAAAATCTGAAATTGCCTCCTCAGCCAGCTTAATCGCCTGTGCCTGATCGTCAGCCAGCAATGGCAAGAGAGTCTCGGCAAATCTGGCGAGATTCCATGCGCCAATCCCGGGCTGATTGTGGTAAGCATAACGACCCTGCTGGTCTATGGAACTAAATACTGTCTCAGGATTATACACATCCATGAAGGCACATGGACCATAATCAATCGTTTCTCCGCTAAGGGCCATATTATCAGTATTCATCACTCCGTGAATAAAACCTACAAGCTGCCATTTAGCAATTAGCGCTGCTTGACGTTCCATTACTTCCCGAAGCAGAACAAGATATGGATTATCTTCCACAGGAGCTTCTGGATAATGTCTTTGCAACGTGTAATCAGCCAGAATACGCAGATCCTCCACAGTCCCCCATGCAGCAACATATTGGAAAGTTCCAACACGCAAATGACTGGCAGCAATCCGGGTCAGAACCGCCCCCGGCTGTTCCGTTTCCCGAATTAGCGACTCCCCTGTAGCTACCACCGCCAAGCTGCGAGTCGTAGGAATCCCAAGTCCATGCATAGCTTCACTGATGATATATTCGCGTAACATCGGCCCAAGCGCTGCCCGGCCATCGCCACCACGAGAGTATGGGGTTCTTCCCGCACCCTTCAATTGAATATCTACACGATCACCTTGAGGGGTGATCTGTTCGCCCAGCAGCACTGCTCGACCGTCTCCCAACATGGTAAAATGTCCGAATTGATGTCCAGCATAAGCTTGCGCAAGCGACAGGGTACCTTCAGGAACTTCGTTGCCGGCAAGAATCCCAAGAACCTCCTTACTCTGTAGTGCGGTGCTATTCAGCCCAAGAGTAGCAGCCAATGGTTCATTAAAAATAATCAGTTCCGGTTTACCCACAGGCGTTGGCTTAATCCTTGTAAACATTGATTCCGGCAGTTGAGTATAACTGTTCGCAAAATTCCAGCCTATATCTATTTTCTCTGTCATATTATCTCCTTTTTATACCCTCAGTCTCTATGCCTTTATTAACTCAGAATAAGTTATGTTAAAATTTAATGCAAATCTTCTCGCAGACCTATGTTTTTGCCGAAGTGTTACAAAGACCGCCCGGCTTCCTGCCATTTTATGCAGGGAACCGGGCGGTCTTAATTATGATGTTCTATCTTGTTTTCAACTTATTTGGAGGCTAATTCGCTCCGCCTTTGGAGAGCATAATATTGAGAATGGTCTTGTCAGTATCCGCCAGCCCTTCCTGAACCAAACGCTCCATGTTGCGGATGGTATCTTCCACCTCTTCGAAAATTACACCATCCTTGGTTGTAGGAGCAATGTTGTTCATAGCCAGTGTGGCTGCCTGGATCGCCGTATTAGTGGAGGTGGAAATCTTCAGCGCACAGGTAGAATTCGCACCGTCACAGATCATGCCTGACAAAGAAGCTATCGTATTCTGTATCCCATGCTTGATCTGCTCAAGACTGCCGCCCATGAGATAAATGATCCCGCTATTTGCTCCTACTCCCCCTGCAATCCCTGAACCACATAATGGGGACAAACGCCCGATATAATGTTTGATGTGCACAGTGACCAGATTGCTCAGTGCAAGCGCCCGAGCTAGCATTTCTTCATCTTTGTCCAGCAATTCCGCCAGAGCAATAACGGGAAGCGTACAGGCGATGCCTTGATTGCCACTGCCTGCAGTTGTCATCACAGGCATTGCACTGCCATCCATTCGAGCATCTGAAGCCGCTGCGGTAGCCGCGATAATTCTGTTCGCTACATCATTGCCGAACAGATTCACCGCAGATTGCTGATTCATTTTCTTACCTACTTGCAAGCCATAATCGCCTCGCAATCCCTCATCAGAGATCGCTTTGTTCATCCGCGCCCCTTCCAAGAGAAAGCTAAGGTCTGAAAAAGGAGCGGTACAGATAAACTCGAATATCTGGTCAACTGAGCCCGCATACTCTTCCGTGTCGGAAAGACCAGGCTTGCCACAGTCGGCTTTTGAATTCCGGGGTGTTATTTTCTCCCCGTCCAGAGCCAAATATTCTATATGGGTGTGCTCTCTGGCAATAATGGCAGTCGCCGTATGGTTCTGCGTAAACAATTGGGCTTCAATATATAATTTCTCAGGAGTGTCCTTTATCTCCACTTTTAGCAGCTTTCTATCCAGCAGGTCATTTGCCATCTTCAACTCAGCCTGCGTCAGACCTGACAGAATTTCCAGCTCCTTGTGAGAACGGCCGACCACCGCTCCAAGGGCTGCTGCGATGGGCAGGCCTGTCTGGCCTGTCCCGGGAATGCCCACTCCCATTGCATTTTTAATAATATTACCGCTGAGATGCAGCTGAATCCCCGTAATTTCTTCCTCGAGAAGCTCTGCCGCCAAGGAGACGGCATACGCAACTGCAATCGGCTCCGTACAGCCTTCTGCCGGCACGACTTCCTTGTGTAAAATTTCCAATAAGTTGCTCATGTATGCATTTCCCCCTTTTCTCTCGCTGTTGGACTTATTTATATATAGTAACTCAGAGAGAAGTTTCAGGGAATCCTTTTTCTTAGGAATCACTCCTTCATCCCCCTAATATAGTGTAGGAAAGAAAGGCGGGATGTACGTGAGTAAGAGGGATGAGCAAGAGCAAAGGGCGATCTTTCTAGCTGCAGTCTGCGGGCAAACCTATACACAATTTTCAAATATAGATGGAGTTTTCGTCATTCCATTAGGTTATCAGCTATGTCATCCCATTGAAGCACAATCCTTCAATAATGTATGGGAACGTTTCGGCTTTATTTTGGAGTCTCCACAAGAGATTATTATCGCTTTTCGGGGAACCAGTACGACGACCAATTGGATATCCAACGTCCTCGCTTCACAGGAACGGTTCAAATATCTTAAAGAAGACTCTCTCACCCATCGTGGCTTCACCAACATTTATTCTTCAGCTCGGGACGGCATCTTCTCTGCGCTCTCCAAGCTATCTCCTGACAAGACCTTATACATTACGGGCCACAGCCTCGGTGGAGCGCTCGCCACCTTATGTACCTTAGATATTGCGGCAAATACCTCTTACACCTCACCTAACCTATATACTTATGGTTCCCCACGGGTAGGTGATCCGGACTTCGTTAATATTTTCAAACAATATGTGCGGAAGAGTTACCGGTATGCCAATCTTTTTGATGTTGTAACCTACGCACCTCCACATGTCTATAAGCTCCCCAAACGGGAAAAAAAGTATTATTACAATCATGTCCATACTTTCAACTCACTGTCTTTCCAGAATGGATCTACAAGTGGTAATCACGTAATCAGCAGCTATTTCGCCGAGCTCTCCAAGCTCCAACCGGAATTCGCTCAAGAATTATGTATAACGAACCCTGGATTCTGTCCTCTCGTGGCTACGAAAGCAGAAGTATAATGTGAACACAAAAAGGAGGTGCCCAACAAGCCATATGCTGGCCGCCGGAACACCTCTTTTCATCGTATGATTCGAAACCATCAGCAGTCACAAAGTCACTAACGGACCCCATCGACTCTAACAGCAGTATATTTCCACTTTAAGAATTCCATCGGACCCCATGGCCACTATTGGCATAAAACCCCGTAATATAAGTCACTTTCTAACGAATAGCTGCACTGGAGTCCGAAACGCTGCCCAAAAGGCGATTATTTAGCAAATAACATCATCTGGGTCCGATACCGGTACGAATGAAACTAGATCAGAATATAAAATAAACTAATACCACACCTAGGACTAACAGAATAAGTGAAACTATGTGCTGTTTCGTATGTTTTAGAAATTTCCAGTCGATAAACGACTGAAATCCTATTGCTACTATTATAACTACAATCCAAAACCACTTCATAACCGTACCCTCTGGGCCATCGGCAATTATTATCACAATCCCCGTAATTAATCCCACAAGTGCAAGTATAAGCTTCCCTTTTATATTAAGCTCATAACCGTCCTCAGGAAGTTTTTCTTTATCCGGGCCAACAATCCATATCCTTAGAAATAGGTTAGAAAAAGCAAGGATTATAAGTATAAGTCCAATTTTCACTTTCGTTCACCTCCACTCTTATATAGAATTCATTCGTATTTATTTCTGATCATTAGTTCTTTGATTTCTCTTAACTCATTTAATATTTCTTTTGATAGTTGTGTACTTCTAGAGTTATCGATGCCTACTTTAATCACGAATATTCCAAGCAACAAATAGATGATTAGCATTACGATGATCCCCAATTTACGTTCACTCCTCTTATTTTTGTATATTTCATTAAAGATATAGTTAGCATTAGATTAATATTATTCCCATGATACCATAATAAGGATATCTAATTAACACTCAGGAGCTTGCCGTTGGCTTGACAAATGATCAGTATATTCGATAAAATATACTATATCTTGATAATCAAGATATTTGATCTGCGAGATTTTTTCTATGCGGGAACGCGATTAATCTTAACTGAAAAGAGGGAACACAATGGCAGTACTTATTCTATACGCTACAAAATCTGGAGCAACTGAACAATGTGCAAAAGTATTATCAGAAGAGCTACCTCAGAGCAAAATTTGCAATATAGAATTAGAGAAGCCGAATATCGAGGCATTTGATAGCATTATTTTAGGAGCAGGAGTAAGAGATGAAAAAATATATAAAGCCATTCGTGACTTTATCAAAAAAAATAAAGATGAGTTACTGACTAAGAAGATGGGCTACTACATTTGCAACGAGAAACCTAAGAAAACCGAAGAATTAATAGAGAAAAATTTCCCTGATGATCTGAAAGAAGCTGCGATTTGTATTGAATCTTTTGGAGGTTATAAGGCCTATAAGGCTCCAAAGGAAGGTACTGATCAGCTAAAAGGGATTTTGGTAGATAAAATAAGAGAATTCTCACAAAATTTCAAATAAAAAATCCTGTTACCAAGACGAAAATCTTGATAACAGGATTCTTTTTTTATATACGTTTATTGCGCCTTGAGGGTCACTTCAAACTTCGCACCAACATCACCAACAAATACAATTTTGCCGTTGCTAGGAAGTTTGACTTGTTTAAGACCGCTAATGGTGAAGTAATTCACACATACACCATTCTCATCATAGACGGCAAAGGAACTTTTGGTTGGCAGCTCTACTGTCATTATTTTACCTGTTGCCGTTTCAGGAACTCCATACCATCTAGCATATCCATCTGATTGGATAGTTACCATAGATTGCGGGCCTGCATAAATAGGTTTAACCGCATCTTGATGTATAAACAATTGATTGCCAATCTTTAAATACTCCACACCATTTTTCTCTTCAAAAATAAGATCCGCAAGATCGCGTCCAGCGATGGTTGGGATTTGCACGGTCATTTCTGCTTTATTAGGCCCAGTTATTTTATTCGAGCCCATATAACCAGGTGCGTCAGGGAACATAGCGATTCCAGCTACCGGCATACTCATGTAATATTGGGAGCTGTACTTCTCGCTGACATCAAAATACAATTTCCCTTGACGCTGCTGCCACGCAGTAGTGACCTCTTGAGATAGGGCATTGGGTTCAAGCTTCTCAGCTGCATATTGGGTAACGGCAGTTTCACCAAGTCCTGGAATCACCCCATACCCTTGACTCCAAAGATAGATACGGCCATTGCTCTCCTTCACAAAGCTAACTTTACTTGTACCCTCTGCATCTAAGAATTCACCGTTCGAATTATAGGAAAATTTCTGCGCAGGCATTGTAGGAGCTATAATCGAAGAAATACTCAATTCCCCAGCTTTACTAACCTCTATCTTCATCAGTTGCGTAGAATCACCATAGACACCCGCATAGTTTAGCAATTCTTGCGGCATATCCTCTTTGTTCGAAGTTTTAAATGTTGGTGTAGCTTTCAGTTCCTTAATAACTCCCTTTTCCTGTAAAGCACTGAGTAAAATTTCGTTGGCAAGCATCTGGTCCGTTGTACTTGATCCGCCAGAAGATATTACTGCTGCTGCCATCCGCTGCTCGGGCAATACAACTAATGAGGTATGATACAGACCTGTATCTCCACCCTTTGTCAAAGCCTTGATTTCGTACTGATTAAATGGATATAAGTTCACACTGTCCCAGCCTAATCCATAAGCTAACGAATTATCGGCTCCTTTAGGCCATATTCCACGCTTATATTCCTCTTGTTCCATCGCTTTTACAGACTTTTCTGACAAAATGCCAGTCGATTGGCCTGTAAAAATAGTTGCAAAACGCACCAAATCCTCAGCAGTGGAATAGATACCACCTGTTCCAATCACGTTAATGGTTTCTTTGGGTAAAGCTGCTGAGTAGGTAGCATTATAGACACTAGCCAGCTGAGAAGAAGCTACAGAATCTACAGGCGTTTTCGTATGTTCAAGCCCTAGAGGTTCTGTGAAATTTTGATGAATGAATGTGGTAAAGTCCGTGCCACTGACCTTTTCAACAATCAACTCAGCCAACGTAAATCCATCATTACAATATACTGAGTAGGCGCCTGGATCGGCCTTCAGACGTTGTGTTGACAAAGTCTCTAGCAAACTATCTTTTGCAATAGGATCGGAATCATTAAATAAGAAAGAATTGGATAAGTTCGAGCCAGCAAGACCTGATGAATGATTCAACAGCATCCGTACAGTGATTTGCTTATAACGAGAATCTTCCATCGTAAAATTATTCAAATAAGATACGACTGAACCGTCCAAATCTACTTTTCCTTGCTCAACGAGCTTCATAATAGAAGCTGTTGTATACATTTTACTCGTCGAGCCAATACCATACATCGTTGTGACGCTTGGTGCTGTCTTACTCTCCACATGGCTAAATCCAGATTGACCGCTCACAACGATATTATCGCCATCAATAAGAGCATATTGGAGACTAGTCGTCCCCAGCTTCTCCGTTAAGAACGCCGCCTTCTCTGCTGCCACTTTCTGAGTGTTCACATACGTTTGCCCTTTGCTGCTATCCGCTGCTAAAACACTAGTAGGGACATACACCAATAGAAGCAATGCAACTAATAAGGATGCCAAATTTTTCTTCATACATAACCTCCCGATATGAAATCGTCATCCTTTAAAGGATAATTTATCCATGGAGTAATGTAAAGGAAGTTTATACTATTGGGATTATATATCTAATCTACTATTTCTACTTTATCTCCGATTCGAATTTCCCCTGTTTTGATTACAGAGGCATAGACTCCGAAATGCAAATCAAACTCTTTATGTAATTTTTTCAAAAGCACTGGGTCCTTCTGGAGACTATCCGGGTCCATCGTAATCACAACACATCTCTCACAAAAACTATCTACCTGTAGCTGTACATCCCCAATGTTGAGCCGGCGTCCAATCCAATCTCCTTCAAAAAGAGAATCATCATTCAGCGCGATAACAAAATTCCCGCGAAAACGCCGTTGATCCAAGGAATGCCCCCAGGTTGCCTCCAGTTTTTTTAAGCTGGCATCCGTAATGAGTAGAATACTAGCGCCATCCACGGATAGGAGCTGCGGATGTTCTGGCTGTGGATGTGCAGCTTTTAGACCAGACATAGTGATTGGAGTTTTGGTTTGGCTTTGGATTTCTTCCAATAGATTATCATCCCATCCAAAGGTTCGCCCGTCTGATGCCGTTACATGGATTTGTCCATCTATAAATTGCGCTTGATAGGTAAGCATATTCGGTATATTTCTAGCGGTGATATATCTTCGCCAGCCCTCTTTTGACTCATCGTAAAAGGAGCAAAAACGGTCACCAAGCATTCCATACGGTTCAATCATACAGCTTTCTAATTTTTCACCCGCAAATGACTTGACCGGGTAACGATTAATTCCTTGAATTTCACCAACAACTGATAACATAATACAACGCCTCCACTTGTCTTAAAATGCAACGTATCTTCCTATTCTACCTGATTTTATTTAACTGTTGTATGAATATCTAATAACCCAGAAATTTTATATGTTTTATTGAGTTATATGTTTTATACTATGACTGTTAGACATATTGCATTTTGAAATAACACTCACTCCCCCATAAAGAAGAGAGGTAACCTGCTGTGCGGACAAATGATTTTCAAGGTTTTGACTTTGTTTTTACTCAAGCCGTGATGGGTATGGCCCTTATTTCGCTTGATGGAACGTTCCTAAAACTGAATTCAGCATTATGCGACCTCTTGGGGTATGATGAAACCGAATTAACGACACCCTCTCCAACCGTCCGTACCCTACTAGATCAGATTCATAAATTCAATTCATTAGGAAGCTCTCTTCCATCTACGAGTACTGATCCGCAGAGACTCGAAGTAGATTATTTCCATCCCACCGGACGCCGGTTATCTTTAAAGGTCTCCATATCTATCCTTCTGGATGACAATGGTCAACCCATATATTATTTTACTCAATTCGAGAATAAAACCCTGATCAGGGAAATGGAGACTCAGCTTCAGGTTGTGAATTCCCATCTACTTGAAAAAGAGAGCTCTTTTCTACAGCTGCTGGAGGAACTGCCTCAGCCCGTGCTTATCACTAGGGGAGGGATTGTTCTGTATGCAAATTCGGCAGGTTTACAATTAATCCATGCGGAAAGCCTAGATCAAGTGCTTGGTCTATCGACTATGGATATTGTAGACTACTCTAATTATGAAATTCTCTCAGAACGAAGAAAGAAATTCAACACTGATAGAACAACAGGTTCTGTCTGCTACCTGATTAATTGTTTAAATAACCAGCAGAAATATGTGGATGGGATTACATTGCCGATCATTTATGAAGGAAACGAAGCCTTCATTGGCATATTCAAAGATATTTCCGAGCAAGTATTGGAAGATGAACGACTGATACAGTCCGAGAAATTATCCACAGCAGGACAGTTAGCAGCTGGAATCGCTCATGAAATACGGAATCCTCTTACAGCCATTAATGGCTTTATGAAGCTACTGCGCTCTTCCGAGCGGATGAATGATAAATATATTTCCATTATTGAGTCAGAATTGAAACGCATCGAGTTCATCGTCAACGAACTGCTTGTCTTATCTAAACCCCAAACCACTCATATTAGTAAACCAGTGGATTTATTGTCTTTGCTGGAACAAGTCACCACACTAATGAATGGACAAGCTGCCCTAAAAAATCTCAAGATCCTCCCTGTCTGTACTGATCATTCCATTTGGATCAATGGTGAGGCTTATCAGCTTAAGCAGGTATTTATTAACTTACTTAAAAATGCGATGGAAGCAATGAATCATGGGGGAAACATCTATATTCATGTGCAAACCTATGACAGAGAAGCCCGAATCAGTGTGCAGGATGAAGGCTGTGGGATGACAGAGGAACAGATCAATGCCCTCGGCAAACCATTTTATACGACCAAAGAAACAGGAACAGGCTTAGGTTATATGATCACACAAAATATTATACATAATCATGGCGGAGCGATCTCTGTAGAAAGTATTCTGGAGCAAGGAACAACTTTTACTGTGAGTATTCCAACGATCATTACACCTGAGGAACCTATCATGTAGAAGATGAGGTATCGCAACATCATGCAAGAATGCCCCTAATTTTCACATTATAATGGTTATACATAATTGGAAAAGAAGGTGCAGCAATGACTCGTGAAGTTCGAACAGTAGTTTTCGATCGTGACTTAAAATTTGAGGCCTATCGATTTGAAGGTATTATGCAGAAGTTTCCCAACCATTTTCATGACTATTATGTCATAGGTTTTATTGAACAAGGAAAGAGACATCTGCTATGTAACCAAGAAGAGCATATTCTTAACAGCGGAGATGTGGTCATCTTTAATCCGGCGGATCCCCATGCCTGTGAACAGATAGACGGGAGGATGCTTGACTATCGCTGCATCAATATTCAGCCGGAAGTCATGCGTGAGTATGTGCTAGAAATTACCGGCATAGACTACTTACCGCGGTTCACACACAATGTTCTCTACCAAAGTGAACTGTCGAGCCCTTTACACGATCTGCACCAAATGATATTAGAGGATCAATCCGATTTTCAAAAAGAAGAATTGTTTCTATTTCTCTTGGAGCAGCTTCTGAGAGAATACACGGAGACAGAAACCCTCTGTCCCGCTCAAGAGCCTACTTCTGAAATTAAAATCATTTGCGAATACATAGAGTTACATTATACGCAGAACATTACGCTGAACCAGCTAAGTGAATTGAGCGGCTTAAGTAAATATCACTTGCTGCGTTTATTTACCAGACAGAAAGGAATATCACCTTACCGTTACTTGGAAACTATTCGCATCAACCACGCCAAAAAGCTTTTAGAACAAGGAATATTGCCAATAGAAGTGGCCTCTCTAACCGGTTTCAGTGATCAGAGCCATTTCACAAATTTTTTCAAAAGACTTATAGGCTTAACCCCTAAGCAATATATGCGTATATTTGTTCAACAAACGGGAGTAAAGTCATCAATGGAACTTACGAAATGATAGATCAACGCAAGATTAACACAGGACATCTGCTGGCATTGCTTACGATTTTAATCTGGGGAACCACCTTTATCTCCACAAAAATACTGTTAAAAGACTTTACGCCTGTGGAAATTCTGTTCTTCCGTTTTCTTATTGGGTACTTTGTACTGTTACTGATCTATTCACGTCCAATCCGAACTACATCCTTTAAAGAGGAATTACTCTTTATCTCAGCAGGTCTTTGTGGAGTCACGTTATATTTTCTTATAGAAAATATTGCCCTAGTCTATACCCTTGCATCCAATGTAGGTGTGATTGTCTCCATCGCTCCATTTTTCACGGCGGTTATCGCTCACTTTTTTTTAGAAGAAGAGAAATTTCATAGGCAGTTTTTTATAGGATTTTTGATAGCCTTGGCAGGAATTATATTAATTGGGCTGAACGGGAGTTATCTTCTCCAACTGAACCCCATCGGTGACTTGCTGGCATTGCTGGCACCTGTGGTTTGGGCAATATATTCAGTGTTGATGCGAAAAATAAGCCTACTAAAGATTCATACTATAGGGGCTACCCGCAGAGTATTTTTCTATGGTCTGCTGTTTATGCTGCCTCCTCTGTTTCTGTTTGATTTCCAGCTGGGTCTGAGTAGATTCAAAGAGATTTCAAATGTAGCTCACCTGCTTTTCTTAGGTCTGGGTGCCTCGGCACTGTGTTTTTTGACTTGGAATAAAGCTGTAGGGATTCTAGGGGCTGTAAAAACAAGTGTATACATCTATATTGTGCCTGTAATTACAGTGGCAGCTTCTGCCCTTGTTCTGAATGAAAAGATCACCTGGGCGATCCTGACGGGAACTTTTTTAACGCTCACCGGTTCATATATTTCCGAACGCAAACCTAAATAACCACACCATCTTTAACATTTAATAAAAAGAAGCCCCAGCAGCGTGATGCATACTGGAGCTTCTTTAAGTTTCATTCCATACTCAGAACAACGAGACAGGAATAAGCTTTCTTCCTCCCTTGATCAGGGTCGATTCCAGCATGTCCCCTTTGACGCCTCCAAAATAAAGCTGCCAATACACGCCAAAGCGCACGCTGACATCATTCTTCACCAGCTCCGGCGGCGTAACAATCAGCCATTGGAATTTGAGCGCCTTGGAAATTTCAAAGACGGGGTCAAGCACGTTATTGGAGACCATTTCTCCGAAAGGATTGTCATATAAAAAGACCGTCCAGCCTTTATTCTCACGATTCACCCGTTTATGCGTCATGATCATCATTGCGACCAGCAGCTGTACAGATTGACGTTGCCCACCACTGCCGACTGCTTCATCCAGTGCGCCGCGATTAATAATCTCCCAGTCCGAATAATGATAATCTTCCGGTGCGGCGTAGAGGAAATAATTCTCCGTTACCGGTTTATACACTTGAAGTATCGGAAAGCGGTTCTGCAGCGCTGCATAGACAATTCGTCCGTCATTAATAACCTCTTTGATTACCAGCGCCGGCACTTGTTCTATCTTGGGATACTTTTTGAGCAATTCATTGATGCATTGATTGAAGTAGTCACTCACCATCGGCTCTACCTCATCGCTTGTTCTTGGCACATTGATATTCTTGTAGTTCAGACGTACCAGCGGGAAGGCATAATTATTCTCGTTATGAATAATCATCCGGCGTTCCATTCGCTTCATAATATCAATGATTTGAACCACTCGTAGAGATGCCCGGCCAACCCACATCTTGCGGGAGAGATCCATGCCTTCCTTATCGCTTTGAATGCTCTCGATCTGATCGCGCGAACTGCGTAGCATGGAATCTAGGACTTGCAGTGCAATGGCGAAATTATCCCAATGGACCGTATTCAATCGATCTAGAATCTTGGTCTCCAGTTCGGAATTCCGTTCATTTTTCGCAAGTTTTTCGGTTAAGGAATTTTTCTCTTCCTTCACCTTTTTGGAGATCTCATCCTGTCTAATCCGGCTATCCTTAATGCGGAGAAGCCAGTCGGCTACTAGAGGCTCGCAGCTTTCTCTAACCCTCAGCGTTATTTCTTCTGGCACACTCCGTAGGTTGACGCGATCCTCAATATGCGCGTTCATTATTTTGATTTGATTGGATAAAGTCTGAAGGAGGACATCGATTCGGTCCAAGGATCTTTTACACTGATTAAGCATAAGCTCATTCGCTTGGCAGCGCTCCTGAATTTCTGTCTCCTTATCCCCTAGCGCCTCATTCCAAAGCTCCACGGCACGTTCATGTTTCTCTTTGATCCCCTTCTCTACTTTGCGCAACTCTTTCTGCAAGTTCTCCAATTCAGTCTGGCAGCGGATGTAACCGTCGTGAACAATCTGATAGTCTTCCTCCAACGAAGTAGTATCCGTCTTTTGGTGATTTCTTGCAGCCATAATGGTCTCAGACGTTTCCGTAGGTTCAGTCGCCTTCCGCCAATTCACATCCACTTGATTCAGGCTGGATTCAAGCTCAGCCAGATTCTCGCTTGCTGCTTTAATCTGTGCAGCTCTTGTCCGAACTTCCAGTTCATTTTCAGTTAATGATTGCTGTAGACTTTCCACGGTACTGAGCTGCTGCAAGAGAAGATTCTGCTCTACAGGATCTATAGGTATGACTTCTCCTTCATCAGAAAGCTGGTGATCTGTTGGGAAAACTATCTCAGGAAACCATCGTTGCAGTCTGGGGAACATCGCATATTCGGTTTCTCTCGTCCATTTATTGCGTTGTCCACTCAAGCTTTCCATTTGCACCTTTAGGTGTTCAAGCTGCTGATCTTTACCTGCTAACTCTTTGCTCACCAGATTCTTTCGTTCGATTATTTTTTGTTTTTCCTTATAATCTTGTTCCTGTTTCTTCGTCCGTTCAATCCAAGCTTGCAGAACCCCCGCTCTCTGCTCATGCTCCACACTTAGAACTTTGTTCTCAGCGAGCTCCCGTCCGATCCGGGTAAGCGTCCCTTCGTTCTCATCCATCTCATGGCTCAGATTGTTAATGCTCTGCTGAAGTTCAGCCTGCAGTTTAATAAGGGCATCCTGCTTGGCTGTAAGCGTCATGGTATTCTCGGTTTGGAATAAACGTTCATATTCTTGACGCACCGATTTTAACTTAGATAAATAAGCTTCAGAGTCCTGAAGGATCTGCTCCTGTTCTTTGAGCTTCCCCTGAATACTGCTCTTCCAATCCTGGAAACGATCCGGCTGCAAGACCATTTGCGGCCCTTGATTCGCAAAAAGCATGAAGGATGCTTGATCTTGATGCGAAGCTGCCATCTCTTCACGGATAAAGATCGGCACCGCTGATTTAAGCAAGGTGTCCTTCATCAGTTCCGGCTGAATTTTATCAGCTTCGCGCCGGGTCATAATCAAACTATATGGAAGTAACGGATATTGCTCCAGTTCTTCCTCACGTTCAAGATACGGACGGTCATTTAAGTAGGAACTACCTAGTGTTGATTGAATCTTTAACGAATCGAGTGTATCTTTGACCGTCAGAATATCTGAATTGGGTAGCCAGTAGGATTGGTTCTGAAGTTCCACATCCATGAGCTGATTATAGTAATCCCTTCTGGAACGTTTAGTCTGTTGCTCTACTTCATCTATTTTTCGGATAAAACGTGCCGGGATAACATCTTGTTCTTCAAAAAGGCCAGTAGCTCCTAAACGATTATGCTCTTCATACATTTCCAGCAGTACAACGAGCTGTGACCATAATTGGGATTCTTTCTGAGTCTGTGACTCAAGCAGAACCCCAAGCTCGTCCGCTTCACGCTCATAAGAACGCCGTTTCTCACTCAGCTCAGCATGACTCTTATGCAGTGCCAGCTTCCGAATCTCTTCCTGCTTGTGCTGTTCTTCCAAGTCTCCAATGTCTTGAAGAATCGTTTTGGCCGCTGAGATCGTACGCTGCAGGGCAGCTGCCGGAGAATGGGCGGCATCCTGCCCATATTGGGCTGCGAATGCTCCGAGTTCTTCCGTGTATTGGCGAATAGATAAGGTCAAATCATTGATCTGATTATCCAGCCCGGCCAGCTCTACCAAGAAACTTTCCCTTTCCTTGCGCAATCTTCTCTCTTCCGCCGTTAGGTCTTGCTGTGCTGTCCCAAACTCTCTGATCGTTTGCTGCCAGAGATTAAACACCACATCCCACTGTTTCCGCAGCTGTTCCTTGGCTGCCTGAATGACCTCCTGCCGTTCTTTCATCTCCAGAGAACCTTCGATAGCTTGAATTTCTTTTTGCCACTGCTCAATTTGCCGGGTATGGAGCAACCGTTTAGCCAGAAAATAAGCTACTTCAAGCTTCTTCTCTTGCGCTTTGGAATCCTCCAGCCGACCACGCGCACGGCTCTGATCATCACTGAGCTTCTTAAACTCTTCTTGCTTCAGTTCCGTTTCTTCCTTGCTGCGTAAGTATTTAAGATTGTCTGTCTCAAAGCGCAATTGCTTCGCATCCTGATAACGTCCAGCCAGTTCATCAGCAATCTTACTTCGCTCAGCTTCTGCATTTCTCTGCTCTTCATAGATAACCGTATAGATTTGGCGTCCACGTAATTCCGTTTCTTGAACTACGTTTTCTGCTTCCACGCCTAGTTTTACCAGCTCATAAAGTGGTGCAGCCATACTAAGAAACTCTGTATAGACCTGCTCCCGCTGTTCAAGCATCGGCAAGCGCTGAGCCACTGTTGCTGTATCGATAAACATCCGCTGCAGCGTATTGTCGTCTTCCTTTAATCCTTCATTCAGACTAGATCCGATTTCAGGAATAATCAGCTTTTCGAACAAGTTATGATTGGTGAAGGCATCATTCTTTTTAAAATAACCTTTGATACCGCCCTCTTCACCATTGATCCGCCGCATATTACGCCACTCGGCGATATGGATATCCCGGGTAGCCAGGTAGTCATAATATCTTTTCAAATCCGAGCTATGGCTGCCAAAAGGTACAATCTCTCCCCGCCGATCGCGCACAAATTGCTGGATCGTTTCAAAACTCGTAGGTTCAGCAGTCACCTCGTCAAATAACGGCAACGTTGATAGCGTAAGTTCAGCCGCTTCACCGTAATCTGTAAGTGCGTACAGCAAGTAATCCACTTTGATATCCTGCTGATCAAGCGAATTATGTGCCGTCATAGCGATTCCCGTGGTCATATACTCATTGCGCTCATTGTTGTCGAGATGCCATTCGATAGCTACGTGAAAAGTGTACGGTTTAAGTTGTTTTTTATGATTATGAAAGAATGCCTCAACCTGGTTCTCACTGTCTTTGCCCCATGGTGTTTTGGGCATCAATAGCTGGAAAATAGATTGCAGCAGTACGCCCTTTCCACCGCCATTCATGAGCGTAATAAGCGTATTAGCGGGTCCCTCTTCGTTGCAGAGGTCCAGAATCATGTCGTCGTATTTCTTGAGCATCTTCTCGTATTTAAGTCCTGTAATTCGTATGCGTTCAATCCGCGGCATAGGTAGCACCGTCTTTCTCAGCTAAAGTTCTTCCAATGAGGCTCTTTAATTCCTGGTATCGATCGACATCATGATATAAATAACGCATTCTCTCATAAAGCTCTTCCCGAGGAAAGATACGCTTCTCTGTTTCAGAGATGAATACGAGTTTCTCCTCTTCCAGAAGTTTCATGCCTTCATGAATCAGCCCAATTCGTGAGCCTGCGCCTCTGGTCAGAAGATCACTCTCTTCCTGACTCTTAGTCTGCATGTAAAGACTGGTCCATACCTTAAACATCGCTTGGATATCAAGCTGCCACTGCTGGCTGAATCGTCCCTCCTCATCCATCTGAATCCACGTCTGAAAGAGAGACGACACCTGATCAGCAATTTGAATATAGGACATACTGTCCTGCCCCGACTTAAAATGATTCTCATCCTGATCCATTTCGGCTAGAAAAACCAGGATAATAATATTGATAATATGTAAGTGAGTTTTACGCTCAACACGTGAATATTTGTTCTTCAACTGGGTGAAATTGGTTGCAAACACTGACCCTAGCGGATTAACTAGCAGATGGAGACGGTGCCCGGAATTCATCACCCGACAGCCCCCTTCTTTAGCAACATACTGAAGTGCATCATAAGTTCCTGCATCCTGAAGGCATTCTGCCGCTGCAGGGTCATCGAGAGGAATTACTTTTTTACGGAGCAATTCAAAAAATAGCCGCGAAGCTTGCTGTACCTGTTCTAATGTATAACTCATGTTAGTAACTTCTCACCTCTCCACGATCATAATCATATATGGACTCATATCCAGACCAGAACACCGTACCCCTGAGGCTGGTTCTGGAGCAATGCTCGTCCGCAGCGTTTTGCCGCGTAAACTCTCCAACAGAAGATCTTCTGCAAGTACATATTGGATTAGCTGTTGGCATTCATCAGAAACGCCGCTACCACCTTCTGGTGCCTGTTCCTGCATTAAAATATCAGTATGAAAAAACTGCACCCACAGATCAACAGCATCCGGTGTGTTTGCCCACCCTGTTAGTTCTTCGGCGGAAAAAGCGTCTGCAGTAAAGGTAAAGCTTCCCTGCTCAGCCAAGGCAGCAAAAACCGGCTTCCACAGCTCTACTACTTTTGCCCATGGAATACCTTTAGGAATATATTGAACAGGCTCTGTGTCCACCTCATCTTCGAAATCATCCATCACTAAGTCGGGGATAAATCCTACCTCTTGTTCCTCCCAAGCCCAAGGAAGCGGATAAACGAAGTCCTGATTCGGAGCGAATAATCCACTGAGCAGCAGTTCAAGACTGTCACCGCTTGGCAGCCCCTCCTCTTTCACCCATTCCTCCCATACATGTGTACGGAAGTTAAACCCGGCTGCTCCCCAGAATAATTCAGGGAAGTTCAACCTTAAATTGGTCTCCATCTCAAAAATATTCAACACCACCTCAGCCAGCTCATCGTGTACACGCCTAGAAAGCTCGACTCGTTCAGAGAGAATACGGATCTCATTGAAGTCGATCACGTCTTTCTCATCATTGGCCAGCCGGGCCAGAGAACGGTGAATACTGTCAAAATGTTTGCGTTCCTCCTCGAACTGATGATGAATCTCTTCGAGTCGCTGATGCCGAGCTACCCCGAATTCACTAAAAATATGCTTTGGATTACGGCGTAACGCATTGCGGTATTCTTGCTGTTGCTGGGTCATCTTGCGGACACGGGAGATCAGTTCATTAACATCCTGAAGAGCCCGAGTTACGCGCCCATGCTTAATATGCATTTGAATCTCGAGCAGTTTGATGCTGATCTGAAATTCATCAATAATCTCATGGCTCATAAAAATGAGCTCCATTGCATATTCAGAGAGACGATAGATGGTTCTGCCGTTCTCTTCCCAACTGCTGCGAGTCGCATCCTCATCCACCATGAAATACTTATATTTCTGCACGGACATTTGCCGGGTCACATCATCATAGAAAAAGGATTCGAAATCCCCACCATTCCCGCTCCACAATAAACCGTCCACGAGACGCTCTACGGATTCGGTAGTCCCAAGATTGGCGATATTAAAACGTTCCAGCGCAGTCCAAGTAAGCTCAATAATATCCTCTTTGGATCTTCTATCATTCGATTCTAGCTCCAGATAATAGACTTGCAGCAGAACGCTTAAAGATACCATTTCTTTGTAAGGTTGGATTTCGCCAAGGTTCATGCCAGCCCCCAAATTCCACAGGGGATTCAATCGTTTGTTTCGTTCGCCAAAATCCGACCAATTCATCTTTCTGCTAACCTCGCCATCACTTCATAATTTAAAATTTCCTGCGGAACTCTCCGATCCTCTTTTCCCTGTACGGACAACCCCATACTTGTTCTCGATTCCCTCACTAAAAGAAATAAAACCCCTATACATCCTGTATAGGGTTCTGAAGCACGGGAATATATGTTTCTATTATAACAATCCTACAAAGGTTATGCTATTTTTGTTAAACAAAATAATAGATTCTAGCCGGATGACAAAGATCGTAGAATTACAGGGAGAAATGCCCTGATTTTTCTGTTGAAGCTTCATTAACCCTTATAGACTCCGCAAAAAAAAGACTGCCCCAAAATCATGAAATGGCTGAATGGGACCGCCCTTTTTATTAACTACTCGGCAACTCCTGGCGTAAACGCCATACAATACTGCTCAAGTGAACTATTAGGTAGAGGAATGACCTTAACCGTACGGAACTGATAATGCTCATAAATGGGCAAATTGCTCGGTGTCTGTGTCTCTAATGTACATAACGTATTGCTCATACGACATTCCGCGAGTAGCGGTGTCATGATTTTTGATACATATCCTTGACCTCGATATTGATCCTGCACTGCAAGCATATCCAAATGTTTATACTTCTGATCCCCAAACATTGATAACCACAAGGAACTCATACTACACAAAATAGATAAACCACGTATAAATCCTCGCACCCCAATGATTCGGCAAATCGGCAATGACTTAATTATCGCAAGGACTATCTGTTTCATATACCTGACGTTCGAAATCACTGTCCCTGTCTGACGCTCCGAATGGAACACTAAAGCCACTGCTTCAAAGTTAGTAGAAGTCGTTAGTAAATCCGAATATGGATACAACATCTCAATGTAACGATGAAAAAAAATATTCAACACGCGTAATCGGGTTGATTCATCAGGCAAGATATGCTGATATAACGGATCATTTTTGGCAAATGCTTCGGCCAGAACACTGGCTGCTCTTGGAATATCATGCTGCTGAATTTTTAGTAATGTACTACAAATAGTTCCACCTCATTTAATAGTCTTATGAATTAGTATAACTCGTCCAATTGAATATGGCACGATGGTTCTATTGTCATTTCTTTATTGAATACGATATGATTGAAAAGATTACAAAAATACTGGGAGGTAAAATGGAAGATATTATACTGTGGCTTAAATACTTGTTTCTAGGGTTTGTTCAAGGGGCAACTGAGCCAATCCCCGTCTCTTCGAGCGGCCATTTGATCATCGCACAGAAATTGCTAGGCTTAAAACAAAATGGGCTATCATTTGAAATTTTAACAAATACGGCTTCACTAATTGCGATTTGTTTTATTTTCCGCAAAGATATCGGAAGATTGATCACTGGATTCGTTCAATTTATTCTGACCCGCAAAGAGGAATATAAGTCGGATTTCCTCTTCTCTTTGTACATCATCATCGGTACCTTGCCTGCGGTAATTGTTGCCTTACTCTTCAAGGATCAGATTGAGGATATCTTCTCGTCGGTTCATACCGTATCCATCGCCTTGCTTGTTACAGGGGTAGCTTTATGGTTGATCCGTAACCTTCGCGGACGTAAACAAGATGGTGACTTAAAAGCGAAGGATGCAGTTATAGTCGGACTTGCCCAAGCAGTCGCCCTTATTCCTGGGATAAGCCGTTCTGGTGCAACTGTCATCTCTTCCATCGCTGTGGGAATGAAGCAAGAAACTGCTTTACGCTTTTCTTTTATGCTTTATATTCCTGTCAGTTTGGGCGGACTCGTTATGGGCGCATCTGATATTGCCCACGATCCTAACCGCTCGCAGCTAGCCATTCCATACTTGATTGCATTTATTACTACACTTATCGTTACTTATTTCTCCATGCGCTGGTTTATGGGGATTATGGCTAAAGGTAATTTGAAGTATTTCTCTTATTACTGCTTCTTAGCTGGGATACTTCTCCTCATCTTTATGTAAGACATAATTTCAATTAAAAAACCTCATGACAATCTCTGAGATCACAGAGAGAGCATGAGGTTTTTTTATATTATTTCAACATGGATATTACTTCATCGCTCGACCGGATCTTACCTATGCGAGGGAAGATAGTTTTGCATACATAATCATGCTCTTCTTTAGCCATCGCGGTCATAGCATCTTCTACAAAAACTTGATGATAACCAAGCTGATAAGCTTCTCTAGCAGTAGTATCCACACCAATCGAGGTAGAAATACCACATAATACGATCGTGTCTATTCCGCGGCGTCGTAACTGCAAATCAAGATCTGTACCGAAAAATGCCCCCCACTGCCGTTTGGTAATCAGATGTGCATTTTTGATATTCGCTAATTCTGGTACGATGTCGTCCCAACCTTCTGGATAGGTCACGGAATTCATTTTCAAATCAGTTTTAGGTTTAAGCATATCTTGCCCATCTAGCCATGACACCCTCACCAGAACAACAAATCCTCCTTTCTCCGTAAAGGATTGGGCTAATTTGCTGGCATTCTCAACCACCTGAGCACTTGTATGCGGCCCCTGCTTTGGACTGTGGACAATTCCCTGCTGCAAGTCGATCACGACTAGCGCCGTTTTACTTGCCTCAATACTTTCAGATGCTAAGCTTGTTAATTCTTCCATTGTCTTCTCTCCGATTACTATCAATTTTTGTATACTACAATTACCCTATATTACCCAATAGGTGTCCCATTAGGTAATTTAATATCTGGCTTCAAGAGAACCACATCCCCTTTATCCGGTATTCCTCCAAGAACTAATACTTCTGATTGGAAACCCGCAATATTTCGAGCAGGAAAGTTAACTACCCCAATGATTTGTTGCCCTACAATCTCTTCGGCCTTATATCGTTTAGTAATCTGTGCACTTGATGTTTTGCTTCCGATATCTGGTCCAAAATCAATTTGGAGTTTAATCGCAGGTATTTTTGCTTTTGCAAAAAACTCCGCTTTAATAATTGTTCCAACACGAACATCAAGTTTTAAAAAATCATCAATAGTTACCATTTGCCATCCCCCTATTTAGCTAAAACATTTTCCAACTACTCATTCACTTATTTTGAATGTTGTACTTTAAAGATTTCGACCAAAAATACATTCCCATACCGAGTAAGGTTATTATGCCACCTAAAAACTGGAATAATGATATAGTTTCCCCTAATAATAGATATGCAAGGACTATAGCAAGAACAGGCTCACCAATAATCCCAACCGAGACAGTAGTTGCTCCAATCGACTTTAACAAAAGGTTAAAGATGTATTGACCAAAAATAGTTGGAATTATTGCAAGAAGCAAAAAATAAATCCAATCTGATGAAGCATAATTAATTAATGAGACATTATTTATCAAATTGTACACGAGCATAACAGTACCACCAATAAAAAAAACGAAAATGCTGTATAGACTTGCATTGATTTTGCCGCTTACTTTTTGCCCGGCCAACAGATAGACTGAAGCAAAGAATGTGCCAATTAACGATAAACCATCGCCAATTAATGCATCTTTCGAAACCCATATGTCTCCCCATGCAATAACAATCGAACCTAAAAGAGCAACAATCAGGCAAAAAACGGTTAGCAGGTTAACATGTTCTTTGAATAAAAAGTAAGACCCCATCATAACAAATAGCGGCTGTAACGATAAGATCACCATGGAGCTTGCAACTGAAGTATAGACCAATGATTCCATCCAGAATAAAAAGTGTAACCCTAGAAATAGGCCGGATAAAATAACGATGACCCAATCTTTTTTATTCATCTCAGTAGAACGAGCCATTTTCCCAGATGTAAAACAGAGCATGATGATTACAGAAATAAACAATCTATACATCCCGGCCACTGAAGTAGGTGTATCTGAAAGTTTAATCATGATTGAAGAGATAGAAACGGACAAAATACTGATAAATAACAGAATAAACGGATGAAATAGTATAGACGGTTTATTTGAACTAACCATAGTTCCTCCAAAATGTGTGACAATCCCTGTGCACAGAATTGTATGATAAGTCTAGGCTGGATATAATAATATCACCGCCAATATCAATATTGTGCAACTATATCTTTAATTTATATTGAAATATCGTCAAATAAGGAGAATAAGCACTTTGAAAAAGCAATTGCACGAAGCCATTCAATTTCCTGATGATGCATTTCCATACATCATGTACACTCATACCAATTATGAATCTATTCCTAATGGCAGAGGGGTTAACGATCTACATTGGCACCAAGAACTACAAATTACTTTAGTGACCAAAGGGAAACTAACCATACAAGTCAACGGAATCAATTATGATTTAGAAGCAGGTCAGGCCATCTTTATTAATAAGAGCGTACTTCATATTGTTACATACCTTAACCAAGAGGGTGAATATGTTAGTTTTAACTTCCCAGAGAAGTTACTTGCTTTTTATTCTGATAGTGCAATGGAAAAAAAGTATGTACTTCCGTATACCAATTCATTCTTGTTAAGTTTAGAAATCAAAGGAGATAAGGACTGGCATAATCAAATCCTACAAATTCTTTGGGATATGAAAAAAGAATTTGAATCGAAAAAAAAATGGGGATGGGAGTACGAAGTTTCTATCAAAACAGTCCAGTTATGGTTAATCCTTATATCAAATTTTTCTCTATCCTCTGAGGAATCGTCTAAATATAACAGACTCCAGCAAGAGAGACTACAATTAATGCTTAGTTTTATTCACAAAAACTATTCTAATAATTTGACATTGAAGGAAATAGCAGATACAGCACATCTAAGTGTATCGGAGTGCACTCGAGGTTTTAAGAAAAGTATCCATATGACTCCGTATTTCTACTTAATTAAATATCGCATTAATAAAAGCTGTGATTTGTTAATAGCAACTGACTACACGATAACTGAAATCGCACAGCGAGTTGGTTTCAATAACGCAAATCACTTTATCCAGTCTTTTAAAAAACACTTAAACATAACTCCTAAGGAGTTCAGAAAAATTAGAAATGAACGAACTTAAAAAATCAAAAAAGGCAGAGTCGATCACTTTGTCTGATTGCCTTGTGTTAGCGTAATTTCGATGTCCTTCGTAAATCTCGAATATATTTCCAAGACACAAGCTTAATGTTTTCATTTTCTAATAGTCTATGATTTCGAGATCGCCATATAAACGATATCCCACTATTTTCCAATAAAGTTACATTTATATCTTCAACCTTTTCGTCCTGCATGAATTAGTGTTCAATTCTACTATATGATAAACTTGCAAGAAGTTATCTGCTATTTATCTATTAATAAAGGAGCGGAAAAATGAGATGGGCAAAAAGAAAAAAACATTACCCGCCAATTTTGCCGAGCTGGTTAAAACGAATGATATATCTGCCTTAAAAGAGGTATTTGAGCTATGCGAATGGGATGCCCGTGGGGGTTACAGCAAAGGTACCGCCCTCAGCTTCCGGCAAATACCGGATGAGATGGTTTCCTGGCTTGTGGAGCAGGGTGCTGACATCAACGCTGCCGACAACTATAAGCGTACCCCTCTTCATGCTCAGGCTGCAACCTGGTCCGGAAATGTCCCCTTACTCCTTGAACTAGGTGCAGATATGGAAGCTCTGGATTACCAGAATGAGACACCGCTGCACTCAGCAGCTGCTTCTTACAAAACAAAAGTAGTGCGTGATCTGGTGGTACGCGGCGCAAATGTCCATGCAGAAAATAACCGAAAAAACACTCCTCTCGCCAAAGGATTATTACAATGCCGGAATATCGATATAGTTCACATGGCAGAAATCTCGCGAATTATGCTGGATGCAGGAGCAGTAATCACGCCGGAGATGAAGGAATCCGTGCGGCGTATCGGCAAGGATTTTGAATTCGTCAGAACAAATTACAATAAAGATCGACTGGATGAAACTGCAAATGCTCTCCTGGAGCTGTACCGGCAATTTGATGTCGAGCCTATAGCGAAACTGCAGAGACATGATGGAATCTCTCCTATCGAGGTAACGGAAGCCGCATGGCCCGCACAGCACCAAGAGCTGTGGGATTTTCTTGTCCCTGCTTCAGGACACGCGATAACGGTACAGGGTGAGGTTATCCGCATCACAGGGCGGGTGTCTCATGAAATCCTTAATAATGGCGGAGGAAACTGGGATGCCGATTACCGTAAAATGCTGGATGCACTGATACGGCATTTTAGCACGGGAACGCCTTTAGAGCCCGTCCTTGTTCAAGAGGCAGCTGTACTCGCCAAACGGTTCCGCAACATCGCTGGCAATGAGCAACCAGCCAGATTATGCGAGCTGGCGGTGCAATGGGTACTTGCCAATCCTCAGCCTATTTCTATGACACAACCCGATTATTCCCGTTAAGTCTATCCTGAATCCTTAACGTGTCTATTATCTAACTAAAGAAAACAAAGAAACGCCCCGAAGAAAAAAACTTTGGGGCATCAATTTACATGAATTCTAGATCCAACAAGTTTTAAGGATAATGACGAGAAGAATGTAAAGCACAAGAATCGTACCCGTTGATGTCCAAGGATTAATACAAACTGGAGCCTTTTTTTGTTCTTGAACGCCCCCAACACAGTTATACCCCATTTAAATCCCTCCCTAATTAATTTTTTTAAATTTCACAACAGCATATGACTATGTATCATCAAGTGATTGGGCATTAAACAACTTTGCCGCTTGTATCTAAGTCTATGATTCAATTCATTTTCTTTAACTTGACAAGCATACATAACTTTATGCTAATATAGACAAATCAATAACGTTGATATATCATCTATTCTTCAATTAGGAGAGATCATATGGATTCAAGAGAACCTTTAGGTTTGGTCATTCGAGATTTGCATTTAGAAATAGCAAATTATTTAACAAAGTTACTTGCTCCTTTTCGACTTGCACCTGAACAGCATCTACTTATGGCTCTGATGCTTGAGAAAGAAGGTCTATCTCAGAACGAGATTGCTGCTAATCTTGGTAAGGACAAAGCCAGTGTTGCCCGAATGATCGCCAGCTTAGAGAGCAAAGGTTACATACACAAAGTAACAAGTGCGCAAGATCGCCGAGCGGTAAATGTATATGTAACAGAAGAAGGACGGAAATTAGAGAATACTATAAATGAGGTGACAGTCAATTTAAACGAAATTATCGAGTCAGGATTATCTGCTTCAGATTACTCAACGTTAAAGACTTTGCTAACACATGTGCTGAATAATGTAAGAAGTGCTTAAAGCATTTCTCTCCCCCTTATAGTTGATATATCATCTATCATGCAAAAATAATACGAATCAAAATTCTGAAAAGAGGTTCATCATTATTATGGAATCATCATCAACTGTTCAAGTTAAACGTCCAGCCCTCATGGCCTTCTCGCTTATGTTAGGTGCATTCGTCGGGCTATTTAGTGAAACCGCCTTAAACATGGCTTTTACAAATTTAATGGATGAATTTTCAATCAACGCCTCAACGGTTCAGTGGCTAACCACAGGATATTTACTTGTATTAGGTATCCTCGTTCCAATATCCGCCCTATTAATGCAATGGTTTACCACTAGACAATTATTCACAGCTTCCTTGCTATTATCTATCGTCGGTACATTAATTGCTGCCCTCTCGCCTAATTTCACCTCATTATTAATTGCAAGATTAGTGCAAGCCTTAGGGACAGGCTTATTGCTTCCATTAATGACCAATATTATTCTTATTATTTTTCCTGCACATAAACGCGGAACTGTCATGGGAATGATGGGGCTCGTTATTATGTGTGCACCGGCACTTGGGCCTACTCTATCTGGTTTAATTGTAGATCATTTTGGGTGGGAGTATATCTTTTGGATAAGCTTACCTTTATTGTTATTTACATTAGGTTTCGGATTAACATTCATTAAAAATGTAGCCAACATCACAAAACCTAAAATAGATATTTTATCCATCTTGCTTTCTACTTTTGGATTTGGTGGAATCGTCTTTGGTTTTAGTAACTTTGCTGATCATTCTTTGAGTGAAATCATTGTTTTGCTGCCTCTTATTGTTGGTTTCATCAGCTTAATCTTGTTTGTATTACGGCAATTTAAATTGGAAACCCCAATGCTGAATTTACGGGTATTTAAATATCCCATGTTTACGATAGGTCTTATAATGCTCTTTTTAGGAATGATGATCATTTTATCTTCTGCAATTTTATTACCTTTATATTTAAAAGGAGGTTTATTGTTATCGGCCACAATGGCTGGTACTCTACTTCTTCCAGGCAGTGTTATTAACGGGGCTATGGCTCCAGTTACGGGTAGAGTATTCGATAAATACGGTCCGAAATTATTGCTGCCGCTTGGATTTTTTATCGCAACCATTGCTGGTTTTCTATTTACAAGAAACTCTACTGAAACCAGTAGCCTAACCTTTATTTTAATACACTGCGCAATGTTTATCGGATTAGCTATGGTCATTATGCCCGCTCAAACCAATGGGTTAAATCAATTACCCGTGAAATACTATCCGGATGGGGCTGCTGTTATGAGTACACTTCAGCAAATTGCAGGTGCTCTTGGTACAACGTTCGCTGTTACGCTAATGTCTAGCGGACAAACACGATTCGCAAACACACATCCAACCGCTGCACAGCCTGAAATATTAACCGCTGGAATTACACATGCTTACTTATTTATCGCAGCAATTGCAGGTATTGGATTGATTATATCGTTATTTGTGAAGCGTATTCGAGTGTATTGATTTGTATGTGAAAAAGACAGTGGACATGAACTGCCCGCTGTCTTTTTTTTAAGTATAACCCTAAGGCTTTAACTCATATGTTTTTCATAAAAAACTAATGTTAAGTTGTCATTTATTTTTTTGGTTTCCCCCGTGCTTCTATACCCTAACTTTTCATATAAATAGCAATTTCTTTGCTCCTGTATAATACTATCCAGCTCCCATTTCTTTGCATCTTTATATCTCTGTTCAATGATTGCAAAAACCTGCTGGGCAATCCCCTTCCCATGATGTTCTGGCAAGATAAAGATGATGCTGACCCGATAAGTTTTATTATCCTTTTTAACGATACGGACACCGCCCACAGCAATATCAAAATACTTAATCATATAATAATCTGCAAAAGACTGATTAATTCGATCCCTGATTTGTTCCACAGATTCATTGGCTGGGCTGGTTTCATAATCTTTATATTTCTCCAGCAATGGCATAAAGGCTTTGACTTGCATTTCATGAATAAACTCTGCGTCGCTCGCGTCTGCTTTACATAAAGAAATCTCCATAAAGTTATACCCCTCCGAAAGTTAGTAAATATATAAGCTGTCAGATATTCTTTTTATCCTCCGGTTTAGAGGAATCTCTAAAAGAGCCCAAGATCCCCGTAAACAGTCCAATTAATCCAACAAAAACGCCTATCCCGCGACCACCCTCATAGGCCAATATCACAACTACTCCAAACAATGTAATGTGAAGACCAAAAATTTGAGTTTGTAGGACACTAGGCCGGATAAAATCTAATAATGCTCCTGCGTGAAACATTACAACAACTAGCACAATTAGAGCGGTTAAGATCCATAATCCTAAACTAATCATCCTTACCTCCATTAAAATTTATTATTCACTAGGCACTCCTGATTTCAAATAAAGACACTTGAGCCACTCGGCTCCAGCGTCTTATCATGTTGATTTATGGTTTGTTTTTGGGAAGGATATAGAGCGTTCCGTCTTCTTTATATTCAGCATAGGCAATATCCTCAATGCAATTATAACCCTGCTCTCTGACGCGTTCCTGAATCTGCTCCTTGTTCATCGATCTGCCCCGCATGGACTCTTCCAGTACCCTGCCTTTATCAATAACTGTTATGGAAAAAGCAGAAGACTGCTCAGCTTCAGACTTGCGCATAACCGATAGAGAGCCGTTCGTTTCAAGCAGAGCATACCGCACTTCACTTAGGGAAAAGATATTTTGTTGCCTCAGCATGAACAGCAGTTGGGTATACTCAATATCGTATTTCTCCAACAAATCCTGATTCACTTTGCCATCGTCAATTAGCAGCACTGTCCGGCCTTCCGCCATGTTCCCGAATTTCACAAAATGGGTGGTCACCTTTTCGAACAGATAAGATAATGCGGTCCAAATAAAAAGAGCAAACAGCAGATGCCAGATCTTCACCTCATCATCATATATCGTATTGCCGACAATTTCACTTAAAATCAATGAAGACAGAAAATCGAGTGGTGTCAATTGACTAAGCGTCTTGCGGCCGGTAATAAAGGTAATGATCCACAAACCAAAAAAGCTGATGACCAATTTGACGCCTATAGATACAAATATCTCCATTGCTGCACCTCCAGATGGGACTCGCACAGGCTCGTTACCCTTTTTACACGAAATCCATTCATGAGAGGTATTACACACTCCTAGTGGGGTATAAACAGCAAAAGATACTCTCTGCAACTTGCCTATGTTGGGATAGTTATAAGGAACGTTGTCCCTTTGCCTTTTTCACTATCGACTTCAATAGTTCCTTTCACTTTATCGACGGTACTGTAGACCATAAGCATACCCAGCCCCGTTCCTTCTGCTTTAGTCGAATAATACGGCTTACCGAGTCGCGATATTTCATCTTTAGTCATGCCGACTCCGTTATCTTTGATACTGATCATAATATTTTGTTTTTTTTCAAATATATCGATAAATAGCGTACCGCCATCGGTTTCCTTCATCGCTTCTATACCGTTTTTATATAAATTAATTAGACACTGCTGAATCTGGTTCCGGTCATAGTTTTTATTTAACGAATTATTAAAACTAAATTGGACATCTACTTTGTGCATAGTGGCATAAGGCATTATGATATTTTTAGTATATTCTGATTCTGCCTTCATATTGGAGTAAACCATGTTTTCAGATTGTGGCTTGGCAAAGGAGAGATAATCACTTACAATTTTTTCTGCTCGCTGTAGCTCTTGTAGAGATAACTCTACAAAGCCCTTTTCCTCTGGCGTCATCGTTTTAGATTTATTTAATAGCTGCAAAAAACCACTAGTCACTGTAAGTGGATTTCTGATCTCATGGGATACACTTGCCGCTAGCTCGCTGACGACATTTAATCTTTCCGATTGGACAATCCGTTCCCGATTTTTAATATTGGAGATAATCTTCTCAATCAAAATCATAATGACACTCATCACCCCAACATGAGTTGTCAACGCATTTAATGAAAGAATCCAAAATTGCCTGTCTAAGGAATCCTGAACAAAACCTAAAATTAACAGATAAACCCCCATAATTAGCAAAGCAATCAGACTTGCCGCAATCACACGGCCCTTCGATGGTAATTTTAAAAATCTATTTTTATATAACGGCACCAAAATCAGAATCGCTGTCGCAAATAGAAACGAATAAAATACTCCACCTCCACCCACATAGAATCTGTAAGCATTCAAAATAATATATAGAGGAAGAACGTTCCTATATCCTCCAAACAGTGCCACAATAATAAACGGAATGTACCTTAAATCAAAAATATAGCCAATTTCAAGTCTGATAGGTTTTGCAATACAGAGACTCATGGTCACTGCAGACATAAAAACGAGAATCAATCTATTGTAGGAATAGGCCCGATTCTCAAAGAATATTAGAAATGTTAATACTGGAAAAAGCAAAAACAAAAAATTTAAAAGTAGGGTTTCAAACAAGAGATGACTTCCTTTCAGCCTTTTGCTGCGTAAATGAATATATTCAAGGTTATATTAAGAGTTTTAGATCATTACCTAAGCTAACATTATAAGTCACAGTATTGACTATACACTATGTATTTCTCAACCATTTTTCAAATAATCCCAAAAAATCATACTATAGAACCACAATTAGCAAAAAAATACAGACATCTGAAGTCTGTTTGGGGTCATCAATTTTCGTATTCCTGAATATCTAAATTGTAAACTGTACCTTCGTAGTTTTTAAGGGCTCATAAATCTAGAGCTGCCACCTTTACATCCCATAACCGTAATCGAAATTGTAACGTCGGTTGGGTTTGTCCTTGTCATTTTTGTTATAGTATTAGTTTCACCTACGAGGATTAGAAAACTCGGTTTAATCGTAGCCTCTATATTAACATTACTTTTGCTTTTATCCTTTGCGATTCGTCCCGTTTGGATCCCACCAGAAGGCAAATCTCCTGAGGAAGGAACGCATTCGGAAATGAATCATTAAGTTGTCTTACACAGAAAACAGCCATCCCCTCAGGATGGCCGGTTTTTATTTCACTAAAAATCCGTTAACTGTGATATAAAGCGGAGTCAAACTAACTTCGCTCGGATCTCCACTTTTGATAATAGCAATGGAGACAGCTATAAGCAATATTTTCCGGAGAAGAAATAAGTACTACAGCCTAAAAACAATTTGATTTCCTGTCTCATTGTTCTTGAAGGGTTTACCATGTTCCCTGAACTCTAATATAACACCTGAAGGATCGTCAGAAAGCGGTGGAGAAATTACGTAATTATAAGAAGCTTGTCCGGTTGAACTTCCGCCATTCATCATTCGACTATCATATTCTTCGCCTATAAACAGCTCGAAAAAGCTATGGTTATGAGAATTTGTTGGAAGCTCAGTTGTCATGTCCCAATCTATATTAAGGGTGACCACACTAGCATTACTATATTGGCGTATAGAGGTCAGTGTATAAAAAAATTCATCTTTCTCAATTGATTTAAGAACTCCAATATGTTTTCTAAAATCAATTGGCTCAACCATCGGTTTAAAATGATCTTCACTTAGCAACGTCCCAAATACCGCTTTCAAAAAATCCTCATAGAGCTCATAATTTTCTGCCCATTTAGAGATAGATTCAAACGGTGGGAATCCTGGATTATTATTCGAGATTTCCTTTCGTTGCTTGATCAATGCACATATTTGCTCGTCAATATCCTTAATTTGCAGATCGTAATGTTCGGTTGGTCGTACAAACGGCATCCTTTTCATTTTGAACCTCCTTTTTGCACAAATGCAAAAGAAATCTCAGCTTCACATACAAGCTCACTATTTACTGTTGCGGTGCCTTTGCCTTTTACAATTTCACCTTTCATCCGATTGACTTCGAATTCGAGAAGAAGCTGATCCCCAGGCGTTACTTGGCGCTTAAAACGGGCATTATCTATGCCAACTAATAACCCTATCTTGCCCATCAGCTTCTCGTTTTTGCACATTGTGATTCCGCCTACCTGGGCTAATGCCTCCACAATTAAAACACCCGGCATAACAGGATGCTCAGGAAAATGGCCGCTAAAAAACGGTTCATTAATGGATACATTTTTAATACCTACTGCTCTTTTGTTCTCCTCCAACTCTATAATTCTGTCCACTAAAATAAACGGATACCGATGAGGAATAAGTTCTACAATCTGCTGTATATTTAGCATAATTCCCGTCTTAGCCTCCTAAAATACTTTTTGGGTAATTTTAACATTAGAAGTGATTTTGTACTACTCAAAAATACCCGGACAACTGGCCTATAACATCCCTTCTGGAGATCCTAAAAAAACAACGGCAACCCTGGACTAGAAAATAAAGTCCACGACTGCCGCTTTTTATTGATATATTGTACCCTAGCTTAAGATTCAACTCGATTAACAAACACCTGTGTCTTTCTCCCTGCTTCAATTCGTTCAGTGAATTTTCCGCCAGTGTATTCCTCTATCACCTTTTTCCAAAAGCGTTGTGCGGGCTCGTTATTATCTATTTGGTAAACTTCCCATTGCCCCTTATGTATATTAAAAATATCTTTTGCAACTAGTCTACCTAATCCTACTCTTCGATACTTTTTTATAATAAAAAACTCTGCAATGGAAAAGTATAAATCATCATCTCTATTTTTTAATTTGACTAAAACGAATCCAGCATTTTTCCCATTCAGAGTTAAAAGATATGGGAAATTCGACTCTTCTGTCCAGTAATCGTTGAGGGGATAATCATTAAATTTTCCGTTTTCTTCAAGGTGCAAATCCATATACTCGGAGAAATCATACATATAAAATTGCATTAGGTTGTTGAGGATTTCTTTTTCTTCAAGGGTCGCCCTTTTAATTTGATAGTTCATCTAAAAACCATCCCATATCTATATTTTATCTAATTAGTAACGGACTCTTCTATTTTCTCGGATAAGTTTCTTCGCATCCTTTTGAAATAAAATGATTGTTGTTGTACGCTTCAATGGATTGATTCCCAATGACTTTGCAGTAATATGTTACCACTCAAGAATACTCTCTTTCAACTTTACAAATTTTCACTTTGTAATTTTGGTACCATTCTTTCTTACCTTTCTCCTGAGCAACTTTGTGAGATTGATGTTGTTTCCAGTTACTAATCGCCTCCAAGCTCTCCCAATAAGAAATCGTAATACCCGCTCCTGAAGAATCCCTGACACTCTCCACTCCTAAAAACCCAGGTTGCCCGGACGCAAGCTGCTCCATTTTTTCAGCCATAAGGTTATACCCGTTATCCCCCTCCGTACGTTGACTTGAAAATATGACTGCATAATAAGATCCGTTTGATTCATGAACCATTCCGCTCAAACTCCCCTTTAATCGTAGATGTTTTTATATAAAACAGATTATACTATTATAATTAAGATAAAAATAATGAATATTAATTGTTAGTTTAATGAATTTTTTTCATACATTATTGAGGAGAGAAATCATTATGAATCTTTTAAAATATCAAATTTTCAGTAAGGTAGTTGAGATCGGCAGCATTACCAAAACAGGAGAGATATTAAATTTGACACAATCAGCCATCAGTCATGCGCTTTCTAGCTTAGAAGCTGAATTCGGACTGTGTCTTCTCATAAGAAACAGATCGGGTATCCGGTTAACCAACGATGGCGAACGTTTAATCCCACATATCAGAGAAATCCTGCAACTTAATGAAAAACTCAATCAAGAAGTAGCTGCATTAAAGGGTGTCGAAATCGGAACTGTGAAAATAGGTACTTTCTCTAGTGTATCGATCCAATGGATGCCCCAAATCATTAAACAATTTCAAAATCAGTTTCCACATATTGAAATAAAACTACTTGATGGTAACTACTCTGAAATAGAAGAATGGATTGCCGATGGAACCGCTGACTTGGGATTTGTTAATCTGCCTACTCGAGATGCTTTTCATGTGGTCCCTCTTCAAAAAGATAGGATGGTCTGCATTATGTGGCAGAATCACCCTCTCGAACGCCAATCAACCATCCGCCTTGAGCAATTGATTGATGAACCTTTTATCATGCCCATTGCGGGTTGTGACACCGATGTAAAGCGAATTTTCTCGCAAAATAAACTCACACCCACGATCAAATATGAATTAGAAGATGATCATGCCATAATCGCCATGGTACAAAATGGTTTAGGGTTAAGTATTCTCCCAGAAATGATTTTGTCACATCTCCCCGACAATGTATGTTATCGCCCATTGGAAAGCGAGTATTATCGTTCTATTGGTATTGCAGCCGCCTCCATTAAAAATGCCTCTCCAGCGGCAAAAAAACTAATTGAATTCATAACACAATGGATCACCAACGTGCCCATCCCTCCGCATTACCGTGATTAATGAGATGGCTCAACGCGCTGTCTGTAACGGCAAGCTTTAAGGCTATCCTTCGCAGAGTAGTCCCTTTTTTGATCCAGCATTAACGTTAGCGTCAGGGGAAACGATTCTTCACTATGTATCTTTTGCGAAATTCACAACTCCCGGGACACGATAATTTGCACAACATAGAGAACAGCCTGCTGGCTGTTCTCTATGTTGTCTGCCTTAGAAGCACGTGAACGAGCTAATCCGATTCAAATCAATGCCGAAGTACGACCAGAAAAAACCATTCCATCTGAACCCTGCAATAGAATTACGTCCGACGAATACCGGAAAGAACCAGAATTGCTCGCCGTTGTTCAGCCAAATGTATGTGTTGCGGAACAGGCAGCGTCTGATCCCGCCGGGATCAATGGCAAATGTGGTAGACGACATTTGCGGCACGAATTGCGGTGGAGGAGCCGTCGGCGCTTGAACGCCTCCCGGTGCACCCCCCGGAAATTGTCCGGGGGTTCCACCCGGAAACCCTGGTCCCCCTGGTCCTCCAGGTCCTCCTGGCACGCCAGGTCCGCCTGGTCCGCCTGGGAATCCTGGAAATCCTCCGCCGGCACCCGGTGTTGGAAAAAATCCCATATGTGATCGCTCCTTTCAATGAGTAGGCATAATCATCATATGCATTCGCGGAGAGAGCGTTTGGGCGCAATAGACGTTTTTTCAAAAAATGAAAATCAACAATAAGATCTAACATAGGCACTATCGGAAACCTAACTTGCCTCTACTTATGGTACGTTCAGCGCATCATAGATAAACTGACCAATTACTCTCAGCTTTACCTGCTGAATTTATTCCGTCCACATCACCTTACTAAGTTTTCAACTTTAATATTGAATCTTCACTGATGTGATGTAGATGCCTGGTCAGCCTTCACACAATCAATAGCGACAACGAACGCAATCATGAGCGTCTCCATCTCATCCTTCAATATTTGAACCTTATAGCTATCCCCCCAAGTGAACCATTCCTTGTTCACTTTACCGATGACTACACCATGCTGTAAAACCTGAAAATCCATGTCCCACCAGTTACCATGTACCTCAATGTCAGCCGCATCAATCGTATAACGTGCTTTAAAGAAAGAAAACTCCTTCTTAATCGTCAATACCTCTCGACCATCTACTTCTACAAAAAACTTTGGTAAAAAACTGAACACTTTTTTCGTAATAAGTGCGACTTCATCTCTTGTTGTATTCATGATGGAGAATGTCTTGGGAATTTGCATAAAACTGCCCTCTACGTAATAGACATCTTGCTCCTGCTGATTCTTTACCGTGAATTTACCACTTAGACTGAATACCTTTTGTTTTATATAAAGTTGCTTCATTCTAAGCCTCCTATCGTTCCTCTCAGTTAACATCATTTTAGACAAATGTTATAGTTGTTTTGTCATAATAAAATCTATTTGTTCTTCTTCACCCATATAAAAAGAATGAGTTCCTGTATGAACAAACTTCATTTTTTCATAAAAGCTAATAGCGTTTTTATTTTTTTCCCAAACCCCTAACCAAATCTTCTCTTTATTACATTGTACCGCTATTTCTATAGCTTTATTTATTAGATATTTCCCAAGCCCCTGTTTATGAAATTTTTTTCTAATATAGATCCTCTCGACTTCAAGTGAATCATTACCCATTACTTCAGATTGAGCATCCTCGGTGTTTACCTTTAAATACCCAGCGATTTCTTCATTAAAATAAATAAAATAGAATTCTGATGAGCTATCCGACAATTCTTTTTCTAATTGTTTTAAGTTAAATGCACTATCCAGGTAGGCCTTCATATTTTCAGATGAATTTTGATTACTAAATGTCTCATTAAATGTTTCAACACTAATTCCTTGAAGTGAACCTAGATCTTCGAATGTGCACTTTTTTATATTGATAGCCATATCGTTTTCTCCTTTTAAAATATCAATTTACAAATAAACTCTTATTTCGAGCTCTAATTATATGGTGTTATGCAGATGTGACAGGAAAATAGTATAACATAATTGTTGTATTTGCAACAAAAAACTAAGGATTTATCATTCATTCTACCTATTAGCGTATTGGCGTAATCAGTCTCTATACGGCAGTCAGAACTCCAAAAGTAGAAGCGAACGAGGTTTTGGGGATTCGATGATGGATGGCGGTTACTTTCGGACCCAGATGACGTTATTTGCGAAGATTTCGGCTTTGGAGCAAGGTTTCGGACCCCAGTGCAGTTATTCCCCCGAAAAGGCTGCTTTCGGGGTGTTTTTCAGGCTAATAACGGCTATGCGGTCCGTTAGGATTCCAAAAGTGAGATATGACGCGTCTAAGGGTCATCTGAGTCCGTTAGATGCTTCCGGGCGCGCAAACGTGATCGAAGAAAGTGTGGCTTGGGAGTTTGATGATGGATGACGGTTACTTTTCGGACCCAGATGACGTTATTTGCGAAGATTTCGGCTTTGGAGCAAGGTTTCGGACTCCAGTGCAGTTATTCCTTCAAAACGTCATCTTTCGGGGTGTTTTTCAGGCCAATAACGGCTATGCGGTCCGTTATGATTCAAAAAGTGAGATATGACGCGTCTAAGGGTCATCTGAGTCCGTTAGATGCTTCCGGGTGCGCAAAGTGATCGAAGAAATTGTGGTTTGGGAATTCGATGATGGAAGATGGTTACTTTCGGACCCAGATGACGTTATTTGCGAATATTTCGGCTTTGGAGCAAGGTTTCGGACTCCAGTGAAGTTATTCCCCTGAAAAGGCTGCTTTCGGGGTGTTTTTCAGGCCAATAGCGACTATGCGGTCCGTTAGAATTCCAAAAGTGGGATATGACGCGTCTAAGGGTCATCTGAGTCCGATAGATGCTTACGGGTGTGCAAATGTGATCGAAGAAAGTGTAGTTTTTTTTGGGGGATAGCGGAGGTGACAAAAGTAGAGGGTTCTTGATGATGGAGGAAGCAAACGAAGTTTCAGGATTCGCGGATGGAGAAAACGAGCAACGTTTGGGGGACGATGATGGAGCAAAAAAAATGAGGTGCCCCAGCAGCCATTTTCGGCTTTTAGGACACCCATCCTTTCCGCTGTGCGCATAAAGCGCGGTATGGTGGACTGGTAAGAGCCCGGTTAAAGCCATCTCATAAATCTTTTTTTAGATAGTTTAATCTGATTACTTTCGGCCCATGCGGTTAGTTCTTTCATTCCCTTGTATTCTTCGTCAAGAAAACTAAAACATAATTTATAGGGAGGAAATTTGTGATCTACAGGTTTAATGCCTATTACGGGTATGAAATAGCCCTTTACATAAATATTATCAATTTGATTCGCTTGAATTTCTTTGTTTTCTACTATTATAGCGTCCGGATGAATTCGAACCTCAATGAACTTTCTAATCGTAATGATCCTATAGAGCAATATGATTACAACAATCAGACAGAAAGCCGACCATATATAACCAAAATAAAGTAATACATTATACTCCATATTATTTCTGGTATTTAACAATAGTATGCCACTTGAAAAAATCATAGAAAACAGAAGCGACATTAACGACGGACGACTCACCTTATAAGCACCTATATTTTCCATAACCCCCTCACTTTCTCAGACTATTATAGCTTACTATATTTCATAAATTATGGATATGGCACTTCTTTTTAATCCACAGGAATCTCAATGACCTTGTTATATTCCTTCATATAATGTATTCCTTCTATCAGAATACTTTCAGGTTTCGTTTGTGTATCAAATAATAAGGTGCGTTCCTTCATGAGTTTACCGTTCGTTTGTTCTGACTCTTTTTGATTAATTGTTGTTTTTAAAGCCGTGTTTTCGTCAGCATTTTCTATAGACACACCATCCAGCATTACATCCTCATCTGTAGCAATAGTTATTTCAATCCCTTGAGCGGTCTTGGTCACATCTTTAATCCATAATTCTTTATCCCCTAGTAGAATCGGCTCATTACTATCAGCATTTAGAGGATACTTCTCTTCCAGCTTCTGATATCCAACAAACTCTTTAACAACCAGCTGCAATGAATGTAATTCTTTTGGCAAGGTGTCATAACGAATATCAAATGATCTCCCACCCAGCGAGGTTTTATTGCTACTACCTAATATTTCTACAGGCTTTCCATTGGCAATTAATTGAATGCCTTCTAACCCTAATCTTATTCGATCGAAATTCTCGACATTCATACTCCCTTTAATCACAGTCATGGTGGGTGTGGCCGTGATCGACTTGAAGGTAATTGATCCTTTGTCGGCTTTGACCTTTTTATTAATCGACTGTTTGATCTGAGTCACCATCGCTTGATTTGGATTATAAGAAAACGTTATGCTCCCTTCACTCATCTGCCCTTTCTGTGGAGGTCCCCAGTAATGAAGTGTTAGTTTTTTCGAGAATGGGCTTACGCTATCAAATGTCATCGTGCCTTTTATTTCTGTATGTTCGTCGTTGATTAAAGATACGCCGCTTCTTATGTTGGAATTCGTGAGAAACCCTTCTATTTTTGAAGGACTAAAATGATCTCCCGTCTCCTCTAGTCCCTTAGGATTGTTTAACGTGTAATACACAATAAATTGATTGGCATCTGCCATAATTCCGTTAATCGTAAGTTCTGTTCCATCTGCTAACGTCGTCTTTTTGTCTATGCTTTGTCCCATTCCTTGTTCATTGAGTTGTTGTAAAGTTCCCTCTAACACCTCATCAAAACCAAATAACTTTTTTCCATAATAAGCGAAGGCATTATAGCTGTTTCCAGAAACTATTATCACTAATATAATGACGGCTGCAATCTTCCAGAGGGGCGAGCTTTTTCTTTTTATTCTTTTTGGAGGTGCCGAGTCTAAAGCATTTCTTAATCTCATTTCTAAACCCTCAGGTGCAGTTATGGATTCTAAATTCCTCTTCTCATCCACTAATCGTTGTTCGACGTTATTGTTCATAAACATCACCTCTGTAATGATTTTTCAGCGTTTGTAATCCATTGTAGATCCTTGATTTAACAGTTCCGATCGAGACCTGTGTGATCTCAGCTATCGTTTGATAATCGAGATCATGAAAATACTTCAATTGAATTGCTTCTCTTTGCTGCTCGTTCACATGTAACAATAACGCCTGCATATCCATTTGCTGTTCACTTTTATGATAAGGATCGCCTGATGTAACATCGGCTTTTTCCTTCTCGTCAGTGATGCTCCAGTCCTCTAATAACACCAGCTTGCTTCGCTTATGAAGTTGCCTTTTACAGCCGTTTACCAAAATCGTCTTACTCCAGCTGTAAAAAGACTCCTCTTTCTTAAGTTGGTCAATCTTCTCGTATAACGTAACTATCATTTCCTCCATGGCATCCATAGCATCATGCGCATTTCCCATATAGCTGTACGCAAGCCTATAAAAAACATCCTTTTCATACATGATTAATTGCAGCAAAACTTCTTTATTTCCCTTTTTAGCTTTTTTCACCAATCGAACAACATCCATGCCTTCACCTCTCTCCCCTATATGAGTCAGGAGCACTGTAAAAAGTTCATCTTCATAAATTTTTTTTATATATCGTGAACTATTCAATCCACCTAAACTGTAATATTCAGGAAATTTTCACTCAGACATACCCAAATCTAGTTGATTTTAAACGCTTCAATGTAATAGAATGAACTAATCTAAAAAGAAAAGGATGGGCATAAGCAATGCCGTTTAAAGAACCTCGTACACTTAGTAAAAGATCCCTGCTATTCTTCTCTCTCATTATGCTTGTAAAAAGCTATTTTGCCTGGTATTTTCTATTTGAAGATGGCCCTACTTGGACCACTTGGCTTAAAGAAATCCCTTTTGTACTTCTAGTCTTTTGCTTGATTGAATGGTTCGCTACGAAACGAAAAATTGCAATTTACATGCTTGTCAATGTATTGATTACTACTCTATTTTTCTCATTAATTGTATATCATAATCATTTTGGCATCATTGCTACTTCGCAAGTATTAGATCAGGTCAAACAAGTGGGAGCCGTAAAGAAAAGTATATTTTCGGTCCTTCGTCCTCAATATATGCTTATCTTTGTGGATATCATTGTCATCAGCTTGGTGATGTTTAGAAAACAGAAAGCGCTGGATTGGAAAAAAGCCATGTCGCGCAAAAGTAACCGTAAAGCGGTGGCAGTCCTGTTCTGTATTTCCATCATCATTTGTGCAATGAATATTTTTCCAAACCGTGCCAGTATGAACGAAACGATTAAAGCGGAACAAATGGGCATTCTTAATTATGAAGCCTACTCTCTGCTAGCTGATCAAGAGGAAGAACAAATTGACGTTTCTGAGATTACGCAATCCACTATTGATAAAACTAAAGGAATTCAAGCTAGCTCTAATCCGGTTTTATTTGGAGCCGCCAAAGGAAAAAATCTAATCATTCTGCAAATGGAGTCTTTCCAGAACTTCTTAATCAATCTAAAGATTGATGGACAAGAAATCACACCAAATATGAACAAGCTTGCCGCCAGCAGCTTCTACTTCCCGCGTTTCTACCAGCAGGTTGGACAAGGCAACACTTCAGATGCAGAGTTTATTGTGAACACTTCTTTTTATGTACCCCCTGATGGTCCAGCTACCCAAATGTACGCTCCTAAAGAGCTTCCAAGCTTACCCAAGCTGCTGCAAGCACAAGGTTACGATACGGCAACATTCCATACGAACGAAGTCGACTTTTGGAACCGTGGTGAGCTTTATAGTGCTTTGGGATTCAATCGTTATTATGATAAAACTTACTTCGGGGAAGAAGACACTGTATTCTATGGCGCTTCTGATGAAGTTTTGTATGAAAAAACAGCTGCAGAGCTGGCAAGAATGGATCAGAATGAGCAACCTTTCTACTCCCATGTAATTTCGATGTCATCTCATAATCCGTTCTCCATCCCAGAGGATAAATACAAAATGACACTTCCAGAGCGATTCGAAGGAACGCTTGTTGGCGATTATATTCGGGCTCAGAATTATGCTGATTATGCGCTGGGACTTTTTATCGATGATCTCAAACAAAACGGTGTGTGGGATAACAGCTTGATCGTATTGTACGGGGATCATCGTGGACTGCCTATCTTCTCTCTAAAAGAGGATGATCATCTCCTACTGGAAGAGATTCTCGGCCATGAATATTCGGAACGTGAATTGATTAATATTCCGTTGATCATGTCAGCGACAGGGATTACAACTCCTAGTGTAAAAGAACAACTAGGCGGGCAAGTGGATATTTTACCTACCGTATCTAATTTATTGGGTGTCTCTCTTGCAGATCATATTCATTTCGGACAAGATCTCTTGAATCAATCAACTTATAACTTACTACCACAACGGTATTACTTGCCTACAGGATCTTTCGTAAATAACGAAGAGCTCTTCTTATCCGGCAGTGGCTTCGAGGATGGCCAGCATTATACTTTATCTGGTAACGGCAACCAACCTCTGCAATCCACAGAAGACGAATTCGAGCGTGCCTTACAGCTGCTCCATTTGTCAGACAGCTATGTTACACAGCTACCGGATAGAGTTATTGAAGAATAAGCTGCAATGTATAGCAAAAAAGACTGTGCTCACCAAATCGGTGAGCGCAGTCTTTTTCTATAATGATTATTATTTTGACTCTTTAACAACTAGTTTAAGCGGTGCCGCAATCAGCTTCTCTACGGTTTTGCCTTCTAATACATCCTTAGCGGCTTGAATGGCTAGTTGGCCAATTAATTCAGGCTGCTGCGCAACGGTTCCTGTTAATTTACCAGCTTCGATGGATTTAAGTGCATCTTCATTTCCATCAAAACCAATCACAGGGATATTCTTGCCTGAACTTTGAATCGCTTCAATAGCACCTAGCGCCATTTCATCATTATGAGCGAAAACTGCTTGTACGCCAGGATTTCCTTGTAGAAGGTTCTCCATAACGGTCAGGCCTTTCGTGCGGTCGAAATCAGCTGTTTGCTTAGCAATGACCTCTAGCTGGCTGTCCGCAATCTCATGGAATCCCTTACCGCGTTCCCGAGTCGCTGACGCTCCTGGGGATCCTTCTAACTCGATGACCTTTGCACCTTTCCCAAGCTGCTCTACAATATATTCTGCTGCCATAGAGCCACCCTTTACATTATCAGAGGCAACAAGAGCTTTGATATCCCCTTGATCTGCGGAACGGTCCAACGTAACGACGGGAATATTTAAACTGTTAGCTGTTTGCACTACCGTCGAGATCGCTGATGAATCCACTGGATTGATCAATAACGCATTCACACCTTTTTGCATCAAATCTTCGACGTCATTACTTTGTTTAGCAGAATCATTTTGGGCATCAATGACAAGGACTTCCAAGCCTTGCTTCTTAGCCTCGGCCAAAACACCATCTTTAACGGATACAAAGAAGGGGTTATTCAATGTAGATATGGATAATCCAATCTTCATATTCTCCAGGCTTCCACCACTGCTAGGCTTAGCCCACTCTGGAGGCTCCAAGGAACAACCTGTCATGAGAATTAATAGTAAGGAAGTAAGAATCAAAGTTAACTTTTTCATGTTGGAATCCCCCTTATACGGCTTTCTTACGGTCTATGAGTACGGCAATGGCAATAACGATCCCTTTGACCACCATTTGGTAAAAAGAGGATACGCCGAGCAAGTTCAATCCATTGTTCAAAATCCCGATAATCAGTGCACCAATCAATGTGCCCACGATACGTCCACGACCACCAGTTAAGCTCGTACCGCCTAATACTACAGCTGCGATAGCATCCAACTCATAAGATGTGCCTGCTGTGGGTTGCGCTGAGTTCAATCTGGAAGTCAGGATCGCTCCTGCCAATGCGGACAACATACCGGTCAATGAATAGATCATTATTTTAATGCGGTCGACTTTAATCCCTGAAATAATAGATGCTTTTTCATTACCACCAATGGCATAGGTTTTACGACCAAATGGAGTTTTGTGCAATACAACCCATAAGACTGCGAAGACGATGATCATTGTTATAGCAGGTACAGGTATTCCCAGTAAATATCCACGGCCAAACAATTGGAAGGTCATGCTGTCTCCGAGACCTGTGATCGGATTACCGTCTGTGTATACAAGTGTTAATCCCCGGAAAATCGTCATGGTCGCCAACGTAGCGATAAATGGCGCCATTTTACCTTTTGTAATCATCAGTCCGTTAACCATCCCCATCACGCCACCCGCTAAACAACCTACAATAATGGCTAAGACAGGATCCCAACCAGACAACATCAGGTTAGCTGTGAAGGCACTGGATAGGGCTAGAATAGAACCCACCGATAAATCGATACCACCCGTTAGAATAACAAAGGTCATCCCAAAAGCGATAAGCGCATTTATGGCAACTTGTCTAAGCAAGTTCAGGATATTAAGGGGCTCCATAAAGCTTGGGTTCAACACCGTAACGATAACAATTAGAATAATCAGCCCTAGTAATGGACCTAGCTTCTGTGTAATTTGCCCGATTTGAAAACCTTTATTTTCTCTCTCACCTTTGATAGTTGTCATTACTATTGCCCCCCTGTAGCTAACGTCATGATTTTTTCTTGCGTAGCTTCTTGTTGTGATAGCTCTCCACTAATTTCCCCTTCATGAACCACTACGATCCGGTCGCTCATTCCTAAGACTTCAGGAAGCTCTGACGATACCATGATAATGGCGACTCCACGCTCTGTTAATTCGTTCATGAGCTGATAGATCTCCCGTTTAGCTCCTACGTCCACTCCACGGGTAGGTTCATCGAGGATAAGCACACTTAAGCCGATCCCAATCCATTTGGCGATGACCACCTTTTGTTGATTCCCCCCGGATAAATTCCGGACTAAAGTGGAGGAAGACTGTGTCTTGATGTGCAGCCGCTTGATAAGTATGTCTACAAATTCTTGTTCTTTTTTATCATTGATTACACCCTTAGGAGCGAAGCTATATAAATTTGTAAGCACCATATTGTCTCGAATAGAGAAATCAAGCACTAACCCTTCATCTTTACGGTCCTCCGTAACGAATCCTATCCCCGCCTTCATCGCATCATTGGGATTTCGAATCGTGACCTTTTCTCCTCGCACCATAATCTCACCACGGTCTAACGATTCCAATCCGAATAAGGTTCTCATCATTTCTGTTCGTCCAGATCCCATTAATCCTGAGAAACCTAAGATCTCACCCGAACGAACGGAGAAATTAACATCTTTAAATTGCCCTTTTTTCGTGGCATTTTTAACTTCAAGAACAACCTCTCCGGGTTTGGAGGTACGCTCAGGAAACCGGTCGGTTAATTCACGCCCTACCATCTTCCGAACTACATCATCGAAGTTAGTCTCTGGAATGGGCTTCGTGTCTACTGTTTTCCCATCTCGCATGACCGTTATTCGGTCACATATCGTAAAAATCTCTTCCATCCGGTGCGAAATATACACGATGGAGACGCCTTCCTTTTTAAGGGAAGTTATGACTTCGAACAATTTCTGGATTTCCCGTTCGGTTAATGCCGCTGTCGGTTCGTCCATGACGATAACTTTTGCATGAGTCATAAGCGCTTTTGCAATCTCAATCATCTGTTTCTCCCCTACCGAACATTCCCCCGCCTCTTGATTTAAGGGAATCGTTACGGAGAGCTTACGAAACTGTTCATTTGCTAACGCTTTCATTTCTTTCATATTTAAGATCCCTAGTTTGGAGGTTCGTTCCTTACCAATAAACAGATTATCTAGAACTGTCATATCCGGCCACACATTCAACTCCTGATGGATAAAAGCGATCCCATAACGTTCAGCCTCTTTAGGATTGTTAAAGTATGTTTCCTGACCATCTATACTAATGGTTCCTTGATCACGCTGATGCAGTCCAATCAAAATGTTCATCAGAGTAGACTTTCCTGCGCCATTCTCTCCCATTAGGGCATGAACTTCACCATCCTTCAGCTCAAAATCCACACCCGTCAACACACGGTTAGCCCCAAAAGATTTATAAATATCCTTCATCGTAATGTGCATATGCTTTGAACCCCCTTTTTATCAAAAATAGACCCCGGCTTGTAAAATACAGTTTGCATACGGCTTAGCTTCCCCCGTACGAATGATGACCTTCGCATGCCGGGTTAACAATTTAAATTGTTCATGTGAAATCGCCTCTATAGGTATTTCCTTAAATTTGTCATTCAAGTATTCAGAAGTGCCTTTATTTTTTGCTGCTAATTCCTCTGCCACGATAACTTTCTCTATGACCATATCCTCTGATATGATTTCGACAATCTCTTGAAAGCTGGGAACTCCCAATTTAAGCGCTAAATCAATCTTTGGAACACCAGATGGAACGGGTAATCCAATATCAGCAATGACAATCGTATCGGTGTGGCCTAAGTCAGTAAGCACTTTGGAAATATGACTGTTTAAGATTCCTTGTTTTTTCATAATTAAAGACTCACCTCCACCTCTACTCTTGTTGGCATGCCACCTTGGGCACCAAATTTTGTGACGGATAAAGAAGCGGCGCGATTGGCAAACTTTACACTAGTTCGAATAGACTTGCCTTCGGCTAGAGCAACAGCAAATGCCGCATTAAAAGTATCTCCTGCTCCAGTGGTATCTATAGCATTCACTTTATAGGTGGGAACTAAAACTTCCTGTTTACCATCGTAATAACGCACACCATTGCTGCCCTCGGTTATAAATAACTTATTGGGGTATTTGCGTAAAGCTTCAGCAGTACTCATCTCAGGAAATAATATTGCACATTCATGTTCATTGGGAGTTAAATAGGTGGCATTGTTTATAATCGTTTCACTGATAGGCCGAGCAGGTGCTGGGTTAAGCAACATAGGCACATTGAATTTATAGCAAATCTCACTTACATAAGACACCGTCTCTTCCGGAATTTCTTGTTGGATTAATACCATGTCAGAGCCTTTAATATTATCAAGTGCCCGTTCAACCAATGCAGGAGTAACTAAATCATTGGCTCCTTTTACAACGATAATGCTGTTATCGCCTTCCGCTAAAATGATGTGAGCTGTTCCACTTTCGACATGTGTAACCGGTTCCACATTGGCGGTAAAAACGCGATTCTTTTTCAGATTATCCATGATAGCGGTACCATAGAAATCATCACCTACACAACCAACCATCGTAACTTCTGCTCCTAGTCGGGCAGCAGCGACGGCTTGGTTCGCACCCTTACCGCCCGGAACGGTGGAGAATTGTTCTCCAAGCACAGTCTCACCCGCGTGAGGCCGCTTATTCGAAGTCACTACTAAATCCATTGAACAGCTGCCAATTACACATATCTTAGCCATATTCATCAACCTTTCTCATGTTGTCATCTATTCTTTACTTCTTGTAGTTTCCCGCTCCACAAAGCTAACGGGTAGTTGAATAATCTTCTCTTCCACCTTATCTTGCTCAATTAGCTTAATAAGTAAACCCGCTGCTTCTCTACCCATATCATGTGCCGGCTGGCGAATGGTGGATAAAGCAGGTGACAACAAGCTGCTGAGCGGGATATCATCAAATCCGATGATTTGCAGATCCTGCGGCACTCTTTTACCTAAACGATGTGCTTCATGAATGACTGCCGTCGCCACAATATCATTACTGGCAATTACGCCATCCGTATCTATATATTTATCAAATAACTCCACTGCCCATTGTTCTGCTACTGTATGGGAGAAGGATGAAGTTTCGATCACATTATAGCTGATTCCCATTTCATTAAGGACTTCAATCGCCCCAAGAAATCGATCTTGTGCTGGTTTGATATGCGCCGGTCCTTGTATCACTGTAATTTTTTTGCTTCCCCGTGCGATAATCTCCTGTGCTGCAAGACGTCCGCCCTTTTTGCCATCTGCGTATACGGAAGGGCTATCATTAGAAGTACGGTCCAGAAATACGACCGGAATCTTCAAGTTAGAATAAACGTCACTCTCAGGGAAATTGGTTGACGATATCATGCCAATGACATTGTTTTGGATAAAGGTTTGAATATAATCCATCTCTTTGTCCTCGTTCTCATCACTATTGCCAAAGATGATCCGATAACCTTGCTCCTGCATCCGATCCTCTATCCCCCGCGCTAACTGCGGGAAGAACGGGTTAGTAATATCAGGCAAGAGCAGCCCGATTAACTTAGATTTCCGCTTGTACAATGATCTTGCAACCTCATTAGGGGTATAATTCATTTCTTTGATCGCTGCCTCAACCTTTTTGCGAGTATCGATATTTACATATCCAGATTCATTTATAACCCGTGAGACTGTTGCTACCGAAACTCCAGCTATTTTTGCGACATCTTTGATCGTCATCATTCTTTCATTCATCCCCCAATGTGTAACCGGTTACATGTATTACATAAATTAGATTATCACATAACCTTTTCATTTACAAATCTTTTTTTCGATCATAAAGCTAACAAAAGATACCAACTATATATCGATATCTTTTATTATTTGAATTTATTTATCTGCAAAGCGATTTAATAATTTTATTGTATTGAAATGCATACCTTCATGGTAAAGTGTGAAATTTATGAATTCACCAATTGAATTTAAGGTTAATCCACTTCCTGTTGTAAGAGGGGTTACTTGCTCACTTAAGCGATTGTGAAAAGCTTCCTGGATCCGTTTGGGTTGCTCCGTAAGCATCTCAAGTAAAACTTCAAGCGTTGGCGGTTCCTCATTCCACTCGGCTGGTTTAGTCCCTTTCGCAAATAAGCGTTCAAAGCTTGCCGGCAATTGCATAAGCTCCCTAGCAGAATGAAAGGCAAACTTCTCTTGCACCAAATAAATATGTCCCAAATTCCATCGGATATTGTTATTAAACCCTTCTGGAATGCTATTCAAAGTTCCCTCAGATAGTCCCTCGACAGCACGCACAGTAACACTACGCACAAACTTAATTTGTTTGAATACAATTTGATCCATTATGACCCCTCCTAATTTTTATCCATAGTTTACCATAAGATTATCTTTAATTTCCTAATATTATTTTATACTTAATTGTTTCATAACGAGCGTAATAAACGACTGCATATAACTTTCTTGAAGTTCCTTCTTTCTGTAGCCCATCCATATCGAATGCTTGGAGACTACATTTTCTACTGCTATTTTAGCTAATGTTCCCTGATCAAGATAAGGTTTCGCCAACAAAGCGGATACATAACTAATTCCATAACCGGCAATGACAGCTTGAATAACTTCATTCACTCCATTAAATTGAAGCCCAATCGTTGGCTGCTGTACACTTCTTTCTTCACACAACCGGACAAGCCGCTCTCTGGCTGCACTGCCCTCTTCCCTCATAATAAATGCTTCAGACATTACTTCTTCAAAGCTAGCCTGCTGATTGGCAATAGGGTGATGGGAAGAAACCACGAATACATACTCGTCCCTATATAACTCCCGATGTTCGAACACTCCTGTATTATGCGAAGGAAACTCCATATCACTGTAAATCGCCACGTCTGCTTCAAAATTATTTAATTTTTCCATGACACCATGAGAATTAGTAGTAGTGATCTGAATGTTAACTTCCGGAAAAGATTGTTTGAATAATGACGCCCACCGGGGAATGAGGATGCTTGTCGCCAAATAATTACCTGCAATCCGCAGATTCCCCTCAGGAAATTTGTGATAGTCTTCAATGATTTGCTGGACTTGATCACCCATGGCAAAAAACTTCTCAAGAGGTTCGATTAACCTTTTTCCTAAAGGGGTGAGCACCATCCTCTTTCCTTTAATTTCAAATAATAAAATATGATTCTCCCGTTCAAACTTACGGATTTGCGCTGATATAGCGGGTTGACTGATATGCAAACGTTCAGAGGCTTTGGTCACACTACCTGTGATCGCAACGTAATAAAACAATTTTAATACATGATAGTTCATCGTCAACTCTTCCTCACTTTATAAAATAATATCTGTATTCGCCGCTTATCCTCAGCTATTTTACTATAACTATACATTATGGATGTTAACTATTATATATTGTTTATTTATATTTATTTATCTTATACTTACAACTATTCATAAGGGAGGTCACGTTAATGACAAAGACAGTATTCTACTTAACCCGCCACGGGCAAACAGAATGGAATTTACAAAAACGAATGCAAGGGCATCAAAATTCTGCGCTTACAGCCTTGGGCGAACAGCAGGCGGAATGGTTAAGAGATCGTTTGGAAGTAGAAAACTTAGGCGCAATTTATTCTAGTACTAGTCCAAGAGCATTGCATACTGCGCAGATTTTACGGGGAAAGCGGAGTTTACCTATTCATCAGCAAGTTTCTTTAATGGAAATTAACATGGGGAGCTGGGAAGGAATGAATACGGATCAGATACAACTAGAATCTCCTTTACAATATTCCCATTTTTTCACCAGACCCGATCTATATATTCCTCTAACCTCAGGTGAAACTTACAAGCAGCTTGAACAAAGAGTAGTGCCGACAATAGAGCGCATCATAAACGATAACGCAGGGCTAGAAGTGCTCATCGTCACGCATCGGATGACTTTAAAAGTCATTATGGCTTATTTTCTCAATAAATCATTGCAGGAAATTGGGGAGTTACCGGATATTCTCTCTACAGCATTATGTAAAGTAACCCTAACTGATAACAATACAACCATCGATCTGTATGGAGATACTTCACATTATCAATGACTATGGGTCAAAAAATAAAAAGGTAACTCCGATTAACGGGGCTACCTTTATAGGGTTCAACATTAAATATCCACACTTTTGATTATAAAACTGCGGACCTTCATCCATTTGCCTGAAATGAATTCATCAATCGTTTTCGTCTTTGGTCTAACGCAAAAGCGGTGTTTTGCCCCTTTATCAAATCCCACAGCTTCAAAAATTAAGCTATCCCCTATTTGCTCCTTGAAGAACACCTGCTTTAATCCCAACCTATTTAACATTTCAAGCTTTACGCTCTCAATATATGTGCGCGAATACTCCTTAGACATATGTGTTCCTCCTAGTAGTGGTAGTAATATTATAAGTCAATATGAAGAAAATCAACAATAGTTCATATATTCATCCACAAAAAAACAACCAGGCAGCGATTCTCCGTTGGAGGTTCACTGCCTGGTGTTTTGGGTCTGCGGTGGTTTGCTTGAGTAGGTTACGAGCTAAGCTTAATCATTCGTAGCTTTCGGATACCCACTCCGTTGTAACGCACTATCTTGTTGAAATTTGTAAGATAACTGCATTCTATACACTTATTCCATATCCACAAGGGCTAATTCTAACTTTAAGTGTATTCTATACAATTAAAAACTTAAGAAATAGCCTGTAGAGTATTAAATCAAGAAAATAGATGTACTAAATACAGCTATTTTTATTGGCCGAGCATTTTGAGCATTTTAGTTGTACAAAATACAGTTAAAACCATCTACTGTACACTTCAATACTCCATTACTTGTTACTTCACAGCTTCCGTCGGCTCTCATATGGTAATTAGATGGGGTGTAGTCCATTATGAGTTTGCCCATTCATACTGATTCCATTTTCCTGAACCTATCCGGATAATTCTATCTATTTAGTCCTTCAACTTCTACATCTACCTAATCGAAATCGAAATCATCACTAACTTATTTAACTTCAGTTGCCCCAGTTACTTTACCTTCAATCCCTGCAGTTGCTTTCACATCTTCGTTTGCGAAGTAAAGATTGCCATCAATAGTCGAGGTTTCATGCAGATTAAATCCGTTCGCTTCTACATAAACATCACCTTTAATGGTTCCGCCTTGAACCCGTAAATTTTCACTTTGTACAGTTAACTTAGGTACAGTGAGTGTGTAATTGGCAGTAACTTTGTGATCAGCGTCTTGGGCATAAAGAGCAATCTTACGGTAGATGTCGCCGTCTGCGGCCCCTTTATCATGGAATTCGCCTTCAACAACAACATCTTGGGCAATCGTCACATCATTTAGAATGGCAATAATCCAATTTCCATCTTTACTTACAGCCTTGGTAAACGCATCTGCTTGATTTACGATTGAAGCTGTAGTAACTGCATCCGTTTGCTCTGTAGTTGGAGCCGTAGTAGCCGCCGAATTAGTCGCATTATTATTATTCGCACCACAACCAGACAAGACTGCAACCGAGACGCCTGCTACTAACATCATTTTAAATAACTTCATTTGAAATCCCCCTTGTTTTTGATTATAAATTAATTATATATTAAAATTTTTAATAAACAGGTGAAAATTTTCACAATATTGTGTCGTTATCTGAAGCGGTTTCACAAAGATCACTAATCTCCATCCGGAATCGTATCCATAAGTAACACCTCATCTCGCTGCCCGTTTTAAGTTCATAGATCTTAATACTTATTTACCCAAATTTTAAGAAAGGTCACAAAGGTGATTAATTCCACACAAAAAGGACACTCCCAACAACTGCGGAAGTATCCTCATAGTCTTTATTACTATAAATCTTTAGATTAGATATTCTCTTGAAAAAGATATGGAACCATCATACTCTACACTTACTTTTTTAATGCTAGGATTATGCAAAACTCCAGCATAAAAATAATACAGCGGAAGGATGACCATTGGGTTAATAAGCATTTTTTCAGCTTTTGCATAAAGCTTGTTTCGTATAATTTAGCTTAAGACGATTATCAAGCAGATCTTCCCAGAGTTGAATCTCAAGGGCTACATTCTTCCATTTCTAGCTACTTAACAGGGTCATCTGACTGCTCTCTCACCCCCCATTGACGCTTTAGAATCAGAATGTTAATCTTTAGAAAATATCACAAGGATAAGGGAGCTATTTACTGGTGAAAAAGACAACCATGAAGGACATCGCACTTCGTGCCAATGTCTCCGTCGCAACAGTGAGCTATGTTCTGAATCGTGTCGGCAACCAAACCATTCCTGAGAAAACGCGCCAGCAGATTCTTCAGCTTGCCGAGGAACTGCATTACATACCGAATCTGGCAGCACGTTCACTTGCGAATCAGAAAACAGGATTGGTCGGTGTGCTTGTTAACACAGCAGCCCATACCCCACACTGGAAGCTCCATGCCCAGTTCTCATTTATACATGCCTTGGAACAACGGTTAACAAATGCTGGTTACCATACGCTGCTATATTCACTTGATGTTGACCAGCCTTCTTTGGATATTATCGTAGAAAGAAAGCTGGAGGCTGTATTTCTGATCGATGTGCGCGAGGAAGCCTTTTATTCGATCTCCAAGCATTTTGTAGAAGGAATTCCTTTGATTCTTATCGACAGCATGATTGAAGATAAACTCTTTAAGCAGGTCCTTTTCAACTATCGAGCAGCTCTGCACAAGGTAAAACCACAGGACCTTTCACAGGTATGTTTAATTATGGAGAGCTTCAATAACTCTTTCCTCACCCGCTTTATTCAGGACAGTCTTCCATTACCTCAAGAAGCGATATTCACCGTTGTCAATTTGGAGGAATTAAATACATTCTTACAGGAGGGGGGCTATAAAGAGGCCATTGTCATTAATGAGTTTATTGGAAGTTACGTTGAAAAAAACGTGAGGTTCGAACAACTCTCTGTTCTTTGCACCTGCAATTGTCCGGAAATATTAGGCGATGACGTTCATAAATTCATTTTCACAGGGGATAAAGCGGCTACTGCATTTGAACTCATGGACAAATTATTGCATCATTCTGACTACTCCGCACAAGAAAATAATTGTTATTTTGTAGAATAATTTTTTTGGCTATTCACTTAAGCGTTTAAGTTGAAAGGAGCATAACTATGCCTGGTCCTGTATTAGTGAAACAAGTTCCCTCTGCTGTTCAAGCTCATCCCTCTCTTTGGGGAAATCGGAGATTCCTGCTGCTACTCAGTTCGTACTCCATTTCCTTATTCGGTAACACTTTTCATAGTATTGCTTTAAGTTTATGGGTACTGCAAACGACCGGCAGCGCCAAAATGATTGCCATCATCACGATAATCAATTTATTGCTTAGTTCTTTGCTCGGATCGATAGGGGGAACTTTTGCGGATAGGGTCAATCGTCGAACCCTCATGCTGATCACAGATCTGATAAGTTGCGGACTCGTAGTGACGCTAGCTTTAGCCATTTCCCTGCCCTCTACTTCGTTCATTATCGTCGCCATACTGACGGGTCTTACGACCATTTCAGCTTTATTCCAGTCCCCGGCATACCAAGCTTCTATCACTACTGTTGTTGGTAAAGAACATCTACAAAAAGCGGTAGGACTGTTGAACTTGTCTGAAAACATCTGCCGGACTATTGGTTATTCCGCCGGTGGGATTTTCGTAGCGAGTTTTGGAGCAGCCGACGCTATTTTATTTGATGGAGCTACATTCTTCCTCTCCTTTCTGCTCGTGTTAGCGGTCCGTTCCCTTCCTTTGCCAACTCAATTAAATAACGTGCCCAAGAAAGAACGGAAATTCACACAGGATTTGATCGATGGAATTCGCTATATTTGGAGGTACCCTTTTGCACGCGCCGTTATGATTATGCTTCCTACCTTAACCTTATTTTTTGTCCCCTCTCTGATGTTAACCCAGGTTATGGCCGTCAACGTATGGGATTCCACTCCCTTTCAGTTTGGACTTATTGAAGCCTGTATTCCACTTGGTTATATGATCGGATCCGGTCTGATCTTACTGCTTGGCTCCAAATTGAAAAACAGAGGTTTCCTTATTATGACTGGACTGCTATGTCTCGGTCCCCTGTACCTCCTGTTATCATTCGTCACTTCCGCTGCGATTGCCATTCCTATCATTCTTGTGATTGGCTTCATGTTCTCATTCTGCACTTTGCTGATTAATACAATCCTTAGGCTGGAAGTTTCAGAAGACATCCAGGGTAGGGTGTTCGGTGTATTAGGTTCTATCATGAGTGTAGCCCCATCCATTGGTCTTACTGCTGTCTCATCCTTGTCTGATCTCTTCAGCCCTGGTCCTGTCATGGGTTCAATCGGAGTCTTACTGCTGCTGTTTGCCTTATCAACTATCACTAAATTAAAGGTAATTCGAAACTACAAGTAATTCCAGAACGTATCCTGTGTTCTTTATCGCCCTCTTTTTCTAATAACGCGTCTAAGATGAAGCTCAAACAGTAAAAGAACAATCAGAAAAATCAATAACAGGAGACCCGCTATTCCAGTTAGAAACGGAAATAGGAGTGGGAAGAAAATACTAGGATAGGCCTTAGTAACATCTGAATAATAGCCCATACCCATAAGGGAGGTACCGGAGAACTCGATTAGCTTGACGCCTAAATGATTGTTGCTTCTTTGCGCATAGCTGAGAACCTCTTCGTCTACTTCTCCGTCTTGTGCAATCGTGATGATTTTCCATTTTCTTGTTTCCATGGGTTGACTATCGTCGGTCAGTCTTTGGACTATATTTATTTGATTCTCACCAGTCTTTCGGTCCTTTACTGTGAGAATATCTATCCACGAAAAATACCTGCTGCCTCTGTCCCGATTGGGTAGCCATAATTCATCAGGGGTGGAGATTTTTTGATCATTTAATAAGAACTGAACTTTGACAATATCACCAGGCGGGACCTTCTCCTCTTCATCCCATGGGGTCAAATCTGCTTTCCTGCCTGTTTTTTCTTCCCTGATTTTAATATTCTTATCATCAACCGTTATCTCTTGTACGTTTATTGGGTTATTTTCTTTTTCAGCATGCTTTATCTCATAACGCTGATTAATTTGATCAGAGATTATGTACTCACGTATATAGTTGAACAATGGGTTAAAAGAAATCGCCAACAAAAATAGCGAGACGCCAGATATAACTATAAACTTCTTCATAAGTCCTCCTTTTTAACGTACAGTCAGTTTAAACTTTTGGCGTGAACCCCCTTCCGGTCCATCGGAGCACACTCATCCATTTATATCTTCCTTCGTAGCGTTAATAACATTCATAAATAAGTTCTCCTTTAATAGATTAGGCACTACCTTCCTCTAAATCTCCCAACCATAATAAACATTGTGGAATAAAATCTGCGTAGTTCTGTAATGCATTAATCGTACGGATTACCTCACAAGTACCCAGCTCCCGTTCTGCGTCATCCGAGCTCTCCAGTCCTAGCGAACGTCTGATATTGTAAGCTAACCATTCTAATTTTCCCAAAAAGCCATAGTTGAGCACAACCTGCCAATCCGCATAAATCTCTCCGCCATGCTCCAGATAGCTGTTAATCAAATTTGAGAATGCCTTTTTGCTTAAATCTCCCGATTCAGAACCTGACCAATATAAAGCTACATCTATCAGCTCTAACGTCGGATGAATAGGTCCTGCTGCTTCCCAATCGATTATTATTGGAACTTTCCGCTCATCCCACAAGACATTTTTGGGGTCTAAATCCCGATGGCTGATAACATAATGATTCGTCAATAGACTCGCTGATGAATGAATCAATGACTCCCAATTCTCTATCTTATGCAGGTGATCTGCCAGCAAGCTTGACCATTCTGCACTCTGCTGCTCTCCTTTGAGAGCAAGCTCTTTCCAATTGGCAACTGCAGTATTAGACGCTTTAAGCGTTTCAAAGTGATGATCATCCGTTCCCTGTGAGAAATCGATGATGTGGAGCTGCGCAAGAATTGCCCCAATCTTTTTACAACAATCTAAATCTATTTCATCTAAAGGTAATGCCTTCCCCTGAACCCATGGAAACAATAAATAAAATTGCCCTTCAACCTCGTGCATACTACTGCCATTAGATACAATTGCCGGAACAGCATGGATTCCCTTTTGATAAGCCAGATTCGCAACCATTTCAGAAAAAATATAATTGGACATTGCTGTATCTCGTTGCATAATTTGAGGATTTAAGGCCTTTACTGCGTATTGCGCTTTATCCGTTTGCAGGCGATACATTCTGTGCAAGAGTCCGCCTGTTATCGGTTCAGGTTCATTCATCAACAGACCCAGATTATATTTGGCACAAAGTGTAGCGAATTTTAAATTATAGCTTATATTTTCCATGTTATGTATTCCTTTCTGTGTGAGTAAAGTCGTACTCATTTAAAATGGTTCAAGTAAATTTAAAACATATTTTTATCTTTATGAAATATTATGTACTGTTCACTATGACATCCTGTGTAACCCTCGTGAACCAAAAATGAAAAGGAGGCTTCGTTAATGAGTAAGCGGTTACATCAATCAGGGTATCTTGTAATCATTTGGTTTTTAGTCTTTACCTTAGGGACGGCAGCTTTTGGCTCTCTTTCCTCTGTGTCGGCAGCATCTGCCCGGCAAGCGGAAAAGCTAAATCGGGGACTAGTAGCAGTGAAGGTATCCAGTGGTGTATTTGTGAGCTGGCGGCTACTCGGAACAGAAGAACTGTCGGTTTCTTTTAATTTATACCGCAATGGCACAAAAGTAAACGTTACCCCAATCACGGACAGCACGAATTATCAGGATAACGCCGGCACAACTTCTTCTAGCTATACAGTTCGAGCAATCGTTGGCGGTATTGAGCAATCTGATTCCCCAGCAGCAAATGTATGGGCCAACAATTATTTGGACGTTCCAATTCAAATTCCGGCTGGCGGCACTACGCCAGATGGCGTAAGTTATACCTATAGTGCCAATGATGCCAGCGTGGGCGACTTAGACGGTGACGGGGAATATGAAATCGTGTTGAAGTGGGATCCTTCCAATTCCAAAGACAACTCGCAAAGTGGATATACAGGCAATGTCTATCTGGATGCCTATAAGCTGAATGGAACTCGGCTATGGCGAATTGATCTGGGTAAAAATATTCGGGCTGGCGCACATTATACTCAATTTCTAGTCTATGATTTCAATGGTGATGGTAAAGCCGAAGTAGTCTGCAAAACAGCAGACGGTACAGTTGACGGAGTTGGCGTAACCCTTGGAAACACAAGTGCAGATTATCGCAACTCCAGTGGATATATCCTGACCGGGCCTGAATATCTGAGTGTATTTTCCGGACAAACGGGCAAAACCTTAACCACGATTGATTATGTTCCTGCCAGAGGAACCGTATCCAGTTGGGGTGACAATTACGGCAATCGAGTAGACCGCTTTTTAGCAGGTGTAGCCTATCTGGATGGAGTACATCCAAGCATCATTTATGGCACGTGGTTATTATACACGCACAGTCGTTGTAGCTTTTGACTGGAATGGCAGTGCTTTAACCCGTAAATGGACCTTTGATAGCAATAGCTCCACCAATGCTGGAACCGCCGGTCAAGGTAATCATAGCTTAAGTGTAGCCGATGTGGATAACGATGGTAAGGATGAGATCATTTATGGTGCCTTAACCATTGATAATAACGGTGCGACCTTATACAATACAGGGCTGGGTCATGGAGACGCGCTGCATGTAGGTGATTTAAATCCGAACCGCCCCGGTCTCGAAGTTTTTAAAGTCATGGAAAATACTAGTTCTCCCTATGGCGCTGCGGTATGGGATGCTGCAAACGGGACGGTCTTATGGGGTGTATACACGGGAAAAGATACCGGCCGGGGGATGGCTGCCGATATTGATCCCAATTATCCCGGGGAAGAGGTATGGGCTCACGGCGTTGGCCTATACTCCATTACAGGCACCAAAATAAGCAGCTCAATGCCTTCTGTGAATTTTGGAATCTGGTGGGATGGCGACTTGTCCCGCGAACTGCTGGATGGTGTCAAGATTGATAAATGGAACCCTGCAAGCAACTCCGTTACCAATTTATTAACCGGAGCGAGCGTAGCATCCAACAATAGTACCAAAGCAACGCCAAGCCTACAGGCCGACCTGCTTGGAGACTGGCGCGAAGAGGCTCTCTGGAGAAAGTCCGATAACTCGGCTCTACGAATCTATACAACTACGAACATCACCACTAATAAAATATATACCTTAATGCATGATCCAGTATATCGGTTAAGCATTGCCTGGCAGAATACAGCTTACAATCAACCTCCGCACACAGGATTTTTCCTAGGCAACGGTATGGCCACTGTGTCTAAACCCAATATCTACGTAGTGCCGTAAGCTTTCTAAAGAATCAGTAAGTGAACAAAAAAGCAATTGCTGTTATCCGGATGTGCCGGGGCAACTGCTTTTTTGTTCGGTTTATACCAGCATCAGCAATGATCGAGGTGCGTTAATAGTTTTTTTAATTGTTTAATGCCTTCGCATTGAGTGGTTATTATTGCATATAGGATAGGTTTTAGTGCTGGGCAGATATTAAACTGCAAAACGTTGTTTGACATTCGTACAGCGCTAGATCCCCAATCAGAATCCCAGCTTTAATAGCCAAGCCGCAAGCTTCTCCTCCCGCCTTTTCAATTCCCCATCTACGCGATTATATTTTCCAAGCCGTTGCTCAGCTGCAATGCTGCCATCTAGCATATACAAGACACGCTCAGCTTGAGCAGCGACTTTAGCATCATGTGTGGCGATTATAAGCGTTGTTCCTGATTGATTAATATCTGCTAATATGTCCATGATTTCACTAGCTGCTTTTGAGTTAAGCGCCCCGGTTGGCTCATCGCCAAATAATATATCTGGCTGATTAATGAGTGCTCTGCAGATTGCTGCTCTTTGTAATTGTCCTCCTGACACCTGTGTAATATCACGTTCAGCCAGCGCAGATATTCCTGTTTTGTTCATTAACTCAGCTGCTCTTTTATTGATAGTTCTACGGCTGCTGGTTCTCGCCCGATAAGCAGACAGGATGATATTGTCGCGGATATTCAAGTTTTTTAACAGATGCATTTGCTGAAAAATAAAGCCCATATGCTTTAAGCGCAGACCGGCTAATTCGTTCTCTGAAACTCCGCTGATCTCCTGCCCTTTAAAAATAACACTTCCCTCTGTCAACTTATCCATCCCGCTGATCGTATACAGAAATGTTGATTTTCCTGAACCAGAAGGTCCCATGACAGCTATGAATTCCCCCTGAGACACCTGAAGCTGAACATCCTTTAATATCGACTGCGGAGTTCCTTTCCCTGTTGAATAACTTTTTTTTAACCCTTTCGTCTCTAATATGAACATTCTGCCACCTCCTATCATTCGGCAATTAGTTTGGCTATACTGGATTTTCTGATTGAGATCGTGCTTGTTACGGTGGTGAGCGCTACAATCAGCATGAAAAGTAGAGGAAGAATAAGATAGGCTACCGCCGGATTGACTACAAACTGTATCTTAGAAGCCCCCATGAAAGAGCCTAGCATTTGAGCAATTTTTTGCCCGAGAGTGTTAGCCGCAAAAGTACCAAGAATGACGCCCAGCCCTGATATTATCAGCATCCTTACCAGATACTGCCTACGAATATCTCCTAACGTAAAGCCAACACTTCTCAAAATAGCGGTTTGCGAAGAATCCTTGGCAAGCAGCATTTTCAGAAATAAAGAGGTAATCAATATCGAAATCGAAAATGCGATAACGATGGATAAGCCTGTAACCAGCTTCAATTGGCGAATTGTATTTCCTAATGTCTGAGCTAAATAGCTTTGCAGATGAGTGATTTTTGCTGGATAAAATAATTTGGTGTACTGATCCATTTTTGCCTGGACGGAAATTCCCGGGTTCACATCCAAAGCTACTACATACCAGAGAACCGTCTTCGAATCATATGGCAATTGCGCTTTTGCGGTTCGGCCACCATTAGTTATATCCTGATAGATCCCGCTAACGGTCAATTTTCTTGCCACCCCAGCAACCTCTAAATGAACGATATCCCCCACCTTTTTATTCAGTTCCTTGGCGTTCAAGTCAGAAAGAGCGATCTCATTTGCACTTCTAGGAGTTCCTCCATGAACATACGAGAGCGGAAAAATAGTAAAGTCACCGGTTTCAACATTTAGCGATTCCCATACACCATCACTACCTAATACCTTAAATCTAGAAGTAATCAGTGGAGAAAATTTAGAGATGTCCGGGTCATTTTCAAGCTTGGTTATCATCTCATTAAAACGCTTCTCTATTTGGTTCGATTGCTGCAAATCAATGCGAATATCGCTCTGACCGACGCCCATATAAGAAACAAACCGGGGAGACTGAAGGGTATTCAATATATTCACTGGCACTAGAACGATAAACAAACTGATCACAAATACGAAGAACAATAATCCGTACATGGTGAAGCGCCCGTAAACATCTTTTACCCCGAGAAAAGCATTCACGTTAACAAATTTACGCTTGCTAAGTGAAAATCTGCTTGTGTTCATCCTTGCTTCACCCCTCGTACCTGACCGTAAAGCTTCTACAACCGTGATGCGATTAAAGCGTCTAAGAATCATCCGGCAAAAGAATACAACAACTCCAAAGATCAAACCTACCGCCAGGACAGGAACAAAATATTGAAGGATACTGGCAGGAGCAACGCCCAAATACAAAGTAATATTGGCTGTAAACAAACGCACCACACCTAAAGACAGTAAATATCCACATACAGAGGCGACGGCTGCCATCACGATATATTTTGCTAAATAAATGCTGCGAATATCTTGCTGCGTGATCCCAATCGCTTTCATGACACCTATCTCTCTGTAATCCTCTTCCAAGGTAGCGATCATCGTAAATCTGAGACATAAAATAGCAATCAGCATCAGCAGAACACTTACCAAAATAATAACAACTGCGATAATCCCGTCCGTCAGTGCATTCAGCGTTTTAAATAAAGGATAGTCAATGGAGGGGCCTTTATTGGGCAGATTTGAGGATTGATACTCATTGCGGAAATCATTGAGCTTAGATAGATCTGTAAGCTGAAATTCAATCAGGTATTCAGGTTCGCCGAGCTGTTGTTTAAGCGCTGTAAAGTCAGCAGCATTTACGACAAAACGTTTGGAGCTGACCATGGCTGGATTCATTTGGACATCCCTTACAAAATCAGTAATCACAAACTTTTTATCGAACTGTTCACCTAGAACGCTAACTACGTCGCCGATTTTCAGATTCTTTTGCTTCATATAATAAATGGGGACAGCGATTTCTCCTGCCGATACCTCAATCACCTTGTTCTCTAAATTCAGCAGCAAATCAAACGAAGGGTTCTGCTCTACAAAGCCGATATCCATCACGCTGTTTGCTTCCGAGCCTTGGTTACTGCCTAGATAAACGTTAGATCCATCCAAGTTAAGCATCTCTACGGTTTGTTGATCTTTCACCAGTGGATTAGCGGCTGTAAAGCTCTCGATTGCTGAGCTGTCGATTTGTCCTGCGTGCATCTGCACGAAATGAGGGGCTTTAGATTTAATCAATAGCTGATTCAAGGACCCCGACAATTCTATAATCACTTGCGACGCTGAAGCAACAAGCAAAGCCGATAACATGATAAACACAAATAATCCGAAGGTAATGATTTTATTACGTTGAAGGTCTCTTTTTACAATTCGTAGCAGCATTGATAGGCCTTCTCCTCTCTAATACGGAATTCAATTATTCACGTTCAAGGCAGCGAATTGATTTCATTCGGGGGATCACAAATGCCATAATAATGATGAGCAAACCAGAGATGATAAAAAATAAACCGATTCCCCGTCCTTCCCCAGTGCCTATCACCTTACCTACTGATGAAGCAAGCAGACCTCCCTCTCGTAAAAGAGGATTAAACACTTGATCAGCCAATATGCCAGCAAAAGCATACGCAGCCACATAACCGAGTTGTGATAAAATGCCAATGATCCCCCATGCCCGCCCCTGTGTGTCATTCGGGATATGGTTGCGAATCATAACGTCAGCACTGGTATTAACAAAAGGCAACGTTGCAAAAAATAAAAAGCCAGCAGCTGTAATAAAAGCAACATTCGTGGTCAGACCCACCAAAGAAAAAAACAGTCCGGCGAATCCTAGGCCGAGCGCTAATACTTTGATATATTTACGATCGATGCTAAAAACTCCAATAATCAGACTGCCGAGCAACATCCCTATAGCACTTACAGATAATACCGTGCCTAGAGTTTTCGTATCCGTAAAGGGTAGAAGCATAGGCGTATATAAGGTTTGGAGAAAACCCACATAAAAAGTAACGACAGACAAAATGATCGTAAGCTGCAGTACACCTTTCGTGTAAATAAGAGCATCCCAGCCCTCCTTCAAATCTTTTACAAACGACTGATTCGTTGGAATTCTGTGTTCAGTCTGTAGATTCCTGCGAACAGCCATCACTGCAAGAACTGTAACTAGAAAGGTTGAGATATCTATAAGCAGGATAGTTTTTATATCCATAAAGCTAAGCAAAATCCCGGCAAGGATAGGAGAAAGAAGATATTTTGAGGACGCAGCAAGCTGAACTAAACCACTGGCCTTAGCAAATTGCTTCTCTGTTAATAAATCTGTAATGGTAGCTTTGTAGGCAGGTTCAAGCAAGGATACAAAAATCGAACTAAACGTCACGCCCAGACAAATCTGCCATAAATGAGGTTCACCCAGCAGCATGATGATGAGAACATATACAAGTCCAAAAGCAGACAACAAATCCCCTGCTATCATCATCAATCGCCGATCAAACCGATCCGCTAACACGCCGCCAAAAGGACTGAGCACAATGGAAGGGAGAAAAGCACATAAGGTTAAAAGTGCCACGCTAGAGGCAGTCTGTGTCATCTGGAACACATAAACCCCTAAGGTGAAAGCCGTCAACCCGCTGCCAATACTGGATATCCACTCCCCCATCCAAATGATCATAAAATTTCCGAAGGATTTGTTGTTCAGAATATTCCCTCTCCCCTACTCAAACATTTGAAACACATAGTCGAAGCTGCCCTTCTCCGCCCCCAGCGTAATTTCCATCGTATAGATAAACGCTCTTATCTTCTGGATGATTTCCTCAGGCTGCCACTTGAATATCCCTTCATCAAAAAGAAATTGAGAGGTGATCAATAGAAATTCCATCGTCTCCCGGGGATACGGATTGTGAAACAGTCCCTCCTCTATGCCCTGCTCAATGACCTCCGTCAAAACAGGAGTTAGCCGCAAAATGGTTTCCACCAGGCTTTTCTGGTGCAGCTGTGCATTATCAGGCTGATGGAACTGCTCAATCATTTGGCTTTTTCTGTCCGTATCCGGCTTTTGCGCCATAATGATTTGCAGCAGCTTTTCATGAACGGTCAGCTTAGGATCTGCAGCAATTTGTTTAGCAGCTGCTACACCAGCATCAATAAATCGCAGCACAACAGCATCCATGACCTCTTCCTTCGATTTAAAATAATAGTAAAAGGTTCCCTTCGCGATACCTATAGCCTGCAAGACATCATTCACTGTCGTTTTGGTATACCCTTTCGTAAAAAACAGCATTTCTGCTGTATCCAATATTTCATTTCTACGTTCTTCCGCTTCTTTGGAAATTCTCATCTGCAACGTCCTCCATTCTATCGACCGACCGTCGGTCTGTTCCAATTATATACAAATATTAGATCCTGTCAAGATTAATCCGGCATCACAAAAAAGAGAGAATTCCAAAAGCTACGTTATAGCAGCTGGAACTCCCTCGTTTTGGGATATACTGTTGGGTTTTACTGTTGAGTTTTAGTCTTACTGTTTACTGTTTGGTCTTATTGTTTATTGTTTGGTTTTACTGTTTGGTCTTACTGCTGCATCTTATTTTTAGCTTGCTCTTTGATCTGATACATGGAGATACCTTTGCTCGCGTTGTAACACTAAACTACTAAACTTCGTTTGCTTGGATCACATTTGCACTTACGACGCAGCTTATCGGACACAGCTGACCTTATACGCTGCATTATCCCCCATTTGGATTCCTAACGGACCGCATAGCACCTATTGGCATCAAAAACACCACAAAAGACCGCTTCCTCAAGGAATAGCTGCACTGGAGTCCGAAAACCGGCTCAAAGGGCTATAAATTTGCAAATAGCGTCCTCTGGGTCCTTAAGCAACACGGGATAGGGATTCATTAGGTATTCAATAGGTATTAATTACCTAAGTTCGGACTAAGTGGCTTCCGGCTGCAGATTTTGCCCCCAAACGGCTTCCCTGTATAGAATGCTGCTATTTCGCATGAGCTTCTGCAATCCCGTCTCAAATAGATTATCTAATCCGCCGGATTGTACTAATGAAAATTTGCTGCCCAAGGAATAGGCTATATAATAATCCGCCCAACTGCTATAGCGTTCTTGTAGCTGCCTTGCGGCTTCTATTTTGTATTCCCAGGCTTCTTCCTTCTTCAAATAATCCTCAACATAACCAATCCGGCTCAGATAAATTACCCAAGCTAATCCAAAAGCTGAAATGTCACCAGAAGGCAACTGATGTATACCTTGTGCAACAACCTTCAGATTAACAAAATCCTCATGATCCTTATGTGCCTCAAGATATTTACTGCGTGAGGTTTCGGAAAGTGTGGCTAATCGAGCATGTAAAGATCTATATTCTGCACGGTTGCCATCTTCTAGAAGCCAGCGAATCTGGCGATGAAAGGAGTTAGCATCCTCGATATTCCATCTTTCACAAGCATTTTTGATTAATCCTCTTTTGAAGAAGACATTACTGAAATCAAACTCATAAACCACATAGTATCTCCCTAAGAGACCACGTATGCAGGTAGAGGAAAGACAGCGGAAATACATTTCCAATCGTTTTCTTTGCTTAACATTGTATTCCTTCAGCATATAGAGCCTCCTGATATTAGTTCGTGAATAGGTATGCTGTTTTGCAAATCTTCCTGATTTTCCATAGAAAAATAAGAATGAACACCGCATTGACAAGTGGGGGAAGCTCAGAAACTGAAAAATAATATATGGTATATACCAAAATATAGAACCAGCTTAATTTCAGGAAAACCAATAGATAGAATAATATAGACCCTATAATGTTCTTTCCAATGGTTACGAGCGAAGAGATACGAAGACGTTGTGGATACAGTTTTTTGTTCTTCAACATGAACTTATTCGCAAGGTAACGAAAATGAATGAACTCGTCCTTTTTAGGCTCATTAGTCTCCGTTTGTGTAAGAGCTTCCTCAATTTGAGAACATGCAATCTTACATTCCAGAATTAAACATTGCACATCTCTATTTCCAGCATCCTCTTGCAACAAATATTCACAATCCTTCATCGCTTCCTCATAACGCTGCAAATAGTAGAGAAGCCGGCCTCTTAATAAGTAACCGTCTCTTTCGTTAGGCCACATAGCGGTTACTTGGTCCAAACACACCAGCGCTTCCATATAATCAGCAGTATTCAGACAATACTTAGCTCGCAATAATTGCAGATCAGGATCATACTGAAACAGCTTATTTGCTTCGTCGAGCAGTTGACCCGCTTCGGTATGTCTATCCTCCATCAGCATGAATTGAGCGGATTGCCTCAGATTTAGATAGTGTTCTATGTCAAACTCAAGAGACTCCTGCAAAAGGAAACACTCATAACGCATCTCCATGCTTCCATCGACCTGCCCTAGTATGTACTCGACTAACTTATTATCATAACGTTGAAGAAATATTTCCTTGTTCTCACGAAAATGAAAAAATGAATCCAACGCCTCCCATACGGCATGAGGCAAATTCCGATGCTGATCAAGGAACAACATAAGCTTATCCCTTAGCCGATCGCGATGCTCTATACTCCACATGAAATCTTCATTCAAAAGTGAATGCCACGAAGCTTGTTGAATCCGGCGCGAGAAGTCCGCATACAGTTCCCTAATTTGTCTGTCAAAAATAGCTGCTGGCTGTTCTTGAAGATCAGCATCAAGTTGAACGGGAAGAGGGCGAAACATCGTCCACTCGTTTTCATGCGGTATAGAAGTGGTCCCTTCTACTTCTTCCTCGGTGTCTTCCTCCGCAACTTCTTGTTCTTCTTCCTCCTCAGCTTCATCTACTCGTATTACTGTTTCTGCTTCTGCTTGTATCACCATTTTTTCTATTTCTTTTGATATTGCTTCTGCTATTTCTTTCTTATCCTCACCTATAAATGAAGGGACAGTGCTTGCTATACGCTGCCCGGAGCGGGCCCATTTCACGGCTGTATCATAAGCTTCTCTAAGCTGCTGGTATCCTTCTGGGTCATCTTCGGGGTGATGCGATTTCAGTTTTTTGGCATAGGCCTTTTTGATGATAGCTAGTTCATCTGTGGGTTCAATCTCCAACATACTCCAGATTGTCATGTGAAGTATGACCACCCTTCAATTTCCGCCAATTGCTCATTGAAAGCTTGTGCCGCTTTTTCAATCACTTTTTCGTTCTGAGTATATAAAGCATCTTCGAATACTTTCAGACACTGTGCGATAAATTTCCGTTGGTCCCCAAGCACCTCTTCATATAAACGCTCACCTCTAGCAAGCAGAAGCCTGTTCTCGGTACGCTCACGCGGATGAATTTTGATACTCCGCAGTTCCAGTAAACGAGCTTCAATTTGCTTTTTCGTCATTCCACCAGCATTTTGCTCAATGATCATCTGATGCTTCTGACCTGTTGAAACGGTTGTAACCTCCACCTCAAGAATCCCATTCACATCATATGTATATCTGACATCTATACTTTCTTCTCCCCGAGGTGCTTGCGGAATCTGAAACTCCATTTCTCCCAGAAAAAGATTATTTTCAACGCGAGGACTCTCCCCCTGATACACATCTACACTTATGATCTTTTGATTATCTGCGGCTGTATATAGACGTTCTACCCGGCTAACAGGAATCGGAGTGTTACGTTCAATGATCGGAAAGTAATGTCCAGATGACGTTTGTCCGCTTGAACCTCTTCGCAGAACACTGGTTCCTAATGTATAGGGGCAAACGTCCGTCAAAATCATTTCATCCAGCGCTTGATCACGCTGCTTCAGCGCCACCTGAACCGCAGCTCCCAGTGCGACGGTCTCATCTGGGCTGATATTCGCATAAGGCATTTTCCCGAACATACGGCTGATAATTTGCTTAATCAGAGGCATTTTAGTAGCACCCCCAATCATCACAATCCCATCCAGATCGGAAGGCTGCAGAGAAGCATCCCGCAATGCTCTTTCTATCGGCTGTCTTAGACGTATTAGTAATGGTTGTACCAATTGCTCAAGCTCTGAGCGTTCTATAGTCAGCACGTATTCTTCCTCTTTAATAACTATCCGCATAGTCGCAGCAGACTCTGTACCAAGAATTCGTTTACTCTGCTCAGCCTGCTTATACAACATCGACCTCGTTATTGGTGTTAACGATTCAGCGTCCAGCTTATTCTTTTGGATAAAATAGGTCACTAGTATCTCTGTGAAATCTTCCCCGCCAAGATAGTTATCTCCGGCAATCGACTTAACATCCATTACCCCTTCGAAAAGCTCCAGGATTGACACATCAAAGGTTCCTCCACCCAAATCAAAAACAAGAAATGAAGTCTCCTGATTCTGATGCAGGCCATAAGCGAGTGCTGCCGCCGTAGGTTCACTAATAAGCCGCTCTACTTGTAAACCAGCCATCTCAGCCGCTTTCTTAGTTGCTTTCCGCTGAACATCATTGAAATAAGCCGGAACACTGATTATAGCTTTCGTTACGGACTCACCTAGATGATTTTCCGCATCCTCTTTCAGTGACCGCAGAACAAAAGAAGATAACTCTTCAGGAGTAAAAGTCATCGTACCTAGTTTGTATTTCTTTGCTGATCCCATAAAGCGCTTAAAAGTCGAGGCGGTTAACTGTGGATGTGTAATCAGTCGTTCCTGTGCGATTCTTCCAACTAATACTTCTCCCCCTGCATCTACACTAACAATCGAGGGTGTTACATGCTCCCCGAGTACATTGGGAATAATTACAGCCTGACTGCCGTCCCAATAAGCAGCAAGACTATAGGTCGTTCCTAAATCAATTCCGATTGTTCTCACTACTATCTCCACTCCTTTTATATACAATAATATACAAAGAAAAGAGTCCAAGAATCGAAATGTCACTAATTCAACATATTTACATCCAGAGCATAATAATGAAATTGCGCTTCTGCAATAGACATAAAAAAGGTATCTCAAAAGCCACAATGGCTAATGGGATACCTTCATTTTTTGGCGGAGGATATTTTTCTGTACATCATCTATAAAAAAACAGTCTCATTCGTTCTCTGGACGTCCTAACATCTGATCTATCTTCTCTTTTGCACCTTCCCATGAGGTCAATAATGGAAAAGCATATTGTTCACGGGCCCGCAAATTCCATGGATGCGGAATACAAAGCACTTTTCTTCCCTCCTGCAATGCCGGAACCAGGTTATGCACCCCGTCATCGATCAATAGATCGTAGTTAATAAGATTTTTCCGCTTACAGGTAAAGAAATTTTCAATCGGAATAAACGGCATATGCTTCTGCAGCCAGTTCCATTTTTCCACCACCGACTGGGGTTGGGCTGCCGTAACTATAATTACATCATAAGCGTTATGCAGCTTCTCCATTTCTCCTACGACATGTTCGTCAAACAGTTCAAGCTCTTCATACAGACCGGGCCGCCCATAGAAAATATCTTGTGTACAATCCGGATGACGTAAATGATCCGTATTCCAATCAAGCATTTCCTCATACCGCAGCAGATGCGTGGGAAAATCATTATTATTATGGTATATGGCTCGCTTCACTAGATGGCAAATTGTATCATCCATATCTACTGCAATTATTGGCTTCCTCATCTGCGCCTCCATTATTTTTTTAGATTACACTTTAATTATATACAATGAAATTATGTTTTTCGTCGAGAGTTAATTAAAATCCCCGTTAATGTTTATTAAATGCTTCTACGCATTTTTGGCAGATACAAGCTTTCCCTCTCAGTTCTTCCGGGATCTGTTCTTGCAATTCGAGTGGAATTTCTGTATGGAAACACCAACAGTCACCGCTTTCAGCGCCACAACGATTCAATTCTTTACATAAAGGACAATGGCGTTCTTCAACCAGTATGTTCATCATATCCAAAATTTCTACTCCCCCAAAAATCACAAACTATTTTGCTTTGGAAAACCATATCAATAAAAAAAATCCAACAAATGACAAAACGTCAGTAAGTAAAACAAACAACTCCCCGAATAGGTTTCCGCCATAACCACTTCTGAAGATTCCAAGTTAAGCATAAGTTCAATTTCTCTATTATTCCTACACTTGTGAACTCGGTTCACTTGCATTAAGATAGTGAACATTACGAACTCAAATGGGAGAATAACAGATGAATGATAAGAAGCTGAGCTTTTTAGATACCCTACATAGTGACTTACTTGCTACCATGGAAGAAGTATATAATCCTTGCAGGTTTGATTGCTCCGAACCAATTCTTGAACCGCAAAATGCGGAATACGGAGCATATATCTTTACCTTAAATGTGCTGGCCATTAGATTCCGGGTGGCTAAAATCACACCCACTAAAGTCGGGCAATTTGTGACACTATGGGAGCGAATTGGAGATCATCCCATCCAACCCTATGACATCTCAGATCCTGCTGATCTCTTCGTTATAAGTACACGAAATGGGAATCACTTTGGCCAATTTATTTTTCCAAAAGCTGTCCTAAGAGAACAAGATATTCTATCTGATAAAGGTGAAGGTGGAAAAAGAGCTTTTCGAGTCTACCCGCCTTGGGACATTCCCACGAGTCGCCAAGCTCAAAAAACGCAAACATGGCAGTCGGAATATTTCTTGGATATCCCTGCAAATAAAACCGTAGACTACCTTCGTGCGCAAGCACTTTACGGTTTACCCGTAAATCTTACGGTCTGACCTATCTCCTCCACATGTTCCTTATCACCCTGCAAAATAAAATAATAGTATACATCATCTCCTATTTTCACCGCTTCGGGATATTTAATTATAAGCGCCGCTTGATGATTCCATTCCTCCCCTTGGTCAGCAGAAGGCATAATCAACTTTGCCTTCTCTTCCTCTTTTAACCCCTCTAATGTCAGTTCAGTGATTTGCGGATTGGAGCCATAAGGCTTCAGCTGATGGGAGGCAATGATTTCAGCTACTTCATCTATTGATTGTCCCTCTCCAGACATAGCTGATAATTGAAAAAAACCATCCTCCCCCTGACCCTTCTCATCATCTGCTGAATCGACGACCCATTCCGTTGGATACTTCAAAGAGACTCCATAAGCATTGGAAGTAAAGGTTGCAAGCCCAGTTTGCCTAACTAGCATACCGATTACAGTACCTGCAAGTGCAATAACCACGATAGCCAACACCCAAAGCCACCGTTTTTTGTATACATTTGTTTTCACGATATCCCCCTAAATCAATAATTAGTTGACATGTACAATATTAGGAAATAAGATATAAACAAACATATGAGCAATCATTCATATGTATTGGTAAGGAGGAAATCATAATGAGCGATCTTAAAAATATCCTATCTCTACTTCTTTTCTGCATCTTCTTAATTTCTTATCTATTAAAGCTCCTTATACTTTACAAGAAAAACCAGATTAAAGGAAACGTTCTGGCTAAAGGCGCTAAACTATCTAAGCTCCATTATATCGAGCTATTGGTAAAAACCTCTACTTTTTTATGGGGTGCAGCATGGTTTGTTTTTTCCGTAGCAGAGTCCTTTATGGTTACACTTGTAGGCAAAACGTTTGATATTCCTGTAGTTCACTTTATCGGTGTTAGTGTAGCTGCCCTCGGATGTTCCATTTTTATTCAAGCTATGATTGCTATGCGCACTTCATGGAGAGTTGGGATTGATAAGACTACTGTAACCAAACTCATCACACACGGTATTTATAAATATAGTAGAAACGCTGCATTTGTCGGGTTTGATCTCATGTTTTTGGGATTGTATCTGATGTACCCCAATCTGTTAACACTCCTAATATTCATTCTTAACATTGCCGCGATTCATTTACTAATTCTTCAAGAAGAGCAACATTTAAAGTCCGTATTCGGAGATGAATATATCCAATATGCCAATAATACACCCAGATATTTTTTATTTTAAAATCTTTTATCACAGCTCCGATAATTTAAATTCGCTATATCATTTTACATTTTTTACAAGTCCGGAAAATATTCTCTTAATGTAACTACTATAATATGAGACTGTAAACATACATTAGGAGGGAAATTATGAAATCACCGAAAAAGTATGGCGTCAAAACAGCAATTGTAGCAACAGCGGCAACTGCTCTTTTTGTATCCAGCATTGTTACTACAAATGCACCTAATCAAGCAGACGCAGCATCTTCGAACACAAGAAATGTAATTCTGTTTATTGGAGACGGAATGGGTGCTGCTCAGCGTGATGCCATCCGGCTTGCCACCGTAGGTGAAAAAGGAAATCTAGCAATGGATTCCATGCCATACGTTGGATTAATTCATACAAGCTCCACTGTCCCTGTTACAGATTCGGCTGCTTCTGCTTCTGCTTATGCCAGCGGTGTGAAGACTTATAATGGTGCTATCGGAATGGATGCCGATAAAAAAAGTGTTAAGACCATTATGGAATATGCTAAAGATGCCGGGAAATCAACAGGTGTCGTTACTACTAGTCAGATTACAGACGCGACTGGCGCCGCATTTGGTGCTCACGTTGAAGACCGCTCAAAGCAAAGTGATATCGCTCTTCAGCTTCTGACTAAGAGCAAGGTTGATGTTCTGCTCGGTGGGGGTGAGGTTTTCTGGTACCCTGCAGGCAATCCCGGCAAATTCCCAGATGAACCCGCTGAAGATCCTTCAGAAAAAAGCAAAGGAACACAAGGAAACCTAGTTGATAAAGCTAAACAATTGGGCTACACCTATGTAACGAACAAAGCGGATATGCAAAAAGCAAAGGACGGCAAGCTGCTTGGAATTTTCGCAAACGAGGAAATGTTCCAGCAAAAGCCTGAAGGTGAAGGAGATATTTATAATCCGGTGGTATCACTGCCAGAGATGACTAAGAAAGCTATAGATACGCTAGCAACAAATAAAAAGGGATTTTTCCTTATGGTGGAAGAAGAAGGCACTGACGAATTTGCACACCAAAACAACGCTAAAATGACGATTAAATCAGGTCAAGAACTGGACAAATCCGTGCAAGTAGCCAAAGACTTCGCCAAAAAGAATCCAGATACACTGGTTCTAGTGCTTGCCGACCATGAGACCGGCGGATTTTCTATTGAAGCAGTTGACGCAGATGATGAGTCCGGTGACGGCATATCCAAAGAAGACGGTCCATTCGCCATCGCCAATTCCAAACACAATTTTGTAGTGGACTGGACGACCTCAGGCCATACTGCGGTTGATATTCCAATCACAGCTATGGGCAAAAATGCACAATTATTTACGGGAATCTACGAAAACACCGAAGTATTCACCAAGCTTATGCAAGCATCAGGTTTTAAAGCCAATAAATAAAAGCGAGTAAAAAAAGACTAGCCAGATTTTTTTCTGGGTAGTCTTTTTCATTTTAAAATACAGTATTTACTTAGCATCTGTTCGCACAACAAAAATGATATCCTTAGTCTGATCCGCCCATTTACCTGTCAGATGAAATCCTCTGATCGTTGCTCCAGGCTCATAATCTTTACTATTTGAACTCAAAAAGGCTGCCAGATTAGACTCCAGTTTAAACGTTGCTTTTCGATCTGCGAATTAGTGGATGGTTTCACCAAGCTTTACATAAGGAATAGAAGCCGCAGAATCCTTCATTTGTGCTTGAAAAAGCGCATTCTCATCATCCAGTTCTATGCCCACCTCTCTGGAGAGAGTCTGAGATTGAATCACTTTTCCATCCATATGAATGGTTCTCTCTGGGATCGCCGTGCTGCTGACTTCCTCACGATCACAAATGGTTAATACAAGCAGAAGTACAAAACTTAGGACTGCAATGTATATTCTTTTCAAGAAGACACCCCTTCTTCCCATTGTTCAACTAATCTGATGTGAAATATTCGATTCCCAATATGATCAAACCCAAAATAAAGATGATGATACCAATCACAAGCGGAAAACCTAAAGCTAAACTATGAATCGATTTTACAAATATACCGTTAATTAACGATTACAGCGAGGTGTGTTTATAAAATTCTATTTTTATAGCTAATCCAACGGTTTCCTTATGCTTCTAATTTACGTGACAGCTCCTTAATTAACTCGATCTCTCGTAAAACCATACTTCGGGTGTAAAAATAGAGCTCCTCAGAGTAATCCATATCCTCACTATTGCCAACTACTTTGGATAACTGCTGTAAATGGTCCAGCTTTTCGTTCATATAAGTCTCTCTGTAATCAAGCAATCTTCTACGTGTCTCCTGATCCAAAAGCTCATAATAAGCAAGACGAATAGACCATTCATTATCAATTCGAATAGTCTCCAGCGTAAATTCTGTTAAGCAGGTGTTAAACCGCTCCTCACCCTCAGTAGTTATAGAATATACATAACGTTTAGGCCGGCGTTCCTGAATTTCCGTTTTTTTGATTACCCATTTTCGCTTTTCAAATAATTTCAGCTTTGGATAAAGCGAGTTATTGTTTACGATTTTATCATTGCCCATTACAAAAATAATGTTTTTTTTAATTTCATAACCATGTTTGGCCCCTTTCATTAATTGGGCCAGAATCAAAACTTCAATATCCATAATCATCCTCCGGGCTTCCGGAATACGTATCCGGTTCATCATTTTCTTATATTACCTCAATTACTACATTCCTGCCAAATCACTCGTGATTTTTTGCACATACTTTCGCCCTGCTCTTTCGCTAATATAGGTTAAAATAACCTATTTATTTTTAACCTATATGTAGAGAGGAAGTTATCGTATGGAATTCACACATCTATTTAGCAAGGGCACAATCGGAAATATGGAGCTTAAGAACCGGGTCATTTTACCAGCGATGGGCACGAAAATGAACGCGCCGGGTGGATACGTCAGTGATCGTCTGATTGATTACCATGTAGCACGAGCTAAAGGCGGCAACGGCTTAAATACTGTAGAAGTAACAACTATTCACCCAACAGCGGCCTCCGATGATGCTCCTGCCCTTTATGATGATAAATTCATTCCAGGTATGGCTCAATTAGCATTAGCTATTCGAGAGGCAGGAGGCAAAAGCTGTCTACAGTTATGGCATGGAGGTAAAGTAACTCCCAACCTAATTCAGGTCTCCTCTTCACCTGTTCCGTTTGAAGGCGTGACTCATATACCACGTGAACTAGCGCATCATGAAGTCGGTGAGATGGTTCAAGCTTACGCAGATACAGCATTACGTGCGAAGAAAGCCGGATTTGACAGTGTGGAATTCCATGCCGGCCATGGTTATTTGCCCCAACAATTTCTAAGTCCTGCAATGAATTTTCGTCAGGATGAGTACGGCGGTTCTTGGGAGAATCGCTGCCGCTTCCCGCTGTCTTGTATCCGGGCTATCCGGAAAGCGGTTGGACCTGGGTTCCCTATCTTGATGAGAATCTCTGCGATTGAGGATCTACCGGGCGGACTTACACTGGAAGATATGAAGCTCTTCTCAAAGCTCGCTGAAGAAGCTGGAATTGATGCTATTAATGTATCTCGTGGGGTCCCTGCTGGCGCTGCAATTAAATATGAAGTACCGCCGATCGATTTACCTGTAGGCTTCAATGTAGATAACGCAGCACAAATTAAATCTGTGGTTAACATCCCTGTTATTGCCGTAGGCCGTATTAATGATCCAGCAATTGCAGACCGGATTATTGCGGAGGGTTTGGCTGATTTTGTAGCCATTGGGCGTGCGCAGCTGGCAGATCCGGAATTCTGCAATAAAGCTTTAGCCGGACGTGCAGACACGATCGTTAAATGTGTGGGGTGCGACCAAGGCTGCTTCGATGGATTCGTGAATCCTAATGTTCCATTTATCAGCTGTGTGTTTAATCCTGCAACCGGCCGTGAAAGTGAATATGAATTGCAGCAAACGGGTATCCCCAAAAAAGTACTTATTGCTGGTGGTGGCCCTGGCGGATTAGAAGCAGCTGTCACCCTGAAACGACGTGGGCATCATCCAATATTATGCGAAAAAAATGACATTCTGGGCGGACAGCTTTATATTGCCGGTGCCGCACCACGTAAAGAGGAAATGGCTGCAGCCGCTCTGAATATGGGAGAAACCGCTAAACGTGAAGGTGTAGACATTCGAATGAATACAGAGGTTACACCTGAATTAATCCAAGAAATTGCGCCAGATGAGGTCATTCTTGCAATCGGATCTTCTCCTATTATTCCGCCTGTGGAAGGCATCGACAGTTCACATGTGGTCAATTCACATGATGTGTTATGGGGAACGGTTCATCCAGAAGGAAGAGTCGTTATTATCGGCGGTGGTTTAGTGGGGCTTGAGGTCGCAGAACTGCTTGTAGAGCGCGGACATCAAATCACTGTAGTTGAAATGCAAGCTGATGTTGCTAATGATCTAGGGCTTCTGCGGAAAATCTGTGTCATGGAAAGTCTATATGGACATGGCGTTGAATTAATGACCAACAGCAAATGTATGGCGATTCAAGGGGATAGCGTAATTGTTGAAAAAGACGGCGAACGTCACAGCCTACCTGCTGATTATGTAGTAATTGCTGTAGGTTCACGCGCCCTCAACAAACAAATCCTTCAGGATTTCTTGGAGGAAAGCTCCATCCCTTATCATGTAATTGGCGATGCGGTGCAAGCGCGTAGAGCGCTGAATGCGATTTGGGAAGGCGCTGAATTAGCTAGACGAATCTAATTAAGCTAACTATATGCTTCATCAAAATAACCCGGCAGGTCCGCCCTGCCGGGTTATTTTTTATTCAGAGTGCATCCGTGAGCGGTTATTCGGTAATCGGTAACCATTCGCCATTCACCATTCACCATTCACCCCTCACCCCTCACCCCTCACCCATTATGCCGTTCGGACTCAGGAGACGCTATTGAGCTAAAAATAGCCTTTTTACGAATCTATCGGACCCAGATGCCGCTATTCCGCAAAAATAGGGGTCAAAAGAGGTGCTGCGACGGGAATAACTGCATTGGAGTCCGAAAAACTCAGCAAATTAGCATTTAGGTGCTAATAAGCGCAACGGTGTCCGTTAGCGAGAAAGAAGCACACAAAAGAATGGTAAGAAAGATGAAAATGGTGAGAATAGTGAGAATAGTGAGAATGATCAGAATGATGAGATTGGTGAGAATAGTGAAATACTCATCTCAATGAACCACTCACATTCATTTTGAGTACTGGCAGCCCAATAAATGCGGCATATCGCTCAGCTTCTTTAAGTACCAACTTTTCCGTATCGCCCAGATCGGCAAAAGGATGGATCATAATCTCAATCCCCTTGGTCTTTAGGGTTCTTTTCCATTTACCCACCACCTGACCCTCCACAACAATCGTCGGAAGAAAAACACCATTATTCCCCGGAACTATTAAAGGAGCAACGTCGGGCTCTAGAACGGCACTTCGGTCTTTATAACCCAGAATGTACTCATCAAAACCCGGAACCAGATGAACGCCGGAGTCCTCAGCAGCTGGCTCTAGCCGATCAGCAGACATCCAATACTCACTGCCATCAATAACCTCTGATTGCAGTTGACTTTTGGCCGCTTCCAGACCTCTTCTAGCATCGGTAAGGGTGATGCCTGCCCACCAAGCAAAATCTTGAACAGTTGCTAAACCATGTCCGGTGAAATATCTCCGAGCGAGTTCATACAATGACTCATCGTAAGAAAGTTCTCGAAACTGTGGCACCCATTCCTCTAACAAAACAATCGTTTGCTGCTTACCATTCATCGGTCCGAAACAAATCAACCCTTGGTACGCAACATTCCACAACATATGATAACCACGCTGGTTCCCTGTGTGAATACCTTCTTCTTCTATAAGTTGAAGTAGAAGTGCACGATCTAGCTGCTTTCCACCTTGTAAAGCATTAACTATAATATGTCTACAACGTTCTAGTGTCTGATCATCTAGCCCAAGCTCTGCATTCCGCCGCTTTGTTTGTCCTGCTAAACGCGGCACAGATAGCTGATGCATCCACTTTACATCTTCCGGTGGGACAAAATGAAGCGTACCTCGCAGCGTCCAATTCAGAATCATCTTACGATCAGCGATAGCACGCTCTATATCAGCTAAACTCGAAGATGGAGTACGTAACCCGATCGCCCACATCGCCTGCATGTAATCCTGCGCCTGTACTGCCCCTAATTCTTTAACGACCTGTTCGGGCTTGATTAGCTTGGAATCAACGATCTTCTGGTTGTATAAACGTTGCGCAGCTATCATTTTATTCGTCACACTTTGCCTCCTTAAGTGATCCTTCTCAAACCATCGTTTAACCTTATTGGAATAATTTTAATATAATTTTTTCCAATCTCATAGTTTTTCTTATTTCTTAGCTGTGGCCCGTCTTACGGCTGGTGCGACTACCGATCCCAACAAATCAATGATTTGCTCAACCTGAGCATAAGGTAAACCACCAATATCAATCTGAGCCAGAAAACGATTGTGTCCGTACAGCTCATGTTGATAAAGGATTTTTTCAATAACCTGTTGTGGGCTGCCTACGAGCAGCGCATTTCTCACACTCATGGCTTCAGCAAATTGGTCTTTAGGGTACGCTGATCCACGAAGCTCTTTCATCATGTGATTTAAATATGGGTAATAGTTACGGAATGCTTGCTGTGAATCTTTATCGATATATAAAAGGGTGGTTGTACCCACCGGCAGCTCTGCCGGATTAAAACCTGATTGTGCGGCAACCTGACGATACATATTCACAGAGGTCTTGAACGCTGAAGCAGGTCCACCTAGAACAGCCAGCATCATCGGGATGCCCATTCTTCCTGCCTTAACTGCACTTGCCGGAGGTCCACCAACCGCTCGCCAGATAGGCAGTTTACCATTCAGAGGCTTCGGAAAAATCTCCATATCATTCAGAGCAGGACGGAATTGCCCTTCCCAGGTAATTCTTTTTTCGTTATTTATTTTCATAAGCAATTCAATCTTCTCTTCGAACAATTCTTCATAATCCCTCACGTCATATCCGAACAGTTCATAAGCTCCTAATCGTGATCCACGTCCAGCAACAATCTCTGCTCTGCCTCCGGATAACAAATCCAATGTCGAAAATTCTTCATGTACACGTACAGGATCCGCTGTGCTCAATACAGTCGCTGAACTGATGAGTTTGATTCGTTCCGTTGCGTTTGCTATAGCTCCAAGTACGACCGATGCTGCTGAAGTAATAAATTTCGCCTGATGACTCTCCCCCACTCCAAATACATCTAATCCAGCATCCTCTGCTAATTTGGCGGCAGCAATGATCTCTTGAATCCGTTGTCGTTCACTGATTGGTTTACCTGTTAAGGCATCTGCAACATGATCACCTAAAGTATATAAACCTATTTCTAAACCCTTATTCTCGTCGATTCTATATTGTTCCATCATGATGATGTCCTACTTTCTTAGCTGTATTATTGGATAGGATGAAGCTTCGATGCAATCTCTTCCCGGCGTTCTTCCAGAAAAGAAGGCAAGGTCAAATTCTCGCCCAATGTGGCAAAAGATTCATCAATCTCAAACCCTGGACCATCTGTAGCAAGCTCGAAAAGAATATGGTTCGGATCACGGAAATACAAGGAATGGAAGTAATAACGATCAATGACCCCTGTGTTCTTGAACCCTGCAGCTGTGATTTTAGCAGCCCATGCGGTTAATTCTTCCAGATCCTTCACTCTTATAGCCACATGATGGACACTCCCTCTTCCCGGTCTTTCCCGGTCTTGATCATTAACTTCTTTGAGCTGTAGCTCAGTGTACAAGCCGCCTTTAGCTGTTTCATAAATATCCACCATAACCTTCGGATCACCCATGGATGGAACTCTACGAACTTGTGTATAGCCTAAAATATCCTCCAAAACAGCCTTTGTACGGCTAGCCTCACGGACAGTCAATTCAACGGGACCCAATCCAACAATGGCATATTGTGGTGGAATATCATCAGTAATCCAAGGTTCTACCAGCTGAGTCACATTATCTTTTTCTGCGGAAACCAGATGAACCGTTAATTCATCACTATCCTGAAAAGTAAGCGAATTGCGCTCCTCTATACTTACGATAGCTTCATGAGCAACTTCAAATGTATCTAATCTGCTAGCCCAATATACTAAAGCCTCATCGCTAGGAACGAGAAGAGAGATTGCAGAAATACTGTTCGTTCCTTTCCGGGTCTGGCCTGCATTCGGCATTTCAAAAAAGGATACCTCGGTGCCTGGAGCGCCATTAGAGTTGCCATAGAATAAATGGTACATGGTTGGATCGTCCTGATTTACGGTTTTTTTGACAAGTCTTAGTCCCAGTACCTCTGTATAAAACCATAGGTTTTGTTTAGCGTCTTTAGTAATCATTGATACATGATGTTGTCCGGTTATTTGTGGTTGGCTCATTTTAATTTCCTCCTAATATGATTATGGTTTACTAGTAAACTGATGCTGAAAAAAGGAAGCTTTATTCAGAATAAAGCTTTTACAATACTACTGAACTCCTTGTGGAATTCGATTCTCATTCAGGCTATGGCGGTGAATCTTCTTAAGCATGCTGTAAAATACTTTCTTCTCGTCGTCCGTCAGTGGATCGAATAACGAAGCTTGGAAATCCGATTGCAAAGGAAGAACCTTCTCGATAAGCGCCTGGCCCTTTTCTGTTAAAGAAATATACTTCACCTTCCAATCCTGCTTGCGTTCAATCCATCCTTCTTTTTCTAATCTGCCAAGCATATGTGATACTCCACCTTTAGTAATGGTTAAATGCTCGGCCATTTCCATCTGTGTCACAGGCTGATGTAATAGTATTTGTACTAACGCATCAAACTGGCTAACCGTTAAATCAAACTGCTTCAAGAACTCATTGGAAAGATCGTTACTATTGTCATAAACTCTTACCAGCCGCAGCCAGATCAATAAGCTTAGTTTGTTGTCTTCAGTGAATCCATTGTCTCGCATTATGCCACATCCATTACTTTGGAATTGGATCTACTTGATTATCAGTTTACTAGTAATCTGATATGAAGTCAAATTTCGTATTAACTTAAGAAATAGAGAAGTACAGATAAACCATTACTAAACATGTGCGCGCCTATAGGCACTAATATATTTTTTCTTTTCTCATATAGGTAGGCAAAGATTAATCCAGCAGCCATATAGGAAAAGACATTCCACATTTCGTTATAGTTGCTCTGGAACACCACGGCTCTATAGACATGCTGGAAGCCAAATAAAAAGGAGGATATCAGATAAGCCAGAAGACGACTTTTCCTGCGGATCGTTCTATAAATGGTAACCCGATATACTAATTCTTCAATCACGGGGCCAATCCATACCACGTTCACTGTAAAAATAAATGGATACGAGGACAACATTGCCCGTAAATCCACCTCATTAACAGACTTTGTAATAGGATGAAAAATGGAAATTAGTGTGGGGATCAACATACTTCCGATGATAATAATCAAACAAAGTCCCCAAACCATCCATAACATATTACGGACCCAGTATTGTCCGAAATCTTGAATAGCTTGTTTATAGAATCTCCTAAAACCTATAATCACTCCTATGTAGATCAGACTATTCAACATTAAGGCCATTCGATTTTGTTGTTCTGGCTGCCAAATAAAAACATGGTTAAGAATTCCCATAACCGGCCTGATCAAGAGAATGGAGAACAATCCTAAAAAGTACATTACTGCTAATATAACGCCCAAGATCAATTGCCTTTTACTTAATTTTTCATCAATCATTATAATCTGTTCCCCCAAGTAAAATTGTTAATAGACTGAATATCAACCATTTTAGCATTGGGAAATTTCATACGACTTAATGTAATCTTACATAGACCTTAAATTTGCCGGTTCAGCTCAATTATAATTTCAAACTGGTTATCTTGCGTATTCAGCTGAACAGTCCCTCCATGAGCAGCTATTATTTTTTGAACAATGAGTAACCCTAATCCAGAACCTGCCGGGTTCAAGGCTGATGGTTGGCCGTAATTAATAAAAGTAAGCTTGGCTCCATCATTCACCTTTTCCAGCACAGCTTGAAACGTAGAACCTTGCTCCTGATAAGCGATGGCATTATAAAGCAGGTTTGAGAATACTCGATTCATTCTTTTTTTATCAAACTGTAGAATTATTTCTTCTGGCTCGATTACAAAATCAGGGATCAGACCCGCAGCCTCAAGCTCGGGCAACATATGTATCATTTCTTCTCTCAAATATTCTGAGAAATCATCTGTTGTAACATCCAAGCGGAATTCGGGACTTTCCATTCTCGATAATTCAAACAAATCCTGAATCAATACATTGGCACGGATACTATTTTCGTATATTATTTTGGCAAATTCCAAATGTTCTATCCGACCGCTCACCTGTTCTTTTAGTTCAAGCTCTGCGTAACCCATAATACTTGTTAATGGATTTTTTAAATCATGGGATATATCCAATATTAGATTTTTTCGATTGTTTTCACTCTGTTCTTTTAACGAGGTCTGGATCTGAATCACTTCTGCCATATGATTAAAAGCCTGCTCCAGTTGACTAAACTCCCGATTCCCGCCTACCTGCACTCTTGCTGAATAATCCCCATTCTTAATTTTTTCAACAGCAGCGGACAACTGGTCTAAGGGTTTAATGAAACTAACCGCCGTAATTCTCGCATAAATCATCGTGCTTAGAATCAGAATCAACAAATAACCTAACCCAATAAACCCAAGCATTTGAAGGGTATGATCCTGCATAGGTGAATCTGAATTCCAATGGAAACTGCCTGTCATTTTCACTTGTATAGGTAAAGAGACGATCAGCCAAAATTGTTCCTGCTCATTATATTCAACAGTGATCATATCTTTGTTAGCGCCAGTATTCATTAGAAAATCCGTAAATTCTTTGACACTAATCTGCTTGGACGTAAATGGATTGTTGCCAATGGAATGTATGACTTCGTAATTGGAATTCACAACCTGTAAACTGCCCCCGACATCATTAACAACACTAGTGTCAATTCTTTGATAGTCATTTTGCATAAGCTTAGCAGCCGTTAACTGATTATAAATAATGTCCTTAGATCCCAGCCTGTTCATGCAAAACAAAGCAACAATCACCAATATCGTTATAACCGTTGTTATAAGAAAGATCGCGATATAGTTTTTTAACAATTGATAGGATATATTTTGTTTTCTCATCTTATTTACCTGGGTTGTAGAATTTGTAACCTAGTCCACGCACTGTAACGATATATTCGGGATGGTGTGGGTCCCGTTCGATCTTATTCCTTAGACGGCTGATGGTAACCATAATCGTATTATTATCACTATAGAAATCTTCTTCCCACGCCGCTGCATATAACTTTTTGGGCGTAAAAATTTGATTAGGACTCTGCATCAGACATTGTAACACCTTATATTCCTTGGCATTTAGAAGAACTGGACTTTCATTTATGTACAACATACATTCCTTTAAATTCAGCTTCAATTCTCTATGTTGGATTGTTTCTTCAGTTATCGATTGGCTAAGATCGTATACATTTCTTCGTCTCAGCTGCGCCTCAACCCTAGCCACAAGCTCTGAAGCACTAAATGGCTTCACCATATAATCGTCTGCTCCAAGGCCTAAGCCCACTATCTTATCAATTTCTTCACCGCGGGCAGTTAACAAGATAACCGGAATATGGCTTTTCTCTCTTATCCGTCGCAGCAGATTAAGCCCATCAAGCCTGGGCATTACAATATCCAGAATGGCAAGATTTATTTCATGTTGATTAACAACCTCTAAAGCCTCAATGCCATCCTTGGCTTCGAATACTCGATAGGATCGATCTTCTAAATGTATTTTCACTAGTTTTCTTATATCAGTTTCATCTTCAGCAATCAGTATATTCATCGCTTAATTCCCCTAACTATTCTCAAATAGCTGAGTCTTTTCACTCAGTATAACTTGCCAATACCACTTCGGTATATAAAGCCTAAAGAATACATCTGGAACATCATGATTAAAATACCCATGGATCACCATAATCAAATCTATTAAAATCAATAATTCCAAGTTCCTCGACTTCGTAATGATCATACTCCCGTTTTTTCTGATCATAATGGGAAATCTCCGCCGTTCTCAACAATAACTCTCTGCCCTTATGAACCGGTTCAACTACCTCCCATGTAGAAGCATTCGGGATGTCACTAAAAAATGGAATCATTTCACGACCTCCTTTTAATCAAACTGCTTCACAAAATAGAAAAATTTTCTTATTTATTTCTCAGAAGATTATTTTATTCAATTGATGTTGGAACAACAATAGTGTATGATGCATAGTATAGATCGAATACTGTATGACACATAGTAAGTATAAACAACTTCGACGTCCTCTTAAGGACAGCAAGCGTCTAAACCAAAAATATAAGAACAATTTATAAGAGATTATAAATCCTTATATTTTAAATAATGAGGTGGGTGAATGAGTACTTTATTAAATTCTTTAATCACAGAGCTTAGAAGAGGTACGTTAACGCTAGCCGTTTTAAGTCAATTACGAACGCCCCAGTATGGATATTCGCTCGTTCAATTGTTGGAGGAATCCAGCATCATCATCGATCAAAGCACCCTATATCCATTACTTCGCCGATTAGAGAAACAGGAATTAGTGACGAGCAGCTGGGACACATCCGAGAGCAGACCCCGTAAGTATTATGTTCTAAGTGACTATGGCGTAGAGATTTTTTTACAGCTAAAGGAAGAATGGCTTAAGAATTCGAAAGAACTCTACGGCCTATTACAAGGGGAGGATGACCATGAAGCTGATTGAGATTTACATTCATGAAGTTACTCGGAGGTTACCAGAACAAAATCGGGAAGACATCGCATTAGAATTATGCTCAACCATCGAGGATATGTTACCGGATGATTATGACGAAAAAGAGGTAAAAGCCGTCCTTGCAAAATTGGGCAATCCAGCTATTTTAGCTAGTGAGTACCGCGATCAGCCCATGTATCTCATCGGCCCACGCTATTTCGATTTATATGTTACGCTATTAAAAATGATTATACCCATCGCTGTAGTTGTTTCTTTAATCGCTCTGGTTGCTGATTACTTGATTGGCTACAGCGGCGATAAAACAGTTGCGGATATTGTTACTGCAGTTATAAGTACAGGAATTGGAACCTTTCTTGAAGTAGGCATCCAAGTCTTTTTTTGGATAACTGTTGTGTTCGCTATTATCGAACGGGCAGATAAAGGAAAGGAAGGTCATCCTCTTACTACAAAATTAAGGAAATGGACTCCTGATGATTTGAAGGATATCGCGCTTGTCCATAAGAAAAAAGCAATTACAAGCTTCGAAGTGTTCGGAAGTTTACTGTGGACTGCCATTTGGGCTACTGTTTATTTTAATGCTGAACACCTGATCAGAGTCTATAGAGGCGGTGAAGGGGCACTTAACTTCGTAGCCCCAGCTTTTAATCAGCATGTGTTACTTGATTATTGGCCTATTATTCTTATTGTGATCGGATTAGAAGTCGCATTAACTATATATAAATTAATCAAGAGACAATGGACTAGAGAATTAGCATTATGTAATACGGTCCTTGAGCTCATTGTACTTATTGTATTCGCTGTTATCCTTATAAATCCGAGTGTATTTAACCAAGAATTTATTAATTACATGTCTAATTTATTAAACACTACAGCAAACCAATTTGAAACGGGACTAGTAGGTGGAGGAATAGCAATCTTGATTTTAGTCGCGGTCCTCAATATATATGAGGGCTTCCGCAAGGCTCGCCTTTAGTATTCACAGAACGGCGATTCTCCTGTTATTTGGAGAATCGCCGCTTTGTTTTCTGACTCGTTGAATGCCTGCTTCAAATGCTTCAACAACTTCAACATTGTCACCCCCCTCTGAGAGTTGCGGACCCAGATGACGTTATTTGCACATTTTCTGCCTTTGGAACAGGGCTTCGGACTCCAATGACGCTATTCCCTAGAATCAGCTCCATATCGGGGGTGTTTCAAGCCAATAACGACTATGCAGTCCGTTGGCATCCCAAAAGTGCGATATTTCTGGGTTTAGAGTCATCTGTGTCCGATAGGTGTTTCGTATGTGCAAATGTTGGCGAAGAATACGAAAAAAAGGAGTTGTCTCAGCAGCCATTCAGGGCATATGGGACAACTCCTTCTGATTTAATTAAATAGTTCAAGCTCGATAACCGTATCCATCTCATCAGGTAACATCGCGCCTTTTAATGTAATAAAAGCTCCACCGTCAACATCCGAATATTCCTCAGCCATCCACGGCACCTCCACCTTTAGCTCGGTACCATCACGTAGTAATCTAGCCTTATTAATCTTCCCTTTCAAGCCTTGGAAATAGATCGGGCCAATTCCACGGTCGTAGACATGCGCATACAATTTATTGCCCTTTTGCGTATAACGTCCCCACTCTGGCTTAGGTAGCAAAGACTTCCCGCATCCATAAATACTATCTCCATTAAGGCGCATCCACTCCCCAACTTCGTCAAGGATAACCAGGGATTCCCGTGTCATTTCACCTTTAGCATCTGGTCCAACATTGAGGAGCAGGTTACCATTCTTACTGATACATTCGACCATCGTACGGATGACTTGCTTGGTCGATTTATAATTCTTGTCCTCGGAATGATAACCCCAGTTGTCATTCAGGGTAATGCAGGCTTCCCAAGGGATGGATTGGCCGTTTACGTCAACAATGCCGCCAGGCGGAATGATCTGCTCGGGGGAGAAGAAATCACCAGCATACTCCTCAGGTTCTGCCGCACGAATATTGCCACCTAATCGATTGTCGATAATAATATCAGGTTGTATGGAACGAATCATCCGGATAAGCTCCGTCGCCTTCCACTTCTCCCCTGTCATATTATCGTAGGAGAAGTCAAACCACATAATGTCGATTTTACCGTAATTGGTGAGCAGTTCCTTTACTTGCCCATGCATATACTCCAAGTATCTATCGAAATCAATCGGCTTATCTTTGACCGCTTCGTTATCCCGATCAGGATGTGCCTTATCTCCATAACCGGGATAATCCTCATGGTGCCAGTCTATGATAGAGTAATATAGACCAACTGCAATACCTTCAGCACGGAAAGCGTCTACATATTCCCGCACTAGATCACGCCCAGCGGGCGTATTAGTCGCTTTGAAATCAGTCAGCTTACTATCGAACAGACAGAACCCGTCATGATGTTTGGTCGTAAGCACAGCGTATTTCTGACCCGCAGCTTTGGCTGCACTTGCCCATTTCTTCGGATCATATCGTGAGGCGTCAAATTCATCGAAATACGTCATGTAATGCTCTCTACTCATCCGCTCGTTGCCGCGTATCCATTCCCCTCTAGCAGGAATTGAATATAAACCCCAATGGATAAACATCCCGAACCTATCCTGTAAGAACCATTTCGTTCTTTCTTCTCTTGTACCCATCTCTCCAACTCCTCCGTTAATGAAAGCTGTGATCAATCATTCACTCCACCTAAGCGGTATGAAATAATGCAGCTGCTCCAATTAGGCCTACATCGTCTTTGAGCGCGGCAGGTTCAATTGTAAAAGTACCTTTATAAGGATCCATGACAAATAGCTCCGTCTTCTCCACCAGTGCAGGGAATAACAAATCTCCAGCCTTACTCACGCCTCCACCGATCACGATCCGATCAGGATTGAACGTATGTACTGCATTGGCTAGACCTAGTGCCATATAATGAATACTCCGGTCAATAACCTCGACGGCCACGGGATCGTTAAGTGCCATGGCTTCAAATACGTGCCGCGAAGTGATTTTTTCTCCATTTATATTAGCCAGTTCCGTAATCATCGACGGTCTGCTCTCCATACTTCGCAGCGCCATATCCCGAATCGCTGTGCCCGAAGCGAAAACTTCCCAGCAGCCGAATCTTCCACAGCTGCATTCCGTTCCGTTCGGGTCAATAATATTATGACCTAGTTCACCAGCAAATGAATTTTTGCCAAGAAGCAGCTTGCCGTCAATGACGATACCTGCTCCAATCCCTGTGCTAAAGGTAACATAAACCATGTTGTCTGCACCTTTGCCAGCACCTCGGACATACTCGCCCCAAGCCGCAGCGTTCGCATCATTCACTACCTTTACTTCAACGCCTAGCTCCAACTCCATCCAGTGCTTCAGTGGAACATTATCCCACTCCGGAAGATTGGTGCCGTGAATAACGATCCCGTCCTGGCTATTTACAGCTCCGGGAGAAGCCAGACCCACTCCTGTGAGTGGTCGCCCTTCGGATACGGAGCGGATCATATCGATCATTCGCTGCACCACTTCTTTAGCGGTACGTGCCCCAGCCGTTTCCATCAATTCCCGTTTCAACACGGTCCCCTTTGAATCGAACAATGCTGCGGCAATTTTTGTGCCTCCTAAATCGATTCCAACTACGTAGCTCTCAACCTTCTGCATAACCCATTCACCTTTTCACTATCTATTATTAGCCGTTAGAATGAATACTCTCCGCTAACGCCCGTAAGGCTGCTGGATCGATTGGCGACAAAGCGTCTTTATCATAACGAACAGCCGACCCAAAATGCACTTCTGTTACTCCAGTCTGATGTATAAATGAAGTAATACCTTCCGGCTTCAGACCGCTTCCAGCCAGTATACTTACCGTTTTACCCCTTGATTCCTCGACTAGCTTCCGCATAGCAGGAATAGCTTCAGGTGCCGGACCTGGCCCGGCAGAAGTGAGTACACGCGTAATTTGCGGATACTTACAAAGCGTTCGATAACCTTCTATTTGATCCTTCAACTCATCAAAAGCACGGTGGAAGGTAACTTGCAATCCCTCGGTCAACGGCAATAATGTTTCAAGCGCTCGCTCGTCGATAGTCCCTTCCGGGGTTAACGCACCAAGCACAATCCCCGCCGCACCGCTGGCTGCAATTTGCTTTATCTCTGCTGCCATGGTCAAAATGTCATACTTTGAATAGCAAAAAGAACGGCTGTGCGGGCGAACCATAACAAACGCAGGAATGTTAACCGATTTGGCAACTTGTTGCACCAATCCTATCCCTGGTGTTAATCCGCCTTCCGTAATCGCAGTAATGAGCTCCAGGCGGTCAGCCCCGTTCGCTTCTGCTGTAAGGGCATCGTCCATACAGGTAGCGATGACTTCCAATCTCATAACTTCCCTCCACTCTTCCGGTTGTTATTGTTGTGCCTGTTTCATAACATAATCAGCGAGCAGTCGAGCACCATAGCCCGTTGCTCCAGCTTCTGAATACCCCACATCCTGTTTGTACTGAACCGTCCCAGCCATATCAATATGGACCCAGCTCAGCGATTCCGCTACAAAGCGCCGTATAAAAAGCGCTGCTGTAATCGCACCTGCAAAAGGTGAAGTACTAACGTTGCGCAGATCAGCGTAATTGCTTCGAAGATCGACTTCGTATTCATCCATAAGCGGCATGGGCCACAGTCATTCTCCATTGCGCTCACCGATTTCGACGAGGCTCTGCGTCATCTCTCCATCACCCCATATGCCGGCGATACCTAATCCTAACGCTGCGCCAACATTTCCAGTAAGTGTTGCAATATCAATGACCTTAGTTGCCCCGATATTTGCTGCATGAATAAGAGCATCCGCGATAATAAGCCGCCCCTCGCCATCCGTATTTGCAACCTGAACCGTCAGCCCATTAGGATAGCGTATAACAGACGATGGCAGCATTGCTTCAGCATCTGGTACGTTATCAACAACGGGGATCAACGCGGTCACATTTACATGAGCTTGATTCCGCACTAAAATATCCAGCGCCCCAAGAACAGCTGCTGCGCCACCCATGTCCATACGTGCATCGCTAATATCACTTGCGGTCTTAACATTCATCCCACCCAAATCGAAGGTAACACCTTTACCCACCAATGCCAGCATTGGCAATTCAGGGTTACTCTCATAGCGAATTTCAACGAGGGCTGGGGAGTGTTTACTGCCAGCTCCAACCGCCAGCAACCCATTCATCTGTAGGTCAACCAGCTCCTGCCCCCGGTAGACATGAACTTTCACTGCTGCGTTATCACGCTCGAAATATTCGACCATCCATTCTGCGAACCGATCCGGATTTAGAGTCCCGGGCACCTCATTCACCAGATCGCGAGCAACTACTGCTCCTTCAGCGCGCATGCGGCCAGTACTTAGTACAACTTCCAGTTCAGGCTTAGTCAGTTCAGGCCAATCGGCTGTCTGGAGCAGCAAATCAACTGAAATGTCTATTTTAGTAACGCCACGATAGGTTTGAAAACGATATAATCCAAGAAGCCAGCCTTCAATCCATGCTTGCAGCTCATCCGCAGCGGAAATATTACTTTCTGCTGTCCTACGAACAAATGAAGCTGAATTTCGTCCTTCTCTTAGAGCTGTACGGGCGGCAGATCCCGCTGCTCGGCGAACTTTCTCAAGCGTAAGAGCCCGGCGTTTTCCCATTCCAATTGCTATCACATCGGACTCTTCCTCAGAGCGAGCATATAACCATGTCACACTGCCACTCTGTTTGTGAGCTTCTCCCAGCCGAAGAGGAAATGGCTCCTCTTCATAGGCTAAGTAGATAAGCGTATCCGCCCCATTAGCGGAATCGAACAAGATATTCATAGCTGTCCCTTCTTTTCCGTAAAGTGTACTCACATTTAAAATTATCGTTCTAGTTTCAACATTTCTTCATCAAACAGATGACAAGCGAGCTCATGACCTGGTTCAACTTCCCGGAATACAGGCACATGTTGCTTACAGATTTCCATACAGGAAGGGCATCTTGTATGAAAACGACAGCCCGTCGGCGGATCAACTGGACTTGGAAGATCCCCTTTTAGAATAATGCGTTCCTTCTTCAAGCTTGGATCGGGCACAGGAACTGAAGATAGCAGCGCTTGGGTGTAAGGATGCAAGGGACGGTCATACAATGTATCCTTATCAGCCGTCTCCACAAGAGAACCCAGATACATAACCCCAATTCGATCACTAATATGCTCGACCACACTGAGATCATGAGAGATGAATAAATACGTCAGGCCATATTCCTCCTGCAAGTCCTGTAACAGATTCAACACTTGGGACTGAATCGATACATCCAGCGCTGACACGGGTTCATCCGCCACAATTAGACTTGGGCGAACGGACAGAGCCCGGGCAATCCCAATCCGTTGCCGCTGTCCACCGCTGAACTCAAACGCGAATCGCTCGGCGTGGAAACTGTTCAATCCAACGGTCTCTAGCAGTTCGCAAGCTAGTTTATCCCGTTCTTTAGAGGACAGCTTTGTATGAATAAGCAGGGGTTCGGCGACAAGATCCTTCACCTTCATGCGGGGATTAAGTGAAGCATAAGGGTCTTGAAACACCATCTGCATATCTTTGCGCAGAGGCCGCATCTGGTTGTCTGAGATATGGCTAATATTTTGTCCCTTAAACCATACTTCTCCATGATTGGGTTCCAGTAAGCGAGTCACCAGCCTGCCCGTAGTCGATTTTCCACAGCCACTTTCACCTACAAGGCTGAACGTTTCTCCCTTACGAATGGCGAATGAAATCCCATCAACGGCGTGTAAATATTTAGTCGTTCCGAAGAAGCCCTTCTTCACAGAAAACAACTTCTTCAAACCCTTAACCTCAATTAATGGAGTCTCTTTCATAAACATCCCGCTCCTTCCGTGTCCTCCTGCTGTGTAAGCCAACAACGGCTTTTGCGCTCTAGCCCCTCAATCGGAAGTAGCTCAGGTTCTTGCGACAGACAACGCTCCATGGCAAATTCGCAGCGTGGCGCAAACTTACAGCCGGCAGGCATTTGTGAAAGGTCTGGCACATTCCCTTTTATAGACTCCAAGCGATGTACATTCTGGCGCAGCTTAGGTACCGATTGAATCAATCCCTTGGTATACGGATGTTGCGGTCTGGCGAACAGCTCCTGAACAGAGGCTTCTTCCACCACACGACCAGCATACATAACAACTACCCGGTCACATAATTCCGCAACTACTCCAAGATCATGGGTAATGAGCAGCATTCCCATATCCTGTTCATCTTTCAACTGCTTCATCAGATCAAGAATTTGCGCTTGAATCGTTACATCGAGTGCGGTCGTGGGTTCATCGGCAATCAACAGCTTTGGATGACAAGACATGGCCATTGCAATCATAACCCGCTGTCTCATCCCGCCGGATAGTTGATGCGGATATTCATCGATTAATTCCTCTGCGCGAGGGATACCTACAAGCCGCAACATATGAATCGCATGCTCACGAGCCTTCTTGCGTCCATAACCCAAATGCAGTCTAATCGGCTCTGTTAATTGCAGCCCAATCCGCAGCACTGGATTAAGAGAGGTCATCGGCTCCTGAAAAATCATTGCCAGATCATTTCCCCGGATTTGGCGCATCTCCTTCTCAGAAATCTTCGTCAAGTCCTTTCCTTCAAAACGCACAGAACCTTCAGAAATTCTGCCCGGCGTATCTTTAAGCAACCGCATGATCGATAATGAGGTTACACTTTTGCCACAACCAGATTCACCAACCAGGCCTAGCACTTCACCTTTTTTAATAGCAAAGTCTACCCCCGCAACCGCAGTTATACTTCCATCGCCGCGTTTGAACTCCGTTTTCAGCCCTTGTACATCCAACAAATGTTGAGTCATGTCTTGTCCCTCCTTAGTTTTTCATTTTGGGATCAAGAGCATCACGCAATCCTTCCCCGACCAGGTTAAATGCAAGTACTGTTAAAAAGATGGCTATCCCCGGAAAATAAACGATATGTGGAGCAATACTTAAATAATCACGTCCCATACTTAACATTGCGCCCCAATCGGGCTCTGTTGTTTTTGCACCCATTCCGAGAAAGCTCAATGATGCAGCGGCCAAGATCGCTCCGCCAATCTTCATGGATAGATTAACGATAATGCTGGGCACGGTCTCAGGAAAAATATGACGCCAAATAATCCGGCGATGCTTCGCTCCCATGGAACGAGCCGCTTCCACAAACAATGTTTCTTTCGCAGACAGCGTTACGCTCCGAATAATTCGGGCGAACGATGGAGTACCAAAGACTGCAACTGCGATAACAACGTTGGATAGACCCGGACCGAGAATGGCGACGATCCCAATGGCAAGCAGCAAGTCAGGAAAAGAAAATAGTACATCACTGCCACGCATAATTATCCGATCTAGCCAACCGCCATAATATCCGCTTAACAGACCTAGGATAGTTCCAAGTACACCTGCGATTAAGACGGAACTGAGACTGACCGCTAAGGTTAAGCGAGTACCATCAATCAGACGGCTTAGAATATCACGGCCATATTCGTCTGTCCCGGCCCAATGTGCAGCAGAAGGACCTGCCATAAGAGCATCGTAGTTTGGTTCATCAGGATTATACGGGGTCAGAAATGGCCCGAAAATTGCAATTAGGAATAGCAATATAATAAAAAATGCGGCCACAAGGGGCATCTTTTGTTTACTGAACTTACGTAAAAAAACACCCATACGGCCTTTTGTTTTCTCCGGGGCCAGTACCTCTCCGGGTAATGGAGATTTTGCTCCCATCACCGCCGAATTGTCACTCATGATATCCCTCCTGATCCTAAATTCACCCTATAAATCTATTGAAATTCTGCTTCTTAGTCGCATTAGCTACTGAGAAAACCTTATTTTCGGATTAAGAACACCATACAATAAATCTACTAATAGATTGATAAGAATAAATTGTGTAGCAAACAGAAGCAGTAAGGCTTGAATGACTGTATAATCCCGGAACAAAATGGAGTCTACTAGCAGCCTGCCAAGACCCGGAATACTGAATACCGTCTCAACCATTACAGAGCCGCCGAGCAGGAACCCAAACTGAAGTCCAGCTACGGTAACCACCTGAATCAAAGAGTTGCGCAGCGCATGCCTGCCGATAACAACATACTCGCGTAAGCCTTTTGCACGTCCTGTACGGATATAATCCTCCCGAAGGGTCTCCAGCATAGATGACCTAGAATAACGGGCCAACATAGACATAATTCCCATCCCGAGTGTAATGGAAGGAAGAATATAGGACTTCCAGGAATCAACACCACCCGTTGGAAACCAACCAAGCTCTACCGAGAAAATTTGAATGAGTACCAAGCCTAACCAAAATCCAGGAATAGACATCCCTGAAATGGCTGTCAACGTCCCTAAATGATCCGGCCACCGATTGCGATAAACGGCTGAAACCACGCCAATTAGAAGACCAATAATTAGAGCCCAGGCCATACTAAGAAAAGTCAGCCACAACGTAGGCATTACTCTGCTTTCCAGCATGTCAGTAACCGGGATCCCTGAACGGATCGAATTGCCCAGATTCCCACTTAGCAGATCACCCATGTAGTTTATGTATTGCTTCCACAAAGGCAGATTGAGACCCAGCTGCTCCTGAATTCCACGAATCTCTTCAAGCGTGGCATCTTTACCGGCAATAAGTCGGGCTGGATCGCCTGGGATTAAGTGAATAAACAAAAAGACAAGCACCGATACAATGAACAACAGCGGAATAACCCCGAGGAGTCTTTGTAAAGCATATCTACCCAACTCATAAGCCCCCTTCAGTATCGACAAATGATTTAGTGAGGCCGCTTCCCACCAAACTACAGAAGCGGCCTCGTTCATTTCTTGGGATATTAAACCTAACGTTTGTTTAGCATTATTTCACTTCTGCATTCAGGACATTAATGGAACCATCCGGGAAGACCTTAACTCCTTCCAGATACGATCTTTTGCCTGAGATGATTTGGTCGACGCCCATGAATGCCCATGGAGCATCTTCCCAAATTGTTTTTTGAATATTGCCATAGATGGATTTAGCCGCTTCTGGATCAACAGATTTATTCGCCTCAGCGATCCATTTGTCTACATTTTCATTTTTATAATAGGCTGTATTTGAGCCAGCAGGCGGGAACATTTCACTACTGAATAACCCTCTGGTTGCACCATCTGCATCTCCTGAAGACGGAGACCAGCTGACGTACCACATTTGAATTTTCGCTTCTTCTGGTGTCTTAGCAGAGTTAATTTGGTCGGACAATGTGCCACCTTCCATGGATTTCACGTCTACCTTAATCCCTACAAGTGCTAGCTGTTGCTGAATAAATTGCATACCCTTCATAGTTTCGGATTCATTTTCACCCCAAATTTCGGTTTCGAATCCATCAGGATAACCTGCTTCAGCAAGCAATTGTTTAGCTTTTTCAATGTCATAGTCATAACCTGTTTGCGGGGAATAGTATTGTGTTTTGGAAGACATCGTGGAATCAAGCTTAGCACCAAGACCCGATTTCACAACTTTGATATAAGCTTCTTTATTGATAGCATAGTTAATGGCTTGACGTACCTTCACATCATCAAAAGGTTTTTTCATCGTATTTAACGTTACATAACGGACAATTGTCGAATCGATGGTATCTACAGTAATTCCTTCAAGACCTTCAACCTCAGATACTTGCTCCGTTGGCATTGGATAAATAAAATCTGCCTCGCCGGTTTTTAGCATGGCTATCCGTGATCCATTCTCTGGCACAGGTCTAAAGGTCACACTATCCACTTTTGGCAAGCCCGCTTGCCAGTAATCAGGGTTCTTAACGACAACCAAGCGGTCGCCTTGCACCCATTCTTTGAACTTAAATGGTCCCGTCCCTACAGGATTTTTCGAAATATCGGTGCCATTTTCTTCTAAAGCTTTCGGACTAATAATAGGTGCCATAGCTACTTTATTTAAAAATGCGTTATACGGCTCACTGAGTGTAATAACCACGGTTTTAGCATCAGGAGTCTCCACTTTCGCTACCTTTGCGAAGCTTTTGCGCAGTCTCAGATTGTTCTTCTCATCTTGAATACGGGCGATGTTTACTTTAACCGCTTCAGCATTAAAGTCAGTACCGTCTTGGAATTTAACATTCTCTTGCAGCGTGAACGTGTAGACCAACCCGTCTTCACTTATGGAATGGCTTGCGGCAAGAACAGGAACCACGTTCATATTCTCGTCAAAACCCATCAGACCTTCGTACATCGTTCTGGCAGCGCTGATTGAATGCGTATCGCTTGCGTTATGAGGGTCCAGCGTAATAAAGTTAGAATTGATGGCAATTACAATGTCTTTATCATTCTTTGTAGTTGGGGTGCTAGTTTCAGTTCCACCAGCAGTATTGCCGTTTTGTCCCTCGTTGCTCGCTTTGTTGCCGCACCCTGCAGTCACTACTACTGTAATAAGCAGCAGCATGAACATTGACCATACTTTTCCTTTTGCTTTCATTTTTTACACTCCCCTATTCAAACGATGTATTAGAAAAGCTTCTAGTCCGATTAATCACCAAACTTGAAGATTATTCTTGACCTTATGCTCTAGATCTCCCATTGAAATACAGCACGGCGTTCGCCGACTACAGTACCGCCATCATTAACAATCGTGTTAGGCACGAGTGCATATAGGCGATCAATTGTGTCTTGATTGCTGTAACCAATACGTTCTAGAATCGATGCGATAATACATGGCCAGACTTGTTCTGATCCGTCGGATACTTTCAGTGATATACCCATTCGTTCCTTACGGAGTCCGATACCGTATACCCCTTTTGCTCCACCCTTAGCCGTCAGATTGTCATCCTTCAGGAGCTCTGAGCATACAAATTTCGTGTCAGCAATCATAACCGGGTTATCGTTCATAAGTTTTGCAATGGCAGCGGCTGCGTTACGTATATCCGTATCCTCAATTAAATCGGGACACGCTAGCTTTAGATAGGAATAAGCGATTTTATGAAGCGGAAGTGCGAAGATAGGAAGTCCACAGCCATCAATACCTTGCGGGATGGACGCTTTGGGAACTTCAGCGATATAAGCCATCATCTCAAGAATCTCCTGTTGTACAGGATGGTTAGGATCGTAATAAGTGTTTATATCCCAACCCATATATTTGCTAAGGCCCATTAACCCTGCATGTTTGCCTGAGCAGTTATGAAAGATTTTACGAGTGGGTTCATTTGCCCGGTGACGTTCTGCTTTGGCTTCTTCATTCAGCGGGTATGTAGAGCAGCAATGTAGTGACTCTTCTTTTAATCCCATTTTCTGAAAAAGAGCTTCAAGCGCTTCAATATGGAAGACTTCTCCCCGGTGTGAAGCGGTAAACAGCGAAGCTTCTTTACTTGTCAAACCATATACTTCATCGATCCGGCGTTTCATTACCGGCAAAGCTTGGAATGGCTTAGCAGCAGAGCGAAGATAAGTCATATGCTCCGGATCGCCTGCTTTGTACAAAATGTTGCCCTTCTCATCAACTACACTAACTGCACCATAATGCACATTCTCCAGCAGGCCACCACGATATTCTTCTACCAATGTTGTAAATCCCATCTGTACAACCTCCCCAGCAGTAGTTAATTTAATCTAAGGCAAAAAATCGATTCTGCGATAAAAGTCCCGATCCGATAATTACACCCTTCTCATTCAGCAACGAGCGATGAATCGTAAAGGAACCACGAAGCGGCTCCCAGGTAAAGCGCGAGAGGTACAGCTGCTCAACTTCTTCGTATATATCCGGGAATTTGTCCACGAGTTCTCCACTTAAAATCACGCTGTCGGGGTTATACATGCATACGACATTATTAATGGTGATGGCCATATACATGAGTGCACGGTCGATCAAGTGAATCGCCCATTGTTCTCCTGCATGTTTTGCTGCGAATAACTCCTCAATCGTACGGATCGGGCGAATCCGATTAGCTTCAGATAATAAAGAACTGATATTTATATAGGTCTGTAAACAGCCCGCTTTGCCGCACTCACACATCATTCCGTTAGGATCTACTGTCGTATGCCCAATTTCACCCGCACTGTTCATCACCCCTCGATAAATCTCTCCCTCGAGAATCATCGCAGAACCCACGCCTTGACCGAAACCCAATAATGCCGTACGGCTTGAGCCGACTGCGGCTCCTTTAAGATGTTCAGCAAGAGCCCTTACTTTCAGCTCATTGTCCACAGCGATTTCAAAACCTGTCAGCTCTTTCAAGCGTTTGGCTAACGGCACATTTTTCCATCCTAGCTGAACAGAGAAGACAACAATTCCTTCTTCGTTATTCACAATGCCGGGAAGTCCAACGCCAATACCCACGATACGTGTTCTGTCAATCACATGCTGCTGGAACAATTGCTCAATGGCTTCATGAATCCGTTCCAGCGTTCCATCCGGGCTTTCGTCTGGTGTACGGGGAAATTGACTACTGCAGATAAGCTGTCCTTGTAAGTCCACAATTCCAATAGACATAAGACTGCGATCCAGTTCAACGCCAACCGATAATACAGAAGCGTCCATCATACCTATTAACGTTGATTTCCGACCTAATCCTGATGATACCTGCTCTGAATCGAGTAAATATCCTTCCTCCGTCAACTCTCCGACAATTCGACTTACAGTCGTAGGACTCATACCAGTCTGTTTAGCAATAGAAGCGCGAGAAATCGGTTGTTGATTTTTTATAATTTCGAAAACCGTTAAACGATTTTGTCGCTTCATAAAATCCTGATCGTGCTTTTTCACGGGCATTCTCCTAATTATTTTCTCCAGTGCATTAATTGGATTAATAAACCACAAAAATAAGAAATTATTTGCAAATAAAGCGCTGATAATGTATTCTTTGATTTAAATTTTAATTTAGTTTCTCCAGTGATGGGATTAATAATAAAGGGTCATGGTTTATGTGTCAATATAAATGACATATTTTTTATTTAAAAATAAATGTAAGCGGTTAACGAAAGATAACCAACACAAAAACCACTCAATATATAACACAGACATAACATATAAGCCCATGAATTAGCATTTAATTTGAATCTTGAACCTATTAATTGGAACAGAAAGACTGAAAGTGGTATTTTGAGGGTGTGTGAATCGATGGTAAATTGAAGGTAACACTCGCATCAAAAGGAAACTCTCAAAAAGGAGGTAGCTTTTGATGCGAAGTGAGTTAGTTACATCGAAGGTGCTAAAAAATCATTGAAACTCAACGGTCTTAACCGCTGCGTCCTCTTGGATCATCGATAACAATTGTACTGGATTAAATGATTCAGGCAATCTTACAACGATTTCTACGTTTAATTCGGATTCTACACTGTTATTTTCAGCATGAAAACTTAGAACAGCGATTTTGTGTTCTTTAAGCAACTCTTGAATTCGGCCCATAGCGCCTTCTGTGTTAGCTAGACTTATAACGAGCTGTTGGGTTTTTGGTGCGGCCAGCCAGCTATTACGACTGTGTAAGATCTTTTGCCCAAGTAAAATGATTATCGTTGCTCCTACGCCAAGAATATAAAGACCAGACCCTATAGCCATGCCCACTCCGGCTGTTGCCCAAATCCCTGCAGCAGTAGTGAGCCCTTTGACTGTGTGTCTTTGCATAAAAATCATTCCTGCGCCCAAAAAACCTACTCCGCTTACTACCTGAGCAGCTATCCGAGCGGGATCAAGAGAAAGATTAGGCCAATCCGCTTGATCCTGAAACCCATATTTGGAGATGACCATCATGAGTGCAGCACCTAAGGCCACAACAAAATGTGTTCTAACTCCAGCTTCTTTCATCCGGCTTTTGCGTTCATATCCAACTAATACGCCACAAATTCCCGCGCCAATTACACGAAGCAAATACTCAAACTCCATACCTTCACCTTCTTTCATCATGATATGTATGTTGGATTAGTACCACGTAGGATAAATTCGATAATCTATTTATTGTATCACAAACAAAAAACCATAATACGTCCTCTCGCATTATGGTTAACTCGCATTTTTTAATTTTATACTTCTTAGTTCGTATCGGAAGCTAACAAAGAGCAAATCTCCGCATCTACAAATCTACCTTTTTCAAAAAAAGATTCGCGCAACAATCCCTCATACTTAAAGCCCGCTTTCAAAAGAGACTTCTTGGAGGCAATATTAGCCGGATCATAAAGCGCCTCAATTCGATGGAGCTTCATATGCTCAAAGCCATACGCAATAATAGCTGTCAGGACTTCCGTCATCACACCCTGCCGCCAATAAAGTGGAGATAATTCATACCCAATCTCTGCTTTGAAATTTCTGTGCGCCCAGTTATGATATCCGCACGAACCAATCATTATATTATCCTCACGCCTGGCTATTCCCCAGCGAATGCTTTGTTTGCCTTTGAAACGTTCATCCCATCTTTCGATAAGGTTGATCGCTTGCTGTATATCGGTAAAGCTATCCAGATCATAATACTGGGTCACTTCATCTTTTGAAAAATAATTATATATTTCTTTAGCATCATCCAGTGTAATTCTTCTCAAAATAAAGCGGTCTGTTTCGAGCACAGGAAATCCTTCAACGTTATCGATCATATTTTCCTTAAGTCTCCTCTCATTTCTCTAGTAGTACAGTTCGTCGTGGAAAGTGAAACTTCCTTTAGGATATAATGTATTTTATAAACTAGTGATTTTTTTCACCTTGTAATCATTTGTTCATATTGCGTTCTTAATTGCTTGATACACTTCAATCATAACGATAACTACAAAGGAGATATTCTTATGAAAAAATTGTATTACACGTCTTTTTTCTATGCAATTCTTGGTTTGATAGCCGGAGTGGCCTATCGCGAAATTACTAAAATGAATGATTTCACAGGAGATACTATATTAGTTGCGCTTCACACTCACATTCTAGTCTTAGGATTCTTTTTCTTTATTATTGCTATGATCTTAGACAAGTTATTTAATATCCATGAGGCTAAATCTTTTGGTGCATGGTACATTGTCTATAACATTGGTCTTCTAATCACGATTGGTGCAATGGCTACACGTGGAATGCTGCAAATTAACGGCAGTGATATTAGCTTCCTGCCCCATATTGCGGGACTTGGTCACGCCATTGTTGGGGCTGGAATCATCTGGCTGCTTGTGCTACTCGGTAAACGAATTAAATAATACAGAAAGAGCCGCCTGGATCACTCCAGCGGCTCTTTTAATTATCCCCTGCTTTCCGTTACGGAGCAATCCCCCATACGAGAGCATCATTCTGATAAAGCGTCACTTTATCCCAGTTAGTATAAGCAGTTTTAGTAGCATCAAAGGAGTAGTCATTGACTTCGTTAAAATTAGTCCAATCTGATTTATATATTCTGAGTTGAATATCTCCGGACTGGCCTCCAGCTGGAATGGAACCAGACGAAGAAGCAAACGAAAGTTCAACGTAAGTGTCTGCATTCGTGCCAGTGTAGTCTGCAAAGGCGACTTGAACATTATTATTGCCGATCTGTGCCCAATCAATTGTGCCATTTAACGTCTGATTACTATCTTTAGTGAAATAATAACGGATTTTAAGATCGCTTAAGTTCACTGGGGTTGTGCCGTTATTTTTAATATTAAAATAAGGTTTGATCTGATTGTCTGTCGCATTAGTATCTCCCGCCCGATACTGCAACGTCAGACTAATTGCTGCCGGAACTTGTGGAACAGCACTCGCTTGTGCCGAATTCACACTCTCTCCTGTACTATTGGTTGCGCTTACAACATAGTAATAGGTTGTTCCGTTCGTTAAGCCCGTGTTAATGTAGCTCGTTGCCGTTAGCCCTGTTGCTACAGTGGTATAAGGCCCTCCGCTTGTGGTTGCACTTTTCACAGTGTAACTAGTCGCACCACTGGATGCACTCCAGCTCAGGTTTACTTTTGCATCTCCTGCTGTCGCTACCAAATTGGTTGGCGCCGCGGGAACAGTCGCCACTGCTGCTGGAGCCGCACTCGCTTGTGTAGAATCCGCACTCTCTCCCACACTATTGGTTGCGCTTACAACATAGTAATAAGTTGTTCCGTTCGTTAGGGCGGTGTTAGTGTAGCTCGTGGTCGTTAGCCCTGCTGCTACAGTAGTGTACGGGCCTCCGCTTGTGGTTGCACTTTTCACAGTGTAGCTAGTCGCACCATTGGATGCGCTCCAGCTCAGGCTTACTTTCGCATCTCCCGCTGTCGCTACCAAGTTAGTGGGTGCCGTCGGAACAGTCGCCACCGCCGCTGGGGTCGCATTCGCTTGTCCCGAATTCACACTTTCTCCTACACTATTGGTTGCGCTTACAACATAGTAATAGGTTGTTCCGTTCGTTAAGCCTGTGTTGGTGTAGCTCGTTGTCGTTAGCCCGGTTGCTACAGTTGTGTACGGCCCTCCGCTTGTGGCCGCTCGTTTTACGGTGTAACTAGTCGCACTGCTGGATGCCGTCCAGCTCAGGCTTACTTTTGCATCTCCCGCTGTCGCTACCAAATTAGTGGGTGCCGCAGGAACTACAGTGCCCCCTCCGTTACTCAGAGGAATTACAGGGTAAGCATTCTGTACCAGCTGAACAAATTGATCATGGAACCAGTGGCCTGATACAGGCGCATTAGGTAATGCACCGGTCAGTGTGCCGCTTGAGCTGGTATAAGTCGGATCACACATTCTGTCAAAGCCCTTGCCCTCATTATTTGGAATGGCACTGCTGGAGCCATCAGATTCTCCCGGAGGTTTCACCCAGACGAATGCATCCAAATGTGAGGCTGCATAACCTGCGGGTGCTGCTTGTGGAACTTCTCCAATTCCGGCACCGCTGGCATTACACCAATTGCCGCGATGGAGACGTTTATCAATCCGACCGGAATCCGCATAAGCGTTAACGGTTGTTCCGCTTGCACTAGTCGGACGATTAGGTCCTCCCCACCCGTTACGGGAAGTATCAATAAGGAAGCCGATCGTGGAAGGCCAACCTTTTGCTACAAAACCTGAATACAAAGCTGCTGTGAAATCGGCTTCATCAAAATACGGATTCCATTCATAATAACTTGCAGAACGAAGCTGCTGGCTGCCTATCGTAAGATTCGGATCTGGAAGATTAGGTTCTACTAGTGGAGTGGTATTGGCTGTATTCGTAATGAATCCATCGACACTAGCAAGTCCAGCTGTAGTGCCTGACACAACCGAAGTAAAGAGGTCTATAGCGGGGCCACGGTTAGTATCCCATCCGAGCCAGCCGGAGTGACCAATATCCATGTAAGTATACACATTTGGAATGGCATGGAGAGCATTTAAAGTGTAACGTGTAGCATCACGGTAAATATTCGTGGAGTTAGCTTGAGCACACTGTGGTGTGCTGAGATTGGTAACTAGATTCGGAAGCGAATCCGGCTCTACGATAGTCACTATACGAATGTCACTATATTTGGGCTTTGCAAAAATACTGGCGATTACGTCAACATAATCTGATTTGTAGGTTGTCAAACCCGCTGCCGTCAGTGGCAGCTCGCCATTGGAGGCCAAAGCGTGGCAATCCCGCCCTGGCATATCATAAATTACAAATGTGGCTGTAATCGGCGTGTTGGGTTGCTTTTGCGCGAGTACGGAATCTAATGTTTCCTCAAGACTTTTTCTGCCTCCGTTTTCTGTCCCGCCATAAATTGCAGCAATTCGATCCAGCCATACGGCTGTCGGATATTTTTTAATGGTCTCCATCTTGGAAACTAAAGTACTATCGGTAACCTGAGCAATAGAGGTATCAATCAGTGCGGCATAATCAGGATTAACATATGCTGTAGCTCCTACAAACGGATTGTCAACATGTGCCTCACTGGCATACGTGGTAGAAGGAGCATATCCGGTGATAACTAAAGCCATGATCGTAAGCAATAACAACATTTGCTTCCTTAGTGCTTTTGTCATTTATTATTCTCCTTTCGACAATTAAATAAATTCGTAAATAATTTATTAATAGCCACGCGATGCTACAATTGCAGTATTCACTCCTTTAAAGAATGGTCACCTCCTCTATGCCTTACCCGCACTCATCATCACCTCCCCTCCGTTTTAAAAATCTAACAAGAGCCTAAATCCTCTAACTATTTAACATAAATATAATTTTATTTAATTTATAGAAAATTATCCCTTTTCTTGAATACTACCATATCCTATTTTTAATTAGAAGATAGTAGATGAAATAAAAGTTTAATAATGAGACTATAAGAATATTTGTTTATAAACTGGTAAATGATACAATGTGGAAGTGACAAGGTATTTTGAATTTTAAGTATTTTCAAAGTAACGCTAACAAACCTTTAAGGAGTGAAAAAAATGTCTATCGATGTTTATCTTAATTTCAATGGGAATTGTCGTGACGCAGCAGAGTTTTACGCAGAGGTGTTTGGCACTGAACGTCCACAAATCATGACCTTTGGTGAAACACCACCCGATCCCAATTTCACTCTTCCTGAGGAAGCTAAAGATTTGGTTATGCACACCCGCTTGAATATCGAAGGCAGTAATGTAATGTTTTCTGATGTTTTTCCAGGTATGCCTTTTATCGAAGGAAACAATATTAGTCTTTCCGTAGTTAGTAAGGATTTAGATAACATAAAGAAATATTTCGATAAGCTTCAAGAGGGCGGTAAAGTAGTTATGGAACTGCAAGAAACCTTCTGGAGCTCTTGTTATGGTAGTCTAAAAGATAAATTCGGCATCGACTGGCAATTCAATTATGATGACGGACGAATAAATATGTAATAAAAAAACAACGGGCATGGAGTAACTAACCTCCTGCTCGTTGTTTTTTTGTTTTTCGCTTAAATTAGTCCATAATCAAATCGTACACACTAACCTTCCGAATTCGCCGGGCAACAAGCATAGACACCGCATAAGCGACTACTAGAATGGCTGCACACAATAGCAATACTTGAGGCAAACTAACCGCCAGTTGGACATTATAAATCCCTAAACTCGAGAGCAATAGTACAAACGCTGAGTCTGAGAAAAAATACCCCCCTATGCTCCCCAAAGCTACTCCCACCACAATCACCGGAAACAGACTAAAGGTAATCTGCGTCATCAGATTAAAAGTGGTATAACCCATTCCTTTAAGAATGCCGAACTCACGTTTTCGCTTCAGAATCAAAGTCTTAATCACTAAATACAAAATCAGACTGACTACTATAATCGTCACCACAGTGATGACTGCTGTCATAGAAGATACTGCGGCAGTGAATGTACTGAGCGTACTATCAACCGTTTCTCGAATGTTAGTAATGTTCCATTGCTTAGGGAAGCGTGCTTCCAGATCCTTCACAAAAGCTTGCGCATCTCCCCCCTCTTTCAGATACACATTGATGGACAGAGGGGTGTACTCCGGTTGAAGTCTTCTCATTCCATCACCGGTCATACTCGCCACCATTCCAAGTTGGCTAATCTGCTGGCTTAAGCCAGTAACCAAATAATTCTCCGTCACACCATTAAAAGTGATCGGGACCTCGTCCCCTATTTCTGAATTTTCCAACTTTGCAATAACACCGGAAATCACAATTTCATTATCATAAATTGGCTCTCGCCCTTTGTATATGGTTTGTGTCTCCAGCTTGCTATAATCGTCAGATACCCGGAGCATAAAGCTGGTGTTTTTAATCGAAGCGACCATGCTATCCAATACAGTCAACTTTTCAACCCCTGGCATGGCTTCTAATTCTGTAAACTTCCCCTGCTGTAGGTCACCGTTTTTCGGCAATAACAAAAAGTCGCTGCGTTCTATACCTACCAGTTCTATAACGGCGGAGGTATCTCCCTTAAAGTTGAAATTCAATATAGAGCAAAAAATACTAGAAAAGGTTAATCCGGCAACGATCAATACGATCATCATATTCTGTTTCGCCTGCCTTACTAAAGCTTTAAGGCTTAAGCTGAATTGCAGATTCATCCGGGATGTTTCGAGTGGAATTGGGTTCCGCTTGAAATTGTGAGTGAGGATTCCGCTCTGCAGAGCTGTAATCGGAGTAATGTTCCGAATTCGCCGGCTCGACAGATAGGTAACAAGTAGCACTAGTCCAGAGACAATAACCAAACTAAGCACTGCACTGACCCCTTCAAAGGATATTGGCCACAGAAGTCCGATTGAAGACGAAATCATATTCCCTACCAACGGCATAACCAGCCCAGATAACCCGCCTCCCGGTATAGCTGCAATGATGGAAACTGAGGTGAACTGTAGCAGAAGCGCATTTTTAATCTGCCATGAAGTATAGCCGTTAGCTTTTAAAATACCGATGTTCGTTAAATTGTCTTCAATATGCCCCAATATTTGAAACCTGATGACAATAAGCGAGATTAGAACCATAATCAGTGCAAATACGATTAAAATGGCTGCTAAAAGATTAACAAAAACACGGTTCCCTTCGAGCCCAACCTCTGCCCGCATGACTTGAAATTGATCCGTACTTCCTGAGGCGAAAATCCGCTCACTAAGCATTTGCTCCAGCTTTACATCCTTTGAAGGATCGGTTAAATCTGCTGATAGAAAGCTGTACTGAGCTTCAGTTCCAAGACGTTCCCCCAACTGTTTATAACCTTCATCATTCAAAAATACTTTTAAAGCTCCATTAGTTAACGTCCCTAGCAACGGCTCCTCAATAAAGCCACCTATGGTATAAGAAAATGAGTTATTATCGTATACAAAAGTAAAAGTATCCCCAAGGTTATACCCCGATCCAACATGGAACAAATAAGGCAGATAGATCATATCCGCATCCTTAGATCCTAGTGGAGTCGTTGTCTTGAACAGTCCCTTGGTCCGCGGTGTATCCATGTTAAGAATTATAAAAGCTACCGTAGTGTCCGTTTGTCCGTACTTCATTTTAGCATCTGCTAACAGAATTGCTGCTTCATTCTCCCAGGATTCTGTATATGAATAACTATCCACAAGCTCCTCATACTCTTCTAGATAATCATCTTTTGGAAAATATGCACTTATTTCTGGAGTCCTTAATTCAGTCATTTTTTCTTGCTGGAAGGAATTGAGCTTCAAAATGACCGTAAGACCAATGTTCAGCAGCAGCACAGCTATCATGATAAGAATGAAGAGCGTAACCGTAGCACTTTTTCTTTTACGAATATTGGACCAAGCTAATTTTCCTATTAGGCTGCTCATCCCTACCACCCCAATTCGGTTAGAAAGGACTGTAATTGCTGCTGCCGTTCAGGTCCGTTATCTTCGCTATAAGGGGTAAGACGCAAATCTCCCACGATGACTCCATCCCGCAAATACAATATCCGATTTCCACGCAACGCGGTTTTAAGATCATGAGTAACCATAATTATACTTTGCCCTTGTCTATTCACCTCAGTAAGGACGCGCAGTACACCTATTCCTGCTGAACTATTTAACGCACCCGTCGGCTCATCGGCGAAAACCGCTTTTGGACTGTTGATCAATGCCCGGATAATCCCCGCCCGCTGAGCTTCGCCACCTGAGATTTGCGCCGGAAACTTGCCCCAGACAGAGTCATCCAGACCTACATCAGAGAGTAGCTTTTTGGCTTTTTTTACAGCCCCTGCTCTATCCTTTTGTACAAGAAAAGCACTTGATAATACATTGTCGAGGACACTCATCGTATCCAGCAGATGAATCTGCTGAAACACGAACCCACAATTCTTCCGCCGGAATATCGCAAGCTGATCATTACTCATGGCTGTGATATCCTGACCTTCAAATAGAACCTCTCCAAGTGTTGGCTTATCCATACCCGAAATGGCATACAGCAGTGTTGATTTACCAGAACCAGAGCTGCCCATGATAATCGTAAAATCACCATGATATAAGGTCAGATCCAGATTTTTCAAAACATGCTGCTGAGTTCCTCCATGGGAGAAGGTTTTTCCAAGCTTATTAGTCTGCATCAGCACTTTATTATTCACTTCGCTCATGTTGAACACTCCATTTACATTCATGCTCATTAATTGCGCTAAAAAAAATCATAGCTCTACGCGAAATATAATGGCTGCAATCACAAGCTCATTCGTAATTGCAACCTTATCGTACGTTAAATGTTCTTAACATGTCTTTGTGCAATCCTTAGCTAATTCTTAATTCTGTCCTGCTAAAGGAATTAGCAGTTTAACTGTAAATCCGTCCTCCCGATTGGAGCACAGAATGTCGCCTTGCATTTTTTGCATCATATAACGGGAAATGTACAGGCCTAGACCTGCACCATTCTGGCTCACGGCCAGACTGCCCCGAAAAAATTTATTGAATACTAAAGGCAGCTCCTCTTCAGGAACCCCGGGACCATAGTCCAGAATATCTACCTCCAGATAATGATCCGTGATCTCGAACTTAATATCTATGGGTGTGTCTGTATAGGCATATTTGTAGGAATTATTCACAACATTATCGATCACCTGCTGCAACCGCAAGGGGTCCACCGTAATGAGACAGTCAGGCACAGATGCTGCTGAAATCCGTTCATAGAAATTCACATTATTTATAATTTGGATCAGCAGGTGGCTTTGCTCTTCCGTTAAGCTGACTTTAAGTTCATTTAGTTCCTCCAAGGTCGAATGGAACATATCAGTCACCAGACGATCAATCTGATCTGCTTTGGAGTACAAAGTGTTAAGCTGTCTGCCGGTCTTCTCATCCCTTGCGCTTAATAACATCAGTTCCGTGATCGCCTTTAACGAAGCAACGGGTGTTTTAATGTCATGACTGAGACTAGCAACCAGTTCCTTTTTACTTTTATTCGCCAAATATTCGCTGTGTCTAGCCGCTGCAAGCTCTTCCCGCATCATATCAAAGCTTTCGGTAAAAGCACCAAACAGATGATTACGATCCATCTCCAGCGGCACTTCCAGATCACCTCTCGCGATATGCTTCGCGAATTGCTGCATTTTGCGGAACGGACGGAGAACCGATCGATTCAGGAACCAAATATAGAGAACGCCTAGAACTGTAAGCAGAAGCAGCATCACAATAGAAACTTGTATAAATTGTTTTTTCATATGTATAAAGATCGCACGGTAATCATTATTAATAATCACCTTCCCCACCATCTTATCCTGAACAAAAACGTCCACTAGAGTATCCCGATTATTGATGGCTTCGTTAACAGTAACGGAAATCACATTTCCCGTCTGATATTTAAGTACTCCCGTGGTATCTATAATGGCAAATTCATAAGGACTTTCCTTGTACAGCTTCGGATCAAGCTTGTCCCAGTTCTGTTCCGTGAGCTTCACAATGGTATTGATCGCCACTCTATCTGTTCCTGTCTCCACCTGCAAATTAAGAATTAGGAAGGTGAGCGCTAAACTTGCGGCAAATATAGTAAGCAGAAGGGCCAACAGCAGTTTTTTTGTCATAACTATTTGTCCTCAAAAGCATAACCGATGCCCCATACTGTACGGATGTACTGAGGATCATTAGGATTCTGCTCAATCTTCTCACGTAGATGACGGATATGTACATTTAAGGTGCCATCCCCCGCAAAAACATCTCCCCATACCTCTGTAAATAACTCCTCTTTGGGGATTACCCTATTTTTCTGCTGAATCAAATAGCTGAGCAATTTATATTCCATCGTTTTCAGCTTGAGAGCTACGCCATTAAGGCTTGCCCTCCTAAGTTCGGGGTCTATCTGGATAGGGCCGGCTTGGAGGATAGCTGCCTCCGCTATAACTTCGTTATTGTGGCGTTTAAGCACCGCCTTCACTTTTGCGAGCAGCACTCGCAGGGTATACGGCTTATGAATATAGTCATCTCCTCCGATATCAAGAGCAATCAATACATCATCTTCACTAGAGCGGGCACTAATAAACAAGATGGGAATCCCCAACGTCTGACGCAGCTCTTTGCATAACTGGAAGCCGGATTCACCGCCTAAATTAATATCAAGCAGTAACATTGAGACCTGATGCTCACGTAAAAAGCTTCGACAGGCATCAGCGCTTGTAACAAACGCGGTTTGAACATCGAACAAATTAAAATATTCGCAGGTGGTCTCCGCAAGTTCAGTTTCATCATCAATAATTAAACAATCATATCTCATGGATTTCTCTCCGCTTCAACAGAATTTAGTATTATGTTAGAATATGCCTTTAAGGAGGGGTTACCTGTGGATAAACAATCCCAGCGTCTGGAGCAATTTTTAGATAAATACGAACAAAGCTGGCCATTGAGCGGCACAGTCTTGATAGCTCAGCATGGAGAAATCAAGCTACAAAAAGCATATGGGTATGCGAATCTTGAACATCAGGTCCCGAACGCTATAGATACCAAATTCCGGATCTGGTCGCTAACCAAGTCATTCACTGGCATGGCGATTCTGATGCTAAAAGAACAAAAACGTCTGCGACTGGAAGATCCGATCTTAAAATATCTTCCTGAACAGCATGCATTCGAGGGGATGACCATCCTTCATCTGCTGGGACATACCTCGGGTATAGCCAACTACACTTCTCTACCCGAATATAATCAAAAATTAAATAAACTGAAGCTGACTCCCTTGGAGATGTTACAGCTATTTGTGAGTCAACCGCCTGCATTTATGCCCGGCACATCGTTTTCCTATAATAATTCGGGTTATTATTTATTAGGAATGATCATTGAAAAGATTACTGGCATGACATTTGAAGATTATATCACTACTTTTATATTACAGCCTCTTGGCATGGTAAATACAGGAGTTTATAACAATCAGCAAATCATTTCAAAATTAGCCTCACCTTATCATTCCTCATGGGGAGAGTATACTCAGGGTGAATACATACATATGAGCTCTATCCTGTCAGCGGGTGCCATGTATTCGACGGCTGCTGATCTTTTCCTGTGGGATCAAGCTTTATACTCCGATCAATTAGTGTCTCACGATACTCTGGAGATGGCTTTTCATTCAAGTAATCTCAAATATCGATTTGGTTGGTTCTTGGACGAACGTTATGATCGCAAAAGAATGTATCACGGTGGCGCTTATCGCGGCTTCCGAAGTGAAATGCACAGATATCCAGAAGAGCAGACAACCGTCATCATGTTGACCAATTATGATTGTGTCCCCATTACCAAGTTAACGGAATCTCTATCTGGATTAGTATTCGGTGAGCCTGCCGAAATGCCGATATTCCCGCGAGCCTTTCCACTTGATGATAGCATGTATGCTGAATATATGGGGACCTATGAGGGATTTGGCTGCAAAGCGAGCGTGGAGCGTAGGGGCCAGGACTATTATTTTGTCTGGAATGATGAAGAGGTTACACCGTTCTATCCTATCTCAGAAACAAGATTCCATCATACCAAGCATGACAGTGAATTTGAATTTAAACGAAATGAACAGGGTGAGCTTTCATTTCTGGGGATGAAAAAAAACAAACGAGTGCCGCAATAGCCATAAAATAGCTACTGGGCACCCGCCTTTTTTCAGCTAAGGCCTAAGCCTTGGCCAAAATTATAAATTGCGTGAGCATCACGATTACCGCTGAAGACACTCCCAGCGAATTAATGATTGTTAAAGCATTTGGATAACTTTCTTTCCGAAATTGTGAGAACAAAGACACCGTCCATAACACGCTGAAAAATAACGACGACAACCCGGATACAGCTTCACTATCAATTCGTCTGCTCCGGAGAAACAATCCGGCAAGGGTGGCGACAGTATAAACAATATATATTACTAGCTCTATCGATGTGATAACGATCGCCTCGCCGGCAGAGAACAAACGCATTAACAAGTATTGAAAACCTAAACAGATAAACACAAGCTGGTTAAAAGATAGTCTCTTCACTCTCATAGCTTAGCTCCTTTAGGATATATTTTCACAAAAGACAACGCTTACATTGTACTAGTGATTGAATATATCTTCTGTGACTTTCCATACCCTGCCAAATATTAGTCAGATAATATCCTCACATACAAAAAAGGAAGTACACTTTGCGAAAAAAAATCCGCAAGGCATACTTCCTTTTTTTTACGATTCGATTGTAGATTTAGACGGAATGGGACATCTTAGTTCCAAAATAGAATGAACAGTGGATTTATAAGATGTTTTCTTAAAATTAGGAGGTCATTGCTGTGAGAAACAAACAATCCATTATCTTCGTGACCATACCATTATCCGAGATCAAGAAGTTCATCCTTATTGATATTGTTGCTGGATGGGTCTTTTATTTTGCTATAAAATTCCCCTTCCATTCCTTAATTGCCGCCTCTGCCGGAAGCATGTTTGGTCCTATCCTCATACGCCAATCCATGAAGTTAGTTCAAAATCGCGCCAAGGTTTAAGGTTTTAAGAACTGCTCAATCTGTTTTTTATGATGCTTATCATGTGGGATAAAACTTCTCAAGTACTTGCGAACGCTGAATTTTTTGCGATCTCCATCCTTATATTCATGATTGAATTCATCTTCCGTTAAGCCTACAGCTGCATCTATGATTTTAGTTCTATAACGTACAAATTGTTCAATTAATGTTTGTTCAGATAATAATTTAGCATATTCTACAGCGTTAGCATTAAACTCGTTAAAATCCAAATGCTTGGTTGTGATCGGTTCCCGGAGAATTATTTTCTTAATCGCACCTTCATAAAAATATTTATCCCATAACATGAGATGACAGATGATATCCTTTAAAGTCCATTTACCAGCTGCAATAGGCTGATTCCAATGTTTGTCTGATACTTCACCTAAAGATTCTACGAACGGGATGAGGGACTTAAATTCGAGTAACATTTGCTCATTTGTTTTTGCAGCCAGAGAGATCAACCTCCACATGAAAAATAAAATAATTCAGTCACAACATCTATGCTGCGTCATCCGCAGAAGCTGCGGCCAGATCCGTATCGGTAGAGTCAGGATTCAGCCAAATCTCAATCAACTCATGGGTACGCTTCACATCATTTTCGTCAAGCATGTAATACCATTGATCCTTCCGTCTGCCCTCACCCTGCAACATATGGCTTGTGATCTCAGGAGTACCCCCTTCAAGAATTACTCTTTTCGCCAAATCAAGAATAAAGTCTGACTTCATATTGGTTTGGAAATTACTGCCTGCTATTTCGATGATTTTCTGTATATTAAGGATATTATCTACTCTCTTCATCCGTTCAAGCGCAGATTTCAAAAAGATCCGCTGCCGCTCCGTTCGTTTAAAATCAGAATCCTCGCGGTATCTTACATACATTAATGCTTCAGCGCCAGAATAAATCGGTTTGTTCGGTTCAATTCTTAATTTCTCATGATCCGGGCTCTTGTTCTCAATCACCTTGGTAATCGGAAGTTCAACACCCCCTAGAGCATCTGTAACGCCCACAAGACCGTTAAAATTAATAGTAGCGTAATATTCGATAGGCGCGTTTAATAAATTTTTAACGGTGTCTACACTCATCTGAGGACCGCCATAGGAATGAGCTGCATTAATCTTGGTTTCTTTCCTAGCTCCTTTAACCTTTTCCGCTCCGATAATTTCTGCATAGGAATCACGAGGGATCGACACGAACAATACTTTATGATCAACTGGCCGGATCACAGTATATATAATCGAATCAGAAAGCCCGTTCTCTTTTCCCCGCTGATCAGTACCCAATAGGAGGATAGAAAATGGACGATCCTTGTTATCCGCCGTTGGCTGTAATCCGGGAGCTTCAGCGTTTTCATTATTCTCCAAAGGAACGTATGATCCATCAAGCGTGTGTTCAATAGTCGGAGCCACAACATTATTAAATCCGAAAATCAGCAGTTCTTTACGAAAAACATAAGATCCTAGCCCAGCAATAAGTACGATAGCAAGCGTAAATAACCAGATCTTTTTTTTCTTGCTGGTCTTAGTTTTCTTCTTCACCTTTTTTTTCTCAATTCTACTTAAAGAAAATGAAGAAGCTGAATGGGTAGTCTGTTTATTTTTCATTCGGATCCTTAACCCTTCCTGATGACGGATTCTACCAGCCGATAATAGGGAATCATGTAGGTTGTCTCAAAGCCTAATCTATGCGCTAAGTTGAAAGAACCCTCGTTATCCAGACGACACGCCCACACCGGCTCAAGCTGATGTTCTAGACAGTATTCTATTAAGGCTGAACAGACCGCGTAGGCATAGCCCTTCCCCCGATGTGCTTCTGAGGTTTCTATGCCAATTTCCAGTTGATGCTCATTAACAAAACCCGAAAATGCCGTAGAGGCAATTTCCCCAGCGTCAAGAATATTGAAGCCCAGCCCCTCAGCAATAAATTGCTCTTCATTCCTCCAAAACGCCTTAGGATTGACACCTCCTGTTGCCGCCAAAAACCGTTCTTTGTTCATTCGCACCACTTCAAGGTCTTGGCTAAGATAAGAAGCTTTCTGTTTCAGATATTTCTCGCGGTTAAAGCTGAAGTTGACCCTTGTATTTCTATGGAGCATTTCCTGTTCACTCCAATAAGCGATAACTTCCGGCCAGCCTCCCGCTGGATCAGCCTGCAGCAACTCTTGATGATGCCGAATCATATTTTTATTGGTTATGTAATCAAAAAGATCGCGCTTAAACTCTTCATTATCCGACTCTCCAATTAATAAAGACATTCCACAAGGGTGAGCAATGTAAAAAGCACGCGGGTTAACGATATCGTCAGCATATACGCTGCCAGGTATGACTTGTTTAACCACGGACTCAGCAAACATCGTATTTATTTTCACTTTTCCTAAAGGCTCAATAGCTTTGTAATAATCTTTACGCTCTAGTCGTTTCATAATTTTCTCCTTAGATCTCACGTAATGTTTTGATAGATAACCACCAGTATGTGAGGATATTTTTTTGCTGGATGACACTGTTACCTAAAATATCCCATTATTATAGACGATCTTAGGGTCGATAAGTTTCTATTTATAAGAAATTTGTGAGACAAAAAAAGACCATATCCTATCAAGGATTGGTCTACCCTATTTATTAATGATGATCTTAGGTTTTTTTCACAATCATATCGATCTCACTCTTCAGTAAAAGATATCTGACGACACTTCTCATGATCGGAACTTTAGTCAACTTATGCTGATCTACATAACTTTTCATTTGGTCTTTAGACAGCCCGAGCAAGCTTCCCGCTTCAGACACCGTCAATACTTCCTTGTTACTTGTAGCGTTAAAGGTTTTCTTAACTTTTAAATTCCAGTCTTCAAACACCTGCATTTACATCCGCCACCTTTCTATAAAAAAATCCCCAAACGATACGTTTGGGGATTCATTTTACTACTTACAGTTTTACAACATTCTCAGCTTGTTGACCACGATTACCTTGAACCACGTTAAATTCTACACGTTGTCCTTCATCCAGGGACTTGAATCCGTCACCAGTAATTGCGCTGAAATGTACGAATACATCTTCTCCACCTTCAACCTCGATAAAACCAAAACCTTTGTCTGCGTTAAACCATTTCACTGTTCCTGTTTGCATAATATAATTACCACCTTATTTTTATTTACATGTTATTCTTATCCTCAAAAAATCTCTAAAAAAATAAAAATTCACATATGGTACAAGGTTATTAACGTCTAAAGAATAACCCTCTACGCTATGTGAATTCGCCAGGTAAATACTTTCGATAGATTGATTATAACACAGCTAACACCAAATAGATACTCTTCTGCATTATGAAGAAAATGGGAAGAAAGAAGGAGCTGTGCCATAAGTGATTCTACGAGCGGAGACTGACCTCCTCACTTTCAAAATCCTAAAATCAACAAAACAGCGATTCTTCTGTTATCGAAGAATCGCTGTTCAGCGTTTTTTGGTCATTCGCGGCCTGCTGCGACTACACATTCATTATCCTACGGGGCTTTCGGACTCGGTAGACGTTATTTACATGTTTTTATTCTTTACCGCTAGATTTCGGACTCCAGTGACGCTATTCCTTGGAAAGAGGCTCATAATAAGCATTTTTCAGGCCAATAGCTGCACTGGAGTCCGATAACATTCCAAATATCGGATAATCGTACGTTTAAGGACCACTGTGTCCGTTAGCAGGTTACTAAGCGTATTTTCCAGTGACTAAACATGTGCTTTCGACACAGCAGTCATTTTCATAGTTTTAGGTGCCAGCCCTTCTCTATATTTGAAAAGGGAATCTAAATTTTAAAGTAAGATAATTTATCCAACAGGTCTTGCACCATTGAGCTGAGTGACTCCGACGAGGCTGAGATCTCTTCCATAGAAGCAAGCTGCTCCTCAGAGGCTGCTGCCACACTTTGGGAGTCAGAGGAAGCTTCCGAAGCAAGATCGGCTAATTGTTTAACGGTAACTGAAATTTGCTCCGTTCCCGCGGTCATCTGCTGTGCAGCTGCTGAGACCTCTTGGATCTGATCGGTTACCTGTGTCATCTCTGTCAGAATTGACGTAAATAAAAGATCACTATCAGATACACTCTGCACACCAAGAATTACTTTTTCATTGCCGACAGCCATCGCTTGTGAAGCTTGATTAGTATCTTGCACCACATCTTCAACCAAAGCAGTAACTTGTTCGGCAGCTTTTTTAGTCTGATCTGCCAGCATGCGAATTTCTGAGGCCACCACCGCAAAACCTCGGCCATGTTCACCCACTCTGGACGCCTCAATAGCCGCATTTAGTGCCAACAGATTGGTCTGTTTACTTATGTTCGAAATCAAGCCGATAATCCCGCTGATCTGAGCAGATCGTTCGCCTAAACGTTCAATCGCCAGACTCGTCTCATCTACAGACAGCTTTAACTCCGACATTTGATTCACTGCCATTTGCAGCTGGGCACTGCCCTTTTTCGTCTGATCGGTAACTTCATCTGCAGATGCAGATACCGATGACGAAGAGTCAGCAATCCGTTGCACTCCAACATTCAGCTCGCTCATCGCCATTGAAGAATCACCCGCATAATCACTCTGCAGCTGCGCTCCTTCGGCTACTCGTCCGATTGCCACAGCAATTTGTTCAGCAGCTTTCCCAGTCTGCTCAGCGTTAGCTGTCAGCTCTTCAGAGGTAGCTCCGACGGACATTGATAGATCAGCGACAAGTCCAAACATTTCTCGAAGCTTATGGGTCATATGATTAAAATGTGTAGCCATTTTGCCGAATTCATCATCATTTCGAACCTGCAGGGTTTGAGTCAAATCCCCCTGAGACATCAGCTGCAATTTCTCAGATAACAAGCGAAGCGGTTTAACTACCATCAACCATAGTTGAAGACCAACAATAACAGCTAAAATCAAAATCCCAATAATCATAATGATAAAAAATTCTGTTTTAGCTTGTTCATAATCAGCCATGATAACATCCTTAGAGATCGCTGTCTGTGTGTACCAGACCTGGTCACTTCCAGGCATTGGTATCGGAACAAAAGTCCGCAGCACATCTTCTCCCTTGGAATTTATCGTGTATCCCAGTTTGGCCTCCCCATTCTTCACACGCTTCCACAGTACTGTTTTATCTTCTGTATCACCGAATTCTTTGAGTACACTTTGAGGATCATTTGGGTTGGCTGCATATTTGCCATTACCAGTGATTAAAGAAACATAACCTCCCAGAGGTTTATAGTTAACGGCTTCTTCCTGCAATTGGGTTAACGAAACATCGAACCCTACAGTCCCCAGAAATGCACCCGTTTTATCCAAAATTGGCAGCATGACCGAAATCATCTCTATAGCTCCACCAGTCGTCTCATAGGAGTAGGGTTCAATATATACCGGTTTTTTCTCTTTTTTTGGTAAAAGGTAATAATCACCCGCACCTTCTACATCATAATTCTTTAAGGGTTCAACCTTTATTGCACCTTGATTTCTAAAGACATAAGGAATAAAACGCCCCGTACCATCATCATATGGCATCTTATTTATATTAGCCTGATCGTTCTGATCAAAAGCATTGGGTTCCCATAATATGCTCATCCCAAAAATTTCTGGTCTGTGCTCAAGCATAGTTTTCATTGTAGAAACAACATCTTCACGGTCCAAGGTTTGACGTTCTCTTGATTCAAGGAGTACTTCAGCGAGCGCTTCACCCGTCGACTGAATGTCTATCATTCTATTCTGAATGGTCTCCGCATAACTTTTTCCTGCGACCTCTGCCTGAAGTTCACCGTTGGATATGCTCACACTACGCAGATTAGCCAGGTTTGCGACTAAACTAAAGAAAAAGATCACAATAATTACTAAACTTACCACCATAACAAATTTAAACGTTAATGAAAGCCTTCGATACAATGCCATCTGAACAACTCCACTCTAGGATAATATATCTTTAATCGACAAAATACGACCTCTATTCAATAGGACTTATTACCTATAATTCAAGGGGTGAAAATTTAAAATTCTATCCATTCCAAAAGTATGTTTAAATAAAAGTAGCCTAATCAAAAAATAACATAATACAAAGGAGTTCATGCCGATGGAAATATCCTCTTTTTTGTTGCCAAAAGATCAAGTCGCCTATATCACTAACTCACTATCCATGCTGGAAGCCTTAGAACAATTAGAACAGCACCATTACACGGCTATCCCTATTATTGATAATGAAGGAAAATATGTAGGAACACTTTCGGAGGGTGATCTATTGTGGAAGCTGAAAAACACAGCAGATTTAACCTTTGACAATATAGGGGAAGTTCCAGTAAGCGACATCCAAAAGCATGTTCATAACGAAAGTGTTCTCATTAATGCAGAAATGGAGGATATGCTGACGCTCGCTGCGGATCAGAATTTCGTTCCTGTGATTGATAATGAGGGTGTATTTGTTGGAATTATTAGGAGAAAAGATATCATTGAATATTACACTCGCAACATTACAGATTAATAAAAAATGACCAATCTCCATTACGGAGACTGGTCATTTTATTTTTCATCAAAATTACAGTTCAGTCAGGATAATCGTTCCTTGTGGGGTAATCGCTAAGGTATGCTCATATTGTGCTGACAATCCGCCGTCAATGGTACGCGCAGTCCAACCATCCGCATCAATTTTTGTTCTGTAACTGCCTGTGTTCAGCATGGGCTCAATGGTAAATACCATCCCCTCTTTAAGACGAGGCCCTCTCCCTGCTGGACCATAGTGAGGCACTTCCGGAGCTTCATGCATTTCTGAACCGATCCCGTGGCCAATAAAATCACGCACTACAGAAAACCCGTTAGACTCTGCATAAACTTGGATGGCATGCGCAACATCGCCAATACGGTTGCCTGCAACCGCCTGCTCGATTCCACGGAATAAAGATTCCTTAGTAGTGTCTAGAAGTTTGGTCGCCTGTTCACTAATATTGCCAATCCCGTAAGACCAGGCCGAATCTGCCAACCAGCCGTTTAAGTTAACAACCATGTCAATGGTTACGATATCCCCGTCTTTTAGCGGCTCTTTTTTCGGGAATCCGTGGCATATTACATCATTTACAGATGCACAGGTTGCGTACGGGTACCCATTATATCCTTTTTGCTCAGGAGTAGCTCCTTGAGACAATATAAATTTTTCTGCAAATTCATCAATTTCCCAGGTCGTAATACCAGGCTGCAAAATTTGCGCAATTTGACGATGACATTCAGCGAGAATTTTTCCCGCCGCACGCATTTTTTCGATCTCTTCCATCGTTTTCATGATAATCATAATATCGCCTCTTCTGTACAGAACACATCGCTCTCGGGCAACGGTTCTTCTTTTGTATTTAGTTTACCCTTTATATTATGAAAGAAAATCGCGAGAAATCCAAATCATTAGGCAAAAAAAATTATATTTTCCTTGCTGAATCTAAAAATAACATCATTTTTATGAAAATGTTAGATGAAAGACGAGTGCCTTATCAGTAATTTCTCTTATCTATCTAATAAAACATAAAGTTATTGTTATCGTTAAATTATTTATTATTCCTAAAAATTCCTTTATATGTTATATTCAAAATAACTGAGGAGGTGATACATGCCTGTAATTGAGTGCATTTACTGCAACCACCTGGAGGATACGCATAATCAAAGAAGCAACCCTATTTGATTAAGGAGGAAATGTTGATGAAATTCAGAAAGCATTTTTCGTTCCGGAAAATCAGTTTGTTAGTATTAATTAGTATCCTTACTCTTTCTATTTCTTTACCTCAACAGCAGGCAGCGGCTGCGAACACTTCTGTTAAAGGTTTTTATGTAAGCGGTACCACTTTATACGATGCTACTGGCAGTCCTTTTGTAATGCGTGGGGTGAATCATGCACACACTTGGTACAAAAACGATCTGGCTACTGCAATACCGGCCATCGCAGCGACTGGCTCCAATACCGTCAGAATTGTACTTTCTAATGGCAGCAAGTGGTCTCTCGATACTTTAGCTGATGTCCAAAATATTCTTAAGCTTTGTGATCAGTATAAAATGATTGCCATGCTGGAAGTGCATGATGCTACGGGCTCAGACAACACCTCTGACCTTAACGCTGCAGTAAACTATTGGATCAGCATCAAGGATGCTTTGATCGGTAAAGAAGATCGTGTCATTGTGAATATTGCTAATGAATGGTACGGTTCTTGGAACACTGCAACATGGGCCAGTGGATACCAAGCAGCAATTCCTGCGTTAAGAAATGCGGGCATTAAGAACACTTTAGTTGTAGATGCAGCGGGATGGGGTCAATACCCACAATCTATTTTCACTAGTGGTCAGGCTGTATTTAATTCAGATACCTTAAAAAACACTATTTTCTCAATTCATATGTACGAATATGCTGGAGGTAATGCTGCTACAGTCAAGAGTAATATCGATAGTGCCTTGGCTATTGGAGCCCCTGTGATTATCGGCGAATTCGGTGACAAGCACACGGGTGGAGATGTCGATGAAGCCACCATTATGAGCTACACGAAGGAAAAAAAGGTGGGCTGGCTCGCCTGGTCCTGGTATGGTAATGGCGGAGGCGTTGAATATCTGGATCTAGCCAGCGGTCCAGCAGGAACACTCAGCAACTGGGGAAATACAGTCGTTAATGGAGCAAACGGAACCTTAGCAACCTCCGTGCTTAATAAAATTTACACAACACCTGGTTACCAACCTGTGCCGGATGGTGGCACTACACCAACACCTACACCAACAGCTATACCTACGCCAACACCTACACCTACACCTACGCCAACACCAACACCTACGCCAACAGCTACGCCAACACCTACACCTACGCCAACAGCTACAGTAACACCTACAGCCACTCCTACCGGCTCGCCATCCAGTAATCTGGCACTTTACTACCGTGCAGCAGATACCAATGCTACTGATAACTCAATCAAGCCCTACTTCAACATCTATAACAACGGAACAACGGCAGTCAATTTAAATGGACTGAAAATTCGTTATTACTTTACTAAAGATGGAAGTGCCTCTCTCAATGGAGTAATCGATTGGGCGCAGGTCGGTGCTTCTAATATATCGGTTGCCCTCGGGTCCACAAGTGGGACGAACGCCGACTCTTACGTTGAGCTTACTTTCAATGCTAGCGCGGGCTCCATACCTGCCGGTGGGCAGTCAGGAGAAATCCAATTACGCGTGCACAAAAGCGACTGGTCTAACTTCAATGAAGCAAATGACTATTCGTTCGATCCAACCAAAGTTTCCTTCAGCACTTGGAACAAAGTAACCCTGTATCAAAACGATGTACTGATCTCCGGTATCGCTCCTTAAACACATAAACCAGCGAGCCTCCCGGAATTGGAGACTTGCTGGTTTTTAAATTGAATCTGTTGTAGCGCAGATGTTGGGATCTTACTAGATTATTGTAGATCAAATGAAGGCTGTTGCTAGATTTGTCAGTCAACGGTGATCTACTGCTGTTAGCCTGCTCCCGGAATGTTACTACTTTGATGTTAGTCTACTGTCGATCGTCTATTGTTCCGCTAGTCGGTTGCTTCTCTTTTATTTGGCTGTTCTGCGTACTACTCCACTATTGCTACTGCTGAGCTAATCTAATTTTACTCTTTCACCATCTAATGTTATTTTACTATCGATTTAATTCGACCCTTTCACCACTCTGATGTTAGTCTACTGCTGATCGTTTATTGTGCCGCTAGTCGGTTACTGCTCTTTTGTTTGGCTGTTCTGCGTTACTTCACTATTGCTCCTGCTGTTCTGCGTATTACTCTACAATTGCTCCTACTGCGCTAATATCACTCTGTCCCACTATCTAATATGACCCTTTTGCTACTCTGATGTTAGTCTACTGCCGCTCGTCTGCGCTCATCTGCCGTTCTTTACCTTTGGAGCGCTTTTGTCGTGATTTTCGGACTCAGATGACGCTATTTGTGCTATTTGTGCGATTTGAGCCGTTTTGAGCAACTTTCGGACTGGAGAGGCGCTATTCCTCTGAAAAAGGCCTGTTCCTGTCTCCTTTCATCCCCATAACGGCGCTGGTGTCCGAATACTCGTCAAATTGGCAAGATTTCAGGAAATAAGGGCTCCTGAGTCCGTCACCTTGTTAGTCTACTGCCGCTCGTCTATGCTCATCTACTGTTCATCTGCCGTTCTTTACCTTTGGAGCACTCTGTTATGATTTTCGGACTCAGATGACGCTATTTGTGCGATTTGAGCCGTTTTGAGCAACTTTCGGATTGGAGAGGCGCTATTCCTCTGAAAAAGGCCTGTTCCTGTCTCTTTTCATCCCCATAACGGCGCTGGTGTCCGAATACTCGTCAAATTGGCAAGATTTCAGGAAATAAGGGCTCCTGAGTCCGTCACCTTGTTAGTCTACTGCCGCTCGTCTATGCTCATCTACTGCTCATCTACTACTCATCGGCCCCTCATCTACTACTCATCTACTATTCGTCTACTACTCGTCTGCGCTCACCTACCGTTCTTTACCTCTGGAGCATTATGTGTACGACACGACACCCCGGGAATCTAACTAAGCCCAAACCACAAAAATCCCGGCAGCCATCAACTGGCCCCGGGACATTTTTAAATCTACTTTCATTTAGTCATGGAAATTAAGTCCAGAGGTAACGGCTTTAACATAATCTGCACGGATCACGAAATCTCCAAAATGCTCGCCTTGTTGACGTTCTTTGGCATATCGGTGAAGAATAGGTTCAAGCGTCTCTAGGATCTCCTTCTCATCTATGTTTTCTTTATACATTTTATTGAGGCGATCACCCGTAAAGCCTGCTCCTAAATACATATTATATCTGCCTGGAGCCTTTCCGATAAACGAGATTTCACCCAACGCCGGTCTAGCACAGCCATTAGGACAGCCGGTCATTCGGATCACAATTTCCTCGTCCCGCAAACCAGCTTTATCTATAACAAGCTCCAGCTTATCTATCAGCGAAGGCAGATAGCGTTCCGCTTCAGCCATCGCAAGTCCGCAGGTTGGCAGTGCTACACAGGACATGGAGCTGCGCCGCAATGCAGAAAGATGTGCTCCATCTGTTAGTCCATGCTGTTTAGCCAGCTCAGCTACTTTGCGTTTTTTGGCAGTAGTGACGTTGGCAATCGTTAGATTCTGATTCGGCGTTAGCCGGAAATCTCCAGTATGAATCTTAGCAATCTCCCGCAAGCCACTCATCAAGGTGTATCCTTCTTGGTCATGAATCCGTCCGCTTTGGATATAAAGTGTCAGATTCCATTTTCCATTGGTCCCCTTCACCCAGCCGTAACGGTCTCCGTTGTGATCAAAATGATAATCACGTGCTGCTTCAAGCTGCCATCCGAGTCTTTCATGCAGTTCGTCTACGAACCATTCCAGACCGTGGCGGTCAATCGTATATTTGAACCGTGCATTTTTGCGGACAGAGCGATTACCATAATCCCGCTGGATTGTTACGGTCTTTTCTGCCACATCAATTAACTGTTCCGGACGGCAAAAACCAATTATACGTCCCAACTGAGGATAAGTACTGGTATCGCCATGAGTCATCCCCATACCGCCGCCTACAGAAACGTTGAAGCCGACTAGCTTCTCATTTTCCAGAATAGCGATAAAACCCAGATCTTGCGAGAATACATCCACATCATTAGAAGGAGGCACCGCTAGACCTATCTTGAATTTACGCGGTAAATATACCGGTCCATAGATCGGTTCTACTTCCGCACGTTCGCCTAAGCTATCTACTACCTTCTCACCGTCCAACCAGATTTCATGGTAAGCAGGCGTACGTGGTGATAAGTGATCACTTACTTTGCGCGCCCATTCGTAGACCTCTGCATGCACCTCTGACTGGTAAGGATTCGGATTACTCATTACGTTACGGTTAACATCGCCGCAAGCTGCCAGCGTCGTCATCAGCGTATCATTAATGCTGCGGATGGTTTTCTTAAGATTCCATTTGAGTACCCCATGCATTTGAAACGCCTGTCTGGTAGTCAGACGTAAGGTTCCATTGCCGTATTTTTGTGCCAGATCATCCATCACTAGCCACTGCTCTGGTGTCGCTACCCCGCCTGGGGCAACTACACGAAGCATGAACTGGAATGCAGGCTCCAGCTTTTGCCGTTCACGCTCGTTGCGTAAATCCCGATCGTCCTGCATATAGCTTCCGTGAAATTTCAGCAGCCGATTATCATCTTCCGGCAAGCCTCCGGTAATCGGATTGCTTAATGTCTCAACAAGCGCGCCCCGCAGATAGTTACTCTCTTGCTTAATGTGCTCAACATCGCTTGGAGGCCCGCCGATCGGCTTAACCTTTTCATTGTTTGCCATTGTTGTTATCTCCCCCCGAAGTCATTCGATAACTTTCCTCTATCCATTAGTAAACATCACGTTGGTAGCGCTGCGCCTGCTGCATATTATCCAAATAAGCTGCCGCTTCTTCAGGACTCAGACCACCCTCATGCTGGATGACAGTAATCAGAGCAGAATGAACATCATGTGCCATATGCTTCTCGTCTCCGCAAATGTAAATATGAGCTCCCGCTTGCAGCCATTCGTAGACCTCGCGGCTCTTTTCCAGAATGCGATGCTGAACATATACTTTCTCTTCGGTATCACGGGAGAAAGCAACATCCAGCTTAGTTAACAAGCCGTCTTTAAGCATTCTCTGCCAGTCCGTCTGATAGAGGAAGTCCGTCACAAAATGCCGATCTCCGTAGAACAGCCATGATTTACCTTCCGCCCCAAGCTCGCCACGTTCCTCCAGGAAAGAGCGGAAGGGTGCAACACCTGTGCCCGGTCCAATCATAATGATCGGTGCATCAGGATTCGTCGGAAGCTTAAAGTTCGGATTATGTTGAATGTAGATGGGCAACGTATCTCCCGGCTGGACTCTTTCAGCACAATGTACCGAGCAGACCCCATAACGCTCACGGCCATGTGCCTCATAACGTACAGCTCTAACCGTTAAATGAACCTCATCTGGATTAGCTTTATAGCTGCTGGCAATTGAATAGAGTCGTGCCGGAAGCTTGCGCAAAATAGTCACAAAGCTACTGGCCGAACCCTCCCATGGAGAGAAGTCCTGAACTAAATCGAGCAGATCGCGGCCTTGAATATATTCCTTAAGCTGTTGCGCACGTTCTGGCGACAATAGATCACTTAATTGGTTAGAAGAAGATAACTTCGCCGCTTGTTCAAGTAACGGTTTGGTCAATACAGTGATTTCATAGTGGTGAAGAAGGGCCTCACGTAAGGTGCCGTCTTCCCCTTTTTTATTTAATGGAACAATATCATTAGGATTCCAGCCCATAGTATGAATAATAGCGTCTACCAATTCAGGATGATTCTCCGGATAGACACCCAGCGCATCCCCTGGCTCAAATTGTATGTTAGAACCTTCTAGGGATAGCTCCAAATGGCGGGTCTCACGGTCAGAACCACGTCCGTTCAGATTTAGATTCTCCAATACTTCCGCTTTAAAAGGATTGTTGCGGGTATACAAAGGCTCCTGAGAATCTGCGTCTTCTGCAGCTTGAACCGCTTTTGCCGCAATGGCCGGAGCATTTAAATGTGCATTTAAGGCACTAATGACGCCTTCAAACCACTCGGTAACCGAATCATCATAATCAAGATCACAATCCACACGCGGACTTAACCGCTTGCCGCCAAGTTCCTCAAGCCGCTGATCGAAGTCCTTGCCGGTCTGACAAAAGAATTCATAGGAGGTATCCCCCAGTGCCAGCACTGAGAACTTCAGATTCTCTAATTGAGGAGCTCTTTTGCTATAGAGAAATTCATGGAACATCCGTGCATTATCTGGCGGCTCGCCTTCACCGTGTGTACTGACCAGCAATAGGAGGTTCTCAACCTTCTTAAGCGCATTGGGCTTAAAGCTGTTCATCGCAGTGAGTGTGACCTGAAATCCTTGCTCCTCCAGCTTGCGGGACAAGCTCCCAGCCAGCCGTTGGCAGTTCCCTGTCTGGGACCCAAACAACACGGTCACTTCACGTGAAGCTGCAGGTTGACTAACGGCACTACCTTCCACATTTCCTATCGTATTTGATTGTACTGCTTGAACCCCGGCACCTGCCGATGGTGCAGTAGTAAAGCCCATGGCTGACAAATAACCGCTAAGCCATATTTGCTGTGTCTCCGTTAAGGATGGTAGAAGACGATTGAGTAGCTCGACTTGGCTCTCGTTAAAAGGACTGTTCGTTACCTGTAGTTGCAACAATATCCACCTCTCCTAAACATGAAATCTTCTGATGATCCGTACCTCATGAAATCAGGCTATCACAATAATTGTAAACGATCAATGATGTCGATTTACCCTAATAATTGTATTTTATTGAAAAATCATCTATAAAGTACGTAAAAACCGATCAAAACAGTATGATTTAACCTGTTTTGATCGGTTTCATTATAAAAAGTGATACTATTTATAAAATATTGTGATAAATAAAAGCTATAATTTTTGCTTACTTTCGGGAAATAACACCTCGCCGATCCCCGTCTTAATCTTCACTATCTCCTCAAGCGTATTCGACAGCTCGCCGGGCGGATAAGGTTTAGTTAAATATTTTTGAATTACATCGTTTAATTGGTTCTTATCCGATTGATCCAGAGCAGAAGAAATAACGATAGGTATATTTTCAGTTCTTGGATCTTCTTTAAGCATTCGGATCAAATCCCAGCCATCCAGCTCTTCACCCAACATCAAATCTACCACAATCGCCACAAATGGTGTTTTCAAGGCCTGATCAAAAGCTTGCTGTGGATGGTAATGATGGGTAACACGGAAGCCCTTCCCTTTAAGCTCTTCTGATAAAAGCAACGAAAGACTGTAATCATCTTCAACGATCATTACATTAGGCTTGAGCTCTTTATCGGTGCTCCATTTATTAAGCTCATCCTGTTTCCGGCTCGCTTCCGCATGGAGGATAGGGAGGCTAAACCAAACGGTAGTGCCCTCTCCTTCTACGGAATCTATACCGATATTTCCCTTTTGTTTCTCAATGATCTCCTTACAGATAGCAAGTCCGAGTCCTGTTCCTCCAATTCTTTTAGAGGCGCTATTATCCACTCTTCTGAATTTTTGGAATAGCTGTCCTATTTGATCCTTAGGAATGCCAAGACCATTATCCTGGATACGTACAATAATTCTATCCGACTCGTTATGCAGCAGTACTTTAACTTCATTGTTATCAGGCGAGAATTTAATCGCATTACTTAACAGATTCGTCAGAACTTGGACAATCTTATCCTTGTCCACATCAACATCCGCATTTAAAGCCTCATCCACTAGAAGCACATGATGGGTACTGCTCAGTTTATATTGATCAATTACACCTAATACAATTTCACTGAGATTCAAATGCTCCGTGATATATTGCTGCTTACCTGACTCCATTCTCTGCAAATCAAGAAAATCATTAATGAGCTCCGTCAGTCGTTTAGCTTCTTTATGAATCGTCTCCAGATATTTAAGCTGCTTCTCAGGCTTCATGGTCTTAGACAATAACAGTTCTGTGAAACCAAGCACACTCGATAGCGGTGTTCTTAGCTCATGACTTACCGTACTGACAAGATCAGATTTCATAAGGTCCAGCTCATATTCTCTAGTGATATCTCTGTAGACAAACAATGTACCAATACGCAGCTCGCGACGGAATACAGGGATCGCATACACATCAATATGCTTCATCGATTCAGTTCCAATGGAGTATTGCATGCTGCTGGATTCCAGAGCATCCTCAGCAATCGCTTTTTCAAAAAACATCCGAAGTTCATGATTCTCATTCGAGTGCTCAATGAAATAATCCATCCATTTCTGACGGGGAATCAAAGCTCCTTCTGTCCACTCATAATTAAAAATGTTGCTCAACGCTTTATTCATCTGCAGGAGCATACCTTCTGTATTCACAAATTGTATGCCCTCGTTCACATTATTTACGATGTCCCGATTCAGCTTTCGGCCATGTTCAATCTCTTCATACATGAATAAACGTTCAATCGCCAGCGCTACGCGGTTCATCATCCCTTGAACCTCATTAATCTCTTCTTTGCTGAAGGAATAACCAATCCGGCTGCCACAGAACACTGCAAGAATCTCATCCTCTGCGTTCACAACAGTAGTGTAGAAGTCGTAAACATAGACCTCACTCGCAGAAATCCCTTGCTCTGATTGTGTGGCCAGGCGCTTGATTAGGTACGTTTTTTCCGCTTGCAAGCGATATAACATCTCATTATTCTCATGATCAAGATAACGCTCCACATTCTCCTGCGGAATGCCTTTCACAGCCGCGATATTATCTTTCACAAGCAGGAAGAAACTCGAATCAAAGGCATACAGGCGATGCATAAACTCAATAAACTTATCGGCAAATTCATGTTTATCCAAAGTATAAGTAATATCATGATTGAGCTGATTATTAAGTTCAAGCATCATCTTGGTCTGTTCTGTGTTTTTTAACGTTTCGGCTAGCTCCTGCTGTACGCTTTTCATTGAGGTGATATCGTTCGCAATAAGGATGTATTGATAAATCACACCCTCTTCATTCAGGTACGGCACAATCGTCAGATGCAGCCAGATGGGCAATCCGTCTTTGGCTAGAATCTGCAGCTCATTGTTCCACACTCCGCCTGTATTTAATTTGTTAAAGATTTTCTGATAACCCTCATCAGAGAGATTATAAAGTTCAAATAACTTATAGGTGTAACCGATAATCTCAGACTTTTTATAGCGGGTATATCCACTTAAATTATCATTCGCGTAGGTAAAGACACCTTTAGCAGTAAGAATTCCGACGGCAGACGATTGATCCAAGGCTTTCATCATACTCTCAATTTCACTAAGCGAGCGCTGCAGCCTATATTGCTGATCCTGAAGTTCATCCTGCTGCGCATGCAGCTCTTCATTCTGCATCATCAATTCTTCTTCTTTATCTTGAATACTTCTAGCCATATTTAGAAAAGCATCATAAAGTCGGCCAATTTCATCTTGATTCTTAAGCTTGCCCAGAAGAATTTCTTCTCCTGCAGCCAGGGAATGGGTTGCCCCTTCCAGCTTCAGAATAGGATCTATTAGGTTCTTCAGAATCCGCCAGATCATAAAGGTGAAGATTAGCAGAATAATCGTGCTGAAAAAGAATGCGATAAAGGTAAACTCATTGGCACGTTTGATGTAATCCATAGCCATAGTATTTAATGAGGCATCGGATCGTTGCTTGTACTCTTTTGTATACATTAAAAAATCATTTACTGATTTCGTGTTGCCATCTGCGGATAGAGCTCTCAAAGACACATAATCGTCTGCCTCGACAAACCGAATCGCTTCCGGCAAAACTTTAGTTTTGTACTGAACATAAAAGGCTTTCAAACCATCTCTAAACAAGGCTTCTTCCGGAGATAAATTGAGATTAGAATAGGTTTCCAGAATCTTATCAAAGTTAACAAGTCCTAAGTTTAAGAGCTCTAATTCATTGTTACTCTTAAGTGCGCTGAATCCCCTCGCTCGGAAAAAAACCTCATTTAACGCAGTCGCCAATTCGTTAATCGTGTCCGCCTTATTTTGCAGAACTTCACGGTCTCTACTTAATTTGTTCTGCTCATTGTTTATGAAAAACAAAAATACAGATCCCATAAGAATGATTAACGAAAAAACCAAGGCAATGATACGAAAATATCTATTTTTAATACTGTGATTAGAGCTGCTTCCCTTTGTCACTTAGGATCCCCTCCACAATCTGCAAGAGTTCCATCGGACTAAAAGGTTTTGGCATAAAATAACGTACGCCTGCATCTACCGCTCGAAGACGATCTACATCTTGGGCTTTGGCTGTTAACATTAAAATAGCTGTAGCCTTCTTTTTCTCATCATCCAGTTGGCCTAGGACTTCAATCCCTGTCATTTCAGGCATCATATAATCCAATATCACCAAATCATAATGATCCTGTGACAATTTTGAAAGCGCCTCTAATCCGTTCTCGGCAGTGTGGATCTCCACGTCTTCCAAATCTTCTAAGGTGTCTACGATTAACATTCGTAATACTTCTTCATCATCCACTACCATTACCTTTTGCATAGCTGCCTAGTTCCCTCCGCTTTAGATCTCTCCTGGTGCTCACAACATATTCAGAACCCAATTAGAACAAAAATCTATGAGCCAACCGCTCTATCCTCGACAATAACTCAGGCATATGGACCGGTTTGACTACATAATCATCGGCACCCATCTGCAGGGCATGTACAATATCCGCCTGATTGTTTCTTCCCGTCAACATGATCACTAATATATTTACTTCCGGATACGTTTTGCGGATTCTTTCCAGAACTTCTACTCCATCCAGATCAGGCATCACACCATCCAGCAAAATAATATACTTCTCATCCACGGCATACCAATCCGATTGCAGGAAATCAAGCCCATTCGCATAGCTGCTAACCTTCACCTCAGCAATATTCTCCGGCTCCCAAATGGCGAACTGACTGGTCACAATTCTCCGAATTAGCGTATCGTCATCCACAACAATCACATTCAGAACCGAATGCTTTTTAGTAGTGGATAAATGGTCCGAATAAAGCGTTGTCTGATTCCTTCCAGCATGCTTACTGGCATAAAGAGCCTGATCTGCTTCCTCAATCAATTTATCGGCTATATTCTCGGCATCTGTTACCTCAGAAATCCCGCTAGAGATAGTCACATGAAAGATTTCATTTTTCGCAAAAAAATCAGTCGCCGCAAACCGCTCTTGAATACGTTGTATAACCAACATTGCAGATTCCGCATCCGTGTGAGGTAAGAACACTGCAAACTCTTCTCCCCCATAACGGCAAAAGGTATCCTCCAGACGGATGGAATTCTTCACAAGCTCGGAAAAGCCCTGCAGCACTTCGTCTCCGATTAGGTGACCATATGTATCATTAACGTTTTTAAAATAATCCAAATCAATCAGCGCTAACGAAAATACGCGGTTGGTCCGCTTAAAATCACCAATCAGCTGCTTCATGACTTGATTGAAGTGTTTGCGATTAAATGCGCCGGTCAAATCATCGACGATGATGGACTCCTGCCATTCTCTTTTGAGCTGAAAGCGATTTTTGATCAATACCAGAAATAAATCAATATCTACAGGCTTCGGTAAAAAATCCATCACCCCCAGCGAATACGCCTGCATTTGCGTCGCTTTGGAGTACTCCCCGCTTATAATAATAATGGGAATTCGTTCTTTTTTAGCCTTGCCGATAATTTGGTTCAACACCTCAATCCCGCTTTTATCCGGTAAAAGAATATCCAGCAGAATGAGATCTGGTTTCGTTTCATAAAAGATTTTAAGTCCCCGTTCAGCAGATAAGGCAATGCTTACATAGTAATTTTGCCTCTCCAACGACTCTTTCAGATAAGCAACTAACTCTACATCATCGTCGATAAGAAGAATATCATTCTGCGTGAGCGTCTCAGCAGGTCCCTTTTTATCCAATGCTTTGACAGAGCTTGAAGCTGCCAATGAATGGACATTAAACAATGGAATCAGTGGATATAAATAATCCCCCCATTCCTCGACTGACCAACTCTTAAGACTGCTTTCCATGAAATAGGGCAGCGTATCCTCGGCAAATTGTTCGACATCCGGTAATCCGACAGTTCCAGCAGTGCCTTTTAAATTATGCAAAAAACGATAAATGTCCTTTTCCTTCACTTCCGCCTGTTCCGTCCATTCCTGGAGGGTCATCTTCGTTCTTTGCTCAACCATGTCTTTATATTTTTGTGTAGTCATATTTACTCCTTCAGACTATCATATCAAACTCTCAGTTCATCACATTTTTTATAGGCTGTCAAATGAATTTTCTATAATTTCAGCTGCCAAAATAAATATTTAATCAAACTGACAAAAAACCTTTGGTTGAAGCTTGTTTCATCATTTGCAATAATAGTTGGAATGGTTCATTCCGTATACACGGTGAAATCAACAAATACAAAGGGAGGCTGTATTCATGAAGGGGATTATTACTGTATTAGGAAAAGATAAAGTAGGGATTATCGCAAAAGTATGTACATATCTAGCCGAACACAATTTGAACATTCTGGATATTTCGCAAACGATTGTTCAAGATTATTTTAACATGATGATGATTGTAGACATTTCTAGCTCAACTAAAGCTTTTGAGAATATTGTAGAGGAATTACATTTGCTTGGCGAATCGATTGGCGTGGAAATCAAGCTTCAGCATGAGGATATTTTTAATATTATGCACCGAATCTAGGAGGATGGCTGACCATGATATCACTAGTGGAAGTACAAGAAACGAATAAGATGATTCGTGAAATGAATCTGGATGTGCGTACCATAACGATGGGGATCAGCCTCATGGATTGTGCCCACACGGATATGCGCACCTTTAATCAAAATGTATATGACAAAATCACCAGATCCGCTGAAAAGCTCGTAAAGACGGGTGAAGATCTGGAAAGACAATTTGGGGTTCCTATCGTTAACAAACGGATTTCTGTCACACCCATCGCTATTGCCGCTGGTGCGGTGAAGACAGATACCTATGTACCTGTTGCTGAAATCCTGGACAAGGCTGCAAAAGAGGTAGGCGTTAACTTTATCGGCGGCTTCTCTGCACTTGTACAAAAAGGCTGCACCAAAGGCGATCGTATTCTGATCGACAGTATTCCAGAAGCATTGGCAGTCACTGAAAGAGTCTGCTCCTCGGTCAATGTCGGTTCCTCCAGAAGTGGAATCAACATGGATGCTGTGAAATTAATGGGTGATATCATTATCCAAACTGCGGAACGCACCAAGGATCGGGATTCCATCGGCTGCGCCAAGCTGGTAGTCTTCTGTAATGCCGTTGAGGACAACCCTTTTATGGCCGGAGCATTTCACGGGGTTGGAGAGCGGGAATGTGTCATCAACGTTGGCGTCAGCGGTCCTGGTGTCATCAAACGTGCGCTTGAAGAGGTTCGAGGACAGGATTTTGAAACCTTATGTGAAACCATTAAACGGACAGCCTTCAAAGTCACACGTGTCGGTCAGCTAGTTGCTCAAGAGGCTTCCAAACGGATGAATGTTCCTTTTGGGATTATCGATCTATCCTTAGCTCCTACTCCAGAAATCGGAGATTCCATTGCCGAAATCTTTCAAGTCATGGGTCTGGAGGAAGCTGGGGCTCCGGGAACAACCGCTGCTCTGGCGATCCTAAATGACAATGTTAAAAAAGGTGGCGTAATGGCCTCCTCCTATGTAGGTGGACTTAGTGGAGCCTTTATTCCAGTCAGTGAAGATCACGGCATGATTCAAGCGGTTCAGCGGGGTGCCCTTACACTAGAGAAGCTGGAAGCTATGACCTGTGTGTGTTCCGTGGGACTGGATATGATCGCTATCCCCGGAAGCACCACCAAGGAGACCATTTCCGGCATCATCGCGGATGAAGCTGCAATCGGCATGGTGAATAACAAAACCACTGCGGTTCGCGTGATTCCAGTAATCGGCAAGGACGTTGGTGAAATGGTCGAATTTGGCGGCCTGCTCGGATATGCACCAGTTATGGCAGTGAATGGCTTCAACTGCGCGAATTTCGTTAATCGTGGCGGACGAATCCCTGCACCAATTCATAGCTTTAAGAATTAATAGAAACCTCTAACAGCAAGTCCCTATTTGTACTTAGGAGACTTGCTGTTTTTTTATATTTTAGAGCTGAGAATATTAGTTTATCTTGATTAAGCCCGTTGAATGCCGATATTAGGCGTTCCGCCAGTCAAATCGATAAATAATACATAATCATTTCCATCTGTGCCCTTCAGCACGAGACCCGTCTGACCTACAGCACCTACAGAAAAGTATCGAACCTGTTGCAGGCTGGTAGGAGCGCCTGGTGGCAATGTTGCTTGGTTCGTAGCGATCAACCGGGTTGCAGCTCTGATGGTGCCTGCCCCGCTAATTTCACCGGTAACCCCCAGATGACCGAGTATGGATTCACTGCCGTTCACATTTAGGCTTCCCATTATAGTCTGACTACCATTCAAATGCAGATTCGAATCGATAGTCTCATTTCCATTAACGTGCAGATCATTTTGAATGGTCTGACTTCCTGTAACTAGAACGCTATCGAAGGTTGGCAAGGCGATCATCCCTTTCAGGTTTTATAGTACATCTTATGTTAAACAAGCCAGCCCTGTCATAGATAGATATACAGCTTTCACTAAATCCGCTTTTTATCTTCGAGACTCTGATTAATGGTCTTATACCTAAAGTCAAAATAACCCCCTACACATATAATGATTAGCAAGACTCGGTGCTAGAGCGGACGACTGGCTCCACAGAACACAGGAGGAATTATGAAGAAGACAGCTAATAGGCTCACTCCTGAAAGGCCTTCAAGTCACGAAGTCACCATCAGCCAAGTTAATCCATCGCAACACCATAACCTCATCCTAGAGATGAACTCTTATAGAGCAGAGCCTTTGCAACGGGAACTCAAACAATTAAGAATATTGCTGCTGGTTCCTACAGAGGCAAGCGGTAAAATGCCTAATGTACGACTTTTTAAAGATCAACTAAGGCATCTGGTCAAAGAAGTACTTGCTATTAAATTCCAGCATAATCTGGAGGAATATTTAGCCCATTTTCAACCTGATCTAATATTAGCTCTAGGATCGGAGACCCTATTTCCGGAGGAGAACCTCCCTGCTCTGAAAGCTTCCAATGTTCCCAAAGCGGTATGGATGGCAGATGCCGCTTGTCTTACTCCAACAGAACGTAATCTGGCATTGTTATTCGATTATATTTTCACACAGAACATAGCTAATCTGATCTATTACCAGGGTTTATGGGGCAAACACTCCAGCTATCTCCCATATGCTGCGGATACGGATCTCTATTATCCAAGACGTGTGGAGGACTGTTATCAGAGTGATGTACTCATTCTTGGCGATTTTCAAATCGATAGTGTGCTTTACACATTGGCATATTCAGACCTACTTCAAGGCCTTAAGGTAATGATCGCCGGGCGTGGTTGGGAACCCCCCAGAAATTTCATTGATATCACCCATAGTGAAGATATGTCCAGCTATTATAATGGAGCAAAAATCGTCATCAATTGCACTGGTTCTGTGCAGCAGATTATGGAGGTCACCGCTTGCGGTGTATTTCAGTTAGTGGAGGATCATCCCCATCTTCATAATTACCGAATTGCAGAAGAAGATCTCATTCGTTTCCAGAACTTCAAAGAGCTCTCCGATAGCTTTAAGCACTATTTTTCACATAGTGAAGAAAGAAGAATTTCTGCCTCTCGTGCCCTAAAGGAACTTAAATATAACCATTCTTATATCCAGCAAGGAAAGTTACTGCTGAGAAAAATATTCAAGGAACCATAGGGGGTGACCTGACTTGAAATGCATTGCTTTTGTATTGCCTCAGTTTCATCAGATCTCTGAGAACGATTCCTGGTGGGGTGAGGGTTTTACAGAATGGACAAATGTCAGGAAGGCTGCAGCCCTTTATCCTGAACATGATCAGCCCAAGAAGCCATTAAATAATTACTACTATGATTTAACGGATCCTAAAGTGAAACAATGGCAGGCAGAGACGGCAAGGGCTCATGGCATTTACGGTTTTTGTTATTATCACTATTGGTTTAATGGCAGGCGGCTGCTGGAACAACCGGTTCAGCAGATTCTTGCGAGCAAAGAGCCTGACTTCCCCTTTTGCCTTTCTTGGGCTAACGAACCCTGGACACGTAGCTGGGATGGTACCGAAGAGGATGTCCTGATGCCACAGGAATACGGAGAAGAACGGGATTGGCGAATGCACTTTTTTGCTTTGCTGGAAGCCTTCAAAGATGATCGTTATATCCGGGTGGAGGATAAGCCTGTCTTTATCATTTATCGGTCTGCTAGTATCCCGCACTGTGAAGAAATGCTTCAATATTGGCGCGAATTGGCTCTGCAGAACGGACTTAAAGGACTTCATCTGGTCCGGACACTGGGCGGTTTCCCCCTAAAGAAAGAGCAAGGATTCGATGCCAGTCTGGAATTTGAGCCGCATTACACATTCGCACATGGCGGGGTTAAGCATTTATGGAGCTCAAAGCAGGTGGAGGATCAGAGGCATATCGTAATTGATTATGATGAGTTATGGGAATCCATGTTGGAGCGGACACCCCATAGAGACGGAGAAATCATATATCCGGGAGCCTTTGTCAACTGGGATAACACACCACGTAAAGGCCCTGCCGGACAAAGCACCTTAGGCGCTAATCCTCAAAAATTCGGCCAATACCTTTCACGACAAATTGAGCGGGCCAAAAAAATGTTCAAAAGTGAATATATTTTTATCAACGCCTGGAATGAATGGGCTGAAGGGGCCTACCTAGAACCGGATGTACGTTATCAATATCAATACTTGCAAGCCGTTAAGAAAGCCTTACAGTTTCATCACAAAGAAGATCCTTCTTAGCCGTAGCGCCAGAAGGATCTTTTTCATTTTATGTTATCTTTCAGATGACTGCACTTTGGCGCTTCTTGCACTCACCAATCTCCAGCCAGTTAATAAAGCAGCCACTAGACATATCGATGCCGAGGTTACAAACACTACATGCATGCCCTCGATAAATAACTCTGGCCGACCAGGAACTAACCCTGTCACCCTATAGCCGGCTTTACTGCTCATCACTTGAAAAAGAATTGTAGTAGCAATTGTTATGCCGACAACCATACCAACATTACGAACTAACGAATTGACACTACCCGCAGAACCAAGCTGTGTTCTTGGTACCTTAGACATGACAAGCGAATTGTTCGGCGATTGAAATAAACCACTTCCTATCCCCAGCATAGCGATCCACACACCTACCAGCACAACAGAGCTTCCTACATGAAGCTGTGCTAATCCGAACTGCGCAATAACCATGACCACCAGCCCTGCAAAAGTCAAAAATTCCGAGCCTATTTTATCCGATAGCGCTCCACTCATTGGAGCCACGACTACCATACATATCGGCAGCAGCATTAACAAAAAGCCTGCATAGAATGGCGATAAATTAAGCATGTTCTGTGCATAAAACGGCGCGATAATATTGAAGCAGAAATTCGCTGTAAATACGAGAAAACCACATAAGATACTTAAAGAAAACAACGGATTCTTAAATAATGACAGCTGCAACAGCGGTTCTTTTCTGCGAAGCTCCGTCCATATGAAAGCAATGAAGCTGACTACAGCAACAATTATTGATGTAACAATTAAGCTGTTACCATATCCAAGCTGTTGACCTAGTAATAATCCTGCGAACAAAGTAATAATAAAGACAGCAAACAGTAAACTGCCCGGCACATCAATCGAAGATTTCACTCTCGTTAAATCCTTAGGCAATACCTTCCAGCCAAAAAATATAGCGATCAGGCCAATAGGGACGTTTACCCAAAAGATATACTCCCAGCCTAAGGTGGAAACCATAATCCCGCCTAAACTTGGACCGGCTATACTTCCCAGAGACACGAATGTACCAATGAAACCAAGGGCTTTACCACGCTCCGTGGCAGGAAAGATATCCGTAACAATTCCCTGACTGTTCGCCATGGTCATCGAAGCACCTAAGGCTTGTATTACGCGCGAAGCAATTAAGGCTGGTAAGCTTACACTAAGCCCACACAGCATAGATCCAATAACAAATACAATCGTGCCAATCTTAAAAATTCGAATCTTTCCTACGATATCTCCAAGCTTGCCGAAGAAAAGGATCGCCGCACAGATCGCCATTAAATATCCTGTTGTTACCCATTCGATTTGCGCCATGGGCAGCTTCAGTTGTTTGGATAGCTCAGGCAGAGCAATATTGACAATACTACCATCAAGGGTGGACATAAACGTAAAAATATTCAGAACAATTAAGATCATCCAGCGCTTCTTCTGAATTTCTTTATCCTCCTGATAGGTTGCACTTACAGAACTCATAACTAACACCTCATTAAATATTAATAATCACTGTTTAGTTGCGCACGCAACCAAACTCGCCATACCCAGTGTACAACAATTTAGTTGCGTGCGCAACGACTTTATTGTACACTTTATTTCAAGGCAACAAATGAGCGAACATATAACCCAAAGAGGTGTCTATATTGGCAAGAGAGCCTATCGGGAAGCTAATTTCCCATCTTCACCGTCAAAATCAAAAGAAACTGGTTAAGCAATTTGTCCCCTATGGAATCGGTAGTGGTGGACAGCATAGCTTTCTTAAATTGATTCTTTCTCGGCCAGGCATTACTCAGGATCAGTTAACTGCCGAATTGAAGTTCGATAAAGCAACTACAGCACGTTCTGTGAAGCAATTAGAGAATTCGGGATATATCGAGCGCAAAGACGATCCTAATGATCGACGCTCTCACCTTCTATATCCTACCCCGAAAGCCATTGATTTCTTCCCAGTTTTACAGTCCATCTTAGATGAATTTAATAAAAGCCTTGTGGGCCATTTAACCGATGAAGAAGTAGAGCAACTACATTTCCTGCTGCAAAAAATCAGTAAAAACGAAGAATAGAACATAAGAAAAAGGATGTCCCACAGCCATTAGGCTGTTGAGGCATCCCACGTTTACTTTTGCTTTACAAGCTCAGTAACTTCTTCCGTAATCTCTTCTCCGCCCATACTCTTCCATTTAGCTACAAACGCATCAAAATCACTAAGCGGTGAATCACCCACAATGATATTTAAGAACGTCTCATTCTCCAGATTCTGCAGTTCCGGCCATTTAGTCTTCATAAGCCGGGTGTTCCCATAAAAGACCCCACGCACTCCCTCTATAGCAGTTGAGGTTAACACAGCTACTCCGTATTTATACGCATTCGCTGCTTTCCAGCCTTCAAGATCTTTTTTGGGCTGCTCTGTTTCCGCTACCCATTGATCATAAATGAGCCGGGTATCAGAATTTAATGTATCCGGGTCTATCTTTCCGTGCAAAGCCTGCTGGATATCAGCATAATGTTTCTCAATCGCATCCCTATAATCTATCAGAAGATCGAACGGATAATAAGCACGCAGCTGAATGCCTGTCTGCGCAGAGAAATCACCCAGCTTTTTTACCTCCTCTTGATTAGGATCCTGTCTTCTTTCGAGTCTTGTAAACACGTTTAATTGCTTGATTACAGCCTCAGGATGTTCAAACCCTTTACGCACAACAAGATATCGATCTGTTACCGGCGCTAAATGAGCGACAAACTTACCGGAATCGTCAACTGGAGCTGCATATGCTCTCCATTCTGCCTTCGTATCCAAAGCCACTGCCTCTGATAAAGGATAATAAGGCATCCACCAAGGACCAAAAAACATCCCGGATTTACCTGTAATAATAGGCTCCTGAGTTTCCTTATATAGTGCAAAGTCCGGATCCAGCAACCCGCGTTTATACCAATCAGCAAGTTTAGCAAGCGCTTGTTTGGTCTCTGGTGTAATGGAGCCATACACGATATTGCCGTTGTTATCCTTAATCCAATTCGTGGGGAAAGCGTGAAATGCACTAAACACAGCATCCAGACCATTAACTAATGGTTTAGTTCCATATACGATATTTTTGTAGCCGCTTAGACCGACGGTATCTCTTTTTCCATTTCCATCAGGGTCTTTTTCAATAAAAGCTTTGGCAATTTTCTCGATGTCTTCAAAAGTTTGAGGAGGCCGCAGCTCCAGCTTCTCCAGCCAATCCTGACGTACCCAGAGCAGCACGGGAGAGTCAGCATCAATAGCTACATTCGGTAATCCATATAGTTTACCATCGCGGGAAGCGTCCTCTAATGCCTCACCCTTTGTAGAATTGTACATATCCTTGATAAGTTCAGATCCATATATTTTATAAGTCTCTGTCAAATCTTCAATCATATCATTATCAATTAATTTCTTCAGTTGATCCCGATCCACAACCATGGCATCAGGCAAATCGTTGCTATCAATGGCAAGCTGTACCTTTTGCGTAAAAGCATCCTCACCCTTCGCTTCCCAGGAGTGAACCACTTTGATATTCGTAATGCTCTCTAAATAACGGGTGATTGGATTGTTATCGTTGCTGTCACCTGTATTAAGTCGCGAGTCGGGAACCTTAAACCCTACTCGGATCACAATCGGATCCTCATATTTGCTATAAGCGATAGAAGTAGCTTCATCCCCTGCCTGAGGGCTTGCAACCGAATCTACAATACCAATATTGTCACGACATGATGTCATTCCAATGACCATAAACACTAGGAGGATAAATTTCCAAAATTTCATATTTGGTTTTTCCCCTCCGCACGGAATTCACTTGGTAATTTACCAATACGTTCTCTGAACAATCTGCTGAAATAACGATCATCCTCAAAACCGGACCGCGAAGCAATCTCACAGACGGGAAGAGTAGTCTCCAGCAGCAGTGATTTGGCGAGCTCCAGCCGCATTCCCCGTAAACATTCACCAAATGTCTCTCCGGCAAAACGAGCGAAACATTGGCTGAAATAACCACGGCTCATATTAATGACGGCTGCTACATCGCTCTGATTGATTTTGTCACCTGCATGACTCTGCATATAACGAACTGCACGAATAAGACAGGACATAACCTCTTTAGTTAATCCAAGTTCCAGCATTCTTCGTCCCACATGATCAGAAAATCGCCGCAGCCAGTTCTTCCAATGGCACCAGTTCAGATTATGGGAGATGTCCCTTTCCAGTTGAGCAGCATCTTCAGGCTTTAAAAGTAAAGAACTCCAGCTTTGTATTAGAGAGTGTGCAAACGCCAGAAACTGATCAGAACGGGGTTTCTGCTGAATTATGTTTGCTACAAATTTCTCCCACTCATTTCCATCAATTGTCCACTTCAAATTCTGTGCTTGCTCCAGCAGATTATCCGCCTCTTGTTTTGAGTAGGGAGCCGCTGGTTCCTTCTTTATGTCTTCATATTTCAATGAGGTCAAATCCTCAGGTTCAGGATGATAAAATAGAATACGGCGTAATTTCGCAGTGAGCTGTTCCTCTAATTCCTGTAACGGTTGATCTCTCAATCCACTGATTAGCGCGGTCTGCCATCGTCCGGATAGCTGGATCTTAAGCTCACGTTTGCTCTCATCTATTGAGAAACGATGTAATAAGGGCGACATCCACATCTCATGAAAAGTAATGAGCGGATTATTTTTCACGCTGGACAGCTGAAATAATTCTTCTTCATTGCATTGATGATTTAGTGGCAAATACAGCAGAGCCTTATCAGCAGCCATACGTTTACTTTCCCCACGAACCAGAGCATCCCGTGTATTGTCCTCCCATTTAATACGATCGACAAGACGTCTGATGGTTTCATCCGCATTTTCCATCTCAAGCAGTGTTTTTACAATATAGTCAACGGCTCCTAAACGCATAGCCTCCTGAACATAGTCAAATTCATGATGACAAGTAAGGACAACACAGCGAATGCCTGCGAACCGTTGTCTAACCATTTTAATAAGCTCGAAGCCTGAAATGCCTGGCATGGTCAAATCCACAAATAATAAATCTACTTCCTGCTGTTGAAGCAGCTCCAAAGCAGATTTACCATCACCTGCCTCCCCAACTATAACAATCCCTAAGGATGACCAGTCAATCAGGGAAATGAAGCCTTTTCGCACGAGTCTCTCGTCATCGACAACTACAGCCTTAATCATCGAAGTCCTCCTTACCTTTCCTCGGAATCACAATGGATACAACCGTACCTTCTCCTGGCTTACTGAACATCTCTAGCTTCATTTGTTCTCCATAATAGGTTCTAAGCATCCGGTTCACATATGAAAAACCAATTCCAAGTCCCCGTTTTTTCGCTCCATCATCAGACAACAGCTGATCTAATGTATCTGCATCCATCCCAGCGCCGTTATCTTTTACACATAACTGAACTTCTCCTTCACCATGTTTCGTTATCTCAACATCTACCTTGCCATTATCGCTTAATCCATGATAAATCGAGTTTTCAACCAGAGGCTGAAGCAAAAATCTCGGGACAGCCACAGACAATACATCCTCATCAGCTTCAACGTTAAATTCAAATTCATAATCATAACGAATACGCTGCAGCTCCATATAATTTCGAATCGCTTCAATTTCCTCGCCAATGGTAACAATGATGCTTTGCTTTCCCAGATTATAATGCAGCACCTTTACAAGAAGAGTGACCAGCTTGTCGATCTCCTTCTGGCCGTTTAGCCGGGCCATCCACTGTACCGTATTTAAGGTATTATGCAAAAAATGAGGATTGATCTGGCTGAGCAACTTCTCGATCTCAAATTGGCTTTTCTGTTTCTCATTATGGGCAACCGCAACAATCAGCTCATTCACCTGTTTTTTCATCTGCTGAAAGTTGGTAAGCACGAAATCAAATTCTTCCACATTCGTATAGGCTACCGGAGCGGTAACATTTTCCGCCATTCGGTTGATTTCAAGGTTGACCTTACGCAACGGACCATAAATTTTCCTCCAGATGATCCAAGCCAGAAACCCGGCAAAAAGAAGGGTGGAGAAGGCAAGTAAGATCATTTTATAAAACCAAGAATAAATTTCACTGTTGAATTCTGATTTTTTCACAACGGCAATAAGCTTCCAGCCCTGAGGACTCGCGTAACGAAACAGATGATATCCACTTAGCGTTTCATGGGTGAGATTGGAGTTGCTTCCCGCAGCTTTAATAATACTTAGCGGAAGTTTGCCATCGATCACTTTTGTACTATTACCTTGCTGATTGACCAGCAGATGATTTACTTTCATCCCGTAGGACTCCTGATTGAAGATTTTGCGAAACAAACTATAATTCGTCTCCAAATAAATATAAAGCTTATGCTGGCCCGGCACACGGACAATCCGCTGCTCCGAGAATACGAGATTATCACCAACAGCGTACATAGTGGGATGTGGTCCATAATAGTCAGCCCCGTTATATCGCATAAAAGACGGCAATGTACTGATATCAAAATTTCTGCGTGCGCTCATGTTGGTGAACAGAACGGGATCATCGCTGTCCGGCATAATGTAGGCTGTAAGTCCAATATAAGGGTTCGTAAAATTGACTAGATTGATCTTCTGGTTGATGGAATTCATCATTTGCGATTTGCGAAAAATTTGTTTTTCCTGAATAAATGAGGACATCTCCTGCACAATCTGACCGTCCAGAGCAAACTGTTTGGAGGCAAAATCCATATTGTCGATGGCATTCTCCAGGCTTGAGGCTTCCTGTCTCAGACTAGCGCTGATCCCGTTGCCAATTTTACCTGAAAGGATGGAGTAAATAGAGGTGTAGGTTACGAATCCTACTAAGAGAAGCGGAAGTAGTGTTCCGATTACTAGATAGATAAATAAGGTATTACGTAAGGATTTGACAGCTGGAGTATGACTCCGCAGGGGTACTCTTACCATCTGGATTATCCTCTTCTTTCTATCTGAAAGCGTTTTATATTAATGTGAGAATACCACATTTATCCTTAATTGAATAGAATAAGGCAGAACAGCCTCCACGCCGCCCCGCCTTATTTTATAGTTACTAGCCGTGTTTATTTAACGCTTTTACGGGCCTCGAACAATTCCTCAGCCTTTTTAATCGAGAAATCCATAACTTCAGAATACCCAAGACCATTTACCTTATCATGCATTTCTTTATTCAATTTATCGTATTCCGCTTGATCTTTAGCAAAGACCATTTTCCAGGAAATCTGTTGAATAACCGTACCGATTTGTTTATTCTTTTGTTCCACTGTTTTATCCATGGTTAATGGTTCTTTGCCAGTGAAGCCTTGTGGTGCTACAGCCAATAGATTGTTTTTCTCAAAATACTCCTTAGGAGTCAGAACACCCATTTTCGCTCTCCAGTCACTATCAAGCTTGGAAGGGTTACGCTCTAGGGTTGTTGTCCACAGATTATGATCGAATGGCTCACTATTCTCTGGATTCACCATCGCCGGAACCACAAACGAGAAGTTCATTTGATTGGAGCCATAGTAGTAGTCACCCCCGCCGTATTCAGCAGGAACTTGAGTATTCTGTTGATCAGTATAAGCTTTCCAACCAAAATCAGTCACTGCAGGTTTGCCGTTTGCATCAATATCCCAAGTCAGACCTTGAGGTCCGTTAGGTACTGCTGTACCACTTCCTGCAGAAATCATTGCACCTTCCGGTGTGTACATCCAGTTAATGAATTCCATAATTCTAGCAGGCTCCTTAGCTTTTGCGCCGATTGCAATAATACCGTTACCACCGTAAACATTGAACCCTGTGGAATACATCAATTCATCTTTGAACGGAACCAGCGCAAAACCTTTACCTTCGGCTGTTCTTTCTGGTGTATTGTAGTTAGCAGCTCCAAGCCATGGGAACCAAGAGAACAATAGACGACCATCTTTGTATTTCGCTACAACATCGTCAAATTTTTGCGTCATAGAGTCCGGATCAACCAGACCCATCTGGTTAGCTTCAAAATACAGTTTGAGCGATTTCATGTACCAGCTATCTTCGGATAAGAAGTCATAATACTTTTCTTCATCTGCCTTAACATACACAGCAGTATCAGGAATTTCGTCATAGCCCATCATGTTAGCGAACTGTTTAGCCAATGTCATTTTATAGTTGCCATCCCAATCAGACCACATCGAGAAAGCATAGGTTTTTTTGCCTTGTTCATTCTTAGGCTCGAGCTCTTGCATTTTTTTCAGCACAGGCAGATAATCTTCAATCTTTGTAATTTCTGGCGCTCCAATTTGTTGGTAAAGATCAAAGCGCAGGTCTGGACCCCAAGTCATATCTTTTCCTTCAGAGGGTCCGGATGGATTAGAAGCTACGCTGTTCCCCATACCAAAGACTGATGATCCACCGCCAAAAGCTACCTTAGCTTTTTCAATAGCTTTTGGAAAAGTGCTAGAAATGTCTTTTCCGTATTTGTCCAAAAGACCGTCCTGTGTCCAGTCCAAGAGCAGCTTTCCTTTGATGGCATTTGGATAGTGGTTCTTGTCGTCACCGAAAATGATGATATCTCCAAGATCTCCGGAAGCCATCATTGCAGAAATTTTGGTATCTCCACCAGTCAGGTTTGAAGCTACAATCTCCATTTCGATGTTGAACTTATCCTTGATAATTTTTGCAAACCATCCGGTTTGTGGACCGGCATAGTTAGCGGTTGTTGAGAATACAGTCAGCTTCAGCGGCTTGGAATGATCAAGCGCTCCGTCATCCGGTGCTGCTGTCTCTTCCGCCGGGGCATTCGTGGCAGCCGACGTAGGTTTCTCTGTGCTCGTGTTTTTGCCCGAGTTAGCCGTATTATTCCCCCCGCCACATGCTGCAAGAACGAAGACCAGGATTACGGATAGCATGACAAGCGATGCTCTTCTTATTCTCATTGCTTTATACCCTCCCTTTCATCTCTTCACTTATAGTTCAACTCTGCTTATAACAGAGGAAAACCCAGTTCTGGTCCAGAGCGGCCACCCATCAGCCTTTAACCGCACCGATCATAATTCCTTTGACGAAAAAGCGTTGGAAGAACGGATACACGATCAAAATCGGCAATACGACGATCATCGTTACAGTCATCCGCACAGAGGTTGGAGTCTGCATATTCGCTGCACTAGCGGCCATATCTGGCGAATTACGAATTAAGGCCGCGAGCGAGCTGGATTCGTTCAAATAACGCCATAATAAGAACTGGAGCGTAAAGTATTTCGTATCTGTCATCAGAAACGCCGTATCAATAAAGGCATTCCACTGATTCACCGCTGAGAAAATCGTAATCGTAGCCAAGATAGGTGTCGTAAGAGGAACAATGATACTCCAGAACACCCGGAAGTAACCTGCTCCATCCATTGACGCCGACTCCTCAAGTGAGGGCGGAATAGCCTCGACGAAGGTTTTGACCAAAATGATATTAAAAGGAGTAATAATGGTTGGCAAAATATAAGCCAGATAATTATTAGTCAGATGCAAGTTATGCATGGTGATATACCATGGGATCAGCCCTGCGCTGAAATACATCGTAACTACAACACTGCGGTACCAAATACTCCGGCCCCACATTTCCTTTTTGGTGAACAAGTACCCAAGAAATGCCGAAGATCCAACGGTGAGCAAAGTACCAACAACTGTTCTATAAATAGAGACTGTAGCCGCATGACCTAAACCACTGATTCTTAGAACCTTACTATAGTTATCAAAATGGATCTGCCTTGGATAAAATTTGATATACCCTGCTGCGCTAAGATCATTCGAACTGATCGTATTAATGAACAAATAGTAGAATGGATAAATGCATGACAGGGTGAACAATCCAAAGAGTGTGTAGATAATAATTTGAAAGATTAATTCTCCAGAAGTTAGTTTTTTCTTTCTCAAATGGGATCACCCCTGCCTTAAATGATAGATTCGTCACGCACCATCTTGGATAATGTGTTTGCCGCGAACAGTAGAATTACACTGACAACCGACTTCAGCATACTGACAGCTGTGGCAAACGGAAAGTTGTTAGCGAACGCAATATTGTATACATAAAGATCCAGCACTTCTATGGAATCTTTATTCATCGCATTTTGAAAGGCAAAGTACTGCTCCATCCCGTTATTGACCAGGTTACCTATGGAGAGCAGCAGTAGGACAAAGAAGGTTGGGATAAGACCCGGAATGGTAATATGCCAGATTTTACGGAACCGGCTTGCACCATCCACCTCTACGGCTTCATACAACTCCTGATCAATGCCTGCGATTGCAGCAAGATAGAGAATGGCACCCCAGCCTAACGATTTCCACCAATACCAAATGATCATCGTGACCCAAATATTTGAGCTGGAGGCTAAAAAGTTATAACCCTCATCAACGATTCCAAGCTGCACTAAAATGTGTGTGATGACCCCGTTATCAACGGAAAACAACGAGAAGGCCAATGCATATACCAGAATCCAGCTGATAAAGTTCGGAATCGTGGTTAGCGTCTGCACCATCTTGCGATACCAGCCTGACTTAATCTCGGTCAGAAAAATCGCAAAGATCACTGGAAATATTGAGGTAATTAGTCCTAGTGAACTCATGGCAAGAGTGTTCTTCAGCACGCGCACAACCTCTGCGGTCTGTGTTGGATTGGATACAATCGTCTTGAACCATTTCAACCCGACATATGGCGTGTCAGACAACGGTATTCCGGGAATGAAATCATAAAATGCATAAATCCATCCGCTGATCGGCAGATAATAGAAAATAAAGGTGACAACAAGAAACGGAAAAGCCATGAAGAACAACTTATGTTTGTTCTTCATCTTCCAGCGGGATCGATGAACCGGATCGACGCTGGGAAGTAATTCACCAGAAGGTACCCCCATGTCGGAATCTCCTATACCCAGATTTTGATTACGTTTTCATAGTATCAGAACCTTTACGTATGACGAGATAGAACACAGAACGGCCTCACTGGAGAACCGTCTGATGCTTGTGAACCAAATTCGCATATATTTCGACCATTTTCTACCTAATCGCTGTGGGTCTAGTGATGGAGAGCCTACATGCCTTTTGGCTTATAAAAAGCGGCAGGATGACAGGGAATTCCCGTCATCCTACCGCTGAAAGAGATGGTTTCCTAAGGAGCGCTTGGGAGCTATGGGCAACTAGACTCTCCTCGTTCACTACATCAACTATGGTGCGCTATGTCCTCTTCGTCCGTTACATCAACTATAGTGCGCTATGTCCTCTTCGTCCGTTACATCAACTATGGTGCGCTATGTCCTCTTCGTCCGTTACATCAACTATGGTGCGCTATGTCCTCTTCGTCCGTTATGGTTTTTCACACTTCATAGTTTTGGCATAGGACCCAGGTGCACTTATTTCCGGGTTTCAACACATTCCCTCATGCTATCGGACTCAGGTGCAGCTATCCACACAAATATAGCCCAAATACGAGCATATGCATGCCGATAAGAGCTATACAGTCCGAAACTACGGCAAAGTAACTCAAAAATCACCAATAGCGACTCTACGGTCCGCAACACACTTCATGCAGCGAAATCAGGCACTCTTCTCTCGAGAATTCATCGCATTCCCTCATACTGTCTGACTCATTCTTGGATTCATCGCATTTGCTCATGCTGTCGGACCCATTCTTGGATCCATCACATTTGCTCACGCTATCGGACTCAGGTGCACTTATTTCCGGAATTCAACACTTTTTCTCGTGCTGTCGGACTCAGGTGCAGCTATTCACACAAATATAGTCCAACTGCGAGCAAATCCGTGGCAATAAGAGCTATACAGTCCGAAACTACGGCAAAGTAGCTCAGAAATCAGCAATAGCGACTATACGGTCCGCAACACACTTCATGCAGCAAAATCAGGCACTCTTCTCTCGAGAATTCATCGCATTTGCTAATACTGTCTGACTCATTCTTCGATTCATCGCATTTGCTCATGCTATCGGACCCAGATGCACTTATTTCCGGAATTCAGCGCTTTTCCTCGTGCTATCGGACTCAGGCGCAGCTATTCACACAAATATAGCCCAAATACGAGCATATGAATGCCGATAAGAGCTATACAGTCCGAAACTACGGCAAAGTAGCTCAAAAATCAGCAATAGCGACTATACGGTCCGCAACACTCCACCCATCATTCTTAGGCACACTTCTATCGAGAATACATCGCATTTCCTCATACTGTCGGACCCAGGTGCGCTTATTTCCGGGTTTCAACACATTTTCTCGTGCTATCGGACTCAGGTGCAGCTATCCACACAAATATAGTCCAAATATGAGCAAATTCATGCCGATAAGAGCTATACAGTCCGAAACTACGGCAAAGTAGCTCAAAAATCAGCAATAGCGACTATACAGTCCGCAACACTCCATGCATCATTCTTAGGCGCACTTCTATCTAGAATCCATCACATTTGCTCATGTTATCGGACTCATTCTTGGGTTCATCGCATTTGCTCATGCTAGAGGACTCAGTTGCACTTATTTCCGGAATTCAGCGCACTCCCTCATGCAGTCTGACTCATTCTTGAATTCATCGCATTCCCTCCTGCTAGCGGACTCATTCTTGGGTTCATCGCATTCCCTCCTGCTATCGGACTCAGATGCTCTTATTTCCAGAATTCATCGCATTTACTCAACCTTCGAACTCAGCTCCTTTACTTCGAGGGTTCATGCTCATTTGTACTCCCAACCACACATAAAAAAGCAGCCTCTCAAATGAGAAGCTGCTCCATCACTTTACAACCCTAGTTTGTTTACAACCAATTCACTGCATTCCGCATAATGCGCACTACATTCCGCTCTTCATTCGAATGCCCGCGCCTTTCGCCACAGCCTAATGCCCAGGCGTCTGAACTTTCCCCTCCGCGGAGGCATCCAGTTTCTGGCGCCCCATAAAAAAGGAGGCCAGCAAAGCTAACGCAGCAGGAATAACCGCCCAAGCGAAGGTGTTCGCAATGGAAGAGGAAAGTCCCTCCGTAATTTTGCTCAAAATTTCCGGTGGAATCAGTGCTCTAGTCTCAGGCGACAGCAGAGAATGCGGATCTTTAAAATCCATAGCCCCAGCAGCCCCCGCAGAAGCAGCTCCTCCATTTGCTGTGAGCAACTTAGTTAGACTGCCCGAGAAATAATGGCTTTGAATAATGCCAAATGTGGTTATTCCGATGGTCATGCCAAGCGAACGAATGAAATTCAGTGTTGCGCTGGCAGAGCCGCGTTGCTGCGCAGTCAGACCATGAATAGCTGCTGTGCTTAACACAGAGAAGGAAGCGCCAATGCCTAATCCGATTAAAATCATATACAAGGTAACCAAGAGACGTGAAGCTTCCGGAGTAAGCGTTGCTACCAGCCCTGTGCCGATCACCAAAAGTACAAACGTAGGAATCAGCAGATTGCGGTAACTGGTTTTTGCCATCAGGAATCCTCCCGTTGTGGCGGTAATTACTGAGCCTACCATCATCGGCAGCAGGACAAGTCCTGAATTGGTAGCCGAACCCCCTAATACACCTTGGATAAAGATCGGGATATATACGGAAGCCACGATAAATGCAGCACCACTAAATAGCGCGCACAGAATGCTGACGGCGTACAGTCTTTTTTTGAATAACGCAAAGGAAATGATCGGCTCTTTCGCTCTCGTCTCTACAAAAAGGAACACTGCCGCCAATATAGCAAAAGCTGCAAATAAGCCGAGGATCATCGATGAGCCCCAAGCGTACTCTTTTCCACCCAGCTCCAACGCAAACATTAAGCAGATGACAGAGCCCAGCAGTGTGCCCGCACCCAGCCAATCAATAGGTTGTTTGGAATGCTCATGTGACTCTTTATAAAAGAAAACGACCATCACAAAAGCCAACAGTCCAAGCGGTAAGTTAATATAAAATATCCACTGCCAAGCAATATGATCGGTGATATACGCGCCTAGCAATGGACCAAAAATACTCGATAATCCAAATACCGCACCAAATGCACCGCCCAGCTTGCCCCGTGTCTCCAGCGGTACGGCGTCGAACATTATGGCAAAAGCAATCGGCACTAGCGCGCCGCCTCCAATTCCCTGAATCGCCCGATAAGCAGCCAACTGAGTAATCGTATCTGCCGTCCCGCAAAGCGCTGAACCCGCCATAAATACAATAATCCCAAAAACAAAAAACTTTTTACGCCCATACATATCAGACAGCTTGCCAAAGATAGGCATCCCCGCCATCTCAGCTACGAGATAAGCTGATGTTACCCAGACAAATTTGTCCATACCGCCTAGTTCTCCAACAATATTTCCCATTGCTGTAGCAACGATGGTGCTGTCCATGGAGGCCATCAGTATTCCTAACAGCAGACCTGCGATTACAATGCCCAGATTGGGCGCTTTGGCAGCACTCATTTATTCCACTCCCCATTGTCAAAAGATCTATAACTATGTGTTACAGCTTTACTTGATGCCTCACTATTGCATTCTTGTGAATCTCCAAAGCACTACGGTATTCCACAGTATCAATCTCACAGTCCACACCGATGATTACCCGATCTCCTCTGACAATATTTGCTTTTGTATTATTCAGCTCTATCGTATCGCCTTCAATGAGCCCAGCCTCAAAAAGCACTTTAGGATTCTGCTTCATCAAATGCAGGAATTTTCCGGTCTTGCTTTTTTTGATCGTTAAAGCACTTCCTCCAACCTCTTTCGCTCTACTTAGACCATATAAATTGATCTCCAGTTGCTCCGCACTTAGCAGTCCTGCCACATTGAGAGCCCCCGAAATACGCAGATGTTCACCTTCACAATCACCATTAACCTCCAAATTACCGTTAAGATGAATATCGTCGATTTTTACGGAGGCTGCTTTAATTTCCCCCTGACCCCGCAAGGAATACCCTTCAAGATTACCCATAAGTGTCATCTCACCGGTTATTTTCATTTTGGTCATTAACAGGTTTCCATCTACCCTTGCATTTCCAGTCAGGCTCAACTTCTCACAATCTACATCCCCTGCAAAATGACCTTCCCCAGTAACCTTAATATCCCGAAAAAAGCCTCCCGCTGAGGTCGTTGTGCCCATTATTTTCAAATTACTCCGAATTGTTTCTTCAGTCACCGATCTTCTCCACCTTTCCAACCTTTGCTTCAGGATGTACTGTGATCTGATCACGATACTCTATCCGCTCAACAGTACAGCCTGGACCTACAATCACAATATTGCCCCTGATAACATCAGCCGTTGTATATTCCAAATCAATAAAATCTCCTTCAATAGTCCGAGCCCGCAGCTCCGATCTTAATTTAGGGATGATTCCACTTAACATTTTGCTCCAGACTCCACTATTCGTTTGCCGGATCACTAGACTCTCCACACCAATTTCATGCGCCTTTCCCTGCCCTTGCAGTTTGAAGTCTACATGTCCTGCACTAAGTAAACCTCCGACACTAAAGCTTCCTTCCCCCGCAAAATCCTCAAGCTCACAATCACCCTTGATATTCAGCATTCCATGAAGTGTGCAGCTTTCTCCCCGAATGCTCTCCCCGACAGTAATCATTCCGTCCACTTTTAGGGAGTTAAAACGCAAATGGCCCAGCACTTTCATCGTTCCATTGCATTCCGCTTCTTCCGCCGAGAGATCATTCTTCAAATTCATATGCCCGTTTCCTTTAAAAATTCGCGTCACGATGGGTCCCGTTACTTTGCCTACACCATCGATTCGCACGCTGTTATAAGTACCTCCTGCCCCCCCGCTGACTCCGTTTATAATCAGATCCGGCAGCTCTCGTTTGTCCATTACACTAACCCCCTATTCAACAAGCTTAAAAGCAAGCTTACCTTTCAATTGTTCTATTACATCAGCACTGAGTATTTTACTGACCAGCTTTACCCCTTCATCGAACCATAACTCTGCTGGTGCCTGAGCCAGAATAAAGGATGACACCCCCATTTTGCGGATAAAAAATAACTCCCAGCTGCCACTCTCAAGATTGGAGGCTTTATCCATTAAGGTTCGAAACAGCAGTTCTGCTTCCTCCATACTCATCTCCCCTGCACTAAGCAGGCGATCTACAGCCAATAAATAAGTGAGTTGATCGAAGCTATATCCATTCTTGACACCGAGCCTCTCTCCAAATTTCCCCAGCGTCATCGACGAAACAATGTTACGTTCTATAATATCCGCAGCAGATACACTTACTCTGTCAAAAGAAGCCTTATCTGATAGCTTATCAGCCATTTCATCCAAAGAAAGTCCATCTTTCATATTCACAATATTATCGATACGGGACAAAATCATGTCTTTTGGAAAAAAAGTCTCCTGTCCAGTAAACGTAGATTTACGGATAAACCATTCCTCTGGAATCAACTGCTTCCGCTTCCAGCGGTACAATTGCCCATAAGATATACCGGTTAAATCCAATAGCTGCTTCTTTGAGATCAAATCCTCTTCCATGCTTATCACTCCTTGAAGCCATCGTAACATAACACTGTTACGTTGTAAAACCAATAAATTAAACTCCCCTCATACCTACGCTAGTAACCATCGTGTCCTAACGTCTCCCCCAAAGATTTTAAAGCATACCTTAAGAGCAGACCTCCGTCTTGAGAAGGATTTAACGGTCATTCACTATTTTTTCCACAAAAAAAGACTGCCCCCGCCGCTATAAATAGCAGCATGGAACAGCCTTCTCTTAGAATGATTTTTACGATCTGCTAATCTTACTGAACAAAAGTATAATGTGCTGAATCATATTGCGGGCCGGATTTTTCGTAAGTGAACCAGTACTCAATACTGCTGCCAGCGCTTAATCCACTCACCGTCTGCTTCCATGTTCCTGAGTTATTAGTCATCCTGTAATTAAGCTGGGAACCCCCGTTAATCTTGTAATGCACATCTACATAAAGGGCACTGGTTACAGGTGTAATATAGATACTCGCCTCTGTAGCAGAAAGTCTCGTTACCCCTGCTGTAAAGTCAGCCGTCACATGATCACCGCCTCCGCTGCCTCCAGTGGGATTAGTAGTAACTGTTGCGGTATTACTAGCGGAGGATAAATTACCTGCTGCATCTGTAGCTTTTACTGTAAACGTATAGGCTGTGCTTGGAGTAAGTCCACTAACAGTAGCTGTAGTTCCCCCCACAGTGGACACCTGCTGTGTTCCACGATAAACAATATAACCTGTAACGCCAACATTATCGGTAGAAGCGGACCAGCTTAAGCTAACTCCTGTATCCGTCTTACTGGTTACCGTTAGATTAGCGGGAGCGGTTGGCGCGGTTGTATCCCCAGTATTACCACCACCCGTCAAATATTGACCTGTGAATGGATTAAACCGGTGCAGGGACATTATTAACCAACCTGTGCTGGAAACACAGTTTTGCTGCGCCATCACCCAATAACTGTTGCTGGACCCTTTCAGCGAGTAGGGAATACCCCCAAGCGAAGCACCGCTTGTGCCTTGTTTTTTAATAATCTCTGTATTAATAGCGTCTGCCTTTGAGGCATTGCCTTGCAGATAATAAGCGAGCGACATGAATGCGCTTCCTTCAAACCATACGTCAGCACCCGTATTGCCAATTTGATTTCCGTTATCGTCATACGCTGGCAATACTTCATCTGTCCAGTCAAAATCATATCCGGTGAGCGTATTCCCAGCATCATTGTAAGTAAGCGTCTGCTTGTAACGCGGATTCGCAAGTGTTCCCGGGGTGCCGGAGGCATTTTCCACATAGGTTAAGCTTGCGCCGTAGTTATGTGTTCCGGATACGCCTAAAGCTAATACTCCCCAAGGATTCACGTCTAAAGGTATTTTGGGGTCGATCAGATTTGTATCGTTTTTCCAGCCCCCCTTGAAACGTTTGACTGTGTCATCCCACACATAATTATCCAGGAAGGTTTTGACTCCAGAAGCCGCACTGTTATAAGTGGCTGCCTTTGAGGAATCCACCGAAGCATAATACTGCAATACCCGGTAAATATCGATATTGTGCTCGGTTGAGCTCCAAGGCTCATCGGAATTACTCCAACCACTCCATCCCCCTGCGATACTGCCATTAGCCTTTTTATACTGTAAACTCCAATCTAGTGCTTTGAGCGCCATTGGACGATACCGTGAATCATTATATTGCTTCTCATAAGCCATAGCAGCCATTGCCATCCATACAACGGGTCCCACATGTTTACGGATTTCTTCTCCGAAGCCGTTGTTATACCAATAAGAATTCAGCCAGAAGCCTGATGGATCTTGAATGTCCCGCATTTTGTTCAAAACCTGCTCTGCCCGCGTCCGTTCACCCTTTACAATAAAGGCGATAGCTGCAACCGCTTGATCATATGTGTATACAATCTGTTTGGGGTTGTTTGGTCCCCAGAAATCTTCAAAGCTATCTACCAGTCCCTCAAAAGCATACCCCGCTGTTGCATCCTGCTGGGCCTTCAGCCAGATTAAAGCACGATTTGAAGCGTCACTTGCAGCATCTGCATTCGCTTTTCCACCAAAGGGTAGAGCTACCCCAAGCACCAGCAAACTTGTCATTAAGATCGAAAACAGCTTCCTCATCTTCATAACTTTCCTCCTCTTAATCATGATGAACTAGGCAATAAGAGTTCTTTGAAGCATAAAAACTAAAGCGTTTTCAAACAGCAACAACAGGGACTTTTGAATATTTTACCATGGTAATTGTCCTCATTTTCAGGCTTAGAAACCCGTTCGTCAACGATTTTATGTAAATTTTTAACTAAATGAGGCGAAACAACCAAAATTTCCATTTGAGAAATCATACGAAAGACCAGCATCATTTTTATGAATTCATATTTATGAAGACAAAACAAAAAGAGCAGACAGCTCCTTTACAAGGATTCTATCTGCTCTTTACTATTTATCTCTATACTATTCTGCTTTATCTTCGCCAGCAGTTTCAGCTACAGCGGGTTCAGCAGTATCTTCTTCTGTTGGCTCTTGCGCTGCTGGAGGTGAAATACGGACAATCAATGTGTCCTCAGGCGTCAATACTTCCCAGCCTTCATGCTTCGGCAAATCAGATACCAGCAATTGATCACCAATATCTAGTCCACTGATATCCACTTCAAAGGATGCAGCTATTTTATCTGGAAGTGTGCGAATATCCAGCTCATGCAATTCAATTTGTTGCACGCCGCCGCTCTTCACACCTACTGGTTCACCTGTAAAGTGGAACGCTACTTTTGTATCCAATTTGGCCTTCATATCAATCTGCTGAAAATCAATGTGCAGCAGTTGTTTGGAAATTGGCTGACGTTGGATTTCTTGAATAACCACGTTCTTTTTGCCCGAGTCTGGCAATTCCAAAGTAAGAACAGCCCGTGGGTTGCTGGCTAAAATACCTGAAATTGTCTTAGCATCCGCTGTAAAGGACTGGCTATCTGAACCTGCACCGTACACGACTACCGGTACAAAGCCTTTTCTGCGCTGTGAAGAAGTCGAGCCGGATCTTTCTGTCAAACGTACTGTTGTATTCACGATGATTCCTCCTAAGTAGGGATTTTATACTAGACCGATTAGATATGTACGCCTAACCTAACCACTCTCTAATTACCCCATTGACCTGGCTTTGAAACCTCTCACGACTTTTGAGCCCAGGCAAAAATAAGGTCAAATTGTATTATTATACAATTCAACATTAATTATTCATGTCTTAGGAGTAAATCATTGCTATATTTGTGACAACTATTAAACTAAATGACAAGCTACAAAATGGTTACTGCCAACATCACGAAATACCGGGATTTCAGATCTGCAAACCTCTTGCGCAAAGGGACAACGGGTATGGAATTTACAGCCAGAAGGCGGGTTTACCGGACTCGGAATATCTCCCTTAAGTACAATTCTTTCCCTTTTCAGCTTTGGAATAGGAATCGGAACAGCCGACAGCAGCGCTTTGGTATACGGGTGGAGCGGATTCTTAAACAGTTCATCTCTTGAAGCCGTCTCCATCATAGAGCCCAGGTACATGACACCGATTCTTGAACACAAATGCTCCACAACACTCAAGTCATGGGAGATAAACAAATACGTTAACCCTCGACTCTGCTGGAGCTTACTGAATAAATTAATAATCTGTGCTTGGATGGAAACATCCAGTGCTGAAACTGGTTCGTCTGCAATGATCAGCTCAGGATTCAAAACAAGCGCACGGGCGATCCCGATCCGCTGCCGCTGCCCCCCGGAGAATTCATGCGGAAAGCGATCAATATGATAAGAAGATAACCCGCAAGCCGCTAGCGCTTCAAGCACCAGATCTCGCACCTCGGACCTTGAGCATAAACCATGATCCAGTAAAGCTTCACCAATGGCATCACCTATACGAACCCGTGGGTTAAGTGAGCTATAAGGATCTTGGAAGATCAACTGCATTTGGGGTCTAATATTGCGCAATTCAGCGGGCGACAGGGAGTGAATGTCTATCCCTTTGAACTTGATCTCACCTGCCGTTTTATCCGTTAGCCGTAAAATCGTCCGTCCGACTGTACTTTTGCCGCTCCCAGATTCCCCTACAAGCCCAAACGTCTCCCCAGGTTGAAGTGTGATGCTAATATCGTCAACAGCCTTTACATGCCCAACGGTTCGGTTAAGCAGCCCCTTAGTAACAGGGAAATATTTCTTTAAATGATTGACCTCAAGCAGTGCTTCAGGCATGATCAACCGCCTCCTCATACAACCAGCAAGCTACCTTTTGTCTGCTGGCCACCTCTTTAAGCTGGGGCTGCTGGCTGACACATACAGGCATGCAATGCTCACAGCGGTCATGAAAATAACAAGAGGGCACCAGCTCAAGCGGATTTGGCACTTGACCTGGTATGGAATACAGCTCATCCTGTCGCTGATTGATTACCGGCTTCGATTTGAGCAGCCCTTTTGTATAGGGATGTTTGGGGTTGTTGAACAATTCAACAACTTCACCCTCCTCCACAATCTTTCCGGAATACATAACCATCACATAATCGGCCATCTCTGCCACTACGCCAAGATCATGGGTGATTAGTAGAATGGACATGCCCGAGCTATCTTTAATTTCACGCAGCATATCCAGAATTTGCGCTTGAATCGTTACATCCAGCGCCGTAGTCGGTTCATCAGCAATCAATAGCTTTGGACTGCAGGCAATGGCAATAGCAATCATAATCCGCTGCAGCATACCTCCACTTAATTCATGCGGGTAACTATCAGCAATTTGCTCTGGTCGTGATATGCCTACCTGCTTAATCAGTTCAATCGCCCGGATACGCGCCTGTTTCTTGTTCATCTTTAGATGTACAATCAGCGGCTCCATGATTTGCTCACCGATCTTGATTACAGGATTAAGGGAGGACATGGGCTCCTGAAAGATCATCGCGATCTCATTCCCGCGGATGGTCCGCAGTGTGTTTTTGTCCATTTTCAACAAATCTTCACCCTGAAAATCAATTTTCCCTTGGGCTACCTTGCCCCCGGGTTCCTCAACAAGCCCCATGATGGACATCGCGGTCACGCTTTTGCCGCAGCCTGATTCTCCAACGATACATACCGTCTCTCCCTCGCGAACACGGAAGCTTACATCATCAACGGCTTTCACTTTTCCTTCTTCCGTGAAGAAGTATGTACTTAGACCGTCTATATTCATTAAATCACTCATCTGAGGGTCACCTACCTCTTCTGTTTAGGATCAAGCACGTCCCGGAGTCCGTCCCCAAAGATATTGATCGCGATCACTGTCGCAAAAATCGATAACCCTGGTGGAATCCACAGCCACGGCCGATCCTGAAAGTCGATCATATTATTCGCAGCATCAATCATATTGCCCCAGGTTGGAGTTGGCGGCATAACACCTAGTCCAAAAAAGCTAAGAACCGATTCACTCAATATAGCACCACCGATGTTAAGGGTAGCCATAACGATCAGCAACGGAACGATATTCGGCAGCAAATGATTAAATAATTTACGCCGGTCACGGAGGCCTAATACTACCGCCGCCTGCATAAACTCACGTTCACGCAGACTAAGCATTTGCCCCCGTACCATACGTGCCATACCCGGCCAGCTAACAATACTAAGCATCAGCATAACGATATACATCCGATAATCCGTTGGAATCTTCCACTCCGATAATAACGCACCAAAAATAAAGAGCAGTGGCAGACTCGGAACCGTCAACAGAAGATCCGCAATCCGCATTATGATTTGATCAGCAATACCGCGGTAATACCCAGCAATAGCCCCCAGAAGAGCACCGATAAACACCGAAAGAACCATTGATGCTAGTCCCACGGTCAGTGAAATGCGCCCCGCCTGCATTACCCGGGTCAGAATATCTCTGCCCAGTGCATCGGTGCCCAGCCAATGCTTCATATTGGGTGCCTTGTTCATCATGGCCATATTAATTTTGTTATCCGTATAGGGTGAGAACAGCGGACCAATAAAACAAAGCGCAAACATAAAGATCACCACCACAAATCCGGATACCGCCAGCTTGTTCTTCAGCAACCTCCGCATAGATTGCCGGAATAAAGAGGATTTTCCTTTGGTGGTCTGCGGCTTCGCGATCCCAGCTACATTACTTTGAACTGCCACGTCAGCTTCCTCCTCTCTATAGCCGAACTCTAGGATCGGCAATCCGGTACAAAACATCCGAAAGCAACGTTCCTATGACGGTAAGTATGGCAATAAACATCGTAAAGCCCATCAGTAAAGGATAATCCCTTAGTCCGAAGGACTGCATATACAGTTGGCCAATCCCAGGCCAATTGAATATTTTCTCAATAATAAGTGATCCGCCAAATAGTGCCGGAAGCTCAAAACCAACCAGTGTAATTGCGGGCAGCAAGGCATTACGTAAGGCGTGTGTAAAGAGCACCTTGCGTTCTTTCAGGCCTTTGGCGCGTGCCGTACGGATATAATCCTGTTTTAAGACATCGATCATATTACTGCGGAAATAACGGGTGAGCGAACCTAATCCAAGAAGGGTCATAACCACAACCGGAAGGGTCATATGCATTACGATCTCCTTAAAGTAAGCCAAACCCGTAGCATTACTACCCGTGGTGATTATTCCACCTGGAGGCAGCCACTTAAGATCGACGGCCAGGATTTTGATCAGGAATAAACCTATAAAAAATGACGGCAGCGACATTGCTGCGAATATAGCGATCATCACGAGTGTATCGAACCATGAATACTGCTTATAGGCAGAGATGACGCCAATAATGACCGCAATCACCCACGTCAGAAACGTAGATACGGCAGCCAGCAGAAAGGAATTCCAAATATAATCATTAAAAAGCTGCAGCACAGGCTTTTGTTGGGCTAAGGAATACCCGAAATCACCATGCAGCGCATTCTTCATCCAGATCCCATACCGTTCAAGCACAGGCTTGTTTAAGCCGTAGATTTCACGCAGCTCAGCTTTGCGTTCAGCGGTCAATTTAATATTTCCGGTTATGAAGTCACCGGGAGTTGAAGCATACAGACAGAAGATCAATAATGATGCCGCAAATAAGATGATGACCATGTACAACAGTCTTTTCGATAAATAAGCGCTCATGACAGACTCCTTATGATTCGTCCCCTGCCCTTGAATCCAGTCAGGGCAGGGGACACTGGTTTATTTATTTCAGGCTCCAAGTTGGAAGACTGCCAGCAAGACCGATGAACGGGCTGACCGATAGATTCTCAATACGTCCGTTATAGGCGTATACTGTCTTTTTATAACTTGTAAAAATAATAGGCAGTTCATCATTGAAAAGCTGATACAGCTCTTTATATACCGCTTTGCGCGCCTCAATATCAGTAGTGGCCAAGGCTTTGTTGTACAGCTCCAGGAATTTCGGATTGTCATAATCCGTGATTTCTCCATCGAAGAATTGCATGAACCCGTCAGACGGATCAGTCAACATGCTTGTGGAGAAGGATACGAGATCGTAGTCCCCACCTTCTACTTTCGATACCAGTGAGTTAAAGTCTGCGAAAACCTCAGGCTGGAATTCGATACCCAACGCTTCAAAATTCTCTTTAGCTACAGCGATGAAAATATCTGTGTTTTTACTCTTCGAACCGAGGTAATGGATGGACAGCGGTTTGCCATCTTTTTCACGGATACCCCCCGCGCCTACCGTCCAGCCAGCTTCATCGAGTAATTGTTTTGCTTTTTCCGGATCATATTTGTAAGGATTAATACCTTCCTCAGTGTAAGACCAGGAAATCGGCGATGCCGGGATGTTGGCAATAGACCCTGCACCTTGCGCTGCATCCACATAAATACTCTGACGATCCAAACCGTACACAATAGCTTGACGTACAAGCTTATCCTTGAGCTGCTCATGCTTCAGGTTAACTTGCAAGTAACCATAGGTGCTTGGAGTGTAAGGAATAATATTCACAAAACCGAGTGCTTTCAGCTTCTCGATATTCTCGTCTGTCGCACTAAAGGAAGCGTAGTCCACTTCACCAGTTTCTACGAACTGCCATACGTCGCCTTCCGTAGTTTTGTAGATGAAATGCTCCGTCTTTGGTTTACCTTTGAAATAATTTTCATTCGCTACAAAACGAACTTCTTGACCTGGAATAAATTTCTCCAGCTTGTAAGGTCCATCGCCAAGCGGCTTCTCATGCAGCTTTTTAATGTATTCAAGATTTCCAATTTTATAGTCCTTGCCATAGTAAGCTTTCGACAGTACGTTCGAGCCGAGCTGTACCAGCGCTGTTGCGTTTGGTTGCTCAAGGGTTGCTGAGATCGTCTGTGGATCAATTACTTTAATGCCCTCAACTGTAGGGGAAGTACCTTCCTTATAGGCTTTGCCGCCTTTAACATTTAACGATGGAAGCTGGGAGCTACCGTCATACGATTTGTCGTATTGGATCGTCCATGTAAATGCCACATCATCCGCTGTTAACGGTGAACCGTCGCTGAATTTCAAATCTTTTCTCAAGTGGAACGTGTATGTAAGCTGATCATCCGAAACATCCCAGCTCTCCGCAAGCTCCGGCGTTGGAACGCCTTTGTCATCAACAGTTACGAGAGAAGCGTATAGCAGTGAAGAGACATTGCCATCATAACCACTTTGTTGAAAATAAGGAGTGAACGCTCCGCTTGGGTCCGTAAGCCCGACGATAATGGTATCTGTACGTTTCTGGGCCACCGCTGGAAGTTTGGATAAATCCGTGGCAGTAAAAGGTTCGCTTAGAGCACCCGCAGGAACAATCTCTGGTGCAGTGGTTGCTTCCACATTGGTTGAATTGGAGCCTGCAGCCGCATTGTTTGCGGATGAGGATTCGTTAGTACTGTTGTTAGCGCAAGCAGAAAGTAACAGTGACCCCGTAAGCAGTAATGAAGTGATTACAATCGCATTTTTTCTCATGTACCTATCTCCCTTTTCTCTCTGAATAGAATAATAACTATAATTCCTACCCGTTAAGTATGAATAACATCTGATTTTCATTATAGAAAGGTTTTCTAGTTCTGTAAAGAGAGAACTTAAAAAAAATTCTCCATAAACAGAATTGGGTGATAAATAAAACAAATAAAAAAAGCCAAAACCCTCTCTGTAAAAGAGAAGTTCTAGCTTTCAGGCGGTTATATTTTTTCAAAATCATTATTTCAAATACTCGAATAGCTGCTCATTCATCCGATGAATACCTTCGAGACGCAGACTGTATCCGGTGACATTCTCCCCTTCAATATAGGCATGAAGCAAACCTGCACAACGAAGATTAAAAATATGATCATGCACAATCCCCTTCGAGATCCCCGCATGCTTAACAATTTCGGTAAACGTTTTACGGCCACCACTAAGGGCTTGGAGGATTTTTAGCCGGCTTTTTTCACTCAGACTACGGATCGCTCTGTACATAAAAGGGGAGATTTCCTCATTCTCCATCGATATCCACGCCGCATAATGGCAGATCGTTAATTCACCGTAGCAATAAATGATATTAGCAGGCTGAAAATGATACTGTGGAATCAGTACGAGCTTCTTAAGCCCATCCGTAGGCATGAAGTAAAATCCGTTGGTCGTCTTGTTCACGAAATCCGCAGTGTCCAGTCCATTAAGCTCCATGTTCTTGGAATCCGCATGCTGCTGTAGTTTGCTCAAAATCGCAGGATTGCATTGGCTAAAGTACTGGCGGTTCCACTCGGAGAGTAAAAATACTACGCGGTTACGGTAATCCTCCATATGGCTTGGAAATACCTTTACATACTTTGATAAGGTCTCGTATAACTCGCCAACCGATAACCCTTCAATCCAGTTCAACACACTGTCTACATCATCTTTAAATGGACAACAGTAAATGAGCAGATTCAACATTTTCCACTCATTGTTTAGTTCGGTTTCTTTCAGACGGGATAACAGCTCTTCACTGAGCGTGCTTTCAATTTCATTAGCCCACGCTACCCCTAAATCAATCTTCTTATAGGATTTTTTGCAGAGATAAGTATGTAAGCTGTTCAACAATTCATAAATCGATCCAAATTCAACCTCAACCTTGTATTCCACAATGATTCCTCCTGCTAGCGGTTCTTTTCAGTAGTGAGATATTCTCTTAATCTTATTGTATTATCCTGAGAATACGCAAGCTACTCTATAAACGGGAGTGCATAAAAATTCATTAGCTGCTATTTCAGCACCGAATTCTCTGCATTGCACGCTGGTTTAGCTGTCATTTCCGTTAGCGTGGACGCTATCGGACACAACTGAGCTTGTGCTAATGGCGTCTGCTGGGTCCGCAGGCTTCAGCGGGAGATCAGGACTCTGCGCTATCGGACACAATTGACCTTATTCGCAGTATTATCCCCTTTTTTGTGTGCGATCGGACTCCATAGGCGCTATGGGCATTAAAAATGCCTATTTCGCGCCTATTCTAAAGGAATAGCTGCACTGGGGTCCGAAACTTTACTCAAAAGGCTAAATATGTGCTAATAGCGTCTGCTGGGTCCGAGAGGTTCTACGGAGGTTTAGGATTTTGTTCCATCGGTCAGTTGACCTTGTGCAAATAACGTCTATTGGGTCCGTAAGCTCCTGCGGGAGATTAGGATACTCTTCCATCGGACACAGTTGACCTTATTTGCAGTATTATCCTCTTTTCAGCATGCTATCGGACTCCATAGGCGCTATGGGCATAAAATAGGCCTATTTCGTGCCTATTCTAAAGGAATAGCTGCACTGGGGTCCGAAACTTTGCTCAAAAGGCTAAATATGTGCGAATAGCGTCTGCTGGGTCCCTAAGCATCAGTGGGGAATTAAGACTCTGGACCGTAAGCTTCTGCGACGGATTGGGATCCTACGATATTGGACACCTATCGGACACAGTTGACCTTATTCGCAGTATTATCCCATTTTCAGCATGTTATCGGACTCCATAAGCGCTATGGGCATTAAAAATGCCTATTTCGCGCCTATTCCAATGGAATATCTGCACTGGGGTCCGAAACTTTGCTCAAATGACTAAAAATGTGCAAATAGCGTCTGCTGGGTCCGTAAACATCAGTGGGGAAATCAGGACTCTGGTCCATAAGCATCAGCGGGGGATTAGGACTCTGGTCCGTAAGCTTCTGCGACGGATTGGGATCCTACGATATTGGACACCTATCGGAAACAGTTGACCTTATTCGCAGTATTATCCTCTTTTTTACGTGCGATCGGACTCCATGGGCGCTATTGACACTATAAATGCCTATTTCGTGCCTATTCCAAAGGAATAGCTGCACTGGGGTCCGAAACTTTACTCAAATGACTAAAAATGTGCAAATAGCGTCAATTGGGTCCGTTAGATTCCGCAGAGGATTAGGACAGAGGGTTCGGGGTTCGGGGGTTCCATGGTTCCGGGGTTCCGGGGTTCCGGGGTTCCGGGGGTTCCAGCGTTCCCAGCGTTCCCAGCGTTCCCAGCGTTCCCAGCGTTCCCAGCGTTCCCAGCGTTCCCAGCGTTCCCAGCGTTCCCAGCGTTCAGCGTTCCCAGCGTTCCCAGCATTCCCAGCGTTCCCATCATTCCAGACTTCCAGACTTCCAGACTTCCACCGTTCCCAGCTTACCAAAACAAATACTCGAGGTTAGTTAACTCTCACTTGCTCATATTCTGCTATAGCCATGTTGCCCACATGAACAAAAATGCAGTGCAGCGATCCTCGGGTAACAAGGAAAACAACATTCAACCCGACGAACAATCAATCTGGTTCGCTCCTCGCTTTTTGCAATTCATGGTAGTAAAATATAGGCAATAACTAATTAGGAGTGAAGCCATAAGATGCAAATTCAAAATGAAAACGGACGTTTTTTTGTTGCTAATGACGGTAAGGACCTTGCCGAAATCACATACAGTTTGGATAAAGAAGCCGGGGAATTAGTCATTGACCACACCCGTGTCTCCGAAGAACTGCGCGGTCAAGGTACTGGACAAGAGCTTGTACGTGCTGTTGTGGACAAGGCTCGGAATGAGAATTTAAAAATTGTACCCGTGTGCTCCTATGCTGCGCATCAATTCGAGAAGCACCCGGAGTACAAAGACGTGCTGAGCGGGAATACTGGCGGGAGAGCTTAAAACCTGCTCCCGTTTCCGCGAAGCTTTTTTAGTAACTATGCGAACTTATAATAGTTCAAATACACTTTAGGGGGAAACGGGTTTGACGACTGCCGACACTTTTAAGAATATTGAGGAATTACAACAACGCTGTGAGCAATATGAAGGAATCTCATTAAAACTGAATTGGGATATGCTCCGCCAGCCATCAAGCGCAGGTGATACGGAATGGCTCGTGACTTATGAGGACGAATTACTGGTTGGTTTCTTGGGACTCTATGGTTTTGGAAGCGATATGGAGGTCTGTGGCATGGTTCGGCCAGGCTACCGTCGACGCGGAATCTTCACCTCTCTGTGGAACCGAGCACAAACCATAATCAACCGCAATAAAGTCTCTACTCTTCTTCTAAATGCACCCGCCGCTTCTTCATCTGGAACTGCTTTCCTGCAAACCTTGCCTCTGCAGTTCAATCACGCTGAATATCAAATGAAATGGGATGGCAATTCCATGGTGTCATCTGATGTCAGCTCAGCAACAGGGACTGTCGTCTTACGGCCAGCTCGTGAAGAAGAGGCACACATTCTGGTCGAACTGGATTGTGGAGGTTTTGATATGAAGACAGAAGATGCTGCAGAGCAGTATGAGTTGCACAAACAGGAAGGTATGCAAGAGAATATTATGATCGAGATGGACGGCAGGCCTGTTGGGAAGATGCGGGTGTGGACTGAAGATAATGAATCCTGGATCTATGGATTTACAGTCGACAAAAAGCTACGTGGGCTTGGCATTGGCCGCAGCGCCCTTCTTCAGACCATCGAACGAGAGCGCAAAAATTATAATGGTGTAAATCTGGAGGTCGCACTGGATAATCCCAATGCACTTAAGCTGTATGAGAGCTGCGGCTTTGTCATTCAGAATAAACAGGATTATTACCGATATATCGGCTAATCCCCAGACCTACTCTTGAGATTTTAATAAAGCAGTCACAATAAGACCTCCTTACTTGCTGGTGTTCTAACCTGCAGATAAGGAGGTCTATTTATTATAGTAAATAATCCGCTTCGCCTCTCTCATTTCTACGATCGCTGCAGCTTAAGGAACCGTCAGCTAACACTTCACGCTCAAGAAATACGGATAACAGACGCACATAATCCAGTGACTCCATAAGCGAGATTGCCTCTCCATCAAAGCAGTATTTACGTCCATCCAGCAGCGAGAAAACTTCCACGGTCTCCGCTGGCTCACCATAAGCATGATGGCAAAAAACATTGGCCATATGCATAAATCCAGTGATGATATCCTCATTGCCATTAACCATAAATTTCTGAATGTTCACGCTTCGGCCACTTTTTGAAGAGTTCCAAGCCAGCTGCGTAATCATCGATAACTCCAAATTCAGCGCTGGAACTGGGACATGCCACTGTTCATATAACATCACTGGAATCTCCTGTAGATGATTGCTTGAAACGATACGCATAAGCTCATCAGCTACACTCGTTTTGATATCCCAATATTGCAAAAGGGAGGGAAAAGCATCTCCCCTAGGAGGCCACCGGCGCTCTAACAGAAATTGTATAGGTGTCTCTCTTCGCACTTCCGGCAACAGACTATAGAAGTCATTAAGTGTATGCCCCACAGCATATTGAACCTGCTGGCGCCAGCGTGGGAGCCCCGTCGCTGGAGCTCCGCTAGCTAAATTCTCAGTCCCGCCCAGCATAATATGCTCCATGCGATAATCGTGCAGCCGTTTATACGGAGGGCTATGTACATCCCTTGGCTTGTTAAACCAACTTCCCACTGGCCCACCCATCTTAGGTTACCGCCATACAGGCTTCGATGAATTGACGTCCGAATTGACGGCAGGCTTCTTTTTCGGCAGCATTAGGGCCATACTCAATCTTTAGGCTATCTTGCAAAATGACTGCTCCACGCTCCTTTAGCTTCTCCTCGATAACATCCACTGCCCCACAATAAATGGCGTAGCCTGTATCTCCACTACCAAAAACTGCTGACTTCATAGCAGTCAAATCAAGTTCATCCATCTCCTCATAGAAATCAAGAGCTTCATCCGGCAACTCTCCGTCTCCCCAAGTGTATGCCCCTAGCAGAACGCCTTCATATGATTTTATCTCAATCGCATTACATTCAGTGACCGACTTCAAAACAGCCTCACCGCCTGCTTGGCGTATTCCTTCTACAATCAATTCAGCCATTTCCTCAGTGTTGCCAGTTAAACTAGCATATGCCACAAGCACTTTAGCCATAAACTCCTGTTCCTCCCCTACTAACACCTTAAATTTAAATCATATACGCTTCACCTCATTCTATTTGATAATGATTATCATTGTCAATAAATAAAGTTAAAAAAACGCAAACTCCCCGTTATTACACACGGTTGAGGTTTGCGCTCCGTCTCATTTTTCTTAAAAAGAAGCTTAATAAGCACCTTCCAGCAAGGTTATGTGATTCCCATCAGGATCACGAAAATTCATTTCTTTACCGCCATATTCCATCGTAACAGGTGGCTGACAATCCAGTCCCTTAGCTTTCAACTGCTCGTATGTCTCATCCAGATTATCACAGCCGAATACTAAATTAACAAAACCTGTCGTAAGATTTTCCCATTTTGCAGCATCCCAAATAATAATTCCCGGCTGCTTCTTATCAAAACCAATCTTTGCCCCGTCGAAATTACCGTAACCTTCGAAAGGCATAGGAATTCCTAGTACCTCCGTATAAAATTTAGCTGACACCTCAGTATCTTTAGTGTAAATGTTAGTCCCTTCAAAAGACGAAATCATAACTTGTCCCCTCTCATTCTCATAATATGTCTCATTTCTTACTTGGGTTTAGTCTAACAAGGTTGACACGCTTTGTATTGCAAAATTACGACATTCTTCGGCCTGCATAGACCAAGGCTTCAAGTGGGGTTCTTCCTGCATATTTTTTGAAATTATTGATAAAATGGGACTGGTGACTGTAACCATACGCGAAAATAAGATCCTGCATATTCTTTGTCTGCCCAGGTAAATGACACATCTCCCGCCATACATTCTGAAACCGCACGAGATCTGCTGTTTTTTTGGGCGATACACCTATATATTCTTGAAAAAGCCGTTCAAGTTGTCGTCTGCTTAAATTAGAACTGGTCTCCAAATCCTCTGCGGTCACAATCCCTTTTTGTTTAACCATAGTATAGACTGCGTTCATCATCCGATCGTTAGTCCGCCCTCTACGCTCAAGACGACGAAGCAGATAGGCTTCAGCGGCTGCAATCCTTTCGTCCATCGAGTTTACTTTCTCCAATAGATGACCAAGCTCTTTTTTAAAAGTGCCAAAATATTGTTCTACATCGACATGTGCATTCAAGACATTCCGCAGATGATCATCTGCAAAAAAATGAACCGCCCAGAACTGAAACCGGATACCAAAGGTTGAACTCCCCCCTGGCTTTCTGTCTGAAGAGACTTCAAATGGAGTGTCATTGATGCCGGAGAAAAAAGTGTTTGTATTGCCTGATTCTCTATCCAAATCCCAAATAATATCCATACAGGTGTCCGGAATTATTGTCTCCGTCTCAGGTTGTTGTATAGACTCCACATCTACAGAACCCCAAAAACAGCGAATAAACGGCTGCAAGGCATGGCTGGGCAGAAACTCACTAGTGTGGTTGGGTTTTGCAGTTATAGGGAAATACAGCGGTGAGAGATTGAACATAGCTTTAGTTCTCCGATCGTAAATAGGGTAAGAACTCTACTATCTGATCATACACAATCAAGTCTTGCAGCACCAGTTGAATAGCCGCATAAGCATGGGAATATTATACACTTCATTAGCATTGGACAAAATTATTGGTGAAGCTGGTTGAGGTGTAATTTGTTTGTAGCAATCAGGTGAAATGTTGTACAATAAAGGCTAAATGAATTTTTTTGAAGGATGGATTAAATCATGTATATAGCGAGCGATTGGAAAGACTATGAAGTAATTGATACAGGCGGTGGAGAGAAGCTCGAACGCTGGGGCGATATTATCTTGCGTCGTCCTGATCCACAGATTATTTGGCCTCTAAATAATGAGACCGCTAAATGGCGTGATGTGCACGGACATTATCACCGTTCCTCCGCTGGTGGCGGACAATGGGAAATGAAAAAAACCATTCCGGACGATTGGAAGATTAGCTATGGTAAATTAAAATTCCACTTACGTCCTACAAACTTCAAGCATACAGGACTATTCCCGGAACAAGCAGCCAACTGGAGCTGGATGATGGACAAGATTGCAGCGGCTAACCGTCCAATTTCAGTGCTGAATCTTTTTGCTTACACAGGTGGAGCTACTGTGGCAGCGGCGAGTGCCGGTGCGTCTGTCGTTCACGTGGATGCAGCCAAAGGTATGGTGCAGTGGGCGAAAGAAAACGTTCAGCTGTCTGGTCTTGGAGAACGTCCAGTCCGCTTTATCACGGATGATGTATTCAAGTTCGTACAACGTGAACAACGCCGCGGCAGCAAATATGACGCGATTATTATGGACCCTCCTTCTTACGGAAGAGGACCTGGTGGAGAAATGTGGAAGCTTGAATCAAGCTTGTACCCTTTCCTTGAGAGCTGTATGGAGATTATGAGCGACAACCCATTGTTCACGCTCATTAATTCCTACACCACTGGAATTTCTCCAACTGTACTGCGCAACATGTTGTCCATGACCATGGGCAAACGTTATGGCGGAAAACTTACCTCCGGCGAAATTGGTCTTCCGATCACCTCCTCCGGCATGAACCTGCCATGTGGTATCCTGGGTCGCTGGGAGGCGTAAGCCATGACACAGCATAGTTCCGGCAACAATGAGGCTGTAAGCGGCGGATCACAACGCTTTGAAGTGTTATACGAAGACAACCATCTTCTGGGGATTGTAAAACCCGTGAATATTCCTGTTCAGGAGGATGCAACAGGCGATCCTGACCTGCTGAACCTGCTGAAAGAAGATGTGAAGGAACGTTTCAACAAACCCGGCAACGTCTATATAGGTCTGGTCCACCGTTTGGATCGACCGGTTGGGGGAGCAATGATTTTTGCCAAGACTTCCAAAGCGGCTTCAAGACTATCCGAGAGTGTCCGTACTCACGGCTTTCATAAGGTGTATTTAACAGTCGTGCATGGTAAACCGCCAGCCACTCGTGGCCGTCTTACAGATACGCTGCTTAAAGACGCAAAGAGTAACACCGTCACTGTGGTTCGAAAAGGAACTCCCGGCGGCAAGGAAGCAATTCTGGATTACACAGTGCTTGACAGTGCAGAAGGATACAGCCTGCTTAAGATTGATTTACTTACAGGGCGTTCCCACCAAATTCGGGTGCAGCTGAGTTCGATCGGCTGTCCATTATACGGTGATCAGAAGTACGGGGCTTCAGTGAACAGACCGGGGCAACAAATTGCGTTATGGTCAGCACTTGTAGGATTCCCTCACCCTGTTACTAAAGAAGAAGTGGAACTCATCTCTCTGCCCCCACAAACCCATCCTTGGGATCTGTGGCCGCGTGAAACACTACAAGAAGGGCTGTCCTGAAGCAGCGCTTTTTAGGCAATGAAACAAACCCTGTTATTTAAAACAAGGCAGTGATTCTCCGGTTAGTGGAGAATCACTGCCTTGTTTTTGGTTCTGCGTCTGCTACTTGATCAGAGACTATGGGAAGAGGGTCCACGTTGGAGTGTTCTTCTTAGCTCCGCACGAATGCTTAGTCCGATTATTCCAGCCGGGCATGGAATATCCCTTTGAGATTAAACATCCCTTCGAGATTAAACATCATTTTGAGAGATTAAACATCCTTTCCACCTTCCAGCCTGAACTTAGCTAACGGTCCACCGCTCTGTTTAGCGATGGATCAGCAGTGGTACAGTAGTGGTACAGTAGTGGATCCTAGTTGGAATCTGAAATGAAAGTAAGATAACTGCACTCTATACACTTATTCCGAATAAAAAAACAGTAGGTCGGATTTTAAGTGTACTCTTTACAACTAAAAATCAGGGAAACTGTAAAAAGAGAAGTAAATCAAGAAAATAGTTGTATAAAATACAGTTATATCTCAATGCTCGAGTAATTTACAAATAATAGCTGTACAAAATACAACTAAATACATTTAGATACCTCTACATGTTTCTCTTACTTCTAGATGCCACTAAATACCTATATATACTTTCAAACGCTTCTAAATGTTTCTATATACTTCTATATATATCTATATACTTCTATATATATCTATATATTTCTATGTATTTCTACATTCATCTAATCTTCTAAACGCCTCTATCTTCTTCAACATTTTCCGCATTGCTTCCATCGGCTCTTTATACATATATTCTAAATGGGGTGTAGATCCAAATCTAATACCCTATCATATTTATTAAAGGCTTATCATCCCAAATTTGAACCTCAATATATCGTTCAGGTCCCTTGTCACCATTGGCATTCCATTCCTGTGGCATACCGAATTTATCGATTACATCTATAATCTCGTCCCATGTATAAACTTGATTGCGATAAGGTTTGCCATCTTTATATCTCATAGTAGGAAACAAATCCCCGTAAGTGAAACTGATCGAAGCAGGATCAAACTGCTCAATAGTAATTTACAGGCTTTTACCTCTAGGATACCAGTCTAATAACCACGGACATTCTCCCAGCGTCATATAATGCGGACAGGCTCTAGAAGGCTTACCACCTTTTATTATAAATAATTCCCTGGCCTTTGCTTCAAGACCCCGGCGAATATCTAGATAATCTGCTGAACGCTTACTCGCAAAACCTTTATTACGCTGACGTAGATCATTCAGAACCTGTTCCGCTTCTTGGGATGGCAGATCAGACAGATTTTGAAATGGACCTGTAGATTCATCATAGTAGTGATACAGCCAAGCTATTTGCTTCAAGGTGTAGAACCCTCCGGTGTAGTTGTCACAACCATTTTGCCCATTAAGTAGAGCAGTAACTGTTGGTTATGAGAGGAGATCGGATCAAGCGCTTCCGCAAAAAAATCACTGCGGATCTTTAGACCCCGTGCAGTTTCTTCCATTCCAGTCTCCGTTATACTCACCCATACAATCCGCCGGTCCGAAGCATCTCTTTCCCGCACAATAAGCTCATGCTTCTCCATCCGATCAAGTAACATCGTAACCGCTGCAGGACTGGTCGCCAAATGTGGAGCCAGATCAGAAGGCTTCATGGCGTCGCGTTCCTGAAGCAGTTCAAGTACAGTAAGTTGGGCATCCGTCAGCGTTGGAGCAAGATTACTGTCCATATGTAATTTATAATCTTTTAAAATCTTATGCCAAATTTTACTGAATTCAGAAGCATGCACACTTATTCCTTCCTTTCCTCGCGGTTCTATCCGGTATATCTACATTTTCGCGAAACAACTTCCATTTCCTGCAAACGAAGAAAAAATAAATCTGCCAGACCTTCAGCATAAAAAAATAAAAAACGACGCTTAGTCAACCCTCCAAAAGAGCGGACTAAACGCCGTTATAAAATCACTTGTTAATCGCTAGTTTTAATGAACTGATGGGAAAAGATTTATGATCTCATCCTTTTTCTCCACAGCTACAATCTGTTTGCCTGTAGAACGACGCTCGCCCAGCGGCGCTGATTCAGAGGAGAACGTATGGTGGGCATTCTCACGGGTAACGGCATTCAGTTCTAATGGCTCCTTGCAATAGAAAGCCCCTGCTAACCTGCTGCCATTTGGACGTATTCGTTTGCCTTCCTTGAATTCGAAGGTTGGCATTCCTTTGCCACCACGGCTTTGTGATGGATAATCCACAAGTAATGAACGTTTCGCATAACCAATATCAGAAATGGCAAGGATTTCGCCTTCATCTTCGCTGACCCAGAAGCAGGAAATCACCTCGTCGCCCTCGCGCAGCTGAATTCCTCTTACGCCGGATGCAACGCGACCCATAGGGTTAACCTCATTCTCATGGAATCGGATACTCATTCCCTCACGGGTGACCAGCACAATGTCCTTGTCATTCGTACTAGAAGCCACTGTAATGATCTCATCACCCTCGGCTACCTTACAGGCCGCTACAGCTCCAGAACGGCTTGTAGAGTATTCCTTGAGCTCTGTACGCTTCACCTGACCCCGACGGGTGACAAACACAAGGCTCTGCTGCGGATCATCTAGATTATTCACCGGAATCACACTAACGATTCCATCTCCTTTAGACAATCCAATAACATTCACAATCGCTGTACCAGGCTCTTTCCATTTAAACTCCGGGATCTGGTGCACAGGAAGCAAGAAGTATTGCCCTTTGCGGGTAAATACCAGCAGACTGTCACGGGTATTTACATCCAGCAGCCTGACGATATGATCGCCTTCTTTGACGCCTGAGGTATGACGCTCCCCACCAGAACGGGTGAAGGAAAGCATACTAGTCCGCTTAATATATCCATCTGCTGAAAGAGCAACGAGCACATCCTCCGCATTGACCAGCGCTTCAAGGCTAACCTTGAGCTCCTCGACTTCGCCTTGGATCAGAGAACGGCGATCAATGCCGTATTTGTCGCGAATCTCCAGCAGTTCCTTACGAATTACAGCAACTAGCTTTTTGTCGCTATCCAAAATACCGCGCAGATGTGTAATCTTTGCCATCATTTCATCTAACTCTTTCTGGAGTGAAGTGATCTCCAGATTGGTCAGACGATACAATTGCAAAGTAAGAATCGAATCGGCTTGGCGTTCACTGAAGCCGAACATCCATACGAGATTGTTCTGAGCATCCTGACGATTTTTCGAAGCTTTGATCGCAGCGATAACCTCATCCAGGATGTTTAGTGCTTTAACTAAGCCCTCTAAGACATGAGCACGGTCTTCAGCGCGTTCCAGATCGAACTGGGTGCGATGAGTCACAACTTCACGCTGATGGGCGATATAAGCTTCCAGGATGGCTTTTAGACCAAGCTGCTGAGGTGCTTTGTTAACAATAGCAACCATATTGAAGTTATAGGTGATTTGAAGATCGGTTTTTTTGAGCAGATACGCCAACACGCCTTGAGCATCAGCCTCTTTTTTGAGTTCGACTACAATCCGCAGTCCCTCACGGCCGCTCTCATCACGAACCTCGGCAATGCCATCGATCTTTTTCTCCAGCCGAATATTCTCCATGGAAGTAACCAGCCGTGATTTTACAATCTGGAATGGTACTTCCGTGATCACGATTTGCTGCTTGCCGCCCCGCATATTCTCAATCTCTGTTTTGGAGCGCAGGTAAATACGGCCTTTACCTGTGCGGTAAGCATCCATGATGCCGTCTCCGCCCATGATCGTGCCGCCTGTAGGGAAATCCGGACCTTTCATGAAGGTCATAATTTCTTCCAGCTCAATATTTGGTTTCTGCATCACTGCGATACAAGCGTCAATTACTTCACGCAGATTATGTGGCGGAATTTCAGTGGCAAAACCAGCAGAAATCCCACTCGTGCCATTTACGAGCAGATTCGGATACCGGGAAGGAACCACAACAGGCTCTTTGGCGGTATTGTCAAAGTTATCTTTAAACAAGACCGTCCGCTTCTCGATATCACGCATCATCTCCATTGCAATGGGAGACAGCCGTGCCTCTGTATAACGCATTGCCGCTGCTGGGTCATCGTCCATGGAGCCCCAGTTGCCGTGACCGTCAACTAGCACATGCCCCATTTTCCAAGGCTGTGCCATACGTACCATACCATCGTAAATAGAGGAGTCACCATGTGGATGGTAATTACCCATTACATCTCCGACAGTTTTGGCTGACTTGCGGTATGGCTTGTCAGGGGTGTTGCCGGAGTCGTACATCGCATAAAGAATCCGGCGCTGCACGGGTTTAAGTCCATCACGGACATCAGGGATTGCCCGGTCCTGAATAATATATTTGGAATACCGACCAAAGCGGTCACCGACGACCTCTTCCAGAAATGCCGGCAAAAATTGTTCTGATAAACTACTCACTTTGCTCACCTTCTGTTCCTCAAACTGCCCGTTTTAAAATAGTGTGGTGAGTCTCAGGTACTTCAGAGATTTTTGGAATTCCGGGCACTATCGCTCCTACAGTTCCAAAATCCCCCTAGGTCCCATAAATCACCAAGCTCTTAGAAAATCGGGATTATCGTCACTTGCAGCACTGACATTACTCTACAATTTCGGTGAAATCGACATTTTCAACAATCCAGCGTTTACGTGGATCGACTTTGTCACCCATAAGTGTTGAAACACGGCGCTCCGCCTTAGCGGCATCCTCAATCTGTACCTGAAGCAGCGTACGCGACTCTGGATTCATCGTTGTTTCCCACAGCTGATCGGGGTTCATCTCGCCCAATCCTTTATAACGCTGAAGCTCGAAGTTTTTGCCGAATTCCTTTAAGTAATTTTGCAGCTCTTCATCACTCCAGGCATACCTTACGGTCTCCAGCTTACCCGTTTTGCGGGTCAACTTATAAAGCGGAGGCTGAGCGATAAAGACCTTACCTGCATCTAATAAAGGCTTCATATAACGATAGAAAAATGTCAGCAGCAGCACCTGAATATGCGCTCCATCGGTATCGGCATCGGTCATAATGATAATTTTAGAATAATTGCTGTCTTCGACGGTGAAATCCGGACCAATTCCAGCACCTATTGTAGAAATAATTGCTTTATACTCGTCGTTCTTCAGGATGTCCAGCAGCTTAGCTTTCTCCGGATTCATCGGTTTACCTTTTAGCGGCAATATCGCTTGAATCTTAGAGTCACGGCCTTGCTTAGCCGAACCACCGGCGGAATCACCTTCCACGATGAACAGCTCCGTACGTGTAACGTCCTTTGATTGTGCAGGAGACAGCTTACCGCCAAGATTCGAGCTTTCGCTGCGTTTCTTGCCTGTGCGGATCTCATCGCGGGCTTTACGTGCCGCTTCCCGGGCTTTCGACGCTTGAATCGATTTCTTCAGCAGGCTCTGCGCAACTTGTGGATTCTCTTCCAAGAAACGCGCCATATTTTCAGAAACGATATAATCTACTGCACTACGGGCGGAAGCACTGCCAAGCTGATCCTTCGTCTGTCCAACAAATTCAACCTCGGACATTTTCACACTGATAACTGCCATCATGCCTTCCCGCAGATCATTACCTTCCAGGTTTTTATCTTTTTCTTTAAGCAATTGCGTGCGGCGGGCATATTCATTTAATACACGAGTGTACGCAGTTTTAAAGCCGGTCTCATGTGTGCCTCCGCTGCGAGTTGGAATGGAGTTTACGAAGGAAGCCAAGGTTTCTGTGTAGCCTCCGTTGTATTGCAGAGCTACTTCTACCTCGATATCATCCTTTTCTGCACTGAAATGAATAACATCATGGAGAACATCCTTACCTTCGTTGAGGAACTGCACAAATTGACTGGCTCCACCTTCATAAAAGAACTCATCCTGACGGTTGCTCCGCTCATCTTGCAGTGTAATACGCAGACCGGAATTCAGAAAAGCAATCTCCTGAACCCGCTCTGCCAGCGTGTCATAATTCAGAGCAATTCCATTTGGGAAGACACGAATATCTGGCTTGAAAGTAATTTTCGAACCCGTTTTATTGGTGTTACCCAGAACTTCAAGACCAGTTACAGGTTCGCCAACATGCTCCTTGCCCTTCTTGTCCACCCAGTACTCAAACCGCTGCCGATGGATTTTGCCCTCACGATAAATCTCTACTTCGAGCCATTCAGACAAAGCGTTTGTGACAGAAGCCCCTACGCCATGCAAACCGCCTGATTTTTTATAACCCGATCCACCGAACTTACCGCCCGCATGCAAAATTGTAAATACAACTTGCGGGGTAGGTACCCCTGTCTTATGCATTCCAGTTGGGATCCCCCGTCCATTATCGCTAACGGTTACCGAGCCATCCTTGCGAAGCAGTATGTCAATCTTTGTACAATACTTGGCTAAATGCTCATCTACGGCATTATCTACGATTTCCCATACTAAATGATGTAGTCCTGAAGAACTCGTACTGCCGATATACATGCCAGGTCGTTTGCGTACTGCAACCAGACCCTCGAGCACTTGAATGTCGTCAGCATCGTATCCAGTACGGCCATTCTCGCCGTTATTAGAAACTTCAGCAAACATATCGATCTGTTCGAGCATTCATGCTCCTCCTTCTTTTCTCTATACTAAGAAGAAACGGCTTGGCCGTCCTTTATGTTAAGAACGGTATCCGTTACTGCCAAAAACCTAAGGATAGAATATAACGTGAAATTATACTCTCCTATATTTCTAAGAAATGCAAACAAACGTTTTGGTCACTTTGTTCATTCTAATTCAAAATATCCCTTTTCGTAAAGACGGCGAATGAAATGATCACCGAAGCGGCCCCCCATACTGCCAGCACAGCCATGGAAAATGACAAGGACATCCCTTCAATGGGGGCGGGAGTACCAGACAAATAGCTGGTCAGTCCAAGATTTACCATAAATAAATATTTCGCTGTTGTCCAGGCAGAGGCCATATTGGTCAGTATACTACCTGCAATCAGCGCTGCCATCATAACTACTATACTCGCCGCAGTACTGCGAACTAGCACCGAGATCATGAACGCGAGCAGTGCAACCACTACGCTTACGAACCAAATCAAACCACCTTGCATAAGCATATATTTCCACTGGGGCACTGCATGTACAGTAGACATATCTAGCGAATCACCACTGATTTTAAAGCCTGTAAAAACAGGAATGTTAAAACCTTTAAAACCAAAGGCAAGACCAGAGATAAAGTAACTGATTGCAAATGTGGAAAGTACGATAAGCGAGACAAACATTAGCAGTGCTGTCATTTTGCTAAAGAGCACCTTCCAACGCTTGACCGGCCTAGTCAACAGCATTTTGATAGTTCCAGTTGTCCTTTCGGCCGAGACCAAATCTGAGGCCACCGCCATAATGAGCAATGGAATAAATAATGTAACCGAATTATCCATAAATTCTCGGGTAAAGGTAACCCCGCTAGGTTCATTCGGATTAACGTCATGGTGAAGATAATACTGAAGCTGTTGTACAAATATTCGCCGATAAGTCTTCCATTCCTCTGGAATCCGGTCACTGCCCAGTGAATTTTGATTATCGATAATCTGCTGCTGGATCTCAAGCCGCCAATCGGAATTAAATTTCTCCCGACTCCGTTCGGCTGAACGCATCTGTGCATAGGTGAACATAGGCACCAGTACAATCAGAATCAGCAGTATAACATAAAACCGTTTCTTTTTTATAATCTTCAAGCACTCATTACGGATTAGCGGAAGCAAGTTACTCAACATTCTCACCCTCCGTTAGTTTCAAGAATAGCTGTTCCAGTGTCGGATTAATTTTATGCACAGCTCTCACCTCAATTTCAGCAGTAACCATTACGGCCACAATCTCGGGGATCAGATCCTGATCCATGATCGTTATTAAAGAATTGGGGCCCATCCCGGCAATAATTGAGTCATCTAATGTGACGTCTTCCAGTTTCTGAATTTGAATATCTGAACGATCAGCCAGCATTTCCCGGGCCTCAGCAAAAGGCTCCAGCTCCCAAAGTACATACGGCGAATTACGAGCGATCAGCTCATCTACCGCACCTACTGCCAATACACGCCCTTTACTAATAATCGCTACACGGTCGCAAAGAAGCTGAATTTCACTAAGCAGATGGCTCGATACGAACACCGCCAGCCCTTCATCCGCCAGCTTGCGAATGAATTCTCGCAGCTCTTTAATGCCTTTAGGGTCAAGTCCATTCGTCGGCTCGTCCAAAATAAGCAGCCGTGGACGTCCCAACAGCGCCTGCGCAATGCCTAATCGTTGTCTCATCCCAAGCGAGTATGTACTTACCTTATCATGTATCCGCTGATCTAATCGAACAATATCTACCACTTCGCTAATACGTTCATTGTCTACGCCAGGCTGCATCCGTGCAAAATGCTGCAAATTCTCCCACCCGGTCAAATAGGTATATACCTCAGGATTCTCAACGATAGAGCCTACATATTGCAATGCTTTTTCCGGATTTCGGTTCACATTGTACCCACATACTGTAATCTTGCCCTCAGTAGGTCGAATCAAATCCACAAGCATGCGGATCGTGGTCGTCTTCCCAGCGCCATTAGGCCCGAGAAAGCCGAAAATCTCCCCTTTTCTCACATCGAAAGTGACATCATCTATAATCCATTTTCGTCCTATTTTTTTACGTACCCCGTCCACAGACAAGACGACTGTGCCGGAGTCTTCACTATTCGCTTTTGTCATATTTAATTTAGCTCCTTGTGACTGTCATTTTCTCGGTTTGTACTTGCTCAAAGGGCATTTACCTACATGATCTTACTGCAAAATTTAACACTCACCTATATACTACTGCACAGCCTGTATGAACCGTTCTCCGATTCGCTGATAGCCATCACCATTAGGATGAAAATGATCGGTGGATAGATACTTGTCCAAATGTCTGTTAAACAAGTCAAACGTAGGAACCAAGGTCATGTTGCTATGCTCATTAATAATATCCATTGCCGTATTATTCCACTTCGTTACCGCTTGATTGCCTGGTGCCAGTAATTCTGGAATATCGCCAAAGGGATTATACAGCCCCATATAGTAAACTTGCGCATTCGGATTGATCTGTGAGATTTTATCGAGAATCTTCTCCAGTCTAGCTGCTGCTTCTGGCAGAGCGGCTAATAAAGACTCTGGAGTCAGCTCCTGCCCAGAGGTTGATGAAGTTGTGTTGCCCTGTTGCGCCCCATTATTCTCAAGAATATCCGAATCCTTAAACAGATCATTTCCTCCGACGGATAGCAGAACAACATTCGACATGCGCAAGGCATACTCCACACCATCTTCGTTCAGTTTGCTTAACAGCCCCGCAGTAGTCAACCCGTTAATCCCCATATTGCCTAAAAAGTCTACGGTGACACCTTTTGCGGATAAACCAGTAACCGTACGCTTAACAAACCCTTCTCCGGTGTTATCACCGGTCCCCTTGGTTAGCGAATCCCCGAGCGCAACAATTTTTAGGAGCTTGACAGTCTCCGTCACCGGTGCGGCTGTTTGCTGAGGCAAGCTGCTCTCGGTAACCTCTCCGACCGGATAGATAATATCTTTAACCGCATAAACTAAACCAACCATCAAAACTATAGTTGTTACTATGGAAATCAAGCTGACGCTGCGCCATGTCCATTTCGAATCCTTCAAAGCTATCCCTCCGTATGCCGTTCTATTATGTATTGTTCCACAATTTACAAAGATCTTAACTATGTTACATAAACATAATTCTTCCATACAAGTTTTGCAAATGTCTAGCAAAGAAAAAAATCCCGCTGCTACAGTGTTTTTGCCGAGGAACGAGTGTGGACTTTTTTGAAAATAAAAAAATACTGGCTTTTTAATTAATGCCATTATATAATATTCACCGTTGACTCTTTAGACATTACGGGTTATTAGCTTAGCTGGTAGAGCAGCCGACTCTTAATCGGCAGGTCGCAGGTTCGACCCCTGCATAACCCATAGAGCTAGACAGAAGAAGTAAGGACAAGTTCCTTACTTCTTTTTTTGTTGCATTTTTAATCTTCACCACACAAAAAAAACCGCTCCCCGACTTACATCGGAGAACGATTTCTTCCTGAAGCATCTACTCGTATTATTTACCAATAAACTCTTGAACCCAGTAATTATTATCATAACCGACACCGATATAATTGAAGTTAGCATTCAAAATATTAGCGCGGTGACCTGGACTATTCATCCATGCCTTCATTACTTCTTCTGGTGTTTTTTGTCCCATTGCGATGTTCTCACCTGCGGCTTTATAAGTGATGCCAAAGGATTTCATCATATCAAAAGGTGAACCATACGTAGGTGAAGTATGTGAGAAATAGTTATTCGAACGCATATCTGTAGCTTTTGTAGCGGCAACTTTGTGCAGGCTGTCCAATCCAGCTACAGGTGACAAACCAGCTGCTGCACGTTCTTTGTTTACCAGCGTTACGATTTGCTGAACATAGGTTCCTTTATTGCTCACAGCACCTGTTGTAGTTGTATTATCAGTTGGCTTAGTTACAGTAGTTGTGTCTGCTGGCTTTGTAACCGGTTTTGTAGTTGTAGTTGTGGTCGTGTTGTCTTTGTTTGGTACTGTTCCAGTTTGCGGCTTAGTTACCACGATTGTGCTATTCGAAAAAGGGAATCCCTCAAGATTAGCTTGTTTAAAATATTGTAATATTTGCTCATAACTTGTGCCTTTTATTGTTACTGTCGATTCATTCGATGCCGCATTTGCTTCCAATGGAAGAGAAATACTAAGTGCCATAACAGCTGCCACGCTACCACCGATGATTGCTTTTAATGTCTTGTTCTTCAATCTGCCATCTCCTTTTTTCTTGCGTGTAATATATGCTTCTGCCTAGAGTGACCATCTACAAATGTTACAAAGTTGTAATTTGTTCCTCAGTCATTGTAGCATAAATCTCTCAAATGTGCGCTTCTAATTTTTTACATATAATAGTCTTGACTGTAAGATTTCCGATTCCTAGATACATTCGCTTTCTTCCGCTGTTTTCCTGCCTAAAAATACCATTTTACCTGTTATTCGCGAGAAAAAGCGAGAAAAAGCAAAAAAAGTCGCCCTCCCCGAAAGGACGGCAACTTCAGCAAACCTATGGATACCTGACGATTAATGGAACGATTGCCAGAACTCGCCCTCCGTAGAGATCAATCCCATGATTTCCGCATAAGGAATCCGGAAGGTTGGAAAACCTGCAGAATACGGAGCGATCTCATAAGGTGCGAAATATAGATACAACGCTTCATTATCTACAATGAAGGGCTGATCCGAGGTAATTCCTTTATACGTATCCGGAAAAACATATGAATATTGTGGATCGTTCTCGATCTGTTTGCCCACAATTTTACTGAGCTTCTCCACATATCTGCTGCCTGGCTTGAACAAGTCCCCCAGCTTATAGAACCTGCCGCTGCGCAAATTAATATGCGGATAGATTTTGGTAGGCATTCCATGTGCTGCTCCAAAAGGAAAACGATAACCGGTCAGCTCCAGCACCAGCAGGTTTTTACGGAAGAAAGAGACTGAAAAATCACCATTATAACTAAAGTCCTGAGAAATCCCTCCACTCCCAACGTCTTCAGCAAGGGATAGCTTGCGCAGCTTATCGTTAACCTCTCGCGAAACTTCCGCACTTGCAATCCCCTCAACGACCGGATAATACACCAGATAATCCCTGTTCGGTTTGTATTTCTTCTCCACTACGGAATAGGGAGGTCTCAGCGGAATGACTCCATTTTGGCGCCAAACCTGCTTTCCCTGCCGATCATAATAAGATGTGCGTTGATCTACATCTGCTCTTATCAAACGTCCGCTAAGGGTGAGTGTTCCTGCCCCTGGAATAACTGGGGGCTGGGCTGCCTTTTTTCCACTTCTATCGATAAAATAAGTATCTTTAGCATCAAATACAGACGCCAAGCCTTCCTGATAATTGTTCACGCCAAGCAGGGTGTGATTGCTCAGGACCGCTCCCGTTTCCGCATCTGCAATTACGTAACGTGATCCGCGATAAGGCTGGCTGGGGAATACAGGCGTTCCTATGGCTACTCTGCCTTCACCTAGCTGCAATACTTCATAATATTTTGCCGGGATGATCATTTTTCCTTGTTTATCAATCAGCCCGTAGGCGTTGCCATAATTCTCAGCGGTATTCACCACCGCACGTCCTTCTGAAAAAGGTAACGCAGAGGTGAATTGCGGTTGAATGGCTACAGAACCATCCGTATTTAAATAGCCATATTTACCGTTTTCAGTCGCTTGAAAGGCTAGTAAACCTTCTCCCGGACTTCCAACGAAAGGATGGTTATACGTATGCAGAATGTTCCCATCCGGATCGATGAGCGCATACTCTCCTTCTTTGATTTTAACCAAAGCCATGCCGTTCATAAAATCATTGGCATCTACATAAATCGCGGGCAGCACCTCTTTGCCTTGCGCGTCCACATATCCATATAGCGATTGGCCGCCGGTCGTATTTTGTTTTGAAAATAGTGCTCGCCCCTCATGTAATGAGTTCAAATAATCATACCGGACGGACGTCACTTCTTTGCCTTTTTCATCAATAAAAGTGTACCCCTTAGCATCCGACACGACCGCGCGCTCTTCCGAAAAAGGCGCAATAAATGAATAGATCGGCTTCACTCGTTCTCTTCCAGTGCTGTCAATGAGCCCGCTGCTATTTTTTCGCTGAACTACGGCAAGACCATTCTTCTGAAAATCCTCAGCATATTCGTACCGGGGTTCAATCTGAACACGGCCCTCGTCATTAATATATCCCCAAAGTGTGCCCTCTTTGAGATTAAACGGCGCCGGATGCAGACCCGTGGTCCGCAGATTGTCCCCCACCCACTCCGGCAATAAGTATGGCGCCTCAAAAGGCTTATTAGAGTAATCTACACGATATAATCCCGCTTCTGCCGGAATCGTGACGAACAACTCCTCTTCCGTGCGTATGAAATCCTCATCCTGCTGAGTAATATATTCGTTCCAGCCAATGCCATCCCATTTCCATACATCCGCCTGTATCAGACCATTGTCATTCCCTTTCCCCAGCTCATTCAACCTAATCCTTAACATCCAGTCGCTCCCCTTTAACAAAGGCATTTGCCTATAGAATATGGGAGAACGTTGGTTTATGTGCTTTTTGATCTTTGGGGTTAGGGGGAGGCGTATTCTAGGGCATTAATGTCTCTCTTTCCTCCTCCGTCGCTCGTTTCGGCGTATTCTAGGGCATTTTTGCCTCTCATAATTTCACGTTAGCTCGTTTCAGCCAATTCTACGGGATTTATACCGTTCTTTCGCCCCACGTAGCTCGTTTCAGCCAATTCTACGGGATTTATACCGTTCTTTCGCCCCACGTAGCTCGTTTCAGCCAATTCTACGGGATTTATACCGTTCTTTCGCCTCATGGTGCTTCTGTTCTGTTACTAAAATTAGTTTGTTGATATTGTTGGTGAGCTATGATGAATATGATGTGTTTTCGTGGTGCTCCTGATGGCGATGGTAGTGTTATTGCTGCTGATATTGATTTGTGGCGGTGATTGCCGTGTTCATGCTGTTAATGTTGAGAGGATTGTGATAACCGTGTTTGTGTTGATGATAATAATTGGTGATGGTAATGATGCTGTAGTAGTACCGTGGCGGTTATGGTGCAACTATCGGGTGGAGTAAGTCCTATTGGTGGAATATTAGATTTGATGGAGCAGGGGTGGCAATGTTGATTGAAGTTGGTGGTGGTAAGTAATGTTGATGTTAGTGTTGCTGGCGCTGTTTAGTCGTGGTGGCATTTTGGCGGGTAGTTTTAGTGGTATGTTTGTTTCATGTTGGTAGTAGCCATTGAAGATCTGTGTGTTAGTGGTGGTGACACTATTTGGTCGTGGTGGCATTTTAGTGGGTAGTTTTGGTGTTGTGTTTAGTTGTTAGTACTGTAGTTAGTCGTGTTTTGGTTGACAGTGTTGTGGTTGGCAGTGTTGTGGTTGGCAGTACCGTAGTTAGTGGTGCATTAGTTAGCAGCGCTGTAGTTAGCAGTGCTGACAGTGGCATTATTGGTGTAGTTGATATTATTGGCGTAGTTGATATTATTGGCGTAGTTGATATTATTGCTGTACTTGATGCTGGTCCCAATGGTACTAGTGGGAGCGAAATTGGTTTATCCCTAACTAATTAAACTAGTTTTTGTGGGTAGTTTTTCATACATAGTTTTTGTGGTTAGTTTTTTTGGTTAGTTTTTGTGGGTAGTTTTCGTGCTCGTGCGTAGTTTTCCTATGCGAGGAGCAAGGGGGCGACGTTCAGTACTTGTGAATTGGTACTTATGAATTGCTTCTTATAAATCGGTACTTTTAATTTGCATCATATGAATTGGCACTTATGAATTTGTACTTTAAATAGGTTCATATGAATTGTATCTTATGAACTGATTCTTACGAGTTGCTTATATCCGCAAGCGAAATGAACAAACCAAAAAGCGTTTGCCATAAATAGCAAACGCTATAATCACCACACATCCCCCACACAGCTACTTCTTCGAAGAATACTTCCGCATATCAAACGCGACCGCGGCGATGATGATCAGACCTTTGATAATCAACTGATAGTAAGGGCTGATGCCGATAAAGGTCAGGCCGTAGTTGATTAAGGTAAAGATAATAACACCGACCAGAACACCTGGCACTGTTCCGATACCACCGGTTGTGGACACCCCGCCCACGACGCAAGCAGCAATCGCATCAAGCTCATACATGTTACCATAGTTATTGGTTGCGCCACCTGTTCTGGCAGCCTCCAGCACACCCGCCAAACCATAAAGGGCTCCAGCAATCGCATAGATGTAGATCAAGTTCTTGGAAACATCGATGCCAGATACTTTAGCTGCCTGCATGTTACCGCCGATAGCGTACATGTTCTTGCCCAGCTTGGTTTTATTGAACACCACCCATACGATGGCGGCGACACCCAAGGCTATCAGCACGATATACGGGATTGAATATTGCCCCTTGCCGATAAACCCGGAACCGATTGTAGTGAAATCTGGACGCAGACCGCCAATTGGCTGTGATTGGTTGGGGTCCATGTCAAAGTACAAGGAATTCAAGCCGTAGACGATAACCATCGTACCCAGTGTTGCGATAAACGGCGGGACGTTCAGCTTGGAGACGACAATACCATTGACGAGTCCGCAGAGAAGGCCAGCGATAATAGCTATAAGGATCGGAAGCCACACTTGCACCTGCGGCAGATCAGGAAAAAAGCGCCGGGAATAATCCGGAATTTGCAACATCGATGCAGAGATTACCGCTGTAAAACCAACCACACGTCCAGCAGACAAGTCCGTCCCAGCTGTGATAAGGATGAAGGCAACACCAAGCGCGATGATAATCCGTGTTGACGACTGAATTAGAATGTCCCGTAAAGTATTTACAGAGATAAAGGCCGGCTCATATAAGGCAATACCCATAATTAGAATTACCAAGACAATATAAATAGCATTTTGAGTAATAAAAGATTGGGCTCTTTTAGCGTTCATTAGTAGTGTTCCTCCTTAAAGTTACGCGAAGAGTACTTCTCTTCGTAAACCAAATCTAGTTTCGCCCAGCAAAACTATCATTGAAATCCTATCCTAATGCTGTGCAGCGAGCCGCATAACTTCGGTTTCCGTAGCTTGCTCGCCTTCTAGTATTCCGGTAAGCCTACCCTCCGACATGACCATTACACGGTCAGACATTCCGAGCAGCTCCGGCATTTCTGAGGAGATCATAATGATGCTTTTCCCTTGCTGCGCCAAGTCGGCAATAATCGAATAAATCTCGAATTTAGCCCCTACGTCGATACCGCGAGTCGGCTCGTCCAGAAGCAGGATTTCGGGCTCGGTTAAAAGCCATCTGGCGAGCAGCACTTTTTGCTGATTCCCACCAGAAAGATTCATGATCAGCGTTTTGGTTGTTGGAGTTTTGGTCCGTAATTTTTCAATCATTTTATCGACTTCTTCTTTTTTCTTTTTTCCATCTAGTAGAAGTAGTAGTTTCTGGTATCGATGCAGATTAGCGATTGCGCCATTTTCATGAACAGACAAGACTGGAAAAATACCGGTGACACGCCGTTCCTCCGTAAGCAAAGCCATTCCGTGTTTCTTAGCATCCTTGGGAGATTGGATATGAATGCGCTTACCATCGATAGAAATCGTCCCCGATTTGATAGCCCTCAGGCCAAATAATGCTTCAATAACCTCTGTTCTCTGAGCGCCTACCAGACCACCAATCCCTAAAACCTCACCTCGTCTTAATTCAAAAGAAACATCTTTAAACGATCTTTCTTCAGGGGAGGTTAATCCTTCCACCTTCATATATACTTCGCCAGGCACGTTAAAACGTTCTGGGAATCGATTGGTCAAGTCACGGCCGACCATTTTGGAAATGATAAGATCTGTAGTCAATTCCGCCGCTGGCCAGGTTCCGATTTTTTTACCGTCCCGCATAATGGTAACTTCGTCAGAAATCTCGAGAATCTCTTCCATTTTGTGAGATATATAAATAATAGCTACGCCTCTACTCCTAAGGTCCCGTATGATCCGAAATAAATGCTCCACCTCCACACTGGTCAGGGAGGAAGTAGGTTCATCCATTACAATAACGCGGGAGTGAAAAGAGACAGCCTTCGCAATTTCAATGGATTGGATTTTGGATACAGAGAGCTTACCCACTAATGTCTCGGGATTCAGATCGATATCCAGATCTTTAAACAAATTCTCCGTGTCAGTGTACATTTTCTTATGGTCAATAAACTGAAAAGGTCCAATCCCTTTGGTTGGGAAACGTCCTAACCAGATATTCTCCATCACACTTCGGAACGGCACGGGATGCAGCTCCTGATGAATCATGGAGATCCCATTTTTCAAAGCGTCATTTGAGCTTCCGATAGAGGTCTTCTCACCCTCCAAAAAAATCTCACCGGCATCCGGTGAATAAATACCAAAGAGACATTTCATTAAAGTGGACTTACCCGCACCATTCTCGCCCATAAGGGCATGCACCGAACCTGGTCTGACCTTTAAACTAACTGCATCCAGCGCTTTGACGCCGGGGAATTCTTTAGTAATATCATTCATTTCTAGCAAAAACTCAGCTTTTTCCATGTTGTTACGCCCCCTACGCTTTTTTCTTTTTTCATGAGAGGCACAGCGGTTTCATCCTGTTCCCTGCCTGAAAGAAATCCGAGGAGCGAAAATCCGCTCCCCGTTGCTGCCATAAGATCATGAATTCCATCTAGATTAGAGCGTTATTATTTGGCGTCATCGATATTGTCTTTGGTGATCTTTTTATAGGAAATCCACACGTATTGGTTGTCTGTGATATCAAAGCCTACGTTATCTTTTGTAGGTGTTTCTCCTTTAGCAAGCAGAGCAGCAACTGTGATCGCAGCTTTGCCTTGGTTGTTCGCATCATTCAGCACGGTACCAAGCATCGTTCCATCTTGTAGCGCTTGAATCGCAGGAGCAGTAGCATCTACACCTACTACCGGCATGAATTTATCACCCGTGAAGTAACCTGAAGCTTTCAGAGCTTCGATGGCACCGAGAGCCATATCGTCATTGTTCGCAAGCACAGCTTCAATTTTGTCGCCATGGGAGCCAAGGAACGCTGCCATTTTTTCTTGCCCTTTTACGCGGTCCCACATCGCAGTATCTTCAGCCAGCTTTTCTACCTTGATGCCGGCATCTTCAATTGCTTGGATGGAGTAAGTAGTACGAAGCTCAGCGTCTTGGTGCCCCGGTTCGCCTTTTAGCATTACGTATTGGAGGACACCATCGCCGTTTTTATCCGCTTCAGGATGTGCCTTCCAGTAATCCACGATCAGTTGACCGGACATAGTTCCGGATTCTTCTGCCTTAGCGCCTACATAATAAACCTTATCCCATTTCTTCATATCTTCTGGCAGCGGCTCGCGGTTCAGGAAGACCACCGGAATATTTGCCGCTTTTGCTTTTTCGATAATAACGCCAGCCGCAGTACGGTCAACCGGATTGATCAGCATGCCTTTATATTTTTTGGTGATGAACAAGTCAACTTTGTCATTTTGTGTGGGTTGGGAATTTTGGCTATCTACGATATCTACAGTAGCAATGCCTTTGGCAGCAGTGTCGATTGCGTTACGAACACCTGTCATGAAGGTATCGTCAAATTTGTAAATGGCAACCCCTACTTTTGGCGTTTCAGTGGAAGAGCCCGCATTTTCAGTTTTTGGTGCGTTGGTAGCTTTACCATTGTCTGCATTATTGTTGCTATTGCCACAGCCTGCCAGGGCGGCACCCAGTATTGCGCTTGCTAAAAGAACGGAAGTGATTTTTTTCATTATTCATTGACCTCCTGTTTATACTTCTTTTTTTTGGTTTAACCCTGAATTCTCTCGGGCACATCCATATTATGCCTTAGGTGAAAACGGTTTCGAATATAAAATCCTACTCACTTTTATAAAAATTCTACTGAACCCAAAAAACGAATACCTCCCATTTTAAGGATGGCATTCGTCTTTTCAAAAATAAACCGTCCACTATCTGACGAAGGGAAATAACAATTTCTGATTCTCAGGCCACAGCATATTGTCCAAATCAATGAGTTTAGTACCCGTATCGACACGTTCAGGAACATCCATTCCTTCGATTACCTCAACGGCATGTTTTACGGCTAAATACCCGTTACTAAAAGGATTTTGGATTACGGTCGCTTGAACCGTACCCTCCTGCAGCAACTCCATCATTGACGGGGAGCTGTCGAAAGCAACCATTTTAATATTATGCAGCCCTCGGCTCTGGATAGCTTTTGCCGCCCCTTGTGAAGCTGTCTCATTCAAGCTGGCGATCCCGCGAAGATTTGGATGTTTCAGCAGCATTAACCGTGTCAGTTCTTCAGCATCACTAATACTCGAAGTGGTATAAGAAATCTCTACTACCTGTATGTTCGGATATCGGGCAGCGTAATTTAAAAATCCCTTTTCCCGCTCCTCCGCGTCCCTAGCACCATATTCAATGCCGTTTGAAGACTCCTGCTCCGCCCCCAAAGATGAATTTGTGAAGTTAATGATGCCGACCTCCCCGTATCCATTTAGCAGCTGAATGAGTCTTTCTGCAGACTTTTGTCCCGCTTCATAGCCGTTTGAACCCACATAGGCTCTTACTCTGGCCGAACCGACTTCTGCATCCACAGACAATACGGGAATCTTGGAATATGCCGCCCGATCAACCACTTGTGCAAGTCCCATATAGCTGCTGGCAGCTAAAATAATAACATCCGCTTTTTCTTTAATGGAGTCCTCAACCATTCTGACCTGTTCCGCAATATCACTCTCAGCATTCGGAGCTTTGAACGTTAGTTTCACATTAAATTCCTGTGCCGCGGCTTCTGCACCCAATCTAACTGTATTCCAATAGTCGCCTTTGTTCATTTTTACAATAAGATGAATATTGCGGGTTTTGTTCGTGTTGATATAATTAGGTGCCGAATTGAAACAAGACGTGATGGTTGTCCATAACACCACACATACCAGCAGGGTTAGCCAAAAACGAACGATTCTCATACCGATGTCTCATCCTCCTCATGTCCAGGATTGCCCTCGCCTGCTGCGAGTGCCGGGAAGATAAGAGTAACCGTAGTGCCTTCTTCAATTTCACTTTCAAAAGAAAGACCATAATCACGCCCATAATACAGCTCAATACGCTCGTTTACATTTCTAACGCCTACCCCGGAGCCATGCATACTCTTACTGCCGCCAGTCAAAAGAACCTTCATAGTCTCCTCGGACATACCCAGTCCATTATCACGAATGCGAATGACGACAAGATCATCCTTCAGCTCCGCTTGGATCGAAATAAAACCTTCATCAGGCATCATTTCAATCCCGTGATACAGGGCATTCTCCACAATAGGTTGTAAAATTAGCTTAATCGTCTGACACTGCAGCACTTCATCCTGAGCCTCAATCTCGTAGCGGAACTTATTTTTGAACCGAAAGCTCTGAATCACAAGGTAATGACGAACATGATCAAGCTCTTCCTGCACGGTAATCATATTATTCCCTTTACTAAGGCTGATCCGGAAAAACTTCGATAAGGACTGAATCATCGTGACTACCTCCTCAGTCTTGCCGCGTTCAGCGAGCCGGATCACAGAATTCAAGGTATTGTACAGAAAGTGCGGATTGATCTGGGATTGCAGTACTTCAAGCTCACCTTTACGTTTGGTTTCCTGTTCATAAATAATCTGATCCATCAGTTGACGGATACGTTGCAGCATAAGGTTAAACCGTTTGGACAGCTGTTCCACCTCATACGCCCCACTGACATCTATTCGGGTGTTGAGATCCCCCTCGCCCACCTGCTGAAGCGTCCGTTCCAGCTTGCGGATAGGGCGGGCAATACGTGCAGACAAAAAGACGGATACAATAATTACGCATAAAATGACTACCGCTAAAAACCAGGATAAAAAAGTGTTTAGATCACGTTTGGTGGTTACAATCTCATCGTAATAAGCCACGCCCACGATCTTCCAGCCTGTCTGTTCCAGTGTTCTTACGGTGATAAACCGTTTTTCACCCGTAGACTCATCCAAATAGCTACGAAAAGCATATTCCAGTACTGGCTCCACATTCTCATATTTTAAGCCAGCGTAAATCAGCTGCTGCTGGGGATGGTACACAATATTTCCTAGCTGATCGAGGATGTAAGCGTATCCTCTTTTGCCAAGCTTAACCTGCTTGCTCAGCTCATCAATGGTTCGAAAGTTAAAATCCATCAGCAGGATGCCGGTTTTTAAGACTCCGTTCTCCTTATATTGAATTAATTTGCTGATAGACACGACCCAGATATATTGACCTTTGAACAAATTCTGAATATGAGGTGCGGAATAGGAGAGCTCTGATGTTCTTTGCGCCGTCGTAAACCAGCTCTGAGTCTCCAGCTGTGTGTTGCTGCGCAGCTTCTGACCGGGTGTACCCACGACATATTTCCCCTGTGGTGTAAAAACAGCCGCCGAGACCAGATCCTCTCTGCTCCCCATTAGCATAGCCATTCTTTCCGTCAATAAAGCGGAATCCACGGAAGGGCTATTCGTAATCTGCTCCTCCGCTGTCTCAAAAATATTGCGCATTCCCTTAACATAAAGACCCAGATTGTAATTCACTTGCTCAATGATCTGCTGCATATTCATATTGGCATTCTCTTCTGCGGTCTTGGCAAACTTGTTGTACAGCATAAGGCTGACAACGACAGCTACCAGCACGGCAACAGATGTAAAAGTGAGTGTAATCGTAACTTGAATGCTTCGGAGCTTGGAGGACAACCGACGTTTTCCGCCTTTGGGATGCTGCGGTCTTAGAGGAAAGGAATAAGGTTTATCCTTCAGCATCTTTACCCTCCTCTGGAGCTGTTTTTATACTCTTTAGGAGATTGGCCATATTTTTTGCGGAAACAAAAGCTGAAATAGTTAGGATCGGCAAAACCTATTTTTTCTGCGATTTCAAAAGCCCTCAGCTCCGTGGACCGCAAAAGTTCCTTGGCTGCCTCTAACCTAATTTGCAAAAGATAACTAACGAACGTCATTTTCATTTCCTTCTTAAAAATACTGCTAAAATAGCCGGTACTTATATGTAAATGCTGACAAACCTTGCCGATGGAAATATCAGATTTAACATAGTGGCTGCGTATATATTCTTTAGCTTCATCAATAAGCAGCTTATAGGAGGATTGACGTTCTAATGCAATCGTATCCATTAAACCGCTACAGACTGCAATAATCCATTGCTTGGCTTCGGCCATACTATTAAATTTATTGATGGCAGTTAGCGACGAAATGCCAGAACCAATATACTTTGCAGCTTCACTGCCGGATTCTTTAGCCACTCGCAGGATAGATGTAAAAATCTCCAGCAAAAAAATCTGATAATCCTGTGTAGACACCTGCTCTGCGTCAAGACCGGCAAATAACTCCTCAACAACCTCTTTGAGTTCTTGCACCGTACCTAGTTTAATCGTCCGGATTAAGGATTGCTGGGTTAGTTCATCATAGGTTAGCAGTGTGCTGGAACGTGACTCAACGTCCTCAATCCAGATCACCCGGTTATTGCCGAGAATAAGCCGATAATCTAATGCCTGCAAGGCATCCCCAAAAGAATTAAATAACAAAGCAGGCGATGAACAGACCGTTCCGGAGCCTGCCGTTACCGTCAGCTTCAGAAAACGCTGTACGTTCTGGCGGATTTCTTCAAGAAGCTCAAAAGTCTTTCCAGTGATATCAGTTTCTTCCCCTTCTTCATGGATTGTGAGCAATACGACCTCATCACGATGAATAAACACCCTTCCAAAACCATGCTTCGAGCATATTTCTTCAGCAATATTCAGCACAGCGAATAGCTGTAAATTCTTTTCACCAGTGTCTCGTAAAGAAATTTGCCCGCCTGTTGCACCCCCAGCAGATTCCCGCTCAGGACGAATATAATCCACACTAATTACCGAAGCCTGAAACCACCGTCCCGTTAATTTTATGCCATATTCAGTGCTTTTCTCAGCAATTTCATCCGTACGCAATCTACGCGAAATAAGGGACGATAAAAATTGCTCCCTTAACACAGGCAGACTTTTCCGGTAATGCTCACTGAGTACAAATACATTTTCTTTTTCTGCAATTTCAGCCTCGATAGTGGCTCTAACCTTAAGCAATACTTCAATTAATTCCTGTGAAGAGAACGGTTTCAAAATATACTCATCAATTTGCAATTTTATCGCCTTCTGAGCATATTCAAATTCATCATACCCAGTCAAAATGATAATCTTAGTGTTAGGATGATGACTACGAATCCATTCAGCCAGCTGAAGTCCATTCATAAAAGGCATTTGGATATCGGTAACTACCACATCCGGCAGCAAACGGTCTATGGCATCCGCAGCTTCCCGTCCATTCTCCGCCTGCTCGACAATCTCAAATCCGTAACGCTCCCAGTCAATCTGCCCGATAACGCCTTCCCTAACGTCTTCTTCATCTTCAGCAAGAACTAGCTTATACATGTCTCATCCCTCTTTGGAAACGTTTTAGATGTCATAAATTTTATTGTATATGATTCAAACCAATCCATCTATGGTTAAGTTATTTAAATAGTTTTAGGTATTAATATATTAAATACATATAAAAAAAAGAGTTCCAGAGCAAAAAAAAACCATCCCGCCGTAGCTGGGATGGGGATGATCGGTAACCTATAAGTATTATAGCAACGCTTTGTTAAAGCGATAGCCTGCTGTCTTTTCGAAACCGATATGACGATAAAAAGCATGTGCCGGTGCGCGTTCTACGCGGTTGCCACTTCTAAGGAAAAGCTGGCAGCAACCTTGCTCACGTGCCCATTCTTCTGCTGCGGCCACAAGTCTTTTACCGAGTCCGTTTCCTCTGAGTTCTTCTGATACGATAAGTGCAGTAATCTCAGTGATACAATCTGTCTGTTTGTAATACGAGCTTACCTGTCTAAGGCCGATCATACCCACAACTTCATTGTTCAGCTCTGCTACAAGTGTGCATTGGAGATTGCTGTTCTCCATGCTTTCCAGTCTCTCTTTCATCACGCTTAGCGTTGTTGGATAGCCGAATTCCCGCAGAAGCGCTGTAACTCTCTCCAGATCATTCAAGCCGCATTTGCGAATTTCCAGTACAGGTGCCATGGTACTACTGTTCATCCTCATATACCTCCACTTTTAGCATAGACGCCGCCTGCTTGGCTATCGTCCGCGCGATTTCCACATCTTCCGCCGCACTTAACGCTACTGCCATCCGCCGACCAGGACGAACTTCCGGTTTACCAAATACGCGAACCTGAGTCCTAGGCAGTTCCAAAGCTTCACCAATTCCGGTCACAGCAAAGGCTCGTCCTTCTCCATCAGCCTTCAGCGTAGCTGAGGCACCAGGTGTCAGCAATTGTACTGACTGGACAGGAAAACCAAGAATAGCTCTGACATGCACTGCAAATTGAGATAAATCCTGCGTCGCCATCGTTACCATCCCCGTATCATGGGGTCTAGGTGACACTTCACTGAACAATACGCCTCGATCTGTCAAAAAAAGTTCCACTCCAAAAATACCGAAACCTCCGAGCTGATCCGTTACTGCTTTTGCAATAGATTGCGCTTCTTCAAGCAGCTCTGGCTTCATAAAGTGAGGCTGCCAGGATTCCACGTAATCTCCATCCTTCTGAATATGTCCAATAGGTGGGCAAAATACCGTACCAGACACAGATCGCACCGTCAAAAGAGTAATCTCGCTCTCAAAAGTAACAAAAGCCTCCACAATAACCCGTGTCCCTTTAGCTCTCGCTCCATCCAAAGCAGTGTTCCAGCAGTTTTCTGCATCTTCAGGGCTTTTGCATACGCTCTGACCCTTGCCAGAAGAACTCATAATCGGCTTAATGACACAAGGAGTGCCTAACTCGGCTATAGCTTGTTGCAGCTCTTCCAGACTATCCGCAAAACGGTAATCAGCGGTTGGCAGTCCAAGGTCTTCAGCCGCAAGACGACGAATCCCTTCTCTGTCCATGGTCAGCCGAGCCGCCCGCGCCGTCGGAACAACGAAAAAGCCTTCTTCTTCAAGCTCTTGAAGAGCATGAGTGGCAATTGCCTCAATCTCCGGAACAATGACATCCGGTTTCTCAGAGCGAATCAGCGCTTTCAGCGCCTCTGCATCCAGCATATCAATTACATGTGAACGATGAGCTACACCCATCGCCGGTGCATCGGTATAACGGTCTACAGCTACGGTCTCTACGCCAAGGCGTTGAGCTTCAATTATGACTTCCTTACCCAGTTCCCCGCTGCCCAGCAGCAACAGCTTGCGGCTTTGAGCTGAAAAAGGAGCTCCCCACATTGTCGATTCCAACCTCTTTCGGCAAATTGACTGTCTCGTTTTTATGAATTTCAGAAAACGTAACAGTTTCATTGTATATTTTCAGGCTTCTTTATTTTCATCCATCATACGCCAGATTGCAAGTGTTCTTCGACATTTTCCTACAAACTTCACAGAACTTTGTCGACTTTATCAACGAAAGTTTGTTCTAGACGTGATAATTGGTGGCTTATTTGGCCCCAATGATCTGCAGTCTCACCCCCTTTAAGGAGATCTAACATCGCTTTCTCTTGCTCCGCAAGCCCTTCTTGCAGGCTTTCGGCAGCAGATTTTAATTCTCTGCTGATATTCTCGACGTAATGAGCAATTAATTTTTCCTTCTGCACTGCCGCTGCAAGATTAACCGCTTCTTTCAAAAGCGGCTCTGCCGCACCTTTGACTAATTCCCGCCCAGTTCCCTCAAAGAAATAACGCGGGGATTTGAAATGGCCCCATAAAGCGGACCACTGCACAGGCTGAAGCTGGCATTCCAGATCCTTAGGAGATGGCCAAGCCTGCTCCTCATTCTCCATAAGATGAAATTCCTCCGTGGAAAAGAGTAGCTCTGTAGCTGCCGCTTCAGCAGCTTCATGTACAAGCCTGCGTCCCGTGCTCTCTAGCCGCAGCGTTGTTGCCCATAGCTCTTGCTCAAGCTCGCGCTGAGTAGTACGCATTAGTTCGGCACCACAGGCAGAGAAAATGGCTTTTAAATTCCCTGCATCCTCACGCAGTAAGGAGGGATGAAAAGATTCCTGAAAATTTCTGTTGAAGGAGAAGCTAATCCGCTGGCACACATGATAGATCAGTTCTTCACTTTCATGAATAAGATCTCTGCTAGGACGTTCCTCAGTCTCCAAAAGAGATAACCGCTTCATGGCGAACTGCCGCCGTTCCTGCAGTTCTTTTAACCCGGCTTCACGCTCGCTCGCCGCCTTGGAAGCCAGATTCTGCCATTCCTCAGCCCGGCGCCGAACCGATGCGATGCTCTCAGCAGCTGCGTTAAGTGAAAGCTGAGGAAGCTCATCACCAGCAAAGCTGGATAATGCTTGCTCAAATTCATTGAAGCGGGAGGTTTCATAAAGATCGTGATTATGTTGAGTTTTAGCTTCTAGAGCAAGCAAGCTGGACAAAGCATAGATTCTCGGAGACCGCAAACCTCCGGCACGCAGATTTTGAACGACATGTGCTTTAACCTCATCTAGTTCTTCTTCGCTTGAAGCGAGATCAGAAGCATTGATAATAAAGAACATTTTATCGAGAGCAAAGCTGTCTTTAATGCGGCCCAGCTGGGCCAAGAGGCCGCGATCCGCCTTCGAAAAGGCGTGGTTATAATAGGTCACAAAACAGATCGCATCCGCATTTTTCATGTAACTAAAGGTTACGCCAGTGTGGCGTGCATGCAGTGAATCTGCTCCTGGTGTATCTACGAGCACAATCCCGCTCTCCGTCAAAGGACAGGCATAATACAGGTCAATCCCTTGCACGAAGCAAGCCCGGGTCTCTTCCGCAACTAGGTTTCGATATTCATCCAAATCAACCGTCCGCACCGTTCCTAATAGCGGCTCAGCTTCAGCCCAACCGGATGCTGCGGCTCTTAGAAATCCTGCATGCGGCAGCGCAGAGGGGTGAATTCCCCGTGTTGGCAGGCTCGCAAGTACTGCTGTCCACGTATCCTGTTGCGGCTCTCCAAGCTGCAGCACGCTGAAGGAATGGCAGATGTCATCCCAGAAATCCGCCATGCTCTTCATCGTTACAACCGCGCTGGCATGGCGGAAGTCTCCTTCCGGCGCCAATATGCGGTTAACTGCGGCCGTGGCAGGGTGTGGCGACACGGGCAGCACTTCTTCGCCGAGCAAAGCGTTGGCGAAGGAAGATTTGCCTGCGCTGAACGCACCGAACAGTGCAAGGGTAAAGCGGCCGCCGGCGAGATCCTCCGCCCGTGCGGCCAGACTGCGCGCCGCCGATGCCATCGCTGGCTCGCGGCGCAGCAGCTCTGCCGCAGCCGCCAGCGCGTCAGCGGCTGCCGAGAGCCGGCGGCGTCCGCCCGCCGGCGAAGCCGTTCCCGCCGCCCAGCTTGCGGCGGCGGCACTTCCAGCCGCGGCGCGTTCGCGCGGCTGGGTCGCCCGCGGTGCGGCGCTCTGCGCAGCCGCACGCGGGGTGACCCTCACCTCCGGCAGGATGCCGGGGGTGAGGGTGCGGCGCGGCGGCAGCAGCGCCGCTAGCTCGTGCGCGCGGTCGTCAGCCGCGCGGTCCAGGGCGGCTAGCGCGCGGGCAGCGCTCGCCTGCCGGGTAAGGGCCTGTTCGCGGCGCTGGAGTTCCGCGCGCTGCTCCTCGATAAGCGATGGCAGCTTCGCCAGCAGCTCATCGCCAACTAACAGCGCAGCGCGGCGGAATTGGCTCTTCAGATCTGCCGCAAGTGTGCGGCAGAAATTGAGCAGCGCCTCGCCGCTATTCCCCGTTCCCGGCTTAACTGCAGCCGCCAGCCATTCTTGGCTCACCGCCGGGAACCCTTGCTTCAGAGTCGTCTCTGCCTCCTCTGCCCACAGTCCGAGATTCTCCGCCCATTGACGTACCAGCTGAATCAGATGCCATTCCAGCTGAGCGGAAACCTCTCGGACCAGTAATCCTTGCCAGGCATCCAGTCGTTTGCCTTGTTCCTTCTCCCGCCGTCCGGCTGTAGAGAACAAACCTAAGCGGAAGCCTGGGCTGACACTCTCCACATAGCTCCCTGCCGCCTCTCTAACATCCGCAGGCATTAAGTTAGCATTATTGAGTAAGGCATCAAGATCACTTCGCAGGCTAGCTCGTGATTGCTGAGGCAGCTCCTCAAGCAGTGCCTTCTCTTCTTCCAGCGATTTCAGCTCTTCCATCACAACTGTAACCTCTGCACCCTCTAGCTCAGCTAAAAAAGTTTCCCGTTCCTCCTGCTGGTCTTCACGGAACGCGGTTAGCGAAGAATCTGCTGTATGATGAATGGAACGTGACAAGCTATATTGAAGCAATTGTTCCCTGTGCTCCAACAGCTCTGTTATAAGGTTCAGCAGATTATCCCAATGATTCAGCGGGTGCTCTTTCATTTTGAGTGAGGTAAACAGAATCCCCGCACAATGAATCCCCCACTGCTCGAAAGCATTTTCAAGCTGGCGTTTATATTCTTCAATGGAAATTTCTTGTTCTCTATGCTTGTCTATCTGATTAACAATAAGATAGAGCGGTTTGCCCCAGTCACTAAGATTTTTGGCAAAAGCCAAATTATTCTCTGACTGTACATGGTTATAATCCATAACATAAAAGACGACATCAGCTAAATGCAGCGCGGAACGAGTGGCAGCCTGGTGGCCATCATCCGTCGAATCTACGCCAGGCGTATCCAATAGAACACCATGCTTCCCTAGAAGAGGAATCTCATTCCAGACTTCAATCGCGGAATATTCTCCGCCATTTCGACAATATTCCTGTAATCTTTCTGGTGTTGTCTCTACAGGGGTAGATTCATTTTCACTTCCCTCCACCCTTGGATAGATAAGCACTCGTGGAGCCCCGCTACGAATAGAAACAATATTGGCACTAGTCGGCACAGGTCCGGAAGGCAACACTGAGCTGCCGCATAAAAGATTAATCATGCTGGATTTCCCTGCCGAGAAATGCCCACAAAAAGCAAGGGTCAGTTCATTCCCACCCTCTTTATTTTGTAAATCTTCATATATTCGTTCAGCACTCTCATCGCCCCAGTGGCGCATTAAATCTTTCAGCCGGGAAAGCTGCGATGCTGTTTCACTTAATGTTTCTCTCTGAATTCTAACCTGTTCCGCTCCCACAGACATTCCACCTCCACAGTTACCTTCTAATCATGCACTGATCTTAATCCATTCATGAATACTGATTTAAGCTCTTTTTTATGCAAAACTTATATAGGTGCAATTTCTGAACTTTAGCGCGGAACATTTTTTATAAATAATAATTACAGTTTATCACCAGTTTGACACAAATTAAATACACACTACTTACAAAATAACCTATCATCTCCTACGAAATGATACCAAAAAAGAAGCGAGGTTGTCGTCCTGTAAAGCCAACCGTCGTTTCTCGTAGAAATATAAGGATATTCAATAAAAAAAGGAGCCAGCCCCAAGGGCCGACTCCATTTCAGGTCACTTCTCAATTATGCAGTTTCCAAAACAGGCAACAGAATTTCAAAAACTTTTCCGTGCTGCAGAATAGTCAATCCACGAGATTTGTCTCTCATTACGACAACCTCTGGTTTTACAGACATACGCTCCAGATAGTGCTCAGGCACATCACCGGAATGACTGATCGTAATGCCCTCTACTTCTTGCTCTTCATTTTCTTCCAGCGGGCTTTCCACTACGCGGTCAAAAATATCCGAGAATACCTCAAAATTATCTGTGTATACAGAAATGCATTTCATCTCTATCCCATCCTCTTCTTCAACTCTAACTTTTAACTTTTTGGCGTATGATCTTTAGCTTTCCTGACGACAGCCGTTTTCATACGTTTTTTGCCCTCTCGACATACATCAAGGAGCGGACAAACCTGACATTTTGGATTCTGAGCCTTACAGTGATATCGTCCGAAAAAGATTAGCCGGTGATGCGTGAGGGTCCATTCATCACGTGGCACAGCCTTCATCAGCTTTTTCTCCACTTCCAGCACAGAATCTTTCCAGCCTGCCAATGCAAGTCGTTTAGCAACCCGCTCCACATGAGTGTCCACAGCAATGGCAGGAACTCCAAATGCGTTGGATACTACTACGTTAGCAGTTTTACGACCTACTCCTGGCAACGTTACAAGCAAGTCATGTGCCTCAGGCACTTCTCCGCCATACTGTTCTATGAGTATAGAGCACAGGCTTTGGATATGCTTAGCTTTGTTACGATATAAGCCGATGCGCCGGATATCCCCCTCCAATTCCTCCAGCGGCACAGAAATATAATCGATGGGGGCTTTGTACTTTTGGAACAGGTCCTCGGTCACTTTGTTCACCGTTGCATCCGTGCATTGGGCTGACAGCAGCACCGCTATTGTTAATTCAAAAGCATTACTGTGATTCAGCTCGCAATGCGCATCCGGAAACAAATCTCCAATCGTATCCAAAATGTGGCGGACGTCTGCAGCTTTCATAGTGTCCCCTCCACGGAGCAAAAACGCTCAGAAAATTCTATCGAGCGTCTCACCTCAAATGTTAGAAATATAAGCAAAGTATGTATTATAACGTATGGATTCATACATTTCAACACATACGATACTGGCATTATATTTCAAGTATTAACGCCTTGAGTGTCCTAATAAGAACAGTAAGCGTTTAAGCGAGAAATATAAGACATACAGTATAGGAGCAATACTTATACTTTCTTATATTTCAAAAAAAACGTCTTGACGCAGGTAAAGCCCCCTGTGTCAAGACGGTGATTCACTCAGAAATCCACCATTGCAACTATTGTTTCACAATTTCAACCAAAATATCATTATTGAAATACATTATAATATTATCATTTTCTTTCAAAGATTGCACGGATAAAGTCGAATCTCCCTGATGAATATATACATTAGTAGGAACAAAGAATTGATATTTATCATTTAGATTAGCTCTCTTAGTCGACAATAAGTTAGTTGCACTTTCATAGCGTGAGAAGGTTCTACTAAGCTGAGACATTACACGAACGATAATTACTCCATCCGTATCCTTACGAATCTCTACTCGGTCACCTGTAGTCAAGCTGCTAAGAGCCGTCGTTGTCGAGCCATCACGAATGATTTTTACCCCTCCGCTCACCGCTAAGGTCTGTGCTGCTCCAGAATAATCTTTCACAACCAAGGTATTCCCAGCGGCATCTACAGAACTTATCTGGCCTGTTGTAAGCTTCACTGCTTGAATAGCCAGTGGTGTGCTTCCATCGAAGGTCACGTTAAGATAATCACCCGCTTTTAAAGCTGTTAGTTTAATGCTTTCACCAGCTTCATTGGTCATCGGGATAGCATAAGTATTGATCTCGCTGGTTCCACCATTCCATTTGATGCTCAATCGGTTAGTTCCAGAATTTACAGTTGCCGCTTCAACCTGAAGAACGGTCTTTACTTTCAAAACTACGATTAAATCCTGATTAGCTGTTAAAGAAGCTGTCACATAACTTCCAACTGGAATATCTGTTACGGTTGCGTTCGTTTTACCAAAAATATCAATGAGCTGTGGAGTTGGAAGCGTCACACTCTGTCCGTCATTAAGCTTCAGAACTATAGTTCTAGCAGCTACATTGACAGCCGTAACCGTTCCTTCATACTTTGTAACAACTTCTAGAGACAATGCTCGTTGTCCGATTGCTTTAATGTTCACTTTACGGTTCTCGGTGAGTCTTGCACCAATACTAGTTAAGTTAGGAAGTACACCATCGTAGGATAACTTAGTTTTTTCATCCAACTGTACTATATGAGCCTTATTGCTAGTATCCATAACCGTCAACAATTGTGTTTTAGAATTATAATCTATAACAGCTGCTCCGCTATACTGATCAATTTGACGGCTTAACACTTCAATTTTGGTCACTTGATCGCTGCTGTTTAAGGTAAGCTGAATCTTGTCACCGCCTACTGTATCAGCAATTAGATCATCAGGTACAGGCCCACTCATGTTCGGAATAACAATTGTCGGTTTAGTACCAAGCAGTTTAACCTCACGATTTCCGTCCGCTTTTTTGTAAACAACTGTGGAGCTAGTCAGCTCGGTAAGTACCCCCTCAACTGTCCGTTCAACACCTTCTGTTACTTCTACAGTGCGGATCACATTATCTTGAATCGTATATTTGACAGCATTCCCTGTCTTCAGATCAGCAGGTTGTAACACTGATGTTTGAGAGCTGAATAAAGAAGTCCCATCTTCCCATTTAAAAGTCTCTACTATACCCGCGGTATTTTTGAAAGTAATTCTTTTGCCCGTAAGATCTACACTTTGAATGGTGCCTGTTGTTGTTTTGTTAACAACCCCTGAAGTCACTTGAACCCTCACTACTTTGTGCGAACCACTGTACGTTTCACGTTGCAATGAAACTACGCTATCTGCTACCAGCGAAGCAGGTTCAATTCTAGCTCCATTTACATCCACAAAGGAAGTAGTCTCGTCGTAGTAATATTCAGTAAACCCTGTTGGTGACTTTAACCAAAGCTTATTACCTGGAGCTACCATGGCAAAGTTTCCTGAAAGATTCTCTACTTGTTGTGTAGGGTCAGTCACTTCAACATAAGCCACGTTATAAGTCGCTCCAATTACGGTAACTTTAGTGTAGGGTTGAACATCACTTAGATTGATTCTGCTTTCAGAAGCACTTGTGAAATAAGCGGTGCTTGCTCCCAAGGTATATGTAGAAGTCTTTCCGTTGTTATAGACGGATAGTTTCCCATCTGCTAATTGACTGATCGTTCCCGATAACGTGTTGTCGTATTCAACCGTATTGTGAGCTGCGGCACGACTGAAAAAAGTCGCCAATTGCGCACGAGTTACAGCTCCTTGCGGATCAAAACGATTGCCATCAAGTCCGTTGGCTAGGCCTAAATCAACGGCAATGTTGATGTAACCACGTTTGTTTGCAGACACTTTGGCATCATCTGCAAAGCCAGTCGGCTCACTAGCGGCCCCTGCTGCATCTGCGTTTTTTCCAAGGGAGCGGATTAACAGCTCCGCAATCCATTCTCGGGATGCTTTACGTTCTCCCCAAGAAGTCTTCAGATTATCTGGAGCCATTTCGGTCGCTTTATCAAGTAATCCTTGTTGAAAAGCCAACACAACATAATCCTTATAATAATTCGTAACCTTAAAATCGGTAGGCAATGCAACCGTTGAAGAAGCATCCACTTTATCCTGCTGCTTCATAAACCGCAGGGCCATAAGCACCGCTTCCTGCTGAGTTACAGAATCTCCCGGACGGAACAATCCATTATTTCCAACCACGATCCCTTGTGAAGCGAGTTTGTAAATATGTTTTTCAGCCCAGAAGCCTGTCTTCACATCGCTAAAAATCCCTACAGATTGTGTAGTGGTTGATGTCGGTGTAGTGGCAGCTGTGTCAGCAAACACTGCACTTGCACCACCAAAAACCATAACACCAGCCATAACAGCCGACACTGCTTTATTAGAATAAGCCTTCAATGGACGTTTTGACCTTTTTTGCGCGGACAATAGATTATTCCCCTCTCTATGACTCAAATAAATAGTATGTTTAAAATTCGTCAACTAGATGCCTAATTCCTTTGTTAAATAACCAATTAGAAATTATCTCTAGTCATAGGATGCAGCAGGTCTACATGGCCCATTAGACTTTCTACCTTTTCACCATCAACTAAAACTTCGATACTTTTTACTTCCGCAAATTGAAAATAAGTTTTGGCAAGTGAAGTAATGGCAAAGGATTCTCCGCCCGCACCAAGTTGAGCTTCATCTGGTTTATGGATATCCATTACGATTTGACCCTCTACAAACTTCAATGATTTCAGTTCAATTTTGCCCCATAAAGGTACAAGATCTGTATTTTCACTACTTTGCAGTGCTTTGAACGTCTCTGTATATTTCTCCACATCATCAGAGTAGTTAATCGTTGTTTTAGCAGGCACTAAGTCCATAATTTGCGAATCTGTGTAATAAACTTCAATACTCTGGCTTTGCTTTTGTGTCTCATTTTCTACCGGCTTCGAAGACGGTTGAGTTTCTGCATTAGTATTATCTGCTGTCGGTTGCGGAGTGCTAGCCACTTCGGTTTCCTGATCATCAGACGGAGCTGGGGTACTTTCTCCCGCACCACTTACAACGTTTGTAGTATCTTGCTCCACTCCATTAGCAGGAGCTGCAGTAGGCTTATCTCCACAGCCAGCAATCACTAGCAGAAGCAGCGCAGCAACCCCAACCATCGTCCATTTTTGTTTAAACATTAATAAACGCCTCCTCTAGATGAATACGGGCAGACAGGTACCGCAAAACCACTTCTTGCCTTTTTATAGATAAAAGCAGAAAGCTGACTTTGCGGCGCTCGTCTGCCACTGGTCTGTTATTTTATACCCAAATATTCCTTGATTCCACTCACTATTGAAGCAGCAACTTTGTTTTGTAATGCTTCCGTAAAGAGCAATGTCTCATCCTTCTTATTGCTAAGGTATCCTACTTCAAGTAGAACAGCAGGCATTTTCGTTTCACGAATGACATGGAAATTCCCGTATCGTACACCGCGATCACTAAGCCCTGTAGCCTCAACAAGATACTTATGCATTACTTTTGCTAAGGCCTTACTGGCTTCCCGCTGATAATACGTTTCTGTCCCGCTTGCCGCAGAAGATGCGGAACTGTTGGCATGTACAGAAATGAATAGATCTGCTTTTAGATTATTAGCCATAGCCGCTCTATCCTTGAGCTCCAAGAATGTATCGTCACTGCGTGTCAGTACGACGTCGATATTACTTTCTTTTTTCAGCAATGCTGCTGTCTTAAGTACTATAGCTAAATTAAAATTCTTTTCGTATTTTCCTGTTACTCCTACTGCACCAGAATCTTTAGCTCCGTGCCCTGCATCCAGTACTACTAGCTTCTTGCCATCATTACCTGGCTGTGTTGAAGTATCATCCGTACTTTCTGCATTCAGGTCAATGATAACCAACTTAGAATCCGTCCCAGATACGCTGATGTTATAATTCTTAGGATAATTCAAATCAATTACAAAACGTACAGTATAAGGATTGGAGCTATAAAGCGAATACCGGACGCCTGATACATCAGGATAATCCTTCACTTCCAGTTTACCATTCAGATCAGGATCAAGAACTTGTCCCGTCCCAAAAAGATCTGAGAAAGTGGCATTAGGAAAATCAATCACTAACCGATCCGGCCCTGTCATTACACTTACTTTTGGCGCGGAATTACCTTCCATCGCAATGCTCAAACGATTCTCACTAAAGCTCAAACCATTTATCATGGTTAAATTCTTAGTAGGATCTACCGGTGGAACAACAACCTCAGATCCACCATTTCCAGAGTTTCCATTTGAACTTCCGTTTTCATTTGAGGATCCTGGGGTAATGAGGTATACGATCTTCTTCGCATTATCCCAAGTGACGGTGAGACCGAACTGTTCACTTATGAACCGTATAGGCACAAGTGTCGTATCACTCCGCAGGACAGGCGCAGTGCTAAGCTGTACTGTTTTGTCATCAACCGAAGCCGTCTTTTGATTAACAATAAGTTTGATGACCTTACCTTGCTGTTCAATCGTCACCGTTTTGCTTTTTTGATCCCAGCCCACGGTATAACCAAGACTCTCGGAGATCAATCTCAACGGTACCATGATAGTATCATTCACATTTTCAACCGGTACTTTTTGCCCTGCAGTAATCTCTTTGCCGTCTAGATAAATCTTGCTATTCGCGGCAGCAGCATGTCCATGCTCAGGCAAAACCAACACAAAGAGCAACAAAAACAACATCAAACTGAATTTCTTCATTCTTCACCTCTAAGAATCTAGTATTCGCCTGTGAATGGCGATCGTGGTGCCCCTGTCTCCGTCAACCTCAGACCTCTATTAGACGCTGGTAATCTATAAAGGTTGCGAATATATTCCATAAAAATTGAGAAATCTCACCAACCTCAAGTGTTAAAGCCCCAGATATTCCTTAATTCCGGCAACAATTTCTCTCGCTAATTTCTCTTGAAGCTGCTCACTATACATCGCCGATTCATTCCCTGAATTTGTAAGATATCCTACCTCTAGCAAGACTGCTGGCATTGTGGTTTCCCGTGTAACATGAAGGCTTTTCGTACGAATCCCGTTGTCTTTAAAACCAGTAGCGGCTAATAAATGCTTATGCATAATCTGAGCAAGCGGCAGACTATCACTGCGAGAATAATAGGTTTCACTGCCATTTATTTTATCTCTATTTGGATATCCAACCTCTAGCGAATTCGCGTGCACTGAAATAAAGAGATTCGCTTTAGCAGCCTCCGCAATTTTCACGCGATCCTGAAGCCCCAATGTAGCATCGTCAGTTCGAGTAAACACCACGTCAACTAATGTTTCCTGCGTTAACAGCGTTTGTACTTTGCGGATGACGGCCAGATTGAAGACTTTTTCCAGCTTTCCTGTGAGACTGACAGCTCCTGATTGAGTTCCACCATGACCCGCATCTAGAACTACAATTGGCTTACCTAACGTTCCATTAGCCCCTGTGGTGTTGCCTCCGCTGTTAGTTACATTCAAATCAATCGTAACCAGCCCGGTGCTTTCATCCGTACTAAGCTGGTACGGTTGATTTCCAACCGTTTGAATTACGAATCTGACAGTGGACGGACTCACACTGAACAGTGCATAACGGATCTCAGAAACGAGCGGGTAGCCGGCAACGTCCAGCTTACCTTGTGGACCGCCAGTGGTGGTAACACCCGTAAGACTTCCAATGAAATTCGGATCGAACGCAGCACCCGGAAAATCTACGACGATTCGATCAGGATTGCTCATTTTTGTAACGTTTGGCTTAGTAGCCCCCGACACAGCGATAATAAGTCGGTTCTCAGTGAATACTGCCCCGTTTACTAGAGGGCCTGTTGGAATTCCTGCTGTGCTTCCCGGTACCGTAGTTGTTTGTGGAACTGGTGTCGGGCTGGGTGAAGTTACTACACTGCCAGCCGTTGTCCCGTTGTCACTTCCCGGCGTAGCACTTGGAGTTGGAGCAGGTGTATTAGTTGCTGTTGGATTGGTAGTATTCCCCTCAGGTGTCATTGCAGGATTGCTAACTTGTCCACCTGTCAAATAGACGGTTTTATCAACATTATCCCAGCCCACCTTTAAGCCGAACTGCTCGCTTACGAAACGAATTGGAACGAGTACTGTGCCGCCACTCTGCTTAGGAGCTGCATTTAAATCAAATGTCACCCCATCTGCATCAGCTGTTTTCCGTCCTACCGCCAGCTCAATGCTTTTACCATCCTGGTGAACGGTTACTTTCCGGGTCTGCTGCTCCCATAACACCTCGAATCCAAGATTCTCTACTACCACTCTGACCGGAATCATAACGCTACCATTTACATTTTCGAGTTTAATTCCTTTTGGCAAAGCAAGTTCCTGATTGTCCATAATAATTCTGCCTGTGCTGCTACCAGCTGCGGCAGCTTCTTGTCCGGTGGATGTTAAAAATAATAAAGGCAGTAACAAAAGCAGCAATACACGAAGCCCAGCTCTTCTCATTCTCATTTTCCGCTCCTTCTGCAAGTAATAGATCCTAGATAAGTATTTAGACGACAGAAATCACCAAATGTTTCCTTAATGACCAATGAATATATCGATTATAGCAAAAAAACTTCTATTTCCGACACCCGGAAATAGAAGTTTTGCGTATTTTTTGTAAAGTTTAAGAATCAGACCAGTTATATCCTCTTTTTAAGAGAATAGCTTTGCAGCATGACGCTCTTCATAAGCAGCAATTTCATCCGCATGTTGAAGGGTCAAACCGATATCATCCAAGCCTTGCAGCAGGAATTGACGACGGTGCTCATCCAGATCAAAGCTGATGCTCAGTCCGAATTCATCTTGTAAAGCATTGTTCTCAAGATCAACTGTCAGCTTGTAGTCCTCATGCTCAGCTGTCCGTTTGAACAATTCATCCACTTGCTCTTCCGAAAGCTTAATCGGCAGAATGCCGTTCTTAAAGCAGTTATTGTAGAAGATATCCGCATAAGAAGGTGCAATTACAACTCTGAACCCGTAATCCATAATCGCCCATGGTGCATGCTCCCGAGAGGATCCACAGCCAAAGTTAGCGCGTGAGATCAGAACAGAAGCCCCTTGATAACGTGGTTTATTCATTTCGAAGGCTGGATTATCGTTACCTTCTTCATCAAAACGCCATTCATAGAACAAAAACTGTCCAAATCCCGTCCGTTCAATCCGTTTCAAAAACTGTTTTGGAATAATCGCATCCGTATCTACATTTACCCGGTCAACTGGTGCAACAATTCCTGTTAATTTTTTAAAAGCATCCATAGTTTTATCCTCCCGTGTTCTCTCTAGTTCTATGAGCTGACGGCTTCCGTCTTATAATTCCAATCACGTACATCAGTGAAACGACCTTTGATCGCAGCTGCGGCTGCCATAGCTGGAGATACAAGATGTGTACGTCCTCCGCGTCCTTGGCGTCCTTCAAAGTTACGGTTCGAGGTAGATGCACAGCGTTGTCCAGGCTGCAGAACATCCGGGTTCATGGCCAAGCACATGCTGCATCCCGCTTCACGCCATTCAAAGCCAGCGTCAGTAAAGACTTTATCAAGTCCTTCTTTCTCAGCCTGCATCTTAACACGACCCGAGCCTGGAACAACAATGGCAGTAACCTTTTCAGACACCTTATGACCTTTAGCTACCACTGCTGCAGCTCTCAAATCTTCGATCCGCCCGTTAGTGCAGGAACCGATAAATACATAATCGATCGGAATTTCAGAAATAGGTGTTCCAGGAGTCAAATCCATATATTCAAGCGCTTTTTCAGCAGCTTTACGTTCATTTTCAGTGGTGAAGTCCGCCGGATTCGGTACGCTGGAGTTGATGTCAGTACCCATACCCGGGCTAGTACCCCAGGTCACTTGTGGAATCAATGTTTCCACATCAAATTCAACAACCGTATCGTACTGGGCGCCCTCGTCGCTTACAAGACTCTTCCATCCTTCTACAGCAGCATCATAAGCTTCGCCTTGTGGTACGTATTGACGTCCACGCAGATAATTAAAAGTAGTTTCATCAGGGGCAATCAAGCCAGCTCTTGCTCCGCCTTCGATCGACATATTGCAGACAGTCATACGTTCTTCCATCGACAATTCACGAATAGCTTCGCCTGTATACTCAATTACATATCCTGTGGCAAAATCAGTACCGTACTTAGCAATAACACCAAGGATCATATCCTTTGCTGTTACGCCAGGGTTGCGTTTGCCTGTAAAGCGTACTTCCATAGTCTTAGCTTTGGATTGCTGCAAACATTGGGTAGCCATTACATGTTCAACTTCACTAGTTCCGATACCGAATGCCAGCGCGCCGAATGCACCATGCGTGGAGGTATGGCTGTCGCCGCAAACGATAGTTTTTCCAGGATGTGTCAAGCCGATTTCAGGACCCATTACGTGTACAACGCCTTGATCAATATCGTTCAGATCGAACAGTCTTACACCAAAATCAGCACAGTTCTTAGAAAGGGTATCAATTTGTTGTTTGGAGATTGGATCTTTAATGTTAAAACGATCTTTAGTTGGTACGTTATGATCCATCGTTGCGAAAGTCAGCTCAGGACGGCGAACCTTCCGGTTGCTGAGACGAAGACCTTCAAATGCCTGCGGAGAAGTAACTTCATGAACCAAATGCAGATCAATATAAATAATGCTAGGTTTACCTTCCTCTTGATGAATAACGTGATTCTCCCAAATCTTTTCAAACATTGTCTTGTTGCTCATAATTTCACCTCATTAATAGAATCGTTCATTGGAAGAGAGCGTGGAGTCTCTCTTGAATGATCTAAATATAACACCCCTGTCTTTATAATTCCAAGATATGATATCTATAAAAGTGATAGTCTGAACCTATAAGCTGAGTTAGGGTGTGTTGGAGGTATATTAGAGCGATGTGCAAGCGCGATGTGCAAGCAGGATGTGTTGGAGCGTTGCGCAAGCGCGATGTGTAGGAGCGATGTGCAAGCGCGATGTGTAGGAGCATTCAGTTGTATTTTGTACATCTATATTCCTGTGAATCATTCGTTAATGAATATAACTGTATTTTGTGCAGCTATTTTCTTGAATTATCGCCCTTTAGCTGACAACACTAGTTTTTAGTTGTATAGAATACACTTAAAACCAAAATGATCCCTTTTGCATACGAAATAGCTGTACAGAATGCAGTTATCTCTCATAGCTACCCTCAAGATCCGGCGTTAAAAATATACCGTGAGAGGATATCGGATACTTCGGTCAGTGTGGAAGGGTTACTCTCTTGAAATCAGGCTCAGCAAATCCTGGGGAGTGATGAAGTGAATGCTCTTTCGGGTTGCCTATACAAAACTATAATCCAATAGGATATACTTATAAGTAAATCATTTCCCTAAGGAGTCCATATATGGAACTGAGACAACTGCAGTATGTGCTGCAAATCGCAGCCGAAAAAAACTTCTCACGTGCAGCGGACAAGCTGCATATTGCCCAGCCCTCGCTCAGCCAGCAGCTTTCCAAACTGGAAAAAGAGCTCGGCGTAATGCTTTTTCAGCGTAATACCAGCTCAGTTGAGCTGACCTACGCAGGTTCTAAATTCGTTGAACAAGCCCAGATTATCATTGACGCAGTGGAGCTGCTGCGACAAGAGATGTCCGACATATCAGAACTGCGCACTGGACGTGTAGTTGTGGGCAGTATGCCGATTACAGGTGCACATCTTCTGCCGCATGTGCTTCCAGTTTTCAAACAAAATTATCCTGAGGTAGAAATTACGCTGCTAGAAGACTCGTCGATGAACCTAGAGAAGCTCACGGCAAGTGGTCAGACCGATTTAAGCCTGCTCTCCTTACCCCTCGAAATTCCTGCTCTAGCTTATGAAGAGCTTGGAGAGGAAAGAATTGATCTTGCCGTCCCTCCTGAACATCCGCTCGCTAAACGAATCTTAGATGGAACACGGACCTCACTTGAAGAGCTTAAGGACGAACCTTTCATCGTACTTAAGGAAGGTCAGGGCTTCCGCAAAATGACTGTGGAGCTGTGCCGGAAAGCCGGATTCGAGCCACGAATCGTTTTCGAGAGCAATAATATGGAAACCGTTCAATCCCTAGTGGCAACAGGTATGGGCGTGACTCTTGTTCCTCGTTTTATCGCTCGTGCACCGCGAAGTGAATTTGTTCCAGTCTACTTACCGCTCGCTGATCCAGTGCCTAGTCGTACGCTAGTTGTAGCATATCGACGCGGACGATATTTATCCAAGGCCGCAAAGGCTTTTGTAGAAACATTCAAATCAACCGTGTCTGAATTAACGGAAGAATAGAATATATACAAATAAAGTGCCCCAGTAACCATTCGCGTGGTTGCCGGGGCACTTTTTCAGGTAAACCTCTTTTAACAGTACTAGATTATTTACGCAAATTACGCTGTGTAATCAGGCGGTTCTGATCATCCGACACACGTGCTTTACTTGAATCAGCCAATCCCTTATCAACTGGAGCCCCGGTGTGCTCTTCCACAAATTCACGAGTCACACTATTCTGAAGCTCTGCTACTTCGTTTGAATCTTGATTCTGTCCCTGCTCGGCATTGTTGTCTTTAGTCAATTTAATCCACCTCCTGGTAACAGATTATAAGTTCTTTACCCCTTCTCTTTGAGGTTAAACATAATATATAGAGCTTTCTGCATGAAGAAATATATCCTACGTTTTCCCTTTGCAATGCAACCAGCTCCATGGTATTCTATTGAAAATAAGTGAAACGTGCAGACGGGACCAGTAAGAATGAGTCTAACCGCGCCTAGAGAGTAGATTCCGACAGGCTGAAAGAATTTACCGCGGTTTTCGTTCCGAATCCTACCCCCGAGCGGCCTGTGTCTAACAGGACGGATCCTCCCGTTATGAGAATGAAGTCGGATGATCCCTCATCAATGAAGGTGGTACCGCGGAAGTTTATAAGCTTTCGTCCTTTGCTAAGTCTAAGGATGGGGGCTTTTTGTTGTTTTCAGGACTTAATAAACGAAGAGGATGTGGACAGAAATGACGACGCGAATCGTGGTCAAAATAGGCAGCAGCTCGCTGACCGGACCCGAGGGCGGTTTGAATCGTGAAGCAGTCTCCTTTTTTGCCTCAGAGATTGCCGAGTTGAAGAAAAACGGCTGTGAGGTGTTGTTAGTAACCTCTGGTGCGGTAGCCGCAGGCTTCCGCAGTATCGGTTATCCAGCACGTCCGAAGCTGCTACATGAGAAGCAGGCCGCTGCGGCTGTGGGTCAGGTACTGCTGATGCAGGCTTATCAGGAAGCTTTTGCCCAGCATGGAATTACTACCGCGCAAATATTGCTGACTCGCACCGATTTCTGCAGCCGCAGAGCCATGAATAACGCTATGATGACTGTAGAAGAGCTACTTCGCCAAGGAGCGGTGCCCGTATTTAACGAGAATGACACTGTCTCCGTAGATGAACTGAAATTTGGCGATAATGATACCCTCTCTGCGCTCGTAGCCAACCTGTTAAAAGCCTCTAGACTGCTTGTCTTAACCGACATGGATGGTTTATACAGTGGAGATCCCCGCAAGCATCCGGATGCTGTCCGTTATCAGTTCGTAGATGACATTACACCAGAGATATATGCTATTGCTGGTGGAGCTGGCTCTAGTGTTGGAACAGGCGGTATGCGATCCAAAATCGATGCGGCCAAGATTGCTACTCGGGGTGGTGTTCCTGTCTTTGTCGGGAGAGCCACCGAACCTGGTGATTTACAGCTTGCTGCAACGGGAGAAGGCAGGGGCACTTATTTTGCAACGAAGCTATCCTCTCTTCCCGTCAAAAAACAATGGTTAGGCTTTATGTCTACCCCTCTCGGCTCCCTATACGTGGACGAAGGGGCTGTAGAAGCTTTGCTACATGGCGGACACAGCCTGTTGCCTGTAGGCGTCAAACAGACAGAAGGTAGTTTTCACGCAGGAGATGTTGTAGAAGTCCTTGGACCCGACTCCAAATTGCTTGGACGTGGGATTGTAAATTACGATGATGCTCAGCTGCGCAGCATTCAAGGTCTGCCAAGCCGTGAAATTGTACCGAAGCTGGGAGAAGTACACCGGCTTGAGGTCATTCACCGTGACGAATGGATTACACTGAGATAAGCATTTTTTTCAATTCAAATATAGGGAGGAAACGTCATGAGTGAAGTTATTAATAAGAGTAAATTAGCCAAGGAGACAACAGGAGTTCTAGCAAGCTTAACAACTGGCCAGAAGAATGAAGCACTGCTGGTCATGGCCGATGCACTTCGCCGCGAAGCTCCCGCCATTATCACCGCCAATGCGGAGGATTTGGAACGAGGAAGACTTAATGGAACTCCGGAATCCATGCTCGACCGGCTGGCATTAGATGTTGACCGGATTAACAGCATTGCCGAAGGCTTGCAACAAATCGCTGTATTACCGGACCCTATCGGTGACACGCTAGAAAGCATTGAACGTCCTAACGGCCTCAACATCCAGAAGCTGCGTGTTCCGATTGGTGTGATCGGCATCATCTACGAAGCACGTCCCAATGTTACTGTTGATGCTGCGGGTCTATGTCTCAAAACCGGCAACGCTGTTGTGCTGCGCGGGGGGTCCTCTGCCCTGTCCTCCAACCGTAAAATTGTCGAGGTTCTGCACAATGCTCTTGCTGAAACCTCAATGCCGCCTAACGCGCTTCAGCTGATTGAAGACCCAAATCGTTCTTCAGTAGATGAAATGCTAAAGCTGAACGGACTTTTAGATGTGATTATCCCGCGCGGAGGCAGCTCTCTTATTCAAAATGTAGTCCTTAACGCAACCGTTCCCGTAATTGAAACTGGAGCAGGCATCTGCCATACTTATCTCGATGCAACTGCCTTGCCAGAAATGGCACAGAACATTAGTTTAAATGCCAAAGCTCAGCGCCCTTCGGTATGTAACTCTATGGAAACACTACTCGTTCATCAGGATTACGCGAGCAAATATCTGTTATCCTTAGCCGAAGCATTCCGTGAGGTTCATGTAGAACTTCGTGGCTGTCAACAAACCATCTCTCTTGTCCCATGGGTATTACCTGCAACCGTAGAAGACTACGCTACAGAATACAATGATTATATCCTTAATATTAGAATCGTCAGTGATTTGGAAGAAGCTATGCAGCATATCGCCCAGTATGGCACGAAACATTCGGAATGTATCGTAACAGAAGATCAGGAGAACTCCACACGCTTTTTACAAGAAGTGGATGCTTCCGCTGTTTATCACAATGCCTCAACCCGCTTCACGGATGGCTTTGAATTTGGATTCGGTGCAGAGATTGGTATTAGTACCCAGAAACTCCACGCTCGTGGCCCGATGGGTCTGCCTGCACTAACTTCAACCAAATATAAGATCTACGGAACGGGACAAATTCGGGGTTAGTATACACGTTTAAGTATTCTATCACACAACTTTTAGGAGGATTTTAGCCATGTGTCAGCAACCTTCAGTTCCACTCATGAATCATAATATTGTTTTTTATGGCGCAGGCTCCATGGCAGAAGCCATCGTTCGCGGGATGATTAGCCGCAATATCGTGAAGTCCGATAATGTCATCATGCTCAATCGCAGCAGCAGTGAACGTCTGGCAGAATTAAAAAGCCGTTATGGTGTAATAGGCACAAATGATCCCGAACAAAAAATAGAATACCTACGTAACGCACCAGTAATAGTACTGGCAATGAAACCTAAAGATGCTGCAGAATCCTTACGCGGACTAGGCCCGCTTCTTTCTCCGGATCAGATTGTAGTTTCTGTCATTGCAGGTCTATCTATTCGAACCATGCAAGGTCTACTTGGCAAAGCACAGCCTATTGTTCGCACAATGCCTAACACCTCCAGTTCCATCGGTCTGGGTGCCACTGGTCTAGCCTTCTCCAAAGAAGTAGACGAAAGAGGCCGTCGCCTTGCTCTTAATATCTTTGAGGCTGTCGGGCTTACAACAGTCATTGATGAGGAACGTATGGAAACCTTGACCGGAATTTCAGGCAGCGGGCCTGCGTATATCTATTACATGATGGAAGCCATGATCGCCGCTGGTATCCGTGGTGGGCTGCCACTTGATCAAAGCACCGAATTAACTGTTCAAACTGTGCTGGGAGCTGCCCGAATGGTACAACAGACGGGAGAAGAACCCGCAGCACTTCGTAAGAAGGTTACTTCCCCTAACGGTTCAACACAAGCAGCTATAGAAGTGCTTGAACGAGGGGAATTCTTTGAAACTGTGATTGCTGCCGTTAACCGATGTGCCGAGCGCTCACGTGAAATGGGTGCTGCCCTAGAGAAAGAGCTTCGTTCTTAACCAAAAAAAGATCGCAGCCCATCCCCTCATCGGGTGGGAAGCGATCTTTTTTTACCTTGTTACAACATTTCCATAATTATCTCTTACGATTACCTTTAGATTTACAGGAGCCGCAACGGTCACGTTCAACGCATTCCTGGAGTTATCGAATACTAGATGTCTAGGTATGTCTCCTAAGATAACGTAAAATGTGTCTCCGACTTGCTTAGTTTGCAACAGCCGCTTCTCTTGCTCTTGCTTGAGTTGCCCTTCTGCCGTGGAATAACTCCCAAATACATTCAACTCGTTCCCAGCCGTTCGATCAACCATAATTCCATAAGGTTCGGCAGCCTGGATTATAAGTGTACCTACACCCTGTGGAACATTCCCCTTCCATTCCGGCAAGGAATAATTCTCCTCCGTAGATGAGATCACATGTCTAAGTTCCTGTGTTAATCCTAAAGAGCTGACTCCTGCGAATACTAAACAGCACACTGCCAGAAATCCGACGAACAGAACACTTAGCACATCATAGTACATTTTCCCTTTACCACGGAACCATAAGGTGTAAATTACAATTTCTAAACCAAGTAAGATAAAAATGAGCGGCCACCAAGCAAGCGTTGTCTCGAACACATCCGCTCCTTTCCACTGCGAAACCATTATTAATGCCCCGAGAAATAAAAGGCTCAGTCCCATCGACAACGTACCTACACGCCAACTTCTAGATTTCCCTTCGTTCACTGGAAACTCGCTAGTTACCATGACTCCCGGCTCTACTTCTATTGGATTATTCAAGATTGACCCCCCGCCCCTTTTCTACCTTTATTATTCTTACTTCCAGTCATCAGCTTCACCCCTCCACCAATCAATAACACGGATACGACAATGGTCTTAAAATATTCATTTACGCGATATTCCAGCCGCCATTCTGGAAATCTGATATCGATGGCAGGAACTGCGACATTCACAACAATAAAGTATAATCCGAGGCACATCAGGACTGCTCCGAGCCAGCCTTGATGATTTAAGAAACCTTCGATAACCGGCTTATCCTGCAAAGGTTCACGTCCATATCGGCTAACTAACTGTAAGCCATCGAATAAGCTATAGAACCAAATGACCGGGATAAGGAAAAAGAGCAATGTTAACCGCAATAGATCCATGACATAAATACTTCCTAAGAAAAGAAGCATGAGCTGGAGCCCTCTTTTTTGCAGTCCCAGATACATCTGTCCAGCACCAGGAAATGCGGATAGTAATGTCGCTAATACTTTGCTGCGTCGTCCTTCCTCACGTCCAGCCTCCATCTCTTCGAATAATGTGCGGTCAACAAGCATTTCTCCTGCTTGTTTACGATGGATCAACTGAACTGCATCAAACATGCAATACAGCCAAATTACTGGCAATACTCCAAACAGCAGCAAAAATGCATCACTCGAAGTAATTCCAGCCAAGAATAACATAACGGTCATGAATCCGAAAAATGAAATCAGAAAGGATAGTCCACGCTGCATCAGCCCCATATGAAAATGACCCAATCCAGGAATGAAAGACAATAAGATGACATGCACACGTTCATTATCCTCCGTCTTTACGGGCATAGTAGAACTAAAATCCAGCATTGATCCATCAGGTGCTACAATTGGAGTGGGCATTTGCAGTAATTTAATCACCAGATGAATCATCGAAAGGATCCATAGAAGTAAGAATCCGATCACGCCCAATGCCAGAATTCCCTCATCCCCTTCCGCCATAGCGATTAAGAATGACATAAATAACACACCAAAGCTTAGCAAAAAATAAACAATCCCTTGTGGGCGTCTTCCCATATAATAATGACCTGCTCCAGGAATCATATTAAGAAAAAGACCCTTAATTTTATTACGCTGCTGTTGCATTGTTCATTTCTCCTCTCATTTCTGTCTTCCGTCCATAATCCGGCTCAACCATCCGCTGGTGGCTTGCATGAATTGTTCGCTATAAGATGGCGAATTCTCTTTCTTAGGGACAACAAGCTCCATTTCACCCGTGAGTAACTTATCAAACATCCCGGAAGACATAATCAACAGCGTTAACGAAGCAGCAACGGCATAATGAAAGATTGTTTTTTCATACCAGCGATAACGCCGTGATCCTTCTTCTTGCCCCGCTACTTCTTCTATGACTACTGAAGATCTCACCGTAGCCACCCAATCTCCCATAACTCTCTCTGTAAAAACAGACGAATTCTCCAATGAAGGCAGATCCTCCTTTAGCTCATCCAGCATCTCCATATATGAAACAAATATGTCTTCATCCTCGAGCAGCATTTGTTCCCATTCTTCTCGTTCTATACTATCTTCTTGCCCTTCAAGATAAGCTTTTGCCTGCTCGCGGCGAATTAAGTTTTCTCCACTCTTCATCATAGCCATTCGTCCTCCTTCCAATGTTTTCGCATCCATTGTCTCGCCCTATATAGTCTGGACTCCACCGTCTTCAGAGTAATTTCATTTTCAGCAGCAATTTGCTCATATTTTTTATTTTCCAGATAATAAGCCACCATAATTTCCCGATGACCCTCCGGTAAATTGTTGATCTCACCCGACAGACGATTCATCCGGTCACGACGGACAACAGTGGCTAGTACATCCTCCTCATTAGAAGGTGTCTGGCTCAGCACAAGCTCATAGTCAACAGGTAACTCTCGTAGCCGATCACGTTTACGTTTGGCATCAATAGCCTTATTTAAGGCGATCCGCGTAATCCATGATTTTAAGCCTTGATAACGGTAGTCAGGGAGAGATTTATACATCTGAAGAAAAGCTTCCTGAGCAGCGTCTTCAGCCCCTTTGACTTCACGTAATACAGAATAGGTGATTTTGTATATATGCTGACTGTATGTATTTACAAACTGACGAAACGCATCTTCGTCTCCTTGGCAAATCCGCTTGATTAATAGCTCTTCCTCAATGACTCTCCCCTCCTTCCCACAGCAATAGACGCTGAGTTCTTCGCCTACCCCTGCACTTATCTAAAAAAATAAAAAAAGAACCGTACAGACTCTAGCAATAGCTAAAGCAATACGGTTCTCTCCTAAACGATCTATCTTCCACCATTGCGGAATTTTTGTGTATATGTCTTAACATCCTGAGCGTTCTTGACCCGGTTACGGGCCCATTCCAGCAATATCCGGTCGATATAACGAAAATGAACCTTCCCCGCAAATACGGATTCCTTGAGTGCTAACAGAATCAGCTCCTCAGGATATCGGTCTTGATCCACCCAGCTGGAAATCGTCTCACATTCCATTGGAGACAGCGGGCGCCCGAATTCCTTCTCGAAAATACTGAATAGATTCCGGCTTTCCTCTTTATCTCCAAGAGAAGAAGGAGATATGGGGGGAGTTCCGAATCCTCCACCTGACGCAGCAGCCCGGGGAGCTGATGTTGCATATGCCCCCTTGTCCTTATCTTGCTCATTTTCTTGTACAGCTGTCGCAAGATAAGCACCTAGCTTTCCATATAGCCCTGAGAAATTGTAGCGTTCATAATGGATATCTCTTAGCTCATCGTTGTCTCCATCGATGCTAATGAAACCCTCCTTCATGAGCTTCTGCAATTCTCCGGCCAGAACGGAAATGCTACGACCAGTTACGACCTGAAGCTCCTCCAGAGAAGGGAACTCAATCCCTTCCACTTGCCTGAAGGAGAGCAGATGAATCAGCAGCATGGCTTCACTTCCGCTTAAATTCAGCTTCCGGTAATACTTCAGTAAAGCGTAAGGTATGACGGCCATTCCGTTCTCCAGACCGAAGGAGACGCCTTCGCTCCAGGTACTCCATGTCTTGCCGTCCATGTGCTTCCCCCTTTGTTCAAATCCTAAGAACTTATGGGTAGAGGCGGTACAGTGTACGTGGGAATGGAATAGTCTCACGTACATGGTCAAGACCACAGATCCAAGCTACAGTACGCTCAAGCCCAAGTCCAAAACCGGAGTGAGGTACAGATCCGTAAGTACGCAGATCCATGTACCATTTATAAGAATCCATCGAAAGATTGTGCTCTTTATAACGCTCTTCAAGCAGCGCAGGATCATCGATCCGCTGTGAACCCCCAATAATCTCTCCATAACCTTCAGGAGCGATCATATCAGCACACAGTACGACTTCAGGACGATTTGGATCCGGCTTCATGTAGAACGCTTTGAATGAAGCAGGATAATGAGTAATAAATACAGGTTTATCGTATGCTTCAGCGATTGCTGTTTCATGAGGTGCACCAAAATCATCACCCCAAGCAATATCTTCAAAGCCTTTATCATTCAAGAACTTGATCGCATCGTCATAAGTAATGCGTGGGAATGGTGCTTTGATATTCTCCAGCTTGGAAATATCGCGGCCTACCGCTTCCAACTCCGCACGGCAATTCTTCAATACGGATTGCACTACGAAGCTAATAAACTCTTCCTGAACCTTCAAGCTTTCTTCATGATCTGTGAAGGCCATTTCCGGCTCGATCATCCAGAACTCGATCAAGTGGCGACGAGTCTTAGATTTCTCCGCACGGAAGGTGGGTCCAAAGGAATATACACGGCCCAGTGCCATAGCTGCAGCTTCCATGTACAATTGTCCGCTTTGGGTCAGGTAAGCATCCTCATCGAAGTATTTCGTGTGGAACAAGTTAGTAGTTCCCTCTGCTGACGTTGGCGTCAGAATCGGAGGATCCACCTTTGTAAATCCGCTCTCGTTGAAGAACTGTTGGATTGCCCGGATAATCTCCGCACGAATAACCAGAACAGCCCGCTGCTTCGAGGCACGGAGCCAGAGGTGACGGTGATCCATCAAGAAATCAACGCCATGCTCTTTCGGAGTAATTGGATAATTCTCTGTAAGGTGCAGAACTTCAATTCCGGTAACAGTCATTTCAAAACCGGATTGACTGCGAGGCTCCTCACGAATAATACCGGTCACATACAATGAGCTTTCCTGTGTGAGGCTCTTAGCTGCATCCCATACCTCTTCAGGCACTTCTGATTTCACTACAACTCCCTGAATATAACCTGTACCATCGCGAAGCTGCAGGAACTGAATTTTACCACTGGAGCGCTTGTTGTTTACCCAACAACCGATAACAACACTTTCTCCAACATGTTCATTCACGTTCTTGATTACACTCTTGTTAGCCATGCCTTCAATCTCTCCTCTAATTTAGCCGTTAATTCCTTGCACAATACGGTTTGTATCACGTGCGATGACAAGTTCTTCGTTAGTCGGAACTACAAGCACCTGCACTTTGGAATCTACCGTAGAGATACGACGCGGGTCGCCGGAGCGAACTTTATTAGCTTCAACATCCAACTCAATACCCAGGAACGTAAGGTTATTTAGCAGTTTCTCACGTAGCAATGAAGCATTTTCACCAACACCAGCAGTGAATACGATAGCATCTACACCGTTCATAGCAGCCGCATAAGAACCGATATACTTGCGCAAGCGGTACTCATACATTTCAAAAGCTAGCGTGGAATTAGGCTCACCTTTTTCCATACCCTCAATAATATCACGCATATCACTGCTTACGCCCGAAATTGCTAGAAGTCCACTATGTTTGTTCAACATGGAGTTAACTTCTCCTACGGACAATTCTTCCTTGTTCATCACGTAAGGTACAATTGCTGGATCAAGATCACCACTGCGAGTCCCCATCATCAAACCTTCCAGAGGAGTCATACCCATGGAAGTATCCACAGACACTCCATCTTGAACTGCAGTTACACTACCTCCGTTACCGATATGACAAGTAATGATCTTCAGATCTTCCAACGGACGCTCCAAGTACTCCGCAGCAGCTTTGCTTACGAAGTCGTGTGATGTACCGTGTGCGCCATAACGACGAACTTTATATTTATTGTACAGTACTCTAGGAATCGCGTACATATAAGCTTTTTCAGGCATTGTTTGATGGAATGCAGTATCGAATACAACAACCTGCGGTACACCCGGCATATTTACTTCAGAAGCCGTAATCCCCATCATTGCTGCTGGGTTATGCAGGGGTGCAAGGTCAAACAATTGACGAATTTTAGTCTTGGCATCAGCGTCCACAAGTGCGGAAGCTTTGAAGAATTCACCACCATGTACTACACGGTGACCCACAGCATTGATTTCTTTAATGGATTCAATAACGCCATGCTCTTTATCCGTTAGGCAAGCTAGAACTTTACGAATCGCTGTGTTATGCTCCAAAATTTCACTTACTTCTGTTACTTCAGCTTTACCAGTAGGTTTATGGTTCAGAATGGAGGAATCCATCCCGATACGTTCCACCAAACCTTTAGCCAAAACGGATTCATCAGCCATATTGTACAATTGATATTTTAAAGAAGAACTACCGGAGTTAATTACTAGAATATTCATATACGGTCACCATCCTTGTCGTACTGGAAGAAGCCTTCGCCTGATTTCATACCCAATTGTCCTGCACGCACCATCTTCTTAAGGATCGTGGAAGGACGATATTTCAGCTCACCATATTCACGGAACATATTTTCGAGTGCAGCAAGAACCGAATCCAGACCAAATCTGTCAGCCATTTCAAGCGGTCCATATTGGAATTGATAACCAATACGCATAGCATCGTCAATATCCTGTGCGGAGGCAACGCCCTCTTGCAGTACATGCATAGCTTCGTTGATAAACAAGCAAATGAGGCGTGATGTTACAAATCCTGGGGATTCATAAATCATTACACCTTTTTTCTCAACAATTTCATCAACAAAGGATTTTGTATCTTCAAAAGTAGCATCTGAAGTTTTCAGACCGCGTACAATTTCAACAAGATCCACTTTAGCTACAGGGTATATGAAATGCATTCCGATCACGCGTTCCGGATACATTGTAGAACTTGCAAGTTCAGTCAAGCTAAGTGTTGACGTATTGCTGGCAAGAATAATGTGGTTTGGACATACTTGATCCAGTTGATTCAATATTTTTTTCTTTTCTTCTAAATCCTCAACGATTGTTTCGATAACCATGTCACAAGAGCTCAGCTCTGCGAAATGTGTCACTTTTTGAATGCGGCTAAGAATCAGCTTTTTCTCAGCTTGAGTGATCGCCCATTTCTCCAGTTGCTTATCTAGACTTGTCTCGATCATTTCGTAGGAGTAGTCCAGTTTCTCAGGGGTTTTCTCCACCAGCAATACATCCAGGCCCTTGGCTGCCAGCATTTCGGCAATCCCTTGTCCCATTGTGCCACCGCCGATGACACCAATTTTCTTGAAATTCATAAAAAAGTCTCCATCCTTTCAGGTATCTATACTTTTGTATTGTACCTTGTCTGTCGCAAAAATTTATAAAGCCCGACATATAATGATATCTTAGCATGCCTGAAAAGTAAAAAAAAATAACCAGCATAAATATTTATGCTGGTAAACGCACGCTGTCACGAAATTGACATCGAAATTGCTCTCCAGAGAGCACTTCTTCCTTCATTAAAATGTCAAGGGAGTAATCAAATACATTTCGTTGCTTTTCAAGGTGGTCGTGAGTACGTACCATCAATTCATCCAATATTTTACTGTTTTCCTTCATAAGCTCTTCAGTGGTAACCATTTCCAACTTGGCGATACCCAACGAAGTCAATCCGGATTTCATCATGGTTTCGACAATATTCAGGGCCTGATCAAAATCGCCACGCGAACCTGTGCTTCGTCCGCCATAATACATTTCTTCTGCAGCCGCTCCACCAAGTGCGATCATAATCTGATCTTCTAGATAATCTTTGGTGTACAAATACTGCTCTTGCTGAGGATTGTGACGTACATAACCAAGGGCTTGCCCCCGCGGAGTCAGCGTAACCTGACTAACACTTCCCGGACGAAGCAGTTCTGCCATAATGGCATGTCCCAATTCGTGGATTGCCACCCGTTTTTTCTCTTCGTGGTTAGTTTCTCTGTCCGTTTTTTCCCCCATCATAACCTTGTCAATCGCCATCGACAGATGCCGCTGCTCAACCTCTGTCAATTCCTCACGCATCATATAAATTGCTGCCTCATTCATAACACTTTCGAGCTGAGCACCGGAAAAACCATAGGCTTCTTCGGAAATTTTGTCGAGGTTCACATTGGCATGAAGCGGCTTATTTTTGGCATGTAATTCGAGAATCGATCTGCGGCCTTTTTTATCAGGCATGTCCACTTGAATATGACGGTCAAACCGGCCAGGACGCAGCAATGCTGAATCAAGCATTTCTTTACGGTTAGTGGCTGCTACCAGTAGAATGCGTGGTGTTTCGTTGTTATAGATCCCGTCCATCTCAGTCAACAGCTGATTCAAGGTCTGATCATATTCTCGTTGCTGTCCGCCTTCACGCTTACCGCCAATTACGTCAATTTCATCTATGAAAATAATAGCGCTTTGCTTGTTTTCCTTAAGGGCGCGGGTACGGGCATCCTTAAACAAATCGCGGATACGGCCGGCACCGACACCTACGTACATTTCTACAAACTCACTGCCTGATGCTGCAACAAATACAGAGTTCGTATAATGTGCTGCTGCTCTAGCCATAAGGGTCTTACCTGTTCCTGGAGGGCCTGTAAGCAGAATCCCTTTCAAAGGCCGAATCCCGAATTTGCTGATTTCCTCATGCCGGATCAAAAAATCCAACGCTTCACGAAGCTCCTGTTTTGCATTGTCTTGCCCGCCAATTTCTTCAAAAGTAAGCTTTGAAGGTCCATCCTTCTTGCGTTTCTTCCCGGCACCTGCATTTACCGCAAGTCCGCCTCTTAAATGAGCAATGATAAGTAAAGCCGTGAGCATCCCAGCAGCAATTACAATCGGGAATATATTAATGCCTAGAAAAGCCATGAAAATAAACAAGACAGGAACAAATCCGATTAGAATTTCTTTAAGGTATTTAGGCATTATTCCATACCCCCAATGTCGCAGGTTTTCGCGGCAAAATAATAAATTTGCTTTCTTTTCCATTACTCAAGCTTACATAGACATTATTGTCGTCAATTTCTGTTGAGGCTATCACATTTTTATATTGCGGATATTGCGCTTTGAGTCCATCAAGTTCTGTGGGTATAAGTGTATATTTACGGCTCTCCATGGCTTCAGCTACAGAGAACATCGCTTTATCCCAGTATTCATCCAGCAATTCACTGGAGTTCTGTTCTACATCAAGTTTTAGTGTACGTCCATCAATCATCGATTTTCCTTCTTGGGAGACGTACTGAACCAGCTCACGTAATTTCGTGCCTGGCTGGAGATCAAGTTTCAAAGTGACCTCATTGCGGTTAATACTGATATGAGAATTATTGACGCCCTCATATTGAGATACAATCTTCTGAAGTGGTTCCTGCATTGCAAACTGACGATACAAAAAGAAGCCACCAAACAATAGAGTAGCCGACAGTAGAGACGTTATCAGCACAGGTACAAGACGTAATTTCAAGAAACGTCCTCCTCTCAAAGATGACAAAATATAAAGCTCATTATAATAATTTATAGCTACTTGAGAGCTCATCAGAGAGACTGAAGTCTCTTATTGCTGTTCTAATTACAAGTAGTAGTATATCACAGGTGTATATACTAATTTCAAAATAAATGTGAATATATTTAAAATTTAATTTTTTAAATATTTCCATCAATACCAAATAAATTCCTCACTTTCGACAAAACCGGCCTTGATTTTTAATCAATCGGCCTATTTTCGTATGTGAATTTAAGAGAATATTCGATGATAACCACCCATTCAGTATATCACTTAGTATATCACTTTTGTACATCAAATAAATGTAAACAAGCGAACTTATTATAAGTTCGCTTGTTTACTATGACACCCTTAATTTCCTTATGTTCAGCTTAACTTTTAGGTAAACTGTAACCTTCGCCCATTCGGGACCCATCCGAAAAGCGATAAAATTGATAATAATACCGACCGCTCTGTTTATAAAAAAGCTGCCAAGCATACTCTCCGTTATATACTCCCGGCAGCAAGCGTTCAATCGTTATGTCCGGAAGATCAGCTTTGATAATGCCGCGTATTTGGGCTTCCGAGGTTCCTTTACTTAGTTCCTCAGCAAACACTGCGTCGTCGCCTTCAGCAAATTTTCCATCTACCGTAAAGCGGACCCAGACCATAAGAGCAGTCCCGGCTTCATTTTTCCCTGTTAATACCCAGTACACTGCATTTTCATCCCAAACCGATTTTTGTGCTTTGGTTACCTCTGTTAGACCCGCTCTGGTTTTGGCAACATCCTTAGCGATATCACGCTCGTTCCATTGATCTTTCATAATATAGGCATAGAACTGGATAAGTCCAAACCCCAGGAGCAGAATCAGAACTGACCCCAGGAGGATCCATTTTTTCCTTTTCTTCAAGGTACAGCTCCCTTTCTAGTAATATATCTTTTTTGATTATATAACACACCCGCGTGTTTATCCAAAATTTCATAATTTTCTAGGTTTCCCAGCCTTAAAAATACACAAAAGGCCGCAACTTTTGCTAAAAGCAAAAAGTCGCAGCCTATTATTTATTCGTTATTCTCCAGACTTAACGCTTCAATAAACCTTCGAAGGCTTCTTGCGCTTTACGCCGGATAGCTTCCTCATCCAGGGTTAAGCATTGTCCATGCTTGATGACCTGTTTACCATTCACCCACACATGCTCAACATCCTTAGCGCTAGCAGAGTAAACCGCATGAGACAACAGATCTGTGTGTGGCAGCAAATGCGGCTGATCGATATCAATAGCAATGAAATCTGCTTTCATCCCTACAGCAAGTCTGCCTACATTATTTAAAAAGATGGACTGCGCGCCATATTCTGTAGCCATACGCAGAGCCTCTGGAGCTGGAACAGCCGTTGGATCACCGCTGACACCCTTATGAATGAGAGCTGCAAGCCGCATCTCTTCAAACATATCCAAGTTATTGTTGCTTGCCGCGCCATCCGTGCCAAGAGACACCTTCACACCAGCTTTTAGAAGATCAGTAACCCGAGCCACTCCGCTAGCCAACTTCAAATTACTGCCCGGATTATGAGATACACCCACATTATGGCGAGCCAAGATCTCAATCTCTTCATCATTTAAATGAACACCATGTGCAACTATCGAGGGACGTGTGAACATGCCAAGCTTCTCTAAGTGAGCTACAGGACGCAACCCGTAATCCGCCACATTTTGTTCCACTTCACGTTTCGTTTCGGACATATGCGTATGCATCGGTAAATCCAGATCATGCGCTGCCTGCACGAACTTAACCAGGAAGTCCGGAGGGCAAGTATAAGGGGCGTGCGGCGAGATCATAGTAGTAATTCTGCCTTCAGCCTTTCCATGCCAGTTACGGGCAAAAGAAATCGCTTCCGCAAGCTTGTGATTCTGTACATCCTCTGGACATAACCCGATCACACCACGCATCAATACGGAACGGATACCTGATAACTCAGCTACCTCGGCTACTCGGTCCATATGATCATACATATCGAGGAAGGTCGTAGTTCCACCCTTCAGCATTTCCAATACAGATAAGGAGGTTCCCCAGTATACATCATCACCGGTGAACTTTTCCTCCATTGGCCACATCTTCTCCTGAAGCCACACTTGTAGCGCTAAATCATCTCCATATCCACGCAGCAAAGACATCGCCGCATGACCATGTGTGTTTACAAGTCCAGGCATGAACAGCAGACGGCTGCCATCAACCACTTGCACTCCAGCTTCCATCTGAGGCTCTTCTTTTCCTATGTAAGTGATTAAATCATCTTCAATAGTCATATATCCACTCAGAACCGGCTCATCCGTTCCCGGAGTCAGAAAATACCCGCCCTTAATTATCGTTTTATTGTTGTTCATGTTCGCTTTCTTCCTTTCCATCCCGCAAGTAATAAGCAAGACTTTGCAGATCAGTTGTAAAATCAGCTGCATGCACCCGGATATTCGGTGGTGTCTTCAGAATCACAGGGGCAAAGTTCAAAATCGCTTCAATCCCAGAAGAAATGAGAATATCTGCTACATTTTGAGCTTCTGAATCAGGTACGGTAATAATGGCAATGCGAATACCTTGCTCACGAATCGTGCTGCCTAGTTCATCCATCGGTTGCACAGTAAGGGAGTTGATCTTACGTCCAACCTTAGGAGCGTACGAATCAAATATAGCCGTGATTTTCATAGTATCTTTAAGATATGCATTGTAATTAGACAAGGCATGTCCGAGATTACCTGCTCCAACTAAAGCTACATTAAGCTGTTGATCCAGCTTCAGGATATGACGGATTTTCTCAATAAGATACGTTACATCATAGCCGATACCTTTTCTGCCGAAGTCACCAAAATATGCTAAATCCTTACGAATCTGTGCGGGATTAAGATCAAGCTTTTGTCCAAGTTCCTGAGAGGAAACTGTTAATATTTCGCGATTCTGGAGATCATTCAAAAAACGCAAGTACACAGGCAGTCTGCGAACAACGGCTTCTGATATTTTATCCGATTTCATATTTTTCCTCCTAAAAATAGTAATGTTCTTGTGAAAATCCATATTCAAACGTCTACCTCTCCTTATTAAGGACGGTACTGTAACACACCGCCCTTAAGGATAAGGAGGAGCTAAACTGAAGACGAGCGTTTTAAGAAGCGCCGCCATCCTCTAGCCATTCCGCTATGCGAGGGACCATTTGATCAGTAAGCATATGCTCCATTTTGGGACCAGGCAATGAATAAAGGAAATACTTCCCGTAATGAGATTCAATAACCCTTGTATCATAAACAATAACTATTCCGCGATCCTGCGCCGTGCGAACCAGTCTTCCGAATCCCTGCTTAAAACGAATAACCGCTTGAGGAACAGATAATTTCATGAACGGATTCTTCTTCTGGGCCTGTAATAACTCCGACTTCGCTTCCGCCAACGGGTGATTCGGCGGTTGAAACGGAAGTCTCACGATGGCCAGGCAAGTCAGTGCTTCACCTGGAATATCTACACCTTCCCAGAAGCTGCTCGTCCCCAGCAATACGGATGCTGCACTGTCCTGAAAGCGGCGGATCAGCTTGCTCCGGCTGCCACCTTCCACGCCTTGACCAAGCACCGTAATCTCTTGTGAGGCTAAAGCCTCTTTAAGCGGATCATATACCTGACGCAGCATTTTATAAGAAGTAAACAGAACCAGCATCCGCCCACGTGTTGTTTTAGCAGCTTCCGATAATGACTGTACGAGTGTATCGACAAATCGAGCATCGCCCACACTGCCCTTCACACTAGGAAAATCACGCGGTATAACTAACAGTGCCTGCTCGCGATACTTAAAGGGAGAAGGAAGAAGTGAGGTCATTAGACGTCCTTCTTCCGCAGCTTCGTTAAGTCCGAGATTATCAATCATAAATTGAAAAGATTTATCTACAGACAGCGTCGCCGAGGTAAGCACGATGCTTTTTTTCTTATCGAAGAACAACTCTTTAAGCTGGCTGCTAACATCCACAGGGACAGCATACATCTGCAGTGATTTGCTGCGGTAATTCCCATTTGCCTCCAGCCAATATACTACATTATCGTCATTCAGCCCCATAAAGAATCTTACTTGCTCACGGATGGAAGCCAAATCCTTAAATAAACCGCTAATATCAGTAACAAGACTGTCTGCTGAGGATTGGCTTTCCTGGTCGCGCATCTCGTTAAGCATTTTATCACCCTTACGGATGATGTCGCTTAACGTCAGATTCATAGTGTTCTCTAGTGCAACCAATTCATCCCAATCCTTCGGCTTACGGGCGGGAATCAAACGCATAACCAGTTGTCCCGCTTCCCCTGCCCCTGCATCACTGCGTTCCGGCAAAAGGCTGAACAGCTTGTCGCTGAGTGCATCCCAGGTTTCTTTGACGGTAAGCAGATCCGGGTAGATCCGATCGATGACTCCGCTCCATTCTGAAGCCTCTTCACTGCCTGACGACTGTAATATCTGGCGCAGAGCAGGAAGCTGTCCGTTTCGGCTATCTTTATACAGCCGCGATAATGTGTGTGCCACAGTGAAATGCTTCATATGCATGCCAAGATGTTTACCAGCCACATCTTCTAAATGATGTGCTTCATCAATGACAAGATGCTCGTAAGCCGGAAGCAGCTGGTGCCCAGCCTTAACATCTGCGAATAGCTTGGAGTGGTTCGTAATAACCACGTCAGCAATCCCAGCTTCATGCTTGGCCCTATGATAATAACATTTGCGGAACCAAGGACAAGAACGGCCCAGACAGGAATCGGTATCGCTTGCCACCGTCTCCCAGAAATCACCGCCCCGGCCGCTTAAATTCAGCTCTTCATCATCCCCTGATTCACTTTGAGTGAGCCATACAATCATCTGAGCGGCAGTAAGCGCATCTTCCCTTGGGCTTATAAAGTCCTTTTTATTAATTTTATGCTCAAACTTACGCAGACACAAATAATGCCCTCTTCCCTTAAAAATAGCAGCTTTAAACGGAAAAGGAACTACCTGCGTTAACAAAGGGATATCCCGCTCGCGCAATTGGTCCTGCAGATTAATGGTATGAGTGCTGACCATGACTTTTTCATTGGTGCGAACGCTTTGATAAATGGCAGGCAACAAATAACCGAGCGATTTACCGGTTCCTGTGCCCGCTTCGATCAGTAGGTGTTTGTCTTCGGCAAGTGCCGTCATCACCTCATTGATCATAATATCCTGAGCTTCCCGGCTTTCATACTGCGGTAATGTGTCTTTAAGTCGTTTGGTTACTTCGTCCATATAATCAGTAAAAGATAAATTCGCTAGCGGATTCTCAGCATGCTCATCTCTAGGTGGCGCTAACTCCGTCCAATCTCCTACTGCAAGCGCTAATTGACGATAGAAAGTCAGATCACCTTCGGGCTGTAGCGTCTCCGCTTCCCGCTCTCGCAGCAGACCATCAAAGTACCAGCCCAGATCACTATCCTCTTCGGTAAACAGCTCACAGAGTCTCTGGATCGTAAGCAGCGGCAGCTCGTAGAGCTCCTCAAGACATTTCAACAGCACTAAAGCAGTCGCAAGTGCATCACTATCTGCCTGATGCGGATGATCATGTGTCACTCCAAAATGAGCACTGACAGAGCTTAGTTGATAAGATGTGAGCGAAGGAAAGCAAATTTTCAGAAAATCAATCGTATCCAAAATCCGCCCTTGAAATGGCAAATAACCACAACGATCTAAAGCATTTTGTAAAAAATGGAAGTCGAAAGCGACATTATGCCCTACAAGCACAACATCATCCAAGAGCGGAACAAGCTCCATCATCATCTCATCCAGCTCAGGCGCATCCTTAACATCATCATCGGTAATCCCCGTCAGACCTGTTATAAAAGGAGGAATCGGCGTTCCGGGCTTGACATAGGAACCATATACCCGGGAGATGGACCGGTCTTCTTCTATAATTGCAAGGCCAACCTGGATAATTTCACCCACGGATTGGGTTCCTGTTGTTTCAAAATCAAGCACGGCAAATTTCATTATAATTCTATTCCCTTTCAATTGAGACTCTTAATCAGCATAACAGAAGTTGCGAAAAAAGGCGATGCACACCACTGGTTCAGGGGATGCATCGCTTGAATGGAAATTTCCAAAACCGTTATTCTTTTACAAAAGGGAAACCAGCTGATTTCCAAAATGCAGCTTCCCTCCACGACGGCGGCATACCTCTAAGTTAACGTTTGGTTCCGGAAGCGCAGGGTCATGCTGCAAAGCAAGATCAAACAATTCCTGCGCTTCATTGAAACGTTCCTGTGAGGCTCGTATGCACCCTAAAGCATTATAAACCATGGCTTTCAGCTTGGTTTCCCGTATCAAGCCCAGCATATGGTTCAGATGACTCCAAGCGGCCTCACCGTCACCTTCCTGCAGATAAGAGATGGCTAAATATAATCGAGCAGCCAAGCTATCCGGGTATTGCGCAATAACTTCTTTAAACTGATCAATACACTTTCCATACATCAGCAGCTTATAATACCCCTGACCTCTTACAAAGGAATCCATACACAGCTCTGGTGCTTCCTGTTCCGGCACTTCCTCTTCGACCACTGCTGTAAAATCCGCACTTTCGCGAAAGGAACTAAGCTTCTCAGCAAAAGCGAGCCATTCATCCATCACTTTGTCGCTCAGTCTATGCAGCATATTATAATTGCATAAAAGCTCGTTCCGGCGGGCACCCTCCGCTGTAGGGTAATCTGTTACGATCTCCTGAAGCACCTTGTTCATTTCAGCAAACAAATGTTGAAACATGGGCGATCCCCCCTTACTGAAGATGAAATCAGTTCAGCTTGCCTGACTTCATTTTCTGCGAGATCGGGGTCTTTCATCCCTGCCATTCATTACATGGCGTAAGTCCATACATTATGCGATTGTAGCATGCAATTCATGATCAGCCAGCTTCACTGGTTTGTTATTCTCATCCACGAATACCACCGTTGGCTTATGTGACTCCAGTTCTTCTGAGGACAACATCGCATAGGAAATGATAATTACTGTATCGCCCGGCTGAACAAGACGAGCTGCGGCACCATTAAGACAGATCACTCCGCTTCCACGCGGTCCAGGGATTACATAGGTTTCCAGTCGCGAACCATTGTTGTTATCCACAATTTGAACTTTTTCATTCTCAAGAATGTCCGCGGCTTCCATCAAGCTCTCATCAATGGTAATACTGCCCACATAGTTCAAATTCGCTTCCGTTACTGTTGCGCGGTGAATTTTGGATTTCATCATATGTCTAAACAAGTGCAGCAACCTCCTTTGGAATAAATACATTATTATCAATCAAGCGTGTTCTGCCAAACTTCACGGCGAGCGCTATAATAATTTCCCCATCCACTTCTGATAAAAGAGCTTCATCCTCTAATCCTTCAAGATCCGGGAATGTTAAGATCTCCGCGTAATCAATCAACGCTAAAGGGGAGCTGGAAATAACCGATGTCAACAATTCCCGCACTTCAGCAACGGTTGTTACTTTTCCTTCTTCAATGGACTGACGCGCTTCACGTAAGGAACGAGATAACACCAATGCCTGACTACGCTCCTCTGGAGACAAGAATACGTTACGTGAGCTGAGTGCAAGTCCATCCCCTTCACGAACGATCGGACAAGGAATAATTTCGACATTCATATTAAGATCGGACACCATTCGACGAAGCACAGCAACTTGTTGAGCATCCTTCAGCCCAAAGAAAGCATAATCCGGCTGTACGACATTGAAGAATTTATTAACTACTGTGGTTACACCATCAAAATGCCCAGGGCGGGAAGCCCCACAAAGCCGGGTAGTAAGCTCCGATACCGAGACCGTAGTCCGAGTAGGCTGCGGATACATTTCTTCCACACTGGGGATAAATACAATATCTACTCCCTCACGTTCAGCGAGTTCCAAATCACGACGCTCATCACGCGGATAGGAATCATAATCCTCGTTTGGCCCGAATTGCAAAGGATTCACAAAAATGCTCATTACCACTGTGTTGCTCATTTCTCCAGCCCGGCGAAGCAGACTGGCATGTCCGTCATGCAAGTATCCCATCGTAGGAACGAACCCAATCGGGGCGTGCCCGCCTTGTCTCATATACTCCAAAGCTTCGCGCAGCTGCTCCATGCTTCTGACGACTCTCATTTATTTCCCTTCCTTTCTTGCAGCGCCATATAAAGATTCCAAAACCGTTTCATCTGCATTAAAAACGTGACTTTCATCTGGGAAGGAACGTTCCTTTACTTCCTTCACATATTGGCTGATGCCCTCACGGATTACATTACCCACATCCGCATAGGTTTTGACAAAACGTTTCTCACGGTAAGGTGAGGCATACCGCAGCAAATCATGGAAAACCAATACCTGTCCATCACAGTAACGGCCTGCACCGATCCCAATGGTTGGGATGCTAAGCGCTTCAGAGATCGCTTGGGCTACTTCTTCCGTTACCAGCTCCAGAACGATTGCAAAAGCACCTGCGGCCTCAAGCGCCTTAGCTTCATCCATCAGGCGTTGCGCATCTTTGGCATCTTTGCCTTGAATCCGGTAGCCACCAATCATATTCACGGATTGCGGAGTAAGCCCGATATGTCCCAGTACAGGGACTCCCGCAGCTACCACCGTAGCTACAGTCTCACAAATCTCGAGTCCACCTTCCATTTTGACGGCATGAGCCCGCCCTTCCTGCATTAATCTGCGCACTCCCCGCAGAGTTTCATCTACACTTCCGTGATAAGTCATAAATGGCATATCCGCCACGATAAAGGTGCTTTGTGCTCCTCGGGTTACCGAGCGGGTATGGTACACCATATCTTCAATCGTTACCGGTAAAGTTGTATCGTATCCAAGGACTACATTCCCAAGAGAGTCACCAACCAAAATAAGGTCGATACCTGCTTCTTCTGCAAGAACTGCAGACGGATAATCATAAGCGGTCAGCATGCTCAGTGGCACACCTTCTGCTTTCATTTTTTTCATTTTTACAATATTTAGCGCTTGTTTGTTTGCCATTTCTCTTTTCGTCCTCCTTTTTTAAGTAACCTGCCCGTAAAAATCGCAACAAAAAAACCTTTTAGCAATCATTTGCTAAAAAGGTCCGAAGGGCAAAAAAGAGTCACTTGCGATCGTCCCTTCTGTCTCGGTCCTTACGGCTCAGAGCAGAATCCAACGTAACCGTCAAACGCAGTTATGAAGGTATTTCCAATAATAAAAATATAAAAAAGTTCTTCAGTTCAAGAGTACAGTTCGTTAAACGATACCGCCTCCGACCCATAGTATAACAAAAAAAGCTCGGAATTACACGAAAAAAATATGACAAGGGATGATACCCTTGTCATATAAAAAATATTATAAAAGTTCAATCTCACCTGAGCATACGTTAGAGATCTCTCCCAAGCTGTTTTTAAGCAGCAGACCACCTATTTCATCCAAACCTACTACCACACCTTCAGAACGCCCCTGAGGGCTATTCAGTGCGATCTGGCGACCCAAAGTCACTGACATAGACTCCCAGAGCTCTTTGATAGGTTTAAAACCTTGCTTCATGTACAAATTGTAATGCATCTCCAGCTCGTCCAAAACCGCTTTTACCAGCTCAGAACGGTCAACTGGAGCACCACCCCGCTCAATCCGAAGTGAAGTCGCGACCTCCTGCAGATGATCAGGATAATCTTCCTCTGTCATGTTCGCGGAAATGCCAATTCCAGCAATGCAATAATGAAGCTCCCCTTCTCTTAGAGAAGATTCCAGTAAAATCCCACAAATCTTACGACCGCCTGCGAGCAGATCATTCGGCCATTTGATGCCGGCATCTACACCTGTTACCCGTCGAATTGCCTTACAGACGGCAACCCCAGCCAGCAATGTCAGCTGCGGAGTCTCCGACAAGGGTAATTGGGGCCGTAACACAATACTCATCCAAATGCCCTTGCCACGGGGAGAAAACCACTTTCTTCCCATTCGGCCTCGGGCGCCCGTCTGTTCTTCCGCGATGACAGTTGTCCCTTCCGGCGCGCCGTTTTCCGCTAAAAACTTAGCTTCTTCTTGAGTGGACACCACAGATTCCAGCAACTGAATGACGCCTACCCAATTCGAAGCGGAGGTCTCTCGCTTCAGCTCAGTTAGCGACAGCGCTTTATCATCGCTCATGTCTATCCATCCTTTTTGCTTCAAGCAATAATAATTGTTTATCGTTAGGTAAATCACCTGAAGCGACCGCTTGCAGGAGTCCATTTAACATTTTGCCTAGCCATGGTCCCGGACGTTTGTCCAAAGCCTCCACCAGCTCATTGCCTGTAATCTCAAGCTCTGAAAGGCTGGTTAGCGGCATTTGCGCGATCCATTCTCTTGCCGCTTGTACATTTACAGCGGCAGGTGTTGTTGAGGCCTCTGTCGATTCCACGACGGAAAAGGCAGAAGAGGCCGCAGTAGGAAGTACAGGTGCGGCTGCTGGCAGGATCGCCAGCAGCGAGAGCCACCCTTCGGCGGCTTCCACGCCGAAGACCAGCACGGCGGCGATCCATTGCCGCCGCAGACCTTCCATGCTGCCCGTACCCGGCGGCATGGCCTCTATCGCAGCGGTCCAAACTTCGCGGACCCGCAGCACCTGGACGACGCCGCTCCGCGTCGTCCCCGAGAACGTCCATGCCCGCAGCAGCACATCGGCCTCTTGGGCCGACTGCTTCAGGGCATGGAGGAGAAGCGCCCACCGCAGGCGGGCGCTCTCCAGTTCCCCGATCCCGGCCGTTAAGGCGGCAGCAGCCGCCATATCGGTTCCGGTCCAGGGGAACGGGGCTTTGCCGCGCGCCAGCAGCTCGCAGCGCGCTAGCATGCCGAGGCCGCGCAGAAGATGCGGCCCCTCGACGATGCGGTCCAGCTCCGCGCGGACACGCTCCACAGCAATATGCGCCAGCTTATCCCGCTGGCGCATCAGGCCCCTCCACGTGTTCTTCGCGATGGAGAAATCCAGCACCGATGCAAAACGAATGCAGCGAAGCATACGAAGCGCATCTTCGTCAAACCGCTCCTCCGCATCGCCTACACAGCGAATCACCTGCAGCTGTAGATCCTTCTCACCCTCAAAAGGATCAATAAGTTCCCCATTTAATCCACAGCAAATCGCGTTGATCGTGAAATCACGACGACGAAGATCCTCCTTCACATCGTTGACGAAAAAAACATGCTCAGGACGACGGTGGTCTACATAACCACTCTCTGTCCGGTATGTCGTCACTTCAAACCCACAACCATCCTGTATCACGGTGACCGTACCATGAGCTAATCCTGTTGGCACACTGCGCGCAAAGATAGCTATCACTTCCTCCGGCAGTGCTGAGGTTGTAATATCCATATCATGCACTGGCCTACCCAATAGCTCATCGCGAATACATCCTCCAACCCAATAAGCCTCGTGACCATTTTGGGTTAACTCGGCAATTACAATCTCCGCTGCAATTGCCATCGCAGAAGGTGCCATTGTCCATTCCATATATGACTCCTTACCCCCGAACCGGGTCCAGTCCAAGTACCTTGCGCCCCAGCACCCGGTAATAAATATCTTCATATTGTTTCGTTATCGAATCCTTACAGAAATCTTTGCAGGCTGTTTGTAGACAAGCTTCTCTGAACTGTTGCACCATACGTTCATCCGACAGGAGCTTAACTGCATATTTAGCCATAGCCGTTGTATCGCCAATCGGGGCAAGGAATCCAGTCTTTCCATGCTCTATAAGCTCAGGGATGCCTCCGGTTTGCGAGCCAATCGTCGGTACGCCACAAGCCATTGCTTCCAGAGCAACCAGACCAAAGCTTTCCTTCTCGGAAGGTAGCAGAAGCAGATCAGCTAAAGAGATCACCTGAGCGATTTCATCCTGCCTTCCCAGAAAACGAACTTTATCTTCCAGACCCATTTCGCTAATTTTGGCTTGAATTTTGGGAAGATCCGGACCTTCACCTACAAGCAGCAGGCGTGAAGGCAGTTCACGATTCACTTTGGCAAAAACGTCAACAACATCACTGACTCTTTTTACAGGACGGAAGTTACTGATATGCATCAGAATCTTCTCATCAGGCGCTGCGAAATCTCCCCGCAGATCCGTTACATCACGCGGATAATAGACCCGGTGATCCACAAAGTTATAAGTAAGATCAATGTCGCGGGTAATATCGAGTACGTCCCGTGTTTCTCTAATAAGATCCTGAGAGACCGCTGTAACGGCATCACTTTCATTAATCCCCAGACGAATCAAATCTTTAAGCGATTCATCCTGACCAAGCACCGTTATATCCGTACCATGTAAAGTGGTTACAACCTTCATATCGTTCCCTAGCATTTGCTTTGCAAGGAAAGCACACACTGCGTGAGGCACTGCATAGTGAACATGGAGAAGATCCAGATTTTGCATTTTGGCAACCTGAGCCATCTTCGTAGCAAGCGCTAGATCGTACGGGGGATAGCGGAATACATAATAATCGTTTACTTCTACCTCATGGTAAAAAATATTTTTCTGAAACGTTCCCAACCGGAACGGGATACTATGTGTAATAAAATGAACTTCATGACCCTTCTCGGCCAAGAGTTTACCTAATTCAGTCGCAACTACGCCTGAACCGCCAAGAGACGGATAACAGGTAATTCCTATTTTTAGCATACGATCCATCTTCCTGTCTCCTTCTTCTCCAGTATTGATTCGTGTAATGAATCATCTATTGTTTGTCGGCCGCTTTCAAAAAAGCGAACACCGTTTCTTTCAAAATCACACAGGACTTCATTTCTCTAAGCTGTTCAATAAAAGCTCTCAGGAGCGCAATGGCGTATTCATTCCAAGCGCTCCTGGATCAATCTTAATCAGCTTATTATATTATCATACAAACTTCGTTATATCCGTTCCTTAAGTAAACAATTCCACCGTATGAGGTACCTTGGTTGCAAACCCTTCTGCATAAGGAATCAGTCTGCGCTGGCCAAGCAGCATATCTCTCGAACGGACTCGTTCAATGTAGCCTTCCGTTAACGGTGTGGATACAGTATCCGCACCCGGAGGTTTGGTGAACTGGGAGCGATAGCAGGACAATGCCTGCTCCTTCAAGCCATATTGTTCAGTAACATCAACAATAAGATCGGTACGTCCTAAATCATTGATAAAATAGAAGTACAGCTGAGGAGCAGGAATTGCCGGCTTGTCCGGCATATATTTACGTAGCTTGGCATTAAAAACAGCCTCTTCCACCAGCTTGCTACAGGCGATATGATCGGGATGACGATCCTCCCAATAAGGAGCAAAAACTATCGTAGGAGAAAAGCGGCGAATTTCAGCAGTCACAGCCGCCACATGCTCTGCTGTAATAAAAAGCCCTCTATCTGGCAGACCCAGGTTTGTCCGCACGGATGCTCCGAGAAGGTCTGCAGCTTGCTGCGCTTCTTGCTTGCGAAGTTCTACTGTACCGTTCGATGACATTTCCGCGGCTGTTAAATCGCAAAGTCCCACCTTAAGTCCCGCAGCGGTATGTTTTGCAATGGTTCCTGCCATACCAATCTCCGCATCATCTGCATGCGCACCAAATACAAGAATGTCCAGCTTCATTCATCAACACCCGGTTTGTATTTGTGAACCAGTGCACGCCAAGCAAAATCACCACGATCAATCGCCTTCACAAGAACTTCCGCTGTGGCAATATTCGTAGCTACCGGTATCCCGTATACGTCACACAGACGAAGCAGAGCTGAAATATCAGGTTCGTGTGGCTGCGCCATTAAAGGATCACGCATGAAAATAATAAGATCCAGTTCATCCTGTGCTACCATTGCACCGATTTGCTGATCTCCACCTAATGGACCAGACATGTAACGATGAATTTTTAAGTTAGTTACATCCATAATCCGTTGGCCAGTAGTCCCTGTAGAAAAAAGTTCATGACCTTCAAATACATGTTCATAAGCTAATACAAAATTTACAATTTCATCTTTTTTACGATCGTGGGCAATAAATGCGATCTTTAACATGGTGTTCTCTCCTGTCTATTCTATAAAGTGCTCGAATCCATAGATCAAGCCTGTATATCCCATTACCTTTTCAATACCCATCTTAACGCCTGGCATATATCCTGCACGCTCATAAGAATCATGGCGAATCTTTAAGGATTGTCCGAATCCACCAAAAATTACTTCTTCTTGAGCAAACACACCAGGAAGACGGACACTATGTATCCGGAATCCGTTATAGTAACCACCACGGGCACCTTCAATGGTTTCTTCCTCTTTAGGATTACCTTGACGAAGTTCCTCACGAACTTCCGAAATCATTTCTGCAGTTTTGACCGCAGTTCCGGATGGAGCATCCAGTTTCTGGTCACCATGATACTCTATAATTTCCAGATGCGGGAAGTACTTTGAAGCTTGTGCCGCAAATTTCATCAATAGAATAGCTCCAATGGAGAAATTCGGAGCAATAAGTCCGCCGATCCCCTGTTCTTGACACTGCTTGTCCAGTTCCACCATCTGCTCCGGTGTGAATCCGGTTGTACCGATAACCGGACGCACTCCATACTTAATAGCTAGCGCTGTATTCGTATACGCTGACTGCGGTGTAGTGAAATCGACAAGGACATCTCCGTTGCTTCCCGCGAGGGCGGCCTCAAGATCAGAAGTTACAATAACGCCTGAGTCTTCCAGACCTACCAGACGCCCTGCATCAATATCGCCTGAAGAACGATCTACTGCTGCTGCTAACTCCAGCTCTTCGTCCTGCAATACAAGTTTAACAACCTCTTTACCCATTCTTCCGCCTGCGCCGGATACAACGACCCTGATCTTGTTATTCATATTTTTTCCATCCTCGCTCTCACTAGTTATATAGTTATTGCATATACGATTGTATGGATTTCTGAAGGTCTCTCATCAATTCCCGCAAGCCAGAATCATCCGGATGTAACGAAATCACTTCTTTTAAGGCAGTCATAGCCTGTAAATGTTCATTCACTCGGCTATGCGCGATAGCAAGCCATACATAAGCATCCCCATATAATGGATCAAGGGTAATAGCCTCTTTGAGCAGTGTAATCGGATGATAAGGGTTGCGAGTTTTGTTATCTTCATCTTCTATCAACCGTTTGGCTTCTTGTACATGCATCATAGCCTGCAAATGCTGCAGATGCAGACTATACTCAGGTTTGCTGGTGTCCAGCTTTACAGCAGCCTGAGCATGAACTAAAGCTTTATCTAGCATACCACTGCGGGCATACGTTATGGAACAACGATATCTAACCTCGGCATCAGCAGGGCTTGCTGCAATTGCAGACTCGAAGCAAACAATAGCTTCGGCAAAGTCACTGCGCAATATCGAGCGGTAGGCCTCTCTTACATAATCCTTATGATCCATATACACACCATCCTCACGGCTAAATCCCGTTGGTTTGGTACAGCATATGTTATAGAGGCCTAATCGGTGTCTTTCGGTGTCCAACGTCCCGCATCACGGGTATTAAATTTATGCATTACCTTATTATGCGCTTCCGTCAGGTCTATCCCGAGAGAATTCGCAAAACAAACGGTAATAAACAGAATATCTCCCAGTTCAAGTTCAATGGAATTCTCAGCTTCATCAGACTTTTTAGGCTTCTCGCCGAACTCGTGATTGACTTCTCTAGCCAGTTCTCCGACTTCCTCGGACATGCGGGCCAGCATAGAGAGTGGACTGAAGTACCCTTCCTTAAACTGCGATATATAAGCGTCTACTTCACGCTGTATGTCACCAAGACTTTTGTCCATAAAATGTAACTTCTCCCCCTCTGTATATCTTGCCTTCTGTTTGCCCCTATGTTATCGTAAAGACGTTTTGAAGACAATCTTTTTTGAATATTTTAACACACGCAAGAAAAGGTATACTTATTATAGAAAAAGAAAAACTGCCTACAAAAGGCCTAACGAGGGATTTCATGAATTCAAAAAAGGTAATTACAATCAGCAAGACAGTCGCTCCCATCTTGCTCGGAGCCGCAGTATATGCCTTCGGGCTACTGTATTTCATCATTCCTAATCAGTTGATGGAAGGCGGCGTAACCGGGATCACACTTCTCCTTAATTATGCCTTTAGTATTCCCATCTTTTTATCCACACTGCTGATCAACCTTCCTTTGTTTCTGCTGGGCTGGAAAGTCCTAGGCGGGCGGCAAATTGTGTATACAGGTGTAGGGATCGGGGCGTTGACCTTTTTCCTGTGGGTTTTCGAACGAATGATTACTGCGGGATGGATTATCCCCTTCAGTACCGAACACGACTTTATTCTTGCGGCACTGTACGCAGGAGTAACGCTTGGAACGGGGCTTGGGCTTGTATTCCGGTTTGGGGGTACAACAGGTGGTGTTGATATTGTCGCAAGAATTCTGGGACGGAATTTTGGCTGGAGCATGGGGCAGATTATTTTGGCCATCGACATTATTATTATTGGCTCTTCCATCCTCTACATTCCTAAAGAAAAAATACTTTACACACTCGTCGCAGTTTTTATCTCATCACGAGTGATAGATTTTATCCAAGAAGGCGCCTATGCTGCCAAGGCATTTACAATTATCAGTGATGAAGCACCACAAATTGCCGATCTGATTACAGCCGAAATGGACCGTGGTGTAACCCTCATCCCTGCCATTGGTGCTTATTCCAAGCAAGCCAAATATATGGTGTACTGTGTGGTCTCAAGGCAAGAAATCCGCCGGCTAAGTCTGCTGGTCAAATCCGTTGATCCACGCGCCTTCGTAATTATTAGCGATGTACACGACGTACATGGAGAAGGCTTTCGAGAAACCTAAATAAAAAGGAGTGTAGGCCATTTCAAGCCCACACTCCTTTTTACTGTTTATAATTTCACCCTACGGAATCGGCTTCCAATTCTGATTCTGACCACGGTACTTGCGATAGGCTACATAGGCTAACGCAGCTATAATGAAGCTTGCGGCTAACCCTCCCCAAATCCCAAATTCTTGCGATGCCAGCGGCAAGGACAAAGCAGGTTCATCCTTCTCTTTTCCGAACATTACTCTTACCGCATCCTGACCATAAGATACAATTTCAAGCAGGCGGGCACGTTCAACCTTTTGTGAGGACGAAGGAATGCCGGCCGCATATGAGAGCCAGGAATCAAAAGCATTCACAACTTCAGGCTGGCGGGAGACAATCACTGCCGGCCGGATGTTATCATACCTGCCCTGCAGTCTTTCCAGAGCTGTTTTCCAGCCCGCCAAATCATTTGCAACCGCACTTTGCTCTATCGCATTTAAATCCTCGCGAATCAGCTTGTAGTACTGAAGCCAAATAGGCTGGCGCGGATGATTAAGACTGTTGGCAGCTAGACGTAGCTTGGCGGCTGCCGCTTCCCATTGCTGTGGATTTATTTTCGCGCCTGCCACGGTAGCCTTCAGGTCCATAATGACCCCTGACAATGCATTAATCCCCTCCACAGAGGTCATTCCTTCAAAGGATGAGGACACAAAGATCTTGGAGATCGCTTCGGTCTCCTGTCGGACCTTCATTACATCCCCTTCCAAAACATACCCATACAATGCCTCAGCAGCTTGTTCCAGCTGCTGCGCTCCGGTCTTTCCGCTCATTACTGCCAAACCGTTGCCCGAACTAACGTCGGCGCTTTGCTTCGAAGCTTTGCCAGACCCTTCACCAGCATCCCCTAGCGCTGCTGAAGCCTTTACAACATCCATACTGGACAGCAGCCAGCAGAATACTAGAACAACCACTACATAATATCTCCCGCGGAGCATGAGACATCCCCCTCCTACTTAAGAAGAAACGACGTTGTCGTCTTTTAAAGACGATATTCGTTTCTCGTAAAATTATAAGGATAAAGCATAGTATAAAACTTATACTTCTTATAATTCTAAATGTATGGCAGGGGGACAAGGGATAGAACTGCTTACTAACGTCTATTCTTGAACTGATAGATTGACTCTACCGGTCTTTGTCTTCTACTAAACAACCAAGCAGCTGCAACACTAAGCAGCGTAAGCGCCATTGTAAAGTACTGTACCTGTATAACATAATCGTTCAAAACAGAAGGTAACCACGGATAGATTCCGTAAGAATAATCCAGCATATCGTTGGCGAGTGTCCAAAGCAGGGCTAATGGAATCATTTTGCGGAAAGAAAAAAACCTCGCATAAATCAATGCTTCAACTGCCATCCCCGTATGGGAGATTACCAGCATCCAATCTTTCCAAACCAAAACATCACCGTGATAACCCCCGGCAAAAATAATACTCACTGCCCATATCCCGTACTTCACTGACGTAACGACCGCCAAAGCCTCAATAAGTTCCCTTACATTGTTTCCTGTGTAACTTTTTGGAGGGAAGAGCATCAGCAACAGAGCCAAGGTAAAAAACAAACTTGCGGTTGGGCTATCCGGAACAAATGGAAGCAGCCAGTGTGGATAATTAGCCGCAGTGAACTCCAGTTGATTGCCATACCATATGTAACCATAAATTGTACCCAGGAAATTTACGATAAATAACAACCAGATAATTCCCCGGTTCTTAAACAGTTTGTTAAACCAATGAACTGGCATACAGATTATTAACCTCCCCAAGTAATGGCACTTCGCATTTAGACATACAAAAACCTGACCGCATGCACGATCAGGTTGCGTTATCATTATTTTACTGTTCGCTTTTTTGTTTGGCAAGCCAGCCGGCCAAGGTATCAATATCCGCTTCTGATAGACCTGCTCCCAAAGCGGTATCGTACATTTTTGGCATCTGCCCTTGACCCTCTTTTATAATAGTAAGGATTGCTTCTTTGTCATGGGTGTCTCCAACTCCACGAAGTGAAGGACCGCCCGCCCCTTTCAAATCTGCTGCGTGACAGGAGATACAAGTGGCTTGCTTGAAGAGCCCCATAGCAGGATCATCCTTGTCCACAATCGCTACTTCTTTTGGCTTAACGGCACTGGAGGTCGGCAGACCCTTAGCCCTGTTCTCCGCCGCCTTTTCTTCCCGTTGAACATCTTCAGGAATCTGACCCGTTTCAGCCATTTCATGTTTGTATTCAGTCCAGGCAGTATTGGTCAAATAAACAATTGCTGCAAGCGACAAGAACATTAAAGATGAAGCAATCGGTCTACGGTAAAAGCGACGCTCTCTACCCGTATCCAGAAAGGGAGCCAACAGAAGTGAACCAAAAGCCACACCAGTAACTCCTAGTGTACCCAGAACGATATAATCACCTGAAGCATATGGGAGCTTCAAATACTGATAGAGGAACAAGAAATACCAGTCAGGAATCGGGATAACCGTAGCACTAGCATTTGCTGGAAACCCTAGCGGAGCTGGCTCTGAAATAGTAAGGACTAATATTCCTACAAGTACAACGACTCCGACCATCCATTCCTTCAGTAGAAAGTTAGGGATAAAGGCTTCCGATTTGCCGGGGTAAGCCGTGTAGTCCGGAGGTGTGATAAATCCGTTCCCTCTGCGAACTCTGGAATCACCGACATATACAACCTTTTCCTTAGAATTGTTTCCATGCGCCATCCGTATTCCTCCTCTCTCAGATTAACTTACAACGGTCCGGAAATCCCTTGTCTGCGGATCATAATAAAGTGTCCTACGAGCAGACTAAGAAGCACCGCTGGGAGGAAGAATACATGTAGTGCGAAAAAACGAGTTAAGGTTTCGGCACCAACAATCGTTCCACCTTGCATCAGTTCCTTCAGCACCGGCCCCATCACTGGAACAGAATTGGCTATTTCAAGAGTTACCTTTGTTGCGAAATAAGCTTTATTATCCCAAGGCAACAAGTAACCTGTTAAACCAAGTCCCAACATTACGAAGAAAATCAGCATTCCAACTACCCAGTTCATCTCGCGCGGCGCTTTGTAAGAGCCTGTAAAGAAGACACGCATTGTATGAAGGAACATCATAACAATTACTAGACTTGCGCCCCAGTGATGCATCCCGCGGACAATCTGTCCAAATGCAACACTTGTCTGCAAATACTCAACACTAGCATAAGCATTAATAATGTCCGGAACATAATACATCGTTAAGAACATACCTGATAAAATCTGAATGACTGTAATAAAAAAGGTCAGTCCGCCAAAGCAATACACGAACGCAGAGAAATGATGGGCCGGATTAACATGCTCAGGAACCTCGTGATCGGCCACGTCTCTCCAAATCGGCGTAACATCCAGACGTTCGTCAATCCAGTTATAGACATTTTTAAACATCAGAACTACGCCTCCTCACGAGCTACTGTATTTGGCACAATGTCTCCCAAAAGCACCCACCCGTTATCGAATTTCGTTTTATACTGGTCAAGCGGCTTAGGAGCAACTTCGAGATTTTTGCCAAGCTTTGTATAACGTGCACCATGGCATGGGCAGTGATATTCGTCCGGATGAGCTTTATCGTTGTTCCACCCGACCGTACATCCCAAATGTTTACAGATCGGTGAAAGCGCATAAATATCACCCTTCGCGTCTTTCCGGATCCACGCAGTGAGTGTCGCTGTACTGTCGTACCATCCGTCCTTCTGTTTCAATTCAAAAGTAAATTCCTGGGGCTCTTCGGTGATTTTGCTTATCTCAGCAACCTTGATAAAATCTCCAGCACCCTTCTTATGTAATATCGGATCCACGACAAAACGGACCATGGGGAGAATTGTACCCGCCCCCATAAAAGCAGTGGCGCCACCAAGCGTGTAGGTCAAAAATTGCCTGCGCGACATCTCTTTACGGCTGGGTGGTTGTTCAGGCCATGTCTCCTGTTGTTCATTATGGCTGCTCATACTGTTATATAACCCCCTTCTCAAGATATAAGAAAGTATCTGTGGTGTCCGATCAGAGATGTCTCAATATAAATAATCCGTTTTCAAATCTTTTCAATGAAATACATCACATACCATTTGGATTCAACCTAATAATAGCTTAGGCTCCAAAACCCGTCAAGAATATTGTCTAATTTGTGACAGGCTAAAAAGCGATTTCAACCTATAATTGTTGATTTTCTGTCACATTTATAAGGAGTTCATCTCCGCCACATGTCTTGAATTTTCATCCTAATTTCACTGTCATTCTTCCCTTCATGAGAAGCCTCAATGATAGGCAGAGAGAGAACTAAATCGCTTTCATAGATTTGGCCTTCTTGGAGAGGTACATCCGCTGTCAACACCACTACATGCTGGAAACCACTGGATTTGACTTTTTGGCAAATCTCATTAATTAAATTCACATAGCCCTCTCCAGCGTACTGAATGGCTGGGTAAGTCACGATCCGCCCCTTGAACGGTATTTCCACCATATCCATGAAATTACGTAATCTTTCGAGTGCCTGAACGGTCTCAGGAGGACTCTCCAGTCCACTTAATCCTGTAAAAGGTATGAGACATGTATCATAGAATTTTTGATTTTCTTCCCAAGTGCCCACTTCAAAATCGCTGAATTTCATTCCCATTCATCTCCCTATGTATAATTGTTAATTTTTCCGTTCTTTCGCAAAGCTTCCTGAAGTTATAGAACCCATTATATTGAAGGAGGAGGAGGAACGTCCAGATTTAGATTTTATATTTTCGTTCGATTAAGCAAATTGAGTAGATTATAAGCAAAAAAAGAAATGCGCTAAGCGCATTTCTTTATGCCAAACTTTTAAGTTCCTCAGTAAGATTTCGGAAAGCCATCTCATCTCCGGTAGCCAGCGCCGTGTCAATCTCACGGTGCAAGATGTCGGAGCGACGCTTTCGCAGCGCTTCATCCCACACCATTTCTGCCGCAAGTCCTAGCATCACTTCATACGTAGCCTTCATTTTGTCCATTCGATACACCTCCGCTGTTTAAGAGATCCTTTTTTTCTTGTTATTTGATATTCATCAAGATGATTATGTTTTCGGTTTCAAGAGAATCGGCACCTACTAAAGCATATTCATCAATCCTGTCTTCGTTCTACATATTCGCCCATTCCGCTAAACACTTCCTCTATTGTACCCATCAGCAACAATAACGGATTCCTACTTCTGCATATGTAATCCCCATAAGCATTTGCACGCGCACCTACCGAAGATACTTAGGCACGGCTGTCTCTATCCCCCATGGTGTCATCATAACAGCGAGTCCACCAGAAGTCTCGCCCAGTTTAAGCATGCCTAGGTGCACCATCATCCGTATTATACGTTGCTCTAGAATAGAAGCAGCACTGTCATAATAAAACGGTTTAATTAGCCACCCCACACCATCTACTAAAGAAGGTACTGTCACCCAATTACCGGCGCTGATGCTTATCCAATACACAAGTGAAGGTAGATTTGGCACAGCCCCTTTATATAGTCTTAACCAAAAAGAGAATATCTGCATCAACGAATCACATTTTCCATCGTTTAACACAGCCTCACCGGTCGCAGTAAGCCTTAGCCGGAAGCCTTCCTCAGAGATCCAGCGGCGGTGACGAATATAGTCATACAAAAGCGCAAATCTTGGAGGATAATGCTCACAAGCTCTCCCATAACCAAACCTCCAACCGCCTTTGCTAAGAAGCTCCTCCGGAATATGAAGCGCGTTCATCACACCTTGCTGATAACGCCTATACATTGCCCCTTCCTGATTCAGTTCTGGCTCATTGTCCTTAATATATCTCAGCAGCATTACCAGATCACTGATCATTAATTCTCCTTCACTGCGATACATCACAGGTTCAGGGCTAGTTGCGATGCTCTCTTTGATATGCGCACTCATCGTCTCCCGAAAACGCTCTTTTAAATCTTTGGGTACCTGGTACAAATATCTGGTCTGCTGTGAGGAACCACTAAAGAGCCAGCCTCCACTCTTGAAGCGAGAGACCATCTCCCGGAAACCTCCAGTTTTTCCTTCAGGTGCATCAAAAGACGCTTGCCTTGCCACAGCCAACAAATCCTCAAGACTAAAGTAGGTGCGTTCATCAAAAAGCAATGTATTCAAAAACCTTAAATCCTCCGGAGCGCATTCCCGGATATGAGACTCCATAAAACTTCTGCTTCCAAGCATAATCAAAATACTTTGGATCAAGTCGTGTTTGGAATTCTGTTTGCATTCACACCGGTAGCGGCCCGCTATGGCGGTCAGCTGTCCAATATCTGCATAAGTAAGCATATCCGCCAGATTCATGTTTTATCGCCTCACCGTTTTACTACCATTATGGGGAATACTGCCTATTTTATTCCCTTTATTGCAAAAAAAATAACCCGAAGCCCGGGTTAATGCTGATTTTGCAGGATATGGCGAGTACAATTATATAAAATAGGGTTCCATTCCCGCTCTTTCTTCTCCAGAATCGTCAAGGATAGATTGCCAATTCGTTCAGAATACTTATCCTTGTAAAGAGCAGTATACAGCTGAGCAAGAAATCCTCCATGGGATATGACGAGTATATTCCGATTGGGATGCAGTGCAGAAATATCTTCCATAAAAGCAAGAGCCCGAGCCTGAAGCTGTTCGTCGGTTTCTTGACCGAGGGAGAGCTGGCTCCATTCCTTCCCCCACTTCTCTTCACGTTCTGCGGCAGTAAGCCCTTCTACCTGCCCATAAGCACGTTCCCGGATACGCTGATCAGGTTCTAATAGCGGAATCCCTAACTTGTCAGCAATAATCTTACCGGTCTCAGCAGCGCGGGAAAGATTACTAGTAACGCAGCAGTCCCAGCTGTACGGTTCCTGTAATAAGCGGTCAGCAAGCATTGCAGCTTGCATCCGTCCTTCATCATTAAGTGGAATATCACTTTGTCCCTGTATTTTCCCTATCGCGTTCCAGTCCGTCAATCCATGGCGTATCAAGCCGATTAGCATGTTGCCTCCCCCTTTTCAGCAAAGTATTTGTCTCTTAATGTAACATGGATGAAATAAAAAGTCTTCTTTTTATGAGTTTTACAATGCAAAAAGCCCCTCATTACATTAAGTAAAGGGACTCATTCAATATTCTGAATATTATAAACAACGGAAGCAAAGACATACGTCTAATAACCCTCTATGATCGGCGATAACGATTCAGCCTAGTTAATGAAAATACTGCAAAGCCTACACCTAACATTGATAACATCATCCAGTATTGAGGATGAGTGGGTCCCATACTTACTACAAGGGGTTCAATGATCCCACCTTCAGAGCCCAAAATTGGATACGTTGATTGCCATTCCATCGAGGATCCAGCGACACCTGTCTCCACAATTCCACTCTGAGCAACAACTGCATCACCTGGAGTTCTGAACATCGTAAAATAAAGAACGCTGGACAGAAATATTGCCAAGAAGCATGCGATCCATAAGCTAAGCCGATGGCGAACAATAGCAGAGGTTCCAGCAGATTTCCCGTCACCGGGCATCAACCATGGACTCTCTAAATAAATCCGCTCCATGACTTTAACATTTATGGCTTCAGCACGCTCTTCACTGATCTCTTCCCTCAAATCTTGCATAAGCAGGCTGCTCTCTTGCCATAGAGCCCATTCTGCAGCGCAGTAAGGACAAGTTTCAATATGTCTTTCAAGTAAAATCCGCCTAGGATGTGTGGGGGGAGCGTCCCACAAGAGCGGAATACATTCTTGCGCTTCCCTGCAATTCATTCGCCTTACACCCTCTCAACCTGCTCTTCAACTTCAGGCTCATTGAAATAGGATTCGAGTTGAAGCTTCACACTACTCCTGGCACGAAACAATAATGATTTCACTGAGCTTACACTCTGATCTAAAATTTCTGCGATTTCTTGATAGTCCATTTGATCATATTCACGTAGGATAAGTGCAGAGCGTTGTTTTTCGGGAAGATTATTTATCGCCTCACGGACCAAATTCATCCGTTCATTGCGCAATGCAGCCTGCTCGGGTGCAACTTCAAACGGTGCTACTGGTGTATATCCACTCTCTTCCAGAGATACATTACCGGCACGGTTCTTGCGAAGCTCACTTAGAACAGTGTTGCGGGCGATAGTGTACAGCCATGTTGAGAATGAAGCATCTACCTCTCGAAAGGAATGCAAGCTACGAAATGCCTTGTAGAAGGTCTCCGAACAAAGGTCCTCTGCGATAAGCTCCATATGTGAATTTCTAAGCATATGATATACAAATGCTAGTATTTTACGTTGATAACGACGCATTAATTCTGAATATAATTCCGTGTTTCCTTGTTTGATTTGCTGGATCAACTGGGAATCCGTCATGGTGAGATTGGCCCTCCTCGCCCTTGCACGTCTTTTCCCATCCGGTCCGTACTTATTATACCGGTTTGGGCTTTAAAAGTTGCGGTGTTACTGCAAATTTTTAGTTTTTTTATGAAATACACCTATGTATATTCAACTACCCGATAATTAAGGCATGATGTATATGAAGAAGACAAAAAGAAATAAGGCATACTTCTAATTTTACATAAATATAGAAACGAATCTAGAAACATACCTGCTCTATTGTACCACATATTCTCATAGGATGACATTAATAGACTTTAGATAGGTCGACTCGCCAGCAAGACCCGACATTGGATTTCTGACTTAGAATCCGGCTTTAAAAATAACACATTTATCAATTTTTAAAAACTGTTGACAAAATGTAAACGTATACATATAATAAAAGTACAGTATGGTTTCTCTCCACTCCTATCCAATACTTAACGGTTCCAATTTATTGTGAACTGTAGCCGCTTACTTTGTAAGCGGTCTTTTTTTGTCCTGAAAGCGCTCTACCTTTTTTTAGATGATCTATATTAGATTATTTTTACTATAGCGAGCGAATTAGCTTCCACAAATCCCCACAATCATCTATTACCCCGTCTACGTCCACTTGAAGAGATATCTGCTCATTACGTTTCCCAATGGCTTGCAGCCCTGCGTTACGGCTCGCTTGTACGCCATTCATTGGATGATCACCTACAAATATAGACTCCTCTGCGCTCACCCCATTGTTATCCCTCCTTTTGCAAAAATAAAGGATTAAACCGGGGAAGGTGATAAGCCTACGGGCAGGTTCGTTACATAGACGTCATTTGCATAGCTGCGTGTGTAATCCACCCTCTAATCCTAATCGTATGGAAAAGAGTCAGGATAAACAATATACTAGCTATAAAGTTATTTGTTGAGGTGAATTTGAAATGGATGAAATCGATGAATCAAAACAACTGGTACTACAAATCGGCGGTGCCTTGAAAAAGTACAGAAAAGAAAAAAACATGAGCTTAGATGACTTAGCGGAATTAACGGGCGTAAGTAAACTTACTCTGGGGAATATCGAACGTGGCGAGACAAATCCAACTTTGGCAATAATATGGAAAATTTCAAAAGGCATATCTTTGCCCCTATTAGCTTTGTTCAAATCTGAAGACCCTGTTAGTTTGTATCGAGCAGGCGAAGGTCTTCGGTTTTCTAATGATCAAAAGAATTGGATCATAGAACCCGTCTTTAAAAATGTAAGCAACGATATTGAAATGTGTCGGGCTTACTTACAGCCAAATAGTTCGTATCACCCTGAAGGTCATCATGTGAATACAACTGAAATTGCGACAGTAATGACTGGTTCCATTGAAATACGAGTCGATGGAGAAATGTACACATTGAATCAATATGATACGATCAGTTTTCGTGCAGATCGCCCTCACTCTTATACCAATCATACGAATAGCGAAACAGTGCTCCATATCTCCTTAAAATATGGTTTCTAAAAGTCGAAAATTTCACCTATTACATGCAACTCAGTATTCCATTCTAAATGGAAACTCTGAGTTGTATTTTTTTATCTAATATAAGCATTTCAAGTTATAGAACCATCTCAATAAAGTAAACTTTAAAATACTTATTGTTAAATTTAATATATTATACTATACTTTCATTGTCCGCGCGGATATTAGTACGCATTAATTCTGGGAGGGAAAATGAAAAATGCCGAATAAAAAATTCGTACCATCATCTTTAGGGCTGCTACTACTCGGCATTATTATTATTGCCGCAAATTTACGTGCTCCCTTAACCTCGGTCGGTCCTTTAGTGGGTCTCATTAGGGGTGACGTTCATATTTCCAATACTTTAGCAGGCTTGATCACAACGGTACCTTTACTTACCTTTGCTTTATTATCGCCTCTAGTACCAAAACTAGGACGTAGGTATGGAGTTGAACTTTTAATTTTGTTTGCCCTGATCTTTTTGACTGTTGGAATTGTAATACGTTCTTTATCTGGGGCTGCAAATCTGTATATTGGAACTGCAATTCTTGGATTTGCAATTGCCGTTTGTAATGTATTAATGCCAAGTTTAATCAAACGTGATTTCCCTAATAAAATCGGTGCAATGACTGGTGTATTTGCAATTTCAATGAGTTTATCTGGAGCGATCGCATCGGGAATCAGTGTACCGCTAGCTGCAAACGCTGGTTTAAAATGGCAGGGTGCATTGGGAATTTGGGGGATCCTAAGCTTTGTATCGATCCTCTGCTGGTTGCCTCAATTAAGGAAGCATACGAAGCAAACAGCCTCGACGAGTCAACAGATGGCCGGCAATGATGTGAAGGTTTGGCGTTCCCCTCTTGCCTGGCAAGTAACCTTGTTTATGGGGATGCAGTCCATGATTTTCTATGTGCTAATCGCATGGTTGCCTGAAATTTTAAAACAGCCAGGCATTGACTCAGGCCAATCAGGATGGTACCTCTCAATAATGCAGTTAGCGCTGCTTCCATTTACCTTTATTGTCCCCGTTATTGCAGGGCGAATGTCAAATCAACGTTCGTTAGTGTTCATTACAACCATTTTACTTTTGACGGGAACGCTCGGACTGCTTTACGGAAGCTCCAATATCATTCTGTTGTGGATCATCATACTCGGAATTGGTGGAGGCTGCGCCTTTAGCTTGTCCATGATGTTTTTCGGTTTACGTACTAAAAATGCGCATCAAGCAGCGGAACTGTCTGGTATGGCGCAATCGATCGGATATCTGCTTGCCGCAATTGGTCCTGCCCTTATCGGATATTTGCATGACACGACAAATAGTTGGAACGTGCCACTTTTCATACTGCTTGGAGCTTCGGTCTTACTCTTTATTGTCGGTCTAGGAGCAGCAAGAAATCGTTTTGTAGGTAGTCGAAATAGTTACGACGAAATAAACTCAAGTACCAGAGAATTTCATGGAAGAAATACTGATCAGAATGAAGAAAGCGAGTTTGGGAACAGTTGCAACAAACCAAACCTAAATTAGAGTCCGCGGGTATAAATCCGGAAGCATTTTGCGGCACTCCTTTCTTTTCTTCGTTGATCCAATAAACATTTAGCTTGTACGAAGTCGCTATCGGACACAGTTGACCTAAATGCAGCATTAATCCGCATTTGGGATGCTAACGGACCGCATAGCAGCTATTGGCACGAAAAACACCCAATATAAGCCTCTTTATGTGAAATAGCGTCTGTGGAGTCCGAAAGACTGCTTCAAAGGCAAAAAACGAGCAAATAACGTCATTAGGGTCCGTAAGTACTTGGTGGTACTTATACTGGTACTTATACTGGTACCTATACTGGTACTTATGGTGGTACCGATGCCGATGACGATACTGACGGCATGTTGAAATAAGCAACCAATAACCCAAAAAACAAAAAAATAGCGATTCTCTATTCACATGAGAATCGCTATTTTACTGTTTTTTATGATTTAAAAATGAACCCGAACTAACCTTAATACTACACGTATACCGTATAATCATGATGCTGCAACAGGATCTTCGCCCGCTCCATATCGTTCTCCTGACGGAAAGAGAGACGCATAATCCCCGGAACATCTTCACGGCTTTCGATAATTTGTACGTTGCTAAGGTTAATTCCTTGATCCCCCAGCTCTGTAGCAATACGACCGATAATCCCCGGATGATCCGGTACATCAATATGTAGGTCAAATAAAGGTGCTATCATACCTTTACGCCGTTCAGGCAACTGACTACGGAAGCCATTGGCTTCATGAAATGCCTCTTCAATCCCTACACCATCTTCACTTTCCAGCAAACGAACAAAAGAAGAAACTTCCTCGTTCCAATCCTTCAACAAACGAAGCATCACTGAACGATTGTTTAACAAGATATCACGCCAAATAATTGGATCACTGGACGCAATCCGTGTAATATCCCGAAAGCCTCCTGCAGCTAACGTACTATACAAGGAGTCAGTATCATCATAAGCTTTAATCTGATTTACCAGCGCAACGGCAATAATATGTGGCAAATGACTAATGGCGCCTACAATCTCATCATGACGTTCTGGATTAAGGCGTACAATCTGCGCTCTAGTAAGGTGGAGTAAGGATTCCAACGCATGATAAGCCTCGTCTGGCACTCCCGGTGGAGGCGTTAATACGTAATAGGCATTCTCAAACAACAGCGATGAAGCTGCCTCAACACCTGAACGCTCTGATCCTGCCATAGGGTGACCGCCGATAAAATGTACTCCAGGAATATCCAAAGAGACCGCGCATGCGGCAATACTAGCTTTCGTACTTCCAACATCTGTAATGATGCAGCCGGGCTTGAGCGGCAATTTGCTTAACTGCTGCAAATAATCCTCTAGCATACCCACCGGCACACATAAAAAAATGAAATCGGCATCGATTGCCGCTTCCTCCACAGACAATGTGGCACTATCGACCACACCTCTGCTAATATACTTACTCGCGGATTCAGGACGGTGGGCATGGCCAACGACGGTCAGGCCCTCCTTGCCTTTAAAGCAAAGGGCCAGTGAGCCTCCGATCAGACCGACACCGAATATTGCTATTTTTGTCGTCATGTTCTTTGAACTACCTGCCTTCTTTAGTCTTGACTTGCTGTTATTACTAGGCGCGTACTCCACTCTCTATAAGAGTTTGTTCCAGCGCGGTGATAAAAGCCGTGTTCTGCTCAGCCGAGCCCACAGTAACCCGAATATAAGTCGGATAAACCTGATGACCCGCTCTTACGATGATTCCTTTACGCATCAAAGCATCAAAGACCTCTGTAGCAGGCTTTCGAACATCTACCATGATGAAGTTCCCGTGTGCCGGGAAGGATTCTAGGCCCAGACGTTTGAATTCACCTTGCAATTGGACAATACCCGCGCTATTAAGACGACGACATTCCTGTACGTAATCTTGATCATTCAAAGCAGCAAGAGCTGCAGCTTGAGCAAGCCGTGAGGTATTAAAAGGCTCACGTACCTTGTTGATCAACGAAATGATCTCAGGACTCGCAACACCGTATCCAATACGCAATGCAGCTAAGCCATAAATTTTAGAGAATGTGCGGAGCACAACCAGATTCTTGTAACGAGTCAGTAACTGGATGCCATTGGAGTATGAAAGATCTGTTACATACTCACAGTATGCCTCATCAAGGACAACCATTACATTGGAAGGCACAGCATCCAGGAAAGAAACCAAAGGTTCCTCTGGAACAATCGTACCTGTTGGGTTATTCGGATTACAGATCCAGATAACCTTAGTGCGGTCCGTTATACGGGCCAGCATCCCATCCAGATCATGTGTACCTTTTACAAGCGGCACCTCAATAGATACCGCACTTTCGATGTCTGCGTTACTCTTATACACGGAGAAGGTTTGGTCCGCCATGATTGTCTCATCACCCGGTAAGAAAAAGGCACGAGCAATAAGTGCAATAATCTCATCTGAGCCACAGCCAAAAATAATATTGTCGTTATTCACGCCAAGACGGCTGGAAAGTGCTGAAGTCAATTCAACGGCTGAGCCGTCCGGATAAAGATAAAGATTCTCAAGTTCTGCTAGAATTGCTTCTTTTGCACTCGGTGAAGCTCCATACGGGTTCTCATTGGATGCAAGCTTAATAACCTCACTTAAGCCAAGCTCCTTCTTGACTTCGTCTATAGGTTTCCCTGGTTTGTAGACAGGGAGATTAACTATATTCGGTTTTGGATTCATACAATAGTCCTCGCTCTCCATAGTTGATTACTCCACTATACACAGGTCAGAATGACACTGTTATGGTCTTTTTAATTGTGCCACAAATTCTCGAATTTGCAACAGTCCCTCATTCCGCGTAGCAGGATGATCGAGCAACGGGATTACCTCTTCTATTTTGCGGACAATGGCACTCCCTACTACAACACCATCGCAAATCTGAGCAAAACGGGCAACCTGTTCGCCAGTAGAGATCCCAAATCCTACAGCCACTGGCAGATCCGTAGCTTGACGAACGGAATCAATAAAGGCTTCTACATCCGCATGGAAAGAGGATCTTTCTCCAGTCACCCCTAATGAAGATACACAATAGATAAAACCGCTCGCACCGGATACAATCTTTGCAATCCGTTCGCTTGAGGTTGGTGCAACTAAAGGAATGAGGTTGACTCCAACTTCATCACTACGGCGCCGCATCTCCGCTGATTCCTCAACGGGAAGATCCGGGATAATAAGTCCGCTAATTTCATGCTTGTTCAGATCAGCAAAAAACGTATCTAGACCCATTTGCAGGATAGGATTGTAATAAGAAAACAAGATAAATGGCAAACTGCTGCCGGCTTCACGAGCCTTTAACGCGGTCTCCATGCAAGTGCGCAGGTGAACTTCACCCCGCAGTGCCCGGGCAGATGCTCGCTGAATTACAGGGCCGTCTGCAAGCGGATCAGAGTATGGTACTCCAAGCTCCAGAATATCTGCCCCTGCTGTCTCCAGTTCAGTGATGATGGCAAGAGTAGTCTCCAAATCCGGATCTCCAACAGTCAGAAAAGGAATCAATGCGGTCCGGTTCTCAGCTTTTAGCTTCCGGAATACCAAATCCATCCGGTTTGTAGTTTGGGTTGTCATTCAGTTCCCTTCCCTTCTGTATACGCCATAATGGATTCTACGTCTTTGTCTCCCCGGCCTGACAGGCAGATGACAACAATGTCATCCTTAGTAAGGGTTGGACCCATTTTTACAACATGTGCTATCGCATGCGCCGATTCTAACGCTGGAATAATGCCTTCCGTTACACATAGCAGCTTCAGTGCATCTAGCGCCTCTGCATCTGTAATCGGGACATATTTTGCGCGTTCGATATCTTTTAGATAGGAGTGTTCAGGACCCACACCAGGATAATCCAGGCCTGCGGAGATGGAATGTGCTTCTGTTACTTGTCCATGCTCATCCTGCAGGAGATAACTCATCGATCCCTGGAATACGCCATGAGTTCCTTTACTCATTGTTGCCGCATGAAAAGGGGTATCAATGCCTTTACCAGCCGCCTCTACACCAATCATACCGACATTTTCATCCTCAACAAATGGATAGAACATACCGATGGCATTACTGCCACCGCCTACAGCAGCTACGAGCACATCCGGCAGCCTTCCTTCAGCCTCCAGAATCTGGCGCCGTGTTTCATCCCCAATAACCCGCTGAAAGTTACGGACCATCATCGGATAAGGATGTGGTCCTACAGCTGAACCCAATATATAGAAGGTATCGTCTACATTGCTAACCCAGTAGCGAAGCGCTTCGTTGCCGGCATCTTTTAAAGTACGCGATCCGGAAGTAACGGGAATCACTTCTGCACCAAGCAGCTTCATCCGGAATACGTTAAGGGCCTGGCGACGTGTATCCTCTTCCCCCATAAACACCTTACATTCCATACCTAGCAAAGCTGCAACTGTAGCTGTGGCTACACCATGTTGACCCGCACCCGTCTCAGCGATTACCTTCGTTTTTCCCATCATTTTGGCCAAAATCCCTTGACCAATCGCATTGTTAATCTTATGGGCACCTGTATGATTCAAATCTTCACGCTTCAGATATATTTTAGCTTCTCCCAGATGTTTGCTCAGACGCTCCGCATAATACAGCGGGGTCTCCCGTCCGGAATACTGCTTTAATAGATAATCTATTTCTTCCTGAAAAGCTGGATCTGCCGAAAACTTACGGTAAGCCTCCTCCAACTCAATCAATGCATTCATCAAAGTCTCGGGCACGAAGCGGCCTCCGAATGAACCGAAACGTCCATGCTGGTCCGGTACTTGTATCATGATTGCTTCACCCTTTCCACAAAAGCTGTCATTTTTTGAATATCCTTAATGCCGTCAGTCTCTACTCCACTCGACACGTCTACCCCATACGGGGCATAGGTATCAAGCAATTCACCAACATTATCTGAATGAAGCCCTCCAGCCACAAACAAGGGCAAGTCATGTTGTACTGCAATTTCTTGGTAAGCAGGTAATTTATTCCAATCGAACGTTCGGCCGGAGCCGCCACTCTGCAATGGATCATAAGTATCTAATAAAACCGCATCTACTGCAGCTACGTAATCTTCCAAGCTATATTCATTTTCAGCTTTATCCCGCTCTTGATCCGCAACGGACAGTGCCTTCCATACCTGAACCTGTGGATAAGCTCGGCGAACCTGCTGGCAAAAAGCTGGACTCTCCTGTCCATGAAGCTGAATTACATCTAAATGCACCACAGACAGCAATTCGTTCAACTCATCCAGCTCCGGATTAACAAAAACCCCGGCAGCCTTAGGAATTTCACCAGTCTTCCAATTTGGAAGCTCTGCAATCAGTTCGGCAGCACGCTCTATGGATACCTTCCGGCGGCTAGGTGCAAAAACAAATCCGATATAATCTAGTGGTAAGTGTAACATAGATTTTAGCACTTCAACGTCCTGAAGTCCACAGATTTTTACTAATGTCTCAGCCATGCCGTACACGGTCCTTTCCATTAGGAAGCTCACCGAGCAAACCGTTAACCGCATCCTCTACGTTAGCTTGACGCATTAGATACTCCCCAACGAGCACTCCGTGAGCACCAGTAGTTCTTAAGTAGTCGATGTCTGTTGACCCGGAAATTCCACTTTCGCTGATCACTGGAACACCTTGCGGCACAAGAGCTGCCAGCTCGGCTGTTGTCTCCAAAGAGGTCTCAAAGGTACGTAGATTACGGTTATTAATTCCTAGCAGGACGTTAGGTTGGGTTATCTTTTCTGTGCTCAGTACAACCGCCAGTTCATTCCGGTCATGCACCTCAATCAAGATATCCAATCCAAGCCCTGAAGCTATATCTATAAAATGAGATAGTTGTGCCGGTGTCAAAATAGCGACGATTAACAACACGGCATCCGCTCCGAGAAGACGTGCTTCGTAGATCTGCTTCTCATCGATAATAAAATCTTTGCGAAGCAGCGGCAGATTTACAGCTTCCTTCACTTGCTGCAGATAAGCTGCGCTGCCCTGGAAATATTCTGTGTCCGTCAGAACAGATAAGCAATCTGCACCTCCAGCTTCATACCCTTTTGCAATGGAAACAGGATCAAAATCCTCACGGATCAACCCTTTGGAAGGAGAAGCCTTCTTCACCTCAGCGATCAAGCCCATATCTCTGTTCTTCCCTTGGGTCAGAGCCTTACGAAAGCCTCTTGTTGCCGGAAGAAGCGCAATATCACGCTCTGCTTGTGCCAGCGAAAAGTTTTTACTGAGCAGTTCAACCTCTTTAATCTTAGTCGCGACAATTTTATCAAGATACATAATTAAGTTCCTCCGTCATAGCTACAAGCTGATTAAGCTTGGATAGTGCCTTGCCTGAATCCACTACTTCTTTTGCTCTCTCTACGCCTCCGGCCATGGTATCTGCCAGACCAGCAACATATATACAGGCTCCGGCGTTAGCAAGAACGATATCACGATAAGGATTCATCTGCCCTTGAAGGACCGAGGTAATAATCGCCGCATTTTCAGCTGCATCTCCACCCAGCACAGCTTCTAATGGATGTCTGTTAAGACCTAATGCCTCTGGCGTTACCTCATACGTGGTTACGATGCCCTCTTTTAGCTCAGACACTAATGTAGGGGCCGAGATGCTGATTTCATCCAGACCATCCAAGCTGCTAACAACCATCGCACGCTTGGACCCCAGCTCCTTCAGTACATTAGCCACCGTCTCTGTCTTATTCCGATCATAAATCCCCAGCAGCTGACGGTCAGCACCAGCGGGATTCGTAAGCGGACCAAGCATATTAAAAATCGTCCGCACTCCAAGCTCTTTACGCGGTGCTGCCGCATGCCGCATCGAAGGATGATAGATTTGTGCGAATAAAAAACAAATGCCGATTCGATCCAAGCATTCCCGAGCCTGATCCGCATTCAGATGAATGTTGACGCCCAAAGCTTCAAGTACATCTGCACTTCCTGCTCTACCGGAAGCTGAGCGGTTGCCATGTTTGGCAACTCGTACCGAAGCCGCTGATGAAATAATCGCTGAGGCGGTAGAAATATTAAACTTATGGATGCCGGAACCGCCCGTACCACATGTATCTAGCAGACGCGCTTTTTCAGTAAGGACAGGTGTGCCGAAACCTCTCATGGCTTCCGCAAACCCCGTAATCTCCTCCACGGTCTCTCCCTTAATCCGTAAAGCGGTCAGCAGTGATCCGATTTGTGCCTGTGAAGCCTCTCCCAGCATGATTGCGCCCATTATATCCCGTGCTTCTACACGTGTCAGACTTTTGCCTTCGATTAGTCCAGCGATTCCTGATTGTATCAATTTTGTTGCATCCATAATGTTCATCCTCCCAGCCTTAATGTAATCTTTTTTATTAATCAAACCACCTGTTCAGGGGTATATGCGTACATGTAATCTTGATTGATGACTTGTTTCTCTTTTATCTCGGGTGGGAACATAGCCTCTGCCATACGAATAGCTTTTAGCATGCCCTTCGCTTTATTCACCGTCTCTTCATACTCTTTCTCCGGAACTGAGTCCCAAACGATACCCGCTCCAGCCTGCACATATGCTCTGCCCTTACGGAAGATGATTGTACGGATGGTGATACATGAATCCATATTTCCCGAGAATCCCAAATATCCAATCGCCCCCGCATAAGCACCACGGGCTTCTCGCTCCAATTCAGCAATAATCTCCATTGCCCGTAGCTTAGGTGCTCCTGAGACAGTACCGGCTGGCAGACAGGAGAGAAAGGCATCAAAGAAATCTTTATCCTCGCTAAGCGTGCCTGACACATTCGAAACCATATGCATGACATGAGAGTATCTTTCAATTTCCATAAAGGAATCACATTTTACAGAACCGAATTTGGACACTCTTCCTAAATCATTACGACCTAGATCAACTAGCATCAAATGCTCTGCACGTTCTTTTTCATCCTCCAGCAGCTCCGCGGCGTAAGCACGATCCGAAGCTTCACTTTCACCTCTTGGTCTTGTTCCGGCAATCGGCCGTGTCTCCACACGGTTTCCATCTACCTTTACGAGCGCTTCCGGTGAGGTTCCAACAATAATCTCTTCATCCATTTTCAAATAATACATATATGGAGATGGGTTAAGCGTCCTGAGCATCCGGTATACATGCAGTGGAGAAACTTCCGTTTCAATATGCAGGCGCTGCGACAACACCACTTGAAAAATATCGCCAGCCCGAATGTATTCCTTCGCTTGTTCTACGTTGTTGATATATTGTTCTTTAGTCAGGTTGGAATGAATCTCACCCAGCTCAATATCCTGCGGAATGCTGCGGCGGTTCACATTTTCCTTAGGCCCTTCCTTCTGCAGCTCTTCGGCCATATCCTCAAGCTTACGACTTAAGCTTTCGTAATTGGATTTGATATCTGAGTCCGTATCACCGTCTTTAACATGCAGGTTGCCAACTAGGAGAATTTGTTGTTTCACATGATCAAAAACAATGATGCGATCACAGAACATAAACCGGATATCATCCATTTGGAGATCATCTACTGGATGCTCAGGAAGCTTCTCATAATATTGCAGCAGATCATATCCAAAAAATCCGATCGCTCCTCCAGTAAATGGCGGCATCTCATCCAGCTTAGGGCTACGGTATGAACGAAGCAGCGCCTTAAGCTCCTCAATCGGCTTTCCATGCAGCTGTTTTTTCTTACCGTCGATCTCTACGTTAATCGCACCCTTTTTTCCCGATATCATTAAAAAGGGATCGCTGCCGATGAACGAATACCGGGCCCATTGTTTGCCACCCTCTACACTTTCTAGTAAGAACGCGCGGTCACGTTCAGCAAAACGTTGGAATAACCGGATAGGTGTTTCCATATCAGCCAGCAGCCGCTTCACAACAGGAATCAGATTATAATCCTGCGACAGCTTTACCACCTCTTGAACACTCGGATTCGTCATTTTTAGATGCCCCCTTGGTTATATAAATCTTTCCGAAACACAGAAAAACCCTCTACCAAAGTAGAGGGTTTGTGTAAGTAAGTATATGTTTTTGAGCAATGATCAGCATCGTTATGTTGTGCCTACAGACTTATCTCTAAATAAGATACATCACGGATGTGAAATAACACTCCAGTATATATCAAAATAAAGACTCTGCGTACACAAAAACTGCTAATCAGGCATAAACGTCTTCAGCATCCTTATAAGGACGGTAAGCGTATATGCGTGAAATATAAGAATGTATAGAACAAAGCTTATACTTTCTTATATTCGCAAAAATTTCTTGCACTCTGCTCAACTATACTCATCTCAACTCAACTAAACTCTTCTATACTCGGCTAATTACACTATACATGATGACAAGGGTCATTGACAACCCACAACTCAAATTTAAGACTTACTCTGCGACAAATCCGGACGAAGCTTCTGAGCTTCATTCAGATACACATGGCGGATCTCACGCTGTGATTTATCCGTATTAAACTGCACCATTAACCGGATACACATCGGCAGGCTGCCTTTGACCGGGATCTCGGTTGAACACATAAGCGGCACCATTTCCCAGCCCTCAATCTCACGAATGGCTCTTGCCGGAAAAGTAGCATCCAGATCATTGGTCATCGTAATCCATACATTGCTAATATCCTCAGCTATAACATTATTGCGTTCAACGATCTCCCGCAGCAGCACAACGGTTTCACGCAAAATCTCTGTTTCTTCGTTATTAATCACGGTAGTTGCTCCGCGAATCCCTCGATTTACCACGGTTTCCCCTCCTTTTTAAGCTCTGCCAGAACCTCTCGCACAAGCGATTCCTGTACATCGTTTACAATACTAACTACTCCTATGGCATCAGGCACAATAAAAGTCATTCTGCCTTCTTTGAATTTCTTATCATGCATCATTGCTTCCATTAGCTCCTCTTCATCATATTCAGAAGGAAGCTGTATAGGCAGTGAAAGTGCAGATAACATAGATACTGTATCCTCATAGATGGATCGGTCACGTCCAAGCTTTACAGCCAGCAGCGCCGAACCCGCCATACCAATCGCAATCGCTTCACCGTGCAAAAACACACCGTATCCGCCAACCGCTTCAATAGCATGGCCGATCGTATGGCCTAAATTCAGGATCGCCCGAAGTCCATGCTCACGTTCATCGTTCGCCACGACATGAGCTTTGATCGCACAACCGCGCTCAAGGGCATAGCCGAGAGCTTCAGCATTCAAAGCAAGCAGCTCATCAGCATGTTCACGGCACCAATATGCAAATTCTTTGTCACTAATCAGACCATGCTTCACTACTTCAGCTAAGCCAGAAGAGACTTGGCGCGGCGGAAGCGTGCGAAGGGTATCCAAATCGTAAAGCACCAGCGAAGGTTGATAGAACGCACCAACCATATTTTTGGCAAGTGGATGATTGACAGCCACTTTGCCGCCTACGCTGCTGTCATGGGCTAGAATCGTCGTTGGAATTTGTAGAAATCCTATTCCGCGCATGTAGGTAGCTGCTACAAAACCAGCTAAATCACCAACAACCCCGCCACCTAAAGCCAACACCGCTGAGTTACGATCCAGTCCCGCTTGAATCGCGGTCGTCATAACCTCTTCATACACGGTTAATGATTTGGATGCTTCCCCTGCCGGCATAATATGGCTGACTACGGTATAACCTTGCTGACGTAAAGCTTCTTCAAGCGCCGGTAAATACCGTGGAGCTACTTCACTATCACTCACAACCAGTAGCGGGCTGCGAGTGGACAGTCCAGCCTCAGCACAGTACTGGCCAATGTTCTGCAGCAGACCACTACCGATGTGGATTGGATAAGAACGATCTCCCAAATCTACATTGATTGTACGCATGATTAATAACTCTCCAATTGTGCAAGATAGTTTTCATAGTTCGCTTTAATTTCTTCGAGAGAATCCCCGCCGAATTTATCAAGAAATGCTTTGGCAACTTCCCATGCCACTACGCTTTCCAAAACCACACATGCCGCTGGAACCGCACATGCATCCGAACGTTCTACTTGAGCTGTAAAAGGTTCTTTCGTATCGATATCTACACTTTGAAGTGGCTTATACAAGGTAGGAATAGGCTTCATAACACCACGAACCACTACCGGCATGCCATTCGTCATCCCGCCTTCAAAACCGCCTAAACGATTGCTTGCGCGATAGTATCCTTTAGAAGCTTCATACATAATTTCATCATGGACTTGCGATCCACGCAATTTACCTGCTTCAAACCCAATGCCGATTTCAACGCCTTTGAAGGCATTAATCGACATCACTGCCCCAGCGATCGCACCGTCCAGCTTCCGGTCTGACTGTACATAGCTGCCAAGTCCAATGGGCAGTCCTTCGACGATACATTCAACGATTCCACCGATGGAGTCGCCCTCTTCCTTGATCTGATCTATGTAAGCCTCCATTTTCTGTTCCGTTTCTTTGTCGACAACTCTGACAGAAGACTGTTCTGTCCGTTCAATCAGCTCATCGATAGGCAGATCATTTGCAGGTGCCTCAATTTCACCAATGCGAATGACTTGACCTGCTACTTTCACACCAAAAGCTGCCAGCAGCTGTCTGGCTACAGCGCCACATGCAACTCTGGCTGCGGTTTCGCGGGCACTGGAGCGCTCCAGAACGTTGCGAAGATCCGTATGATTGTACTTCAATCCACCATTCAAATCTGCATGTCCAGGGCGCGGCCGATTTACCCGGCGTTTTTCTTCATCACTGCCTGGAATAGGTTCAATATTCATAATATTCTTCCAGTGAGTCCAATCCTTGTTCTCTACTACCAAGGCTACCGGAGCACCCGTAGTATAGCCGTGACGTACTCCACCTACAATTTGTGCCGTATCTTTTTCAATCTGCATGCGGCGTCCACGTCCGTATCCCTTTTGTCGACGATGCAATTGAAAGTTAAGCTCTTCAAAATCCAAAGTTAAATTACTTGGCAATCCCTCAATAATAGCCGTTAGCTGGGGGCCGTGCGTTTCCCCCGCTGTTAAATAGCGTAAACTCATGATGTCTTCCCCCTTTTATACTTTTAAACTGTAAACCGCTAAAATCCTATGATCTTTGCTCATTATAGTATAGGGAATCCGCTTTGACAAGAAAGGGATCTCCCTAGAAACACTGTATGTATACCGAAATAAAAAGCGCCATCCATACCCTTAAGAGTATGAATGGCGCTCCTCGGCTGGGTCCTCAGCTTGTTAGCTGCCGAGCCGCTGGCTTGGTGGAGGGAATGTAGACTTACGCTCTTCCAGCTGCAGAAGGCGCTCCAATTGCATTTCTTCCACACCGAGAATTTGCCCGCACTCACGAACGGTGATAAAGCCTCGTTTGTACGCGGCAATGACCTTGCTTTTGTCCATCGGTTTAACTTTCCTTTCACTTAGCGTACAGATTCTACTATCCAGTATCACTGAACTTTTGCGAAAGTATACCTTTGAAGTTAATGGCGAAGGAGCAAAAAGTATTTATTTTTTACGATAGAAAAAAGTTTCCGTCGATTCAAAGCCATATTGAGCCGGTGTAAAGATTTGCTCTGTGCTGCCCACAAACAAATAACCACCCGGACGTAAGCTAGCCGAAAACTTATGATAGAGATTGTTCTTCGCTTCTTCAGTAAAATAGATCATTACATTGCGACAAATAATAAGATCGAAGCCTTCGTCGAACTTATCCAAGAGCAAATTTTGTTTGCGGAAATCTATGTTTTTCTTAAGTGAATCGCTGACCTTGAAGACAGGGCCTTCCGGCGTAAAATAACGTGCTGCCACGTCTTTCGGCACATCCTTTAAAGAACGTTCCAAATAAAGACCCTGCTTTGCTTTGGATAAAGCGCCATCATCAATGTCAGTGGCAAGAATACCTGTCTGCGCCAATATATTCTTGTCCGACAAAATCATAGCCAGCGTGTAAGGCTCTTCGCCTGTAGAACATGCCGCGCTCCACAGCTTTAATTTGCGGCCCGACTGCTGGAGGTCAGGGAGGATAATATCCCGCAAAACTTCCCAGCGATTCGGATTCCGCCAGAACTCAGAGACATTGATCGTCATTCGATCTAAAAATTCATAAAATAAGTCCTTATTTTTCATCATCGCTGCAAAAAAATCACTGAAGGTATGATACCCATTCTTCATCCGAAGAGTCGTCAAACGCCGCTTCATCTGCGCTTCTTTATATTGAGCCAGATCAATTCCGGTGCTTTGTTTAACGTTGTGAATAAATCCGCTATAATCTGGATCTGTTGTTAATGCTGCAACATTACGATCAGACATGTTAATCCCCTGCCTCCCACCTGGACCTTACATCCAGACTGCGATGTCTTTGTTATACTGATTCAGTTCATCTGGAGCAAAGAAATTAGCAATTTCCCGTTCTGCACTTTCAGGCGAGTCTGATCCATGAATTAAATTAAGTGGTGTATGGCTGGCAAAGTCGCCACGAATCGTGCCTGGCAGAGCTTCTCCAACTTTTGTTTTGCCTATGAGTGTCCGGGATAAAGTTACGACATCATCGCCTTCCCATACCATTGCAAACACTGGACCTGAAGTGATGAAAGAGACCAGCTCTGAAAAAAAGTCTTTGCCTGCATGCTCAGCATAATGTCTTTTCGCTTGATCCTCACTAACTGTAATCAGTTTAGCAGCGACCAATTTAAACCCCTTATCCTCAAAGCGGGCAACAATACGCCCTATTAATCCACGTTGAACTCCATCAGGCTTGACCATCAGATACGTCTTTTCCATAGAAGCACTCTCCATTTTCCCATTTGAAGGGTTGTTTTGACGCTATCTTAACAGAAACATTGCTTTCTGGAAACGTTTAATTTCAATCTCACCAGAAGATCAATAACTTCTTCCTGTTATAAAATACGCAATATCGCGCAGATTGCGCTTAGTCTTATTGTTAGGCAATTGTTCCAGCGCCGCCAGCGCCTTGTCGATATAACGTGAAGCGAGCTCCTCAGAACGGGCGATTCCGTCTCCGGAAAGAATGAGATCAATCGCATGTCCTACCGTGCTATGTCCCTCACGTATAGACTTCAGTTCCTCAAGCAATGACTCGCGCAGTCGCTCATCCTCAAGACTATAAATCACTGGAAGTGTAATGTTTCCTTGCCGCATATCACTGCCCGGAGGTTTACCGATCTGTTTCTCTGTGCCTGAGAGATCCAGTAAATCATCACGAATCTGGAACGCCATACCCACGTTATATCCATAATTATAAAGCAAACGAGCTACTTCTGGATCTGCTTCAGCAGCAAGAGCGCCGAGTTGGCAGCTAACTGCAATCAGCAGGGCTGTTTTGCGGCGGATACGCCGTAGATAATGACGTACACTTTGCTCACTGTTGAAAAAGTCACGAATCTGCTCCATCTCTCCGATCGACATTTCGATCATCGCCTTAGACAGAATTTGATGAATTCGTGGATTCTTCAGCTCCGTAGTCATAACCAGCGCTTTTGCATATATGTAGTCACCAGTGTACATGGCAATTTTATCGCCCCATTTTGCTTTCACGGTGAGTTCACCACGGCGCAATTCTGCATCGTCGATCACATCATCATGGACCAGTGAAGCGCTATGGATCAACTCTAACGGTATCGCCACCCGTTTCAGTTTTTCCAGATCATACTTACCGAATTTCCCGCCCATTAGGACAAATACGGGACGTAATCTTTTGCCGCCTGCCTTTAATAAATGCAGGGAGGTTTCTGTAAGCAGATCGTCATCCCCCTGTACACTGCGGTACAGCTCTTTTTCAATCTGATCCATATCTCTGTTCAGTAATCCGAATATTTGCAGTCGTTTCATTCTTTCACCCGTGTCAACAGTTTATGGCTCCAAATCTCCATCTTCACTTCCTGCGGCAGCAGGCCCGTCTCATAGGCATAGCGGAAATAGAGGTTCAAACCTTGCTGCTGCCTTTCTCCAAAATCATAACATAAATTGCGGAAGTACCCTTCCCAATAAGACTTTGTTCCTCCAATGTTAGAACAAGCTGCTTGTACAATAGGATCTAAATCTCTCAATCCCCGCATTTTACTCTCGGCAAAAGCCTCTGCAATCTCAGAAATAGCTTCCGGTTTGTCCTCCGCAGCCTTTCGATTCACTGCCCAGACCGCAAAGGTCATCCCTAAGCCCGTCCATTCCTTCCAAACCTCAGCCAGATCAGTAACGATATAACCTTGATCCTGCCATGAGGCCTTAATAGCATTATCACCAATTAATAAACAGGCATCCGCTTCATGCATCATGTCATCCAAATCAGGATTAGCGCTAATATACTCCGGTTTATTGCCAAAAGCTTTTTCCATTAAAATTTTCAGCAAATTTACCGAGGTTGCAGAAGTATTCGTAACAGCGATCTTACCGCTGCCAATCTGAGCAAATGGCACCCTGGAAAAAAGGAATATTGATCTCACAGGACCGTCCGCGCTAACCGATAAATCAGGTAGAAGTAATAATTTGTCACTGGCCTCAGCATAAGCAAAAGAGGATAAAGCACCTACATGAATAGTTCCACGGCTCATCCCCTGATTAAGAATGGCAGGTACCTCACTCACCATCTCTGCAGAATATTTCAATGCAGAGGGATGAAAATTGTGAAATACCGGCCATGAGTTGGTATAGCTGATTTTGCCGATGATGGTGTGGCTGTTATTGTCCATCCTTTCAATCCCCCCATCTTCGAAATAAATTGTGTTCAATATTAAAGCTGTCAAGCACTTTGCCCACCATGAAATTAATCAGATCATCCATACTTTGCGGCCCAAAATAAAAAGCCGGCATTGCGGGAATCATCCGAACTCCCAGACGGGACAGCTTCAACATATTTTCTAGATGAATAGCATGCAATGGAGTCTCACGAGGTACAAGCACCAGTGGGCGGCCTTCCTTGAGCATAACGTCAGCAGCACGTGTCATCAGATTATCAGAGGTCCCATTCGCTACCGCGGATAATGTTCCCATAGAGCAAGGCATAATAATCATCCCTTCCACACGAAACGAACCACTTGCAATGGATGCGCCGATATCCGCAACAGGATGATAAAGCAGAGAACCGGGATAGCCTTTGAACCTTTCGTTCAAAAAGCCCTCCCGGTCTGATGCGATATAGCCAAGTTCTTCTTTAAATACGCGCCAGCCCGCATTACTAACTACCAAATGCACGGAGTAGCCTAGTGACAGCAAGGTTTCAGTTAGACGAACACCATATATCGCACCGCTTGCTCCTGTAATTCCAACCACGATGTTTTTCGGTTTAGTAAGCGTCATTAGTAGAACTGCACCACCAAGTCAATCAAAGTGAAAGAGAACACCACGATGCTCAATACGCCGTTCATAGTGAAAAAAGCAGTCTGCAGACGGCTCAGGTCACTCGGAGATACAATGTAGTGCTCATAAAAGAGAATGATATATGCGATGATCATGCCTGCTACATACCACCAGCTTAAATCCGTCATAAACAGCAACGATACGAATCCAATCGCCGTGAGAATGTGAAATACGCGGGCAATAAAGAGTGCACCTTGAACCCCGAACCGAACCGGAATGGACTTCAAGCCCTCTTTTAGATCAAACTCAACATCCTGACAAGAATAAATTACATCAAAACCTGCAGTCCAAAACACAATAGTGAAATAAAATACCATTGAAGTCCAATTCACACTACCAGTTACAGCTACCCAACCGCCTAAAGGTGCAAGCGCAATGGTCAGACCGAGGATAAGATGGCAGGCCCATGTAAACCGCTTAGTAAATGAATAAATGACAAGAAGGAAAACTGCGATTGGCAAGAGCTTGGCCGACAAAGGATTCAGCTTAAAGGCTGCCCAAAAGAGTAAGAAAAACGAAATGCCGATAAAAATGACGACTTCACCGATCTTCAATAATCCTGCAGGAATAGCTCTTCCCGCTGTGCGTGGATTCTTAGCATCACTTATCCGGTCAATCAGTCGATTCAGCCCCATAGCAGCGCTCCGTGCCCCAAACATAGCCACTACGATCCAACCAATCTGGCTCCAGGTAGGTAGCGTGCCAAACATGACAACGGAACCAAGTAAAGCGCCCATAAAAGCAAAAGGTAAAGCAAATACCGTATGTTCAAACTTGATCATTTGTAAAAAGATACCGATTTTCTTAAACATTCCCGTTCTCCTTGAGCCCAATATGTAATGCCGCGATGCCTCCGGTCAAGGGGAAGGATTCCACTTTTTGCAGTCCGGTTTCACGGAAAATAGCAGCTAATTGCTCCCGGTCAGGGAACAGCGCCAGCGATTCTGGCAGCCATTTGTATTGCTCATACCTTTTAGCGAATAACTTGCCCAGCAATGGAAGAACACGCTGAAAATAAAAGAAATAGATACCTTTAAACGGTTGTTTCATCGGCTTGGAAAGCTCCAGGCAGACCACCATTCCTCCGGGCTTCACCACTCGTTTCATCTCGTTCAGCACTTGAACAAGATCCGGTACGTTGCGGAGTCCAAAACCAATCGTTGCATAATCAAATGCGTTGTCTTCAAAAGGCAACTCCATAGCGTTGCCCTGTACGAGAGAGATCCGGTTCTGAAACTTGCGCTCCTCCACCTTACGGTGCCCCACTTCAAGCATGCCTGCACTGAAGTCGAGCCCTATCACATTCCCTGTCTGTGAGGCTTCGGCCAAGGCAATGCTCCAATCGCAAGTGCCGCAGCATAAGTCTACAGCTGAATCCCCGCGCTTCATGCCCATCTTCTTCATCGTGAACTTACGCCAAGCCTTATGCCGGCGAAAACTTAAGATGTCATTCATCAAATCATATTTACCTGCAATACTCTCAAACACCGAGTGCACAAACTGTTCCTTCGGTTTGCTGTTATCACCCACAGCAGTTGTAGTTTTGTCCATAGTCATCCACTAACCCTCCACGGCTGCTTGTCCTGAGACTTTCATCTGCAGGAGAATACGATCCAGCGCTATCTCAAGCTCTCTAAGCAGGCTTTCGTCTTTAACGCTTTGTAATAGTCCCTGAATCGACTGAATCGACTGATGGAGCATGTCCGTCAGCAGAGAATCACATTTATATTTCATCTTCAGCATCTTCCAGTCCTTCTGATCAAGGTTCTGGTCTTGAAGCTGTTTGCGTTCTTCCTCTGTCGCTGACTCCAGCATCTTCCAGTAGCAATAACCATTGCTTGCATTCTCAAGGTTATCACAACGCTGAAGCTCAATGGCAACCGTTTCGCACTGACTGAACTCTGTCAATAACTTCTCCCACAATTCCACTAAGGAATTCTCGATCATGGGCGTAAAAGAAAGGAACAGCCGCATATTGAGCTGTACCATGTGCCGCAAGTATTGTTCAGCCGAAAGACGGATTCCTCTCATCTTCACATAGAGGTTCGCTTTCAAGACATTGAAATCAGCAATCGCCTTACTCAAGATTCCAACCATCTCAATCTGATCACTCTTTGCAAGCAGATGGTAAAACCAGCTACTAAAATAATCGCCAGCCAATACCTTTAATTGACGGGAACGCATAGGATCTCCACCGCGTCTATCATTCGAGCGGTCAATTACCTCATGTGTATCTAGTCCAAGTTGAATAAGTGCGGTTACGAGCGTATACAACTCACCAGTACTTCCTTTTACAGAAGATCCATGGTTTAGAAAAATATATAACAAATGACCCCGGCCATCAGAAAACGGCGGCAAATCCGTATGCTTCTGAATCATGTCGTAGTCGGTGTAGGGTTTTGCCAGTTGCGGTATGCAGTACGGTTTCATTTCAGCCTCCGAAGCCATTGACATTTATATTAATTCCTTTGTTCACAATCTTGTCTATTATATCACATGTTTTTTTGTCACGCACTGTGACACAACTGAGTTTCTTTTATTCTTCTCAAGGATAAATGAACTGCTTCTTCCAGAGCTCAGTCTCACTAATACGGAAGCCCGTCTTGAGACGCTCGGAAATGGGGAAATTACCCGCAGACTGAAGTTCATTCTGGAGTTCAACGGACCACTCCGCGCGTCTGATATCCCCTGCTAGCAGCAGCCGGCGGCTATCCAGCCATTTATCCATGACCACGATGCGCAGCAGGAGCTGATCCACATTCGAGGTTTCTTGAAAAGCAAAAGAAATAGTCTGTGCCATATTTCGATAAAGCTCCTGGGGTTCATGATCATTTCCGCTCACTTTTAAATCCAGAGACAGAACGTGATCCTCCCAGTCTACGCTATCAATGGATAAGGTCAATGGAAGTGCGCCAAGAACATCAACAAGATTATCGTTGTCTAGCACCGTGTTATAGCCGCCAGTAAAAGTCTCCACTGCACCATTTCGCTGCTGTAAGGTTGAATCCATATCTGCCACTTTGGGCAATATTACAGCAGAGGTTGCAGTCAAGAGTAATACGGCTCCAACCCACCAGGCCTTGTTCATGAACACGCCCCCCTTATCCATAATTCCCACTCTTAGCGGAATACGATCATTTATCTTTACTATATTTTGAAAAAAAGCAGGCTATGCCTGCTTTTCAGCTTTCACTTTCCAATTGTCCGTGCTTTGTCCATATTTCAGCCTTACCGCGGATCTTCATCGCTGAGGTATGATCAGTAAACTGGGCAATCAATACCTCGCCCTTATCCAGCTTCTCTGTATGATGAAAACGTGTATCTGTACCTCTGGTTAACCCAATGACCTGAACGCCATTATCTTTAGCCTTAACCACAATATAGTCGCTGCCCGTTGGAAGCGGAGTAGTACCCGTATTTTTATCCATCATCACTCATCCTCCTCTAAACCTATTATACAGTTCATAGTATTTCAAAAAACAAATGCCGCCTTGGAGGGCGGCATAGTTGTTCTTAAAAAGACTATGGGATAGGTATGTAGAAATCTTTATTTGATTCCGTCTTTCAGCGCCTTACCGGGTTTGAATGCCGGTACCTTGCTTGCAGGAATTTCGATTTCTTCACCAGTTTGCGGGTTACGGCCTTTACGTGCAGAACGCTCACGCACTTCAAAGTTTCCGAATCCAACCAGTTGTACTTTATCACCGCTTTGCAGTGCTTCTGTAATTGCTTCGAAAACCGCATCTACAGCTTTAGTAGCATCCTTCTTGGGAAGTTCAGTTGCTTCTGTAACTACATTGATCAAATCTGATTTATTCATGTTTTCTCACCTCCCTGAGTAAATTCTCCGGTATCATACACTGTTTCCGTTTCAACGTAAAATATACGTGATAATCCCGTTTAAAACTTAACTTTGGCGCCCTTAGACCTTGAAGCGCAACAAACTTATAGTAATACAGCCCATCCATAAATTCAAGCTGTTACTCAAAAAAGGAGCAGAAATTATCATCTATACTTGCATATTTATCTAAATTCGATCTAATTTGTTAGACCTATAGGAGCAGTTAAGGTCTTTATTTCATCAGAATAATTGAGTCAGATTCACCGTTATTATAGGAACTAGGTATCAAGTTTTAGGATATATACAAATAAAAAGAGCAGGATTTCTCCCACTCTTTGAATTTATTTATATTCAGCTTAGAGAATAATTGCAATAAGTCCGCCGGAACCCTCATTTATAATGCGGCCAAGCGTTTCTTGCAGTTTGTAGCGCGCATTATCCGGCATCATAGCTATCTTGCCTTGAATTCCTTCTCTTACAATGGAGTGTAGGGAGCGGCCAAAAATATCGGATTCCCAAATCTTAATAGGATCATTCTCAAAGTCCTGCATCAGATAACGAACCAGCTCTTCGCTTTGCTTTTCCGTTCCGATGATTGGCGAGAATTCAGACTCCACATCCACCCGAATCATATGAATGGATGGTGCCGTAGCCTTTAAGCGAACCCCGAAGCGAGAGCCCTGACGAATCAGTTCTGGCTCGTCGAGTGCCATTTCGGCTAAAGATGGAGCCGCGATACCATAGCCAGTAGTCTTGACCATTTCCAAAGCTTCTGAGAATCGGTCGTATTCTCGTTTCGCATGTGAGAACTCCTGCATAAGCTGGAGCAGATGATCCTTACCGCGGATCTCAACCCCCACCACTTCCATCAGAACTTGATCGTACAGCTCTTCTGGAGCATACAGGTCGATCTCTGCTACACCCTGACCCATGTTCATACCACTTAGGCCAGCTTTATCAATAAAGTCATATTCGGTGAACTGAGATACGAGGCGGTCAACATCCCGCAGGCGGCGAATGTCTTTTACAGTATCGCGAACGGAGTTCTCATAACTACTACGCAGCCAGTGGTTTTCTCCAAGCACCATAACCCAGCTTGGCAGATTTACATTTACTTCATGCACTGGGAATTCATAAAGCACTTCCCGCAGCACACCCGTTACGTCATCTTCGCTCATGTTTGCGGCGCTTAGCGTCATAACTGGGATATCGTATTTGATGGCTAGCTCGTTACGGAGCTGCTGCGCTTCCTCACTGCGTGGCCGGGTGGAGTTAATGACAAGCACAAACGGCTTACCCACTTCCTTCAGCTCTGCAATGACGCGCTCTTCAGAGTCCACGTACGAGTTCCGCGGAATTTCTGCAATCGTACCATCTGTTGTTACCACTACACCTAGCGTTGAATGCTCCTGAATAACCTTACGTGTCCCGATTTCTGCCGCTTCCTGAAAAGGAATAGGCTCTTCAAACCAAGGTGTAGAGATCATTCGTGGTCCATTTTCATCCTCGTAACCTTTTGCACCCTCTACAGCGTAACCCACACAGTCTACCAGACGAACATTAACCTCAAGCCCTTCCGCAACCTTGATTTGGACTGCGTTGTTTGGCACAAACTTCGGTTCTGTCGTCATAATCGTTTTGCCTGCTGCGCTTTGCGGAAGCTCATCCACAGCTCTTACTCGATCAGCCTCATTCGTGATGTTTGGCAGGACAATGGTTTCCATGAAGCGCTTGATAAATGTCGATTTCCCCGTGCGAACCGCGCCGACGACGCCAAGATAAATGTCTCCGCCGGTACGCTCGGCAATGTCCTTGAAAATATCCACTTTTTCCAAAAGAGATCCCCTCCTCATATTACTCCGAAGAAAAAATGCCTGAAGAGCATCGACTTCGCGTTCCGCCGGTAATCTGACCCTTGCAGGACATCAACCGGACTTATCGTATGCCCGCCCGAAGCCTAGCTGCTTTCGACCGGGACGTACTTGCCCCGCGCTAAACTCCGAATGCTCGGACATGCATTTGGACTAGTATCATCATATGTATCCGGAACGAATTTATGACCCATATTCGCGCATTTCACAATGTAATTTCAAAAAAAGTTAAGTCTGCGCGCCGCAAGGCGTCTGACGCCCGGAAGCTTACTCATCCATCTTATGAGGTAGGATTCGTTGATAGAACTATTTTTAGTGGATGCTGAGATTAAAAGGTTATAAACAAAAAACGCCTAATGCCCCGGATAAAACCGAAGCTTAGACGCTTTTAAACTATAACTCTAACTTGGAGGCTGTGGGATCGGCTGATTATTAATCCATAGATACGGCAAAGACTTTACGGGAACGTAATATGAAGCTTCCTCCAGATCCAGTCGCAAGTCCTGATTCTTGTCGTGCTCTCCACCCTTCTTATCGACGGCAGCCATGATATCAAAAACATAATCTACGTAGACAGTTCCATCCTTATCCATGATAAAGTCAAGAACTTGACCGGAATAGACGCTAGTTAAGGTTATAGAGCTTGTACCCGCCTGCTTATGATCAATGGTATACAATCCGGGGTATAGCTCATCAAGCACAGGGAGGTTGCCGCCATGAGCTGATTTATAGCGGTTAACCTGTCGTTGCACGTCATTCACCTTTTGAACCGTAACAAGGTCCATCACCTTCACCACAGGATCAATTTCCTCATTCAAAATAAGAAAATAAGCACTTCCACCCTGCTCAAAAGCGGTAGCCGGTATATCATCCAAATATCCCTTATTATTCAACTTCCCCAGGTCAATACGAAACTTCTCATACCTTGGAGTAGTTTCATCCGCATTAAGAATGGGCAGTACCTCTTCCTCCTGTTGATAATCATCAACGGCTGCTTGTATCCGTTTAACACTTTCCCGATAATTAACACTAGCCCGCTTCTCATCACCTGGGTATAGACAACCCGAAAGCGTAAGCGCGAGCGATACCATCCCTAGCAAAAGCTTGGCCCCTGCCTTCAGTTTCATTTTATATCCTATAAACTCCAACCGAGTCCCTCCCACGGTGACATTCTTACGCTACCACAGTTCATCTTCTTCCCCACGCCGCGCTGCTTCAAGCTTACGGCGCACCGCAGCCTTCAGTGGATCTTCCGGCACCTGAACGGTTACGTCGCTCCATACGGCAGCCTGACAGGCCAGACGCGTTCCTTCTTCTAAGGCCGATCCAAGCTTACGCCGCTCAATATCTCCGGGAGGCCTTACTGCAGAAGCCTCTTCCTTCGCGACTGTAACCTTGCACATCAGGCAGCCTGCTTTGCCTCCGCATCTAGTTGTAATTGGCACTCCTGCTTTACGAGCGGCCTCTAATAACGAAATGCCACGGTTCACAACAGCTTTACGACCTTCTGGTTGAAATACAACGGTAACTCCTTTTTGTGATTTCATGATGTTACTTCCTTCCTCAACACTATGTAACTGCTTACATAATTGAAACAACTCCGCCCAATAGGCCCACTAACATGATGACAAAAGCAAGTATAGACAGTACAGCCTTAAGCAATCCCTTGGTTTTGCTCCGAGCAAAAGTTATAAGAAATACTGATAATCCCATAATCAGCATCGCAATCAGGGATAACCACATTTTCGTCATCGGATCCATGGTCAAAGCCCCCATTCGCCTGTAATTTATTAGGGACTATTATATCATGACCTTATCCTTTTCTGTAAAAAAACATCATTTTTTATGTATTATTTTAAATAAATTACACTTCGTGAAAATTATCAGGAATATAAAAAAAAGCAAAAGACGACGGAATCGTTCATTGATCCGTTTTCTTTTGCTCACCCAACTTAAAGCTATTTTTTAAGCATCATTTTCATTAAAGACTCCATTGTGCTGGAACCTGCGCCGCCTTTTTTAACGGCATTGATAATCTCCTGCACAGTAGCTTCACTGACCGGCACTTTCGCCATTGATGACACCTGCTTAATTAACTGGCGGAGCTGGGCTTCATTCTGCGTAGTTCCTGGCTTTACCGTACTGGCTAGCTTTTTGACGGCACTTTCCGTAATGTTCTTGCCCGCCTTTTTGTTAATGGCGTTCAATGCATCCTTGGAAAAATCTCTGCTCACTTTTCATCCCTCCTCCGTCAATCCCCATTACAACATATGAGAATTTGCGGAAAAAGGTGAACAGGATCAGGAATGCCACTGCTCCCAAGTTTCCTGGGAGATCGACTCAAGCTCAGGCTTACGATCACGACCCATCAAGGCTTCAACCGCACTGCGTGGGCTTCTTCCTTGAAAGAGCACATGATAAATCTGATCCGTAATCGGCATCTGCACACCCAGCTTGAGCGAAATTGCATAAGCTGCTTCGGTAGTACGAATACCTTCGACTACCATCCCCATGGATTCCAGCACCTCGGCCAGCGGCTTGCCTTGACCAAGCATGGACCCAGCGCGCCAGTTACGGCTGTGCTGACTAGTAGCCGTCACAACAAGGTCGCCAATTCCGGCAAGGCCGGCAAAGGTCAAAGGATTGGCTCCAAGCTCAACTCCCACCCGAGATATCTCGGCGAGTCCACGGGTCAAAAGCGCTGCTTTAGCATTGTCCCCATATCCAAGGCCATCGGATAGACCTGCACCAAGGGCAATAATATTCTTAAGAGCTCCGGCAAGCTCTACCCCTACCTGATCACGATTCGTATATACACGGAAATCGTTGTTGATGAACAATTCCTGCGCTTCGGCGCTACGTTTGTCATCAGGTGAAGCAACTACAACGGTTGTAGGACACCGGCGTACAACTTCCTCTGCATGACTTGGACCGGAGAGGACGACGATCTGCCCTTCGTCACAACCTAGTTCCTCTGCAATTACGATGGACATCCGCTTATTGCTTTCTGACTCAAAGCCCTTCGTAGCATGAACACATAACATGTCATCCTTCCAGAATGGCTTCAGACTGCGAGCAACCTGCCGCATTCCTGAAGACGGAGCTACAATTACAACCGCCTTAGAACCGGACACTGCCGTTTCCATATCCGTAGTTGCAATAATGTTAGCTGGCAGTGCGATGTCAGGCAGATACTTATTATTCGTATGAGAGCCATTGATCTCGGCAGCTTGATCAGAGTTGCGTGTCCACAGATAAACTTCCGAGTGGTTTGCAGCCAGCACGCTAGCCAGCGCAGTTCCCCAGCTCCCCGCTACAAGTACGGTAACTTTATCAGACAACACGATTCCCTCCTTTAACTTTTGAGCCTATCTTGTTCTCACGGCCTTCTACGATCTTTACAATATTCGTCCGGTGCCGCCAGAAGGCGAAGACCGCAATAATAATACTGGTCCAGAGCACAGGTTGTGTAAATCCTGTCAACAATAAAGCCACTGGTGTCAGTGCTACAAAAATTAATGAGCCAAGGGACACGTAACGTGTGATAAAGATAGACAGGATGGCGATGATACCGGCGAGCAGCGCTGGCCATAAACAAAGCGTAGCCATAACACCGATCGTAGTAGCAATGCCTTTCCCCCCACGAAAACGAAAATAGAGCGGCCAATTATGTCCGATGATGGCAGCGATTCCGCAAAGAGCCGGAACCCAGGTTCCCCAACCGCCGACCCAGGTTCCTAACCATACAGCGGCCACCCCTTTCAGCACATCCAGCAACAGCACTAGTATTGCAGGACCTTTACCCAATACACGCAGTGTATTGGTAGCTCCCGCATTTCCGCTTCCGTATTGACGGATATCAATTCCCTTTAGCAACTTTGCAAGCAGTACACTAAAGCTGACAGAACCAAGCAAATAGCTTACAACGATAACCAGAAGTTCAAGCGCCACACTTCTTCTCCCCTAACCTTCGTTTTCGGATTTGCGCCGTGTAAAGAGACGGATTGGTGTTCCTTCGAAATTAAATGCTGCGCGAATTTTATTCTCCAGATAACGTTCATAGGAGAAATGCATCAGCGACGGATCATTCACGAACACCACAATCGTAGGCGGCTTAACCGCAACCTGCGTTACATAGTTAATACGCAAGCGACGGCCTTTGTCAGTTGGTGGAGGGTTAATCGCGATTGCATCAGATACAACGTCGTTCACCAAATGTGTAGTAATGCGCAGTGCGTGCTGTTGAGATACATGCTGTACAACAGGCAGCAGTTTTTGCAAACGCTGTTTGGTTAAAGCCGACAAAAAGACAACCGGTGCGTAACTCATAAACAAGAAATGGTCACGAATCTTCGTCTCGAAGTTCTGCATAGTCTTATCGTCTTTCACAATGGCATCCCATTTGTTGACAACAAAAATAGATGCTTTACCAGCTTCATGTGCATAACCAGCAATATGCTTGTCCTGATCGATGATGCCCTCTTCGCCGTTAATTACAACGAGGACCACATCAGCCCGTTCAATCGCACGCATAGCACGCATAACACTGTATTTTTCAATGTTCTCGTATACCTTGCCTTTTTTACGCATACCTGCCGTATCGATAAGCACATAACGTTGCCCATCACGTTCAAAAGGAGTATCGATAGCATCTCTTGTTGTCCCTGCAATATCGCTGACGATAACACGTTCTTCGCCCAAAATCGCGTTAACCAGAGAGGATTTACCTACATTCGGACGGCCAATCAAAGCTACACGAATGACATCCTCATCGTATTCATCATCTATTTTCTCAGGTAGGCGCTCAACTACAGCATCAAGCAAATCTCCGAGTCCGGTTCCGTGACTACCAGAGATTCCGATTGGATCGCCAAAACCAAGGCTATAGAACTCATAAATATCATCCGCACGCTTCATATTATCCACTTTGTTGATGGCAAGAACGACTGGTTTACCTGAACGGAACAGAATCTGAGCTACCTCTTCATCTGAATTCGTCACACCACTCTTCGCCTCACACATAAATACAATAACATCCGCTTCTTCAATCGCCAGCTCCGCTTGAACACGGATTGATTTCAGAATTGTATCTTCTCCATCAATTTCAATACCTCCGGTATCAATCACACTGAATGACTTACCGTTCCAATCTGAAATACCATAAATCCGGTCACGTGTAATCCCCGGCTTATCTTCTACAATGGCTAATCTATCGCCAATCAGCCGATTAAATATCGTCGATTTTCCGACGTTAGGCCTCCCAACAATTGCCACAACGGGTCTTGCCATATTCATTCCTCCTGTCATCCTTACGTTACTCATCATAGCAAAAAACATTTAAATTGGCTAACAATCATGTTAACTCTCATCAATCCGACCAGTTCCGAAAAAAAGACAATCGGCGAACCCCCGTATCGAGGGCTCGCCGATTACTTTACCCGTATATTCAAAAGCTCGTTTAGGGATTAGTTATTCCCCTTAAATTTGTCCAGCTTGTCACCAAAACGTTCAGCAAGCGTAAAGCTAAGGCCTTCGTTGCTAAGGGAAACGTTAGGGTTGTTCAGAACTTCTTTAGGAGCTCTGTCTCTGCTATTGCTGCGTTCAGGTCTAGCAGATGGAGCTGGAGCTTCTTCAGTTTCTTTGATGCTCAGGCTAACACGTTTCTCGGATGGATTGAAGTCCAGAACTTTCACTTGAACTTCTTGTCCTTCTTTCAATACTTCGTGTGGAGTAGCGATGTGTTTGTGGGAGATTTGTGAGATATGCACAAGACCTTCCACACCCGGAAGCAATTCTACGAATGCTCCGAAGTTCACAAGACGTTTTACAACGCCTGTTACAACATCACCGATGTTGATTTCGCCAGCAGCAGAGTCCCAAGGACCTGGAGCAGCAGCTTTGATGCTCAGGCTGATTTTTCCTTTTTCAGGATCAACCTTCAATACTTTAACACGTACTTTATCACCTTCAGATACTACATCAGAAGGTTTCTCTACGTGACTCCAAGCGATTTCAGATACGTGTACAAGACCGTCAACTCCGCCCACATCAACAAATGCGCCGAATTGAGTCAGACGTTGTACTGTACCTTCGATGATTTGGCCTTCAGATAGTTCAGCCATAATTTTCAGCTTGTTAGCTTCGAATTCTTCCTCAAGAACTTCTTTAGCAGACAAGATTACTTTGCTGTTCTCACGGTCAAGTTCTTTCACTTTAACGCGCAAGGTACGGCCTTTGTAATCGCTGAAATCTTCAACGAAGTGACGCTCTACCATGGAAGCTGGGATAAATCCGCGAGCTCCAACATCAGCTACGAGGCCGCCTTTAACAACGTCAGCCACAGTAACTTCGAAAGCTTCTTGGGAAGCGAAGTATTTCTCAAGATCTTCCCATGATTTTTCACTATCAACAGCACGTTTGGAAAGAACAAGGCTTTCCTTGTTGTCGTTGATGCTGACAACTTTACATTCTACTTCCTGTCCAACTTCTACTGCTGCAGCAGCGTTGTCCAGTTGTACTGCGGACAATTCGCGAATTGGAATCACACCGTCGTATTTATATCCAATGCTTACATAAGCTTGGTTATCTTCGATTTTGACGATTGTTCCTTTCACGGTATCGCCTTTTTTCAGAGAAATGATTTCCAAGTCAGCTTGGTTAGTCACTTCTTCTTCGTTAACGGCAGCAACTTCTTCTACAGCTCCGTTATTTTCTGTCACAGCGGAATCCACCGCTTCTACGGATTCATTCTTTTCCGCAGCTTCCTGATTTTTAATTTCTTCAGACATGTGATTAGCCTCCTCGATTCAAAACCCCATTTATTTAAACCTGCGTATAGCAGAGTTCAAAACAAGCAATGCATAATATTTCACTTACACTTGATGATAGTATGTTCCAAAAAATAGCGGCTATGCCGTTATTTAATCAAAACATTGAGCAAAATTTGTTGTTCTGCTCATCCCTTAACTAGCACTTGGTTTACCTGTCTCTTTCATCTCACGGATGCGATCCATAATGACATCGGTAACAGCCTCGAGAGATTCGCTCCCCGCACCGGCAAATTGACTAAGGTCTACAGGAGCACCATAGACAACGACCATGCGTCGAAAGGGTTTATACTGGCCGATAATAGCCGCTGGAATAACTGCTGCGCCACTTCGAAGTGCAAAGCTAGCAGCACCCTTCTTGGCCACTCCGGCATCAGAGTTACGCGTACCCTCCGGGAAGATACCCATGACATTACCATTACGAAGTGTGTTAAGGGCCGTTTTTATGGATTCTTTGCTTACGCCGCCACGTTTCACCGGAAAAGCACCCAATTTATTAATGAGCCAGCCAAGCACCGGAACCTCAAACAGTTCAGCCTTAGCCATATACTTTACCTGACGGTCCAGCTTAATTCCAATAGTCATTGGATCAAGCAGACTAATGTGGTTAGCGCAGAGCAGTACCCCGCCCTCCTTTGGCACATTTTCTTTCCCCACAATCTTAAGTGGGAAAAGGATTGCGTAAATCAAGCGAAGCAATCCAACACAAATTGCATAAATCATAAATGATTTCTCTCCCCGTCAACATGAGATCTACAGTGGGATACAATGGCCTCCACAACTTGATCGATATTCATTAAGGTCGTATCCAGAAGAATAGCATCCTCTGCACGGCGCAGCGGTGAAATCTCCCGTCCTTCATCCAGACGGTCCCGCTTTGCAATATCGTGTTCAAGCTGCTGAAGCGTCACCGATTCCGCGTCTCTCAGTTCCTTATAACGACGGAGAGCTCGTTCTTCCACACTTGCCGTCATAAAAATCTTTACCTCGGCATCCGGCAGCACGGTTGTACCGATATCGCGGCCATCCATTACCACGCCTTTGCGAAGCGCCATCTGACGCTGCAATTGACTCAGTCTGGATCTTACATCCTCGATCTTCGCATACTGCGACACAAGGCCGCTAACCTGAAGGCTCCGAATATGTGGGGTCACGTCTTCCCCATTAATCAGCACCTTCTGAATGTCTCGTTCCGGAATAAGTTCAATCACCATGTCGCGAACCTTCTCGTTCACTCGATGCTGATCTTCCGGTTCAATGCCTTCTTGGATCATATACCAGGTGATTGCCCGGTACATTGCACCAGTATCGACATAGATATAAGACAACTTCTGGGCTACCAATCGGGCTACAGTGCTCTTGCCTGCCCCGGCAGGTCCGTCGATGGCGACGTTTATTCTGTCATAAGTATGTGTACCCTGCCTATCCAACGGGGCATTCCTCCTCAAACACTCTTTCATAAAAAAAGCATCTAGCGTTACGAAAACTATTCCTGCAATATCAAGGAGCACACATAAATTGTTATGCTTGATGATATTATCAAGAAAAAAGCAGGCATTGCCTGCGACTTATAAAATTATACCACAGTTTATACTTCAGTGCAAAATCAGACAGCTTAATAGAGCTGTAAAAAATGCTTATCTGTTGCGGAAATCAAACTGACGTTCGAAGCAATAACGGATAATTTTCTGGCGTTCCAAATCTGAAATAGCGACAAATTTCAACATCGCTAAAAGCCGTCCATTCTCTAGCTTTTTAATGCGCACTACTTCACCTTCAAAATTGACATGCTCCGTGCTTCCGTTTCGATAAGGCACCAATACCCAGCAGGACAATTTATTACCAACCTCCAGCTTAACCTGGTTATCCACCAAAAAGGAGATTCCTCCACCACCAATATCATCTGTACGAACTAGGAACCGTTTGCCAAGGCTATCCTTCACAGCAAGCTCTAGATCTGCATTCACTCGGAAAAAGCTTCTTCTCTGGATCTTAAAAATCGAATCTGTCTCCGGCTTTTGAATCCGGACCATACGAATTACATCTTCTTTAAAGCCCAGTACATAAGTATTAAAGTAATTTTTGATGCCACCCTCAGTTAAAAAATAAACCGAAAGCTCGTCCCCCATAAAGAGCCTTTTTAGACGACCATTGCTCTCCTGCATAGGAATTTCAATCAGGAATGCGTCTTCTTCCGTCTCTGCAATTCTTGATCTATATTCAACTTCTGCTTCAGCAGCGTCACTGGAAGCAACCTGTATGTATAGATATTCGTTAATTTTAGGATACAAAGATGTCACCGCCACATCAGTTTAGTAATTATCACTACCCCTGATTATAGCATGGGAATATCAGCCAGTCAGATATATTTTATAGATATTGCAAAAAAAAGGGACGCACCCAACTGCTGGATGCGCCCTCCCTTTATTTTGCCTCAGACCCCGAAGAAGGTCTGATTTCTTCCACAGACTCTTCAATGCCATCCTCGGCGTTAATGTAAATACGATACTTTGAGCCATTGACCCCTCCACCGAACTCGTAAGTCAAGACCTCGACGGAATCATCATTTTTAATCCAGGACAAGCGATTGTATTGTTCCTTGAAATCAGAATTCAGAAATTTTCTCGCCTCTGCAAGGGTAAGCTTTGGTTTTGGAAGCTTCCGGTTGTCCTTGTGCTCATTGACGTATTCGCTGGCCTCAAAACCGATGGTATCACCTGTATCCAGCCCCATACGAATGGTCATCTTTTCAGGATAAATCAATACATCATTCTGTTTGGTTACAAAGGTCAAATTCCCGATATTATCGTAACGATCAGCGCTGACTGCAGTCATATGGGGATATCCTTTTTTCTCAAGAAACTGCTCTGCTTTGGTAACGGCTCCTTTAATAGAAACTTTGGCAGGGCCAACCTCACGGTTGTCATAATAAGAGATCAGCAACCCGCCATTTTTGGTGAAATCCATACTAATGGTGTGCTTCTTATTCGAAGCGCTAACAGTTGCTGTATAGGATGGCCATTCAGTGTTCTTCCCATTTTCTTTAACATCCACTTTAGCATTGGAGCCCGCATCCGCGAACTTCAACGCCTTACGTTTGATGTCTTCGGCAGTCACGGGGGTACCTCCGAGCATTTTGACGGAACGTTTATCGTAGATGCTTGCTACTGAAGGTCCCCAGTCTAGCTCAGGGTATGCCCCTACACGTTTATCCACCGTTTTGAAGCCGTCAATAATCGTGTTGTCCTCCGCTTTATTTTCTGTCGCCAACGCCGTTTCAACATCCATCCAGCGCAGCCGATTGCCAATGACTTTATTTTGTACCTCTTGCAAATCCTTAGAGATTTCTCCTGAGTTCTTGTACAATGCTTTTAGATTGCTCAGTTCTCCATCTGTCAGAGGTTTTTTAGTGAAGTCACGAATCCCGGCTTTATAAGAAAAGTTGGAGATTTTGGACAGAAACTCCTCTGTTTTGCTAAATGGCAGCAAGGTCAGCGGCAGCTGGTTAATCTCATTTTGGGCCTCACTAGTCATCCGCCACACATTCACAAGTCCTTTACGGTGCATCCCATTAGAAGCAGAGTTAACCGCAAGCGTATTTCCAAGCTCACCATGAAGACGGTCCACATGATAGGACAAATCATGAAAGGCGCGTTGATATTGGTTCTCCGCCTTAATTAGTATTGAATTCTTCTCCTGATTCTCCTGATAACCCCACACAAGCGCACCAATCAGCAGCAGCGCGGTCAGCGGGAACATTACAGCACTTAATCTTTTGTACATAGGGCTACAAGACTCCTTTCGATAGCTTATTGGCGTTAGTTTGACAATAAACTAGGAGTCTTATGCACTGAAGTTGCTACACAATGTGACTATAACGTCCGCTCAAGCTCTCTCTTCAATCTCAAAGCCACTGCTATTACTGCAAAGGCATTGTTTAAAGCCGGTTTGAATGACACCATGCTCTTTAATCCCTCTTAATATGTAGGTCTCACCGCACTGTTTGCAAACGATACGTACTTTTATACGCAAAAAAAGACACCTCTCTCCTCTCTGGAATTCCTTACTAGGAACTGCCCTTCGAATATAAGTGTGTCCATCTCGATTATAGGTTAACCTCTTCTTCACGTTTCAGAAAGCGGAAAGGAGAACGGCTGTTGGCCCTAGCAACCTTTCCCATACCTCCATACCATAGGATAGCCATCAGAGGCACAATAAACCATATCCAATAGTTGGCTGTCGTACTCAAAATAAAGTCATATATCCCATGCCACATCCATGGCAACAGGAGAGAAAACACCAGAATTCTGCGGGTATGAACTCCTTTTGAGAACTTCGCCCTTCCCATATGGTAGCCCATGATCACACCAAACATAGCGTGTCCAGAAACCGGAAGAAGTGCTCTTAGAAACATTGATCCGATAGAAGCGTTGCTATACCAAGCGTACATTACATTTTCTATTGTTGCGAAGCCGAGCGAAATCGCCACAGCGTATAGTATCCCATCATATGGCTCGTCAAATTCGGTATGATTGTAAATCATATGGTACAGCACAAACCACTTTAGACATTCTTCCACGCCAGCGGATATGAGAAACGACTCCACGTAGGGACCACCATTTAGTCCCAGCATCAGCCCTCTCTGAATGATCATTACTGGAAACACAATCAGAAGGCCGAGCAAGAATACTTTAATGACTACATGAAGCGGTTCTTGATCATACTTGTCTTTCAGATAAAAAAAGGTCAACAGAGCAAGTCCCGGCGCTACTGCCGACGTAATGACCGATAACACGAGCACCGAATAACCTCCCTACACCCCTAAACCCTATTACTGCCGTTACACAGCAAGGTAGATGATAACTTTGATACAAGAATGACCGACATATCACCAACAACAAGACTAGGGCTGATCGGCCTAAACAATGGTCATCAGCCCCTAGTCTTGCCTAATTACTCCTGACGCTTAAAATGAGTGCACAATAACTGGACCGCATTCTCCGGCATCACTGTTTTCCCGTATTCATCGAGAACAGCTTCTGTGACCGGTGAGGAATCTCCAAACTCAGCAAGTACGCCAACAAGACCTGACAACGCCGTTTCTTCAAATTCCTTTGGATCGAAATACAGATACCATTTATTGTTATAAGAATACAGTTTCCCCTGGGAAGTAATATTACCGATGAGCACATGAGCCGCTTCAACCAGAACCTCGAAATCGCGGAATGCATATACAATGGAGTCGCTTTGTTCAAGAGTAACTTCCATTTCATAAATCTCTTCTGGCAATTCTTCTTCCCCGGACGCACCGTACTGATGGTGATCATATTTTCCTCGGGTCACTATAACGACCATGCCTTGCGCGGGCAATGCGAAAACTTCTACGGCAAGCGGACCCGTGGCATCAAAACCTAGTTCACTATATGCTTGATCCATCATCTCCGTAAACAGGTCATGAACCTTAGGAACTTCCTGCCACATGTCTTCCTTCTGGATGCCCCGCTCGCTCAGGTCGTCAAAAGTGAGGAAAATCCGTATCTTATCTTGACTTAATCGCTCTATTCTCATGACAGGATCCTCCTTTTGCAAGCTCATTTATTATAATGTATGATGAGTCCCGAGTAATGAGCCAAAAATGGTTACTATGTAAGTATGTTATCATTTTGCCGAGATAAATGCACGTAAATAAATATATAAAATCCTCTCTATTGAATAAACCATTTTCAAGGCCCTGAATAATAAAAAAGAATCATTCTGCGGAATATTTCATCCCCAAAATGATTCTGATGGAGTCCTTTACGGTTACAATCCCGGTATGGTTGTATGCGTTTCTTTAAGAATCTGCTCTACTTCGCTCTTTACTTCAGGATTGCTGCGAATGAATTCCTTTAACAATTTAAGATTGGATTCCTTCGACTTCACTGGTGATTCAGTCTTATGCTCAGAGGTTGCGCTGCTTGAACCGTTACTTTGAGCATTACTGCTTGAAACAGCAGTGTTACCAAAACCAGTCGTGGCCATACCGATTATTTTTTCTTTTGCTTTATCTGCAGCCCCACTCATGGAACCACCCGATTGCCCTAGCGAAGACATTAAAGAATTCCGCTTTTTGGACATAATCATACTGGCTGCGGCGCCCATCAGCACCCCGCATAAAAATGACGAAGTATTCATATTTCCAGCCTCCTTGTATGGTAAAATCATGTTTAGTGTTCGCGGAAAGATTCCGGCTCATACAACCTAATAACAAGAAAGCGAGTTGAAAAAAGTGGGTAAAATGACATCAGTGCTCCTATTGGCTACCTTGCTGCTTACAGCCTGTGGCAACAGCGGTGCAAATGGAAATACAGCCAAGGAAACAAACACCACAAACAATCCGCCCACGGCGGCAGCTACACAAAGCGCAGAAACTACGGCGCCAGCACCTGAAGCAACAGCCAGTCCTACCCCTGAAGCAACAGCAGATGGAGGTACTACAGGAAATAGTACAGCCAGTAAGGGTGAAGCATCCGCTGAAATTCCACTGCTGTACCATATGAACAAAAATTACGACATCGTTCCTAATGAGGAAGCTACAAATAAAAAAGTGGTTCTGCTCACTTTTGACGACGGTCCTAAAGATGCTGCAATGATTAACCCTTTGATGGATGTTCTGGACAAACATCAAGCTAAAGCCATCTTTTTCGTAAATGGTTATCGTGTTAAGGAGCATCCTGAGCTTCTGGAGTTAATACATAACCGCGGTGGAATTATCGGCAACCACAGCTGGGATCATATTGTATTGAAAGACAAGTCCTATACTGAGGTTAAAAAGCAAATCGAAGATGTTCAAAATATTGTCAAAGAAACATTGGGAGAAGCTCCTCACTTTTTCCGTCCGCCACATGGTGCCGGCGGGGATGTTGGCAAGAAGGTCGCGGCTGAGAATGGAATGTTATACATGACCTGGTCTGTAGGCTCACTTGACTGGGAAATGAAAGAAAAGGAAACGGGTAAGACAGAAAAATTGATCAGTAATGTTACCGATCAGCTGCATTCCGGCAGTAATATCCTGATGCATGAGCTACCATGGACCGTTGAGGGACTGGATACCTTGCTCACTACACTTGAGGGTAAAGGCTACAGCTTTGTTGATCCGCGCAGCATTGAGCTAAAAATGCGTTGATCTTCTCATCTATACATGTCCGATAGTTGCTTCGTCAGTGCAATTGTTTTCGAATCAAACAAAAATAGAAGGGGGTTCCAAAAGCCTTTTGCATGGCTTTGGAACCCCCTTTTTACGCTACCAGTTTTTCTTACTGGAAAGAGTAAGCCCTATTGGGTTGATTTACGCAGTGTCAGCACATGCATTTCAGCAGGACTGCCCCAGCGAAGGGGCAGATGTGCTGTTCCAAACCCTCTGCTGATCAGCAGCAGGGCATTTTTTGCGGAACCGTCCCCTCTTGGCCAACTAAACTTTCCAGCGTCATATTTATGATAGAAATGCTCTACATGTCTTTGACCCACAAATGGAAGGATCACCTGCCCCCCATGCGTATGACCTGCGAGAATCAGGTCCGCTGGCACACTCTGGCGCTTGGATAACCAAAGCGGATCATGTACAAGAATAATACGACAGGTATCTTCAGCAGAAGTGTTTGTGGTTAATGGCGGAAAAGGACCGTATGGAGTTTTGCCCCCATTTTTCGGAAAATCAATTCCGGTTAACCAAAGTTTAGCTCCCTCACGTTCAAAAGCCACATTTTCATCCATTAACAGATTTGCACCACTGTCCTGAATAATCTCATCTACCCTTGAAATATTAGCCCGATAATCATGATTTCCATGCACTACATAGGTAGATGCAATAGAAGTAACTAGAGTCATATTATCGACAAGACGATTTAAAGGGCTATCTTTTTCCGTTAGATCTCCTCCCAGAAAGACAACATCTACCCCACCCTTTAATGGTGTCAGAAGCGCGGAAGGAAGGCGGCGGCGATGGATATCTGTTATAAACAAAATACGAAATCCATCGAACTCTTCAGGTAGCGAATCTAGCATTATTTCCTCGGTAATAATTCTGTTTCTAAAAGCATTAATCACCATGATTATGACAACGGCCACTGCTATCAAAAGAATGACCAGAGCCATTCCCCATGCCCATATGCTCACCATAATGTACTCAGCGGAGGCGCTCCTTCAATTCCCCACCAAAGCAGCCCGATTAGCAAAATAACAAAGATAAAAATCAAAGAATTCACAAACATCTTGCTTAGACGAACTTTTTCTGAAGAATAAGTATCTGAACGAGAAGGAACAGATTCTTCGTCCTTCTCTTTACTTCCTGTGGAAGAGCGCTTTGCAGAACCTGCTGGGCGGCGAGCTTTTCTTGATAAAGTTGCCGTAGAAACCCGAGCGGTAGCATTTTTCTTTATAGGAGTAGACTTCTTTTCAGGAGTAGCCTTTTTTACAGCTTCCAAAGTCCGCTTCTCTTTTTTACTTTTGCCAGGATGTTTGCTTTCACTTTTGTGTTGTTTTTGTCGAGACTTTACCCGGCTTAATTCCTCACTCATGATTCCCTCCTATAGCGGATCACCAGACCTGAGATCAGGTCGATGAAGAAGTGACATAGTATAGGGGCCCAGAGGCTGCCCGATTGAATGTAAATATATCCAAGACCATAACTGCTTAAGAATACCCAGCCGGTAGGTACAAAGTGACGTAAATAACGGACATGAATAAGAGCAAATACTATACTCGTCCAATAAGGACCAATGGAATATTGGATGGCTCCGCGGAATAAGAGCTCCTCACATACCGATACAATTGCTGCTATGACGATAATATGCCACACAGGGCGATTTCGAAATAAAAGGTCGTTTATTCCACCATCATCCATGCTCTCCTCAGGGACAATATGTGTCAATAAATAGTCAACAATTAGCATTGCAGCAGCAAGACCAAGGCCCCATGCCACAAAATGTACTTTTTCTGGAATAATTAATAGCTGAAAAGGATTTCTTTTCTGAAATAATATCCATATCAAACCGATAATTAATGTGAGCCCCTGAGTGATATAGAGATTGAGCAGCAGAAGACGGTCCGTCAACTGGCCTGGTTCTACCTTTTTAACCTTAATCTCGCCAAATTTGAATTTTTTCATCGTGACCTGCCTGTTCTTTATTTTTTTCGGGCCGCTCCGAGAGAGAAACCGTCCATAGTGTTGCTATCAATACATAATACATAGGATAATCCCCCCAGAAAAAGGAGCATTTATTATGAGCAAACGTAAGTCCCGCAATCAAATGTTATACACGCTAGTTTTTTTGTTTTTCCTAGTTTGCGCCTTCGCCGCATTTTTTACTGGCGTCAAGGTTGGCGCAGACAAAACTGAAGCCAAATATGACAATCAATCAAGCATGAATGGATTAGTAGAATTCACGGGCTCGTATCAACAGCAGGATCTTGTTACTTTCTATCATAACGTATTTTTGCCCTATCGGGAATTCAAGCGGAATTGGAACATTCAAGTAGATAAGTTAGCGCGCAGCACAGATGCTCGTATGAATGCGGCAGTAATGAAGAATCTAAGTATTCTAGCAGACCAGCAATATGAAAGAGTTAATCAAGATTCAATTTTCACTAACTCTCCTCTATTACATCAGTCACAGGTCAATGTACTCAAAAGCTTAACTTTATTTTCTAAGGCCTCCGGCAAAGTCTCTACTAGTGCCTCTGGTGCAGAGACAGCCAAGTTATTGAAAAATGATGAATTTACAACCGGCGCCGTGAAGTACGGTCTGTTAGCACAAAAGAACTTCTATGATTCTATGCTAAAATGGGGCTCTAAGACAAACCAGAAAATACCTTCTGCACCTGGCGAACTAAAAACGATGTCTTTCATCCAGTGGAAAAAAATGCCGCTTCTTTTGAAGAATGCTTCTATCGCTGACATGATGCTGAATCGCGGAATTTTTGCAGGTTATGATCCTCAGGACATCACTGCTAAAATAGACGATATGATTTACTCAGGCACTGCAAGCTCATTAAATCTTTCGGATATCCAGTCCTCAGTAACCTTGTTGATTTCTACAGGTGCTGTGCAGGAACAGGATTTTGTAAAATGGCGGGAACAGTATTATAACAGGGAGACACTTCCACAGCTTCCGTTCTTTTTTGAATAGAACCAGTTATTGAATCATAACGAAAAATGAAGTTCACTTCAAGAAACGCTGCTTGCAAAGCCTATTGACACAACTTGCATACCGTGTTACATTATGAAAAAATTAATCATTCAAAACCGATGATGGAACAAAGATCCTGGAAGTCTTCAGAGAGCCGGTGGTTGGTGCAAACCGGTGACGAACAGCTATCTTTAGCGCTCCTGAGATATTGTATCGAACCTTAAAGTAGGTACAATCGGATCAACTCCGTTAACAGTGTGGCCTATGCAGGCCAATGAGGCTGCTTCTTCCAAGTTGCAGTGAATTAGGGTGGTACCACGAAGATAACTCTCGTCCCTTACTACGGCAGTAGTATGGGGTTGGGAGTTTTTTTAATTCCCTAATCCCCCATAAATACTACCTTATGCCCAAAGTTACCGATTTCGCGGTACTCTTGCACGCTGTTTCTTTTGTGCGACACCGCGTTGATCTACTATTATTACATGTTTTTCTCTACTAGTTCGTGAACCTTCTGGTATTGTGGACTGCCCATCAGGGCGTCCTCGACATATAAAGCTTTTCAACTTTAAGGGGGATAAGAAACCATGTTTAAAGTATTAGTATCGGATCCAATCAGTGATTTGGGCATTCAGCAATTGATGGACGCAACAGATGTAGTTGTAGACAAAAAAACAGGTCTCAGTGAAGATGAGCTCGTTGCAATCATCGGTGAATATGATGGTCTACTCGTCCGCAGTCAAACTACAGTAACTGAAAAAATTATCGAAGCTGGAAAAAACTTAAAGGTCATTGGTCGTGCAGGTGTGGGTGTAGATAATATCAAGCTGGAAGCTGCTACTCAACGTGGGGTTGTTGTTATCAACGCTCCTGATGGAAATACCATTACAACTTGTGAGCATGCTTTTGCAATGATGATGGCTTTGGCCCGTCACATTCCACAAGCTTACGCAAAAACAATTGGTGGAACCTGGGATAGAAAAACCTTCGTGGGTGTAGAACTCCGCGGCAAAACTTTAGGTGTACTGGGAATGGGCAGAATCGGTAGCGAAGTGGCAAAACGTGCCAAAGCTTTCGGCATGGAAATCCTTGCTTTTGATCCTTTCTTAACTGCTGAGCGTGCTGAGAAACTGGAAGTAAAATTAGCTTCCGTTGACGATGTAGTCCGCGGAGCAGACTTCATTACTGTGCACACTCCACTTACTCCGGAAACACGCCATATGATTTCCCGCCCGCAATTTGAAGTGATGAAAAAGGGAATGCGCATCATCAACTGTGCCCGTGGTGGTGTAATTGATGAAATGGCGTTAGTAGAAGCTATTGATAGCGGTATTGTTGCTGGCGCTGCATTTGACGTATTCGAAAAAGAACCGCCACAAGCAGATCACCCATTCTTGTCGCATCCAAAAATTATCGTGACTCCTCACTTGGGCGCTTCTACAATTGAAGCTCAGGAGAATGTAGCGATCGATGTATCGGAACAAGTACTGCATATTCTGCGTAATGAACCGTTCATCAATGCTGTAAATATTCCTCCAGTTGCTCCAAGCGTAATGAACAAACTCCAGCCTTACTTCACACTTGGTGAGAAGCTGGGCAGCTTTGTTACCCAGATTACAGATAGTGCTATTCGTGAAATCCATGTTGAGTATGCGGGTGATCTGTCAGATGTCGATACCCAACCACTTACCCGCTATATTGTGAAAGGCGTGCTCTCCCGCCACTTCGCTGAGGATGTTAACATCGTTAACTCCATGCACTTGGCAAAAACACGCGACGTTAATGTAGTAATAACTAAAGCTTCCAAAACTAAAGGCTTCACTAATCTGATTACCGTGACCCTTAAAACAGATCACGACCAAGAACGTCTCGTAGCCGGAACATTGCTGCAAGGTTATGGAGAAAGAATTGTTCAAGTGAACAAGTTCCCGGTTGATATCGCTCCTGAAGGACATCAAATTGTAGTATCCCATAACGACAAACCAGGGATTATCGGACTTGTGGGCACATTGCTGGGCGAAAATGATGTCAATATCGCTTCCATGCAAGTGGGACGTAAAATCGTTGGTGGCGAAGCAATCATGCTGCTGACCGTTGATAAAGCTGTACCTACTCATGTGCTTGTGAAGCTTGCTGGCCTGCCAGAAATCAACACTGCCGAAGAAATCATTCTTCTGTAAGCAATACGATAGAAATCAAACAACAGAGCAGCGATCCTCCCCTTTTAGGAGTTTCGCTGCTTTTGTTGTTGATCGTCGACCTGTTTCGGCTTCATTTACAACACCGAATCGAGTTCCCTCGTGGAGGCTTACGGACACCCTTGAGGTTACGGACCCAGATGACCCTATATGCAATAATTTCGCCTTTGAAGCAGGGTTTCGGACTCTAGTGCCACTATTCCTCAAAAAGGAGCTAAATCAGGTGTTTTGCCTATCAATAGCGTCTCTGGGGACCGATAGCGTTCTAAATATACGAAAATGCTGCATTATAGATCAGCTGTGTCCTATACTGCTTCATACGCACATATGGGATCAAACAGATCAAGTTTGCTGTTTAGACTAAGAATGCGGGAACAGTCCGACCATCGATGTCTGTAAATCCATACTTTTCAGCCAGCTTAGCAACCTGCTGCGGTTGTCCGGTTATAGACATAACCTTAGGATCGGCTGCTAGAGCAGCGGCTGCTCTACCGATATAGGTTGTGGATTCAGTCATCTGCAATTCTTTAACCTCATGCCAATGCTCCTCATCCGTGTTCATGCTCTCCAACACCGCCTCTGTCCTCATCCAGCCCGGAGTAAGCGGAATAACTGCAATGTTGTCCTCTTTAAGCTCATTCGATAACCCGTAGGCCATACGCACAAGTGTATTTTTAGAAAGATCATAATAGAAATTTCCTAGATATTTGTAATGATCCCAAAAGGTTGTGTGGATGATTAGACCGCCAGCTTTTGCCTCACGCATTAATGGTATTGCATAATAGTTTGTTATCAACTGTGCCCTCACACCCGCATTAAACATATTGTCCCAATGCGCTGTAGGAAGCTCCCAGAAAGACTTCTGCTCAATAGGTAAATCGTTGCCGCCCCATACATTATTGACTAAAATATCAAGCTTTCCTTGCTCTGAAGCAATCTGGCGAATGACCGCTTCTGTCTCCTGATCTTTTGTATGATCACATCGTATGGCGCTGCCGGACCCTCCCTCCGCTTTTATTTCCCTAAGTACGTTATCAATGCTCCGCTTGCTATGCTCTATGCCAGAAGCCTCTGTCGTTCTGCCCGTAATATAAACGAATGCACCTTTCCTTGCCAGCTCCAATGCAATTCCTCTACCAGCACCTCTGCTGCCTCCGGTGACCAATGCTACTCTTCCTTTTAAAGTCATATTCTCAATCCTTTCTACACTTGTTTTTCTCTAATGTTCTGTATTTAATCCTTACCTTATATAGTATAATTCTTTAATATGACATCAACTGACATATATAATATAATAATTAATTAAGAACTAGCCAACATTTATTAGGAGGAGGAGTGTCCCTTAATGAGAGCCGATCGTTTGTTATCCATCTTACTTTTGCTGCAAAATCGTGGAAAGATGACGTCCCGTGAGCTAGCCCAGACCTTAGAAGTGTCTGAACGAACTGTGTTTAGAGATATGGAAGCCTTATGTACAGCAGGAATACCGATTCTTGCCGAACGGGGACGTGAAGGGGGTTGGATGCTCACAGAAGGATACCGGACCTCCTTAACGGGTATGAAGCCCTCAGAGATTGCAACTCTGCTGCTGTCCGCAGACTCCTCAATCTTAAAAGATCTGGGTATACAAAACGACTTCTCTTCTGCCGTGCTTAAGCTGGAGGCTGCTTCCCCATCCAGGCCGAATAATCCAGCCAGTTACCTGAGCCAGCGCATTCATATAGATGGTGCCAGCTGGCACCCTTCCGACGAGACATATCCGTTCCTATCTGTCCTGCAGGAAGCTGTTTGGGAAGACCGTAAAGTGAAGATCACTTACCCACGGAATGACGAGATGAAGGAGCGTTTCATTGAACCTCTCGGGTTAGTCGCAAAACGTGGAGTTTGGTATGTAGTGGCACGAACCGAGGGTGAAATGCGGACTTTTCGCGTGTCGAGATTAATACAAGCTGACGCAACTTATGAATCATTTGTCAGACCTGAGGCTTTTGATTTAAAAAGCTACTGGGAACAATCGACTTTAGCTTTTAAAGCAGCACTGCCAAAATATGTAGTGAACTTAAAGGTGAATGAGTCTATTCTTAAAGAATTACAACGTGAAAGATATGTAACTATAACTTTAGTAGAACCCTCTGCTAATACTGGGTGGATGAACGTGGAGGCCGAGTTTAATGCTATAGAATCTGCCTGTCGTATCGTACTCTCTTTCTCTCCTTCAGTTATTGTTTTAGCTCCTATCGAACTAGTAGGAATGGTAAAGTCTGCTATTAAAACAATTTCCACAATATATGAGGAATTTTGACATGAATTCTAAATATCTACTACTTAAAGAAGATTTATGACACTTCTCTATAGACCAATGACCTATAAATCCCCTATAATAACACCATTACATAAAATTTAATAAGGGGGACATTTTACCAATGAGCTGGATGCACAAACTTCCGTTAAAACAAAGAATTGTTGCCGGATGTTACCTCGTTGCCGCACTGTTTGCTATTCCTGTCTTAGTTACGTTAATGATTCTAGGTCAATTTCTCGTAGGAATTATACTAGTAGTTGTTCTTGCAGGTCTGACTTTACCTGTTGCTCGCTTCGTGGAGAGAACGCTTACATCATCTTTTGATGATATTGCTAATGTATCTCACAGTATTTCAAAGGGTGATTTCACTAGCAGAGCGGACGAAAATGGTTCAATGGGTGACGTAAGCCGCTCCTTTAACACAATGATCGATAAGCTCAAGAAGATTCTGACCGATGCATCGCAGATCACCCGTCAAGTTATGGATGCAAGCCGCGGAATCGAAGATAAGAACCAGAACCTGAAAATTGTCATGGCACAAGTAGCCTCTTCTTCTACTGAGCTCGCTCTTGGTGCAAATGAAATATCTACGGATATCGCTGATATGACAGAATCCATTAAAGACATTGAGACCAAAGTATCCAATTATACGAACTCCACCAAAGAAATGAACAGACGTTCAATACATACCTTAGAACTTGTTGAGCAAGGGCGCCAATCCGTAGATACACAGGCTGAAGGCATGCGTAAAAACATAGAGGCTACACAAAAAGTGGCTGATACTATTGAAGCTCTCTCACAAAATGCCCGCGGGATTACGATGATCACCAAGACCATCACAGAGATCGCTGAGCAGACCAACCTGCTGTCACTGAATGCCTCCATCGAAGCTGCTCGTGCCGGAGAGCATGGTCGGGGTTTTGCCGTTGTAGCTCAAGAGGTCCGCAAGCTTGCTGAAGAATCTACGGCATCCACAAAAGAAGTATTCGGCTTGGTCCGCAGCATTGAGTCAGATATTAAACAAGCCATCGATAATATTGCCATCAATGAAGAGGTTGTGCAGGTTCAGAATGAAATGATCACTCAATCTGCCCATATTTTCGCACAAATTGTACAAAGCGTGCAGTACATTACCGAGCAAATCTCTTCATTCTCTGCGGAGAGTGATCTTATGCTAGAAAGTGCCTTGAAAATTTCCAGTGCAATTGAGAATATCTCAGCAATCACCGAAGAAACTGCTGCTGGCACGGAAGAGGTATCGGCGGCTATGAATGAACAGATTAATGCCCTGCAGTCTGTTGCAGAAGAAACGGAAAAAATGACCCAGGCCGTATTTAATCTGCAAAAAACCATTCATATCTTTAAATTCTAGTTCAAAACTATCAACTGCCACCTAAGCTGAGTCTTAGGTGGCAGTTTTTTTCGCGAGGCAAAACTTCATCTCTTGGACAAGACTTTCGTCAAATTTCGAGTTTTTTTAGCGGATTATGTTGACAAAAATTAATGAGGAATATATTGTAAAGGAAAATTATTCTTATCAACTATAAATTAATATTGGCAAAATCCTCGAAAGAGGATGACGCAAAACCATGGATCTACAGCCTCATTTTTTCGTTTGAGGCCATGATTGCCAGGTTGCAGAGGAACCAGGACGGCTGAACTATTGTTCAGTCTTAGAGGCGCCTTATGCCACCAACCTGTGCTTACTATAGAGCACAGGTTTTTACTTTTTGAGTATATTGATCTATCGTATCTATTCGGTAGATTAATAACTAATATATATCAAAAAACTTGTGAGGTGTTTCTTTTGAAGACAGTCGCAGATTACATGGCGGAAGCACTACGTAACCTTGGAGTCACACATTCTTTTGGGATCATTGGCAAATCCATTTGTCCAATTGTTCTAAAGATGGTGGATTACGGTATTGAATTTATTCCCGGCAGACATGAAGCAAGCTCCGGATTCGAAGCAGCAGGGTATGCGCTGAAAACGGGTAACCTAGGCGTAGCATTTGGTACTTCGGGTCCTGGGGGAACTAACCTGCTTACAGCAGCAGCACATGCGAAAGCTAACAACCTACCTGTCCTATTTATTACCGGCCACCAATCCATTACAGAGCTTGGAATTCCTCAATGTCAGGACTCCACCTCTTTTCTGGCTGATTTAGCTGATATGTTCAGACCTGCTACCTTGTTCAGTAAATTGGTTGAACGTGGGGATCACTTTGGTACTATTTTTAATCATGCGATTTCTGTGGCCCTGACCAAACGGGGTCCTGTTCATCTTTGTATTCCTTTTGATGTACAAACTGAAGTATTGGAAGAATGCAATATAGTAATCCCAGAAAGAGAATCTCTAATTAGTCTAGCTAATATCGATAGAGTCATCGATGCTATTCAAGCTGCTAAGAATCCTTTGATTATTGCGGGTAAAGGAATTAACCGCTCCGGAGCACATAAAGAGCTTGTTCAACTCGCAGAAACTTTTAATATTCCTGTAGTAACATCTCCTGGTGGAAAAGGGGCTATAGTCTGGGATCACCCACTCTATCATGGTCCTATTGGCGTTGGCGGTTCGACCCACGGGGACGATTTATTGAATAAAAGCGATTTATTTATAGTGCTTGGATCACGTTTAAGTGATATGACCATCTGTAATCTTAAACGGGAGAATCATCCAGCAACTTTAATTCAATTTGATATTGATCCAACCTTTGTCGGAAAAATACTATTGTCCAAAACGATACCGGTCACCGGGGACCTGCGCGATAATTTGGTGCACTGCCTAAATCATATTGACCCAAGCACAATCACCAAACGTGAGGCTTTGGCCGATACGGATTATTCAGAAGAGCTTCCAACCCTCAAGAATCTTTCCCTTGCTTCGGTAATGAGTACTTTAAGTGATTTGATCCCTTATAATAATTCAATTTTCGTTGATGATGGAAGTCATGGATTCCACGCTGCAAAATGGTACAAGGTTAAGAAACCGGGCAGCTTTGTTTTTGATGCGTATTTTGCTTGCATGGGTAATTCGATCGGCATGGCTATTGGTGCAAAAGTTGCAGCTCCTGAAGAAACTGTCCTCTGCATTACAGGTGATGGTTGTTTCATGATGCTCGGCGCTGAGATTAACACCGCTGTCTGCAAAGATATCCCTGTCATCTTTATCGTGGTCAATAATAAGCAACTAGATATGGCTCTTAAGGGTATGGAGAAAACCACAGGTCGTATCGATGGAACTCTATATGAAGTACCAATGGACGCCGTGAAATTCGCTGAATCTCTAGGTGCTAAAGGCTACAAATGTGAGACTGCGGATGAATTCACAGCTGCAATTAAAGATGCGGTAGCTCTAAACCATGTTGCCGTTATTGAACTGCTAACAGACCGTGATGAAGTCCCTCCGACTGCACACCGTACTTTGAACCTAAACTAGGAGGCTAACCATGAAGGAAAATATCAACAGTGGTCTCAACCACTTCACGAATCTATCAGGAGACTATGGCGCAAAAGCACTAGCTCCAATTAAAGACCACTTCCCTGACTTGGCTGAATTTATTATGGGGAATGCCTATGGCGATATTTTTCAACGTAATACTATAGCCCCTGACTGGAAGGAAATCGCAGTCATTTCATCTTTAATTTCAATGGGTCAATTCGAACAGTTGGGCGTTCATTATGTCATGGCCCTTCGTGTAGGAGTTACAGTAGAACAGCTTAAAGGTATTCTATTACACTTAGTACCCGTTATAGGGGCACCTAGAATCATCACAGCTTTTAATATCCTGCTTGCAACCATAGAAGAAATCCAATAACCCAACAGTTCGACAACAATATACAAAATTCGACTTTATTATTGCATAGACTTGAAAAATATGCCTATAATAGAGTCGGAATATCCCATTACTTGCTGTATAGTGTCGAATTTTGACTTTTATAAAACAGCTAAATGGATATACATGGCTGGATATTGCAGTCGAACTGTTTTGGACAAATTCAATCTATGGGAGAGATTTAGGCATGGGAAGTTTCGTTTTGAAGACAGACACTACAAACAAGGTTATTAATATTGAGTTAGATGGAACATTTTCTGAAGAAGATGGTCTAAAATCTATTCAAGCTTATCAACAAACTATCAATCCAATTACTCCAGCTGACTATGAACTAAAAATCGACTGCAGAAAGCTAAATGTAACTGCACCAGATGTTGTACCTCTTTTAGAAAGCTGCTTTGTAATGTTTAAGAATGATGGATTTGTAAAAGTAAATCTAACGCTTGAAAATAACCCGATCCTCAAAATGCAGCTTTCCCGTCTTGGCCGTAAAGCTGGACTCGATAACATCGAGATCATTTCTGCGGTTACAGTCTAGATCTTTTAATCTTAATATGTAGGCCACATTTTACTGCTTTCCTGGAGGCGTATTATGACCGGAATTCGTATTAAAGGCATTGATATCTATCATCCCAGCAATATAGTTGGTAACGACTTTTTCATTAAGCATTTTGACGAAAAAGGCATTGATATTCGAGGTCTATTATCCGCATTAGGTCGTATTACACGGTATAGTATTAAGGATGCGGATGAGAATTCCCTTACGATGGCTTTTGAGGCTGCCAGGAATGTTCTGGAGAAAAGTGGTCTCACAGGTGCCGATATCGACCTTATTGCCTATGCAAGTCAAACTCCTGAGTATATCTTTCCTACCAACTCATTAATGATTCACCGTTTGATCAAAGGCGCATCCCATACGATCTGCATTGACAGTAATGCTAATTGTGCGGGTATGACGGCTTCTGTGGAACAGGTTAGCCGTCAGATGCAAGCGAATCCTAGGATTAAACGAGCGTTGGTCATCGGCTCCGATTATGTAACCCCTCATGCCGATAAGAATGATCCAGTCTATTACGCTAACTTCGGTGATGCAGCGGCGGCAGTCATTCTTGAACAAGCTGAGGATGTGGTCGGTTTCATTGACTCTATCTACCAAACGGATCCTTGTGTTTGCGATAATTCCAAGTTCCCGTGCGCAGGCCTGGCTAAACTGGGTAAACAAGGTGTAGCGGCTGGAGAGTTTAATGTGAAGTTTATTCCTTTTGATAATTCCATTTGTATAGATGCTGCTTCTGAGTCTATTCGTACTCTACTGTCTAACAACAATATCGCGCCTGAAGCCATTAAAGCAGCCTGCTTCTCACAGTTTTCATTGCCTAATATCTTAGAGATGTGTGAGAAAGTCGGCATTGATCGCAATGTAGCGGTATACATAGGGGATGAATTCGGATATACCTCTACCAGCAGCCCATTTATTGCTCTACATAAAGCTGTAACTACTGGAAAGATCGAACGTGGTGATAAAGTCCTGTTCTGGACAGTGGGCGCCGGTTGGCAAAATGTAGCATTTGTTATTGAATATTAGGAGCTGTATAACAAAAAGCGGCAAGCTAGGGATTCACCTAAGCTTGCCGTTTTTTAATATAAATATGAACGCAACATCAGGACTTACTTGCAAAGGTGAGCCCCTTTTCCGCGAGAGCACTCCGTAATAGGACGATCGCCTTTGGCCCCAATCCATGTAGCTGCAGAAGCTCTGCTTCAGTAAGCTTGCTGAATTGTTGAAGCTGAACATATCCAGCCCCATGCAGGGCTCGAAGCGCCGGCTTAGATAGTCCGCCCGGCAGATCAGATTCGGTTCCGTTAACCATAGATATATACAGCTCCTTTATCACTGATATCCTTCATGCTTCTCCCAACCCATGGTACGCGCTACAGCGTCCTTCCAGGCGTTGTAACGACCTTCCCGCTCAGTTATACCCATCTCAGGCGAGAAGACCCTCTCAGCCTTGTTGAAGCTCTCTAGCTGGGCACGTGTCCAGACTCCGGACGTTAACCCGGCCAGAAGCGCCGCACCCAAAGCTGTTGTCTCCGCATAGGTTGTTCTAGTAACCTCACTGCCCAGGATATCAGACTGGAATTGCATCAGCAAATCGTTACGCACAGCTCCGCCATCCACACGAAGGCCGGTCAATGGCATGCCTGCGTCTTTTTCCATAGCTCCTATTACATCTCTAGATTGAAAGGCTAAGGACTCCAATGTAGCTCGTACCAGATGTCCTGAGGTAGTGCCTCTAGTAAGGCCAAATATAGCTCCACGGGCATACATATCCCAATAGGGTGCCCCGAGTCCGGTAAACGCAGGCACAACGATAACCCCTTCACTGTCCTCTACTTCCCGTGCTTTATCTTCTGAGCCTGCTGGCTCCTCTATAAGACCAAGACCCTCCTGCAGCCACTGAACAGCCGCTCCGGCCACGAACACACTGCCCTCTAGGGCATAATAGAGTTCATCTCCCATACCCCAAGCTACAGTGGTCAACAAGCCATGACTGGAGGCTACAGCTTCTGTGCCTGTGTTCATTAGAATAAAACAACCTGTACCATAGGTGTTTTTGGCACTGCCGGGTTCTAGACAAGTATGTCCAAACAATGCGGCCTGTTGATCTCCAAGTACAGAGCGAATTGGAATGTCCGCCCCGAACCACTGTTTGTCTGCTACTCCAAATTCGCCGCCAGACATTCTTACTTCTGGCAGGATGGCACGCGGAATACGAAGCTCTTCCATTAGCTCTTCATCCCAGCACCGTTCATGAAGATTAAACAGCATCGTACGTGAGGCATTGGTAACATCCGTGACATGTACGGCTCCGCAAGTAAGTCTCCAAATTAACCAGCTGTCGATCGTCCCCGCTAGAAGTTCCCCTCGATTCGCCCGCTCTCGGGCGCCATCCACATGATCCAGTATCCAGGAGATTTTGGTAGCTGAGAAATAAGCATCTACAACAAGGCCCGTCTTGCTCGCAATAACTTGCTCCAGCCCTTTACTTTTAAGTTCTTCACATTGCTCTGCAGTACGCCTGTCCTGCCACACAATCGCAGGGTATATCGGTTTGCCCGTTATTTTATCCCAGATTAAAGCTGTTTCTCTCTGATTGGTTATTCCGATGGCAGAGATCTCCTCAACTGCTGTGCCACCCCGCGCAATCGCATCTCTTGCCGCTGCGAGCTGTGACGCCCAGATTTGCTCAGGGTCATGCTCTACCCAGCCTGGATGGGGGAAGGATTGTTTAACTTCATATTGACCTTGTGAGACCCATTTAGCCTCCGTATCGAACAATATGGCTCGTGAGCTGGTAGTACCTTGGTCTAAAGATAAAATCATTCTATGCCCTCCCAAGCAAAACCTACAAGATATGTTCCACGATGAACAAGATTAATGTGTTTGTTTCAACAAAAAGCACCTCTGCTGTCAGAGGCGCTATCACACATTGTGTTTGGAATTACTGTTTTTCGACAGGAAGTCTTAGCGTAAAGGTTGTACTTTCGCCTAGTTTGCTTGAAGCTGAGATGGTCCCGTGATGCGACTCTACAATATTTTTAACAATCGCAAGCCCAAGTCCCGTTCCACCTGATTCTCCCCGTACACGCGCCTTATCAGCTTTGTAGAAGCGGTCAAATATATACGGCAGATCCTCTGGTGGAATTCCAACCCCTTCATCCTGAATTTTAATCTCAAGATAACGACGGCCTTCTAATACACAAGTTCCTGTATGAACCGTGATTTTTTTGCCACCCTGTGTGTGGCGAAAAGCATTATCAAGTAAATTGGTTAAGACTTGTTCCAGCTTATCCTCATCCGCTGCCTTCAGAACAGCAATATCACTCTCTTGCTGTAAGTGAAGATGGATATCGCGCTCTTTCGCACGTACAGAAAATTTACGGTAGACTCGTTCCAGCAGTTCATTCATGTCCACCTGAGCTTTCATCATATCCGTATGTCCGGCTTCCATTCGGGCAAGATCAAGCAAATCCTTAACCAGACGCCCCATACGCAGTGATTCGTCATGAATGACCTGGATCAGCTCACTGCTTTCTTCGGGGGATGAAGCCATCCCGTCCAATAAAGCCTCACTGTACCCTTGCATCATCGACAATGGAGTACGGATTTCATGGGAGACATTAGCTACGAAGTCTCTGCGCATCTTTTCCAGACGCACCTCTTCCGTCACATCCCGCAGTACAGCAACTACTCCCCGAATGCTGCCTTCAGAATATAACGGTGCCATATGAACAGACCAGACGCCCTGCCGTACATGTACATTGGAGCGGTCATCGCCACCTTGCTTCAAGGTGCTTAAAAATAAAGGACGCAGGGGAGGTGGAACACTACTCTCAGCCGTTTCGGGATGAAGCTCAGCATCACTCGCATGTTCCCACTGCAAATCGCTCCAGCTCTCTAGCAGAGCTTGGCCGTGCGGATTGGTCAAAATAATCTGCCCTTCAATGTCAAAGGTGATCACAGCATCGCTCATACTGCGCAGTACGCTAGACAGATGCCCCTTCTCATGATGCAGACTGCGGATATTCTCTTCAAGCTCCTCAGCCATATGGTTAAAGGAAGTCGCCAACTGGCCAATTTCATCACTTGTGACAAGCGTAAGCCTTGTTCCGTATTCACCCCGTCGAATGTTATTCGCAGCTTCAATGACACGCTGCATCGGCTGAGTGATTTTGGTAAACAAAAACAACGCAAAAAATGTCGTCAAAGAAAATCCGATCATACAAGTATACATAAATAAACGTTTGATATCTCCGGAATTGGCAAAGTTACTGTCTATGTAGGGAAGCAAAAATAACCCCAAGGTAATAAGCACGACAGCGACCAGGCAGATGATCGTAACCCACAGTTTGCCGACAAGACTTCTCCAGAAGTTCACTTATTTAGGTACCTCTAGTTTGTAACCTACGCCCCATACGGTCGTAATCATCGCTGCAGATTCCGGTGATACTTTATTCAGTTTTTCACGAAGACGTTTTACGTGAGTATCTACAGTACGCAAATCTCCGAAAAATTCATAATTCCAGACATCCTTAAGCAGTTCTTCACGAGAAAATACTTTATCAGGCGAAATAGCCAAATAATGCAGAAGTTCATATTCTTTAGGTGTCAAACTTACTTCTTCACCACCAGCAGTCACACGGTGAGCATCATGTTCAATAATAAGATGAGTAAATACAATGTTATTGCTGGAATTGCTCTCCTTGGACAAGAAAGCAGTCGCCGAAGAACGGCGCATAATAGCCTTCACCCGGTAAATGACTTCACGTGGACTGAAGGGCTTCACAACGTAATCGTCTGCGCCCATCTCAAAGCCTTGAACACGGTTGATCTCTTCCCCTTTAGCTGTAAGCATTAAGACCGGTGTTGACTTCACTCCTCTGAGTCTTGTCAGCACTTCCATCCCATCGATGCCAGGCAGCATAACATCCAGCAAAATCAGACCGTAGTCATTTGCTGTTGCTTTACGAAGAGCGATTTCTCCGTCTTCCGCTTCATCGATTTCATAACCTTCTTTTTCAAGATACATCTTTAGCAGGCGGCGAATGCGTTCCTCATCATCCACTACCAGAATTCTGTTTAAATGATCTGCCATTTCACTACAACCCCTTCATCAATACAGTAGAACGTAACCTTTAAACCATTGTGCAACGTTAACAGGTAAACTATGCTCAGTCCGTCCCCGCGTAAGAATGAAGTCCGGCGATGACTAAATTAACGCCAACCAGAGTAAACATTACGACCAGGAAGCCAAGCACAGCCAGCCAGGCAGATTTTCTTCCTTGCCATCCACGAGCCAAACGTAAATGAAGATAAGCGCTATAGAAGAGCCAAGTGACAAGCGCCCATACTTCCTTAGGATCCCATCCCCAGAATCTTCCCCAAGCGATTTGCGCCCATATCATTGCAAAGATCAAAGCGCCTAATGTGAAAATAGGAAAGCCAATGGCTATCGCCCTATACGTAATCTCATCTAGATCGCCCTCATCAATTCCGTCCATCACTGGGTGTAAAGCAGTGCCCAGCGGTTTACGTACGATCAAGCGAAGAACTCCGTAGAGGATTAATCCGGAAAGGAGTGACCAAATTACAGTATTAAACTTCCGTCCAGCATTTACACCATTCATCCAAGATGGTGCCTCAAAGAGTGGTTCTTTTATGCCAAGAAACGACTGGAAGCTCTCAATTTCGCTATTGTGAGGTGCCACAATCGGCGGCATTCGATAACTCACTTTCTCTATTGTACTATTTTCCTGCCCGGGGCTGTCAATCGTAACGTTCGGACGGACAAAAACAGTTTCATAGCCTGCTCCGCGGAATGCAAAAACAGAACCCAGAAACCCAATTATAACAATGATTGAAAAGAGAGTAAATTCGACCAGCCTCTGTTGCTTGCGATCCGCCTTCTCTTTACTGGAAAAATTGACTGTTCGCAGCAGATACATCAGTCCCGCCGCAAACCCTACTGCGAAGAAGGATTCACCTAGTGCAGCCAGTGTTACGTGGATCTTTAAGTAGTTCGATTGAAGAGATGGAATCAGCGGCTGTACTTCCTGTGGAAATACTGCGGCATAAGCCATCACAATAATACTGATTGGAACTGCAAAAAGACCCAAGATTACCTTACGATAAATAGCGTACATCACAGTAAAGGCAACCATCACCATCATCGATAAAAAAGTCATGAACTCATACATGTTGCTGACCGGAATATGCCCTGAGCCCGCCCAGCGTGTAAAGAAATAAATAAGATGAAAGATAAGACCCATTGAAGAGAAAATAAAAGCAATTTTGCCCCAACGTGCGGTATGTTCCTCCGGCTTGCGGCCTGACCACTTGCGACCCATGATGGCGATAGTGAATAACATAAACGAACCGCTGTATAATAAAAATGCGGCAATAAAGACAGCGCTGCTGATGTCGAGCAAGCTCATGAAAGGCCTCCTCCATTATCTATTGATTTTTCATCGACTACCAGATCTACTTTTTCTAAAATAGAAACGATCTCACGGCGGAACCCGAACCAGTTCTTGTTCGTATGTCCTCCGAGGATAAGCTCCCCGTTAGCAACGGTAAGCCAGATACGTCTATGCTGCCAGTAGAAGCCAAGCACTAAACCCAGCATCACGATTGCTGCACCTAGCCATACAAACGGCATTGCACGATCAATACGTATATTCAAGTAAGTAGTCGATTCCGAAAAATCAACGTCGCTCATGTTGTCCACTTCAAGCTCAAGAAATCTATTGCTCCCGCCAAGCTTATCGTTAATGGCAGCCTGTTGAAACTGCGCCTTATCCACCTGTTTAGGAAAATAGAAATACTGCTGCCCTTCCGCCGGGAGATCCGGACCTTGTATCAGGAACAAAAAAGCAGGTGCATTCGGATAAGGTGATTTGGAAATCGGCTGACCCTCCTCATTTAGACCAAAATCCATATACTTTTCTTTCAAAGTTAAAGTATAAGGACCCGCCTGAATTGCCCGCTGAGGGTTCTTCATGTCCAGCTTAAATTTGCCGTACGCCTCGCCAGTGGTGGAATTCTTAAGCTCAGGCTGTACCGAACGCAGCACAGGGGTCAGATCATAATCAAACTGATACGCTTTCAATCCTTTATAATCCAAAGGTGAATTTACTTGGATATCATGTTTCGTCACCTCGGATAGCTGCGGTTCCTTCGAAGGGTCTCCACAATCCGCGGTGCATTCATAAAGCACAGCTTGGGTCTGGAATAGCTTTGGAAGTATTTTTTTGCCGCGAAATTCCTCAGGCATCTCTTCCTCCGTATAAAACTCCACGGTAAATTTCTCATTTTTCAAATAATAGGTGGTGTCCGGAATCTGTGTGATCTCCCCTTGCGGGAAAGCAAGATGCTGATCCATGTTCAGTCCCGGCAATCCTCTTGCTAATACAGCAAGTAAAAAAATAATTAAGCCAATATGTATTACATAAGGTCCCCAGCGGCTGAAGCGATGTTTCTCTGCCAGCAGAGCCCCTCCATCCGTCTTCACGCGATAGCCCTTTTTACGCATAGGCTGAATTACCCGGGCTACCCAAGCTTCTGGTTCCTCTTGTACTTCAGTCACTAACACAGCTTTTTGCCGAGTTAAGAACTGACGATGTTTCCGAATCTTTTGTCTGGTTAAGGCCTTATAGAGCGGAAGTACTCGATCCAAGCTACAGATCACAAGTGAAGCGCCGATCATTACGAGTAGAGTTACAAACCACCAGGATTCGTATGTATGTGAAAGTCCAAGTTTGTGATAAATATATCCGGCTGTTCCGTACTCTTGCTTGTAATAAACTGAGGCATCAATATTAAGAAAAGTACTCTCCTGCGGGAAAATCGTCCCCAGCATAGAGCCTACAAGTGTCAACACGATCAGGTAGATCGCTATTTTGACGGAAGAGAAAAAGTTCCACACCCGATCAATAATCCCCGGGTTAACGCGCTGAGATCGGCGAGCTACGCCATCGTAACGCATTTCCAAATTCTCGCCCCAGTCTGATTCCTTCCCCAACGGCTTCCCGCATGCTTCGCATAAAACAGTACCTACAGGGTTCTGGTGACCACATTCACATTTGGTATTGGTTATAAATGCCTCGCGTTCACTCATCAATCCACCAGCTTCCCAATTTGATCATCAAGTGAATTCAAATCAAGCTGGCCGATATGAATGTTGTCAATTTTACCCTTGGAATTAATGAATAAGGTAGTTGGCAGCGGAGAAATACCATAACTTCGTACAGCATCACGTCCAGTGTCCATCAAAATCGGAAAATCGATGTTTACCTGCTTCACAAAATTCTCGACAGTCATCCGGTCTTCGCCCACATTAATGCCTAAGACCACTACGTCTTTGTCCTTCCATTTCTCCCATTGCGCTTGTAGAGCCGGCATTTCTTTGACACAAGGTGCACACCAAGAGCCCCAGAAATTAAGCACAATAGTCTTGCCCTTATATTCGTCTAGGGTATGAGCCAGACCGTCAAGCCCAAGCAAATCAAAGGAAGGTGCTTTGCTCCCTTCCTCTGGTTTGCCGCTTCCCCCAAATACAGAGGAACCGATGGCATAACCGCCCACTATAACAATTAGAAACAGAATCACGATTTGAATTGGTTTTCTTGCTTTACCCACACGTAAAGCCCCCTTCTGTGACGCAACTCATACTTATGTTGTAAGGTGTGAACATCCTATGAACATTATAGCGAATTTCGTCACAGCTTTAGGGGGTTTAATTGTGAATATTCTGTGTCTTTATGACTCTTTACGTGGAGTTCTTTCTTTAAGCAATCCTGCTTTGGCAATTTGCTGCAGATGGTTAATTTCATCCTTGGTCAAATGACGGTAAGAGCCACGTTTGAGATTTTGCAGCATAATATCCCCGAATGAAATCCGTTTCAGACGGAGTACGGGGTGTGAAATCGCATCAAACATGCGTCGTACCTGACGGTTACGTCCCTCGTGAATCGTGATGCTGATAACCGCTTCCTTATTTGCCTCATCAATATCCTTGTACTCTACTTCCGCAGGCGCTGTCATGCCATCTTCCAGCTTGATGCCAGCTTTCAGCTTGTCCAATGCAGTGCCATGCGGTATACCCTTGACCGTAGCATGATACGTCTTAGGTACATGATGCTTCGGATGAGTCAGCAAGTTAGCAAAGTCCCCATCATTCGTCAGCAGCAGCAAACCTTCCGTATCGTAATCGAGCCGGCCTACAGGGTAAACCCGTTCAGTAATTCCTTTTAGGTAGTCAGTTACAACCTTACGACCCTTTGGATCGGAAGCGCTTGTGATTACTCCCTTAGGTTTGTTGAACATAATATAGATTTTGTTCTCGCCCCGGATCAGTCTACCGGAAACTTTAATAATATCTGTTGCGGGGTCCACCTTCGTGCCAAGCGTAGTTACGAGTTCCCCGTTGACTTCCACTTTACCGGCCAAAATCATTTCTTCACACTTGCGTCTGGACGCCACACCGGCCTGCGCCAAAATTTTCTGTAATCTTTCCATATTCGACTAGTCACCTCAGATCAATGATAACCATCAGAGGGATAAATCACAAGTTCATTCCAAGGAAAAAATGCTCCTGGGCAGGAATTATTGTGGGGTTCGATGATTAAAGGGGAGATTTGGTAGCGTTCTACTAATTCTAAAACAAGTTTAGCCGTTGCAAAAAGCTGCTCCTGCCTTCCGGATATTGGAGGATCGCCCACTTTCTTACCAAAATCACCTTCCAAACAAATATGAATATACTCCGGATCTGTCAGTAGCGGTGCTGCATAAATTGCGCCATCCACTCCTACCCAGAAGTCAAAACCTTTACCGTTAATGGATGTGCAGCTAGAATGATGCAGAATAAAACCTTTATAGTTCATTGCGGAATGCCCCCCTCCACATTGCTGCAATAGCATATGTTCAGGGGGGCAATGGGGTGACTATCCAAATAATAGCAAACACACAGCGATCGCGGCGACAAAGCCGACAACATCGGAGAACAGGCCAACCTTAAGCGCATAACGGCCATTCCGTACGCCTACAGCTCCAAAGTAAACGGTCAAAACATAAAGCGTAGTATCTGTGCTCCCCTGTATGGTGGAAGCAATCATACCAATTAAAGAATCCGGGCCATGCACACGGATTAGATCCGTAGTGTAAGCAAGCGACCCAGTCCCCGTAAGCGGCCGCAGAAGACCAAGCGGCAATACTTCTGCCGGAACACCAAGCCCCCGCAGGGCTGGGGATATGAAGCCCATAAAAAAATCCAGCGCACCGGAAGCGCGAAAAACGCTGATCGCAACCAGCATCCCCACAAGATGGGGAATAATCGCAATGGCCGTGCCAAACCCATCTTTCGCACCTTCAACAAAGGATTCGTAGACTGGCACTTTGCGCGTAAAAGCATAGAGCGGGATGAACGTGATCATGACCGGAATCGCCCATGCCGATATGAGACTGATAAACTGGTACAAATCACGTTCACCCTTTCAATGAGGAATTAGGGAGTGTTGTCTTCGCCAAAGGAGGAACCCCGGACTTTGCTGAAGGGGGCTTCGGCGGTTTGCGCAATAAAGTCAACCTTCGGAAAAACCGGTCTGCCGCAATCGCTGCAAGTGTAGCCACGGCCGTTGCTGCAAGTGTTGTACCTACTATGCCTGCGGGATCGGCTGAACCATAGTTTAACCGGATGGCAATCAGTGTGGCCGGGATAAGCGTAATGCTTGCTGTGTTAAGCGCTAGAAGAGTACACATGGCTGGTGTCGCGGTCTCTTTATCAGGGTTGAGCTTTTGCAGCTCCTGCATCGCCTTGATGCCCATTGGCGTTGCGGCATTGCCTAGTCCGAGCAGATTAGCACTCATATTGGAGAGAATATATCCTATGGCAGGATGCCCTTTCGGCACATCAGGGAATAAAAAAGCTACGACAGGGCCAAGCACCTTGGCAATCTTTTTAAGCAAACCTGCATCTTCTGCTATCTTCATAATCCCAAGCCAGAACACAAGCACACTGATTAAGCCAAAACTTACCGTTACCCCACTCTTGGCTCCGTCGAATACGGCGGCTGTAAACTCATCCATTCTGCCGTTAACGGCGGCGAACAGAAAACCGATGATGATCATTCCTAGCCAAATCCCGTTAATCATGGATACGCCTCCTTCTTCATTCATCAGCCCATTTTCTTATTTCGAACTCGCTCCCATTTCAAATAGAGCCTTCAGTGCACTGCCCAGCGCCTGGAACCAATTATTTGCCGGATAAGCCTGTGCTAGTGTTGGACTGTACTTTTTCATATAAGCAGATTGCTCAGGAGGCAGGTTCTCAGGAGTATACACCGGCACGCGACCTATTTCTTTTCCGCCCAGCTCCAGCACAAGAGCCCCTTGCAATCCAAAATTCGCTCGTGTAGCTTCGGCTGAAGCACTTTCCTTCTGATTTAAAACAAGTTTCGTGATCACTCTATTTTGTTCACCTTGTCCAAGTGGATAAGCAAAGGTTTTGGAGGTTACAAAGTTATAGCCCGTCACGGCATCACCACGTTCGATCAGTGTTTTGAGCGGATAGTGATTAAACCCGAAGTTTAACAGGGAAGCATGATCATTCCAGTCATCGCCGTCATTTATAGTAACTGCGACAAGCTGCTGGCCGTTTCTGGTGGCAGAGCTGACAAGGCAGCGCAGTGCTTTTTTGGTATAACCTGTCTTTACACCGTCCGCTCCCTCGTATAAATACAGCATCTTATTTTTGTTTCTCCATTTGTAATCCCATTTCTCATTTGGATTGTCTGCAGTTTTCTCCTGCGTCTTCACAATTTCTTTAAATACAGGATTATGAAGAGCATAAGCGGTCAGAACAGCCAAGTCGTTAGCACTTGAATAATGCCCTTCAGCGTCAAGACCATGTGGATTAGCAAAATGAGTATGGGTTAGCCCTAGCTCCTCAGCCTTAGCGTTCATAAGGTATACAAAACCTTCCTCAGAACCACCGATATGCTCAGCGATCGCCGTTGCTGCATCATTCCCTGAGCGCAGCATCAGGCCATACAGCATATTTTCCAGCGTCATCTCTTCTCCCTGCTGCAAGTAAATAGAAGAGCCTTCTTTCGCATAGGCATTTTTTCCCACTTTGACTTTAGAGGCTAAATCACCATTCTCAATGGCGACGAGGGCGGTCATAATTTTGGTCAAGCTGGCAATAAGCATAGGCTCATCCCCACGGCTGCTGTACAAAATACGCCCAGATTCCACATCAATCAGTGCCGCTGCTCTTGCATGTGTAGAGATAGAGCTGTTCTCGGCCTGAATTGAAGATAGCGGCGCCAGAAGCAGCAGCGAAAGGCACAATATTAAGGCGAATGGCCATTTACGGGTTATTGTCTTCATGTTCATCCTCCGGCTTCTTATCGGATCTTAAGTAAAAGTGTTTATGTTGTACAAGTGTATGCGGACCAGCCTTAGGGTATGTCCACTCCTGGGATGTTCCACACAAAATATCCCCACAACGTGAGGCTTTGCTTCGATACATTCTCAGGTAATTTGCGGGGATCAAAATATACTTTCTGACACATCAAAAAAGGGACACCGCCTGTGTATGGCGATATCCCCGAGGCTATTTGTAGAATTATGTGTACCTAATGAGTTGAAGATTGAGATGTACTTGGATCGGTTTTAACAGGTGCTGCTGCCGGTGTGGCAGGTGTTGGCGGCGTTTGAGCTGCAGCATTGCCGGTTTGGAACATCGTTTGAATTTTGTCGATGAGCCCTGGTGTTGCATCGATGATTTTTTCGAATAGGTGCGTTTGATTGTCCAGAGGGACAATATTCACTCCATCCTTACCTACCACTAAAAAAGCGATCGGTCGAATGGAGACGCCTCCCCCGCTACCTCCACCAAATGGAAGCATTTTGACTCCACCTTGGGAGCTTGAACCACTTATAGAATCTTCTACTCGATAATCACTACCACCAGCAGCAAATCCAAAGGCAACTTTACTGATAGGCAGGATAATGCTGCCGTCAGGGGTTTGTACTGGATCACCGACAATGGTATTCACATCTACCATACCCTTGATATTTTCCATCGCTGTTTGCATTAGGCCTTGAATAGGATGGTCGCTCATATTGTTTCCTCCTTTAATTGAGTACGATTTCTCTTTCTTCTACAGCGTATATCATCCCCACATCCGCCCATTTGTATGTAACTTTCATTTTAAACTTTCCCGTGTGGCTCCTGACGCATCTGTTTCAGCAGATTTCTCCAATGGCCGATCCCGCCTTTTTCACGCAAGACACGCCGAGATAGCCGCATTAAGGCATACAAAGTATAGCCGACTGACATTTTCCCCTTACAGACAAACTCCATTGCAAAACAAAGCTCATCTTCAAAAACAGGCTTAACAAAAATTCGAGGATGCTGCTGCAATTTCACCCATTGCGAAATAAAACCAACAATACTCCATTTCAGGCCCCAAACCGCTCCCGATGCGGTCGCAGTGTCTGCTGCATCACCAAGAGAGAAATCGGTGGACCAATCGAGCTTTGATATTTTGACATGAGCTACAGTCTCTTTTAACCATTCCTTCAAGCCGCGTGTAGATTTCACAGCTTGGTTAACATTGGCGCGCCAGTGCATTACTCTTTCTTTATCAAATATCTCTTCTTTTACGGTATCTACACCTGTCGTCGCCGTCCCTGTCTCTTTAAACTTTCCCCACACACCCTGCTCCAATCCCTTAAAGACCAATTGGGGAAGTTCATAGTGAAGCTTTATCAGACCAAAAAGAGAGGTAACATCTAATTCGAGCAGGTCATTTTTTCCATGTTTATAACACCGTATGCGGAAATCGATAGATGAAGACAGGACCAGGATCAGTGCCAGTACAAGCAAAACAAGGGGAATTGCAAGCCATAACGTCACGTATTTACCTCCAAGAAACCTTAATAATGGGAACCTTTGGTTTAGTATGGCAATATAAGCTGGAAAAAATTCGGGGTTTGCATAAAAAATATGAGCTTAAATAAAAATAGGGACTGTCCCAAACCACATAAATGGTTTAAGACCAGTCCCTTCAATACAATTATTAGCGTTCTCGTACCAACTAAGGCAGCTCGACATCCTCAAAAGTCATTTGAGTATCCAGCTTATTGAACAAAAGCTGTGTCTCTTCTTCCAAATTATCCGTGGACTCAAAGTTTGTTGGTTCCGGCAGATCCTTTAGACTGGCAAGACCAAAGCTCTCCAAGAAGGATTTAGTCGTCCCGTACAAAATTGGCCGGCCTACCGCTTCCGCACGACCAACCTCATGAATCAAATCCTTGTTATTCAGCGTATGAATTGCGCGTTCCGACTTCACACCCCGGATCTCTTCAATCTCCACCCGCGTAATCGGTTGGCGATAAGCCACGATTGCGAGAGTCTCTAAGGCAGCCTGAGACAAGGTTGATCTGGATGGTGAATAGGCCAGACGCTCAAAATAGTGGGCATGATCAGGCAATGTAGCCAGCCGATAATTCCCGGCAATTTGCACTACCTGTAAGCCCCGCTCCTGTGCTACATAATCTTCTTTTAGTTCCTCTAATGCTCCGGCCGCAAGCTCTGGGCGCTGTTCCGTAATTTCAGCCACTTGGCGTACGGAGATTCCTTCATCCCCTGATAGAAACAGCAGGCCTTCAATAATCGATTTCAGCGTTTTGTAATCCATTGAAGTGTTCTCCTCCTCTCCACTCCATTACGATGTCATCAAACAATTTCTCTTGGTAGCAAAAAATCGCCTTCATTTTCATCAGTTCCAGAATCGCAAGAAAAGTAACTACGATTTCGTGCCGTGCCATTTCATCGTGAAGCAGTGCCGAGAAATGCAGCTTACCGCCTGTACCTCTGCGCTGCAGCGCATCTGATACATCACGTATACGATCTTTTACCGATATTTCATCCCGGGTGATCCGCTGGTAAGAAGACCTTCTGGCAGCCTTACTTAGCGCTTTACGAAAAGCGGCTATTAAGTCTGAGGTATGTAGTCCTTTTAGCGTTTGATCAATCTCTTCTGGCACGAATGGACCCAAATCCTCAGGCTCCTTCGTAAAAATCAAGCTCCGCTCGCTCTCCATATCCATTAAATGTACAGCAATACTCTTGAACTTACGATACTCAATCAGTCGCTGAACAAGTTCAGCTCGTGGATCAAATTCATCCTCTTCGTAATATTCAAAATCATCGATCTCAATGACCGGTGGTTTGGGCAGCAATAGCTTGCTCTTTATAGATAAAAGGGTAGCGGCCATCACGAGAAATTCACTCGTAATATCCAATTCAAGCTCCTGCATGCTACGCAGGTATTCCATATACTGTTCGGTGATCTCGGCGACCGGAATGTCCTGGATGTCGATTTCCGCCTTATCAATTAAATGCAAGAGCAGATCCAGCGGACCTTCAAACGTCTCCAGCTTGTACAATACAGTCACGAAGCATCCTCCCGCCAAAAAAAGTAAAGTGCAGCGCCCGTCTGGACGCTACACAAGTAGAAAGGGCTCTTATAATCCATGCTTTCTTCTTATACTATAAATAAGCACGAATTCGACTGATTCGTCAATAGCTGACTTACTTAAACAGTTTGTTAAGATTCGCCATTTCAATCGCAGCAGTCGCAGCATCCCAGCCTTTATTGCCTGCTTTGGTTCCTGAACGCTCGATGGCCTGTTCAATATTTTCAGTAGTGACTACGCCAAAAATGGTCGGCACGCCGGTCTTAAGATTGATAGCGGCTACTCCTTTGGCAACTTCATTACATACATAATCATAGTGTGTAGTGGAACCACGGATAACCGTTCCTAAGGTGATTACAGCGTCGTATTTGCCGCTTTCAGCCATTTTTTGCGCGATCAACGGAATTTCAAATACCCCTGGAACCCAAGCAACATCCACTTCATCATCACCAACACCATGGCGTTTAAAGGCATCAAGTGCACCTGACAAAAGCTTGCTGGTAATAAATTCATTAAAACGTCCTACAACAACTCCGTATTTTAACCCCTCAGAAACTAAGTGACCTTCTAAATATTTCGGCATATCCATCATCTACCCTTCGTTTTTTATAATGTATGGTTAAGCTTTCGAATCCTCATTTTGTTCAATATCGTCAAAAGACAGCATATGTCCAAGCTTCGCTTGCTTCGTGTGGAGATAATTGGTGTTGTCCTTGTTCTCCGGCATTTGTATCGGCACGCGCTCAACGACTTCCAACCCATAACCCTCCAGCCCTTTGATCTTACGCGGGTTGTTCGTGAGCAGACGGATTTGGCGCACACCCAGATCCTTCAGAATCTGTGCTCCAATTCCATAGTCACGCAAATCTGCTGGAAAACCAAGCTTTAGATTCGCATCTACAGTGTCAAGACCTTCCTCTTGCAGCTTGTAAGCCCGAAGCTTATTGATAAGGCCAATGCCTCTGCCTTCTTGGCGCATATAGAGTAACACGCCCCTACCGGCAGTTTCGATCTGCCGCAGTGCAGCTTCAAATTGCGGGCCGCAATCACAGCGATGGGAGTGGAATACATCACCAGTCAGGCATTCGGAATGTACACGTACAAGCACTGGCTCATCGCCGGAAATATCGCCTTTTACCAAAGCTACATGCTCTTTATCATCCACTTCATTTGTATAAGCAATGGTCTGGAAATCTCCAAAATCGGTAGGAAGTCGTACAGACACTTCGCGTGTGACGAGTTGTTCTTTTTCGTTGCGATAATGAATAAGATCCTTGATACTGATCAGCTTAAGATCATGCTTGCGGGCAATTTCGATTAGATCAGGTAAGCGGGCCATTGAGCCATCTTCCTTGATAATCTCGCAAATGACACTGGCTGGATAAGCGCCACACATCCGCGCTAGATCAACAGCAGCCTCCGTATGTCCGGAGCGGCGCAGAACGCCACCTTTTTTCGCAATCAGCGGGAACATATGCCCCGGTCTGCGGAAATCAGCAGGTTTCGCTTTTGGATCGATCATGGCTTTAACGGTCAAAGATCTTTCCCCCGCAGAGATCCCAGTGGTTGTATCTTTATGGTCAACAGATACGGTAAAAGCCGTACCGTGATTATCGGTATTGTGGGTTACCATGGCTTGCAGTTCAAGTTCTGCCGCACGCTCCTGGGTAATAGGCATACAAACCAATCCACGTCCCTCAGTAATCATAAAATTGATGACCTCTGGTGTCGCACGTTCAGCAAGGGCTATAAAATCCCCTTCATTCTCACGATCTTCATCATCCACTACAATGATGACTTTACCGCGCATTAAGTCATATATTGCTTCTTCAATCGGATCCAAGACACTTTCCTTTTTCGATTGCTCGCTCATGATCCTATCCTCCTAAAAGCTTTACGAAAGATTATTCCCTTCTTCGTAAGCAAACTCTTTATTTAAACAAACCCGTTCGCCGCCAAAAAATCATGACTAATCCCGGAGCGGCTCTCGCCTTCTTCATCTTGGGCGGCTGAGCCATAATGCAATAAATGATCTACATATTTGCCAAGTACATCACACTCGATATTTACACTATCCCCAGCCCGTTTGTGCGTCAGAACTGTTTCCCCTAACGTATGCGGAATAATGGACACTGCAAGCGATGTGGCTGTAGTCTTCACTACAGTTAAACTAATGCCGTCGATCGTGATCGATCCCTTGGGGATAATATATTTAAATAGTGATTTACGATCCGGTGCAATCTCGAATACAACAGCATTCTGATCACGTTTTACACTTTTAATAATGGCAGTGCCATCAACATGTCCTTGAACAATATGCCCTCCAAAACGCCCGCCGGCTGCCATTGCTCGTTCCAGATTCATCCGGCTGCCGGGCTTCAGTTCCTTCAGGTTGCTATTCCGGTAGGTCTGCGGCATTACATCCACTGTAAAGGAATGATCTCCCAAAGTTGTCGCCGTGAGGCAAACCCCATTGACGGACACACTGTCACCGATTTTTAGATCATCCATGATGACCGAAGCGGCAATATTCAGCACCATCATTTCCCCACCGGCGGAGACACTGCGCAAAACACCAACCTCTTCAATTAATCCGGTGAACATGATATCCCTCCTAAAAAGCATTACTTCCTCAAATTCACTTCTTGCATAGCTTTTGTTAGCGTACTGGAGTGCCGCTGATACATACATTATCTCCCAGCACTTTTACTTCCAATCCTTCAAGTGAGATCGCATCCTTCATCAGCTCTACACCCGGAAATACGAAAGTTCCTTTCGCTTCTGTGCCACCGCCGACAATTTTTGGAGCGAAGAATAGAATAATACGATCCACTAGCCCGCTCTCCAGCATCGCGCCATTCAGCGTCCCCCCGCCTTCCAGTAAAATAGAGCCTATCTCCATTTCGCCAAGAGATATCATGGCCGCCTTCAGATCCACTCTTGGACCTGCTCCGCACACAACGATTTGAACGCCTGCTTCCAGCAGAGCAGCCTTTTTAGCAGGATCTGCAGCATCGGTTGTTACAATAAGTGTAGGCGCTAGACCATCACATACAACTGCCGAATTCAGAGGAATACGTAGCCCGGAATCAATGATGATCCGCGTCGGGTTAATGCCAGGCACTTCTGTTCTTGTTGTCAGAGAGGGATTATCAGCAATCACTGTATTCACACCGACCATGATGCCCTGATGCCGATGCCGCAGCGTATGTACGATCTCCCGCGCTTCCCCATTCGAAATCCATTTACTGTCACCAGATTTGGTAGCTAGATTGCCATCAAGCGTACTTGCACTCTTCAGCGTAACAAAAGGTTGTTTTGTCAAAATATATTTGATAAATCGCTCATTTAATCGAAGCGCACGATCACGCAACAAACCGACTTCGACCGCTATCCCTTGATCACGCAGCATTTGAATTCCGTGCCCTGCCACCTGAGGGTTCGGGTCTTCACAAGCAACTACAACCCTAGCTACCCCTTCATCGATCAGCCTTTGGCTGCAAGGTGGAGTTTTTCCATAATGGCTGCACGGTTCTAGTGTGACATATGCCGTACTGCCCTGTGCCTGCCCAGCTGCCATATTCAAAGCGTGCACCTCGGCATGCCCCGTACCTCGCTGTAAATGAGTTCCGAGTCCAATCATTGCTCCATTCTTCACCACAACGCAGCCAACAACAGGGTTAATTCCCGTCTGTCCTTGGGCACGTTCGGCCATGTCCAGTGCTAGCGACATATAAAACTCATCATTCATGTTGTCCATCTCTTCCTCCTATCCACTGCTGTCAATTCTTTAGCTTAAAAAACAGAAAAACCCATCTCATTCTCCAGGAGGAGTTCAAGATGGGTTATGCGAGAGTTCATCGGCAGTCCAAATAAAAGTGTGCTTAAATAGCCGTCAATCGACGGGTATTGTGAAATATCGCACATGATTATATGAAAACACTGCGATCCGCCAGTCCATTGCAGACAAGCGGTCAACCTCTCCTTCTTCCATCCAGACTATACTGTCGGTCCCGGAATTTCACCAGGTCCACCGTTCGCGTCAACAACGCGAGCCGGGTAGCGGACTGAGCACTGTAGATAAACTGAATACGTTATTTCTACAACAGCATCACCGCCGGTAGGGAATTACACCCTGCCCTGAAGGATTGATCCTTTATTTAATTGAGGTTCAAGTTTTCCTTACTAACAAAATTATCACTTACACCAGCGAAATGCAAGTGCGTTTATTATATTTACTTAAAATTTGTAACTAGATTATAGATTGTACTGAGTTTATAAAAGGAAACCAAGAAGCGCCAGGACAATGGCTCCTGGCGCTTCTTGGTTATTTTTCATGATTACAAACCACGTTCTTGTTGTTTCAAAAGATCACGAATTTCTGTAAGCAGCACGATATCCTCTGCAGGTGCTGGAGTCTCCACCACTTCAACTTTAACGGCTTCTTTGCGTTGGAATTTATTAGCCAGCTTAATCACCATAAAGATAGAGAATGAAATAATAAAGAAATCAACTACAGATTGTAAAAATTGCCCATAAGGGATAATTAGTTTATTCTGCATAACCATGACACTTAGAGCCCGATCCTTCAAATCTATACCACCCGTTAGCAAGCCTGCAATTGGAGTAATAATATCAGATACCAATGATGTCACAATCTTCCCGAATGCAGCTCCGATTACTACAGCAACCGCTAAATCAAGAACATTCCCTTTCAAGGCAAAATCTTTAAATTCTTTCCACATATTCCAAATAACCCCCAACATATATAATTTGAAATTATTATAGCATAGTAGCTTCCTAATTCTTAAGACTTGTTAAGAAACTATTAAGTTTCCCTTTACTTTTACCTGCCACTGCTGTTAAGAAGTTTTCTGTAAAATAAGGTTTAAGAATTTTTCTTCTTACATGATAGAGGCAGGGCTGAGAATGTATTACATGGATTGAGGCACAGGGATCAGAGCAAGCTAAAAGAAAAAACAACTTGACATAATGCTGTGGGGGATTTGGTCTTTTATTCCACTAATTTATTAGCTGCTATACAGTTCCTTTGCCTTCACTGGTCTTCAAATGAGGCTTCCAAACAAGAAAATGTTGTATACTTCTTATAGCAAGAATTGCGCTTTACAAGCAAGAAAGGACGCTGAGAAATGCACAACGCAACGCTGCTATTGGTGGACGACGAAGCCGAGATTATTAAACTAATGCAGATCTATCTGGAGAACGAGGGTTACCGGCTGTTAACTGCCAAAGACGGGCTGGAAGCACTCGAAATTATCAATAGAGAGACTATAGACCTCATGGTTCTTGATATCATGATGCCTAATATGGACGGCATTGAGGCTTGTATTAAAATTCGAGAAACGCAAAAATTTCCGATCATCATGTTATCTGCTAAAGGGCAGGAACTTGATAAAATCACCGGACTTAGCGTAGGTGCAGATGATTATGTTACGAAACCTTTTAGTCCGCTGGAGTTAGTTGCCCGTGTTAAATCCCAGCTGCGCAGAACTCGAAATTACATGGCAGATCTAAACGCCAAACAGGATGAAATCATCATTGATGGCCTGGTTATTAATTCGGTTACGCATGAACTAAGTGTGGATGATCACCCAGTTAAGCTTACCCCGCGAGAATTTGCGATTCTAGAGCTGCTCGCCCGTAATAAGGGACAAGTTCTAAGCATGGAGCAGATCTACGCCAAAGTATGGAAAGAACAATTCCTGGAAAGCAACAATACACTCATGGTGCATATTCGTAAAATCAGAGAAAAAATAGAAGAAAATCCGCGTAAACCACAATACTTAAAAACGGTATGGGGCGTTGGCTACAAACTGGAAAAGGGAGGTCCTTCTAGTTGAACTTTAAACGATTCGATACCCTATCCTGGAAAATAGTTGGCTTCAGCTTAACGAGCCTAGCACTCACCGCTTTAATCTTAATGGGCGGCTATTATGGCACTTCACTATTGCTGTGGTTAAATCCTTCACGCTCCTTTTGGGGAGTCAGACTCATTCTCTGGGTGATCAATACCATTGGATCGACGCCAGTTGTGATTCTTATAGGGATTCCTTTATTTATTTTTTTCATCCTAAAACTGTCCAGAAATACAACTAAGAATCTTCATAACATTACGAGCGGAGTTCAGGCCATTGCGGATGGCAATTTATCTTTCACGGTGCCGGTAACAGGTACGGATGAACTCGGAAAGCTCGCAGAAAATATGAACACTATGGCTGGCAAGCTAAAATCTGCTATAGAGGAAGAACGAGCCGCTGCAAAAGCCAAAAACGACCTAATCACAGGTGTGTCTCATGACCTCCGAACCCCACTAACCTCTGTTCTCGGATTCCTTGAATATGTGGAGAAGGATCGTTATAAAAATGAGGTTGAACTGCGTTATTATGTGAATATTGCCTATGAGAAATCTCTGACTCTTAAAAAGCTAATCGACGATTTATTTGAATACACTCGCGTCAGCAGCAGCGGATTACCGCTAAATATTGAGCCAGTAGATCTCGGCAAGCTGCTCGAACAGCTGATTGAGGAATTTGCACCCGTACTGGAACAAGCAGATATGAGCTACCGCATTCATACGGATACTGCTCCTCTGATTATCAACGGAGATGCGGACGAGCTGGTGCGATTGTATGAGAACCTATTTACCAATGCCGTAAGATACGGTAAGGAAGGAAAAATTCTAGACATTTCTGTTGTTAGAAAAGACGATAGAATAGTTGCTCTGTGTACGAATTACGGTACTCCTATCCCTGCATCCGACCTCCCCCACTTATTTAAACGCTTTTATCGTGTCGATAAATCCCGTTCCCGAGAGACAGGCGGAAGTGGCTTAGGGCTCGCCATAGCCAAGAGTATTGCAGAGCTTCACGGCGGAACCATTACAGCCAAAAGTACACGCAAACAAACTGAATTTGAAACCTCTTTCCCTGTGAGCGAATGATGCTTGCGGGGATTTTTTGTACAATCTCAACCATTAAGAAAATGATAAGAATTCATAACATAAAGCCTTAAGATCTCTGGCTTATAGTGATTTCATACTAAATCTGCTATAAGTGAGGATTGTTGTTATGCTATTTAATTCGTATCCCTTTATGTTTGGTTTTCTGCCTATCGTGCTGGCCGGATATTTTATTCTGAATCGTCTTCGTCTCACACTCTGTGCTAAGGTATGGCTTACCCTCGCCTCTTTAGTTTTTTACGGGTATTGGAACATAAAATATGTTCCTCTAATCTTGTTATCCATCTTTTTTAACTATGTTATGGGCCATTTCATTCATACCACAACAGCTAAGCGTCGCCGGCCGCTGCTAATCTTTAGCTTAAGCACAAATATTCTATTACTCGGCTATTACAAATACACGGATTTTTTTATAGAAAATTGGAATGAGGTAACCGCAAGCAACCTTTCTCTGCACCATCTTATATTGCCTTTAGGCATAAGTTTCTTTACCTTTACACAAATCGCCTACCTTGTTGATGTTTACCGGAACCAAGCGCGTGAGTACAATCTTTTGAATTACACGCTATTTGTGACTTTTTTCCCGCATCTGATCTCCGGTCCCATCCTTCATCACAAGGATATGATGCCCCAATTCGATAAACTGCGAAATAAGGTTTGGAATTGGAACAACATACGGAAGGGGACCCTCTTCTTCAGCATCGGATTAGGAAAAAAAGTCATCCTAGCGGATACCCTAGCTGGTTATGCTGATAACGGTTTTGCAGCTGCAACATATTTTGTAGATTCATGGGTGGCTATCCTTTCCTATACCTTACAAATCTACTATGATTTCAGCGGCTATACCGATATGGCGATTGGAATAGCACTGCTGTTTAACATCCATCTGCCGCAAAATTTCAATGAACCCTACCGAGCCATAAGCATCCGCGATTTCTGGAGACGCTGGCATATTACGCTCAGCCATTTTCTTAGAGATTATATCTACATTCCACTTGGCGGCAACCGGAAAGGCTTCTGGATTTCGATCCGAAATGTCATTATTACTTTTCTGATCGGTGGTTTCTGGCACGGTGCAGGTTGGCTATTCATCCTGTGGGGGCTCTTGCATGGAGTAGGACAAGCTGTAGAGAAATGTTGGGGACGCTGGGGCTTCTCCCTTCCCAAATGGTTATCATGGTTGCTGACTTTCATATTTGTGAACATCACATGGGTATTTTTCCGTGCAGAACATATATCGCAGGCATTTCGTTTGTTGAAAGGGATGAGTGGGCTTAACGGGGTATCTTTGCAATCTATTGAATCGCTTAAATGGGCAATCATCCTGATTCTCATCTTAATGACGATCATTCTCTGGAATCCCCTTCATCTGTTGAACAAACGTAATTTTCAGTATAGCTGGAAAACAGCATTTGTGATGGCATTTATCATTATGTTCTCGCTGTTATTCTTCAACCGAATTACAACCTTTTTATACTTTAACTTCTAGAACTGTAAGGAGGAATGATGATGCTTGCATCACGGCTTCAAAATAATAACAACCCACGTAAATCCCCCGGGATTCATACTAAATCGAAACGTTTCATAGGTTATTTCCTGCTTTGTTTCAGCTTGTTAGCGCTTCTAACGGCGCTGATTACTGCTTTTATCGACCCATTACAATTCTATCACCGTCCATCGTGGTATACCCCACTCTTGTCAGAAGAAGAACGTTATCAGAATCCAGGTTTAGCTAAAAATTACGACTACGACAATATTATCATCGGCACGTCTATGACAGAGAACTTTCTTCCCTCTCAAGTAGATGCCAGCTTAGGTGGGACAACCTTAAAGTTATCTATGGAAGGATCCACGGTCGATGAGCATTATAAAATTGCCAAACTCGCATTGGAGACAGGCAAAGTAAAACAAGTCCTCTGGGGTTTGGATTATTTCTCTTTGAAACTCGCCACAGCCGAAGATGAGGAAGATTTCCCTGACTATCTGTATGACGGTAAACTGTGGAGCGACTACAAATACTGGTTCAATTCATCTGTATATAAACAATTTTTAAGCAGCATCAAAAATAACCAGAGTGGTGAAGCTAAACAGGATTTGGAATATTTATACAACTGGAATAACAAAGTAGTGTTTGGCAAGCAATACGTTGCAGAATCTTACCTAATGGCTTGTGACAAGGAGCTGGATTACGGTACTAACGAGGAAAGCATTGAGCAAGTAAAGGGCTATTTTAATACGTATATCCGTCCTCTGCTGGAGGAATATCCCGATGTCCAGTTTTATTTCTACTACCCGCCCTACAGCGTTATGCGTCAGGTCGCTTGGTCTGCCAGTAATCCCGTTCGCTTTAACAATCAGCTTGTCATGCGGCAATGGATATTCGAGCAATTTGAACAGTTTCCAAATGTGAAGCTATACGATTTCCAAGCCGAAGCGGATTGGACATTCAATCTAGACCTCTATAAGGATTTAAGCCATCATAATGGTGAGGTTAACACGTGGATAGCAGAAGCTATCGGACAGGACAGTTCTAAATATCGGGTAACTTCCAGCAACATAAAGGCGCTTAATAGCTCGCTGGAATCACAGGCGGAAAGCGCCGTTATGGATAATAACGGAAAAGTTTATCGCAGCAGTGTACAAGTAAATGGATTATCACTAGCACTTAACATCCGTTTAGTGCAAGGAAATAAAGAATTATGGCTGGCCGCCAAAGATATCGGGACAGCCCTGGGTGCATCCATAACGTGGGATGCGGCCACTAAAACTGTATCGCTTACTTCCGCCGAGAACACCGTTACTATGACTGTGGGCAGTGTCAAAGCACTCGTGAACGGGAAAGCTCTCACCATTGATGCTGCGCCGCTACTGGCAGGAGGAAAAGTTTTAGTCCCGCTAGCCTTTGTTGCGGAACAGCTCGGCTGGAATGTCTCAAGTGAAAAGGAAGGCGAATGGCTGCGGTATAACCTAAGCACCTCAGATAACGCCGGTACACTTAAGAATCAGCCATAAAATTTTCAAAAAAAAGCATAAAAGCACCCGGCATTTATCATGCTGGGTGCTTTTGCATAAAAATCTTAAATCACACTAATCTCCGATCACTCTGTCTTACCTCTACGTCTAAATACTCGGTTCATAACAAATCCTATGGTTATCAACCCTATTCCCGACAGATACAGAGGCAAAGGACTGTTCTCACCTGTCTTCGGCAGCTGAGGAGCACCCGAAGTGCTATTGTTCACCGTACCTTTTGGTACTTCTTCAACGTCGATATCAACTTCTCCTAATGGAATTTCTTCTTCGGTAATCTCTTGCTCAGGAGTTCCCTCATCGGTTGATGTCACGGATCCTAGATCGGCCGCATTTCCAGGACCAGCAGGAACAGCTGGATCATTAATAATTACTTCGGGTACGGGCGAGCTTGTAGACGTGGGTACCACCGAACCTCCAGATGTGCTGCTTGTAGGGATTGGTGTAGGTGCAGCAGTCACTTCTGGTGATGGAGAAACCGTCGGTGCTGGCGTTGTTGATGGTGCAGGTGTTACGGTTGGTTCTGGTGTTGTTGTTGGAGCACCGGTTGGTTCTGGCGTTACCGTAGGCGTGGGCTCCACTGCTTTTTGATTCGTAATCACCAGTTGAACCGCTGACGAGGAACGAATCTCCACTGGATGCTCGGATGTATCGAGCACGTAACCATTTGGAGCTGCTGTCTCCACCAATACATAGCTACCCAGCCATATTTTATTAAATGTAGCTGTACCCTCTGCATCTGTAGTTAGACTGTTAATCAGTACACGTTCCGTGCCATTTAGTCGATACAATGCAAAAGTCGCATCACCAAGCGCCTTTAAGTTATCTTCAGCATCTAGCTTCTTAATATTGAGAGTGCCTCTTCCCCCGCTGCCTGTGCCAGAACCGCTGGAGACCCCGACAATAATTTCTTTAGAGGTTTCTTTACTTATTTCACTGCCGTTAAAACCACTGAAATGTACAGTATTTATTACTTTGTCTCCAGTGTTAGCCACAATCAGGGATTGATATTCGAGAATGTAAGCCCTGCTGATTTCATAGGCAAAGCTTAACTCAAAGGATTGTTTTCCATCGGCATGCGTTGTGATAACAACGCTATAATCAATACCCTGAATCAGTTCAGGACCGCTTTTCGTGATATCTCCGTTCACAGCTACAGCCGTAGGATACAGATGGAATGAATTCTGCAGCAAAATTTGATTAGCACTAGGAGTATCTTTGATTAATGCATCCTTTATTGTGGACTGCCCCCGGTTAATTTGCAGGCTCCAGTCAATTTTATCCCCGTTTTGTGTACCGTCCTTCAGCACATAATCCTCTCCAAAAGGAATTTTTACGGAGGCGGTCAAATCTTTGGAAACCACTTTTGCTCCATCATAGAGATTAGCTTTATTATCAACAGTAGTGCCTATTATTTGCCCTTCAAGACTTGTATTAAATTCAATGTAGAAAGCGGAGTTAATCTTATCTGTAAAAATAACTTTTAATTCATTATCGCTATTTACGCTATAGCTATATTTATTAGGATTCACTTCTGTACCCTTGGTAGGGTCACCATTCTTTGCAATATTCATAGTGTAAACTTTTAGTGAACCAGGAACCAAGGTCTGGCCTGATTTTAAAATATCAACAAGCGCCGGAGCTTCGAGGGTTTTGCCGTTATAATTGGCGCCTATCGTCCAAATAATTTTTTTAGTTGAAGCATCGTAGGCTCCCCCTTTAAATCCATTGCTTTTCGCCTCAGGTCTAGGAATGAATAACCCTTCTGCTTCTATCGTGCGTAAGGCTTCAGTACTGTCCATCCAGTCTAACCGAACTTTGTTATTGAAATTTTCAGTTTTAGCCCAAATCCATTCCTTGTTAAATTCTGTAGAATAGCTAATCGTATAAAGACCAGATACCGGTGAATTAAACACTACCTTGAAGCCTTTATTAGGCTCGACAGGTGAGTTGTACACTAGATCATAGTTATTTGGATTTAAAACATTCCCATTCAGATTTCTAATCACCAGTGATTCTGGAATAAACTTTAGGCCGCCAAATGGGAAGGATTCGGTAACTGTAACATGGCTCATCGGGTAATTATCACTATTCAATGTGACCTTCCAACCCAATGTTTTATTCTGATAATCTACGGTTGATAAAGTCTTATAAAGAATGGAAGACCGGATTAATCGGGTAGCCTGATCACTATACGTACTATCAGATACTGTATTAGTTATGGTGGCATCCTCAAACACGCGTTTTATCGCTTTTGTCTTATATTCGATTCGATATGGTGAAGTAACATCGTGTGCAAATTGCAATACAAATCCAGACTTATGAACGTCTGACGTGGAAACAACCGTGTAGTCAACATCCTTTGTCAAAACCTTGCCTAACGTTGCACCACCGGAAGAATCCAGCTGCACAGCATATACTTTTAGCGAATCGGCTACCAGTTCTTGAGAATCATCGAACAAATCTGTTAACACAGCGTTTCCTTGCGGGATGTTCTTTTCATTGTAGTTATATTCAATTGCCCAGGAAATGATCTGCTTGCCCCCATCATAGCTTGTGGAATACTTTTTCAAGCTTCCTCCACGTTCTACATTTACTGTGGCAGTCGAGCTGGCAGGCTCTTGCCCATTTCCTGAAAAAGTTGCAGTATTGGTGAAGCTTAGCTGATGGTCATTAGTAATCCCTGTGGAATATACAATACGGTAAGCCTCTTTAATCACAGGCTCCGTAAAACGGACAATCAGTGTCCCTCCGGAGAGCTCTGCAGAGTATTTGCTTGTGTCGAGCAATGCTCCTTCCGTTACTGAACCATCCAATTGAATGCTCAGTTGATACACGCTCACTGTGACTGGAGTATTTAATGATAAGCCTGAAGGGATGGGGTCACTCACAATGGCATTCCCCACGGCTTCCAAAGACTTATTGACATCAACAGTCCATAATATTTGGTTCGCATTGAAACCTTCGGCAATACCTCTCTTCTCTATAGTCGATCCAACACTTGGTTTAAAATTTACTGTCACTGTCTGAATACCGCCGCTCACGGGAAATAAAATATTCTGTATAGTACTGCCCGAGATTTGCTGTTTATCGAATTTAGTATTTAACCGCAGCGTTCCCTGCACGTCATCATGCGTTTCTATGTAGTCATTAAAAGTCATTATCACTTCATGTGAAATTTGCCTGACTTCAAAGCTCCCTACATCTCCATCCTCAGAGACCAACGGTCCGTTAAAATCATTAAATAACTGGAACTGTTCTGGAAGCTGAAAAGTAAAAGTGTCACCTTGCTTGTAATTATGATTTTTAGGAAGAGACCAATTATAATCCAAGGTAACATTAGCATCTCGTTCGTATACGCTGTTCGTGACCGTGATTCCATCTGGCCCGTAAACAGCCATTGAAACACTGGTGATGATATTTCTTTCGTCATCAATCGCAGCCGCTTTTACTTGCGGAGCAAATCCGATGCCATAGGCATATTGAGCCACAAGCATCAAAATAATGACCATTACACTTATTTTTTTCTTAAACATGTTCCTGTTGCCTCCATTTTCTTGTTCTAATTGTTTTCCACCCCTGCATGTTCAAAAGCTTCATATGTAATTCCGCGCCCTACGCCCCATCTTATGTTAATATAATGAAAAGTCTTCCTTATGTGGTGGAGTTGACAGAACATATACATATATACCCATTTTATGGATATCTAGAATCAAGATTATTAAAATTCTCAAACTTTATTTTTGATGGATGTTTTCACGTTCAAAGGAGGTTCGTCTATGCAGCTTTCATCTTTTTTTGATCGCCAGCACGCGGAGGATTTCATCATGTTCTCCTCTTCGCATTGGGTTGCGCTGTCTATCATTACGTTAAGTTGTCTACTGCTCTATGGCTTACGGTTTGAAATTCGTACAGATTCAAGACTTCGGCAAAGCGTGCGTTTGCTGCTAATCATTCTACTTGTAGTCTCAGAAGCCGGGCTGCAAATGTGGTACATCTCTCAGAACATCTGGCGCTCCAGCTCCTCATTACCGTTCGAGCTCTGTGGAATCACTCTACTGCTGTCTATTATCATGTTAATTTCACGCAGTCGAACCCTTTATTCCTTTCTCTACTTTGCCGGGATCGGCGGAGCATTTATTGCGTTGCTCACCCCTAACCTAGTTTATCCGTTCCCTCATTTCCGCTTTCTCCTGTTTTTTATAGCTCACGGTTCTATTATTCTGGCGTCTCTTTACATGACCTGGATTGAGGGCTACAAGCCGACTTGGAGATCTTTACTCATCACCATGCTCGGCCTCAATATTGTGGCTGCCTGCATCTGGACTGCTAATTACTTCCTAGGCTCAAACTACATGTTCCTATCCCAGAAACCTAGTACCTATTCCGTATTGGATTATTTTGGACCTTATCCTTATTACCTGCTTGTTGAAGAGCTGTTTGCCTTCACTGTGTTTCTAGCTATGTATTTGATATTCTTCTGGCTGCCAGAGCGGCGCAATTCACGGCGTAGACAGGTTAGGCGGATTCTTTAACAACACAAAAAAGCCAGCCCCGATATTCGGAGACTGGCTTTTAACTATTAAATCTTAAGCTTCGATGATTTCTACCGAAGTCATTTTGTCGCGTCCTTTGAAAGCATCAACAAGATCCATGCCTTCTACTACTTTACCAAACACAGTGTGTACTCCATCCAAGTGTGGTTGTGGAGCGTAGCAGATGTAGAACTGGCTTCCGCCTGTGTTCTTACCTGCATGTGCCATTGCAAGTGTTCCGCGTTCATGTTTGTTTGGGTTAATTTCGCAGTTGATTGTGTAACCTGGGCCGCCAGAGCCAGTTCCGTTAGGACATCCGCCTTGAGCAACGAAACCAGGGATAACACGGTGGAATGTCAATCCGTTGTAGAAACCTTCTTTTGCCAGCTTTTCAAAGTTGGCTACAGTGTTAGGTGCATCTTGATCGAACAAGTCCAGCAGCACTACGCCGCCATTTTCTAGAGTGATTTTCGCTTGCTTTGCCATATGTAAATGACCCCTTTCAAAATTAACAAATTTAGAATACCTCAATTATATTACTATGAAACCACGCACAAAGCAAAGCAAGCAGGAGACTTTCCTGCTTGCTCTATATGCTGCTCAACTTTACCCACCTTACAGCAGCAGGCTATTACTTAGCAACAACTGTCTGTTTGGCGATACGCTCTGGTACAATATCGTTGGCAATAAGATCCGTATAGCTTTCACGACGCACTACAAGATCGCTTTGTCCGTTCTGTACGAATACTAAAGCCGGACGGCGAAGACGGTTATAGTTGCTGGCCATGGAGTAATTATACGCACCTGTGCAGGCTACAGCCAACAAATCGCCGCTTTCAGCCTTCGGCAGCTCTACATCCCAGATCAACATATCTCCGCTCTCGCAGCATTTACCAGCGATGGAGACAGTCTCAGTTGCGTCTTCGTTAGCACGGTTAGCAAGCAATGCCTCGTATTTAGACTGATACAAAGCAGGGCGTGGATTGTCGGTCATTCCACCATCAACAGCAACGTACTTACGCACGCCAGGAATGTCCTTGTTGGATCCTACAGTGTACAATGTAGTACCTGCATCTCCAACAATACTACGGCCCGGCTCCACCCAAATTTCCGGCAAAGCACTATAAATTCCAGCAAAATGAGTCTTCACTGCATCCGTAATCGCTGCAACATATTCAGAAACATGTAAGGGGGTATCTCCCTCGACATAACGAATGCCGAAACCTCCGCCAAGATTGACTACACGGAAGTCCACTTCCAAGCCTTCTTTAACACTGCGGGCAAAAGTTGCCACACGCTCAACAGCTAGCTGGAAACCATCGGTTTCAAAGATCTGCGAACCAATATGGGAATGCACACCAAGCAGCGTGATATTCTTTTTGCTGACAGCTGCTTTCACTGCTTCATAGGCCGATCCGTTACCGATATCAAAGCCGAATTTGGAATCCGTCTGGCCCGTTGCGGTATATTCATGAGTATGCGCTTCTACACCTGGTGTCACCCGCAATAAGATGTTCACATTAACTTCTTTACGTGCGGCAATGGACTGCAAAAGGTTAAGCTCTACCAGATTATCGACTACAAAGCAGCCGATTTTGGCATCAATCGCCATTTCGATCTCTTCAGATGTCTTATTGTTGCCATGAAAATGAATACGTTCTGCCGGGAAGCCAGCTTGCAAAGCTGTATATAGTTCGCCGTCAGATACAACATCCAGTGACAAACCTTCTTCATCAGCCAAACGAACCATTGCCATTACTGAAAACGCCTTGCTTGCGTAAGCTACTTGGAAACCAAGGCCGGAGGCTTTAAAAGCATCCATATATTCCCGGCAACGTTGTCTAACCAATTGCTCGTCCAATATATATAGCGGGGTTCCATATTCCGCTTTCAATTCAGTTACATCACATCCGCCGATCTCCAAATGCCCAGCATCGTTAATGCGGCTAGTACCGTGTAGAAACATTCTTTAGTCCTCCAATTTCTGTGGAATATCAAGGTTCCACCCTGTCTTAGTGTATTCAGTATAACAGACAGTGGGAACTCCATTGAATGGACTAATTTGCAGTAGTTTTGTATTTTCCTACGATTGTTATTCATTCTCTTGAGATGGCGGCATTCTGGTATTGTCTCTGGTTTTGTTAAAAGACGGTCTTTCCTTCGAACTTAAGACCGGTTTACGCAATAGAATTTCACTCATTGCCTTTGCATTAAAAGGTATAAACGGCCACATATATGAGGAGTTATAGGACCGATGAGTGGTTAAGAAGATAGTCAGTAACGTCGTGCCAATCATAAAGCCTGGTACCTGGAACGCCGCTACGGCAATTAATAACACAAGCCTGACTATACGATTCGCCAGACCCAGCTCATAACTCGGAGTCGCAAACATACCGATTGAGGCTACCGCCATATACAGTACTACTTCGTTTACAAACAGACCGCTCTGCACCGCTATATCACCAATCAATATGGCTGCAATCAGACCCATCGCTGAGCCTAAAGGTGTTGGGGTATGCACGGCGGCCATCCGCAGTAAATCAACCCCAAGCTCTACAATCAGAAACTGAGCGAGAATAGGAATTCTCGCTGTCTTTTGCGGCCCGATAAAATCCAGCATAGCAGGCTTTAACTCAGGATGGATAACAAGCAGCATCCATAACGGGAGCAGGAACATGGAAGCGAAGATGCCGATGAAACGGACCCACCGCAGATATGTCCCCATAAAAGGAGTCTGGCGATTCTCCTCCGCATGCTGGCAAAGATCAAAAAAGGTAGTCGGAAGAACAATTACAATGGGCGAGGTATCCACGAATAATATGACCCGTCCCTCTAATAAATTGGAGGCTACAACGTCAGGGCGTTCAGAATAACGCACCATAGGATAAGGGTTCCACCCTCCGCCGATAATCGCTTCCTCCAATTGCTTATCCGCCAGTGGAATACCATCGATATCGATGCTGTTGATTTTATCGATGACAGACGTAACTTGTGTTTTATCAACGATATCATCAATGTAAGCCACACAGACATCTGTCCGTGTCCGCCGTCCCACTTGAAACATTTCAAGCTTCAGCCCCGGATCACGTATCCGTCTTCTTACAAGTGAAATATTACTAAGCAGGGTTTCTGTAAAACCATCGCGCGCACCACGCACCACCCGATCAATCGAGGGTTCATCAGGACTTCGCATGGGGTAAGATCGAGTATCCATTAGGATAACTTTGTTCTCACCCTCAATAAATAGTGCGCTCATTCCTTTTAATACTTTATCGAAACATTCGCTTAATACACTACCCTCTTCAACTTGAATATGAGGGATGTATTCGTTCATAAAGCTACCTAATACACCTGCGGACAAATTTTCTGAAGAAAGGTAGGTTAGTCGTTTCAGAATTTCATCCGTTACATCTTCGTTGGTGAATCCGCTTAAGCAGAGTAAAGCTGTCTTATGTCCCCCAAAGGACATTTCTCTAAACGTCACATCAAAACTTGTTCCCAGCCCCATCACTTCGGTCAGCGTGTTTTTTGTTTCTTGTAGAGAACCTGGGATATGATCATTGCCTTGCCAATAAATAACGGATTCCTTTAATGAGTTAGAATGCTCACTATCGCGTTTGTTTTGTAGCTTATCTTTACTTTTGTTCTGAGACTGCTGCTGCGCCTGCTTCTTTGAAGGCTTCGGTTGAGCTTGAGACTCCTCCCCAGTACCAGCATCGTTACCTGTTCCTCCTGCTGCCTGAGCATTCTGATCCTGTGCCTCATCATCTGATTCTGAATCCTCTGAATCCATACCAAATAACCTGGCAAAAAAACCTTTACTCGGCTCACTTGGCTCCTGATTGCCGAGCTCATCCGATGCTTCTGCATCCTGCTGCTCTGTTCCCTGCTCCGCAGTCGCTTGTGCATCCTGTTGCTCAGTTCCCTGCTCCGCAGTCACTTCCCCATCCTGCTGCCCTGTTCCCTGCTCCGCAGTCGCTTCTGCATCCTGCTGCTCTGTTCCCTGCTTCGCAGTCGCATCCACATCTTGCTGCCCTGTTCCCTGCTCCGCAGTCACTTCTGCATCCTGTTGCTCTGTTCCCTGCTTCGCAGTCGCATCCACATCTTGCTGCCCTGTTCCCTGCTCCGCAGTGGCATCCGCATTCTGCTGCTCTGTTCCCTGCTCCGAAGTGGCATCCACATCTTGCTGCTCAGTACCTAATTCAGCTGATGCCTCTGCATCCTGCTGGTCCTGGCTAGTTTCAGATGTTGTAGAATTTTCCGCTGAATCTTCACTTTCACCGATAGCTGAAGCGCCCTCAGGTTCTGTGTGATCTGCAACTAGATCCTCTGCAGTTATCTTCATTGCTGCAGCAGCTGAAGCATTATCTTCCAGATGGTCATCTTCCGGTGCAGAATCACCGCTGTGAATAAACTTGCTCATTTCCTAACCCCCTGTTTACTGTCGGTATACAAACCAGTCGAACAAAGAACCCGCGACCTTCCCACTCACCATCGCCATTAACAGACCGAATAGATAATGTGTCATATTTAAGCGTTTAGCGAGTATCGGCAGCACATTTAATACCTCGGTCAATGCTGCAGCGAGCATCCCGACAAAAATCCCATCAAATAGTCCTACACCAAGTTCAACTAGAGGACCTGAGGTAATTTTCCAATTCCAAAAATCACTAACAGTACCTACTAAAGATCCACCAACCATTGCGCCTTCATACCAATGAACTTTATCGTAAGA